>NZ_CM191260.1:0-5182500 GCF_041475665.2 Xanthomonas sp. NCPPB 4467 | reverse complement strand
CTTACTGTTCGTGGCAAGCTTAACCGTATAGGGGAGGCGAAGGGAAACCGAGTCTGATAAGGGCGCATAGTCGCGGGCAGTAGACCCGAAACCGGGTGATCTAGTCATGGCCAGGGTGAAGGTGCCGTAACAGGTACTGGAGGCCCGAACCCACGTCTGTTGCAAAAGACGGGGATGAGCTGTGATTAGGAGTGAAAAGCTAATCGAACCCGGAGATAGCTGGTTCTCCTCGAAAGCTATTTAGGTAGCGCCTCGGACGAATACTACTGGGGGTAGAGCACTGTTATGGCTAGGGGGTCATCGCGACTTACCAAACCATTGCAAACTCCGAATACCAGTACGTACTATCCGGGAGACACACGGCGGGTGCTAACGTCCGTCGTGAAAAGGGAAACAACCCAGACCCACAGCTAAGGTCCCAAATTCACTGCTAAGTGGAAAACGATGTGGAAAGGCACAGACAGCCAGGAGGTTGGCTTAGAAGCAGCCACCCTTTAAAGAAAGCGTAATAGCTCACTGGTCGAGTCGGTCTGCGCGGAAGATTTAACGGGGCTAAGCAGTGAACCGAAGCTTGGGGTGCATAAAACTTGTTTTATGCGCGGTAGAGGAGCGTTCCGTAAGCCTGCGAAGGTGGATTGAGAAGTCTGCTGGAGGTATCGGAAGTGCGAATGCTGACATGAGTAACGATAATGCGGGTGAAAAGCCCGCACGCCGAAAGCCCAAGGTTTCCTTGCGCAACGTTAATCGACGCAGGGTTAGTCGGTCCCTAAGGCGAGGGCGAAAGCCGTAGTCGATGGGAAGCAGGTTAATATTCCTGCACCTCGCGTGAGTGCGATGGAGGGACGGAGAAGGTTAGGTGTACCGGGCGTTGGTTGTCCCGGGGAAAGGCGGTAGGTTTGAATCTTTGGCAAATCCGGGATTCTTTAAGACCGAGCACCGAGACGAGCCTTTATGGCGAAGTCACTGATACCACGCTTCCAGGAAAAGCTCCTAAGCTTCAGCTCACGAAGACCGTACCGTAAACCGACACAGGTGGGTAGGATGAGAATTCTCAGGCGCTTGAGAGAACTCGGGTGAAGGAACTAGGCAACATGGCACCGTAACTTCGGGAGAAGGTGCACCCTTTTTGGTGGCTCATGCGAGCTATAGCTGAAGAGGGTCGCAGAAACCAGGCCGCTGCGACTGTTTATCAAAAACACAGCACTCTGCAAACACGAAAGTGGACGTATAGGGTGTGACGCCTGCCCGGTGCTGGAAGGTTAATTGATGGGGTCAGCCGCAAGGCGAAGCTCTTGATCGAAGCCCCAGTAAACGGCGGCCGTAACTATAACGGTCCTAAGGTAGCGAAATTCCTTGTCGGGTAAGTTCCGACCTGCACGAATGGCGTAACGACAGCGGCGCTGTCTCCACCCGAGACTCAGTGAAATTGAAATCGCTGTGAAGATGCAGCGTTCCCGTGGCAAGACGGAAAGACCCCGTGAACCTTTACTATAGCTTTACACTGAACGTTGAGTTCGTCTGTGTAGGATAGGTGGGAGGCTATGAAACTGTGGCGCTAGCTGCAGTGGAGCCATCCTTGAAATACCACCCTGTCGTGCTTGACGTTCTAACCTAGATCCGTTATCCGGATCAGGGACCGTGTATGGTGGGTAGTTTGACTGGGGCGGTCTCCTCCTAAAGAGTAACGGAGGAGCACGAAGGTACGCTCAGCGCGGTCGGACATCGCGCACTGTGTGCAAAGGCATAAGCGTGCTTGACTGCAAGATCGACGGATCAAGCAGGTACGAAAGTAGGTCTTAGTGATCCGGTGGTTCTGTATGGAAGGGCCATCGCTCAACGGATAAAAGGTACTCCGGGGATAACAGGCTGATACCGCCCAAGAGTTCATATCGACGGCGGTGTTTGGCACCTCGATGTCGGCTCATCACATCCTGGGGCTGTAGTCGGTCCCAAGGGTATGGCTGTTCGCCATTTAAAGTGGTACGCGAGCTGGGTTCAGAACGTCGTGAGACAGTTCGGTCCCTATCTGCCATGGGCGTTGGAAGTTTGAGAGGGGCTGCTCCTAGTACGAGAGGACCGGAGTGGACGAACCTCTGGTGTTCCGGTTGTCACGCCAGTGGCATTGCCGGGTAGCTATGTTCGGAAGCGATAACCGCTGAAAGCATCTAAGCGGGAAGCGCGCCTCAAGATGAGACTTCCCGGGGCACAAGCCCCCTAAAGGAACCATATAGACTATGTGGTTGATAGGTCAGGTGTGTAAGTACAGCAATGTATTGAGCTAACTGATACTAATGATCCGTGCGGCTTGACCATATAACCTCAAGTTGCCTTGGTCCCAACGAACGTTGGTAGATCACCAAACGCAAGCTACGTCACAAGTTAACTATGCGAGACGAGCGCCGTACGTGCTTCAACGCAAACGCTTGCACCCATGTGCAGTCGTTTGTCACGAAGCTCCGACTGGCGACTCTCCAACCGTCTCCCTGGTGAAATTAGCGCTGTGGAACCACCCGATCCCATCCCGAACTCGGAAGTGAAACGCAGCTGCGCCGATGGTAGTGTGGCTCAAGCCATGCGAGAGTAGGTCATCGCCAGGGGCTTTACCCGAAACCCTCAGTTCAACTGGACTGAGGGTTTCTTCTTGCGTCAAAATTGGAAATATAATCGCAACCCCCTCCCGTAGCTGTGCTCCTGGAGACCGCTCTCTGGTGGCTGACTGACCGCCGGTTGATTGCTTTTCAGCATGCGGACCTCCATATCGTGTCGTGCCGGTGCGTGACCGGCTGTTGCTGGATGCGCTGATGCCGGAATTGCCTGAAGTCGAAACTACGATGCGCGGCCTAGCGCCGCATCTGGTCGGGCAGCGCATCCATGGGGTGATCCTGCGTCGGCCGGATCTGCGTTGGCCCATTGCCGAGCAGATCGAGCGCTTGCTTCCTGGAGCTACCATCACGCACGTCCGTCGACGTGCCAAGTATCTGCTGATGGATACCGATGCTGGTGGGAGTGCACTGCTGCATTTGGGCATGTCCGGGAGCTTGCGTGTACTGCCTGGCGACACGCTGCCGCGCGCACATGATCATGTGGATATCAGCCTGGAGAACGGCCGCGTGCTGCGCTTCAACGACCCGCGCCGGTTCGGTTGCCTGCTGTGGCAATCCGACACCCAGGTGCATGAGTTGCTTGCTGCGTTAGGTCCGGAGCCATTATCGGAGGCATTTACTGGCGATTATCTTTATGCGCTATCGCGTGGTCGTCGCGTTGCAGTTAAAACCTTTCTGATGGATCAGGCAGTGGTTGTCGGCGTGGGAAATATCTATGCCGCTGAGAGCCTGCATCGTGCCGGAATCAGCCCATTGCGCGAGGCCGGAAAAGTATCGCTCGAGCGTTATCGGAGCCTGGCGACCGCGGTAAAAGAGATCTTGGGATATGCGATCCAACGCGGCGGCACGACATTGCGCGACTTCATCAGCCCGGACGGGGCACCTGGCTATTTCGAGCAGGAACTGACGGTCTACGGTCGCGAGGGTGAGCCCTGCAAACAGTGCGGACGGGCCTTGAAACACGCAACGATTGGACAGCGCGCGACGGTGTGGTGCAGCAGTTGCCAGCGTTGAGGTATGGCAGGATTTTTTTAACAGTTCCTGTTGCCTCCCGGATCAGATGGATCTTCGCGATCGATGTGCAGCCTCAACGGATAAGCCGCCGGCCGAGCGATCAATGGCTCCGCCTTTGCAGTAACAAGATGCAAACGGCTAGTTTCCACACGTGCACCACCCCACAATCGCTACGTCCTGCATTTGGAACTGCGTTATGCCCATGTCACGGCCTCTTTTCATTCTTCTGGTGACTGGCGGGGTACTGGCGTTATCGCTTCCTGGCAAGGCGCATGCGGATGAGCCCGCGACAACCGGCCTCGCGCCAGTAGAACGTATCCAGCTGCGCAACGATGCAGTGGAGCTAACCGCTACGCCGGCATTTGGTGGACGCGTACTGTCCTTCAACCTGCGCGGACACCCTAGTGTGTTGAAGATCGGAGCGGCAGTGGATCGCCAGCCCGCGCCTACGGTGTCTGCTAGCGCAGGCGATGTTCCGTATCTCGGTCATGATGTGTGGGTGGGGCCGCAAAGTCAGTGGTGGCTGCATCAGCAGGTCAATCTTGAGCGCAAAGCCGCCGCTGCGGTGTGGCCGCCGGATCCGTATCTCTCGTTGGCCAGTACGCGGGCCGTGGTACGTGGACCGACCGAGATGAGCCTGCTGGGCGTGCCCAGCCCGGTGACGGGCGTGCAACTGAGCAAGCGCATCGCGTTGTCCACTGCACGCGCGGACACGGTGGAGGTCCAGGCCACGGCGCGCAATATCCGCAAGGATGCGATCGCTTGGGACCTCTGGTTCAACACCCGCGTTGCGGCCAGTACGCGGGTCTTCGTCCCGGTGGCCGATGCCGGCGATATTCGGATGCAACCGCCGAGCGAGCCAGGCACGGTGCCGCCCGCGTTCGACCACCAAGCGGGTGTCCTGGCGTTGCGTGCCGACGTGCGCGATGACGGCATGGTCCAGCGCGGCAAGGTGTTGCTGCAGCCATCGGCGGGCTGGATGGCTGGCTTTGCCGGTGCGCAGGTGCTGGTGATCCGCTTTGCGCATCAGCCGTTGGCCGCGATCCATCCGGAACAAGGACAGGTGGAGCTGTACCTGGATGCCCCGCCGCTGCATCCCGACCAGGGCTTGCTGGAAATGGAGGTGCATGCACCGTATCGCCAGCTTGTGCCAGGTGCGCAGATGCAGGCGCACGAGCAGTGGACGTTGCTGCAGTACAGCGGACCGGACGATGTGCAGGCGCAGCGGCGCTTCCTGTGCAGCAAGGCGACAGAGCTGGCTTTGGACAACGCGTGCGAAGCCGCAGCTGCGGCGCCTTGACGCGCGCACGCGTCCACGCCGGGCTTGTTGGCTATGATGTCGCCCAATCCCCGATCAGATCGATGCGCATGCAACGACGCCACTTCCTGAAGAATGCCGCTGCCGCCTTGGCCGCGCTCGGTTTACCGGCATTGCCGCAGTGGGCGTTGGCGGCCAAGGCCGTGGGGTTGCGTCGGCTCGGGCAGCCGCAGCCGTTCGACTATGCATGGCTCAAGGGGCAGGCGCGTGCGCTGGCCAAGGCGCCGTACAAAAGCCACAAGCAGGTGCTGCCGGGGCCGTTGGAAGCGTTGAACTGGGATCAGTATCAGTCGATCCGCTATCGGCAGGACCATGCGTTGTGGGCCGATGGCAATGGCAAGTTTCAGGCGAAGTTCTTCCACCTGGGGCTGTACTTCCACACCCCGGTGCACATCTACGACATCGTCGATGGCAAGGCCCAGCAGCTGGCCTACGACCCGGCTGCGTTCGATTACGGCAGCAGCGGGCTAGGCGGCAAGCAGTTACCGAAGGATCTGGGCTTTGCCGGCTTCCGGCTCAACACGCGCAAGGACACCGACCGCGACTTTTCGGCGTTTCTGGGCGCGAGCTATTTCCGTGCGGTGGGCAAGGAAGGCCAGTACGGACAGTCGGCGCGCGGGCTGGCGATCGATACCGGCACCGGTGGACCGGAAGAGTTTCCGGATTTCATCGCCTACTACCTGGAGCAGCCGGCCGACGACTCCGACACCGTGGTGGTTTACGGCCTGCTGGATTCGCCCAGTGTCGCCGGCGCCTACCGCTTTGCCATCACCAATGGCGACGTGCTGGTGATGGATATCGACAGCGCGCTGTACCCGCGCAAGGCCATCGAACGGCTTGGCATCGGCCCGTGCACCAGCATGTACCAGGTCGGCGAAAACGACAGCCGGATGGATTGGGACTGGCGCCCGGAGATCCACGATACCGATGGTCTGGCGATGTGGACCGGCGGTGGCGAATGGATCTGGCGGCCGCTGTGCAACCCGCCGTATCTGCGCTTCAACATGTTTGTCGATGAAAACCCGCGTGGGTTCGGGCTGTTGCAGCGCGACCGCAATTTCGACCATTACCAGGATGACGGCGTGTTCTACGAGAAGCGCCCGTGCCTGTGGGTGGAGCCCAAGAGCGGTTGGGGCAAGGGCTCGGTGCAGTTGGTCGAGATCCCGACCGTGGACGAGACCTTCGACAATATCGTGGCGTTCTGGAACCCGCAGGCCAAGCCGCAGCCGGGACAAGAGCTGTTGATGGGCTACCGGTTGTATTGGGGCGCCCAACCGCCGGCCAGTTCGCATTTGGCGCATTGCGTGGCCACCCGCACCGGGTTGGGCGGCATCGTCGGGCAGAAGCGCAGCCATTTTTCCTGGCGCTTTGCGGTGGACTTTGCCGGCGGCGACTTGCCTGGGCTGGTGAAGGATGCCAAGACCAAGGTCGAAGCGGTGATCCAGGTGTCGCGCGGCACCACCGAGATCGTCTCGGCGCGGCCGTTGCATGAGCTCAAGGGCTATCGGGCCATGTTCGACCTGGTGCCGCCGGATGACAGCATGCAGCAGATCGATATCCGCCTGTACCTGCGCGCCAATGGCAAGCCGCTGACCGAAACCTGGCTCTATCAATGGACGCCGCCGCCGGCGAGCGAGCGCAAGATCTATTGAGTGTGTGGCTGTGCGTGCGCGCCGCGCATCGCGCGGTTTCGTCTGCAACGCGGCGTCTTTGTAGGGCGATCCCGGGCGATCGAAGCCGGAAGCGAAGATGCTGCAGTGATCTCGGCGCGGTGAGTGGATGCCGCACCAGAACATGCGTGTCTCCAAAAGCGCCTGTCTAAGGACGCGCTTCCGTAGCACAACCGCACCGCTGCAGGACGCGATCGCTGCGGTGAGGTCGGATCGCCGGGGTTTAAGCACTCAGGCCGAGGTGGTGCCGCTGACCAGGTGCATGCGCGCACGTGGTCGTGCGCAGGCCAGCTCCACGCGGAAGCAGGTGCCGTTCTTGCCGCTGGTGATGTGTAGCTCGCCCTGGTGCGCCTGTGCGATCTGCGCGGCCATGTGCAGGCCCAGATCCACTTCCGGCACGGGGCGGCCGGCGGTGTGTACGTGGGTTGAGGCGTGCAGCACATCCAGCCGGCGTGGGTCGATGCCATCCAGATTGCAAACCTCGATGCGCAGGCGGCCGTGTTCGGTGACCGCAACTGCCTTGATCAACGAACTCGGCTGCCCTTGCACCACCGCATTGATCATCATGCTGCCGAACATCTGTGCCAGCCGCACTGCATCGCCATGTACCGGCTCGTCGATGGCCACGTGCGTGGACAGCACCTGGTTGGGATAGGCGGCGCGGGTTTCGTCGACCACCTGCGATAGCGCATCGAGCAGATCGCTGCCGTTGGCGTAGTCCAGCTGCAGCCAGTCGCGCTCGATACCGCGCGCGAAATCGCAGGCGAAGTCGATCAGTTCTTCCATGCGTTGCAAGCTGCGTTGCATCGAGCGGATGGCGCCGCCCTGGCGCTGGTTGAGCGGGTCGATGGCGAGCACGTCCACCACCGCATGCATGGACTGCAGCGGGTTACGCAGGTCGTGGCCGAGGATGCCGATGAACTCTTCGCGCAACCGCGCCGAGGCGCCGGCGCGGCCCAGTTCGCGGCGTGCGCGCCGCGATTCCTGCGCGCTCTCTTCGGCGCGCTGTTCGGCCTGGATCTGCGCGGCCAGCAACTGCGCGAGCAGCTCGACCTTTTCCACCAGCTGCTGGTCCATGACCCGCGGCAGCGGGTCCAGCGCGCACAAGGTGCCGAACACGCTGCCATCGTCGAAACGGATCGGCACCGAGACGTAGCTTTCGAAGCCATACAGCCGCGGCGAGGGGTGGTCGCGATAGACCGGGTCGTCGGAGGCATGCCCGAACCACACCGCGTTGCCCTTCACCCGCACGCTGTCGCAGAAGGTGGTGGCCAGCGGCAGCTCGTCGCCCGGCATCAGACCGAAGGACAGCTCGTCGCGCACCTGGCAGGTGATCCAGCGCGCCTCGGTCACCCGCGCGACAGCGGCAAAGCCCATGCCGGTGAGGCGAGTCAGGATGTTCAGCACATCGGGAACCGACGATAGCCGGCCAACACGCGCGATATCGGCGCGTAACTCGGGGGGAAGCGTACCCATGTGTGCCTCCCGACAAGTGGATGGTCGCCAGTTTACAGGACTGTGGTCGGGCCTGGTTGTGCGCCAAGCCGCTGCAAGCGATGGCAACGATACGCCTTGTCGGCCGGTGCCGGCGACGCCGCTACAAATGCATGCCTGCATAGGTTTAGCGATGCATTCGCAGCATATGGCTCAACGCCAATGCGCGTTGGCGATCAGGCAAACCGCCGCCGATGGACGTGTCGCTAGTGCAGCTGTCCAGCGGCGCGATGACTCCACCGCGCCGACCAAGGCGACGGATGATTCGTGCGTTCGTGCCACACCGTCATCTACCGCTGACGGCGTCGCCATGCGACGTGTGGCGGAATGAGCGGGCACTGCCCGGCGCAGGCCGGACGGACCGAAGCCGCGGTGTCGCCAGTCGGCAGGATGCCGGTCACTCAGGCGTCGGCAGACGGCAGCGGCAAGGCGATTTGCAGTGGGTCGATGCGGCCTTCGCCGCGCATGATCTTCTTGAACTCGGGGCGGCTGACCGACACGTAGCGCTCGTTGCCGCCGATCTCCACTTGCGGGCCGTCCTGCACCGCATGCCCCTGCGCGTCCACGCGCACGGTCATGGTGGCCTTGCTGCCGCTGTGGCAGATGGTCTTGATCTCCTCCAGCTCGTCGGCCCAGGCCAGCAGGAACTGGCTGCCTTCGAACAGCTCGCCACGAAAATCCGTCCGCAGGCCGTAGCACAGCACCGGGATGCGTAGCCGGTCGACCACCTCGCTCAACTGCCAGACCTGTGCACGGCTGAGGAACTGCGCCTCATCGACCAGCACGCAATGCAGGGCGCCCTGGGCGGCGATGTCGCGTTCGACCAGCTGCTGCAGTTCGGTGTCGCGATCGAACGCGCGCCCGTCTGCACGCAAGCCGATCCGCGATGCGACCACGCCGCTGCCGGCGCGGTGGTCGAGTTTGGGCGTCAGGATCAGCGTGCGCATGCCGCGTTCGCGGTAGTTGTGCGCCGACTGCAGCAAGGTGGTGGTCTTGCCGGCATTCATCGCCGAATAATAGAAATAGAGCTTGGCCATCGGGCGATTTTACCGGGCTGGGCGGCTGCATGCAGCGCGCGCTATTGGTGAATGCTGCCGCGCGGCCCAACGCGGGCGGGCGCTGATGCCGTGCCGCCGTATCTGCAGACCTGGTGCGACAGAACCATTCCCCTGCCGACCTGAATCCATCGCGCCGGCCAGCCCGGGGCCGCCCCGGTACAATGGCGCGCTCTGTCGGAAGCCTCTATGCACGGTCTCAATCCCCCGCAAAGCGCCGCGGTGCTGCACTGCGAAGGTCCCTTGTTGGTGCTGGCCGGTGCCGGCAGCGGCAAGACGCGCGTGATCGTGGAAAAGATCGCGCATCTGATCGCGATCGGCCGCTATCCGGCCAAGCGCATCGCCGCGATCACCTTCACCAACAAGTCGGCCAAGGAAATGCGCGAGCGTGTGGCCAAGCGCATCCGCGGCGATGGCGCCGATGGCCTGACCATCTGCACCTTCCATGCGCTGGGGCTGAAGTTCCTGCAGATCGAACATGCCGCAGCCGGCTTGAAGCGCGGTTTTTCGATCTTCGATTCCGACGATGCTGCCGCGCAGATCAAGGACTTGATGCATGGCGCCAAGCCCGACGCGATCGAAGATGCCAAGAACCTGATCTCGCGCGCCAAGAATGCCGGCCTGTCGCCGGAACAGGCGATGGCCGCGGCGCGCAGCAACCGCGAGAAGGAAGCCGCCAGCCTGTACGAGCGCTACCAGGCGCGATTGACCACCTTCAATGCGGTCGACTTCGACGATCTGATCCGCCTGCCGGTGCAGATCCTGGAAGCCAACGAAGAGATCGTGATGGGCTGGCGCGAGCGCATCGGCTACCTGCTGGTGGACGAGTGCCAGGACACCAACGATGCCCAGTACCGGCTGTTGAAGATGCTGGCCGGGCCGCGCGGCAACTTCACCTGCGTGGGCGACGACGACCAGAGCATCTACGCCTGGCGCGGCGCCAACCCGGAAAACCTGCAGCAGATGGGGCGCGATTACCCGGCGCTGGAAATCATCAAGCTGGAGCAGAATTATCGCTGCTCCAATCGTGTGCTGCGCGCGGCCAATGCGCTGATCGCGCACAACCCGCACGAGCATTTGAAGACGCTGTGGAGCGACCAGGCCGACGGCGAACGTATCCGCGTGTGGGAATGCCGCGACAGCGAGCACGAAGCCGAAAAGGTCGCTGCGGAGATTTCGTTCCTGGGCACCGCCAAGCAGGTGCCGTGGAGCGATTTCTGCATTCTGTTCCGTGGAAACTTCCAGTCGCGGCCGCTGGAAAAAGCCTTGCAGCTGCTGCGCGTGCCGTATCACCTCACCGGCGGCACCGCGTTTTTGGAGCGTCAGGAGGTCAAGGACGTGCTGTCGTGGCTGCGCCTGATCGTCAACCCCGAGGACGACGCGGCGTTCTTGCGCGCAGTGCAATCGCCCAAGCGCGAAGTGGGGGCGACCTCGCTGGCGCGGTTGGCCGAGCTGGCCAGTGCGAAGTCGGTGCCGATGTCGCGCGCGGCCGAATCGATGGGCGCATTGCAGCACCTTCCGCCGCGCGCGGCCAATGGCCTGAGTGCCTTCACCGATATCCTGCGCGATATGCGCGAGCACGCGGCGACCATGCCGGCCGGCGAATTGGTGCGGACGCTGGCCGACAAGTCCGGCCTGCTCAACGACCTGCGCAATCAATCCAAGGACGACACCGGCTTCCAACGCCGCAAGCGCAACCTGGACGAGTTGGCCGAGTGGTTCGAAGGCGGCCCACGTGGCGCGAGCGCCAGCGATCTGGCCGCGCAGCTGGCGCTGTTGTCGCGCAACGACAAGGACGACGGCGGCAACCAGGTGCGCATGATGACCATGCATGCGTCCAAGGGTCTGGAGTTCCGCTATGTGTTTATCGTCGGCTGCGAAGACGGTGTGCTGCCGCACGAAGTGAGCCTGGAAGAAGGCAATCTGCAGGAAGAGCGCCGTCTGCTGTACGTGGGCATCACCCGCGCCAAGGAGCAGCTGTGGATGAGTCACAGCAAGCTGACGCGCAAGTTCGGCGAGCATGTGCGGCTCAAGCCGAGCCGGTTCTTCGATGAGATTCCGGCCGAAGAACTGCAGCGCGATGGTGCCGACCCGGTGGCCGATGCCGAACGCAAGAAAGAGCGTGCCAGCGCCGGGCTGGCGGCGATCCAGGCGTTGTTCGACTAGCCACGGCTGATCAAGCCACCGTGCTTGTCGTCGGATGGGCGCGGCCGGTGCGTGGTTAGCGTTTGGCACCGCGGTCTGGCACGCGCCAGCGTATTGGCGGCGGTGCGCCGGCCGTTCCAGGCGTGTCATGCGCTTCAATACGCATGCGAGTGGCTGCTGCACGGATCCGTACACTGCCGCATTGCTAAGGGCGGCAGCGCAGTAACCAGTTGTCGAAAGCCTGGCGTTTGCTGCGCGCGGAATGGATTGTGACCGTCGACATCGACATCGACATCGACATCTACTTCGATGTGCCAGGTTGGCAGCGCGTGCATGCACGGCGCGGATCGTCTGCTGGATGATTGCCGGGTCCCACCTGGCTGTAGCGCGCCGAGGCTTGCCAGCGGCACACCCGCACGGCAGTCTGGTTTTCCCTGCTGCAGGAGTGCGCCGTGACTGTCGTGATCGAAACCCCGCGCTTGCGCTTGCGCACGCTCGATCCCGAGCGCGATGCCGATGCGATATTGACGCTGGTCAACGACCCCGGCTTTATCGCCGGCATCAACGACCGCGGCATCCGTACCCGCGAGCAGGCGAGCGCGCATCTGCGCGAGTGGGCACAGGCGCATCACGACATGTACGGGTTTGCGCATTGGGCGCTGGAGACGCGCGACGGGTCCACCTTCATGGGGACGTTGGGTTTGTTGTGCCGCGACACCTTGCCGGTGCCGCATCTCGGCTTTGCGCTGTTGCCGGCTTATCGCGGCAAGGGCTATGTAAGCGAAGCCGGGCGTGCGGTGCTGGATTACGCACGCGATGGGCTGGGGCTGACCCAGCTGTGCGCGATCGTGTCGCCGGACAACGTCGCTTCCATCCGCGCGCTGGAAGCGCTGGGGCTGCACCGCGAGGGCCTGCGGGTGCTGAGTCCCGGCACCGATGCGCTGGCGTATTACACGATTAACCTCGCTCCCGCCGACATGGACAGCACCCCAGGTGTGCGGCACCCTGCCGGCCTGCCTCCGACTGCCTAAGGACACCCGCATGCCGCTGCTGGTCAATGCCTATTCCACGTTGCGCGAACCGCGCTGGCCGGACTTTCTGCCGCACGACGCCGTGCAGCATCGCGACCATGCCGACCCGGAACTGGCCAACCATCTGCATGGCTTTGTCGGCTACGTGAATCAGGCGGGCGACGGGCAAATGACCCAGTCGCGGTACCACCTGATGCGGCATGTGCAGCGGGTGCGGCAGCACTTCAGCTTCGAGGTCGACGACAGCGCGTTTGGCGATCTGGCGCAGTGGGCCGAGCAGGCCAATGCGGTGTGTTTTCTGGCCGACGGCAGCGTGCGCGATCCGCAGGGGCGTGTGCTGATCAGCCAGGGCGAGCCGGCGCTCGATGACCAAGCGCAGGTGCCGTACCCGCCGGACGCGCGCGAGCGGCGAGCGCATCATCTGGCGCAGCTGAGCGCACAGGGCATCCGCGTACCGCCGAGCTTGCCGCCGGTGGCCGGTGAGGGCGAAGCGCGGGTGCGCGAGGCGACGGCGGTGACGCAACGGATGCTGGCGTTGTTTGCGGTGGCCTTGCGCGCGGAGATGCTGGCGGCCGGCGATGCGCCACCGGCGTTGGAGGAGGTGGAGACGCGCTTGCCCGGCGTGACAGCTGCGCTGTCGCCGCAGGAGCGCGCTTTCTTCGCCGAGGCGGACCCAGAAGACCAGATGCTGGCCAACTTCGGCTGGCGTTACGAAAGCCTGGCCGTGTTGCAGTGGGCGCTGGGCCTGGCCGACAGCTTGCCGCAGCCGACCGCCCTGTGCGACGTGCCGCTGGCCGCGCAGCGCGCGCTGGAGCATGCGCATGCGCCTGCGGGCTCGTTGCTGATGCTGCGGCCGCTGCCCGAACTGCTGGATGCGTTGGACCTGCATCTGCGCCTGCACTGGGCCGTGCGCCAGGCCGGCCACACCCAGCAGGCACCGCCGGCCGGCATCGTGCCCGGCGTGGTATACGAGCGCCACTACGCGCTCAACTGGCTGCTGTACTTCGAAGATGCGGACTGGGACGAGGTGGATACGCCGACCTGAGCGGAGCGCGCACCGATCACGTCGGGGCCAAGCGTCCCTCAAGGGATGCATCCGCATGGCGTTGTGGCCTCGCGCCTGCCATGGCGTGTGGTTCTCACACGTGCCAGGCAAGCGCCGAACAACGCGTCCGTGTGGTTTCGAGCAACACCGCTGGCCATCTTCGCTACGCGCAAGCGCTTGATGTTCAGCAGGGCAGGCGGCCGTGTTTGAGCGACATCCCAGGTTCCCCCGTCATGCCGCGCGTTGTTCGGACCTTCCCTAGCCGAGGAAGGACACGGCATGGGGCAGCGAGCGGTCGGTCTGCAGATCCAGCAAGCGGCCGTGCGCGTCATGGAACAGCAGATGGCCGGACTGCTCGCGCACCTTGACCGTGCTGCCCGCAGGCCAGTCCAGCGACGCGACGATGCCGCCATCATGGTGGCGCACCACCAGATAGCGCGAGCCGTGCGGCCAATGCAGGCCAACCAGGAATCCCGCTTCAAGCGCAACCACGCTCGAGCCATCCGGCGCGCCGAATGCGGCGCTGTGTTCGTGCAATCGGCACTGACGGGCGCTGCCGATGTGCTGGTAGTGCAGGTAACTGTCGCCATTTGGATCGGTGCGCACATCCGTTTGCTGCACGCTGCCGAGCCGATGCGCGAGCACCGGCGCTTGCGGGTCCACGTGCAGGGGATCGCGCGGCTTGAGGCGTCGCGCGGGCAGGCTGTAGGTCCAGTCCTCCAGATGCTCGCCGGCCCGCACCAGATACACCTCGCAATCCCTGAAGAATCCCGCCGCAATCACCGGGCCGGGCAGGTCGCCGACATGCCACAGCACGCTGTGCAGATCCTTGTCGGTATCGACCACCAGCAGCCGGTTGTCGACCACGATGCTCCAGCCGATTCCGCTGTAGCTGGGCGCGGCGTACTGCAGCGCAATCTGGCCAAGGTCGCGCACCGCATGGGTGATCAAATCCAGCCGATGCACGGTGGACACGCGCTCACGTGGTGCGATCGCCAGGGCGACCTGCCCGCTGTCGGCGATGACCACGCCAAAGGCAGGCGCCGGGTAGCGCCGCAGCAGGCGCCCGTGTGTGTCCACCACCGCCGCGCCGGCTTCGCCCAGGGCCAGCAGATAGCGGCGACCCGGGAGTGCAGCGACATCGTGGATGGCCGCCAGGCCGGCTTGCGGTGCCTGCAGTCGCAAGGTGGTGGCGCTGTCCCAGAGATTGGATTGTTTGGCTGCGACGTGTGGTTTGAAGGCTGGAATATCCGCGCTGAGCAGGGGGTCCTTGGCCAGTTTCAGCAGCGTGGTCAGATCGCCGACGGACAGCCTGTTGCGGGCGAACGCATGATCGGCGGCAATCGCCGGCAGCAGCTGCCGCGCCAGTTGTTGCAGCGAGCGGTTGGGGACAGCATCCACCAGCAGCGCGGCTGCCATGTCGCTGCGCGGTGCGGGATCGGCGCAGGGGTCTGCAAGCGCGGCGATGCGGTCTGCGTAGTGTTCCAGCGGGTCCGGCAACAGCCGCGCGCGCTTGACCAGGGCGCGTGCGTGCAGCGTGCTGCCGGCCTGTTCTGCGGCCAGCAGCCACTGCGCGGCCTGGTGGCGCGCGTTGTGCAACGGCCACACCGCGTCCACGGCGGCCAGCCAGTCGCCGGCCTGTACCAGCGCCTGGCCCCATTCCAGCCTCAGCGCGTCGGCCAGTGCGCGGTCGGTGCCGTGCAGCAGCTGGATGGCGGCGGCAAAGGCGCCATCGCGGCGCGCGACCTGCACCGCGCGCGCATGGTCGCCGGCCAGCATCAGCAGCCGGATGATCATCGCCGCCGACATGTCCCAGCCCAGCGCCAGCTCCGCGGCCTGTTTGTAACGGGCGTGCTTGACCAGATAGTCGAGCGCTTCCTGGCGCGCATTGAGCAATTCGGCCAGCACGAACACCGCACGATCGATCTGGCCTTCGCGGTCCAGCCGCGCGAAGGCGCTGCGATAGGTCGCGCGCAGATGCGCCTGCAGCTCTTCGCCCAGGCCGATGCTGGTGCCGGCCCCGCGCGTGCGCGACAGGCTCAGGTCGCTGCGCCGCTGTGGCACCCCGAGCGCCTGCCCCAAGGATTCGCCCAGGCCATCGAGCGGCAGCGCGTTGCGCAAGGCTTCGTCCAGATCGCCGCTTTCGAACTGGCGCAGCATCCGGCGCATGTAGGCGCCCTGGTGACGTCCGACCAGACTGGCCATGCGTGAGGCAACCAGTGCGCGGGCCAGCCGCGTGCGCCAGGCCGATACCGATGCGGCGCCCCGGCGTGCCGGCACGGTCGTGTTCTGCCCGGTGGTGGTGGCTGCGCCAGACGCTGCGGATCCGTTCGATGCCGGTGCGTGCTCGCGGCTCAAGCTGCGCTGAGCGCGCGCCAGCAGGCGTTGCCACAGCGTGGTGTTCTGCACGTCGGGGCGCTGCGTGTTCAGCGCGTGCAGGAATGCATCGCGCTCGGCGCTGGCTGGCGGGACGGCATTGCCCAGCAATTGCCGCAGCGGTTTGCCGCGCAGCCGGTCCACCTGCAGCGGTGGCTCGCTCGGGCGGCAGTCGTAGGGCATGTGCAGCGGGTAGCCAGACACGTCGATCGCCTCGGAAGGATCCAGCGCCACCGCGTGTTGCCACTGCAAGGCGATCACCTGGGCGCCATGGACCAGGCCGATATCGGCCGGGGGCAACTGCGCCGCCTCGGCGGCAGTCAACGCGCCCGAGAACAGGCCGCCGTGCACCTGGCACAGCGCCAGGCCGAGCGCCTGCTCGCAGACCAACGCACGCGGCGCGGCGAAGCACAGCACATCGCCGTCGGCAAAGCGCAGCGCCCGGCTACCCGGTTGCCAGGCGCAGATAATCCTGGCCAGGCGTTGTTCCGGGTTGAGCCACGCTGCCGAGAACCACAACGCCGACACCATCTGGCTGCCGTGCCACAGCGGGTAGCGCACGCTGCTGCCCGCGTTGTCCGTGCGCGTCGGGCTAGTCATGGCCGAGTTGCTCGGCCTGGCCTTGCACGACCATCAACGGGGTCAGCCCGCCATCGCCCAAGATCCAGGCCTGCCCCTGCAGGGTCACCAGTGCGACCCGTGCGCCATCGCTGGACACCGCCGCGGCGCTGATCTCGCTGGCGGCGCGATGCAGTGTCCGCCGGCCGCTGGCCCCGATGGCGAGCAGCGCGCGACGATCGGCGCGCAGCACCAGCAGCAGGCTGTGCTGTGGCGCGTCCGGGTCGCAGATCAGGCCGATCGGTCTTTCGCCGGACGCCACGATCGCCTCGAATTCCTGAAAGCCGTCGGCAGGGCCTCCGTGCAGCACCCGGTAAGCCAGCGAGCGGTCGCCGCCGGCCTGACGGCTTGCCAGTTCGAGGGCGATGGCGCCACGCCACTGGTCCTCCTGGACCAGGTTGCGCAGCAACACGACCGGCGGGCGCGACCCCAGCGCCAGCTGCAGGATGAGGTCCTGCTTGCCGTTGCGATGCAGGCGCAGCACCCGCAGTTCGCCAGCGACATGGGTGGCGTAGACCGCGTGTTCGGCATCGCCTTGCGCCAGCGCCACCACCTGCCCGGCGAGCTCGCTGCCTTGCGCAACCCGCTGCCGCTGGTTGGTATCGCGCGTCCAGGTCATCAGCCGGCCGTGCTGGTCCCACAGCAGGAACCGCTGTGGCGTGCCGCCGCTGTTGAGCCACACGCATGGACGCAGCCGCACCTGGCCGGGTGCGGGGCAGAGGCTCTGCCCGCCGGCTTCGATGGAGCCGTGCATGCCATCGAGATTCCAGAACGCGGCCTGCTCCCCGAGAGCGACGATGCCGCCCACGTGCTTGTTCTGCGCCGCAAGGCACAGCGGCTGACCGCCCTGCGCCCATTGGTGGTAGCGCGGCGCCGCCCGTTTGGGGATGTCGGCGGGCTGCACCTTCACCATCGCGCTGCGGTAGCCGTCTGCCAGCAGCAGCGCCACATGGCTGCCGTCCGGGCTGAACAGCGGTGCGTGGCGCAGCGAAAACTTACCCTTGACCACGTGGTTTGCGGTGTCGGCTTGGGCGGGGCGTTGCGTGTCGGTGAAGTGCCCAAGCAGCAGCTGCCTGGCGGCCATGCTGGCAGGCACCGGCAACAGGCTGCTGCGGGTGCCATGGCGCGTTTGCAGCACCACCTGCAGGTGCGCATCGGCCGCAGGCGCGATGCTGGCCTGGTGGTGGAATGGCGCCACACGCACCGGTTGCGCGCCGATCCACCAGCACTCGCTGGTGGTCGGGGTCGCGCTTGCCCACTGCGTGGCCCAGGTCTGTGCGTGCTGCGGGCCGGTCGCCTCGAAGGTGCGGCCCTGCAGCAGCTGTTGCAGCCGGGCAGGGCTGTCGGCGTCGTGCAGGTCGCCGGGCAGATGCGCCAGACCCCAGACAAAGCGCGCATTGGCGGCCTGCGCACGGCGTGCCAGCAGGATCCACAACGCGATCTGTGCCAGACGCGGCGCGCCCCATTGCGCCGGACCGGCATCGAAGATCCCCACCAGGCGCGCATCGCGCGCGCGGGTCTGCATGCGGGGCACCAGGAACAGGTGCTCGGCATGCGCGGCGCGGCGCAGAAATTCTTCCGGCAGTGCGTCGGCCAGTGCCCACTCGCTCAGCAGCAGGTGGTCGTAGCTGCCGCGCCGACGCAGGTCGTCGATACCGTCCGGCTCGCTGTCGCCATCGCGGCGGCGCAGGCTGTCGCGGCTGAGCAAGGGGTCCAGGCGCAACAACCAGGTGCCGAGCTGGGAGGCGATGTCCGGGTCGAACCAGTCCAGCCACAGCCGCCAGGCCTGGAGCGGGGCGGGCACCTGCAGCGCGGCGCTCACGCGGCCTCCCAGCGCTGACGGATCTGCGCCACGACCTCGGCACGCGCCGGCAGCAACCGCTGCAGCGGCAGCACCAGTGCAGGTGATCGCAGCAGCAACAGCGGCTGCGGCCCGTGTTGGCGGCGCAGCGCACGCTCCAGCAGTTCCAGCGGAAGCGCGGGGCGTTCGGCGGTGGGCAACCACAGGCCAGCGGCGTCCGCGCGCGGTGCCACGTACTGCACGCCGTTGGCCCAAGGCAGCTGCGGCGCAGGGCCGGTCAGCAGCAACGCCTGCGCGGTGGCGGTGACCAGCAAACCCGCGCCGTGGGGCAAGCGCGCCCATGCCGCCAGCAACGCGCGTGCGGCCTCGCCCACGCCGATCACCCCTTGCGGAGCGACCGGCAGCGGCTCGTCCTGCCACGACCAGGTCACGCGCCGCTGCCGATCTGCTCGATCAGGCGCGTGCGTTCGTGGGCCAGCTCGGCCGGCAGCGAGGCGGCCGTGAAGTTGGCATCGATCTCGCGCAGCAAGGCTTCGGCCATGGTGCGCAGGGCCGGATTGTGCTGATCCTGCAGGCAACACTGGGCGGCCTCCACCAGCCGCGCAGTGCGCGAGAGCGGTTGCAGGGCGGCTTGTTCGACGGCCGCGCGCAAGGTGGGATTGGCAGCAACGGCCAAGGTGCCGCGTAGCAGGTCCTGCGCGCTGGCTTGCTGCGCGCGCGTGGGCAGCACGTAGAACAGCGGCCACAGATCGGCCTCGCTGGCCTGGGTGCGTCCGGCCAGCACGCAGGCGGCGGCGATCAGCCGCTGGGTCTTGACCAGGCGACGGTCCGACAGCTGCACGCCTGCGCCGCGCAATGTCCGGATCGCTGCGGCGAGCGCTGTGCGCGCGCCATCCATGTCCACCGCACGCGCCTGTTCGCACAACAGGTCCAGATCGGCCAGCCCGGCGACAGGCTGCAGCGGCGCACGCTCGGCCTGCCATCCGCCGGCCAGCAGCGCTTCGAGCTGATGGTCTGCCACCGGGTTGACGAACAGATGCAGCAGGAAGCGGTCGCTGAAGGCTGCCAGCGCATCGTCTTCCGGCAGCGCGTTGGCCGCGCCCACGCACAGGCGCAACGGGCAATGCAGGTCGGTCTGGCCACGCCGGAAGCGGCGTTCGTTGAGCAGCCCGAGCAAGGTGTTGAGGATGGCGGTGGAACCCAGGAAGACTTCGTCGAGGAAGGCGATGTCCGCTTCGGGCAACATCCCGGTCACATCGGTCTGCACGCTGCCCTCGCGCAATTTGCGCAGGTCCACCGGGCCGAATAATTCAGCCGGTTCGGTGAAGCGGCCGAGCAGATATTCGAAATAGCGGCCGCCCAGTGCGGCGGCGACGCGCCGCACCACCGCGCTCTTGGCGGTGCCCGGCGGGCCGATGATCAGCAGATGTTCCTGCGCCACCGCTGCGAGCACGATCAATTCGGCCAGCTGATCGCGCTCGATCAATCCGGTGGTGGCGGCCTGGACGGTGGCGCGAATGCGCGCGGCGGCGGGATGGGCATGCATGCGATCGGTCCTTCGAACAAAACGTGCGGCGCGGTGCAGGCACCGGTGACCGCCTGTGCAACGGGCAATGGAACGGTGGCGCATGGCATTAACGAGGTTGCCATGACCGTGCGGGTATCCTGTGACCTCACCGAGCCAGGGAGGCAGTGCAATGACGATCGGCGAGTATTCGGAATTCTATCGCGGCAAGCGCGTGGTGGACTTCAGTGTGGACCAGCCCGCCAGCGGCGGCGACGTGGTGTACCGGCTGCGGCAGGAGTACGAAAGCGAAGGCAGCCAGGCGGAGTTGCTCGACTCCCTGCTGGCGCAGGTCGACCCGGCCAGCATCCAGGCATTGATCATCGGCCCGTGGCGCGAATCCTACGAGGAAGGCCCCAGCGGCTATCTGCAGCGGCTGATCGAACGCCGCGACGAACTGACCGCTCTGCGCGCGCTGTTCGTCGGCGACATGGTCTGCGAGGACTGCGAGGTGTCGTGGATCATCCAGACCGACTACACCCCGCTGCTGGCCGCCTTTCCGGCGCTGCAATCGCTGCGTGTGCGCGGGTCGTCCAAATTGGTGCTGACCCCGTTCACGCATACGCAGCTGCAGGAACTGGCGATCGAATGCGGTGGGCTGCCGTCTGCCATCGTGCAGGCGATCGCCGACTCCACGCTGCCGGCGCTGCAACACCTGGAGCTGTGGCTGGGCGTGGAAGACTACGGTTACGACGGCAACCTGGGCACCTACCAGCGGCTGCTGGCAGCGATCGGCCCGGAGCGTCTGCGCTATCTGGGCCTGCGCAACGCGGCCAACACCGACGAACTGGCCACCTGGCTGGCCACCCAGCCGTGGCTGGGCAGCCTGGACACACTGGATCTGTCGCTGGGCACCATCGGCGATGTCGGGGCGCGGGCCTTGGTCGAAAGCACGCAGCTGGGCCAGCTGCAGCGGATCGACCTGAGCCATCACTACATTTCTGCCGAGTGGCAGGCCCGTCTGGCGACGCTGCCGGCCACGGTGATCCTGGAAGAGCACGAAGAGGAAGACGAAGACGAGCGCTACGTCGCTGTCTCCGAATGACGTGAGCGCGCATTGGGTCGTGGTGGGGCCGCGGGGCAGCCGCAGGATCGCCGCCCTGCAGCAGGCATTGCAGGCGCAGGGGCAGCCCGCGGTGACGGCGTTCGACTATCTGCAGCTGCTGGACACCGCGGCGCCGTTGCAAGACTGGCTGGCGCGGCATCCGGCCGCGCTGGTCAAGCTGGAATCGCCTGGCGAGGCGCCAGCGTTGCATCAGGCGCTGATCGTGCGCGGTTGGCACTGTCTGGGACAGCCTGGGCCGGCACCTGCGCCACTGGCGCATGGCGAATTGGCGCATCAGCACCTGTGGCATGCCGGGTTTGCAGACCTGCTCGCGACCTTGCCGGCGGCGCGCTATCTCAATCCACCGGCGGATCTGCTGGCAATGACCGACAAACTTGGCTGCCAGCAACGCTTGGCCGCGGCAGGGGTCAGCGTGCCGACCCTGCTGGGGACGGTCGACAGCTACGCCGGCCTGCGCGAACGCCTGCAGGCCAGCGGCTGCACCCAGGCATTTCTCAAGCCGCGCTACGGCTCGTCCGGCGCGGGCGTGCTGGCGTATCGCTGGCATCGCGATGGGCGCCAGATCGCCAGCGGCTCGGCCGAGCTGGTGGTGCAGGACGGCCAGGTGCGCGTGTTCAACGCCTTGCGCCAGCGACGCTATACCCGCACCGACGAGATCGCCCCGCTGGTCGATGCGATCGCCGCGCAGGGCGCTTACCTGGAACAGTGGATTCCCAAACCGCGCGCGCCCGGCCTGCCCGGTTATCACTACGACCTGCGCGTGGTCGCGTTCGACGGCGTGGCGCGGCAGCGCGTGGCGCGTGCCAGCCGCGGCCCGTTGACCAATCTGCACCTGGGCAACCGGCGCCTGCCGGCGCAGGCCTGGCAGAGCGCCGAGGTGGATGCGGCGGTGGCCAGCACCGTGGCGCAGGCGGCCAGCGCGTTTGCCGACTGTCGCATGATCGGTTTCGACCTGATCCAGCGCGCCGGGCGCTGCCATGTGCTGGAGGCCAACGGCTTTGGCGATCTGCTGCCGCAGCTGCACTGGCAGGGACGCACCACCTACGAAGATCAGGCGGCACTCGGCGCCGTCGCCGCCGCGCCTGGCATGACCGTCGACACGCGCCAGGAGGGCCTGCTGCATGGCTGAGCTGCTGCCGGACATGCGCGCGATTGTTGGTGCGCACGACATCGTAATGATCACCTTGGATACGCTGCGCTACGACGCCGCGCAGCGCTGTTTTGCGCGGGGCGAACTGCCGGTGCTGGCGCCGTATCTGCCCGCCGAGGGCTGGGAGCGGCGGCACACGCCGGGCAGCTTTACGTATGCGGCGCACATGGCGTTTTTCGCAGGGTTTTTGCCGACTCCCGCGCACCAGGGCCCGCATCCGCGCCTGTTCGCGCTGGCCTTCGATGGCAGCGAAACCATCGTCGCGCAGACCCAGGTGTTCGCCGACAGCGGCACTATCGTCGATGGCCTGGCGCGCTGCGGGTACCACACGCTTTGCATCGGCGGCACCGGCTTCTTCAACAAGCGCAACGCGCTGGGCGCACAGTTGCCCGGCCTGTTTCGCGAAAGCCACTGGTCGCCGGAGTTTGGCGTCACCGCCGCCGATTCGACCGAGCGCCAGGTCGCGCTGGCCTGCGCACGCCTGGGCGACCCCGCGCTGCGCGACACCCGCTGTTTTCTGTTCATCAACGTCTCGGCCATGCATCAGCCCAATTGCCATTACCTGCCTGGCGCGGTGCGCGACGACCTCGACAGCCACTGCGCCGCGCTGCGCTATGTGGATGCCGCGCTGGCGCCGTTGTTTGCCGCACTGCCTGCGCGCGGCGGTGCGTTTGCCATCGTCTGTTCCGATCACGGCACTGCCTACGGCGAGGGTGGCTACCATGGCCATCGGCTGGCCCACGAGGTGGTGATGACCGTGCCTTATGCCCATTTCCTGGTGACCCCATGAGCCTGCCTTCGTTGGCCCAATTGCTGCGCCAGCCGCCGTATCAGGCCTATTCGTACTCGTATCCGCACAAGACCAGTTACCGGCCGCTGCAGCCGGCCGTGCCGTTGTCGCAGGTCTGGGCCGACGAGCCCCGGCAGGCGCTGTTTCTGTACCTGCACATCCCGTTCTGCTCGTACCGCTGCGGGTTCTGCAATCTGTTCGCACTGGCGCGGCCTGCGCCGGCGCAGGTGGAGGCGTATCTGGCGCAGATGGAGCAGCAACTGCGCGCCACCGTGCAGGCATTGGGCACGCACCGCTTCGTGCGCTTTGCGATGGGCGGCGGCACGCCGAGCTATCTGGATCCGGCGCAATTGCAGCGCGTGTTCGACATGGTGGACCGCCACGCGACGATTGCGCTGGACACCATTCCGGCCGGCATCGAGGTGTCGCCGGAAACCGTCGATGCCGAGCGGCTGCGGGTCTGCCGGCAGGCCGGCATCGATCGGGTCAGCATGGGCATCCAGAGTTTCAGCGCTGCCGAAGTGAGCGCACTGGTGCGGCCGCCGCAACGCGACACGGTGGAGCGGGCGATCGCCATCATTCGCGCCCAGGACATTCCAACGCTGAATCTGGATCTGATCTACGGCATCGCCGGGCAGACCGTGGATAGTTTCCTGGCCTCCATCGACAGCGCACTGCAGCATGCGCCCGAAGAACTGTATCTGTACCCGCTGTACGTGCGTCCGATGACCGGCCTGGGCCGGATCGAGGCCAAGGCGGGCGGGCGACGCAGCTTTGTGCTGCAACCCGAGCCGCTGGACGAGCGCCTGGTGCTGTACCGCGCCGGCCGCGACCATCTGCTGGCGGCCGGCTACACGCAGGTGTCGATGCGCATGTTCCGCGCCCCGCATGCGCGCGATAGCGACGCGCCGGTGTACTGCTGTCAGAGCGATGGCATGGTGGGCATCGGCTGCGGCGCGCGCTCGTATACCGCCGGCCTGCATTACTCCAGCGAATACGGGGTGAGCCGGCGCTCGGTGGCGGAGATTCTCGAGCACTATCTGGCGCGCGATCCGGCCAGCTTCGCCTGCGCCGACTACGGCATCGCGCTGGATGCCGACGATGCCATGCGGCGGCATGCGATCCAGTCGCTGCTGGTGTTTCCGGGGCTGGACTGCGATGAGTTCCGTCAGCGCTTTGGCCGCGATTGCCTGGAGTCTTTGCCACAGCTGCAGGAGTTGCTGGCGTTAGGGCTGGCGCAACGGCACGGAGCGCTGCTGGCGCTCACCGCCGCAGGCATGGAGCGGGCCGACACCATCGGCCCGTGGCTGACCTCGGCACCGATTGTCGAGCGCATGCAGCAGTACCAGGTCGGGTAAGCGGCCGATGCATCTGTCATTGCTCTATCGCGGCCGGCTGAGCAGCTGCAATTACGCCTGCGATTACTGCCCGTTCGCCAAGACCTACGACAGCCCCGCCGCGCTGCGTCGCGACGCGCAGGATCTGGCGCGGTTTGTCGGCTGGGCACAGGCGCAGACGCGGCCGTTGTCGATCCTGTTCACGCCCTGGGGCGAGGGCCTGGTGCGGCGGCATTACCGCGAGGCGATGGTGCAGCTGAGCCAGCTGCCGCAGCTGCGCCGCGTAGCGATCCAGACCAACCTGTGCACGGGCATGCGCTGGCTCGACGCGGCCAATCTCGACCGCCTGGCGTTGTGGTGCACCTACCATCCCAGCCAGGTGACGCGCGCGGCCTTCCTGCGGCGCTGCCAGGCGTTGCGCGACCGCGGCGTGCGCCACAGCGTGGGCATGGTCGCCGCGCACGCGCACATGGACGAGATCGAAGCACTGCGTGCGGCCTTGCCCGACACCACGCCGATGTGGCTCAACGCCTTCGATCCGCGTCCGCCCGACTACTACACGCCCGAGCAGGTGCAGCGCTTGAGCCGGATCGATCCGCATTTCAGCTACAACCTGGCCCCGCCGCCGAGCTTCGGCGCGCCCTGCCTGACCGGCGAATCGGTGTTGTCGGTGGATGGCGACGGCACCGTGCGGCGCTGCCACTTCGTCGATACGCCGCTGGGCAATCTCTACGACGGCAGTTTCGCAGCGCAGTTACGCACCCGCAGCTGCCCCAATGCGCAATGCGATTGCTTTATCGGCTATGCGCATCGGCCGGACCTGCCGTTCCAGGCCGACTATGCAGGCGGCGTGCTGGAACGGGTGCCGGCGACGGCGTGAGCCGGCCACTGCAGACCGGTGACTTGCTCCGGAGCGGTTGATAGCCGCTGACGGGCGTTCTTCGGCGGAGTGGATGCGCGAAGGAACCGGAGTGCGCACGTGACGCCGCCCCGAAGACTGCGGCGTGCGCCCTGGTCTTCGCGCACGAACATGTCGATGGTCTGTTCGATGCGTTCGGCAAAACGGTCTTCGCTCCACGGCAGCAACAGCTCGGCCTGCAGGAACGGGTACACCGTGCGACCCAGCCGGATCAGACCGGCGCGGCTCATGCGGCGGTTGTTGTGGAAGCAGCACGCCACCCACGACGCGGCGGCGCAGTCGCTTCAATCCCAGCGCTTACTCGCCCAAGCGGGTACGCAGCTCGGTCACCTGCTCGCGCAGTTCCTGCAGCTGCTCTTCCAGACTCTGCACCCGCGCTTCCAGGGCGGCGGTGTCGGCGCCGCGTGGCGGGCTTTCGCGCGTTGCGGCGGCGGCCTGCAGCGCGTCGAGGTCCAGCTCGCCACTGAGCAGGTGGGCATAGCGCTCTTCGCGCTGGCCGCTGGCGCGCGGCAGTTGTACCGCCAGGCTGCGCTGGATCAGCCGGTCCAGGTGATGGCGCACGTCGTCGGTATCGTTGAAGCGCGCCAGCCGCTCGCTGCGCGCGAACAGCTCGCCCAGGGTCTGCGGTCCGCGCAACAGCAGCAGGCCGATCAGGGCCACTTGCTGGCGCGTCAGATCCAGCACGCTGCCCAGCCGGTGTTCGTAACGTTCTGCACGCGAGGAGAACTGCTGGCGCACCAGTCCCAGCGTTTCCAGCTGGCGCAGCGCGTGATGCACCATGCCGGTCTGCAGGTTCAGCACCGGCTCGCGTGCGGTCTTCTGGTTGGCGGCCACCTGTGCGGCGTTGACGGTGAGCGGATAGGCGTCCGGGGTGGTCGCTTCCTTTTCGATCAGGCAACCAAGCACGCGGGCCTGAGCGGCATCGAGGACGGGCGGTGGCGAGGTCTCTGTCATGGGTGGCTCCAGGGGCGATCAGCCCGCAAGGATATGCCGATCCGGCATCGGCGTTCTTCGGCGCCTGCGATCGTGCGGCGTGACGCGTCGGCATGGCCGCGCCATTGCGGCGCCGGGGCCGCAATGGCGCGCGCGGGGACGTAACCAGCGCCGCCATCCGGCCACCGGCCGTCGCACCGAAAACCCGGATCGACCAGGCCAGCGGCGGTGTGCCTTTGCGGCTCTCGAATGCAGCGCCTTCGGCAGCGGCGAGCGGTGCGGCGCGAACCCGCTAAAATTGCGCTCTTCATTACCGCTCCTGTTCTGGTGGATGCCATGCGCCCCTCGCTTTACGCACCGTTGTCCTTGCTCGCCTGCACTGCGCTGGCCTTGAGCGCCTGCAAGCCCGGCCAAGAGGAGATGGGCGAGCGTGCGCAAGCCGCTGCCGTGTCGGCCAACGCGGCAGCCAGTGCCGCTGCGGCGAAACAGGCCTCCACGCCCACTGCCAGCACCGCCCCAGCCGGCGACGACAACCTCAACGCGGTGCTGTGGATGCAGCGCTCGGAGGAATACCGTGCGGTGGCCGAGCAGACCTACCGCGCTGCGGCGGACAAGCTCGATGCCGCGCTCAAGCAGCCCAATTGGGATGCGCTGGTGCCGGAAGAACGCGGCAATGCCGCTACCGGCCTGAAGCCGGCGGTGGTGCTGGACGTGGACGAGACCGTGCTGGACAACTCGCCCTACCAGGCGCGCCTGCTGCGCGATGGCAAGGAGTACGACGAATTGAGCTGGGACCAGTGGGTGGCCGAGAAGAAGGCCAAGCCGATCCCCGGCGTAGTGGATTTCGCCAAGGCCGCCAACGCCCGCGGCATCACCCTGATCTACATCTCCAACCGCGCCGTGCACCTCAAGGACGCCACCCTGGCCAATCTGCGCAGCGCCGGCCTGCCGGTGGCCGACGACAGCGTGTTCCTCGGCCTGGGCACGGTGATGCAAGGCTGCGAGCAGAACGGCAGCGAGAAGAACTGCCGCCGCCAATTGGCTGGGCAGACCTACCGCGTGCTGATGCAGTTCGGCGACCAGCTGGGCGACTTCGTACAGGTGACCGCCAACACCAGCCAGGCGCGCGGCGCGTTGCTGCAGCAGTACCACGACTGGTTCGGCGAGCGCTGGTGGATGCTGCCCAATCCCAGCTATGGCGGCTGGGAGCCGGCGCAGTTCAACAACGATTATTCCCAACCCTGGCAGACCCGCCACGACGCCAAGCGCGCCGCACTGGAGCTTGCACGATGAGCCGCCCCCCCTTGCCGCTGGCCGCGCACGAGCGGCTGATCTTCGCGTTGGACGTGCCCAGCCATGACGAGGCGATCGCCTGGGTCGACCGGTTGGGCGACTCTGTGGCGTTCTACAAGATCGGCATGGAGCTGCTGGCGTCGGGCGAGTACTTCCACGTGCTCGATGCCTTGGCCAAGCGCAACAAGCGCGTGTTCGTCGACCTGAAGTTCTTCGACATCCCCGCCACCGTGGCCGGCACCATCCGCCGGCTATCGCAATGGCCGGTGAGCTATTGCACCGTGCACGGTTGGCACGCCGGCATGCTGCAGGCCGCCGCCGAGGCCAACCAGGGCGACATGCGCCTGCTGGCAGTGACCGTGCTGACCTCGATGGGGCGTCCGGACCTGGCCGCGATGGGCATCGACCGCGAACCGGTGGACGTGGTGGTGGAGCGCGCGCTGGCCGCCCAGGCCGCCGGCATCGACGGCGTGATCGCTTCCGGCCAGGAAGCCGGCCCGATCCGCCGCGCCACCGGCCCGGCCTTTTCGATCGTCTGCCCCGGCATCCGTCCCGGCGGCCCGGTCGGCGACGACCAGCAGCGCACCGTGGGCGTGGCGCAGGCCTTCACCGATGGCGCCGATGCGATTGTCGTCGGCCGGCCGATCCGCCTGGCCGCCGACCCGGCAGCGGCGGCGGCCGCCATCCAGGCCGAAATCCGCGTAGCGGTCGGACAGCACCGGGAATGACAACACGCGTGCCGTACGCCAGCGCATATGCTACCAACAAAATCAACAAGTTAACCCGATAGAATTAAAGTGTTGCTTTAACGTTAAAGTCTGGTTAGCATGCCGCGTCCGATGTCAGTCGGAAGCTGTGCCACTCATTGTCCACCGGGTTTGTCCCGGTTTTCGAAGGGATCGGGCCTTGTGCCCGATCCTTTTTTTTTGGCCGTCGCCCGGCGCAGATGCGCCGCTGCCACCCGACTGCGCACCGTGCTGGGGGCGGCGTCTTCGGCACGATCGCACGCCACTCCGGCACTGCCTCGCCAAGGTCGTGAGGCGCTCGCCCGCTACCGATCGCTGCACCGGCGGGCGCTCACCGCACCGGCGCCGCCTTGCAATAGCGGTCGATGAACTGCTGGTGGGTCGGCATGACGTCCACGCAGTGGCTGATGGTCTGCGCCACGCTGGCCAGGAAGCCTTCGGCGTCGGTGTCCGGCACCTGGTCCACCAGCGGGTGGTAGCCGGTTGGCAGGATGCCCTGGCCCACCATCACCTGCACCCAGCTGATCTCGGCGAACATCTCTTCGGCATTGCGATAGAACCGCCCGCTGTCGCGGAACAGGTCCAGCGTGGCCTGCAGCTCGGGGGTGATCGGCATGGTCCGGCAGTGCCGCCAGAACGCGCTGTCGTCGCGCTCGGTGGCGTGGTAGTGCAGCAGCAGGAAATCGCGGATGCGGTCGAACTCGAACGCCAGCCGGTCGTTGTAGCGCTGCACCAGCACCGGGCTGATGCCTTGCCGCGGGAACAGCTCCAGCAACTTGGAAATACCGGACTGGATCAGATGGATGCTGGTCGATTCCAGTGGTTCCAGAAAACCACTGGCCAGGCCCAGCGCGACCACATTGCGGTTCCAGCACTGCTTGCGCCGGCCGGTGGTGAAGCGCAGCGGGCGCGGGTCGCCCAAGGGCGCGCCATCCAGGTTGGCGAGCAAGCTGGCGGCGGCTTCGTCGTCGCTGATGTGCGCGCTGGAATACACATAGCCGTTGCCGGTGCGGTGCTGCAGCGGGATACGCCATTGCCAGCCGGCCGCGCGCGCGGTGCAGCGCGTGTACGGCGTGGGCGGGCCGATCTTTTCGCAGGGCACGGCCAGGGCGCGGTCGCACGGCAGCCAGTGGGTGAAGTCGTGGTAGCCGGTGTGCAACGCGTCTTCGATCAACAGGCCGCGAAAGCCCGAGCAATCGATAAACAGGTCGCCGGCAATGACCTGGCCGGACGCCAGCTGCAACGACACCACATGGCCCGACTCGGGATGCAGTTGCACCCGCTCCACCATGCCTTCGATGCGGCGCACACCGCGCGCTTCGGCAAACCCGCGCAAGAAGCGCGCGTAGAGCGCGGCATCGAAGTGATACGCGTAGGCGATGTTGGCCAGCGGCGAGGTGGCCGGCACATCGCCGGCCGAGGTCATGAACTTGCCGCGCGCCGCGGCCACGGTATTGAGCGTGTACGCACCCAACGGCTGCGCTTTGCCGCGCAGCTGTTGCCTGATCCAGTATTGATGGAATGGCAGCAGCCCGAGCGGGTGGCCGATCTGAGTGCCGAAACCATGGATATACGCGCTGCCCGGGCGTTGCCAGTCGACGAATTCAATCCCCAGTTTGAAGCTGCCCTGGGTCTGGCGCACGAACTCGGCCTCATCGATGCCGAGCAGGTTATTGAAGGCCTTGATATGCGGCACGGTGGCCTCGCCGACACCCACGGTGCCGAGCTGTTCGGACTCGATCAGCTGCACGTTGAAGGTGGGGCCAAGCACGCGCGCGAAGGCGGCGGCCGCCATCCAGCCGGCGGTGCCGCCACCGACGATGACGATGTTGCGAAGTAGAGCGGGGATCATGTTGCGTTCGAGCCTGTACGAAAGTGGAAACCGCCAACAAGCGAACGGGGCCAGTTGGCCCCGTTCGGATCATATGCCAGCACAGCGCAGGCATATGGCGTTGGGCTGCATCAGAACTTTGCGCCAACTTCCAGCACGATACTGCGTGGCACGTAGCTGATTTCGCCGTTGTCGACCACGGTGATATCAGGCTGCAGGCGACCATCGCTGCCGAAGCTGTTGTACTGATACTGGGTGAAGTTTTTGAAGTTGAAGGCGTTGAGCACGTTGATGCGTGCGTTGAGCTTAAAGTCGCCCACTACCGTGAACTCCTTGTTGGCCTGCAGGTCCACGGTGCGGTAGCCCCAGATCTTGCCACCGAGCAGGAACTTGCCATTGCCTGGCGGGGTAACGCCTACTGCCTGGCAGGTACCACCATCGGGGTCGGTGAAGCCGTAGCAGGCGATCGTGTTGATGGGCTCTGGCGTTGCCAGCACGAGTTTGGCACCGAAGGTCACGCCCCACGGGCCATCGATGGAGCCGGATGCGACGAAGCGATGTGCCGACACGGCACCGGACTTCACGAACGGATAATCGCGGATGGTGGCCTTGTCGAACGCGAAGGGCTCGTCGATGGTGCGGTTCTGGCGCGCGCTGGTGTGGGTGTAGGACAGGTTCAAGCCCCAGCCCGATTCCTTGGTGTAAGGCTTCTCGGCCGACAGCAACACCTGGCTGCTGCGTTGCTCAAGACCGTTGTAGCCCAGGATGGTGTTGCGGTAACCCGGTACCGGCTCGCCCCACGGCACGCTGCCATTGGCGTCGAAATACGCACCGTTCGGGTAGCGGTTGACCAGGCTCATCACCAGGCCGTCGTAAGCCAGCACGCGTTGGAAGGTGACATCGGTCAGCCAGTCGCCCACCTGGTTGCTGATACCGATGCTGTACTGATCACTGTACGGCGTCTTGAGCTTGTTCTTGAACATGAAAAGCTCGGAGCTGTCGCTGGTACCCGGGATCGCGTTGAGTTGATCGATGCCAGTGAGAAACGCTGGATTCCAGGGCGCACAGGCGCGGTCGTCGCGGAAGCAGGGCTGCCCGCTGGCCGCATCACTGAAGTAGACCACCACCGGCGACAACGCTGCCTTGACCGATTCCAGTGCGAGCTGCTCGAACAGGTTACGATCGTACGAGCGACCGGCACCGCCATGCAGTACCGCGCTCTCGTCGCCGAAGAAGTCATACGAGAAGCCGAAGCGCGGCGCCCAGGCGTCCTTGAAGTTCTTGCGGTTGTTGCCGGTGCTGATGTAGTCGGCCACGTTGATGCCGCTGGGCAGCAGGCGGTTGGCCCAGGGCTGACCCGGGTTGGCCGGATCGTCCGAATACAACGCGTCCACAAACGGCTGCGACGTCACGAAGTCGGTGTACGCAGGTGTGTCTTCGTAGTCGTAACGTACGCCGATGTTGAGCATCAGCTTGTCGTTTACCGCCCAATCGTCCTGCAGGTAGATGCCGTACTGCTTGGACGGCGACTCCACCACCGGCAACTGGCCGGGATTGTCGAACGCGCGGATATAGCGCACCTGGAACGGCACCGGTGCGATGCCATTCTGGCCGACTTCATAGCTGAACTGCGGGTTGAGCGAACTGGACTCGCGCGATGTCAGCTTGATGTCGCGATAGGTCACACCGGTCTTGATGGTGTGCTCGCCATGCCACTGCAGCGCATTGAAGGTCAGATCGTTCTGGAACGACCAGCCTTTCTGGCTACGTAGTTTGAAGTCCTCGCCGCTGGCAGCCCCGGTATTGAGAAACACCCATTGGCGCGGATCTGCCTCGGTACGGTCGATGTAGGTGTAGATGGACCCGTTGCCGGTGCCGCGCGGGGTTGGCACGTTGCGCGAATCCTCGGTGGTGAGGATGGCTTCGTTGAACCAGCTGTCGGCACTATGCTGCCAGCGCAGACTGGTGCGCTTGTCCTTGTTGATCTTGTCCACCGCGCGGTCGGGCGCGTTCTGACCGCCGACGTTACTGACCTGGGTTTCGTCGCGGTATTGCGTTGCTAGCTCGATGCGATCGTTATCGGTCGGTTCGAAGTCGATCTTGCCGAAGTACAGGTCTTCGGTGAACGGCATGTTGGACGCGCCGTACTGATCGCGAAGATTGGACGGCAGCAGGCCGATGAACGGGGATGCCTCCGCACTTGGCTGCACGCTCTTGGGCGCCACGTTGTCCTTACCTTCGTAGGCAAAGAAGAAATGCATGCGGTCCTGGATCAGCGGGCCGCCGATCGCAAAGCCGTATTCCTTAGTCTGCGAATCGACTTTGCCGTTTTCCTCGTCGGGGCGTTTCTCGCGCAGATCTTGGTTGGTGAAGCGATAGAACGCCTCGCCATGGAACTCGTTGGTGCCGGACTTGGTAGCCGCAGTGATGGCTGCGCCACTGATCTGGCCGTATTCGGCTTTGTAGTTGGAGGTGATCACCTTGTACTCGCCGATGGCGAGTTGCGGGAACGGATTGCCCTGCGTCTCGTCCTGACCGGCAATGCCGCCGCCGGAAACGTAGCTCTTCTGGCTCACGCCATCGATATACAGATTGCTGGAACTGGCATTGGACGCGCCGCCGCGCAGTTTGGTATTGCCATCCTGGTCTATGGTGAACACCATGCCTGGCACTGTGTCTGCAAACTCCAGGAAGTTGCGCGTGGCTTGCGGCAACTGCTGAATCTGGCGCAGCGACACCGTGTTCCCCACCTCGGACGTCTTGACGTCGCGAATCATTGGCGCGCTGACCGTCACCGTCTCCAGCGTGGTCGCATCGCCGGCCGGTGCAGCCGTCTCGGTGCCCAGATCGACAGTGGCGCTGGAGGCCACCGACAAGGTCACCGTGCGGCTGACGCCGTTGGACTCGACCTTGTAGGTACCCGGCTGCAACCCGACGATGGTGTAGTTGCCGTTCGCATTGACCGGCGCACGACGCACCGAGCCGGTGGCGATATTGGTGACGACGACTTCGCTGCCGCTCTGCGCGGAGGCGACCTGGCCGCGCAACGTGGCGTTGCTGGACTGGGCCATGGCCGGGGTGGTGGCGAACAACGAGGCGGCCAGGGCGCAGCACAACAGGCTGCGTGCCGGCAAGGTGGAGACGGTGCGGTGCTTCTTCATGACTTTCCCCCTCCCAGGGGTAAAGCGCGAACCAGTGGAGTGACTGGCGCGTCGAGGTTGGTACTTTGATGTGAGTGATACGGGACAACGGGCAACGCAACAAACAACAGCAACTGCAAACAAAAGCGGCAAAGGCGCACACGTTGCGGGGGCGCAGCGCGCAGTCAGTGCGCTATACGGCATGCGTCGCGGCATGCGCCGCACCGAACCAGTAAGCGTTACCAGTCCAGAACGGCGCGATCTCCGTGCGCGGGAAAACAGAAGCGTGCGACACCTGCGATCTGCACCAGTCGGTGGTGCAGACCGCCGGGCCGGCTTACCAGATGATGCGGGCGCTCATGAACAAGGTACGGGGCGGGGTGGAGATCGCGCCGTACTGGTTGATGCTCACGCGCGGGCTATACACGCCGGCATTGCCCCAGTCGATGGCGTACTGGTCGTAGTTGCGGAAGTTCAGCGCATTGATCAGATCGCCACGTACCTGCACGGTGAGTGCATCGGTGACATGCATGTCCTTGGACAACGACAGATCCAACTGACGCGTGCCGAAGATGTCGCCGCCGGCCAGGAACTTGCCGCCCGGTGCATCCACCGACACGATGCGGATGTTGTCCGATGTCGGGCCGCCGTACTGATCGAACGACACCGCCTCGTTGCGCGGCGCCACCGTGGCCAGGGTCAGCTTGGCCGAAGCGCTGATGCCCCAGAACAGATCGTAGATGCCGGTGAGCACCAGCCGGTGGCGCGGTACCGAGTTCAGATCCAGGAACGGGTAGTTGGCGATCGTCGCCGCATCGAAGCCGTACTGATCGTCGTTGCCGCGGTTACCGCGTGCGTGCGAGAACGTGTAGGCAGCGGTCAGGCCCCAGCCGCTTTCCTTGGTGTAGGCCTTGTCGGTCGACAGCAGCAGCTGCGCGGTCTTGGTTTCGACACCGTTGTTGCCGATGATCAGGTTGCCGAAGCCGGCCGCTGTCTCCCCGAAGGCCTGGTTGCCGGCCTGGAAGAAATCGCCATTGGGATAGCGGTTGCCCAAGGTCAGGATCAAACCGTCCTTGCTGTGGATGTACGACACCGTGGCCGAGTTGCTCCACTCGCCCACACGGGTGCGCAGGCCGAGCGAATACTGGTCCGAATACGGCGTTTTCAGATCGTTGTTGAGCAGGTCGATCTCGCCGTTGCGCACACGTGCATTGACCAGGCCGCCCAGGCTATCCGGGTTGCTGACAAAGGATGGATTGAAATTGGTGCAGGTGCCGGCCGCCGGGGTGCAATCGGAGGATTCGACAAAGCGGACGGTGTACTGCGACAGCGCCGACTTGACCTGCTCCAAACCCATGATGTCGAACAGATTGCGGTCGTAGCTGCGCCCGGCGCCGCCGAACAGCACCAGCGATTCGTCGCCACGGAAGTCGTAGGAAAAGCCCAGACGCGGCGCGAAATTGTTGTTGTCCTGTTTGCGATTACGGCCGTTGCTGATGTAGTCGTTGATGTTCACGCCCCCCTTGGCCAGTTGTTCGGCATAGGTGGCGCTGACCGCCGGGTTGGTGCCGGGGCCGTTCAATGCGGCGATCACTTCCGGCGGGGTCACGTTGTCGAGGTAGGACGGAATCTTTTCGCCATCCCAGCGCACGCCGATGTTCAACTGCAACTTGTCGTTGACGTCCCAATCGTCCTGCAGGTACAGGCCCAGCTGTTTGCTGGTGGTGGTCACCGACGGCGCGGCGCCGGCAAACGGCAGATTGAAGCGCACCTGGTAGGGAATGGACGCAGTGCCTGCGCCATCGGTCACCGCGTAGTAGAACGACGGGTTGGCCGCGGAATTTTCGCTCTGGGTCAACTCCACTTCCTTGTACTTCACGCCCATCTTGATGACGTGGCTGCCGTGCCACTCGATGTTATTGAAGGTCAGGTCGTTCTGGAAGCTGGGGCCTTTTTGTCCCTTGCGCTGGATCGCCAGGCCGCTGGTGGCATCGTCGTTGAGCAGCACATCGTCTTCGGCAGTGCCGCGCGTGTACACGGTCTGGCTGCCGATGGTGTAGGCGGTGGGGTTGAACAGCACGTCTTCATACGACACCCGCGCTTCGTTGACGTAGTTCTCGCCGAAATGCTGCCAGCGCAGGTCGTAGCGTTCTTCGGAATTGAGATTGGTCTTGGCGGCGATGGCGGTGTTCTGGTCACCCACGCTGTCGCGGCTTTCTTCGTCGCGCACCTTGGCGGTGAGCTCCAGGCGGTCGTTGTCGCCGATGTCCCAATCGATCTTGCCGAAGTACAGATCTTCCTTGAACGGACGGGTGACCGAGCCCAGGCGGCTCTGCACGCCGGCCGGCAAATCGTCGCTCAGTGCGCTGAAGGCATCCGGCACCGCGACCGGGTTGGCCGAGACTTCAAACCCCTTGCCCTCGTAGCTGAAGAAGAAGTGCGCCTTGTCCTTGACGATCGGCCCGCTGAAGGCCATGCCGTACTCGTCCTGGTGGGTCTTGCGCTTCTCGCCGTCGGCATTGGGCGCGCCGGCGCGCTCGTCGGCCTGGCGGGCGCGGAAATCGGTATTGGTGGTGCGCCCGAAGATTTCGCCGTGGAATTCGTTACCGCCGGACTTGGTGGACGCCACGATCGCCGCCGACCCGACCTGATCGAACTCGGCCTTGTAGTTGGAGGTGATGACCTTGTACTCGCCGATCGCCAACTGCGGGAACGGGTTGCCCGCGCTCTGCTGCTGGCCGGAGACGCCGCCGAACAGATAGCTCTTCTGGCCCACGCCATCGATATAGACGTTGACCGCCGAACTGGCCTGCGCACCGCCGCGGATGCGGCTGTTGCCGTTGGCATCGGTCTCGAACTGCATGCCCGGCACGGTGTCGGCAAATTCCAGGAAGTTACGCGTCAGCTGCGGCACCGTGTTGATCTGCTTCAACGAGATGTTGGTGCCCACCTCGGAGGTCTTGACCTCCTGCAGCGTGGTGGCGGTGACCTGCACCGCGTCCAGCGTGGTGGCGGTGCCGGCCGGCGCCGTGGCCGTCGCATCGCCGCCGCCCAGATCCAGGCTGACCGACGAGGCTACCGACAAGGTCACGGTCTTTTCGGTACCCGGGCCGGCATCCACTTTGTAGGTGCCCGGCGGCAGGCCGACCAGCGCATAGGTGCCGTCCGCACCGGTGGTCACCCGTCGCACTGCGCCGCTGGCGACGTTGGTCGCGGTCACGGTGGTGCCCGCCTGGGACGTGGCGACCTGTCCGCGCAATGTGGCATTGCTGGACTGGGCCATCGCCGGAGCGGCGGACAACAGCGAAGCGGCGAGGGCGCAGCACAACAGGCTGCGTGCCGGCAGGGTGGACACGGTGCGGTAGCTCTTCATGACTTTCCCCCTCCCAGGGGTCAGGCGCGTACCGGCAAAGTGGTCGGCGTGGCGCGGGTAGTGCGTTGTTTCAAAGACAGCAGAACGGCAACAAACAAACGACAGGCGTTATAAAAAGCATAAGAAACTGCAAAGAATTCGTGAAGATGCGATGTGGCGCATGGTGTCAGCCGCCAGGCGAGGCGCGTGGCGCGCTGGACGCACGCACGATCAGCTCAGGCACCATTTCCGAAAACGCCGGCGGCGCGGCATCGGATGGCGGCGCGGGTGCATCCACCAACTGCTGGCCCAGCAGCAAGCGCAGCGCACGCGCGCCCAGCCCGGCGATATCCACCCGCATGGTGGTCAGCGCCGGCAGCACGTAACGCGCCATCGGCACATCGTCGAAGCCGGCCAGCGCGATGTCCTGCGGCACCTTCAACCCGGCATGGCCGAGCGCGAACAGGCAGCCCAGTGCCATCATGTCGTTGGCAGCGAACACCGCGTCCGGGCGCGCGTCCTGTGCCAGCGTCTGGCCCGCGCGGTAGCCGGATTCTTCATCGAAGTTGCCCGGCAGTACCCACGGCTGCGCATCGGCATCCAGCGCCAACTCGTCGCGATAGCCGCGCAGGCGCTCGTGCGCGTCGAAGTTGTCGGCCGGGCCGGCGATGAAGGCAATGCGGCGATGGCCGCTGTCGCGCAGATGGCGCGTCATCACCCGCGCGCCGCCGTAGTTGTCGACATTGAGCACCGGGCGCTGGCTGGCGCGGCCGGCGCAGTTGAGCAGCACCGCCGGCAGGCCGCCGGGCAAGGCGTCTTCGTGCACGCCCGAATCGCCTAGCGACGGCGACATCACCACCACGCCATCCACGCGCCCGGGCAGGCGTTCGAGGGCGCGCCGCTGCGCTTGCGGGTCGCCGTGCGAACTGGACACCAACAAGTGGTAGCCCTGGTCGCGCGCCACCTGGTCGATGCCGCGGATCAATTCGGAAAAGAACTCGCCATGCAGGTCCGGCAACACCACCCCGATGGTGTGGGTGCGACGGCTGCTCAGGCTGCGCGCAGCGTGGTGGGGGATGTAATTCAGCGCCCGCGCCACCTGCAGCACGCGCTCGCGGACCGACTCGGCCACGTGCTGATGCCCGTTCATGGTGCGCGACACCGTGGCCACCGACACCTGCGCCTCGCGCGCCACATCCTTGATGGTGACGCTGCCGCCTTCCGAACGGGGCCGACTCATGGCGCTTTCTCCAAAACAAGGCGGTGGCGACCGCACGCCAGCACAGGGCGCACGGTCTGCTGGCGCAGAACGTTCGTGTCGCACAGGCGCATAAATGTCATCGGCCCCATCCGATGGCGACCTCGAAGCGAGATGGCGCGCACGCTAGCAGGAACTGCAAGCGCTTACATGATGCGCCGCACCATTGGGTCAAACATCGCTGGGACAAGGGTTGCGACCTGATTGGTGGACAAAGTTGTCCGAATAAGACAACAGCAGCCAATGTCGGACACCGGCTGACATCGCGCGGGAACTACGAAAAAGTAACATCTTAGAACCATACCGTGGCGCACGGTCGTGCCGCGCCTTGCCGCCAGTGCATTCAGACAGCAAGATGCGCCGATCGATCAGGGGAACATCGTGCGCATGTCGCCATTTACCGTCCGCGCCGGCCGGTGTCAGTCCATCGCGTGGGTGCTGCTGGCTGCGCTGTGCATTGGCGGCTGCCAGCGCAACGACACCGCCGCCCCCTTGCCCGGTGCCACCGCCGAGCCGGCCGCCGCGATGCAGTCGATGACCCTGCCGCTGCGGCGCAACGATCTGGTCGCCTATGCGCGGATCCGGGTGACGCCTGCGCAATACACCCAGCTGGAAGCGGCCTGGCGCAGCGGTGCCAGCCGCTGGCCGCTGACCGAGTTGCCGCTGCCCAACGAAGTCGGTGCGCTGCTGGGGTCGTTGTCGGCACCCGATGCCGAGCGCCGCCTGCAGCAGGCCTTCGACGCGCAGCTGGCCGGGCAGTCGCGCGGCATCGCCCAGGCGGCGCAGTCGCTGGGCCAGTTCGGAGTGCAGTACCTGCGCAGCCGCAGCGATTACCAGCCCGAGCAGCGCGCCCATTACGTGCAATTGGTCGACGCGCTGAGCGCCTGGGCGACCACCGCGCCGCTGGCCGATCGCCCGCGCGCCAAGGCCAGCATCGCCGACCTGGTGGCCGCGGCCCGCGCCACCGGCATCACCTCCGATGCCGATCTGCAACGGCTGGGCATGGAAGAAAGCCTGCGCCGGCTGGGGCCGTTCTGGGCCGCGTGCAAGAAGGTGCTGGAGCGCTACGACCTGTCGATCGACACCAGTCTGGACGCGCTGCGCACCGGCTTGATCAAGCAGGACGGCGATAGCGCCCAGGTGCGGCTGCGCTATCCGCTGGCGGCGCACGCCATCGACCTGACCGTGGCGCTGATCAAGCGCGATGGGCACTGGTACCAGCAACAGACCCAGAACGAGATACAGGCGCTGCTCGACGCCCTGCCGGCTCCGCCCCTACCCGATGCTGCGGCAGCCCCCGACACGGCGCGGGCACCGCCGCCACCGGCCACGGACGCCGGGCAACGCCCGGCTGGGCGATAATGACCGCGATGCCAGAACAGAACCCCCTGCCGTTTCCGGACGGCCAGCCTGCCCCGACCACCTCGGTCGCCGACCCCGGCGCGAGCGCGGCTGCGTTGCCGTTGTCCGCCGCCGTGACGCCGGAGGCAGCGGCGCCGGCAGCGCCGCTGCTGGCCACCGCACGTCAGGCCAAACGCCCGTGGTGGGCGCGCTTGCTCGGTCGACTGGCCGACCCGTGGCTGAGCCTGACCATCGAACCCGAACAACCCGGGCGCTATGACGACGGCAAGCCAGTGGTCTATGTCCTGGAAGACTACGGCCTGTCCAGCGCCCTGATCCTGGACAAGGCCTGCCGCGAGGCTGGCCTGCCATCGCCACTGGTGCCGCTGCCGGGCGACCCGCTGGAGCGCAAGCGCGCCTACCTGGCGCTGTCGCGGCGCAGCAGCAGCAATTCGCTGATCCCCGAACAACGCGGCGGCAAGACCCATTCCGACTCGCTGGCCAAGTTGCTGCAGGCGCACCGCGTGCGCGCCGATCTGGACGTGCATCTGGTGCCGGTGTCGATCTTCGTCGGGCGCGCGCCGGACAAGCAGAGCGGCTGGTTTGCGGTGCTGTTCTCGGAAAACTGGGCGCTGGTCGGACGCTTCCGTCGCCTGCTGGCGGTGCTGCTCAATGGTCGCACCACCATCGTGCGTTTCGCGCCGCCGATCTCGCTGCGCCAGACCATGGCCGAAGGCCTGCCGCCCGAGCGCACCCTGCGCAAGTTGCAGCGCGTGCTGCGGACGCATTTCCGGCGGATCCGCGAGGCGGTGATCGGGCCGGATCTGTCCACCCGCCGTCTTCTGGTGGACCAGGTGCTGGCCGCCGACTCGGTACGCGAAGCCATCGCCACCCAGGCCAAGCGCGACAACTCCAAGCCGGTCGATGCCTGGCGCAAGGCGCATGCCTATGCGTGGGAGATCGCCGCCGACTATTCCAGCCCGGTGGTGCGTTCGGCCAGCTTCCTGCTCACCCATGTGTGGAATCGCATCTACGCTGGCGTGCTGGTGCATCACCTGGACAAGCTCAAGCAGGCCGCGCCCGGACACGAAGTGGTGTACGTGCCCAGCCACCGCAGCCACATGGATTACCTGCTGCTGAGCTATCTGCTGTACGAACGCGGCATCGTGCCGCCGCACATCGTGGCCGGCATCAACCTCAATCTGCCGGTGGTGGGCACGCTGCTGCGCAAGGGCGGCGCGTTCTTCATCCGCCGCAGCATCCGCGGCAATGCGCTGTATTCGGCGGTGCTGAGCGAATACGTCGCGCAGCTGGTGGCCGGCGGCTATTCGATCGAATACTTCGTCGAAGGCGGGCGCTCGCGCACCGGACGCCTGCTGCAGCCCAAGGGCGGCATGATCGCGATGACGCTGCGTGCCTACCTGCGTCAGCCGCGCAAGCCGGTGCTGTTCCAGCCGGTCTACATCGGCTACGAGAAGCTGATGGAAGGCAACAGCTATCTCGACGAGCTCACCGGCCGGCCGAAGGAAAAGGAATCCATCTGGGGCCTGCTGTGGTCGATCCCCAAGGTGCTCAAGCAGAACTACGGCCAGGTGGTGGTGAACTTCGGCGAGCCGATCGCGCTCAACGACGTGCTGGCCAAGCACGCCCCGGATTGGGATGGCGAGCCGCTGCCGGAAGATGCCAAACCCAGCTGGCTGGCACCGGCGGTGGACACCTTGTCCACGCAGATCCAGACCCGCATCAACTGCGCGGCCGACGTCAACCCGATCAACCTGCTGGCGCTGGCGCTGCTGTCCACGCCCAAGCACGCGATGGGCGAGGCCGATCTGATCGCGCAGATCGAGTTGTGCAAGAAGCTGCTGGCGGAAATGCCGTACTCGGACCGCGTCACCGTGACTCCGCATACCCCGGCACGCATCATCACCCACGCCGAAGAGATCAACGTGCTCACGCGCGTGTCGCACCCGCTGGGCGATGTGCTCAGCGTCAGCGGCGATACCGCGGTGCTGCTGAGCTACTTCCGCAACAACGTGCTGCATTTGTTCACCGCATCGTCGTGGGTGGCGTGCTGCTTCCAGAACAACCGCCGCATGAGCCGCGCCGGCCTAATCCGGCTGGGTCGCACGGTGTACCCGTTCCTGCAGGCCGAGCTGTTCCTGCCATGGAGCGAAGACCGCTTTGCCGAACGTATCGAACAGACCATCGACATGTTCGTACGCGAAGGCCTGCTGCTCAATGTCACCGAAGACGACGGCGGCATCCTGACCCGCAACACCGGGCAGACCGATGAAGTGTTCCGCCTGCGCGCGATTGGCCACTCGCTGCAACAGGCATTCGAGCGCTATTACATCGCCATTTCGGTGCTGGTCAAGAACGGCCCCGGCGTGCTCGGCGCCGGCGAACTGGAAAGCCTGTGCCAACAGGCGGCGCAGCGTTTGAGCCTGTTGTACGCACCTGCCGCGCCGGAGTTCTTCGACAAGACCCTGTTCCGCAGCTTCATCCAGAAACTGCGCGAGCTGCGCCTGGTCTGGCCAGACGAGAACAGCAAGCTGCTGTTCGATGAGCGGCTGGACGCATGGGCCAAGGATGCCAAGTTCATCCTCGGCCGCGAACTGCGCCACACCATCGAACGCGTCAGCCCGGCAGCGGTGAAACCGGATGCGGTGTTGCCGCCGGAGTGAGGGGGCGGTCTTGGCGGCAAGAGCCGCGCACGTGGCGAAGCGCGCGGCATTGCTTGGCGCTGACCGATTGTTCCAGTTCGGTCGAGTTGGAAACGGTGCGACATCGCGCGCCGCAGTGCGGCCGCAGCAAATCGAACGCGGTGTTGCCGCTGAAGCGGGACAGCGCGGCAGAGACACAACACACGCGCGGCGTAGAGAAACACCAGCGCGGCATTGAGGTACCCCGCCTGTAGCAACGACCCGGTGATCCCTTCTCCCACCGGGAGAAGGTGGCGCGCAGCGCCGGATGAGGGTGCGGCTGCAGGCAACCACGCAGCCATGCAGCGCATCACCCCTCACTACACATCGATTCGCACCCTATCCAACGACTCGATGACTCCTTCTCCCACCGGGAGAAGGTGGCGCATAGCGCCGGATGAGGGTGCGGCTGCAGGTAACCGTGCAGCCATGCAGTACATCGCCCCTCACCACACATCGAGTCGCGCCCTATCCCACGACCCGATGACTCCTTCTCCCATCGGGAGAAGGTGGCGCACAGCGCCGGATGAGGGTACGGCTGCAGGCAACCACGCAGCCATGCAGCACATCGCCCTCACCACACATCGATTCGCAGCACGGCAAGGTTTCACACAACAGTTGCGTCCGTTTCATCGGCCGCTTGCGCGCGTGCCGATAGCATCGGATCACCTTTCATAGTGATCGAGCGCCTCCCAATGCAAATGCGCTTGGCAGGAGATTCCATGCGCGCAGCCATCCATACCCAATTCGGCGATCCCGCCAAGGTGCTTGAACTCGGCGAACGGCCCGTGCCGCAGCCAGGCAAGGGACAGGTGCGTATCGCCATGCGCCGCTCGCCCATCCACAACCACGACCTGTGGACCGTGCGCGGCAACTACGGCTACACGCCGGAGCTGCCGGCGATCGGTGGCAGCGAAGGCGCCGGCGTCATCGATGCCCTGGGTGAGGGCGTGGAAGGCCTGCAGACCGGGCAGCGCGTTGTCGCGGCCGGTGTCCACGAAAGCTGGGCGGAGTATTTCCTGGCCGATGCAGCCGGCGTGGTCCCGCTGCCCGACGCACTGGACGATGACCGCGGTTGCCAGTTGATCGCCATGCCCTTGAGCGCCCTGATGCTGATCGAATTCATGCGCGTGGAAAAAGGCGACTGGATCGTGCAGAACACCGCCAACGGCGCCGTCGGCAAGACCGTGGCCATGCTTGCCGCCGCACGCGGCATCAACGTGATCAACCTGGTCCGCCGCGATGCGGGCGTGGACGAACTCAAGGCGTTGGGCATCGGCAATGCTGTTTCCACTGCGCAGGACGGCTGGCAGGACAAAGTGCGCGCGCTGGCCGGCGATGCGCCGATTATCCGCGCCATCGATTCGGTCGCCGGCAGTGCCGCCGGCGACTTGATGGGGCTGCTGGCCGAGGGCGGCGAGCTGGTGTCGTTCGGGTCGATGACCGGCGAGCCGCTGCAGATCTCCAGCGGCGATGTGATCTTCAAGCAGGCCACGGTGCGCGGTTTCTGGGGTAGCAAGGTGATGCAGGCCACAAAATCAGAGGACAAGCGCCGCATGATCGGCGAGCTGTTGAAGGCCGCCGTCGATGGCAGCCTGGCCTTGCCGTTGGAAGCGGTGTTCGACTTGAAAGATGCGGCCAAGGCAGCGGCCGCAAGCGACGAGCCAGGCCGCCGCGGCAAGATCCTGTTGCGTGCCGGCTAACACGCGCGGCTTAGCAAAAAGGGTGTCAGGAGGTTCGAGGCTGGTCGCGATCGGAGCAGTCCGTGTCCGGCCGAAGTAGAGCAACTGCGGCCAGAGTGGAGCAACGCGGCCAAGGTAGGAATCTGTGGCGCCCACGGCCGACGCCGCACTCGCTCTTGTACTCGAATCCGAATCCACACCCAAAGCATCTGCACTCGAATCCGGAACAGGGCAGGGGCAGGGCCGCAGAAGGTACAGCAGCAGGACCGAAATCGGCCCCCATGTCCGTAGACGAATTCAAATCTGTAAGCCGATTCGAATCGCGCCCGTCCTCTCATCCGCCCCTGCGGGGCACCTTCTCCCTCAGCCGGGGGAAGGCAGTCCGCCGATCGCTGCTGTGACGCCCCTCTCACGCTTGCGGGAGAGGGGTTGGGGTGAGGGCGCGGCCTGCGCGACACGGTGCGTCCACCCCCGCGTGCTGCTTCACCACTGCGACAAAGTCGATCAGCCTAGTTCACGCCAGACCAGCGCCTGTAAAGGATCACCGGACACCTGACACCGGAGCACAGACCCAAGCGCACCTGCCCTCGCAACGAAGGTCCAGGTCCAGGCCAAGCACCCAACGCCTCAAGCGGGCTCGTCGGGCACCAGCTCCATTTCCAGCCGGATAATGCAGTCCTTGATCTGCAATTTGCGCTTCTTCAGGCGCTTCATCTGCAGCTCGTCTTCCAAATTCGCGGGCATGCGCTGGATCTCGTCGTCCAACGCACGGTGCGCGCGTCGCAACTCGGCGATCTGTTCGACGATCTCGGCGGGTGAGAGGGTTTCCACGCTCCGAGCATACACAACCCCGGGCGACACGCGTCACCCGCGCTTGCCAAGTGGCCGCAGGCTGCGACAATGCCCCCGCGCCCTCGGGGAAACGGTGGCGCGCTTATCCCATCATTGCCGCGCGGCCACGGCCGTCGAGAAAGGAGTCTTTACGATGCGTTTGCATTCTTCCCTGCTGGCCCTGAGCCTGCTCACCGCCGCCAACCTGGCCTCGGCCGCCGATGTGGCCAAGTACGACGGCTTTCTGTGCTGCAACCTGCGCACCGACGGCAGCTGGATCAGCGACAGCAACTACGCCGAAGACGGCAAGCGCATGCTCCCCGTCGGCACCCCGGTCAGCGTCACCGGCTTTGGCCGTAACCGCGTCAACCTCAAGATCGCCGGCGAAAAGCAGTCCATCGGCAACGATTACAGCCGCGACCTGGACAACACCGCCTTCGCCGCCCGCTACATCGTCACCACCGATCCCAAGCTCAAGCTCGCCACCTTCCCGCCGAAGATCCGCCAGGCCATCGTGGACGGCAAGCTCACCGGTGGCATGACCCGCGAACAGGTGCTTATGGCGGTCGGCTACCCGATCAGCAGCGAGAACCCGAATCTGGAAGCCTCGCTGTGGCGCTACTGGCGCGACAGCTTCGCCGAGTACCAGGTGCAGTTCGGCCCCAGCGGTAAGCTGGTCAAGGTGACCGCCGACCCGCAGCTGATGAATCTGGTCTGGGTGCCTTGATATCGGGTAACTATGGCTCGCCTAGTTGAGTAATTACCCCTCAAGTCTTAATTATTGAAAAGCTACTCTGAAAAATGACTTTGGTTGCAGATAGAGAAATTTTAGGCCATCGCTCCATTTAGCTAATTTGAGCGTTGCTTTTTATAAATTTAGAGGTTTTATGAGCACTGCAAATAACGACAAAGTACTAGGGTCAGGATCTTAGGTATCCCCACGTTTTTAAGGTACCAGGGTCATCTGCTCGCGCACTGCGTCGGGCAGTGAGCGCAAGCGTTCTAGCCAGCGTGAGACAGGTTCCATGGGCCAACGTCGGATCAACGCCTCGCGGCCGACACGCAGTGTCGAGTAGAGCTTGCGCTGACTGTTGCGGGGCGACAGCCAGTGCGCGATGCCGGTGGCTTCGCAGCCCAGTCCTGCCAGCCAGCTGGCGAAGGTGGCCAGCGTATTGAGCAACAACAGGATCTGCAAGCGCTCACCGCGACGGGTCAGGCTGTCTTCCATCGCCTGACCGTAGCGATGCGACTTCAGATCCCGAAATGCCAGCTCGATCTGCATCCTTCGTGCGTACAGGTTGACCAACTGCTTTGCGCTGGGCGCTTGCAGTTGTGGGGAGGCGACGATCAGCCACGGCTCGCGCTCACGCGCTGCTGCTTTCAAACTTGATGATGCGCGCGAGACCTTGGCAGGTGAGCGTCGATTGCGTTGCTGACGTCCCTGCGGTGTCTTGGCATAGAGCACCAGACGGCAATCGAGTGGATCGCTGCGATTGGCCTGCATCGGTGGCAATGCGTGTGCACGGTTGGACGCCAGCCCATGCAAGCGTCGGCTATCGATCCATTGCGCTGCATCATCGGGCACGTCTTGCGGCTTGACCTGCGTGCGTCCGCGCAGACGCCCGACCCAATCCCAGCCCATCGCCGAGACCGCGCGAAACCACGGCGTGCGGAATCCGGCATCCGTGACCAGGATTGGACGCACATCGTCTGGAATCAGTTCCTTGAGGTGTTGCAGAAAACGCTTCTCCGCACCAGGCGAGCCTTGCTGTTTCCCAGCAACCACCATGTCCAGCAACGTGAGCGTGCGCCCACCGATCGGCACGGCTGCGCGCAGCAGACACCATGACTTGTCCGGCTTTAGATCGCTCCAGTCGATGACGATCACCGGCTGCGCGCCGCGCAGCAGCCAATGCGCCATGTCCCGCTCGATCACGGATCGTTCGCCCTGCAACGTGCGATTGCGCAGCAGGCGGTCGCATGCCTTGAGGGGCGCACGTACCCGCCTCGCGCCTGGCCATGCGCGTGCAATGTCGATCAAGGTCAGCCGGCCTCCGTGCAACAGCGCCTCAACCGCGCCAAGCAAGGCGCGTCGACGTAATGCATGCATGCCAGAGAGTGAGTGAGACAGGCACTTCTGCAATACTTCGCTGGCGCGCATGGTCGGCACTCTTCTCTGGCTTAGTCACCTTGAAGCGTGCACCATGCGCGCACCTTCTTCCACATCCTGATCCAGCAAGTACTTGATCTCGCAGGAAGAAATGTGGGGAAACCTCAGGGTCAGGATCTAGTGGCGATCTAGCGGTCGTAGGCGAAGGTACGCCAAATGAGACAAAAGTAAGCATTCAACTTCTTCAGGGGATTTACCATGAATTGACCGGAAAAACTGAGGATGTTTCTAAGTCTTACAACGAGCCCTTCCAAACTATTCTTTCAGACTTTGAGCAGCTGGATTTCAGAATTTCGCAGTGCTGCGAGCAGTACAATGTCAAAGCGTCAAATTGTTCAGTCAAGGTTTACTACGTTAACGACACTCAGGAAACATATAGTTCATTTGAGCGATTTGCGAGTTTTAATGCAGGAACAACAAGTGCGGTCGAAAGCGTGCTCCTTACTTACAATTTTCTTATAGTTTTACCAAAAGTTGAGAAGCCACAAGGCTACACAATATCGGTCCGTTTGGCATCTAGAATAGCTGTGGAAAGCCAGATGCGTGAAAATATGCCTTTTCATATGCCAAAAATTCTACGCACTATGGGAAATCGGACCGCTGTAGTAAATGTTAAATATGTAGACTATTCGGTAGCACGTAGCTTGCTTAATACGGCAGATCAATGGTTTGAAGGTCTTGACAAAGGCGATACATCAAAGCTTTGGAAGTACATAGTAAGGAGGTCGCATTACATTCCGGTGATGGCGCGTTATGTAACTGGCGCTTTTGTTGCCTATATTATTTACCAGACTGCTGAATATTTCGTACCCTCTGGTGCAACTCTTCATCAGCTCGCAACATTTACTCTGTTTTCATTTGTAGGATTGTTCTCTGCTTACCGCCTAGCTCATCATTTAGGTAGTGCTGCAGAAGATTCACTTGATAGATGGTCGCAACTTTCTTATCTGTCTCTTACAAACGGCGATAAAAATCTCATAAAAAAAGCTGCTAGCGCGAATCAAAAAAATGGTTTCGCGGCGCTAACGAAATTTCTATTGGCGCTATTTGTCTCAGTCGTTGCAAAGGTCGTTGCCTCAGCACTGACTGCCTAGCTGATGTTACGGCCGCATTTGATAGCAAGCATTGCTTTCACGCTTTCGTCCAAATGAGAAAGAACTAGTATGAAGTGCTACGGCATCGCATTCGGCCCTAGCAGATCATCCGGTGTAAGGGTTTGGTTCAAGACGCTTTCCAACTGCTCAGCCAACAGATCAAAGCAGAATGCGAGTGCATCCAGGCTCACACGTGGCTCATTTAAATGACTCGTGATGGTTGCGCTTGGCTGCGCCAGCGTTGCCAGAAAGCGCAGATGATCACGCGTTTGCAATAAGCGAAGCTGCGCGTCTTCCGGCAGCAGATAATACCCGAACAGAGACTGCTCCATGCTCAACTCTCCGGACAGGCTTCCGCCGCACGATGCGGCGGGATGCCGGGAGGTTAGCAACCGCAAACAGACGGCGGGCTTATTTCCCTTGCGGGTGTTGTATTCGCCGCCCTCCCGGCGTGGAGACGCCGAGCATGTGCCCGAACATCAGGCACAAAAAACCACCGCTTCACGGAGGGTGGCACCGCTGTTTGTGGAGTTGCTACGCTCCGTGCAGAAGTGTGCTACCGATACATAGATGAGTCAAGATGCAGGCCTGGAATTCTCGCGCTCTTTCGGTTATCGATGCCATGCCGCAGAGGTGACGGTCAATATGCAGAAATTCCAGGCCACCGGAATGCTCAGGAAACTCAAATACGTTGGTTAGTGAGCCGATGAGTCTCGGTAGCGCAAAAAAATCAGGTTGATAAATCTTCCGCTTGCATTTGATGTCATAAGCTCAGCTTAGAGAAGACACCATATAAGCCAAGGCGCTAAGCTTCTGTATCGGCCAACCAGGCGTCACAGAGCGAATCAACCATGCAGCGGAATCCGGAGCTGTATCCTAAAGACGATAATGGCGACACCTTGTGGCACATTGCGCAGCAGGGCGTGGATCTTTCCAAGCCGCGCGAGATTGCGTTTTCAGTGGTGTTCCCGAGCAAAGAGTCTGCACTGGAATTTTCGGTGACGTTGCTGCGCTTCGAGCAGAAGGTGCGTTGCTGCCATTACCCGGAAAACACCGCGTTTCCGATGGATGTCACGGTGTACCCGACCATGGTGCCGACGTACAAGGCGATTTGCGCCTTCGAGGAGGAGTTGGCAACGGAAGCAAAGCCCTTGGGTGGATTGAACGATGGATGGGAATTTTCTGTAGACACCAAAGACGTCTGATGTGCGCGGCAGGTGCGTTGGAGCGCGTGGCGTGCGGGCTCTCCAACAGGTTAGGCCACATCAACGCGACGATTGCGGGACGCGTCGCAGGTGTGACACGTCGTAGCCCATCGCCGCAATGCGCGCGAGCGCCTGCTGATAGTCGGCATCGGAGACCTGCGGGGTCCGTGCCATATACCAGACATAATCGCGCTTGCTGCGCGCCACGATGGTCTGGGTGTAGTCGGCATCGCGCCAGGCGATGACATATTCGGCCTTGAACGGCCAGAGAAATTGCATGCTCCATAGCGCGCCGTTGCCATTCTCTGCGACTTGGCCGATCGGGTGCATGGACTTGAGCGGGGCCTGGAAGCTGCCTTTGCGGAAGGTGAAGGTGGTCTGGATACGGCCATCCGGTCGCAGCGCATAACTCTCTACTGCGTCGTAGGCTTTGCGTTCTGGACGGGTTGGAATATGTGCGATGACATACCAGTCGCCCATGAAGCGCGGCACGTCAACGCTGTCTGCGCGGGGCAGTGCGGCGCGCGGCTCGCTGCCGCTTGCATTGCCGTAGCACGCAAGGGTGAGTAAGAACAGCATCGACGCCTGGCGCATGGCAACCTCTCTCAACAGTCTCAGTGCAGGGGCATACGTTGCGACGATGCGTGTGGATGCAGCGTGCAATGCGCTGCCTATCGAAAGGCGCGGTGGGTTCCCGTTGGTTGACGGGCTCTACCCTTGCAAGGACGGCTCGGACGTATTGAAGAATGCGATGGCTGCGGTGGTCACGGGCGGTAGCAGGCAGGTTTGCACGATCTCCCACATCGTGCTCGACAACTGGCTCGCGAGCGTGACGATCAGGTGCTATGCCGGTGCGGGGTCGGGAGCGCTCTTAGGGCAACGCTGCATAAGTCTTGTCATCCCGACGGTAGCGGGAGGCCATGGACGTAAATCGCTGCCTTGCAAGGCCTTGGAGCTTCTGCGTTCGCGAGAATGACAGGCGCGGGGGACTTGATGAGCATTGCCTTACAGCGACTGACACATCACGAGCAGTCGTCAGAGGGATGTGAACGGCATACTCAGCACTGGAGTGTGCGGGTGGTTGGTGCCGCGGCCAGGACCGGCCGAGCCTGCCTGGTCATGAGCATGTCGTTCTGTCGGCCGCGCTGATGCGCATTCGGCTGGCGCCGCCTTGATGGACAGACAGCAGCGAACTTGATCGCCACCGCCATCTCACCAAGGCGAGACAGCATCTTTCCCGTACGGATAAATCGTCGCAATCGTTCCATCCGCCAGATGCTCCAGCGGTGCCATCTTGATGTTGCGCAGATGGGTCTGGCCGCCCGATACCACGGCATCGTGATAGAACAGATACCACTGGCCGTCGAAGGCGCAGATGGAGTGGTGGGTGGTCCAGCCGATCACCGGCTGCATCAGCACGCCCTGGTAGCGGAATGGGCCATACGGCGAGTCGCTGGTGGCGTAGCAGATCAGGTGCGTATCGCCGGTGGAATACGACAGGTAATAGCGACCGGCGTGGCGGTGCAGCCAGGGCCCTTCGAAGAAGCGACGGTCGAGGTCGTCGGCGCGTAGCGGGGTGCCGTGTTCGTCGAGAATGACGATCTCGCGCGTGGGTTCGGCCAGTGCGGTCATGCTCTCGTGCAGGCGCGCCACGCGCGGGCCCAGTGCGGGCGCATCGCCCATCGGTTCCTGGTTGGTCTGCGCGTAGCGGTTGTCTCGATAGTGCTGCAGCTGACCACCCCAGATGCCGCCGAAGTACAGGTAATGCGCGCCATCGTCGTCGGCGAAGACGGCCGGGTCGATTGAGTAGGTGCCGGTGATCGGTTCGGCTTCGGCGATGAAGGGGCCTTGTGGTTGGTCGCCGACCGCCACGCCGATCTGGAAGATGCCGTCGGCGCGCTTTGCCGGGAAATACAAATAGGTCTTGCCATTGCGTTGCGCTGCATCCGGTGCCCACATCTGGCGCTGGGCCCACGGCACGTCGCGCACGTGCAGCACTTCGCCCAGGTCTTCGACTGGTGCGTCGGGATGCGCCATGCGAAAGACGTGGTAATCCTCCATGCCGAAATGCGAGCCGTCGTCGCTGAAGGCCACGCCGGCATCGATGTCGTGCGAGGGATAGATGTACAGCGCGCCATCGAAGACGTGTGCGGACGGGTCGGCGGTGTAGAGATGGGTGACCAGCGGTGCGGAAATGGCGGTGCGCGCCAGCGCCTGCAGTGTGGCGGCTTGCAGTTCATCGGACATGCGCGGACCTGTGCATGAGGTGGAAGGAAGGGGTTAGGGCGACGCGAGCGGAGCGGCCTGACGGCGCACGCCCAGTTCGCGTTCGATACGGGATTCCAGCGGTTTGTCGATCTCGTAAAACACCAGTAGCGCGGTGCCGAGCAGGAACGGGATGGACGCATACACGCTGATGGCTAATCGAATGCCGTCGGTGACCGCGCCGCTTTGCTGCGGCAGCGCAGCGTCGTAGCCATAGAAGGCGAGCAGGCCGGCGACCAGTGCGCCGCCGACGCTCAGCCCGATTTTCAGGCCGCACAACATCGCCGAAAAAATGATGGCAGTGGCGCGGCGGTGGTTCTTCCACTCCGAGTAATCGGCCACGTCGGCAATCATCGCCCACAGCAGCGGGATGGTGATGCCGTAGAAAAAGCCGTGCAGCACATAGGAGCCGAATACCCAGCCGATCGCGGTGGGCGGATACACATAGAACGCTAATAGAAACAGCGTGGAAATCAGCAGTGCCCCACCAAACACATTGCGCTTGCCGTAGCGGTCGGCCAGGTGTTTGGAAAACCCGATGCCCACGATCATGGCCAGGATGCCGCCGGCACTGAACACACTGAACGCCGAGGTCGGCGCGTCTTGCGGCCACTGCAAGGCGCTCATGCCGGCACCGGTCAGCACGCTGTTGATTGCGGCAATAAACCGGTTGAATCCTGCGGCATCGAGAAAGTGGGTCAGCGCGCCCGCATCGAGATAATACTTGAAGTAGTAGATGTACATCCCGCCCTTCATGGCGAGATTGATGAAGACCAGAATGGTCAGTGCCAGCATCACCAGCCAGGGTTTGTTGCGCACCAGGTCGGTGAGGTCCTGCCGCACGCTGCTGCGTTGTTCGGCGATCGGCAGCACGCGCTCGCGGGTGGTGAAAAAGGTGATCAGAAAGCACAGCGTGCCGACCGCGGCGAACAACCCCATGGTGTTGCGAAAGCCTTGCGCCTTGTCGCCGTTGCCCAGGATCAGCACCAGCGGCAGCAGCAGGACCTGGATGATGAACTGCGCAAACGTCACCGCCAGAAAGCGATACGCCGACAAACTGTTGCGCTGCTCCATGCTGCCGGTGAGCACGCCGCTCAGCGCCGAATACGGCAGGTTGTTGGCCACGTAGACCAGCATCAGCAAGGTGTAGGTGGCGAAGGCGTAGGTGATCTTGCCGTGCTCGCCCAGCGCAGGTGTGTTGAAGGCCGCCAGCGACAGTGCGCCGAATGGCAGCGCGGTCCACAGGATCCACGGGCGAAACTTGCCCCAGCGGGTGCGGGTGCGATCGGCCAGGATGCCGATGATGGGCGTAAACACGAACGCGCCGAGCAGGCCGACCACGAAGATCAACGTGGCCGCCGCGCTCGCCGGGATGCGGAACACGTCGGTGTAGAAAAACGCCAAAAACGTCACCAGCGTCTGGAAGATCAGATTGGCAGCCAGGTCGCCCAGGCTGTAGCCGATCTTTTCGCGCACGGAGAGCTGCTGTGATCGATCGTTCATGAGGTGAGGCGAGCTCGAAGAGTGCTACGGAAAACGCCGCGGCGCGCGCTACGCCGCTGGCCGCGATCGCTCTGGATCGCGGTTGCAGGCACAGCGCCTGAAGTGTCGGGCAAAACGTCGTGTGCCGTCGCGCAGGCAGGTTGGACGGCGCGCGTCAGACGGAGTGCACGCGCAGCACGCGTGCAGTCCGAACACCCGCTACACCCGGCAACCAGCGGCGAGCGCGTCTCGATGGACACCGTCAAAACGTGCCGCGGATGCCGAGCATGACGGTGCGCCCGGGTTCGTACAGGTCGTAGGTAGCGTTGGGCCACGCATAGGTGGTGCGCAACGGCTCGTCGGTGATGTTGGTGACGTTGAGCGTGAGTTGCGGCTTGGAAGGCAACCAGTCCAGCGCGTAGCTGGCCGATAGATCCAGCTGGCCGCGTGCATCGGCATTCAGGCGTGCGTACGGGATGCCGTTCTGGTTGGCGCCGGAGATCACCATGTCGTCGTTCCAGGTGTAGGACAGGCGCACCGAGGCGGCGTTCTTTTCCCAGTACACGGTGCCGTTCCACAGATTGGGCGCCACACCGACGGCCACCGCGGGGATGCCTTCGCCTTCCGAAGATTGGGTGACATGGGTGTAGTTCACGCTGAAGCCCATGCCGTCGACCAGCTTGTCCAACGGCTGCACCCAGATCGCTTCGGTGCCGCGGATGTTGAGCACGCCATCGGCGTTGACCTGGGTCTGCACGTCCACCGTGGCGGCATTGGGGCCACCGCGCTGGTCCAGCCCGGCTTGCTGGATCGGCAGCAGGCTCTCGTAGGGCACACCAAGATCGTTGAAGGGAATGCGCCGCACGCCGTTGACGGTGAAGCCGCTGATGCGCTTGTTGAACAGCGTCAGACCCACATAGCCTTCGCCGCCGGTGTACCACTCGCCGCCGAAGTCGACATTGGTGGACAGATACGGCGCCAGGTTTGGATTGCCCTGGGTCGCGGTCTGTGCGGACGGGTCGCTGAAATTGGTGTTGGGCAACATCGCGCTCGGGTCCGGGCGCGTGAGCGTGCGCGAGCTGGACAGGCGCAGTACCACATTGTCGGCCACATCCCAGGCTGCGTTGAACGAGGGCAGGGTTTCGGCGTAATCGGAGTCGAGCACCTGCACGCGGCGGATGCCGTTGATGGTGACCGGGCCGGTGATGGTCTGGTCGGTGGTGACGTAACGCACACCGGCGTTGAAGCGCAGCGTGCGGTTCCACACTTCGGTTTCGGCATTGGTTTCGATATAGAAACCCAGGTTCTTTTCGCGGATGCCGCCGGCCGAGGCGCCGGTGTTGGCGGAGTTGGTTTCCGGGGCGGAATCGCGTAGCGCGTAATAGTTGGTGTCGCCCAGGAAACGGTTGAAATCGGCAGTGATGAAGCCGCCCGGGCCTGGCCGCAGATAACTGGCCAGGGCCGCATTCGGGATCGCCGAACCAGGGCCGCCGTTGCACACGTTGCCGCCACCGCCGCGACACACCACCTGCTCCCAGGCGATGCTGTTGTCGAAGCCGCGAATGGTGCGCTCGGCCTGGTCGTAGGCAGCGCCGATCTTGATGTTGCGCTTGTCTTCGCCGAACTGCAGATCGGCACGTCCACCACGGGTCTGGGTGACGCGTTTTTCGTTCTGGATATTGACCCGGCCGCCGCTCCAGCTCCAGCCCAGGTTCGGGTCGTTGAGATCCAGCGGGCTGCTGATCGACGGGCGGTCGTCGCCTTGGTTGCGGTAATCGACCGTGGTGAACGGCGAGGTGACCAGGATGCTGGGCGACTCGCGATCCAGCCAGCTACGCGTGGCATTGGCCTGCACGTTGAGCTTGATGTCCTGCTCGGCACCGAACAGCAGTTCGGCACCGGGATTGACGCTCCAGAACTTGACCTCTTCGCGGTATGGGCGCGCTTCCAGGAAATACTGCGCGTTGGCGAAGGTGGCGCTGGTGACTACGTTGTTCTGATCCAGCTGCATGCCCAGCGGGATCATGTTGCCGTTGCGGCCGATCAGATTCATGCTGATCCGCTCGGTGGTGCGCTTGGCTTCGGAATACAGCGTGTCCAGGTAGAAATGCATGCTGTCGGAGGGCCGCCATTCCAGCGACATCACCGACGCATCGCGGTCGCGATCGCCATTCATGTACACGCTGCGGCCCAGGCGCGGAATCAACGCATCGCTGATCTGGTCGATGCTCAAGCCCGGGTTGCGTGCCAGCAGCCATGCCGCGTCGATGGTTTCGCCGGTGGTCAAGCCGCTGCCGGCGGTGGCCGGCACGCGGTCTGGAATGCGCCAGTTGCCGCCGCCGTTGACGTTGCAGGCCGCCGGCTGATTGGTCGCCGGCGTGCCTGCAGGCGGGGTGAGCCCGCATTGGGTATAGGTGAGGCCGGGGTTGGTCCAGCCCACGCTTTCGAAGCCGCGCACGCCCAGCTTGCTGCGCACCGAGGCCACGCCGAACAACGCGCCGAGCGTGCCTGCTTCGTTGGTCCAGCTGCCCATGAAGGCGCCACGCGGGGTGGTCTTTTCGCTGGTGCTGTTCCAGTCGGCCTGCGCCTGGTAGGTGAAGTGCACGCCGGGGCGATCGAATGGACGCGCGCTGCGCATGTCCACCACACCGGAGACGCCGCCTTCGAGCATGCTGGCGGTGGGCGTCTTGCTCACGGTGAGCTGGGTGAAGAATTCGGTGGGAAACAGGTTCAGATCGACTTCGCGATTCTGGTTCTGCGCATTCAGACCGATCGAGGCGGTGGCGATGCTGGCGCCGTTGAGCGTGGTCTTGGTGAAGCTGGTGCCCAGGCCGCGGATGGCGATGTTGAGGCCTTCGCCGTTGACGTCGCGCGCCAGCTGCACGCCGGGGATGCGGTTGAGCGACTCGGCGATATTCATGTCCGGAAATTTGCCGATGTCCTCGGCAAACACGGTGTCGGCAAAGCCGACCGAGTCGCGCTTGGCATCGGTGGAAAACTGGATGCTGCGTCGGTAGCCGGAAACGGTGACGGTGTCGAGCTGGGTCACTGCGTCATTGTTGCCGGCCGTGGCCGGTGGCGTTTGTGCGGCGCTGTCGGCGTCGGTGGACTGTGCCCAGGCGGCAGTGCTGGTCATGCCCAGCAGGATGGACCCCAACGCGCAGGACAACGCGGTTCGTGCGTAGCTGTTCTTCACCGTATTCCCTTCCCTAACAGGTGAGCAGATGTCCCACGCATCGCCCCTGCGTAGGGAGTGCCGCTGCCCGGAATCGGCGCGACGATGATGCGATGGGGGAGACGGGCGATCAGTGGCGCTGGATGTTAGCGCTACCAAATTCAGAACATCACGCTGCAGGGCAGCATAGTTGCGGGGGCATAGCGCGTTGGCGTTGCCTCGCTGCCTGGCATGCGGACGAACGGTGACGACGTGCTGCAGTGCGCGATGGATTCGGGCGAGTAGCATGGTAATGGTAGCGCTATCACCCGTGGCGCAAGGCCACCTTTGTGCAGGTGCAGTGATCGATGAATCGAATCGGACAACGCGCAAGCGAGCGGCATGCGCCCGCTAATGCTGCCAGGTACTGCAGCAATTGCCGGCGTGCATGCGCGGCGGTGGTGGGCCGGCAGGAGCCGTGCCCATGAGCGATGCGCCTGCGGTCGATGCTGCCGGCGCCGGGGCGCGCCTGGGGCGGGTGCGCTGGCGCGTCTGCGCGCTGCTGCTGGCAGCGACCACCATCAACTACGTGGACCGTCAGGTGCTGGGCGTGCTGGCGCCGTTTCTGCAGACGCAGATCGGCTGGAACGAGATCCAGTACGGTTACATCGTCACCGCGTTTCAGGCGGCCTATGCGCTGGGCCTGTTGTGCAGCGGTGCGGTGATCGACCGCTTCGGGACACGGCTGGGCTATGCGTTGGCGATCGGGGTGTGGAGTCTGGCGGCGATGGGCCATGCGTTGGCCACCAGCGTGGTGGGCTTTGCGATTGCGCGGTTTTTCCTGGGGCTGGGCGAGTCGGGCAACTTTCCCGCCGCGCTCAAGACTGTGGCCGAATGGTTCCCGCGACGCGAGCGCGCGCTGGCCACCGGCATCTTCAATTCCGGCTCCAACATCGGTGCCATCGTCGCGCCGCTGCTGGTGCCGGTGATCGCCACCGCGTGGGGCTGGCAGGCGGCCTTTCTGTTCACCGGCATCTTGAGCGCTACCTGGCTGGTGGTGTGGTGGTGCAGTTACCACGCGCCCGAGCAGCAACCCGGCCTGTCGAGCGCGGAACTGGCGCATATCCGCAGCGATGCGCATGAGCCGGTGCAAGCGCGGTTGTCGTGGCTGCAGGTGCTGCGGCATCGCCAGGCCTGGGCGTTCGTGCTGGGCAAGTTCATCACCGACCCGATCTGGTGGTTCTTCCTGTTCTGGTTGCCGAAATTCCTGCATGCCGAGTACGGCCTGAGTCTGCTGCAGCTGGGTGCGCCATTGATCGTGATCTTCGTGCTGGCCGATATCGGCAGCATCGCCGGTGGCTGGGTTGCCGGGCGCTTCATCGCGCGCGGCTGGAGCGTGAACCGTGCGCGCAAGACTGCGATGCTGATCTGCGCCGTGGCGGTGGTGCCGATCGTGTTTGCCGCACGCGCAGACAACCTGTGGCTCGCGGTGGGTCTGATCGGCCTGGCCACCGCTGCGCACCAGGGCTGGTCGGCCAATCTGTTTACGCTGCCCTCGGACATGTTTCCGCGGCATGCGGTGGCCACCGTGGTGGGCATCGGCGGATTTGCCGGCGCAGTGGGCGGCATGTTGATCGCCACCTTCATCGGGTTTTTACTGCAGGCAACCGGCAGCTACGTGCCGGTGTTTCTGATGGCCGGCTCGGCCTACCTGTTGGCATTGGCCCTCGTGCATGCGCTGGTGCCGCGGCTGCAGCCGGCGCAGCTGCCTGCGGCCACCGCAACGCCTCCATCTTCCTGAGGAATCGTCATGTCCCTGCACACCGCGAGAATCGCACTGTTGCTGGCAGCAAGTATCGCATCGGTGGCGCAAGCCGCGCCGCTGGCAGCGGGCGCGTCCAAGTTTCTGGGTAGCGCCTACAGCCCGCAACAGGCGCAGGGCTTTGCGCAGTACTGGAACAAGCTCACCCCGGAAAACGGCGGCAAGTGGGGCACGGTAGAGGCGGTACGCGACCAGATGGACTGGCGCACATTGGATACCGCTTACCGGTTCGCAAAAGCCAACGGCATGCCGTTCCAGATGCATGTGATGGTGTGGGGCAATCAGCAGCCGGAATGGATCAAGAGCTTGCCCCCGGCCGAGCAGCGCCGCGAGATCGAGCAATGGTTTGCCGCCGTGGCCCAGCGCTACCCGGACATCGATCTGCTGGAAGTGGTCAACGAGCCGCTCAACGACCCGCCCAGCAAGGCCGACACCGGCGGCGGCAATTATCTGCAGGCGCTCGGCGGTGACGGCGCCAGCGGCTGGGAGTGGGTACTGCAGTCGTTTCGGCTCGCGCGCCAGCACTTTCCGCACACCAAGCTGATGATCAACGACTACAGCATCACCAACAACACGCAGGCCACGCAGAAATATCTGCAGATCGTGCGGTTGCTGCAGCGCGAACAGTTGGTCGATGCCATCGGCATCCAGGAGCATGCATTCGAGACCACGCCAAACGTGGCGATGTCGGTGCATCGCACCAATCTGGATGCATTGGCCGCCACGGGCTTGCCGATCTACATCACCGAATTCGACCTGGATGGGCCAAGCGATGCGCAGCAGCTGGTCGATTACCAGCGCGTGTTTCCGATCTTCTGGGAGCACCCGGCGGTGCGCGGCATCACGCTGTGGGGATTCCGCCCCGGCCTGTGGCGCGAGAAGGAAGCCGCCTATCTGGTGCGTGGCGATGGCAGCGAGCGCCCGGCGCTGACCTGGTTGCGCGATTACGTCGCTGCCCATCCCGGCACGCCTGCGCCCTGACGCGCGCGTTGCACGACCCATCTCAACTGTTCGGTGCCCCGACCCCATGCCCACCTCCTTCCCGCTGACCTTGCACGACGACCGCCTGTTGCCGGCCGACCCCGGCACGCGGGCGATTGCGCGCCGGTTGTATGCGCAGATCGCCACGCTGCCGATCATCAGCCCGCACGGCCATACCGACCCGGCCTGGTTCGCGACCAATGCCGCGTTCGCCAATGCCACCGAACTGTTGCTGGTGCCCGATCACTACGTGTTCCGCATGTTGTACAGCCAGGGCATCGACCTGGATGCGTTGGGCATCCCGCACGCCGATGGCACGCGCGCGCCGGTGGACCCGCGCGCGGCCTGGCGCGTGTTTGCTGCGCACTACACGTTGCTGCGCGGCACACCGTCGGCGGTATGGCTCAACCATGTCTTCCACAGCGTCTTCGAGTTGCGCATCCGCCTGGATGCCGGCACTGCCGATCATTACTACGACCACATCACCGCCGCGCTGCAGACGCCAGGTTTTCGTCCGCGTGCGCTGTTCGAGCGTTTCGCCATCGAGGTGATCGCCACCACCGAATCGCCGCTGGACACGCTGCAGCATCACGCGACCATTCGCGACAGCGGCTGGGCTGGCCGCGTGGTGACCGCGTACCGCCCGGACCCGGTGGTGGACCCGGAGCATGAGCAGTTTGCCGGTGCGCTGCAGCAGTTCGGCGCGCTTACCGGCGAAGACGTGCTGACCTGGCCAGGCTACCTGCGCGCGCATCGGCAACGCCGCGCATTCTTCGCCGCGCATGGCGCGACCTCCACCGATCATGGCCATCCCAGTGCCGCCACCGCCGACCTGTCGCCGGGCGAGGCGCAACGCCTGTTCGACACCGTGGTGCGCGGCGCTGCCACGCCGGAACAGGCCGAGCTGTTCCGCGCGCAGGTGCTGACCGAAATGGCGGCGATGAGCCTGGACGATGGCCTGGTGATGCAGCTGCATCCGGGCTGCTTTCGCAATCACAACCGGCCGTTGTTTGAGCGTTACGGGCGCGACAAGGGCGCCGATATTCCGATGCGCACCGACTATGTGCATGCGCTCAAACCATTGCTGGATCGCTACGGCAACGACCCGCGCCTGCGCCTGATCGTGTTCACCCTTGACGAAACCAGCTACAGCCGCGAACTGGCACCTTTGGCCGGCCATTACCCCTCGCTGCTGCTGGGCCCGGCATGGTGGTTCCATGACGCGCCGGAGGGCATGTGGCGCTTCCGCGAGCAGACCCTGGCCAGCGCCGGTTTTTACAACACGGTGGGTTTCAACGACGACACGCGTGCATTCCTGTCGATCCCGGCCCGCCACGATGTCGCGCGGCGCGTAGACAGCGCGTTCCTGGCCAAGCTGGTCGCCGAGCATCGGTTGGAGGAAGACGAAGCGGTGGAGGTAGCGATGGATCTTGCGTATCGGCTGCCCAAACAGGCTTACAAACTGTGATGCAACCGCTGCGTTGCGTGTGCGACAGCGATGCGACGCAGCAGCGGCGTGCAACGTCGCGTCATACGCAAGCGTGGCAGGCTGAGGTCATGACCAGCGGACAGTCGCCACGCGCTGCAACGTGGCGCAATGCCATGCGCGTTAGCTGCACCAACATGATCTGCACCGTCATGATCTGTGCCGGGCTTGCACTGCCCACCCTCGACGCCACCGCACAGACCAGCGCACCGCGCGAGCGGGTGTCGCTCAACGCGCAATGGCGCTTTCAGCGCGACGACCCGCCGGGCAATACGGTGGTGCTCGATTACGACGCGCGCCCGCAGGTGATCCGCAGCGAAGACGGCAAGGTGGCCGATGCGCGCCCGGATCAGGCGCAGCAGCTGCGCGCAGCGGCCAAGGACGTGCTCAAGCCGTGGATTCTGCCAACCGCCAACGCATTCATTGCCGACCCGGCGCAACGGCATCGACGCCCGCCCGGCAATCCCGGCAACGACGTCGCGTATGTGCAGCCGCAGTTCGACGATAGCCGCTGGCAAACCGTGGATCTGCCACACGACTGGGCCATCGCCGGGCCGTTTCTGGTCGATGGTCCGTACGGCGGGATGGGGCGTCTGCCGAGTTGGGGCATCGGCTGGTATCGCAAAACCCTGGACATTCCGGCCAGCGATCGCGGTCGCTCGCTGTTTCTCGATCTCGATGGGGCGATGTCCTATGCCACGGTCTGGCTCAACGGCAGGCTGGTCGGCGGCTGGCCTTACGGCTACAGCTCCTGGCGCGTGGACCTGACGCCGTATGCGATTGCCGGCGCGCGCAACCAGCTGGCGATCCGCCTGGACAATCCACCCGACTCGGCGCGCTGGTATCCCGGTGGCGGGCTGTATCGCAATGTGTGGCTGACCAAGACCGCGCCGCTGCACATCGCACAGTGGGGCACGCAGCTGACCACCCCCCAGGTGTCGGCGGCATCGGCACAGATCCAGCTGGCCGTGACGTTGGATAACGCTGCGCGCACTGCGGCGCAGGCGCAGGTCGGCACCGCCATCTACGTACTCGACGCGGCAACGGGTACACGCAGTGGCGATGCGGTCGCGCAGATTCCCGTAGCGCAGATTGCCGTGCCTGCCGGCGGCAGCGCCCGCGTGCAGGGCACCGTGCAGATCGAAGCACCACGCCTGTGGGGGCCACCGCCGACCCAGCAACCGCATCGCTACGTGGCGGTGACCGAAGTGCGCCAGCAGGGGCAGGTGGTGGATCGCTACGAAACCCCGTTCGGCATCCGCAGCATCGTGTTCGATGTGGACAAGGGGCTGCTGGTCAATGGCGAGCATGTGCCGATTCGCGGGGTGAACAACCATCACGATCTCGGCGCGCTCGGTGCCGCGTTCAATGTGCGCGCCGCTGAGCGGCAGTTGCAGTTACTGCAACAGATGGGTGCCAACGCCATCCGCATGAGCCACAACCCACCCGCACCGGAGCTGCTGGAACTCACCGATCGCATGGGCCTGCTGGTGGTGGACGAGGTGTTCGACAGTTGGGAGATGAAGAAGACGCCGCTGGATTTCCATCTGGTATTTGGGCAATGGCATGAGCCGGATCTGCGCGCGATGTTGCGACGCGACCGCAACCATCCGTCGGTGATGCTGTGGAGTGTCGGCAATGAAGTCGGCGAGCAGTACACCGGGCAACAGGGCGCCGCCATCGCGCGCACGCTGCACGCCATCGTGCATGACGAAGATCCGTCGCGGCCGGCCACGGTGGCGATGAACTACGCTTCGCCGGACATGCCATTGCCGGCCGCGCTGGATGTCATCAGCCTCAACTACCAGGGCGAGGGCATCCGCGATGCCCCCGAATTCGCAGGCACCGAGCGCATCCGCAAGCCGCCGCAATACCCGGCATTTCATGCGGCATTCCCGCACAAGGCCATTGTCAGTAGCGAAACCGCGTCGGCCCTGAGCAGCCGCGGCGTGTATCTGTTTCCGGTGAGCCCGGACATCAGCGCGCCGGTACGCGACGGGCGCGGCGGCGACTCGGTGGCGCATCAGGTCAGCGCCTACGAGCTGCATGCGGTGGACTTCGGCTCCAGTGCCGACAAGGTGTTTGCGGCGCTGGACCGGCACCCGTATGTCGCCGGCGAATTCGTCTGGACCGGCTTCGACTATCTGGGCGAGCCCACGCCGTATTACAGCTCGCGCAGTGCGTATTCGGGCATCTTCGATCTGGCGGGGTTTCCCAAGGATCGCTACTGGTTATATCAGGCGCGCTGGCGCCCGCAGCTGCCGATGGCGCATCTGCTGCCGCACTGGAGCTGGCCCGGCCGCGAGGGCCAGGTGACGCCAGTGCATGTGTTTACCTCCGGCGATGAGGCCGAGCTGTTCGTCAATGGTGTCTCGCAGGGGCGCAAGCGTAAGCGCGCGCTGCACTACCGGCTGCGCTGGGACGATGTGGTGTACCAGCCCGGCGAGCTGCGCGTGCAGGCCTACAAGGACGGCAAGCCATGGGCCAGCGACCGCGTGCAGACCTCCGGCCGCGCGGCGCGCCTGCAGATCACGCCCGACCGCAGCCGCATCGACGGCGACGGCCGGGATCTGAGCTTCGTCACCGTGCAATTGCTGGATCGCGACGGACGGCCTGCGCCCACCGCGGGCGACCGCCTGCGGTTTCGGATCGATGGCCCGGGCGAACTGGTCGCCACCGACAACGGCGACCCCACCAATCTGGAGCCGTTCGCTTCGCCGCAACGCAACGCCTTCAACGGGCTGTGCCTGGCGATCGTGCGGGCGAAGGCGGGCGCACGCGGCACCATCACGCTGCATGTCGAATCGGACAGCCTGGACGCCGCGCAGGCGCAGATCGTGGCGCAATGATGGGATTGCGCATGACCTGTCGCCTGCAGCACCTCACTCGGACACCTGCCATGCACACGCACCTACCCGCTGTTGCAACCCTGTTGCGCATTGCCATTGTGGGCGTCGGCGCGATCGCCGCCCTGCCCGCAGCCGCGCGTTGCGACACCGCCGCCACATCGCTCAAGCGCGCGTATGCCGACGGGTTCTTGCTCGGCACTGCGGTCAATGCCGACATCGTCTCCGGCAAGGACGCCGCGGCCGCCGCATTGGTGGCCTGCCACTTCAACGCGGTCACCGCGGAGAACGTGATGAAGGCCGAGGTCGTTGCGCCACGACCAGGCGTCTTCGACTTCCGCGCTGCAGATGCGTTCGTGGACTACGCGCAACGCAATCGCCTGATTGTGGTGGGGCATACCCTGGTCTGGCACAACCAGACCCCGGACTGGTTCTTTGTGGATGCGCAGGGCAAGCCCAATAGCTCAGCCGCGCAGATCGAGCGCATGCGCGCACACATCGCAGGCGTGGCCGGGCGCCACGTCGGCAAGGTGCAGGCCTGGGATGTGGTCAACGAGATCATCGACGAAGACGGCGGTTACCGTTCCACCAACTGGGTACAACGCGTGGGCGATGGCGACACCGTGGTGCGCAATGCGTTTACCTTTGCACAGCGGTATGCACCGGACGCAGAGCTCTACTACAACGACTTCAACGCATGGCGGCCGAGCAAGCGCGACGGCATCGTGCGCATGGTCAGGATGCTGCAGCAATCCGGCATTCGTATCGACGGTGTCGGCATGCAAGGCCATTGGGGGCTCGACTATCCCAGCCTGCGCGATATCGAAGATGCCATCGATGCGTACGCCGCGCTCGGCATCAAGGTCATGATCACCGAGCTCGACGTGGACGTGCTGCCGCTCACCAGGCAAGGCCAGGTCATCGGCACCGGGCTGGCGCACAAGCAGTTCCAACTACCGGAATTCAAGCGCTTTCTCGACCCCTACCGCGATGGACTGCCGCCTGCCGTGCAGGCGCAACTGCGCGACCGCTACGCGGAGTTATTTGCGCTGTTCTGGCGCAAGCGCGGCAAGCTTGCGCGCGTAAGCGTGTGGGGCGTCAGCGACGGCATGTCGTGGAAGAACGATTACCCGGTGCCAGGCCGCACCAATTACCCGCTGCTGTTCGACCGCAATCACCAGCCAAAACCGGCGCTGGATGCGGTGTTGGCGGTGCCTACGAGTGCTGGTCGATAGTCGCGCTCGCCAGGACGCGCGCGAGCCTGCACACGCAAGGTGGCATGATGCACCACCTGGATTTTTGGACTGTCCGATGCGCTTGCCGTCCTATCTGTTGTTGGCCGTTCCGTTGTTGGCGATTGTCGCTGCCTGCACCAAGAAGGATCCGCCGCCGCCGCGCTTCCCATCCATCGGGCAGGTGGAAATCTTCGATCGCCGCTTCAGCGATGTGGTTGCCACAGATGCGCGTGTCGAGAAGCTCACCGAAGGCTTCACCTGGTCCGAAGGCCCGGCATGGGTGCGCAACGGCGGCTATCTGTTGTTTACCGATGTGCCGGAAAACAAGCTGTATCGCTGGTCCGAACAGGCCGGCCTGTCGGTGTTGCTGTCGCCCTCGGGCTATGTCGGCCCGGAGCAGGCCACGCTACGCGAAGCCGGTGCCAACGGACTGTATGCCGAGCCCGACGGCACCGTGTTGCTGGCCGACTCCGGCACCCGCATCGTCGCCAGGCTCGACCCGGCCACACGCAAGAAAACACCGCTGGCTACCAGCTTCGATGGCAAACGCTTCAATAGCCCGAACGATGTGGTCCGTCGCACTGACGGCGTGGTGTTCTTCACCGACCCGCCGTACGGCTTGAAAGATTTGAACGACTCGCCGGTCAAGGAGCTGCGCTTCAACGGCGTCTATCGGCTGGACACCGATGGCAGCGTACATCTGCTGGACGACAGCCTGCGCTTTCCCAACGGCATTGCGCTCTCGCCCGATGCGCGCACCTTGTACGTGTCCAATTCCGATCCGGAACGGCCGATCTGGATGGCGTATGCGCTCGACGCCCGTGGCGCGGTCACCAGCAAGCGTGTGTTCGCCGATGCCTCGGATCTGGTGGGCAAGGACTCGCCAGGCCTGCCGGACGGCATGGCGGTGTCCGCCGACGGCCACTTGTTTGCCACCGGCCCCGGCGGCGTCATCGTCTTCAACCCGGCCGGCCAACGCCTGGGCCGCATCGAAACCGGCGACGCCATCTCCAACTGCGCCTTCGGCAACGACGGTCACACGCTCTACATGACCTCGCACGCGATGCTGACACGCGTACGGGTCAAGGCGCTGGGGTTGCAGTTTGCACGGTAGTACCTATCGGGCGACCAAACCTTGGCCCATCCAGTCGCCGCTCTTGTAGGAGCGGCCTTGGCCGCGATGGCGCGTTACCTATATCCCTGCATGACAAGTAGCCCTGCATGACCAGTCGCTTTCCCTTCAAGCCACTCCTGCGATTCGACGCGGCTGTCGCCCACGCTGCTTAGCGCATGGCGTCCGCGTCATCCAACACCAACACATCATCCAGCTCCGGCCCACCACCCCGGTTGCCGCTGCCCGCAACGATGTAGAGATCGTCGCCGACTGCTGCGGCCTGCGTGCCGTGACGCCCTTGCGGGAGTGCGGCCAGCGCTGTCCAGGTGGATCTGGCCGGATCGTAGGCTTCTACCTCGTCGTGCGCCTTGACCTGACGCATGCTCTCGCCGCCGATGATCAGCAGCTGGCCATTGCGCACGATGGCGGCGGTGCCCGCACGCTGCGTCGGCAAGGCCGCCGGCGCGACTGACCAGGTGCCGCGTTGAATATCGTAAATATCCACTTCCGGAATCGTCTGCGCAAGGGTATTGCCGCTTTCATGCGCGGACCTGCGCCCACCGGCGGCATACAGCTTGCCGTCGAGTACTGTCGCATGAAAATGGTCGCGTGCGTGCGGGGCGTCGGCCAGCTGCGTCCACTGCTGGGTCTTGGTGTCGAAGGCGTCGAGCCACGGCACATAGCCGCTCATGTGCCCGCGCGTGTTGCCGCCCACCAGATACAGCACGCCCTCATGCGCAACTGCGCCTGCCGCACCACGCCGACGGTGCGCGGGAATCTCCGGCCCCACCTGCCAGGTGTCGGTCTGCGGATCGTAGATCAGCAGGTGGGTCAGCGAGGCTTCCTCCGGGTAATCGCCGGTAAATCCGCCGACAAAATACAGCTTGCCCGCCACCACCACTGCCTGCGCATGGCTCACCATCAGCGGTGGCGCACTGCCTTGCGACCAGCGACGCGTTCGGGTGTCGAAGATGTCCAGTGGCCGCTGGTCGCGCCCGCCGATCAGATAGAGCCGCTCGCCGATGGCCACCATGCTGTTCTCGTGACGCGCATGCGGTGTGCTGTCGGCGCGGATCTGTTTCCAGCTCTCGCCTGCACCGATCTGATTGTGCGATGCACGCTCTACAGCACACGCGTCATCGACCGACAGTGCAAGGAGCGGCGCGGCGAGTGCGACGGCAGTGACGACGGCGAGTAACGACCGTTTCAAGGCATGTTCCCTCCGATGACAACGTGTGATCGAGTGTATCGGCACGACGATGCCACGTCTTCGCTGCGAGCAGGCTGATCCGCAAGTGATCGATCGCGGTTCGCTGCGCTATTCAAGGTGGTCAGCCTTTCGCGAGCATGCAGCGGAGCGGATCTCCTTCTGTAGTGAGGAAGGTTGCCAAGAAAGCGGCAACCAAGAAGACGGCCAGCAAGAAGGCAGCATCCAAGAAAACAGCACCAGAGAATGTACCTGCCAAGCAAGCGGGCGTTCGCAATAGCCTGGCAAAGAAACGTATTAACGCGTGTAGTGCAAAGACGAGCGGCGCGAAAAAACAGCGCCTTGGATCAAGCCCAATCCGGTCAAAAAGTCGGCCTCAACGTTGCTGTCTCCTGCCCAAAAAGCCAAAAAGCGCGCCAAGGCAGCCGGCCGGCCGTATCCGAACCTGGTCCACAATATGGCAGTGGCCAGCAAGCGCAGCAGCACCAAGTGTGCGAGCAAGTCGAGTACGGCGAAGAAGGCGGCAACAAAGCGTTAGCGGTTGTCAGTGGATACCCGTCATCGCGTCACGCTGCGTCAGCGTCAGACGCGTGGCCGCAGCGGAGTAGCGTAGCGGCCTTATCAGGCAAGGCGGCCGGCAAACGTTACCAGCAGTCGTCGTCTGGGCATTAGAGCAGCTAACAAAACTACTGTGCAGCCGCCAGGCGGGCGCGGCCGGTGCTCGGAATCCTCATGTACCACCCGTACACTCCGGTTCCTCCGCGCCGTCCACACCCACCTGACGACTGCTCGCTACGTTTTGTTAGCCGCTCTTAGTGGCGGGTACGGCGCGACGCAACTTCAGCGGACGTATGCGGCATACCGATCCGAGCACCGCCCCTGCCTGTTCGCCGACAGCGCACGCGGCCTGCCAGCCGCGCTAAGGCGCGGGTCGGTGCCGCTTGCTATCGCCGCGGCATCGATCCGAGCAGTACTTCACCTCGTCCCAGACCTTCTCCCACTTCTTGCGCCAACGGAATGGCCGCCCGCATTGCACGCACACCTTCTCCGGCAGATCCTGCTTTTTGCGCATTGCCATGGCGATGGTGGTAACGCATGTCCTGGTGAAAACGGAGGTCAAGCATGTCACAGGTCCACAAAAAATTTGCTAGCGGAGCCTGAGGAAGGTAGATGAATTAAGAGAGGTGTCGACCTCCTCAAAGGAGCAACTACGCCTCTTGTGGTAGATAAGCAACAACCGCTTCCTTGATCCTGTCGGCTAGACCATAAATATCATCAATCGAGCTGATATCGATCTGTTCCTCCTCCTTATTCTGATTGAATACGCCAATCCGCAACTTTTGAAGATTATTGAAGCGGAGTCTGCAAATAGGTTTTCGGTTGTTATCGTCAAGAAGAACTGCGCAATAACTTTGTGCATCTCTCATGAAGACTCGCTTTCCAGGCACGAGTTCACGCACGATGGCGCGGACAACATGAAATCCCTCGATTTCCTCTGGAGTGGTAACTACCATGGCGTCAGACGAAAGGTTTGATGCTGCCGATGCAGCCTGCTCGGGAACAATAGTTGGAGTGTGCTCATTGATAGAAATTGCCTCGGGCGCCATCGCACCCTTCAGTCTTTCATTGATCCTTTCGCTGACAAGCTGCTCAAAGGCTCTGCGTGTAATGGTTGTGAACTGTTCTCGTATGGCAGGTGTGAAACGTCGACTTCCAATAAGCTCAGCTGAGACCAGTTTGACGAAATCTTCGGTTGGCTGATGCATCAATTCCGCAAGTCGTGTCTGAATGGCTCGCGTGTACTTTAATTCGTTGGCGGTCGTCAGGATTGTGTCAAGATCGAAAGCTGACTTGGCAAATTTCTTCAGTTCTTCAACGTCGCGATCCTTGAAGTCCAGCACGTTGAATTCGAAGAATGGCTTTTCATCCATCTTGTTCGGCTGCTCCAGGTCCGTAAAGAACCGATAGACCAAACCGTTTGTAAGCACTCCAAAACGTGCTGCAGTAACGTGGAAATAGCGAAAAAGTTGACTGGCGTGATTAATGCTTAACTCTGCTCCAGCTTTCTTGCATTCAAATAAAATGATGGGTTTTCCATCACGAAGAATTGCGTAATCTACTTTCTCTCCCTTCTTCGTTCCAACGTCAGCTACGATTTCCGGTGTGACTTCTAGGGGATCAAAAACGTTGTAACCTAAAATCTGTATAAGAGGCATCACCATGGCATTCTTGGTGGCTTCTTCTGTCTGAATCAATGCTCGTGTTGTGCTTATGCGCGTTGCCAGAACACGTAATTGATCAACAAAATCCATGTGGCTTGCTCCGTTCCCCGTTGTTTTTGTCTTCTACCACAGCCTGCGTTGACATGGGAAGTCGCCAACTTTTAATAGATGAGGTCGCTTAGTTCTTTACCGCTCTCACAAAGAGTGATCGCTCGACCCTTCTCTATTGAGTAGCTGTGCTCCTGAGATGCCTGACATTGTCAGCAGCCCTGTCGTTATGTCAGTTGCTGGCGGTGTAGTCTTTGGTGGTGTCCAATTGCGTCATGAAAGAGCAAATCATGATCCAGCTTTCAGAGCATGACCAAACCATCCCAATCCTGCCCAGCCGCTCGATTGCGCAGACGCTGACGTTCTATCGGCGGCTCGGGTTTGAGGGCGATGCGCATCCGCATGATGCGGGATACGCGATTATGCGGCGTGGTGCTGTGGAGCTGCATTTCTTTGCGCATCCGGATCTCGACCCGGCTGCTTGTTATGCGGGGTGCTATCTGCGGGTGGGTGATGTGGATGAGATCTACGCGGCGATGCAGTCGGCGGCACTTCCGCAGCGCGGTGTTCCGCGGATCGACCCGGTGGGCGACAAGCCTTGGGGGATGCGCGAGTTTGCGATTGTGGATGAGAGCGGCAATCTGCTGCGGATTGGTCAGGTCATTGCAGCCGGGTAACCGGGCAGGGATTTACGACGCTGGAGCATCGGATTCGCCTCCCATCGACAGCGCTCGACGGCAATGCTGACGCTGGTGCCGCGTCAGACTGCATGCCTGCTGATCTGCCATCGCTTAAGGCAGTAGCGCATTGCGCATCGCAGCGCTTTCAAATCGACGGCCGACACATCGCTGGCCGAAATGGCACCCAGCGCATCCGCTAGGCAATACGCATCGCGACAAGCGCTTTCTCCACGGCGTGCGGTGTCGCGGCACCCAGCGCTGCATATGCGCTAGTCAGCGCTGCAGAAAACCGCACATCTGCAGACAACGGTGCGAACACGGCATCCAGCTTGAGAAACAAGGCGATGTCATGGCCGGCATCGCCGGTTGCTTCGCGTCCCAGCGCGCTGAGCGCCTCGCTCAAGGGGTCGAACAGCACGGTGCCGTTGTGCGCCTGCCTGCGAATGAAGTGCAGCCACGCGGCCACTGGCAGGCAGAGGCGATCGATCGGTTGGCCTGCAGCGAGCGCGTCGCCGATCGTGGAAAGCAGCCGCACGGGAAGCTTTTGCGAGCCGTCCCAGGCGATCTGTGCCAATAGATGGCGGATGGCGGGATTGCGGAACCGCGCAAGGATGGCATCGCTGTAGCGCTGCGCGTCGAAGCCCGGCATGGGCTGCAGGGTGGGGGCGATGTCCTGGCGCATCAGTGTTTCGACAAAAGCTGCCAGTGGCGGCTGACGCATGGCGTCGGCCACGGTGTCGCGCTCCAGCAAACTGCCGAGGTAGGCGAGCGCGGAATGCGGGGCGTTGAGCAGGCGCAGCTTGGCGCGTGCGTAGCCGGCGATGTCGTCGCTGAGGGTGACGCCTGCGCGTTCGAAGGCGGGGCGTCCGTTGCAGAAGCGGTCTTCGATCACCCACTGGCTGTAGCGCTCGCGCTGGATTGGCCATGCATCGGACTGACCGAGCTGCGCTTGCACCTGCTGGCGCACTGCATCGTCGGTGGCTGGCGTGATGCTGTCGACCATCGAACACGGAAAGCTGACGTGCTGGTCGATCCACGCCGCAAGCGCGAGATCGTGCTGGCCTGCAAGCGTCACCACCGCGCGACGCAGCAGGCTGCCGTTGTCTGCCAGGTTGTCGCAACTCAGTGCAGTGAACGGTGCGATGCCGCGCTGCATGCGCTGTTGCAGGCCGGCCACCAGATAGCCGATGGCGCTTCGGGGTGTGGCAGGGCTCGCGATGTCGTGCACGATATCGGGGTGGCTCAGATCCAGCGTGTCGCCGGCCAGGCAGTAGCCTTTTTCGGTGATGGTGAGCGTGACCAGGCGCACTGCCGGGTCGGCGAGGCGTGCGAGCACGGCGGGGTGTTCGTCTGCAGCGCATAGCACTTCGCAAATGGAGCCGATGACGCGCAGCTGCGGCCTCTCGTCGAGCAGGGCGAGTGTGTAGAGACCATCCTGCGGACGCAGGGCGTCGCGCACCTGCGGGCTGTGCAACGAGACGGCGCTGATGGCCCAACCGGGATCGGTGGCAAGCAGGTCATCGATGTAGACCGCCTGATGCGCGCGAAAAAAAGCGCCAGCGCCCAGGTGCACGATACCGATGGTGGTGGCTGCAGTGTCGTAGCCGGGCGTGACCACGGTGGGTGGCAGGGCGGCGAGTGTACTGCGTGACAAGCGTGGCGTTGGCATATGGGTTTCTGCGAGACGTGTTGCCTGGTTAGGGCGCTTGGGGCCGTACCCTCACCCCAACCCCTCTCCCGGTGGGAGAGGGGTGAATGCCTTACTCTTTGTCGATGGTGAAGGTTTTTTTGGCGCGGATGTCGCTGCTGGAGGCACCAATCTGCACTTCATACGTACCCGGATCCACGGCGTACGACTTGCGCTGCTCGTCGTAGAGACGCAGGTCGGTCTGTGGGGTGATGGTGAAGCTCACCTCGCGGTGTTCGCCCGGTTGCAGGGTGATGCGCTGGAAGCCGCGCAGCTCCTTGCCGGCACGTTCGCGCTGCGGTGCGAGTGGGTGCAGGTAGAGCTGCACCACTTCGTCGCCCGCACGTTGACCGGTGTTTTTCACAGTGATGCTGGCGCGTAGCGTGCCGTCGGCTGCGACGGTGGTGCGATCCAGGCGCAGGTTCGAATACGCAAATTGCGTGTACGACAGGCCATGGCCGAACGGGTACAGCGGTGTGCCGTTGAAATAGCGATAGGTGCGGCCGCGCATGGCGTAATCATCGAAGGCCGGCAAGCGCTCGTTTTCCTTGTAGAACGTGATCGGCAGGCGACCGCCGGGATTGGCTTGACCAAACAACACATCGCCCACCGCGCTGCCGCCGCGTTGGCCGGGATACCAGGCCAGCAGAATTGCGGGGATGTGCTGCTGCGCCCAATCGATGGCCAGTGCCGAGCCGGTGGTCAGCACCATCACCACCGGCGTGCCGGTGGCCTGCACTGCCTGCAGTAAGTCACGCTGCGGTTTGGGCAGGCGCGTGTCGGTGCGGTCGCCACCGGCAAAGCCGGGGTAGTTGACGTCCATCTCTTCGCCTTCGACATCGCCAGTGAGCCCGCCGACGAAGACCACCACCTCGGCGTTACGCGCGGCGTCTACCGCTTCCTGCAACGGTGGCTTGGCGCCGGGCATGCGCCAGGCCAGACGCACCCCGGCATCGCGGGTGGCTTCGTAATACTCCACGCGCAGGTCGTAGGCCTTGCCGGCTTCCAGGTGCACGCTGGCATTGCCGCTGCGCATGCGCGGTGCATCGCTCCACTGGTCGATCAGTAACTTGCCATCCAGAGATAGCCGCACGCCGTCATCGGCGGCGATCTGCAGTTCGTAATCGCCGGTGACCGGCGGCAACAACTGGCCGTGCCAGCGCACGCTGAAGTCGTCTTTCTCCAAGGCCTGCCCGGGTTGCAGTTCGCCACGGCCCAGCGCATCGTCGGTCGGCGCATTGCGGTCCCAGCGGAACGCGATACGCGGGTCGATGCGGGTGAGCACCGGTTGCCCGGCCAGGCTGCGGCCCTTGAAGTATTCACCGGTCAATCCGTTTTGCTTGGCATCGGCGGCCGGACGCAGATAGCGCGCCTCGATCGGCGCGGCGGCGTTGGGGTCTTCGCGTCCTTCCACCAGATCGCTGCCGCGCGCATACACCACCTGCGCCTGTGGCGCCGCATCGCGAATACCTTGCAGGATGGTGACCGGCGCGGCAGGCGTGCCGTAGTAATTGCCCAGCAGCGACATCGGGTCGTCGGCGGTGGGGCCGACCACGGCGATGCGTTTGAGCGTGGATTTGAGCGGCAGCAGGCCATTGTTTTTCAGCAGTACCAGCGATTCGCGCGCGGTGCGGCGTGCCAGTGCATCGTGCTGCGGCGATTGGTTGGCCGATGCGGGAATCTGCGCCCAGGGCACCTTGGCCGGTGGGTCGAACATTCCCAAGCGCATGCGCGTGGTCATCAAGCGCTTGAGCGAGGTATCGATGGTGGCTTCGTCGATCAACCCGGCGCGCACCGCCTTGGGCAATGCCGCATAGGTGTCGCCACAATCCAGGTCGGTGCCATGTTTGACGCCCAATGCGGCAGCAGCCTCTGACGTGGGCACGATCTTGTGGTTCTGCCAGATGTCGCGGATCGCCGCGCAGTCGCTGACGATATAGCCATCGAAGCCCCAGTCGTTGCGCAGGATGCCTTCCAGCCGCGTGCTGGCCGAGGCGGACTCGCCGTTGACGCGGTTGTAGGCGCCCATCACCGCGGCCACATGGCCTTCCTGCACCAAGGCCTGAAAGGCCGGCAGGTAGGTTTCATACAGATCGCGTTCGCTGGGATGCACATCGAAGTGGTGGCGGTCGGCTTCCGGGCCGCTGTGCACCGCGTAGTGCTTGGCGGTGGCATCAAGCTTGCGATACGCGCCCTGCTGCGCCTGCAGGCCTTGCACGAAGGTCACGCCCATGCGCGCGGTGAGAAACGGATCTTCGCCGTAAGTTTCCTGGCCGCGGCCCCAGCGTGGGTCGCGGAAGATGTTGATGTTGGGCGACCAGAACGTGAGCCCTTGGTAGCGCTTGTGCTCGCCGCGCGCTAGAAAGGCGTGATGTTTGGCGCGCGCTTCGTCGCTGATGGCGGTGGCCACTTCGGCCATCAGCGGGGTGTCGAAGGTGGCGGCCAGCCCGATCGCCTGCGGAAACACCGTGGCGCCACCGGCGCGCGCCACGCCGTGCAGCGCTTCGTTCCACCAATCGTAGGCGGGCACCTGCAGGCGCGGGATGGCCGGCGCGGCGTTCTGCATCTGCGCGGCTTTTTCGTCCAGCGTCATGCGCGACACCAGGTCGGCGGCGCGCGTCTCGAACGGCAGTTGGGTGTCCAGATACGGCGGCGGTGTGGCCGCCTGGGTGGTGCCGCTGGCAACGGCAATCGCCAGCAGCAGGCTGGCGGCCAGGGCGCGGCGCGGGGCGGTGGTGGAACGGGCAGAGTGCGAAAGCATGGTCAGTCCTCCTTGGTGCGGTCCTGTTCCAATTCCAACCGGGCGAAGGGCCCGATCATGCTGCCGACGAAGCCGCCGGCCTGTGCGGTGCTGAGCATGCCGGCGTCGTCGTCGCGGCGCAGCGATTGCCAGCCGGCGCCGGTGGCGTCGTAGTCGAAGCTGTACGCGCCACCATCGCCACTGATCTGCAGCCGCAGCTGCGTGGTGGTGGCCGGGATGCGGGTACGCGCCAGCGTGGTGGTGGTGGCGCCGTCGCGCTTGTCGACAAACACTTCCAGTGCAGCGCCGTCGCGGCGCACGCCCAGTGCATACCACGCGTTGGCGTTCTGGAACGCGGCCAGCCCGGCCTGCACGCCGGCCTGCGTAGGCACCGCCAACGCGGTGCTGGCATGAAAGCGGGTGTGTTGCTGGCGACGCGCCACAAACGCGGGCGTGCCGCTGCCTTCCAGGCCTTGCGCGGTCGCATGCAGGGTCAACCAACCGACGCGTGCCTGCGTATCGGCCACCGCGCGTTTGGGTACGCGCAAGCTGAGCCATTCGCGTTGCAAGGTGGCGGCAGTGAAGTCGTCGTGCCAGGTGAAGTTGCCCGACAGCGGCGCCTGGTCGACAGGCGACTTTGCCCCTGCAGGTGCGTTGGCGATGGAAGGAATCGGTGTGCCGGCGGGCAGGATCGACGGCCAGCCATCGCGCCACTGCACCGGCAACAAGAACGTTTCGCGCCCGGTGTTGTAGCGCTCGCCGGAGTACGGCCGGCTAGCCAGAAACACCGCCCACCATTGTCCGTCGGGTGCTTCGACAAAATCGGCATGGCCGGCATTGCTGACCGGATGCGCACGCTCGGCGGGCAGGTCGCGCTGGGTGAGGATGGGGGTGTGCGGCGAGGGCGCATACGGCCCCCATACGTTGCGGCTGCGCAGCACCACCTGCGAATGTTGCGGCCCGGTGCCGCCCTCGGCGCACGACAGGTAGTACCAGCCGTCGCGTTGATACAGGTGCGGGCCTTCGATCCAGATCGGCTTGCTGGCCAAGTCAACGCCACCGTTGAGCAGCACCTTGCGCGGGCCGGTGGGCTGATGGGTGGCGATGTCGAAGCGCTGCATCCAGATCGCGCGGTGGCCTTCGTACAACGGTGTACCTTCCGGTGGGCCGTTGTTGAGCAAATACGCGCTGCCGTCGGTGTCGAAGAACAACGACGGGTCGATGCCATCGATGCTCGGCAACCATGTGAGCGCCGACCAGGGGCCGGACGCGCGCTCGGCGCTGGCGATGAAATTACCGCCGCTGTCCACCGAGGTGCCCACCACGTAGAAGCGCCCGTCGTGATGCCGAATGCTGGCGGCGAACATGCCGCGCGAGACGCCCAGACCGTCGTAGTCGAGCTGGTCGGCACTCTCGACCACATTGCCGATCTGCCTCCAGTGCACCAGATCGCGGCTCTCGAACACCGGAATTGCCGGAAAATACGCAAACGTGGAATTGATCAGGTAATAGCGCTCGCCCACGCGGGTGATGCTGGGGTCCGGATAGAAGCCGGCCAGGATCGGGTTGCGGTACTGACCAGCCGCCAGCGGCGTGGCGAACACCGCATCGTCGCCGCGATAATCGAACCAATCGAAGGCGACATCGGCAGTGATAGCGGCGCTGGCCTGCGCCTGCGCAACACCAGGCGCAAGCGCTGCCATCAGCACGCTCAGCGCTGCCGGCAACAGGCGCATCACCAGTCCCACATCGCGCCGTCTTCCAGGCGTGCAATCGGCAACTGCTTGGGCACATAGGGATACTTGGCAGCGAGTTCTTCGTCGATATCCACCCCATGCCCTGGGGTTTCGCCGCAATGCAGGCGCCCGTCGCGGAACACGTAGTCGTGCGGGAACACCGCATTGGCTTCGTCGGAATGGAACATGTATTCCTGGATGCCGAAGTTGGGCACCCAGGTGTCGAAGTGCAATGCCGCGCCCATGCACACCGGCGATAGATCGGTGGCGCCATGGAAGCCGGTGCGCACCTGATGCAGGGCGGCGAAATCCGCCAGCCGCCGCACATGTGTGATGCCGCCGGCGTGCACAATCGTGGTGCGGATGTAGTCGATCAGTTGCTGCTCGATCAGGTGCTTGCAGTCCCAGATCGAATTGAACACTTCGCCCACCGCCAGCGGCGTCACCGTGTGCTGGCGAATGATCTCGAACGCGCGCTGGTTTTCCGCAGGCGTGGCATCTTCCAGCCAGAACAGCCGGTACGGCTCCAGATCGCGGCCCAGGCGCGCGGCTTCGATCGGTGTGAGCCGGTGATGCGCATCGTGCAGCAATTCGATTTCATCACCGTGGTCGTTGCGCAGTTGCTCGAACAGTTTCGGCACTACACCGAGATAGCGCGGAGTGGACCACACGGTTTCGGTGGGCAGTTCGCTCTCGGCCGGCTCATAGGGCTTGCCGCCGCTGGAAATGCCATAGGTCTTCTTGATGCCGGGCACGCCGCATTGCGCGCGGATGGCGATAAAGCCCATCTCGCGGAAGCGGCCCACTTCGTCGCTGGTTTCGGCGATGTCGCGGCCGTTGGCGTGGCCGTAGACCAGCGCACCTTCGCGCGAGCGCCCGCCCAGCAGCTGGTACAGCGGCATGCCGGCCATCTTGCCCAGGATGTCCCACAGCGCCACGTCCACCGCGGCGATCGCGCTCATCGTCACCGGGCCACGGCGCCAGTACGCACCGCGATAGAAGAACTGCCAGATGTCTTCGATGCGGCCGGCGTCGCGGCCGATCAGGTTCGGCACCAGGTGTTCCTGCAGATACGCCGCCACCGCCAGCTCGCGGCCATTGAGCGTTGCATCGCCCAGCCCGGTGATGCCCGAGCGGGTGCGGATCTTCAAGGTGACGAAGTTGCGGCCCGGGCAGGTGACGATGACGCGCGCCTCGACGATCTCGCGATCGCGGGCCGAGCCTTGCAACGGAGCAGGGGAGTCGGGAGTCTGTGACATCGTGGTCTCGCTCATGGGGAAGAAGCGGTAGTGATGGGAAGTTCGAACGGGCCGGCGGGCAGGCCGCTGCGGTCGTACAGCGTGCACACCGGGCTGTCGGCCCAGCAGTAGCGCACGCGCGTCGCGGTGATGCCGGAAGGAATGCGCAGGCTGACCTCGCGGCCCTGCAGCGTGGCGCTGGTGTAGCGGCAACTGTTGGCTGCCGCGGCGCAGACTTCAAAGCCGATCGGTGCGTCGTTGCCATAACTCAACAACGCCGCATCCACGTCGTCGAAAGCGATGCGGATACTGTCGCCATCGCGACGCGCGCTGCGCGACACCGGGCCGGATGGCGCAATCGCCTCGCCATACACCACACGCCGCGCTGCACGCGCCAGGCGCCGCCCAAGTTCCTGCTTGTTGGCTGGATGGATGTCGTAGCGATCGCCGATGTCGATGGCCACCGCCAGGCCGGCATGCGCATCGTCTGCAACGAAGCGGCGCTGCGCCTCGCGCAACTGCGCCCAGCCGCTTTCCGTCGGTTGCGTGGGCGGCGCGCCGTAGTTGGCCAGCTGCACGATCAGCAGCGGCAGCTGCGCACCGAAGCGTGCACGCCAGTCGCGCTGCCAGGCCTGCAGCAGCGCCGGGTAATGCACTGCATCGCCGGCATTGGATTCGCCCTGATACCACAGCACGCCGCGCAGCCCGAGCTGGCCGAGCGGGGCGATCATGCCGTTGTACAAGGTGGTCAGCCCGGCCGCCGACGACCACGGCGCGCGCGGCGGTGTGCCCAGTTGCGGCGATACGATCTGGTACTGCCACGGCGCATCCAGCGGCAACGTGCTGCCATCGGCAAACTGCAGTGCACGCGATGACGCATCGCCCAGCAACCCACCACGGCGATAGGTGTTGAGCACGTTGAGCACGATGCTGTTGCGCCCGGCATGCAGGTGGCCGCGCGGCAGCGTGTAGCGGCGCGCCTGATCGGCACCGTAACTGCTGCCCACGCCGCGTCCATTGACCCAGGTCTGGTCCAGCTCGTCCACCGGCCCCAGCAACAGGGTCGCTTCCTGCGCGGCCTGCGCTGCGGTCAGCTCAATGGTGGTGCGATACCAGACCATGCCGTTGAAACCGACCAGCTGCGGCACGCCCCAGTCGTCCCATGCGCCCAGCGCCGCAGGTGCGGGTTGCCACGCGCCCGGCGCATCCGGCTGCCACGGCGCGCTGTCGCCATGCGCACGCCACCAGGTTTCCCATAACGTGCCCCAGCGCGGCGCGGCATCGGTCGGGCTGGTGGCGTAACGCGCCAGCACGTCCAACGCCGGACCATCGTCGCCTGCCGCACGCAATGCCTTGTCGCCGATCCAGGCCTGCATCTGCGAGCCGCCCCACGAGGCGTTGATCAAGCCCATCGGCACCGCGACGGTCTTCTGCAATTCGCGTGCGAAGTAGTAACACGCCGCAGAAAAGTCTTTCACCGTTTCCGGGGTGGTGAGCTGCCACGCCGCCTCGCCACCGAAGTGTGTCTGTGGCGTGGGGCTGGATTGCGCCGGCACCTTGAACATGCGGATGCTGGGGTGATCGGCATCGGCAATTTCGCTGCGCGCATCCAGCGAGCGGTGCACCTGCAATTCCATGTTGGATTGGCCCGAACACAGCCACACATCGCCAATCAATACATCGCTCACCTGCTGCGTCGCGCCGTTGGGCGTGCTCGCCTGCAACCGGTACGGACCACCGGCCGGGTGTGCAGGCAGGCGCACCTGCCAATGGCCATCACGGTCGGCGCGTGCCTGCGCCTGCTGCGCATCCAGCTGCACGGTGACGCGTGCGCCGGGCGCCGCATCGCCCCAGACCTTGATCGGTGCATCGCGCTGCAACACCACATGATCTTGAAAGAGTGCATGCAGCAACGGCGTATCGGCCGCCTGCGCAGCGTTGCACAGCATCGCCGCAGACAGCAGCACCGCCAGGGTCGTGATCACGCGCGTGCTCATTTCGGATTTCCTGGTGCGTAGGGAAATTTCAATGCCTGGTAATACGCCAGCGGATGCGCAGGCGGTACCACGCCGGCCGGCAATGCGCGCCCGGAGACGCTCTGAAAATAGGCAATGCTGGCATCGCGCCACCACTGCGCTTCGTCCTGCTGGATGGCTAAAAAATCGCCCACCTGCTGGTAGCGCGGCGCATCGATCTTGCCTGCCAGGCCTTGCCAGGTCGCACGCATCGCACGCACTTCGTCCACGCCATGGTCGTAATGCCACACCAGTTCATCCCATAGCGGCCGCCCGGAGGCCATGCGCCGGTCCCACGGCACATGGTGAAACCACAGCAGTGACTGCTCGGGCACGCGCCGCACATCGCCGAACACACGCGCTACTGGCGCGGCGTATTGCGCCACCGCATTGCTGCCGCTGGCGCTGCGATCGAAGCCAATGCCGTTGCGATCGGCGCGGTGGTAATACACCGGGTCCCAATCCGGCCGTTCGCTGCCCGCATCCCACGGCGCGGGCCCGTAGTGATGGCCGCGCCCCATCAGGTGATGCAGCCCGAGCGGTGTCATGTAATCCACCACCGCCTCGCGCGAGCGCAGCAGCATGCCGACTACCGGTGTTACCACCGCAGGGTCGTTGGACAGGGTCAGGCGCACCCAGTCCTGCGCAATGGCCTCTGGCGACAACGCCGGATCCCACGCCAGCCGCCCGTAGGCGTACCAGTTGGCCTGATCGAACACCGAGCCGCTCCAGTTGCGATCCGCTCCGATATTGGCCACGCCGGCAATGCCGGTGAGGCGCGGACGCTTGCCGGCGTTGAACAGCGTGCCGTCCACCGTTTTTGCCACCGTCGAGCCCTTGCCGCGCGCATAGGTATCGGCCTGCAGGGTCTCGGCAAACAGCGTGCCCAGATACGCCAGATGGGTGGAAAAGCCCAGATACTCCTTGGTGATCTGAAACTCCGGCATCAGCGGTGTCTTGCGCATCGCACCGAACAACGGATGAAACGGCTCGCGCGGTTGAAAGTCGATCGCGCCATTTTTGACCTGCACGATCACGTTGTCGCGGAAGGCGCCGTCGAGCGGGACGAACTCGCTGTACGCCTGCTTGGCGCGGTCGTCCGGCTGCTCGTGCGAATACACGAACGCGCGCCACATCACCACGCCGCCGTGCGGCGCCAGTGCGTCGGCCAACAGGTTTGCGCCATCGGCATGGGAGCGCCCGTAATCCTGCGGGCCGGGCTGGCCTTCGGAGTTGGCCTTGACCAAAAACCCGCCAAAATCCGGAATGCGCGCGTAGATCTCGTCGGCCTTGGTCCGCCACCACTGCTGTACCTGCGGGTCCAGCGGGTCGGCGGTGCGCAGGCCGCCAATCTCGATCGGCGCACTGAAGCGCGCGCTGAGAAACACGCGGATACCGTACGGACGAAACACCGTGGCCAGCGCCGCGGCCTTGTCCAGATACTGCGGGGTCAGACTCCAGGCTTTGGCATTGACGTTGTTGAGCACGGTTCCGTTGATGCCCAGCGATGCGTTGGCGCGCGCATAGTCGGTGTAACGCGGGTCGAGGTAGCCGGGCAGGGTCTGCCAGTTCCACAACGATGCACCGGCATAGCCGCGCTCCACCACGCCATCCAGGTTGTCCCAATGATTGAGCATACGCAGCTGCAAGCGCGGCGATTCGCGCACGTTCAGCGCGGTGATCGGCTGTCCGGTCTGCAGCAGGCGCAGGAAATGAAAGGCGCCATATAACGCGCCGACATCGCTGCCGCCCACGATGGCGGTGGCGCGATGCCCATCCACACGCACCGTCTGGATCAGATACCCCTCACGGCCAAGATCGCCGGTTTTCAGCTGCAATGCGGCGATGTGCGGTGCGTTGGCGGCGCCCAGCAAGAGCGCGCCATCGGCTGTCACCGTGGTAGCGCTCTGCAATGCGTGGCCGAGCAAGCCCTGCACGCCGCGCGCCAGCTCATCGCGTGCCGCATGCAGGGTGGGCGAATCGCCGGCAACCACCAAGGTCCGCGCGCTTGCCTGCAACTGCGCGGCACCGCGCACCGTGTGGTAGCGCAACCATAGTTCGTAGCCATCTTCGGCCCGTACCGGTGCCGCCGGCAGCAGCACAGCGCCCAACAGCACCAGCCACATCAGCGCCAACGCACGCACGCTTGCGCGAGTGCGTCCCATCGGCCAAGCGCTCATGCCGTACGCTCCGCTGCGGCACCAGCGCCTGCGCGCATCACCCCGCTCTGTCTGCTTCCCGGTACCATGACGTGCATCCTCATGCCCGCACCCGCTGTACGTGCACCGGCAGCAACACGCACACATCCGCCAACGTTCGTTCGCACTTGAAGAGGCCACGCTTGGAGAAGGTCAGGAAATCGGTCCGCCGCACCAGCCGCGCGACCACCATCGACGAGGTGGCAGCGTTGGCCAAGGTGTCGCCGATGACCGTTTCGCGTGTCGTCAACAACAACGGCAGCGTGCGCGACGCCACCCGCGAGCGCGTAATGCGTGCAGTCGACAAACTCGGCTACACCCCCAACCTGGCCGCAAGTGCGCTGGCTGCTGCGCAGAGCACGCGCATTGCGCTGATCTACAGCGACCCCAGTGGTGCGTATCTGCGCGAGTTGCTGCTGGGCGTGCTGCGGGTCGCCTCGCGCACTTCGATCCAGTTGGTGATCGATTGCTGGGACGACCTGGACGCCGATGCCGAACGCCGTGCCGCGCGCAAACTCGCCAAGGGTGTGGCCGGGGTGATCCTGCCCCCGCCGTTGTGCGAATCCCGTGCTGCGGTGCTGGAACTGGTGCGCGCCAAGGTGCCGGTGGTGGCGATCGCGTCCAATCATTTCAGTCCCGACGTGGCCTGTGTGCGCATCGATGAATTCGCTGCGGCCAAGGAGATCACCGAGCATCTGATCGCGCAGGGGCATACCCGTATCGGCTACATCGCCGGGCACCCCAATCTGTCGGCCAGCACGCGGCGTTTCGAAGGATTTCAGGCTGCGCTTGCGCAAGCGGGGCTGCGTCTGGACAAGCATCTGGTGCAACCGGGCGACTACACCTACCGCTCGGGTCTGCTGGCGGCCGAAAAACTGCTGGCCCGCAAGCGCCGTCCCAGCGCGATCTTCGCCAGCAACGACGACATGGCCGCGGCGGCCATCTCGGTGGCGCATCGGCGTGGGCTGGACGTGCCACGCGATCTGTCGGTCGTCGGCTTCGACGACACTTCCGCCGCCACCGCCGTCTGGCCCGAACTCACCACCGTGCAGCAGCCCATCGCCGCCATGGCCGACGCCGCGCTGGACATCTTGTTGAAGACGATTCGCGCCAAGGAACGCACGCCGAAGATGGTCGATCATGTGGTCGCGCACCTGCTGGTCAAGCGGGATTCGGTGGCCGCACCGATCGCAATCGGCCCGGCCGAATAAGAGCGGCTAGCGCACTACGGTGTTGCTGCAGGCGAGCGCTAGCCACGTGTTCCTGTCGCACGCATGCGGTGCGGTTGTCGGCGCAGCGATCCCGATCGCCGCGCCAGGTTGTCAGCCTTCTCGGTACCTCACGCGGTCGCGTGCATTACGCGGTGGCAATGCAGGCAGGTGTCATGCACGCGCAGCGCTACACGACGCGCGTGCGATGGCCCACATCAACGCGTCAGGTACTGATTGATCAAGTTCTCATACGCTTCCTGGCGGCCGCTGATCTGGGTCGGCACGTTGCCGGCCGCATGCTTGGCCACGTCCACCAGCGTGCTCTTGCCGGACGCGAACGCCGCACCGGCGCCGCTGTCGAAGCTGGCGTAACGCTCGGCGCGCCAGGTTTCCAGGGGCGAGGAGGTCAACAGCGCATTGGCCACTTCCAGACCGCGTGCGAACGCGTCCATGCCGCCGATATGCGCCATGAACAGGTCCTGCGGGTCGGACGATTCGCGCCGCACCTTGGCATCGAAGTTCAAGCCGCCCGGTGCCAGCCCGCCCTGCCGCAGCACCACCAGCATCGCGCCGACGGTGTCGTACAGGTCGGTCGGGAACTGGTCGGTATCCCAGCCGTTCTGCGGGTTGCCGCGGTTGGCATCGATGCTGCCGAGCAGGCCGGCATCGGATGCCACCTGCAGGTCATGCTCGAAGCTGTGGCCCGACAACGTCGCGTGGTTGGCTTCGATATTGAGCTTGAAATCCTGGTCCAGGCCATGCTGACGCAGAAAGCCGATCACCGTGGCGCTGTCGAAGTCGTACTGGTGCTTCATCGGCTCCATGGGCTTGGGCTCGATCAGGAAGTTGCCTTTGAAGCCGATCGCGCGGCCGTAGTCGCGTGCCAGGGTGAGGAAGCGCGCCATGTTGTCCTGCTCGCGCTTCATCTGCGTATTGTGCAGGCAGGCATAGCCTTCGCGGCCGCCCCAGAACACGTAGTTTTCGCCGCCCAATTCCACGGTGGCATCGATCGCAGCCTTGACCTGCACCGCCGCACGCGCCACCACGTTGAAGTCCGGGTTGGTGGATGCGCCATTCATGTAGCGCGGGTGCGAGAACAGGTTGGCGGTGCCCCACAGCAGCTTGATGCCGGTGTCGGCCTGGCGCTGCTTGGCGATGCCGACCATGTGGGTGAGGTTGCTTTCGTATTCGCCGATGTCGTCGGCATCCGGCGACAGGTCGATGTCGTGGAAGCAGTAATACGGCACGCCGAGCTTGGTGAAGAATTCGAACGCGGCATCGGCCTTGGCTTCGGCGCGACCCAGCGCGGTGTTGCCTGCATCCCACGGATACGCACGCGTGCCCGGGCCGAACGGATCGGCGCCGTTGCCGCAGAAGCTGTGCCAGTAGGCCACGGCAAAGCGCAGATGCTCGGCCATGGTCTTGTCGCCGATTTTCTTGTTGGCGTCGTAGACCTTGAACGCGAGCGGATTATCGGAGTCGCGGCCTTCGAAGCCGATCTTGCCGATGCCGGGAAAATATTCCTTCGCGCCGATGAAAACGGTGTTGCTCATGGGGTGGACTCCTGCAGAAAGGGGGTGTCACGGGGGGAGAGGGATGGGATCGACACACAGCAGTAATGGAAGGCGTAACGGCCGGTGGCGTCGCGTCGCTGCAGCACATGCCGTAGATCTGTGCGTGCGTGTTCTGCTTGGCAACCCAAAAAATGTTAGCGCTACCAAAAAGCCGACTGAAAAAAGCCGCGCCATACAGCGAAGCCCAAGGTGTCATGCCGATCCCAGCTGAAACGGTCCTGTGGACTTTACCCAGCCCGCCGCCGAAAGGCTTGCTGCGCTGCGAGATGCGAACTGTTCCATGGCTGCCGGATCTGGGGATGCCGGTGATGTGCGTTGGCGTGCTGCCCTCACCCGCCCTTCGGGCACCCTCTCCCGCGTGCGGGAGAGGGACCACCAGAAGAAGGACCACCAGAAGAAGGACCACCAGAAGAAGGACCACCAGAAGAAGGACCACCAGAAGAGGGACCACCAGAAGAGGGACCACCAGAAGAGGGACCACCAGAAGAGGAGATCGCCGGGAAATGACTGGGCGGGAGGCGCTCCCCCGTAGAAGAGGGTTTGCTCCCTTCCCCCGTTTACGGGGGAAGGTGCCCGAAGGGCGGATGGGGGCAGCCGCCTCTGGCCTCACGACCCAATCCCAATCCCAATCCGCCCCGGCAGCTACAATGAGCGGCTTATGACCGCTGTCCTGCCGCTGCCGCAACCCCTGGCCGATCCCGCGCCGCGCGACCCGCGCCAGCGGGTGCAGCGTGAGCAGCTGCGCCTGGGCAAACGGCTGCAACGCCAGGTGGGCCAGGCGATCGCCGATTTCGGCATGATCGCCGCTGGCGACAAGATCATGGTGTGCCTGTCCGGCGGCAAGGACAGCTACACCTTGCTGGACATGCTGCTGCACCTGCAGCGCAAGGCGCCGGTGCCGTTCACCTTGGTGGCGATGAATCTGGATCAGAAACAGCCCGACTTCCCCGCCCATGTGCTGCCGGCCTACCTGCGCGAGTTGGGCGTGCCATTCGACATCGTCGAGCAGGACACCTATTCGGTGGTCAGCCGGGTGATTCCGGCCGGCAAGACCCTATGTTCGTTGTGCTCGCGGCTGCGGCGCGGCGCGCTGTATGCCTATGCGCAAGCGCATGGGGTGACCAAGATCGCGCTAGGCCATCACCGCGACGACATCGTCGCCACGTTCTTCATGAACCTGTTTCACCACGCGCGGCTGGCCGCAATGGCGCCCAAGCTGCGCAGCGACGACGGTGCGCATGTGGTGATCCGCCCGCTGGCCTATGTGCGCGAGGCCGACATCGCCGAGTACGCGCAGGCGCGGCAATTTCCGATCATCCCGTGCAACCTGTGCGGTAGCCAGGAAAACCTGCAGCGCCAGCAGGTCGGCCGCATGCTGCAGCAGTGGGACCACGAGCAGCCCGGCCGGGTCGAGCAGATTGCGCGCGCGCTCGGCGACGTGCGCCCCGAGCAACTGGCCGACCGCACGCTGTTCGATTTCATGCGTCTGGGCCGCGTGCCCGATGCCACCACGGACGCGCCAGATTCCACTGCCTGGTTCGCCACTGGCGATGCCATACACGACAGCGACTGACGCGCCCACCCGGTCGCCGTCGGTCTTCCACCTCCACGTTTCTCTTCTTCGGTCTTACGCATGTTCTTTCGCAATCTCACCCTGTTCCGTTTTCCCACCACGTTGGATTTTTCCGAGATCGAGACGCTGCTGCCGCAGGTGCAGCTCAAGCCGGTCGGCCCGCTGGAAATGAGTTCGCGCGGTTTCATTTCGCCATTCGGCCGCGACGAGCAGGAAGTGCTCTCGCACCGCCTGGAAGAGTTCTTGTGGCTCACCATCGGTGGCGAGGACAAGATCCTGCCTGGCGCAGTGGTCAACGACCTGCTCGAGCGCAAGGTCGCCGAGATCGAAGAGAAGGAAGGCCGTCGCCCCGGCGGCAAGGCCCGCAAGCGCCTCAAGGACGACCTGATCCATGAGCTGCTGCCGCGCGCCTTCGTCAAGAGCTCGCGCACCGACGCGATTCTGGACCTGCAAAACGGCTACATCGCGGTCAACACGTCCAGCCGCAAGAGCGGCGAGAACGTGATGAGCGAGATCCGCGGCGCGCTCGGCAGCTTCCCGGCGTTGCCGTTGAATGCCGAAGTCGCACCACGCGCCATCCTCACCGGCTGGATCGCCGGCGAGCCGCTGCCCGACGGCCTGAGCCTGGGCGAAGAATGCGAAATGAAGGACCCCATCGAAGGCGGCGCGGTGGTCAAGTGCCAGCATCAGGAACTGCGCGGCGACGAAATCGACAAGCACCTGGAGGCCGGCAAGCAGGTCACCAAGCTGGCGTTGGTGCTGGACGACAATCTGTCGTTCGTGCTCGGCGACGATCTGGTGATCCGCAAGCTCAAGTTCCTCGACGGCGCGCTGGACCAGCTCGAACACAGCGACGACGATGGCGCGCGTGCCGAACTCGATGCGCGTTTTGCGTTGATGAGCGCAGAAATCCGCCGGCTGTTCCTGCTGCTGGAAACCGCGCTGAAGTTGAGCAAGGCGGAGTAATCCGTACACCACCAGCCGCGCTTGTCAGCGCGGCTGGTGGTGTATTCCATCGTGCGGTTCATCTCTCGCACAGCGATTCGCACTGCGTGGCACGCACTACATCCGCCAGTCGTTGATGGCGCCGCGTGCATGCCCAGTGCCTGGCATCCCGCGCTGTGCGCGTGTCATGCCGACGCACAGTGACGCCATCCACGTCGCGTCCGAACCAGCCAGCCCTCCGACGTCGTCCACGCATTGGCAGCAACGCCGCCGGCGTCTCACCACCTGACACATCGCAGCGCTATCCTGTGCCCATGTTCAAGCCCGTCCGCCGCCTGATTGCGCCGCCCTCGCAGGTTGTCCAACGCGACTGCGTGCGCGTGCAACTGGAAGGCCGCGAGATCGAGGTGCTGCGCGTGCGCGACTCACGCGCGCGGCGCATCAAACTCAGTGTCGACGAACGCGGTGCGCGGCTCACCTTGCCGCTGCGGGCCAGCCTGATCTCCGGCGAACGGTTCCTGCATGCGCATCTGGATTGGCTGAGCACGCAACTGTCGCGGTACCAGCAGGTCGATGCGTTTCCTGCATTGGAACGGGGTGTGCCCGGGCTGCTGCCGTTGCGTGGCGTCTTGCTCCCGCTGCACTGGCACGAAGGCCGTTACACGCGCATCGAAGTCGATGAGGCAGGCGCGCATTTCCACGTGCCGTCCCGGCTGGGCGACGCCGGCCTGCGCCGCACGCTGAAGGAATTCTACGAAGCGCAGGCACGCGCCGACGTCGGCCGCTGGTTGCCCGCCTATCTGCCCGGCTTGCCGCGCCCGCCCACGCGTCTGCGGCTCAAGGTGATGTCGTCGCAATGGGGCTCGCTCGCCCCCGATGGCTCGATGGCGCTGGACCTGGCGCTGGTCCTCGGCCGCCCGTCTGCATTCGAATACGTGCTGGTGCACGAGCTCTGCCATCTGCTGCAGGCCAATCACTCGCCCGCGTTCTGGGCCGAAGTGGAACGTCGCCTCCCCGCCTGGCGCGACGAGCGCAGCTACTTCCACGAACACGGCCGCCAACTCAAGGCGCAGCTGCGGCGGTTGTTGCAGGGCGAGTGACGCAAACGTCGCTGCAGAAAAGCCACTGCTGCCCTGGCTCTTGCAATGATCCGCATGCGCCTTGAATCCAATCATGGTTCATCAGCAACATGCCGATCACGCGTGATGGCACGCTTGGTTAACGCCACGCGTACGACGCAGCCCTGGCAAGTTGCCGGCAAGCCTGCGCTGACAACCACGCAAAGTGCGATGTCAGGGCACTCTCCGCTACCGCCGCGCCTGTATTCAGCGTGCCACCCGACGTCCAGTGTCCGGCGTGACACGCCACCGACCACACCTGCTGCAACAGCAGGCGATCATCGGCAGTCAAGTGTGGCGTCGCGTGCACCGTGTCGAAAAACGTCCACGGCGCATTCCACACAGCGAAGGATTCAATCGCAGTGACCACACGGATGGGATCTGCCATCGCGTCAGCTTATCTGCGGATCGCGCATGCCTGCATCACGGCTGCGGCAGCGTGGCCCAAAACCCATTGATTACCGCCGCCACCGCCTGCGGTGCTTCCATATGCACATGGTGGCTGCCCGGCAGCAGGTGCAGGCGGGCGTCCGGCACCATGGCCACACGGTGATCGCGCAGGGTGTCGGAGAAATACGGCTGCCCCGGCGTGGCGAAGATGGCCTGGGTGGGGCACGCGATGGCGGCCAGCAGCGCGTCGATCTGCGCTTCGGTCATGCGGATGGCGGTGGGCAAGGTCAGGCGCGGGTCGGTGCACCAGCTGTAGCCGCCTTCGACCACGCGCAGGCCGCGTTCCACCAGCAAGCGCGCCGCCGGCTCGGTGAGTTGATTGGCCATCATGCGTGCGCGCACCGGCGCTTCCATCGAGCTGAAGACACGCAGCGGCCGTTGCGGCAGGGTGCGGGTCGAGCGCACGGAGTCGCGCAACCGCTCGGCGGTGCTTTCCACCGGTTCGCCCAACGCTCCCAGCGCTTCGATCACCACCAAGGCCTCGATGCGCTCGGGCGCGGCGGCGGCCATCAGGCTGGCGACACCGCCGCCCAGCGAGTGGCCCAACAAGGTGAAACGGTCCCAACCCAATGCATCGGCCACCTGCAGCAGGTTATGAATTGCGCTGCTCAGTGTGTATTCGGCGCCCGTCGGCAGCCACGCACTGTGGCCGTGACCGGGCAGGTCGAGCAGCACCAGATCCAGATCGGGCGCGCGCAGATGCGCACTGAGCGGGACAAAGCTGGCCGCGTTATCGAGCCAGCCGTGCAATGCCAGCACCCGGCATGGCCCGCGGTCGGTGTTGCGCAAGCCGGTGACACGCCCAATCGCCAGCTCGCACGCAAACGGCTCCAACCTCACGCGCGGCGTACCAATGCGGCCAGTGCCTGCGCGTGCGGTGGGGCGGCGTTGAGGCAGGGGATATAGCTGAGCGTAGCGCCACGCTCGGCCAGCGTTTCGGCAAAGCCCAGCGCCACTTCTTCCAGCGTCTCGAGACAATCGGTGGCAAAGCCCGGGCACACCAGGTCGAAGCTGCGCACGCCGCCTTCGGCCAGCGCCCACAGCGTCGGTTCGGCATACGGCTGTAGCCAGCGCTCGGCACCGAAGCGCGACTGGTAGCCCATCTGCCACTCGTCCGGGCCCAGGCCCAATGCGCTCACGATCGCCTGCGCGCTGCGTTCGCATTGCTGCGGATACGGGTCGCCGGCTTTGGCCACGCGTTGCGGCAGGCCGTGGAAGGAAAACATCAACTTCTCGCTGCGCCCGTGCACCTGCCAGTGCGCGCGTATGGAATCGGCGATCGCCGCTACCCAGCCTGCGTCCTCGCAGTACTCCTGGATCACGCTGACCTCCACCTCCGGCGCGCTGGGCCGCCACGCATCCACCACGTCCTGGATCGAGGCGGTGGTGGTGGTCGAATACTGCGGATACAGCGGCAACACCACGATGCGCTTGATGCCGCGCGCGCGCAGGCCATCGAGCGTCTTGCGCAGGGCGGGCTCGCCGTAACGCATCGCCCATTCCACCTGCCAGTCGGGCATTGCGTCCTTCAGGCCTTCGGTCAGGCGGCGGGTATAGACCGCCAACGGCGAGCCGTCGGGCAGCCACACCTTGGCGTATTTTTCCGCCGACTTGGGGCCGCGGATCGGCAGGATCACCCCATACAGTAGTGGCTTCCAGAACAGCGGCGGGATCGCGACCACGCGACGGTCGCTGAGGAACTCGGCCAGGTAGCGGCGCACGGCCGGGGCGGTCGGCGATTCGGGGGTGCCGAGGTTGACGACCAGCAGGGCGGTATCAGGAGTGGTGTTCATGCCGACCATTCTGGCAGAGCCGGGCAGGACTGCCGAGGACAGCGCATCAATCGTCCCGATCTGCGCCGTCTTGCCGCCGGATGCGCTCACCACCGATTCATTGCGCCAGCACTAACGTCGCCGCATTGCTATCTTTGACGGATCGTCCTTTGGAGCTTGTCATGCCTGGTTTGTCGCGTCTGGCCCTGTTGTTGTCGCTGACCTTCGCCGCCGGCCACGCCGTTGCCGGCCCGGAAGAGGACCAGCGTGCGCGTAACGCAGTGCGGGTGCTCAACGAGATCATGAAGATTCCCGAGCAGTCCATCCCGGACAAGCTGCTCGACGAGGCGCGGGCCATCGTGGTCATCCCCGACACGCTCAAGGCCGGCCTGGTGATCGGCGGCCGCCGAGGCCATGGGTTGATGTCGATGAAGAACGCCGACGGCAGCTGGTCGCAGCCGGTGTTCGTCAAGCTCACCGGCGGCAGCATCGGCTTTCAGGCCGGTGTGCAGTCCTCCGACGTGGTGCTGGTGTTCCGCAACGACCGCAGCCTGGACAACATCGTCAACGGCAAGTTCACCCTCGGCGCCGATGCCGGCGTGGCTGCCGGCCCGGTGGGCCGCAACGCCGCCGCCGCTACCGATGGCCAGCTCAAGGCCGAAATCTGGTCGTGGTCGCGCGCCCGTGGGCTGTTCGCCGGCGTGGCGCTGGATGGCGCGGTGCTGCAGATCGACGACGCCGCCGACCTCAACGCCTACGGCGGCGGCGCCACCCCGCGCATGATCTTCGAAGGCCGCACCAACGAGCGCCCGTCCACCGACGTGATCGCCTTCCGCGATCGTCTGGAAGAAGTCACCTACACCGCGCGCGCCAATCGCAGCAGCGACGGCGACAGCGACGACACCGCGCCGTCACCGCCAGCGCGCGCGCCAAGCGCAGCCCCGGCAGCGCAATCGGCCCCGACGCCGCCGGCCAACGAGGCCAGCACGGTGCCGATGCAGCCCAGCACCACGCCGCCTCCGCAGCAGGGGTTCCAGTCGGTGTCCGATGGCGAAATCCGCACCGAATCACTAGACGGCAACCGCTAAGCCGCTGTCATCCCCCTGCGCGGTGCGCTGGGGTATCCTGAGCCTTCCTTCTTTTCAGCAAGCGAGCAGATCATGGGCAGTTTCGGCATTGGGCACTGGCTGATCGTGCTGGTGATCGTGTTGCTGGTGTTCGGTACCAAGCGTCTCACCAGCGGTGCCAAGGATCTCGGCAGCGCGGTCAAGGAATTCAAGAAAGGCATGCACGACGACGACAAGCCGGCCGGCAAGCTCGGCGACGACTCCCGCACTGCCGAGCAGGCGCGCGAGGCCGAGCAGGCGCGCGAGGCGCAGGCTGAACGCGACCGCGACGCGCGCTGATCCGGAGCAGCGTCGGTGTTTGACATAGGTGTTGGCGAACTGACGCTCATTGCGATTGTCGCCCTGGTGGTGCTAGGTCCCGAGCGGCTGCCCAAGGCGGCGCGTTTCGCTGGACTGTGGGTGCGCCGTGCGCGCATGCAGTGGGATTCGGTCAAGCAGGAGCTCGAGCGCGAGCTGGAAGCCGACGAACTCAAGCGCAGCCTGCAGGACGTGCAGGCCTCGCTGCGCGAAGCCGAAGGGCAATTGCGCAACACCCAGCAGCAGGTCGAAGACGGTGCGCGCGGGCTGCATGAGCAGGCACGCGGCCTGCGCGACGAGCTCGGCCGCGATATCGACATCCGCACCAGCGCCACTCCGGTGGCCGCACCGCTGGAGCTGCCCGCCGATGCGCCGGTGGTGCTGGCGCCGGGCAGCGTGCAACCGCATACACATGTGCCGGGGCCGTCCCCGGTCATCGCCCAGGCGCAGCCGATTGCGCCGGCGCCCCGGCAGACGCTGGTGCCGGCTCCGCACGACAGCCTGGCCTCCACGTCGGTGAACGCGCAGGGCGCGACCGCACCAACGACCGCAACTAGCAGCACCCAGGAGAAGGCGCCTTGAGCCTGTTCGACGACGCACAGGCCGAAAGCAGTCTGATCGAGCATCTGGTCGAATTACGCGCCCGTCTGGTGCGCGCACTGATCGGTCTGGGCGTGGTGTTGCTGGCGCTGCTGCCGTTCTCGCGCGCGATCTATTCCTGGCTGGCCGCACCGCTGGTCTCGCAGCTGCCGCTGGGGCAGACCATCGTTGCGGTCAATCCGGCCGGCGCGTTCTTCGCCCCGCTCAAGCTCACCTTCTTCGTGGCGGTGTTTTTCAGCGTGCCGTGGCTGCTGTATCAGGCCTGGGCGTTCGTGGCCCCGGGCTTGTATCAGCGCGAGAAGAAACTGGCATTTCCGTTGCTGGCCTCAGCGGTGGCGCTGTTCTACATCGGCTGCGCGTTCGCCTACTTCCTGGTGTTGCCGGCGGTGTTCCACTTCCTGACCACATTCAAGCCGGACATCATCGCAATTACTCCCGACGCCAATTCGTACCTGGACTTCGTGCTGGCGATCTTCTTCGCCTTCGGCGCCAGTTTCGAGTTGCCGGTGGCGCTGGTGATCCTGGTACTGATGGGCTGGGTCAGCCCCAAACAGCTCAGCGACGGCCGCGGCTACGCCATCGTCGGCATCTTCATCCTGGCCGCCGTACTCACCCCGCCGGACGTTGTCTCGCAGCTGATGCTGGCCATCCCCATGTGCCTGCTTTACGAGCTGGGCATCATCGCCTCGCGCGCTGTGGTGCCGAAGAGCGCTTAGTCTGCGCAAAGTCCCCGGGCTGGTTTGGGAATGCAGAGAACCGTATCAGAGCAGTTGTTCGAAACCTTCTGCGCGCACCATCGGCTGGACTGTCAGCGGATCGCCGAGACATCCACCCGCACGCCCGATTATCACGTGTGGCTTGGCAGCGCGGTGGTAGCTGTAGAGATCAAGCAGATTGAAAGTACGCGCGGAATCGATCCGGATGGCGCATGGTCCAGGACGATCGGTTGGCACGTGCGCCAGAAGATTTCCGAGGCGCGGGCTCAGCTGCGTGTGGCTGCCAGTGCCGGTATGCCGACCGTGTTGCTGATTCACAACACCGTCGATCCGTTCCAGTTGTTCGGCACCGAACAACACGACTTCCTGAGCGCCATGTATGGCGAGCTGACAGTCCGTATCGATACATCCGGAAAGGCTGCGAGTAGTTTCTACCACGGCCGTCATGCTGCCTTGAGAGAGAACGCCAATACGTCCTTCAGCGGCGTGGGACACCTGCGCGCAACGCGCTCCGGTGCAGAGGTGACCGTTTACGAGAACGTATTTGCTGCGCATGCATTGCCGTTCGGCGAGATACCCGACTGCATTGCGGTCGTTCGCGTGGAGCTCGACCAGACGGACTGACCGATCGAACATCGTAGGAGCGCACCCGGGCGCGAAGGGCATTACCGGGAAGGCCTCGTCGCGCCCGGGTGCGCTCCTACGGTTCTGCGGGATCGGGCGGCAACACATCTGGACGCGAGGGCGGCGTGGGCTCGATCAGGTGGACCGACACTGCGCAGACCGATCGAACATCGTAGGAGCGCACCCGGGCGCGACGGGCGTTACCGGGAAAGCTTCATCGCGCCCAGGTGCGCTCCTACGGGTTTGCGGGATCAGGCGGCAAACACGTCCGGCCGCGAGGGCGGGGTGGGCTGTGCGGTGGCGCCTTCGTGTGTGAACATCTGCTTCCACGCGGCGTAGACCGAGCCGGCGAAGACCGGCATCAGCACCGCCATCAGCAGCAGCTGCGCCAGCCACATCGCCACGGTTTGCCCGGCCACCAGGCCGACGATCAGCGCGACGATCATCACCGCGAAATAGATCGCGAAAATGACGATGAAGGCCAGCACGAAGAACACCAGCATCGCCGGCAGGTTGTGCAGGCTGGCGCGCAGGCTTTCGCGCAGCGCATGACCGCCGGTACTGCGGTCGAACATCACCTGCGGCGGCATCACAAACAGCGCCAGCGTCATCGCCGCAAACGTGGCGATGGTCAGCAGCAGCCACAGCAGGATGCGCCCGGCCGGCAGGCTGGCGGCAAGTTGCTCGATCTGCACCGGGTCCGGCTGCGCGCCGGACTGGCTGATCTGGTTGATCTTGAGCATCACCTCGGACAACTGCTGCAACCCGTTGGCGCCGATCATCGCCAGCAGCAGCACGCCCAGCAGCAGGCCGGCGATCAGCTGCGGCAGCAGCGACACCAGCAGGTGCGGCGCGCGGCCGTCCTGCAGGCCGTGCAGCAGGTGCGATGGCTTGGCGATGCGGCCCTCGTCGACCTCACGGATCGCCCACAGCATGCCGCCCATGAACAACGGGCCGGCCAGCACCAGCAGGAACTGCAGCGCCGGGCCCAGCAGCGGCACCAGCACCGACAGCGACACCACCAGCGAGGCGGCCACGCTCCAGATCACCCCCAGCGAGCCAAGCGCCAGCGGCGCCCGCTTCAACAGCGAGAAACCGGTCAACAGCCATTCTGCGCCGGCAGATGCCGGCACCTTGCGAATTTCGCTCATTCCCATTCCGGATCGATACGCACCGGACCATCCGGCGTAACGCGATTATCGCTGCTTTTGCGTGTGCGCGGCGGGATGGGCGTTCACTGTTTGCAGGCCGCGTGCGTGATGCACGAACCGGCGCAGCAGCTTGCGGGCGACCGGGGCGGCGGTAACCTCGCGGGCGACCGTGCGGGCGCAGTGGCCGTGGCGGGCAATGCATTCGGCACGTGCGCGCACGTAGCCGCGCATATGGTGGGTGGCGAACTCCGGGTGGAACTGCACGCCCCAGGTGGCGCGGCCCCAGCGAAAGGCGTGGCAGCGGTCCTGACGCGAATGCGCCAGCACGATGGCACCGTCCGGCGCGCGCACCACCGTCTGCAGGTGGGTGGCATGGGCCGGAAACTTGGCCGGAAGGCCTGCAAACAATGGGTCCTGTTCGGCCGGCGGGTGCAGCTCCAGCGCGATGGTGCCGGACTCGCGGCCGGCCGGGTTGTAGTCGACTTCGCCGCCCAGCGCGTGGGCCAGCAGCTGATGGCCGTAGCAGATGCCCAGCAACGGCTTGCCGTCATGGGCGGCGTCGCGCAGCCATTGGGCACTGCGCTCGCTCCAGTCGGCACGGTCGGTGACGAAGGCGGCCGAGCCGCTGATGATGATGCCGGCAAAGCGGCCGCGGTCCGGCAGGTCGTCGCCATTGGCGACATCGATCACCACGGTTTCGTGTTCGGCCAGCCCGGCCGCCACGCGGATCCAGTGCGGAAAGCGGCCGTATCGCTTCATCTCCGGCACGGGGTGACCGGTTTCGATGATCAGGAACGGCAAAACGGACATGCGCGACAACCCGGACACGACAGATGCCCCCGATTGTAGGCGGCAGTGGCGCGTTTTTTTCAAGCGGCACCCAAATGCGCGCGCCGCGGGTCATTGCCGAATGACATGTCCTGATTCCCTTGCGGCTAGATGGAGGTGATGGTGACGGTGGTCGCCGATGACTGTGGCACGCCCTGTTTATCGGCAGAAAAGCGCGCGACTGGACTGACAGGGCGTTTGCGCCGTCGCTGTGGTCAGGTCGATACAAGGTTCTGCAGGATTCGCGTAAAAAGCATCGAGGTGTGCCTAACCCTCAAACACTGTCCCTGACGGCCGCAGAGTACCCAGCCGTGCCGGCGTGCTGCATCCCAGACGTTCAATCCATGCAATGCATTGGGGGCCATTGGCCCAACTCGCAGCCGGCGTCGCACACGTCGTCGAGGCTTCGTATTGACGAAGCCGCTTGCGGCCGGATTGACTAAATTTCGGGCATGAAAACCTATGCCACCAACCCAAATGCGTTCCGCACACCCTTGTCTTCCGCTCATGAGGAACGGCCCGGGCCAGCGGAGGATCAGGCAACAGCCAGTACCAGGGGCAACCATTCACCACTTGGACGGCCGCCTAGCAAACGGCGACGGGTAGAGTCGGATGAACCTGGGGCGTCGATGCCAGACAGGAAGCCCTTGCCTGTGAATGAGCGAACCGGAGCTAGCGAAGGTGCATGGGACCGGCGCCTTGGGCAATCGGTCGCCCGCTCACACTGGCCCGATGACCCCACCGACCAGCACGGTATCGCACCCGATCGGCGCCTGGACAGAGTGCCCGCCGACGTCAGCGTCGCCTCGTCGCATCGCAGGCCACAACGACCAACGCATGATGGTTTGGAGGCGAGGGTCAATCTTCGATCGACCGATCAGCAGTCCGACCGGATCGCAGGAAAACGACCGCGCGAAGAGCAAGAACCCTATCGGCAGCCAAAGCGGCCCATCCATGGCGCGAGGTTGACGACGGCAGACCTTCGCATGGCCGAAAATCAGCTGGACTCGGCGGCAAAAAAACAGCTGCAGGTGCAGCGACAGCAGCAGCGGCGACAGTTGAGTGAGTCCAGGGGAATCGCTCGGAACCACAACGCTGGCCTGTGCGTGTCCATGGCAGATGACAACGCGCTGGCACGTCACATGCGTGACGGCATGGCTTTGCCGTTCCTGGAAGCGGAGATCGCCCCGCAAATCAACGCGCAGCGGCTAGATAAATATCTTCAGATGATTGCCCAGGCACGGCACGCCAGGGGGGGCGGCGCCATGCTCCGTGATCTCGATCGTTGCACCAAGCTCGCGGCGCAGTATCTCTGCGAGACCGAGTGGTTCAACGGTGCATCGCTGGCGCAGCTGGCGCATGTGAGCAACAAGCTGAGCAAGCACCCGAACCAGCCAGCGTGCATGGATGCAATCGGGTGGATCGCCGGACAGCTCAATCAGGCCGATGATCTGGTGGGGCTGAGTGGCTACCTGTCGGCGCTTCTCCTGAACGCCTTCGCAAAGAATATCGACAGCGGCAGGTGTGAACGCGCGGTGGCTCGCTTGGCACGTCACCTGCTGCGTGACGACCGAGTCCGGCAGTCTTTGAACGCGTGGGAAATTAGCCTGGCACTCAACACCTTCAGCAAGTGGTTCGATCATCCGGATTGCCAGGCCACGGCGCACCGGCTCGCCGCGCTTGTCGCCAGCGACAAACGCCTGCGCTCTGCAATGGATGCGCAGAGCGTGGCCAATACGCTCAACGCCCTGTGCAAATGGCCCGACAACACGGCCTGCGCGGCCGCCGCCAGCGCGCTGGCCGGGCGGCTGGCCGACGACGGCAAATTGCGCAAGGACCTCAAGCCGCAAGAAGTGGGCAATGCGCTCAATGCCCTGAGCAAATGGCCCGATAACACGGACTGTGCGGACGCTGTCAGTGCGCTGGCCGAGCGGCTGGCCGATGAGGGCAAATTATGCGAGTCCCTGGACCGGCAAGGCGTGGCCAATGCGCTCAATGCCCTGAGCAAATGGCCCGACAACGCGTTCTGTGCGGACGCTGTCAGTGCGCTGGCCGAGCGGCTGGCTGACGAGAGTAGGTTGCGCAACGACCTCAAGCCGCAAGAAGTGGCCAATACGCTCAACGCCCTGAGCAAATGGCCTGACACGCCGGACTGCAAGAATGCCGCCAACGCGCTGGCGACACGGCTGGCCGCCGAGAGCAGATTGCGCGACGACCTCAATGCGCAAGGCGTTGCCAATGTGCTCAATGCCCTGAGCAAATGGCCCGACAACGCGGTGGGTGCGGCCGCCGCCAGCGCGCTGGCCGCACGGCTGGCCGACGAAAGCAAGTTGCGCAAGGACCTCAAGCCCAAACACGTGGGCAATGCGCTCAATGCCCTGAGCAAGTGGCCCGACAATACGGACGGTGCGGCCGCTGTGAGTGCGCTGGCCGAGCGGCTCGCCGACGACGGCGCGTTGCGCAAGGCCCTGGACCCCATCGACGTATCCCAAGCGCTCAATGCCCTGAGCAAATGGCCCGACAATACGGCCTGTGCGGACGCTGTCAGTGCGCTGGCCGAGCGGCTGGCTGACGAGAGCGAGAGTAGGTTGCGCAACGACCTCAATGCGCAAGGCGTGCCCAATGGGCTCAACGCCCTGAGCAAATGGCCCGACATGCCGGACTGCAAGAATGCCGCCAACGCGCTGGCCGCACGGCTGGCCACCGAGAGCAAATTGCGCAAGGCCCTCGACCCGCAAGGCGTGGCCAATGTGCTCAATGCCCTGAGCAAATGGCCCGACAACGCGGTGTGTGCGGCCGCCGCCAGCGCGCTGGCCGCACGGCTGGCCGACGAAAGCAAATTGCGCAATGACCTCAAGCCGCAGGAAGTGGGCAATGCGCTCAATGCCCTGAGCAAATGGTCCGACAACACGGACTGTGCGGCCGCCGCCAGCGCGCTGGCTGCACGGCTGGCAGACGAGCGCAACTTGCGCAACGACCTCAATGCGCAAGGCGTGGCCACCGCGTTCAACGCCCTGAGCAAATGGCCCGACAACACGGACTGTGCGGCCGCTGTCAGTGCGCTGGCCGAGCGGCTGGCCGCCGATCCCGGGTTGCGCAAGGCCCTGGACCCCAACCACGTGACCCAAGCGCTCAATGCCCTGAGCAAATGGCCCGACAACGCGGTTTTTGCGGCCGTCGCCAGCGCGCTGGCCGCACGGCTGGCAGACGAGAGCAACTTGCGCAAGGACCTCAAGCCGCAAGAAATGGGCAATGCGCTCAATGCCCTGAGCAAATGGCCCGACAACACGGTCTGTGCGGCCGCTGTCAGTGCGCTGGCCGAGCGGCTGGCCGCCGATCCCGGGTTGCGCAAGGACCTGGACCCCATCGACGTGACCCAAGCGCTCAATGCGCTGAGCAAATGGCCCGACAACGCGGTCTGTGCGGCCGCTGTCAGTGCGCTGGCCGAGCGGCTGGCCGCCGATCCCGGATTGCGCAAGGCCCTGGACCCCATCCACGTGACCCGAGCGCTCAATGCCCTGAGCAAATGGCCCGACAACACGGTCTGTGCGGCCACCGCCAGCGCGCTGGCCGGGCGGCTGGCCGCCGAGAGCAGCTTGCGCAACGACCTCGGTACGAAAGGCGTGGCCACCGCGCTCAACGCCTTGTGCAAATGGCCCGACAACACGGCCTGTGCGGCCGCCGCCAGCGCGCTGGCCGAGCGGCTTGCCGACGACGGCGCGTTGCGCAAGGCCCTGGACCCCATCGACATGTCCCAAGCGCTCAATGCCCTGAGCAAATGGCCCGACAACACGGTGTGTGCGGCCGCCGCCAGCGCGCTGGCCGCACGGCTGGCCGACGACGGCGCGTTGCGCAAGGCCCTGGACCCGCAAGGCGTGGCCGTTGCGCTCAACGCCTTGAGCAAATGGCCCGACGCGCCGGCCTGCGAGGCGGCCATCGACCTGTTGGCTGCGAGGCTGGCTGAGGACCACAAGCTGCGACACCTGTTGGAAGCGCAAGACGTGGCCATGGCGCTCAATGCGATGAGCAGATCTTTCGCAAGGCCGGCGTGTCAATCGGCGGGGGGACTGCTCGCCGAGCGCGCAGGCTCGGCCGATCTGCCCTGGCAGCAGTTCGAGATGCGTGGGATCTCCATGGTGGCGAACACGATGTCCCGCCTGCTGCACCTGGACGATGAGCAGTTCCAGACCTTGGGTGTCGCCAAGCTGCAGTCCATGGCTGGGCACCTGGACCTGCACCGCGATCGTTTTGCGTCTGCCTCGGCCACGGAGATTGGGGTGATCTTCAAGGCCCTCGCATCGGCGCGGCTTCAAGCCCAGATGCGTCCGCTGGGACAGCCAGCGCTGGCGCGGGTGTCGCGCCTGGTCGGGGATGATGGATTACGCCAGACCAGCCTTGAGGGGATCGGCAGCCTCTGCATGGGACTGTTGCCGCTTATCCGCAGTCCTGACTTGGCCCCCCGTCATCGGGGCCAGGCATTGCGCCTGTTCAACACGTTGCAACCCATCGCCGCGCGCAAGATCGACCTGTACCTGAGCGGCGGTGGCGGGCGGTCGTCTGCCGACATCGAACAGCACGCAACGCGCTGCCCGGCGCTGACCTTCTACCAGGTGCTTAAGGCCTACGCGGTGGTGAGCCGGCAATGGAAAGCGCGCAACGTTGAAGGCTCGCGCAACGACCTACGCGAGCGCCGCGAACAACTGGCGAACTGGGTGGATCTGACGCTGGAGCGGACCCGCAAGGCGATTGAGGCGGACCTCGGCGAGATGAGCTGGAACCTGATCGCGCAGATCGAAGCCGGCGACCAGGCGTTCGACGCCCTGGACCTGCGCATGGCGAAGGAAGCGCCGATGATTACCCAGGCCCATCCACCGACCCGCTTTGACCTGGACAGTGGGCGCCTGAGTATGTGCTCGGTTCCTGGCCAGCCGGTTGTGCCGGCCACCGGCCACGGCAGCACGACGCATGTCGTGGTCGATCTGCTGGGTAGGGAAATCTCGAATAACCAGACCGAAGCGGACAAGCCGTACTCGCTGTTTGCGCGTCTGACCGGCCTGCCGCTGGTGGAGGTGCAGCTGCCCGGGGAGATTTCGACATTCATGCTCGCGCGGACGTTCAACTACAACGGTGAGCCCTGGCGCTTCGACATGTTCGGCGGCAGCCGCGCCGCGCGCAGCAAATCGGGCAGCAGCAGCCTCGTGCTGTCTCGCGGACCAGAGATGGCATCGATGCTGCCGGCGTTCCGCTATTCCGACACCGCTCCGGGCAGCAGCCTGATGCAGCTGGCTGCCAAGCTCGCTCCGCAACGCGAGGACTGGTCGCGCATGCAGCGATCACTGTTGGAGATGGTACCGAGTGACCATGTCGTGGAGGGCACCCTGCGCCTGGGAATGTTCGATGACGTCGACGGACCTGCGCATCCGTTCAAGCCGTTGGCAGCGGATGGAACTGCCTTGGCGTTGTGCCCCAACGATGGCTGCGGCTTTCTGAAATTGGAGGTGGCCTTGCGCATCCCCGCCTTCCGCAAGCATTACGAGGCTTGGCACGCCGTGCAGGCGAACCAGGCCAGCCAAGAGCAGCGCGATCTGGTTGCCAAGGACAAGGGCCCTTCGCTGATGCCAGCGCAGGCGCTGCAGCACTACCCGCGCGACGAGGCGGCGCTGGAAGAAGCGCACGAGGCGATGCATCGCCAGCTCGAGGCGCTTCAGCCCGTAGCGGGTGAAGCCCTGGCGCTGTACAGGCTTGCCGTCGGCGGCGGCTACCAGGGCCAGAGGGTCCGGGCGGTGCCCTCCGCCGACGACAACGTGCATCTGCCGCGGCAGCGCAGCCAGGCCTTCGACGCTGCAGGCGGCCCCTTGCTGCTCGGCAAGCCACCCTACGACAAGGAGAATCTGCTGCCGGTCCCGGAGGACCGCGTCGCGACCGCGGCCAAGGGCGACGCCACCGCCGAGTTCCTCTCGCAGTCCTTCGGCATCCAATACAGCTACACCGGGTTCGACGATTGCTCCGGCGTTGATGCCCAGATGCTGCACAGCAAGGGCATGCTGGTCGTCGTTCCCGAGAACAATTGGCCCGTCGATTTTGCCGACACGGACCTGGTCTGCTCCAAGGAAGATCTGAAGACGCTGTCGCGCTGGACGAACGGCCGCGACCGTAGTGCCTTGCCGCGCGACATGCTCAGCACCGGCAGCCTGCGGCTCAAGGACATTGTGGAGCCTGGGCGTCTGGGCGCACTGCCGATTGCCGAATTGCGCAAACGCAACATGGACACCGACGGGGACGACGCCTTCGTTTACGCAGGCTATCCCAAGCTGGCCGCGCTGATTTCGCGTGTGATGGTTGATCGCGAGCGCAGGCGCGGTCGGCAACAGTCCTTCAAGCCGCCGAAGACGGCAACCCCGGCCATCGACCCGGTCAGCGGCCACTACCAGGCCGGACGGCTGTCGGAGATCATGTCCCTCAAGCGCGGTCAGCAAATCACCTCTGCGGCCGCCACCCTGGCCGCGCGCTTCATGGCGCAACCGGACGACCTGCGCGAAGCGCTTGCACGCAACATGATGTTCGGCACCTACGATGGCATCGAGCGCGAGTTGCGCACCGGTTTGCGCGAGCTGCTCGAAGGGGAGGCCCGCGATCCCCTGGTTTTGGCGCAGCTGCGCGTCCAGGCGCGCGAGGCGATCGAACGTGCCCACCTGCCCGAGGCGCGCGAAGCTGCCGAGTTGCTGCACACGCAGCTGCTTGCGCTTGAGCCGGGCTCGGCTGCCATCAGCGCCGCGCCGCGTCTGCCCGACGCACTGGCTGAGGCGTTTCCAAGCCTTGCCAAGGCCTATGACGCCGCGTCCGATGTAGAAGCACGCATCCACGCCATCCTTGACAACTATCCGGCGTGCCGGTTGTCGCACGCGCAGTTCCCGGACGGGCAACCAGGGTTCATCCCCGGCGAGCCGGAACTGACGATGCGCAACCTGTTCACCATCGCGATCAAGGTCGGCACCGATGCGCTGAAGTCCGACACCGGCACGGCGCTGTTCGGCAAGATCGTGGACGCGTGCGAACGCTCCGAACGGGGATTCGCCGAGCGGGTCCGCATCGTGCCGTACAGCAAGGCGACCGCCCGGGCAATGCAGGAGGGGCGCTTCGATCCCGAACAGACCAAGGGACTTCTGCAGCGCATGCCGTCGATGGCCGCTGGCGTCATGGAAGACGCGCTTCACGCGCTCCAGCAGGCACGCCTGATCGACCCGCCGCAGCCGCCAGCGGCGCGTCTGCGCGCCGTCCAGCCAGAGGACATTGCGTCTGAGGCGCAGGCCTTGCTGACGCGTGCGCGCCGGATGGAACCCCAGGTCACCGACATGCTGCGGGGCGTTGCCGAGCGCCATGGTGGGCAACTGGCCGGAACACAGCATCAACTGAAGTCGCTCGGCTCGTTGAAGGAAAAGCTTACGCAGCGGATGGCGTTGAAAAAGCAGACGCTGGAAGAAGCGGCAGCCGGCGTCAACGATGCGCTGCGCTACAGCGTGGTCCTGGAACCGCAGGACTTTACCGCCGGTCTGCGCGCTGTGCTGGCCGCACTGGACGATCGCGGGCATGCACGTATCAGGCTGACCAATCAATTCACCCGGCACCTGGCACCCTTCAAGGCAATCAATGTCACGCTGCGAAGCCCGGAAGGTGCGCTGTGGGAGATCCAGTTCCACACGCCGGAGACCTTCGGGCTCAAGGAGCAATTCCACGATCTTTACAAGCACGCACATGCGTTGGCGCTTGGCGGCGCTTCGCGGGCCGAGCAGCGAAAGCTGCAGACGCCTGCGCTGGAGGCATTCGATCGCGTCGCGTCGCCGCCAGAGTGCGAGGAGATCGACGAGTGGCACGAAGAGACCGTCCCGGCGTTGGCAAGCACCCCCCCGACGCTCGACTCCAGGCGCAATCCAGTCAGTGCAGACACCTCGCCTGCATACACCGTGTTCAACATCGCAACAAGCAAGCACGAGGCGCTGACGCCGGTGTTCGACACGCTGGCCGAGGACCTCGGCCTGCAGCTTTGGGGGAACGTGCGCTACAACGCTGCAGACGACCGGATCGAGCAGGTGCAACACGCCCCGTTCCAGAAATCGGTCGTATCGATCAAGGACAAGATTCGGCGCCATCTGCGAGCCGGCATGACAGCAGAACAGGCCAATCAGAGCGTGGGCGATGCGCTGCGTTATGCGCTTGAGTTGCCTTCCGAAGATTTCGTGGCGAAGGTGTTGGCCGCAAATGACGCGCTGCACCGGCAAGGGATGAGGTGTGTAACGCTGAAAAACTACTTTGTCTCAGGAGACGGTACCTACAGGGGCATCAATGCCGGCTTCACCGATGCCGAGGGCTATGCGTTTGAAGTGCAGTTCCATACTGCCGAGAGCTTCAAAGCCAAGGCGCAAACGCACGTGCTGTACAAACGGATGCAGTTGGCACAGACCAGACTTGACAGGGAGAAGCAAAAACCTCAACCCGACCCTGTCAGGCAGGCGAGCCTGACGCAGGAGATCGCAGGGCACAAAAAGACGATGCACGAGATGACGACCAACGTACGCAAGCCTGCCGGTGTCGAGAGTCTGGGTGGTCGCACATGAGGCTCCATCAACGGTCCTGAACTTCGGGAGCTTCGATTCTTGACACGATCGCGCTGCGCGCCAGACAGAAGCTTGTACCGCAAGCGCATGGGCGCGGTGTTCCAGTGCTGCGGGAACATCGTGGCGCGTGCGGCTCGCAGTCCGAAAACGGCGTGGAAGCCGGATGCCTCTGGGCGTACGCGCTCACCGACAACACGTTGGCGGCCGCTTCAATGGATGGCGACGAGACGAGCGACTGAAGTGCCGGAGCGAAGCTGAGGGATCGGCAAGATCCCTCGCTCTCCGCCAAAGCGTTTTTCACCACTCCCTGCCCGCCCTCGATGCCTCGCGGCGTCGAGGGCCTTCCTACGGATCATGCCCGCGCGTGCCGGCCGCAAAACGCGCAAGCGGCGTGCTCAGCAGGGCTGAGGACTTGCCTATTCCCGCGGCGGCAGCACCGAGAGCACTTCTTCGATGGTGGTCAGCCCGGCGGCGACCTTTTCCAGGCCGGTGCGGCGCAGGGTGCGCAGGCCGTCGCCGCGGGCGGCCTGGCTGAAGCTGGCCAGATCGGTGTCGGCGCGGATCAGGCTGCGCAAACGCGGGCTCACCGGCAGCAATTCGTACAGGCCCACGCGGCCCAGATAGCCGGTGCGGCGGCATTCCAGGCAGCCGACCGGGGCGTGCACATTGAGCGTCTCCGGCAGCGCTTCGCCCGGTTCGCGGATCGCCGCCCAGTCGTCCTCGCTGAGCGTGTGCGGGCGCTTGCAGTGCACGCACAGCGTGCGCACCAGGCGCTGTGCCAGCACACCGTTGAGCGTGGAGGCAACCAGGTAATGCGGCACGCCCAGATCCAGCAAACGGGTGATCGCCGACGCCGCATCGTTGGTGTGCAGCGTGGACAGCACCAGATGCCCGGTGAGCGAGGCCTGCACCGCCATCTGCGCGGTTTCCAGGTCGCGGATTTCGCCGATCATGATGATGTCCGGGTCCTGCCGCAGCAGCGTGCGCACGCCGCTGGCGAAATCCAGGTCGATGTTCTGCTGGACCTGCATCTGGTTGAATTCCGGCGCGATCATTTCGATCGGGTCTTCCACGCTGCACACATTCACATCCGGCGTGGCCAGGCGCTTGAGCGTGGAATACAGCGTGGTGGTCTTGCCCGAACCGGTGGGGCCGGTGACCAGCACGATGCCGTGCGGGCGCTCGACCAGCGCGCTCCAGCCGGCGGCTTCTTCGGGGCTGAAACCCAGTTGCTCGATGCTCTTGAACGCCGAATCCGGGTCGAAGATACGCATCACGCACTTTTCGCCGAACGCGGTGGGCATCGTGGACAGGCGCATTTCCACCTCGCGCCCACCCGGCGAGCGGGTCTTGATACGGCCGTCCTGCGGGCGGCGGCGCTCGGCCAGGTCCATGCGGCCGAGCACCTTGATGCGGCTGACCACCGCGGTCATCACCGACGGCGGTACTTCCAGCACCTTGTGCAGCACGCCGTCGATGCGGAAGCGCATGCGCCCGGCTTCGCGGCGCGGCTCCAGATGGATGTCGCTGGCCCGCTGCTCGTAGGCGTATTGCAGCAGCCAATCGACGATATGCACGATGTGGTGATCGTCGGCATTGACGTCGCCGGCGCGGCCCAGTTCCACCAGTTGTTCGAAGCTGGGCAGGCCCGCTCCCGGCTCGGCACTGCGCGCATCGCCACGCGCGCCACGCACCGATTGGGTCACGCCGAAGAACTCCATCGTGTAGCGATGCAGGTCCAGCGGGTTGATCAGCGCCAGCTCGATGCGGCGGCGGCTCAAGTGCTGCACGTCGGCCAGCCACTCCAGCGCCAGCGGCTCGCTGGTGGCGATCAGCACGCGCTCGGCATCCAGTGCCAGCGGCAGGATGCGGTGGCGGCGCGCGTAGGCATGCGAGACCACGCCGGTGACGGCGGCGACATCGATGCGGGTGGGGTCGATACGCAGATAGCGCAGCCCGGTGCGGGTGGCCAGCCATTCGGTGAGCCGCTCCAGGCCAAGCTCGCCGGCCGGCGCCTGTGCGGCATGCAGCTTGAGGTTGGCCAGCAGCACCAGCGGATGCACTTCGCTGGCGTTGCGTACGCCGGCGGCGGAGAACTGCACGCGTTCGTGTTCGTGCGGTACCACCATGCCGTCCGACAGCAGGGCGGCGGCCACCGGGTCGAACATCAGCCGGCCGCGCGGCAGGATCGTCGCTGCGCTGTCCGGGTCGGCGTTGCGCCGCTGTTCCATGCTGGTGGTTCCCCTGCCGCGATGCTCCCGCGGCAAAGCGCCGCGGGTGGGCCGGTATACTAGCGCACCCCTTTCGCACGGCCCTTGCTGCATGTCCGATTCCCGCCGCGTTCCAATCACGTTCCAGGGTCTGATCCAGACCCTCAACCAGTACTGGGCCGATCAGGGCTGCGTGCTGATTCAGCCGCTGGACCTGGAAGTGGGTGCGGGCACGTTCCACCCGGCCACCTTCCTGCGCGCACTGGGCCCGGAGCCGTGGAATGCCGCCTATGTGCAGCCCTCGCGCCGTCCCACCGACGGCCGGTACGGCGAAAATCCCAACCGTCTGCAGCGCTACTACCAGTACCAGGTGGCGATGAAGCCCAACCCGGACAACATCCAGGACCTGTACCTGGGCTCGCTCAAGGCGCTGGGTATCGACCCGCTGGTACACGACCTGCGCTTTGTCGAAGACAACTGGGAATCGCCCACGCTCGGTGCCTGGGGCCTGGGCTGGGAAGTCTGGCTCAACGGCATGGAGGTGACCCAGTTCACCTACTTCCAGCAGGCCGGCGGGCTGGAGTGCAAGCCGGTGCTGGGTGAGATCACCTACGGCCTGGAACGGCTGTGCATGTATCTGCAGAGCTGCGACAACGTCTACGACCTGGTGTGGACTTACGGCCCGGACGGCAGCCCGGTGAGCTACGGCGATGTCTACCACCAGAACGAAGTGGAGCAGAGCGCCTACAACTTCGAGCATGCCAATGTGGAAGAGCTGTTCCACCGCTTCGATGCCTGCGAAGCCGAGGCCAAGCATCTGATCGAGGTCGGCCTGCCGCTGCCGGCGTATGAGCAGGTGACCAAGGCCAGCCACGCGTTCAACCTGCTGGATGCGCGCCGCGCGATCAGCGTGACCGAGCGCCAGCGCTACATCCTGCGCGTGCGCGCGCTGGCCCAGGGCGTGGCGCAGGCGTATCACGCGCAGCGCGAGAAGCTGGGGTTTCCTGGCGTCAAACGCTGATGCTGTTGCCTTCCCCCGCTGGCGGGGGAAGGTGCCCGTAGGGCGGATGGGGGCAGCATGCCGTCGCCGCCGCGCAACCCTCATCCGGCGCATCGCGCCACCTTCTCCCGCTTGCGGGAGAAGGACATCATCAAGCCACCTTTCGTCGGTTGACGAACGAAGGGAAAACCAAGGTCCGACGCAATGACTCAGATGCACCCCCTGCTGATCGAACTGGGCACCGAAGAGCTGCCGGTCAAGGCGCTGCCGGGCTTGGCGCAGTCGTTCTTCGATGGCGTGCTGGCCGGGCTGGAAAAGCGCGGCATCGCTCTCACCCGTGGCGATGCCAAGCCGCTGTCCACCCCGCGCCGTCTGGCGGTGCTGCTGCCGGGCGTGGCCACCGAACAGCCGGAACAGCGCTCCGAAGTGCTGGGGCCGTATCTCAACATCGCGCTGGATGCCGACGGCAACCCGACCAAGGCACTGGCCGGTTTTGCCGCAAAGGCCGGCATCGACTGGACCGCGCTGGAGCGCACCAGCGACGCCAAGGGCGAGCGCTTTGTGCATCGTGCAGTAACGCCGGGTGCGCGCACCGCCGCGCTGTTGCCGGAGATCCTGCGCGAAGCGATTGCCGCCATGCCCATCCCCAAGCCGATGCGTTGGGGCGCGCATGCCTATGCCTTCGCGCGGCCGGTGCAGTGGCTGGTGCTGCTGTTCGGCACTGAGGTCATCCCGGCCGAACTGTTGGGCGTGCGGGGCGACCGCATCACCCGCGGCCATCGTTTCATGCACGAAGGGCAGGTGTCGTTGTCCGCGCCTGGCGACTACATCGACGCGCTGCGCAGCGCGCATGTGCTGGTGGATGCCGACGCACGCCGTACGCGGATCGTCGAAGAAGTCGAAGCGGCCGCCAAGCAGGCCGGCGGCCACGCGCGCATCAGCGACGACAACCTGGAGCAGGTGGTCAATCTGGTCGAATGGCCGTCGGCGGTGTTGTGTAGCTTCGAGCGCGATTTCCTGGCGGTGCCGCAGGAAGCGCTGATCGAAACCATGGAGATCAATCAGAAATTCTTCCCGGTGCTGGATGACGGCGGCAAGTTGACCGAGCAGTTCATCGGCATTGCCAACATCGTCTCCAGGGACGTGGCCGAAGTGGCCAAGGGCTACGAGCGGGTGATCCGTCCACGGTTTGCCGATGCCAAGTTCTTCTTCGACGAAGACCTCAAGCAAGGGCTGGAAGCGATGGGCGCAGGCCTGGCCGGTGTGACCTATCAGGCCAAGCTGGGCAATGTTGCCGAGAAGGTGGAGCATGTTGCCAAATTGGCTGAAATGATCGCCCCGCAGGTCGGCGCCGACCCAGTGCAGGCACGCCGCGCTGCGGAGTTGGCCAAGAACGATCTGCAATCGCGCATGGTCAACGAATTCCCGGAACTGCAGGGCATTGCCGGGCGCCATTACGCAAAAGCCGCTGGCGAGCCGAGCGAGATTTCGCTGGCCATCGACGAGGCCTACCAGCCGCGTTTTGCCGGCGACGACATCGCGCTGTCGCCGCTGGGCAAGGTGCTGGCGATTGCCGAGCGTCTGGATACCTTGGCTGGTGGCTTTGCAGCCGGGCTGAAGCCGACCGGCAACAAGGACCCGTTTGCGCTGCGGCGTAATGCGTTGGGCTTGGCGCGGACGGTGATTGAGAGCGGGTTTGATCTGAATTTGCCCAAGTTGATCGATGCGGCCATGGAGCTATTGCCAGAAGCAGTGAAGCCGCATGCTGATCGGAATACTGAAACTGCACGATTGGACCTTTACGACTTCATCATCGACCGTTTGAAGGGTTACTACGCCGACAAAGGCGTCCCCGCCACCCACTTCAACGCCGTAGCAGAACTTCGACCCGCCTCCCTCTACGACTTCGACCGCCGCATCGATGCCATTGGTATCTTCGCCACGTTGCCCGAGGCCGAAGCGCTGGCTGCGGCCAACAAGCGCATCCGCAACATCCTGCGCAAGGTCGACGGCGAAATCCCCGGCGACATCGACACCACGCTGCTGCGCGAACCGGCCGAAGAAGCGCTGGCCGAAGCGGTGGAAGCGGCCATCGGCGACACCGGCGATGCGCTGCACCGCCACGACTACGTTGCCGTGCTGGCTCGGCTGGCCCGCCTGCGCCCGCAGGTGGACGCGTTCTTCGACGGCGTGATGGTCAATGCCGAAGACCCGCAGCTGCGTGCCAACCGCCTGGCGCTGCTGAAAAAGCTCGGCGACCGCCTCGGCAGCGTTGCCGCCATCGAGCATCTGTCCAGCTGATGTCCACCGCTGCCGGCGCGATGCAGTGGCAACGTGCCCAGGACGCGCTGGCCCGCCGCGACATGGCCGCCGCGGCGGCGGCGTTGCAGGCGGTGTTGGCGGTGGAGCCGACGCATGTGTCGGCCCGGGTGCTGTTGGCCGGCACCGTGCTGGCGAGCGGCAAGATGCGCGAGGCAGTCACGCAGCTGCGCTTGGCCGCGCGCGATGTGGGCGACGATGTAACGCTGCGTTGCCGTGTGGCGCAAGCGCTGCTGCGCGTTGGCGAACATCGGCCGTTGCATGCGCTGCTGCGGCATCCATCGGTGCTGCAGTGTGGCGACGGCGCGACGCTGGCCTTGCTGGCGCATGTGCATCAATCGCTGGGCGAACATCCCGAGGCGCTGGCGATGATGCAGCGCGCGCAGGCACGCGGATTCGATGGCGCGGATTTCCGCTTTTTCCTTGCCGTGCAATTGCAGTTCAACGGGCAGCTGGATGCGGCAGCGCAGGCGCTGGAGCAGACCTTGGCGCAGCAGCCCGGCTACGGCCGTGCGGCGCTGACGCGTGCACGCTTGCGCCGCCAGAGCGCGAGCGATAACCATGTCGCTGCACTGCGCCAGCAGTTGCAGCGCGCTGCAACCGGCAGCGAAGACCGCGCCGGGCTGGCGTTCGCGCTGTACAAGGAGCTGGAAGATCTGGGCGAGACCGATGCCGCCTGGGAGGCGCTTCAGCATGGCAATGCAGTCATGCATGCGCGCTTGCGCCACGATGCCGACGCCGAGGCATCGCTGTATGCGCAGTTGGGCGCCTTGGCCGATCAAGGCGTGTTTGCGGCCCAGCCGGCTGATGCTGCACACGGCCCGCAACCCATCTTCGTGCTCGGCCTGCCACGTTCGGGCACCACGGTGCTCGAACGCATGCTGGGTAACCATTCGCAGATTGTCTCTGCGGGCGAGCTGAGCGACTTCGGCCATCAGTTGCGCTGGGGCGCGGACCAGGCCGGGCGCAGCCTGCTGGATGCGGGCCTGTTGCAGGCGCTGCCCACGCTGGACTACGCGCAGGTCGGGCAGCGCTATCTGGAGCAGACGCAGTGGCGCGCGGGGGCGGCGCGCTGGTATATCGACAAATTGCCTGCCAATGCAGTGGCGATCGGGCCGATCGCACGGGCGTTGCCGGGCGCACTGATCGTGCACCTGGTGCGCGAGCCGATGGCGGTGTGCTTTTCCAACTATCGCGCGCTGTTCGGCGATTCCTATGCCTACAGCTACGACCTGCAGACACTGGCGCGTCATTACCAGGCGTATCACGGTTTGATGGCGCAGTGGCGCGCTGCGCTCCCGGGCCGGGTGATCGATGTGGACTATGCGCAGATGGTGCGCGATCCGTCGGCGGTGCTGGAGCAGTTGATGACGCGCTGTGGGTTGGCGATAGAGCCAGGGCAGATCGATATCACGCGCAATGCCGCAGCGTCGGCGACGCTGAGCAGCGTGCAGGTACGCGAAGGTGTGCATGCGCGCAATGTGGAAGCGTGGCGCCGCTATGCAACGCAGCTGGAGCCGCTGAGGCAGGCTTTGTTGCAGATGGGCATGATCGAAACAGACGCCACGCTCTAAGAGCGGCTAACAAAAGGACTGTGCTCACCGCCAGGCGGGCGCTATCGGTGCTCGGAATCGGCATGTAGCACTCGTACACTCCGGTTCCTCCGCGCCGTCCATATATACCTGACGACTGCTCGCTACGTTTTGTTAGCCGCTCCAAGCCAGCTGACAAACGCGTGCGCTCATGGCCAGGTAGATGCGGCCTGCTGTTTGATCCCATCAGTACACCGTCATGTCGACAAGTGCGATGTCCTCACGGCTTGCAGGACCGGGTGGCACGATGGATGCGGCGCAAGAACCTGGAGGGATGGAGGCAGGGCGTGTCGTGCAAGCGGTGAGGGCAGCGCGCCCTCATCCCAGGTGTCTGGAAACATGTCTGCCAAGGCGAGTGCGACCAGACCTGGCCTCCATCGAGACAGCGTTCAAGTGATGTTGGTCGCTGCTCCAAGTCCAATCCAGGCGCATCCGCTTTGGCGGAGATGCCTCAAAAAAAGACCGGCAGTCATGATGACTGCCGGCCGTTGGTCATAACCGATGACTCACTGCGCGCCGAAGCGCCAGTTCAATTCCAGCATGTACGAACGGCCGTAGCCGGTGTAGTTGAAGATGTTGTAGTACGGGTAGTCGGTGTAGGTGCGATCACGCGGTGGGCGGGTGTCGGCGAGATTGTTGACGGTGGCCGTCAGCGAGATGTCGTCGTTGATCGCATAGTCCAGTGTTGCATTGAGCGTGGTCCATGCCCCGACCTTGCGTGCGCCTTCCACCGCATAGCCATCGGTACTCTGCTGCGCGAGGAGGTTGGGGGTACGGCCGTAGCGCTGGCCGAACAAGGTGGTGGTCCACGCATCCTTTTGCCAGGTGATCGAGGCATTGGTGATGCTGCGGAACTCGGAAGAGAAGAACGGCTCGCTCAGCAGGTCGCGCACCGGGTCTTGCGGGAACTGCTGGCTTTCGTGCTTGAGCGTCAGGTTGTATTGCGCGTCGAACACAAACAGGCCCCAGGAGTCGGTGGCCAGGTTGTAGGTCGCCTTGGTCAGCACGCCGGAGATTTCCTCGGTGGAAATATTGACCGGGTTGATGCGGATGTTGCTCAGGCGATTGGGTACCTGCGCATCGGCGGCGGTGCGGTCGATGCGCGACAGCGCGTCCACGCAGGTCGGCGAATTGATGTCCAGAGCGCCGAGCCGGCAGGCCGATTCGTTTTGCAGCAATGCATCGGTGCTCAGGTCGCTGACCTTGTCCTCGATCTTGATGTTGTAGTAATCGGCATTGACGCTGAAGCGTGCGCTCGGCGACCACACCACGCCGGCGCCCCAGGATTTTGCGGTGATCGACTTCAGATCGGCATTGCCGGACCGACGGCCCTGGATGGTGGTGCCGGCATAGGTGCAGTCGGCGATCGGCACGCCGGGTTCTTCGACCGCGCAGCGGTAGTAGTCGTTGACGCCCTGGAAGAAGCCGCTATCGCCAGCGAACGAGAACGCCATGTCCGGTGCCTTGAACGCAGTGGCGTAGTTGCCGCGGAACAGCAGCGAATCGATCGGGCGGAATTCCAGTGCGGCCTTGTAGGTGAACTTGGAATCGCCACCGCCGCCCTGGTTCTTGTAGTCGTCGTAGCGGCCGGACAGATTGGCAGTCAAGGTGCTCAGGATCGGCACCCGCATTTCGAAGGCCGCCGCCCAGTTCTCGCGCTTGCCGCTGCCCTGGGTGCCGGTCAGCTGGTAGAAGTCGCCGGCAATCACACGCGGGTCGGTCGGATTGGTCCAGTACTGATTACCGGCCTGCAACACCCCGGCAACGCCGACCGCACCGGCCGGCAGGTTGAACAACTCGGTGTTGGTCAGCTGCAGGTTGACGTTCTGGGTCCAGGTCCTGGACTTGGTGCGGATTTCATCGTTGAAGCTGCGGTACTGCGCCGGCGTCAACGCGCGGTAGAAGTTGGCATCGTTGGGCGAATAGATCGGGTAGCCGTAGTACTCGCCCTGCGGCGCGCCGAGGAACTGTTCGCGGAAGAAATCTTCGATGCGGTCGGCCAGCGGCCACTGCTGACGGCTTTCGATGCGATATTCCGAGCGTGCGTAGTACGCATCGTAGGTCCAGTTGCTGGCACCCAGGCCGCCTTTCAGACCGAGCGCGATGTTGTAGGAGTCGGCAGTCTGGCGGTCGTTGTTGAAATTGTTGTTGCCGGTTTCTTCCGGTGCAAAAACGCGTTGATAGCTTTCGAGCTGCTGGCTGTCCCCGTTGTAGAAAAAGCCACCGGTGTCCGACGAGGTCTGCCAGAAGCGGGGTCCGCTATTGACCTCGACCTTGGTGCGATTGAGCAACACGGTCGAGTACAGCTCGGTGTTGTCGTTGAACGCGTAGCTCAGGTTGGCATAGCCGCTGGCGCTGCGTTCCTTGTTGAGGATGCTGGCATAGCCCGGCTCGGTACGGCTGCTGCAGAAGTTGCCGCGGTTGGCGCGGTTGTCGTATTGCACCGACCCATTGAACAGCGCCCCCAACGCCGCGCAGTTGTCTGCGCCGGGGTCGACATAGGTGGCCGGGGGGCCGGCGACGTTATGCAGCGCGATGCGCGAACCGTAGCGCAGGGTCGGGTCCGGATTGTCGTCGGTGGAATCGAAGTCGCGGCGCTGATAGCCGTAGATCGGATCCTGATTGTTGAGCTGCAGGCCCCATACGATGTTGGCGCCGCCGATCTCGTTGCCGCCGGTGAGCTGAAAGCGCTGGTTGTTGCCGCCACCGCCGTCGTAGGTGCCCATGCGATAATTCATCTGCACGCCGTCCATGCGCTTTTTCAGGATGATGTTGACCACACCGGCGATGGCGCTGGAGCCGTAGATCGAGGACTGGTTACCGGGCGCTACGTCGATGCGCTCGACCATGCCCACCGGCACGCTGGCCAGATCGACGAAGTTGCTCTGGCCGTTGTAGAGCAACGGGTAGTCGGCCATCGGCCGGCCATCGATCAGCACCAGGGTGAAGCCGGGATCCAGGCCGAGCAGGCTCAGCGATTTGGCACCCGCGGTGAAGCCGTTGCTGAACTGGCTATCCTGGACCGCGCCAGTGGCCATCGGTTGCGAGCGCAGCACGTCGTAGACGTCCTTGAAGCCGCGGCGCTGGATGTCCTGGGCGGTGATCGAGAACACCGGGGTTGCGGTTTCGACCTGGGAACGGGGGATCAACGACCCTGTCACCGTCACCTTGTCCAGTTGAGTCACTTCACCTTGCTGCTGTGCCAGTGCAAGCGATGGCATGGTCAGGGCGGTGCACACGGCGGTAACTAGCAAATGACGTTTCATGAAACGAACCTCTCTCTCCAAAGGTCTAGACGGGCGCGCGGCAATCGGGGGGCCGTACGCGATGGGTGCCAACGAAACGTTAACAACGTGCCGACTGTACCGAGTTCCATTGGGTGCCGTATAGGCGTGTTTGCTTAGATTTTTTGTCCCTTCACGCCAAGGCTGGGTATCCTTTGCCGATGCTTAAAGCCGTCTTTGCTCTTTCCCTGCTGTGCACCCTGTTCGTTCCGCTGCAAGCGGCTGCCCGGGCGACCATCGACAAGATCGAGATCAAAGGGCTGGACGACGGCGACGATGCCGAGATGATCGAGAACATCGAAGTCTCCCTGTCTCTGTATGAGGCCGTCGGCAAAGAGCAGGGCGAGTCGCGATTGGAGTACCTGCTTGCGCAGGCGGAGCGGCAGACGCGCGAGGCACTGGAGCCGTTCGGTTATTACTCGCCGACCATCGAACTGGCCGCGCCGCGCAACGGCGACAAGGTGACGGTGGTGATCACGGTGGACCGTGGCGAGCCGGTCCGGGTACGTACCTCGCATATCTCCATCACCGGTTGGGCCGAGCAGGACCGTTATCTGGGGCAGGACCTCAAACAGTTCGAGCCGCGCGAAGGCCAGGTCTTCAGTCATCCGCAGTACGAAGCCAGCAAGGTGCGCATCACCCGGCGTCTGGCCGAGCGTGGGTACTTCGACGCCGACTTCACCCAGCGGCGGGTCGCGGTGACGCGCGCCGAACACGCCGCCGACATCGACCTGAATTGGGATAGCGGCCGTCGCTACGACATGGGCAAGGTGCGCTTCGACTACGACTACTTTCGCGATGGCCTGTTCGACCCGCTGGTCTATTGGGACGAGGGCAGCTACTACCACGAAGGCAAGCTGGATCGGCTGCGCGAGTCGCTGACCAAGCTGGATTACTTCAGTACCATCGATATCCAGCCCAAGCCCGAAGACGCCGATGCCGATGGCCGCGTGCCGGTGGACGTCAAGCTCACCCGCGCCAAGCGCACCGTCTACACCTCCGGTCTGAGCTACGGCAGCGAGAGCGGCGCCGGTGTGCGCGGCGGCGTGGAGCGGCGTTATGTCAATGCGCGTGGCCACAAGATGGACACGCAGCTGGACTACGCGCAGAACCGCAAGAGCCTGACCACCAGTTACCGGGTGCCGGCGTTCCGTTGGCTCGACGGCTGGTACACCGCCTCGGCGCGCCTGTACGACGAGCAGACCGAATACATCGACCTGCGCAACGTCAAACTCACCGGCAGCCGCAGCGGCCAGATCAACGAGCGCTGGAGCGCGATCGCCTCGATCAACGCCTTGCGCGAGCGCTGGCGGTTCAGCAGCGGCGACGATTTCGAAGGCGCGGTGTACGAAACCTCCACGCTGATCTATCCGCAGCTGCAGGCCAACTACATCAATGTCGACGACCGGCTGTTTCCGCGTAGCGGTGTATCGGGCCAGGCGCTGATCCGTGGTGGCGCCGAAGGTGCGGGTTCGGACACCAACTTCGGCCAGCTCTATGGGCAACTGCGCTGGTTTCTGGGCGCCGGCGACAACGGGCGGGTGATCCTGCGCGGCGAAGGCGGCACCACCTGGACCAGCGATCTGGTGGCGATGCCGCCCAGCCTGCGCTTCTTTGCCGGTGGCGCCAACAGCATCCGCGGCTACGCCTTCCGCGAAGTGGGCCCACGCACGCCCAGGCCGGACGAATTTGCGCTCGGTGCCAAGAACGTGGTCACCGGTAGCGCCGAGTACGAGCATTACCTCAAGGGCGGCCCGTGGGGCGGAGCGGTGTTTGTCGATAGCGGCAGCGCCTTCGACGACCGGCCCGACTGGCATACCGGTATCGGCTTCGGTCTGCGTTGGCGCTCGCCGGTGGGGCCGGTGCGCGTGGATATCGCACACGGCCTGAACGACCCCGACTCGCAGTTTCAGCTCTACATCGATATCGGGGCCAACCTGTGAGCACACCCACGCCACCTGCCGCACCGCGCCGCGCGCGTTTTTATCGCCGACGCCGGTTCTGGGTGGGCTCGGGGCTGACCGTGCTCGGGCTGGTGCTGCTGGCCCTGATCGCGCTCTATTGGTTGCTGCAGACCGTGGCCGGGCGCGACGTGTTGCTGGCCCAGGTGGTTGCGCGCCTGCCGGTGGGTGCCAGCTTCAGCTACGGCAGCGTCGAAGGCCCGGTGGCCGGCCCGCTGACCCTGCGCAATGTCGACTTCAGGTATCAGGACATCCACTTCACCGCCGAGCGCGTGTATCTGGAGCCGGATCTGCGCCCATTGCTCGGCCGCAAGCTGCAGCTGGACGCAGTGCAGGTGAGCAACGCCACGTTGAACCTGGGCAAGAGCGACGAACCGTTCAAGCTCCCCAGCTGGCCCGAATCGCTGCCGCAGATCAACGTGCCGCTGGCGATCCAGGCCGACAAGATTGCAGTGGACAATCTGCGCATCACCCAGTTGCAACAGCCGATGATCGTGCTGCACAAGATGCAGGGCGGGCTGGAAGTGGCGACCGGCGAACTGCGCACGCGCGACCTGGTGATCGACACCGACATGGGCGACTTCCGCCTGCATGGCGATTACATTCCGAACGACGATTACCACGCCGATCTCACCGCCACCGCGGTGCTGCCGGCCGCGCGGGGCCGCACGCCGGCCAGCCTGGGCCTGGTCGCGCGCGGTGACCTGGACAAGATGGAAGTGGCCATCGCCGGCCGCGCACCGGCCCCGCTGCAGGCCAGCCTGGTGTTCACCGGCCGCGACGACCCGACCTGGGCGTTCAAGGCCGTCACCGAGGCACTGGATACCTCGCTGCTGATTCCAGCCGCCGCTGGCGCGACCAGCGCACCGGCCACGCCGATCGCAGTGAACCTGACCGCGTCCGGCAAGGGCGGTAACGCCGATCTGCAGGGCAGCGTCAAACAGGGCGCGCTGAGCGCGACCTTGCAGCCGTCGCACATCAGCCTGCAGGAGCAGGTGTTGACCGTCGAACCGTTGGTGATCGATACCTTCGAAGGGCGCACCCAGCTGCGCGGCACCGCCGACTTCCGCGATACCCAGAATCCGAGCTTCCGCTTTGCGGTCAATGCCAAGGGCCTGCGCTTCACTCCCGCAGCCGACCCGGCCACCCCCGATGCGCCGGTGGTGCCGGTGGAATTGATCGACGCACGCCTGGGCGTGGCCGGCACCCTGAAGGCGTGGGCCGCAATCGGCCGCGCCACCGTGGAGCGCGACGGCCAGCAGGCCGCGCTGGTGTTCGACAGCCGTGGCAACGACCAACGCGTGCAGCTCAAGCAGGTGCAGGCCACCACGCCGGGCGGCTCGCTGGATGTCACTGGCGAAGTGGGCTGGGCACCGGAGCTGCAGTGGGATGTCACCGCGCAGCTGGCCAAGTTCGATCCGGGCTATTTCGCGCCGGGCTGGAACGGCAATCTGTCCGGCAAGATCGCCTCCAAGGGCCGGCAGCTGCCGGCGCCGGCCGGTGGCGTCTCGCCGGGCGTCGAAGCCACGGCCGATGTTCCCAGCCTGACCGGCCAGCTGCGCCAGCGCGCGCTGTCGGCCAACGGCAAGTTTGCCCTGCGTGGCGAACAAGGCGAAGGCGAACTGCAACTGTCGCTGGGCAATAGCCGCGTCACTGCCAAGGGCAAGGTCGGCGACCAGCTCGACATCGCCGCGCAACTGCAGCCGCTGCAACTGGACGACGTGCTGCCTGGCGCCACCGGCACCGTGCGCGGGCAGTTGCAGGTCAGCGGCCGCCGCGATGCGCCGGACATCACCGCCGACATCGCCGGCACTGGCCTGCGCTGGAACACCTACACCGCGCAGAGCATCAGCTTGCGTGGGCGCTTGCCGTGGCGCGGCAGCGATGGGCAGCTGGCGTTGCAGGGCACTGCCATCGAAGCGGGTGTGGTGCTGGACAGCGTGCGGGTGCAGGCACGCGGCGCGGTGGAAGCGCTGCGCCTGGATGCCGATATCGCCAACAGCATGGCCAGCGTCGCGCTGCAGGGCGATGTGCGCCGTAATGGCGACCGCTGGCAGGGCCAGGTCGCCACGTTGCGCATCGCACCGTCCAAGGGCGATGCCTGGGCGCTACGGCAGCCGGCGCAGTTCAGCACCGATGGCGCGGCGTTCACTCTGTCCGACACCTGCCTGGGCGCGGCCACCGGCGGCGCGCTGTGCGCCAGCGCCAATTGGCCGCGCGAGGGCATGGTGGTGCATGGCGACGCCTTGCCGCTGTCGTTGGTGCAACCGTGGTTGCCCAAGCAGGAAGGTCGGCAGATCTATCTGCGCGGAGAGCTCGCACTCGACGGCAGCTTCAAGCCGCGCGGCAATGCATGGGAAGGCAGCTTCCGCATCGCCTCGCCCGAAGGCGGTATCCGCCTGGGCGAAACCCGCTACGCCGCGGTGGCCGGCAACCCCAATCGCGGTGAGTTGCTGCGCTACGACCAGTTCAGCATGCAGGCCGATTTCACCCCGCAGCAGATCCAGGGCAAGCTCGGTGTCGGCTTCCAGGGCGCGGGCTTTGTCGATGCCAAGTTCAACACCGGCTGGGACGCGTACGCGCCGCTCAATGGCGAGCTGTATCTCAACATGTCGCGGCTGTACTGGCTGGAGCTGGTGGTGGCCGATGTGGTGCGGCCCAAGGGCCTGGTCGAAGGCCATGTGAGCCTGCGCGGCACCCGCGACAAGCCACTGCTGGGCGGCGACGCCACCCTGAGCGATTTCACTGCCGAATACCCGTCGATGGGTCTGACCTTGAGCGAGGGCAAGGGCCGCTTCGACGCCTTGCCGGACGGCTCGGCCAAGATCACCGCCTCGGCCAAGTCCGGCGAGGGCACGCTCACCGTTGATGGCGGGCTGTCGTGGTTCGGCACCAGCACCCCGCTGCTGCTCAACATCCGCGGGCAGAACGTGCTGGCCTACAACACCAGCGAGTTGCGCGTCATCGCCAACCCGGACATGCAGTTCGGCATCACCGACAACACCATGCAGCTGCGCGGCAAGGTCACCGTGCCCGAAGCCGATATCGACCTGGAGCGTCTGGATCGCGGCACCTCGGTGTCCGAAGACGTGGTGGTGCTGGACCCGGTCGACCCGCAAGCCGCGCCGTCCTCGCTCTTGGATATGGACCTGGCCATCGTGCTGGGCGACAAGGTCAACATGAGCGGCTTCGGCCTGAAGGGCGGCCTGAGCGGGCAGATGCAGATCCGCGCGCGCCCGGGGCGCGAGATGACCGCCAATGGCGGGCTGGATGTGCGCGGCCGCTACAAGGCCTATGGCCAGGATCTGACCATCAGCCGCGGCCAGCTGACCTGGAACAACAACATCGTTTCCGACCCGCGCGTGAGCCTGCGCGCCGAACGCAAGATCGGCGATGTCACCGCCGGTATCGACGTCAGCGGCCGCGCCGAATCGCCACGTGCCGATGTGTGGTCGGAGCCGGCGATGTCGCAATCCGAAGCGCTGTCGTACCTGGTGCTCGGCCGCGGCCTGTCCACCGCCAGCAGCGACGAAACCCAGCAAGTCAGCGCCGCCTCGGCCGCACTGTCGGCCGGCAGCAGCCTGATCGCTTCGCAGATCGGCGCCAAGCTCGGCCTGGACGAAGCCGGCGTCAGCCAATCCAGCACGCTAGGCTCAGTGGTGGGCTTCGGCAAATACCTCTCGCCCAGGTTGTACGTCGGCTACGGCGTCTCGATGATCGGCGGCGGCTCGGTGCTGACGCTCAAATACCTGCTCAGCCGCGGCTTCGATGTGGAAGCCGAATCCAGCACGGTGGAGACCAAGGGGTCTGTGAATTGGCGGCGGGAGAAGTAGGGGGCGGCAGTTAGCTTGCGGGAAGCTGCTGGCCCATCCGCGAAGTCTGCCGCCTGTAGCTTGCCGATCTTGCTGCGTGGATAAAAGGTTATATCGCTTGCGTCGGCGTGTATCTTCCGAGTGCTAGTGAGAAATAACTCCAGGCGGACTGATTTGCGATTGACCTGTAAGTGATGTTGCAAAAGGATTTTCCAGATAGTCCAGGAGAGCGAGCACAGCATGAGGGCTGCGAGGAGAAGATGGCTTAGGAGGCTTGTCGTTTATCAGGTCGGTTACATCATCATGTTTTGCGCGTTCTTTCTGATACTCCAATGGTCTGAAGTGGATTTGGCATTGACCAAAACAGTGAAGCTGTTTGTCGTCTCGGAATTGTTGTTCATGGTAGCGCTGGCAATCGACTACTCGAAAATGTGTAGGCGGTAAGTGCTCGCCCTGCGGAACCAGGTTCCCACTGCGTAAACGTTTTTCAGCCCCATGTGCGCTGAGCACCGTCATCACTTGCACGTCGTGCGGTTTCGACTGGTGAGGGCAAGCCGTTACGTACTCTTTATGCCCGCGCAGTGGTGCGGGCCTAGCCTGTTTACGCCCGACAAATCTACCTTGGCACTCCCGCACTGTGGTGCGTTGAGCCAAACACGATGTGTATCCTGATTTTGCAAGGTCCCCAGACTGATCCTGTGCAAGCGTTGTCGGTCATGTCGCCCGAGTGTGGTGGTCGTGCGCTGCGAACGGTGGCGTGCGCCGATGTCGATAGCTTGATTGCGAGTTTGCAATTGGCCGGTGGCGATGCAGAGGTGGAACTGGTGCTGCTGGACTCGGGCGATCTGCCGTTGTCCGAGCGCAGCTGTGCCAGGGCCTTGCGTGCGGCGGTGGATGCGCTGCGCACGCCGTACATCGAGCTGCATGCCGATGCGGCCCAAGAGCTGGAGCCGTGGCTGCATCCGCAGCATGCGCCGTTGGCGGTGGTGATTGCGCCGCACGATGCGCCGCGTGCGTATGCGATGTCGTTGGGCATTGCCGCGCGCTGTCTGCCGTCGTTGCACGCGCCGTTGCGCGTGGCTGCCTGAGGACGTCGGCATGTCGATCATGATCGTGCGTGGGCCCGATGCGTTATCGCCGCAGGTACGTGGACCGCAGCCGTTGCCGCGGGCCGTGATCCGGCAGCTGGTGCAATGTGCCGGCGATGCAGGCAAGACGGTGGCGTTGCGCGCCTGCGGGTCGGAGCAGGAGTTGCTGGATGCGTTGCGCGTAGCCGGGCAGGCGCGGATGGAAATTGCGTTGATCGATCCGGGCAGTTGCGTGGACAGCGTGCGCCTGCATCGGGTGCTGGCGGCGTTGCGCTATCCCTATGTGGAAACGCACGACGACAGTACGGACCGGCCGGAGCGCTGCCTGCCGGCAGGTCTGGGCGAGTGCGTGGCGACGGTGCGCGGTTACTGCGCGCAGAGCTATCTGCTGGGGCTGGAAATCGCGTTGGAACATCTGGGCTGCACGGAGATTCAGGGCGATGTCCACGTCGGCACCTGAGCCGCACCAGCTGCATTACTTCGCCGACTACGAAGGCTATTGCGATGGTCGGCCGGTGCTATGGGGGCAGCTCGCTCACAGCGTGGAGGTGCCTGCCGATGGCGTTCTGGATGCCGCCGGACTGGTGTGTGCGTTGCGCCGTCGTGCGGCAGAAGCGCATGGGCTGGAAGCAGGGCAGATCAGGCTCTGCCAGGTCACCCGGCTGTAGCGGCGTGGCGCCGTCTCCATACTCAACCGGCAACCAGTAACAGCAACACCAACAGCCAACACCGCACGCGGCAATCAACGTACTGCGCTGCGCTATCTACCAGCGCCACACACAACGACGCCACCCGAAGGCGGCGTCGTTGTTTTGCTTTCACTGCGCATCACGCAACGCAGAGCATGTGCTAACCGCTTACTTGGCCGCACCGCTCTCCGGCACGAATTTGGTCAGCTGATTGCTGGTCGCGGCGGTGCCGAAGTTGAAGCGGCCGTAGCCGGCGCCCCAGTACAGCGCACCATTGACCACGGCCGGCGAGCTGATGACCGAACCGGTGGCGTCGTAGTTCCACAGCGTGGCGCCGGTGTCGGTGTCGAGGGCGACCATGTTGCCGGCCATCGAGCCGGCGTACAGCAGGTTGGGCGACACCGTCAGCGAGCCTTGGCCACCGGCCGGTACGGTCGGGTTGACGCGGTTGATGCCGGGCACCTTGACCTGCCATTTGATCTTGCCGGTGGCTGCATCCAACGCTGCCCACGAGCCGCCGTTGTGGGTGACGGTGTTGTCCGGCCCCAGGGTGTAGGTGGCGTTGCTACTGTTGTTGATGGCCACATAAATCTGCGACTTGTATGGGTCGAACGCGGTGCCCCACTCGACGCCGCCGGTGGTGCCGCCGGGGCCGACCTGGGTCGACCACAATCTGGCGCCGGTCTTGGCGTCGAACGCCCAGTAAGTGCCGCTCTTGGCCCCGGCACCGACTGCCTGCTGCGCCTTGCCGTCACGCCACACGGTGAACAGCTGCACGCCTGCGCCGCCGAAATCGTAATCGGGGCCGGTCAGGTTAGTTGCTTGCGTATTGGGGCACAGGCCGTTGGTGGGCGCCACGATGCACGACAGGTTCCACGCGTCATAGCCCTGTGCGCGGTCGGCCCACACCAGCTTGCCGGTGTCCAGATTCAACGACACCACCGAGTCGACGTAGTTATCCGGCGCCATGCAGTTCAGTTCGTCCTGCACGGTGAGTTCGCTGCCACGGAAGGAACGCGCATTGGACACGCAGTTACCGACGCTCTGCGGAATGTTGTAGTTGTTGCCGGTGCCGAAATACAGGCGGCGGCTGATCGGGTCGATCGCCACCTGGCCCCATACCGAGGCGCCGGTGTAGCCCTCGGGCACGTTGTAGAACTGCCACAGCAGCTTGCCGGTGTTCAGATCCAGCGCCACGACGCTGCCGCGGAAACTGAAGGTGTGATTGGGCGCCAGATTGCCCCAGTCGCCCGAGGAGATGCCGACGTAGACGCGGTTGCCGTAGATCACCGGCGAGGAGGTGATGCGCGCCTGCGGGTTGGCTTCGGCGGTGGTCTTCCACAGCAGCTTGCCGGTCTTCTTGTCGATCGCCATCACGGTGCCTGCAGCCTGGTCGCCGACGATGATGCTCTTGGCGCTGATGGCCGGAGTGTTGCGCGTTACCGAGGCGGCATTGCCGGTGTAGTCGGACAATTTGGCCTGCCAGTTCGGCTTGCCGGTCTGGGTGTCGACGCTATACAGCGTGCCGCCCCAGTCGGGCACATACAGGGTGCCGCCTTCCACGCTCGGCGTGGCCGAGATGTCGCCGGTGGTGGTCAGGGTCCAGGCCGGCTTGAGGCCTTTGACGGTGGTGCGATTGATCTTCCACTCACCCGGCGCGAAGCGCGCGTTGAGGTAACCGCCGCCGGCGGTGGGCCAACTGCTGGGGCTCGCGAATGGGAGGTTGCTGCCGAATGCGCTCCACACCCGACCGGAGCGCGCGAACGCCTGGGCATCCAGGGATGAAACCGACTGTTGTGCGGTAGCGGGGCCGGGCTGGGCGAAAGCCACTGCGCTGGCAAGCAGGCAGGGAATGAGCGTCAAACTGCGTAACCGCAAGCGGCGATTGGAGTTGGTCATCACGGCATGTCCATTGATGGAAGGAAGCGCTGGATCCCCCCGGATCTGCGTGGTGAAGATGGCCGATTGCCGTGTCCGCGCAACACCCGCGCGCCGCTGTATTCATGCAACGGTCGGGTCCGTTCGTCACTGGTAGTACCAGCTCGAAAAATTTGCGTTCAGTACGTGCGTTAATCGCACAAATAGTGCTGAATCATCACTATTTCGCACGAGTGCAATAGAAAAAATGATTCAGCGCGACAGTGTTAAATTCGTCCTTAATTCATGGGTTTGCAAAAAGTAACCAGGAAATTTTGCGCCACCTTGTGCGGCGGATTGCAGTCTTATGAAGTACTGCCAGCGCCACTCAGCGTGGCGCGTCACCGACTCTCGATGGGCACGCAAACCAATCAGTGAGACCACCACAAAGCCCCTCTCCCCGCGGGAGAGGGAGTGGGCTGAGGGTACGGGGCCAGACCCCGATGTATCCAAGCCGCGCGCGGCTTTGCGCGCACCGGTATCCGGCGCTTCGCGCCACCTTCTCCCGATGGGGGAAGGAACAATCGAGCGCACGCTCAGCGGTGGGCTGGGCCAGTGGTGAGTCCTGCGCGTTATGGACGTTGAGGTAAGTGCGCAGCTGCATGCACTGCAGCGGGAGCGTTGAGCGCCAGCTGCGCAATCGCATCGCGCACCACCTCCGGCACGGTCGCGTCCACATCGACCGACACCACGTCTGCCTCGTCCAACGGCAGCTCCAGCGTCTGCAGCTGGCTGTCGAGCAGGCTGGGCGGCATGAAGTGGCCGGCGCGTGCGCTCAGGCGTGCGGCAATCACATGCGGCGCCGCATGCAGGAACACAAAGCGCATCGGTACGCCGCTGCCGCGCAGCATTTGGCGGTGCGTGCCGCGCAATCCGGAAAATGCCAGCACCACCGATTCGCCAGCCTGCACGCGCTCGCGCAAGGTGGCGGCCAGCAATTCCACCCAGGGCAGACGCATGGCGTCGGTCAGCGGTTGGCCGGCTGCCATCTGCGCACGCGCGGCCACGCTGTGATAGTCGTCGGCATCCAGAAAACGGAAGCGGTAATGCGCGGCGAGCGCCTGCGCGATGGTGGTCTTGCCGCTGCCCGAGACGCCCATTACAACGATGGCCATGGGCGAAGCGGACGCGGGCGTGGCAGCTGCGGCGGTGTCCATCACGTCAGGTTATATCTCCGGATCGATTCGGCATTTGAGCCGATTTCACGTTGGCGGCAGCCGATGCGTGGTGTAGCGTCGGCGCTCCTTGCCAGGTGAGCGGGCACCCAGCGTAACGGCGTGCCCGGCCGGGTACAACGCATCCGAAGGTCTGTCGATGACGTCAACACCCGCACCGTCTCCTGCATCGGCGCGCCTGCGCTGGCGCGAAAAGCTGGGCTACGGCGCCGGCGATCTGGGCCTGAATCTGTATTGGGCCAACATCTCGGCGTTTCTGCTGATCTTCTACACCGACACCATGCATCTGCCGGCCGCAGCGGTGGGCACGATGATCCTGTTGACCAAGATCGCCGATGCGATTGCCGACCCGGCAATGGGCGCCATCGCCGACCGCACCCGCAGCCGCTGGGGCAAGTTCCGCCCGTATCTGTTGTGGGGCGCAATACCAATGGCGCTGACCGGCGTGCTTGCCTACACCACGCCGGACCTGGATCAACACGGGCGCATGGTGTGGGCCACGGTGACCTTCCTGGTGATGATGCTGGCCTACACCGTGGTGAGCATTCCGTACTCGGCCTTGTCGGGCGTGATCACCGCCGACAGCCAGCAGCGGACCGGGCTGATCAGCCTGCGTTTCATCGGTGCGTTTGCAGGCACCACGTTGGTCAATTACTTCACGATGGATCTGGTGCGCTGGTTCGGCGGCGGCAACGATGCGCTGGGCTGGCAGCGCACGATGATGCTGTACGGCGCAGTGGCGCTGGTGTTGTTTGTCACCGTGGCATTGACCACGCGCGAGCGCGTGCAACCGCCCCCGCAACAACGCACACCGATCCGGCGCGACATCGCCGATCTGCTGCAGAACAAACCGTGGTGCGTGTTGTTCGTGCTGTCGTTGATCATCATGATCACGATCACCATGCGCGGTGGTGCAGGCGTGTACTACCTCAAGTACTACGTGCAACGCCCGGATCTGGTCGGCTTATTCCTGGGCAGCTATTCGGTGGCCTTGGGCGTAGGTGCAGCCATCACCCCATTGCTGACGCGGCATTGGGACAAGCGCCAGCTGATGTGCGGGCTGATGGTGATCGTCGGTGTGTTGAGTTGTGCGATGTTCTTCGTGCCTGCCGATGCGGTATGGGCGATCTTCGCGTTGAACATGTTGATCGGCCTGGCGCTGGGGCCGAAGTCGCCGCTGGCGTTTTCGATGTATGCCGACAGCGCCGACTACACCGAATGGCGCACCGGTCGGCGCGCGACCGCGATGACGTTTGCGGCGGCGACGTTTTCGCAAAAGCTTGGCGGCGCGCTGGCCTCGGCCGGCATCGCGTGGGTGCTGGCCGGGATGGGCTATGTGGCCAACAGTGCGCAGTCCACCGGGTCGTTGACCGGCATCGTGCTGCTGCTGACGGTGATCCCTGGGGCGGTCGCGCTGCTGGCTGCCTGGACCATGCGTTTCTATCCGCTGGACGACGGCTTGCTGAGCCGGATCCAGCACGAACTGGCCGCGCGCAAGCGCGACGAACCGGAGCACCCCTGACCGTGTCTGCAACGCCCACCGCTGCGTCCGACCCACTGTCCACCTTGATGGCGCCCAGCGCCGATGGCACGCGCTACGCGCTCTACAGCCCGACCGCCATGCCCAATGCCGGCGGCTTTTTGTGGAACCGCCGCATGATGTTGCAGCTCACCTGCCGTGGCTATGCCACCGGCCAATTCATGCAGCCGGAGCCATCCAAGTACGCGCACGCACCGATGCTGGAAGCGCGCAATTTCATGATGCCCGAGCAGCCGTATTACGCGCATCACCCCGGGCGTTTTTTCTATCTCAAGGACGAAGACAGCGGCGCGCTGTATTCGGTGCCGCACGAGCCGGTGCGCGCGCAGCCGCAGGCCTTCGAATTCTCTGCCGGCAAGCACGATGTGCGTTGGCGCGTGCAGCATGACGACATCGTGGTGGAGCTGTGCGTGGCTTTGCCCACCGACGATGCGGTGGAGCTGTGGGAATGCCGCGTGCATAACGCCTCCGGGCGCGCGCGGAGGTTGAGCCTGTACGTGTATTTTCCGGTCGGCTACATGTCGTGGATGCATCAATCCGGCGGCTATGAGCCCGCGCTGGGCGGCATCGTCTGCCGCAGCGTGGCGCCGTATCAGAAGGTGGACGATTATTTTCGTCAGCGCGATTTCAAGGACTGCACCTTCCTGCTGCATGAGCAAGCGCCGGTCGCGTGGGAGGCGCAGCAACTGGCGTTCGAAGGCGAGGGCGGGTTGCATGCGCCTTCTGCCATCCAGGCCGAGCAGCTGGGAGACAGCGAGGCGCATTACGAAACGCCGGCCGCCGCACTGCAATATCGCCTGCAGCTGGAGCCCGATGCGGCCAGCGTGTATCGCTTTGCATTCGGGCCGGCCAAGGACGATGCAGAAATCGCCGCGCTGCGCGCGCGCTATCTGTCGCAGGAAGGCTTTGCCGAGGCGGCACGCGCCTATGCGCAGTATCTGCAGGCCGGCCACGGTTGCATGCAGATCGCCACACCCGATGCGGCGCTGGATAACCTGGTCAATCATTGGTTGCCGCGGCAGGTGTTCTATCACGGCGATGTCAACCGCCTGACCACCGATCCGCAGACGCGCAACTATCTGCAGGACCACATGGGCATGTCCTATCTGCAGCCGGCGACCGCGCGTGCGGCGCTGCTGCATGCCTTGTCGCAGCAGGAGCCCAGCGGCGCGATGCCGGACGGCATTCTGCTGGTGGAAGGCGCCGAGCTGAAATACATCAACCAGGTGCCGCATACCGACCATTGCGTGTGGTTGCCGATCTTTTTGAGCGCGTATCTGGCCGAAACCGGCGATGCCAGCGTGCTGGAGGCGGTGGTGCGCACGCACGATGGCCGGGCGCTGAGCGTGGCCGAGCGATTGGATGCGGCGATGCAGTGGTTACTGGATGCGCGCGATGCGCGCGGCCTGAGTTTCATCGCCCAGGGCGATTGGAACGACCCCATGAACATGGTCGGCTGGCGCGGCAAGGGCGTGTCCGGCTGGCTCACCGTGGCGACCGCGTATGCGCTGCGGCTGTGGTCGGACATCTGCGCCGCGCATGGACGCACCGCGCAGGCGGAAGCATTCGGCCAGGCAGTGGGCACGGTGAATGCCGACGCAAACCGTGAGTTGTGGGACGGCAACTGGTATGCGCGCGGCATCACCGACGACGGTGTGCGCTTCGGCATTGCCGACGATGTGGAAGGGCGCATCTATCTCAACCCGCAGAGTTTTGCGCTGTTGGCCGGCACCGCCGATGCGCAGCAACGCAGGGCGCTGTTGGAGGCGGTGCGCGAGCAACTGCACACGCCGTATGGCCCGGTGATGCTGGCACCGGCCTATACCCACATGCGCGACGACGTGGGTCGCCTCACCCAGAAATGGCCGGGTGCGGCGGAAAACGGTGCGGTCTACAACCACGCGGTGGCGTTCTATCTGCACAGCCTGTACCAGATTGGCGAGGCCGACCGTGCCTGGCAAATCCTGCGCGCGATGCTGCCGGGCCCGACCCGCGAAGACGTGCTGCAGCGCGGTCATCTGCCGGTGTCGCTGCCCAACTACTACCGTGGCGCGTGGCATCAGTACCCGCGCACCGCGGGGCGATCGAGCCAGCTGTTCAACACCGGCACGGTGGCGTGGGTGTATCGCTGCGTGCTGGAGGGCTTGTTCGGCCTGGTCGGCGAGGACGACGCGTTGGCGATTCGCCCGCAGCTGCCTTCGCACTGGCCGCATGCGCAGGTGACGCGGCAATTTCGGGGCGCGCAGTTCGAGGTCGTGTTGACGCGCGAGGCGGGTCGTCGCGACAGCGAGGTGCTGGTGGATGGCGAGGTCTGCCCGGATCAACGGGTTTACAACATCGTGGCCGGTCGCACGTATCAGGTGCGCGTGCGTCTGCCGGGCTGAGGGGTGTCTGTGGCTTGCTTAGCCAGCGGCCCTCACCCGCCCTTCGGGCACCCTCTCCCCCAGGGGGGAGAGGGGAGGTTGCCGGCAGTTTCTAGATTGGAGTTGCTAGAGCCAAAGCTAACGCCAAAGCCAAAGCTAACGCTCAAAGCCAGATCCAGGATCTAGAAGCCTTAAGCCTTAAGCCTTAAGCCGTAAGCCGTAAGCCGTAAGCCGTAAGCCAACCGCCAACAGTCAATCGCCAACAGCCAACAGCCAACAGCCAACAGCCAATAGCCAATAGCCAACAGCCAACAGCCAACAGCCAACAGCCAACAGCCAACAGCCAACAGCCAACAGCCAACAGCCAACAGCCAACAGCCAACAGCCAACAGCCAACAGCCAACAGCCAGCCTTCCGTTCTCATCCGCTAGGCCTCCTTCCCCCGCCTGCGGGGGAAGGTGCCCGAAGGGCGGATGGGGGCAGCCACCTCATCCCACCTTCTCCAGCCGTCCACGCGCAGCGCCCCGCTACCCAATCCGCCGCCGGCAGCGTCCCGTCGCCCACGCGCTGTTCCCCACTGCGTAAACTCCCAGGTTCGCATCGCGCCGCCTAGGACACCCATTGGTCTCGAGCTGGATACTGCTGCTGGTCTCGCTGGGTTACGCCGCGCTGCTGTTCGGGGTGGCGTGGTGGGGCGATCGTCGGCCGATGTATCCGGAGCGGCCGTGGCTGCGCCCGGCGGTCTACAGCCTGGCGCTGGCGGTGTACTGCTCGTCGTGGACGTTCTACGGCGCGGTGGGTTCGGCGGTGCGCAACGGCATCGGGTATCTGCCGATCTACCTCGGCCCGCTGCTGTTGCTGCTGTTCGGCTGGCGCATCATCGAGCGGCTGGCGTTGATCGCACGCTCCGAAAACACCGTGTCCATCGCCGATTTCATTTCCTCGCGCTACGGCCGCTCGCGGCGGCTGGCCGCGTTGGTGGCGGTGATCGCGCTGGTCGGCATCGTTCCGTATCTGGCGCTGCAGTACAAAGCGGTGGCGATGAGCCTGGAGGTGCTGACCGGGCATAGCAGCGCCGGGCGCGGCATCTTTGCCGATCCGGCGTTGTATGTGGCGCTGCTGATGGCGCTGTTCGCCACCTTGTTCGGCACCCGCCAGGTGGATGCCACCGAACACCACCACGGCATGATGCTGGCCATCGCGCTGGAGTCGGTAATCAAGCTGATCGCCATCGTGGCGGTGGGGCTGTTTGCGTGGATGTGGCTGAGCGATCACCAGCTGCACATCGCCGATTCGGCGCGCACCCTGTTCGAACACACGCCGTCGGTGGGATTCATCTCGCAGACGCTGCTGAGTTTTCTGGCGGTGATCTGCCTGCCGCGGCAATTCCATGTGGCGGTGGTCGAATGCAGCGACGTCGGCGATATCCGGCGCGCACGCTGGTTGTTCGGTGCGTACCTGGTGATCATTTCGGCGATGGTGGTGCCGATCGCCTCGGCCGGCATCGCGTTGTTCGGCAAGGGCAGCGCGGTGGTGGACGATGCGGTGGTGCTGGCCTTGCCGCTGAGCCAGGGCAACACGGTGCTGGCGCTGGTGGCCTACGTGGGCGGGTTTTCGGCTGCCACCGGCATGGTGATCGTGGCCAGCATCGCCTTGGCCACCATGGTCAGCAACGACCTGGTGATGCCGGTGCTGTTGCGTCGCCGCGGCAGCGCGGATGCACGCGCCGCAGTGGCCTCGCGTGTGCTGTGGATCCGCCGCGTGGCGATCCTGTTACTGGCGTTGGTCGCATACGGCTATCACCGCAGCGTGGCCGACGACACCACGTTGGCGGCCTACGGATTGATGGCGTTTGCGGCGGTGGCGCAGTTTGCGCCGGGCGTGATCGGCGGGCTGTATTGGCGCGGGGCCAGCCGCAAGGGCGTGGAAACCGGCATGGTGCTCGGCTTCATGACCTGGATCTACACGCTGCTGCTACCGGCCGCCACGCGTGCGGGCTGGCTGCAGCCGGAGTGGTTGGTGGATGGGCCGTTCGGCATCGCCTGGCTTCAGCCGCAGCAGTTGTTCGGCATGCGCGGCTGGGACCCGCTGGCGCACGGCACGTTCTGGTCGCTGTTGATCAACGTCGGCGCGATGATGCTGGTGTCCGCACGCTGGCGGCCGGGTGTGGACGAGCGGCTGCGTGCGGCCCCGTTCCTGGACCCGTATGCGCAGCGTCCGGCGGTCGCTGGCGATTGGCCCGGCCATGTGCGCGTGTCCGACCTGCAGGCGCTGGCCGAGCGCGTGGTGGGCGAGCGGCATGCGCATCGCGCCTTTGTCGACCAGGCGGTGCTGCTGGAGCGCGAGCTGCAACCGACCGTGGTGGCCGACCGCGCCTGGGTGCAGTTCACCGAGCGCTTGCTGGCGGCGTCCATCGGCGCGGCGTCGGCGCGGCTGGTGTTGACCAGCTTGTTGCGCGGTTCGGGCATGGAACTGGGCGAAGTGGTGGCGGTGCTGGACGAGGCCGGCCAGGAACTGCGCTTCAATCGCGAGATCCTGTCCACCACGCTGGAAAACATCAGCGCTGCGGTCAGCGTGGTCGACCCGGAGATGCGCCTGACCGCATGGAATCGGCGTTATCAGCAGTTGTTCGGTTACCCGGATGGCATGTTGTATGTCGGCCGCCCGGTCGCCGACCTGATCCGCTACAACGCCGAGCGCGGCGAGCTGGGCGAAGGCGATATCGAAGACCAGATCGACCGCCGCATCCGCCACATGCGTGCCGGCTCGCCGCATGTGTTCGAGCGCACCCGCAGCGACGGCAAGGTGATCGAAATGCGCGGCCAGGCGCTGCCCGGCGGTGGCTATGTCACCAGCTACAACGACATCACCGACTACAAACGCGCCGAGCGCGCGCTGCTGGACGCCAACGAAAACCTGGAACAACGTGTGGCCGATCGTTCGCGCGAAGCCGAGCTGGCGCAGCAATCCAAAACCCGCTTTCTGGCTGCGATCAGCCATGACGTGTTGCAGCCGCTCAATGCCGCACGGCTGTTCGCCTCCGCATTGCGCGAGAGCCATCAGAACAACGAAGAACAACGCCATCTGGCCGAGCGTGTGGATGCGTCGTTGCGTGCGGCCGAAGAATTGCTCGACGGTCTGCTCGACGTGTCGCGTCTGGATGCCGGCGGGCTGCGCCCCACGGTCGAAGACTTCGATGCCAGCGCATTGATGCACGAGTTGGCCGCGCAATACGCGCCGGTGGCATCCAGTCGCGGCCTGCGCCTGCAGGTGCATAGCCGGCCGATCTGGGTACGCAGTGACCGCCGCCTGCTGCGCCGGGTGATGCAGAACTTTCTGGCCAACGCGCTGCGCTACACGCGCCAGGGCCGTATCGTGCTGGGCATGCGCGGGCGTGGCGAACAGGTGGAACTGCAGGTGTGGGACACCGGTCCTGGCATTCCCGAGCACCACATGCGGCAGATCTTCGAAGAGTTTCGCCGCTATCAGCAGCCCTTCGACTGGGGCGAGCAGGGCTTGGGACTGGGGTTGTCGATCTGCCAACGCATCTCGCGCTTGCTCGATCACGATCTGAGTGCGCGCAGCCAGGTCGGCCGCGGCAGCATGTTCTCGATCCTGTTGCCGCGCGTGGCGCCGGTGCCGGTGGCGCCGCTGGTGCCGGTGCCGGCCACACGCGCCTTGCCCAGCGGCGATTCGCTGGCCGGATTGCGCGTGCTGTGCGTGGATAACGACCGCGAGATTCTCGATGGCATGCGCGCGTTGCTCGGCCGCTGGCAGGTGGAGGTGATCACTGCCAGCACCGTGGATCAGGCGCTGGACTGTGCGCGCGAGCAACCGGATGTGATGTTGGTGGACTATCACCTGCACGACCGTCTGGATGGACTGGACACGCTGGATGCGGTGCAGGCCGCCGCGACTGCGCCGATCGCTGGCGCGCTACTGACTGCCGACGGTCGCGACGAACTCAAACAACTTGCACGTGCGCGCGGCTATCGCTTGCTCACCAAACCGGTAAAGCCTGCATCGCTGCGTGCCTTCCTGAGCGCGCTCCACGATGCGAAAAAACGCTGACGGGTATCGACCCGAATGCAGCGTAGGAGCGTGCCTGCGCGCGATGTGGCATTGTCGATAACGCCTCGTCGCGCGCAGGCACGCTCCTACGAAAGAGCCAGCGAGCGCTCACCCACGATGGCTGCGATGAACGCAAGCAGCTCGCGCGAAAACGCGGCTATCGCTTGCTCACCAAACCGGTAAAGCCCGCCTGACTGCGTGCCTTCTTGAGCGCGCTCCACGATGCGAAAAAGCGCTGACGGATCTCAATTCGAATGCAGCGTAGGAGCGTGCCTGCGCGCGATGTGGCATTGCCGATAACGCCTCGTCGCGCGCAGGCACGCTCCTACGAAAAAACTGCCAGTGAGCGTGCGCACACGATGGCCGCGATGAACTCAGACGCGCTCCTAGAGAAAACAGGCAGTCGAAAGATTGCCTGTGAGCAGAGCGCTTACGCCGCGCCGCTGAGGTGTTCGTACAGGATCACGCTGCCCACGATCACCAGGATCGCGCCGCCCAGGATTTCGGCGCGCTTGCCGATCAGTGCGCCCAGTGCGCGGCCCAGCATGATGCCGGCGGTGACCATGCTGAAGGTGCACAGGCCAACCACTACGGCCACCACGCCGATGTGCACATCCAAAAATGCCAGGCTGACGCCGACCGCCATCGCATCGATGCTGGTGGCAAAGCCGGTGGCGGCCAGTGCAAGCAGGCCGTTTTTCTTCGGCGCATCGGCTGCCTCATCTGCATCGTCAGGATCGGCACGCAGGCCGGCCACGATCATGTGCGTGCCCAGCGCGCCAAGCAGTACGAAGGCGATCCAGTGGTCATAGGCGGAGACATAGCTGGACGCCGCCCGTCCCAGAAACCAGCCGATCACCGGTGTGATCGCTTCGATGCACCCAAAAATCAATCCGGCGCGTAGCGCATCGCGCCACTGCGGTTTGCGCATCGCCGCGCCCTTGCCGATCGCTGCGGCAAACGCATCGGTGGACATCGCAAAACCGATCAACACAATAGAAAAGGGAGACATCGGCACTCTCGGGCTGGGCACGGTCACAACGGCATGCGCCCGCGCCAACCGTCGTCGTACGCGCATGTCGCTGGTCTCGCCAAACCACGATTGGTTGCCTGCACCACGGCGCAACGGCCGAGTATGTTGATGCAGGCGCTTTCGATAACCGAAAGCAGGCTACTCCCCAAGGGGCGCGCAGTGTAACAACGCAACACCCGCTTTCGGGCGTTTTGCCTGCACGCGAAGGTCGGTCTGATCTTTATAGCCGTGGCTATGCAGCGGCCATCTGTGGAGTTTGCAGCCGCAGTAGAACGGCCGGAAAACCACGGGCGAGCCTACGGCCCGGTTGCTACGCTGTCAGTGTGTCGGCCGCGCTCGCTGGCCACCCAGCAGGGCGCGCACGGTGTCCATTTCCACATCCCGGCCGGCCTGCAGATCCTGCACGGTGCTCTGCACCGGCACGTCGGGCAGCACGCCGCGATCGGGTTGCGCGCTGGTTGCAAACTGACCGACCAGCGGCAGATCCACTTCGATGTGCGAATTGGGCAAGTGCAAAAAGAAGAACGCGCTGCCGTTGATGCCGCGCAGATTGCCGCCGGTGGGCTGGCCGACCAGCGTGCCCAAGCCTTTGCGCTGTAGTTGCTGCGCAAACGCGAAAGTGGCCGAGCTGTTTTCGGCGTCGATCAACACAAACACCCGGCCAGTGAAGTGCGGTGTATGCAATGGCAGGTAGCGCTGTGCAGCGCTGCCGGTTTGCGCATTGAGCGTGTAGAACCGCGTGTCGTAGGCAACCGCGCGCGTGCCCCAGTCGCGGAAGCCGCGATCCCAGGTGGTGACGTGGGCCGCCAACGCATCGGGCACGCGTCGATAGCGCACCAGGTTGCGCATCGGCGCCGCCGCGATCTCGCCTGCTGCCAGATACCCCAGCAGCACGCTGCCCACGTCCAGCCCGCCCTCGTTGCCACGCAGATCGATCACCAACGCAGGCACCTTGCGCTTGGCCAGGCGCGTGAAGCTGCGCGCCAGAAATGCCTGCCAATCCCAGGCGCTTTCATACAGCGCCCAATCCGGCATGCGCAGAACCGCCAGATCGGCCGAGTCCATCGTCAGCGTCCATGCCGGCGCTGCGCTGTCGCGCGCGCGTTTGGGCGCCATCGCATGGCGCTGCGCCGCGTCGATGCCGTGCACCTGCAGCGCGCGTGGAGCGGTGGCGCCGGGCGCGCGGACCTGCAGCACCGGGTTGGCGGAAATCTGCGGAAACAGCAACGGCAGATACGCATCGAACGCCTCGATCTGCGCAAACCCCTGCACCTCCATCTGGGCGATGCGCTTGGCGTCGTTGCTGCCATCGGCGCGCGCCACTGTCATCAACGCTGCCAGAATCTGCGAGGTGGCAATGCCATCGATGGACAGCACTTCGGTGCCGGGCAGCAAGCCGGGTTGATCCGATCCATTCCGGCTGACGATCATGCGGCCCTGTAGCCAACGAAAGTGGAACGGCAGGCGCCGGCTGTCACCGAACAGAGCCTGCTGGAGCGGCTCGGGTTGATTGACGAAATTGGGGAAGCTGTGACCGCAGCGCACGCTGGCGGTCAGGCGGGAGATGGCGAGGTAGGCCTGGCCAAGCGTGGCGCCGTCTGCCAGTTCGGCGCGCAGCTCGGCGAAGCGTTGCGCAACCTGCGCCTCGGTGGCGTAGCGGTACAGGCCCGGATGCAGTGCGCCATAGGCGTGTTGCAGCACATCGATATCGGCCAGCAGCGCCGGACCGGGCAGTGGACTGTCGCGGTTCAACGCGGGTGCGGGCGGGGCCGCCCGCGCGACGCAGATCGGCCACAGCAGCACTAACAACACTGAAAGAAGGCGGATGCGATGGGACATGGCAGCTCCTGGGCAAGAGTCGCCAGCATCGGCAGCTGCGCGGTGGCGGGCGACTCAAATGCCCAATTGCCAAAAATTTTCAGGATGTGCGACGTTGCGCGCGCCGGTAGTCGCTGGGCGTGCAGCCGAAGTGGGCACGAAACACCCGGTTGAAGCTGGCCTTGGAACCGAACCCCACCGCCAGCGCGATGGAGAGGATGTCCTGATCGCCGGCCAGCAGGCGCTGGGCGGCGGCGATGCGCAGCGCGTTGATGAAGGCGCTGAAGGTCTGCCCCAGGCCTTCGTTGAGCGCACGCGACAGATAGTTGCTGTTGGTGCCCATGCGGCGCGCCAGCTCGGGCAGGCTGAGGTCCGGCTCGCGCCACCAGCCGTGCGCAGCGACCTCGGCAGCCACGCGTTGCCCCAGTGCCTGCCAGTCCTTTTCTGCCGCAGGCTGTGGCGCGGCAAGCGTTGCCGCCGGGTCGGGCGGATCTGGCGGCGTCTCCAGCATCAGCGGCGCATCGCGCGGCGGGTAGTGCAGGCGGGCATGGCGCCAGCCTTCCAGCCCCAGGTAATAGACCAGCGCTGCGGTGGCCAGGTAGCGCGGAAACTCGTCGAAATAGGACAGCGGCTTCCACAGCCGGTCGCTGGCGGTGAAGCCAAGCCGCACCACCAGCAGAAAGAACGCGGCCAGCAGAAAACCGCGCAGCCACGGCAAGCGCAGCTCCTCGCGTGCACCGCTGTGATGTTCCAGCCAGCGTTGATAGGCCAGATACTCGCGCCAGGCCAGCACCAGATAGGCCGTCAGCGATGCCAGCACCAAGGCGTCTTGCAGTGGGGCGACCCAGGGCACGTGGACGGCGGCGTTCCAGTCCCACTTGCGTTGCAGTGGCCAGGTGAACAGCCAGGTGTAATAGCCGCCTTGCAGCAGCGCCGGCAGCAGATGCAACGCCCAGCGCCGCGGCAGCTGCCGGCGCGCCAGTTGGCGCACGTAGAGCCACACCAGCGGCCCGATGGCCAGTTCCCAGAACAGCGGCGCGTAGGTCAGGTCAGGGTAGGCATCGTAGGCGCCGGCATAGCCCAGCGTGTACGGCGTGATCAGCGCCACCACCACCAGCAGCAGTGCGGCCAGGCAACGGTTGGCGATCCGGTTGGCCGGGGCCAGCAGCAACAGGCCTGCGCCGAGCACGCCATGCGCGCTGCCCAGCAGCAGGATGGTGCTCCACATCCCGAACGTGAGGCTGGACATGCGATCCCGCGTGGTCGACCGCGCCGAGTATAGGGCGATGCCTGGTGCAACGCGCCTGGGCATTCGCGCCAGGCGGCGTGGATTGCCTGAGGGGTCAGTGCAGCGCGTTGGAAATCTCTTGCGTGGCCGCACACAGCGCCTGCAAGGCCGCGTGCGGGCCGACCAGTTCCGGGCGGCGTTCGATAAACGGCACGGTCAACGTATAGGTCGCGTTGCCGCCTTGCAGGATCGGCGCAGTCAGATCGACCACGCCCACCACCGCTTCGCTGGGTTGCATGGCGTAGCCATCGTTGCGTGCCTGCGCGGCGGCGGCCAGGAACTGCGTACGCTCGAACGGCACCTCGCTGGCGTCCAGCATGTCCAGCCAGCGCGCCTGCACTTCCGGTTGCTGGAAGGCGAACAGCACCAGCCCGGAGCTGGAATGGGTCAACGGGCGGCGATGGCCCGGGCGCACCACCAGGCCCAGATCGCTGGGCACATCCATCTGCGCGATCACCACGATCTGATCGCCCGAGGGCGCCACCAGGTGGCAGGGCTGGCAGATCGCATCGGCCAGCCGCCGCATCACCGGCAACGCGGCCTCGCTGATGCTCTGTACCGGCGGCTGCTGCATGCCGAGCATGAACAGGCGGTTGGTCAGCACGTAGTCGCCTTCGCCATCGCGGGTGAGGTAGCCGCGCTCCTCCAGCACCTGCAGCATGCGGAAGATCTCGCCGCGCGACCGACCGATGCCTTGCGAGATCGCGCCCATGCTCATCGGCTGCGCCTGGCGGGCAAGAAGCTCGAGGATATCCAGCCCCTTGTCCAGGGCCGGCGCGCGGTACTTGGCGGGTTCGGGGCTCATCCGTTTGCGATTCCAGGCAAGGTGCGGCGCGCCAGGGTACAGGCATCGCCGGCACGGGTCAGGGTGGGTGCTTGCGTGCAAATATAAACAAAGATTTTATATTTGCATGGCGTTGGCGTGCGCAGTACGCTCGCGCCATTGCAACGCAAGCGCCACAGCCTTGGGAGGGGATCGGTCGCATGCATCACAGTGACATTGCCGCGTCACCGCGCGGCAACCTGGCGCGTACCGCCATGGTTCCCCTGTTGTTGATCGTCAGCCTGTTCTTTTTGTGGGGCATGGCCAACAACCTCAACGACATCCTGATCAAGCAGTTCAAGAAGGCGTTCGAGCTGAGCGACCTGCAGGCCGGGTTGGTGCAGAGCGCCTTCTACATGGGCTATTTCGTCTTCGCGATGCCGGCGGCGATGTTCATGCGCCGCTACAGCTACAAGGCCGCGGTGGTGCTCGGGTTGCTGCTGTATGCGTGCGGGGCGTTTCTGTTTTACCCGGCCGCGCAGGTGCACACCTACTGGCTGTTCCTGCTGGCGCTGTTCGTCATCGCCAGTGGCCTGGCGTTTCTGGAAACTACCGCCAATCCACTGGTGACCGTGCTCGGGCCGGCCGATGGCGCGGCGCGGCGGCTGAATCTTGCGCAGGCGTTCAACCCCTTGGGGTCGATCACCGGCGTGTTGGTCGGCCAGCATTTCATCTTCTCCGGTGTGGAGCACACGCCCGCCGAGCTGGCGGCGATGGCGCCGGCCGCGCGCGAGGCGTTCTTCGCCGCCGAATCCTCGGCCGTGCAGATGCCGTACCTGATCATCGGCGCGGTGGTGGTGCTGTGGGCGATCCTGATCGCGCTGGTGCGTTTTCCCACCGGCGCGCCGGAGAGCGACAGCGGCGTGGCGCCCAAACGCGCACGCTTCGGCGAATTGGTGCGCAACCGGCGCTTCATGTTTTCGGTGGTGGCGCAGTTCTTCTACGTGGGCGCGCAAGTCGGCATCTGGAGTTATCTGATCCGCTACCTGCAGGACGCAGTGCCGGGCACGCCGGAAAAGACCGCCGCCACGTATCTGACCATCTCGCTGGTGCTGTTCATGGCCGGCCGCTTTGTCGGCACCGGGTTGCTGCGCTATCTGGCACCGGCGAAATTGCTGGCGAGTTTTGCCACGATCAATGTGGTGTTGTGCGCGGTTGCCATCGCGCTGCCCGGCTGGACCGGGTTGTACGCGCTGGTGGTGGCAAGCGTGTTCATGTCGGTGATGTTCCCGACCATCTTTGCGTTGGGCCTGGATGGCATGCACGACGACGCACGCAAGCTGGGCTCCTCCTTGCTGGTGATGTCGATCATCGGTGGCGCGCTGCTTACGGCGGTGATGGGCGCGGTGTCGGACATGGCCGGGATTCACTGGGCGATGGCGGTGCCGGGCGCGTGCTTTGCGGTGATCTTGCTGTTCGCGTTGCGCGCACGTCGTGTCGCGCCTGCGATTGCCGGAGCCTGAGCATGCCGCGTCTTTGCTATGTACTGGATCTGCACGACGATGCCGCGTTGATCGCCGACTACGAGCGCTGGCATCAATCCACCGAGGTGTGGCCGGAAGTGGTGGCCTCGTTACAGCAGGCCGGCATTCTTGAACTGGAGATCTTTCGCAGCGGCGATCGACTGGTGATGCTGATGGAAGTGGGCGACGATTACGACCCAGCCGCCAAGGCCGCGCGCGATGCGGCCGATCCGCGCATCCAGGCGTGGGAAGCGCTGATGTGGCGCTTCCAGAAGCCGCTGCCGGGCAGTGCGCCTGGGGAAAAGTGGCGAAAGGCCGGGCGAATTTTTGCGTTGAGTGAGGCGGTAGCGGCGCAAGGGTGAGTCGCATCCCTCATCCGCCCTGCGGGCACCTTCTCCCGCAGGCGGGAGAAGGGTGGCGGTGAAGGGCTGCAACGTGCATGTTCCGCTCGCAGCCATGATTAGGCTAGCGTTCTCGCGCAGTCATGACGGCTCTTTCCTTGCTGCTCGCAGTGATTTCTGCTCCCCGCTCCCTCATCCGCCCTGCGGGCACCTTCTCCCGCAGGCGGGAGAAGGGTGGCGGTGAAGTGGTTGCAGCGTGCATATTTCGCTCGCAGCCATGACTAGGCTAGCGTTCTCGCCCTTTCCGGTCGCAGCCATGGCTAGGCTATCGCCCTCGCCCTCGCCCTCGCCCTCGCCCTCGCAGTCATGACTGCTCTTTCTCTTGGCTCGGCCCGGCCGATGGCGTGGCCCGGCGGCTGAATCTTGCTGCTCGCAGTGATCTCTGCTGCGTCGTTGCCCGCTCCCGTTTCCCTTCTCCCGCACGCGGGAGAAGGTGCCCGAAGGGCGGATGAGGGCGCTGGTCAGCCCTGTCGATTGGCTGCCAGGTCCTCCACCCAGAAACGTCCATCCGGGTAGCTGAATTCCGCAATCGAAGAGGCGTGCATTTCTGCCGAGAAGCCGGGCACCTGTGGGGCAAGATAACGGCCGTGCTGGATGCGCACCGGGTCCAGGAAGTGCTGGTGCAAATGGTCGACGAATTCGATCGCGCGGTCTTCCATCTGGCCGGTGATCGCGACGAAGTCGGCCATCGCCAGATGTTGCACCAACTCGCACAGGCCCACGCCGCCGGCATGCGGGAACACGCGCACGTTGAACTTGGCAGCCAGCAGCAAGATGGCGAGGTTCTCGTTGACGCCACCGACGCGCGCGGCATCGATCTGGATCAAATCCACCGCGCCGGCCTGCAACAACTGCTTGAACATCACCCGGTTCTGAGTGTGCTCGCCGGTGGACACCGGCACCGGGGTGATGCCCTGGCGGATCGCCGCATGGCCGAGGACATCGTCCGGGCTGGTGGGTTCTTCGATCCAGGCGATGTCGAATTCGGCCAGTTGGCGCATCCAGTCGATCGCCGGGCCCACGTCCCAGCGCTGATTGGCATCCACCGCCATCGCGATGTCCGGGCCGATCGCTTCGCGCGCGAGGCGGCAGCGGCGGATGTCGTCCTGCACATTGGCGCCGACCTTGAGCTTGATGGTGCGGAAGCCATCGGCCACCGCTTCCTTGGCTAGGCGCACCAGTTTTTCGTCGGAGTAACCGAGCCAGCCGGGCGACGTGGTGTAGGCCGGGTAGCCTTGCGCGATCAACTGCGCGGTGCGTTGCGCGCGCTGCGGCTGCGCGGCGCGCAACATGGCCAGCGCCTCGTCGCGGGTGAGCGCATCGGTGAGGTAGCGGAAATCGATGGTGTCGACCAGCTGTTCGGGCGTGAGTTCGGCGATATAGCGCCACAGCGGCTTGTTGGCGGCACGCGCGGCCAGATCCCAGGCGGCGTTGATCACCGCGCCGATGGCCATGTGCATTACGCCTTTCTCCGGGCCCAGCCAACGCAGTTGCGAGTCGTTGGTGAGCCGGCGCGCGAAGCCGCCCAGGTCGGCGATGACCTCTTCCACGCGCAGGCCGACCACGTGTTCGGCGAGCGCGGCCACGGCGGCGGTCTGCACGTCGTTGCCGCGGCCGATGGTGAACACCAGGCCGTAACCGGCCAGCGCATCCGGCGCATCGGTGCGCAGCACGACGTAGGCGGCCGAGTAATCGGGATCGGGATTCATCGCGTCCGACCCATCGAGCTCGCGCGAGGTGGGGAAGCGGACGTCGTGGGGATCGAGGGCGACGATGGTGCTCATGAAGGTCCTGGGCGATGGAAACGGGAAATGGAAAACGGGCGAAAAAGAGCGTGCGGAAGCGGTGCGCTTGAGCCCCTCTCCCACCGGGAGAGGGGTTGGGGCGAGGGTGCGGACGCGCAGCGCCGGAAGTGTTGAAGCGCTGCAGTGACACATCCGTTTGCAACACGGATCAGCAAAAAACCACTAAACGATTGACAACGCATCGATATCAACACGCTACGGTGCTTGGTCATTCAACGCGCCGCTACAACCCAGAAAAAGATACGTATGACGGATCAACACAAGTGCCGACACGTCATGTCTAGCAACACGTCCAACAACAACGCGCGACAGCGCGACGAATTGTTCGGATACGTCGCTACGTACCCTCACCCCAACCCCTCTCCCGAAGGGAGAGGGGCTTTAAGTTGCGTCTTGCGGAGGCGTTACCACGTGCGTTGAGCGCAACTTGGCACGCAATGCGACCAAAATCCTGGAAAGGGAAAAGGAGCTTTAGGCCACATCGCGCGGATGCGCCACTACCGGTTGACGCTGACGCCCCAATCCTTCGATCTCCAGTTCCATCAGATCGCCCGGCTTCAGATACACCGGCGGCTTCTGGCCCAGGCCCACGCCCGGCGGGGTGCCGGTGCTGATCACATCGCCCGGCATCAGCGTCATGTAGCGGCTGATGTGGCTGACCAGTTCGGCCACGCCGAACACCATCGTGCGGGTGCTGCCGTTCTGGTAACGGTGGCCGTTGACCTCCAGCCACATCGACAGGTTCTGCGGGTCGGGCACTTCATCGCGGGTGACCAGCCAGGGGCCGATCGGGCCGAAGGTGTCGGCGCTCTTGCCCTTGACCCACTGGCCGCCATGCTCGAGCTGGAACTCGCGTTCGGACAGGTCGTTGATCACCGCATAGCCGGCCACATGATTCAGCGCGTCGTCCATCGACACATCGCGTGCGATATCGCCGATCACCACGCCCAGTTCCACTTCCCAGTCGCTCTTGACCGAGCCGCGCGGGATGATGACGGTGTCGTTGGGGCCGCACACCGCGGTGGTGGCCTTCATGAAAAGAATCGGCATTTTCGGCACGTCCATGCCCGATTCGGCGGCGTGGTCGGCGTAGTTCAAACCCACGCAAATGAACTTGCCGATGCGGCCCACCGCGGCGCCATAGCGCTGCTCGCCTTCGATCAGCGGCAACGTGGACAGATCCAGCGCACGCAGTTTTTCCAGGCCGGCATTGGTGAGGTGCTCACCGGCGACATCGTCGATGACACCGCTCAGGTCGCGGATGCGGCCTGCGGTGTCGATCACGCCGGGACGTTCGTGGCCTTCGGCGCCAATACGTACGAGTTTCATGCAGTCTTCCTTTGCAGGGGAGGAATCGGAGCGAGCAGCCAGCTGTTGCAAGGTGTTTCAGCAGGAGGTGGACAACGCGCTCGGAACAGGACTATCGGTGATGCGTGCTGGCAACAGGTCACGTCGGCGTGCGATGCGGCGTGTTGTCAGCGGTACTCAGTGCGGCTGAGACACCATCGCGAGCGGCCAAGGGTCTGGCCGCTGCACAGCAGTGTGGTCGGCTGGGTTTAGTTGGACCAGCCCCCGTCGATGATGTGGGTCTGGCCGGTGGTGAACGAGGATTCGTCCGAGGCCAGATACACCACCAGCTGCGCGATTTCGCGCGGGTCGCCCAGGCGGCCCATCGGCTGGCGATCGGTAAAGCTCTTCCACACCGCCTGTTCGTCGCCGCCCAGGGCCTGCACACGCTGGCCCAGCGACGGCGTCTTGATGGTGCCCGGGCAGATCGCGTTGCAGCGCACGCCTTGGGCCACGTAATCGGCAGCAATGGCCTTGCTCAGGCCGATCACCGCGGCCTTGGTCACGCCGTACACAAAGCGGTTCGGCACGCCCTTGATGCTGGACGCGACCGAGGACATGTTGATGATGCTGCCGCGGCCGCGTTCGAGCATGCCCGGCAGCACCGCCTTGCAGGTGTAGTACATCGCATCGACGTTGATCGAGAACGAGCGGCGCCATGCCGGCTCGTCGCAGTCGAGAATGCTGCCCTGATGCACGTAGCCGGCGCAGTTGAACAACACATCGAACGGGCCGTGTTCGGCGACCAGCGCCACAATCGCGGCGGCATCGGTGACATCGAGCAGCTGGGTGGTGATCGCATCGGACTCGGACGCCAGCGCCTGCAAGGCAACGGCGTCGATGTCGGTGGCGATCACCTGCGCGCCGGCACGTGCACAAGCCAGCGCGCTTTCGCGGCCGATGCCGGCGCCGGCGGCGGTGATCAGGCAACGCTTGCCCTGCAGACGGGTGTTGGGCGTGGTGGGAATGGAGACTGTCATACCGATAAGGTTCCGTGGGTGGGGGCCGCCGGCCGTGGCAGACGATAGAACGTGCGTGCGTTGTCGCCGAACACCGCATCGGCATGTTCGGCGGCATGCCGGGTGACGAGCTGTTGCGCAAGATCGAACCATTGCGCGTAATCGGCGCGCAGGGTCAGCACCGGCCAGTCGCTGCCCCAGAGCAGGCGCTGCGCACCGAAGCGCGCAAACAGATGCGCAACATACGGCTCCAGTGCATCGATGCCGGCGCCGCGCGCGGCTTCGGTGAGCAGCCCGGACAGTTTGCAGTGCACGTTGGGATGCTGTGCCAACGCGGCCATGCCTGCGGCCCAGGCGACGAATTCGCCGGCCGCAATCTGCGGCTTGCCGCCGTGATCGACGACCACGCGCAACTGCGGGTGGCGCTTCAAGCGCGCCTGCAATGCCGGTACATGCACGGGGCGAATCAGGGCATCGAAGGCCAGATCGTGCGCCAGCATTGCATCGAAGGCGGCGTCCAATGCGGGGCTTGCCAACCACTGCGCATCGGCGATGTCCTGCACCATCGGGCGCAGCCCCTTGAGTACACCGCCGGCTGCGCGGACCAGTGCGCCGATGCGTGCGGCGGCATCGGGCGCAGCAAAATCCGTCCAACCCACCACGCCTGCAATGCGTGGCGCGTCGTGTGCAAGCTCGAACAGGTAACAGGTTTCGGCTTCGGTTGCGGCGGCCTGCACCACCACGACGCTGTCGACACCGGCCGCATCCAGTGCGTCGTCCACATCATGCGGCGCGAAATCGCGGTACAGCGGCGCAAGCTCCGGCGTCAGCCAGGCGTAGTCGCCACGGGCCAGGTGCCAGAAATGCAGATGCGCATCGACGCGGCTCATGGTGTGGGCAGGTCCGTGTCGAGCAGGCCGCCATCGCGCAGGCGCTGCCACAGCGCAGGCGGGATCGATGCCTGCAGGCGCGTGGCGGCCGATTGCACCTCGGCCAGCGTGCGCATGCCGGCCACCACGGTGGTCACCGCCGGATGTGCCAGCGGGAACTGCAGGGCGGCCGCGCCGATATCCACCTCGAACGCCGCGCACGCCGCATACAGACGCTGCGCATGCTGCAAGGTGGCGGTATCCACCGGGGCGTAGTTATAGGTGGCGCCGGGGCCGCGCGCATCGCTGAGCAGGCCGGAACTGTACGGGCCGGCCGACAGGATCGACACGCCGTGTTGCTGCGCCTGGTCGAGCAGCGCACGCGCGCCGTGCTGTTCCAGCAGGGTGTAGCGCCCGGCCAGCATCACGCAGTCGATCGGGAAGCGTGCCAGCACCTCCAGTGCCACGTCCTGCTCGTTGACGCCCAGCCCGATCGCCCCGCACGCACCGGATGCCTTCAACTCCGCCATGGCCGGCAAGGCCTCCTCCAAGGCCTGCTGCAGCACGTGGGCGTGGTTGTCGCCGTGGGTCAGCGCACCGATGTCGTGCAGCAGCAGCACGTCGATATAGTCGGTGCCCAGGCGCTCCAGGCTGGAGGCGAACGCGCGCCGCACGCCGTCGGCGCTGTAGTCGAATGCGGCGCGGCGGCCGGCCACGGCAAAACCGTCGCGCCCGGCAACGGCGTGTGCGTCGTCGTAGATGCAGCGGCCGACCTTGGTCGACAGCGTATAGGCAGCGCGCGGCACGCCGGCCAGGCCGCGGCCCAGGCGCGTTTCGCTGAGTCCGTAGCCGTAGTAAGGCGCGGTGTCGAAGTGACGGATGCCGGCCTCGAACGCGCCTGCCACCGCCGCCAGCGCGTCTGCCTCGTCGACTTCGGTGTACAGGTTGCCGATCGGCGCAGCGCCAAAGCCCAGCGCCGACAGCTGCACGTCGGTGCGGCCCAGACGTTGCCGTGCCACGGCGCTCATGCGCCACGCTCGGCAAGGGTGGCGCAGGCGCGAAGGGTATCTGGAGGGCAGCTGGGCATCGCAACGTCCACCAGCCGGCAGGTGCCCGGCTGTTTGCATATGAATATCGCAATCATCAATGAACAGATCACGCTGCAGTGCAGCATGGCGAGCCAGGACGGCTGACGAGATTGGGCGATGGGCACCGTGCGCGTCGCGCGCTCTCTCTGTTCGTGCGCGCATCGCTTTTGGTCGTCTGGTACATCGGCCATCGGCCATCGGCTAACGGCTAACGGCTAACGGCAAGACCGCACTCCGCTGACCAATCGGATCTTTCGTGCGGCAGCTGCGGCCGGTGAAACGGCAGGCGTGTGGAATCCATGACCCAGACCCGCATGGTCTTCGATCCGTGTGCCCCCATTGCGAACTCGTTCGTCCACGCGCGCTGGAGAGATCGCTCTACCGCTCTCCACGCCAAGGGTCGCGCCGCACTGATCGCGCGGGCGCGCCTGCTTTCGCCGTCTGGATACCCGCATCACAGCGCAGCGGCGTGCCCCCTCGCATTGCAACGCACTCCATCCCTGCTATTTCAAAATCCGGGCGCCGCATCACCAGTTCCTATAACGCGGCCTGCGCGGTTGCCTCGCACCGGCGGCTAGGGCTAGATACCAGCCCTGATCCGATGAAGCTGATGCATGCCAGACACGACACGGCGGGAGTTGTTCAAGGTGCTGGCCGCAGGCGCATTGGTCGCGCCGTTGCCGGCCGCCGCGCAGGCGTCAGCCGTGCCATGCGCCGCGCATCCGCCGCCATGGGCACGCGGCATCGAGGGCCAGCGCAAGGCCGACCTGGGCAACGGCACCTATCTCAACCCCATCGTGGCCGGCGATCACCCGGACCCCACCATCCTCAAGGATGGCGACGACTACTACATGACGTTCTCGTCGTTCTTTTCGTACCCGGGCATCGTGCTGTGGCACTCCACCGACCTGGTCAACTGGACCCCGATCGGCCCGGCGCTGCGCCAGCAACTGGGCACGATCTGGGCGCTGGATCTGTGCAAGCACGCCGGCCGTTACTTCATCTATATCCCGGCCAATCCGGACGACAAGGGCTGGTCGATCTTCGTGATCTGGGCCGATGACATCCGCGGGCCATGGAGCGCGCCGATCGATCTGAACATCGCCGGCTGCATCGACCCCGGCCATGTCGTCGGCGAGGACGGCAAGCGCTATCTGTTCGTCAATGGCATCCGCAAGATCGGCCTGCGCGACGACGGCCTGGCCACCGATGGGCAACTCGAACCGGCCTACGCGCCCTGGCGCTATCCCGACGACTGGGTGGTGGAGAACTTCGCGCCCGAAGGCCCCAAGCTCACCTGGCACAACGGCTGGCTGTATCTGGTCACCGCCGTCGGTGGCACCGCCGGGCCGGTGACCGGGCATATGGTCATCGCCGCGCGGTCGCGCTCGGTGCACGGGCCGTGGGAACACTGCCCGCGCAACCCGCTGGTGCGCACGCTGTCCGAACAGGAGCCGTGGTGGTCGCGCGGCCATGCCACGCTGGTGCAAGGCCCACGCGGCGACTGGTGGCTGGTCTATCACGGCTACGAACACGGCTTCCGTACCTTGGGGCGCCAGACCCTGCTGGAGCCGATCGAGTGGACCGCCGACGGCTGGTTTCGCGCCACCGGCGGCGACCTGTCCACGCCGTTGCGCACGCCGGCACGCGCTGCCACCAGCAGTGCGAATGTGGCCGCCGGCTTCGCGTTGTCCGATCACTTTTCCACCGACCGATTCGGCATCCAGTGGAGCCTGCACGCGCCCAAGCCCGGCGAGCAGGCGCGCGTGCGGCGGGCCAACAAGGCATTGACGCTGACCTGCGCCGGCACATCGCCCATCGACAGCGCACCGTTGACCTGCGGCGTGCCCGATCGCGCCTATGCTGCCGAGGTGACGCTGGAGCTGGTCGGCAATGCCGAAGGCGGCCTCCTGTTGTTCTACAACCACAAGGCCTTCGTCGGCATCGGCTTCACCGCCGACACCATGAAGACCTACGAATATTCCGAAGAACTGGTGTGGGCACGCGCGCCCAACACGCATCGCCGCATCCGCGTGCGGCTGACCAACGACCGCCACATCGTGAGCTTTGCGTATTCGTTCGACGACGGCAGGCAGTGGACGCGCCATCCCACGCGCATGGAAGTGTCCGGATTCCACCACAATGTGTTCGGCGGCTTCTTGAGCCTGCAGCTGGGCGTGTATGCCGCGCAGCAAGGCGAGGTGGTGTTGCGCGATTTCAGCTATCGCGCGCTGGGCTGAGCATGGCGCACGGCGGACCCAGCGCATTGGCACTACGTGGTGTCAGTGCCTGGGTTCACGAAGAGGGCGGGGCCTTGATGGCCCCGCCGCTGGACTCAACCGCAGCAGTAGCAGACGTTGCCCGGTCCGAGGTCGCCGCCGAACTCCGGACACTCGGCCCTGCAGGCCCATGCACTACACGACTCGGCCTTTGGCTGTGCGCCGTCCACGGCCATCACCTGGAACGCACCGAAACCGGTGCTGGCCAGAAACGTCGCTGCCATCAACGCACTACGCAAGCTCACCCAACGCTTTTTCATGCACTACTCCCTCAACGTTGCAAAAGCCGCTGGCGCATCCGTGCGGCCCAAGGCGGCGACCAGGTCCTGCACCCGCTCCGTGGTATCGAATACGCCAACATGAGAATGGCGCACGCGCCCGTCCCCATCGATGGCCATCAGCAGCGGCACGTTGCGCGCGCGGAACAGCATCAGTGCGCGACGATCGGTCAACGTGACCACCGGAAAATCGAAGCCATGCACCTGCGCATAGCGCGCGGCCTGCGCCGCATCGCAATGGCACACGCCCAGCAACTGCGGCCGGCCCGGCAGGTTGGCCTGCAACTGCCGCGCCGCGCGCAGTACCGTCGGCGCCGAGCGCTGGCAGTACGGACACGTGGTCGTGAAAAAGAACAGCACCTGCGCCGGCCCCTGCGGCGCACCCAGCAGATGGTGCTGACCCTCGGCATCCACCGCCTCGATGCGCGGCACGTACATGCCCTCGTACGGCGTGGTGATGCGCGTCTGCAGCCATTGCTGCTGTACGCGCAGTTGTCGGTTCTGCCACGCCAGCGCCGCGATCAATGCACAGGCCACCAGCAGGCCGATCCAGAGCCAGGGAAAACGTCGCGCCATGCCAGCTCCAAAGCGTCCTTGATGCCCGAGCCTTGCCCAGGCATCAGCTTATGGTCAATGGTGATATCGACAACTGCGATGTCGCGCGGTGCGCAGGTGTGGATGCGATCACGCCGGTGCGCTTGGGCTTGCCACCGTCGGGCGATGACATGCGGGAGGTTTGCGCAAACGCGGCTGCAACCACTGCCTTGCGACAGATAACGCACGCAGTTAGTCGCGCCATGCCATCTGCCGAGGCGGTCATGCCAGTGCGCGTGGCCTGCCACCTGTGAGCAACGACAAGCGAGTGGGCAGCGCGAGCACCGCTGCAACCAGTACTTTGCGACTAATAGCGAGCGCAGCTATCACACGATGCCAACTGTCGATGCGGTCATGCCGATGCGCTTGGGCTCGCCATCGTTGGGCAACGGCACGCGGACTGTGTGCACAAATAGCTGTAACCGGCCCGCCGCTGCAGCTAACGCATGCAGCTGTCGCACGCTGCCATCTGCCAGTGCGCGGTGCATGGCATGCTGTGCAGTGCGGCGCGTCGGTGCGTGCCGGTGACGGGGGAGCGATGCATAACGGTTCAATGGCGTGCCGGCTGCTGCTGGCGGTGTTCGTCTGTGCGACAGCGCACGCCAACGACAGTAGTTTTGGCGACGACAACGGCAGCATCCTGCTGCTGCACCAGCCCGACATCAGCATGGACAAAGAAGCGCTGCTGCTCAGCGAAGAACGTGTGCAGGTGGACTACGTGTTCACCAACAACAGCGAGCGCGACCTCAGCGTGCCGGTGGCCTTCCCGATGCCGCCGATGTACTTCGGCATGGCCGACCACAGCGAACTCACCGACTTCAAACTGTGGGTGGACGGCAAGCCGATCGCCACCACGCGCAAGTTGGTGGTGTTGCTGGACGACGGCAGCGATATCTCCAAGGCATTTGCCGCCACCGGGTGGACCCAGGACGATGTGCAGGCCTTCACCGAATCCGGCACCGCGCCCAAGGGCCGCAAACCGCTGCCCGCACGCTGGGTCGATGCCGACGCGCAACCGCGTTTCACCCTCAACGAGTACTTCGTCTGGCAACAGGCATTTCCGGCGCGCCGCAGCGTGCAGATCCGGCATGCGTATGCGCCCAGCCTGTCCACCGGTGTGCCGCAGCCCAGCACGTATTTGCTGGAGTCCTATGCAAAGGACACCTGCATCGAACCGGCCACCAAGACCAGCATGCAGCGCCGCGAAGGTCAATACGGGCTGGCTTGGTCCAACTTGCGCTACGTGCTCACCACCGGCAAGAACTGGAACGGCCCGATCAAGGACTTCCAGCTGACCATTCGCAAGCAGGCCGCCAGCAACATCCTCAGCCTGTGCTTCGACGGCGAGCTGAAAAAGATCGACCCGCTGACCTTCCAGTTCAAGCAGACCAACTTCGTCCCGATGCGCGATCTGAACGTCTTGTTCGTGCGCGCGCCGGAGTAAACGCCAAAGCCCCACACGTAGGAGCGCACCCGGGCGCGATGGGGCTTTACCGGTAACGCCCAGCACAGTCGTACGCGCCAACGCGCGTCAGGTTTCTTCTGCAAAACAAGCTTTGCCGGTAACGCCCATCGCGCCCAGGTACGCTCCTACGCGGGTGTCGTTTCGTGTTGCGTTGCACGGCACAGCACAGCAAATCTATCGATTGCCCACCAACGACGACGACGGCAAACGTAGCGGGATCACACGTAGGAGCGCACCCGGGCGCGACCGGGCTTTCCCGACCCACCCCAACGCACAAAGACTCACCGCTGCGCGTCAGTCCTCTTCCGGCGGCGGCAACACGATGCCGTCGGAGTCGATGGCGAGCTTGCCGGCCATCAGCACGGCCTGGGTACGGTTGGTGACGCCGAGCTTGCGCAGGATCGCGGTGACGTGCGCCTTGATGGTGGCTTCGGACACGCCAAGGTCGTAGGCGATCTGCTTGTTGAGCCGGCCTGCGCCCAGCATCTGCAGCACGCGGAACTGTTGCGGGGTGAGATCGCGCAACCGTTGGCCGACCTCGCGCTCTTCGCTATCGGTGGGCGGCAGGTTTTGTGCTTCGGCCGGAATCCAACGTTCGCCGTCCAGCACGGTGGCCAACGCGCGGCCGATGGTGTCCGAGTCGGCGGATTTGGGAATGAATCCGAACGCACCATGGTCGATCGCACGCCGCATCACCGTGGGCTCTTCGCGTGCGGACACCACCACCACCGGCAACTGGGGATGCAGCGAGCGCATATGCACCAGCGCGCTGAAGCCCTGCGCGCCCGGCATGTTGAGATCCATCAACAGCAGGTCCGCGTCCGGTTGCGCATCGGCCAGCGTGTACAACGCATCCACGTTGTCGGCTTCGAACAATTGCACGCCCGGCATGACCCGCTGCACCGCCCCGCGCAAGGCCTCGCGAAACAGGGGATGGTCATCGGCAATCAGCAGGGTGGTCATTGAGGGGCCGGGAATCGTGAGTCGGGAATGGGGAATCGCAACAGCAACAGCGCAGAGCGGCGAGGCAAATAATGGCAATTTCGGCGTGGTGAGGTTGAGGACGACAGTCGGCAGTGATCAGCTAGGTTGGCAATCCGCTTCAGCGGATCCCCAATCCCCAACCTCAACTCCCAGTCGCTCAGGGAATCGCTCTCACGATTCCCGATTCCCCATTCCCAACGCGCGTCAGCGCGTCAGCCGCTCATTGACCAGCGAATCCACCACCGACGGGTCGGCCAGGGTGGAGGTATCGCCGAGTTGATCGGGTGCGTTTTCGGCGATCTTGCGCAGGATGCGGCGCATGATCTTGCCCGAGCGCGTCTTCGGCAGGCCCGGTGCCCACTGCAGGTGATCGGGCGAGGCGATCGGGCCGATCTCCTTGCGCACCCAGTTCACCAGTTCCTTGTGCAGTTCTTCGCTGGGGTTTTCGCCGGCGATCAAGGTGACGTAGGCGTAGATGCCCTGGCCCTTGACGTCGTGCGGGAAGCCCACCACCGCCGCTTCGGCAACCTTGGGGTGCGAGACCAGCGCGCTTTCCACTTCGGCGGTGCCGATGCGGTGGCCGGACACGTTGATCACATCGTCCACGCGACCGGTGATCCAGTAATAGCCATCGGCATCGCGGCGGCAGCCGTCACCGGTGAAGTAGCTGCCTGGATAGGTACGGAAATAGGTGTCGATGAACCGCTGGTGGTCGCCGTAGACGCTGCGCATCTGGCCCGGCCACGAATCCAGCAGCACCAGGTTGCCTTCGGTGGCGCCGTCCAGGATCTTGCCTTCGGCATCGACCAGCGCCGGCTGCACGCCAAAGAACGGCAGCGTGGCCGACCCCGGCTTGAGGTCGACCGCGCCGGCCAGCGGCGAAATCAAAATGCCGCCGGTTTCGGTCTGCCACCAGGTGTCCACGATCGGGCAGCGGCTGTCGCCGACCACTTCGTAATACCAGCGCCAGGCTTCCGGATTGATCGGCTCGCCGACGCTGCCGAGCAGGCGCAGGCTCTTGCGCGAGGTCCGCTTGACCGGCGCTTCGCCATCGCGCATCAGCGCGCGGATCGCGGTGGGCGCGGTGTAGAACAGGGTGACCTGATGCTTGTCGATCACATCCCAGAAGCGCGAGACATTGGGGTAGTTGGGCACGCCTTCGAACATCACCGCAGTGGCGCCATTGGCGAGCGGGCCGTAGACGATGTAGCTGTGGCCGGTGACCCAACCCACGTCGGCCGTGCACCAGTAGATGTCGTCCTCGCGCAGGTCGAACACCACTTCGTGCGTGTAGCTGGCAAACAGCAGATAGCCGCCGGTGGTGTGCAGCACGCCCTTCGGCTTGCCGGTGGAGCCGGAGGTATAGAGGATGAACAACGGATCTTCCGCGTTCATGCGCTCGGGTTCGCACTCGGCCGGCTGGCCATCGACCACGTCATGGAACCAGCGATCGCGCGGCGCCTGCATGTCCACTGCGCCACCGGTATGGCGCACCACCAGAACGGTTTCGACCGTGTTGGTGCCGGGGATCTTCAGCGCCGCATCCACGTTGGCCTTGAGCGGAATCTTCTTGCCGCCGCGCAGACCTTCGTCGGCGGTGATGATCAGCTTGCTCTGGCAGTCGATCACGCGGTCGGCGATCGAGTTGGCGGCAAAGCCACCGAACACCACCGAGTGCACCGCACCGATGCGCGCGCAGGCGAGCATGGCCACGGCCGCATCGACGATCATCGGCAGGTAGATGGTGACCCGGTCGCCCTTCTGGACGCCCAGGTTGCGCAGCGCGTTGCCGAGCTTGCAGACGCGCTCGTACAACTCGCGGTAGGTGACCGGGTAGGATGCCGCATCCGGGCTGTCGGGTTCGAACAGCAACGCGGTCTTGTCGCCGCGCGTGGTGAGCTGGCGGTCCAGACAGTTGACGCTGGCGTTGAGCTCGCCATCGCCGAACCAGCGGATGTGGAAGTCGTCCAGCGCAAAGCTGACGTCCTTGACCTGGGTGGGTTGCTTGAACCAGTCCAGCCGCTGCGCGGCCTTGCCCCAGAACTGCTCGGGATGCTCGATCGATTCGCGGTACAGCGTTGCGTACTGCTCGCCATTGACGCGTGCGCCGTTAGCGAACGCGGGATCGACGGGATAAACATCAGCCATGGCACCCTCACTTGCGATGAACTTGTCGGGAGAGGGCGTTGCGGCTGCCCTCGGTAGGCAATCAGTGTGCCGTATCCATTCTGTCCCGGTGGTCAACGGCGCGTTAGACAATGGTCGTAACCGAAGGGCGTGCGCTGGCGCACATCCATTGCGGGTCCTGGTGCGACCATCGCTCACCCGGTGGAATGCTGCGTTGCAGCTACGACCAAAGGCGAATAGGCTGCAAAGCGCGGACTGCCTCACGCTCCGCACAGCATCGCCATTAAGCGCGAGGCCTTCATTGGGGAGAGGGTTCCATGAAACACCGTACTGCACCGCTGGTGCGCCATCCGTTGGCGGCCGCCTTGTTCGTGGCCAGCATCCTGCCAGGCGTCGCGTTTGCGCAGACGCCAAAGGAAAAGGCGCTGGAAGCACGTATTGCCGAGCTCGAGCGTCAGGTCCAACTGCTGGTGACCGCGCAGCAACAACAGCAGGGCCAGATTGCCCAGACGCAGACGCAGGTCACCGAGGTGCGCACCTTGCAGGCGCAGACTCCGCCCGCGCCTGCGCTCCCGGCCGGCAAGAAGCCGATCCAGCTGACCAGCATCACGCCGAACGCGTTGCCGGGGACAACGTTTCGTTACGGTGGTTTCATCAAGGCCGACTTCATGACTACCCGCACCAGCGACGGCGCATTGCCTGAAGGTGCGGTGGGGCGCTACCTGTACATCCCGACGCAGACGCCTGTCGGGGGGCAGGCGTCGAGCACCGATACCGACTTCCATGCCAAGTTCTCGCGCTTCAATCTGGGCGTGGACACGGTCACCGAAAACGGCGACAAGCTCACCGGCTTCATCGAACTGGATTTCTTCGGCAACGCGCTGGCCAACCAGGTCAACAATCTGTACGGCGGCACCTTGCGGCACGCCTACATGAGCTGGAACAACTGGCTGGCCGGCCAGACCTGGTCCAACTTCGTCGACTCCACGATCCTGCCGGAAGCGGCCGACATCGTCGGGCCGACCGACGGCGCGCTGTTCAGCCGTCAGACCCAGATCCGTTACACCCGCGGCGCCTTCAGCGTGTCGGCGGAAAATCCAGAAACGCTGACCACGCCATACCAGGGCGGCAACACCATCCTGGCCTCGGACCATGGCGCGATGCCGGATCTGACCGCGCGTTACAACTGGAAGGGCACCTGGGGCACGTTCGGCCTGTCTGCGATTGCACGCCAGTACCGCACCCGCAGCGCGCTGACCAACGACACCGACTTCGGCGGCGCCATCGCCGGCGGCGGCCGCTGGATCATCAACTCCAACAACGACCTGCGCTATCAGCTCAGCTACGGCGAAGGTCTTGGCCGCTATCTGGGCCTGGGCAACGGCTCGGATGTGGAAATCGACATGGATGGCAACATCCAGACCGTCAGCACCGTGGCCGGCTGGGTGGCCTGGCGCCACGATTACAACGCCAAGTTACGCAGCACCATCATGTATTCGCGCGTGGATTACGACCACGACATCGCCAATACCGGCGGGCTGGCGAGCAAGTCGCAGCAGAGCATCCGCGCCAACGTCTTCTATTCGCCGCTGCCCAAGGTCGATGTGGGTGCAGAGCTGATGTACGGCCGCCGCGAAGCAGAGAACGGTGATTCCGGCGACATCTCGCGCCTGCAGTTCACCACCAAGTACAGCTTCTAAGATTCACCCCGCCGGTGGCCCGCCACGCATGTGGACGGGCTGTGCCGCCCGCACTCCAGGAGACAGACCATGACCGTCTCGAATGACGCATTGATCGCCAAGATCGATGCCAATCCGAAGTACCACGCGCTCAAACGCCAACGCAACACGCTGGGCTGGACGCTGACCGTGCTGATGTTGCTCGCCTACTACGGCTACATCGGCCTGATTGCCTTCGACAAGGAATTCCTCGCCAAGCCGATCGGCGCCGGGGTGACCTCGATCGGCATTCCGATCGCGATCGGGGTGATGGTGTTCACCATCATCATCACCGCCATCTACGTGCGTCGTGCCAACAGCACCTACGACCAGCTGACCGCGCAGATCCTGGAGGAAGCCCGCAAATGAGCAAGACTTCGCGCCTTCTTCTGATTTTGGCCGGCCTGCTGCCGGCCGGCCTCGCGCTGGCCGCCGGTGGCGACATGGGCCAGGTCGACAAGCAGCCCACCAACTGGGTGGCGATCGGCATGTTCGGCTTCTTCGTGCTGGGCACCTTGTGGATCACCAAATGGGCGGCGGCCAAGACCAAGTCGGCCGCCGACTTCTACACCGCCGGCGGCGGCATCACCGGCTTCCAGAACGGCCTGGCGATCGCCGGCGACTTCATGTCGGCGGCTTCGTTCCTGGGCATCACCGCGGCGGTGATGGCCAACGGCTACGACGGCTTGATCTATGCGATCGGCTTTCTGGTCGGTTGGCCGATCCTGACCTTCCTGATGGCCGAACGGCTGCGCAACCTCGGCAAGTACACCTTCGCCGACGTGGCCGGCTATCGCTTCGCACCGACCGCCATCCGCAGCTTCGCCGCTTCCGGCACGCTGGTGGTGGTGCTGTTCTATCTGATCGCACAGATGGTCGGTGCCGGTGCGCTAATCAAGCTGCTGTTCGGGCTGGATTACTGGGTCGCGGTGACCCTGGTCGGCGTGCTGATGATGGTCTACGTGTTGTTCGGCGGCATGACCGCCACCACCTGGGTGCAGATCATCAAGGCGGTGCTGCTGCTGACCGGCGTGACCTTCATGGCCGTGGCGATCATGTGGCACTTCAACTTCAGCTTCGAGGCGCTGTTTGCCGAGGGCGTGCGGGTGAAGACGGCGATTGCGGCCAACGGCGGTGCATCGCCCGACGACGCGGCCAAGGCTGGCCTGGCGATCATGGGCCCGGGCGGTTTCGTGAAGGACCCGATCTCGGCGATCTCGTTCGGCATGGCGCTGATGTTCGGTACCGCCGGCCTGCCGCACATCCTGATGCGCTTCTTCACCGTCCCCGATGCCAAGCAGGCACGCAAGTCGGTGCTGTGGGCCACCACCTGGATCGGCTACTTCTACATCCTGATCTTCATCATCGGCTTCGGTGCGATCGCCCTGGTGCTGACCAACCCGCAGTTTGCGGACGTCACCACCGGCACCATCCACGGCGGCAAGGGGGCGGCCAACATGGCGGCGGTGCTGGTCGGCAATGCGGTCGGCGGCAACGTGTTCATGGGCTTCATCTCGGCGGTGGCCTTCGCCACCATCCTGGCGGTGGTTGCAGGGTTGACCCTGTCCGGTGCCTCGGCGGTGTCGCATGACCTGTACGCCACGGTGATCAAGAAGGGCAACCCGGCGCCGGGCTCGGAGCTGAAGGTCTCGCGCATGACCACCCTGGTGCTGGGTGTGATCGCGGTGCTGCTGGGCATCGTGTTCGAGAAGCAGAACGTGGCCTTCATGGTGTCGCTGGCCTTCGCCATCGCCGCCTCGGCCAACTTCCCGGTACTGATCCTGTCGTTGCTGTGGAAGAACTGCACCACGCGTGGCGCAGTGACCGGCGGTTTCCTGGGTCTGATCTCCTCGCTGGTGCTCACGGTGCTGTCGCCGTCGGTGTGGGTGGACACGCTGGGTAACGCGGCTGGGTCGGCGCCGTTCCCGTACACCTCGCCGGCACTGTTCTCGATGACGATTGGCTTTGTCGGCATCTGGCTGTTCTCGGTGCTGGATCGCAGCCCGCAGGCGGCCAACGAACGCGCAGCGTTCAAGGCGCAGCAGATCCGTGCCGAAACCGGCCTGGGTGCCAGCGGTGCGTCGGGTCACTGAGTGCAGCGTCACTGGATGTAGTCGCAAAACGCCGGCCCAGTGCCGGCGTTTTGCGTTTTGGCGCCCTTCGGAGCAGGCAGCGTCGCTGCTGCCACGTATCCATGCGCATCCGCAGAAGCCAAGGCTCTGTCTGTATCGCTCGACCGTGCGCGCAGTTGCCGATGCTGGCGGCGATCCAATGTCGGGATCACCCAGGCACGGCGCGACATCAGACATCGGTGCGCAGGCGCCCGCCGCGTTACGCGCAGGGAAACCAATCGCCGCGTACTTGCGCGCCAACGATGCGATCGCTGTCGTCCACTTCGTTTTTCACGCAACGCCTGCGCGATCGCGAACAACCGCAACACCAGCGAAGAAATTAAGTCATCGATAGTGACTAAATTGGCTCGCAAGCCGAACGCTGATCACGCACGGCTTGGCCTCTCCCCCGGTATCGACCGGCTGGCGAGTGCGCTGCAAGCGAGTGCGCCGATTGCGTCGACCCGTCGGCTCTCGTCCATCCCTTGCCCTTCCTGCACCTACGAACCGGGACACAGAGACCATGCTTACCCTCCTCGCTCCACATCCGCTGGCCCGCGCCTGCCGCCTGCTCGGCGCACTGGCCCTGCTGGCGGCACTGCCGCAGCTGGCACTGGCTGCCTGCAGCGACAGCTCCGACGTCAAGATGCAACGCATCCTGTTCAACTCCTCCAATACCGTCGTGCTGGCGCACCGCGGCTTATGGGGCAACTACGCCGGCATCGCCGACATGCCGGAAAACTCGCGTGGTTCGCTGCAGACTGCCAACGACCAATGCATGGATGGCGTGGAGCTGGACGTCAAGCTCACCAGCGATGGCGTGCCGGTGTTACTGCACGACTACAACCTGGGGCGCACCACCACGGTGTGGCAGCACCATCCGGGGGTGAAGTACGACCCGATCACCAATCAGGGCGTCAACCCATCCGTGTTGGTCACCCCGTGGTCGGAAGTCAGCCAGTTGTTCCTGCTGGCGCCGAATCGTCGTACCACCACCGGCTATCACGTGCCGCGTGTGGATGAGCTGTTCGCCTACTACAAACAGCGCCAGCTGCGCACACCGATGGTGTTCGATATCAAGGACGCCAAAACCGTGCGTGCGGTCAGCAGTGCAGCCAATAAGGTGTTTGGCATCGCTTCCGGCAGCTACGTCGCCGCCAAGGTCAATGCAACGCTGTACACCAGTCGCGATGCTTACCGTGCCGATGGCAGCGGCATGGTCGGCATTCCGGTGTTCACCACCAACATGCTGGGCAAGATCAATGTGCGCCAGACGATCTCGGCATGGATGAACTCGGGTAACCAGACGATGGAGATCAACGTCAAACAACTCGGCGGCTTGCTGCAGAGCGATGCCGATTTCATTCGCGAGCGTGGTTATCGCGTGGGCGTGTTCCAGGCAATTCCGGATGGCCCGTCTGCCGGCAAGTTCTATCAGAACAGCGGCGCTTGTTGCTACGCGCTGTCGGATCTGTATTTCTCTTACGCCGGTGGCCGCGACACGGCCGACAATCGCGGCAATCTGGATTTCATCGTGCGCGACGAGGCCTTCGGCCTGATCACCAGCGACAACCCAAAAGCGGCCATCGCCTACCTGCATGCGCGCGGCAAGCACGACTAAGAGCGACTCACAAAACGACTGCGCGGCCGCCAGGCGGGCGCGGACGGTGCTCTGAATCGGCATGTACCACTCATACACGCCGGTTCTGAGCGCGCCGTCCACGCCCACCTGACGACTGCTCACTACGTTGTGTTAGCCGCTTCAAGCAGCTGTTACCGGCCCGTGCGGGCCGGCTGTCCCGGCGACGGCACCTGCCGCCGCCGGTTCATGCCATCACGGAGATTGCCCATGTTTTCCACACCGCATTTTTTCAAAGTGCTTTCGCTGAGCCTTGCCTGCTGCACGCCGCTGGCGCAGGCCGCCACGGCCGATGCACACCTGCAGGCTGGCCCGGCTTCCGGAAAGGTGCTGCAGATCGGGCAGCAGACGTTCACTGCGCCGGAATATCGCGCGCTGGCCCTGGCCGATCTGCCGCAAAACGCCAATCCGGCCGTTGCGGCCGACCCGAGTTTCGTTCGCGAATTTGCCGACCGGCTGCTGCTGGTGGACCAGGCGCGTCAGACGCATCTGCAAGACGACCCGGTGGTGGCCGCGCACATCCGTCAGGCCACCGATGCGATTCTTGCCGAGGCGATGCAGCGGCGCGCACGCGATGCCGCACCGATCGAGGCGACCCAGGTGCAAGCGCAGTTCGATGCGCATCCGCACGATTACGACGAGGTGCGCCTGAGCCATCTGTTCGTCGCGTTGCAGCCACAAGGCGATGCGCGGCGTGGCACACCGTTGACCGATGCGCAGGCGCTTGCACGCGCACAGCAGCTCAAGCAGCAGCTGGATGCCGGGACGCCCTTCGAAGAACTGGCGATGCGCGAATCCGACGATGGCAGCACCGCGGCCGAGGGCGGCCAGTTGTCATCGATTTTCCTGCGCAATGTGGCCGATGCCTTTGTTGCGCCGGTAGAGGGAATAGGCGTGGGGGAGGTGTCGGCCCCCGTGCGCGGGCCGGAGGGGTATCACCTGATTCGGGTGGATGCGCGTAGTCCCGCCACGCTGGAGACAGCGCGCGGGCAGATCGAAGTGCAATTGCGCGACCAGGCCGCCACCGCTGCACTGGAGCGTCTGCGCCAGGCCAATCCGTTGCAGTTCGATCGCGCCGCGCTGGAAGCGGCGCTGCGTTGATGCCGGCGCCTGCGCTGAACGTCGGCACGCAGCCATGCCATCGGCCCCGGCTGCTCTGGCCGGTGGCGGGTGCGATGTGTGTGATTGCAGCGGTGTCGGCAGCAGGGATGTGGGGCCTGCGCACGCCGGCTGCATCGGCTCTGCAGCGCAGCGTCGCTGCGCCCCAGTTGCTGCCTGCCGGCGTTGCGTCCGCGCAACCGTCTGCACGCGCCGCGCAGGGCCTGTTCGACAGCGCCATGCAACAGCTGGCCTGTCGCGACCAGGGCGAGGAACGCGCGGCGCAGATCGCGCACGGCGGCACGCACAGTCCGCCGTTGGACGCGCGTCGCTGCGTCGCCGGGACGCCGTTGCAGATCGAGGCACTGCTGCGCACGGCCGCAGCGCACGGCGATGCCGACGCGCAACGCTATCTGCTTGCACAGCATGTGACCGAGTTACTGCAACGTGCGGTGGCCGTCGCACCCGCCGGCATGCCCGCGCAACTGTCGGCGAGCGACGAACAGGAGGTGGCCGCGATTGTGGCCGAGCTGGAAACGCTGGCGCTGGCAGGCCATCGCGATGCCATCGAGACCCTGGCGCAGGTGGTGGAATCGCCGCTGTTGCACGCGCCCGATCCGGTGTATGCAGCCGCGTGGCGACTGGCCGCGCGGCAACCGCCGGGCCGTGCGTTGGATGCAGCCGCACCGTTGCAGGCAGAAGACGAGTTGCTGGAGTCGATGCCGCAACAGCAGCAGCAACAGGCACGTGCGCTGGCAGTGGCAGTGTTCGGCTATTGCTGCCGCACGCGTGTTGCGGCAGCACGATGATGCGACTTATCCAATGTAGTCGCCGAGCGCATGTGTGTTCGACGGCCAGGCACTGTGCGTGCCAGCGCCGCTGCAGCGCTGCCGCCACTCAACGGAAGTAGCGCGCCTTCAACGGCAGCGTTGCCGCGCCGATCGCGCACGCATCGGCCGGTGCTTCGGCCGGCAGCAGCAGTGGCATCGGGCGGCCCTGGCCGCGGCGCGGCTGGTTGTCGATCTGCACGGCGGCGATCAGCCGTTGCGCCAGATCGGCCGGCAGGCGGCCGCCGAAGACGATGGCTTCCGGGTCGCACACTGCAGTGATCGCCGAGACGATCAGCGACACGCCTGGCGCGCTGCGCGCGATCCAGCGATCGATTGCCGGCCATGCCGGGTCGTAGGCAGACAGCAACGCGCGCACATCCGGCAGCGCGATGCCGTCTTCTGCCACCAGTTCGCGTAGCAACTCCAGCGTGGCGCGCTCGAGCTGTTGCGCCGGCAGCATACCGGCGAACTCACCGGCGTTGCCGCGGGCGCCGCGCAGCACCTGGCCGTCGACCACCAGCCCGCCACCGAAGCCGTAACTGAGGTAGAGATAGGCGAAATCGCGATGCCGCCGGCCCACGCCCAGCATCGCTTCGCCCGCCGCTGCCACGCTGCCGTCGTTGTCCATCCACACCGGCTGGGTAAACGCATCGGCCAGCCACGGACACAGCGCGACCTGGCCCAAGGCGCGCAGCGGCTCGGGCGGATTAATGAAGGTGTCCACGCCGGTAAAAAACCCGCTCATCGCCACGCCGATGCCCAGCCGCGGGCCTGCATCGTCGACGCTCGCCAGCAACGCGGCATCGGCGGCCTGCAACTGGGTCAGCACGCCGTACAAGGTGGTATCGGTCAGCGCGACCTCGGTGACGGCCAGTACCGCACCGGAAAAATCCATCAGCGCCAGGCTCAGCGCATCGGTGGCGATGGAGATGCCCAGCGTGTGGCCGTGCCCCGCGTTCAACGACACCGCCACGCCCGGCTTGCCGCGCCCGGCGCGCGCGATGCCGCTGCCCATGTGCACCATGCCGCGCGCCTGCAGGCCCTCGATCAGGCGCACTGCGGTCTGCACGGTCAGCCCGGTGCCGCGGCTCAAGTCGGCGCGGGTCAGCACCCCGGCCAGCCGCAAGCGGTCGAGCATGTCGCGCTCGTTGAGGCTCAAGCCGGGCACGGCGGGCGTGTGCGGTGGCAGCGCAAAGGCGGCGGGAGAGGCCATGGGGGAGGGTAGCGCGGGGGAGACACAAGCTTACCCGCCCGCGACTGAAATAATTAATTCACAGTAAGTTATTAAATTAGCCACCTCATCCTCGACCGGCCGCCCCATGTCCCGCCTCAGCACCCGCCCGTGCCCCCGCCTGTGTCTGCTGGCCCTGTGCGTCAGCGCCAGCCTGAGCGCCCATGCCGCCGAGCCGGCGCCGTCCCCGGCGGCTTCCGCCAGCGACGCACCCGTCCAGCTGGACACCGTGCAGGTCTCCGGCCAGCACCTGTCGATCCGCCAGGCCATCGGCGCCAAGCGCGAAGCGGCGGTGGTCTCCGATGGCGTGGCGGCCGACGATATCGGCTCGATCCCCGACTTCGGCCTGGGCGAGGCGTTGCAGCGCGTGCCGGGCGTGTCGATGGTGGTCAACAACGGCCGCGGCGAGGCGCAGTTCATGAGCCTGCGCGGCTTCAATCCCGACTACAACACGGTGCTCATCGACGGGGTGGCGCTGCCGTCCACCGAAACCAGCCGGCGCGTGCAGTCGCTGGATGTGATTCCCGCATCGCTGGCGCAGCAGGTGGACATCTACAAAACCTTCAACGCCGACATGGACAGCAATGCCATCGGCGGCATCGCTGCGCTGCGCACGCGCAGCGCGTTCGATCACGACGGCCCGTTCGCCACCGTGCGCGCGAATCTGGCCGATTGGGAAAACCGCCGGCAGCTGCAAGGCAGCGGGCCGTCCGGGCAGGTACAGGGCAGTTTCAGCAACACCTTCGGGCCGGACCACCGCTTCGGTGTGGTGCTGTCGGCCGATTATTTCCGTCGCGATTCGTCGTCGTTGAACACCGCCATCGACAGCTACAGCTACTACGCCAACGGCGCGCGGCAGACCCTGGTCCCCACGCTGGACACCAACGGCATGGCGATCGCCCCGGACCGTTTCCGCCCGCTCAGCTACGACAACGTGCGTCAGCGCCGCAGCGTGTTCGGCAAGCTGGAATACGACGATGGCGATGCGCTGAAACTGGCGTTGAGCGCCGGCTCCTTCGAACACGGCAACGACGAACAACGCCGCTCGCAGTGGATCAACCGGGTCGGCAATGCGCTGGTGGCCGATGCCGACGACGGCCTCTACGCGCAGGGCAGCGCACAGACCGACGCCAACCGCTTCGACCAGACCCGCACGCTGCGCTATGCGCAAGCCAGCGGCAGCTTCCGCCTCAATCCGCAGGGCCACATCGATGTGTTGTTCAACCGTGCCACCGGCAAGTATCGACAAGACACGCGCGAAGACGTGTTCACTGCGGCCGCCTCCGCACGGCTGGGATTCGGCTACGTGCTGGGCAACGACACGCGCCCGACCATCACCCTGGTCGACCCCGGCTACTACAGCAATCCGGCCAACTACCTGCAGTCGTACTTTCTGACCCGGGTGGAAAAGAGCAGCACCGACACCACCACGGTCAAGGTCGACTACAGCCAGAACGCCGATGCCGATGCGCAGGGATGGGGGCTGCGGACCGGCCTGCAGTACCGCGATCTGCAGCAGCGCTACAACCTGGACGAGGTGCGTCGCAATCCGGTCGGGCGGGTCAGCCTGGCGACGGTCGGGACCGACGATGCGCGCATCTGTCCGTATGCAGATTTCAGCTGCCTGCTGCTGGTCGACCCTGCGCGGGTGGCCGCGTTTGCGGCCGCTTCGCCAAGCGCCTACGTGCTGGCCAACACCAATGCGCGCAATAGCGCGATCAGCGATTTCCGTATCGACGAACGCAATGGCGCGGCCTACCTGATGGGCACCTGGCATGGCGAACGCACGCAGGCCACGTTCGGCCTGCGCAACGAGTATCTGCAGCGCGAGGTGCTCAGTGCGGTGCCGCAGCCGCTGAGCAGCACCACCAATTATCTGCAGCAATCCGACGCCAGCGACCGGCGCTTTCTGCTGCCATCGGCCAACCTTGCCTGGGACATCACCCCGGCGCTGAAACTGCGCATGGCCGGCAGCCGCACCATCGGCCTGCCCACCTACGGCGATATCGGCCAGAACAGCAGCCCGGTGGTCGATACCACCGGCTTGACCATCAACCGCAGCATCGCCAACCCGCAGTTGCGTCCGCGCCGCGCCGACAATCTGGACCTGTCGCTGGAGTGGTACCCGGACCAGGATTCGCAGGTGTCGATGGCGGTGTTCCACAAGCGCATCGACGACGAGATCGTGCGCGTCACCAACACCGATCTGCAGCGCGATCCGGGTGGGCTGGTCGGCACGTATCAGGTCACCACCACCCAGGCGATCAATACCGGCGCGGCCAGCGTGCGCGGCGTCGAGTTCACCGCCATCGATACGCGGTTCGATTTTCTGCCGGGTGCGTGGTCGCATCTGGGTGCGATGGCCAATCTGACCGTGCTCGACCCGCGCACCGCCGACGTGCAGATGAGCGATGGCAGCCTGCGCGCGCTGCCCGGCCTGATGGAATCGCCCAAGCGCAGCGCCAATGCCTCGCTGCTGTACGACCTCGGCCGCTTCAGTGCACGCGTCAGCGCCAATTACACTGGTCTGCAATTGCTGTCCGCAGCCACCGACAACCGCGTCAACGACCGTTACTACGATGCCATCACCAGCTACGACGCACAGCTGGCGTGGCGCTTGTCCAGCAAGCTGCGCATGACCGTGCAGGGCCGCAACCTCAGCAACGCGCGGCTGACCCGCGTCATCGGTGCCGATCAGCAATTGATGCGCGAGCAACTGGATAACGGCCGCGCGTATTACCTGGGAGTGGACTATGCGTTCTGATCGACGCTTTGCTGCGGCACTGGGTATTTGTCTGATGGCCGCATGCATCGGCAATGCGTGTGCCGACCAAGCGGCCACGCCCGCAGCAACGCCGCCGTTTGTGGCGATGGAGACCATCGTCAGCGGCGATTGCTGGGGCCAATGGCCCGGCGACGTGCTGGCGGCGGTAACCCGCTGCAAACCGGCCGAGCACAATCGTATTGCGTTGCAGGTGCTGGACGATGCCGACGGCCCGGCACGCGTGGGCAGCGACGCGGCACCCTGCAGTGGCGCGCGCTGCATCGGCCTGGCACAGCTGCTGCAGTCGGCACCGGCGCAAGCGCTGCTGTTGCGCACACCACCGGCACGCATCGATGCGGTCCTGGCTGCGCTGGATCGCGCGCAGGCGCGTGCGCGCGTGACCATCGAGCCGCTGGTGCAACCGGTGCCCGCACCTGCCGCGCCGGTCACGCTGGCGCCGGGCGTGCGCTATTGGCGCAAGCGCGTGGATGGGCCGCAGCCGGTGATGCTGCACATCGCCCAGATCGACCTGACCACGCCGGGCCTGCAAATGGTCGGCACGCATGGCGACCGCAGCGGCGGTGGCGAATTCCTCGCCAACCCCACCACTGCCTTCGTGCGCGATAACGGGCTGGCGCTGGCGATCAACGCCGACTACTTCCTGCCGTTCGATGGCGGGCATCTATTCGACAAGGCATTCGTGCCGGCGGCTGGGCAGGGCGTCACCGCCGAAGGTTTAGCCATCGACGACGGCCACCTCGATTCGGCCGCCGCCACCAGTGATGCGCGTGTCGATGCCGCTTTTTGCGTGAGCGCGCGCAACGCCGTGCGCATCGTGCGCGGCAGTTGCCCGTCCGGCACGCGCGTCGGTGTGGGCGCCGGCCCGCTGCTGTTGCTCGATGGCAAGCGCCAACCGCGCGAAGCCACCCAAGCCGACTACTACAATGGCCCCGAACCGCGCAGCGCGCTGGGCCTGGACCGCGCCGGCAACACCCTGTGGATGGTGGTGGTCGACGGCCGCCAACCCGGCTACAGCGCCGGCATGACGCTGGATGCGCTGACCGCCGTGCTGCAGCAGCTCGGTGCCTATGCGGCCATCAACCTGGACGGCGGCGGCTCCAGCACCCTGGCCGCCCGCGTGGACGGCCGCGTGCGCACGCTCAACCGCCCCATCCACACCGGCATTCCGGGCCGCGAACGCCCGGTCGCCAACCAGTTGGGTGTGCGGATCGTGGGGCAGCCCTGAGGCGTCGGCAGATGGCGCGGTACCATTGGTGGTTTGGACCACGGCCCCCGCCATGAAGATCGCCTCCTGGAACGTCAACTCGCTCAACGTGCGCCTGCCGCACCTGCAACAGTGGCTCACCGATGTCGCGCCGGACGTGGTGGGCATCCAGGAAACCAAGCTGGAAGACCACAAGTTCCCGGATGCGGCGCTGGCCGCGCTTGGGTACCGCAGCGTGTTCTGCGGGCAGAAGACTTACAACGGCGTGGCGATCCTGTCGCGCGCGCCGGCGTTGGACGTGCAGATGGGCATCCCCGGGTTCGATGACGTGCAACAGCGCGTCATCGCCGCCACCGTCGATGGCGTGCGCATCATCAATCTGTACGTGGTCAACGGCCAGGACGTGGGCACCGACAAATACGCCTACAAACTGCGCTGGCTCGATGCGGTGCACGCCTGGATCGCGCAGGAGCTGCAGCGCCATCCGCAGTTGGTGGTGCTGGGCGACTTCAATATCGCCCCGGACGCGCGCGACGTGCACGACCCGGTGGTGTGGAACGAGACCCACATCCTCACCTCCACCGCCGAGCGCGCCGCGCTGGAAAAATTGCTGGCGCTGGGCCTGCACGATGCGTTCCGTTTGCATCATGACCAAGCCGAGCAGTTCAGCTGGTGGGATTACCGCCAGGCCGCGTACCGCCGCAACCTGGGGCTGCGCATCGACCTGACCCTGGTGTCGGATGCGCTGCGCGCACGCGCGGTGGCGGCGGGCATCGACCGCGAACCGCGCACCTGGGAGCGCCCCAGCGACCACGCCCCGGCCTGGGTGCAACTGGCGGAGGCCGGCGCATGAGCGAGCGTCACCTGCGTCGCAGCACGCACAAGATCGGCGACGTGACGCTGGGGCCGGTCCACCGTTTGAGTTGCCATTGCGGCGCCGTGCAGATCGACCTGGAATTGCCGCACGGCCTGCTCGATCCACGCCGTTGCGATTGTTCGATGTGCCGCCGTCGTGGCGCCATCGTCGCCTCGGTCGCGCTCGATGGCCTGCACGTCCGGCAGGGCGAAGACGTGCTGCGCCTGTATCAGTTCAACACGCACGCCGCCGCGCATTATTTCTGCGGCGTGTGCGGCATCTACACCCATCACCGCCGCCGCTCCAATCCCAACGAATACGGCTACAACGTCGGCTGCCTGGACGGCGTCAACCCGTACGCGCTGAACATTGCGGTGCAGGTGCACGATGGCGTCAACCATCCGGCAGATCGCGCCGCTGCCGGCAGCTGAAACGACACTGCCCGGGCAAGCCCGGGCAGTGTCGTCACCGATGTTGCGCGATTCAGATCGGCTAACCAATCGACCGCGTAGTCGTTAGGTGCGCGGACGGTGCTCGAAGCCAGTATGTACCGCTCGTACGCTGCGGTTCTCCCGTGCCGTCCATCTCCACCGGCGACTGCTCTTTAGCCGTTCTTAAAGCGACCAGCAAAACAGCCAGGAGACTACTGAGTGGATGCGGCCGATGCCCGGAGGCATATGCCGCGCGTACGCTAAGATGACGCCGTGTTATCCGCATGCACCTGACGGCCGCACCCACCAGTTTGTCCGACGCTGTTAGCGCAACCGGCCACGGGTAAACAGATTGACGATGGCCAGCAGAATCACCGCACCCACCAGCGACCAGACAAAGGTCATCAGCGTGATCGCCTGATTGATGCCGCCGCCTAAGAACCAGCCGGCGATCATGGCACCGACGATGCCGACCACCACATTGAGAATGATGCCCTGCTGTGCATCGCGACGCATGATGATGCTGGCCAGCCAACCCACGATGCCGCCGATGATCAACCAGATGATGATGCCCATGGTGCCAATCTCCTCGTTCGCTTGCACCGGGAGCGGTGCATGCGCGCCATTGGACGCAGCGCGCCGTGAAGCAGCTGTCGCGTGCGACCCACGCACTGTCCAAGCGTTGGGGTTGGTGTGCACGGCGTGACAGCGCACGCTGGGTGGCAGCATGGCCCGGTGCAGCTATGGCTATGCCCGCATCGGCCCGGTGAGCGCGGCGAACCGCAGGCGCGGCAGCTGCTAGGCCCGGCCCTGGCGATCGACCCGGCCGCGGTGCCGCTGCTGCGCGATGCGCGTGGTCGCCCTTCGCTGCAGCCGGCGCTGCCCGACTGGGATACCGGATGGAGCCACAGTGGCGATTACTTGCTGGTCGGGCTGGGCCGCGGCGTGCGGCTGGGGGTGGATCTGGAACGCATCCGCGCCCGCCCGCGCCTGCTGGACATCGCGCAGCGTTTCTTTCATCCGGACGAACTGGCGTTGCTGGCGGCGCTGGAGGCCGATGCGCAACAGGCGCTATTTTTCCGCCTGTGGTGCGCCAAGGAGGCCTTGCTCAAGGCCTACGGGCATGGCCTGTCGTTCGGTCTGCATCGGCTTGCGTACGCCGTTGACTCGGATGGCGCATTGCACCTGCAGTGGTGCGACCCCGAACTAGGTGATGCCGCACAGTGGCAGCTGCACGAATGGTGGGTCGCGCCGGACTGCCGCGCCGCGTTGGCGTTCTATCCTCAGCCCGCCGCGTGAGACTCCGCGCCATACGGCAGGATCGGCTGACGGAACTGCGCCACGCCATCGAGATCGCGCAAGGTCACCGTCAACACGCCGCTGGCGCCGTCGATCTCCACCTCGCCGAAGAACTGATACCCGGCCAACGGTGAGGTGTTCGGCGCGGGCGGCGCCTTCTGGAACACGACCGTTGGGCCGAAGGTGGCATCCAGCGCATTCGGCCCGAAGCTGCCGGCATTGAGCGGGCCGCCGACAAATTCCCAGAACGGCTCGAACTGCTGAAACGCCGCGCGGTCCGGGTGGTAGTAATGCGCGGCGCAGTAATGCACATCGGCCGTCAGCCACACCGTGTTACGGATACGCGCGCGGCTGATGAAGCGTAGCAGCGCGGCGATCTCCTGCTCGCGTCCGCGCGGCGCGCCGTCATCGCCGTTGGCGATCGCTTCCCAGCGCGGGCGCCCGTTGCCGTCTTCGCCATCGGGGACCTGCAAACCGATCGGCATGTCGGCGGCAATCACCTTCCACTGCGCGCGCGAGCCGGCCAGCTCGCGCTGCAACCAGGCCAGCTGCTCGGCGCCGAGAAATGCGGTGTCCGCGCTTGGCGTGGGTTGCAGATTGTCGCTGTTGGCAGCGCGATAACTGCGCATGTCCAACACGAATACATCCAGCAGCGGGCCATAGCCGATCTTGCGATAGATGCGCCCATTGCCATCGGCGCGCACCCCGCGCATCGGGGCGTATTCCAGGAACGCCTTGCGCGCACGTGTGGCCAGCACGCCGATGTCGCGCACCTGGTAGCGCGCATCCAGTTGCTTGCCGGGCGACCAGTTGTTGGTGGTTTCGTGGTCGTCCCATTGCCACAGTTGCGGCACCTCGCCATTGAAGCGCCGCACATGGTCGTCGAGCAGGTTGTAGCGGTAGTTGCCGCGAAATTCGTCCAGCGTTTCGGCCACCTTGCTCTTGGCCGCGGTGGTGAGATTGCGCCAGCGTTTGCCGTCTTCCACGGTGAGTTCGGCCGGGATCGGGCTGTCGGCGTAGATGGTGTCGCCGCTATGCAGGAAGAAATCCGGGTTGCGTGCGCGCATCGCGCTGTAGATGCGCATGCCGCCGATGTCGGGATTGATGCCGAAGCCCTGGCCCACGGTGTCGCCGCTCCAGACAAAACGCACATCGCGGCGCGTCTGTGGTGCGCTACGCAGATGGCCATGCGGCGCACTCAGCACACCGCTGTCGGCGTCCTCGAAGCGCACCCGATAGAAGATGTCCTGATCGCACGGCAACCCGCCCAGGTCCACGCGCGCGGTGAAATCGTGGGCGGGTACCGCCATGCCTCCCTCCACGCGGCGCGCCTGGCGCAGGCTGGGCCGCGTATCCCATTCCACCCGCATCCGCGCCGGGCGGTCTGCGCGGCTCCACAGCAGCGCGCTGCCGTCGCGCACATCGCCGCTCTGCACGCCATCGGTGATGATCGGTCGCCCGGAGGGCGCGGCCAGGCTGCGTGCAGACCCACCGCCGGCGGCCGGCAGCAACAGCCCGGCGCCCAAACCTTGCAACACGCGGCGGCGCGCGGGATCGGAAGCGGTCATGGGGTGTCCTTCGCGCAACGGGGGAGCCTGCAGATGTAGCGCCGCTGTCTTACCGCTGCGTGTCCGGCAACGGCACAGCTCCATGCCGCGTGACCGGGATCACGCCGATGCCGGTAAGCGATGCGCCCGCATCGCCGGACACGCCGGACCGCACGCCCGCGATGCGTTGCCGTATCGCGGCCGCCAACCAATGCCGTGAAGTGCCGGCCGACTGCGTCGACGCACGCTCCGTTTGAATGCTGCTTCAGATCATTCCTGCGAGCATCGACGATTCCCGATTCCCGATTCCCGATTCCCAATCCCCAATCCCCAATCCCCAATCCCCAATCCCCAATCCCCAATCCCCAATCCCCAATCCCGCCACGCCACGCCACGCCACGCCCACCTGCGATAATCGCGGCATGAACGATGCCGCACTTCCCCCCGATGTCTCCGCTGCACTGGCGCATGGCCTGCAGGCCCAATCCCTGGATGCGGATTTCGCCGCGCCGTTGCTGCGCTATCTCACGCTGCTGGTGCGCTGGAACAAGACCTACAACCTCACCGCCGTGCGCGACCCGCGCGAGATGGTCACCCGCCATCTGCTCGATTCGCTGGCCATGCAGCCGTACATCGCCAGCGGTACCCTGGCCGATCTGGGCACCGGCCCCGGCCTGCCCGGCATCCCGCTGGCGATCACCCGCCCGCAGCTGCAGGTGACCCTGGTGGAAAGCAACGGCAAAAAGGCGCGCTTCATGCGCGAGGCGCTGCGTCACCTGGCGCTGGGCAATGCGCGTGTGGCCGAGTCGCGCGCCGAAGCGCTGGATGAGCCGGCCGCCTACGACCACCTCACCGCCCGCGCGCTGGATACGCTGGCCGGCATCATCGCCGTCGGCGGTCACCTGCTGCGCCCGGGCGGCAGCCTGCTGGCGATGAAGGGGGTCTATCCGCACGAGGAAATCGCCGCGCTCCCGGCCGGCTGGACGCTGGCCGAGGTACACCCGCTGCAGGTGCCTGGCCTGGATGGCGAACGGCATCTGGTGGTAGTGCGTAAGGCCTGAGCCGAAGCCACGTTTATCGGCCTCGAGCGGCCCTCACCCCGACCCTTTCCCGCAAGCGGAAGAGGGGGCGAAGCACGTCACGTCCTTTACCTCCGGCGAACCTTTACCTCCGGCGAAGAGGTGACGACCGGCTTCTGACAAGCCCACCACGTCCCTTCCCCCGCCTGCGGCGGAAGGTGCCCGCAGGGCGGATGGGGCCAGTCCCCGACTCGCCCCGCCATATCAATCCAGCCGCCGATACTCCAGCCACACCCGTGCGCCGGCCCGCGTTGGGACTTCCGGCCCATGGCAGCGCTCCCGGGGGCTGCCATGATCGGGCGTTCGCTCCAGATCAGGCTCTCCGCACGTGACCTCTCCTCTCGCCGCTGCACTCTCGCTCGCCCTGCTGGGCCTGTCCTTCGGCGCTGTCGCCGCTCCGCCCGTCGCGGCTCCGGCCACGCTGACTGCCGAAGCACCTGCCGACGCGCGCTTCCGCGCGATCTACGAAAAAGAGTGGGCATGGCGTCAGGCCGAAACCGGCCAGGCCGATGAAGACACCGACACCACCGGCGACAACACCAAGCTGCCGGACGTCGGCGCGACCGCGCAGCAGGCGCGTCTAGCAGTGTGGGAGGGTGTGCTCAAGCGGCTCGACGGCATCGACCCCAAGCAGCTCTCGCCCGCCAACCAGGTCAACCTTGCGATCTATCGCCCGCAGGTGGAAAACCTCGCGGCCGAAGTGCGTCTGCGCCTGTACGAGATGCCGTTCAATTCCGACAGCTCGTTCTGGTCCAACCTGGGCTTCATGGCGCAGCGGCCGATGAAGACCGCCGCCGAGTACCGCGCCTACATCGCGCGCTTGAATGATGTGCCGCGCTATTTCGATCAGCAGATCGTCAACATGCGCACCGGGCTGGCGCGCGGCTTCAGCGTGCCGCGCGCGGTGCTGGACGGGCGCGATGTCTCCATCGCCACCGTCGCCGAGGTCAAGGACCCCACCGAGTCCACCTTCTACGCGCCGTTCAAGCAACTGCCGGCGCAGATCCCGGCCGCCGAGCAGGCGCAGTTGCGTGCGCAGGCCAAGACTGCGGTCAGCGGCGCGGTGCTTCCGGCCTACGCCAAGTTGCTGACCTTTTTCCGCACCGACTACATGCCCAAGGCGCGCACTACTTTGGCCGCCGAAGCGCTGCCCGATGGCAAGGCGTTCTACCGGCAGCAGATCCGCGAATACACCACGCTGGAATTGACGCCCGAGCAGATCCACCAGATCGGCCTGGACGAAGTGGCGCGCATCCAGACCCAGATGAACGCCATCATCCAGCAGGTGGAGTTCAAGGGCAGCTTCGCGCAGTTCCTCAGCTTCCTGCGCACCGACCCGCAGTTCTACGCCAAGACCCCGCAGGAGCTGCTCGATCGCGCCGCATGGATCTCCAAGCGCGTGGACGGGCAGGTGGGCAGGTTTATCGGCACGCTGCCGCGCGGACGCTTTACCATCAAGCCGGTGCCGGCCGATATCGCGCCGTTCTGGACCGCCGGGCGCGGTGGCGCCACGACCTATTGGGTCAACACCTACAACCTGCCGTCGCGGCCGCTGTACAACCTGCCGGCGCTGACCTTGCACGAGTCTTCGCCCGGCCATTCCTTGCAGGGCTCGCTCGCATTGGAGCAGGGCGAGCAGCCGGCATTCCGGCGCGAAAACTACATTTCCGCCTATGGCGAAGGCTGGGCGCTGTACACCGAAAAACTTGGCCAGGAGATGGGCATCTACGAGACCCCGTACGAGGAATTCGGCCGGCTCACCTACGAAATGTGGCGCGCCTGCCGGCTGGTGATCGACACCGGCGTACACCACGACGGCTGGACCCGCGAGCAGGCGCTGGCCTATCTGCGCGACCGCACCGCGCTCAGCGAGCATGAAGTCACCACCGAAGTGGACCGCTACATCTCCTGGCCCGGCCAGGCGCTGAGCTACAAGCTGGGCGAGATCACCATCGTCAAGCTGCGCGCCGAAGCCGAACGCGAGCTGGGCGAGCGCTTCGACATCAAGGCCTTCCACGACGTGGTGCTGAAGCAGGGCTCGGTCACCCTGCCGGTGCTGGAGCAGCAGGTGCGTGCGTTTATCGCCCAGAGCAAGGCGCGCCCGGCCGATGCCAAGCGGGTCCGCACCGTGGCGCCGTGATGGCTAGGAGCACTGGGAGCACTTGGAGCGGCGGACAGGACCACCTGTAGAGCGTCTGATCTGTGGTTGGGCTGCAGGGCCCTTGCCCGCCCACCATCACGGGACACGCCGTGAATCCGTCCCTGGAGGCTCTTACGCGGCATCCATGCCGCGTAAGGTCCCGCGACGGTGGGCGGGCAAGGACCAGTGGACATGGTCGGTATGAACGGTAGGAGCAGTGCTTGATGCGCGTTGTCGGATCGTGACGCGCCGGCGCAATGTTTGATGTGCAGCGCGCTACAAGCGGCTTTTACGCGACCACCGACCAACGTTCTGGTGCGGTGTCCCCGCCGCTTGCGGGACCGTTGGCGGCATGGATGCCGCCACCGAGCCCCCAGGGAAGGGTTCACGGCGTGTCCCGCGAGCGGTGAGGGCACCGCACCCTCGGCCCACCAAGGCTCTGCCCTGAGCTTCCAACTAAGAGCGGCTAACAAAACGTAGCGAAGCGGTCGTTAGGTGAGTGCGGGTGGCGCGCTCAGAACCGGAGTGTAGGAGTGGTACATGCCGCACCGAGCACCGACCGCACCCGCCTGGCGGCCGCGCAGTGGTGCTGTTGGCCGCTCTTAGCCGTGCATGCGATTGTGTAACTACCCTGGCCCCGATACGCTGCGCCCCATGTTGCTTCGCCGCGCCCGCCTGTTGCACCCTCTGCTGCGCCTGATGGCGTTGGCGGTGCTGGTCATGGGCGTGCTGGTCGCCCCGGTGGCCTGTGCGCTGGGAGATGTGCATGCGCTGGCGCACGACCAGGCGCATCTGGACGACAGCGCGCCGCACGGCCACGACGGCGCCGATGAAGACGATGCCGGCGAGCGCGATGGTGCTGGCCTGCTGCATGCGTTGATGCACAGCGGTTACTGCCATGGGCATAGCCCGGCGATGCTGCCTGCCATCGCCTGGGGTCCACTGCCGATGCGCGCACACGCGCAGCCGGCCGCGCTGACCTCCGACTACCGTTCGCATCTGATCGATACCTTGCTGCGGCCCCCGATCGCGGCCTGATGCCTTGCCGGCGGCTGCCGGCCTGTCCATCGATCCCGATTCGCGGAGATACCCTCATGTGGTTGCGACTGGCGGCACTTGCCGCCTTCGCGGTCGTGCCGTGCGCCATGGCGCAGGACGTACCGCCCCAAACCGTGCTTACGTTGGACGACGCCATCGCGCGCGTCGCCGCCAAGCACCCCGATCTACGTCTGGCCGACGGCCAGCAGGCCGTGCTCACCGCCGAGGCGCAGCGCGATGCGTTGCGCCCGCAGTTGCGCATCGGCGCGGAGATCGAAAACGTATTCGGCAGCGGGCCGACCCGCGCGCTGGACCAGGCCGAACTCACCGTCACCCTGGCCAGCGTGCTGGAACGCGGCGGCAAGCTGGATGCGCGCCGCACCCTGGCGCAGGCGCGCATCGATGCGCTGGCTCCGCAACGTGCCATCGCGCGGTTGGACGTGCTGGCCGACGTGGCGCGGCGCTATCTGGCCATCACCGCCGCCCGCCAGCGCCACACCATCGCGCTGGAAACCCTGGCGCAGCGCCAACGCACCGTGTCCGCCGCCCGCCAACGGTTGCAGGCCGGCGCATCGCCCGAATCGGTCTTGCTCACCGCACAGGCCCTGCAGGCGCGTGCGGAACTGGACCGCGACCGCGCGCAGCTGGAACTGGCCGCGGCACGTCGGCAACTGGCGCTGCTATGGGGCGCGCGCAGCATCGAGGCCGACCAGATCAGCGGCGATGCCTTGCAACTGCCGGCCATCCCGGAGTTCGAGGTGCTGGCACAGTTACTCGACAGCACACCGGAGCTGGCACGCCTGAACAACGAGCAGCGCCTGCGTGATGCGCGGTTGCAGCTGGCCCGCAGCCAGGCCAGCCCGGACCTGGACTGGCAAGTGGGTGTGCGCCGGCTCGAAGGCAACAACGCCACCGCGCTGGTCGGCAGTGTGTCGCTCGCACTGGGCAGCGCCGGTCGCGCGCAGCCGGACATCCGCGCCGCGCAGGCCGAGCTGTCGCTGCTGGACATCGAACGCCAATCGCAGGCCTTGCAGCTGTACGCCACCTTGGCCGATGCGCATGGGCGTTACCGCGCCGGCCAGCTGGAAGTGGCGCGCATGCGCGAAGAGGTGCTGCCCGCGCTGGCACGCGCCGATACCGCTGCAGAGCGCGCTTACCGCGCCGGTGCCACCAGTTATCTGGATTGGGCGCAGCTGCAGGCGCAGCGCAGCGATGCACGGCAGCAGCAACTCGCTGCCGCAGTGGAAGCGCAGAGCGCATTGATCGAAATCCAGCGGCTGACCGGGCAACCGTTCGTGGTCACGGCGGAGACGACGCCATGACGACGATCATCCAGGTGCACGCGCGGTTGCACACACCGTTGCACGCCATCTCGCCCGCACCGCTAGCCGTAACCTGCACCGCAGACGCTACCCACGCGGGCACCTCTACGCGCACGCAGCCGCAGCCGCCGTGCCGCACCTCACTCGCTGCATCGTTCGGCGCAGTGCGCCGGCATTCCAAAGGATCTCGTTCGATGACGCCATACATTTTTGCGCCGCTGCTGCTGGCGCTGTTGCTCGGCGGTTGCGGCCGCGCCGATGAAGACGCCCACGGCCATGCAGGCAGCGAGGCCGGCCATGCCGAAGAGGGTGGCGGTGCCGAGGAGGGCGGCAGTGCCGAGCACGCCGACGAGGCCAAAGGCAAACACGGTGGCCGGCTGCTCAGCCAGGACGGCGACAGCGTAGAGCTTGCGATTGCCGAAGACGGCCGCCCGCCGACGTTCCAGGCCTGGCTGTATCGCGATGGCAAACCAGTGCCGGCCAGCGCCGGCAGCGTGGAGGTCAAGACCACGCGGCTGGGGGGCAAGGTCGACACCTATCCGCTGCGTGCGCAGGCCGACGGAAGCCTGCTGGCCGCCAGCGAAGTGGGCGAGCCGCATTCGTTCGATGTGGAAGTGCGCGCCAGCGTGCAGGGCAAGACGCATCGCTGGACCTATTCCAGCTACGAAGGCCGCACCACGATCGCCGCCAAGATTGCGCAGGACGCCGGCATCCGCGTGGCGCCGGTGGGGGCCGGCAGCATCGCCGATCAGCACGAAGTGCAAGGCCTGCTGACGCCGGCAGAAGGTGCGCAGGCGCAGGCGACCGCGCGCTTTCCCGGGCCGGTACGCAGCTTGCGCGTCAACGTCGGCGATCAGGTGCGTGCGGGCCAGGTGCTGGCCACGGTGGAGAGCAATCTCAGCCTGACCACCTACTCGGTCACCGCGCCGATCAGCGGCACCGTGCTGGCGCGTCACGCCAGCCTGGGCAGCAACGCGGGTGAGGGCCAATCGCTGTTCGAGATCGCGGATCTGTCGAGCCTGTGGGTGGATCTGCACATCTTCGGCGCCGACGCCGGGCATATCGCCGCCGGCGCGCCGGTGACGGTGACGCGCATCAGCGATGGCGTGGTGGCGCAAACCGTCCTGGAGCGCGTGTTGCCGGGCACGGCCACGGCCAGCCAGAGCACGGTGGCACGCGCGGTGTTGCGCAATACCGACGGGTCCTGGCGACCAGGCTCGGCAGTGAAGGCGCGGGTGACGGTCGCGCAGCAGCCGGCCGCGATGGTGGTGCCGGTGGGAGCGTTGCAGCAGTTTCGCGACTGGGATGTGGTGTTTGTGCGCGTGGGCGATGTGTACGAGGCGCGGCCGGTGACGTTGGGCGCGCGCGACGCGCAGCAGGTGGAGCTGGTTTCGGGCGTGTCGCCGGGCGACACGGTGGTGGTGGAGCAGAGTTATCTGGTGAAGGCCGACATCGAGAAGTCGGGGGCATCGCATGATCATTGATCAGCGTGTTTCCGGTTTGATTCGACGCCGACCGCATGTGCGTGCTTGGGAGCGACTCTTCTCTTGTGCGCTTTTAAGCGACGCTCCCGGTAAGCACGGGTGCGGCGATCTCCTCGATCATCGTGCGTGGAGGTGGGTGTCATGCTGACCAACATCATTCGGTTTGCGATCGCGCAGCGGTGGTTGATGCTGGCGCTCACGGGGGTATTGATCGCGATCGGGGCGTGGAGTTTTTCGCGCTTGCCGATCGATGCCACGCCGGACATCACCAATGTGCAGGTGCAGGTCAATACCGCAGCGCCGGGGTATTCGCCGCTGGAGTCGGAGCAGCGGGTGACGTTTCCGTTGGAGACGGTGCTGGCGGGATTGCCGGGGTTGGAGTCGACGCGCTCGCTGTCGCGCTATGGTTTGTCGCAGGTGACCGCCGTGTTTGCCGATGGCACCGATCTGTACTTTGCGCGGCAGCAGGTGGCCGAGCGTTTGCAGCAGGTCAAATCGCAGTTACCGGCCGAGCTTGAGCCGCAACTGGGGCCGATCGCTACCGGCCTGGGCGAGATCTTCATGTACACCGTGGAGGCCAAGCCCAATGCGCGCAAATCCGACGGTACCGCGTGGACGGCGACCGATCTGCGCACCCTGCAGGATTGGGTGGTGCGGCCGCAGTTGCGTAATGTGCCCGGCGTCACCGAGGTCAACACCATCGGCGGCTATGCGCGGCAGATCCATATCACGCCCGATCCGGCGCGCCTGGTCGCGTTGGGCTTTACGCTGGATGACGTGGCGCAGGCGGTAGAAGCGAATAATCGCAACATCGGTGCCGGCTATATCGAACGGAACGGGCAGCAGTTTCTGGTGCGCGTGCCTGGGCAGGTGGATGACATCGCGCAGATCGGCGCGATCGTGCTGGATCGCCGCGAAGGCGTGCCGATCCGGGTACGCGATGTGGCGCAGGTGGGCGAAGGCCGCGAGTTGCGCACCGGGGCCGCCACGCAGGACGGCACCGAAGTGGTGCTCGGCACGGTGTTCATGCTGGTCGGCGCCAATAGCCGCACGGTGTCGCAAGCGGCCGCCGAGCGCCTGAAAGTGGCCAACGCCAGCTTGCCGGCCGGCGTGCAGGCGGTGCCGGTGTACGACCGCACCGCGTTGGTCGACCGCACCATCGTCACCGTCGCCAAGAACCTGATCGAAGGCGCCTTGTTGGTGATCGTGGTGTTGTTCCTGCTGCTGGGCAATGTGCGTGCGGCATTGATCACTGCGGCGGTGATTCCGTTGGCGATGTTGTTCACCCTCACCGGCATGGTGCGCGGTGGCGTGTCCGGCAATCTGATGAGTCTGGGTGCGCTGGATTTCGGCTTGATCGTCGATGGTGCGGTGATCATCGTGGAGAACTGCCTGCGTCGCTTCGGCGAAGCGCAGCTGCGGCTGGGGCGTGTGCTCGATCGCGATGAACGCTTCGCACTCACCGCCGAGGCCACCGCCGAGGTGATCCGTCCCAGCCTGTTCGGCCTGGGCATCATCACCGCGGTGTATCTGCCGGTGTTCGCGCTCACCGGCATCGAAGGCAAGATGTTCCACCCGATGGCCATTACCGTGGTGCTGGCGCTGAGCGGAGCGATGCTGTTGTCGCTGACCTTCGTGCCGGCGGCGATCGCCTTGCTGCTCGGCGGCAAGGTCGCCGAGCATGAAAACCGCGCAATGCGCTGGGCGCGCGGGGTGTATGCGCCCTTGCTGGATGGCGCGCTGCGGCACGGGCGCTGGGTCGGCATTGCGGCGCTGACCACGGTGGCGCTGTGTGCGGTGCTATCCACACGGCTGGGCAGCGAATTCATCCCCAATCTGGATGAAGGCGATGTCGCCCTGCATGCCTTGCGCATTCCCGGCACCAGCCTGGAACAAGCCATCACCATGCAATCCACCCTGGAAAAACGCATCAAGCAATTTCCTGAAGTGGCGCATGTGTTCGGCAAGCTCGGCACCGCCGAAGTGGCCACCGACCCGATGCCGCCATCGGTGGCCGATACGTTCTTGATCATGCATCCGCGTGCGCAATGGCCGGACCCGCGCAAGCCCAAGGCGCAGTTGGTGGCCGAGATCGAAGCGGCGGTGAAGCAACTGCCGGGCAACAACTACGAGTTCACCCAGCCGATCCAGATGCGCATGAACGAGCTGATTTCCGGCGTGCGTGCGGATGTGGCGATCAAGGTCTACGGCGACGATCTGGAAACCCTGGTGAAAGTGGGGCAGCGCGTGCAGGAGATCGCCAGCAGCGTGCCCGGCGCAGCCGATGTCAGCCTGGAACAGGCCACCGGCCTGCCGATGCTGGCGGTGGTGCCCGATCGCGCAGCACTGGCCGGCTACGGGCTCAATCCCGGTGTGGTGCAGGACACCGTGGCCGCTGCGGTGGGCGGGCAGGAGGCCGGGCAATTGTTCGAAGGCGACCGCCGTTTCGACATCGTGGTACGGCTGCCGGAGAGCCTGCGTCAGGACCCGGCCGCCTTGGCGGATCTGCCGATTCCGCTGCGCGGCGATGGCGAGCGCGCCGATGCCGACGAATCCAGCCGCGCGGCCGGCTGGCGCAGCGGCGAGCCGACCACCGTGCCGCTGCGTGAGGTCGCCAAGATCCAGACCGTGCTCGGCCCGAACCAGATCAATCGCGAAGACGGCAAGCGCCGCATCGTCATCACCGCCAACGTGCGCGACCGCGATCTGGGCGGTTTCGTGGCGGAGGTGCAGCAACGTGTGCAGGCGGAGGTCGCCTTGCCCACCGGTTACTGGATCGGCTACGGCGGCACCTTCGAGCAACTGATCTCTGCCGGCCAGCGCCTGGCCTGGGTGGTGCCGGGCACCTTGTTGCTGATCTTCGCGCTGCTGTACTGGTCGTTCGGTTCGTTGCGCGATGCGGTGGTGGTGTTCAGCGGCGTGCCGTTGGCGCTGACCGGTGGCGTGGTGGCCTTGGCCATGCGTGGGTTGGCGTTGTCGATCTCGGCCGGTGTCGGCTTCATCGCGTTGTCGGGCGTGGCGGTGCTCAACGGCTTGGTGATGATCGCCTTCATCCGTGGCTTGCGCGCCGACGGCATGCCGTTGGAGCAGGCCCTGCGCGAAGGCGCATTGTCGCGCCTGCGGCCGGTGTTGATGACCGCGCTGGTTGCCGCGCTGGGCTTCGTGCCGATGGCCTTCAATGTTGGCGCCGGTGCAGAGGTGCAGCGCCCGCTGGCGACAGTGGTGATCGGCGGCATCGTCTCGTCCACCTTGCTCACCTTGCTGGTGTTGCCGGTGCTGTATCGGTGGCTGCATCGGGAGCGATCAGGGCGATCCAGAGCTGTTGTCGCGGCAACGCCACGCGGGGGCGACGCATGAGCAAGTCCTGTTGCGGGTGTAGCAAGACACTTGGGATGTTGCAGCGATGCAGGCCCGTCAGCGGCGCGTGCTTTGGTGGGTGTTGGCGATCAATGTCGGCGCCTTTGCGCTGATGCTGGCAGTTGCGCTGCACAGTGGCGCCGCCTCGCTGCTGTCCGGCAGCCTGGATAATCTGGGCGATGCGCTCACGTACGCACTGAGCCTGGCGGTGGTGGGCGCCAGCCTGGCGGCCAAGGCGCGGGTGGCCTTGCTCAAGGCCGGGTTGATCCTGCTGGCGGCGCTGGCGGTGGCGGCGGAAATCGGCTGGAAACTGGCTCACCCGCAGTTGCCGTTGTTCCAGAGCATGGGCGTGGTGGCGGCGCTGAACGTTGCCGCCAATCTGGCATGCCTGCGCCTGCTGTGGCCGTACCGCAACGGCGACATCAATCTGGCGTCGGCGTGGGCCTGCTCGCGCAACGATGTCTACGAGGGCATTGCGGTGCTGGCTGCCAGTGCGGCGGTGTGGGCGTTCGGCAGCGGTTGGCCCGACCTGGTGATCGCGGTGGCGTTGCTGCTGCTGTTCCTGCGCTCGGCCTGGCAGGTGGCGCATGCAGCCTTGGCGGAGTTGCACCAGGCCTCTGCGATGGCGCAGGCCGGGGGCGGCTGATCGACGCCTGCGCACGCGGGCTCGCTGTAAGTGCTTGCGATACAAGGAATTGCCGTGCATAATGCGCGGCTCGCTGTGCCCGGATCGCTCCGGATGGCGGCACCCAGCGCGATGGGGTTGCCGGCCGGTTCCAGCGTAAGTTCTTGATTCCCAACGTTGCGTGGCAGCTTGATGCTGTCGGGGCCGCCGCTCCCCAGGCTATGGGTGGCAATTCATTTATCGAGGTGCGTAATGTCCCGCGTATGCCAAGTGTCCGGCAAGCGTGTGCAGACGGGTAACAACGTCTCCCACGCAAACAACAGAACCCGTCGTCGCTTCCTGCCTAACCTGCACGAGCGCCGTTTCTGGGTCGCCAGCGAAAACCGCTGGGTGAAGCTCCGTGTCTCCGCGCATGCATTGCGCACCATCGACAAGAACGGGATTGATGCCGTTCTGAAAGAGCTGCGTGCGCGCGGCGAAAAGGTCTGAGGAGTAAGCAGTCATGGCAAAAGGCAAGCGTGACAAGATTCGTATGATTTCCTCGGCCGCTACCGGCCACTTCTACACCACGGATAAGAACAAGAAAAACACTCCGGGGAAGATGGAAATGATGAAGTACGACCCCGTCGTGCGTAAGCACGTGATGTACAAGGAAGGCAAGATCAAGTAATCCACCGATTACGCGATCTGCATCCAAGCAAACACCCGCCGAAAGGCGGGTGTTTGCGTTTGGGGAATCGATCGCGCCGTGCTCGACTGCCGTAACGCGTTTGATCGGCCAACGTTGATGCACGGGTTGTGTTGCGCCCTGCAAACGTTGGGATGCAGTTTGGTTGGCTGCATTCGTTTCCCCCCTGCGGCAGAGGGTGAAGGGCGAACTGGTGGCGTTTCATTTCTGTAGGCGCGTGGCGACGCGTTTGATATCGCAGGCGGTGACACTCTCTGCGTCGCCCCTCATCCGCCCCGTCGGGGCACCTTCTCCCGCTGGGAGAAGGAATCGCTAGAGCCCACGCGCGCGCAATTGCGCGTCCAGGCGTGGATACACGCGTCGCGCGTTGCCTTCGAACACCTTGCGCTTGTCTGCATCGGAGATCGCCAGTGCATCGATATAGCGTTTGGTGTCGTCGAAATAATGCCCTGTCTGCGGGTCGATGCCACGCACCGCGCCGACCATTTCCGAGCCGAACAGGATGTTGTCGATGTCGATCACCTCGAACAGCAAGTCGATCCCGGGCTGGTGATACACGCAGGTGTCGAAGAACACGTTGCGCATCACGTGTGTGGATAGCGGCGGCTTGCCCAACATGTCGGCCAGGCCGCGGAAGCGACCCCAGTGATACGGTACGGCGCCACCGCCGTGCGGGATGATGAAGCGCAGCTGCGGAAAATCGGCGAACAAGTCGCCTTCCAGAAACTGCATGAAGGCGGTGGTATCGGCGTTGAGGTAATGCGCGCCGGTGGCGTGGAAATTGGCGTTGCAACTGCCGGACACGTGCACCATTGCCGGCACATCCAGCTCGACCATTTTTTCGAAGAACGGGTACCAGGCGCGATCGGTCAACGGCAGGCCGGTCCAGTGGCCACCGGATGGGTCTGGATTGAGATTGCAGCCGACAAATCCGAGCTCGGTGACGCAGCGTTCCAGCTCCTGGATCGAGTGCGCGATCGACACACCCGGCGACTGCGGCAGCTGGCACACGCCGATAAAGCTGTGCGGATACAGCTGCACCACGCGGCCGATGAGGTCGTTGCAATGCCGCGTCCATACCTGGCTCACGGCTTCGTTGCCGATGTGGTGCGCCATGGTGCTGGCACGTGGCGAAAAAATCGTCATGTCCGCACCGCGCTCGCGCAGCAGGCGCAATTGATGCTGCTCGATGCTGTCGCGCAGCTGATCATCGGAGATGTGCGGATACACCGGTGCCGGCAGATTTGCGTCGGTGTAATGCGCAATCTGCGCCTTGCGAAACGCATCGTGTGTAGCGGGTGCGGTGGTGTAATGGCCGTGGCAGTCGATGATCATGGCGATGCTCGTTGAAGTGCGGGTCGGATCCGTCGGATGCGTTCGGGTGAAGGCGTGCAGCGTGTGACAGCAGCCACTGCTGCGTGTGCGTCTGCCCAGCCGCCAGTCGCACGCAGTCTCTGAGCGGGTGTGCCATCGTTATCGCCCTCCACCACGGCGTCTCCGGAATGCGTTTGTCGCGGTGCGCGGCGATTCGACGGCACTGCATCAGTACGTGCATGCCGCTGCACGTGCGTCGTTTCCCGCTTCAAGCTGCACCCCAGGCCGCCCGACGCGCCCACCACGTAGGAGCGCACCGGGGCGCGACCGGCACTCGATCCGCTGCAGGTGCTGCTCCCCGTTTGCCACGCACCTGCCTGGCATATTCCCGGCCGGCAACGCGTTACCGAGATGTCACGGGACGTTGCGCCGATGTGCGATCCGCAGCGGCGCAAGCACACGCGCTTGCATGACAACGCAGACGACACCGGGCAGCACATCGACGATCGGACGTGTGCAGGGCGCGCACCACCATCCCCCTGCTCGAACCAGCCTGACGCTGGCAACACAGCCCGAGACTGGCAGTGCTTACCCAAACAACACCCCATCGAACAATTTGCGTGCCGTCCTGACCACCGCGGCGCGCACCACTGCGCCATGTGCATCGCGTTCGATGACGCAGCCGGTCATGCCGCTGGGGTGCTCCACGTCCACCTGCTGGATGTTGCCGCCGGGCAGCTGCGCCAGCGCGTGCGCGGGCGACTCCGGCAGCAGGCACGCGGTGGCGACGGTGACAGCGCCGAGCACGCCGATCGAGGCATGGCAGCGGTGCGGGATGAACGAGCGCACGCTGATCGCGCCACCGTTGCGCGGTGCGGCCACCAGCATCATCTTCGGCACTGTCGCTGCACTGACATCGCCCAACTGCATCACCGGGCCGGCCTGCAGGCGAATGGATTCCAGCCGTGCTTTGAGTGCGTCATCCGCATCCAGCGTGGCACGGTCTTCATACCCGCTGATCCCGACATCGGCAGCGCGCAGCACCACGCATGGCATGCCGTTGTCGATCAGCGTCACCGCCACGCCATCGAGCATGTCCACGGCGCGCCCGGTGGGCAACAGCGCGCCGCAGGAGGAACCTGCGATCTCGGCGAATGCCAACGCAATTGGGGCGGCAGTGCCCGGCACGCCGTCGATGCGCGCATCGCCCGCATACGTGACCCGGCCGCCGGGCGTGCGCACGGTGGCCGTTGCCAGGGTGCCGGTGTTGCGCATGAAGATGCGCACGTCGGTCTGCCCGTCGCGCGTGGGCAGCAGGCCGCGCTCCAGCGCGAAGGGCGCCACGCCGGCCAGCATGTTGCCGCAATTCTGCGCATCGCTGACCTGCGCCTGCTCGACCGCCACCTGTAAGAACAAATAGTCCACATCGGCATCGGCGCGTGTGGAGCGCGACACCACCGCGACCTTGGAGGTGAGCGGGTCGGCGCCACCCATGCCGTCGATCTGGCGCAGGTCCGGCGAGCCGAAGGCACGCAGCAGCAAGGCATCGCGTGCTGCAGTGTCGGCGGGCAAGTCGTCGGCGAGAAAAAAGCCGCCCTTGGAGGTGCCGCCGCGCATCCACATCGCGCGCACCTGCTCAGACATAACGCAGCCCCTTGGCCGCCAGGCGCTCGCGCATGGCGTAGAGATCCAGGCCCAGTTCGCCGCGCGCCAGACGTTCGCGCTTGATCAGTTCGCGCGCTTCGCGGGCCTGCGCTTCGGCCAGCACGGCGGCCGCAGTGGCGCACGGCACCACGCACACGCCATCGTCGTCGGCCACCACCACATCGCCGGGCTGGATCAGTTGCCCGGCGCAGACCAGCGGTACGTTGACCGAGCCCAGCGTCTCCTTGATGGTGCCTTGCGCGCAGATGGCGCGGCTCCACGCAGGGAACTGCATGGCGGTGAGGTCGCGCACGTCGCGCACGCCGGCATCGATGATCAGCCCGCGGCAGCCGCGCGCCTGTGCCGAGGTGGCCAGCAGATCGCCGAAGTAGCCGTCGCAGCAGTCGCTGGTGGGCGCCACCACCAGCACGTCGCCGGGCTGCAGCTGTTCGATGGCCACATGCATCATCCAGTTGTCGCCCGGCGGTAACGACACCGTGATCGCGGTGCCGGCGATGCGGCAGCCGGCGTAGATCGGGCGCAGCCGGTGGTGCAACAGGCCGCTGCGGCCCTGCGCCTCGTGCACGGTGGCTACGCCGGCCGGTGCCAGCCCGTCCACGAGGGCGATCGGGGTGCGCGCAACCTGGGTGACGACCTGGCTCATCCATCCGTCCTCGTTAGTGTTGCCCCAAGTCTGAGCGGCAAGAGTCAATCAGCTCAAGATTCATTTGAGGTATGCGTATTGATTTTGCTTATAGTTAGAGCATGCCGCCGACGCCCGAGCCGAACCTGCGTCATCTGTATGCCCTGGTCGTGGTGCACCGGCTGGGCAGCATCAGCGCGGCTGCGCCGCAGGTGAATCTGTCGCAGCCGGCCTTGACCCAGGCGGTGGCGCGCCTGGAACAGCAGCTGGGTGTGCGGCTGTTCGAGCGGCAGCCGGGCGGGATGGCCGCCACCGAAGCCACCCAGCTGGTGGTGCCGCGGATCGAGCGCGCCCTGGCGCATCTGGGGCGTGGCATCCGGGTGGCGCGGCGTGCGCTGCGGCTTCCGGCGCGCCCCGGTCTGGAGCGACGGGTCTCGTTGGGCCAGCTGCAGGCGCTGGTGGCGGTGGACGTGGCAGGCAGCTATTCGCTGGCGGGGGTGCAGCTGGGCGTGTCGCAGCCGGCGGTCTACCGCGCGGTGCAGGCGCTGGCCGATGTGATCGAGGTGCCGCTGACCGTGCGCCGCGGCAAGGCGATGCAGCCCACGCCGGTGGCGGAGCGGTTGCTGCGGCAGGTGCGGCTGGCGCTGGCGGAGATACGTGCAGCGCTCGATGAAGTGGCCGCGCTGCGCTCGCAGCATGCCGGGCGGGTGGTGGTGGGGGTGATGCCGCTGGCGCGGGCGATCCTGTTGCCGCAGGCGTTGGCGCGGTTTGCGCGTGCGCACCCGGCTGCCAGCATCGGCGTGGTGGAAGGTCCGTATGCGGAGTTGCTGGCGCATCTGCGCGAGGGCGGGCTGGATTTGCTGATCGGTGCATTACGCGACCCGCTGCCGGTGCGCGACGTGCTGCAGGAGCCGCTGTTCGACGACGAGCCGGTGATCGTGGCCCGCAGCGGGCACCCGTTGGCGGGTAAGGCGTACCCCTTTGCGCAGCTGCTCGACTACCCCTGGGTGATGGCCGCGGCGGGCACGCCGGTGCGCGAGCGCTGGGAGCGCATGTTCCGCGACCGGCAGCTGGAGCCGCCGCCGCTACGCATCGAATGCGGCGCCGAGCTGACCGTGCGCGGCCTGTTGCTGGAAGACGATTGGCTGACCCTGATGTCGCGCGACCAGTTCCTGTTCGAGCGCCGCGCCGGCCTGTTGCGCGAGATCGGCAGCGCCGGGCCGCGCTTGCGTCGGCAGATCGGCATGACCACGCGCAGCGACTGGCACCCCACGCGCGCGCAGACCGCCTTCGTGCAGACGCTGCGGCAGGTGTGCGCCGAGCGCGTGCATCCGGCGGCGGCAGATGCCGGCCCGTTTCGCCATTGCCTCCAGCCGATGGGCACCGCGCCGTTGCGTTTACGCGCAGCCGGGTCAGAATCGGCTTCCTCATGAGAATGGAGCGCTGATGCTGCCCGACTGGTCGCAAGGCACCTGGCTGCTGGCACTGGACTGGGCGATCCGCCTGGTGGCGCTGCTCTGGATTCCCAGCCGCACCACGCCTGGTGCGGCGCGCAGCTGGCTGTTGTTGATCGGCTTTGTGCCGGTGGTCGGGCTGCCGCTGTATCTGTTGCTCGGCCAACCGTGGGTGTCGCGGCTGCGCGTGGAGCGGCAGGCGACCGCCTCGCAGGTGATCCGCGAGCAGCAGTTGCCCTTGCATGCGCTGCGCTGGACGCCGCAGGCCGACAGCAGCAGTGCCGAGGTGGTGCCGCTGATCGAACGGCAGGGCGACTTCATGCCCACCTTAGGCAATGCGGTGGAATTGCTCGACGACTACGCGCAGTCGCTGCAGTCCCTGATCGCCGCCATCGATGCCGCCGAAAAACGCGTGCATCTGCTGTATTACCTGATGTTCGACGATGCAGTGGGCGATGCGGTGGTGGCGGCGCTACAGCGGGCAAGCGCGCGTGGCGTGCGCTGCCGCGTGCTGCTCGATGCGGTAGGCGCCAAGCGCGGCCTGCGGCGTTATCGCAAGCGCTTGCAGGCCGATGGCATCGAGGTGCTGGCCGTGCTGCCCGGTGGGTTGCGCTGGCGTCGCAGCGGGCGCATGGATCTGCGCAATCACCGCAAGATTGCGGTGGTCGACAACCAGGTGGGCTTTGTCGGTTCGCAGAATCTGGCCGACGCCGGCTTTATCGATGGCGTGCCCAATCGCGAGCTGGTGGCGCGCGTGCGCGGGCCGGTGGTCAATCATCTGGAAGCGGTGTTCGCCAGCGACTGGTTCACCGAAACCGGGCAGCGCCTGGATGTCTGGCCGGATGCGCCTGTCTGCGAGGCCAATATCGCCACCCAGTTATTGCCCAGCGGGCCGGCGTATCCGTTCGAAAATGCGCGCGATGCGATCAATGCGATGATCCATCTGGCACGACGAAGAGTGGTGCTGGTGACGCCGTACTTCGTGCCGGACGAAGCCTTGCTGAGCGCCTTGCGCATCGCCGCAGTGTCGGGCGTGGATGTGCAGCTGATCCTGTCCGAGCGCAACAACCAGCGGCTGGCGGCGTGGGCACAAGATGCGTATTTCGACGAACTGCTGCGCTGTGGAGTAAAGATTGCGCTGTACCGCCCGCACTTCCTGCATGCCAAGCACCTGAGCGTGGACGACGACATTGCGCTGGTGGGCTCGATCAATCTGGATATCCGCTCGTTTGCGCTCAACGCCGAGATCGGCATGGTGTGCTACGACCGCACCGTGGTGCAGCGGCTGCGGGACATCGAACAAGACTATCTGGCCCACGCGCGGCAGCTGGATCTGGCGCAGTGGCAGCGCCGTCCGGCCTGGCGACGCAGTCGCGAAGGCATCGCGCGGCTGGCCGATGCGTTGATGTAGTAGCCTGCGGTCAGTCCGGGCGCATCACCTGGAACACGTTTCCCTCCGGGTCGCGGCCGTCGTACATCTGGTAAGCGAAGCCCGCATCGCGTTTGAGTTCATCCACACGCACGCCTGCGCTGCGCAGTTGCTCGCGATGGGCGGCCAGATCGGAGGCGATGGCGAACACCAACTTGGTGGTCGAACCTGCCGTCGGTGCCCCGTTGGATGCGGGCGATGACGGCTGCTGTCGGTCCCTGTCGCCCATCAGGTGCAGCGCCAGTTCGATCTGGCCCGCCGCCAGCACGACCCACTGATCGGTAATCTCCTCGATGACCGGAGGCGCGAAGTGGGTCTGGTAGAACGCCTTGGCCACGGCGACCTCGCGGACATAGATGATGCGCCTGACCAATGCGATGGACATCCTGTGGGCCTCCCGCGGCGTTTGCCGAGCGTGCGCGGCTGATCGTACGTATTCTGATGCCGAGACGGGTGGCAACCGCTCCGCCCCTTGGAGCGGCTGGCGACGCGCCTGCGCAGCCAAGGGGTGCGGTGACCGAGGGGTCTGGTGCAGCCATCGCCTACAATGCGGCAATGAACACATCGCGTGATCCCGGCGTTGCAGCGATCGCCATCGTCGGAGGCGGCGCTTCCGGCGTGCTGGTGGCATTGCAGCTGCTGCATCAGGCAACCACGCCGCTGCGGATCGTGTTGATCGAGCCGCACCCGGTGCTGGGCGAGGGCGTGGCGTATGCCACCGCACGCCCCGAGCATCTGTTGAACGTGCCCGCCGCGCGCATGAGCGCGCTGGCCGATGCGCCGCAGGATTTTGTCGACTATCTGCGCACGCACGCATGCTGCCCGGAGCTGGACGACGCGCAGCTGCCGCAACAGTGTGTCGGGCGCAGGCATTACGCCCCGTACCTGCGCGATCGTCTGCAGGCCGCGCGTGCAACCAGCCCTGCGACCTTGCGCGTGCGCACCGCACGTGTGCAGACCCTGCAGCCCAACGCAGACGGCGCGCTGTTGCAGCTGGATGACGGACACACCGTGCAGGCCGCCGCCGTGGTGTTGGCGGTCGGTAATGCGCTGCGCCCGTTGCCGTTGCGTGGTGCCACCGGCCTGTCGGCGGCGCAACGGGTGGAAGCCTGGGATACCGAGGCGGTGGCCGCGCTACCGCACGACGCTGCCGTGTGCATCGTCGGTTCGGGGCTGAGCATGGCCGATACCGTGGTGACGCTGGCCGCGCAGGCACATCGCGGCGCGGTGCATGTGGTGTCGCGGCATGGTCTGCTGCCCTTGCCGCATGCGCATGGCGCCGCCGCAGACTTCGACCCGCAACCGCTGCTTGCGCTGCCGTTGCGCGCACGCATGCGTGCGTTGCGCCAGCACGCCGGCGTGGCGCTGGCGCAGGGGTTGCCGTGGCAGAGCGTGATGGAACGCATCCGACCATTGAGTCAGGCCTTGTGGCAGACCTTGTCGGCGGCCGATCAACGCCGTTTCCTGCGGCATGTGGTGCGCTATTGGGATGTGCACCGGCATCGCATCGCTGCGCCGGTGCATGCGCAGTTGCAGGCGATGCAGGCGCGTGGGCAACTGCAGGTGCATCGCGCGCGGCTGGATGTGGCCTTCGAGGTAGGTGCATGCGTGCGCGTGAGTGCCGGCGCCGCCAGTGCCGGGCATGCGTTGCAGCTGGATGTGCAGACCCTGGTCAATGCCACGGGCGTGGAAATGCGCGTACAGGCGATGCGTAACCCGTTGTTGCAGCAGTTGCTGGGGCAGGGCATTGCGATGGCCGGCCCGCACGGCATCGGCGTGGATACCGCTGCCGATGCCAGCCTGATCGATGCCAACGGCCACGCGAACCCGCGTCTGCGGGTGATCGGCAGCCTGCGGATCGGTTCGTTGTGGGAAAGCCTGGCAGTGCCGGAGCTTCGCGAACAGGCTAAGACGATTGCGCGCGACGTGCTGATGCTGCTGCGGCGCTGATCGATCGGCCCCGAAATTCAACGGGAGCCGGGTGTTGTTCCCTTCTCCCATCGGGAGAAGGTGCCCCGTAGGGGCGGATGAGGGTGCGTGCGAAGCCTCGCAATTCCAACCGCTTCATCGCAATCTCAGCCGCAGCGACGTCACAACCGGTAAAATGCGCCGGTGGATGTCTCTCATTTGCTCGATCATTTAAACCCCGCCCAGCGCGAGGCCGTTTCCGCGCCGCCGGGGCATTACCTCGTGCTGGCCGGCGCCGGCTCCGGCAAGACGCGCGTGCTGATCCATCGCATCGCCTGGCTCAACGAAGTCCAGGGCGTGCCCAACCACGGCATCTTTGCGGTGACCTTCACCAACAAGGCCGCCGGCGAGATGCGTCACCGCACCGACCTGCAGCTGCGTAACGGCAGCCGCGGGATGTGGATCGGCACCTTCCATGGGCTGGCGCATCGGCTGTTGCGCCTGCATTGGCAGGACGCGCGGCTGCCCGAAGGCTTCCAGGTCATGGACAGCGACGACCAGCTGCGGCTGGTCAAGCGCGTGGTGCAGTCGCTGGAGCTGGACGAGAGCAAGTATCCGCCCAAGCAGATGAGCTGGTGGATCAACGAGCAGAAGGACGAAGGCCGCCGCCCGCAGCATATCCAGCCCGAGCCCAACGACGATTGGACCGAGGTGCGCCGGCAGGTGTATGCGGCCTATCAGGAACGTTGCGACCGCTCCGGGCTGCTGGATTTCGCCGAGCTGCTGCTGCGCGCGCACGAACTGCTGCGCGACACCCCGGCATTGCTGGCGCATTACCGGGCACGCTTTCGCGAAATTCTGGTGGACGAGTTCCAGGACACCAACGCCATCCAGTACGCCTTCGTGCGCGTGCTGGCCGGCGAGACCGGGCATGTGTTCGTGGTCGGCGACGACGACCAGGCGATCTATGGCTGGCGCGGTGCCAAGGTCGAGAACGTGCAGAAGTTCCTCAAGGATTTCCCCGGCGCGCAAACGGTGCGGCTGGAGCAGAACTACCGTTCCAGCGCCAATATCCTTGGCGCGGCCAATGCGGTGATCGCGCATAACCCGTACCGTATCGGCAAGCAGCTGTGGACCGATTCCGGCGATGGCGACCCGATCGATCTGTACGCGGCCTACAACGAGGTGGACGAGGCGCGCTATGCGGTGGAGCGTGCGCGCCAGTGGGTGCGCGATGGCGGCAGCTACGGCGAAGTGGCGGTGCTGTATCGCAGTAATGCGCAATCGCGCGCGCTGGAAGAAGCGCTGATTTCCGAGCAATTGCCGTACCGCGTGTATGGCGGCATGCGCTTTTTCGAGCGCGCCGAAATCAAGGATGCGCTGGCCTACCTGCGCCTGCTCACCAACCGCAGCGACGATGCCGCCTTCGAACGCGCGGTCAATACGCCCACGCGTGGTATCGGCGACCGCACGCTGGACGAAGTGCGCCGGCTGGCACGCGCCAATGCGTTGTCGTTGTGGGAAGCGGCAATGCTGGCCACGCAGGAAAACAGCCTGGCTGCGCGTGCGCGCAATGCCTTGGCGACCTTCCTGAGCCTGGTCGGCCAGTTGCATGCCGAAACCGGGCAGATGGAGCTGGCCGAACGCATCGACCACGTGCTGATGCGCTCGGGCTTGCGCGAGCATTGGGCCAAGGAAAGCCGCAGCGGGCTGGATTCGGAATCGCGTACCGAGAACCTGGACGAACTGGTGTCGGTGGCCTCGCGCTTCACCCGGCCGGACGACGAAGACAGCCAGGGCATGACCGAGCTGGTTGCGTTTCTGGCGTACGCCTCGCTGGAAGCCGGCGAAGGCCAGGCGCAGGCCGGCGAAGAAGGCGTGCAGTTGATGACGCTGCATTCGGCCAAGGGTCTGGAGTTTCCGATCGTGTTTCTGGTCGGCCTGGAAGATGGCTTGTTTCCGAGTTCGCGGTCGCTGGAAGAAAGCGGCCGGCTGGAAGAAGAACGGCGTCTGGCGTATGTGGGCATCACCCGCGCACGGCAGAAGCTGGTGCTGTGCTACGCCGAATCGCGCCGTATCCACGGCCAGGACAACTACAACGTCCCATCGCGGTTCTTGCGCGAGATCCCGCGCGAGCTGCTGAACGAAGTGCGCCCCAAGGTGCAGGTTTCGCGCACCGCCTCGTTGGGCGCAGCACGTGGCGGGCAGGTGCACGGAATCGTGGAGACCGCGCCGATCAAACTCGGCGCCAATGTCGAGCATCCTACCTTCGGCGGCGGCGTGGTCGTCGATTACGAAGGCAACGGTGCGCATGCGCGCGTGCAGGTGCAGTTCGACGAGGTAGGCGCCAAATGGCTGGTGATGGCGTACGCGAATCTGACGGTGATGTAGCTAGGCGATGGCGCGCTTTCTCTTCTTCCTGCAGGCAGGTGCGGCGCGCAGTTCCGGATGAGGGTGGGGCGCGGTGACGGAGCGTCATCTTCGTGTCCAGGCCGTTCCAGCACCGTATCGCGCCGTTGTGCGCTGCCCGATGCATTCGCCACAGCATTCGTGACACGCTGCGGTCGAACCGACTGCATGAAGACACACGGCCCGATGCACACCGAAAAACAGAAAATGCTCGCAGGCGAGCTGTACAACGCTGCCGATGAAGCGTTGCAGGCCGATCAGGCGGCCGCTGCCGAGTGGATGGCGCGTTACAACGCAGCTGGCCTGCAGACGGCTGAGCAGCGGCACGCGCTCTTGTGCGAGCGGTTGGCCGAGGTGGGCGCGGGCGCGGTGATCCGCCCGCCATTTCATTGCGACTACGGCTACAACATCCGTCTGGGTGCCGGTGTCTTTCTCAATTTCAATTGTGTGATTCTGGATATTTGCGAGGTCAGCATTGGCGCTGGCACGCAGATCGGCCCTGGCGTCCAGCTTTACGCTGCCGACCATCCACGCGATGCGGCCGGCCGTGCCAGCGGTCTGGAATTTGGACGCCCGATTCGCATTGGGTGCAACGTGTGGATTGGTGGCGGCGCGATCATCCTGCCGAGCGTGAGCATTGGCGACGATGCGTTGATCGGCGCAGGCGCGGTGGTCACCCGCGATGTCCCCGCAGGTGCCACGGCAGTGGGCAATCCGGCGCGTGTGCGCGAGATGCGGCCTGATCCGGATGCCGCAGCGACGGATTGAGCGCAGTGAAAGACGCGTTGCGTGCGATGTGATCGATCGTGCATGCAGTGCACGTAGGAGCAAAAACACCATGAGTCGCCACGCCAGCAATTGCAGCATTGATCCACATCAAGGCAGCCATCACCCGCACCTGTCATCGTAAATCCGGCACCAGCCAACGGCAGCACTGCCACCCTTGCAGGAGGTCACCATGTACAAACGTATTCTCATCGCCATCGATGCATCCGAGCTGTCGCATCGCGGCTTGTTTCAGGGACTGGAATTGGCCAAGGCGACCGGTGCCAAGGTCGACATCGTCACCGTGTCCGAGCCGTGGGCGATGGGCATGTACGACGCGATGGGCTGGAGCGTGGGGTACGAGGCGAGCCCGGAATATCGCGCCGAGCGCGAAGCCGCTGCCGAAAAGATTCTGCGTCCTGCACTGGAGCTGGCGATAGCTGCAAACATCAAGGCCACCTCGCGGCATGTGCTGGACCGCTTCGCCGCCGAGGGCATCGTGCAGATCGCAGAGGAATGCAGAAGCGATCTCATCATCATGACCTCGCATGGGCGACGTGGCGTGCGCCGCATGCTGCTCGGCAGCCAGACCGTGGAAGTGCTCACGCACAGCACGATTCCGGTGCTGGTGATTCGTTGAGGCCGATATTAAGTTGTTGATGAGCAGGCATGCAGACGTCCCATCGGGTTGTCACACGTAGCAGCGCACCCGGGCGCGATGGAGCGTTCCCGGTAAGGCCAGTCGCGCCCAGGTGCGCTCCTACGTAGTGTTTATAGTCTCCGGTGTGCACGAGGCAGACAAGAACACGATGAATGGACGTGCAGTCTGATGCATGCACGCTTTTGTAGGAGCGCCCCTGGGCGCGATGGGGCGTCCCGGTGAAGCCCGTCGCGCCCAGGTGCGCTCCTACGCAACCCACCGTGCTTAGCCCTTTATCGGCTCCGTCTGCGCCGCAAAGCGTGGTGCCGGTCGGGCGAGCCGGCGCAATGCTTCGGCGTGCACCAGCGGGGAGCCATGGGTGGGTGTGACCGCGCCGCTGCGGATCGATGCGTACTCGGGTTGTGCGTCCTGGCCAAGCTCGCGCATGAAGCGCCACATCGGCATGTAGTGGCCGCGGCGCGGCGCCGGTGCGTGCGGCGTGGCGCGGCATTGGCGGCGCCACTGCATCGGCGGCATGCCGAAGCGCTGCTGGAAGGCGCGCTGGAACTGCCGCTCCGAGGCAAACCCCATTTCGTACAGCAACCAGGTGAGGCTGCACTCCGGATACGCCTGCAGATAGCGGTGCGCGGTGCACAGGCGCTGCTCGCGGATATAACTGGCGACGCCGCCACGCGACTGGAACAGCCGATACAACGACGCCCGCGACAGCGCGAACGCCTGTTGCAACGACTCGGTGCCGAGCTCGGCCTCACTGATGTGCTGCTCGATATAGGCCAGCAGATCGATCATCAGCGGCGCATGCGCCTGCATGGTCGAGGACGCTTGCGGCGCGATGGCGCTGTAGTAGCTGATGCTCATGCGGTACTGCCTGCGGCCCACTCCCCGGGGCCTGTCCTTTGATCAACCGAAAAAAGCATCGCCAACCCATCACGCCTCTTTCACGAAGTCGGCCGCGCATCACGCATCGGCATGATTGAGACGATTTGTCGGGTGAGCGCGCAGGGCCATTCCTAGACTCGCCGCAACGCTGAAGAGCGTCATCGCACGGCCTGTCGCTTTGGTCCGCGTGGTGCGGCAGTTGCGGGGAAGCCCGCAGCACCGGCGTCGCACGCAGGCTCCAGGCGATCGGCCGGGCCGGCGATATCCAGGCCACAAGGCAGCGCACGTGCCCCGCACGTTGGCGCAACGGGCAAGCTCAATCGGAGATCAGGCATGGCCAGCAGTCAGAAGTTCATCGCCCGCAATCGGGCGCCACGCGTGCAGATCGAATACGACGTAGAGGTCTACGGCGCGCAGAAGAAAGTGCAGATTCCGTTCGTGATGGGAGTGATGTCGGACCTGTCCGGTGCCAACGCCGGCGAACTGCCTTCGCTGGACGAGCGCAAAGCATTGGAGATCGACGTCGACAACTTCGATAGCCGCCTGCAGTCGATGCGCCCGCGTGCGCAGTTCAAGGTGCCCAACACGCTCACCGGCGAAGGCGAGCTGGCGGTGGACATCACCTTCGAAAGCATGGACGACTTTTCCCCGGCCGCCATCGCGCGCAAGGTCGCGCCGCTGGCCAAGTTGCTCGAAGCACGCACGCAGTTGGCTAACCTGGACACCTATATGGACGGCAAGGCCGGCGCCGAGCAGCTGATTGCCAATGCCATCCGCGACCCGGCGTTGCTGCAGTCCCTGGTGTCGGCGGCCAAGCCTGCCTCCGAGCCGGAAGGAGCCTGACGCCATGTCCGCCACCGAAGCCGCACTGGCCAGCAGCAGTACCGACACCAGCGAGCAGGGCGATTTTGCCGCGCTGCTCAATCGCGAGTTCCGCCCCAAGAGCGAACGCGCCAAGGAAGAAGTGGAAGCGGCGGTACGCACGCTCGCCGAGCAGGTGCTCAACCGCAGCGATGTGGTCAGCGAAGACGTCTCGCAAACCATCAAGGCTTATATCGCCGAGATCGACCGCACGCTCACCGAACAGCTCAACCAGATCCTGCATCACGCCGATCTGCAGCAGCTCGAAGGTGCCTGGCGCGGCCTGCATTACCTGGTCAACAACACCGAGACCGATCAGCAGCTCAAGATCCGCGTGCTGAACATCAGCAAGAAGGAACTGGGCAAGGTGCTCAAGCGCTACAAGGGCACCGCGTGGGATCAGAGCCCCATCTTCAAGAAGGTCTACGAGCAGGAATACGGCCAGCTCGGCGGCGAGCCGTATGGCTGCCTGGTCGGCGATTACTACTTCGACCAGAGCCCGCCGGATGTGGAGCTGCTCAACGGTATTGCACAGGTTGCTGCGGCTGCGCACGCGCCATTCATTGCCGCGGCCGCGCCCAAGTTGATGGGCATGGACAACTGGAACGAGCTGTCCAACCCGCGCGATCTGGCCAAGATCTTTTCCACGCCCGATTACGCCGCATGGCGCTCGCTGCGCGAGTCGGAAGACTCCAAGTACATCGGTCTGGCGATGCCGCGCACGCTGTCGCGCCTGCCGTATGGTGCGGCCACCAGCCCGGTGGATGAATTCGATTTCGAAGAAGAGACCGCCGGTGCCGATTCCAATAAATACACCTGGCAAAACGCTGCCTATGCGATGGCGGTGAACATCAACCGCTCGTTCAAGCAGTATGGCTGGTGCTCGCGGATTCGCGGCATCGAATCCGGCGGGGCGGTGGAAGGGCTGCCGACGCATACCTTCCCCACCGACGACGGTGGCGTGGACATGAAGTGCCCCACCGAAGTGGCGATCACCGACCGCCGGTCGGCCGAGCTGGACAAGATGGGCCTGATGCCGCTGGTGCATCGCAAGAACTCTGACATGGCCGCCTTCATCAGCGCGCAGTCCTTGAACAAGCCCGACGAATACGACGACCCGGATGCCACCGCCAATGCCGCATTGGGCGCGCGCCTGCCGTACATGTTTGCGTGCTGCCGCTTTGCGCATTACCTCAAGTGCATCGTGCGCGACAAGATTGGTAGCTTCAGCAGCCGCGAGCAGATGCAGAGCTGGCTGGGCAAGTGGATCTTGAATTACGTCGACGGCGATCCGGCCAACTCGAGCGAAGAGTACAAGGCCAGCCATCCGCTGGCCGCCGCCGAAGTGGTGGTGGAGGAAGTGGAAGGTGCTCCGGGCTACTACACCTCCAAGTTCTTCCTGAAGCCGCATTACCAACTGGAAGGTTTGACCGTCTCATTGCGTTTGGTTTCCCGGTTGCCGTCTCAGGCCAAGGCCTGAGCCCAGCCACGATCCGTCGATCCTGTCGGGATCGTCCCATTCAGTCCGATATCTCAAGGAGTAATTCATGGCGTTCGACATGCATATCAAGTTCAAGGGCGGTAGTGTGGCCATCGAAGGCAGCTCCGGCCACTCCAAACACAAGGGTGAGATTCCCGTACTCGCCTGGTCCTGGGGGGCCAGCAACTCTGGCGATCTTCATAGCGCTGGTGGCTCGTCCGGTGGTGGCAAGGCAAATGTGCAGGATATTTCGCTCACGAAATACGTGGACAAGAGTTCGAATGCTTTGCTGCAGGCCGCTTGTACCGGCGCGCGTCTGGAGGAAGCATGGCTTTACGTGACCAACGCCACGGGCGAGCAGACCGATTATGTGACGTTGCATTTATCCAATGGCGTACTTGTTACTTCCGTATCGACGGGTGGCTCTGGCGGTGAGGATCGGCTGACCGAGAACATCACCCTGCACTTCGGTAAATTTCAATACAGCTTCCAGCCGCAAAAGCCTGACGGCTCTGCTGACGGCGCTGCAAAGCCGTTTGTGTACGACATGCAGCAGGTTGCCAAGGGCGCCTAACTGACGCAGCAAACAGCGAGCACGCTTGCAGCGTAGCCGTACGCCGCTGCACACGTGTTCCTGCGGTGCCGTACGCCGGCACCGCTACCTTCTTCGATAAGGACGCGCGCGATGGATGCTACCGCACAGAACTTGCTTGCCCGCGGCGAGCCGGCGCAGGCGTTGCAGCAATTGGTGCAGCAGGTGCGTCGGCAACCGGCCGATGCTGCGCAGCGCGTATTTCTGTTTCAGCTGCTGGCCGTCCTGGGCCAGTGGTCGCGTGCGGCCGACCAGCTACGCGCCTGCCTGGAGCTGGATGGCGGCAGTGCGCCGATGGTGCACACCTACCAGCGCGTGTTGCAGGCAGAACAGATGCGCGCGGCGGTATTTGCCGGCGACTGCCTGCCTACCGTGATCGGCGCACCCGATGCCTGGATGGCGCTGCACCTGCAGGCCTTGCAGTTATCGCTGCGCGGCAATGCAGCGCAGGCGGCCGAACTGCGCGAGCAGGCGTTTGCGCAGGCCCCGGCCATCGGCGGCACGCTGGATGGCGTGCGGTTCGAGTGGCTGGCCGATGCGGATGCACGCTTCGGCCCATGCATCGAACTGATTCTGGACACCGGCTATGCGTGGGCACCGCTGCATCAGGTGCAGCAGCTGCGCTTCGAAGCGCCCAGCGATCTACGCGATACCGTGTGGGCGCCGGTAAGCGTGTTGTGGCGCAATGGCGGCCAGGCGTTTGCGTACATGCCGGTGCGCTATCCCGGCAGCGAACACCTGGATGCGGGCGAGCTGCAGCTGGCGCGTCGCACCGAATGGACCGACGGTGCACAGGGCGAAATCGGCCTGGGCCAACGCATGCTCAGCACCGAGTCGCGCGAGGTTGCGCTGCTCGAGGTGCGCGAGCTGCAGTTCGACGCGTCCTGATCGCCATGGCCGAGCTCACCACCACCGAACGCTTGCAGCCCTCGCTGCTGGACCGGCTCACCGATGCCGCGCCCAGCCAACGCGAAGAGAGCCGCGATCAACGCGTGATTTCGGCAACGCGCCTGCGCGAATGCGTGATCCGCGATCTGTCGTGGCTGTTGAATGCAGTGAATCTGGAAACCAGCCGGCCGCTGGACGCGCATCCGCAGATCCGTCGCTCGGTGCTCAACTTCGGCATCCCCGATCTGGCCGGCGCAGCCGTGGCCGGCATCGATGCGGCCGCGCTGCAGCAGCGCATTCGCGACGCCATCCTCGCCTTCGAACCACGCCTGATCGCCGACACATTGCGCGTCAGCGTGCACGCCGACGCTGCACGCATGGACAAGCGCTCTCTGCTGTTCACCATCCAATCGGAGATGTGGGCGCAGCCGCTGCCGCTGAACCTGTATCTGAAGACCGCGCTGGACCTGGAAACCGGGCGGCTTGAAGTGATGGAGGGCCACGGCTAATCCCATGGACCCGCGCCTGCTCCCGTACTACACCCGCGAATTGCAGCACGTGCGCGACATGGGCGCCGAGTTTGCGCGCGAGTACCCCAAGATTGCCGGGCGGCTGGGGCTGGATGCGTTCGAATGCGCCGACCCGTATGTGGAGCGGCTGCTCGAAGGGTTCGCGTTTCTGGCCGCGCGTGTGCAGCTCAAGCTGGATGCGCAGTACCCGGTCTTCACCCAGCACTTGCTGGAAATGGTCTACCCGCATTATCTGGCGCCACTACCATCGATGGCAGTGGTGCAGTTGCAGCCGGATCTGAAAGACAGCGGCTTGAGCGCCGGTGTCGACGTGCCGCGGCATAGCGCGCTGCGCAGCCTGATCGGCGCCGGTGAGCGCACCGCCTGCGAATTTCGCACCGCGCATGCGGTGACGCTGTGGCCGCTGCAGTTGGCCGAGGCCAAGTATCTGGAATCGCCGGCTGCGCTGGCGGCGGCGGGTATCGCATTGCCCGCCGGTCGCAGCGTGCGCGCCGGCATCCGATTGCGCTTCGAGCTGGTGGGCGGTGCGCAGACCCAAGGCCTGGCATTGGATCGGCTGCCGCTGTTCCTTGCCGGCGCCGATGGCCTGCCCAAGCGTCTGTACGAACAACTGCATGCCGACACCAGCGCCGTCCTGGTACGTGGCAGCGATGCGCAGGGCGCGACCGTGCAGACGCTGCAAGGCGCCGATGCGTTGCAGATGCGCGGGTACGCCGACGAAGACAGCTTGATCCCGTACGACGGTCGCTCGTTCAGTGGCTACCGGTTGCTGCAGGAATACTTCGCCTGCCCGGAGCGCTTTCTGTTCGTAGAACTCACCGGTCTGCGCACTGCATTGCGTCGCCTGCACGGCACCAGTTTCGAGGTGGTGATCTTGCTGGAACGCAGCGTGCCCAGCCTGGCGGCCGCAGTGAGCGCCGAACACTTCAAGCTGTTCTGTACGCCGGCGATCAATCTGTTCGAACGCCGCGCCGACCGCATCCATCTGCAGACCGGCCAGCACGAGTATCACGTGCTGGCCGATCGCACCCGGCCGATGGATTTCGAGATCCATCATCTGGGCGAGGTGGAAGGCTTCGGCGACCGCCAGGAACCGGAACAACGCTTCACCGCATTCTATGGCGGCGACGCACGCACCTGGCATGCGCGGCATGGCGCGTTCTACACCATGCGCCGCGAGCCACGCCTGCTGTCGGCGCGGCAACGCCGCGATGGGGCGCGCTCCAGTTATGTGGGCAGCGAGGTGTTCGTCAGCCTGGTCGACGCAAACGATCAGGCGCATGCCAGCAACTTGCGTCAGCTCGGGCTGCAGTTGTGGTGCAGCAATCGCGACCTGCCGTTGCACATGCCGGTGGGCAAGGGCACCACCGACTTCAGCATGGACAGCGGTGTGCCGGTGCGCAGCGTGCGCTGCGTGGCCGGGCCGACCAAGCCGCGCCCGGCCGTGTCCGACGGACAAACCGCGTGGCGCCTGCTCAGTCAATTGCAGCTCAATTATCTGTCGCTGTTCGAAGATGGCCCCAACGGTGCGGCGGCGCTGCGCGAGATCCTCACCCTGTATTGCGACCCGTTCGATGCCTCGGCACAGCGGCAGATCGAAGGGGTCAAGCAGGTCACCGGCACGCCGATCGTGCGACGCATTCCGGTGCCGGGCCCGATCACATTCGGCCGTGGTCTGGAGATCACGCTCACTTGCGAAGACGCCGCCTTCGAAGGCACCGGCGCGTTTCTGCTGACCTCGGTGCTGCGGCACTTCTTTGCGCGCTATGTCTCGGTGAATTCCTTTACTGAAACCGTGCTGCGCACCACCGAACGCAACGAGGTGGCCCGATGGCCCGCCCAGCCCGGCTCCCGACCGCGCCTGTAAGCGCCGGTGCTGCCGCGCTGGAACAGGCGCTGCAGACCCGGCCCCAGGACTTCACCCCGTTTGCGGCGCTGCGCGCGATCGAGCGTTGCCATCCGTTGCAGCCGCGCCTGGGCGAATCCGCCCGTGCGGTGGACGACGTGGTACGCCTGCGGCACACCCCATCGCTGGCATTCGCGCCGCACGCACTGGACCGCTACACACCGGCGCACGACGCGCAACCGGCGGCGCTGTACGGGCTGTTTCTTGGCCTGTTCGGCCCCAACGCGCCGTTGCCGCTACACCTGACCGAATACGCCATCGAGCGTGCGCTGCAAGCCAAGGATGGCACCTTCGCTGCATTTGCCGATGTGTTCCATCACCGCATGCTCAGCCTGTTCTATCGCGCCTGGGCGCAGGCGCAGCCCACCGTGCAGGCCGAGCGACCGGCCAGCGATCAGTTCCGTGCGTGGCTGGATGCGCTGGTCGGTATCGCCAGCCCGCATCTGCGCAAGCGCGATGCATTGCCCGACGATGCGCGCCGCTATCACGCCGGCCGGTTTGGCGCTGCCACGCGCACACCGGAAGGCTTGCGCGCCGTGCTGCAGCAGCTGTTCGACTGGCCGGTGCAGGTGCAGGAATTCATTGCCGAATGGATGCGGCTCCCCGCCGATGCGCAGTTGCAATTGGGCCTTGGCCCACGCAATGCGCGGCTCGGTGTGGACAGCGTGGTCGGTGCGCAGGTGCGTGGTGCGCAACAGCGTGTGCGGATTCGGCTGGGGCCGCTGCCGCGCATCGCGTTTCAACGCTTCCTGCCCGGTGGCCACGCGCTACGCCAACTTACCGCGGCGGTACGCAGCTATCTGGGCGACGAATTCGGCTGGGAGCTGCAGCTGCTGCTCCAGGCCGACGAAGTCCCCACCCCGCACCTGGCACGCAATAGCCGCTTGGGCCTGGATACCTGGCTCGGCCGGCGCGCCTGGAGCGTTGCCGACGCCGACGAGGTGCTGCTCCGCCCCTCCGGCTGATCGCACCGCTACCACTGCCGCTCACACACACGCTCACACGCAACGTACCGACTTCGAAGGACGCATCATGGCCGAGATCTCCCGCAGTGCCCTGTTCGGCAAGCTCAATCCACTGGCCTATCGCGGCATCGAAAGTGCCACGGTGTTCTGCAAGCTGCGCGGTAACCCGTATGTGGAGTTGGTGCACTGGCTGCATCAGCTGCTGCAGCTGCAGGACTCGGACCTGCACCGCATCATCAAGCACTTCCAACTCAATCCTTCCACGCTGGCGCGCGATGTCACCGCCGCGCTGGACGGACTGCCGCGCGGCTCCACCGCCGTCACCGATCTATCGGCCAATGTCGAAGAAGCCGTGGAGCGTGGTTGGGTGTATGCCTCGCTCAGCTTCGGCGAGGCGCAGGTGCGCACCGGTTACCTGGTCGTCGGCATCTTGAGCGTGCGCGGTCTACGCAACGCGCTGCTGACGATCTCCAAGGAGTTTGACAAGCTCAAGCCCGCCGTGCTCAACGAGCACTTCGCGCAGATCGTGGCCGGCTCGCCGGAAGATGGACTGCTGCCCAGCGATGGGTTTTCGCTCGGTCACAGTGCGGCGCCGGGCGAAGCCAGCGGTGCCATCGCCCCGGCCGCGATGGGCAAGCAGGAAGCGCTGAAGAAATTCACCAGCGATCTCACCGCGCAAGCGCGCGAGGGCAAGCTGGACCCGATCATCGGCCGCGACGACGAGATTCGCCAGGTGGTGGACATCCTGATGCGTCGCCGCCAGAACAACCCCATCCTGGTCGGCGAGGCTGGCGTGGGCAAGACCGCGGTGGTGGAAGGCTTCGCGCAGCGCATCGCACGCGGCGACGTGCCGCCCGCATTGAAGGACGTGCAACTGCGCACGCTGGATGTGGGCCTGTTGCAGGCCGGCGCCAGCATGAAGGGCGAGTTCGAGCAGCGCCTGCGCGCGGTCATCGACGAAGTGCAGGCCAGCCCCAAGCCGATCATCCTGTTCGTGGATGAAACCCACACCTTGGTCGGCGCCGGTGGCGCGGCCGGCACCGGCGATGCCGCCAACCTGCTCAAGCCGGCACTGGCGCGCGGCACCTTGCGCACCGTGGGCGCGACGACCTTTGCCGAATACAAGAAGTACATCGAAAAAGACCCGGCGCTGAGCCGACGATTCCAGGCCGTGCAGGTGGACGAGCCGGACGAGGCCAAGGCCGTGCGCATGATGCGCGGCGTCGCTTCAATGATGGAGCAGCACCACAGCGTGCAGATCCTTGACGAGGCGCTGGAGGCGGCGGTCAAGCTCAGCCACCGCTATATCCCCGCGCGCCAGTTGCCGGATAAATCGGTGAGCCTGCTCGACACCGCGTGCGCGCGCGTTGCAGTGAGCCTGCATGCCACGCCAGCGGAAGTGGACGACAGCCGCCGCCGCATCGAATCGCTGGATACCGAACACGCCATCATCGAACGCGAGCGTGCGATCGGCATCGTGGTGGATGAGCGCGCGGCTGCGTGTGCCGGCTTGCTCGATGGCGAGCGTCGCCGCTTGCATGACCTGGAACAGCGCTGGGTGTCCGAGAAAACACTGGTCGATGAACTGTTGTCGCTACGCGCACAACTACGCAGCGGCAACGCCCCGGTCGAAGGCACCGGCAGTGCGTTGGAAGCCGAGGCAGAACAGGATGCCTCCGGCGATACCGCCGTGCTCGACGCACCGGTGCAAGTGGATCGCGACACGCTACTGGCGCGCCTGCAACTGGTGCAGGCCGAACTGGCCGCGTTGCAAGGCGAATCGCCGCTGATCCTGCCCACCGTCGATTATCAAGCCGTCGCCGCCGTGGTCGCCGACTGGACCGGCATCCCGGTCGGGCGCATGGCGCGCAACGAGATCGATACCGTCCTGCGCTTGCCGGAGTTACTGGCCAAACGCGTGATCGGCCAGGACCACGCCATGGAGATGATCGCCAAGCGTATCCAGACCAGCCGCGCCGGCCTGGACAACCCGGACAAACCGATCGGCGTGTTCCTGCTGGCCGGCACCTCCGGCGTCGGCAAGACCGAAACCGCACTCGCCCTGGCAGAGACGCTGTACGGCGGCGAACAAAACCTGATCACCATCAACATGAGCGAGTACCAGGAAGCGCACACCGTCTCCTCGCTCAAGGGCGCACCGCCCGGCTACGTTGGCTATGGCGAAGGTGGCGTGCTCACCGAAGCGGTGCGCCGTAAACCGTATTCGGTGGTGCTGCTGGACGAAGTGGAAAAAGCGCACCCGGACGTGCACGAACTGTTCTTCCAGGTCTTCGACAAAGGCTGGATGGAAGACGGCGAAGGCCGCCGCATCGACTTCCGCAACACCTTGATCATCCTTACCAGCAACGCTGGCACCGACCTCATCGCCAGCCTGTGCAAGGACCCGGAACTGATGCCGGATCCCGAAGGCATGGCCAAGGCCTTGCGCGAGCCATTATTGAAAGTATTTCCGCCGGCATTGCTCGGGCGCTTGGTCGCGATTCCGTACTACCCGCTGAGCAACGACATGCTCGGCCAGATCGTGCGGTTGCAGTTGAATCGCATCAAGAGGCGCATCGAGGCGCGCTACAAGATTCTGTTTGAGTACGACGACTCGGTGGTGGAGCTGGTGGTGAGTCGATGCACCGAGAGTGAGTCCGGTGGGCGGATGATTGATGCGATTTTGACCAACTCGATGTTGCCGGAAATTTCACAGGTATTTCTTGCCCGACTGAGCGAGAGCGAGGTGATTAACCAAGCGAGCGTCGGAGTGAGAGATGGTGCATTTCATTACGATTATTGATCATTTTTCTAGTGAAATACTGAAAATGCACCTCATGCATTTGCAGTACGCGAAGCTGACGTAAATAGAAAAAGGAGAATAATATGTTTGTAGGTCGATACGAAGGATTTACGCAGGAGCAGCAATTAGTAATAGGTTCCGCCTGTAACCGGATGCAGCAGCGTGCCGACCGCTCGTTGGATGACGGGACGCCGATTGCCGCATGGTTTGGCGCTGCAGATCGCAACCAAGTACTTCTCAAATTACGGATGATGTCCAATGTTATTGGCGACGCTGGCAGGACGGTTACCTTCGTGAATCGAACGGGTGGGCAGCTTGGGGTGACGTATACAGATGTCTATACGAAAAGTCTCAACCCGGTCGGGCATGGGATACCACTCGCCGGATCCGGAATCGTCGCCTACGTCTTTCCAGTGGATCGTCGCTATGGCGAGATCGGACCGCAATCGACAGTGTCACATGTAGGAAGCGGTATGCGCATCTATATCAACGATGTCTTCTTCGACATCGATCCCGTCATGCAGTCCGCTACGATTTATCACGAAATTACTCACAAAGTACTAGCAACAAATGATCACTGCTACGGTGCCGCAAGCTGTCGACTGCTGGCGACTCAGAATCCGGGAAATGCAATCGATAACGCCGACAATTTTGCTCTCTATCTTGCAAATTGCTGAAGGAAACAAAGGAAGCAAAGGGGCGGATGTAATTAGGCTGCATAAAAAATTGCTGTAGTTGTGGACTCGATATGTGCCCTGTGTGTTCAGCAGTTGAATGTCGCGAATGTAATGGGATGACCGACATTTGTATCCCGGTTCTGCCCCGTCATTTTAAGTCGATTCTAGGATTTCATCACGAAATACGAGGTGATTTATGGTTGATCTAGTATGCAGCGTCTGCAAGAAGACTGCCTCGGGATTGGTAACGAAGCCGGTGAATCCATCGGACCAGCGTCACCGCAAATGCGTCGGTGCAACGGTGGTTGTGCAGGAGAGCGTGGTTGTCCAGAAGTCCGCGCTTGCCGCGGAGGGAAGGATAAAAGCCACATCACGCAAAGCCCTGACTGGCCGCGAGCACCAGGGAAATCATGACAGCCTGACCAAACCGGAAGTGCGCGGAGGTCCCAAGGGCGACCGGCACGATCACGGACGTCGTCAGAATGGCTCGGCGGGGAAAAATTGAAAAGCTTTTAATAATCGTCCAAGCACGATCAATTTGCTTGCCGATTGTTTCTTCCAAAAAAGCTCACGTTCACCTTTAGAAGTCAACCTGACACCGTTCATCTCCCATTGAACGGGATCAAGAAGTGGGTCCAGGGGCGTTACAGGATTTCTTTCGAGTATGACGATGCGCTGATGGAACTGGTGGTGAGTCGGTGCGCTGCGGTAGTGAAACGGACCGACGAATTATTCATGCGGCTTTGGCGAACTCTTTGTTGTCAGAGATTTTTCGGGATTTGTTGACGCTTATTCGGATTGGAGGGCTATTATGATTAATATCAGTGTTAGAAGGCGGTGGTTTTGCTATCAGTCGAGTTATTTAAAGACAGGGTGCCTGGAATGAGAATCCTATTCTGGAATGTCCAGCGGCTTGGTACTGGAACGCCAGGCAGCAAGCAAAAAATAATGGAGCAAGTTGTCGCCGAGGCATTTCATCTGCACAACGCCGAATTTGCTGTCCTATGTGAAGTTACAAGCGACCTTGAGCTTGGAGGCGTGGCCATCAATAAGCAAGTAGTCACTGCTAAGCGGAGCGCAAAGGGGACCAAGGCCCAGCTTGGCTACGCAGCTATCGATGACGACCTGGATGAAAGTATATTAATGCGCTTTAATCCTCCTAGCTTCAGGGACGTTTTCGGGACTTCGCCTTGGAAAAAAGGTGGCGGTGAATTCACGAAGCAAAGTAAGCGTCATGTTGCGTGCTTGGGGGATTTGAACGGGATAAGTTTATATGTTTACCATGCTAATGCTAGCGGGAAGGCGGCTTTTTTAGTTGGGTGGGTAGCCGAAGCGCTGCATCAGCTGCACAACGGCTCCTTTGTGTTAATGGGGGATCTGAATTGTGAGCCTGCTGCTCTCATTCTCGCCATGCAGGAAAGTGGTTCCGATCTTAATTTTTTCAATGTCGCTTTTAATGGAAACACGCATAATGCTAAGATTGGAGTTTCTAAGGTGTACGATTATGCAGTTTCCGGAAGTAATGTTGCGACCAATGTCGAGGTGCTTAATATTGCTCCTGCAGTGGCTAACTTTTCTCAAAGCATCAACCCGCTCGACGACATATCAGACCACTGTCCAATCATTGTGACGTTTTGAAATCCACAGTTGTCAGCAAAGGACCGGAACGAAAAAAGGCACGAAGTAATTAAGCTGGTATCACCAAGCCAGGGTAACGGGGGCAGGTTCTTAGGTATCCCCACGTTTTTAAGGTACCAGGGTCATCTGCTCGCGCACTGCGTCGGGCAGTGAGCGCAAGCGTTCTAGCCAGCGTGAGACAGGTTCCATGGGCCAACGTCGGATCAACGCCTCGCGGCCGACACGCAGTGTCGAGTAGAGCTTGCGCTGACTGTTGCGGGGCGACAGCCAGTGCGCGATGCCGGTGGCTTCGCAGCCCAGTCCTGCCAGCCAGCTGGCGAAGGTGGCCAGCGTATTGAGCAACAACAGGATCTGCAAGCGCTCACCGCGACGGGTCAGGCTGTCTTCCATCGCCTGACCGTAGCGATGCGACTTCAGATCCCGAAATGCCAGCTCGATCTGCATCCTTCGTGCGTACAGGTTGACCAACTGCTTTGCGCTGGGCGCTTGCAGTTGTGGGGAGGCGACGATCAGCCACGGCTCGCGCTCACGCGCTGCTGCTTTCAAACTTGATGATGCGCGCGAGACCTTGGCAGGTGAGCGTCGATTGCGTTGCTGACGTCCCTGCGGTGTCTTGGCATAGAGCACCAGACGGCAATCGAGTGGATCGCTGCGATTGGCCTGCATCGGTGGCAATGCGTGTGCACGGTTGGACGCCAGCCCATGCAAGCGTCGGCTATCGATCCATTGCGCTGCATCATCGGGCACGTCTTGCGGCTTGACCTGCGTGCGTCCGCGCAGACGCCCGACCCAATCCCAGCCCATCGCCGAGACCGCGCGAAACCACGGCGTGCGGAATCCGGCATCCGTGACCAGGATTGGACGCACATCGTCTGGAATCAGTTCCTTGAGGTGTTGCAGAAAACGCTTCTCCGCACCAGGCGAGCCTTGCTGTTTCCCAGCAACCACCATGTCCAGCAACGTGAGCGTGCGCCCACCGATCGGCACGGCTGCGCGCAGCAGACACCATGACTTGTCCGGCTTTAGATCGCTCCAGTCGATGACGATCACCGGCTGCGCGCCGCGCAGCAGCCAATGCGCCATGTCCCGCTCGATCACGGATCGTTCGCCCTGCAACGTGCGATTGCGCAGCAGGCGGTCGCATGCCTTGAGGGGCGCACGTACCCGCCTCGCGCCTGGCCATGCGCGTGCAATGTCGATCAAGGTCAGCCGGCCTCCGTGCAACAGCGCCTCAACCGCGCCAAGCAAGGCGCGTCGACGTAATGCATGCATGCCAGAGAGTGAGTGAGACAGGCACTTCTGCAATACTTCGCTGGCGCGCATGGTCGGCACTCTTCTCTGGCTTAGTCACCTTGAAGCGTGCACCATGCGCGCACCTTCTTCCACACCCTGGCCCAGCAAGTACTTGATCTCGCAGGAAGAAATGTGGGGAAACCTCAGGGGCAGGTTAACCTATCGGTCGACAACGGCGACTTGCGGTGCCGACGAGCCGCTCAATGCTCGCAAAAAGATGCGTCGGCGGCGACTGTGCTTGCGCGTCGGCGGTAAATGTAGTTCGTTTGCGCTTCCATCGCCGGATGGAGCTGTATCTGGCGCAACAAAGGGTGCATGCGACATTGGTCGGCAAGCACTCTGCTTCCGCTTCGCGCTGCCATTGGTAACGCACAGGTGTTGCGACTATCCGGGCCGATCGGTAAAGCTGCCAGGTACGCCTTACCCATACTGGCGATCGAAGAGCCAACATGTACGGCTCCGAGGAATGAAGCCTCATTCCCTGCTATCGGTAAGCTATGCCGTTCCGGGGAGGGGCAAATGAAAAGAAGTCTTGCGGTGGTGATCTATCTGCTGGCGTTGCCGGCGGCGGCGCAGTCCGCCTACAAGTGCAGTGATGCAAAGCTGGGGACCGTGTACCAGTCCACGCCGTGCGCCGACGGCGCCGAGCAGAAGCGTTGGACCAAGCAGGCCGCGACGGCTCTGACGGCAACGTCGGCGGCGCAGGCAGGTGCACAAACGGCATCTGCCACGGCCCAGGAATCGAACCTGGGTTTACGCCTGATCAGTTACGAGCGCCAGCCCAGCCCGGAGGCGTGTACGCGCGCCACCCATGTGCGCGACGGCGCCCGCGCCGATGCCACGATGCGTCGCGACCCCGATTTCATGCAGGCCGTTGAGCGGGCGGTCGTGCAGGCCTGTCGCTAATCGGTCTTTCTAACTCGGGCATGGGCAATCAAGGCAATCCAGGGAGGATCGATGCAAGGACGTGAGGGGGCCTCTTCCAGGTGGGGCGAGTTGTTGATCGTGGTGACAGGCGCGTTCGGGCTGTCGATCTGGTCCAGTGTTTCGGCGCTGGCGCGGGATGCCGTCGAGCCTGTCTTTTCCGAGGCGAGCCTATGGGGCATGGTGTTTTACGAACTGCTTATTCTGGCGATCTTGTTGCCAGTACTGTGGTTCCGCGGCTGGACGCCGCAGTCGCTGGGGCTGCAGTGGCAGCTGCGCGACGTGGTGATGGGGCTCGGCTTGCTGGCAGTTTGCCTGGTGGCCACCTATCCGCTGACGCTGTTGAACGGGCTCATTGGCGGCGGAGAGAGTCAATTCGATGCGATGGTCGTCGGGCAGCTGTCGATCACGGCTGTGCTGGCGATCTCGCTGATCAATCCGATCTTCTAGGAAGGGTTCGTATGCGGTTACGTCATCCGCGCCCTGGAGCCGCGCCATGGCCGGGCGTTCGCAGTGAATGTCAGCGTGGCGATCCGCACGTCGTATCACCTCTACCAGGGCCGGATCGGCTCCATCAGCATATTGGTGATCAGGCTGATCCTGTTTGGCGGGTGGCTCGACGTGGGCGGCTGTGGCCGGCGATCCTGGCGCATGGCGCGCTGGATCTGCTGGGGTTGATGGTCTACACCTGACTGGCCTGGCGTCGCCGCGATGTCGCACACTTGCGCTCTGGTCGAACACAGGACGCGGCGATGGCGCGGCGATATGGATGGAGCGGGATACTGGCGTGGCTGATGACTTTCGGTGCGGTGGCGGCCGGTCCGACTCCGGGCGAATACAGCACCAAGCAAGGCTGGGGCAGCCTGCAGGTCAGCGACAAGGGTGGGGCGCGCCAGTTCGAAATTCTCACCATGGGCGCCAACGGCCACAGCTGCACGCTATCGGGCACCCTGCACGACGACAAGGCGGAAGTGAGCGATGTTGTCGATGCGCCCTGCAAGCTATCGTTCGAACCTGTGGCGGGCGGCTTCACCATCGCCGCACTGACCCAGGATAGCTGCCGCGACTACTGCGGCATGCTTGCCCATTTTGAAGGCGACTATCTGCAGTTGCCGGCCGGTTGCACGTCCGCTGCCAGCAGCCGACGACGTGAGGCGTACCTGCGGGACTATCGCGGCAAGCGCTATGCCGAAGCGCTCGCCGGCATGCAGGCATTCGCAGGCGAGTGCGGCGAGTTTCTCACCTGGCTCGATCGCGACCGTTTCGCCAACGACCGCGCCCTCACCCTGCTGCGCCTGAACCGTCCGCAGGAGTGCCTGGCGACGCTGGACCAGACCATGGCGGGTCGCAGCCGCGACGAGGCCTCGTTCCAGGCGGAGCTGGATCAGAACAGCACGATGCTTCCGCCCAGCGACTGGGACTCCTACCTGCCGATCGCCAAGTCCACATGGTTCAATCGCAAGCTATGCGAGGCGGCCAAGCGCTGAGCATGAGATGGGCTGTGTTGCTGCGCGCAGGTCAGCGCAGTCAGACGGGCTCGCGCCGATGGGCGTTTGTGCGTGACCGTTGCAGATGAAGGCGGATGCTGGCGAGGATGTCGCCGGAGATGGATTTATCGAGCAGGGCGCGTTAGGCGTTGGATCGATCAATCGAATCGGTGCCAAGCGCAAGCCAACAGGGATGTAGCGTTAGTGCGGAGTGCCCGCGCTGGCCAAGATTGGTCGGGCAACTGGACCAGCGATCCGCTGCGGGATCGTCGGTCAGGCGTACACGCACCGGGTTGAGTTGGATGTAGCGATAGCAGCGAAGGACGGAGTCCGCAGTGTCCACAAGGCAGGCTTTGTAGCAGCCTTCCCATAGCGAGCCAAAGCGCCTGGTATGCCCATTGAACGCCGCGTGAGCTCAGGTCGTAGCATAGGTGGGTATGAGGCTGCTATGTTCCCCGATTATGTATAGTGGCCAGGCGCCCTTTATCAGAGTCGCGCGCCGCCCGTGACCACTAGAGCAGAGGTAAGTATGCGGATGTTGACTGCGCTTCTTTCAGCTTCACTTTTATTGCCCAGCTGTAGCGCAGTGTCAGCTGCCAAGCCAGAGCAGTCCGTTGGATATCCCATAGAAATCCAGGGTATTTGGGATCTTGGTCCACAGTCCTGCAAGCTTCCTGTAAATCCTGATTCTGATTCTCCCATACGTATTGAGAAGGTCCGACTGCGTGGGTACGAGCACGAGGAGACACCAGTGTCGATCAGGCTCGTTTCTAACGAGCCGCATGCCTGGGTTGTTTCCGCTATGTCAGACATTGCGCCAGATATAAAAACGGATGACATCTATGTCTTGACTGGCGATAACCTGGTCATATCTGACGGTGAATCAGTTAAGCGGTACCGCCGGTGTAAATAAAAAATTTAAATTGGCATGATCAAGGAGAGACATCATGGCAAATGAAAATGTGGTTCAACCAACCCCGTACAGGCCTCAGCAATTTCATAGCCCCAGGCTTGGCAATCAGCATGTCGAGAATTTCGAAAGCTTGGTGACGCATCACCCGGGAGCGAATGCGCGTGCTCAAGTGGTGGATGGCATTCCAGTCAATGTCGAAAACACACGCACCCGCTCTTACGGTGTGATTGGCGGTGAAATTCAGGAGCTGGAGACACGTAGGACCGACGGAGGCCCATCTAGTGCGCTGGGCCCGGATCAGGTGCTACTGACCAAGGATTTCATGCTTGAAGATAGCCGCATCCCTCCAGGTGCCGCCAATGTTCGGGCAGTAGATGTTCCTTCGCCTATCGCAGGCTACATAGGGCGCGTTGATGCCGAACGGTTTGGTGCCGTCGATATTTATGACCGAAAGGGTGGCGAACTGGTCGCACGTATTTTGCATTTGGATCCAGTTGGCGTTTCGGTAAGTGACAGCGTGGAATATGGCCAGTCGCTCGGTACGCAGAGTAACAAAGGGCTGCCTAATGCCGGCAAGCATGTCCATATGGAGATGGATACACGCTACTACCAGCAATCTGAAAACTACATGGAGGACCTTGCGAGCGGTCGCCTATAGATCGACGCACAAACACGGGCGCATGGCATCGAACCAAGGCCAGTCGTTGATGATGGGACGATCCGCATCGGCGAATCGTCTGACATCGTGCGGCAGGTGCAGCGCACATTGAATGCAGAAGGGTTCCGTGGTGCGGATAACCAACCGCTTCAAGAAGATGGTATGTATCGCTTGTCGATGCAGCCTGCCGTTATTAATTACCAACAGGCTCATGGCTTGTCCCAGACCGGAGATATCGATCCTGCGACGTTGCAGCAAATCGCTCCGCGTGTATTTCCCCCAGAGCTCAATAGAGACGATCACAACGCATTTCCCACATATCGGAACCTGCAGGGCATCGCACCATCACAAGACCCGCTCCATCGCCAAGCTGAAGATGCTGTTCGCCCCCTTGAGCAAGGTTTGGGTAGAGAGTACGACGACAACAGCGCCCGTCTAGCCGCAAGTAGTGCCTATCTCGCCAAGGAGAACGGGCTGTCGCGGATCGATCACGTTGTGCTGAGCGAGAACACTAAGACCGCCCGACAAGGTGAGAACCTCTTCGTTGTCGAGGGTGCGTTGAACGACCCCGCACACAAGATGGCGCATATGAAGACCAACGACGCGATCGCACAGCCGGTTGAGCAGTCTCTTGCGCAATTGCAGTTTCTCAGTGAGACGCAGCAGCAACAGCAGTCACAGCAACAGGAGCAGCAGCGCGAGCACTCGGTCGCTCCCCAGCACCGGATGGTGTGAGGTGATAGTGGGATGACGGCGTCAGGTTCTGAGGTGTTCCCACCTTAAAATAACGGGCTCAGATTCTTTTCACCTACTGCATTGCTGCAGGGGCACCAACGAGAATCGCACCGGCGACGATCTCGAACAGGCGGCCGGACCGATCGGCATGCGAAGGCTGTTCGCGAAGCCAGGCCAAGGCGGCGATGAGGTCGAACAGTTCGTCTCCGTCGATGTCGGCACGCGCTTTGCCATCTGCCTGGGCGCGCGCCAGCAGTGCCGCGCCGGCGGAGCGGAGCCTGACGCAGGAGCTGTGCAGTGCCGACGATTCGTCTTCGATGGCCGACATCATCGGCGCAAGGACGCCGCGCTGGCGGTGCGTGAAGTCGATGATGTCCTGCAGCCACAACACTAATGCCCGGTCCGATGCGTCTGCCTGCTGCAAGCCATCGGCCTTGGTCGCCAGGTCTTCGAAGCTGCTGCGCAATAGCGCCTCCAGCAAGGCCTCGCGCGTGGGGAAGTGCCGGTACAAGGTGCCCAGCCCGACCCCGGCACGGCGGGCGATGTCACGCAGCGATGCCTCCGCGCCTGCTTCTGCGAGGGCTTCCCGCGCCACGTCCAACAAGCGCGCGTTGTTCTTCTGTGCGTCGGCTCTCATGCCAATCCTTTACAATCGGAGCAGTGCTCCGTATATTCGGATCACCGTTCCGTTAAGGATATCGCATGCAAGCCGCTACAGAAACGATGAAGACGATGAAGGCCGTCCGTCAAACCGCATTCGGCGGGCCCGACGTGCTCCGCTACGAAGACGCGCCGATGCCTGCGCTACAACCGGGGGAAGTGCTGATCCGGGTGCACGCCGTCGGCTTGAATCCACCGGACTGGTACCTGCGTGAGGGCTACAAGGCGCTGCCCGCGCAGTGGCGCCCGGCGGTGGATTTTCCGTTGATATTGGGCACGGACGTGTCAGGCGTGATCGAAGCGGTTGCCGACGACGTCGACGCGCTATCGGTGGGCGAGGAGGTCTATGCGATGGTGCGCTTTCCGAGCGGATTGGCAGGAGGCAGCCGTGCGTACGCGCAGTATGTGACCGCGCCAGCAGACGAGGTCGCCGTCAAACCCACCGGGATCGACCATGCACACGCTGCGGGTGCGCCCATGTCGCTGTTGACGGCCTGGCAGTTCATGATCGAGCAAGGGCACAACGCACCCAACCCGCTGCAACCGATGCCGCATGTGCCGGTGGAGCTGCATGGCAGGACCGTGGTAGTCAACGGTGCCGCCGGCGGCGTCGGTCACTTTGCAGTGCAGTTGGCGAAATGGAAGGGTGCGCATGTGGTGGCGATCGCCTCCGGCAGACACGAAGCATTCGTGCGTGAGTTGGGCGCGGATGTGTTCATCGACTACACCCGGGTAACGCCAGAAGATGCCATCAGCGACGCAGATCTGGTCGTGGATGCCGTGGGCGGCCCGGCGACGGGACGATTCCTGCGCACGCTCAAACGTGGTGGAGCGCTGTTTCCGATCTTTCCGCTCGGATTCGACGGCGGGCAAGCCGCCGACGCCTTGGGTGTGAGCGTCTCCACCACCCAGGTCAGATCCAGCGGCGCACAACTCGCTGCATTGGCGCCGCTTCTGCAAGACGGCATCGTGCGCGTGGCCATCGACAGCAGCTTCGATCTGTCGCAGGCGCGGCAAGCACACGAACGCGCAGCGCAAGGCCACATCCAGGGCAAGATCGTGATGACCGTCGAGTGATGGACGATCGCCAGACCATCGTGCGTGCGAATGTTCTCAAGGCTGCGGTGGAGGACTTGCTCAACAATCGTCAGCTGAGCGTGGAAGAGGCCATGGACCGGCACTTCAGCCCCGACTTTCGGCAATGCACTAACGGTCTCCGGGAAGACCGCACTGCCGTAAGCGAACGCATCGTGCAGCTGCGCGAGGATTTGCAGCACGCCACCTTCGTTGTGCGCGACGAGTTTTGCTGCGGCAATCGCTATGCGCAGCGGCACACGATTGCTCTTGCGATGCGTCATGGCCCAGCGCTCGCACTGGATGTCTACGTGTTCGCCGAACGCGATGCCGATGGACGGTTTCTCTGGATCGATGAGGCGGTTCATCCGGCTGCAGTGGCATAAGCCAGCTTGCCATGACGCCGACGCGCCGCCAACAAAACTGCCGCGCTCACCGCCAGGCGCGTGCAGCCGGTGCGTAGTGCGGCATGTACCAAGCGTACACTCCGGTTCCTCCGCGCCGTCCACACCTACCTGCCGGATGGCTGCCCGTTGCGTGTTGTAAGCCGATCGCCTAGAGCGACGTGAAAGCGCTCGGGATTCGCAAGCCCCGTCAGCGCTGCGGTTGTCACAGCGCCGGGTGCAGGTTGCGCACGGTGCTGACGCTTTCCAGTAGCGCTGCGACGTGCAGGATGGTTGATTCTGCCTGCCACTTGCCGACGATCTGCACGTTGATCGGCAAGCCGTCCCTGCTTGTGCCAAACCGCATCGCAACGCCAGGAAAGCCGGTGACTGTTGTGAACGGATAAGTCTGGAGTCAGCGGCCTTGGCGACGCGCAGCGTCATAGGTCACCACACAGCGGTACGCATCGCAGGCTTCACAGAAGCGGGGCATGGAGCGGTTGTCACTTAGCGCGATACGCATGCGATGCCATGAATGTCAAAGCCCGTGCTGTCGCCGTCGCTAGAAACAAGTCAGATGAAGCGGACCCTTTTGGAAGGGTGGTCCATTCTCAACGTTAGCCAGCACGTCCGGTCGAATTTTCATCCAACAAAGCGTCGCATGTCACATGTCTGCATCCCTGCAGATGATTGAGACGTTGTGTCGGGTGTGTGTTCTGCCGCTCGCTAAGGTTGGCTTGAGCCCTACCGGTGCTTGAGGACGACATGAGCCCTGTCGCTGCATCAAGTTCCTGTCGATGCTCTCCGGTCACGTTTTATGGTGACTCTGGAAGCATCAATCAATGTCCCTGACGCTGTAGGCATGGATAAGACGGTGGCGTTGAGTTTCCGGCATCAGAGCTTGGGCATGGCGCTGGCCAACTGCTTCGGAAGGATATTGGAAATCAGATACATCAGGAAATGTTGCGCTGAATAACCAGGTGTCACGCACGCTGCGTCCAACGTTGTGCCAGGGTGCCGGTTGATCGGTCATCCATGGCGAGAGGCGACTCGGGGCGGCCTTCCCAGCCCCCAAGAGGGTAATTATCATGGCTATCACGATCCTTTCCGCTGTGTACGGCACCAGCAAGGCAGGAGTCGATGTCACCCAGGTGTGCCAGAACATCGTCGACACAGGCAACGACGATATCACCGCAAGCAATGCCTTCTTCGGAACGGACCCCGACCCGGGTACGGTCAAGAGCTTTGCGCTTCTCTATAAGAATCCCGCGTTGAACAACGGCAATCCCATCGCGCTCGGTTGCGCGGAAAATGGACAGATCGATCTGGTTCCCAATCCGCCTACCGCCACGACGCCGGTTCCAGTGCCGGGTAAACCCAGTTTTACAGTGGTGCGTGCACTGTACGGCACCGGCAACAACGGGTACGACGTCACCGCAACATGCCAATGGCTGATCAACAATGGTGGTACAGCGATCACGGTGAGCAACGCAACGTTCGGTGGAGATCCCGATCCCAATGTCAAAAAGAACTTTGCCATCGTTTATACGGCTGTGGGCGGCGGCGCGCAGCAGTTTCGTGCCTGTGCAGAAGGCTCGACATTGAACCTGAGTTAGCCGGTTGCTGAGCAGAGTGCGTTGCGCTGATGTGACTCAAGATTGGCCCTGATCGGTAGTTCTCCAGTCCTTCTCCCGTCAGTGGGGAGGGACTGGAGATTATGTAGCGCAGAAGACGATGAGGATGAAGATGGTGCCTTGTCGACCAAGTCGTGGCTAACCATGTCCCAAGATTGCGCCAATAAGATCGGATTAGCCGGCTCTGATTCTTTCATGAATCAATCGCCGGTCATCGGCCACTGCGGCAAGCCGCTGTGGTTTTCCTGTCTTGTTGAAGGTTGAACGAATCATGCGCCCGCCGATCTCTGCCGCACGCTGTCTCCTCCTCGCATTGGTTGCATTGAGCGCAACCGCATTCGCCGCCGAACCGATCACCGGAAAGTGGCTCACCGATAACCAACAGGCACTGGTGGACATCCAGCCGTGCGGCGCAGCGCTGTGCGGCACCATCGTCAAGGTGCTGCGTGTCAAGCCGGGTAGCGCAAAGACAGATGTGTTCAATCCGGATCCTTCAAAGCGCCACAACCCGATGGAAGGAACAGTGATCCTCAGCGAGCTGGTGGATGCGGGGGATCTGTGGAAAGGCAAGATCTACAACCCGGAATCCGGCAAGCGCTATAACGCCAGGGCCAAACGCGATGCCGATGGCTCGTTGAAGGTGGAGGGATGTGTGGCCTTCATCTGCCAGGGCCCAACCTGGCAGCCTGCCAACTGATCGCCGCGCAGACGCACGGTCGGGGAGGCCCGCCAGCTCGATACAGGCAGCACGTTGCAACCTGGGCCGAGCCTCCAAGCGCGGCTAACGAAACGACTGGGTAGCCGCCCGGCGGACGCAGCCGATGTTCGAAATCGGCCGGCCCAACTCGGACACTACGGTTCCTGCGCGCCGTCCAAGCTCAGCTGATACCTGCCCACACGGCGTTGTTAGCCGTCTAAATCGTTACGTATTCAGCCGCCCACCAAGCTGACAATGCGGGATACTGCGCTTCCACGCAGGCGAGATGGACCGGATGTCCGAGCTGCCGATCACCGAGTTGTTGCAGGCCTGGCAGCACGATGCGCCCGGGGCGGGCGACGCGTTGGCGCGGCAGGTCTACGAAGTGTTGCGGGCTACCGCACTGCGCGAGCTGCGCCGCGATGCGCGCGCCGGGCTGCAGGCAACCGAGCTGGTGCACGAAGCGTGGATGCGGCTGGAGCAGGGCCAGCAAGGGTTTCGTTCGCGGACGCACTTCTACGCGGTGGCGGCGCTGCAGATGCGCCACCTGCTGGTGGATCTGGCGCGGCAGCAGGCCAGCGCCAAGCGGCTCGGGCAGGCGGTGACCTTGACGATCAGCTTGTCCGACGGCGCAGCGCGGCCGGAGGCGTTGATGGTGGTGGCCGATGCCTTCGACAAGCTGGCGCGGGTGGATGAGCGCAAGGCCAAGGCCTTTGCGTTGACCGAGCTGGTGGGCTTGAGCGTGGCCGAAGCGGCCGAGCAGCTGGAGGTGTCGGTGCCCACGCTGGAGCGCGACCTGCGGTTTGCGCGGGTGTGGCTGGCGGCGCAGCTGTGAGCGTGGCGGCCACTGCCTGGCAGCGGCTGGAAGCGCTGTTCCATCAGGCCTGCCAGTTACCGGTGCACGAGCGCGAGGCCTTTGCGCATGCGCAGGCCGGCGACGATGCGGTATTGCGCGATGAGTTGCTGGCGATGCTGGCGGTGGAATCGCAGGCCACGCTGCGCGTGCGTGCGCCGCTGAAGCAGGCCGCCGCCGCATTGCGCGCGCCCTTGCCGGAACTGCCGGCCGGTACGCGTTTTGGTGCTTGGGCGATCGACCGGCTGATCGGTGCCGGCGGCATGGGCCAGGTGTATCTGGGCCATCGCGCCGACGGTGCCTACGAGCGCGAGGTGGCGATCAAGCTGGTGGCTGCCGACGCGCTGGATGTGCAGGGCCGTGCGTTGTTCGAGTTCGAATGCCGGCTGCTCGCGCAGATGGTGCACCCGGCCATCGCGCAGATCCACGATGTGGGCACCGATGCGCACGACCGCCCCTACCTGGTAATGGAGTACCTGCGCGGCGAGCCGATCACCTGGTGGTGCGATGCGCATCGGTTGTCGTTGCATGCGCGTGTGTTGCTGATGTTACGGGTGAGCGAGGCGGTGCAGCACGCGCATCAGAAAGGCGTGATCCATCGCGACCTCAAGCCCAGCAACGTGCTGGTCAGCGAGATCGATGGGCGGCCGATGCCGGGCGTGATCGACTTCGGCATCGCCATCGATGCCGCCAACCCGGGCGTGACCTCGGCGCATGGGCGCGGCACGCCCGGCTACATGAGCCCGGAGCAGGCGCGCGGCGCGCAGCAGGTGGACGCGCGCAGCGACATCTACGCATTGGGAGCGATGTTCTACGAACTCAGCTGCGGGCTGGTGCCAGTGGCCGGGCGCGACGGGTTGCCGCAGCGGCCATCGCAGCGCGTGGCAGCGGTACCGCCCGATGCGCGTGCGCGCATCTGCGCGGCGCGTGCGACCACCCATACGCGTCTGCAGCAGCAACTGCGCGATGGCCTGGATGCGATCGTGCTGCGCGCGCTGGCGCCGGAGCCGGTGGCGCGCTACGCCTCGGTGTCGGCGCTGCTGGACGATCTGCATCGCTGGCTCGATGGCTACCCGCCGCGCGCGCTACGCGCTGGCCGGTTATTGCGGTTGCGCAAGTTCACCCAGCGCCATCGCAGTGGCGTGCTGGCCGGTGGCTTGGTGGCAATGGCCGTGATCACTGGCCTGGGCGCCACGCTGTGGTCGCTGCAGCAGGCCGCGCGCGACGCGCAACGCGCGCGCGTTACCGGCGATTTCATGGCCTCGGTGCTGTCCAGCGTGGACCCGGCGATTGCCAAGGACCTGGACAAGACGCTGATGCTGCGTGTGCTGGAGCAAGCCTCGCAGCGCGCCGCGCGCGAGCTGGCCAGCCAGCCCGATGCGCGCACCGATGTGGAAAAGACGCTGGGCGGCACCTTGATCGCGCTGGCCGATTTTCCACAGGCGGTGCTGCATCTGCGCACCGCTCACGCACTGGCGCAACAGAGCATGGGCGCGGGCAGCAGGCCGGCGTTGAAGACGGCCTCCATGCTGGGCCAGGCACTACGCGGTGCAGGCAAGCGCGACGAAGCGGTGCAGGTGCTGCGTCAGGGCATTGCGCAGGCCGAGCATGGCGATTTGCAGCAGCAAGCCATTGGCAATGAAATGCGCGCCTGGCTGGGCTGGACGCTGCGCGATCAGGGCCGCATGGCCGAGGCCATGACCGAGAGCCGGCGCGCTTATGTGGCGGCGCTGGCCAATCCTGCGAGCAGCGCAGATCAACGCATCGATGCCGGCAATGTCTATGCGGCGCTGCTGGCCGATAGCGGGCAACTGCTCCCGGCGATCGCCTTGCAACGCAGCCTGCTGCGCGAGCGCAGCGCCCTTCACGGTCCCGAGCATCCGTTGGTGCTGGCGATGCGCAACAGCCTGTCGGTCTATCTGTTGATGCAACGCGATTTTGCCGGCGCCGAGGCCGAACTTGCGCCGCTGCTGCAGATCACTCGCAGGCTCTACGGGAATAACGCCATGGATACCTTGATGGTGGAAGGCAACCTGGCCGGCGCGCTGCGTCAGCAGGGCAAGGTGGCCGAAGCTGGCCCGCATTATCGGGGGGCGCTGGAGCGCACGCGCGCCGTGTTTGGAGACGATGCGCCCGCCACCATCAGCATGCGCAGCAATCATGCGTTCTGGCTGCTGGACGCCGGGCAGGCGGCAGCCTCGCTGGCCGAGCAGCGGGCAGCACTGGCCACCAGCCTGCGCGTGCTGGGCCGCGCGCATCCGCAGACGGCCGAGATTCTGCGCGGTATGTCCGAAGCCGAGCGCACGCTCGGCCAGACCGCCGCCGCGCGTGCGCATGCGCAGCAGGCGGTGCAGGTGCTCACCGGCATCTTTGGCGATGCCGAAGCGCCGCTAAGTGCGGCGCGGCAGACCCTGGCGTTGGCGGAGCCGGCCGCTTCCAGCGTGGAGACGACGACGACGTCGGTGGCGCGGCGCTGAGACGAATCGTCGGGTAAGCCGCGCCACGCGCCCGGATAGTGCCCGCACTGCCAGCGCCGGAGCGCACCCGTGCAACCTGCCGCACGCCTGACCGATCTGCATGTCTGCCCGATGGTCACCGGTGTGGTGCCGCATGTGGGTGGGCCGATCATCGGGCCTGGCGCACCGACGGTGCTGATCGGTGGCCTGCCGGCCGCGCGCATCGGCGATTCGGCGGTGTGCGTCGGCCCGCCGGACAGCATCGTGATGGGCGCGCCCACCGTGCTCATCAGCGGCCAACCGGCGGCCCGCCTGGGCGATAGCACTGCGCATGGCGGGGTGATCGCCTTGGGCTGTTTTACGGTGTTGATCGGCTGATGACGTGGCCGGGGGCTGCGCGCGGCGATGGCTTGCATGGGTGTCGGGCGACGTCATTGCATGCGACACCTCAGCGATCTTCGATGCGGACTCAGCACTGCTATTGCAATGACCTTTGCATACGCATGCAGCTAAGTGGCTGCACTGCAGCGGCCAATGCACAGCGTGAGCGTGTTTCAAAACGCCGCTAGAAGAAGCCAGGCGCGGCCATTGCCGATACGCAGATGCGTCGCCAGAGATTGCGCGCCACCGTTCCGTTCCGCCGTCATTCGACGCAGCCCCTGCGTCCAATCCTCCTAGGAGATGTCACATGCAGCCTGCCCGTCACGCGACCGCCGAGATGCACGCCGATCTGGATACCGTGCTGCAGACCGCGATGCAGGCGCATCGCAGCGGCAAGCTCGACCAAGCCGCGCGGGCGTATGCCCAGCTGCTGGAGGCCCAGCCCGGCCATGCGCAGGCACTGCATTACCAGGGCGTATTGCTGCATCAGCAAGGCAATAGCGCAGCAGCGGTGGAGGCCATCAGCCAGGCACTGCAACTGGCGTCTGCGCAACCGGATGCCTGCAACAACCTGGGCAATGTGCATCGCGAATGCGGCCGGCTGAGCGAGGCCGAGCAGTGCTATCGACGTGCGCTTGCACTGGAACCTGCGCATGCCGATGCGCTGCCCAATCTAGCCGCCGTGCTCGAAGCGCAGCGCCGCCTCGAGGAAGCTTTCCTGACCTACGCCGCGTTGCTGCACCTCTATCCCGAATCGGCGCATGCGCACTACCTTCTCGGCGTGTTTCTCCGCAACAACGCGCAAGCCGCCGAGCACCTGCAGCAATCGGTGGAGTGCCTGCAACAGGCCTGCAGCCTGGCACCGGAGCATTTACACGCACGCGAAGCGCTGGGCACCGGGCTGTACCTGCTCGGCGAACACACCCAGGCGCAGGCGGTCTACCGTGCATGGCTGGCGCGCGACCCGGGCAATGCCGTGGCCGCGCACATGCTGGCAGCCTGCGGTGGCGCAGCACCGCCGCCACGTGCGGGCGACACCTATGTGCGTGCGCTGTTCGACGGTTTTGCCGATAGTTTCGACGAGCAACTGCTGCACAATCTGGACTATCGCGCGCCGCAGCGGCTGACCGAGGCGCTGGCCGCCTGTCTGCCTGCGCCGCAGGCTGCGCTCACCATGTTGGATGCCGGCTGCGGCACCGGGCTGTGCGCACCGCTGCTACGTCCGTATGCGCAGCAACTGGTCGGGGTGGATCTGTCGCCGGGCATGGTCGCCAAGGCGCGGCAGCGCGGCGGTTACGACGTACTGGAGGTTGCCGAACTCACCGCCTACCTGCAGAGCCGGCATGCGCACTGGGATGTCATCGCATCGGCAGACACGCTGGTGTATTTCGGGGCGCTGCAACCGGTGCTCGACGCTGCGGCCGCTGCGCTGCGGCCGGGCGGGGTGCTGGGCTTTACCGTCGAGGCGCTGGAGAGCGACGCCGATGCGGTGGAACTCGATGCCAGCGGCCGCTATCGGCATAGCCATGCGCATGTGCTGGCTGCGCTACATAGCGCCGGCCTGCAGCCGATTGCCATCGCGTTGGATGTGCTGCGCAGCGAGCGTGGCCAGCCGGTGCATGGCTGGGTCGTGACCGCACGCACAGCTGCACAGTGCTGAGACGAAATGTCGGCTTTGCCGGCTGTACGCGTGTGAGCATGACTCTGGCAGCAGCGGTCCGTTGCCGGCCCGCGGTGGTCTTTGCCGGCCGGTACGTCGGTGCTGCCGGTCAGCGCGTTGTGCGTTGCCCACTCACCTGTGGATGCTTCGATGCCGCGCACCATCACGCTGCACTCCGATCTTGGCGAGCGCCTGCTGCTGCACCGCATGCAGGCCAGCGAAGCGTTGGGGCAGCTGTTCGAGTTCCGCATCGAAGCCTTGTGCACGGATGTGCAGCCCAACCTGCGCGCGCTGCTGGCCACACCGGTCGCCGTCCAGCTGGCCGACGACAACGGTGAGCAACGCTGGTACCACGGCATGGTGGCCACGTGCACGCAGGCCGGCTCCACCGTGATCGATGCGCTCCCCTACACCGTGCTCGAGCTGCACGTGGTTCCGCGGCCGTGGTTGCTCACCCAACGCCGCGATTGCCGCATCTATCAGGACATGAGCGTGCCGGAGATCGTCGCCAGCGTGCTGAGCGAGAGCGGCTACAGCGACATCCAGCAGCGGCTCAGCGCGCACTACCCCAAGCGGGTGTATTGCGTGCAATACCGCGAAGACGACTTCAGCTTCATCAGCCGGCTGCTGGAGCAGGAAGGCATCTATTACTACTTCACGCATACGCGCAACGCGCACACGCTGGTGCTGTGCGACGCGCTGGGCGCGCATGCGGTGCGCAACGGGGTGAACACCCTGCCGTACGTACCACCGGACATGCAGCACCGGCGTCTCTTGCGCTCGGTGGTGAGCCAGTGGCGCAGCGCCCGTGCGCTGCATTCCACACGCCACGCACTGGCCGACTACGACCCGCAGCAACCACGCGCCTCCCTGGCGGCACAGGTCGCCGCGGGTGGCGACGATTTACACGAGGCCGACGGGTTGGACGTCTTCGATTATCCAGGCCCGCATGCGTTGCAAGCCGATGCCAGCCGCTACGCGCAAGTGCGCAACGAGGCGGTCAACGTGCAACGCGCCAGCCACCACGCCACCACCAATGCCTGCGGGCTGATGGTCGGTGCGCTGTTCACCTTGCGCGAGCATCCGTGCGCTCCGCTCAACCAGGAATATCTGGTGCTGTCGGCACACACCACGCTGGCCGCACCGGAGCATGGCGATGAGGCGCCGTTTTCCAGCACTGTGCAGGTGATGGAAAGCCGGCTGCCTTTCCGTAACCTGCGGCGCACGCCCACGCCCAGCATCGCCGGTCTGCAGACGGCCGTGGTGACCGGCGAGACCGACGAAGACATCGTGGTGGATGCACATGGCCGTGTGCAGGTGACCTTTCACTGGGCCAACGCTGCACGCCCGCACGCGGCGCCATCATGCTGGGTGCGCGTGGCCTCGATGTGGGCGGGCAAGGGCTGGGGCGCGATGAGCCTGCCACGTGTGGGACAGGAAGTGGTGGTGAGCTTTCTGGAAGGCGACCCGGACCGCCCGTTGATCGTGGGCAGCGTCTACAACGCCGATCATGCCGTGCCGTTCGCTTTGCCGGAAAACAAGACCCAGAGCGGCATGCGTAGCCGCAGCCTGCTCGGCGGTAGCGCGGATTTCAACGAGCTGCGTTTCGACGACAAGGCCGGCAAAGAAGAAGTCTATCTGCGCGCGCAACGCGACCTGCGCGAAGAAGTGCAGAACGACCACACCGCCACGGTGACCAACGACCAGGTGCTCACGGTCAACCACGATCGCAGCGCACGTATCGACAACAACGACAGCGTGGACGTGGGCAAGAAACTGTTGCTCAAGGCCGGCGAAGAGATCGAGCTGGTCACCGGCAGTTCGCGCCTGGTGATGAAGCGCAACGGCGACATCGTGCTCAGCGGCATCAAGATCCTGATCGATGCGACGACCGAAGCCAAGACCACCTCGATGGCGATCAAGTTGATTGCCGATGCACAGCTGCAGGCCACCTCGCCGGCCACCGAGGTGGTGGGCGATGGCACGCTCAAACTGTCGTCCGGCGGCATGCTCAGCGCCGAAGCCGGCGCGTCGGCCACCGTGAAAGGCCCGCTGGTCAACATCAAGGCCGACGCGCTGGTGCAGGTTGCCGGCGGCCTGATCATGATCGGATGAGCGCGCCCGGTCTCTCGCTGGCGCAGGCGTGTGCGGACATGCAGCTGTCCGCACCTGCACGTGCGCAGCTGGGTGCGCCGATGGCGCCGCAGGACGCGGTGCGTGCGTTGCTGGCGCAAGGGTATGGCGAGGATGCGATCAAGCTGCTCGCGCGTCTGTTGCCCAAGCGCTACGCGGTGGCCTGGCTGTGCCAATGCGCGCGCGGCGAAACGCTGGACGAGGAAGACCGGGTCGGCGCCGCGCTGGCCGAGAAATGGGTACGCGACCCCAGCGAAGCGCATCGCCGCGCGGCGCAGGCGTTTGCGCATGCAGGCGGTTACGTCTCGTTGGGTGCCTGGCTGGCGGCGGCGGTGGCTTGGTCCGGCGGCAGTCTGGCGCCACCGCAACAGGCCACGCCGGTGCCTCCGCCCGAGCACCTGACCGCGCGCGCGGTGGCCGCCGCAATCACCTTGCTTGCGGCACGTGAGCCGGCGCAGCTACAGGCGCGCCGCAACGGGTATGCCGCACATGCGCTGGAGTTGCTGACCAGTGCGCGCGCGCCATGACATCGCCCGTTGGTCATTGCGGCATATGCCAGGCAGACATGCCGTCCTTGAAGACGCCGGCAACCTCTACCTATGCATTGGTCGCAACGTTTTTCAGCCGCGTGAACATCTTGAGATGTCGATTGTGTGTAAGGCGATGACTGCGCCGGTGGCAGAGCGGATGATCTGCGCCGCCGCTGCAGAGCCCTCGCCCGCCCACCATCGCAGGACATGCCGCACGTATGTCCTCGCAGGCTCTTCCGCGGTATCCGTGCCGCGTAAGGTCCGGCGACGGTGGGCGGGCAATGACCAGTCGACACGGCCGGTGTGCGTAGATCTTCTCAACGCGGCCGACCTACTCCCTGGCGCGGTGTCCTCACCGCGCCCTCGACCAACCCCGCTCGGGACCACCTGGGTGACGCTGAGGATGGCTAAACAATCACTGCGTGGCCGCTCGCGACGTTCCATCAACCGCATCACGTTTTTCCCTGATATCGATCATCATTTGCAGGAGCCTGTGTCGTGTCCAGTTCGCAGTTGATCCTCACCGTGAGCGGCGCGTATGCCGCGCAGTTCGGGGCCAGCGCGCAAAAGCGCTTTGCCGGCACCGGCGGCAGCATTGGCCGCTCCGATGAAAGCGATTGGGTGCTGGCGGCGCCGGGCATCTCGCGCACGCATGCGGTGGTGCGTTTTCTCAATGGCATGTACTTCATCGAAGACCGCAGCACCAATGGCATGTCGCTCAATGGCGTGGGGTTGACGCGTGCCGACCCGTGCGCGTTGAGCGATGGCGACCGCCTGCAACTGGACAGCTTCGAGATCCAGGTGCAGGTGCACTCCCTGACTGCCGCATCCGACGTGACGCCTGCGTTCGATCCGTTGCTGGACGCCATGGACGACCGCACCCAGGTCGCGCCGCCGCCATCGCCGATACGCAACGCCACGCCTGCCAACGCGCACGCGTTCGACCTGCTGGACTTCGGTGCCCCGCTTGCGGCGCATCCTGTCACCGACGATCCGCTGGACGGCCTGCTGCTCGGCAGCACGCCACGCGAGCTCGATCCATTGCGGTTGCTCGACCCATTGCCGGCCCCACCCCCGAGCGTGGTGCCCAGCGCATGGAATCACAGCAACGCCAGCCACGATCACTTCCGCCCGCCGGGCAATGGCGACACGCGCGCCACCCTGCCGGAAAACTGGGACCTGACGATGGGCGACTTTGCACCGCCATCGTCGGCGGTGCCCGCGCCCACGCCTGCGTCACCGGTTGCAGCGCCCGCGCCGCAGGCATCAGCCAGCGCGGCTGCATCGACGCTGGCAGTGCCACCGGAGCTGGACCGCATCTTCACCATCGTCGTCGATGGGGTCATGGACGTGCTGCGCGCACGCGCCGAAATCAAGAACACCTTCCGCTTGCCGGTGACGGTGATCCAGCGCTCGGAGAACAACCCGCTCAAGTTCGCCGCCACGGCTGAAGACGCGCTGCAAAAATTGCTGGCTCCGCCAAGCGCTTCGTTCCTGTCCGGTGTGCCTGCCTTCGAGGACGCTTTCGACGACATCCGCTGTCACCAGATGGCGATGCTGGCCGGCATGCGCGCCGCCTTCGACGCGATGCTGTTCCACTTCAGCCCCGACCGACTGGAACAGGAAGTCGACGCCGGCGGCAAGCGCCTGAGCTTCGGCGGCAAGGGCCGCTATTGGGAGCGCTATCGCGACAACTTCGAGCAACTGCGCGGCGACCCGGACGACTGCTTCCGCCGTCTGTTCGGCGACGAATTCGCACGGGCGTACGAAGCGCAGTTGGCGCGGTTGAAATCGGCGCGGCGGCAGCCGGCGCGCGAGCGGTAACCCGATCCAGCAGCGGTAGCAGCGTGCCTGAGCGCGACCGAGCCATCCCGGTAACGCCCCGTCGCGCTCAGGCGCGCTCCTACGAAACGCCGCCCGTTCGGCGACGAGTTCGCCCGCGCCTCGCGCACGCTTAGTCCGGCAGCTGCTTGACGAATTCGATGAAGGCCCGCAGCGCCGGTGGCGTGAGGTTATGGTTGGGGTAGTACAGGTACGGCCCCTGAAACGGCTGCCACCACGGGCGGAGTACCGGTTCGAGCGCGCCGGAATCCAGATGCGGCTGCAGCCATTGCTCGAACAGATAGATGATCCCGCTGCCTGCGATCGCCGATTGAATCGCAAGCTCGATCCCTCCGCCGATTTCCACCAACAATTGCCCGCGCGGAACAATGGTGATCACCTCACCGTTGCGCTCGAACTCCCAATCGGCGATCGCACCGCTTGGGAAGCGGGCACGGATGCAGTCGTGGTCGACCAGCGCGCGGGGATGCGTCGGCCGGCCGCGTCTATCCAGGTAACTCGGCGCCGCGGCCGTGGCGCTGCGCTGCACCCGTGGGCCGATCGGGATGGCAACCATGTCCTGCTGCAGCCGCTCGCCGTAGCGAATGCCCGCATCGCATCCGGCGGCAACGACGTCGACAAAACTTTCTTCGGTCAGGATCTCCACGCTGATATCCGGATGCGCCGCCATGAACGGTGGAATGATCCGCGGCATCACCAGGTTGGCGGCACTGATCGGCACGTTGAGCCGAAGCGTTCCCGTTGGCGTGTTGCGGAACGCGCTCATCACGTCCTTGGCGCCATCCAGTTCGATCAAGGCAGGCTCGACCCGTGCCAGCAATGCCTTGCCCGCGTCGGTCAGCACCACGCTGCGCGTGGTGCGGTTGAACAGCCGCACGCCGAGCCAGGATTCCAGGCGCTTGATCGCATCGCTGAAGTTGGAGGCGCTGCCGCCCGCGCTTTTGGCGGCCTGGCGAAAACCGCCCGCCCGCGCAACGCGCACAAAGGCCTCCATCTCTGCCAGGTGGCTGCTCATTGTTCGAAATTCCGTACAGGCTGTCCAGTTTGTACCCAATTGTCGCACAGGCGCGGCGCCCGTAGATTGGCCATGCACCTCGCAGGCGAGGTCTTTCATCGCCGCAGTCAACGCGCCGCAGTGGCTCGGTTTCGCAGCGCGTTGCAGCCCTGTTACCGGAAAGATCCGGCACAGCCACTGCGCTCACTCAACTCAAGGACACTCCCATGCACAGCACGACGCGTCTTGGTGGCAGCTTTACCCTGCCCGGCACGACCCTTAGCCTCAAGCGGATGGGCTACGGCACCATGCAGCTACCCGGCCCGCACGTATGGGGCCCGCCGCGCGACAAGGCAGCAGCTCTGGCAGTGCTGCGCGAAGCGATTGCGCTAGGTGCCAATCACATCGATACGGCCGCGTTCTACGGGCCGCATATCGCCAACGCACTGATCCGCGAAGCGCTGCATCCTTACAGCGACGAATTGGTGATCGTCACCAAGATCGGCATCCGCCGGGGAAGCGATGCCTCCTGGAACATCGATCTTTCGCCCGAAAGCTTGACGCGGCAGGTGCATGACAACCTCGCCAGTCTCGGTCTGGAGGCACTGGATGTCGTCAATTTGCGGCTCGGCGCACCGATGGAGACCGACGAGCGCTCCATCGCCGAGCCGGTTGCGTGCCTGGCCGAGCTGCAACGCCAGGGCCTGGTGCGCCATATCGGTCTGAGCAACGTCACCGCGGGGCAGGTCGCGCAGGCGCAGTCGCTGGCCAAGATCGTGTGTGTGCAGAACCACTACAACCTGGTCAAACGCGACGATGACGCCCTGATCGATTCGCTCGCGCAACAGGGCATCGCCTATGTTCCGTTTTTTCCGCTGGGCGGCTTCTCACCGCTGCAATCGGACCGACTGTCGGCCGTTGCCAAGCAGATCGGTGCAACCGCGAAACAGGTGGCGCTTGCCTGGTTACTGCAGCGTTCGCCGAACATCCTGGTGATCGCCGGCACCTCCTCCGTGCCGCATCTGTGTGAGAACTTCGCGGCTTCTGCGCTGACCCTGTCCGCAGAGCAGGTGGCGACGTTGGACGGTATTGCGACCGAGGTCGGTACCTCGCACTGAAGTGCACCGCGTGCGCAGTTACCGCAGTTCGCAGTTCGCTGCCGAGACTGCAGGACGCACTTGCCATGCGTGCCGTGTCGGCGCGCTTGGCAGATCCCTGGACCGCGGCCGCTCACAGCCCTTCAATGCATGACGGGCTGACGGCCGTCTGTCCAAACCACATGCCGTGCAATGCCACGCGCAAGGCAACGCATCGCTATGATAGGCCAAGTGCAGCTGCGCGTCTGCCCAGCCGGATTTATTGCAATCAGCGCCGGCAACAACGCATCTCAGGCCGGCCGCCGCCAGCGCGCATCCTCGTCGGCCGACGGCGTCTGAATCTGTGCAGGCCACCTGGCGGGTGCAGGCAGCCGGGCAATCGTATCCAGCCAGGCAGGCGTGAGGCGACGCCAATGACGCAGCGGGCCACTGCGATGGTGTGCCAGCGCCAGCGTCAGTTCTTCGCGGCTTGGGGAAAGCCCGGCAACGGCAAGTGCGAGCGCCGGAAGAATCTCGCGTTCAAAAAACTGTTTGCGTGCCCGTCGAAATACCAAAAGCACCAGCCCCACATAGGCAGTGAACGCGGCAAACGCGATCCACGGGCCAGTCTGTGCAATGGGGACGCCGACGCGTTCGAGCAGGAACTCGATGGGCAGCAGGAGCAGGATCGCGCACGGCAGGCCAAACACCAGTGCCGCCAGTTGCCGCCAATCGAGTTGGGTGGTCGCAAAGCGCTGATCAAGCTGCGGGGACAGCAGTACGAAAGGGGCGTGCAACAGGTCGGCGCGTATCGCCGGATCCAGCGACGCGGCCGAGTCGCGCATCTGCTCCTCGATCTTCAGCCGGCGCGCATGGCGTACGGCGAGCGCCGGCTGCGTGATGTCGATCAATCTGTCGACGGTCTCTGGCGCTGACGCGCGTTGGGTGAACCACGCTGGATCGTGCGGGAGTGCTTGCCGGCAATGTTGGCACACTTGATGTTCATGCGTGTACGTCGCCGCGCCAAGACGCAGACCAAACATCGACCATGCCAGGCCGACGCGCTGGACCTCGAATACCCGGGCGGTGCGGCAGATCAAGCAGAAGTCCGCGATAAAGCCGCAGCCTTGCGCGACGGGACGCTTTTCGACAACAAACACCACGATCAAGGCGCTCTCCCCAGCGACGAATCCGCAGCGCATGGCACCTTTGATGATGTCTGCTGTGCGGGTGCGACAGAGCGTACCGATATCTCCGATGGCAGTCGATTGCCTGAGACATTTTGACGGGTGCGCCTGGCAGGTGCGCCGCAGAATCGCTCCATCGACGCGATCCATCGGGGCCTGGCGACTGCAGCCATCGCGATCGCCAGCGGCATGCAACCGACCAACAACATGACGATCGCGCATGGCACGCCGTGCGGTGGCGCGCGGCGTTTCCCTAGCGAGTGGATCATGCACAACAACAAGGTCGTGTGGAGCGAGGGGCTGTTTCTGCGCCCTCAGCATCTGCAGCAGCAGGAGCGGTACCTGGAGCGCTACGTCGATCTGCGTGCGGCACGGTTGCGGCCGTATGCCTGGGGATTGAGCGAGCTGGAATGGGAAACCGATCTATTGGCGGTGGGCAAGCTGGGCTTGCGGCGTGCGCGTGGGGTGTTTGCCGATGGCACGCCGTTTGCGATGCCCGGCGACGACCCGCTGCCGATGGCGTTGGAGGTAGACCCCAACTGCCGCGATCAGATCGTGTATCTCACGCTGCCGTTGCGGGTGCCTGCGCAACCGGAACTGGGGCGCCCGGAATCGCCGGCCGATCAGTTGTTCCGCTATCGCGTACGTGAAACCGAAAGCGGCGATGCGTCGGGCAGCACCAGCGAGGCGGTGCTGATGGAAGTCGGCGGGTTGAGTACGCGCCTGCTGCCGCAATCGCAGCCACTGGACGGGTTGGACCGCATCGCGGTGGCGCGCATCATCGAATCGCGCTCGGACCGTCAGGTGATCCTCGACCCGCACTTTATTCCCAGCGCGATGGTGTGCCAGGCCGCCTCAAGGCTGACCACGTTTCTGACCGAACTGCTTGGCTTGTTGCATCAGCGCGGCGAGGCGTTGGCGGCGCGGGTCACGCTCACCGATCGCGGTGGCGCTGCCGACATCGCCGATTTCCTGCTACTGCAAGTGGTCAACCGCTGGCAGCCGCAGATTGCGCATTGGGCTGCTGCACCACTGGCGCACCCGGAAGAACTGTTCCGTGCGCTGGTGGCGCTGGCCGGCGAACTCAGCACATTTACCGCGCCGGGCAAGCGCCCGCCGGCATGGCCGGCCTATCGGCACGAGGCGCAGCAGGACAGCTTCGAGCCGGTGATCGGCGCACTGCGCTCCAGTCTGAGCGCGGTACTCGAACAGACCGCCACCCCGTTGCCGATGCAGGCACGCAAATTCGGGGTGTGGGTGGCGATGGTGCCCGACCCGACCTTGCTGGACAGCGCCGCGTTCGTGCTTGCCGCAAAAGCCGACATGCCCAGCGAAGAGTTGCGCCGGCAGCTGCCTGCGCACGCCAAGATCGGGCCGGTGGAGCAGATCCGCGATCTGGTCAATCTGCAGTTGCCCGGCATCGTCGCAACGCCGATGGCGGTGGCCCCGCGGCAGATTCCGTACCACGCCGGCTATCTGTATTTCGAGTTCGACAAGAGCGCCGCGTTGTGGCGAACGCTGAAAACCTCTGGCGGCATCGCATTCCACTTCGGCAGCGAATTTGCCGGGCTGGACCTGCAACTGTGGGCGATCCGGAGTTGAACGCATGAGCCGTCCCGTTACCGACTTCGATGCTGCGTTGGTCGCGCCGCTACCGGCCAACCCGGTCGCTGCCGAACCGGTCGCTGTCGAAGACGCCGACATCAGCGAGCTGCTGGGCCGCAGCGTCAACCCGTTGGTGCAGGCGGCCACGCCGCTGTTGCTGCTGGCGGTGCAATTGCGCCACAGCGCACAACTGCCCGATGTGGCCCGCCTGCGCGAGCAGGTGATGGCGCAGATTCGCCGCTTCGAGCAACGCGCCCGCGATGGCGGCGCGCCGGTCGAAGCGGTCACCGCCGCGCGTTATGTGTTGTGCGCCTTGCTCGACGAGGCGGTGCTCAATGCACCGTGGGGCGAGCGTAGCGGCTGGTCGCAGAAGACATTGCTGGTGGTCTTTCATAGCGAATCGTACGGCGGCGCCAAGTTCTTCCAGATCCTGGAGCGGCTCTGCGCCGATGTGCCGCGGCATCTGGACCTGATCGAGCTGATGTATCTGTGCCTGGCGCTGGGATTCGTTGGCCGCTATCAGATCGAAGCCGGCGGGCTGGCCAAGCTCGGCGAGATTCAGGACGACCTGTTCCGCCGTATCCGCGCCGCGCGCGGCGCCGCGCCGGACAGTCTGGCGCCGCATTGGCGCGGGGTGGAAGACCGTCGCCGGTTGGGTCGCTTCTTGCCGCTGTGGGCCGCTGCGCTGCTGGGGCTGAGCGTGCTGGTGGTGGCCTTCGTGTGGATGCAGACGCGCTTGAACGCCTTGTCGGCGCCGATCAGTGCGCAGGTCGCGCAATGGGGGCTGGCGCCGGCCACGCCACCGGATGCAACCCCGTTGCCGCCGCCGCAGGTGCGCCTCAAACAATTGCTGTCGACCCAGGAGCGCGCCGGTCTGCTGAGCGTGGAGGAGCAGGCCGATGCGCAGACGCGCGTGCGCTTGAGCAGCGCGGCGATGTTCGCCTCCGGCGGCGTCGAGGTGGAGCCGGACCAACGTGGCCTGATCGCGCAGATCGCTGCGGCAATCGATCAATTGCCGGGCCGGGTGATCGTGGTCGGGCACACCGACGACGTGCCGGTGCGCTCGCTGCGCTTTGCCGACAACTACGCTTTGTCGGGGGCGCGTGCCGACGCGGTGGCGCAGCTGTTGCGCACGCATCTGCGCACGCCGGGGCGGGTGGAAGCGCTGGGCGCCGGTGACTCGCAACCGGTGGCGCAGCCAGTGCAATTGCCGGCCAATCGCGCGCGCAATCGCCGCGTCGAGATTCTGTTTCAGCCTGGGGAATGACGATGAAAACGCTGTTGTCCAAGCTGAGTGCCACATTGGTGGTGAGCGTGCTGGCGCTGTGCCTGCTGTCGTTGCTGTTGTGGGTGGGTGGCCCGTATGTCGCCATCGATGGCTGGAGCCCGCTGACCGGTGTGGCGGCACGGCTGTTGGCAATCGTGATGATGATTGCGGTGTGGCTGGGGGTGTTGGCATGGCGGCGTTGGCGCGCGCAGCGGCGCGCCGGCAGTTTGTCCAGCGCATTGGCCGCCCCGGGGCGCGATGACGACCGCGAACTGCGCAGCGGGCAGGAGCGCGCGCAGCTGCAGGCGCGCTTTCAGCAAGCCATTCAACTGTTGCGCAAGCGACGCGGCGGCAGCGATCTGTACACGCTGCCCTGGTATGCGCTGATCGGCCCGCCCGGCTCGGGCAAGAGCACCTTGCTGCAGCATTCCGGCCTGCAGTTTCCGCTGGCCGCGCGCATGGGCGATGCCGCGCTGCGCGGAGTGGGCGGCACCCGCGATTGCGAATGGTGGTTCACCGACGAAGCGGTGTTTCTGGACACCGCCGGGCGCTACACCACGCAGGATTCCGATCAAGCCGTCGATGCCGGCGCCTGGCGCGACTTTCTGCGGTTGCTGCGACGCCATCGCCCACGCCGGCCGCTCAATGGCGTGCTGGTGACCATGAGCATGTCCGACCTGTTGCTGCTGGACGATGGTGAACGCGACACGCATATGCAGGCGATCCGTCGCCGCCTGGACGAGCTGGCCGAGCAGCTGCAGGCCAGCGTGCCGGTGTATCTGATCTTTACCAAGTGCGATCTGGTCGGTGGCTTTGGCGAGTTCTTCGACGATCTCACGCCTGCGCAGCGCAGCCAGGTCTGGGGCATGTCGTTTCCGCTGGCGCACACGCTCGATGGCCGCGCCGCGCGTGGGTTTGCCGACGAATTCAACCTGCTGCAGCAGCAGTTGAGCGCACGCCTGTTCGAGCGTCTGAATCTGGAGCGCGACCGTTTGCGGCGTGCGGCGATCCTGTCGTTTCCGCAGCAGGTTGCCGCGCTCGGCGAGCGTGCACGGCAGTTTGTCGAAGGCACTTTCGCCGGCAATGCCTACGGGCCGGCACCGCTGCTGCGCGGGGTGTACTTCACCTCCGGCACGCAGGAAGGCACGCCGATCGATCGCATGATGAGCGCGGTGGCACGCACCTTTGGTGTGGACGATGCGCGGGTGCATGCCCCGGGCGCGCAACGCCGCACGTTCTTTGTCGAGCGATTGCTGCGCGAGGTGGTGCTGCGCGAATCCGGGCTGGCCAATACCCCGCCCACGCAGCAACGCCGCATGGCGTGGTTGCAGGCGGCCGCCTATGTGGGCGTTGCGGTGTTGAGTGGTGCGCTGCTGGCCGGGTTGAGCGTCAGTTATCTGGGTAATCGCGCCTATCTCCAGCAGGTACGTCAGGCGCTGGATGCACGCCCGGCAGTGCCCGACCCCAATGCCGCCACCGCCATGCCCGAGTACGTGGCGCGCACGCTGCAGCAGGCCGCGGCCACGCAGGCGGTGGTGCGGGTGGCACGGCAGTATCACGCGCGCACGCCGTGGTCGCTGCGGATGGGATTGTTCCAGGGCGCCGCGCTTGGCGATGAAGTGCAGGCCGGCTATCTGCGTCAGCTCAATGCCACCTTGTTGCCGGCGCTGGCGGTGCGCTTTCGCAACGGTCTGGTCGACAACGCGCAGGCGCCGCAGGCGTTGTACTACACGCTCAAGGGCTACCTCATGCTCGGCCAGCCGCGGCATCTGGATGCGGCACAACTCAGCGCGCTGGCGGCCATCGAAGCCGGCAAACTGTTTCCGCGCGATGTGGCGCAGCAGCAAGCGCTGAGCACGCAGTTGCAGGCCTTGCTCGATGCGCCCGAGCGCGTGCGCGCGCTGTCGCTGGACGGCGAGCGCATCGCACAGGCGCGCGCCAGCCTGCGTGCGGCCGATCTGTCGACGTTGATCTACGGCAACCTGCTGCTCACGCCGCCGGCCGGCACCCCGCTGCGGTTGGACAAGGCGTTGGGCTTGCTGGCCGATACCTTCGTGCGGCGCAGCGGCACCGCGCTGTCCACCGCGGTGCCGGCGCTATACACCCAGCCGGTGTTTGCCGGCCTGCAGCGCGATGGCATCGGCCAGGCGGTGGAGCGCTTCGGGCACGACGATTGGGTGTTCGGCGGCGCGCCGCTGGATACAGCCGCCAAGGCCGCGTTGGTGCTTGAGGTGGGCCAGCGCTACGAAGCCGACTACATCCGCTATTGGGATGCGCTGCTGGCCGATCTGCAACTGCGCCCGGCCGCCGATCTGGCCGCTGCCAGCGCAACCGCCGCCAAACTGGCCGGCCCCAGCTCGCCGCTGCGCCTGTTGCTCGGTGTGGTCGGCGAACACACCCAGGCGATGGACCGCGCACCGCCGGCAGACCCGGCGCAGCGCGCCGTGGCTGCAGCGGCCGGCAAGGCGGCTGCCAAGGCCAACGCGGCAGCGGCAAAGCTGCCGGGCGGCGCGGCGATGAGCGCGGCATTGGCCACCCCGGCCGACCCTGCCGCCGCCAACGCACCGGTACCGGGCGCGGCGATCAGCGAGCACTTTCTGGCGCTCAACGCGCTGACTGCCGGCGCACCTGGCGCCACGCCGCTGGATCATCTGCTGAGCGTGCTCGATCAACTGGGCAAGCAGTTGCTGGTGGTGTCGCAAGGCGGCGGCGATGCGGCGGCTGCCAACGCGCAGCTGGCAGTGGCCCGGCAGGAAATGGCGCAGCTACCGCCGCCGGTGACCGACTGGTTGCAAACCCTGGCTGGCAGTAGCGCCACCTTGATGACGCAGGGCGCACGCGCCGCGCTGGATGCGCAGGTGCGCCAATCGGTGGGCGAGGTGTGCAGCGATTTCGTACGCGGCCGCTATCCGTTCGACCCAACGGCGCAGGTCGATATTCCGCTGCAAAATTTTGGCGAACTGTTCGGTACCGGCGGGCGCCTGGATGCGCTCTACACCGGCACCGTGCAACCGCTGCTGGACACACAGGCGCCGCAATGGCGCTGGAAACAAGGCCCGGATGCGGTGGTCGGCGCGCCCGGCCTGCCTGTACAGCTGCAACTGGCGCAGCGCATCCGGCAAAAATATTTTCGCGGCGGGCCCACCCCGCAGATCGGCTTCACCGTGCTGGCGCCCACGCTGGGCGAGGGCGTCACCCGGCTGACGTTGGACATCGAAGGCCAGCGCTACGACTACCAACCCGGTGCGGCGCAGAGCATGCCGATGATCTGGCCCGGGCCGGTACCGGGGCATGTCTCGATTGCCGCCTTCGGCGCCGATGGCGTGGCGCTGGGCACGCTCGACTATCAAGGCGACTGGGCGCTGTTTCGCGCGCTGCAGGCCGGGCATCTGGAAAATCCGTCCGATCTGCGCTTCGTCGCCAGCTTCGCGCTCGGTGGCCACGACGTACAGGTGCCGCTGCGCGCGGGCAACCTGCGCCATCCATTTCTCGACAGCGACGTCCAGCAGTTTGCGTGCGGCGGATGACCATGCCGGCGACCGATCAGATTGGCTTCCATGGCAAGTTGCCCGGCGTGGGCGACTTCGTGCAGCGGCGCTTGCCGGCCAGCTTTGTGCAGCCGTGGGACGCGCATTTTGCCAATTGCCTGGACACGGTGCGCCAGCAGCTCGGCGAGCGCTGGCCCGGCGCATATCGCAGCAGCGGCTTGCGCGCGTTCGCCCTGGGGCCGGGCGTGTGCGGCCCGCAGGCCTGGGCCGGTGTGCTTGGCCCGGGCGAAGATCGCGTGGGGCGTTGCTTCCCGCTGGTCGTGGCGATGCCGTTGCCGCATGCCTGCCTGCCCACACACGTCTGGTTTGGCGCGTTAGCGGCGTGCCTGGGCCGTACACTGCGCGCACGCGCCGATGCGGTGAGCTTCGACGCCGCCGTGCGCGCGCTCGCGGTGCCTGCCACGTCATCCACCACGCATGCACCGGCGCACGGCCAGTCGCTGTGGTGGCCACTGGGCGGCGCTGTGCAGGCGCTGGACGGCCTGCCCGCAGCCGAACGCTATCTGGACTGGCTGCTCGCCGATGCGGACATCACCGAGGTGACCCGATGAGCGCGTTCTATCAATCGGCCGGGCATACCGAAACCGGCAAGGTGCGCCGGCTCAACGAAGACGCGCTGCTGCTGCGCGACGACGCCGGGTTGTGGGTGGTGGCCGACGGCCTGGGCGGCCACAGCGCCGGCGATTACGCCAGCCAGTTGCTGGTGCAGCGGCTGGGCGCGTTGGTGCGCCCACCGGACCTGTGCGACTTTCTCGACGCCATCGACGACACCCTGGCGCAGATCAACGCCGAGCTGCTGCAGGTCGCGCGGCAACGCCGCGTGGACATGATCGCCACCACCGTGGTGGTGCTGGTGCACGACCCGGATTTCATGCTGTGCGGCTGGGTCGGCGACAGCCGCATCTATGCGCAACACGGCGGCCCGCTACGCCAGCTCACCCGCGATCACGTGCATGGCGTGCGCGAGGACGTCACCCAGTTCGGCACTGCCCAGGCCGCCGCCGCCGCGGCCGGCGTGCTCACGCGTGCGGTCGGCGCGCAGGAGCCGTTGTTTGTCGATTGGGTGCTGCTGCCGAGTCTGCCGGGCACGCAATTTTTGCTGTGCAGCGACGGCATCAACAAGGAAATCCCCGACCCGGAGCTGGATGCCGAGTGCCATCGCTTCGGCGATCCCCGCGCGCTGCTGGCGCGGTTGTTCGAACTGGCGATGGGCAGGGCGGCGCGCGACAACGTCACCGCCATCGTCGTCCGCCTGCAGGAGTGAGCGCATGCACCAAGACACTGCCACCGTGACCGAACTGGTCACCGCCATGCGCACCGGCGCATTGAATCTGGAGGCCGTGCTGGCCGCGCTGGGCAAGCGCGCAGCCGTGCCGGATGCCGAATACCGCGACGGCGTGGAAACGCTGTCGCACCTGCAGCGCCAGCAACTACTGGACGATGTCACCGTCACCACGTTGATGCATCGGTTGGATGCATTGCACGCTGGCGCATCGGCAGCGCCGCCAGCAATTTCGCCAACCGCTGCAATCGCTGCAATCGCCGCGCCGCCAGCGGACGACGACGCCACCGTGGTGATGCCGCGCCGCGCTGCGGCGCCGGTCGAAGACGACATCACCCGCGTGCAACCGGCGCAGCCGCTGCCCGGCGATGTGCCCAGCCTCACCAGCCTGGGCCTGGGCACCCAGACCGGTGTGGGCACGCAAACCGGCACCGGTACCGGTACCGGCACCGGCACCGCAGGCACCGCCAGCCTGTCCAGTTGGCAACACCTGGCCGAGGCGGCCGGCGGCGACCATGCCAGTGTCGGCAGCTTGCTCAAGGGACGCTTCCTGCTGGAACGCGAACTCGGGCGCGGCGGCATGGGCGTGGTGTATCTGGCGCGCGACGAGCGCAAGGTGGAAGCGCGCGACCGCGACCCGTGGCTGGCCATCAAGGTACTCAGCGACGAATTCCGCCGCCATCCCGATTCGCTGGTCGCGTTGCAACGCGAAGCCCGCCGCTCGCAGAAGCTCGCGCACGACAACATCGTGCGGGTGTACGACTTCGACAAGGACCGCACCCTGGTCTTCATGACCATGGAGTACATCGACGGCAGCGACCTGAAAACGTTGATCCGCGAGCAGGCCTACAACGGCATGCCGCTCACGCAGGCGTGGCCGCTGATCGATGGCATGGGCCGCGCGCTGATCCGCGCGCATGCCGCCGGCGTGGTGCATTCGGACTTCAAACCCGGCAACGTCATGGTCACTCGCGAAGGCGTGGCCAAGGTGTTCGACTTCGGCATCGCACGCGCCGGCAAGCACGCCGCCGATGTGTCCGGCGAACAGACCGTGTTCGATGCCGCCACGCTCGGTGCGTTGACGCCGGCCTATGCCAGCCTGGAAATGATCCGCGGGCAGGCGCCCACCCCGGCCGACGATCTGTACGCGCTGGGTTGCGTGTGTTTCGAACTGCTCACCGGCAAGCACCCGTTCGACAAACTCAGCGCCGAAGTGGCGCTGCGCGATGGCCGCCGCCCGCCGCCGGTGCCCGGTCTGACCCGGCGCCAATACGCCACGCTGTGCGCCGCCGTCGCATTCCCCGCCGGCCAGCGCCTCAAGCGCGTGGATCAGTTGCTCGATGGCCTGCGCCAGGTGCCGCTGCGCGAACGCGCACTGCCCATGCTCGGTTACGGCGCCGCTGCGCTGGCGGTGCTGGGCACGGGCGGGTGGGGCGTGCAGCGCTACCTGCATCAGCAGCATCTGGCCGAGGTGGTCGCACGCTTCGGTGCGCAGGACCCGCAGCGCTATCGCGACGAAACCCAGGCCATGCAGGCGCTGTCCAGCCTGGAGCCGGACGACCGCCGCCGCCTGCTCACCGACCGTAGCGATCTGATCGAAGATTTCCTGCTGCGTCGCCTGGATGCAGTGTGGAATCCGGCCAACGGCCGCGACGATTACCGCGGCGCGTTGCAGGTGTTTGCGCTGCGCGACCGGCTGCGGCTGTATTCGCCGTCGCTGGATGCGCGCCGGCAGACCATCGAGCGCGAAAAAAACGAGCGCCTCAACGCGCTCGACACCACGCTCAATCGCCAACTCGACGCCGGTCTGCTGTTCCGCAATCAGGCCGACAACGCGCTGGCCACGCTCGACCAGGTGCGCCGCATCGACCCGGCCAGCAGTCTGTTGCATCACGCCGCGCTGGAAGTGCGGCTGGATGCGGCCATTGCACAGGCGGTTGCGGCAGGCCAGCTCAGCACCGCGCGGACCGAGAGCGATCAGGCACGTGCGGCCTTTCCCGACTCGCTGCGTCTGCAGTTGCGCAGCGCCGAGGTCGCATTGGCCGAACAGCAAGCCCGACGCAAGCCGGTGGCTGCGGCGCCGCGCGATGCGGCTGGCGCACGTCAAACGCTGGCCGCCGCGCTGGCACAGCCCGGCACCGATGCGGCGTGGCGCGACCGCGTGACTGCGGCATTGGCCGCCCTGCCGGCGGCCGAGCGCAGCACGCAACAGGGCGCAGTGGCCGAGGCCATCGCGGGCATAGTCGCCGCCCAGTCCGACCCGGCGCAACTGGCGGGCGCGCAGGCACTGGTCAGCTTCGGTCTGCAGCTGGCACCGCAGTCCAGCGCGCTGCTGGCGCAACGCACGCGCCTGCACACCCTGGAGCAACAGCTGCAGCAGGCGCTCGCCCGCGAAAGTGCCGAGGCCGAACTGGCCGGTCGGGTGGAGTCGCTGCGGCGTGCCGCCGCCGCTAACGATCTGGGCAAGACAGGCGATGCGTTGGCGCGTATCCGCGTGCTGCAGCCCAACCATCCGTTGCTGCGCAGCGAGGGCCCGCAACTGCTGTCGCAGGTGTATCGCAACAACGCCGGCGACGCCTTTGCGCAAGGCCGCTACACGCAGGCCGCCGACCTGCTCGCCCAGGGCTTGCAGACCCTGGGCCAACGCGCCGAGCTACGCAGTGCGCAGGCGCGCTATGCCGTCGCCGCCGCAGTGATGGCTGCAGGCACCTTGCCGGCCGCCGAGCGCCAGCAACTGGGTCAGCGCCTGCAGGCGCTGTATCGCAGCGATGCCACCGCGATGGCGCAACTGGAAGCGCAGATGAAAGCCGCCGGGCAACTGCCCGAAGGCACGCTGTCCGCACGCCTGAAACGTGCACCTGGCGTCGATGCGCCCGCATCCGACAGCGTGCCCGCTGGCAGCGCCACCGACGCACCGGCTACCGCGTCGCCACCAAAATCGACGCGCGGCACATCCACCGCCAAGCCCACCACGGCCACCACCGGTGCGGCCCGCAGCACCACGGCCGCTGCCGCACTGCCCACCAGCGTGGATGACGACGCCCTTCCGCCGGTGCCGACCGGCCCGGACCCGTGCGGCGGTGCCGGCCTGCCCGGCCGTGGCGCGGCCTGTTTCGACACGCTGGGCGACACCCGCGGCCCGATGCTGGTGGTGGTGCCCGGCATCGACGGCGGCACGCCGTATGCGTTGTCGCGCGGCGAAGTGGCAGTGGCCGATTTCAACCTGTTCTGCCAGGCCACCGGCCGCTGCACCGCGCAGGCCGCCAGCACGCCCGAGCTGGCGCGCGCGCCGGTGCGCAACATCAGCCTGACCCAGGCCCGCGCCTATCTGCGCTGGCTGACCATCGGCAGCGGCGGTTGGCGCTACCGCCTGCCCAGCGATGCCGAATGGCTGCATGCCGCGCAGGCCGCCAGCAATTGGCGGCAAGCCGAAGACAGCAACTGCGTGCCGCCCACCGCCAGCGCCACCGATGCGGTGCGCGCACCGGTGTCGGCGCGCGGCCGCGATGCCAACCCGTGGGGGCTGATCAACCTCACCGGCAATGTGTGGGAATGGGTCTCCAGTGGCGCCGGCGTGCAGGCGCGCGGCGGCAGCTTTGCCAGTTACTGGTCCGATTGCACCGTGCAGGCCAGTCGCGCCGACAACGGCTCGGCGCAGCCGGACGTGGGCTTTCGCGTGCTGCGGGAGCTGCCATGAGCGGCAGCACGCAGCACCCGGCCAACGTCCAGCTGCATGCGCTGGCCCAGGCGCACCAGCTTGGCCAGATCGATCGCGCGCAGTACCGCGCCCGTCGGCGCAGCGTGCTGGACGCCGCCCGCCAGGCGCAGGGCGCGACCTTGCGCAACCCGCAGCCGCGGTCGCTCGACGACCGCTCCAACCCGCCGTTGCCGCGTGATCGCGCCAGTCGATTGCGCAGGCGTGCCACGGCAATTGTCTTAACGGTGACGGCCGTCGCATTAATGTTGCTGACATTCCATAACTGTACGTCCGGGTTCGACCGGCGTTCAGTCAGGGGCGAGCGCAACCAGGCCGATCGCCATGCGGGCGTGCACACGTCCGCATGCGCAGCACGGCACGTCGGGCATGCGCAACAACGGATGTTTTCAGGGGTAAGTGACGTATGCGTATGACGTGTCTGGCCGCGGCGGTGTCTGCGTGCCTGTTGCTGGCCGCACCTGCGTGGGCGCAGGACCACAGCGCCTCCGATGGTGCGCCCGCAGGCGGCGCCGCGCTGCCGGCGATGAAGGACCGCGGCGATGCCGTCGTCGCCTTGCCGGTGCGCGGATTCCGCGTGCGCGATGTCGGCACCTATCCGGAGGCCGGCATCGACCCGGCGCGCGTGCAGGCGGTGGCCGATGCCGCGTTCGCCGCGTTGGCGCAGGGCCAGCCGGTGGTGGCGCTGCGCTTCGACCAGCTGCAGGCGGTGGCCGACACCGTCACCCGCGCCTATCGCGAAGCCGGCTTCATCGTCAGCACCGCCTACCTGCCGGCGCAGACGCCCGGCCCGGACCAGCTGATCGAGATCCGCGTGCTCGAAGGCCGCATCGGCCAGGTCACCGTGCAAGGCGCCGCGCGCTATCGCGGCACCACCTTGTCGGCGCCGCTGCGCCAGTTGCAGGGGCGCCCGCTGCGCAAGCAGGACGTGGACACCGCGCTGTTGTATGCGCGCGATCTGCCCGGCGTATCGCTGTCGTCGGTCCTGCAACCGGGCCAGAACGCCGGCGAAACCGATGTGGTGCTGGTCGCCAGCGAAGCCGCGCGCCCGTACGTGATCAGCCTGGGCGGCAACAATTACGGCACCGAACTCACCGGCCGCTATCGCGCCCAGGCCGGCATCACCTGGAATAGCCCGCTCGGCCTGGGCGATGTGTTCGCCGCCAACTACGCCTATTCGCTGGCGCCGCGGCAGAGCCAGATCGGCGCGCTGTCGTATGCGTTGCCGGTAGGGCAGGTGTCCGGCCTGAGCGCGGTGGTCGGTGCCAGCCGCAGCGAGCTGGAGGTACGCAACGGCGTGTTCGCCCGGCTCGGCCTCAAGGGCCCCACCTCGGTGGTGTATGCCGGCGCCGACTGGAAATTCATCAATCACGATCTGCTGCAGCTGCAAGGCTCGGCGCGGTATCTGCGCGAAAAATCGCGGCTGGATGCAGCCGGCATCACGCTGTCGGACCAATCCTTCGACGTGGCCGAACTCGGCGTCTCGCTGCGCCGCACCGATCTGCGCTGGCGCGGGGTGGACCTGCTGCAGCTCAGCGTGCGCCAGGCCCTGCGCGATGGCTCGGCCGACCCGGATCTGGTCAGCCCCGACCGCGACAGCCACTTCACCCTGACGCGCTTGTCGTACACGCGCCTGCAATACCTCACCCGCACCCAACGCCTGTATTTCAAGTTCAGCGGCCAGTACAGCAGCGACACGCTGGCGCCGCTGGAGCAATTTGCGATGGGCGGGCCGGACAGCGTGCGCGCCTATCCGGTGTCCGATGCACTGGGCGATCTCGGCTATTACACCGCGCTGGAATATCACGTCGATGCGCCCGGTTTTGCCGATGCTGCCTCGCCGTTCAATGGCCGGCCGTGGCGCGAACTGCTGGAGCTGGACGTGTTCGCCGATCACGCCCGCGTGTTTGCGGCCAATGGCGTCGCGGCGCCGACCAGCTTCGACGCCGCCGGTGTCGGCTTCACCTTCCGCTTGCCGCAGTACGCCAATTTCGAATGGCGCCTCACGGCCGCCCTGCCGACCGGACGCCGCAATGCGTCCGATGGACGCGACGACGCCCGCATCTACACGCGTTTCGGCTTCACTTTCTGAGGGATCTGCGCATGCACGCCAACCACACCGCTTCCACCGTTGCAGCCCGCCCCTGCGAACGCCTGCTGCGTCGATCGCCGCTTGCGCTGGCGCTGGCCGCCGCACTCATGCTCAGCGCACCGGCGATGGCGCAGGTCGCCAGCACCCAGCTGCCCACCGGCGGCAGCATCGTGGGCGGCACCGGCACGATCAATGCGCCCACCGGCACAACGCAGGTGATCGATCAGACCGGCTCGCGCATGGCGTTGAACTGGACGAGCTTCGATATCGGTTCGGCCGCCACGGTGCAGTTCAACCAGCCATCTGCGAGCTCGGTGATCCTCAATCGCGTCATCGGCGGCAATCCCACGCAGATCTTCGGCAACATCACCGCCAATGGTCAGGTGTTCCTGCTCAATTCCAACGGCATCCTCTTCGGCAATACCGCGCAGGTAAATGTCGGCGGCCTGGTCGCCACCACCCTGGGGGCCCAGGACATCAACTTCATCAACGGCAACGACGTCTTTGATGCAAACGGTGGGGTCGCCCGGGTGTCCAATGCCGGCACCATTACCGCCGCCGCCGGCGCGGTCAATCTGATCGGCGCCGAAGTGCTCAACAGCGGCACCATCACCGCCAACGCCGGCAACATCACCCTGGCCGGCGCCGACAAGGTCACCCTCAGTTTCGAGAGCGGTGGGTTTGGCGTGGTCATCGACAAATCGCTGGGATTCGCGCAAGGCACGTTCGCGGTGAATAACTCCGGCAGCCTGATCGCACCCGGCGGCACCATTTCCCTGAGCGCACGCGCAGCACAGGGCGTGTTCGACGCGCTGGTCAACAACAGCGGCGTTGTCCGCGCTGCAGCACTTGCCGGCGGCAGCGACGGCAGTGTCTCGCTGGTGGCCAACGGCGCCGTCAGCAACGGCATCGTCGGCAATGGCAGTATCGATGTCGGCAGCGGCGCCATCAGCTATGTCTCAGACGTCGCCGTACAGCAGGGCGGCGTGCTCACCGCCGGCAACGTGTCCGGCAGCATCGGCGGCAATGCCAGCTTCAGCGGCGCCAACAAGATCGCCAACCTCGGCTTCCTGCAGGTGGCCGGCAACCTGGGCCTGACCAACACCATCGGCCTGGCGCAACAGGGCGCGCTGACGGTCGGCGGCACCAGCACCTTTTCGCTGGGCAACCAGGCGCTGACGCTGAGCGATGGCGGCAATCATTTTGGCGGCAGTGTCGGCCTCACCAGTGGCGCCACCCAGATCACCGACAGCGGTGCATTGACGCTGAGCACGCTGACCACCGGCAACCTCACCGCCACCAGCACCGGCACGCTGAATCTTGGCAGCGGCACGGTGACCGGCGCGCTCAGTGCCACCAGCAACAATGGCGCGATCCAGCAGGCTGGCAACGCCGGCCTCACCGTCACCGGCACCAGCGATCTGCAGGCCGGCACGGGAGCCATCTCGCTGACCACTGCAGGTAACGATTTCCAGCAGGCGGTCAGCCTGCGCGGGGGCACCACCCAGATCAGCGACAGCGGCGCACTGACCCTAGGCACGCTGGCCACCGGCAACCTCACCGCCACCAGCAGCGGTGCGTTGAATCTCGGCAGTGGTGCGGTGACCGGGGCGCTCAGCGCCACCAGCAATGGTGGGCAGATCAGCCAGACAGGCGCGTTGACGGTGAACGGCACCAGCACGCTCGATTCCGGCAACGGGGGCACTGCGCTGAGCGATAGCGGCAACGACTTCGTTGGCGCGCTCACGCTGACCGGTATCGGTATCGCCGTACGCGATGCCAACGATCTCACCATCGTCGGGCTCACCAACGGCAGCAACGGCGCCATTACGCTCACCGCAGGCGGCGCGCTCAACTTGCCCGCGCAGGCCATTGCCACCGGCACCGGCGCGCTGTCGCTGAGCGCGCTCGGTGGCGGGCTCAGCACCGCGGGCGCACTGTCCGGCAACCAGGTGAGCCTGCGCGCGCGCGATGCACTGAACCTTGGTCACAGCGTCCAGGCCGGCGGCAACCTGCTACTGACCAGCGACACCGGGGCCATCACCCAGACCGCCGGCCTGCTCGCTGTCACCGGCACTACCAATGCCACTGCAGCAGCGGGCACCGGCGCCATCCGCCTGGACGGTGCCGGTAACGATTTCGGCGGCGCGGTCTCGCTCACCGGCAGCACGGCGGTGGTCAACGACAGCAACGCGCTCACCCTGGGCGCTATCGCCACCAACACGCTCACCGCCACCAGCCACGGCAGCTTGAACCTGGGCCAGGGCAGCATCGGCGGCATCGTCACTGCCAGCAGCAACGGTGGCGCGATCACCCAGAACGGCGCACTGACCCTGACCGGCCCGGCAACGCTCAATGCAGGCAGCGGCGCGATTTCGCTGGGCAACGGCGGCAACGACTTTCAGGGCGCGCTGACTCTGGTCGGCACCGGCATCGCGGTCAGCGATCTCGACACGCTCAGCGTGACCTCGCTCACCGCCGGTAGCGGCGGGGATGTCACCCTCACCGCTGGCGCCGACCTGGTGTTGCCAGCGCAGGCCATCGACCTCGGCGCGGGCAATCTGCGGCTAAGCGCGCAGGGCGGCACGCTGGCGACCAAGGGCGCGCTCAGTGCCAATCAGATCAGCCTGTCTGCTCGCGACGGGCTGACCCTGGACCACGACATCGATGCCACCAGCACGCTGGCGTTGACCACCACCAACGCCGCCATCACTCAGGGCGGTGGGGCGATCAGCGCTGGCGCACTGGGCACCGTCAACGCCGGAACCGGAGCGATCTCTTTGCTCGGTCCGGGCAACGATTTCACCGCCGGACTGGACGTGACCGGCGGCGCCATCGGCATCTACGATCGCAACGACCTGTCCATCGTCTCGCTGGTCAGCGCCGCCAACAGCGCGGTCGCGCTCACCGCAGGCGGCATGCTGAGCCTGCCGGCGCAATCGATCGACACCGGCAGCGCCACGCTGCAACTGCGTTCGAACAACGGCAGCTTGGCCACCAATGGCGCATTGCGCGGCGGCAATGTCAGCCTCAACGCGCGCACGGGCATCACGCTGTCGCATGACATCACCAGCAGCGGCAACCTGCAGCTGCGCACCACCAACGCTGCGCTCACCCAGCTCGCCGGCAGGCTCGCCATCGATGGCACCACCACGGTCGATACCGGCAGCGGCGCCGTGGCGTTGAACGGCCCGTCCAACGCCTTCATCGGCGCGCTGTCGGTGACCGGTGGCGCGGTGCAGATCAACGCGCTCAGCGCGTTGACCCTGGGCAGCTTCAGCGCCAACGCGCTCACGGTCAGCAGCGGTAGCGCATTGGATCTGGGGCAGGGCAGCGTGGTCACCACGCTGACCGCCACCAGCGCCAGCGGCGGCATCACCCAGACCGGCGGGCTTGAGGTGGGTGGCGCGGCGCAATTCACGGCCGGCACCGACAACATCACCCTGGATGCGAGCGACAACGACTTTCGCGGTGTCGTGGGCCTGAGCGGCAACGCCGTGCAGGTGGTCGATCGCGATCGGCTCACCCTGGGCAACAGCAGCGTCGGCAGCCTGCTGGTCGACAGCAACAACACTGCCATCGACCAGCAAGGCGCGCTGACCGTCAGCGGCAGCAGCCGCTTCGATGCCGGCAGCGGCAGCATCACATTGGCCGACAGCGCCAACAATTTCGCCGGCGCGGTGAATCTGGCCGGCGGCGCCGTGCAGGTGGTCGATGCCAACACGCTCACCCTGGGCACGCTCAACACCGGCGCACTCACCGTCAGCAGCACCGGTGCGTTGAATCTTGGTACCGGCAGCACCGGTGCCTTGACCGCCACCAGCAACAACGGCGCCATCAGCCAGACCGGTGCGCTCACCGTTAATGGGGGTGGCAGCATCAACGCCGGCAGCGGCACGATTGCACTGACCGACATCGGCAATCATTTCAGCAACACGGTGAATCTCACCGGCGGCGCGGCGCAGATCGTCGATGCCAACACACTCACCCTGGGCAGCCTCAACACCGGCGCGCTCACCGTCACCAGCAACGGTGCGTTGAATCTTGGTCAGGGCAGCGTCAATGCCGCGCTGACCGCCACCAGCAACAACGGCGCCATCACCCAGGCCGGTGCACTCACCGTCACCGGCGCAAGCACCCTCAACGCCGGCAGCGGCGCGATCGCACTGACCGATGCCAACAACGATTTCCAGGGCGCCGTCGGCCTGACCGGCAACGGCATCGCCATGACCGATCGCAGCGTGCTGGACGTCTCCTCGATCAATGGCAATAGCAACGGCGACATCGCGCTCACTGCGCAGACGCTCAACCTCCCTGTATCGGCGCTCTCCGCCGGCACCGGCAGCTTGACGCTCACCTCCACCGGCAGCGCCTTCAGTACTCGCGGCGCTATGAGCGGTGCCAACATCGTGCTCACTGCACGCGATGGACTGACACTTGCGCACACCATCAGCGCCGGCAACGCGCTCACGCTGCGCACCAGCAATGCCGCAATCAACCAGACCGGCGGTCAATTGCTGGTTGGCGGTATTACCACCGTCAACGCCGGCTCCGGCGCGATCGTACTGACCAATGCCAACGACTTCACCGACGCGGTCGCCCTCACCGGCGGCGCGGCGCAGATCGTCGATGCCAACACACTCACCCTGGGCAGCCTCAACACCGGCGCGCTCACCGTCACCAGCAACGGTGCGTTGAACCTGGGTACCGGCACCACCGGCAGCTTGACCGCCACCAGCAACAACGGCGCCATCACCCAGGCCGGTGCGCTCACCGTCACCGGCGCAAGCACCCTCAACGCCGGCAGCGGCGCGATCGCACTGATCGATGCCAACAACGACTTCCAGGGCGCCGTCAGCCTGACCGGCAACGGCATCGCCGTGACCGATCGCAGCGTGCTGAACGTCTCCTCGATCAATGGCAATAGCAACGGCGACATCGCGCTCATTGCGCAAACGCTCAACCTGCCTGCATCGGCGATCTCCGCCGGCACCGGTAACTTGACGCTCACCTCCACCGGCAGCGCGTTCAGCACCGGCGGCGCGCTGAGCGGCGGCAACGTCGTGCTCACTGCACGTGATGGCTTGACCCTGGCGCACACCATCAGCGCCGGCAACGCGCTGACGCTGCGCACCACCAATGCCGGAATCAACCAGAGCGGCGGCCAATTGCTGGTCGGCGGCCTCACCACCGTCAACGCCGGCACTGCCGCCATTACCTTGAACGGCGCAAATAATTTCCAAGGGGCAGTGAACCTCGCTGGTGGCGCCGTGCAACTCAACGATAGCGACGCACTGACGCTGGGCACGCTCAACACCGGCGCGTTTACCGTCACCAGCAACGGCACGTTGAATCTGGGCCAGGGCAGCGTCAACGGCGCACTGACCGCCATCAGCAACGGCGGTGTCATCGCCCAAACCAACGCGCTCAGCATTACCGGCGCCAGCACGCTCGATGCCGGCAACGGAGCGATTGCGTTGACCAACGCCAACAACGATTTCGTCGGTGCAGTCGCCGCCACCGGCGATGGCATTGGCTTGGTCGACCGCAACGACCTGCAGCTCGCCAGCGTGCAAAGCACCGGCACTGGCGCGGTAACGTTGGATGCCGGCGGTGCGCTGCTGCTCGCCTCCGCAATCGATACCGGCAGCGGTGCGCTCGATGTGAGCGCACGCGGCGGTACGCTCAGTACGGTCGGTGCGCTGCGCGGTGGCGACGTGCAGCTGACCGGTGCCAACGGCATCGTGCTGGGCAATACCATCGCTGCGTCGGGCAATCTGAGCTTGCGCAGCGACAATGCGGCGATCACCCAGAGCGCAGGCACGCTGCAGGTGGCAGGCAATAGCGTGGTCGATGCCGGCAGCGGCGCGATTGTGCTGGATGCGGCCGGCAACGACTTCCAGGGCCTGCTCGCGCTCAGCGGCGGTGCCACGCGTGTGCGCGATGCCAATGCGCTGACGCTGGATGCGCTGAACACCGGTTCGCTCGATGTCGCCAGCAACGGGGCGCTGAACCTGGGCTTCGGCCTGGTCAATGGCGATCTGGACGCCGCCAGCAACGGCGGTGCGGTGTCGCAGAGCGCCGCGCTGACCGTCACCGGCATCACCCGTATCGACAGTGCCGGCGCTTCCATCGCGCTGGCCGATGCCGGCAACGACTTCCAGTCGGCAGTGAACCTTCGCGGTGGCGACACCCGCGTACGCGACCGCAATGCGCTGACGCTGGGCAATGTAGATGTCGCTGCGCTGGAGGTGAGCAGTGGCCAAGCCTTGAATCTGGGCCAGGGTCGCATTGGCGGCACGCTGGTCGCGCGCAGCGGCGTTGTACCGGCTGCACGCATTCGCGCGCAGGCCCTGCCCACGCCGGCGGCAACCGATGCCGGCATCACTCAACAGGGCGCGTTGACCGTCTTGGGCAACAGCGTGCTCGATGCGGGCAGCGGTGCCATCGTGCTCACCGATGCCGGCAACGATTTCCAGGGCAGCGTGCAGGCCACCGGCGGCAGCATCGCCCTTGTCGATCGCAACGACCTGGCCGTGGCAGCGCAGGCGAGCGGTGCGGTTTCGCTGCAGGCGGGCGGCCAGCTCTCCACCAGCGGCGCGATTGCCGGCAACGCGGTGGCGTTGGGCAGCGGTGGCGCCATGCAGCTGGGGCACGACATCAGCAGCGCCGGCAACCTCAGCGTGCGCAGCGGCGGTGCCATCACCCAAAGTGGCGGCAGCCTGCGCGCAGCGCACCTTGCCGGCAGCGCCGCGGGTGCGGCCACGCTGACCAGCGCCGCCAATGCCATCGGTACGCTCGGCGACTTCCGTGCGCAGGGCCTGGATCTGTTCAGTGCCGGCGCATTGCAGGTGAGCGGGCGCGTGGATGGCGGCAACCTGTTGCGGGTGCGTATCGGTGATGCGTTGCTGCTGGATGGTCAGCTCAGCGCCGCGACCACCTGGCTGCAGGCGGTTGCCGGCATTCGCCAGCGCGCCGGCAGCGCCATCAGCACCAACCTGCTCAGCGGCAGCGCCGGTGGCCCGGTGGTGCTGGGCGATGCCACCACCTTCATCGACAACCGCGTGGTGCAGCTGGGCGATTTCACCGCCAGCACTGGCTTCAGCCTCACCAATGCCGGCGACCTCACCCTGGTGCTGGCCAACGGCAGCAGCGACAGCGTGGATGCCGGCAACAGCGCGTTGGTGCTGTCGGTGCGCGGCGATCTGCTGCAGGAAGGCCGCGCCACCTTGCGCGATGGCACCGGGAACTTCTCCGCCACCGGCCGCATCGGCACCCAGCAGGACCCGATCTACCTGGTCGGCACTGGCGCCCAGGTGATCGACGCGGTGGGCGCGCCACCGGCGTACTTCAACGCGACCACCGCCGAAGGCGGGCTGCTCGAGTTGAGCGGCGGTTCCAGCTTCAACGTGCCGGCTTCGGCGTTTGCCGGCCGCGCGCAGAGCTCGGCCAGCCGCACCATCGCCTTCGTCGATCTCTCTGCCAGCGGGACGCCGTATCGCGCCTTCGGCCTGGTCCGTCCCGGCCTGCGTCTACCCGACGACCAGCAACCGGCGTGCGACGCCGGCGACCCGGACGCGGTCTGCACCCCGCAATAAACCTGATGCCGCCGCCTACCGCGGCGGCTCTCCCCATGGAGCCTGCCATGCACGACGACACTTCCCTGCAGACCCTGCTGGCACCGGTCAGCGACGACGCCCCGGCCGGCCCGGACCTGGAATACGACCCGGACTTCCTGCGCCTGGAACGCGACTCGGCCGTCCGCGCCGAGCGCACCCTGGGCGAGAGCGTCATCGCCGCCGAGGAACCCGACTGGGACAAGGTGCAGGCGCTGGCGCTAGAACTGAGCCGACGCAGTCGCGACCTGCGCATCGCCGGCAAGCTGGGCGCGGCCTGGCTGCGCCTGCGCGGCCTGCCGGGCTGGGCCGACACCCTGGCGCTGATCCGCGGCCTGCTGGAACAGCACTGGGACAGCGTGCACCCGCAGCTGGATGCCGACGACGACAACGACCCGACCTCGCGCATCAACGCCCTGGTCGGCCTGAGCGACCCGATGGGCCTGCTCGGTGCGCTGCGCACCACACCGTTCGTGCAATCGCCGCGGTTGGGCCGCTTCAGCCTGCGCGACCTGCGCGTGGCCAACGGCACCCTCAAGCTGGCCGAGGGCCAGACCGGCCCCAGCCTGGCCGAGATCGAAGCCTGCTGCCTGGACTGCACGCTGGAAACGCTGGCCGCCTCCGCCCAGGCGATCAGCGCTGCATCGGAACATGCGCGCGCCATCGATACCTTGCTCACCGAACACCTCGGCACCGCCGCGCCGGACCTGCGCCCTCTGCTGACCGACCTGCGCGAGCTGGAACGTTTCGTGCTGCCGCACTGGCAGGCGCGCGACAGCAGCGCCAACCCCGCCGCGCCAGACGCCGACGCGGCGCCGGCGGGCGAGGGCAACGACGGGGCGGCCACCAGCGCCCGCCCGGCCGGCGCCATTGCCGGCCCGGACGATGTGCTGCGTCGTCTGGATGAAATCTGCGCCTATTACGCGCGCTGCGAACCTTCCAGCCCGGTGCCGATGTTGCTGCGGCGTGCGCAGCGCCTGGTGGGCTGCGATTTCCTGGCGTTGATGAAGGAGCTGGCCCCGGCCGGCATCGACGACCTGCAACGCGTCACCGGCCCGCTGGAAAACGGCTGAGCGCGGCGAACGCCACCGAGCAAGCCATCGTCAGTCGAGTGCGGATGGACCCGCGCGGAACCGCAGCCTACGCGTGATGCATGCCGACTCAGAGCAGCGGCCGCTCTGGCTTAGGGCGAGCGCAGTCGCTCCACCAGCGGTTCCATCCACAACAGCCAGCCGCACAAGGCGCGCCCGCACCACCATCGACGTCCCTTGCCCCACGGCGGCAGCCCAACCAGCCCGCCGCCCACCTCCAGCCAAAACGCAGTCACACCGCGCTGTTGCCAATCCCGACTCCCAACTCCCCAATCACCAACGATACAACTGCCAATACACCTTGTTGACCTTGTCCTTCTCGGCATCGGTATGCCCGTCGTGGTCGCGGTCGTACAGGAAGTAGGGCGCACCGCGGGCCGGCGTCACGCGCACCATTTCCAGCTGGCCGTTGACGCGGTATTCGTCGACCTTGTCGCCATTGCCCATGGTCTTGCTGGTGACATCCGCACCGGCCGGGACATCGCCACCGGCGCGGCCACCGCCGCTGGTGGCACAGCCGCCAAGCAGCAGCAACGGCAGCAGCAAAAGACGTGCTCTCTTCATCGTTGTCATCCGTTTTAGGTCGTCGGTCAGTATGCGCTGGCGCGGTGCGGCGTGGGTGTGCAGCGTAGAATTGAGGCATGAGCAGATTAGTCCTGATCGATGGGTCCAGTTACCTGTACCGCGCGTTCCACGCGCTTCCGCCGCTGACCAATGCCCAGGGCGAGCCCACCGGTGCGTTGTTCGGCGTGGTCAACATGCTGCGTGCCACCTTGAAGGAACGCCCCGCCTACGTCGCGTTCGTGGTGGACGCGCCGGGCAAGACATTTCGTGATGACTTGTATGCCGACTACAAGGCCAACCGCCCCTCGATGCCCGACGAGTTGCGCGCACAGGTGCAGCCGATGTGCGACATCGTGCATGCGCTGGGCATCGATATCCTGCGCATCGACGGCGTGGAAGCGGACGATGTGATCGGCACGCTGGCGCTGCAGGCCGCCGCAGACGGATTGAGCGTCACCATCTCTACCGGCGACAAGGACTTCGCGCAGCTGGTGCGTCCGGGCATCGAACTGGTCAACACCATGAGCGGCAGCCGCATGGATTCGGACGAGGCGGTGATCGCCAAGTTCGGTGTGCGGGCCGACCAGATCGTCGACCTGCTGGCGCTGATGGGCGATGCCATCGACAACGTGCCCGGCGTGGACAAGTGCGGCCCCAAGACCGCCGCCAAATGGCTGGCCGAATACGACTCGCTCGACGGCGTCATCGCCAACGCCGACAAGATCAAGGGCAAGATCGGCGAGAACCTGCGCGCCGCACTGCCGCGGCTGCCGCTCAACCGCGCGTTGGTCACCATCAAGACCGACGTGGCGTTGGCCAGCGGCCCGCGCGCGCTGGAGCTGCGCGAGCCCAATGCCGAGACCCTGGCTGCGCTCTATGCCCGCTACGGCTTCAGCCAGGCCCTGCGCGAGCTGGGCGGCACAGCGGCCGCCGGCGTGCAGACCGACGCCATGGCCGTGGCGCGTACCGAACCCGGCCGCGCCCGCGGCACCGGCTTCGTCTCCGGCCCGGCCAGCGCGCCGGTGGATCTGGACCCGGCCCTGGCCGCGCCCGGTCAGTACGAGACGATTCTCACCCAGCAACAGCTCGACAGCTGGATCACCCGCCTGCGCGCGGCCGGCCAGTTCGCTTTCGATACCGAAACCGACAGCCTGGACCCGCTGCAGGCCAACCTGATCGGCCTCAGCGTCGCTGCCGAGCCCGGCCAGGCGGCGTACCTGCCGTTCGGCCACGACTTCCCCGGCGCGCCGGTCCAGCTCGACCGCGCCCAGGCGCTGGCCCAGCTGGCGCCGCTGCTCACCGACCCTGCGCTGCGCAAGTTCGGCCAGCACGGCAAGTACGACCTGCACGTGATGCGCCGGCATGGCGTGGAGCTGGCCGGCTACAGCGACGACACCTTGCTGGAGAGCTTCGTGCTCAATTCCGGCAGCGCCCGCCACGACATGGACAGCCTGGCCAAGCGCTACCTGGGCTACGACACGGTCAAGTACGAAGACGTGTGCGGCAAGGGCGCCAAGCAGATCAAGTTCGCCCAGGTCAGCCTGGAAGATGCCACCCGCTACGCCGCCGAAGACGCCGATATCACCCTGCGCCTGCACCAGGTGCTCGGCCCCAAGCTGGCCGCCGAGCCGGGGCTGGAGCGCGTCTACCGCGAGATCGAGATGCCGCTGGTGGAAGTGCTCGCCCGCATCGAGGCCAACGGCGTGTGCGTGGACGCGGCCGAACTGCGCCGCCAGAGTGCGGACCTGTCCAAGCGGATGCTCGCCGCCCAGCAAAAGGCCACCGAGCTGGCCGGGCGCACCTTCAACCTGGATTCGCCCAAGCAGCTGCAGGCGCTGCTGTTCGACGAGCTCAAGCTGCCCGCCGTGGTCAAGACGCCCAAGGGCCAGCCCTCGACCAACGAAGAAGCGCTGGAAGCCATCGCCGACCAGCACGAGTTGCCGCGGGTGATCCTGGAATACCGCGGCCTGGCCAAGCTGCGCAGCACCTACACCGACAAGCTGCCGGAGATGATCCACCCGCAGTCCGGGCGCGTGCACACCAGCTACCACCAGGCCGGCGCCGCCACCGGGCGGCTGTCCTCGTCCGACCCCAACCTGCAGAACATCCCGATCCGCACCGAAGACGGCCGCCGCATCCGCCGCGCCTTCGTCGCCCCGCCCGGGCGCAAGCTGATCGCCTGCGACTACTCGCAGATCGAACTGCGCATCATGGCCCACCTGTCCGGCGACCCCGGCCTGGTGGGCGCGTTCGAGTCCGGCGCCGACGTGCACCGCGCCACCGCCGCCGAAGTGTTCGGCCGCACCATCGACACCGTCAGCAACGACGAACGCCGCGCCGCCAAGGCGATCAACTTCGGGCTGATGTACGGCATGAGCGCGTTCGGCCTGGCCCGCCAGCTCGGCATCGGCCGTGGCGAGGCGCAGGACTACATCGCGCTGTACTTCAGCCGCTACCCGGGCGTGCGCGACTTCATGGACACCACCCGCCAGCAGGCCCGCGACAAGGGCTACGTGGAGACGGTGTTCGGCCGCCGGCTGTATCTGGACTTCATCAATGCCGGCAGCCAGGGCCAGCGCGCCGGTGCCGAGCGTGCCGCGATCAACGCGCCCATGCAGGGCACCGCCGCCGACATCATCAAGCGCGCCATGGTCAGCGTGGATGGCTGGATCGCCGACCACGCGCAGCGCGCCCTGATGATCCTGCAGGTGCACGACGAACTGGTGTTCGAAGCCGACACCGATTTCGTCGACACGCTGCTGAGTGAAGTGACCGCGCGCATGTCGGCCGCTGCTGAATTACGCGTGCCGCTGGTGGTGGATTCGGGCGTGGGCGATAACTGGGATCAGGCGCACTGACGCAGCACATCACGCTGATATGCTGAATGCGCAGACCAGACATAGGCTGGTCAAAACATAATGCGGATGCAGCAGGATTGGAGGAATGAATAACCGTTAAATTCTACATTTTTTTAACAGTTATCTTCACGATCCATCAAGGTGGGAAATGGTGTTATATCCCTCGACGGGCGCAACGCCTGTCGGCAGATCTCTCCCATCCCCTGGAGCAGATCTCGGAGCGGAAACTCCTCCCCAAGTTTCCGTTCCCTGGCCCCGCCGACCTCCCCCTGGTCTGCGGGGCTTTTTTATGTTCGGCATTCAGAATAGGTGCAATCGCGGTGCGTTGCAGCACAGCACTTCGCAGATTGGGCAACTGCCCGATGCGCAATCACAAATTTAAATAGGAGCGATTAACTCGCTCAATCAACACAGCGTTTCACTTCCGCAATTCAGGTTTAACTATGAGTGAATCTGAACGCGTGAATATGCGCGGATGACCCAACGGATAAAGGCGCTGAAACCAATCCCCGCACGGGGAAGATTTCAGCGCCTTCGGATGCGTCGGGCGGAGCGCAGTGCCTCGCAGGGCAGCAACGCTGGCGGCCCCTGCAATCCGGCCCGCTCCGATCACGGCAACCTCACTGTCAGCCCAGCCAGTCGCGCGGCACCAGGTAGTCCAGCAACCGCGCCTCGGCGCTGCCGGGCTCGGCGGTGTAGCCGTATTCCCAACGCACCCGCGGCGGCAGGCTCATCAGGATGCTCTCGGCGCGCCCGCCGCTCTGCAGCCCGAACAGGGTGCCGCGGTCGTAGACCAGGTTGAACTCCACGTAGCGCCCGCGGCGGTACAGCTGGAACTCGCGCTCGCGCTCGCCAAACGGCGTGTCCTTGCGGCGCTGCACGAGCGGCATGTAGGCATCCAGGAAGCCATTGCCCACGGCCTGCTGGTAGGCAAAGTCGCGCTCGAAGTCCTGGCCCAGATCGTCGAAGAACAGCCCGCCGACGCCACGGGTTTCGTTGCGGTGGCGCAGGAAGAAGTATTCGTCGCACCAACGCTTGTGCGCGGCATAGCGCTCCTCGCCGAACGGCGCGCACAGCGTCTGCGCGGTGCGGTGCCAGTGCTGCACGTCTTCATCCACCGGGTAGAACGGCGTCAGATCGAAGCCGCCGCCGAACCACGCGGCAACCGCCTCGCCATCGCGCTCGGCGCGGAAGTAACGCACGTTCATATGCGTGGTCGGCACGTGCGGGTTGTTCGGATGAAACACCAGCGAGACGCCGCAGGCGCGCCAGGTGGCGCCCGCCAGCTCAGGCCGGTGGGCACTGGCCGAGGGCGGCAGGCGCGTGCCGGACACATCCGAAAAGCCGATGCCGGCCTGCTCGAAGACGGCGCCGTCGCGCAGGATGCGGGTGCGCCCCCCACCGCCTTCCTCACGCTGCCACAGATCCTCGGAGAACCGCGCTTGCCCATCGGCGGCTTCCACAGCGGCGCAGATGCGGTCCTGCAGGTCGGTCAGATAATCGCGTACACGGTCGAATTCGTTCATGGCCCAATTCTAAGCCGTGCATCGCGGCGGATGCGCCCACCCGAACGTGGCCGTTTGTCGCAGGGCGATGTGGAAGGTGGACAAGGTCCCGCAGCGGTTAGCGTGTAAGGATCAGTCGAGTTCGCTCTGTGTGTGAAGTTTCAGCACAGCAACCAAGCAAACCGCACGAACCGGTAGTTACGTTCTTCAGCAAAACCACCAACAAACTGTCTGGTGCGGTGTCCTCGCCGCTTGCGGGACCGTGTGGCGGCATGGATGCCGCCACCGAGCCTTATCTGTTCGGAATCTGGCAGTTTAGGTGTCGAGAGCCGGCGTGGGCTGCCGTCAGAGCCTGGATCTCAGCGATCGCCATGTAGCTTGGTACCCACGCCGGATTCTCCCTTGATTCGCCCGAACAGTTGCCCGAGCTGACACTCGAAACGATAAGACTGGGCAAGCGAGGGAGCTCTCGACATTTTTAGCCTAGCGGAGATTTCCCATGAGCGGAATCGGGATCGATGTGTGCAAACACTTTCTGGACGTTGCCATTTTTCGAGGCCAAACCCGTCAGTTCACCAACACTGCAGGCGGTCATCGGAAGCTTGTCGATTGGCTGAAGACGCTGTCGGTGCGGCAGGTGGTGCTGGAGGCGACCGGGGGCTACGAGCTGGCAGCGCTGGATGCCTTGCATCACGCCGCACTGCCGGTAGCGCGCGTCAATGCACAACGGGCACGCAACCTGGCCAACGGTTTGGGACTGGCCAAGACTGACCGGCTGGACGCGGCCATGTTGGCCTGCATGGCCGAGAAGATGGAACTCCATCGGTATGTTCCACTGGAACCCTGGCAGCGCGATCTGGGCGAGCATGTACGTGCCCGTCGGCAACTGGTCGAACTGCTGAAAGCAGCAAGGCAGCAGTTGCTGCAGGTTGCGGAAAAAGCGCTACGAAAGATCCTGCAGGGCAACGTGAACCAGCTTGTGCGCAGCGTGGCGCGGCTAGACAACCTGATCGCCGGGCAGCTGAAGACGCTGCTCATCGAGCAACCGCACCTGGCCGCGTTGAAGACGCTCAAAGGGGTCGGTCCGGTGCTGCTGGCCGTGCTGGTGTCCCGGTTACCGGAGCTTGGGACGCTCAGCGGAAAGCAAATCTCCCGATTGGTTGGCGTTGCCCCGCTCTCGCGCGACAGCGGCGCGATGCGTGGTAAACGGGGGATCGGCGGAGGCCGAGCCGATATCCGGCAGGCGCTGTATATGGCGGCGATGTCCTCGGCTCGGCACGAGCCAGGTCTGCGCGATTTTTACAGATCGCTGCGCACACGCGGCAAGGAAGGCAAGGTCGCCCTCGTGGCGGTGATGCGCAAGATGCTGGTCATCCTCAATGCGCGCGTGCGCGATCAAAGAGCCGCTCTGCAGCCCACCTGAGCGCGCTCGGCGGCCGTGAGTAAACGCAAAAGCGTGCTAGCCAGCGGCCGGCACCTACCGATGAACACGCCCGAAGGAAACCGATCAAAGGTCGCGGATTGAGGTCCTGACCAACACAGTTGCTCCATGGACGGACTCACGGCGTGTCCCGCGAGCGGTGAGGGCACCGCGCACTCGAGGTCTTTCGCGTTTGCTGCAGGGCCCTTGCCCGCCCACCCTCGCAGGACACGCTGCAAGTACGTCAGGGTCCCGCGACGGTGAGCGGGCAAGGACCAGTCGCGTTGATCGGTGCCCAGGGTTTCGGCACAGCAACCAGCAACCCCCGAAATCGCGCGACGCGGTGGTTTGGTTCTTCAGCAAAACCACCAGCAAACTGTCTGGTGCGGTGTCCTCACCGCGCCGTCGACTCCACAGGTTCGCAGATCGCCAGGCAGCCGATCTGCGCGCGGACTGCATGGCTCTCGCCTGCGCCAAAGTCACTGGACCTATGCAAACTCCGCGCGAACAGCTGGCGTGCACAGTCGCCAGGCGAGGGCTGCGTGCACGCAGCCGATGGCCAGTGCGCCCAGGCCGGTGAGTACCAACGCCATCTGTTGCGTGGCCTGCAGGCGTGCCTGCAGTTGCGGCCACTCCGGGCTGTGCAGTACATCGGCCGGCAGCATTGCCTGCACGCCGTCGAACAACGGCCCGATCAACGCCAGCCCGGCAAAATTGAGCAGCCCGGTCGCGATCAGCACCACCACAAAGCCGATGCGCGCCCACTCGCGTCGCTGCAGCAGCGCCCAGCTCAGCCATGCGAACACCACCGACAGCACCACGCCAATCACCGACAACGCCATGCCGTGGTCGATCACCCACTGCCACGACGGCGGCAAGGTCATCCCCGGTGGCAAGGCGAGCGTGGTGGCGTCGGGCACCGCCAGCAGCATCACGACCTGCAACAGGTTGGCCAGTGCGCTGACCACGCCTAGCAACAACGAGACCCATGCCAGCGGCGAGACGAAGCCGCCGCGCGGCTGGGGCGATGTGCGCAGCGCCGCGTTCATTGCAGCGACGCGATATGCGCGGCGACTGCGGCCTGCCCCGGCGGATCCAGCGCGGGTTGCAGCTGTGCGTACCAGCCGGGCAGGGCATCGGCCGGCAGGCACTCGCGCAGCAACGGCGTGCTGCGCTCCAGAAATGCGTCGAAGAACGGCAGGCCGCGGACGTACAAAAAATGACTGTCGGTGATCGACATGCCGGCATAGGCTTCGCGCAGCCACTCCAGATGCGGCAGGGCATGCGCACCGTGACCGGCGCGGGTCAGCGCGGTCAGGAAGCTGGTGCGCGCCGTGGCCGGCGAGGTGGAGCGTTCCTGCGCGTTGAGATCGTCGAAGGTCAGCAGCCATTGCTCGCCGCGCTCGATGTCGTTGCACATCACCGAGGTGGTGGCCAGCTGCAGCGCGTTGTGTGCGGTCGGCTCCAGCTCGTAGAGCGCCAGCCAATACGGATACGCCTCGTGGTAGCGGTCCAGCGCGCTCAATGCCAGCGCGCACAGGCGCTGCGCATCCGCACCGGCCTGCAGCTGCGCTTGCGCCGCGTTGTAGGCGCCCACGTGATCGCCGCGCTGAAACGCGCTCAGCGCCGGCTGCAGTGCGGGGTCGATCTCGGCAGCTGCCTCGCCGGCATCGTCGACAGGCGCCGTCGCGACGGTGGGTTCTGCACGCGGCGGCTTCGCCACGGCGATCTTGCGTCCAAACAAACGGTCCCACAGGCCCATCGCGTCTACCTTGTGTGCGCCAGCAATGAGTGGAAGGTCGCCGCCAGGCCGGCGGCGCACCGGTCCTGCGTCAGAGACCGGTGCAGAGGGCGCACGCACATACCCTCTGCCGATCCTGCGTCAAGCTTAGAGCCACTTGCGTAGGGAGAGGTGAGTGCAACGCAACCAACCTGCGTGCCGGCTGCGCGACGCGTTGCGTTCGGTTTGATTGCCGCAGGCGGTTGCACGCTGCGGCGATCGCTTGCGGACAAGGCGGCGGAAGCGAGCGCCCACAACAAGCTTCAAACGCGCATCTGCGACGTCGCCAGCGATGTGGCGCCTGGAAACGCTGCGCCCGGCACTGCAACCCTCTGTGTGTCGGTGCCTGCAACGCCCGCCTTGCAACGGGCGCAGCGCGTCGGTCAGCGCTGCGGCTTCACCTGCTCATTGAACAGTTTGAGGATGCGCTTGTACTCGTCCAGCCATGCGTCGGCCCGGGTAAAGCCGTGGCGTTCCAGCGGATACGGCGCCACCTGCCAGTTGTCCTTGTGCAACTCGATCAGCTTCTGCGTCATGTCCACCGAGTCCTTGAAGAACACGTTGTCGTCGATCATGCCGTGGGCGATCAGCAGGTGGTCCTGCAGCCCGTCGACGTAGTGGATCGGCGAGGAGGTCTTGTAGGCCTGCGGGTCGAGCTCGGGCGTATTGAGGATGTTGGAGGTGTACTCGTGGTTGTACTGCATCCAGTCGCCCACCGGCCGCAGCGCAGCGCCTGCCTTGAAGGTGCCGGGGCTACGGAACAGCGCCATGTAGGTCATGAAGCCGCCGTACGACCCGCCGTAGATGCCGGCGCGTGCACGGTCGCCCTGCTTGGTGGCGACCAGCCAGTCCAGGCCGTCCAGATAATCCTCCAGCTCCGGATGTCCCATGTTGCGGTAGATCGCGGTGCGCCAGTCGCGGCCGTAGCCTTCGGAGGCGCGGTAGTCCAGGTCCAGCACGATGTAGCCCTGCTGCACTAGCAGGTTGTGGAACATCTGCTCGCGGAAATACGGCGTGTAGCGTTGCGATACGTTTTGCAGATAGCCGGCGCCATGCACGAACATCACGATCGGATACTGCTTGCCCGGCTCGGGAGTCTGCGGCCCGTAGTACTTGCCCCAGACCGTGCCGGCGCCGTGTTTGGACGGCACCTGCACGTACTGCGGTGCGATCCACGTCTGCGCCTTGAAGGCCGGCGTGCGCGTGTCGGTGAGCAGCGTGGCCTGGCCGCCCGCCGCCGGCACCACCGCCAGCTGCGGCGGCAGATAGGCGCCGGAGTAGCGCACCAGCAACTGCTCCCCGTTCGGCGACAGGTCGAAGCCTTCCGCACCGTTCAAGGCCGTCACTTCGGTGAGCTGGTCGGTGCGCAGATCCAGCTTGCACACCTCGTAATCGCCCGGCCATTGCTGATTGCACAGGAAATACATGCCGCTGCCATCGGCGCTGGGCACCGGCATCGACACTTCCCACTTGCCACGGGTGCGTTGGTGCGGCTTGCCGTTACCTTCCACCGTGTAAAGCTGCGAATAGCCGGATTCTTCCGAGAGCAGCCACAGCGTGCGATTGTCGGGCAACCAGCCGAAATCGTTGAAGTCCCAGTTGATCCACGCGCTGTCGCTCAGCCGATGACGCGGCTGCAGCTTGGCGCTGTCCAGATCCACGCTGGCGATCCAGCGGTCCTTGTTGTCCACTGCGCGGATTTCCACCGCCACGTTGCGGCCATCGTCGCTCCAATGCACCGCCGGGCCGCTGCCGTCGCCATCGCTTTCCACGCGCACCGCCCGGTTGCCCTTGAGCGTGTCGCGCTTGGCGGCCTTGCGCAGTGCGGCCAGCGGGTCGGTGGCGATGCCGGGCAGCGCATCGAAGGACAGCTGGCGCGCGCTGCCGGCGACCACATCGACCAGCCACAGCGCATGCGCCACCGGTGCATTGCGACCGACGCGGGAGCGGGTTTCCTGGAATTCTTCGTAGCCGGATTCGGTCACGTACTTGGGCATCTTGCCGGCCTGGCCTTCGTCGGCGTTCTTGGCCTGGGTCACCACCAGCAGGTGGCGGCCGTCCGGCGACAATGCGCTGTCGACGATCTCCACCTCATCGCCCAGATACACCGGCGCTGCTGCGCGCGTGGCGTCTGCGCGGCGCCAGGCATCTTCCTGCGTGCGCAGCGCATCGCGCTGTTCGCGATCGCGACGCAGCGTGGCCAGCGTGGCCAGTTGCTGCTCGCGCAAGACATCGGCCTTGGGCGCGGCATTGGGGTCGCGCTCGGCCTTGACCACGGCCACCTGCGCGGTGCCGCCATCGGCCCGCCAGTGGTACCAGTTGTTGCCCGCGCGCCAGATCGCACCGCCATCGCTGGCGAATTGCGGACGCGATTCGACCTCGTTGCTGCGGGTCAGCTGGGTCAGCGCGCCCGAGCGCAGATCACGCAGGAAAATGTCGCCATTGCGCGCGAACAGCATGCGCTGGCGCGTGGCGTCGTAGCTGGGGTTGGCCGCATCCAGGCCGGCGCGCGCCGTGTCGGCCACGCGGTCCGCCGCCGCGCCGTCGATGCCCTGGCGATAGGTATCGCGTACCGGGCTGCCATCGCGCTTGAGCAGGTACTGCACCTGTTTGCCATCCCACTGCCACCACGCCTGATCGACCGACGGCCCGATCCAGTCCGGATCGGCCATCACCTGTTCGATGGTGAGCGGTGCGCTGGACTGCGCGTGCGCGGCGGCAGCCAGCAACAGAAGGGTCAACGGCAGCAATCTGGGCATCGGAAACAACTGGACGCAAAGGAGAACGCGCAAGCCTAGCAGTTCGCCTTTGCGACGGGCTTGGCCCACAGGTCATGTGTGGGCGGCGTAACGTAGGGTAACCGCATGGCGGGGGTGCCAGGCGGGCGCCACTGTTATTGGGTGCTGCACCTTATTGGAGCCGCCGCACATGGCAATCAGTGCGTTGCGCTCGTATGCAATGCGTCGCCGCACATGCATGGTCGCCAACATCCGCTGGAGAGTCTCTGCGCCTTACCGCCACGCAGGTTGAAGTGCTCGGCGCGCGATTGCGCTAACACAAGTATGCAGGCGACGTTCTACCGACCAATGTCCACGCCTGCGAACCTCGGCGCTAGCGCGCGCACGTCGGCCCGCACTGATCCAGAGCGGATTCACCCGCTCAGCCAGCTCCAGATGGTTGCCGGTCTGCACTTTGCGCCAGCAACGCGTCGCGGCCACGGACGGCCGCCGGGAACCTCCCGACTTGCCAGCGGCCCGGGTGGCGGCCAAGCTAACGCGCTTTTGCGATTGTCGATCCACATGTCCAGCCTGCCTGCTTCCGTTGTATCCCACCCCATGGCTGTCGGCGCGCCTGGTCGGCCGTTGGCGTGGCGCGCGGGGCAGTCGGTGGATCTGGCGACCTTCGTCGCGCATGTGCATGGCCTGGCGCAGCAGCTGCCGGAGGGCCGCCATGCGGTCAATCTGTGCGAAGACCGCTACCGCTTCATGGTGGCGTTCTATGCCTGCGCGCTGCGCGGGCAGGTGTCGCTGCTGCCGTCGTCGCGCGCGCCGGCGGTGGTGGGCGAAGTGCAGGCCGGTCACGCCGATGCCTATTGCCTGGGCGATCTGGCGTTGGAGCTGGCGCCGCCGCGCTACTGGCAACTGCCGGAGGCGCTGCCGCAGGCGGACGGCCCGATTCCGCAGCTGGCCGATGATGCACTGGTGGCGATCGGCTTCACCTCCGGCAGTACCGGTCGCCCGCAACCTAATCCCAAGACCTGGGGCAGTTTTCTGACCAGTACCCGGCAGGATCTGGTCGCGCTGCAAAGCCTGTGGGCGCACACCGACGCGGTGCCGCACGTGGTAGCCACCGTGCCGCCGCAGCACATGTACGGCATGGAATTGTCGGTGTTGCTACCGATGGTGACCGAGCTGGCAGTGCACGCGGGCCGCCCGTTCTTTCCGGACGATGTGGCGCGTGCGCTGGCCGACATTCCCGCTCCGCGCGTGCTGGTGACCACGCCCGTGCACCTGCGCGCCCTGGTCGAATCCGGGGTGGTGTTGCCGCCGTTGGCTGGTATCGTCTCGGCCACTGCGCCGCTGGCGCAGGAGGTTGCCGCCGCAGCCGAGGCGCGGTTTGGCGGCGAAGTGCGCGAGATGTTCGGCTCCACCGAAACCTGCGTATTCGCCGTGCGCCGCACCGCGCTGGAAGCCGCATGGACCCCGCTGCCCGGCGTGCGACTTGAAACCCAGGCCGCAGGCACCTTGGTGCATGCGCCGCATCTGGCCACGCCGGTGCTGCTGGCCGACATGATGGACGTGGCCGACGACGGGACCTTTCAGGTACGCGGACGCCAGGCCGATTCGCTGGAAATCGCCGGCAAACGCGCATCGCTGGCCGACCTCACCCGCCGTCTGCTCGCCATCCCCGGCGTGATCGACGGCATCATCGTGCAGCTGGCGCCGGACGCAGGTCAGTCGGTGGGCCGCATCGCCGCATTGGTGGTCGCCCCGACCCTGGACGAAGCGCAGATCCTGGCCGCATTACGCGTCAGCGTCGACCCGGTATTCCTGCCGCGCCGCCTGCGCAAGCTCGCCGTGCTGCCACGCAACGAAACCGGCAAACTGCCGCGCGATGCGGTGCTGGGATTGCTCAACGGCTGAGCAGGTTTGGGCAATGCCCTCTGCAGGCCGATGCCAACGGCTGCGTGAGTGGATTGCTTACTGGCCGGGTGCTGGATGAGCGCAGAGGTAGGCCGAGAAACGCGTCAGCAGCTGAGTTTTCTGCATCGCCTCCAGGGTCGCATGCACTTGGCAGGCCAATCCGTTCTGATCCGCACAGCGCGCATCGGCTGTGTTGGCCGCACTCAAGCGCGTGCGATCACGCTGCGTCAGCTGCGCCTGAAACTCGTCCTGCGCAAAATCCAGATCACCTGGCGTGATCGATCTGATCCGTTGGGCTGGGCAGCGCCGATCTGCCTGATCTGCCAGCGCTTCGAACGCCGCTTGCCCTGCGTATTTCTGCGCTCCGGCAGGGCTTGCGGCCGCCAGGAGGATTGCGAGAACAAGCATGCTGTCTCCGTGAGAGCGTCGTCTGCTCGACTGAGCGCACGATCTCACCGATGTCGACGCTCTGCCAGCGCCTGCGCCATGCATAGTCAGTGGCCAGATGGGTAACAGCCTGGCCGCGATGACGGCGGTATCTCGCGATGCGTGCCGCACGCGGTTTTCAGCGGGTAGCGGGTGGCCACGGTCTGCGGCACACCGGCACACACGGCATCACTCAGCCGTGCACACCATCGATCTCCACCGCCAGCTCATCGCGGCAGATCACCGCGTGCAGCAGCAGGCGCGGCACCGCGTCGCCGAAGCGGGCGTCCAGGGCCTGCGCGACCTTGGCCAGGTCGTCCTGCTCGCGGACATACACCTTCAGGCGGGTGCCGGCGCCGAACTGTGCGGGTAGCGCCGGTGCATGGGTGCGTGCGGCACCGAGCAGGGCATCGAAATTGGCGAAGGTTTCTTCCAACTGCGCCAGCAACTGGCCGGTATGCATCGAGGCATGGCCCACCACCGCGGCGGTGCCTGACAGCAGCAGCGGCATGTCGCTGCCGGCGGGCGGCAGCATGGCGCGCGCAAAACTCGGCGGCTGCGGGCCGTATTGGCGCGGGTAGTTGTAGGCGCTGACCTGGCGCGGGTTTTCCAGCGGCGTGCCGGCATCGGCGGCGGCCAGCCAATAGATCTGGATGATGCGTTCGGCATCGCAGCGGCCCACCGCAGTGGCGGCCGGCAACTGCGCGACGTCGAAAGCGCCCAGTCCACGCGCACGGCCCACGCAAAACTGGCGATAGCGCTCACGGTCGCCGCTGCCCAGGGTGATGGCATCCAGGTAGTTCCAGATGCGCAGCAGGCGCGGGGTCTGGCTGGTGGACACGAATGCGGTGATTTCCGCATAGGCCTTGGCCGCGGCGTCTTCGATGTCGACATCCTGCTCGTCGATCTCGATCACGCCGAACTGCAGATGCCCATCGCTGGACCAGGCAATGTTGCCGTCGCGGCCGCTGCGCACCTGCGCATCGGTCCGCCACACCTCCAGCACATCGGCCTGATACGGCTGCAGCGGCACGCGCAGATAGCGCGGGTCGTGCAGACGCGGCGCGGCATTGCCGAACCCGAACACGGCCAGCACCTGCGGATCGGTCAGCAGTGCGGCGGGGTCGGTCCGGTCGACATAATCGACCTGCAGGCGGGGATGGCGCAGCGGCTGCGCGGTCTGGGCCGGGGAAACGGTCATCGAATCTCTCGTTGCAAGGTGATGCCGTCGAAACCGGGCATGGACGGGCGCCGATGCGGGCGCCACGACTGCCACGCGCACGGCGTCGTCGATGGGAATGTGCGTGCAGCAATGGCACCGGTTGCGCGCTGGGAATCGCCGACACAGCGGCGCGGCGGCGGAACCTGACCGGGCTGCTGCGCCCAAGCGAGGCCGGTAGGCGCCATGGCCGCTGCGCGACCGGCGGGGCGGCGGTCACCGATCAGCGCATCCGGACACTCCGGTCCGGGAGCCGACCCGGCTGCCGGCTTGGCGGTCGGGGTGGGGCGCAACACAGTGGAAGTCATCCTGAAACGAACCTGCAGCGGGCGAGCGTCATGCAGTCATGATAGCCTGACCGACGGCCTGGACATCTGTGCGCCCGCCGAGATCCACCCACGCCGACCAACGCCGGGGCAGGGCGATCGACGGAAGCGACGCGGGCCTGGCGCTCGGAATCGACAGGTACCCCACGTACACTGCCGGCTCGACGTGCCGCCCGCCACCGGCCGCGCGCTGTCGATTGCCTGCTCCGACTTTGACCGACCCTTACCCTGGAAATTCTGGATGTCCTCGCAAACCGCTGCCGAACGTGAACTGGCCGAACTCCTGGTCGAAAGTCTGAACCTGGAAGACGTCCAACCCGCCGACATCGATCCGGAAGCGCCGCTGTTCAACACCGGGCTGGGCCTGGACTCGATCGACGCGCTGGAACTGGCGCTGGCGATCAGCAAGCGCTACGGCTTCCAGCTGCGCTCGGACAACGACGAGAACCGTCGCATCTTCGCGTCGCTGCGCGCATTGTCGGCGCATGTCGAAGCCAACAAAACCGTCTGAGGCTGCGACCGCCGCGCCCAGCGATGCCCCGCCGTGGGTGCTGGGGCTGGGCGTGCTGCTGGCGGTGGCGTATTCGCCGCTTGCCCACTGGGCCAACGCCAGCCACCGCTCCGACCTGGCCGTGATCGCCGGCGTCATGCTGGTGCTGATGGTGTTGATCGAGCCGATGGTCGCGCGGCGCGCGTGGGCCTGGGCGCTGGCGCTGCTGAGCCTGGCCGGCCTGGGCGCGTTGTGGCATTCCCCGCACGCCATGCTGGTGCTTGCCGCGCCACCGGTGGTGTTCACCGGATGGGTCGCCTGGTTCTTCGGGCGCAGCCTGCGGCACGGCCGCACCCCGTTGATCACCCGCATCGTGCAAGGCCTGTATGGCCGCGCCGGCATGGCGGTGACGCCGGCGCAATTGCGCTACACACGCGGCCTGACGCTGGCCTGGGCGCTGCTGCTGTGCGGGCTGACCCTGCTCAACCTGGTGCTGGCCCTGTGCGCCGAACCCAGTGGCGTGCTGGCGCAACTGGGTTATGCCTCGCCGCTGCCGATCAGCGACGAACGCGCCTCATTGTTCGCCAATTTGCTGGTGTACGGCGTGGTTGGCGGATTCTTTGTTGGGGAATATCTATTGCGCGGGCGCTGGTTTCCGCAGCGTCCCTATCGTAACCTGCCAGACTTCTTGCGCCAGATGGCGCGGCTCGGGCCGGACTTCTGGCGCGATCTGCTGCGCTGAGTGCGTGGCCAGGGGCAGCGACGTACGTGCACAGTTTCGGGGACAAGACAAAAATGCCGTTGGCAAGGATGCCGTCGCGCCTGGCGTGGGGTGTGTTCAATCTGCTGCAATTGGCGTTCACGCTGACGTTTACCGCCGGCGGGATTGTGTATGCGTTGGTGTTGCTGGCGATCACCCGCGACGCCGACCGCATGTTGCGCATGGGCAGCTGGATGTGGGCCCCGGTGCTGTTCCGCGGCGCGGGCGCCAAGGTGATCGTGGAAGGGCGCGAGCGGGTCGACTGGTCCAAGAACTATCTGTTCGTCAGCAACCACCAGTCCATCATCGATATCTGCGCCTTGTTCCACGCCTTGCCGGTGCCGCTGCGCTTCCTGCTCAAGGAAGAAATGCTCAAGGTGCCGTTCGTGAACTGGTATGCGCGCGCCACCGGCATGCTGTTCCTGGACCGCGACAGCCGCCGCGCCGGCGCGCTGGTCCGCCGGCAGGCGGCCGCGCTGTTGCGCGAGGGCAAACAGTTGTGTCTGTTTCCCGAAGGCACCCGTAGCCGCAGCGGCGCATTATTGCCATTCAAGGCCGGGCTACTGCAGGCCGCTATCGACGCTGGTGTGCAGGTTGTCCCGGTGGCGCTGGATGGGTGCGGCAAGGTGTTGCCGGTGGATGGTGTGTTCAGGGTGCGTCCCGGCATCATCCGCGTGCGCATCGGCGAGCCGATCGCGGTCACCGGGCCGGATGCACCGGATCGCCAACAATTGACCGAGCAGGCACACAAGGCCGTGGCTGCAATGCTTCAACCCAGGATCTGAGTTCCGCGCTTATGGATTTCGTCGTGCCGCATGATCATCCCTGCCTGCCCGGGCACTTTCCGGGTCGCCCCGTGGTGCCTGGCGTGGTCGTGCTCGACCATGTGCTGCAGGCCGTGGAAGCGCTGCATGGCCCGCGCGCCGCGGCACGGCTGCCGCAGGTGAAGTTTGTGCAGCCGTTGCTGCCCGGCCAGACCGCGTCGGTCATGCTGGAAGGCGAGGGGCCGCGCTGGCGCTTCCGCGTGCAGCGTGCCGGCGAGGTGCTGGTCAGCGGCGAACTGGTGGCGGAGGCCGCGGCATGAACAAGCATTGGAAACAACGCCCGGAAGGCGGTGGACGTTTTGCGTTGTGGCTGATCCGCGGCATTGCCCGGTACGCCGGGCGTTCGGTGGCGCGCGCGCTGCTGTACCCGATCACGTTGTACTTCCTGCTGGTGCGTGCTCCCGAGCGCGCTGCCTCGCGTGCCTATCTGGCGCGTGTGCTTGATCGCCCGGCCAGGCTGCGCGATGTGGCGCGGCATATCCATACGTTTGCGTCGACCATTCTGGACCGCGTGTACATGTTGTGCGGGCAGATGCAGCGCTTCCGCGTCGACATCACCGGGCTGGATCAATTGCACACGCAGATGGACCGCGGCCGCGGCGTGCTGATCTTCGGCTCGCATCTGGGCAGCTTCGATGCGCTGCGCGTGCTGGCCACCGAGCGCCCCGACGTGCAGGTCAAGGTGGTGCTGGACAAGGCCCACAACCGCGCGATGACCGACCTGCTGGGCGCGTTGAACCCGCAGCTGGCCGCCAACATCATCGATGCCGGCATGGATGCGACCTCGATCGTCATGGCGATCAAGGACGCCACCGACGCCGGCGCGCTGGTGGCGCTGCTGATCGATCGCCCGCGCGAAGGCGACCCGGCGTTGCCGGCGATGTTCCTTGGCCGCAATGCGATGTTCCCGACTTCGCCGTGGTTGATCGCCGCGGCGCTCAAGGTGCCGGTAGTGCTGGCGTTCGGCCTGTATCGCGGCGGCAATCATTACGAGCTGGCGTTCGAGACCTTCAGTGAAGGCCTGGATGTGCCGCGCCGGCAACGTGCGCCGGTGCTGGCGGTGCTCATGCGCGATTACGCTGCCAGGCTGGAACATTACACGCGCTACGCGCCGTACAACTGGTTCAACTTCTACGATTTCTGGAACACCCACCATGCCGATGCGCCGCACCCTGCCGTGGATGCTGATACTGCTGTTCAGCGCCGCACCGCTATGCGCCGCACCGCCTGAGGCCCTGGATGTCGGCCAGGTGCTGCAACGCCTGGCACGCCCGGTGCCTGCCAGCACCGAATTCGTCGAACTGCGCGGCTCCGCGCTGCTGAAAACGCCGTTGCGTGTGCAGGGCCATTACCGCCGTCCGGATGCGCAGACGCTGGTGCGCGAGGTCAGCGCGCCGTATCGCGAAACCACCACCTTGCGCGGCGACGAAGGCGTGCTCGAACGCGAGGGCAAACCGCCGCGCAAGTTCGCCTTGAGCCGCGTGCCCGAACTGGCCGGGTTGAAGTCCGGCTTCGGCGCGCTGCTGTCGGGCGATCGCGCGCTGCTGGAGCAGCAGTATCGCCTCAGCGGGCAAGGCACAGCGCAGGTCTGGCAACTGACCTTGCAGCCCAAGGACGCCGCAGTAGCCAAGCAGGTACGCGAGCTGCGTCTGTACGGCAGCAACGATGAGCTGCGCTGCATCGAAAGCATTCCGGCCAAGGGCGATGCACAACGCACGCTGCTGGCCGGTGCGGCACGTGCAGCGGCCAGCGTCAACGACGCCGCAGCGCTGACCACGCTCTGCCACGGCCCGGGCGCGTGACCACGCGCGGGCAGGTCTGGCTGCTAGCCGTCGTCAAAAACGCCAGATCGTGCGCTTGCAACCAAGTTGCTGTCGCCCTGCTGGCCGATGTCGTACGCGGCTTCAGCGTCGCCCGTTGCAGTGAGGCAGTTGCATGCCGTTTGAATTGAACGCAAACCGCCGCATTGGGCTGGCCTTGCTGTGGCTTGCCTTGCTGGTGGTGGCCGGGTTCTGGTTGAGCGAGACGCTCAAGGTCACTGGCGATCTGCGCAAGTTCATGCCCGCCCCGCGCACGCCTGCGCAAAAACTGCTGATCGAAGAACTCGGCGAAGGCCCGGGCTCGCGGCTGTTGCTGATGGCCTTGTCCAACAGCGACCCGGCCACGTTGGCCGAGCAATCGCAGCAACTGCACCAGGCATTGTCCGCGCAACCGGCGCTGTTCGAGCTGGTCGGCAACGGCGGCACTGCGGGGTTGGAGGCGATTCCGGAGCGCTTGCTGCCGTATCGCTATCTGCTTAGCGACAGTTTCGACACCGCACCGCTGGACGCGGCGACGCTTGAAGCGGCGCTGCAGTCACGCGTGCAGGATCTGGGTTCGCCGGCAGCGGCAATGGTGGAGCCGCTGCTGCCGCGCGACCCGACGCTGGAAGTACTGCATCTGGCCGAGACCCTGCAGCCGGCGGCCGCACCGCAAACGCGTAATGACGTGTGGTTCGATCGCGCCGGCACTTCGGCACTGTTGATCGTGCAGACGCATGCAGCCGGCTTCGATCCCACCGGCCAGCAGCTGGCCTACGACGCCGTGCAGGCGGCGTTCGCCACCGTCAGCAAGGGCACCACGACGCAGCTGACCTTGACCGGCCCGGGCGCATTCGCGGTGGAGATCACCGCGCGCACCCAGGGCGAGTCGCAGTGGATCGGCACACTGGATACGGTGGGTCTGGTGCTGTTGCTGATGATCGCCTACCGCAGCTGGAAGATTCCGGTGCTGGGCGTGTTGCCGCTGGCTAGCGCCGGCCTGGCCGGCCTGGGCGCGGTGGCGCTGGTGTTCGACGGCGTGCATGGCATCACCGTGGCATTCGGCTTCACGTTGATCGGCGTGGTGCAGGATTACCCGATCCATTTGTTCAGTCATCAACGCCCCGGCCTGGACCCGCGCGACAACGCGCGGCATTTGTGGCCGACGCTGGCGACCGGCGTGGTGTCCACCTGCATCGCGTATGTGACCTTCCTGTTTTCTGGCGTGGATGGCCTGCGCCAGCTGGCGGTGTTCACTATCGCCGGTCTGGCCACTGCGGCGGTGACCACGCGTTGGCTGTTGCCGTGGCTGATCGACCCTGCGCCGCGCGACTATGCCGACTCGCGTCTGTTGGCAACGCTGTGGCGCGGCATCGCGCGGCTGCCGCGGCCACGCATCAGCCTGGCGGTGATCGCGGTGATCGGCATGGCGGTGATCGCGTTCGCGCCCGGCCAGTTCTGGCAGAACGATCTATCCAAACTCACCCCGGTGCCGCCCAAGGCATTGGCGCAGGACACCCACTTGCGTCAGGAACTGGGCGCGCCCGATGTGCGGTATGTGCTCGCGCTGCCTGCCGCCAATGATGAAGCGGCGCTGCAGGCCAGCGAATCGCTGCGGCCGCGGCTGGATGCGCTGGTACGCGACGGCGCCCTGGCCGGCTACGACATGGCCGCGCGCTATCTGCCCAGTGCCAAGACCCAGCAGGCGCGTCAGGCGGGGTTGCCGGATGCAGCGCAGGCGCGCGCGCTGACCGATCGCGCGGTGGCGGCCACGCCATTCCGCAGCGATGCGTTCGCGCCATTCCTGCAGGATCTGGACGCCGCCAAGCGCGCGCCGCCGCTGCTGCCGAAGGATCTGACCGGCTCGCCGCTGGCCACCTCGGTGGGCGGCTTGCTGCTGGGCCGCGGCGATCGTACGACTGCCCTGGTGTCGCTGACCGGCTTGCACGACCCGGCGGTGTTGGCTGCGGCGGTGCAGGGCAGCGGCGCGCAGCTGCTGGATCTCAAAGACGCGTCCGAATCGCTGGTGGCCGCCTACCGCGGCCGCGTGCTGGGCGCCCTGGGTCTGGCGGCGTTGCTGCTTGCGGTGACGGTGGCGATCGCCTTGCGCAGCCCGCGCCGTATCGTGCGTGTGCTGTTGCCGATGGCGCTGACCACCGTGTTGATCCTGGCGATCCTGCGCGGCATCGGGGTGGAGCTCAATCTGTTCCACTTGATCGCGCTGATTCTTGCCGCAGGCCTGGGCCTGGATTACGCCTTGTTTTTCGATCACGCCGGCGACGATCGTGCCGATCAGCTGCGCACGCTGCATGCGTTGATCGTCTGCAGCCTGATGACATTGCTGGTGTTCGCCCTGTTGGCCGCCTCCAGCATTCCGGTGCTGCGCGCGATCGGCAGTACGGTGGCACTGGGCGTGTTGTTCAATTTCATCCTGGCGTTGCTGGTGTCGCGCGAACCGGCACTGGAGCGCACACGCAATGGAGAATCGCATGCAGGGGCGTGACGCAATCGCTGCCTTGATCCCGCATCAGGGCAGCATGTGCCTATGGGACGAGGTGGTGACCTGGGATGCGCAGCGGATTGTGCTGCGCAGTCATGCGCATTGCAGCGGCATGCATCCGCTGCGTGCCGATGGACGTCTGCGCGCGCTGCATCTGTGCGAATACGGCGCGCAGGCCATGGCCGTGCATGGCGGCCTGCTGGGCCGAGCATCCGGCAAGCCGGTGCGCCCGGGCATGCTGGTTGCGCTGCGTGGCGTGGAACTGCATGTAACGCATCTGGAGGCCTTGCCCGATGCCATCGAGTGCGAAGCGCAGGTGCTGATGCAGGGCGAGGACAGCCAGCAATACAGTTTCCGTCTGACCCATCAGGCGCAGCTGCTCGCCGAAGGCCGTGCCACGGTGATGCTGGGCGCGGCCTGAGATCTGCATCAGGGTGCGGCTTGTGTCTTCGTTGCAACCAGTGCGCTCAGTTTGACGACGCTAGGCAGGCGGTGCGCATACAGCCGCGCAATGTCGTCGCCGCTGTGTAGATGCTCGAAATGCTCCAAGCCGATAGAGAGGAATTCGGGATTATCATCGCGCGCGGGCTTGATCTCGCCGACTTCAAGTGCCTTCAATGCGCTGATCCAATGGAAGGACTGACCAGCATCCTGGCGATTGAAGTAGGCGTACCAAACCGGAATGCGGAACAGTCGTTCGAACGCTACCGCACGTTTGAGCTCGCTCTCGTAGGGAAGGCTGTAATACGCCTGATTGGCGTGCTTGAACTGGACGTAGTTTTTTACGTCGATGGCGATCAAGCCAATTGATTCCAAAAGCATCAGGAAATCCGGACGTTTAACCGCAGTGCCAAATAATGGCGCGAAGGTATCCGGCGCTTGGCAGATGGCTACCTAGCTGAAGCCATGCAATTGCAGCCAGGAATTCATCGCGTCCTCGCCTTGTTTGCCAAGGCCCGCCAAGTTCACTGCACTCATTTCGTTTCGTTCATCGCCGCGCATGCCTGGAAGCTACCAGCCAGATTCGAAGGTACTCAAGCGGCAGTGGTCGGATTTGCGGCATGGTCAGGCAAATACTGGATGGGTGCCAAGAGTCCGTCTTTCAGTAGCCAGCTTGCTCTACGATAACGCTCCTTCTCTGCTCATATGGTTCGTGGCTTATGAACTCAGCTGCACGACGCGCACTCGTCACCGGCGGCAGCGGCGATCTTGGCGGTGCGATCTGTCGCCATCTGGCGGCGCAGGGGCGGCACGTGATCGTGCATGCCAATCGCAATCTGGTGCGTGCGCAAGAGGTGGTTGCCGCTATCTTGGCCGACGGCGGTAGCGCCGAAGCGGTGGCCTTCGATGTGGCCGATGCGCAGGCCAGCGGTGTGGCGCTGGAGAACCTACTGGCGTCCGGCCCGATCCAGATCGTGGTCAACAACGCCGGCATCCACGACGACGCGCCGATGGCGGGCATGAACGCCGAGCAGTGGCATCGAGTGATCGATGTGTCGCTGCATGGCTTCTTCAATGTCACCCAACCGTTGTTGTTGCCGATGGCGCGCACGCGCTGGGGCCGCATCGTGAGTGTGTCGTCGGTGTCGGCAGTGCTGGGCAATCGCGGGCAGACCAATTACGCCGCAGCCAAGGCGGCCTTGCATGGCGCGACCAAATCCTTGTCGCGCGAGATGGCCAGCCGCGGCATCGCCGTGAATGTGGTGGCGCCGGGCGTGATCGAAAGCGACATGGTCGGCGAAAGCTTCGCGCCGGAGGTGATCAAGCAACTGGTGCCTGCCGGGCGCGTCGGCAAACCCGACGAGGTCGCCGCGCTGGTGGCCTTCCTGTGCTCTGAGTCTGCCGGTTACATCAATGGCCAGATCATCGGCATCAATGGTGGCATGGGCTGATTGGCCGACGTCTAGGCTGCAACGTTGCGCGGCTTAGCTGCGACGACGGCGCTGATCGATAAACGCATTGCGCTGCAGCCGATGGCGGCGGCGACGCTTAGCCGCCGGTTTCGTCTATCTTCATGAGCAAATCGCGCTCGCGTGAACCGCGCGTTGCGCTGCAGTGCACCGACACCGTATTGCCGTTTGCGCGTAAGCGACCATCCACATACAGGCCGTCGCCACGGTCATGGTAGGACGCTGTCCAGTTGTAAACACTTGCGCCTTGCGCAAGGTAGTGGGTCTCGGCGGCTCGCCGGCATACAGGTACCAGGTCGCTACCGTTCATCAGTAGCGGCTCGGGTACGTATTGCACGACGTTCTGTGCAACAGCTTGGGTTGCAGTGATACCGATTAGCGCAAGAAACGGGTAAGCAAATCTGCGATGCACGTGTCACCTCCTGTGAGAGATATGAGTGGGTAGATGTAGCGAGTATCTGCGCCTGGCTAACTTAAGAGCGGCTAACAAAACCTAGCGAGCAGTCGTCAGGTGGGTGCGGACAGCGCGTAGGAACCGGAGTGTACGCGTGGTACATGCCGCACCGAGCACCGGCCGCGCCCGCCTGGCGGTGAGCACAGTCGTTTTATTTGCTGCTCTAAGCCGCGTCCGCGTACCACGTCGCCGTCAGGATCGGGTCGCCGCTGGCGTTGGCGGTCAGCGCGTCCAGACCGTGGTCGGGTAGGTCGGGGTGACGGTGGCGCGCCTGCTGCAGGATCTCGCGCGCCAGCACCGCCATCTGCGCCACGTTGGTATGCAGACGTGCGGCAAACGCGTCGTCGTCCAGGGTGTCGTGCAAGGCGCCATTGAGCTCGTTGAACCAGCCGATCAGATACTGGTCCAGTAGACGGCCATCGCCGGTGGCGATGCCCTGTGCGGTGTTGTGCACGCCCCAGTCGTGCAGCACGCGCTGCATGGCCAGGTTCATGTCGCGCGCATAAAAGAAGTCGGCTTTCATGCGCGACAACAGGCTCAGGTCGGCGATGCGGCCGGAACAGAACAGCGGCGCCAGCAACGACCAGTAGTAGGTGTAATCCCAGATCACCTTGACCGGCATGACCTGCTCGTCGCCGAACAGCGCGTACTGATCCTGGTACAGGGTCAGGGTGTTTTCGTAGAACGAGAAATACAGCTGCTCATACAGCTCTGTGTATGGGCTGAGCGACCTGCCGGCGCGATCGCGGCCGATCAGTTCGCAGATATAGGTGTTGGAGATGGCGATGAAGTCGCTGCCCGGCGAATAGAACGGGTCCAGGAATACCCCTGCCTCGCCGGTGAGCGCCCAGCGCTGCGACGAGAACACCTGTTTGCAGCCATACGAAAAATTGCGCAGGAACAGAAAGTCCTGCAAGCGGTAGTCGGCCTTGTCCAATGAGGCGGCGACCTGCGGTTGATGCAGGCGCAGCCAGTCCATGGCCTTTTCGTGCGTGTTCATGGTCTCCAGCGGGTGCATCTGCGCATCGCACACGATGCCCAACGAGTGCGCGCCGGACGACAGCGGGATCAGCCAGAACCAGTAACCCGGCCCGCACATGTGATTGGTGGAACGCCAGCGGTCCGGCGGCGTGCAGCGCTGCAGCCAGCTGCTGTCCTGCGACCAGCCGTTCGGGTCGATCAGGCCTTCCACGCGCCACCACACCGCATTGGCGTTGTGCGCGTTGTCCTGTGCCAGGCCCAGCTTGCGCTTGAGCAGGCCGGCGCGGCCACTGGCATCGACCACCCAGCGCGCGCTCAGCGTGCCCTGCTCGCCGGCATGCTCGTAGCGCACCGCGTGGTCGGCGGCGTCCTCGGACAGATCCACGCCCTTGACGCTGCAGTTGTCCAGGAACGCGATGCCCTGCGCGCGGGCGCGCTCACCGAGGAAATTTTCGAAGCGGCCGCGGTCGATCTGCCACGACGGTGTCGGCAGGATCTGGCTGACGCCCAGCTCGGTGCAGCGGTCGATGTCGACGCGCTTGTCGGAGAAGAAAAAGCGGAAACCGAACTTGCGGATCTGCTCGGTCTCCAGATGCTCGCGCAGGCCCAGCACGTCGGCAAAATAATGCGCGCCGATTTCCACCGTGGATTCGCCCACCTTGAATGCCGCCTCGCGCACCGGGTGCGCACGGCGCTCCAGCACGGTGATCGCAAGCTCCGGATCGCGTTGCTTCAATTGCAGGGCCAGACTCAGACCGGCCAGACCACCACCGGTGATGACGACATCGCGACGCTGTGCATTCATGGGGATGGGTTGCTCTTGGTAGCCGCGGGCACAGTAGCAAATTCGCCGTCGGCATCGTCAATGATCACCGGGTTGGCGCGCACGTTGCGGTATTCGCGCCAGACGTGCCCGTAGGCCCACACCTGCTTGACCACGTGCGAGGTGATGTTCCACAGGTCGCGCACCAGCCGGAAATGGCTCTTGCGGAAGGTGCCCGGCGCGCTGCCCGCGTAGCGGGTTTCGATCGGCACCGCGACCACCCGTGCGCCGGCCTGGCGTGCGGCGGAAATCAGCAGCTGCGCTTCGAACACGAAGCCTTCGCCGGGCACGTTGGGCAGGGTAAACACCGAGGCCGGATACAGCCGTTGGCCGCTCTGGCTGTCCACCAGTCGAAAGCCGCAGCCCCAGGCGATACCCCAGTCGCCGAAGTCGTTGCCGATCCGGCGGATGGTGGGCTGGGTGGCGCGCTTGCGCATGCGCGCGCCGACGATCACACAGCCGGGGTGGCGGTTGGCCGCAGCCAGCAGGCGCGGGAAATCGGCGGCCTTGTGCTGGCCATCGCCGTCCATGCTCATCACCGCGCGCATGCCCATCTGCTGCGCCTGCGCAAAGCCGCTGCGCAATGCGGCGCCCTTGCCCATGCGCTGCGGATGGCGGATCAGGCGCACCGGCAGGTCGGCGATGCAATCGGCGGTGCCATCGTCGGACCCGTCGTCGATCACGATCACATGCGAGCAGTAGGTCAACGCATCGGTGACCACTTCGCGGATACGCAATGCCTCGTTCAAGGCCGGTACCAGAATCGCGGTGTCCTCGCGGGTCAGCGGCACCCGGCTCATCGCTGCAGCTCCACACGCAGCACTCGGCCAGGGCCGGCATACAGGGCGGCGCTGTCGCCGTGGCCGGCCAACAGCGCGAACAGCGGCAGCATCGGCGCCATCGCATTGGCGGCGACATGGCGCGCCAACGCGCCGTCACCGGCAGACGGCGCGCCATCGTCCAGCCACGCCTGCAGCTGCGGCTTGCCGGCCTGGCCGGCGCTGCCCAGCACCAGCGCGCCACCGAGCAGGCCCTGGCTGGGCGCGATGCGGCCAAGCGGCCCCACCGAGCGTGCGTCGTACCCGGCCAGCAGCACCGCATCGACGCCGGCGGTGAGTTGCACCAGCGCTTCCAACAGACCCTGCGCAAAACTGGCGTCGCGGGCGCTGATCGCCGTGGCCGGGGTCATCGCACCGGCGCCGATGGTCCAGTAGCCGGCCGCGGCGTTGTGCACCGAGTTGTGGAATTTGGTCGGCGAGATCGCCAGCGGGTCGCTGGCCAGCGTGGTGCACATGTAATCGGTAATGGCCAGATCGCCGTGCGTGGAGGTGAACACCGACGGCAAGCTGGCCGGATCGCGGCCGGCGGCGGCGCAGGCGGCCAGTGCGGCTTCCAGCGACACCGCCACCGTATCGGGCGCGCGGCGGCGTTCGTTGGCGGCCAGCAGCTGCGGCGCCGGACGTGCGGGCGTCTCCTGCAGCGGGCCGCCGTGCACGAACGCATGCGCAGCCTCCCAATTCGGCAGGCCCTGGGTCCAGAAGCCGATCCCTTCGATGGTGGCGGTCAGCATCAGCGTGCCCGCCCGAACAGCAGCGAACAGTTGTTGCCGCCAAAACCGAAGGAGTTGTTCATTGCGTAATCGATCCGGGAATGGGCGTTGTCGAAGCGGATCTGCGGGCCGCAGGCGGGGTCGGGCACGTCGCTGTTGAGCGTGCCCGGCAGCACGCCGTCGCGCAGCGCCAGCAGGGCGATCACCGATTCGACGATGCCGGCCGCGCCCAGGGTGTGGCCGGTCCAGGCCTTGGTCGAGCTGGCGTGCAAGGTGTCGGGGAAGATCGCCGCCACCGCTGCCGCTTCCACGCTGTCGTTGGCCGGCGTGGCGGTGCCATGCAGGTTCAGATAGCCCACCGCTGCCGCGTCCAGGCCGGCGCGTTCGAGCGCGCCGCGCATCGCCAGCTGCGCGCCCAGGCCCTGCGGATGCGGGGCGGACATGTGGTGCGCGTCGCTGGACTCGCCATAGCCGTACAGCCACAACGTCGCATCCGGGGCGGCGGCGGTGCGTTCGACCAGCGCAAAGCCACCGGCTTCGCCCAGGCTCAGGCCGACCCGGCGCGCGTCGAACGGCTGGCACGGTTCGGGCGCGACCACCTGCAGCGAGTTGAAGCCGAACAGCACGCTGCCGCACAAGGTGTCCACGCCGCCCACCAGGGCCGCGTCGATCACCCCGGCCTCGATCAGCCGCGCCGCCTGGGCAAACACCTTGGCGCTGGACGAACAGGCGGTGGCCACGGTCACGCTGGGGCCGCGCAGGCCGGTGGCGTGCTGGACGAAGTCGCCCAGCGAATGCGGGGTGTGCACGATGGGGCGGTCCAGATCGTCCGGAAACCGCGCGCCATCGGCGTCTTCCGCCAACCGCGTATAGGCCTCTTCGCTGGCACCGATGCTGGAGGTGGAGGTGCCGATGATCACCGCCACGCGCTCGGCGCCGTAGCGCTGTGCGGCCGCCTGCACGGCGTCTGCCATGCCGTCCTGCTGCAGGGCCAGCCAGGCCAGCCGGTTGTTGCGGCAGTCCCAGCCTTGCAGCGCAGCGGGCAGGACCACCTCTTCCACGCCGTCGACGCGGCCGATCCAGCATGGCAGCGGTTGCGGTCCGAAATCGTTGTAACGCAGGCCGCTGCGGCGCGACTGCAGCGCGGCGGTCTGGGCCGCGAGCCCGGCGCCGAGCGCAGTTGTGGAGGTGTAGGCGGTGACGGCGACCGGGGCCATCTGGGACGAATGCTGCGCTTGGCTCACGATGGTCTGGCTGGCAAAAAGTGCTCGCAGTATATCGGTGGCGTGCGCCAGCCCCGTCGATGGCGCAACTGAACGCGCCGGTCATGTCGCTGACGTGGCTGGGATTTTTCGCAGCGGCCGCGCTTTCGCCGTCGCCGCAATTGGGACACAATCCTGCGACCCACCGCTCTACGAGCGCGATCACGCGCGCATGCACGCCTACGTCTATAAAAGCCAACGCAAGCAGGACACCTTCGTCTACCTCGCCACGCGTGACGACTTCTCCGGTCTTCCCGCTGCCGTGCACGCGCCGTTGGCGCCATTCGCATTCGTGCTGGAGGTGGCGTTGACGCCTGAGCGCCGCCTGGCGCAGGCCGACGTGGTGACCGTGCGCGAAGCGCTCGCCAAGCACGGCTTCTACCTGCAGCTGCCCAAGACGGTAGTGCTGGCGGGCGAGTGCGACTATGACTGAGCCGCAGCGTGCCGCGCGATTGCGCGCCGCAGCGCTGGCAGGTGCAGCCGGCGTGGTGTTGTCCCTGCTCGGCGGCCTTGGCGGCGCCGTTGCCGCAGTGAGCCTGTGGCTGGCGCAGCCGGCCTTTGCATTGGCGGTGTCGTGGGCGCGTGGTACCCGCGCGCTGGCCACGCAGCCGCGTGCCATCGCACAGGCGCTGCCGCCGTTGCTGGCGATCTGGGGCGTGGGCCTGCTCGCCTTGGCAGCCTTGATCAGCTGGCCGCTGACCGCGCTGCGCGATAGCGGCAGTCTGGCCGCCGCCTTGGCCTTGAGCGTAGCCGTCAGCGCCGCTTTGTTGGGACTGTGGCGCACCTGTCCGTTATGGGGCGAAGTGGAACGCGACGGTGGCGCGCTGGCGCCACGCTGGCATGCGCTGGCCACGCAGGAGCTGCATGCCTGGCGCGGTCTGCTGGCCGCCGCGCTGGTGCTGGCGATATGCACCCTGGTGGTGGCGCTGGCCTGGCCGGGCTGGTTGTCCGGCGGTCTGCGCTGGGGCCTGGCGATTGCCGCTGCCGCGCTGCTGCCCGCCGTCCATCTGCTGTTGCAACGCACTGCCGCACCGGCGCGCAGCGATGCGCCGGTGGCCCGGCAGGCTGCCGATTTCTTCTCCGAAGCAGCCGCCGAACCGCGCCCGCTGGAGCCGGTCGCCCAGCATCAGCTGGTGCCCGAATTGTTCGAGGCCGCGCGTAGCGGCCGGGTGGATCGCGCGCTGCAATTGCTGGAGGCCGGCGCCGACCCGCAGGCCATGCCGCTGCCGGAATGGCGCGACCAACGCAGCCTGCCGGCGCTGGCGGCGGTGCTGCCGGATCTGCGCCTGTTGCGCGAACTGATCGTGCGCCGCGTGGACGTCAACCAGCCGCATCGCGGCATGACGCCGCTGCTGGCCGCCACCCGCGACAGCTGGCATGGCCGCCCGGATGCGGTAATGACCCTGCTGGCCAACGGTGCCGACCCGCGCTCCACCGACAACGACGGCAATACGCCGCTGCATCACGCAGTGCGCAGTTCCGACCCCGGCGTTGCCGCGTTGCTGCGCGATGCCGCCGCCGACCTGGACGCGCTCAACAACGAAGGTCATTCGCCGCTGGCGATGGCGTGCCAGGTCGGCAATTGGCGGCTGGCGAAATTTCTGCTGGAACGCGGCGCCCATTCCGAACCGGACGGCGGCGCGCCGGTGTTGCTGGCTGCCGCCGGTACCGAAGAAGACGACCCGGCCGGCGTGCAGCTGCTGCTCAAGCACAAGGCGCGCGTGGATGCGCGCGACCGCCAGCGGCGCAGTGCCTTGCACGAAGCTGCGCTGGCCGGTCATGGCGACATCGTCGAGGCGCTGTTGTCGGCCGGCGCCAATCTGGAAGCGCGCGATCTGCTCGGCCGCACGCCGTGGCTGGACGCCGCGCGTCAGGCGCGCAGCGCGGTGCTCGAACGCCTGGTCGCGCGCAAGGCCGATGTGCTGGCCATCGACGGCGACGGCCGTAACGCGGTGATGCTGGCCTGCGCTGCCGACAGCGTGTCGCCGGCGCTGATCCGCCGCCTGCTCGATCTGCAGGTGCCGGCCGACAGCGTCGATGTGCATGGCCGTCGCGCCGTGGACGTGGCCGCCGAAGCCGGGCGTTGGGCGATCGTGCAATTGCTCGACCCCAACTATCCCTTGCCGGCCGCCGTCAGCGATGCGCATGGCGACATCCCCGGCGTGGCGGTGCTGCCCGATCGCCCGCCGCTGGTGTTGCTGCGCGAAGGCCTGCAGTTCGGCCAACGCGATGGCCTGGACGCGCTGGCGCGGCTATGCGCCCCGGACGAACTCGGTGGCCTGCTGCACGACGCGCATCTGGCGCTCAACGCCGATGCGGTGGACTGGCTGCTGCGCCACGGCGCCGATGCCGAAGTGCGCGATGCCTGCGGCGACGTGCCGATGTTTGCGCTGCTCTCGCGTGGTGTGGAGGCGGTGCCGGCGCTGCAGGTGCTGCTGCGTCACGGCGTGTCGCCGGCCGGTGCAGGTGGCCTGACCCGGCTGCTCAGCGCCTGCGTGCAGCACGATGCGGCATCGCGCGGGCTGGAACAGTTCGCAGTGGAGTTGCTCGATCGCGGCGCCGACCCGTTTGCGCCGTCGGCGGCTGGCGACCCGCCGTTGTCGCTGGCCGTGCGGCTGGGCTGGCTGCGCCTGCAGCAGTGGTTGCTGGAACACGGCGTGGACCGCGAAGCGCGCGACAGCCACGGCATGACTGCGCTGCATCTGGCCACCGCGCTGGGCCGCGATGCGTCGCTGAAATTGCTGGTCAAGCAGGGCGCTTCGCCGGAAGCGCGCGCTGCAGACGGGCAGACCCCGCTGGGCGTGGCGTTGTCGATCGGCCGGCGCGATCTGGCCGACTGGCTGGACTGGCGGATCTGGTCGCTGCCAGGCCGCACGTTGCGCGAAGCGGACGTGCCTGCGGCTGCGATGACCGGCGATACCGATGCGGTGCGACGCCTGATCGACCTCGGTCTGCCGGTGGATGCCGTCGATGCGCAAGGCTGCACCGCGCTGCTGCGTGCGGCCGGTGGCGGCCACCTGGGCGTGGTCGCGCATCTGCTCGGCCGCGGTGCCGACCCGCAACGCGCAGCCAATAGCGGCGCCACGCCGTTGTCGGCGGCGGTGAGCATGCGCCAGACCGATATCGTCGCCGCCCTGCTGCAGGCCGGCGCGCAGATCGAACATCGCCTGCCCGGTGGCGTGACCGTGCTGATGCTGGCTTGCGCACTCGGCTTGCCGGATATCGTGGCGCGCTTGCTCACCGCCGCAGCCGACGTGCACGCCACCGACGATCAGGGGTTGGCGCCGCTGCATTGCGCGGCGCTGTACGGTTTCACCGCGCGCGACATCACCCGCCTGCTGGCGTTGCTGGACACCTTGTTGCTGGCCGGCGCCGACCCGGACACGCTGGCCGGCGGGCGGGTCAGCCCGTTGCTGCTGTTGCTGGGCGCGCGCGCCGAACCGGGTACCGCCTGCGACGAGAAGGTGGTGCTGGCCGGGGTCGAACGCCTACTCGACGAAGACGTCTCGCTGGACGTGGCCGATCAACGCGGCTTCGGCCCGCTGCATCTGGCCGCACTGCATGGCTTGCCGCTGCTGGTGCAGCGCCTGCTGCGCGCCGGTGCCGATGCCGACCGTCGCGATGCGCTCAACCGTACCCCGCGCGAGATCGCCATCATGCGCGGCTTCATCGATGTGGCCGGCCAGTTCGAACCGGCGCTGCCGGGCGTCTCTTCGATGGCGCGCTTCCTGCGCGAAGGCCGCTGAGCCAGCGCGGCGGCACACCGCTGCGGGTGCTGTTCGTATGCAGTCGCAACCGCCTGCGCAGCCCCACCGCCGAGCGCGTGTTCGCCGACTGGCCGGGCGTGCAGACCCAATCGGCCGGGCTGGCCGCAGACGCCGAAGTGCAGGTCACGCCCGAGTTACTGCATGAGTCCGACCTGGTGCTGGTGATGGAGCGCCGCCACCTGCAGTTGCTGCGCAAACGCTTCGCCGCGCATCTGCGCCATTGCCGCGTAGTGTCGTTGCAGATTCCCGACGACTACGCGTACATGGATCCGGCACTGATCCATCGGCTGGAACACACGGTGCCACCGTTGCTGCGTCTTCCCACGTATTCGTAACCCGATCCCGACACCGCGCATGTAAGACTGCGGATTCTTTCGCTGGAAGGAAACGCCCCTACGATGAGCGTGCGTATCGAGGACCACGCCATGCTGGGCAATTGCCACAGCGCGGCCCTGGTCGACCACCGCGGCACCATCGACTGGCTGTGTCTGCCACGCTTCGATTCCGATGCGGTCTTCGCATCGCTGCTGGGCGACGAACAACACGGGCAATGGGCGCTGGCGCCTGCCGCCGATTTCCGCAGCGAACGCGCGTACGAAGACGACAGCCTGGTTTTGCGGACGCGGCTGACCACCGACAGCGGCACGGTGGAGCTGGTCGACTTCATGGTGGACAGCGAAGACGGCGAGGTGCATCAGCATCTGGTGCGCATCGTGCGCTGCGTGCAGGGCGAAGTTCCCATGCACATGCGCCTGACCTTCCGTTTCAACTACGGCCGCACCGTGCCGTGGGTGACGCGTATCGACGGTGGCATCCGCGCCATCGCCGGCCCCGACCAACTCGCGTTGCGCTCGCCGCAGGAACTGCATGGCGAAGACCTGGGCACCGAAGCCGACTTCACGTTGCGCGAAGGCCAAAGCACCTGGTTTCTGCTCAGCCATGGCGTCTCCCATCAGCCCACGCCGCCGGCGATCGACCCGGAACAGGCGCTGCAACGTACCGCCGCGTTCTGGCATGGCTGGGCACGTCGCTGCACCGATGTCGGCCCGTGGACTGCGCAGGTGCGTCGCTCGCTGGTGGTGTTGAAAGGGCTCAGCTATCTACCTACCGGCGGCATCGTGGCCGCGCCCACCGCCTCGTTGCCCGAGCATCTGGGCGGCACGCGCAACTGGGATTACCGCTACTGCTGGTTGCGCGATTCGGTGTTCACGCTGATCGCGTTGCTGCAAGCCGGCTATCGCGATGAAGCCGCGGCGTTTCGCGACTGGGTCCAGCGCACCATCGCCGGGTCGCCGGATCAGTTGCAGGCGCTGTACGGTATCGGCGGCGAGCGCCGTCTGCAGGAATGGGAAGCGCACTGGCTGCCCGGCTACGAAAATTCCGCCCCGGTGCGCATCGGCAACGGCGCGGTCGATCAATTTCAGCTCGATGTGTATGGCGAGTTGATTGGCGCCTTCCACTACGCACGCGAAAAAGGCGTGGCATCGCCTGCCGATGACGATGGGTCCTCGGCGTCCTTGCTGGAAAAGATTCTCGACACGCTGGAAACCCTGTGGCGCCAACCGGACGAAGGCATCTGGGAAATCCGCGACGAGCGCCGGCATTTCGTGCATTCCAAGGTGATGGCGTGGCTGGCATTCGATTGCGGCAGCCGCGACGGCATCACCAATGCCGATGCCGACAAGCGCGCGCACTGGGGCCGGCTCGCCGAAGAGATCCGCGCTGAAGTACTGGAAAAAGGCGTGCATCCGGATGGCCACTTCGTGCAGAGCTACGGCTCCGATCGCCTGGACGCATCGCTGTTGCTGATTCCCATCGTCGGCTTTCTGCCGCCGGACGATCCGCGCATCGCCGCCACCGCCGATGCGATCGCACGCGATCTGACCATCGATGGCCTGGTCGAACGCTACCGTGCCGACGACAGCGCCGATGGTCTGCCGGCCGGCGAGGGCACCTTCCTGGCCTGCAGTTTCTGGCTGGTGGAAAACTATGCATTGATCGGCCGCACCGAACAGGCGCGCGTGTTGCTGGAGCGTCTGCTCGGGCTGTGCAACGACGTGGGCCTGCTCGCAGAAGAATACGACCCGCGCAGCAAACGTATGCTTGGCAACTTCCCGCAAGGGTATTCCCACGTGGCCCTGGTCAATGCGGCATTGCGCCTGCATGGACGCATGGGCGAAAAGGAACAACATCCATGAACGAGCAACAGACCACACCGCCGTGCATCATCGTTGTGTTCGGCGCACGCGGCGACCTGACCAAGCGCCTGGTGATGCCGGCGCTGTACAACCTGCGCCGCGCCGGTGCGCTGGGCGAGGAATTCGCCATCGTCGGCATGGACCATGGCGACATCAGCGAACGCGCGTGGCGCGGCAACATGGGGCAGTCGATGACGCAGCTGCTGAGCAGCCGCGACGCTGAATTCCAGACCGACGAATTCGACACCGACACCTGGGACTGGCTGCGCGAGCGCATGCATTACCTGCGCGGCGACTTTACCGACCTGGGCGCGTATCAAGCGCTGGGCGGCGTGCTGGAGAAACTGCACAAGCGCTACGGCACGCAGGGCAATGTGCTGTTCTACCTCGCCACCGCCGCGCGCTTTTTCGAGCCGGTGTTGTTGAATCTTGGCGAAGCCGGCCTGGTCAAGCAGCACGAAAATCAGGGCTGGCGTCGCGTCATCGTGGAAAAACCGTTCGGCCACGATCTGCCCAGCGCCAAGCATCTCAATGCCACCGTGGCCAAGGTGCTGCATGAGGATCAGGTGTTCCGCATCGATCATTTCCTGGGCAAGGAGACCGTGCAGAACATTCTTGCCTTCCGTTTTGCCAACGGGTTGTTCGAGCCGGTGTGGAACCGCGACCGCATCGATCATGTGCAGATCACTGCTGCCGAAACCATCGGCGTGGAAGGGCGCGGGCGCTTCTACGACCCCACCGGCTGCTTGCGCGACATGGTGCCCAATCACCTGTTCCAGTTGCTGGCGATGATTGCGATGGAACCGCCGGCCGCATTCACCACCGAGGCGATGCATCGCCGCCGCGCCGAAGTGATCGAAGCCGTGCGTCCGATCAAGCCGGAAGACGTGGTGCGTGGCCAATACGCGTCCGGCGCGGTCAATCGCAGCGCCGTGCCCGGCTATCGCGAAGAAGACACCGTGCCGGACGACTCGGAAACCGAAACCTATGTGGCGATGAAGCTGCAGGTCGACACCTGGCGCTGGGCCGGTGTGCCGTTTTATTTGCGCACCGGCAAACGCTTGCGCGAGCGCACCACCGAAATCGCCATCCGCTTCAAACCCGCGCCGCTGGCGCCGTTTCGCAGCACCGAAGTGGGCGGCTACGGCCCCGACTGGCTGGTGCTGCATATTCAACCTGATGAAGGCATTTCGCTGCAGTTCGATGTCAAGCGCCCGGGCGCGCAAGTGGCGCTGGCGCCGGTGCGCATGGACTTCCGCTACCGCGACTGGTTCCCCAAGGAATACACCGTGGGCTATGAGCGCCTGCTGCAGGACTGCATGAACGGCGAAGCCGGTTTGTTCCAGGACGCGGCGATGGTGGAAGGCGCCTGGCGCATCGTGCAGCCGATCCTCGATGCCTGGAAACAACCGGCCAGCGACTTCCCGAACTACGCCGCCGGCAGCGCCGGCCCCTCGGCCGCCGACGCGCTACTGGCCATGAACGGCGGACACGCCTGGCGCGCACTCACCCCAGGCCGCAAACCGCCGCCGCGCCGTCCGCCGGAAGTGCGTGCGGGTGCTGCAACGCCGGTGAAGAAAGCCGCGAAGAAAACTGCGAAAAAGACGAGCAAGGCGCCAGTCAAGCGCGCATCTGCATCGTCAACAAAGCCCGTGCGGGCGACCGAAGCAGCGTCTGCCAAGCCTGCAAAGAAGACGCCAGTCAAGCGCGTGAGCAAGCAGGTGCCGAAGGCCGCGAAAACCGTCAGTAAGGTAGCGGTCAGTCAGGTTGCAGCGAAGAAGTCGGCTGGTAAGACCGCAGCGCGCAAACCGCGCGGCTGAGTAACGCGATCGATACACAGCCGCTGCAGTTGTGCAGCGGCTGTGTGCGTCTTCAACATGCAACATCAGAACTGCCGCAGTCGCGTGCGGAGTACGTCCACACGATCTTGCGCGAGGCGCGCTACGGCATTGCCGGTAACGCCTCGTCGCGCGCAGGCACGCTCCTACACAAGCTCAACGATCGGGCATCGTCGGTTCCGGCTCAGCATCCACATCCGCCTTGACGTCGGCTTCGAACAGGCGCATCAGGTCTTCGCGCGCATCGCGCGAGGTCTGCAGCACCTTGGCTTCGTCGTCGTAGACCAGGTGTTGCGCACGCATCAGGTCTTCGTCGTGCTTGCGGAAGCGTTCGATGTGTTCGCGCGCAAGCGTGTCGGCCACGCCGAGCGAGGTCAGCACGCGTCCACCCAGTTCCAGGCTGGAGGCGAAGACTTCGCGGAACGGTTCGGCGCCCAGGTCCATCAGTTTCCAGGCGTGTTGGCGGTTGCGCGCGCGCGCCAGCACGGTGGCCTGCGGGTAGAGGCGGCGGATCAGCCGCACCGTCTTGATGTTGGTTTCCGGGTCGTCCACCGCAATCACGAACACCTTGATGCGATCGGCGCCGGCGGCGCGGAGCAGGTCCGGCCGGGTCGGGTCGCCGTAGTACAGCTCGCCGCCGAAGCGGCGGATATCCTCCACCGTGTCGGGGTTGTGCTCCAGCGCCACGAACGGCACATGGCGCGAGGTGAGCAGGCGGGCCACTACCTGGCCAAAACGGCCCACGCCGGCGATCAGCACCTGCGGCGACTGCGCATCGATGGTGTCGAAGGGGCGCTCGGACTTGGGCACCTGCACCCGCAACGGTCCGTTGAGCAGGCGCTGCATGCCGAGTAGCAACAGCGGCGTCAGCGCCATCGAGACGCCGACGATGGCCACCAGGCGGTCGTGATTGGCCGGATCCAGCAAGCCGACGCGATCGGCCTCGTTGAACACCACAAACGCGAATTCGCCGCCCAGCCACAACACGCTACCCAGCATCAGGCTACTGCGTAGCGGCAGCTTGGCGACACTGCCGATACCGACCAGCAGCGAGAACTTCACCACCAGCAAGATCGCCACGCCGGCGGCGATCAACCCCGGCTCGGCGACCACGCGATTGAGGTCGATGCCCATGCCCACCGAAATGAAGAACAAGCCCAGCAGCAAGCCTTCGAACGGTTCGATCTGCGATTCGAGTTCGTGGCGGAATTCCGAATCGGCCAGCAGCACGCCGGCGATGAAGGCACCCAGGCTGGCGCTCAGCCCGGCTTCCTGCATGATCCAGGCGGTACCCAGCACCACCAGCAACGCGCTGGCAGTGAATACCTCCGGCATGCGGGTGCGCGCCACCACGTTGAACAGATAGCGCAACACAAAGCGCCCGCACAGGATCACCAGCGCCAACGCGGCAATCGCCTTGGCCACATCCGGCCAGGCGAGGGTGGCGTTCTTGCTGCCGCCGAGCAGCGGAATGGCGGCCAGCAACGGGATCGCGATCAGATCCTGAAACAGCAGGATGGCGAAGGCCAGTCGTCCGTAATCGCTGCCCAGCGCCTTGCGTTCGGCCAGCAGTTGCAGGCCCACCGCGGTGGAGGACAGCGCCAGCGCCACGCCGACGATGAGCGAGGTTTTCCAGCCCAGGTTGCCCAGCATCAGCAGGCCGCCCAGGATCGTGGCCGTTACCAGCACCTGGGTGGCGCCGGCGCCGAACACCGAATGGCGCATCACCTTCAGGCGGGCCGGCGAGAGCTCCAGGCCGATCACGAACAGCAGCATCACCACGCCGATCTCGGCCGCGCCGCTGATGCGCTCGGCATCCTGCACCACGCCTACGCCATCCGGGCCCAGCACCACGCCGGCGACCAGATAGGCCAGCACCGCGCCGAGGCCGAAGCGCTTGAATACCGGCACCGCCACGATGGCGGCCAGCATCAGGACCAGAGCCAGTTCCAGACCACCGCTATGCATGTACGTTCTCCGTTGAGGTGCGCATTATGCCGCCCGCAGCGTCTAGTCAGCTTGCACCAACGTGCCGGAGCGCTGCCGATGCGCATCGCATGCCACGCGTGGTGCGCTGCTGTGACGTGCCGCATGGCCATGCAACCGGCTACGCCGGCACGCGCGGCCATGCGGCGACCGCAGTGTCGAGCATCCGCCACCTGGCCGAACCGGTGTGCCGGCTGCGATCAGATCGCACCCTCTAAGCGCGTAAAACCAGCGACTGCGCATGCGATAGCAGCACGCCGAGCGGCCTGCGCGGGGCCACTGCGCAGCTGCAAGAGGCGTGCGGCCGGTGTGTGTGCGGCGGAATGCACGGGGCATCTCACTGCGCCGTTCATCCTCGCCGTGTGGCCGCGTGGTCGCCCGCTGCGCTTGGTCAGCTCCGCTCAGTGGCTCTTGAGCAGGAAGCGTCGATCCAGCGGCTGCAGCGGCCGGGCGTTGAATGGGTAGACGCGCTCGAAGGCGTTGATCTGCTCTTCGGACACCTGCACCGGCTGCTCGAGCACCACCCAGTCCACCGTTTCGCTGCACGGCGGGGTGGTCAGCGAGCCTTCGTAGCGATAGAAGCGGCGTTGCTGCTTGGGCGGAAGGAAATCGCTGGCACGCACCGAGGCGTTGGCGACCTGCCGGGTCTGGTTCCTGTCCTTGGGCATGGCATCCAGCACCCGCTGGAATGCAGGATTGGCCTTGCCGGTTTCGAAGAAGACCGCCAGCACGCCCAGGGTTCCATCCGGGCCCTGGTGCACGATGTGCGCCTCCATCGGGAAGCGCCGCCCGTTCAACAGGTGCTCGCTTGGGTGATGGAAGTGCAGCTGCAACGCGGTGTACTGCTTGCCGCCGATGACCATGGTGCCGCCGTCATGCAACTCCAGCTGGATGGAATGGCCGGTGTTGCGCACCGCCAGCGGCACGGCGGCGTAGTTCAACTCCAGCGTGCCCAGGTTGGCGTCGACCGCCCCTTTCAGATCGATCGGGCTGTTCTGTTGGCCGTTGCCGCATAGCGCGTTTTCCTTGGCCAGTTCGGCCCAGTGCTCGGCGCCTTCCGGACCGGTGTAGCCCCACTCATGCCCGGCGTGTTCAGGGGTTTCGTGCGCCTCCACCGGCGGTGTTGCAGGCAGCGTGCTCTGCGCCATGCCGACCGTGCCCCAGCCCGCGGCGGCGCATAGACACACTGGACGGAAACGGCGTAGCAAGGACGAGAGAGAAGACGGCATTGGGGATCCCTGAGCAGCGACGGGAGCGGTTGGACGCGATGGCGCGCGCTCTTCCACGAGAATCTGCGATGGGTTGGCTGTGCCAAGAAGCCGACTGTACCGATTGCTGTGCGGCACACCACAGTTTTGCGACGGCCGGTGCGATGCCTCCGACCAGCTCGACCTCTTGGCGCGGCTGGCCTCAGCCGGCAGCATCGCGGCGACAGGTTGCAGGTGCGCGCCTGCACCCACGCGGAGGTGTCACGACGATGGCACCTCCACACAACCGCGCACTCGCCCTCTGCGCGGCGTCAGTCGCACGTTGTCGGTGTGGTGAGCGGCATGGCGTGCGCCAGCGACGTGCAGTGCAGGCTCGGCATGCTGGACGCCCAGTGAAGCGGGGCGGCTGCGAAGGATTGACCAGGCGGGCGCAGGCGCGCAGACTGCGCCGCGCCGCCGCCCGGATCACCGGTCGGTGCGCACCTTTCGGAGCCTTTACTCATGTCCAGCGACAGTCACCCTAGACCCGGGTCGATGACCCAGCTGGCGCGCGCCTGAGGCTCAGGTTCGCCGGCTGTCATCGACGACGGTCGTCACCAGGCGAACCACCATGTACAACGAAACCCTGCGCCTTGCCCAAGGCGTCGATGCCTTGACCGCACCCCTGGCCGAGCTCAACACGGCCGATGCGGTGGAATACCTCAACACGCTCGATCGCGACGATGCGGCGCATGTGCTGGCCGCGTTGCCGCCGCCGCGTGCGGTGAAGTTGCTCGAACAACCCGAGCTGCGCGATGCCAGTGCACTGGTCGCCCTGCTGCCGGCCGAGCAGGCCGCCTCCTTGCTCGGGCAGATGGCCGACGACCGCGCCACCGATATCTTCCACGGTCTGGATACCGAGCAGCGCCAGCCGCTGCTGTGGTTGCTCAGTGCCGAGGCGCGGCTGTCGATCCAGGCGCTGATGCGCTACCCGCCCAACACCGCCGGTGCGCTGATGACTACCGAATTCGTGGCGGTGTCCTCCGACTGGACAGTGGGCCGCACCTTGCAGCACATCCGCGAAGTGGAGCGCAGCCGCGAGACCGTCTACGCCATCTATCTGCTCGACCCGGCCACCCGCGTGCTGCAGCAGGTGGTCACCATGCGCCGGCTGATCACCGGCGCGCCGGAGGCACCGATCCTGGAGGTGGCGCAGGTCAATCCGCCGGTCACCGTGGACCCGGCGCTGGACCAGGAAGAAGTGGCGCGCCTGATCCGCCGCCACGACCTGCTCGCGATCCCGGTGGTGGATGCGCGCGGGCATGTGCTGGGCATCGTCACCGTGGACGATGTGCTCGACGCATTGATCGCCGAATCCACCGAAGACGTGCACAAGTTCGGCGGCATGGAAGCGCTGGACAAGCCCTACATGCACATTGGGTTTGGCCAGATGATCAAGAAGCGCGCCGGCTGGCTGAGCGTGCTGTTTCTGGGCGAAATGCTCACCGCCAGCGCCATGCAACACTTCGAGGACGAGTTGTCCAAGGCGGTGGTGCTGACCTTGTTCATTCCGTTGATCATGAGCTCGGGCGGCAACTCCGGTTCGCAGGCCACCTCGCTGCTGATCCGTTCGCTGGCGCTGCGCGAAATTCGCCTGGGCGACTGGTGGAAAGTGGCGCTGCGCGAGCTGCCCACCGGGCTGACCCTGGGCGCGATTCTGGGCGTGCTGGCGATCGTACGCATCGCCATCTGGCAAACCGCCGGCCTGTACGACTACGGCCCGCATTGGCAGATGGTGGCGCTGACCATCGGTGCGGCGCTGATCGGCATCGTCACCTTCGGCTCGCTGTCCGGCTCGATGCTGCCATTCGTGCTGCAACGCTTCGGCTTCGACCCGGCCAGCGCCTCGGCACCGTTCGTGGCCACGCTGGTGGATGTCACCGGCTTGGTGATCTATTTCAGCATTGCCGCGGCGATCTTGAGCGGCACGTTGTTGTAAGACAGGGCGATACAGGCCTGGCGAGCAGTCGCCAGGCCTGTCTCTATGTGGGACGTGTCTAGGTGGACCGAGAGGGTGATGTCTGCGCGCTGCGCGCACGGATATCGATGACTTCGTCCCTGGCGCATCAGATCAGCAGCATGGCGTATCGCCGAATGTGGCAACGCCTGTAGCGCACCCCCGGTTGCGGTAGGTCCCTAGGCTTGGCACACGCGTGCTGCACAGCGCGCCCATGCCTGGATCCATCAGTGCGTGTACCGTAGCGCGATGGCAGTGTTCTCCCCCGCACAATGAGTACCTATCACCTGCAACAGGTCTTCCGCCCCAGCACCGTTGCGGTGGTGGGTGGTAGTCCGCGCGATCGCTCGGCCGGGCGGGCGGTGGTGCGAAATCTGCGCGCGGCCGGCTTCCCCGGGCAGATCGGTTGGGTGAGCCCGCGCTACAGCGAGATCGATGGCGTGCGCACGGTGGCGCGCTTGACCGATCTGCCGTGGGTACCGGACCTGGTGGTGATCACCGCGCCGGCGCGCATCGTGCCGCGCATCGTCTCCATTGCCGCGCGGCGCGGGGTGGCAGCAGCCATCATCCTTACCGCCGGTTTGGGCCGTGGCCCCGGTTCGCCGGCCGCACGCATGGAAGCGGCCGCTCGCGCCAAGGGCATGCGCATCCTCGGCCCGCATTGCCTGGGGGTGATCGCCCCGCATGCGCGGCTCAATGCCAGCATCGCCGCGCACTGCCCGCAGGCCGGCGATCTGGCGCTGATCTCCGAATCCAGCGCCATTGCCGCTGCCTTGGTGGAGTGGGGTGTGGCGCGTTCGGTCGGGTTCTCGGCGGTGGTGTCGCTGGGCGATACGCTGGATGTGGACTTCGGCGATCTGCTCGATTACTTCGCCACCGACTACCGCACCCGTGCGATCCTGCTCTACGTCGAACGCATCGGCGATGCGCGCAAGTTCATGTCGGCCGCGCGTGCGGCCGCGCGTGCCAAACCGGTGGTGGTGGTCAAGTCCGGCCGCCAGTTCCGCATCAATCCCAATGCCGATACCCACGCGCAGGCGCTGGCCGGCTCGGACGCGGTGTACGGCGCCGCGTTCGCGCGTGCCGGGCTGTTGCGCGTCGGCGCATTGGACGAGTTGTTCGCCGCGGCCGAAACGCTGGGCCGGCTCGGCAGCTTCCCGGGCCGGCGTCTGGCCATCCTGAGCAATGGCGGCGGGGTGGGGCAGCTGGCGGTGGACCAGTTGGTGCTGCGTGGCGGCACGTTGGCCGAGTTATCGGCCAAGACCCTGGAGCGGCTGGACCAGTCGCTGCCGGAAGGCTGGTCGCGCAGCAATCCGGTGGACATCATTGTCGACGCCGATGGCGCGCGCTATGCCGCGGCGATCGAAGCGCTGCTGGACGATCCCGAAAACGACGCCTTGCTGGTGGTCAACGTGCCCACCGCGTTCACCTCCTCGGCCGACGCGGCCAAGGCGCTGACCCGCGCGCTGGAGCAACGCAACCGCTATCAGCGCGACAAGCCGGTGTTTGCGGTGTGGCTGGGCCAGGACGACGCGGCGATCGCCGCGCTCAACGCCGCGCGCGTGCCCACCTACGCCACCGAATCGGATGCGGTGCGCGGCTTCACCCACCTGGTGCGTTACCGCGAGGCGCAGGCGGCGCTGATGGAAACCCCGCCCAGCCTGCCGGAAGACTTCGTGGTGGATGCCGGCATCGCGCGCGCGGTGGTCGATGAAGCCTTGGCTGCGGGCCGGCGTTGGCTGGACCCGGTGGCGACCAACCGGCTGCTGGCCGCCTACGGCATCCCGATCGTGCCGTTGCAGGTGGCCACCACCGCCAACGAGGCCGCCTTGCTGGCCGACCCGCTGCTGGCAATGGGGCGCACGGTCACCTTGAAGGTGTTGTCCGGCGAGATCGCGCACAAGTCCGACGTGGATGGCGTGCGCCTTAACCTGTCCAGCGTGGCGGCGGTGCGCGAGGCGGCGGCCGGCATCCTGGCGCGTGCCCGCGCCGCGCTGCCGAATGCGGTCATCGAAGGGGTGATCGTGCAGCCCACCGTGCTGCGGCCCAAAGCGCGCGAGTTGATCGCCGGCATTGCCGACGACCCGGTATTTGGCCCGGCAATCGTGTTCGGCCGCGGCGGCACCGCGGTGGAGGTGATCAACGACCGCGAACTGGCGCTGCCACCACTGGATTTGCGCCTGGCCCACGAGCTGATCGGCCGCACCCGCGTTTCGCGCATCCTCAAGGCCTATCGCGACGTGCCGGCCGCCGACGAGCGCGCCGTGGCGCTGGTGCTGGTCAAGCTGGCGCAGCTGGCGGCCGACATCCCGGAAATCACCGAACTGGATATCAACCCGCTGCTGGCCGACCGCGATGGCGTGATCGCGCTGGACGCCCGCGTGGCGGTGGCGACGGCGCGCAAGCTGCACAAGGGCCGCGGCCATCCGCGTTTTGCGATCTTCCCGTACCCGAAGGAATGGGAGCGCCAGATCGCACTCGGCGATGGCACCCATGCGTTGGTGCGCCCGGTACGCCCGGAAGACGATGCGCTGTTCCGCGCCTTCTTCGCGCGGGTCACCGATGAAGACCTGCGGTTGCGGTTCTTCCAGTCGGTCAAGCATTTCAGCCACGAATTCATCGCCCGCCTGACCCAGCTCGATTACGCCCGCTCGATCGCGCTGGTGGCCATCGACCCCAAGACCGGCGACATGCTTGGCGCGGTGCGCCTGCATGCCGACGCCGATTACGAGCGTGGCGAGTACGGCATCCTGATCCGCTCCGACCTCAAGGGCCACGGCATCGGCTGGCAGCTGATGCGCATCATGATCGAGTACGCACGCTGGCTGGGCCTGAAGCAGATCGAAGGCCAGGTGCTGCGCGAGAACCGCACCATGCTGGCGATGTGCCAGAGCCTGGGCTTTGGCGTACGCCCGGATCCGGACGATGCGACCCTGATGGCGGTGACACTCCCTATAATGGGCGAGCCGCGCCCGGCCTGACGTTGCGTCACGCCGCGGTCCCCCATCCTCCACCGCACGCCGGATCTGCCGGGCTTTGCCCTGGCCCGTTGTTCCGGCTGTCGTCTCGGCCCGCCTGGGAGTGTCAATGTTTCGCGAGTTCAGAATGTCGTTGTTGGTCGCCGCCGTCTGCCTGGGCGTCGCCGCCTGGTGGGGCCACACCACCTCAATGGGCCTGTGGCAGGCGTTGTGGCTGTGCCTGGTGCTGAGCGTGCTGGAGGTGTCGTTGTCGTTCGACAACGCGGTGGTCAATGCCGGTGTGCTCAAGCACATGGACGCGTTCTGGCAGAAGCTGTTCCTCACCGTGGGCATCCTGATCGCGGTGTTCGGCATGCGCCTGGTATTCCCGATCGTGATCGTGTCGGTGGCCACCGGCATGGGCCTGGTGCCGGTGATGCAGATGGCGCTCAAGGAGCCGGACCGCTATAGCCAGGTGCTGACCGACAACTACCCGTCCATCGCCGCCTTCGGTGGCATGTTCCTGTTGCTGGTGTTCCTCAACTTCCTGTTCGACCAGGAGCGCAAGCTGCACTGGCTCGGCCCGGTGGAGCGGCTGGTCGGCAAGCTGGGCAAGGCCGATGCGATGTCGGTCATCGTGGCGGTCACGGTCCTGCTGTGCACCAAGCTGTTCCTGCCCGAGGCGATCTTCCAGAGCGTGCTGTTCGCCGGCTTGGGCGGCATCCTGCTGTATCTGCTGGTGGGCAGCGTGGATGCCTTGTTCGAGTCCGAAGAGAGCGAAGACGGCAGCATGGGCCCGGCCAAGCGCTCGGGCATTGCCGCGTTCTTGTACCTGGAAGTGCTGGACGCCTCGTTCTCGTTCGACGGCGTGATCGGCGCGTTCGCGATCACCCGCGACGTGGTGATCATCATGCTGGGCCTGGCGATCGGCGCGATGTTCGTGCGCTCGATGACGGTCTATCTGGTGCACAAGGGCACGCTGGACGAGTTCGTGTTCCTGGAGCACGGCGCGCATTACGCCATCGGCGTGCTGGCGATCATCATGCTGGTGGGCACCGTCTACCACGTGCCGGAAGTGCTGACCGGCCTGATCGGCGTGGCCTTCATCGCCGCCTCGGTGTGGTCGTCGATTCGCTACCGCAAGCGCCACCACATCGGCCCGACCGAGATCTGAAGCTGCGCACCGGCCGCGCCCAAGGCGTCACGCTGTTCACTTGAGAGCGGCCGGACTGCGCCTTCGTGGCCATCGGACGGACGTGTGCCGCTAGTTCTGTGGCTTGGCTGCAAGGCCCCTGCCTGCCCGCGGCGCTGTGAGTTTGCTGCAGGGCCCTTGCCCGCCCACCATCACGGGACACGCCGTGAATCCGTCCCTGGAGGCTCTTACGCGGCATCCATGCCGCGTAAGGTCCCGCGACGGTGGGCGGGCAAGGACCAGTCGAGATGGTCGGTGTGCACGGAAAAAGTAGTGCTTGATGCGCGTTGTCGGATCATGACGCGCCTGATCAACGTTTGATGTGCAACGCGCTACAAACAGCTTTCACGCGACCACCGACCAACGTTCTGGTGCGGTGTCCTCACCGATTGCGGGACCGTTGGCGGCATGGATGCCGCCACCGAGCCCCCAGGGACGGGTTCACGGCGTGTCCCGCGAGCGGTGAGGGCACCGCGCCCTCGGCCTGGATTCGGCAGTGGCGAGGTCCTCGCGTTGCCGGGCGTACCACGCGACATCGCTCCGCGTCGGTCAATCGCCCGGGCGATGCTTGGTTGCGGGGCTCCGTACTGATGAAGTGTGTTGGCGCGTGTTGCGGATATGCCGCCGTTTGAGCAGCGCGCCAGGCGTGCGGTGCCGGCTGAGGCAGTGGCGGCCAACTGTGACCGGCTTCAGTATCGATGCGTGTCGCAGCCAACCCAACCGAACCCAACTGGTCGGCAAAAATGCCGGTTTGGGCCTTGACTGCGCAGTCGACTTGGCGGGTCCTGCGGCCTGGCGACGACCGTTCGTCAGACAGTGCTTTGTGCCACAAGGGTTTGCGGGTTTTTCCCACATTTGGTGTTGACCCCTCCCAGGTACCCCACTATCTTGGGGCAGTCGGTGGTTGGTTGCCCAAGGTGGCCGGACCAGTGGGAGCATCTATCGCGGCAGGGTCGCGGTCGAAATGGCCTCCCAGCCGCGGTCTCACTCAAGACTACAAGCCATCCGGGCAGCGCCTGGACCTGGCGACGTGGTCCTGTTGCGCCGCTGTTGTTTCGCCACCGACCACCACGCGACAGCACACCGCGCGGTGGCGACCGTGGAATCTCCGGTAAGGAGATGGCTGGTGATGGCGATGCCGCCGCAGACTGCGTGTCTTGCGTGCTGGTCGTCCCGCACCGCCATCGCTGTCCAGGGAGTCCGGAACCGGTCGCAGCCCGTCCCCGAGCGGGTTCGTGTGCCTACGCATGGAGGACGCATGACCACCAACGACACCCTTGCCGCGATCGCCGCCGGTACCCTAACCAACACCAGCGTTCCCGCCAGTGTCAGCGCGCCCGCCCGCAGCGCGCCGGAGTTGACCGACCCGTCGGACGTCGTGCCGCCCCCCCGCCAAGCCATTGCAATGCACGCACAGACCATCGAAGAACAAACCGTCTCCACCTGGATCACCAAGGAAGCGGGCAACCGCAAGATTCCGTTCGAGGCCGAGCGCCTGGACCGCGCGATCGACCAGATCCATGCCGAGTTCCCGCAGCTGGACGTGGCCGACTACAAGCGCTCGGTGTTCGGCTTTGTCGAGCGCAAGGACAGCGTCAACGCCGATGACCTGGTCGACCATCTGATCCGCGAGGCCGAAGCCCGCGTCGATCTGACCACCCCGGAGTGGGAGCACTTCGCCGCGCGCCTGTACCTGCGCCGCCTCTACAAGCGCGCCAGCCGCAACCGGTTCTACGACGCTAGCCAGAAGTACGGCTCGTTCGTCGGCCTGCAGGAAAGCCTGGCCGACCGCAATGTCTATTCCAACGACATCCTGCGCCGCTATTCCAAGGACGAGCTGATCGAAGCCGGCAAGATGATCGAGCCCGAGCGCGACAAGCTGTTCGCCTATAACGGCCTGTATCTGCTGGCCACCCGTTACCTGGCCACCGACAACTCGCGCGGCGTGTTCGAGCTGCCGCAGGAGCGTTGGCTGACGATCGCGCTGTACCTGATGCAGGACGAGATCGGCACCGGCAAGGGCAGCCGCGAGCGCCGCATGCAGCTGGTGGGCGAGGCCTACTGGGCGCTGTCCAACCTGTACATGACCGTGGCAACGCCGACGCTGGCCAATGCCGGCAAGGTCGGCGGCCAGCTGTCGAGCTGCTTCATCGACACCGTCGACGACAGCCTGCAGGGCATCTACGACTCCAACACCGACGTGGCGCGCGTGTCCAAGCACGGTGGCGGCGTGGGCGCGTACCTGGGCTATGTGCGTTCGTCCGGCTCGGCGATCCGCGGCGTGTCCAATTCGTCCGGCGGCGTGGTGCCGTGGATCAAGCAGCTCAACAACACCGCCGTGTCGGTGGACCAGCTGGGCCAGCGCAAGGGCGCCATCGCGGTCTATCTGGACATCTTCCACCGCGACATCGAAGCGTTCCTGGACCTGCGCTTGAACAACGGCGACCAGCGCCTGCGCGCGCACGACGTGTTCACCTCGGTGTGCATCCCGGACCTGTTCATGGAAGCGGTCGAGCGTCGCGGCGACTGGTACCTGTTCGATCCGCACGAGGTCAAGCGGGTCAAGGGCTGGTACCTGCAGGATTTCTACGACGAGAAGAAGGGCGACGCCAACAGCAGCTTCCGTCGCAAGTACGAAGAAGTCGTTGCCGACGAGCGCATCACGCGCAAGACCGTCAAGGCGATCGAAATCTTCAAGCGCATCATGGTCAGCCAGCTGGAAACCGGCAACCCGTTCATGTTCTATCGCGATGAAGTCAATCGCAAGAACCCGAACAAGCACGAGGGCATGGTCTATTCGTCCAACCTGTGCACCGAGATCCTGCAGAACATGAGCCCGACGCGGATGATGCAGGAGATCATCAGCGGCAATCAGATCGTCACCACCAAGAAGGCCGGCGACTTCGTGGTGTGCAACCTGTCCTCGATCAACCTGGGCCGCGCGATCATCGCGCAGGACGACCAGGCCGATCTGCTGGGCGCCGACGTGCTGGAGCGGTTGATCCCGATCCAGGTGCGCATGCTCGACAACGTGATCGATCTCAACCAGCTGCCGGTGCCGCAGGCCACCATCACCAACCAGAAGTACCGCGCCATCGGCCTGGGCACCTTCGGTTGGCATCACCTGCTGGCGCAGAAGGCCATCCATTGGAATGCCAAGGAAGCCGAGGATTACAGCGACGAACTGTATGAGCGCATCAACTACCTGACCATCCAGGCGAGCATGGAGCTGGCCAAGGAAAAGGGCACCTACAGCGTGTTCCGCGGCAGCGACTGGCATAACGGCGAGTACTTCCGTGCGCGCGATTACAACAGCCCGCAGTGGCTGGAGTTGTCGGCACAGGTGGCCGTCAATGGCGTGCGCAATGCGTGGATGCTGGCCGTGGCGCCGAACATGAGCACTGCGCAGATCGCCGGCTCCACCGCCTCGATCGACCCGATCTACAGCGCGTTCTATTACGAAGAAAAGAAGGACTTCCGTCGTCCGGTCGCCGCACCCGGCCTGTCGCTGGAAACCTGGCCGTACTACGAAAAGGGCGCCTACAAGGTCGACCAGTTCGCCAGCGTGCGCCAGAACGCGCGTCGTCAGCGCCACATCGACCAGTCGATCAGCTTCAACTTCTACGTGCCCAGCACCATCCGTGCGAGCACGTTGCTGGATCTGCACATGACCGCCTGGCGCGAAGGCTTGAAGACCACGTACTACGTGCGCTCCAACGACATCGACATCAGTGAGTGCGAGTGGTGTTCGAGCTAAAGCGCATGCAGTAGCTAAGCGCATTCGCGCTTCGCTTCCACGGTTCGCGTTGCGAACCGTGGACCCTGCTTCATCAGCATCCACACCCCGCGCCTTAGGCGCGCCCCCTGACTTAGGGGGCTTTCCTCCAGAACGATTTGTTGTCGCCGTTCCCGTTTGTACGTGCGACGCCTGAAAGACGAGTAGAGACCCATGTCCGCAACACCGCTTGAGCGCATCAAGATCCTGGAGCCGCGTCACCCCAACCGCTCCACCGCCATCATCAATGGTCAGACCTCCGGCATCCTCAACTGGAACGACATTCCGTATCCGTCCTTCTATCGGGCGTACAAGGAGCTGTCGACCAACTTCTGGATCCCCGACGAGGTGGACATGAAGGGCGACGCGCGCCAGTACAACGAGCTGTCGGCGCGCGAGAAGAATGCCTACGATTCGATCATCGGCTTGCTGGCCACGCTGGATTCGCCGCAGACGCGCTTCATCTACAACGTCGCCGAATACATCACCGACCCGGCCGCACATGCCAATGCCGCGATCATCGGCCAGCAGGAAGTGATCCATAACGAGAGCTACAGCTACGTGCTGGCCTCGATCACCGGCCTGGCCGATCAGAACCGCGTGTTCGAGCTGGCCCGCACGCACCCGACCATCATCAAGCGCAATGCGCCGATCATGGGCGCCTACGACGACTTCCTGCGCGACAAGACCGCCGAAACGCTGATCCGCGCGCTGATCCAGTCCTCGATCCTGGAAGGCATCAACTTCTATTCCGGCTTTGCGTATTTCTACAATCTGGTCCGCCAGAACCGCATGACCGGCACCGGCAAGATCATCAGCTTCATCAACCGCGATGAGCTGGCGCATTCCAAGTTCATCAGCGAGCTGATTCGCGCCATCATCGGCGAGAACCAGGCGCTGCAGGGCGACCAGCTTACCGACTACGTGCACAAGGCGTTCGAGCACGCGATCGATCTGGAAACGGTGTGGACCGCCGAAGTGCTGGACGGCATCGACGGCATCGACGTGGACGAGATGATCCGCTACGTGAAGTACCGCGCCAACAAGATGGCCGGCATGCTCGGCATCGAGAAGCTGTACGAAGGCGCCAACGACAACGTGATGCCGTGGATCAAGGCCTACGCCGACAACTTCACCGAAACCAAGACCGACTTCTTCGAAATGCGCAATGCGTCGTACAAGAAGACCAATTCGGATAATGGGTTTGATGATCTGTAAGTAATTGGGAATAGGGAATCGGGAATGGCAAAAGCAGACAGCAGCGCGCTCTTCCGATTCTCCATTCTCCATTCCCTGCCCCCCACCAAATGAACATCCTGCTGGCACTGGCATCGTTGAGCGGCAATACCCGCGATGTGGCGCGCAGTGTCGCGCTGCACTGCGAGGCGGCCGGGCACACGGTGACCTGGTTGGAAACCGATGTGCAGCGGCTGCAACAGGTGCCGCATGCGCCGGGACAGTACGACTTGTTTCTGTTTGGCAGCTGGACCGACAACGGCGGGCGCACGCCGTCGGAGATGAAACGATTCATCGTCGAACTGGTCGAAACGCTGGGCAAGCCGCCGCGTGTTGCCGTCTTCGGGACGGGCGAAACGCAGTGGGGTGAGGACTATTTTTGCGGTGCGGTGCATCGCATCGCACAGTTTTTCGCCAGTCCATTTCCGCGCTTGACCATCGAACAGATGCCCCACGGCCAGCGCGACGCGCAGGCCATCGCCGCCTGGACCGACGAGGTTCTAGCTCAATGCAAACACGATCCCCATGATGCACACCATTACCGTCACGTCGCCTGAGCACTACACCCAGACCCTGGCCGCGCACCCGCGCGCGCTGGTGGATTTCTACAAGGACAATTGCCCAGGCTGCAAGATGCTCGACATGTCGCTGACCAAGTTCGCCAACAGCGACGCGGCCGAAGGCGTGGCCTTGTTGAAGGTCAAGCTGGAAGTGGTGGGCGAAGAATTTTTTCGCGACCTGGGCCTGCGTCAGACGCCGACCCTGGCGCTGTACCGCGACGGTAGCGAAGTGGCGCGCCTGCCTGGTTTCCAGTCGCCGGCGCAGGTAGAGACCGCGGTCAAGACCAGCCTCTGAACCAGCGTCTGTTCGCAACGCGCCGGCACGCCGTAGCGCTCCTGTAGGAGCGGCCCCGGCCGCGAGGCATTACCGAGACAAGCCATCGCACCAGCTCGTGCGTTGGATGCGCGGCGCACTGCCTGCAGCTGTCAATCGGCTGGCCGCCACGTGCAAACCGCACGCCGGTGCCCGCCCATGCGGCATGGCCTCCACTGCGCGCTCGCGCACGCCGCTGCGCCCATCGCGCCGCTTCCCGGCACCGCTGCTGCTGCAATGGCGTCTGCACGCATCGACCAACCAGCCTTCTCAACGGAATTCGCCATGTCAGTCAGCCCGCAGACGCCCCCGCCCACCGAAGTGCGCATGGTCGAAATCGTGTTCCCCAACCACACCAATCACATGGGCACGCTGTTCGGCGGGCAGGCGTTGGCGTGGATGGACAAGGCTGCGTTTCTGGCCGCCTCGCGCTATGCGCGGCGTGCGGTGGTGACCGCACGCTCGGACCAGGTGGATTTCAAGCTGCCGATCCGTCAGGGCCAAATGGTGGAAACCATCGCGCGGGTGGTGTCGGTGGGGCGCAGTTCGATCGAGGTGGAAGTGGAGCTGATCGCCGAAGACCTGCTCAGCGGCGCGCGCGAGCTGTGCACCCGTGGCCACTTCGTCATGATCGCGCTCGGTGACGAGGGCAAGCCGACGATGGTGCCGCCGTTGCCAGCTGCTGGCGCTAGCTGATCAGGACCGGCGCGGTCACAGCGTCGTGAGTACTCGTTTACTGCGAGCGGCGAGGGCGCACGCACCTTAGCGCGCACCCAGCACTCGCCGCCGCCACCCCCGCTCGATGATTGCGCAGTTGCCAGAGCGCCGCTGTTACTCCTCGACCTCGCGATCCTCGCGCTTGGTTTCTTCCATCGCTTCGGGTTCCAGCTCTTCGGCGCTGCGATTGAGTTTGACGAACACGCCCCAGGCGATCAGCAACAGCGCCGCGCACAGGCCGACGGCGGCGGCATACGGCAGCTTGGCCGGGTCGTCGTGCATCAGCTCGAAGATCGACACCAGCGTTTCGATCGCCAACGCGATCACGATCACCACGAAGAACCGCGACAGGTAACGCCGCACGCGCGTGGGGCCGCTGACCTTGACGTCGCGCAGGATCTCTTCTTCGAAGATGGTCTGGCCCAGTTCCAGGGTCACCAGCGCCACGGTGAGCAGGCCGATGGCTTCCAGCACCACGTTGAAGCGGTCGCGCACCACCATGTCGCCGCCCGGGGTGAAGCCATGCCACAACTCCAAGCCGGCCATCCCCACCAGTCCCGCCGCGCACAGCACGAAAAACGCCAGGATCACGAAGTGACCGGCACGGAACAGGTGGCTGAGCAGCTTCATGGCAGGCGACGCGGGCGGTGGGACGCAGAGCATCATGGGCACCGCGTCGTGATGGCGCGAAGGCTGCGCCAACCCGGCGCGCCCTCATCCGGCGCGTTGCGCCACCTTCTCCCGCAAGCCGGAGAAGGGAAGTGCTAGAGCAGCGAGGTGTAGCTCCCGCGTGCGGCAGAAGGGACGTGCCAGAGCAGCCAGGTGTAGTGGAGACGGAGGCCATCGGCCCAGTGCCGTGTAGCGACCGGCATTCTTAGGGCGGCTGCACAGTCGTTTTGTTCGCTGCTCTTAGTCCCCGCTCCCTTCTCCCGCGTGCGGGGGAAGGTGCCCGAAGGGCGGATGGGGGGACGGCGCACATGCGCAGCCCGCGCACCGTTGCCTGCCACCTTCTCAGCTATGCCGCAGCACCTGATACGCCTGTAGATGCACATTAGCCGCCATTAGCAGCGGTGCATTGCGACCGGTCTCGCGCACGCGCTTGAGCATGTCGCCGACGATCTGCGCCGCTTCCACCTCCTGGCCGGCTTCCAGGTCGCGCAGCATCGACGCCTTCAACGGCGAGTCCACCTGCAACAGCGTCTGCAACGCCTTGGCGCGTGCGCCTTCCGGAATCGGTTGTCCGGCCGCATCGGCCGCCCACAGGCATTCGTTGTACAGGCCGTTGATCAACGCTCGCCCGTCGTCGGTGGCCACGATCGCGCCGATCGGGGCGCGCATCAGGCAGGTGGCCCCCGCCAGCGCAGTGAGGAAGCTGTATTTGATCCACTGCTCCTGCGCGATCTGCGTACTGGCCACATGATCGATACCGGCCTGCGTGCACGCTGCGGCAAACGCCTGCACGCGCGCCGAGTCTGCGCTGCCATCGCGCTCGCCAAAGGTGAGCGCCGCCGGCTTGCCCAGATGCAGGATCTCGCCATGCTCGCCCTTGGTCGCGCTGATGAAGCACAGCCCGCCCAGCACCCGCGCCGCGCCGAAGCGCTCGTCCAGCGCCGCGTAATGGCGCAGGCCGTTGAGGATCGGCAGCACCGTGGTGTGCTCGCCCACGGCCGGTGCAATCGCATCGAGCGCGCTGTCCAGGTCGTAGGCCTTGCAGCTGAGGATCACCAGGTCGAACGGCTGCTGCGCCACCAGCGCTGGCAAGGCAGCGGCGGTGACATGCGCCACCTGCAGATCCGCATCGCCCAGCGGGCTGCGGATACGCAAGCCATCGGCCTGCAACTGCGCCGCCCGCGCATCGCGCACCAGGAAGGTGACGTCCACGCCGGCCTGCGCCAGCCGTCCGCCGAAATAGCCGCCGGTGCCGCCAGCGCCAAGGATGAGGATATGCATCAAAATCTCCGTTCAGCTTGATGGTTGGAGCGTGTCAGGGCAGGGTGGTAAAATCCCGACCGGATCGGGGATTCTCGGTCGGCATCAGGCTCTGGCGGAATCGCCGGAGCCTTTTGTTTTTACGGGTAGCACTTCAACCCGTAGCCGAGATAACGGCCAGATGCATCCTTGTCCAGCTTCTGCTCGATGACATCCCACGCGCGATTGGGTTGGTCGGGCCGCAACTGCCGCATGCCGATTGGACGTGCGACCAGATCAGCCAGCTGCAGTCCGATCGCGTTGCTTTTCTTGTCGCAGATCACCGGATCGAATGGCAGTTCGACACCGGAAAAATTGTCGCCGCCGCAGATCCGGCGAAATGCCAATTCCAGGTCCTGATCTTCGTTATGTCCACGCGCCTCGCACAGCACGTGCGTGATCAACGGCGCGCCGCGTTGCGCAACCTGGCCCTGCTTGCTGAGCTTGTAGTACATCCGCTCAAGGCAGAAACGCATCGAGATTTCGTACGGATTTTCGCCGCGCTGGCGATCCTGAAGACGACGTTTGTCGATGACAGCGGCAAAAACCGTCATCGGCGCGGAGGCCAATGCATCGGTCAGAGCATCGATAAACGCCTGCTTCTTGTCGCGATCACGCAACACCGAAAACGGCCCGATATCCCGGCGTATCTCACGTTCGTGCAGCACCACGGCATCGTGGCCGAACGTCGCAAACTTGATCCGTTGAATCGCCGGTACCACTGCAGCCATGTAATCGCGTTTACTGATCAGGCAGCAAGACAGCACGAACAACGGGAAGGCCGAATCGATGTTGGCCATCCCATGGTCACCGCTCTCATCCACGAACACGATGTAGTCGCTGAACTGCACTCTCAGCTCCGCAACCCCACGCCACGGCGCAGCAGCCACAGCGCCAGCGCGCTGAGTACCGCGACAAAGCCCAGCATCAGCGCGTAGGCCACCCAGATCGGCACGTCGGAGCTGCCGAGCAGGCCGTAGCGGAAGGCGTTGACCATGTAGAAGATCGGGTTTGCATGCGTGGCCGCCTCGGCCCAGCCGGGCAGCAACTTCACCGAATAGAACACGCCGCCCAGGTAGGTCAGCGGGGTCAGGATGAAGGTTGGCACGATCGCCACGTCGTCGAACTTCTTGGCGTATACCGCATTGACGAAGCCGGCCAGCGAAAAGATGATCGCGCCCAGCAGCACGGTGGTCAGCGTCACCAACGGATGCGGGATACGCACGGGGGTGAAGAACATGGCGATGACCAGCACCAGCGCACCGACCATCACCCCGCGCAGCACCGCGCCGGACACATAACCCCACAGGATCACCCAGTTGGGCATCGGGCTGACCAGCAGTTCTTCGACGTGGCGGCCGAACTTGGCGCCGAAGAAGCTCGATGAAATGTTGCCGTAGCTGTTCTGGATCACGCTCATCATCACCAGGCCGGGCACGATGAACTGCATGTAGGTGTAGCCGCCCATGTCGCCCACGCGCGAGCCGATCAGCCCGCCGAAGATCAAAAAGTACAGCGTCATGGTGATGGCTGGCGGCACCAGGGTCTGGCCCCAGATGCGCAGGATGCGCTGCACTTCGCGGCGCACAATGGTGCCTAGCGCGATCCAGTTGCGTTGGCGGGGTGTTGCGGGAACAGCGGACATCGAAGGCTCCGGGGAACTCATGGGTGACCTGCCGGGCGCACGGGCGCCGCTGCAGCAGGAGCCGGGTCGGCGAGGGTCTCACCGGGGCCGGTCAAACGAACGAACAATTCTTCCAGCCGGTTGCTCTTGGTGCGCATCGAGCGCACCCGGATGCCGGCATCGCCTAGCGCGGCGAACACGCGGTTGAGGTCCATCGCGCGCGGCATGTCCAGATCCAGCGTGTGGCTGTCGATGGCGGTGAGCGTGGTGCCTTCGATCGCCGGCAGCTGAGCGGGCAGGTCGCCGTCGATATCGAACAGGAAGCCTTCCACGTCGAGCTTGGCCAGCAGCTCGCGCATCGGCCCCTGGGTGACGATCTGGCCGTGGTTGATGATGGCCAGGTTGCGGCACAGGTGCTCGGCTTCTTCCAGGTAATGCGTGGTCAGGATGATGGTGGTGCCGGCGGCGTTGATCTCTTTCAGCACGCGCCACATGTCGCGGCGGATCTCGATGTCCACGCCGGCGGTGGGCTCGTCCAGGATCAGTAGCCGCGGCTGGGTCATCATCGCGCGGGCGATCATCAACCGCCGTTTCATGCCGCCGGACAGCGTGCGGCTCATCACCTGGGCCTTTTCCCACAGGTGCGCGCGGCGCAGCTCCACTTCGGCCAGACGCTCGGCTTCCGCACGCGGCATGCCGTAGAAACCGGCGTAGTTGACCAGGATGTCGAAGGGTTTTTCGAACAGGTTGAAGTTGACTTCCTGCGGCACCAGGCCGATCAGGCGCATCGCCTCGCTGCGATGGGCGACCAGATCGGTACCGAACACTTCCACCTGCCCGCCGGATAGGTTCACCAGCGAGCTGATGATGCCGATCAAGGTGGACTTGCCCGCGCCATTGGGGCCGAGCAGGGCGAAGAAGTCGCCCGGAACGACGTCCAGTGACACGCCCTTGAGCGCCTGGGTGCCGTTGTCGTAGGTCTTGCGCAGATCGCACACGCGCAGGGCGGGCGCACTGGGAGAGGGTGAATTCAAGATGGTCCTTCGCGCCAGGATGCCGGCGCAGCGAGTTGCAGACCGTTATTATAGAAGCCCGTGGGGGTTCGCCCCGATCACAGACTGTCCCAAATACGTTCGTGTCCGTTCAATTCCCCCTCAAGCTTGTCGACCGGCGTATGATTGCGCCCACCGTGGCCCACTGCCAGTTCGTGCGTGATGACGGGCAGCCGCTGGATTTCCAGCCCGGGCAGTTCATCCAGATCCACTTCAACGGCGCCGACGGCACCCCGACCAAGCGCAGCTATTCGCTGGCGACCATCCACGATCACGCGTTTGGCCCGGGCGAGGCAGTGGATATCGCGGTGAGCTTCGTGCCCGGCGGCTCGGCCACCGCGCTGTTCGAAGGCCTGCAGATCGGCGACCAGCTGCAGGCCAGCGGCCCCTACGGGCGTTTCTGCCTGCCGCCGGGCGATGCCAACCAGCGCTATGTGCTGATTGCCACCGGCACCGGGGTCACCCCGTACCGGTCGATGCTGCCGTTGCTGGCCGAGGCGATCGCCAGCCGTGGCGTGCAGGTGGTCCTGCTGCAGGGCGCGCGCACCCCGGCCGAGCTGCTGTACGGCGAGGATTTCCGCGCGTTTGCCGACGCGCACCCGCAGTTCCGCTACGTGCCGTGCCTGTCGCGCGCGCTGCCTGACTCGCCGCATGCCGATGTGCGGCACGGCTATGTGCAGCAGCATCTGCCCGAATTCGCGCCCGATGCGCAGACCGATATCGCCTACCTGTGCGGCAACCCGGACATGGTGGATACCTGCGTCGAGGCGCTGAAGGCTGCCGGTCTGCCGAATGCGCAGATCCGCCGCGAAAAATACGTCAGTCCGCCGCCGGCAAAGACCTGAGGACCGCCGGCGCCGCCGCGATGGCGCCGGCGACCGCAGGCGTGCTGCCCCGTCATGCAGCGTGCCTGCGGTTGCACGCGCGCGAGGCTATGCCCGCGCTGTGTGCAGTGGCGGGCGTTGCAGCTCGACCGTGATGTGCACCAGTTCTTCGTGGATCTGCAACGCAGCGCGGACCAGGTCCGCATCGATGTCTGCAGCAGTCACCAGGCTGAGCACGCAGGCATAGCGATCGCTGCCGACGCGCCACACATGCAGGTCGGCGATGTCGATCGCATGCGCAAGCTCGGCGATGACCTGCTTCACTTCCGCCACCACCGGCGCGTCCATTTCCGCATCCAGCAGCACGCGGCCGGTACTGCGCAGCAGCCCCCAGGCCCACACGGTGACCAGTACCGCGCCGACGATGCCCATGATCGGGTCCAGCCACGTCACCCCCCAATGCATGCCGGCGACCAAGGCCACGATCGCCAGCACCGAGGTGGCGGCATCGGCGACCACGTGCAGATACGCGGCACGTAGATTCAGATCGGCGTGACCGTCGTGGTGGTGAGCATGCTCACCATGCGTGTGACCGTGACCGTGAGCATGATGCGCGTGCTCATGCCCATGGCTGTGATCGTGCCCGTGCGCATGCGAGTCGCGTAACCACCACGCACAGATCAGATTCACCAGCAGGCCTATCACCGCGATGACCGTGGCTTCCTGATAGTGAATGGGCTTAGGCGAAAACAGCCGTTCCACCGATTGGAAAGCCATCAGGCCGGCGACACCCAACAACAGCATCGCGCTGCTGTAGCCACCCAGCACCTCGACCTTCCAGGTGCCGAAGGTAAAGCGCACGTCGCTGGCATGCCGCCGCGCAAAGCGGTAGGCGAACAACGCCAACCCCAACGCAAGCGCATGCGAGCTCATATGCCAGCCATCGGCGAGCAGCGCCATGGAATTGAGTGTCCAGCCGCCGACGATCTCCACCACCATCATGGCCACGGTCAGGATCACCGCCTTGCGGGTACTGCGCTCGGCCAGCGGGTTGCTGCTGGCAAAGCGGTGCGACTGCGCGCAGTGGGGTGCGGTGTGCGTGATCGACATCGGTATGAGCTCTGGCTACGATACCCCCATAGGGTATCTGAGATACCCCCACAGGGTATAGGGCAATGTCACATCTAAACCACGACAAATCCAAGCTCCTGGCGCGCGTGCGCAAGATCCGCGGGCAGGTGGAAGGGCTCGAGAAAGCCTTGGCGCAGGACGTGGACTGCACCGCGCTGTTGACCCAGGTCGCCGCGTTCCGTGGTGCGGCGCAGGGGTTGATGGTCGAGTTGCTCAGCGAGCATCTCAAGCATCACGTGGCCGCGCCGGATGCGCTGGCCGAGCGGGAGTTGGCGGTCGACGATGTCGCCGCCATCCTCAAGACCTATCTTAAGTGACGCCGCTGCTGGCCTGATATCGTGACGCGGATTGCCTGGGCACCGGCGCCAATCGCCGCGTCCATCCCTGCGCGCTGCCAGCCACGGCGATGACGTGACTGGCAGCATCGGCGGTGCACCGCTCAGCGCGGCTGCAAGGTCACCAGCACCACATCGTTGCTACGCATCGGCACATTGACCTCCACCAGGCCATCGGCGCCGACACGGATGCGAGTGTCCTGCTCGGGCGTGTCGCGTGTGGCTCGCTGCAGCTGGGTCAACTGGGTCTGGTTCAAGGCCTTGGGCAGGCCCATGTCGATGTACAGCGACAGCGGGTCGTTACGGCGGTAGCCGGTCTTGCGCACCTGCAAGGTGTAATTGCCTGCGGGCACGTTGGTCATGCGCAACTGCAGCGGTGCGCTCTCGGTGGCGGCCACCAGCTTGGTATAGAACGGCGTATTGCTCACCGCCTGCACCGGCTGCTGCCAATCCCATACCAGCGCGGCGATGCGCTTGCCATCCACCGCTGCCAGCGCATGCGCATCGGGTAGCGGAATTTCGCGGCCCTGCAGCGCGTTCAAATATTTGTAGGCAAACCAGGCCGGCTTGCGAATGCCTTCGCGATTCATCAGCCCGAACCCGCCATGGAACGGCGTCGGCGGCGGGCCGGGTTCTTCGAACAGATCGGTATAGGTCCAGTAGCTCATGCCCTGCACCAGCCCTTGCACCTGCTTGAGTTTGGTCAGGATGTAGGGCGCACTGATATAGCTGTCGTGGACATAATCGCGCGGCGTGTAGCTGCTGCTCCACTCGGTGAAATACAGCGGCAACTGCGGAAACGCCGATGCCTCGATCTGCGCATGCACGCGACGCACATCGCCCACGATGGCATCCGGCGATGCGGACAGCTTGACGTCCTGCTTGCCGTCTTCATCGAGAAAACCGCCGTCCACGCCATAGGTATGCGTGGTCACGAAATCGATGGGGAGTGTGTTCTTGGCAACGAAGGCCAGCAGCTCCGGCACCCAGTCCGCGCCGGCAGTGGACGGGCCGCCGACGCGCAGCTGCGGGTCGATCGCCTTGATGGTGCGCGCGGTGTTGGCATACAGGTCGAAGTAGGCCTGCTGGTCGGCGTTTTCCCAGAAGTCCTTCAAATTCGGCTCGTTCCACACCTCGAAGTACCACTGGCGGATTTCATCGGCGCCGTAGCGGTCGCGGATGTGCCGCACATACGCATCGATCAACTGTGTCCACTTGGCCGGATCCGGATGCGAGGTGTTGCCCTTCCAGTAGAACAATGTCTGCTCGGAGGTTTTCATCGCGCCTGGGGTAAAGCCCAGCTCGACAAACGGGCGGATACGCTTGGCCAGCAATGCGTCGTACAACTGGTCCAGCTTGGTCCAGTCGTACACCAGCTTGCCGTCCACTTCTTTGACGGTGCCAAGCGCATCGTGGAAGACATCGTGGAAGCGGATGTAGCGAAATCCCAGTTCCTGCACAGCAGGCACCAGATGCGCCTGCGTCTCGGCGCGGATCAGCGTGCCCGGAAAATCCGAGCCCACCGACAGCGTGGCGAAGCGATCCACCGGCTTGCCGGCGGTGGAGAGATCCACTGCAATGTCGCGCGGTGCGGCGGCGTGCGCCGGCGCCGGTAATGCCGTGCTGCAGGCCAGCGTCATCGCAAGCAAGATGGGTAACCGCATCGTCTCTCCTGATGGTGTGTGCAGCGGTCGATGCAAAACGCATCTGCGCGATGACGCGCGCAGGCGTTCTGCTGATGACCGTCGCCGGGCGCTCAAGAGTAACGGAAAGCGTGTGCTGGATTGCGCAAGCAGCTGTGGTATTTCCACCTGCGATGACACACCGCAGTCGCGTTCGTTAGCGGTCGCATCCGTTGCAGGAGGCGAGCAGCGGCGCCGCCATTGCAGCAGCGCGGTGCGATGGTGTGTGAGTGCGGGTTGTCCCAGCACGCTTGGCAGAAAAAATGCTTGGCAGCAGGGGGCGCACCTTCGAGCGACCACCGCCGGAGCCCTGTCGCAGCTGATCGACTTCGCCACGCCGCACGAGCAGCTAAGAGCAGCCAATAAAACCTAGCGAGCAATCGTCGGGGGGCGGTAGGGTACCGGAGTGCACGCGTGGTCCATGCCACACCGAGCATCGGCTGCACCCGCCTGGCTGTGCGCACAGTGGCTTTGTTAGCTGCTCTGCATCATCGCTATCCCCGGTGTGGACCACTTGGCCAATGCAATCTGGCTGACTCGGGCGCGCCGCTGCAATCGGTCGTGGGCTTTCGAACGTGGTCTTGACGATGCCAGACATCGTCAAGACCACTGCCTGCGCTACCACGTCCGCAAATCTGCTGCTAACCCTGCGGTTCTTCGGCGACTGCGATCGCCTGGTGAACCATCAAGCTATCGACATACTGCTCCATGCTCTGGATCTTGCCGTCCTTGAGCCGATACAGATGCGCGAAGGTTGCGCGCATGAATTTCCCGGTCTTTGCGTAGGTGCCGGAATACGCGCCAAATGCTGCGACGTAGTCCTTGTCGGCCAAGTACGTGTGGACCTCGGCCTTGTAGCCCACCCACTCGGTCGCCAGCCGATGAAACACCTGTTCGAAGACTTCTGCTGGACCGGTATAGGTCCCCGCGTAAGGGAAGCCTGCCGCCTCTGTCCAGGTGGCCTCAGGCGCTAGCGCTGCGGCTAGGTGCTTGCCGTTTTCTTCCGAAGAGCCTTCATAGGTGGCCCGGATGATGTCCAGATTGGTCTTCATCGGATCAACCCCACTTCATCTCGCCCTTGGCGACTTTCGCACCGATCTGCAGTGCCGTGCCCATGCCGGCTCCCGGATAGCGCTTGGTCATGGCGTCGATGAGCGCGGCGCTATTGGACGCCTTGCCCAGTTCTTCTTCGAATGCCAACAAATAGTCGCGCGTGTAGTGGATCGCCGACACGTCGGTCGCCGCGCCCGGTGCCATATGTCCAGGAATCACCAGCGCCGGGTTGCGCGCCGCCATCGCATCGAGTGTCTTGATCCATGCCTTACGTCCTTCCGCACTCGGCGTGTCGGCCGTCCAGACGTGCACGCCAGAGAACACCAGCACGCCACCGAAGATCGCATCGAGCGATGTGAGTGCGAGGTAACGGCGGTTGGCCAGACCGTCTGCATCGACAATGGCGATGGATTGGCCTTCCAGCGGGATCGCGTTGCCATCGAATGCGTCCGGCATGACGATGTCTGCAAGTGTCTGCGGCCCGTTCTCCTTGAGCTGGGGACCCCAGGTCGCAAGCTTTTTCTCGACGCTGCGCTTGATGGCCGCAACGGTGGCAGATGCGGCGATGATGCGTGCATCCGGAAACGCGGCCTTGATCGGGCCCAGGCTGAAGTAATAGTCCGGGTCGCTTTGGCTGACGTAAATGGCGGTCAGCGTTTTGCCGCCGGCCTTGATTGCATCAGCCAGCGCCTTGCCATCGGGTAGCGTGAAGCCGCCATCGATCAGCACCGCGTCGCGTGCGCCGGAGATCAGGACCGGGGCGCGAAAAAACCCGTTTTCACCTGCAGGAAAATGCTGCAGCTTTAAAGGCGCCTGTGCGGCGATTGCAGTGTTGACGGCGGGGAGGGCTGAGGCGATACCTGCCACGGCAATGGTTTTCATGAGGTCTCTGCGTGTCGTCATGGTTGGTTCCTTTTGGAAAGATGCAACGGTGTTTTCAAGCGGCCTGAAGTTGACGTACGAATGCGCCTGGATCGGTGTAGGCGGCATATGCATCGATCTGCCATCGCTTCCCGCCGGATTCTGCGATGAACGTCGGTACGCCTTGGACGCCGAACTCACGCATCAGCGCTTGCGCACCTTCAATGCGCGCCCGATCCACGGCGAGAAGCTCAGCATCTGCCTGCGCCAGCCGTGTGGCGGCGTCCGCAAGGTGCAGGTCTTTTAGAAGCCCGACCAGCCCGGCAGTGGTGGTCACGTCTTTCCCGTCGACGTAACGGGCTTGTTGAATGGCCGTCAGCGTTGTCAGTTGCTGTGCCGGTGCTACCAGGGAGACCGCGGTCAGCGCCAATGTGGCTGCACCACTGTCGAACTGGTGTTGGCGATCGCCGAGAACCTGCTGGCGATAGCGCTCAGTGAAACGCTGCCCGGTCAGATGTTCGATGCGCTGATCGTTCGCCCAGGCGAACGCGGCGAATTGATCGTCCATCGCCCGTGCACCCTTGCCGGCGAACAATCCCGAAGGCTGCAGCTGGACAGCGATGCCAGGCGCGGTGGCCAGTGCGGAAATGGTCGACGCTGCGCCGTAGCACCAGCCGCAAAGTGGGTCGAACAGATAGTGCAAAGTGGTGTTCATGCGCTTTCCTTGTGACTGTGAGACCTATCCTAGGGATCGATCATTGATCGATAAATACATACGTGGTAAATGAACCGTATGTTGAAAGCATCCAATCAAGCGGGGGACGGACCCGGCGACCTCGGCAATCTCCGCCGCCTGGCGTACTTCGTCGCCGTGGTGGACACCGGCTCGTTCACCGCTGCGGCCGAGCGCCTGGGCATCACCAAGGCGGTAGTGAGCCAACAAGTGGCTCGACTGGAACGCGAGTTCCGAACCTCTCTGCTGGTGCGCACCACGCGTAAAGTGCAACCCACCGAAGTAGGGCAGGAGTTCTACGCGCGCTGCGCATCGATTTTGCGCGAGGCCGAGCATGCGTTTGACGGCTTGGCCGATCGATCCGCCGAGCCGTCGGGGATGTTGCGGCTCACCGCACCGTTCGACTATGGCGTGGGCGTGGTGGTGCCTGCGATCGCTGCATTCACCAAGCGCTATCCCCTGTGCAAGGTGGATGCGGTGCTCAGCGACCAAACGCTGGATTTGATGTCCAGTCATATCGAAGTTGCCATCCGGGTCGGATGGCTGGCCGAAACAAGCGAACAAGCGCGAAAAATTGGCACCTTCCGCCAACTGCTTGTCGCTCCCGCATCCATGGCAGCAGAGCTCGCAACGCTCGATAGCCCGGCCGACATCCTCTCGCTGCCCTTTGTCGCCAATACGGCGTTGCGTGATCATTTGCGGTGGACCTTCTCGTCGGACCAGCGACAGACCCAGGTGGTACACGTGCAGGCATCCATTTTTCTGGATGCCACGATGGCGGTGCGCGAAGCGGTGTGCCAGGGCGCCGGCTTGTCCGTGCTTCCAGACTATGTAGTGGCAGCGGACCTCACTGCAGGGCGCCTGATTGAAGTACTGCCGCATTGGCACCTGCCTTCGGGCGGTATCCATGCGGTATTTCCTGCTGCCCGTTATCGCCCGACCAAGGTCCGCGCATTTGTGGACATGCTGGTCGAGCGAGAAGCCTTGCGACAATCTACCCAGCGCTAAGTCGCGGTTTGCCACGTGCGGCCTTGACCGCAGGCGCCACCGGGGCCGCTCCCCAACCGATCACGCTTAGAACTTTGCGTCGCTCAGTGCTGCCAGAAACGCCATCGGATTCCAGTATTCGCGGTAATTGACCACCAGGCCATTCTTGAACGTCGCCACCGTGGCATAGCTCATTTCATACGGGTTGCCGTTGGAGATGACCGTGCCCGACGCACTCCACTCGGCGATGGCCACGTTGGGATCGTCGGTGGCATGGATCTTCAGGCTCGGGATGGTCTTGACGTCGATCACGTTCGGGTAATTGCGCAGGTACTCGTAAATGGCGGCGCGACCTACCAGTTTTCTGGACGACACATCGGGTGCGAACGGGAACTCAACGACCACGTTCTCGTCGCAGAGTTCGGACCAACCTTTCATATCCTTGGCGAGAAAGGTGTCCAAGGTGCGTTGTAGAAGTTGGACAGCGGTGTGGGTGTTTGGCGTGTTCATGCGTTGCTCCGGTGGGTTGGTGGTGTGGTCAGGCGTTTGGCCAGATCCAGTTGGAGGCGATACGTTCGGCCAGCATCATGGTCGGGAATGCGGTCGCGACCGAAGGCACGTCGGGCCAGATCGATGCATCGACAACACGCAATCCCTCAATCCCGCGAACGCGGCCATCGATGTCGACCACGGCAGTCGGGTCGCGCTCGCCTCCCATCGGCACAGTGGAGGTTGGATGTTGGTAGGTCGCCACGCTGGCAGGCAGGGTGGCATCCAGCGCGGCGCGATCGCTCACAGCTGCACCCGGCGCGAGCTCGCCGCCGACCACATCTGCAAACGGCGTGTGCCGCGCGATTTCCCGGATCAGTTCCACGCCGTCGATCAAGCGCTCCCGATCGCCCGCGTCGCTGAGGAAACCCAGATCGATGATCGGTGGCGCCTGCGGGTCGCGGCTGGCGATGGTCACAGAGCCAACCGATCGCGGGCGCACCAGCGCCGCAAACAACAGGAACATGGCGTTGTCGGATGACTGCCCATCGTCGGGCAACGCCGCAGTGCTGATGTTGAGGTCGGCCTCATCCCCGACGGCATGCTGCGATCGCGTCCACAGCATGGCGCCAATGGGCGGATACGGCAGGCCGACGGCTTCCTTCTTAATCGACCACACGGTCGGAACCAGCGGGTGGTCCTGCAGGCGACAGCCCACCGGCAGATCGGCCACCACATCGATGCCGAGGTTACGCAGCGTGTCGGCAGGGCCGATCCCCGAGCGCATCAGGATCGCAGGACTGGCGTAGGTGCCTGCCGATAAAACGACTGTGTCAGCGCTGATCACTTCGCCACTGGCCAGACGGACTCCGGTGGCGCGCGTGCCTTGCAGCACGACGGCATCGACCAGCACCTGGTCGCGGATCGTCAGATTGGCGCGGCCACGCACCGCCTCGCTCAGCAGGGTCATGCCAGTGGTGAGCCGCACGCCCATGCGGGTGTTCATGACATAAGGGCCGACGCCCAGTGGGTGCGCGGTCGCAAACCCGGCCGAGCGCTCATGGCCTGCAGCGACCGCGGAGGCAATGAAGGCGCGGTGCTGGTCTGACACTTCTTCGTCGCCGAGTTGATGCACGGGAAACGGACCGTCATGGCCAGTCCCTCCGGTCCCGGAGGTACGCTCCAGCGACTGGTAGAACGGCTGTGTGGCGTCCCAGCTCAGTGCCGCCAGGTCGTGTTCCCGGGCCCAGCGGTCGTGGTCAGACTTCGGCAACCGCATCGCCACTGCGCCATTGATCGCGGACGAGCCCCCCAGCACCTTGCCGCGATTGAGTGGCATGCGCCTGCCGAGCAGGCCAGGCTCCGATTGAAAGCCCCAGTCGTGCTGTGGATCGCCGCCCACCAGATCCTGGCGCCGTACTGCGTCCGGATACGCGTTCGGTGCATAGGCCACGCCTGCCTCGATCAACAGCACGCGACGCGATGCATCGGCACTCAGACGGTTGGCCAATACGGCGCCGGCGGACCCGCCACCCACGATGATCAGGTCGTATCTAGCACCTGATGCATCGATGACGCCTGCCGCGACGTCTGCCGCATTGGAACGGGGCTGCGGTAGATCTATGCCGGTGCTTCCAGCGTCGTTGCGATCGATCATCGAGAGTGGCTTGTGAAGGTGTGACGGCGATGCTGACACCTGGGTGTTACTGCCAACAAGCCTGTATTTTTCGATGCGATCCATCGTTTAATCCGTTGGATGGGCGGGTAAGCAAAAATCACATAAGGCGCCGACATGCTGGATGGTCTATCGCTCGATCAACTGAGAACTTTTATCGCCGCAGCCGAAGAAGGAAGCTTTTCCTCGGCGGGCAGACGCCTTCGACGCACGCAGTCCGCCATCTCGGAAACGATGAATAATCTTGAACGGCAGCTCGGCGTCCTCCTGTTCGATCGGCAGGGCCGATATCCCAAGCTGACCCCGGAAGGGAAGGTGCTGCTCTCGGATGCAAGAGCCATCATCGCAGGCGTCGAGAATCTCAAAGCCCGGGCGAAAGGGATATCCGGCGGCCTGGAGCCTGAGCTTGTCGCAGTGATCGACGTTTTTTTCCCGATCATCGCCATGGCAGAAGCCGCGCACGAATTTCGTGTCCAGTTTCCGGACACGCCGCTGCGGTTATTTGTCGAGGCGCTTGGCGGCGCGATGCAGCCGGTGGTCGATGGCCGCGCCAGCTTTGGTGTTGTCGGGTCCTTGCAGATGTTGCCCAGTGGCCTGGAGTCGGAACAAATTGCCACGATCGACCTTGTCAGCGTGGCAGCCAGTCATCACCCGCTTGCCGCTTATGACGGGCCGATCCCGCGCGAGGAGCTCGCCAAGCATGTGCAACTGGTATTGACGGACCGCTCCAGCATCTCGGAAGGGCAGGAGTTCGGGGTGCTGTCTCCGCTGACCTGGCGGTTGGCGGACCTGTTTGCCAAGCATGCTTTTCTTCTCAGTGGTCTGGGGTGGGGTGGCATGCCGTTTCACGCGGTCTCCAACGACATCGCCGAAGGACGACTTGTCGTGCTTCCGATCGAGGCTACACCGGTGGGGGGATATCAGATGCCCATCTCGGCGATCTACCGGCTCAGCGCGCCGCCGGGCCCTGCAGGCCGCTGGATGATCGAGCGTCTGAAGCATTGCACCAGGGGCCGGCAGGTCGCCACGGACCTGCCGGACTAGCGGGGCATTGGATGATCGGTGCGTCGAATGGCGCCCAGACAGAGATCGAACAAAAAGATGGACACGCTCAACTATATGTATTAGTGTTAGTTACACACATTGACTAGATCCACTTCAACCCATGCCCACCAGCAGCCGTTTCGCCGTCGCCACCCATATCCTGACTGCGCTTGCAGTGGGCGATGGCACGCCGATGCGTTCGGAGGACCTTGCGTATTCGGCCAATACCGGTGCTGTGGTCATCCGTGGCCTGCTGTCGCGCCTCAGCGAGGCGGGGCTGACGCGCTCGCAACTTGGCGCCGGCGGTGGCGCGATGCTGGCCAAACCGGCCAAGCAGATCAAACTGCTCGATGTCTATGCGGCGGTGGAGGATACGGAGCTGTTTGCAGTGCATCGGACGCCGCCCTGCAAGAGTTGTGCGGTGGGCGGTAACATCCTGGCCGCGCTTGAACCGACATTGACCCGAGCGCGCAAAGCACTTGAAGGCGAACTCGGAAAAACCACCATCGCAGATGTGGCCACCGACGTCGCTCGGCTGGGAAACTTCTCGATTCCTCTGGTCCTGTAATTTTTCAGCTTAAATGTCGATAAGTCGACGACACATATATATTTCGATGGATTACGTCGACATCAGAGCCGCCAGTGTTTTGGGGTGCTGGCAACCTCTCTCACTTTAGAACCCCTCAACTTCAATCACATCAACAGGAATAGATCATGAGCATCGGCATTATTGGTTCTGGCGCGCTTGGCGCCAACGTCGCACGTGCACTCGCCAAAAAAGGGATTGCAGCATCGATTTCAAACAGCCGTGGACCGGCTTCGCTCGCTGCGCTGGTCGATGAGCTTGGCCCTTCGATTACCGCAGTCACCGCTGCCGAAGCGGCGAGCGCCGACATCGTGATCGCCGCGGTACGCTGGGTCGATGCCGAGAACGTCATGACTGGCCTGCCAGCGTGGAATGGGCGCATCGTGATCGATGGCACCAATCCAGTGGAGTTTATCGACCCGGCTTCTGCGGATGCCAACGATCCCAGCAATCCACTGGCGGCCTACGGCATCAAGGCCGTGGATCTGGCGGGCAAGCACTCGAGCGAGGTGTTCAAGCACTTCGTGCCAGGGGCGAGGGTTGTCAAAGCGTTCAATCACCTCGACGTCAACGTCCTGGCCGAACCGGAAGTAGCCGGCGGCAAGCGCGTGCTGTTCTATTCCGGGGACGACGCTGCCGCTAAGGCCGAGGTGCACGCGCTCATCGACGCGATGGGCTTTGCGCCGGTCGACCTCGGATCGCTCGATGTCGGCGGGACGCTTGCATCGCTGCCTTTCGGCTCGCTCTCTGCACAGAACTTCGTAAAGCTTTAGAGCGGCTAACAAAACGTAGCGAGCAGTCGTCAGGTGGGTGTGGACGGCGCGGAGGAACCGGAGTGTACGGGTGGTACATGAGGATTCCGAGCACCGGCCGCGCCCGCCTGGCGGCTGCACAGTAGTTTTGTTAGCTGCTCTTAATCACAAGGCGCCAGGTTGCGGGTGGATGGAACCTCTGTTCCATCCACCCGCACTGTTTTTGCAAACGATGAAGAGTGGCTGACACCACGTAGCGAGCAGTCGTCAGTGGGTGTGGACGGCGCGCTCCGAACCGGCGTGTACGCGTGGGCTATGCCGCACCGAGCACCGGCCGCGCCCGCCTGGCGGTGAGTACAGTCGTTTTTTTAGCTGCGTTAAAGTCAAAGCGGAAATGCTCAAGCCTCTGGTCGCTAGGCGCGCGTCTTGCCACGAAGGTGCGCAGTGCTGCGCTTCGCTCTTTCCAACACCTTAGGCAGCGCTCGCTGATGGCGCAGTGCTGGCATGCGATGCACACAATGAGCGGCATCTCAGTGCACGAGTAACGCCATCTTGGCCAATTCACCTCTATACGCGGCACGGATAGGAGGCGAATGATCGCTCCAATATCGTGTGCGCTAAGTCTTATGCGTACCGACTTGGAGTTGGCCTACAGTGGCATCCGCAACGATGACGGATCAACGCGCACATCCGCTCCACATCGATGTAAAGGACGCTTGACACGCCCCAGATCTGCGCGCACTCTGCGTGTCAAGGGAGCTTGACACAGGGGTGTGGGGTGAACAGCAGCGCAAACATGTCGCCGGTGCACGCATTGCCTTGCAGTGCTGTGATGCTCAAGGAATCCGCTTGTACTGCCATGCAGTGCACAGCGATCCACGCGCAGGCATCCACGATGCCGGTGGACGCACGATGAGCGCGAAGACAGCTGCACTGCGTGCACTGCCGGTGGGTAGCGTTGTCCTGATTCTGCTGGGCGCCTTGCGGCGCTGGCTGCCGTGGCAGGTGAGCGATTACGCGCAGGGGCTGCTGATCGGCGTCGGCATGGGTGGTTTGCTGGTGGCGCTGATGCTGCACCTGTCGCGCGACAGCCTGCGCGACAGTGCGCCGCCGGCACTGGTGCACCGTTACCGCATGGAGTTCGCGCCGCCGATGCTGGGCTATGTTGCGGTGATGCTGTGCTGGCGGCATCTGCTGGCCAGCGTGGACGCCAACTGGATCCGCGTCCTGATCGCATTGCTACCCGCGCTGCTGCTGATGTTCGTGGTCCGTGCGGTGGCGCGTTTTGTGCGTGATTCGGATGAAATGCAGCGCCGCATCGAGCTGGAATCGATCGCCATTGCCGCGGGTGTGGTGAGCATGGCGTACATGACTGCCGGCTTCCTGCAATCGGCGCAGCTGATCGCGGTGCCGGCAGCGGCGGCGATGATCTGGGTGTTTCCGGTGCTGTGCATCACCTATGGCCTCACCAAGGCCATCAATGCACGCCGCTATCAATGAAGAGTCGGGTACGTGCATTGCGCGAAGCCAGCGGCTGGTCGCAAGGCGAGTTGGCCGAGCAGTTGGGCGTATCGCGGCAAACCATCAATGCGCTGGAGACCGGCAAATACGATCCCAGCCTGCCGTTGGCGTTTCGCATCGCACGCTTGTTCGGCGAGCCGATCGAGCACGTGTTTCTGTATGACGATGATCAGTAGTTGCGGTGGTCACAACGACCGTCGGCAACGTCAGGCAATGGGCACCAGGAGAGGATGGACATGCTGAAACAACTGAATGTGGCCGCCGCCGTGCTAGTCGCGCTGCTGGCCGCAGGATGCCAGCGCGCACAGGCGCCCGCTGCCGGCAACGCCGGCACATCCGCGGCCGGCGCCGCGCAGCCGCGCACGACAAACACGCAGACAGACACTGCGGCCGGCAATCGCTATGGCAGCCTGCAATTTGCACCGTGCACGTTGAGTTCCGGCAGCGCGGCGGGCAATATCGAAGCGCAGTGCGCCAGCCTGCCCGTGCCGGAAAATCCGGCCGCCCCCAAGGGCCGCAGCATCGCGTTGAAGATCGCCTGGCTGGAAAGCGACGCCGGTGCGGGCAGCGCGGCGGACCCGGTGTTTTTCATTGCCGGTGGCCCAGGTCAGTCGGCAACCGAGGTGTCTGCCATTGCTGCCGCTGCCTTGCGCGAAGTGCGCAAAAAGCGCGACATCTTCCTGGTCGATCAACGCGGCACTGGCGGATCGCACCCACTGCGTTGCGAGACCGCGGACGGCAAGCCCTTGCAGGCGGACATGGCATCCAGCCCGGAACAGCTCACCGCCTATGCGCGTCAGTGCGCACAAGAACTGCAGCGCCACGCCGATCCGCGCTACTACACCACGGCCGAAGCGATCGGGGATCTGGATGCGGTCAGGGCAGCGTTGGGCGCGCAACGGATCGATCTGGTCGGTGTGTCGTACGGCACGCGTGTGGCGCAACAGTACGCCAAGCGCTTTCCGGCGCAGACGCGTGCGATCGTCCTCGACGGCGTTGCGCCCAGCGACCTGGTCATCAGCGGCGAGTTCGCGCGTACCTTCGAAGATGCGCTGATGTTGCAGGCCGAACAGTGCCGCGCCATCCCGGCCTGTCGCACGCGCTTTCCCACCGACGTCCGCACGCAATTGCGCACCGTCATGGAGCGGTTGAAGACCGACTCGCCGCAGGTGGAGTACCGCGACCTGCGCACCAACGCCATCAGGCGCGACCGGGTCACAGCCGATGCGGTGGTCGGCCTGGCGTTCACCTTCTCCTACGCACCGCAAAGCGCTGCCTTGCTGCCATTGGTGCTGGATGAAGCGGCCGCCGGCCATTATGCCCCGCTGATGGCGTTGTCGCATATGGACATGCAGATCAACCAGCCGATGCAGTGGTCGGTGGTCTGCGCCGAAGATGCCGACCGCTATCGTCCGGCACCGGAGCATCAGGCACTGCTGCTTGGCGAGGACGTGCCTCGCAGTGTGTTTGCCGCATGCCCGGTGTGGCCCACCGGCAAGCGCGCTGCGGACTTCACCGCACCGCTGCGCTCGCAGGTGCCTGCGCTGCTGCTGTCGGGGCAACTGGACCCGGTCACGCCACCGCGCTATGCCGAAACGGTGCTCAAGGGCCTACCGCATGGACGCCATCTGGTCGCACCCGGGCAAGGTCATAGCGTGATGGCGCTGGGCTGCATGCCGAAGCTGATGGCCCAGTTCATGGAAACCACCGACGCCAAGGCGCTGGATGCCAGCTGTGTGGCCAACCTCAACAACGTGCCTGCGTTCACCTCGTTCAACGGGTGGGAACCATGAGCCGCATCGACCACGCCACGGAGGCGCACGCATGATCGTCGTCGAGAATCTGCACAAATCGTTCAAGACCAAGAGCGGGCTGGTAAAGGCGGTCGATGGGGTCAGTTTCAGCGCCGCCGACGGCCAGGTCACCGGCTTGCTCGGCCCCAATGGCGCGGGCAAGACCACCACCTTGCGCATGCTCTACACCTTGATGTCGCCGGACCAGGGGCGCGTCACCGTGGATGGCGTGGACGCCGCGCGCGACCCGGTCACGGTACGCCGTGCGCTGGGCGTGTTGCCGGATGCGCGCGGCGTGTACAAGCGTTTGAGCGCACGCGAGAACATCGCCTATTTCGGCGAGTTGCACGGCATGTCGCGCAGCCAGATCGCCGAGCGCACGCGTGTGTTGTCCAGCGCATTGGACATGGACGATATTCTCGACCGCCAGACCGAAGGCTTCAGCCAGGGCCAGCGCACCAAGACCGCCATTGCACGCGCGCTGGTGCACGACCCGCGCAACGTGATTCTGGACGAGCCCACCAATGGCCTGGACGTGATGACCACGCGCGCGATGCGTGGCTTCCTGCAGCAGCTGCGTGCGGAAGGGCGCTGCGTGATCTTTTCCAGTCACATCATGCAAGAGGTGGCGGCGCTGTGCGATCGCATCGTCATCATCGCCAAGGGCACGGTGGTGGCGTCCGGCAGCGCCGACGAACTGCGCGCCGCCACCGGTGAAGACAACCTGGAAGACGCCTTCGTCAAGGCGATCGGCTCGGAAGAAGGACTGCACGCATGAGCAAGCGCTCCCTGTTGGCCACGTGGTGGACGGTGCTGCGCAAGGAACTGCGCGACATCTCGCGCGACCGCCGCACCCTGGCATTGGCGTTGCTGCTGTCGCCATTGCTGTATCCGATCCTGATCCTGGGCATGGGCGCCTTGAGCGAAAGCCGCGTGCGCACACAGATCGACAAGCCGCTGGACATCCCCACGCTCGGCCGCGAACACGCACCCAATCTGATGCGGTTTCTGGCCGCGCAAGGACTCAACGCCGTGGATGCGCCAGCCGACCTGACGACGGCCATTCGCAACCAGGATGTGGATGTGGCGCTGCGCATCAGCGACAGCTATGCCGACGATTGGCGCGAAGGCCGTCCGGCGCTGGTGGAAATCATCAAGGACAGCACCCGCCGCGAGGCCGACGTGCCCAGCCTGCGCTTGCAGGCAGCATTGAGCGGCTACAGCCAGCAGGTCGGCGCATTGCGTCTGTTGGCGCGTGGCATCGATGCGCAGGTGAGCCGGCCACTGGAAATCGCCGCGCAGGACCTGGCCACTGCCGAAGCCAAGCGAGGGCAGATGATGGCGATGCTGTTGCCGGTGCTGCTGGTGATCACCTCGTTCTTAGGCGGCGCGTCGTTGATCCTGGACGCCACCGCCGGCGAGCGTGAGCGGCAGTCGCTGGAACCACTGCTGGCAACGCCCGCGCCACGCAGTGCGATTGTCAGCGGCAAGATCGCCGCCGCCTGCGTGATCGGCATGGTGTCGTTGTTGCTCACCTTGCTGGCCTTCAAATTGAGCGCGCAGTTGTCCTCGTCCAATCTGGGGCGCCAGCTCAATGTGGGTTTCGTGCCGATGCTGCAGATACTCTTCATCCTGGTGCCGATGCTGTTTGTCGGTACCTCGCTGCTGACCTATCTGGCCGCCGCGGCCAAAAGCATGAAGGAAGCGCAGGCGCACATGACCTGGTTGCTGCTGTTGCCGATGCTGCCCGGCTACGCATTGATGGCGTATCCGCTGAAGACGCAGCTGTGGCATTTTGTGGTGCCGTTTTTGGCGCAGAACCAGATGTTGCTCAAGGTGATCCGCCACGAACCCATCAACGCGCAGACCTGGGCGGTGTATCTGCTGGCCGGCTTCGGCGTGGCTGGGCTGTTGTGGTATGCGGCGGTACGTCGCTATCACCAGGAGCGCTTGGCGATTTCGGGATAAGTGGCTCGACAAGCGTGCAGTGGCAGCGATGGTTTGCGCGTGGTGCGTTTGGTTTAGAGCGGCCAATACAACTACGGCGTGGCCACCAGGCGGGCACGGCCGTTGCCTGAAATCGGGGTGGGCTAGTCGCACACTCCGGTTATGGGCGGGCCGTTCGCACCCACCTGACAGCTGTTCGTTACGTGTTGTTGGTCGCTCTTGGTGCGTCGTGCGTAGCGAGTGGATGACGGTACGCACATGATGGCGAACGACTGGCTGTTCGGTTGGCATGGCTGGTGAGGTTGCTGATCGGCTGGCCGCTGCGTGGATTTGGCGACACCGTACCCGCACCCCAACCCCTCTCCCGGCAGGAGAGGGGCATGCGCGGCAACGTGATCGGCGGCTTGCGATGGCAGGCGCGGCGTTTCTGAGCGAGCCAAGCAGTTTCCGCTGTCATCGACAGGTGCTGCTTCGTTCTCACATTGAACGAAGTAGCTCCCTTCTCACACAGCGCCAGGCAGCTCCCTTCTCACACCGCGCCAAGCAGCTCCCTTCTCCCATCGGGAGAAGGTGGCGCGTAGCGCCGGATGAGGGTACGGCCAGCACGCCCCAGTATCGCTCCCGATGAGTGACGTTGCTGTCGGACATCCACGTGCAGCCACACACGTTCCACAACGCAAAAGCCCGCATCGCTGCGGGCTTTTGTGTTTCCAATAGTTGTTGCTTCAATCAGCAGCGGCGAAGTGCGGAAGAGCGCGTCGGCTGCGGTATTAAACGCCTCTCATCCCGGTGCGGGCGATCTCCGATCCCGCAACGTCCCGTGCCGATCCCTGCGCGCTCCTACTGCAGCGCGCCGGGATCGAGGGGCGTTGGATCCAGGGTGGCGCCGGCAAGCAGCGACGCCGTTCCCATCACGACCTCAGCCGCCAGGATTGAACGACAGCGTGCGGCGGGTGGTGACCGGTGCGGCGACCGGCTCGAAGCGCCAGCGCTTCACGGCGTTGAGCGCTTCGCGATCGAACACGCGCGGCGGGGTGGCGCGTAGCACGCGGGAGGCGGTGATCGAGCCATCGGTGCCCACGGTGAGCTCCACCAGCACTTCGCCGGAGGTGCCGGCGCGCAGCGCTTCGGGTGGGTAGCGCGGTGCCGGGGTGCTGATCGGACGTAGCGACTGTGCAGCGGGCGCTGCTGCTGCGGCGGCTGCCGGTGCCGGGCGTGGTGCGGCCGGGGTGGGGGCAGGGGCCTCCGCCTGACGGCGGGCAGCGGCCTGGCGCTCGGCCTCGGCGGTCTGCTGGCGGGCGGCTTCCTGCTGGGCGGCAATCTGCTGGGCAGCGGCGGCTTCGCGGGTCTGCTGTTCGGCCAGGCGCTTCTGCTCGGCGGCCTGCTTGGCCTTGTCCTCGACCAACTTCTTGGCCTGTTCGGCGTCCTGCTCGGAGCGGTTGGCGGCGGTCTTCATGCCCGTCTCCAGGCCCGACTTCAGGCGCGGCAGTGCCGGTGCCTTGGGGTCGACCTTTTCGATCAGCGCGATCAGGCGTTGCGCCTCGGGGAACTCTTCGCGGCTGATGCCTTGTTCGGCGGCGATCAGCGTGTACGGCAGCAGATCGGTCAGCGCGCTGTTGACGGTGGCGTCCTGCGGCTGCTTCTCACGCAGGGCCAGGTAGTACTCCACCGCGTTGTCGCCGGCCGGGGCGTACATGCGGTTGTCCTGCAGCGCCTTGGTGGCCGATGCGCGCAACTGGTCGGCGGCCATCGATTGCACCTGCGGCGACACCGCGGTGGCGGGCGTCGGCGCCGCAGCCGGTGCGGCCGGCGTGGTGCCGGTGGCAGGCGCGGTGGTGGCGGCCTTGTCTTCCTGCTTGGAGCAGGCAGCCAGGCCAACCAGCAAAATGACCGGCGCGATCCGGCGTGCCATACGGCCCTGTGTCAGATCCAACATGCGTCCCCCTTACCCCGAGTGCGAAAGATAACGTTGCTACGGCGAGCGCCGGCCATTGTTCCCGCAATGGACGGCAATGCCGCAATCTAGCATTGCTGGGGCGGTGTAAGCCAAGGGTTGCCGCAGCCGGATGCGAAATTCATCCTGCCGGGGCCGCCAGCGCCGCATCGGACGGCGCGCGGGCGGCCGGGTCGGGCAGCGGCGGGGCCGGGCAGTGGTGACGCAGGAAGTCCGCATGCGGCGGCAACGTGGCCACGGTCGCATCCACGCGCTGGCGGATGCGCTCCAGAAAATGGGCCAGCTCCGCATCGCCCATCAGGTCTGCGACCGGGTGGTGCTGCTGCGGGGTGATGCCCTGGCCCAGCATCACCTGCACCCAGGAGTTCTCTGCAAACAACTCGTTGCCCTGGTGGAACACGCGCCCGCTCTGGCGAAACAGCTCCATGCGATGGCGCAGCGAGTCGGGAATGTCCATCGCTGCGCAGTCGCGCCAGAACGGCGTGTCGCGGCGATCGGTGGCGTGGTAATGCAGGATCACGAAATCGCGGATATGCGCGATTTCATCGGCCGCCTGGCGGTTGTACTCGGCGATGTCCACCGCGTTGATCGTCTGCGGGAAGGTCTGCAGCAAGCGGACGATGCCGCGCTGGATCAGATGGATATTGGTCGACTCGATCGGCTCCAGAAACCCGCTGGCCAACCCCAAGGCGACGCAGTTCTTTTCCCACACGCGGTGGCGCTGATTGGGTGTGAAGCGCAGCGAACGCGGTTCGGTCAGCGCGCGCCCTTGCAGGTTGCGCTCCAGCACCGCCCGTGCGCTGTCCTGATCGGTATACCGGCTGGAATACACGATGCCGTTGCCCACGCGGTGCTGCAGCGGAATGCGCCACATCCAGCCCGATTGATCCGCGCGCGACCGCGTATAGGTCACCGGTGGGCCCACCGATTTGGTCTGCACCGCCAGCGCGCTGTCGGCAAACAACCAGCGCGACCAATCCTCGCTGCCCACGCCCAGCGTCTTGCCGATCAGCAACCCCGCAAAGCCGGTGCAATCGATGAATAGGTCGCCTTCCACGCGCGTGCCGTCCTGCAGCGTCAGCGCAGTGAGATAGCCGCTGTGCGGGTCGGTCTGGACCTCGCCGATGCGCCCTTCGATGCGCTGTACCCCAAAGCCTTCGCTGAAGCGGCGCAGGAAGCGCGCATACAGGCCCGCATCCAGGTGGTAGGCGTAATTCATGCCGCCGTTGGGCAGATGCGCAAAGCGGCCTTCCTGGGCGGCGCGCAACTCCAGACAGTAGTCGCCGAAGTCGCGTGCCACACGGCGCTGGCGGCCCTTCAACCAGAAGTGGTGGAACCCCGCGCTCCAGTGGTCGGTGCCGGTGTGGCCGAAGGAGTGGATGTAGTGCTTGTCCACATCGCGCCAATGCTCGAAGCCGATGCCGAGTTTGAAGGTGGCCTGGGTGGCAGCCATGAAGGTCGCCTCGTCGATCTCCAGCAGCCGGTGGAAGGTGACCAGGCTGGGGATGGTGGCTTCGCCCACGCCCACCGTGCCGATCTCGTCCGACTCCACCAGGGTGATCTGCAACTGCCGGCCCAGCAGCTTGGACAGTGCGGCGGCAGCCATCCAGCCGGCGGTGCCGCCACCGGCGATGACCACGCGCCGCACCGGGCGCTGCTGGGGGTCCAAGGGGGCGGTGTACGACATGCGTCAATCCTCAGCGGTTCAAGCGTTGCAGCAAGCGTGCGCGCAGGCTGCGGGCGCGGTTGTCGTCCATCGGGGCCAGCACACCGCGCGCCGCGTCGGGCACATGCGCGGCAGTGCGCTCATCGGCTTCGAATACGTAATGCCGGAACACCTCCTGCCAGGTGGCGCGTTGTTCCGGCGGCAGGTCACGCACGGTGAGCAACGCCAGCATCAGCGCGTTCATCGGCGAATCCATGTAGGCCGGGCTTTGCCGCCACCAGAAATTGACCAGCACATTGAAGCTTTCCAGCGCTTCCACGTGGTGCCACCACATGCTGGGAATGAACAGCGCATCGCCCGGTTCCAGCTCGGCGACCACGGCATGTTCCAGCGCCTGCGCATAGCGCGGAAAGCGCTGCAGATCCGGCGCGGCGATATCCACCAGGCTGACCGGCTGCCCGGCCGGGGTCAGATCCAGCGGGCCGATGTAGAGGTTGCTCAACTGCTCGGGCGGAAACAGCGTAAAGCGGCGTCGCCCGGCGACCACGCAGGCCAGGTTGTCTGGCAGGTCCTGATGGGCGGCGATCCGCGTGCGGTTGCCGATCCAGATGCTGGCCAGCGGCTCGGCCTGCGGCAGCACGATGGGATTGGCCGCGCGCAGGCCGGGCAGGTAGGTGTCCAGCGTGGTGGAGCCGACATAGATCGCCGGCGGCTGTGCGTTGTGCAGGTCGCGCAACAAGGTGTCCAGTACCACCGCCAGCGGCACGCGCTCGGGGCGGAAGTTGAAGCCGCTCATGTCCGCGTTGTAGAAGAACCGCCCGCCGATCTCCGGTGGCCCGACCTGCGCCACCACTGCTTCGCCGCGATCGAATCCCCGCAAATAGGCGGCGGCGGCCTGCGCGGACTGCGCACCGGCGCGGGCCAACGGCCAGTCGCGCACCAGCCCGCGCAACACCAGCGGTGTGGTCGAACGCAGCAGTGCTGGATCCAGCTGTTGCGGATCCAGACCGTGGCGTTCGTCGATGGCGCGCAGCTCAACCGGCATGGCGGCGATTCAGGCGTTCGAGCAGGTGGCGGAACTGCGCCACCGAGGCCACCGCCATGTACAGCGGCTCCAGATCGCCATGCCGGTGCAGGTCCAGCAGCGCCGTCTTGCCGAGCGCGCGCAGGCGTTCTTCGTGCACGGTGTGCAGGCCGGCCAGCCGGCAGTCCAGGCCGTTGTCGAGCGTGGCTTCGAACACGAATGGTTCCAGCAACTCGTAGCGCAGCAGGCGCTCGACGAAGGCCTCGCTCGCCGCCAGCCCATCGTGCAGCGTGCGCAGCAATTGGCTGATGTGATACAGAAAATCGGTGGTGCCGCCGTGTTCGCGGAACAGCAGCTCGCCGTCCTGGGTGCTGATGCGTGGGCTGTCCAGATCCACGTGCACCATCGGCCCCTCCGGTTGCTGGCCGATCAGAAACGGTTGGCGCTGGATCGCCAGTGGCACATACGGCGCATCCCAGCGCGCGCCATCCAGAAACAGGTTTTCGCCCAGGCGTAATCCCAGCAGGGCCAGCGGTTGAAACCGCCCGCTGTCGTTGCGGTGGAACACGATCGGGTACTGGCCCTGCAGCTGACGGAATTCCTGCGGAAACGTCGCCGCCGACATCACGTCATCGCCATAGGCGGCGCCATGGGCGGTGATCACGCGCAGATCGCGGTGATCGAGATTGTTCAACAACACAGCATTGGTCATGGGGGTCGCCACATCACGCGGGGGCGCGTGGCCCATGCTTGGACAGTTACCCCTCGCGCGGCAAGTGCCGCTGTCGTGCTGCACCTGTCGCAGGAAGGTCGTGCAAGCGTCCCGGCAGACGCGCTGCCGGGACGCTCGGTGCCGCAATTACATCACCAGAACTTGTAGCGCAGGCCCAGCATGTAGCGCGGGCCGGTCTGGGTGGCATAGACGATCTGATTCTTCTGCCGGCCGTGCTGGCGCTGCACTTCGTCGGTGAGGTTGATCGCCTCCAGGCTCAGCGACAGGTTCTCGTTCCACTGGTAGCCGATGCTCAGATCCAGCTGGCCATAGGCTTCGGTGTAGACCGGGTTGGGCTGGCCGCTGCCGTCGAAACGCGCGGCCAGAAACTCGTCGCGCCAGTTGTAGGCCGCACGCACCTGCCACTTGTCCTTGTCGTAGAAACCGACCAGGTTGGCCGAATCGCTCAGGCCTTCCAGCGCGAACTGCTCGCCGATCACCGCGTTGTCGTAGGTCAGCCCGGAGTCGACCTTGGTGTAGTTGGCCGACACGCCGAAGCCGCTGGCGCCGAACATGTGCTGCAGGTTGAACTCCCACCCGTCCAGCGACGCCGAGCGCTGGTTGGCCGGCGCGGTGATGGCGAAGTTGGCCACCGGGTCGCCCGGCTGCCCGCTGATTACGCCGGTGGCGTTGCCGTTGGCATCGTCGGCTCCGCGCACCACGCCGGGCGCGCCGCCGCGGTTGCGGAAGATGTAGTTGCGGATACAGGTCAGGTCGGCCGAGGCGCAGCCGTTGCCCAGCGCTTCGTTCCAGTACGCACCGCCCACCGGGGTGTTCAATCCCAGCGAGGTGTCGTTGCGCGTGGTCACGCCGATGTAGTTGTCGATGTTCTTGCGGAAAAAGCCCACCGAGGCGTAGCTGGCATCGCTGTAGTACCACTCCAGCGAGAAATCGATGTTGTGCGAGAGCAGCGGCTTCAGGCCGGGGTTGCCTTCCTGGCCGGTGCCGCCTTCCAGGCGTGCGATCTGGTTGAGCGTCTGCCCGCCCTGGATGTCGCCCCAGCCGGGACGGCCGATGGTTTCGCCGTAGCTGCCGCGCAGCACCAGGTCGTCGGTGAGCTTGAAGCTCAGATCCAGGCTGGGCAGCCAGTATTCGTACTTGCCGCTGCCGCCGGCGAAGGCGGAGTCGGACAGACGGATCGGCAATTCGTTGTTGGCGACCCAATCGATGCCGACGGCCACCGGCACCAGCGCCTGCGCGTCCACCTTGGTTTCTTCGTAACGCACACCGGCGGCCAGGCTGATCGGCACGCGCAACTCGTCCCAGCTATTGTTCCACTGCAGGTAGGCGTTCTTGGATTTTTCGGTCACGCGGCGGTCGGTGGTGAACACCGGCGCAATGCGGTACAGCGACTCATCGCCTGCGGCTTGCGCGGCGGCCTGACGTGCGCGCTCGAAGTCGAACAGGAACAACTGGTTGAATTGCGCCGGGTTGCCGCTGCCGCCGATCGCATCGAAGTACTGCGCGAATGAGCTGGGAATCCACAAATCGTCCGGATAATCGGCCGCGGTGCCGTTGCCGCCCCAGGTATCGCGCTGCACGTTCGAGAACGCCGAACGGTTCTTGACTTCGGTGCTGCCGATACCGAACTTCAACTGCGAATAATTTTCGAAGGTGAAGTCGCCGTTGACCTGCGCCTGGTCGATCTCGGATTTCATGTAGCTGTTGCGGAACGCCGAGCCGGTGACCAGCGTGCGCGAGGGGTCCAGCCCGTTCAGGCCGAAGCCCAACTGCTGCTGCAATACCGGGAAATCCTTGCTGAAATCCACTACCGAGGTGCCGCGGTAGAAGCCGGACACGCCCAGCGAATTGCTCGACCCGTACGGGCTGTCCGCGCCGGCTTCGGCGGTGGAGCGGTGGATATCGAAGTTGAGCTTGAACTGATCGTTCACCGCCCAATCCACGTTGAAGCCCAGCGACTTGTTCTGGTTGCGCGTGGCCGCGTTGGAGCCGGCGGTAGCCAGATCGCTGGTAGCCGGGTTGACGATTTCCGAGTAGGTGATCGGACCTGCCACCGGACCATTGGTCCAGGCGCTGGCGGAGGGGCCGTAGTTGAACCACACCGACATTTCGTTGCGCTGCTGCTGGATCTTGTTTTCCGAGTACGTGTAATCCAGCGTGGTGGTGATGTTGTCCAGCGGCTTGTACTGCAGCACCAGCTGGCCGTTGGTGCGCTGACGTTCGACGCCGACCACGCGGTAGTTGAGGTTCTGCGGCACCGAGTAGATATCGTTCGGGCCGGGGCGGTTGACGATGTTCTCCGAGCCCGGCGTGCCCGGCTGCGGGATGGTGCCGTAGGCGGTGGAATCGCCCCGGAACGAGCGCCAGCCGTTGGGCACGCCGACCTGGCTGTAGCCGAAGTCGCGTTCCTGGTAGCTACCGCTCAGCGACACGCCAAAGCGTCCGTCGGCCGAGGTGGTGCTGAAGATGCCGGAGATTTCCGGCGTCAGCGAATCGCCCTGCAGGCGGCCGGGCAGGTTCTCGTTGGACGCATCGTGCACGCCCTTGAGGCCCACATTGGCATGCATGCCCGGGTTGTCCAGCGGCCGGGCGGTCTTGATGTTGATGGTGGCGCCGATGCCGCCGGTGGGCGTGCTGGCGCGGCTGGTCTTGAACACCTCGATGCCGGAGATCGACTCGGACGCCAGGTTGGCGAAGTCGAACGCACGCGAGTTGGAGGCATTGGATTCTTCGATGCTGGCGCCCGGCATCTGCCGGCCGTTCAACAGCACCAGGTTGAAGTCCGGGCCGACGCCGCGCACGGTGACGCGCGAGCCTTCGCCCAGCGAACGGTCGATCGACACGCCGCTGATGCGCTGCAGCGACTCGGCCAGGTTGGTATCGGGGAACTTGCCGATGTCCTCGGCCACGATGCCGTCGACGATGCCCTGCGCGTCGCGCTTGACGTTCATCGACGAAGTGAGGCTGCCGCGGATACCGCTGACCTGGACGGTATCGAGCGTGGCAGGGTCGGCCTGGCTGGAGCCGGGGACGGTCGAGGCCGACTGCGGCGCCGGCGCGGTTTGCGCGGCCAGCGGCGTCGACAATGCGAACAACAAGGCAGACGTCAAGCGCCGCATGCGCGGCAGGGTGCGTAGCTCTCTCACGATGATTCCATCCCCAAGCAAAGAAAGCCGGCCCCAAACGGGACAGGCAAAGGTCGAACAGCAGTCGCGCATTTGTTAGCGCTGGCTTAACAAAGTCAATTTGCAGTGCAGCATCGGCCGCAAGCCAAAGACGTCACACATCGTTCCAGTGGGTGCGGCGTTCGACGCCGCCGCAGCCGATCGCTTGGCCGTACCATCGGGGGTCGATGGCACAGTGCCACCTACATCAGTGCGACCGGTCTGCGACTGCGCGCGTCCACGCAAGCGGCTTTGCGCAGCTTGGGCACGGCAGGTTGCCGACCTCAGGCAGCTTGCATGCGTGCCAAAGACTGCCTTGCATGCCGTCGGCCGCGCTGATTACCCCTTACGCACCGGAGCGAACCGAATGATCGACCTGTACTACTGGCCCACCCCCAACGGCCACAAACTCACCTTGTTCCTGGAAGAGGCCGGGCTGGACTACACGCTCAAGCCGGTCAACATCGGCAAGGGCGACCAGTTCGAGCCGGCGTTCCTGCAGATTTCGCCCAACAACAAGATGCCGGCCATCGTCGACCATGCCCCGGCCGATGGCGGCGCGCCGCAGGCGGTGTTCGAGTCCGGCGCGATCCTGCTGTATCTGGCCGAGAAGACGGGCCGCTTTCTGCCCCGCGACGCTCGCGGCCGCATCGCCGCACTGGAGTGGTTGTTCTGGCAGATGGGCGGGCTGGGCCCGATGAGCGGCCAGATGGGCCACTTCAACGTCTACGCACCCGAAAAGATTGCCTACGCAATCGACCGCTACAACGCCGAAGTCCGCCGCCTGCATGGCGTGCTCGACAAGCGCCTGGCCGAGCATGCGTTTTTGGCCGGCAACGATTACGGCATCGCCGACATGGCCAGCTACCCCTGGCTGGAGGCGTATGGCGACCTCAAGCCCGACTTCGAAGCGTTTCCGAATCTGCACCGCTGGCACACCGCCATCGCCGCCCGCCCGGCCACCCAACGCGCGTATGCGCTCAAGGAGCAGGTCAACCCCAACGCCGGCAAGCCGCTCAGCGACGAAGAGCGCAAGCACCTGTTCGGCAAGCGTTGAGGCAACGCGGTAGGAGCGTTCGCGCAGCAGTACACGCGGCGATCGCGGCGACTGTTGCAACTGCGCAGCAACAGCAAGCAACAACAGCAAGCAGCAAGCAGCAAGAGCAAAAGCAAAAGCACCAACAGCAAGCGTTAGCAGCTGCACTCGCGCACATCAACCGCACGCGACAAATCGAACGCGGCTGATCGAACCCCTCTCCCCCCGGGAGAGGGGTTGGGGTGAGGGTACGCAAGTAGCGCCAGACCTACCGCGCCCGGCAATCTGCTTCGCATGCAATGCGCATGCACCATCGGCAGCGCGCGAACTTCAACCACCAGCCCAAACGCACTTCTGCTCGCCCAAAGCAGAGCGATCACACCCGCAGCACAGCCCTGCAGCACCCGCATACAACCACGCGCATACCATCCCGTGGCGCACATACACCATCGCCACGCTTCTCAAACACTCCACGCCCCCGCATCCTGTGCGCTGTCTCCAGACAGGATCTTCGATGCGCGCCCTGTTCGCCGCCCTTGCCCTCATGCTCAGCACCGTCCCCATGGCCCACGCCGAAAAACTCACCCTGGAGGCCATCACCGGTCCGTTGCCGCTGTCGGGGCCGACATTGCTCAAGCCCAAGGTGGCCCCGGACGGCTCGCGCGTCACCTTCCTGCGCGGCAAGGACAGCGACCGCAACCAGCTGGATCTCTGGGAATACGACATCGCCAGCCGCCAGACCCGCCTGCTGGTCGATTCCAAAGTGGTGTTGCCCGGCACCGAAACGCTCAGCGATGTGGAAAAGGCCCGCCGCGAGCGCCAACGCATCGCCGCGCTCACCGGCATCGTCGACTACCAGTGGGCGCCGGATGCGCAGGCGCTGTTGTTCCCGCTGGGCGGCGAGTTGTATCTGTACGACCTGCACAAGACCGGCGCCGCCGCAGTGCGCCAGCTGACCCACGGCGAAGGCTTCGCCACCGACGCCAAGCTCTCGCCCAAGGGCGGTTTTGTCAGCTTCGTGCGCGAGCGCAATCTGTGGGTGATCGACCTGGCCAGCGGCAAGCAGCTGCAGCTCACCCGCGACGGCAGCGAGACCATCGGCAACGGCGTGGCCGAATTCGTCGCCGACGAAGAAATGGATCGCCACACCGGGTATTGGTGGGCGCCGGATGACTCGGCGATCGCCTTCGCGCGCATCGATGAAGCGCAGGTGCCGGTGCAAAAACGCCCGGAAGTCTATGCCGACCACACCGAGGTAATCAGCCAGCGCTACCCGCAGGCCGGCCAACCGAACGTCGCCGTGCAGCTGGGCGTGATCGCACCGCGCGCCGCCGCCGTACCGATCTGGATCGATCTGGGCAAGCAGCCGGACATCTACCTGGCACGTGTGGATTGGCGCGATGCGCAGCGGCTCACCTTTCAGCGTCAATCGCGCGATCAGAAAAGGCTCGAACTGATCGAAACGACGCTGGCCAGCGGCAAGCAACGCACGCTGATCACCGAGAGCTCGCCCACCTGGGTGCCACTCACCAACGATCTGCGTTTTCTCAAGGACGGCCGCTTCGTCTGGAATTCCGAGCGCAGTGGTTACGAGCATCTGTACCTCGCCTCCGAAGACGGCGCCACGCTCACGCCGCTGACCTCAGGCGCCTGGGTGGTGGACGCGCTGCTGGCCGTCGACGAGCAGGCCGGCCTGGTGTACTTCGCCGGCAGCAAGGACTCGCCCACGCAGACCCACCTCTACGCGGTATCACTGGCCGGCGGCGCCATCGAGAAACGCTCGATATCCAATGGCACGCATGCGGCCAGCTTCGCCAACAATGCCAGCGTGTATGTCGACACCTGGTCCAACACCACCACACCGCCGCAGATCGAGCTGTTTCGTGTCAATGGCGAAAAAATCGCCACCCTGCTCAAGAACGACTTGGCCGATCCGCACCATCCGTATGCCAGGTACCGCGACGCGCAGCGCCCGATCGATTTCGGCACGCTCACCGCCGCCGATGGCAAGACACCACTGCACTACCGGCTCACCAAGCCGGACAACTTCGATGCGAGCAAGCGTTACCCGGTCATCGTCTATGTCTACGGCGGCCCCGCTGCACAAACCGTGCTCGATGCCTGGCCCAGCCGTGGCGATGCGTTGTTCGATCAATATCTTGCGCAGCGCGGCTATGTGGTGTTTTCGCTGGATAACCGCGGCACCCCGCGCCGAGGCCGCGACTTCGGCGGCGCGCTGTATGGCAAGCAGGGCACGGTGGAGGTGGACGACCAGCTGCAAGGCATTGCCTGGCTCAAGACCCAGCGTTGGGTGGACCCGGCGCGCATCGGCGTGCAGGGCTGGTCCAACGGCGGCTACATGACGCTGATGCTGCTGGCCAAACACAGCGACGCCTATGCCTGCGGCGTAGCCGGCGCGCCGGTGACCGATTGGGGCCTGTACGACACCCACTACACCGAGCGTTACATGGACCTGCCGGCCGGCAACGCCGATGGCTATCGCAACGCGCGCGTCGCCACCCATCTGGATGGCCTGCACGCCAAGCTGCTGCTGATCCACGGCATGGCCGACGACAATGTGCTGTTCACCAACTCCACCGCGCTGATGAGCGAGCTGCAGCAGCGCGGCACGCCGTTCGAGTTGATGACGTATCCAGGCGCAAAGCACGGTCTGTCCGGCAGCACTGCATTGCACCGGTACAAGACCGCCGAGGCGTTTTTGCAGCGCTGCCTGATGCCGTCGCAGCAGTAGACGGTTGCCGCTGCGTCAGCCGTATCGCCTGTCGGTTTCCCCTGCGTTCGCACACGGAGTGCCATGTCGCTGCCGCCCCCCATTCCCGTTGCATCGCCGCAGCGTTTGCGCTCTGTCGAGTTCTGGAGCCGGCATTGGAAGTGGGTCGTTCCCGGCATCGGCATGGCGCTATTCCTGCTGCTGGCATTGGTGATCGGCGCGTTGATCTACGTGATTACCGCGGCAGTGAAATCCAGCGATGTGTACCGCGACGCGCTGCGCATCGCCAAGGCCGACACCCAGGTCGTGCAGACCCTGGGCACTCCCATCACCGACGCGTTTCTGCCCGATGGCAGCATCAGTTATGTCGCCGACATCGGCGAGGCGCATTTCAGCGTGGGCCTGCACGGGCCGCGCGGTAGCGGCAGCGTGCAAGTGGATGCCACGCGCAGGCACGGCCGTTGGACCTACCAGACCCTGACGTTTGCCGGTCCACGCGGCGACCCGATCAACCTGTCGCCAGCGACGTCTGCGACTCCCGCGCAGTCGCAGCCCTGCACGCCATGACCTAAGGCGGATTGCCGCCGCCTCCGTAGATGCGTAGGGTCGCGCTACTCAATTCGCGGATCTGCCTCATGAAGCCACTCGTTCTCGCCGTTGCGCTGGCGCTCGGTTCTTCGTTGCCGTTGCAGGCACAGACCGGCAAGACCGCGCCCACACAACCCGCCAGCCCGGCCTGGGTGCAGACCAGCAACGGCTATGCGCAGATCCTGCTCAACGCGCAGGCGCCGTTCCAGCCCGAATACGCCAGCTTCTTCGGTGTGCCCGGCTACGACGATCAGGTTGTCGACCTGGGGCCGGACAACGCCGCGCGTTATCGCGATGCCATGCGCGCCGCGCGCGCCACGCTGCAGACCAAGCTCGCCACCGAGCGCGATGCCAACGTGCGCCAGGACCTGCAGATCATGATCGGCGCTGCCGAGCAGAACATCGAAGGCAGCGAGCTCAACGAGCGGTATCTGTTGCCCTGGAGCGACGCGCCTGAGGCGGTCTTCAGTGGCCTCAATGGTCTGCTGTCCGACCAGACCGTGCCCGAGCGCCGCGCCAAGGCGCTGGACCGCCTCAAGCGGTATGTCGGCCTGGTGCCGGGGAGCACGCCCACCACCACGCTAGCGCGCCAGCGCTACGAGGAAAAGCTGAGCAACACAGCGTTGCTGCAGCCCACCCAGCGCGAAGTGGAACAGGCGCTGGCCAATGTTGACACCTATGTCGCAGGCATCGGCGAGCTGTTCGCCAAGTACAAGATCGCCGGCGCCGACGAAGCGCTCAAGGCCATGTCCACCCAACTAAAGGACTACGCCAACTGGACCCGCACCAAGGTACTGCCGAAGGCCCGCAAAGACACTCGCCTGCCCGAGCCGCTTTACGCGTACCAGCTCAAGCAGGTGGGCATCGATATTGCCCCCCAACAGCTGATCCAGCGCGCGCAACTGGAATTCATGGAGACCCGCTCGGCCATGCGGCAGCTGGCGCCGCTGGTGGCCAAGGCCAAGGGCGTGCAGGGCAGCGACTATGTGCAGGTGATCCGTGCGCTCAAGGGCAACACCATCGCCGATGACCAGCTGGAAACCTACTACCGCGGCGTGATCGACCAGATCGACCCGATCATCCGTCAGCAGCGCATCGTCGATGTACCCAACCGCCCGATGCAGATGCGCCTGGGCAGTGCCGCCGAAAGCGCCGCACAACCCGCGCCGCATTTCCTGCCGGCACCGCTGATCGGCAATACCGGCCAGCAGGGCCAGTTCGTGCTGCCGTTGGGCAACCCGACCGCCGACGGCAGCAAGAAGGAGCAGTATGACGACTTCAACTTCGGCTCGGCCGCCTGGACGCTCAGCGCGCACGAAGGCCGCCCTGGCCACGAACTGCAGTTCACCGCCATGGTCGAACGCGGCGTCTCGCTGGCGCGCAGCATGTTCGCGTTCAACTCGGTCAACGTCGAGGGCTGGGCGCTGTACGCCGAAGCCGAAATGGTGCCGTACGAGCCGCTCGACGGCCAGCTGATCGCCCTGCAGTTCCGCCTGCTGCGCGCTGCCCGCGCCATGCTCGACCCGATGCTCAACCTCGGCCTGATCGACCGCGAACGCGCCCGCCAGGTACTCGAAGACGACGTCGGCCTCTCGCCCGCCATGACCCGCCAGGAACTGGACCGCTACACCGTCCGCGCCCCCGGCCAGGCCGGCAGCTACTTCTACGGCTACACCCGCATCCTCGAACTGCGCATGCGCACCGAACTGGCGCTAGGCAAGCAGTTCGACCGCCTGGCCTTCAACAACTTCCTGCTCGACCAGGGTCTGCTCCCACCGGATCAGCTGGCCAAGGCGGTGGAGACGCAGTTCATTCCGGCACAGCGAGGTGATCGCGGTATCCCTCAGAATTAATTGCGCTTGGCGCTTGCATAGAACTTAAGTCTGCTGCGCGGTGCTGAGGACCGCGCTGACAGACTGACTTCGGTCCTCTGAATATTGCTGCTAAAACGATACAAATACTTGCGTCTTACATCGCTGGTCCCCCCTGGATACGACCCTATCGGTTCCCAGCGCGTTATGTCGTTCTTGGCCTGTGCGCGATGCCCCACAGCAACAACTCATCAGTGATCATAGGGAACGTTTTCGGGGCGCGACTTGCCGTTCCAATTACCTTGTTTCATCGCCTTGGGACAGATGGATTTATATTGATAATACGCAGTAATTGCAGTTGGAGTCCATGCTCCGCAGTACGGGCCTTTGCAACAGACAGTAGGACTAGGAGACACACAATAACCAAGTACCGGCGCCGTTGTCCCACTGATGGGGTCTACCGGCGTCCAATTTTTGTCTGCGCCTTTGCAACCCTGTGTGCAGAAAACGAAAGGGTCGTTATCGCGACAGACAAGTTTTTGGTAAACGCTTTGGGCTTGGATCTCTGCTTGGCCGGCAAAAAACAGTATTAATATCCATATCCAATTCTTCATCGTCAGTCCTTAAGTCTAGGAGACCATCACATGCATCATCATGCGCTTTGCCAGTTGATTAATCGCCAAAACGCAACTTAGTCCTTATCCAAGTTGCCAAAAGCAATACGCATCCCCGCTCATGGTAGCAAAATAACGCATCCTGACTAGGGTTTCATCCATTAAAGATGAGCCTGGGCTGTGGGTCACGCGGGTGCAATTTGGGGCTGTACGTGGGCGTTCACGAAGTCTTTTCGATGCCACACGGCAGGTCTGTAGCAGTCACACAGCAACGGCGGTTAGCGAGAATGCAAACCTTCGTTCAACCCTACTTCTCCGCCCCCGCCGGCACCCAGATCGCCATACCGGCCGCGCGCTTTTGCGTGGTCGGGATGCCGATCCCCAAACCGCCGCCGACGCGGCCGCCGTAGCTGCCGCCGCCGACCGACAGGCCGCCGCCGGAGCGCTCGGAGCCGACGCCGACGATGACCACGCCGTTGGCGCCGAGCTTGGCGGCTTCGCGCTTGAGCCGTTGCACGGCGGCGTCGGTCTGGCCTTGGGTGCCGAAGCCGGCGGCGCTGGTGGATTCGAGCTGGGCGATCTCCACCGAGCCGACCGGGGCATGCGAATAGACCTGCACCTGGGTGGGGTCGATCGGCGCGCGCGCCTGGCCGAGCATCACCTTGGAGCTGCTGGCGCAGCCGGCCAGCAGCAGGGCCAGTGCAGCGCCGACGACGAAATGCCTGTTCATGATGTGGCCCCCTGAATGTTGGTGATGACGACGATGATCCGGCGCCCGGACTGAAGAGTGGCTAACACGAGGTAACAACCCACCTTGAGATGGGTGCTGGCGACGCGTAGGAGCCACGGTGTCAGAGTGGTCCAGTCCGCGCCAAGCACCCGCCGCGTCACCTGTGGCGGCGGCTGCCCAATGGGTTTGTCAGTCGCACTGGATCGCTCCGTGCCTCGTCGCACCCTAGCCACGCCCATGTGAGGCTACCGCCAAGCCGCCATTGGTCAGGGTGACCACCCGCCCACGGCGTCTTGGCAGCCGCCCCGTTAAGCTCGGCGTTTCTTCGATAGACGAGGTGGCACGTGGGATTGATCAGCCTGCTCTGGGGCATTGTGGCGTTGCTGTGGATGGTGCTGGCCTTCATCCCGCTGCTGGGGTGGGGCAACTGGTTCCTGATTCCGTTCGCGGCAGTGGGTGCGCTGATCGCGGCGATCGCGCTGTTGTTCACCTCGGCCGGCAACCGCGGCCGGGCCAAGACCGGCTTGCTGCTCAACGGGTTGGTGATCGTGGTTGGAGTGATCCGCCTGAGCCTGGGTGGCGGGGTGATCTAGGGCGCTTTCGACAAGGCGCTGATGCAAATGTGCGTCGGCGTGTGTGTCGACGCACGCATCGGGCAGGGCTTGCATTCCCAGCCTTGGGAGCTCTGCCCGACCTGCAGATAGGCCACGCCGATCGCGGCCTGCCATGCCGTTGCAGCGCTGCGACACTGCGTCGCAGCGCGTCCCGCACGCAATGGCGGGCGTAAACTGACGCGCTATCTCAAGGAGCCGTGTCATGGCCCATCCGCACTATCGCCCCCGTCGCATGCGCCACGATGCGTTTTCGCGTCGGTTGATGCGCGAAAACACCCTGACCACCGATGATCTGATCTGGCCGGTGTTCGTGCATGAATTGTCCGGCCGCGCGCCCATCGCCTCGATGCCGGGCGTGGAGCGGCTGTCGCTGGACGAGCTGCTGCGCGAGGCGGAAAACGCGCTGGAACTGGGCATCCCGGTGATAGATCTGTTCCCGGTGATCGACCCGGCCGGCAAGAGTCTGGATGCCGCCGAAGCCTGGAACCCGGACGGTCTGGCGCAGCGTGCGGTGCGCGCGCTCAAATCGCGCTTCCCGGAGCTGGGGATCATGACCGACGTGGCGCTGGACCCGTACACCACGCACGGCCAGGACGGCATCATCGATCACACCGGCTATGTGCTCAACGAGATCACTGTCGAGGCGTTGGTCAAGCAATCGCTGTCGCATGCGCAGGCCGGGGTGGACATCATTTCGCCCTCGGATATGATGGATGGTCGCATCGGCGCGATCCGCCGCGCGCTCGATGCCGACGACCATCTCAACGTGCGCATCATGGCGTATTCGGCCAAGTACGCCTCGGCGTTCTACGGCCCGTTCCGCGATGCGGTGGGCAGCGCCGGCAATCTGGGCAAGGCCGACAAGACCACCTATCAGATGGACCCGGCCAACAGCGACGAGGCCATGCGCGAGATCGCGCTGGACCTGGAAGAAGGCGCGGACATGGTGATGGTCAAGCCGGGCATGCCGTACCTGGATGTGGTGCGCCGGGTGAAGGAAGAATTTCGCGTGCCGACTTTTGCGTATCAGGTCAGCGGCGAGTACGCGATGCTCAAGGCGGCCGCCGCCAACGGCTGGCTGGACGAACGCCGCTGCGTGCTGGAAGCGCTGATGGCCTTCAAGCGCGCCGGTGCCGACGGCGTGCTGACGTATTTCGCGCCGCAAGTGGCGCGCTGGTTGCGCGAAGGCTGAGCGCGTCCAGACGTGCTGCGTGGAGCGGCGCTGTGGCGGCATCTTTCGTGGATGCCGCTGCAGGTGGGTGCGATGTAGTGAAGTAGTCCGTCGATCTTTTGGTCGGATCTTCCGCGTGTTTGCACGGACCGGCACAGCCGGCCTGCTTCGCGCTGCAGCGATTGATCTGATGCCATGCGATCGACCTCCCGCACCTGGCACGGCGCCGGCCTGACAGGCCGACAACTAAGCATTGATTTAGATGCGCAGGAGCCGTAATCGGGCAGACCGCCTACGAGACCACGCAATCGCGATCGAACCAAGTGCGCCAACTGCGATAACGATTCTCATCTACAATGGCGAGCCTTGCTGCTCCAGGTTGTTCGCGCGTGTTCAAGACGGTTCTGTTCCAACTGCACTGGCTGCTCGGCATCACCGCCGGTCTGGTGCTGTCGGTGATGGGCGTGACCGGCGCGCTGATGTCCTTCGAAAACGAAATCGTGCGGCTGGCCAACCCGGCCATCGCGCAGCTGGCGGTGCGGCACGCCGCCGGCGAGCGTGCGTTGCCGGTGGATGTGTTGCTGCAGCGCCTCGACCTGCTGCCGCGCGACGCAGGAAAACAGCAGGCGGTGACACGCATGCTGATCGACCCCACCGGCGCGCGGCCATCCAACGCACGTCTGGCGGGCAAGGGCGGCAGGCGTGTCTATTTCGACCCGTACACCGGTGAGCGCGTTGACGCACCGCGCTTGAGTGGCGCATTTGCGTTTATCGAAGACCTGCACCGCCATCTGGCAGCGGGTAAGCGCGGCCAGGCAGTGACCGGGGCATGCGCCTTGATCCTGCTGTTTTTCTGCGCGTCCGGGCTGTATCTGCGTTGGCCGCGGCGCTGGTGGAGCCTGCGAACCTGGTGGGTGGTGGAATGGCGGCGGCAGGGGCGCAGTTTTCTGTGGAGCCTGCACGCGGTGTTCGGCACCTGGTGTCTGCTGGTCTACCTGCTGGTCGCGCTGACCGGGCTGACCTGGTCGTACGACTGGTACCGCGACGGCATGGCGGCCTTGCTCGGCAAGGAGCCGGCCATGCGCGGCGACGGGGGCGATCATCGGCCGGCGACGGTCGATTTCGCACGTGTGCAGCGCACCCTTGACGGCATCCCGGGGACTCATCACGCCGCGCTGGATCTACGCGTGCCCACCCGCGCCGGGCAACCGATGAGCGTGCGGTTTTTGCCGGATCGGCCCGACCACGACCGCGCCTACGACAATCTGGACATCGACGCGGCCAGCGGCGCCTTGCTGCAGCGCCAGGATTACGCGCGGTTGCCGCGCGGCCAGCAATGGCTGGTGAGCATGTTCCCGCTGCATTCGGGCAGTTTCTTCGGCTTGCCGGGGCGCATCGTGGTGATGCTGGCGAGCCTCGGCATGTCGGTGTTTTTCATCAGCGGCTGGATGCTGTACCTGGATCGCCGCCGCAAGAAGCGCGAGCTGCGCGCCGCACGCGTGGTGCTGCAGAACGCACCGCCGGCCTCGCAGGCCGAGCCGTGGTTGATCGCCTTCGCCAGCCAAAGCGGCTTTGCCGAACGGCTGGCCTGGCAGGCGGCCGGGCATCTGCAAGCGGCCGGCCTGCCGGTGCAGGTGCGCGCGCTGGCGCAGGTGGATGCGCAGCAACTGCAGGCCACCCGGCACGCCTTGCTGGTGATCAGCACGTTCGGCGATGGCGAGCCGCCGGATGCGGCGCGTGGGTTCGAGCGCGAACTGATGCGCCAACGCATCGGCTTGCCGCAGCTGGCCTACGCGGTGCTGGCATTGGGCGACCGCCAATACGCGCAGTTTTGCGGGTTTTCGCGGCGCATCGAGCAGTGGCTTGACGCGCAGGGCGCACGCGCGTTGTTTCCTGCCGTGGAAATGGACAACGCCGATCCGCAGGCGTTGGCGCAATGGCATGCGCAGCTGGCGCAGATTGCCGGCGCGCCGCTGGCCGCGGTTGCGCTGACGCGTCCGCGCCTGACCGAGTGGACGCTGTCGTCGCGCACCCATCTCAACCCGGGCAGCGAGGGCGCGCCGATCTGGCGCATCGCCCTGCAGCCACCGCCTGAGGCGCACTGGCAGGCGGGCGATATCCTCGAAGTGCAGCCTGCGCACGCCGATGCGCAGGTGCGTACCTGTCTGGCGGCGTGGGGCCTGTCGTCCGATGCGTTGGTGCATGTCGATGCGCAGTTGCTGCCGCTGCATCAGGCTGCTGCCGAGCGTGTGCTGCCGCCCGCGCCTGCGACGCCGCCAGCGCCGTGTCCGGATCCACAAACCTGGCTGGATGCCTGCGACTGGTTGCCCACGCGCGACTACTCGCTGGCCAGCGTGCCGGCCGATGGCGTGGCCACCGCAGTGGTGCGCCTGACCACCCGCAGCGATGGCAGTCCAGGGCTGGGCTCGGGCTGGTTGATCTGTCATGCGCCGCTGGGGGCGGCAGTGCGCGCGCGGTTGCGCACCAATCCCGGCTTCCATCGCATCGAAGCGGCGCCGATGGTGTTGATCGGCAACGGCACCGGCATCGCCGGGTTGCGCGCCTTGTTGCGCGAGGCCGAGCTGGCCGGCGTGCACGGGCATTGGCTGCTGTTCGGCGAACGCCATGCCGCACACGACCGGCTGTTGGCCGAGGAACTGCAGGCCTGGCAGGCAAGCGGTCATCTGCAACAACTGGACTGGGTGTTCTCGCGCGATCAGCCGCACAAGCGCTACGTGCAGCATCAATTGCGCGATGCCGGCGACGCGCTACGGCACTGGATCGATCGCGGTGCGGTGATCTACGTTTGCGGCAGCCTGGACAGCATGGCGCGCGCGGTCGACGTCACGCTGCGCGAACTGCTGGGCGACACCCGCATGGACGCGCTGACCGCAGCGGGCCGCTATCGGCGCGATGTGTATTGAACGCAGTCATGACCATTGCGTCGCAGCCTTGTAGGGGCTAAGGAACCTCTGAATAACTCATGACCCAGCGAGAGAGATTTGCAATCTGGCCTGATCACAACAATCGCCGTCGCTGAAAATCAAGCACTTGCGCGTGATTTAGTCTATCCAAGGCGTCGATCGGAAGCCTATGAAAGAGTTGTTCAGAGCTTCCCTAACAACATGTCAAAGCCTGGTTGGTCGAGTGTGCGGCGCCCTCACCGCTCGCGTGACACGCCGTGAATCCGTCCGTGGAGGCTCGGTGGCGGCATCCATGCCGCCACACGGTCCCGCAAGCGGCGAGAGCACCGAACCATAGAGTTTGCTGATTGTTTTGCTGAAAGCCATGCACACCGACCATCTCGACTGGTCCTTGCCCGGCTACCGTCGCGGGACCTTACGCGGCATGGATGTCGCGTAAGAGCTTACAAGGACGTACTTGCAGCGTGTCCCGCGATGGTAGGCGGGCAAGGGCCCTGCAGCCACGCCGCCGATCAAGCCGCAAGTCACAACCAAGCCGCAGCTCAGCCGCTCTGCATTGAAGACCTACACCATCCGCTCTGAAATAGACCAGCGCGGAGTGCTTTGCCAGCCGCTTTTATTTTGACTTCGCGCATCCATCCGCCCTCAGCGGCAGCTGGCATCGCCCTCCACCGCCGGCGCCTTCATCCGGTAGATATCCAGCTGGCCCGCGCGTGGTGCGCGTGCGCTGCCGGTCACCAGCAGTTCGCCCGGTTTGGCTGCATCCACCACCGGCGCAAACGTGCGCTCCTGCGGCCCGTTGAACGATAGCGGCAACGGCTGGCCCTGGGCGTAGTGCCCGTTGTTGCATGCGGCCAGCAGCAACTGGCTGGGGCCATCGACTGCGCCGCGCGCCCACACCAGGCCACGCCCGTCGCCGAGCCAGGCCGCATCCAGTTCGTCGGCGGCGGTATTGATGTCGCGCAGCGGCGCAGGTGCGGTGAACGCGCGCCCGTCCCAGCGCGCCACAAACACATCCAGGCCACCGGCGCCGCGATGGCCATCGCTGGCGAACAGCAGGCGCGTGCCGTCCAGCGACAGGCTCGGTGCGCGCTCGTTGCCGCGGCTGTTGATCGCCGCGCCCAGCGATTGCACCGCGCCCAGGCCGCCTTGCGCATCCACCGGCACACGGTACAGATCGCTGCCACCGGCGCCGCCGGGCCGCGACGAGGCGAACAGCAGCCAGCGTCCATCGGCACTGAACAGCGGCGTGATCTCGTCCTGGGCGGTGTTGAGCGGCAGCGGCTGCGCGTCCTGCCAACGCCCGCCGCGCAGCTGCGCCTGCCACAGGTCCCACCCCCCGACGCCGCCGGCGCGGTCGCTGGCCCAGACGATGCGCTGCCCATCCGGGCTGAGCGTGGCATGCGTCTCGTTGGCCGGCGTGGACACCACACCCATGCCTTCGATGCCGAACTCGGCAAGTCCCGACGCGGACGGGACGAAGAGTAAACTCGCCGCCAGCGCGAGCGGCGTCCATCGAAGTTGCATGCGGTGTTCCTGCTCCAAGTCGCGCACAGTCTAGTCAACCAGAGAGCGTTTCATGCCCGTATCCCGTTATGCCGTGTTCGGTCACCCTGTCGCCCATTCGCTGTCGCCGGCCATCCATGCCGACTTCGGCAAGCAGACCGGCATCGCGCTGGACTACACCGCCATCGATGCGCCGCCGGACGCGTTCGCCAGCACGCTGCAGCGCTTCGCCGACGAAGGCGGCAAGGGCGCAAACGTCACCCTGCCGTTGAAGGAGGCCGCCTTTGCGCTGGCCGCCAGCCTGAGCGATCGCGCGCAGCTGGCCGGAGCGGTGAACACGCTGGTGCGTAACGATGGCCAATGGCAGGGCGACAACACCGACGGCGTCGGCCTGGTGCGTGACCTCACCGATCGCCACGGCCTGGATCTGCGCGGTCGTCGCGTGTTGCTGCTGGGCGCCGGCGGCGCCGCACGCGGGGTGGCACCGGCGCTGCTGGATGCCGGCATCACCGAGATGGTGGTGGTGAACCGCTCGCCCGAGCGCGCCGACGCGCTGTGCGATGCGCTGGGCGAACCCGGCCGGGTGGTGTCGCGCTACATCGAAGACCTGCGCGAACTGGGCGACTTCGAGCTGATCGTCAACGCCACCGCCGCCGGGCGCGACCGCGACGCCGGTGCGTTCTCGTTGCCGCTGGGCCTGGTCAACAGCCTGACCGCCGCGGTGGATCTCAACTACGGCGAAACCGCCATCGCCTTCCTGGCCTGGGCACGCGCGGCGCACTGCCGTTACGCCATCGATGGCCTGGGCATGCTGGTGGAGCAGGCCGCGGAAAGTTTCGCGTTGTGGCATGGCGTACGCCCGGACACCGACCCGGTCTATGCCGCGCTGCGCGCGCGCGACGCCGTGCTGGTCAGCGCGGACTGAGCCGTTGGCCATGACCACCACCGACATCCTGCTCAGCCTGATCACCAGCCTGCTGTCGCGGGTGCCGATGCTGATCGCCTTGTTGCTGGGGCTGGTGCTGCTGTGGCGCGCCCCGCACGGGCCGCTGCGGCGTGCCGCGCTGGCCGGGCTGTGGCTGCTGCTGGGTTGTGTGCTGGCCGAAGTGGCCTTGCAGGCGATTCCGATGCTGTTGATGCAGCAGGGCAACGTGCGCCAGATCGGTCTGGTGATGGGCGTCGGCCGCTTCGTGCTGACCGCCGTGCAAGGCGTCGGTATCGGCGTGCTGGTGTGGACCCTGGCGCGCAGCCTGCAACGGCTTCCGCCTGCTGCCGGTCCGCGCGCATGATTCCGCTCAAGGCGTTGGCGCTCACCCTGGTCGGGCTGATCTGTGCAGGGCAGGGCGCTTGGACGTTGCTGCATCCGCAGGCGCTGGCCACCGTCAACCGGGCCGGCCTGCTGTACGAACGCTTCGGTCCGGCCGGTGTGGGCATCGGCATGCTGGCCGTGGGCGTGATGATGGCAGTGATCGGCCTGGTCTGGACGCGCTACGCCTGGCCGAAACGGGCTTGATCGCACTGTTCTGAACGTCTGGCGGTGCGTGGCGGTCGCCGGGCTTCAAGCGCGGCTCCGCAGCGCTGCGTGGCATTCGCAACGACCAGCATTACTCGACAACCACAAGCGCAGCGAGCACGCAGGCGCCTAGCGCAGCATTCGCCTTCACCCGCCGACGCCCGCCACAGGCGCTGGTCCCAGGCGATCCAACGGCAGCCGACAAACAGGTTCAGCTGCTGCGCGTATCGGTCGCAGGCGCTGCGCCGGTCCGTGCGAAAATAGCGCGATGAGTGACCTTGCCCCACCGGCTGCGCCGTCCGCGCCCGTCCCCGCCCAGCGTGTGCTGACCGACCCGATCAAGGCCGGCATCCGCGACGCTTATGCCAAGCTGCAGGCCAATACGCCCGGCTTTGCCACCCGCCGCGCGCAGAGCCAGATGATCGGCCTGGTCTCGCGTGCGCTGGCCACCTCCGGCGGCATCGGCATCGCCGAGGCGCCCACCGGGGTGGGCAAGAGCCTGGGCTATCTCACCGCCGGCGTGCCGATCGCCTTGGCGACCAAGAAAAAACTGGTGATCAGCACTGGCACCGTGGCGCTGCAGTCGCAGCTGGTGGAGCGCGATATCCCCGCCTTCCTCAAGGCCACCGGGCTGGAAGCGACCGTCGCCCTTGCCAAGGGCCGCACCCGCTATCTGTGCACGCGCAATGCCGCCGAGCTGGAAGGCGACACCAGCCAGAACGCCATGTTCGAAGACGAGCAGGCGCTCTACGATCGCCCGCTCAGCCCCGTCGATGCCGATCTGGCCAAACGGCTGGCCAAGGCCTACGCCGCGCGCACCTGGAACGGCGACCTGGACGATGCCCCCGAGCAGGTCTCGGTGCCGTTGCGCATGCGCATCACCACGCCCGCCTCCGGCTGTGCGGGGCGTCGCTGCAGTTATGCCGCGCAATGCCCGGTGCTCAAGGCACGTACCGATGTGCGCGAAGCGCAGATCGTGGTCACCAACCACGCCTTGCTGCTGTCCTCGCTGTCGCTGGGCGATGCCGAAAACGGCCAGCCGCTGATCGCGCCGCCATCGGACATGTTGCTGGTGCTCGACGAAGGCCATCACATCGCCGGCGTGGCCATCGACCAGGGCGCGGCCAATCTGCCGCTGGACGAGATGGCCAAGCGCACGGGCCGCATGCAGATTCTCATCGCCGCCGCGTACCGCGCGGTGGACAAGGACAAGATCGGCAACCTGCTGCCCAACGAAGCCATCGAGGTGGCCGCGCGGGTGTCCAAACTGCTCAAGGCCTTCCATGCCGACGTCGAGCGTGTGTGGAAGCCCGAGCCCGGCGAGCGCGACCCGTTGTGGCGTGCTGCCAACGGCAAGTTGCCGCCGCAGTGGGGCCCGGCCATCGAAGAGCTTGGCGAAGAAACCCGCGCGCTGTTCAACTGGGTGCATGCCGCGCACAGTGCGATCGCCAAGGGCAAGCAGGACGATGCCGCACGCGAACGGCTGCAACGCAACCTGGGCCTGGCGCTGGAAATGGCCGAGCAGCAGCACAATCTGTGGAGCGGCTGGCGGCGCGAAGATAAGGAAGGCCAGCCGCCGATGGCGCGCTGGATCACCCTCTCGCGCGACGGCGATCTGATCTGCCACTGCTCGCCGGTGTCGGCCGCGCAAGTGCTGCGCACGATGATCTGGAACGAAGTGGATTCGGTGGTGATGACCTCGGCCACGCTCACCGGCGGTGGCGATTTCCAATCCTTCGCCATCGACAACGGCCTGCCCGATCACGCCGAAATGGCCTCGCTGGCCTCGCCATTCGACCTGCCCAATCAGGCCGAACTGATCGTTCCCAATTTTCCGGTCACCCCGGACGACCGCGAAGGGCATCCCAAGGAAGTAGCCAAGTATCTGGTGCGCGAACTGGATTGGAACGCCAAGGGCAGCATCGTGCTGTTCACCTCGCGCTGGAAGATGGAGAAGGTCGCCGACCTGATGCCGCTGGCGCAGCGCAACCGTGTGCTGGTGCAGGGCGAAGGCAACAAGTCGCAATTGATCACCGAACACATGCGCCGCATCGCTGCTGGCGAAGGCTCGGTGTTGTTCGGTTTGAATTCCTTTGGCGAAGGCCTGGACCTGCCCGGCGACGCGTGCACCACGGTGGTCATCACCCAGGTGCCGTTCGCGGTGCCGACCGACCCGCAGACCTCGACCTTGAGCGAATGGCTGGAAAGCCGCGGCCACAACGCGTTCAACCTGATTGCGATTCCGCATGCGCTACGCACGCTCACCCAGTTTGCGGGGCGGCTGATCCGCAGCTCCAATGACCACGGCCGCGTAATCATTCTCGACTCGCGCCTGCTGACGCGTCGCTACGGCAAACGCATCATCGATGCCTTGCCGCCGTTCAAGCGGGTGATCGGCTAGTTGGGCTTGCCATGGATCTGTTCCACACATAGGTCGCCATAACGGCATGGCGTTATGCGACGCAGTGCGCTTTACCGCGTTTGTTTTGCTGATTAACTGAGCCTGAAGAAAATAGGCGTAGGTCGCAGCGAAGCAGGGAGTGCACATGCCAGGTGGGTTCTTCAGGGAAGAAGTCTTACGCGCCCGCCGCGATGCGTGGCTTGTACCAGTGCGTCTTCAGGCGCCGAAGTTCGGTTGGCCGTTGTTTGCTATTGCGCTAGTTCTTATTGCTGCCGTGTTTGGGCTGCTTTGCCTCGGAAGTTTTACGCGGCACGAAGCGGTCAACGGCGCGCTAGTACCGGACCGTGGTCTGCTGACCTTGACACCACTCAGTGCCGGCATCGTCTCCAACGCATTCGTTGCAGAGGGGGCGACGGTGCGGGCGGGCGAGCCGATAGTGGAAATTTCCGGAGAGCAGGACAGCACATCACTTGGTGACACCCAAGCATCGGTAATTTCGCAGCTGCAGATCAAGCGTGGTCGCCTGAATGCAGATCTGCAGGCCCAGAATCAGCTCTACGATGCCCAGCAGCGCGATCTGCGTCGCCGCGTAACCCTGCTTGAAGCGCAGATGGATAACACTGCCGACCAGATTCGCTTGCAACGCCAGCGCACAGAGAGTGCGCATCGACTCTACGAACAGTGGGTGAGCGCTGCAGAAAAGGGAATACTGACCAAGGTTCAATTGCTGCAGCAGCAAGACATTGCCATCCAGAATCAGGGGCAACTCAAAGAGTTGCAGAAACATGCGTTGGATCTGCGTGTTGAGCATTCTCAACTCCAGTCGCAGCTTGAACAAAACCCTGCAACCTTGGAAGCAAAGCGTAACGAGATCGCTAGGCAGATCGCAGATGTCGCCCAATCCCTCTCGGAAACCGAGGCGCGCCGCTCGGTGGTGTTGCGTGCGCCGACCGACGGAATCGTCACAAACTTGCTTGTGCACGTAGGGCAACCGGTCGGTGCGCAACAGCCTCTGATCACCTTGTTACCCAAGGGCATCAAGTTACGGGCTGAGCTGTGGGTGCCATCTAAGGCGATTGGATTCGTAGCACGCGGCGATCGCGTACTGCTGCGCTATCAAGCATTCCCTTATCAGAAGTTCGGCCGCCATGCAGGGCGCGTAGTTGAAGTCTCTCGTAGCGCGATCACCTCCAAGGAAGTGTCATCGCTGCTAGGGCAGCAGATCGATGATGCTCGCTATCGTGTGGTGGTCGAGCTGGAACATCAGCACATCGTGGCTAACGGAAGAAAGGAGTCGCTTCGTCCCGGCATGGTGCTTGACGCAGATATCCTGCTTGAGAAGCGTCGGTTGATCGAATGGATGTTTGAACCTGTCTACGAAATGACCGCGCGCCTCTCCGATGATTCGGCTGGGCAGCGCGGATGATCGACACCACGTCCGTTCACCAGCTGCTGTCGAATCGTGCGCATATCGTCCCGATCATGCAGACCGAGGCGGCCGAGTGTGGTCTTGCCTGCTTGGTCATGATTGCCCGCTATCACGGCGATAAAATCGATCTTGCGCAGGTTAGGCGGCGTTTCAACATCTCGCTCAGAGGTGTGCGCCTTGAGCGATTAGTACAGATCGGGCGCGCCATGGGGCTAGATGTCCGCGCTATGCGGGCCGAGCCTGGGTATCTAACAGAGCTTAGGCAACCCTGCATCCTGCACTGGGATATGTCGCATTTCGTCGTGCTGGAGCACGTCGTACGGGGCGTGGCACTGCTTCACGATCCTGCACGAGGGACGCTACGGTTGCCGATGACAGAGCTCGGCAAACATTTCACCGGCGTTTTGCTGGAATTGCAGCCTGGTGCGAGCTTCGAGCCTTCGGTCGAAACGCCAGCGTTGTCGTTGCGCGCGCTCACCGGACGCATTTTCGGACTCAAGCGCGGGTTGGTGCAGATATTCGGACTGGCATTGGCGATCGAAGCGCTGACGCTGCTGTTGCCCTTTCAGATGCAGTGGGTCATCGACCATGTGCTGGTTTCGGCAGACATGCCGCTGCTCAAGATACTGACCATCGCCTTTCTGTTGACCGTCGTCTTCCAGACGGTTCTCATGCTCGCGCGCAGCTGGGTGGTCAGCTGGCTTGGCGCATCGTTGAACACACAATGGATCACCAATCTGTTCGGCCACTTGCTGCGGCTTCCACTGGAGTATTTTGAAAAGCGGCATATGGGTGATGTGCTGTCGCGCTTTTCTTCGTTGAAGTCCATCCAGACGACGTTGACCGGCAGCTTCGTCGAGGCACTGCTCAACGGTCTGACCGGATGCCTGGCAGTGGCAGTCCTGCTGGCCTATAGCCCTGCACTCACGGGCCTGGTGCTGGCCGGCTTCGGCGTGTATCTCGGTTTGCGTCTGGCGTTCTATCGACTCCAGTTTGTGGTCAGCCGCGATCAGCTCACTTATGCCGCACGTCAGCAAAGCGAGCTGATGGAGTCGGTAAGGGGCATTCAAGCGATCAAGCTGGCCAACAAGCAGGGGCTGCGTCAAGGCAGATTGTTCGGTGCCACCGCGCAAAGTGTGCGCCTGGAAATGCAATCGCAACGCTTCGGCCTTGCATTCAACGCGCTCAATCAAGGTCTGTTTGGAACGCAGAGGGTGTTCCTGATTGCCATCGGCGGCTATCTGGCAATGACAGGGACGCTGTCTGCAGGCATGTTGGTCGCCTTCCTGGCCTTTGCAGATCTTTTTACCAGCAGGGCTGCGAGTCTGGTCGACAAGTTCATCGAGCTCAAGATGTTGCGCCTGCATGCCGAGCGGATCGCCGATATCGCCACAACTGCGCCAGAGCTAGACGAAATCTCGAGCTATAGCGGCCCGGAGCCGGTTCCCGAGATTCGCGTGAAAGGGCTGAGTTTTCGTTATTCTGACGACGATCCCTGGGTCATACGCAATCTTGACCTGCACATCGAAGCGGGTGAGTCGGTCGCTATCGTGGGCCCGAGCGGATGCGGCAAGTCGACATTCGCCAAGTTGTTGCTGGGCCTGATCGAGCCGACTGAGGGCACCATCGAGGTCGGTGGCGTCGATATCCGCAAGTTTGGGCTAGAGAATTACCGGGCAATGGTCTCTGCAGTCATGCAGGACGATCAGCTGTTTGCGGGATCGCTGGCCGATAACATCGCTTTCTTCGATCCTGAATCGAATATCGAGCGGATCGCCAGTGCCGCGCAGTTGGCAGCGATCCACGACGATATCGCGCGGATGCCCATGGGATACGAATCGCTCGTCGGCGACATGGGCTCGATTCTGTCGGGGGGGCAACGTCAGCGCGTCATCCTGGCACGTGCCCTGTATCGCCAACCAAAGATTCTGGTGCTGGACGAAGCAACCAGTCATCTGGATTCCACCAGGGACCAGGTCGTCAACGCTCATATCAAAGCGATGAAAATGACCAGGATCATCATCGCGCATCGCCAGGAAACGATCGCCTCTGCCGATCGCAGGATATCGCTTGTTGCCGAGTCGGGTGACAAGCCGGGCAGCCGTCATGGTGCCGACAGACTTGATGCCGGTCACGGCATCGAGAAGTGCGTCGGCAATCTCGCCGACGAACTACCCTGAAGCAGCCAAGGAGTAAGGAATGGAAAACTTTGAACTCATGGAAAACTCACGTCCCGTCGCCCAGCGCTTCGCACGTGAAATGACTCAGGAAGAAGTCAGTGCTGTGTCCTGCGGTGGTGCTGGCGATACGTTGATCATCATCATTGTCGAGGCTGTCGACACTGAGACCATCGTTATCGTCGGCTAAGCGTCCCCCGGCATGGCGGCATGAGAATGTCGCCATGCTTCGGTTGCACTATGGGATACATTGCGCCTATGCAAAACGATCTTAGGACGGTTTTGATCGTCGCTCCTCATCGCGATACGCACGCATTCACGATCGCGGCGATGATTGCGGCATCCGGGCATACGGTAAGCTTGTTGGATACGAGCCAATGGCCGTGTGGCCTCGAGGGTTCTTTGCTCTACGGGCAAAGCGGCGCGAGCGTGGTCCGAGAAGGCTCACCGGTTGCTTACGATGCGGCATGGAGCCGCCGTTTAATGTTCAACAAAACAGCGCCCGCACATGTTCACAATCAGGACATCAAGTTCATCAAGACAGAGGGGCTACTGTTCGATCTGGGAGCGGTCGCACTGCTTGGCGGCGGACATGGCGTCCAGCGCTGGGTCAACGCACCGCTCGCGGCACTTGCCGCAGATCAGAAGCCGTTACAGCTCGCCGCTGCTGTTGCCAGTGGCCTGGTGGTACCTGAGACCCTGATCAGCCGTTGTCCCGCCGACATTCATGCATTTCGTCAGCGACATACGAACGGCGTGGTCGTCAAGCCATTCAATGTCGGCGCGTGGGCAGACGGCGATAACTATAGCGTCTCCTACGCCACACGCATTTCTCACAAAGAGCCGTTGGCGGACGCCGATTTGCGCGCATGTCCAACGACCTATCAGCAGGTCGTCGACCATCAGGCCGATTTACGTATCGTCTGCATGGGCGGCGAGTATGCCTGTATGCAGATGCGTCACTCCCTGGAGGGTGAGATCGACTATCGTGCTATTCGGCACAAGACGACCATGCGCTATGACTGGGTGCCCTTGTTTCCTGGGCTTCAGGCCAAGCTTGATGCACTGAGGTCGGTGCTGAGTGTCGATTTTTTCTGCGCAGATTTCGTCGTGCCTGTCGGCGGCGGCGAGCCGGTGTTTCTTGAACTCAACCCGGGTGGGCAGTTTCTCTATCTGGACGAGAAAGCCCAGGGAATGGAGATCGCGAGTAAATTTTGCTCACTTTTGGTCTATGGTCGCATCGACAGATTCATGGAATTTCCACGCCTACCCCAATCGCCCGCGGTGAGCGATGGCCGGGCAAGGGCAAGATGTTCCTCAGAATCGGGAGCTGCGTGCTTATGAGAATGTTGTTGCTGGGGGTGCTGTTGCTGTGGCAAACGGCGACGCCCGGGCAGGCGTTTGCGAAAGACAGAGAGGAGCGACCGGCGAGGCATCAACCCATGAATGCGTCCTACCGTCAGCAATTGCTGGCACTTGCTGATGCCGACCAGAAGATCCGTGGAGACATTCGTGGTGCGGTCACAGCGCAGCAGTTGCAGGCCAATCAGGGGGCAGCAAAGGAAATGGCCATGCGCTTGGTTGCATCGCAGCGGGAAAACCAGGCCGCCCTGTCCCGCCTGATCGATCAATTTGGCTTTCCCGACATTGCCTCTGTCGGTGAGGATGGCGCGCATGCTGGATTTTTGATCGCGCAGCATTCGACCGATCGAGCATTTCGCGATGACTTTCTTCAAAAAATGCAGGCAGCGGCGGAACGTGGCGCCTACAGCGCCCCGGACCTCGCCTTATTCATCGATCGTAATCTCATCATGTCGGGTAAGCCGCAGCGCTATGGTACGCAACGTAAGGCCGACGGCAGCTTGTTCGAGTTAGAGAATCCTGCCGACTTAAAAAAGCGACGAGCAGAGGCAGGGCTGCCTGAGGAAGAGGGCAGCGCTGGCGGGCTCTGATCCGAATACGATGTGGGCCACTCACCAGCGCGCAGGTCTTGCGTCTGCTTATGGGTTGAAGCGTGAAGGATGAGCTCAGCGTCGATCCGTGTTCTCGACTTGCGGTTGCCGCTTGAGCGCGCGCGTGCCACCGAGCAAGGCGCGACCCGAAGAGTGTGATGCCCAATCGGCCTGCACACGATGTCGACCCATCTGCGATCTGGTGATCGTGCAGGCCGGCAGTATCTAACCGGGCGCTTGCGTGTGTCGGTGCAACGGATGATGGGCGCTCACTTTGGTTGCTGTGGCGCGCATAACAAGGACCGCATGATCGCCGCGCTGCAGCAACGGCATCCTCGTTAGCCAAAGTGTGAGTTCATTACGATGCTATTGCTCACCGAATATCGCAGGTTGGTACGCTGATTTAAGACTCGCGGCCAATGTTTAACGCGATGCATATCACGTAACGTAGTCATCATCATGTTCGCCTATCGCTGCGATCATAACTAACGACTTCTCACACTTCGGCCCGCTCGCCATGCTTCAGGTCCTTCAACACGAGCTGACGCCATGCGCCCTGGATCCCTCATGGTGCTAGCCCTGCTAGCCCCCACGCTGATCGCTCCGCCGGTCTTCGCCCAATCTGTACTGACCCGCGACAACGGCGCCAAGGTCGGCGACAACCAGAATTCGCAGACCGCCGGTGCCACCGGCCCGACCTTGCTGCAGGACGTGCAGCTGATTCAGAAGCTGCAGCGCTTCGATCGCGAGCGCATTCCCGAGCGCGTCGTGCATGCGCGCGGCACTGGCGTCAAAGGCGAGTTTACCGCCACTGCCGATCTGTCCAACCTGACCAAGGCCAAGGTGTTCAGCGCTGGCGAAAAGACCCCGGTGTTCGTGCGCTTCTCGTCGGTCGTACATGGCAATCACTCGCCCGAAACGCTGCGCGACCCGCATGGGTTTGCCACCAAGTTCTATACCAGCGAAGGCAACTGGGATCTGGTCGGCAACAACTTTCCCACCTTCTTCATTCGCGATGCGATCAAGTTCCCCGACATGGTCCACGCGTTCAAGCCGGACCCGCGCACCAATCTGGACGACGACTCGCGCCGCTTCGATTTCTTCTCGCACGTGCCCGAAAGCACGCGCACGCTGACCCTGCTGTATTCCAACGAAGGCACACCGGCCGGCTATCGCTTCATGGATGGCAACGGCGTGCACGCCTACAAGCTGGTCAATGCGCAAGGCGAAGTGCACTACGTCAAGTTCCATTGGAAGACGCTGCAGGGCATCAAGAATCTCGATCCCAAGCAGGTTGCCGCCGTCCAGTCCAAGGACTACAGCCACCTGACCAACGATCTGGTCGGTGCGATCAAGAAGGGCGATTACCCGAAGTGGGACCTGTATGTGCAGGTACTCAAGCCGGAAGACCTGGCCAAGTTCGATTTCGACCCGCTCGATGCCACCAAGATCTGGCCGGATGTGCCGGAGCAGAAGGTCGGCCAGATGGTGTTGAACAAGAATGTCGACAACTTCTTCCAGGAGACCGAGCAGGTCGCGATGGCGCCGGCCAATTTGGTGCCGGGTATCGAACCGTCTGAAGACCGCCTGTTGCAGGGCCGTATCTTCTCCTACGCCGACACCCAGTTGTATCGCATCGGTGCCAACGGCCTGAGCCTGCCGGTCAACCGTCCACGCGTGGCTGTCAACAACGGTAATCAGGATGGTCAGGGCAACATCGGTCAGACCAGCAGCGGCGTGAACTACGAGCCGAGCCGCCTGCAGCCGCGTCCGCAGGACACCGCCGCACGCTATAGCGAACTGCCGCTGTCGGGCACCACCCAGCAGGCCAAGATCACCCGCGAGCAGAACTTCAAGCAGGCCGGCGAGTTGTACCGTTCCTACAGCAAAAAGGATCGTGCTGATCTGGTGCAGAGCTTCGGCGAGTCGCTGTCCAACACCGACACCGAGAGCAAGCACCTGGTGCTGTCGTTCCTGTACAAGGCCGACCCGGAGTACGGCACCGGTGTGACCCGCGTTGCCAAGGGCGACCTGGCCCGCGTCAAGCAGCTGGCTTCCAGCCTGCAGGACTGATCCCTCCGACGGCATCGCGGCCACGCTGCGGTGCCGTCCCCGTCTTGGGAGAGCGATATGCGCACTCTGCTGTTTGTCGTGCTGAGCGCCCTATGCGCGCCAGCCATTGCTGCCTCGCCGTCTGCCACCCCCGCAGCGACCACCTCATCCACGTCCAGCCCCGAGCAGGTCAAGCTGCAGCTGCGTGAGTACTTCTTCGATGCCGCGCGCGAAGGCCGTCAGGACATGCTGGCCGAGTTCATTCGCTCGCATTACGACCTCAATACCCGCGACGAGAAGGGCTATACCGCGCTGATCCTGGCCGCCTACCACGGCCAACGCCCGGCGGTAGAACAGTTGCTCAGTGCCGGCGCCGACCCCTGCGCGCAGGACAAGCGCGGCAACACTGCGCTGATGGGTGCGATTTTCAAGGGCGAGCTGGGCATCGCCAAGCGCCTGATGCAGGCCGATTGCGCCCCCGACCAACGCAACAACGCCGGCCAGACCGCGGCGATGTACGCAGCGCTGTTCCAGCGGACAGACGTGCTCAAGGACCTGGCCGCCAAGGGCGCAGACCTCAGCCTCAAGGACGGGCAGGGCAACGATGTGACCAAGCTGCAGCGCGGCGAATTCGCCACCACCCCGGCACGCTGAGTACGTCAGCTGCGCGACCGGCATGTCTTGCATGCTTCGCCAGTTGCGCCCGTGCTCAAGCTGTTTTTGAGAGTGCGTGACACGTCGGGCGCGGACCATCGTTCGCAGCAACACTCGCCAGCCGGACCTTTGTCATCACCTGCGCTGACGCTTTGAGCGGCATCCATCTCGGCACGCGCATGCCCCCAACACGACCATCGGGCGGCCCTGCCGCGTAGCGCTTAGACAGGCGCAGCCGATGTGCGGATTCGGTATCGATCGCGCAGACGTTGCGGTATCTCCATCGCGTCTGCATCCACCCGATCCCGGAGCGCCGACGCGCACGGATGGCTCCCCATGGCACTGCGACGGTGTCTTACCGTCCCGGCAAGCGCGCGGACGGACAGGCCTTTGACTGGGCTGGCGCCCGCAGCTGTTAGTAGCGCGGCACGATGATCCCGGTTTGTTCCGCACGCAGCATTAGGGCAACGACCGCACACGTTCGTGACGTAAGCGGCGTCAATTCGGCCTCGCCAAACCGTGATGCCCATCGCGTCGGTTTTCCGCCGCGGCTGCGCTGGACGTCTGGCGGTGGTGATGATTTTCCGCCATCTCGTCAGGAGATTTCTGACGTCGAAACCCTGGTGCGCCAGGGCTTTGACATAAAACTGAGTGCGCGCTGACTTGCTTAAAATTGGTTCGGAAAAAGCGCAGAAAACAGTTCAAGAACGCGCCGGGAACGCCGATGCTGAAGCTATCGCACCTTGGAACCCCCGGCCATGAAGCTCGACCCTTCCATCCCTTTTCTGATGTCCCTGCTCGCCATGGTGCTGTGCACCGCCACTGCGGTCGTCGCGCTGGTGTTCGGCCAGGTGCACGTATTGGCCACCTCGTGGAGCTTCTACGCGGTGATGGGTACTGCCCTGATCACTCTGGCTGCTTCGTACCACGCCCTCGGCAAGCCGCTGAGCGCCGAAGAGCGTGTGGGCTTCCGCAACCCGTAATCGCCCTACGTCCGGCAGTGCACGGCTTTACGCCAGCACCGGACCAAAGCAACTGCGCTCGTCATTGACGACGCATCGCGTTCGCTCCGCATCGGCGAACGCCAACAGACACGCCGCAATCTCTCGCGATGCCACCCGATAGCGATCGTATTGGGCGAGCGAGGGAAACGAAAACATCGCCAACGCGATGTTGTTCGCCCCTTCCGATGCCAGAAGATAGCCGTGATGCTGGCCGCCGAAGCGCGCCGCCAGCGGGATCCACAACCGCGTGTCGTGTTCGAATTCGACCAGTTGGTAAGTCTCGATCACCTGGCGCAGCCAACAAGCGATCAGACAGTGAGCCCGGCAGTCGAGGGTGCCGCAACGTGCTATGCCGCACTGCCGCAGATTCATCGACGCCCGTGTAAGCTGTTGATCCTGCTTCGCATTCCAATGTCCGCTCGCCGCGGCCAACCGTCGATGACCGCTTCCGCCGATCGCTACGCCGCCTCCTTGCGCCTGTCCGTCGCCCCGATGATGGATTGGACCGACCGGCATTGCCGGGTGTTCCATCGCCTGCTGGCGCCGTCCGCACGCCTGTATACCGAGATGGTGCATGCCAACGCGGTGATTCATGGCGATCGCACGCGGCTGATCGGTTTCGATCCGGTCGAGCATCCGCTGGCGCTGCAACTTGGCGGCAGCGATCCGGCCCTGCTCGCGCAGGCGGCCGGCATTGCGCAGGAATGGAATTATGACGAAATCAACCTCAATTGCGGCTGCCCGTCCGACCGCGTGCAGGCGGGGCGCTTCGGCGCCTGCCTGATGCGCGAACCGGCGCTGGTGGCCGAGTGCGTCGCCGCCATGTGCGCGGCCACCGACCTGCCGATCACGGTCAAATGCCGTCTGGGCGTGGACGACGATGACGACTACGCGGTGTTCGCCCGCTTTGTCGATCAAATCGTCGCCGCCGGCGCGGCGATGGTGGTGGTGCACGCCCGCAATGCGTGGCTCAAGGGCCTGTCGCCGAAGGAAAACCGCGAAGTGCCGCCGCTGCGCTACGACTGGGCGTATCGCCTCAAGCAGGAGCGTCCCGGCGTGCCGGTGGTGCTCAATGGCGGTATTGCCGCCGTCGACACTGCGCTGGCGCACCTGCAACAGACCGACGGCGTGATGCTCGGTCGCGCCGCGTACCACGACCCGTATGTCCTGCATCAGCTCGATGCCGCATTGACCCGGCGCCCCGAACAGTCGCGCGAGGCGTTGCTGCGTGCACTGCGCCCCTATGTGGAGTCCCAGTTGGAACAGGGCCTGGCCCTGAAGCACATCACCCGGCACGTGCTGGGCCTATTTCACGGGCAGCCGGGCGGGCGGGCGTTTCGGCAGGTTTTGAGCGAAGGTGCACACCGTCCGGGCGCTGGCTGGGAGCTGGTGGAGCAGGCGTTGCAGCGGACCGACAGCCGGCCGTGGCGCATCGTCGCCTGACTGGCCCGGCACTTGCATCAGCTGAACAGGCAGGCCGGGTCCTTTCTTGATTGTGGTCTGGAGCCCGGCACCGAGCGGGAAAGCCTTGCTGGCAGGGCGTCTACTCTCCTGGCGGCATTCATTTGGCTGAATGGCGTTAACACGAAGCTAAAAAGTTCAGATCGGATTCACCCCCCAAAATCAAGAATTTGGCTCAATTTCCGTCGCCCGGCCGTTTGTGATGCATCGCCGGTTTCACGAATTTTGAATGTTCCTGAACAACCCGCTAGGATCCAGCTGTGACCGACTCGCTCAGCCGCGCCCGCTATGTCGTCCTGGTCGCCCTCTTGGGTGCCGTGGCCGCGCCGTCGGCGTGGGGCCAGGGGTACCCGATGGCGCAGGGTGGTCGCGAGGGCATGCCGGCATCGGCACGCGGCAACAGCCGCACCTTGTCGGACACCATTCGCCACGTGCAGCGGTCTACCGGTGGACAAATTCTGGGTGCCGAGCGTGTGCCGTTCGATGGCGGCAACCTCAATCGGGTCAAGTACATGAAAGATGGGCGCGTCCACACGGTGTACGAGCCGGAGCAGACGCAGGCCGCACCCCCGCGCAGCTCTCCGCCTCCCGACGCGCCACCACGCGACGATAACCACTGAACGTAGATAGTTTGGCGTTCAGTCTCATAAATTCCCCGGCCTTGGGCCGATAACGTTACTAGGGAGAGTGCATGCGTATTCTTTTGGTCGAAGACGAAGCTCCGCTGCGCGAGACCCTTGCCGCGCGTCTGAAGCGTGAAGGCTTTGCTGTCGACGCTGCACAGGACGGCGAAGAAGGCCTGTACATGGGCCGCGAAGTGCCGTTCGACGTCGGCATCATCGATCTGGGCCTGCCCAAGATGTCGGGCATGGAGCTGATCAAGGCGCTGCGCGACGAAGGCAAGAAATTCCCGGTACTGATCCTGACCGCGCGTTCGAGCTGGCAGGACAAGGTCGAAGGCCTCAAGCAGGGCGCCGACGATTATCTGGTCAAGCCGTTCCACGTCGAAGAGCTGCTGGCTCGCGTCAACGCGCTGCTGCGCCGTGCCGCAGGCTGGAGCAAGCCGACGCTGGAATGCGGCCCCGTGGCCTTGGATCTGGCGGCGCAGACGGTGAGCGTCAACGGCGCCAATGTCGACTTGACCAGTTACGAGTACAAGGTGCTCGAGTACCTGATGATGCATGCCGGCGAACTGGTCTCCAAGGCCGACCTCACCGAACATATCTATCAACAGGACTTCGATCGCGACTCCAACGTGCTGGAAGTGTTCATCGGTCGCCTGCGCAAGAAGCTCGACCCGGATGGTGAGTTGAAGCCGATCGAGACCGTGCGTGGTCGTGGCTATCGCTTCGCCATTCCGCGCACCGAAGGCTGAGTCCGCGCGTCGGCAAGCAGGAAGACTTAGGTGCCGATGCGCTCCAAATGGTACAAACGCTGGCGCCCGCGCTCGTTGCAGGCGCGCCAGCTGCTGGCCGCCAGCCTCAGCCTGGTGGCCTTCCTGGCGTTGGCCGGTTACGCGCTGGATGTCGCCTTTGCCGACACTGCCGAAAAGAACCTGCGTGAGCGGCTGAAGAACTACGCCTCGGCTTACGCCGCCAATATCGACTTTGTCCGCGACGGCTCGATCTATATCGGCGGGCAGCCGCCCGATCCGCGCTTCGACGTGCCCGGTGGCGGCTTGTATGTGGAGGTCGTGCGTCCCGACGAAAGCTGGACTTCGATGTCGGCCGAAGGCCCGAACATTCCGCATGGCCGCATGCTGGAGCCGCGCCAGGAAGAATTCATCGGCCCGCTGGAGATGACCCAGATCGATGGCAGCCTGGGCCAGTTGTATCGCTACGGCCTGGGCGTCAGTTACGTCGAACGCGAGCACGGCGGCGAGATCCCTTACACCATCTACGTGATGGAGGATGCGCGCTCGATGGGCGCGCAGCTGCGTGTTTTCCGTGGCGCGGTGTGGTTTTACCTCGGCAGTGCCGGCGTGGTGCTGCTGGTGCTGCAGGCGTTCATCCTGCAATGGAGCCTGCGCCCGTTGCGGCGCGTGATCAACGAGCTGACCAAGGTGCAGCGCGGTGAGATCCAGCGCATGAGCGAGCAGCATCCACGCGAGCTGGAGCCGCTGACCGACAGCATCAACGCCTTCATCGAGAGCGAGCGCGACAACCTGGAGCGCCAACGCAATACGCTGGCCGATCTGGCGCACAGCCTGAAGACGCCGATTGCGGTGCTGCGCACGCAGCTCGACAGCGGCGCCTCCGAGCACGATCTGCATAAAGAGATGGACGTGCAGCTGCGGCGCATGAACGATCTGGTGTCGTATCAGCTGGCGCGCGCGGCCTCCAGCGGCCACAAACTGTTTGCAGCGCCATTGCAGATCGAGCCGTCCGCCGAAGAAATCGTGCGCGGTCTGGAGAAGGTGTATTCGATCAAGGGCGTGCTGTGCGAGTTCGATATTTCGCCGGATGCGCGTTTTCATGGCGAGCCGGGCGATTTGCAGGAACTGCTTGGCAATCTGCTGGAAAACGGCTTCAAGTGGGCGCGCAGCCGGGTGCTGCTGACCGCACAGCCCGGTCCGACCACCGGTAGCCGGCGCGCCGGCCTGATCCTTTCGGTCGAAGACGACGGCCCTGGCATTGCGCCGGAAGATGTCGCCAAGATTCTGCAGCGTGGCGTGCGTGGCGATGAGCGCGTGCAGGGGCACGGTATCGGCATGTCGATCGTGCAGGATCTGATCAAGGCCTATCGCGGTGAGTTGCAGGTGGTGCGCTCGCAGGAACTGGGCGGCGCCCGCTTCGATGTGACCCTGCCTCCGGGGTTGTGACGCGCCTACGTGTCCGGATGAACCCGTGGGCAATGGCCTGCACTGCTCCGACAACCGTTTAACGCCTCGAGCGTTTGCTTGACCATACTGGTCAGGTCGCAGGCACCTGCGATGGAGAGCCGCATGATCGAGCGCGTTGCACAAGTCTCCTGCGCGGAAACGCGCCCTTTGCCACGGCGATGGCTGCACACTTGGGGCTGTGCGTTGCTGCTTGCCGGCTGCGCGTTCGCCGCGGTCGGCCATGCTGCCGAAACGCCGTTGACGCCAACCCAGACGCGCTGGCTGCAACGTGCCACCTACGGTGTGGATGCCGATGGCGCCGCGCAGTTACAACGGCTTGGCCCCAAGCGCTATGGCGCGCTGCTGCTCCAGCCCAGTGACGACGCTGTGTTACCGGCACCGATTCGCGCGCAGCTGCAAGGCTTCGATGCACTGCACACCCCGCTGGACACCTTGCTGACCGGCTACGAGGCCGACAAGATCCGGCTGCAAGCCATGCCTGATGGCGATGAAAAAGTCGCCTTGCGCAAGGATTGGCAGGCACGCGGCGGTCAGATGATTAATCAAGCGCGTCAGGCGCAATTACTGCGTGCGGTGTACGCACCGGACCAGCTGCGCGAGCAGCTGGTGTGGTTCTGGCTCAATCACTTCAGCGTGTATGCCGACAAAGGCCGCGTGAAGTGGATGGCCGCCGATTACATGGAAAACGCGATCCGTCCCAATGCCACCGGCAAGTTTGCCGATCTGGTGATGGCCACGCTGCAAAGCCCGGCGATGCTCGAATATCTGGACAACGCCAAGAATGCCAAGGGCAAGGTCAACGAGAACTACGCGCGCGAACTGATGGAACTGCACACCCTGGGCGTGCATGGCGGCTACACCCAGCAGGATGTGCAGCAGCTGGCATTGATCCTCACCGGCGCGGGCCTGGTGCCGATCAAGGCCGATGGTGCGCCGCCGGTGCCGATGACCGTGCCTGGTCAGCCACAGGTGGTGCGCAAGGGTCTGTTCGAATTCAACCCGGCGCGTCATCAGCCCGGCGACAAGATGCTGCTGGGTCAGCGGATTGCCGGCGGTGGACTGGATGAAATCGAACGTGCGGTGCGGCTGTTGGTGCGCCAGCCGGCATGTGCGCGCTTCGTCTCGCAGCGCATGGCCGAGTACTTCGTCAGCGACACGCCGCCGCCGGCACTGGTCGCGCGCATGGCCAGCACCTTCCAGCGCAGCGATGGCGATATCGGCAAGGTCATGCAGACCATGGTGAGTTCTGCGGAATTCGCGCAGGCGCAACCGCGCAAGTTCAAGGACCCCAATCGCTTCGTGGTCTCGGCGATGCGGCTGGCCTACGAAGACCAGCCCGTGATCAATGCCGGCCCGATGGCCAGTTGGGCGCAGCAACTGGGCGAGCCGCTGTTCGGGCGCATCACACCCGACGGATGGCCGCTGCAATCGCAGGCCTGGACCAGCTCCGGGCAACTGGCGCGCAGGTTCGAGGTGGCGCGCGCGCTGGGCAGCGGCCCCAAACAATTGTTCCGGCGCGATGGCGACAACGACACGCCGATTCCGCCGCTGACGCGCATCGACACGCGCGCGGCATATCGCTGGATCGCGCCGTCGCTGGCGACAAGTACGCAGCAGGCGCTGGAGCAGGCGCGCTCGCCGGCGGAATGGAACGGGTTTTTGTTGGCGTCGCCGGACTTCAACTACCGCTGATTCATACCGCTGATTCACCGACGCTGATCACCGAGTGCGATGCAGGCATCGCCGTGGGAGTACACCATGCAACGACGTCAATTTTTGCTTGCTTCTGCCGCCGCCGCCACAAGTCTGCCGTGGGCCGGTCGCCTGTTTGCCGCGCCACGCGATAGCGCGCGCATGCTGGTAGTGTTCTTGCGCGGCGGCTACGACAGCAACAATCTGTTGGTGCCGCATGGCAGCGATTTTTATTACCAGTCGCGGCCCACGCTGGCGATTGCGCGGCCGGATCCGGCCAATCCGGACAGCGCCATCGCGCTGGACGCGCACTGGGGGCTCAACCCGGTGATGCGCGATGCGTTGCTGCCGTTGTGGCAACGCAATCAACTGGCGTTCGTGCCATTTGCCGGCACTGATGATGTGTCGCGTAGCCACTTCGAAACCCAGGACGATATCGAATCCGGGCAAGCCGGTAAGCACCGCGACTATCGTTCCGGGTTCATGGCGCGGCTGTCGGGTGTCCTCAGTGGCGTGCCGGCGATTGCCTTCACCGATTCGTTGCCGCTGACCTTTCAAGGCGGCGGCGATCTGCCCAACGTCTCGCTGCGGGGCATCGGCAAGGGCGGGCTGGATGCGCGTCAGTCGCAGATCCTGTCGCAGATGTACGACGCCACGCCGCTGGCGACGGCGGCGCGCGAAGGACTTGCGTTGCGCCAGCAGGTCACCGCGCAGTTGCGCGAAGAGATGGAGCAGGCCGGCCGCGGCGCTGCCAGCGCGCGCACCTTTGCCGATGAAACCCGACGCATGGCAAGCTTGATGCGCGAGCGGTATCGGCTGGGATTTGTGGATGTTGGCGGTTGGGACACGCATGCCAATCAGGGCAGTGTGACGGGCGGACTGGCCAATAACCTGCGCAATCTTGGCGAAGGGCTGGCCGCCTATGCCGATGCCTTGGGCCCGGCCTGGGACGATACGGTGGTGGTGGTGATTTCCGAGTTCGGCCGCACTTTCCGCGAGAACGGCAGCAAGGGGACCGATCACGGGCATGGCACCACGTACTGGGTGCTGGGCGGCGGCGTGCGCGGCGGCCGGATTGCCGGCGAGCAGGTTGCGGTGGATCAGGCGCACCTGTTGCAGAACCGCGATTATCCGGTGCTCAGCAACTACCGCAGCGTGTTCGGTGGCGTGTTGCAGCGCTTGTGGGGCTTGTCGCCCGCGCAGCTGGAACGCGTGTTTCCAGACGCGACACCGCGTGATCTTGGATTGGTGTAAGCGCGATCGATGACATCGCGCCATTGAACGCTGCGCAGTGTCTGCCATTGCTCATCTTCGCGCTGAGTCTTTTTGTCTTGCCCAACTGTGTACGTGACGACCACTCGCCAGGTGTGACCAAGGGCTTGCAGCGCAGCGCTAACGCTCTAGCTCAGTGCGCACATCCAAAGACGATCAGGTTCACGCGACACGCGCAATCGACTTGACGCAAACAGCACTCGCGCCGTCAAACATCCACATACCTGCACGCAAACCAACGCGTAAGGCTTGCGCGGCGCAATCAACCGTGGCCATCCGATGCAAACGGCGAAGGCCCATACACGCTGACCAGATGCGCGGCGACCTCCGGCATCACGCGTTGCAGCACCTGCGGCGCCGAGAAGTGATATTCGCTGACCACTGCGAAGAATTCTTCCGGCGCTTCGGCTGCGTACGGGTCGATCTCGGTATCGTGGCCGGCGTCCACCCGTTGGCAGAACGCATCGAATGCGTGCTGAAAATCGCGTGCCCAGCGGCGTTGCCGATCGCGCGGCAGTGGCGGGGTGCCGTCGAGCGCGCCGTCCAGTGCATCGAGCTTGTGCGCCATCTCGTGCACGATCACGTTGAAGCCGGCCTGCGGGTCGTCCAGATCGGCTTGCACATCGGCCCAGCTGACGATCAACGGACCTTGTTCCCAGGCTTCCCCGATCAAGGTGTCGTCCCAGGCATGCATCACCCCGGCCGCATCCACATGGGTGCGCTGCACACGGAAGGCGTCCGGATAGACAATCAGCTGCGACCAGCCGCGCCACCCGGCTGCGCCGATTTCCAGCAACGGCAGGCAGCAGGTGGCGGCCAGCAACACGTGGTCGTGCGGCTGCAGCTGCAATCCATCGACCGGCGAAATGGTTTTTTGATGCAGAAACTGCGCGGTCAGCGCCCGCAGACGTTGCTGGCGCCGCGCATCGAGCGCGGCAACCCAGGCGCAGCGGTCACACACCGGTTGCCAAAGCGCATCAGGAATCTCGAGCGGCGGCCGGCGTAGCCAGCGCGTCAACCACTGGATCAGCGGAACATGCCCGGCAGAAAACTGTGCCAGCGCGGCATCATGCGCATGCGTGGGAACAACCCATCGCCATCGCTGCCACCACCGCCGGTTGCCGGTGCAGGCTTGTGTTGCGGCGCGCGTGCCGGTGTTGCCGGTTCGCCATTGGGCGTTCTGCCGCGTGCGGCCGAGTTGGTGCTGACGCAGCTCTCATGATCGCCATCGACCAACTGGTCCGATGCCAGGGCGGCAAGCGGAGCCAACAAGAACAGCAGGCAAACCGTGAGTCGGCGCATCGTCCACATCCAGGGCAAGCGGCGTGAGTCGTCGATCATAACGCGGTTTTCACTCCCTCACGCAAGCCGCGCTGGGCGGCCGCGAAGGCTTGGCGCATACTTTCACGGATAGATTTGGGAACCGTTGCCGTGGATGACCGCGCGTTGCTGGCCAAACTTGCGAGCGGCCGGCTGTCCGGCGATGCGCTGGCGCGCGATGCCGGGTTGACCCGTGCCGCCGTGTGGAAGCGCATCCAGAATTTGCGCGCTGCCGGTGTCGATATCGACGGACGGGCAGGCGATGGCTACCGCCTGGCCGCGCCGCTGGACCTGCTGGACGCCGTGCGCATCCGTGCCGCCATGGCGACCGACGCGGCAGCGGGCCTGGCTGCGCTGGAAGTGGCCTGGACGCTGGAATCCACCAACACCACGCTGCTGGCGCGCCCGGCGCCCGAACACGGCGTGTCTGTGTTGCTGGCCGAGCGCCAGACCGGCGGGCGCGGTCGACGCGGCCGCCAGTGGACCTCGCCGCTGGCCGCGCATCTCTATCTGTCGGCATCGCGTCGTTTCAGTGGCGGGCTGGGCCAGCTGGCCGGGCTGAGCCTGGCGGTGGGCGTGGCCGTGGCCGAAGCCCTGCGCGGGTGCGGGTTTGCCGATGTCGGTCTGAAGTGGCCCAACGACCTGCTGGCGCGCGAGCGCAAGCTGGGCGGCCTGCTGATCGAGGGCGGCGGCGAGATGGCCGGCAATGCACGTGCGGTGATCGGGCTGGGCTTGAACGTGCACATGCCGCCGGCGGCCGCCGCCACGATCGACCAACCGTGGGTGGATCTGGACACCCTGGCCGGCCGCACAGTCTCGCGCGACAGCGTGGCGGCAGCGGTGTTGTCCGGCCTGTTGCCGGCACTGGACCTGTTCGAAGCGCAGGGCCTGGCGCCGTTTCTGGCGCGCTATGCAGCGCTGGATGTGCTGAGCGGGCGCGCCGTGCAGGTTGAAGAAAGCGGCACCCTGCATCGCGGAGTAGCGCTTGGCCTGGCCGCCGATGGTGCATTGCGCGTGCAATTGGGCGAGACGGTGCGCCTGTTCCACTCCGGAGAAGTCAGCGTGAGACCTGCATGAGCGAGTGGTTGTTCGACCTGGGAAATTCGCGCTTCAAGTACGCCCCGCTGCACGGCCACCGCGCCGGCGACCTGCAGGCCTGGGCGCACGGTGCCGAGGCGATGGATGCGGCGGCGTTATCGGCGTTGCCGTCCGGGCGCATTGCGCACGTGGCCAGCGTGGCGGCGCCGGCATTGACGCAGCGGATGATCGCTTGCCTGCAGGAGCGTTTCGAGCAGGTCCGCATCGTGCGGACCGCAGCCGAATGCGCCGGCATCCGCATTGCCTATGCCGACCCGAGCCGCTTCGGGGTGGATCGGTTTCTGGCCTTGCTGGGCGCGCGTGGCGACGCACCGGTGCTGGTGGCCGGGGTGGGCACCGCCCTGACCATCGATGTGCTCGGTGCCGATGGGCAGCATCACGGCGGGCGGATCGCCGCCTCGCCCACCACCATGCGCGAAGCGCTGCATGCGCGTGCGGTGCAGTTGCCGGCCAGCGGTGGCGACTATGTCGAACTGGCCAACGACACCGACGATGCCCTGACCTCCGGCTGCGATGGCGCGGCGGTGGCGCTGATCGAGCGCAGCCTGCACCACGCACAACGCAGCCTGGGCGTGCCGGTACGGCTGCTGATGCATGGCGGCGGCGCGCCACCGCTGCTGCCGTTGTTGCCCGATGCCAGCTTTCGCGCGGCCTTGGTGCTGGATGGACTGGCAACCTGGGCGATGCATTCGTCCTCGCCGTAGAGCGCCTTGTGCGGGTCGGCTGAGAGGCATGGGGCCACCAGTGGTCCGAGTGGATGCACTGTGGCGCCGGCTTGACTGGCTGCCTAGGTTCTCAGCAGCAGGGTGCTGGCACACCGGCGACGTGGCCCCAGGCAGCGCTGCTGGGGGCACGCGTTGCCGCCGGCCGGCGCAAGCAAGGTGGCTTGTAGTTACGCACCGAGAGTGTGTTGCGCGCCTGGTCCCGCCGCGGCGCCGACGCTTCGCACTCCCCCCAAGCCACATGACACGCTCTAAAATCGACGCATGTACGTACGCGCGCTCATCGTTGTCCTGATCATCCTCAATGCCGGGGTGGCACTGTGGTGGGCGTTGCAGCCACCGCCGGCGCCACCGGCCGCACCGCCGCAACCGTCCGGGGTTGCCCGCTTGGACCTGCTGCCGATGTTGCCGACCAAGGCGACAGCAGCAGCGGTGCCGCGTCTCGAAGTGACAACCGCTGCAACGCCGGATGCCGGTGCTGCGGCTGATTCCACTACGCCGTCTCCTGCGCCGACGGCAGCACCAACGCCTGCGCCCGAACCTGTGCCAACACCGGCGGTGGCCGAGACGGCACCGCGGCCGGCCGACGCGGCAGCGGCAGCGAAGAACGTTTCCAAATCTGTTGAGGAAAGCACCGCCGTCGCCAAGCCGGCTCCAGTGCCGACACCGCCGGCCGCCCCGGAGGGCTGCGTCAGCGTCGGGCCGTATGCGGCACGCAGCGATGCCGATGCCGCGCTGGCGCGCGTTCGCGGCCAGGCCAGCCGCGCCAGCGTGCGCGAGGACACCGACGCCGGGGTCAGTACGTTCCGGGTGATGTTGCCCAATGTGGGCGACCGCGCCACGGCGCAGGCCCTGGTCAAGCGCATTGCGGCCGCTGGCATCGGCGACTATTACGTGATTGCCCAGGGCGAGGACAACACGGTTGCGCTGGGGCAGTACCAGAGCCGCGAGCGTGCCGAGCGGCGCCAGGCCAGCTTGGTCAGCGCAGGCTTTCCCGCACAGTTGGTGCCCAGCGGTAGCGGTCAATCGCGCTGGTGGATCGATCTGCGCAGCACGGTGGCGGCCGCTGCCTTGCAAAGCGCTGCGGGTGCGACGCGTCAACGATCGCTAGATTGCTCCGCGCTGCGCTAGAATGCGCACCGGCGCGCAACGCGCCTGCCTTTGCCGGCATAGCTCAGTTGGTAGAGCAACCGCCTTGTAAGCGGTAGGTCCCCAGTTCGAATCCGGGTGCCGGCACCAAGAAGGTCTTTCCGCTGCATCCCGGAAAGGCCTGTCCGCTGCCGGGCTTGGCGATCAGCGTCCCCAAAATGCGTCCTCCTGGATTTGATCGGCCGAGAACAGCCGGACTTCGACGATCTTGCCGTCTTCGATGCGCAGCAGATCCACGCCGGCCTGCTTGAGCGTGACGCCGTTGGCCTGGCCGGAAAATTCCAGCGTGATGGCCACCCAGTCGCCACTGGCCATGTAGTCATCGGCACGGCTGATGGCGAAGGTACCGTTGGAGACCTCCATCATCTTGCCCAGCATCGGCCCGACCACCGCCATGCCTTGGTGGGTGCCGGAGAATTGATGGTTGCCGGGCTGGTGCCAGATCACGTCGGGCGAAATGAGGCTGCCCAGCGTTGCGTGGTCGCCGGTCTGGACCGAGGTGATGTAGGACTTGGCAATGTCGATGGTGTTCATGGTGGTTTCCTCGGTTGGTTGAAATGTCAGCGTGCAAGGCCTGCAGGCGTGGGTGCCTGGTTGGCCGATCTTTAGTGGGAGTGAAGCGCGGTGCGGTCTGCGGCGATAGGTCAGGACATCAGGCTTTGCTGGGCGCCGGGATGTAACGTGATCGACCAATGGACGTGCACGACGCGCCAGCGTCCTTCGATGTAGCGGAAGACCTGTGTCGAATTCCAGGCAGTACCCGGCGTCTCACCGCCCTGGCCGTCGCCGAGGATGTTCTGCAGGTTGTAGTGCAACACAGCCATGTCGCGGTTGTCGCTGACCATTACCACCGGCTGGATATAGTCGTTGCGCAGGATCTTGAGCTTGCCCTCGAACACGTTGCGGAAGTAGGCCTCCACCGCCGCATGACCGTCCAGACGCAGCGCGGTCAGGGGATCGAAATACGACACCTCGTCGCTGTAGGCCTCCAGTGCGCCATCGACGTCGCCCTTGTTCGAGCGTGCGTTGATGCCGTTGTCCACGGCCAGAATGGCCTGGGTGATCCGTTCGATATCGGCGTGCATCGTCTGTTTTCTCAGGAAAGTGGGGGCGTGCTGTGGGAGTGATTATTGGACTTGATTGGCCGACGCGAGCGGTCCAAAGTGGACGGCGAATGATCATTTCCGGACATCTTTCAAATGGTGCAGGCCGATGACCAGTCCCGGACGCAGCCGTTCTCCGAAGGCGCAGGCGAGATCGCAGATCCTGCCGTTGGCCTATCACCCGCAGGCCCCCTATCGTCTCGACCTTGAAGTCTTCACGGTTGCCGATCTGCGTACCCGCGCACCCCGGGAAGCAGTGCAGGCGACGCACCGCTACGGATTCCACACCTTGTTGTGCGTGACCCAGGGCGTGTGCACCCAGCTGATCGACTTCAAGGCGATCGCCTGCGCGCCAGGTTCGCTAGTGATCGTGCGGCCCGGCCAGGCGCACAGCTATGGCATCAAGGACGACTGGGATGGGTGGAACGTGATTTTCCGCCAGGAGTTCGTGCTGCCGGCAGCAACAATGCCGGGCGATCTGAAGCTCGCCTTCGACCTGGGCAAGCTGCCGGACCATGTGCAGCTCGGTCGCGATGACTTGAAGCGGCTGACCGATGTGATCGTGCAGATGCGCCAGGACACGCTGATGGAGGCGCCGCAAGACGACGTGCACGCGCTGTTGCGTCATCAGCTGCATGCGTTGCTGACGCGGCTCAGCATTGTGCATGGCCGTACCCACGTGCGCGATGTTGCGGTGTCTGCGGCGCTGCGCCGCTTCCACCGGTTCCAGCAGCTTGTCGAAGACTGTTTTGCACAGTGGCATCAGGTTGCCGACTACGCCGATCGGCTCGGGTGCACGGAAAAGAGCCTGGCGCGCGCAGTGCAAGCGGCGATGGGCACCACCGCAAAGACCTTCATTGCCGCACGGATCAACCTGGAAGCCAAGCGCCTGCTGGTGCACACATCCCTGCCGGTTGCCGCAATCGCCGAAGAACTGGGCTTCGACGAAGCGACCAACTTCAACAAGTTTTTCAGGCGGGAAGTAAGTTGCACGCCGTCGGAATTTCGGCGGCGGTATCGCGTTGCCGAGCGATAGCGACCGCCTGCATGCGACTGCGCAAAGAGCGGCTGCCCGCCGCCATCTCCGCCCTCGGGACGTGATGGCGCGACGCGCCTGATGCGGCAGCGGCTTCGTCGGGACATCTGGCTGGCCGTGCCTTCAGCGCAACCGCGCTCCTTGGCAAGCGGGCCGAGCTCCCGTGTGCGGGTAAGTCGCGTGTAGCTCGCAGCTCGAAAATCTGCATCGCGCAGCGGTGGTGCTGGCTGCGCGGCAGGACGCTTGGCAGGTCAGGCCGGGCGACCAGCCGAGAGCAGTTCCAGCACGGCCTTGCCGGCGTCGCCGCTCAAGCGTTCGGCCAGGGCTGCCACGACAATGGCATGGGTTTGCCGCAAGACGCTGTCTGCATCGGCGCTGGCGTCCACGACATGTTTACCCGGCAATTGCAGCGCGGCGAAGATGGCACGGCAGCGTTCCAGGTTGTCCTGGGTTTCGAAGTGGTTGGGTGCGTCGCCGCGGGCGCGGATGCGGGCCAGGCCGGTGGGTGGCGGCAGGTCGAGCAGCAGCAGCACGTCTGGGCGCGGCGCGAAGGCATTGCGTTCCAGCAACTCGTCCAGCGGCAGGCCGGCGGCGCCCTGGTAGGCGACCATCGACGGAAAGTAGCGGTCCAGGATCACGATGTCGCCGCGTGCCAATGCGGGGGCAATGAGGGTGTCCACATGTTCGTGGCGGTCGCGGATCAGCAGCTCGGCTTCTTCGTCGGCGCTCAGGCGGCCGGTGGCGGCGGACTGACGCAGCTGGGTGCCCCAGGGGCCATTGGTCGGCTCCTTGCTCAGCACGACGCGGGCGCCGGCCGCTTCCAGTGCTTTGGCCAGGCTGCGGGCGAGGGTGGTCTTGCCGGCGCCGTCGATACCTTCGATCGCGATCAGCAAGCCACCGGGCTTCAGTTCGATTGTCATCGCGCTACTTTATCCGATCGTGGCAATGGATCCGTCGCTGGCGATCTTGCAGGGCGTTCGCCCTGCATTGCTGCGGGGGCGCTGGATCACGCAATGGCATGCACGCAAGCGACAATCTTCGTCCCACATGAGCACCTTGCGCAGGACGGTGACGATGGCGGCGCCCCGCTGGCACGTCATCGCGCAACGCTTGCCGGGCACGTCATGCGTGCGCATCCCGCCATCTGCCATCCACAAGCACCCAGCGTTCGAACACAGCCCGCCGTCGAAGATATCGATGGCGCATCTGATGCCGAGCGGACGTATCTACCAGTGCCTGGACACCTCACCCGCGCGCTGACAAGCGCGGCAATCGCCGCAAGACGTCGGTCTTTGGCTGTGTGCAGCGGCGATCACTGCATCTGCGCCAATAGTGCGGTTCACGCGTGATACCGCGGGTTGTTCAAGGGTTCCCCGGCCGTAGCGTTCCCTGGCGCTGCCGCTATTGCCGATTCACTATCACGGGTATGTCCTGCGCGATGTCGGGAATGTCCCGATGTCACCGCTTCTGTCCGCTCGGCATACTGAATAAGTCGGACACAGCGCTCATTCGTACCATGACTGAGTCGCGTTTCTGGCTTCAAGGAAGAAGGACGCGTCGCCGCCACCCTAGAGGCGGCATCCCCCGCGTGACGCCCTTTTAGGCCCGTCGTGACCGGATTCCTTGTTTATTTTTGCGCGGTTTACCGCTAGCCCGCCACACCATCACCGCGCGCCGGCAATCAGCTTGCCGAGGTATAGCGATAGGACAGCAGCGATTTCACCAGGAAGGTGATCTGGGTGGCCGAGCGCGCATCCACGCGCATGACCGGAATGCGGAAGCCTTCGGTCGCCAGCGCATCGCGAAATGGCGGCAGCAGAAAGTCTTCGACCTCGTCGGTCATGGTGATGCCCACGGCCAGGCTGGCGTCCGGTGCGATCTGCGAAAACTCACGCAGCAACGCCAGGGTCGCCTCCAGCATCTGCGGGTCGCGCGCATTGGTCAGCACGATCACGCCCAGTGCGCCGTCGCAGACCAGCGGCCACATGAAATCCAGATATTTCTGGCCGGGCACGCCGTAGACGTGCAGCAATTCGCCGTCTTCCAGCTCGATGGAGCTGTAGTCCAGCGCGACCGTGGTGTAGATCTTGTCGCCATAGGCATCCTGGCTGAGCGGCATTTCGGTGCTGACCGGCTCCACGTCGGAGATGGCGCGCACCGCGGTGGTCTTGCCGGCGCCCATGCCGCCAACGAACACCAGTTTGTTGGCTGGAAGACTCATGACTGCGCCTGCGAAAGAGAGAGGCCAAAGCGACGTGCGACCCAGGAAAAAAACCGGGAGTTGCTGCTGTCCGGACGACGCGGCGGTGACGGCACGGAAATCTCCGCAGTCTGGGTGAGGCCGCTGGCAAGTGCGGCGGCGAACAGGCATTCCACCGTCTGCAGCGGCAGCTTGCAAGCATTGGCCAGCGCCTGCGGGCGCCAGGGGCGCGCATGCAGGTGGGCAATGGCGAGCAGCTGCGCAGGCGAACTGGTATCGGCGCTCAGCTCCGGCCACTGCCGTAGCTGCAACGCACGGCTGGCCTCCACCGCCGGCAGCGCGGGGCGCAGGTGCTCGGGCAGGGCGAAATACAGCGCTTCGAAGGAGATGCGTTGCGTCAGTGCGGCATCGGCATCGCCGGTCACGGACTGCCAGCCGGGGCGATCCAATGCGGCAACGAGCTCCGATAGCGACAGGCCGGCTGGCAGGTGCAGGCAGCGACTGGATGGGTCCACGCGCACCTGCAGGTGCGCAGTGCGCAGCAGCACCAGGCCTGCGCCGAATTCGCCGCGGCAATGGCGCAGCAGCAGCGCCGGTTCGGCCACCTGGGCAGCGTGTGGCGAAGACAACAGCAGACGCATCTGTTCGTTGAGTTCGCGCACGGTGGCGCCGTGCTTGAGCCAGGCGCCGGCGACCGGCGTGCGCGAGACCACCAACACGCGCACCGGCTGGCCTTGCAATGCCTGCCATGCGGCCAGGCCATCGGCAGTTTCCAGACCCAGCACCACCACGTCGGCCGCATGCTGCGGCCATTCGCCCAACTGCACGTCGATGCGCTCGGCGAGCAGCAGCGAGCACGCCAGTTTCAGGCGCGTGGTGTGCAGCAGATCCAGGCCGGCCGTGGCGACCCGCATGGCGTGAATGGGTGTGGTCATGAGATGGCGCCGTCGTGGCGCAAAATAGCGACAACGCCTGCCGGTACGCACCGGCAGGCAGGGTCGGCGACGCGGATGCGCCGCTGGACAGGCATCAACTGAAATCCAGGGTCTTTTCGAACGCCTTGAGCTCGTGGCGGGCCATGGCCAGATTGGCCTTGGCGCGATCCAGCACGACATACAGAAACAGCGTGCCGTTGCTCTCGAGCGGACGCAGCAGGTGGTACTGGCGCGACAGCGTGATCAGGATGTCTTCGATGGTGTCGTGCAGACCGAGCTGCTCGGCGATGCGGCGCTTGGCACGCACCACTTCGGTATTGCCGGCTGCGGCCAGCTCGAGGTTGAGTTCGGTGCCGCCGGTCATGCCCAGGGCCATGCCGCTGTCGCTGTCGACCAGCGCGGCGCCGACGAAACCGGCGAGCGAATGCAATTGTTCCAGATTGAGTTTTGACATCGGTGGTCCCCTTCCAAACGGTGAGAAAAATCGGTGCGCTCGTGCAAGCACGAACAATGCCAACAGCATCAGCCGGCCGGTTGCGCCAGCGCTGCAGCCAGGCGGCCGGCGCAGTCGCGCGCGTTGAACAGCAGCGCGGCTGCATTGAGGTCGGCGCCGCCTACGGCGGTCAGCGTCAGCGGTTTGTCGGCACGGATGCGGATCAGCACCAGCTGCCCGCCACGCGTGCTGATGGTTGCGTAATCGGCCTCGCTCAAACTCGACTCGCGCGCCAGCGTCTCGCCCAGGGTCAGGAACGAATTGGCCATCGCGGCCAGGCGGCGCCCGTCCACATCCAGGCTGGATTGTTCGGTAATGGCGCGGCCATCGGCGGTGGACAGCATCAACAGCCGGATGCCCGGCTCGCGCTCGATGGTTTGCGCGAATTCGCGCCCGATCCGGTGCAGGTCGTACTGATGCGATGCCCGCGCGACTTCGCCCACGGCAGCCTTGACGACCTGGTTGACGGCGTTATGCGGCATGAAACTCCCCTGTTGCTGATGGCCCGAGCGCGTACGTGATGCGTGTGCTGCGCTGGCCGGCGCACCATACCACCGAGGTATTAGTGCTCAGTCACACCAGCCTCAGGCGCTTAACTGGGCGGTCAGACAAGCAGAATCTGCAATGTCCAGCGCGCCACAAACTGCCGTGGCACGTCACTGTAGCGGCGCGTCGAGGCAGATCTAAACCCGTCCGTTGTGCCGGCAGACAGATGCAAATCGCATGCCGTGTTGCGCTGCCGCGCGTCACTGCGCGGGCGCGCCACTAGACTGCATGGCTTTATCGATGCTGGAGCAATGCATGGCAACGCAGTACGTGCCGGTTTCCCTGATTGGCGTTCCCACCGACATCGGTGCCGGCCACCGTGGCGCACGGATGGGGCCGGAGGCGCTGCGCATCGCCGGCTTGCAGGAGGCCTTGATCGGCCGTGGCGTGGAGGTGCGCGATCTGGGCAACCTGGATGGCCCGCGCAATCCCTGGCAGGCGCCGCAGGCCGGTTACCGGCATCTGGACGAAGTCGTCGCCTGGAACCAGGCGCTGATGGACGCCAGCTACGCCGAGCTGCAGGCCGGACGCATGCCGATCATGCTGGGCGGCGACCACTGCCTGGGCATCGGTTCGATCACCGCAGTGGCCAAGTACTGCCGCGAACAGGGGCGCCCGCTGCGGGTGCTATGGCTGGACGCGCATTCGGACTTCAACACCAGCGAAGTGACCCCCTCGGGCAACGTGCACGGCATGCCGGTGGCCTGCCTGTGCGGGCTGGGCCCGCAGGCGCTGACGCATCTGGGTGGCAATGCGCCGGCGCTGCTGCCCGAGCAGGTGCGGCAGATCGGCATCCGCTCGGTGGACCCGGAAGAAAAACGCCTGATCAAGCAGCACCGCATCGACGTCTACGACATGCGTTACATCGACGAGGCCGGGATGAAGCGCACCATGGAAGCCGCGCTGCAGGGCATGAGCGCCGACACCCACCTGCATGTGAGCTTCGATGTGGATTTCCTCGACCCCAGCATCGCGCCGGGCGTGGGCACTACGGTGCCGGGTGGCCCCAACTACCGCGAGGCGCAGCTGGTGATGGAGATGATTGCCGACACCGGGCGCATGGGGTCGCTGGATATCGTCGAACTGAACCCGGTGCTGGACAACCGTAATGCCACCGCCGAGCTGGCGGTGGATCTGGTCGAAAGCCTGTTCGGCAAGTCCACCCTGATGCGAGATTGATCCAGCGCTGAACGAGGCAGGCCCTCGTTCACATCAAATCCACGTCCGCGCAGTCAGATTTGGCGCCAAGCGAGGTGCGTTGGCACCGGGCGCAGACCGAGGAAGAGCAAATGAAGCGACTGCTGACACTGATGGTGCTGGGCCTGTTCTCGGCCGGCGTGATGACTGGCTGCAATACCATGGCCGGCGCCGGCAAAGATATGCAGGGCGCGGGCGGCAAGGTCGAAAAGACTGCCGAGAAATGCAGCGACGGTAAGTGCTGATCCGTCACCGGTTGGTGGCGTTTGTCTGATTCGATTGATCTGCGGCAACGCGCCGCTTTACCCACGAAGGAGTCTGTTATGAAGCGTGCAATTGTGCTGCTGGTGCTGTCGATGTTCTCGGTCGCGATGCTGTCGGGTTGCAACACCGTCGCAGGTGCCGGCAAGGACGTGCAGGGCGCTGGCGAGAAGGTGGAAGACGCAGCGCGTAAGTGATCTGACGCCGCATGCAACAAAAAACGGGCCGCAAGGCCCGTTTTTTTTTGTCCGGCAGCTGTCGGGCCCCACCGATGCGCAGGGCGTGACCGCAGCGCGTCGCGCGGAGGCGCCGATGCGCTGTGACACGCCGGATGGGCCCGTTCAGTGCGGTGATTGCCGGCTTGACACCTCTTGATGCACAGCAAACGCCCGCGTAGGCAACCTGCCAGCACGGTCAATCGCGGCCGCATCAGCGGAGTCAACGCAATGAACACTGACGTCATTTCCGGCAAGTGGACCCAGCTCAAGGGCAAGATGCAGGCCAAGTGGGGTGATCTCACCGACGACGATTTCAAGGTTGCCGAAGGCAATGCCGAATATCTGCAGGGCAAACTGCAGGAACGCTATGGCTGGGACCGCGACCGCGCCCAGACCGAAGTGCGCGCATTCGAAAAATCGCTGCGCGACGACACCTGATCTGCGCACAGCGCCGCTCCGGCAACGGTGAGCGAGGCAGCTGAGCACCGATGAATGCAACGGGCCGCCATGTGCGGCCCGTTGTGCGTCTGTCAGGGGCGCATCCGGGGATGGGGCGATGAGCAGCGCACGGAACCGTTAAACTTGCGCGCTGACTCCCTGGCATTACGCAGATGACCACTCGCGTTCTCACCGGCATCACCACTTCCGGCACCCCGCACCTTGGCAATTACGTCGGCGCGATCCGTCCGGCCATCCAGGCCAGCGCCGGCGACGATGCGGAGAGCTTCTATTTCCTGGCCGATCTGCACAGCCTGATCAAGGCACAGGACCCGGCGCGCACGCAACGCTCCACGCTGGAAATCGCCGCCAGCTGGCTGGCCTGCGGCCTGGATCCGGACAAGGTCTGGTTCTACCGCCAATCGGATGTGCCCGAGACCACCGAGTTGATGTGGTTGCTCACCTGCGTGGCCGGCAAGGGCATCCTCAATCGCGCGCATGCCTACAAGGCGGCGGTGGACAAGAATCGCGCCGACGGCGAAGACGACGATGCCGGCGTGAGCGCCGGGTTGTTCATGTACCCGGTGTTGATGGCGGCAGACATTTTGATCTTCAACGCGCACAAGGTGCCGGTGGGACGCGATCAGATCCAGCACATCGAAATGGCGCGCGATTTTGCGCAGCGCTTCAATCATGTGTACGGGCACGAGTTTTTCACCTTGCCCGATGCGGTGATCGACGAGCAGGTGTCCACCTTGCCTGGCCTTGACGGCCGCAAGATGAGCAAGAGCTACGGCAATACGATTCCGCTGTTCGCTCCGCGCGAGGAACTGCGCAAGCTGGTGTTCTCGATCCTGACCGATTCGCGTGCGCCGGGCGAAGCCAAGGACACGCAAGGGTCGGCGTTGTTCCAGCTGTATCAGGCCTTTGCCACGCCGCAGGAAACGGCCGCCTTTGCGCAGGCATTTGCCGACGGCATCGGCTGGGGCGATGCCAAGCAGCAGTTGTTCGAGCGGATCGACCAGGAGATCGCACCGCTGCGCACGCGTTACGAGGCGCTGATGGCCGAGCCGGCCAAGATCGAAGCGATTCTGCGCGCCGGCGGAGTACGCTTGCGTGCGCGTTACGCCACGCCACTGCTGGCCGAGCTGCGCGCTGCGGTGGGTCTGCGCGATCTGTCCGATCAGGCGGGTCCTGCGGCCGCGCAGGCGGGCGAAAAAATCGCCTTGCCGGTGTTCAAGCAATACCGCGAGAACGATGGCCAGTTCTATTTCAAGTTGAACGACGGTGCCGGTGCGCTGCTGTTGCAGAGCGACGGCTTCGCCTCGCCACGCGATGCAGGCCAGCTGATTGCACGGCTGAAACAGGCCGAGCAGGCCAGCGATCTGCAACTGCCGGGCGTGCATGCGCAGGTGCAAGCCGATGCGGTCCTTGCGGCGATGCGGGTGCTGCGCGAGGCGTGATCGATGCGGGTGCGGCAAGGTGCGGCAACCGCCTTGCGCGCGTGGGGATTGCATCGCAGCTGCAATGCCGAGATCCGGCAGCACGTCTGCCTAGTGCTTGAAGTCGTCGTGTTAATGCATCGTTGCCTGGAATCATCGGCACACCGCGCGCCCACTGCCTGCGCCTACACTGCGGCTGTCTTTTTTAGAGCGGCTAGCGACACGTAGCGAGCAGTTGTCAGGTGGTTGTGGACGCCGCGCAGTGACCCGAGTGTGCGTGTGGTACATCCCACACCGAACAGAGGCCGTACAGTCGTTTTGTCAGTTGCTCTTATCGCCACGGAATATGAATGACCGCATTGAACGATCCCAGCATCCACACCATCGATACCGGCTTTGGCGGCCTGCAGTTCGACGCGGCGTATCTGATTGTCGAGGGGCAACGCGGGGCGCTGGTCGATTGCGGGACCTCGCTGTCGGTGCCGCACATGCTGGCGGCAGTGCGGGCCTCGGGGCTGACGCCGGCGCAGGTGGAATGGTTGATCCTGACCCATGTGCACCTGGATCACGCCGGTGGTGCCGGTGCCTTGCTGCAGCATCTGCCCAATGCGCGCGTGCTGGTGCATCCACGCGGTGCGCCGCATTTGATCGACCCCACACGCCTGATTGCCGGTGCGACCGCGGTGTATGGCGAGGCGGAAATGGCGCGCAGTTACGGCGAAATCGTGCCGGTACCGGCCGAGCGCGTGGTGGAGGCGGTCGATGGTCACTCGGTGTTGCTGGGCGAACGCGCGCTGCGCACGATCGATACGCCGGGACACGCGCGCCATCATCTATGCGTGTGGGATGCACGCAGTCGTAGCTGGTTCACCGGCGACACCTTCGGGCTGTCGTATCGCCAGCTCGATAGCGCGCAGGGCGCTTTCATCCTGCCGACCTCTTCGCCGGTGCAATTCGAGCCGGAGGCGATGCTGCAGTCGATCGCGCGGCTGATGGAGACCGCGCCGGAGGCGATGTATCTGACCCACTACGGGCGGGTCACTTCGCCGGAGCCATTGGCGCAGGCGCTGATCGAGCAGATCCATGCGATGACCGCCATCGCACTGAGCTGCGCACAGCATACGGACCGCCATTGCTGCATGGTGGCGGTGTTGACCGAACTGTATCTGGAGCGCGCCCGCCTGCACGGCTGCCGCCTGGACGACGCGGCGGTGGCGCAGCTGCTGGCCACCGATATCGAACTCAACGCGCAGGGCCTGGCGTGTTGGCTGGATCGCGCAACGCGGACCAGTTAGCGCGCTTGGAGTGGCTGGAAAAAACTTCTAGAACGCTGCATCAATGGCGGCGTGGATGCCGTCGAACCAGTCGATTAGCTCTGACGCTGACCTAGGTCGTGAGCGTCAGTGTCGGTTGGATGTTCCCAAGCCGAGCTAGTCGAGGGCGCGATGCCCTCGCCGCTTGCGGGACACGCCGTGAATCCGTCCGTGGAGGCTCGGTGGCGGCATCCATGCCGCCACACGGTCCCGCAAGCGGTGAGGACACCGCACCAGAAATAAGTCGGTTGCTTTCTTGAAAGCTTGTTGGTTGCTCGGCTTGCGTTGGAAGGCTCACCGAAACCACGGTGATCCGAACAACATGCATCGTGCGTTGCTTGCACCCTGCATACCGACATTCCCGACTGGCCCTTGCCTGCCGATCGTCTCTGGACCTTACGACGCGGCATGGATGCCGCGTAAGCGCCTTACAAGGACGGACTTGCGGCGTGTTCCGCGATGGTGGGCGGGCAAGAGCCCTGCATCCAAGCCGCAGATCGGCCGCTCTGCCCGCGATGCATCCATACCGTAGGAAAGATGTTGTGTGTGATCTGCTTCATCGGCGTTTGGCGAAATGAGACATTCTCGATGACGCTATCTGCGCGCTAGCTTCACTCAAACAGCGCCCCCGCGCTTTAGAGCGGCCAACAAGAGGACTGTGCTCACCGCCAGGCGGGCGCAGCCGGTGCTCGGTGCGGCATGTACCACTCGTACACTCAAGTTCCTCCGCCCCGTCCACACCCACCTGATGACTGCTCGCGACGTTTAGTTAGCCGCTCTAAGCCAGGCATGCAGTCCATGCAATTGAATGCATTCTCGTGTCGTTGCGCTCCGGTGTTGGCCGCACGCTTGTAAACTGTGTGTCATCTATCTGTTGCAAGGCCACGCCGTGAATCCGATGCGCATCCTGTTGTTGTCCGCCTGCCTGTTTGTGGGAGGTGTGGCGCAGGCCGCCAACGATCTGCCCGGTGGCGGCATCGATGCCGAGGCGTTGTCGCGGCATGTGCGGCTGCTGGCATCGGATGCATTCGAAGGCCGTGCGCCGGCCAGCGCGGGCGAGCAGCGCACCGTCGATTACCTGGTCGAGCAGTTCAAGGCCGCGGGCGTGCAGCCGGGCGGCGAACAGGGCGGTTGGACCCAGGCCGTGCCGCTGGTGCGCGCGCAGGTGGAGGGCCCGGTCAGCGCCACGCTGCGTGTGGGCGGCAAAACGCAGACCTTGGTCAACGGCACCGATGTGACCTTGCAGAGCCTGCGGCCGATCGACAAGGTGGCGTTGAAGAATGCGCCGCTGGTGTTCGTCGGCTACGGCATCAGCGCGCCGGAGCGGCAGTGGGACGATTACAAAGGCGTGGACCTGCGCGGCAAGATCGCAGTGGTGCTGATCAACGATGCCGACTTCGACACCGCACAGCCAGGCGCGTTCGACGGCAAGGCGGTCACCTACTACGGCCGCTGGACCTACAAGTACGAAGAAGCCGCGCGCCGCGGCGCCGCCGGTGTGTTGATCGTGCACGAGACCGCGCCGGCCGCGTATGGCTGGGCCACGGTGCAGAGCTCGGGCCTGTCGCCGCTGTTCGATATCGAACGCAGCGATGCCGATGCGCGGGCGCAGCACGTGCCGGTGCGTGGCTGGATGCAGCGCAGCTTGGCAGCGTCGTTGTTCACGCAGGCCGGGCTGGATTTCGAACAGGCCAAGCAGCGCGCGCAGCAGCGCGACTTCGCACCGATGGCGCTGGGCGATGCCACGTTGTCGGTGGACTTCACGCTCAAGCGCGAACGCGTGGTCACGCATAACGTGGTGGCCAAGCTCACCGGCACCCAGCATCCGGACGAGACGGTGATTTTCTCCGCGCACTGGGATGCGTTCGGGATCGGCAAGGCTGATGCCAGCGGCGATACGGTGCGACGCGGTGCGGTGGATAACGCCACCGGCGTGGCCAGCGTGCTGGAACTGGCGCGCGTGTTCGCCGCCGGCCCAAAGCCGCAGCGCACGTTGTACTTCATTGCATTGACCGCCGAAGAAAAGGGCTTGCTCGGTGCCAACTATTACGCGGCACATCCGCTGGCGCCGTTGGACAAGACCGTGGCGGTGCTCAACATGGAGATGTTCAGCCCGGATGGCCCGACGCGCGATATCGCCTCGTGGGGCCGTGGCCGCGTGTCGCTGGAAGGCGATCTGGAACAGGCCGCCAAAGCGCGCGATCGCACGTATTCGCCGGACCCGAATCTGGAAGCGGGCTTCTTTTACCGCGCCGATCATTTCGCCTTCGCGCGCATGGGAGTGCCGGCGATTACCGCAGGCCCGGGACTGGACATGCTCAACGGCGGCGTCAAGGCGGGCAAGGCATTGCGCGATACATACTTCGCCGACTGCTATCACCAGCCCTGCGATCGCTGGACTCCGCAATGGGATGCCACGGGACATGCGGCCGATACCACGCTGGTCTACGACGTAGGCGTGGCGCTGGCCAATGGCCGGCAGTGGCCGAGTTGGCAGGATGGCTCGGAATTCAAGGCCATCCGCGCCAAGAGCGATGCCGCGCGCAAGTAAGGCCTGACGGGTCAAACGCCCGCTGCGGTGTTATCGGGCCGGGCGTTGCATCGCTGGCGATGGCCGTGCTCAGCGCATCCAACCGCTAAGAGCAGCTAACAAAACGACTGTGCAGCCGCCGGGCGGGCGCGGCCGGTGCTCGGAATTGGCATGTACCACCCGTACACTCCGTTTCCTCCGCGCCGTCCACACCCACCTGACGATTGCTCGCTACGGTTTGTTAGCCGCTCTAAAGCGCGGAGCGTCGGCTGCAGTTTTATTTTTTGGGTTTGCCACAGGGATAGCGCTTGCGCAGCGCTTCGATGATGAGGCCGGGCGCGGCTTCGTCCAGGCGCGCATCGGGTAGCGCGGTGATATCGGCGATGATCGGCAGCAGATCCGGCGGGCCTGCCTTGCCCGCCGGCATGCACCATTGCGTGCGATAGCTGGTGCTGGCCACGCCGAGCACATAGGCGCCGGCGCGGCTGGCCGAAACCATGACCTTGAGTTCGGGCTGGTTTGGCGCATCGATCTCCGGCGCCAACGAGCCATCCAGCCCCGCCTCGATCAACTTGCGTCCGCTGAGTTCCCACGGCTCGAGTGTGCGTGCCGCTGCGGTGGTGGAGAGAACGGTCAGGGCGGCCATGGCCAGCCAGGGAAGGCGACGTAGCATCTGCGCTCCGGAAAGATGGGTGAGTTGCACCATAGCGCGCAAGGCGGCCATGAGCATGCATGTAACGCCTTGACGCGACCAGCAGCGACTGCGCGAACAGTAGACGCACGCGCCCGGCGGCCGGCATCGGCATGGCTGCGCGTAGGCTGCACTTGCTTTGCATGGTCCACATCGCGCCTTTCAGCCGCTCTTGCGTCGCGGCCAAACAGACGCAGCCGTGCGCATCATCGACACGCCAGCGCTGGCGTGGTGGTGCACGCCGTCCAGGCGCCTGATGCCTGCCTGCCAGGTGTGGTCAGCCGTTTTGGGGCTTGTGCAGGTGCTCTAGAATGACCGCTTCCGCTGCACTTGGCCCTGTTCCGATGTCTTCCTCTCACGACGCTGCAGCGCCTGCGCGCAGCGGGTTGGTCGCTCTCGCGTTGCTGCTGGTCTATGTGGTCTGGGGCTCGACCTATCTGGCGATCCGGTTTGCGCTGGAAGGCGGCGCGCAGCCGCTGACGATGGTGTCCGGCGCGCGCTTCATCATCGCCGGCAGCGTGCTCTACAGCGTGTTGCGTTGGCGCGGCGTGGCGGCACCGACGCGTGCGCAATGGAAGAACGTGGCCTTGATGGGCGCGGCCTTGTTGCTGCTGGGCAACGGCATGGTGGTGCTGGCAGAGCGCAGCGTGTCTTCGGGCTTGGCGGCCACGTCGGTAGCGTCGGTGCCGCTGTGGATGGCGTTGTTCGGCGCGTTGCGCGGGCAGCATGCCAGCGGCGGCGAATGGCTGGGCATCGTGATCGGATTTCTGGGCGTGGTGTGGCTCAACGCCGGCAGCAGTCTCACCGCAACGCCGGGGGGATTGGTGTTGTTGCTGATCGCGCCGATCGGCTGGGCATTCGGCTCGGTGTGGTCGCGTGGACGCGATCTGCCATCGCCCTTCATGACTGCTGCCGGGCAAATGCTGTGCGGCGGTGTGCTGCTGGTGAGCACCGGCCTGCTGATCGGCGAGCGCCCGCAGGCCTGGCCAACACCGCATGGCCTGATGGCGGTGGCGTACCTGTGCGTATTCGGCTCGATCGTGGCGTTCACTGCGTATGTGTGGCTGCTGCATCACGTCCGCCCGGCGCTGGCCGGCAGCTATGCCTACGTCAATCCGGTGATTGCGGTGGCGCTGGGGGCGTGGCTGGGGCATGAGCACTTCACCGCGCACGACATTGGCGCGATGGCGGTGATTCTGGGCGGCGTGCTGGTGGTCACCCTGGCCAAGGCGCGGCGATGAGCGCGCCCGTGCCGGTGTCGGCGGTGGAGGCGCGGCGTGGTCTGTCGATGACCGCCGCGAGCTTTGTGATCTGGGGTCTGGTGCCGCTGTATTGGCATCTGCTCAAGGCGGTGCCATCGCTGCAGATCATTGCGCACCGCATCGTGTGGAGCGCGCTGCTGGTGGTGGCGTGGCTGGTGGCGACCTCGGGCCTGCGTTGGTGGCGCACGATCGCCGCGCAGCCGCGCGCGTTGTGGATGCTGGCTGGCAGCAGCGTGGCGATCGCCTTCAATTGGGGCCTGTACATCTGGGCGATCAACGCCGGGCATGTGATCGAAGCCAGCCTGGGCTACTTCATCAATCCATTGCTGAGCGTGTTGCTGGGCGTGCTGGTGCTGAAAGAGCGCCTGCGCGGCATCCAGTGGCTGGCGGTGGCGTGCGCCGCAATCGGTGTGCTGTGGTTGACCATCGATGCCGGTGCGCCGCCGTGGATTGCGTTGGGGCTGGCGGTTTCGTTCGGTATGTATGGCCTGCTGCGCAAGCTGGTGGCGGTGGATGCGGTCGCCGGCCTGGGCGTGGAAAGCGTGTATCTGTTCGTGCCGGCGCTGCTGCTGGCGGGATGGGGCGAGCAGGGCCACGGCGGCGCGTTCCTGAGCGGCTGGGAGTTGCGCACCGATCTGCTGCTGATCTTCGGCGGCGTAGTGACGGCGGTGCCGCTGATCGGGTTTGCCTATGGCGTGCGGCGGATCCCGCTGTCGCTGGTGGGCATCCTGCAATACATCGGGCCGAGCCTGCAGCTGTTGCTGGGCGTGTGGTTCTTCCATGAGCCGTTCGATCAGGGGCGTGCGATCGGATTCGCTGCGATCTGGGTCGGGCTGCTGCTGTTTGTCGGCGACAGCGTGCTGCGCGCGCGGCAGCCGGTGGCGGTGCGCTGAGCGCGTGCCGGCTGCGTCCTGTGCGAAGGACGCAGCGAATGCTCGATCAGCTACTTGGTACCGGCATCGGCAACGCGACCGCCAGCGTGGAGGCCGGCAGTGCCTGCGGAGCGGGGCAGTGGCCGGGGCTGTGTTGAACCTGCGCCAGCCAGTGGTCGATCGGTGTGCCCAGCAGGTCCAGCCGCAACGGCAGGCTGAGATGGTTTTCGCCGCGCAACTCGACGTAATGCGCGCGTGTGCTGGCCAGCGCCAAAGTGCGGCCATGCGCCACCGGAATGTGCTGATCGGCATCGCCATGCAGCAACAACACGCAGCTGCGCGTGTCGGCCAGCGCCTGCGCCACATCGACATGGTCCAGATCCAGCTTGAGCTGGCTGTCGGCGGCGGCGATCACCGCATCGAGATTCTGGTCGGCATAGCGCCAGCGTGCGTACGCCGCCACCGCATGCCCGCGCCAGCCACTGGGCTGGCTGGTGAGCAGGTGCGGCACCATGTCGCGGATGCCGCGCCCGGCATTGGCGAAGGATTCCATCGCCACCACGCCGGCCACGCGCGGGCCGAGTTTGTCGGCGGTGAACAGCGCAGTGGCCGCGCCATAGGAAATGCCGAACAGATACAGCGGCCCGTGGATTTCGCCGCGCGGCTGCAGTGCGTTGATGACATCGATCACGTCGTCGGACTCGCGCGTGCCGTAGCCCGACGGCCCACCGCCGGAATGGCCGTGGTTGCGCAGATCGATGGTGATCACCCGGTAGCCTGCCTGTGCCAATTCCAGCGACCACGGCAGCAGCGAATCGCCATCCATCATCCAGCCGTGCAGCAACACCACGGTGCCGCGTGGCGTCGGCGGCGGTACGCGGGGCACGCTGAAGCTGAAGTCCACATCCAGCGCATGCGCCGGGTCGTTGCGCTGACCCAGGTAGCGGTAGTGCATTGCGTATTGGCCTGGGTCGATCGCACGCCAGAAAATCGGCACCGCATCGCGCGTGACCACATGGCCGCTGCGGTTGGGTACCGTGGCGATGGTGGCGGCGATGCGTTCTTCGTCCAGCAACGGCGACACGCCACCGGGCGCGACCAGGCGCTCGCTGAGCGAGGTGGAGGACGAAGAACAGCCGGCCAGCCACAGGCAGGCGCAGGCCAGCAGAAACAGGCGCGTCATGGCAGCACATCGTTGGATCAAACGGCCGAGCAGGCTACGGCCTGTCCGGCGCGCGCATCTACCGCACTGCGGTGACAAAACGATGACAGCCTGCAATACATTCAGCCGCAGTAGCGCACTTGCTCCGCTTTGGCTGTCACGAATCCCGATTCCCGGCTGGCCAAGGCCCGCGCTACACCTCGCGCAATGCGGTGGTGATCGGCAACCGCGCCGCGCGCAATGCCGGGAACAGCCCGCCGACCAGGCCAATGCCCAGCGCCCACTTCAACCCGCTCCACAGCAGCTCCGGCGACACCTTGAACTGGAACACCACCTGGCTGAAGTTGTTGCCCAGCGTGGAGACGGTGTAGCCGTTGAACACCGCCCAGGCGATCAGCCCACCGAGCAGCCCACCCAGCAGCGCCAGCAGCATGGTTTCCAGCATCAGCGCCATGATCACCGGCGTGCCGCGAAACCCGATCGCCCGCATCGTGGCGATCTCACGCGCCCGCGTGGCCACCGCCGCATACATGGTGTTGAGCGCACCGAACACCGCGCCCACCGCCATGATCGCGCCGATCACCGTGCCCAGGATGCTGATCAGGCGGTTCAACCCGCCGCCTTGCTTGCCGTAATACGCGCGGGTGGTTTCCACATCCAGCTTGAGCCGCGGGTCGGCCGCCATGGCCGTCTTGAACTGATCAAAGCCCGCCTTGCCAGCGGTGCGCACGCTGATCGACTGGTACGCGCGGCGGTTGTAGGTGGTGGCCAGCGTCTGCGCATCGGTCCACATCTCCGAATCGTGCGCATCGCCGGAGGCGAACACGCCCACCACCGTCCATTGCTGGCTGCCCAGGGTCAGCGTCTTGCCCAGCTCCAGGCCGCGGAACTGATTCAACGCACCTTTGCCGACCACCATTTCGCGCAGGCCGGTGGTGAAGCGGCGGCCCTGCACGATCTTGACCTTGTCATGCACGCCCCAGGCCTGCTCGCCCACGCCACGCAATTGCGCATTGACATCGGTGCCATCGGAGCGCGAAGCGATGTTGACCACTTGCGACAACTCCGGCGACACCATCGGGCGCCCGTTGGCATCGGTGGCGATCCCCGGCAGGCTGCCGATCAGCGGCACCAGGTCGCGGGTGATCACCGAGTTGGTCTCCGCCTGCGAGCCGCCACGCAAGACAATGGCGGTGGTGTCGTCGCCGGTGCTGTTGAGCGTGGCCTGGAAACCCTGGCCCATCGCCAGCATCGCCACCAGCACGCCGACCACGCCGGCAATGCCGACCACGATCACCGAGGTGGAGCCCCAGCGTTGCGGCAGGATGGCGATGCCGATGCGCGCGGCGGCCAGCGACAGGCGGCCACTGCGCGTGACCACCAACCACAGCGCCAGCAGCACCGCGATCGGCAGCAACCACATCCACGGCAGTGCGATCCACAGCCCCAGGCCGAGTGCCAGCAGCACCACGGACAACACGGTGACGCCACGATCTTTCCATTTGCGTTGCATGTGCATGCTCCTGTCAGCGGCCGGCGAGGGCATCGACGATCTTCAAGCGCTGCGCGCGTAACGCCGGCAGCACACCCACCACGATGCCGATGCCGGCCATCAAGCCGAACGCCACCAGCCAGGTCTGCAACGGCACGGTCTGGGTCGGCATCAGCCCGCCGCTGCGCGCGGATACCGCCGGGATGACCAATTCCGCCAAGCCCATGCCGATCAACCCGCCCAGGCCGATCAACAACACCGATTCGATCATCACCAGGCTCAGCACCGTGCGGTCCTGAAAGCCCAGCGTCTTGAGCGTTGCCAACTCCGGAATGCGCTCGCGCACCGCCTGCGCCATGGTGTTGCCGGTGAGCAGCAACAGGGTGAAAAACACCGCGGCCATGATCGAGGTGACGATAAGCCCGATATCGGCGAACTGCTTGACGAAGGCCTGCTGAAACGCCGATTCGGTTTGCGACTTGGTTTCGTGATCGGAGTTGGCCGACAGCGCATCGATGGCCTGCGCCACGCGCGAGGCCTGGTCGGGGTTGCTCAGGGTCACCGTCAACCAGCTCACCTGATTCTTGATGTAGTCGTTGGATTCGTCGAAGTATTTCCAGTTCATCATCAACTGGCGTTCCTGATTGGCCGCCACGGTGCGATCCTTCATCCGATAGATGCCGACCAGCTGCAACGGCCAGTCGTTGCTGCCGCCCCGCGGAAAGATGGTGGCCTGCAGCGGGATGGTGTCGCCGATCTTCCAGCCGAATTGCTTGGCCAGGGTTTCGCCGACCACCGCGCCGGTGCGCGTGGTCTGGAGGGCCTTGAGCTGCTCCTTGGGGAGCGCGTATTCGCTGTAGACGTCGAAAAAGTTCGGCGCCACCGAAAAGTTGGGAAAGAAATTCTTCGGGTCGCGGTAGATGCCGCCGAACCACATGGCCGAGGTCACATCGCGCACGCCCGGCACGCTGCGCACCTGCGCTTCCAGGCGGATCGGCAGCGATTGGGTGATCGACAGGCGCGAGGCCACCACCAGGCGATTCACCCCGCTGACGCTGCCGCCGGAGGTAAACGCCACACGCACCGAATCCAGCATGCCGAACAATAAGAACGCAGCCACCACCGACAATAGCGTCAGCAAGGTCCGTGTCTTGCTGCGAAATAATTGCGCCCACACCAGCGAGAAATACTTCATGGCAGCGCTCCCTTAGAGCGCGAGTGGCGCGTCGGCCAGCTCGCCCTTGTCCAGATGGATGGTGTGCGTGGCGTACTCGGCGGCCTTGGGGTCGTGGGTGACCATCACGATGGTCTTGCCGTGTTCGCGATTGAGTTCCTGCAGCAGGCGCAGGATTTCTTCGGCGTTGTGGCGGTCAAGATCGCCGGTGGGTTCGTCGCAGATCAAAAAATTGGGATCGGACACGATGGCGCGCGCAATCGCCACGCGCTGCTGCTGGCCGCCGGACAACTCGCTGGGCTTGTGGTTGCGGCGTTCCTGCAGGCCTACCAGGGTCAAGGCGATCTCCGCATTGCGCTTGCGCTGCGCGGCGTTGAGCGAGGTCAGCAGCAGCGGTAATTCCACATTCTTTTGCGCGGTGAGCATCGGCATCAGGTTGTAGAACTGAAATACGAAGCCGACGTGGTGGCTGCGCCAGGTAGCGAGCTGCCCACCGCTCATGCGGTCGATGCGCTCGCCCTCGATTTCGATCTCGCCACCGCTGGGGCTGTCCAGCCCGCCGATCAGATTGAGCAAGGTGGTCTTGCCCGAACCGGACGGGCCCATCAACGCGACGAAATCGCCGGCGGCAATGTCCAGATCGATGCCGTGCAGCACCTGCACCTGCTCCGGGCCGCGTTGGTAGGTCTTGGTGATGTTGCGCAAGCTGACGAGAGCGGTCATGGCGACTCCTGATGATGCAATGGGATAAGGAAGCGATGCGGCACAACAACTGCGATTGCGTGAGCGACGATGCGAGGCACGACGACGGTGAAGCGATCCAGCAGCAGCGTGGTGCTGTGCGGTGTGCGCGGAGAGCCAGCCGGATCGCCGTGTGCCGCACTCGCGCGACTCCCCGTGTTTGATGCCGTTCGAGGCCCCCTCAAACAGCACATAACACCTGCTGTAAGCGGATGGGCTGGATCGCCTTCCGCTCTCTAACGACGATATTTCATTGCAACAAGCCCATCCCGATGCAGCGTGATGCTGGCAACACCGATGCCGCGCACTACAGGCGATACCGCGGAACGGCGTTGTGCGTGCCGGGCCAGCCGTTACTGCGCAGCATCGGCATCCGCTTCGGCCACGATGTCGCCATCCTTCAGGGGCGTTGGGGGGTTCACCACCACGCTGTCGCCTGCACTCAACCCCGAGACCACCTGGCGATCCTCGCCCATCGTCATGCCGGTGGTGACGGCGCGCTCGCTGACCGCATTGCGCTCGCCGATCACGAAGGCCACGGTGCGCGTGTCGCGTTCCACCAACGCCGCTGCCGGCACGCGCACGCCTTGCGGCTTGGCCGCTTCCTGCGGTTTGGCCTGTTCCAGAAAACTCACCCGCACGCCCATTTCCGGCACGATGCGCGGGTCCTTGACCTTGAGCGCCACCCGCACCTTCACCGTCGCCTTGCCGCGGTCGGCGGTGGGGATGATGGCGATCACTTCGCCGGGAATCTTCCACTCCGGGTAGGCGTTGAGCACCGCTTCCACCGGCATCTGCGGTTGCACCCGGCCGATATAGGACTCGCCGACTTCCACCTCGATTTCCAGCGATTCCATATCGACGATGGTGCCGATGCCGGTGCGGGTGAAGCCACCACCGGCAGACAGTGGCGAGACGATTTCGCCCGGCTGCGCCGCCTTGGCGGTGACCACACCGGCAAACGGTGCGCGCACCACGTTGAAGTCCGAGCGGATGCCGGCAATGGCCAGTTGATCGGAGGCCACCTGCACGTTGCGCTGTGCGTTCTGCAACTGCGCGCGCAATGCGTCGCGTTGTGCGGTGGCTTGTTCGTACTGCGAGCGCGATACCAGTTGTGCGCCCACCAGCGATTGCAGGCGCGTGGCATCGGCATTGGCCACGGCCAGTTGCGCCTGGATGTTGTCGACCTGGCTGCGCGCGGCCGACACCTGCGATGCAGACAGCGTGCGCTGCGCATCGGCATCCAACGGGTCCAGCGTGGCCATCACCTGGCCCTGTTCGACGCGCATGCCTTCTTCGATCATCACCTCGCGCACCTTGCCGGTGACCTGCGCCGACACCGTGGCCATGCGCCGCGCCACCACATAACCCGAAGCATCCAGCACCGAGGCGCTGCTGCTGCCGGCGCTGATCGCCACCACCGGCGCGGTCTGCACCTTGATCACCGGTGTGCGGGTGAACCACCACGCGGCCGCAACGAGCACGATGACAATGACGACGGCGGCAATGATCCAGCCGGTGCGGCGCACGGGCGGCGGCGTGGCAGGACGCTGGCGGTCGATGCGGAGTTGCTTGAGCAGATCGGCGGATGTGTTCATCGATAACCAGGACAGAAGGCTGCGCAGAATGTGACTGCCTGCAGGGCGCGCCGCAAGCTGCCGGAAGTCACCAACTGCAGCGAGGCGACCAACGGTCGGCCGGTGCGGTGCAACTGCAAGGTGCTGCGCAGCATGCGACCAAGGCCGCCGTATCGACCAGTGACAGCTGTCACCTGCACGCCATGACAGGCGCAACTGTGCGTATCGGCGGCAAGCGACCACGCTTGCGCCACCGCCTGATTGCCGAAATCCCCATGCGCTGTCTCCGCCAATCCGACCTCGACGTCCCTGCTGCCGCACCATCACATCGCATGCCATCCACTAGCGGCGGTGACCCGCATGCATGAGGCCGCTCGTCCGCCGCGACCTGCCACGTGGCGTGCCCAGGCGAACCCGGCAGTGGCAGAATCCGCTCACTCCTACGGATCCATCCCGATGCACCTGACTCTCCCGGCCTGGCTTCGTCCGGCCGCAAATTCGCAAGTGGCCGCGCGCCTGGCGCAGGGCCAATCGCCATGGATGGATGCGGTGCATCTGCTGTGGTCGGCCTGGGTGTTTGTGGTGCCGGTGTTTTCTTCGCGTGGGTACGACAGCACCTGGTGGCTGTGCACGCTGTTGTCGTATCCGATCTTCCTGCTGCTGTACGCACGCATGTTGCTGGCACCGCGCGGCACCCTGTACCGCTATGCCTGGGCGATGGGCGTGCTCAGTGCCGCGCTGCTGCCGATATACGCCTCGGGTATCAGCTATTTCGTATTTGCCTGCCTGAGTCTGCGCCCGTCCACGCGGTACGCGTTGTGGCGGCACTTCGCCATGCTGTTGCTGATGAACGCGCTGTACCTGGGCTGGGCGCGTTGGCTCGGGCTGGGCTGGCAGTCGTTGGTGTGGTTGCCGGTGTCGGTGCTGGGCATGGCGGGGGTCGGCGCGGTGTACAGCATCAACGAGCGCAAGGACGCGCTGCTGCGGTTATCGCAAGACGAAGTCCGCCGCCTGGCCGCCACCGCCGAACGCGAACGCATCGGCCGCGATCTGCACGACTTGCTGGGCCATACCTTGTCGCTGGTGGCGCTCAAATCCGATCTGGCCGCACGCCTGATCGAGCGCGACCCGCAGGCCGCACGGAGCGAGATCGATGCGGTGGCGCAGATCTCGCGCGACGCACTGGCGCAGGTGCGGCGCGCGGTCACCGGCATCCGCGCCGCCGGGCTGGTGGCCGAGCTGGCATCGGCCAAGGTGTTGCTGGACATGGACGGCATCGCGCTGGAGCACACGCTGGAGGCGCTGCCGCTGCCGCCCGAACACGAAACCGCGTTGGCGCTGGTGGTGCGCGAGGCGGCCACCAACGTGCAGCGCCACGCGCAGGCACGGCGGGTGCGGGTGAGCCTGCGTGCACACGGGCAACAGGCACTGCTGGAAATCACCGACGACGGCCGTGGTGGGGTGGTCGTGCCCGGCAACGGCCTGGACGGCATGCGCGCACGCGTGCAGAGCCTGGGTGGTGCGTTGGAGGTGGAGGCGTTGCCGCGCGGCATGCGTCTGCGTGCCAGCGTGCCATTGCCGCAGTCGGGGCCGGAGCCGGAGCCGGCAAGTCCGCCGTTGTCGGCGCCGCTGATGCCGCAACCGCGCTGAGCGCTCCTGGCTGGCGCAGCGCTACCATGCACGTGATGGGTCAGCGCTGTTATCGTGCTCAGCCGTTGCACACAGACGAGCGCGCGCGATGATCCGGGTGTTGTTGGCCGAAGACCAGGCACTGCTGCGCGGCGCCTTGGTGGCCCTGCTGGGACTGGAAGACGACATCGAGGTGGTCGGCAGCGCCGGCGATGGCGAAGCCGCCTGGCGCGAGCTGCAGCGGCTGCAGCCGGATGTGCTGGTCACCGATATCGAGATGCCCGGGTTGAGCGGCCTGGAACTGGCGCAGCGCATCCAGCGCCTGGCGTTGCCGGTGCGGGTGATGATCGTCACCACGTTTGCGCGCCCGGGCTTTTTGCGGCGCGCGCTGGATGCCGGCGTGGCGGGGTATCTGCTCAAGGATGCGCCGGCCGAACAATTGGTCAGCGCGCTGCGTCAGGTGCATCGCGGCGGCCGGGTAATCGACCCGCAACTGGCGATGGATGCCTGGGTGGAAGCGGACCCGTTGAGCGAGCGCGAACGCACCGTGCTGCGGCTGGCCGGCGAAGGCCGCTCGGCCAGCGAGATCGCGCAACAGTTGCAGCTCTCGCACGGCACCGTGCGCAATTGCCTGTCCGAATGCATCGGCAAGTTGGGCGTGTCCAATCGCATCGAAGCGTATCGACTGGCGCGGCAGAAAGGCTGGTTGTAAGTGCCTGCAGGCGGTGCTGTGTGTGATCGCTACTGACGCGTTTCAGCTTGCGCCAATCGAACGCCGCTGATCGCAAAGCGGGCGCGGCCGGGGCGTTCAATCGTCAGAGCTCATGCGAACGGTTGGTGGTTTCACTGCAGCCATGCATGGCGTGTGCACGCGCGCGGCATCTTGTAAGCAAGCGCACTGCGACGTTGCACGTCGTGCGTGCTTTGCAATCGCTTCGATACGCGACGGTTTGCATCGGTCATGCGCTGCGGAAAGATCAACAGCTATTCCAACTGCGTGCGAAGGCATGCCGTCGCCGCGCAGGTACACTGCGCAGCGATCGTCGTCATCGCGAGTAACTGCATGAAATCTGTGTGGCTGTTGGGCTTGCTGCTGATCTGCGCATTCAATGCATCGGCCGAGCAATTCAAGATTCTGGTGGCGGCCATTCCCAACCAGTATCACCACGATTACATCCCGGTGGCCAAGCCGCAGTTCGAAGCGATGGCACGCAAGCAGTATGTCGAGCTGGTGTGGGCGTGGAATGCCAAGGCCTTCGATGGGGACCTCTCGCAATACGCCGCCATCGTGCTGCTCAATACTCCGGCCACGGATCTGGATCCGGCCCAGCGCGCCAACTTCCAAAAGTACGTGCGCAACGGCGGTGGCGTGGTCGCGGTGCACAAGGCGTTTGCGATCAAGCGCGGCGAGTGGGAGTGGTACGACCATCTGATCGGCCGCTCGTTCCGCACCCACCCGTATATGCAAACGGCGATGGTCGATGTGGTGGACGCAAACTTCCCCGCTACCGCCGGCCTGCCCAAGCGCTGGGTGTGGAGCGACGAATGGTACGAATACGACCCGCCCTACAGCGACGATCTGGTCACGCTACTCACGGTGGATGAAACCAGCTACGACCCCACGCTGATCTGGCCGGGCCAGGTCGCCAAGGGCATGGGCAAACAGCACCCGGTGGCGTGGTACCACCACTTCGAAGGTGGCCGCGTCTTCGCCACCGCCTTGGGCCATCTGGCCGAGGCCTACAACGATCCGCGCTATCTGGAGCATCTGTACGGCGGCATTTATTGGGCAGCGACGGGCAAGGGCATCGAAGCAGCCTCCGTAGAGGACTAGCTAAAAGCTCCGTTCATAAAAGCTATTCCTACCAGTAGAAGAACGCCATTCGAACACCAGAACCACATGCTTGCGGCTTTTATCCGCTCATCCTTATCGCCCTTGCCAAATGCGTATTTGGTGACAGTTGCAACGCTGAAGATCAGGCTGAAAAATGAGAATGGAAACGAGAAAAGCACCAACCAGGGAGCGCCGATCCAATAGTCCGAATGCCCGTCCTTGGGCGCGTTTGCCATGACTAGCAGGGTCGCCAAGATGCTGGGCCAGAAGCCTGTAAGTAAAACAAAAAGAGTTTTCAGCATGACATGCTTCCGTGCTATTCAAACATGGTGCCGTCGAAGGCGTGCAACGCGCCGAGTATAGCTATTTAGCGAACTCGGCAGTGAGTTGATGCATTTGCTGGGTGTTTCTGTCTAGTCGTCCTTGCCAGGCAGCCGCGAGCGCTTCTGATTGCTGTTGGTGATGTTGATGTTGATGCAGTGCTATTGCTCCCCGCGCGCCATGCTGGAAAACACGCCGTCGCGGCGCACCCATGCATGGAACAGCGCTGCGCTCAGATGAACAAGAACCGTGGCGAACAACAGATACGCCAACCAGCCATGCGCACTGCGTAGCCACGCGTACAGCGCTGGGTCGTGCGGGACGATCGCCGGCAAGTTCGCGCCGGGCCACAGCACGATCGGGTAGCCGCCGGCCGAGAGCATCGCCCAGCCGATCAGCGGCATGCCCAGCATCAAGGCATACAACAGCCAATGCGAGGCGATCGCGGCGGCTTTCTGCCAGGCAGGCAGATCCGCAGGCAAGGCCGGCGGCCGATGGCGCAGGCGGTTGATCAGGCGCAGCACCGCCAGGATCAGGATCGCGATACCCAGTGGGCGATGCAGATCGATCAACCACGGCCGCTGCGTCACCGAGGCCACCATACCCACGCCGACAAACAGCATGGTCAGGATCATCGCGGCCATCAGCCAGTGCAGCACGCGCGCGGGCAGGTTGAAGTGGGTGTGGCGGCTCATTGATGTGCTCCCTGGCCGGTAGCGGCGTTGCCCGTGCCGTTGGCGATCTCGTGCTCGCGGCGGTTGAACGATTGCGAATACACCGAGGAGCGTGCCGCCAGAATCGGATCGTTGGAAGCCGCGATGCCCTTGGGCAGGATCAGCGGGTCGTAATTCAGATCGCGGCATGGGCCGGTGGCTTGCGGTTGCGCGCGGTCCAGCGACAGCGTGCCGGCCACGATCTGTTTACGACTGGCTGGCCAGGGCTGCGAGGGGTCATCCACCGGGTCGCCCGGCTCGGCCACGGTCAGCACCATGTCCCAACGCAGCGGCCCCTGCGCCAGGCGCGTGTCCAGGTCGGTGGCCAAAAAATCGCCATCGGCCTGTTTGCGCTGTTCGGCGCTCAATTCCTTGAACGGCGTATGCGGGCGCATCGACCAACGGATGTAGCGTTCGCGTCCATCGGCGGCGATCGCGCGGAACGTGTTGACGCCGTTGTACTGCGTATTGGCCCAACTGTCCGACCACGGCGCGGTCTTGGCCCACTGCTGAAACTTTGCGGCCTCCGGATATTGCTTGCCGAAGGCGGCCAGTTTTTCCGGGTCCGGTTTGCCGGTGGCCGGGTCCGGCTTGGAGGCCACATTCAAGGCCTGGAAGCCGGCAGGCGTGGCCACCACGAAGAACGGAAAGCTGTTCATTGCGGTGCGCCATTCCTGGCCGTCGTCGCTGCGCAACAGCAGCGCCATGCTGCGCACGCGCGCCGCACCATCGGCACCGTGCGGGTCGCCACCGCCGATCGACATGCGCCCCAGCACCGGCGTGCTGGCCTGGCTGAAGATGCGCGCCGACGACACCCAGGTCGCCTTGCCGCTGGATTGGAACTGCCCGCTCACGCACACGCCCTTGCTATGCGCGCGGCGAAAGCCCGGATGCGGCGGCCCGCTGGATTCGATGGTATCGGTCATGCGCGCGGCGGTGAGCCGGTCGCTGCCAATCCAGCCGGCTGTCCAGGCAAACGCGATGGCGATGCCACCGGCAATCGCGGCGATGCCCAGCAACGGCGCCACGCGAACGTGTCTCTGCTGTGGCGGTGGGGAAGGAGGTGGCAAGGTCATGGCTGGCTCCAGTGGTCGGTGCGGTGAGTGGTCGATGCAGTGAGACGACGGGCAGGCCGACTTATTCCCGTCGTCGCCCAGGGCGGTGCGGCACGCGCATCAATCGTGGGAATAGTCCACGCTCCAGCGCGTCTAACGTGTGATGCCACCGCCGAACCTGCCAATGGATGCTCTGGACGATGACCAACTGCGTGCCGTGCTGCCGGCGCTGCGTCGCTTTGCGCACTCGCTGAGCGGCGAGCCCGCCAGCGCCGACGACCTGGTGCAGGCCACGCTGGAACGTGCGCTGCGGCGTTGGCGCACCCGCCACAGCGCCGAGGCGCTGCAGCCGTGGCTGTTCGCCATCCTGTACCGGCAGTTTCTGGACGGGCAGCGTCGCGCCGCGCGCTGGCAGCGCGTGGTGGGCCTGTTCGCACCGCAGCAGCCCAGCCAGTCCGCATCGGCCGAGCAGGTGCACGACGGCCGCGCCATGCTGGCCAGCCTGGCGTTGTTGCCGCCGCAACAGCGCGCCTTGCTGCTGCTGGTCAGCGTGGAGGGTTTCAGCTACCGCGAGGTGGCCGACACCCTCGGCATCCCGATCGGCACGGTGATGTCGCGGCTGTCGCGTGCGCGCGAACGCCTGCGCGCCTTGAACGAAGGTCACGTGAACCACGCACCTGCCTTGAGGATCCTGAAATGACCAGCACACCGCCGCCTGACGAACACGCATTGCACGCCTATGTCGATGGCCGCCTGGCGCCGGAGCAGCGTGCAGCGGTGGCAGCCTGGTTGCAGACGCATCCCGCGCAGGCCGCGCGCGTGGCCGGCTGGAAACGCGACGCCGAAGCGCTGCGCGCCGCCTACGCCGGCCTGGAACCGGAGATGGCCACGGTGACGCTGACGCCTGCAGCGATACGCCGTGGCCTGCAGCAACGCCGCCGGGCCATGTCCGCCATTGCCGCCAGTTGCGTGCTGGCGCTTGGCCTGGGCACCGGCCTGGGCTGGCAATTGCGCGAGAGCCGGCTCGCCAGCCAGCGCGTGCCGATGGCCGATGCCGTGGCCGCGTATCGCCTGTTTGCCGACGCCGACGCGCATCAAGGCGTTGCGTTGGATGTGCAGCGCCGTGCGGAGTTGGAGCCGTGGTTACGCACGCATTTCGGCAGCGCCGGTGTGGTGCCGGATCTGCGCGCGCAGGGCTATACGCTGCGCGGCGGGCAGCTGCTTTCCACACCGGAAGGCGCGGCAGCGATACTGCTCTACAGCGATGCCGACGGCGCGCGGATCGGCCTGTATCTGCGTCCGCGCAGCGGGCCGATGCCCACCGGCGAGCGTCGCGATGGCCGTCTACTGGCGCAGTACTGGGCCGAAGGCGAGACCGCGTTTGCGCTGGTCGGCCCGGCCACGCAGACACGTATGCGCACGATCGCGCCGTTGTTGCGCAATAAGGGATGACCGGCGCGAGGTGAGGCGCGCGGTGATCGCAGGCGCGTGTTGCCTGGTCGGCTAACTCAGCCGCCGTAACGCCCCTGCAGCATCGCAAACGCCGAGCGCAGCGCCAGGGCTTCGCCGCCAGCGGGGCGGCCGGGGCGGTCGCTGTCGTTCCAGGCGTAGACGTCCAGGTGCGCCCACTGCTGCCCCGGCGCCACGAAGCGCTCCAGATACAGCGCGGCGGTGACCGCACCGGCCATGCGCGAGCCGGCGTTGGCCATGTCGGCCACGTGGCTGTTGAGATAGCGCAGGTAGGGGCGCCACAGCGGCATGCGCCAGACCGGGTCGCGGGTCTGCTCGCCGGCGCTGATCCAGGCCTGCGCCAACGCATCGTCGTTGGCGAACAAGGCCGGCAGATCCGGGCCCAGCGCGATGCGCGCGGCACCGGTGAGGGTGGCGAAATCCAGGATCAGGTCCGGGCGTTGTTCGGTGGCATAACTGAGCGCATCGCACAGCACCAGGCGGCCTTCGGCATCGGTGTTGTCCACTTCCACCGTGACCCCGGCGCGCGTGGTGATGACCTCGCCCGGGCGGAACGCATCCGGGCCGACCGCGTTTTCCACCGCAGCGATCAACAGCGTCAGCCGCACCGGCAACTGCTGCGCCATGACCAGCCCGGCCAGCGCCAGCGCATGCGCCGCGCCGCCCATGTCCTTTTTCATGTTGCGCATGCCATCGGCCGGCTTGAGATCCAGCCCGCCGGTGTCGAAGCACACGCCTTTGCCGACCAGCACCAGATGCGGATGCGCGGCATCGCCCCATTGCAGCTGGATCAGCCGCGGCGCGCGATGCGAGGCGCGGCCGACCGCATGGATGGTGGGGAAGTTCTGCGCCAGCAACCCATCGCCCACGATCGCCTCGACCTGCGCGCCATGCGCCTGCGCCACTGCGCGGGTGGCATCTTCCAGCTGCTGCGGGCCCATGTCTTCGGTCGGCGTATTGACCCAGTCGCGTACCTGCAGGCACGCCGCGATCAGGGCGCGCGTGGCCGCCGAGGGCGCGGCCGCCAACTCGGCCGGCGCACGCGGCACCTTGCGATACCGCGCGAAGCGATAGGCGCCCAACCCCCAGCCCAGATGCAGCAACGCCAGTTCGGCATCGCTCAGGCTGTTGGCCAGCGTCCAGCGGCTGGCCGGCGGCAGCGCCATCGGTGCGTGCGCGTAGGCATACGCATCGGCGCGGTCGCCCACGCCCACGATCGCACCGGCCAGGCCTTGCTCGCCGGGCAGCAACAACACGCTACCGGGGGCGGCATCGAAGCGCTGCGCCTGCGCCCAGGACAACACTCGCGTGGGCTGCTCGGCGCACCAGCGCGCAAAGCCCTCGCGGTCGAGCACATACAGCGGCAACGCGGCGGCGGCGGGATCGGTAAAACCGGTGAGGTGCGACATGGACATCCTTCAATGGCGGTGTGCGCCGTCGGTTGAACTCAGGCGGGAATGCAGATGCCGTCGCGCGCGGCGCCCGGGTGCGGTTGCTGCGCGTCCAGCCAGTCGGCCAGCCCGGTCATGCTGTCGAACTCCAGGTCTGGCTGCTGGGTCGGATGCGACCACTCCGCGCCGTCGCGATTGATCCAGCATGCACGCAGGCCGGCATCCAGCGCGCCCAGCACGTCCATTCGCACGTGGTCGCCTACATGCAGCACCTGTGCGGGCGGCACGTCCAGACGCGCGCATGCAGCCAGAAAGATGCTCGCCTCCGGCTTGGCGCTGCCGTGTTCGCGCGCGCCCAGCTGAAACGCGAAGTGGTGCATCAGCCCGATGCGCTGCAGATCGGCATTGCCATTGCTGAGCGCGGCCACCGGCACATGCGCGGCGATGCGTGCCAGCGCGTCCAGCGCATCCGGATAGCATTCCACCTGGTTGCGCGCGGCATAGAACACTTCGTAGGCAGGTTCCACCAGCGCCAGATCGCCGCCGCTCTCGCGCAAGGCCATTTCCAGCGTCAACCGGCGTAGCGCACTGAGGTCGTGATGCAGCTGCGGATTGTCGGCAAAGCTGCGCTCACGCAGCTCGCGCATCGCCTCCACCGGGAACCGCTCGGCGGTGACCGGGCTGTGCTCGCGCATCCAGTCGTACAGCACCTGATCGATGCGCGCACCGATCGGCGCGAAGGGCCACAACGTGTCGTCGAGGTCGAGAGTGATGGCGCTGATGTGGAAGCTCATCGCGAGATTGTAATGCCGGGAATGGGGAGTCGGGAATCGACAATGGATACAGCGGCGCCTCGGCTCTCGCGATTCCCGATTCCCGGCTACTCAAGCAGCCTGGCCCAGCGCTGCATGCCTTCGACCCGGCTCAGCACCATCTTGATGCACACCAGCAGCGGCACCGCGAGCAGCAGGCCCACCATGCCCCACAGCCAGCCGAACAGCATCAGCGCCAGGATCAGCATCAATGGCGAGATCGCCATGCGCCGGCCCAGCACGATCGGAGTGACCACCTGGCCTTCGATGGTATGCAGCGCCAGATACAGGATCGCCGGCAGCATCGCTGACAATGGGGTGTGGAATTCCACAAAGCCCATCAACAGCATCAGCATCACACCGATTAGCGGGCCCACATACGGCGCAAAATTCAGCAGCGCCACCACTGTGCCCCAGAGCAGGGCCTCGGGCAGCGGAATCTGCAGCACGTACAAAATGCCTGCAAAAACCAGCCCGACCAGCGTATTGATCACGCTGATGGTGAGCACATACCGCGAGACCTCGCGCTCGATGTCCAGCATGATCTCGGTGGTGAAGCGTTGTTGCTGTCGATTGGGCAACAACGCAATCGCGTGCCGTTGCAGGCTTTCGCCATAGACCATGAAAAAGAACGTCAGCAGCACCACGGCCAGTACCGAGGCAGCCAGCTTGGGTGTGCGCACCAGCGCCTTGTACGGGTCGTCCATTTGCGTGCGCACGATCTGCACACCGCGTTGGCCTTCGCCACCGGCGGCACGCGCAAAGTTCTCCGCAGCCTGGTTGGCCTGCATCACCGGCTTGGTGAAATCGCGCACATCGCGCGCGATCTGGCGCATCTGGCGCGGCGCCTGCTGCACCCATTCGGCGGCAGGGCCGGCCAATTGCGCCGCCAACGTGACGGTGCCGGCCAGGCCCAGGCAGAGCACCAGCAAAGCGCCGAGAAAGCGCGGGATGTACAGCTTGCGCAGTCCGCGCAGGATGGGGTTGCCGATCAGTGCGAAGAATGCCGCCAGCATGACCGGCAGGATGATCGTCTGCGCCGCCCATAAGGTGTAACCGACAGCAAGTGTTGCCAGCACCACCAACGAAGCTGGTGCGCGCGGACGCGGTGCCGGAGGCGGCGGAAGCGGATCTGCCGGAATGGCAGCATCCAAAGACTCAACGGAGATAGACATGCGCGCCCTGACAGCAAACTGGCGTGCTGCCAGCGGTGGGCCATTATCGGCACAATACGTCAACGGCGCGCACAGAGCCTGTGCGTGCGGTGTCAGTGCAAGGACAGGTGGCTGGCGGTCTCGACCATGACAAACAGCGGCGCATTAGCGCCACATACAGCTGCAACTATCAGGCGGCACGCTCGGTGGGCACCTGCACCACGGTGACAGTCGGTTCGGCCGCCACTTCTTCGGCATTGTCAGCTGCACGCTCGGCCTGCTCGGAGGCTTCCTGCGCGCGGTGCGCCGTAAACAACGCAGAGATCGTGCTGATCATCTGCAACATCTTGGGAATGCCGCCCAGCTTGCCGGCGATACTGCCCAGCGCGGCCTGCGGTTCGTTGCGGCCGGTCACAAAGCCCAGCCCGAAGCCGATCATCATGATGCGTGCCGGCGACCAGCCCGCACGCCAGGTCTGGCGCAGTTCGCCCCAGTGCGTGCGCGTCTCCTGCGCGCGCCCTTCCACCAACACTTCGGCGCGTTCCACGCGCTGACGCAAGCTGCCGAACTTCATGAGTTGCCTCCACTGGCAGGCGCTGCGGCGGTGTCGTCATCGCTGGAATCGTCGAAGATGCCCAACTTGACCAACTGACGCCGCGTTGCATTCATGCCGGTGTGATCGAAGTAGAAGAACACCCGCCATGCCGCGATACCGGTGATCAGCAGACTGGCCAACGCTGTAAAAAACATCGCTTGAAACCACGACAACCCGGCGCGCTGCAGCAAGGCGATGATGGCGCCGGCCAGCAACAACCATGACGACGCGCCGAACACGACGGCCACGCATGCCCACGCCAGGCCACGCCCGAATGCACTGCGTGCCAGCCTCAGGTCGGCCGAGACCAGCCGGCGCAATGCGCGACTGGTCTCGTGAGCCGAGCCCAGCGTTGCACGGCCGGCAGCGCCGACCGCACGTACGCTTTCGTCCAGTCCCGGTGTCTCCGGATGCGCCTCAGGCGCGCCGGAACCGGCAGCTGTAGAAGCCTGATCGCTCACGACTTAGTTATCGTTGCTACGCGCAAGCTTGGCGATGACCCAGCCGGCGGCAAACGCAACGCCGAATGCGGCAAGCGGACGCTCGCGGATCAGGTCGGTGGCGCTGTCGAGCAGGTCGTTGCCCTTGGCAACCAGCACGTCCATCTGTTCCTTGGCAGCGGCGCCGCCAAATTCCGCAGCCGCCATGCCGGCCAGTGCGGTGTCTGACAGTTCGGCCTTGACGTTGGCACGACCGAGCTTGAGCTCGTCGCCCGCAGCGCTGGTGGCGCCCTTGACGGCTTCACCGGCGGCGCTGGCGGCCGACTTCAGGTGGGTGCCGGCTTCGCTCAGGTTTTCCTTCAGCTGATCGGTGTTGGTGGGGCTCATGCGATATCTCCTTCGGTGATTGAGGGCAGCCGCCACTCACGTGCGGTCGTGCAGTAGCAATAGCATCGGGGGGGTGTAGGAGGCGTTAGTGGGAACAGCGTGCAGTGCACGGCGCGTCAACGCATCAGCGCATCGTACTGCGCGTTGCCGCGCAGGATGCGCACCACCAGCTGTTGCGGTTTGCGTTGGAAATTGGCGCGCCAGCTGGCCAGATCCGCGAACTCGCCCACGCTGCTGGCCACGATCACATCGCCGGACACCAGGCCATTGGCCGCCGCGCGTCCGCCGCGTTTGACCTCGCTGACCATGACGCCGGTAATGCCGGACTGACGCAGCGACTCGGGCAGGTCCGCAAAGGTGGCGCCGCCCAGCCGTGGGTCCAGCATGTCGCCGGTGACTGCGCGGTCCTGTTCCTTCAAGGTGGCCTTGAGCTTGAGCGGCTTGCCGTCGCGACGGATGTCCAGCGTCACCGCACTGCCAACCGCCTGCAGGCCTTCGTAGTTGTGCAGCGCCTCGGCGCTGTCCACGCGTTGATCGTTGGCAGCCACCACCACGTCGCCCGGTTGCACGCCGGCCGCCGCCGCCGCCGAGCCTGGCAACACGCGCGTCACCAGCGCACCGCGCAGCGAGTCCACACCCAGGCCCTGCAGCATCTGCTGGGTGAGGTTCTGGGTTTCCAGGCCGAGCGTGCCGCGCACCACCACGCCCTTGGTTACCAGTTGCTCGACCACGTTGCGCGCGAGGTTGGAGGGAATCGCCAGACCCAGGCCGATATTGCCGGCCATGCTGCCCTGCGGATTGAAGCTGGCGGTGTTGATGCCCACCAGCTGGCCTTGCAGGTTGACCAGCGCACCGCCGGAATTGCCGGGGTTGATCGAAGCATCGGTCTGGATGAAGTTCTGGTAGCCCAAGCCGCGAATACCGCTACGCCCCACCGCCGACACGATGCCGGAGGTGACGGTCTGGGTGAAGCCGAACGGGTTGCCGATCGCCACCACAAAGTCGCCCACGCGCAAGGCGTTGCTGTCGGCCAGCTTGATGTCGGTGAGCTTGTCGGCCTTGATGCGGATCAGCGCGATGTCGGTGTCGGCATCGGACCCGATGAAGTCGGCCTTGACCGTGCGCCCGTCGCCGAGCGTCACCTGCACGTCGTCGGCATTTTCGATGACGTGATGGTTGGTCAGCACATAGCCTTTTTGCGCATCGATGATGACGCCCGAGCCCAGCGATTCGTTGATGCGGTCCTGCGGAATCTCCGGGAACAACCGGCGCAGGATCGGGTCGTTGAAGAACGGGTTGCGCACGCGCACCACCTGCTTGGTGTTGACGCTCACCACCGCCGGCATCGCCTGCTGCAGCATCGGCGCCAGCGAGGGCACCGGTTGCCCGGCAACCGCAGACGGTAACGCGGCAGCAGCCGGCAGGGTGAAGTTGGTGGCGCCGGCTGGCGTGGCTTCGGCGCGGTTGTCCAGCCACGCGTTGATGCCGGTGGCAGCAAAACCGCCGAAGGCGGCGGCCAGGGAGAGCGTCAGCAAGGTGGGAAGCGGTCGCATGGAACGGATTCCGGGTTACGCGGTGGGAAGAGGAATAGGGTGTCTGGCTGCGTAAATCAAGCTGAACGAGAGTGCCAGCCAGCAATTTAACTGCCGGTGAAAGAGTCGCGCATCCCTTGCCACCATTGCGTTGACAGCCCGCCGAGCCGGGCGTAGCGTCCGCTTGTTCCGATGCCTGTTCAGCAGATGCATGCCGTCGCGCATCGCCCGCGTTTACCGCACTGATGCCCTTAAGGAGGGTCTATGAGCAACGGCAATGGTGTAACCGCAACCCTGTCTGACGCCGTCGATAGCGTCAAGAGCACCGCAACTGAACTGACCGATACCATCGCCAGCACCACCAGCGAGGCGGTGACCAATGTGCAGGAAGCCGCAGGCGTGGCCGTGGCAGAGGTCAAGACGCGCGTTGCCAAGGCCCGCAAGGCGGTGGTCAAGGCGGAGAAGAACGTGGTTGCCAAGGCGGGCGAGGCGGCGACTGCGGTCAAGCGCAGCGTGGCCAAGACCAAGCGCTCATTGACCGCGACCAAGGACGCTGCAAAAGACAAGCTGACCGCCACCAAGGATGCTGCCAAGCAGAAGCTGCTCTCCACCAAGGATGCGGCCAAGCACAAACTGACGGCGACCAAGGACGCAGCCAAGCAGAAGTTGAGCAGCACCAGCGCCGCGGCCAAGAAAAAGATCTCCGATACCAAGGCCAACACCAAGCAGAAGCTGGAAACCGCCAAGGCCAACGCCAAGGCCGAAGCCGCCGCACTGAGCGCCAAGACCGCCGCCAAGAGCGCGGCGCGCAAGACCGCCGCCAAGAGCGCGGCGCGCAAGACCGCCGTGGCAACGGTGAGCGCGCGCACGGCCGCGAAGAAAGCCGCGGCCAAATCGGCGTCGCTCAAGAAGTCGGTCGCCAAAGGCATCGCCAAGAAAGCGCCGGCCGCCAAGCAGGCCGCGACCAAACAAGCTGCAGTGAAGAAGGTCCCGCTGAAAAAGGCCGTGACCAAGACTGCGTTGAAGAAGGCGGCCAAGGTCACCAAGACGCCTGCAACGCGCGCCGTGGCCAAGACCACTGCTGCCCGCAAGGCGGTGGGCAAAAAGGCCGTCAAGCGCGTCACACGCTGACGGTTGAGGGCGCATTGCGTGGCGCCGCTCGTGCTGGAGGCGCAGATGTGCGCCGCACGTTGAGAAGTACGTAGACGTTGAAACGTATCGAGAGAGGCCGACGCTGCCGTACAGCGTCGGCCTTTTTCATGCGTTTGCGCTGCTCCAACTGCACGAGGCTATGCACGCACCCTCATCCGCCCCTGTGGGGCACTTTCTCCCGATGGGAGAAAGGACGTGCCTAGGCTTCGTCTAGCACCTACTCGATCCCGTCAACCAGCTGCTCGGCGCCCTTGCGAATTCCCGCCTTCGCCGCGTCATACGCGCCCAGGCTGGCCTTGATGTTCATTGCGCTGGGATATTGCTTCTCGACATACGCGGCGAGCAGGCGATCGCTTTGCGCATCGAAGATCTCCACCGCATAGCTGACCGAGCCGGAAAATGCGCCCTGCTTGCCGCGTGCGGCCTGTACCGCGTTGTACGAACCGCCGCCTATGTCCACCTTCATGATGGTGCCCAACACGCGCTTGCTGGGCTTGGCGCCGGTCAGGGTGATGCGGACGCGCAAGGTCTCGCGATCAGCCGACGTCGTCGGGCGCCAGCGCCGCGCAATGGCGTTGCCGAACTCCTGCTGCATGACGTCGGCCAGCATGCGTTTGTCCTGCTCTGGCACGTTCTCGAACTGCGCATCCGGTCCGCGGTAAATGGCGACCGGCTCGATGATGGCTGCGCGGTAGTGCGTCCAATCCACATCGCTGTGATACGCGTACGGCATGCGGTCGCCGCGGCTGCCATCATGCGGGCGCAAGTAACTGGACGACGGCAACTGGCGATACGGCATGGGGCCGGTGCTGGCGCAGCCGATCAGGGTGATGCCGATAACGGCAAGCGTGCAGCAACGGGCGACGAAACGGACGGGCATGACAGGGGCCTGTAAGAAACGAAACGGTTGTGGGAAAGAGCAAGCGCGCAAATCTTCAACGCAGCAGAAGACGCATCAGCGCCAGCGCCAACAGCGCAGCCGCGGCCGTGAGCAACACGCCGCGCGTGGCCCAGCGTTGCAGGCGATGTGTCTGGCGTGCGCTGCGGATGTCAGGCAATGCGCACCAGATGTCGCGGTTACGCGTGCCGGTGCGGCCGCAGCGAAATTCTGCTGCCGGTACCAACGCAGTGGTAGACGCGATCACGCTGTCGTTGGCGGCGTTTTGCATAGCCAAGTGCGATAGCACGGTTGGAGCGCGTGGGGTGGGGCGGGTGGAGCGAATCATCACCATGCATCCTGGATGCGTGCGGTGAGTGCACTCTAGGCAGGCAGCTTTAGAAAGTTATTGGAAGCGAATAGCACGTCGTCAACATCGCGCTTGACCTCTAGCGCGACCCACAAACCACCTCGTGCGCATCGCCTACAACCGGCGATGACGTTGTGTGCTGCGTCCAAGCTTGCTGTTTGGCTGGTTCGATTCCGATCATCTTGCGCACGGAATCGGCAGGTGCCAAGCGCGTCCATCCCGGTTTTAGCGCAGCGAACGAAACGACTGCGCTCACCGCCGTGCGGGTGCGGCCGGTGCTCGGCGCGATATGTACCACGCGTCCGCTCCGATTCTGAGCGCGCCGTCTACACCCACCTGACGACTGCTTGCTACGTTTGTTAGCTGCCCTCATGCGCCGGCCGTAGGCGCGTGGTGGCCGCTCGCCAGATATTGTCAGCTGCTCTTGGCCGTCGGCGCGCTATTGCCGGCAAACACCACGCGCACGCACAGGCCGCGCCCTTCGCTGCCTTCGCAGGTCTCGATCGTTGCGCCATGCAGGCGCGCAATGCCGGCGACCAAGGACAGCCCGATCCCGCTGCCCTGCACTTCGCTACCGGGCACACGATAAAAGCGCTCGAAAATAGACGTATGCGCAGCCTCTGGTACACCCGGGCCGTCGTCGCTCACCTGGACGAAGGGGTGCAGCACGTCGGCACGCAGGCAGTAGCCGCAACTCACCTCCACTGTACCGCGGCTACGCCCGTAGCGGATGGCGTTGTCGACCAGATTGCGGATCAGGATGCCCACTGCATCCACATCGCAACGCAACAGACACGGCGATGCTTCCACTTGCAGATTGATCTGACGCGCGTCGGCCTGCACGCTGAACTCGTCGAGCACATGCGAAATCAGTTCGCCCATGTCGACCTGGTGATAGGCGGCCGAACTGATGCCGGCGTCGAGTCGCGCCAGATCCAGCAATTGCTCGGCCAGGCGGTTGCTGCGGCGTGCGGTCTCCAGCAACTGATGCAGCGCCGCGTCCTTTGCCTCCAGCGTGGGCGCACGCAGGGCGACCTCTGCATACGCATGCAGCGCCGACAGTGGCGTGCGCAGTTCGTGTGCGGCATCGGCAACGAAGTCGCGCTCGGCCTGTACGGCTTTTTCCACGCGCGCCAGCAAGGTGTTGAACGAGGCGATCAACGGGCGGATTTCATCCGGCACCCGCTCCAACGGCACCGGTTCGGTGTCCAGGCCGGTGCGCTGCGCGATGGCGAGCGACACCGCGCGCAGCGGACCGAGCGAGGTGCGTACCGCCCACCACACCAGCACGCCCAGGATTGCCAGCTGCAAGGTGTTCAGCACTACGGCGGTCAGCGTCTGGTTGAGGCTCATGCGCGAGGAGAGGGTGCCCGTAGCGGCGGCAACCCCCGGGGCGGCGATGGCATCGTTGGCCGTGTCGAAGCGCCGTTCCAGCGTATCGGGCAGCGCGCTGACCAGGCGGTCGCCGAGCAGGTTGAGTTCCTGCTCGACCACGCTGTGATGGCCCTGGGTGACCAGTGCAATCAGAATCCATAGCGACGTCGACCAGCTCAGCAGAACGATGGCCGCCAACGCCGCCAGCATGCGCGCCTGCAAGGACTTCATTCGGGTGCCTTGCCGACCATATAGCCCTGGCCGTAGACGGTGGAAATCAGCTCGTCGCCCAGCTTGCGCCGCAACTGATGCACATACACCGCAATCATGTTGCTGCCACCTTCCGACGGGCCGCCATACACGCCTTCTTCCAGCTGGTCCTTGGTGACCACGCGCCCGGCACGCTCCATCAATGCCAGCAACAAGCGATATTCATGTGCGCTCAACGCCACCCAGGTGCCGGCGCGGGTGACCTTGCGGCTGCTCGGATCCACGCAGACATCGCCCTGGCTGAGGACCGGCACCACGCGCCCCTGGCTGCGGCGGGTGATCGCGCGCAGCCGTGCCATCAGCTCATCGAACTGGAAAGGTTTGACCAGGTAATCGTCGGCGCCGGCATCCAGCCCGCGAATGCGGTCGGTGAGCTGGCCGCGCGCGGTCAGCGCAATCACCGGGGTGGCGTCGTAGTGGCTGCGCAGGAAGCGGATCACCGTCAGCCCGGATTCGCCGGGCAGGCCGATGTCCAGCAGTACCGCGGTGTAGCGGTGATCCACCAGCGCAGTCTTGGCCGCGTTGGCGCTGCAGACATGGTCGATGGTCCAGCTCTGCTGGCGTACGCCGTCGCAGATGGCATTGGCCAGCATGGTGTCGTCTTCGACAAGGAGCAGGTGCATATGGGGTCCGCTGGGCATCGGGCAATCCGAGATCCGCAGCACTGTCGAAGATGCGCGTTAGGGAAATATTAGTGCATGCCCCGTCCGGCGCGGTTGCATACCCGATGGGCGGCCCGGACGCCCGGGGCGCCTGGCCCGCCGGGCACCTCAGCGCTGCAGGATCGCGCGCAGCGCCGGCTCCAGTTGCGTGTACTGGAAGCGGAATCCGGCATCGAGCGCGCGCTGCGGCAGCACGCGCTGGCTGATCAGCAGCAGGTCGGCCATTTCGCCGAAGCCCAGCCGCAGCAGCCCGGCCGGCAGCGCCAGCAGCGCCGGGCGGTGCAGCACCTTGGCCAGGGTGCGCGCGAACTCGGTATTGCTGACCGGGTTGGGCGCGGTGGCGTTGTAGGCGCCGGGCTGGCCGTGCTGCAGCAGCCAGACCAGCAGCGCCACCATGTCGGCGCGGTGGATCCAGCTCATCCAGTGCCGGCCGTTGCCGAAGGGCCCGCCACCGCCCAGCTGAAATGCCGGCAGCATGCGTGCCAGCGCGCCGCCATCGCGGTCCAGCACGATGCCGGTGCGCACCCAGCTCACGCGAGGGCCAAGCGTGCCGATGCGGGCGGCTTCCGCTTCCCAGTCGCGGCACAGCACGGCCGAAAAGTCATCGCCCGCAGGATCTGCTTCGGTCAAGGCGGTGTCGCCGCGCTCGCCGTAATAGCCCACCGCCGAGCCGGAGATCAGCACCGACGGCCGCTGCTCGGCGGGCTGTTGCGCAATCCAGTCGTGCAGTTGGCGGGTGATGCCCAGCCGCGAATCGCGAAAACGTTGTTTGCGGGCCTCGGTCCAGCGGCCGGCCGCCAGCGGTTCGCCGGCCAGGTTGATGACCGCATCGGCCTGCATCCCGTCCAGCGTGTCGACGGCGGTCACGCCGGGCAGGGTACGGCTGGCGCGGCGGGTGTCGCGCGTGAGCACGCTGACCTGATGGCCGGCGTGCAGCAGCGCGGGGCACAAGGCCTGGCCGATGAAGCCGGTGCCGCCGGTGATGAGCAAACGCATGGGAGGCTCCTGGGCCGAGTCGATGCGGCACCATAGGCCACGGCGGACCGAAGCGGAGTGAAGCCGGCGCGCGCAGCGCCGGCGACCTTGCCGATGCTGTAGCCGATGTCTTGGTGCAGATGGATCGCGACGGCGGGGTCCATGCGGGTGCATGCAGTCGCGCCTGGCGTGGCGAGCACGGCGATGCAGCAGCGATGCAGCGCGCTCGATGCACTGCTCCCGCCAAACGCAAACGCGCCGGACAGGCCAGCGCGTTTGCGTGATGCAGCGGTGGGGCGCTTACTTCGACGACGATACCGCGTGGGCCCGTTCGAAGTGCGCCGACACCACGCGACGGGTCTCTTCCAGGTGCTGCTTGACCGGCGCGCTCTCTGCGGCGGGCAGCAGTTCGGCGTCGATGATCTTGATGGTGTCGCCGTGGTCCATGACCATGTTGCGCATGAAGGCATTGCGGTACGCATCCTTGCCGTCGGGCAGGGTGAGCGTCTTGGACAAGGCTTCCACGGCGGCCTTGCCCTTGGCGCGCATCGCATCCGCACGCGGGCTGTCTTTCGCGCCCAGCGCCTTGGTCTTCTCGAGGTTGGCTTCGTGGTCGTGCAACATCTGCTGTGCGAACTCGCTGGTGGCGCCGCCCAGGTCTTGTTCGATGGCTTGCGTGGCCAGCGCAATCTCGTTCTCATCGATCGCGGCCAGCACGCCCAGCGCGCCGCCATCGCCCTTGGCCAGCTCGGTGGCTCCGCTGCCGCTCACCGGCGCGGCAGTCGGTTCCGGCGACACTGCCGGTGCAGTGCGCGATGCATCGCCACCGGGGCGATCGCAGGCGGTAAGGGTCAGCATGGCCAGCAACGATGCAGCAACAAAAGTGGATTTCATGAAGGTCTCGGGGGTGGGTCGGCACTGCCGGCGATGAAATGCAAAGGAGCTGCTGCGCGGCTCCGGTACTGCGGTTACTACCTTGATCAAGCCCACTGCGGCTGGGCAACCGGCGCGATGCCCAGCGGTCTGATCGGTGTGCGGATCGCGTCCTGCGCGGTGCGGCACTGGCGTGCCATGCGCGTTGTACGCTCGCGAATCATGGCGTGCTCGCTGATCGGCGCGCTGCCCAGCAGGCTGGCCACATGGAAGCCAAGGATTTCCTCCGCGCGGTCGCCCTGGTCGCTGATGATGTGCGGTACCAACCGCTCCAATCGTTCCAGCTCCTGCTGCACTTGATACGGGGTTTTCATGACGATCTCCAATGAGTAACAGGTCTTGCGTACGACGGGCGTGCTCAGCTGTTGTGTGCACCCAGGCGCTGCCAGCAGTCGGTTGCCAGCTGTTCGTAGTTGGACTGCGTGTTGGACGAAATGAAGTGATGCTCAAGGCGGTCGCGAAACAGACGCAGACGTTCTTGGTCGCTCGAACGCGGTGCCTGCAGATAGATATCGCAGGCCATTTTCACCACCGGGGACAATTCGCTGAACTTGCCTGCGCCCAGATTTCCTTGGGCATGCCGCGCCTGCCAATGCGCGATTTCGGCTTGTACATCGATGACGGATGGGTCTCTGCTCATGACTTTGGGCGTTCCGGGGTTAAACAAACTTGACGTGCAGAGTAACTGCAGGTATGTCAACGAATGATCATCGAACGCGACCATTGCCTGCAGTTGCGCGGCACAACGCTTAATTAGTCAGCTTGTTTTTGCGTCTCTACACGCGTTGCATGCACACGCTGCGGCGCGACCTTGAGCTTCTGCTGACACGCAAACGTGCTGCACTGAGCGATCGCCTGCGATCGACCGGTCGCCGCGCAGCAAGGTGTCCTGTGTCAGTCGCTACCGTGGCCACTCCCTCGATGCGCCTGCGTTGCTTGTGAAAAAATTCTGCGTGCAATGCCGCATTTTACGGAAGATTCTGAACCGCTCCACACCTGTGTAACGTCTGATCCTTAATGTATGTCACGACGTAATGGAGAGAGCAGACAGGATGCAGGAGAGCGAAAGCAGTCGTCGTAAACCGCACCATGCCAGCGGCACACCAGAGGCACGGGTGTGGTGGCATGCCTTGTTGGAGCTGCGTGGTGGGCGCATGGTCATCAGCTTGATCGTGGTGGTGCTGATCGTGGTGGGTCTCTATCTGGCCCTGAAATAAGCGCAGACGCGCACCTGCAACATCGCATTGCGCCGCTCGGCGGTAACGAGCCGGCGCCGGGGTGCGGCCTTGCCGCAAGGGGATGTAATGGCGGATCCGCCATACGGGTTGGTGCGTGGGCACATCACGCGCGCGGTGTCTTCCGATGGACACGAGCGTGCCACGCATGCCTGGGTGTGCAGCGAAATTGCACGCCTGCTGGGCGCGCGCAATGGCGGGCTGGGCGATGTCGCGCTGATCGATGAGGGCATCGGGTGCCGCACCTTGCATGTTCCCGACGACACCTTGACCATCGAACAGGCGCGGGCATTGGGCATTGAAGATGCGAGCGGCTTGCTGGGTGGCATCGTGCCGCTTGCATTCGTCGCCACCAAGGTCATCGGCCACCCGTTGATTGGCGAGACGGCGGCGCGTATCGACGGCTGGAATCAGGCACTGGCGATCGCGCTGGTGCCGGCCACCTTGCCTGGCTACACGGTGTTTTCCCGGGACGATGCGCTGCATGCGCTGGACCTGTTGCTGACCGCCGGTGGGGTGCGTCTGAAGCTGCCCACCGGCGTGGGTGGCAATGGGCAATGGCGTATTGCCGACACCGCCGGGCTGGTGCGGGCGTTGGACACGTTGCCGGAGGATTACCTGCACACCCACGGCGCTGTGCTCGAGCGCGACGTCTTGCAGCCGGTGACGCATAGCGTGGGCGAGCTGTGCGTGGCCGGTATCCAGATCGCCTATTACGGCACGCAATGCAGCGTGCGCAATGCACAAGGCGATGCGGTCTACGGTGGATCGTCGCTGCACGTGCATCGCGGCTCGCTGGAAGCGCTGCTGGCCACCGCATTGCCGCCGTTGCAGCGGCGCGTGGTGGAACAAGCATGCCGCTACGATCGCTGCATCACGAATGCCATTGCCGGCCTGTACATTTCGCGGCGCAACTACGATGTGGTCAGCGGCGAAGATGCGCATGCCGGGTCTGTCTGCGGTGTGCTGGAGCAATCCTGGCGGATTGGTGGTGCGACGCCGGCCGAGCTGGCGGCGATCGCCTGTTTCCAGCAGCAGGCCGGCCTGCACTGGGTGCACGCATCCACGCACGAACTCTACGAGGGCGAACCACCGGCCGATGCGCAGGTGTATTACCGTGCAACCCAGCCCGGCGCCGGTCCGCGCTACAAATACCGAAGGATCTCAACCGACTGATGGAAGCCAAACTTTCCAGCATCGACATTGCGGTCGATCACGACGCGCTCAACGGTACCTTGCTCACGCCCACCGGCATTCCGGCGGTGCTGTTCGTCCATGGCTGGGGCGGCAGCCAGCATCACAACCTGCTGCGCGCACGCGAGGCGGTGGGCCTGGGCTGCATCTGCATGACCTTCGATCTGCGCGGTCACGAGGGCCATGCCTCGATGCGGCAGACCGTCACCCGCGCGCAGAACCTGCAGGACATCATCGCCGCCTACGACCAGCTGGCGGGCCTTCCGTATGTGGATCAACAGTCGATCGCCGTGGTCGGCTTGAGTTATGGCGGCTACCTGTCGGCGCTGCTGACGCGCGAGCGCCCGGTGGAGTGGTTGGCGTTGCGCTCGCCCGCGCTGTACAAGGACGCGCATTGGGACCAGCCCAAGGTCAGCCTCAACGCCGATCCGGATCTGACCGCGTACCGCCAACGTGCCCTGACACCCGACGACAACATCGCGCTGGCGGCCTGTGCTGCATATACCGGCGATGTATTGCTGGTCGAAGCCGAGAACGACGTCATCGTGCCGCATCCGGTGCTGCGCAACTATGCCGATGCCTTCGTCAACGCGCGTTCGCTGACCACGCGCGTGATTGCAGGCGCCGACCATGCGTTGAGCGTCAAGGAGCATCAGCAGGAATACACCCGCGCGCTGATCGACTGGTTGACCGAAATGGTGGTGGGCCGCCGGATTGCATTGGCCAAGGAAGTGGTGGCGGCGCGCAAGCAACTGCTCAAGCAGCAGGGCGACGCAGCGTCAACGGGGCAGGACGCGCTGGCGTTTCGCGGCGATATCCGGGCGGTGGAAAACACGTCCGTTTGATTTGTCGCGCGTTTGCGTCGCCGTGCAGGAACACGTGGTGCAGCATGTTGCGCGGCCATCCTGACCATGCGGAATGCGCAAGGCGTCGTGGTGCCGCAAGAGGCTACGAAGGCGCTGCAGGTTGTGGCCCACCGCAACCCACACAAACAAAGGGGCCCTCGCGGGCCCGTCTGGTCTACTGCGGATCACTGGCGTTTAGCGCGGCCAATGCGCCGCGGTCTAAACGCGCCGCAGATTACACGCGTGGATCTGTCGGATTGCGACGTGCCGCATCGCCATGATGATCCGAGTCGAACGCTTCACGCACGGCATGCTTGGCCTTTTCCCAGGTCAAGCGCGAGTCGGCCTTGAAGCGGTCCCAGCCATCGCCCAGGTCGCGTTCCAGATGGTCGTCCCACTGGCGGCCGGCATGCTGCTGACGCGCCTGCATGCCATAGCGGTAGGCAGGGCGATAGTCGTCGTACGAATAGTCGCTGTCGCGGTAGCTGGCATTGTCGAAACGGCCGGCATAGTGCATGTCGCCATCGCGATACACGGTGTGGGTGCGATCGGCGCGATCCCACGCATCGCGCGCCGCCAGGCGTGCTTCATCCCATTCCAGGCGCGATTGACCACGGTTACGCGGCCACTCGCCGGCCAGGGTGGCTTCGGTTTCTTCCCAGGTGCTGGTAGGGCGCGTCTCGCGTGCCTGCAGGCCGAAGCCATAGACGGTGGCGTAGTCGCGGTCGTAGTCGGTGCCTTCCTTGTAGTACGGGCGGTGTTGATGCTCCTGACGCCAATATTCGGTTTCTACGGTTGGGTCGAGGCGCTCGGCCACGCCCTTACCGGCAGCTGCGCCTGCCACCACGCCGGCAGCCGCACCGATCAAGGTGCCAAGCGGACCAAACACGGTGCCTGCCAGTGCGCCTGCCGCCGCACCGCCCGCGATGCCGCCCACACCCACGCCCACCGGATGCGAGCCCGGGGCACCGGAGATCGGGTCGCGGTTCAAATCCTGTGCGTCTGCCTTGCGTTCCTGCTTGTCGAGATTGCGCATGCCGCCTCCGCTTACCTGATGGATGCAACCTGCAAAAACAGGCCGCGAACGTGGCGCAACCATGGCGGCGCAAGAGTGAAACGCTTGTGCTTTGATGTGAGTGCCATCGCGACATGACTGAACTGTGCATTCGCATGTGCGGATGAGGTCGCAGACAGCTTGCAACCGAGACATCGCTAAAAACTTGGCGAAAGAGGGCCGCGACTGCGGCCCTCGGTTATCCCTTGATGCACACCACCTGGCGCAGCGTGTGCAGCACTTCGACAAGATCCTGCTGCGCCGCCATCACCGCGTCGATGGACTTGTATGCCGCCGGCGATTCGTCGATCACCGCCGCATCCTTGCGGCATTCCACATGTGCGGTGGCCTCGCGGTGCTGGGCCAGGGTGATCTGCGCACGCGCTGCGGTGCGGCTCATCACCCGTCCCGCGCCGTGGCTGCAGCTATGGAAGCTCTCTGCGTTGCCCAACCCGCGCACGATGAAGCTGCGCGTGCCCATGCTGCCGGGAATGATGCCCAGCTCGCCGGTACGTGCGCTCACCGCGCCCTTACGGGTGATCAGCAATTCCTCGCCATGGTGCGTCTCCCTCTGCACATAGTTGTGGTGGCAGTTGACCGCCAGCTTCTCCAGCTGGAACTTCGGCAGGCGGTGACGCATCTCCGCCAACACCCGCGCCATCATCGCTTCACGATTTTCGCGCGCGTAATCCTGTGCCCACGACACCGCTTCCACGTACTCATCGAACAACGGCTCGCCCTGCATGAAGAAGGCCAGGTCCTTGTCGGGCAGATGAAAGCCCAGCACGCGGTGTGCCAGTTGCTCACGCGCCCGCTCGATGAAGTAGGTGCCAATCAGGTTGCCGGTGCCACGCGAGCCGCTGTGCAACATCACCCACACCGCGTCGGTCTCGTCCAGACACAGTTCGATGAAGTGGTTGCCGCCGCCCAGCGTACCGATCTGGCACGCCAGCTTGTCGGTGCGGATGCGCTTGTGCTGCTGCTTGATCGCCTCCAGGCGCTGCACCAGCCCCGACTGCGCGATTCGCGTGTCGATGCTGTCGGGCAGGTTGCGATGCTCGCCGCCACGGCCGTTGCCGACCGGCACGCTACGCTCGATGCTGGAGCGCAGTTGCGCCAGGTTGTCCGGTAGGTCGCTGGCACGCAGGGTGGTGCGCACCGCCGCCATGCCGCAGCCGATATCCACGCCAACCGCCGCCGGGATGATGGCGCCGCGGGTCGGGATCACCGAGCCCACGGTTGCGCCCTTGCCCAGGTGCACGTCGGGCATCACCGCCACCCACGGCCCGACGAACGGGACGGCGGCGATAGTGCGCAACTGCGCATGCGCCTGTTCTTCCAGCGGCACGCCGCGCACCCAGCCCTTGATCGGGGTGGTGCTGCCTTCGGCATGCAGCCATTCGAAGTGTTGTGAAGTACTCATGTTGTTCATTCCTTTGCGCGGGTGTGCGGCCAATCCTTTCGCCGCACACCCGCATGCTTATCTGAGCGTCACCAACTGCTTCAGCACACCATCCAGGCCGCCGAACACGGTGAGCTTGTCGATCTTTTCGGTGACCTTCTCCAGCGCCTCCAGCTCCTTCAATCGCATCAATACCGGGCTGTCTTCGATCAGCTTGGCGGTGTTGAGCAGCGAGCGGGTGGCATTGGCCTCTTCGCGCCTGCGGATCACATTGGCTTGCGCCTGCTTCTCCGCCTGCACGACCGCATTGAGGATCTGGCGCATCTCACCGGGCAGGATCACGTCCTTGACTCCAACGCCAAGCACGTCGATGCCGAAACCGCCCACGCTGCCACGCACGTAGCCGAAGATATCCGCATCCAGCGATGCCTTGTCGCCCAGCAATTCGTCCAGCGTCTTGGCCGCAACCGCGCGGCGCAACCCGTACTGCAATTCCCGGTACAGGTAGTCGCCCGCCTTGGCCACACGCGTCCGCATTGCCACCGCATCGGTGACGCGCATGCTCGCTGCCAGATTGACCCGCAACGACACCTTGTCGCGCGTCAGCAATTCCTGGCCGGAGACCTCCACCGATTGCACGCGCAGGTCGATCACCTCGGTGGTCACGTTCTTCTGGAAATTCCAGAACGCGTACGCGCCGGGGCCGAAAGGTGCCATCAACCTGCCGTCGACGAACACCAGCCCTTGCGACTCGGCGGGCACGTCCATGCACACGGCCACGCGCGACACGGTGCCGAGCTGACGCAGGCGCCGCTGCACATCGCCTGGCACCTGCAGGCCGTCGCCCAACGGCAAGCTCTGCACCTCGACGGTGGCGGCGCCGCGCCAATACAGCGCGCGTGTGCCCGGTGGCAGGACCTGGTCGAGCTTGCCGTTGCGGATCAGCAGGCCCACGTGCGCGGTGCCGATGTCCGCCAGCACGAAGTGCTGCGGCAATGCGGCGCCCAGCGTGTCGATCAGCATGTCGGCATCGCGGCCGACCTCGTCGCCGCTGTGGATGTTGTGCACGCTGACCTCGGTCCGGCTCAGCGGGTCGAACAGGCGGTAGACACCGGGCACGAGCACGCGCTCGAACCGACGATTCCGATACACCAGGCCGCGCTCGCCGTCGCCGATCACGACCCTCTTGGTCCAGAACATGACACTTCTCCTTGGGTTGGCTCTGGTGGTCCGATCCGCAGGTACTGCCGTTTTGCCGCCCGGATCGGACTGATGGCCAAACGTGTGCCGATGCAACGCGGCGTTGGAAGGTGGAAACGCCGGTGACGGCGGCCGTGCGGGGCACGCTGCGCTGTTGGCGCCTGCCGATGCGTTGCCGCAGCTGCGCGATGGTGTGCGAAGGCAGGGCTGAGCGCAGGGTGACGCGTCCAGGGCAACCGCCCGGCGACGTCGCCGCTGCTGCGTGCATTCACGCGATGCATTGCTTGAATGCACGCAGCATGGGCGTTTCCGTAAAGGGACTTGCGTCCCCGAGATGACCGGAAAGGTCATTGCTTGGAGCGGGAGTCGAACCCGCGACAGACAGATGAGAAATCTGTTGCTCTACCCTCTGAGCTATCCAGTGGTGGGTAATGCGGAATTGAACCGCGCCTGCGGAGAGTGCCGCTGCTCGACCACGAGCCGATACCCAAAACGAGAAACACGAGAAAGATGATCGGTATACGCCACGGCATAGCCGCGCGCACCAGCTGGAATAAACTCCAGTGCGCTGACGATCTTTCGTACTGTTTCCGATGGCCGTTTTATTCAAACGGTCATTCAGTCGGTGCATGACCACATACCACCCGTGCCCGAAACCTGGGCACAGCGCTGTCGCGCCTCGTGGCAATCCAACATCCCTGTTGTCGGGCAGTCCGTGCCCGGGTTTCAACTGCGGTCATCCACAGGTTCACTACGAACGCACAACGAAAAACGCCCCCGGATGCTGCATCCGAGGGCGTTCGCGTGCCTCGGAGATCGGGTGACCGATCTCCTTGAATCAGGACATCAGCCGATGATGGTGCGCACGTGCTGTTTGGCCGTGCACGCAAACGATGCCGCGCGAAGCGCGCCGGGCAGTCGATTGCGTTGAATGAAATGGCTGGTGTGCATGAGCGTGGGTCAGGTCCGGGTGCAGGCAGTGCTGCGTAGGGCGCGAACATTACCTGCAGGTTTTTGGTTATGCAAGCACTTTATGAAAATAATTGATTATGTTTTTCTTCGTGCGTCGGGAATGTGGCGATTGGAAAGGCTGATCCGGAATGGATAATGCCGGGTCGATTGAATAATGATCGACACACGTTGTGCAGGAACTTTCGATACGCGGCTGTGCAGACAAGGGTATTCCCGTTACACGGATGCAGTCGGGCCTGCAGTTGCACTCGTGGCCGATGGTACGCGTTTAGTGGCATCTGGGAATGTGCGGTCGCACCCATGATGTACGGTGGTTGCCGCTGCCGACCTCGTGCCAGTCACGGCCCTGCTGCGTGCAACAGCGCGTGGGGTCATTCACTACGAAAGGCGCAACCCGGGCGCCGGCAGCAGGCTGCCGTACCAAGTGCGCGCGGCGAATAAAACGTCGGAGCTCAGCGCCAGGCGAACGCGATTGGTGCGTCATGCGGCGTGCGCCACGCATCCGCTGCGGTGATGAGCGCGCCGTCGACACCTGATCCGACCACTGCGCGCGATGCGCTGTGCGCCGCGCTCAGCCGCCGTGCGTGCCCAGCGTGCGCGCGCCGGTCAGGATCATGCGCAGCATCTGCGAGATCTGTTCGATCAGTTCCGGGTCCTTTTCCGGCGGCGAGTCCATCGCCACCGCGCCCATCGCAAAGACCAGGCGGGTGATCGCCTTGGACACCAGCGCCGGCGCGTGCAACTTGGCGTTGTCGGCGGCGGCCAGGCGGATCAGGTCCACGCGCAATTCGTCTTCGAAATAGGTGAGCTCGCGCTCCACCGCCTGCTTGAAGGCGTCCGAGCCCACCGCGCCTTCGCGCAGTAGCACGTGCAGCAGCTTGTCGTCGGCGCGTAATTGCTCCATGAACGCTTCCACGGACACGCGGATGACGCTGCGGTCGGTGGAGGTGGCGCGCTGGCGGGCCTGTCCGATGATGGTGCGCAGCGAGCGCCCGGCCAGATCGATCAAGGACACCGCGAGCTCATCCATATCGCGGAACTGGCGGTAGAAGCTGTTTGGCGCAATGCCGGCTTCGCGTGCCACTTCGCGCAGGCTCAGCGTGGACAGGCTGCGGTGCGGGCCGATCAGCGACAGCGCCGCGGCAATCAGGTCCTCGCGTGAGATCGCCGGCTTGCGTGACGGCGGCGCGTCGTGGGAAGGCAGGGCGATGGAGGTCATGAGGCGGCAGCCGGACGTGGGAATGAATCATAGCCCCTCTGGTCGATATACAACTGTATACACGCGTGTGCATGCATGCGTATAGTGCAACCTATGAGCCTGGCACCCACTCCCAAGAGCAAGTCCCCGCTGCCCGCACGGCTGGCGCGCCGCCTGGTGTCGCCGCAGCTGTTCGATTTCTGGGCAACCCGGATCAATCCGCTGTGGACGCTGGATCGGCCCATGGCCCGTCTGATCGAACGCAATACCGCCAGCCGCGACGCGGTGACCTTGGTCTTCCAGGCCAATGGCCACTGGCAGGGCCTGCAGGCTGGCCAGCACGTCAGCGTGGGCGTGGAGATCGACGGCCGCCGTCTGCTGCGCAGCTACAGCCCGACCGTGCTGGCGGATGGCCGCCTGGCGATCACCGTCAAGGCGATCGAAGGCGGGCAGGTGAGCCGGTATCTGGCGCACGATGCGGCGCTGGGCACGGTGGTGTCGCTGGACCCGGCCTTTGGCGACATGCTGCTGCCGGCCGCGCCCACCCCGCTGTTGCTGCTGGCCGCAGGCTCGGGCATCACCCCGATGCGCGCGCTGCTGCGTGCGGCCGCGCACGCCGGCATGCCGGTGGATGTGGACCTGCTGTATTGGGTGCGTCAGCGCGATGAAGCCTGTTTTCTGGACGAATTCGAGGCGCTGGCCGCCGCGCATCCGCGTCTGCGCGTGCAGGTGCTGACCACCCGCGAGTGTGCGACGCCGGCGGCGCGCGTGGACAGCTATCCGTTGGACCAGATCGCCGATCTGTCCGCACGCCACGTCATGGCCTGCGGCCCGGGCGGATTTGTGCAGGCGGCGCGTGCACGGTTGGAAGGCCAGGTAGCGGCGTTTCAGGCCGAAGCCTTCAGCGTGCCGACGCTGGACGACGGCGAAACCGGCGACGTCCAGGTCCAGCTGTCACGCAGCGGCCGTACGCTCACCCTGCCGCGCGGCCAGTCGCTGCTGGAAGGGCTGGAAGCGCAAGGCCTGCGCCCGAAGCACGGCTGCCGCATGGGCATCTGCAACAGCTGCGCCTGCGCGCGCCAGTCCGGCACCACGCGCCACCTGCTGACCGGCGAGCGCAGCAACGAACCCACCGCACAGGTGCGCCTGTGCATCAGTGCCCCGAGCACTGACCTGATCCTGGATCTGTAAGGAATCTTCATGAGCCGAGTTCATAACCGTGCCCTGTCCGCCGCCGAACTGCAGTCGTTTGGCGACGAACTCGATGCCATCCGCGCCCGCGTGCAGCGGCAGGTGGGCGCCGCCGATGCGCGCTACATCCGCCGCATCGTGGCTGCCGTGCGCTGGACCGGCGTGGCCGGCCGCGCGCTGCTGTTTTTGGGTGCGTTCGTGCACAGCGTGCTGATTCCGGCGTGGATTGCCGGCGTGGTGCTGCTGACCCTGTCCAAGATCCTGGAGAACATGGAGCTGGGCCATAACGTCATGCACGGCCAGTACGACTGGATGGGCGACCCGCAGCTCAACGGCAACACCTACGAGTGGGACATCGTTGCCACCGGCGACAACTGGCGCAAGACGCACAACTTCAAGCACCACACCTATACCAACGTGCGCGGCATGGATGACGACATCGGCTACGGCCTGCTGCGGATCTTCCCCGAGCAGCGCTGGCGCCCGTTCTACCTGCTGCAGCCGTTCATCGCGGTGGTGTTTGCGCTGCTGTTCGAATGGGGCGTGGCCATCCAGGACCTGCGCCTGGGCCGCTGGTTCGCGGGCAAGATGAAGGCTGCCGAGCTGCGCGCGTCGTTCCTGCCGGTGGGCCGCAAGATCGGCCGCCAGATGCTCAAGGACTACATCGTGTTCCCGCTGCTGGCCGGCCCGTTCTTCCTGACCGTGCTGCTGGGCAATCTGGCCGCCAACATGCTGCGCAGCATCTGGACCTTCGTGATCATTTTCTGCGGCCACTTCACCGCCGATGCGGAAGTGTTCCCGAAGGAATCGATCCGCAACGAGTCGCGCGGCCATTGGTATCTGCGTCAATTGCGCGGCTCGTCGAATCTGACCGGCGGCAAGCTGATGAACGTGCTGTCGGGCAATCTGAGCCACCAGATCGAACACCACTTCTATCCGGATCTGCCGGCCAATCGTTATGCGCAGATTGCGGTCGAGGTGAAGCAGGTCTGCGCGCGCTATGGCCAGCACTACAACACCGGCTCGCTGCCGCGTCAGTTTGGCCAGGTGATGTGGCGGATCGTGCGGCATGCCTTCCCGAGCCGGCCCAAGCCGGTGCGCCAACGCGGCGCTGCGCTGCAGAGCGCTTGAGGGATAGGAAGAGGCCGCCATTGGCGGCCTTTTTTTATGGGTTCGGGTTCAATCAGCTTGATGGAAGTTGATGCATCCCGACACGGTGAGCGTAGCGATGCGGCCACGTGTGCGCATGTAAGCGCACAGGCGTGATCGCATCGGCGAGCGATAGGCATCTCACCGGTGCGCGGGTGAGGTTGTCTGAGCGGCAGCGCAGTGATTGCGATTGTCGCTTCGACAACAGGCGACGTGCGTGGGTAATGCCGCCATGCATCTGCATGCAATACATGTGCGTCATGGGCGTCGGTAAGTGATGGGCACCGATCGTCGGCTCGATGTCGAAAGCCGTGGGATTCGGGTAGCGTCGGCAAGGAGCGACGCCAGTTGTTCGCTGTCCTGACGCGCTGGGCCCAGCAACAGCCAGTGGTTGCGAGCGCGACGTCGACACCACGCCATGGTGTGAGTGATTGGCTGGGTTGCGGCATTTCAGCCGATGACGGCGGTCCGCCGGAGCGTCCCAATCGTGCCAGGCGAAGACACGGATCACGCTGGTGCCAGCCGAAGCCTTGTATGGGATCTTCAAGGCATCGGAGCGGCGTGCCGGCCGGATGCCTTGAAGGCAGCGGTTGTCTATTTGAAACCGTGCGCGGCAACGGTGCGCGCCTGCGCGTGATATGCGATGAAGCCGGTCGCCGGCAGTGCGCGCGAGAACAGCCAGCCCTGCGCAAGATCCACGCCGTGGGCGCGCAGGTAATCCAGTTGCTCCTGGCGCTCCACGCCTTCGGCGATGGTGCGCAGCTGCAAGGTCTTGGCCATTTCGATGATGTGCGCGGTCACCGAGCTGGTGGCCGAGTGGGTGCCGATGGTGTCCACGAACGACTTGTCGATCTTCAGCGCATCCAGCGGCAGGCCTTGCAGATACTGCAGGCTCGAATAGCCGGTGCCGAAGTCGTCGATCGACACCGTGTGGCCGGCGCCGCGCAGGTGGGTGATGGTGGTGCGCGCCGCGTCGATGTCCATCAGGCTGCGCTCGGTCGCCTCCACCCACAGCTGCCCGCTGTCCACCCCGGTGCCATGCAGGGCCCGGGCCAGCACCGACTGCACGCGGCCGCTCTTGATGTCGCCGGCCGAAACGTTGATGGCCACATGCAAGGCCGGATCGGCAGCCAGCGTAGGGCCAAGGTCGCGGATGACTTCGGCCACCACCAGATCGGTGATCGGCAGGATCAGCCCGCTTTCTTCCGCCAGCGGAATGAAGGCATCCGGCGGCACCAGCACACCGTCCGGCTGTTGCCAGCGCACCAATGCCTCGGCGCCGACACAGCGGCCGTTGTCGAGCGCAATGATGGGCTGGTAGTGCACGATGAACTCGCCGCGCTGCACCGCAATCTCCAGCCGTGCCAGCGGCGACAGGCGCCGCCGTGACACCCACAGCACCACGCCGACCAGCAGCACTGCCAGGACGATGCCGCCGGGCACCACTTGCAGCCGTGCGGCCGCCAGCGGCCCGCGGAGATACGCCATCGGCTCGGTGACCACCGCGACCCAGTCGCCGCGCCGGTCGCGGCCGGACAGCACCTGCGGATGCGCGTCGGCGGCGGTGCGCGGACCGGTATCAGCGTCGTCGAGCGGGGCCACCAGCAACTGTTCGGCCGCGGTGCCGGTGCTGCTGAGAACCTGCCCGTCGGGCGTGCCGATCGCCAGCTGCAGACCCGGCGGAATATTGATGTCGGCCAGCGTATCGGGGTTGATCAGCACGTTGTAGTCGCCTAGCTGCAGCGCCATCAAGGGGTGCTGCGGATTGGCCAGCGGCAGCAGCCGGGTGGTCACCGCGATACCGCGCTTGACCACGAAGTCCGGGCTGGTCTGCGGGATGCTGTCGGGTAGCAGCCCCCACGAGGTACAGCGCAAGCGGCGTTGCTCGAAATGCCCCAGCTCGACGATGTAGTGACTGGTCAGCACCAGCGCGCGCATCTGCGCCAGGTGCATGGGCGAGCAGGGCGGCATCCGTGAGGTGGCCATGCTCAGCAAGGCGCCATGCGCCTCGTCGAAGGCGGTTTCGGTACGCCGGATCGACAGCGCCGCCAGTTGGCTGAGCCTGCTTTCCTCGCGCGATAGCGCCAGCCGCCATGCCAGGTAGTAGGACAGCCCGATGGGGAGCGTTGCGCACAGCAGCACCAGCAGCACGGTCAGACTGATGATGCGTTGACGCTTCACGTCACCACCCGCATCGGCGTGGGGGCCAGCTCATGCGCGCAGCCTGCTGGGTGGGCTGCGCACTACGGCCTGCGCGTCCGCAACGGCTGCGCCGCCACACGCAGCAGCGCGCCGTCGCGGCGTGATGTTGACCACAGATATGGACTGATGAGGCTGCACGTCGCGAATGTACGACACACGCGTGCATTGCGCGCGTCTGTCGAGCGAAGTGGATGTGATTTTCTGCCGGCCGCTGTCTCTGCACTGCAGCAATTGACGCGGTCGATGGATTCACGCGCTTGCACACACTTGCGCGCTAGGGTCGGTCGGTCTGCGCTCGCCACCTCGGGCTGCGGGGCCATCCGGTCCCCTGCAAGGCGCTCTCACTGGAGGAATCACCCATGACAACGCAGAAAGAACGCGTCGGCGGCACCGATGCGGTACCGATTTTCAAGATGCACGAAACCACGCGCGATGGCGAACTGGTCAAGTACGTGGTGGGCGACACCGGCGTGGCCTTCGACAGCCTGGAAGGCGCGCAGGCTGCCGCCAAGGATCTGGGCACGCTCAACGGCTGAGTAGGACAGTTGATTGCGACGATTGGCGCCAACGGGCGACCTGGTCGCCCCGGCAATCGCCGGAGTCAAGGCGGCTGGAGCAGAGGGCGGTGCAGCTGATGCGGCGCGGTTTCAATGCTCCGGCCGTTGTTTGTATGGGCTTGAGTAGTCGGGTCTGTCTACAGCGGAGTGCTCGATCGCAGTGGCGTCTTGGATCGGCTAACAAAACGTGGCGAGCGGTCGTCAGGTGGACATGGACGGCGCGCTCGGAACCGGAGTGAATGCGTGGTCCATGCCGGACCGAGCACCGGCCGCGCCTGCCAGATGGTTGCGCAGTCGTTTTGTTAGCGGCCCTCAGATCGCAATGCGGTCGGCAGCCCGCACGGATGCCTGGCGTGTGAGCTCGCCGCAGGACGGCTTCGTTCACAACACGTCGCGCTCAGCGCGTGTGAGCGAGCAGTGGCCATGTGGTGCATGCGCTGAGCGCAGCGCGCCGAGAGTCCAGGACCAGCCGCACCTTGCGGAGTGCATGCCCAGCCCGCGCCTGACGTGCGCCGCGCACTAGCGGTGATCGCCACGCATGCTCAAGGCAGTGGTTGCTCGGTCAGCTGCCCGGTGTGCGGGGTGTGGATCAGCGGCGCCAGGTCGAACCCCTGTTCGCGCGCATGCGCCAGATAGGCCTGCGCGATGTTTTCGTCCAGCTGCGGCAGGCGCGCCAGCAGCCACAGGTAGTTGCGGTCGGGGCTGCCGACCAAGGCGGCGGTGTAGCCCGCGTCGATGCGCATCACCCAGTAATCGCCCTTGGTGAAGGGAATCCAGCGCAGGCCTTCGGGCAGGAAGGTCACGTCGAGCCGGGCGTTTGTCGCGTCGATGGCGCGCGCCTGACCGACCGCTTCCTCCAGTTCGCCGGCTGCGGTCAGGCAGCGGTTCTGCACGCGCACGGTGCCGTCGTCTTCCAGAGAATAATGCGCCGACACATCGGTGCAGTCCGCGTCCTCAAAGCGGATCGGCAACCTGGCGATCTCGTACCAGGTGCCGAGATAGCGGTTCAGATCCAGCGATGCAACGGTGATCAACTCGGGAAGTCGGCTCATGACGGCCTCTGCGTAAAGGGATGGCAGACGTTGTACGTGCATGGCCATGAAGTGGATGTTGGCAAGCCCAGTGAGCAACTGCCAGCTGCATGCACTCGCTTGCGCCGTCACTGCCGGTGCCTGTTTATTTCCGACGCCGCGGGCCAGCTCTTGATTGGTGGGCCATCAAGTCGTGTTGGCAAGCGCGGCGACGGGCTATCAGGTGCTTGTCATCGCTTGCGCTGTCACTGTCGGCGCTTGTCTGTCGTCGACGCCTTACGCAAGCTATTGCTTGCTGGTAGAGCGACGAAGGGGCTTGTCTGCAGTGGACGGCATTGGCGGCGCCGCGCCGGGTGCGGCTTACTCTTTCTGCGCAGACAGCTAAGAGCGGCTCACAAAACGACTGCGCGACCACAATGCAGGCGCGGCCGGTATTCGGTCCGACATGGGCCATGCGTTCACTCCGGTTCCGAGCGCGCCGTCGACATCCACCTGGCCGATTGATCGCCAGGTTGCGTGAGCCTCACGATGCCGCACTGGCGGCGGTCAGTGCGCGATCCAGCTTGCGATAGCCGATCGCTTCGGTCAGGTGCCGTGTGGCAATCGTGGCGCTGTCGTCCAGATCGGCAATGGTGCGCGCCACGCGCAGGATGCGATGCATCGAGCGCGCGGATAGCTGCAGATGTTCGATCGCACGTTCCAGCAGCAGTTGGTCGTCGTTGTGCAGCCGGCAATGGCGATCGGTGTCGGGTTGGTCGAGTTGCGCATTAGGCAACGCCCCGCGCACGAGCTGGCGCTGCCGCGCGGCGACCACACGCGCACGCACGCTGGCGCTGTCCTCGCCGAGGTTGCCGCTGCGCAATGCTTGCGGCGGCAGACGCGGTACTTCGACATGCAGGTCGATGCGGTCCAGCAGCGGCCCTGAGATGCGGCTGCGATAGCGGCGGATGCTGTCGCTGCTGCAGCGGCACCGCCCGCTGCCATCGCCGGCCCACCCGCAGGGACATGGGTTCATGGCCGCCACCAGCTGAAACCGTGCCGGGAAATCCACGCTGCGCGCTGCCCGTGAGATCGTGACCAAGCCCGATTCCAGGGGCTCGCGCAGCACTTCCAGGGTCTGACGTTGCCACTCAGGGAGTTCATCCAGAAACAGCACGCCGTTATGGGCCAGCGAGATTTCCCCGGGGCGCGGATGCGTGCCGCCGCCGACCAGGGCGACGGCGCTGGCGGTGTGATGCGGGGCGCGGTAGGGACGCTGCCGCCAGCGGGCAAGGTCCAGTCCGCGGCCGCTGATGGAGGTAATGGCGGCGGTTTCCAGGGCTTCGGCTTCGCTGGCTTCCGGCAGCAGACCGGGCAGGCGCGAGGCGAGCAGCGTCTTGCCGCAGCCGGGGCTGCCGACCAGCAGCAGGTGATGGCCACCGGCTGCGGCGATCTCCAGTGCGCGACGTGCGTGCGGTTGGCCACGCACGTCGGCCATGTCGGGTAGCGCGCGCGCGCCCACGGCTGCCACCGCCAGTTCGGCAGTAGGCGCCTGCTGGGTGCCATTGAGGGCGGCGCAGACTTCCAGCAACGTGCGTGCAGTGAAGGCCTGGACGTGCCCGGCAATGGCGGCCTCGGCGCCGTTGGCCAGCGGCACGATGAGCCGTCGCCCGGCCTGCGCGGCGGCCAGGGCGGCCGGCAGTACGCCATCGACGCCGCGCAACTCGCCGGTCAGCGCAAGCTCGCCGATGAATTCGTAATCGGCCAGCGCCTGCCGGTCGATCTGCCCACTGGCAGCCAGAATGCCGAGCGCGATCGGCAGATCGAAGCGGCCGCCGTCCTTGGGCAGATCCGCCGGCGCCAGATTGATGGTGATGCGCCGGGCCGGGAATTCGAACTGTGCGCACAGCAAGGCGGCACGCACGCGCTCGCGCGATTCGCGCACCGCCGCCTCGGGCAGGCCCACGATCTGGGTGGAGGGAAGGCCGCCGGAAAGATGCACTTCCACCCGAACTTCAGGCGCGTGCACCCCCACGCGGGCACGGCTGTGCACCAGCGCCAGACTCATGGTGGAGGGCTCGGGTCAGGGAGTGTCGGAACCGGGCGCCGCACTGGGCGATGCGCCGGGTGCGCGCGCTTCCAGCGCGGCAACGGTCTGCTCCAGCGCGTCGAGTTTTTCGCGCGTGCGCAGCAGTACCGCGCGTTGCACATCGAATTCTTCGCGGGTGACCAGGTCGAGCTTGCCCAGGCCGGCCTGCAGTGCGCCCTTGAAGGTGCTCTGCAGTTCTTCGCGCGATTGGCGCAGGCCCGGCGGCACCAGGTCGCTGAGGCGGCGGGCGAGGTCGTCGAGCTGATTGAAATCGATCATGGTGTTCTCCGCAGGTCCGTAGGAAGCCTAGTGCAGGCCGGGATACGCGGGACATCGGCAAGGCAGTCGGCAGGCGGTAAGGATAGTCCCATTCGGTTGTGGGCCGCGGTGACGGCGGCTAAGCATGGGTGAGTGTTGCAGCCGTCCACGGTATGCTGCGCGCCCGTCATGCCCTGGGATCTGTACCGATGAAAATGATCATGGCCATCGTCAAACCGTTCAAGCTCGACGATGTGCGCGAAGCACTCGCCGGCTGCGGCGTTGCGGGCATCACGGTGACCGAGGTCAAGGGCTTCGGGCGGCAGAAGGGCCACACCGAGCTGTATCGCGGCGCCGAGTACGTGGTCGATTTCCTGCCCAAGGTGAAGATCGAAGTGGCGGTGACCGACGACCAGGCCGAGCGTGTGGTCGAAGCCATCGTGGCCGCCGCCGGCACCGGCAAGATCGGCGACGGCAAAGTCTTTGTGTACGACCTCGGCACAGTGGTGCGCATCCGCACCGGCGAGCTGGATAGCGACGCGCTGTAAGCCTTGTCGCGTGCGGCGCTGCGGTGCGGCGGCGCCTCTGCTGCGTGCTGAAAGAGGCTGGCGGCATCGACGCGCGCACCAGGGTTTTTTCAACGCCGACAGCGCATGCGCCGATCGATTGATGCGCTCGGCAAGGCCGTGCTGCAGGAAAAACGGGATGGCTGCAACGCGCCTGTCATTGGCATAGCGTTGGCGTGCGTCGGATGCTGAAAGTGCTGGCGCATGCCAATGCGCATCAGGACTTCTACGCCGCCGACACCACACATGCCGATCGACGGATGCATGCGGCGATGACGCGTTAGGGCAAAACGCAGCGGTGGGGATAACTGCCCTGCGCCTGCCATGGTGGGCTGCACGCGAGCCCGACCGCGCGACCGCTACATCTGATAGGCCACGACTCAGGTCGGTTCCGGCGCCAGCGTGGCGCCTCGATGGATTACGTCATGGCACCTGCGCTCTGCTTGAGCCTCGAGTACGCCCATGCCTCATCCGGGGATCTTGCTGGGCCTGCCGCCGCTTCAACTGGTCTACCCGCCACGGCGATGGTGATCCTGACGAAGCCAGTAGCACCGTTTCTCATACCATTTCAATACCGCAGCTCACGGCCGACGTGCTTGATCGGCTCCCGACCCAGCCGGTGCATACGTGCAAGCGATAAAGCCAAAACCAGGCTCGATCCCGTAAGACCAAGCCACGCTTGTCGCCACGCAACGACTTGCCTACTCTAGGCCGTAATACCATTCCAATACCGGAGTTCGGACATGAAGCGACGCAACAGGAAGTCGGGCTTGCGCCTGCTCTCGGTTTTGGTGGCAGTGGGACTGGCCGCCCCTGTGCTGGCCGAGCCGGTCACCCAGCCGGCGCTGTTTCCGACTCCGGTATCGATGGTGCTGGATGGGGAGACGATCAGCTTGGGCCGGTCGGTGGTGCTGGTCGTCGCGCCGGGCGCGGACCCGGCCTCGGTCGCGTTGGTGCGCAGCCTGCTCGGGTCGGCCGGCGTCAGCAAGATCGCCACCGCCTCGCGCCTTCCGGCCACGCTTGATCGCCCGCATATCGTCATTGGCACCGGCGAGGCGGCGGTGGTGCGCGATGCACTGACGCGCAGCAAGGCCACGCAGGACACCCATACCGAAGGCTACACGTTGACCAGCGTTGCGCTGGGCGGCGGCAGCCTGATCACGCTGGCCGGCCACGACAGCGATGGCCTGTTCCATGCCGTGCAGACGCTGCGTCAGTTGCTCGAGCGGCCGGCCATCCCGGCGCTGGTCATCCAGGATTACCCGGCCATGCCGATCCGCGGCACGATCGAAGGCTTTTACGGTGCGCCGTGGTCGATGGCCGACCGCAGCAAGCACCTCGATTTTCTGGCGCGCACCAAGGCCAACACCTACATCTACAGCCCCAAGGACGACCCGTACGCGCGCGACCGTTGGCGCGATCCGTACCCCAAAGCGACCTTGAAGGCGCTGGGCACGTTGGCGGCCACCGCCAAGCGCAACCATGTCGATTTCGTCTATGCGATCTCGCCGGGGCCAAGTGTGTGTTTTTCAGACCCGGCCGATGCCAAGGCGCTATTGCGCAAGTTCGATGCGTTCCGCGCGCTGGGCGTGCGTAGCTTCTATGTGGCGTTGGACGATATCGAATACACCAAGTGGAACTGCGAGCGCGACAAGACCACCTTCGGCGCGTCCGGTGCGCAGGCGGCGGGCATCGCGCAGTCGCATCTGCTCAATCTGGTGCAGGCCGATCTGGTCGCCCGCCACGATGCTGCGTCGGAACTGATCATGGTGCCCACCGAGTATTACGACGCCAAGGAAAGCCCGTACAAGGAGGCGCTGCGCAAGCATCTGGACCCGAAGATCGTGGTGCAGTGGACCGGCACCGACGTGGTGCCGCCGGCCATTTCCATCCCCGATGCGCGTGCGGCGACCAAGGCATTCGGGCGCAAGACGCTGCTGTGGGACAACTACCCGGTCAACGATTTCGAAACTTCCGCCGGGCGCTTGCTGCTGGCGCCGTATGCCCGCCGCGAGGCCGGGCTGTCGGCCGAGTTGTCCGGCATCGTGTCCAACCCGATGAACCAGGAAGTGCCCAGCCGCGTCGCGGTGATGGGGCTGACTGCGTTCGCGTGGAACGACAAAGGCTACGACGCGCAGCGCACCTGGCATGCGGCGGCGCGCGATCTGGCCGGTGGCGATGCGCGCGTGACGGCAGCATTGCTGACCTTCTTCGACACCCAGCATCTGGCGCCCACCTTTGGCAGCCAGCCGTGGCAGGAGCAGGCCCCGCGTCTGAAGGCCGTGCTCGACCAGGTGCGCGAGGCGATCGCGTTGGGCGATGCCACGGCGCGCAGTCAGGCCATTGCAACGCTGGCGCGCACCGCCGACGACATCGCCGCCGCGCCGCAGATCATTCGCGACGGTGTAACCGACAAGGGCTTTGCCGAGCAATCGCGCCCCTGGCTCGACGCGATGGAAAGCTGGGGCCGCGCGCTGCAGCAGACCGCCGCCGGCCTCGATGCCGCCAATCGCGGCGATACTGCCGCGCCAGCGTTGTTTGCCGATGCTGCTGCAGTGGCCGCCAAGGCCGCGGCCGTCCCCTCGATTCCCGGCGCCACGCGCTTCGGCGGGCCGGTCAAGGTCGCCGATGGGGTGCTCGACCGCTTTGTGGCAGACGCACCGACGCTGATCGCCTACAAGGTGCCAGCCGTATCGGCAGCGGTAGAGCACTGACGGAGCTGCTGGTGGTTAAAAGCAGCCAATAAAACGGCTGTGCTCACTGCCAGGGGCGCGCGGCCTGTGCTCGATCCGGCAATGCCACTCGGACATTCCGATTGCTCCGCGCCGTCCGCACCCACCTGACGACTGCTCGCCAGGTTTTGTGAGCCGCTCTTAGTGTTTACGCGTCGCGTTTGAGGCGGCGGTAGAGCCGCTTCCAGCCGCCGCGCAGGCCACGCACCCAGCCCGGCTCGGCACTGCGTGCGGCTTCGTCGGCGGTGGGTGCGATCCCGGCCAGGCGCTGGCGCATCTTCTGGAAATTGGCCACGTCGCTGCGTTGCAGCTGCCGTGCCACCGTGCCGCGCCGCAGCCAGTGGGGGAACCGCCACGCCGAGGTGAAATCGATCAGCACCGGCACCCCGGCACTGACCACCACGTTGGTGCCGTGCAGATCGTTGTGGGTGATGCCGAATGCATGCAGGCGACGCAGCGCCTGCTGCAATTGCTGGAAGACCTCCTGGCCCACCACCGCACTGGCGCTGAGCGTGTCGCCGGGAATGAACTCCATTCCCAGCGCCAGGCCGCCCAACGTACCGAGCAGGGCCGGGGCATGCCGCCAGCCGTGCAGGCGGCGCAGCATGCGCGCTTCATGGTGAACCATCAGCCGGGCGATGGGTGCCAGCAGCGTGCGGCGATAACGGCCGTAGTCCTTGACCACGGCCAGTTGCCCGTCCAGATGGGTGCGGTAGACGTTGGGCTCGAGCAGCCGTGTGCCCTGTTTTAGCAACACGGGAGTGACGACCTGCAGGCTGGACACATCCAGCGGTTGGTAATGCATGACAGTTCTCCGGACCCTGGCGACGCGGAGGTGTCACGCGTGACGCAGGTCCAAGGGGATCACAAAGGATCGGGGTCACGCAATTTTAGAACTTGCGAGTATTGAAATTACATTTGTTTAACAAATGAAATGTTCCGGACATGGAACGCCCTTGCAATTCAGTCGGTTGAAGCGCTCAGTTCCTTCCAAAATCGCTGGGCTGCTGCGCGCTGCGGAAGCGCCACTCCGCAGGTGCCGGCACGTGCGACGCCGCCCAGTCGCCATCCGCGCGAGACCGGGACGGGAGGTGGCGATCGGTTGGCGGGGTTGTCGGCCTCGGTTTGGAACACCTCAAAGCCGCACTCCAACGGACCGTCTGTCGACGCGCGTCTCGGCGCTTCTTGACAGCCAATGAGACTCCAGACACTGTGCGCGCTGCGGTCAGGGGGCTGCATCACGCGCGCGTCGCGCACATCCACGCCGATGTGCCACGGCCGCTGCCTTGGGCAGTGCAGTGATGCGGGGACGCTCCCGGAAAGATGACGGCAACTGCGCCACTTCCAGACGCCGTCGGGTCCGCCTGCGTGCGCACGGATGCGGGAACGAGGGAGGACCACTCATGGGGAATGCGATGAAAAAGACTGCAACACTGCTGTTGGCCTGCACGGCGCTTGGCGTCACGGCACAGGCCTCGGCGCAATCGTTGTCGCGCGGCTGGGACAGCTACCGGAAACAGCAAACGCAACCGCAGGCCGGCACGCAGGGCAACTCTGTACCGGCCGCGCCGCTGTCGCGGCCCTCGCACGCCGGCAACGTCGGCGCGCCGACGGCCGTCGGTGGAAGCGGAAGCGTAAGTGTGGCCGAGGAGACTGGCGGATTTGCCACCGTCACCACGCAGACGCCTGCGGTGGATGCGCCGCCTGCACCGACCTATGTGCCGCCAATGCCGCGCGAAGAGGATCAACGTCTGAAGAGCGGCGTTTTTCTGGGCGTGCAGGGTGGTCAGGGCAAAGTGTACGAAGGCATCGACCAAGACATGCTCGGCTTCAACGCAGGCTATCGTTGGAGGGCGGGTCCGGCGACGCTGGTCGGCATTGAGGCGGCAGTTGGGAAGCTGGCCCGTATCAGTGATCACGACGGCGCCTACGTCCCTAGCGTTGAGTTCGGAAGTCTGGGCGCCATGGCACGTTTCAACTTTGGCGACAGTCCACTGTTCGCCGTGGTGCGCCTAGGCTACTGGTCGGCCAACTCCAATGGCGAATCCAATGAACGGGTTTCCGGCGGGTATGCCGGTGCCGGATTAGGCGTAGATATTGGCCGGCATGCGAGTTTGAGCGTGCTCTATACGAACTATCTTTATGCCAACGACTATTACGATTCCGACGAAGACATCACCATCAATCGCGCCGACGTGTTCAACGTCGGCGCCGAAGTCCGCTTCTGAGTGAAGTGGATGCTCGCAGAAGGGCGGATGACAACATTCGCCCTTCTGCATTCAGATGCGGCATTCCAGTAGCGTTGTCTGGACACGGCTCGCACGCGTGCCTCACCTGGCCAGCCTGCGTTGCAAAGGCGTCCATGCAGCTTGCTGTAGTGTCGTGCGCAACGCGGTGATCAGCCGGTGGTGAGAGCAGATGAACGCAGTGGCGCAGTTGTTGACAGACGAACAGGACCCGGTGGCCGCCGGCAAGATCCTGCCCAAGGTGACCGAGTTGCTGACCGCAGACGAGCAGGTCGCCTATTTCGGGATCCAGAAAAAGATGGTGATGAATCTGTCGCCCGATGCGGTGGTGCTGACCAACCGTCGATTCATCGTGGTGCGGCCAACCCTGTTCGGCATGACGTTCCAGGATTTCCCGTGGCGCGATGTCCAGGATGTGCACCTGAGCGAGCAGATGCTGGGCGCCACCATCACCTGTCGCACCGTGCAAGGCCGTATCGCGGCGATCGACAGCCTGCCCAAGCGGCAGGCGCGACGCATCTACGCCTACGCGCAGCAGGTGGAAGAGGTGGCTTACGAAAAACGTCAGCAGCTGGAAATCGAAAAACTGCGCGTGGCGGCCGGTGGTGTGGTGGTGCATGCGCCGCCCGCGCACCTGCAAGCGTCCCCGGCAGCGCAACCGCCGGCGATGGACGACCCGGTGCAGGTGCTGGGCAAGTTGAAGCAATTGCTGGACGCCGGGCTGGTGACCCAACAGGAATTCGATGCCAAGAAGGCCGAGGTGTTGGCGCGGCTATGAGCTGCGTGCTCTGCGCGCACGCTTGATCGGACACGCGAGGCTGCCTGTGTAGGCCTTGAAGCGGCTGACAGGAGCTAGCGAGCGGTCGTCATGCGGATCGGCGGCGCACTTGGGACCAGGGTGGACGCGTGGCAGAGACCGATCCGGGCGCCGAACGTGCCTGGCTGGCAGTGAGCCCTCCAGTGTTGTTAGCTGCTCTTAGTGAGCCCCGCTGACCTGGTGGGCCAAAGCATTGCGGACAACCTTGGTCGCAGCAGTTGCCTCATCGCAACGATCTTTCAACCAGAACAGCCAGGTGTGACAGCGCCGTCATCGAAGTGATGGCTGCGGATCGTGTGATCAACGACCACCGCGAGCGCAGTGCCGCGCTCGTGGTGGTCGGACTGCCTTACTCGCCCAGCGCCTTGGCCACGAACGGCGGCGCAACCAGCACGCCGGTATGCAGGTGGGCGGTGTAATACAGCGTGTCGAAGCCCTTGGACTGCGCATCGGCCTGGCGGAAGGCGAAGTCGGCCTTGGGCTGCTTGCTGGCCATGGTCACGCTCCACCAGCCGGTGGGGTAGCACGGCTGCGGGAACGGCAGGGTCTTGAACGACTGGAAGCCGGCCTTGCCCATTTCGGTGCGCATTTCGTTGATCAGGTCCAGCAGCGCCAGCGGCGATTCGGACTGCTGCACCAGGATGCCGTCGTCCTTCAGCGCCTTGAAGCAGCTGTCGTAGAACGCCTTGTTGAACAGGCCTTCGGCCGGGCCCACCGGGTCGGTGGAGTCGACGATCACGATATCCACGCTGCCGGCCGGGCAATTGGCCATATAGGCCACGCCATCGTCGAACAACAGCTCGGCACGTGCGTCGTGGTTGGAGTCGCACAGCTCGGGGAAATACTTTTCCGACATGCGTGTGACCTGCTCATCGATGTCGCACTGGGTGGCGCTTTCCACGCCGGGGTGCTTGAGCACCTCGCGCAGCGTGCCGCAGTCGCCGCCGCCGATGATCACCACGCGCTTGGGCGCGGCGTGGGTGAACAACGCCGGGTGGCTGATCATCTCGTGATAGAAGAAATTGTCGCGGGTGGTGAGCATCACCGCGCCATCGATGAGCATCAGCTTGCCCCAATCGGTGGTCTGGTAGATCTCGATCTTCTGGAACGGGGACTGCACCTCGTCCAGCTTGCCGCTGATGCGAAAACCGATCGCCGAGCCGGTCGGCTGGAAGTGTTCGATGTACCAGTTGTCGTTGGCGCTCATGCGGACGTCCTAATTCTAAAAGAAGCGGGCTGTTCCTTCTCCCGGCGGGAAAAGGTGGCGCGTCGCGCCGGATGAGGGTCGGGCGTCGCCTCGTGCAGCGGAAACTGCGCAGCGGCTGACCCTTGCTCGGCCCCGATCCGATCAGGAGCGGGGCGTGAAGTCGGCGCGGATTGTAACGGACCCTGCGCGTGCCAGGCGTTACACTTCACGCCCTTTTTGCCCCAGCCGAGACAACGAAATGAGCGATTGGTCCCTTGACCAAGCCCGCAAGACCTACTCGATCCCGCATTGGGCCGATGGGTATTTCGATGTGAACGCCGCCGGCCACGTGGTGGTCACCCCCACCGTCGACGGCCCGTCGGTGTCGCTGCCCGAGGTGGTGGACGCCGCACGCGCGGCAGGCGCCAAGCTGCCGCTGCTGGTGCGCTTCCCGGACATCCTGGGCCAGCGGCTGGGCAAGCTGCAGGCGGCCTTTGCGCAGGCGCAATCGGAGTGGGACTACGCCGGCGGCTACACCGCGGTGTACCCCATCAAGGTCAACCAGCACCGTGGCGTGGCCGGCACCCTGGCCAGCCATCACGGCGACGGGTTCGGCCTGGAAGCGGGCAGCAAGCCGGAGCTGATGGCGGTGCTGGCGCTGTCGCGTCCGGGTGGGCTGATCGTCTGCAACGGCTACAAGGACCGCGAATACATCCGCCTGGCGCTGATCGGGCGCAAGCTCGGCCTGCAGACCTTCATCGTCATCGAAAAGCCTTCCGAGCTGAACCTGGTGCTGGAAGAAGCGCGCGCGCTGGACGTCAAGCCGGGCTTGGGCGTGCGCATGCGGCTGGCCTCGCTGGGCGCTGGCAAGTGGCAGAACAGCGGTGGCGACAAGGCCAAGTTCGGGCTGTCGCCGCGCCAGGTGCTGGATCTGTGGAAGACGCTGCGCGATACCGAATACGCCGACAGCCTGAAGCTGCTGCACTTCCATATGGGCTCGCAGATCTCCAACGTACGCGACATCGCCAATGGCATGCGCGAGGCCACGCGTTATTTCGTGGAACTGTCGCGGCTGGGCGCCAAGATCAGCCATGTGGATGTCGGCGGTGGTCTGGGTATCGACTATGAAGGCACCCGCTCGCGCAGCTATTGCTCGATCAACTACGGCCTGCATTCGTACGCCAGCAACATCGTGCAGCCGTTGGCCAGCGCCTGCGAAGAACACGGCCTGACCCCGCCGCGCATCGTCACCGAATGCGGCCGCGCGATGACCGCGCACCACGCGGTACTGATCGCCAACGTGTCCGAAGTGGAGCAGGCGCCGGAGGGCCGCGTGCCGGATGCGCACGACGACGAGCCGGCGGCGATCCGCCACCTGCGCGAGATCCATGACGAGCTCGACGTGCGCCCGGCGGTGGAGCTGTTCCAGGAAGCCCAGCACTTTCATGCCGAAGGCTTGAGCGCCTATGCGCTAGGCCAGATCGACCTGACCCACCGCGCCCGCATCGACGACCTGTTCTATGCCATCGCTCATGGCGTGCGTGCACGCCTGAGCTTCGACGAGAAGAGCCACCGCCCGGTGCTGGATGAACTCAACGAGCGTCTGGTGGACAAGTACTTCGTCAACTTCAGCGTGTTCGAGTCGATCCCGGATGTGTGGGCGATCGATCAGGTGTTCCCGATCGTGCCGATCGAACGCCTGAACGAAGCGCCGCAGCGGCGCGGCATCATCGCCGACATGACCTGCGATTCGGACGGCATGGTCAAGACCTATGTCGAGAACGAAAGCCTGGACAGCTCGATGCCGCTGCACACCTTGAACGCGGGTGAGAGCTATCGCATCGGTTTCTTCCTGGTGGGTGCCTACCAGGAAATCCTGGGCGATATCCATAACCTATTCGGCGATACAGATGCGGTGGAAGTGGCCGTGGACGGCGACGGATATCGCATCGTGCAGCAGCGTCGCGGCGATACCACCGATGTGATGCTGGATTACGTGGGGTATCAGCTGGACACCCTGCGCGCGACCTATGCCGAGCGCATCGCTGCAGCACAACTGCCACCCGAGCGTGCGCAGGAACTGCACGACGCGCTGGAGGCCGGCCTGACCGGCTATACCTATCTGTCCGACGAACCGTTGGGCTGATGCACGGCGCGCGCTGCGGGCCAGCACCGCAGCGCGCTGATCCTGATGTCAATCAAGCAACGGCTTCATGCACTACAGGCGTGAAAGCCCGCGCAGTGCACTCGCTCGCGGTATTGCCCAACGGCGCGCTGCTGCGGCCGGCATTCGCTGCGTCGCACTCGATCCTCGCTGCATAGCTGGCCGCCAGGCAGCCGTCATTGGCGTCCTGATGGCGCGCGATGGGTGAGCCAGTGCCAGGCAAGGCCAGCTGCAACAGACGCTGCGGTTTGCGCCGCGCCACATCAGCTAAACGCGGTCACGCGTCATGCCGATGACACGCAGACGACGCTTGCGTGATCGTGCGACCACCGACAACGCTGCTGCAGAAAACGCCGCGTTTCATGCAGTGATTTGCGCAATACGCAGCCCTATCAACGCTGGTGCGCGCACTGGTCTTATGTATTGCAATCGCTGAAGCACCGCGAACGCCGCATTCTGTCCATCGTCGCTTTCAGAAAAATCTACATCTCATACGCTACCGTTGCATGAGCGCGCGCACTTCCAAATACCCGCTGTTTTATGCAGTGATTTGCGCAATACGCAGCCCTATCAACGCTGGTGGGCGCACTGGTCTTATGTATTGCAATCGCTGAAGCGCCGCGAACGCCGCATTCTGTCTATCGTCGCCTTCAGAAAAATCTACATCTCATACGCTACCATTGCATGAGCGCGCGTACTTCCAAATACCCGCTGTTTTATGCAGTGATTCGCACGATATGCAGGCGTATCAACGCTAGTGCGCGAACTGGTCTTATACATGGTGCTCGTTTCGAGTAAACCCGAAAGGCGCAGCATCTGTTCGTTGCCGGGCGCTGCGCGTTTGCGCATTAGGTGCTGTGTTCGCAGCGTTTTCTTGCAACGCGCATCGGTGCCGCATCGCATTTGCTTGCGGCTATGCACATAGAACACTAGTTGAAATCACACTTCGGTCAAAAAATTTTGAACGTCACGCCCATTTCGTGATTTTTGCACGGTTCTGTCCGCAGACGAATTGTTAGTGTTTGTTTAACTTGTCGGGATACAAGTTGCTCCAATCAGACAGCGGCACATCGGGGTTTCGATTGTGCCTGTCGCCTCGTAGTGCGTGCCCATTGTGCGATTCCACTGTGTATTGCCGGCAGCTGCCGGCAGTCGATGGTGTTTTTTATCTTGCGTTTCATTACCGAGTGCTGATCCGGCGTCACTTTGACCGCAACGCGGCCAGGTCGCTCCGGGCGACTGCGCGCCACACACAAAAGGATGCTTGCCATGCACGCCGATGCCGCCCCGCTGTTTCCCTTGACTAGAGCGCAACGCGGCCTGTGGGTGGCCAGCAAGTTGCATACCGACAACACATTGATGTTGTCCGAAGCACTGGAGATGTTTGGTCCGTTGGACCCTGGGCTATTGGTCCGCGCCACGTTGCAGCTGGCGCGTGAGTTCGACACGCTGCGGCTGTGCATCGTGGAACACGACGGCGTGCCGCGGCAGGTGATCCTGCCCGAGTACACCGCGCCGGTGCCCTACTTCAACGTCAGCGAAGATCCCGCGCCGCGCAATGCTGCCGAGCACTGGGTGGACGAACAAATCCGTCAACCGGAAGACCTGGAGCATGGGCCGTTATGGCATTGCGCGGTGTTCCGTCTCGGCGAAGATCACCATATGTGGGTGCAGTGCGTGAGCCATCTGGTGATGGACGGCTATTGCGCATCGATCATGATGCAGCGCATGTCGGTGTTGTATAACGCGTACGCCGCAGATCTGGAGCCGGAACCTGCGCAGTACGGCAGCGCGTTGTCGCTGGTGGAGATGGAGCAGCAGTACCGCGCCTCCGACCGCTTCCAGCGCGATCGCGATTACTGGATGCAGCAGCTGGCCGACCTGCCGCCACCGGCAACCCTGGCGCGCCCGGGCAATCATCTGTCCTCCGGGCTGTTGCGCGGCACCGGGCAGTTTTCGCCGCAGCAGGTGGTGCGCCTGCGCGGGATGGGCAAGGACTACGGCGCCAGCTTGCCGCAGATGCTGATCTCGCTGATCGCGGCCTATTACTACCGCTGCACCGGTGCCGAAGATCTGGTGCTGGCGATGCCGGTGACCGGCCGCATCAATGCGCGCTACCGGCAGACCGCCGGGCTGGTGGCCAATGTGATTTCGCTACGCCTGAAGATGGACCCGCAGCAGCCGATCCACGCGTTGTTCGCGCAGGTCGCCTCGGTGGTCAGGCATGCCTTGCGGCATCAGCAATATCGCTTCGAGGACGTACGTCGCGACATCGGCATGTTCGGCATCGACCAGAAGTTCGCCCGCCTGGCCGTCAATATCGAAGCCTTCGATTACGCCCTGCGCTTTGGCGAGGCGTATGCGATACCGCACAACCTGTGCAACGGCCCGGCCGACGATCTGACCATCTTCTGCTACGAGCGTGGCGACGGCGCGGCCCTGCGCTTCGATCTGGACGCCAATCCGGCGTTGTACGACAGCGACGAGCTGGCCGAACACTGTCGCCGTCTGACCCACCTGGCCGATGCCGTGCTGGCAAACCCGGAATGCGCGCTGGGCGAGGTGGACGTGCTGGGCGATGAAGAGCGCCGCCGGCTGCTGTACACCTGGAATCACACCGCCGCAGCGCTGCCGGAACCGGCCACGTTGTTGCACGGCATGTTGCAGCGTGCCGAGATGATGCCTGCGGCCGTTGTCGTGCAATACGACAACCGCACCCTGGATTACGCCACGCTGTGCGAGCTGGCCTCGCGGATCGCTGCGCAGTGGGTGGCCGATGGGGTACGCCCCGGCGATGTGGTCGCTGTCGCATTGCCGCGCAGCGAGCATCTGTTGGTGGCCTTGCTGGCCATCATGTGGAGCGGCGCGGCCTATCTGCCGCTGGACCCGGAAAGCCCGGCGGCGCGCAATCGGCAGATGCTCAACGATTCCGGCGCCATTGCGCTGGTCTGCGAGCCGGCATTGTGCGAGCGCTATTTGCTCGGAGGCATGGTGTGGCTGGACCCGCGCCCAGCGCATCTGCCAGCGGCGATCGCCCCGTTGGCGACCCCGGATGGGACCGCGTATGTGCTCTACACCTCCGGCTCCACCGGCACGCCCAAGGGCGTTGAGGTCAGCCATCGCAACCTGTTCAATTTCCTGCATGCGATGGAACACGAGCTGGCGTTGCGTCCGCGCGACCGCGTGCTGGCGGTCACCACCATCACCTTCGATATCTCCGGGCTGGAGCTGTATCTGCCGTTGCTGGTGGGTGCCCGCGTGGTCATCGCACCGGCCGGCATCAGTCACGACCCGCGCAGTCTGTCGCGCCTGATCGTCAACGAGCAGATCAGCCTGGTGCAGGCCACGCCGTCGCTGTGGCGCATCCTGCTGGCCAATCAGGATCTGGCGCTGGATCGCCTCCATGCGCTGGTCGGTGGCGAGGCCTTGGTGCCCGAGTTGGCTACCCAATTGTTGAGCCGGGTCGGGCGCCTGACCCAGTTGTACGGGCCGACCGAAACCACCATCTGGTCGACCATCATGCCGCTGCAGCTGAGCGATGCGGCCGCACCGCCGATCGGCAGGCCGTTGCTCAACACACGTGTCTATGTGCTGGATGCGCAGCGGCAGCCGTTGCCGACCGGTGCGATCGGCGAGCTGTACATCGGCGGTGCCGGCGTGGCCAAGGGCTATCGCGGCAAGCGCCAGCTCACCAGCGAACGGTTCCTGCGCGATCCGTTCGCCAACGACGGCAGCAGCATGTACCGCACCGGCGACCGCGTGCGTCAGCGCCGCGACGGCCTGCTGGAATTCATCGGCCGCGCCGATGCGCAATTGAAGATCCGCGGTCACCGGGTGGAGCCGGCGGAAATCGAAAATGCGCTGCTGCTGCATGCGCAGGTGGCGCAGGTGGCGGTGGTTGCGCACAGCGATGGCGACAACACCGTGCAACTGCTCGCTTACGTTGTGGGCAAGCATGGCAACACGCCGTCGAGCGAGTTGCTGCGCGCCCATCTGCAACAGCGCTTGCCGGCGGCGATGATTCCAAGCCTGTGGATGCCATTGCCGGCGTTGCCGCTGACGGCCAATGGCAAGCTGGATCGCCGCGCCTTGCCTACGCCGGGCGCATTGCCCAAACGCGCGCATGTGCCGCCGCGCGACGCACTCGAACATCAGCTGGCGGCCCTGCTGCAGGAGGTGCTGGGCATCGAGGTGGTGGGGGTGGACGACAACTTCTTCGAACTCGGTGGCGACTCGCTGCGTGCGGCAGAAATGGCGGCACGCTTCCCGCAACTGTTCGGGGTCGAGCTGCCACTGGGTGCGCTGTTCCATGCGCCGACGATTGCCGGCCTGTCCGAGGTGATCAAACGCAGCGCGCAGACGCCCAACGACCCGCTGAGCGTGCTGTTGCCGATGCGTGCAGGCAGCGCGGGCGTCACGCCGTTGTTCTGCATCCATCCGGTCATCGGCCTTGGCTGGTCGTATCTCACCTTGCTTGGCCAGCTCGATCCGCAGTGGCCGGTGTATGCGTTGCAATCGCCGGCATTGAGCGACCCGCAGCACCGCCCGGAAAGCATCGAGGCGATCGCCCACGATTATCTGGCGCGTCTGCGCAGCGTGCAGCCGCATGGCCCGTATCGCTTGATGGGCTGGTCGTTGGGCGGCTTGATCGCGCACGCCATGGCCGCCGAATTGCATGACCTGGGCGAACAGGTCGAATTGCTGGCGATGCTCGACAGCTACCCGCATCTTGAACAGGCCGCCGCACTGCCCGAAGCGGAAAACGTGCGTGCATCGGTGCATGCGCTGGGGCTGACGCTGGCGCACGACCAGCCGATGCCGACCACGGTGGCCCAGCTGGCCAGCCTGCTGTGCGATCACTACGGGCTGACCACCTTGCCGGCGGTGCAGCAGTTGCTGGAGCAACGCCCCACGCTGCTGGACGACCTGGGTGCAGTGACCCAGCATCACCTGCACCTGGCGCGACGTCACCGGCCGCGCGCATTGAATCAGGATGTGCTGTTCATCGAAGCAGCCGTGCGCATGAGCTCCGGTGGTGACGAGGCGCAATGGGTGGATTACCGGCCGCAGGCATGGCGCCCCTATGTGCGCACGCTGCATCTGCACGCCCTGGAAAGCGATCACCACTCGATGTTGTCGGCCGCGCACTCGGCAACGCTGTGTGCGCTGTTGCACCAGGCAAGCGCACAGGTGTTACAGCGCGACGCCAGCATCGCCAGCGCCAACGACGGGGTGGCCGAATATGCCTGAGTCTCTTGCATCGGTTGCGGCCAACCGCCCGATCGTCATCGCCACCCTGGGCACGCACGGCGATGTGCGCCCGATCATCGCGCTGGGCCGCGGTCTGCAGCAGCGCGGTTACACGGTGCGGGTACTGACCAGCCACAACTTCGAGTCGCTGATTCGCGCCAACGGGCTGGAGTTTTTCCCGCTTAGCGGCGACCACCAGAAGTTGCTGCAGGGCAACCCGGATGTCGCAGAAATGCGCGGCGGCTGGCGTGGCATCTGGGGCACCTTGCGCGCGCAGCTGCTGACCTGGGCGCGCGATTGGGCAGAGCAGGGCCGGGCGGCGTGCGCCGACGCCGGCCTGATCCTGGGCGTGGGCAGCGCAAGTTTCCTGGCGCACAGCCTGAGCCAGGCCTATGGAATGCCGGTGTGCTTTGCACAACTGCAACCGCTCACTGCCTCGCGCCATCTGCCGTTGATGGTGATGCCCAACCTGCGCCTGCCCGGGCGGGTGAGCGTGGCCCTGCACCACGCGGTGCGTTTTGCAGGCTGGCAGCTGATGCGTCCTGCGCTCAACGGCATCGTGCGGCCGGCATTGGGGTTGCCGGCGTATCCATGGCGCGGCCCGGATCGCTCCGGGTTGCGTGTGATCTATGGCTACAGCGCGCAGCTGTGCCCGCGTCCGCCGGACTGGTCGCAAAGCGCGCAGATCTGTGGATTCTGGCAACTGCCGCAGCCGCAGTGGCAACCGCCGGCCGCGTTGCAGGCGTTTTTGCAGGCCGGGCCGCCGCCGTTGTACATCGGCTTCGGCAGCATGACCAGCCGCGATGCGGTGCAGCTCACCGCCACGGTCAAGGCCGCCGTGCGCCTGACCGGGCAACGGGCATTGCTGGCCAGTGGCTGGGGCGGGCTGGCGACCGCCGACACCGCCGCCGCGGATGACGCCGAGCGCTTCTTCCATCTGGAACAGGCGCCGCACGATTGGTTGTTTCCACGGGTGACCGCGGCCGTGCATCACGGCGGCGCGGGCACCACCGGCGCAGCGCTGACGGCGGGGATTCCGTCGGTGGTGTTGCCGTTTGGCTACGACCAACCGTTCTGGGCGCATTGCCTTGCGCAACGTGGCGTGGCGCCACCCGCACTGGCCCGAGTCGGCTTGCAGCCGGAGACGTTGGCCGAGGCGCTGCGCCAGGCCGGTACACCGACCATGCGCGCGGCGGCACGCGCACTGGGCCAGCGCATTCGCGACGAAGACGGCGTGCGCAACGCGGTCGATCAGCTGGAAGCTTGGGGGCTATTGACTCCCGTCGCGCGGGTGGCACGGGTCGAGCAGGCGGCGGTGGCTTGAGGCTGGCAGTGCTGTGTCAGCCTCAGGCCGCGCGTCGTGCTCGTCGATGGGGAGTGTCATGCCTGCGCTAGCAGGATAAGCGCGGCCAACAAAACGCCTGCGCTCGCCGTCAGGCGGGCACGCTCGGTGCTCGGTGCGGCATGGCTGTTCGTCATGCTGGTTCTGAGCGTGCGGTGCACCGCCACCTGACGATTGCTCGCTGTGTGTGGTTAGCCGCTCCAAGTCGCCGGCGTGATGCAACGGGGTTGCAGGCAGCGCGTTGAACGCAAGGCTGCCATCGCTCCGTGTCGGTCGCAGCGGCCAACCACATTGCCGTCGCATGGCGATGCGCCTCTGGCCATACGACGCGATGCAGCGGTACGACGTGATGTCAGGGCAACATTGCAACCGCACAGATCGCGCGCTGACATGCGGTTGTGTCTGTGCACGTTCGTCGCCGCGATCGTCTGCCGCTCAGTGCGGTGTCTCTCCATCTTCTCCACTTGTCTGCCTCCGTGCTCTGCATGCCAATGCGTGCGCCGGGCCGGCAGGCAGCATGCACTGCGTAGCCCTCGGCTGTGCCCGCATCACAGCGTCGCTGGCCACACAGCGCGCAACCTACGCATGGGCGGATGTCATGCGGCACAATCGGTGTTCCTCATTGCCGATCGCCCACATGCGCTATCCCGCCTTGGACCTGCTGCGTGGTATCGCCATCGTCTGGGTGATGCTGTTCCACGCGTTTGTGGTCGGTGGCCTGGGGCCGGACTGGGCGTGGCTGTCGCGCTATGGCTGGATGGGGGTGGACCTGTTCTTCGTGCTCAGCGGATTCCTGATCGGCAGTCAGGTGCTGACGCCGTTGGCGCACGGGCAGCGCCTGGACTTCAAGGATTTTTATCTGCGGCGCGAGTTGCGCATCCTGCCGGCGTTTGCGGTGGTGTTGCTGGTGTACATCGCGTGGCCCGGTGTGCGCGAAGCGCCCGGGCTGGCGCCGTGGTGGATGTTCGCCACCTTCACCTTGAATCTATTGGTCGATTACGGCCAGCAGGCGGCGTTCTCGCATGCCTGGTCGCTGTGCGTGGAAGAGCATTTCTATCTGGTGTTTCCGCTGCTGGCCACGCTGTTGTTGCGGCGTCCGTCGGCTGGGCGGTTCATCGCGTTATGCGTGGCCGTGGTGGTGGCCGGCATCGCGTTGCGTACCAGCGTGTGGCTGCACAACACGGCGCTGGATCAGCTGGGCGGCGGGCAGCAGCGCAACTGGTTTGTCGAAGATATTTATTACCCCACCTGGAACCGTCTCGATGGCCTGCTGGCCGGCGTGGTGCTGGCGGTACTCAAGGTGTTTCGTCCGCAGGTCTGGCAACGCCTGCAGCAGCGCGGCGGCACGTGGTTGCTTGCCGGCGTTGCGGTCATGGCGCTGGCACTGTGGTTGTTTCGCGAGCGCACCGGCCTGATCGGCAATGCGCTGGGCTGGCCGGTGCTCTCGTTCGGGCTGGCCTCGCTGGTGCTGGCAGGCACTGCCAATAGCGCGTTTGGCCGGTTGCGGGTGCCCGGTGCGGCATGGCTGGCGGCGATTTCCTACAGCCTGTATCTGACCCACAAGGCGATGTTCCATGTGACCCAGACCTGGTTCGGCGCGGCATTGGAGGGCCGTGGCGTGCTGGCATTTGCGGTGTATGGCGCTGTGGCGCTGCTGGCGGGCGCGTTGCTGCACTACAGCGTGGAGCGCCCCTTCCTGCGGCTGCGTGGCGTGCTGCTGCGCAGCCGTGCCCGATCGCGCGGCATGCCCGAGTCGGCGTAGCGCAGCTTGCGGAATCGTTGAACAGAATGGTTGAAAAGAAAAGCCGCGCAGTGCGCGGCTGTCGAGGATCGCTGTGCGTGTCTGCAGTAGATCGGCAGCGCGATGGGTGATCGCTCACCACGTGCGACGCTGGCTTGCCCCTTCGCTGCCACACCGCGGATGTGGCAGCGCATCTTCACTGCGCGTCCTCTCAGGCGCAGCGTCGCTTGCTCACTGCGCGTCGCGCGCCACCTGAAATCCTGCGAACGACTGCGTCACCGGCATGATTTCCAGCCGGTTGATGTTCAAGTGCGCCGGCAGGCTGGCGACGTAGAAGATCTGCTCGGCGATGTCCTCTGCCGTCATCGGGGTGGCGCCGCGGTACAGCGTGTCCGAGGCGGCCTGGTTGCCGCCGGTGCGCACCAGAGTGAACTCGGTTTCGGCCATGCCCGGTTCGATCGAGGTCACGCGTACGCCGGTGCCGTGCAGATCCGCACGCAAGCCCAACGAAAACTGCTGCACAAACGCCTTGGTGCCCCCGTAGACGTTGCCGCCGGTGTACGGGTAGGTCGCCGCGACCGAGGCGATGTTGATGATGGCGCCACGACGCGCGATCAGCGCCGGCAGCAGGCGGTGAGTGAGGGTGACCAGCGCGGTGACATTGGTGTCGATCATCTGCTGCCACTGCGCAAGGTCGGCCTGCTGCGCGGGCGCGGTGCCCAGCGCCAGGCCGGCGTTGTTGACCAGCACATCGATGTCGGCGAATGCGGCCGGCAGTGCGTCGATGGCGGCCGACAAGGCCTGCGCATCGCGCATGTCGAAGGCGGCGGTATGCACCTGGCCGGCAGGCAGTTCGGCCGCCAGTGCGTCCAGGCGGTCGGCACGCCGGCCGGTGGCGATGACCTTCCAGCCGGCGGCGGCAAAGCGACGCACCGCGGCGCTGCCGAATCCGGAAGTGGCACCAGTGATCAGGACGGTCTTGGACATGGGAACTCCAGGGGATGGGGGATGCTTACAGCGGCTAAAAAACGTGGCGAGCAGAGGTCAGATGGATGGTTAGCGCGCTCGGCGCCAAAGTGTACGAGTGGTCCATGCCACACCGGGAACCGGCCGCGCCCGCCTGGCGGCGAGCGCAGTGGTGGTGTCAGCGCGCTTAGGGAACAGGAACCGGGCGTGCAGCTGCGTCCTGACGTGCGCGCAGCATGTCCGCGGTGAGCGGTTCGCGGGCGATCACATGCCCCCGGCGCAGCCGCAGCAGCACATAGCCAGCCGGCGCGTCGGACGGTGCGTTCTCTGCGGCCGGCAGCGCGGCGATCAGCTCGCCATCCACCCACACCGCTGCGACCGGTGCGCGCTGGCCGGGAAACAGCACCGACAGCGGCAGCTCCGGTGGCGCCTCGGCGCAAGCACCCAGAACCACGCGATCGAGCACCAGTTGCTGGGCGTCCACGCGCCAGAAGGCCTGATAGCCACGCCAGTTGGCGCTGCAGCCGCCCAGGGCACTGCCCGCATGCGCCACGAAGCGCTTCCAGGTGGCGGGGTCGTCCAGCGGCCCGGACAGCGGCTCGGCCAGCAGCAGTGCCGGCTGACCATCGATCTGGATCTGGTCGGGAATCTGCTCGGTGGCTTGCGCCGTGCCGATCAGCGCAAGCAGTCCGAGCAACGCGCTGGCAAAGCGCCGCATCACCGTGCTTACTGCGCCTTGATCGCGATGGCAGGCAACCCGCTGCCGGTGAGCTTTTGCTTGGCTTCGGCCAGCTCGCTTGCGGTGCCGTAGGGCCCCATGCGCACGCGGTAGACCGTCTTGCCGCTGATGTCGGCCGATTCCACGCGCGCGGCCAGGCCCATCATCGCCAGCTTGGCCTTGGTCGACTCGGCGTCGCCGGAGGCGCCGAACGAGCCGGCCTGCAGGATGTAACGGGTGTTGTCGGTGACGGCCGGCGCTGCCGCCGCCGTTGTAGGCTTCGGAGCCGCAGCGGCCGGTGTGGTCAGTGCCGCGGTGCTGGCCGGTGCCGGGGTGGTTGCTGGCCGTGTCTGGGCGGCTTCCGGCAACGGCTTGGGCGCGCTGGCAGCGGTTTCTTTCAAGGGCATCGGCACGCTGGCTGCTGGCACGGCCGACGCGACGCTGGCTGCTGCACCTGGCGCCGGCGCGATGGGCTTGCCTTCCAGTGCGGCGCGCGCACGCGCGGCTTCTTCGGCACGCGCGCTGGCGGCCAGTTCGGCGTCGGACATCTGCACTTCCTTGCCGGGCAGCAAGGTGTAGAAGTCGTACTGGGTCTGCGCATCGCCTGGCTTGGGCTGCGGTTTGGGCAGTGGTGCGCTGGGCTTGGGTAATTCGGCCGGCGTGTCGGTGTCGGCGTCAGCCACCGGTTCGGGCTGCGCGTCCGGATTGGCGCGGGGACCCACACGCAGGAAGCCGTCGCCATCCTTCTTGAACAGGTTGGGGGCGGCCAGGAAGATCACTGCCGCAATCGCGGCGCCCGCCACCAACCACACCCAACCGGGCGTGCCATTGCTGGTGTTGCGTCGTGCCTGGCTCTTACCGCGTCGTGCTGCCATCTACCACTTCTCCGAATCGTGTCGTTGCGGGCGGTGCGCCCGGCTTGGTGCGGCGATCGCTGCGGCTGCGCCTGCCTTGGGCGGCGCGACGGACGCGCGCGGCGACGCAGACTGCTGCTGACTGCGCAGGCAGGCGTGCGCCTCACGCCTGCCTGGTTGCTGCCCGTCCTTACATCTTTTCCGGGGCGCTGACGCCGAGCAATTCCAGGCCGTTGGCAAGCACCTGTTGGGTCGCGACGGCGAGGGTGAGTTTGGCGTCGCGCTCTGCCGCATCGTCCACCAGCAGCTTGGTGTTGTGATACCACGTGTGGAAGGCATGCGCCAATTCACGCAGGTACTGCGCAATCTGGTACGGCTCCAGTGTCTGGCCGGCGATTTCCACTACTTCCGGGTAGCGCGACAGCTCCAGCATCACGTTGAGCGAATGCTCGTCGTCCAGCCTGGCGAGCTGTGCAAGACCATTGGCCTGCTCGTACTTGAAACCCTTTTCCTGCGCCTGGCGCAGCACGCTGCATACCCGTGCGTGCGCGTATTGCACGTAGAACACCGGGTTGTCGTTGCTCTGCGCGCGCGCCAGATCGATGTCGAAGGTGAGCTGCGAATCGGGCTTGCGCGCGATCAGGAACCAGCGCACCGCATCGGCGCTGGTTTCTTCGATCAGGTCGCGCAGGGTGACGTAGCTGCCGGCACGCTTGGACAGCTTCACTTCCTCGCCACCACGCATCACCGTGACCATCTGGTGCAGCACGTATTCCGGCCAGCCCTGCGGGATGCCCAGTTCCAGCGCCTGCAGGCCGGCGCGCACGCGGGTCAGCGAGCCGTGGTGGTCGGCGCCCAGCTCGGTGATTGCGCGCTCGTAACCGCGCTGCCACTTGGTCAGGTGATAAGCAACGTCCGGTACGAAGTAGGTGTAGGTGCCATCGGATTTGCGCATCACGCGGTCCTTGTCGTCGCCGAAGTCGGTGGACTTCAGCCACAACGCGCCGCCTTCCTCATAGGTATGGCCGGAGGCGATCAGCTTCTGCACCGCTTCTTCGACCTTGCCGTCCTTGTACAGCGAGCTTTCCAGGAAATAGATATCGAAATCGACGCGGAACGCGGCCAGGTCGTGGTTCTGCTCGTTGCGCAGATACGCCACCGCAAAGCGGCGGATCGATTCGAGATCGGCCGGATCCTTGCTGCCGCTGACCAGATGACCTTCCAGGTCGACGGTGTCGCCGGCCAGATAGGCGGTAGCGACATCGGCGATGTAGTCGCCGCGGTAGCCGTTTTCCGGCCAGCCGTCGCTGTCGGGGGTGAGCCCCTGCGCGCGCGCCTGCACCGACAGCGCCAGGTTCTCGATCTGCACGCCGGCATCGTTGTAATAAAACTCGCGCTTGACGTTCCAGCCATTGGCATCGAGCACGCGTGCCAGGCTGTCGCCGATCGCCGCGGCGCGGCCGTGGCCAACGTGCAGCGGGCCGGTGGGGTTGGCCGAGACGTATTCCACGCCGACCGAGCGCCCGTTGCCGGCCAGGCCGCGACCGTAGTCGTTGCCCTGCTTGATTACATGGGCAACCTCGCGCTGATACGCGGTGGGCGCCAGATGGAAATTGATGAAGCCGGGGCCGGCGATCTCCACCTTGGCCACGTCCTCGCTGGCCGGCAAGGCAGCTACCAGCGCCTGCGCCAGCGCACGCGGATTGCTGCGCGCGGGCTTGGCCAGCAGCATCGCGGCATTGGTGGCGAAGTCGCCGTGTTCGCGTGTCTTGGGTCGCTCGACCACAAAATCCGGCGGCAGGGTGTCGGCGGGCAGTGTGCCGTTGGCGCGCAAGGCTTCGATGCCTTGGCCGATCAGTGCGCGGAGGAGGGCTTTCACGTGGGATCTGCTTGGAACCAAACCAGCGATTTTACCCGACCGCGCGGCACCCGGTCCGGCCGATGGTTCAGGTCGGCGCGGCGGTCTCATTCCAGCCAGCCGCGCTCGGCCAGCGAGACGGGGCGACCATCGCCGATCACGAAGTGGTCGAGCAGGCGGATGTCCACCAGCTCCAGGCCCTGCAGCAGGCGCTGGGTGACCGCGCGGTCGGCCTCGGAGGGCTCCGGATTGCCGGACGGATGGTTATGCCCGACGATCACCGCCGCAGCGTTGTGCAGCAGCGCCCGTCGCACCACTTCGCGTGGATGGATGTCGGCGCCGTCGATGGTGCCGGTGAACAGCTCCTCGAAGGCGATCGCGCGGTGGCGGTTGTCCAGAAACAGTACCGCGAACACTTCGTAGGCCCGCGCGCGCAGCCGCTGCGAGAAATAGCGGCCTACGCTGGGCGGGTCGCTCAGGGCCTGGCCACGCTCCAGTTCGCTCATCAGGTGGCGATGCGCCAGTTCCATGGCGGCGCTGAGCTTGCACGCCGAGGCCGGGCCCAGCCCGGGTAGGCGCGCCAGGGCCTTGGCCGGGCGATCCAGCAACAGGCGCAGGGGGCCGTGGCGATGCAGCAGATCGCGCGCGGTCTGGACCGCATCCTGGCCGCGCAGCCCGGAACCGACAAAGATCGCCAGCAGCTCCGCATCGGAGAGGGCGGGGGCCCCGCGCGCCAGAAGTTTCTCGCGCGGGCGCTCATTGGTAGGCCAGTCGTGTATGTGCATATGGCGAGATTGCCGGTGCTCATCGCCGACGCCCATCAGTCCAAGCGGGGGCATCGGCTAATCTAGTTGTCCTTGTAACCGTAGGACGACTCCGACGTGATCGGCTCCACTCAGGCCCGCCCCCTGGACGGACAGCGTTTGCTGCTGTGTGTCGGCGGAGGCATTGCCGCTTACAAATCGCTCGAACTGGTCCGTCGCCTGCGCGACGCCGGCGCACAGGTGCAGGTCGCCATGACCAGCGGCGCGCAACAATTCGTGACCCCGCTGAGCTTCCAGGCGCTGTCCGGGCAACCGACCCGCACCACGCTGTGGGACAGCGCCGCCGAGCAGGCGATGGGGCATATCGAACTGGCTCGCTGGGCCGACCGGGTGATCGTGGCGCCGGCCACTGCCGATCTGCTCGCGCGCCTGGCGCACGGGCTGGCCGACGACCTGGTCACCACGCTGTGCCTGGCCACCGCCGCGCCGCTGACCGTGGCCCCGGCGATGAACCACCGTATGTGGCTGCACCCGGCGACCCAGGCCAATATCGCGACGCTGCGCGCGCGTGGCGTGGCGGTGGTCGGCCCCGACGACGGCCCGCTGGCCGAAGGCGAGTCCGGTCCCGGTCGCCTGGCCGAGCCGGCGGCGATCATTGCCGCGCTGGCCGGCACCGCCACCGCTGCCGAGGCGTCCCCAGCCACTGCCGCGCCGGCCTTCGTGCCCAGCAGCGCTGAGCTGGACGGCCTGCGCATCGTCATCAGCGCCGGCCCGACCTTCGAAGACCTGGACCCGGTGCGCTACGTCGGCAACCGTAGCAGCGGCAAGATGGGCTACGCGCTGGCCGCCGCCGCCGCGCGCCAGGGCGCCGAGGTGGTGCTGGTCAGCGGACCGGTGCACCAGACCACGCCGGTCGGCGTGCAGCGCATCGACGTGCGCTCGGCTGCGCAGATGCGCGATGCGGTGCTGGGTGCGTTCCCGGCGGACATCTACATCGGCGCGGCGGCGGTCGCCGACTACACGCCCAAGCACGTGGTCTCGCAGAAGATCAAGAAGACCGGCGAAACGCTGACCCTGGAACTCGTGCGTACCCCGGACATCCTGTCCGAGGTCGCTGCGCAGACCGGCGCGCTCAAGCTGGTGGTCGGTTTTGCAGCCGAAACGCACGACGTGGAGCATTACGCGCGTGGCAAGCTGGCAGCCAAGCGGCTGGATCTGATCATCGCCAACCAGGTGGGGATCGTCGGCGGCGGCTTTGAAAGCGACAACAATGCCGCCACCGCCTATTGGCAGGGCGGCGAGCGTGCGTTTCCCACCAGCAGCAAGACCGAACTGGCCGACCAACTGCTGGCCCTGATCGCGGAGAGATTGCAGGCATGAGCCACCCGACCCACTCCTTGCAGGTGAAGTTGCTCGACCCGCGCTTCGGCGATCTGTGGCCGCTGCCGGCCTACGCCACCGAGGCCAGCGCCGGCATGGACCTGCGCGCCGCGCTGGAAGCGCCGATGACGCTGGAGCCGGGCGATGCGGCGTTGATCCCCAGCGGTATCGCGATCCATTTGGCCGACCCGCAGGTGTGCGCGGTGATCCTGCCGCGCTCCGGGCTGGGCCACCGCCACGGCATCGTGCTCGGGAACGGAACCGGACTGATCGATGCCGACTACCAGGGTCCGCTGCTGATCAGCACCTGGAATCGTGGTCGAGAGGCCTTCACCATCGAGCCGGGCGACCGGATTGCGCAATTGGTGATCATTCCGATCGTGCGCGTAGGCTTGCAAGTGGTGGATACTTTCGTGGACAGCGCGCGGGGAGCGGGTGGATTCGGCCACACCGGCGTGCGCTGACGGGGGAGTCTCATGAGCAAGGCGAACGAGCGCAGGCAGGGGATGTCGGGCGTGCGTACGAGTGGTCCGGTGTTGGGGGGCGTGTTGTTGCTGCTGGCCGCCTGGTTCGGCTGGAACAGCTACGCGCAATGGCGTGAGGATGCGATCGCCCAGGACCTGGAACAGGCGCGCGACCGCGCCGTACAGGACGTCGGCAAGGCAATGGCGGCGCAGGCCACCCAGCTCGACGCCGTGCTCAAACAGCCGCCGGTCGCCAGTGCCTTGGCCAACGGCGACGCGCTGGCAGCCGCCTCGGCGATCCGCGAGCGTTTCAAGGGCGCCGAGGACGTGCAGGTGCTGCCCGGCGATCTGGCCGCCGCCTATGCCAGTCCCAAGGATTTCGGCTACGCGCGGCTGAGCCTGCTCGAATCGGCGCTGGTGGCCGACCGTGCGCAGGTGCACGTGGTCCGCGACGCCAAACAGGTGCGTCTGGGGGTCGCTGCCGCGGTGCGCCTTGGCGCGCAGCCCGCGGTGGCCTATGCACGGCTGCCGCTGCTGCGCCTGACCGGCCCGCTGGATGCGATCGCGGTGCCTGGCAGCGCCTATCTCGCGTTGCGCCAGGGCAGCTACAACGTGGCCCAGCAGGGCGATGCAGGCTTGGCCGATGCTGCCGAAACGCTGGCAAAGCCGCTTGGCACCAGCGGCCTGCGCGTGGCCGCTGCGGTCCCGCAGAACGACAGCGGGCCGCTGGGTCTGGGCGCGCTTGGTTGCGCCATCGTGGCCGGGTTGCTCGCCATCATCGCGGTCTTGCTGATGCTGGCCAGCCGTGGCCGGGTGGCGCTGCCGCGTCGCCGCGTTGCCGGCGAGGCGGCCACCGATGAACCGACCTTCAGTCAAAGCCTGCAGCACGACGCCAGCCTTGCCAGCGATGCGCGCGAACTGGATGAGGCGGCAGCGCCTGCGCCGCCGCCGCTGGTACCTGCGGTGCAGATCGCCACCGAGATGTTCCGCGCCTACGACATCCGAGGCGTGGTCGGCAAAGACCTCAATCCAGGCGTTGCCGCGTTGATCGGCCAATCCATCGGCAGCGTGATGCAGGCGCAGGGGCTGCGCGATGTGGTGGTGGGGCGCGACGGGCGTCTGTCCGGACCGGAGCTGACCAATGGCCTGATCGAAGGTCTGCGGCGTGCCGGCTGCAACGTGACCGACATCGGCCTGGCGCCCACGCCAGTGGTGTATTTCGGCGCCTATGAACTGCGCGCCGGCAGCTGCGTGGCGGTGACCGGCAGCCACAATCCGCCGGACTACAACGGCTTCAAGATCGTGATCGGCGGCGAGACGCTGTCCGGCACTGCCATTGCCGAGTTGCATCAGCGCATCAACGAAGGCCGCCTGCATACCGCAGCCACGCCGGGTGAGCTGGAACAGCGCGACATCAGCGATGCCTACATCCAGCGCATCGCCGACGACGTACAGCTGGACCGTCCGATCAAGGTGGTGGTGGATGCCGGCAACGGCGCGGCCGGCGAGATTGCGCCGCGTCTGCTGGAAGCCATCGGTGCCGAGGTCGTGCCGCTGTATTGCGATATCGACGGCACTTTCCCCAATCATCATCCCGACCCGAGCGAGCCGCACAACCTCGATGATCTGGTGAAGATGGTGCAGCGCTTCGATGCGGACATTGGCGTGGCCTTCGATGGCGATGCCGACCGTCTGGGTGTGGTCACCAAGGAAGGCAAGGTGGTCTTTCCCGACCGCCTGCTGATGCTGTTCGCCGCCGACGTGCTGCAGCGCAACCCCGGCGCCCTGGTCATCTACGACGTGAAGTGCACCGGCAAGCTGTCGGACTACGTGCTGCGCAACGGCGGCAGCCCGCTGATGTGGAAGACCGGGCATTCGCTGATCAAGTCCAAGATGCGCGAAACCGATGCCGAACTGGCCGGTGAGATGAGCGGGCATTTCTTCTTCAAGGAACGCTGGTACGGGTTCGACGACGGCATCTATGCCGCTGCGCGCTTGCTGGAAATCCTGGCCCAGCGCGAGCAAACCCCCTCTGAAGTGCTGGATGCCTTGCCGGAAAGCGTGTCCACACCGGAGATCAAGGTGCCGGTGGAGGGCGATGCGCATGCGTTGGTGGCGCGCTTTGTCGAGCGTGCGCAAGCCGGGGACGAGTCGCCGTTCGAATCGGCGCGCTTGTCGACGATCGATGGCTTGCGCGCGGATTTTGCCGACGGCTGGGGCCTGGTGCGTGCATCCAACACCACGCCGATTCTGGTGCTGCGTTTCGAAGCCGACAGCGAGGCCGCGTTGGAGCGCATCCGCGCGCTCTTCCGCAGCCAATTGCAGGCATTGCTGCCCGAGCACCCGCTGGGGTTCTGAGTCGCGCACGCTGAGGTAAGCGCGCCCACCGCGTGGGCCGCGCTCACGGTCAGCTGGGTTGCCTGATGCGCGGCAGAACAGCTGCGCATCGACTCGGCGCTTGCCGCCGGATATCGAGCGAGCGTGCACGATCACGTTCTTGTGCCGCCCGCGCTTGCCAGGCACGCTGGGCCGGCGTCCGGTGCAGGTTGCCGTGCCGCAGCGCGCGCATCGGGCAACAACCACACCGCATCCCAGTACGGGTACGCGCCGATCCGCTCCGCCAGGCCGGCGCGTAACGGCAGTGCGATCAGGCTGCGGGCGAATTGCCGACAATCGACCTGCAATGCCAGCGCGCTCGCCTCAATCTCCGGCTGCCAGACCGTGCCGCCGCGCCCGCGCGCACGATTGATCGCTTCGCCGGCGGCCTGCCGCGCAGCAGTCGCTGCGTGCAGCACGGTGGGTTTATCTGGCGCCTGCAGCAAGGCGCACCACATCTCTGGCAGCAACACCCAACACAGCACCTGCGCACTGAGCCAGCTGCTTGGCATCGCCAGAATCGCGGCCGCTGCACGCGCGCAGCGCCAGTCCGCAAACAACGGCACGTGCTGATGCGTGTGCAGACGCACGTGCCAATGCGGTGTGGCAAGCGCGGACACGGCAAACGGGCGGTGGAGCAGGGCGCTGGGCATGACCACAGCGTGCCCACGGCCTCAGCGCAGCGGCATCGGCCGCCGGCTTGGTCTCAGGTCAGTCAATCGCGCACCGCCATGTCCGGATAAACGCGTCGAGTTTGGGCGCCGCTGCGGGCAACGCCAGCCGCACAGTGACCAAACAGCACCCCCCAAGCGAATCGGCAGCATTACCTCAAACGCCCGACGCTTCCCGAACCCCAAATCCCGAATTCCCGTCCCTCAATGCCCGGCCCGGTCCCGCTTCCAGCCGCGATGCTTCACATCCAGATACAGGCTGTAGAACGCGGTAAATGCCGGGAACATGTTCTGTAGCACGCCCACCGAATCCTGCTTGGCCGAAAACACGAAGTAGCTCAGCGTCATCAAGCTGCCGACCACGCTCATGTACCAGAACATCCGCGGAATCACCGGCTTGCCGGCACGCTTGGAGGCGACGAACTGCACCAGCCAGCGCCCGCCGAACATCAGCGCGCCCACATACCCGATCAGCTTCCAGCCGGTGACGTGGATGCCGGTCCAGTACAGCCAGGTCAGTTGCTGGTCCAGCAGGCTCGTTTCCATCAACGCTCCTCCACCCCAGTGCGCTTGCTGCGGGTGATCAGCCACGCCACGCCGCGCAGGTCGCGGATGCCCACCAGCGCGCGATTGAGATTGTTGTACTTGGATACGCCAGCGGTGCGATGGCGGTGGTTGACCGGCACGCTCACCGTGCGCCAGCCGGCGCGCTGCATCAGCGCCGGCAGGTAACGGTGCATGTGGTCGAAGTAGGGCAGGTCCAGAAACGCGTCGCGCTCGAACAACTTGATGCCGCAACCGGTGTCGGGCGTGTTGTCCTGCAGCATGCGCGAGCGGATCGCGTTGGCCCATTTGCTGGCCCAGCGCTTGGATCCGGAATCCTGCCGGTTGACCCGCCAGCCGGCGAACAATTTCACCTGCGGCTCGGCCTGGCTGCGCGCGATCAACAGTTTGGGGATGTCGGCCGGGTCGTTCTGGCCATCGCCATCGAGCGTGGCGATCCAGCTGGCGCGCGCGGCCTTGACCCCGCTGCGCACCGCAGTGCTCTGCCCGCTCTGGGTCACGTGGTGCAGCACCCGCAGTTCCGGCGTGCTGGTCTTCAGGCCTTGCAGCACCGCCAGGGTGTCGTCGCGCGAATGGTCGTCGACGTAGACGATCTCGAAGGCCACCAGGCCACGCAAGGCGGCGACGATTTCGCCGATCAGGGCGGCGACGTTATCACGTTCATTGAATACCGGGACGACGACGGAAAGCTGAGGTTGGCTCATGGATTCGTGGTGGCCCGATGATGGCTGAGCAAAAAAGATCGCGCATTGTGCCCTGACCGTCTGAGCCAGGCATGAAGCCGACGCGCGTTATGTGCAGTGGAGCGCGCGCAAAACGGCCTGTCGCGTTCGGCGCAGGCGATCACCAGCAGTTGCAAGCCTGCATCCGTCGGCGGGCCCCCCCAGGACTCGCGACATCGTAGTGTACGAACACATGCAGGGCGCGTGCTGCCTGGTGGCCGCGCGGCTGCGATGGGCTCAGGCGCGCTCGCCGAAGTAGCTGCGGCACCAATCCACGACCTGCGGCAAGCCGCGCTCCACCGGGGTGGCCGGATCGAAGCCGAACGCGGCCCGCGCACGCTGCGTGTCGGCCATGGTGCGGATCATGTCGCCTGGTTGCATCGGCTTGTAGACTTTTTCGGCCGGGCGGCCCGCGGCCTGGGCGATCACATCGATGAAATATTCCAGTTCCACCGGGGTGTGGTTGCCCAGGTTGAACACCCGGTGCGGGATCGCCTCGCCGCTGGGCGTGTCCAGCGCGCCCAGCACGCCGGCCACGATATCGGCCACGAAGGTGAAGTCGCGCTGCATCTTGCCGTGGTTGAACACCTCGATCGGGCGTCCGGCCAGCACCGCGCGGCTGAAGATCAGCGGCGCCATGTCCGGCCGGCCCCACGGGCCATACACGGTGAAAAAGCGCAGCCCGGTGGCGCGCAAGCCGTATAGCTGCGCATAGGTGTAGCCCATCAATTCGTTGGCCGCCTTGGTGGCCGCGTACAACGAGCGTGGTTGGTCCACGCGCTGGTCTTCGGAAAACGGCGGGGTGGCCGAATCGCCGTACACCGAGCTGCTGGACGCATACACCAGATGCTGCACGCCGCGGTGCCGGCACAGCTCGAGCATGTTGACGAAGCCGACCAGGTTGCTGTCGACATAGGCAGACGGGTTTTCCAGCGAATACCGCACCCCGGCCTGTGCGGCCAGATGCACCACCCCGGTGGGCTGGATCTCGTCGAACAGCGCCGCCAGGCCCTCGCGGTCGGTCAGATCCAGCGTGCGGATGTCGATCTGCGGGCACAACGCCGCCAACCGATCGCGCTTGAGCTGCGGGTCGTAGTAGCTGTTGTAGTTGTCCAGGCCCACCACCTGTTCGCCACGCGCAGCCAGTGCGCGGCAGGTGTAGGCGCCGATGAAGCCGGCGGCGCCGGTGACGAGGATGGTCATGACAGTGGTCCTGAAAACATCAAAGGGAGGCGAGGAAGCAGCGCTCAGAACAGCCCGAAAAAGCGCTTCTTCGCTACATTGCGGCGGCGCAGGTCGATGGTGTCCTGAATGTTGCTGGCATCGAAGCGGTCCAGCAGTGCGTCGCTGCCCTGGCTCAGCTTCAACGCCATTTCTTCCGGATACAACGGCACCGCCGTCATGAAGGCGATGGTTTTGTCGGCATCGATACGCAGATGGGCGAACTCTGGCGGCGCGCTCAGCGGCGGCAGCACGATCGCGCCGTCGAAGGCAACGCCCGGCGCATACGGCTCGGCCGGGTTGCCATTGGGAACGGTATGGCCAAACCCCAGCCAGGTGTCGAACTTGTGCGGCAGCCGCGCGAGGTTCTTGAGCAGACGGATCGGCCAGTAATGGCGCTCGTCGTCGAAGTCGCGCTGGTCCATCGGCCAATCGGCCGGCAGGCTCAGCATCAGCTCCATGTAGCGCGGCGCCTCCACTCCGTCGGGCAGCGTCATCGGCAGATCGCTCATACCCGAGGACACCAGGCGCAGGCACGGCGAGTGCGCATTGGGCGGCACGATGGGCACGTCCAGATGCACGGTGTCGGAGAGAATTTCATGAAAGACGTTCGCAATCGGCCCGAGGTGCTGCTCGATATGCGCGCTGATCTGCTCGATGCATGCGTCGCCGCGTGCCGGCTCGAAGTCCTTGGCCTGCGCGTGATGCAGGATCGGGCTGCCGGACGGGCTGATCGTCGCGTCGGCGTGGCTCATGGGCGGTGTTTGTCGTCGCTGCTGCTGCCAGTGCTGGCGACACGGCGCGCCGGCAGCGGTGCAGTGGCTGGCGCCTCTGCGCGCTCGGCTGCCAACGTTGCCTTGCGCTCGGCGCTGAAGTCCCACCAATTGCGCGCCGGTTCGCCCTGCATGAAGCGCACCAGCGACAGGAACACATCGATCACGCACGGGTCATGGGTGACGCCGGTGCGCAGGCAGAGCTGCGCGTACATGTCGTAAGCATCGCGGCCGTGCAGCTGCGCCGGCATGCGGATGCCGATCCGCTGCAGATCCTTTTCGCAGGCCGGCCCGACGTTGGGCAAGTCGGTCAGGCGCAGCAGATGCGCGCGGTCCACTTTGGCGGGATGCATCGCTAATCCTCCTGCGTTGGCCGCATCACCCCTTGCGGGTGCGCAAGCGTTCCAGCACGCCTTCCAGGGTGTCCAGGTCGGTGTAATGGATCACCAGCTTGCCCTTGCCGCCGCGGCCGTGATTGAACACCACCTTGGTGCCCAGCGATTCGGACAGCTCGGTCTGCAGCGAGGCGATATCGGCCTGCGGCGCAGCGGTGACCGGCCTGCCCTTGCGCAGCGAGCCCGGCACCTTGCCGGCGGCGAACTGCTGCGCGCGGTGTTCGACCTCGCGCACCGACCAACCCTGATCGGCCGCTTCCTGCGCCAGCTTGCTGGCCAGTTCCGGCGCCAGGGTGAGCAGCGCACGCGCATGGCCCATTTCCAGGCGACGGGTTTCCAGCAGCACCCGGATCGCCACCGGCAATTCCAGCAGCCGCAGCAGGTTGGACACCGACGCCCGCGAGCGGCCCACCGCTTCGGCCGCCTCGGCGTGGGTCAGCGAAAATTCGTCGATCAACCGCTGCAGCGCCTGCGCTTCTTCCAGCGGGTTGAGGTCTTCGCGCTGGATGTTCTCGATCAGCGCCATCGCGATGACGGTGCGGTCGTCCAGCTCGCGCACCACCACCGGCACGTCGCTCAGCCCGGCCAGCTGCGAGGCGCGCCAGCGGCGTTCGCCGGCCACGATCTCGAACTGCGCCGGCCCCAATGCGCGCGCCACAATCGGCTGGATCACGCCCTGCGCCTTGATCGACTCCGCCAGCTCGGCCAGCTTGACTTCGTCCATCTCGCGGCGCGGCTGGTACTTGCCCGGCTGCAGTTGGTCCACCGGCAACTGGCGCAGGGTGTCGCCCGGCTGCAGCGCGTCTTCGCCGGTTGCGCCAGGTGCCGCTGCCGCTGCTGCGCCCTTCGGTCCCAATAGCGCTTCCAGGCCACGGCCCAGACCGCGCTTCTTTGCCAGGGGCGGCTTGCTCATCAGACGGTCTCCACGGGCCGGAAGGCCTTGTTGCGGTCGTTCTGGCGGCGCACGATTTCGCCGGCCAGCCCCAGGTACGCCACGCCACCGCGCGAGGTGCGGTCGTAACCGACAATGCTCTGGCCATGGCTGGGCGCCTCGGCCAGGCGCACGTTGCGCGGCACGATGGTGCGGAACACCTTGTCGCCAAAATGCTGGGTCAGCTCCGCCGATACCGCATTGGCCAGGTTGTTGCGGATATCGAACATCGTGCGCAGCACGCCTTCGATTTCCAGCGCCGGGTTGAGGTTGGCGCGCAGCGCTTCGATGGTTTCCAACAGGGCGGTCAGCCCTTCCAGTGCGTAGTACTCGCATTGCATCGGCACGATGATCGAGTCGGCCGCAGTCAGCGCATTGAGCGTCAGCAGCGATAACGCCGGCGGGCAGTCGATCAGGATGAAGTCGTACTCGTCGCGGATCGGCGCCAGCGCGCGCTTGAGCCGCTGCTCGCGCTCGCCCTGGTCCATCAGCTGGATCTCGGCAGCGGTCAGGTCGATGTTGCCCGGCAGCAGGTCGAAGCCTTCCGGCGCGGTCACCCGGATCTCGGCAGCGGTGTTCTCGCCCAGCAGCAGATCGCAGGTGGAGGCGGCCACATCGCGCTTGTCGATGCCGCTGCCCATGGTGGCGTTGCCCTGCGAGTCCAGATCCACCAGCAACACACGCTTGGGCGCGCGCGCCAGGCCGGCCGCCAGATTGACTGCCGTCGTGGTCTTGCCGACGCCGCCTTTCTGGTTGGCAATGGCGATGATCCGGGCCATGCGGGAGAGCCTCGTGGGCAAGGAGTAAGACCGGCCATTATGCGGGCAGGGCGTCGGATCGGGAAATGCCGCCCGCAGCGGCGCAGCGGGCGAGCGGGAATGCCGCCTGTGCGGTTCAGCCGGTGGGCGAGGTGGCGCCGGGCGGTTCCTTCATGGCGCGGTAGCGCTGCAGGATGTCGGCGATTTCGCCGTCCAGCGCGGTGCGCTGCTGCTCGAAGCTGGTCTGCAGCCGCAACTGCGCCATCAATTCGCGATGGCGTTGCTGGATGTCGCCGGCCAGCTTGTCGGCCACTGCCTGGCCTGCCAGCTCGCGGTCGCCGGCGGCGCGCAACATGCTGGCCAGGCCCTCGCGCAGGCTGGTGACATTGAAGCGCGCGGTGTGGATGTTGTTGTCCACGATGGCGATGCGCTCGTTGAACACCCGGCGCAGGTCGTCCTCGCTTTGATACGACATCAGCATGGCCTGATCGGTGCGCTGGCGCATCTGCTCGGCGGCCAGGTCGGCCAGGCGTTGTTGCTCATTGGCCGCGGCCGCAGTGCGCTCGTCGCTACTCAACGCGCGCTGTACCTCGGCGCTGCGCATGCCACTTTTGACGTTGAACTCGTCGCGCGCCTGATTCACCGCCTCCGGTGGCAGCGTATCGCTGCACACCCGCGCGCCGTTCTGGTTCCAGCAGTACAACTTCTTCGCGGCCGGCTTGTCCTGCGCAGCAACCGGCACGGCCATGACAGCCACGGTCACGGCAGCGAGTAACGCCAAACGTCTGTGTTTCGGCATCATCGCAGCCCCCTGTCGCCTGCCGTCAGCCTGTGGTGTCGGTTCCGTAGCGGCCACGATAGGCCAGCAGCGGTTCCCGGTAGCCCACAAGGTCGGCGTTTCCTGCCGCAAAAGCAAGCAGATCGGCCAGGTTGGCCACCGCGATCACCGGGATGCCGGCCTCGGCCGCTACCGCTTGCGCCGCCGAACGGCGGTCCTGCTCGGAGGCGATCTCCTGCCGGTCCAGCGCCACCACGATGCCGGACGGCGTACCGCCAGCGGCGCGAATGATGCCCAGCGCCTCGCGGATCGCGGTGCCGGCGGTAATCACGTCATCGACGATCAGCACCTTGCGCCCGGCCAGCGGTGCGCCGATCAGGCTGCCGCCCTCACCATGATCCTTGGCTTCCTTGCGGTTGAACGCCAGCGGCAGATCGCGCCCGCGCCCGGCATAGGCACAGGCCAGCGCGGTGGCCAGCGGGATGCCCTTGTAGGCGGGGCCGAACAGCAGGTCGAACTCCACCCCGGCCGCATCGATCGCATCGGCATAGCACTGCGCCAGCTGCGCGGTCTTGACCCCGGAATCGAAGCGCCCGGCGTTGAAGAAGTACGGGCTGAGCCGCCCGGACTTGAGCGTGAACTCGCCAAAGCGCAGGGCATCGGCGCCCAGGGCCAGCTGCAGGAAACGGGTGCGGTGGTCGGTCATTGGACGGGAATGGGGAATAGGGAATGGAGAATCGTAAAGCCTACCCCAGCCGCACAAGGAAGGCTGCTGGTGCACGATGCGTTTACCATTCCCTATTTCCCGACTCCCCATTCCCGGCCCCCAATGCGCATCATCAGTTTCAACGCCAACGGCCTGCGCTCGGCCGCCAGCAAAGGTTTCTTCGAGTGGTTCGCCACCCAGGACGCGGACGTGCTGTGCATCCAGGAAACCAAGGCGCAGGAGCATCAGCTGACCGGGCCGGAATTCCTGCCCGCTGGCTACAAGGCCTGGTTTCGCGATGCCAGCACCAAGAAGGGCTACAGCGGCGTGGCGATCTACGCCAAGCGCGCGCCCGACGAAGTGCGCACCGCGCTGGGCTGGCCGGAGTTCGACGAAGAAGGCCGCTATATCGAAGCGCGCTTCGGCAATCTGAGTGTCGTGTCCTTCTATATCCCGTCCGGGTCTTCCGGCGAGCTGCGCCAGGGCTACAAGTTCCAGGTGATGGAATGGCTGCGGCCGATCCTGGACGAGTGGCTGGCCAGTGGTCGCCAGTACGTGCTGTGCGGCGACTGGAACATCGTGCGCTCGGTGCTGGACATCAAGAACTGGAAGTCCAACCAGAAAAATTCCGGCTGCCTGCCGCCCGAGCGCGATTGGCTCAACGGCCTGTGCGCCGACACTGCAAGCGAAGCCAGCGCCGCCGACGGCCGTGGCTGGGTCGACAGCTACCGCGTCCTGCATCCGCAGGGCGAGGACTACACCTGGTGGAGCAATCGCGGCGCGGCGCGCGCCAACAATGTCGGTTGGCGCATCGACTACCAGCTGGTCACCCCCGGCCTGCGCGACGCACTGCAGGCCTGCGCGATCTATCGTGAGCAGCGCTTCTCCGATCACGCGCCGTATATCGTGGATTACGCGCAGTGAGTGAGCGCCTGCAGCCGGCCGGCGCTGCGACCGGCAAGGATGGACGGACGATTGGTTCGGTGCCTGCAACCAACAGCAACATGGCTGCGATGAGGATCGGCATGTGGACAGCACGTCGCTGCTGGGGTCCGGTCAGTGCAGGTATTGCGCATCCCGTCTGGACCGGCCTGCTCGCCTCCGGGAGCTCGACCTGCGCGCCGGCTGATGACAATCCACCGACCGTATCGCTCGCCAACCGCTTCCACCGGCCGCACGCATGACTACGCCTGCACCAAGATACAAAGGGCTACGCGGCATCCGGCAGGCATTCGCCACCCCATCGGCGGCGACCATGGCGCTGCTAGGTTTCGGCAGCGGGTTGCCATTTCTGCTGATCGCCTCGCAGACGCTGTCGACCCGGCTGCGCGATGTCGGCCTTGACCTGGGCAGCATCGGCCTGATCAGCCTGGCCAGCTTCTTCTACCTGCTCAAATTCCTGTGGGCGCCGCTGATCGACCGCTATGCGTTTCCGCTGACCGCCTTCCTGGGCCGTCGCCGGTCCTGGCTGCTGGTCGCGCAGATCGGCGTGACCATCGGCCTGGTCGCACTGGCGTTTTCGCGGCCGGACCTGAGCGTGACCGGGCTGGTGAGCTGGGTGCTGTTCGCCTCGTTCTGGGGCGCCACCCAGGATTCGGTCGTGGATGCCTATCGCATCGAGATCGCCCCGGAGACCGCACAGGCTGCGTTGGCCGCGACCTACACGCTGGGGTATCGCGTCGGTCTGATCCTGGGCGGCGCGGGTGCGCTGTACATGGCCGAATACCTCGACTGGACCTGGGCCTACCTGGGCATGTCGGCGTTGATGGTGCTGCCGATCATCACCACCCTGGTCTGCCGTGAGCCGGACCGCCCCGAAACGACCGTGGTACGCCGCGTCGACATTGCGGGTGCGTTCTGGCAGCCCATTTCCAGTTTCTTTTCCAGCAATGGCCTGGCGCTGGGGATTGTGCTGCTGCTGTTCGTCGGCCTGTACAAGTTCCCGGACCAGGTGATCGGCGTGATGGCTGGTCCGTTCTATCTGGACTCGGGCTATACCAAAGCCGACATTGCCACCGTCTCCAAGTTGTTCGGCGTCTGGATCGGCATTGCCGGTGCCTTCGCCGGCGGTGCCGCAGTGGCGGCGTTCGGCTTTCGCCGCATGTTGTTGGTGGCCGCGCTGGGCGTGGCGCTGTCCAATCTGGCCTTCCTGCTGATGGCGCATAACCCCGGCAAGCTGTGGGCGTTCTACGCCGCGCTCAGTGCCGATAACCTGTTCCAGGGCTTTGCTGCCACCGTGCTGGTGGCCTTCATGTCGTCGCTGACCGATCGCAACTTCACTGCCACCCAGTACGCACTGCTGGTGTCGCTGGCCAATCTGCCGGGCAAGTTCGCCGGCGGCGTGTCCGGGTTCCTGGTCCAGGCCACCTCATACAGCACCTTCTTCATCCTCAGCGCGCTCACCGTGATTCCCACCCTGGCATTGCTGGCCTGGCTATGGCCGCGCTTGCTGGCACACGACCGGCGGCCGGATTGAAACGTCCGCCAAGGTTGCCGATGATGCCGGCGGGGCAATCCATCGCACGAGGAAGGGCATGACCGATCTGGTGTTGCGTGATATCGATCCGGTGCTGGTAGACCGCATCCGCCGCATTTCCGTCGCACGCGGCTGGACCCAGCACCAGACCGTCATGCATCTGCTCGAACAAGGCCTGTTCGCCAGCGAGTTCGAAGTCACCGGTGGCCTGCAGCACCCCGAAGTCGATGCCCTGGCCGAAGCCATCGCCGCGCTCAAGGCACTGCCGGCCGGCAACACGCCTTAGAGCGGCTGACAGAAACGGCGCGGACAGTCGTCGGATGGGTGCCGTACGCGTGCTCAGAATCGCAGTTGCGAGTGGTAAGTGAGGCTTGCCAGCACTGCACGCGCCCGCCTGGTGGTGCGCGCAGTCGTCTTGCTTATCCGCTCTCCGCGGTCATTCTCTACCTGCGCGCCTTGCAAGGTGTTCGTCGTAACGCCTCAGCTCAATCGATGCATCCAGTTGCGCAGGCCAGGCCAGACCATGGCAGTCGTCATGTACGCAGTGGCCATGGATTACCGACCATGCATCACTCGCTGAGCGCTACGGCTCGATGGCGGCCGGCAAGCTTGCATGGTTTCAAAACCACCGCGCTGCGTTGGCCTTGCCAACCTGGCGCGTGGCGCCAGCGCGGGCCCCTGGCTAGGGGCGTCAGCGTTGGTCGTGTGGTGGTTCACGCCGGATAGATCGCCCCCAGCAGTCGCGGCCCTGCAGCCCCGGTGACCGAAGGCAGATTTGCCGGGCGCCCGGCCAGCAATTCGGCCGCCAGCCATGCAAACCCCATCGCCTCCAGATAATCCGGGTCCAGCCCGTGTCGTGCGCTGGATTCCACCACCACACCTGGCAGCCGCGCCGCCAGCCGCGCCATCAGCACCGGATTGCGCACGCCGCCGCCGCACACCAGCACGCGGCGGGTCTGCGGCTGCAGCCGTAGCAAGGCATCGGCCACGGTGGCCGCGGTGAGTTCTAGCAAGGTCGCCTGCACATCGGCGGGCTGCAGCGTCGCGTTGCCCATCGCCTGCTGCACCCAGGCCAAGTGGAAATGTTCGCGCCCAGTGCTCTTGGGCGGCGCCAGCGCAAACCACGGGTCGGCCAGCAACGCCTGCAGCAACGACGCATCCACATTGCCACTGGCAGCAAACGCACCCTCGGCGTCGAACGCCGTGCCGCGATGGTGCAGGCACCAGCTATCCAGCAACGCATTGGCCGGGCCGGTATCGAAGCCCAGCACCGTGCCATCGCGCGGAATCAAGGTCAGGTTGCCGATCCCGCCCAGATTGAGCACGGCGCGGTCTTCATCGCCAGCCCCCAGCATCGCCAGATGAAACGCCGGCATCAGCGGCGCGCCCTGACCCCCAGCGGCCACATCGCGGCGGCGGAAGTCGGCCGCCGTAGTGATCCCGGTGTGCTCGGCAATCCGGCTCGCATCGCCGATCTGCCAGGTAAAGGCCGGGTCGCCGGTCGGCCGATGGCGAATGGTCTGCCCATGCGAGCCGATTGCGCGGATGTGCTGTCGCGCGATGCCACAGGTGTCGATCAGTTGATTGGCCGCGTCCGCAAAGGCCAGGCCTACCTGCGCATCCAGCTGGCCCAGCGCATCGATGGCGATGGTCTCAGCGCCCTGGCCCAGCGCTACCAATGTCTCGCGCAGCTGCGGTGCCCACGGCACCGTCATGCCTGCCACCAGTTCGCAACGGCAGTGGCGGTCATCGGCAAAACGCACCAGCGCAGCATCGATGCCATCGGCGCTGGTGCCCGACATCAGGCCCAGATACAGCGGGGAGTTTTCGTGTTCCAGAACAGTCATGCCAGAGCCAGATGCGCAGCGGTCACCCAGCTTGTGCAGCTCAGGGAGGCCAGTCAACTGGCCTGTCGATGGGCTGGCCCGGAAGGGCGGTGACCCTTACAAGCGAAGGCCGCCAGCAGACAGGAATCCACGCGACCCTCTAAGAGCGGCGAGCAAAGCGTCGCGAGCAATCGTCACGTGGGGATGGACGACGCGGAAAACCGGAGTGTACGAGGGTGAGCTGCTGCACCGAGCACCGTCCGCGCCCGTCTGTTGGCTGCACCGCAGTTTTGTCAGCTGCTGTCAATGCGCCGCTGACGTCTTCACCGCTTCCGCTGATTGCAACAGTTTGCTGACGTGCTGGTCGGCGCGGACACGCGTGCCGACCAAGGGCACTGCCAAGAGCGCCCTGTAGATCTCAAGCAAACTCGCGCAACTGCAGTCGCTCGGCACGGCGGCACGCGGACCAGTGCGACCCGCACCGGTTAATGCCCGCCGCAGTCCTCAGCCGCGCGACTTGTTCTTGGCGGGTTTGTTGGCATCGGCATAGATCATCTTTTCCATGCCTTCGATGCGCGCCATGGCCGGTGCAGTCTGTGCACGGAAGGCCGCCAGTTCGGCGCCCTGCAGCGGCTCCGGCGGCGGCATCGTCACCGACATCGGGTTGCGCTGCTGCCCGGCGACGCGGAATTCGTAATGCAGATGCGGGCCGGTGGCCAGGCCGGTCATGCCGACATAGCCAATCACCGTGCCCTGATTGATGCGCTGGCCGGCCTTGACCTTGCCGAAGCGCGACATGTGCCCGTACAGCGTGCTGTAGTTCTTGCCGTGATCCAGGATCACGACATTGCCGTAGCCGCGCTGGGTGCCGACGAACACCACCCGCGCATCGCCGGCCGCCATGATCGGCGTGCCCGACGCGGCCGCGTAATCCACACCTTTATGCATGCGCATCGTGCCCAGCACCGGATGCTTGCGCGCACCGAAGGTGGAGCTGATGCGGCTATACGCCACCGGCATGCGGATAAAGCTCTTCTTCAACGGCCGGCCGGTGATGTCGTAATACTCGGCCGGCTTGCCGGCGCGCTCGAAGCGGAATCCGGTGTAGGTCTTGCCGCCGGTGGTGAAGGTCGCCGCCAGGATGTCGCCGGTGTTGATCCGCTCGCCCTCGCGCCAGGTTTCATCCATCACCACGCTGAAACGGTCGCCTGGCTGCAGATCCTTATCGAAGTCGATGTCGTACTTGAAGATCTCGTCGGTCATGATCGCCACCGCAGCTGGCGACAGCCCGGACTTGCCAGCCGATGCGGACAGCGAACTGCTGATCTCACCGCTGGCCACCACGGTGCGCGTGGTCGTCGCGCGCTCGGTCACCTTTTCGCGCACGCTGTCGCCAAGCAGCCGCAATTCCACCCGATGGCTGGCGTCGCGATCAAAGCGCAGTGCCCGCAACTCACCCGGCGTCGGCATGTCGAACGCAATCTCGGTCCCCGGACGCAGTTTGGTCAGCGCCTCCTTGGTGCCCGGATGCGCCAGTACCTGATACATCACCGCGGTCGGGATTCCCAACTCCCCGAACAAGGTGCTCAGCGTCTGTCCCGACTTGACCTGCAGGATTTCCCACTCGGTGCTCGGCGCTAGCTGCTTGCGGCTGGGCACCAGCGGAGGCAATGGCAATGCCAGTGTGGAATGGCTGGAGAGCGGGGTGTCGATGGCGTTGGAGAAACCCGGCACGATCGTCGCGACCATCGCGCCGATGGTCGCGAACAGGCTGGCGTGGATCCAGTGGCGGCGCGTCCAACGGTCGTTGAATGCGGCCGGGAGATGCTGCTTGAGCTTGCGATGCAGTGCAGTGTCGTGGAGGACGTGGAGGCGTTCTTGAAAGCGCCGCTTGCGTGCACGGCCCTGCTCTGAGTTCTGCATCGTTGGATTTCCTCGCTGGCTCGAAGTGCGAGCCCAATCGCCGGTACCATAGACAGCCTGTAACAGCGCGTCAAACCATTGAGCCTGTTCATTATTTTCACTTGGCGCGGAATTAACCCGCGTTTAACATCATTCACGTTGTTGACGGCAAACGCCGCTGGAGTCTGTGGTTGGCCACTATCGAAGAATCCCTCGCACTCATCGGCCGTGGCGCCGACGAGATTCTCAAGCTCGATCAGCTTGAAGCCCGCCTGACGTCGGGTGTCCCGCTGCGGGTGAAGGCCGGCTTCGACCCCACAGCGCCGGATCTGCACCTGGGCCACACCGTGTTGCTCAACAAGATGCGGCAATTTCAGGAGCTGGGTCACCAGGTCATCTTCCTGATTGGCGACTTCACCGGCATGATCGGCGACCCGAGCGGCAAGAACGCCACCCGCAAACCGCTCAGTCGCGACGATGTGCTGGCCAATGCCCGCACCTATGAAGAGCAGGTCTTCAAGATCCTGGACCGGGAGCGCACCGAAGTGCGCTTCAACTCCGAGTGGTTCGGCCAGATGAGCGCCGCCGACATGATCAAGCTGTCCGCCCAGCACACCGTGGCGCGCATGCTCGAGCGCGACGATTTCGCCAAGCGCTTCGCCGGCCAGCAGCCGATCGCCATCCACGAGTTCCTCTATCCGTTGGTGCAGGGCTACGACTCGGTGGCCTTGAAGGCCGACGTCGAGCTGGGCGGCACCGATCAGAAGTTCAACCTGTTGATGGGCCGTGGTCTGCAGGAGCATTACGGCCAGGCGCCGCAGGTCGTGCTGACCATGCCGTTGCTCGAAGGGCTGGACGGCGTTGCCAAGATGTCCAAGTCGCTGGGCAACTACATCGGTATCAATGAGCCGGCGATCGATATCGTCACCAAGACCATGAAGATCGGCGACGAGCTGACCTGGCGCTGGATCGATCTGTTGTCATTCGACATCGGCGTGGCCGAAGCGGCGCGCCTGAAAGAACAGGTCGCTTCCGGTGAACTGCATCCACGCGATGTCAAATTGCGTCTGGCCCGCGAACTGACGACGCGTTTCCACGATGCAGCGACAGCCGAACAGGCCATCGCCGGCTGGCACGCCGTGGTCACAGGGCAGGGCGACACCAGCCTGCTGCCGCTGCAGGAGGTCATGGTCCCGGCGGAAGGACTGCGGATCGCAAGCCTGCTGACGGCTGCCGGGCTTACGCCGAGCAACTCAGAGGCCAATCGCAAGCTCAAGGAGCGCGCGGTCAAGATCGACGGTGAGGTGATCGAGGATGCCGGCCGCGTGTTCGCCCCGGGATTCGAGGCGGTCATCCAGGTGGGCAAGCGCAATTTCGCCCGCGTGTCGCTGATTACTGGTTGACCCGCGACAGGGTTGCTGCAAAGCCGCAACGCCGGGCCGCTGCTGCGGCGCTCCATATAGAAGGCCGCAACCAACAGATCGATCTTCAAACATGTTCTAAGAGCCCGGCTGAGTGCCAGCGCACGTATTTGGCAATTCTGTGAAAAATTTTTCACAAAAGGCTTCCCAAACTCCGTTTGCGGGCATATAGTTCGCCTCCCCCGACGCAACGGACTCCGCAAACGCGGAACCAGAGCGAAAGGGTTCGAAAATTCCCTGAAGCCAGGGTGTTGACGAAACGCAAAAGCCGGCTATGATGGGCGGCTCGCTACACGGAAAGACGCTACGGCGGATTGAGGTGCAGCGGCGGCAACATTCTCTTCACGAGGGGTTGACGAAGATGAAAAGCCTGCTAATATGGCCGGCTCGCTTCGCAGAAAACCTTCGGGTTGAAATGAGGCAGCGTCAACCACCTCGGCAACAAGGTGTTGACGGCAAGAAAAAGTCCGCTATAATGGGCGGCTCGCTTCGACGGAAACGACGAAGCTGACGGGAACGGCGCTGAGGCCACTTCCCAATGTTCTTTGACAGTGTGCGCAGGTAATTTGTGCGGACGCCTGCAGGAAGGATGATTGTCCATCTTGCAGACGTTTAATCAAAAAGCAACATATTAATTGCTTTGCAAGCGATAAGTTGTCAGTGGTTGAACTTCTGCAGCTAAAGTAATTTGTCTTCGGACATGTAATTTTAAGTGAAGAGTTTGATCCTGGCTCAGAGTGAACGCTGGCGGCAGGCCTAACACATGCAAGTCGAACGGCAGCACAGTAAGAGCTTGCTCTTATGGGTGGCGAGTGGCGGACGGGTGAGGAATACATCGGAATCTACTCTTTCGTGGGGGATAACGTAGGGAAACTTACGCTAATACCGCATACGACCTACGGGTGAAAGCGGAGGACCTTCGGGCTTCGCGCGATTGAATGAGCCGATGTCGGATTAGCTAGTTGGCGGGGTAAAGGCCCACCAAGGCGACGATCCGTAGCTGGTCTGAGAGGATGATCAGCCACACTGGAACTGAGACACGGTCCAGACTCCTACGGGAGGCAGCAGTGGGGAATATTGGACAATGGGCGCAAGCCTGATCCAGCCATGCCGCGTGGGTGAAGAAGGCCTTCGGGTTGTAAAGCCCTTTTGTTGGGAAAGAAAAGCAGTCGGTTAATACCCGATTGTTCTGACGGTACCCAAAGAATAAGCACCGGCTAACTTCGTGCCAGCAGCCGCGGTAATACGAAGGGTGCAAGCGTTACTCGGAATTACTGGGCGTAAAGCGTGCGTAGGTGGTGGTTTAAGTCTGTTGTGAAAGCCCTGGGCTCAACCTGGGAATTGCAGTGGATACTGGGTCACTAGAGTGTGGTAGAGGGTAGCGGAATTCCCGGTGTAGCAGTGAAATGCGTAGAGATCGGGAGGAACATCCGTGGCGAAGGCGGCTACCTGGACCAACACTGACACTGAGGCACGAAAGCGTGGGGAGCAAACAGGATTAGATACCCTGGTAGTCCACGCCCTAAACGATGCGAACTGGATGTTGGGTGCAATTTGGCACGCAGTATCGAAGCTAACGCGTTAAGTTCGCCGCCTGGGGAGTACGGTCGCAAGACTGAAACTCAAAGGAATTGACGGGGGCCCGCACAAGCGGTGGAGTATGTGGTTTAATTCGATGCAACGCGAAGAACCTTACCTGGTCTTGACATCCACGGAACTTTCCAGAGATGGATTGGTGCCTTCGGGAACCGTGAGACAGGTGCTGCATGGCTGTCGTCAGCTCGTGTCGTGAGATGTTGGGTTAAGTCCCGCAACGAGCGCAACCCTTGTCCTTAGTTGCCAGCACGTAATGGTGGGAACTCTAAGGAGACCGCCGGTGACAAACCGGAGGAAGGTGGGGATGACGTCAAGTCATCATGGCCCTTACGACCAGGGCTACACACGTACTACAATGGTAGGGACAGAGGGCTGCAAACCCGCGAGGGCAAGCCAATCCCAGAAACCCTATCTCAGTCCGGATTGGAGTCTGCAACTCGACTCCATGAAGTCGGAATCGCTAGTAATCGCAGATCAGCATTGCTGCGGTGAATACGTTCCCGGGCCTTGTACACACCGCCCGTCACACCATGGGAGTTTGTTGCACCAGAAGCAGGTAGCTTAACCTTCGGGAGGGCGCTTGCCACGGTGTGGCCGATGACTGGGGTGAAGTCGTAACAAGGTAGCCGTATCGGAAGGTGCGGCTGGATCACCTCCTTTTGAGCATGACGTCATTCGTCCTGTCGGGCGTCCTCACAAATTACCTGCATTCAGAGATTCATACCGGCACAGGTCGGTATGCGAAGTCCCTTTTGGGGCCTTAGCTCAGCTGGGAGAGCACCTGCTTTGCAAGCAGGGGGTCGTCGGTTCGATCCCGACAGGCTCCACCATATTGAGTGAAAAGACTTCGGGTCTGTAGCTCAGGTGGTTAGAGCGCACCCCTGATAAGGGTGAGGTCGGTAGTTCGAGTCTACCCAGACCCACCACTCTGAATGTAGTGCACACTTAAGAATTTATACGGATCAGCGTTGAGGCTGGTACGTGTTCTTTTATAACTTGTGACGTAGCGAGCGTTTGAGATATCTATCTAAACGTGTCGTTGAGGCTAAGGCGGGGACTTCGAGTCCCTAAATAATTGAGTCGTATGTTCGCGTTGGTGGCTTTGTACCCCACACAACACATACATATAGCTCCGAGGCAACTTGGGGTTATATGGTCAAGCGAATAAGCGCACACGGTGGATGCCTAGGCGGTCAGAGGCGATGAAGGACGTGGTAGCCTGCGAAAAGTGTCGGGGAGCTGGCAACAAGCTTTGATCCGGCAATATCCGAATGGGGAAACCCACTGCTTCGGCAGTATCCTGCAGTGAATTCATAGCTGCTGGAAGCGAACCCGGTGAACTGAAATATCTAAGTAACCGGAGGAAAAGAAATCAACCGAGATTCCCTAAGTAGTGACGAGCGAACGGGGAACAGCCCTTAAGCTGGAATGGCTTTAGAAAAACAATCTGGAAAGATTGGCCATAGAAGGTGATAGCCCTGTATTTAAAAGGGCCACTCCAGTGAAGACGAGTAGGGCGGGGCACGTGAAACCCTGTCTGAATATGGGGGGACCATCCTCCAAGGCTAAATACTCCTGACCGACCGATAGTGAACCAGTACCGTGAGGGAAAGGCGAAAAGAACCCCGGAGAGGGGAGTGAAATAGATCCTGAAACCGTGTGCGTACAAGCAGTAGGAGCTCGCAAGAGTGACTGCGTACCTTTTGTATAATGGGTCAGCGACTTACTGTTCGTGGCAAGCTTAACCGTATAGGGGAGGCGAAGGGAAACCGAGTCTGATAAGGGCGCATAGTCGCGGGCAGTAGACCCGAAACCGGGTGATCTAGTCATGGCCAGGGTGAAGGTGCCGTAACAGGTACTGGAGGCCCGAACCCACGTCTGTTGCAAAAGACGGGGATGAGCTGTGATTAGGAGTGAAAAGCTAATCGAACCCGGAGATAGCTGGTTCTCCTCGAAAGCTATTTAGGTAGCGCCTCGGACGAATACTACTGGGGGTAGAGCACTGTTATGGCTAGGGGGTCATCGCGACTTACCAAACCATTGCAAACTCCGAATACCAGTACGTACTATCCGGGAGACACACGGCGGGTGCTAACGTCCGTCGTGAAAAGGGAAACAACCCAGACCCACAGCTAAGGTCCCAAATTCACTGCTAAGTGGAAAACGATGTGGAAAGGCACAGACAGCCAGGAGGTTGGCTTAGAAGCAGCCACCCTTTAAAGAAAGCGTAATAGCTCACTGGTCGAGTCGGTCTGCGCGGAAGATTTAACGGGGCTAAGCAGTGAACCGAAGCTTGGGGTGCATAAAACTTGTTTTATGCGCGGTAGAGGAGCGTTCCGTAAGCCTGCGAAGGTGGATTGAGAAGTCTGCTGGAGGTATCGGAAGTGCGAATGCTGACATGAGTAACGATAATGCGGGTGAAAAGCCCGCACGCCGAAAGCCCAAGGTTTCCTTGCGCAACGTTAATCGACGCAGGGTTAGTCGGTCCCTAAGGCGAGGGCGAAAGCCGTAGTCGATGGGAAGCAGGTTAATATTCCTGCACCTCGCGTGAGTGCGATGGAGGGACGGAGAAGGTTAGGTGTACCGGGCGTTGGTTGTCCCGGGGAAAGGCGGTAGGTTTGAATCTTTGGCAAATCCGGGATTCTTTAAGACCGAGCACCGAGACGAGCCTTTATGGCGAAGTCACTGATACCACGCTTCCAGGAAAAGCTCCTAAGCTTCAGCTCACGAAGACCGTACCGTAAACCGACACAGGTGGGTAGGATGAGAATTCTCAGGCGCTTGAGAGAACTCGGGTGAAGGAACTAGGCAACATGGCACCGTAACTTCGGGAGAAGGTGCACCCTTTTTGGTGGCTCATGCGAGCTATAGCTGAAGAGGGTCGCAGAAACCAGGCCGCTGCGACTGTTTATCAAAAACACAGCACTCTGCAAACACGAAAGTGGACGTATAGGGTGTGACGCCTGCCCGGTGCTGGAAGGTTAATTGATGGGGTCAGCCGCAAGGCGAAGCTCTTGATCGAAGCCCCAGTAAACGGCGGCCGTAACTATAACGGTCCTAAGGTAGCGAAATTCCTTGTCGGGTAAGTTCCGACCTGCACGAATGGCGTAACGACAGCGGCGCTGTCTCCACCCGAGACTCAGTGAAATTGAAATCGCTGTGAAGATGCAGCGTTCCCGTGGCAAGACGGAAAGACCCCGTGAACCTTTACTATAGCTTTACACTGAACGTTGAGTTCGTCTGTGTAGGATAGGTGGGAGGCTATGAAACTGTGGCGCTAGCTGCAGTGGAGCCATCCTTGAAATACCACCCTGTCGTGCTTGACGTTCTAACCTAGATCCGTTATCCGGATCAGGGACCGTGTATGGTGGGTAGTTTGACTGGGGCGGTCTCCTCCTAAAGAGTAACGGAGGAGCACGAAGGTACGCTCAGCGCGGTCGGACATCGCGCACTGTGTGCAAAGGCATAAGCGTGCTTGACTGCAAGATCGACGGATCAAGCAGGTACGAAAGTAGGTCTTAGTGATCCGGTGGTTCTGTATGGAAGGGCCATCGCTCAACGGATAAAAGGTACTCCGGGGATAACAGGCTGATACCGCCCAAGAGTTCATATCGACGGCGGTGTTTGGCACCTCGATGTCGGCTCATCACATCCTGGGGCTGTAGTCGGTCCCAAGGGTATGGCTGTTCGCCATTTAAAGTGGTACGCGAGCTGGGTTCAGAACGTCGTGAGACAGTTCGGTCCCTATCTGCCATGGGCGTTGGAAGTTTGAGAGGGGCTGCTCCTAGTACGAGAGGACCGGAGTGGACGAACCTCTGGTGTTCCGGTTGTCACGCCAGTGGCATTGCCGGGTAGCTATGTTCGGAAGCGATAACCGCTGAAAGCATCTAAGCGGGAAGCGCGCCTCAAGATGAGACTTCCCGGGGCACAAGCCCCCTAAAGGAACCATATAGACTATGTGGTTGATAGGTCAGGTGTGTAAGTACAGCAATGTATTGAGCTAACTGATACTAATGATCCGTGCGGCTTGACCATATAACCTCAAGTTGCCTTGGTCCCAACGAACGTTGGTAGATCACCAAACGCAAGCTACGTCACAAGTTAACTATGCGAGACGAGCGCCGTACGTGCTTCAACGCAAACGCTTGCACCCATGTGCAGTCGTTTGTCACGAAGCTCCGACTGGCGACTCTCCAACCGTCTCCCTGGTGAAATTAGCGCTGTGGAACCACCCGATCCCATCCCGAACTCGGAAGTGAAACGCAGCTGCGCCGATGGTAGTGTGGCTCAAGCCATGCGAGAGTAGGTCATCGCCAGGGGCTTTACCCGAAACCCTCAGTTCAACTGGACTGAGGGTTTCTTCTTGCGTCAAAATTGGAAATATAATCGCAACCCCCTCCCGCCGGTCGTTGCCATAGTACGTCCCCGACAAGCACCTCGTAGGCGGTACCTTATTCAAGCAATCAGCGTCCTCAACGCGCTGTAAACACGTCGAGGAAATGCGGTTAGCGCCACTTTCCCCAAGTCGTCGCGCTCCCATACTTTGGGCATCCAAGGGCATCGGTGCATCGACTTTGATGCCTCTCCGGCTATCGCGAGGTTTTCAACATCAACACCCAACGAAAAACCGTCAGCGCTGCCGTTGCGCAAGAATGGCTGACCCCCTTTTACTTACAACTGCGCCGACACAAACACCGCGCCCTGTTGGTATGTAGACACAACAAAAACCCCGCTTCAGCGGGGTTTTTGTCTTCTCAGCAGGCCAAAGCACCTGGCGAGGGGATGCTTAGTCGCCCAGTGTCAGTAGCGAGGCGTTGCCGCCAGCTGCGGTGGTGTTGACGGTGACGACCTTCTCGGTGGCGAAGCGCAGCAGGTAGTGCGGGCCGCCGGCTTTGGGGCCGGTGCCGGACAGGCCCTGGCCACCGAAGGGCTGGACACCGACGACGGCACCGATCTGATTGCGGTTGACGTAGACGTTGCCAACCGCGACGCGCGATGTAATGCGGTCGATGGTCTCGTCGATGCGCGAGTGCACGCCCAACGTCAGGCCGTAGCCGGTTGCATTGATCTGGTCGATGACAGCGTCGAGCTGATCTGCCTTCCAGCGGATGACATGCAGGACCGGGCCGAAGACCTCGCGTTGCAGCTGGCTGAGCGATGTCAGTTCATAGGCGCGCGGGGCGAAGAAGCTGCCATGTGCGGTGACGTCATCCAGCTTGGTGGTTCCGATCAGGCGGGCTTCGTGGTCCATACGAGCTGCGTGATCGTCGAGGATCTTGAGCGCATCTGCATCGATTACCGGGCCAACGTCGGTCGAGAGCAAACCAGGGTCGCCTATCTTCAGCTCACCCATGGCACCGGCGAGCATGGTCATGACCTTGTCGGCGATGTCGTCCTGGACAAACAACACGCGCGCCGCCGAACAGCGTTGCCCGGCGGAGATGAAGGCGCTGGAAATTGCATCCTTCACCACGGCTTCGGGCAGCGATGACGAGTCGGCGATAAAGGCATTCTGGCCACCGGTCTCGGCGATCAACACGCCGATGGCAGCATCGCGCGCAGCCAGGGTGCGATTGATGATGCGTGCGGTTTCGGTGGAACCGGTGAACGCTACGCCCGCCACGCGCGGATCGTTGGTCAGTGCAGCACCCACGGTGGCGCCGTCACCAGGCAGGAATTGCACGGCGGCTTCCGGTACGCCTGCTTCGTGCAGCAGCTTCACTGCGGCGTAGCCGATCAGATTGGTCTGCTCGGCGGGTTTGGCGATCACGCTATTACCGGCAACGAGTGCGGCGGCGACCTGGCCCAGGAAAATGGCGAGCGGGAAATTCCAGGGGCTGATGCAGACGAACACGCCGCGACCGTGCAATTGCAGTTCATTGGACTCGCCGGTCGGTCCGGGCAGGCGCTCGGGTGCGCCGAACTGCGCGCGCGCCTGACCAGCGTAGTAGCGCAGGAAGTCGACTGCCTCGCGGACTTCGGCCACGGCATCGGGCAGCGTCTTGCCCGCTTCCTTGACGCAAATTGCCATGAACTCGGGCATGCGCGCCTCGAGCAAGTCGGCGGCGTGTTCCAGGATGGTGGCGCGGCTTGCCGCCGGGGTGCGGTTCCAACCCGGTTGGGCTGCAGCTGCCGAGGCCAGCGCCTTCTGCACCGTCGCGGGATCGGCTGGCTGCCAGTGCCCAACCGTCTCGCGGCGATCGGCCGGGTTCAGTACCGCCTCGCTCGGGGTGCTGATCACCGCGCCGGGTACCAGTGGCGCTGCCTTCCACGGTTTGACGGCGGCATTGAGTTGCTCGGCCAGCTGCCGCAGATCGTTGTCGTTGGCGAGATTGGCGCCCATGGAGTTCTTCCTGTTCTGGTTCTGGCTGCGCAACAGATCGGTCGGCAGCGGGATCTTGGGGTGCGGGATGGAGACAAACGACGACACCGCTTCGACCGGATCGCGGATCAGGTCTTCGATAGCAACGTCCTCATCGGTGATGCGATTGACGAAGCTGGAGTTGGCGCCGTTTTCGAGCAGGCGACGCACCAGGTAAGGCAGCAGATCTTCGTGCGAGCCGACCGGTGCATACACACGACACGGCAGCCCCAGACGATCGGCAGGAATCACCTCGGCATACAGGTCATCGCCCATGCCGTGCAGTTTTTGATGCTCATACGTCTTACCCGCTGAAATCGCACGTACCGCAGCGATGGTCTGCGCGTTATGCGTAGCGAACATCGGATACAGCGCATCGCTGTGCGCAAACATGCGACGTGCGCAGGCCAGGTAGGACACGTCGGTGTTCTGCTTGCGCGTAAACACCGGATAGCCCGGGTGACCTTCGATCTGTGCGCGTTTGATCTCTGCATCCCAATAGGCGCCCTTGACCAGGCGCACCGGAATGCGTCGGCCAACGCGCCGCGCAAGGTCGGCCAGGAAGTCGATCGTATAGGGCGTGCGCTTCTGATACGCCTGCACCGCCAGGCCATAGCCTTCCCAGCCATCCAGCGATGGGTCGGAAAAGGTGGCCTCGATGATGTCCAGCGACAGCTCCAGGCGATCGGCCTCTTCGGCATCGACGGTGTAGCCGATGCCGTACGACTTGGCCAACTGCGCGAGCTCCAGCACGCCGGGCACAAGTTCGGCCATCACGCGTGCGCGCTTGGCATGTTCGTAGCGCGGATACAACGCGGAGAGCTTGATCGAAATGCTGGGCGCTGCGAACACATCGGTGTCGACGAAACTGCCGCTGCGGCCGATCGCATGGATGGCATCGCGATACGCCTGCAGATAGCGCTGCGCATCCTTCATTGTCAATGCGCCTTCGCCGAGCATGTCGAACGAATAGCGGTAATCGGCGTTGTCGCCCTTGCGCGAACGCGACAATGCCTCGCCGATGGTGCGGCCCATGACGAACTGGTGGCCCATGATCTTCATCGCCTGACGCACGGCCAGACGAATCACCGGCTCGCCGACGCGGCCGATCAGGCGCTTGAAAGCACCGGGCACATCCGCACGGGTGAGGTCGTTGAGTTGCACCAGCCTGCCGGTGAGCATCAGGCCCCACGTCGATGCGTTGACCAGCACCGAGTCGCTGCCGCCCATGTGCTTTTTCCAGTCCGCATCGCCGAGCTTGTCGCGGATCAGCTTGTCTGCGGTGTCCTGGTCGGGAATGCGCAGCAGCGCCTCGGCCACGCACATCAGCAGCACGCCTTCTTCGCTGCCGAGGTCGTACTGGCGCATGAAGGCTTCGATCGCGCCCTGGTCCTGGGCGCGTGTACGCACACGGGTGACCAGATCGGCGGCCAGTGCCTGCACCTTGGCCTGCTCTGCCGCGGGCAAGCGCGCCTGGTCGAGCAGTTCGTGCACGTGCTCGGCTTCGTCCTTGAGCCAGGCAGCGGTGATGGCAGCGCGCAATGCACCGGGCGCGACCGGGAGTTCGGGCGCGAGTAGCGGAGGCGCGGCGACGATGGAGGCAAGCGAGTCGAGCTGAGCGTTCATGCGAAAGGTGCCTGGGAATCCTTACGCATTCTAGAGAGCGGGAGCCCCGGCGCACTTGTGTGGAAGCGGCAGCTTTCCCGCCGTTTTATGCAGGTGGCCCCAGCGTGTGATGGCAGACCCGTTGAACGGCACGCCCAGTCGGCCGCTTTGGGTGAAGTAATTGATTTCCACGCGTTTTTAGCTGCACTGCAGCAAATTTTTGATCGGCGGAAACGCTTGCCGCATACGTTCGCGCGGGTCTACCATCGGGCTGTTCCCGCAGTCCGCTGCGTGTTGCCAATGATCGAAGTGCTGCCGTTGATGTCCGAAGGGGTTGGGACGCAATTGCGGTTGCGGCCTCCGCGGGCGCTGTCGGCCAGGCAATTCGTGCTGTTGTTTGCAGTATTGGCAGGAACGATGTGGTTATTTGCGGGCCTGGGGTGGTGGACCGGCAATGCATTCGCGCCGGTATTCGCCCTGTTGCACAGTGGTGTGGTGGCGTTGGCGCTACGGCAGTTATGGCGAAGTGGCGAGCGCGAAGAAGCGATCCGGGTAGGGGAGACCGCCGTTGAGGTGTTTCCGTCCGGGCATGCGCCACCAGCGTTTCAGGCACATCCGCACTGGGTGCGGCTATGCATGGAACGCGACGACAGGGTGCTGTTGGTGAGCAGCGGCAGGCAGATCGAGATCGGAAGTTTTCTCGGGCCGGCCGAACGTGTGGAACTGGCAGATACGCTGAAACGCTTGCTCGCGGCCGCCAATGGCCGTCACCGATGACGTAAGGGTCTAGGCAATGACGCAACGCAGCAGCTGGAAGTCGACGTACACAAGGTTGGGCCTGGCGCTTGCAGCGCTGGTCGGCGCGCCGGTCGTGTGGGCGCAATCGGCCGATCCCAAGGAATGGCAGCTCAATATGGGCCGCGGGGTGACGCAGACCGCACGCATGGCCTATGAGGCGCATATGGTGGCGCTGTGGGTGTGCGTGGTGATCGGCGTACTGGTGTTCGGTGCGATGGGCTATGCGATGTTCAAGTTCCGCAAGTCCAAAGGCGCGGTCGCCGCACAGTTCAGCCACAACACGCGGGCCGAAGTGCTATGGACGGTAATTCCGGTGGTGGTGCTGATTGCCATGGCATGGCCGGCGACGGCCAAGCTGATTGCGATGTACGACACCCGCGAGTCGGAAATGACAGTCAAGGTCACCGGCTACCAGTGGATGTGGAAGTACGAATATCTGGGCCAGGGCGTGGAATTCACCAGCCGTCTGGCGCGCGAATCGGATCGCATCCGGCAGAGCGGCGAACGCCCCACCGTGGCGTCGCAACCGCATTATCTGCTCGACGTCGATAATCGCCTGGTGCTGCCGGTCAATACCAAGATCCGCTTTGTGATCACCGCCGACGACGTGATCCACGCGTGGTGGGTGCCTGCACTGGGTTGGAAGCAGGACGCCATCCCGGGCATCGTCAACGAGGCGTGGACCAATATCGAGCAGCCGGGCGTGTATCGCGGCCAGTGCGCGGAATTGTGCGGCAAGGATCATGGCTTCATGCCGATCGTGGTCGAAGCGCTGCCCAAGGCCGAGTTCCAGCGTTGGCTGGCAGCGCGTCGCAGCGCCGCAAATGCAGTGCCCGCGGCATCGCCGGCAGCAACTCCCCCGTCGGCTGCACCAGCGACAGTACCTAACGGTGAGGCCGCTCCCGTGGCAGCACAATCTGCCGCACCGACCGCCGCTCTCTAATACCGCTCGCAACCGCACCGCTTCACAGAGGTCGTTCCGTCATGGCGCATACCGCAGTCGATCACCACGGACACCACCAGCCCGGCTTCGTCGAGCGCTGGTTCTTTTCGACCAATCACAAGGACATCGGCACGCTATACCTGCTGTTCTCCTTCGTGATGTTCATCATCGGTGCGGCGATGAGCGTGGTGATCCGCGCCGAGCTCATGCAGCCGGGCCTGCAGTTCGTCAAACCCGAATTCTTCAACCAAATGACCACCGTGCATGCGCTGGTGATGATCTTCGGTGGAGTGATGCCGGCCTTCGTCGGCCTGGCGAACTGGATGATTCCGCTGCAGATCGGCGCACCGGACATGGCGTTGCCGCGCATGAACAACTGGTCGTTCTGGTTGTTGCCGGTCGCTTTCACCTTGTTGTTGCTGACGCTGTTCCTGCCTGGCGGGGCGCCTGCCGGTGGCTGGACGCTATATCCGCCGCTGTCGCTACAGGGCGGCTACAACGTGGCCTTCAGTGTGTTTGCCATCCATGTGGCTGGCGTCAGCTCGATCATGGGTGCGATCAACATCATCGCCACCGTGCTCAACATGCGCGCGCCGGGCATCGATCTGCTCAAGATGCCGATCTTCTGCTGGGCCTGGCTGATCACCGCGTTCCTGCTGATCGCGGTGATGCCGGTGCTGGCCGGTGCGGTCACCATGCTGCTGACCGACAAGTTCTTCGGCACCAGCTTCTTCAACGCGGCCGGCGGCGGCGACCCGGTGATGTACCAGCACATCTTCTGGTTCTTCGGGCACCCGGAGGTGTACATCATGATCCTGCCGGCGTTCGGCGTGGTCAGCGAAATCATCCCCACCTTCAGCCGCAAGCCGCTGTTCGGCTATCAGGCGATGGTCTATGCGATCGCCGCGATCGCGTTTTTGAGCTTCATTGTGTGGGCGCACCACATGTTCACCGTGGGCATGCCGCTCGGCGGTGAGATCTATTTCATGTTCGCCACGATGCTGATCTCCATCCCGACCGGGGTGAAGGTGTTCAACTGGGTCAGCACGATGTGGAAAGGCTCGCTGACGTTCGAATCGCCGATGCTGTGGGCCGTGGCGTTTGTGATCCTCTTCAGCATCGGTGGTTTTTCCGGCCTGATGCTGGCGATCGTGCCGGCGGACTTCCAGTATCACGATACCTATTTTGTGGTGGCGCATTTCCATTATGTACTGGTCACCGGCGCGGTATTTGCCTTGATTGCGGCGGTGTACTACTGGTGGCCCAAGTGGACCGGGCGCATGTACAACGAGGCCTGGGCCAAGTTCCATTTCTGGTGGACGATGATCTTCGTCAACCTGTTGTTCTTCCCGCAGCACTTCCTCGGTCTGGCCGGCATGCCGCGGCGCATCCCCGACTACAACGTGGTGTTTGCCGACTGGAATCTGGTCAGTTCGATCGGTGCGTTCGGCATGTTTGCTACGCCGTTCCTGATGGCCGCCATTTTGCTTGCGTCGCTACGTAGCGGTGCCCGCGCCGATGCGCGCGCCTGGGAAGGTGCAAAGGGGCTGGAGTGGACGGTGCCTTCGCCGGCGCCTGCACACACCTTCACCGTGCCGCCGGTTATCAAGCCTGGAGATCTTGCGCATGAAGACATCGGCCACTGAGTCGGCATCGGAGCCGGCAGTGACGCGTCTGCTATCGGCTGCCGAGCGGCAGGCGCAGCAGCGCCGCGCGGTACGCCGCACGGCAATCACGGTGGGGATCATCGCGTTGCTGATCTATGCCGGCTTTATCGCCTCAGGCGTCATCGGCCGATGACTGCGCGCGCGCCCACGCATGCGCCGACCGCTGGCTTGTTCAAGCTGCTGGGCGTGGTGCTGGGCGTCTTCGTGCTGACCTTTTCGCTGGTGCCGCTGTACCGCATCGCGTGCGAAAAAGTTTTCGGCATTCGCATGGAGCGCGCACCGGGTAGCACCCGCGAGGGTGCGTCCAATGCGGTGGGCGGTGGCAAACGCACGGTGCGGGTGGAGTTCGATGCAGGGGTCAATTCGAAGCTGCCGTGGACCTTCCATCCCGAGCAGATGACGATGGACGTGGTGCCGGGCGAGCTCAACGAGGCGCTGTATTTCGCGCGCAACGACAGCAAGCGCGCGGTGGTGGGTAGCGCAGTACCGTCGGTTGCACCGGCGCGTGCGTCGGGCTACTTCAACAAGACCGAATGTTTCTGTTTCACCGCGCAGACGCTGCAGGCCGGGGAGACGCGCGATATGCCGCTGCGTTTCATTGTGGACCCTGCGTTGCCTGCGGAAGTCACCACAATCACCTTGTCTTACACGTTTTATCGCAATGACGCGTTGACCTCGGAACTGCAGGGCGGTGCCGTGTCCGGCACGCCGCGCGCGGCGCCGTAACCTTCATCCACCCGCACTACGACACGGAAGCAACGCCATGGCCGATCACAGTCCCAACGCCGATGCGTATTTCGTCCCGACCCAGAGCAAATGGCCCTTTGTCGGGTCGATTGCGATGTTCGTGATGATGATCGGCGTGGCCAGCTGGCTCAACGATGCGTCCTGGGGACGCTGGACATTCTTCGCCGGCATGGCGATGTTGCTGGCGACCTTGTTCATGTGGTTTGGCGACGTCATTCGCGAGTCCAACGCCGGCAACTACAACCGCCAGGTGGATGGGTCATTCCGGATGGGGATGGTGTGGTTCATTTTTTCCGAGGTGATGTTCTTCGGCGCCTTCTTCGGCGCCTTGTTCTACACGCGCGTGCTGACGCTGCCCTGGCTTGGCGGCGAAGGCGATGGCGTGATGACCAACGAGTTGCTGTGGAACGGCTATTCCGCTGCCTGGCCGACCAATGGTCCGGGCACGATCGGCGGGCAATTCCAGACCATTCCGGCCTGGGGATTGCCGCTGATCAATACGCTGATTTTGCTCAGCTCCGGTGTGACGCTCACCATTGCGCATCACGCACTGAAAGGCGGCCGGCGCGGTGCGCTGCTGCTGTGGTTGGGATTGACGGTGCTGCTGGGTTGCGTGTTTTTGTTCCTGCAAGCAGAGGAATACATTCACGCCTACACCGAACTCAATCTCACGCTGGGCTCGGGCATTTACGGTTCCACGTTCTTCATGCTCACCGGTTTCCACGGCATGCATGTGCTGTTGGGCACGATCATGCTGGCGGTGATGTGGCTACGCGCGGCCAAGGGCCACTTCAGTCGCGATAACCACTTCGCCTTTGAAGCGGCCGCATGGTACTGGCACTTCGTAGACGTGGTGTGGCTAGCGCTGTTCCTGTTCGTGTATGTACTTTGAGAATCGGGAATCGGGAATCGGGAATCGCCAGAGCGAGCCTGCTTTTGCTTCTACGATTCCCTACTCCCGATTCTCCAGTCCCGGCCGCGTCAGCGGCCGACGCCATGCGGCTTGATCCAGCCGGTGTAGATGCCGATGATCACGATGGCGATCAACGCGACTGACAAGCCAATGCGCCAGGTCAGTGCGTTGACGGTGCGTTTGGTCTGGCCGCGGTCGGTGAGCAGGTAGTAAAGACCGGCACCCAGGTTCCACAGGATCACGATCAGGAAGGCGACAATCAGCAGCGTCTTGAGCGAATCGTTCACAACAGCCCCGGTGGTCGTCGACGTGGTCCGGGCATTGCACGCTTTTTTGCGTCGCTTGTCATGACGCGCAAGCACACGGCGGTGTTGGGTTGGGTGCTGGCCGTGCTGGTCAGCGCGGGGTTTGCGGCGTTGGGGCAATGGCAGCTGCAGCGCATGCACAGCAAACAAGCGTTGTTGGAACGCGCCGCGCATGTGCGTGAGACACCGTTGACGCTGGCGCAGGCAGTGGCCGCGCGGCAGCAGTTGGCGTGGGTGAGCGGACGCGTACGGTTCTTGCAGCAGCAGGTGCTGCTGGACAATCAATTGCATGCCGGGCGTGCCGGTGTGCGCGTCTACCAGCTCGCCGCGGTGCAAGGCACATCGCGTACGTTGCTGGTCGACCTGGGCTGGCTGCCGCTGCCGGCGAATCGGCAACTGCCGACGCTCACTGCGCTCGAAGGTGGGCGCGACGTGCAGGGGCTGCTGAGCGCGCCGCCGTCATCCGGTCTGGCAATCGGGCCGGCGTTGGCGCCTACCGCTACGCCCAATACCTGGCTGGCGACACGTCTGGATGTGCAGGCGGTGCGCAGTACGCTGAAAAGGCGCGACATTTCGTCGCAGGTATTGCGCCTGGATCCAGCCATACCGGTCGGTTATGCGCGCGATCTGGAGATGCTGCCGAACACGCTGCCGCCCGCGCGGCACTTGGGTTACGCGGTGCAATGGTTCGGTCTTGCAGCGGCGGTGCTGGCCACTGCAACGCTGCTGAGCTGGCGTGCGCGGCGCCGTCGGCGGCGCGGGCACTGACCCGCGCGGCATGAGAAAATCACCGGCATGACCTCTCCTACATCGGCCACGCCGCACTCGGTCAAACGCGGCCGCAGGATGCTGATTGCCCTGGCAGTGCTGTTCTTCGGCTCGATGTTGCTGGCCGGCGTGCTGCGCTTCTCCGGTTGGCAGCCGGCGTCGATGCGCAACAACGGACAATTGCTCAATCCGCCCGCCGACCTGCGTGCGCTGGTGCCGGTGCGCGCGGACGGCAAACCGTACGCGTGGGCGCCTGGCGAGCGCATCTGGCGGATTGCGCTGGCGCCGCCGGCAGACTGCGCGCAGCGATGCGTGGCATTGGCTGCGGAACTGGACAAGGTCTGGCAGCTGCTGGGGCATCGTGCCGACAAGGTGGAGGTGCTGTGGATCGGTACGCCGCCCGCCGGTCTGCCGCCGATGCCGGCTTTGCGCGTGCTGCGCGACGATGCCGCGCTGCGGGGCGCACTGCCGCGTGGCAACGATGCGGCTGGCGTGCCGGTGTATGTGATCGACCCCAACGGCTTCGTGATCCTGCGTTACGCCCCGGGTTTCGACCCGGCCGGCTTGCGCGCGGATCTGGCCAAGCTGCTGAAATTGATGTGAGCCCGCCTCGATGAATCTGTTTGCGCCACCGGCATTGTTCCGCCACTTCCACCGCATGGCCTGGCTTGCGGCGCTGTTCACTGCGAGCACGATTCTGTTCGGGTCGTTCGTGCGCCTGTCCGATGCCGGCATGAGCTGCCCGGACTGGCCGACCTGCTATGGCCGCGTCACCTGGCCGCAGACCGCCGACGAAGCCAACACGCACGTGGCCAGCAAGATCCGCCCGCTGGAGTCGCACAAGGCCTGGCGCGAACAGGTGCACCGCTTCCTGGCCGGCGCGTTGGGCGTGGAAGTGCTGGTGCTGTCGCTGCTGGCCGCACGTCGCCGCCGCCTGGGCATTGCGCAGGTGGTGTCGGCAGCGGCGCTGGTGGCGCTGTCGATCCCCTTGTACATGTCCGGCTGGCACACGCTGGCGATGGGTGTGGCGATCGCCGGTGAGGCGATCCTGCTGCTGGCGGCGTTGCGCTGGAGCAATATCGATCTGGCGCGTGCCGGCGTGCTGACGCTGGCGGTGGTGATCTTCCAGGCGCTGCTGGGCATGTGGACGGTGACCTTGCTGCTCAAACCCATCGTGGTGATGGGCCATCTGCTCGGCGGCATGCTGATGTTTTCGCTGCTGGTGTGGATGGCGTGGCGAGCGACCCATTTGCCGATCACGCTGGCCGACGCTTCGCGGCTGAAGTGGCTGTTGCGCTTGGGTGTGGCGGTGCTGGGCCTGCAGATCGCGCTGGGCGGCTGGGTCAGTGCCAATTACGCGGCGCTGGCCTGCGGCGGCGGCAGCTGGTCTGCCGACAACTTCCCGCGTTGCGTCAGCCAGTGGTGGCCGACGCATGATTTCCGCGAAGGCTTCACGCTGTGGCGAGGGATCGGTGTGGATTACGAAGGCGGCGTGCTCGATGGCGCGGCGCGTATCGCCATCCAGATGGCGCATCGGTTGTGGGCGATCGCGACCGCGCTGTATCTGTGGTGGCTCGCGTGGCGTCTATCGCGTTCGCCGGGGATGCGCGTGTGGGCGAGCGCGCTGGCGGTGCTGGTGGCGGTGCAGGTGACGCTGGGCATGCTCAACGTCAAGCTGGCCTTGCCGCTGGAGGTGTCGGTGCTGCACAACGGCGGCGCGGTAGCCCTGCTGTTTGTGCTGGTGTCGCTATTGGCGCGGCTGCGCGCGCCGGAGTGAGCATGGCTGTCAGCGCACGCGATTATTGGGATCTGACCAAACCGAAGGTGGTGGCACTGATCGTGTTCACCGCATTGGTGGGCATGTTCCTGGCCATTCCCGGCGTGCCCACCTGGGCACAGGTGCGCGCGGGCACCTTGGGATTTGTGGGGATCTGGCTGGCCGCCTCGGCGGCGGCAGCGATCAATCAATTACTCGATGCCAAGATCGACGCGCAGATGGCGCGCACGTCCTGGCGTCCGTTGGTGGTGGGCAAGGTGCGGCCGTGGCAGGTGATGGTATTTGCCAGCGTGCTGATCGTGATCTCCATGACCATGCTGGTGGTCTGGGTGAATGTCATCACTGCGGTGCTGACTTTTGCCTCGATGATCGGCTATGCGGTGATCTACACCGTTTACCTGAAACGGGCGACCTCGCAGAACATCGTGATCGGCGGGCTGGCCGGCGCCACGCCGCCGATGCTGGGCTGGGCGGCGGTCACCGGGCTGCCGACCACGGCCGACTGGATCAATGCCTCGCTCCTGGTGCTGATCATCTTCATCTGGACGCCGCCGCACTTCTGGGCGCTGGCGATTTTCCGGCGTGCCGATTACGCCAAGGCGGCGATCCCGATGTTGCCGGTGACCCACGGGGTGCCGCACACGCGCAAGCAGATCCTCATCTACACGATCGTGTTGACGATCGTGACGCTGCTGCCGGTGGCAGTTGGCATGAGTGGGGTGTTTTATCTCGGCGGCGCGGTGGTGCTCAACGCGGTATTCCTCTGGTATGCGTGGCGCATGCTGGACCCGCCGGACGAATTGTTTTCGATGAAGATGTTCGGCTATTCCATCGTGTATCTGATGGCACTGTTCGCCTTCTTGATGGTCGATCATCTGCTGTTGCCGTGGGTGCGGTGAGAACCGCGTCAGACATCTGAGGCAGCCCGATTGCCGCCGCGCAGATGCCTGCCGGGTTGCGCCGGCTCAGCTCAGCCAACGACTGCACGCGCTGGAGTTCTTGTTGTCGCAGCTGGCCTGCATCTTCTGCCGGAGTCGTGCCAGCACCGCGTTGCCTTCCTGGTGATGCTGCGTGCTCCAGGTCTTCAATGAGGCGCCCAGCCGGTCGAAGCGCTGACGGGTGCGCTGCCGGTAGCCATCGGACTGTGCGGCCAGCTCGCCGATCACCTGGGTGGCGGCTGCTTCGATGCCGGCGATATCGTCGGGGCTAAGCCGGATCAGCCCGTCCAAGTACATCATGCTGACCCGCATGCGGATCGAGGGGCCATCGGCAGTTTCATAGGCCTTTTTGAGCCAGGACAGCGCGGTCTTGCGATCGCCGCGTTCTTCGGCGAGCTGGGAGAGTTCCGGCATGTAGTAGTACGGAGTCTTGCTGCGTCCCAGTTCGGCCAGCAGCAATTGCTCGGCGGCGCTGCTGTCGCCTACCTCGCTCAACAACGAAGCCGCGTCGCTGATGATGGATTGCCGTTCCTCGACGGTCTTGGCCGCATCCACTGCCGTTTGCACGCGCTGGTGCACGGCAGCGACCACCGCTGCCGGCAACGGCGGTTGTGGCCCCTTTGGCTCGGTCTCGGTCGGCTGCCCTTGCGCAAGGCGTGCAAGCTGTACTTTCGCGTACGCGGTGTCCAGGCGGTCGCTGATCGGTACGCTGGTATCGGCATAGACGGTGTCCAATGCCTGATCGAGCTTGGCCGACAGGGCGGCACGTTCGCCGGCGTCAGTGCTGGACGCACCGACCAGACGCGCGGCGACGTAGCTCAGCGTGCCGAGGTTGGCGCGCAGTTCGGCCGGATTGGCCAGGACCGCCTCCAACAGGGTGCGATAGGCCGGGTCTGGCGCGGGGGGCTTTTCCGCTGCGGCCAGCGCCGAGAGCGCAAACCGGTGTTGCAGTGCCGGTTGCGGGGCGGCCTTGGACAGGCGTGCGAGCAACCCGGCGGCGTCATCGGCCTTGATCAGCCGGTCGTCCATGCCCCAGGCATAGTTGCTGAGCACGGCCCAGTCGTCCGCGCTGAGTTCCTGTGGTGCGCGCTGCGCCTTGTCCAACAGCTGTTTGACGGTGGTGGTGCTGGTGGCCGCCACCCGCAGCACATCGGCAAGACGGGCGTTGTCGCTATCGCCGGCCAGACGGGTGATTTCGCTGCGGTCCGCGCGTAGCACGATGATGGTCGGGTAGCCCTTGACGCCGAATTGCTCGCCCCAGGCCTGCGCGCCTTGCGAGTCGCCGTCCAGGTGCACCGCGACGAACTGCCGCGTGCGCGCGATGAACGCCGGATCCTTGAACAAGGTGGCCTTCAACTGATTGCACGGTGGGCACCAGGCCGCGCCCCAGTACAGCAGGATCGGCTTGCCGCTTTCCTTGGCTTCGGCAAACGCGTCTTCGATGTCGCCTTCGTGCCAGGCGATCCCGGTGTCTGTGGCAGGTGCGGCGGCGGGTGTGATGTGTGCGGGTGCCGACGGTGGTGCGGGCTTGTCGCAGGCGGTCAGGGTCGCAAGCACCGCAAGCAGTGCGATCAAGCACGGGGAGGGGCGTCGGCGGGACAGCTTCATGGGATCACCAGGGGAGGCGGCAGGGGATGGATCAACGACTCTGGCGAGTGGGGCTGCGCCCGCGCCGATGGAGGTCATGACCGTTGTATCCCTGCACACACACCGGCAACAGCATCCGATGCGAATTGTTGTTACGCGCAACGCACCGGTCTGGGTGCATTCGACGGCCAGCGCACGGCCAATCGTGCGAGCGCAGGCGGTCGCATCGGCGCCGCCTGATCGCCGGGGTTCCCGCTTCAGTGGCGGCCGGTAGCCGGCGGCGGATCGCCCGGCGCGCTACGCGCGTAGCGCGCAGCCACGAACGCGCACACGATCAGCTGCAACTGGTGATACAGCATGATCGGCAACACGATCGCACCCAGGCCGCCACCTGCAAACATCACCTTGGCCATCGGCACACCGGTGGCCAGGCTCTTTTTCGAGCCGCAAAACACAATGGCGATTTCGTCGGCGCGGTTGAAGCCAAGCCGGCGCGCAAGGAAGGTGATCGACAGCATGGCCACTGCCAGCAACAGCGCCGCAGCGCCCAGCACCGCGAGCAATGCCGGTAACGGCGTCTTCTGCCACAGTCCTTCGTTCACCGATGCGCTGAAGGCGGTGTAGACCACCAGCAGGATCGTGCCCTGGTCGGTATAGCGCAGCACCGCGCGATGGCGCTCGACCCAACCGCCGATCCACGGGCGCATGAAATGGCCAGCCAAAAACGGCACCAGCAGCTGCAACAGGATCTTGCCGATGGCCTCGGCCGGGTGCGCCATCGCGCCCTGGCTGCCGACCATCGCGCCCATCAGCAACGGGGTGAAAAACACGCCCAGCAAGCTGGAAAGCGAGGCCGCGCACACAGCGGCCGGCACGTTACCGCGCGCCATCGAGGTGAAAGCGATCGACGACTGCACCGTGGAGGGCAGTGCGCACAAGAACAGCACGCCGATGTACAGCTCCGGCGTCAGTGCGATATGCGCCACTGGCTTGAACAACAGGCCGAGCAATGGAAACAGTACGAAGGTGCAGGCCAGGATCACCAGATGCAGGCGCCAATGCAGCGCGCCGGCCTTGACCGCTTCGCGCGACAGCCGTGCGCCATGCAGGAAGAACAGCGCAGCGATCGCCACATCGGTGACATCGTCCATGATTGCGGCGGCAGCGCCGGAGACCGGCAACAACGAGGCGAGCGTGACCGTGCACAGCAGCGCGAGGGTGAAAGGGTCAATGCGCAACCGCGCCAGCAGCTTCTTCATCGAGATCCGACGGTATCGCGCGAACGTGCGCGGGGAGCGGATCATTCTACGACGCGTGCGGGCGCTGCCTAAGAGCGGTCAACACAACGACTGCGCAGCCGTCAGGCGGCGCGGCCTGTGCTCGGTGCGGCATGTACCACTCGGACACGCCGGTTCCGAGCGCGCCGTCCACACCCGCCTGACGACTGCTCGCTACGTGTTGTTAGCCGCTCTAAGCCGTGAGTCGTTGTTGCCGCCAGTGTCCCCGCGGGGTCTCAGCGCTGCGGTTCGACGCCGAGTTGCTTACGCACCGCCGCTTCCAGCGATGGCTGCATGCCGGCTTCGCGCCCGATCTGCAGCGCCTGTTCGGGACTGGCGCCTTCGCGTGCGGCGAGCAGGGCCAGCAGGGCGCCGGCGCGATTGCCGCTGGCGCAATGCAGTAACACCGTGCCCTGCTGTTGTTGATCGAGCACCCGCTGCAAGACGCGTGCGGCCTCTGGCGTGAGTGCATCGGCGTTGCGGATCGGCAGGCGGACATAGCGCAGGCCCAGTGCGTCGGCGGCTGCGATTTGGGCGTAGCCGCGTGGCTCCTCGGGGGCGCGCAAATCGATCACGGTGGTCACGCCCCGGGCCGCAGCAGCACGTAGGTCCGCCTGCGTGGGCTGGCCGGAACTGACGAGATTGCGGGTGGTGCCTGCGGGCGTTTCCTGCGCGAACGCAATGCCGCTGAGCAGCGCAATGCACCAGGCCGCATGGCGTAGGCACTGATGCATCACAACGCTGCGAGCGCCTTCAGCAACTCGCGCATTTCGTATTTGTCGGTGTTGTCCAGGCCCTGCGCGCGCTGTTTGGCTTGCAGTTCTTCCACGCGCTGACGCAGTAACTGCTTGTCGAGTTGGGCGACGACGTCGTGCAACTCGATCGCCCAGCTGTGCTCGTCGCCGGGGAGCTCCTGCGCGGCGAGCTTCTGCAGCGCAACCAGTTCCTCGCGCTCGGCGAAGTGTTCCAGCAGCGCGCCGGTGCTGATTTCCGGCCGTTGCCGCACCAGCGCCAGCAGCTCCATCAACAGCTCGATGCCGGGCAGGCGCAGACCGGAAAAATCGTGGTCGCCTTCCAGGCTCATCGCCAGTGAGGGTTGTTGCAATAGGATGGCGATCGACGCACGCACCAGGCTGCGTTTCTGCGTGGGCGCCGCCATGCGCGCAGGCGGCCGCGCTTTTGGCGAGGACTGTTGCGCGGACATGCTCGCACCGACGCCGGTCATGCGCGCCAGTTCCTGCTTCATCAGATCGCCGAAGGCGCCTTCGGGAATCTGCGCCAGCATCGGCTTGGCACGCTCGGCCAGGCGCGCCTTGCCATCGAGCGTGTGCAGATTGATCTCGCGCGACATTTCGTCGAAGAAGAATTGCGACAGCGGCGTGGCCTGTTTCAGACGCTGATCGAAGGCCTGCGCGCCTTCCTTGCGCACGATGGTGTCCGGGTCTTCGCCATCGGGCAGGAACAGGAAGAACGCCTGGCGGCCGTCCTTCATGCGCGGCAGCACCGATTCGAGCGCGCGCCAACCGGCCTTGCGCCCGGCGTTGTCGCCGTCGAAGCAGAAGTACACATCCGGTGCATTGCGGAACAGCAGTTCGGCATGCTCGGGCGTGGTGGCGGTGCCCAGCGTGGCCACCGCCTGGGTGACGCCGAACTGGAACAGCGAGACCACGTCCATGTAGCCCTCCACCACGATCAGCCGCTCGATCTTCTGGTTGGCCTGGCGCACCTGCCACAGGCCGTACAACTCGCGGCCCTTGTGGAACAGCGCGGTTTCCGGCGAATTGAGGTACTTCGGCCCCGGGTCGCGGCCATCGGCCGGGGCGCCCATGATGCGACCGCCGAAGGCGATCACCCGGCCACGGCGGTCGAAGATCGGGAACATCACCCGGTCGCGGAATTTGTCGTAGACATGGCCGCGGTCGTTCTTGGAAAACAGCCCGGCACGTTCGAGCACGCTCATGCGGCGCGCATCGGTGCCCAGGGTGTCCTTCAATGCGCTGTAGCCATCGGGCGCATAGCCGATCTGGAAACGCGCGCGGTTGTCGGCATCCACGCCGCGCCCATCCAGATACTCGGCCGCGCGCGCGCTGCCTTCGAGCTGACGCTGGAAGAACTTGGTGGCCGCTTCCAGTGCCGAATACAGCTCGCGGCTGTCGTCCTGCTGCTGCGGCGTGCGCTGCTGGGTATCGCGCGGAATTTCCATGCCGGCGCGCTTGGCCAGCTCGTCGACCGCATCGAGAAATTCGAGGCGGTCGTAATTCATCAAAAAGCTGATCGCGGTGCCATGCGCGCCGCAGCCGAAGCAGTGATAGAACTGCTTGGTCGGCGAGACCGTGAACGAGGCCGAGCGCTCGTCGTGGAACGGGCAACGCGCCGAATACTCCTTGCCCTGACGCTTGAGCGGCACGCGGCCGCCCACCACTTCGACGATGTCGGTGCGTGCTAGCAGTTCGTCGATGAATGCGTCGGGGATGCGGGCCATCCCGCTAGGATATCGCAGCGGCCAGCGGCCGCCCTGTTTTAGAAGGCGCCCGCCTGCGCGGCCGCTGCCCGCATCAGCCCACGCTCAGCTGTGCTGCGACGATGTCGGTTGCGGGACTGCGGAAGCCACCTGCGCATCGGCTGGCGGCACGATCACCGGCGGGTGCTCCGGGTCCACGCCGGCCTCGCGCAACTTGCGGTGCGAGCGCACCCGTTCGTCGATCACCGCGGTGATCAATGCACCGACGAAGAACACTACCGAGGCGTAATACATCCACACCAGTAGGATCACCAGCGTGCCCATCGAGCCGTACGCGCTGCCGGGCGCCGCAGTGGCGATATACACGCCAATGGCATAACGGCCCAGCGCAAACAGCAGTGCGGTGATGACGCCACCCAGAAACGCCTGGCGCCAATCGACGGTGCGGTCGGGCAGATAGCGATACAAAAATGCGAACGCCAACGAATACAGGGCCAGCGTGGTGACGTAGCCCACGGCCGGCAGCACCGACGGCAGGCGCGCAAACACCACCTGCAACGCAGTGGTGGCGATCATCGACACGATCAGCAAGAAGCCCAATGCCAGGATCACGCCGAACGAGAACACGCGCTTTTTCAGCCACGCCATCAGGCCGTCCAGGCGTTGTTTGTCGGTGCGGAAAATCAGGTTCAGGGCGTTCTGCAACTGCGCAAACACCGCAGTGGCGCCGATGAACAGCAGCAGCGTGCTCCACAAGCCCGCCAGCGAGCCCACGCCGGGCTGAGCGGTGGCGTTGCGGATGATGGTCTGCGCAACTTCGGCCGCGCTGCCGCCGGCCAGTTGCGCAACCTGCTGCACCAACGCCTCCTGCGCAGGCGGATACAGCGAGGCCGTCAGCCATAACAGCAGCACCAACAGCGGTGCCAACGACAGGAGTGCGTAAAACGACAGCGACGCAGCCTGCGTCATGACGTCGATTTCGATAAAGCGGTTCAGCAGGGCCATCGGCACGCTGCGCTGCAGACGGCTCACATGCTTGTGCAGATAGGCGGTTGAAAGCGTCGTCACCGGCGGGAACATCCTTGGCGCATACCGTTGCGCGCGCAGGTGGGTCGGAGCAAGGTCGGTATGCGGGAAAACCTTGCCCACGCCTGCGCTGGCGTACCCGTTCTAGCAGGGCCAAATCGAAGGAGGGGTGAAAGCGCGCGCGCCGCGGGCGGTGCATACGTCAATCTGTGGGCGATGCGCTCGCTCGGTGCGCGATGCGGCTGCCGTATCGCGCCTTTGGATAAGGCGTTGCGTCTTCGAGGTGCGAAGCTTCTTCGTGAGTCTGGCCGACAGCGGCGTTGCGCTGTGGCGTGAGCGCGTATTTCGGCAACACCACGGGGCCGGCATCTTCAACGGACAGCGTCGTCGATGACGTATCACCGCCCCACTGCGGTCATGCAACACGCGCGGTCCGCAGTGCCCCGGCCGTTGGCGCAGGGCAGCGCGGACGCGTGGATCAGCCTGCCAGGTGCTGCTTGACCAGGGTCGAGACCAGGCCCATGTCGGCCTGACCGGCCAGCTTGGGCTTGAGTGCGCCCATCAGCTTGCCGATGTCGGCCGGGCTGCTGGCACCTGTTTCGGTGATGGCGGCCTGGATGGCGGCGACGATTTCGGCTTCGCCCATCTTGGCCGGCAGGTAGCGTTCGATCACCACGATTTCCTCGCGCTCGATCTGCGCCAGGTCCTCGCGTGCGGCGGCTTCGAACTGGGTGACCGAGTCCTTGCGCTGCTTGACCATCTTGTCGAGCACGGCGATCACCGCGGCGTCGTCCATCTCGATGCGCTCGTCCACTTCCTTCTGCTTGATCGCGGCGTTGATCAGCCGGATCACGCCCAGGCTGTGCTTGTCGCCGGACTTCATCGCGGCCTTCATGTCATCGGTGAGCTGCTGCTTGAGGGGCATGCGGTAACTCCTGGTTACGTAGTGATAGGTGTCGACGCGCTGCGGCTGGCAACGTGCGTCGGCGAAACAGATGGGGCGGGCGAGAGGGCTGTGCGTGGCGCGGGGCCGGCAGCGTCGTATCGCCCATGACGCAGTTCGATCCGGTCAACGGACCAACACAAAAAGCCGGCGACGCTTGCGCGTGCCGGCTCTTGGGTTCTGTTCCGATGGGCCGCGCCTACAGCGCAGACCCACCGGCAAGAACCGCGTTCGATCAGTACAAGCGCTGGCGCTTGGTGACGTCGCGCGAGGAACGACGCAACTGACGCTTCACAGCAGCGGCAGCCTTGCGCTTACGCTCCTGGGTCGGCTTTTCATAGAACTCGCGCTTGCGGGTTTCGGCCAGCACGCCGGCCTTTTCGCAGGTGCGCTTGAAACGGCGGAGCGCAAATTCGAAGGGCTCGTTCTCGCGGACTTTAACGCTGGGCATGGGTTCTCCAGATAATGGGATTTCCGTCCGGGAGCCCCGGGCGGGTGCGAGCGGACTCGCGTGACGGAATTTCCGGGTTGCCCCGGCGAGCCGCGCATTATAACGACTTGCCAACGACCTGCAAGCCCCTGCCGACATTTACCTCGACACGCCTGCCAGAGCGTGCGTTTGCGCCCGATCCGGCGCTGCGAATGCGGGCGCGCAGCATATCGCCAGCGGCGCATCTGCGCAGCACAAAAGCTGCGAAAATAGACGCTTGTTCTGCTTGCCGAGCTGCCGTGAAAGTCCTTGGGATCGAATCATCGTGCGATGAGACCGGCGTGGCGGTCTACGACACCGCCTTGTCCGGCGTGCCGGCGCTACGCGCCCATGCGGTCTATAGCCAGATCGCGCTGCATGCCGAATACGGCGGGGTGGTGCCGGAACTGGCCAGCCGCGACCATGTGCGCAAGCTGCTGCCGCTGATCCGCCAAACCCTGGGCGAGGCCGGGTTGCGCATCGACGAGCTGGATGGGGTGGCCTATACCGCCGGCCCGGGCCTGGTCGGCGCACTCTTGGTAGGTGCCGGCGTGGCGCGCTCGCTGGCCTGGGCGCTGGACGTGCCGGCGATCGGCGTGCATCACATGGAAGGCCATCTGCTTGCGCCGTTGATGGAAGACGACCCGCCGCAGCCGCCGTTCGTGGCGCTGCTGGTCTCCGGCGGGCACACCCAGCTGGTGTCGGTGAAGGCGCTCGGGCGTTACCAAGTACTCGGCGAGACTCTGGACGATGCGGCGGGCGAGGCTTTCGACAAGACCGCCAAGATGATGGGCCTGCCATATCCGGGCGGCCCGCAGCTGGCGGCCCTGGCCGAAACCGGCACGCCCGGGCGCTATAAGTTCGCTCGGCCGATGACCGACCGGCCGGGGCTGGATTTCAGTTTCAGTGGGCTCAAGACCCAGGTGCTGCTGGCCTGGCGCGCCAGCGACCAGTCCGACACCACGCGCGCGGACATTGCCCGCGGCTTCGAAGATGCGGTGGTGGAGACGCTGGCGATCAAATGCCTGCGCGCGCTGGACGCAGCCGGCTGCACTACGCTGGTGGTGGCCGGCGGGGTGGGCGCCAACAAGCGCCTGCGCGCGCAGCTGCACGAGGCTGCGCAGCGCCGGGGCGGCCGGGTCTGCTTCCCGCGGCCGGCCCTGTGCACCGATAACGGTGCCATGATCGCCTTCGCCGGCGCGCTGCGGCTGGAAGCCGGCGAGCGTGCCGGGGCCGAGGTGCATGTGACGCCGCGCTGGGATATGGCAGGTTTGCCGCCGCTAGCGGCGGCGCGGGATGCTGGAATCGGGAATCGGGAATCGTAAGAGCGCTATTCCGATTCGTTCCGTGCTGCTTTGCTGTTGCTTGTGCTTCTCACCATTCCCTAATCCCTATTCCCGATTCCCCACCCATGGACAAAGTTTTTATTGAAGGCCTGGAAATCGATGCGCTGATCGGCATCTACGACTGGGAGCGGCGGATCCGGCAGACCTTGCGGTTCGATCTGGAGATGGGGTTCGACAACCGCATTCCGGCGGCCAGCGACGACATTGCCGACACCTTGAACTACAAGGCGGTGAGCAAGCGCCTGATCGAATTCGTGCAGGCCTCGGACTTCGGGCTGGTCGAGACGCTGGCCGAGCGCTGCGCGGCGATCGTGCTGGACGAGTTTGGCGTGCACTGGCTGCGGTTGAAGCTGAGCAAGCCCGGCGCGGTGCGCGGCGCGCAGGCGGTAGGTGTGATCATCGAGCGCGCACGCGTTTCTGCTGACGTGCCACCCTCTCTATAGGGCGTATCTGCTCCCAGCCCGTACAGTAGCGCTCGGTCTTGTCGGCGACTGGGCCGTCTGGATGTTCCGGGCGCCCACCGATGGCAGGTATTGAACGGTTGCGGTGAAGCATGAGCGACTGCAGGGTAGATCGCCATTGTGCCGTTCAACGTCTGTCAACGGGACTGAACATCAGCCTGAACAGGCAGAAGAGTTGCATCCCCGCGGTCGCGTCAGGCTAGAATTGCCGGCCATGTAAACGTTTTCTCAAGGATCTCATGGCTGCTGATCGCATCGAAACCCTGATTGCCCGGATGACCGTCGAAGAGAAGGTCGGACAGTTGGGTGTGTTCGCCGACATGGTGCGGCCGTTCGCACCGGACGTGAATCCCGAAGCCAATGTGCTCAACGCCGACGAGGTGCTGCAGCAGGTGCGGCAGGGCCGGGTGGGCTCGCTGTTCAATGGCGTGGGCGCCGCGTTGGGCGTGCAGATCCAGAAGGTGGCGGTCGAAGAAAGCCGCCTGGGCATTCCGGTAATTCTGGCCGCCGACGTTATTCACGGCATGCGCACGGTATTCCCGATCCCGCTGGGCGAAGCGGCCAGCTTCGAGCCCGAGTTGGCCGAGCGCACCGCGCGCGCCACCGCGATCGAAGCCACCGCCGCCGGCCTGCACTGGACCTACGCACCGGCCGTGGACATCGCGCGCGACCAGCGCTGGGGCCGTGGCGCGGAAGGCGCCGGCGAAGACGTATTACTTGGCGCCGCGTTTGCCGCCGCGCGCGTGCGCGGTTTTCAGGGCAGCGACCTCACCGCCGACGATTGCCTGTTGGCGACCCCGAAGCACTTTGCCGCCTATGGCGCAGTGGCGGCGGGTATGGAATACAACACCGTCGATATCGCGCCGCAGACGCTGCGCGATGTGCATCTGCCGCCGTTCAAGGCCGCCTTCGATGCCGGCGCATTGACGGTGATGTCCTCCTTCAACGACATCAATGGCGTGCCTGCCAGCGCCAATCACGAGTTGCTGACCGAGATCCTGCGCGGGGAATGGCAGTTTCCGGGCGTGGTGGTTTCCGACTACACCGCCGACATGGAATTGATCGCGCATGGCTACGCCGCCGATGAGCGTGATGCGACCAAGAAGGCATTTCTGGCCGGGTTGGACCTGAGCATGCAGAGCGGTTTCTATGCCGCACATCTGCCGTCGCTGGTGGAAAGCGGCGAGGTGCCGATGGCCACGCTGGATGCCAGCGTGCGTCGCATGTTGCAGCTGAAAGAGGCCATTGGCCTGTTCGACAATCCATATCGCTCGCTGGACCCGGCGCGCGAAGCCGATAACGCTCACTTGCCTGCACACGATGCGTTGTCGCGCGATGCGGCGCGGCGTTCGATCGTGTTGCTGAAGAACGACGGCGCGCTGCTGCCGCTGAAGAAGAGCGGGCAGCGGATCGCGTTGATCGGCCCGTTCGTGCAGGATCGCGAGAACATCGAAGGGTGCTGGACCTTGTTCGGCGACAAGTCGCGTTACGTGACCCTGGAGCAGGGCGTGCGCGCCGTCGTCGGCACCGACGATCTGAGCGTTGTGCAGGGTTGTGGCCTGGAGGAGGCGTTGCCGGGCGGTATTTCGGCGGCCATCGATGCCGCGCAGGCCGCCGATGTGGTGGTGCTGGCACTCGGCGAGCCGCAGCGCTTCAGTGGCGAGGCGCAGTCGCGCACCGACATTACGTTGCCGCCGGCGCAGCAGGCGCTGGCCGAAGCGGTTGCCGCCACCGGCACGCCCATCGTTGTGCTGTTGCGCAATGGCCGTGCGTTGGCACTGCATGGCGCGGTACGCGACGCTGAGGCGATTGCGGTGACCTGGTATCTGGGCACCCAGACCGGCACCGGCGTGGCCGATGTGTTGTTCGGCGACTACAACCCGTCCGCGCGCCTGCCGATCAGCTTTCCGCAGGTCACCGGACAGCAGCCGTATTTCTACAATCATCTGCGCACCGGCCGTCCCGAGCTGCCGACGTTGTCCGAATACAAGGCGCGTTGGCGCGAAATGCCCAACGAGCCGCTGTATCCATTTGGGCATGGCCTGAGCTACACCACGTTTGCCTATGCGCAGCCGCAGTTGAGCGCCGCGCAACTTGGGTGGGACGACACGCTGACCATCACCACGCGCGTGACCAATACCGGAACCGTGGCCGGCGAAGAAGTGGTGCAGTTGTATGTGCGCGACCGCGTGGCAAGCCGGGTGCGCCCGGTGCGCGAGCTCAAGGGGTTCCGCAAGGTGTTGCTGCAACCTGGCCAACACAGGGATGTGGTGTTCACGCTGACGCGCGAGGCGCTGGCGTTTACCAATCCCAAGGGCGTGTTCGGCGCCGAGCCCGGCGTGTTCGATGTGTGGGTGTGCGCGTCGGCCAAGAGTGGCGAAGCGGTGACGTTCGAGTTGCTTGGCGCCTGAGCGCGCTGGTCAAGGCGGGTGGTGCACCGTTGCGTCGATAGGCGGTCTGTTGCAATGAGATCGCGCGCGAGACGTGGCCAACGCCACTGACTGTCGCCCGTGCGGGTAGCGGCGGGTAGCGCGTGATAGGACAGCGGGGAGCGTGGCCTGGCCTGCGGTCGCACCGCAGGTGCGTGTTGAGATCGGCGCACCCATGCATGCACGCGTTGAGGTCGTCGTCGCTGCGGAGACAAGCGCGTCCCAGCGCGTTAGCGCACAGGCTTACGCGGGCAGTGACAGATTGCGTTTGTGGCGCATGCAGCGCGCCGACGAGACAGAATCGCCGCCATTGATGTGACTGCTGACGCACGGCAGAACGCGCGCCGAGATGCCGCGGTGCACTGCCTGCGCATCTCGATGCGCAGGCAGTGCCGATAACGGCCGATCTCACGCCGCTTACGCGTCGTTTTCGACCGCAGCCTTGCTCTTGGGCGCGAGCTTGAGCAGACGCCCGGTGCTGCCGCTGGCTTCGTCTTCCAGCAGCCACAACGCGCCGTCGGGGCCTTGCTCCACTTCGCGGATGCGTGCGCCCATGTCGTAACGGGCCACTTCGCGTGGCTGATCGCCCAGCGAGACCTGCACCAGCGCCATCGACGACAGGCCGCCGATAAAGCCCTGGCCGCGCCACGCCGGGAACTGCGTGCCGTTGTAGATCACAAAACCTGCCGGCGAAATCACAGGTGTCCAGCTGATCTTGGGTGCGGCAAATTCCGGGCGTGTGTTGTGGTCGGGAATCGGCGTACCGTCGTAGTGGTCGCCATTGGAGACGATCGGGTAGCCATAGTTGGCGCCGCGCTGGATCAGGTTGAGCTCATCGCCGCCGGCCGGGCCCATCTCGTGTTCCCACAACCGGCCCTTGCCGTCGAATGCGATGCCCAGGATGTTGCGATGCCCCAGCGACCACACCTGCGCAGCCACGCCACCCTGCGCGGCGAACGGATTGTCGGCCGGCACGCTGCCGTCGTCGTTGAGCCGGATCAATTTGCCGAGATTGGCTTTCATGTCTTGCGCCGGATCGAACTTCTGGCGCTCGCTGGAGGTGATCCACAGCTTGCCATCCGGGCCGAACGCGAGCCGATGGCCGAAATGGCCATTGCCGGACACCTTGGGATTCTGTCGCCAGATCACTTTGAGATCGGACAAGGTGCCACCGCCGGTGGCATCCAGCGTGAGCTTGGCACGCGCGACTGCCGCGCCGCGGGTGTCGCCCTCGCCCGGTTCGGCGTAGCTCACATAGACCAGGCCATTCTTGGCGAAGCGCGGGTGCGCCAGGACATCGCCAAACCCGCCCTGGCCGCCGTAAGCGACCGCCGGCACACCGGTCACGGCGCTCTTGCGATTGGTCTTGGGGTCCAGACGCATCAGCGCGCCGCGTTTTTCGCTGACCAGCAGCGTGCCATCGGGCAAAAAGGTCATCGCCCACGGCTCGTCGAAGTCGGCGACGGTCGTGGCCTGGAAGGGCCATTGCGCCTTGGGAATGGAGGCCGCAGGAGCGGCAGCAGGTGCGGCCAGTACGGCGCTGGTGGTGAATAGGGTGGCCGAGCAGGCCAGAGCAAGCAGACGACGGATAGACATGAGGTCCTCCAGGGGATGGGCACGGTCACGCTGCAGCCCTCCCGCAACGTGTTCCGCGTCGGGTTTTCAAGTACCTTACACGACGCTATCGGGGTCGCCCTTGTCGCAAGTCACTCTCCGCAGGCGGGCCGCGTCTCACATCGTTGTTTCATCCTGCAATTTCACCATGAAAAGGAGTTTCCATGGCCACGCAAAAAACCTCGTCCGCCTTTATCGCCGCGTCGTGGGCCGCCTTGTTGGCGGGCGGCGCCGCGTATCTGATCGGCTTATGGAACGCGCAGATGCTGCTCAACGAGAAGGGCTACTACTTCACGTTGCTATTGTTTGGTCTGTTCGCATCGGTGTCGTTGCAGAAGAGCGTGCGTGACCGCGCGGACGGAATTCCGGTGACAGGTCTTTACTACGCCATCTGCTGGTTTTCGCTGATCATCGCGCTGGTGTTGCTGGCGGTCGGTTTGTTCAACGCCACCTTGCTGCTGAGCGAGAAAGGCTTTTACGCAATGGCCTATGCATTGAGCCTGTTTGGCGCGGTGGCCGTGCAAAAGAACACGCGCGATGCGATGGAAGCGGATGCGACGCCGTACAGCTCGCGCGTCGTACCGCCGCCGTTGGATTGATCGCGCATCGGTACTGAAACCACAACGCCACCTTGACGGTGGCGTTGTGGTTTACGGTTTGGATTTGCTCTCGCCAGAGACGAAATCGGCTGCGTTTTCCCACGCGCGCTTGACCGCGTGGCGTGCCTTGCTCCAACTCAGGCCATCGGTGCCGCGCTTGGCTTCCCAATCGCGATGCAGTTCGGCTTCGACCTGATCGTAGGCGCGCGCATTTTCGCGGATACGTGCTTCATGCCCGACCAGATAGGCGCTTTCGTAATCTTCGTAACGGTCTCCTTCGGTGTAATACGGCTCTTCGGTAAAACGTTCACGCCAGTAGCTGGATACGTTCTGGCTGCGGTCTTCGTCCGGCGCGCGGCCTGGAATCTGGTACGGCACGTTCATGCGCGTCTCCATCATTGCGAATGTGCGAATCAACCTAAGCAGCGCCGTGTTAACAGCGCGGCACGCTAGGTGATGGTTGGGTCAAGGCGAGGTTGCCGCTGCGCTCATGCATCTCTCCAAACAGGGGTGCTGCGTTTACCCGCGTGCGATGCCTTTCATACCGCAGCAGACGCGGCCTCATACAGCAGCGGTTTTGCGCCGGCAGCAAGGACTGACGCTTCCGCAGCCTGCAAGGCCTGTTCGTCGGCATCGATGACGACCAGGACACGGCCGGCTTCGATTTCGTCCTCGAACTGACGACGCACCGGGTCGGGCACGGTGGCGCCGATCAGAGCCGACGACCAACTGCCCACCAGCGCGCCGGCCAGTGCCATGACGCCAACGCCGGCCAGGGTCAGGCCGATTGGCGGCACAGCGACTGCAACCAGCCCTGCCACCAACCCGGCCGCGCCACCGGTGGCCGCGCCGCGCGCTGCGGCCGGCACGAAATCGGTCTTGGCGTCCTTGCGCTCGTCCGGGACGTCGTGCAGTTCGATATCCGCGCGGGCAATCAGCGACAACGCCTCGTTGCCGATGCCGGCACTGCGCGCGGATTGCAACACGCGCTGCGCGCTTTCAAGATCGGGTGTGCTGTAGACGCGGCGCAGTTTCATCGCAAGCTCCCATGCAGGTGAGAGCGCAGCGTTGGGCGTGCCCGGTTAGACGTGCGTGAGTGCGGCGCGAGCGTGTTGCGAAGCTGCTATACCGTCTTGCGCGGAAACAGGTAGAACGCCCAGCCCACCAGCAATGCCACGCCTGCTGCCGCAAGATTTTGCCAGCTGGCACTGGCCAGCAAGCCGAGCGACAGCAACAACGCAGCGGCGGGAATCAGCGGGCCTCCCGGTAGCCGTAGCGTGTCGGTACGTTGCCGATAGCGGCGCGCCAGCACGATCACCGCCGCCGCCGTGCCGATGTAGGCGAACAAGCGCGTGACCATCGACAGCAGCGCCAGCTGGGTGAACGAGCCCGACAATGCGAGCGCCAGCGACAACACGCCCTGGGTGAGCACCGCGGCTGCGGGAGTATGAAAGCGCGGATGCACGCGTGCCAGAAACGCCGGTCCGTAGCCGTCCTGCGCGAGCGCGAACAGAAAGCGCGGACCGAGCATCACCGTGTTGCTGGTCGTGCCCAGGATGGAAATGGTGGCGCCTACGGTGAGAATCAGCGCCAGCGCCTCGCCCCCGAAGCCGCTGGCCGCATCCGCCAACGGGGTGGGCGAGGCCGCAAGATTGGGCAGCGTCCCCTGCGCGACAACCTGCACCGCGGCATAGATCAGGGTCACCGTGACGATCATGGTGATGAGCGCAAATGGCACGTCGCGGCGCGGGTTGCGGTATTCGCCGGCAGCGGCGGGAATATTTTCGAACCCCGCATAGGCAAACAGCAGCAGCAGTGCGGCTTCGCCGAGATTGCCTAGGTCGCGCAGGTCAGGCGATTTGCCGGCAAACGCCCACGACCAGTCCACATAGAACAGCCCGATTGCCACGAACAACAGCAACGGCACCAGTTTGCCGATCACCAGGGCGATGCCGGTGCGCGCGGCCGACTTGACGCCGATGACGTTGATCGCGGTCAGCACACCTAGCGAGCCGACGACGACCAAGGTGCGCGCCCATGCATCGGTGGAAGCGGTGGGCCAGAACCGCGCCACCGCATCGGCCAGCCCGTTGCTTAAAGCCGCCGCCGAACTGATACGGGTGAGCCAGATCATCCAGCCGATCTGAAACCCGACAAAGGGGCCAAACGCCTCGCGCGTGTAGAGGTAACTGCCGCCGGGCGTATCGAAATAACTGGCTGCCTGCGCGTAACACAGCACCAGCAAGGCCACCGCCAGCCCGGCCAGCATCACCGCCCACAGGCTCATCGGCCCCAGCAGTGCCGCGGTGGCCGCGGGCAACAGATAGATGCCGCTGCCGATGACATCGTTGATCGATAAGCCGACGATCTGCCAGCGGCTGACCACACGCACCAGGCCGGTGCTATCGGACGGCGGCACTGGCGTGCTCATGGTGCGGCCTCGACCAGATCGGGCAACTGCCACTGCGCTTGCAGGCGCGCGTAGTCGGCACGCGGCAGCAACACGAATAACGGTTTGTCCGCAGGCTTCAACCACGCCAGCAGACGCTGCATGTCGGCAGGCGCCATCGCCGTGCAGCCCGCGGTGAACTGCCCTGGCGTGCGCCACAGATGCGCAAAGATGCAGCTGCCGCGCCCGGCGATATTGTTGGGGTTATGTGCGATGACGAAACCTTCGCGATACCGCGCATCGCCGGGATGGCGCAGGTCCAGGCGCATCGGCTCGGTGGACCCGGCCACCGCCGCGTCACCGACCTGCGCAGCATCGACGATGCGGTTGTACAGCGGCGAGCCGGGCACATCCATGCAGTAATGCGTGGCGCTCATCGCCTGATACGGCATGGCGCTGTCGATGCTGGCGGAATAGCCAAATGCCGGGCCGATGGCGAACACGCCGGCCGGGCTGCGGCCATCGCCTTCGCGCTTTTGCGGGCCTTGCGATTGCGCCGGATGCAGGCCTTCACCCCAGGCGCTGCCATGCCGGCCCAGTGCGACGGCAAATCCCGGTGCGGCCGGCGCCCACTGACCGTCCACACGCGTAAAGGTCTGCAGTCGCGCCTGGGTGCTATTCCAGTCCGGCGTGGTCACCACGATCAGCGCGCGTACCTGCTGCAGCGCCTGGATCGGTTCGCCTGCGGCGGCGCTATTGCTGCACGGTGCCAGCGCCAGGAGCAGGGTGGATCGCAACAGGATGGCAAGGCGCATGCGGGCTCCGGACGGCAGGGGACGAGCTGGTGAGGGATGCGGTGTATCGGTGTGGATGACGGCACGCTTACCGTAACCGAGGGTGTCGGGTGGGCAGGCCTACTGTACCCAGCAACGCGGGTATGTGGCGCATGGCGATGCTGAGTGCATTGCAGCGCTACGTTGGATCGCGATCGCTGTGTCCGTTGTTTTTACGGTGTGGATGGCGCAAGCAGGCGGCAAGGGCCCGCCTACGTCGGCGGTCAAGTGCGCCGTTGCTTGCCGCCCGACATGTCGCCTGCAACGGGCAGGTCAGTCGGACAACAGCTCCAGCCCGCGGATACGGCGGATGCCCAGACCCGGCGAGTCATCGATATGGATCTGCGCGTCCTCGAACTGCACGCCGCCCTCGGTGGGGTCGAATTGCCCCAACGCCGGCGCATCCAGATCGGCCAGGGTGATGCTGTCGGCCTTGGCCACCGCCAGATGCACGGCTGCCGCGACGCTGATGCTGGATTCGATCATGCACCCGATCATGCATGGCACAGCGTACAGCGCCGCGATATCGGCGATGCGGATGGCATTGGACAGGCCGCCGGTCTTCATCAGTTTGATGTTGACGATGTCGGCCGCGCGACGCTGGAGAAGGTCGATCACCTGCGATGGTGAGAACACGCTTTCGTCGGCCATCACCGGGGTGTCGATGCGTGCGGTGACGAAGGCCAGGCCATCGATATCGGCAGCTTTGACCGGTTGTTCGAGCAATTCCAGGACGAGGCCGGCGTCTTCCAGCAGGCGCATGCTGCGCACCGCCTGTTTGGGCGTCCAGCCCTGGTTGGCATCCAGGCGCAGCGATGCGCGCCCATCGACGGCTGCGTGGATCGCCTTGACGCGTTCCACATCCGACGCCCTGTCCTTCCCTACTTTGATCTTCAGCGACCGATAGCCGTGCGCCAATGCCGATTGCGCCTGCGCGACCATGATGTCGATGCGATCGGCGCTGATGGTGATGTCGGTGGTGATGCGCGGCGTGCCGCCACCGAGCAGCTGATAGAGCGGCGCACCGAAGGATTGCGCCCATAGATCGTAGAGCGCGATCTCCACCGCGGCCTTGGCGCTGGTGTTGCGTTCCAGCGCGTGGTGTACCAGGCCGCACAGCCGATTGAGATCGGCCATATCCTGGCCGATCAGCCGCGGTGCGATGCACTGCCGGATCGCGGCAATGATGCTGCCGTGCGTATCGCCGGTGATCGGCGCGGTCGCCGGCGCCGCGCCATAGCCGATATGTCCGCTATCGGTTTGCAGCAGCACCACCACGTCTTCGATCGTCTGCACGGTGCGCACCGCGGTCTTGAACGGTGTTTTCAATGGCACGCGCAGCATGCCGAGGCGGAAGCCGGTGATCTTCATGGGGAGCCGATCGGCGCGATGCGCCGGATGCGGGTGATGTGATCGATGAACGGTGTGCCATCGGTGGCCAGCAACGGCAACAGCGGTGTCACCGACACCCCGTTCAAGCCCGCACGCTGCACGCCGCCATCGGCAGCGCGATAGTTGGCACCGGCCACATCGTGGATCACCCATGGAGCGCCACGCTCGTGCCCGATCACCAGCATCACGTGGCCAGGGATGTAGATCAGGTCGCCGATGCGCAGCTGCGCCAGCTGTTGCAGGCGTTGCGGTCGCGGCGCGTGTGCATCGAACGCAACGGTGCGCAGCGCCGGGCTGCGCGCCTGATCGCCGGTGTTGCGCGGCAAAGTAATGCCCAGGCTGCGGTAGATATCCAGCACAAACCCACTGCAATCGCGGGCGTCGTAATCGTTGCCCCAGCCGTAGCGTTCGCCGAGAAACTTGAACGCCTGGCGCAGCAACGCGGCATCGGTCGCGGGCAAGGGTTCGGCGCGTACATCGGCGCCGCGCGGGATCAGGGCCGGCACCAACTGCAAGCGACCATCGGCATCGCGCACTGGGAGTTGCACCACGTAGGCTGCCAGCGGCAGTTGTCCGTTGACCTGCTGCTGCGATTGCCAGTCGGCATGCAGGGGCAGGCTGGTACCCATGTCCAGCGACAATGCCGAGAGGGCGGGCAGCTCCGGGGTGTACGCGGTCTGCACGCGGGCGCCGGTCACGAGCATGCGTGGGCCGCGCTGTGCGTACTGCAACACGTGCTCGCGACTGCCTTCGGCGACCTTGTCGGCAGCGATCCACGCCGCGTAGTTGGCCGCAAGCACAAACCGCCACGCGCCATCGGCACTGGTGTGCAGCACGGCCACCGGCGTGCCGGGATACAGCGCCGACTCCTGAAAGCGGTCGATATCACGATCGTCGGGACTGGTGAACACGCGCTGGGTGGTGGGGAAGGTGCGCAGCGCCGCGCGCTGGACGACCAGTGCGAACTGCGGCGCCACCGTTGCGGAGAGTGCATCCAGGGCCAGCGAGTGGCGCAGATCCGACAGGCGCGCTGCGTCGATACGATGTCCATCCGCGTCGTAGAGCGCACGCGTCGGTGGCGCCGACAGCGACTCGATCCGCGCACGCACCGCAGCGCCGGGCATGACCTCGGGTAGCTGCGACAGATCGTGCATGGACGCATCGTCGCGCAACAGGCGGGCATTGAAGGCGGCGATCTGTGCAGCGTTCAAATGCGGCACCTGTGCATTGCGGCTGCGCTGGATCCAGTAGTCCGGCGTCAGCTGCGCGTCGCTGACCGCAAATGGCGCGGCTGGCGACGCCAACGTACTCGCGGGCGCCGCGCGACCGGGCAGCGCAAGTGCGATCAACAGCAACATCAGCAAGCGGCGCGACAGGGGCATGAAAAGCTCTGGAGGAGTGCGCGTGGAGTGCAATACAACTTGGCTGGAGAGCGGCGCACCGATCTCCACGCACAGCAGTTGCGAGGGTGATCGGAAGTGTACGCGGGACAGCTCGCGGTGCGCAGACCGTAAGCGGTTATCGCTATCTAGAATCTGGTAATTCTCGCTGTTGCTATCACGTGCTGCCGCGATGGGAGGCGCGTCGATCGATTGATCGTTGCCACGCACCTTGCGTCGGCGGCAAGGCTGACATGTCGCTTTGCCATCCGCAGCGCCGGCAGCTAGGCAGACGTCAGCCTCGCCCGAACCTGGTGACGCGGCGAACCACCTGCGAGCGGCCATCAACGATTGCAGCCGCCGTCAGCGACCGCGGCCATGACCCGGCGTCGGCGTTTCCTCTCGTACACTGCAGCTGTCAGCATCTGCATCGTGCTGGCGACGATTCGCGGGCTGTTGTCAGCCGCTCCGAGTGCCCTCAAGAGAAACCCGATGTCGCCTATTTCCCATTCGTGTTCATCGGTCTGGCTGCGGGCACTGGTCTGCGTGGTCGCGCTGTCGCTGGGTGCTTGCGCGCATGCGCCGCAGCGCAACCCGCTTGCGCAGTGGGTGCCGTCGCCCAATTACGACACGCGGCGGCCGATTCTGATCGTGCTGCACTTCACCGACCAGCACTCGGTGCAGCAGAGCCTTAGCACGCTGCGCGGGCGCAACAGCGGCGGCCGCGTCAGTGCGCATTACCTGATCGGCGAGGATGGGCAGCGCTACCAGTTGGTCAGCGACGTGCAGCGCGCCTGGCATGGGGGGGCCGGCCGCTGGGGCACCATCACCGACATCAATTCGGCCTCGATCGGTATTGAGCTCGACAACGACGGCAGCGAAGCGTTCGCGCCAGCGCAGATCGACAGCCTGCTGGTCTTGCTGCAAGACCTGTGCACGCGTTTGCGCATCCCGCGCACCCAGATCGTCGGTCATGAAGACGTCGCTCCCACACGCAAGAACGACCCAGGCCCGCTGTTTCCCTGGAAACGCCTGGCCGATGCCGGCTTCGGCCGCTGGCCCGCCCCCGACGCGCCGCCGGCACCGGCAGGCTTCGATCCCTGGCAGGCGCTTGCGTTGCTGGGTTATGGCCTCGACGATCCCGCCGCCACGCTACAGGCCTTCCATCACCACTACCGCAGCAACAGCGCTAGTACGCTGGATGCCGAGGATCTGCGGATGTTGCATGCGTTGACGCAACCGGCAGGGAAGCGACCGAAGACCCTCGTACCGACAAGTGAGTCCGGCGTGGAATAGCGTTGCCTACGGTGGCTTCGTCAGAAAAACGCTCTGGGTAACGAACAAGCAAGTATCGTGAGTGCCGATCTTTGGCGCTGCTTGGGTCTCCTCTGTCGCGGTACTTTTCTGGAGCTGCATTGCATGACCAGGGCATCGGCTCATCGAGAGCTCAGAAGGGCGACGCGCGATGAGGCCCGGCAATCCCCTCACTTGGGTGCGTCCATCACCTGGATTTGACTGGAAAGGACCAATGGAAGTGCTCGATTGCGGTGCAACGCAATCCGGACAATCCCCTGGACACCAATCGTGCATACCTGGACAAGCAGCGGGCATGCCATCATGCGATGGAGCAGAGACAACAGCAATCCGCGTCCGAGACACAATGGCAACGTCAGGACGCCGATCCTTTTGCGTCGATCGCCTATGCTTCGCAAATGACGCATTCCGACCTGGTCAACATTCCCGCAATGCCTTCGAGCCATCAGAAGACTGCACTGCCTTGGCTGTTACTTGCAGTGGCGTTGGCAAGCACATGCTTCTCTGCCACAGCCGCACCTGCAATCTCGCCGGCGACCACTGCTGCACAAGCTGGACTGATCGATGTGCGCACCCTTGCGCCGGAGATCGCTGTCGACATGCGCTATGCGGGAAGTAATAACTTTACCGGGCGCGTGGTGCCTGGGTATCTCGCACCGCGGTGCTATCTGTTGCGGCCGGCAGCCGAGGCATTGGCGAAGGTGGCGCACACTCTCAAGGCGGCCGGCTATCGCTTGCAGGTGTTCGATTGTTACCGGCCGGTGCGAGCGGTGCATGCATTTGTGGCATGGGCGGCGGACCTGCAGGATCAGTCGACCAAGCCGCACTACTACCCGCGTGTGGACAAGCAGGCGCTGTTGGGCGACTACATTGCCGAGACCTCAGGGCATAGCCGCGGCGCGACCCTTGACCTGGGCTTGCTCGACTGCCGGCGCGGTGCGTGTCATGCCGTGGAGATGGGCACCGAGTTCGACTTTTTCGATCCGCGTGCGCACACGGCTGCACCCGAGATCAGCAGCGCGCAGCGTGCGCATCGCCAGCATCTGCTGCGTGCGATGGCCGCCGAGGGATTTGCCAACTATCCGATGGAATGGTGGCATTTCACTTTCCGTCCCGAGCCCACGCCTGATACCGCTTACGATGTACCGGTGGACTGAGCGCGCCCATGCTCGGCCGCAACGGCTGCCGGTCTGGTTCTACGCGTGCAGTCGGTCGCTCGCTCGTACATTGCAGTCCCTGGTGCGGCGTTTGCCGCTTCGCCGGCCACCGGCCGTGGTGTGCCGCTGCTTGAGGAATCGTCATGTCTGACCCGGAACGCTTTTTGGATGTCGCCTGCCCATATTGCGGGGAATGGATCACGCTGACGCTGGACCTCACCGGTGGCGATCAGCAGTACATCGAAGATTGCCAGGTGTGCTGCAAGCCGATCTCGGTCAGCGTGCAATGGGACGAGGATGGCGAGGCGCAGGTGACTGCGCGTGGTCAGGACGATTGAGGCGGCGTTGCCGACCCGGCCTGTATGCCGCGATGCAGCAGGCCGCAGAACATGTCGGACCCATTCGCGCTCGCGCCTTGCGCGCCATCGCCGCTGCTGCGTTCGCGCGCTCGTCCAGCGATTCGGCTTGCACCCGGATCTATTTTCCTTAGCCGCTAGACTGGCGCGCCTGCTGCCCGGATCGTCACGATGAATCTGCCCCTGCATTTCGGCCTGCTCGGTTCGCTGGAGGCCGGCCTGATTGCGCTGGTGCTTGGGGTGCTGTTGTTCGCCGCGGTCGAATACAGCGGTCGACGCCTGCAGTTCACCCACGGCCACACGCTGGGAATTGCCTGCCTGCTTGCCGTGGCCATCGGTGCCGGCTACGACATCTGGAATCTCGTCTACACCAGCATTGTGCGGTTGGAGTCGCCGTTGTACGCGCGGCTGGCGCTGGCGAAGATTCACGACCCCAATGAATTGGGCTCGCGCGTCATCCTCGAAGTCGCCGGTGCGATCGCTGGCGTCGTGGTGGGTTGGAAACTGTTCAGCTCCGGAAGCTGGGACGACGACGTACCAGGTGCGTAAACGGGATCGAAAAAACGCGGCATAGTTCTCAAAAATCTCTCTGTTGAATGCGCTGCTTCTGTTTGACTCACCAGTCGCTAACGCGGAGCTAAGCAGATCGTTCAGCGCTGTGGTTAAGAGGACGTTTGGTACGAAATTACGCCGGGTTGAGCGTTCATTTGCGATGGGTAGGGTGATGTCATGTGCGGCGACACCGCGCATTCCCAAGCCAAGGAGACCACCCAATGAACAATCGCAATCGCACCTCACTGCTCGCCGCCACCGCCGCCCTTGTCGCCGCTCTCGCGCTGCCGGCCATGGCGCAAAGCACCTCTCAGGATGCTGCAGCGCAGTCGGGAAGTTCGGCCACTGGCGCCCAGAGCGGTAGTTCGAATTCCGGGGGTGGCGGTCAGACCTGGGCCAGCGTCGATACCGATAGCGACGGTGCGATCAGCAAGCCGGAAGCGCAGGTCAACGCCGGGCTGGCACAGATCTTCGACCAGGCTGACGGCAATCACGATGGCAAGCTGACCCCGGATGAATACAAGGCCTTCGTTGCCACCCAGCAGAGCGGCGGCGCTGCAAGCGGCTCGCAGGGGAACTGATCGGCGTTGCTGCGATAAGAGGCTGTATTTTCACAGACCGCTTCTACCAGCCAAACAGGAGTCGGGTGCAGGTGAGGCAAACCGATCACGCCTCGTGCGCCGGATCGGGATGGAGACACGGGAGCGGCCTGCCAGGGCCGCTCCCGTTTTCTTTACGTCGCACGCGCTACGGTGAAACGCCCAAATTCCGGCCTTCTCCCATGGTGCAGCTGCGCGTGACCGTACTGGCGTGTCTATGCATCCCGCTGCTGGCGTTTGCCGCGCCGCCGGAGTTGCCGCCGGCCACCGCGCAGCAACCGCTGGTGCCGCCGGGTACCAATGCTCCGACCATGTCGCCCCTGCCGATCGAGCCGCCACCACCTGCAACGACGCCGCTGCTCCCCACCGATCCCGCTGGCCCGGTGCGTCCCAGCAGTGGTGCCGAGTTCTCTGTGGCGGCACCGGCCGGGACGCTGGCACCGCGCAGCTTCCGCAGCCTCGACAGCGATGCAGATGGCTCGCTGACGCGGGAGGAGGCCGGGGCCGACCCGATCCTGCGCGAGAAGTTCGCCGACTTCGACAGCAACGGCGATGGACGCCTGTCGCGCGACGAATTCGCCAGCTACCAGCCCGGTCCGGGCGACGCTGCAGGCGACTGACGCAGCAGCGCATCTGCGCGCTGCTAGACTGATGCGATGACCTCTCTGACACAGCGCGACGGCCAGGCGATCCAACTGGTCGGCTTCGACGGCGACGATACCCTCTGGAAAAGCGAGGACTATTATCGCAGCGCCGAAGCGGATTTCGAAGCGATCCTGGCCGGCTATCTCGATCTGGGCGACAGCCGCATGCAGCAGCATCTGCTGGCGGTGGAACGGCGTAACCTCAAGGTGTTCGGCTACGGCGCCAAGGGCATGACGCTGTCGATGATCGAAACGGCCATCGAACTGACTGACGCCCGCATCGACGCGCGCGATATCCAGCGCATCGTCGAGATCGGACGCGCCACGCTGCAGCACCCGGTAGATGTGATCGCCGGGGTGCGTGAGGCGGTCAGCGCCATCGCCGCCGACTATGCGGTGGTGTTGATCACCAAGGGCGATCTGTTCCATCAGGAGCAGAAGATCGCCCAGTCCGGCCTGACCGACCTGTTCCCGCGGGTCGAGGTGGTGTCCGAGAAAGACCCCACCACCTATGCGCGCGTGCTCGGCGAATTCGACCTGCCGGCGCAGCGCTTCGTGATGATCGGCAACTCGTTGCGCTCCGACGTGGAGCCGGTGCTGGCGATCGGCGGCTGGGGTATCTACACACCCTACGCGGTGACCTGGGCGCACGAACAGGAACACGGCGTTGCCGCCGACGAACCGCGCATGCGCGAAGTGCCCGATGCCGCAGGCTGGCCGGCCGCCGTGCATGCGCTGGATGCACTGGCTGGGCGGCACGCGCTAAGCTAAGCGCCGCGGCACGCGTCTGCGGTTAGAAGGAACGGTCGCGACCGCTTGGGGGCGTGCTCCGTGCCGACGCGCCTTCAGTGGTTGCACTGCTGTGGTACTGGCTGGATTTTCCACGTTTGCTGGACAATCCAGGGTGGTTGCTACGCAGGCGCCGGTTTGCAGATGCTATGAATCGACATGCGGGCACATTGCTGTGCCCGTCAACAGGACGTTCCGGCCAGCAGGCGTGCATGGCCGACTTTGGAGGGATTGCCCATGAACATGTTGTCCGTCACCCATCGTGCAGTGCTGGCCGTTGCGCTGGGGCTGCTCGCCGGCACCACGCCGCTTGCGGCTGCCGAGCTCGAAGAAGAAGTCATCAACCCCAGCGAGGTGATCTTTCGCGACGGGCAGCCGTACTACGAAGATGCGGGCGACTATGTGCGTCTTCGCACGCGCAAGGTGGGTGGGGAGATCGTGTATTTCCGCACCGTCCGCTTCGACAGTGAACAAGGCTATGTGAATGCGCACGGTGAGAGCATCGCGAAATTGCAGTCCCGCGCGACTGCAAGCGACCGCGGTTCTGCGTTTTGGCCCGGTCGATACTCTGACGTCCGCTACGGCGGTGGCTACAGCGGTTATGGCTATGGCCGCGAACTGCGGTTTGGGGCATCGCGCAACCGTCCGTATGGGCAGATCTACTACGGCAACGGCCTGTATGGGCCGGACCCGTACAGCAGCCCGCACAATCGCGATGCGCGCCAACGTTACATCGGTCCCGGCTACGTGGGCTCCTGCGATCTGAGCGGCTGCCGCGAAGTGCATACCATCGGTTTTTACGATCTGCGCTAATACGGGTGTGGCCTGACACCGGCGCGGGCATGCGGCATCATCTGGGCATGCCTGTCATACGTTCACCTCGCTCGCGATCGCTGCCATTGCTGGCTGCCCTGCTGGTTCCGGTGCTGGCGGTGGCACAGGGCGTGCCACCGCCGTCTGCCGGTACCCAGGCGCAGGAGGCCGCGCCGGCAGTGATGCCCGGTACGGGCGATGCGTGGGTGGACCAGCATCTGGCCGATATGGGCAGCTACGCGCAGCGCTACCCCGACAGCTTTATCGATGAAGTTGCCCGCTATACCGAGACCCCGCGCGGCTACGTGCAGGCGCTGCTGCAGGTGCATGGCTGGCATGCCGGCGATATCTACTTCGCCTGCGCGTGGGCGCACACGGTGCAGCTGTCGTGCCGCGACAGCGTGCGCGCCTACACGCGCGACCATCACGATGGATGGGAGGGGGTGATCACGCGGCTGTCGGTGGCGCCGGATAGCGCGCATTTGCGCGCGCTGCGGCATGCCATCGTTGCCAGCTACGACCGCTGGGAACGGCCGATCACTCTGGACGCGCTGCTGCGTCGCCAGCTCGGCGATCATGCGCAGCGGCTGGAGGCTGCGCGCGAGGCCAGCGAAGCGGCCGACGCCGCAGCGCAGGCCGGCTTGTAACGCGCAACCGTGCCGCCGGTCCCGGGGCGCAGCGGCTGTCTGCGCGCCAACGCGCGGTCGCGCTGCTGCCGTGCCGCTGGTCGCCGCAGGGCGCGGTCGGCGAGAATGCGGTAACGCTGGCGTCGGCCGGCCTCTGCCAAGACCATGCCATGCGCGATACCGTGTTTGTCTCTCCCGATCACATTCGCAGCCTGTTCGCGCAGGCGATGTCGGACATGTATCGCGCCGAGGTGCCGTTGTACGGCGACCTGATGACGCTGGTGGCGCGAGTCAACGCGCAGACGCTGGACGGCGATCCGGCATTGGCAGCGCGACTGCAGCGCAACGACGAGCGCGCCCGGCTGGATCTGGAGCGGCACGGCGCCATCCGGGTCGGCACGGCGGCCGAACTGGCCACCCTGGGGCGCCTGTTCGCGGTGATGGGCATGCACCCGGTGGGCTATTACGACCTCTCCGTAGCAGGCGTGCCGGTGCATTCCACCGCGTTCCGCCCGATCGACGAGGCCGCGCTGTCGGCCAATCCGTTCCGCGTGTTCACCTCGTTGTTGCGGCTGGAGCTGATCGAGGACGCCGCGTTGCGCGCGCAGGCGGCGCAGATCCTGGAGCAGCGGCAGATCTTCACCAACGGTGTCGTGGAGCTGATCGACCAGTGCGCGCGCGCGGGCGGCCTGGATGCCGCGCAGGCGCAACAGTTTGTGGCCGAAGCGCTGGAGACCTTCCGTTGGCATGGCGATGCCACGGTGTCGCTGCCCACCTATCGCGCCCTCAGCGATGCGCACAAATTGATTGCCGATGTGGTGAGTTTCCACGGCCCGCATATCAACCATCTGACCCCGCGCACGCTGGATATCGACGCGGCGCAGGCGCAGATGCAGCGCGCCGGCATCGATGCGAAGGCGGTGATCGAAGGGCCGCCGCGTCGGCGTGTGCCGATCCTGCTGCGCCAGACCAGTTTCAAGGCGCTGGAAGAGCCGGTGCGCTTTGTCGGCGACGGCGGGCAGCCCGAGCACGGCACCCATACCGCACGCTTTGGCGAGATCGAACAACGCGGGCTTGCGCTGACGCCCAAGGGCCGCGCGCTGTACGACGCGTTACTGGCGCAGGCGCGTGATGCCGAGGGCGCCGGCAGCACCGGTGCCGATTACGCCACCCGGCTGCAGACCGCGTTCGTGGCCTTTCCCGATGACGAGGCGCTGCTGCGTCAGGAAGGATTGGGCTATTTCCGTTATGCGTTGACCGATGCCGGCCGTGCCGATCCGGCCCAGGTGGCTGCAATGCCTGCGGAAACGGCGATTGCGCTCGGCCTGGTCAGTGCCGATCCGATCATCTACGAAGACTTCTTGCCGGTCAGCGCGGCCGGTATCTTCCAGTCCAATCTTGGCGGTGCCGAGCAACGCGCCTACGCCGCACATTCGAGCAAACGCGGTTTCGAGCAGGCGCTGGGCGCGCAAGTGCACGACGAGTTCGCGCTGTATGCGCAGCTGGAACGCGCATCGCTGCAGGCGTTGGTGGTGTAAGGCAGCAACCGGGCGGCGGTCTCAGGTGGGTGTGTGAGGTAGCGGTATCCCGCAGTTTCAGTTGCTGCATGCGATATCGCCCAACTGCACGCACGACGAAGGGCGACTGATAAAGTTCTCAACGCTGTCTCGATAGCGGCGGCGTGTTGGCCACACGCCCCTGCTTTGACGAATGAGTTGGTGTTGGAGGGAAGTGACATCGATCGGATAGAACTAAGCTGATCAGACCGCACCTAATCTAACTACCGCGCTCCATCCCCTGCGTGTAACCACGCACACCGACCATCTCCACTGGTCCTTGCCCGCCCACCGTCGCGGGACCTTACGCGGCATGGATGCCGCGTAAGCGCTGAAAACGACGTCCTTGCAGCGTGTCCCGCGATGGTGGGCGGGCAAGGGCCCTGCAGCCAACCCGCAAATCATCCGCTCTGCACCCCGCGGCATCTCAACACCGTTCGATTACCTCTCCAGGCGACCGGGATCTTGAGCTTCATCGTTGCTTGGATGTTCCGAAGCCGAGTGCGTCGAGGGCGCGATGCCCTCACCGCTTGCGGGACACGCCGTGAATCCATCCGTGGAGGCTCGGTGGCGGCATCCATGCCGCCACACGGTCCCGCAAGCGGTGAGGACACCGCACCAGAGAGTTGATCGGTAGCTTCGTTTAAAACCCTGCACACCGACACTCTCGACTGGTCCTTGCCCGCTCACCGTCGCGGGACCTTACGCGGCATGGATGCCGCGTAAGAGCTTACAAGGACGTACTTGCAGCGTGTCCTGCGATGGTGGGCGGGCAAGGGCCTTGCAGCCAAGCCGCAGATCAGCCGCTCCACAACCGCAACGCATCCACACCGTTCAATCACTTCTCTTCGGTTTTTGTCAGCCCAGCCTCAGTGCGCCGAGGCTGCTGGTCGCCGTGCTGCCGCGCGTTCTGCACGGCGTGCGCGCGCACGCGCACGGCGCGCTTTCCAGCGCTCGCTCAGGCACGAGAAGATCACGTAGAGCGCCGGGGTGCTGAGCAGGGTCAGGCTCTGCGAGAACACCAGGCCGCCGATCATCGCGATACCGAGCGGGCGGCGCAGTTCCGAGCCTTCGCCCAGGCCCACCGCCAGCGGCACCGCCGCCAGAATCGCCACCATCGTGGTCATCATGATCGGGCGGAAGCGCACGATCGACGCCTCACGTGCGGCCGCGCGCGCATCCATGCCATGCACGCGCTGCGCCACCAAGGCGAAGTCGATCATCATGATCGCGTTCTTCTTGACGATGCCGATCAGCAGCACCAACGCAATCATCGAGATCACCGACAGCTCGGTGTTGGTCAGGAACAACGCCAGCAGCGCGCCCACGCCAGCGGCCGGCAGCGTGGACAGGATGGTCACCGGGTGGATCAGGCTCTCGTAGAGCATGCCCAGCACGATGTAGACGGTGAGCACGGCAGCCAGCAGCAACACCCCCATCGAATTGGGGCTGAGCTGCACATTGAAGCTGTCGTCGCCGCTGAGGCGGATGCCGTCGGGCATCCGCAATCCGTCCACCGTGGACTTGATGATCAGATCCGCCTCGCCGGTGCTCACGCCCGGGGCGAGGTTGTAGCTCAGATCCATCGTGGTGTACTGGTTTTCGTGGATGATCTGCGGCGGCGCCAGGCCGGGGGTCTGGGTGGCCACCGCGGTGATCGGCACCATCTGCCCGGCACGGTTGGGCACGAAGATCTGATCCAGCGCCTTGGGGGTGGCGGTCTGCGAGGGCAGTGCATTGACCACCACGCTGTACTGGTTGAGATCCGAATAGATGGTGGAAATCGAGCGCTGGCCGAACGCGCCATACAACGCGCCATCGATCGCACCGACCGTAATCCCCAGGCGCGCGGCCTTGGCGCGGTCGATCACGATGTTCTGGCGCAGGCCGGCGGTATCCACGTCGGTGCCGACATCGCGCAGGCGTGGGTTCTTCTTCAACGCCGCCTGCAGCTTGGGCAGCCATTGCTGCAGCTGTGCAAGATCGTTGCCCTGCAGCGACACGCGGTATTGCGCGCCCTGGCTGGTGCCGCCGCCGCCGTCGCTGGGCAGGTCCTGGATGGCGCGCAGGCGCAGGTCCAGATCCGGGTAGCGGTCGGCTTTAGCGCTCAGGCGTGCGACCACTTGCGCGGTGGTGTCGCGGCGGCCCTCACTGCGTTTTTTTAGCTCGATATTGAACGAGGCGCTCGAGCCCTGGCGGCCGGAGCCCAGCCGCGCGCCCACGGTTTTCACCGCCGGGTCGGCCATCAGCATGTCGGTGATGCGGCGCTGGCGGCTGACCATGTCGGCAAACGACACCGTCGCGCTGGAATTGGCGCGGCCCCAGATCAGGCCGGTGTCCTGCGCGGGAAACGAGCCTTTCTTGACCGCACTACCCAGAAAAATGGTGGCGGCGATCAACAGCAACGGCGTCAGCGACAGCAACAACGCGTGGCGCAACGAAAAATCCAGCGCCACGGTGTACACGGCGAGCATGCGCTCGTGCATGCGGTCCAGCCAGGCGCCGAAACGGCCGGGTTTTTCCGGCTCGGTATGCGCCGACAAGAAGCGGCTGCACAGCGCCGGGGTCAAGGTCAGCGACACCAGCATCGACACCACGATCGCCGCCACCAGGGTGACGGTGAATTCGCGGAAAAACGCGCCGACCATGCCGCTGGCAAACAGCATCGGAATGAATACGGCCACCAGCGAGGCAGTGATCGAGACGATGGTGAAGCCGATCTCGCGCGCACCGGTCAGGGCGGCCTCCAGGCGCGGCATGCCTTCGTCCAGATGCCGCATGACGTTCTCGATCACCACGATCGCATCGTCGACCACAAAGCCAATGGCGATCACCAGCGCCAGCAGGCTCAAATTGTTCAAGGTGAAGCCCAGCACGTACATCACCAGCGCCGACCCGGCCAGCGACAACGGCACGGTGACCGCGGCAATGAGCGTGGGCGCGAGCCGGCGCAGGAACAGCGCCATGGTCAGCACCACCATCGCCAGGCTGATCATCAGCGTGGCCTGCACCTCGTGCAGCGAAGCGCGGATGGTGGGCGTGCGGTCGAAGTAGGGCGTGAGCGTGGTGCCGGGCTGCAGGTAGGCGCGCAACTCGGGAATCTGCGCCTTGACCTGGTCCACGGTCTCGACGATGTTGGCGCCGGCGCGGGTGAAGGCATACATCACCACCGCCGGTTTGCCGTTGAACCAGGCGGCTTGATACGCATCCTGCTGGCCGTCGTAGACGGTGGCCACATCGCCCAGCCGCACGATGCGCCCGTTGGATTGGGTGGAGATCGCCAACTGCGCGAAATCGGCGGCTTTGGCCACCGAATCGTTGGCGATGATGGCCATGGTGGTGTTGCCGTCGGACAAAAAGCCGGTCGGCGAGGTGACGTTGGCGGCGCGCACCGCGTTGCGTAGATTGTCCGGGGTCAGCCCGAGTGCGTTGAGCGCACGCAGGTCCACGTCCACGCGCACTGCCGGCGTGGACGCACCGGCGATATCCACCGAGCTGATGCCGGTGATCTGGCGCAAGCGCTGCGCCAGCAGCGAATCGGCCACGTTGTAGAGCTCATCGGCCGACTGGGTGTCCGAGGTCAAGGCGATGGCGATGACCGGGTCGTCGTTCGGATTGGCCTTGGAGTAAATCGGCGTGCCGAGCCCGGAAGGCAGGTCCGATTGCGATGCATTGATCGCGGTCTGGATGTCCTGCGCGGCCGAATCGATGTTGCGATTGCTCTGGAACACCAGCACCACCAGGCTGCTGCTCTCCGAACTGGACGAGCGCATGCGGTCGATGCCCGGCAGCTGGCCCAGGTGGCGTTCCAGCGGCGCGGTGACGGTGGAGGCCATGGTGCTGGCATCGGCGCCGGACTGCGTGGCGTGCACGAAGATCACCGGGATCTGGATGTTCGGCAACGCCGCCACGCCCAGCCGCAGATAGCACATCAATCCGATCACGAACAAACCGATCGCCAGCAGCGAGGTGCCGATCGGGCGCTTGATGAAGGGCGCGGAGATGTTCATTGGGACGATTCCGAAGCCGGGACCGTGGACCGGGGACCGGGGACTCGGGAAAGCGAAGGCAACTGCCGCTGCTCGCGCTGGTGGCTCGCTGCTTCCGGGGTCCTGGGGGCGTTGCTCAGCCTCCTGGCTTCATCCCGGGCCCCCGGTCCCGGGTCCCCGGTCCCGATTATTGCGGCGCCCATCCTCATGTCCGTTCTCCAGCATGCCCGAGCGCCGCAGCGGCACGCTGCGCGCGCCATGCGCGCAAGCGCTCGCCGGCGCGTTCCATGTACAGATAGATCACCGGGGTGGTGTACAGCGTCACCAGCTGCGACAGCAGCAAGCCGCCGACGATGGCGATGCCGAGCGGGCGACGCAGTTCCGAGCCGATGCCGGTGCCCAGTGCCAGCGGCAACGCACCCAGCATGGCGGCGGCGGTGGTCATCATGATCGGGCGGAAACGCAGCAGGCAGGCGCGGCGGATCGCCTCGTGCGCGTTGGCGCCTTCGCGGCGGGCGTCGATGGCGAAGTCGATCATCATGATCGCGTTCTTCTTGACGATGCCGATCAGCAGCACGATGCCGACGATGCCGTCCACCGACAGGCTCAGCCCGCACATCATCAATGCCAGCAACGCGCCGACACCGGCTGGCGGCAGGGTGGAGATGATCGTCAGCGGGTGGATGTAACTTTCGTACAGCACGCCCAGCACGATGTAGATCACCACGATCGAGGCCAGCAGCAGCCACACGATATCGGTCTGGCTGCCGGTGAATTCGGCCGCCTTGCCGACGAACTGCGCATGCACCTGGGTCGGGATCTTGAGGTCTTCGCGTGCCTTCTCGATCGCTGCTACCGCCTGCGACAACGAGTGCCCCGGCGCCAGATTGAACGAGATGGTCACCGCCGGCAGCTGTTGCTGGTGGCTCACCACCAACGGCGTGTTGGTGACCTTGGCTTGCGCCAGCGAGGCCAGCGGAATGATGCTGCCGGCACCGACCACGATGCCGGTGTTCTGGTTGCCCACGCCGGTGGCGGTGGACGAGTTGGACGAGGTCACCTGGCCGAAGCTGGTGGCATTGGTGCCGGTCAGTGCGCCGCTGCCGTTGCTGGCCACCGCCAGCTGATTCATCAATGCGGTGCTGCTGCGGAATTCCGGCGCCACTTCCAGCACCACGCGGTACTGATTGAGCTCGGTGAAGATGGTGGAGATCTGGCGCTGGCCGAAGGCATCGTAGAGCGTGTCGTCGATGGTCTGCATCGGCACGCCGAGCATGCTGGCCTTGTCGCGGTCGATGCTCAGCTCCAGCGCGCGGCCCTGGTTGGCCAGGTTGTTGTCCACATCGGCCAGCTCGGGCAGCTTGCGCATCGCCTCGGTCATGCGCCCGGCCCAGGTGGCCAGCTCGGTGCTGTCCACATCCGAGATCGAATACTGGTATTCGGTGGCGGCCACGCGGGTGTCCAGGGTGACGTCCTGCACCGGCTTGAGGAACAGCGCTACGCCCGGAATGCCGGACACGGCCTTTTGCAGGCGCGGCAGCACCTCGTCCAGGCCATCGCGGTCGCCGCGCGTCTTCAGCACGATCGACAACTGGCCCTGGTTGAGGGTCGGGTTCATGGTGCCGGCGCCGATGAAGGCGGCCACGCCGGTCACCGCCGGATCCTTCTGCAGCGCGGCGGCCACTGCCTGGGTGCGCTGTTCCATCTGCGGAAACGCCACGTTCTGGTCGGCCTGCACCACGCCGGTGATCAGGCCGGTGTCCTGTTCGGGCAGCAGGCCCTTGGGGATCGCCACATACAGCACCACCGTCAATGCCACCGCGCCGATCGCCACCGCCAGGGTCAGCGGCTGATGCGCAAGCACCCAATCCAGGCTGCGCTCGTACGCGCCCACCGTGCGCGTCCACAGATTGGTCTTGCCGGCCGCTGTTGCGCGTTCGTGCGCGTCTTCGCCTTCGGGGAGGGCATCTGGCTTGAGCAGGTAGGCGCACATCATCGGCGTCAGCGTCAGCGACACCAGCATCGAGATCACCACTGCAATCGACAACACCCACGCAAACTCATGGAACAGCCGTCCGGTGACGCCCGGCATCAGTAGCAGCGGCAGGAACACCGCCACCAGCGACACCGTCAGCGACAACACGGTGAAGCCGATCTGCTTGGCGCCGATTTCGGCCGCTTCCGGGCCCGTCTTGCCCTGTTCGATGTAGCGCACGATGTTTTCGATCATCACGATCGCATCGTCGACCACGAACCCCGTCGCCACCACCAGCGCCATCAGCGACAGGTTGTCCAGCGACATGCCGGCGAACGCCATCACCCCGAAGGTGCCGGCCAGGGACAGCGGCACTGCCACCGAGGGAATGATGGTGGCCCACAGCCGGCGCAGGAACACGAAGATCACCGCCACCACCAGCGCGATGGTCAGCACCAGGGTGAACTTCACCTCGTGCACCGAGGCGCGGATGGTTTCGGTGCGGTCGGAGAACACCTCCAGATGCACGTCGGCCGGCAACACCGATTGCAGCTGCGGCAGGATGCTGCGGATCTGCTCCACCGTCTGCACGATGTTGGCGCCGGGCTGGCGGCGGATTTCCAGCAGCACCGCCGGCTTGCCATCGGCCCACGCGGCGAGCTGGTCGTTTTCTACCCCGTCCACCACGTTGGCCACATCGGCCAGCCGCACCGGGCGGCCGTTGGCGAAGCTGATGATGGTCTCGCGGTACTGCGCCGCATCGGTGAGCTGGTCGTTGGTGCCGATGCTGTAGGACTGGGTCTTGCCGTTGAGCGAGCCCTTGGGCGCGCTGACATTGGTCTGGGTCAGCGCGCTGCGCAGCGACTCCATGGTCAGGCCCATGTTCGACAGCTGCGCCGGGTTGACCTGGATGCGCACGGCCGGGCGCACGTTGCCGGCGATCGACACCAGGCCCACGCCCGGCACCTGCGACAGGCGCTGGGCCAGGATCGCATCGGCGTAGCGGTTGACCTCGCGCAGCGGCAGCGAATCGGAGGTGAGCTTGAGGGTGAGGATGGCCGCATCGGCCGGATTGACCCGGTTGTAGACCGGTTGATACGGCAACGACGAGGGCAGGGTGGCCTGGCGGATCGCCGCCTGCACGTCCTGCGAGGCGATGTCGATGTCGCGCTCCATCGAGAACTGCAGAATGATCGTGGACAGGCCTGCCGACGAGTCGGAGGTCATCATCTGCAAGCCGGAGATCTGCCCGAACTGGCGCTCCAGCGGTGTGGTCACCAGCGAGGCCATGGTGGTCGCGTTGGCGCCGGGGTACTGGGTGGTCACGACCAGGCTGGGCGCGTCGATTTCCGGCAATGCCGACACCGGCAATTGCCGGTAGCCCAGGATGCCCAGCAGCAGGACGCCCGCCATCAACAACGAGGTGGCGATGGGGCGGCGGATGAAGATGGTCGAAAAGCCCACGGGGGAGTCCTTGCTGAAGACGTCAATCGGTGCCGGCGCGCAGGGCGCCGACGCGCACTGGCGGCGGGGTGTCCCGTCGCCAGTGGTCAGGCATTAGCGCGGGCCGCCGCCGCGTCGGCCACCGCCACCGCCGCTGCTCTTCTGCTTGTCCTGCGCCGCCTTGAGCTCGGCTTCGGTGGGCTCGGGCGGGGTTTCGCCCGGCTTGAGCGCGCTGACCTTGCTGCCCGGCTTGAGCCGGAACTGGCCTTCGGTGACCACGCGCTCGCCGGGCTTGAGGCCCTTGGTGACCTGCACATGGCTATCGTCCACTTCCACGCCCTGCACCACGGTGCGCATCTGCGCGGTGTTGTCGTTGCCCACCACGTACACGTAGTCGCCGTCCGGGCCACGTTGCACGGCCTGGGTCGGCACCACGGTGCCGCCGGAGATGGTGCGCAGCTGCAGCCGCACGTTGACGAACTGCCCCGGCCATAACGCGTTGTCGGTGTTGTCGAAGATCGCGCGCGCGCCGAAGGTGCCGCTGTCGGCGGCGATGCGGTTATCGATGACATCCAGCTTGCCGTCGCCGCTGACCACATGCGCATCGCCGCGATCCAGCGCCGCCACGCCCAGCGGCGACGCCGCCTGGCCGCTGCGTACGGCCTGCAGCTCGCGTTCGGGCAGGTTGAAGGACACGTAGATCGGGCGGATCTGGGTCAGGGTGACGATGGTGGAGCTGGCGCTGACGATGTTGCCCACGTCCACCCCGCGGATGCCGGCGATGCCGTCGATCGGCGCGGTGACGCGAGTGAACTGCAACTGCACCTGCGCCGAACGCATCTGCGCATCGTTGGCCGACACCGCCGCCTCGTACTGCGCCACCTGGTTGCGTTGGGTATCCAGGTCTGTGCGCGAGACGTACTGCTTGTAGGCCGGGTCGTTGGAGCGCTGGTAGTTCACCCGCGCCGTCGCCAGCAGCGCCTGGTTCTGTCGCTTGGCCGCCAGCGCCTGGTCGTAGCTGGCCTGCAGCGTGCGCGGGTCGATCTGCGCCAGCAGGTCGCCCTTCTTCACTTCCTGGCCTTCCTTGAAATTCAGGCTCATCAGCTGGCCGCCGACCTGCGGGCTGACCGTGACCGTATTGAGCGCGGTGACCGTGCCCAGCGCGCTGGCGTAGACCGGCACGTCCTGGGTGGTGGCAGCCACCACCGTGACCGGCACCGGGCCGCTGTTTTCGGTGCCATTGCCATCCGGCGCGTCCGCCCGCTTGCCGTGATTGCCCCCGCCCATCATCCGCATTGCGACAAACACCACGACAAGCACCGCTACGACCAGCAGTGTGATCTTCCAAAAACGCGACATGCGACAACTCCTGAGGGCGGGCCGGGCGCCTGGGGCGACCGTGGGGCGGCTTTGCGAAGCATATCGCTGCGTCCGGGCAATTGAGCGTTACTGAAGTAACGGCTCGCCGGGCGAAACGACCGCATGGTTCACGGATGCGTGCAGCGGCAACGCGTCAGCGCCGCTGCGGTTGACCGCCGGGCTGAATCGACCCCCACCGCGCCCCGGCGGCCCGTGGCGCCGGCCAATCAGGCGTTCGCCACCGGCCACGCTGCGCTCTGGCGGTGCGGTGCACTACAGTGACGGCCACTGATTGGAGGATTCTCGATGCGCCATTCCCGCCTGCTGACCAGCGCGCTGCTGCTGGCCCTGCCTACGCTTGCCGCCGCACAGGCTGCGCCACGGCCCGAGGTCCAGACCGCCGCCAGCGCGCTGCAGCCCAAGGTGGTGCAGTGGCGCCGCGACTTCCACCAGCACCCGGAGCTGTCCAACCGCGAGGAGCGCACCGCCGCCACCGTGGCCGCGCAGCTGCGCAAGCTCGGCCTCAAGCCGCGTACCGGCATCGCCCATCACGGCGTGGTGGCGATCATCAAGGGCGGCAAGCCCGGCCCCAGGATCGCCCTGCGCGCGGACATGGATGCGCTGCCGGTCACCGAGCAGACCGGGCTGGCCTTCGCCGCCAAGGCGACCGCCGAGTACCGCGGCGAGCAGGTCGGGGTCATGCATGCCTGCGGCCACGACGCCCACACCGCCATCCTGCTCGGTGTGGCCGAAGCGCTGGTGGGCATGCGCGACCAGCTGCCCGGCGAAGTGATGCTGATCTTCCAGCCCTCCGAAGAAGGTGCGCCGGGCAATGAGGAAGGCGGCGCCTCGCTGATGCTCAAGGAGGGCTTGTTTGCCGACTTCAAGCCGCAGGCGGTATTCGGCCTGCATGTGTTCTCCAGCGTGCAGGCCGGCAAGATCGCGGTGCGCAGCGGCCCGCTTATGGCGGCCTCTGACCGCTTTGCGATCAAGATGATCGGCCGCCAGACCCACGGCTCGGCGCCGTGGAACGGCATCGACCCGATCGTGGCCAGCGCCGACATGATTTCCACCGCGCAGACGGTGATCAGCCGCCGCGCCAACCTGTCCAAGCAGCCGGCGGTGCTGAGCTTCGGCGCGATCAAGGGCGGCATCCGCTACAACATCATTCCCGACGATGTGGAAATGATCGGCACCATCCGCACCTTCGACGAAGGCATGCGCCAGCAGATCTTCGCCGACCTCAAGACCGTGGCCGAGCACACCGCCGCCGCACACGGCGCCAAGGTGGATGCGAAGGTGCCCGACCAGGACGGCAACCCGGCCACGGTCAACGACCCGGCCCTGACCGCCAGGATGCTGCCCAGCCTGCAGGCCGTGGTGGGCGCCGACAACGTCTACGAGCCGCCGCTGCAGATGGGCGCCGAAGACTTCTCGTTCTACGCCCAGCAGGTGCCGTCGATGTTCTTCTTCGTCGGTTCCACCGCCAAGGGCATCGACCCGGCCACCGCGCCCAGCAACCATTCGCCGCAGTTCCTGCTGGACGAGTCCTCGCTGGACCTGGGCCTGCGCGCGCTGTTGCAGGTGTCGCTGGATTATCTGCATCAAGGTGAGACAGGCTGAATCGGGAATCGGGAATCGCGTGCAGTTGCACGATTCCCGCTGACCGTCGCCAATCAGGTGGGTCGGCGGGCTGCTTGAAGACCCGCTGCTGCTGTTGCCAGCTCGGTGCTCCAGCGTTCGCCATATAGCTCAGGGCCAGTCGGCTCGGCCTAAAATGGCGCGATGAATACCCCAGAAGAGTCCACCCTCGGTCGTGAGGTCGCTTACCCCAGCGGCTACGACCCGTCGCTGCTGTTTCCGATTCCGCGCGCGGCCGGTCGCGAGGCGATCGGCCTGACCGGCGCCTTGCCCTTTATCGGCCGCGATCGCTGGCACGCCTACGAGCTGAGCTGGCTGGATGCACAGGGCAAGCCGTGCGTGGCCACGGCCACCTTGCATGTGCCCTTCGATTCGCCGTCGTTGATCGAATCCAAATCGCTCAAGCTGTATCTCAACTCGCTCAATGCCACGCGCTTCAACAGTGCCGAAGCGGTGCGCACGCGCATCGTCACCGACCTGTCCACGCGCGCCGGCGCCGATGTATCGGTGGAATTCGGTTTGCCGCCGATCGATTCGGTGGGCGAAGGCGAGTCGATCGATACCCTGGATGTCAGCATCGACGATTACGGCCCGCCCAATGCGGCGTATCTGCGTGCGCAGACAGCGGCGGCAGTGGAAGAAGTGCTGACTTCTGCATTGCTCAAATCCAATTGCCCGGTGACCGGCCAACCGGATTGGGCCAGCGTCACGCTGCGCTATCGGGGTGCGCCGATCGACCGCGAAGGCCTGCTGCGCTATCTGGTGAGTTTCCGCGACCACGCCGAGTTTCATGAGCAATGCGTGGAGCGCATTTTCAATGACGTGCTGACCCGTTGCGCCCCTGAGTGGCTGGTGGTCGAGGCGCGTTATACCCGGCGTGGCGGGCTGGACATCAATCCGCTACGGAGCTCGCCCAGCGTGCCCACGCCGCTGTCGATCTTCCGCGATTTGCGTCAGTAAGTCGCTGCGCGACAGGATCGCGCCAGCTTCACGGTGGCGCGATCCATGCTTAACAGCGCTCCGCGCACCCTGCAGTCCTCGTGATGCATGAAGGATTGCAGCAATGAGTACCGATAAAAAAGCAGATTTCTCCAACGTGGCGTCGTCGGTCGATAGCACCGCCGACGTGACGCCTGCTCCGGATTTTTCCAACGTGCGCACCAGCGTGCAGAGCACCGCAGAGCTGGTCGAGGAATCAGTCACTGTGCAGGCAGGCGACAGTCTGTCCAGCATCGCCAAACGTCACTTGGGTAATGGCGCATTGTGGCCGCGCATTTTCGAAGCCAACCGCGAAACGCTCAAGGATCCGGACAAAATTTTCCCGGGCCAGGTCCTGCGTTTACCGCACAAGGCGTAGCTGCCTACGCGATCGTCACTGCATTGCGAGGTACACGGTGCGATGTGTGTGCGTCTTGCAAAAACATTCCAGAAACAACGATCTTTTCGATCATCGGAGATTGATCCATGCGTACCAAATCCGTTTCAAGCACGCTTGTGATTGCGCTTGCCGGCGTGCTCGCATTGTCCGGTTGCAAGAAGGACGAAGACGCCAGCGTTTCGAAGGATCCCACCTCCGGTGCTGCCACTGAGGCGATGCCGGGTCCGGCCGCCACGCCGCCGGCCAGCGACCAAGCCGGGCAGAGCACCGCGACCGGCGCCGCCAGCACCGACACCGCAGCCGCGATGGGTTCTGCGGTGAAGGTCTCCAGCGTCGTAGTCGGGACCAAGGCCGCCGCCGACAAGACGGTGACACCGTCCCCCACCATCGGCTCCAAGGACACCATCATTGTGTCGGTCAAGACCGATGGCAGCGCGAGCAACGTAGCGGTCTCGGCCAAGCTCACCTATCAGGACGGCCAAGTGGCCGGCGAGCAAAACGCCACGCTGACCACCACGGGTGCAGAAACCACCAACCTCAGCTTCAGCAAATCCGATGGCTGGCCCGCCGGTACTTACACCGCGCAGGTTATGGTCGACGGTAAACCGGCAGGTAACCCGCAGACCATTACGGTCAAATAATTGCCTTGATTGGCAGCCACCTGTGGCGACGGCTCTCTACGTGAGCACCGTCATGTCTGCCACTGGCAACCTCGGGCTGCATCAAGTTGCAACAAAAGGCGCGGTCGCATGATCGCGCCTTTCTGCTATGCGTTGGTTCGGCAATGGATTCGTTACAGCTGCATCCATGTCGATTGGCCGTGTGGCGGGATGAAGCGTCCGCCTGTGGTCGCTTTACCCGGGCGCGGCTCAGACGCGACAATGCCGTGCTGATCCAATGCCGCGTCCGCCGCGCTGGCCGATCGGCGTGCCGCTAGCGACCCCCGTCGTGCACGCCAACGTCAACGTCGCCGGGCATCGGCGCTCCTCCCGACCACAAGAGCCATCGCACCTCATGTCGAAGACACCGAAGATCCTCTACACGCTCACCGACGAAGCTCCCTTCCTGGCCACGCAGTCGCTGCTGCCGATCATCGATGCCTACACCGATACCGCCGGGATCGTGGTCGAAACGCGCGATATCTCGCTCGCCGGTCGCATTCTGTCGTTGTTCCCCGAGAGCCTGACCGACGCGCAGAAGATCGCCGACGACCTCGCAGAACTGGGCGAACTGGCCACCACGCCGGAAGCCAACATCATCAAGCTGCCCAACATCAGCGCCTCGGTGCCGCAGCTCAAGGCCGCGATCGCCGAACTGCAGAGCCAGGGTTATGCGTTGCCGGCGTATCCGGACGAGCCCAAGGATGCCGCAGAAAAAGACATCAAGACGCGCTACGACAAGGTCAAGGGCAGTGCGGTGAATCCGGTGCTGCGCGAAGGCAATTCCGATCGCCGCGCACCGCTGTCGGTCAAGAACTACGCACGCAAGCATCCGCACCGCATGGGCAAGTGGAGCAGCGACTCCAGGTCGCACGTGGCGCACATGGACGACGGCGATTTCTTCGGCAGCGAACAGTCCACCACGCTGGCCGAGGCCGGCACGCTGAAGATCGAATTCGTCGCTGCCGATGGCAGCAGCAGCGTGCTCAAGGACAAGGTTGCAGTAAAGGCCGGCGAGATCGTCGATGCCGCAGTGCTGAGCAAGCGTGCGCTGGCCAGCTTCATCGATGCGCAGATCGCCGATGCCAAGGCCAAGGATGTGCTGTTCTCGGTGCATCTGAAAGCCACCATGATGAAGGTCTCCGACCCGGTGCTGTTCGGCGTGGTGGTCGGCGAGTTCTACAAGGACACGCTGAGCAAGCACGCCGAGGTGCTCAAGTCGGTCGGCTTCGATCCCAACAACGGCATCGGCGATCTGTACGCCCGCATCGGCACGTTGCCTGACGCGCAGCAGGCGCAGATCAAGGCCGATATCCAGGCCGAATACGCGCAGCGCCCGGGGCTAGCGATGGTCAATTCGGACAAGGGCATCACCAGCCTGCATGTACCCAGCGACGTCATCGTCGACGCCTCGATGCCGGCGATGATTCGCGACTCCGGCCAGATGTGGAATGCGCAAGGCAAGCTGCAAGACACCAAGGCGGTGATTCCGGACCGTTGCTATGCCGGCGTGTATCAAGCGGTGATCGACGACTGCCGCACGCATGGCGCTTTCGACCCGTCCACCATGGGCTCGGTGCCCAACGTCGGCCTGATGGCGCAGAAGGCCGAAGAATACGGCTCGCACGACAAGACTTTCCAGCTGTCGGCTGCCGGTACCGTCAAGGTCACCGATGCCAATGGCAACACCGTGTTCGAGCATGCGGTGGAAGCCGGCGATTTGTGGCGCATGTGCCAGGTCAAGGACGCGCCGATCCAGGACTGGGTGAAGCTGGCGGTCGAGCGTGCACGCCTGAGCGATACCCCGGCCGTATTCTGGCTGGACAAGGCGCGCGCGCACGACGCGCAGGTCATCGCCAAGGTCGAGACATACCTCAAGGATCACGACACCAACGGCCTGGATATCCGCATCCTGCCGCCGGTGGAAGCCACCACGTTCTCGCTGGAGCGCATCCGCAAGGGCCAGGACACCATCTCTGTCACCGGCAACGTGCTGCGCGATTACCTCACCGACCTGTTCCCCATCATGGAGCTGGGCACCAGCGCCAAGATGCTCTCCATCGTGCCGCTGATGGCCGGTGGCGGCCTGTTCGAAACCGGTGCAGGCGGTTCGGCGCCCAAGCACGTGCAGCAGTTCGTCGAAGAGAACTGCCTGCGCTGGGATTCGCTGGGCGAATTCCTGGCGCTGGCCGCGTCGCTGGAACATCTGGGCAACCGCTACAACAATCCGTCGGCCACCGTGCTGGCCAAGGCGCTGGACGTGGCCAACGGCCAGTTCCTGGACAACAACAAGTCGCCGGCGCGCAAGGTGGGCGAGCTCGACAACCGCGGCAGCCATTTCTATCTGGCGATGTATTGGGCGCAGGCCCTGGCCGCGCAAACCGAAGACACCGCATTGCAGGCCAAGTTCGCACCGCTGGCCAAGGCGCTGACCGAGAACGAAGCCACCATCGTGGCCGAGCTCAACGGCGCACAGGGCAGGCCGGTGGAGATCGGTGGTTACTACCACCCGGACCTGGCCAAGGTCAGCGAGGCGATGCGTCCGAGCAAGACCTTCAATGACGTGCTGACCACGTTGAAGGCCTGATCCCCGCGCACCGCATGGCGGTGCGTGCAATCAGTGCGATATGCAGGGCCCGCCTCGTTGACAGGCGGGTCTTGTCGTTTCAGCGAAAGGGCGACAGCGCGGTCATTGCCCGCACCAGGCGGCGTGCACGCCGCGCCATGCGTTTCTCGGCATGCCGTTGTCGCGCAGCCTCGCTCGCGACCGGCGCGCTCTGCGCGGTCTGCTTTGCCGGTTCGGTTGTGGCGTCCGTTGCCACCTCCCTCGCGATCTCGGGTTCTGCCAACTGCTTTGCAAGCGCCACGTCGGCAATGTGCCCGTGCTGGAACAGCAACTCGGTAAAGATGCGCATGATCCTGCTCCCACTTGAGTGGAAGCCACAGTAGGCGCAGGCTGAGTCATGCAAAAGCGAGGCTTTTGCAAGTCTGCGTTGAATTCCATTCAAGGGTGAGCCATGTCGCGTCCGCCGCTTCACGCATTGCAGGGCTTCGTCAGTGCGGTGCGTCTGGGCAATCTGTCGCGCGCTGCCGCGTCGATGCATCTGACCGTCAGCGCGCTCAGTCACCAGGTGCGTGCGCTCGAACAGCGCCTGGGCTATCGGTTGCTGCAACGGCACGCGCGCGGCGTCAGCGCCACTGCGCAGGGGCAGCAATTGCTCGATCGCATTGCACCGCATCTGGATGCGATTGCCGAGGCGTTCCAGCCGTTCGCCGCGCGCCGCGAGGACACGCTCACTCTGAGCATTACTCCGTCGATGGCCTCGGCGTGGCTGGTGCCGCGCCTGAGCGATTTTCTGGCGGCCCATCCCACCATCGAGATCAATCTGTTTTCCAGCGAGCGACTGGTGGATTTCGAGCGCCAGCCGGACGTGGATGCAGCCATGCGCATCGGCGCCGGGCAATGGCCGGGCGTAATCGCCGAACCGTTGTTCGACGAATGGCTGGTGCCGATGGCCAGCCCGGCGCTGATCGCGCGCATGGGCGGCATCGATGCGCAGCCGCTGCAGCAATGGCCGCTGCTGGGCGACCCGGATGGCGACTGGCCGCGCTGGTTTACAACCTTCGGTGGCGAGCCGCCGCGTCGCTATGCCGCCGTGCTCGACGACTCCGAGTCCCATCACCGCGCGGCGCTGGATGGCGTCGGTGTGGCGATGGGGCGGGTGACGCGCGCACGCCTGTTGCTGGCATCCGGCCAACTGGTGGCGCTGTCCGCGCAACGGCTCAAGACCAGCTGGTCGCATTACCTGGTGTACCCGCCACGGTCGGCCGCACACACCGGCTTTCTCGCGTTTCGCGCATGGCTGCAAACACAGGCGCGCGAACATGCTGCGCACGCGCAGCAGGCAGCGGTCGCCCCGCATGCTGCGCTGCCCACCCCGCGTCGCCGCAAGCGCTGAGTACACTGCCGCCATGAGCCAGCTCCCGTTACCGCCGCAATCCGAACGCCGCGCGCTGGCGATCGCCCACGCCGTGTACGAAGCGTTCGAGGATTACCACGCACGGTTTTCAGAGATCACCGCACGTGCCAAGCAGCGCTTCGAAACGCGCGACTGGAGCGCTGCGCGCGATGACGCCGTCGCACGTATCGCGCTCTACGATCAGTACATCACCGAATGCATGCTGCGCCTGCGCGCCGTGCTGCTGGGGCAGGCGCACGACCGCGCGTTGTGGATGCGCGCACGCGGTCATTACGCCGCGCTGCTGGCCGGGTTGATCGATCAGGAGTTGTACAAGACCTTCTACAACACGCTGACGCGGCGTTACTTCGGCACTCATGGCGTGGATGCCGATATCGAATTCATCGCGCTGGATATTGAGCCCACCGATGCCATCACCGTGCCGGTCGCACGGCATACCTACGCCGTGTCGCCGGGCCGGCTGACCGACATGCTGGTGCGCGTGCTGGGCGATTACGCATTCGCCGTGCCGTATGCGCACCGCACCCGCTGCGCGGCGGCCATTGCGGTGCGTCTGCTCGACGATCTGGCGCATTGGGGCGAGCACCCGGTGCGCAGCGTCGAACTGCTGGAAACGGTGTTCTATCGCGAACGTCGTGCGTATCTGGTCGGGCGTGTGTTCGGCGAGCATCGGTTTTCGCCGTGCGTCATCGCGCTGATCAACGACGGTGCCGGCTTGCGCGCCGAAGCGGTGCTGACCAAGCGCAGCGATGTCGCACAACTGTTCAGTAACTCGCGCAGTTATTTTCAGGCCGATCTGTCCACGGTCGGCGATGCGGTGGTATTTCTGCGCAGCCTGCTGACCCACAAGCCGGTCGACGAGCTCTACACCATGCTGGGCCGCGCCAAGCAAGGCAAGACCGAGCGCTATCGCACGTTTTTCAGCCATTTTCAGGCGCAGCCGTCCGAGCAGCTGGTGCATGCCGATGGCACGCCCGGCATGGTCATGGTGGTGTTTACGCTGCCCAGTTATCCGCTGGTGTTCAAGCTCATTCGCGACCGTTTCGCCTATCCCAAGACCATGAGCCGCGCGCAGGTCGAAGGGAAATACGAATTGGTCTTCCAGCTCGATCGCATCGGCCGCCTGCTCGACGCGCAGCCGTACCGATTTCTGCGCTTTCCCAAGGCGCGCTTCTCGCCAGCACTGCTGGAAGAACTGCAGACCAGCTGCGCGATGAGCCTGAGCGAAGACGGCGACGATGTGCTGATTGCGCTGTGCTACGTCCAACGGCGCCTGCGCCCGCTCAATCTGTACCTGCGCGAGCAACTGCCCGAGGCCGCGCATGCCGCCGCGCTGGACTATGGCCAGGCGATCAAGGACATGGCGCGCAACAACATCTTTCCCGGCGACATGCTGCTAAAGAACTTCGGGATCACCCGCCATCAGCGCGCGGTGTTCTACGACTACGACGAGCTGTGCCTGATCACCGACTGCACCTTTCGCGACTGGCCCAAACCCACCACCTACGAAGAACAACTCGCCGCCGAACCCTGGTTCCATGTCGGCCCGCGCGATGTGTTTCCCGAACGCTTCGCCTTGTTCATGGGATTGCCGGCCTCGCAACTGGAGGCGGTCAAACACATCCACCCGGAACTGTTCGACCCGCAGTGGTGGCGCGACCTGCAAGCCCGGCTGCGCGAAGACGATTATCCGGACACGCCGCCGTATGCGGAGTCGCGGCGGCTTGCCTAGACCGTTTCGTTTACAGCGGCAGGCTGGTAAAACGTGCGATCAACCAATGGAGTAAGACAATGCAGTGGAAGCAACGTATGGGTCTGGGCATGCTCTTTTCGCTGGCAGCGATGGGCGTGGCGCACGCCAAGCCGGACGCTGCGCGTGCGCAGATCGAAGCGAGCATGAATGTCACCGGCGAGTTGACGCTGACACCCGACGGCACCGTGACCGCGGTGGCGCTCGCCGACGAGGCGCGTTTGCCTGCAGCCGTCCGCGAACGGATCAAGCACTCGGTGGCCGCGTGGCGGTTCGATCCGGTCAAGGACGACGGCAATGCCTTGCCGGCGCGGCTGCCGATGAGCTTGCTGCTGGTCGCCAAGCCGGCCGATGACAATCAGTACCAGGTGTCGATCCGCAGCGCGCATTTCGGCGGCCAGGCCCCGCAGGGCATCAGCGCACAACCCAACGGTATGGCGCCGCCGCCCTATCCGGTCAATGCCTTCAGGGGCGGCGCCACTGGCGTGGTCTACCTGCTGCTCAAGATCGGACGCGATGGCAAGGTGGAAGATGTGGTTGCCGAACAGGTCAACCTCACCGCACTGGTCCCTGAGTCCAAGCGTGCGCGCTGGCGCAAGGAATTTGCCGACGCCTCCATCGCCAAGGCGCGCAGTTGGACCTTCACTCCGGCCACTGCCGGGTCTGAGCGCAATGCGCCGTTCTGGGAGATGCGCGTGCCGGTGACGTTCGACATCGCAGCGTCCGAGAAGGACCTGGATGCCAAGCAGAAAAAATGGCAGTCGTATCTGCCGGGCCCGCGTCAGACCGCGTCGTGGCGAATGCAGAACGACGCAGCCGCCACGACCGACAGCCCGGACGCGCTGCCGGGATCGGGATTGTTTTCCGTCCGCGGCGAAGGCGTGCGCCTGATCACGCCGCTGCACGAAGGCTGAGACGACTGGCGGTTCCGAATCGATGCGGTGGGTGTCGCGCAGTCGGCCCGCCCTCAGATCAGCCATCCGACAGCCGCTTGCATCACGGACGATCGTCGAGCTCTCGGTCAACAAGGCAGTTGATCGGCAACGACCGCGCGCCAGTTCGAGCGAGCTCGGAAGACCAGGTGTTTTCTCACGCGAACGCCGCCCACAAAAAAGCCCCGCAGTGCGGGGCTTTTTTGTGGCGCTAATCCAGACCGACCTCAGCGCTTCATCGAACTGAAGAACTCGTCGTTGGACTTGGTGGTCTTCATCTTGTCCAGCAGGAATTCCATCGCCGCGATTTCGTCCATCGGATGCAGCAGCTTGCGCAGGATCCAGATCTTCTGCAGCAGCTCCGGCTCGATCAACAGATCTTCGCGACGCGTGCCCGAGCGGTTGATGTCGATCGCAGGGTAGACGCGCTTTTCGGTGATGCGACGGTTCAAATGCACTTCGCTGTTGCCGGTGCCCTTGAACTCTTCGTAGATCACCTCGTCCATCTTGCTGCCGGTCTCGACCAGCGCCGTGGCGATGATGGTCAGCGAGCCGCCTTCTTCCACGTTACGTGCCGCACCGAAGAAACGCTTCGGACGGTGCAGTGCGTTGGCGTCCACACCACCGGTGAGCACCTTGCCGGAGCTGGGCACCACGTTGTTGTAGGCACGTGCCAAGCGGGTGATCGAGTCGAGCAGGATCACCACGTCCTTCTTGTGCTCGACCAGGCGCTTGGCGCGCTCGATCACCATCTCGGCGACCTGCACGTGGCGCGCGGCCGGCTCGTCGAAGGTGGAGGAGATGACCTCGCCGCGCACGGTGCGCTGCATTTCGGTCACTTCTTCCGGGCGCTCGTCGATCAGCAGCACGATCATGTGCACTTCGGGATGATTGCTGGTGATGGCCGTGGCCACCTGCTGCATCATCATCGTCTTACCGGCCTTGGGCGGGGAGACGATCAGCGCACGCTGACCCTTACCCTGCGGCGCCATCAGATCCAGGATGCGGCCGGTGATGTCCTCGGTGGACCCATCGCCACGTTCCAGACGGAAACGGCGACGCGGGAACAGCGGGGTCAGGTTCTCGAACAGCACCTTGTTCTTGCTCGCTTCCAGCGGCTCACCATTGATGGTGTCCACGATCGACAGCGCGAAATAGCGCTCGCCGTCCTTGGGGAAGCGGATGCGGCCGGACAAATGATCGCCGGTGCGCAGATTGAAACGGCGGATCTGGCTGGGCGAGATATAGGTATCGTCCGGTCCGGCCAGGTAGCTGGCTTCGGCGGCACGCAGGAAACCGAAGCCGTCGGGCAGGATTTCCAGCACGCCGTCAGCGGCAACGCCTTCGCCATGACGGGTCAGCACCTTGAGCAGGGCGAAGATCACGTCCTGCTTGCGCGCGCGCGCCACGCCTTCCTGGATATTGAGCTGATCGGCGATGTCCAGCAGCTTCTGCGCCGGCATCCGCTTGAGATCGCTCAGCGAATACACCGGGAAGCCTTCCGGCACGGCCGGATGCGGACGCGCGATGAACGGCTCGTTGCTGCCATCGGAAGACGGCATGCCGCCGCTTTCATTGCCGAACCGATCGCGCGGACCGCGGTCGCGGCGGTTGCGGAACCGATCACGGCGGTTGCCCTGCTGGTTCTGCCCTTGACCCTGGCCTTGTTGATTCTGACCAGCGTTCTGGCCCTGGCCCGGTTGCTGGCCTTGACCCTGACCTTGGGTCTGGCCCTGGTTTTGCGCCTGATTCTGGTTCTGCTGTTGCTGCGCCTGATTGAAGCGCTGCTGCTGCGACTGGCCGCCTTCGCGGGCCTCGCCGTAGCTGTCGCCGCCCTGGCTGTTTGCGCTGTTGCCGGGTGAGCTACCGGCGCCTGCACCATCGCCGGACGTCTGCGCCGGTGCCGAATCGGCAGCGTGCGACGGTGCCTGCGGGGCGCGTGGAGCGTCGGGTACGGGACTGGCTGGCAAGGGCAGGTTGGGCTGCTGTGCGCCGCCATCGTCATGGGAAGCGGCGGTCTTGCTCACGCGCGGCTTGCGCGCGCGCTTCTCGACGGGAGCGTCGACGCTGCTCCCGGTATCGGAGGAAGGATGATCGGACAAGTGCGTGATTCCTCGCTAAGGTGCGAGCGCCCGGCTGGGGGGCGAACTATTGGTAGATGGGAGTCTAGAAGAAGTTTCTAGAGGGGTACGGCGGCGCACGAACGTGTGCCGGACCAACTGACACTATCACCGCGACGCGCAACCGCGCAAGCGTCCGCCGTTGCAGGGTTTAACTACCGGCGAACCGCCGGGCGTCCATCGCTGGACGCCCGCTCACTCAGGCAGCCGCGCCGCCCAGGGTCTTGTCGATCATCTGGGTCAGCTGGCCCTTGCCGACCGCCCCGATCTGACTCGCCTGTACTTCACCGTCCTTGAACAGCAACAGCATCGGGATCGAGCGCACGTGGTACTTGATGGCCAGGGCGCGGTTCTGGTCCACATTGACCTTGGCAACCTTGAGCCTGCCTTGGTATGTATCGGCCAGATCGTCCAGCACCGGTGCGATCATCTTGCACGGGCCACACCACTCGGCCCAGAAATCCACCAGAACCGGTTCGCCGGATTGCAGTACTGCTGTATCGAAGTCGGCATCGCCGACATGTTGAACCTTGTCGCTCACGTTGGGTCTCCTGGAAACCAAACGGCCCACCCGATCGGGCAGGCCGCCACATTGCGTTAAACTGGGGCATTGCGCGACTGAATCAAGTGTCAGTCCTGAAGCCGCGCTGTCCGCCACAAGAGCCGCAGTTTGCGACGCTGTCGGCATCGATGCAAGCCGCGCCCGGGCTGCCCAGGGCGCCTCACGAAGACGGAATAATGAGCGACAAACCGCTGACCGATTTGACTTTTTCCTCGTTCGACCTGCAGCCGGCGTTGGTTGCCGGGCTGGAGGGCGCCGGGTTTACCCGCTGTACCCCGATCCAGGCGCTGACCCTGCCGGTGGCGTTGCCGGGCGGCGATGTCGCCGGCCAGGCCCAGACCGGTACCGGCAAGACGCTGGCGTTTTTGGTGACGGTGATGAACCGCCTGCTGATCCGCCCGGCGCTGGCCGACCGCAAGCCGGAAGACCCGCGCGCGCTGATCCTGGCGCCCACCCGCGAGCTGGCGATCCAGATCCACAAGGACGCGGTCAAGTTCGGCGCCGACCTGGGCCTGCGCTTTGCGCTGGTCTACGGCGGGGTGGACTACGACAAGCAGCGCGAGCTGCTGCAGCAGGGCGTGGACGTGATCATCGCCACCCCGGGCCGGCTGATCGACTACGTCAAGCAGCACAAGGTGGTTTCGCTGCATGCCTGCGAGATCTGCGTGCTGGACGAAGCCGACCGCATGTTCGACCTGGGTTTCATCAAGGACATCCGCTTCCTGCTGCGGCGCATGCCCGAGCGCGGTACCCGGCAGACGCTGCTGTTCTCGGCCACGCTGAGCCACCGCGTGCTGGAGCTGGCCTACGAGCACATGAACGAGCCGGAAAAGCTCGTGGTCGAAACCGAGACCATCACCGCCGCACGCGTGCGCCAGCGCATCTATTTCCCGTCCGACGAAGAGAAGCAGACGCTGCTGTTGGGCCTGCTGTCGCGCAGCGAAGGCGCGCGGACCATGGTGTTCGTCAATACCAAGGCGTTCGTCGAGCGCGTGGCGCGCACCCTGGAGCGCAACGGTTACCGGGTCGGTGTGCTGTCCGGCGACGTGCCGCAGAAAAAGCGCGAATCGCTGCTCAACCGCTTCCAGAAGGGCCAGCTCGAAATCCTGGTCGCCACCGACGTGGCCGCGCGCGGCCTGCATATCGACGGGGTCAAGTACGTCTACAACTACGACCTGCCGTTCGACGCCGAAGATTACGTGCACCGCATCGGCCGTACCGCGCGCTTGGGCGAAGAGGGCGATGCGATCAGCTTCGCCTGCGAGCGCTACGCGATGAGCCTGCCGGACATCGAGGCCTACATCGATCAGAAGATCCCGGTCGAGCCGGTGACCACCGAGCTGCTGACGCCGTTGCCGCGCACACTGCGCGTGGCGGTGGAAGGCGAAGAGGTCGACGACGACGCTGGCGACAGCGTGGGCACCATCTTCCGCGAAGCGCGCGAGCAGCGTGCGGCCGAAGAACAGCGCCGCGGTGGCGGTCGCAGCGGTCCGGGCGGCGCATCGCGCAGTAGCAGTGGCAGTGGCGGCGGTCGTCGCGACGGTGGCAGTGCCGACGGCAAGCCGCGTCCGCGTCGCAAGCCGCGCGTCGAGGGCGAGGCTCCGGTTGCTGCCGTTGCAGCGGCTGCATCGGTTGCCCCGGTGGTTGCCGACGCCGCTGCCGTTGCGCCGTCCATCGACGTCGAGGGCGAGCGCGCACCGCGCAAGCGTCGTCGCCGTCGCAACGGCCGTCCGGTCGAGGGCGCCGAGCCGGTCGCATCCACGCCGGTGCCTGCACCCGCTGCGCCGCGCAAGCCGACCCAGGTGGTCGCCAAGCCAGTGCGTGCCGCCGCCAAGCCGGGCGGCAGCCCGTCGCTGCTGAGCAGAATCGGCCGCCGTCTGCGTTCGTTGGTCTCGGGCAACTGACCACTGACGGCATCAATCGCATCGCCGGTCTTCGGCGATGCGACGTAAGCGCTGGCGCTCCGGCATAATCGCTGGATGACCGTTCTGCGTTTCGACAACGTCAGCAAGCACTACGCCGGGGGCCACCAGGCGCTGACCGATGTCAGCTTCGAAGTGGCCGATGGCGAGATGCTGTTCGTGACCGGCCACTCCGGCGCCGGCAAAAGTACCTTGCTCAAATTGATCCACCTCAGCGAGCGTCCGAGCCAGGGCGCCGTGCTGTTGGGCGAGCGCAACCTGCTCAAGGTGCGTGGCCGGCAGATTCCGCTGCACCGTCGCCAGGTGGGCGCGGTCTATCAGGACCATCGTCTGCTCAACGACCGCAGCATCGCCGAGAACGTGGCGTTGCCGTTGATCCTGCGCGGCACCCGCCGCGCCGAGATCGGCAAGCGGGTGCGCTCTGCATTGGAACGCATCGGCCTGGCCCATCGCGAAAAAGCCTTGCCGTCGCAGCTGTCGGCGGGCGAGCAGCAGCGCGTGGGCATTGCGCGTGCCATCGTCGGTGAGCCGCGTCTGCTGGTGGCCGACGAACCCACCGGCAATCTCGACCCGGCACTGGCCGCCGAAATCATGCAGTTGTTTGCCGAGTTGCCCGCGCGCGGCACCAGCGTGCTGGTGGTCAGCCACGACCTTGCCTTGCTCAAGCAGATGCGCAAACGCGTGCTGATCCTGGATCACGGCCGCCTGGTCGACGACATCTCGCCGCAGGATCTGGCCGAATGAGCAAGCTCGCCAATACCGAAGCCGTGGCGCCGTCGCGCTTCGGCGTGTGGATCGACCACCACCTGCACAGCATCGCCTTCAGCCTTGGCCGCGCCATGCGCAAGCCATGGGCAACGCTGCTGACCATCGTCGTGATGGCCTTGGCGCTGGCGTTGCCGCTGGGGCTGTCGATCGCGCTGGACAACGTCAAGCTGCTGGCCGGCAGCGTGCAGCAGTCGCGCGAGATCAATCTGTTCCTCAAGGTCGATGTCGCCGCCGATGCTGCGCAGGCGCTTGCCGGCGAATTGCGTGCGCGCCCCGATGTGGCGCAGGTGACGCTGCGTACGCCCGAGCAGGGGCTGGCCGCGTTGCGCGAGAGCGCAAAACTCGACGAAGCCGCCGATGCGCTGGGCGAGAACCCGTTACCGACGCTATTGATCGTCACCCCCACCGATGCGGCAGACGATGCGCAACTGGCTAGCGCATTGCAGGCCCTGCCGCAGACCGACCAGGTGCAGCACGACGCACTGTGGCGCAAGCGTCTGGATGGCTGGCTGCACTTCGGCGAACGCCTGGTGCAGGTGCTGTCGGCGCTGCTTGGCATCGGCGCGGTGCTGGTGGTCGGCAACACGGTGCGGCTGGATATCCAGTCGCGGCGCGAAGAGATCGGCGTGCTGCAATTGCTCGGTGCCAGCGATGGCTTCATCCGTCGCCCGTTCCTGTATCTGGGCGCGTGGTACGGGCTGGGCGCCGGCGCTGTTGCGCTCGCTTTGATCGCCGCCTCGGGCTTGGCATTGCGCGCGCCATTGGCCACATTGGCCGATAGCTACGGCAGTTCCTTTACCCTGCACGGACTGGATCTGCTGCATTCTGTGATGGTGCTGATCGGCACCCTGGTGCTGGGTTGGCTGGGCGCCTGGCTGGTAACCGGCCATTTCCTTCGTCAGACCCGTCCCACCGAGACCTGAGGCCTGCCATGCATCCACCAGATCTCAAACACCTGATCAGCGACGCACCACGTGTGATGGTCGTCGATGGTTCGAAGCTGGTACGCAAGCTCATTGCCGACGTGCTCCGGCGCGACCTGCCCAATGTGCAGGTGATCGGTTGCGCCAGCATCGCCGAAGCGCGCGCTGCGCTGGAGTCCGGTGCGGTGGATCTGGTCACCACCTCGCTGTCCTTGCCCGATGGCGATGGCCTGACCCTGGCGCGCAGCGTGCGCGAAGCGGCCGGGCAGGCGTATGTGCCGGTGATCGTGGTCTCCGGCGATGCGCAGCAGCATCTGGTCGAGCGTCGTTTTACCGAGTACGTCACCGATTATTTCGACAAGGCGTTGGGCCATGAAGCCCTGGCGACCTTTATCCGCGGCTATGTGCAGCCCGAGCCGGTGGTTGGCGCCACCGTGCTCTACATCGAAGACAGCCGCGTGGTGGCCGAGGCGACCAAGCGCATGCTCGAGCGCCAGAGCCTGAAAGTGGTGCATGTGCTCACCGCCGAAGATGCGTTTGCGCTGCTTACCGCCGAATCGCTGGGCCGCACCGAGCGCCGTATCGACGTGGTGTTGACCGACGTGACCCTGAAAGGCGAGCTCAACGGCCGCGATGTGGTCGAGCGCATCCGCATCGATTTCGCCTACGGCAAGCGCCGCCTGCCGGTGCTGGTGATGACTGGCGACACCAATCCGCGCAATCAGTCCGAACTGCTGCGCGCCGGCGCCAACGATCTGGTGCAAAAACCCATCGAAGAGCGCCTGCTGGTGACCAAGGTGTTGTTCCAATTGCGGCTGGCACGCCTGGAAGACCAGGCCATCACCCTATGACCGAAGTGGAAGGGCGTATCCAGCTGGAACCGTCGTGGAAGGCAAAGGTGGGCGATTGGTTGCTGCGCCAGGAGATGCAGGAATTGTCTGCCTTCCTGCGCCAGCGCAAGGCGGCCGGCGCGCGGGTGTTCCCGCCCGGCCCGCAGATCTTTGCGGCCTTCGACGCCACCCCGTTCGAGCAGGTCAAGGTGGTGATCCTGGGCCAGGATCCGTATCACGGCGAGGGCCAGGCGCACGGGCTTTGCTTTTCGGTCCTGCCAGGCGTGCCGGTGCCGCCGTCGCTGCTCAATATCTACAAAGAAATTCAGGACGACCTCGGCATCCCGCGTCCCGATCACGGCTATCTGATGCCGTGGGCGCGCCAGGGCGTGCTGCTGCTCAATGCAGTGCTGACGGTGGAACAGGGCCGCGCCGGCGCGCACCAGAACAAGGGCTGGGAAGGTTTCACCGATCATGTGGTGGAGACGCTCAACCGCGAGCGCGAAGGCCTGGTGTTCCTGCTGTGGGGCAGCTACGCGCAGTCCAAGGGCAAGGTCATCGACCAGGCCCGCCACCGCGTGTTCAAGGCGCCGCATCCCTCGCCGTTGTCGGCGCATCGCGGCTTTCTGGGATGCAAGCATTTCTCCAAGACCAACGAGCACCTGCAGCGCCGCGGCATCCCGGCGGTCGATTGGTCGTTGCCGCCGCGCAACGCATTGGAAACAACGTCGGCCGCCGGCTGAACAACACGGCTGCAGACGCATTTCGCCACAGGTTTGTCACGGTCTGCGCAGGGGCACGGTGCTACCGCAAGGCTCGAATTCGGGAAGCGGTACGGTAGAACGCCGCCAAGGCCGGAAGCCCGAACGTCCTATAAATGGAACGCTGGGAACTCTTCCTGTACCCGGCAGTCCAATAGTTCGACTGCTAAGATGATGCCCATGAACCAGACTACCTCGACTGCCCTTGTGGCAAACAATCTCCCGATTCCCAGTGCGCTCGGTTCGCTGGACGCCTACATCGGTGCCGTGCACCAGATCCCGGTGCTGTCGGTCGATGAGGAACAGAATCTGGCCCGCCGCTTCCGCGACGAGCTGGACCTGGACGCAGCGCGCGAATTGGTCCATTCCCACCTACGCTTCGTGGTGCACGTGGCCCGCGGCTACAACGGTTACGGCCTGCCGCTGGGCGACCTGATCCAGGAAGGCAATATCGGCCTGATGAAGGCGGTCAAGCGCTTCGACCCGGAAATGGGCGTGCGCCTGGTCAGCTTCGCAGTGCATTGGATCCGTGCCGAAATGCACGAGTTCATTTTGAAGAACTGGCGCATCGTCAAGGTCGCCACGACCAAGGCGCAGCGCAAGTTGTTCTTCAACCTGCGCAAGTCCAAGACCCGTCTGGGCTGGCTCAACGCCTCCGAAGTGACCGCGGTCGCCAAGGACCTGAACGTCTCCGAGCGTGAAGTGATGGAGATGGAGTCGCGCCTGTCCGGCCGCGATATCGGCTTCGACGCGTCGTCGGATGAAGACGACGATCATGGTCCGCCGTCGCCGGTCAGCTACCTGGTGGCCAACGAAGAAGATCCCTCGCAGGCCTATGAGCGGCACGATAGCGAAGACAACCAGCTGCAGTTGCTGCGCGAAGGCATGGCTGGTCTGGATACGCGCTCGCGCGACATCGTCAAGCGACGTTGGCTGGATTCGGAGTCCAAGGTAACGCTGCAGGAGCTGGCCGACGAATACGGCGTGTCGGCCGAGCGCATCCGCCAGATCGAGGCGAACGCGCTGAAGAAGATGAAGGCGCTGTTCGTCGCCTGATCGGTTCGATCACGCGGAACAAGCTGCACAAACGGCCCGGTTCTCCGGGCCGTTTGCGTTGCAGGTGTGCAGCGCAAATAGTTTCGTAGAAGCTGATGCACCGTCCGGATGATGCGGACGGTATCGCGGCGTTGGTCGACAACGATTATTCCGGCAAGCGCGCCACCGGCAGATGCCAGCCATAACGGATCGCCATGAAGCGCAGGCCAAAACACACGCCGGCACCGGTTGCCAGCGACCAGGCTTGCGGCACGCCGAGTACATGGCCGATGGCCACCAGACCGCCGCCTGCTAGCGCGGCCACTGCATAAAGCTCGGCCTGCAACACCACCGGTGTGCGTGCGACCAGCAGGTCGCGTGCGATGCCGCCGCCGATGCCGCTGAGCATGCCTAACAACGTGGCACTCAGCGGGCTGAGGTTGTAGTCCAGCGCCTTGCTGGTGCCGTAGACCGCAAACAGCGCCAGACCCGCCGCGTCGAAAATCTGTACCGGGTTGCGCAGCCGTTCCACTGCGGAGTGCCAATAGAAACCGGCGACGCCGGCCAAGCAGGCGGTGAGCAGATACTGCGGGTGCACCAGCGCTGCCGGTGGGGTGGCACCGATCAGCACATCGCGCACGATGCCGCCGGAGACAGCGGCCGCACACGACAGCACCAGCACCCCGAACAGGTCCAGGCGGTTGCGCACCGCCACGGTCGCGCCGCTCAGGGCGAACACGAAGGTGCCGAGCAGATCCAGCAGGAACAGGACAGTTGCCACGCGTAGACCGTCGAATCAGGCCGCACAGCATCGCGCACGGCTGGTGGCGCTGTCATCCGTCCTTGGTGTTGTTGGGCGGCGGGTCGTCGGTTGCGCCACCGAAGATGATGCGTGCGGCGCGTTGATAGCTCCAGTACGCCATCGCCCAGTTCACCAACACCACGAAGCGGTTGCGGAAGCCGATCAGGAAGTAGACGTGCGCGGCCAGCCAGAACCACCACGCCACGATGCCGGACAGCTTGAGCTTGCCCACGTGCACGATGGCGGCCATGCGGCCGATGGTGGCCAGGTTGCCGAAGTCCTGATACCGGAACGCGGCTGCTGCCTGACCGCGCTGACGCGCACGGATCGCCTTGGCGATGTGCTTGCCCATCTGCTTGGCCGCAGGCGCCACGCCCGGCACCGGGCGACCGTTCTGCTGCACCGACGCCAGATCGCCGCCGACGAAGATCTCCGGGTGGCCGGGCACGCTCAGGTCCGGCGCCACCAGCACGCGGCCGGCGCGATCCAGCGGCACGCCCAGCGTGCGCGCCAGCGGCGAGGCGGCCACGCCGGCGGCCCATACCACGGTGCGCGCGGGCACGAAGGTGTCACCCAGCTGGTAGCCCAGCGCATCGATATGCGTCACCGGTGTGCCGGTGTGCACTTCCACGCCCAGCCGCTCCAGCTGCTTGCGCGCCTTGTCGGTGAGATCGTCAGGGAACGACGGCAACACGCGTGGGCCGGCTTCGACCAGGCGCACGCGCGCCTGGCGCGGGTCGATATGGCGGAATTCGTTCTTGAGCGTGTGGCGGGCGATCTCGGCCAGGGTGCCGGCCAGCTCGACACCGGTGGGGCCGCCGCCGACTACCGCAAAGCTCAGCCAGGCCGCACGCGCGGCTGGGTCGGATTCGGCCTCGGCGCGTTCGAAGGCCAGCAGCAGCTTGCGGCGCAGCACCAGCGCGTCGTAGAGGGTTTTCAGGCCGGGCGCATGTTCGGCCCACTGGTCGTTGCCGAAGTAGGCATGGGTGGCGCCGGTGGCCAGCAGCAGCATGTCGTAGCCGAGCGTCTTGCCATCGGTCAGTACCACCTCGCGACGAGCTGCCGCGATTTCGGCCACATCGCCAAGCAGCACTTCGACATTGCGCTGCTCGCGCAGGATGTGGCGCAGCGGTGCGGCGATATCCGGTGCCGACAGCCCGGCCGTGGCCACCTGGTACAGCAACGGCTGGAACAGATGGTGGTTCTGCCGGTCGATCAAGGTGATGCGGATGCCGGGGTCGTCGAGTGCGCGGGTCGCCCACAAGCCGGCGAAACCGCCGCCGACCACGACCAGGTGCAAGGGAGCGGGGGAGGGAGATGGGGGCATCGTAGGGTCCGATGGGAGGCAACGCTGGCTGGACAGGATGCCAAATCCGCAATGAACATGATGCGTCGGCGTCGCGTGGCTGCGGCATCATGGTGCATCCATTTCTGACGGCCATCGCATGTCCTCATTGCCACCGCCCTTGCCACCGCTGTCGTCCACCGCCATGCCCAACGCAGCGCCGGCTGCCACACCTGCGCCTGCGGCGAAGAAGGAGCTCAGCGGTGTGGCGATCGGGCTGATTGGCGTGCTGGCCTGCGCGACGCTGTTCGGGGTCGTGGTGCTCGCCGCGAGCCTATGGCTGATCGGCACCGGCTGGTCGCTGTTTGCCGATCAGGCGCGCACTGCGCTGCAGGCAGACGCCGTGGTGCGGGAACATATCGGCCAGATCCGCACGATGCGGGTCGATCTGTACCGCACCGGTCTGGCGCAGGGAGGCGAGGAGTTTGTGTTCAATGTGGAAGGCGATCGCGGCGCCGGCCGCGTACAGGCCACCTGGGTCAGTGCCGGCTCCGAGCAGGAGATTCTGACCGACGGAGAACTCATTCTGCGCGATGGCAGACACTTCGCGCTGCCGGCCGCGGACGATAGCGAGCTCGAAACCGAAACCGAATCAGAGATAGAAACCGATTCGGAGATGCAAACCGACGCGGGCACGTCTTTGGAGGAACGCGCATGACCGACAATCCCGACAAACGGATCGCCTTGCTGATCGATGCCGACAATGCGCCGGCCGGCAAGATCGATGTGGTGCTGGCGGAAGTGGCGCGCTACGGCGTGGCCAACGTGCGCCGCGCCTACGGCAACTGGAAGAGCCCGCACCTGAAAGGCTGGGAAGCGGCCTTGCACGATTATGCGATTCGGCCGATCCAGCAGTTTGCCTATAGCTCCGGCAAGAATGCCTCGGATATGGCGATGGTGATCGATGCGATGGACCTGCTGTATGCGCGCAATCTGGATGGGTTTGCGATCGTCTCCAGCGATGCGGATTTCACCCCGCTGGTGATGCGCCTGCTCACCGATGGCATGAAGGTCTATGGCTTTGGCGAGAAGAAAACCCCGGCGCCGTTCGTCAATGCCTGCTCCAAATTCACCTACGTGGAAGCGCTGGGCGAGCAAGCCGCCGCGGCCCGCGATACCGCTGCCGGGCGCAAGGATGCCACCGCGTTGCGCAGCGACACGCGCCTGGTGCAGATGCTGCGCAACGCCATCGTCAGCGCATGCGAGGACGATGGGTGGGCGTTGTTGAGCGCGGTGGGCAAGCAGGTGGCTAACCAGGCTTCGTTCGACCCGCGCAATTACGGCTATCGCAAACTCAGCGATCTGGTGCGCGCGATCGGCCTGTTCGAGCTCAAGCTGGACGAGCAGGCCTTGTGGGTACGCGATACGCCCAAGGGCAGCGGCAACCGTGCGAAAACCGCGGCGCCTGCGGTTGCACCGGAGCCGCAAGCCAGCCCCAAGCGTGCAGCGCGCGCAACAGCCAAATCTGCCACAGGAAAATAACGATGACGCACGATGCGATCGCACCCGCACAGCCGACGATCACGCTCTGGGGGCGTCGCAATTCCAGCAATGTGCGCAAGGTGTTGTGGTGTGCCGAAGAAGCCGGTGTGGCCTATACGTCGATCGAAGTGGGCGGTGCCTTCGGCGGCAATGACACGCCGGCCTATCGCGCGCTGAATCCGAACGGCGTGGTACCGACCTTGCAGGATGGGGCGGTGGTGGTGTGGGAATCCAATGCGATCGTGCGGTACCTCGCCGCGCAGTACGCGCCGGCGTTGTATCCGTCATCGCCGGCCGAACGTGCCTTGGGCGACCGCTGGATGGACTGGACCACCTCGACCTTTGCCGGCGTCTTTCGCGACCTGTTCTGGGGCGTGCTGCGCACACCCGAGGCCGAGCGCGACGCCGCACGTATCGCTTCAGCACTGGCGCACTCGGGCGAGCTGCTGGCACGCGCCGATGCGGCGTTGGCGCAGCAGCCGTATCTGTCTGGCGAGCGCTTTGCGATGGGCGATATTCCGCTGGGCAGTTTTATTTATGCATGGTTTGAAATGCCGATCGAACGGCCGGCATTGCCGCATCTGCACGCGTGGTACCAGCGTTTGCGCGCACGGCCTGCCTACCAGCGCGGCGTCATGACCGCGCTGACCTGAGTTTCGAGCCACCGCTCAGGCCAGCGTTGTTCATTGCGGGCATCGCACGCGCCTTCGACCTCGCACGCGTCTGCACGTGAAGTGGGCCTTGGACACGACGTGCCCTGGCAGCTCGCGTTGCCGTAGGAGCGCACCTGGGCGCGATACACGTTATCGGGAATGCCCTCGCGCCCAGGTGCGCTCCTACGAAATCGGGGCACTCCTAGCAACGTGCGTCTGGCTGCAACTCCGTATGCGATACGTCCTGCGCTAATACAGATCGATCGGGTCCACATCCAGCGACCAGCGCACGCGGCGCGCCTGCGGAAGCGCATAGACGGCCGGCAGCTGCGCATCGAGCAGGCGATGCAGCGCCGAGCGTTGCTGTGCGGACAGCAACAACTGGGTGCGCTGGAAGCCGGCGCGGCGCGGCATCGGCGCGGGCATCGGGCCGTAGCACTCCACGTCCGCAAACGCGGGCGATTGCGCGCTGGTGTCGGCCGTGGCCAGGTCGCGTACCGCCATCAGGAACTGGTTGGCCGCCGCGACATCCTTGGCTTCGGCGCGGAACAGCGCCAGATGCGCAAACGGCGGGAAGCCGGCGGCCTCGCGCTGCTGCAGTTCGGCATCGGCGAAAGCGTGATAACCGCCGTGGACCAGGGTCTGTAGCAGCGGATGGTCGGGGTGGTGCGTTTGCAGCCAGACCTCGCCGGGGCGATCGGCGCGCCCGGCGCGCCCGGCCACCTGGATCAGCTGCTGGGAGAGTTTTTCGGCGGCGCGGAAGTCGGCGGAGAACAGGCCTTCATCGATGCCGACCACCACCACCATGGTCAAGCGCGGCAGGTCGTGGCCCTTGGCCAGGATCTGGGTGCCGACCAGGATGCCGGCCTCGGTGCCGAGTCGGGCGAGTTGGGTTTCCAGGGCGTCGCGGCGCTGGGTGGTGCTGCGGTCGATACGCACCACCGGGAACGCCGGAAACGCCTCGGTCAGCCGTTCTTCCAGTCGCTCGGTCCCGATGCCCTGCGGCTGCAAGGCCAGGCTGGCGCAGGCCGGGCAGGCCAGCGGCGCCTGCTGGCGGGCGCCGCAGTGGTGGCACTGCAGGCGGCGGCCGCCGGCGTGCACGGTCATCGGGGTCTGGTGCAGCGGCGTGCTGCAGCGCTGGCAGGCAGCGGTCCAGCCGCAGTCGTGGCATAGCAGCACCGGCGCATAGCCGCGGCGGTTCTTGAACACCAGCACCTGCTCGCCGCGCGCCAAGGTGGCGCCGATGCCGGCCAGGACCTCCGGCGACAAGCCGTCCTTGAGCGGACGCTTGCGTACGTCCAGCACGCGCACCCGCGGCGGGCGCGCGTCGCCGGCACGCTGCGACAACCGCAGGTGCTGGTAGCGGCCGGAATAGGCGTTGTGCAGGCTTTCCAGCGACGGGGTCGCGCTGCCCAGGATCACCGGCACGTCCAGCGCCTTGCCGCGCACCAGGGCAAAGTCGCGGGCGTGGTAGCGGATGCCGTCCTGTTGCTTGTAGCTGCCGTCGTGTTCTTCATCGATCACGATCAGCCCGGCGTTGGGCAGCGGGGTGAACACCGCCGAACGGGTGCCGACGATCAGTTTGGCTTCGCCGCGCCAGGCCGCCGCCCAGACGCGGGCGCGTTCGCCATCGGACAGGCCCGAATGCAGCGCATGTACCGGCACGCCCAGGCGCGCGCGGAAGCGGCCGAGCGTCTGCGGGGTCAGGCCGATTTCCGGGACCAGCACCAGCGCCTGCTTGCCGGCGGCCAGGCAGTCGGCGATCGCCTGCAGATAGACCTCGGTCTTGCCGCTGCCGGTGACGCCGTCGAGCAGATAGGTGGCAAAGCCGGTGTGGGCCCGGATCGCGGCGGCGGCGGCGCGTTGTTCGTCGTTGAGTGCGGGGCCAGTGCCGGGCCGTGGTGCGATGGCATTGGCCGGCACCGCCACGCGTTCGGCGTGGCCGCGCTTGGCCAGGTTGCGTGCAGCCTCGCGCCATTGCGGCAGCAGCGGGTCCAGCTGTTCTTCGCCCACCGCACCGGTCTGCAACAGGGCGGCGAGCAGGGCGGGCCGGCTGCCCGCGCGCAGGCTGCTTGCCCCGGTACGCCCGGCCTCGGTGAGCTGCCAGGCCCAGGCATGGGTGTCGGCCAGCGGCTCGCCACGGCGTAGCGGGCCAGGCAGGGCACTGGCCTGGGCCTCGCCGAGGGGAGCATGGGTATAACGGGCCAGCCACTGCAGCGAGCGTGCCAGTTCATCCACCAGCAGCGGGGCCTGGTCGCACCATTCCAGCGCCGCGCGTAGCCCCTCGGCCGACGCCAGCTGGCCGATCTCCACCACCACCCCGATCAACTCGCGCGGCCCGAACGGCACCCGCACACGGCAGCCGACCTGCGCCGGGTCGGTCAGCGGGGCGTCGGCAGGTGGCAGGTAATCGAACAGCTGGGGCAGCGGTACCGGCAAGGCGACGCGCAGAGTGAGGACGGTGGAAGGCATGCGCTCAGTCTACCGACACTGTCCAGCGGCCCCGACTTGCGCAATTTCGATCGTGAAGGCGGTGTGATCACTTGTGGCGTCTTTCTGTGACCCAAGTGATAAATACGACGTAAACCTATGTGAGGCCTGAGGAAACGGGTTTATCCACACTGCCTGTGGATAAGCCTGTGAATTAGTCTCGTGCTCCACGCGGTGACGGCGGATTCACTTGCCTTGGCAACCTCTTGGACATTTTTTCGCCACACATGGAAAGTTTATATATATCAATCGCTTAGGCGTGAAACACGATTGCAACAAAGAAAAAACAACAGTTGACAGACGGTCGCGTATCGGTGTGTCTGCCGCTGTGCACAACGTACGCGGATAGCGCTCGCGACCGGATCGAGGGTCGTGCGATCTGTCAAGCGGTCGGCGCGGCCGACCTGCGTCGGTATCATGCCGGCCGATGCTGGAGTTCACATGACCGTAGTCCCCGACGCCCCCGTCACCCCCGCCGCGTTGTCAGCCTTCCTGCGGGGTGTGGAACGCCGGGGCCTGGTACTGGCGCAGCTGCAATGCGGCGACGTGGCGGCAGCCGAGCGGGCGTTGGCGGCCGCGCTACGCGCCTTCAGTAGCCAGGCCGCCGGGCGGCCGATGGCTGGCTGGCCGATGCGCTTCTGGAGCCTGCTGGCAACCGCGCCGCCGCTGCGCCGCGAGCCGATGCCTGGCACCTGGCTGCCGCCCTTCACCGCGCTGGGCCGGATGCAGACCCCCGACCGGCTGGCGCTGCTGCTACGGATTGTGGCCGGGCTGGAAGAGGAGGCCGCCAGCGACGTGCAGGGCATCGCGGTGGCGGACTATCGGCAGTCGCTGGCGCGTGCCTGTCCGCGCGACTCGGCCGGCAATCCCGATGCACAGGCGTGGCGGGTGCTGGCCGAGGCGGCGCAAACGGAGCTGCGCGATCTCACCCCGTCCCAGCTGACCCGGCTCAGCCAATTGCGTGACGCCTCGCTGGCCGGCGTCGCGCTGCAACCCGCCATCCCGGCAGAGGCGCCGCCCGCGCCGCGCCGCGCCACACCGGCACGGGCCCGCCCCAAGCGGCAGTGGCACTGGCCACAGCTGGATCGGCGCCATGCCGGTATTGCCCTGGGGGGACTCGCGCTGGCGCTGCTGCTGACGGTGCTGGGCTGGTGGTGGACCCACCGACGGCCCAGCTTGCCGTCCGAGCCGGTCTCGCAGGCGCCGGCCGGCGTGCTGCATGTCACCGACGCCGCGCCAGTGCTGGTGGAAGAACTGCCGGCATCCGACCTGCAGAAAGCTCCTGCCGCCCCGGGCATGGATCCGCGCGACCAGACGATGCTGGCCGACCCGGATCTTGAGTTGGCACGTGTGGCCGACTTTTACGCCTGGTACGCCGCCGGCCACCCGGTGCCGGCGGACGAATCCGGCGCGCATGCCACCGCGGCCGAGCAGCCCTCCGCCCCTCTGGAGACGGTCGATGACGACAACTAAGTGGTTCGGCCTGCTGATGCTCGCCAGTGCCGGCATCGCCAGCGCGCAGGCCCTGCCAGCGGCATTGGACGAAAGCGGGCACACCGAACCTGCCAGCGCCCCCGCCCCGGCGGCAGCGCCCAGTGCCGCGCAGCAACGCGCGCGCTGGGCGGCACTGACGCCGGCACAGCAGGCCGACCTGCGTGCGCGCTATGCCGCGTGGAAAGACCTGACCGCCACCGACCGTGTGGTGTTGCGGCAGGCGCGCGAACGGCTGCACAGCCTGCCCGAGGACCAGCAGCGCGCCTTGCGCACCCAGTTCAGCGCGATGGATCGCCTGCATCGCGATGGCTGGCGTCTGGGGTCGCAGGTGGGCGCGTTCTATCCGCAGCTGCAGCCGTTGATCGGCTATGTGCCGGTCGACCAGCGCGAGCGCTTGCTGGCGTTGCTACGCAGCCTGGATGCCGGCCAGCTGGAACAGCTGGCGGTCCTCGCCCAACGCACCCCGCCGCAGGACCGCGATGGGTTACGCGACGCCTTGCTGGCCGAAGCCCCGGCCAGCCGCAGCGCCTGGCTGAAGCGGCAGCTGGCGCGCTGATCGCCGATGCGCGGTTCACTGCCGCGCGTCGGCCTGGCAGGTAGTCACTGACCTGAGTCGCGCCAACGACGCTGTAATCCGTCGCGCATGTGGGATTGCATAGCACTGCCAAGCACGTACGACCGCAGTGGCAGGGTGCAGCGTCAAAGACGCGCCAGACTCGCCACCATCAAGAACGCGGCAGCAAACGTGACCACGACGAAATAGATGCTGCCCAGGCCGAGGTATTTCAGCACCGTGACCGACCACGATTGGCCGTACACGTGGCGCTGCATCCCCAGCAGATACAGCGGCATCCACGCTGCCAGCCCGAACTGGAGCAGGCCGATGCTCCAGGCGATCGGCGGAGCCAGCTGCGCCACCGATTCCCTGAGCAGCGACAGCAGCAGCATCGCCAGCAGGTTCAGGCAAAGAAACGCATGGCTGTAGAGCGCCACCACCAGATGTTCCAGATACACCCGCCCGCTGCGCAGGTAGAACACGCGCAACAGCAGTGCAAACAACGGCACCAGCACCAGCAAGGTGGATGGCACCGCGGCGAAGAACGCGTTGTAGAGCAGTTGCGGATTGCTGCGCAGGCGCGGCAGGTTGGCGCGGATGTGGTCCAGCTGCACGTTGAGCCAGCGGTTGGCGAACTGCGGCAACGGCGCAACCGTCAGCGGGTTGCTCACCGGGTCCCAGGGTTTGCCTCCCAGCGAAAAGAACGTGTTGTTGTCGGGGGCACCGACCGCCGGCGCAGCGCTTTCCAGCCGTGCGCCCTGGTGCAGTTGCGCCAGACGCTTGCGCGCCTCGCTCTCGGCGCGGGCGATGCCGGCATCCACGCCGTCTCGCGCGATGCCGGCCGGCACCACCTTGCGGGTCTGGGTGAGCGTGCCGACGATCTGCGTACGCACCGCTTCCACCTGCGCTGGCGTGCGCGCATGCGCAAAATCCTTCGGTACGGCGTTGTGCGTGGTGCCGGGCGCCGCGACATCGGAGTCCTCGTCAGAGGCATGCACCGCGATGCGTGCAATGAAAAAGGTCAACAGGCTGACCACCAGGAACAGCCGCATCGGCGCGACATAGCGCACCCGTTGCCCAGTCAGAAACCGCAGCGCCACGCGGCCGGGCACCAGCAGATCGCGCAAGGTGCGGAAGATCCGCCCATCCAGATGCCAGAGCGACTCGAAGACTTCTTCCACCGCGTGCGCGACGCTACGCACCGGGCTATGCGCGCTTTGCCCGCAGGCGTGGCAAAACGCGCCTTGCAGAGCGGTGGAGCAGTTTTCACAGTCCGATGGATGCAATGCGGTCGGGTGCAGGGACATGAGCCAGGTCCGGTTGGCGGTGGTGGAGAGGCCGCGTGCCCGATGCGATACCCCGAAGGCACGCGCCTGGCACACGGTATAACGTCATCATGCGGCTGCCTGAAAACATCGGCAGCTGCTGTTTGTTGCCGCGCACGCAGCAGCGAGCGCGGCGGGAACCACCAAGCGCGCGTCAGGCCGCAGTCGGAAAGTACGCGTAAGATAGCGGCCCCACGCGACCCGGTGCCAGCGCCTCCCGGCACGGCCGTAGTCCGCGCAGCAATCGGTGTGTCATGTCTGTTTCTCCTGCCTCCGCGTCTGCGACGCCAGGCTTCGCCGCGGAAGTGCGTACCACCGGCCTGCTGGCCTTGCCGCTGGTGCTCGGTCACGTCTCCACCGGCTTGATCGGATTTGTCGACAACGTCATCGCCGGCCACCACGGCACTGCGACGCTGGCGGCGGTGACCATCGGCACCGCACTGCTATGGCTGCCGATGCTGGTGCCGATCGGGACGCTGATTTCCTTGACCGCTTCGGTGTCGCAATTGCGCGGCGCCGGGCGCGAGCGTGAGATCGGCCCGTTGTTTCGCCAGGCGTTGTGGCTGTCGCTGGGGCTGAGCGCATTGATGTTCGCGTTTCTGAGCGTGGTGCCGCCGCTGCTGCCCACCTTCGGGATCGCGCCGGACATCGTGCCGGGTGCCACCGACTTTCTGCATGCGGTGCGCTGGGGCGTGCCGGCGCTGACGTTCTACTTCTGCATGCGCTATCTGAGCGAAGGCATGCACTGGACGCTGCCGACCATGCTGCTGGGGTTTGGCGGCTTGCTGGTGCTGGCGCCGCTGGGCTATGTGCTGACCTACGGCAAGTTCGGGTTTGCCGAGCACGGTGCCGAAGGCCTGGGCATCGCCTCGGCCATCACCATGTGGGTACAGGCCAGCGTGTTCGCGCTGTATCTATGGCGCGCGCGGCGCTTTGCGCATCTGGAGTTGTTCACCCATCTGGAAGGGCCGCGCTGGCGCGCCATCGGCGACCTGTTGCGCACGGGCCTTCCGATCGGCATCACCGTGCTGATGGAAGGCGGCCTGTTCATCGTCACTGCGCTGCTGATCGGCCGGCTGGGCTCGACCGAAGCGGCCGCACACCAGATCGCCATCAATGTGGGACAACTGTGTTTCATGGTACCGATGGGTGTGGCCGAGGCCACCACCGTGCGCGTCGGCCATGCGGTGGGGCGTGGCGATGCGCTGGCCGTGCGGCGTGCCGCCTGGGCCGGCTACGCCATCGTGCTGGGCACGCAGGCGCTGTCGGCCAGCACGCTGCTGCTTGGCCACGACGCCATCGTCGGCGTGTATACCAATGATGCGACGGTGGCCGCGCTGGCGTCGGTGCTGCTGCTGTTTGCCGCCACGTTCCAGTTTCCCGACGGCATCCAGGTGCTCTCGGCCGGCGCGCTGCGCGGGCTCAAGGACACCCGCGTGCCGATGTTTCTGGCGATATTTTCGTACTGGTGCGTGGGCATGCCGATCGGCGCAGGGCTCGGCCTGGGGCTAGGCTGGGGGCCGCGCGGCATGTGGATCGGCCTGATTCTGGGCCTGACCACGGCATCGATCCTGATGGGCCTGCGTTTCCGGCAAACCAGCCGGCGGCTGACTGCCAACGCGACCCCCTGACTTTCAGCGCATGCCGCGCGCCCGGCGCAGCCGGTATGCTGGACACCAATGATTCGTACGTTTCGTACGTAGCGTCTTTTCGACGGAGTTTTCCATGAACCACCCCGTGCGTCGCAGTCCCATCGCCAGTTTCTTCGTCGGCCTGTGGGACGTGATGAATTTCACCCGGCGCCTGATCTTCAATCTGGTGTTCTTCGGTTTTCTGTTCCTGTTGCTGCTGGTGCTCGTGGTGGCGATGGCGCGCGGCGACGGCACCAAGCCGCTGGCCGAGCGCACCACGTTGGTCATCAACCCCGAAGGCACCCTGGTCGAGCAGTTCAGCGCCGACCCGGTGAGCCGCTCGCTGGCCAAGGCCGTGGGCGACAAGAGTGCCGAAGAGGTGCAGTTGCGCGACCTGGTGCGGGTGATCGAAGCGGCCGGCAAGGACCGCAAGATCGAGCGGGTGCTGTTGAATCTGGACAAGCTGCAGCCGTCCGGCTTCGCCTCGCAGCGCGAAGTGGCGACTGCGCTGCAAAAGCTGCGCGCGTCCGGCAAGCAGATCGTGGCCTTCAGCGAGAGCATGAGTCAGGGTCAGTACCTGCTTGCCGCGCAGGCCAACGAGGTCTATCTGGATCCGATGGGCAGCGTGTTGCTGGAAGGCCTTGGACGCTATCGCCAGTACTTCCGCGAAGGCCTGCAGGACAAGCTCGGCGTGGACGTGCACCTGTTCCGCGTGGGCGAATACAAGTCCGCGGCCGAGCCATACATCCTCGACGCGGCCTCCGCCGATGCCAAGGAAGCGGACCTGTTCTGGATGAACGACGTGTGGCAGCGTTACCTGGCCGACGTCGGCACGGCGCGCAAGCTCACCCCGGCGCAGCTGACCGCCGGCATCGACACGCTGCCTGAAGGCGTGGTGGCGGCAGGTGGCGATCTGGCCAAGTTTGCGCTGCAGCAGAAACTGGTCGACGGGCTCAAGACCCGCGAGGACGTCGATGCGCTGCTGACCAAGCGCGGCGTGGCCGACAGCGACGCCGACAGCGGCTTCCGCAATATCGGCTTCAACGATTACCTGAGCCAGTTGCAGGCGCAGCGCTCGCCGATGGACAGCCGCCCGCAGGTGGCCGTTGTTGTGGCGGCCGGCGAGATCAGCGGCGGCGAGCAGCCGGCCGGCCGCATCGGTGGCGAGTCCACCGCCGCGTTGCTGCGCCAGGCGCGCGACGACGAAAAGATCAAGGCGGTGGTACTGCGCGTGGATTCGCCCGGCGGCGAAGTGTTCGCCTCCGAGCAGATCCGTCGCGAAGTGGTCGCGCTCAAGCAGGCCGGCAAGCCGGTGGTGGTGTCGATGGGCGATCTGGCCGCCTCGGGCGGGTACTGGATCAGCATGAATGCCGATCGCATCTATGCCGACCCGTCGACCATCAGCGGCTCGATCGGCATCTTCGGCATGGTGCCCAATCTGACCCGTGCGCTGGACAAGATCGGCGTGCACACCGACGGCGTGGGCACCACGCGTTTTGCCGGTGCGTTCGACATCACCCGTCCGCTGGACCCGTCCGCCGGCCAGGTCATCCAGGCGGTGATCAACAAGGGCTACGCCGATTTCACCGGCAAGGTCGCGCAGGCGCGTCACCAGTCGGTGGAGGCCATCGACAAGGTCGCCCGCGGCCGCGTGTGGAGCGGTGCACAGGCCAAGGAACATGGTTTGGTGGATGCGTTCGGCGGCATGTCCGAAGCGGTGGCCGATGCAGCTAGTCGCGCCAAGCTGAGCCGCGGCAAGTTCCGCGTGCAGTACGTGGAAAAGCCGGCCACGCCGTTCTCGCAGTTCATGAGCGGATTTGCCGGCAGCCGTATGGGTGCGTGGATGCTGAGCGACTCGGGCATGGCGCGCGCCATGTTGGCGCGCTCGCTGCCGGAAGTGGACACGCAGCTGCGCTTCGTCGAAAGCGCCGTGCACGACAGCAAGGCCGGTGGCACGCCGGTCAAGGCGCTGGCGTACTGCTTCTGCGGGATCTGAGGCGGCAAACCACGCCACTGGACGTCGCGATGACGCCGGCCTTGTGCCGGCGTCGTTGTTTTTGCATCGCCTGATGCCGGCCGCTCGCCACGTGCGAGCCGCCCGACAGCGGCGTCGCGGTGTTGATCGCGCCTATCGCGCCTCGCGCTTACTGCGTGGCGGCATCGATGGCCTTGCGCTGATCTTCTGCGGCCTGGTCGGTAGCGGCCTGTACCGCGTGCGCCTTGTTCAACGGCTGCTGGATGTGATCGCGCAACGCGGTAGCCTGCGGGTCGGGCTTCTGGTCGGTGGGCGCCGGTTGCGGACGCTGACAGGCAGCCAGCGGCAACGTCAGAACGGCTGCAAGCATCCAGTGAAGTTTCATCGTCGTGACCTCGCGAGCGGTGGCGGTATCCTAACGCCGGTGCCGCAGCTGCGCGTCAACTGCGCTGCAGCGGCCGTCTTCCCGCGTTTCGAAAGAGGATCACCCACGTGACAACGCAGCGTTGGCGGCTGGATGGACAGACCGCCCTCATCACCGGCGCCAGTGCCGGTATTGGATTGGCCATCGCACGCGAACTGCTCGGCTTCGGGGCGGACCTGCTGATGGTGGCGCGCGATGCCGATGCGTTGGCGCAGGCACGCGACGAACTGGCCGAAGAATTTCCCGAGCGCGAGCTGCATGGGCTGGCGGCCGATGTGTCCGACGATGAAGAGCGTCGCGCGATCCTGGACTGGGTGGAAGACCACGCCGACGGCCTGCATCTGCTGATCAACAACGCCGGCAGCAACATCACCCGCGCAGCCATCGATTACACCGAGGACGAGTGGCGCGGCATCTTCGAAACCAACGTGTTCTCTGCATTCGAATTGTCGCGGTATGCGCATCCGCTGCTGACCCGGCATGCCGCCTCGGCCATCGTCAATGTGGGCAGCGTCTCGGGCATCACCCATGTGCGCAGCGGCGCGCCGTACGGCATGACCAAGGCCGCGTTGCAGCAGATGACGCGCAATTTGGCGGTGGAATGGGCCGAGGACGGCATCCGCGTCAACGCGGTCGCGCCGTGGTACATCCGCACGCGCCGCACCTCCGGCCCGTTGTCGGATCCGGACTACTACGAACAGGTGATCGAGCGCACCCCGATGCGCCGCATCGGCGAACCCGAAGAAGTCGCCGCGGCCGTGGGCTTTTTGTGCCTGCCTGCGGCCAGCTACATCACCGGCGAATGCATCGCGGTGGATGGCGGGTTTCTGCGGTACGGGTTTTAGCCTCACCGGCACACAATGCGGCCACCGGTGCCGGCCGCAGGCACGTGCTCGCGTGACGCCTGTCAGCTCCTTGCGCGCTGTGGTGATGGCAGACGTTGGCCGGGTGTTGCCGCCAGTCAGGGGAGTCTTTGCTACGTAAGCAAAAGGAACCCCGCGTCGGCAGCAGATGCATCCCTACCCCCGCATCGCGGGGGAAGGTGCCCGAAGGGCGGATGGGGGTATCGGTAATGTGCAGGCATGACGCACTCGCCATCGATCGCCTTCCGTACCAACCGGTGCCGGCGGCAAGCACGGGCTCGCGTGACGCCTGTCAGCTCCTTGCGCGCTGTGATGATGGCAGACGTTGGTCGAATGTTGCCGCGAGTGAGGGGAGTCTTTCCTACGTAAGCAGAAGGAACCCCGCGTCGGCAGGAGATGCATCCCTTCCCCCGCATCGCGGGAGAAGGTGTCCGAAGGGCGGATGGGGGTATCGGTGATGCGCAGGCATGACGCACTCGCCATCGATCGCCTTCCCGCACGCAGCCCTGCAGAGTCGGTCAGGGCGCAGCGGATGGATTGGCGCAGCGGCTTTCGTCCAGCACCCGGCGCATTTGATCGTAGCGCTGCTTGCGCTCGGCCGATTGCGCCTCGTCGGAGAAACGCCAGGTCGCCTCGGCCTGCTCGGCGCGTTTGCGCCAGGCTTCGCACAGGCTCTGATCCGGTACCGGTGCGCAGCGGTCGGTGACCACTTCGCAGGCGCTGCCGCCGCCGATCGCCGGCCCGCCGGCCAGGTTGGTGGTCTGCATCGGCAGGCAGCGTGTGGCCGGCTCGCGGTCTTCGGTGAAGTAGCGGCCATTGTCGTGTGCGGTGCATTCGAACAACGGCGGCGGAGGCAGCGTGGAGGTGGGCGTCATCGGCGGTGGCGTGGATGCGGCTGTTGGCGCGGGTGGTACGGCAACAGGCGAGGCGGGCGCTGGCTTCGCAGCTGGTGCAGCACGCACTGGCGCGGGCGCAGGCGTGCCGCCCGGCGCAAACGGCACCGCCGCCGGTGCGGTCATCATTTTCTTTTGTTGCTGCATGCCCTTCGGGCACGGCATGTTCTGCACGGTGAGCGCGCCGGCGGGATCGGTACAGCGGTAGATGGCTACATCCTGGGCGTTGGCGCCCGCAGCAATCCATCCCAGCAGCAGCGTCAATAACAGGGTACGGCTCATGCGCCGCCGCAATCGCGTTGCTGGCGCGCTTCGATGCCGCGTTGTTCGCGGCTGAGGTCCTGGCGTTCGCTCTGCAGCGCGCTGTTGTAGCGGCGGATCAGCTCCCAGCGGCGGTCTGCCAGTCGCGCGCACACCTCTTGTTCGGGCAGGGCATGGCACTCGTCGCGGATCTGCACATTGCCGTAAGGCACGATCACCGTACCGCCGTAGCCGCCGCCGTGGTAACCGTCCTGATAGCTACCTCCGCCGAAGCTCGCACTGCCGCGGATGCTGCCCCGCCCGGCGCCGCCCTGCACCGCAATCGCCGGGCGCGGGCTGACCGAGATCGGTGGACGCTGGATGCCGCCGCCGCTGATCGGCGGGCCAACCGCATTGCCCACATAGGCCGGCCCCCAGGTCGGCACCCAGCGCGGATTGCCTTCCGGGCTGTCGCTGGTGTAGCGCTTGCCGTCTTCGGTGGTGCACTCGTACATCGGCTGCGGCGGTTGCACGGTGACGATGCGCACTTCGCGCGATGGCGCGGCGGGAACGGCGGCGGGTGCCTCCACGCGTTGCGGTCGCGGCGGTGGGTCCTGCGGACGCTGCATGTCCAGCACCTGCTGGCGACCGCTGCTGCATGGCGCGTCCTGCAGAGCCACAGTCCCGGTGCTGCTGACGCAGCGGTAGACCCGCACGTTCGGGTCTGGCTTGGCGGCCGTGCTCGCTGCCAAGGCGGGCAGCGCGCAGGCCAGCAACAAAAAGGTTGGAAGAGTGCGCATGCGCCGAGTGTGCGCGCTTGGCGGCCGCGCAGCAAAGTGCGCGGACGGGCGCTGCTCAGGCCCGCGTGCGTGAAAGCGGGCGGGCCGGTGGATTCTGCGTCTGGGGCGTGGCGATGTGGCCGTTCGGCGGCCTGCTGCGTGACGTTGTCAGTTGGAGCTGGCGCTAGACCTGGAGCACGGGGATCTGTGTACGCCGGTTTGAAAGCGCCCTCGCCATGACATCACGTCGGTGCACGCCAGCAGCAGCTTGTTGTGATTGAAACGGTGACCTTCGGTCGGCGCGTAGGCGCCTTGCACGATCTTCACGGTGCCTGGCATCTCTGACGCGCCAGACGCCCGCTGCTGCAATGCCAGAGGCCGCCCACACATACCGCAGGCTCAGTCGCGCAGGCTCTGACCGGTGCGTGCATCGCGGATCGGGGTGGGCTGCGCCAGCCCGCCGACATCGCCTGCCAGCACGCCATCGAGGGTCGCCAGCAGCGCCGGGTCCAGGGCCTCGCGGCTGCGTGCCGGTGGCTCCCCGGCCAGGTTGGCACTGGTCGACACCAGTGGCGCGCCCCAGGCCCCGCACAGCGCTGCCACCACCGGGTGCGCGCTGATGCGCACGGCCAGCCCGTCATGCGTGCCGGTGACCCAGCGCGGCGCGCGTTTGGTGATCGGCAGGATCCAGGTATGTGGGCCGGGCCAGCTGGTCAAAACTTCATCCCGGCGGGCCGGTTCCAGCGCGTCGAGATCGACCCAGTCGCGCAGCACCTCGATGCCGGATGCCACCACGATCACGCCCTTGTCGACCGGGCGCCGCTTGATCTCCAGCAGGCGCAGCACGGCGGCCTCCTGCGCCGGGTCGCAGCCCAGCCCCCAGACCGCCTCGGTCGGGTAGGCGATCAAGCCGCCCTTCTGCAGGGTGGCGACGGCGCTGTCCAGGCTCAGCGTGTGATCCATACGCTGCCTCAGCCTGCTGCCTTGCTCACGGTTTTCTTGACGACGCGCTTGGCCGCTTTCTTGGCCGCAGTCTTCTTGGCCGGCGCCTTCTTCGCAGCGGTTTTGGTGGCCGCTTTCTTCACCGCGCTCTTCTTGGCTGCGGCGTCCTTCGCGGCGGCGTCCTTGGCCTCTTTTGCCGAATCCTTCACCGCATTCTTCTTGAGCGTGGCCTTCTTGGCGCCGAAGCCTTTGCGCACCGGCTTGCCGGTGTCGGCCAGCAACTGCTGCACTTCTTCGAAAGTCAGCGATGCCGGCTCGCGATCCTTGGGAATCTTGCCGTTGAGTTTGCCGTCGCTGATGTACGGGCCGAAGCGGCCGTTGAGCACCTGGATGTCGCTGCCGTCGAATTCCTTGATCACCCGATTGCGCGCGATCTCTTCCTTCTCTTCGATCAGGAACACCGCGCGCTCCAGATCGATGGTGTACGGGTCGTCCTCTTTCTTCAGCGACGCATACACGCTGCCACGGCGCGCAAACGGCCCGAACCGGCCGATGCCGACGCTGACGTCCTGGTCCTTGTCCTGGCCCAGCGCGCGCGGCATCTTGAACAGCTCCAGCGCGTCCTCGATCGAGATCGAATAGATGCTCTGACCCGGACGCAGCGAAGCAAAGGTGGGTTTTTCTTCGTCTTCCACGGTGCCGATCTGCACCATCGGGCCGAAACGGCCGATGCGCGCGCTGACTTCCTTTCCGCTGACCGGGTCGGCGCCGAGCACGCGTACGCTGCCGGCGTCGGTCTTGTCCAGCGAATCCTTCTTGTCCTCGACCAGTTCCTTGAACGGGCCCCAGAACTTCTCCATCAACGGGATCCATTCCGCCTCGCCGCGCGAGACCGCATCCAGGTCGTCTTCGAGCTTGGCGGTGAAGTCGTAGTCCACGTAGCGGGTGAAATGCCCGGACAGGAACTTGGACACCGCACGGCCCACGTCGGTGGGGCGGAAGCTGCGGCCTTCCATTTCCACGTATTTGCGGAACTGCAAGGTCTGGATGATCGAAGCATAGGTGGAGGGACGGCCGATGCCGTATTCCTCCAGCGCCTTGACCAGCGCCGCTTCGGTGAAGCGCGGCGGCGGCTGGGTGAAATGCTGATCGGTGACGATGCGATCCAGCGGGATGTTGTCGCCGGCCTTCATCAGCGGCAGCTTGCGGCCTTCGTCCTCGTCCTCGCTGCTCTTGGTGTCTTTGCCTTCCTCATAGACCGCCAAAAAGCCCGACACCACCACGGTGGTGCCGCTGGCACGGAACACGTGCTCGCTGCCGGCCGACAGATCGACGCTGACGGTATTGAGCGTGGCCGGAATCATCTGCGAGGCCACAGCGCGGCGCCAGATCAATTCGTACAGGCGACGCTCGTCGTCGGACAAAAAGCGCGCCACCTGCGCAGGCGTACGCAACGCGGAAGTCGGGCGTACCGCTTCGTGGGCTTCCTGCGCGTTCTTGGATTTGGTGGTGTAGGCGTTGGGCTGATCCGGCAACGACGCGGTGCCAAAATCGCGCGCGATCACGTCGCGGATCTCCACCAGCGCGTCCTGCGACAGGTTCACCGAGTCGGTACGCATATAGCTGATCAGACCGACCGAGCCCTCGTCGCCGAGTGCCACACCTTCGTACAGCTTCTGCGCCACCTGCATGGTCTTGCGGGTGGTGAAGCCGAGCTTGCGCGAGGCTTCCTGCTGCAGCGTGGAGGTGGTGAACGGCGGGGCGGGGCGGCGCTTGCGCTCCTTGCTGGCCACGTCGGTGACATGCAGCACGCCTTGCGCGGCCTGCTGGATGCGCAGGCGCGCCGCTTCGGCGGTGTCGCCGTCGGTCACGGTGAATTGCTCGAACTTCTGCCCGTCCAGCTTGATCAGACGCGCGTTGAACGGCTGCGACGGATGCCGGCAATGCGCATCGATGGACCAGTACTCGCGTGCGATGAAGGCTTCGATCTCTTCTTCGCGCTCGACGATCATGCGCAGCGCCGGCGACTGCACGCGGCCGGCCGACAGCCCGCGCTGCACCTTGCGCCACAGCACCGGCGACAGGTTGAAGCCGACCAGATAGTCCAGTGCGCGGCGGGCCTGCTGCGCGTCCACCAGATCGACGGCGATCGCACGCGGCTTGAGCATGGCTTCCTTGATCGCGCGGGGCGTGATCTCGGTGAACACCACGCGCTGCATCGTCTTGTCCTTCAACAGGCCGCGCTCTTTCAGGATCTCGGCGATGTGCCAGCTGATCGCCTCACCCTCGCGGTCCGGGTCGGTCGCCAGATAGATGTCGTCGGCGCTCTTGGCGGCACGGGCGATGGCTTCGACATGCTTCTCGTTTTTTTCGATGAGGTCGTACCGCATCGCAAAGCCGTTATCCGGGTCGACCGCGCCCTCCTTGGGGACGAGGTCGCGCACGTGCCCATACGAGGCCAGGACGGTGAAGTCCTTGCCGAGGTATTTATTGATCGTCTTGGCCTTGGCGGGCGATTCGACGATGAGCAGGTGCTTGGGCATGGTGGCAAATTCTTGGGGCGGAGCCCGGGGGGCAGGTAGCGTGGCCTAATTGGCCGGTCGAGGGAAGCAGATCGGCCGTTTCCCACACGTTAACGCCCGGGAATGCTCCCGGGCGTTCAGTCTGTCTTATTAGAAAGATCACGGCGGACGCCGCCGTGTCAAGCGGCGGGCGCGGCGAACTGTTAGCTCTGGCTCATTCCGATCGTCGCCAGCATGATCACCACGACCACGATCGACAACACCAGCATCACCCCGTAAATGGCCAGCACCACGATCGACACCGTGTCCAGACCGCGCGACTGCAGCTCCGGGCGGTCGGTGAAGGCCCAGCGGTCCACAACCAGCGTGTCGCAGATCTTGTCGTGCGGAGTCTGCTTGCGCTGCGACATGCCGGCCATGAAGGCCGCCACCACGGCCCCGATGCCAAGGGTGAGGACGCTGATCAGCATGTAGGCCAGATAGCGCAACACATTGCGCCAGAACCCGACCCGCGCTCCGTTGCTGTCGGCGCGCACCACCTTGATGCCGCAGGCGAGCTTGCCCAGGCTGGCCTGAAGCCGGCTGGACTGCATCCAGGCGAAATACAGCGTCGGGATGGCCAGGCCGATGCCGTAGGACATCACCACGATGGCGATGCCCAGCGCGCTGCCGTCGTCCATCGACGACGCGGAATCGCCCATGCTGGTGCCGAGCGCCACGACGAACACCAGCGGAATCACGATCAGATAGACCGCGAAGGTGGTGATCAGGCTATCCAGGATGCTGGCCGCCACACGCCGCCATAGGCCCGCGTAGACCACTGGCGCGTCATGGGTGACGACTGCAGCAGTGGGCAATGCCGCTACCGGGGTATCCCAGGCACTTGGCAACGGCGTGGCGGCCGGGGCTGGCGGCGGTGGGGTGGTCGCCGCGGTCGCCGCTGGGGTTGGCGCATGCACGGCGGGATCCACAGCGCCAGGCGTGCCGGGCCACGACTCGTTGCCCTCGGACGCGACCGGCGCAGAGGCAGTCAATTGACCGGCTGGCACGTGCTCAGCCGTGTGCGGCGGATGGTCTGCGGCGTCCCCAGGCGCGCCCGTCCAGGACACGGCCTCCTGCGACGCACTGGAGTGAGTCGTAGATGACCCGGGTCCGGACAGCGCATCCGCATCCGCCGCGGCAGGCTCTGCTTGTCTCGACCAGGCCTGCGACGAAAGGTCCGACGCCGGGGCTCCGGCAACCGGTGTCGCATCCCGGAGCGTGATGTCAGCAGGCGGTGCGACGGCCGGCGCAGCCTCGCCCTGCGCTGGCACAGGCGCATCGGCTGCGGTGGGCGGGGATGCTGGCGCCAGCGTGTCCAGGCCCAGTTCGGACGCAACCTCGCTCAGGGTCACCCACTGCGGCAGACCCTCGCGCCAGACCAGGCTGGTGTGATCGATGATGCCCTGCGACAGGCGCGCGGCAAGCGTGTCCGTGTCGACCGGCCCCTGGCGTTGCCGCTGTGCGTCGGCGTAGTACCACTGCGTCATGATGTCCCCTTGGATGATGCGTTGTGCGTGTAGCTACCGGTCAGCCGCGGCAATCCTGCGGAAGTTGGTTGTCGTCGATCTCGGAACTGCACTGCCAGGTGCCGGCATCCGCATCCAGATCCAGCCACAGCGCCTTGCCGTCGATCTTGGGCGAGCCAGGCGCATGCAGCAGGGCCTCGACGCCGCAGGCGCTGGTATCGAAGCGGCCGATCTGCACGCTGGCCAGCACGCCAGTGGCGTAGTGCTCGGGCGTCTGGAAGCCGGCGTCCCCATTCTCCGGGCAGCGGCCTTCGCGCGCGAGAAAGTCGGCGATCAGTGGCTTCAGTGGCGCCAATGCAGCAACTGCCGCGGTGACCTTGGCGCGGGTCTGATAGTCCTTGTAGGCCGGCAATGCGATCGCCGCGAGGATACCGAGTACGGCCACGATGACAAACATGCCAACCACCGCGCCCAGCACCAACAGCAGTGGCCATGCTGGCCCCTTGGCAGGCTGGCGCAGGTGCGGTGACGCAGGGTTGACCGGCGGGGCGCCCGCCGCAGCCTCAGGCAGTGGCGGCGGGGCCGCAGCAGCGTGCAGATCGGTAGAAACCGGCGGGCCGAGCGCATCGGCACAGGCGGCCAGCGGCAGCCACTGGTCCAGGCCTTCGCGCCAGACCAGCGTGTCCAGGGCAATCTGACGATCGCGATACAGGCCCAGCAGAACCTCGTCGGCCACCGGGCCACGCCGCTGGCGGTTGCCTTCGGCGTAATACCAACTGCTCATCCCCGTCCCCTCGCACGCACGTCCGTGGCGGCTTCAGCCCTCAGTGTACGGGTTCAGGCTCGTCCAGGAACATCTGGGTTTCCATCCAGGCATAGGCAGCTTCCGCGCCCGGCTGGTTGAACAACACCATCAGCACCACCCATTTGAGGTCGTCCAGATCCAGTTCGTCCTGGTCCAACGCCATGGCGCGGTCCAGCACCAACTCGCGCTGGTCGGCATCGAGAATGCGGTGCTGCTCGAGGAACAGCAGAAATCCACGGCAATCGACATCGAGCTTGTCCAGCTCCGGGCCGTGATAGATGCGCACGGGACCATCGACATGCGGACGCGCCACGCTGGGGCGCTGCTCGGAGAGCGCGTCCAGCCAGTCGAACGCCTTGCTGATTTCTGCGGGACTAAAGCCGGCCTGGATCAGGCCATTCTGAAGCGAGTCACGGTCACGGACCAGGTCCGCGTCTTCGCTGAAATAATGTTCAAACAGGTACAGCAGTACATCGAGAATGCTCTCTTTCATTGCCCCTCGGCCTGCGTCGCGCGACGCTGTGGAGGTGAAGAAACTAGGGATTGCGGGTATAGCGACCGTGCTCGGTGACCACGTCTCCCTCCAGTTCCATGATGAGCAGCATGGAGGACAGCGCGGCGGCCGTCAATCCGGTGCGTTCGACCAGGGAATCCATAGGGGTAGGGTCGTGGCCCAGTGCCTGCCACAAGCGCTGGTAGTCGGGGTCCGGGCGCGTGGAAGTGGTGGTGCGCGTCGTCCTGGGCACCTGAGTGGGGGCGGCCAGGCGCTCGCGCAAGGCGGTGGCCAACTCGCCCGACAGCAGTTGTAGTCCCTCGATGACCTGGGCCGGTTCCTGCGCCAGCGTTGCGCCCTGGCGGATCAGGTGGTGGCAGCCGCGCGCGAGCGGGTTGTGCAGCGAGCCGGGCAGGGCGAACACCTCGCGTCCGGCCTCGGCCGCCAGGCGCGCGGTGATCAGCGCGCCCGAGCGCATCGCCGCTTCGACCACCAAGGTGCCCAGCGCCAGCCCGGCAATGATCCGGTTGCGCGCCGGGAAATGCGCGGCCACCGGCCGGGTGCCGGGCAGGTATTCGCTGACCACCGCGCCGCGTGCGGCAATGCGATCGCGCAATGCCTGGTGATGCGCGGGGTAAGCCACGTCGGCACCGGTGCCGACCACCGCCACTGTGATGCCGTCAGTCTGGGCGAGCGCGGCGTCGTGTGCGATCGCATCCACGCCGGCGGCCATCCCGCTGATGATGCCAAGCCCTGCAGATGCCAGGCGCGATGCGAAGGCGCGGGTGTGGTCGCGTCCGCCGGCTGTGGCGGAGCGGCTGCCGACCACGGCCACGCCGGGATGCCAGAGTGCGTTGGGGTCGCCGTCCACGAACAGCGCCAGTGGCGGGTTGACGATGTGGCGTAGCAGCGCCGGGTAGTCCGGGTCTTGCCAGCCGATCAGGTGGTGGCCGGGCTGTTCGCACCAGCGCAGCGCCGCATCCAGCGCTTGCGGGTCGGGCGACTGCAGCCGTTCCGATTGCACGTCGTCGCAGCCGGCCGCGCGCCAGGCGCCGGGCCCGGCAGTCAGGATGTCGGACGGGCTGGCGTGGGCGCTCATCAGTGCGCGACGCGGTGGGCTGCGGCCGCCAGCCAGCAGCAATATCAGCAATGCGCGCGGATCGGGAGAAGTCAGAGCCATGTGCACAGCCTGGGCCGTAAACGACGACGGCGCCCTCAGGCGCCGTCGCGTTAGACCATCGGACTTTCCGATTACTGCGCGTCAGGATGCTTGACGAAGTAGCCCAGGCCGGTCGGTTTGACGCTTTCCATCACAAGCGCGTAGCTGACCTTGTCGAAGGTGCGGAACACCATCGCATGCGAGGCATATTCATCGGGCAGGCCGACGGTGGAGCTGGACGGGCCGCTGAAATCGTCATCGGTGCGTGAGAAGCGCGAATGCTTCACGCGGTCGCTGACGGTGCGGCCCTTGCGCCAGATCGAGAACACCGTGCCGTTGTTGATACCTTCGCGCGCGCCGCCGGAAATGGCGATCACGTCGCGGGTACCGCCAACGGTGAAGGCGTCGGCAATGGCCAGCACGCGCAGCTCGGTCTGCAGCGCCTGGTCGGACGGCGGATGCGGGATGAACTGCAGATCGTACGGCTGCGCTTCCACCGCAACGATGCGATCGCCGGCGCGCACTTCGCGGCCGCTGTCCTGCAACAGCAAGGTCGCCGCCTTGGAATTGCCGCCCGCCGCGCTGCGGGTGATGGTGCCGATGTTGACCTGGGTCAGCTCGTAGCCGAGGAATTCACGGCGCGTGCTCGGTGCCGCATAGAACTTCCACAGCGAACCCGACCCCGGAACCGTGTCGCCGGCGGCATCCAGGTCTTCATTAGGCTTGGGTAGGCTGAACTTCATGGTCGGACGCACCACTGCGAAGCGCTGGCCTGGCTTTGCGTCGTCCAGACCGACTACATAAGCGACCTGCTCGGCAGACGCGCGAAGGCGACCGCCTTCCAGGCCGACCACATAGGGCAGCTGGTCGAAGTCTTCGACCACGCGCAGGTTTTTCAGGAACGGCTCGACATCGGCCAGCGGAATCGCGTTGATCGGCGCTTCCTGGCGCGGGCCGGGCTGGATCGTGCCTTTCCCCACGCGGTCCAGGTAGGCCAGGCTGATCACGTCACCCGGATAGATCAGGTGCGGATTCTGGATCTGTGGATTGGCTTGCCAGATTTCCGGCCACAGCCATGGCTTTTGCAGAAAACGCCCAGCAATGTCCCAGAGGGTATCCCCCTTGCGGACCACATAGGTGTCTGGATGCTCGCCCACCGCTTGCGCGGCAGCGTAGGTCGCGGCGGTCAGCATCGCCGCAGCGACGACCGTACGAAGTCGGTTCAACATGAGTGCCTTCTTGCCTGATTCCCCAACAGGTCCGCGCACTATAGTCCAGAAACCGGGGCGCCACGCAAGCATTGCGCTAGAATGAGACCGTCTTGCCGGCGCCGCGCCGGTGTTCCCAGACGGGTAACCCCATGGCTTTGCTCCCTATTCTCGAATTTCCCGATCCGCGGCTGCGCACCAAGGCTGTGCCGGTCGATGCGGCCGAGGTCACCAGTCCGGCGTTCCAGACGCTGCTGGATGACATGTTCCAGACCATGTACGAGGCGCCCGGCATCGGCCTGGCTGCCAGTCAGGTGGATGTGCACAAGCGCTTCATGGTGATCGACGTCAGCGAGGAAAAAAACGCCCCGCAGGTGTTCATCAACCCGGAAATTGCCACCCGGCAGGGCGAGCAGGTGTATCAGGAAGGCTGCCTGTCGGTGCCGGGTATCTTTGCCGATGTCAGCCGCGCCGATGCGATTACCGTGCGCTACCTCGACCGTCAGGGGCAGGCCCATGAGCTGAGCACCGAGGGCCTGCTGGCAGTGTGCATCCAGCACGAGATGGACCATCTGGACGGCAAGCTGTTCGTGGACTACCTGTCCCCGCTCAAGCGCGAAATGGTGCGCAAGAAACTGGCCAAAATGCGCAAGCATGTGGCTTGACGGCGGGGATTGGGGGTTCGGGAGTGGGGATTGGCAAATGTGGTCCCCGTGCACGCGTTGATGCCGGTGTGCAGTCCGTTTGTTCAACAAGCCTGATTGACGGCGTCATGCATGGGGCGCGAGATCGTGTGTCTCTGCACAGATCTGGTTTGAAGCCCATTTCTGTCTAGGGACTGAGAGCACCAGCCAATCGCTGTTGCCACTGCCTAACCCCACCTCTCCAATCCCCACCCATCGGCCCGCCGATTCCGTTCGGCCGCAGCACCCGCCGTTGTCAATCCCCAATTCCAACTCCCACATCCCAGCCCTATGAGAATTGTCTTCGCCGGTACGCCGGACTTCGCTGTCGCTTCATTGCGCGCTGCTGCACAACGGCATGAAGTGGTGGCGGTCTACACCCAGCCGGATCGGCCAGCCGGCCGTGGCCGCGGGCTGACGCCGTCGCCGGTGAAGCTGGAGGCGATCGCGCGCGGCATTCCGGTTTATCAGCCGCAGACGCTGCGCTCGCCCGAGGCGCTGGCCACGCTGCGCGGGCTCAATGCCGATTTGATGGTGGTGGTGGCCTACGGGCTGATCCTGCCCAAGACGGTGCTGGCTGCGCCGACCCACGGCTGCTGGAATGTGCATGCCTCGCTGCTGCCGCGCTGGCGTGGCGCCGCGCCGATCCAGCGTGCGATCGAGGCCGGCGATACCGAAACCGGCGTGTGCCTGATGCAGATGGAAGCCGGTCTGGACACCGGCCCGGTGCTGTTGTCGCAACGCATCGAGATCGGTGAGCAGGAAACCGGCGGCCAGCTGCACGACCGCCTGGCCGCGCTGGGTGCGCAGGTGCTGTCCGATGGCCTGGGCTTGCTGCGTGCCGGCATTCGTCCGGTAGCGCAAGCGCAGCCGGACGAGGGTGTGACCTACGCGCACAAGCTGGATAAGGCGCAGGCGCGGCTGGACTGGGCGCAGCCGGCGCAGGAACTGGCGCGGCGCGTGCGTGCGTTCAATCCCTGGCCGGTGGCCGAAGCCACGCTGGCCGGCGAGCGGGTGCGTCTGCATGGCGCGGTTGCGCTCGAGTTGGCCCATCAACAGCCGCCGGGCACCCTGTTGGCCGCCAGCAAACAGGGCATCGACATCGCCTGCGGGCAGGGCGCGCTGCGGGTGCGCGTGTTGCAGCGTGAGGGCGGCAAGGCGATCACCGCCGCCGATTACCTCAACGCGCGTCGCGACCTGCCGGCGCTACGCTGATGGCCGCCGACACCGCGGCGGCCGGCGTCGCCTCACGGCTGGCGGCAGCGAAAGTGCTCACGGCCGTGTTCGACCAGGGCCGTTCGCTGAAGGCCGAACTGACCGCTGCGCTGCCTGGCATTGCCGATCCGCGCGATCGCGCGCTGGTGGAGGCGATCTGTTTTGCAGTGCTGCGGCGCCGCCCGGCCTACGACGTCGCCTTGCGGCAATGGCTGGAGCGGCCGCTGCCGCCGCGCGATGCCGAACTCAAGGCATTGTTGATGGCCGGCTTCGCCCAGCTCGACGTATTGCAACTGCCAGCGCACGCGGCGCTGTCTGCCACCGTGGAGGCGTGTCGCGCGCTGGGCCGGCCGCGCCAGGCCGGCATGGTCAACGCGATCCTGCGGCGTGCGCAGCGCGAAGGATTTCCGGCGGTCTCGGACGATGCCGGTTGGCCGTCGTGGTTGCGCAAGCAGCTGCGTGCCGATTGGGGCGAGCGGGCCGAAGCGATCTTCGTCGCAAGCGCGCAGATGGCGCCGATGTGGCTGCGCGTGCATCGCGGGCGCACCGATCCAGCCGCCTATGTGGCGCGGCTGGCAGAGGTGGGCATCTCCGCACAGACCGACACGGTGCTGCCTGATGCGCTGCGGTTGCACAGTGCGGTGCCGGTGAGCCAGTTGCCGGGCTTTGCCGAGGGCGATGTCTCGGTGCAGGACGGCTCTGCGCAGCAAGTGGCCGATGCGCTGACGCTGACACCGGCGGCGCGGGTACTCGATGCCTGCGCTGCGCCCGGTGGCAAGGCGGCGCATCTGCTGGAGCGTTACCCGCAGTTGCAGCTCACCGCGCTGGATGTGGATGCGCGCCGGCTGGAGCGCGTGCAACAGACGTTGCATCGCACCGTGCCGAACGCGCAGGTTGCGTTGCATGCGGCCGATGCTGCCGACCCGGCCGCCTGGTGGGACGGTCAGCCCTTCGATGCAGTACTGCTGGATGCGCCGTGTTCGGCCACCGGCGTGGTGCGTCGTCAGCCGGATGTGCTGCTGCACCGTCGCGCCGACGACATCGATGCGCTGTGCGCCCTGCAGGCGCGTCTGCTGCATGCGAGCTGGCGCACGTTGCGTCCGGGCGGCCAGCTGCTCTACACCACCTGCTCGCTGCTGGCGCGCGAGAACCAGGGGCAGGTCGAGGCCTTCCTGCAACGCACGCCGGATGCGCAGGCGCAGCCCTTGGGTGCGCAGTTCGGCCATGCGGCGGGCCCGGGACGTCAGCGGTTTCCTGGCGAGCAGCACTGCGACGGTTTCTTCTACGCGCTTTTGCTAAAAGCTTCCTGATCGCGCGCCGATGCCGGCGCTCCCTTTTCGCGTCCCATTGCCGCCCGCCATGCTCAAGACCCGTGCTTCAAAGGATTTCTGGTTGCTGGCCATCACCGCGGTGCTGGTGATCGGTGCCGGGCTGGGCCTGCGTGACCCCTGGCCGTCGGACGAGCCGCGTTTTGCGCTGGTCGCCAAGCAGATGGTGCTGAGCGGGGACTGGTTGTTCCCGCATCGCGGCAACGAGCTGTATTCGGACAAGCCGCCGATGCTGATGTGGCTGCAGGCGTTGTTCTACGCGCTGCTGGGCAATTGGCGGGTGGCGTTCCTGCTGCCGTCGCTGCTTGCGGCGCTGGGCACGCTGGCCTGTGTGTACGACCTGGGACGGCGGCTGTGGACCCGGCGGGTGGGGGTGTATGCCGCGTGGCTGCTGTTGTTCACCCTGCACTTCACCTTTCAGGCCAAGAAGGCGCAGATCGACCCGCTGGTGGTGTTCTGGATCACCCTGGCCAATTACGGGCTGCTGCGGCACCTGTTGCTGGGCCCGGCCTGGCGCTGGTGGACGCTGGGCTGGTTTGCCGCCGGGCTGGGTGTGATCACCAAGGGCGTGGGCATCATCGCGCTGCTGATGCTGATCCCGGCCGGCATTGCCGCCGCACGCGGTTGGCCGGGTGTGCGCGTGCATGTGCGCGACCGCCGCTTCTGGCTCGGGCCGCTGTTCTTCTTCGTGGCGATCGCGCTGTGGTTCGTGCCGATGATGGTCACCGCGCTCACCGCCGGCCAGCCCGAATACCGGGTGTATCTCAACGACATCCTGCTGCGCCAGACCGCCAAGCGCTATGCCAGTTCGTGGGATCACGCGCAGCCGATCTGGTACCACCTGCAAAGCATGGCCACGATGTGGATGCCGACCATCCTGCTGTTGCCGTGGGCGATTCCGGCGTGGCGGCGGCGGTTGCGCCGGCGCGATGCGCGCTATCTGCTGCCGTTGGCGTGGTGGCTGCTGGTGCTGGTGTTTTTCACCATCCCCAGCGGCAAGCGCGATGTCTACATCCTGCCGGCGTTGCCGATGTTCTGTCTGGCGCTGGCGCCGTTGGCCGCGGGCCTGCTGCGCCGGGTCGGGGTGCAGCGGGTGCTGTTCGGTTTTGCGCTGCTGCTGACTGTGGTCTTCGCCGCAGGCGGGGCGGCGATGCTGATCGGGCACCCCGGATTCGAGCAGAAGATCATGGACAGCCGCGGGGTCGGCAGCGAAGCCACCGACCCGCTGGGCTGGCTGCTGCTGGCGGTGGGTACCTGGGGCGTGGCGAGCCTGCTGCTGTTGCGCGTGCGCCGCTCCGCGCTGGCGGTGGTGTCGCTGCTGGGCGCGTGGTGGGTGGCGTTCGGGCTGGTCTGCTATCCGATCTTCAACGAGTCCAGTTCGGCCGGCGCGGTGATGCGCGAGGCCGGGCGCCGTATCGGCCCGGATGCCCAACTTGGCCTGGTGGCATGGAAGGAGCAGAACCTGCTGATGGCCGACCGCCCTGCGCAGACCTTCGGCTTCAAGGTGCCGTGGGAAGCACAGCTGCGACGCGGCGTGGCCTGGCAGGCCGAGCAACCGGGCCAGCGTTGGCTGATGGCGCAGGAGACGGCGCTGTTGGGCTGCGTGGACCGCAGCCGCAGCCAGCTGGTCGGTGTGGCCAATCGCCGGCGCTGGTGGCTGGTGCCGGGCGATGCGGTGCGCGGCGACTGCGTGGCCAACTCCACGGAGAAGGCGGTCGAAGCAAAGGAGCAGGGCAACCTGGACGTCGAATGAGCCCTTCACACGTGCATTCCAGGTCCTGCCTGCATCACGCCGCTGTATGGGCTGGCGATTGTCTAGCAGTCATTCATGCGCGACATCGTTAGCTTGGCCGGCGCCGCTGACGCGCGGTGCCTGTCCTGCCCCCTTTCGCCACCGATCTTTCGATGAATTCATTGCGTACCCAGCCCGCGTCGCTCCCGCAGTCCGTCCCCGCCGCATCGCGCGCGGGCGTGGGCATCGCCGAGCTGGGCGTGTTCACGCTGACCGCGCTGGTGGTGAGCATGCCCAGCGGGTTGGCGCCGTTCGGCCTGTGCCTGTTGCTTGGCTCTCTGGTCGGTTGGCGTAGCCTGCGGGCCGGCATCGCGGCGCGCAGCGGCGCGTTGCGCACGGTGGGATGGCTGACGGTGGTGGTGATCGCAATGTCGCTGCTGTCGATCGCCTTGTTCGAGCACGGCCTGCGCGATGTGGGCAATCGTTCGCGCTTTCTGGTGCTGCCCTGGGCGGCGCTGTGGGCCTATGCCTTGCAGCCGCGCCAGGTCTGGCTGTGGCGGGGCGCGCTGGCCGGCGTGGCCGCGGCCATGGCGATCGCGGTGCTGCAGGTGATGAAGGGTGCCGACCGTGCGGAAGGCTTTACCAACGCCATTGTGTTTGCCGACATCGCGATGATGTTGCTGGTAGTGGCAGCGTTTTGTCGTCCGGTTGGCGCGGTGCGCTGGCTGGTGGGCGCAGCGGTCGCAGCGGTGGTGGTGATCGTGCTCAGCGGCAGTCGCGGCGTGTGGCTGGCGTTGCTGGCCACCGTGGGCGTACTGGCCTGGGGCGCGCCGTGGCATAGCACGCGCATGCGGCTGCTGACCTTCGTCGGCGGTGCGGTGCTGGCAGTGGGCGTGGTTGCCAGCGTGCCTGCGTTGACCGACCAGATGCGCCTGGGCGAGTTGCAGAGCGATCTGCAGCGCTACGAAGTGGGCGACAGCGATTCGTCCGCCGGGGCCCGCATCGAGCGCCTGCATGTGGCCTGGGATACCGTGCGTGCGCATCCGCTGACCGGCGTCGGCGTGGGCCGATTCGACGATGCGATGCACGAGTTGCCTGTGTGCGCCGCGGATAACGCGTTGTTTCGCTGCCATCTAGGCCATGCGCACAACGATCTGGCCGAATGGGCCGCCACCCAGGGCGTGCCCGGGCTGTTGCTGCTGATTGCGGTCTATGGCGTGCCGCTATGGGTGTTTGTGCGCTTGCATCGGCGCAGCGGGCAGGTGCAGTTCCGCGGGCCGGCGGCGGCTGGGGTGATGATCGTGATCAGCTATGCGCTGTGCGGGTTGACCCAGTCGATGTTCGCGCACCAGGTGGCGGCGAGCTTCTACTCGGCAATGGTGGGCGTCCTGGTGGGCCTGGCCGCGCGTCAGGCGCAGCCGGCAATACCGAAGGTTGTCGGCAACGCGTAGCGAGCAGTGGTGAGTTGGAGACGCTTCGCGTGTGCGCAACCTGATCGGCTGAGAGCGGCCAACACGCATTCAAACATTGGCAAGCCGTCATGCGTCTGGCCACCCATGCGAAGCGATTCATCTGCGCGACGAGTCCGCGGCCACCGAGCGCATCGGTCGCGCTGCCTGGCGATGAGCGCAGCAGCCGTGTTGGCTGCGCTCAGTCGCTGCGTCCATCCGCGGCGCGCGGCGGGTCCTGTACCGGCTGGTTGTGCTGCAACAGCCACAGCATGATGGTCTTCTGGCGCACGTAGTTGGCGCGCACGTAGGCGTAGATCAACCCATGCCAGCCATCGCGAAACCCGCCGCGCAGCAGATAGCCGCGCCAGAAGCGCCAGGCCGGCGCCAACACCAGCTTGCTCCAGGTCGCGCGCTTGCCGCGGGCGTAATCGTGCTCGGCCATCATCTGTGCGTAGCGCTGGGTCTTGGCCAGCTGCTGCATCAGCGACCGGTAGGGGTAGTGGATCAGGTCGCCGCGCAAGGTGACCACGGCACCATCGACGCTGGCCGCTTCGTGGATCTCGCGCTTGCCGCGCCAGCCGCCACGGCGTCGGTCGAACAGGCGCAGCACGCGGTCCGGATATGCATTGCCATGGCGCAAGAAGCGGCCGAAGTACTCGGAGAGCCGCGCAAACCGGTAGCCGGCCGCGTCGGCAAAGCCGGCATCGCGCGCGGCCAGGATCGCTGCACGCAAGCTGTCGCTGATGCGTTCGTCCGCATCCAGGCACAGCACCCAGTCGTGGCTGGCTTGCGCCACGCAATACGCCTTCTGGCTGCGGTAGCCATCGAAGGCGCGTTGCAGCACGCGCGCGCCATGCGCGTTGGCAATGGCAGCAGTGGCGTCGGTGGAACCGGAGTCCACCACCACGATCTCATCGCAGAACGCCAGCGAGGTCAGGCAGTCGCATAGGCGATCGGCCTCGTTGAACGCGATAATGCAGGCGCTAATGCGAGGCCGTTCGTCGGGTGCGGTCGAAGAGGACATGTGATGGCCGATTACCTGCTGTTCGCAACGGAGCGTTACGCGTTGCCTATTCTGGCGCCATTGGCGCAGGCATTACAGGCCCGCGGCGACACCGTTGCTGCCTGGTACGAAGGCGGCGCGCGTGGGCTGGTGCTGCCGGGCGTGCGCGAAGTGGGGTTGCGCGAGGCGCTGGCCCTGCGTCCGCGTGCAGTGTTCAGTGCGGCCAACTGGGTGCCGCTGTTTATCTCCGGCGCCAAGGTGCAGCTCTTCCATGGCTTCAATGTGCAAAAGCGCGAGGACAATCGCGGCCACTTTCGCGTGCGCGGCTTGTTCGATCTGTATTGCACGCAAGGCCCGGCCACCACTGCGCCGTTTCGTGCTCTGGCGGCGCGCGAAGGTCATTTTGCGGTGGTGGAAACCGGCTGGCCCAAGCTCGATCCGGTGTTCCGCGATGACGGCGGGCACAGCGCCGCGCTGCGTGCGTCCGCCAACGGACGGCCGGTGATCCTGTTCGGTTCCACCTTTACCGAGCGGCTGAGCGCGGCACCTGTGCTGTATGAGGAAATCGCCGCCGATATCGCGCGCGGTGCGCACTACTGGCTGCTCACCTTGCATCCCAAATGCGCGCCGGAATTATTCGACCGCTATCGCGCATTGGCCGGTGCCAATGCGCGGTTCGTCGAGCCCGAAGAGGTTGTGGCGGCGCAGCGCGCGGCCGATGTGCTGGTCTCCGATACCTCATCGATCGTCTCCGAGTTTGTGGTGCAGCACAAACCGGTGGTGACCTTCCGCAACCGCGTGCCGCAGCCGCATATGCTGGATTTTCTGCAGCCGCAACAGCTGCCGCAGCAGCTGGCGCGCGCGCTGGCGCCGGATGCCGAACTGCGCAATGCGCTGACCAGCTATGCCGATGCGATCCATCCGTATCGCGATGGCAGATCGTCGGAACGCGTGATCGCCGCCACCGAAGAGTTCATCGCTGGCAAGCTCGGCACGCTGCGACGCAAGCCGCTGGGCGCCCTGTGGCGTGGCCTGCAGATTCGGCGTGAACTCGGCTATTGGGGTCCGGCGCAGCGCTGATCGTCGATCGTGGGCGATCTCCCTGCCGACCAGCCACGCTGGTCCAATCACCAATCACCAATCACCAATCACCAGCGCAGCTTACGCCGTGCCAGCGCGGCGCCCAGTTGCGTTTGCAGCGCCTGCGCCTGCGCCAATGGCACAAAGCGCAGGCGCAGCGCCGGGCCGGTGGTGCTGGCACCTGCGGTGTCCAGCCACAGCGTGGCAGTGCCGGTCAGGCGATCCAGCGGCGAGCGTTGCAGCTGCAGCGCCTGCAGCTTGTCCAGCTCGGCCAGCCGCCACCAGCGCTTCCACCAGCCGCCGCGCACCGCCACATAGCGCGCGTCCACCGCATAGCCCATGCGCTGCACCTGACGATGCGCCTTGAAGGCGCTCCACGGCAGCCACAGCAGCAACCACGCGGCCTGACTGCCGAACTGCCACGCCAGCCCGGCCACCAGCGGCAGCAGCATCAGCAGCGTCGGCAGACTCAGCCGCCACCAGCAGTGCGTGGCGATTGCCTGCCACTGCGCCGGCGGCCAGGCAATGTCGGGCAGCAGACGCTGCAGCAAGGCATCGCACCGCTGCGGTTCGGCGATCGGCGCCAGCTCCTTCAATGCGCTGTCGTGGTTGTCGCCGGCGCTGGTCACGGCGGTGTCCACGCGCAGCTGGCGGCGGCCGAACAGGCGATGCAGGCGGCTTTCGTACACCGTCCACGACTGGATCCGCCGTAGCGCCACGCTGCTGCGGATACGTGTCAGCAGGCCGCGCTCCACGGTGAGGCGCCGCTCCGATTCGCTGAGATGAAAGCCGTGGTACTGCGCCACGGCCAGGGCTACCGACAGCGCGCGCATGGCCAGCAGCACCGCCGCGACGGCAATCGTCACCAGAATCGTGGTGACGGCCGCACCCGGATGGACCTGGTTGACGTAGCGGTACGCAAGCTCGCCATTGGTCTCGATGAAGTTGGACGCCACGCGGCGCGGAATCATCTGATAGATCACGCCGAAGCTGGCGGCGACCACCACCATGCCGCGGTTGGAAATCAGGCCCAGCCGGATCACTTCTCCCATCGGCAGGCGCAACAAGGTGGTGCGGTCGTCGGTCTGCACAACCGCCGCATCGGCGTGGTGGGCGCGGCGCCGTATCAGATCTTCCAGCGCCAGCGCCTGATCCAGTCGCAGTACGCGCATTTCCGCTTCGGGCTTGTGTCCGCCGGCCGATTCCAGCCGCACTTCCGCCACGCCGGCCAGCCGATGCAGCAGCGATTGATGCACCACCACGTTGTGAATGCGGGCAAATGGAATGTCGCGCCGGCTGCGCTCCAGCAGGCCACTGCGGATCGCCACGCTGTCTTGCCCGATGCGATAGCGATAGGTGAAGTAACGCAACACCGAAATCGCCACCAGCACGGCGATCACTACGGCGGTGGCGATGTGGTCGGCAAAATCGCGGCTGCCGTCGCGGCTGCCGAACACGACCAAAGCGACCAACGGAATCAGGAACTGGCGAATCTGCTGCAGCAGCACGAACACCCACGACAGCGGATGCAGGCGCTGCTCGTCGTGGCCGGGGTGTTCGATGGCATTCACAGCGCGTCGTCGTGGTGATCGAGCTGGCGGGCGAGGCGGTCGCGCAGATGCTCGGCATCGGCCTGATCCAGCCCGGACAGCGCCACCGCATTAAGTCGGCTGCCGGCGGTGTGCACCACCAGCGTCGTCAGGTGTGTGGCGCGTTCGATCGGGCCGCGGCGTAGATCCACGTGCTGCACGCGCGAGATCGGCACGCGGGTGTCGCTCTGCCACAGGTGCCCGCGTTGCAGCGCCAAGCCATGCTGGTCGAGTTTCCACAGCGTGAGCCGGTGCCGTTTGACTGCCAGCCATGCGCACAGCATCGCCAGCACCAGCGTCACCCCCAGCACCGCCGGCCAGTAGTGCCAGGCATGCAGCGCAGTGACGGCGACACCGGCCGCGATCAGGCCGGCACAGCCACCGCCAAGTGCGCCATTGACCGCGGCCACGTAGGCGCCACGGCGTGGCAACTGCTGCCAGTGCGCGTGGTCCACCGGCGGCGTCTCGGCAGGCGCGGCGCGGACCAGGATGTCGGGGTGCGGCGGTGGAGCGTCGTGCACGAGGCGGGCCTGCAGAAGCGGTGCGCAAGCATAGCCGGGTGCCCGGTCAGGGCGCATCCGCTCTGGCCTTGGCTTGCGAGGAACTGGGTAGGACGGCTGACAGACGCCGTCGCAGTGCTCGGGCAAACACGTTCGGTGGTCGAGATTGCTCTTAGAGCGGCTAAGGAGACGTAGCGAGCAGTCGTCAGGTGGGAGTGGACGGCGCGCTCAAAACCGGTGTGTACGCGTGGTCCATGCCGCACCGAGCATCGGCCGCGCCCGCCCGGTGGCTGCGCAGTCGTTTTGTTAGGCGATCTTATCAGTGCGCGCGTTTGCGCTACACGGCGGGGATCGCAGACCGACACCCACGCCGATGGCGCCCAGCGATGGAGATCGAACACGCAACATTGATCAGGCAGAGGCCAACAGTGGGCACGCATCAGGCGCCGATGGCCGGATGCATCGGCCCCGGCACGCACCGCCTGCGTGCCAGCGGCACCGATCAGGCAGCCCTGCTGCCCGCGCTTATTGCGCAGCCAGAATCAGCGCATCCACATCCAGCGCATGGCCAGCGCGCGCGGCCTTGGTGCGCAGATATTGCTCGTTTTCAGGGGTGATATCGCCGGTGATCGGGATGCGATCTTCGACAGCGATCCCGGCGGCGCGCAGCCGCTCGGCCTTGGCCGGGTTGTTGGTCAGCAGACGGATACGGCCGATGCCCAGGCCGCGCAACATCGCCACCGCGCTGCCGTAGCGGCGCTCGTCCGGGCCGAAGCCCAGCTGCGCATCGGCGTCGATGGTGTCCAGGCCTGCATGCTGATAGCCGTAGGCGCGCATTTTGGCGGCGATGCCGGTGCCGCGGCCTTCCTGATCCAGATACAGCAGCACACCGCCGCCGAGATCCTTCAACTTGGCCAGGCCGTGCCGCAGCTGGTCGCCGCAGTCGCACTTGAGCGAGCCGAACAGATCGCCGGTGAGGCACGACGAGTGCACGCGCACCGGTACCGCGCCCGACAGGTCGGGCTGGCCGACCACGATCGCCACCTGGTCGCGCTGCGCGACGCCGCCGCGGAACACCACAAATTCGCTCATGCCCAGGCCGCGCAATGGCACCGGCGTGCGGGTGACGAGCTCAAAGCCGGCCGCGGCCGATTTGGCGCAGCCACTGCTCAAATCGTCCAGGCTCAGCGATTGGCATCCGGCAAAGGCGGCGTGGGCGTGCACGTCGCGCAGCTCCACGGCCAGCAGGGCCGGCAGCAGCAATCCCAGCCGCGCGATCTCCACCCCGCCGGCATCCAGCGCATCGCCCGCCGCCCACTGCGCCGGCACCGGGGTGTCGCGCAGATAGGCCAGTGCGGCGAGTTGGTCGTAGCTGTAGTCGGCCAGGGCCACGCGTGCGCCCTGCGGCGCAGTCAGCCCCAAGACCTGGGCGCGGGTCGGCGTGACGAACAGATAGTGACGGCCCTGCGCGGCACGTGCGAACGCGGCATACGACTGCGCCGTGCTGCTGTCCAACGCCAATACCGCACGCGCCTGCCCGTCGGCGGCGGTCAACAGCACCGGCCGGCCGGCGCGCAACTCGGACGCGGCGCGCTCGCAGCGGATGGCTGCCGGATCGCCGAAGGCCTGTGCGCTGGGGGAGGGGACGGGGCTGCTCATGCACGACTCCAGATGGGGATTGCCACGGCCGCTTCAAGGCGGACGCCGCCGCGCCAGTGCCGGCCGCATGCCGCCATTGTCGCGTGGTTCGCAACTGCCGGCTGCCACCATCGGGGGGAACGCTGCATCCAGTGGCTGCGATTGAGTGACAGCACAGGCGCCGATTGGTTGTGCGCCGCGCGCATTGTTCAGCGCCCGGCAATGCTTTCTAATTCAACGACTCCTCAGCTCAGCGGATCCCATGCGCCTTATCGACTGCAGTGAGTCGCGTCACGCCAGCGCGATCCTGGACATCTTCAACGAGGCCATCGCCAACTCGACCGCATTGTACGACTACCGGCCGCGCCTGCCGGAGAGCATGGTCGGCTGGTTCGCCACCAAGCGCGCGGGCGGATTTCCGGTGATCGGTGTCGAAGATGCCGAGGGCACGCTGATGGGTTTTGCCAGCTACGGCACCTTTCGCGCCTGGCCGGCGTTCAAGTACAGCGTCGAGCATTCGATCTATGTGCACCAGGACCATCGTGGCAAAGGCCTAGGGCGGGTGTTGCTGCAGGCGCTGATCGCTGCCGCTGAAGAGCGTGGCGTGCATGTGCTGGTCGGTGGCATCGATGCCAGCAACCAGGCCAGCATCGCGTTGCACGAACAGTCCGGCTTTACCCATGCCGGCACCGTGCGCGAGGCCGGCTTCAAGTTCGGGCGCTGGCTGGATCTGGCGTTTTATCAACGTCTTCTGGCGACCCCTGCAGACCCGCACGACGATTGAATGCGCTCAACCCAGGCTGCCGCGCTCGATCAGGCGGGCGCGGCGCGGCGATCAATGCGGATGCCGTTCGGTCGCATACGGGTTGGCCTCGCCGCTGCCGGGCGGGCGCAGCGTGTAGCGCTTGTAGGTCCACTGATACTGCGCCGGGTCGCGCCGGGCGATCTGTTCGATGCCGGCATTGAGTGCGCTGGCGGCACGCACGGGGTCGGGGTCGGCCACTGCCGGGTCGGCCGGTTGCACGTGCAGGGCGAACTGCAGGTCCCCGCCAGCGCGCTCGCACCAGCCGTACAGCACCGTAGCGCCGGTGCGCTCGGCCAGCCGGTTGACCAGGGTCATGGTCAAGGCCGGAATGCCGAAGAACGGCGCGAACACGCCATCGCCCATCTTCGGCTGCTGGTCGGGCAGGATGCCGACCGCGCCGCCGTCCTTGAGGACTTTGAACAACTGCCGCACCGCCGGGCCTTCGGCACGCACCTGGCGCACGTTGTCGCCGCCGCGTGCCAGCTGCAGAAACCCATCCACTGCCTCCGACTCGGGCGGCCGGTACACGATGGCGATCGGCCCGCGCTCGGACAGCCACTGGTTGAGCAGCTCCCAGTTGCCGAAGTGCGGCGCCGCCACGATCACGCCACGCCCGGACGCCAGCGCCGCGTCGTAGAGCTCTTGCCCATTGCGATGCAGGCGCGCCAGGTTGTCGGCTGGCGGGCGGGTCCAGGTGCGCAGCACTTCCAGCGTCTGGCGCGCGGTCGATTGCAGGATTTGCGCATGCAGCTGCGCGCGTTGGGCGGCGGGTAATTCCGGGTAGGCCAGTTCCAGGTTGCGGCGTGCCACGCGGGCTTCGCGCGCGTTGAGCTTGCGCCAGCTCCAGGCCAGCGCGTCGGCCATGCGTTTGAGCAACGGCCACGGCAGGCGGCCCACGGCGGCGGCGGCGGTATAGAGCAGTCTGGCGCGGACATCGGGTTTCATCCATACAATTCTAAACAGCGCAGCCGGCGAAGGCCCGCGCGTGACAGTGCCGGTCGTGCTGGGCATGCTGCGCGACACAGTTTGCTGCCCGAGAAGGCCGATGCTTGCACTGATCCAACGCGTTACCCGGGCCTCGGTCAGTGTCGACGGCCGGGTCGTCGGGCACATCGGTTCCGGGTTGCTGGCGCTGATTGGCGTGGAGCCGGGCGATAGCGATGCGCAGATCCGGCGGCTGGCCGAGCGCCTGCTCAGCTACCGGGTGTTCGGCGACGACGCCGGCAAGATGAATCGCTCACTCACCGATACCGCCGGCGGTCTGCTGCTGGTCAGCCAGTTCACCCTGGCCGCTGACACTAGCTCAGGCAACCGTCCTGGCTTCAGTACCGCCGCGCCGCCTCAGGAGGCTGAACGGGCGTTCAATCAATTAGTGGCGATCTGCCGCGAAAACCACCACGCCGGGGTGGAAACCGGGCAATTCGGTGCCCATATGGTTGTCGACCTGGTCAATGACGGCCCGGTGACCTTCCTTCTCAGACCCTAGCCAGCGCAGTTCTACCAGCGGTCCCGTCTTGATTCCGGCAGACCGGGCTTCACGCTGGTATAATGCTAGGTTCTCTTTCCAATCTCAAAGCCGGTGGCGCGAGCACTCATGGCCAACGAACGTCCTGCCCAGCAATCCGACATCAAGCTACTGATCAGCAAGGGCCTGGAACAGGGCTATCTGACCTACGCCGAAGTCAATGACCATCTGCCCGACGACCTCGTCGACCCGGAGCAGATTGAAGACATCATCAGCATGATCAACGGCATGGGCATCGATGTCCATGAAGTTGCCCCCGATGCCGAAACCCTGCTGCTCAACGATGGCAACACCGGCAACCGCGAGGTTGACGACACTGCCGCCGAAGAAGCCGCCGCAGCGCTGACCGCGCTCGATACCGAAGGTGGCCGTACCACCGACCCGGTGCGCATGTACATGCGCGAAATGGGCACGGTCGAGTTGCTGACCCGCGAAGGCGAAATCGCCATCGCCAAGCGCATCGAAGAAGGCCTGAGCCAGGTCCAGGCAGCACTGGGCGTGTTCCCGCTGTCGACCGAAATGCTGCTCGCCGATTACGAAGCGCACAAGGAAGGCAAGAAGCGTCTGGCCGAGATCGTGGTCGGCTTCAACGACCTGATCGAAGAAGCCGACGCCGCCGCCGCTGCACTGGCCGCCGCCGGCCCGGTTGCCGTGGACGAAGACGCGGTCGATGAAGACGACGACGAAGACGGCGATGACGACGCTGCCGAAGAAGAGGCCGGCCCGACCGGTCCGGACCCGGTGGAAGTCGCCACGCGCATGGAGAACCTGGCCAACGAATACGCCAAGTTCAAGAAGATCTATGCCAAGAACGGCGCCGAGCACAAGCTGGTGGTCAAGGCGCGCGAAGACATGGCCGCCATCTTCACCACGCTCAAGCTGCCGCTGCCGCTGACCGACGCGCTGGTCACCCAGCTGCGTGGCGTGGTCAACGGCATCAAGGACCACGAGCGCAAGGTGCTGCACCTGGCTACCACCGTGGCGCGCATGCCGCGCAAGGACTTCATCCGCTCCTGGGAAGGCAATCAGACCAACCTGGAATGGGTGGAAGACGCACTCAAGCGCAAGCAGAAGTGGTCGTCCGCGCTGCGCGACGTCAAGGACCAGATCGTGTCCGAGCAGCAGGGCTCGATCGAGATGGAAAAGGCCAACTACCTGACCCTGGGCGAGATCAAGGAGATCAGCCGTGCGATGGCTTATGGCGAAGCCAAGGCGCGCAAGGCCAAGAAGGAAATGGTCGAGGCCAATCTGCGCCTGGTCATCTCCATCGCCAAGAAGTACACCAACCGCGGCCTGCAGTTCCTGGACCTGATCCAGGAAGGCAACATCGGCCTGATGAAGGCCGTGGACAAGTTCGAATACCGTCGCGGTTACAAGTTCTCCACGTACGCGACGTGGTGGATCCGTCAGGCCATCACCCGCTCGATCGCCGATCAGGCGCGCACCATCCGTATTCCGGTGCACATGATCGAAACGATCAACAAGTTGAACCGCATTTCCCGTCAGATGCTCCAGCAGTTCGGCCGCGAGGCCACGCCGGAGGAACTGGCCAAGGAAATGGACATGCCGGAAGACAAGATCCGCAAGGTGATGAAAATCGCCAAGGAGCCGATCTCGATGGAAACCCCGATCGGCGACGACGAGGATTCGCACCTGGGCGACTTCATCGAGGACACCAATGTGGAGTCCCCGATCGACAACACCACCAACATCAATCTCTCCGAGACGGTACGGGACGTATTGGCCGGCCTGACCCCGCGCGAAGCGAAGGTGTTGCGGATGCGCTTCGGGATCGACATGAACACCGATCACACGCTGGAAGAAGTCGGCAAGCAATTCGACGTCACCCGCGAGCGGATCCGTCAGATAGAAGCCAAGGCGTTGCGCAAGCTGCGTCACCCCAGCCGCTCGGAACAGTTGCGCTCGTTCCTGGACATCGACTGACCTCACGTCGCCGCTGCAAAGTGGTCACACAACAGCCCCGCAGATGCGGGGCTGTTGCGTTTCAGGCACCCGCCCGGCGATGCTTTGCGGGCAGCAGGAGCGTAGATTTGGAGGCGCCTGGCTTCACGCCTTTGCGACGAAGCCGCACCGCAACGCACTATTAAGTAGATGTTTCCTTCAATCTCACGCGAGATTGCAGCCGGCGTTTTACCTTCGAGCGCGACAGGAACCCGAGACCGTCCAATGAGCAGACAAAGCCGCTTCGAAACCACCACGTACCGCGATCATGAGATCCGCGTGCGCGTCGAACAGGCTTCGCCGACCGCCAGATGGACATTGTGGGTCGATGTCTATGCCGAGGGCGGCAGCAAGCGCCTTCCGCGCATCAACGACCAAGCAGAGACCTGGGACACCTACCAGGACGCCATCGCGCAGGGATTCAGTGCAGGTCGTCAGCTGATCGATAAGCAGCGCCAGACAGCGGATGCTTGATGGTTGTGGGTGCACGGGTGCGTGTGTGTTGTCCAGGCGCGTGCATCTCGTTGTAGACAGACGCTCACGTAGCTGTTGATGCCGGACGGGTATTGGGTACTCTGATCGACAGCAGGCTGTTAGCCAGGAATTGCCGTTGTGAGACGCGGCGCCTGTGTATGTAGCCGAGCCTTTCAGATGTGCGTGCACATGGGATATGTGGCGGCATCGCTCGCACTGACCTGAGCACGAGCGGGACATCTTGTCTGGCAGAACATCGCGCGCAATACGCGCAGTGGATGCGCGCTGCGCGTGCGGCGAGCTAGTAAGCAGCCAACAGAGACAGCAGTGGCAGAACCGCAGCGAGCGGGCGCAGACACTGACCCGTAGAGAAGAGCCCGTAGAGAAGAGCGGGTACGGACACCGGCCCGCAGAGAAGACGGGTCCGCAGCAGACAAGCCCGCGGACAGACAGGTAAACTTGCCCGACTCCTGTGAGCCCGACGCATTGCATGCGGCACCAGCGAGCGCTGTGCAGCAGGGCCTATAGCTCAACGGTTAGAGCAGAGGACTCATAATCCTTTGGTTGAAGGTTCGAATCCTTCTGGGCCCACCATAAAATCAAGGGCTTAGCTTGTGCCAAGCGCCCTGATTTTGGGCTGCCGGGAAAATTGCCGGGAAAATTAGCTGCGTTTTGGCGGCTTTACCACTGGCAGTGCATGGTCATAGCGACCTGTCGTTGCTGGTGTTACGTGCCCTGCAGCATCTTGTTTGTCGCCTCGGTTTCCAACTGTGTCGGTAATGCCGCGATGCTTGAGGCCATGCAGAGAAAAGCGCTCCTGCTTCGTGATGATCCCTTCGGTCATTGCGAGCGTGATGAATCGTTGCCAGGCACTATCCAGAGATGACTTAGCCATGGGGCTACCAGTCTGTTCAACGAGTAGCCGCCGATCCTCGGCCTTGATAGGGACTGGAAAGCTTCGGCCTTTCTTAGTCCAGATCGCGGTACGCCGCGCTGCGAGGAAATCCCACGCTTCGATCATCTCAGGATCCCACTCGGTAAGCGTGTCGCGTGATCCTTTGCGCCGCTGAGCATGTATGCCTGTTGGCTGCTTATGTGTGTCGTTGAGGGTGCACACCTCGATGCCGCGTAGGCGCGCGCTATACGCGAGCACCATGACTGGCGCCAGGTAGCTCGGGCAACTGCCCTTTGTGTGTGGTGGACGGGAGCCGCGTTCACGAGCGAAGGTCAGCACCTTGTCGAATGCAGCCGGCGTTGGCATACGGTGCTTCTTTGCTTCGCGTGCTTGCCTCACGCCGATGGCTGGATTTGATCTACATAGGCCGACACGCATGCCCCATGCGAGTGTGCGACGTAAGTAGCGGTGAAGGTGATTTGCTTTACTGGGCGTTGCTGGAAGCGCGGGTTGGTGACCGTTTGCAAGCCGTCCCATTGCGAAAACTTCCACGAGTCGCTGGATCACAGGCGTGGTGATGCGATCAACCTGCACCGAGCCCAGTTTCGATCCGTCCTTGCGCAGATAGTCGGCAATGGAGTTGGCGTAGCGCTTGTAGTCATCTTGCGTGTCGGTCGCTAGTTCCTTGAACTCCAACGACTCATGGAAGCGATCAAAGAGATAACGCAACGTACCGCGCATGCCCTTGCCTGCACGTTCCTCAATGATTCCGTGCAATTCCGATAGACGAGCTCCAGCGTAGGCCACGGTTTGCTTTCGTCTGGCCCCACCTTCGGGATGCGGCTCGACGACGTACCACCGGCCATCCCCCCAATAGAGGCCGCGCGGGAGCGCGGCCTGGTCAATGTGGGATGGTATGAGGGGATTGAATTTGCGCTTGCGGCCTCTTGCCATTACATCAGCTCCTGTTCTGTATCCATCTCGATGTCGTTGTGTTGCTGCAATCCCAGCGCGGCGTTGAGCGCGTCTAGCGTTGTCCAGATACCCCCTCGACCGTCGTACTTGTATCGGATGCCTTGATCATTGGCCCAACGCACGACGGTCGCGGTACGGGGGGAGGGTCCAATCGGTGCGCATAGCCGCCGCAGATCCTCAAACGTAAGTACCCCACCGCTCATGCATCTTGCTCCTTGGTCCACTCCCGCCTGTGCCGCCACTGCTCGCGCATTTCCTCCACGAGCAAGTCAGCAGCGGCATAGCCGCGCTGAGCGGCAATGCGGAGCCGTAGCTCTCGCACCTTGGCTGCATCCGTGTAGCCCTGCCGTAGCCAGTGACGCGCTTCGCAAACCCTGCGAAACCCCTCCATGTTTGCGCCATCGATCATCGCTGGCGCGTACCGATGAAGCGCAGGCCGAGCTGCACGACGTTCTGGGCGCAGGGCCGTGGCTGACGAGGTGTGCGGATGCGATGAGCACGCCGCCATTCGGTCATGGCCAACTCGAAGCTGGGATGCTTCTGTGTGCGCCCACACACGCACTCGATGAAGTGCCCGCCGCCTGCCTCAAGGCGGCGGGCATCGAGCATGTGGCGAGCCACGTGGCCATTCGTGCAGGGCGGCAGAGGGGTGTCGTGGTCGACCTGACGCTGCGTCACGGTACCTCCATGCGCAGCACGCGCTCGGCATCCCGCAGGTGCTGCACGGTGTCGGAGTCGATCCGGTCCAGTGCCTCGGCGATGGTGTAGTCCATCTCGGCCAGCCAATCGGCACGATTCAGCACCAGAGCGGCGGTCAGCGCCTCCCCGGTGGACAACGGGCCAGGCGCCCCCATCCGCGCGGCGGCGCGAGCAACCTCGATCGTGCGCTGCAGGTTCATGGCTGCGTCCTCCATGCGGCGCCGCGCTGGGCGCGTGTTTCCTCGACACGGATGACGCGCAGGCCCCAGCGAACCGACCAGGTCCGCGCCTGCTGTTCGTCGCAAGTCAGGATCAGCTGCCCGACAGGCTCCAGGCGATCAGCGCGGAAAGTAAACAAGAGATTCTCAAGCTCGATGACCTCCTGCAGGCCGAGCTCCTGACATAGAGCCTTCGCGTTGAGAGATTTGCCGCTGCCCTGCGGGCCGAGAAGGATGACGGACTCAGCCATGAGCAGCCCCCCGACGCACAGCCATGCGAGTGCGGCGACGCAGGCGCTGTGGCACCTGACCAACGGCCAGGCCGGTCTGGGTGAGGCGCGGGCGGCGCGACGTCCACAGCCTGTAGAACAGTGCGCCGCCGGCCGCCGGCGCCAGGATCATTGCCAACGCGAGCAGCTCAACCATGTGCCACCTCCCTCGCGGCCTGTGCCACAGCAGCCGCAGCAGCTGCAGTCGGCCTGCGCGGCAGCATGTTGGCCAGGTCGAACGGGAAGTCCAGGCCGTCCATGAACTCGGCCAACTCCGTGCTGATGCGGTCTTCTGCCGTGGTCCACAGGCGGGGGCCGTCGATGAGCTTCCAGCCGGTGCCGGTGCCGCGACGCCGCTCCCAGGACTGACGCACCTGGCGAAGCGGTCCCATGTTCAGGGTCGCAGTGACCACGACCGCACCATGCGTGACGTGCATGGTGATCGTAGCTGAGCAGTCGCCCATGTTGCGATCGTAGGCGACGACGGGGGGCGTGCTAGCCTCCGCGTTAGGTCCGGTGCCCAAAGCCAACAGACGTGCTGCCGTGGCTGGACATGTTCCAGTTTGCTGTTGCATATCGACTCTCCAAAGTTGCGTTGGTGGAGGGCCTTGGGGCGGTGTTACAGCACCGCCCGCCGGCCCGCTGAAACGGGGTTAGATCAGGTCGGCGCCAGAGGGCGGATTGCTGGGATCAGGCTCGCGCAAACGCTGCGCGCCGCTGAGGACATCCAGCAGTTCATGGCGGATGTACTCGGCAACGGCTGCCGGTCCGTCGTGATTGATGCCTGCCTCGATCGCGACATCATTCGTCAGCGCGGCAAGCAATGTGGTCGCGTGGTAGGCGAGCCAAAGGCGGGACTGATCTTCTTCACTGATCGAGAAATCAGCGTCTTCGGGTAGTTGTAGGTTTGGGCGTGCAGCGTCCATCACGCCACCTCCAATGCAGGCATGCGCTCAATAACCCATTCCTGCAGGGCAGCGGCCTCTGCTTCCGGCATCACCACGTGCAGCGAGCCGATGACCAGCCCGGTGCCGTCATCGACAGGGAACAACTCGCAAGCGTCTTCGATCGCGCTGCAGGCGAACATGACTGGTGGACGGTCATGCAGACCGTCGGCATACAGTTCGGCCAGCACGTCGGTCGCGCGGATCTGCAGGAGCATGTAGACGCCTGGAGCTATGCGCAGCGCCTTGTGCAGGTCGCGGCGGCTCACTGGCGCACCTCGGCCAGGTCGGCATTGATGCTGGAAATAGCGGCTTCGACATCTGCCAGCGTCAGCGCCTCGGGCGCTTTACCAATGGCCTGCAGCTTCGCCTGCAGGGCGAGCCAGGCGGTGTGATTCCAGTCGAGGGTGTCGGCGATCAGGCCGAAGAAATGGGCGATCTGGCGCGCGGCATTAGCCGGCGCTTCTTGAGCGTCGTAAGACATGCGAGATTCCTCATGCGTGAAGGAATCCGCCGCCTCGCTTCCAAACGAGGTGGCGGACGGTACGCGGTTGGAAGACCGGCATGAGGACCGGCGGGCCTTGCAGCCCCCACGCACCGCCCGCCATTGAACTGGCTGGCACGCACCCGCAACGACGATGCGGGCAATAAAAAAGCGCCATGCATCGGTCGATGGGCGCTGTTGCGCCTCATGATTCGGGCTTCCACACCCGGTCGCCGATTGTGCGGCGACACGGTAATGGTTGCTCTGCTCCTGGGTAGAAGTCAACGAAAATTTCCCAAAGTTTCCAACATGAGAAAGCGCGCTCATTTCTGGAACACCCAGCACTTCACGGTGGTGCCGACGCCGGTCAGATCGTCCTTGAGGACAGCACTGTTGACGGCCACGTTCGCGCCGATGAACTTGTGCCGGCGCGAGTCACCGAGCAGCGCACGCAGCACCTTGAGATCGGGCACGGCCTGGCTGAACTGCGCAGCACGTGCAGCGAAGTGATTGAGGTTGATCGCAATCCGCTGCGCGTCGCGGCTGTGGTTGACCACAGCTTTGCCGTGGCCGGTGGCCTCGAGGTATTCGTAGACCTCCCAAAATTCGTTGACCATCGCGTGGTCGGCGCTGATCGCCTTCTGCCGTTCCAGGGCCATGTCCAGCAACGCGAGCCGCGTCTGCTCGACCATGTCGTCGGGAATCGTGAGAACCAGGCGCAGACAGTCGAACAGCGCCAGCATCTGCGCGTGGTTCTTGATCACGCGTTCCAGGCGCAGATCCTGCTGCGCGCGCAGCTTGGCCTCGAATACCTTTACCCGCTCGGCGAACAGGTCGAGGATGGCGCGTTCCTGGCGAATGGCGCGCACAAGAAAGTGGCTGACTTCTTCGACCTGCAGCGCATTGAGGTTGTCGGCCGCGATGCGGCTTTCGGTCGTAACCTGCGGGCGTTTGAAATGCAGCTTCACGATGCGCGTGAGGATCGCCTCGCTGGCGTCCACCGCTGCGTTCTGGGTGATGACGATCGTTCCGCGAAATGGCGGCTCGTACGTCTCGTTGCCGCCATTGCGTACGCCGCGTGTTGCCAGCGTGCCGCCACCGAAAAAGTCCTTCAGCTCATCCCACTCGAACGTCTTTGAGTGCGCCTTGTCTGGCTCGCTGCGATCGGCCTCCAGCAGGACGACGGGCATGCCAGACACCTGGCCCATGGCGCGTGCACGGCCGGCCTTAGAGGACTTAGCCGGGTCAAAGCCCTCATAGTCCGAGCGGCCCAGTAGCTTCCATAGGAACGTCAGTAGCGTGGTCTTGCCGGCGCCGGCTTCGCCGGTGGCTTCAAGAAACGGGAAGCTCTTGTGCCCGGCGCGGATTTGCTCGGCGAACAAGGATCCAAACCAGAACGTCATGGCGACCATGCCGTGCGTGCCGAAGCACTGCCACAGCCACGGCAGCCAATCCACACGGAACGCCTCGGCGTCGCGTTGGATCTCCAGGCGGATGGATTTTTGCGTGGTCTTCAAGCGCAGCTTGTCGAACTCGAAGTAGTCCTCTTCGTTCGCTGTCACCAGCTCGCCATCGCGCACAGCCATATCGCCGAGCAGGTAGGCGCGGTGCTCTTTGCTGTAGCCGACGAAGTCGATGGCATCCACCGTCTTGATCGCTTCGGTTTGTTCTTCGATCAGGCGGTCCAGCTGGTGACCGGTGCCAGTGAACATGGCGCCGGCTGCCAAGGAGATCAGGCGCTTTTTGAACTCGGACGCGCTGGCGACATGGCCGCCGGTAAAGGTGCCTTTGACGCTGGGGCCGTCGTGCGGAAAGTCGACGCGGAAGTAGTACCAGCTTTCGTCGGTGACCTCCTGACGCTGGAAATACAGCGCCTCGGGGTAACAGTTGGCGATCTTCTGGACGGAGCACGCAGCACGTTTGATCTTCCTCAGATCCTCGGCCGCCACCTCGTCGCCGTCGTCGGCATCGAGGTCGCCCAGCTTCTCCTTGCGCAGCTTGTCGAAGCGCTGGGTGTCGAAGTCAAACCAGTACAGGCGCGAGCGGTACTCCAGCCAGAAGTCGTTACGGCCGTCGTGCTCAAACATCAGCAGGCCTTTGTCCACCGCCGAGCGGGCCACGAGCAGGTCGCCCTGGTACCGAGCTTCCTTGACGTCGTTGTCCCACTGCTTGGGATCATCGGACGCGATCGCACGCAGATGCAGGTCGTTCCAGTCGGTCTTTCTGCTGTCGCGCTGGACGATCTGCGCGGCCCGCGAGTCGAAGCCCAACGCCGCTGCACGCTTGATGTGCTTGTGCGTGTACGCACGGGCGCCTGGCTCGTTGTCCAGCGCCCATACCAGCGTCGGAAGATCCGCCATACGCGCCTTTGCCAGCTCGCGCAGTGACTCTTCCGGAAATGCGTTGGAGGACATGGCCGACACTGCACACATGCCGTGCTGCAGGAGCGCGATCGCATCAAAGATGCCCTCAACGATCCAGACTTCTCGTGCCGTCTGCATCGCGGTAAGCGCTGCGGGTGCTGCCCACCACACGCCCGCATAGCTCTGGCCTGGCGCAAAGCGCGCCTTCTGCTTGCCGAAGCGGTGCGGACGATCGATCAGGCGTTCCCACCAACCACCTTTGACCAACGGAAACCGCACAGTCGCAGTGCCCGCGCTGATCTTGCGGTCGTAGTGGCTGTCCTGGGTGTAGAGACCTTTCAGCGGCGCCAGGTCGAAACCACGCGAGAACTGCAGGTATGCATCGGCCGCAGCATTGGGGGCGGCTGCCGTGGGCTGGAAGCGCTTGGACCAGTCGTCAAACAGGTCGTCGTACAGATCCTTGACGTGCAGTTCGCGCCCGCACTTGGATTGCCGGCCGCACTTCACCACCCATGGCTTCAGATGGTGGGTGTAGAGTTCTTTCTTGCTGCATGACGGGCACTTGCCGCCGCGCATGTACTCGGTACCGCTACGGTGCTTGAGTCCGTAATCCCGCTCCAGACGGGATAGCACCTGTTGTCGCAGATCCTCTTGCATCGAACTTCCTTAGACGCCGAGCCGGCGCGCAGACGCGGGCACAGAGGTGGCGGTTTCGATCACGACATAAGCGCCGCCTGCACGACGGTGCGCGTCAACGGCTGCAGCGAGCAGGCGTGCTTCTTCGTGCTTGGCGTGCGGCGCGACGCGCTGCGGGACATTGCTTGCCGCATCCACGAAGCGCGACTCTTGTGCGGTGAACCAACTGCTGGCGTGCATTACGAGCCGACCTCGGTGTTTACGTGCGGGAGATGGAACAGAACGGCTGCGGCATCGGTCAGCGCGACCCGGCGCTCATCCAAAGCATCAGAAGTGGCAAGCCCCTCGCGCATGAGCGCGGCGACTAGGACCGCACCAAAGCGTTGCGCGGTCTCCGGCGCGGCAGTGCTGCCGATGTAGCCGTTGTCGGTCTTCACCAATCCGCCGTGGATGAGGGCGACTTCCAGGCAAAGCTTCGCCGTGGGCGGCAATGCCGCCCAATCAAGGGTCTTTCGCATTAGGGATGGCTCAGATGTGAGGGAAGAACGACTCGCCGCCGACTGGAATCAGATCCAGCTGGCGGTCACCTAGCGACTCGCGGTAGGCCTGCAGCGCCTGGGCGCGCTCATACGCAGGGGTCGGTGGAAGCTCGCTGTGCGAGGTAGGCACACCACTTGGGCTGGCAATGCCGGTCAACTCCGAATGACCGGTGTACGTCGCACCACACATCGGGTTCTCGCAGACATAGGAGTCATGTCGAAGGAACTTATGCGCGAGGAAGCTGGTGCGTTTGATGAGTCTTGCGCTGCATGCCTCGCAGCGAAAAACAATTTTTTTCCGACCGAACATGCTCACCCCCTTGAGCGCTTGGAAGTTTGGACTTTTGCGGCATAATCTGGCGGTGCTTTGAGGCCAAGAGCAATGGCAGCCGTGTGCGCATCGCCGTACTTGCCCTGTGAGCGGCCTCGAAGCAGATCGTCGACAACAGTGCGATTCACCCCAAGTTGCTGGGCGAATCCAGAGACCGTAATGCCGTTGGACACCAGCCATTCCCGCGCCTCCGCTGTGGTTCGGGGGTGGAACTGCTGCTGAGCTTGCACTTTAGGGGGCATCGGTCGCGGTGGTCTGTGGTTTTGGAAATTGTTGGTGTTAACACCAATTTTGTCAATATGAGGAAAAACCTGAGTGACTGTAGGGAAACGCCTGAAGGAAGAACGCAAACGCCTGCGCTTGACGCAGCAGGAGATGGCGGATGCGTGTGGCATCTCGAAGTGGGCGCAGTTGTACTTCGAGAAAGACCAGAACATGCCGGGTGGAACCTACCTATTGGCCGCGCATGCTCGCGGCGTAGACATCGTGTATGTGTTGTTAGACCAGCGGACCGAATTGGATCCATCCGAGGCTGCGCTAGTGGCTGCGTTCCGCTCTGCATCGCAGGAGGTGCGCACTGCGATGCTGTCCAATCTTGGATCGGCACGCGGGTCTGCTGAAAACGTTGCGCCTGTCGTGACGTTCAACGACAACAGCCACGTCTCTCAAATGCTGACTACGACAGGTGCGATCGACCAGAGATACATGCAGATCAACATGGGTGGCCGGAAAAAAAAGAAGTCCTGATCAAGCTTCAGATAGGACAGCTGGTCCTCGCAAAAGAGTGCGTTATCGGCATGCATCCGATGATGTGAAGGCGGCAGTCCTCAGAGATGTCAGTAATGGAATCCAATTCGCACAACAGACCTATGAAGCTTGACGTGAATGACTCCGAGGTTGGGCAGTTAAACGTTGCTGAGCGTATCGAGCAGCACTACCACGTTGACACTGCTGCGTTCTCTCCACCATCGCTCTCAGACATGCAGTTCGCCTACCAGACCTCCGAAGACACATTGCGAAAAGCTCGCTTCTGGTTTGCAGTGTGCGAATCAGCGTGGATGGCATTGACAGCATTCATTTGGGCTGCAATGCCCCACCAGATGCCCCCGCGCTTCACCGCGCTCGATCAATTCATCTACGTACTGGTGTTTGCATTTATCCCGTTCATGACTCGCGCTTGTATGCCCGATCAGCTGAAGGTGAAGCGAGCTCAGTGGAAGCATGTGATCGAAGTGGAAGCGCAGTGCATGAAGGACCTGCATCACCAGATCGTCCGTGAACAAGCCCGCCTGCGGCTACTCGCGCGGAGTTAGCGGCAATGCATTGGATTGACGGGGAACTTCACCAAGTCAACGTTGCCTTGCGTGCAGATGAAGCTCGGTCGGAAAAAAAGCCGCCGGTGGTGCCGGCGGCTTTCAAGGTGTCGGCGCATAGCTCCTTGCGATCCAGTCGCCGCCGTCCTGGCAGCGCGAGATGACCTGACATCCACGATGCAAACTACGCGAGCCACATCCGGTCAGCTATCAGGAAATTCCCACAGATGTTGTAAGGGATGCGCCGATGCAGCAGAGGGTGCGCTACCTTAGAATTCGTGAACTAGTGAAGCAACTACGCATGGATGCCTGCATGATTCGACAGATTGGCGATTACATATTGACTGCGCACGCCACGACGACCGGAGCTATGTTCTTTCCGGAAATCCTAGTATCAAAGAGTGGTGGCATAACACTACATCGGCACCCATTGCCCGGGTCTGGGTATGGCACATATTCACAAGCTGTCGCATCTGTCGCAAGTGAGCTGGGACTCTATAGGGTGCTGAGCAATGGTTCCCTGTTGCTATGTCACTCACGGGATGCCGCTGCCGGGTAAGCAGCGTGGTGCGAGCGCTTACGTCGTGGCTTCCAGTTCGAGTGACGTGTTAAAACCGCTGGAACCGCTCACCGTGTGGGTGGTCTTTGCAATCAACCAGCGTTGCCCATCAATTTGCGGCTTGAAGCCGCTCACCGTGACGCTCTGCTCTGGGAATAGATCCGCCCGCCCGATCGCCAGCGTGTAGTCGAACTTCGCCACGCCACGCTTCACCCGCTCCAGCTCCGCGTGCGCATGCTGGCGCGCTGTTGCCTCATCGGCATACGACTCGCGCAGGCGCTTGGCGTTGTCGTCTGTGCCAACTAGCACCGACTGCCGCCGCGCCTTGCCTTTGTCGACCCAGTACGCACGCACGCCGGTATAGGCGTCGCGGTCGGCCACCGAGTAGCGGTGTTGGTCGCCATCGCGACGCGTCAGCGTGACGCTGGGCAACGGTTTGCCGCTCGCTGTGGTACCGCCGCCGATCGGTGCAAACAGTAGCGAGCCGGCTTTGACCGTCGCTACCGCATCGAAACGCTGCCCCAGCCGCGTGAGCAAATTCATGTCGCTCTCGTTGGCCTGGTCGAGGTGCGGTAGTTTGGTCCGCGCCAATGCCTCGGCGACGCGCGGCGTCAGGCCATGTTCGCCGGCCAGCGTGTTGAGCACGGCGCCCAGCGTCGTGTTATGCCAGCTGCGTTCGCGGCGTGTGCGCATGTTTGCAGTGAGATCTGCGCTGCGCGCACGCACGGTGATGACGTCCGGCGCGCCGCTGTACTCCACCTCATCCACGATGAAGCTGCCTTTTTCGACCAGGCCGGTGTCTTTCCAGCCCAGGGCGACGGACAGACGCACGCCGCGTTTGGGCAGCGCCATCTTGCCGTCGTGGTCGTGGATGCGTAGATCCAGTTGATCGGCTTCGCCGCCACGGCATTCGGTGAGGGTGAGATCGAGCAGGCGGGGTGCGATGCGCTCGGTGAGGTCGACGCCATCGAGCACCACGCGCCACTGCGGGATCGGGTAGCTCATGCGGCAGCCGCCTCCGGGGTGATGTCGTCGGCGCGGCGCAGGCTCAGTTGGAACTCGATCCGGCGCGGGGTGCCGTCCTCGAAGAACAGCGAGGCGGTCTCGTTGATCGTCAGCAGCAGATACGGCCCGTAGACCACGCCCGCACCATCGACCAGCGGCAACGGCTCGCCATCGGTAGCCAGCGTGCGCAACGTCTCCAGCGAGGCACGTGTGCCCGTGAGTTCGGGAGCGATCAGGCCAGACAGCTCGATGGTGTCATCGCCTGGACCCAGGAATTGGCTGGCCGCGCGCGCACCGACGCGCTCGCTGGTGGCATGGCGCCAACTCATCTGCCGTTGCAGCTGCAGGAACGCCGCGCTGTCGAGCGCAAAGACGAACGTGCCGTAGGACATCATCATCGGGGTGGATCCTCAGTCGTCGCGCAGGCTGGAGCGGCGGGTTGCCGCTGCGCGCCGGTCGCGTTCTTCAAGTTGGCGGGCCACTTCGCGCGCCAGGGCGGTGGCATCCATGCCCGGTGCGGCATGGACGTGGATGACGTAGCTGTTGCCGCCTGCAGGCGCGCTGGCGGCGCGCGTCGGGGCCGACAGCGGCGCGCGGCTATCGATCGCCGTCACTGGCGCTGTGGCCGTCGCCAAGGCCAGGCCCGCGCCCACCGCACGCATGCGGGCGCCGAGCGCGGTCACGGCCTGCACAGGCGCGCCCTGGCCGCGCTGCAAGCCGACGGTGAGGCCTTGCATGGTGAAGTCGCCCAGCTGGGCAAACACGCGCGAAGGGCTGTGGATGCCCAGCAGGCCCTTGAAGCGGTCGACCACGCCGCTGCCGACGCTGGCGATCGCGTCGCCGGCGGCGCCGAGCTTGGAGCGGATGCCCTGGACAAGGCCGCTGATCATGTCGGCGCCGGCCTGCAGCATCCGCGCCGGCCAGTTCGCCAGTTGCAAGTTGATGCCGTCCCACAGCTGCAGCAGCCCCTGGCGGATGCGATCGCCGTTGCCGGTGAACACGCCCACGATCAGCGACCAGGTGCCCTGGACCGTTTGCCACACGCCGCCGAGGATTTGCTTGATCACCGGCAGCACGAACACAAACGCCTGCACCAACCAGCCGATCGCTTTGACGGCCAGCTGCAGCTGGGTGACCAGTACCGCACCCAGGATCTGCCCGAAGCCACGACCGGCGTCAGTTGCACCGTGCAACTGCGCGGTGGTGGCCTCGAAGGGCGTCAGCAGCTGCTTGACCCACGCCCAGGCCTGGCCCATTGCAGCGGCCACGGTCTCCCACACTGGCCCCAGCGGCGCGAGCGCGGCCTGTAGCTCGGCCAGCACCGGGGCGGCCACATCGAGGATGCCTTGCCACACCCCGATGGCGAAGGCCTTGATCGGCCCCCAGTACTTCCACACCAGCAGCGCCACGGCGGCGACGGCCGCACCGATCGCCAGCACCGGCAGGCTGACCCCGCCAAGCAGTGGCAGCAGCAGGCGCGCGCCATTGGCGAGCATGGGGAGGAAGCGGCCGGCGAGCGATCCCACACGCGCCAGCAGGCCGCCGAAGCCTGTGCCGCCGCTGAGCAGGTTGACCACACCATAGATGTGGCCGAGTGCCGCCGCACCCAGGCCGCCGACAACCAGCAGCCCGCCCAGGGCCGTGGCTGCTGCGGCTCCGGCGACGGACAGCTTGGCGATGCTACCGACCAGTGCGGGATTTGCCCGGATCCACGTCGTTACGCGCTCCACCACCGCAGCCGTGCGCTCGGTCAACTGCTTGAACTCCGGCAGCAGGGTCCGTCCGATTGACTGCGATACCACGACCACGGTGTTCTTCAGCAGCTGCAGGGAGTTGGCCGATGTCGCAACACGCGAGCCGTATTCGGCGGACATGGAACCAGCGTAGCGCTGCTCATCGGCGACCTTGGCGAAGTTGTTCCGTAGCAGCTCCAGATTGGTGAGCAGCGGGGCAATCGCGCCGATCGACTCGCGGCCGAACAGCTGGTTCATCGTCGCGGCTTGTTCCACCTTGGGTAGCGCACGCAGTTTCTGCAGCACACTCATGATGGCGCCGCCGGCATCGTCCTGCATGGCCTGCGCCATGGCTTTTGCCTTGAGACCGAGCTTGGTGAAAGCGCCGATCTGCGCCTTGGTCGCCGAGTCGCCAGACGACAGGGTCAGCAGCATGTTTTTGATGCCGGTGGCAGACACCTCCGATTCGATGCCCATGCCGGCCACCGTGGCGCCCAGTGCGGCCAAGGGGTCGGACTGCAGGCCGGCCACCTCGCCCAAAGCGCCAATGCGGTTCACCACATCGCTGATTTTCTTGACGCTGGCCGGGCCGGTATTGCCGAGGTAGTTGATCTGATCGGCCAGCTCCACGACCTGGCCCTGACCCATGCGAAAGGCCGTGCGCCAGGTCGCCATGGTCTGGCCTGCGTCTTCTGCGGTGGTGTCGAAGGCCACGGCCATTTTTGCCGCGTCCTGGGCGAAGCCCAGCAGTTCCTTGCGTGGGATGGCAGCCTGGCCTGCTGCGGCCACGATCTTGGCAATGTCGGTTGGGATCAGCGGCAGATGCATCGACAGGTTCTCGATGTCGCGCCCCATCTCCTTGAACTGCTGCGGAGTGTCGAAGTTCACCACCTTGCGCACATCGGCCATGGCCGACTCGAAGCGCATTGCTTCCTCGACCGGGATGTAGGCACCACGCAGCGCGACCAGACCTGCAGCCATTGCAGCCACGCCTTTGCCGACGGCCTCCATGCCTGCGCTCTGCATGTTGGTGGCACGCTGTTGACCGGCCGCGATGGCGGCCAAGCGACGCTGCTGTTCGCGCATCGCTGTATTGGTCGCCTCGATCTGATCACGCAGGCGTCGCTCACGGGTGACGAGGTCGGTGGTGCTCACGCCGGCTGCGTTGAGGCGTGTGCGCAAGCCCTGCAGCGCCGCCTCTTGAGCCTGATGCTTTTGTTTGAGTTCCGCTGCCAGCTTCTTGGCCCGCTCGAACTGGGCATTGAGTGCGGCGGTGGGTGTGCCGGCCGCGCGGATCTGCTGCGCCAGGGCTTGCACCGCAACGCGCTGTGCATCGAGCACCGCTTTGGCCTGGCGGGCCTTCTCGTGTTGCGCGCGAAACGCGCCCACATCGCGTTGCTGGGCGTTGAGCGCGCGTAGCGCATCACGCTGCTGGCGCAGCGCGGTGGCAACGCCGCGGCTACCGCTCAGCACGCGCCGGAACGGTCCGGTGGCGCGATCGACGGCGGCCAGGATGACCTGCAGGCGCAGATTGTCGGAGGCCGCCATTTAGGCGGCCTCGCGGGTCAGGGGGTGCAGCATCATTCGGCTCCGCTTCGTAGGCGGGCACGCTCGCGCCACGCCGTGAGTTCGTGCAGCGACCAGCCGTCCATTTCAGACGGCGGCCAGTGGAAAATGGCCGCGATATCGGCCATCGCATCCTCTACGCAGTCGGGAAGTCCGCTTCCCTCTGCACCTTCGGCAAGAAAAAAATCTGCACCTCCTGGCCGACCGCCAGCAGGTCGGCCGGATCCATTGCATTGACGTCTGCAGTGGTCAGCGTGGGCGAAGAGATGCGCGGTAGCAGCGTTGCCAGCGCGGTGACATCCAGCTGCAGCACGTCGACGAGCTTGAGGCCGCGTAGCTCACCGGCGCCAGGCTTGCGCACCTTGAGGTCAGTGATGGTCTGCTCGCCGCGCACGATGGGCTGGTCGAGGGGAATGGCTGGGGAAAACGTCGGGGTCATCGGAAGGTCTCAAGGCAAAGGCCCGGCGGCGCCGAGCCGGAAAGGTCAGGCGCCGATGGCGCGGCGTTGGGCGGCGAGCAGGTCCACGCCGTTGACGATCTCGGTCATGTTCACCAGATCGATCTCGATCACGGTGGCGCCGTTGATGGTCAGCTTGTAGTAACTGGCCGAGGTCTTCACCGAGAACTCGGTGTCATCGCCGGACTTACCGGTACCCGGATCGATCTCGCTGTGGCGGCCGCGCACGACCACTTCCACTGCATCCACATCGCCGCTGTCATCGCGCTGATAGGCGCCGGCAAAGCGCAGCTGCACGGCGTTGTGAGTCGTGGCGCCGTATTGATTCAGCACGCTGCGCATCAGGCCGCCGCACTTCCATTCGAGCTCGATCTTCTCTTGACCGAAGTCGATATCGACCGGGCCATTCATGCCGCCGCCACGGTATTCCTCCATCTTGCGCGACAGCGTGGGCAGCTTTACTTCGACGACTTGGCCGAGATAGCTCTCACCGTCGTTGAACAGGTTGAGCGCTTTGAGTTTCTTGGGCAACGCCATGGGGTTCTCCGGAAATCTAGGGCGGGTGCGTTACGCGTTGACGCGATCGGCGAAGTCGGCCAGGTAGCTGGTGGTGATCTTCTGGTACAGCTGCAGGTTCTCCAGCGGCGGCACCGGGGTGTAGTTGTAGTCGATGCGCAGCGCGCCATCGGCGAGCGTGGTGGCGCTGTTGACCGTGCCGTCGTACCAGGCATTGGCATCGATCAGGTAGCCGGACGACTTGAGGTCGCGGAACTTGGCGTTGATCGTTTCGAGCAGGTCTTTCACCAGCGAGGGATGCATCGGCTTGTCGACGTAGAACGCCACGCCCTCGGCGATGGTGTCGGCCAGGATCTGCGCGGTGCGCGTGGCCGTCTCGAACGCGAACATGCTGTCTTCGGCGCAGGTGCGCGACCCCCAGAAGCGCTGACCGTTGAAGGTCACCAGCGTGGTGATGTCGCCCTCGTTGAGGACGCCGGCATCGGTGGCTGGATCCTGCAGATCCCAGTGCACATCCTTGGAAATGCCGGTGACGCCGGACACGGGCACGTTGGACAGGCTCTTGTGCCAGCCTTGCTCGGTGTCGATCTTGGCGCGCAGGCCGAGCGCACGCGCTGTGGCATAGGCAGCCGTGGTGGTGCTGGTAGCGGTATCGAAGGCCAGGAAGTCCGGCCAGATCAGCATCAACTCGCGGTCGCTGAACTGGCCCCGGTAGGTGACCGCCTCGGCGACGGTGTCGGCGACCGGGCGCACATAGGCCATGGCGCGCAGCTTCTTGGCGATGGTTGCCAATGCCTTGGCGACCGGCAGCGTGTCCAGGCCAGGCGCGCCCAGGATGCGCGGGCGCACGCCTAGCTGCGCCTGCGCGGCCAGCAGTGCATACAGGCCGGTGTAGCCGCTGGACTTGGCCTCGCCGATGACGTTGCTCGATGTCTTGCCAGCATCTTCGCCATCGCCCACACGCACGACGATTGTCACTGGGTTGGTTTGGTCTGCGATGCCCTGCAGCGTGGCCCGCAAGGTGCCCTTGGTACCGGCGCTGGTGATCGCGCCCAGCACGTCGGTGATCAGCACCGGCTTGTTGAGCGGAAAAATGGTCTCGTCCGCATCGGCGGCCGTGGCGACCAGGCCGACGACAGCGGTGGAGACGGTGCGAATGGTGCGCGTGCCCGCGCTGACTTCGATGACGCGAACGCCGTGGTGGTAGGCAGTGGACATAGGTTCCTCGATCAGGACGAGCGGAAGCGGAGCGGGATGGTCAGGCGCGAGCGCGCATTGGCTGGGGCAACGTCAGTGCGCTGGCCCTCGATGGTCAGCACAAAGCTGCCGGGCGCATCGCCGACGACCAGGCCGACGCGGGTCAGCCGCAGGCGCGGCTCCCAGCGCATCAATGCGGTGGCCGTGGCGCCGTAGAGCAGCGTGCGGGTGGCGCCGTTGAATGGCTGGTCGATCAGCTCCGGCAGCAGCGAGCCGAAGTCGCGGCGCTGCTCACGTGTGCCGATGGGCGTGGTGAGAATGCAGACGATCGACTGGGCCAGGTGCTGTTCGCCCTCGATCACACGGCCGGTGATGGCATCGACGCCGATCATTGCGGTGGGCCACTGAGCGCGCTGCCGGCGGTGACGTCGGTGGTCTTGTGGTGCTTGAGGCTGATCCCGCCGCCCACCACGTCGGTGTCGACGGTGGCGGTGCCGGTGATGCCGACGTCGCCATTGATCTGCGTAGCGCCGTTGACCGTCAGCGGGCCGTTGAGCGTGATGCCGCCATCGGCGGTAATGGTCGCGGTGCCGCCGCTGGGCAACGTGGCCTGCAGCGCATGCGCCTCGGTGTCGTAGTGGATCTGCGCACCATCGGCAAAGCGCAGCACGTGCAACGTGTCAGACGCTGCCGGCGCTGCAAATTGATCTGAGTACAGGCCACGGAGCACCAGGCCATCGGCCAGGTCGCCGGCCGGCGATAGCACCACGACCTGTTCGCCGATTGCCGGCGCCGACCAGATGATGGTGGTGCCGGCCAGGGTGACCACCCAGGGTAGATAGTCGGTCAGCATCTCGCCGACCTGCACGCGGCACCGTGCAATCCGCAGATCTACCTCGGAAACGGTGCCGAGGCGAATGGCGTTACTCAGTGCGGAGGATGCGTTGCCCATGCAGCCATGGTCGATGGCTGCACGCGATGACGCACCGCAGTTGATGCGTAAAGCGCAGGGCTACACAGCGGCCGTCTCGGGCGCCTGTGGCTGCACCGACCACGCCTGTACATCTTCGTCCCAGACTAGCGTGCCGTCGACCGTCATCGGCGGCGCGACGGTGGTCAGTTGCCCGGGCAACACGATGCCGGCGGACAGGCGTGGCGCGATCGCACCGGTAGCCTTCTCCCAGACCAGCGCGGCGCTGTAGTCCGGATCCGCACGCCAACTCGCGCGTGCCTCGTCCCAGACATTGCGCCGGTGATCACTGGGCAGAAAGGCGATCGGCTGCGAGGTGGTGTAACCCTGCGGCAGTGCATCGCCCAAGGCAAGCGTGTTGGCGATCGGGGCGGCGGTCTCGGTGCTGTAGAGCATCACCCCGCGATAGTCGGCCACCAGCTCCCACGTCCCCGAGAGCGGGGACAGGCGGTGGCGTTGATACAGCCCTGCAGGCGGCGCGGGTGCGATCGCAACGGTGTTGGGCGGCAGTGGATAGCGGCCTTCCAACTCGGACAGGTAAACCGTCACCGGGCCGGTGTATTCACCGGTGGCGGGATCAAAGGCGAAGGCAGTGCTGGTGCGCGGGAGAGGATTGGTCATGGTCGGTCTCAGTAGGCGATGCAATAGCTCATACGCAGGCCAGCGGGCAGGTTATCTGCGCCGCCTGCTGCGTTGACGGTGATGGTGTGTGCGTGGGCGCCTGCGCCACGGTGGTCCACCGCGTGCACGTGATTGCCGCCCTCAGCGATGCCGATCCCGTGGGTGTGGTTACCGACACCGTTCATGCCGATGTTGTGGGTATGGTTGCCTGCGCCATCGGTGCCGAAACTATGGGCATGGTTGCCGCCTGCGCCCGTCCATCCGTCCGAGGGGGCCGCATCGTTGTCGCGTTCTCGATACACGCCGTAGCCATTGATCGAACCGGATGGAATGACGCCGGGGTGCTGGTGGTCGCCCGAGGCGCTGGTGCTGCCGCTGTGACCGTGGTGGCCCTGCGTATCGGTCCAGGCACCGTGTACGTGGTCGCCGCCTGGATTGACGCTGGCGCCGTGTGCGTGGATGCCGGCTGCACCGAGTGCGGTGTAGTGCGCATGGTCGCCCACAGCGGCCGAGCTGGCACCGTGCGTGTGGCTCAGCACCTGCCCAGTGCTGTGGACGCCCACGAACTGCGCGGAGTTGGTGTGCGTGACGGTGGTGCCTTCGCGCATCAGTGGCAGGTTGAAGGTGGTGCTGCCATCGCCGGCGCCATAGACGGTGCCGATGGCAGCGAAGAGCGCTGCGTATTTCGTGCGCGAGACTGCTGCGCCATCACACAGCAGCAAGCCGCTGGGCGGGTAAAGCGTCGCCATCACCACGATCTGCCCTGGAAGCATGAACGACTGCGGGACATTGAGCATGTTACGGAAGTCGCGATACCAGTCGCCCTGGCGTCCATCCAGGGTGTCTGCGTCCAGACCATTGCCGTGACCGGTGTCGCTCAGTGCAGCGGTGCGAATACCCAGCACATTGCGTGCGGCCGCAGCATTGGCACGCGACAGCAGTTGCTTGATGAATTCGGTGGGTCCTGACTCTCCCAGGCGCTCATCGAATGCGGCAAGCAAGTTGGCCGGCGATAGCGCCCGGTCTTTGTCCACACCAGCGATGGCTTGCGCATCGGTGGATAGACGCACCACACCCGGCACATCGACCGTCGCTGCTGGATCGGTGAAGTTGGTATCGCCGAAGGTGATTTGCGCGGTGTCCACGTCAGCCAGCACAACGTCGATTGCCAGCAGCACGGATGCGGCGCCGGATTTTTCCACCAGCAAGGCGGGCTGGCCGTAGGCGGCGAACAGCGTGCCATCGGCCAGGTACAGGCCGAATCCATAACAGCTGTAGACCGCGTTGGATTCGTCGCGCACCGACACGTGCATCGCGTCCTTGGCGGTGACCGTACCGCCGACGGTGGTCAGGCGCTTGATCTCGGACGGTAGCGCGGTGAGTGCGGCATTGGCATCGAACGCAGCGCTGGTCAGGCCGACAGCGGCGATGGTGACCGCTTGGGTGCCTGTCTGTTTGAGGTTCACCAGCGCCTGGCGACCGGCGGTGGTGATCTTGAGTTTGAGTCCTGGCATCTGTGCTCTCTAGCTCGCCTCGCCCTGCAGGCGCAGGAACAAGGTGGTTCTGCCGCGCGCAACGATGTTGAGTCGTGCCTCGGCCTGGAATCCTTGGGTAAACGTGAAATGCGAGCGCACGGGCTTGGTGCGTTCGACCTCGGCGATGACTTCCTCAACGAACCGGGCGCTGGCGCTTTGCCCATCGGCACCGGTCAGCGTTAGCGCCAGCTCGAAGGTATGCGGCTCACCGCGCGGCTCGGTCTGCCACCACTCGCGGATGGCCACCGCGCCGCCGAACGACTCGACCACCATCCGCACACTGTTGGCGGTGCCCTTGCGGCGCTGAATTGCCATCGCGCTGCGCAGGCGCGAGCGCTTGACCGCATCGCTCCAGTCGGCCTTCCAGTCGTCCACTGACAGCGTCCAGGCTAGCCACGGCAGATGACCGGCCGGGCACGTGTCCGGATTCCACAGATCCGGGTACGGCAACGGGATCGCTTCCAGGCGAGCGGTGACGGCGGCCAGGGCGCGCTCCATCGGCGTGGCGTTGGGCGGCAGCGGGGAGTTACTCATCGATGCCGGCGTGCACGATGTCGATCGCGATGCAGTAAGCGGCCTGCGTGCGGCTGATCCGGATGTCAGCGGCAGGCGAGTCCAGCTCAACACGCTGCACGCCATCGACAAATAACTTGGCCTTGATGGCTGACTCGGGGACGTCGCGGCCGATGCGGTGTGCCTCAGCAAGATAGGTCAGCAGGCTGCGCATCGCCTCGCGCATGACCACCGCCGAGTCGGGGCCAGCGTAGGTGTAGACGCGCCCACGAATGGCGTACAGGACGATCTCGGCGCTCTGGACAGCTACCTCGTCGGTCAAAGGGCGCACGTCGGCATCCGTCAGGACGGCGGCCACCTCGTCGAGCAGTGCCTGCGGCGCGGTGCCATCGCCGGTGCGTGATTGCACGGTGACCAGCACTTGCCCAGGCGCGGGGCTGGTGGCGCTGGCGTCCATGACATCCGCCGACGCGCTGAGTGCGTGATAGATGTAGGCGCCCTCGGGGCCGGCGACGCTGAAGCCTTCGGGCGCCAGTTGGATGCGGCGGCGGAAGTCCACGTCCGACTCTAAAGTCGGTGCAATGCCGTTCTCGGGCTGCCCCGGATCGAGCACCAGGCGCGTGACACCGAACAGGGCGCCCAGGTGATCGAGGTTGCTGCCGGTGGCGAAGGCCAGCATCGTCTGCTGTGCCTTGTCGTTGGCGCGCTGGCGGATCAGCAGCTCGCGTGCTGCAAATAGCTGCAGGAGCTTGTAGACCGGATCCGCCTCGGTGAGTGCGGAGAACTGTGGCAGCAGCCTACGGAATTGAGCAAGCGCTTCGGCGAAGATCGTCTCAAAGTCCAGCTCTTCGATCAGAGCTGGTGCTTCAAGTTTGGACAGGTCTACAGCAGTGAAGGAAGCCATTGCCGACAGCGGAAGGAGTTCCCGACCACGTTCGGCGGTTTCAGACGTCAAGCCAATTCAAGTGCGCTGTGCTACTTCCCGCTACAGCGTCGGATGCCTGTAAAGATCACTGGCCGCTTTGCGCCAGACAGATTAAAAGATCCCGCCGGAGTTCTCCCGCCAGTGCGTCCAGAATTCTTCGTGAAAGCGTTGGCGGCTGTCATCCAACTGCCTTTTGAGGCGAAGTAATGAAATTTTCTTCTCACCAGTTGCTGGTGACAGATGTCTGTTTAAGACGGTCCTGAGTTGGCCTATTCCGGGAACATCCTCGTCTGTTCTTTGGTCTGGCACCAATAGGCTAGCTGGCATGGCCACCTCCGTGCCCACGGCTGGGTCATGGTACGTGCTACTGAATATACTAAAGCTGCCTGATGACTTGGGGCTGCAAATGACCAGGCTGCTTGGCATGAGTGAGCGAATTCCGTCCAAGAGCTCGTCGGTGGCGTCTTTCAGATATACATGGGCGGTTGAGGTGTTGTAGGCGTCGCCGATCAAGGTGCCGATCACTGCTGATTGCCTACTCCATTCCTCTGTCAACAGCGTCAAGCTCTCGATTGCCTTGAGGTTGTTCACCGTTGCCGCTTCTCTCTGCGTGAAATAGCGTTGCTCTTGCGCCTCTTTTCGCATCCTGCGGCGTTCTAGCAGATCCAAGTCCTGGGGCTTTGGCTGTCGTGGCTCATAGACCTTCGGCGGAATTGGTTCCGGTACGCCAATCCCAAGGCGATCTCGTTGTTCGTCCAGAAATTTAAGGACATCGCCGAGCGCGTCCACCGCAAACCACTCTGTATAGCCATCGCCGCGGGGCATCTCGAAGGAGTGGCTTTGAAAAAGGTAGTGCAATATTTTTTCGACCTTGATGGCCGACCCGCCACTCATCGGTATTTGAAGGCTCTTCTCCGAGTCGATGGATTGGGGAAGCTGCGCCCCCCGGGTCAGCGGCTGAAATGCCACGCCAATCTTGAAAGCGGTCGCTTCTCTATTTAGAAGCAGATACAAGTACTGTTCGGCCATGCAGTTGCACCTTCTATCCATGAGCTGCCGTTACGAATGCCCCGTGAGTTAACCGCGACAATCATTTGATCGATGAGCCACCACAGTGGCGACTACGTAAAATTAGACTTCACTCCCTCGGTTGCAAGAATCGCATCAAGTTGGCTGAAGCTGTAAGGCTTCAGGGAATTTTGTTTGGCAAGCTCGCTAACCATCTGGGACAGAGTTCTTTTCTTTACATCCTTACCTATGATCGTGTTGATAGCTTTTACCTGGCTGGGCAGCGGAGGCCTATCCGAGAACTTTTCTAGCTTACTTTTGATGTCAAAAAGGGCTGGGCCTGGCGGGGATGACCAGCACACAACCAGAAGATTAATTGAGTCGTGCAGCTGCTTGGCGGCAACGTCCCATTTTTTTTGTAGTCCCTGGGGTGTTCCGTTGGTGCTTGTGCCTCCGGTTCCGCCGTGGGAGACCAACGGATTGAATAAAGGCAGCCCTGCATGGCCGATAAGTTGCAGGAAATGGTCCGCTGCATGTTCGCCGCAAGTAATGGTTCCAGTGTCGGAGCCTTGGCGAGCCTTGTAGTAAAAGCAGTAGTAGGCCTTGGTGAGTTCGTCTCCGGTACAGCTTTTCTTGATTTGCCCCGCCAGTAAATGTACATGTGCAAGAGGATGTAACTCATAATTTTTGACGATATCCCGTCTTGTGTCTTCGCCTCGACAATACATGTGCATCCTTCTAGATAGCCAACACATGAATCAAGCCGCACCGCAAATCGGCGTCGGCTTGAATGAATTATTGGAACTCAATTTTCGGAGGTGATCTGCTTAACTTTCATGTAACTAAGCGCGGCCATGCATATCTCAATATCCGACTTAATTCCCGGTTCATTGCTGAAGTTGTCTAGATCGAAATCTGGCTTGAGAGAGTAGATGACATTCTCCATTATGCGTAGCAGAGCTCCAACTGATGTCGGGCCATTCAAGTCATCAACAATAAGGGAAAGTAGTTGTTTCTGACTATCATCGAAAGTGTCGGGGTCAACCATCGAAAATCCTTGATGTTATTTCTAAAGTAAGAGGCAAGCCGTCCTCAGATATCGTTTGGATTGACTGCCGTGTCAGGGTTTATAGCCAGTTCTGAGCGTGCGTAGAATGACGCGACCATGAGGCTCTTCGCCGTCACCTTGGACAACTACAATTGGCGTGGCGCCAACGCATTTTTCGATGCGTTTATCAATAAGTTCTTTAATTCGCCAGCTTTCATCCGCGGCCTTTTTGTAGCTGTAATCTTCTACAAGAGTATTTTGGTCAACTCGGAGGACTATGCGAACACCTTCAATTGCCCATACCTTATCTTCGAAATCGGCTGCTTTTATTTTTGGGGACTTTACTTTCGGTTGCGTTGCCATTTATTAATCCTTTTTGATGGCTTGGTGGTGATTTACATGTCAGGCGCTTCGAGTTAGATGGGAATTCGAGGTCAAAATAGAAATTAATTTCGATATATAACCCGAAATTTATTGCAGTATCTTCTAGGGATATCCTTTATCCATCTACATCCTGTTTCCGGGTTAGCTCTGTGATCCACCCTACCATTCTGTTCGGACGCCCTCAACGGCTGGGCAAGGTCGGGGCTTTTTCTAAGCGGGCTCGACAACCCAGTTCTAGCCAATGTGATTCAAGAGTTGATCGCGGATGAGCCGCCGATCTTCTGCGGAAAGGCCCACCAGCACGCGCTTCTCGTAACGTGCCATCGGACCGCCAGGCCGCACCCGCTCGGTCAAACCGTCTTGATGCACGCGCGCAATGCGCGACACGCGCCCCACGAATCCCACGCTCACCTGGTTAGGGCTGGCGCTGACCTTGAAGTACTTGGCCTGCCGCAGCTTTGCAAACATCTTCTTGCGTTTGACTCTGCCCGCCTTGTCCCGCAGTTGTTCCTTGCGCGGCGCATACGGTGTGCCATCGGGCGCCTGTTGCTTGCCGATGCGCTGGCTCTGCGAGCGTCGCAACGCGGTGCCGATCTTGCGTGCCAGCTTGCGCCGCTCGGCTTCCTGCAGGCGCGCCAGTAGCGGCGCGGCCCAGGTCTCCAGTGCGGTCAGCTCATCCATGTGGGATCGATCTGCGGCTCGGGCGCATGGGTCATGTCATAGCCGCCGCCATCCTTTGCGGTCACGACCACGCGTTCGGTCAGCGGCAGCTTGATCGACAGATCCACCGCATCGTTGGCGAGGATGTCGGCCTCGAAGGCGATGTCGCCGCGCCGCGCCGGATTGGACAGGAGCTCGGACTGGTTGGCCTGTACCCACTCCAGCAGCGGCAGCATCACGCTGTCGGGGTGGCCGGCGTAGTCGGTCACGATCAGGTTGAGCGTGTACTGGTACTCGAACGATAGCCCCGGCTGGAACGTGCTGACCAGGCTGCCGGCGTCGATAAACACCAGCAGCCGGTCGGCATCGCGGGCCAGATCCGGCAGGGCCGCGACCAGATGCGCGCGCAGGCTGGCGGGCTTGATCACGGTGGTGCCGCCGGCAGATGCAGGTCGATCCAGTCCTGCAGCGCGCTCAGCTGCGTGGCGGTGGCGTGGCAGCGGGTGTAGTTGTCGGCGACGGTACCGGCAATGCCAGAGAGCGTAATGCCGGTGGCCGGCGCATCAGGATCTCCGGTGGGCGGCCCGGGAGGGTCGCCCGAGGCGGCGGCGTCGTGCAGCCGCACAAAGCCAGCAGGGATAGCGCAAGCAGCGTCTGCTTTCTGGGTGACATAAATCGGTATCTCGCGGGTGATGGTGGCTCCGGCCTCGCGCACGATCTGCACGCGGTCGACGTACTGGGTGACGATGGTGGTGGAGCCTTTGGCGCTGTCGCGTTCCGCCTCGGCCTGGCGCTTGGCCTGCAGCGCGGTATCGCGGTCTTGCTGGGCGGCACTGACGCGGTGCTCCTGCCACACGCAGCCACCGACGAGCACTGCAATCAGCGCCAGCAAAATGATCAGGCGCGTGACCATCAGCTGACGCCCAGTATCTGCAGGGCGCGCTGCGTGCGGGTGACGCGATCGCTGTGGCCTTCCGGCAAGCGCTTGGCGCGCACGTTGCCCAGGTTGATCTTGCGGCCCAGGCCGAGCACATCGCCCGCATCGGCCAGCACGTTGAGGCCGTTGTCCTGCCAGTACGCAGCCGCGCCCAGTGCGCTCGGTTCGACCTGCAGCAGCAGATCCGGCTGCTCTTCCACCGGCAGGCCGATCAGCACGCCGATGCGGCGGTAGTTGCCCCGGAAGGTGTGTTGCATCGGCCCACGGCCCCGGTGGCGATAGCCATCGCCGCTGGCTTCGTTGCCGTTGCCCAGGCGATCGGCGTAGACGAAGTTGGCCAGGCCCACCGCATTGCGCAGGAACTTGGGCGCTTGTGCTGGGGTGATGCGTGCACCAAACACCTCCAGCAAGCGGGCGCTGGTGGTGTAGTGCAAGCCTTCTTCCATGCGCGACAAGCTCAGGCTCTCGTGGCCGACCTGGCCGAGCCAGTGCGCGGCGCGGCGCTTGGTAGTGATGCCAAACCGATTGGCGGCGGTGAGCAATGGGCCATGCCAGCGCTGGGCGCGCTGTGGCGAGCACTGCATGATCGAGGCGAGCTGGGTATCGGTGAACATCAATCGACCTTCAGGATGCGCGCCACATTGCCCTGGGCGCGGTAGGTGAGCACTGCCAGCACGGTCAACGTGCCCAGGTGCCAGGGACTGACCTGCGAGCCGGCGCCCGCAAGCAAGATGTGCAGCGCCTGGCCGCCGGTGCTGGCGATCAGCAACCAGGCGCACCAGCCCGCGCCACGTCGATGCCGGGCATCGGCGGGACGGTGATAGGTGAGCAGGCGGACGCAGATGGCGAGCGAGGCCATCAACGTCAGGACGGTGACCAGGCTATGCACTGGGCGGACCTCCACGACGTAGGAAGGAAAAGTCGAGCGACTTGCTCTTTTCGATCAGGCCCAGCGTGACGGTGATGGCGCATGCCGCGCTCGCAAAGGCGGCCACGCCGCTGGACTTGATGGGCAGCCAGCGCAGCAGCTCCGGCGCCAGCTGGTAACCGGCAATCACGCTCACCGGGAAATAGATCAATCGCGCCAACAGCGGTTGCTTGGCGGCGGACACCACGAACAGCGCGCCACCCGCGAAGGCGCCGATCAGCGCATCGCCGTCGATGCCAGGCAGCACCGAGGCAAGGCCCACACCGGTGGCGATCAAAAAGCCGCTCGATACGGAGGTGGGTTCGGTCATCAGGTCAGTCCCATAGCTGCACAAGCGGCGTCATCGCCGCCGTGGTGGTGGTTACCTCGGGCAACTCCACCGGCGTGCCATGCGGTAGCACGGCGCCCAGTTCGGCCAGGCCGGGATTGAGGAGATAGGTGCGCTCGACCAGGCCGGCCGTGCTGCCCAGGTGGCGCCAGCACAGCAGGTCGACGGTGTCGCCTTGTTGGGCATGCACGCGCATCAGATGAGCTCCACCGTGCTGCGCGGCAGGTTCTGCAGGTCACGTACGGCCCAGCGCTGGTCGCGGCGTAGCTCGGTGATGCTGGGCGACAAGTCATCGGCGCGCTGGTTAGCGCTGTCAGTGGCGTCGAAGCTGCGATAGCGCTCTGCCACCTCGACAGCGGTCGCACATGCCACCGCGCGCAGATACAGCTGCACGCGGCGCGAGAGGCCATCCACGGTGGTGCTGGGAACATCAGCCAACGCGGCCCAGCCGGCGGCCTGCTGCGCCTGCGCCCAGGCACCCAGCTCATCGTTCACCGCGAGCATTGCGGCGACGATCGCGTGGCGCAGACGCGCATCGGTGACGGTGCCATCCAGGCGCATGCTCGCGCGCACAGTGGCCGGTGCGATCGCCGGCCAGAACGGCGCGTTGGCGATCGCATCAGGCGTGGCGCTGGTGGTGCCGGTGGCCGTGAATCCGCTCATGGATGGCTCGGAAGAGATCGCCGGTGGTCGGGGCGTCACCGCAGCGAACAACTGCTTTGGATCGGCCCCGAGCCGGCGAGGGTTGCGGAGACGCTCGGTTAGGCGCTGGCGCCCGCAGGCTCAGCGCTGAACTTCTTCAGGAGACGCTCGGCGCGCTCCAGATCCTTCTTGCCGCCGCAGCTGCCATGCAGTGCGATGGCGCGCTGCAGGTCCGCCACGGCCGCGGCCACGATGGGCTGCGCCTGGTCGGCGGGCGTCTCATCGGTGATGCCGGCCAGGCATGCACGTGCGAGTGCCAGGTGGAGCTTGGCGCGCACCTCATCGGGCATGTCCTGCTCGGCGGTCAGGGCAGCGGTGTCGGCCAGCACGGCCGCATCGAACACCTGGCCGGTCTTCTGCGCCGACAACGCTGCCTCGGCGATCTCTTCGGCCAGCACGCAGCCCACGGTGCGGGTGAAACGGTCGGGCATCTGCAGCTGGTGCTTGAGCACATAGGCGCCCAGCTCCAACGCGCCGGCATAATCGCCGGCATCAATGCGCCACACCATGCACGTGGTAACGATCTCGTCCTGCGCGCCCTGGCCGCCAGCCAACACCCCGGCCAGGTACGGCACGTAGGCCGGCAGCAGTTGCACCTTGAGCGCAGCCTTGCCCTGGTCGGACTGGATCTGCTTCAAGCGCAGGCGATCGCTCTGCAGCTGCGCCATGTGCTGTTCGTAGGCGGTGGCACCGGCCATCAGCTGGTGCGGTGCACGTTGCGCGGCTTCCAACTCGGCCAGCACGCGGCTGTGGTGACGCTTGGCGGGACTGTCAGCCATGGCTTAGGCCTCGATCTCGATGTGTTCGACCACGCAGCCGAGGCCGTAGTCCTCGACCACGTACGCATCGTTGGAGGACTCGTAGTTCTCGATGCGATCGCGCGCGGGCACTTCCTGGATGTAACGGCGACGGCCGCCGGTCTGGTAGTAGATCGACAGGTTCGCCAGCGAGGTCACCATCAGCGCGCCGTCCGGCAGGTACGGCACCTCGGCCACCTGCAGGCCGCCGACGCGGCGCTGGCTCAAGATCAAGTCGGTGGCGATCTTCTCGCTGGCCGGCTGGTCCTTGTTGACCATCGGGAAATACTTGTCGTGCATCAGGTCGCGGCCCAGCACCACCACCAGGCTCGGATCCTTGCGGTGCCACGGGTCCAGCAGGTTGCTCACGACGTCATACACCAGCGCGTCGAGGTTGCCGTAGTCGGCACCGGCGCCGCCGATCACGACCTTGCCGGCCGCCTTGCCGCTCGCCAACACACGCTGGGCAGCGTTGGTGCGGTACTGCTGCAGCCAGCCGATGTTGACGTCCTCCAGCAGCGGGAACGCGGCGCGGTCGGTGTCGGCAGCGGCGTGCGTACCGTTGAATCCGATCTGCAGACGGTCCAGCGCCTGGCGCTTGACGATGGCATCGCGCAGGCGCGCCTGGAAGTCGGGGAATTTGGCCCAGGCATCGAGTAGCGCATACGGGATGGCGGTGTCGAAGTCGGTCTTCTTGGCGAGGTATTCGTTCTTGTCGAGCGCGGCCACGTTGCGCGGGGTGCGGGTCTTGCCGGCGCCGGTATCGGTGCGGCTCGCGATGCTGCCGGTGACGCCGATGCCCACCTTCTGCCCGGACAATTCGTCCACCGGGATGATGTTGATCTTGGACAGGAACTCGCTCGATTCCTGCATGCGTGTTTCCAGCTTCTGCTGCACGGTCGGATCGACGGTGAAGGAGTGGGACGGGTTGGTGATGCCATTGAGCTTGGCGATCTGCTCGGCGAACTGGTTGAACTGCAGGCGGGTGGCGTTTTGCATGGTGGCTCCGAAGGTGGTGCGCTGGCGGCGTGTGCGTTGGGTGGTGTGGGATCAGCAGTCGGTCAGCACGGCAGCGCCGCTGCCGGTGACGACCGGGCGTGCGGGCTGTGCCGGATCCGGCTGCTGCGACAGCGACTCGCGCAGCTGTGCCAGGTCGTTTGCCAGCTGTGTGTGCTCGCCCTGCAGGCGGTTGAAACGCTCGTCTTGGCCGCGCACGTGCTCGGCGATCTGTTCGATGCCTTCGCCGAGGTCTGCGAACTGCTCGGCAGTGATGCTGGTGGCGTCTTCGCTCTTGAGCGCGGTGCGGATCCGGCTGAGCAGACTGGCGACCGGGCCTTCGCTGACCTCGCTGAATTCCAGCGCGGTTTCCTCGGCAACGGTGAACAGGTTGCCCGGCGACTGCTTGCGATCGGCCAGCGGATTGGCGTCAGGGTGTTGGCTGGCGAAGGTAAGCATCGAGGTGCCCAGGCTGGCCGGTGAATCGGTCACCGCCAGGCCAACCAGATAGGCCTTGCCGGTGTTGGCGAACTTTTCCTGCACCTCGATGCTGGTGTAGAGCTTCTGCTTGGCTTTGTTGATCGTGATCAGGTCGGTGGTCGGCTCGATCTGGGCGAACAGCGCCAGGCGCTTGGTGCCATCGATCTCCACTTCTTCAGCCTTGACGGCGGTGACATCGCCATAGGCGCGGAACGGCGAGTCCGGCAGCAGGCTGCGCATGTGCTCGATCCAGATGCGGGCGCTGTAGGTCTCGCGGTTGTAGGTGGCGGCCATGTCGTCGATCCAGCTGCGCTGAATCGTGCGGCCATCGGTGGTGGCGCCTTCGACGGCCACGCGGAACCAGTTGGAACGGAACTTCTTGGTCTTGCCCGACATGGGTGTCCTCTGCGCTGGATGCGTTTGCGATGCGATGGATGCATGGTCAAACGCGGCGCACAGCGCAGCAACGAAAACGCCGTGTAAACCAGGCGATTACGTGTCGATACGCTGTCGAGAATAGAAGGAGCGCTTCACCCTGGTGGCATGCAAAGCGTTGCCACCCAGCTCCCGATGGACACCCGCAGACAGGCCAAGTTCCTGTACTGGATGGGATGGCGCGTGACCGAAATTGCGCAGGCCATCGGCGAGAACGAGAAGACTGTACACAGCTGGAAGTCGCGTGACGAGTGGGATCGCGCAGACAACGTTGAGCGCATCGGTGGCGCGCTCGAAGCGCGGCTGGTCGTGCTGATCATGAAGCCGGAAAAATCCGGCGGCGACTTCAAGGAAATTGATCTGCTGCATCGACAGTTGGAGCGCCAGGCGCGCATCCAGCGCTACCAGGGCGGCGGCAACGAAGCCGACTTAAATCCGGCCGTTGCCAACCGCAATGCCGCGCCGAAGAAGAAGCCCAAGCGCAACGACTTCACCGAGGAACAGGTCGAGCAGCTGACCACCGCGTTTGTCGACGGCTGCTTCGACTATCAGCGCGATTGGTACCGTGCCGGCAATGAGCGCACGCGCATCATCCTCAAGTCCCGCCAGATCGGTGCCACGTTCTACTTCGCACGCGAGGCGCTGATCGATGCACTCACTACCGGGCGCAATCAGATTTTCTTGAGCGCCTCCAAGGCGCAGGCGCATCTGTTCCGCGGCTATATGCAGCAGTTCGTGCGCGAGACGATCGACGAGACGCTCTCCGGCGGCGACAGTATCGTGTTTCCCAATGGCGCCGAGCTGTTCTTCCTGGGCACCAATGCGCGCACCGCGCAGGGCTACCACGGCAATTTCTACTTCGACGAATTCTTCTGGACCTACGGGTTCAACGAATTGAACAAGGTCGCCAGCGGCATGGCGATGCACAAGAAGTGGCGCAAGACCTACTTCAGCACGCCATCGAGCATGGCGCATGAGGCCTACACGTTCTGGACCGGTGAGCGCCGCAACAAGGGCAAGCCGGCAGCGCAGCGGATCCAGATCGATGTCTCGCACGACGCGCTGGCCGGCGGGCGCCGCTGCCAGGACCGCGCGTGGCGGCAGATCGTCAACATCCTCGACGCCCAGCGTCGTGGCTGCGACCTGTTCGACATCGACGAGCTGCGCGAGGAATACAGCCCGGACGCCTTCGCCAACCTGTTGATGTGCGAGTTCGTCGACGACGGTGCCAGCATCTTCCCGTTGGCGATGCTGCAGCCGTGCATGGTCGATAGCTGGGTCGAGTGGGGCCAGGACTACAAACCGTTCGCCGCGCGCCCTTATGGCGATCGCGCGGTGTGGATCGGCTACGACCCGGCCGAGAGCGGCGACACCGCCGGCCTGGTCGTGCTGGCGCCACCGCAGCAGCCGGGCGGCAAGTTCCGGCTGCTGGAGCGCATCCAGTTCCGTGGCATGGACTTTGCCAAGCAGGCCGCCGAGATCGAGCGCATCACGCGCCGCTACTGGGTGACCTATATCGGCATCGACACCACCGGCATGGGCAGTGGCGTGGCGCAGCTGGTGAAGCAGTTCTTCCCGAATCTGGTCACCTTCAGCTACTCGCCCGAGGTCAAGACGCGCCTGGTGCTCAAGGCGTTCGACGTGATCCACAACGGCCGGCTGGAATTCGATGCCGGCTGGACCGATGTCGCCCAGTCGTTGATGGCCATCCGCAAGACGATGACGGCCAGCGGCCGGCAATCCACCTTCACCGCCGGTCGCTCGGAAGAAACCGGGCACGCCGATCTGGCGTGGGCGCTCTTCCACGCGCTGCAGAACGAACCGCTGGAAGGGCGCACCGCGCGCAACTCCGGCTTCATGGAGATCTCTTGATGTTGACCGACCAGCTGCCCGCCACCGCGCCTGCAGCGCCCGCACGCGCCGAGGCCTTCACCTTTGGCGACCCGACACCGGTGCTCGATGGGCGCGGCGTGCTGGACTATCTGGAGTGCTGGCAGAACGGGCGCTGGTACGAGCCGCCAGTGGCGCTGGATGGCCTGTCCAAGACCACGCGCAGCAATCCGTTCCTGCAGTCCGGGCTGATCTTCAAGCGCAACATGCTGGCGCGCACCTTCAAGCCGCACCGGCTGCTGACCCGCGAGGCTTTCGAGCAGCTGTCGCTGGACTGGATCACTCTGGGCAATGGCTATCTCGAACGTCGCCGCAACCGCTTGGGCAATGCGCTGTCGTTGGCGGCGCCGTTGTCGAAGTACATGCGGCGCGGCATTACCGAGGGCGAGTACTTCCAAGTGCGCACCTGGCACGACGAGCACGTGTTCGAGCCAGGCAGCGTGTTCCAGCTGCGCGAAGCCGATGTCGATCAGGAACTCTACGGCCTGCCCGAATGGATGCCGGCGATGCAGTCGGCGCTGCTCAACGAGTCGGCCACGCTGTTCCGGCGCAAGTATTACAACAACGGCTCGCACGCCGGTTTCATCCTGTATCTGACTGACCCGCAGCAGAGCCAGGAGGATGTCGACGCGCTGCGCAACGCCATGAAGGGCGCCAAGGGGCCGGGCAACTTCCGCAATCTGTTCCTGTACTCGCCAGGCGGCAACAAGGATGGCTTGAAGCTGATCCCGGTCAGCGAAGTGGCGGCCAAGGATGAGTTCAGCGGCATCAAGGGCATTACCCGCGACGACATGTTGGCCGCGCTGCGCATCCCGCCGCAACTCATGGGCATCGTGCCGCAGAACGCAGGCGGCTTCGGCTCGATCCGCGAGGCTGCTGCCGTGTGGGCCGCCAACGAGCTCGAACCGCTGCAGGCGCGCATGTTGAAGATCAACGACTGGGTGGGCGATGAGGTCATCGCCTTCACCCCCTACGCGCCGCCAGCGGCTGCGTAATCCTTTCCCACCGCAAGACCACGCAATGCTCAAGAACCTCCGTTGTGGCGACTGCGCCCGCCTGCTGTGCAAGGCCGGCGCCTTCGATGAAATCCAGATCAAGTGCCCGCGCTGCGGCACGCTCAATCACCTGAAGGCCGAGAGCCTCACCTCCGATCGCCGCGAGCGAATCCAAGAAGGCTCTCACCATGAAAAACCAGCTGCTGCAGGGCGACGCTCTGACCATCCTGCCCACGCTCGAGGCGAATTCGTTCGACGCGCTGATCACTGATCCGCCCTATGCGAGTGGCGGCCTCACCGCTGCGGCACGGGCCAAGCCACCATCGCAGAAGTACGTGCAGGGCGGCGGCGCGCAACTGCATGCTGACTTCGTCGGCGACGAGCGCGACCAACGCTCGCACTTGAAGTGGATGCACCTGTGGCTGTCCGAGTGCGCGCGCGTGCTCAAGGACGGCGCGCCGGTGCTGCTGTTCACCGACTGGCGGCAGCTGCCGCTGACCACCGACGCGCTGCAGATTGCCGGCTTTACCTGGCGCGGCATCACGGTTTGGGACAAGACCGAAGGCGTGCGCCCGCAACTGGGCCGCTTCCGCAACCAGGCCGAATATATCGTGTGGGGCAGCAAGGGCAATATGCCACTGGACCGCCGCGCGCCGGTGCTGCCGGGTGTTATCCGTGAGTCGGTGCGTAAGGCCGACAAGCACCACCTGACCGGCAAGCCGACCGAGTTGATGCGCCAGTTGGTACGCATCTGCGAGGCTGGTGGTCGAATTCTTGACCCATTCGCCGGAAGCGGAACGACCCTGGTGGCGGCGCAGATGGAGGGTTACTGCTTCACAGGTATGGAAATGACTTCGCTTTACGCTGATGTTGCAAGGGCGCGGCTTAGAAACTGAGAGCCGTGCAGGCGGTCGCTCGACGCCCAATAGCAAAGCGCCGCACGGAGGCGGCGCCTTACTATCTGAAGAAGTAACCAGAACCCACTCGGAGTGCTGATGGCACAGGCCGATGTGCTGAACGCTGACCTGTGCCACTCCATTCGGCAGGCGTCAACCGCTTGCCTCAGCCGTCGGCCGGTGCCAGTTCCCACCCAGCGTTTTCGCCACTCGGAGAAAGCGGGTTGTCGTCGCCGGCAGCGGTAGGCAGATCGGCCGGAGCGAGGGTGTAGCTATAAAGCTCGTGCAGCACCTGTTGCATCGGCGTGTAGTAGACGATCGAACGGCCCTCAGGTTCACCGGAGGAAATGATCCCGACTCTGAGGTTTCCCCACATTTCTTCCTGCGAGATCAAGTACTTGCTGGGCCAGGGTGTGGAAGAAGGTGCGCGCATGGTGCACGCTTCAAGGTGACTAAGCCAGAGAAGAGTGCCGACCATGCGCGCCAGCGAAGTATTGCAGAAGTGCCTGTCTCACTCACTCTCTGGCATGCATGCATTACGTCGACGCGCCTTGCTTGGCGCGGTTGAGGCGCTGTTGCACGGAGGCCGGCTGACCTTGATCGACATTGCACGCGCATGGCCAGGCGCGAGGCGGGTACGTGCGCCCCTCAAGGCATGCGACCGCCTGCTGCGCAATCGCACGTTGCAGGGCGAACGATCCGTGATCGAGCGGGACATGGCGCATTGGCTGCTGCGCGGCGCGCAGCCGGTGATCGTCATCGACTGGAGCGATCTAAAGCCGGACAAGTCATGGTGTCTGCTGCGCGCAGCCGTGCCGATCGGTGGGCGCACGCTCACGTTGCTGGACATGGTGGTTGCTGGGAAACAGCAAGGCTCGCCTGGTGCGGAGAAGCGTTTTCTGCAACACCTCAAGGAACTGATTCCAGACGATGTGCGTCCAATCCTGGTCACGGATGCCGGATTCCGCACGCCGTGGTTTCGCGCGGTCTCGGCGATGGGCTGGGATTGGGTCGGGCGTCTGCGCGGACGCACGCAGGTCAAGCCGCAAGACGTGCCCGATGATGCAGCGCAATGGATCGATAGCCGACGCTTGCATGGGCTGGCGTCCAACCGTGCACACGCATTGCCACCGATGCAGGCCAATCGCAGCGATCCACTCGATTGCCGTCTGGTGCTCTATGCCAAGACACCGCAGGGACGTCAGCAACGCAATCGACGCTCACCTGCCAAGGTCTCGCGCGCATCATCAAGTTTGAAAGCAGCAGCGCGTGAGCGCGAGCCGTGGCTGATCGTCGCCTCCCCACAACTGCAAGCGCCCAGCGCAAAGCAGTTGGTCAACCTGTACGCACGAAGGATGCAGATCGAGCTGGCATTTCGGGATCTGAAGTCGCATCGCTACGGTCAGGCGATGGAAGACAGCCTGACCCGTCGCGGTGAGCGCTTGCAGATCCTGTTGTTGCTCAATACGCTGGCCACCTTCGCCAGCTGGCTGGCAGGACTGGGCTGCGAAGCCACCGGCATCGCGCACTGGCTGTCGCCCCGCAACAGTCAGCGCAAGCTCTACTCGACACTGCGTGTCGGCCGCGAGGCGTTGATCCGACGTTGGCCCATGGAACCTGTCTCACGCTGGCTAGAACGCTTGCGCTCACTGCCCGACGCAGTGCGCGAGCAGATGACCCTGGTACCTTAAAAACGTGGGGATACCTAAGATCCCGACTAGATGCCGGTCATAGGTGACGACGGGTCCGCCGGAGTCGCCGTTGTCAATGCTATTGAGCTCGGACGAGTGGGCCGTACTGATGTGCTCATAAGCCGGTCTCCAAATTCCCGGGACGAGCGAGAAGCCTTGCCATACGCAGCGGACGCCAGTGCGCCATCCGCTTGTGCAGAACTGCCCATCCGGTGCGTTCGACCACCCGGTAACAGCAAGCCGTGCCTCCCGCCCGGCGCGCGGCATGAAGACCTGGTTGTTCGCCCGAGGAGTGTAGGACTGGATTGGATTACAGAACGCCACGCTACGGTGTGAGGCGCAGTACAGCACCGCCGCCTGATCCGGCTGGGGCGAAACTCGTACAAGCTCAATGTCCGAGGTGGCCGACTGCCACACCACATTGCCGATGGAAGCGATACCCACGTGGATGCTCGCGTACAACGGTGCACAGTGCTTGGCTAGTACGATCCATCGCGTTGCACGTTGGTAAGGCGTCAGTCTGTGAAAGATGCTCGTGGGCACCAGTACCGCGCCTACGGTGCATGACCCCAAGGGAACGCTGACTTTTGAGCCGGAGATAACCGGGAGGACCGCGCGATCGGGATTTCGAGGCGCAACGATGCCGGGGGTTTGAGCGGTGGCGACGGAGGATGCAAGGATGATTGCAATGCCAATTGCCAGGGCTGCCGCATGCTTTTGCAGCAATAGATTCTTCATTAGGTATCGAGTTTTCTCAGGGGTGTCGGGATTGGGAAAGTGGTAGTACGCGAGTCCCATGCGCGAACTTTGGATAGGTGGCGTCCTTGCAGTAGCAGGATCGAAACGGTGCCCGATATCGCCATCTTTGTTGCCGCCAACGCACAAGATGATCGGCATTCCCAGCCTTCACTTCTTGGTCGTTGTTCTAAGCAGTCCATCATCTGCGTCATCGCCTGCACCGCGCTGCTCGCCTACGAACTGTGGGGTCGTGCAACGAAGGCGGCGACTGGTGCGACGTCGGCTTCGGCAGCAACGCGGCAAGTACCGCACTGTCACAATTGATGCAGCGATGATCAAGTTGGGGCGAGGCTGCGATGTGGCCGCTGTGCGTTCAGTGCCTGCTTGCGGGCATCGTCTACCTACAGGAGCTCAGCAACACCAGGGCATCCGCGACCTAGCTGTGAGGCTCCAAGGTGTTTGTTGCCCTCTGAGCCAGCACAGTAAGCTGACGTACGCTCTCAGCAGTGCGTATCTGCGAATCAGATGTGTGCGTGCTCGATCCGTGTGCCGAGGCGCACCACTTTGGTGGTGACTCAACTGGTAGGCTTGGAGACGGTCGGCATCAAGATAACCGATCAATATGCCGCCGTTACCCGCGACCGGTTGACCGCCCTTTAATCGAAGCCACCGAGCCGTCCCGCGTGGCGGCTCGGTTCTTATTGCGGGGTGGACGGGCGCAAAGTGATCGCCCGATATTGCCCGCGATCACCGTAGCGCGTTCCTTTCTTCTCCAGCTCTGCGCACAGCCTGTCTTCGCCACATGGAATCAGATTGGCGCGCACGACCCGGTCCAGATAGGCGATTTCCGCCTTGCGCTTCTCGGCTTCCGCGATGGCCGCCTTCGTGCTGTAGGCCGCGTAGCCGGCGACGATCACGCTCATGACACCCGCCACCAGCAGGGCAATCGATGCGATCCACATGCGCCGCGTTGCCGTTGTTTCTAGAGAGCGCTGCGCGTGGACGTAGCGCTGGGTGGCCTGCTGGACCGCCTGCTCCGCGTTTCCCAGCTTCTTGTTGAATCGCTCGGCCGCCGGTTCCAGCGTCTGCATCAGCGCCTGATTGCTCAATTGCGTTAGCCGGGGCAGCGCATTTTCCACCAAGCCGCTGACGCGCTGATCGGCGTGTTTGACGGCAATCTGCAGAAGCTGCAGCTGCTCCTGGACTAGATCTTCCAATGCGTGCTCTCGCTGCTGCAGCACCCCGATCACCGCCGCCAGGGCGTGGATCGATTCTCTCAGAGTGCGTTCCGACCCGTTGACATCGGGCAGCGCGGAGGTGTTCTGCATGTCCATAGTGTTCTCTCGATGATTCAACTTGCTGCACGTGTTTCGGCTAGCCACCACCACCACCACCGCCTCCACCACCTCCGCCGCCATCTCCGCCACCACCACCGTCACCCTGCGGACCTTGCATCGCCGGTCCGTTGGCGAACTGCGGCAGTGTCATCACCATCACCGGGCCACGGCTGGTCTGCACCTCTGTCGAGACGTCCATGTTCAGTGCCTGGCGCGTACTCGCCTGCTCCTGGGCTTCCTGCATCGCCTGGGCATCCAGAAATTCATGCCCCTGTTTGGCAAGGGCATGGCTGTAGGGGCTGTTGGCGACCCGTTTCAAGGCTTGTTCGATCGCAAGTTCGTCCTTGCAGTCGATGGCGTACAGCAACTCGTCCACATCCGGATCGCCGGTGATGTTTTTACGCTGGGGCTGCGGCCGATCTTCCTGCTCGCCAGCGGCAATGGACTGTGGCGCGGTGTCTGCCGGCGGGGCGCGTGGTGGTCTCAGTCCAGAAGGGCCATCCGGATCGTACCCATCACGCAATTCCAACTCGGTAAACGGCCGCTCACCACGATCCACGCGCGCCTGCCGCGCTTCTGCGACGCGGTTTTTCTGTTTCGAGATCCTGTTCGAGTTGGATGCGCAGCTCACGCATGGAGCGCTCTAGTTCCTCCCAGGAGTCCGGATCCGCGGGCACCGCGGCAGGACGGTCCTGCGCATCTGCCAGGGACGCAGAAAGCGGCTCGCGCGCATCGGCCGCGCCCTCGGGTGCGTCGGCGGAGCGGCCAGCGGTCGGCATGTCCAGCGATGGCCCTGTCGCTTGCGCGAGGTGTGCGGATACTGGCAACGCTGCAGGAGCATCTGATGCTTCCAGTGTTTGAGCCTGTGGCGTGCGCGCCTGTTGATCGTCGCGCTGTTCTGCGGCGACCGGCGTGGCGAGCGATGGCGCGGAAGGCGCGTTCGCCGCCTGAGCCAGGTGCCCGTCCGCCGGCTGCTCGGGCTGCTGTGCAGGTGCATCTTGCTGCGCTTCCGAGGCTTGCGCCGTCATCGACCGTTGGCCGTTGTGCAGGTCCGCAACCTGCTGCTGATCTGCCGGTGCTGTCTGCGCGCTCGCCGCGCTCTGCGCTGTCTGCTGCTGGACTTCCTGCGGGCGCTCTTCTTGCGCGTGTTGGCTTTGCGGCCGCTGCTGCGCTATGTCGGATGCATGTGTTTGTGCAGGTTCTGCCAGCTGCTCCTGGGGTCGTTGGGCGACGTCATCCGGGGTAGACCGCTGCTCGGGTTGGCGCGGCGATGTGTTTTGCGCATGGAGCGACGACGGCTCGCGCGAGACGGCCTCATTCTCCGGCTCCTGCTCGCGTTGTGGAGCCGCTTGGGCGTGCAGCGGCTGTTGCTCGGCATGTTGCACCGTCTGCGCCTGCAGGCGTTCTTGCAGGCGTTCTTGCTGGCTCTGCTGGGCATCCTGTGCCTGGCGGGTTTCCTGCTGGCGCTGCTGCGTCTCCTGGGCTTGCTGCTGCGCTTGTTCGCGCTGTTGGGTGTCGTGCGCCTGCTGCTGGACTTGTTCGCGTTGCTGCGCGTCCTGCACCTGGCGTTCTTGCTGCTCCAGTTGTTGCGACTCTTGCTGGCGAAATTCCAGCACGGCGTGCGCCTGCAGCGCCTGGGTGGCCTGCGTCCGGTCCTCGTGCGACACCTGCTCCTGCAGCGCGTGGTCGCGTGCCTGTGCCAGCTGCTGATCTTGCGCCTGCCGGTCTTGCTGTTGCTGTTCCTGACGCGCCTGCGCTGCACTGGCGGCCTGGACCTGCGCGTGTCCGTCGAGTGCGTGCTGGTTGGAGGGGGACGATGCCGACGTATCCGCATCTGTCGTGCCATCGGAGGCGCGTGCGTTGGTGGTTAACGGCTGCCCCGGTGGGATTGGCGATTGCCCCGCCTGGACCTGCTGCAACGCCTGGCGGATGTCCTCGCTGCTGGTGACCGCCGCGATGCGCTCCACGCCATCGGCACCGCGCTGCAGATGCGCGATCGGGCTATCGGCGCCAAACGTGCCACTTGGGCCGCGTTGCAACTGCAGCGCGCCATCGCCGGTGAGTCCCTCTGTCTCGCGCGTGCGCTGCGTCGCCAGCTCGATCGCTTCGCGCCATTGCGGCTGCAGCTCGGTGCCGACGATGCGGTAGCGGTACTGCGTTTCCTCGCGCTGCAGATCCTGCGCTGACGGCGGTGATAGGCGGATGGCGGCAATCGTCTGCGCCTGCTCGGCCAGTGCCGGTTGCAGCAGTGCGCGCGTGGTTTCCAGTTCCAGTATGCGATTGCCATCGGGTGGGTCACCGTTGCTGGTCCACCGGCCCTCCATGTCGCGGTAATAGCGCTGGCCGTCGGAGGCGGTCAACGCATCCGGGTCGGGCAGCGCCTGCTGCACGGCCGGCGACATCGGTAGCCCATCGGCCGCCCACCCGCTGCGGTGATGTGCCAGTTCGTAGCGTGCGGCGATGGCGCCTGGGCTGTTGGCGATGTTGCGGGCGATAACCTCCTGCGCTTGCGCCTCAAGTTGCGCAGCGCGTTGCGGGGACGCCGTTTCCTGTTCGTAGAGACCGCGATCGTTCGCGCCCGCAACTGCGGTCTTGACCTGGCGATGCCATTGCCCGTCGGCGCTATCGCGCATCCAGTCGGCGCTGCTCAGGCTGGGACGGTCAGTGGCATTGGCCGGCTGGCGATACGGATCCTGCGGAGCGGGCGCGTCTTTTAGCGCCAGCGCGGCAGCAGCGTTGGTCGCTTGGTAATTGAGTTCGCGCGCCTTTTGGTAGCTGGCGACGATGGGCGTGGAGGTGGGGTTGTTGACGCCATCGTTGGTGGTGTCGGCCTTGCCCTCGCGTGCCCAGGCGACGCCGTTGAACGACCACTGCGTGCCCTCGCGATCGGTCTGGGTGTAGATGGCGCGGTTGTCGAGCAACGCGGCGGCTTTTTCGCCAGCGGCACCCAAGAAATACGCATCGGCCGCGATCAGCACCATCGGTCCCGCACCGGAGCTGCCCAACGCGTAAGCAGCAGCGGTACCGCCGGCCCAGCCGCCGACGTTGCGCCCGGCGAAGTGCGCCAGCTCCGATTGTGCGGCGAGCGGGTTGTCCTCCCCAAGCAAACGTGTGGCGCGTTGGCCGGTCATCACCGTGTCGGCGGCGGTGGCGAGCAGGCCGGCGGTGCGTAGCGCCTGGCCTGCAGATAGATCACCGGCCAGTAGCTCTGCGGTGGCGAAGCCGCGTTGCGAGACTGGTGTGTACGGCGCATGCGGTGCGGCGCCTGCGCCTTGGCCAATGCTGCGCGCAGTACCGCCGATGGTTGTCGGCGTGTCATCTAATACATGCTGGACCAAGGCCGCATTGGGCTCAGACAGCGTTATTCGCCCGGCATCCTCTGCGTGCGCGATCGCCATGCGAAATTCCTCGCGGCCGGCGATCTCGCGGACGACGGCATCGCGTTCATTCGGGACAGCGACCAGATTTTGGCCCGTCGTGCGCGCGGCATCGATCACCTTTGCGATCCGCTGCTCGGAATGCGTGATCGCGGCCCATTCGGATTCGACAGTGCTCATCGAGCGCAGCGTCTTCAACTGGTCGGCGTTGGCAGTACGGTATTGATCAATCTCGGAGAGGGTGCTGCGGTTTTGCGCGTTGGTCTCGGACTTGGTCAAGCGATCAGGGGTGGTTGTAAAGGCGTCGCCGTTGATCAATGCGACTTTTAGAGTGTCTTGAAGTTCGGCTACTTGGACAGAGATTCTTTTAAGAGCGGCCGCGTCTCCGTTGATTGCGGAAATGCCGTCCGAGGATTGCTGGATCTCGATCAGGACATCCCTAATTCCTTGCGTGTAGGAACTCCGAGTCCTCCCTCTATGTGGCGATACTTCAAGATCTTCTGCAAGCTTGCCCTCGACTGGTAAATAGAGGCGATTAGATGAAGCGTGCGGGTCGATCAACCCATTTTCGGCAAGCTCTTTAAGTAAAATATTACTATCGAAAAATTTCTGTTCGATAACGTGATGGCTTTGCAGAATAGTCCTGCTTTCTGACATGGTCAGTAGTCCGCAGCATCAATTAGCCACACTCCACGCGAATTTCGCGGTTCACCAAAACCATTATCGATTAGCGCATCTCTAAAGGCTCGGTCGCAGAACGAGTCCGCAGTATAAGGTGTACGGAAGATGTGTGAAGAACCTACCAATTCCTTCCTGAAAGCAAGTTTTGCCCCGCCAGTAAGGCTATAAAATTTTCCTTTTGGATAACCTTCAGTCAGTACCTTTACTTGTGATGACTGCTCGTCGATTGCATCTATTTCCCTTACAACTTCGCAGAGATAATGTGGTGGGGCTTGTGACCCGTCATGCAAGATAAAGTCGCATTTCGCAAAATCGAATGCTTTCGGATCGATTGATTCGAATATTTTTTTAAGAGGCTCCGATACTAACCAATATCCTCGGAAACTGGAGTCCAAATCATTTGGCATGGATACAGCGCTGCCTTGGCGTAACCGAGGTGTTTCTTTTATATCTTTCAATCCTGCAGCAGACGCATCCTGGCTTATATGTTTCGGAAGTGGTATGGATAATTTGTTTTCAAGAGTAATTCCATGCCCCGGACCGCCGCCACGTACATCTGGGATAAGAATGTAGAACTCACCTTTGCGAGGCGTGTTCTCAGCAGGAGCTTCAACTTCGTTCATATTCATGAATTTGATTGTCTCATTCATACAGCCGCTCCATGTGCGCATCTTCAGCTGGAACGCTGCAGCTGCTGATCGCAGCCGCGTTCAAGCCATCAATGCAGTGTTCTACGGCATCGTAGTGCCCAAGCTCGTGCCTTCATGATGCCTGCCTTGTGCGGCGGGCGCAGTAGGGAAACTCCGAACCCCGCAACTGGAGCTGCCTTCCGGCGCCTGCAAACGGTGCCTCACACGTATCGAGCAGCCGTGTGGCCGGGCTACATCAGCCCACATCTGGGCTGATGTCCTGACTGACTTGGGAGACCCACCGCCGACGTGGGGAGGGGGTGGGGGGAAGCCGGTGCCGGAATCATGCCCGCTGCCCCGGCGCGCGCAATCGTCGCCCCGCCACGCCTGCGGTCTTTGTGCATGGTTTTCGCTGCACCCCTGCAGGGTGGGCCTAGGCCGCGCTGCTGTTACCGATCCGTGTAACTCAAGGGGGCCTTTCTTCCCCGCAGATCCCTGCGCGCCTGGGGGGCTTTGCGGGGCCGCGCGGCTGCGTTCCGTGTTTAGGCCTCCCGGCGCATTTCGGCAGATGACCATCGGAACCAGGTAATCGGTAATCCGGGGCCTAAAACAACACCTAAGCGATTGATGCCAATGGGAACTTCTGGATTACCTTTTGGGGTGATTTAAGGTAATTGGGCTCCTATAGAAAAGTTATGTTATTGAAATTTAAGGGTATTTTTTGGGGATTCGATTACCTCCCCAAAAGGTAACCCCATTACCTCCCAATTACCCTTTAATTACCTTTGATGTTACTACATAAGTTATTGATAAATATAAAAATATATGCATTTCTAGGGGCTGATTATCTGAATTACCTCTTCCCGGTGGTCATCTGAAAAATTGAGATTAGGGCGCGCTAGAGTGGGTTGCCGCACCGACTCGCTAACTCCGGATCCGCCACAATGTCACTAGTCCGCAATGCCCTGCAGACGCACCTCGATCTCGTCGACGCGGCCGGCGGGAACCACAGGCGGCAGGTAGACCAGGCGGTGGTCAGGCTTGAGCGCGGCCAGTTGGCCAACAAGTGCGATAGCCAGGAGCACACCTTATATATGTGGGTGGCTGCCGCATGAGTGCGGTCGATGCCGGCGATGAGCCTGTGCTGCCGCCTGGCTTTCGCTGGGACATGCCTTGGCAGGGCGCAAAGGGAGCGCCGACGGCGCTTTTCTTCGAGGGTGAAGAGGTTGCCAGGTTGGTGCAGAGACTCACCGGCGAGTGGTACGTGCTGCTGGAGCGCCAGAGGCCGGCTCCAGCCGGCGAACCCTTCGCGCGTTTTGTCCAACGCGACTGCAGCAGCTTCGACCAGGGTCGACGGGGAACTGTCATGTGGGCCACGCGCCACGAGGCGCGGATCCGAGCTGAAGTGACTACCCGGACGCCGCGTGCCCGAGTCATCTAGTGTGGGGTCGGTGTCCACGAGGATCGGGAAAATTGGCTGGACGCCCAAGCGCGCACTAGGTCTCCGGCGCTAGCCGCCGGGAAAAATAAGCCATGCAAGTTACTGATTTGTAAGCTCAGTAAAGCTAACTCATAATCCTTTGGTTCCAGGTTCGAATCCTGGTGGGCCCACCAATTAAATCAATGATTTGCTGACGCGCCTCATCTTAAGAGAGAGGCCAAAGGTACATTTTCGGTACAGTCCGGACACTAGAGAACTATGGCGGCACCTGTAAAAAAGCCCGCAGCCTCTTGGAAAGCGGTCACGCGCCCAGAACTTGCGTTGCTCGGTCACATGTACGGTGGCATTGAAGGAATGGGGCCTAAGGCTCGTTCACAGCACGGTGCTGGGCATTCGGTGCCTGCCACCTGACCCTGTGCGAGATGGCCGTTTGACTCCTCACGAAGCGCAGCGCTTGCGTCGCGCGGTGGATGCCGATTCAAGGATGCATGCGCGCAATGCGCGACAATTGGCCCACAAATCCCACGCTTACAGTATCGGCGCTTGCGCCGACCTTGAACAACTTGGTGTGCCGGGGCTTGGCAAACACCTTCGTGCGCTTGACGCGTCCGAGCTTCTTCCGCAGCAGCTGTTTGCGCGTTGCGTAGGGTGAGCCATCGGGCGCCTGTTGCTTATTTAATGCGCTCTGCGAGCGTCGCGGCGCAATGCCGACATCACTTGCCAGCTTGCCTCGTTCGTTCGTAATCGTGACAGCAGTGGGAGGAATCCACTCCTCAAAGACGCTTTAATCTTTGATGTGAGGCATCAAATAAAATATTAAAATGATTGAATATATGAATTCAACTGATTCAAGAAAGTTTAGGTAAATATTTAGCGTGCGAATCTATGTAGATAGGAGCGAACATATTTTTCGCCGAGGCTTGGATTTTTATTAATATATATGTACGGCAATAACTGACTTAAAATCAATGAATCCGCATGAGCAAAATGGCAAGATCGATTGTCATTTTTGTTCTAGTCGTCGCGCTTTCGATATCCGTATCCACGAGGGCTTGCATAGTCGGTCACGCTCAGGTTGAGCGTGTACTGCTACTCGAAAGATAGCCCCTTTTGAAACGTGCTGGTCAGACTGCCTGCATCTATAAACACCAGCAGCCGGTCTGCCTCGCGGTCCATCTCTGGCAAGGCCGCGACCAGATGCGTCCGCAGTCTTGCGGGCTTGATCGCCGCACTACCGCCGGTTAAAGCCGCAATTCTAAAAGGTGCGCAGAGCATCTTTTTCTTAATGAGAAAATTGACCTATGAAAATGCAAGCTTTTAACCATGTTTTGAGCCGGTTGGCGCTAATGACACTTACAGCGCTACCCTATACGGCAACTGCAGCAACTCAGCGCGGCGACGTCATCAGCAGTCGTGTACTGACTACCTTTACTAGTGCTCAAATCGCCAAACAATTGGGTACACAAGGCGACGCACCACCACCACGCTGCGACGTCAGCGTCGCGGAAATCGTCTATGCGACCATCGGCGTGCATGACGAACCCACAACCGCTTCTGCCGCTGTGCTGATTCCCTCCGGCATCAACTGCGCGACCTCGTATCCCCTGCTGGGATGGGGACAAGGCGCACAGCTTAAGAGGAACAGTTCGCAGGCAGAAGGATTCCGCGCATCGCGCGGCAACCATGAGGTCATCAGCCAGTTTGCGGCACAAGGCTATGCTGTGGTGGCTACCGACTACTTGGGCATTGGCAAGTCCAGCTATCCCTTTGCACCCCATCTTCAAGCCGCACCTGAAGCCAGCGCTATCGTGGATGCGCTACGCGCCGCGCGCGTCTTGCTTGCACAGCAGCATGCGCCGCTCTCGGGCAAGGTCATGCTCTCCGGTTTTTCCAGTGGTGCCCACGCCGTGATGGCTGCACAACGCGAGATCGAGCAGCACCTGTCCAGCGAATTCAATTTGGTCGCAAGTGGTCCTATCTCCGGGCCCTACTCCCTGTCCAAGACCGTGCTGAAAAACTGGGGCGGCCCCAAGGCCGAGGGACTCAACATACTCACGCTCGTACTCGACACCTTTACCTTGATCGGCATGCAGCACACCTACTCCAATCTCTACACGGCACCCGTGCAGGTGTTTCAGCAGCCACTGGCGAACAAGGTCGAGAGTCTGTTCCCCGGCAAATTCGACGCGATCACGCTTGGCCTCGAACAACTGACCGAAGTCAAGGACGTGTTTCAGCCGGAATTTGCGCGCGACGTCTTCAGCAATACCAAAAACGCATTCATCAAAGACTTGGTGCGCAACGATCTAGTCAATTGGGCCCCGCACACGCCCACACTGCTATGCGGAGTACAGGCAGACAATGTAGTGCCCTTCAGCGTTGCACAGCAGGCCGTTGCAGACTTCAGGCGTAATGGCAGCACCCACGTGAAGCTCATCGCCGTGACACCCGATGACTCCCTGCTTGTACACGCCGCCAGCAAGACGCCCTGCATGAAGGCCGTGCGCACTCAATTGCTGGACAAGCAGCGTTGAACATATCGTGCATGCATCTCGTTGCACGCGCGCTTCACTGTGTGAGAGTCGATGGAGTCGTGAAAACTAGCGCTCAGGCAGCGCGACTGCATGACACCTCCGTAAATTGGCAGACACACGTCACTGCGGAACAGGCGAAGCCCCCTCCGATTTTGAGTGGCGCCCAAGTTTGGAGTCCAATTCCCTACACCAAGGAAATTGGGCGTGAACAAGCGTTTTACCGAAGAATAGACCATCGGCTTCCTGCGCGAAGCAGAAGTCGGTGTCGCCATCAAGGATCTGTGCCGTTGCCGTGTTTTCAGCGAGGCATCCTATTAGATGCGGTGCAGCGAGTTCGGCGAGATGAGCGTGCCCTATGCCAATCGGCTCAAGGAGCTTGAGTCCGAGAATGCGCGGCTGAAGCAGGTGCTGGCCGAGCAGCTGCTCGAGAACGATCTGCTCAAGGATGCTCTGCGAAAAAAGTTGTGAGCGCATCTGTGCATCATGTGCTGTTGAGCCAGTGGATCGGGCGTGGCGCCGGCGAGCGCCATGTGTTGGCAGCGAGCAGCATGAGTGCCGGTGCGCTGTGCTATTGCCCTCGCGAAGACCGTAATGGCGAACTGCGCGAGCGCATTGTTGCGTTGGCGCATCGCCACCGCCGGTATGGCATGGGAATGATCTGTCTCAAACTGCGACAGGAATGCCGCATCGTGAACGACAATCTGGTGGAGCTGCTGTACCGCGAGAAGCAGTTGCAAGTCCGCCGTCGCAAGCACAAGAAGATCTCGATAAGCGAGCGTCAACCGCTGCTGCGGCCATCGCAGGCCAACCAGGTGTGGTCGATGGACTGCGTGTTCGACCGCACTGCCGAAGCCCGGGTGATCAAGCGTCTGATGATCGTGGACAACGCGGCACACGAAGCGGTCGCCATCGAGGTGGAGCGTGCACTCTCGGGCCATGGAGTGACGCGCGTGCTGGATCGGCTGGCCATCAGTCGCGGCTTGCCGCAGGTAATCCGTATCGAAAACGGCGAGGAGTTCTGCGGCCAGGTCATGGACGCCTGGGCGCATGCCCGTGGTGTGCAGTTGCGACCGATCCAACCAGGCAAACCGAACCAGAACGCCTACGTCGAATCCTTCAACGGCCGGCTCCGGGAAGAATGCCTCAACGAACACTGGTTCCCAACCCTGCTGCATGCGCGCACCGAGATCGAGCGCTGGCGACGAGAATACAACGAGGAACGGCCCAAGAAGGCCATCGGCGGCATGGCACCAGCTGCGTATGCCCAACATTTAGCAAACATCGATATCATCAACCCCGGACTCTAAACCCGACCACTAATCAGGGCGGGGGGCGTCCTAGCTTCACCACCACTTCGTAGGCGCAACAACGAGGCGAGCAGCGCCGAATCGACCGTGGAGCGGTGTACCTTCGCATCGGTATGGCCGAGCGCTCGCATGAGCATCTCCCAGCGCTTCCCTAGATTTTTCTCTCTTGCCGTTTTCAGATGGACGGCGTTAAAAGCCTTGTAGCCTAGGGTAGGCAACGCGTCCGCCGTCACTGGCTCGGCAGTGTGCAAGTGTACGAACCATGGCGCAGGGCGCTTGCCATTGGACAATGGTGCGTGGTCGATACGTATCTCGAACAGCGTGCCGCGATCTCCATTGTCGTGGTCGGAGGGTAATCGAATTGGTGAAGTTACGCAGGTAACCTCGCTCATCTTCAGCAAGCGCGAAAGATGCAACGAACGGGGCTGCGGGTCGCTCTTCAGTGCATCTGCTTCGCGGGTCTGCACACGCTGCTCGATCATGTTCACCAGCTGCAACCGCTCGGTGAGTTGGGCAACCCGATCGTCTTCTGGCGACAGTTTCGCCTTTGTTTGCAGCAATCGATCCCTTGCGAACCAGTCCCGGACCGACGCACGTACGGACGTGAAAGCAATCGCCGCATCTTGTCCGGAACGATGCATCACACTTTCGACGCTGCTGGTGTCCTTTCCCAGCATTTTCGCAATCAGCACGAAGTCCGCGTCCAGTTCGGTCACCATGGATCGTTCCAGCGGAATGCTCTTCAATAGCGCGTCCGCTTGTTTTTGTACAAGCGTCCGTGTATCGCTAAAGATGGCAGGGGATGCAGGGACGAGGCTAGACTCTTCGGTCGCTCGATTACCGGGCTTGCGATGCTTGCGGGACGGCCTCGGCGACGCCCTCGGCACGGGCAGCTGCTCGATCGTTGCAGATGGCGACGTGACGACCTCGCGTTTTCCGGCGACAACGGAACTGGTCAGGTCAAGAATACACTGCCGATACTCGGTCAGTGCTTGCGCCAAATCGAGCATTGATCGCCAGATATGATCGTCGCAATCATTATCAATGAGAGCAGCGACATCCACGCATAGCTTCAGGCCGATGCGCCCAAAGTGCTCTGCATAGTCCTCAAGAACTTCTTTGTGCTGTGCCACCACCTGCGGGGTCAACGCAACGCCGGCTTCCGATGGGCATATCGATTCGATCAAGACTTGGCTCAGCGCCGTAAACGCTGCTAACAGGCTGTCGCCGCGGTAGTTCTTGGCCTCGTCCAATTCGTGCAATCTAACCATGACTTCCGATATGCCATTGGCCTCGACCTGACGCTCCAGCTGCAGCCGATGGATATCGACGAGCAGACTTCGGATTGACTGCATCGTTTCATGACAAAAACCCAGATTGGTCCTAATCAACGGCACCATGGCTGAGACATTTTCGCGTATTTTCTTGTGTGTATCCGGCGCCTTCATGCGTCTCAGCAACTCATCCATTGCTCCTCGGTACTGTTCGATTTCGCTCAAATACCCCCGCCACTCTTCGGTTTTCTGACGCTCAACATCACTGTTGTGCAGCTCCACCTGCACAGTGATGTCGCCGATCGCCGGCTCAATCGGCTGAATGAGGCCAAATTGCTTCATCCACTTGTCTTCCAGCAGTTCGTCACGTGCTGCATAACCGACTGCAGCGGAAGTTCCGAGAAGCGTCAACAATGCACGTTCGTGTTCCACTGCAGCTTTAGACTGCAACCGCCCCTGCACTTTCAAATCGGCGACAGCCTGCAATCCTTCGCGGGCAGACTTCATGGCAGCCAGCGATAGCTTGACCTTCTGTTCCAGATCCACTTTTGACACAGCTCCGCGTTGTCCCTGTGGGTTTTCATTACTGCCGATCAAATCTCTAAAGATCTTGGCCTTGCCAAGCGCTTTTCTCAGTATTTCGCCCGGGTCAATGCGCTGAAGCTGCATGGCAGCCGCGGGTAATAATGCAAGGTGTGATGGCCCCGGCAACACATCAGACGAGCCCACAACGGCCTGCCTTACGGACTTGGGAGGCCTGGAGGCAAGTCCCTGGAGTTGCGGCGACTGCGTGGCAGGGCCGTCGCCACTAGTGTTTGTTGCCGTCGCGGAGTCTGTCGGCACAATGGCAAGGTTCGTCGGCTCAGCCAACTCTGTAGAGCCCTTCCTGATTATTTCGACACGATGCATATTTCTTCCTGTCTTCTGGTGTTCGTAACGCCGTCACTGATTAACTGCGCGCTACGCTAGATTGGCTATTTTTAATCAGGTTGCCGGCAATTGAAGTTAACTAATGAATATAGTGAATAGCTGTGCTCAGCGTGCGCAATTCATGAACATAAGCATTAGGAATGGCCGCTGATTTTTCTGTCAGCTTCCGCGATTAAAGATGGTGCTTTCACTCCTTCGAAGAATGCTGGAAGAGGCTCCTTCTGGAACATGTGGTCGAGCTACTCGTGAGTAAGGGTGCGTGCTTCCTTTAAAAATTTTTGTAAGTTCATTTACGAATATTCATCGACGAAATCGCGGGAACAATAAGTTAGTCAGAACCGATCCGGCGCTGCGCAAGAAGATGCGAACGAACGATTGCGCATCCGAAGCTATGCCCTGCTGGTCAGCAATGCAAAGAATCCGTTTAAAATACGGCGTCCGAATCGGATGCGTAGTTTGCCCATGCCTGCAAACTAGGTGCGCTTGACGACCCAGCGATAGCCCCTTAGCTGGTCATTGCGCTCAATGCTTTTGCGTGCGATGCGCGCAATTGTGCCGCGCTGCTTGAAAGTGCGATTCCGTTGGATGTCGTAGGCTTTGTCGGCATGCAGTTTGTTTGATCAGCGTCGCTGGCAGCCTTGTTTTCCGGCGATTGTAGATAAGGGAATTCATCGACGCGCTACTGTTCGATTCGTCTTAGAACCTGGTTACGATCTTTTGAGTAATAGCGCCAAGAAGGCCAAATGGATGAACTGCAGGCTGGTGTTGAGTTTGCGCTCGCGGTTCTTCCATCGCCTTCGGTTGTTCTCCAGCCACGCAAAACTACGCTCGACGATCCAGCGCTTTGGCCTGACCTGAAGGTGTGCAGTTCGCTGCGCCTGGCAATCTGCACCGTGAGCTGCTCGCCTAGAATCTCTCGCACACCGTCTGCAAACGGCATGCCGGTGTAACCGCTGTCACGCAGTAGGCTTTACGGGCGTTCCGGTATTGCATGTGCGTCACGAGGCGGCGGCGTATTCCCCGTTCCTTGTCGCCGGTTCGCAGGGTGCGCAGACACATGACACAGTTGCGCCACAGGATGGTGAAGTGGTCATCGTCAAGCAGCACGTCAACGCTTCTCGCGAGACGCCGCTTGTGCAGCAGCTGCAGCAACACGGCGTGACGGACGTGGTGATTGTCGGCGCGATGAGCCACATGTGCGTGGATGCTTGCGTGCGCGCTGCCGCCGACATGGGCTATGCGGTGACAGTGCTGCACGATGCCTGCGCCACGATGGACCTGGACTTCGATGGCACCAGGGTACCTGCCGCCCACGTGCAGGCGACGATGATGGCGGCGTTTCAGTTTGGCTATGCGGCGGTGCGATCCACGCAGGAGTCTCTGCAGCGTCAGTGAAGCAACGGTGCGCGCGCCGTCTTCGGTGCCAATGGGGCAGGCCGATCGCCGCGTCCGGTGCATGCGTCTGGCCGGGAGACTGTGCGCAGTGCATGCAGCGCGCAGCGGCGCGCGCACCCAGGTGTCAGGCTGCGACGAAGGGTCGCAGGTGGCGCGCGGGTTTTTCATTACACTTCGCGGGTGCGCTTCTGTCCCTCGCCCTTGTTCAGCATGATGCAGCGCCTGGCTTGCCTGGCGCTGCTACTGCTGTTGGTCGCGCCTTTGGTAAGCCGCACGCTCGAGAACGCCTCCGGCGTTCTTGACGGGCCGCTTTGCCATAGTCAGCCCTGGCCAGCTGGCAAGGTGGCCGATGCCGTCGGTGGCAATGTACATGCCGCGCAGCTGTCGGCAGACGCCCAGGCCGGGACAGCCAAGCGATGGCCGAGCGCCGCACACGATCTGCACCATACCGATGGTGGCCATGCGTTTGCCTGCGATTACTGCCTGCTCGCCGCGCGGCTGCTGCCCTGGCTGCTGATCGCATGCGTGCTGTTTGCGTTCAGTCGCGGCCGGCGTGCGGTTGAGCGTCTTGCCGCTGCGGCTCCATCAGCCGCCCGCTGGTGGGCACATGCGCCACGCGGCCCACCGCTGTTTGCCTGAAACATCGGATGTAGAGCCGCACCCGTCAGTGGTGTGATGTTGGATGTGTTGGAGCGTGTAGATGACGTACTTTGCTTTGCCGCCCCGCGCGGCGGCGACGCCTTGCCTTGCCCTTGTGACGCTGCTGCCGACACTGGCGTTGATTGTCCCTGCCCAGATGCGCCTGCTTGCCGCGGGCGAACCACAATACTCAAGTCTTGATGATTCGAGCGATAGCGCTTCGAACCCGCAACATCGCGATCTGGCCGTTGGCGTACAACCGCGGGATCACCGGTGAATAGCACTGCGCGCCCATGCGCGGAAAAGCTGCCGGGTGCAGCCCACTTCGCGATGAATGGCGCGCGACAGAACGGCAAACGCAAGGCCGCTTTTAACGAAAGGATCGGAATCAGGAGGCAAGCAATGCGATCTGTGTGGAAGCGACGGCTGTCGCACGTAATGCTGGGGTGTCTGGTCTGCGTATTGGCGGGATGTGGGCAATGGGGCGGTGGGTTCGCTCCCAATGGCGCAGACCTCAGCGCGATGGCGCGAGGAATGGATTTTTACCTTTACGACACCGAAGGCACGCCGCGACCATTGCGCAGTTTTCGTGGCAAGGCGTTGGTGTTGTTCTTCGGCTTCACCCATTGCCCGGATGTGTGCCCGACGACGCTGGCGCGTGCGGCGCAGGTCAAGCGCAAGTTGGGTGCGGATGCGGCGAAGGTACAGTTCGCGTTCGCCACGCTGGACCCGCAACGCGATCAGCCAAACGTGCTCAGAACCTACGTGAAGGCATTCGATCCGGACTTTATCGGTTTGACCGGTAGCGAGGGCGATATCCGCGTGGCAGCGGGTAATCTCAAGGTGAGCTATGCAAAGGTGCCGATGGGGCCGACATACACCATCGATCACTCCACCCGCAGTTTTCTCTTCGATCGCGACGGACAGCTGCGCGTGGGCCTGACCCACGAGCAGACGGTGGACTCGGTTGTGCACGATATCCGGCAAGTACTCTGACTGACGCAAGAGCGACCTGCCGGCTTCCAGAATTTCAACGTCGATGACCGCGATGCAAGGCGCTGTGGCGCACGCACGGCTCGACCCAAGGAGAACGAAATGAAATTACATCTACTGATGGTGAGTGCCCTGTCTGCCTTGTCGATGGTGGCCTGCGAGCGCGCACCTGCGCCCGAGGCCAACCCGGCGCCGGCTGCCGTGGCACCTGCTTCGACCACGGCGCCGGCGACGGCGACGGCACCTGTGGTGGTGGCGAGCGGGGCATGGTCGCGCGCAACGCCGCCGGGCGCGCCGGTGGCGGGCGGCTACCTCACCTTGCGTAATCAATCGGCAACGCCAGATCGTCTGGTGGCGGTGGAATCGCCGGCCAGTGCGCAGGTGGAAATCCATGAGATGACGATGGACGGGGGCGTGATGAAAATGCGCCACCTGGAGCAGGGATTGGTCTTGCCGCCGGGCAAAGACGTGGTGCTTGGTACCGGCGGCACGCATCTGATGTTCATCGCACCGCACGCGCCATTCGAACAAGGCAAGCCGGTGGTGGCTACGCTGGTGTTCGAGCATGCGCCACGCGTCCAGGTGCAGTTCGACGTTCGTGCCCTAGGCGCGTCGGCGCCCGATGCCGAATCGCACGATCAACATATGCACTAGGCAGCGTCGTTGGGAATCAATGTGCCAGCACGGCGGCGTGCTGGCAGCCATGGGTCGTCCATTTCCAGGATCAGCCAGCCGATGGAACGGTCAACAGCTCCGTGTTGTGGTGTCGCGCGTTTTTTCCAATTGCTGCAGGGGCCGTGGGCGTCGCCGATCGTGCGCGAGCTGCTTGCAGGGCCGCTCCGGTTCACCGAACTCAGGCAGGCATTGCAAGACATCGGCGCACATACGTTGACCAGCCGCCTGCGGTAGTTTAAGGCGTGTGGTCTGGTGGTGCGCACCGCGTATGCGCGGATGCCGCCGCGTCTGGTGTACGACCTCACGCCATTGGGTGAAGGGCTGCGCGAGCTCTTCGATGCACTGCGCGAATGGGGCGAGTCGGTGCCAGCGCAAACCGTTGCGATCATCCAACCAAGGGATGGCGTGGCAATGAGCATGCGGGAGATTGCAATGAGCTGCCCGCTGACCAAGCCTTGAGTGGGCGTTTGGCGTAGCGCCAGGGCGCCGTCTGCAGGTAAGTGCGATGTCGTGGCGGTGTTCTAGCGATTGATGCACCGACCGCCGCTGCAAGCCTGAAACATGCAGCAGTGCGCACATCCGCCACTCTGCCAGCACGCATTGTGTGGATGGAGCATGGCCACCAAGCCGCTCCTGCTGCACGTCTTGGCGCGTGGCTTGTTGTGGAATATACGATTCGTATACGATATGTATATTCCACGATAAGCCAGGAACCACCATGGGCATCGTCAATATCGATGACGACCTGCACGATCAACTGCGCCGCGCCTGTACCGTCACCAGCCGGTCGATCAATGCGCAGGCCACCTTCTGGATCAAGGTCGGCATGTTGTGCGAGATGCATCCGGAATCCTCGTTCCAGGACATCGTGGCGCAGGAGCTGCGCGCGGCAGGTGTGAGGCCGCAAACCTTCAAGCCGCCTACCGCAAAACCAGCACGCGCATGATCAAGTCGCCGGATGAGATCGCATTGATGGCGATCTCCGGGCAGCTGTTGGCGCAGGTGTTTCATGCGCTGGATCGGCTGCCGCTGGAAGGACGCAGTACGCTGGAACTCAATGCATTTGTCGAACGCATGATTGTGGATGCGCTCGACGCGCGGCCCGCGAGCAAGGGGCAGTACGGGTTCGAATTCGTGCTCAACGCGTCGATCGACGATGTGGTCTGCCACGGTGTGCCATCGGCAGACGATGTGCTGCGCAGCGGGCAGATCGTCAATCTGGATATCACGCTGGAAAAGAACGGCTTTATCGCCGATTCCAGCACGACGTATCTGGTGGGCGAGGTTGCCTATCCGGCGCGGCGGCTGGTGCAGACCGCCTATCAGGCGATGTGGAAAGGCATCGCTGCGGTACGGCCCGGTGCGCGCCTGGGCGATATCGGGCAGGCCATTGCGCGGCATGCGCGCGACCACGGCTATAGCGTGGTCAAGGAGTATTGCGGCCACGGCATCGGGCGCCAGATGCACGAAGCGCCGCAGATTCTGCATGACGGCCGCGCAGGAACCGGTCTGGCGCTGCAGGAAGGCATGGTGTTCACCATCGAGCCGATGATCAATCAGGGGCGCGCGGCGATCCGTTCGCAGCCTGACCAGTGGCCGGTGTACACCCGCGATGGCAAGCTGTCGGCGCAGTTCGAGCACACGGTGGCGGTGACGCGCACCGGCGTGCGCGTGCTCACGCTAAGGCCCGACGAAAAACCGCTGTGCCCGGTGCAGTGATGCACGGCAACGCGCGGCGCGCTACAGCTGTCATTCCGGCGATGCGTGTCTGGATGCGTCCGGCGCGCGTGGGATGAGCGGGGTGGTGTTGGTCTGCAGCAGTGTCTGTACGGCTGTTTCGACACTGATGAAGCGCCTGCGTTGCAGCAGATAGACCGCCATGAGCATAGCCACGAACATCAGCGTTACGCCTAGCTTGATGATGGCAGCAGGAACCAGAATCCCAATCACTAGATATACCATGGTCCAGTTGCAGTCGCCGGTGATCGTGATCTCGCGGTGCCTGCGGTCGACCGCGATGCGCCCGCGCATGATCGGTGGGTACACCGGGCCGACGATCACCAGAAACGTCTCGCGAAACGCGTACACATGCTCGGACAACGGATGGAATCTCAGTGCCGGCCAACGCGATTGATCGAGCGCCTGTTCCACCTGCGCCAGCGAAAAACAGTCCAGCGCCTGACGGCTTGCCGGAATCCGGCGCCGGAACACCGGCAGGCCCCATCCGAAGTACATGCGGTTCCAGGTGAGCGATAGAACGCCTTCTATCGCCATCACGACCAGCAGCAGGTTGAACATCGAGGCTCCTTGTTGTCTGTCGAACACTGCTGCAGGGCGTCGCCATGGCCCGCAGCCATGCGGCGCCAGCGCCAACTCTAGCAACCAAGCATGCCGCGCAGGGCGATCCAGACTCCAGCGCAGGGGACGGGGGGCTGTGGCTGCCGGATTGGGTCAGGTCAGCAGCGCTGATGCACACTAGGTACCACAGCCGACGTCGCCACTTCCGACGTGCTGATCCAGTCACCCCTGGTGCCATGCAGCCACAGTCTCACAACATCCTTCCCGGGCAGCCGTCCACTGCCGCGCAGCTGCGCCGACCCGTCGAGTGGTTGCGCCGGCAGTTGCGCGCCAACGACCTGTGGTTTATCGGGCTGGCTGCGCTGGTGGGGTTGGTGGCTGCCGCCTTGATGGTGCTGCAGGCTGGGATCGCGCACGCGTTGCAGGCCTGGCTGTACGGGCTCGGGCCGGATGCGCGGCTCAGCACGGCAACCTCGATCACGCCCACGCAATTGCTGGTGCTGCCGCTGGGCGGGCTGCTGGTGGGCCTGGTGGCATTGATGGCGCGACGGCGCAAGCGGCCGCTGGTGGATGCGGTGGAAGCCAATGCGCTGCACGGCGGGCGCATGTCGATGCGCGATAACCTGATCGTTGCGGTGCAGACCTTGTTGTCCAACGGCTTCGGCGCATCGGTCGGGTTGGAGGCAACGTATACGCAGATGGGGTCCGGCGCCGGCTCGCAGCTCGGTCGCATCTTGCGGGTGCGTCGCGCGGATATGCGCACCCTGGTCGGTGCCGGTGCGGCGGGTGCCATTGCCGGCGCTTTCGGTGCACCGCTGGCGGGTGCGTTCTACGCGTTCGAGATCGTCATCGGCGCCTACACGCCATCGGCGTTGGCGCCGGTAGCGGCTGCGGCATTGGCCGGCGCGTTCATGGCCAGTGCGCTGGGCGCAGCGCCGTATTCGTTACCGGCGGCGGTGGCGTACCAGTTGCAGCCACGCGACTACGCGATCTACGTCGCACTGGGATTGGTGTGCGCGTTGATCGGCATCGCCGTCATGCGCCTGGTGGCTGGCATCGAGCGCAGCGTAGGGCGCATCAATCTGCCGCTGTGGGGGCGTCCGGTCATTGGCGGGTTGCTGCTGATTCCGTTGGCGATGTATTCGCCACAGGTGCTGTCCTCCGGCCACGGCGCGTTGCACCTGGATATGACCAGCAGCACCACCTTGCAGGTGCTGGCCACGCTGCTGGTGCTCAAGTGCGTTGCCTCGGGCATTTCGCTGGGTTTCGGCTTCCGTGGCGGCTTGTTCTTTGCATCCCTGTTCATGGGCTCGTTGGTCGGCAGTTTGTTCGCAGTGGCCGTGAACCTGTTGGTGGGCGCGGCGGTGGTGGACGCGACCAGCGCCGCGTTGGTCGGTATGGCCGCCCTGGCGGCGGCAATCGTGGGTGCACCGATGACCATGGCGATGCTGATCCTGGAGGGCACGCACGATTTTGTGTTGGCCAGCGCGGTGATGGCGGCGGTGCTGGTGGCCAATACGGTAGTGCGTCAGGTGTTCGGTTATTCGTTCTCGACCTGGCGGCTGCATCTGCGTGGCGAAAACATCCGCAGCGCGCGCGACGTGGGCTGGGTCCGCAATCTGTCGGCCGGCAAGATGATGCGCAAGGACGCCAACCACACCGCGCACGACATCAGCGTTGGCGAATTCCGGCGGCGTTTTCCGCTAGGTTCGACCCAGCGCGTGGTGCTGGAAGATGCAGCCGGGCACTATGCCGGTGTGGTGCCGCTGGCAGTGCTGTATGCCGACAACGTGCAGCCGGATGCGCCGGTCAGCGACTACGCCAGACATCGCGATGCGGCGCTGCGAGCAGACACCGACATCGTGGCGATCATGAAGGTCTTCGATGCGACGCAAGCCGACGAGCTGGCGGTGATCGATACCGACCGCCGGGTGCTGGGCGTGTTGTCTGAAGGATTCGTGCGCAAGCGCTACGCCGAAGAGCTGGAAAAGCGCGAGCGCGAATTGATGGGCGAGCGGGCCAGCGGCGACGACTGAGGCCATCTATCCGGATGCGGTGTGCCGCAGTTTGCTGGGGTGCCCGGAATAGTTGTGCGATATGCGGTATCGCTGGCCGTGCGGCATGCGCCGGCCAGCGACTTCACCGCTGCGCAGGTGCGATGACGCGTGAAACTACACGGCAGCTTCCGAGCTAGTTGTCGAGTTGCTGGTCGCGGCGGTGCTCGATGCGTTTGGCACAAGCGCATGCGCAGCCATCAACCCGGTGAGCCGTCGGTGGCAATCGCGCACGGCAAGTGCGGACGCCGGCATGTTGCAGGCGTCGAAGGTGTGCGCTTCCGCCTTCCAGGCGGCGAGCAGGTCTTCCAGATCGCAGAGCAGGCTCGGCATGGGCGTTTCTCGATTAGTTTTTTGTATTTACGGCGGCAGATCGCGGGCGGATGCAAGGCCGCTGCGCTGCAGGCTGACTCAGTTATCTAACGACACAGCGTGGCAAGCCGCTCCCAACCCTAAGCGCCTCGCCGCCGCCACTTGACCTGTGTCCTTCCGGCCTTGCCCTAGCCCGCCGAGGTCGCAAAACCGACCACAGCTGCAATGTGTTCGTGCGCTGATGACGAGGCACGTCGCCATACGCAAACCACACATGCATATCACGGCGCCGGGAGGAGGGTGGCCAGGCGGCCTTCTGTCGCAGGAGATGAGCATGCGTACCCAGGAAAACGGCAACGAGCGGATCGATGATCCCAGCCCGCCCAACGGAGTCAAGGCACCCGGCAAGAACGAAGACCTGTTGCAGGAGGGCCCGGCGCAGGACAGCGAGATCGATGACGACGACAGTATCGAAGGCGATATCGACGAAGACGCATAGCCTTTGAGGCAGCACAGCTGCACGGACTTTTGAGCAGGTGCAGCGGGATGCGTAAGCACAAGCAATACTGCGCCGATGTCGGGGCAGACCGTCGCAGCTGGATATCGCGTCGACAATCCAGACGCCGCCACCGGCCTGCGTGCCCGACTGCCGTGCGGCGTGGCGTTGTCGTACCACGCGTGGGCATGCAGACGCGGATCCACGCGCACCTGGCTCGTCAGCACACAACGCCCGCCCTACACTGCACAGCCACCGATCGCGTTGAATACCATGGATATGTTGCCGCCATTACCCACCATTGCGCTGGGCGAGTACCGCCACTTCAAGGGCGGCCGCTACGAGGTGCTGGGCGTCGTTCGCAGTAGCGAAACCCTGGAGCCGTTGGTGCTGTATCGGCCGCTGGACAGCGAAATCGGCCTTTGGGTGCGGCCCTACGCGATGTTCGTGGAACAGGTGGACGTGGATGGCGTGATGCGGCCGCGCTTTGCGCCTGTGGCGTGACCGGCGCTTGCCATGAGGCATGTGTCCGGTATAGGGCCATGAGCACCGCCCACGTGCCGCTCACCACGCCAGACGGGGCCTACCTCATCGTCCGTGGCCGGCTGTGGCGCACGTCCAATCCGCATTTGAGCGCAGAGGTGTGGGTGGCCCTGGTCGGCGCGCTGATGGATGCACGCCGTGCGGTCAAGGCGGCCAAGCGCTGCGATGATGCGCAGCAGCTGGCACGCGCACGCGCCAAGGTCGATGCGGCCAAGAGTGCGTTGGGAGCACGCGGCCCGGTGTGGTGGACCGACGGTGCCGACGACCTCACTCGGCATCTGGTCAAGAACACGCCGTCTGCGGACTGGTTTGATGGTCTCGACGCCGCGCATTAGCGTGCATGCAGCAGCATGCTGCAAATCTCGATCGCCAGCAGAAGCGGTTGAACCGCAGCGATGGCAGTACCGCAGGGCACTGCGCATATCCTGCCTCGCGCAACCTTGTAAGCACTTATCGGCACGCTAGTTGCCACACGGACAACTGCGACCAGTTGCAAACGGCCCAGCCCGACGTCACCGGGCTGGGCCGTCGCTGCCTGCGTAGGCGACTCAGCCCAGGTCGCAGTTGCTCGGCTGCGGCCAGGTGGTGGCGGGCAGCATCGCCTTGACCGCGGCCGGTGCGGTGATGCCGATGGTGCTGGCACCGTACAGGTCTTCAAGCTCGTCGATGCTGACGATGTAGCTGTCCAGCGAACCCAGATTGGCGCTATTGGGAATCAGCCAGCTGATGGCGCGCGTGCCGCCGCCCGGGTTGGCGGTGATGATGGTCTTCCAGAAGAAATCCGGCGTGCGAATGCCGTGGCTGCTCAGAAAATAGTCGTTGCTGGTGTCGCTGTAGATCACCCCGCCATAGACCTGCACGCTGGCGATATCGCGATAGCACTCGGCCACGTTTTCTGCGCGCACCCAGATGCCCTGATTGAAGCTGGATACCTGCGGCACGATGTTGGACATCAGATTGGCGCGACGGATATAGGTCGCGTTGTAATCCATGTGGTTGGAAGTCACCAGGTGGCCGCGATCGTAGCCGCTGCGCACGCTGGCGTACGACGCCGAGGTGGTCTGTCCGCCGCAGCCGCTGGGCAGTTCGGTGTCCAGGTTGAAGCTGGATGGACGCGCGGCCGATCCGGTGTCGGCTTGCAGTACGTATTCGTAGCGCAGCGCGGTGTGGTTGGTGCAGTCGTAGCGCAGCGTGTAACCGCCCTTGTTGAGGGTGACGACTTGTGCCTGGGCCGCGGCACTGAAACCGGTGAGTAGCAGAACGGCAAGCAGGGTCCTGAAGCGCATGGGAGTGAATCTCCTTGGAATCGTTCGGACGCACAACGCCACCGCCGACTGCTCGTTTAGCAGATCGACGTTCAGCGGAAAGTGCGCTGGTCGGGGGACAGGTTGGCTCGGTCTCTAGCGAGCGCAACAGCTATCGCACGCAAATGTTTCTTGTTGGTGACGTAAGCGTGAGGAATGTGCGCTTGCACCATTTTTTTCGACGGAGGTGCGATGGGTGTCACGCATTTTCGTGCATACATGGCGCGAGCGATAAGCCAACGGGTATGCCTGGAGCGGATGTATACGCAACTGAATCACGCGTTTCAGACAGCGTGTCGGAGCACATTGCGATACGCCGCGATTAGCGTCTGGGCAGCCACGGACGCCAAGAGTCGGCAGTGGCATCCGTACCCTCTGGTGCGTGGGCATGGTCGGTCTCCACGCCGCGAAGCTCATCGATGCGCCAAGCAAGCGCGCGTCGCCTGACAAAGGCGCCGCATCACCACATCGTCGCGCCGGCAGACACAAAAAACCCCCTTCCGCAGTCCGTGCGAAAGAGGGGCATTTGCGCGTGTCGTGAGACGCGCCGTTGTAGCAGTCCACGCGTTATGCGACGTTTCTTTTCAGGTGCTGTCCGCTTGCAGGCTCCAGCTGGAACAGCGACACCAACTGCGTCAACGTGCCGGACTGCGTTTCCATCGCGCGTGCTGCGGCCATGGCTTTTTCCACCAATCGATCAGCGGCACTCATCGGTTTTCGCTAGCGCCGCTGCAGCCATCAACCGAGCGCGATTGCTGCAGATCCGGCCGCAGCGTGGGGCGGCAAGTGTTGCGGCGATCACTGACCGGCGCTGGGCAACTTGACCACCACCTTGATCTCGAAGCGGAAGCCGGCCAGCCAGGTCACACCGACGGCAGTGACGGCGGGGTAGGGCGCCGGGCCCCAGTAGCTGGCCCAGCGGTCCCACGCCGCATCGAACACGACCTCGGGGTTCACCATGAACCAGGTGACATCGACCACGTCCTGCGATGTGCAGCCAGCGGCACTGAGGATGGCATCGAGATTGGTGAACGCACGCGCGATCTCTGCGTCCAGCTCCGGCTCAGGCGAGCCGTCTTCGCGGCTGCCGACCTGGCCGGCGACGAACATCAACCCATCGGCGCGCACCGCCGGCGAATACCGATGGCGCTCGTACAGCGCGTGGCGGCCCTGCGGAAAAACAACGTCACGTGTGCCCATGAGACTCTCCTTGGAAGTTCGACAGAACGGACACCCACCCTAAGCGCCCGGCCATGCGCGATAAATCCGCAGGCGCGACCAACACTATTTGTAGAATCCAAACAATCTTGGTGGAGGAGTGGCGATGGACCGGTTCGATGCGATGCAGGCGTTTGCGCGTGTGGTTGAGACCGGCAGCTTCACCAAGGCCGCCGACACGCTGGAGATGAGCCGTGCCAGCGTGACGCACCTGGTGCAGCAGCTCGAAGCGCGGTTGCGGGTGACGCTGCTCAACCGCACCACCCGCCGTGTGCACGTGACCGCCGACGGCGCCGCCTATTACGAGCGTGTGGTGCGCCTGTTGGCCGACATGGACGATGCCGAAACCAGCTTGTCCGATGCATCGACGCTACCGCGCGGACGCTTGCGTGTGGATGTGCCCAGCCCGTTTGCGCGCTTGATCCTGATGCCGGCGGTGCCGGCGTTTCATGCGCGCTATCCGGATATCCAGCTGGACATGGGCGTGAGCGACCGGCGCGTGGATCTGATCGGCGAGAACGTGGATTGCGTGGTGCGCGGCGGCACCATCGCCGATCAATCGTTGATCGCACGCCGGGTCGGCGACCTGAAGACCGGTGTGTATGCGGCGCCGAGTTACCTGCAACGGCTGGGCATGCCTGCGCATCCTTCCGAGCTGGAAAACACCCGCCACCGCTGCGTCGGTTTCATGCGTTGGGGCACCACCACCACCGTGCCCTACGCGATCCAACGTGGCGACGAAGCGGTGACCGTGCACGGCCGGCATGTCGTTGCCGCCGACGACGGCAATGCCTATCTCGCCGCCGGGCTGGCCGGCATGGGTGTGTTGTGGCTGCCGGTGTACATGGCCGCCGCACACGTGGCCAGCGGCGAGCTGGTACCGGTGTTCGAAGACTGGCAGCTGGAGCCGATGCCCTTGTCGATCGCGTTTGCGCCCAATCGCCACGTCAGCGCCAAACTGCGGGTCTTCATCGATTGGGTGATCGAGCTGATGGCTGCGCATGTGCATGTGGTGAGCCCTGCGCTGCGTCGATGACTGGGCGATGCGTTCGGGTTTCGTAGGGGCGCTAGCGCGTTGATTGTGCGGATGCTGTCTTGAGCGCGACGGCGCAGCGCGTGCGAACCGGCGTGCAGTGCGGCGCCGTGGTTGCAGCAGAGTTGACCGGCACGGTGGCGTGTCACCCGCTGCCGTGGCCGCCGGCAGCGTCAAATCAGCGTCACCCATGCGGTCGACGCCTCCCGACCATCAAGTCGAGCGAGCCGAAGGATTTAGGCAATACAAGCAATGTGATAACGTATCATTCTGTTCGCCCATCGACGCCATGCCCTCGCTCCTACAGCCAAACGCCGCGATTTCCATCCACGATCTGCACGTTGCCTATGCCGGGCGCGCGGTGGTGAAAGGGCTGAATCTGCACATTGCGCCCGGCAGCGTGTACGCGCTGCTCGGTGGCAATGGCGCCGGCAAATCCTCCACGCTGTCGGCGCTGCTGGGCTACGTCAAACCCGTCTCCGGCAGCGTGCGGGTAGACGGCATCGACCCGGTCGCCGCGCCCGGCAAGGCACGCGCGCGGCTGGCGTATCTGCCGGAAAACGTCGCGCTCTACGAGCATCTGAGCGCGCTGGAAAATGCCGACTACTTGCTTGCGCTCGCCGGGCAGCGCTGCAGCCAGGCCGCCATCGGCCAGGCGTTCGCGGCCGCAGGCTTGCAGCGCGAAGCCTGGAGCCAGCGCCTGGCTGGGTTTTCCAAGGGCATGCGCCAGAAGGTGGCCATTGCCGTGGCCACGCTGCGGCAGGTGCCGGTGCTGTTGCTGGATGAGCCCACCTCCGGTCTGGACCCGCGCGCCATTGCCGACTTCAACCATCTGGTCAGCGGCGTGCGCGAGCGCGGCGGCGCGGTGCTGATGGTCACGCACGATCTGCTGGGTGCGGTGGACGTGGCCGACCGGATTGGATTTCTCGAAGACGGGCGCATCGTCGAAGACATCGGCGCCGCCGAAAGCGGCTTCGATGTACGCACCTTGCACGCACGTTTTGCACGGCCGCCCGAGCGCGCTGCATGAGCGTGCGTGCATGAGCCCTGTGTGGTTGGTTGCGCGCGAAGAGCTGCGTTTCATGGCCCGCAATCGCTCCGCCGCCATCGGCGTGGTATTGCTGATGCTGCTGACCCTGGTGGCGGCTTTGACCGCCGCGCATCACCAGCGTGAGGTCACCGAATTCCGTGCGCGTCAGCAACAGGCCGCGCAGCAGGCCTTCGACGCGCAACCGGACCGTCACCCGCATCGGGTGGTGCATTACGGTCATTTCATCTATCGCCCGTTGCCGGCCCTGGCCGCGTTCGATTCGGGCGTGGATGCCTTCACCGGCAACAGCATGTTTTTGGAAGGCCATCGTCAGAACACCGCCAACTTTGGCGATGTGCGTCAGAGCTCGCTGCTGGTGCGCTTCGGTCAACTGACACCGGCCTTCGTGCTGCAGGTGCTGGCACCGTTGATGCTGGTGTTTCTGGGGTATGGCGCGGTGGCCCGCGAACAGGAGACCGGCACGCTGCGCGTGTTGCTGCTGCAGGGCGCCACGCGCCGACAACTGCTCGGCGGCAAATATCTCGCGCTGGCCGCCGTGGCCGGCGTCTGTCTGTTGCCGGCCTTGGTCGGCCTGATACCGATCGCGTTGCTGCCGGGCCAAGCGGTGCTGGTCGCGCTGCTGGTGCTGGCCTATGGCGTGTATTTGCTGGCGTGGTGTGGCCTGGTGTTGGCGGTGTCGATGCTGTGCCGGCGCGGCCGCGATGCGCTGCTGGTGTCGCTGGCGTTGTGGGTGTGGCTGGCCCTGCTGGTGCCGCGCGTGGCGCCGGATGTGGCCAGTGCAGCGTACCGGCTGCCCACGCGGTTGGAGACCGATGTGGCGATCCAGCGCGACCTGCGCACGCTCGGCGACAGCCACAACCCGGACGACCCGCACTTTGCACAGTTCAAACAACAGGTGCTGGCGCATTACGGCGTGCAACGGGTGGAAGACCTGCCGGTCAACTACAAAGGGTTGCTGGCACTGGAAGGCGAGCGGCTCACCGCCAGCCTGTTCGAGCGCTACGCGGCGCGCGATGCACGCATCCAGCAACAGCAGAATCTGCTGGTGCGCACGTTTGCCTTGCTGAGCCCGACGGTGGCGTTGCGCGAGGTTTCGGTGAGCCTGGCGGAAACCGATCTGCGCGCGCACGACCGCTTTCTCGCACAGGCCGAGCGTTACCGTTACACGCTGGTGCAACAGCTCAATCAGCTGCAGGCCGATGCGGTGAGCATGGCCGACGACACCGCGCAGGATGCCGGTGCCGATCAACGCAAGCGCATTGCGTCGGCGCATTGGCAGCGCATTCCGGTGTTTACCTTTACCCCGGCGTCCAATGCCGACGTCGTACGCGCGGCAGCTGCGCCGCTGGGTCTGATCGCGGCCTGGATGCTGGCCGCCTTGTGCATATTGCTGGCTGCTGGGCGGCGCGTGGGAGTGGCACGCTGATGGTGCTGTGGAAATACGAAGCGCTGTTGTTGCTACGCGCACGCGCGGCCGTGGCCGGGTTGCTGCTGCTCGCCCTGCTGACGGTGTGCAGCCTGCTCTCCGGGCAGCACGTCATCGATGCGCAACGCGCCAACATCGCACGCATCGCACCGCTGCAACGGGAAGACAGCGCGGCAGTGGAAGCATATGTCGCGCGCTCCAACGATGCCGGCAGCGCGGCGTACTACAGTTTCCACCCGACCTGGGACACGCCATCGCCATTGGCCTTCGCCGCAGTGGGCATGCGCGATGTGTCGCCGTACATCTTGCGGATACGCGCGCTGGGTCTGGAAGCGCAGATCTACGATGGCGACAGCTATAACCCCGAGCTGGCGCTGGCCGGGCGTTTCGACTACGCCTTTGTGCTGGTGTTTCTGCTGCCGCTGTTCGTGATCGCGTTGCTGTTCGATCTGCGCTCCGGCGAGCGCGAGGCCGGACGTGCGCGCATGTTGGCGGCATTGCCAGGCGCGGGCACCGCCTTGCTGATGCGCCGCGTGGTGGTACGCGCGGTGGCGGTGCTGGCGTGTTTGTGCGTGCCGTTCGCGATCGCTGCAAACCTCAATGCGGTGCCGTTGCTGCAGCAACTGGCAGTGCTGGCGCTGACCTGCGCCTATCTGCTGTTCTGGGTGGTGCTGGCGGTGGTGGTAGGTCGTATCCCTTGGCGGCCGGCCGCGCATGCCACGGCGCTGGCCACCTGTTGGGTGGTGCTGGCGCTGGTGGCGCCGGCCTTGGCGCATGTGGTGATCAATCAGGCAGTGCCGGTCGATCAAGGCACCGAAATTGCGCGGCTGCAACGCGAGGCGGTGAACCACGCCTGGGATATTCCGCGTCAGGCCACCATGCAACGGTTCTACGCGAGCAATCCCCAATGGGCGGATTCGCCGCCGTTGACCGATGCGTTTCACTACAAGTGGTATTTCGCCTTCCACGAAAACGGCGATCAGCAGGTCGCCCCGCAGGTCGCCGCCTATCGTCAGGGCTTGCTGCGCCGCGAAGCGCTCGCGCGGCGCGTGGCCAGTGTGTTACCGCCGGTGGCAGTGCAGGCTGCGCTCACGCGCTTGGCCCACACCGATCTGCAGGCGCAGCTGGCCTATCAGGATCGCATTCGCGCCTATCACCAGGCATTGCGTACGTTCTATTACAGGTATCTGTTCCGCGACCGGCCGTTTACCCGCGACGACTTTCCGCGTGCGCCGCGTTTCGATGCTGCCGCCAAGCCGGCACCGCAGGACAGCTAAGCGCGGCTAACGAAATAATTGCGCTGCGCGCCAGGCGTGCGCGGTCGATGCTCGGTGCGGCTTGCATCACTCGTACTCTCTGGTTCTGGGAGCGCCGTCCACACTGCGCCGAGGACGGCGCGTTACTTTTTTTGACGCCCTCAGTCTTAACGTAATGCTGAAAATTCCGCATTAGCTGCGAGCAGCCTGTCCCGCATGCGATTCCCAAGTTGCATGGTGTGCGGCATGCAGTCGGTCGGCTGCCGCGCTGTTGCCATCATTAGCAGCATGCACGATACGGCTATTGCTGAATATGGCGTCCGTTGCCGAGATTGTCTGCAAGTGGATCATTTTTAATTTAGAAGAATAAATTCTGCTGAAATCCAGGTATGACAAATAAATGGATAATCTAGGTGACTGCAAATCATTTATGTGACATAATTCCGATAATGGCTTCAAATATCATAAAGAATGCGCGCGCCGATGTGCTGCAATCGGCGTAAATTAAAATAAATAATATATTTAATAGGAGAGTAATTTGATGTTCACGAAGTTAATGGCGCCCGGTGCGTTTCTGCTGCTGGGTCCGCTGCTTGCACTGTTGTCTCCCGTAGCCAAGGCGGAGCAAGCGCATCGATTTGTTGATGTGCGGATCAGCGAGGACCAGCAAAAGACAGCCCTTGCCTACTGGACGCCGGCCCGTATGGCCAGCGCATTGGCCCAGACGGGCGATCAGGATCTTGCCATTCACACGCGTGACGGCATGCTGAAGCCAGACCGTGTCGATCCGGCCGGCGGGGTCGAGATGATGTCGACCGGGCGCCTGTTCTTTCTTGCCAATGGGCGCGATTCGTACTGCACCGCTAATGCCGTGCAATCGGCCACGAAAAGCGTCATTGCGACCGCAGCACATTGTGTGCAGAACCCGTCAAATCGTCCGAATGGTCCACGGATCGAACATCTGGTGTTCCTTGCGCATTATCGGAATGGCGAGTGGTCGGGGCGGTTTCCGGTGAGGAATGTCCACACGGTGACCGGATGGAGTGGCAATGGTGATGCGGGATTCGATTTTGCCTTCCTGAGCCTTGGACGCGATAACTATGGTTCGCGCATTGGCGATCTCGTTTTAGAGAGTCCGGTACGGTTTGCGGCGCCGCCAACGCTAGGAAATTTCTACGCCTACGGCTATCCCAACGCGATCGGTGGAGGTGCGCTTCCGCAGAAGTGTTCCGGGCTTGCCACCGAAAACCCGATCCTTCAGCCCGGCCCGGAACTCCGTGTCGTACGAGGCTGTCCGAATTTCTCGGGAGGTGCTTCCGGCGGCCCGGTCATGCAGACATTGCCGGATGGCACATATCAGACCGGTAACGTCAAGGGCTATAGCCCCGCCGCCGGCGGGACCGTGACGATGACCTACTGGGAGAATGCGGCGCACGGAGCCTGGGATCGCGCGCAGCAAGACCAGTAGCGCGGCACAGTTACGACCGTGCCGGGATCGGTCATCGCCGGGCGTAGGCGCGCACGTCCGAGACCGACTCGGCATTGTCATCGGTTGCCCTTCCGGCTTACGGAGGAACGGGTCTAGCGAGACTCTCGCTGCCGTATGCGTAGATCCACTGCGAGCGTGTGGCACTGTATGCATCTGCCGGTTACAGATCACCGGCATGGCGTTCAATCGGGCGGTGCCGACCAAAGGCGGTACCGAGATCGCAGCTCTGCGACGCAACGCCCTACAGCGCAAGCCGGATCAGGTGGGAGCCAGCATGCGTGAACGCATCGCTGTCTGGCTGGGCGCGTTGCTGGATCCTCCGCGTGGGCAGCGCAGGGCCAGCCTCTCAATTACAGCATCGATGCGGCCATACTCACGTAACTGCGCCTCATGACGCGTCTTATTGCGTGAACAGTACTGAGTGTGCGCGCAATGAAGGCACACAGCACCCGCAATTACCCAGTGCTGCGCCGCTTCGAGGTGCCGCTACGGCTGCGCTTCTTGCCGGCTGCCGGCGGTGCGGCCGTTTCGTCGGCCAGCACGCCGCCGTGTTGCATCTGCTCCAGCCACGACAACGCATCGACATAGCCGAGGAAGTGCTGCAGATAGCCGGGCGAGCGTTCGCGCATCAGGGTGATGCAGCGATGCACCAGCACGCTGGAATTGAGCGGACCGGCATCCTTAGGGGCGTCCTGCAGCGATTGACGCACCTGGCTGGCGGTACGCACGGTGGTCCAGGTGCGGCGGAAATCGTCCAGCGCCGGCAGCTCCGGAAACAGCTGCGCATCGGCGGCCGCAGTCTTTCTGCTGTCCACTTCCATCAACGCGGCGTGGCCTGCCAGCTGGTCGATCAACACGCCGAGCGGGCTACGCTGCGTTGGCTGCGACGCAACGCAGGCCTTTGCGCCGCGCGCAGTTTTCTTGACGGTGGCCGCATACGCATCGACCAGGCCGGCAAGCGTTTGTTCCAGTACCGCACGCACTGCATCGGCCTGCGTTTCGGCACGCGTCGCCAGGGTCTGCATCAGATGGAAACGCACCGGGTCCAGCCGGTCGGCGCCCTGGCTGCGCCAACGCTCCAGGCGCGCGCGTGCGGATGCCGGTGTGCTCATCGCGTGGCGGCGGCCTGCGTTGGCGCGGCGCGCTGCGCACCGGATGGGCGCGCGATCGGGGCGATCTCCACACGGCGATTCTTGGCGCGGCGCGCTTCGTCGGCGTTGGAGTCCACCGGTTGCTGCGCGCCGAACGCCGCAGCGAACACCGATGCGGCCGGCACGCCTTCGGCGATCAGTGCACGGGTCACGGTCAGCGCGCGCTGCGCGGACAATTCCCAGTTGTCGGCATAGCGACGGTTGCCGCCCAGCACCGGGCGGTCGTCGGTAAAGCCGCTGACCATCAGCAGTTCCTCGCGCGTGCTCAGATACTGCGCCAATGGCGCCGCGAGCGACTTCAATACCTCGCGGCCTTCGGGCTGCAGTTGATCGGAGTTGAACGCAAACAGCACGTTGCCGCGAATGCCGATGCGGCCATCGACCAGTGTGACGCGGCCGGCAGCCAGCGGCGCGGCCAGCGCCTGTTCCAGGGTCTTGCGGCGTTGCGCTTCGGCCTGGCGCTGTTTGACCTCGTGATCGAGACGGCTGGACAACTGCAGCTGCACGCCTATCACGCCGACCAGGATCAGCACGAACGCGCCCAGCAACACCGACATCAGGTCGCCGAATGCGGCCCAGATCGGGGTGCCCGATTCGCCGTCGCTTTCAATCTCGTCGCTCATGCCTGCTCCGTTGCGCCGGCATCGCTGCGGCGGCCCTCGAGCTGGCGCAGTTCTTCGATGATCTGCTTCTGCGACAGCATGCTGAGGTCCACCACTTCACGCGCCTGCGCCACGTAATACGCCAGCTGGTCGTCGCTGCGCGCCAGCGACGCATCCAGTGCGGTGGCCACGTGTTGCAGGCGTTCGTTGAGCTCGCCGGTGGAGCTGCTGAACAACTGCACCGCCATGCCGAAGGCTTCGCCCAGGCTGGCCACTTCCACCGCGCTGCCGCTGACGTGCGCGGCCACTGCGCCGAGCTTGCCGGTTTCGCTGCCGATCTGTTCGGTGAGTTGGCTGCCCACGCGCTGCAGCAGGTCCGCCGAGGTGGTGACCAGCGCATCGACGGCGTCGCGTTGTTCGGTGGAGGCGTGATTGACCGCGTTGAGCAAGGTGTCCAGCGTGGCCAGCAGGCGGCTGCGTTCTTCCAGCATGGCGGTGTCGCGCACCATGCTTTCCGACAGGTTCTGGCGCAGCTCGGCCACCACATCGGCCGCGGCCTTGGGCGCTTCGGAGGCGATCTGCATCAGGCGCGAGACCTCGGCAATCGTGGCGCTGGTCTGCGCCTGCGCCTGCGTGGACAGTTCGCTGGCGGTACTGGCCAGGGTGTCGCAGATGGCCTGCTGTTGCTGGGTGACGCGCTCGCCGGTCTGTTCCCACTGCGTGGCCAAGGTGGCGCTCATCGCGGTGAAGCGCTCGCTCCACAGGGTAAGACGCTGCGCATCGCGCGCCTCCAGCGCGGCCTGCAACTCGGTGTGCGAGTGCTGCAAGGTGCCGACCAGGCCCGCGGCATGCGTGTCGAAGCTGGCGGTTGCGGCGGCCAGCGCGTTCTGGTACTGGGCGGCCAATGCGGCGCTGGCGTGTTGCTGCTGTGCCAGCGCATCGCTCCAGGCCGTGGCGGTCTCGCTGCTGGACTGCTCCATGCGCCTGGACACCGCATCCACCAGCGCGTTGGAGCGCGCATCGAAGGTGCTGGTGAACTGCGTCAATGCGTTCTGCAAATCGTGCGTGAGCATGTGGTTGGCGCGCTGCTGTTCGGCCACTGCGGCTGTCCAGCTGGCTGCCGTGGCGGCAGTGCTGGTCTCAAAGCCGCTGGTCAAGCCATCCAGCTGCTGTTGCACGGCCTGCTGCACGCCGTGCTGCAAGGTGGTGGTCTGCTCGGCCAGCTGTTCCAGCGTTGCCTGCAACTGCGTGCCGAGCGCTTGGGTGGTGCGTTGTTGTTCGGCAAGCACCGCTGCCCAGGTGTCGGCGTTGGCGGCGGTGCTGCGTGCGAAGCCGTCATCCAGTGCGCGTAACTGCTGCTGCACGGCGGCGCCGACGCTGTCCTGCAGGGCGCTGCTGCGTTGCTCGACCTGCGCCAGCATGGCCTGCATCTGCTCGATGAGCGCCTGCTGCGCGCGCGCCTGCGCAGCCAGCGCCGCCTGCCAGTGCTCGGCCGCAGTGCGTGCGCTGTCCTTGAAGCCGGCGTCGAGGCCATGCAGTTGCTGCTGCACCGCTGTGCTCACGCCCTCCTGCAATGCAGTGGTGTGCTGGGCGATCTGCGTAAGCGTGGTCTGCAGCTGCGTGTTGAGCGCCAGCTGTGCGTGTTCCTGTGCGGCAAGCGCGGTGGTCCACTGTTGCGCGGCGCTGCTGGCACTGCGATCGAACCCGCTGCTGATGCCGTCCAGCTGCTGCTGCACGGCCTGGGTGAGCTGCGCGTGCAGCGCGGCGGTGTCGCGTGCGATGCTGGCCATGGTGGTCTCCATCGCCGGCTGCAACGCCGCGCCAACCGCGCGCGCGCTGTCTGCGACGCCGGCCTGCAGCGATTGCGCCATCGCCGTGGCCAGCCGCGTGTAGGCCGCTTCGGTTCTGGCGTGGAACTCGGCCTGCTGTGCGGCCAGACGTTCGTTGGCGGCGATGCTCTGCTGCTCGATGCTGCCCATCAATGCCTGCAGGCGATCGATCAATGCCGGCATCAATGCGCTTTGTTGCTGCTGCAGCTTGAATGCTTCGCCGCGCTGGTGCGCATCAGAGTGCGGGTGCAATTCGGATGCGATTTTCAGATCCAGCCGCTGCACGGCCTGCAGCCGCTCGCGGCGGCACAGCGCCGACAACAGGCCCAGCATGGCCGAGGTGGCAACGCCGGCGATGGAGGTGCCGAAGGCGAATGCCAGCCCTTCCACCGGTGCCGCCAGCGACCCGCGAATGGCCTGCAGGTCGGTGGCGCTTTGCAGCGCAAAGCCGGTGCCTTTGAGCGTGGCCATCATGCCGAGCAGGGTGCCAAGCATGCCCAGCAACACCAGCAGGCCGACCAGATACGGCGTCAGCGTCGGCGCCGGCAACGCCACACGCGCACCCTGGATGCGCAGACGCACTGCATTGCGCAGGCTCGGGTGCAGCTGCTCCAGCCACGCGTCCAGCGCCGATGGTGCAGCGGTGAGCCCGGTCACTGCAGTGTCCAGCGTGGCGCTGGCCTGACGATAGCGATACAGCTCCAACGCACCGGCGAGGTAACACGCGCCGATCACCGCTGCGACGCAGGCGCCCAGCGGGTTGTTGCCCAGATAGCCGAACCCGACCCAGCAAACCGCCAACAGGCCGACGAGAAACACACACACGTGTACAAGAGTTTTGAACATGACGTCCCAGTTAGCGGGTACGAAGCGCTGCAAGCAGGCCTTCGATCGGGTGAAAACGAACATCCAGTTCGGCGAGCAACACGCTCTGCATGTCTTTACGAAATACATCCAGCCAGCCATCGGACACCGCGCGTGGCGCGGTCTCCTGATCGGTTGGCGCGCGGTGCGCGTACGCGGCCTCGCGCAGGCGGTCGAAATGCGTGCCCAGCAGGCCCGGCACGGTGTTCAACAAGGTCTGCTCGCGCGGGCTCAAGGTCAGCTCCATCACCGCATCCACTTCGGCCAGCCGTGCCATGTCGCTGGACACCAGCGCCAGCAGGTCGCGCAGCCGCCCACGCAAATCGCCGGTGGCGGTGCGCATGGCGCGTTGCATCGCCAGGTAGTGCTGCCGGAACGGCGCGTAGTCGGGCACTGGCGGCTGTGCATCACTGTCCGTCGCAGCGCGCGCCTCGCTACGCAGCCGCGCAACCAGGGCATCCAGATCGGCCACGCTGCTGATCGCAAGGCCAGCGCGCACGCGCGCACAAGCGTCGGCATCGAGCGGACGCGGTTCTGGCAGGTCGTCGGTCTCGGGCAACTTGCCATCCAGCGCCTTGGACACGGCCACGGCGCGTGTCCAGTCGATCCACTGGCTCAGCCGGTCGGCCAGCGCATGGTTGGACTGGGCGATGCGGACATCGCTGAGGCGTGCGAGCAGGCGAATGAACGCCGGGCCCGAGAGGGGCGCCCGTGGAGCAGCTTTCGCCATTGTTCCGGTCAAAGACCGCGCATTCTACACGGGAATGCCAGCGGGTCGGCCGGCGACACCGGGCGTGCGCTGCGGTGGCTGGTGACGTTCATGGTTGGGCAGAACTGCGGTCAGGGTGGTATTCGGGAGTCGGGCTGTGGCGGCAGGTGACTTGCCGGAGCGTCGTCAGCGCAGACGGCCGCTGCAATCGGTCGAGCCGGCAGCATCAGGTGAGATGGTTGTGGCGCCTGCGCTTGCGCCGATTCATGAACAATATTCATGACCGCATGCCGCCTACATGGCATCGCGCGGCGCGCGGGTTTGCTACAACCACAGCAGAGCAGCCGGCGCCCGCCATGCAAGGCTGCCATCGCGCCCGGGCTTTAGCCATCGCCAGATCTGACGCCATCGCAGACCTGCCGCTGCGGCGCAGGCCGCCCGCACCCCTCAGGAGCATCCGCATGAAGTTCGACACTCCCGCAGGACCCAACCCCAGCGACCAACTCAAGGTGCTTGGCCAGCCGGTCGACCGCGTGGACGGGCCGCTCAAGGTGACCGGGCAGGCTCGCTACGCCTATGAATGGCATGACCAGCCCGGGCAGATGGCCTACGGCTATATCGTCGGCGCGGCAATCGGCAAGGGCCGTATCACCGAGATGGACACCGCCGTCGCACAGGCGGCGGCCGGGGTGATCGCCGTGCTTACCTACCAGAACGTGCCCACGTTGGGCACCGGCGAGTTCTACGTGCAGCGGTTTCTGGCCGCGCCGCAGGTGGACCACTACCATCAGGCGGTGGCCGTGGTGGTGGCCGAGACCTTCGAGCAGGCCCGTGCGGGTGCGGCGCTGGTGCGGGTGCGTTACGCGCGCGAGCGCGGGCAATACGACCTGGCCGCCCAGCAGGCCAGCGCCCCGGTGGCGCCGCAGGCCCCGTTCGGCGGGCCGCCACAGACCGCACAAGGCGATTTCGCCGCCGCCTATGCCGCCGCGCCGTTCACCGTGGATGCCACCTACCGCACCCCCGACCAGGCGCACGCGATGATGGAACCGCACGCCACCATCGCGCGCTGGGAGGGCGAGCAGCTGATCTGCCACACCGCCATCCAGCAGATGAACTGGGGCACGCGCGATCTGGGCAGGGCACTGGGTGTGCCGAAGGAGCGCATCCGGTTGCTGTCGCCGTTCATTGGCGGCGGCTTTGGCGGCAAGGGCACCGCGCAGGCGGATCTGGTGCTGGCCGCGCTGGCCGCGCGTATCACCGCGCGGCCGGTCAAGCTGGCCCTGCAGCGCCCGCTGATGTTCAACAGCACCATTCACCGGCCTGCCACCATCCAGCGCCTGCGCCTGGGCGCCACTGCGGACGGGCGGCTGACCGCCATTGGCCATGAGAGTTGGTCGGGCAATCTGCGCGGCGGTCGCAGCGAGCCGACCACCTTGTCCACCCGTGCGCTGTATGCCGGTGCCAACCGGATGACTGCGGTACGGTTGGCGGTGCTGGATCTGGCCGAAGGCAACGCCATGCGCGCGCCCGGCGAGGCGCCGGGGATGATGGCGCTGGAAGTGGCGATGGACGAGCTGGCCGAGCGCGTGGGCATGGATCCGGTGCAGCTGCGCATCGTCAACGACACCCAGGTGGACCCGGAACAGCCGCAGCGCCCGTTCTCCACGCGGCCGTTCGTGGCCTGCCTGCGCAACGGCGCGCAACGCTTCGGCTGGTCGCAGCGCAATCCCACCCCCGCCAGCATGCGCGATGGCCGGTGGCTGATCGGCATGGGCATGGCCAGCGCCATTCGCGGCGCGCCGATCTCCAAGGCCGGCGCGCGTGCGCGGCTGGACCGCAGCGGCACGCTGACCATCGAAACCGACATGACCGATATCGGCACCGGCAGTTACACCATCGTGGCGCAGACCGCGGCCGAACTGCTCGGCGTGCCGCTGCAGCAGGTGGTGGTGCGGCTGGGCGATTCCAGCTTTCCGGAAACGCCCGGCTCGGGCGGGCAGCAGGGCGCTGCCTCGGTCACTGCCGGCGTCTATGCCGCCTGCATGCAGCTGCGAGAGGCAGTGGCGCAGCGCCTCGGCATTGCCGCAGACCAGGCCCGCTTTGCCGATGGCATGGTGCATGTGGGCAGCCGCGCCATCCCGCTGGCGCAAGCGGTCGAGCACGGCGAGCTGGTGGCCGAGGACGCCATGGACTACGGCACGCTCAAACAGCAGTACGCTCAGCAGACCTTCGGCGCGCACTTTGCGCAGGTGGCGGTGGATGCCGACACCGGCGAAATTCGCGTGCGCCGGCTGCTGGCGGTCTGCGCGGCCGGGCGCATCCTCAATCCCAAGACCGCGCGCAGCCAGGTGATCGGCGGCATGGTGATGGGCGTGGGCGCGGCGTTGATGGAAGAGCTGGCGGTGGATACGCGGCTGGGCCTGTTCGTCAATCACGACCTGGCCGGCTACGAGGTGCCGGTGCATGCGGATATCCCGCATCTGGAGGCGCATTTCATCGACGAGGTGGACCCCACCATGTCGCCGTTGAAGGCCAAGGGCGTGGGCGAGTTGGGCTTGACCGGCGTGGCGCCGGCGCTGGCCAATGCGATCTACAACGCCACCGGCATCCGCTTGCGCGACTATCCGATCACCCTGGACAAGCTGTTAGCGCAACTGCCGCGCAGGGCGGGGTAAGTGCAGAAGGAAAAAAGCGGTGTGGCGCCGACCGATGTCTGTAGCGGGGTCAGTGCCGTCAGCAAGCACTCGCGTGTTGGGCTGGCGATGGAGCTAAGAGCGGCTAACAAACCGTAGCGAGCAGTCGTCAGGTGGGTGTGGACGGCGCGGAGGAACCGGAGTGTACGGGTGGTACATGCCGATTCCGAGCACCGGCCGCACCCGCCTGGCGGCTGCACAGTCGTTTTGTTAGCGGCTCTAAGGCAGCAGGCCGTGGTCGATGCATGCATGCGGTAGCAGCTGTGCATGCGATTGGGGGCACCTGACACTACGCGCAGCTAACAAAACGACGGTGCTCATCGCCAGACATGCGCGGCCCGTGCTCGGTGCGCATGTACCCCTCCGTACACTGCGGTTCTGAGCGCGCCATCCGCACCCACCTGACGACTGCTCGCGACGTGGTGTTAGTCGCTCTGATTGGAAGTTTTCTGCATTGATACCGATGCAGGTCGGGCAGCGCCAGATCACCTGTCATGTGCGTCTCTGACGACTGTGTGCCGGTGATCGCGTGCTGACGAGCACGACCGTGCAGTTGAGCTATGTAGTGACCTAGGCAGCATAAAAACCGTGCCGTTGGGCGAGCCCGGGCGCGATGGACACATCGTTCCAGCTGCGTTTTCGGCCATCTCTCTAACCAATTCAGGTTGGCGGGCGCCGTCGCCGAATCGCCTGCGTTTTGTAAGGTGAACGGGTATAAGCTGCCGGCCGGGGAAATCCCCAACGAGGAATGCAATGGACCACTCCGACATGCAAGTGTCCGATCTGCTGGTCTTGGAGCTGCAAGGGTTCCACGACGCCTATGGCAGTGGACCGGACTTTTGGGACGCCTACCAGCGCATCATGGGCGTCGCGGCGCAGGCCGGCGGCAACATGATCAATCTGGCCAACGAAATGGCCTCACTGGCGCAACGGTTCGGCGCTATCGATCGCGCGCAGCTGCTGTAACTGCCTCCCGCGGTCCGGTGCTGGCGTGCGGCTGCCGCCACCGCGCGGTGCGCTCTGCGCCACCGTCGCATGCGTGACGGCCCGCGCGCTCACCCAATCTTTCTGTCGTTTTCACGCACGCCTGCTGCGCGCATTTTTACGGTTGGCGCATCGATGGCACTGCGTGATCTTCGCCGATCACGCAGTGTCGGTCGGGGCGCTATCGCAATGCGCTGGGCAGTGGAGATGCGACGCGCCTGCGTTGCCCGCCAATGCAGCGGCGCCCCCAACCCGTGCCGGATGCGGTGATCCGGCACCTCGTTGAGGAGCTAAGGTGTGAGCGAAACAGTCGAAGGCGTGCGTGTGCATCTGGTCGGCGGCCCGCACGATGGGCAGATGCGATGTGGCGCGTCATTGCCGGGCGTGATGCTGCCGGCGGGGTATCGCATGACGCCCTGGCCGGGCGGCCAACCCGGCATTCATTGGCAGCGTGAACTCAATCTGGCGTGCGTGCATGAGTCGCTGGCGGCCGATGCGCTGTGTGCAGCGCTGGGTGGGCAATGGCGCAGCTATCTGACGGCCCGTCGGCAGCAAGCGGCTGCAGGCAAGGGCGGTGACGTACACAACGGATGCGAAGAAACGGCGCTTGCGTGATGCGGTGGATCTGGCCGAACGCGCAGCTGTTCTGCGTGAGTGGATCAATGCGGCAACCTGCCGGTAAGTCGCAATGCACCTCGGGGTGACGTTGGATCGATCACGTGGCAGGCAAAAGGGAACTGCGCAAGAGGCGGTCGATTCACGACCCCAGCATGCGCGGTGCTGCAGCGCTTGACGCTATGCGCAACGCATTTGCCGCACTCAAAACGAACGCAAGCGCAGGCTAAGGCGCAGCCCGCCTGCCAGCGAAGGCTTACTCGACGGCGTCGGGCGCCTTGGCGGGTGTGACCACGGCGGTCTCGGGCGCGCCGCGCTTCTTGTCGCGACGCAGCGGCGTGTCGCCCAGGCGCTCGATCGCGCCACCGGATTGCTGAAACGCTTCCAGGTCGGCGGCCAGACGTTGTTCGGACAAGCGCGGCTTGCCTGGTTGATTGCTGACGGTCATCGACTGGCGGCGGGAGTTATTCATCGCGAATCCTCATGCGTTGTAGAGCGTCAAGGGGATGCCCCGCCGGCGTTGATCGTCGTAGGTGGCACGCACGTCGCGGCAATACGGTCCGGACATGACGAAACGCCGACAGATCGCCGGGCGCGTTTCATAGATCGAGCAGCACATACGCGCCGAATCGAGGGCCACGCACCAGCCTTCCTCGTCGCGCGCCATCACGTGCCAGCCTTGCGGTGTCACGCTGGTCAGATGCTGAGGGATGCGGTCGGATGGATCGACCATGACGGTGAGCCGGCAACAGACGGCGTCGCAGCGTTCGCAGAGAGTCTTGATGGAAAAGGCCAGATTGAAGTGAAGGCGACACCGGTCTCCGGCCGCAACTCCACCATACACCCTGCGCGCGCCCGGATGTGAACCGGCACCCGCAGGCCCTGTCCTGAACGCATGTCGCGGGAATTGCAGGCTGTGCGATGGCGTTGCTGGAGTTGCCCGCTGACGGCAACACCCCTGCCGGCGCTGCAGCGACGCGCCGACGCACCGAGATCGCGCGGCCTTGTGGCGCCAGGATGCGTCGCGTGCTCGATGCAGGTGGCTCGCGGTACCGGCCTTGGATTGCCGCGCTCGCTGAGCAACTGGCCCCAAGAATGCCGGTGCGCCGCGTTGCCTTTGTCACGCCGGTGCGAAGACGGTTTTCACCCATGCTATCGATGGCGCGCCGTCGCGTGGGGGTGTCCGTAGCACGCATCGGGAGCACCGCTATGAATACATCCAAGCCGCATCCATCTGCGCACGATCATTCCGCAGGTCACGACCAGAAACACCGCGACAAGCAGAAGCAGGACGCGCTGCAGGACGAGGCAGTGGAAGAAACCTTCCCGGCCAGCGACCCGGTGTCGCCGTTTGTGCCGGCCAAGCCGCTGGACTGAGCGCGGCGATCACGATGAGTCAGCCGCCGAGCGGTGAGGCAAGTGTGTGGTGATCACAATCAACAAGGCCCGGTCAGTGACTGGGCCTTGTTGGTTCACGTGCTGGGATGCGACGCTTACGGTGTCAGGACCACCTTGCGGCAGTCGTCCTGCTTCTTGTCGAACAACGCATAGCCCTGCGCCGCATCGGCCAGCGACATGCGGTGCGAAATGATGGCATTGGGCTTGAGCTCACCGTTGCCGATACGCTCCAACAAAGACGGCATGTGTTTTTGTACATGCGTCTGGCCCATCTTGAAGCTCAGCCCCTTGTCGAAGGCATCGCCGAGCATGAAGGCATGGATGAAGCCGGCATACACACCGGGCACGCTGACGACGCCGCAGCGCCGCGTGGCCGCGATGCATTGGCGGATCGCCACACCGCTGCTGCCTTCCAGCTTGAGGTTGGTGAGCGCGGTTTCGATCGCACTGCCTTCGGCCTCGAAGCCCACCGCCTCGATGCTGGCATCCACGCCGCGACCGTCGGTCTGCGACACGATCACATCGGCCGGGTCGTCGATCTCATCGAAGTTGATTGGAATCACGTCGTAGGCCTTCGACGCGAAGTCCAGGCGGTACGCATGCCGGTCGACCATGAAGATGCGCTCTGCGCCCAGCATGCGGCAGCACGCCGCAGCCATCAGGCCCACCGGGCCGGCGCCGAAGATCGCCACCGTGGATCCCTGCTTGACGCCGGCATCGACAACAGCCTGATACCCGGTGGGCAGGATGTCGGACAGGAACAGCACTTGTTCATCGTGCAGCGCATCCGGCACCACCAGCGGCCCGACGTTGGCCTTGGGCACGCGCACAAATTCGGCTTGCCCGCCGGACAGCCCGCCGTAGAGATGGCTGAAACCAAACAGGGCCGCAGGCGGGCGCATGTCCTTGTGATTGAGCGCAGCGCCCTTGCCGGTGTTGGTGGTTTCGCAGGCAGAAAACTCTTGCAGCATGCAGTGGAAGCAACGCCCGCATGCGACTACGAACGGAATCACCACGCGATCGCCCGGTTTCACCGCCGTCACGTCCGGTCCGACCTCTTCAACGATACCCATGAACTCATGGCCGAGAATATCGCCAGGGCGCAGGTCAGGAATCTTGCCGCGGTACAGATGCAGATCCGAGCCGCAAATTGCGGTGGCGGTGACGCGCAAGATCACATCATCGCGTTCGACCAGAACCGGGTCCGGCACTTAGGTATCCCCACGTTTTTAAGGTACCAGGGTCATCTGCTCGCGCACTGCGTCGGGCAGTGAGCGCAAGCGTTCTAGCCAGCGTGAGACAGGTTCCATGGGCCAACGTCGGATCAACGCCTCGCGGCCGACACGCAGTGTCGAGTAGAGCTTGCGCTGACTGTTGCGGGGCGACAGCCAGTGCGCGATGCCGGTGGCTTCGCAGCCCAGTCCTGCCAGCCAGCTGGCGAAGGTGGCCAGCGTATTGAGCAACAACAGGATCTGCAAGCGCTCACCGCGACGGGTCAGGCTGTCTTCCATCGCCTGACCGTAGCGATGCGACTTCAGATCCCGAAATGCCAGCTCGATCTGCATCCTTCGTGCGTACAGGTTGACCAACTGCTTTGCGCTGGGCGCTTGCAGTTGTGGGGAGGCGACGATCAGCCACGGCTCGCGCTCACGCGCTGCTGCTTTCAAACTTGATGATGCGCGCGAGACCTTGGCAGGTGAGCGTCGATTGCGTTGCTGACGTCCCTGCGGTGTCTTGGCATAGAGCACCAGACGGCAATCGAGTGGATCGCTGCGATTGGCCTGCATCGGTGGCAATGCGTGTGCACGGTTGGACGCCAGCCCATGCAAGCGTCGGCTATCGATCCATTGCGCTGCATCATCGGGCACGTCTTGCGGCTTGACCTGCGTGCGTCCGCGCAGACGCCCGACCCAATCCCAGCCCATCGCCGAGACCGCGCGAAACCACGGCGTGCGGAATCCGGCATCCGTGACCAGGATTGGACGCACATCGTCTGGAATCAGTTCCTTGAGGTGTTGCAGAAAACGCTTCTCCGCACCAGGCGAGCCTTGCTGTTTCCCAGCAACCACCATGTCCAGCAACGTGAGCGTGCGCCCACCGATCGGCACGGCTGCGCGCAGCAGACACCATGACTTGTCCGGCTTTAGATCGCTCCAGTCGATGACGATCACCGGCTGCGCGCCGCGCAGCAGCCAATGCGCCATGTCCCGCTCGATCACGGATCGTTCGCCCTGCAACGTGCGATTGCGCAGCAGGCGGTCGCATGCCTTGAGGGGCGCACGTACCCGCCTCGCGCCTGGCCATGCGCGTGCAATGTCGATCAAGGTCAGCCGGCCTCCGTGCAACAGCGCCTCAACCGCGCCAAGCAAGGCGCGTCGACGTAATGCATACATGCCAGAGAGTGAGTGAGACAGGCACTTCTGCAATACTTCGCTGGCGCGCATGGTCGGCACTCTTCTCTGGCTTAGTCACCTTGAAGCGTGCACCATGCGCGCACCTTCTTCCACATCCTGATCCAGCAAGTACTTGATCTCGCAGGAAGAAATGTGGGGAAACCTCAGGGTCCGGCACGGTTTCGACCCGCACATCGCGTGAGCCGTGGTAGTTGAGGGCAAGCATGTGGATCTCCTGAAGGCCGGCGGGGTGCGGCAATGCAGTGCAGTGTTTGCATTGGGCTGTTAAGCCGGTCAGCACATTGCGTGCGCACGGTGTGCACGTGCTTGCTCGACGACATCGCGTTGATGCGCATGTCACGTCTGGATAACCCGCGCGCTCGCAGGCTGATTTCACGCGCAGCACTGCGTTGCAACGCAACTGCGGTTATGCAAGCCCGACAATCAATGATCGCCACGTGCGATCACTCAGGAGATAGGCATGGGACTTTTCAAGATGGTGACGGCCGGCGCCGTGGGTTATGTGGCATATAAGGCTTGGCAGCGTCATCAGGGTCTGGCAGCGGACACGCAAGTCGAGCAGGGCGTACGGGAGGATCGCCAAACCGCGCAATCTGCCATCGGGACCACGCCGCCGCATGGCGACCCACTGCGCGCCAATGTGGGTGATGCACGCGACCGCAAGCAGGCGCTGGGCGCGCTGGCCATCTTCAACGAGCAAGAGCGCACGCTAGCGCAGCTGGCCGTGGTCAAGGGCGTCGAGGGCGAGTTGCTGGATTTCGCACGCAAGATGGATGAAGCGCATAGCGCTGCACTGACCGACCTCAGCCGTTTCGCACCAGACCGCAGCGGTCCGCTCGGGCAAGCCGCATCTGCGCGTTCCAAGAGCGCACGCGACCAGCTACAAGCGTTGCACGGGCAGGCATTCGAAACGCAGTATCTGCAAACTGCCGTGCGCAGCCATGAGCAGGCGCTGGAGTTGCTGGACAAACAATTGAGCAGCGAGCCGGGCTCCAGCGATCTGGGCAAGGAACTGCAGTGCATGCGCGAAACCATCGCCGAGCATCTGGAGCATGCCAAGGCCCTCAGCGCGAAGCAGACCCAGCCCCACTAAGCTCAGTTAACAGTGCTCAGATCAGCTGATAAACGGCTGCGCCGACAGGTGGACGTGATCGTTGCTCGAGCAGGCTGCACCACTCGTACAACCGATTCTGAGAGTGGCTTGCACGCCCATCTGACGGAAGTCGGTGACACTCTACTAGCCGCCCTAGAGCCAGTAACATCGTGATGTTCGACCAGCGGCTAAGGCGGGTGCTTTGAACACTGGGTAACGTGTCTGTTGGGCGCGAACATTGAACTCCAAGTTGATCATCGCGCAACGTAGAAAAGACAGGCAGTCAAAGCTGCCTGTCTTTTTGACTGAAGCATGGTGCGCGACTGCGCACTGTAGTCACCTGGCGCGACTGGACGCAGTGCGGTCTTGCGTTAGATTGAATCGGCAAGCCGAAGAATGTGCTTCTGATGCTGTCGTGCAGGTGGCGGCATGATTCGAAGCCAGCAGCAACCCTATCTCGGCCAAATAAACCCGCCTCCCCCTCACGGGTGACGCGGGCGCGATCACACTACACGCGCGTCAAAGCGTTACAGCGCCGCCGGAGATCGTCAGCAGCGTGCCCGAGGTATAGCTGGCCGTATCGGCTGCGAGCATGACGTAGGCCGAGGCCAATTCCACCGGCTGCCCAGGACGTCCCATCGGTGTCTGCGCTCCGAAATTCTCCACCGATTCTTCGTCCATGCCGGAGGGAATGAATGGCGTCCAGATCGGGCCGGGCAGCACTGCGTTGACGCGAATCTTCTTTTCGGCAAGCACGCCCGCCAACCCAATGGTGAGATTGGCCAGCGCACCCTTGGTGGCCGCGTAAGGCCGGATGTTGGGGGTCGGCTTCTTCGATTGCACTGAGGCGGTGTTGATGATGGAGCCCCCATCTTTCATCAGTGGGGCCGACAGCCGCACCAGATTGAAGACGGCATGGACGTTGGTGTCGAAGGTCTTGCGCCACTCATCCAATGTGATGTCTTCGAAGCGTTCGAAATACTGCTGATAGCCGGCGTTGTTGACCAGGATATCCAGACCGCCGAACGTGCTGTTGACCTTGTCGATCAATGCGGCTGCCTGGCTAGGATCGCTGATATCGCACCCCACCAACAATGCCTTGACGCCGGCTTTCTCGATCAGTGCTCCGATCTTGGCGGCATCTTCCTGCTCATCAGGCAGAAACGCGATGGCCACATCGGCGCCTTCACGTGCATAGGCGATCGCAACGGCCGCACCGATGCCGCTGTCGCCACCGGTGATCAATGCACGCTTGCCCTTCAATTGCCCATGGCCGACGTAACTGTCTTCGCCGTGGTCCGGGCGTGGGTCCATCTTTTCGGTACGGCCCGGGAAGCTTTGCTGCTGGGGCTTGAATGGCGGGCGCGGGTAATTGGGTACGGGCATGATCGTCTCCTGACATTGGGTTCGCTGGCGTGCAGCGCGCGAGTGCTGCGGTGAAAGCCAGTGTGAGCATGCAAACGTAAACATCCGGGCTAGGCGATGTCGGCAGCGGGTGTGCTGGCGACCCACGCGTGGGTGGTGCAGCTGTCTGTTCGGTTACGGAGTTGCATTGATCGGCGTGCGCGTCGCTGCGAACTTCATGTGTTCTTGCTCACTGCATTCGATACTGAGCGCATTGTCAGGAGACCTCCCATGTTTTTGCGCCGTAACGGGCTGTCGTTGTGTCTGCTTGCGCTGACCTTGTTTTTCATCGGCTGCCAGATCTATGCCGGGCTCCACGCCTACAACACGGAGCTACGCGAGCATGGATTGCCGACGCTGCAGCTGGCTGCCTATTTGCACAGCCCGCACTTCATGTCTGCATTGTTCGAGAATTGGGAAAGCGAATTTTTGCAGATGGGCATGTACGTGTTGCTGACGGTCAAGTTGCGTCAGGTGGGGTCTGCGGAATCGCGCCCGCTCGACCCCGATGAAGAGCCAACGTCGATCACGCCAGGCCCTGCGCCGTGGCCGGTACGTGCCGGTGGACTGTGGCTGCGCCTGTACCAGCATTCGCTGGCGATCGCGTTTGGCATCCTGTTCCTGATGAGTTTTGTGTTGCATCTGATCGGCAGCTGGCGGCTGGAGCTGCTGGAACGTGCACAGAAGGGCATGCCACCGATCAGTATGCTCGACCATTTCACCGATGCCGGATTCTGGTTCGAGTCGATGCAAAACTGGCAAAGCGAATTCCTGGCGGTGTTTTCACTGGTGGTCTTGACGATCTGGCTGCGCCAGAAGGACTCGCCGCAATCCAAACCGGTCGAGGCGCCACATTCGCAAACCGGCGGATGATGGCGGTGGCAAGCCCGCTGCGCAGACACTAGGCGGACCCGCGAGAGAGCACTTCACGCCATCACACAGCGTCGTTCACCGCACTGCAATGTGCCTCTGTCTAGCGTGACATCACACCGCGACGCAGGAGATGCAGATGGGGACCGAACCGAAAAAACCATGGGGTCCTGACGCCGATCAGAGCAAGCCATTTACGCCGCAGGAAAGACGCAACGAAGATGCGCACTGGAAGGTGCACGACATGCCCGACCAGGACCGTGACGTGAACAAGGCCGACCCGGAGCACGATTACGAACGACCGGATGGATCGGAAAAGCGCTGAGATCCTCTGGTAATTCGATAGCATAACGCCCGCAAATGCTGGCGTTGTGCTATCTGCCACGTTGCGATGTCATGCCGGCACTCCACGCTGCGTAGCGCTGGAGCGGGCTCAATGGTGATAGCCCACATCGGCGGCGATCTTGCCGCGGAACACGCGATACGACCACACCGTATACCCCAGCACCAACGGCAACAGCACGACCAGGCCAACCAGCGGAAAGATCTGCGAGGATGGTGGCGCGGCGGCCTGCCAGATGGTGTAGCTCGGCGGCACCAGATACGGCCACATACCCAGCACCAGCCCGATAAAGCCCAGCACGAAGATCGCCAGCGTCAGCAGAAATGGCGTGGCATCGCTACGTGAGCTGTCGCTGCTACGCCACAACGCCAGTGCCACTGCCGCGGTCACCACCGGAATGGGCGACAACCACCAGAAGTTGCCATCCGCGAACCAGCGCGCCATCACGTGCGAGCTCAGGAACGGCAGCCACGCGCTGACCAGCACAAGGAAGGTCACCACCACACCGACCAGCGGCTTGGTCAGCTGACGCGCCAGGGTGTGCGTACGCCCCTCGGTCTTGAGGATCAACCAGGTGCTGCCGAGCAACGCATAGCCGAACACCAACGCTGCGCCGGTGAGCATGGTGAACGGGCTGAACCAGCCGAACACTCCGCCGATGTAGCGCCCATTCTCCAACGCCATGCCTTCCACCAGCGCGCCCAAGATGATGCCCTGCGCGAATGCGGTAAGGATCGAGCCGGCGATGAACGACAGCGTCCACAGTGGCCGCGAGCGTTGCGCCTTGAAGCGGAACTCGAAGGCCACACCGCGGAACACCAACGCCATCACCATCAACAGCACCGGCAGATACAGTCCCGACAGGATCACCGCGTACGCAGTCGGAAACGCTGCGAACAACCCTGCGCCGCCGAGCACCAGCCAGGTTTCGTTGCCGTCCCAGATCGGCGCTGCGGTGTTCATCATCAGGTCCACTTCCTGCTCGTCGCGTGCGAACGGCGCCAGCATGCCCAACCCCAAGACAAAGCCATCCAGCACCACGTACATCAGCACGCCAAAGCCGATGACGCCAAACCACGCCACCGGCAACCAGTAGCTCAGTTCCATGGTGTGGTCTCCTGTTCCAACGCGGTGTCCGCGGCCGACAACGGGCGTGCAGGGGTGTGTTCGCCGCCGGCCACATCCGGACCATCGCAACTGGGGTGCGGGCCGGCGCGAACCAGTTTGGTCAGATAGAAAATGCCAAAACCAAACACGAACGCGTAGCCCAGCACGTACACCAGTAACGACACGGCGACGGTCACGGCCGATTGCGGGCCCATCGCGTCGGCGGTGCGCAGCAACCCATACACCACCCACGGCTGTCGCCCGATCTCGGTCACGAACCAACCGGCGACCAACGCGATAAAGCCGGCCGGCAGCATCACGTTCCAGGCCAGGATCAGCACTTTTGCATGCAGCCGGCCGCGCCACCATGCAATGGCAGAGACCCAGGACAGCAACAGCATCGCCATGCCCAGACCGACCATGATGCGGAACGCAAAGAACACCGGTACCACTGGCGGCCGCTGATCGCGCGGCACCGAGGTCAATGGGGTGATGTCGCCATCGGTGCTGTGGGTCAGGATCAGGCTGCCCAGGCGCGGGATCGCCACTTCATAGTCGTTGCGCTCGGCCTCGGCATTGGGCAGCGCAAACAGCACCAGCGGCACGCCGGCGCCGGCTTGTTCGCTATGCCAATGCGCTTCCATCGCCGCCACCTTGAGCGGCTGGTGTTCCAGCGTGTTGAGGCCATGCTGGTCGCCAACCATGACTTGGATTGGCAGCACGATGGCCGCAAAGGCTACCGACAGCCGCAACATGCGTGCAGCGTCGGGTAGATGCACGCCCTTGCGCAGGTAGTACGCTGCCACGCCGCCCACCACGAAGCAGGTGGTGATGAACGAGCCCAGCGCCATATGCGCAAGCCGATACGGAAACGAGGGATTGAAGATGATCTGCGTCCAGCGCACCGGATGCACGATGCCGTTGACCATCGCATAGCCCTGCGGTGTGTGCAGCCAGCTGTTGGACGACAGGATCCAGAAAGTGGACACCAGCGTACCGATCGCCACCATGCAAGTGGCAAAGAAGTGCAGCTTCTCCGATACGCGGCCCCAGCCGAACAACATCACGCCAAGGAAGCTCGCTTCCAGAAAAAACGCGGTGAGCACCTCGTAACTCAGCAGCGGCCCGATCACGCCGCCGGCAATGCGGCTGAGCTCTGGCCAGTTGGCGCCGAACTGGAACGCCATCACGATACCGCTGACCACGCCCATGCCGAAGGACACGGCGAAGATGCGCAACCAGAAAAAATACAGCCGCTTCCATCCCTCGTTGTGCGTGCGCAGCCAACGCCATTCCAGAAAGCCCAGCAGATTCGCCAGGCCAATGGTGAAGGCAGGGAACAGCACATGGAACGAAATGACGAAGGCGAACTGGATGCGGGACAACAGCAGCGCTTCCACAGGAATCTCCCTGGTGCCGAGCGAGGATGCGTCTACGACGGCACTGGCGTGGTGATGGCAATGACGGGCGTCACGGTGATCGTATGGTCGAGGCTGATGTGCGGGTAGGTGGCGATGAAATGCGCGGCTCTGAAGCTTAACGCTTCACGATCGTTCAAGCTGCAGGCGTGGCCGCATGCGGCAGCAGGGTGGGGTGGCTGGACCGCAGTGCCACTGCGGTCGGGTTGTGCTGTTGCGTTCGGCATCCGTGCCCGCGTCTGCAGACCTGTGTCGGTGCGCTGGCTACGCGCTGCGCAAATGCCGCAGGCAGCGCGGCGCCAGCCAGTCGGCAAGGGCTGCATTGGTCGAACCTGGCGTCAAGCACAGGGCCTCGCGCACGGCCTTGACCGCTTGCGATTCGGTCAGGTCCGGCTGCGTGTTGTACGCCTCGCAGACGGCGCGCACGGTGCCTTCCGGGATGCCAGCGAAGGGGTGATAGCCGAGCTGGCCGCGTCGGTGCTGGTCCCGCCAATACGTCAATTCACTTTGCACATCGGCGTGGCGATGTACCGAAACTGCTTGCATGAGACACCTCGCGCGGCTAAGTCGGGACGCAATGGTTGCGCGTCGAAAGTACGTTGCTGTGAGGATGGCCTACACGCCTTCTCCACACGGCACGCGCCGGCAATGGATCACGCCTAAGGCCACTACTTTGACTGGTCGACTGGTCTGACAGCACTCGGCATCTGCTCACGTCGGTGCCGGCTAAACTTCCGGTTGCGATGGATGCAACAGCACAAGCGAACTGATCCATTGCGTTGAGCCCGACGGTGCGCCTCAAGAATGCGCGGCAACAGTGCCGGCAAACCTTGCACTGTTTGGCGTTTCGGCATGCCCGACGCGGCGACCGACCCCGACCATGACGCTTGGCACTGGCAAATTGCTGCCCAGCCGTGCGTACTGCGCGCATGACACGGCGAGCTCGACTTGGGGGAAGAGCGCCGTTCGATCACGATGGTCGTGACTGCAGCGAGCAATCTCGTGGTGATGCGCAGGCGTATTTTTCGCGCCGCTGTCACAATTCTCAACTGAACATGTAGTAGTCATTGCGGACAAAAGCGCTCATGGACCGTCTTTCCTGCGCCATCATCGACGACGACGTGGAGTTCTGCGATCAGGTGGTGGAGTTAGCCACCGATAGCGGCTTCCGTGCCAAGGGCATCCACACGCTTGGCGAAGCCAGCCGTTGGCTGGACAGCAATTTCCCCGATCTATTGGTCGTGGATGTTGGCCTGCCCGACGGCAGCGGTTTCGATCTCATCGAGCGGTTGGACCCGGACCACACCCCGAAGATCGTGGTGGTATCGGGCGATTACGCCTATGAAACCCAAGGCCGCGCGCAGCAGTTCGGCGTCAGCGAGTTCCTGACCAAGCCCTTTGCGCCGGAGCGGCTGGAACGCGTGCTGGGCGGCCTGCGCGACGCGCAGCAAGGCAATCTGGGCATCATCGGCAACAGCGACAGCATCGTGCTGTTGCGCAAGGACATCGTGCGCGTGGCGCCGACCGATTTGAATGTGCTGGTGACCGGCGAGACCGGCACCGGCAAGGATCTGGTCGCCCGTGCCATCCACCGGGTGTCCGGCCGTCGCGGTCGCTTCGTGCCGGTCAACTGCGGCGCGATTCCGGAAGAGTTGCTGGCCAGCCAGCTGTTCGGCCACGAGCGCGGCAGCTTCACCGGTGCCGATCGCCGGCATGCCGGATTTCTGGAACAGGCCGACGACGGTACGCTGTTTCTGGATGAGATCGGCGAGATGCCCAAGCGGCTGCAGGTCTATCTGCTGCGGGCGATCGAGTCGCGCAGTTTCATGCGCGTTGGCGGCAATGAAGAGATTCCGCTCAATGCCCGCGTTGTCGCGGCCACCCACCAGCATGTGCAGCGCGAGCACGCCGTGCTGCGCGAGGACTTGTTCTACCGCCTCAACGAGTACCCGATCCAGGTGCCGGCGCTGCGCGAACGCCGCGGCGATGCGCGCGTGCTGGGGCTGCGCGTGATCGACGAACTCAACGTCAAATACGGCAAGCGCAAGCTGCCGACCAAGTCGCTGCTGCGCTATCTGGCGTATCACACCTGGCCGGGCAATGTGCGCGAGCTGCGCTCGTTCATCCACTATCTGTATCTGCGCACAGACGGCGATTTGCTGACGGCGCCGGATGTGGAGCAGACCGTGCCGCAGGCCGACGAAGACGGCTTGCTGATTCCGGCCGGCTGGACCATGCGTCAGGCCGAAGACGCCATGATCGAATCGGCCCTGGCACGGACGCGCTTCAACAAGAAGGCGGCGGCACGCGAGTTGGGGATCAGCGTGCGCACGCTGCACAACCGACTGAGCGACAAGGACGCGTAGTGAGCGATGCTGCATCGCACGGCCGGCAGCGCGAGCTGCTGCATCAGCTGCGTAACCGTCTCAATGTGATGGGCTTTGCGCTGTATGCCCTGCGTGGCGATACCTCCAAGCCAATGGAGACGCTACGCACTGCACATCAGTCCGCCATCCTGTTGCTCAATGAATTGGGCGAACAGGAGCGCGCCGAGCAGCGCGCTGATGGCCCGCATGTAGAGGTACCACCGCCAGCGTCGTCAAACGACGACATCTGATCAGTGATGCTCGGCCGCTTGGGTCTGCTTGCTGAGCAGCGTGGTGATGGCTCGCGGGTTGTACGGCGTCATGCAGTACGACAGGTGCGCGACGCGCGGCGGCAGTATGTAGCGGTGGTAGCCGGAACAGAACGAGAGCGGCACCCCACGCGCCAATAGCGCATCGGCAACCGGAAAAACCGTGTATAGCCACAGACGTCGACGTGCAGCAGCGCACTATCTATGGCCTGTCCGGAGTTTGGCAGCGGTAGCGCGTCCGTTATCTTGCCAACCGGCGCCATTGCGCGCGTACCTGCTTTGATGAGCGAATCGTCGAGCGCCTCGGCCAACAGATAATCGTCTTCGTTCACCGGGATGCGTCGGCCAGTCAGCGGTGCGCCGTAGCTCCTATCGATCACCGCTGCAATGATCTGCCGTGATCTGCGACGATTGGATGACGCTCCACCGACCAACCATATTGGCTACCGGTGGAGCGTTGGTTTTGAGAATAGGCCCGCAACACTGCGGGCAACGGGGCGGCGGTGTGCCGCCCCGCGTGATGGATCAGGCCGCCTTGCTGGTCCTGGCGGCTTTCTGGTTGCCGCCTTGTTCGGCAAGCAGGGTCAGCTTTTCATCGGTGGCCTTTTCTTCTTCCAGCGTTGCCAGCAGCAGCGGCAGCGCATCGGTGTAGCCGAGTTGCTTGGCCATCGCCGCAATGGTGCCGTACGAAGCGATTTCGTAATGCTCCACCTTCTGTGCGCCACCGATCAGTGCGGCATCGCGGACCGGGCCGGCTTCGATTTCTTCGATCACTTCGCGGCTTTCTTCGACCAGGCCTTCCATCGCCGCGCACTTGATGCGCTTGAGCTTGATGCCCAGCACGTCGACCACCTGGTCGATGCGTTCGATTTGTCCCTGGGTTTCTTCCAGATGGGTTTCGAATGCGCTTTTCAATTTCGGTTCGGTCGCTGCACGTGCGAGGCGCGGCAGCGATTTGGTCAGCTGTTTTTCGGCGCTGTAGATGTCCGACAGCTCATGGATGAAAAGTTCTTCGACAGTCTTGATCGCCATGGGTGGCTCCTGGTGTGGGTCAGAGGTTTGAAGCGTGGCATTCACCGCTGGGTGGTCACGCGTTCTTGTTGTTTGCGTCCGATAAAAAACGCGAGTGCGATTGATTCCTGGTGCGCCCCGCCATGTGTCATGTCGAGCTGGCTCCAAGCCGTACCGCGTGATCGCTACGCTAGCCCTGCGAGTGTTAGCGCCATCGGTGGAAACGGTGATCCCGGTGCGATGACGACCTGTGCCATACCGGAATGTGTGCACGCATCGCTCACACAGGCGTGAGTTAACCCACAGCCGCGCTGTGGCAGATGTTTCGCTTCATGGTGCGCGAATCGCCGTCGCTGATCGGGCTGTGCGGATGCGCAGCAGCATTAGGACGGATGCTCTCTTGCTGAGTTATGGACAGGCCGTGCGCGGAAATTACACAGGTAAAGACACGCCTGTCGGCATCATGTGTCCTGCGGCGCAGACCGATGCACTACAACGAATGCACACGCCCGCACGCGATGTCCTATGACCCCGCTGGATAAACCATTACGTCGCGAGCTGCAGATCGGCGACCAGGCGTATACGTTGGTGATCGACCCCGACGGTTTGAAGCTGGTCGAAAAAGGCAAACGCAAGGGCGTACGCTTGCGGTGGGACGCGCTGGTTAACGGCGATGCCGCATTGGCCATCGCCTTGAATGCGTCACTCAGCGATGGGTGCGGCGCTCAAGGCGCAGTGCATAGCGCCGGGATGGCCGCGTACCTCAGCTTGTCGGAAATAACTGCGCCAGCGTGCGCACTGCCGCTTCCGACGCCGCACGGTCCGGGGCGGCATCGGCATTGTTGAAGTCGTTGCTGCCCTGGGCCTGCACCAGCAGCCCATCGCGACGCGGCACCACGTTGAGATTGTGGCCGCGCCAGACCAGCCCGTAGGTGACCTCCGGTTGCGGGATCAGGCGTGCGGTCTGCCCACGCACCGGAATCACACTGTCGTCGCCCAGCAGTGCACGCGCGCCGTAGCCGGTGGCGTTGACCACGATTTTTTCGCGCAGGTCGGCAAACTGACGCGGATCGTCGAAGCTGCGCGTGTAAAGCTCGCCGCCCGCCTGCAGAAAATCCTGCAGCAACAGCCGCGCATATGCGCTGATGTTGAAAGTCAGCTGGCTGTAGCGCCGCACGAACGGCACCGGGAACGGGTGGCTGCCGGCACTCAGTGCGTGCGAGCGCGGGCCAAGGTCGTGCAGCAGCGTGCGCTCCAGTGGCGGGTAGTCTGGTTCGTGCGCCTCGGCCGAGGTGACCGGTTGATCGAACGGCACATCCGACAAGGCATAGCCATCGCGCCATTCGATCGGCTCGCCGGGTAAGCCGAGCAGCGTCTGATACCGGCGAAAGGAGATCCGCGCCATCTCTTCCCAGCGCGTCTTGAAATCCGCTGTGGCGTGCTCGCTGGTGCAGACGCGCGAATCCGGCGACCACACGCCGGTGGCATAGAACGAGCGCACGTCCGGCAGCCGCTCGCGGGCATAAATGCGCACGCGCAGGCCGGCGCGTTGCGCTGCCACCGCCGTGGTCAGCCCAATCGCGCCACAGCCGATCACTGCCAGCGCGCGCACGTTTGCATCGGCTGCGCGCACCAGTCGCAACGTGTGTTCGGCTGCGCCCCACGACAACGACCAACCGCTGCCGCCGTGCCCGTAGTTATGCACCACCGTCTTACGCCCGATGCGTTCTGCCTCGATGCGGGGGCCTTGCGCACGGAACGGCCGGGTGCAGCCGTCGATGGCGATGATGCGATCGACCGATGCGCGGATCGGCGCCAGTGCAGGCGGGTTAGCGAACGACATCGCCGGCCCGTCGGATGCCGGCAACGGAGCGGACGGCGCAATGGCGGCCCTGCCGTTGGCAGCCCAACTGCCGGTCGAAGCGGCCGCAAGCGCAAGGCCTGCGCTGTGCAGAAAATGACGGCGGTGCATGCGACTCCTGCGAGATGAGTTGGAGATTTGCCGGCCCACTGCGATGTCTGCCGTGCCGACGTTCCGCAGCCACACGGCGGTGTCGCCCGATGGCACTAGATAGCTGCTTGGCACGACAGCGTGCTCGGCCGCATAGCGCACAGTAACCACGCAAGCGGCCTGTTGCTTGCCCATGGCGAGCATACCGCGCAGGCCCCCGTGCCGCCGACCGGCCAGGTCGGGTTTCATCCTGCGATCCCGGCAGTTGAGGTGGCGCTGGGGGCCATTCGTCGCCCGGGGCTTTCGCAGTGGCACGCGGCGGCTATGCTCGCTCCCGTCCCATCTTTCGACGAGTCCCTCCCGTGTCTGCCAGCGTCTTTCTGATCGTGCGTATCGTGTTTGCCTGGGCCGCCGCATTGGTGGTGGCCGGCATCATGTGGGCGCAGCTGTTCGGCGCTACCGGCGCGCTCTTCAGCCTGATCTGCATCGTGCTGCTGGCGCTGGCATTGATGAGTGCGATCACGCATGTGCGGCGCGTACGCTTGATCGCCGGTCGACTGGACCACGCCACCTTGTCCACCCGCCAGCGGCGGCAGATCGAGGTGCCGCTGGAGGTGCAGGCCAGCTTTTCGATGGTGGAAGAAGCGGTGCGCGCGTTGCCGCGCGTGCAGGACATCGAAAGCGCGCCCGGCAGCCTGCTGATCCGCGCCAAGATCCGCCGCATCGATCCGTATGCAGGCCGCAAGCCGTCGCGCTGGAATCTGTTTGCGCGCTTTGCCATCACCCACAACCAGGTACTGGTGACCATTGCGCCGGGGCAGGGCACCAGCAGCGTCACCGTGTTGTGCGAGCCCGATGCCGGCGCCTGGGTGGATCTGTTCGCGGTGGACGAGGGCAGCAATTACGAGAATGCCGAGGCGATCAATCGCGCGGTGGTGCGCCGGGTCGGCGAGCAACGTCGCGACGAGCAGGCCGCTGCCGAGCAATCGGTGATGGAAAAGGAACTGGCCGTGGCGCGCTTGAACCTGCTGCATGCGCAGGTGGAACCGCACTTTCTCTACAACACGCTGGCCAGCGCCCAGGTCCTTGCGCGCACCGATCCGCCGCGCGCCGACATCATGATCGGCCACTTGATCCAGTACCTGCGCCGCTCGCTGCCCAGCGCCGACGATGCCACTTCCACATTGGGCGAAGAGCTCGAACGCACCCAGGCCTACCTGGAGATCCTGCGCATCCGCATGGGCGCACGGCTGGCGCTGCAGGTGGAAGTGCCCTACGAGCTGCGCGGCCTGCCGTTGCCGTCAATGATGTTGCAGACGCTGGTGGAAAACGCCATCAAGCACGGTCTGGAGCCCAAGCCCGGCGGTGGCACCGTGTGGATCCTGGCGCGCCGCCTGGACGAGCACCAGGCCACGCTGACCGTGGCCGACGACGGCCAAGGCTTCAACACCCATAGCCACGGCACCGGCATCGGGCTGAAGAACCTGCGCGAGCGGCTGCAGTTGATCTACGCCGGCAAGGCGAGTTTTGCCATCGTGTCCAATTTCCCCAGCGGCGTGGCGGCCACGCTCACGCTGCCCTTGCCGGCGCAACCGGCCGCACCGCGCCCGCCGCCGTTGCCTGACACTGCCACGGCCGTGCAGGTGCAGGCATGAGCGCGCTACGTGCGGTGATTGCCGAAGACGAAGCGCTGCTGCGGCAGTCCTTGCTCGCGCTGCTGGCCGAGGTGTGCCCGCAACTGCAGGTGGTCGGCGAATGCGAAGACGGCGCCAGCGCGCTGGAGACCATCGCCACTCAGCAGCCGGATGTGGTGTTTCTGGACATCCGCATGCCCGGCCTCACCGGCATCGAGGTGGCACGCGCGATGCGCGAGGTGAGCCCGCGCACGCAGGTGGTGTTCGTCACCGCCTACGATCAATACGCCATCGATGCGTTCGAACACGGCGCGGTGGATTACCTGCTCAAGCCGATCAATCGCGACCGCCTGCAGGCCACCTGGCAACGCGTGCAGCAACGCGCCGCCGCCGGTCAGCCGGACAACGGCTTGCTGGAAGCGCTCTTGCAGCAGCTGGCCGCGCGTCCGTCAGCGCCCGGCGTCGCGCCGCCACTGGCTTGGCTCACCGCCACCAGCGGCCGCGAGACGCGTTTGATCGCACTGGACGAGGTGGCGTATTTCCAGGCCGATCAGAAATACACCACGGTGATGACGGCCGGAGCTGAGGCGCTGCTGCGCACCCCGCTGCGCGAGTTGCTCGATGTGCTCGACCCGCAGGTGTTCAAGCAGATCCACCGCTCCACCATCGTCAACATGAAGGCGGTGGCCTCGGTGGTGCGCGAGGACACCGGCAAGGGCCGGCTGGCGCTGCGCGGGCGCAGCGAAACGCTCACCGTCAGCCAGCCGTTCATGACCCTGTTCCGCGGCATGTAATCCCCTCATCTCCCCCCATACCGCATCGACACGAAAGGACTGCCTCCATGCGCCTGATCGCCTCCCTGGTGTATTGCCTGCTCGCCCTGGCCGGCTGCCACGAACGCAACGGCACCACCTCGATCACTCGCGCCACCAGCGATGGCCGCGACGTGCTTTTCAGCAAGACCCAGGTCACCGACGCCGAGACCAATGTGCACTGCCTGGCCAGCAGCAGCGGCCAGTGCCATTACCTGATCTATGAAGAGCAGTGTCCGGCTGCCACACCCACCGCCGCGTCTAGCGGCAGCACACCGGCGCCGGCGTGTGCGCGCAAGACGTTGGACAGCTTTGCGCTGCTGCCAGGCCAGGTGCGTGCGCTGCGCGGCCTTCCGGCCGCGGCGCACACCTGCGTGGGCCGCGATGCGCCCGCTGCGCAGTGCCACGGGTAGGCCGCAGCGTCTGTCGTCGCGTCGTCGCCTGATCGCTGCAACATCGGCGATCAGGGCTTAGGGGCGCGCGGTGTCGCCCGGCATTCTCGTAGCGTGCCTGAATACGCACTGACGGCAAGCGGTCGCATCTGCGATCATTACCGGCTTGTTGCCGGGTCACGGCGCCATCACTGCCAGGCTTTTCATGTCCGAACATTCGTTGCGCCGCGACGTCGGCCCTTTTGCGCTCATGCTCACCGGGCTGGGCTCGATCATTGGTTCCGGCTGGCTGTTCGGCGCCTGGCGCGCGGCCGGGCTGGCCGGTCCGGGCGCTGTCTGGGCCTGGATCCTGGGCGCGGCGATCATCACCACCATCGCGTTGTCCTACGCCGAACTGGGCGCGATGTTCCCCGAATCCGGCGGCATGGTGCGTTACAGCCATTATTCGCACGGCTCGCTGGTGGGCTTCATCGCCGGCTGGGCGAACTGGATCGCAATCGTCTCGGTCATCCCGGTCGAAGCCGAAGCCTCGGTGCAATACATGGCCTCCTGGCCGTGGGCCTGGGCGCAGGGTCTGTATGTGCAGGCACCTGGCGGGGCTGGCGAGTTGTCGGTGCCCGGGCTGCTGATTTCGGCGGTGCTGGTGCTGGTGTATTTCTTCCTCAATTTCTGGAGCGTCAAGCTGTTTGCGCGCTCCAACACCTTGATCACCGTGTTCAAGCTGGTGGTGCCGGCGGCGACCGGCGTGGCCTTGATCGCCAGCGGCTTCCACAGCGAAAACTTCAGCGTCGGCATCCATGGCGATGCCCATGTGCTCGACCTGGCGGCGGTGCTCACCGCGGTGGCCACCGCCGGCATCGTCTTCAGCTTCAACGGCTTCCAGAGCCCGGTGAACCTGGCCGGCGAAGCGCGCAACCCGGGGCGCAGCATTCCGTTCGCGGTGCTCGGTTCGATCGCGCTGGCCACGGTGGTCTACGTGATCCTGCAGGTGGCCTATATCGGCGCGGTGCCGCCCGATCTGCTGGCCAAGGCCGGCTGGCACGGCATCGATTTCCGCTCGCCATTCGCCGAGCTGGCCATCATCGTCAACCTGCATTGGCTGGCGATGCTGCTGTACATCGATGCGTTCGTCAGCCCCAGCGGCACCGGCATCACCTATACCGCCACCACCGCGCGCATGGTTTACGGCATGGAAAAGAACGGCACCATGCCGGCCGCGCTGGGCAAGCTGCACCCGGTGTGGGGCGTGCCGCGCATGGCGATGTTCTTCAACCTGGCGGTGTCGTTCGTGTTCCTGTTCTTCTTCCGCGGCTGGGGCACGCTGGCGGCGGTGATCTCGGTGGCGACGATCATTTCCTATCTCACCGGACCGATCAGTGCGATGGCGCTGCGTCGCCACGCGCCGGAGTTGCATCGCCCGCTACGCATCGCCGCTTTGCCGGTGCTTGCTGGCGTCGCGTTCGTGATGGCGACCGAACTGCTGTACTGGGCGCGCTGGCCGCTGACCGGCGAGATCATCCTGCTGATGGTCGTGGCGCTGCCGGTGTACTGCTATTACCAGGCCAAGCAGGGCTGGCCGGATCTGCGCCGCAACCTCAAGGGCGCGGCCTGGATGATCTGCTACCTGCCGATCATTGCGCTGCTGTCCTGGGCCGGCAGCAGCGATTTCGGCGGCCATGGCTACCTGAGCTACGGCACCGACCTGGCGGTGGTCGCTGCAGTTGGCGTGGTGTTCTACATCTGGGGCGTCCGCAGCGGCTGGCGCACCCCGTCGGTGGAGCAGGCGGTGGCGCGGGCTTGAGTGGGGTGCGCGGCCGTACCGATTGAGTGCGGCTCTGCGTCAGAGGCAGTGCTTGGCGGGGCTTGATCGCAGCGGTGTTTCCGCCTGCGATGGCCTTGCCGGCCGATCGCGCTGCCACGTTCGCCGCGATGCAATGAGAAAAAACGGCCGGTGCAGTGCGCACCGGCCGTTTTTGTCTGGAATCATTTTTCAGGTGCGTGCTGCAGCGACATCCATCGCTGCAGCGGTGTATCAGGCGTTGGCCACCAACCGTGGCGCGCCATCGAAACGGTCCAGATCGCGCAGCAATTCGGTGTAGCGACGCAGGCGGCCCATCTCACGCATGTTGACGATGTCCTCGTGGCGCAGCTCGCGCTTGGAGGTCACTTCCTGCTTGTAGCGCAGCACTTCCGGGTAGCGGCGCGTCATGTCCAGCGCGTCGGCGACGCACTCGACCGAGTCGGCATCCGGTGTCACCCGCGCGCGGCTATTGAACGCGCGCAACCAGCGCTCGAAACCGGCACTGTGGTCGAACAGGTCGGCGATGTACCACATGATGAACAGGATCGATGCCCACGAGGTAAAGATGATCACCACGCGGCTGAAGGTCAGGTGGTAGTCGTTCTGCCACAGCTGATGCGTGATCACGCCCAGCAGCACCAGCGAAATCGCCTGCCAGCCGATGATCGAGGCGATCACCCACTGTTTCTTGGCGACCTTGAGCAGATCGAGCTCTTCGTCGAGCTGCGCATCGGTCTTGTCGCGCCAATAGACGACCTGCTCATCGAAGGAGCGCCGATGGAGTGCGTTGTCCTGCAATAGCAGGCCTAAACCCTGGAACAAAGCGATCATGACAAGCTCCTGACGGATGGCTGGCGAACGACGTGCTGCACCGGCGCTGGCCGGTGCCCTGGAGCGACCGACGCGCCTTGCGATGCAGGGCCGATGTCGGACGGCCCTAGTTCTAGCACTTTCGCCGTGCATGGCAATGCCTGCGGCGAACCTGTGACCGCGCAAAGTTGCGCACCCGTGCACAAAACGCTGAATTCAGCTGGTTTGGCCGCGATAGCGCCAGATCGCGCGTGCCTTGCGTCGCCACTCTTGTTGCACTGCACACCTGGCAGTGCGGCAGTCGCGTGCCTGGCCGACGTGTGGGCGATGGATTGGACGGCACCTTAGTTGCCTGTAAGCGTCCACCAAAACGACGGCACCGCCGCCGGGCGGGCGCTGCGGGTGTACGGAGCCGGGACTGCCACGGGTGTGTTGGCTCCTTCCGCATCGCCTGCGTCTTTCTGGCGATTGCTCAGCACCCCGTTGGCGCTTCACAAACGCCTGTGCGTGCTCGCTGGCTCGCCTGCGAGGAACGGCGGCGCACGTCTGCGCCTGACCGGCGGATGAGGCGCCTGTGCCAGACCGGACGCGCGCTGACGTGATCGTGCAGACGCACCCGTATCATGGCGGCATGTCTGCCGTCCTGCGAACCCTGACTGCCCCCGCCGCCGAACAGATCCGCCGCTGGGTGCTGGGCGCGTTTCCGCGTGGACAGAGCACCATCGAATACGATCAGCCGCTGGGCGACCCCGGCATCTTCGGGCCCGATAGCGTCACCTGGCGCGTGCACTCCGAATTTCCCGGCATGTTGTCCGGCGGGTTGTGCGCATTGATGCTGCAACTGTTGCACCCGCGCGCGCTGGCCGGGGTCTACGACCACTCCAACTTCCGCGCCGACCTGGTCGGCCGGCTGCGACGCACCACCAACTTCGTCGCCGGCACGACCTACGCGCCGCAGGCCGAAGCCGAGCAGCTGATCGCGCGCGTGCGCGGTATCCATTCGCATATCCGCGGCCACACTGCCGATGGCGTGCCGTACGAAGCCAACGATCCGGCGCTGCTGACCTGGGTGCATGTCACCGAAGCCTATGGGTTTCTGCAAGGCTGCCGACGCTATTGCCGCGATGTGCCGGGCGCAATCGCCGACCGCTATTACGACGAAGCGCGCCGCGTGGCCGAAGCCCTGGGCGCCACCGACGTGCCCGCCAGCGAGGCCGAGGTAGATGCGTATTTTGCGTCGGTGCGCGGCGAGCTGCGCATGGATGCACGTTCGCGCGAGGTGCTCGACATCCTCACCAGCATCCAGCTGCCGGTGCCTGCGGCAGGCCTGTCGCGCGGTGTGTTCCTCGGCGCCGGCACTGCGTTGTTGCCGGGCTGGGCCAGCGACATGCTGGGCCGCACCACCACCCAACGCGCACAGGCTCGTGCATCCGCCCGCCTGCTGCGCAGCTTGTCGCCGCTGTTCCGCACCGCGTTGCGCGATGGCTTATCGGCCCGCGCCTGCAGGCGCATGCAGTTGGAACCGGCGACGTTGCTGCAGTGGCCTGAGTAGCGGTTTGGCAGGTGGGAGTTGTGTGTGGCTTGCGTGCTGGTTTAGTGCTGCATGGTGCTGCGGGTGCGGTTACATCGCCGCGACTACCGACCCTCACCCCAACCCCTCTCCCCCGAGAGATGCGTTTGGGTGAGGAATGGCGCGCGTGGAGCGACAACGCCAGGCATGTCGGGCCGACATCAGGCCGACACTGCAACCTACTGCACAGTCGGCGTTGCGGGCGACGGCAGAGTGAGCAGCATGACCGTCCGATGACGGCAGGCACGCTGACAGTCGCGTTTACATCGCCGCCTCACACGACCAACGCCAGCACTTACCAGATCTTGACCCGCTGTTCCGGCGCCAGATACAGCTGCTGATCCTGCTTGACATCGAAGGCCGGGTACCATGCATCCAGATTGCGCACGGTCTGCGCGCGAAAACGCCCGGGCGCATGCACATCGGTGAGCACGGCGTTGCGTAGCGCGGCGTCGCGGTACTTGCCACGCCAGGCTTGCGCAAACCCCAGGAAAAAGCGCTGATCGGGGCTGAAGCCATCGATGGTCTGCGGCTGCTTGCCCTGTAGCGACAACTGGTAGGCGTCGTACGCGGTGGCCAGGCCGGCGACGTCGGCGATGTTTTCGCCCAGCGTCAGCTTGCCGTTGACCGCCAGATCGTCGAACGGCTTGTAGGCGCCGAACTGTGCGGCAAGCGCATTGCCGGCGGTCTCGAATTTCTTCAGATCCTGCGGCGTCCACCAGTTGTGCAGCTCGCCGTGTTCGTCGAATAGTGCGCCCATGTTGTCGAAGCTATGGCTGATTTCGTGCCCGATCACCGCGCCGATCGCGCCGTAGTTCACCGCATCGTCGGCGGCGGGGTCGAAGAACGGCGGTTGCAGAATCGCGGCCGGGAAGAGCAGGCGGTTTTCCAGCGGCACATTCAGTGCGTTGACCTCCTGCGGCAGCAGGTACCACTCGCGATGATCGACCGCCTTGCCCAGCTTGGCGATGTTGCGGCGGTACTCGAACAGACCGGCGCGTTCCACGTTGCCCAGCGCATCGTCGCGACGCACATCGAGCGCGCTGTAGTCGCGCCAGCTGTCCGGGTAGCCCACCGCCACCGTCAATCCGGCGATCTTGGCCTTTGCATGTTGCTTGGTCTCCGGCGTCATCCATTCCAGCGCGTCGATGCGCTTGCCGAACGCGGCGATCAGATTCTTGACCATCTCTTCGGCGCGGGTCTTGGTTTGCGCGCTGACGTACTTCTGCACGTAGCGCTTGCCGACCGCTTCGCCCAATGCGGCGTTGGTGGCATCGATCCCGCGCTTCCAGCGCTGGCGCTGCTGCGGTGTGCCTTCCAGGGTGGTGCCGTAGAACGCAAACCGCTCATCGGCAAATGCCTTGGACAGATACGGCGATGCACGATCCAGCGCGCGAAAACGCAAATAGTCCTTCCAGGTGTGCAACGGCTCGGACCGCACCAGCGCCGATAACCCGCGCACGGCCTGCGGCTGCCACACGATAAAGTCCTGTTGCGCCTTCAGGCCGGCGGCATCGAAGAACAGCGCCCAGTCCAGCCCCGGCGCATGACGCGCGAAATCGGCTTGTTTCCAGGCATTTGCGCCCGCCTGCACATTGTTGGTCTGCTCGGGTGTGGCGTGCACGCGGGCGATTGCGACTTCCAGGGCCAGGATGCGCTCGGCCCTGGCCGGTGCATCGTCGATGCCGGCCAGTTCCAGCACCCTGACGATGTGGGCGCGGTAGGCGTCGCGCAGCTGCGCCATGCGCCCGCCGTCCAGATAGAAGCTGCGCTCGGGCATGCCCAGGCCGCCTTGCACCAGGTACGGCGCGTAGCGGCCGGGGTTGTGCAGATCCTGCGACACCCATAGGCCGAACAGACGGTCGGTGTAAAAGTTCGTCGAGTTGAGCAGGTCCACATCGGCGCGCAGTTGCCCGCCCAGGGTGCGTGCCAGCGCCTGCTTGTCTTCCAGCTGCGCGATGGCATCCAGCTCCGGTTGCACCGGTCGCACGCCCTTGGCCTCGATGCTGGCTTCGTCCATGTAGGCGGCGTAATAGTCGCCGATCTGCTTGTCTTCGCCGGTGACGCGGTCGTTGGCGGCGGCGCCTTCGATGATGTCGCGGCTGTGGCGCTCGGTGTCGATGGCGATGCCGACGAAGCTGTTGAAGCTGGAGCGGTCGTCGGGAATCTGCGTGGTCTTGACCCAGTTACCGCTGGCGTAACTGAAGAAGTCGTCGCCTGGTGCCACGCTGCGATCCATGCCCGCCATATCGAAGCCGAAATCACCGAGCTTGGGCGTGCTGGGAGCGGGCGTGGTGCGGGTGTCGGCCGCTGGAGCCATGCCATCGCGGTGACAGGCTGCGGTGGTCAATGCCGCAGCAGCCATGGCAGCGATCAGGACAGGGCGGTGCAAAGAAGCCATGCGGCGCAACTCGGAGACAAGAACAAGGATCGCAGTGTAAGTGGCATGTGCTGCCACGTCCCGATCTGAGGGCAGGTGGCGCGGCATCCTGACGTGCCGCGGACACGCTCGGTTCAGCGCCGTCGCTGATACCAGAAGCCCAGCGCGTCGCGGGTCTGCAGCATGCGGCGGCCGCGCCACACAAATCGCAGCAGCAGGCCCAGGTGCTCGCGCTTGGAAAAACTGCGCAGCTTGCGGTCGGAGGTGTGGACGGTCTGGCGAAGGATCACAAAGCGCCCGCACCGCGCCAGTGCGCGGCTCAACGCCACATCTTCGCCGGCGTAGTACCGCGTATCGAAGCCGCCGGCGCTGACGAAGGCCACGCGCGTGCAGAACAGAAAGCACCCGGGCGCGATGCCGGCAACGCGGAAAAACCAGCCGAACGCCGCTTGCGCGACGCGTTCGAACCAGGCCCGCTTGCCCTGCAGATGCACCTGCGCACCGCCACCCACCGCGCCAGCATCCAGCGCAGCCAATGCGGCGCCGACCACCTGCGGGTTGATCAAGGTGTCGGCATCCAGAAACAGCAGGCGCTCGCGTTGTGCGGCCTGCGCGCCCGCGTTGCGGGTGGCGGCGATATGCCGCAGCTCGACCTCCAGCACCTGCGCACCGTTATCGCGCGCAATGCGTGCGGTGTCGTCCTCGCAGGCATCGGCCACCACGATCGCTTCGTAGTCCAGCTGCATCGCCTGTGCGCAGGCATGCAGGCACTGCAGCGTTTCGCCGATCAGTGCAGCCTCGTTGTGCGCGGGAATCACGAAAGACAACATTGGGCGCGGTGTGTGCGATGGTGCGCCCAGTGTGCAAGCAGGTGCGATGCGATGGCGTGAGTGCGTGCGATCGGCATAGCCATACCGTGCTCAGCCGGACGTGGCCGCCGGGGGCGGTGCGCGCATGTCTGCCGCCCGTATTTGTGCGTGCAGGCACTGTATGCAGAGGCTTTCAGTTGCCAGCGCGTGGCCGCAGCGATCGCTGTGGCCACGCGGTCATGGCTCAGCGGTTGAGCGCGCCCATCATGGCTTCGGGGTAACGCGTGCCGGCCGCGGCCTGCGCCGGGAAGATCGCATCGATGCGCGCCAGCTCGTCAGGCATCAGTGCCACCTCCAGCGCGGCGATGTTCTCGTCCAGATAGGCCACACGCTTGGTGCCGGGGATCGGGATCAGGTCCTGGCCCTGCGCCAGCACCCAGGCCAACGCCAGTTGCCCGGGCGTGATGCCCTTGTCGGCGGCGATCGCCTTGACTTGCTCGACCAGCTGCAGGTTACGGGTGAAGTTGTCGCCATGAAAACGCGGCGAATGCCGGCGGTAATCGTCCGCGTCGAAGTCGTCGGGCGATGAGAACGCGCCGGTGAAAAAACCGCGGCCCAGCGGCGAGTACGGCACGAAGCCGATGCCGAGCTCGCGCACGGTGGCGAACACACCGTTGTCTTCCGGCTCGCGCGACCATAGCGAATATTCGGTCTGCACTGCGGTGATCGGGTGTACGGCGTGTGCGCGGCGGATGGTGGCTGCGGCCGCTTCCGACAGCCCGAGAAAGCGCACCTTGCCCTGTTCGACCAGACGCGCCATCGCACCGACGGTGTCTTCGATCGGCACGTTGGGATCCACGCGGTGCTGGTAATACAGATCGATGTGCTCCACGCCAAGACGGCGCAGGCTGGCCTCGCAGGCGGACTGCACGTAGGCCGGGCTGCCGTCGATGCCGCGCACCGACGGGTCGTTGGGGTCGAGCTTGATGCCGAATTTAGTGGCCAGAAACACCTCGTGCCGGCGGGATGCGATCGCCTTGCCCACCAGCACTTCATTGGTGTGCGGCCCATACATGTCGGCGGTGTCGAGCAGGCTGATGCCGCGGTCGAGTGCGCGATGGATCACCGCGATCGAGGTGGCCTCATCGCTGCGATCGCCATAGAACGCGCTCATGCCCATGCAGCCAAGGCCGAGTGCGGAAACGGTGGGGCCGGATCGGCCAAGTGTGCGGGTTTGCATGCTGGGGGAAGCTCCGTGCAGCGAGGTAGGCGGGGAGAGTGGCGCGGCGCACGTTAGCGCGATGTGGCCCACGCGCGAATGCTCGAGGCCGGTGAGGAGGGGGACGATGCCTGTTACTTGGGAATTGCAGCGCTGCACCGCGGTTCCCACGGATTTAACAGCTGCTGCGCTGAGCAAGGGGCCAGTTGTTGATGGCACTGAGTTACACGGCAGCGTCGTGTAGTGAGCAGCGTTCGCTGCGGCATTCGATGACCTGTGGCGACACACAACGCCTGCGTCTGGTTGCGCTTGCCGTATCGCCCATCGCGCGACGCGTTACAGACCCTGCAATCGGCACCCTTGACTGGTGCCGTCTTGCCTGATGCCGAAGACTGCGCGTGCGATGTTGCCGCACTCGTCACGCTGTCGCCGATACACGGCGTTATTGCGCATTGCCCTGCGATCTGGTCATCACTGAGTGCAGTGCGCGCAGCCCCAGCGATCCTCCAGCGTGGTCACGCAACGCAGTCAATGCCAACGACATCGGCCAACCTGCACGCCTGCTCTCGGCGCCACGGCGGCAACCGCACCGTCAAACAAACCAATGTCCGCGCGTATCGAGCCGCCTCAAGCCGGCCCAACCGCGCGGGCGCTGCGATGCTGGCCTCAGCCCCTGAGCTTGTTGGCGAACTCGGCCACGCGCTTGCCAAGCAGTTTTGCGGTTTCCAGATCGCCGCTGCGCGGGGCTTCGTCGGGCGAGGCGTCCGAGGGCGAGATCGCCAGCGCACCGCCCCAACCGGCGGTCCAGTTGATGTCCTGCGGCCCGTGCGCCTTGGTGTTGGACGGCGGCAGACCGGTGCCGACCCAGACCTGCCCGTGCTGCTGCGACAAGGTCCAGAAATACTGGATGGTGGCGTATTTATCGCCGTTCACCGAGGCCGAGTTGGTGAAGCCGGCGGCCACCTTGTCCTTCCACGCCTGCGCAAACCACGGCTTGGAGCTGGCATCGGCGAATTTCTTGAACTGCCAGGCCGGCCCGCCCATGTAGGTGGGGCTGCCGTAGATGATCGCGTCGGCTGCGCCGATCGCCTCCCAGGCCTCGTCGGGCAGGTTGCCGTCCTGGTCGATGCGGTACAGCGTGGCCTCGCCGACACTGGCGGCCCCTGCATGCACGGCTTCGGCCTGCTTGACGGTGTGGCCGTAGCCGCTGAAATACACGATGGCAATCTTGCTCATGGACGCTCCTGTTGGACGAGGGAGGCCGATTGTGTGCACACCGGCCGCGACAGATGAATGACCACGTGCGGGACGAACTGTTGCCGGGGCCGCTTGGGGCGGCCAATACAAGCACTGCACGGCCACCAGGCGGCGCAGCCGGCGCTCGGTGCGGAGAGGCTATTCATGCATGCCGGTATGCGCGCGCCGTCACGCCAGCTGACGATCGCTGACGCGTGTTGCCCGCCGCTTCGGCCAGCAGCCGGCGCCAGGTGTGGCGTGTGCCAGGCTCCGGCTGCGTGCGTCGCCACACCAACCGACGAGTGCTGGTGAGTGTTGCCGACCGCGGTCAGCCGGCCGCCGGCTCGGCCAGGCACTCGAGCAGGTAGTCGATAAAACTGCGCACCTTCGGCGCCAGATGGCTGCGGCTGGCGTAGACCGCAAAGATGCCGATCTCGCCAAGTTCGTAAGCGGGCAGGAGGCGCACCAGGCGGCCGCTGGCGATATGCGCATCGGCCAGGAAGTCCGGCTGCATCACGATGCCCTGGCCGGCCAGCGCTGCCGCATTGAGCACATGGCCGTTGTTGGCGCGCAGCCCGCCGTGGATGCGCACAGTGACATCGCCATCCGGGCCATGGAAACGCAGCTCGTCGCCGCTGGGCGAGTATTGGTACAGCAGGCATTCGTGGCCGGCCAGGTCGGACGGGTGCTTCGGTGTGCCGGCGCGCGCCAGATAGGCCGGCGCTGCGCAGGTCAGCAGTCGCACCTTGCCCAGCTGCCGCGCGATCAGCATCGGCGCCGGTTGACGGGTGATGCGGATGGCGACATCGAAGCCTTCTTCGACCATGTCGACCAGGCGGTCGGACAGCGACAGGTCCAGTTCCACCTGCGGGTAGCGTGCGCGAAAGCCGGGCAGCAGCGCGCCCAAACGCTCGATCCCGTAACTCACTGGCGCATTGACCCGCAGCACCCCGGATGGCTCCAGCGCTTGCGCCCCAATGGTGGCTTCCAGGTCGTCCAGGTCGGCCAGCAACTGCAGGCACCGCTGGTAATACGCCGTGCCCGCGCTGGTCAGGCTGACCCGCCGCGTGGTGCGGTTGAGCAGGCGCGTGCCCAGGCGTTGCTCGAGCGCGGCGACCTGGCGAGTGACGTTGGCGGTGGAGCGGTCCAACGCATCGGCCGCGGCGCTGAAGCCGCTGCGTTCGGCCACCGCGGTAAACACGCGCATCGCATCGAGGGTATCCATGGGTACTCCGATTATTTCTTTAGCTGCAATAAATTATCCGAATGGAACGTATTTATCAGATTTCGGTAGCTAATAGGCTGTGCCGGTCTTCAGTGGAATGCCCATCATGTCCAGTTACCTCGCCATGCCTCGCACGGCCGCCTACGGCGCGGCGCTGCTGCGCATCAGTCTGGGCGCCCCGTTCCTGGTGCATGGCCTGACCAAGCTATTGGTGTTCACCCCGGCCGGCACCGTGCGCGACTTCCAGTCGTTGGGCCTGCCCGCCGCGCTGGCCTACCTCAGCATGGCGCTGGAACTCGGCCTGGGCCTGTCGTTGCTGTTGGGCCTTTACGCGCGTTGGGTGGCGCTGCTGGGCATTCCGCTGCTGCTGGGCGCCATCGTCAGCGTGCATGGCGCCAACGGGTTCGGTTTCTCCAACCCCGGCGGCGGTTGGGAGTACCCGGCGCTGTGGGCGGTGTTGCTGGTCGTCCAAGCGCTGCTGGGCGATGGCGCATTTGCGCTGAAGCCGGCGCGCTGATGCCTGTCATTTCGACGCCTGTCATTTCAAGGAGCCACGCATGAGCCGCATGCCATCGCTGTATATCTCGCACGGATCGCCGATGACGGCGTTGCAGCCGGGCCAGGTCGGGCTGCGCCTGGAAGAACTGCGCCAGCAATTGCCGCAGCCGCGCGCGATCTTCATCGCCACCGCGCACTGGTTAGGCCGCCGCCCGCTGGTCAGCGGCGCCGCGCGGCCGCCGACGATTCACGACTTCGGCGGTTTTCCTGCGCCGTTATACGAGTTGGAGTATCCCGCCCCCGGCGAGCCTGCGCTGGCGCAGCAGCTCACCCGCCGGCTGGAACAGGCCGGCCTGCATCCGCAGCTCGACCCGCAACGCGGCTTCGATCACGGCGTGTGGGTGCCGCTGCGTTTGCTGTACCCGGCGGCAGACATCCCTGTGGTGTCGGTGTCGATCCAGCCCGAGCTTGGCCCTGCCCACCAGTTTGCGGTGGGACGCGCGCTGGCGCCGTTGCGCGACGACGGCGTGCTGGTGATCGGCTCGGGCAGCATCACCCATAACCTGCACGATTTCCGCCACGGGTATAGCGTGGAACGCGAGGCGCCGTATGTGCGGCCCTTCATCGTATGGACCGAGCGCAAGCTGCTGCAAAACGACATCCCCGCGCTGCTCGACTATCGCCGCCAGGCGCCGTACGCCGAGCGCGCGCATCCCAGCGACGAGCACCTGCTGCCGCTCTATGTCGCGATGGGTGCGGCCGGCAGCGACCAGCTCGGTGCGCAGCGGATCGATGCCGGGATCGATCAGGGCGTTCTGGCGATGGATCTGTATCGCTTCGACGGCGATGCGGCGATTGCCGCTTGATCGGGTTGTGGACGCGAGTGTCGCCTTCGTGGCGGCACTGTGGCGATGACGGCAGCGCTCGAGATGACGGCGGTTACTGCGTCATTACGGTGAGGCCGCAATAAGGCATCACGCTTCACAACAGCGCTGACGGCATCATCGCCGCCGCAGCGCTCTGAAGCATTCACGATCTGCTGCGGCACAGTCTCATAGGCTGAGACGCCCTCGCTGCATGCTGCCCGCGTGAAACTCCTCGACAAGCTCGCCGTCCTTGCCGACGCCGCCAAATACGATGCCTCGTGCGCCTCCAGCGGCGCGAACAAGCGCAATTCGCTGGGCACGGGCGGCATCGGCAGCACCGAGGGCATGGGCATCTGCCACTCGTACACGCCCGATGGCCGCTGCGTGTCGCTGCTGAAGATCCTGCTGACCAACTTCTGCATCTTCGACTGCGCGTACTGCGTCAATCGCGTGTCCAGCAATGTGCGCCGCGCACGCTTCACGCCGGAGGAAGTGGTCACGCTGACGCTGGATTTCTACAAGCGCAATTACATCGAAGGCCTGTTTCTGTCCAGCGGCATCATCCGCAACTCCGACTACACCATGGAGCAGCTGGTGGAAGTGGCGCGGCAGCTGCGCGAGGTGCATCGTTTTGCCGGCTACATCCATCTCAAGACCATTCCCGACGCCGCGCCCGAGCTGCTGGCTGCGGCCGGCCGCTATGCGGACCGTCTGAGCATCAATGTGGAGTTGCCGACCGAGCAGGGCCTGACCTTGCTTGCGCCGGAAAAAAGCGTTGGCGGCATTCGCTCGGCGATGGGCGAGCTGCGTTGGCGCATCGAAGAAAACCAGCTGGAGCGCAAGTCCGAAAAGGTGCGCCGGGCCAAGCCGCCGCGCTTTGCGCCGGCAGGCCAGAGTACGCAGATGATCGTTGGCGCCGACGATGCCAACGACCGCGCCATTTTGGATGCCAGCCACAATCTCTACGGCAATTACCGCATGCGGCGGGTGTATTACTCGGCCTTCAGCCCGATCCCGGATGCATCGTCCAAGCTGCCGTTGCAGGCGCCGCCGTTGCAGCGCGAGCACCGGCTGTATCAGGCCGACTGGTTGCTGCGGTTCTACGAATTTTCGGTGGAGGAAATCGCGCCTGCACAATCCAGCGGCATGCTGGACCTGGATGTGGACCCCAAGCTGGCCTGGGCGCTGCGCAATCCGGAGCGGTTTCCGGTGGATCTGAATGTGGCGCCGCGTGAGATGTTGTTGCGGGTGCCAGGGTTGGGTACCCGCAATGTGGAGCGGCTGCTGTTGTCGCGCCGGCATGCACGGTTGCGGGTGGGCGACCTGGCGCGGCTGCGGGTGCCGATGAAGAAGCTGCTGCCGTTTGTGAGTGTGCTGGACCATCATCCGCGCCAGCGCCTGGACGATCCGGCGCGGTTGCGCGCGCAGTTGGCGCCTGCGCCGCGGCAGGCAAGTTTGTTCGATTGATGCGCCTGCCTTCTCCCATCGGGAGAAGGTGCCTGAAGGGCGGATGAGGGGGCGCCCGCAGGTATGACCTGGACGTTCCTGATTGCTGCCACGAATCCCCAACCTCGGTCGCCGAATCCCTGCTCCACGAGTTTGGGCGCCTTGCGGCGCGGGCGACTTTTGTGTTGGCAAACGTCACCAACACCGCCATCGCCTGATGCGATCCTGCGCGGGAGCGACGAAGCGATACCAACTGCAAAAAAAGCAGCAATACAGATGCAAGACACAACCAGAGTGCCGGCGACGAAGCGACAGCCGGATCGGAAATCTTGAGGTCAGGTGGACATGATGTTCAGCGCTGAGGTCGAACCACCGTGGAGTTTCGAGGCGTGGCGTACGCTTGCGCGGGCAGCGTGGTGCGCGCAGGTGCAGCCGGACGATGTGGCATGGAACGGTGGGGCACAGGGCGGGTTGTTGATGGGGCAGGGGTTGCTGGAGTTGCCGGCGACCGTGCCGCCGCCGCGGGTGTCGGCGGAGTTCATGCAGCTGGCTGCATCGGTGCTGTGCCATCGCGATCCACAGCGGCACGCGGTGCTGTACCGGTTGTTGTGGCGAATCGCCTCCGGCGAAAAGGCGCTGCTGGAGCGCGCCACCGATGTGGATGTACACCGCCTTCGGCAATGGCAAAAGGCGGTGCAGCGCGACACCCACAAGATGAAGGCATTCGTGCGCTTTCGGCGGTTGCCTGGAGAAGAGGAAGATTTCGTGGCCTGGTTCGAACCCGAGCACTGCATCGTGGATCGGGTGGCGCCGTTCTTCGCGCGGCGGTTTGCCGGCATGCAGTGGGCGATCCTCACGCCGTACCGCAGCGTGCGCTGGGATGGCGAGGCGTTGACGTTCGGCGATGCGGCGGTACGGTCGCAGGTGCCGGCCGACGACGCGCAGGAAACCCTGTGGCGCACGTACTACGCGCACATCTTCAATCCTGCGCGGCTCAACCCCACCATGATGCGGCAGGAAATGCCGCAGAAATACTGGAAAAACCTGCCCGAAGCGGCGCTGCTGCCGGAGTTGATCCGCGAGGCCGGTGTGCGGGTGCGCGAGATGGCCGAGCGTGCGCCCGAGCCGGTGCGGCGGCGCGTACCGGTGGCGCCCGCGTCCGCCGTGGAAGTTGCAACGCAAAGTCTGGCGCAGCTACGCACGGCCGCACGCGACTGTCGCCGCTGCGAGCTGTGGCAACCGGCGACGCAGACGGTGTTCGGCGAAGGGCCGGACAATGCATCGGTGATGGTCATCGGCGAACAACCCGGCGACGAAGAGGACCTGAGCGGGCGTCCGTTCGTGGGCCCGGCCGGGCGTCTGTTCACCATGGCGCTCGGCGAGCTGGGTGTGGACCGTCAGGTGTTGTACGTGACCAATGCGGTCAAGCATTTCCGTTTCGAGCAACGCGGCAAGCGGCGCCTGCATCGCAATCCGGAGCGTGCGCATGTGCAGGCATGTAGTGGCTGGCTGCATGCCGAGCGTGCGCAACTGCGGCCCGCGCACATCGTCTGTCTGGGGGCGACCGCCGCGCAAGCGGTGCTGGGGCCGGGCTTTCGCTTACTGCAGCAGCGTGGGCAGTGGCAACGCCTGGACGACGGCACGCCGGTATTGGCGACCGTGCACCCGTCCTGGGTGCTGCGACAAGGCTCCGAGGAGGCGCGCGAAGAAGGCTATCGCGGCTTTGTGGAGGACCTGCGGCAGTTGTTGGCGCCGCCGGGTGCGGCAAGCGATCTTTCCAAGGCATAAAAAAAGCGCGTGCAAATGCACGCGCATGGTGTCGGAGAACAAGACACCAAGTGAGGTCGCCGGCATGCCGGCGACCTCGTTACCGCCGCTTCGCGGTTGGGTCGCGCGTCTTGCAACTGCACGCGCATGAATCGGCGCATCGATGGGCCAGTGGACACGACCAACTCGTGCCCACAACGATCGCCCACCGACGCCATGCAATCACGCATCAGCGAATGCGTTGCTAAGTGCCCACCGACAAACATGCGAGCCGTTTGCATCGGTGGGAGATAGGAGCATGCGCCAGCGATCTGCCTGCAGTTACGGCATCAGCACCTTGTCGATCACATGGATCACGCCGTTGCTCTGATTGACGTCGGCAATGGTGACGGTAGCGGTGTTGCCCTTGACGTCGGTGAGGGTGACCTTCTTGCCATTGAGCTTTGCGGTCAGCGGCTCGCCCTGCACGGTGGTCAGCGTGGCGCTACCGCCGCCGGCCTTGATCTTGGCGATCAACGATGCGGCGTCCACCTTGCCCGGTACCACGTGGTAGGTCAGCACCTTGGTCAGCGTCGGCTTGGATTCGGGCTTCAGCAGCGTGTCCACCGTGCCGGCCGGCAATGCGGCAAACGCAGCATTGGTCGGGGCGAAAACGGTGAACGGACCCGGGCCCTTCAGGGTGTCGACCAGGCCAGCGGCTTTGACGGCGGCCACCAGCGTGGTGTGGTCCTTGGAGTTGACCGCGTTGTCGACGATGTCCTTGGTCGCCAGCATCGGCGCGCCACCCACCATCGGATTGGACGCAGCGTAAGCGGGAGCCATCGCGCTGGTGAGGGCAATAGCGGTGGCAATGGCAAGCGACTGGAATGAGGTCTTCATGAGGCATCGATCCTTTGGGTGAGCGATTACCTGGATGGCAATCGTGGATCTTGATACGCGGCCAGATGCGGCGCGGATGCATCACGCGTTTTTTACATAAAGATGCTGCGCTGCAACGTCGTCGCACTGCGCCATAGGAGCCGCGATCGGGTGGCCCTTGGTTGAGTCCGTTCGATCAGCGCTTGCCGCACCTGCCGACCGACGGCTGGAAAACTCCATTGCGAAACCGCAGTGCAGGCGCGCGCGATCAGGGTGTGGCCAACTCCATCGGCGCCGCCGCTATCGCACACCTCCCTAATGCTGCACGAATGTTCGCGATTGGCAAAGGCGACGCCGCTCAGTGCGATTAGTCTTGATGCCCTTGCGTGATAATCATTTCTAAGGCGCTGTAGACCATGAAGTCCAAAAAAAGCGAATTCAATCGACTGGCGCTGCCGACAGTGTTGGTGGCAGGCGCGCTGGCGTTATTCGGCACTGCACACGCATCGGCCGTCAGGCCAACGCCAACGCCAACGCATGCGCCATCAGCGACCGCGGCTGCCCCTGCCAGTGGCAGTTATCGACCAGGGCAGAAATGGATTGTGCCGGGGGAGTGGGAATTCACGGTTGATTCTGCGCGCGTGGCCAAGGTCAAAATCCCCAACTATGGCGGCGGCTCGTGGGTTCCCACGCAAGTGATCCTGCTGACCTATCGCTACAAGAACATCGGATTCGACGACAGCGCCAACTACAAGGACGGCGGGCCGTCGACGCTGGCGTTTTCGAAAGCGCATATCGACGTGTCCGATGCCAACGATGCGGACAACGGCGGCGCAGGCAATTACCCCGTGCACATCAAGCTTGCCGGAGATGCTGACGGTCAGACGCCCGGGAAGGAAATGGTGGGTGCGCAGTGGCCGTACGCCTTCAAGAAGAAGGTCAAGGCGGTCAAGGTGACGGTGAGTCACTACGACTCGAAGCTGAAACTGCATGAAGCGACCTTCCTGGTCCCGGTCGAGGGCGCTCGGCAATCGACGCGGCACGCGAACAGGCACGTTCGCCACAGCTGATCCGCGTTCGGCCAATCTGCGCGCGCATGCCGTCGGCATGCGCCGCATCGTGAACGATCACGTTGCCGGCTGCGTTCGACGGCACTGCGTTGCAGGCGAGCGAACCACTGTTGGCCTTGGCGATGGATCCATCGCCTGCGCGCTGCCCGCAACGCGCATCCGCATTGCGGGCCTGTTGCAGGGCCACCCTGGCGCTGCGCTTCATCGTGCTGCAGGCCATCTGTGTTGACGAATCACCGCCGCACCGTTGTGTCGCCTGTCCTTCCGGCAGCCACGGTGCCTGATCGATAGACACCGGCCACAGCGCTGCAGCACCACACCCTGGTGGCGGTCACCGCCACGGACCACGCCCAGGCCCAGGCGGTGCGGTGGTTTCATCGTCGGTTGCAAACCGGTATGTTCCCGTAGGTGCGTTGTTGTGCGTCGCGAGACGATGCCGCACGTGCGGCCGTCTCTTCTTCCGGGTTTTTATGCATTCGATCGATGTCGTCCTCGCCATGTTGCTGGCGGTCGCGGCCAGCGGTTATCTGATCCGCATCCTGCCGTTCTCGCTGCCGTTGCCGCTGGTCCAGATCGCGCTCGGCGCGGTGGTCTCCGGCGTGTTCGATGCGGGGCATGAGCTGGAACCGGAGTTGTTCTTCCTGTTGTTCCTGCCGCCGCTGCTGTTCCTGGACGGATGGCGTATTCCCAAACAGGGCCTGTTCCGCGACAAGGCGGCCATCCTGGAACTGGCACTGGGCCTGGTGGTGTTCACCGTGGTCGGGGCCGGGTTGCTGATTCATTGGCTGATCCCGGCGATGCCGTTGGCCGTGGCGTTTGCACTGGCGGCGATCATCTCGCCAACCGACCCGGTGGCGGTGTCCTCGATCGCCTCCAAGGTGTCGATTCCCAAGCGGCTGATGCACATCCTGGAAGGCGAGTCGCTGCTCAACGATGCCTCCGGTCTGGTGTGCTTTCAGTTCGCGGTGGCCGCGGTGCTGACCGGCACCTTTTCGATCGCCAGCGCGTCGCTGACCTTCCTGTGGGTGGCGTTGGCCGGGCTGGCCCTGGGCGTGGCCACCACCTTCGGACTGAGCCGGATCCAGGCCTGGATCTGGCGCCACTTCGGCGAAGAACCCGGTTCGGCGATCCTGGTCAACCTGCTCACCCCGTTTGCCGCGTATCTGCTGGCCGAAGCCTTCCACGCCTCGGGCATCCTGGCCGCCGTGGCTGCCGGGGTGACCATGAGCTACGTGGAAATGGCAGGTAATGCGCCGGGCAATATGCGCCTGCAACGCTCGGCGGTGTGGGACACGGTGCAGTTCACCTTCAACGGCATCATCTTCGTGCTGCTGGGCGAGCAGTTGCCGGGCATCCTGGACGGCGCGGTGCGTAGTGTGCAGGAAGCCGGTCACCTCAACCCATGGTGGCTGGCGGTGTACGTGGCCACCATCAGCGCCAGCCTGATGGCGCTGAGGTTCGTGTGGGTCTTCCTGTCGCTGCGCTGGAACCTGTTCAAGGCGCAGCGACGCGGCGAGGCGCACGTGAGCCCGCCATGGCGGATCGTGGTGGCGGTGTCGCTGGCCGGTGTGCGCGGTGCGATCACCCTGGCCGGCGTGCTCACGCTGCCGTTGATGCTGGAGGACGGCTCGCCGTTCCCCGCCCGCCAGCTGGCGATCTTTCTGGCCGCCTCGGTGATCCTGGTGTCGTTGCTGGTGGCAAGCGTTGCATTGCCGCGGCTGCTGCGCGGGCTGGAATTGCCGGAAGAAGAAGACGAGCAGCTCAAGGAAGATCTTGCAGTGAAGGCCGCCTCGCAGGCGGCACTGGAGGCGGTGGAAAAGCTGCGCCAGCGGCTGGTGCACGACAGTACGCATGCCGAGCGCTACAACGCGGCCGCCAACCAGGTCAGCCAGCGTTATCAACGCAAGCTCGGCGCGGTGGACATGGCCGAGACCGATCCGGAAGAAGCCGGTGCCTACGAGCAGGCCCTACGCCAGTTCCGTCACGCTGCCCTGGTGGCCGAGCGCAACGAGTTATTCAAGCTTGCCCGCCGCCGCGAGATTTCCGACGATCTGTCGCGCAGGCTGGTGCGTAATCTGGATTTGATCGAGTCGCGCAAGCGCGCTTGAGGGTAGGGATTGGGGCGTCGTGAGTGGGGATTCGCAACAGCCGGGCAACGGCACGCCCGTCGTAGGAGCGCAACTGGGCGCGACGGGGCCGTACGTGCGGTGCGCGCTCATGCGCGCAGGAATCGGGAATCGGGAATCGGGAATCGCAAGAGCCAGGCCGGTAGCCACGGTCTTTTGTAGGAGCGCACCTGGGCGTGACGGGCCGTGCGTGTAATGCGCGTGCTCACGCGCTGGTGAGGCGGGAGTCCTACGAGCAACAGCAGCCGCAACCGCCATCACGGCGACTCGGGAGACACCATCCCATCTGCCCCCCTCCCATCGTCACGGCGCAGCGCCTACCCTGTGGCGCTTATCGTCCCCGTGCAGAACCCATGACGCCCATCGTTTCCATCCAGGGATTGAGCAAGACCTACGCCGGCGGTTTTCAGGCCCTCAAACAGGTGGATCTGGACATCCAGCGCGGCGAAATCTTCGCGCTGCTCGGGCCCAACGGCGCGGGCAAGACCACCTTGATCAGCATCATCTGCGGACTGATCAACCCCAGCACCGGTACCGTGCTGGCCGATGGTCACGATATCGTGCGCGACTACCGCGCCGCACGCGCGAGCATCGGGCTGGTGCCGCAGGAATTGGCCACCGACGCGTTCGAAACGGTGTGGGCCACGGTGCGTTTCAGCCGCGGCCTGTTCGGCAAACCGGCCAACCCGCAGTACCTGGAAGCGGTGCTGCGCGAGCTCTCGCTGTGGGACAAGCGCAACAACAAGATTTCCACGCTATCGGGCGGCATGAAACGGCGTGTGCTGATCGCCAAGGCGCTGGCGCACGAGCCGCGCATCCTGTTCCTGGACGAGCCCACTGCCGGTGTGGACGTGGAGCTGCGTCACGACATGTGGCAGATGGTGCGGCGCCTGCGCGAGCAGGGCACTACCATCATCCTGACCACCCACTACATCGAGGAAGCCGAAGATATGGCCGACCGCGTCGGCGTCATCAATCGCGGCGAGCTGGTGCTGGTGGAAGACAAACACACGCTGATGCACAAGCTGGGCAAGAAACAGCTCACGCTCAGCCTGCAATCGCCATTGCACACGCTGCCCACCGCGTTGGCAGATTTGCCGCTGGAATTGTCGGCCGATGGCAATAGCCTGATCTACACCTTCGACACCCAGGCCGAGCAGACCGGGATCGGTGCGTTGTTGCGCCGGCTCAACGAGCACGGCATCGACTTCAAGGACCTGCATTCCAGCGAAAGCTCGCTGGAAGAGATCTTCGTCAACCTGGTGCACGGCGCACGCGCTGCGGAGGCACACGCATGAACCGGCATGCGATTGCAGCGATCTATCGTTTCGAAATGGCGCGCGCTTTCCGCACGCTCACTCAGTCGATCGCCTCGCCGGTGCTCTCGACCTCGCTGTATTTCGTGGTCTTCGGTGCGGCCATCGGCTCGCGCATGGGCGACATCGACGGTATCAGCTACGGCGCCTTCATCATTCCCGGGCTGGTGATGCTGTCGCTGCTCAACGAGAGCATTTCCAACGCCTCGTTCGGCATCTACATGCCGCGTTGGGCCGGCACCATCTACGAGGTGTTGTCCGCGCCGGTGGCGTGGTGGGAAATCGTGATCGGCTACGTGGGCGCGGCCGCCAGCAAGTCGGTGATGCTGGGCTTGTTGATTCTGCTCACCGCGCGGCTGTTCGTGCCGTATGAGATCGCCCACCCGGTGTGGATGCTGGGCTTTCTGGTGCTCACCGCGCTGACTTTCAGCCTGTTCGGTTTCATCATCGGCATCTGGGCCAACGGCTTCGAAAAGCTGCAGGTGATTCCGCTGATGGTGGTGACGCCGCTGACCTTCCTGGGCGGCAGTTTCTACTCGATCAACATGCTGCCGCCAATCTGGCAGAAGGTCACCTTGTTCAACCCGGTGGTGTATCTGATCAGCGGTTTCCGCTGGAGCTTTTACGGCAAGGCCGACGTTCATATCGCGGTGAGCACCGGCATGACGTTGCTGTTTCTGGTGGTGTGCCTGGGCGTGGTGGCGGCGATCTTCCGCAGCGGTTACCGGCTCAAGGCGTGAGTGGTGAGTGCAGTGGTGTTGTCGGTCGCATTCTGGTGGATGCCGTCGGAAGTCCAGGTCAAACGCTGAGTGGATCGAGTGCGCGGTGCCCTCACCGCTCGCGGGACACGCCGTGAACCCATCCCTGGGGGCTCGGTGGCGGCATCCATGCCGCCACACGGTCCCGCAAGCGGCGAGGACACCGCACCAGACAGGTTGCTGGTTGCTTTGTTGAAAGCCTCGCACACCGACCATCTCGACTGGTCCTTGCCCGCCCACCATCGCGGGACCTTACGCGGCATGGATGCCGCGTAAGAGCCTCCAGGGACGGATTCACGGCGTGTCCCGCGATGGTGGGCGGGCAAGGGCCCTGCAGCAAACTCGCAGCTCAGCAGCTCAGCAGCTGAGCAGCTCTGCAATAGAACAGCTTGAAGTAGTGTGGTCAGCTGCTCTTACTCGGCAGCAGGCTGGGCGTCGCTCTTGGTGTCCAGGAAGTAGGCCACCACCTCACCCTTGACCTTCATCGTCATCGGGTTGCCGCGGCGGTCGCGCGCCTTGCCGACCTGCACCTTGATCCAGCCTTCGCTCATCGAGTATTCCTCCACGTTGTCGCGTTCGACCCCGTTGAAGCGCACGCCGATACCGCGATTTAGGACGTCGGCATCGTGGAACGGGCTGCGTGGGTCGATGGCCAGATGATCGGGAGGGGTATCGCTCATGGGAAAGGCATCATGACGGACCGGGATAGCCGTCTTCGGCCGCACAGGATACGGGCCTGTGCCGGGAAGACCAGCCCTGATGCCACAGACGCGCTCGCCCGCCGGTTTGCTTGCGCCGCGTGAGGCGTCACACTTCGCACCTGCAATCCTTGAGCGAGACCGCCATGCCCGACAACAGTGCCGATTACGAAGACGACGAAGGCCTGCCGCCCGAGACCGACGAAGACGATGTCGACGACCATCCGGCGCGGGTCTGGAATTTGCTGGTGCTGATCAACCCGGGCGACGAAGACACCGCACTGGGGCAGTTCGACGCCTGGCGCGAAACGCAAGCCGAGGCGGACGACGATGAGGGCGACGATGCCTGGCTGTGGGCGCTGAAGGACGCGATCGACTGGCGCTCGGGGTTTTATGTCGACTGGAAGGATACCGATTCGTTCATTGCCGCCATCGACGAACTGAGCGCGCGCTGGAACCTGCGCATCGCGTGGGGCGGCGATCTGGACGATGAAGACTTCGCCAACGGCCTTGGCGTGCCCGACCTGATGGCGGTGGCGTTCGACCGTCTGCGCGAGCATGGCTATTCGCTGTGGAACTGGAACACCGGCGGCGATGCCTATGCCGGCTGGATCGCGCTCAGTCGCGACGACGAGGCGATGCTGGCACTGACCTCGCTGCTGGACGTGGAAGTGCGGCTGGGCAACGAGGCGTTCTAAGAGCGGCGAACACAACGTAGCGAATAGTCGTCAGATGGGTGTGGACGGTGTGGAGGAACCGGAGCGTACGCGTGGTCCATGCCGCACCGAGCACCGGCCGCGCCCGCACCCGCCTGGCGGTGAGCACGGTCCTCTTGTTAGCTGCTGCAAGCCAGCCGCACGCCTGGTGCCGGAGGTGGCGTGTACCCCCTCCGGCACGCTTGCCGATTACTGCCGCGCCATCAGCGACACGTTGTTGAACCCGCCTGAGCCGCCGACCAACTTGATGTAGTAGGTGCCGGTCTGCGGTGCGGTCAGCCGTAGCGTCTGCGCGCTGCCGGTGCGTGCGGACTTCAACGCGTAGCTGCTGGTGGTCGGCTCGACGTCGAAGCTGAGATACAGCGCGACGTTGCCGCCGCCACCGAAGCTGAGCACATTCAAGGCGCTGCCGGCGGTGGCGGCGAAGCGATAAGTTTTTTCCTCGCTTTGACCGCCGCTCTGACCGGTCAGGGCGACGCGGTTGGTCAGGCTCACGGTGACCGGTATGCAGGCGCTGCCGCTGCAACTGTTCTGCACGTAGTCCAGCGCCGCGGTGGCATCGACAATCCCGGTGCCGATCGCGCGGCCGGCCGGTGGTCTGACCGGGAAGGTGCGCGCAGTCTGGCGCAGCATGGCTTCCATCTGCGCAGGGGCCAGCGGGGTCTTGCCGGAGGCGGCCAACGCGCTCTGTACCAGGGCGGCCACCGCGGCCACATGCGGGGTGGCCATCGAGGTGCCGGCAAAGCCGACGTATTCGTACTCGCCGGAGGTGGGCGTGGTTTGGCCGCTGTAGCCGGTCGACAGCACCACCCCGTCCCAGCCGCCGTTGCCGGTATCGTCGGTGGCGCCGCCGCCGGGGCCGGACAGATCCACGCTGCTGCCGAAGTTGGAGTAGAACGCGATCCCGCCGGTGATGCGGGTGGCGCCCACCGTGATCACGTTGCCGCAGCTCGACGGGCTGAACTGCGAGGCATTGCTGGCCTCGTTGCCTGCCGCCACCACCACCACCGCACCGTTGGCCACTGCGGTGTCGATGGCGCTTTGGGTATTGCTGTCGCATGTGCCCGGGCCGCCCAGGCTCAGGCTGATGACCTCGGCCGGATGGGCATTGTCCGGCACTCCGTCGACATGGCCGCCGGAGGCCCACACCATGGCATCGGCGATGTCCGAGCTGGTACCGCCACATTGACCGAGCACGCGTACCGGCAGGATCTGCGCGTCGTAGGCGGCGCCGGCGCCGCCGATCGTATTGTTGGTGAGTTCGCCGACCGTGCCCGCGGTATGGGTACCGTGCCAGCTGCTGGAGCGTGCCGGCAGTCCGCAGAAGTTGTCCTCTTCGGTCCAGTCGCCGTAGTCCAGCGCGCCCGGCACGCGCGCGTCGCTGTCGCGGCGGGAGATCGTCGCATTGGTGATGAAGTCGTAGCCCGGCAGGATGTGGTCGTTGTTCTTCAGGTCCGGATGGTCGGGCAGGATGCCGGTGTCGAGCACCGCCACCACCACGCCGGCACCGGTGGAGCTCTCCCAGGCTTGCGGGGCACGGATGCCGCCGATGCTGTCCTGCAGATGCCACTGGAACCCGGCATACAGGCGGTCGTTGGGGGGCACGGCGGTGGCAGTGGCCTGCGGCGTCGCTGCGACGGCACCGGCCTTGAGCCTGGGCCCTGCAATGTCATCGACCGCGCGCAGCATGCGGTCGAATTCGGCGTATTGCACTTGTGGATCGGCGCGCAGTTCGCCCAGCAACTTGGCCTGGTCGGCGCTGCTGAGCGTGCGCGCAAGGTCCAGCAGGCTGGCGCCGGTGCCGGTACGCCGCAGCACGCGTGCGTTGAGCGGCGTGGCACGCGCCGTGCCGCTGGCCGCGCGCAGGACTCCGGCGCGGTTGGCGGCTGCAGACAGGATCGCCAGACGCGAGCCGTCGGACGGCACGCTGCTTTTGTATTTGACGATCAGGCGAGCGGGGAGTGCGGCAGGGTCGCCGGCCGTCGGCAGGCCGCGCAGGCTGAGTTGGTCGGTGGCCGCATGGGCCTGAAACGTGGCCGTGGCCAGGATTGCGCTCAATAGCAGGGGCTTGAGCGGTAGCGAAGCGTTGTTCATGGGATGGCTCTCGCAAGAATCGATGGAGTTAAGGGGGAAGACGTGTACGGCGCGGCGCAGGACCTACAAGTCCACGCCGAAGCCCAGGCCTGCCGACGCGTCGCTGCCGCTGAACGCACCGCCCAGGCTGAACGAGGCGCGCTCGCCCACCTTCTTGGCGTAGCCGATGGAGAGCGCACGCTCACCGCTCTGGAACCCGGCGCCGACCGCCACGCGACCGCGCGTACTCTGGGTGCCGGCAGCATTGATGCCCATGTTGAGCATCGCCGCGCTCATCGCGCCGATGCGGTCGATGCGGCGATCCATCGTCTGGAAGCGCCGTTCGCTGCCGTCGCGCAGTTGCGTGAAGCTGTCGCTCAGCGCCGACACCCGGCTGTCGGTGTAGCTGTTGGCCGAACTCAGCGTGCGGCTGTTGCTGGCGTTGAGCTGGGCCACGTTGGCGGCGTCGGTATCGCTTTGTCCGGCGGCGACATTGGTGATCTGGCGCGTGTTGCCGGCGCTGCCCACCGAGACGCTATTGGCGCGATCGGCCACCGCACCGCGCCCCAGCGCAACCGCGTTGTCGGCGTCCACGCGCGCGCCCTGGCCGAGCGCGGTGCCCGAAGCTGCGGTGACGCTGGCGCTTTCGCCCACAGCCACCGCGTTGGTGGCGGCGGTGGCAATGCTCGTATTCGCACCGACCGCAGTACTGCCGTCGGCATTGACCCTGGCATTGGCGCCCAGCGCGGTGTCCTGCGGGCCGTAGGCCAGCGCGTCGGCGCCGACCGCCAGACCGTTGTCGCTATTGGCGGTGGCGGACGAGCCGATCGCCACGGCATTGGTGCCGCTGCCGACCACCGGCGCCAGGCTGCCACCACCAACTGCCACGCTACCGGCAGACATGTTCTGCATGGCACCGAGGCGGCCATCGAACACGGTCAGCGCCGCATCGATGGCGCCCATCGCCTCGCCGACATTGCCGTAGTTCGCGCCCTGCACCAGGTAGCTGCCGCTGATCAGAGTGCCGGTGGGGTCGAAAGCACTGCCGGCGCCCAGGGCGGTGGCCACGCTGCGCAGCTGGGCCAGGTTGACCGCGTCGGTGGCTTCGCTGCCGGCCGCCACGCTGGTGATCTGCCGGGTCAACCCGGCCGCGACGTCGCCCACCGCCACGCTATTGCTGCGGGTGGCATGCGAATACGCGCCCAACGCAACTGCGCTGCTGGCCGAGCGGTTCCATGCATCGTCGACCCAGTCGCCGACCTTTGCGCCATAGCCGATGGCGGTTGCATCGACGCCGTTGACCTCGGTGTCGGCACCGATCGCGGTGCTGTTGGGGTTGAACCAGGAGGTTTCGGCATTGGCGCCGAGTGCCACGCTGTTGGCGGTGTAGGTCACTGCACGGTGGCCGATCGCCACCGACTCGGCATCCTGGGTCAACGCGAACCCGCCGATCGACACGGTGTTGGCCGCGAACGAGCCGGCACTGTGGCCGATCGCCACCGAATCGGTGTTGCCCGGCAGGTTGGGGAAGATGTTGGCGTTGTAGCCGATGGCGATGGCGTAGTCGGACTGGGTCTGCGCACCGGCGCCCAGGGCGATGGCGCCGGTGCCGGTGGCCGCCGCGATACCCACACTGTTGCCTGCGCTCTCCGCGGCGGTGCTGATGCCGCCGATCGCCACGCTGTCGGTGCCGCTGGCCAAGGAATTGAAACCGATGGACACGGTACTGTCGGCGACCGCGCGCGCGCCGTTGCCGAGCGCACTGCTGCCCAGCCCGATCGCTTGCGAGCGGGTGCCGATGGCGGTGGCGCCCTGCTCCAGCGCGCGGGCGCGATGTCCCAGCGCAGTGGCCTCGAAGACGCTGGCTTCGGCACCGCTGCCGACTGCAGTGGTCATCGCATCCAGGGCCTTGGCACCGCCGCCGAGCGCAGTGGACACGAAGCCGGTGGCTTCGGTGGACTCGGCGTGCACAGCGAGAATATTGCCGCCGTCGTCGTAATCGAACACGTCGGTGGTGCCACCCACCGCAACCGCCGATTCGCCGGTGGCCGCCGCCGCGTAGCCGGCGGCAATGGCGAACTTTTCGGTGACCGTGGCCCCGGCGCCCAGGGCGATGCCGCCCTCACCGAGCGCATTGCTGGCTTCGCCGATCGCCACGGCATACGGCTCGGCGGCGAACGCGCCTACATCGGTGGTGGCGTCGGCGCCGCCGACGATCTGGAAATGCTTGCCGGTGTCGGCAGCATCGTCCTGGTCGGCATCGGCATCGGCATCGGCCGGCGCGCTGGTGTCTTGATCGGTTGCAATGGCGGCTGCATCGGTCGCGGCTTGATCATGGGTGGTGCCGCTGTTGCGCTGGGTGGTGGCGACCTGCGCAAGCACCGCGCTACTGCTGAGCAGCAACGCGGTCAGCACTGCAACATGCAGCAGCACGCGCTGCGGACGTGTGCCGGCATGGGGGTGCGGCGCGGTGGTGGTCGCGTGCCGGGCGCAGGCCCGGTTCGAGAGGCGATCAATCTGGCTCATGGAGATTCCCTGGCGCGTGGTTGGAGTGGTCGACCGCTGCATATCGGCTCCCAGACATCCCCACATGTCTTGGAATTCCGTACATTTCATGTTGCGGGACAACGCAACATAGTCATGCGCTCGGCCACGTGTCACCAAGCCACGATTGCATCCACTCACCACGAATGTGAGGATGCAAAAACACTCAAAGACGTCCTGTCGCGATGCTGTCTGCCGCAAAATCCAGGTTCGTGCCGCGCTGGTTGGCCACGCGCTGGCGCGAGGATCCGATCGATCGACGGCAGGTGGCCTTCCTGCAACTGCTATTGGTCGCCATCGCGCTGTACAACCTGGGCGATGTCGGATTTTTTCTGTATGTCGCCGGGTTGAGCCGCTTGCAGGCGCGGCCCGATCTGGCCTGCGCGTTGGCCGGTGCCGTGCTCACCGCGTTCGGCGCGCTGGCGGGTGTGCCGATGATCCGGCGCGGACGCAGTGCGGCAGGCGTCAAGGTGTTCATTGCCGCCACGTTGCTCGGCACCTTCGTCACTTACGTGCGGGTCGATATCTTCGACCTGATGACCAATCCGATGCCGGTGATTGCGTTGGTGCTCGCCGGCATGGCGCTCGGTCGGCGCAATCTGTGGCGCGTGTTTGCGCTGCTGGCGACGGTGTGTGCGATGGCGCTGGTCGCGCAATTGCTGTGGTTTCCACCATCGCGTTCGACCTGGGGCAATGTCGGGCTGGGGCTGATGACGGTGGCGGTGTATCTGTTGATCACCTTGATGCTCGACCGCACCATCGCCGCGCTGCGCGACAGCCTGGTGGAATCGGAACGCCGCCGTCGCGAACTCGAAGCGGTGAACCGCAAGCTGGTGCGCGAGATGGCAGAGCGCGAGCGGGTGCAGGAGCAACTGCTGCACACGCAGAAGATGGAAGCGCTGGGACGCCTGGCCTCCGGCGTTGCGCACGATTTCGATAATCTGATCAACGTGATCATCGGCTTTGCGCAGCGTCGCGATGCATTGGAAGGCCGTGGCGAAGCGCCCTTGCTCAAGACGCTGGAAAACATCGAAGCCGCATCGCGCCGCGCGCTGACCGTCAGTCGCAGGATTCTCAACTTCGGCCGTGCCGAACCCGGCATTGCGCGCCTGTTCGATGCGCGCCACGCATTGCTGGAGATCGAACCCACGCTCAGGCAACTGTTCGGCCACGAGATCCGACTGCAAGGCATCGCGTCGGGGCCGCCGCTGTGGATCGCGATGGATCTGGACGAACTGGAACTGGCGTTGCTCAACATCGCCGCCAATGCGCGCGATGCGATGGACGGGCAGGGGCTGTTCCGCATCGAAGGCGAGCAGCAGGCCGGTATGGTGGTGCTGCAGTTTTCGGATACCGGCCCGGGGATTCCCGAACAGTTGCTGGCGCGGATCCTGGAGCCGTTCTACACCACCAAACCGGCCGGCAAGGGCACCGGTCTTGGGTTATCGGTGGTGAACGAAATCGTGATCGCCGCCGGCGGGCGGGTGGAGGTCGGCAACACGGGCGATGGTGCCTGCATCCGCCTGTTGTTGCCGGCTGCGGCGCCGCCGGAGCGAGCGAGTCGTGCCGATCAGGTGGCCAGCAGGTAACCCATTCCGCGCGAGGACAGCAGCGGAAACGCCGGCGCATCGGCTGCGGTGATGCGGGCGGCCTTGCGCCGCAGGCGATGGATCAGCATCTCCAACCGATGCAGGTCGAAATCGCCGACGCAGTCTTCCAATGCCGACACCAGCGTATCGCGCTCCACCGCCTGGCCGCGCTGTGCATCCAGGCAGCCCATCAGGCAGCGCTCGAGCGAGGTCAGCACCACAATCCGCGCATCCGGTGCGACCAGGCACCAGCCATCCGATTCCAATCGCCACGCCGGTTTTTCCGCGCTGCTGGCATCGGCCGGGCGCAAGCGCCGCGATAGGTTGCGTAGCGTCAGCGCCAGGATTTCAGGATCTGCGGGCTTGCGCAGGAACGCGTCGGCGCCACTGCTCAGCGCATGCACGTGGTCCGAGCGGCCGCGGTTGCCGGTGAGTACCACGATGCCCAACCCAGTGAACAGCGAACGCAGATGCGCAACTACGCTCAGGCCGCTTTCGTCCGGAAGCCCAAGGTCCAGCACCACCATGTCGAAGGTCTGCTCCAGCATCAGCCGGTACAGCGCCCCGGCGGTGCCGGCGCCACTGACCGCGAATCCGAACTCCTGCAGGCCGGGAATCAGGATTTCTTCGCGCAGGACGTCGTCGTCTTCGAGAACGGCGACGCGCAACATGGACGGTAGCTCGGAGGGCGGGACGCGAACAGGCAATGCAACGGCTCCGGAAGATAGGTCGCTTCGATAGTGACAGGCTTGTGCGTGGGCGCGGAAGCGGCTTCGCTGGTCACATGGGTGTGTGCGCCACAGGCGTCATCGGGTTGCAAAGATGCATGCGTTGTATGCACGAGCATGATGCGCAGTGGCTGCGCCATGGGTGTTTCGCCTGCGCGCGACTCGCATTGGTTGCGTCGTCGTGCTGATCTGCTTGCTGCTTGCTGCTTGCTGTCTGCTGTCTGCTGTCTGCCGTCTGCCGTCTGCGGCGTCAGGTGTGCGGCTTACGGCGTGATGTGGCGCTGCAACACAAGAGATGCCGGCGTGCTGTTGTCAGCCAACGCCCAGCATTGCGCGACTGGCGCGATGCTGGGGTCATGCGCTTTCGGTGGTGCTGTCCCTGTCGCGTGATTCGCGCGATCGCTGGACCGGCGCTACGGCACCTCACCGCGCGCCTGCGCTCGCGCATTGGCGATCAGCGCCTTGAGCAGTGCGCGATCGGTATGGCGGGAGATGGGGATGGTGCCCAGGGCGATGGCCTCCAGGCGGAGCGGTGCGGGCACGTCGTAATGCGCACCGCTGAGTTTGTTCTGGAAGGCGCGGCGGGGAATGCCCAACCGCGCCGCCATGGCATGCAGCTCGTCCAGCGTATCGCCGAGCAGGTGCGCCCAGCGCTGGTCGCGCCACAGATGCACCGCATCGTCGATGTAGACAGCCATCGGCCGGGTCAGGCCTTCTTGGATGTCTTCGGCTTCTTGCCGGCGTTCTCGCCGTCGGCGTCGTCCGTTGCGGCATCGCCGGCGTCTGCGTCTGCCGTGCTGTCGTCGTCGCTGGCAGCGTCGTCGCCAGCCGCCTCTTCTGCAACGGCGTCGGTGCCGGCATCGTCGGCTGCGTCATCGGCTTCGGCCTCGCCGTCTTCATCGGCATCGGCGTTCTGGAATTCGGCCACCAGCGCGGTCAGATATTCCTCGGCGGTCTGGCCTTCGTCGGCGGCCAGGTCGTCGATCATCTGTTGCAGCTGGGTCGAATATTCCAGCGAGATGGTCTTGCCTTCGGCTTCCTGCAGGTTGGCCAGGTGCTTGAGCATGGCCAGCATCGGGACCGGGTTGTCGGCGCTGCCCATGGTCTGGCCGCCGATCGACAGCATCCACTCGCTGCCGCCCTGCAGACCGATCGCGGCCACCACACGGCCATCGGCGTCCTGCAGCACGGCGTGGTTGGTGACCTGGGACGCCTGGCCCAGACGGACGATGGGGCGCTTGGGTTGCTGCTTCTTGCGCTTGTCGCGCTTGGCCTTGGAATTGCGGGACACGGTGTTCTCGACGCTGGGAATGGCCGGCCATTCTAGAGCGTGCGCCGCACGATGCGATGAGCAGCGGCAAGCGGTCGGGTCACGGGCCAGGCGCGGTGCACGCCCCGGGTGCGATTGCCTGGCAACTTCTGGATCTCAAATCCCGAATCCCGCAGACCCCGCCGATCCCGAATCCCCAGCGCCGATCACTGCCCCTCTACCGCCACCCGCGGCGAGGCCACGGCCGCTTCGGCCGCCTTGGCAAGTGCGGCGGCCGAGGCCACCTGTGCACTGGACGACACGCGCGGTGCGGCGGGGCGTGCCGCGGCGGTGCCGGGCGGTACCGGGGTGGTTCCCGCAGCGTCCTTCCCGGCAGCGGGCGGTGTCGCCGATGCAGCCGCAGTCGGCGCAGCGCCAGCCACGGGTGCGCCTACGCTGGCCGTGCCGGCGGCGGCGCTCAGGTCCGGCACCTGGGTGTCGGCGTCGTGCACCGGCTTGCCCAGTGCCACGCCCTGGCCGGCGCCGGCCAGCGCGGTTTGTTCGGCGTCCTGGGTCATCACCACGATGCTGATGCGGCGGTTGATCGGGTTCTGCGGGTCGGTCTTGTCGAACAGCACCGACGACGACAGGCCAACGACGCGCGTGACCTTGGCGTCGGACATGCCGCCGCCCACCAGCGCACGTCGCGCGGCGTTGGCGCGGTCGGCACTGAGTTCCCAATTGGTGTAGCCGGCTTCGCTGCTGTAGGCAGTGGTGTCGGTGTGGCCGGTGATGCTGATGTGGTTGGGCACCTGATTGATGAAGTTGGCCAGCTCGCGCAGGATGTCCACCGTGTACGGCTTGAGCTGGTCGCGGCCGATGTCGAACATCGGGCGGTTCTGCTTGTCCACGATCTGGATGCGCAGGCCATCGGGCGTGAGGTCCAGCAGCAACTGGTCCTTGAACGGCTCCAGCGCCTGGCTCTTGTCGATGGCTTCCTTCAGGTCCTGCATCAGCGCTTCCAGGCGCTTTTTGTCCTTGGCGCGGCTGTCTTCGCTGGTGTCGGCCGCGTTGTCGCGCTTGCGGCCCATCTCGTCCTTCTGCCCCTTGGCCATGTCGGCGGTGCCGCCGAGCTTGATCATCGAGGTGCTGGCCCCGCCGGGGCCGTTCATGCCGGGCGATGGCGCCGGCGATTTGCCGGACAACGGGCTGGGGTTGCGGAAATATTCGGAGATCGCCGCGCGTTGTTCCTTGGTGGTGGCGGCCATCAGCCACAGCACCAGGAAGAAGGCCATCATCGCGGTCACGAAGTCGGCAAACGCCACTTTCCAGGCGCCGCCATGATGGCCGCCGCCCTGCACCTTCTTGACTCGTCGGATGACGACGGTGGATTTGCCCTCGGCCATGACCGCGGTCCTACTTGATCGTCTTCAGGTGCGTTTCGAAATCGCCGAAGCTCGGACGCACGTTGGACGGCAGGGTCTTGCGCGCAAATTCCAGCGCAATCTTCGGGTTGTAGCCGCGCAGGCAGGCCAGCAGCGCGGTCTTGACCGCTTCGTACATGCGCCCGTCCTGATCGGCGCGCGCTTCCATCGCCGCCGACAGCGGCGCCACGAAGCCATAGGCCAGCAAAATGCCCAGGAAGGTGCCGACCAGCGCGGCGCCGACATGGTGGCCGATCTCTTCGATCGGGCCGCCGATCGACCCCATGGTGATCACGATGCCGAGCACCGCCGCCACGATGCCGAAGCCTGGCAGACCGTCGGAGATCTTGCTCAATGCATGCGATGGCGCCATCGCTTCGTGGTGGTGCTTTTCCAGCTCCAGTTCGAGCAGCGGTTCCAGTTCGTGCGGCTCGATGTTGCTGCCGATCATCAGACGCAGGCAGTCGGTGATGAAGTCCAGCAGGTGATGGTCGGCCACCACCTTGGGGTAGTTGCCGAAGATGGTGCTGTCCTGCGGTTTTTCGACATGGTCTTCCAGCGCCATGAAGCCGTCGCGACGCGCCTTGTTCAGCAGCTCGTAGATCAGGCTCAGGGTGTCCTTGTAGTCGTCGGACTTGTAGCGCGGGCCCTTGAACACGCCCAGCACGTCGGCGATCGTCTCCTTGACGATCTTGGCCGGCGTACTGACCAGGAACGCGCCCAATGCCGCGCCGCCGATGATCATCAGCTCGTACGGTTGCCACAACGCGCCCAGCTTTCCGTGCGACAGCACATAGCCGCCGAGGACGCTGACGATGACGACAATGAAGCCAACGATGATGAGCATGGCGAAGCCGGAAGCAATCTGGGAGTGCTAGTTGTTTCGGCTTGCGCGGCGGATTCTTGAAGCGCACGGCGTGAAGATGTGCGCTGTAACTGAACGCTCAGCCGATTGTCGTGGCGGCCTCATGCACGCATTTCACCGCTTCGCCGCCTGCCAGCGACAGGGTCGCCTCGCCGGCATGCTCCCAGAACTGATTGCCCTGGGCGTCGGCAAACCGCGCTCCGGATGCGGCCTGGGCACTGAGCAGGGTCAGCGTGCGGCCCTCGACGCTCAGCTGCACCGCATCGGTGGCCGGATCGAAGCGGGTGGTGATCGCGCGCGTGCCGCAGCGCCAGGGCACCGCGTCCACGGGACCAGCAAGCGATGCCGGCGCCGGTGGAGCGGCGTGGGCAGGGCGGGGCAACGGACCGGTCACGCTGGCATCGGTGCCGATGGGCGGCGGGCTGGCTGGCCCGCCGGACGCTGCGGCAGGTGACGTGTCTGCCGGGGGTGTGACGGCTGCCGGCGGCTGATCGGCTGCATGACAGCTGGCGAGCGCGGCCGCCAGCAGGCTGGAAAGTGTCAGGGTCGAGAATGGACGCATCTGCGGACTCCTACCTGGGACGTCGAGCCGTCGCCGGGGCAGTGACGGCGGCAACAGGCGCTGGGCGATGGTGCCGACATTGAAACGCCGTGCCGGCAATCGCAACCGAACGCGATTGGGAGAGTACCGGCTAGACGCCGCTACCCGAATCGGCCGCCCGAGCAGTCGTCGCGCTGTGCCTGGCGCCTGCGGGGATGCCGCACTCCGTCAACCGCGATGCCGGGCCGCGCGCGCGCCAGCGGGCCGACCGGCTACCCGTCGCCTGACGGGGATGCGCACCGCTTCAGGGCGCAATCCCGGACCATTCGTGCAGTGGCCGACCGGCTGCCTGGTCAGAACGGAGCTGCCTACCTGCTCCGCCGCTCAGCGACCTCGCCGGACCGCTCGCACTCCATCACGCCGGCTGCGCCTCGGCGCCATCGCGGTGCAGCGGGTTGGGCAGCGCCTGGCCATTTTCGGTAAAGCCCAGCGACACCGAGTTGAGGCAATGGCGCTCGCCGGTCGGCGGCGGGCCGTCCGGGAACACATGGCCCAGGTGGCTATCGCAGCGTGCGCAGACGATTTCGGTGCGGATCATGCCGTAGCTGACATCGCGGATTTCGCGCACATGCGCGGCATCGTAGGGGGCGAAGAAGCTCGGCCAGCCGGTGCCGGATTCGAATTTGGCGCTGGAGCGGAACAGCGGCAACCCGCACAGCCGGCAGGTGTAGACGCCGTCCAGCTTGTTGTCCAGGAAGACCCCGCAGAACGGCGCCTCGGTGCCATGGTGCAGCAGCACGCGCTGTTCCTCGTCGCTGAGCCCGGCGATCAGGGCATCGCGCTGGGCGGGGGAGGGAGGGGTCAGGTCGAACTGGCTCATAGGGCTCTCGCATGCGCGCGCTGGCGACGTACCGGCGTCTGCACAGGTGATATGGGCACGGCGGGGCTGGTTCAACCGTGATGGCTGGCGACGGCCGGCGACCAGCGACCAGCGACCAGCGACCGGTGAACGGTGAACGGTGAACGGGGAACGGGGAACGGGGAGCCGGGAGCGGGGCGCAACGCTGGCCGACCCGTTCACCGGTCGCTGCTGCCCGCAGGCGCTCCCAGGCGAGGGCACACGCTCGCCGAGTCTTGGCGCAGACGTGCGGGGATCGGCCTGGTTGCATCGGTCGTTCGCCGAACTGTCGTGGCGGCAATGCGCACCTGCGGAGCGCTTGCGGGGCAGGGGAGCATTGCCGACAAGGGATGGAACAGTGGGCACCAGGGTCCGCCAACGGTGGTTCCCATGCCTGGTCAGGATCCGCTGCCGCAGACACGTCTATTTCGCGCCCGGGTAGGTCCGTTTCCCGGCACCCGGATGGTTCGTCGAGCACTGACGTTCATGTGCCGGCCGGGCACATCCATTGCCACGCAACGGTGGCGCCCCCACTCCGTGAGTGTCCTTACTCACTGCGGTGGCTGACATGGCGATCCATCCTTCCACGCGCGCCCTGATGGCCTGCGCCCTGCTCGGCATTGCCGGCGCTGCCTGCGCGCAGTCCGCCACCAGCACGCGCTCGTCGAACACGCTGCAGCCCATCGCGACGCCGGCCCCCGCCCAGCCCAAGGTGGCGCCGCCGCGCGCGCTGCAGCCATCCAATGCGTTGAGCCCGGTGCCATCGCAGCTCAGCCAGCGACCGGCCGCTCCCAGCATCCCGACGCGTGGCCCGGCCGCAACGCCGGTTGCGCCAGCGGGCAGCCAGGTGCCGACCGCCACGCCGATGGTCTACGACCGCAACGGCCGTCTGTTGCAAGGTATGCAGCCAGCCGGCCCCAACCGGGTGCTGGATACCAAGACCGGGCGCTACTACGACGCCGTTCCTGCCGGCGACGGCATGCGCGTGGTGCGCTGACAGCGGCAGTAGTGCCTGCCGACTGTCAGCCAGTGGCAACGCCGGCATGCAGGGGCAACGTGGTCAGCGCCGCAGGGTGAATGTGCTTACCCCATCAACGGCCATCCAGCAGGAAGATGCTCAGCCGACACGCTCCCTGCACATCTGCCGCCAAACACCAAGCACCAAGCCGAGCCGAGCCGGCCGCCGCTCTACCCGCATTGCCAACGGCCCTCGCGAGCCGCACTTTCGAATCCCCAATCCCCAATCCCCAATCTCAGCCCTCAATCGGCAACGCCAGCGTCTCCTTCACCTCTTCCATCACGATGTAGCTCTTGGATTCGCGCACATGCGGCAAGGTGAGCAGGGTGCTGCCCAGCAACTTGCGATAGGACGCCATTTCGCTGATGCGGGCCTTGAGCAGGTAATCGAAATCGCCTGACACCAGATGGCACTCCAGCACGTTGGGCAGCTTCAACGCGGCGCGGCGGAACTCTTCGAAGATGTCGCCGGATTTGTAGGCCAGGCTGATTTCCACGAACACCAACAGGCTGGCCTTGAGATAGTGCGGGTCCAGCCGCGCGTAATAGCCGGTGATGGCGCCATCGCGCTCCAGCCGGCGTACGCGCTCGGTGCACGGCGTGGTCGACAGACCGACGCGTTCGCCCAGTTCGGTGAACGAAATCCGCCCTTCCTGCTGCAGGATGCGCAGGATCTTGCGGTCGATCTTGTCCAGCTCGCGGGCGCGGGTGGTCATGGGGTTTGTCTCCACAAGCTTTGACAGGAAGTTCCACTGCAAAGGCCAGCCGATTCCAGAAATGGCACTGCCTGGCTCGCAATATACTGCGTCTAACTATCTCCCTCAGCGCGTGGTTGTGGGGGAATACCCTTTCAGGAGAGCGACATGCGGGTGCTCATTCTCGGTAGCGGCGTCATCGGCACCACCAGTGCGTGGTATCTGGTCCAGGCGGGTTGCGAGGTCACCGTGGTCGACCGCCAGCCGGCGTCGGCGCTGGAAACCAGCTATGCCAACGCCGGCCAGCTCTCGTTCGGCTACACCTCGCCGTGGGCCGCTCCGGGGGTGCCGGGCAAGGCGGTGAAGTGGCTGTTCGAGCAGCATGCCCCGTTGTCGATCCGCCCCACCCGCGACCTGCGCCAGCTGGCGTGGCTGAGTCAGATGCTGCGCAATTGCACCGCCGAGCGCTACGCGGTGAACAAGGCGCGCATGGTGCGCATGTCCGACTACAGCCGCGACTGCCTGAACGCGCTGCGGGCCAGCACCGGGATCGAATTCGAAGGCCGCCAGCTCGGCACCACCCAGTTGTTCCGCACCCAGCAGCAACTGGACGCCGCCGCGCAGGACATCGAGATCCTGGCCCAATACGGGGTGCCGTACGAGCTGCTGAGCCCGGCGCAGATCGCGCAGTTCGAGCCCGGCCTGGCCGGGGGCGGCGCGCAGATGGCCGGCGCGCTGCGCCTGCCCGAAGACCAGACCGGCGACTGCCGCCTGTTCACCCAGCGCCTGGCCGAGCTGGCTGCGCAGGCGGGGGTGCAGTTCCGCTATGGGCAGCAGATCGAGCGCCTGGAACACAGCGGCGGCCGCGTCACCGGCGTGCAGATCGATGGCCGCATGGAAACCGCCGACCGCTACGTGCTGGCGCTGGGCAGTTATTCGGCCGACCTGCTGCTCTCGCTCGGCCTGCATCTGCCGGTCTACCCGCTCAAGGGCTATTCGCTGACGATTCCGATCGTCGATGCCGCGCGCGCGCCGACCTCCACGGTGCTGGACGAAAGCTACAAGATCGCGCTGACCCGCTTCGACGACCGTATCCGCGTCGGCGGCATGGCCGAGGTGGCGGGCTTCGACCTGTCGTTGAACCCGCGCCGGCGTGCCACCCTGGAAATGGTGGTCAACGACCTGTATCCCGGCGGCGGCGATCTGGCCCGGGCCGAGTTCTGGACCGGCCTGCGCCCGGCCACGCCGGACGGCACGCCGGTGGTGGGCGCCACGCCGTACGCCAACCTGTTTCTCAATACCGGGCACGGCACGCTGGGCTGGACCATGGCCTGCGGCTCCGGCCGTTACCTGGCCGACCTGATGCAAGGCCGCACGCCCGAGATCGATACCGAGGGCCTGGACGTGTTCCGTTACCTGTCCACGCGCAGCCAGCGCCCGCAGCGGGAGGCCGCGTAGTGCGTCCTGCGCAAGCGTCGATCAATCTGGAGGCATTGCGTCACAACTACCGCCTGGCCAAGCAGCTGGGCGGCGGCAAGGCGCTGGCGGTAGTCAAGGCCGATGCCTACGGGCACGGCGCGGTGCGCTGCGCGCAGGCGCTGGAGCCGGAGGCCGACGGCTTTGCGGTGGCGTGCATCGAAGAAGCGTTGGAACTGCGCCAGGCCGGCATCCGCGCGCCGATCCTGCTGCTGGAAGGTTTTTTCGAGCAGGACGAGCTGCGCCTGATCGCCGAGCACGACTTGTGGACGGTGGTGGCCACGCCGCAACAGGTACGCGCGCTGGCCGACTTCCAAAGCCCGCGCCCGTTGCGTATCTGGCTGAAGCTGGATAGCGGCATGCACCGGCTGGGGCTGTCGCCGGAGGATTTTCGCGCTGCCTGGTTGCGTCTGCGCGGGCTGCCGCAGATCGCCTCGCTGGTGTTGATGACGCATCTGGCGCGCGCCGACGAGCTGGACTGCAGCCGCACCGACGAACAGGCAGTGGCGTTCGCGCTGACCGCTGGCGGCATGCGTGCGGAAACCAGCATTCGCAATTCGCCTGGCCTGCTGGGCTGGCCGGCGCTGCGCAACGATTGGTCGCGCCCGGGCCTGATGCTGTACGGCGCAAATCCGTTCCCGCAGGACACCGAGATCACCACGCAGTTGCGCCCGGTGATGACGCTGCGCTCGCGCATCATCAGCGTGCGCGACCTGCCGGCCGGCGAGCCGGTGGGCTATGGCGCGCGCTTCGTGGCCGAGCGGCCGACGCGGGTGGGCGTGGTGGCGATGGGTTATGCCGACGGGTACCCGCAGTTCGCGCCCAACGGCACCCCGGTGCTGGTCGAGGGCCAGGTCTGCCCGCTGATCGGCCGCGTGTCGATGGACATGCTCACCGTGGACCTCACCGATCACCCGCAGGCCGACATCGGTGCCAGCGTCCAGCTCTGGGGCGATGCGCCACGCGTCAGCCCGCTGGCGACGCAGTGCAACGTCAGCGCGTATCAGTTGCTATGCGGACTCAAACGCGTGCCCCGGGTGTATGTGGGCGAGGCTGCAGCAGTTTGAACGACACCAGTGCTTCGCCCCCTCACCCCAACCCCTGTCCCGAGAGGAGATGAGAGGAGAGGAGATGAGGGGGGCTTCAAGCAGCAGCTCGACCGCTTGCCCTTCTCCCGCCGGGCGGGAGAAGGTGGCGCGCAGCGCCGGATGAGGGGACGGCCGAAGCCTCGCGCAGGCTGGGCAATACGAGTGCTTCGCTCTCCCGCGGGGAGAGTGACCTGAGCGGAAGCTCGACTGCTTGTCCTTCTCCCGCCGGGCGGGAGAAAGTGGCGCGCAGCGCCGGATGAGGGGACGGGCGAAGCCTCGCGCAGGCTGGGCGATACGAGCGCTTTGCTCATCCCCTCACCCCAACCCCTCTGCCGAACTGAGAGGTGCTTGAAGCGGCAGCTTACAACCCAGCCGTCGTGCGATCGCCGCGGAACTGCTTGCGTACCCAGTCGTCGATCATCGCTTTCTCGAAGCGCAGCGGGTCGCTGTCTGTCAGCCGCGGGCCACTCATCAGGAAGGCCGAGTCCACCAGCTTGCGTTCGCCCTGGTCGATCACCCGGCCGTCGGCGCCGGTCAGCGTGTAGCTAAAGCTCAGGCGCGGTGGGTAGATGTCCTTGACCACGCGCACGTCCTGCATCCGCGGCCCGTGCCAAGGCTCGTACTGGCCGGCACGGCGGATGTCGGTGATGGTCACGCTCAGGTGCTGGCCGTCTGGGAGCTTGCGGGCGGCACTCTGCTGGAAATGCGTCGCCAGCTGCGTCACCCAGTCGCCGCGCTGCGCTTCCCAGCGGTTGCCGCTGAAGCGGACTTCGGAAAATTCGGCCGGGTCGGTCCAACGCACGTCCACCTTGCCATCGCTGCTCAGCGCACGTGGTGCCTGCGGGTCGGTGACGTTGCGCACGCGGGCCTGCACACCGGTCGCCGCGAGCAGACCTGCCAGCAACAGGCCGGCGCCGGAAACACTGGAAAGTTTCATGGAAAGCCTCCAAGCGAAAGGGACGTTGCGTCCCCGCTGTCACAGCAGTGTGGGGCTGCACCTGGCCGCCCGCAACGCACGCTGCGCCGGCGTCGCACGCGCGTTGCCGCCCGGTTAATCCGCGCTGTCGCGGCCATGACGGCGAGTTCACTGCGCCTGCGCCCGCGCTTCACGGCGCAGCCCGGAAGATCGGCCGCATGGACACCCACTCTTTCCGCACAAAGTCAGCTTCATCGGCGCCGGCGCACATGCCGACGGACGTGCGCCTGCAGTTCATCGACTGGGCAAAACAGCACGGCCACAACCCCGCCACCGGGGCCGCCGCCTTCGTCGCCCTGCAAAGCGAGGTGGACCTGGACCTGGCCACACGTGGGTTGCGCATCGAGCCCGGCACCGACCCACGCGATGCGTTGCGCGAGCACCTGGCCGGGTTGGCACGCCAGGTCGATGTGGCCGTGCAGTTTCCACCGGTGTACGCCTACACCGCGGCAACGGGGGTGGAGTATCGCTACTCGCTGATGCTGGTGATCGCCGAGGACTGCGTCGAATGGACCGGGCGAGTCTGGCAGGACCTGGATTACCAGGGAATGTTGACCGGCCGTGGACAGGGGCCGCGTGCCAACTACACCCAGCTGGCGCGCATGGCGCTGGAAAACGAGCTAGATCAGGAGCGTCCGCGTTATGTCCAGGCATGAACTCGAACTGGAATTGCCGCTCGGTACGCAGGTGGTAACCGGCGAAGACGGCTTCAGCGAGCGCTGCCGTGGCGAGTGCGCAGAACTGGGGCTGTCGCGGGTGAGGCTGCTGTTGCTGGATGCCGACTACGCACGCTCCACCGCCTGGCGCGAAGAGGCGCAGCGCTGGATGGACGAGCAGCTGCGCCGTGAGGGCGAGTGGGTATTTCGCGGGGTGATTGCCGGCATCGTGGTGCTGGCGACCTGCATCGCCCTGGCCGCCGCCACGCTCTGGTAAGCGGAGCGGCATCACGCGAGCGACCAGCGGCGCAACGCAGGCGTGAATTACGTCGACCCCCTGTGCACCCGCTGACGACATCGGGCGTGGTTTCATCCGTCCGTCATCCGCTCCGGCAGCATCCGTGGTTTCCGATTTGAGCACCTCCAGTTCCAGCCCCGATCTGGCCGCCGCCTTGCCGGCCGTCATCGCCGAGCCGTTTCTCGATCCGGCGATGTATCACGAGATCTTCCACAACATCGATGCCGGTTTCTGCGTCATCGACATGGTGTTCGAGGGCGAGCAGGCGGTCGATTACGTGATCCGCACGACCAATGGCGCGTTCGAGCGCTATACCGGTCTGTCCGACGCGCTCAATGTGTCCATCCGCGGCATGCTCCCCGAGCATGAGCAGGAATGGTTCGACCGTTACGGCCAGGTCGCCCGCACCGGCAACCGTATCCATTTCGAAATGCAGGCCAAGGCGCTGCGGCGCTGGTATTCGGTGGACGCGTTCCGGGTCGGTCAGCCGGAACAGGCGCGGGTCGCGGTGCTGTTCATGGACATTACCGAGCGCAAACGCGTGGAGCGCGAGCTGGCCGAAAGCGAGGCGCGTTTTTCCGCGCTGGCCGACGGCCTGCCGATGCCGGTATGGGTACTGGACGCCCAGGGCGTGGTGCGCTTCGTCAACAGCGCCTACGGCGAATTCTTCGGCCTGGATATTTCCAGCGGCACCGTATCGGCGTGGAGCGAATTGCTGCACCCGGACGATCTGTCGATCTTCCAGTTCGAGCTGTCGGCTGCGCTGGAAGAACAACGCGGCCTGCGTGCGCTGGTGCGTGCGCGCCGCCACGACGGGCAGTGGCGCTGGATCGAAATGACCGCCACACCGCGCTATTCGGCCGATGGACGCTTCATCGGCCTGGCCGGCAGCAGCCCGGACGTGACCGAACAACGCGAAATCGAGTTGGCGCGCGAGCAATTGCTGGAGTCGGAGCGCAGTGCGCGCAACGAAGCCGAAAGCATGGCGCGGCTGAAGGACGAGTTCCTGGCCACGCTGTCGCATGAGTTGCGCACCCCGTTGACCACCATTCTGGGCTGGAGCGAGTTGCTGCTGCAGCGCGTGGAAGAAGGGCACCCCAATTACAAAGGCCTGTCGGTGATCGCCAGCAGCGCACGCGCGCAGAAGCGGCTGATCTCGGACATGCTCGATCTGAGCAGCATGTTGCTGGGCAAGGTGCAGCTGGAAGTCGAAGCGCTGGACCTGGCCGAGCAGGTGCGCGAGGCGCTGGGCACGCAGGAACTGGCCGCCGAGGGCAAGGACCAGGTGTTGGAATTGCACCTGCCGCCGACCCCGTGTCTGGTGCTCGGCGATGCCACCCGCCTGCAGCAGGTGCTGTGGAATCTGCTCTCCAACGCCATCAAGTTCACCCCGGCGCACGGCCGCATCGACGTCACCATCGAACGCGACGATGGGCATCTGCTGGTGTCGGTGCGCGACTCCGGCGACGGCATCGCGGCCGAGTTTCTGCCGCATCTGTTCGGCCGCTTCCGTCAGGCCGATGGCACCACCACCCGCCAGCACGGCGGCCTGGGGCTGGGTCTGGCAATCGTGCAGCAGCTGGTGGAAATGCACGGTGGGCAGGTCGGCGCCACCAGCGGCGGGCGCGGCAAGGGCGCCACCTTTACGGTGCGTCTGCCCGAGCATATTCCCGATCAGGCCAAGCGCCCGCGCCGCGAGTTGCGTCGGCGCCTGATGTCCGAACAGATCGTCGAAGCGCGTGCGCTCAACGGTCTGCGCCTGTTGGCGGTCGAAGACCAACCGGACATGCTCGACTACCTGCGCCGCCTGCTCGAAGAACAGGGCGCCGAAGTGGTCACTGCCGGCAGCGCCACCGATGCGCTGGCCTTGATCGATCACCGCGGTCACGCGCGTTTCGACGTGATGCTGACCGACATCGGCATGCCCGGCATGGACGGTTACGGATTGATCCGTACCGTGCGCGACAACCTGGGCCTGGATGGGCACGCGCTGCCGGCGGTGGCGGTGACGGCACTGGCCCGCGACGACGATCGCAAGCGCGCGCTGGACTCGGGGTTTCAGGAACATCTGGCCAAGCCGTACAGCGTGGCGCAGCTGGTCACCGCAGTCCGGGCAGCGCGCGAATCCGTGGAGTGATGCCGGCGCGGCGGCAATGTCGCGCAGGTGACGGTGGCGCGGTGAGCAGGGGGCGATCGCAAGGCGGTTGGGTTCGATAACGGTCCGCGCGAGCTGGCCGCCGATGCCAGCGCAGCGTGCGCATTCTGTAGACGGAGATGCAGCGATACGCCGCGTTTGCTGCATCGTTCACGCACGCTGGCCTAGCGTGATGCGCTCCGCTCATGGAGATACCGCGATGCCCAAATACGCCCCGCACGTCTATTCCGAACACGTGCAGATCGCCACGCTCGAGCATTGGGTGTCCCTGCTCGGCGGACAGGAACGTGTGCGCATCGAACTCGACGATGGCAGCACGCTCAGCGGCACCGTCGCGGTGCGCCCCACCATCCAGACCTATCTCGACGACCACGACAACGAAGGCGTCAACGGGCAGCTGCGTCTGGATCAGCTGGATGCCACGCAGGAGCCGCACTGGATCTGGATGGATCGCATCGTGGCCGTGCACCCGCTACTGCTGGGGGCCGATCCACACGCCATGCCGTGACGCGGGCGTGTTGACGATGTATTTACTTCTCCCTGGACAGTTGTCGGCATGATGGCCGACTGTCGCAACTGTTCAGGATTGGCTCGCAATGCATGCATCCCTGCCCACGCTCATTCGCTGGTCGCTGTCGTTGCTGGCGGTCGCCGTTCTTGCCGGCTGCGGCGACACCGCCACGCTGGCCATCGAACAGGGGACCGGGCCTGACCCGCAATTGCCCGAGCCGGTCAAACGCCTGATCCCCACCGTAAAGGTGGCCCCGGTCAAGCGCTGGGCCGCCAACGCCAAACCCATGGCGGCCGACGATTTGCAGGTCAACGCCTTTGCGCGCGATCTGGATCACCCGCGCTGGGTGTACGTGCTGCCCAACGGCGATGTGCTGGTGGCCGAAACCGCCGAACCACCTAAACCGGAAAATGCCGAAAGCGGCGGTGGTTTGCGCAAGAAGGTGCAGGGCGCGGTGATGCAGAAAGCCGGCGCCGTGGTGCCCAGCGCCAACCGCATCACCTTGCTGCGCGACGCCGATGGCGACGGTGTGGCGGAGGTGCGCACGCAGTTCATCAGCGGCCTGTTTTCGCCGTTCGGCATGGCGCTGGTCGGCGACCGCTTCTATGTGGCCAATGCCGATGCGCTGGTGAGCTTTCCGTACAAGCCGGGCGACACGCACATCAGCGCCAAGCCCACGTTCGTGGCCAATCTGCCCGGCGGTATCAACCACCACTGGACCAAATCGCTGCTCGCCAGTGCCGATGGCAGCAAGCTGTACGTGGGCGTCGGGTCCAACAGCAATGTGGCCGAAAACGGCATGGAGGCCGAGCTCAACCGCGCGGCGATCCTGGAGATCGATCCGGCTACCGGCAGCAGCCGCGTGTTCGCCAGCGGTCTGCGCAACCCGGTGGGCACCGCGTGGGAGCCGCAGAGCAAATCGCTGTGGGTGGTGGTCAATGAGCGCGACGAAATCGGCAGCGATCTGGTGCCGGACTATCTCACCTCGGTGCGCGATGGCGGCTTTTACGGCTGGCCGTACAGTTACTACGGCCAGCATGTGGATGAGCGGGTGACACCGCAGAACCCCGAACTGGTGGCCAAGGCGATCAAGCCGGATTACGCGCTCGGCCCGCATACGGCCTCGCTGGGCCTGGCCTTTGCCAGCGGCAGTTTGCTGCCGGAGCGGTTCCGCCAGGGCGCCTTCATCGGTCAGCACGGCTCGTGGAATCGCGACCCGCCCAGCGGCTACAAGGTGCTGTTCGTCCCGTTTGTCGATGGCAAGCCCAGCGGAACGCCGATCACCGTCCTGGATGGGTTTCTGGACGCCGAAGGCAATGCCCAGGGTCGCCCGGTGGGCGTTGCACCCGACAACAGCGGTGCCTTGTTGGTGGCCGATGACGTGGGCAATGTGATCTGGCGCGTGACGCCGAAGGCGCGATAAGCGGGGGCGTTCGCGGGCTTTCTCCCTTCTCCCCCCGGGAGAAGGTGCCCGAAGGGCGGATGAGGGTACGTGCGAAGCTTCATGGACGTGCAGTGCAGTGTGGCTTCGCCCCGTACCCTCACCCCAACCCCTCTCCCGAGGGGAGAGGGGCTTTGTCCCTTCTCCCCTCGGGAAAAGGTGCCCGAAGGGCGGATGAGGGTAGGTGCGCAACCTCGTAGACGTGCTGCGTGCTGGGCTTGGCCCCGCACTCTCATGACAACCCCTTTCCTGCGGGGGGGAGAGGGGCTTTGGTTTATCGCCGATCTCCTGCGGAGGCGCCCAAGCTGAGGACGTGCCGATTCGATCTTTGCAGCCGTGTTTGGCGACCAGAAGACAGTGGTGGTCGCAACAATGGCGTCCAGAAAAACCGGGCATTTGCCCGGTTCTTGATGGATATGCGGCGGGGGCACCATCGCCATGCAACGTAGATGCCGTGGCATGCAACGTGGACACCACATCGTCAATAGAAGCAGGACAGCTGACGCGTCCATGCCTGCCGCGCCAAGCTCTTATGCGCGCATCGACGAGCAGCCGCTAGCCAGATTTCCGAGCGGCCGCTAGCCAGATTTCAACGAGATGCTGCTAGTCGAACCGTTAATTGATACTGCACGTGCCGCAGGCAGTTCACTCATCTGCACAAAGCACCATGCTCAGCGTGGTGCCTCTGGCGATGCACTGAAACGACGTGCGTAGCCGCGTTCCTCGGTGATGCGGCTGATGTCGTCGTCGGCCATTTCCGGGGCGCCATAGACCGCGTAGGCCACGCTGCCGTCGTCGCGCTCACCGACCTGATGCAGGCGGTAACGGGGGCGACCGGCGCCGGTGTTTTCGGGGTAGTGCATCGGTGGCGGCGTGTCGTCCAGGTCCATTTCGCTGTTGTCGACAACTCCACCTACGAACAGGGCTCGCATCGCGTATCTCCGGTGTGGGCTTGAAGTCCAGACTAGGCCGGCAGATGTTGCGTATGCATCAACGCTCCGTATAAACCGTGCAAGGCGAGCCGTTCGCAGATCACGCAATGGTTGACCCGCGTCAGCGCGCAGCGATTTGCCACGCGGCAGGCCGGACCGCGCGCCGAGGACGGGCACCAGGCAGCGCTCCCTTACAATGGCGGTCTGTTCACGACCCGATGATCCGATGGCTGGCCCGCACGATGCACCGCTTCAAGCCCTGTTCCTGCCCTTCGCCCAAGGCGCGCTGCCGTGGCCGACCGGCCCTGTGCTGTTCCTGCGTGCGCGCGATGGTTTCCCGCTGCGCGAGCATGCATCCGCCGATGCGCTGACCTGCGAGCAGAGTTTCCGCCCGTTCGCGCAGGCATTGGAAGGCAGCGGCTGGCGCGTGCGCGAAGAGGGCGAGATCGAGGCCGACAGCACGCGTTATGCGCTGGTGCTGGTGCTGCCGCCGCGGCAGCGCGAAGAAGCGCGCGCGCTGTTCGCACGTGCGCTGGCACTGACCGCGCCCGGCGGCCGGGTGGTGGCGTGCCAGTCCAATAACGAGGGCGCGCGCTCGGGCGAGGCCGATCTGCGCCAGCTCGCCGGTCTGGCCGGCAGCCTGACCAAGCACCACTGCCGCACCTATTGGACCGCGCCGCTACCGGCCAACACCGATGCCGCGCTGCAGGCGCGCTGGGCGGCGCTGGATGCGCCGCGCAAGATTTTGGATGGGCGCTTCGTGAGCCGACCGGGCGTGTTTGCCTGGGATCGCATCGATCCTGCGTCGGCGTTGCTGGTCGAGCACCTGCCGGCCACCCTGGCCGGCCACGGTGCCGACCTGGGTGCGGGGTTCGGGTATCTCTCGGCCGAAGTACTGGCCCGCTGCGCCAAAGTCACCGCGCTGGATCTATACGAAGCCGAAGCGCGCGCACTCGCGCTGGCGCGGCGCAATCTGCAGGACATCGCGCATCCGGCGCAGTTGCAGTACCTCTGGCAGGACGTCACCGCCGGGCTGGCGGCGCAGTACGACTTCATCGTCAGCAACCCGCCATTCCACACGCCCTCGCGCGCCGATCGCCCGGACATCGGCCAGCGTTTCATCGCCGTGGCCGCGCAGGCATTACGCCCGGGCGGGCAGCTGCTGCTGGTGGCCAACCGGCATCTGCCTTACGAGCAGGTGCTTAACGAAAGCTTCGGCCAGGTACGCGTCGCCGCCGAGCGCGACGGCTTCAAGTTGATCGCTGCCGTGCGCGGCAAGGCGGCGCGCGCATGAAGCTGGTCAAACACATCGCCAATCTCGGCTATGGCAGCCGCAAGCAGGTGACTCAGCTGTTTCGCCAGGGCGCCGTGACCGATGCGCAGGGCGAGGTGCTGTATGCCGATGACCAGGTGGAGCACGACGCCATCCGTATCGATGGCGAGCCGCTGGACCCGCCGCCGGGTTTCAGCCTGTTGCTGCACAAGCCCAGCGGCTACACCTGTTCGACCAAGGACACCGGCCGGTTGATCTACGAGTTGCTGCCACCGCGGTTTCGTTCGCGTGCGCCGGTGTTGGCGCCGGTGGGGCGGCTGGATCGGGAGACCAGCGGCATGCTGTTGATGACCGACGATGGCGCGTTACTGCACCGGATCATTTCGCCCAAATCGGCGTTGGACAAAGTCTACGAGGTCAGCCTGGCCGAAGACCTGCGCGGCGACGAAGCGGCGCTGTTTGCCAGCGGCGAGCTGCTGCTGGAAGGCGAAACCAAGCCATTGCTTCCCGCCGAGCTTGAGGTGCTTGGCGCGCGCCAGGCACGGCTGACCTTGCACGAGGGCCGCTATCACCAGGTGCGTCGCATGTTCGCCGCCGCCGGCAATCACGTGGCGGCATTGCATCGCAGCCGCATCGGCGGCTTGTCGCTGGACGCGCTGCCATCGGGGCAATGGCGTGCCTTGGAGGCACGCGATCTGGAGGTGTTGTTCGGGCGCGGAGCGACTGCATGACGGCGGCCACGCCGCTGCCGTTTCGCCCGCAGGCGGTGATCTTCGATATGGATGGTTTGATGCTCGACAGCGAGCGCGCCATCACCGCCTGCCTGGCGCAGGCGGCCGATGCGCAGGGGCTGACAATCGAGCCGACGTTCTGGTTGCAGATGGTCGGTACCGGCGATGTGGCCTGCCGCCGTCTGCTTGGCGAACGCGTCGGCGACGCCGCTGCCGAACGTATGCTGGCGCGCGCGCAACTGCTCTATGACGCCGTCGCAGAGCGCGGTATTCCGCACCGGCCCGGCATCATTGCGTTGCTGGAGTATCTGGTGGCGATCGGCATGCCGCGTGCGGTGGCGACCTCCACCCAGCGCCCGCTTGCGTTGCGCAAGCTTAAAGCGGCCGATCTGCTGTGGCGCTTCGATGCGGTGTGCACCGCCAGCGATGTGCAGCATCCCAAGCCGGCGCCGGATATCTACCTGCTGGCAGCGCAGTCGCTGGGCGTGGAGCCTGCACACTGCCTGGTGCTGGAAGACTCGCCGACCGGCGTGCGCGCCGCATTGGCAGCAGGCATGACCCCGATCCAGATCCCGGACCTGCTCGAACCCGATGCGGACGTGCGCGCGTTGGGCCATCGCATCATGCCCTCGCTGGGCGATGCGCAGCGCCTGCTGGAAGCGCAACTGTCGGGTTGATCAGCGGGTGTGGGTGAGCCTCCGAAAAACCCTCTGGAAAAGCGTCTGGAACGCAGCGCCCAAATGACAGGCGCAGCAACACGTGCTGGCGATCAGTCCACCACGCGCGGGCGCTGCGTGCGCAACCATCAAAGCCCCTCTCCCGGCGGGGCGAGAAGGCACGGTTTGCGCGGCACTGGTGCGCGTGCCTTGGAGCGCCCGCGTCGCAAACGCGAGCTGTGGCGCGGAGCGGGGGTTGGGGTGAGGGTGCGAGCAAACCGACCCACACCACACCACGCATGGACAACGCCCAAAGCGCAGCAGCAGCGGATGCACGACGCGCGCCGATCTCCAAGCTTCCGCCTCGCCCATCCCAACGTCGATGTCGTGCATGACGAACACCACAGACCGGCAAGCACGCGCGTACCTGCGTCGCAGCAGCGTGCTGTAAACCGCATCACCCAAGCCGTACCGGCAGCACGCCCTCACACGTACTGCATCTTGCGCGACATGCCGCCGTCGACGATGAAGTCCTGCCCGGTGACGAACCCGGATAGCTGCGGCGACAGCAGGTACACCGCCAGCTGCGCGATGTCTTCCGGCGTGCCCACACGCCCGGCCGGGTGCTGCGCATGGTCGCGTCGCGACAGCTTGGGCGCACGACGACGTTGCGGCGCACGCCAGGCATCGGTGCTGATCCACCCCGGACTGATGCTGTTGACGCGCACCTGCGGGCCTTCGCTCATTGCCAATGCGTGGGTCAACGCGACCAGGCCACCTTTGGCTGCCGCATAGGCTTCGCTATGCGGCTCCGACTGCCAGGCGCGGGTGGAGGCGATGTTGACGATCGCACCACCGCCATCTGCCTGCTTCAGTGCAGGCAAGGCGTGTTTGCTGCATAAGAACGCGCCATGCAGGCTTGCCAGACGCCGGTTCCAGTCATCCCACTCCAGCTGCGGCAACGGCGCGACATGCGGGTCCGCTACGCCAGCGTTGTTGACCAGGCCATCGAGTCTGCCGAAGCGCTTGCGCGCCGTGGCGATCAAGCGTGCGGCCTGCGTCTCGCGCGCCGCATCGCAACGCACGAACGCACTGCGTTGCGGCAACGCCCATTCCTGCAGACAGGCCTTTCCGGCAGCGGCGTCCAGATCGCCGATCACCACGCTGCCGCCGGCACCGAGCACGGCCTGCGCAATGCCGCGTCCAATGCCTTGCGCGCCACCGGTGATCACCACCACGCGGTCCTGCAGCGGCAACGGGTTCCATGCGGAAACAGCGGGAATCAGGGCCATGGCGTGCGCACTTGATGGAAGGGTGCAGCACTGTAGCGCGCGCCATGTCAGCGCTGCAGCAACGCCAGGTACGCCCACGACAATCACGCAAACCTGCTGTTTACCGGTACTTCAAGGGATTACCTGCCGTCGCACGGTGCCGACAATCTGCCGTTGCTGCACGCAATGGCGCACCAGCAGCCGACACGTTCAGTGCTCGGCGCCATTCAATACGCGGTCCCAGCCCGCATGGCCCAGCCGTTCCAGCGTCTGGATATTGCGCTCGACGATCACGTCCGGATCCGGGAACGCCGCCACCGCACGCTCCACGCTGTCCTCGCGCAGCAGGTGCAGGGTCGGGAACGGCGAGCGGTTGGTGAAGTTGGCCACATCGTCCGGCGCAGCACCTGCGAATTGATAATCGGGGTGGAAGCTGGCCACCTGCAGGATGCCTTGCAGGTCCAGCGCGTCCACCGCTGCGTCGGCGTTGTCGAGGAAGTCGTTGTACTCCAGGAAGTCGGTGAGCACGTCCGGATGCACGATCAACGTGGTGTCGATCTGCTCGGCCGGCGTGTCGCGCAGCAGCACCAGTTCTTCGGCCAGTTGTTCCAGCAGCGCCTCGGGCGTGCTGGCATCGCTGAGCACCAGACGCACCTGGTCCTTGACGTACACCGCCTTGGCGAACGGGCACAGGTTCAGCCCGATCACTGCGCGCTCGATCCAGGTGCGGGTCGCGGTCAACGGATCGGGCGTGGCAGGCGTGGTGGTCATCGTGGCGGCGGCGTGATGGCGCGTCAGTGTATGCGATCGCTGCTATCGCGGCGGTGCGGGCCGATTCATCGGCGATGATGCAGCAGACCCAACCGATGCTGCCCGGCGCCATGCTGCCGCGGCCAGGCAATCAGCGCGTGTCGCTGTCGTCGCTGCGCAGCGCCTTGCCCACCTGCGCACCGACATGCGCACGCAGGAATTCCACCGACACCTGTGCGATGTGCTCGGCCAGCGGCGTCTTGTGCGGCGACCCGATGGCATGCGCGCCGCTGTCGAAGGCGATCGCCTGCTTGAGCGGGGCAGGCGTGCCCAGTGCTTCGAACATGGACAGCATCGCCGGCACCGAGGCAATCTGATCTTCGTCGCCATTGGGTGCGCGGTAATAGCCCAGCAGCACCGGGCAGCGCACCTGTGGCCACGGCGGGGTGGCGGCGAATTCTCTGAACACGCCGCGCAAGGTGCGAAAGCCGTCCGGGTGGATGGTGTCCGACCAATACGCCAGTTCCTCAGCGCTGCGCGGGTACGGGTCGGCGATCGGCGCATCGGCGTCGCAGAGCCGATCGAGCAAGCCCGCATTGACCGGCTGGATGCCGGGCGACCATGCCACCACCGCCGCAACCTGCTCGGGATGCTGCGCCGCCAGCCAGAGCGCCAAGCTGCCGCCCATCGATGAGCCGACAATCGCCACGCGCTCGCCCATGCGCCGCGCCTGCGCCAGCGCCTCCAGCGCAGAGCGCTGCAGCGCCGTCGTCGTCAGCCCCTGCATCGCATCGGGTGCGCTGCCTCCGTGGCGGGGCCAGCGGTGCACGTAGCCGTTGGCACCTAGCGCATCGGCCATCTGTTCGGGCAGCGCGCCGGCCTCGCCCGGGCTTGCAGAAAATCCATGCAGGAACAGCAGCGCCACAGCGGTGCGTGTCTGGGCCGCGCCGCGCCAATGCATGCGCGCCGCATTGCCGGGCTTCAACTCAGTGCTGTCGTTGGTGTGCATGGTGGGCCAGCAGTGCGAGCAGTTCGTGGGCGTTGATCGGCTTGGATAAATAACCGGCCACGCCGGCGGCTGCCGCTTCGCGTATCGAATCGATGCGCGTGTCGGCGGTCAATACGATGATCGGCGGTAGTGCGGCAATCGCATCGCGGGCCTGGCCCAATGCATCCCAGCCGGAGGTGCCGGGCATGTGCAGATCGAGAAATACCAGATCCGGCGCGGCCTGGGCGATGCGCTGCACCGCATCGGTGCCATCGACATGAAAACTCACCCGATGCCCGGCGCGCGTCAGCAGATTGCCGATCACCAGGCGATTGGTGTCCATGTCCTCGAAGACCAGGCAATGCAGCGGCGGCACCGTCTGCGCGTGGTGCGCCAGCGCATCGCGCAGGCCGAGCGTGCGGCTGCTGTCGGCCGCGGCTACAGGCAGCTCGAAGATCCAGCGGAAGATGCTGCCACCGGCGGGGTTGTCGCTCACCGTCAGGCTGCCGCCCATCGCATCGGATACCGACAAGGCGATATACAACCCGAGGCCGACTCCGCCCTCGGCACGGCCGAATCCGGTGCTGAGCTGGGTGAACGGGGTAAAGATGTAGGCCTTCTTGTCGTCGGGCACACCGATGCCGGTGTCGGTGATCGTCGCGGCGATCGACCAGCGCTGCTGCAGCTGCGTGGCTTCGATCAGCAACTCGACCGCACCACCGGCCGGGGTGAACTTGATCGCATTGATGACCAGGTTGCTGATGACCTGCTCGATGCGGCCCTCGTCGCCCAGCACATGGGGCGTGTCCGGTGCCTCCAGGCGCACGCTCAGCGACACGCCCTTGGTGGATGCGGCGGTCGCGCAGACCGCTTTGACGGTGGTCAGCACGTCCAGCATGCTCAGTGGCTTGCTCTGCAGCTGCAGCCGCCCACCGTCGATGCTGGCCACGTCCAGCACTTCATTGACGCGATGGCGCAGCGCGGTCGCATTGACCGTCACCGCCTGCATCAGGTCGCGCTGTTCGGCTGGCATGCCGTCGGTATCGATCAGCTGCGCGCAATTGATGACCGCATTCAACGGCGTGCGCAGCTCATGGTTCATGGTGCTGATGAAGCGGCTTTGCGCATCGCGCGAGGCCAGCGCCTGCAGCGCCACTTCCTGCATCGCAAGCACGATGCGCGCCACCAGCAGCGGCAATACCATGCTGAGCGCCACCGCATACACAAAGTACGCCGGCCGCGACAGCCAGTAGCCGCTGGGTGCGGTCAACAGCATCAGCACGAAGGTGCTGAGCAGCACCGGGAAGGTGGCGCGTTGCCCATAGCGCGCCACCGCAGCGATGGTGATGAACGGCAGAAACGCGTTCAACGACATCAACAGGATGAAGGCCAGCGTGGTCTGTATGCCGATGAACAGCAGACTCATCGCAAAGCCCATCGCATCCAGCCACTCACCCGGCGGGATGATCCGGCGCCGCACCAGCACCATCCACGTGACCGAGATCACCCACACGGTCACTGCGGTGGGGAAGACGTTATGCGCATCCTTGACCAGCACCGGCTGCGGGCCGTACAGCCAGCCCAGGCACCACAAGGTCACCATGGTCTGCACGATCACGCGGCCGACGCAGGCGCGGTATTCCAGAAACGACTCGAACAGCCGCACCAGTCTGTCGTTGCGCAGCTGCCGGGCTGCCAGAATCAGGCCGGGCGCTGCGCGATCGGAAGTGCTACGCATGAGGCTCCGCGTCGTCGGTGGGAAGAGTGCGCCGGTAGCGCTTGACCAGTAGACCTGCGGCAGTGGCCACGGCGGTGAAGCGGTGCGCAAGCATGTCGCTCAACGCGTCGCGTTCCACATCGCCACGCAGCTGGTCGCAGGCCTTGAGCAACGGCTGGGAGCCGGTCAACGAGATGGTGTTCTTCAACGAGTGGATCTGTTCCAGCGCCTGCGCCTGGCTGGTGTTGGCATCGCCCAGCGTGCAGCGCGCAATGGCGTGTTCGATCTCCACCGCGAAGGCGTCGGCAAAGGCCGCTGCAGCCACTGGGTCGAGGGCGGCCATGGTGTGCAGCGTCGATCCGCGTTCGATCTGCGGTTGCGCATGAATCTTGACCGCGTGCATGCCGCCTGCAGCAGGCGCGTTGGCCTGCCCGGTGCGCAGGCGATGCAACAGGCGGGTGAGCAGGGAGCGCATCGCGCCGCTAGACCTGCGGCCTGCGGCAGCGATTGCGATCGCCGCGGGCGCACCGCAGGCGGTGCCGGCCCCCCTGCGCGGCGCCGCAACGCACTGCAGGCGCCTGCATGTCCGCGTCGGCCAGCACACTCACCGGCATCGCCCAATCACGCTCAGTCGCGGAAGTTGTCGAACTGCAGCGGCTGCTCGAAATCAGCCTTTTTCAGCAGCGTGATCGCATCCTGCAGGTCGTCGCGCTTCTTGCCGGTCACGCGCAGCTTGTCGCCGTTGATCTGCGCTTCGACCTTGATCTTGGCTTCCTTGAGCTTGGCCACCAGCTGCTTGGCCTGCTTCTGCTCGAGGCCCTGCTTGACGGTCACCTTCTGCCGTGCGCCGGCCAGATTGGTTTCCACATCGCCAAAGTCCAGGCAGCGCACATCGATACTGCGCGCCAACAGCCGCGCCCGCAGGATGTCGGTCATCTGCTTGATCTGGAAGTCGCTGGGGGCGGACTGGTTGATCACCTTGCCGTCTTCCAGTTCGAACTTGGCTTCCACGCCCTTGAAGTCGAAACGCGTGTCCAGTTCACGGTTGGCCTGGTCCACCGCATTGGTCAGTTCGTGCTTGTCGACTTCGGACACCACATCGAAGGAAGGCATGCAAAGCTCCTGCTGTCTGAAAACAGCGGCCATTCTAGGCCATCACGCCACGATGGCCGTCATCGACGCATGGCGGTCGGCGCGCTGCGATGGCGATAATGCACCAATGCCCAGCACCCGTTCTCCGCTTCCCGCCATCGCCTGGATGGTCGCCGCCGTGGCCTGCTTCTCGCTGATGGATGCGGCGATGAAGCTGCTGGCTGCGCAGTACCCGCCGCTGCAGGTGACGCTGTTGCGCGGTGCCGCGTCGCTGCCGTTCGTGCTGGTGTGGGTGTTCGCCACTGCCGGGCCGCGTGCCATCGTGCCGGTGCGCTGGGGCCTGCATCTGCTGCGCGGGGCCCTGGGCATGGTGATGATCGGCTGCTTCGTCTACGGCCTGAAGCGCATGCCGCTGTCCACCGCCTACACCATCTACTTTGTGGCGCCGTTGCTGGTGGCCGCCTTGTCGGTGCCGCTGCTGGGCGAGCACGTGGGGCCGCGGCGTTGGACGGCGATCGGCATCGGCCTGGTCGGGGTCATCGTAGTGCTGCGCCCGGGCGTGGGCGGCTTGGTCTCGCTGCCTGGCCTGATGGTGCTGCTGGCGGCCACGGCCTACGCCATCGCCGCGGTCACGGTGAGCCTGCTGACCCGCACCGACACGCCGCAGTCCATGGTGGTGTGGTTCCTGCTGTTCATGGCGATCGGCGCCGGGTTGCTGGCCATCCCCGACTGGGTGCCGTTACAGGCCGGCCACGGCTGGCTGATCGCCGGCATGGGCCTGGCCGGCGCGTTGGGGCAGATTGCGCTGACCCAGGCATTCCTGCGCGGCGAGGCCTCGATGATCGCACCGCTGGAGTACACCGGCCTGGTCTGGGTGATCGGCTGGGACTGGCTGCTGTGGCAGACCTTGCCCGACGGCTGGACCTGGACCGGCGCCGGCATCATCGTCGCCAGCGGGCTGTATCTGTTGCGGCGGGAGCGGATACGGCAGACCGACAGGCCGCCGCCGTTGGATAGGCCGTGATTGGGGATTGGGGATTCGGGATTGGCAACAGCAGGAATGCCGTTGTCCTTGCGAATCCCCAATCCCCAATCCCCAATCCCCAATCCCCAATCCCCAATCCCGACTCCCGGCCGTGAACATTGACTGGTAGGCTTCACGACCCCCCAATCGGCCACGCGCGGTGATCCAGTTTCAGGGCCTGCACAAGTCTTACTCCGTCGACGGTCGCCAGATCGTGGCGCTGCACCCGCTCGATCTGCGGATCGGCCCCGGCGAGGTGTTCGGCATCATCGGCCATTCCGGTGCCGGCAAATCCACGCTGATCCGGCTGATCAACCGGCTGGAAGAGCCCAGCGGCGGGCGTTTGCTGATCGGCGAGGACGACGTCACCGCGCTGGATAGCCAGGGCCTGCGTGGCTTGCGCCGGCGTATCGGCATGATCTTCCAGCACTTCAATCTGCTGTCCTCGCGCACCGTGGCCGGCAATGTCGCCTTTCCGCTGGAACTGGCCGGCACCGCGCGCGCCGAGATCGATGCGCGGGTGGCCGAGCTGCTGGCGCGGGTCGGGCTGCAGGAGCACGCCACCAAGTATCCGGCGCAGCTGTCCGGCGGCCAGAAGCAGCGCGTGGGCATTGCGCGCGCGTTGGCCACGCGCCCGCAGATCCTGCTGTGCGACGAGGCCACCAGCGCGCTGGACCCGCAGACCACCGCCTCGGTGCTGCAGCTGCTGGCGCAGATCAACCGCGAGCTGGGCCTGACCATCGTGCTGATCACCCACGAGATGGACGTGATCCGCCGCGTCTGCGACCGCGTGGCGGTGCTGGATGCCGGCACGCTGGTGGAAACCGGCCCGGTCACCGAGGTCTTCCTGCATCCCAAACATGCCACCACGCGGCGCTTCGTGTCCGAAGCCGAGCACGTGGACGAGGCCGAGCTGCACCGCAATTTCGCCGCCGTCGGCGGGCGCGTGGTGCGGCTGACCTTCCTGGGCAACGGCACCTATGAGCCGGTGCTGGGCCGCATCGCCCGCGAGACCGGGGTGGACTACAACATCCTGTCCGGGCGCGTGGACCGTATCAAGGACACGCCGTACGGCCAGCTCATCGTCGCCCTGACCGGTGGCGACCAGAATGCAGCGCGCGCCGGCTTCGTCGCCGCCGGCGTGGACGTGGAGGACCTGCGCGTATGAACCTGCTGCCGATCGCCGCCGCTGGCGGCTTCTTCCGCAATCTCGATGCCGCCAAATGGGGCGACATCGGGCAGGCGACTCTGGATACCTTGCTGATGCTGGCCGGCGCGTTGCCGCTGACCTTGCTGATCGGCCTGCCGCTGGGGGTTGCGCTGTTCCTGTGCGGCGCCCCGCAGCTGCGCCGTCGCCCGGTGCTGTACGGCGCGCTGGCGCTGGTGATCAACCTGCTGCGCTCGGTGCCCTTCATCCTCCTGATGATTGCGATGATTCCGCTCACCCTGGCGTTGATGGGCACCTCGCTCGGCGTGCGCGGCGCGATCCTGCCGCTGGTGGTGGGCGCCGCGCCGTTCTATGCGCGGCTGGTGGAGACCGCGTTGCGTGAGGTGGACCGCGGCATCATCGAAGCCAGCCAGGCGATGGGCGCCACCACCCGCCAGCTGGTGCTGTGGGTGCTGTTGCCCGAAGCGCGCCCCGGCCTGATCGCCGGCGCCACCGTCACCACCATCGCGCTGATCGGATTCACCGCCATGGGCGGGGCGATCGGCTCCGGCGGCCTGGGTGATGTGGCCTACCGCGAGGGCTATATGCGCTCGCATGCGGACGTCGCGTTGATCACCGTCATCGCCTTGCTGGTGCTGGTGCAACTGCTGCAGATGCTGGGCGACCGTCTGGTGGCCCGCTACAGCCGCCGCTGAGCCAGCTGCCTCGCCGCGCGCGGCCGGTAGCTGCGACGCTGCAGCCGGCACCGCGTCCATTGCTGCTGCGGGCTGCAGGCGGATGCGCTGGCACCGTCCTGGGGTAGTTGTGTTCCATGCACGGCCCGTGCGGATCGCCGCTGCACCTGCGGTCTGCTAGGTTTAACGCCTGCGGCCCGTCCGCATTCCTCCTCCCACGGACCCTTTCATGAGCACATTTGCGTTTCGTTCACTTCTTGCTGCGGCCACGCTGGCATTGGCGTCCTGCGGCGGCAATGGCGGCAGCGGTGGCGACACCCTCACCGTGGCCGCCACCGCCGTGCCGCATGCCGAAATCCTGGAAGTGGTCGAACCGCTGCTGGCCAAGCAGGGCGTGAAGCTGGACGTGCGCGTGTTCAACGACTACGTACAGCCCAACGACCAGGTCGTACAGAAGCAGATCGACGTCAATTACTTCCAGACCGAGCCCTATCTGGACGCGTACAACCGCGACCGCAAGAGCCAGCTGGTGACCGTGGTCGGCGTGCATATCGAGCCGTTCGGTGCCTACTCGCGCCGCTTCAAGGCGCTGGCCGATCTGCCGAGCGGCGCCGATGTGGTGATCCCCAACGATCCGAGCAACAACAGCCGCGCGCTGATCCTGCTCGACAAGGCCGGCGTGATCAAACTCAAGGACCCGAGCAACGCGCTGTCCACCCAGCGCGACATCGTCGACAACCCCAAGCAGCTGAAATTCCGCGAGCTGGACTCGGCGATGCTGCCGCGTGTGCTGGATCAGGTCGACCTGGCGCTGATCAACACCAACTACGCGCTCGACGCCGGGCTCAACCCGACGCGCGATGCGCTGGCGATCGAAAGCAAGGAGTCGCCGTACGTGAACTTCCTGGTGGCACGCGCAGACAACAAGGACGACCCGCGCGTGCAGAAGCTGGCCAAGGCATTGACCAGCCCGGAAGTAAAGGCCTTTATCGAACAGAAATACAAGGGCGCGGTCCTGCCGGCGTTCTGAGCGCGATAACGACACGGGCGCGCACACCAGCTGGTGTGCGTGGCCGATGGTCTGGGAGGGGCATGCAGTACGCGAGCAATACGCGTGGCGTCCGAGTCCGAGCTGTAAGCGCTTCGCTGATCGCCGCGTCCATCCTTGCTTGACGGCTTCCAACACTAGCCTTCTTTGCTGTCTGACAGCGATCAACGACGAGATGCGGGGTTTCCAAGCGGAACCAGGCACGGTTGCGACGGTTGTCTCCCATCCTTGAGCTATTCGCACATGCGCGCTGCCAATGCCGAGCGCGGACTGTGCTGCTTTCTGCATTGCAGCCGGTCGCGATGCGTTGCGTTGCAAACTGCCTGCGAGGCTGCCGAGATCCTTCGTGCAACGTTCTCGCATCCACGCGATGTGCTTTGAACACAGACCGCCCACACAGCCACTCACCACGCCGCGCGCTGCACAGTGGAACGCGCGCAAGCGTACGCGGCCGATTGCGCGTGCAGCGCCGAAAACACGCGCGCCTGACGCAGGCGTAGTAGCGTGGTCTGTCCTGATCTCCGGCTCCTGACGCGATGCCCCTGCTTCTTGCCATCCCGCTGGCCGTGATCATCGCCCTGGCGGTGTTCGCGGTGCTGTTTCCGTTATCGCTGCTGCAACGTTTCCGTGTCGGTACCGCGCGCCGTCAGGCACGTGGCTGGTTGCTGATGATCAACCTGGCCTCAGCGGCGCTGTCCAGCGTGTTGTTCGTCATTTTTACCGCGATCGCCGCGGCATTCTGGCCCGGTGCGATCCGTCATGCCGCCTTCGGTTGGGCCTGCGGGCTGGCGCTGGGGGTGCTGGCGTTGCGCCTGACCCGGTTCGAGCGCACCGCCCAAGGGTTGTTCTATCGCCCCAATCTCTGGCTGGTGCTGGCATTGACCGCGCTGGTGGTGGTGCGGGTGATCGCCGGCATGGTGCAGGGCTGGCGTAGTGCCTTGCAGGGCGTGGCGTGGCCGGTCGATGGCTGGCTCAGCCACGCCAGCCTGTTGGGCGCCGCCGGCGTGCTGCTCGGCTATGCGTTGGCTTACGCCACCTTGCTGTGGTGGCGTTGGCGCAGCGCGCGCTTGCGCGGCAACGTCTACTGGCGTTGAAGCGCGCCGCGCACGCCAGCCAGCAATGCCGAATGCGTCGATGCAGGTGGGCGCAGTCATGGATGTTGCGCATAAAAAAACGGGCCTTGCGGCCCGTTTTTTCGACTCAGACGTTGTGTGTCGCGACGTGCTTAGAAGCGCGCGCCGACACCGAAGCCAACGGTCCACGGATCCAGTTCCAGCTCGCTGCCGGTGCCCTGGCCGCCCACACGCAGTTCCGGACGCGAACGCATGTAGCGGGCGTCGGCACGTGCGAACCAGGTGGAGTTGATGTTCATGTCAACACCGACGGTGCCGATCACGCCCTTGGCGGTATCCAGGCCCACGTGCTGGCCGGTGGTCGACGCCGCATCGATCTTCTCGTTGCTGAAGTTCGACTCGTAGTAGCCCACGCCCACGAACGGACGGAACACATTGTCGGCCTGGCCGAAGTGGTACTGGCCGCTGATGGCGATCGGTTGCTGCTCGACGGTGCCCACCTTGCCCACGCCATCGGCGTTGACGCGGTGGTTGAACTTGTCGGCGGCGCCCCACAGTTCAACGGCCCAGTTGTCGTTGATGTAGTAGCTCGCGCTCAGCGTCGGTGCCGGGCCGCCATCGACGTCCAGGCCCGGAGCCGGATCGTTCTTCGGCTTGATCAAGGCGACACCGCCGACCACTGCCCAATGCTTGCCGGACGCGCTATCGGCGCTGGTGGAAGTCGAGGAGGTATCGCTGGTATAGGTCGTGTCCTGCGCGAACGCGGACGGTGCAATCGCAAGAGCGGATACAGCAGCCAGGCTCAGGATGGAAATGGCACGCATTGGAGGTCTCCTCGCATAATTTTTGTTAGGCCCGTGGAGTGGGCCGCGCCAAAGCTATTCCTGAAAATCTGAATCCACGCCCACCTGCGACTCGCTAAAATTTCGTTTGTTCAGGAACTTTCCCAAGAAGGCCGTGGTTGCGACATGCAGGCTGAAAAAGACATTCACGCAGGTATGATTGCCGTGACGAAAAACGACGTACGTGACGGCTTATCAGCGCACATTCCTAACGATTGCCGTGTCCTGGTGCTCGGCTCGATGCCCGGCATCGCCTCGTTGGACGCAGGTCGCTATTACGCGCATCCACGCAATCGGTTCTGGCCCTTGATGCATGCTCTTTTGGGCATCGATGCTGCCGCAACCTATGCCTTGCGCTTGCAGACGCTGAACGCGTGCGGCGTCGGCCAATGGGATGTGATCGGCCAGTGCGCGCGTCGCGGCAGTCTGGACGCTGCGATCGTCGCAGACAGTGTGGTGGTCAATCCGCTGCCTGCTTTGCTCACGCGCTTGCCGCAGCTGCGCATGGTGGCCTGTAATGGCGCGGCGGCGGCGCAGGCCTGGCATCGCCACGTGCATCCGCTGCTGACGCCGGAGGCGCGCAACGTGCCGCTTGTGGCCTTGCCGTCCACCAGTCCGGCCAACGCCGCTTGGTCGTTGCCGCGTCTATGCGCCGCATGGCAACCGCTGCGCGATGCGTTGGACTGATGCGGCTCTGGCCCACGTCAATGAATCGCCGACGATGATGCGTGTCTGCGCGCAATGCATGCCCGTCAGCGCGTGTGCATGCAATCAGCACGCTGCCACCTGCCACCTGCCACCTGCCACCTGCCGCCATACGTCATGCCAGCGTCCGGCACAGGCAGCCCGCAGCGCGTGGCCGCACAGTGCAGGCAGTACATGAAGGAGCACCGCGATGATGATCGGACACGCAACGACGATGGCGGCAGCGCTGGCACTGGGCCTGTTCGCCGTGGCGGATGTGGCCGTTGCTGGGGAGATGCAGTGCGATGTCAGCAGCGATTACGACCTCACGCTCAATCCGCGCAGCGTCATCCTGATCCGCACGCCTGAATCCCCCGGCGCGCCCGCGCGCGTCGTGATGCGCGAGGGTGCGTTGTTCGTCGACGATCGCTGGGTGACGCTGAGCGCAGACGACCGTGTGCGCCTGATCCAGTTCGAGCGGCAGACCCGCGAGGTGGTGCCGCTGGCGCAGGAGGTCGGGCGCGAGGCCGCCGACATCGCGGTCACCGCGCTCGGCGAAGTGGCGGCTGGATTCAGTCGCAGTCCCGAGGCGACTCGTGCGCAATTGGCCAGCGTGCGCGAAAAGATCGATCTGCGCTTGAAGCAGAGCTTCAGCAAAAGCCAGCTCACGCCCGTGAATATCGACGACGACATCGGCGCACTGGTGGCCGAGGTGTTGCCGCAGTTGATCGGCGATGTGGTTGCCGGTGCGGTGCAGTCCGGGCTCACCGGCAACGAGATGCAGCTGCGTTCGCTCGATGGGCTGGAAGCGCGCATCGAGCGTCTGGTCGAGCCGCAGGCGCGTGCATTGAGCCCGCGTGCGCAGCGCTTGTGCGACCGCGTCGAAGCGCTGGATGGCTTGGACAATGCGCTGGCGTATCGTTTGCCCTCGGGCGCGCCACTGCAACTGTTGCGGGTGGATCGACGCGCCTCGAAATAAGCATGCACGTGCGTGTGCGGACGCTGCATCCTGCCGGCTGTGCGTTTTTTTCCGCGCCAATGGTTGGCGCTGCGGCCCGTGGCCGGCCACAATAGGGGTTTCCCCATCTGTTGCCGGAGTTCCCCGTATGGCCGAAATCAAGGAAGCACTTGTCCCCGATATCGGTGACTACAGCGACGTCCCGGTAATCGAGGTGCTGGTGTCGGTCGGCGATACGGTCGCGAAGGACCAGAGCCTGGTCACGCTGGAATCGGACAAGGCCACCATGGAAGTGCCCTCGTCTGTCTCCGGCGTGGTCAAGGAGATCAAGGTCAAGGTCGGCGATTCGCTGTCGCAGGGTGCCCTGGTGGCGCTGATCGAAGTGGCCGATGCCGGTGCCGACACCGCGGCCAAGCCCGCAGCAGCAGCTGCTCCTGCCGCTCCGGCCAAGTCTGCTCCCGCTGCTGCACCGGCACCTGCCGCCAAGGCCGCGCCGGCTGCACCCGCCGCCGAAGGCGGTCTGGTCGAAGCGCGCGTGCCCGATATCGGCGACTACACCGACATCCCGGTGATCGAAGTGCTGGTCGCCGTCGGCGATACCGTTGCCAAGGACCAGAGCCTGGTCACGCTGGAATCGGACAAGGCCACGATGGAAGTGCCGTCCTCGGCCGCCGGCGTGGTCAAGGAGCTCAAGGTCAAGGTCGGCGACACCCTGTCGCAGGGCAATGTGGTGGCGATCATCGCTGCCAGCGATGGCGGCGCCGGTGCGGCGCAGTCTCCGGCCAAACCCAGCACCGACACCGCCGAAACTGCCGGCAAGGTCGAGCCGGTCGCGGTGTCGGCCGAGCCGGACAAGCTGGCCCAGCGCGAGATCGCGCAGGTGCAGGGCGCACGTTCCAGCGATGCCTCGCAAGGCAGCCAGCCATCGGCCGGCAACCCGAGCAGCCCGCCGGTGACCTTCGACGCCGACAGCGTGCTGCCGTCCAAGGTGGCCTATGCAAGCCCGGTGGTGCGGGTGTTCGCACGCCAGCTGGGCGTGGATCTGAACCAGCTCAAGGGCAGCGAAAAGGGCGGGCGCATCACCCGTGAAGACGTGCAGCGCTTCGTCAAGGCCGCGCTCACCAGTGGCGCGCCTGCCGCAGCCGGTGCCGCACCGGCCGGTGGTGGTAACGGCCTGAACCTGCTGGCCTGGCCGAAGGTGGACTTCAGCAAGTTCGGCGAGACCGAAACCCAGCCGCTGTCGCGCATCAAGAAGATTTCCGGTGCCAACCTGGCGCGCAACTGGGCCATGATTCCGCACGTCACCCAGTTCGAATCGGCCGACATCACTGACCTGGAAGCACTGCGCGTGGCGCTGAACAAGGAAAACGAGAAGGCGGGCATCAAGCTCACCATGCTCGCCTTCCTGGTCAAGGCCAGCGCCGCGGCGCTGAAGAAGTTCCCCGAGTTCAACGCCTCGCTCGATGCGGCCGGCGAAAACCTCACGCTGAAGAAGTACATCAACATCGGGTTTGCCGCCGATACGCCCAATGGGTTGGTGGTGCCGGTGATCCGCGACGTCGACAAGAAGGGCGTGCTGCAGATCGCCCAGGAAAGCGGCGAGCTGGCCAAGAAGGCGCGCGACGGCAAGCTGGGCCCGGCCGACATGAGCGGCGGCTGCTTCTCGATCAGCTCGCTCGGCGGCATCGGCGGCACCGCGTTTACGCCGATCATCAATGCCCCAGAAGTGGCGATCCTGGGCGTGTCCAAGTCGGCGATGCAGCCGGTCTGGAACGGCAAGGAGTTCGTGCCGACGTTGATGCTGCCGTTGTCGCTGAGCTACGACCATCGCGTCATCGACGGCGCGCTGGCGGCCCGCTTCACCACCTACCTCAGCCAGGTGCTGGCCGACATGCGTCGCGTCCTGCTGTGAGGATTGCGCTGCTGACGATCGCCGTGCTCGGCGTGTTGCCGTGGACCTGCGCGACGGCACGCGAGTGCGACAGCACGCTGGGGCGCGGCTGGCCGCCGGCCGTGGGCAACTACGGCACTGCGGTGAGCACGCTGCTCGACGGCGGCAACAAGCCGGCATTGTCGTTGCTGACTCTGCCCACACGTGGCGTGGAAAGCGGCGTGTCGCTGGTGCCGGGTAAGGACGGCGCCGACTGGACCCTGCGCCACAGCCGCGCCGACGAGCGCGTCTACAGCTGGGTCAGCCAGAGCGATCGCGGCAGTGTGCAGTTCCGCACCGAGCAGACGCCTGAAACGGTCGAGATCCCGATTCCGGCGGCGTTGGCCAAACGGCTGGTCAGCAACTGGACCGCGGCCTTGACCCAGCTGGCACCGAGCGGCCGCACCGCGCCGGTGACTGAGGGCGAAGTGCTGTCGTTCCAGGTCGAGGGCGTGCGCTACAGCGGCACGCGCCCGAGCTGCGGCGCCGGCGAACTGCTGCTGCAACAGGCCGCGCTGCTGATCGAAGCCAGCGACGGCAAGGAAAAGAAGCGCGACAAGCGCTGGACCCAAATCGAATCGTCGCTGGATGAACTCCAGCAGACGCTTGCCGGCACAGCCGGTTAAGCCACAGGAGAAGCAAATGGCGGTCATTGAAATCAAGGTTCCCGACATCGGCGATTACAGCGATGTCCCCGTCATCGAAGTGCTGGTCGCCTTGGGCGACAGCGTGGCCAAGGACCAGGGCCTGGTCACGCTGGAATCGGACAAGGCCACGCTGGAAGTGCCGTCCTCGGCTGCCGGTGTGGTCAAAGAGCTCAAGGTCAAGATTGGCGACACCTTGTCCGAAGGCGCCGTAGTGCTGCTGCTGGAAACCGAAGGCGAGGCCGCCGCGCCTGCGCCCGCCAAGGCCGAGACCAAGGCCGCCGCACCCGGCAGCAAACCGCCGGTGACGCCGTCGCACCGCGCCCCGGCCGAGCCGGCAGCGCCCAAGCCGGCGCTGGCCAGCGGCAAGGCCGCGGATATCGACTGCAAGATGGTGGTGCTCGGTGCCGGCCCGGGCGGCTATACCGCCGCGTTCCGCGCCGCCGACCTGGGCCTGGACACGGTGCTGATCGAGCGCTACGCCAGCCTCGGCGGCGTCTGCCTCAACGTCGGCTGCATCCCGTCCAAGGCGCTGCTGCATGCCGCCGCGGTGATCGACGAGGTCGCACATGCCGGCGACTTCGGCGTGGACTTCGGGCAGCCGAAGATCACCCTGGACAAGCTACGCGAGTACAAGGAAAAAGTGGTCGGCAAGCTCACCGGCGGCCTGGCCAGCATGGCCAAGCAGCGCAAGGTGCGCACCGTCACCGGTGTGGCCAGCTTCGTCTCCCCCAACGAGTTGGAGATCGTCGGCGACGACGGCAAGACGCAGCTGCTGCGCTTCGAGCACTGCGTCATCGCCGCCGGGTCGCAGGCGGTGAAGCTGCCCAACTTCCCGTGGGACGACAAGCGCGTGATGGACTCCACCGACGCGCTGGAACTGCACGACATTCCCAAGACCCTGCTGGTGGTCGGCGGCGGCATCATCGGCCTGGAAATGGCCACGGTGTACAGCGCGTTGGGCAGCAAGGTCACTGTGGTCGAGTTCATGGATCAGCTGATGCCGGGCGCCGACAAGGACCTGGTCAAGCCGCTGGCCGACCGCCTGAAGAAGCAGGGCGTGGAGATCCATCTCAAGACCAAGGCCACCGACGTGAAGGCCGACAAGAGCGGCATCACCGTGTCCTTCGAAGCGGCCGTGGAGGGCGAGAAGCCCGGTCTGCCGGCCACCGCGTTCGATCGCGTGCTGGTGGCCGTGGGCCGCTCGCCCAACGGCAAGAAGATCGGCGCGGAGAAGGCGGGCGTCACCGTCACCGAGCGCGGCTTCATCCCGGTGGACCGGCAGATGCGCACCAACGTGCCGCACATCTTCGCCATCGGCGACATCGTCGGTAACCCGATGCTGGCGCACAAGGCCACCCACGAAGGCAAACTGGCCGCTGAAGTGGCGGCCGGCGAGAAGAAGGAATGGGTGGCGCGGGTGATTCCGTCGGTGGCATACACCAACCCGGAAATCGCCTGGGTCGGCGTCACCGAGAACGAAGCCAAGGCCAAGGGCCTGAAGGTTGGCGTGGCCAAGTTCCCGTGGGCCGCCAGCGGCCGCGCGATCGGCATTGGCCGCACCGAAGGCTTCACCAAGCTGATCTTCGATGAAGACACCCACCGCATCATCGGTGGCGCCATCGTCGGCGTGCATGCCGGCGACCTGCTGGCCGAGATCGGCCTGGCCATCGAGATGGGCGCCGAAGCCGAAGACATCGGCCACACCATCCACGCGCATCCGACCCTGAGCGAGTCGGTCGGCATGGCGGCCGAGGTGTACGACGGCACCATCACCGACCTGTACATCCCGAAGAAAAAGTAACGGCTCGCCTCGGCTGCTGTCAGCAACGCCCCGCCTTGTGCGGGGCGTTGTCGTGATGGGGATTGGTGCGCGTGATCGCCTTTTGCTGTGGTCGTTGTCGTTGCCGTTGCCTTTACGGTGCTGTTCCTTGCGTTTGGTAGGCGTCAAGTGCATGCGGCGCTACTGCGCACGTGCGGATTTTTCCTGGGTTTCCAGGGTAGTACGCAGCCGCATGTGGCTGCCCCGCTTGGCGGCTGCACTCGATCGCATGCGTCGACAATGCTGACCCCTGCAAGCAGATTTCGCAGGTTATCCGGCAGCCTCCAGTCTGGGTGCGTGGCGATCGTGCATCGCTCGCGCGCGCGTCAGGGCTGACCACGCCACGCAGGGCATTGCCACGATGCGATCTCCAGGGCGCTTGCGCAGTCCGCAGCGGGCTTGCACCATCGATGCGCGGACACGCCGTTCGCAGCTCAGGGACGACCCCGATGTCGAAGATGCGTTTGCCGGTGCTGCTCGCCGCTGCTGGCTGCCTGTGTGCATCGCTGTGCGCGCACGCACAGACCACCGTGATCACCGCCGCGCGCCTGCTGGACGTGCAGACCGGTCGCTATGTGGACAAGCCGCAGATCGAAGTGGCCGCCGGCCGCATCACCCGCGTCGGTCGGCAGGGCGATCCGCTGCCGGCCGCTGCGCAGCGCATCGATCTGGGCGAGCGCACGCTGCTGCCGGGGCTGATCGACATGCATGTGCATCTCACCGTGGACCCCACCTTGGGCGGCTACAAGGGCCTGGAGTACACCGACAATTTCTGGACCGTGGTCGGCGTGGCCAATGCCGCAAAAACGCTGCGCGCAGGGTTCACCACGGTGCGCAATGTCGGTTCGCTCAACTACGACGATGTCGCGCTCAAGCAGGCGATCGAGCGCGGCACCGTGCCCGGCCCGCGCATCGTGCCGGCGACCTACGCCATCGGCGCGACCGGTGGCCACTGCGATGCCACCGAATTCCCGCCCTCGGTCAAGGTCACCGGCCCCGGTGTTGCCGATGGTCCGGACGCGATCCGCGCCGCGGTGCGGACGCTGCGCAAATACGGCGCAGAAGTGATCAAGTTCTGCGGCACCGGCGGGGTGCTGTCCAAGACCGACAGTGTCGGCGGGCAGCAATACAGCCTGGAGGAAATGCGCGCGCTGGTGGACGAAGCGCACCGGCTGGGCCTGAAGGTCGCCGTGCACGCGCATGGCACCGCCGGCATCAACGATGCGATCCGCGCCGGTGCCGACACCATCGAGCACGCCAGCCTGGCCGATGCGGAGTCCTTCAAGCTGGCCAAGGCGCACGGCACCTGGTTTTCGATGGACATCTACAACGACGACTACATCCTGGCCGAGGGCGAAAAGAACGGCCTGTTCGCCGAATCGCTGGAAAAGGAGCGCCAGATCGGACGCAAACAGCGTGAGACCTTCCGCGCCGCGCACGCGGCCGGAGTCAAGCTGGTGTTCGGCAGCGATGGCGGCGTGTATCCCAACGGCGACAACGCCCGCCAGTTCGCCAAGATGGTGGAGTGGGGCATGACGCCGTTGCAAGCGATCCGCGCCGCCACCGTGGAGGCAGCCGAGGCCCTGGGGCGCAGCAACGATGTCGGCGCCATCGCCCCGGGCCGCTACGCCGATCTGATCGCCGTCAGCGGCGATCCGCTGCAGGACGTCACCGTGCTGCGGCAGGTAGAGGGCGTGATCAAGGGCGGCGAACGCGTCGCCGAGTGAGCACCCTGGCGCTCGCCGGTGCGGAGCTGCACGCGCGCGGCTGCCTGACGATATGCGCGCCACTGGCGCGTTGATCGGCACGGGACTCACCGAACCTGCGAGCGGCCACGTCTGCGCACGCTGCCCACAACGCAGGCGCCCGCTCAGCCGCTGCAAGATCGCGTCGCCCCGTCTTGCACGAGGCATCGTGGCTTGGGCATGCTGCAGGTGGAAGCTGTGCGGAGGTCCGGCCACGCAGTCCATCACAGGGAGTGTCGATCGATGCGCAAGGCCGTGCTCGGAGTATGGATGAGCTGCATGCTCGCGACGGTGCACGCGGCAGCTGCGTCCACGCAGGACGATCCGGCCATGGCGGCGGCGCTGGCCAAATGCCCGGGAGCGGCAGCGTTCGTTCGCACGCAGGAGCGGGCCAAGGCGGATGCCGCCACCGCCACGCCTGCCGAGGCGGCGGCTCCCAGCGAGCCCGCATTGCGCGCGCGATTGCTGGAAATGGAGCGCCTGGATCAACAGGTCCGCAACGGTGACTGGTCGCAGGCAGCGATGGGCAAGATGCTGGCGCTGGACGCCGAGCATCTGCCGCAGATGCGTCGCATGGTCGCCGAACACGATGGCTTGCCCAGTGTGGCCCAGGTCGGACGCGACGGCGTGGCCGCCGCCTGGCTGCTGGTGCAGCATGCCGACGCCGATCCGGCCCTGCAGGAGCGCGTGCTGGGCACGCTGACCCGGCAGGGCGCACGCCGTGGCGAGGTGTCGGTGCACCAGCAGGTCTTGCTGACCGACCGCGTGCTCGTCGCGAACGGCAAACCGCAGCGTTACGGCAGCCAACTGGTGCCCGAGCAGGGGCGTTGGGTGCCCAAGCCGATCGCCGATCCGGCGCAGGTGGACGTACTACGCGCCGGCATGGACGAGATGCCGCTGGCCGACTACGTGTGCGTGGCCACGCAGCTGTTCCCGGTGCCGTCGACGCCGCCCGGCAGCTGAAACGCAAACGGCCCGCACAGGGCGGGCCGTTCGCTAGCAACGGTGGCGCAGATCAGAACGCGAACGTCACGCCTGCCACCGGGCCCTTGAACTCCTGCTTCAGGCCGATCAGACCATCGCTGCCGCGCTGGTCGACGTCGAGCTTGAACCAGTCGTAGCCGGCGAAGATGCCGAAGTTCTTGGTGAAGCGGTATTCGGCGATCGCGTTGGCGCGGCTCAGGTCGCCCTCGTAGTCGTCGAAGTTGCCCCAGCTGGTGTTGAGGTACTGGCCCTGCACGTTGAACAGCCAATGCTCGCTCGGACGCGCGGTGAAGCGGATACCCACCACCGGTGCCACGCCGTCGGCCTTCTCGTCCAGCACGTCGCCGGAGAACACGGTGCCCAGATCGGCATATCCGTTGGCTTCGACCTTGGCATATTCGGCACCGATCTGCAGGCCCAGGCTGAATTCCGGCGCATCGATCACCGAGTAGTCGTACACCAGGGTCGCGACCTGATACTTCAGCTCGCCCTTGATGAAGCTGCCGCTCGGCACGGTTACGCCGCCTGCGCTCAGATCCTGGGTCAGGGTCTCGCGGCGATCCTTGTCGTACTTGAAGTAATCGAAGATCAGGCGCTGACGGGTGCTGATGCGGAACACGCCATCGACGCGCGGCTCCCATTCCTTGCCGCCCAGCTTGAAATCTTCATTGACCGACACGTTGTTGCCCGCCAGCAGCGTGTTGCCGCGGATGGTGTTGTCGTTGTCCACATTCATCGCACCGAGGCGAATCTGGAAGCGGTCATCGGTATCTTCGGCGTGTGCCGGCGCGACGTAGGCGACGGCCAGAACGCACGGGATCGCCAGTGCGAGGAGGTGTTTCATGGGGAGCTCCGTAATCTTGGAATGGTCAGGCCGATGGGCCAGTGGCGCGCACTATCGATAAGCCCGCGTCTTCCATAAGTGAAGAGCCTGTCGCACATCCGTGAAGGCGGACATAGCAATCGGACAAAACGGTCCGCATGCCTAATAGGCATGGGCATCGCGCGCTGGTGGCGCCCAATCCGGCGCTGATGACGACATGCGAAAAGTGTGCCGTAGTGCATACCTGCGGGTAAGTTCGTCGCTGCCAACTGCGCAGCCGATGACGCTGCACGCGGCAATCGGGCCTCCATCGTGGCCCTGCATAGAGCGAAACGAGCGTGCAATGCAGCGGATTGGACCGCCGATGGGAAAGTGTCAGGGTGCGACAAAATGCGTAAAAAGCAGGAGCCCCGGTCTCCCAGGGCTCCCATACGCGACCTGCGGCGGTACCTTTCGACGAGGATGTGCAGGCCTCGCAGGTTCCGACCGCCAGTTTGTGGCAAAGTTCCCACCCGCCGCCGCCGTGCATGTTTGGTGCGTTGCAGCAGCCGATGACCTTTGCCGGTTGTCTCGCAATTTGTCCCATTGCTATACTTTCGCGGCTCGACGAGGCGCAACTGCGCCTCCCCCTCATTCACACGTAAGGTAACCGTAGTGCTGAACTCCGTTGACGCGGGTCGGCGGTTGATGCTGCGCGCTGCGGTATATCCGCTTGCCGCCGTAGCTATAACCAGTCTGGGGTTGCTGTTGGTTGGTCCCCGTTACTCTGCCGGTCTGGCATTGACCGGCTTTGCAACGGTACTGGGCGGTTGGGTTGCGGCACGCACCGCGCTCGGCGGCGGCATCCAGGCAGCAGGCATCGCGATGGTGCGGTTGGTGCTGGCGATGGTGCTGAAGTGGGTGTTGGTATTTGCGGCGTTGTCGCTGGGCTTTGCCCTGTGGCGGCTGCCTCCTCTGGCTCTGTTGGCGGGTATCGCCATCGGGTTGATTTTTCAGGTTCTGGCTCTGGCCAGACGTTGATTCGAACTTAAAGGGCTCCAGACACATGGCGGGCGAGGCAGCAACCCCTACCTCCTACATCCAGCATCACTTGCAGAACCTGATCTATCCGGTTCGCGAGGGTGGCGGCACGTTTTGGACCATCCACGTCGACACTCTGGTCATGGCCGTGTTGATGGGCCTGGTCATGGTGCTGGCGTTCTGGACGGCGACCCGCAATGCCACGGCCGGCGTGCCGGGCAAGTGGCAGGCATTCGTGGAAATCTGCCTGGAGTTCGTCGACCGGCAGGCCAAGGACACCTATCACGGCAGCAGCAAGCTGGTGACGCCGATCGCGATCACCATCTTCTTCTGGATCCTGTTGATGAATCTCATCAAGATGATTCCGGCCGATTTCATCGCCATTCCGCTGGGTTGGGCAGGCATCCACGCCTGGAAGCCGGTGCCCACCGCCGACGTCAATGCCACCTTGGGCATGTCGATCAGCGTGTTCTTCCTGATGATCGTCTTCTCGCTGCGCTCCAAGGGCGTGGGCGGCATGACCAAGGAATTCCTGACGGCGCCGTTCGGCAAATGGATGATGCCGTTCAACCTGCTTTTGAACATCGTCGAGTGGCTGAGCAAGCCGATTTCGTTGGCGATGCGACTGTTCGGCAACATGTTCGGCGGCGAGATCGTCTTCCTGCTGATCTGGGTGCTGGGCGGTGCGGGCATCGCCGGCATGGTCGCTGGCGGCGTATTCGGCCTCGGCTGGATGCTGTTCCACCTGTTGGTGATTCCGCTGCAGGCCTTCATTTTCATGATGCTGTCGATCGTGTATCTGAGCCTTGCGGAAGACAGTCACTGAGTTTCGCTACACCCTTCATACGCTTCATCCCGATTCATCCATCACCCTTAGAAACTTTCGTTCGGAGATCACCATGTACCTCGCCGTCCTGACCAACCTCGCTCAAGTCCAGAGCTCCACCGTCCTCGCCGTCGGCATCATGATCGGCCTGGCCGCGCTGGGTGCCGGCCTCGGTCTGGCCATCATGGCTGGCAAGTTCCTGGAATCGGCCGCCCGCCAGCCGGAACTGATCCCGGTGCTGCAGGTGCGTATGTTCATCACCGCCGGCCTGATCGACGCCGCGTTCATCATCAGCGTCGCCGTCGGCCTGCTGTTCGCCTTCGCCAACCCGCTGGCCCAGGTGTTCATCGAGCGTCTGTCGGCTGCCGGCTGATCCAGCGGTAGCAGGATGTGGAGGCAGCCAGTGCGGTTGCATCCGCGGATGAAGGTCGGAAAGCGTCGCCAACTGCGGCGGCGCTTTCACCCCTAAACAGCGATTGAGCGACCCATGGATATCACCCTTACCATCTTTGCCCAGGCGTTGGCCTTCGCCGGTCTGATCTGGATCGTCGCGACCAAAATCTGGCCGCCGCTGCTGCAGGCGATCGAAGAGCGTCAGCAAAAGATCGCTGAAGGTCTGGCCGCAGCCGATCGCAGCCAGAAGGATCTGGCGCAGGCGCAGGAAAAGGTCAACGAAGCACTGAAAGACGCACGCACCAAGGCCAACGAGATCATCGATCAGGCCCATGCGCGCGCCAACCAGATCATCGAAGCGGCCAAGCTCGAGGCGATTGCCGAAGCCAACCGTCAGAAGGATCTGGCCCAGACCGAAATCGACGCATCTGCCACCCGTGCCCGTGAAGAACTGCGCAAGCAGATCTCGGTGCTGGCGGTCAGCGGCGCCGAGAAGCTGCTCAAGCGCGAAATCGATGCCAACGCCCACAAGGCGCTGCTCGACGAGCTGGCGGCGGAGATTTAATCGATGAGTCAGGCCCTCACACTTGCCCGTCCCTACGGCCGTGCCGCGTTTGCAATCGCGCGTGAGGGCGGTACGTTCGCGCCCTGGTCCGATGCGCTGGCGTTTTCGGCGCAGGTGGCTGGCGATCCGCGCGTGGCTGCGCTGCTGCTTAACCCGGCCCTGCGCCAGGAACAGGCAGTGACGTTGCTGGCGCCGCCGCAGGCGAGCGAAGACTATCTGCGTTTCCTCGGCCTGCTGGCCGATGCGCAGCGTTTGTCGGCGCTGCCGGAAATCGCAGGCTTATACGAACAGCTGCGCGCCGAGGCCGAACACGTCGTCAAGGCGACCGTGACCTCGGCAACTGAGATGACCGCGGCCGAGCTGGATACGATCGCCGTTGCACTGAAGAAGCGCTTTGGCCGCGAGGTGGACATCACCACCGCGGTGGATGCATCGCTGATCGGCGGCGCGGTGATCGACACCGGCGACGTGGTCATCGACGGCTCGCTGAAGGGCAAGCTCGCGCGTCTGCAAAGCTCGCTCGCCCACTGAATTCACATAAACGCATGGCCCTCGCGGCCGGCACCTAGGACTGAACGATGGCAACCACGCTCAACCCCTCCGAAATCAGCGACCTGATCAAGACCCGCATCGAGACGGTCAAGCTGTCCGCGGAGTCGCGCAACGAAGGCTCCGTGACCAGCGTGTCCGACGGCATCGTGCGCATCTTCGGCCTGGCCGACGTGATGCAGGGCGAAATGATCGAACTGCCCAACAACACCTTCGCCCTGGCGTTGAACCTGGAGCGCGATTCGGTCGGCGCCGTGGTGCTGGGCGATTACGAAAACCTGCGCGAAGGCGACGTGGCCAAGACCACCGGCCGCATCCTGGAAGTGCCGGTGGGTCCGGAACTGCTGGGCCGCGTGGTCAACGCACTGGGCGAGCCGATCGACGGCAAGGGCCCGTTGGGCGCCACCCAGACCGCACCGGTCGAGCGCGTTGCGCCGGGCGTGATCTGGCGTAAGTCGGTCGACCAGCCGGTGCAGACCGGTTACAAGTCGGTCGATGCGATGATCCCGATCGGCCGCGGCCAGCGCGAGCTGGTCATCGGCGACCGCCAGACCGGCAAGACCGCGCTGGCGATCGATGCGGTGATCAACCAGAAGGGCACCGGCATCAAGTGCGTGTATGTGGCGATCGGCCAGAAGGCCTCGACCGTTGCCAATATCGTACGCAAGCTCGAAGAAAACGGCGCGCTGGCGCACACCGTGGTGGTGGCTGCGACCGCGTCCGAATCGGCCGCGATGCAGTACATCAGCCCGTATGCCGGCTGCACCATGGGCGAATACTTCATGGACCGCGGCGAAGACGCGCTGATCGTGTACGACGATCTGTCCAAGCAGGCCGTGGCCTACCGCCAGATCTCGCTGCTGCTCAAGCGCCCGCCGGGTCGCGAAGCCTATCCGGGCGACGTGTTCTATCTGCACTCCCGCCTGCTGGAGCGCGCCGCGCGCGTGTCCGAGGAATACGTGGAGAAGTTCACCAACGGTGCGGTGACCGGCAAGACCGGCTCGCTGACCGCGCTGCCGATCATCGAAACGCAGGCCGGCGACGTCTCCGCGTTCGTGCCGACCAACGTGATCTCGATCACCGACGGCCAGATCTTCCTGGAAACCGACCTGTTCAACGCCGGTATCCGCCCGGCCGTGAACGCCGGTATCTCGGTGTCGCGCGTCGGTGGTGCGGCCCAGACCAAGATCATCAAGAAGCTGTCCGGCGGCATCCGTATCTCGCTGGCGCAGTACCGCGAGCTGGCGGCGTTCGCGCAGTTCGCCTCGGACCTGGACGAAGCCACCCGCAAGCAGCTCGAGCGCGGTCAGCGCGTCACCGAGCTGATGAAGCAGAAGCAGTACGCACCGATGTCCATCGCCAACCAGGCGCTGTCGATCTACGCCGTCAACGAGGGTTACCTCGATGAAGTGCCGGTCAACAAGCTGCTGGCGTTCGAAGAAGGCCTGCACGCGCACTTCGCCAACACCCAGGGCGAGTTGATCGACAAGGTCAACAGCACCGGCGGTTGGGACAACGACATCGAAGCCGCGTTCAAGAAGGGCATCGCAGAGTTCAAGACCACCGGCACCTGGTAAGGCGCCGGGATTGGGGATTGGGCATTCGGGATTTGTAGGAGCGGTGGTTCAGGGCGTTGGCCCATGTCGAATCACCGCTGCCGAATCCCAGATTTAGGAATTAGAGAGTCGTGAAGTGGGACGCGGGAGGCTCTGGCCATTCCCGATTCCCGATTCCCGATTCTCACGAGCGGAGCGAGCAATGGCAGGCGGACGCGAAATCAAAACCAAGATCAAGAGCGTGCAGAACACCCGCAAGGTGACGCGCGCGCTCGAAATGGTCTCGGCCTCCAAGATCCGCAAGGCGCAGGAGCGCATGAAGACCTCGCGTCCGTATGCGCAGGCGATGAAGCAGGTGATCGGGCATCTGGCGCAGGCCAGCACCGATTTCCAGCATCCGTTTCTGGTCGAGCGTGAGCAGGTCAAGCGGGTCGGTTACATCGTGATCTCTTCCGACCGCGGCCTGGCCGGTGGTCTGAACAACAACTTGTTCCGCAAGATGCTGGGCGAAGTGCGCCCGTGGCAGGACAAGGGCGCCGAGATCGACGTGGTGACCATCGGTCAGAAGGCCTCGGCGTTCTTCCGTCGCATCAAGGTCAACATGGTCGGCAGCGTGACCCACCTGGGCGACAGCCCGCAGGTCGAGCAGCTGATTGGTGTGATCAAGGTGATGATCGATGCCTACATCGACGGCAAGGTGGACCGTGTGTATCTGGTCTACAACCGCTTCGTGAACACCATGACGCAGAAGGCCAGCTTCGATCAGCTGCTGCCGCTGCCGGCCGCCGAGCACAAGGTGGCGCATCACGATTGGGACTACCTGTACGAACCCGATGCCGCGACCGTGCTGGAGCACGTGATGACGCGTTACATCGAGTCGCTGGTGTACCAGGCCGTGCTGGAAAACGTGGCATCCGAACATGCCGCGCGGATGGTGGCGATGAAGGCCGCCAGCGACAACGCCAACAAGATGATCGGCACCTTGCAACTGGTCTACAACAAGGCACGTCAGGCGGCGATCACCCAGGAAATTTCGGAAATCGTCAGCGGCGCGGCCGCTGTCTAGCCGGGAATGGAGAATCGTGAAACGGGAATAGGCAAGGCTTCGGTGCTCTTGATCTTCCCATTCCCCATTCTCGATTTCCCATTCCCGACACAAGAATCGAACAGACATGAGTGGAGTTATCCAAATGAGTCAGGGCAAGATCGTTCAGATCATCGGCGCGGTCGTCGACGTCGAGTTCCAGCGCAATGAAGTACCCAAGGTCTATCACGCGCTGAAGGTCGAGGGCACCGCCATCACCCTGGAAGTGCAGCAGCAGCTCGGCGACGGCGTGGTGCGCACCATTGCGCTCGGCTCCACCGACGGCCTGAAGCGCAACCTGTTGGCGACCAACACCGAGCGTGCCATTTCGGTGCCGGTCGGTGCGGGTACGCTGGGTCGCATCATGGACGTGCTGGGTCGTCCGATCGACGAAGCTGGCGAGGTGCAGGCATCGGACCATTGGGAAATCCACCGCGCCGCACCGTCGTACGAAGACCAGTCGTCCAGCACCGAACTGCTGGAAACCGGCATCAAGGTCATCGACCTGATGTGTCCGTTCGCCAAGGGCGGCAAGGTCGGCCTGTTCGGCGGCGCCGGCGTCGGCAAGACCGTCAACATGATGGAACTGATCAACAACATCGCCAAGGCGCACTCGGGTCTGTCCGTGTTTGCCGGCGTGGGCGAGCGTACCCGCGAGGGCAACGACTTCTACCACGAGATGAAGGACTCCAACGTTCTGGACAAGGTCGCGATGGTGTACGGCCAGATGAACGAGCCGCCGGGCAACCGTCTGCGCGTGGCGCTGACCGGTCTGACCATGGCCGAGTACTTCCGCGACGAGAAGGACGAGAACGGCAAGGGCAAGGACGTGTTGTTGTTCGTCGACAACATCTACCGCTACACGCTGGCCGGTACCGAAGTGTCCGCGCTGCTCGGCCGTATGCCGTCGGCGGTGGGTTACCAGCCGACCCTGGCCGAAGAAATGGGCGTGTTGCAGGAGCGCATCACCTCGACCAAGAGCGGTTCGATCACCTCGATCCAGGCCGTGTACGTGCCTGCGGACGACCTGACCGACCCGTCGCCAGCGACCACCTTCGCCCACTTGGATTCCACCGTCACGCTGAGCCGTAACATCGCCTCGCTGGGCATCTACCCGGCCGTGGATCCGCTGGATTCCACCAGCCGCCAGATGGACCCGCTGGTGATCGGCCACGAGCATTACGACACCGCCCAGCGCGTCCAGCAGACCTTGCAGAAGTACAAGGAACTGAAGGACATCATCGCGATCCTGGGTATGGACGAGCTGAGCGAAGAAGACAAGCAGTCGGTGTCGCGCGCACGCAAGATCGAGCGCTTCTTCAGCCAGCCGTTCCACGTGGCCGAAGTGTTCACCGGCTCGCCGGGCAAGTACGTGTCGCTGAAGGACACCATCCGTGGCTTCAAGGCGATCTGCGATGGCGAGTACGATCACCTGCCGGAGCAGGCGTTCTACATGGTCGGCAGCATCGAAGAAGCCGTCGAGAAAGCCAACAAGATGAGCACCAAGGCCTGATTGATCCCAGCCGCCATGCGGCTGGAATCGGGAATCGGGAATCGGGAATCGTAAAGGCGGGTTTTAGGTGAGTTGGAAGTCACGAGAATCTGGAAGTGCGCGCAGTCAGGCGCTCTTCCGATTCCCGACTCCCGATTCCCGATTCCCCGCCTCACTACAGTGAGGCACCATGAGCACTATTCGTTGCGACATCGTCAGCGCCGAGAAGGAAATCTTCCACGGTGAGGCGACGCTGGTCGTGGCCACCGGCGAACTGGGCGAGCTGGGCATTGCGCCCAAGCACGCGCCGCTGATCACCCGCCTGAAGCCGGGCAAGGTGGTGGTCACCACCGCCAGTGGCGAACAGCTGGATTTCGCCATCTCCGGCGGCATCCTGGAAGTGCAGCCGCAGGTGGTGACCGTGCTGGTCGACACCGCGGTGCGTGCGCAGGACATCGATGAGGCTGCAGTTCGCAAGGTCAAGGAAGAAGCCGAGCGTCTGCTGGCCAACCGTGGCGACACGGTGGACGTGGCGCAGGCGCAGCGTCAGCTGGCCGAGGCGACGGTGCAGTTGCAGGCGCTGGAGCGGTTGCGACGCACCCTCAAGCACTGATCGATCGCCTGGCCCATTGCGTGGGCAAGCGACTTGCTTCAGCTGTAATGCCGGATGCAGATGTGGATTGAAAACGCCGACCTTCGTGTCGGCGTTTTCGTTTTTGGAGATGCGCCTGCGTGGCACAAGGCCGCGTGTTGCCGACAGCGCGCACACTGCGTGGCTGGTTGCCATGCAGCGCTTCATTGCGCCATGGCATGATCACCCCCGACATTGAGGACACCCCATGACTCGCTCGATCGATGGCTTCCGCGGTTATGCACTGACTTGCACGCTTGCGGTTGCACTGCTGGGCTGCGCGCTTCCGGCACGCAGCCAGCCGCCGCTGGATCCGCTGCTGGATCGCATCGTGCAACGCAATGCGATCGGCGATGCGGTGGCGCTGAGCAAGTGGGATAGCGGCAAGCCGGTACTGGACCAGACGCGCGAAGCGGCGGTGCTGCAGAGCGTGCGCGATCAGGCGCCGGCGCATGGACTGGATGCCGACGATGCAGCGCGCTTCTTTGCGGCGCAGATCGAGGCCAATAAATCGGTGCAGTACGCGCTGCTGAACCATTGGCACGAACGTGGGCGTGCGCCGGACACCGCACGCCCGGATCTGGCCGCACTGCGCGCGCGCCTGGACCAACTGCAGGGCGAGTTGCTCGATGCGCTGGCCGATGCCGCAGCGGCGCGCTCGGCACCGCAATGCGCCGCCAACACGGCACGGTCCGCGTCGCACTACGCGGCGCAATGGCAGCTGGATGCCTTGCACCGTGCGGCACTGGTGCGTGGCCTGGGCGACTTTTGCCAGCAGGCACCCGCCAAGAGCTAGCGCGGCGTTGTTGCTGCAGTGCGTGGCGAGGCAACGCGCTTGCGGTGATGATGTATCGGCAAGGTCGACGCACCTTCTAAGCGACCACGCCGCTGCATCGTGCCGCGCGGCTTCCACCTCGATCGCAATCGGGCTGGAACACGTAATCGGGTGATGAAGTCGCCAGCGGGGCAAGGTGCCCCGCGTGGTGGCTGCCCGGTTCCCGCAGCAGATTGGGTGTGCTGTCGCCGGGGTACCCAAGGGCGGTACATGGGCTTGAGCCTCGATCACGTCGCATGTGCGCAGCTCAAGCTTGGCAAGCGCCAGCAGTGCGCGCGTTGCTTGGCAGCATGAAACGGTAAACAGCCGGCCACCTTGGTTTGACGACGCATGCTGGCGCGCGCTCCAACCTCGCTTGCCGCGCGCCCTCAGCGATACACCACATGCCGGCCGAGAAAGAACGACACGATCGCCAGCCCGCCCTCGACCAGTGGCTTGGCCAGCCAGGCCTGGCGCAGGCCGACCAGATCCACCGTTGCCGACAGCAGCCAGGTGCTGATCAGCGTCAGCGCCAGCCACATCACCGCAAAGCGGCGGAAGCGCTGCCAGCCCAGCCGCGCGCCGCCGCCCTGCTGGGCGAAGGTGTAGCGGCCGTTGAGCCAGAAACCCAGCACCGCGCCGCTGATGCGCCCGAGCAGATTGGCCGGCACCGTCGGCATGCCGGCGGCGGTGGCGGCGATAAAGATGCCGCAATCCACGGCCAATTGCAGGCCGCCAATCAGGGTGAACTGGCTGCCTTGGCGAAACAGGCTCATGCGTGACGGGGACGAAGAAAGGGCGCCCATCCTAGCGGCCGCAGTGCTAAAAAAGTTGTCATCGCGTGTTTAAGAGCAGCTAACAAAATGACTGTGCTCACCGCCAGGCGGGCGCGGCCGGTGCTCGGTGCGGCATGTACCACTTGTCCACTCCGGTTCCTCCGCGCCGCCCGCACCCACCTGACGACTGCTCGCTACGTGTTGTTAGCCGCTCTAAGACATCGATCGAGCACGCGGTTTTGCATGGCTGCGACTAGAATTTGGCCTATCTCCCGCCTTTGGAATTCTTGATGACCCTGCCCCTGCACGTCGTGATCCTGGCTGCGGGCGAGGGCAAGCGCATGCGCTCGTCCCTGCCCAAGGTGCTGCAGCCGTTGGCGGGCCAGCCGATGTTGGCGCATGTCATCGCCACCGCACGGCAGCTGCAGCCGGCCGCGATCCATATCGTCTACGGGCACGGCGGCGATCAGGTGCGCGCGGCATTTGCCGGGCAGGCCGATCTGCAGTGGGCCGAGCAACAGCAGCAACTGGGCACCGGCCACGCCGTGCAGCAGGCGATGGATGCGATTCCGGATGCGGCCACCGTGCTGGTGCTGTACGGCGATGTGCCGCTGATCCAGAGCGAGAGCCTGCTGCAGTTGCTGCATGCGCCCGGCCGGATGGCGGTGCTGGTGGCCGAGCTTGCCAACCCCACCGGCTACGGACGCATCCTGCGCGATGCCGAAGGCAAGGTGGCGGCGATCGTCGAGCAGAAGGACGCCAACGACGAGCAGCGACGCATCCGCACCATCAACACTGGCATCCTCACCGCCGAATCCACTGCACTGCGGCGTTGGCTGGGTGGCTTGTCCAACAACAATGCGCAGGGCGAGTTCTATCTCACCGACGTGTTTGCCAGCGCCGCCGGCGACTTCACCCCGGCCGACATGGTGCATGTGGGCGACCCACAGGATGTGGAAGGTGCCAACGACCCCTGGCAACTCGCTCAGCTCGAACGCGCCTGGCAGCTGCGTGCGGCGCGTGCGTTATGCCTGCAGGGCGTGCGCATGGCCGACCCGGCGCGCGTGGAGCAGCGCGGCACGGTGCAGGTGGGGCGCGATGTACAACTGGACATCGATGTGATTCTGGAAGGCGATGTGACGCTGGGCGATGACGTGGTGATTGGCCCGTTCGTACGCTTGCGCGATGTGACGCTGGGTGCCGGCACGCAAGTACGTGCGCACTGCGATCTGGAAGGCGTGGTGACCGAGGGTGCGGTAATGATCGGCCCGTTCGCGCGGTTGCGTCCGGGCACGCTGTTGGCCGATGGGGTGCATATCGGCAACTTCGTCGAGACCAAGAAGGTCACGATGGGGGTGGGCAGCAAGGCCAACCACCTCACTTACCTGGGCGATGCAACGATCGGCAGCAAGGTCAACATCGGCGCCGGGACCATCACCTGCAACTACGATGGCGTGAACAAGTCGCAGACCACCATCGGCGATAACGCGTTCGTCGGCTCCAACAGCGCGTTGGTGGCGCCGATCGAGATCGGCGCCAATGCCACCATCGGTGCCGGCTCTGTGATCACCCGCGACGCGCCGGCCGGCCAGCTCAGCGTGGCGCGGCCGCGTCAGACCGTGATCGAAGGCTGGGAGCGGCCGACCAAGAAGTAGCATGGAGTGGTGTCGTGGTGCGCGGGTGGGTGACGCTACGCAGCCGCAGCACGGCGATGCTTGGCTGTGCCGCGGGTAACGACTGAAGGTGCACGATGCAGCGACGACCAGACACGTTATTGATCCTGCTCCTGAGAGCGGCCAACACCCGACTGTGCAGCCGTCAGGCGGGCGTGGCCTTTTCTCGGAAGCGGCATGGACCACGCCTGCACTCCGGCTCCTGTGCGCTGTCCGTAACCACATGACGATTCCTCGCTACGTGTTGTTGGCCGCTCTTGGCGTGCTGATGCTGCAGCCGGGTACTGCAGCGGCGTCCAGTTACCGGCTGTATCTGGCGCCCGATGGCAACGATGCGGCGGCAGGTACCGAACCTTCGACCGCATTGCGCAGTCTCGGTGCTGCCCAGCAACGCCTGGTCGAACGACGACCGGCAGGGGAGGTGGAAGTGGTTATCGCCCCGGGCACCTATCTTCAACAGTCGGTGCAATGGACCTTTGCCAATGGCGCGCCCATCCGTTTTATCGCCGCTCCCGGCGCTGCCACGCCGCCGCTCTTCGACGGACGCGGCGGCGCGACCTGGTTCGCCTTGAAAGGCGGTCGGAATGTACCGACGCGCCTGACCTTCGATGGGCTGAAGGTCAGCAATTACTGGATGGCGCTGGATCTGGGCAGCAGCAAGACCGATGAAGACGGCAATGGTGGCAACACGATCCGCAACATGCAGTTCGAGCGGATCGGCGGGCGCTACGGCCGCAGTGACGAGGCCGCGTATTCGTTTGCAGCGATCCGGCTGCAACAGTCGCGCGACAACCGCATCGAACACAATCGCTTTGTGTCGATCGAAAACGATACCGACACCTCGGGTTTCATCCATGCGCTGTATCTGGCGCGGCACTCGTCCGGTAACCGGATCGAGGGCAATACGTTTGTGGACGTCAACGGCGACGCAATACGCACGCGCGATGCCTCGGACCGGACCTATGTCGGCGGTAACCACTTTCTCAGGGCCGGCAAGTACGCCGCGTTTTCGGATTGGTTCAAAGCCGATGGCGAGTGCCCGTCGCAGGGCGGTGAGTTTGTTGGCAATACCGTGGGTATCGGGTATTACCGCGCCATCGAGGCGACACGTACCACCGGTGCAGACGATGCATGTGGTGCGCTCAAACGGCCGCGCATCGCTGAACGCGGTACGTCGAACCCCGATTGACGACGCTGTGATCGCAACGCGATTGTGCGCGTTTGTTGCAGCGACTACCTGCGCATTGGGTGGCCCGCCGGACCCGGCAAACGATCAGTACGCTGCGCTAGAAGGCGCGTTCGATCGTGTCGAATGTGGTTGACTAGGCAGCCGATGCCGAGGGCAGCAACAAGGTCACGCACAGGCCGCCGTGCTCGCGGTTGTGCAGCGAAATACGCCCGCCATGCGCTTCGGCAATCTCGCGGGTGAGCGCAAGCCCCAGCCCGGTTCCATTGCGTTTGGTCGAGTAGAACGGCATCAGGGCATTGTGCAAGACCGCTTCGTTCATGCCATTACCGCGATCAAGCACTTCGATCCGCAGCCACTGCGATACGCGTGTCACGCGCACGGCGACGTCGCTATTGGGCGGCTGCGCTTCGCTGCAGGCCTCATGTGCGTTCTTGAGCAGATTGAGCATGGCCTGTTCGATCTGCGCTGCATCGATGCGGCTGCTGACATCGCTGATCTCGCCCTGCATCTGGAACGGGATCTGCTGTTGCAGGCGTTCGAGAAATGGCGCCCAGGCGATGGTCTGCAATTGCGGCTGCGGCAGCTTGGCAAAGCGCGCATAGCCGCGAATAAAGCCTTCCAGATGACGCGCGCGTTCTTCGATGGTTTCGAAAACCGTGCCCAGGCGGTCGGTGCGTTCGCGCCGTAGCAGCTCGGCGCCGGAATGCGCCAGCGAGGCGATCGGTGCGAGCGAGTTATTCAATTCGTGGCTGATCACGCGGATGACCTTCTTCCAGGTCTGCACTTCCTGCCGTCGCAATTCGGTGGTCAGGGTGCGGATCAACAGCAATTCATGGCCGCGACCATTGAGGTGGAAGCTGCGCCGCGACAGGTGATAGATCTGCTCATCGTCTTCGTCATCGCCATCCTCGCGCACAGCGAACAGGCAGTCGCCGCCGCGTGCCAATGCGTCGCGCAGCTCGCCAGGCATGCGTTCGAGCACATCGTCCAGATGCTGGCCTTCGAGCTTGCGTCCCCCGTAGAGAAGTTTGCGCGCGGCGTTGTTGGAAAAGCCGATGCGGCGCAGCCCATCGCCGCCGGCCACCACCAACAGCATCGCGACAGGCGTGTTCTGCAGCATGGTGTCGAGCATCAATTCGCGCTGCACCAGATCGCGCCGCTGCGCGCGTAGCACGTCGCCGAGTTCGGCATGTGCCTGCACCAACTGCGCCAGTTCGTCGGTGCCGCGCCAATACACGCCGAAGTTGTATTCGCCATCGCGGTAACTGCTGGTGGTGCCGGCCAGCGCGCGGAACAACGAGCGCATCGGTGCGGTGGCGCGGTTGAGGCTGAACCACATCGCGGCCAGCAAAACGACGACCGAAATCGCAGCCACCTGCCAGCCGCGATCCAGCCAGTACGCGATGAACCAGGGCAGCGCGGCGGCCAGTGCCAGCACCGGCAACAGCCGTAAGAACAGGGTGAGTGTGAAGGAACGATGCCGCATGCGGAGATTCATTCCGATTTGATGCCGTAACGGTCCATGCGCCGATATAGCGCCTGCCGGCTCAGTCCCAGGTCGGCGGCGGCCTGGGCGATCACGCCTTGCGCGCGCGCCAACGCCTGTTCGATGCGCGCGCGATCGGGCTCGCCGGCGACTGCCGCCACCGGCCGCGCCGCTGCGGCGCGTGGCAGGTTCAGATCGCTGGCTTCGATGCGCGCACCTTGCGCGAGCAGCGACGCACGTTGCAGCACGTTGCGCAGCTCGCGCACATTGCCCGGCCACGCGTGCCGTTGCAGCGCATCGCGCGCCTGTGCAGACAACGGCTTGCCGCCCGCCAGGAAATGCTCGGCCAGTGGCGCGATGTCGCCCGGACGCTCGGCCAGTGCGGGCAGCGCGATCTCCACGGTGTTGAGGCGGTAGTAGAGATCCTCGCGGAAGCTGCCATCGCGGATCATCGACTGCAGGTCGGCATTGGTGGCGCTGATCACGCGCACCTTGGCATGCCGCTCGCGATTGGAACCCAGCCGCTCATAGCGCCCGGTTTCCAGTACGCGCAGCAGTTTCATCTGGCCCGCCAGCGGCAGGTTGCCGATTTCGTCCAGGAACAGCGTGCCGCCATCGGCCGCTTCGAACTTGCCTTCGCGCGCCTTGTTGGCACCGGTATAGGCGCCGGCGTCGGCACCGAACAATTCTGCCTCGATCAAGTCGCCCGGCAGGGCGCCGCAATTGAGCGCGATGAAGGGGCCATGTTTGGTCGCCGAGTTGGCCTGGATGATCTCGGCGATCTTTTCCTTGCCGCTGCCATTGGGGCCGGTGATCAGCACAGGGAGTTCCGAGCGTGCGACCTGACAGGCGAGCGCGATGGCCCGCTCGCTGGCGGGGTCGGCGAAGACCGCGCCGCGCAAATCGTAGCGCTGGGTCAGTTGCTCGCGGCCGCGGTGCTCGCGTTCGCGACGGCGTGCGAGTTCGCGCCGCGCTTCGGAGAGTTCGAGCAGATTGTTGACCGTGGTCAGCAGCTTGGTGTCGTCCCACGGTTTGGCGATGTAGTCGGCGGCGCCGGCCTTGACCAGGCCTACCGCACTGCCCAGATGGGTCCAGGCGGTGAGCAAAATCACCGGCAGATCCGGATGACGCTGGCGGATCTGGGTAAACAGCGCCTCGCCTTCTTCACCGGAGGTGGTGTCGGCGGTGAAGTTCATGTCCTGGATCACCAGATCGAACGCCTGCTCGTCCAGCAGCGCCAATCCGGCTTGCGGCGATGACGCATGCCGCGCTTCGATGTCGTGCAACGAAAACAGCACCTCCAGCGCGGTGGCCACGGCGGTGTTGTCGTCGATGATCAGGATCTGCGGCATTGCGCGCTCGAGAGGCGAAAGGTATCGGGGGAGGTGCTCGCCACAGCATACGGCGCAAGCCGGTGTCGATGGCAACGGACGTTGCGACGGGGCAATGCGCCGGAGTAGTTGACGCTGGACTTGCGACAGGCTGGCGCGCATGCCCCGGCTGCAAGCGATGGCTACCGCAGCGCTTGTGGTGGTGCCGGTGGCGCAGGCGGCAATGGTGGCAGCAGCGATGCATACATCTGCGCGGTCCAGGTAAGGCTCAAGGGTGCCTGACCGCGTGCCACCTGGACCTGCACTGGACGGCCGGCTGCAGCGCGTAATGCGTGCAGCAGTTCTTCCACGGTGGCGATGCCGCGGCCATCGGCTGCGCGCAGGGTATCGCCCTTGCGCAGCTGCAGTGCCAGCGACTCGCTGGCCTGCGTGACCAGCAGGCCGGCGTCTGTGGCGGTCAGCACCAGCGTCTGTGCGTTGTGGCGCCAGCGCAGCTGATGATCGTCGATGCGCAGTGCGGTGCGCTCAGTCACTTGGCTACGCGTCTGCGCAGTGGGGCGTACGGAGGCGTCACTGCCGGCATGCAGCGCGCCGCTCATCGCAGCGATGGCGAGTACAGCGGCGACGCTGCGGGGATAGACGATCTGACGCATAGGGAGAGAGTCCTTGGGAGGGAAGTATCGCGGTTTGTCGGCATGCGCAGTTGACCTGCGGCCGGCATCGCCGGGCGCCAGGGTGTGGTGATGGGCTTGAGGCAGCGTCCCATGGCCTGCTCAGGCGCTGCGCGTAGCGACTGCCGGCGGCACCAGCGCCGCGCGACGTGCCGGCCAGAACACGGCGATCTGGCCCAGCAGCCACAATGTGAGCGCGCCGATCGGCAGGTAGATCAACGGCAGGCGTGGCAATTCGTAGCGCGCCATCAACCACAGGTTGATCGAGTAGGCCATCAACATGCCGAGCACGATCCCGATCGAGGCCAACAGGAAATTCTCGATCTGGAAGTAGCGCAGGATCTGCCCGCGCGTGGCGCCCAGTGCACGGCGAATGCCGATCTGCTTGGTGCGCTGCTGCACCCAGAAGCTGGCAAGACCGACGATGCCCAGCGCGGTGACGATCAGCAGGGCGATGCTCATGGTGACCAGTAGCCAGGACATGGAGCGATCCTGGCGATAGAAGTCGCGACGCATTTCTTCCAGCGTCTTTTTCTTCTGGATGATGCGACTGTTGCTGTTCTTCTCCAGGATCGCGACCGCTTGACGCAATACCTCCTGGCGTCGGTCCGGATCGGTCCTCAGCAGGTAACGATGTCCCTCGCTGTAGGCAATTTTGACAGGGGACAGCATCGAGTCGTCGTAGACAGTCGCCCCACCGTAGTCGTTGACACGCGCCAGGTGCTCCACGATGCCGACGATCTTGCTCGGCGTGTCTCCGGTGTAGATGGATTTACCCAATGCCGATTGCCCGGGAAACAATTTTTCCGCTGCGCTCTTGGTCAGGATGACGCTGGGAACCGTGGCCTTCTTGTCATTGCTCCAGCTGAATTCGCCTTCGGTGAAACGCCGCCCCTGCACCAGCCGCAGGCCGAGCGTATCGAGCATTTGGGAATCGCCGGTGTAGGCGTTGAGGTCAGCGGTCGGGACCCGTTGATCAGCGGTCAGGTTGATACCGGTGACCCACATGTTATCGCCGAACGGGACCTGGCTGACCGAGGAGGCAAACTTCACTCCCGGGATGTTGCGTAGCGCAGCCAGGTCGGTTTCGGTCAGTGCATTGGCGTTTTGATCTTCGCCGATGCCAGCGATGCTGATGCTCACGATTTCGTTTTCGGCCAGGCCGCTGGGGCGCTGTATACGCTCTATCCGGTTGCCGATGAGGAACAACGCGTTGGAGATGATGGCGCAGCTTAGTGCGATCTCAAGCACGATCAACGCAGCAGCGGTCTTGTGCCGTTGCAGCGTGGACAGGATGGGGCGGATTTCCATGAGAGTGTCCTTTCTGGTTGCTGGCTGCGTCCGATGCGACGAAGGTCGCACCGGACGCCAAGGCGTCACTGGGACTTGAGTTGAATGGCCGGCGCGACCTGGCAGGCTCGCCATGCCGGCAGCATTCCAGCCAGGATGCTGGCGAGCAGAGCCATCACAAAGGTGCTCAGCAGCATGGCTGGATCCAGATACGCGAGATCGGCGTAGCTGCTGGGCTGTTGTCGTACGGCCCAGAGCCCCAGGCCGGCCAGGCCGAGACCCAGCAGGCCGCCGGTCAATCCGATCGTCCCGGCCTCCACCAGCGCTTGCGCAAAGATGCTGCGTTTGGTCGCGCCAAGCGCCCTGCGCACACCGATCTCCCCGCTGCGCCGCAAAAATTTGGCCAGCATCAGGCCGATGGTGTTGACCAGGCAGACCAGCAGAAACCCGAATGCAAGCCAGGTCTGCAGGCGGACATCGCTGGGCACCACTTTCATGAAGTCCAGCCATTCCATCAGGCTACGCAGCTCTACATTGTTGGGTCGCTCGAAGCGACCGGCACGCCGTTGCAGATCCGAATAGTTTTCCAGGTATTGGCGGTAAGCGATGGCCTTCTGGGGAGTGTCCAGCTGGACCCAATACTGGACCCATACACAGGGCTCATCGATGCCTTTTTTCTCCGCGCTGCTCGACCCCCAGCAGGAACGCGAGCCACTGGTGGCAAATTTCAACTCCATCGCGGTGCTGAAGGGAATGAAGATCTGTTCGAGCTTGGCATAGCTCCCTTTGTTGAGGTCGTAAAATTTCGGAGTCGGACGCCAGTCCTTGAGGACACCGACGACGCGCAACGCGTTGCGATTCACGCGCACGGTGCGGCCCACGCTGTTTTCGCCGTTGAAGAGCTTCTTGTTCAGCGTTTCTGACAGCACTGCCACGCGCGCGCGGCTGCCGTCATCGCTGGTCGACCAGGCGCCGCCATAGAGAAAAGGCGCGTCGAACATCGGGAAAAAATCGGTAGAGGTGTAGCGCGCGTCAAGCGAAAACGGTCGCAGGGATGCATTGTCCGGTTCCACAGCAACGTCACCGCCGCTCATCATCGCCTGTCGATCGGCGCGTTTCTCGCGGAGCAAGGCTTCTGCGTCGAACCGTGTGAACTGCTCGAGTGCTTCCGTACTCCGGTGATCAAGCGAGCGTGCATCCAGTTGCGGAATGAAGATGGTCTGGCTCTTGCCGGGCAGTGGATCGCCAGACAGGATGTAGAACACCGTCAAGGTGGTCATGCTGGCGCCGATGCCCAGCGCGATCGCCAGCACCATCAGCGCGGTGAGCACCTTGTTGCGGCGGAAGCTGCGCAGCGCGAGATTGAAGTAATAGCCGAACATGGGGGCGCTCCTCATTCGGCCAGGCTTGCAGTGGCGGCGGGCGCGCGCATGAGGCTGGGATTGCGTTCCAGATCGGTGGCCTGGCCGTCGACGATGTGCACGTTGCGCTGCGCGCGTGCGGCCAGTTCCGGGTCGTGGGTGACCATCACGATGGTGGTGCCCTGGCTGTTGATTTCTTCCAACAGCTCCATCACCCCGCGTGCCATTTGCGAGTCGAGGTTGCCGGTGGGTTCGTCGGCCAGCAGCAGACGCGGGCTGCCGGCCAGCGCGCGTGCAATGGCGGCGCGCTGCTGCTGGCCGCCCGACAGTTCGGTGGGGTAATGCTTCAGGCGCGAACCCAACCCGACCTTGGTCAAGGCTTCTTCGATGCGCTGCTTGCGCTCGGACGCGGGCATGCCGCGATAGCGCAGCGGCACGTCGACGTTGTCGAACAGGTTGAGGTCGGGGATCAGATTGAAGCCCTGGAAGATGAAACCGATCTTCTGATTGCGCAACCGCGAACGCGCGTCGTCGGAGAGATGGCTGACGTCTTCGCCATCCAGCAGATACTGCCCGCTGGTAAAGGTCTCCAGCAGTCCCGCCAGGTTGAGGAAGGTGGTCTTGCCCGAACCCGACGGCCCGGTCACCGCGACGAATTCGCCTTCGCGCACATGCAGGTCCAACGAGCGCAGCGCGTGCGTTTCCACCTGTTCGGTGCGGAAGACCTTGGAGACCGCTTGCATCTTGAGCATTGCCGATTCCTTTGCGAAAGAGAGTGCGACGAAGAGGATTGAACGAATCAGTGAACGGTGACGCGCGGCGCGTCGCCAAAATTATCTGCACCGGACACCACCACGCGGTCGCCGACCTGCAGCCCGGACAGCACCTGCACTTCGCCCAGGCTGCTGACGCCGATGCGCACGGGGCGGCGCACCGCGGTATTGCCCTCCATCACGTAGGCGTAGCTGCCGCCGGATTGCTCGACAAACGGGCCGCGCTCGACCTTGAGCACATTGCGACGCGTATCCATCACCACACGCGCGCTCATGCGCTGGCTCTGGCGCAGCCCCGGCGGCTGCTTGTCGGCAAAGCGGATGCGTGCGGTGACTTCGCCGTTGACCACTTCCGGCGACACCGCCGAGATGGCGCCGGGGAACGGTTCGCCGCTGCCGCTGGTGAGCTGGGCCGGCATGCCGATCGCCAGATCGCGCGCGAAGCTTTCCGGCACCTTGATCTCCACTTCGAACTTGGACAGATCCACCACCCCCAGGATCGGTGCGTTCGCCGCCACCTGGGTGTGTTGCACCGCCTGCACCTGGCCGACCTGACCATCGAACGGCGACAGCAGCGTGAGTGCGTCGACCTGGCGTTGCACTTCGGCCACCACGGCGCGTTGGCGGTCGGCCAGCAAACGTTTGTTGCGCGAATCCAGATCCGCACCCTGGCTCTTCAACGACGCATCCCGCTCGGCGTGCTGCAAATCGATGTCGGTTTTCTTCAAGGTGTCCTGCGCCTTGGCCAGCTCCACCTGCGGCACCGCGCCGCCATCGAAGCCGCGCTGATAGCGCTCCAGGTCGCGTGCGGCGGCCTGCTTGTCGATCTTGGCCTGGTCGGTGAGCTTGCTGGCGTTGGCACGGGCGAGCGTGGCGTCCAGCCCTGCGCGGCTGGACTCGGCTTCCAGTCCGGCCAACGTGGCTTGTTCCTGCGCCAGCTTGCTGCGTAGCTCGGGGCTGTCGATGCGCGCCAGCTCCTGGCCCTGCTTGACCACATCGCCGGCCACCACGCTCAGCGTTACTGTGCCGGCCGAGATGGCGTACAGCACCGGGCTGTTGGCGGCGATCACCCGGCCGTCGGCGGCGATGTCGCGCACCAGATCGCCCTGGCTCACCGTGGCGATCCGCACCCGGCTGGCATCGAACGAACTGCTGCCCGCGCTCCACGCGCTGATCGCCCAACCGATACCGGCCAGCACCGCCACGGTGGCGACGCCGGGCCACAGCCAACGACGCCACGGCGCGTTGCCGGCGTGGGTACGGAGAACCTGGTCCTGGGCAGAAGTATCACGAATCATGGTCGGCGTGCTCGGTGGCGTCGGGTTGACAAAGCAGGGTGCGTGCCAACTTCCAAGTGATTGATATAAAAGAAATTCGGGGCGGTCAGGTAAGTGTCCGCAGTGTCCGCGGACACCGGCGCGGACACGCTGTCCGGGCACGGTCATGCAGTGGACAACAGCGGACACGCTAAAATGTCGGCCTTCTTTCCTCATGAGCTGTCCCTATGTGCGGCATTGTCGGAGCGATCGCCGGGCGCGATGTGGTCCCGGTCCTGATCGAAGGACTCAAGCGCCTGGAATACCGGGGCTACGATTCTTCCGGCATTGCGGTGCTCGATGGCGCGCAGGTGCGCCGGGTGCGGCGGACCGGGCGGGTGGTCGAGATGGCGCAGGCGGCGCAGGCCGAACAGTTCGGCGCAACGCTGGGTATCGGCCATACGCGCTGGGCCACCCATGGCGGCGTCACCGAAGCCAACGCGCACCCGCACATCAGTGCCGGCGTGGCGCTGGTGCATAACGGCATCATCGAAAACCACGAAGAACAGCGCGAAAAGCTGCGTGCGCTCGGCTACAGCTTCGAGTCGCAGACCGACACCGAAGTCATCGCGCATCTGATCCATCACCACCTGGCCGGCGCGGGCGATTTGCTCAGCGCGCTGCAGCGCACGGTCAAGGAACTTACCGGCGCCTACGCGTTGGCGGTGATGAGCCAGGCCGAGCCGGAACGGTTCGTCTGTGCGCGCATGGGCTGCCCGTTGTTGATCGGCGTGGGCGAGGGCGAAAACTTCGTCGCCTCCGATGTCTCGGCCATCGTGCAGGCCACCCGCCAGGTGATCTTCCTGGAAGAAGGTGATACCGCCGAGCTGCGTCGCGAGGGCGTGCGCATCTTCGATGCCAACGACGCGCCGGTCGAGCGCTCGCTGCATCTGTCCGATGTGTCGCTGGCATCGCTGGAGCTGGGGCCGTTCCGCCATTTCATGCAGAAGGAAATCCACGAGCAGCCGCGCGCGCTGGCCGATACCATCGAAGCGGCGATCGATGCGAAGGGCTTCCCGGCGTCGCTGTTCGGCGCCAACGCCGAAGCGGTGTTGCGCGATGTCGAAGGCGTGCAGATCCTGGCCTGCGGCACCAGCTATTACGCCGGCATGACCGCGCGCTACTGGATCGAAGCCATTGCCGGGCTGCCGTGCAGCGTGGAGATCGCCAGCGAATACCGTTACCGCGCCGCGTACGCCAATCCCAAGCATCTGATCGTCACCATTTCGCAGTCGGGCGAAACGCTGGATACGATGGAGGCGCTGAAATACGCAAAATCGCTGGGCCATCTGCATACGTTGTCGATCTGCAACGTGCCCGAGAGCGCGATCCCGCGCGCCAGCGAACTGGTTTGCTACACACGCGCAGGCGCCGAAATCGGGGTGGCCTCGACCAAGGCCTTCACCACCCAGCTGGCGGTGCTGTTCCAGCTCACCATGGTGCTGGGCAAGCTGCAGGGCCGCATCAGCGAGGCTGAAGAGGCCGATTATCTGGAGCAGCTGCGCTTCCTGCCCGGCAGCGTGCAACACGCCTTGAATCTGGAACCGCAGATCATGGCCTGGGCCGAGCGCTTCTCACCGAAGGAAAATGCGCTGTTTCTCGGCCGTGGCCTGCATTACCCGATCGCGCTGGAAGGCGCGCTCAAGCTCAAGGAAATCTCCTATATCCACGCCGAAGCGTATCCGGCCGGCGAGTTGAAGCACGGCCCGCTGGCGCTGGTGGATGCGGCGATGCCGGTGGTGGTGATCGCACCGAACGACCGGCTGCTGGAAAAGGTCAAATCCAATATGCAGGAAGTGCGCGCACGCGGCGGCGAGCTGTTCGTGTTCGCCGACCAGGACAGCCACTTCAGCGAGTCCGAAGGCGTGCACGTGATCCGCACCCCGCGCCACGCCGGCGTGCTGTCGCCGGTGATCCACACCATCCCGGTGCAGCTGCTGGCGTATCACACCGCACTGGCGCGCGGCACCGACGTGGACAAGCCGCGTAACCTGGCCAAGTCGGTGACGGTGGAGTAACGCCAGCGCTGCGTGCGTGCAGCGCCGGCGTCCATCCGGGAGTGCGCGCCAGCGGTTCAGTACCGCGCAGGTGCTGGCGTCAGTGCTTGTGCAAAGCATGTTGCCGTTGCCAGGGCGGGGCTCATTGATCAAGCGCTGCGGTTCGCCTCCGCCTGCAGTGCGATTGGCGCGGATCAGCGAGTCTTTGACGTTTTCATTCTGAATTCGAAACGCCGGGACGATGTTGTTCTCCAGCAGCGAATTGCTCACCCGATCCCACAGCCCAACGCTGCCGCTCGCACCGGTGGCAAACCGGTTGTTGCGGATGATGGCGGTACTGAGAACGGAGCCTGTGTACGTGCGGTTCTGCAGATCTTCGCCTTGGGTGATCATCCAATTGCTGCCTTGTACGTTGAATGTTGCGGTCGAGTCTTGCGAGGACAATGGATTCGTCGCCGCCTCGGCGGTGACCTCATTGTTGAGCATTTGCGAATGCCAACCGGGTAGCAGCGCTTGGGCATCGGTGTAAAAACCGTTCGCCTGCACCAGGCTCCCGCCGAAGCGATTAAAACGGTTGTACGCATGGATCACATCAGCGGATGGATAGAAGTTGGTGACAGGGCCGGACCCGTTGTAATCGTTGTTGACGAACAGCATCCTGCCATTGGTCGTCACGATGCTCAGATCCGATTGCTGATCAGGGGGGATCTGCCAGGCGCTGTCTAGGGTGACGGTGTTGCCGAGAGTCAGCGGGTTGCCTGTCAGGTAGCGCTGCTGTCCGGTGCCTCTTCCAGCAACGATCATCGCTGAGTTGCCGTCGGCATCGCAGCGGTACGCCACATCGATGGCTTGCCTTGCCAATGTCAGTTGCTTCCCCGAGACCGCAGCAGCCTTCCCGAAGTAGTTGCCCGTGCCTTCGTCCATCGTGAGCTGCCACGGTGGGGGCTCGGCGTCGACTGGGTATTGATTGGCGTTGTTGGCGTAATACACATCCCGGCTTGGCGCGCTGAATTGCAGTTCCGACGGTGTACCGTAATAGGGCGCCCCTGCGGAAATGTTCCTGTTGTGGGTGATGAGCGCGTTCTGCGCGTCGTGGTTGAACGCCAGCGCCGTCTCGTGCCAACGCAAGGTATTGCCCTGCACTGTCACGCCATACACATTGCCGTCCATGAAAATCGGTTTGCTACTGGTGATGTCGTTGCCGGCGATCTGCAAGTTGGACGTATCGCTGGCCTTGATGCCGGTCGTGTGCGGATCGGTTCTTGTCCGATCTGACGGCTTGCCGAGTGTGATGATTGAGTCGCGTACGAACGGAATCGAGTGCAGGTCTTCGACGGACATGTGTTCGAACAGGATTGCACTGCCTTCGCGCAGGTTCGGCGCGTTGATGGAGAGATCGCGTACGCCATACACGCCAGCGGCATAATTGATCGGGCGGCCACATTTAGGTTGTTTGGCCTGGTTGTAGGCAGTGGAGCCACCCTTGAAGATCACCGCCTGTGCATCCTTGCTGCCGACCACCTGCGGAAAGTTCAGCACGGTTGCCTGTTTGCCCGCACCTGCGATGACGGTGTGGTTGGGGATGTTGTCGAAGCCTCGGCCGGACAAGGTGTAGCTGCCCGCAGGAATGGACACCACGCCACCCTTTGCATTGGCCGCGCAGGCGAATGCGGCCGCAAAGCTGGCGTCGTCCGAAGCGCCGTTGCCGATGGGCGGCGCGACGTTGCATCGGGTTTGCGGCCAATTGGTGGCAGACCCGATGTTGATGCTGGTGATGGTAGTGCGCGGCGCCGTGCGATCCGGTCCGCTGCCGAAATTCTGATAACGGCTCCACGCGCTTGGGCCACCGGAGCCATTGTGTAGATACAGCTCATAATCGCCTTGCGGCACGTCGGCGGGAATGGCAAAACTCTGCACATACATGCCTTCCTTCGGATTGGAGGGATCTGCGCTCAGGATTCGCTGCACGCTTCCGTTTCTGACCAATGCGATCCGTACCGGTTGGCTCGATGCCGACATCCTGCCCAGTGCCGTGCCGAAGACGTTGAGTCTGCCGCCCGGAGACGCACCACCGCCGACGTTGCCTTGCACGAACCAGATATCCGGCGCATTCACCAGCGTTGTCGCACCGGTCCCGCTGCCGGTGACGATCCGATACGCGTAGACGCCGCGCGCACGATCAGGTAGCTGAAACTTGAGTGATTGCTCGGTGGCCTGGCTCGGCACCACGTCGATCCAACCGCTATTGCTGCTGTCGGCGACATCCAACGGGCTGCCTACTGCGCCATCGTCGAGCCGGGTAAGGTGCACTGTGGCGGTTGGGCTGAGATTGCCGCCGCTCACGACGACCGTCTCGTTGCGATCGACCGGCTGCGATGCCCAGAACGTCATTGCGGTACCTGGCGGCACCTCGTCATGCCGTGGATAGGCAAGCGATGCAGGAGAAGCCGCGCGTCCGGCGCGTGCTTGGTCAGTGCCCAGATCAGGCCGTTGGGATGCGCTGCCATCAGTGCTGGCAACGCAAAGGGTCACTGCGATAAAGGTCGTAAGTTTGGAGGTTTTTACACCCATGTCGGATCACTCCTGATGCGGAAGCGAAGGGCTTCCGGAACGTGCGACCACCACGCGATGCGTTGCGCAAGGATCGTGCAAGACGGTTCAACGGTTGTTGCTGGATGACGACAGCGGTGCATCGCACACGCGCATGCACCTGCTAGAACCGCAGAACCATGATGCTCAGTGGCGTGGGGCTCGCCGAGCAGCGGCCATCCTAGAGATGCATAGCTGTTTGAATGCGAACAGATGTCACACAGTTGTGCTCGCTTGGTTCCAATGTCTCGCTGCGGGAGCCAAGTCACTCTTTGAGGAATGTGGTGGCGATGTGGGGTGGTCGCGCGCTGCCGCATCGCGCTGAGAAATCGTTCGCTTCCATCCGCCCTCGCGACGGAATCATTCTGCGATGCGATGCGATGCGATCGGCAAGGCAGCGATCGCGAGTGGCGCGTGCATCGCCGTGGTTGTGCCGTGGTCGCAAGGCGCAGACGTCTCTGCTGTTGCGAGTAGCGCAGGTCGATATACGTGCCTGACGGCCGGCAGCAGCTTGGTCAGCGGTTTCTGGCGCTCGACCACAGCCTCTGCCAACGCTTTGGCCCAGGTTATGCGTAAGCTTCTTGCGAGGGTCAACACCACGCAGGAGGACGTATGCACGAGTCTTTCAAACAGGGGGCGCCGGCCGAATTGTGGCAGGCGTTGGTGCGCGAGGCGGGGCAGCGGATCGCACGTCCGCTGGACGAGTCGCGCGAGCATTATCTGGTCTTCGTGTTGCTGCGCTTTCAGCGCGATGCGCATCTGTTGTCGCGCACGCAGGCATTGGCGTGGTTGCACGCGCAGGAGCAGGTCGGCAGTGTGCGTGCCGATTTGTTGCGGGATGTGGGCGATGGCTGTCTGCTGATTGCCGGGCTGTTTCCCGGCCTGGCACAACGCCGCCGGGTCAGCGTGGATTACTTCATCGATCTCGGGCGCGGCGCCTATTCCGACGTCGCCGACACCCGCTGCAGCGATGCAAGCCTGTTCGCGCAACTGGCCGACAGTTATCGCGAGTTGGTTCGCATCCTTGCTGCGTTACGCACGCCACCCAATTGGCAACCTGGAGCGGGCGGGATCTTGCATGCCTGAGCAGTGAGCCTGGGCAGGGGTGGTCCCGACACACGCGTCGGGCCCGCCCCGACTGCGATTGCCCGCGTCTGCGCGCACACTACCCCGGCAGGCAGATCCGCCGGGTAAGTGCCATTACCCCATGATCAATGCCCTGCAGTGTTGATCGTCGTAGCGTCGATGCGCTGCGGCGCATCGTGCGCGCAGCATGGGGGACATGCTGCGCGCCGCAATCATCCAGAGGGACGTGGATTCATGAAGACGTGTATCGCGGCGGTGCTGTTGGCACTGTCCGGGCTTGCTGTTGCACAAGACCTGCCGCCGGGCTATGCCGGTGAGGGCGGAATGACGCTGCAGGAAATCGACCCTGCCATCTATGCGTATCACTACGACCACGGCTTCGTTGGCGAAGATGCGATGGGCTGGGATCCTGCACTGCAGTTCGTCTGGTCGCGCATCGCCGCTGCCGAGGTCTGTGCACAGCAACCGCCATCGGATGTTGTGATCGGCAAGCTGGTGGAGCAGTACGGCAAGGATGCCGTGGTGCACCAGATCAACGGTGTCGGTTTCCATGCAGCGCAGATGCGTGCTTCCAGTACGTTCTGTACCCCGACGCGTCATGCAGAAGCTGTCGCGGTAGTGCCCGCGTTTGCTGCCGGGGACCTTTCTACCTCAATCGCGTATGTCGCTGCTGCAAAGGCGGGGACGCTAGTGGTGGTAGCAGACGGACAATCCTCGTCACAGGCGCAGGCCGATGCAGCCGCGGTCGTTGCACCGTCGGCAGATTGGGCGTTGCTGCTGCCGTTGCATGCCACCATGCGGGTCGGCTCGAACGGTCTGCCTAACGGCGATGAAATGCTGCGCGTGGTGCGCCGCGGTCATACCGGCGCGATGGTGGGATTGCAGGTCGCCACCAGTCTGTTCGCGCGCGGCGTTGTAGCGTCTTCCTTCGGCAAGGACCAGCTGAAAGGCGAGAAGATGGAAGGCGTCGGCAATCCCGGCTATCAATTGCAGCGCGATGCGGTCAATGCACATCTGAAGAGCTACTTCACCGGTCATCCTGCAGCACTGCCAGTGGATCCGTTCCCGCTGCAGGTGTTGATGTCCGACTGGCTGCTTGTTTACCAGAGCCTGGCCGACACCAAATCGCCTTACGAACTGCGCTACGCAGTGACGATCGGCGGCGAGCGCAGCGGCTTTTTGAAGCGCAATGCAAGCCCGGTTTCGATGGACTGCATACCAACCCCGCGCACCGCATCGCTGGAAGAGTGGGAAGCAAACGATTACGCGATGGTCAAAGAAGCCGCGCAGGCTTATAGCGACGAATGCGCTGCAAAATTCGCCGAGCAGTTGCCGCAGTGGTTTCCCGACAGAGCGACTGTGACTGCCTCGAACTGATCTTCAGATCGGGTGAGGTCGGACATGCGGCCGCTACGGTGATCTGTAAAAATCGGCATCAGCGCATCCTTAAACCAAAACGGGCACTGATCCATCGATCAGTGCCCGTTCCGCCTTTCGGAATTGCAGATGCATCAGCCTACATTGCGTGCCTGGCTGCGTTGCTGCTCTTGCTGATCCTGGACCTGCGTTTGCGTCTGCGCGTCCTGCCGCACGGCATTGCTGCTTTGCTCCAACGGGCGCTCTGCAGCGGCTGCCTTGTCCGCATAGATCCGCTGGTGCGCCGGGTCGCTCGGCTGACCCTGCACTGCGAACAGTCCGGTGCCGTCCTTGCTTGGCATCACCGCGTCGATGCGCTGCAGACCGCTCACCTTGGCTTCGAAGGCCAATGAACCCGCTGCATTCTCCAAGGCGCGACGGTCGGCGAATGCATTCGGACCCAGCTGTTCCAGCTTGCTCACGGCCTGGTTGTAGAGCGGATGATCGGGATTGGTCTTTTCCGACAGCAGTGGCGTCTTCTCGGCCTGCTTCAGTGCCTTGAGCGTATCGCCACCCACTACGCCATCATCCTGCAGCCCGTGTGCACGCTGAAAGGCCTTGACCGCTTCACCCGTTCGCTGACCATAGGCGCCGTCGGCATCGAGCGCATTGCCCTTTGCGTCCTTGTAGCCCAACTGCTGCAAGGTCTGCTGCACTTTCAAAACCTCAGTGCCGTGCGCCTTGTCGCGCAGCACCCCGGATGTTTCTGCCACAGCCTGCGCATGCGCCGGTTTGGGTGCGTTACCGTCGTGAGACTGCTGCTTGCTCTGGCTGCGGTCCTGTAGCAACTCGCGCGCCTCGGACAGCGGGTCGCTGGCATAGAGCTTGACGCCCTTGGCATGCTTACGCTCAAGGTAAGAATCCAGCGAGCTGAGCTCGACGCCCTCACCACCACGCGACTGGCTGATCTTGAGCTCGCCATCCTTGGGATCACGTACCACCATGGTGATGTGGTCAATGCCCTTGTAGCGCCCCTTGTCCCAACTCTGGGGGCCATTGTCCTCCCCGATGATCATGCCTTCTTTGAGGTTCTGGGCAGTGACGTCTTTGCCTTGGATCAGGACACCAGAGCGTTGTTCGGCCTTGCGCAGCAGTTCGGATGCACTATCGAAACCAGGGCTGAACTTCTCGTCCTTAGTGAAGATGACCTTGCCGGCGCCCTCGTTGATTTCACCCATGGTCGCGTTCTGCATCTCGACCACCCAGCCAGAACAATCGACCCTGCCTTTGTCCGGATCTTTTGCTCCCAGGCCGTACTTGACGTTGTCGTATTTGTTGGTGAGGTCATAGGCAGCGTGTAGCGCGATGCCGTGCGCTGCAGCTTTCTCCGGCTGTGCAGGTGCGGACTGCGATGGCGCAGCTTGCGACGGCGCCTGCTGCGTGGCAGAAATCGGCTCAATGCCTTTTTCAGGGATACGGATACGGTCCATCTTCGTATCCCAGTACTGCACAAACGTCTGTGCCATGTCCTTGTCCGACATGCGCTGGAACGTCGCCGAATCGACGCCCGTCAGAGACTTCAGTTCTTTCTCGCCGACATTGTTGAGGATGTTGGCGCGAGTGCTCTCAAGCCCGAAAGATCCTGTGGCAATCGCGGTCTGAAGTGAGCGGTAACCGCTAGCGCCTTGTTGATGGGCCATGTACATGTCCAGGCCATCAGGCGTCGGCTTGCCCGACAGGTAAGGCCGGCCGTCGCGCTCGTGCCGGTCGACCAGGCTCGTCCGGTTATCCAGATACAGCCGCGCTGCTGCGTCGGTGTTGGCCACTGCGTCCAACTCGCGCCCAGCGATGCCGTATTGCTCGGCGGTGCGGGGAGTGAACTGAAATAGCCCTTTCGCACCACCGGCTCCGCGACTGGCCAACTCGTCGAAGTTGCCGCCAGTCTCCACGTGCGCAAACCGCAGGAAGTCGTCACGCGGAATATTCCGCTCGGTTGCTTCGCGTTCGATGATGTCGAGCACTTGGGCTCGTGAGTAGTTCGTCGGCATCGCTCAAGGTCCTTGATTGAGTGCTGCAGCCACGTGGCTGCAGCGGTACGCCGCCCGAACCAATTCCTTTGGTTCTGTATTAAGGGGTCGGCAAATACGATTTCTGGGCTGCATCGTAGCGGTATTCAACCGTTTCGTCACCCCCGCTCGTCGGCGAGTCTGCAGACACCGTCACCCGCAGCATGGGTAGGCCGGGCTGCTGGACAAACGCAAGCGTACTGCTGTTTTTGACGCAAGGAATCTTCCCAGGCGCCTCCTCGCCACAATTTGCACTGTTGTCCTCACCAGCCGGGATGTTGCCGATATACGTCCAATGCTTGTCGTTGACGTCATCTGTTTCCTTCGGGTTGAACACGAGTGCGTCGTAGGAAAGGATCCGTACGCCCGACTGCAGGCTCCACGTCGGCACGGCCAGGACCAGCCGGCCGTCGTCGGTGACGAGGGTCTGTGGCTTACGTGTCGTGTCGACGGTGTTGCCTTGTTCCATTCCTCCGAATTCGCCGATGTAGGGCTCTGCGCCAAGAAGCTTCCATGGCGACTTGCTACCCGGTTCGCTGGTGACGAAGGTGGCGTGTGCCAAGGTCACCTTGGTGCCAGGCGCGGGATAGTGGTTTTCGCGCTCTGCGCCGAAGAGCTCGGGCGTTTCCCAGGCGAAGCCGGTGTAATAACGCGTACCGCCAAGTTCGAACTGAAAGCCGTACCAGTAATTAATCCAGCTGCCGTTGGCCACTTCGTAGGAAAGTGCGCCGTCGCCATCCACATTGCTGATGAAGTACAGCACGCTGTCGGGACGGGGCGGCTGTAGTTGCTGGGTGGATCCCTGGGTTGCGTCCTGCATGGGAGAAGCATCCTTGTCTGAAGGTTTTGGGGCGGTAATGGCTGCGGGGGGAGTCGCCTTCGAAGCCGCGGCATCCGGTGGCGCCGGCTTGCAGGCGGCGATCATCGCTAACGCAAGGATCAGTGGGATCTTCCTGACGAGCATGGGTGTGCATCCATTGCGGAGGGCGGCGAAAGTCTACTCCAGCGCGGCGAGGTGTCCAGTCGTCGCGCCGAGTATCGCCAGGCCAGGGGGCCTGATGGGCGTCGCGCTTCCAAGCGAGGTAGTGCGTGGGTGCTCAGGTCTGCATCCCGTCAGTTGCATCGCTCGTCCGCAGAAACCTCAGGAGGGCTCAGTATCAGTCGTACTTACGCCAGCGGTGTATTGGAAATGATCTCCACCCAATAGCCGTCCGGGTCCTTGATGAAAGCCAGGTGCTTCATACGGCCGTCTTCCAGGCGTTTTTGGTATGCCACGCCGAGGCTGTCGAAGCGTGCGCAGGCGGCGTGGATGTCCGGTACCGAGACGCAAATGTGGCCGAAGCCGCGTGGGTCGCTGTTGCCGTCGTGATAGACCGGGCCGTCCTGGGTTTCGGTGCCGTGGTTGTGGGTGAGTTCCAGCACGCCGGGGATGCCGGCCATCCACAGACGGCGCGCTGCGTCGTCGTCGGGAATCGATGTGCCTTCCGGGGTTAATGCGAGAAAGTACAGGCTGAACTGCGCTTCGGCGAAGTGGCGCGCATCCAGCAGGCGGAAGCCGAGCACGCGCGTGTAGAAGTCCAGCGAGCGTTGCGCATCCTTGATGCGCAGCATGGTGTGGTTGAACACGAAACCGCTGGTTTCGGGGGGCGCGGCGCTAGCGCCGGGAACGTGTTGCAGATCGGTCAGAGGCATTGTTGGGTTCCTTGTTGAAATCGGGGCACAGGTCAGTGCTGCAGTGTGGGCCGATGTTAGCGAGGCAAGGGTTGTCGGCGTGTCTGCATTACGCGCGTCGGTGATCTGGCCGCCACGCGCTGTAGTCGATCATTGCTTTATATCTGCGTTTGCCTGCGTTTGCCTGCGTACAGGCCGTGCGCATGGGCCGGAGCGTCCAGGTCCATGCGCACGGCTGTGGCCATCTCAAAACCAGATGCGCACGCCGGCGATGAAGCGGCTGTCGCGTGCCGGTTCGTCGTCCATCGTGGCGCGCTGGGCCCGGTTGCCGAAGCTGCGCTGATGCACCCAGCCGATGTAGGGCGCAAACCGGCGCGTGAATTCGTAGCGGAGGCGCACACCCGCTTCGAGCTGCTCCAGTCCACTGTCGATGCCGCGCTGCGTATCCTCGCTCAGTGCGATGTTTGCTTCCACGCGCGGCTGCAGGATCAGGCGGTTGGTGAGCAGGACGTCGTATTCGCCTTCCAGTCGCAGGGCCGCGCGACCGCCGCTGGCCACGAAGAGGGTGGCCTCGGTTCCGAACTTGTACGGCGCCAGGCCTTGCACGCCGAACGCTGCCCAACTGCGATGATCGGTGCCGATGTCCTGACGCACGCCCACCAGCACGTCCCACCAGGGCGAGACGGCATGGCCGTAGAACGCTTCGACCGACGCGTCTTGCGTGCGCCCCTGTTGTCGCTCGCCTTCGCTGCGTAGCCACAGACGGTTGATATCGCCGCCGATCCACGCGCGCGCCTCCCATTCCTGGCCGCTGCCGCGATCGGTGTCGAACGCCTCCAGTCGATCGAGCAGCACATACCGGTTGACTCCTGTCCCATGCATCGCATGGCTCTGCAACGGGGCGAAGGCCGCTGCGATGTCCTCGGCGGTCGGCTCCGGAATCGGCTCGCGTGGCAATGCTGTGCTGTGGGTGGAGGCCTGCGTTTGCATCGGCACGTTGGCTTGTGCGTCGTGCTGCATCTGCGCATGGTCCATGGTTGTGTGATCCATTGGCGTCTGCTGCGCGGGGGCTTCATCCATCGATGCGTGATTCATCGCCGCGTGATCCATGGAGCCATGCTCCATGCCTGCGTGCGACATGTGACTGTCACCTGCAGGCGGCTTCACTGCGGTTTCCTGCATCTGAGCATGCTGCAACACCGATGCATCGGTGCGTGCCACAGACGTTGCGGCGTCGCGAGTAGATGCCTTTGCAGGCTTTGGCATCTCGTCGGTGTGCTGCATGTGCGCGTGTGACATCTCCATGGCAGGCAGCATGTCCTGTGCAGTTGCCGACTCCGCATGAAGCGGTTTTGCCGTTTGCAAATCGGTATCGTCAGCCTCGGCCGTCATCTGCATCGCATGCACAGGCGGGTCGTGCGCTGTGTCGTTGCTCGGCGCATCCGCGTGCTGCTGTGCGGCCAACGATGCACTGAACAACCACGTGCTCACGAACAGTGGGCGTAGACGTAACGCGCTCATGCGTCCACCCGCACTTCGCGCATCATGCCCGCTTCCATGTGGTACAGCAGATGGCAGTGGTAAGCCCAGCGGCCGAGCGCATCTGCACGCACCCGGTAGGTGCGGCGCGTACCGGGCGGCATGTCGATGGTGTGCTTGCGCACCTGGAAATTGCCGTCGGCATCTTCCAGGTCGCTCCACATGCCGTGCAGGTGAATCGGGTGTTGCATCATGGTGTCGTTGACCAGCACGATGCGTAGCCGCTCGCCGTAACGCAGCCGCAGCGGGTCGGCCGAGGCGAAGGCGATGCCGTCGAAGGACCATGCGAATTTTTCCATGTGGCCGGTCAGATGCAGCTCGATCTCGCGGCCGGGTTCGCGGCCATCCGGGTCGTCGAACAGGCTATGCAGATCGCCGTAACACAGCACGCGACGGCCGTTATCGCGCAGGCCTATGCCAGGGTCGTCCAGGCGCGATGCAGTGGCATTGCTGCGCATGTCGATCAACGGATTGCCTGTTTCGCTGGCGGAGTGGTGCGGTGCCTTGTCCGACGCGCTGTCCGGCGTGTGCGCATGCTGGGCCGGCATCGGCATCGGCATCGGCATGGCGTGTGAGGCATGCGGGTCGCTTTGCATGGCATCGCCAGCGTGCATGGAGTGATCGGCGTGCCCCGTGCCACCGCCATGCGCCATGTCCTGCATGGTTAGGATCGCGCGTGGGTCCAGTGGGGGAATTGGCGCCCGCAGGCCATGCCGTACCGCCAGCGTGCCGCAGGCGAATCCGGTGCGGCCCATGTCCTGCGCAAACAACGTAAACGCGTCCTGGCCGGTCGGCTCGATGAGCACATCGAAGGTTTCGGCTGCGGCAATGCGCAGCTCGTCCACGCTGACCGGATGCACGTATTGGCCGTCGGCCGCGACCACGGTCATGCGCAGGCCGGGGATGCGGATGTCGAAGTAGGTCATCGACGAGCCATTGATGAAACGCAGCAACACCTTTTCGCCGGGGGTGAACAAGCCGGTCCAGTTGCCGGCCGGCGCCACGCCGTTGAGCAGATAGGTGTAGGTGTTGGCGTTGACGTCCGACAGGTCGGTGGGGGTCATGCGCATGCGCCCCCACATGCCGCGGTCGGCCAGTGTCGCGCGCAAGCCATCTTCGCGCGCATCGCGCACAAAATCGCCCACCGTGCGCTGCGCGTAATTGTCGTGGCTGGGCATCTGTTTCAAACGACGGAACAGCGCCGCCGGGTCCAGATCGGTCCAGTCCGACAACAGCACCACATGTTCGCGATCAAAGCGGTACGGCGGCGGCGTCAGCGGGTCGATGACGATGGCGCCGTACAGGCCGGCCTGCTCCTGGAACATCGAGTGGCTGTGGTACCAGTAGGTGCCGGATTGGCGCAGCGCGAAGCGGTAGTGATACTCCTGGCCCGGCGCGATGCCATCGAAGCTCATGCCCGGCACGCCGTCCATGTTGGCGGGCAGCAGCAGGCCATGCCAATGCACCGAGGTGGGCTGGTCGGTCAGCGCATTACGCACACGCACGCTCACCGTGTCGCCCTCGCGCCAGCGCAGCGTTGGCGCAGGCAGGCTCTGATTGACGGTGATGGCAGGGCGCGTGCGCCCGGTGAAATTGACCGGCAGGCGGCCGATCTGCAGCGACTGGCTACTGCCGCGCAGGACCGGCGTGGAGACCGTGCCGGCCGCACGCGCATCGGTGCGCCACAGCCCGGCGCCTGCGGCAAGCCCGCCCAGGGCCAGGCCTTGCACAAAACGGCGCCGGCTGATGGCGGGCGTGGATGTTGGATCGAACACAGGGGAATCGGAAGACATGTCACCTCCGGCGCGTCTGCAACAGCAGGCAGACGTAGCGCATCGCTGAGAAATCCCGCGTGCAAGGACGCGGGGCGAAGCATGCGTGGAATGGCCGATGGACGCGGCGCGCGATCGTCAGATCAGACGGACGACGCACGGATCGTCGAAGCGTTCGCGCAGCCCCTGCCGATGCTGAGCAGCGGCGACGCAGCGCTGATGAAGCGCGTCGTGTCGTATCGGCCGTTAGCCGATGGGAGGTCGAACCGGTTGTTCGTACGCCGGGCTGGCACGGCCTTCGTCCAGGGCGGCAGGCACGGCGGAATGACCGAGCAGCCCCGCCGGGACCGCAGGCAGGGTCAGCAAGGCCAGACTGCAGTGCTGCAGGCAGTCGCAGCTGCCCAGCTTGCAGCAGTCGCTTGCGTGCGCGTGTTGGGTCTTGTCGGGCAACGGCGCCATATCGGGCGCTGGCATGGCGTCATGGCAAGGCATTGCTGCTGCCATGCGCGCCGGCATCGCGTGCGTTGCCGCCTGCGGTATGGCCGTGTCCGGCATCGCCATGCCCACCGACGCCCACGCGCCGGTGGCCGTATTGGCGACCAGGCACAGGCACAGCAGCAGGCGGAGCAGGCAACGCAGCACGGGCGGTCGGGGCTGGCAAAGGACGTTGCGAGCATACCACCGGCCCGCAACTGTCCGCCCGATGACTGCCTGCCCCGGGTGCGCGCCAGGCGGCGGTAGAATCGACGTCTCTTTCGCATCACGTCCGTGCCCATGTCGCAGCGCCAGTGGGTGGCCGCCGCCATCCAGAAGATCGAGGCCGATTTCAATCGTTCGGCCGACACCCATCTGATTCCGATGGGCCTGCCGGGCTATCCGGGCATCGACCTGTATTTCAAGGACGAGTCCAGCCACCCCACCGGCAGCCTCAAGCACCGCTTGGCGCGCTCGCTGTTTCTGTATGCGCTGACCAATGGCTGGTTGCGTGCAGGGCGCCCGGTGATCGAGGCGTCCAGCGGGTCGACTGCGATTTCCGAAGCCTATTTCGCGCGCTTGCTGGGGGTGCCCTTCATCGCGGTGATGCCGGCCTCGACCTCGCCGGAGAAGATCGCCGCGATCGAATTCCAGGGCGGCCGCTGCCATCTGGTGGAGCGTGCCTGCGACCTGGACAGCGCCTCTCATCAGCTCGCGCGCGAGACCGGCGGGCATTTCATGGACCAGTTCACCTACGCCGAGCGCGCTACCGACTGGCGCGCCAACAACAACATCGCCGAATCGATCTTCAAGCAGCTGGCCGAAGAACCGCACCCCATCCCCGACTGGATCGTCTGCAGCCCCGGCACCGGCGGCACCAGCGCCACCTTGGGGCGCTATGTGCGCTATCGCCGCCATCACACCCGCATCCTGTGCGTGGACCCGGAAGTATCGGTGTTCTTCGACGGCTATTGCCGCGCGGTGGACGGGCAGTGCCCCAAGGAGCTGGCGATCACCGGCGGCTCGCGCATCGAAGGCATCGGCCGGCCGCGGGTGGAATCGAGCTTCATCCCCAGCTGCGTGGATGAAATGATCAAGGTGCCCGATGCTTTGAGCCTGGCCGCGATGCGCCACGTCAGCGCCACCCTGGGCCGTCGCGTGGGCGGTTCCACTGGCACCAACTTCATCGGCGTGCTGCACGCCGCGCAGCGGATGCGCGAGGAAGGCCGTCAGGGCTCCATCGTCAGCATCCTGTGCGATGCCGGCGAGCGCTACGCGCACAGTTACTACAACCCGGCCTGGTATGTGGAACGCGCGATCGATGTCACCGACAGCGATGCGGCGATTGCCAGCGCGGTCAACGGCGGCGCATTGCCGCAGCTGCCTTGTGCTGCGCTGGAATGATCGCCATATCGGGAGCCTGCTGACGCGCGCCGCGTGTCGGTAGGTATCGCCACACATCATTCGTCATCCCTGATCCAGTCCACCGCCGGAGCGCTCCATGACCAACCCGCTGCTCGACCTGTCTGGACTGCCGTCCTTCGATGCCATCCGCCCCGAACATGTGGGCCCGGCGATCGACCAACTGCTGGCCGAGGCGGAAGCGGCGGTGAAGGTGGCCGAGCAGGTCAGCCCGGTGAGCTGGAACAGCTTCGTGGTGCCGCTGGACGATGCCACCGAGCGGCTGTGGCGCGCGTGGGGGCAGGTCGGCCATCTGCAGGCGGTGATGAACACGCCCGAGCTACGCGAGGCCTACAACAGCAATCTGCCCAAGGTCAGCCGCTTCGGCAGCGCGTTGGGCCAGAACCTGGCCTTGTACGCGCAGTACAAGGCGCTGGCGCAATCGCCGGAAGCGGCCGATTACGATGAGGCACGCCGCAAGGTACTGGATAACGCGCTACGCGATTTTCGTCTGGGCGGCGCCGAGCTGGACGACGAGGCCAAGGCGCGCTTTGCGCAGATCCAGGAAGAGCTGTCCGCGTTGGCGGCCAAGTTTTCGCAGAACGTGCTCGATGCCACCGACGCATGGTCGTACGTCACCGAAGACCAGACGCAGTTGTCGGGGCTGCCGGCCGAAGTGATCGCCGCCGCCCGCGCTGCCGCCGAAAAAGACGGCGTGCCGGGCTGGAAGTTCACCTTGCAGATGCCGTGCTATCTGCCGGTGCAAAGCGATGCCGACAGTCGCGACCTGCGCGCGCTGCTGTATCGCGCCAACGCCGAGCGCGCGTCCGAATTCGGCGATGCCGCGCTGGACAACAGCGCCAATATCGATCGCATTCTCGCCCTGCGCGCAGAGCTGGCGCAGCTGCTTGGGTTTGACGGGTATGCCGACTATTCGGTGGCCACCAAGATGGCGCAAAGCCCGGATGAAGTGATGGGCTTTCTGCGCGACCTGGCGGTGCGCGCCAAGCCGTATGCGCAACGCGACCGCGCCGAACTCGAAGCCTTTGCGCGCGACGAACTTGGCCTGGACGAACTGCAGGCCTGGGACCTGGCCTACGTCAGCGAAAAGCTCAAGCAGGCGCGCTACAGCTTCTCCGAGCAGGAAGTGAAGCAGTATTTCACCGAGCCGAAAGTGTTGGCCGGCCTATTCGATGTGATCCACAGCTTGTACGGCCTGCGCGTCAAGCCGGACAGCGCGCCGGTCTGGCATGAGGATGTGCGTTTTTACCGGCTCGAAGATGCGCAAGGCGCGTTGGTCGGCCAGTTCTATCTGGATCTGTACGCGCGCGAAGGCAAGCGCGGTGGCGCGTGGATGGACGATTGCCGCAACCGCCGCGAGACCGCCAAGGGCGTGCAGACACCGCTGGTGTATCTGGTGTGCAACTTCGGCCGTGGCAGCGGCGATGCACCGGCCACGTTCCGGCATGGCGAAGTCACCACGTTGTTCCATGAGATGGGCCATGGCCTGCATCAGCTGCTCACCCGCATCGGCGAGCTGGGTGTGGCCGGGATCAACGGCGTGGAATGGGACGCGGTGGAATTGCCCAGCCAGTTCATGGAGAACTTCTGCTGGGAATGGGAGCGCGTGCAGGCGATGACCGCGCATGTGCAGACCGGCGAGCCTTTGCCGCGCAACCTGTTCGACCGGCTGCTGGCCGCGCGCAATTTCCAGAGCGGCATGTTTACCGTGCGGCAGCTGGAATTCGCATTGTTCGACATGCAATTGCACAGCAGTTTCGACCCGGCCCAGGACAGCGTGCTGCAGCTGATCGAGCGCGTGCGCGACGAGGTCGCCGTCAATCGTCCGCCGGCGTGGAATCGCTTCCCGCATCAGTTCAGCCACATCTTTGCCGGCGGTTATGCGGCTGGTTACTACAGCTACAAATGGGCCGAAGTACTCAGCGCCGACGCCTACGCCGCGTTCGAAGAAGCACCCGAGCAGGTTGCCGAGACCGGCGCGCGGTTCCGCGTTGAGGTGCTGTCGCGTGGCGGAAGCCGTAGCGCTGCCGACAACTTCCGCGCCTTCCGTGGTCGCGCGCCCAGCATCGATGCGCTGCTGCGGCATAACGGCATGGCGGGCTGAGCGGGTCAGTCGCGCGCCTGCCATCGCTGGCAGGCGCTGCGTTCGCAGGGCATGCGTTCGCAGTGCAGTGAGGTGGATTGTCGTATAAGCGCAGCAGCGTGGTCGCCCCGGTGACCGATGCGCCACTGGATCAGCACATCAAGGAACGTGCAATGCAGCGACGTCTGTCATGGAGTGTGGTGGTGTTGATGGCCGCGGCGGTACCGGCCGCGGCGCAGCATGCCGGTCACGCCAGTAGTCTGGCTGGCCTGCGCGCAGGCCCAGGCGAGGAATACCGGCGTGTGGGCGAGGCCAGCGCCGGCAACGCGCTCACGGTCTATGGGTGCCTGAAGAACGGCAGATGGTGCGATGTGCGTGCGCCGGATGCGCGTGGCTGGATGCCTGCGCAAGCGATCGCACTGGAGCGCGGCGATCTGAGCCGCGTGGTGCCGAAACTCGAGTTTTCGCTGGACGCGTATTGGGACGCGCATTACCGCGGCCGCGAATGGACCGTGGAGAGTGAGCGCGCGCTGTGGCGCGACCATTCACCCGGCAACTCGCCAGCGCTGGAAGTGCTTGCGCCCGGTGAGGGCCTGCCGCAAGCCGGCGACCCCTCCATCGCAAGACGCGTCAAGCAGGAGACACGCGTAAACACCGAACGGACCAACCGCGAGCGGGCCGAGATTGATGCGGCCCGGAGCTTGCAGTTCAAGCGCGATCAGGCCCGGACGGCGTGCCGCAGCAGGCAGCGCGCACAAGAGCAGAGCGCTGCCAGGGACGCGAAGGGCCAGCCCGCCAGCAGCGGGACCTCGATGGAAGATTGCGACCGCTTGCGGGACGAATAAGACACCGCACCTGCGCCTTGGCGCAGGGCGGTAACGCGTGATTGCACGTCGCTGCTTTCACATAGGCATGTCGTCAACATGCGTGCTGGCAACGCTGTTCTGTCGCATCGCGGTTGCTTGAAGTTGCACCGCCCGTCTTCCACTGATGGACCCCTTGCACGGCGCGGACACGGATCGACTCTCCGTACCCGCGTGGCTGCACAACGCGATTACACGCGTTTGCATGCAGCCATCACGCCCGCCCGAACACCAGGGTGCCGTTGGTCCCGCCAAAGCCGAAGCTGTTGGACATCACCGTGTTCAAGGTGGCTTCCTGTGTCTGCCGCAGGATCGGGAAGCCTTCGGCGCGCGGGTCGAGTTCGTCGATATGCGCCGAGCCGGCCATGAAGCCATCGCGCAACATCAGCAGGCTGTAGATCGCCTCGTGCACGCTGGCTGCGCCCAGCGAATGACCGGACAGCGCCTTGGTCGACGACAGCGGCGGCACGTTGTCGCCGAACACCGCGCGCACTGCGCCCAGTTCGGTGACATCGCCCAGCGGTGTCGAGGTGCCGTGCGTGTTGAGGTAATCGATCGGGCGATCCAGCCCCTGCATGGCCATGTGCATGCAGCGCACCGCGCCTTCGCCGCTGGGCGCCACCATGTCCGCACCATCGGAGGTCACGCCATAGCCGAGCAGCTCGGCATGGATGCGTGCGCCGCGTGCGACGGCGTGGTCGTAGTCTTCCAGCACCAACATGCCGCCGCCGCTACCGATGACGAAGCCATCGCGCTGCGCATCGTACGGACGCGAGGCCACTGCCGGGCGATCGTTGAAGCCGGTGGACAGTGCGCCCATCGCATCGAACATCACGCTCATGGTCCAGTGCAGTTCTTCGCCGCCGCCGGCGAACATCACATCCTGCGCGCCGTGCCGGATCAGATCGGCCGCCGCGCCGATGCAATGCGCCGAGGTCGCGCAGGCGGCCGACAGCGAATAGCTCAGGCCGCGGATCTTGAACGCGGTGGCCAGCGAGGCCGACACCGCCGAGCACATGGTGCGCGGCACCATGTACGGGCCCACCTTGCGCACGCCGCGGTTGCGCAGCAGGTCGGCGGTTTCCACCTGCCATTGGCTGGACCCGCCGCCGGAACCGGCGATTACGCCGGTGCGCACGTCGCTGACCTGTTCGGCGCTCAGGCCCGCATCGGCAATCGCATCGCGCATGGCCAGATACGCGTACGCGCAGGCGTCGCCCATGAAGCGTTTGAGCTTGCGGTCGATCAGTGCTTCCAGATCCAGCGTGACTGCGCCGCCCACCTGGCTGCGCAGACCGGCCTCGGCATGGTCGGGCAGGGCGGTGATGCCGGAGCGGCTTTCGCGCAATGCGATGGAGACGGTGTCCAGGTCATTGCCCAGACACGAATTGATGCCCATTCCGGTGACGACGACACGACGCATCAGAAGTTCTCCGTCGAAGTGAACATGCCCACGCGCAGATCCTTGGCGGTATAGATTTCGCGCCCGTCTACCAGCATGCGCGCATCGGTCTGCGCCATCACCAGCTTGCGGTTGATCACGCGGCTCACATCGATCTCGTAGCTCACCAGCTTGGCGCTGGGCAGCACCTGGCCGGTGAACTTGACCTCCCCGCAACCCAGCGCGCGGCCGCGGCCTGCAGCGCCGATCCAGGTCAGGAAGAAGCCGGTCAGCTGCCACATCGCATCCAGCCCCAGGCAGCCGGGCATCACCGGGTCGCCGATGAAATGGCAACCGAAAAACCACAGGTCGGGGCGCACATCCAGCTCGGCGCGAATCACGCCCTTGCCGTACGCGCCGCCGGTGTCGCTGATCTCGGTGATGCGGTCGAACATCAGCATCGGGTCGTTCGGCAGCCTGCCGCTGTCGGGTCCGAACAATTCACCGCGCGCGCTGGCCAGCAATTGGTCGCGCGAATACGCACTTTGACGAGTCATCACAAACGTTTCCTGCAAGGAGCGAATGGCGAAGCCGGCAAGGGTGCATGAGCCGGCGCGGTTCAATCAAACGTTTTATCCGTACGCATGCGTGCTGTTTTCAGCCGATTGCGTGGTGCGGCGCGCGATGTGGTGCATGGGCACCTCGCGTCTGCGCACGCAGGCCGGTCGTGACCAACGGCCGGATTAGGTGCGGCGCCATGAGCATCCAGAGCGATGGCGAAGACAAGAACTGCCGGCGGTCGCGCCCGTTTCGCGCCGCTTTGCCGTGAGTACTGGATCAAGGCGTGAGACGCGGCTGTCTTATCATGGCCGCATCCTGAGTGGAGAGACGCCAGCTTGATGCGCAAGATCGTGCACGTGGACATGGATGCGTTCTACGCGTCCGTGGAGCAACGTGACGATCCCGGCCTGCGCGGCAAGCCGGTGGTGGTGGCCTGGCGCGGCGCGCGCTCGGTGGTCTGCGCCGCCTCCTACGAAGCACGCACCTTCGGCATCCGCTCGGCGATGCCGGCGCTACGTGCAGAACGGCTCTGCCCGGATGCGGTGTTCGTGCCGCCGGATTTTGCGCGTTACAAGGCGGTGTCGCGGCAGGTGCGCGAGATCTTTCATCGGCATACCGATCTGGTCGAGCCGTTGTCGCTGGACGAAGCCTATCTGGACGTCACGCACGCCAAGACCGGCATGCTGCTGGCCACCGAAATCGCGCAGCTGATCCGCACCCAGATCCGCGACGAAACCGGGCTCACCGCATCGGCCGGCATCGCGCCGAACAAGTTCCTGGCCAAGATCGCCTCGGACTGGCGCAAGCCCGATGGCCAGTTCGTCATCGCACCCAGTCGCGTGGATGCGTTCCTGCTGCCGCTCAGGGTCAATCGCATTCCAGGCGTGGGCAAGGTGATGGACGGCAAGCTGGCGGCGTTGGGCATCGTCACTGTGGCCGATCTGCGACTGCGTCCGCTGGAAGAATTGCAGGCGCATTTCGGCAGCTTCGGACACAGCCTGTATCGCCGCGCGCGCGGCATCGACGATCGCCCGGTGGAGCCGGATCAGGAAGTGCAGTCGGTCTCTTCGGAAGACACCTTCAGCGAGGATCTGGCGCTCGATGCACTGGACCCGCATATCCTGCGCCTGGCCGAAAAAACCTGGCTCGCCACGCGGCGCACCGAACGGATCGGGCGCACGGTGGTGCTGAAGCTGAAGACCTCGAACTTTCGCATCCTGACCCGTTCGTACACGCCGGAGCAGCCGCCGGCTTCCTTTGATGCATTGGCGCAGATTGCGCTGGCACTGACCAAGCGCGTGGAGCTGCCCGACGACACGCGTTATCGCCTGGTCGGTGTGGGGCTGAGCGGTTTCAGCGATGCCGAAGAGGGCGCGGTGCAGGGCGAGTTGTTCGGCGAGATGCCGCAGGCGCAGTGAGTGCGACGTCGTGCCTGCGATGCCGTGTGGTAGAGCAGCCACCAAAACGACTGTGCTCACCGCCGGGCGGGCGTAGCCGGTGTTCGGTGCGGCATTACCACGCGAGCACTCCGGGTCTGAGCGCGCCGTCCACCCACACCTGACGACTGCTCGCTACGTTGTGGTAGCCGCCCTCAGCCTGATGCATGCAGCGATGACTGCAGCACGCATCACGCATCTTCGTCGTGCACGCTGACACGGTCTGAATCCAGCCGCTCGTACACTGCAGGCCGCTCCCCCAACGAGGCGTTGTGCATGTTTCCGTATCCGCTGGTGATCTTCGACCTGGATGGCACGCTGGTGGACAGCGCACCCAATATCGCCGAAGCGCTCAACGCCACCTTGCACGAACTCGGGTTGCAGCAGTTCAGCGAGGCGACGATCCGCGGCTGGATCGGCGAAGGCGTGCACGTGCTGCTTGCCACCGCCTTGCGCGAAGCCGGCGGCACGCACGATGCCGATACCGCGATGCCGGTGATGATGCGTCACTACGAAGCCAGCCTGCTGCACAACCCGCAGCTCTATCCCGGTGTCGGCGAGGCGTTGGTTGGCCTGCGCGAGGCCGGCGCCACGCTGGCGTTGTGCACCAACAAACCGTCGCGGTTCATCGCGCCGCTGCTGGAACATCTGGGCATCGCTGCGCACTTCAGCAGCGTACTCGGTGGCGATTCGCTGCCGCAGCGCAAGCCCGATGCCGCGCCGCTGCTGCACCTGGCCAGGCAATTCCAGCACGCACCGCAGCAGTGCCTGATGGTTGGCGATTCGGCCACCGATGCGGCCGCCGCAAACGCAGCGGCAATGCCCTTGGCGATGGTGCGCTACGGCTATCTGCGCGGCTTCGACGTGCACAGCTCCGGCGCGGTGGCGGTCATGGATGACATGCGCGAGCTGCTGGCATTGACCTAGAGCGACCGACAAAACGACTGCGCGGCTGCCAGGCGGACGTGATCGGTGATCGGTGTAGTGCGTCCTGTTTCCTTACCTGCGGTTCTGAGCGTAGCGTCCGCATCCAACCGACGATCGCTTCGTAGATGCTGTTAGCTGCGTTTGGTGTTTGGCGCGACGCGACAACGCGGTCGACAGCGGAGTGGGTGCGCTGGCTGGAGTTCGCAGCGGGGGTTTTGCGTGGTGTGCCGCCGACGTTGCGACCAAGCGCTGCGCGCAACGCGCGCAGCCATCGTGTCAGGCGCTACCGCACGGCGCCGATACCAAAAGATGCAGCGGCGCTCCACCCATGGTGTGCGCTCAATCCTCGCGGGTCTGGCTCGGGTCCGCAGCGTCATCGTGTCCTTCGATCATGTCGCCATGCGTATCGTCGTTGTCCGCCCGCGCGTAGTGAACGGTTTCCACCGGCCCGGCGACCGCGCGGCCGCGCACCGGCAACAGCGCACTGGCCGCTTCGTATTCGGCCAGCAAGGCATGCCGACGCGCTTCCGGTACGTCCTGCCAATGGCAATCGGTCAAGGCGCCTTCCAGCGAATACAGCAGATTGAGGCTGGGTCTGAAACCGGCGCGGCGCACTTTGACGAAGGCGCCCACCGCGCCCACCGCCTGCAGATCCTGCTGCGTACGCAAACCCACCTGGCGCAGCCACGCCGCACTTTTCGGTCCGATGTTGCGCAGCCGTTCGGTGGTCACGTCAACGCGCCGACGAAGATTTGCGCGATGGCTTCCAGGCCCTGCTGATCGTCGGCGTCGAAGCGATCCAGCTCCGGGCTGTCCAGATCCAGCACGCCGATCAAGGTCTCGCCCTTGACCAATGGAATCACCAGCTCCGAGCGCGACGCCGAATCGCAGGCGATATGCCCGGGAAACGCGTCCACGTCGGCAATGCGCTGGCTCTGTCGGGTGCTGGCGGCCGCACCGCACACGCCCTTGTCCAGCGGAATGCGAACGCAGGCCGGCAAGCCCTGGAACGGCCCCACCACCAGCTCGCGGCCATCGTAGAAATAGAAGCCGGCCCAGTTGAGCGACGGCAGCGAATTGAAGATCAGTGCGGCCAGATTGGCGGCATTGGCGATCCGATCCGGCTCGCCGTGCACCAGGGCCTGGGCCTGGGCGGTGAGCTGGGCATATTGTTCCGGCTTGCTGCCGGTGAGCGACGAGGTGGCGAACATGGCAGAAGTTTAGCAGCGGCCATCCGCAGCGGCATTGCGACTCAGCCGCGCGTTCGGATCCGCACGTTATGCTGCCAGCCCTCTCGGCAATGGCGGCCCGGCCGCAGGATCGAACGCATGCAGCACCCGGCGTTGTACGTCACCGGCACCGACACCGGCGTCGGCAAGACCATGGGCAGCACGGCGTTGCTGCATGCGCTACGCGCGCGCGGCCACACCGCGGTGGGGATGAAGCCGGTCGCCAGTGGCTGCGAACAAACGCCGGATGGCTGGCGCAATGAAGACGCGCTGGCGCTGCAGGCGGCCAGCGACCCGCAACCGGATTACGCCACCCTCAACCCGTACGCCTTGCCCGCACCGTTGGCACCGGAGCTGGCCGCCGCCGACGTCGGCGTGACCCTGTCGCTGGACCCGATCGCCCGCGCCTTTGCGCAATTGCGTCGCCAGGCCGAGGTGGTGGTGGTCGAAGGTGTCGGTGGTTGGGCCGCGCCGCTCAGCGCCGATCTGGACCAGGCCGATCTGGTGCGCGCGCTGCAACTGCCGGTGGTGCTGGTGGTCGGCGTGCGGCTGGGCTGCATCAACCACGCGCGCCTGACCACCGCCGCCATCGCCGCCGACGGGCTGGAGTGCATCGGCTGGATCGCCAACGAAATCGACCCGCAGATGGAGCGCGTCGAAGAGAACATCCAGATGCTGCACCAGCGGCTGTCGATGCCGTGCTGGGGGCGGATCCGCTGGCGCCCGGGCGCCGATGCCGCCAGCCAGGCGCAGGAGCTGCGGCTACCTATTTAGCCGCGCCGGCCGCAAACACGGCAGTGCCACTCGCCGCGCGCAAGCCGCTGCGACAGATGGCCGGCAAACGCACAATAAAAAAGCCCGACAGAGGGAGGGATCTGTCGGGCCGGATTGCATGGGGGGAGGGACCCATGCAAAGACGCTGAATTTTTGGTGGCGGTTAGCTGCGCCGTGTCTTGCCTGCTGCGCCGGCCTGCTCGCTGCCGGTGTCGAACTGCTGCTTGGCAAACTGCCCAAGCTCGCTGGACATCTTCAAACCCATCCCGACCACTTCCTGGTTGGCCGAGGCCAAACGCTCCAGGTTGTCGCGGGCCAGTTGCAGCCCTTTCGGCCAGAGCGTCTGGTAGGCACCCAGGTCGCGTGCCTGCGCAAACTCACCGAAGAAGCTGGTGGTGGCATTGACGTTCTGCTTCAGCATGTCCAATGCCAACTGATTGGCACGTGCTGCGGCAGAGGCGAACTGACTGGTGAAGCTGTTATCGAACTGCGCCGACATTGCGAACCCCTTGGGGAAAGCCGTGACCGTTTGTTGCGTTGCAGCATACGCGCATATTGGTGCGATGCAACACGTTTCCTGAAATTTTCCAAAACATTGTTCAAATTCATTTGAATTCAATCGGTTGGAAAGACGTCAAAAACGATGAAGCCGCCCATCAGGCGGCTTCGGGTCGAACAGTGCGCATGCGGTCAACCGCGATAGCGGCAGCCGGACGTGCAGGTTTCATGCACCACGATTTCGCTCAACTGCGGCAAGGCCGGCTTGAGCTGCTGCCAGATCCAGATCGCCAGCCGTTCGCTGGTCGGGTTCTCCAACCCCTCGATGTCATTGAGGTAGTGGTGGTCCAGGCGGTCGTAGATCGGCTGGAAGGCCGCCTTGATATCGCCGAAATCCATGATCCAGCCGGTGTCGGCACCCGGTTCGCCGCTGACGTGCAGCTCGACCCGGAACGAATGCCCATGCAGCCGGGCGCACTTGTGGCCGGGCGGCACATTGGGAAGCCGATGCGCGGCTTCGAGCGTAAAGATTTTGAAGATATCCATGACGGTGATCGGCAAGCAGTAACGAAAGGGAAGGGCACGTGCCGGCGTGGTACCGGATCACGCAAGGGTCCGGAGCGGCCGGGTCCGATACAACGCGGGCCTGATACAACAAGGGCCGCATGGCGGCCCTTGTGCTCAGCAGACGCCGTTTATCAGGCGCCGCGGTTGGCCGGACGGCCAGCCCCGCCACGGCTGTCGCGCCGGCCGGCACCTGCGCCCGCATTGGCCTGACGCGGCCCGGCACTGCGCTGGCCACCCGGCTTCTTCGGGCCGGCATGCGCATGCGCCTGACGCGGTGCATCGCCGTGCGGACGACGCGCGTGGCTCTTGCGCGGTGCGCGATCGCCGCCCGGCTGTTCGGCACGGCCCGGGGCGCTATTACCCCAGCGGATCGGGGTCTGCGGCTCGTAGCCCGGCACGTCGCGGATTTCCACGTCGCGGCCCAGCATGCGCACGATCTGACGCAGCAGCTTGGCTTCGTCCTGCGCCACCAGCGAAATCGCCTCGCCGGTGGAGCCGTTACGGCCGGTACGGCCGATCCGGTGCACGTAGTCCTCGGCCACCATCGGCAGATCGTAGTTGATGACCTTCGGCAGCTGGTCGATATCGATACCGCGTGCGGCGATATCGGTGGCCACCAGCACGGTGACGCGGCCGGCCTTGAAGTCGCTCAGTGCACGCATGCGCTGGCCCTGGCTCTTGTTGCCGTGGATCGCCGCGGTCTTGATGCCGGACTTTTCCAGGAACAGCGCCAGCTTGTCGCTGCCATGCTTGGTGCGCGCGAAGACCAGGGTCTGCTCGCGGCTGTCCTGCGCCAACAGGTGCAGCAGCAGATCGCGCTTGCGCGCGCCATCGACCGGGTGCACGCGGTGGGTGATGCTCTCGGCCACGGTGTTGCTCGGGGTGACCTGGATCTGCATCGGGTTGCGCATGAACTCCAGCGCCAGCTGCTTGATGTTCTCTTCGAACGTGGCCGAGAACAGCAGGGTCTGACGGTCCTGGCGCGGCAGCTTGGTCAGGATGCGCTTGATCGACGGCAAAAAGCCCATGTCGAGCATGCGGTCGGCTTCGTCCAGGATCAGCACTTCGATGCCGGACAGGTCCACGCTGCGACGCTCGATATGGTCGATCAGACGGCCCGGGCAGGCGATCAGCAGGTCCACGCCACGACGCAGGGTGTCGAGCTGGTTGCCCATGCCCACGCCGCCGTAGATCACCGCGCTGGGAATGCGCAGGTACTTGCTATAGCCGCGCAGGCTGTCGTGCACCTGGGTAGCCAGTTCGCGGGTCGGGGTCAGGATCAGCGCGCGCGGCTTGCGCGGGCCATTGACCGGCTGCGGGGTGGTGCCCAGGTGCTGCAGCAGCGGCAGGCCGAACGCGGCGGTCTTGCCGGTACCGGTCTGCGCGCCGGCCAGCAGGTCGTGACCGGCCAGCACCAGCGGGATCGCCTGCTGCTGGATCGCAGTGGGGGTTTCATAGCCCTGCTCGGCCAACGCGCGCAGCAGGAAGGGCGCAAGGCCCAGGGATTCAAAAGACATCAGGAAGCTCCAAGTAAAGCGTCGCCACCAGGCCAGGCCCGGAGCGCAAACGCATTGCAGATGCAAAAAGTGAGGCTCGGAGCGTTCCCGTGAACCGCGCTGCGAGATGGTGGAACAACCCGATCAAGAAGCGATGGGTTTGTCGGCACCACGAAAGGCGTCGGGTGGGGCGGGCGAGCGGATCGATCGATCCTGGCCTCGCCGGCGGTCCCAAAGGGAAACGGACGGCCGCATGCAGACCGGGCTAGTGTACGCGCGTTTGGCGCGCTGCACAAAATTTCGGCATTGCATTGTGCTGCGGGTCAGCTGTTTCAATCGCAACCATTGTTGCGCCAGGTCGTACAATCGCCCGATCAGCCACAGCACAGGATCGTCATGAAGCTAGGTTCCCTGAAGGAAGGCGGCCGCGATGGCAGCCTGATCGTGGTCTCACGCGACCTGAGCAAGGCCGTGCATGCCGCCGGCATCGCGCCGACGCTGCAGCGCGCGCTGGAAGACTGGAGCAACGTCGCGCCACGGCTGAACGCCTTGTCTGCCTCGCTCGACGACGGCAGCGCCGATGGCGTCTTCGATCTGGATCTGCAGGCGCTGGCCGCGCCGCTCCCGCGCGCTTACGAATTCGTCGATGGCAGCGCCTACCTGCCGCATGTGGAGCGGGTGCGTCGCGCGCGCAATGCCGAGGTACCGGAGAGCTTCTACACCGACCCGCTGATGTACCAGGCCACCAGTGCCGGCTTCTACGGCCCGCGCGATGCCATCAAGGTGATCAGCGAGGACCACGGCATCGATCTGGAGGCCGAAATCGTGGTCATCACCGACGACGTGCCGATGGCGGCCTCACCCGAACAGGCGGCCGCGCATATCCAGCTGATCGGCCTGGTCAACGATGTCTCGCTGCGCAACCTGATTCCGGCCGAGCTCGCCAAGGGCTTTGGCTTTGTGCAATCCAAGCCGCGCTCGGCGTTGTCGCCGGTGTTCGTCACCCCCGACGAGCTGGGCGATGCGTGGCGCGACAGCAAGGTGCACCTGCCGCTGGTGACCCACGTCAACGGTGCCTGGTTCGGTGCGCCGGAAGCGGGCAAAGACATGCAGTTCGATTTCGCCCAGCTGATCGCCCATGCTGCCAAGACCCGTCCGTTGTCGGCCGGCACGATTGTCGGCTCCGGCACCATCGCCAATCAGGACACCACGCTGGGTGCGTCGTGTTTTGCCGAACAGCGCGTGGTCGAGACCTTGCGCGATGGCAAGCCGAGTACGCCGTTCATGGCGTTCGGCGATGTGGTGCGGATCGAGATGTTCGATGCCAGCGGCGCCAGCATCTTCGGCGCGATCGAGCAGCGCGTCGAACGGCAGCCAGTGCCATGACGCGCAGCGTCCTGCCGGCGGGCGCGGTGACTGGCGGCCGCGCATGAGCGCGGCGCTGGAGCTGTTTTCGTACTGGCGTTCGAGCGCGGCGTATCGCGTGCGCATCGGGCTGCACCTGAAGTCGCTGGCCTATGTCACGCACCCGGTGCATCTGGTGCGCGATGGCGGCGAGCAGCATGCCGCCGCCTACGCGAAACTCAATCCGCAGGAGCTGGTGCCGACGCTGCGCCACGGCGCAGTGGTGATCCCGCAGTCGCTGGCGATTCTGGAATATCTGGAAGAGGCCTTTGCGGACAGCGCACAGCTGTTGCCAGCAGCCCCGGCCGACCGCGCCCGCGTGCGCGCGCTGGCGCAGGTCATCGCCTGCGATGTGCATCCGCTCAACAATCTGCGCGTCACCCGCTACCTGGAGCGCGGGGTTGCGCTGGACGCGGCGCAACGCCAGCAGTGGACACAGCACTGGATGCAGTGCGGCTTCAGCGCGCTGGAAGCGCAACTTGCGCAAGACCCGCGCACCGGCACGTTCTGCCATGGCGAGACGCCGGGCCTGGCCGACTGCGTGCTGATCCCGCAGCTCTACAACGCGCGTCGGTTCGAGGTCGATCTGACACCGTATCCCACCTTGCAACGGATCGAACGACAGTGCCTGGCACTCCCGCAATTCGGCGCTGCCCGGCCAGAGGCCCAGCCCGACGCGGCGGTGTGAGTGCAGCGAGATGTTCGACGGTGGCCTCAGTCCTTGGGCCATCGTTTCCCACAGGCAGGGGACGTGCGGCGCGTTGAAGCGGTGCCTAGTGTTGAAGCGGTGCCGAGTAAGGAGAGGCTTGAACAACGGCCCTGATCAGCGCCAAACCCCAGCGACGGGCCGCGGCAGAAGCAGATCAGTCACAGCGCGCCGCAACGCGTGCGTCCGGTGCCCATGTCCTTCTCCCGCTCGCGGGAGAAGGTGGCGCGCAGCGCCGGATGAGGGCGCTGCCGCATTCCAGATTAAATAAACCCGTGACTGATCTTCGGCGCCGACGCCGACTCGTAATCCGCGTATGGGTCGTGCTCGCCGGAGCCGCCTTCGGACAGCCGGAACTTCAGCGCCAGGCCATCGCGCGAATCGGCTGCACGCAGCGCTTCTTCCTGCTCGATCTCACCGGTCTTGACCATGCGGAACAGGCATTGGTCGAAGGTCTGCATGCCTTCTTCCAACGACTCTTCCATCGCCGCCTTGACCTCGTGCACCTGGCCACGACGCAGCAGGTCGCGGATCATCGGGGTATTGAGCAACACCTCGGTGGCGGGGCGGCGGCGTCCATCCACGCCCTTGACCAGACGCTGCGAGACCACCGCGCGCAGATTCAGCGCCAGGTTCATCAGCACGTTCTTGTGCGCGCTTTCCGGGAAGAAATTGAGGATGCGTTCGATGGTCTGGTCGGCGTTGTTGGAGTGCAACGTCGCCAGGCACAGGTGGCCGGTCTCGGCGAAGGCGATGGCCGCCTCCATGGTCTCGGCATCCAGGATTTCGCCGATCAGGATCACGTCCGGCGCTTCGCGCATCGCGTTCTTCAGCGCACTCTGGAAGGCGTGCGTGTCCAGGCCCACCTCGCGCTGGTTCACGATCGACATCTTGTGCTTGTGCAGATATTCGATCGGGTCCTCGATGGTGAGGATGTGCCCGGTGGTGGTGCTGTTGCGGTGGTCGATCATCGACGCCAGCGAGGTCGACTTGCCGGAGCCGGTCGAACCGACCACCAGCACCAGCCCGCGCGGGGTCATGATGACGTCCTTGAGCACCTGCGGCAGGTTGAGCTCTTCGATGCTCGGGATCCGGCTGCGGATGGCGCGGATTACCATGCCCACCTCGCCACGCTGCTTGAACACGTTCACGCGGAAGCGGCCGGCATCGGACAGGGCGATGGCCATGTTGAGCTCGAGCTCGCGCTCGAACTGCGGCACCTGGCCTTCGTCCATCAATGAGTAAGCGATTTTCTTGACCATCCCCGGCGGCAACCCCGTGTTGCCGAGCGGGTAGAGCTTGCCTTCGATCTTGATGTACACCGGCGCGCCGGTGGTCAAGAACATGTCCGAGGCATTCTTTTCGGTCATCAGCTTCAGGAAGTAGCCGATATCCATGCGCAATGGTTCCCCAACAAACAGCAGCGTCTCGTTGCAAGTCCGCCGCAGGCTTCCGACAATGGCCGTGCTCGAGACTTCCTCGCTACGGCTCCCCTAATGACGGCTAGCTTCGCATACTTGCGGCGATCCCTGTATGGCATCGCCTGTTTCATGGTTCTTTCCTCTCCGGCCGCCGCCCAGGTGGCACCGGAGCTCACTGCCGCCGAACAGGCCGTGCAACGCGCCACCCAGGCCGATGCCGACCAATACGCCCCGGATCTGGTCAACCTGGCCCGCCAGGAATTGATGCAGGCCCAGCAGGCGCAACTGGACAAACGCCAGCGCAAGGAGGTGCCGCAGCTCGCACTGCGCGCCGCCGCCGATGCCGATCTGGCCAAGGCGCGCAGCGAAGAGGCCGTGGTCAGTGCCCAGCTGGAGCAACGTCGCAAGGAAGTGGCGCAGCTGCAGAACACCCTCAACACCGGGGAGAACGGCCGATGAAACTGCGCCCCCTCCTTTATATCGGTGTGCTGAGCCTGGCCACGCTGCCGTCGCTGGCGATGGCGGCCAAGGACGACCCGCAGGTCGACGCGCTCAATCGGCGCCTGGCAGCGTTGCAGAACGACCCACAGACCAGCGATCTGGCTCGCTACGAGCGGCTGCAGGCCCAGCAAAGCGTGGCGGCACTGGCCGAGGCCAAGCGCCGCGACCGCGATGCGCTGGTGTTTCTGGCCGACCGCCGGGTCGAGATCGCCGAGCTCACCGCCCGCACCGCGCTGGCCCGGCGCGAGCTGGACCGCCTGGAAGGCACCCGCAACGATCTGCTGATCGAGGCCAGCCGCCGTGACGCCTCGCGCGCCCGGCAGGAGGCCGAGCGGCTGCGTGTGCAGGCGCAGATCCAGGCCGAGGAGGCTGAGCGCATGCGGCAGGCCGCCGAACAGGAAACCCTGGCTCGCCAGGATGCCGAGCTGGCGCTGACCAGCGTGGCCGGCAAGCAGACCGCCAAGCTCAACGCCGCCCAGCAAAAGGCCCTTCAGCTCGCCCATGAAGAAGCCGAGCTGGTGGCCGGTGCCAAGCTGCCCTCGTCCAGGGTGGACAGCCGCGGCGAAGTGTTCTCGCTGGGCAGCGGTGCGTTCGGCGGCAAGGCGGCGTTGTCCGGCGATGCGGCCGGGCAGGCCAAGGCACTGGCCGAGTATCTGAACATCGGCAAGAAGGGCCGGGTCAGCATCGTCGGCTTCGACAGCGATGCGGGCACAGCCAAGAAGCGTGCCGAAGCGCTTCGCGACGCTCTGGTCGCCGCCGGTGTTGCGGAATCGCGGTTGCAGGTCAGTGGCAGCAAGGGTGCCGCCAGCAAGACGCGCGCGGCGGAGGTCGTCGTCGCGCCCTAATGCAAGTGGTTGGAAGTTAAGGTCTTTTAACCCAGGCATGACGCCCGGTTGAACCGCGGTCACTGATTGACGCAGGGAACGGCAAAACCAGCCGTTCCGGCCTTGAACCCCCTCCGCGACCGGCGTAGGGTCGTACCTCCGGGCAGCAACTCCGCCGCCCGGAAAGTACGGAGGGCCGGGTCAGTGACGCAAGGGCACGCAGAGACGCACGCAGTTGCAACAGGTAGTGGTTTTACCAGTGCGTCTACCGTGATGACCTTTGCCAACGTGACGCGCGGGTCTTCGATTCCCAAGCAGCGCCCTGTGCCGTTCGCGGCCGGGGCGTTCTTGTTTTAAGTGAAGGAGGTAACGCCATGTTCGAAGGGCAACCGCAGACCGAAATCGACGCATTGATCAAGTCCGATCCCGAGTTCAAGCAGCTGTACCAACGCCACAAGCTCTTGAACAAGAAATGCATGGATGCCGAACTTGGGGTGCTTCCCATCGACGACGTGACCTTGGGCCAGATGAAACGCGAAAAATTGCAGGCCAAAGAGAAGCTCACCCGGATGTACGACCAGCTCACGCACTGATCCTTCCCCACCGTTACAACAAGTTCACCGCCGCGGGCGGTGGCGGCCTCCTCGTCGGCTTGCCACCGTCCGCGTCTTTCGTTTTGGCCGATGCCTGCGCCGTGACGCGTGGCCTGTCAGGCAGCTGAGCACGCTCGTTCATAGGCGAGCACGATCGTTTCCCGCCTGAATGAGCATTCCCCGGCCGTTCGTCGGATAATGACCGGTCTAGCCCGCGCGGCGCAGCGACGATATCCCGATGGCGATTCATTCCTCCGTACTCGAACTGATTGGCAACACGCCGATCGTCAAGGCCCAGCGCCTGGACACCGGCGTCTGCGAGCTGTTCCTCAAGCTGGAGGCGAACAATCCCGGCGGGTCGATCAAGGATCGCATCGGCCTGTCGATGATCGAAGCGGCCGAGCAGCGCGGCGACCTCACCCCTGGCGCCACGCTGGTGGAAGGCACCGCCGGCAATACCGGCCTGGGCCTGGCGCTGGTAGCGCAGCAAAAGGGCTACCAGCTGATCCTGGTGGTGCCGGACAAGATGAGCCGCGAGAAGATCTTCAATCTCAAGGCCATGGGCGCCAACGTGGTGCTGACCCGGTCGGACGTGGCCAAGGGCCACCCGGAGTACTACCAGGACCTGGCCGCCAAGATCGCCGCCGAAACCCCCGGTGCGTACTTCATCAATCAGTTCGGCAACCCGGACAACCCGGCTGCGCACGAATTCGGCACCGGCCCGGAAATCCTGGCGCAGATGGACGGCCAGCTGGACGCGATCGTGTTCGGCTGCGGCAGCTCCGGCACCATGACCGGCCTGTCGCGCGCCTTCGCCACCGCCTCGCCGCACACCGAACTGGTGCTGGCCGACCCGGTGGGCTCGATCCTGACCCAGTACATCGAAGAAGGCACGGTCAGCGAGAAGTCCGGCAGCTGGCTGGTCGAAGGCATCGGCGAAGATTTTCTGCCGGATATCTCGGATTTTTCGCGGGTCAAGAAGGCGTATTCGATCAGCGATGCCGAAAGCTTCCACACCGCGCGCGAGCTACTGGCCAAAGAAGGCATCCTCGGAGGCTCGTCCACCGGCACCTTGCTGGCCGCAGCGCTGAAGTATTGCCGCGAGCAGACCACGCCCAAGCGCGTGCTGGTGTTCGTATGCGATACCGGCAACAAGTATCTGTCGAAGATGTACAACGACTACTGGATGCTCGACAACGGCTTCCTGGAGCGCCCGCAACACGGCGACCTGCGCGACCTGATCCTGCGCCCGTACAATAAGCGCGACACCGTGGTGGTGGGCCCGAAGGACCTGCTGACCACCGCCTACCAGCGCATGAAGCTGTACGACGTGTCGCAGCTACCGGTGATCGACGACGGCGAACTGGTCGGCATCGTCGACGAGAGCGACGTGCTGCTGCACGTGTATGGCGACGAAGCGCGTTTTCGCGATCCGATTTCCACCGCCATGGTCAGCAAGCTCGACCGCCTGGATGTCGCCTCGCCGATCGAGGCGCTGCTGCCGGTGTTCGATCGCGGCCAGGTCGCCATCGTCATGGACGGCACGCAGTTTCTCGGCCTGATCACCCGCATCGACCTGCTCAACTACCTGCGCCGCCGCGTGCAGTGATCGCGCAAGCCCGCGCGTGTCAGTGAGACGCGCGGGCTTGGCCGTTCAGACCTGCTTGTTACAATCCGCCACTTTTTCCGGGAACCTCCATGTCCAACCGCATTACCAAGAGCCACGATGGCGAGCGCGCATTGGCGCTTGCAACGCTGGCGATCCATGGAGGGCAGTCGCCAGATCCCAGCACCGGCGCAGTGATGCCGCCGATCTATGCGACGTCCACCTACGCGCAGTCCAGCCCCGGCGAGCATCAGGGTTTCGAGTACTCGCGGACCCATAACCCGACGCGGTTTGCCTACGAGCGCTGCGTTGCCGCTCTGGAAGGCGGCACGCGCGCGTTCGCGTTTGCCTCGGGCATGGCCGCCACCTCAACCGTGATGGAACTGCTGGATGCCGGCAGCCACGTGGTGGCGATGGACGACCTGTATGGCGGCACCTTCCGCCTGTTCGAGCGCGTGCGCCGCCGCACCGCCGGCCTGGATTTCAGCTTCGTCGACCTGACCGACCCGGCCGCCTTCGAAGCCGCGATCCGTCCCGACACCAAGATGGTGTGGATCGAAACCCCGACCAACCCGATGCTCAAGCTGGTCGACATCGCCGCGATTGCTGCCATCGCCCGCAAGCACGGCCTGCTGATCGTGGTCGACAACACCTTCGCCTCGCCGATGCTGCAACGCCCGCTTGAGCTGGGCGCCGACATCGTCGTGCATTCGGCCACCAAGTACCTCAACGGCCACTCCGACATGGTCGGCGGCATCGCGGTAGTTGGCGACAACGCAGAACTTGCCGAACAACTGGCCTTCCTGCAGAACTCCATCGGCGGCGTACAAGGTCCGTTCGACAGCTTCCTCGCCCTACGCGGATTGAAGACCTTGCCGCTGCGCATGCGCGCGCATTGCGAGAACGCCCTGGCGCTGGCGCAATGGCTGGAAACCCATCCCGCCATCGAAAAGGTGATCTACCCCGGCCTGGCCTCGCACCCGCAGCACGCACTGGCCAAGCGCCAGATGTCCGGCTTCGGCGGCATCGTCTCCATCGTGCTCAAAGGCGGCTTCGACGCAGCCAAGCGCTTCTGCGAAAAGACCGAACTGTTCACCCTGGCCGAATCGCTGGGCGGCGTGGAAAGCCTGGTCAATCATCCCGCCGTCATGACGCACGCCTCCATCCCGGTGGCCCGCCGCGAACAGCTCGGTATCAGCGATGCGCTGGTGCGGCTGAGCGTGGGGGTTGAGGATTTGGGGGATTTGCGTGGGGATCTCGCCGCGGCACTCTCCGGAGTCGCCGCATGAATCAGATGCTTTCGTCTTCCATCGTCGCCTCGGGTTCCCCCTTGGCGATGGTGCGCAGTTTTGTCAGCAATCGCGTGCTCATCTACCAACTGGCCAAGCGTGAAGTCATTAGCCGTTATCGTGGCTCGCTGATGGGTCTGGCTTGGTCGTTTTTCAATCCGCTCCTGATGCTTGCGGTCTACACTTTCGTATTCTCGGTTGTGTTTAACGCGCGCTGGGGTGTGGAAACGGCACACAAAGGCGATTTTGCCATCATCTTATTCGCTGGCATTTTAGTGCATGGCATTTTTGCCGAATGCGTAAACCGCGCCCCCACCCTGATTGTCGGCAATGCAAGCTATGTCAAGCGGGTCATTTTTCCGTTGGAGACGCTTCCTTGGGTGGCAATGGGGGCTGCGTTGTTCCATGCGTTGGTATCGTTAGCGGTATTGCTGCTTGCACAATTGTTGATTCGCGGGATGTTGCCGATGACGGTGATATATCTCCCGCTGGTACTGTTTCCGCTGGTGATGCTGACCATGGGGTTGGCATGGATGCTGTCAGCACTCGGTGTATTCGTTCGCGACATCGGACAGATGACGGGCATTTTGACCACGATCCTGTTGTTTCTGGCGCCGGTTTTCTATCCTGTGACGTCGCTGCCGGAGGGGTTGCGTAAATGGATCTACCTCAATCCACTTACCTTCATCATCGAACAAACGCGAAATGTCCTGATATGGGGTATCGCACCTGACTTCCTCGGGTTATTCAAATACATAGTATTTGCTGCGTTCTTGGCCTGGTTTGGCTATTTGTGCTTTCAGAAGCTACGCCGAGGATTTGCTGATGTCATCTAAGCAATCAGTCCACAGTCAGGCAGATTTGGCGATCTGCGTGTCGGATGTCACCAAGTGCTACCAGGTCTACTCGCAACCGCAGGATCGGCTAAAACAGGCAATCCTGCCGCGCCTGTCCCGTTTTCTGGGTAAGCCTGGTCATACCCACTATCGAGAGTTTTGGGCGCTGAAAGGCGTTAACTTTGAAGTCCGCCGTGGTGATACGGTGGGTATTATTGGGCGCAACGGCTCGGGTAAATCTACCTTATTGCAGATCATTTGCGGCACCTTGCAACCGACCACCGGCGACGTCGCTGTGCGTGGCCGTGTCGCTGCGCTGTTGGAGCTTGGTGCTGGCTTTAACCCTGAATTCACGGGGCGCGAGAACGTGTACATGAGCGCTTCGATTCTCGGCTTGTCGCGGGAGCAGACCGATAGCAAGTACGACGACATCGTGGCATTCGCAGACATAGGAGATTTTTTAGAGCAGCCGGTCAAGACATACTCAAGTGGCATGTATGTGCGACTGGCGTTCGCCGTGATTGCTCATGTCGATGCAGACATTCTGGTGATCGATGAAGCATTGGCGGTGGGTGATGCCATCTTCGTACAGAAATGTATGCGCTTCCTGCGCAAATTCCGCGAAAACGGCACGCTCCTGTTCGTCAGTCATGACACGTCTTCGGTGCTTAATTTCTGCCAGAGTGCCGTCTGGCTAGATCGTGGTGAAATGCGGATGCATGGTACGGCGCAGGATACCTGCAATGCGTACATCGAATACTGCTCCCAGGAAGTTTACGGCGATACAGTCAAGCTGCAGTCGCGCCAGACAGGGAAAGGCGAGTCAAAGGCGCCGTCTCCGATGCGCATTGAAAAGGACTTGAAGGTCGAGTTGTTCGACAACGTGGCCAACTCGGGTGGATGGCAGTCTGGCGTTGCCAGCATCGACTCGGTGACGCTCTGCAACGATCAGGGCGAAGCCTTCACTTCTTTTGCAGGTGGCGAAGATGTCGTATTGAAGATTCGGGCCACTGCTCACCAGTCGCTGCAGAGTCCGCTCATCGGCTTCTTCGTCAAGGACCGGCTCGGCCAGTCGTTGTTTGGCGAACACACCTATACATATGTGCAACCGCCCATGCAGGTAGAGGCTGACACCGGCTTGGAGGCATCCTTCCGCTTTACCCTGCCGCTTCTGCCCAATGGCGAATACTCCATGACGGTCTCCATCGCCGATGGTGATCCGTACGCCAATACCCAGCATGCCTGGCTGCATGACGCAGTGTTGATTCGTGTTGCCTCGCCCCGCTTGCGCTATGGGCTGGTGGGAATCCCGTTCGATGAGGTGACAATGAAGCGGATAGGTGTCACGCCATGAACGACGGATTCGCTCTGCCATCGATAACGGAGCGCGGCGGATTCATTCCGCCACTGGTAACGGACGATCCGCGAATTTCCGTTGGGCGTTTCACCTATGGAAATCCGCAATTCAAAGTATGGAGCGAGGGTGAACGCATCGATATAGGCGCATTTTGTTCGATTGCTGACGGTGTTCTCATCTTCGGTGGTGGCGAACATCGCCTGGATTGGGTTACCACTTACCCACTAAGGATCGCACTGAATTCCCCGGGGGGCGGCCAGGATGGACATCCGCATACGAAGGGGCCGACTGTCATAGGTAACGACGTCTGGATCGGGCATGGTGCCATTGTGGTTTCCGGCGTCACCGTGGGCGATGGTGTATGCATCGGTGCTGGTGCCGTCGTTAGCAAGGACGTGCCGCCTTATGCCATTGTTGCTGGCAATCCAGCGCGCGTTGTACGCATGCGCTTTGACGAGCAGGTCGTCGCACGGTTGTTGGAGATCCGTTGGTGGCAATGGCCAATTGAAAAAATCCGCGCATTCGAGTCCCTTCTATGCTCCGATGATATCGGTGCTTTTATCGCCGCTGCATCTCCCGGCGATGATTCCATTTCTTCTCATTTCGCCAACCAGACCGTTTCATGATCGACTTTCCATTATCTCCCAGCATGTTGATCGCTCCGCGGTCGGTCCCCTTCAGTGCATGGCTGGGGCATGTCCCGTTCGCGTCTTGGCTTGTGCAGCAACTTCGTCCACAGTCTATTGTGGAGCTGGGCACGCATAGCGGTGCATCCTTTCTCGCTTTCTGCCAAGCGGTCGAGGAGCAGGAGCTGACGTCCCGCGTGTTCGCAGTTGACAGCTGGGAAGGGGACGAGCACGCCGGCTTCTACGGCGACGATATCTATAACCAATTGCGTGGCTATCAGCAGCGTAATTATCCCGGTATCTCCGAAATGCTGCGGATGCGCTTCAGCGAAGCGCTAGAGTACTTCGCCGATGCTTCCATCGACTTGCTGCACATCGATGGCTTACACACCTATGAAGCGGTCCGTGAAGATTTTGAGACATGGCTTCCAAAGCTAACCAGTCGCGCCGTCGTGCTATTTCATGATACCTGTGTGCGTGAGCGTGGTTTTGGTGTCTGGAAGTACTGGGCTGAAATCAGTCAGCAATACCCGGCATTTGAGTTTACCCATACACATGGTTTGGGTGTCCTGTTGGTCGGCGGTCAGCGCAACTCCGCATTGCTGGAGTTGGCGGACGCCTCTGCGGCCGGCGGATTTGCGCTGATCAATCGGGTGTTCGACGTGCTTGGTCGCAATGTCAAGAACATGGAGGAGCTTGAACGCGTCTATGCGGGTCTCGCAGATGCGCGTGGTCAGGTTGTAGCCCTGACCCAGCAGGAGCAAATGCGTCAGCAGCGTATCCTGCAACTTGAGCAGCAGGTTCAGCAGTTGGAGCGGCAGGTCCAGCAACACGTCCAGCAGTCTCAGCAGCAGTCTCTGCATTCCCAGCAGTTGGAACAGCAGATTCATCAGCTTACACAGGATTCGTTAGCGTCTGCAGAGCTGCAGCGAACAATTGCAGAAGATCGCGCGCAAGCGATGGCCGAGGTGAAAGCCTTGATGCTGCGGCGTTTGGAGAGTAGTGAGGATAAATTGGATAAGTTGCTTCTTCAGCAGCGTTGGTGGCGTCGCTGATTAGCCGCTGATCTTGCTTTTCACCCTGGTCTTGTTGCTTGCTGGCAACCAGACTAGGCTAGGGAAAGTCCCTGGTCATGTAAGATCAATCAGTCTGTAGCGGGGTATTTTCTGCTTCCAGCCTGAAATGTGTCCCGCTAACAGGGATCTATCCGAATTTTTGGGATAACAATGTCGACTGTAAAGCCAATTGCGTTTTATCTGCCACAATACCATCCAGTGGCTGAAAACTCAGAGTGGTGGGGGCCTGGATTCACCGAGTGGACCAATGTAGCCAAGGGGCGGCCGAACTTCGTTGGCCATTATCAACCGCACGTTCCTCGCGAGCTTGGTTTCTATGATCTTCGCCTTGTCGACAACATGCGAGCGCAGGCCGAGCTCGCGAAGCTGTATGGTGTCCACGGATTCTGCTTCTACTACTACTGGTTCGATGGGCGCCGAATTCTCGAGCTGCCAATCGATAACTACCTGAAGAGCGACATCGATTTTCCCTTCTGTATCTGCTGGGCGAATGAGAACTGGACGCGAACCTGGGACGGCATGGAGAAGGACGTGCTGTTGGAGCAGAAGCATGGCGAAGATGAAGATCGCCGGTTCCTCGAGGACATCCTCCCGCTGCTGAGCGACCGCCGGGCGATCCGGGTGGACGGCAAGCCGATGCTGCTCGTCTACCGTGCAGACCTATTCCCCGATTCGAAACAGACCGCCGAGCGCTGGCGCGATGTCGCGCGGCAGCACGGCATTGGCGAGATCCACCTGGTCGCCGTGCAGTTCTACGGTATCGTCGACCCTCGCGACTGGGGTTTCGACGCTGCCGTCGAATTTCCACCTCACACCTTCCTCGGTTCCGAAAACCGGGTGACCCATCATGTCGATATGATCAACCCGGACTTCCGGGGCGGCATGGCCGACTACCGGAAAGTCGTCGCGCAGTCGATCAGTCGCGACAAGCCCGATTTTCGCTGGTATCGCGGAATCGTACCTTCGTGGGACAACACCGCACGGCGTCAGCACACTTCCCATATCCTGTTGAATTCATCGCCATCGATCTATCAGTACTGGCTTGGTCGGCTGGTGGAATATACGCGTGTCAATAATGCACCCGAAGATCAACTGATCTTCATCAATGCGTGGAATGAGTGGGGAGAGGGCTGCCATCTCGAGCCCGATCTGAAGCATGGCCTAGCCTATCTTGAAGCAACACATGCGGCTGTGACAGGAGGACGCACCGATCTTGACGATCTCCTCAAAGACGGTACGCTGCTTCGTGCGCTCGGTGGCGAACGTACGACGCAGCTGCTGGATGACCGTGACCGTCTCGTCAACGAAATAGTTCTGCTCTCCGCAGAGTTGCGCCGTGCCAAGCCCCTGGAAACTCCTCTCATTAAACCCTCTCGGGTGCGTTCCCTGGTCGGAAGGGTATTGCGGCCATTTCCGCGATTTCGTGAGTTCGCCGTCCAGGTTTACCAGGTATGGAACCGATGACCGCCGCGCGTCGGGTTGCGGTCGTCGCCCACTTCGATGCCGAAGGCCTGCTCACAGAGTTCACTCGGCGCCTGCTCGATGAGTTGTTGCTGCACGCCGAGCGGATTGTCTTGGTATCGACACGGCTGGCACCCGAACAGGCTATGGGTCTAGATCAGCGGATCACGGTAATCCTGCGTGAAAATGTCGGTTATGATTTTTACTCGTTTCGTACAGGCATCTTTGCCGTCGAGGCGCTGTACTCCTACGATGAGCTGATCATCGCCAATGACAGCGTAGTTACAATCGATCGAGGTGGTATCGGCAAGGCTTTCGCACAGATGCGCGATGTCGAATGCGATGTTTGGGGAATGACCGAGTCGTTGCAGGTCAGTCGCCATCTCCAGTCCTATTTTCTTGTTTTTCGCAAGAGCGCTTTCTTCAGTCATTACTTTGACCGGTTCTGGAGAAATGTCCGCGTACTGGACGATAAGTGGGAAATCATCCTTTCCTATGAAGTCGGCTTGACCCAATGGCTGCTCAGTCATGGTGCGAAGATCGAGGTTGCGTATCGCCCTGACGCAACCGCAAAGCGGGTGGCAGCGGCTAGAATAAAGCGCAAGCGGCTGCGCGAAGGTGTCAACGCTCTTATCGCAGCGCCGAGCAAGCAGGGAGTGCTCCAGGCCAATCCTGCTCATTACCACTGGGACGAGTTGTATCGCCGGTTTGGTTTTATCAAGAGCGAAGTGCTTCGCGAAGATCCGAACGGCGTGCTCGACGTGGAGTTGGCAAGCGTCATACCCGATGCGGATGCGCGGACGATGATAGAGCGTGAAGTCGCGCGGATGCGCCAGACACGCAAGAACATCATGCCGATCGTTACTGGAGACGATTCTCCCGCTTCGGATGAGCTGGAACGTTACGGCGTGGGAGCAATAGATGCAGAAAGTCTAAGCTCACGTTTTGCGATCGTCCTGCACCTATTTCATATCGATCTGATCGATTCGATTTGTGCCTATATGCGTAATGTGATCGTCGATTACGATGTCTTCGTGTCTGTGAAGTCAATTTCCGACCGGCGAATTGCGGTTCGTTACTTTCAGGAACATAAGATTCGCGCGTCCGTATTCATCCATCCCAATATTGGACGCGATGTTGGGCCATTCATCAGCCTGCTCAACACAGGGTTGCTCGATCGCTACGACGCAGTCTGCAAGATACATTCAAAGAAGAGTGTCTACCACGATGGCGGCGGCCAGTGGCGCGATGATCTGATGAAGGCGTTGCTGGGATCGTCATTGGACGTTCTGAAAGTGCTTCGCGCTTTTGACGATCATCCGGCATGCGGCATCGTCGGTCCCGAATCGGCTTACCTCAGCAACGTAAGATTTTGGGGGGGCAATGAGGAGCGCCTGCGTGTGCTTGCAGCCGAGACCGGCATCGAAGAAAAGCGGATACGTCTTGGTTTTTTCGCAGGTACGATGTTCTGGTTCCGTCCCGCAGCGCTGAGTGCACTTCGGGCGCGAAGCATCGGATTAAGCGAGTTCGACCCGGAGGCAGGCCAGCGGGATGCTACGCTGGCGCATGTGATTGAGCGCTTGTTCGTGCTTTGGGTGGAACAGGCGGGTTTTTTTGCGGCTACCACGCGTTCGCCAAACGCTGCTTTACGACACGAAAGTTACGAAAATCAGGGGATTTTCGTCCTGCCTTCCTAACTGATTCGCTCAACGGAGCATGGCAATGGATGATCAGCAGTGGTATGAGCGTCTTCTCCGTTCAATCAATGACCCCTCGCTCGGGTTGCCCGGTTTCCCGTCTGTCTATCAGCAGGAGGTGTTCGTTGGAAAATCCAACGAAGTTGCCTTAGCCGAGGCATTCACGTTCTACAAAATCGTGAAATCTGGCAGTTATCCTTTGCACCGCAGCTCACGTGTGCTCGATTTCGGCGTTGGTTGGGGGCGCATCATCCGGTTTTTCCTTAATGATGTGGATGCATCCAACCTGCACGGGGTTGACGTCGACGACGCCATTCTTGAGGTTGCCCGTTCCACCGGGGTGAGGGGCAACCTAAGCCGGATCGGTCCAAACGCGCGACTGCTTTACAGCGATAGCCACTTCGACGTCGTTTACGCCTTTTCCGTGTTCTCGCACTTGTCCGCCGCATCTGCTACGTTCTGGTTGTCCGAATTGATGCGGGTGCTCAGGCCGGGCGGTACGCTGGTGATGACAACCACTACGGATCATTTCCTCGAGCTCTGCCAAGCGTGTTCGTTGAAGGCGAGCGGACGCAACCAGTACGAGGAAGACTACGCAAGGATGTTTGCCGATCCTGCGGAAGCTCGCCGCCGTTATGCCGCAGGTGAGCATGTGTACGCGGCCGTCGCCGGGAATGCAGACGTGCTACAGGCATCTAACTACGGTTGGGCAGCGATGCCGCCGGCGTTCGTGGAAAGGCAGATAGGACCCTTGGCTGAATCGGTCGCATTCGTCGACGATCCCAGCGTGTTGCCGCAGGGTTACTTCGTTGTCCGCAAGCATGCAAACCTTGCGCAACGGATAGCACGGAAGTTGCGCTCCCTAGTATAGGCGTCATACTGATTTAGAGCAGGCCAAAACAATCAACTTTCCTTGCGAAACTTATGTCAAATTCCTTTTCAGGGCGATCATTATGTGTGGTCAAAAAACGGGACATCAGGAAATGGATGGACATTGCAAACGCAACACGCTGACTCGAATCACGGCAAGATGTGGTGGTTCTGTGTCACATTCGGCGGGAACTTACTTGCCAATCAGATGAGGTTTTTTCTGTGCCGACCACTCATGGTCGGACGCAATGTGCATCACAGTGTCCGAACACCTGAGATTTTATGAGGATATCGTCCTTATCTTCGGCCTTTGGGAATGGGGCGCTAGGGAACCTCTGAACAAAGCACGGCAGATGCGCGACACTACCCGCCTCGTGTTGAGGAATCATCCATGCAACTGACGTTCGGTGACGCTGAGGGCCTGGGCAAGCGCAAGCAGACCCGGCGCGAGATCTTTCTGGCCGAGATGGAGCAGGTCGTTCCGTGGCAGCAATTGCTCGGTCTGATCGCTGCACACTACCCGGTGTCGGGACGGCCAGGTCGGCAGCCGTACGTACTGGCGACGATGTTGCGGATTCATTTTCTGCAGCAGTGGTATGCGTTGAGCGATCCGGCGATGGAAGAAGCGCTGCACGAGATTCCGACCTTGCGGCGCTTTGCCCAGCTCGGTGGGTTGGACGACATTCCGGATGAGACCACGATTCTCAACTTTCGGCGCCTGCTGGAGACCCATGGCCTTGCCGCACGGATGCTGGAAGCGGTCAACGCGCATCTGGCGCGCAAGGGCCAGAGCCTGCGCTCCGGCACGATCGTCGATGCGACGCTGATCGCTGCACCCAGCTCGACCAAGAATGCCGACCATGCGCGCGACCCTGAGATGCATCAGACCAGGAAGGGCAATCAGTGGTATCTCGGGATGAAGGCGCACATCGGCGTGGATGAGTTTTCCGGGTTGGTGCACCACGTCCATTGCACAGCGGCCAATGTCGCCGATGTCACGGTGATGCACACGTTGCTGCATGGCAAGGAAGACAGCGTGTTCGGCGACAGCGGCTACACCGGCGCGGACAAACGCGGCGAACTGCAGGACTGCGACGCTGCATTCTTCATCGCCGCCAGGCCCTGGACGATCCACGCCATCGGCAACAAGCGCGAGCGTGCTCGGGTACAGCGTTGGGAACACGTCAAGGCCAGCGTGCGCGCGAAGGTGGAGCATCCATTCCGGGTGATCAAGCGCCAGTTCGGTTACACCAAGGTCCGCTATCGCGGCCTGGCCAAGAACACCGCACACGTGCTGACCTTGTTTGCGCTGTCAAACCTGTGGATGAAGCGAAAGCAATTACTGCCTGCGATGGGGAGCGTGCGCCTGTGATCCGTGGAATTCCCACGGAAAGCGCCAGAAATGGCGAAACTCCGAAGATCCAAACGCGATTCTCCGGAACGATGCGGACATTCTGCCCTCTTAGGCCTCGTTGTTCAGACCTTCCCTAGATCAGGTGGCAGCCCGCAATCAGGTCAGGCGCGATAGGTGAAGGGGCTGAGCTTGTCAGGGCAATTCAAGGCCTGAAATCGATATTCGAAGCCAGCGGACAGAACCGCCCTTGCGTATAGAGCCATGCGCTCACTTGGCCGTTGGCGGAGATCACGTAGCCACGCCAGCCGGTCGTGCCGGAGGCGCCTGCCACGGCCTGGGCAACGTCAGGGCGTACCTCACCGAGCACACCATATCCCACAGTGGCGTCATCCTGGCCGGTAAGCACGATAAGCTTTGCCTTCCGGTCTCCTTCGGCCAATGCCCAACCGTTGAGCAACCAGGCGCCATCGATGTGCTTGGCATCATCCAGCGAGCCTTTGCATGCGGTGACGTCCACCCGATCGCGCGAGAATTCAAGCGTTCCAATGTTTCGAACCCAATCCTTGCCGTAGACAGTCAATCCTTCCTTATCGGCATAATTCATCAGTGATACGACGATATCCTGCCCGTTGCGCGGGTACATCCAGTCGATATAGCTGCCATCCCGGATCCCCATCTTGACGCCCAGCACTGCAACATCACGGTAGAACGGTTGCGGCGGCATGGTCATCATGATGCGCTGGCTCCATAAACCAGCAGGCAATACCAGCACTCCAAGTACCGCGACGACAGTCCAGAAGCGCGTCTTGCTGGCAACATCGGCAAACAGCAGAAACGCACTTAGCCAGGCGATCAATGCAGGAGTGGTATAGCGGCTAGTAACCGCGGTATCGAGGCCAAGGTTGTATCGGCCACTGCCTGCCAACAGCGCTGCTGCCGCCGCGAACGCGAAGGCGGCTCCGATGTATAAGCGATAGCTGTTGAGCTCGCCACGCCGCACCAGCAAAACACTCATAGTCGTCACTGCCATCAGTAGCAGCGTGCCGACGATCATTGGGGCATGCAGGCCAGCGCCAAGAAATGCCGCTGGCGAACCCAGAAAATTCAGCGCGTAATGGATGACCTCGACCGGATGGTGCAGGATGCCGTCCACCGGAGATGCATGATAAGGCGGGCTTCGGTAGCCATGAAAATACAGTGCCCACGCAACGCTCATGGCCGCAATCGCGACGAGGCGGTGGCTCCATTTCAACCGCAGCATGAAGGACATGACTACCAAAACGGGAAACGCGATAAGGCCATTGCTCATGCTGAGCATGGAGGTAAGTGCCAGCACCAGACCAAGAAACTGAGGTGTCAAGGGTCCTTCCCGACTGGATCGGCTGTAGGCAAGGAATGAGGCGATGGCAAAGAGGTAGACGGAGATGAACTGACTCTGGAAACCCCATGTCAGGTTGTCGTCCTGCATCCACAGAAAACGTCCGGTAAGCACTATGCCGACGATGACGGCAAGTGAGTGGCGCTGCGTGGCAAAGCGAATATATGCAACGATGAAAACGGCAGCGATGGCCAAGTGCAAAATCACATTTGCCGGAATCAGCAAGTAGCCCTGCCCTTTGAAAAAGTGCAGGTCCAGCCAGAACAGGGCGCGGGTCAACACGATCCGATGTTCATTGTGCTGTGCCCACCATGCGCTCGTGTCTCCATTGCCAAGCTTCTGCCAGAACCCAATCATCCCGTCCCACTCGTCCATATAGATCGTGGACGAAAAGTGCTGCGCGACGCCCAAAATCGTGCTGAACAGAATGACCAGGCCACCAAGCAGCCACCAAGCAGAAAGCAGGCCCCGCCAGTGGCCCAGGCTCCGCTCGGACAGCGGTGGCAGTGGTTTCGAGGCAGTAAATCGATTGTCGGAACTGTTTTGGTTCACCGGAAGTTTTCCCTGCTCAAAGTGGCGATCAATGTGACATGCCGCGCTCCGGTAACTTCAACGCCCGCCTTCGACCACAGGATACGTAGCAACTGCCCTGCGCTGTGTGACGCCTGCTCAGCTGCCGCGTGGAATGCCAGCTTGCGAGCTTTGTCAGGAATGCCCGCCGGTGTGCGAACGTGGTTCATGTTCTGAACGAAAATCGCTTATGCCCGAGGTAACTGGTGATCACCGGCACGACGACGCCGACGCTGTGGGCGATGGTCTCATTGTGGAAATCCACACCGATGGTAGGCAGCAGCCATCGTGCAAGCAGGAGACTGATTACGATCGTCTGCACCACCGCCACCAGATTGATCAAGATGAACCACATGACCTGATGGTGGAGACGATTGCGAGCTTCGCTGAAAACGAACAGCTTGTTGAGCATGAATGCCGACATCATACCCAACAGGTAAGCAATGATGATCGAAGGCACATAGTCCATCCAGTGGCTAAGAGCGATGCGCGAGCCGAAGTTGACCGCCGCGGCAAGACCGCCTGCAAACAGGAACATGATGAACTGACGAGACGGAATGGTAGCCTTCACTTGCCGGCAGCACCCTGGGCTGCCAAGCGGGCCAACACCTGGCCTACGGCGATGCTTTCGTTGATCGAGCGGTCCTCCGGGTAGTAGTAGGCCGTGTCCGCCATGAAGAATCCCGCAAGAGGAGACTGCATCGACGGCAGCATGTCTTGGAAGCCTGGCGGACAGATTGTCTGCGCGTACTCATACCGGTGGCAATGGGTTGCACGGATCCATTCCGGCTTGAATGCTGGATTGATCATCGGCAAGTAGCTGATCACCTCGTCGATGAGCTGCTGGTTGGCCCATCGCCACTTGGGATGGGTCTTGGGCATGTAGTAAGGCGCATACACGATGTGCTCCCCCGGACCCCTGCCGGGGTTGAGGTTGCTGTATTCGATCATGCCAGGGATGTCGATACGCTCATCGCTGATGTTCATCCAGAAGTTTTCGCTGACCGGGTGCGACAATTTCAGGATCACGCAAGCTACGGGGATGTTGTCGATGACAGCGATCTTGTCGGTATAGTCTTTAGGCAGACCGGGGGCCAGCTTGGGGACGTACTGGATGGGTGCGGTGGAAATCACATTGGTATAAGCCTTGTGCGTTTCCGGCGTGAGGATGCCTGTTACCTTGCCGCCCTTGGACGTGACCTCCTCAATCGGCTGGCTCAGTAGGATGTTGCCGCCAAGGCGACGGACCTCTGTCGCCATCCGGTCGAGCAGCACTGCTGACCCGCCCTCCAAGTAACCCATGCTTTCATTCAAAAGATTGCGCCGCGACAGCGCCACACGCTTGATGCGTGTGCCGATCCAGGATGCTGACAAGTCATTTTGGTACTCGAAGAACTTTAGTGCGAAGGCTTTCTCCCACATTACCTTGTAGGCCTTGGGGCCGATCCAGCGGGTGATCCAGTCGCGCGCGTTCTCCTTGTCCAAGGCTGCCCAGTCCTTGATGCCCTTGGTATGCATCACGTGCAGCGCATAACGTACCTTGTCCACCAGCCCCAAATGCGGGAAGCCGAGCAACGCGAAGGGTGTGCCCCACTTGTGCAGTTTACCTTGGTAAAAATACCCCATCTTGGTGTCCGTCCAGTGCAGACGGTCCGAAATCTGCATCTCATCGAGCAGCGAAAACAGCGGGTAGTCTGTCTTGCATATGAAGTGGTAATAACGCTCGATGCGCAGGCCATCGAAATCGAAGTCGGCCGACATGCCGCCTATACGGTCGTCGCGTTCATACACGTCGACCTGGTGGCCCTGCTTGAGTAGCTCCAGCGCTGCCATGAGGCCCATGGGGCCGCTTCCGATGATGGCGAATGTGCTCATTGATGTGGTTCCGTCTATATTCTGTCTGGTCAGCGCTGCAACACGATGTGGCTATAGCGCGGGTCGGTATAGCTTTCACGAATGGCGTCTTCGAACGATGTCTGACGTACACCGAACACCGCTTCGGTGTCGATCCCCTTGAAGTCGTCTCCCGCGCTCAGTGCCTTGAGCTGGTCTGCTGTGAAAGGAGGCTTGCTTGTGAACAGTGAGTAGGTGCGCAGAAGGAATGCAAAGAAGCCGATTGGGACGTGCACGATGATGGTGCGGAGATTCTTGACCCGCTTGATGGTGCGGATGATATCGACGTAGTCCACGCGGGTGTCGCCGACGATGTCGTAGGTGCCTTCCGGTTCGGTTTCGATGCACTTGGCGATGCAGCGACAGAAGTCACGCTCGTACAACGGCTGGCGCATGAAGCGGCCATCGCCGGGAATCGGGAACACGGGCGTGCGCTCCATAAAGCGAGAAAGCCAGCCTAGATGCTTGGGATCGAACCAGCCGAACATCAGCGTCGGGCGCAGCACGCAATGATGCTGGCCACTGGTCACCACGATCTCTTCCTGGGCGCGCTTTGTGTTGGTGTAGTCATCGTTGGCAACCGAGTTCACCACCGATGAGCTGATGTGCACCATATAAGGCACTGCGGCCGCCTTGCAGGCGGCCAATACGTGTGCCGTGGCCGTCTGGTTGTTGCGAACGAATTGATCGGTGCTCTTGCCTGTGATCTGTGCGTGTAGCTGGACTACCAGCCGCGCATCCCGGAAGGCTTCGGCCCACTCGCCTGGCTCGGCAAGATCTGCATGGATAGTCTTAACGTCTGGATGTAGGTTTTGCATGATGCCCAAGTTATGCGCATGCTTGTCGATGGCGACCAGCTGGGTATAACCCTGTTGCTTCATCTCGACGATTAGGTTCTGCCCTACCAGGCCTGCGGCGCCTGTCAGGATGATTTTGTCATTCTTCTGTGCCATGGATGGACTCGAAAACGGATGGAATGAAATGCGCGTTGGCAATGTCATGGGTGGCGCTTCGGTATAGCTAAACGTGCCATGCTGGCGTCATGATGCGATCGACTTGCCGACTGAGCAATCATTGCCAGTCGCAGTATTTATTGGCGGCAGCATGGATCGGCAATCTTTGCTTTTAGAGGTTGCAGTTTTATAAATGACACCTGGCATGGCATTCGACTCGTCGTTGATAGGTTTTTTGCAGCAGGATCAATGGGTATCACGGATAGTCTTTGGGAAATGATCATGTTGGCAGGTCGATTGATCGGCTATCACTGCGGTCCCTCGTAGAGGCAAACGATGCGAATAGCAAGCCGCCGCAGAAAAATATGGTTCCCAATAGATAAAGCGCTTGCAGGTCAGGCAGGAAATGTCTGTCCAATATATAAATGAAAAGCGCGACCACGACGTTGGCGGCGCAGATCGGATAAAAAAGATAAGCGCTGCTGCGCCAGGCAGCAGCTAAGACCACAAGTTGCAGTAGCAACGTGCCTGCATAAGCGCCTGTATGGATTGTCGTCGACCCGCCTTTAAATAGCGCGGTGACCCAGATGAACATGGTAAGGATGATTGTCGCTGCCATTTGCAGCATGTCCTTGAATGCGGGATCGGCATATCTGCTGCGTCGGGAACGCAAGTAAATAAACGCCAAGCAGGGCAGTAGCAATAATGGCGTGGAAAACCACATCGAATGGAATGTATAGAAGAAGTCGTCATCGATGAAGCGCGACGCTATTGCTGGGTCTTGCTGTGTGATGGTCTGCATTGATTCGTAGGGGCTTGATAGTGCGCCCTTGAGGATCGTGGAAAAATTCTGCATCCGGCCAGAAATCCATGCGGCAGGTGTCAGTTGTGAGTAGGCGCTGGCGATGGCATGCATTGCGCTTTCATCACTGACAGGGATTTTGCCGGCGAAATGCCACTTGAGCAGGCGGTCTCCTGGTGGGTCAACGAGCCGTTGATACGCAATCCAGGGAAGATAGAGGACGATGGCAATTGAGCCGGCCCGCACCAACATGGCCACGCTCTGACGGCGGTAAAAAGCAAGATGCACGAGGGAGGCGCCTACCAGGAAAAACAATGAGCCGCCATGGGCAAGCAGTGCCATCGCTGCTGCGATGCCTGCTTGACCCCATCGCCTGGGCATGCGTTCGCCCGGGAAAAGCGCTAGATAGTAGATCAGGGAAAAGGCTGCCGCAAAAAGCTTGGGCCAGACGAAAAGCGTATTGATTAGCATCGACGCGGAAAGGCAGAGCACGAGCAACGCAATTGCCTGCGCCCTGGTGTTCACTAGACGAGCGAGCAACGAAGCCAAGGGTAGCAACACCAAAGCCTGTGCCCAAGTCGATATGCCTTGGTAAACCAGTGCACGCGTCTCGGGCAATACCTTGTACAGCATGAGGTACAGCCCTACCTGGAGGGGAGGGCGGTCACTACTGAGCCAATCGCCTACCATCGGTACGTCGATTTTGCCGCGTGCCAGCATGTCGCCAAAGAGTAACGGGAGCCAGGCATCTGTCGACAGGTGAGACCACCGGATGGCGGGGTCGCCATTGGGCTGCCCGTCCCAGTGGAACGGGAACAGACCGACCCAGAGCGTCAGACCTGCGAACATGAGCATAGGCAGCAGTGCCTTTTGCATGTCGGCAAGCTCATTTGGCAGCGTGTGGCGTCGCCAACCGAGCAGCAGCGCAGCAGGGAAAGGCAAGATCAGAAACAATGACGCCATCACACCACCCAATTGGGGCGATGCGACGTAGCCAATGAAGATCAGCAGCCAGGCGCAGCTGCCGGCAAGCAGGCCTTGGAGCAGCCGATCGCGAGGGTGACCGACTCCAGCTCCAGAAAAGCACAAGCACACTGCGATCAGCCACGTGTTGCCCAACAGCACGGCCGCCAACATGGGCAGCAAACCGTTTGCAAAGGCCTTGGCAGGGCCAACATTTGAAGCGCCAATTCCCGCCCAGCCAAAATGGTCAACGGATCGATCTTCAATACGGATCCGAAATCCGGTCTGCGAAACACGGGGCGGGATCTTTAGCATTACGCGTTGCCAGCGCTCTCACGGCTGGGGAGGGAAAAGGGTGAACGTCGCGTTCCCTGCATTGGCAACCGCACTAATGGTCACGCCCGGGGTATTTGGGTAGCCGGTCAGCATGACTTCGACGTTTCGCGTGCCTGGCGGATAGGGCTGGGATTCAATCGTGCCGGTCCAGCCGTCACCGCCCTCGCAATATGTAATACGGCCATCAACCGTTGGGTCAGGCGGCAGGAAAGGAGAGCTTGTTGCAGCACACCCGCCTTTGGTGTCCAAAACCGGATCTTTATAGGCACTGCATCCGTTAACGAACAACAGACAAGCGAGCAGCAGGCCCTTCAGGATGTAGAGGGGGAGGTTCCCGATAGTGCCGGGGGAAACAACGCTGTGATCAACAAGGCCAGTAGCATTGGTGCTGAAGACCGCAATAGCGTGTCTGCCGATCATGTCAGAGCTTGATCCTGCGGAAAACGAATTCGGGAATGGATTTGATGACCAACATGATTGCCCACCAAAAGCCCGGCAGATAGGCCACGGCGCGGCGGCTATCGACGGCGCACACAATGCCCTTGGCGATCTGGTCTGGCTTGGCCCACAACGCGCCCTTCTTGAAGGCAGCGGTCATCGGCGTATCAACGAAACCGGGTTTGATCGTGAGCACATTGACGCCTTCCGGGCGCAGGCGCTGCCCAAGGCCGCTGAGGTAGGCGGTCACTGCCGCTTTGGCGCTGCCATACAGGTAGTTACTTGCGCGGCCGCGATCGCCTGCAACAGACGAGATCACCGCAAGCGTGGCACCTGCGGTCAAGCGCGGCACGATCGCCGCGCACAACGCGATCGTGGACGTGCCATTGGTCGCAAACTCGCGTAGCGACAGTTCGATCGATGCATTGCAGGCTGCCTGATCGGGCAACGTGCCATGTGCGATCAGCACGACATCAACGCCACCAAGCGCCGCCCAGGCGGCGTCCAGTATTTCGCCGTGACGTGCGCTGTCGTTGACGTCGAGGACGCCGATGCTGCTCTTGGCGCCGCGTGTGGTCAGGTCCGCCGCGATGGTCTCCAGGCGGCCTGCCTGTCTACCAAGCAGGTGGATGGCCGCCCCGCGTGCGGCGTAGCGTCGGGCGGTTGCTTCAGCGATGGCCGAGGTGGCCCCGATGATGAGGACGCGTTGCATGTCTACTCCGTGACCCGGCGCCAGAAGCCGGAAGAAAAACGTGGATCGAGATAGCCGCTGAATTCGCGCCAGCGGCCGTAGGCGCGCTGAAACGAATGCGCAGCCATACGTGCGTCTTTGGCAGGGTACAGAGCGCCGCCAGTCTCGTCGACGATACGGTCGAGGCGTTCGAGCAGACTCAACACAGCAGGGCCGGTATTGGGAAAATCCAGTGCCAGCGTGGTGCCCGGCCTGGGAAAGGACAGCATGCCCAGCGACGGTGCGTTGCCGAACTCCTTCAGCACAGCCAGGAACGAGCCGCTACCGCTGCGTGCGATTTCACCCAGTAACGCGTCGACGCCATCACGTGAGGCGTTCGGCGGCAGCACACACTGGTATTGCAGGAAGCCTGCGGGTCCGTACATGCGGTTCCAGTCGCGGATGCCGTCCAGCGGATAGAAGAACGGCAGCAAATGACTGACAGCGCGCTTGCGCGGTGCGGGCTGGCGCCAGTAGTAGAGCGTGTTGAAGGGCCGCAGCGAGAGCTTGTTCACCAACGACATCGGTGGCGTGATCGGCATGGACAGGCCCGTGCCCGGGGATTTCGGCCGTTCCTGGGCAAGCCCGGTGCAATGATCGGCTCGGGTGAAATGCCCACGGCCGCGCGCCTTGCCACTTGCCAGGCAATCGATCCAGGCGACGCTGTATTCATGGCTGTCGGCCGATGCAGCCGACAATCCGAAGAACTCATCGAGCGAGCCGAAGCGGATGTTTTCCGTTTCCAGCGCCGGGCTGGCGACGCGGCGCAGTTGAATTTCGGCCCAGGTGATCAGGCCGGTCAGTCCCAGCCCTCCCACGGTGGCTGCGAACCAGCCATCGGCATCGTGCGGCGTGCAGAGGCGACGCTCGCCATCGCTGCGCAGCAATTCGAATGCGCGCACGTGGTGGCCGAAGCTGCCGGTGCGATGATGATTCTTGCCGTGCACGTCATTGGCGATCGCACCGGCGACGGTCACATAGCGTGTGCCCGGCGTGACCGGCAGAAACCAGCCCTGCGGCAGCACCAGCTCGATGATGTCGGCCAGGGTGACGCCGGCTTCGCAACGCAGCACGCCAGTGGCCGGATCGAAGGCGATGAAGCGGTCGAGTCCGCGCGCGCACAGCAGTGCGCCATCCGGGTTCAGGCAACTGTCGCCGTAACTGCGTCCATTGCCGCGAGGCAGGGCCTGGCCATCGAAGGCGGGCAGGCTTGCCGCGCGATCGTTGACCGGTAGCAGCGTCTGCTGTGCCCTGGGGTAGCGCCCCCACGACTGCCCCGCAGCCATCAGATGGCGCTCAGGGCGAACAACCCGCACAGCATGACAACGATCTGGCTCACCCGGTCGGTGGCCGCGAAGACGATCGGGTCATCGTGCATCTCTCCACGATGCGCGACGATCCAGACCCGGCTGACCCAGTAGAGCAGCACCGGGCATACCAGCCACAGCAGTTTTGGATTGCGATAGAGCTCCACACTCTCGGGACTGTTGATGTACAGCGCCATCACCATCACCGCGATGTAGCCAGCCGCCGCGCCCATCGACTGCAACAGTGAAAGATCCTCCACCGAGTATGCGCGCCCACTGGCCTTGGTCTTGCCGCTGCTCAACATGGCATGCAGTTCGGTGTAGCGCTTGAGCAGGGCCAGCGACAAGAACATGAACATCGAAAATGCCAGCAGCCAGAACGAAAGCTCGACGCCGATCGCCATCGCTCCACCGATGATGCGCACGGTATACAGCGCTGCAAGCAGCACCACATCGATCATCACGATGCGCTTCAAACGCAGAGAATAGGCGAGGGTCATGACGTAATAGGCCAACAACACCAGCGTGAACTCGATGCTGCAGGCCAGGGAAAGCAGCAGTCCGGCGATGGTGAGCGCAGGCGCGACAAGCAGTCCTTGCAGCAAGGGCAGTCGGCCAGCGGCGAACGGCCGCTTGCGCTTGCGCGGATGCTGGCGGTCGGGGGTCAGATCTAGCAGATCATTGAGAACATATACGCCGGATGCGCACAGCCCGAATGCCACCAGTGCAATCGTGGATTGCAATACCGATTCCAGATCCAGGAAGCGGTGTGCGGTGAGCAGCGGGACGAACACCAGCAGATTCTTCAACCATTGATGCAGCCGCAGGGCCTTGAGCCACGCGCCAGCGCGCGATGGAGCTGGCCAGTGCGCATGCACGGTCGTACGTTGTGCGGCGGCCTTTGCGAGCGCGGTGCCATTGTTCACGACCCAGGCGCCGCCGGCCTTTTCCCACACGTGCAAGTCGACGCTGCCGTTGCCGGCGTAATCGAAGTTGCCCTGGCCGAACGTCTCAACCAGCACATCTGCTTTGTTGCGGCCGGACAGATTGCGTTTGCCGTCGCTGGCGATCACTTCTTCGAACAAGCCAAGATGCGCTGCTATAGGCATCACCAACAGTGCGTCGGAGGCAGTGCACAGCACCCGCGGCCGCTGTGTCGTGGTCCGCAGCAGCTCCAGCACCTGGGGGTTGTAAGGCAGGGTGTCTGCGGGCAATGCCACGCGCGAGGCCAGCTCGCGCTTCAGCGCCGCCTTGCCGCGCAACAGCCACAGCGGCAGCAGGAACACGTACAGCGGGTTGCGCGCCAGCAAGGCGAGCACCGACTCATACAGAATGTCCGAGTTCAAAAGCGTGCCATCCAGATCCACGCACAAGGCGCGTCCCGAAACAACCGGACGAGTGGAACTGCTGGTAGGGGCGGACATCGACGGCCTGGCGATCCACTGCGGGGCCGCGATTATACCTAGTCGACCAGGCTTGCCTCGTTTTGCTGGACAAATTCGGCCATCGACATGGCCACCGCGCCAACCACAATCGCGTACCAGAGCGTGACTAGGCGCGCTGCGACAGCGACAGCAATTGCGTCTGCGGCAGAGATCCCTAGCCGATCGAGCATCAAAACAATGGCCAGCTCGGTGGTGCCGACACCTCCCGGAACGAAAGATAATGCACCAATCAGCATCGCCAGTGGATAGATACCGAACGCGACCACTGGATCCAGCGGCAAGCCCATCCCGGTGCATAATCCTACGAACACAGCCGACGTCAGCCCCCAAGCGATCGACCCGACAAGCATGCTTTGCGCGAATGCTTGAGGGTCTAGACAGCTTCTTAGTTCCAGCACTGCGGCGAGGCCAAAACGAGTCAGACGTCGCAACCATGTGCTAGGCAAGCGCTCGCTCAAGCTGGTCAATCGATTGAGCAAAGCGGGCCAGGCTGCTGCGCCGAACAACACACAGACAAATCCTAGTACCACTGCAGCCAGTGCGGCCAGGGTCGGGAACACCGGTGCAGCCAGGAGTGACAAGGACAGGATCACCAACAAATCAGAGGCGCGTTCGAAGACGAAGACCCCAAGTGTGCGCTCGGGAGGAATGCCCATGCGCGCGAAGTAGCGAATGCGCATCAGCTCACCGGCTTTCCCGGGCGTAGCAGTCAGCGCGAAGCCCGCCAGATAGCTGACCATACCGCGCAGGAAAGGTACTCGATGTCCCTTTCTGCGCAGCAACCAGCGCCATCGCCAATATCGAAACAAATAAGTGATGGATACCGGCACGATTGCGAGCGACATCAACTGCCAGACATCGCTTAGCTTGGAGAATGTGCCGTTGCCGTGATCCACCCACAGCAGCGCAGCCACGTACCCCGCGCACAGCACAAGCACGAAAGCGGCCAAATAATCCAGACGATGTCGCGGCTTGGCGGCATCGCTGATGTTTGGTGGCGAGGGTGAAGCCATTGCAGCCGACAGGACCTTAGAAAGGCTAACGAAACGTCGGGGACAGTCGCCGGGCAGGTTAGCGCGGTGCGCAGTACCCGCAGTGTACGAATCGTACGTGCCGCACTGAGCACTGCTTGCGCCGTTCTGGCGACTGCGCTGACGTTTCGTCAGTCGCCCTTAGCCCAGCGCAGCCTCCAACTCAGGCAGCAACGCAAACAAATCCCCCACCAACCCGATGTCCGCAATCTCGAAGATCGGCGACTCCGGATCCTTGTTGATGGCCACGATGGTGCCAGCGTCCTTGATGCCGGTCAGATGCTGGATGGCACCGCTGATGCCGATCGCCACGTACAGCTCGGGCGCGATGATCTTGCCGGTCTGGCCGACCTGCAGCTCGTTGGGGACGTAGCCGGCATCGACTGCCGCGCGCGAGGCACCGACGGCGGCGCCGAGTTTGTCGGCCAGGCTGTAGATATGTTTGAAGTTTTCTGCCGAGCCGACGCCGCGGCCGCCGGACACCACACGCTTGGCGCTCTGCAGGTCGGGGCGGTCGGAGTTGCCCGCAGCCAGGTCGATGAAGCGGGTGTGGGTGGGCAGCGCGACATCGATGCTGACGGACTCGACTGTTGCACTTCCTCCTCTAGCCGCTTCCGGCCATGAGGCGCTGCGCACGGTCGCCACCACGATCTGGTCGGCCGGGGCCTTCACGGTGATGATGGCATTGCCTGCGTAGATCGGGCGCTTGAAGGTGTAGGCATCTTCGACGGTCATCAGGTCGGAGATCTGGTTCACGCCCAGCAGCGCAGCCACCACCGGCATCAGGTCCTTGCCGAAGGTGGTGGAGGGGCCGAAGACATGGGTGTAACCCTGGCCTGCGAGCTGCGCGATCTGGGGTCCAAGCACCTGAGCAAGCGCGTGTTCGTTGGCGGCGTTGGCCACGGTCAGCACGCGGGCGACACCGGCCAGCTGTGCGGCCTGGGCTGCAACGGCGGCAGGATCGGCCGCCAGCACCACCACGTCGATCGACTCGGCCGATACCGCCAGCGCGGCGCTCAGGGTCTTGGCGGTGGCCGCGTTGAGCTGGCCGTTGAGGTGTTCGGCGACGACAAGAATCTTGGCCATTACAGCAACCCCTTCTGCTTGAGTGCGGCCACCAGTTCGGCGGCGTCCTTGACCATCACACCGCGGCTGCGCTTGGCCGGCGCCGCATAGTGGGTGGTGGTGAGACTGTCGTGCGCGTCCACGCCCAGATCAGCGAATGCCAGGGTTTCCATCGGCTTGCTCTTGGCCTTCATGATGTCCGGCAGCTTGATGAAGCGCGGCTCGTTCAGGCGCAGATCGGTGGTGATCACCGCCGGCAGGTCCACTTCCAGGGTTTCCAGGCCGGCATCGACCTCGCGGGTCACCGTGGCCTTGCCATCGGCGACCACCAGCTTGCCGGCGAAGGTCGCCTGCGGGCGGCCCCACAAGGTTGCCAGCATTTGGCCGGTCTGGTTGGCGTCGTCGTCGATGGCCTGCTTGCCGAGGATGACCAGGTCCGGCTGCTCTTTCTCGACCAGTTTCAGCAGGGCACGTGCGGCGGTCAGCGGCTGGATGGCCGCATCGGTGACCACGTGGATAGCGCGGTTGGCACCCATCGCCAGGCCGTTGCGCAGATGTGCGGCGGCATCGGCCGGGGCAAGGGTGGCGACCACCACCTCGGTGGCAATGCCGGCATCGCGCAGGCGCAGCGCCTCTTCCAGGGCGATTTCGTCGAACGGGTTGGGCGAGAGCTTGACGCCGTCGGTCACCACGCCGGAGCCATCCGGCTTGACCTGAATGCGGACGTTGTAGTCCACCACGCGCTTGTAGGCGACGAGGATTTTCATCGTGTACGAGATCCTTCAGCTATTGCGGGAAGGCCCGGCCGCAGCGGCAGGCTCGGGAGTGCGCCCATTCTAACCGGGGAGCATCCACCATGCGATGGCGTATGGATGCTGCGGTGCGTCAGGGGAGCCATGCGGAGTCGCTCGCGCTTAAGCCCGATATTGCCGTGAGCGTATATCCTGTGTGGCTTAAAAACGCAGCGCGTTTGGCGCGCGACCAGGAGGGGTAGACAGTGGCGACATGGCTAGTAACCGGCGGTGCCGGCTTCATCGGCGGCAATTTTGTTCTTGAGGCGGTCTCCCGCGGGGTTCGCGTGGTCAATCTGGACGCGTTGACCTATGCAGGAAATCTGAACACGTTGGCGTCGCTGGAAGGCAACGCGGACCATGTCTTCGTGAAAGGCGATATCGGCGACGGAGCGCTCGTCACTCGCCTGCTGCAGGAACACCAGCCCGATGCGGTGCTGAACTTCGCAGCCGAAAGCCATGTAGACCGCTCGATCGAAGGTCCGGGTGCCTTCATCCAGACCAACGTGGTCGGCACTCTGGCGTTGCTCGAGGCCGTTCGCGACTACTGGAAGGCATTGCCGGATGGGCGCCGAGACGCGTTCCGTTTTCTGCACGTGTCCACCGACGAGGTCTACGGCACGCTCGGAGAGACCGGCAAGTTCACCGAAACCACGCCCTACGCGCCCAATTCGCCGTACTCGGCCTCCAAGGCCGCCTCGGATCATCTGGTGCGTGCGTTCCACCACACCTACGGGCTGCCGGTGCTGACCACCAATTGCTCGAACAACTACGGCCCGTATCACTTCCCTGAAAAGCTCATCCCGCTGGTCATCGCCAAGGCACTGGCGGGCGAACCGCTGCCGGTCTACGGCGATGGCAAGCAGGTGCGCGACTGGCTGTTCGTCAGCGACCATTGCGAGGCGATCCGGACCGTATTGGCCAAGGGCAAGGTGGGCGAGACCTACAACGTGGGCGGTAACTCCGAGCGCCAGAACATCGAGGTCGTGCAGGCGATCTGCGCGCTGCTGGATCAACATCGTCCGCGCGAAGACGGCAAGCCGCGTGCGAGCCAGATCACCTACGTCACCGATCGTCCAGGGCATGACCGTCGCTACGCGATCGACGCCTCCAAGTTGAAGAACGAACTGGGTTGGGAGCCTGCTTATACCTTCGAGCAAGGGATTGCGCAGACGATCGAGTGGTACCTGACCAATCAGGCGTGGGTACAGGGTGTATTGGATGGAAGCTATCGCCTGGAACGCATCGGCGCGACCGCATAACACTCCATCTTCAATGTCCGCACAGGTATACGGACCCCCAAGGAAGCTCTCATGACACAACGCAAAGGCATCATTCTGGCGGGTGGATCCGGCACGCGCCTGTATCCGATCACCAAGGGCGTCAGCAAGCAGCTGCTGCCGGTGTACGACAAGCCGATGATCTACTACCCGCTCAGTGTTCTGATGCTGGCGGGCATCCGGGATATCCTGATCATCAATACACCACACGAGCAGGCGCTGTTTCAGTCGCTGTTGGGCGATGGTTCGCAATGGGGCGTCAATATTCAATATGCCGTGCAACCGAGTCCCGATGGACTGGCGCAGGCGTATCTGATCGGTCGCGATTTCGTCGATGGCAAGCCGAGCTGCCTGGTATTGGGGGACAATATTTTTCATGGGCATGGCTTGACCGAGACGCTGCAGCGTGCCGATGCGCGTGAGCAGGGGGCGACAGTCTTCGGTTACTGGGTCAATGATCCGGAGCGTTACGGCGTTGCCGAATTCGATCAGCACGGCAAGGTTATCGATATTGCCGAAAAGCCGGAAAAACCCCGCTCCAATTACGCGGTCACCGGTCTGTATTTCTACGATGGCAAGGCCAGCGACTACGCTGCCGCGCTGAAGCCATCGCCACGCGGCGAGCTGGAGATCACCGATCTCAATCGCTGCTATCTCGATGCCGGCAACCTGCATCTTGAGCCGCTCGGGCGTGGCTATGCGTGGCTGGATACAGGTACGCATCAGTCGTTGCACGAAGCAGCCAATTTCATCGAGACCATCCAGATGCGGCAGGGTCTGCAGGTGTGTTGCCCTGAAGAAATCGCATTTGGCCAAGGCTGGATCGATGCCGAGCAACTGGAGCGTCTGGCTGCGCCGTTGCGAAAGAACGACTACGGCAAGTATCTGCACGATTTGGCGTTACGAGGAGTTGTTCCATGAAAGTGATTGAAACCAAGCTGTCTGGCTGCGTAGTGATCGAGCCGGCGGTGTTTGGCGATGAACGTGGCTATTTTTTCGAAACCTGGAACGCAGAACGCTTTGGTCAACAGGGCTTGCCGACACGGTTCGTGCAAAGCAACGTGTCGACGTCGGCCAAAGGCGTGTTGCGCGGCCTGCACTACCAGTGGCCGCGGCCGCAGGGCAAGCTGGTCAGCGTGCTCGAAGGCGAGGTTTACGACGTGGCTGTCGACGTACGTCATGGATCGCCCACCTTCGGTCAGTGGGCGGCAGTGGTATTGAGCGCAGAAAACAAAAAGCAATTCTGGATTCCGGAAGGCTTTGCGCACGGCTTTGCGGTGCTGTCAGAGCGCGCGGTTTTCAGCTATCTATGCACTGACGTCTACGTCAAGGAAGCCGATGCAGGCGTACGGTGGGACGACGCGGCGATCGGGATCGACTGGCCGATCAGCGATCCTGTGCTCTCCGCCAAGGATGCAACTGCGCCATTCCTGACCGATGTGCCGGTCGAGCGCCTGCCGGTGTTTTCGCCGTGACCACCTTGGTCTTTGGCGCAAACGGGCAGGTCGGTACCGAATTGTTGCGCGCATTTACAGCCGATGGCGCGGTAATCGCGACGACACGCAGTGGTCAATTGCCTGATGGTAGCGCCTGCGAAATCGCGGATTTCGACGTGCCGGACACGTTGACCGGTTTGCTGGATCGCCTCCATCCGACGGCTGTGGTCAATGCCGCCGCTTACACGGCGGTAGATCGTGCCGAGCAGGACCGCGACAGCGCCATGCGTGCAAATGCGCAATCTCCCGGCGTTATCGCGCAATGGTGTGCCGCGCACGATGTGCCATTGGTGCATTACTCCACCGATTACGTCTTCGACGGGCAAGGCAGCGCGCCCTATCGCGAAGAGTCGCAAACTTCGCCGCTGGGTGTGTATGGCGAAACCAAGCTCGCTGGCGAGCAGGCGATCCGCGCGTCAGGTGTCGAACACTTGATCCTGCGTACCGCCTGGGTGTACGCCTCGCATGGTGCCAACTTCCTGCGCACGATGTTGCGCGTGGGTGCAGAGCGCGATGAGCTGCGCGTGGTGGCCGACCAGATCGGTACGCCAACACCCGCGGCCTTGATTGCCGATGTCACCGCGCAGCTGCTGCGTCAACGCAGTCCTGGCACATCGGGCACCTGGCACCTTACGGCTGCTGGCCAGACCAGTTGGCACGGATTTGCCGAGGCCATCTTCGAGCAGGCCGTCGCGGCAGGCTTACTGGCGCGCGCCCCGCGTGTCGTGCCGATCACCACAGCGGACTACCCGACGCCAGCAAAGCGACCGGCATATTCGCGGTTATCGATCGACAAGCTGCAGAACGATTTCGGCATTGTGTTGCCGCAGTGGCAGGCCGGGTTGCAGCAGGTGATTGCCGAGTTGGCTGCGGCAAAACGTTAAAAGCAGCGCCCAGGTTGCGGTGATTCCACGCACCCGATCCGTAACGAAAAACAGCCGGGAATCCCGGCTGTTTTTTGTGCGAAACATATAGCCCAAGCGACCGATCAGGCGCGCCCGTAGGTATCTTCAAAACGCACGATGTCGTCTTCGCCCAGATAGCTGCCAGACTGTACTTCGATCAGCTCCAGCGGCAGCTTGCCCGGATTGCGCAGGCGGTGGGTCACACCCAGCGGGATGTAGGTACTTTGGTTTTCGGTCAGTAGCAGCACCTCGTCGCCACGGGTGACTTCGGCGGTACCGCTCACCACGATCCAGTGTTCGGCGCGATGGTGGTGCATCTGCAGGCTCAGCACCGCACCGGGTTTGACGGTGATGCGCTTGACCTGGTGACGTTGGCCCATGTCGATCGAATCGTAGGCACCCCAGGGACGATAGACCTTGCGGTGCCAGGTGGCTTCGGACCGGCCGTCGGCCTTGATGCGGCCGACCACGTCCTTGACCTCCTGGATGCGATCGCGGTGACCGACCAGCACAGCGTCCGGCGTCTCGACGACGACCACGTCTTCCAGGCCGACCATAGCGATCAGGCGCGAGCCGTAGGCGTAAGTATTGCGGCAGTCGACCTGGATCACGTCGCCATGATGCGCATTGCCGTGGGCGTCCTGCTCGGACACGTCCAGCAGCGACGACCACGAACCGACATCGTTCCAGCCGGCGTCCAGCGGGACCACCACCGCATCGGCGGTCTTTTCCATCACCGCGTAGTCGATCGAATCCGACGGGCTGGCCGCGAACGCGTCCTTGTCCAGGCGGGTGAAGTCGGCATCGCGCTTGCCGTTTTCCCAGGCTTTCTGGCAAGCATCGGCAATGGCCGGGTGGAACTTGCGCAGTTCCTCCAGGTAACGCGAGGCGCGGAACAGGAACATGCCGCTGTTCCAGTAGTACTCGCCGCTGGCGAGGTAACCCTGCGCGGTGGCCAGGTCCGGCTTCTCGACGAAACGCTCAACGGCAGTGGCGCCGGTACCGCTACCGGCCTTGATATAGCCGTAGCCGGTCTCGGGCGCTGTTGGCTTGATGCCGAAGGTGACCAGCTTGCCTTGCTCGGCCGCAGCAGCTGCTGCCGTCACCGCCGCCTGAAACGCGGCTTCATTCTGAATCACGTGATCGGACGGAAGGACCAGCAGCAGCGGGTCGGCGCCGTTGCGCATGGCTTCCAGCGCCGCTACCGCGATCGCCGGGGCCGTGTTGCGTCCATTGGGCTCCAGCAGAATGGCAGAGGGCTTCACGCCCAGCTGCTGCAATTGCTCTGCTGCCATGAACCGATGCTCTTCGTTGGCAACCACGATCGGTGCATGGCCTGCCACCGGAGCCGAGCGCAGCCAGGTGGCCTGCAGCATGCTCTTGTCGCCGACCAGCGGCAGAAACTGCTTGGGATAGGATTCGCGCGACAGCGGCCACAGGCGCGTGCCGGAACCGCCGGACAAAATGATGGGTAGGACGTCGCTCATGGGCGGGGGAAACTCCAAAGTGCGTCTATAGGTGGGAGAGGAGAGTGAATCAACCGCGCAGCAAGTCGGAAATCTCTTGCGTGCGGCTTTCCAGCAGTGCGGCATCGCCGCGCGTTTCCACGTTCAGGCGCAACAGCGGCTCAGTGTTGGAGCTGCGCAGGTTGAAGCGCCACTGGCCGAAATCCGCACTGATGCCGTCGGTGTAGTCCAGCTCGGGCGACAGGTCGGCGTAGTGTTCCATCACGCGGGCGACCGACGCCTTGGCATCGGCGACCTTGAAGTTGATCTCGCCGCTGCACGGGAACTTCTGCATGCGCGCTTCGACCAGATCGGCCAGCGAGCGTCCGGACTGCGAGACCAGCTCGGCGATCAATAACCACGGGATCATCCCGGAATCGGCATAGGCGAATTCGCGGAAGTAATGGTGCGCGCTCATTTCGCCGCCATACACGGCGTTTTCGCTGCGCATCTTTTCCTTGATGAAGGCATGGCCGCTCTTGCACAGCACCGGAATGCCGCCGGCTTCTTCGACCTGCTCGACCGTATTCCAGGTCAGGCGCGGGTCGTGCACGACCTTGCCGCCGGGCTGCTTGGCCAAAATGGCCTGCGCCAGCAAACCGACCAGGTAATAGCCTTCGATGAAGCGGCCGGTGTGATCGAAGAAGAAGCAGCGGTCGAAATCGCCATCCCATGCGATGCCGAAATCTGCGCCGTGATCCTTGACCGCCTTGGCGGTGGCGGCGCGGTTTTCCGGCAGCAGCGGGTTGGGAATGCCGTTGGGGAAGTTGCCATCGGGCTCATGGAACACGCGCACGAATTCGAACGGCAGGTGCGGTGCAAGCAGGTCCACGATCAGGCCCGCGCCGCCATTGCCCGCATTGACCACCAGCTTGAGCGGCTTGAGCGTGCTGCGGTCGACGTAGCTGAGCAGGTGCTCCAAGTATGCGGTCTTGTCGGTGCGGCTCTGCTCGCTTGCAGTGGGCTCGCCGGCTGCGGCGGTATCGGCAGCGACCGTGTCGCGGATCGCGAACAGGCCGGTATCGGAACTGATCGGCTTGGCCTGCTCGCGCACCAGCTTCATGCCGTTGTAGTCCATCGGATTGTGGCTGGCGGTGACCATCACGCCGCCGGCGGCCTTGAGGTAATCGGTCTGGAAATAGACCTCCTCGGTGCCGCACAGGCCGATGTCGATCACCTCGCGGCCGCTGGCGCGCAGGCCTGCCGACAGCGCTTCCTGCAAGGCCGGGCTGGCCAGGCGCACATCGTGGCCCAGGACCACGGGCCCTTGATCCAGCTGCGCCGCCAGTGCCACGCCGATCCGGCGGGCCAAGTCCTCGTTGAGTTCATCCGGCACGCGGCCGCGAATATCGTAGGCCTTGAAGGCGGGTAGCGTCATGGGCAATTCCTGAGGTGGGGGACACTCGAGTTTAGCGGGTGCGCCGTGTCTTGGGTGTGGCGGAATTGCGACCGGGGACAGGGAACAGTCAGCGGATAGAATGGCCGCTTCACATCAGCGAGGTGAGGGCGGTGATGCGCAGCAATGAAGAGGGTAAGGCAGGCGGTAAACGCTATGCCGATGCAACGACGGCGCTGGATGGCCTGTTGGCCGATGGCCAGACGCTGGCGGTGGGCGGCTTTGGTTTGTGCGGGATTCCCGAAGCGCTGATCGCTGCCGTACGCGACAGCGGGGTCGGTGGATTGACGGTGATTTCCAACAACGCCGGCGTCGATGGATTCGGGCTTGGTCAACTATTGGCCACCCGACAGATCCGCAAGATGATTTCGTCCTACGTGGGCGAAAACAAGGAATTCGAACGCCAATATCTGGCTGGCGAACTCGAGCTTGAGTTCAATCCGCAAGGCACCCTGGCCGAGCGCCTGCGTGCGGGCGGTGCGGGAATTCCCGCGTTCTACACCGCTACCGGCTACGGCACCATCGTGGCCGATGGCAAGGAAACCCGCGAATTCGACGGCAAGCATTACGTTCTGGAAACAGCGCTGCATGCCGATGTCGCGCTGGTCAAGGCGTGGCGCGCCGATACCGCCGGCAACCTGGTATTTCGCAAGACCGCGCGCAATTTCAACCCGGCCTGCGCCATGGCCGGCCGCGTCTGCATTGCCGAGGTCGAAGAGATCGTGGCGCTTGGCAGCATCGATCCGGACCACGTGCATCTGCCGGGCATCTACGTCGACCGACTGGTGCTCAACACGGCGCCGGAAAAACGCATCGAACAGCGCACCGTGCGCGAAGGACAGCAGTAATGGCCTGGACCCGAGATCAGATGGCCGCACGCGCGGCGCGCGAGTTGACCGACGGCGCCTACGTCAACTTGGGGATCGGCCTGCCGACGCTGGTGGCCAATCACATCCCCGACGGCGTGGACGTGTGGTTGCAATCGGAAAACGGCCTGCTCGGCATTGGCCCGTTCCCCACCGAAGATGAAGTGGACGCAGACCTGATCAATGCCGGCAAACAGACGGTGACTGCGCGTGCCGGTGCCAGTTATTTCGGCAGCCATGACTCGTTCGGGATGATCCGCGGCGGCCATATCGATCTGGCGATTCTTGGCGCGATGCAGGTCACCGACCGCGGCGACCTGGCCAACTGGATGGTGCCCGGCAAGATGGTCAAGGGCATGGGCGGCGCGATGGACCTGGTGGCCGGCGTCAAGCGCGTGGTGGTGCTGATGGAGCACGTGGCCAAGGATGGCAGCCACAAGATCCTGCCGGCGTGCGACCTGCCATTGACTGGCGTGGGTGTGGTCGATCGCATCATCACCGACCTGGCCGTGTTCGATGTCACCGCCGACGGATTGGTCTTGGTGGAGGCGGCCGATGGGGTGGGACTGGAGGAGTTGCGGGCCAAGACTGGCGTGAATTTCACCGCGCAGCGATAAGATCGGCCGAGCTGACTGCCCGCAGAGCGCCGTTATGGCGCCTTGCGGGCGTAGCGATAAGGGGTTGCCGATAGAGGCTCGCTCACTCCTAGAACCTGTTCGATCGTCGTGAGCCGGTGTCCGGACTGCGCCACCGTAACCCCAACGAAACGTTCGATCGCATGTGCCAGGGTTCCGTCGATCTGGCCTTGCTCGCTCTCAAATTCGCTTGGATGCAGATGCGCATCGAGCAGTGGACGCAGCGCTTCGAGTCGGACCCAGAACATGCTGCCCGACGCAAACCGGCTTTGCTCTACCACTGCGGTGGTGCCGGTGCGAACGGCGAGGTAATCCAGGGCGTCGGCATTGGCCCCGACAAAGTCGGCGACCGGCAAGACATGGTCTGCGGGCGCGACGAGCCCCAACAAAGGGTCGATCGCAAACGCATCCATGATTGCACTGACGTGGCGTTGTGCCAACAGCGCTGCAAGCATTTCACGTCGCCAGGCTTCGCCGTCGTTGCGATGGGTCGATTTTTTTGTATGCAGCTTGACTATCAGTTGTTCGCCTTCGTCCAGCAGCCGATTGGCAACATGCAGAAAAGGCAGAACGTCACGGCCACGGTTCTCGAAGCCTTCCACCTCAGCGTGTAGTTCACGTTGCTCCACGCGCTGACGTACTTGCTTGGCCAGCGTGGGTTCGGTGGTGATCACAAGTCGCAGCGGTACATCCACTTGAACGATTGCATCGAGCATTTCGTCCAAAACGTCAAGATACCAAGCGTGCAAGACGATGCAAAATGTATGTTTGCCTGACATTGCAGTACGTTCGGTTGGAGCAAGCAACGCTTGCCGTGTTGCCTCCAGCCAGGCATATCCGAGACGCGTATCGGGTTCGAGCACCGCGCCTTCTGCCCATTCGTTCCAGGCATTGATAAAGACCGTGCGGTGCACTGGTGGTGCGTCGGCGAGGCGATGCTGCACGGTGTGCGATAACCAGTCGCGATATCGGCGAGGTGATGCGTGCAGAAAGGCGCGTCCTTTTCCCGAGCGACGCGGCTCATTGTCCCAACCCGGATTGACGCCGGGATAGAGCGTGTAGTCGCGCAACGGACGCTGTTCCATGTCGTGCGCCAGCTCTCGCCAGTCGAGCACTTCACCGTTGAAGTCGAAATTTATCAGGCGCTGCTTGGCGGCGACCGACGGCGGAGTACTCATGTTCGGCGGAAACTCGACAGCTGCATCAAAGCCGATATCGCGTGGATCGGGGCGTTCGAATCCCTGTACGTAGGCAAGATGGATTTCGCCGATGCCGTTGTCACGACACCAGGCGCGCCAGCGCGCTGCCGTTTGCGCTGGCTCGGGTAGCAAATGGGGGCGGTAGACGAGCAAAAGTGGATGCCCATCCACACGCAGGTACTTCGGGTTGCGCATGTAGGACGCGACATGCGCGATGAAAGCGAGATCGTCATCGGCATCATGCGCCTGATCGATCAGGATATCGTCGCCGCGCCCGTCCCAGCGACGTGCCCACTTCTCGTTTGCCCAGCAAAGGCAAAAAGGCAGCGTGATCGAGTGATCTTCGTGCCATTGGCGGATTGGCATTTCCAGCAGCGTCTTGCCGCCGAACCAGTAGAAATAAAAGCAAAACGCACCTAGGCCGTATTCCTGTGCCAGCCGCGCTTGCTCACGCAGGATTTGAGGATTTCGAAGGTCGTAAAAGCCCAGGTCAGCGGGCAACCTGGGTTGCTGATGCCCCTCGAACTGGGGAAGGGCGCGGGTCACATTGCGCCATTCGGTGAATCCTTTTCCCCACCAGGCATCGTTCTCCGGGATGGGGTGAAATTGCGGCAAATAGAATGCAACCAGTGTGGCTGGAAGCGTCGCAGGCAGGGTAACCCGGCGATACGGAACGTAGCCGATCGCTGCTTCATCGCCACGGATAACGGCGCGTCGCGATGCACCGTCGCCTGTGCGTCCTCGCACGGGCGCCGGCACCCACCCAGAGTGCCTGTCCAGAAACCACAGGCGCCAGCGGTCACGCGTTGCTTCGCTCAACGGAAGTGCACGAAACGCAGCGCGCAACAGCCCGAATAATTGCGTACGCGCGCGCGAGCGCACAGACCGACCAGATGCACTCACAAGTTCTGGTAGTTCGGCCCCGAACCACCCTCCGGTGTGACCCAGGTGATGATCTCGTAAGGGTCCTTGATGTCGCAGGTCTTGCAGTGCACGCAGTTGGCGGCGTTGATCTGCAGGCGCTTGCCGGTTGGGCTGGCGGTGTCTGCGACCATTTCGTAGACGTTGGCCGGGCAGAAGCGGGTGCAGGGGTTGTCGTACTCCTCCACGCAGCGGGTGGCGCAGACATCGGTGTCCAGGACTTTCAGATGCACCGGTTGGTCTTCGTCGTGTTCGGTGGCGGCGAAGTAGACCGCCTGCAGGCGGTCGCGCGGGGCCAGTTCGCGGGTGACGTAGTCGCGCTTGGGTTGTTCGTAGTCGCCGAGCTTGTGCAGCGCCGACCAGTCCGCCTTGTTCTTCAGCGTCCACGGCGAGGCGCCCTTGAGTGCAGTTTCCCAGGCGGCATTGAGCAGGCCGAACCACAGCCCTTTCTTGAACCCGGGTTTGATATTGCGGACTTCCTTCAGCTCCGCCATCGCGTCCGAGGCGCGCAGTTTTGCGTCGAAGCCCTGGGGGGCCAGCTGCGATTGCACCAGGTGTTCGGCGGCCAGCATGCCGCTGCGAATAGCCTGATGGGTGCCCTTGATCTTGGGCACGTTGAGCAGGCCGGCGGTGTCGCCGATCAGCAGCGCACCGGGCATCTCGACTTTGGGTAGCGACTGCCAGCCGCCGGTGACGATGGCGCGCGCACCGGCCGACAGGATGCTGCCGCCTTCCAGCAGCGACTTGATCAGCATGTGGTTTTTCCATTGCTGGAAGGCTTCCCACGGCTGGTATTTCGGGTCGCTGTAATCCAGTCCGCTGACGTAGCCAAGCGCGATCTGGTTGTTGTCCAGGTGATACAGAAAGCTGCCACCGTAGGTGCGGTTGTCCGCAGGCCAGCCGATGGTGTGCACGATCTTGCCGGGCGTCACGCGGCCTTCGGGCACCTGCCACAGCTCCTTGATGCCGATGGAATAGCCCTGCGGGTCGCTGTCTGCGGTGAGGTCGAAGCGCTTGAGCAGGCGCTTGGTCAGATGCCCGCGCGCGCCTTCGGCCAGCACGGTGACCTTGGCGCGGATGTCGATACCGGCGGTGTAGCCGGGCTTGTGCGCGCCGTCCTTGGCCACGCCCATGTCACCGATGCGCACGCCCACCACCTGGCCGCTGTCGTCTTGCAGCGTTTCGGCGGCGGCAAAGCCGGGGTAGATTTCCACGCCCAGCGCTTCGGCCTGCGGCGCGAGCCAGGCGCACATCGCCCCTAAGCTGACGATGAAGTTGCCGTGGTTGCGCATGCCCGGCGGTACCACCGGGAACTTGCGCGCGCTGTCCTTGCCGAGGAACCAGAATTCGTCGTCGGTGGCGGCCACGCAGATCGGCGGCGGGTTGTCGCGCCAGCCGGGCAGCAAGGCGTCCAACGGGCCGGGTTCGATCACTGCGCCGGAGAGGATATGCGCGCCGATGGTGCTGGATTTTTCGATCACGCACACACTCAGCTCGGGGTTGAGCTGCTTGAGCCGGATCGCGAACGATAGCCCGGCCGGACCGGCACCGACGGTGACGACGTCGTATTCCATGACATCGCGCTCGACCGTCTCTGACGCTTGCGCGCCGATTCCCGCTTCCGACATTGCTCCGCTCCCGTTGGCTCGATGGCTGGCGCGTATTTTCCGGGATTGCATGTGATGGCGGCAAATCGCGTCGATTCATCCACGTCTGACGGCGCGCTCCGGCACGCGCATGCTAGCGTTTGCGCATGAAACTGCGCGTTGCATTGCCGGGAGCTCAGATCCATTGGTGTCGTGGCTGGTTGCAGGCCGCGCAGGCCGATGCGCTGCTGCAGGCGTTGCTGGACCAAGTGCAATGGGAGGTGCACCGCATCCGCATGTTCGGGCGGGTGGTGGATTCGCCGCGTCTGAGCAGCTGGATCGGCGATGCCGATGCCAGCTATCGCTACTCCGGCACGCAGTTTGCGCCGCAGCCGTGGCTGGAGGCGCTGCAGCCGGTGCGCGCCCGTCTGCAGCATGAAACCGGTTGCCCGTTCAACAGCGTGCTGGTCAACCGCTACCGCAGCGGAGCCGACGCGATGGGCTGGCATAGCGACGACGAGCCAGAGCTGGGCGCGCAACCGGTGATCGCATCGCTCAGCCTGGGGGCGGTGCGGCGCTTTGCATTCAAGCATCGCGATGATGCATCCCTGAAGCAGACGCTGGACCTGGGGCACGGCGATCTGCTGGTGATGGGCGGAGATACCCAGCGCCATTACAAGCACGCCTTGCCGCGCACCGTAAAGCCGGTCGGCGAACGCATCAATTTGACCTTTCGTCAGATTGCGATGCGCGCGTCCCGGCGATAGGAGCGCTACCAAAACGTAACAAGCGCTCGCCTGGCGATGCGCGTAGGTCTTTTTGTCAGCCTTATCGTGGTGGATGCAGCCAGAAGTGCGGGTCAGACGCTGAGTTGGTCGAGTGCGCGGTGCCCTCATCGCTCGCGGGACACGCCGTGAATCCGTCCATGGAGGCTCGGTGGCGGCATCCATGCCGCCACACGGTCCCGCGAGCGGCGAGGACACCGCACCAGATCGTTTGCTGGTGTTTTTGCTGAAGAACGAAACCACCGCGTCGTGCGGTTTGCTGGTTGTTGTGCTGAAACTTTACGCACCGACCATCGTGACTGGTCTTTGCCCGCTTACCGTCGCGGGACCCTTGGCGCATGGATGCCGCCACGGAGCTTACGAGGACGTACTTGCAGCGTGTCCCGCGAGGGTGGGCGGGCAAGGGCCTTGCAGCCAGCCCCCGCAGATCAGCCGCCTTGCGGCAGCCAACAGGCGGGCGCGGCCGGTGCTAGAAGTCGGTATGTCCCACTCGTAAACTCCGGTTCCACGCATTGTCCGCACCCACCTAACGACTGCTCACTAGGTGTTGTCAGCAGCTCCAAGTCCGTCGCTTGCGCTTACAACGAACGCGGCAAGTTCTGGCTGTCCTGTTGCCCGGTGGTCAGCGTCCAGCCGACCAGCTCGGTGGTGACCTGGGTCAGCGCCTGCTCGAAGGCGACGGCCACCGCAGCGGTGTCGGTGCTGGTGGACGGGCGTGCGACCAGGAAGGTGCGCGAGGCGGCCACGCGTTGATCGGACGAATGCAATAGCTTGGCGTTGAGTTCGATGGTGGCCGAGGGCACCGACTGGCCGGCGTAATCGGCTTCAAAGCGGCGCACGTCGATCGCCAACTTGTAGTCCGAGCGGATCCCGGCGCCGATGCGCGCAACCCCCGCGATCTTGCCGGAGTCTTCGAACGCGCGCACCACGCTGTCTTCCAGCATGTCGGTGGCCGGTTGCGCCCAACCGGCGCCTTGGTAGACCTGCACTTCGCCCGGCGTGGGGCGCACGTTGATGCGCGGGCTGTCGATGATGCGTGCAGCGCTCGGCTTGGCGACCGACAGCTGCCAGGTCACCTGCGGCCAGGCGGGATTGGGCGTGACGCGCACGGTGGGGGCGTAAATCGTGGCCGGCTTCTTGTCGCCACCGGTCAGGACCGAGCAGCCGCCCAACGCCAGCAACGAGACGCACAGCAGGGGACGCAACAGGCGCATGGCAGTCATTTCGGTTCGAACTCCTTGGGTGCGTCGCGGCCGAGCAGGTAGCGCGCAGGGTTGTTGTCCAGTTTGTCGCTGACCCGGCGCAGGTCGCGGATCAGGCCGCGCAATTCGGTCAACGTCGGTCCGAGCTGGCCCAGGCCGTCGTTGGCGAAGCTGTTGATGGCCGCGCGGTTTTCGCCAAGGATGTTGTCGGCGTTGCCGGCGGCCGAATCCAGCTTGACCAGCGTGGCGTCCAGCTTGTTCAAGATGCCCGGCAGCTGCTGCACCAGATTCTGATCCAGCCGCTTGATGGTGCCGTTGGTGGTGGTCAGGGTGGTGTCCAGATTGCGCGCGGCATCGCGCGCGCTGACGATCAGCGCCTGCATGCCTTCGTCGCGGTCGGCGATGCCGCCGCTGATCTTTTCCAGGTTCTGCAGCGTGGCCGAAATGCTGGCCACGTTCTTGTCCGAGAGCATTTCGTCCATGCGCTCGACGATGCGGTTGGCGGTATCGGTGATGTTCTGCAGCGCCGAGGGCGTGGTCTGGATGATCGGTGCGTCGCTCTTGTCGATGGTGGTCAGCGACGGCGCCTCGGGCGTGCCGCCGGAGAGCTGGATGATCGACGGGCCGGTGAGGCTGGTGATGGCCAGCTTGGCGCGGGTATCGCTCTTGATCGGTGTGGTGGAGTTGACGCGCACGTGTGCGACCACCTGGCGTGGGTCGTTGGGGGCCAGCGTCAGTTCGGTGATCGAGCCCACCGCGATGCCGTTGTATTGCACCGGGCTGCCGACCGACAGGCCGGTGACCGCCTCGCGGAACACCACCCGGTACTGCTGCCAGGTGCGATCGGACGAATATTTGGCGGCCCACAGACCGAACAGCAGCAAGGCCAGGCCTGCCACGATAGTGAAGGCGCCGATCAGGACGTAATTGGCTTTTGTTTCCATGCTCAGGCGGTCTCGGTGGAGTCGGTCTTGGCCGCGCGCGCGGCGCGGGCGCGCGGACCGTGGAAATATTCCTGGATCCAGGGGTGATCGATCTGCTCGACCTCGGCCAGCGGCGCGTTGGCGATCACCTTGCGATCGGCCAGCACCGCGATGCGGTCGCAGATGGCGTACAGCGTATCCAGGTCATGGGTGATCAGGAACACGGTCAGGCCCAGCGCCTGCTGCAGCGTGCGGATCAGGCGGTCGAAAGCGGCCGCGCCGATCGGGTCCAGCCCGGCGGTGGGCTCGTCCAGAAACAGCAGCGGCGGGTCCAGCGCCAGTGCACGCGCCAGGCCGGCGCGCTTGCGCATGCCGCCGGACAATTGCGAAGGCAGCTTGTCCAACGCATCGGCCGGCAAGCCGGCCAGCTTGATCTTCAGCAGCGCCAGTTCGAAATACCAGCGCTCCGGGAACTCGCCATGGTGTTCCTTCAACGGCACCTGCACGTTTTCGCCAACGGTCATCGACGAAAACAGCGCCCCGTCCTGGAACAGCACCCCGGTGTTGCGAGTGATGTGCTGGCGGTCGACAAAACGCCCGGAGCGCGCATCCGCGCCCAGCACCTGGATGCTGCCGGCATCGGGCTCGCGCAGGCCCAGGATGCTGCGCATCAACACCGACTTGCCGGTGCCCGAGCCGCCGACCACGCCCAGGATCTCGCCGCGTCGCACGTCCAGGTCGAGATCCTCGTGCACGACCTGGCTACCGAACCGGTTGGTCAGCCCGCGCACGGAGATCGCCAGTTGGTCGTCTTCGTCCGTTTCGGGAATGAAGATGTGGGGTTCGGAATCGGTCACAGCACAGCACTCCCACATCTCAGCGCGCCAACAGCGCTCCTGCCTTGCACGAATCCCAAATCCCGACTGTCCAATCCCGGCTCCATCACCACCCCATCTTCATGAACCACAACGCCGCAATTGCGTCGAGGATGATGACCAAGGAAATCGTCTGTACCACCGACGAGGTGGTGCGTTCGCCCACCGACTGCGCGGTGCCGCTGACCTTCAACCCTTCCAGGCAACCGATCAGGCCGATCACCAGCGCAAACAGCGGCGCCTTCGACAAGCCGACCAGGAAATGCCGCAACTGGATGGTGTCGTGCATGCGCGCCAGATACATCTGCGGCGGGATATCCAGATCGAATGCGCCTACGGTCACGCCACCGGCCAGGCCGGCGATCATCGCGATGAAGGTCAGCAGCGGCAGGGTGAAGATCAGCGCCAGCAGACGCGGAATCACCAGCAGGTCGATCGGGTCCAGCCCCAGCGTGCGGATGGCATCCACCTCTTCGCGCGATTTCATCGCGCCGATCTGCGCGGTGAACGCGCTGGCGGTGCGCCCGGCCAGCACGATCGCGGTCAGCAGTACCGCAAATTCGCGCAGGAACGCGATGGACACCAACTCGACCACGTAAATTTCCGCGCCGAAGTCGCGCAGGATGGTCGAGCCCAAAAATGCGATCACCGCGCCGACCAGATACGACAGCAGCACCACCAGCGGCACCGCATCCAGCCCCACCTGTTCCATGTGGTGCACGGTGGAGGTGAGGCGGAAGCGGCGCGGCTCGTGGATCAGCCGCGCGATCTTGACCAGGTTCTCGCCCAGAAAACTGTTGAGTTCCAGAATGCCCTGGCCGACGCCATGGGTGGTGCGGCCCAGGCGATCCAGCGCGGCGACGAAGCCGAGATCGCGCTTGGGCTTGGGGCGCTCGTCGTTGAGTTCTTCGATGGTGCACACCAGCGCCTGGTGTTCATCGCGGAAATCGATGGCGTCTTCTTTCAGCCCCATGCGGCCGGCAAAGCGCAGCAGTTGCAGCACGCCGGCCGAATCCAGTTGCCCGATGCCGCGCGCGTCGATGCGACGCACCCCGTCGGGCACGGCTTGCAGCAGTTCGGCCTGGGGCAGCGCGGTCGCCAGGACCCAACTGCCGGAGAGTCGGACCTGTGCCTGATCCTGCGAGTCTTGTTCGATGCGTGGAGGTTGCGGTTTGATCATGGGTAGCCTGTCCGTGGCGCCAGCATACCGCGCCGGTGTGAGCGAAAGATGGGGACGCAACCGCAGCGATGTCCGTGCAGCCGCCAACGGAGGCACCGGCCACGCGCGCTGCGGCATACACTGGCGGCCTCGCCGCACGGCGTTTTTTCGATCCAACCCGCCACGCATGTCCGCTGCCACCGTCGTTCTCCCGTCCGCCAGTGCCACCTACGCCCAGCGCGTCGCCTTTGTGTCGGAAATCGCCGGGCGCCTGCATTCCTATGGCACCACGGCGCAACGCCTGGAGGCCGCGGTGATCGGGCTATCGCAAAAGCTGGGGCTGGATTGCGAGCCCTGGTCCAATCCCACCGGCATCATCTTGAGCTTCAGCGACCCGACCAAGGCGATCGGGTCCAGCGACATCACCCGTGTGATCCGGCTGGCGCCGGGCGAGAACGATCTCTATAAGCTCAGCGTGGCCGACTACGTGGCCGACAGCGTGGCCAACGGCCGCATGAGCATTGCGCAGGGCCATACCGCGCTGCGCCGCCTGGACCGTGAAGTCGACCGGCGCGGCAAGACCTTGCAGGTGCTGGCCTTCGGCCTGGCCGCGGCCGGCGTGGCCGGGTTGTGGAAGTTGCCCTGGCTGGATATCGCCACCGCTGGCGCGATCGGCATGTCGATCGGCCTGCTGACCCAGTACACCGACAAACGCGCCGCCACCAAGGAAGCCGGCGAAGCGCTGGCCGGCCTGCTGGCCGGCGTGGTTGCCGCACTGGTGGCATCGCTGGTCGGGCCGTTGAATCTCAATACGGTCATCATTGCCTCGCTGGTGGTGCTGTTGCCAGGCATGTCGCTGACCAATGCCTTCAACGAGCTGGCCAGCCAGCACTGGGTGTCCGGCACGGCGCGGCTGGCCGGTGCGGTGACCACGGTGCTCAAGCTCACGGTGGGCGCCGTGATTGCGGTGACGCTGACCCAATTGATGGGCCTGCACCCCCAGGTAGCTGCCTTGCGTCCGCAGGCCAGCTGGGTGGAATGGGCGTCGTTGCTGGTGGCCGCTTATGCGTTTGCGGTGTTGTTCAAGGCCAATCGGCGCGATTATTTATGGATCATGGCCGCAGCGATGTCCGGTTATGTCATTGCCCGTTATGCCGGGCATGCCTGGGGCGGTCCGGCCGGAGTATTTGCCTCGGCGATGGCATTGACTGCCGCCGGGAATCTGTTCGGGCGGGTGGTGCAAAAACCCGGTGCGCTGATTCGATTGCCGGGCATCATCATGCTGGTTCCCGGTAGCGTCAGCCTGCGGGGTTTTTTGACCCTGGTGCAACAGCAGGATGTCAGTGTGGGACAAGCCGCATTGTTGGCGGTCACCAATATCGTGATGGCATTGATGGCCGGTTTGCTGTTTGGAAACCTGCTGATTCCGGCGCGCAAGAATTTATGAGCGGCCAGAAAATCGTCCAATAAAAACGCCGGCATTGCCGGCGTTTTTATTGTCTGGATCAAGCGGCCTTGGACTTCTTGGTCGCGCGCTTGGTGACCGTCTTGCGTGCCGCGGCCTTCTTTGCCGATGCCTTCTTTGCACCGCCGCCAACCTTGCTGATCAGGAAGTCTTCCACCTTCTTGCCGGCAGCGGTCAGTTCGGCCAGCCAGCGCGGCTGCTTGCCACGGCCGGTCCAGGTTTCCTGGATGTTGGCCGGGTTGCGGTATTTCGGCGCAACCTTGCCCAGCTTGCGGCCGGCGCGCGGACCCGGCTTGCCGGCAGCGGCCGGACGACCCGGGCCGGCACTGGCGGCGGTACCAAACAATTCTTCGATGGAATAACCCTGGGCTTTCGCCGCGCGGGTCAGCTGTGTGCGAACCTTGGCGATCGGGGCGCGCTTGGCAACCACGGTCTGCTGCTTCTTTGCATTTTTGATCAGTGCGCTCAACTGCTTGGCCGACAGGCCAGAAAGATCGATCGACATCGCGACTCCGGAAGATTGAGAGAGAAAGAATGCCGATCCTTGGCAGCGGCGGCCATCATAATGTCAGAAAACCCCCATGACAAATGCGCCGAAATACATCGGCGCCTTGTGTTCATGCAATTTGAGCGTGATTGCCCGGTTTGATCAGCACCCCAGGCGGGAGAATAATCCAGCCTTATCCAGGTTTTCTGCCGATTCGGCGGTGCGGGCGCGATATTCAAATGTGCCGGCCGCCAATCCACGTTCCGAGACCACCACCCGATGCGGAATGCCCAATAGTTCCATATCGGCAAACATGGCGCCCGGACGCAGGCCGCGGTCGTCCAATGCGGCGTCCAGACCGGCGGCGATCAATTCGTCCAGCAACGCCTGGGCGGCGGCGACCACCTGGGCATCCTGCTTGGGATTGATCACGCACACCACCACCTGCCACGGCGCCATCGGGGCCGGCCAGAGGATGCCGGCGTCGTCATGGTTCTGTTCGATTGCCGCGGCCACGATGCGCGAAATGCCGATGCCATAACAGCCCATCTTCATCACCGCGACCTTGCCGTTTTCGTCGATGACGGTGGCCTGCAACGCCTGCGCGTACTGGCTACCGAGCTGGAACACGTGACCCACTTCGATGCCGCGGGCCAGGCGCAGCTCGCCGCCATCGGCAGCGCGTTCGCCGTCGATGACGTTGCGCACATCGGCCACCGTCTCCGGCTCGGGCAGGTCGCGGCCCCAGTTGACGCCGGCAAGGTGGGCGCCGGCCACATTGGCGCCGACCACGAAATCGGCCATGGCCGCGACATCGCGATCGGCCACCACACGCACCGGCCGGGCAGTGTTGACCGGCCCCAGGAAGCCTGGCTCACAGCCGAGGTGGTCGCGGATTTCGGCCTCGTTGGCCAGGCGATAGTCGGCCAGGCCGGCCACCTTGCCCAGCTTGATCTCGTTGACCGCGTGGTCGCCGCGCACCAGCACCAGCACGAAGCCGGCGTCAGTCATCACCGCCACCGACTTGACCGTGCGCTGCAGCGCGATGCCCAGCAGCTGGGCGACGTCTTCGCAGGTCTTCTGGGTGGGTGTGTCGACCTGGCGCATGCTCTCGGCGGCGTCCGGACGCGGGCCCGGCAGCGCGGCGCTGGCGGTTTCCACGTTGGCGGCGTAGTCGGACGCCGTGGAGAACGCCAGCGAGTCTTCGCCGGAGTCGGCGATGACGTGGAATTCCTGCGAGGCATCGCCACCGATCGCGCCGGAGTCGGCCTGCACCGCGCGGAACTCCAGCCCCAGGCGGGTGAAGATGCGGGTGTACGCCGCACGCATGTTGTCGTATTCGCGCGCCATGTCCGCATCGGTGAGATGGAACGAATAGGCGTCCTTCATCAGGAACTCGCGCGCGCGCATCACCCCGAAGCGGGGGCGGATCTCATCGCGGAACTTGGTCTGGATCTGATAGAAGTTGAGCGGCAACTGCTTGTAGCTGTTGATCTCCTGGCGCGCGAAGTCGGCCGCGGCCTCTTCGGCGGTGGGGCTGTAGCAAAACTCCTGCTGCTTGCGGTCGCTGATCTTGAGCAACTGCCCGCCGAATTTTTCCCAACGCCCGGTGGCGTCCCACAGCTCGCGGGGCTGGATGGTGGGGAACAGCACCTCCACGGCGCCGGCGCGGTTCATTTCCTCGCGCACGATCGCCTCGACCTTGCGCAGCACGCGCAGGCCCAGCGGCGACCAGGTGTACAGCCCGGAGGCCAGCTTGCGGATCATGCCCGCGCGCAGCATCAGACGGTGGCTGACCAGCTCGGCGTCGGCCGGGGTTTCCTTGGTGGTGTGCAGGTGGAACTGGGAAAGACGCATCGGGCTTCGCTTGGGCGGAAAGCCCCTAGTTTGCCAGTGTCGCGCCCTGCCGGTCATCGGCCAGTGGCTGCGCGGTGCTACGCAGCGGGAGAATGGTAGACGTTCGGCTTGGCTGATCAGGCGGGTCGTGACGCCGGAGCGTCGGCCCGCGGTGCGAGCCCGGCCACAGGGCTGCGGATGTGCCGGCGCCGCCTTCGGCAGGCAGCGCGCCAACGTTGCGGTGGGTTATTTCACTACTGAAACGGCCCGACAGCCGCTCACGCTGTCCTGCTGAACTCAGCTGGCCGGAGCGCCGGTCGCTGCCGGCTTGCAATAGGCCTTGGCGGCGGCTTCGGCCAGATTGCGCTGCGCGGCGCGGGCGTCCGGATCCAGTGGCGTGCCGGGCTTGCCGTCGGTGCCGGCGCCCATGGTCACCTCGCCCTTACCGCTGAGCAGCTCCAGGTTGCGGCGTGCGGTGAGGCAGTCGGCCGATTCGGGCGTGGCGGTCTCTGGCGTGGCGATGGCCGCGGTGCCGCTGCGTGCGTCGATCCGGCGCGATTCGTAGCGCTGGCCGGTCGGTGGCGGGGTTTCGGTGTAGTGGGTCACGCCCTTGGCGTCCTTCCACTTATAGAGCTCGGTGGCGCCTGCAGTGGCGCTGAGCAGCAGCAACAGGGCGCAAAGCCCGGACGACAGGTGCATGTGGCTTCCCCTGGATGATTCCCGCCGCGATTGCAGCATCCACGGCCCGCGCTGGCAAGTGATCGCGCGCCGCGGGTGCGGGCGCGCTACCGCCGGACGGACCTCAGGCCCTACACTTGCCGGATGGATGAAATGAGACCGCCCCCGCGCTCGCGCACGATTTACCTGCTGCCGAACCTGTTCACCACCGCCGGGCTGTTTTCCGGTTTCTACGCCATCATCGCCGCCGCCAATGGTCAGTTCGTCCAGGCGGCGATGGCGGTATTCGTGGCGGCGGTGATGGACGGGTTGGACGGCCGGGTCGCGCGCCTGACCAATACCAGCAGCGAATTCGGTGTGCAGTACGACTCGCTGGCCGATCTGGTCAGCTTCGGCATGGCCCCGGCGCTGGTGATGTACCACTGGTCGCTGTCGGCGCTGAAATACGACAGCAACGTGATGGGCCGGGTCGGCTGGTCGGCCGCCTTCTTGTATGCGGCCTGCGCGGCGCTGCGGCTGGCGCGCTTCAATACCCAGGTCGGCGTGGTCGACAAACGCTGGTTCATCGGCCTGGCCAGCCCGGCCGCGGCCGGCTTGATGATGTCTTTTGTGTGGGCGTTCGCCGACGACAGCCTGGGCTTCGATGGCGAGCAGCTGCGCTACGTGGCACTGGCGGTCACGGTGGTGTCGGCACTGTTGATGGTCAGCCGGATTCGCTTCTGGAGCTTCAAGGGCGGCGCGCGTGGCACGCGTGCCGACCGTGTGCCGTTTCTGGCATTGGCGGTCGCTACGGTGGTGATCGCGCTGTTGGTGATCGATCTGGCGCGGTCGCTGCTGGTGATCGGCGTGCTGTATGCGTTGTCCGGCCCGGCGATGTGGCTGTGGCGGCGCTGGCGGCGCGTGCCCGAGCTGCCATGAGCCGGCACGCATGAGCGAGTCTGTGCACGAGCCGGTGTGGTCGGATCTGCAGGTGTCGTGCCTGCAGGCGATGGGGCACACCGTGTACCTGGATCGCGACACCGCCGATACGCCGCCTGCGCCGGTCGACGTTGTAGAGCACGCGCCAGCGCCCGCACCAGTGCGTGCGCAACGTGTCACGCCGGCGGCTCCGGTTGCTGCACCGCCGGCCCGGCGCTCGGCTCCCACCGCGCCGCCCGACGCGGGTGCACCTGGCACGCGCTCGGCAGCTGCGCCGCAACGACGCAGCCGCGTTGGTCTACCCGACCGTTTGCAGATGGCGCTGCTGCGCGCGTCCGGTTGCGACCCGGGCGATCCGTCGACCCAAGCCTTGATGGCCTCCTGGCCGCTGGCCGAGTTGCGTGGCAACCCGGCCGCCAAGCGCGCGCTGTGGCCGCAGCTGCGCGCGCTGCGTCGCCGTCAGGGCCCGGCGTGAGCGCGATGAACGCCCCGCTGCCCACGTCACTGCGTGCCATGCGCGAAAGCGATCTGGACGCGGTGATGGAGATCGAGCTGCGTGCCTATCCGTTTCCCTGGACGCGCAGCATCTTTCGCGATTGCCTGCAGGCCGGTTACCCGGGTTGGGTGATGGAGCAGGGCGGCCAGGTCATCGGTTACGGCATCATCAGCGTCGCCGCCGACGAGGCACATATTCTCAATGTCTGCATTGCGCCAGAAGCGCAGTCGCAAGGACACGGCCGCGTGTTGTTGCGTGCGCTGGTCAAGGGCGCCTGCGACCGCGGCGCGCGGCGCGCATTTTTGGAAGTGCGCCCGTCCAATCCCTCGGCGATTGCGCTGTATCACGCCGAAGGCTTCAATGAGATCGGCCGGCGCCCACGCTACTACCCCTCCCACACCGGACGCGAAGATGCGCTGGTGATGGCGATCGAGTTGTTTTTCGAAGGGTTTTCCTAAGCGCTGCGGCAGCCTCGTCTTCGTAGGCTGCCCATCATCGAATCGACTGCAGGTACCGACAGCATGCATGACGTATGCGTCGGCTGGCGGCTGTGCGCATGAAACGTGCGCGCCTGCCTGAGGGCGCTTAAGTCCCCGCAGTCAATCTTGTCTGAGTGTGGCATGCGTACTGGTTGTTGCAGGCGGAGGCGACGCAGAGTGGCACGTTCTCTCTAGCCCATCGCGACACCAGCAGCGAGGTCGGTCGTTGTGTTGTTTTCGATCGCGCGGTCTTGCGCATGGCTTGCATCAAACAGTGCAGATGTGCAGATGCGTCTCCATCCGGTCGGCTGCATCACAGGTGTTCTACGTGTGCTTGTTGGCTGGCACTGCACATAGCGATTTCGGTGCCTGTCGCGGCGTGATGCGGTGCGTTCGTATCGATGCCTCAAGCGTGTGTGCAGCGCACACGCGCTTGTCGGCACACGCGATTGTCATCAGCGCGTTGCAGCGATGTTTTTCCAGAAAAAGCGCGCACATGTGATTTCAACAGCACGCGGCGTTGAATGCATATCCAGCTGCACTGCAGCACCCATCATGCTGCGCTGCAGTGTCCCTGGCGCTGTCTCTGCGTGTCTTGATTACAGCGTTTTGTCTTCTCTTTGGTGTCTCGCAACCGTTTGCGTGACTGCGCGTGCACATCGATGCATTGCCTAGATACAAGCGATTGCGATGCTCCTAGTATCGTTTTCGCGGAACTGAACATTACAGAGATGAAAAGTACGTTCCGCAGTCGATAGACGAGGAATGTGCCGCCGCGCGGCGCATCGAACCCATTCGAGGGAGACATCAAGATGAAGCCGAAATTTTCGACGGCGGCCGCCGCGTCGCTGTTTGTCGGGTCGTTGCTGCTCACTGGCGTTGCAAGCGCCGATCCTGCGCTGGAAGTGGCGACCACTGGGTGGGCGACACAGAACGGCGGCACCAAGGGCGGCTCCAAAGCTGCTGGTGCCGATATCTACACGGTCACTAACGCGGCCGATCTGAAGAAGGCGCTCAAGGCCAGCGCAGGCAGCAACGGACGCATCATCAAGATCAGCGGCATCATCGATGTCAGCGAAGGCAAGCCTTACACCAAGACCTCGGACATGAAGACGCGTGCGCGTCTGGATATCCCGACCAAAACCACGTTGATCGGCATCACCAGCAACGCCGAAATCCGCGAAGGCTATTTCTACGTCAAGGCTAACGACGTCATCATCCGTAACCTCACCATCGAAAATCCATGGGACCCGGAGCCGGTTTGGGATCCGGATGACGGTAGCGCCGGCAACTGGAACTCCGAGTACGACGGCCTGACCGTGGAAGGCGCCAGCAACGTGTGGGTGGACCACGTGACCTTTACCGATGGTCGCCGCACCGACGATCAGAACGGCACCGCCAACGGCCGCCCCAAGCAACATCACGACGGCGCAATGGACGTCAAGAAGGGCGCCAACTTCGTGACCATCTCGTACTCGGCATTCAAGTCGCATGAGAAGAACGACTTGATCGGCTCCAGCGACAGCGCTTCGAGCACCGACAGCGGCAAGCTCAAGGTGACCATCCACAACACCTTGTTCGAAAACATCTCCGCGCGAGCCCCGCGGGTGCGTTTTGGCCAGGTGCATTTGTACAACAACTACCACGTGGGCAGCACCAGCAATAAGGTCTACCCGTTCTCGCATGCGCATGGCGTGGGTAAGGAATCGAAGATCTTTTCCGAGCGCAACGTGTTCGAGATCAGTGGCGTGAGCAGCTGCGACAAGATCGCAGCCGACTACGGTGGCAGCGTATATCGCGATCAGGGCTCGCTGCTCAATGGCAAGGCCTTGAGCTGCTCCTGGAACAGCAATATCGGTTGGACTCCGCCTTACACCTACAGCCTGCTGTCGGCCGACAAGGTGGCTGCGGACGTCAAGGCAAAAGCCGGCGCCGGCAAGCTGTAAACGATCGCATCTGCTGAAGACGTTGCCACGCGCAGTGCACGACAACGTGCGCTGCGCGTGGCGCGTCGCCATTCCAAAAACGCAGGTGCAACATAGTAAAAATGTACTTTTAAATAATGTACATAAGCATTAGGATCGGTCCGGTTCGCTAGGGGACTGGCCTGTTGGCCTGGGCGAACGCACGGGGAGCACGCCGCGCAGCGGCGTGTCACGCATCACTCATTCAAGAGACTTCATCACCATGTCGAACGTATCGACTGTTGTGGGACGTACCGTTGTGGGCGTTATGTTGAGCGCCGCGTTGTTGTCGACCACCGCTTATGCAGCAGACCCCGCGCTGGAGGTTGCCACCACCGGCTGGGCCACCCAGAACGGCGGCACCAAAGGCGGTTCCAAGGCCTCCGCAGCGGACACCTATACCGTCAGCAACGCAGCGCAGTTGAAGGCTGCGCTGAAGGCTAGTGCGGGTAGTAACGGGCGCATCATCAAGGTCAAGGGTGTCATCGACATCAGCGAAGGCAAGGCATACACCAAGACCTCGGACATGAAGACGCGTGCGCGTCTGGATATCCCCACCAAGACCACCTTGATCGGCGTCGGCACCAACGCCGAAATCCGCGAAGGCTATTTCTACGTCAAGGCCAACGACGTCATCGTGCGCAACCTCACCATCGAAAATCCGTGGGATCCGGAACCGAAGTGGGATGCCGACGATGGCGACAACGGCAACTGGAATTCCGAGTACGACGGTCTGACCGTGGAAGGCGCCAGCAACGTGTGGGTGGACCACGTCACCTTTACCGATGGCCGCCGCACCGACGATCAGAACGGCACCGCCAACGGCCGGCCGAAGCAGCACCACGACGGCGCAATGGACGTCAAGAAGGGCGCCAACTTCGTGACCATCTCGTACTCGGTCTTCAAGTCGCACGAGAAGAACAGCCTGATCGGCTCCAGCGACAGCGCCTCCAGCACCGACAGCGGCAAGCTCAAGGTAACCATCCACAACACCTTGTTCGAAAACATCTCCGCGCGCGCGCCGCGGGTACGTTTCGGCCAGGTGCATCTGTACAACAACTACCACGTGGGCAGCACCAGCAATAAGGTCTACCCGTTCTCGCACGCGCATGGCGTGGGCAAGGAATCGAAGATCTTCTCCGAGAACAATGCCTTCGACATCAGCGGTGTGAGCAGTTGCGACAAGATCGCCGCCGATTACAAGGGCAGCGTGTACCGCGACCAGGGCTCTCTGCTCAATGGCAAGGCGTTGAGCTGCTCCTGGAACAGCAACATCGGCTGGAAGCCGCCGTATACCTACAATCTGCTGTCTGCCAACAAGGTGGCTGCCGACGTCAAGGCCAAGGCCGGTGCAGGCAAACTATAACTGACGCCACATGCAGCGCTGCGAGGGTTGCAGCGCTGTACGCAATGACACAACGCCCGCAGCGATGCGGGCGTTGTGCGTTTACGCGCTGCCATCGACGTCCGGGTGTTCCGCTTGAGGATAGTCAGCGATGCGATGAGGTGATAGCGCGATGCCGCCACGCTGCAAAGGTCACAATCGCGCCGTGTCCTGCACGCGGTCAGGGCATCGCACTTCGATCAAAGCAAAGACCGAGTAGAACAACGCAACGGCGCAAACGCGCCCGCTTCGCCAGGCGGCATACGCGTCGGCAAAAGTGCACTCAGTCCTGCGTTGCGTTGCTCGCACTCTGGCCCGGCGTGCACACCGGCGTTTGACGCTTGTCCACCAGCTTGCCCATCAGCCGGTCGCTCAGCGGCAGCATGTCGCCGTTGAGGCGCCAGTCGTAGATCACGCTGAAAGCCAGGACACGCGCAACGTACTCGCGGGTTTCCTTGTAGCTGATGGTCTCGATCCAGAAGTCCGGTTCGAAGCCCGGCCGTTGCGATTGCCAGCGGCCGGTCGGGCCGGGTCCGGCGTTATACGCGGCGATGGTCAGATACGGCAAGCCATAGGTGTTGAGCAACTGGCGCAGGTACGCGGTGCCGATGGCAATGTTGGTGTCCGGTTCGTACAGACTGGCGGCACCCGCGTAGCCGGGCAGGGCGATGCCCTTGGCGACCGCCGCACCGGTGCCGGGCAACACCTGCATCAGGCCCATCGCATTGGCCGGCGAACGCGCACGTGGATTGAAGATGCTTTCGGCGCGGATCTCCGCGGCAACCCAGGCCGGATCGATGGCGTTCTTTGCGGCTTCGCGGCGAATGCTCTCATCGTGATGCAGCGGGAAGCGCAGCGCATACAGCCGTTGCTCGTCCGGCTGTTTGCCGAGCGCAAACACCGCGCGATCGAACCAGCCGTTGTCGCTGGCCACCTCCACCGCCAGGCGGCGCTGGGTGTCGTCGAAACGGCTGGCGGCATCGTTCCACTCCGCCACCGCCCAACCGGGGCGATCGATCTGGAACAACGCAATCGCACGGGTCAATGCCGGGTCGCGCGCCACTGCGGCCTTGGCCTGCGGGCTGTCCTTGGGCTCCCATGGGCACAGCCGATACGGCTGCTGCAGGCGGTCGGCGGCCAGGAGGCCGTGGAAGGTGGGCGACTGCGCAGCGGCGCGATACAACGGCTGTGCCGCCGCCGCCGAACCGGTCTTCTCGGTGAGGCGCGCTTCGAAATACTGCCAGCGCGAATCGGCGCGCTGGCTGGCCGGCATCTTGCGGATGGCGGCCAAGGCTGCAGGCCAATCGCCACGCGACATCGCCTCGCGCGCGCGCCATTCGTGCAGGCGCTCGTCGTAGGCCGCATCGGGCACCGCGTTGAGCCTGCGCGCCGAATCCGGCAGGTAGGACGCCACCGTCCACAACGCAATCTGATACAGCACCTGCCCGCGCTGCGCGTCGCTGAAACCCAACGCGCTGGCGAACTGCGGCAACTGGTGCTCGGCGCCGTCCGGGTCGGTCTTGGCCAGCTTGGCCAGGCCATCGACGGCGATGCGGCGGCTGCGCTCGGTCTTGGGCCAACCCAGTGCACGCGGGTGGACCTTGTCGAGAAAGGCAGCGTAATCGGTGGCCAGTGCCAGCTCGGCCGCCGGCAAGCCACGCGCCGCCGCACGCATCACCGCAGGCAGCTGCGCATCGGCAGCGGCTTCCACACGTTCCCAGCGCAGTGCCGGAGTGAGTTCGCCGCGCGACTCCAGCCCCGCCACCACCGGTTCGCACGCATCCGGCAACGCCTTGCCGTTGCGCCACAGGGTGAGCGCATCGCGGCTCCACTGTGCGTCCAGCTTGCCGGTGGCCTGGCGCGCGGTCAGCTGCGCGCAGCGCAGCCCTACGTTATCGGTGGTCTTCCAGTTGGCCAGCAACGTGGTCCAGTCCTGGCGGCGTGCGACCGCCGGCAACCAGGTGCTGCGGAAGCTTTCGGCGACCGGTTGGCCGGCGTAACGCTGCAAGAATCCCTGCGCCTGCGCGTTGGAGACGTTGTCGATGTTGCGCTTGAGCGTGGCGTACTCCAGCCAGCCGTACAGCGGATGGCGGCTCAATGCCGAGAGCTGGGCGGGATCGGATTGGCCGCGCTCTGCGGCGGCGATCGCATCGCGCATGGCAGTCAATTGCGGATCCAGGCTTTGCGCATGCAGCGCAGTGCTGCCAAGGCACAACAGGCCGACGAAAACAGTGGCAAGACGCGGGAAATAAGTCATCGCGCGACTATACCGAAGCACGCCTGAGCGCTTGAGTGAATACGCATCGCGCCTGACAGCGCATGTCCTGTCGATGCCGCTGTGCGTTCGTCGTCTGGACGATGCGCTTGCGCGTCTGCATCGGCATCCGCGCTCACACCATGCACTGCGACGCGCATCGCAGTGCTGCACCGCCAGATTGCGGTGCGTTAAGGTTTCGTTTACAACTTGGGCCGGACCGCAGGGCACGGGGGCGTGCGGACACTTAAAGATCCTTCTGGAGAGAGAAAGGATGAAGCGTCTGATTGGCCCGTCTCGGTCATGCCTGGCCGTGCAGTTGTCGTTGTGTCTGATTCCCACGCTGGCCTGGGCGCAACAGCCCGAGGCGACCCCCGGTACGCGCACGCTCGATAGCGTGCAAGTCACCGGCACCCGCATCAGGACTGCCGAGCTGCAAGGCCAGGTGCCGATCCAGACGCTCAACCGCGCCGACATCGAGCGCACCGGCCTGACCTCGATCGGCGAAGTGCTGCAGGAACTCACCGCGTCCGGTTCGGCGCTCAACGCCAAGTTCAATTCGTCCGGCAATTTCGGCTTTCCGCCCGACGGCGGCGGCGTGGGCGCGGGTTCGGCGCAGGTGGATCTGCGCCACCTCGGCTCCAAGCGCGTGCTGGTGCTGGTCGATGGCATCCGCTGGGTCAACGAGTCGTCCGCCTCGGGTGTGGGTTCGTCGACCGACCTCAATACCATTCCGCTGGCGATCGTCGAACGCATCGAAGTGCTCGAAGACGGCGCCTCGTCGTTATACGGATCCGATGCGATTGCCGGTGTGGTCAACATCATCACCCGACGCAGCTTCGACGGTGCGCAGGTCACGCTCAACTACGGCCAGTACGGCAAGGGCGATGGCGCCAACCAGGGCGTGGATCTGGCCTGGGGCACAAGCGGCGAGGATTTCAGCCTGTTTTTAGGCGCCAGCTACGTCAAGCAGGACCCGATCTATGCGCGCGACCGTGCGCAGGCACGCTTCCCGATCCCGGGCACCGGCCTGACCTTCGGCAGCTCGGCCACCCCGGATGGGCGCTTTCAGTTCGTCGACCCCACGACCGGCGCGCGCCAGAACCTCACGCCCAATGCCGGCGTGGGCACGCCGCAATACGACGGCAGCGCGGGATGCACGCGCAGCGACGACTACCACTGCTTCGGCACCGCAGACCGCTACAACTTCGCCGAGCAGAATCTGCTGCTGACACCGTCCGAGCGCAAGGGCGTGTTTGCGCAATTCCGCTATTACTTCAACGACGACGTGCAGTGGTACGTCAAGGCGTTGGGCAATCGGCGCGAGTCGACCAACCAGGCCGCGCCGGAGCCGATCTTTCTCGGCCCCGATGCCGGCACCGGCAATCCGCTCGCCGACAACATCGTGATTTCCGGATTGAATCCGTTCAATCCGTTCGGCTTCGATCTGAATTCGGCCACCAACCTGATCCAGATCGGCCGGCGTCCGGTGGAAGGCGGGCCGCGTCGTTACGAGCAGCAGGTGGATACGCAGTACTTCGGCACCGGACTGGTGGGCACCTTCGAAGCGGCCGCGCGCACCTGGTATTGGGACGTCAACGGCATGTACAGCAAGAACAAGGCCGAGCAGACCAACTACGGCAGCTACAACCTGTTCAACATCAATCTGGCGTTGGGCGATCCGGCTGCATGCGCGGCGGTGGCCGGCTGCGTGCCGCTGGACATCTTCAGCGGGGCGGGCAGCATCACGCCGGACATGCTGCGCTGGATCCAGCCGGTGGTGCGCGACCGCAGCCAGAACGAGTTGAGCCTGTTCACCGCCAACCTCAGCAGCGAATTGTTCCAGCTGCCGGGCGGCGCGGTGTCGTTTGCCAGCGGCTACGAATACCGCAAGTACGAGGGCTCATATCAGCCCGATCCGCTCACCGTGGCCGGCCGCTACAACGGCGTGCCGTCGTTGCCGACCTCCGGTAGCTACGACGTCAACGAGGCGTATCTCGAACTCAATATTCCGATCTTCGCCAACTCGTCGTTGGGCGACAAACTCGATCTGAATATCGCCGGGCGCTATTCGGATTACTCCACCTTCGGCGGCGAATTCACGCCGAAGTACGGCCTGCGTTGGCAGGTCACCGACGAGTTGGTGTTGCGGACCAGCTACGCCGAAGGCTTCCGTGCACCGACCATCGGCGAGCTGTTCGGTTCGGCCGCGCGCGCCGACCTGCAGCTATCCGATCCATGCTCGATCGGCCTGGGCGGCACCGCCCCGCGCGGCAGTGCGGCCAACTGCGCCGCACTCGGCGTGCCGGGCGGTTACCAGCAGGCCAACCAGCAGATCTCGGTGACCACCGGCGGCAACGAGCAGCTGGACCCGGAGCGCTCGCGCAGCTTCAGCGCCGGCTTTGTGTTCAGCCCGGGCTTTGCCAGCAACGCCAGCTGGTCCGACCGGCTGGACATGGAAGTGACGTTCTATCGCCATCATGTCGACGGCGCGATCCAGGCCATCAATGCGCAGACGCAGCTGGATCTGTGCGTGGACACGCTGGATGCGCTGTACTGCGACGGCATCGGGCGCGCGTCCACCGGCGGCATCAACGCCTTCAACAACCGGCTGACCAATCTAGGCTCGATCAAGACCGATGGTTGGGACGTGGATCTGTTCTGGACGCTGCCGGAAAGCGCGTTCGGCCGCTTCAAGGTGTCGTGGCAAAACACTTTCGTGGGCCGTTACGAAGCGCTGGGTGCGGCCGGCCAGCGGCAGCCGCAGGGGCCGGGCATCGAAGTGGTCGACAGTGCGATTCCCGAGTGGACCAGCAATGCCGTGCTGGATTGGTCGTTGGGTCACTGGACCGCATCGTGGACGGCGCGCCACATCTCCAAGCTCACCGAGCAATGCGGCGATGCGGTGGAGTTTGCGGTGTGCTCCAATCCTGCCGTGGGCACCAATCGGCTGGACGCGATCACGTATCACGATGCGCAGGTGGGGTATCGCGTCGATTGGCTCAAGGGCCTGCAACTCACGGCTGGCTTGAACAACGTGTTCGACAAAGATCCGCCGCTCTGCCTGTCGTGCTCACTCAATGGCTATGACTCATCCACTTACGACATTCCCGGTGGGCGCTTCTGGTATGCGCGTGTGGATTTGAAGTTCTAGGGGCGGCTGGATGTTGCGTGGTGCTTCCGTGAGAACCACGCTGGCTGATTGGGTAATCGAAGCGCTACGAAGCTGTCGTCTTCGCAGCGCTTCTGGTCTTGGCCTGTGGTGCGCAGGTGCCGGTTGCCTGCGGATCGCAGCGGCGCACTGCAGCGCGGGCGCGTTGTCGTGTTGTCTATTGGTGACAACACCTGTTTCAGCGTGGCTCTACCGGCCGATAGTCTGGCAAGGCGATGCTGTTGGAATCGCGCGCAAAACTGTTGTTGATGACGCGTCGGACAAGCGGGGTGCCTGCCAGACGCATCGCGCCGCGCAGCAGCGTCAGCCCGACAGTGGAGTGCGGCCAGAGCAGGCGAGGGACGATCTTGGGAACGTTCTGCCCCTCTTTGACGAACGGGCGCATGATCCGTTCGTAGTGCGTAAACGCTTGCGTCGGTGCGCTGGCCTGGGCAAGTTCGCCCGCCAGTACGTAGCTGCCGACCATCGCCAGCGTCGTGCCGATGCCCGACAGCGATGTGGGGCACCACGCGGCATCGCCGGTCAACACTACCCGGCCGGCAGACCAGCGCGGCATGCGCACCTGCCGCAGTACCTCGAAGTAGAAATCGTCGACATCCTTCATCGCCTCGAGAATGCGCGGGAACTCCCAGCCGTCGTTGGCAAATTGCGCTTGCATGTAGTGCCGTTGCCGCTCCAGGCTCCACGCGTTCTCGCCCTCGGGCCGCTTCTGCAGGCCGAGATACGCGCCCAGCTTGCCGTCCAGGGCAGGCTTCAACGTCGCGCCGCGCCCACCCACCGTGTTGTATTGCCTGGCATAGGCACTGTCGTGCGGGAGTCGGGGGATGCTGAAGTAGGCGATGGTCATGTCCATCCAGTACGGCACGTTCTCGCCGGGAAACACCAGCTCACGCGTGTGCGCGCCAACGCCTTCAGCGACGATGACAGCGTCGTAGCGTGCGGAGCGGCCGCTGTGGAAAGTGATGTCGACGCCGTCCTGGTCCTGGGCGAGGTCGCAAATGCTGTCGCCGAAGCGATAGGGCACGCGCTCGCAGGTGGCGTCATACAGGATGCGCGCGAGGTCGCCGCGACGGATTTCCAGATCGGCAGTAGGCCCGCCGTCGGTATCGGACTCGTCTGCCTTGAAGCGCGCAATGACGCGATTGTCTTCGCTCACCCAATCGGTGCCGAGTTCCTTGGTGCTACGTTCGAATGCACGCGCTTCCAGTCCCATGCGGCGCAGCACCTCACGCCCATTGCCGCGCACGTCGACGTTCTGGCCGCCATCACGAAACGCCGGCGCGCGTTCGACGACCTCGACCTCGACTCCATAAGCATCGAGCCACCATGCCGCAGTGGTTCCAGCGACGCTTGCGCCACTGATGAGTATCCGACGGGGCATGGTGCCGCTCCTGCAGTGAATATATATCACGTATGATACTTAAATATCATGTGTGATTCTATTCGCTTGCGGCGGTTTCCAGATTGTCGATCAGTCGGCCAAGCAGAACGGTCAGCAGTGCGGCTTCCTCGCTGGAAAAGCCCGAGACGCCGACGGCATTGAAGTGAAGCAGCGCGGTGCGCCCGGTGGCAGCAGCGTCTTGGCCGGCATCGGTCAGCCGAACAGTGGCGGCGCGTTTGTCGCTGGACAACGCCTCGCGCGCAATCAGCGCCATCGCTTCGAGCTTGTCCAGCAGCGCCACCATCGCAGGCTGCTTCACTGCGGAGTGGCGCACCAGGTCCCGCTGCAGCATCGGGCCTTTCCACGACAGCAGCAGCAACGGCGCAATCAGCGCAAGTGTCAGCCCGTGTTCGCGCAGGCGCGCGTCGACACTGCGATTGAAGACGCGCGCGGCATGGTTGGCCAGATAGCCGGGCGCGATGGCGGCTTCCGGGTGGATGTCCGAGTTCATGCTCGAAGCATATCCCACGCGTGCGGGGCGATGGCACCGCGCGACTGGGCTATCGCGCGGTGGGGCAGCGTGGCTGGCACGTCACGGCAAGGCGCATGTCATCGACGATGCCGCAATGCTTGCGATGGGCTGCGGATGCGCGACGCGTCAGAACGCACCCGTGTATCCGCAGTCTTCCATCCTGGCCGATCCCTATCGACGCACCGGCGCATCGCCGGCGATGTAGTAATCGGCCCTGCTGCGCGCCAATGGCGCACGTCCTCGCATGCGGTCGGCGATCTTCTCGGCGATCATGATGGTGGTGGCGTTGAGGTTGCCTGTGATGATGCGCGGCATGATCGAGGCATCGATGACGCGCAGGCCTTCCATGCCATGCACGCGGCCTTGTCCATCCACCACGGCCATGTCATCGGTGCCCATCGCACACGAGCACGACGGGTGATACGCGGTTTCTGCACGTGAGCGTACGAACGCGTCCAGCTCGGCGTCGGTCTTGCAATCGGCGCTGGGGCTGATCTCGCGTCCGCGGTAAGCGTCCAGTGCGGGCTGCGCGATGATCTCGCGGGTGATGCGGATCGCATCGCGAAATTCCTGCCAGTCCTGATCGGTGGACTGGTAGTTGAAGAGGATGGACGGATGCTGGCGCGGGTCGCGCGACTTGGCGTGCACGCGCCCGCGGCTGGGCGTGCGCATCGAGCCCACATGCGCTTGAAACCCATGTTCCTTCACCGCATTGCTGCCGTTGTAATTGATCGCCACCGGCAGGAAGTGGTACTGGATGTTGGGCCAGTCGAACTCCTCGCGCGTGCGGATAAAGCCGCCGGCTTCGAACTGATTGCTGGCGCCGGTGCCGGTGCCGGCAAACAGCCACTCGGCGCCAATCGCAGGCTGGTTCCACCATTGCAGCGCCGGATACAACGACACCGGCTTGGTGCAGGCGTACTGAATATAGACCTCCAGATGATCCTGCAGATTCTGGCCGACGCCGGGCAGGTCGTGGACCAGCTGCACGTCGAGTGCGCGCAGCAGATCCGGTGCGCCGACGCCGGAGCGCTGCAACAGCTGCGGTGAGGCGATGGCGCCGGCACAGACCAGCACTTCGCGGCGTGCATGCGCATCGATGCCCTCGCTGCTGTTGCCGACCAGGTAATGCACGCCGATCGCGCGCTTGCCGGCAAACAGGATGCGGTCCGTGGTGGCGTGGGTGACGATGTGCAGGCCATCGCGCGGCTTTGCCATGTCCAGATACCCGCGCGCCGTGCTCGCACGACGGCCCTGTGGCGTCACGGTGCGGTCCATGGGCCCGAAGCCTTCCTGCTGGTAGCCATTGAGATCGTCGGTACGCGGATAGCCTGCCTGTACACCGGCGTCGACCATCGCCTGGAACAGCACGTTGTTGTCGTTCTTCGGCGTGGCCACGCTGACCGGGCCTTCGCCGCCGTGATAATCGTTGGCGCCGATGTCGCGCGTCTCGGCCTTGCGGAAGTAGGGCAACACGTCGCGGTAGCTCCAGTCTTCCAGGCCCGGGCGTTTGGCCCAGTGGTCGAAGTCGAGCGCGTTGCCGCGGATGTAGCACATGCCATTGATCAGCGACGAACCGCCCAGGCCTTTGCCGCGCCCGCATTCCATGCGCCGGTTGTCCATATGCGGCTCCGGCTCGGTTTCATAGGCCCAGTTATAGCGGCGGCCCTGCAGCGGGAATGCCAGTGCGGCCGGCATCTGGGTGCGGAAATCCAGCCGATAATCTGGCCCGCCCGCTTCGAGCAGGAGCACCGTTACGCCGGGGTCTTCGGTCAGACGTGCAGCCAGCACGTTGCCTGCCGAGCCGGCGCCGATGATGATGTAGTCGTATTCGCGTTGCATGGTGGTCTCCTGATGCGTGTGCGGTGCAGCGGCAGTCAAGGCACCGCGCAGTCGCTGTTCTGTGCGCGGCAACGTGCCGGTGCACGCAGCGCGTGTGTCGGGCGCAACGCACGCATTCATCGATCGCGTGCGTTGCGGCGTAGGCCGCTTAAAACACCGATCCGTAGCGTTCCAGCTCGACCTGGACCGACTTGGTGCGCGTATACGCCTGCAGGGTCGCCAGGCCATTTTCGCGCCCCACGCCGGACTGCTTGTAACCGCCCACCGGCATTGGCGCAGGCGACTCGCCCCAGGTATTGATCCAGCAGATGCCCGCTTCCAGGCGATGGATCAGCCGGTGCGCACGCGCCAGATCGGGCGTGACCACACCGGCGGCCAATCCGTAGGTTGTCGCATTGGCGCGGGTTAGCGCTTCGTCTTCGTCGTCGTAGGTGAGCAGGCTCAGCACCGGCCCGAAGATTTCCTCGCGCACGATCGTCATCACGTCGGTGCAATCGCTGAAGATCGTCGGTGCCACGTAATAGCCCTGCGCCAGCGCACCGTCGCGTAGCCGCTCGCCACCGCAGAGCAGGCGCGCGCCTTCGGCCTTGCCCTGGGCGATGTAGTCGAGCACGCGCTGCATATGCGCGGCGCTGACCATCGGCCCAAACGTCGTGCTCGTATCGAGCGGGTCGCCGATATGGATACGTTGCACGCGCGTCAGCAGCCGCGCTTCGAAGGCGGTGCGCAGCGCACGCGGCACGAACACGCGGGTACCGTTGGTGCACACCTGCCCGGAGCTGTAGAAGTTGGCCATCATCGCGATGTCGGCGGCCAGATCCAGATCGGCATCGGCGCACACGATCAACGGCGATTTGCCGCCCAGCTCCATGGTCACGTCTTTCAATGACGAACTCGATGCGCTGGCCATCACCTTGCGCCCGGTCGCGGTACCGCCGGTGAAGCTGATCTTTTCGATCTGCGGGTGTTCGGTGAGTGCGTTGCCTACGCTGGCGCCGTCGCCGGGCAGCACGTTGAACACACCATCGGGCAGGCCGGCTTCAGTGAAGATTTCGGCCAGCTTGAGTGCGGTAAGCGGCGTTACCTCGCTGGGTTTGAAGATCATTGCATTGCCAGCCGCCAGCGCGGGCGCGGCCTTCCACAGCGCGATCTGGATCGGGTAATTCCACGCGCCGATAGCGCCGACCACGCCTAGCGGCTCGTGCCGGGTGTAGAAGAAGCTGCCTTCGCGTAACGGCACTTGTGCACCTTGCAGCGCCTGCGACACGCCAGCGTAATACTCCAGCACGTCGGCACCGGTGACGATGTCCACGCTGCGCGTTTCGCTCAGCGGCTTGCCGGTGTTGAGCGTCTCCAGCTCGGCCAGTGCGTCGTTGCGCTCGCGCAGCAACGCCACCGCGCGCAGCAGGATGCGCGAGCGCTCCACCGTCGTCAGCGCGGCCCACACGCGTTGGCCGGCCTGGGCGCTATCGACCGCCGCGTCCAGATCGTCGGCGCCCGCGTTGTGCACGTTGGCCAACACCTCGCCGGTGGCAGGGTTGATCACTTCGAACGTGTGGCCGCCGCGGGCGGGAACATAACGGCCGCCGATGTACAGCAGCTGGTCGGGGAAACGTGGCATGACAAACCTCCTTGGGACGGTCGCCGCAGCGACGCAACTCAACGCGTGAGGTGCAAAAACTGCAGGTGACGCTCGTATTGATCGATGATGTCGTTGATGATTTGTTCGCGGCTGTAGCCGACCAGGTCGTAGTCCTGACTGCCTTCGTACAGATAGACTTCGGCGCGGTAATAGCGCTGGTTGCGCAAGCGCTGCGCCGCAAACGACGGGGTGAGATACCCGCGCATCACCACCTGGTAGCGGAAGCCTTGTTGTTCGCCGTGATCGACGCTGATTTCCATGTCGCCGTCGTCGATCCGGCTGCTGACGTTCCAGCCTTCTTCCTGCAACTGCGTGGTCACCGCCTCGATCGCCGGGCGCACCTGGTCGTGCATGAACCGGTAAACCTCATCGCGCGCCGGGAAGTGCATCGCCTGGCCCAGGCGCTGGCGCCAGCCACCGTGATGACGCGATTGCCCGATGAGCGGGCTGGGGCTGTAGAGTTGCGCACGTTTGCGCTGCGATTCTTCGCTCAGCGCGCGCGACAGACCCCATGCCATCAGCAGCAACACCGCAGAAAACGGCAGAGATGCCAATACCACTGCCGATTTCAGCGCGTCCATGCTACCGGCCAGCAATAAACCTGCAGTGACCACGGCGGTGAGCACGCCCCAGAACACGCGCAGCCAGCGCGGGCCGTCGTCGTGCGGCTCGCCACCGTGCGAGGACAGCGTGGACAGCACCACCGTGCCGGAGTCGGCCGAGGTGACAAAGAACACGAAGCTGATCGCCACCGTCACCGTGATCACGGTACGGCTCCACGGGTAGTTTTGCAGCAGCGAGTACAGCACCGTCTGCGGCGCATCGATGGCCTGTTGCGCCAATGCGCCCTGGCCATGATGGAGCAACTGATCCAGCGCGCTATTGCCGAAGATCGACAGCCACGCCAGGGTGAATCCCAGAGGGATCAGCAACACGCCCAGTACGAATTCGCGAATGGTGCGGCCGCGCGAGATGCGCGCGATGAACAAGCCGACGAAGGGTGCCCAGCCGATCCACCACGCCCAATAGAACACCGTCCAGTTGCCCAACCAGTCGGCACGGCCGCCATAGGCATAGACGTCGAAACTCTTGCCGACCACGCTGCCCAGGTAATCGCCCAGGTTCTGCATCAAGGCATTGAGCAGGTATTGCGTGGGGCCGGCAAACAGCATGAACAACAGCAGCGCGATCGCCAGCAGCATGTTGATGTCCGACATCCAGCGCACGCCTTTTTCCACGCCCGATACCGCCACCACAATCGCCGCGCCCATCATCGCCACGATCAGCGCGACCTGCACCCAATGCGTGTGCGGCACATCGAACAAGGTGCTCAGCCCGGCGTTGAGATGCAGCACGCCAAAGCCCATGTCGGCGCCGATGCCGAACACCGTCGCCACGATGCCCAGCGCATCCACGGTGTAGCCGATCGGCCCGTTGATGCGCTTGCCGATCAGTGGATACAGCGCCGAGCGCAAGGCCAGCGGCAGGTTGTGGCGAAAGGCGAAATACGCCAGCGCCATGGCCGCAAGCGCGAACACGCCCCAGCCGTGCAGGCCCCAATGCAGAAACAGCAACTGCATTGCCTGACGTGCGGACGCTTCACCGCTGCCGGTGCCGCCTTGAGGCGGCTGCAGATAATGGGTCAGCGGTTCGGAGACGCAGAAGAAGAACAGCGTGATGCTGATGCCGGCCGCGAACAACATGCCGGCCCAGGAGAGATAGCTGAATTCCGGCTCGTCGTGATCGGCGCCGAGCTTGATGTTGCCGTAGCTGGAGAGCGCAGTGCCCAGCACGAACACCAGATACAACGTCATCGCCAGCAGGTAGTACCAACCGACATTGCGCGAGGCCCAGTTCTGCGCATCCAGCAGCACGCGGCCTGCGTCCAGCGGAAACAGCGCAACCAGCAAGGCGAATGTGCACACCACCGTCGCTGCCAGCAAAAACACCGGCCGCAAGGTGCGCACCGGTAACGACTGCGGTTCGACTGCACTCATACCGACGCACTCATAGGATGCGTATCACGTGACGTGCTCCCAACGAAAAACCGCCTGCGTTATCGCACGGGCGGTGTCGAGGGGGTGTCGTCGGTCGAGTTCGCCAGTGCGAACCCGTCGGCACTTTGCGTGCGCTAGCGCAGCAACTGCAGCGGAACGCGGATATCCATACCCACTGCCAGGTGATCGGAGAACGCGGCAGGAATCGCTTCGGTGTGCTCGATCACCAGACTGTCGCTGACCAGGATATGGTCGATCGCCCGGTCCGGGCGCCAGCTTGGGAAGGTGTGCACCACGCAGCTCGGCGGCTGCAATCGCGTATGCCGATACAACGCCTGCATCTCTGGACGGTCGGCCACGCAGTTGAAGTCGCCCATCAGCATCGCGTTGGGATGCTCGGAGAGCAGCTCGGCGATGAAGGCCAATTGGGCCATGCGCGAATTGGCGCCCAGCGACAAATGCGCCACCGCCACCGCCAGCCCGTCGCTGCCTTGCCCGAACTTGGCCAGCAGGATGCCGCGTCCGCCGATGCGGCCGGGCAATGCATGGTCCTGGACTTCGAGCGGTTCCAGCTTGCTCAGCAAGCCGTTGGCGCTGGAGGCCACCCCGCCCATGCGGCGGTTGGGTTGGTGGCTCCAGTAATGGAAGCCGGCACGCTCGGCCAGATAGTGGGTCTGGTTGGTGAAGCCCGAGCGCAGGCTGCCCGGGTCGGCCTCCTGCAGGCCGACGATGTCGCGGTCGCCGGCCAGCTTGGCGATGCTGTCCAGGCTGGTGCGTTTGGCTCCCAGCGGTAACGCGTGCGACCAGCTGCGGGTCACATAATCGCTGTAACGGCGGGTGCTGGAGCCGGCCTGGATATTGGCGGTCAGCACCCGCAGGGTGCGCGAGTCCGAAGCGTTCACGATGCGGCGGTCGCCCGGCTCACTTGGCCAGGGTGGCGCGTTCGCGCGCGATCAGGTGATCGGCCACGCGCAGCATGTCCGGGAAGCTCTTGCCCTTGACCAGGTACTTGCCATTGACGATCAGCGACGGCGTGCCGGTGATCTGGCTACGGGTGGCGAACTGCTTGGCGCGGTTGGTCTTGGCCGAGACGCCGAAGCTGCTCATGGTGTCGATGAAGGTCTTCTGGTCCACGCCGTACTTGGCGTAGAACGCGGCGATGTCCTGCACCGAATCCTTGCCGCGCTCGCCCTTGAGGGTCTGGTCGACGTGGATGGCCTTGTACAGCGCTTCGTGGGTCTTTTCCTGCACGCCCAGGGTCTCGGCGGCGTAGAACGCACGCGCATAGTCATCCCACGGGCCACCGAACATCGCCGGCACGTAGACGAAATGCACGTCCGACGGCAGCCCGGCCTTCCACGGCCCGACCAGCGGTTGGAACGCATTGCAGGCCGGGCAGACATAGCCAAAGACTTCGGCCACTTCGATCTTGCCGGCGGCCTGCTGGTACGGCTGGCCTGCCTGGATGTCCACATAGTCGGTGCCGGCGACCGGCTCGGGGCCGTTCGGTGCGCGCGGAGCGGCACTGGGCGCGGCGGCCGGCGGCGCGGCGGCGCTTTCGCCAACCGCAGGCGGGGCGGCCGGATCGGTAGCCGGGGCAGCTGCAGGTGCAGGCTCCGTCTCGGCAGCCGGCGTTGCGGCGGCAGGTGCGGTGTCGGACGAGCCGTCCTGGGCCTTGCAGGCGACCAGGATCGGCAGCAGCGCCATCAGCGTCAGGGCGAAGCGGGTCTTCATCGGATTGGATCTCCAGCGTGGGGCGAGGAAAGGGCCGGACGGCCGCGGGGCGCATGATGCCACGGCGACCGTCGGTGGCGGTTACGCGGTTCAGCGCTTGGCAGGCGCGGCGTGCTCGCGGGCGATGAGGTAGTCGGCCACGCGCAGCATGTCCGGGTAATTGCGCGCGCCGATCAGGTAACGCCCGTTGACGATGATGGCCGGGGTGCCGGGCAGCTTGCTGCGCTTGGCGAAGTCGCGCGCGGCATCCAGCTTGGCGTCCACCGCCTGGCTCTTGTAGGTCTCGACGAAGCGCTGCTGCGGCACGCCGTAGTTGGCATAGAACGCAGCCAGTTCTTCCGGCGCCACGTTCTGGGTCGGCACGCTCTGTTTTTCGTGGATGGCATCGAACATGGCGCGGTGGCTGCGCTTGGCCACACCGAGGATGTCGGCGGCGAAGTACGCGCGCGCAAACGTGTCCCAGAACCCGCCGAAAGCGGCCGGCACCGGGGTGAAGCGCACGTAGGACGGTTGCTTGGCCGCCCAGGCTTCCAGCGTCGGCTCGAAGTGCGCGCAATGCGGGCAGGTGTAGCCGAACACTTCCACCACTTCGACCTTGCCGGCCAGTGGCGCATACGGCTGGCCACCGTCGATCAGGGTGTAGTCCTCGCCTTCGACCGGCGGCGCCGTCTTGTCGGCGGCGCAGGCCGCCAGTGGCACCAGGATCAACAACAGCAGGGACAGGCGGGAAAGCAGATTCATGCAGGCTCCGTGGGGATCTAAAGAGGGGGGCGGGAAACGACGACGCCGGTCGCGGGACCGGCGTCGTGACACGGTGGGGCAGGTGGGCGCCTCAACTCATGAGCGCGCCGGTGTGCCGGCAGGCGTCTGTGCAGCGGCGGCATCGTCGGCGCGGTCGTGCAGGCCTTGCAGATAGCTGGACAGCGCCTGGATCTCCTGCTCGCTCAGCGGGCGTGCCACCTGCGCCATGATATTGAACAGCGCCGGATTGCGCTCCTGGGTGGTGCCGGCCTGGTAGTCCTTCAGGCGCCGCGCCACGTAGTCGGCATGCTGGCCGCCCAGGCGCGGATACGCCGGGCCCGGATTGCCGCCGCCGGATGGGCCGTGGCACGCCATGCAGGCCGGCACGCCACGCGCGATGTCGCCACCGCGGTAGAGCTTTTCGCCGACCTCGTAGAACTTCATGCCCTGATACGGGCCCTCGGCGATCACTGCGTCGTCGGCGACCCCGGCGGATGCCTTCTGGGTGGCGAAGTAGGCGCCCAGGTCGCGCATGTCCTGCGCGGTGAGGTCCTTGACGAACGGCACCATCACCGCCGACATCCCGGTATTGCGCTCGCCGCTGGCGATCAGGGCCACCTGATGCGCCACATAGCGCTCGGTTTGCCCGGCGATGCGCGGGTACATCGCCACCGCCGGATTGCCGTCCGGGCCGTGGCAGGCTGCGCAGGCGGCCGCCTTGGCCTGGCCGGCCTTGGCATCGCCCCAGGTGGTCTTGGCCAGATCCACCTCCAGCGGCGCAACGCGCACAGGCGGTGGATCGGGGATCGGCGTGACCGCCGATTGCGCAAACGCCACGGCGGCAATGACCGGCACGGCGAGGGCGGTGAGGACTAGCACACGAGCATGGCGCATCAGCTAAAGCTCCGTATGGACCCGGCCCGCGCGCGTTGGGTGCTGGCAGTGGCAGGCATGCTTCGATTATCGACACGCCTTTGCGCCAGGGTCAACGAACAGTGCAGCAAAACCGCCGGGCCCGAACGTGCGATCCTAGTGAGATGTCGCTCCTTATCGAACAAGCCCGCTACCACCTGTCCGCCCATAACGCCCGGCAATTGCCCGACGATGGCGGTTACGAGGTGGCCTTCGCCGGCCGCTCCAACGCCGGAAAATCCAGCGCACTCAATGCGCTGACCCGCCAGAACGCGCTCGCCCGCGTGTCCAAGACCCCGGGCCGCACCCAGCAGCTGGTGTTCTTCCAGATCCAGCCCGAGCGCTATCTGGTGGATCTGCCCGGTTACGGCTACGCCAAGGTGCCGCAGGACCTGCAGGCGCACTGGCAGGCCTTCATCGACCGCTATTTCCGCACCCGCGAGGCGCTGCGCGGCCTGGTGGTGGTGATGGACATCCGCCATCCGCTCAAGGATTACGACCTGCAGATGCTCGGTTACGCCGCCGAACGCGGACTGCCCGCGCACGGCTTGTTGACCAAGGCCGACAAGCTCGGCCGTGGCCAGCAGATGCAGACCCTGCAGAAGGTCAAGAAGGAAGTGACCTCGCGCTTCGGCGACAGCGTGACCGTGCAGACCTACTCCGGCGAATCGCGCCAGGGCGTGGACGAATTGCGCGGCATTGTCGGCGGCTGGCTGGGCCTGGGTGTGGAAACGCCCGTCGTCGAGTGATGCCTGGCGGCCGTTATGGCCGCGTCCTTTTGATGCGATGCAAGAAGGCGAGCCAGTGCTCGCCGTCCTCGTGTGTGCCGGTCGGTACGGGCCGGTCGGCAGCCAGGGTCGACCGGTGTACCGGTTGCGGCCGCCTGATCGCAACAGGTGTGGCGGCGGAAGCGTTGACTGCTGAGATGCGCACTGCGGCACATCCTGCGGCGTGCGCATGGATGGAAATCTCAGACCCGGCTGATGGCGGCAATACTTGCATGCCCTACGGGTATAGTGCGGGCCTTGCGGTGGCCGGGGAGTATCCCCACATCGTCCCACCCCTTCACGTTTGCGAGCCTGCCCTTGTCGAGTCCCAGCCACGTTGCCGAAACGCCGATCACCGAACGCGCGGAACTGGTCCAGGTGCTCGCCTCCGGCGAGAAGCCCAGCGCGGACTGGCGGATCGGGACCGAGCACGAGAAGTTCGGCTTCCAGCTCGATGATCTGCGCGCGCCCACTTTCGAAGGCGCGCGTGGCATTCAAGCCTTGCTGACCGGGTTGACCCGGTTCGGCTGGGAGCCGGTGCAGGAAAACGGCCACACCATCGCGCTGCTGCGCGACGGCGCCTCGGTGACGCTGGAGCCGGCTGGCCAGCTGGAATTGTCCGGCGCGGCGGTGGAAACCCTGCATGACACCTGCGTGGAAACCGGCACCCATCTGGACGAAGTGGCCCAGGTCGCCGGCGAGTTGCAGCTTGGGTTCCTGGGCATGGGCTTCCAGCCCAAGTGGCGGCGCGACCAGATGCCGTGGATGCCCAAGGGCCGCTACCAGATCATGAAGAACTACATGCCCAAGGTCGGCTCGCTCGGCCTGGACATGATGACGCGCACCTGCACGGTGCAGGTCAATCTGGATTACGCCACCGAAGCGGACATGGTGCAGAAGTTCCGCGTGTCGCTGGCGTTGCAGCCGATCGCCACCGCCTTGTTCGCCGATTCGCCGTTCACCGAGGGCAAGCCCAACGGCTACCTGAGCTATCGCTCGCACATCTGGACCGACACCGACGCCGATCGCACCGGCATGCTGGATTTCGTGTTCGAAGACGGTTTCAGCTACGAGCGCTACGTCGATTACCTGCTCGATGTGCCGATGTATTTTTCGTATCGCAACGGCGTCTATGTCGATGCCAGCGGGCAGAGCTTCCGCGATTTCATGCAAGGCAAGCTGCCGGCATTGCCGGGTGCGTTGCCGACGCTGCGCGACTGGTCGGACCACATGACCACCGCGTTTCCCGAAGTGCGCCTGAAGAAGTATCTGGAAATGCGTGGCGCCGATGCCGGCCCGTGGAATCGCCTGTGCGCGCTGTCGGCGTTCTGGGTGGGGCTGTTGTACGACCAGACCGCGCTCGATGCGGCCTGGGACCTGGTCAAGGATTTCAGCCCCACCGAACGTCACGCCTTGCGCGACGGCGTACCCAAGCACGCGCTGGGCCTGCCATTCCGCAACGGCACCGTGCGCGATCTGGCGGTGGAGGCGGTCAACATCGCCCGCGAAGGCCTGCGCCGGCGCGCGCGCTTGAATGGCGATGGCCAGGACGAAACCGGCTTTGTCGACGTGATCGCCGAGATCGCCGAGAGCGGCGTTACCGCTGCCGAGCGCAAGCTGGCGCTGTATCACGGCGCATGGAACGGCGATATCGACCGCGTCTTCCGCGAGTTTGCGTACTGAGGAAGCGATTAGCCGAACGCACCGTGATGCGGCGCGTTTTGCTGTGCGTGGATGCGTATGCGGCGAGTTGTCGGTGATGCAGCCTTGATTGCGCGGCTTCCACCCTGGCGCCCTGATGCGCACGGTCGGCCGCAGTCTCGGTTTGGTTTGCCGATGAGTGCGTTACCGGCACTGGATCAGCGCGATGGCGGGCCAGCTGGCGGACTGCGTTGCGCCGCAAGGCGTGCGACGCGGCCGCTATTGGCCTTGTGCCTTGATCGCATATTCCCCGCCGGCTGCTGTCTGCGCTCAGCGCCGCTCCGGCATGCACGGCAGGCGTACTGTCACGCGCAGGCCGCCTGCCGTGCGATTGTCCAGGCGCAGGTCGCCGCCATGCGCCAGCACGATGCTATGGGTGACCGACAAGCCCAGGCCGATGCCACCGGTGCCACGATTGCGCGAAGACTCGCCACGCACGAACGGCAGTAGCAGTTGTTCGCGCTGGCTGGGGTCGATGCCGGGGCCGTCATCGTCGATCCACAGCACGCCATCCTCGCCATCGCGGGTGAGCTGCAGGCGCGCGCACTTGCCGTATTTCAGGGCGTTTTCGAGCAGATTCATTACCGCGCGGCGCAAGGCCAGCGGGTCGCCATCCAGGGTGATGGTCGGGCCGGGCAGCAGCACTGCGTCGGCGCCGATATCGGTGGCGTTGTCGACCACACTCTCCACCAGCAAGCGCAGATCCAGCGGCGCGCGTTCGCCGCGATGGCGGTCGTTCTGGATGAAGTCCAGCGCCGCGGAAATCATCGCCTTCATCTCGTCGATATCGGCCAGCGCCTTTTCGCGCAGCGGCGGTTGCAGGTCGTCCAGTCGAAACGACAACCGCGCCAGCGGGGTGCGCAGGTCGTGCGCGATGGCCGCCACCATATGGGTGCGCTCGTTGATCAGCCGGTTCAGGCGCGCCTGCATCGCATTGAACGAATCGGCGGCGCGGACGATTTCCGGTGGGCCGCTGCGTTGCAGTGCGGCGGCGTGGGGATTGCGGCCCAGCCGGTCGGCGGCTTCGGCAAAGCGCTTGATCGGCGCCGACAGCGCGCGCGAGAACCACCATGCCAGCGGCCCGTTGGCGAGCAGGCCGGCCAGGAACAACAGCACGATATGGGTCTTGAATTCGGCCGACAGCCGCCGCCGCGGCGATTCCACCGTGCGCCAGCGGCCATCGGGCTGCTGCAGTGCGGCGGTGAAGCCATCCAGCAGCGGCACGCCGGGTGTCAGGCGTTCGCTTTCCCAGTCATCGGGGGCCTGATCCGGGCGCAGCCCGTTGCCGAACGGCGAGTCGCCGGCGTTGCGGTCGGACGCCCAGTCGGGCGACATCCGTTGCCGGCCGTCGCTGCCTGTGGCATCGGTGGCGTGCAGCTGGCCGGGCAGATGCCGCGGTCGGTCGGCGGCCAGTCGCGGGCTTTCGCGGTCGTCGGCACTGCGATAGAACCGCACGCGCTGCGCATCGACATCCAGCCAGTGCGCCAGCAGCATTTCCGCGAAGGCATCGCGCACCTGGCCGGGCGGTGCGGACGGCGGCTGCGCGCCGTCGTGCACCTTCAGGGTCTGGGTGCCGGCGGGCATGCGCGTGGACAGCAGCGCCACCACTTCCGGCGGGTGCACCGGCGGCTCGTAGACAGGGGTGCGCATCACCAGCAGGGCGATGCCGATGACCTGGGCGGTGAGCAGGGCCACCGCCAGCAGGACGAACGTGCGGGCAAAGATCGACAGCCCGCGACGTGCCGGTTTGCTCACAGACGCGAGACGCCCGGCAGCAGCATGTAGCCTTCGTTGCGTACGGTGCGAATCAACTCGGTATGGACGCGCTCATTGATCTTGCGGCGCAGGCGGCTGATCTGGCTGTCGATGGCGCGGTCGTAGACGTTGGTATCGCGGCCGCGTGCGTAGTCCAGCAGCTGGTCGCGGCTGAGCACGCGTTGCGGATGCTCGACGAAGGTGCGCAGCAACGCGAATTCGCCGTCGGAGAGATTGATGAAGATGCCGGTGGGGTCGCGCAGGTCGCGGCGCACCACGTCCAGCCGCCAGCCGGCGAATTCGTAGACGTTTCCGCGCTGGTCGGCCTGCTCGTTGCTGGCCTGGCTGCGGCGCAGCAAGGCGCGCACCCGCGCCAGCAGTTCGCGCGGGTTGCAGGGTTTGGCCAGGTAGTCGTCGGCGCCCACTTCCAGGCCGATGATGCGGTCGGTATCGTTGCCCAGCGCACTGAGCATGATGACTGCCGGCGAACCGCGTTCGCTGGCCAGGGCGCGCGCTGCGCTCAGCCCATCTTCTCCCGGCATCATCACGTCGAGTACGATGAGGTCCGGACGGCGCTGCGCCATGCGCGTGCGCATGTCCGCCACGTTTTCGGCAACGTCCACCTGGTACCCGTGGGCGCTCAGAAATTCGCCGATGAGCTTGCGCAGGTCCGGGTCGTCGTCGACCACAAGAACGCAGGGTTGTTGCATATCCATGGAGGTCATCGTCGGTGGCGCGGAGGTTGGCCCGCGCAGGGTGGTGGCTACCGGATACATGGTGCTCGCAGTTGCAAGGCTGGAACACACATCATAATGATCAAATTTGTCAATTATTGGCACACGTGCAAGGCAACATGACGGGACGGGACATCACGCAGGACACCATCGCTTCGACACTGCGCCATCCCGATGGCGGGTGCGTGCATGACAAGGCGTTTCCGATGATGCGGGTGATCAGCCGCGATAACGGCGTGGGCCTGACCCGCGACATGGTACTGATGGCGCAGACCCTGCGCGCCGGCGGCGTGCCCGTGCAGGAGCTGGGGTTCACCAGCCAGCGGTTGCAGGACACCGGACGCGAGGTGCGCTTGTGGGCCAGTCGCGCGCTGTTCGGGCGGGTGCCGGTGCAGATTTTTTCCGAGCGCGTGTATGCGCGCTGCCTGCCGCTGGGGCAGATCAACCTGCTGGTGCCCAATCCGGAATGGCTGCTGCCCAAATGGCTGCCGTTGCTGCCGAAATTCGACGCGGTGCTGTGCAAGACCCACCATGCCGAGCGGATTTTCCAGAGCCTGGGCTGCACCACGCGTTTCATCGGCTTTACCAGTCCGGATCGCTACGACGCCCGGGTGCCGCGCCAGCGGGCCTTTTTTCATCTGGCCGGGCGCAGTACCGCCAAGGGCACCCGCGTGCTGCTGGACACCTGGAAGCAGCATCCGGAGTGGCCGCTGCTGACGGTGGTGCAGAGTCCGCGGACCGCCGGCAAGCCGGTGGTGGCGCCGAATATCGATCACCGCGTGCGCTATCTCGACGATGCGGAATTGCGGCGGCTGCAGAATGCGCATCTTTTCCACCTCTGTCCTTCCGAGGCCGAAGGCTTCGGCCACTACCTGATGGAAGCGCTGAGCGTGGGGGCGGTGACCTTGGCCACCGATGGCGAGCCGATGAACGAGCTGGTCAGGCCGGAGCATGGTGTGCTGATTCCGGTGGGAGACGTGCGCCAGCGGCGCCTGGCGTCGTATTACTACGTGGACGCAGCGGGAATCGCGCAAGCGGTGGAGGCTGCGCTTGCGATGCCGCAGGCCGCAGTGGATGCGCTCTCTGCCAATGCGCGTGCGTTCTATCAGGCCAACGATGCCGCATTTGCAGCGCGCTTTTGCAGCGCGGTACTGGCGTCGCTGCCGGACCATGCGCCGCAACACGCTGTGGGCATTGCGCCGGTCGTGGTCGATCGTTGATGGGTTGATGCGCCTGGCCGCGCCTGCGGTCGTGCATGACTTGGTCCCGCCACCGGTTGGTGCCAAAAAGCGCTAGCGCATCTTGGTCTCGCATGGTTTCAGGCAAACGTTGCTGCCGACAGGGCGCAGCGGTATTGGCGTTGTGCCGTTCACTTTAGTTGCTCAATGTTGCGCTGATGGGCCTGCTCGGTACGCAGAGTCATGGCGCCGACTGCATGCGATGCACATCGAGTAGTCGCCGGCTGGTTAGAGCGCAGCGGTGCCGGAATCCAATGGCAACGAATCGATCAAGCACTCTTGACTGCACCGCTCACCGCGCAGTCGTTTCGCTGTGCAGTGCCGCAATGCAGGGCGACACGAACAGGTTGCCGCGATATGCGCCTGCCAGGGTCCTGGCCGCGACGACTGCCCAGACCACGCCAAGCACGGCCACCAGCGCGACGCCTAGCATATTGAAGAACAGTAGCTGCACTAGCGCGCCAAGTTTCAAGGTGGCCACGGCGTAGACGCCAAGTGGAAAGGTAAAGCCCCACCAGCCCAGATTGAATGGCACCTCGGCACGGAAATAGCGCGCGGTGATCAGCACCGACAGCAGCAGCCACCAGGCGCCCAGACCCCAGAACAGCACGCCGCCGATCACGCCGATGCCCGCGGCGATGTGCCCGAGCTCGGCCAGCCCGTGTGCGGCGAAGATCGCCGGGGCGTTGGCGCCCATCACCAGCATGCCCAGCGCACCGGTGCCGATCGGGCCGAGCGACAACCAGCTCGATGCCGCCATATTGGCCGGCGGCAATTGATGCAAGGCCATGCGCAACAGCAGGATGACCAGGATGCTCATCGCCACCGGCACCGAATACGCCCACAACGCATAGCTGGCGATCAGCACCGCGAACCGCGTGCCCGCATCGGCAAGGTGCGGAGCCAGCAACCCGCCGCTGGCCGCTGCCACTTCGGCGGCCACCACCGGCAACAGCCACACCGCGGTCATCTGCTCGATGCGGTGCTGCTGCCGGGTGAACATCAAATACGGCACGCCCACTCCGCAGGCCACTGCCATTGCCACGTCCACCCACCACAAGGCCTCGGCCAGCGGCAACACAGCGCTGCCCCAACGTGGCACGCCGTAGAGCAACAGACCGTTGATGATGGTCGCCAGGCCCATCGGGATGGTGCCCAGGAACATCGAGGCGCTGGCGTGCGCGAAGATCCGTTTGGCTTCATCGAAGAACAGTACCCAACGCGAGGCATACAGCAGCGCGAAGACGACAAACAGCGCAACGTTGAACATCCACAGGCGCTCGCCGACCACCGCCAAGCCTGGAACGTGCCACGGCAGTTGACCGAGCGCCAACGCGAAAATGCCGGTGCCCATGGTGGCAGCGAACCAGTTCGGGGTGAACTGGCGGATGACCTCGCGCGGGTCGGACAACGCCTTGAAGGGGCGCAGCCTTTGGATGACGGGCAGTGCAGTCGCAGTGGACATGGCGGTGGGTGGCACGTTGGAGAGGACAGTGGCATCAGTGTCGAGCGATAGGACGTAGCTGTAAAACGGGTAATATCGCTATCAGATACTTGTAAAGCAGGTAAATCGTGCGCCTGACGTTGCGGCAACTGCAGATCTTTTGCGCCATCGCCCAACATGGCAGCACCACCAGCGCCGGGTTGGCGGTGGCGTTGTCGCAGTCGGCCACCAGTGCAGCGCTCAATGAGCTGGAGCATGCGTTGGGGACGCAGTTGTTCGATCGCGTCGGCAAACGTTTGGTGCTCAACGATGTGGGCACGGCGCTGGTGCCGCAGGCGCGCAAGCTGCTCGATGGCGCGCAGCAGATCGAGGCGGGATTCGAACCGGGTGCTGCGTCTTCTACAGCTCGCTTGAAGATCGGTTGCAGCACGACAATCGGCAATCATGTGTTGCCGCTGGTGCTGCATGCGCTACGCAAGCAGGCGCCAGCGCTGCGCGTGGATATGGAAAGTGCCAATAGCAGCGCGATCGCGCGCAAGGTGGCCAACTTCGAGCTGGACATAGGCTTGATCGAAGGGCCTTGTCATCTGCCGGAACTGCGTGCCGAGCCGTGGCTGGTGGACGAGTTGCTGGTCGTGGTCGGTCGGCGGCATGCGTTGGCCAAGCAGACCAAGGTCACGTTGGCCGACCTGCGCGACGCCGACTGGCTATTGCGCGAGCCGGGCTCCGGTACGCGTGAAGAGGTCGAGCAGCTGCTGCTGCGGCATCTGCATGCGTTGTCCGATACGCGGCAGATCGGCAGCTCGGAAGCGATCAAGAACATGGTGGTGCACGGGCTGGGGGTGAGTTGCCTATCGCGCTGGGTGGTGGATGAGCTGGTCGCAACGAAGAAGTTGAAGCCGTTGACCGGTGGGCTGCCGCGACTGACCCGGCGGTTTTTTCTGGTCGCCCATCGCGACAAGTTTTTTTCGCCCGCTCTCGAGCGCTTTCACGCCACCTGCCTGCAATTCAAGCGCGAGCGCGAGCAGCGCTCGCAACGTTAGCCGCGAGTACGCCACGCTGCGCAATCGCTTGCGGCAATGCAGCAGGATGATGCGCGCAGCAAGGCCTGGATGTGACGCGAAGGCAGGGCGACGATGATGTGAGCGCGGTCACTTTCTGTTTGCGTGCAGCGTGTGTATCGACTGCTCGACAGCCCTCGGCATCGCTTTTTCCATACAGATGCCTATACTGCCCCCCAGTATCTTGGGTCGAGGGCCGGCATGCCGCATTCGCCGCTGGAAAAGAAACGCGCACTGGCGCGAGTACGGCGGTTGCGGGGGCAGTGCGACGCACTTGAGCGTGCGTTGCAATCGGGCGCAGACTGCGCCCCGGTGCTACAGCAGATCGCCGCGATCCGGGGGGCCGTCAATGGGTTGATGTCGCAGGTGCTTGAAGCGCATATCCGTGAAGACTTCGGACATGCTGCTGCGTCCGATGCGCAACGCGCCGAGCGGGTACAGGACCTGCTCGGCCTGGTCCGGTCTTACCTCAAATGAACTCCCACCGGGCCGGCGCATGCCGCGCCCGTCCTCGAACATCCTCGTCAGGAGCGCTATCCCAATGAAATCCCGTGCAGCAGTCGCATTCGGACCCGGCAAGCCGCTGGAAATCGTCGAGATCGACGTCGCACCGCCGAAGGCCGGCGAAGTGCTGGTCCGCATCACCCACACCGGCGTGTGCCATACCGATGCCTTCACGCTGTCCGGCGATGACCCGGAAGGTATCTTCCCGTCGGTGCTGGGCCACGAAGGCGGCGGCATCGTCGAGCAGATCGGCGAAGGCGTGACCAGCGTCAAGGTCGGCGACCACGTGATCCCGCTGTACACGGCCGAATGCCGCAAGTGCAAATTCTGTCTATCCGGCAAGACCAACCTGTGTCAGGCGGTGCGTGCCACGCAGGGCAAGGGCCTGATGCCGGACGGCACCACGCGCTTCTCCTACAACGGCGAGCCGATCTTCCACTACATGGGCTGCAGCACCTTCAGCGAATACACCGTGGTGCCGGAAATCTCGCTGGCGGTGGTCAATCCCGAAGCGCCGTTGGAAAAGGTCTGCCTGCTCGGCTGCGGCGTCACCACCGGCATCGGCGCGGTGCACAACACCGCCAAGGTCAAGCCGGGCGAAAGCGTGGCCGTGTTCGGCTTGGGCGGCATTGGTCTTGCGGTCATCCAGGGTGCGGTGCAGGCCAAGGCCGGGCGCATCCTGGCCATCGATACCAACCCGGGCAAGTTCGACCTGGCGCGCAGCATGGGCGCCACCGATTGCATCAACCCGAAGGACTACGACAAGCCGATCCAGGAAGTGATCGTGGAGTTGACCGATGGCGGCGTGGATTTCAGCTTCGAGTGCATCGGCAACGTCAACGTGATGCGTTCGGCGCTGGAGTGCTGCCACAAGGGCTGGGGCGAGAGCGTCATCATCGGCGTGGCCGGCGCCGGCCAGGAAATCAGCACCCGTCCGTTCCAACTGGTCACCGGCCGCGTGTGGCGCGGCAGCGCCTTCGGTGGCGTCAAGGGGCGCACGCAATTGCCGGGCATGGTGGAGCAGTCGATGAAGGGCGAGATCGATCTCGATCCGTTCATCACCCACACCATGCCGCTGGAAGAGATCAACGAGGCCTTCGACCTGATGCATGAAGGCAAGTCGATCCGTACCGTGATTCATTTCTGACCACACGGCCAGGAGCGGCGCGCGGCCGCTTCCGCGCACGTGGGACCGAGACTCCGGGAGGGGCATGATGGCTAACGTGTCGATTCATCCTTTGGTAGATGGTGGCGTTGCGCGAGGTGGTGCAGAAAATTTTCAAGGGGGAACCCTCGAATGCCACTGCGCCAGCGACAAGGTGGTGGTGGAAGTGGGTGCGCAGACCGCACACAACCACGCATGCGGCTGCAGTAAATGCTGGAAACCCGAGGGCGCGACGTTTTCCGTGATTGCGGTGGCGCCGCGCGACAAGGTCAAGGTGCTGGCGCACGGAGAAAAGCTGAAGATCGTCGATGAAAGCGCGACGATCCAGCGACACGCCTGCACGGCATGCGGCGTGCACCTGATCGGCCGGATCGAGAACAAGGAGCATGCGTTCTACGGGCTGGATTTCGTGCACACCGAGCTGTCCAAGCAGCAGGGGTGGTCGGCGCCGGGCTTTGCCGCATTCGTCTCGTCCATCATCGAAACCGGCACCCCGCCGGATCAGATGGATGGCGTGCGCGCGCGTCTGACCGAGCTGGGGTTGACGCCCTACGACTGCCTGTCGCCGGCGTTGATGGATGCGCTGTCGACGCAGGTGGCGCGCAAGAAGGGCTTGTTGCACTGATGGTCCAACCCTGCGCCCGGTCTCCGGGCGCAGGGTTTTCTCTTCGTAAGGAATCTTCATGGAACGTATCGAACACCGTGCCTGTTTTGGCGGTTGGCAGGATGTGTATCGGCATCAGTCGCAGAGCCTGGGTTGCAGCATGCAGGTGGGCGTGTATCTGCCGCCGCAGGCGGCCGCTGGTCCGTTGCCGGTGCTGTACTGGCTCAGCGGCCTGACCTGCACCGAGCAGAACTTCATCAGTAAGGCCGGTGCGCAGCGCTATGCCGCCGAACATGGGGTGATTCTGGTCGCGCCGGATACCAGCCCGCGTGGCGACGATGTGGCCGATGCAGAGGGCTACGACATCGGCAAGGGCGCCGGTTTCTACGTCGATGCGACGCAGCAGCCATGGGCTGCGCACTACCGCATGTACGACTACGTGGTGAACGAATTACCGGCGCTGATCGAAGCGCACTTTGCCACCACCGGTGCGCGCGCGATCAGCGGCCACTCGATGGGCGGGCATGGCGCATTGACCATCGCACTCAAAAACCCGGGGCGCTATCGCAGCGTGTCTGCATTTTCGCCCATCGTGGCACCCAGCCAGGTGCCGTGGGGCGAGAAAGCGTTTGGGCAGTATCTGGGCGACGATCGCAACAGCTGGAAGGCATATGACGCCACCGCGTTGATCGCGCAGGCGCAGGAGCGTTTGCCGCTGTTGATCGATCAGGGCGGGGCGGACGAATTTCTGGAAAATCAGCTGAAAACCGGGTTATTCGAAGACGCGGCCAAGGCTGCGGCGTATCCGGTGACCGTGCGCATGCAGCCTGGGTACGACCATAGCTATTACTTCATCTCCAGCTTCATCGGCGAGCATATTGCGCATCATGCTGCGGCATTGCGTGGTTGATTGTGTTGTTGTTGCGGTGGCAAGCGACGGTGTTCCGGAATGCGCTCGCCGTTGATGCATGTGCACCCTGCCGCATGTGTTGCGGTCGCCATTTGCTGCCGCTTGGCGCGTAGTTCCCTTCTCCCATCGGGAGAATGTGCCCCGTAGGGGCGGGTGAGGGTACGCGCGCAGCTCGGTGCAGAGAGTGATTGCGTGAGTGGCTTCGCACCGCACCCTCACCCCAACCCCTCTCCCGGTGGGAGAGGGGTTTGACGCGGCACGATGCGTCCGACTTCCTTCTCCCATCGGGAAAAGGGCTTGTGCGCTCACTTTTCGCCAGACATGACCGGTGGCTAGCGCAGCTGCTGCGCAGCGAGTCTGCCCAAGTGGCGCATGGCTGTTTCCAGGCGGTCGCTCCAGGGTTGGCCGCAGCTCAGGCGCAGGTGATCGGTGTAGTCACTGCGGCTCGAATACGGATGCCGATGCTGATCCTGGCGGCGGTGCTGCAAGGCGAGCGCACGCGCCGAAGCGACCTGGGCTGGACGCTGCTGGCCTTTGTCGGCGTGGCGTGCTCGACCGATCCGGCGCGGTTGTGGCATCGCGCCGATCGCGGTTATCCGTTCGGGATTGCGCTGACCCTGCTGGCGGCGCCGCTCTTGATGTCGCGGCGTATCAGCCGCGAACGGCCACTGGCGGTGGTGCCGGTGCAGTGGCTGGGTCTGGCGATGATCGTGCTCGGCGCGCTGGCGGTCAATCTCAAATGGCGTTGACCACGCGGCGCATTGGCGCGGGCATGACCGCGCGCCGCCACGCATGCAGCGTGGCGGCGCACAGGGTCAACGCACGTCGCGCATTTGCCAGTGGTGGCCGGCCAGGGCTTGCATGCGCTGTTTGAACAGGTCTCCGGGAATGCTGGTGGTGGCGACCAGGTCGATGCGCAGATCGTCCTGCTTGCCGGTGACGGTGGCCGACGGATCGGTGATGCCCAGCGCAGGATCCACTTCGTCCGGGTCGGCCTGTAGCTGGCGCCAGCGATCGAACCAGGCCGGGTCACGCAGTGCGGCCTGCAACTGTTCGGCGAACGCCTCGGCGCCGTTGGCGGTGAAGCTCACCGATGGCGCGCTGCCGCGGGCGAGCTTGGGGTCGGGCAGGCTGATCGAGTAGCTGACAGGCATGGACACACTCCGTTGAATGACGGCGGCACACTAGCCGAGGGCGGGTGAGAACGCCGTCGAAGGCCATGTGCCGCCAAGCGCTTGCTTCAGGCGGAAAAACGATGCGGTTCTGCGGCGAAGGCCACCGCCAGCGCGCCCTTGCCCACGTTGACCATGCCGGTCAGGCTCATCACGCTTTCGAACAGGTCCACGCCATGGCTCTGGCAGGCGGCCTGCAACGCGGCATAGCCGGGCAGGGCATGCAGCTCGGCCAGCTCGCCGCCATAGCCGACGCACACGGTGGGCGTCATCAGGCCCTCGCGGAGCTTGCGCACGGTAAAGCCGAACAGCTTCTCGGCCGACGGTTCGAAGCCCTTGAGCTTGGCCACCGGTTCGGTGACGCCGCGATAGGCACGCAGCACCGGCTTGATATCCAGCGCACTGCCCAGCGCCGCGCCGATCAGGCCTACGCTGCGATCGCCTTTGGTGCGTGCACGTGCGCGCAGGTAATACAGATCGCGCGGAATCATGTAGCCATAGGTGTGCTCGGCCAGCTGCTCCAGGCGCGTACGGATCGCTGCAACACCCTGGCCCTGCTCGCGCAGGCGCACCGCTTCCACCGCGGTGATGCCCTGGCCGGCAAACAGGTTCAAGGTATCGATCACGCGCAATGCGAAGGGCGAGCTGTGCCCCGCGGCCTGACGGATCGGCTTGTAGTCGTTGAGGATCGCGAAGCTGGCCTGCATGGCATTGTCGTAGATCTGGCTGCGCAGCTTGGAGATGGTCAGGCAGAACACGTGGTCGTAATCGATGACCAGGCGCTGCAGGAACAGATCGCGGATCTGGTTGACCGAAAACGGTGTGGTCTCTGCTTCGTGCCCACGCTCGGCCACATGCGCCTGCAGAAAACTCAGCGTGGCTTCTTCATCGCGATGATCGGCCAGCACGGCCTCGCCGATACGGACGCTGATCGGCAGCACGATCACGTTGTTGCGTTGGATGAAGTCCTGCGGCAAATCGCACGCACTGTCCACCACGATTCCGATGCGCATCGTCGCCCCCTCCGGCTGTTGCGTCGTTCCTAATTGCGAACGCTATCGCAAAACCGCCGCCGCGCGTAGAGCCAGCGGTCGGCCCGGCCGGGCCGGTGCGGGGCAAGCGGCGCAAAACCTGTCTGTCGAAGGGCGGTGCTTCACGATGTCCGTGGTGCTCTGCGCGTCGGGCGTGTGGTGCTTGGGCAGATTGGACACGGCATCGTCGGTCCAGCTGGACTGGCGGGGACAGTGCACCGCAGCCAGGAGGCAGACGGCCGCGTCCGCCGAGCGCCGCCGTCGGCTACCCGGGTCGGTACGAGCACACGACCATGTGGCTCTGCACCATTGGCGTGCGGCGCCAGGCCACGCACCTGAGCGGTACATGCCGGACCGACAGGAAGTTGGGTGTGAACTGAGGACCAGGGCACGTTCGGGATGCAAGGTAGCGCCCGCTATCGCGCTTGGCGCGGCTGTCCTGCCGGAATCGCTATAGCTCCTGCCGCAGCGCCGCTGCTAGGGTCGGCCGCACCGCTGCAGGGCGGGTCCCGGGGGCGCCGCACTGGCGCCGCCGCGCTGAACACCATGGAGAGTCAACATGCACACCACCCCATCCAACACCCTCACACTGACCGGTGCGCAGGCGCCCACCACACGGCGGCGCGCATCGCGCTGGTGGAAGGCCGCGCTGGCCATTGGTCTGGTGGCGCTGGCACCGGCGGCACTGGCTGGGCCGTACAAGATCTTTGGCAACCACTATGCGTGGGTCAATAATTTCAACGATCCCAACAACATCATCCAGGGCACCTTCGGTACCGGTACCACGCCGGAGCTCACCGTCACTTTCAACTTCGCCGACTACAACCTGTATGGGTATCCGGCGATCGTGCGCGGCTGGCACTACGACTGGAATCCGACCAGCGACACGTTGTTCCCAAAACAGATTTCCTCGATTTCCTCGCTCCCGTTCAAGTTCAACTACAGCGCCGGCGGCACCAATCTGGCGGGCGACTTTGCCTACGACATCTTCTTCCGCTGGGATACCGCCAAGGGCAATCCGCAGCTGGAAGTGATGATCTGGGGCGACCACAACTCCTGGCCGATCGGCACGGTCACCGCCACCAAGGTGATCACTGCGGGCGGGCGTACCTTCGATCTGTGGGAAGGCTTCAACTCCGGTGCCGGCTATTACGTGTACACCTTCATCCCGACCGGCACCGCCGGCCAGCCGACGCTCAAGACCAGCGGCAATCTCAACATCGATGCCAAGCCGTTCTTGACCTGGCTGCAGAACAACCGCTCCAAGGATGGCCGCTACAGCAACAGCATGTATCTGCATGCGGCCGAAGCGGGGTTTGAAGTGGTGCGCGGCAATGGCTGGGCCAAGGTCAGCGCCACGATGGATGCCAAGTAAGCGCATCCGGTGAGTCGTGCGTGGACCGCCAGCGCAGCGGTCGGTCCACGCAGCGGTGTGTCGTTGACGGTATGTGCCGTCGTGCGCGCGCCGCTACTTGGTGGAGACTGCTGCCGGGTTCACTCGAATCTCAACAATGAAGTGGTCGTCTGTGCGGCGCATGCAATGGATGCGCCGCACATCGGATGAGGCCACGGTGATCGGTCTGCAGGGATGGCCATGTTCGCGCCCCGTCAGTGCGCGGGCATTCGGCGTGGCGCGAAGGCGTCATTGCGCCGGATGCGTCCACGGTCATCGCCCACCCGCTGGCGTGTTGCCAGAGGGCGCGCGTGGCCCTCCCACCCATCATCGGAGTTCACCTCATGCACGTGCACGCTCGTTTCCGTTTGCCTCTGCGTTGCGGCGTTTTGCCGCGCGCCGCTGGACTGGCCCTGGTACTGGTTGCCGCCGGCGCCAGCGCCGCGACCGGCGAGACCAAGGTCTACGGCACGCAATACGCTTACAACAATAATTTCAACGACAACACCAACAACATCAAAGCGACCTTCGGCTCCGGCAGCACGCCCAGCCTGACGATCTCCTACAACTTGCCCAGTGGGCAGTTGTACGGCTATCCGGCCATCTGCCGCGGCTGGCATTACACGATGAACCCGGCCACCGACAGCTATTTTCCGCATCAGGTCTCGAAGGTGAGCAGCCTGAGCGGCACGCTGGCCTTTACCACCAACGGCAGCGGGCAGACCGGCGACTTTGCCTACGATCTGTTTTTTCGCAAGGACACCAGCAAGGGCGATCCGCAGCTGGAAGTGATGATCTGGGGCGCCAATAATTCGTACCCGCTGGGCACGCTGACTGCGTCCAATGCATTCACCTCCGGCGGCGTGACCTACGATCTGTGGGAAGGCAACAACGCGTCCGCTGGCTACTACGTCTACACCTTCATCCCGCATGGCAGCGCCGGCAACAGCAACGCGCTTCCGGCCAAGGGCAACCTCAATGTGGACGTCAAGGCGTTTTTGACCAGATTGCAGGCGCTACGCGGTGGCGATGGCCGCTACAGCAGCGATCTGTATCTTGAGGTGGTGGAGGGCGGTTTCGAGGTCACCGGCGGGATGGGGAAGGTATCGCTGAGCGGCTCGATTGCGGCCAAGTAGACGCGTCATTGGCCATCTATGCGATCTGCGATGACATGGGTGATGCATGCATCGTTGCAAGCGCGGGGGGCTGCGCACAACGCCTGATGCGCCAGCATCCAGCGATGGCAACGCCAACTTGAACCATGTCCACCACTGCACGTGCAGTCGCGCAGTGGTGGCCATGCAGGTGTTTCCAGCACGCGCGACGGATCTAGAGCGCCACCAACTGGAGGCTATCGAACACCACCGCCGGGCTGAGGTAGCCGTTGTCCGGAGATCCTGATGCAAGCCCGATCTCGATGCGGTTGCTGCCGACCTGCAGCGCCGAGGCGGGGATGTCCACCTCATACAGCGTGTTGTTGCCGCGCGTGGTGCCACGGGTGATGCCGCGCGTCTTCGGCTGGTTGGGTGCGGCAGGAAGCGGGCCATTCCAGCGCGCGTTGACGGCAATCTGCGGGCGCGCGCTGACCTGCGCCAGCGGCACGAAAATCCGTAGGCGATAGCCGCGAACCTCGCTGGACGCCAGGGTGAAGTCGATCCGGGTTGGCGTGTTGATGCTGCGCCACTGTACGGCCGGAAAACTCACCGCGCTGCTCGACCCGACGGTGTAGGTGACCGGCGCCCAGCGCATGCGTGTGTCGGAAGGATGCGCGCGCGGCAGCAGGTCGGCATGGCGAAATCCGGCCGGCGTGCCGTCGGGCACACCGATCTGCCATTTCAGCGTGCCGGGCAAGACCACGGCCTGCAATGCCGCCTGCGCGGTCGCATTGGCGAATACTTCGACATCGCGTTGCGCTACTTCCAGCTCGTTCTGGTACAGCGTCATGCGGTAGCGGCCCGGGCGCACGCCGGTAACCTGGTAATCGCCGCTGCCGTTGGCAGTGGCCCAGTACTGCGTCTGGTCATTGCGCAGGCCGATTACGGCCGGCTGGCCGGACAGCACGCCGCTGACCCGCCCGCTCACCGCACCACGCCCGCTGTCGGCCAGATAGCCGCTCACCCCCAACGTGGCATCGACAAAGTCGGTGCTCAGCTGCGCACTGCTCGGTGCGCCGCCATCGGTAAACAGCAGACCGTAGACGCCATGCAGGCCGCCGCGAAACGCTTCGGTCTGGGTGTGGTCGGAATACATGTAGTTGTAGAGCTCATGCGTCACGCTGGTTTTTTGCGTGGCGATGTCCTTGAAGAACGGCCCGCCGGAACTGCGCTCGCGGTTGCCCATCAGCATGAACACTGCAACCCCCGCGCCGCTGACCCCATGCACCTGATCGTCGATCATGCGCCGCGCCGAATAGAACTTGGAGCTGGTGCGCCCATCCGGTAGCAGAAACACGTCTTCGCTTTCGACCATGGTACCGACATTGGAGTCGGGCTCCTGCTGCGCGGTGGGCAACTTGGCGACGTTCAAGCGCGCGACGAAGCGTAGTTCGCCCACCGGCAGCAGGGTCGGTGCGTAGGTAGCCATGTAGATCGCATTCCGGCCCTTGCGTGCGATGTAGTACTGGGTCAGATCGCCGGCCTTGGCCGACACCACGATCGCCCCGTCCACCAGGCGCGCGTCCACGCTGGCGCTGCCCAGGCCCGAGGCGATATGCGAGCCCTTGGACTCGGTGGTCTGCAGCTCGTTGTCGCGGTAGCGCATCGACACGATGTCGCCGTTGTTGGCATTGACCGAAAACACCAGCTCGGCGCCGGTGTCCACCACCAGGCGGTCGCCGCTGCGGGTGAATCCAAAGGCGGCCATGGCCGGTGCGCTGACGCCGCCGTACAGACACAGCGCGCATGCCAGCATGCGCAAGGTGGAGTGGAGCATGTTCGGTTCCTTGGAGCAGCTAACAAACCTAGTGTGCTCATCGCCAGGTGGGCGCGGCCGGTGCTCGGTGCGGCATATGCCACGCGTCGACTCCGGTTCCTTCGCGCCGTCCACACCCATCTGACGACTGCTCGTTACGTTGTGTTGGCCGCTTAGAGTTGAGGGGGAGGATGTGGCCGTGATGCCGCTGCGCGATGCTAGGCGGACGCGACCTGTGCTGCGACTGCCGAAGATGCAGAGCGTGCACCCGGTTCAAACTTCAGCCATGAATCTAAGTGCGGGTCACGCTTGCACTGCGACCTGGAGACGGGGTGTTGATGCATGACTGCGATGACTGCGATGACTGCGTTTGGTGGCAGGTGTTTTAAGGCTGCTCGGCTTGGCTCAGCGCGTCGCGTGCGCTGGTAATGGCGGCGATCCATTGGTCGCGCTTGCCGATCACAAAGCGGTACTCGTCGTCGTTGTCCACCTGCACGGCCAGCGATGTCGGCGCCACCGGCAGCAGCCCGAACAGCCGGGTCCAGCGCGGTTGCAGCGACACGATGGTGCGCAGTGGGACAGCAAGCGAACGCGTTTGCACATTGAACGCGTGCGGCTGGAACAGCAGCGTGTCGGCAGTGAGGATGAGGCGTCCGCCCACCGCCTCGATCCCGCGCTGCAGATTGGCCGGCGCCTGGCGCAGCACCACGCTTTGAATCGAGCGCAATCCGCCGCCTGCAAATATCATCTCACCGACCTGCGTCGCTGGCGTCGCAGGCGCGGCGCGGCTGCCAGTTCCATGCGCCTTGCGCGTTGGCCAGACGAACCTGCCAGTGCTGGGTGTCGTCGCTCAGGCAGGTTGCCGTGGCCTGCAGTTGCGTGCCGAACCACTGTGGCGCGCTCAGTTCGGCGATACCGGTGGTGGCATCCTGGCTGAGCAGCATGCTGGTGGTGGTGATCAGCGTGCGCTGGTTGAAATCCAGGACGCGCCACTGCGCGCCGTCCATACCGTCGACTTGTACAACGGCCAGATAGCGGCTGCGGTCCGGCGAAATCACCACCTGGGTGCCGCCGGGGAGCTGTTTACCGCTGCGGGTGTCGATCAACACGCCGGCAAAGCTGTCGCCATCACGGTGATGCAGCAACACGTAGGCATCGCGGCGATCGCAATAGCGGTACTCGGCGCCATCCAGCGGCGCATCGTAGGGCGGGCTGTCGGTGAACACCTGCGTGCCCGCATCGGTTGCCACTTCCAGCCGATGCGCGCCCACACGCCGCACGCGATCGCCGGCGCCTGCGGCAAGGGCGGCGGCCTCCTGCGCTGCATCGTCCAGATCTTCGCAGTGCAGCGTCAGTGCTGTGCGGGTAGGCGTCGTGGCGGCAGCCGCGATCGCCCCGGCACTCGATGGCGGTGCAGACCCGGTTTCGCGACCACAGGCGCCCAGCGCAAGCAGGGTGGCAAGGGCAGCGCGGCGAGCGATGGTTGAAGACAGACGGGTCGGCATGGCATTCCAGGAAACGGGATCAATCGACCAGCGGCGCTGCGGGCGTTGCATGCTGACGCGGTCGCAACAGCGCATCGCAGCCAAAGGACATCACGCCGCCGATGGCATACATCAGCACGTCGTGCAGCGTTGCGGTGTTGCCGAGCGCGATGTAGGCCGCACTGCCTGGGCGCAGGCCGAGCCGGTCGGCCAGATGGATGGCCTGCAAGCCTTCGATCGCGCAGCCGATACCGATGGCCAGGAGGCAGGCCCATCGGGCCGGGCAGCCGAACACGCCGCGCAGGCCGCAGTAGACCAGCGCTACGGCGAGCACATCGCCCAGGCTGCCGCGTACCCACGCACCGCCGATCCATCCGGCAGCGATCGCCACTTCGATCAGCAACAGCGCAACGGCCACCAACACGTAGCCCGCACGCGCACGCAACGACGGCGTGTTCATGGCGTCTTTGCGGGCTGCCGCTGGCGGCCCATGGTGAAGGTGCTGATAAGCGGAATGAGGACGCCGCGCTGGCGGTCGTTGACGGTGACCTGTACCTGCCAGCGGCCGGGCGGGTCGCTGGCTTCCGCACGCACGGCCAGACTGACCTGCGCCAGATAGACATGCCGCGGGTCGCCTTCGATCTGCGTCTGCAGGCACGGCGCATCGACGGTGTTCTGCGCGGCATGCCCGGTGGGGTCGATGACGCGGATGCTGCACACCACATCGGCGCGCCGTTGCGCATCCAGCCCCGGGTTGGACAGGAAAATCAGCACGAACAGCGTGTCGCCGGTGGCGACGTGATCGGCCTCGTTGAAATGCGGAGCGGTGTCGCTGGGCGTGTTCCACTTCTGTTGCCAGTCCGCATCCGGGGTCAGCAGCAGGCCGGCGCCCATGTCTTGCACGGTCTTGCGGCTGGGCGATTCTGCAACCGAGTCGCCCTGCGCGTTGATCCATCCCGATTGCGCCATGCTAGAGAGCGGCATCAAGCCCAGGGAGGCAGCGATGATGGATGGCATCAGGCGGCGCGGCAGGCGCATCGGCAGTCCTTGCGAGTGATGCCGGCACGCTGCCGGCAAGGGTGGATGCGCAGGCCGACGCATGCGCAGGCCTGCGCTGGCGAAACCATTGCTATACACGCTCGCACCGACACAGGCAGCACTGGGAGCAGCTGAGGCGAGCAAGCGAGTCTCAGCGCCAGCGTAGCCGGCGCGGAAGAAATCGCAGTGTACGAGCCGTACATGTCGATTCAGAGCGCCGACCGTGCCGGCATTGCAGCCGCCCAGTGGTTGTGTTCGCTGGTCTTATTTCAGATACGCACGCGGTAGCGGTCCAGCCTGCTGCATGTAGCGGTCGCGCAGTTCGGTCTGACGCGAGCGCATCGGCATCTCGTGCCCGCCCAGCCACACCTGCTCGGCGTAATGCGCCACATCCAGCGGGTCGCCTTCCCAGAGCACCAGATCGGCCTGCTTGCCCACCGCAATGCTGCCGATACGATCGGCCACGCCGAAGATCTCCGCAGGCACGCGGGTCAGCCCGGCCAGGCCGGAGTCCCACGGAAGGCCATTGGCCACCGCATTGCCGGCCAGCTGGCGCAGCTTGCGCGCGTTGTGCGAGGCATCGCCGCTCTGGGTGAAGCTGACCTCCACACCAGCGGCGCGCAGGCGCGCAGCGTTTTCCAGCGTGGCGCCGATCTGATCGAAGGTCGCCGGCAGATCCGCCAAGGCGTTCACCAATACCGGCACCTTGGCCTGCGCCAGTTGCGGCGCCAGCTTCCACGCTTCGGCGCCACCGGCGATGGCGATGCGCACCTTCTCGCGCTGCGCCCAGCGCAACAACTGACGGATGTCGGCGGCGCGTTCCACTTGCACCACGATGCGACCTTGCCCGGCCAGATACTTGGCCAGCACGCTGCGGCCCATCGGGGTCAGCAAGGCATGCGGCGAATCGGCCGGCACGCGGCCGCGCGCTTCGGCCACCAGCTGATCGAGCAGCATCCATTGCGCTGCACGCGAGCTGCCGGTGAGATCGGATGCTGCCGCGCCAATCCGGATGAACAACGCATGCGGGCCGACCGGGTCCGGGCTACCGTCCAGTCGCACGATGCCGCCCTGGCCGGCGATGAAAGCACCACTGGTGGTGGCGCCGAGCGCGGTGAAGCCGATGCCTTCCAGGCGCGCTACCGGCACCAGCACCGAGTCGGGGTTGTAGGCCAGGGTGACGTCGAACTCGGGGCGCATCGGTTGCTCGGCCAGCTTCAGGCCGCTGTCCACGGTGCTGTCTTCGCCGGACACTTCTTCGATACCGATCTCGGTGATACCGCCGAACAAGGCCGGCGTCAGCGGGCGTCCCTTGGCATCGACCACGCGGCCATCGGCAGGCGCGGCGAGGTTGCTGCCGATCGCGCGGATCACGCCGTTTTGCACCAGCACATCGGTGTGTTGCAGCGTGCCCCGCGCGGTGGCGGTGTGCACGGTGGCATCGCGGATCAGCACCTGCTGTGCGACGGCAGGCAGTGCCAGCGCGGCCATGACCAGCGCGCTCAACGCGCGCAGACGCGGGCGTGCGAACCAGGCGCGGCTCATCGTGCCACCTCCTGGCCCAGCATGAAGTCCGACACCGGCTGCAGGGCGCGGTTATGCCGGTCGTAGACCTGCGCGCCGTCGATATACACCTGTTCGGCCAACGCGTAGGAGCTGAAGGGATTGCCGTTCCACACCACCACATCGCCCATCTTGCCCGGCTCCAGTGCGCCGGTTTGCTTCTCGATGCCCAGCGCCTTGGCGGCGTTGCTGGTGAGCCAGCGGATCGCGCGCTCGGGTGCAATCTCGGTGCCGCTGCGGCGCGCGTTGGCGATCACCTTGGCGGCCTCCTGGTTCAAGCGCTGGATGCCTTCTTCCGAATCCGAATGCACGATGGCGCAGCTATTGGCCGGGCGGTCGACCATGGCGATGTTTTCCTGGATGCCGTCGAAGGCTTCCATCTTGAAGCCCCACCAATCGGCCCACAGCGCACCGCAGACGTTTTCCTGCGCCAGCCGGTCGGCCAACTTGTAGGCCTCCACGCCGTGGTGGAAGGCGGTGATGTGGAAGCCGAATTCCTTGGACAGGTCGAGCATGGTCGCCATTTCGTCGGCGCGGTAGCAATGGATGTGCACGCGGATATCGCCGTTGATGGCGCCGGCCAGCGTGTCGAGTTTGAGGTCGCGTTTGCCGCCGGCATCGCCGCTGCTGTCGTTGTCGCCGCCGCTGCTCCACCAGTGGCGCTTCTTGGTGGTCTTTTTCGGTGCGTTCTTCTGCAGATACTCGGCCGCATCGATGAACGCGGCGCGGTAGCCGGCCACATTGCCCATGCGGGTGGCGGGCCCGCCCTTTTCGCCGTAGACGCGCTTGGGGTTTTCGCCGCAGGCCATCTTCAGACCCCACGGCGCGCCGGGAAACTTCATGCCCTGGTAAGTGGTGGAGGCCACGTTCTTGAGCGTGACGCCGCGCCCGCCGATCAGATTGGCTGAGCCCGGCAGGATCTGCAGCGAGGTGATGCCGCCGGCCAGCGCGGTGCCGAAGCCCGGGTCCTGCGGCCAGATCGAATGTTCGGCCCACACGTTGGGCGTGACCGGTGCGGTCATCTCGTTGCCATCGCTATGCGCGCTGACGCCTGGGCTGGGATACACGCCCAGATGCGAGTGCACGTCGATGATGCCGGGGGTGACCCACTTGCCGGTGCCATCGATGCGGCGCGCGTCGGCGGGCGCTTGAAGTGCGCGGCCCACCGCGGCCACCTTGCCGTCGCGCAGCAGTACGTCGGCATCGTCCAGCCGCTGCCCGGTGCCGGTCAGTACCGTGGCGTGCTGGATCAGCACCGGACCGGACGCGAGCGCGTGGTAGGTGCTGGGGTAGGGGTCTTGCACAAACCGCGATGCCGCAGACGCAGGTCCGCACAGCAGCGCCGCGCCAAGGGCGGCGAACAGAATGGAACGCATGGATTTCCCCGGTGAAACGAAAGCGTAGGCCGCAAACCTAGCCGCCAGCGCCGTGCTTGCCAAGTGCTGGACGTCGGGGAGCAGTGGCCTCATCACATGCGCACGTGCATGCTGTGCCGTATTCGTCAGGGGGAACGTCGATGATTGCCAAAACAGAGCGCAACAAACAGGCCGATGTGGTACTGGCCTTCTGGGAACTGGCCGGCTCCGCGCGCTGGTTCACGCATAACGATGCGTTCGATGCCAACTTTCGCCAGCACTTCAGCGAGCAGCATTTTGCCGCCGCCCGCGGCGACTACGCGGACTGGATGGCGCGTGCCGAAGACGCACTGGCGCTGTTGATTCTGCTGGATCAATTCCCGCGCAATGCGTTCCGGGGCAGTGCGCACGCCTACGCCACCGACGGACTGGCGTTGCGTTACGCCAAGCAGGCGCTCGAACGGGGGTTCGATCAACAGGTCTCGGCGCAATTACGGCTGTTTTTCTATCTGCCGTTCGGGCACGCAGAGGATCTGCAGGAGCAGGCGCGCGCCATGCAGCTGACCGCTGCACTGGACGATGCCGAAGCCACGCGCTGGGCGGCGGAGCATCAGCAGATCATCCAGCGCTTTGGCCGCTTTCCGCACCGCAATACGGTGCTGGGACGCGAGACCACCGCCGAAGAGCAGCAATTTCTCGATGAAGGTGGATTTGCCGGTTAATCACTGGCGTGGCGTGTCTGCGCCACGCATGTGGATGCTGCGTCTGCGCCGATGCGCGATGCCGCAACCGGCAGCGCGCAGGTGGCGGCAACCCGATCAGCAGCCGCCCGGCAATCCTTCCGAGCGCCAGCCGGTGCCTTCGCCGAGCAGCAGAGAGAAGCCGTAGCTTTCGTAGCCGCTCTCGGACAGCACGAAGTCGAGCGTGCCGTTGCCGTCGATATCGCCGAACTGCAGCAGGTGCGTGCGCAGCGGCAGGTCTTCGCAATCGTCGCAGCCGCTGGCCGCGCTGCCGCTGCGGAACTGCCAGCGGTTGCCGTCGTGTTCGAAGATCGCCAGCACGACGAGCACGCCGGTCGGATTGTCCGGGTTGCCGGTCTTGGTCGGGTGGTTGGAGGTGAGCACCGCCACGCGCCGCTGCGGCTGCTGTGCATCGGTCACGATCTGCAACGATGCCGTGTCCTGCGCACGGTCCGCAGCGAAGGCCGCCAGCGCTTTGGCCAATTCCGCCGGCTTGACGGTCTTGCGCAACTGCGCGGTGTCGCCGGCCTGACGCAGCAACTCGGTCTGTTCGGCAGCGGTGGCGGTGCGGCCGGCGAAACGCTTGCCCGGATTCAGATCCACCGTCGACAACAGCGGCGAGTGCGACAGCGCGGGGTTGCCCGTCAAGCGCAGTTTCGCGGTGCCGCCGCACATGCTGTTGTCGTCCACGGTCAGTGCAGCAAGCCGCACGTTGGCGGTGGAGACACCGTTATCGAAGGCCTGCAGCGGCTGGCTCAGCAGCGACTTGGGCAGGGTGGAATCTTTGGCCACGGTCTTGCCCAGCCACACCGGAATGTATTCCAGCGGATCCTCGGACGGCTGGCTGTCGTAGGTCTGCACCAGCAGCACAGCGCGGGTGGGTTCGGCGGCCTGTGCGGCCAGCGGCAACAGGGCGGCCAGGGCGAGCGCGATCAGACGGGTTTGCATGTAGCGAAGTCCTTGTAGGTGTTGATCCATGAAAAAACGGGCGCTCCATGGAGCGCCCGTTTCGGTATGCAGTGGTGCGTGGCGCGCCTGGCCGCGCTCAGTATTTCGCCACGCCGTTGTCCACCTCGTCCGACCAGGCGTCGATGCCGCCGGTGACGTTGTAGACGTTGCTGAAGCCCAGCCCGCGGAAATGCTCGGCCGCTTGCAGGCTGCGCCCGCCGCGATGGCACAGGAACGCCAGCGGGGTGTCCTTGGGCAGTTGTTCGATCGCCTGGCGCTCGTGCGCATCCAGGGTGCGGAACGGTGCATTGACCGTCGCCAGTGCACGTTCGTCGGCCGGACGGACATCCACCAGGGTCAGGCTGCCGGCCTTGAGGCGGTCGTCGGCATCGCGCACCGACAGCTCCTGCACCGGCTTGGGCGCGTTGGGATTGTCGATGGCCAGGCCACGGCCACGGATGTCGTCCACCCAGTCGATGGTGATGCCCTCGGCGCGACGTGCGCTGGCCAGATCGAACTGCACGCGCAGGCCGTTGGATTCGGCCGCGATGGCGTTCGGGTTGGTCGGCGCCAGCTGGAAGTTCGGCTGGAAGTTCGCATCGATGGCCAGCGTCAGCGACGCATCCGGGGCATCGGCCAGCGCGCCCTTGAGCATGTCCACTGCGGCCGGGGTGATGGTGATCTTCGGCGGGCTGCGATCCGGCGCCTGCAGGCCGAGCATCGTGCTCAGCTCGCCGCTGTCTGCCATCTGCAAAATGATGTCACTGCCGCCGATCAACTCGCCATCCACGTACAGCTGCGGAATGGTCGGCCAGTCGCCGTAGGCCTTGATGCCCTCGCGGATCTCCTGGTCGGCCAGCACGTTGACGTGGGCATAGTCGATGCCCAGCCCGTCCAGCACGCCGATTGCCTTGGCCGAAAAACCGCACTGCGGCATGCTGGGCTGGCCTTTCATGAAGAGCACCACGCGGCTGGATTGCAGCAGCGTATCGATACGGGAACGCAGGGCGGGGTCGAGGGACATGGCAGCACTTCGGTGAGAGCGTGGAGACTGGGCATTCTACGCCGCGTGGCATCATGCGGCATGACCACGCCGGAAACGCTGTATCGCATCCCCTCCCACCCCTACCGCTGGGTGGGCTTGCTTGCCCTCTCGCAGCTGGCGGTGGCGGTGCTGTGGTGGCATCTGGGATGGGCCTGGGGCCTGCCGGCGCTGCTGCTGTCGCATGCACTGTTCGTGGTGCCGGTCTTTCTGCCGCGCGCACGCTTGTACGCGCCGGTGCTGGCGCGATTGCCGGGTCGCGCGCCGCAGGTGTGGCTGACCATCGACGATGGCCCGTCCGACGACACCCCGGCCATGCTCGAACTGCTCGATGCCTACGATGCCAAGGCCACCTTCTTTGTGGTCGGCGCGCGCGCCGAGCAGCGGCCGGAGCTGGTGCGCGAGATCGTGCGCCGCGGGCACGGTATCGGCAACCACAGCCATACCCATCCGCAGGCCTGGTTCTGGGCATTGGGGCCGCGCCGCATGGCGCAGGAAATCGGCCTGGCGCAGCGCACCCTGGCCAGTATCACCGGGCAGGCGCCGCGGCTGTACCGCTCGGTGGTCGGCATGACCAACCCCTTCGTCGCCTCGCCGCTGCGTGCGCACGGGCTGACCCGCGTGGCCTGGAGCGCACGCGGCTTCGACGGTGTGCGTTGCGAACCGGACGCCACTGTGGCGCGGATCGTGCGCGACCTGCGCCCCGGCGCGATCGTGCTGCTGCACGAAGGCGCCGCGCACGGCCATAACCTGACCATCCTGCGTGGCGTGCTGGAGGCGATACGGTTGCGTGGGCTGGTGGGGCGGCGCCCGGATTGAGGTGACGCGCGCGGATGTCGCGCGCGCTGCAGCGGACTTGCGATCGGAATGCAGGCGGTGCATCGCCTACGGCGTCAATTTGCGTGACCTTTGCTGCAACCAAGCGCGGCCAGCCAGGCATAACGGCCACCTGTCCCGTGCGCGTGGATGGACTGTCCGAGGCCGTCAGTCATGGCGTGACACGCGGCGGCGTCGGCCCAAACTGATGTGCGTATTGCCGCGCGCCTGCTCGTTACTTCGGGTACGCGGAACAGCACTTTTGCCGTGGATTGCAGAGCATCCGACATACGCCTCTATTGACAGCGCTCTGGCCCGGATCGACCATGCGCGCCCCAGCCAGCTATTGGGCCGCACCGTGCACGGTGTGACCGCGCCAGCCTCAGTCGCCGTCATCGACGGCAGTTTTCGATCATGAGGCCGACACCATGTTCTATCGCCCCGCTTTCGTGCGCGCCGCTGTGCGTGTGGATCTGAGTGTGCCGCGCGCCGGGATGACGCGGTCTTTGTTGGCGCTGGCCTATGCGTGGCCCGCGCTGGCCGCCGCGCAGGCGAATACCAGCGATCCGGTGGATCTGGATCGCATGCAGATCCTGGCGCAACGCAGTGCCGCCACCGAAAGTACCGACGCCTATACCGCCAGCATTGCGCGCAGTTCGACCAAGCTGGAACTGTCGTTGCGCGACACGCCGCAGTCGGTGGTGGTGGTGACGCGCCAGCAGATCATCGACCGCAATCTACAATCGCTGCAGGACGTCACCGACACCGTGGCCGGCTTCAACTCTCCCACTTGGGACACCGAGCGCACCTACATCACCGCCCGCGGCTTCGAGGTGGATTACTACCGCATCGATGGCATTCCCACCGACTACACCGGCGATGTACAGCAGAACATGGCCATCTACGACCGTGTCGAGATCGTCCGTGGGGCCAATGGGCTGACCTCTGGTGCGGGCAGCCCGGCCGCGTCGATCGATCTGCTGCGCAAGCATGCCGACAGCGATGCGTTCACCGGTCGTGTGGATCTGTCGGCAGGGCGCTGGGACCGCTATCGCGGCACCGTCGACCTGCAATCGCCATTGAACACGGCAGGCAACGTGCGTGGTCGGGTGGTGACCAGTTACGAAGACAAACAGTCGTTTCGCGATTACTACAGCAAGCAATCGTCGTTGTTCTACGGCATTGTCGATGCCGATTTCAGCAATGCCACCAGCGGTTACATCGGCATCAACAAACAGCGCAACGACGGTCGCGGTACCACCTGGGGTGGGGTGCCGGCGTACTTTAGCGATGGCAGTCGCACGAATTTTGCGCGCTCGGATTCGTTCACTCCGCGCTGGGCGCGCGGCGTGGCCGACACCACCAATGCGTTCGCCGGGCTGACCCATCGTTTCGACAACGGTGCGCAGCTACACGTGGAGTATTCGCATCAGCGTTTCGAGGCCGATTGGAAATCGGTGCTGTTCGGCTACCTTGATTACCCGGACAGGGACACCGGCCTGGGCCTTGCCAGCAACTTTGGTGGCCGCTATCCCGCACTGAGTGCGCAGAACAGTCTGGATGCCTACGCCACGGTGCCGCTGACGCTGTGGGGTCGCGAGCACGAGCTTGTGGCCGGCGCCACTTGGATGCATCGCAACGTGCGCAGCTGGTCCAACGCGCCGCTGCAACCGTTGGCCGCGGAAAGCGTCTACGCCTGGACCGGCACGATGGCGCAACCGCAGTGGAGCGCGCTGACCAAGGGCGAAGACCGCGATGTGCGTCAGGTCGCCGCCTATGCGGCCGGACGTTTCCAGCTCAGCGATACCTTGAAGGCGATTCTCGGTGCACGCATCACCGACTGGAAAAATACCGACCAGCTTGTACCGGCCAATTCGTACGAGCGCCGCGGCCGTACCACGCCGTACGCTGGTCTGATCTTCGATGTGGACGATCGCCATTCGCTGTATGCCAGCTACACCGGCATCTTCAAACCACAGAACAACCGCGACCGTGGTGGCCGCTCTCTCGCCCCTCTGGAAGGCAACAGCTACGAAGTCGGCGCCAAGGGCGAGTATCTCGGCGGCCAGCTCAATGCCGCAGTGGCGCTGTTCCGCATCGAGCAGGACAACCTGGCCGTCAACGATCCGGGGCAACTGGTGCCGGGCACTACCACCCAGGCCTATCTCGCCGCCAAGGGCACGGTCAGCCAAGGCGTGGAGTTCCAGCTCGATGGGCAGCTGTCAGAGCAATGGCGCATCGCGTTCGGGTTTGCCCAGTTCGATGCCAATGATGCCAGTGGTGTGGACGTCAACCCGACCAGCCCGCGCCGCGAAGCCACGTTGTTCACCAGCTGGCAGACCGGGCCGTGGCGGCTCGGCGGTGGGTTGAGCTGGCAGTCGGCCATCCACGAGCTGATGGCGGGGCCGCAAGGCACGACGCAGCGGCTGACCCAGGGCAGCGTGGTGCTGGCCACTGCGATGGCGCGCTACGACATCACTCAGAACTGGTCGGCGCAACTCAATGTGCGCAATCTGTTCGACCGGCGTTACTACGCCAACATCGTCTACCAGAGCCAGTTGATTTACGGCGACCCACGCGATGTGGAACTGACGTTGTCCTGGAAGTTCTAGTGAACACCTTGCGTGCGTCCAAAGCACGCATCAGCGCTGGAGACGGTGCATGCAGACGGCGCATCCGCTTGCACCGTTGTCGCCAAGACGGCAGTGCTCAGCGCGGCTCGGCCACGATCAACCAGTTGTTGAACGGTGTGTTGCCGTACAGCGGCGCAAAGCTCGCACGCAGGCCGGCCGCATCCAGGTGCGCCTGCAGGTTGTCGCGGGTGGGGTAGCTGCGCGGCATGCGCTGCATCCAGCCGCTCAGATGCGCCAGCACGTCGGTCACGCGGCTGGTGCGTCCGCGGCCGCTGGCATCGCCCAAGGCGCTGCGAATCACCAGCTTGGCACCGGGCGTGAGCATCTGCGCCACGCTGCGCAGCAGGCTGGCCTGCATGTCCGACTGCAGATATTGCAGCACGTCCAGAATGGTGACACTGCCCTGATGCTGCGGCCACGCGATGCTCAGATCGACTACGTCGAACGTGGTATCGCCCAACTGCGAGCGTTGCGCGATGTGCTGCGCGCGGCGGATCTTGGAAGCATCCACATCCACGCCGTGATACGCCAGCGCCTGGCCATCGGCACGCAATGCATGCGCCAGCAAGCCCAGCCCGCAGCCCAGATCCAGCACCGGCGCAGTGGTGCTGCGCAGCTCGGCCAGCACACCGGGATACAACGGGTCGGTGCGTAGCTTGGCTTGCGTGTAGTAGTAATCGTAGCGGTTGCCGAGCGGATGCTTGGGCAAAAACGCGCGTGCGATCGCCAGCGCTTGGGCGCGGCTCATCGGTTGGGTGGCGGTGCTGTGCAATGTCGTTCCTTGGCAATCAGGCGTGCTGCGCGGCTAGCTTAGAGCCAGTCGCCCCGATTGCGGTAGGCCCGGTTGGCGGTTTCGCGATGCGCGGCTGCGCGTCGGGGCGCTTTAGGCAGGCGTGTCCACAGATCCGACAGCGCCCAGCGCATCGCGCGCTGCAGGCAGCGCCATCGCTGCCCAACGCGCATACATCGCACCGGAGGGATGCAGGCCATCGTCGACCAGCATGTCGACAGCATCGCCGCCGTCGCGACTGGTGGCAGTGATGTCGACAAATCGCACGGCGCGCGCTGCGCAACGCTCTGCCGCCACGCTGTTGAAAGCGTCGATCTGCGCCGCGATCAGCCCCGCATCGCCGCCTTGCGCATGCGCGAATGGTGTCAGTCCCCAATCCGGAATCGACAGCACAACCACGCGCGCGGCATGACCGCCGGCAGACCCGATCGCACGCTGCAACAACGTATCGAACTGGCTACGGTATTCGTCCAGCGAGCGCCCGCGGTACTGGTTGTTGACGCCAATCAGCAGACTGACCAGATCGAACGTGCCCTGCGGTGCGGCCGCGTCGATACCGGCCTGCAATTCGTCGGTGGTCCAGCCAGTGGTGGCGATGATCTGAGGTGGCGCCACGTTCCAGCCGTGGGCACGCAGACCATCGACCAACTGCATCGGCCAGCGCTGCGCAAGCTCGACGCCTTCGCCGATGGTGTACGAATCGCCCAGCGCCAGATAGCGCAGCGGCGTACCAGGCGCCGCCATCAAGCGACGCTGCGCGACTTGAGTGGCACCACTTTGGTCACGGCCTCGGCACGGCGTGCCAGTGCGCGGTCGATGCGCGCGAACACATCGCGCATGACGCTGGCTTCCGGCATCAAGGTCACGCGGAAGTGATGGCGGTATGGCACGTTGAAGCTGGAGCCGGGCACGACCAGCACGCCTTCTTCGTTCATCAGGTCCAGCGCGAATGCGTGATCGTCGAAATTGCGTGCGGCCGCACCGACCACCGCCGGGAATGCGTACAGCGCCCCGGCCGGTGCCACCAGCTGCAGATGCTCGCTGGCCGCGCAGGCCTCGATCACCGCACGGCGGGTTTCGTACAAACGGCCACCGGGCGCGCACAACGCGGAAATAGTGTCCGGCCCGTTGACCGCCGCATCGATGGCGTACTGGCCCGGCACGTTGGCGCACAGGCGCAAGGCGCCGAGCAGGTCCATTGCGTTACGCAGGTCGTTGATGCGCGATTGCTCGCCCGACAGCAGCGCCCACCCCACTCGCCAGCCGCAGGCGCGGTGCACCTTGCTCAGCCCGCTGAAGGTGATGCACGGGTGCGCACCGGCCAGCGGCGCCACCGGCACGAACGCCGCGCCGTCGTAAAGCACCTGGTCGTAGATTTCGTCGACCATCAGCAGCAGGTTGTGCTTGATCGCAATCGCCACGATACGCTCCAGCAACTCGCGCGAATAACTCGCGCCGCTGGGATTGTTCGGATTGATCAGCACGATGGCGCGGGTGCGCGAGGACACCAGCGTCTCGATCTCCACCGGGTCCGGCTGGAAGCCGTTTTCCGGCGCGCAGCGGTAATACACCGGGCGGCCATCGTTGAGGATGGTGGCCGCCGACCACAGCGGGTAATCGGGCGAGGGCACCAGCACTTCGTCGCCGGGGTTGAGCAGGGCGCGCAGCGACAGGTCGATCAGCTCGCTGACCCCGTTACCGACAAAGATGCGGTCCGGGTGGGCGTCGGGATGCTGACGACGCGAATACGCCTTGGCGATCGCCTCGCGCGCTTCCGGCAGGCCCTGCTGATGGGTATAGGGATCGGTGCGCCCCATGTCGTCGGCAATCGCGCGCTGCAGATGCTCCGGCGCGCGGAACCCGAATGCCCCCGGGTTGCCGATATTGAGCTTGATCAGCTTGCGGCCCTGCGCCTCCAACTCCCGCGCTCGTCGCGCCAGCTCGCCCCGGATCTCGTAGCGGACTTCGGACAGACGCTCGCGGATGGCGAGCGGCTTTTGCGGGGCAGTGGACATGCGACGGGCCGGTGGTAGGCGTGAGGCTTGGCATGGTAGCGGAAATATGACAGGCGGACATGCTTGCATCGGCAACGATGTCAAGTGGGGCCACCCCTGCTGCTCACTATTAGTAGGTATGGCCATTGAGGAATGACCCGACCGCCATCAGTGGCTGCGTCTCAACCTGAGAGACGCCCGATTGAGAAAATAGATCGTCAGCGAGGGGTTGGCTGATTGACAGTTTCTTAACATCCCAAGATTCTATTCCGTCACTTGAGCCCGTCGGCTCTCAGCAAGGATCGCGTTATGTCAGGGGGAAGTGCGTCGCTCTCGTTAGTCGAGGGCGGCTCGTCGGTGGATGATCGACCGGATCTGGGGCTGCAGGGACTCGTCCTTCTGGCGCAGTTTCACGGAATCGCAGCCGATGCGGCGCAGCTGGCCCATGGCTTTGGCCGTGGGGGCGAGCCATTTGACGAGACCACGTTGCTGCTGGCGGCCAAACAACTGGGCTTGAAAGCCAAGGTCGTTGCTCAACCGGCCGCGCGCATTGGCATGGCTGCCTTGCCGGCTCTGGCACTGGTGCCGGACGGGGACGCCTTCATCGTGGCCAAGGTCGGTGCGGATCAGATCCTCATCCACGACCTGGTCGAAAAACGGCCGCGCTCCATCTCGCCCGCCGAGTTCGAGGCACGCTATCAGGGGCGGCTGCTGCAGGTGGCTTCGCGGGCATCAGTGCTTGGTGACCTTGCCAAGTTCGACTTCAGCTGGTTCATCCCGGCGGTGGTCAAGTACCGCAAATTGATGCTCGAAGTCTTCCTTGTCTCGTTTTTCATCCAACTGTTCGCACTGATCACGCCGCTGTTCTATCAGGTGGTGATGGACAAGGTGCTGGTCCATAACGGGCTGACAACGCTGGATGTCATCGCGATCGGGCTGGTCTCGATGGCCGTGTTCGACGTAGTGCTGTCGGGCTTGCGCACGTATGTCTTCGCCCACACCACCAGCAAGATCGATGTGGAGCTGGGAGCGCGGCTGTTCCGGCACGTGCTGTCGTTGCCGCTGGCATATTTCGAGTCGCGGCGCGTCGGCGACACCATCGCGCGCGTTCGGGAGTTGGAGAACATCCGTAACTTCCTGACCGGGCAGGCGCTTACTTCGGTGCTGGACCTGTTCTTTACCGTTGTGTTCCTGTCGGTGATGTTCTGGTACAGCGGCTGGCTGACCTTGATCGTGGTGCTGTCGCTGCCGTTGTACGCGACCATCTCGGGCCTGATCACTCCTGTGCTGCGCAAGCGTTTGAACGACAAGTTCGCGCGCGGCGCCGACAACCAATCCTTTCTGGTGGAGACGGTCAGCGGCATCGGCACGGTCAAGGCGATGGCGGTCGATCCACGCGTGACGCGGACCTGGGACAACCAGTTGGCCGGATATGTCAGCGCCGGATTCAACGTCACTCGTATCGCCACGCTGGGCCAGCAAGGTGTGCAACTGGTACAGAAGCTCACTGCTGTGGCAGTGCTGTTCTGGGGTGCCAAGCTGGTGATGGAGGGCAAGCTGTCGATCGGTCAGTTGATCGCCTTCAATATGCTGTCGGGACAGGTCACCGCGCCGATCATTCGCCTGGCTCAGCTGTGGCAAGACTTTCAGCAGGTGGGTATCTCGGTCGAGCGGCTGGGCGACATTCTCAATACCCGCACGGAGGTGCCGGGTAGCCGGCTGGCCTTGCCGCCGATTCGCGGGCAGGTGACCTTTGAACGGGTGACCTTCCGTTATCGGCCAGACGCGCCGGAAGTGCTCAACAGCATCGAACTGGACATCCGCCCTGGCGAGATCATCGGCATCGTCGGGCGCTCCGGCTCCGGCAAGAGCACCCTGACCAAACTGGTGCAGCGGCTCTACACACCGGAGCGTGGACGGGTACTGATCGATGGTCAGGATCTGGCGCTGGCTGATCCTGCGTGGCTGCGCCGTCAGCTAGGCGTGGTCTTGCAAGAGAATTTCCTGTTCAACCGCAGCGTGCGCGAGAACATCGCGTTGTCCGATCCCGGCATGCCGTTGGAGCGGGTGATTCATGCCGCCAAGCTGGCCGGCGCCCATGAATTCATCCTGGAATTACCCGAAGGCTACGACACCACGGTTGGCGAACACGGCGCTGGTCTATCCGGCGGGCAACGCCAGCGCATCGCCATCGCCCGGGCATTGATCGGCGACCCGCGCATCCTGATTCTGGATGAAGCCACCAGCGCACTGGACTACGAGTCCGAACATGCGGTGATGAGCAACATGCGCGCCATCTGCAAGGGCCGCACCGTGCTGATCATCGCCCATCGCTTGTCCACCGTACGGCATGCCAACCGCATCGTCGTGGTGGAGAAGGGCCGCATCATCGAGAGCGGCTCGCATGCCGAGCTGGTCGACCGGCCGGAAGGCCAGTACGCACATCTCTATCGACTGCAACAGGGGACACCATGAAGCACCTGCTCCAGGGATGGCGCGATTTCTTTCTGCGTTACTTCAAGATCTTCAAGTCGGCCTGGGCGGTACGCCGCCAGCTCGACCCGCCTGCGCGCAGCGCCGACGAGCGTGCGTTTTTGCCTGCCCATCTTGAACTGACGGAAACCCCGGTCTCGCCCACCGCACGTTGGACCATGCGCATCATCATCGGCTTCTTCTGCGTCGCGCTGCTGTGGGCGTGCCTGGGCAAGCTCGATATCGTCGCCGTGGCGCCGGGCAAGACCGTGGTCGATTCACGGACCAAGGTGGTGCAGACCGCAGAGACTGCGGTCGTGCGCAGAATCCTCGTACGCGATGGCCAAGCGGTGAAGAAAGGCCAGCTGCTGGTCGAACTCGATGCCACCGCCACCGGTGCCGAGTTCGCGCAGGCCGGCGACGCCTTGATCAACGCACGTCTCGCCGCGCTACGCCAGGCAGCATTGGCGGCCGCCATCGCCACCGGGCAACCACCGCAACTGGAGTCGGCGGCGGATCTCCCCGAAGGGCGCGTCGCCAACGAGCAGCAACTGGTCAGCAGCCAGTTCGATGCCTTCCAGGCACGGCGACACAATCTGCAAGCCAGCATTGCCCAGCGGCAGGCCGAACTGCAGACGACGCAAGACGCGATCGAACCACTGGCCGAATCGGCACGGATCGCGAAAGTGCGCGCAGAAGATTACGGCCGGCTGGTCGAAGGCAAGTACGTTGGCCGTCACGACTATCTGCTGCGCGAACAGGAACGCATCGCCGCAGAAAGCCAGCTCGCTACACAGCGCAACCGCCTGCAGGAAATCCGTTCGGCGATCAGTGCAGCGCAGGAAGAGTTGCGCGTGCTTGTCACCGACACACGCCAGCAGGCATTGGATGCCCTGCGCCAGGCAAGCGAGCAAGCCGGCCAGCTGACCCAGGACGTTGCCAAGACCGGCCAGCGCGACAAGCTGATGGCCCTGCACGCCCCCGTGGACGGCACCATCCAGCAAATGGCTGTCCATACCGTCGGCGGTGTAGTCACGCCCGCACAGCCGTTACTCGTGGTTGTGCCGGCAGAAGAAGCACTGGAGGTTGAAGTCACCGTCCTCAACAAGGACATCGGCTTCATGCGGCCGGGCCAACCGGTCACCGTCAAGGTCGACAGCTTCCCCTACACCCGCTACGGCTATCTGACCGGAACGGTCGCCAGCGTCTCCCACGATGCCGCACAGGACGAAAAGCTGGGCCTGGTGTTCCCCGCGCGCATCAAATTGAACGGCAGCACGCTGGAAATCGATGGGGTCAAGGTGCGGATGAGTGCCGGGATGAGCTTGAGTGCGGAGGTTAAAACTGGAAAGCGGCGGGTGATTGATTATCTGCTTAGCCCACTCCGTCAGCATGGATCCGAGTCGTTGAGGGAGCGTTAATCGCCTGATTCTGCTTATTTAAAGTCAACAAGTATAGGTATTGGAGAAGGGGATGAAGGGTGCGATATTTTTTTTCGTAGCAATACTCTGCGTCGGACTTACTGCTCTAAAAGGCTTTTATCCCTCAAGTCAGTCTGGGCAATACGCACAAAGTTTTTCTGATTCATTGATCGCGTGGGGGTTGCTTTTGACATCATTGGTCGCAGCTGTATGTATTGGTAAGTTCGTAATAAAGAAGAATGGCGCGTCTAGCGCTCTGCTGGGATTTTTCTCGTTAGTGCTTTATGCGCCGGCTTTGTATGCTGCTTCTACTGGTTGGGTTCGGATATTTGCACGAGCAGGAAAATTTTCTGATTACGCGGTCATGGAGAGTCCCGAGCCATATTGGATGGCCTTTTTGATTTATTTATTGGCTGGGTCGACCTTGCTGGCATGCTCAATTGCTGGAATGCAGGGTGGTGCTCGGAAAGGTGGTGGGTGAGTTCTTATAAAAAAAATAACTAATTTAAGTATTTTTTTAAATTTCGAAGCTAAAACATAAAGGATTTGTGATTATGGAAAGCGGTTCTCAGGCCCCATCGAAACCCGAAAAAGAGGTTGGAATTATTCTGCGAGAATATGCGCAGTTCGTAATAGATTTCTCACAAGACTATGATGCGTTCCATAAAGGTTTAAAAGCTGGCCTCGAAACTTATCTTGTTAACGGTCAGGTGGCACTCAACGATGCAAGAGGTGTCTTTGCTGCGCAGTACTCCGGCTTTGCCAATTCTGCAATGACCGCTGCCACAAACGCTGCAAATGCAGGTTCTTCAGCGGAAGCCGGATACTGGACGAATATTGCTAACCACTATAGTGGTCGTGCATCCGCACTGATGGATTAAACCCTTGATGCGCAACAGGCATTTGCTGGTGTCATGTCAGATTATGGACGTGGCGTAGCCACCGCCTCGAAATGGGGTGGAGAAGTACTTGGTCCTATCGGCAATGGGGTACAAGTAGTTACCGGAATAGCTACCGGTGATACTGACTTGGTAGGCGCTGCTATAGGTGGAATGTTGATTGATGCTGTTCTTGCTGGTTTGGGTGCTGCTGGAGCAGCTATCGCTGGAGTCTCGGTCGCACCAGCTATCGCAGTAGCTGGCGTAGTTGCCGCAATACTAAACCTTTCCGGCGCGGATAAATGGTTGTGGGAAAATTATTTAAAAGAAAAATTTAGGTGGGTTTCTGAAAGAATTTTAACGCCTGATCAGTGGTATGCATTGTTCGATAGCATTCCTGGACTAAGCCAGGATATCCCAAAAAATTTCGAGGATGCTCGAAGATTCGTTCCGCGACGTGATCCACTATTTCTTGATCTTGACGGCGATGGTATTGAGACGGTAGCCGCTACCGGTTCTATTCTATTCGATCACGATGGAGACGGCGTCCGGAGCGGCACTGGTTGGGTATCAGCAGACGACGGATTTCTAGTTTTTGATAGAAACAAAAATGGATTTATTGACAATGGTTCTGAATTGTTTGGCGTTGATACTATTCGTTCTGACGGAAGTAATGCCAGCTCCGGGTTCTCTGCTCTGGCAGACTTAGATTCTGATAAAAACGGAATATTTGATTCGCGCGATGGGGAATTCTCAAATGTAAGAGTTTGGAGAGACCTGAATCAGGATGGAGTATCTCAATCCGCAGAGCTGTTTAAGCTCGCAGATCTTGGTGTGGCTTCGATCGAATTGGTTCCCACGATTACTGAGGATCTTGATCTAGGTAACGGAAATGTAGTTGACAATCGTGGAGCCTACACGCGAATCGATGGCACAGTTGGCTTGGCTGGTGATCTTCAGCTGGCAATGAATAACTATTTCCGCGATTTTAGTGGCTCGCTTGATAAGGTGGAAGTGAGTTATGAAGCAAATCGCTTGCCAGGTGTTAAAGGTAGTGGCGCAGTTCGTGATTTAAAAGAAGCTGCAACCCTCTCTACCGAGCTGCTTGCATCCATCCAAGCCTTAGTGCCTGGAACTTCACGCGACGCAATGAAAAGTTCGCTCGACACGATACTGGCGCGCTGGGCGGCGACCTCCACAATGCAAAGCAGTGAAGAGATGCTTGAATCTGTTGGGGGAGTGCGCGAGCTATACTACCGCGGGGTTCTCCCAGCGGATATCGCGGCTCAGAGCCCTGAAGCTATAGACAATTGGATCAAGCAGCAGCATGCAGAGCTTGGTCCAATGATCGCCATCTTGGAAAAATTCAATGGTTCCAGTCTGATTAGCTATCGCTATGATCAAGCATCGACAGGCGGCAGTACATACACTTGGGGTGAGCTGTCAGAGTTGGATGGCACCAAGAAGCAAGTGATGAACATCCTGTTGCAGCCGGAACAGATCGAAGCACTCAAGGCTGCGTACACGGCCTTGAAGGAATCTGTGTACGCAGGCTTGGTAATGCAGACACGCCTTAAAGGCTATCTGGACAAGATAGATAGCCGGTTTTTAGATGGAGTTTTGAAATTTAATTACTCGCAGCTTGACGCTATGCTGGAGTTGAAGCGTAGCAGTCAACTTGATGAGGCATTTCAAGATATCGTTGAATTGCACAGATATGGAGGAGCTTTTCTTAAAGATTCCGGTTGGAGATTCGGTGAGATTATTGATGCCTGGATTGGCGAGGCAGTATCAAGTTCTAGTGGCATGGCCGCAATGGCTGCTGCAAATATAAAAATAGTTGATGGAACATTTGCAGGTTCCGGCGCCGATGACTTGGTCTGGGGTGCAGCCGAGAACGATGTTATAACGGGTGATGCCGGCGCTGACCTGATCGGTGGCGGTTCTGGGAATGATCTTTTAAGTGGAGGGAAAGGAAATGACCAGCTTTTCGGCGGTGCAGGTGATGATGTCCTAGATGGTGGTGATGGCAACGATGTTCTGGTGGGTGGAAACGGCAACGACACCTTATACGGCGGTGACGGCGGGACCGATCGTCTGGAAGGCGGTGCAGGCGATGATGCGTTATTCGTGTACTCGCAGTCCCGCGACAGCGTCTTGGCTGGCGGCACGGGCAACGACACGCTCAACGGCAGCTGGTACTCGGACACCTATGTGTTCAACAAGGGCGATGGCCACGACACAGTGGTAGAGACCTCGTACTACACCGGTGCGGTGGACAAGGTGGTCTTTGGCGAAGGCATCGCTGCTGGCGATGTGCGTGTGCTGCGCCAAGGTGCTGATGTGGTGTTGGATCTGGGCAACGGAACCGATTCGGTGCGGCTGAAGGGTTGGCTCATCGGCGGCAATGAAAACGATTCGGCGAGTATCGAGCAGCTGGTGTTTGCCGATGGCACGATCTGGACGCCAGCGACCTTGCGTACGATGGGTCTCACCACGCTGGGTACCGATGCGGCTGATACATTGACTGGCTGGAATGGCAACGATGTTCTGCTGGGTGGAAACGGCAACGACACCTTATACGGCGGTGACGGCGGGACTGATCGTCTGGAAGGCGGTGCAGGCGACGATGCGTTGTCGGTGGCTTCCGGCGCCAACAACAGCGTTTTGGCTGGTGGCACCGGCAATGACATGCTAAGTGGCAGCTGGCGCTCGGACACCTACCTCTTCAACAAGGGCGATGGCCACGACACAGTGGTGGAGACCTCGTACTACACCGGTGCGGTGGACAAGGTGGTCTTTGGCGAAGGCATCGCTGCTGGCGATGTGCGTGTGCTGCGCCAAGGTCTCGATGTCGTGTTGGATCTTGGCAACGGGACCGACTCGGTGCGGTTGAAAGATTGGCTCTCGGGTGGCAATGAAAACGAGTCGACAAGTATTGAGCAGTTTGTGTTTTCCGACGGCACGGTCTGGACACCAGCGACCTTGCGTGCGATGGGTCTCACCACACTGGGCACCGATACGGCTGATACGTTGACCGGCTGGAACGGCAACGACCTGCTGCTCGGCGGAAACGGCAACGACACCTTATACGGCGGTGATGGCGGGACCGATCGTTTGGAAGGAGGTGCAGGCGACGATGCGTTGTCGGTGGCTTCCGGCGCCAACAACAGCGTTTTGGCTGGCGGCACCGGCAATGACACGCTAAGTGGCAGCTGGCGCTCGGACACCTACCTCTTCAACAAGGGCGATGGCCACGACACAGTGGTAGAGACCTCGTACTACACCGGTGCGGTGGACAAGGTGGTCTTTGGCGAAGGCATCGCTGCTGGCGATGTGCGTGTGCTGCGCCAAGGTCTCGATGTCGTGTTGGATCTTGGCAACGGGACCGACTCGGTGCGGTTGAAAGATTGGCTCTCGGGTGGCAATGAAAACGAGTCGACAAGTATTGAGCAGTTTGTGTTTGCCGACGGCACGGTCTGGACGCCAGCGACCTTGCGTGCGATGGGTCTCACCACGGTGGGTACCGATGCGGCTGATACGTTGACCGGCTGGAACGGCAACGATCTGCTGCTCGGTGGAGACGGCAACGACACCTTGTCTGGTGGTACCGGCACAGACCGTCTGGTTGGTGGCGCAGGTGACGACGTGTTGTCGATGAACTCGCAGGCACGCGATAGCGTGTTGATCGGTGGCACGGGCAACGACACGCTCAACGGCAGCTGGTACTCGGACACCTACCTCTTCAACAAGGGCGATGGCCACGACACGGTCGTGGAGACCTCGACCTACAGCGGTGCAGTGGACAGGATCGTGTTCGGCGAAGGTATCGTTGCCAGCGAGGTGCGTGTGCTGCGCCAAGGTCTGGATGTCGTGTTGGATCTGGGTACCGGTACTGACTCGGTGCGTTTGAAGGATTGGCTAACCTCGAGTGGCACTGAAAACGATTCGGCGAGTATTGAGCAGCTGGTGTTTGCCGATGGCACGATCTGGACACCCGCAACCTTGCGTGCGATGGGTCTCACCACACTAGGTACCGATGCGGCTGATACGTTGACCGGCCGGAACGGCAACGACCTGCTGTTGGGTGGCGACGGCAATGACACCTTGTCCGGCGGTGGCGGTGGTACTGATCGTCTGGAAGGGGGTGCTGGCGACGATGTGTTGTCGGTGAACTCGCAATCTCGCGATAGCGTGTTGATCGGTGGCACGGGTAACGACACGCTCAACGGCAGCTGGTACTCGGACACCTACGTGTTCAACAAGGGCGATGGCCACGACACAGTGGTAGAGACCTCGACCTACAGTGGTGCGGTGGATCGGGTCGTGTTCGGCGAAGGCATCGCTGCTGGCGATGTGCGTGTGCTGCGCCAAGGTGCTGATGTGGTGTTGGATCTGGGCAACGGAACCGATTCGGTGCGGCTGAAGGACTGGCTCTCGGGCGCCAGCGAAAACGATTCGGCGAGTATCGAGCAGCTGGTGTTTGCCGATGGCACGATCTGGACGCCAGCGACCTTGCGTGCGATGGGTCTCACCACGGTGGGTACCGATGCGGCTGATACGTTGACCGGCTGGAACGGCAACGACCTGCTGCTCGGTGGAGACGGCAACGACACCTTGTCTGGTGGTACCGGCACAGACCGTCTGGTCGGTGGTGCAGGTGACGACGTGTTGTCGATGAACTCGCAGGCACGCGATAGCGTGTTGGTCGGTGGCACGGGCAACGACACGCTCAACGGCAGCTGGTACTCGGACACCTACGTGTTCAACAAGGGCGATGGCCACGACACAGTGGTGGAGACCTCGACCTACAGTGGTGCGGTGGATCGAGTAAAGTTTGGAAGTGAGATCAATCTATCTGACACTTTCTTCACTCGATCTGGGAACAATCTCTTTATCACTTTGAGGGATGGCGATGATCGGCTTGCAGTAGCAGGTTGGTTCGGTTCGGAATCAGCGCAGGTTGAGTATCTGGACTTCCAAGACCGATCAGTGGCCGCAACTGAGGTGTCCAGTTTGATTGATGCGATGGCAGTCGCAAATGCGTCTTCTGAATCATTTGTTCCGGCCCCTAATGCGCAGGAGACGAAGCCGATGTTGGCGAGTTCAGCTATCTAGTAAAAATTAATAATAGTTGATTCAGGGGCCTCGCTTATAGCGAGGCCTTTTACATTCGATAACCAGAAATCACAAGCTACCCAAGCTCTTGGGTCAACATCCCTATGTCTAATGTAGTTCTGCTAGCTCAGAAGCGAAGGGCTAGAAGCTCACGTGGCTGACCGATGGACGTGGACCCATTCGTTAAGCATGGCAAAAGCCACCGCAACCCCTAGAATCCCCCGATGAGCGACACATCCCCCAACTACCCCACCCTCCAATCCATCGGCTGGCCCTGGCCCGGTCCTCCTGAGGAGGCTGCCTGGCAGGCGGTGTTTGCCGCGCATCCGCAGGCGTTGCCGGCGCGGGTGGTGGAGCAGCACCGTACCGGCTATGTGGTGGCCGATACGCCGGAGGCCAGCCTCAAGGCCGAGTCGTTGCCGGAGTGGCAGCGGCCTCGCTTCCCGAGCCATGAGCGGGCAGCGGTGGGCGATTGGGTGCTGATGGAGGGCAAGCGCATCGTGGCGCTGCTGCCGCGGCGCACCTCGATCAAGCGCGGGGCGGCCGGGGAGCATTACCACCAGCAGGTGATCGCAGCCAATATCGATACGGTGTTCATCGTGTGCGGGCTGGATGCGGACTTCAATCCGCGCCGCATCGAACGCTATCTGCTGCTGGTAGGGGGCGGTGGCGCGCAGCCGGTGGTGGTGCTGACCAAGGCCGATCAGACCGAGTACGCCGCCGATGCGTTGGCGGTGCTGGAAGAGCTGGAGGCGCAGAACATCCCGCTGCGTGCGGTCAATGCCAAGGATCCAGAGAGCGTGGCAGCGCTGCGGCCGTGGTTGGGCGACGGGCGCACGGCGGTGCTGGTGGGCTCGTCCGGTGCGGGCAAGTCGACGCTGACCAATACCTTGCTCGGCACGCAGAAGATGAAGACCAATGCAGTGCGCGAAAACGATTCGCGTGGCCGGCATACCACCACCTACCGTGCGTTGATCCCATTGCCGACCGGCGCCTGCCTGATCGATACGCCCGGCATGCGCGAGCTCAAGCCAACCGGTGAGGAAGACCTGGCCGAAGGCGGTTTCTCTGATGTGGAAGCGTTGGCGGCGCAGTGCCGCTTCAACGATTGCGCGCATATTGCCGAGCCCGGTTGCGCAGTGCGCGCGGCGATCGATGCCGATACGCTGGATCCGGAGCGTGTGGCCAATTACATGAAGCTGCGCGAGGAAGTGGCCAGCGCGGCCGAAAAGCTTGCCACCCGTGTTGCGCAGAACAATCGCGGCAAGGGCTCGGGCAAGCGGCCGGCCAGCGTCGATCGTCCCGGACGGCGCTGATGCCATCGCGCAAGGGGCCGCCGGACATCGTCCATCACGCGGCGCTGGATGCGCGCCTGGTCAAGGCCGTGCGCGGGGTGCGCCTGCTCGCCCTGGCGAGCTGGCCGCGCTCGCTGCAGGAGCCGTTTCTGCAGAGTGTGGCGCGCGGGCAGCCGGAGCTGCCGCAGGTGGACTATCCGGCGCTGGATTTTGGCGACACCCGGCGCGAGCTGGCCGCGATTGCGAAAGCCGCCGACCCGCATCACCCGATCGGCGCGTATCTGATCGATTCGACGCATAGCTGGAGCCTGGCGGCCGGTCTGCTGGAATCGCTGGGCACCAGTGCGGTCAGCGACTATTCGGCGCAGTTGTTCGGCGTGCCCGACGACCCTATGCCGGGCAACGGGCCGACCACGCGCGAAGCGGCGCGGCATTTCATCCAGATCGCGCAGGAACTCGATCGCGAATTGCTTGCACCGGAAGAGCAGGTGCCGGTATCTGCCACCGCCTTGCGTATGCAGCTGCAGAACGACCTGGATGCGTTCTTCGAAGGGCGCGTCATCACCGTGACGCTCGATCCTGATCTGCTCGCCAAGGCCGCAGCCGGCGCGCACCGGATCCGTTTGCGCACCGGCGCCACCTTCAGCGATTACGACCGTGCGCAGCTGTTTCATCACGAAGCGCTGGTGCATTCGCTCACTGCGCTCAATGGCCGCGCGCAGGTGCATCTGCCCAGCCTGGGCATTTCATCGCCACGCACCACCGCAACTCAGGAAGGCCTGGCGACGTTTGCGGAGCAGATCACCGGCAGCATCGATATCGAACGTATGAAACGCATCAGCCTGCGCATCGAAGCGATTGCGATGGCGCGCTCGGGCGCCGACTTCATCGAGGTGTTCCGCTATTTCACCGAGAGCGGGCAGAGCGCAACCGAAAGTTTTTCGTCCGCGCAACGCGTGTTCCGCGGTGTGCCGACGGCAGGCGGCGGTGCGTTTACCAAGGACACCGTGTACCTGCGCGGCCTGGTCGCGGTGCACACCTTCTTCCGGCATGCCTTGCAGCGCGACCAGCTGCAGCTATGCCGGTATCTGTTCGCCGGCAAGATGGCATTGGGCGATGTGGCGCGCTTTGCGCCCCTGTTCGATAGCGGGGTGTTGGTCGCGCCGCGCTGGTTGCCGCCGTGGGTGAGCCGGGTCAGCGGGCTGGCCGGCATGCTGGCGTTTTCGTTGTTTGCCAATCGCATCCGCATGGATCAGTTGCAACCGCCGGCAATGAATGTCTGAGATGGCACACAGCGTTCGATGAAATGCGCGTGCGCGATCACATGGTGATCGCGTCGGTGAACCTGCGCATGCAAGCCCGCGCGTTCTACACGATGTTGCAACGAACCGGACTGCACACTGCACGCCTCGCCCGTTCTGGGCCATAACACGAGGCAATGCGATGAAAATCTTGATGGTGCTCACGTCCCACGACCAGCTGGGCGATACCGGCAAGAAGACCGGCTTCTGGCTGGAAGAATTCGCCGCGCCGTACTACGTTTTCAAGGACGCTGGCGCCGACATCACCGTGGTCTCGCCCAAGGGCGGCCAGCCGCCGCTGGACCCGAAGAGCGACGAGCCCGATGCGCAGACCGAGGCCACCAAGCGCTTCAAGCAGGATAGTGATGCGCAGAAGGTGTTGGCCACCACGCATCGTCTTGCCGACGTCAAAGCCGACGATTTCGATGCGCTGTTCTATCCGGGCGGCCATGGCCCGCTGTGGGATCTGGCCGAAGACAAGCAGTCGATCGCGCTGATCGAAGCCTTTGCCGCAGCCGACAAGCCGCACGGCCTGGTCTGCCATGCGCCGGGCGCACTGCGTCATGTCAAGGGCAGCGATGGCAAGCCGCTGGTCAATGGCCGCCGCGTCACCGGGTTCACCAATGGCGAAGAAGAGGCAGTCGGTCTGACCAAGATCGTGCCATTCCTAGTGGAAGACGTGCTGACCGAACTTGGTGGAAAGTACGAAAAGAAGGCCGATTGGGCAGTACATGTCATTGCCGACGGCACCCTGGTGACCGGCCAGAACCCGGCGTCATCGGAAAAGACTGCGGAAACCCTGCTGACGCTGTTGAAGGGTTGAGTGAGAGCGGCCAAGAAGCGTAGCGACTAGTCGTCACGCATGGGCGGCGCGCTTAGGACCCGACCTGTACGAGTGGTACATGTCGATTCCGGGTACCGTCCGCGTTTGCCTGGCGGCTACGCGCTAGCTTTGTCGGCTGCTCTTAGCTGTCTACGCGTTGTCGAGGCGCTGTATTAGAGGTGTGCGTGGTTTGTGCAGCAGCGTTCGCGGATGCGTGTCGCTGCTGCAAACTCAAGCTCGGCTGAGTGAGTAACGCTATCGCACGCGTGATAGCGAATAGGCACTTCTGCATGGTTGGTGCCGAATCCTGGGAGGCCTAGCCATTCCCGCGCAAGACACCCCAGCGCAGTGGCTCAAGACATTCCAGCGCAGTGGGTCTAAGACGCGCCCACGCGATGACGTAAGCACGCGTGGTACCAATGCAGTAACGCTAGCCCCTCTCCCGTCGGGAGAGGGGTTGGGGTGAGGGTACGGTTGACGCATTGCCAAGACCCCGCATCCGCATTGTTCAAAAAAAAACGCACCAATCGGCTCCTGTACTACAGGCAGTGCGAGGCGCGGGTCACCGACCAAGACCGGCAAGTGCCTCGCTCAAGCAAAACATACCAACCAGCGCCCGTACTGCAGGCAGTGCGAGGCGCAGGTCATCGACAAAGAACCGTAATTGCCTCACTCAAGCAACATGTTTCAACTAGGGCGCATATTGCAAGCAGGGCACGGCGCAGGTCATCGACCAGCACCCCGCACCCGCATCGCTCAGTCGATACGTTGCAACCAGCGCACCGCATACCCAGGCAGCGCAAGACGCAGATCATCGCCTAGCGGCTCTGCAACTGCATCGTGCTTGTCGGCCAATACCTGCCACCGGCCACTCAACGTGCCGGAAAACGCCACATCGAGTAATTGATCGCTGAAGTTATGGACGGCGACAAAGCTGTCGCCACGCGTCAGCGCAAACAGGTGCGCGTTCTCCAACGCCACACTGCCCAACGGTTGATCCGCAGCAAGTGCCGGTAGTGCGGTGCGTCGCTGGATCAATGCGTGCAAGCGCTGATAGACCTGCCCGCTCACGCTGCTGCTGTCGTGGCGCTGCGCGGCACGTTGCCAGTTCATCGCCGGACGATGCAACCAGCGGCCTTCGTGCTGGCGCTGTGCATCCATGCGGTAGCTGATGTCGTTGGGCAAGGCAAGTTCGTCGCCCATGTAGATCAGCGGCACGCCCGGCATCGCCAGGGCAACCGCGTAGAGCAGCACCAGTCGATCCACTGCCATGGCCAAGGCTGCCAAATCGCCCGCATCGTGCGCCGCCTGGATGCCGGCGAGTGCGGCCGCCATGCCGTTGGTGCCGTGCACACCATCGCCGCTGCTCTGGAAGCTTTCGCCACGCGCGTAGCTGCCCGGTAGCTCATTTGCGTAGAAGCGCGCGACATCGCGCAGCGAAAACGCCGGTTGCATGGCATTGCCCGCGGCTTCGTGCTGCAACACATTCCAGCCGATGTCGTCGTGGCAACGCACGTAGCTTAGCCACGCGCAGTTGGTGGGCAACGGCGGGCTATGCGCAATGACCTGATGCAGGATGTCGCCGCGTTGCAGCGCCAGTGCCGACCACCCGGCTGCCATCAGCGTGCTGTGGTAGGCCAGGTGGCATTCGTGGCCCTGATCGGCGCCGCTGCCGAAGTAGGGCGGCAGCTGGCTCATCGGCACGATGGCTTCGGCCTTCATCGCCACCGAAGGCGCAACGATGTCGGCAACCGCACGCAGCGCCACCAGCAAGGTATGCGCCTCGGGCTGGTTCATGCAGTCGGTGCCGGTGCGCTTCCACAGATAGGCGGTGGAATCCAGACGGAACGCCTCTACCCCGAGGTTGGCCAGCTGCAGCATCGCCAGCGCCATGTCGCCGAACACGGCCGGGTTGCTCCAGTTCAAATCCCATTGGTAGGGATAGAACGTGGTCCACATCCATTGTGCGGTGTCGTCCACCCAGGTGAAGTTGCCCGGTGCGGTATGCGGAAACACCTGCGCCAGCGTTGTTTCGTACTGATCGGGCAGGCTGCGGTCGGCGAAGTGATGGTAGTAATCGAGATAGCGTGCATCGCCCGCGCGTGCGGCTTGCGCCCAGGCGTGATCGTCGGCGGTGTGGTTGAGCACGAAGTCCGCACACAGGCTGATGCCCGATGCGCGCAGCCGGGTGGTGAGCGCAACCAGGTCGTCGTTGCTACCCAGGCTCGGCTCCACCTGGCCGTAGTCGCTGACCGCGAAGCCGCCGTCGTTGTCGCCGGCGCGTGCGCGCAGAAACGGCAGCAGATGCAGATAGTGCACGCCCAGTTCCTGCAGATACGGCACGCGCTCGGACACGCCCTGCAAGGTGCCGGCGAAGCGGTCCACGTAGGCGCTGTAGCCCAGCATGTGCTGTGCGCCGAACCAGCCCGGCTTGCGGGTGGCATCGAGCTGTTGCAACGCCTGCGGGCGCTGTTGCGCGCTGCTGCCGAGCGCGCCCAGCCACTGCGTCAACCAGGCTGCGTAATCGGGGCGTTGCCCATACAGCGAATGCAGTGCATGCAGCAGACGTGGTGCATGTTCGTCAAAGCGCGCCAACAACGGCGCGGCGTGCTGTGCATCCAGGGGCGCGGCAAAGGCCGCGCGCAGAGCGGTGGAATCGATGGGGGAGGTGCTCATTGGAAGCCGCCGGGCCTGGGCCCGGCGCGGGGTCCTTAGAAGTCGTAACGCAGGCTGATGCTGGTGGTGCGGCCGGCAATCGAACGCGCGCGGATGATGCCGTTGGCCGGAATCGTGGCTTCTTCGGCTTCGGTCAGGCCAAAGGTGTTGAACAGGTTGTTGACGTTGAGCGCGACGGTGAGCGAATCGGTCACGCGGTAGTCGCCGAACAGGTTGACCTGCGTATAGCCGGGCATCTTCAGCTGGTTGGAATCCTGCGTATAGGCATCGGTGGTGCCGATCAGATTCACGCCGAACTGGTAGCCGTCGCCGCGATAGCTCGGGGTGAGCTGCCAGATCACGTCGGCTTGACGACGCGGCACATTGCCGGTGTTTTCCGGGGTGATCTGGTCGCGGGAAATTTCTGCATCGGTCCAGGTCAGGCCGCCGTTGACGGTGAAGCCCTCGTAGCGGTAGCTGGCTTCCAGCTCTACGCCGTGCGCTTTGTAGCTGCGGTTGAAGAAGCGCTGGCTGGTGACTTCGAAGTTCTGTTCCTGGGTACGTGCGGAGAAGGCGGTGGCGAACAGGCTCAGACCGTCGCGGCGCCACTTCAAGCCGGCTTCGGCCTGCCGCACCACGTTGACGCCTTCATCGGACGACACCGAGCCGTCGTCGCGCACCACGCCGAACAACAGGCGATCCGCGTTGGCGCGCGCACCGCGGCTGATGCGTGCGAATGCGCCAAGGTCGTCGCTAATCAGGTAATTGCTGCCCAACGAATACGACAGGTAGTTCCAGTCGTAGTCCACCGGGCGTGCGTTGGCGGTGTCCACGGTGGCCACGCGCTGTTCCACCGGCTGGATCACGCCATCGCCGTTGACGTCCAGGTTTTGCGCAATCGCGGTGCCGCTATAGTTGCCGCGCGCATCGCCCATGTCGTAACGCAGGCTGCCGTCGATGCTGAACTTGCCGCTGTCGAAGGTCAGTGCGACATAGGGCGCGTTGACGTCGTAGCGCACGTCGTAGCTACGGGTGTTACAGCAATCGCCCCAGAACGGCACGCCGTAGGCGTACAAGCCGTTTTGCGAGCGCGATACGCCGCCGGCATCGACCACGTTGAGCAGGCGCGAGTCGCGACCCAGGCTTTGCACGTAGGAGTTCCAGGTCCAGTCCATGTCGATGGTCTGGCGCGAGCTGTAATAGCCCATGCGCAGATTCAGCGTGCGGCCGTCGCCATCGAACTCGCGCGAGAGGCTCAGGTCGTTGGTGACGTTGCCCAGATCGTTGATGGCGACATTGAACAGATGCGTGCGGATGGCATTGCCGGTGTAGGCCTGGCCGACATTCGGGCCGCCTGCCTGCACCAGCTGCGCGCCAGCGCCGCCGATGGACGATGCCAGCGAGGCAGCATCGGTGACTTCGGCCGGGAACGGACTGACGAAGCGGCCGCTGTTGTCGGCGATGCGGAATTTCTCGCTCAGGTTCCAGCCACTGCCCAGGTCGAACCAGGCTTCGGCGCCGATGGTGCGCGAGATCGGGTGCATGCCGTCGCCCAGGTCGGTGCGGCGCGGCTGGTTGTTGCCATCCAGGCCGACATCGGTGCGGAAATTGCGGCTGTACAAGGTGTCGTTGCCGGGATCGAACCCGGGGAAGCCACCCAGGTCCGGCGAGCCGTCGCGGCCACGCACCGAGGTGGGCACAGGCAGATAGCCGGCGGCGCGGTCGTTGAGGTATTTGCCGTACACCCGCACGTAGCCGTTCTCGAACAGACGGGTGAGGTTGGCCTTGAGTTGGCCGCCCTTGTCGGTGGTGTAGCCGGCATCGCGCACGCCATCGCCCTGGCGGAAGAAACCGCCGATGTTGAACTGCCAGTGCTCGGCGAACGGCGCGCCGTAATTGAAGTCGATGCGGGTGTTGTCGTAGTCCAGACCGCGACTGACGCCGACGCTGCCGCCTTCCGTGTCGCCGGTCTTGCTGATGAAGTTGATAATGCCGCCGGGCGCATTGCTGGTGAACGTCGACGCCGAGCCGCCGCGGATGGCTTCGATGCGATCCATCGTGAAATCCGAGCGCAGGAAGATATCGGCGTTGCCGAAGGCGATATCGCCGAACTCCATCACCGGCAAGCCGTCTTCCTGCAGCTGCAGGAACTTGGCGCCACCGGAGGCCACCGGCAGACCGCGCACGGCGATGTTGGCGTTGCCTTCGCCACCGCTGGACTCGGAGCGGATGCCTGGAATGTTGCGGAAGATTTCCGCAGTGCTACGCGGCGCCGACTGCTCGATCGCCTCGGCACCGACGGTGCTGACCGACACGCTGGACTTCAATTTGGTGGTGGCGGTGGAGGTGCCGGTGACGAACACCGAATCCAGATTGACCGCGGCGCTGTCGGCAGCCGGCGGAGTGGCGGGTGCGGCGGCGGTGTCCTGGGCCAGCGCGGCGGGCGCGCACAGGCAGGAAACGACCGCGCAGGCCAGGGCATGCAGGCGCAGGGTGTGCAAGGTGGACATCGCGATTCTCTCTCTCACAGGTGGTGGTATGCCGACGCCTGCATCGTCCCCTCCCAGGGAATGGCCGAGCGGCCTGCAGTGCGAGCGCAGTAATACGCGCGAATACAATCGATTGCAATCTTGCGTTGCAACATTTGAATCGGAAAGCGAAGTATCAATTTTCGCCGCTGCCGCGTGTTGCGGCGCAGCGTTACAATCGATTGCATCATCGGCAGGGTACAGTGCGCTGCGGCCACTGGGAGCCGCACCGATGCCCAAGGCCTTGCATGTCGTCGACCGTTCCTTCGCTCTCTTTCGCGCGCATCCTGGCGCTCAACGCCGGTTTCTTCGGTGTGCAGTACAGCTTCGGGTTGCAGCAAAGCAACATGAGCCCGATCTACAACTACCTGGGCGCCGACCACGCCAGCCTGCCGTATCTGTGGCTGGCCGGCCCGATCACCGGGCTGGTGCTGCAGCCATTCGTTGGCGCGTGGAGCGACCGCTCGGTCACGCGCTGGGGCCGCCGCATGCCGTACATGGTGGTGGGCGCGCTGGTGTGCAGCCTGTGCTTGCTGGCGATGCCGTTCAGCACCGCGCTGTGGATGGCGGTGTGCCTGCTGTGGGTGCTGGATGCGGCCAACAACGTGGCGATGGAGCCCTACCGTGCGTTGGTCAGCGACGTGCTCGCACCACCTCAGCGGCCACTCGGGTATCTCACGCAGAGCGCGTTCACCGGCCTGGCGCAGACGTTGGCGTATCTGACTCCGCCGCTGCTGGTGTGGTTCGGCATGAATCAGGATGCCGCCAACGCGCACCATATTCCCTACGTCACCATTGCTGCGTTCGTGATCGGTGCGGGGTTTTCGGCCGCGTCCATCCTGCTTACCGCGCGCAGCGTGCGCGAGCCTGCAATTGCGCCGGCAGAGATCGCGCGCATGCGTCAGACCGGTGCAGGGCTGGGCGCAACGGTGCGCGAAATCGGCAGCGCCCTGCGCGCGATGCCGCCAACCATGCGTCAGCTGGCGCCGGTGATGTTGTTCCAGTGGTACGGGATTTTCTGCTACTGGCAGTACATCGTGCTGTCGCTGTCGACCACCTTGTTCGGCACCACCGACGCCACCTCGCACGGGTTTCGCGAGGCCGGTCTGGTCAATGGGCAGATCGGTGGATTCTACAATTTCATCGCGTTTCTGGCGGCATTTGCGATGGTGCCGGTGGTGCGCCGCTTCGGCCCCAAATACACGCATGCGGCCTGTCTGCTGGCGGCCGGCGTCGGTATGTGGGTGTTGCCGGGCATCGAGAACCGTTGGTTGTTGTTGTTGCCGATGATCGGAATCGGGCTGGCCTGGGCCAGCATGATGGGCAATCCGTATCTGATGCTCGCCGACAGCATTCCGCCCGAGCGCACCGGCGTGTACATGGGCTTGTTCAACCTGTTTATCGTGCTGCCGATGCTGATCCAGATCGTCACCCTGCCGCTGTATTACGAGCGGTTGCTGCACGGCGACCCGCGCAATGTGATCCGCCTGGCCGGTGCATTGATGCTGGCTGCAGCGGTGGCAATGCTATGCGTGCGCATTCGCAAGCCCAAGGCTGTCGCGGCGTAACCGCTCGTTTGCGTTGTTATGCCGGCCACAATAGCGAGTGTGAGCGCGCCGCCGCCGCACAGCGCGCACCCTCTTACGATTCCCGATTCCCGATTCCCGATTCCCGATTCCAGCCTCACGCCGACTCGCGCACCACCAGTTTCACCGGCATTTCAACCGATTGCACCGCCTCGCCCGCGATCAGCGCCAGCAGCCGGTCCACCAGCAAGCGCGCGGCCAGGCCCAGATCCTGCCGCACGGTGGTCAGCGGTGGCTGGCTGTAGGCGGCCAGCGGAATATCGTCGAAACCTACCAGCGAGATGTCCTGCGGCACGCGATGGCCGGCTTCGACCAGGGCGCGGATGGCGCCCACGGCAATCACATCGGAGGCCGCAAACAGGCCATCCGGCGGGTCGGTCTTCTTGAGCATGGCGCGGGTGAGGCGGTAGGCGTCTTCGCTGACGAAATGGCTGCGCGCATGCAGGCGGGTGTCGAATTCCAGCCCGTGCTGCTCCAATGCATGACGGTAACCGGCAAACCGCGGCGCCACTTCGGGTAACTGGTCGTCGCCCAGAAACGCGATGCGCTTGCGGCCGCTGGCGATCAGGTGTTCGGTGGCGAGCGCGCCGCCCTGGAAGTTGTCGCTGCCGACGCTGATATAGGCCTGCCCGTCGATGCGGCTGCCCCATACGGCCATCGGCAGGCCATCACGCGCGGCTTTGTCCAGTGCGGCATGTTCGGAACTCTGCCCCAGCACGATCACGCCATCGGAGCGGCTGCCGCGGGCAAGCTGTTCCACCCAGCCATCCTGGTGCCGGTCCAGCTTGGACAGCAGCATGCTGTAGCCGCGCCCGGTGAGTTCTTCGGCCAGCAACGCCAGCATGGTCATCAGAAACGGATCGGATAGCGGTTGATCCAGCGCGTGCATCATCGGCACCGCAACGCTCACCGTGTTGGAGCGTTTGGCACGCAAGCTGCGTGCGACCGGGTCGACCTGGTAGCCGGCGTCGGCGGCAATCTGCTTGATATAGGCGCGGGTGCGCTCTGCCACTACCGGGCTGCCGGCAAGGGCGCGCGACACGGTGGACTCGGACACGCCCGCCATGCGGGCGATGTCGGCCATCTGCGGGCGGGCATTCTGCGGGGTGCGTTCTGAGGGTTTGGCCATGGCAGCGCACTGCGGAAAAACCAGAGTGTAATCAGTTCGCACTAGAGGCGGGTTGTTCGCGCAGTGGCGGCCGCTTGTGCGCAACGGCGCAACGCCATCGCGCACACGCGTCCTAGCCTTGCGATCGCGGTTGCGTGGCGAGTGCCGGGAGAGTGCTGCGGCTGGACAGCGCATCATTGTGCATCCGGACATGGGGCGAAGAACCGTCAACAAAACGTAGCGGGCGGCTGCCAGGCGGGTGTGGGCGGCGTACAGGAACCGGAGTGTGATGGGTCGTACCTGCCGATGCCGAGCATCGGCCGCTCCTGTTTGCTGGTCGCGTCGTCGTTTGGTTGGTCGCGTTGCGTGATCGCGGCTTGCGTGCCGAGGTGCACTCCGACAACCGCTTGCAGACCACTGTCGGTGTCATCCCATATACAGGCCGCCGTTGACCGCATAGTCGGCGCCGGTCACATAGGCGGCATCGTCGGAGGCCAGCCATGCGCACAGGCCGGCGACTTCTGCAGGCTTGCCCAGCCGACGCATCGGCACCGAGGTGGCCAGGCGATCGAGCACGTCCGGCGGAAAACTGCTGATCGATGCACTGGCGATATAACCGGGCGAAATGGTGTTGACGGTGACCCCGCGCGAGGCCACTTCCTGCGCCAGCGCACGGCTGAAGCCATGCATCGCGGCCTTGGCGGTGGCGAAGTTGATTTGTCCGATCTGGCCCTTGTGCGCGCTGACCGAGCCGATGTTGACGATGCGCCCCCAACCGCGCGACGTCATGCCATCCACCACCTGCTTGGAGATGTTGAACAGCGAATGCAGGTTGCTGGCGATCACTGCATTCCAGTCGTCGCGCGTCATCTGGCGGAACAAGGTGTCGCGGCTACCGCCTGCGTTGTTGACCAGCACATCGATCTCGCCGACTTCGGCCTTGACCTTGGCAAAGGCCGCCACCGTGGAATCCCAATCGGCGGCATTGCCTTCGGAGGCGACGAAGTCGAAGCCCTGCTCGCGCTGCTCGCGCAACCAGGCCGACTTACGCGGCGAATTGGGCCCGCAACCGGCAACCACGGTGTGCCCGCTGCGCGCCAGCTTCTGGCAGATCGCGGTGCCGACACTGCCCATGCCGCTGGTGACGTATGCGATGCGAAGCGTCATTGGTGTAACTCCTTTGGAGTTGGGAATGGGGAATCGGGAGTGGGGAATCGGTAGCGCAGGAAGCCGCCTTTGCGGTCGGCGTTCTCCATGTGGAAGTCAGGAACCGTCACGACAGCACAGCGCCGCTCTTACGATTCCCCATTTCCGATTCCGCATTCCCGGCGCGCGATCAGCGCGCCAATGGAAACAAGCCAAACAACAACCCGCCGCCAAGCATCAGCATCGAAATCAACACCGCCCACTTCAGCGTGAAGCGTTGATGGTCGGCAAAGTCGACCTTGGCCAGGCCGACCAGCAGATAGGTCGAGGGCACCAACGGGCTGAGCAGATGCACCGGCTGGCCGGCAAGCGAGGCGCGGGCCATTTCCACCGGTGTGATGCCGTAGTGGCCGGCCGCCTCGGACAGGATCGGCAGCACGCCGAAGTAGAACGCGTCGTTAGACATGAAGAACGTAAACGGCATGCTGACGATCGCCGTGATCACCGCCAGATACGGGCCCCAGCTGTCCGGGATCACTGCCAGAAAACTGCGCGACATCGCTTCCACCATGCCGGTGTTGGACAGGATGCCGGTGAAGATGCCGGCGGCAAAGATCAGCGACACCACCGACAGTACGTTGCCGGCGTGATTGACCAGGCGGCGGCGTTGTTCGGCCAGGTTGGGGTAGTTGATCATCAATGCCAGTGCGAAGCCGATCATGAACAGCACCGGCATCGGCAGGATGCCCACCACCAGTGCGGCCATCAGCGCCAGGGTCAGAATCAGATTGACCCACAGCAGCTTGGGACGCTTCATGTCCTCGGTGTCTTCCACGCGCGGCAAGGCGTCGTTGTCTTCGGGGATGCTGGTGTCCAGCCAATTGCCATCGGCCGGCAGGCGCACCACGCCCAGGCGGCGGCGCTCGCGCATGCCCAGATACCACGCCAGCGCGATGATGCCGGCAATCGCCAGCAACATTGCCGGCACCAGCGGCACGAACACATCGCCCGCATCCACGTGCAGGGCAGTAGCGGCGCGTGCGGTCGGGCCGCCCCACGGAGTGAGATTCATCACGCCGCTGGCCAAGATGGTCACGCAAGTGAGGTTGAGCGCATTCATGCCCAGGCGCTGGTACAGCGGCAGCATCGCCGACACGGTGATCATGTAGGTGGTGGAGCCGTCGCCATCGAGTGAGATCAGCATTGCCAGGACCGCGGTGCCCATCACGATCTTCAGCGGGTCGCCCTTGACCAGCCGCAGGATGCGCCCGACCAGTGGATCGAACAGCCCGGCATCGATCATCACCCCGAAGTAGAGGATGGCGAACATCAGCATCACGCCGGTGGGCGCGATCTTCTTGATGCCCTCGAGCATCATGTCGTTGATGCCGGTACCGAAGCCGCCCAGCAGTGCGAACACGATCGGCACCGTGATCAGAGCCACCAGCGGCGACAGCCGCTTGCTCATGATCAGGTACATGAAGGTGATCACCATTCCGAAACCGAGCGCGGTCAGCATGCGGGCAAATCCTTTGGGGCGTGCAGCAGGGAGAGGGTGGAGCGCACCGTTGCGCAGGAGACGGCGCAGTGGTGATACACAAGAAACGTAAAAATGCTGCTCATTGCGTCACTGCCGCAATGGCAAAAGCGACAATCTTCGTGCGTGCACGGCGCTTGCGCCGCATCGCGGCGACGCCTGCGGACATACGTTTGGAACCGTGGCGCCACGCAGCAGTGCATCAGAAGTCGTACTGAAACCGGCCGGTGACCGCCAGCGTGTGATCGACCAACGCATTCATCGTGCGGTCGCGGTTACGGCTGTCGATCACGTTGAGCATGACGCGCAGATTAGGCTTGAAATACCAGTTGCCACCCAAGGTCCACGACTGCGTGCTGGCATCTATGAAGTTGGGCTGGCCATCCAGATGTTGGTCGCCGCGCATGTAGTCGTAGCGCAATGCCAGCTCGAACGCGCCGCTGGGGCGATTGGGCGTTTTGATACGGCTGAACCGGCCGGTCTTGCGATCGTAGCCGCGCGATTCGCCGGTCACGAACCAGCTGACTAGGCCATAGCTTGCCAACACCTTGGCGTGCTGGCTGCCATCGTCGAGCAGGCCGCCACTGAATTCGCTCTGCCACGACCAGGGGCCAAGGACTTCGGCATATTCCAACGACCACTTGTCGAAGTCGGTATCGCGGCCATCGGCGAACCGCGCCAGGGTGATGCGGCTATTGTTGGCCAGGTCGTTTTCCGGGCGCGGGCGGATCAACAGCGATGCCGCACCGTCGCTGCCCGGATGCGAATAGCGCTCATGCGCCAGTGAAATACCGAGGTGACGCAGGCGTGCTTCGCCCATCTCCGGTGCAAAGGTCAGGCGTGTGCCCAGCGCGCCGCCCTTGGTGGACGAGTTGTCGATGCTTTCCAGGCTGTAGAGCGCCGTGGACCAGGTGGCATCCGGGCGATTGGCCTGCCAGGAAATGGCCTTGCGATAGATCGGTGCCAGCGTGGTGGAGGCATAGCCGCGTTCCAGGAACGGGCCATAGTTGGACCCGGTGCGATCGTCCAGCGAAAAGTATTGCTTGAACTGGCCCACGGTCAGCGTACCGGCGGAAAACTTCTTGGCGATGTACACATCGCGCGCCAGGATGCCGCGGCCGCCGGCTTCGTATTGCAGGCCGGCAAATTCGGCCTCGGCCTTGTAATTGAAGCCATAGAACTTGCCTGCCACATCGAGCCACACACGGCGGAACTGGGTGTCGTTGCGCTCGGGCGTGCCGCGGTCGTCGTTGTCGAACATGGTGAAATCCCAGTGCACCCGTCCGCCCAGTTCGGCGGTGACCGGGCCCGCGTCATCGGCCGCGCGCGCTGCCGGTGCCAGGCAGATCGCCGCGCAGGCGGTGAAGGCGCGCAGACGCAAAGTGTCGTTGCTCACAGACCCTCCCAGGTGCATGTGTGAATCACGTTCAGCGATGCACCACGACGATCGCCGTGGCGCGTTGGCTGCAGCCTAGTCCCGCGAAGCTGTCATGGACCTGTCGTTTTGGGGCGGGAATGGGGAGTCGGGAATGGGGAATCGCAACAGCGCAATCGCCAAAGCGGAAGAGCTTTTGTCTGCCTAGCCTGTTACCTTCCGGCCGCAACAACATGCTGTTCCGATTCCCCATTCCCTATTCACGATTCCCCGCCCAATGCGCCTGCTGCTAGTCGAAGACAATGCCGATCTCGCCGATGCCATCGTGCGGCGCATGCGCCGTAGCGGGCATGCGGTGGATTGGCAGGCCGACGGGTTGGCGGCGGCCAGCGTGCTGCGCTATCAGAGCTTCGATCTGGTGGTGCTGGATATCGGCCTGCCCAAGCTCGATGGGCTGCGCGTGCTGGCCGGGATGCGCGAGCGTGGCGATACCACGCCGGTGCTGATGCTTACCGCGCGCGATGGCATCGAAGACCGCGTGCAGGCGCTGGACGTGGGCGCGGACGATTACCTCGGCAAGCCGTTCGATTTCCGCGAATTCGAGGCGCGCTGCCGTGTGTTGCTGCGCCGCAATCGCGGCCAGGCCAGCGAAGTGGTGCAAATCGGCGGATTCGTGTTCGACAACGCTGCGCACACGGTGATGCTCGATGGCGCGCCGATCGAATTGCCCAACCGCGAATACCGCCTGCTGGAAATCCTGATCGGGCGGCTGGGTCAGGTGGTCGGCAAGGACGAAATCGGCAACGGGCTGTTCGGCTTCGACGACGATGCCGGGCCCAATGCGATCGAGCTGTATGTCGGCCGTCTGCGCCGCAAGCTGGCCAGCGCGCCGTTGCGCATCGTCACCGTGCGCGGTGCCGGCTACAAACTCGAAGAAGCCGACCCGCATGCGCCGGTGGAGCCGGGCAGCGATGGCTGAGCCGCTGACGGTGGCGCCGTCGATCCGGCGCACCTTGCTGCTGTATCTGGGCAGCCTGTCGCTGCTGGGGGCGGTGGTGCTGTTTTTTGCGGCACGCGATTATGGCGAGCGTGCCGCCAATCGGTCCTACGATCACCTGTTGGTGTCCTCGGCGCTGTCCATCATCGATAGCGTGGCGCTGGTCGGTGGCGACTGGCAGGTGGATCTGCCTTACGCCTCGCTGGATCTGCTTGGCATGGCGCCGGAAGATCGCGTGTTCTACCGCGTGTTCGATGCGCAGGGCCGCACCATCACCGGCGAAGACGCCTTGCCGTTGCCGGCGCGCGCGCCCAGCGATGAGCGCCCGTTGCTGTTCGATGCGCAGTACAGCGGCGAGCCGGTGCGCTTTGCGGTGGTGATGCATCGGGTGGCCTCGGCGTCCGGGCAGGGCGAGGTGCGGGTGCAGGTGGGCCAGACACGGCGCGCGCGCGATGCGGTGGCGCGCGATGTGGTGCTCAATGCATTGGTCGCGATCGCTGTGTTGTCGCTGCTGGCGTTGGGGTTGGTCTGGCTGGGCGTGTACCGCGCATTGCGGCCATTGCAACGCATCGAGCGCGACCTGTCGCGTCGCGAGCCATCGGATCTCAAACCGCTCAACGTGCCGGCGCCGCAGGAAATGCAGTTGATGGTGACCGCGCTCAATCGCTTCATGGCGCGGCTGTCGTCCAGCAACGAGACCTTGCGTGCGTTCATGGCCGAGGCCGCGCACCAGATGCGCACGCCCCTGGCCGCATTGCGCGCGCAGGCGCAGCTGGCCATGGACGACGACGACCCGCGCGACATGCAACGCAGCCTGGCCGCGATCGAGCGCAACGCCAGCCACATGAGCCGCCTGCTCAATCAATTGCTCAGCGATGCCAGCGTGATCCATCGCTCCAACCTGCAGCGTTTTGCCACGGTGGACCTGGCCGAGGTGCTGCACCAGGCATTGCATGAAGCACTGCCGCGCAGCGACGGCGCGCCACGTGTGCAACTGGCCATCGACCCGCAACCGGCGCTGCTGCGCGGCGACGCGTTGCTGCTGCGCGAAGCGCTCAAGAATCTGATCGACAACGCCTGCAAATACGGTGGCGCCGCGCCGCTGCAGGTGGCTTTGACCAGCGACGGTAATCAGCACGTGCTGACCATCGCCGACCACGGCCCGGGCATTCCGGCCGCCGAAGCCGAGCGCGTGTTCGAGCGTTTCGTGCGCGGTCCGGATGCACCTGCGGGCGGCGCGGGCCTGGGGCTTGCCATCGTCAAGCGCGTGGTCGAAGCGCATGGCGGGCGTATCGATCTGGCCAATCGCATCGGTGGCGGATTGATCGCCTCGTTGCATTTCCCCGGGGGAACCGCATGATGCGCAGGCTGTGGGCAATGGTGCTGCTGCTGGTGCACGGTTTGGCCTGGGCAGCGCCGGGCGATGTGCGGCGCTTCCCCGCGCAGGGGCCGATGCATGCGCAGCTCCGCGTGCAGGGGTCCACTGATCTGGAAGTCTTCGGCGCGGTCATTCAGGACTACCAACGCCTGCATCCCGGTACCGAGGTGATCTACGAGGATGTGATTGCCTGGGACATCTATGATCACTATCTGCATCCGGGTGCCGGTGCGCCGACGGCGGACATGCTGATCAGCGCCAGCATGGATCTGCAGACCAAGCTGGTGAACGACGGGCACGCGCTGGCTCACCGCTCCGCGCAGACCGAAGCGCTGCCGGCCTGGGCGCAATGGCGGCATGAAGTGTTCGGCATCAGCTACGAGCCGGTGGCCATCGTCTACAACACGCGCAAACTCGACGCCGCACGCGTCCCGCGCACGCGCCGCCAGCTGCTGGCCTTATTGCGCGCGCCCGATGCGCCGTTGCGCGGCAAGGTGGGCACCTACGATGTGGAGCGCAGCGGCGTGGGCTACTTGTTCGCCACCCAGGACGGGCAGGTGGGCAGCATTGCCGGCGCGTTGCTGGCCGCGTTGGGCGCAAATCAGGTCAAGCTGGAAGAGCGCACCGGCACCTTGCTCGACCGTGTCAGTCGCGGCGAACTGCTGTTGGCCTACAACGTGCTTGGTTCCTACGCGCAGGCGCGTATCGATGCCGGTGCGCCGCTGGGCATCGTGCAGCCGCAGGACTACACGCTGGTGGCGCTGCGCACCGCGGTGATTCCCAAGACCGCACCGCATGCGCCGGAAGCGCGCAGGTTTCTCGACTATCTGCTGTCGCCCCGCGGGCAGCAGGTGCTCTCGCGCGAAGCGCGGCTGATGCCGATCCTGCCGTCCGCCGGTGGCCGTGGCGGCTCGGCGCAACCGCCGTTCCGGCCGATTCCGCTCGGCCCCGGTTTGCTGGTGTATCTGGACAAGCTCAAACGCCGCCAGTTCCTGGAAGCGTGGCGTGCGAGTACGCAACCGCCGCGGTAGGGCAGCGGCATCGATGGCGCCCATGTGCCAGACTTGGCAGATGGCCGATCTCACCATTCTCGTCGCCGACGACCACCCGCTGTTCCGTGCCGCCGTGATCCACGTGCTGCAGCAAACCCTGCCGCAGGCGCAGGTGGTGGAAGCCTCCAGCGCCGCCACGCTGAGCGCGATGTTGCGCTCGCACCCGCAGGCAGAGCTGGTACTGCTGGATCTGGCCATGCCGGGCGCGCGCGGCTTCTCGGCGCTGTTGCATGTGCGCGGCGAGCATCCGGATATCCCGGTGGTGGTGATCTCCTCCAACGATCACCCGCGGGTGATCCGGCGTGCGCAGCAGTTTGGCGCGGCCGGCTTCATTCCCAAATCCACGCCGGCCGAATCCATCGGCACCGCCGTGGCCAGTGTGCTGGACGGCGGCACCTGGTTTCCGCCAATGACCGCCGAGCGCTCGGAGGCGGACGCGCAACTGGCATCCAAGCTCGCCCAGCTCACTCCACAGCAGTTCCGCGTGCTGCTGAGCCTGGCCGATGGCCTGCTCAACAAGCAGATCGCCCACGAACTCGGTCTGGCCGAAAACACCGTCAAGGTGCACGTCACCGCCATCTTGAAAAAGCTCGACTGCTACAGCCGCACGCAAGCGGCGGTGCTGGTCAAGGCGCTGGAGCCGGAGGGCGAGGGCTGAGGGCTGGCGTTACTCTCAACGCCAGAGCAACAAAACGCAAATGTAATTTTAATGTCTGCGCGGGTAGCCTCAAACCACACAAGTTGTGCAGTAGATTTGGATGTAGGTGCTATGGATAGCGAATCAAGTCAGATGGATGACGCAGAACAACCGCTCTTTCGCAAGCGAAAGGGGCCGGAGGCAACGTCCACACTCGGTGATCTGAAAGATGCATTTCCCTCGTCCATCCGGATCTGGATTGGCTGTGGCTGTGTGCTTTTCCTCTTGCTGGCCACGTTTGTTCTGACCGCGTCCTACTCAAAGCGTGAGCATGTATCGGGCCAAATCATTTCGACGCATGGGCGAGTGGATATTCGTAGTGCAACGCCTGGCCTCATCTTGTCGACGACGTTGAAGCCCAATGCCTTGGTCAAGAAGGGCCAAGTGCTCGCGGAGCTCTCAGCCGACATCACCGACGAAGCGGGTCGCTCTTTGTCCGATGAGACGATCAAGCGTGCGCTCACCCGATCAGAAGAGCTGACCAAAGAGCAATTGCAGACGCATGACTTTTCCGGCCAGCGCGAGCGGGAACTGACGCGTCAGGTCGAAGAAACGAGCGGTGCGATGCAGGAAGTCGCTCGCAAGATCTCAATCTTGGAAAAGAAATACGCCAAGAACAAAGAACTCTTGAAGACCATTGAGCCGCTGCTTGCCGAGAAGTACGTGTCCAAATACACCTACCTCACCTACGAAAATGCTCTCTTGGATGCAGAGGCGGAGATCCAGGATGCCCGCGCGCAGCAGTCCACACTTCGCAATCAACGTGCCGCATTGCTGGGTGAGATTACTGAGATAAAGACAACGGCCAGCAGGCAAGCAAGCGAAATTGAGCGTGAAAAATCCACGATCGAAGATCAAGTGGCAAGAGCCAAGTCCGATCGTCTGCAAACCATCACTTCACCCTTGAGCGGCACCGTTGCAGCAATCTATGCATCCCAAGGTCAGCGCATTGGTACCGACTCGATCATCGCGTCCATCACCCCAAGCGAGTCGGTGTTCGAAGCTGAAATTCTTATTCCTTCCAGGGCCATCGGACATGTGAATGTCGGCACCGAGGTGCTGCTCAACATCGCCGCATTCCCGAAAGCAAAATATGGCGCCATCCAGGGGCGCATCGCATCGCTGTCGACGCAAACGAGTCCCCTCGGGGAGTTGGAGCGTCGCTATGGTCGCCAGTCGCCCACTGAGCCGGTTTACACCGCCAAGGTGGCCTTGCCTTCCCAGACTATCGGAGTTGCCCAAGGAGCGAAGTCCTTCCTACCGGGGATGGAAGTGGACGCGGAACTGATCTTGGAGGGCCGCAAGATCTGGGAGTGGATGTTTGACCCCTTCCAAACCATGGGATCACGCTTGACGGGTGAAAAGCAATGAAGGACGTCTTGACGCCATCAGCCAATGGCGATGCCGAGATGGATCGCTCTGCTGAACCAAGCCTGGTGTTTTCCTCGAAGCGCCGTGTGCCGCATATCCGCCAAACCGAGTCGAGTGAGTGCGGCCTGGCCTGCATTGCGATGCTGCTCTCCTACTACGGCCATGAAACGAGTCTTGGGGAGCTTCGCAACCGCTTTACGGTGTCAACCAGTGGGGCAACGCTCGCCTCCCTGATTGAAATCGCTGATGCCAACGGGCTCACGACGCGTCCGCTTCGCTTGGAGCTTTACGAACTGCCCAAGCTGTCGTTGCCTTGCATGGTCCACCTACACCACGGGCACTTTGTCGTGCTGACGGCGGTGAGGGGAGGGCACGTGCACATCAGCGATCCCGCAACGGGCGTCAAAAAAATCAAGCTCGATGAGTTCGATGAGCTTTTTAGCGGCATTGCGTTGGAGGCGCATCCGGGTCCGGCCTTCAAGAAGATCAAGAGCGTGCCATCGGTGTCGCTTCGCGATCTGGCAGGCTCGCTTCGGTCCCTGGTGCCCGCGTTCTGGGGTGTGGGCATCTTGGCGCTCTTCTTGGAAGGCTGTGCGCTGATTGCGCCGCAATATCTAAGACTGACCATGGATCAGGTGCTCAGCGTCAAGGACGATGGTCTGGTCACCACATTGGCGATCGGCTTTTCGATCGTGCTCCTGGTCCAGCTCGTCTTGACCGTTGCCAGGAAGTGGACCTTGCTGTGGATCTCTTCGACCACTGGCTTACGGTGGAGCAGCAATTTGTTCCGTCACCTCGTGTCGCTACCCCAGTCGTATTTCGTAAAGCGGCACACCGGGGATATTTCAAGCCGCTTTCAGTCGATCTACTCCATCCAGCAGTCACTCACGACGAAGATGATGGAAGCGGTCATCGATGGGGTGATGTCTTTCCTCATGTTGTTGCTCTTGATGAGCTACGACGCGCCGCTTGCCTTCGCTTTGTTGGCTTTCACCATTGCTTATGTGGGTTCGCGCTACGCCTACTACGCCAAACTGAAAGAAGCCAACCTCGATCAGATCAACATTGATGCACGCCGGCAAAGTTTTCTCTACGAAACGGTCCGAAGCATCCAGCCCATCAAGCTGTTCAACAAGTCAGCGCTCTGGGCGTCGCGCTTCACGAACTACAGCGCGAAAGCAACCAATGCGACCATCGGGGCCGAGCGTATCCGCATTGGGTTCGATTCTGTCCAGCTTCTCATCCAAGGCCTGTGCCGCATTTTCGTGATCTGGGAGGGCACCCGGCTGGTGCTCAGTGGGGATATGACGGTCGGGGGGCTGACGGTCTTTTTGATCTACGCAACCCAGTTCAGCCAACGCAGCATCAACCTAGCCGACTACTTGATGCAGCTCCGGCTGCTTCGCTTGCACACAGAGCGCATTTCAGACATCACGCACAGCGAGCCTGAGTCGTTTTTGCATGGCAACTGCGCACTGGAAGACGCTGCGCCCGCCATTGCAATTGCCAACGGCTATTTCCGCTACTCGTCTACGGACAAGTGGATCATGAGTGCCTTGCAGCTCAGGGCACCGGCAGGCCAGGTGATTGCAATTGTCGGGAACTCAGGCGTGGGTAAGACCACACTCATCCGCGTTCTGGCGGGGCTTGAAGATCTTCAAGTCGGGGACTTCTTAGTCAATGGAGAGGATCTGCGCAAAGTCGGTAAGTCGAGCTATCGGAGCAAGGTCAGCATCGTCATGCAGGGAGACAATCTGTTGTCGGGAACGCTGTCGGAAAACATCTCTATGTTCGATGAGCATATCGACCAAGAACGTCTCGTGCAGGCTGCTAAATTGGCGTGCATCCACGACGATATTCAGCGCATGCCAATGGGCTTCAACACCAGAGTCGGTGACTTGGGAAACACGCTGTCAGGCGGTCAAAAACAACGGATCTTCTTGGCGAGAGCCTTCTACAGGCGCACCAAGTTGTTGTTGATGGATGAGCCAACGACTGGGGTTGATGAGCAGATGGGCATACAGCTGATGAAGAACATCAGGAGCATCGGTGCAACCACAGTCATTGTGACGCATGACAAGAATATCTCTCGGATGTGCGATATGCACTATCTCTTTGTGGGCGGGATCCTAAGGCCATTGATCAAAGAGCAGTCCAGCAAATTTGAACAGGACGATCCCGAAGGAGCGGCTGAAAAGTCCGCTCAATAATGAGGAGTTGCGACGCTTATCAAAATAAGTTAAACGAAAGATCGATATGGCACATTCAATGAAAAAAAATATTAGGAACAAAGTCTACTCACAGGATGGAGCGCTGTAATGAGAGAACTAACAAACGAAGAGCTATTCTTAGTGGCAGGCGCGGCTGCTGCTGCGGATGTTGATCCAAGCGAACCTCCCACGGAGATTCCACCAATTGTTGTCAACCCGCCTACAAGTCCACCTCCGACTATTCCTCCTTCACCACCCGTTGAGCAGCCGGGACCAATAACACCCCCGGGGGGAGGTGGTGGTGCACCAACTCCTCCGCCACCTCTGGTGAGTGGGCTCGGTGCGGGGGCAGACGCATATCTGAATAAAAGCGAAGATGTGAAGAGCTTGCTCTCAAAATATATAGCAAGCGGCGCCGACGTGGAATTTAAAGACCTCGGAGTAGTCAAAGGCGAGGTCGATGCGGGAAATATCTATCTGGATGATGACCTTAAAGGCACCTCCCTCCAAGCCGCAACCGTACTAAGTCATGAGCTTTATCATGTCTATAATACTGTAACTTACGGCACGACAAACCCAACTCAGGAGCAATATGTCAACGCATGGCTCAACAATGAAGCGGGCTCAGTCATGTTTGAATTAAATTTTGTCAAGCAGGTTGAGGCAACTAGTATTACCCAGTATCCAGCTGATCTGACTAGCATTTATAACCAAATCGGCACCACGCTAACGACGGAACAGGCGACCGCCAAGATAGCAGAGTGGTATGGTAATCAGGACCATGGTGGTGGCCAAACTGTGAAGCAATACTACGAATATGTTTACAATTCAAATAAAAAATAGGTGAAATTATGAGATTTTATCTCGGCCGTCCTCTTCCATTGGTCATTTTAATCGCTATGTTTTTAATGCCGGCACTGGCATTTGGGGGGGCTTTTGGCTCCGATAAAAAAATCAGAAACTTAATATCGTTGTTCAGCTCTGGCGTTGATGTCGAGCAGCCTCAAGTTGAGAAACTGATTGGAGTTGATATGGCTAAGGTCGAGATTACAAGGGATGAACCCCTTCGTCGCCACTACCGGGTCTCTTTAGATGACCCGAAATCTCAAGTGACTGCATTGAGCTTCGGAGCTCATCGTAGTGACGCAGGCTCTCAGGTATGGAAAATAGCTGCGTTGGCAGCCATTTACGCTGACAAAAAAATCCCAGGGTGTGAAAAATACGACGATATTGTGAAGAAGTATGGCTTCATTGAAAGCATTCGTGAACCCCGATCAGTGATAAAGGGTGCGGCTTGGACGCAACCGGCGACGTTGACCAAAGGGCCGTATAAAATTTATGTGTCAACCACGGACGTCACGTCGCCTTGTATTTCTGGATTTAGTGTCTCCACGAAGTCGACTGACAGCTCTTCTACTTCGAGCAAACATATAGGAAGCTAGTCTTCACCTTGCATCGGTCAATCATTTTGTGGTTGACCGATGCAATCTGGTGCATTGAGTCGATCGCCATTTTTATAAATAATTATGCCGGCAACTTTTGTTGGCGTTTAGTTGCTAGGGTGGTTGGTTTTATGGGTGTGAGATTGGCTTCTATAAACGCGTTAGTTATTGCGATCGCGGTTTGCGCATATGCTGAAGCTGAGAATTCGTTAGTAAGCTTTGATGAGGTTGTTGATGAATTTTATAATTCCGAAAAACCTAAAAACTTTGAATTTTTTCGGGAATTTTGGTTTCGCGATTTTCACCAAGTGAGTTCGAGTCGGTCTTTGAATATTGCTTTCCGTTCAAGTGCGCTCAGGACGCTAGATCAATATGAAATCGCCTTTGTTGAATTTAGGGTTCCGCCTGAACTCGATAAAGGAGTGGGCTTCGCATATATGGAGTTGGCCCCGGGGCGCTGTTATGAGGTGTCTAAGATAAAGAAAAAGTTTGCGCTTACTCCATATATCTTGCCCCCAAATCCCCATGAGCCAATCGCCAACATTAGTAAGGATATCTTCTATAAAACCAATCTTGGTGAAACGTCGGTGTATCTAAAGGCGAGTTCGAAGGGCAAGTGCTTGCTTGGTCTCACGAGAAGTCGAAACTGATGAGGTTCGCTGCCACTAGCCAATTAGTTGTCTAATTGGCTAGTGCTAAGCTGGACTACTAATAGGGTCCGCGTGAGATAAATGTGCTCAGGCGTTACACGTTCTCGTGAACAACCCAAGATCATTGCAAGGCAACAGCGTGATGGCACTTACGGCTCTGGTCGCTCCTTCAAGTTATTCCGAATGATGAGCAAGTAGACGAGGAGGGCGGGCACGCACGTCAGGCAGATGCCAATGAAAAACGTGCCATAGCCCTGGCTTTGTCCATGGAGCGTGGTGAGATAAGCCACTGCAAGGCCTGAAAAGCCGGCAAGCACCCTGCCGAAGATGGAGTAGAAGCTGGTTAGCCAAGCGTAGTGCTCACCTGCTCGTCCAAGCGTGACCAGCTTTGACATGTAAGCAACCAGGGCTATGCCGGTATAGCTACTGGCAAGGTTTTGAAGAATTACGCTAGCCCAAAGCAGTTCAGCAGACCGCTCGTTCGACGAAAGCAATGCAAGAACGAGGAGGGCAAGGGCTTGGAGCGCTGCTCCGACAAGGATGGTCGTACTCAGGCACATGCGTTTCAAGCTTGTGCCTGCAGCCAAAATTCCGACAAAGGCTGCTGGGATCCCAAGCCAGATGTGCAGGGATCCGACCATACTTTTCCCGATGCCAAGGGCATAGAAAAAGGGATTGATCATGGGACCCAGAAGAATGTCCGGTAGGCGATAGCAGCCGATGAAGACGACCACTGCAATCCATCCTCGGAGCGTGGAGGGTCGAAGCGACACCAACAGAGCCCCCTGCTTCTCCGCACTCATGCGACCTGTGGTGAGGACGCCATCGGGGGCAGATCGCAGAAAGAGCGTTCCGCAGATAGGCACCAACATCAGGGGAAGCAGAAGTGCATAAGCAACTTGCCAGGACAGCCGCGCTGCGAGCAAGAACACCAGACCGTCGCTCAACAGCAGAGCAATGCGGTAGCCAAATTGATAGGCCGTGAGGAGTTTGGCTGGCTGCTGGTGCACTGCCTCTTGTTCGATGCGAAACGCATCGACTGAGGCATCCAGCGTCGCACCGCCAAAGGCGGCTGCGATGCAGCTCAGTGCAATCAGCGGAAGGCTCCCGGAGACGACGCTCAGGACAAGGCCCAGGAGAGAGAAGGCGACCATGACCGAAGACAAGACAATCCATCCTTGACGGTGCGACATGGTGCTTCCAACGACCGGCGCACGACGTTGGTCGAGATGGCGGGCCCATAGGAATTTGAGGGAGTAGGGAAGTACGGTCCAAGCCAAGGCACCGATGACTGCGATCGAAAGCGACTTTTCGCTGAGCCAATAGCCTAGGGTGCTGCCGATCAGCGGATAAGGCAAACCAGAGCCGAAACCCAGCAACAAAAATCCAGTCCAGGCCTTGGTCGGCCTTGATGTCACTTCGTGCATGGGCTGCAACTGCCTTGTCGCTTCGGTTCGTCCATTCGTATCAAGGAAGCAACGTGTCTTCCTCAGCCGTCTTTGCGAATTGTGTAAGCCTTGGCTCCCAGCATAGCGCCGGTCTTATCTCGCACCAAGCGATGCGCTTGCTTGAAGTGAGGACGCAAGCGGTGCCGGAGTGCTCTCGCCAGGCGTCGGCGATGCCCTGGCATAGCCACGAAATCCAAGATCCAGAGTTGATCACCTTCGTTCCAGTCGCTAATCGGCAAGAACGGGGGATCTTGCAGAACCAAATGACTGGCGGTTTCAGGCGTCAGATAAGCCCATAAAGCGTAGCCGGTCCATACCCCATCGTCGTCCTCGATCGTGACGAGCTGGCCTAGGCGAATTGCAGGCCATAGCCACACATAAGCCGCTGCGATACTGAACTTCTTGCGGTCAGTCTTGAACAGGAGTTGCATCGCCAGGCCAAGCGCCTGTGCATCAACGGCATTAGGTTGCATGGGCGGTGGTTGAGCTAAATGTCTGCGCTGCAACGGCAGCGTCTGGGAAGGTGAGCAGTGCGGCAGGAATCGATGCATGCCCGTTCAAGCTTAGACCTCTCAGGTAGCTGGTGGGGTCGCAGTCGACAAGCACGACGGTTTCATGGCCAGAACTGGTGATGCCGAGTGTCTTATCTGCAACTTCGGCACCGAAGACCAGCGTTCCCCCATGCACGCGCGGCCCCGCCAGCTGGACGGCATAGGCCATGCGCTGCGTATCAAAGAAATACAAGGCGGTGGACACTTGATCGCTTGCGTAGCCTAGGACAAGCCAGTGCGACGGTAGGCCTTTCCAAATACGCCGCGAGACCGCGACTTCGGTTGCGATAAAGGCCGAGAGCCGCTCGGGTCCCGACGACTGATCGGCAAGGATCGACCGTACTAGCTTGATCGCCCGGTGCTTGGAGACGCGATAGGAAAGGCGAGGTCGTGGTCTCAGCCAGCGGTTGGCCGCACAAAGATGAAGGACCGTACTTGGAAGTGCGCGCAGGAGCGCTGTGATCTCTTCACCAATCTGGGACTCAGAGGTTGCTTTGCCTCTGATGTGATCGAAGAGCCAATCGTGACGTTCAGTGTGCTTTGTGGGTTGATCAAATGCATAGTCAATGCGCTGTTGTTCGCGGTAGTAGCGCGCAAGGAGGTCTTTGAAATGGGCCGTCTCCGGGCTTGACTCAGGTAAGGCACAGGCTTCTGCACAGTGATTGAGAAATGCAGCTTCCATATGCTGCTCAATCTGGGTGAGCAGCTGGTCGATGTCGGAAATTGCCTTGTCGAAGCGGGAATACTTCTTGAAGAAGTAGGCAAGTGATGGAAGTGAGTGACGGACATCGCGCATTTCATTGCCGAAGAAGTGACCATGTCCATCGGTGCCATACTTCCAGCTGGGAACTGCGCGGAAGCCGCCGAAATCCAGGAACTGCGCGTTCGATGTGATGTTGTCGCTTGTCGGGCGCCCAGTCCAGAGGCGATGCGCGCGACTTGCGGCAATCTGCTCGGCAAGGCGCAGATAGAGCTGAGACAGGTCAAAGCCTAGGCCATTGGAATGACCGGCATCGTGTTGTGCTTGTTCTTCGGCAAAGTGGACGGCATCTCTGACGCGCAAGCTATCTTGAAATTGATCACTGCCTGAGCTGCCTGATGTTCCGAAATAAAGGCTGCGCTCGAAATGCGCCAAGCGCAGGAAGGCGGGCCTGATCAGAATGGCACAACGCTCCGGTTCGTCTGCATCGGTACGCGCTAGGGAAAAGCCGGCATCAATGATGGCAACGATGGGGACTACGCCGTGTGGGAGCTCTGCATTGAGGATCTCGCTAGCGACTGCCTCGCGAATGGCATCGTAGAGATAAAGACAGCCATGCGAGTGTGACCAATCGTGGGCTTCGGAGACCAGTGGCGTGGGGCCGGTTCCTTTAGCAATGAGCGTGCCATCGGAGCCGCAGCGCCCACTCCCGCCGTGGATTGCCCCACCGCTCCCACCATACCGATCAGCGCCCAGCGTTTGTCCGCCGAAGCTGCCGGCAACGCAGTGAGTTGGGAGGGAGGTCACGGCGAAGCGTTCAAGTAAGGAAGCTGAGACACGTGCCCGAGTTGGCTCTTCGTGGATAGCCATGCCTAAGTCATGAAACCAGCGCTCGTTGAGCCAGAGCAAAGAAGCGTCTGGTAGCCTACCAACCGGAAAGGGTACGAGCATCGCTGTGCTCACACAGGCGAGGTTCAATAGTTGCGAGCTCCTCCCATCATCCATGTGCCAGCGTGTATTTGGCATCTTTCCTACTTCTTTTTGCGGCTGTCGCGATTTTACGTTGAAACTCCGCCGCTGATGCTAGCAACCCTCGATGAACTCGGTCTCCAGGTGTCCCGGGTTTTCCGGTCGGCAGGGACGTTGTCGCTGAGACGCTGCTTCGGCTGTCTACCGGAGTCGTGGATGATCCAGACCACGCCAGGCGAATGCAGCATATTTAAAGTTTCCGCTATCGCCAAAGTCTAGGTATGCACCCGCAGTATCGACGATGCGCATGTTGCACGGCTACATCATGTGGCTGTCGCGTTAGCGTTTAAGGAACCTCTGAACAAAGCACGGCAGATGCGCGACACTACCCGCCTCGTGTTGAGGAATCATCCATGCAACTGACGTTCGGCGACGCTGAGGGCCTGGGCAAGCGCAAGCAGACCCGGCGCGAGATCTTTCTGGCCGAGATGGAGCAGGTCGTTCCGTGGCAGCAATTGCTCGGTCTGATCGGTGCACACTACCCGGTGTCGGGACGGCCAGGTCGGCAGCCGTACGCACTGGCGACGATGTTGCGGATTCATCTGCTGCAGCAGTGGTATGCGTTGAGCGATCCGGCGATGGAAGAAGCGCTGCACGAGATTCCGACCTTGCGGCGCTTTGCTCAGCTCGGTGGGTTGGACGACATTCCCGACGAGACCACGATTCTCAACTTTCGGCGCCTGCTGGAGACCCATGGCCTTGCCGCACGGATGCTGGAAGCGGTCAACGCGCATCTGGCGCGCAAGGGCCAGAGCCTGCGCTCCGGCACGATCGTCGATGCGACCCTGATCGCTGCACCCAGCTCGACCAAGAATGCCGACCATGCACGCGATCCTGAGATGCATCAGACCAGGAAGGGCAATCAGTGGTATTTCGGGATGAAGGCGCACATCGGCGTGGATGAGTTTTCAGGGTTGGTGCACCACGTCCATTGCACAGCGGCCAATGTCGCCGATGTCACGGTGATGCACACGTTGCTGCATGGCAAAGAAGACAGCGTGTTCGGCGACAGCGGCTACACCGGCGCGGACAAACGCGGCGAACTGCAGGACTGCGACGCTGCATTCTTCATCGCCGCCAGGCCCTGGACGATCCACGCCATCGGCAACAAGCGCGAGCGTGCTCGGGCACAGCGTTGGGAACACGTCAAGGCCAGCGTGCGCGCGAAGGTGGAGCATCCATTCCGGGTGATCAAGCGCCAGTTCGGCTACACCAAGGTCCGCTATCGCGGCCTGGCCAAGAACACGGCACACGTGCTGACCTTGTTTGCGCTGTCAAACCTGTGGATGAAGCGAAAGCAGTTACTGCCTGCGATGGGGGGCGTGCGCCTGTGATCCGTGGAATTCCCACGGAAAGCGCCAAAAATGGCGAAACTCCGAAGATCCAAACGCGACTCTCCGGAACGATGCGGACATTCTGCCCTCTTAGGCCTCGTTGTTCAGACCTTCCTTAATGGATCCCGAGGCATTCACCTCGACACAGGCAATGAAAGACGCAACGAAGACAAGCAGTACACCACGATGGCGGATGGTCTGGTCATGTGGTGCTCCTTTGCGTCAGCTGCGCAGTTGCAGCGCGTGCCTGCCGTAGATCAGCTGCTGCGCCATCGGCCGGCCGATGAAACGCTCCGGGAAGATCGGCGCCAGGCCGCTGACCTGATCCAGCTGCGCCAGCTGGTCGTCGCTGAACACGATCTCCAGCGCGCCGAAGTTGTCTTCGGCCTGTTGCAGCGTGCGTGCGCCCATTACCGGCGAAACGACCGCCGGATTGCGCAAGGTCCAGGCAAGCGCCACTTGCGCGCGCGAGGCGCCCAACTCGTTGGCCACCGTGCCAACTACATCGGCGATCTCCAGCGAGCGCGCAGTGAGATGCCCGGTCGAGGTGATCACGCCCTTGCGGCTTGTGGACACATCCGCCGCGTTGTCGTCGGACAGATCCGCGCGGCTGTACTTGCCGGTCAGGATGCCGCCTCCCAGTGGCGACCACGGCAATACGCCCAGGCCCAGCTCGCGCGCCATCGGTAGCAACTCATGTTCGACGGTGCGTTCGACCAGGCTGTATTCGATCTGCAGCGCGACCAAGGGCGACCAGCCGCGCAGATCGGCCAGCGTCTGCAATTGCGCCACGCGCCATGCGGGCGTGTTGCAGATGCCGATGTACAGAACTTTGCCCGACTGCACCAGATGCTCCAGCCCGCGCATCACTTCGTCCGGCGAGGTAGTGAAGTCCCATGCGTGCAGATACAACAGGTCGATGCGATCGGTGTCGAGTTGACGCAGGCTGGTCTCCACCGAGCGGATCAGGTTGAGACGGTGATTGCCGCCGGAATTGATGTTGTCCGCATCGCGCGCCATGGTGAATTTTGTCGCCACCACAAAGCGCTCGCGACGCGGCTTGATCAGGCTGCCGACGATGCGCTCGGAGCCGCCGTTGGTGTAATTGACCGCGGTGTCGATGAAATTACCGCCGCGGTCTACATAGGCATCGAAGATACGCTTGGCTTCGCCTGCATCCGCGCCCCAGCCCCATTCCTCGCCGAAGGTCATGGTGCCCAGCGATAGCGGCGAGACGCGCAGCCCGGAGCGGCCGAGCAGGCGATAGTGGTCCAGAGAAAGTGTCTGATTCATGGGTTGTATCTCCCGGCAGTGGTGTCGTGCGTCATGCGACGTACTGTGCCGCCGGCCGGTGAGTCAGCGTGAGCCTGGTGATCCGGCATCCTTGCCTGATCGTCCGGATCGTGCGCGCCGCACCTTGACGCAGCGTGGCGCAATGCCTGGCAGGCCGTGCAGCGTTCGGTTGGATGGGTGTGGTGCGCCTGCCGTGTCGATCGCAAGGTACTAACGCGCATGCACGTTGTGGTCGCGCGTCTCAAAGAGACCTCAATGTGCGCTGTCCTGGCGCGGCGCGTGAACGATCACGCCCGCATCCGCCGCGTTCTCGATGCGCAAGAGCAGATCCGAGATGACGCGAATCGGCAGCTGCTGATCTCGCTACGGAAACCAGAGTCCCGCGACCGAATCACCCACGCCGCAGCAGCATCTGCGTCATCAGCGCGCGCAGCGCAGGCGGGCGGACCGGCTTGGACAGAAAGCCCCAGCCCAATTCCTGTGCATATTCACGCAGGGCCGGGTCGGGCTCGGCGGTGACCAGGATGATGCGTGGCTCGCGCTGCCAGCAGCCCACCAATTGCGGCAGCAGCATCGGGCCGTAGTGCGCGCCCATGCGCACATCCAGCAGCAGCAATTCCGGTGCGTCGTCGGCGCTGGCGCTGGCCAGCGCTTCGTCCGGGCCGCCGGAAAAATCCACGCGGCATTCCCAGCGTTCCAGCAGGGCGCGGGTGGCCTCGCAGACACGCGGGTCGTCGTCCACGCACCACACCCGGCAGCCGTGCAGGATGGGGTCGTTGCCGTGTTCGGCGGTGGCGGTGACGGTGGGCGGCGGCAACTGCGTGGCGATGGCGGCGCGTTCGCCGATCGGCACGCTGACCGAAAACACGCTGCCGCTGCCGAGCGTTGAATGCAGGCCGATGCGGTGGCCCAGCAGACGGCCGATCCGCTCGACAATCGCCAGCCCCAGCCCGGCGCCGCGGTCGTTGGCCACGCCATCGTCCAGACGGCGGAATTCTTCGAAGATTTCGTGCTGCAAGGCATCCGGAATGCCGGGGCCCTGGTCATGCACTTCGATGCGCAGCCAGCCATCGCGCCGACGGCAGCCGATCAGCACGCGCCCGCGCGGCGTGTAGCGGATCGCGTTGGACAAAAAATTCTGCAGGATGCGGCGCAGCAGGGTTGCGTCGCTCAACACCACCACCGATGTCGGTACCCACTCCAGCACCAGGCCGCGATCTTCGGCCAGGATGCCGAACTCGCGCGCCAGCGTTTCCAGCAAGGGTGCCAGTGCGAAGTCGCGCACCTGCGTCTTCAGGCTGCCGGCTTCCAGACGCGAGATGTCGAGCAGGCTGTTGAGGATGGCGTCCTGCGCGGCGAGTGCGCCGTCGATGTTGTCGACCACGCGTGCACTGCCGGGCTCGCGCACCTGCCCGCGCAACACCGACACGAACATGCGCGCGGCATTGAGCGGCTGCAGCAGGTCGTGCACGGCGGAGGCGACAAAGCGGGTCTTGTAGCGGTTGGCGCTTTCGGCCTCGCGTTTGGCGGCGGCCAGATCGCGGGTGCGCTCGGCCACGCGATGTTCCAGTGCATCGGCCAGCGAGCGCAGTTCGCGCGCGGCGTTCTTGTAGCTGGTGATGTCGGCGTAGCTGGTGACGAACCCGCCATCGGGCAGCGGGTTGCCGCGGATTTCCAGAACCGTGCCGTCTTCCTTCTCGCTTTCGCGCATGTGCGGTTTGCCGCTGCGCAGATGCTTGAGTCGCCGCTCGATGGCCGCCTCGATCGGCCCCGGCCCCAGCAGCCCGCGGCGGGCATTGAAGCGGAATAGGTCTTCGATCGGCCGGCCGATCTTGAGCAACTCCGGCGGGAAGCGGAACAACTCCACATAGCGCGAATTCCATGCCACCAGATTGAGCGCCTCGTCGATCACCACCACGCCTTGTGGCAGATGTTCCAGGCTGCGGCTTAGGCCGGCGTTGGATTGCTGCGCGGCGGTGACCACGCCGTCCTGGGCGGTGCGCAGTTCTTCGGCATGTTGTTGCAGCAGGGTTTCCAGCTCATGCCGGCTGCGCTGACGCAGCGCCGACAGCCGCCGGCGCTGCTGCACGAACAACCATAGCAACGCCAGCGCCAGCCACGCACCGGCCGCAGCGATGGCCGCCGCGCGCCCGGCCGCGGCGCTGGCGCGGGTGTCGTGCAGTAGATGCAGGCGCCAGCCGCTTTCGGGAACTTCCAGCGTCTGCCACAGCACTGGCGCGGCCAGTGGCGGGTCGCGCACCTCGGCCAGCACACCGCCGTTGCCGGTCTGTTCGATCAAGCGCCGGCGCAGCGGCAGCAGCCCCTGATTGGCGTACTGGCGGGTGCTCTGCAACTCGGTGCGGTCGCGCGGGGTGAGCGGCGCCAGCATGCGGTAGCGCCAGCTGGCGCGGCTGGCCAGAAACACCACGCCATGCGCATCCGAGGCCAGCACGATATCCGGCGTTTGCAGCCATTCGCGCTCCAGTGCGGCCAGCGCGATCTTGATCACCACCACGCCCTGCACCTGACCGGCAGCATCGACGATGGCCTGCGACAGGAAATAGCCCGGCTCGCTGGTGGTCATGCCGATGCCGTAAAAACTGCCGCTGCCGGTGGCCAGCGCCTGCTGGTAATACGGGCGGAAGGCGTAATCCACACCGACATTGCTGCGCACCGCGCGCCAGTTGCTGGCCGCCAGCGCAATGCCGCTGCGGTCGATCAGCGTTAGCGTGGACGACTGGGTGACATTGTTGGCACGTTCGAGTTTGCGATTGAGTTGCTGCACCTGTGCCGGCGACAACGGGCCGGCGACCGCTGCGCGCAGCTCCGGGTCCAGCGCCAGAATCTGCGGCAGCGTGCGATAACGGTCGATGCGTTGTTGCAGCGCCTGCGCATACAGGCGCAGCTGACGGTGCACGGTGGCGCTTTCTTCGCGCAGTGCGTTCTGTTCGACAAAGTGCCCGGCCGCCAGCATGGCCACGACCATCCCGCCCAGCACGATGACCAGGGTGAGCAGCAGACGGCGGCGTTGCGAGGCATACATGCCGTCAAGTATGGCGTTCTGCTCCCGCACGCGCAGCCATCGCTCGATCGCGCGACAGACACGCGCGCCCAAACGACAACGGCCGCACCCGTGACAGGATGCGGCCGTATCGGAACATCGGCTGCCGTCTAAGACGACAGCAGCCCGTGAATCACACCAGCGTGTGGCTGTGCATTGCCCGCGCGCTGGATTGCGTCAGCGATGCTTAGAACTGCACCTGCGCGCGCAGCTCCATCACATGCGGGGTTTCATGCACGCCGTTGCGCGAGGAATCCACCCAGCTGTAGTTGGCCTGGAACTTGAAGTGGCTGGTGAGGTACCAGTTGGCGCCGATGGTGGTGTCGTGCTGACGGCCGCCGTGGACGTTGTTGTCTTCCAGATTCAGGCGGCTGTAGCGGGCGGTCAGTTCGACGGCGCCGTAGTCGTGTGCAGGCTTGATGTTGCCCGGCACGCCGCCGGCATAGCTGCGCGACTCGCCGGTCAGCGACCAGGTGCCGTACACGTACTGGCCCTGGGCAATGAAGTGCGGCTGGCCGGCATTACGCGCCACTTCGGCACGCAGCGCTTCGCTCTGCAGCGAGAACGGGCCATGGATCCAGACCGCTTCCAGGCCGGTGCGGATCACGTGGTCCACGTCGAGAATGGTGCCGGTGTCGATCAGGCGCACATCGGTCAGGCCGGCTTCCGGGCGGGCACGCAGGCGCACGCGCGGGCTGAAGGACACGCCGCGGCCGTCGCTGAAACCGCGCGGGTTTTCGACCGAGCCGGCGATGCCCAGGTGCAGCACGTCGCCTTCGGCCTTGAACGGGGTCCATGCCGCATGCACGGCTTGGGTGGTGCCCGGGTTGTCGCCCTGCAGATCCTTGCCGCCATACGCGCCGGCCTGCAGGAGGTACTGCGGACGCTCCAGGGTCCATTCCACGCCGGTCCGGCGGCCCTGGAACACGGCCTGCACCGGCAGGCCCAGCTCCATGAAGCTGCCCGCACGCGAACTCTGCACCGCTTCCAGACCCACCGGCACCTTCATGTAGCCCATACGCACGCGGCCGTAATCCTGGCCCAGCAGCGCCTTGGTCTCGAAGCGATAGAACACGTCCAGCCACAGCTTGGCTTCGAAGTCGAAATACACCATGGCGTCGTAGACGCCTTTCTTCTTGATGGTGGCGCCGAATTCCTTGCGGCGGAAATCATTGCGGTCTTCCAGGCGGTCGTCGCCGGAGAAGTTGTTGTCGTCGTAGGCGTAGTTGCCGGTCAGGCCCAGCTCGGTGCCGTCACCGAAGGTGTACTTGGTCGGCCAGTTTTCGATCGAGGTGGCTGCATTGGCAGCGGCGGGGACGATGGCGATAGCCAACGCCAGAACAAGCAGATTGAGGCGCATAGGGAATGGTCTTCGGCAATGAAAGGGGTCGGGCGTCCTGCCATGGCGGTCGCGGTGAACAGCTTCAGCAAGCGCGCAGGTCCGGGCGGCGACGGCACAGAAACGTCGGTGTCTGCGTTAAATGGAATTAACGGCCGGTGGCGGCGCGGCTGAAGTGTAAGGCGAGGTTCAGCTCACCGACAGTGCGTAGTACCAATGGGTTATCGGCCCGGCCTGTGACGTGCGCCCAGAATGCCTGCACCGGGTGCCTGCTCAGGCACCCTCCAGTTCCCTCGGAGTGGTGTCATGCACATCAGCAAGCCTGCCGGCCCGGTGCCGGCGCCCGTGCCCTTCTACCGCCAGCTGTATTTCCAGGTGGTGGTGGCCATCGTCCTCGGCGCCCTGTTGGGCCACTTCGAGCCGGCTTTCGCCGAAAGCCTCAAGCCGCTGGGCGACGCCTTCATCAAGCTGGTGAAGATGATCATCGCCCCGGTGATCTTCCTGACCATCGTCACCGGCATTGCCGGCATGACCCACCTCAAGACGGTGGGCCGAGTGTTCGGCAAGGCGATGGTCTACTTCCTGTTCTTCTCCACGCTGGCACTGGTGGTGGGCCTGATCGTGGCGCACGTGGTGCAGCCCGGCGCCGGCATGAACATCAATCCGGCCGATCTGGACCAGAGCGCGGTCAAGAGTTATGTCGAGAAGTCGCACGACCTGACCCTGGTCGGGTTCCTGATGGACATCATTCCCAACTCGCTGATCGGCGCCTTCACCGGCGACCAGGTCGTCAACGGCAAGCTGGCCGGGCCCAACATCCTGCAGGTGCTGTTCGTGGCCGTGCTGTTCGGCGTCTCGCTGGCGCTGGTGGGCGAGCGCGGCAAGCCGGTGTTGCACTTTCTGGAAGCGCTGATCGCGCCGGTGTTCAAGCTGGTGCACATCCTGATGCGCGCCGCGCCGCTCGGTGCGTTCGGCGCGATCGCCTTCACCATCGGCAAGTACGGGGTGGAATCGCTGGTCAACCTGGCCTGGCTGGTGGGCTCGTTTTACCTGACCTCGCTGTTGTTCGTGCTGGTGATCCTGGGTCTGGTGTGTCGTCTGTGCGGTTTTTCGGTGCTCAAGCTGATCCGCTACCTCAAGGCCGAGTTGCTGCTGGTGCTGGGCACCTCCTCGTCGGAGTCGGCGTTGCCGTCGCTGATGGAAAAGATGGAGAAGGCCGGCTGCGAGAAGTCGGTGGTGGGCCTGGTGGTGCCGACCGGCTATTCGTTCAATCTGGACGGCACCAACATCTACATGACCCTGGCGGCGCTGTTCATTGCCCAGGCCACCAACACCGAGCTGACCCTCGGTCATCAGATCGCGTTGCTGGCGGTGGCGATGCTCAGCTCCAAGGGCGCGGCTGGCGTCACCGGTGCCGGCTTCATCACCCTGGCCGCCACCTTGGCCGTGGTGCCGGAAGTGCCGGTGGCCGGCATGGCGCTGATCCTGGGCGTGGACCGCTTCATGAGCGAGTGCCGCTCGCTGACCAACTTCATCGGCAATGCAGTGGCCACGGTGGTGGTGTCGCGCTGGGAAAATGCGCTGGACCGCGACCAGCTGAAGCTGGCGCTGGATGGCGGCGAGCCGCCGCTGCAGGCGCCGGTCGGACAGCCGGGCACCGCGCCGGCCAGCCTGCGCTGATGTTTCCTACGGCCCTGTATTCCGTCGGTCATGCCGGCGGGATGCAGGGCCGTTCTGCGTTGACCGCAAGCGCGGCCGCAGCGCAAGACGCGCCGCAGCATGCAATCTCCCTGCCGCGCTGACAGCTGCGCGACAGGCCCTTGTTCAGGCAGGAGGGTAGAATTCAGCTCTCCTGCGCCTTCGAGACTCACACAGCCGATGTCCAACGACGACTTCAAACAGGCCGCCCTCGACTATCACCGCCAGCAGCCGGCCGGCAAGATCAAGGTCACCGCGACCAAGCCGATGCTGACCCAGCGCGATCTGTCGCTGGCGTATTCGCCGGGCGTGGCCTTCGCCTGTGAGGCGATCGTCGAAGAACCCACCCAGGCCAGCGAACTCACCGCGCGCGGCAATCTGGTGGCGGTCATCACCAACGGCACCGCCGTGCTGGGCCTTGGCAACATCGGCCCGCTGGCGTCCAAGCCGGTGATGGAAGGCAAGGGCGTGCTGTTCCAGAAGTTCGCTGGCATCGATGTGTTCGACATCGAAATCAACGAGAACGACCCGGACAAGCTGGTGGACATCATCGCCAGCCTGGAGCCGACCTTCGGCGGCATCAACCTGGAAGACATCAAGGCGCCGGAGTGCTTCATCGTCGAGCGCAAGCTGCGCGAGCGCATGAACATCCCGGTGTTCCATGACGACCAGCACGGCACCGCGATCATCGTTGGCGCCGCGGTGCTCAACGCGCTGGTGGTCACCGGCAAGAAGATCGAAGAGGTCAAGCTGGCCACCACCGGCATGGGCGCGGCCGGTATTTCCTGCGTCAACATGCTGGTCTCGCTGGGCCTGAAGCCTGAGAACATTCTGGCGCTGGACCGCGATGGCGTGATCCACACCGGCCGCACCGATCTGGATCCGGACAAGCAGCGCTACGCCCGCGATACCGACAAGCGCACCCTGGCCGAAATCGTCGAAGGTGCGGATATTTTCCTGGGCCTGTCGGCGGCCGGCATCCTCAAGCCGGAAATGGTCGCCACGATGGCGCGCCAGCCGGTGATCTTCGCGCTGGCCAATCCCAACCCGGAGATCACCCCGGAAGCGGCCAAGGCAGTGCGTCCGGATTGCATCATCGGCACCGGCCGCTCGGACTATCCGAACCAGATCAACAACGTGCTGTGTTTCCCGTATCTGTTCCGCGGCGCACTGGACGTGGGTGCCACCGGCATCAACGAAGAGATGAAGATCGCCTGCGTCAAGGCGATTGCGGCGATGGCGCGCCGCGAGGCCTCCGACCTGGGCGCGGCCTATGGCGGCGAGACCCCGAGCTTCGGTCCGGAGTATCTGATTCCGCGTCCGCTGGACCCGCGTCTACTGGTGGAGCTGTCGTCGGCGGTTGCGCAGGCGGCGATGGAGTCGGGCGTGGCCACGCGCCCGATCGCCGACATGGAAGCCTACCGCGACAAGCTCGGCCAGTTCGTCTACCGCACCAGCCTGATGATGAAGCCGGTCTACGACCGCGCGCGCGCCGACAAGCAGCGCGTGGTGTATGCCGAAGGCGAAGAAGAAGTGGTGTTGCGTGCGGTGCAGAACGTGGTCGACGAAGGCCTGGCCTTCCCGATCCTGATCGGCCGCCCGGACGTGATCGAAGCGCGTATCGAACGCATGGGCCTGCGCCTGACCGCCGGGGTGGACTTCGAGATCACCAATATTCTCGACGACCCTCGCTTCAACGAATACTGGCAGTACTACCACGCGCTCACCGAACGTCGCGGCGTCACCGTCACTGCTGCCAAGGAGCTGATGCGCTCACGCCCGACCCTGATCGCCGCGGTGATGGTGGCGCGCGGCGAAGCCGATGCGATGCTGTCCGGCGTGGTGGGGCGCTTCCACAAGAAGCTGGGCTACGCCCGCAGCGTGATCCCGCTGGAGCCGCGCGTGAGTTCCACCTCGGCGATGACCGGAGTGATCAACCAGCTGGGCGTGTTCTTCTTCCTGGACACGCACGTGCAGGAAGACCCCACTGTCGAACAGGTGGTCGAAGCCACCCTGCAGGCCGCCTATCGCCTCAAGTTGTTCGGTATCGAGCCCAACATCGCGCTGCTGTCGCACTCCAACTTCGGCAGCCACGACTCGCGCGACGCGCTGAAGATGCGCCATGTGCGCGAGGCGCTGCTCAAGCGCAAGCCCGAGCTCAACATCGACGGCGAAATGCAGGGCGACACCGCCTGGGACGAAGCGCTGCGCAAGCAGATCATGCCCAACAGCACCTTGAAGGGCCGCGCCAACCTGTTCGTGCTGCCGAATCTGGAAGCGGCCAATATCGCCTACAACCTGGTGCGCGTGTTCACCGACGGCGTAGCGATCGGCCCGATCCTGATGGGTATCTCCAAGCCGGTGCACATCCTCACCACCAGCGCCACCTCGCGCCGGGTGATGAACATGACCGCGATCGCGGCGGTGGATGCGCAGATCCGCAGGCAACGCGATGCGGAAAAAGCGGCGGCTGAGAAGGGCAACGCTTGAGTTGATGCGGTAACGAGTGGGTTGTGCTGGTAAGCATTCGATCGACAGGGCAATGGTTGATCGAGTGTTGGTAGTCGGCCGCAAGGCGACGGCTATCGACGTGCTAGCAATCAGCCGACGAGGCAATGGCTGAGCGACGTGCCAACAGTCGGCCGAAAAGGGGCAGTTGATCTGAAGTGCCAGCAGTCAGCCGACAAGGAGCCGTTGATCCGAAGTGGTAGCAGTCAGCCGACAAAGAGCAGTTGATCCGAAGTGGCAAGCGCTCGGTCGACAGGGTAACGACGGAACCCTGTCGAGAACCTTGTTGCTACAAGGCATCGAGCCGCTCAGCACCCAGTGCGCAGTCACTGCCTGAAAGCCCCTCTCCCCTCGGGAGAGGGGTTGGGGTGAGGGGACGATCCACCCTCAGCAGCGAATCAGCGTTGCAACCCACTGAAACGCTGATCAACGACGCAAGCAACAACGCTAGCGATCCCGCATCACTCAAAAACGATCACGCCAGCAAGCATCCCCTCTCACCGCGCATCCGGCGCAGCACCCAACACCTCGATTTCCGCCAGCTGCGCACGCGCGGGCAGCGCCAGCCGCAGCCGATACTGCGCATACGCGCCAGGCGTCGCAATCCGAAACGGGCGCGTCTGTAACGGCCACTGAAAGCGCTCGTCGCTGCGCTGATCGACCACGCGCCACGCACCACCTGCTGTGCGTGCTTCCAACGTCCAGCCAGCTGCAGCAATCGCCGCACTGCCATTGGTCAAGGTGTACAGCGTCGCCGTGCCAGCTTCCAGCCCACTCAGCGTCAACGTCGACACGGCCGATAGCGCACTGACCGTGCCTGCATCGTCATCATGCAGCGCCGCGATATCGCGGCCATCGTCCAACGCAATGCGTGCGGTGGCACCCAGCAGATCGTGTAGCGGAGCAGGGCGCTGCCCCGCTGGCGTCAATGACGGCGGCACATCGTTCGGCCCGCTCCCCCAGCGCGATGGCGTGGGGCCCATCACGAACTCCAGCGTCGCGCCGTGGGCGATGTCCGCATGCGCCAACCAGGTCTTGTGCCACGGCTTGCCGTTGAGAGTGAGCGATTGCACATACACATTTTGCGGCGAGTTCTGCGGCGCATTGACGACCAGCGTACCGCCATCGGGCAAGCGCACCTGCGCATGCTTGAACAACGGCGAGCCGATCACGTACTCCGGTGCGCCCATGCGCAACGGGTACAGCCCCAGCGCTGCGAACAGATACCACGCCGACATCTCGCCGTTGTCTTCATCGCCGGCATAGCCCTGGCCGATCTCGCTGCCCAGATACAGGCGGGCAAGGATGTCGCGTGTGATGCGTTGCGTTTTCCATGGCTGCCCGGCATACAGATACATCCACGGGATATGGTGTGCGGTCTGGTTGCTGTGCGCATACATGCCCAGGCGCACGTCGCGCGCCTCGGTCATTTCGTGGATGGTGTCTCCGTAAGAGCCGGCAAATTTTTCCTCGGCGGTTTCCGGGGTGGCAAAGAAAGTATCCAGTTTTGCCGCCAATGCGGCGCGCCCGCCATAGAGCGAGGCCAACCCTTCGCCATCGTGCGGCGCGGTGAACGCGAACGTCCAGCCGCTGGATTCGGTGTAGTCGTTGCCCCAGACGCGCGGGTCGTAGTGCGCCTTATCCACACGCCAGCGTCCATCCGCGTTTCGCCCCTGAAAAAAACCGATTGCCGGATCGAACAACGCCGAATACCCGGCTGCACGCTGGCGGAAATACATCGCCTCGGTCGCATAGCGCTCGCGCACGTTCGCGTTGGTCGCCTGCCTCGCTAATGCATCGGCCATGTTGGCGATGCCGAAGTCGTTGAGCGCGCCTTCCATCGACCACGACATGCCTTCGTGCGTGTCGGTATCGGCGTAGCCGCGGAAGGTTGAACGCGCCGTGCCCTTGCGGCCTACGTGACGATCCGGCGCCACCACGGTGGCGTTCTTGAGCGCAGCGGCGTACGCCTCTGCCGGGTCGAAGCCCTGCACGCCCTTGAGCCAGGCATCGGCAAACGCCACGTCCGAACTGGTACCGACCATCAGGTCGGCGTAGCCCGGCGAAGACCAACGCGCAATCCATCCCCCCGCACGCGCTTGCTCGATAAAGCCCTGCACAAAGGTTCCGGCAGCGTCGGGCGCAAACAGCGCATACGCCGGCCACGCGGTGCGAAAGGTGTCCCACAGTCCATTGTTGACGTAGACCCGGCCATCGCGGATCGGCGCAAAACTGCGCACCGCGCTACCGTCGATGTTGTCGTCCGACCAGCTGTTCTGGCTTGCGTAACGCCAGTCGGGTGCGTCTGCATTCCCTGCGTTTTCATGCGCGGAGTTCGGGTACAGATGCAGCCGATAGAGATTGGAATACAGCGTGGTTTTCTGGTCGGCCGTCGCATCGGGCACATCGAACCGCCCCAGCAACGCATCCCACGCCTCCTGCGCCTGCGCGGCGATCTGCTCGAACGACGCGTGCGGTGCGATTTCCAATGCCAGGTTGTGTCTGGCCTGTTCCAGCGAGATCAACGAGGTGGCGATGCGCATCTGCACCTGGCGCGCATCGCCTGCATCGAACTTGATCCAGCCGGTGGGTCGCCCGGTATCGATGCGGCCGCTGGCTTTCCACGGCCGATCGAAGCTCGCATATACATACATGCGTGTCGCACCGGTCGACAGCCCGCTGCGCACATCGGTGTAACCGGACAGCGTCTGCGTCGCGGCATCCAGACGCAGCCCGCCACGCGCATCCACATTGTCGAACAGCAGATTGGCATCGCCGTGATCCGGGAAACGAAAGCGGAACAGCGCGGCGTGGTCGGTCGGTGCGATCTCGGCGTGCAGGCCATTGTCGAACTGCACTGCGTAGCGGTACGGGCGCGCCACTTCATTGGCATGCGAAAACGCCAGTGCACGCTTGCCGCGATCGGCTTCGGGCACGCCCGCGCCGAGCGAGGGCATGACTTGAAAGGTCTGCCGGTCGCCCATCCACGGACTGGGTTGATGACTCAGCGCCAGTGCCTGCAGGCGTGGCCGGTTGTCGGCATCGTTCTGCTCGTTCCAGCGGTACAGCCAGGTCCAGCGTTCCCGCATCGGTTACCGGCGTCCAGAAGTTGAATCCATGCGGCACTGCCGTGGCGGGGAAATTGTTGCCGCGCGAAAACGTGCCGTTGGACTGCGTACCCCGCGTGGTCAATATCCAATCCGAGGGGCGTGCCGGCGTCGGCAGCGGCACTTCGCCCAGCGCGATGTCGTCGATCCAGCCGGCCGCTGGTGCGCCCGCGGGCGGTGCGAGCTCCAGCTCGATCGCACGCACACGACGCCCGCGCAGGCCGGCCACCTCACCCAGTCGCACTTCCTTGCGTGACCACTGCTGCGGGTACAAGGTCTTCGACTGCCCTTGCACACGCGCGCCCGTCGCCACGCCATGCTGGTCGTGCGCCTGGCTCGCCGACAACCGCGTGCCATCGTCGAAGACCAGATCCAGCGACACATAGGTCGAGGCAACATGATCGTTGCCGACGCTTTCGGGAAGCACCATCCACGACAGCGTGGTGTCCGTATCGACCGCGATGTCGGTGCTGAACAGACGGATGCGGTGGTGTGCGCCGGCAAGGCTGTAGCGCAAGGCATGGGCGCCGCTGTAGCCCGCATCTGGCTTGGCGGCGAAGGGGGCGTTGGGGCCGGTGCCGACAGTCACGCTGAGGCGCTGTGTCGCATCCGTGGCCGGCGCAGGTTCTCCGCGCTCAAACGAGGTGAAGAACGCGGGTGGCGTGTCTGCCTGGGCCATCAGCGGCGTCAAAACGAAGAGCGATGCGAGCAGGCTGGCGTGTGCAATGACGGATCGAATCACGTTAGGCGGGTCCTGAACGAGAGTGCCGCGACGGGCGGGTGCGGCGGAAGCGGGATGGATGCATGGTCAACTGCGGCGCTCGCGCCATCACCGAAGACACCGCGCCCCGATGCTGGTCAAAGATGCCCGGACAGGCAAGCGAGCGGGGCCAGATCCCTGCACGCCTCGCTGCCATCGGGTGCGCTGCCTTCGGGTGCGCTTGAGCAAGGCCGCGTCCTGCAGGAATTCCTTCCGCACGCGTCGCTGTCGGACAGGGCTCCGGTGTGATATGTCTGCAGTGGTCACGGTCGGATTTTGTATGACGATCCAGGCGTCGACGATCAAGAAGGTGATTGAAACGGAGCTGGCACAATGACGTGGTCGATGGGGTTCAGGAGCGCCGTGATAGCGGCCAGCATGCTGCTGTCGGGCTGCGCGAGTGACGATTGGCAGACGGCGGGCGCCTCGTCTCCGCCTGCCGATTGTCTGGTGGGCAACGACGATGGCCCAGTGGCGCCGGCCGGCGCAACGGGTGCGCGCAGCCAGCGCGACGCACGCTGCGATCCCACCAGGCAAGCGCAGTCCACCGGCATGCCTGCCGATCCGATCAAGCCGAACTTCGGCAAGCGGCAGGAGTGAGGCGCCAAGCGGCGGGCTGCGGCATCAATCGGCGCCGCAGCCGCTCTTGCAACGTCTAGCGCTGCTAGAATGCTGCCCGTTCCCCCCCGCCTGCGATGTACGCCATGAGCCAGACCGCCACCGCGCCCGCCAATGCCGAAAAGCGTTACACCGTGCAGCGGGCAGACCTGCCGCTGAGCTGCCCGACGCCGCAGATGGCGCTGTGGAACTCGCATCCGCGCGTGTATCTGCCGATCGAAGACGAACCCAACGGCGAAGCCAAGTGCCCGTATTGCGGCTCGCTGTTCGTACTCGCCGACTGATCCTGGCTGCATGCACCGCCTGACCGTGGTGCAATTGCTGCCGGCGCTGCAGTCCGGCGGCGTGGAACGCTCCACCCTGGAAGTGACTGCTGCGCTGGTGCGCGCCGGCCATCGCGCCGTGGTCGTATCGGCTGGCGGGCGCCTGGTCCCGCAGTTGCTGGAAGCCGGCGGTGAACACCTCACCCTGGATATCGGCCGCAAGTCGCTGCTGACCCTGCGTCACGTGGTCGGCCTGCGCCGTCTGTTTACCGAACTCGATGCCGACATCGTACACGCGCGTTCGCGGCTGCCGGCCTGGCTGGGGTGGTACGCGCTGCGCGGGATGCCCGCAGCCACACGCCCGCGCTTGGTCACCACCGTGCATGGGCTCAATTCGCCAAGCCGCTACAGCGCGGTCATGACCTATGGCGAACGCGTCATCTGCGTCTCGCAGACCGTGCGCGACTATGTCTGCACGCACTATCCGCAGACCGATCCGGCGCATCTGCGCACGATTCCGCGTGGCGTCGACATCGCGCAGTTTCCGCGCCGCTTGCGACCGGGTCGGCGTGCCCGCAGCTGGGCGCAGACCCTGTTGCCTGGGCTGCCGTCCGACGCACCACTGTTGCTGCTGCCGGGGCGCGGCACGCGCCTGAAGGGCCATGCCGATGGTCTGCAACTGCTGGCCGATGTGCGCGCCGCCGGCGTGCCGGCCTGGCTGTGGCTGCCGGGTGCGCGCGAACCCGGACGCGAGGCGTATGTGCGCGAGCTGGAAGCCGAAGCAGCGCGGTTGGGGGTGGCCGAGGCGGTCGCCTTCACCGAGCCCACCACGCGCATTGCCGATGCCTATGCCGCCAGCGATCTGGTGCTGCAGCTGTCGCGCAAGCCCGAAGCCTTCGGCCGTACCGTGGTCGAGGCTTTGTCGGTGGGCCGGCCGGTCCTGGGCTGGCAGCATGGCGGCGCTGGCGAATTGCTTGCCGAGCTGCAGCCCGACGGCGCGGTGCCGGCCTTCGATGCCGATGCGCTGTGCGCTCAGGCACTGCAGCTTCTGCAGCACCCGCCCACACCGCCGGCGGTTCTCCCCTATACGTTGCAGGCCATGCAATCGGCCACCTTGAAGGTCTATGACGAACTCCGCCGCTGACGCTCCAATAAGCGCGCCCGCATTGACGCCCGATGCCGGGCGCTGGGCGCCGCTATGGGTACTCCTGTTTGTCGCGCTGTGGCCCACGCCCGGCTTGGCCGAAACCGTGCTGTCGCTGGGCGCGTTGTTCGCGGCGTACCGCTTGCTGCACGCACGTTTTCGCGGTGGCACACGCCTGCTCAGTGGCGCGGCCTGGGCGCTGACCAGCGTGTTGTTCTTTGCGTACTGGCTGCCGCAGATGCTGTCCGCGTTCGATGCGATGGATGTCGGTCGCGCGCTGCGCAAGTCGGCCACCGACCTGCGCTATCTGCCTTTCATGTGGCTGTGCGCGATTGCGGTTGCCAATGCGCAGCGGCGACGCCGCACCTTCAACGGCCTGGCGGTGATCGGCGGGGTGTGGACGCTGGACGCGCTATTGCAGGCCTCCATCGGCAGCAGCCCCTTGTTCTTCGCGCTGGATCAACTCAAGCAGCTGATCAGCGGCCACGGGCTGTGCACGCCGCAGGAGCTGGCGCTGGCCGATCGCCTCAGCGGCGTGCTGGGGCCGTGCAATCTCAAGTTCGGGCAGACCCTGGCCAGCCTGTCGCCCTTTCTGTTGCTGGCACTGGGGCGGCGCAACGTCTGGGCCTGGGCGGGCGCGGCGGCGGCGGTCGGCGTGGTGCTGGTGTTGGCGGGGTCGCGCGCCTCGTGGATCACTTACGGCGTCATCGTGCTGCTGTCCGGCTGGCAACTGCTGGGTGGCCGGCGCCTGCTGGTGGTGGCGGTGGCTGGCGTGCTGCTGGCTGGTGGCGTGGTGGCGGTGGCACCGCAGGCGCGTGAGCGTATCCAGCGCACCACCCTGGCATTTGGCAATGGCGAACAGGGCGTGGACCAGGCCTTGTCCGGGCGCGGCCAGATCTGGGGCGCAGCGCTGTGCATGATCCGTGCGCATCCGCTCAATGGGGTGGGCGCGCGCGGGTTTCGACAGGCATATCCAGCCTGCAATCCGGCCCCTGCACAGGTGCCGGCCTGGGGCGATGGCCCGGCCTTCCACGCGCATCAGATCGTGCTGGAAATCCTGGCCGAAACCGGTGTGATCGGCTTGCTGCTATGGCTGGCCGGTGCGGCGCAGGCGTGGCGCGCGTGGCGCTATTCAAGTGTTGCCGCGCGCGAGCAGGCGCGGCCGGCGATGATCGCGCTGGTGGCCACCGTCTTCCCGCTTAATACCCATCTGGCGTTCTATTCCAGCTTCTGGGGCGGCTTGAGTCTGATGCTGGCCGGGTTGTATGCCGGCGCGTTGCTCAACGACGACGCGGATCAGCCGCCGCTGGACTGAGCCGCTTGCACCGTGATCGCGGGTGTCGGGCAGGGGAAACCTGTGCGCCACGCGCCATCATCGGCGCGCCACCTGCGGCGACAGCTCACTGATAGAACGCGCTGCGTCCACCTGGCTGACGCTTGAAGCGGCGATGGATCCACAGGTATTGATCCGGCGCTTCGCGCACCATGTCCTCGATCGCCGCATTGACCTGCGTGGTATCGGCGATCACATCCTCCGACGGAATGCCTGCCAGCGGAGGCGCGATCTTGAGGATGTAGCGGCCGCCTTCGCGGCGATGGAAATACGGCACCACCGCGCAACCGGTCAGCCGTGCCAGCTGATGGGTGGCTGTGATGGTGGAGGCCGGGTGCCCGAAAAATGGCACGAACACGGTGTCCTTGCCGCGCATGTCCTGGTCCGGCGCATACCACAGAAAACCGCCGCGCTTGAGGTGCTTGATGGTGGCGCGCAGATCCTCGTTGGCGAACATGTGCGTGGCATAGCGCAAGCGGCCGCGCTTGACCGCCCATTCGAACACCGGGTTTCGGTGCTTGCGGTACATGCCGGCCAGCGGTATGTGGTCGCACAGTAGCCGCCCGCACATTTCCAGCGTCATGAAGTGGCCGGACACCAGCAGCACGCCGCGCTTTTGTTCCTGCAGCTGCTGCAGATGCTCCAGTCCTTCGATCTGCACGCCTGGGCGAATGGCGTCGATGCTGCCCCACCACGCACGCGCGAATTCGAACAGGCCCACGCCCAGCGCGTCGAAACTATCGCGCAGCAGTCGCGCTCGCCACGCATCGTCCTGCTCGGGAAAGCACAGTTTGAGGTTGACCTCGGCAGCGCGCCGACGCGTGCCCGCCACGCGCATCGCGATCCAGCCCACGCCACGGCCCACCGCGCGTTGCAGCGTCCAGGGCAGGCGCCCGGCCAGTACCATCACCGCAAGGCCCAGGTACATGGGCCAATGCTTTGGGTTGCGCAGGGAGGGGTGGACGGCGACGTTGGCGGACTCGGACATGCACCAATTCTAAGGGATCGTGCGCATCGGGCAGCGTGCACATGCGCACGTGCAGGCGCTCCCGTATCCTGCACGCATGCGGAAAGACCCGATCGAATGGCTGTTGCGCGGGCTGTACTCGGCGCTGCTCTACCTGTTGTTGCCGGTCACGGTGTACCACCTGGTGTGGCGCGGTTTCCGCGTGCGCGAATACTTCAACCGCTGGAACGAGCGCTATGCGTCGTACACGCATGCCTGCGGCCGCCCACGGGTGTGGGTGCATGCGGTGTCGGTGGGCGAGGTCAATGCCGCCGCGCCGCTGGTCAACGCCTTGCGTGCGCAACGCCCGGATATCCGCTGGGTCATCACTACCATCACGCCCACCGGTTCCGAGCGCGTACGCGCGGTGTGGGGCGATGCGGTCGACCATGTGTATCTGCCGTACGACGTGCCCGGCAGCGTGGGTCGGTTTCTGGAGCATTTTCGCCCGCGCCTGGCGTTGATCCTGGAAACCGAGCTATGGCCGAACATGTTGTTCGGCTGCCGCGACCGCCAGATTCCGCTGTACATCCTCAACGCACGCTTGTCGGCGCGTTCGCTACGCGGCTACCGCGTGCTGGCGCCATTGATCAGCCGCGCACTGCGCACGGTGACCTGCGTGGCGGCGCAGTCGCAGGACGATGCGGAGCGCTTCATCACCCTTGGCGCGCGTCCAGACCAGGTGGTGGCGCTGGGCAATCTCAAATTCGATATCGCCGCGCCCGACCAATTGCACGCCCTGGTCGCGCAGTTCCGCACCCATGTGCCGGCAACCCGGCCGGTATGGATTGCCGCCAGCACGCATGAAGGCGAAGAAGCGGCGGTGGCCGAGATCCATGCGCAGTTGCTGACCCGGTTTCCCGATCTGCTGCTGCTGTGGGCACCACGCCATCCCGAGCGCTTTCCAAAGGTCGAGGCGTTGGCACGCGAGCGTGGCTGGCGCGTGGGCACACGCAAGGCACAGCAGTGGCCACAGGCGCGCGATACGGTCTTCGTCATCGATACCTTGGGCGAGCTGATGAGTTTTTATGCATGCGCGCAGGTCGCTTTCGTCGGCGGTAGCCTGCAGCCGATCGGCGGGCACAATCTGCTCGAACCTGCGGCAGTCGGTACACCTGCGGTCACCGGCCCGCATCTGCATAATTTTTCGGAAATCTCGCGACGCATGCGCGAGGCCGATGCGGTGACCATCTGCGAAGATGCCGACAGCGTGTATCACAATCTTGCGCGTCTGCTCGGCGAACCAGCCCAGCGTGAGGCGATGGCTACCGCAGGGTTGGCGCTGGTCGCCAACGGCAAGGGCGCGGTCGCTCGCACGCTGGTGCAGATCGCGCCTGATTTGCCGCCGGTGGTTGGGGATGGTGTGGCGTCTTGAAAGATCTCACCGCGCGCGTGCTGCATCATTGCAGAGAACCTATTGCAGGCATTCCAAGTCACGTCATTAAGCGGTCTTGGAGCGACCAATCAAACGTGGCGATCGCGCGGTCGTTTCGTTAGCCGCTGTTTGGCGTCATCTGGAGAGTCTCAAGCCGCATTGGTCGAGGGCACGGTGCCCTCACCACTTCCGGGACACGCCGCAAGTACGCCCGTGTAGGCGTTTACGCGGCATCTATGCCGCGCACGGTCCCGCGACGGTGGGCGGGCAAGGGCCCTCCATCCAAGCGGCAGATCATCCGCTGATGCGGCAGTCATCGCAGGTATGGCACGCAGCCAGGTACGCGCTTGCATCTGACATGAAAAAGGCGGGCCTTCGCCCGCCTTTTTAGTGACCTATCCGCTCCCATTACTGCAGCGAGCCGCTGCCCTGCAGCTTGGCTTCGGCATCCTGCGACAGCAGGCGATTCACATCCTGCAGGTCGGTGATGTCGAGCTTGCCGATGGCCTGGCCGAGCAGCAGGCGATTCTGCAGGAAGGTGTAGCGCGACTGCGCGTAGTTCAACTGCGCCTGGAACAAGGTGCGCTGGTTCTGCACCACGTCCAGCACGGTCCGCGTACCGACTTCCAGGCCAACCTGCGAGGCATCGTAGGCGGCCTGCGCGGAAACCACTGCAAGCCGACGCGCTTCTACTTCGCTGATACCGGCCACCACGGTCTGATAGGCATTGCGCGTATTGCGGTCCAACGCGCGCTTCTGCTGCTCGTAGGTGTCCTGCTGGATATCGCGACGCGATAGCGCCTGACGCACGGCCGACTGCGTTGCGCCGCCAGCGAAGATCGGGATCGACAAGGTGATGCCGATCGAATCAGTGTCGATATTGCGATTGTCGGTCGTGAAGTTTCCTGCCGTCGTATCGATTTCGCTGCCTCCGCCCCAGCTATTGGTGCGGCCCATGCTGCCTGACAGATTGAGCGTCGGGTAATGGCCAGCACGCGCGGCATTGACCTGTGCCTCGGCTGCACTGACCTGCAGCTGCTGCGCCTTCAACGCCGGGTTGTCGGCGATGGCGGTGGACACCAGCTGATCGACATTGCTGTAAGCCGCCGGGACTTCCGGGCGGAAGTCTTCCGGCAGTGCGCGCAGGCCGACCACCGGTTGACCGGTGAGTTCGGTCAATGCCTGATAGTAATCCTTCAAGGTATTACGTGCGTTGATGGTGTCGGCACGCGCTTGGTCGTACTGGGCACGTGCCTCGTGTACGTCGGTGATCGGTGCTAGGCCCACTTCCAGACGCTTGTCGGCGTAGTCGAACTGCTTCTTGGCGGCTGCTTCATTGGTTTCTGCTGCGGCCAGAGACTCGATGCCCACCAAGACCTGGAAGTATGCAGCTGAAGTGCGCGTGATCAGGTCGTTGTTCGCCGATTCCAGGGTGAAATCTGCCGCCTTGGCGACGTCGCGTTGCGCACGAACATTGGCGAACTGCGCCCAGTTGAAAATGGTCTGGCTACCCTGGATCGCGTACTGGCGTTGTTTGGTCGTGGAGCGACCTGGGACGCCTTCCAATTCGCGATGCGATTGGGTGAAACCGGCCGAGCCGTCCAGCTGCGGCAACAACGCCGCACGCGCCTGCACCTGTCCCTCCCGATTCACCAGCCGCGTGGACTCGGCCACGGCCAGCTGCGGGTCGCCGTTGCGGGCCATTTCGTAGACCTGCAGCAGGTCGGTGGCGTGCGCGGCCATCGGTGACAGGGCGGCGGCCAGGGCCAGGGCGAGGGATCGGCGGATCATCGGGGAAGCTTCCTTGGGAATCAGAATTGGAATCGGGGCGTCGGTGCGGCGCCCTGGAGATAGGCGAGGTCGGTTTCGAACAACGATTCGATGCGCGGGGCGTTGACGTCGCCACGTACCAGGACCGCTTCCATCACCGGTGCGTGACCGCGCACCACAAACAGCCGGCCGTTCGGGCGCAACCACTGCAGCCACTGGGTCGGCAGCGTATCGACCGCGCCGGTCACGCAGATGGCATCGAAGCGACGCTCGCTCTGCCAGCCGAACACGTCGGCAGTTTCGATACGGACATTGCTGCCCAGACCGGTTGCATCCAGGTTGGCGTGCGCGGCGGCGGCCAGTACCGGGTCGATCTCCAGGCTGACCACTTCGCGCGCGAGTGCGGCCAGGCAGGCGGTGGAAAACCCGGTGCCGGTGCCGATTTCCAGCACGTCTTCGCCCGGCTGCAGATCCAGCGCCTGCAACATGCGGCCTTCGACCACCGGCTTCATCATCTTGTCGCCGGCCGACAGCGGAATTTCCACGTCGACATAGGCCAGAGTCTTGTAGGCGTCCGGCACGAAGGCTTCGCGCGGCAGGCGCGCCAGCACGTCGAGCACGCGCAGGTCCAGCACGTCCCACGGCCGGATCTGCTGTTCGACCATCTTTTCGCGGGCCTGGGTGAAATCGATCGTCATGGTGCGGTTATCCAACGCGGTGGGGCGAACATTTTACCGGTGCACGGGGCAACTGGCGCATCTAGCATCGCTGCGTGCCGGCCGCTGGCGCAGTGCCGGAAGTCATCGCCACCAAAGGCCGGGGGCGATCAACGGGGCACATACGCCCTCAAAAAGAAGTCCACGCTGGATTGAATGTGCTCATCCACCTGCGCGCGGGTGGGCTGGCCGTGCAGGCCGCACATCATCAGAGCATACAGTTCGCCCTTGAGCAGGCAGAAGAATTGCGAGGCGGCGCGTGCCAGATCGGCGATGTCGAGCTGGCCGTCGGCCACGCGCGCCGACAAAAAATCCGCCAATGCCAGTTGGGTCCGCTTGGGGCCGGCTTCCCAGAACATTTCGCGCACATGCACATCGCCGGTGCCGGGCGCCATCATCATGCGGTGGGTGGAAATGGCCGATTCGGTGCTGACCATGGCAAAGAACGCGTGCGCGATTTCGATCAACTGGTCGCGCAGCGCGCCCTCGGGGGCGTGATCGAACAGGTCGTCCGGCATCATCTGCTGACATTGCGCGCGGATCGCCTCGGAAAACAGGCTCTCTTTGTCGCCAAAGTGGCTGTAGACGGTGAGCTTGGAGACGCCGGCCTTGGCGGCAATGCCATCCATGCTGACTCCGGCATAGCCTTGCTCCATAAAGAGCGCGCGGGCAGCACCCAGGATGGCGGCACGTTTCCCAAGATCCTTGGGACGCCCGGGGCCGTTGCTCTTGGCCTTGGACTTGAGGGAGGGCGAGCTGGACATACGGCCAATACTAGACCATCGGGTTCTATATTTATACTCGACGGCCTGAACGCATCAGTGCGCCGGTGCTTTCGCTGGTCGAGCCTGGGCGCAACCGAGGCAACGGGCTACGCCGCAGCGAAGCGACGACACCGATGGCGCAATGCCCCAACGCCATGTCGATGATGATGGCCGTTCATTGTTTCAGTTGAATGCTCCCGGTGTCATGGTTGGCCCGGCAGCTGTGGGGAATCCACCTAGGGCGGCCTGAAAACCCCGGTGATAGATTGCCGCAGGCCTGCCGATACATACCGGCACGCATGGTCAACGGCACGGACGAGGGGACGGAGAACGTGGACAGGGTCGGGGCGCAAGCGCATGCACGCTGCGTTCGCAGTGCACGTGTGCTGCGGGCGGCCCTTGTGTGGCTGTGGTTTGGGCTGTGCTGCTGGGTCTTGGGCACGCCCGCGGCTGGCGCGCAGGCGCTCGATCACACTGCATATCACACCGTCACGCGCTGGAACATGGACGACGGCCTGCCGCATAACCTGGTGCACGCCGTGGCCCAGGGCGAAGACGGGCTGATCTGGTTGGGCACCTGGGAGGGCGTGGCGCGCTTCAACGGCCGCGATTTCACCGTGTACGACCGCCAGAACACGCCGGGCGCCGAATTGGGCGGTGTGTTCGTGGTGGTGCGCGACAGCACCGGCGGCATGTTGTTCGGCACCGCGTTCGACGGGGTCTACCACTATCAGGACGGGCACTGGCAGCAACTGGGCGACGCGACGGCGCGCCATCTGGCGGTCAGCGCCTTGCTGCGTCGTGTCGACGGTGCCTTATGGGTGGGCACGCCGCAGACGCTGTATCGGCTCGAAGCCGATGGGCGCCTGGTCGACGTAGGGCGCCAGGCCGACCTGCCGCGCGCGCGCATCACCGCGTTGTCGGCCGACGACAATGGCGATCTGTGGGTGGGCACCGAGGTTGGCTTGTATCGCCTGCCTCGCAATGGCTCTACTGCCGAGGCATGGGGCAAGACGCATGGCATGCAGGCGGTGCCGGTGCGCCGGCTTGCCAGCGATCGTCAGGGCGGCTTGCTGGTCGCCGGCGATGACGGTGTGTGGTGGTGGAGTCGCGGCGGCGGGCTGCAGCGGTTTCGCCAGGGGCAGCGGGTGGATGCTCTGCTGCTGGATCGGCGCGGGCATCTGTGGATGAGCATGCCCAGCGGCACCTTGGTGGTGCACAGCGGCGCGGGTGTGCCGGACGAGCAGATTTCGATCACCGGCGTCGCCAGCCCGGCACTGCTGGAAGATGCCGAAGGCCTGATCTGGGTCGGCAGCACGCACGGCTTGTTTCGGATTGCCGAAGGCGCCGCGCACGGCGTGACCCATGAGGACGGCCTTGCCTCCGATTACGTACGCACCGTGCTGCAGACCGGCAATGGCACGGTGTGGGTGGGCAGCGCGGTGGGCCTGGACCGCTGGCGCGACGATCAGATCAATCGCATCGCACTGTCGCCGGCCGAAGGTGGCCGGGTACTGGAGCAGTCGGTGTTGTCGCTGGCCGATGCCGGCGACGGCGGGGTCTGGGCCGGTACCTATAGTCAGGGTGTGCTGCGGCTGGATGCGCAAGGCAAGGTGCTGGTGCGCATCGGCGCGGGCGATGGCCTGCCGTCGTTGTCGGTGCGCGCGGTGTTGCCCGATGGCGACGATCTGTGGATCGGCACCACCGGCGGGTTGGTGCGCTGGCGGCATGGCAAGGCGCGCCGCTACAGCGCCGCCGATGGCGTGCCCGACGGCTCGGTGCAGGCGCTGTATCGCGATACGCAGGGCATCGTCTGGATCGGCACCGATCGCGGCATGACCGGGCTGTCGCCGGGCGGCAGCACGCGCGCGTGGCTGGGCGAACAGGACTTCCCCGGGCAGAACGCCTTCGACTTTTTGCGCGATGCCGCTGGCGATCTCTGGATCGCCAGCGATCGCGGCCTGCTGCGCCTGCAGGGCGACCACTTCCGCGTCTACGACCATCGCGTCGGATTACCGCGCGACAAGGTGTTCCGCGTGATCGACGACGGCCGCGGCTACCTGTGGCTGTCCAGCAACCACGGCGTCTTCCGCATCGCGCGCAGCGACTTCGACCAGATCGATGCCGGTACCCGCGAACAATTGAGTGTGGAAGTGGTGGACCGCAGCGATGGCATGCCCAGCAATCAGGGCAACGGCAGCAGCGCACCGGCCGGTTGGCTGACACAGGCCGGGCAGTTGTTGTTTCCCACCTCGGCCGGGCTGGGCGTGATCGATCCGGCGCGTGTCGGCACCTTGCAAGGCCATCGCGTGCCGATCGTGTTCGAGCGCTTGCTGGTCGACGGCATGGTGCAACCGTTGAGCGGCCCGCACCAGCTCGGCGCGGAGACCCGCCGCATTGCAATCACCTATGCCGGCCTGAATTTCCGTGGCCCGGACAAGGTGCGTTACCGCTATCGCCTGGACGGCTTCGACCCGGATTGGGTGGATGCCGACAACGCCACCGAGGCGGTGTACACCAACCTGCCGCCGGGCCGTTTTCGCTTCCGCGTGCAGGCGATGTCGCTGCCGGTGGATTGGCGTCAGACCGCGCTGCTGGGGGAATCCAGTCTGGTCATCGCGTTGGCGCCGCCCTGGTGGCGCCGTGGCGAAGTGATCGCATTGGGCATCCTTGCGCTTGCGAGCCTGGTCTACGGGTTTTATCTGTGGCGCACGGCCAGCTATCGGCGCAGCCAGCGCCAACTCAATACCGTGATCGACAAGCGCACCCGCGAACTGAGCGACAAGAATCTCGCGCTGCAACAGGCCAGCCAGGAGCGCGAAGCCTTGATGCGCCAGCTGGAATACCGCGCCAGCCACGATGTGCTGACCGCATTGCCCAACCGGCGCGAAGCCGAGCGCGTGCTGCAGCAATGGTTCGACGATGCGCGTAGCGGTGGTGCCGCGCTGGCGCTGGCCTTGATGGATATCGACCACTTCAAGCACATCAACGACGAGTACGGCCACGACGTTGGCGATGCGGTATTGAGCGCGCTGGGCGAGGCATTGAGCGACCAGGATCAGGCGCAGTGTTTCGCTGCACGCCATGGCGGCGAAGAGTTTCTGCTGGCCGCCACTGGGCTGGATGCCGCGCATGCGCAGGCGTTGTTCGAGCGCATGCGGCAACGGCTGGCAACAATCGAAGTCGATGCGCAGGGCATCACGGTGCGGTGTACCGCCAGCATGGGCATGGCGATGAGCGATGAAGCGCCGACCCGGCGTGAACTGCTCGCGTTGGCAGACCGCCGGCTGTATCAGGCCAAGCGGCAGGGGCGCGATCGATTGATCGATCGGTAGTGCGATGGCACGCTGGTGCGTTGAAGAAGGCGCAGTGACGCAGGTGCGCGCGTTCCAGGCGCGGGGTGTTGTATCCAATCGTGATGCTCAGGGAGTCTCCGCATCCGCATCCGCCTGCAACAACGCAACAAATGCCTGCGCCGCACGCGATAACGTGCGTCCGCCGTGCGTGACGCATCCCAACTCGCGCGACAGCGCTACATCGGCCAGCGGCAGCGCCACGATCTGATGATCGATCATGCGTTCGGGCAGGACGCTCCAGGCCAGCCCCACCGAGACCAGCATCTTGATCGTCTCCAGATAGTTGGTGGTCATGCGCAGGTGCGGCACCAGGCCGCGCTCGGCAAACAGGCCGGCGACGATGCGATGAGTAAACGTGCCAGGGTCGGGCAGCACCGCCGGATGCGCCACCACATCGTCCAGCGTCACCTTGCGCAATGCGGCCAGCGGGTGGTCGGGCGCTACGACGCATTGCAGGCGGTCGTGCCAGATCGGTTGCGCACGCAGCGGTGCACGCGTGTCCGGCGCCAGCGTGGTCACTGCCAGCTCCACCTCGCCGCGCAGCACCGCCGCGTAGGCCAGTTCCGAATCCAGAAACTGGATATCCAGCGCCGCCTGTGGATGTTGCACGGCAAAACGACGCAGCAACACCGGCAACCGGTGCAGGCCGACGTGGTGGCTGGTGGCCAGGCTCAGGCGCCCGCCAACCGACGCGCCCAGATGCTCCAGCACACGACGTGTGTCTTCCAGTTCGGCAAGGATGCGTTGGGCGCGCGGCAACAAGGCGTGGCCGGCCTCGGTCAGCACCACCTGGCGGCCCAGGCGGTCGAACAGCCGTGCCGACAATTGCCCTTCCAGCAAGGCGATGCGTTTGCTCACCGCAGGCTGGGTGAGATGCAGCGCCTCGCCGGCCGCCGAAAAGCTGCCGCTGTCAGCAATTGCGACGAACGCGCTGAGACTTGCCAGATCCATGCCATTCCTGAAATTCATTTGTTGAATAAACAATATGAATTTGCGTTATCCAATTCAAGCTCCTAGCATCGAACGCAGCCAGGTGGTGCACCCACCAACCGCCACTCCATCGGATCGCCGCGATGACTGCCACTGCCAAGACCCTGTACGACAAATTGTGGGACCTGCACGAGGTCACCCGCCGCGACGATGGTTCGTCGCTGATCTATATCGACCGCCACATCCTGCATGAAGTGACCTCGCCGCAGGCCTTCGAAGGCCTGCGACTGGCCGGCCGCAAGCCGTGGCGCATCGACGCCAACATCGCCACACCCGACCACAACGTGCCGACCACGCGCGCCGAGCGGCAGGGGGGCCTGGAGTCGATAACCGATGAAGTCTCGCGCCTGCAGGTACAGACCCTGGACGAGAACTGCGACGACTTCGGCATCCTCGAGTTTAAGATGAACGATGCGCGCCAGGGCATCGTGCATGTGGTCGGCCCAGAGCAGGGCGCCACCTTGCCGGGCATGACCGTGGTCTGCGGCGATTCGCACACCTCCACGCATGGCGCGTTCGGCGCGCTGGCGCACGGCATCGGTACCTCCGAGGTCGAGCATGTGCTGGCCACGCAGTGCCTGATCGCCCAGAAGATGAAGAACATGCAGGTGCGTGTCGACGGCACGCTGCCGTTCGGCGTGACTGCCAAAGACATCGTGCTGGCGGTGATCGGCAAGATCGGCACAGCCGGTGGCAACGGCCACGCGCTGGAATTTGCCGGGAGCGCCATTGAAGCGCTGTCGATGGAAGGGCGCATGACCATCTGCAACATGTCCATCGAAGCCGGTGCGCGCGTGGGCATGGTGGCGGTGGACGACAAGACGATTTCGTACGTCGAAGGCCGCCCGTTCGCGCCCAAGGGTGCGAACTGGGATGCCGCCGTTGCACTGTGGAAGACGCTGGTCTCCGACCCGGGGGCGCACTTCGACACCGTGGTGGAGATGCGTGCCGAAGACATCAAGCCGCAGGTGAGCTGGGGCACCTCGCCGGAAATGGTGCTGGCGGTGGATCAGCAGATACCTGACCCGGCAGCCGAACACGACCCGACCAAGCGCGACTCGATCGAGCGCGCGCTCAAATACATGGGCCTGAAGGCCAATCAGTCGATCACCGACATCCGCCTGGACCGAGTGTTCATCGGTTCGTGCACCAACTCGCGCATCGAAGACCTGCGCGCTGCCGCCGCAGTGGCCAAGGGCCGCAAGGTGGCGTCCACGATCAAGCAGGCACTGGTGGTGCCGGGCTCGGGTCTGGTCAAGGCGCAGGCCGAGTCCGAAGGCCTGGACAAGATCTTTCTGGAGGCCGGTTTCGAATGGCGCGAGCCGGGTTGCTCGATGTGTCTGGCGATGAATCCGGACAAGCTCGGCAGCGGCGAGCATTGCGCGTCCACTTCCAATCGCAATTTCGAAGGCCGCCAGGGCGCTGGCGGACGCACCCACCTGGTCAGCCCGGCAATGGCCGCAGCGGCAGCGGTGAGCGGTCATTTTGTCGATGTGCGTGAGCTGCAGGGAATCGAGAATCGGGAATAGGGAATCGCCACGCCCCGTTTCGCTCTGCCTATTCCCTATTTCCCACTCCCAATTCCCGGCCTTTCTATGACTCCTTTTACGCAACACACCGGACTGGTGGCGCCGCTGGATCGCGCCAATGTCGATACCGACCAGATCATTCCAAAGCAATTCCTCAAGTCGATCAAACGCACCGGCTTCGGTCCGAACCTGTTCGACGAATGGCGCTATCTGGATATCGGCGAGCCTGGGCGCGATAACAGCCAGCGGCCGATCAACCCGGAGTTCGTGCTCAATTTTCCGCGCTATCAAGGCGCCAGCGTGTTGCTGACACGCAAGAATTTCGGCTGCGGCTCCTCACGCGAACATGCGCCTTGGGCGCTGGACGAATACGGGTTTCGTGCGGTGATTGCCCCGAGCTTTGCCGACATCTTCTTCAACAACAGTTTCAAGAACGGCCTGCTGCCGATCGTGCTGGCCGAAGCAGAAGTCGACGCCTTGTTCGAACAATGCGTTTCCACCGAGGGCTACCAACTCACCGTGGATCTGGCCGCTCAACGCGTGCACCGCCCCGATGGCGTGGAGTACACCTTCGAGATCGATGCATTCCGCAAGCACTGTCTGCTCAACGGGCTGGACGACATCGGCCTGACCTTGCAGGATGCCGATGCGATCGGCCGCTTCGAACAAGGCCATCGCGCGCGCCAACCGTGGTTGTTCGGCGCACTGCAGTGAACGCGATTGCCAACACCACCGATACGCGGGCACTGGGCGAACATGTCGCTGCGCAGTTCGGGCCGCAGGCGCACGCGTATCTGCATAGCGAGGTGCATGCGCAAGGCACCGAGTTCGCCGAGCTCCGCGCAGGTCTGGCGGATCATCGCGAAGGGCGATTGCTCGACCTTGGCTGCGGTGCCGGGCATGTGAGTTTCCAGCTGGCGCCGCTGATGGCCGAGGTGGTGGCCTACGATTTGTCTACCGATATGCTCACCATCGTGGCGGCCACCGCTGCCGAGCGTGGGCTGACGCAGGTGCGCACTGTGCAAGGTGTTGCCGAGCGCTTGCCGTTCGAGACCGGTAGCCTGGATGCAGTGGTCAGCCGCTACTCGGCGCATCACTGGAGCGACGTGGGACAGGCGCTGCGGGAAGTGCGGCGCGTATTGCGTCCCGGCGGCGTTGCCGCCTTTATCGATGTGGTCGCGCCGGGGTTGCCATTGCTGGACACGCACCTGCAGGCCATCGAGGTGTTGCGCGACACCAGTCATGTGCGCGACTACAGTGTTGCGCAGTGGTTGCAGATGCTGGGCGATGCCGGTTTGCAGGTGCAGCGTCATCATTGCCAACGGCTACAGCTGGACTATCTGAGCTGGGTCGACCGCATGCGCACGCCTGAGGTATTGCGCGTAGCCATTCGCGCCTTGCAGGACGCGGCGGTAGACGAGGTGCGCGATTACTTTCAGATTGCAGCCGATGGCTCCTTCAGCAGCGACGTGCTGGTGGTCTGGGCAGCACGTTGATTTTCAGGGCGCTACGGCGCCAACTCACGAGGATTGCATGAGCAAGCAGATTTTGATTCTTCCTGGCGACGGCATCGGCCCGGAGATCATGGCCGAAGCGGTCAAGGTGTTGACGCGGATCGACGCACAACATGGCCTGGGTTTCAGCCTGGTGTACGACGAACTGGGCGGCGCGGCCTACGACAAGTACGGCAGCCCGCTGGCCGACGAAACGCTGGAGCGCGCGCGCGCTGCCGACGCGGTGCTGCTGGGCGCAGTGGGTGGGCCGCAATGGGACAGCATCGATCCATCGCTGCGTCCGGAACGTGGGTTGCTCAAGATCCGCTCGCAGTTGGGTTTGTTCGCCAACTTGCGTCCGGCGCTGTTGTATCCGCAGTTGGCCGACGCCTCCACGCTCAAGCCGGAAGTTGTTGCGGGACTGGATCTGCTGATCCTGCGCGAGCTCACCGGCGGCATCTACTTTGGCCAGCCGCGCGGCAATCGCACGCTGGACAATGGCGAGCGTCAGGCCTACGACACCTTGCCTTACAGCGAAAGCGAGATTCGTCGCATCGCCAAGGCCGGCTTCGAGATGGCGCGGTTACGCAGCAAGAAGCTGTGCTCGGTCGACAAGGCCAACGTGTTGGCATCGAGCCAGTTGTGGCGCGCGGTGGTGGAAGAAGTGGCCAAGGATTATCCGGACATTGCGTTGTCGCATATGTACGTGGACAACGCGGCCATGCAATTGGTGCGCGCGCCCAAGCAGTTCGATGTGATCGTGACCGACAACATGTTCGGCGACATTCTGTCCGACCAGGCGTCGATGCTCACCGGCTCCATCGGCATGCTGCCATCTGCCTCGCTGGATGCCAACAGCAAGGGCATGTACGAGCCCTGCCACGGCTCGGCGCCGGATATCGCAGGGCAGGGCATCGCCAATCCGCTGGCCACCATCCTGTCGGTGGCAATGATGCTGCGCTACACCTTCGCGCAGGCTGCCGCTGCGGATGCGATCGAGAAGGCCGTCGGCAAGGTGCTCGACCAGGGCCTGCGCACCGCCGACATCTGGTCAGAAGGCACCACCAAGGTTGGCACGGTCGCGATGGGTGATGCGGTGGTGGCTGCGCTGTAACAGCGCTCGCTTCCCCGAGGCGTCGTGGCTGTACTGGTGGCTATCGTTCTTCTGACGATAGCCACTTTCGTTTGGTTGACCGATTCGTGATCACATCATTCGAGCGAGGCGCTGGCATGAAATCGGCGGATGTCGTGCGCAGTACTGGTCGTCATGCGGGGTCGGTCGGTGGCGCGGCGCCGCATCCGGCGTCGGGACACGCCGTGAATCCATCCCTGGAGGCTCGGTGGCGGCATCCATGCCGCCACACGGTCCCGCCCCCGCAGGCGGCACCACGCTCCCAGCATTGCTACTGCTGATCGGCAAGCAATGCGTCAATCACGTGTTGATGCCTGTGGACTCCGTGGCCGATGTAATCGGCAAGCCATCCATCTGCTGTCACGCCGCCAGGAATGGACGCTTGGAAAAAGTGCAGCTCATCTGACTGTTCACATTTCTTTCCGCAACCGATACCAACCGGTGGTGCTTGCGCGGGTGCCGGCATGGGACCTTGAGCGGCATGGATGCCGCGCCAGAGCCTTATCTGTTCGGAATCTGGCAGTTTAGGTGTCGAGAGCCGGCGTGGGCTGCCGTCAGAGCCTGGATCTCAGCGATCGCCATGTAGTTTGGTACCCACGCCGGATTCTCCCTTGATTCGCCCGAACAGTTGCCCGAGCTGACACTCGAAACGATAAGACTGGGCAAGCGAGGGAGCTCTCGACATTTTTAGCCTAGCGGAGATTTCCCATGAGCGGAATCGGGATCGATGTGTGCAAACACTTTCTGGACGTTGCCGTTTTTCGAGGCCAAACCCGTCAGTTCACCAACACTGCAGGCGGTCATCGGAAGCGTGTCGATTGGCTGAAGACGCTGTCGGTGCGGCAGGTGGTGCTGGAGGCGACCGGGGGCTACGAGCTGGCAGCGCTGGATGCCTTGCATCACGCCGCACTGCCGGTAGCGCGCGTCAATGCACAACGGGCACGCAACCTGGCCAACGGTTTGGGACTGGCCAAGACTGACCGGCTGGACGCGGCCATGTTGGCCTGCATGGCCGAGAAGATGGAACTCCATCGGTATGTTCCACTGGAACCCTGGCAGCGCGATCTGGGCGAGCATGTACGTGCCCGTCGGCAACTGGTCGAACTGCTGAAAGCAGCAAGGCAGCAGTTGCTGCAGGTTGCGGAAAAAGCGCTACGAAAGATCCTGCAGGGCAACGTGAACCAGCTTGTGCGCAGCGTGGCGCGGCTAGACAACCTGATCGCCGGGCAGCTGAAGACGCTGCTCATCGAGCAACCGCACCTGGCCGCGTTGAAGACGCTCAAAGGGGTCGGTCCGGTGCTGCTGGCCGTGCTGGTGTCCCGGTTACCGGAGCTTGGGACGCTCAGCGGAAAGCAAATCTCCCGATTGGTTGGCGTTGCCCCGCTCTCGCGCGACAGCGGCGCGATGCGTGGTAAACGGGGGATCGGCGGAGGCCAAGCCGATATCCGGCAGGCGCTGTATATGGCGGCGATGTCCTCGGCTCGGCACGAGCCAGGTCTGCGCGATTTTTACAGATCGCTGCGCACACGCGGCAAGGAAGGCAAGGTCGCCCTCGTGGCGGTGATGCGCAAGATGCTGGTCATCCTCAATGCGCGCGTGCGCGATCAAAGAGCCGCTCTGCAGCCCACCTGAGCGCACTCGGCGGCCGTGAGTAAACGCAAAAGCGTGCTAGCCAGCGGCCGGCACCTACCGATGAACACGCCCGAAGGAAACTGATCAAAGGTCGCGGATTGAGGTCCTGACCAACACAGTTGCTACATGGACGTACTTGCGGCGTGTCCTGCGATGGTGGGCGGGCAAGGGCCCGCAGCAAACCGGAGCATTCGTACAAAGCCGGCAGATCTAGTGTGCGAGGTTGTTCTGTGTCGGTACGAGTGCAAGCGCTCGCAGCAACCCGACGCACTTGCAAGAAAGTTGCAACACCAAACACCAAACACCAAACACCAAAACGGCCAGCAGATCGCTCCGCTGGCCGTCAGGTCTATCGCAAGCTGTCAGTCGCTGCGGCGTTACGCCACCGCAGCGGTCTTGCCGGCGACCACGCCGCGCTCGCGTTGACGCAGTAGTCGGTTGGCCACGTCCAGCCATGCCAGCGCGCTGGCCTCGATGATGTCCTTGCTGGTGCCGGTGCCTTCGTACTCCACACCATCGTGGCGCACGCTCAGACTAGCTTCGCCACGCGCGTCTGCGCCGATACCCACGCTGTGGACCTGGTAGCTGTCCAGCTCCAGCTTCACGCCGGTGGCCGACGCCAATGCACCGAACAAGGCATCGACCGGGCCATTGCCCTGCGCGGTTTCCGCCACCCGATTGCCATCCGGATCCGATAGCTCCACCAACGCATTGGCGCGGCTGCCGACGTCGCTGATGGTCATCGAAGCCAGACGGTAGCCTTCCTGCACGGTCGCGTCCTGCATCAATGCCTGCAGGTCGGCATCGGTGACCACGCGCTGCTTCTCGCACAGCGCCTTGAATTGTTCGAAGACCAGCTTGACCTCTTCTTCCTCCAACAAATAGCCCAATGCACGCAGGCGCTGCTCGACCGCTGCGCGGCCGCTGTGGCGGCCCAGCACCATCTGCGACGATTCCCAGCCCACATCTTCCGGGCGCATGATTTCGTAGGTGCCGCGGTGACGCAGCATGCCGTGCTGGTGGATGCCCGATTCATGTGCAAATGCGTTGCCGCCGACCACGGCCTTGTTGCGCTGCACCGGCATGCCAACCAGGCGCTGCAATAACTGCGAGGTCGACACGATGCGCGGTGTGTTGATCGCCGAATCGATGTTGTAGAACGCACCACGCACCTTCAGCGCCATGGTGATTTCTTCCAGCGCACAGTTGCCGGCGCGCTCGCCGATGCCGTTGATGGTGCATTCCACCTGACGCGCGCCGCCTTCGATGGCTGCCAGCGAATTGGCCACCGCCAGGCCCAGATCGTTGTGGCAGTGCGCGCTGAAGATCACCTTGTCGGCACCGTCCACACTGGCGATCAACCGCGCGAACATGCCGCGGATTTCTTCCGGCGTGGTGAAGCCGACCGTGTCCGGCAGATTGATCGTGGTGGCACCGGCGGCGATCGCCACACGGGTGACTTCGGCCAGGAAATCTTCTTCGGTACGGGTTGCATCTTCGGCAGAGAACTCGACGTCATCAATGTAACCGCGCGCCAGCGTCACGTGCTTGTGCACCGACTCCAGCACCTGCTCGCGGCTCATGCGCAGCTTGTGCTCGCGGTGCAGCGGGCTGGTGGACAGGAACACATGCAGGCGCGGGTTGGCCGCAGCTTCCAGCGTCTTTGCCGAGGTTTCGATATCGGCCTGCAGGCAGCGCGACAACACCGCCAGGGTGGGGCGGCGCAGCTCGCGGCCGATCATCGCGACAGCTTCGCGGTCGGAGTGGGAACTGGCCGGGAAGCCGGTTTCGATGATGTCCACGCCGAGTTCGTCCAGCGCGCGCGCCATGACCAGCTTCTGCTGGGGCGTCATGCTGCAGCCGGGGGATTGCTCGCCGTCGCGCAGGGTGGTGTCGAAAATTCGGATACGCGGGGTCTGGTTGGATACGGTCGTGTTCACCAGGAAGACTCCTCTACGGCGATGGCGGTGACAGGCGTTGAAGCGACTGCGGATGGGCGGGAAAGAGCGGGTGTTTGGGGTGGAGGCTTGACGCTACGTTCGTTACGAAGTCGCTCGGTATTGCGACGCCGCGGTTTGCGTGGCGGACGCGGCCGCACCTCGGACAAGAGTGCGGCCAGAACGGTTGCGTCGATATTACCGCCAGAGACCACCGCACATTTGCGTTTACCCGCAACACGGCGACCGGCGGCCAATGCCAGGGCGCCGGCGCCTTCGGCGATGACGTGTTCTTCCAGTGCCAGACGCACCAGGGTTTCGCGGAGTTCGGCTTCACGCACGATCACTACATCGTCGAGCAGGCTCGCGCACAGGCGGCGAGTCAGGAAGCCGGGAATCTTGACCTTGACGCCGTCGGCCAACGTGGCGACGGGGCTGATTTCACGGAAGTCGCCACGCACCGCACGTGCCATCGAGTCGACGCCCTCGACCTGCGCGCCGACAATGCGCACGCCTTGCGATTTCAACGCCAGCGCCACGCCGGAGGCCAGGCCGCCGCCGCCGATCGGCACGATCACCACATCCGGTGCGTGCGCGGCCAGTTCGATGCCGACCGTGCCTTGCCCGGCAATCACGTCCGGGTCGTCGAAGGCCGACAGGAAGCGATAGCCGTTCTGGTCGGCCAGCTCACGGGCGAATGCAAACGCTTCGTCGTAGCTGTTGCCGTGTTGCCGCACGGTGGCGCCCCAGTGCGCGACGCCGGCGATCTTGGTTTGCGGTGCGCCGTACGGCATCACCGTGATGGCCTGCACGCCCAGCCGATACGCCGACCACGCCACACCTTGTGCATGGTTGCCGGCCGACGCGCAAATCACCGGACGCTCGTCGCCGCGTTCCAGCCCCGCCAGCAGTGCATTCAGTGCGCCGCGCACCTTGTAAGAGCCGGTGCGCTGCAGGTTTTCCAGCTTAAGCCACACGCCGAAACGCTCGGCGTAGTGCAGCGGCGTGGGCGATAGGTACTTGCGCAGACGCGCTTGCGCGGCCAGCACGTCGGCCACGCTGACGGCCACGTCGCCTACGTCTGGTTCCTGCGAAGAGGAGCGGCCGGAGTCAGGCATTGCGGCACGCGCACGGCCGATCCGGAAGAAGACACCTCCGGATGGCAGTCTGATGGTCGCGCGAGGTCTGCATGCTCATGCGGCCGCCTCGACCGATTCCAGCGCCGTAATCATCACCGACTCGCAGTCGTAGACCTTTTCCAGCTGCAGGCGCAGCGTTTCCGGCGGCCGGCTGCTGTCCACATCCAGCTGCAGATGCCAGCGACCGGCATCGTCGGGCGCGGCCGCGCCCTGGATGGCGCACGGGCGAAACCCGCGGCGCTCGGTCATACCGATCACGCGCACCAGTGCGCCTTCGGCCGGCTTCAGCACCAGGTCAAGCCGGTAACGCATGTGTCGTCTCCTTGACCGCATGTGCGGGATTGCTGTCCAGCATGGTGCTATTGGCGTTGTTGGGCGGCACCAGCGGCCACACGTTGGCGCGTGCGTCGATGGTCACATGCAGCAGGCCGGGGCCCGGCTGGGCCAGCAACTCCGCCAGTGCCGCATCCACATCGCCACGCGCGATGATGCGCTTGGCCGGAATACCGAACACCTGCGCCAGCGCGGCGAAATCCGGGTTGTCGGACAGATCGATCTCGCTGTAGCGCTCGGCAAAGAACAGTTCCTGCCACTGGCGCACCATGCCCAGCGAGCTGTTATCCAGCAGCACGATCTTCACCGGCAGCTTGCAGCGCGCGATGGTCACCAGCTCCTGCACGTTCATCATGAAACTGCCGTCGCCGGAGACCAGCACCACGGTGCGATCGGGGCAGGCGAACTGCGCGCCCATTGCCGCTGGCAGGCCGAAGCCCATGGTGCCGAGTGCGCCGCTGGTGAGGTGATTGCGCGGATCGTTGAAGCGGCAATGCTGGGCCACCCACATCTGATGTTGGCCCACATCGCAGGCGATGATGGTGTCGGGCGGCGCCACCTCGCTCAGGCGCTTCAGCAGCGCCGGTGCGTAGATATCGGTACCGGGCGCGTCGTAGCGGGTAGCGAATTTTTCGCGATTGGCAAAACAGCGCGTACGCCATGCCTGGCAGTTGGCGCGTGCTGCGCTCAAGGCCTTGAGGCTGGTTGCCACATCGCCGGGCACGGCAACGTCGGCGGTGCGCAGCTTGGAAATTTCATACGCATCGGCATCCAGATGGATGACGCGTGCGAACGGTGCGAATTCGCTCAATTTGCCGGTGGCGCGGTCGTCGAAACGGGCACCGACCACCACCAACAGATCGCATTCCTGGATGGCCATATTGGCGGCCCGCGTGCCGTGCATGCCCAGCATGCCCAGGTAATCCGGATGCGCATGCGGCAATGCACCCAGCCCGCGCAAGGTCAGCGCGGTCGGGATGCCGGTGGCTTCGACAAACCGCCGGAATGCGTCCACCGCATTGGCCAGCGCAATCCCGCCGCCGCCGTACACCACCGGGCGCTCGGCACTGGCAATGGCGGCCAGCGCGTCGGCCAGTTTCGCGTCCGCCGGTGCCGGTGGCGGCAGCACCGCCGCCGGCACATGCACTGGCAGATGCGAGGCGTCGGCGATCTGCACGTCCTTCGGCAGGTCGATCAACACCGGGCCCGGGCGGCCTTCGCGCGCGATGCGAAACGCCTCGCGCACCATCTCCGGCAACTGGTCCACGCTACGCACCAGAAAGCTGTGCTTGACGATCGGCATGGTCATGCCGAACACGTCCAGTTCCTGGAACGCATCGGTGCCCAGCAGCGGTGTGGCGACCTGACCGGTCAGGCACACCATCGGCACCGAATCGAGCATCGCGTCTGCAATGCCGGTGACCAGATTGGACGCGCCCGGGCCGGACGTCGCCACGCACACGCCGACCTTGCCGCTGGCACGGGCGTAGCCGTTGGCGGCGAGGGCGGCGCCCTGTTCGTGACGGACCAGGATGTGTTTGAGCCTGGAATCCACCAGGGCGTCGTAGAACGGCATGATGGTGCCGCCCGGATAACCGAACAGCGTTTCCACGCCCTCGGCTTCCAGGGCCTGCGTCAGCCAGCGCGCGCCGTTGCGGGGCGTGCTGTGTGCGGAGGTGTTCATGCGTTGCGGACCTTCGGTGTTAAGCGGTGGGGGATGCGGCGGCGTTATGCCGCTTGTTGATTCGCTGGTGCGGCAGCGGCTTGCTGTTCGCCGTTGAGCCAGACCATCTTGGCGCGCAGTTTCTTGCCCACTTCCTCGATCGGGTGTTCCAGGTCGGCCTGCTTGAACTTGGTGTAGTTCGGCAGACCGGCCTCGTATTCGGCCACCCAGTTCTTGGTGAAGGTGCCGTTCTGGATGTCGGTCAGCACGTCCTTCATGCGCGCCTTGGTGCTGGCGTCGATCACGCGCGGGCCGCTGACATAGTCGCCGTATTGTGCGGTTTCGGACACGAATTCCAGCATGCGGGTGATGCCGCCTTCGTAGAACAGGTCCACGATCAACTTCAATTCGTGCAGTACTTCGTAATACGCGATTTCCGGCTGGTAACCGGCCTCCACCAGCACTTCGAAACCGGCCTGCACCAGCGAGGACGCACCGCCGCACAGGACCGCCTGCTCGCCGAACAGATCGGTTTCGGTTTCTTCCTTAAAGGTGGTCTTGATGATGTTGGCGCGCGCGCCGCCCAGGCCGCCGGCATAGGTCAGCGCAAACTGCTCGGCCTTGCCGCTAGTGTCCTGGTACACCGCATAGATGCACGGCACGCCGCGGCCGATTTCATACTCCCGACGCACCAGCGCGCCCGGGCCCTTTGGCGCGACCAGCACCACGTCCAGATCGGCGCGCGGGGTGATCATGTCGAAATGCACGTTCAAACCATGCGCGAACAGCAGGCAGGCGCCTTGTTTCATGTTCGGCGCGATGACCTCTTCGTAGAGCTTCTTCTGCACCATGTCCGGGGTCAGGATCGCGACCAGGTCGGCGGTCTTCACCGCGTCGGCCGGCGCCACCACGGTGAAGCCGTCGGCCTGCGCCTTGGATTCGGTCGGGCCACCGGGACGCAGGCCGACGGTGACGTCGAAGCCGGAATCGCGCAGGTTCAGCGCATGCGCGCGGCCCTGGCTGCCGTAGCCGATGATCGCGATTTTCGGTTGGGTGTCGTTGCTCATGAAGTAATCCTTGCGGGGTTGGCAGTGAGAAAGGGATCAGCCGGCAGCGCAGAGGCTGGTTGGCCGAGCAAAGCGGGGATGAGCGAGGGCACCGTGCACGTAGACGCTTGCCGCAGCGCTGTTGCTGGCGCTGATGGAAGTAGTTGGCGCGATATTGGTGCTGTCGTTCATGTCATTCGAAACTTTTGGGGGTCCCTGAAACGCGAAACCCCGCGCCGTTGCCGGTGCGGGGTCTGATCGAAGCCTTGTGTGTCTGTCGCCTACACGAAGTCTCGTCCCGCACCGGTTGGCGAGGTAATAAGTACGAGCACGAGAAGCGACGCTGCCAACGCGCCGGAGGGCGCGGACATCAGAGCGTTCGTGGTGGCGGTGCGTTGCTGCATGGACTGAGATAACCATTGCCGCCGGTAGGGTGTCAACCCTTGCGGGTGAAACATCTGGATCAGCGCTGTTTACCGAGCGCGAAGCCTCATGGCAGCAGCATGGTTTCCATTGAAACCGGATCGCCGGCCGGCCGACATCGCAGATTTGCATCGCTAACTGCGCGGTTTTGTTGCTTCAGTGCGACCGTGATCGAACGCTGTGACGGAGGCCGCTGTTATGGTTGGTGTTTCATTCGTTGTGTCATGGGGGAGCTCTTGATCATGCGTCGCGTACCCGTCTTATTGGTGTCTGCTCTGGCGCTGCTCGCGCCGCCTCTTGGCGCCGCTGACCGTGTCACCGGACAAGCCTTCGCCACCCGCTCCGAAGTGATCGCCCCGCATGCGATGGCGGCGACCTCGCAACCGCTGGCCACCCAGATCGCGTTGGATGTGATGAAAAACGGCGGTTCGGCGGTGGACGCGGCGATCGCCGCCAATGCGGCGTTGGGCTTGATGGAGCCGACCGGCAATGGGGTGGGTGGGGATCTGTTCGCCATCGTCTGGGATCCCAAGACCAGCAAGCTTTACGGTTACAACGGCTCCGGTCGTTCGCCCAAGTCGCTGACCCTGGCCGAGTTTCAGCGGCGCGGGCTGAAAGACATTCCGCCGACCGGGCCGCTGCCGGTGTCGGTACCGGGCGCGGTGGATGGCTGGTTTGCGCTGCATGAGCGCTTCGGTCGCAAGCCGATGGCGCAGAACCTGGCTCCGGCGATCCGCTACGCGCGCGAAGGCCATCCGGTGGCCGAAACCATTGCCTATTACTGGGACCGCTCGGTACCGCGGCTGTCGCAATACCCCGGCTTCAAGGAGCAGTTCACCATCGACGGGCACGCCCCGCGCAAGGGCGAGCTGTGGAAGAACCCGAACCTGGCCAACACCTTGCAGCAGATCGCCGACGGCGGCCGCGACGCGTTCTACAAGGGGCCGATCGCACGCACCATCGGCGCCTACTTCAAGGCCAATGGCGGCTACCTGAGTTACGAGGACATGGCCAGCCATCAGGGCGAATGGGTCGAGCCGGTGAGCACCAATTACCGCGGTTATGACGTGTGGGAGCTGCCACCCAACAGCCAGGGCATCGCGGCGTTGCAGATGCTCAACATCCTGGAAGGCTACGATTTTTCCAAGATCCCGTTCGGCTCGGCCGAGCACGTGCATCTGTTCACCGAGGCCAAGAAGCTGGCCTTTGCCGACCGTGCGCGCTTCTATGCCGACCCTGCCTTCCAGCCGGCACCGCTGGCCAAGCTGGTGTCCAAGGAGTACGCCGCCCAGCGCCGGTCGCTCATTTCCATGGACAAGGCCTTGAAGGAAGTGCAGCCCGGCACGCCCAAACAACTGGAAGAGGGCGACACCATCTACATGACCGTCGCCGATGCCGACGGCATGAATGGTGTCGCTGATCCAGTCCAACTATCGCGGCATGGGCAGTGGCATGGCGCCGCCGGGGCTGGGCTTCATCCTGCAGGACCGTGGCGAGATGTTCGTGCTGAAGAAGGACCACCCCAACGGCTACGCGCCGGGCAAGCGGCCGTTCCAGACCATCATCCCGGCGTTCGTCACCAAGGACGGCAAGCCGTGGCTGAGCTTTGGCGTGATGGGCGGGGCGATGCAGCCGCAAGGGCACGTGCAGATCGTGATGAACCTGGTGGATTTCCATATGAATCTGCAGGAAGCCGGCGATGCCCCGCGCATCCAGCACGAGGGCTCTACCGAGCCCACCGGCCAGGCCACCGCGATGAGCGACGGCGGCGAGCTCAATCTGGAGACCGGGTTCTCCTACGACACCATTCGCGCACTGATGCGCAAAGGCCACAGGGTGATCTTTGCCGACGGCCCGTACGGCGGCTATCAGGCGATTGCCCGTGATCCGGCCAATGGCGTGTATTACGGCGCCTCGGAAAGTCGCAAGGATGGGCAGGCCGCCGGCTACTGAGCCAGCCGCCACGGATGAGTGCGCCGCTCAATTCTGCCCGCCGCGCGCCGCTAACGACACTGATGGTTTAGGAATCCCCATGAGCTCGATGCAATCGCCTGACCTGCCGTCGCACACGCGTGCGGCCCTGCTCCCCGACGCGCCGGTCGCCTTGCTGCGGCTGTCGGCCGAGGCGTGTGTGGTGGCCTGCAATCGCGCTGGCCTGGACGTGCTTGGCAAGACCGCCAATGAATTGGATGGCTTGCCGGCAACCGTATTGTGGGGATTGAGCGCCACCGACCTGGTCGGCGACGAAGGAGTATGGGCCGCGCCGGGCGACGACCCGGCCCGGCGCGTGCGTTACATCCGCGACCGCGAGCATGGCGGCTGGATGCTGTCGTTACCGCATGTGGAAACCGCAACCTTATTGCGCGAAGCCACGCGATTGGCCGACGGTAGCCGCCCGGTGCCGATCTCGCCGCTGCTGCAGCCCCTGGTGGCACGCCTGCAGGCCGAGCACGAAGACCGCACGGTGCTGGAGCGCACCGCGCAGGCGCTGGCCGGCTGCGAGCTGGATCTGCTGTTGCCAACGGGCCTGGCAGACACCGACATGGGCCGCCGGCTGCAGGCCGGCTTCGGCAATCTGGCCGAAGCGATCCGCCAGGCTGTGGCGCTGTCGGTGCAGATCGCCGCCGAAGTGCCGCCGTTGGTGGCCGAAAACGACGAGATGGTGCGCCAATCGCAGGCGCAGACCGAAGCGCTGGACGGTGCACGCACGGCCGTGGAGCGGTTGTCGTCGAGCCTGCAGGACGTCAATGCCGAACTGGCGCAGGTCATTGCGCTGGCCGCCAGCGCCGACGACAGCGCGCGCCAGGGTGTGGCCGCGGCACATGCGCTGGGTCAGGCCATGCATGAAGTGGAGCGCCGCGCGGCACGTGCCGGCGAGGTCATCGAAGTCATCGACTCGGTGGCGTTTCAGACCAATATTCTGTCGATCAACGCCAGCATCGAAGCGGCGCACGCCGGCGATGCCGGGCGCGGCTTTGCGGTGGTCGCCACCGAAATCCGCCGCCTGGCCGAACGTGCCGCCGCGGCAGCGCGCGATGTGCGCGCGATCCTGGCCGAAACCAGCGCCGCAGTGGGCGAGGGTGCGGCCTCCGCGCGCGGGACCGAGGCGGTGCTCGATGGCATCACCCGTGTGCTTGGGCAGGCCAGTAGCGCGATGACCACGGTGGCCGGACGCATCCAGGCGCAGGACGGCGAGATTCGCGGCATCGAGCGTGCGGTGGATGGCGTGGTGGCGTTGGGCCGCAGCAACCTGCAGCACGCCGCGCACGTGGCCGAACGCAGCGAAGCGCTGGAACGCGGCACCGAAACCCTGCGCGACTGCGTAGGCCTGTTCCGCCTGCCGCCCGATCCACTGCAGGTGCCCAGGCACGCGCGCGTCAAGGAACTCGCCGTTGCCACGGCGGGCAAGATCGGCACCGCATTGGCGCAGGCCATCGCGCGTGGGCAGATCGACGAAGCGGCGTTGTTCGCGCGCACCTACACCCCGATTGCCGGTGTGGAGCCGCCCAAGTTCAGCACCGACTTCGACGCGGTGTGCGATCACGTGCTGCCTCCGTTGCAGGAACCCTTGCTGGATGCGCATCCGTGGATCGTGTTCGCGATCTGCGCCAATCCCGACGGCTATGTGCCTACCCACAATCTGCGTTTCACCCAGCCGCTCACCGGCGACCCCAAGCGCGATCTGGTCGGCAACCGCACCAAGCGCAAGTTCTCCGACCGAGTTGGCCGCAGCGTCGGTGCACATACCGACCCATACCGCCTGCAGGTCTACCGCCGCGATACCGGCCAGATCATGTTCGATCTGTCTGCCCCGATCTTCGTCGGCCGCAAGCATTGGGGCGGCCTGCGGGTGGGCTATACGCTGGAGTGACGTGCGCCGGCGTTACTGCGGCGTGGTCGGCGTGGTGCCGCCCGCCGCTGCGGTTGTCGGATTACCCAACTGCCTGGCCAGGAAGCGTTCTAGGGTGCGGTAAAAGGCGATCTGGTTGGCGTCCTTGTAAAACCCGTGGCCTTCCTTGGGCACCGCCATCCATTCGGGCGCGTTGCCGCTACGCGTGAGCGCAGCACGCAGGCTCTTGGCCTGGGCAAAGGGCGCACGCTCATCCTCTTCGCCGTGGACCAACAGCACGGGCGCCTTGATGCGCTCGGCCAGCGAAACCGGCGAGTGCGCGGCAAGGTCGGCTGCGTCGCGGCCGATCACGCGTTGCAGGTAATTGGTGCCGGACGCGCTCTGATTGATGTCGCCTTTGGTGTACATCATCTGCAGGTCGTAGATGCCGGCCACCCCCACCGCGCAGCGGAACAGGTCCGGTGCCTTCACCTGCACCATCATCGCTGCGTAAGCCCCAAAACTGGCGCCGTAGCTGCAGATGCGCGAGCGATCGGCCAGGCCCTGGTCGATCGCCCAACGCACGCCATCCACCAGATCGTCCTGGATCCGTTCGCCCCACTGGCGGTAGCCCGCGCGTTCGAAGGCATTGCCTCGGCCGGTGCCGCCGCGATAGTTGACCTGCAACACCAGGTAGCCGCGGTTGGCGAGAAATTGCGCATCGGTATCGAACGCCCAACCGTCGCCGTCGGCATGCGGGCCGCCGTGCGGCAGCAGGATCATCGGCAGTGGCGCGCCCTGGCCGGCCGTCGCCGGAACGGTCAGTACGCCGTCCAGCATGAGCCCGTCGCGGGCCTTGAACTTCACCATCCGCCGCTCGCCCATCAGTGCTGCGGGCAGGGCGCTGCGGGACTTGATGACCAGCTTGAGCGTATTGGTCGGGCGATTGAAGATGTACCAGGCGCCGGCATCGCGGTCGCTATAGGCCTTCAGCAGCACGGCGCTGCCATCTTCGGTGAAGTTGACGAAATCCACGTACTGACCCGCCAAGGTCTCGCTGAGGCTGCGATGCAGCTGCGCCGGTGCGCTGTCGGGCGCGATCTAGCGCAGCGCGGGCCGGCCCGGTCCCAGTCGGGCCGCGAACGGCGCAAATGGCGCCAATCCCCATTGCAGATCATCCACGTCGTAGAACGGGTCGGACGCCAGTACGCTGCGCTGCTGTCCGTCCGGATCGCTGGACACCAATGCCGCCGGGCCGCCGGTGACGCTGTACCAGCCATAGACACGACCGGGTTGTTCGGCAAACGCAATCGGGCGCCAGTTGGACTGGACCTGCGTCAGTGGTGTCCAGCCGTTGCCGTTACGGCGGAACAGCAGCGAATTGTCGTCGTCATCGGTGCCGTAGGCGTACTGCGCCACATCATCGTTGTCGAGGATGAACCTCAGGCGCGGCACGTCGATGTCGGCCATTAACCGATGTGTGGTGGTACTCGCGTCCACGTCGTACAGCATCGAATGGCGCGAATCCAGCGACAGCCGCCGCATGTAGAAGTGCCCGTTACGCCGGCTCGGCAGCCCTTCGATGTAGCCGAAGCCGCGCTCCAGCCCCGCATTGCGCGTGCTTTGCTGGTAGCCGTAGACGTAGCGCTGATTGCCGCCATCCAGGTCGGTGGCGATGATCTCGCCCATCGGCACCGGTTCTTCCAGCGAGCCGAGCTTGCGGCCCTTGCCGATCACCATACGCCGATCGCTGACCCAGGCAATGCGCACCGGCAACTCGTAGCGCGGCAGGCGCAACATGGTGGTGGATTGCATGTCGGCGATGCGGTACACCACTAGCGCGTAGCTGCCATCCCCGAGATCGGCGCTGACCGCCAGATGCTTGCCGTCCGGCGACATCGCGGGCGAGGAAATCGGGCCGGATTCGACGAATACTTCCGCTGCTAGCGGCTCGGCCGCTGCACCAGGTCCCACCGCTGCGATCAGCACTGCCACGATCCACGCACACCGTCGCATCCATTGCATTCGCGTCGTCCATCCATGTTTTCACGCGACGATAACGAAGCGGAGCCGTCGGCCGCAAGGGGGGCGATAAAAAATGCCGCCGGGATGCGGCGGCAAGGAGAGAGGGCAGGTTTCTGGTTGTTGTGTGACCACGCTAGCGAGCCCATGTGCCGCGAACATGTCTGGGCATGTCAGCTGCATTGCTGCGTTCATCGGGCGGCTCTGTCACGCAACCGTGCATGCGCCCGCCAGCGGCGATGTGGTTTAATCGCCGCCGAAGTGGGGGTACCGCAGTGCGCTGCGGTTGAGATAGTCCCTTCGAACCTGATCCGGCTCATACCGGCGTAGGGAAGCTTCGTAAGATGCGATGGTCCGTGCCTGCACGGTTCGTCATATTGAGCGCCGCCGCTTCGTCCGCACTGCGACTTCTTCGCAGAGCCAGCGCCATTGGTGCTGGTCACCAGCACACAGGACGAACGCCATGAATGCCGCGCCTACCGTTTTGCAGCAACAAGCCCAATCGTTATCCGAGGCTGTGACCCAGCCGATTCCCGGTTCCCGCAAGATCTTCGTGCCCGGTTCGCGTGCCGATCTGCAGGTGCCGATGCGCGAGATCGCACTGACGCGCACGCCGACGCTGTTCGGCGGCGAAGACAATGCGCCGCTCAGTGTCTACGACACCTCCGGGCCGTATACCGATCCGCGGGCAGCGATCGATCTTGCTGCCGGCCTTGCGCCGTTGCGCGCCGACTGGATTGCCGAACGTGGCGATACGGTGGCGCTGGACACCTTGAGTTCGCACTTCGGGCGCGGCCGCGAACACGATGCGCGGCTGGATGCGGTGCGCTTCCCCGCACGGCGCCTGCCACGGGTGGCGCGCGCCGGCGCCAATGTCACCCAGATGCATTACGCACGGCGTGGCATCGTCACTCCGGAGATGGAGTTCGTGGCGATCCGCGAGAACCAGCGTCTGGAGGCCGTCACCGACGCAATGCTGCGCAAGCAACATCCCGGTGAATCGTTCGGTGCGTCGATCCAGCAACGCATCACGCCGGAATTCGTTCGTGATGAGATCGCACGCGGCCGCGCGATCCTTCCCAACAACATCAATCATCCCGAGAGCGAACCGATGATCATCGGTCGCAATTTCCTGACCAAGATCAACGCCAACATCGGCAACAGCGCGGTGTCGTCTGGCATTGCCGAGGAAGTGGAGAAACTGGTGTGGTCGATCCGCTGGGGCGGCGACACGGTGATGGATCTGTCCACCGGCAAGCACATCCATGAAACGCGCGAGTGGATCATCCGCAACTCGCCGGTGCCGATCGGCACGGTGCCGATCTATCAGGCGCTGGAAAAAGTCGATGGCCGTGCAGAAGAGCTGACCTGGGAGATCTTTCGCGACACCTTGATCGAGCAGGCCGAGCAGGGCGTGGATTACTTCACCATCCACGCCGGTGTGCTGCTGCGCTATGTGCCGCTCACTGCGAAGCGGGTGACGGGCATCGTCTCGCGCGGCGGCTCGATCATGGCCAAGTGGTGTCTGGCGCACCACAAGGAGAACTTTCTCTACACGCATTTCGAAGACATCTGCCAGATCATGAAGGCCTACGACGTGGCGTTTTCACTGGGCGATGGGTTGCGCCCGGGCTGCATCGCCGACGCCAACGATGCCGCGCAGTTCGGCGAACTGGAAACGCTCGGCGAGCTGACCAAACTCGCCTGGAAGCACGACGTGCAGACCATGATCGAAGGGCCGGGCCATGTGCCGATGCAGTTGATCAAGGAAAACATGGACAAGCAGCTGCGCGAATGCGGCGAAGCGCCGTTCTACACGCTGGGGCCGCTCACCACCGATATCGCGCCTGGCTACGACCACATCACCAGCGCCATCGGCGCGGCGATGATCGGCTGGTTCGGTACCGCGATGCTCTGCTATGTCACGCCCAAGGAACATCTGGGCCTGCCCAACCGGCAGGACGTGCGCGACGGCATCATGGCCTACAAGATTGCCGCGCATGCGGCCGATCTGGCCAAGGGACATCCCGGCGCGCAGGTGCGCGACAACGCCCTGAGCAAGGCGCGCTTCGAGTTCCGGTGGGACGACCAGTTCCATCTCGGGCTGGATCCGGAAAAGGCCAAGGAGTTTCACGACGAAACCCTGCCCAAGGACGCGCACAAGCTGGCGCACTTTTGCTCGATGTGCGGGCCGCATTTTTGTTCGATGAAGATCACCCAGGACGTGCGCGACTACGCGGCCGAGCACGGCATGGGCGAAGAGCACGCCTTGTCGGCTGGTATGGAAGAGAAGGCCTCGCAGTTTCTGGCGCAGGGTGCGCAGGTCTATCGCCCCTCTTAGAACAGCTGACAAAACGACTGTGCAGCCGCCAGGCGGCGCGGCCGGTGCTCGGTGCGGCATGTACCACTCGCATACTCCGGTTCTGAGCGCGCGCTCCACACCCACCTGGCGACTGCTCGCGACGTTTTGTCAGCCACTCTTGGCTCGCGAGCCTGCATTAGATTGCCCGCAGTGCATGGCTCGCTTATCAAAAATTCAGCTTCGTTGCACCAGATCGCATCGCTGTGCGCAAGTGCCGCGATGCGATCGCGTTGCAAGCGGTTACAGCGCATAAGGGCTTGCAGCGTTTTAGCTGAATCGCAGATAAAAAAATCGCGCCAGAAGGCGCGAAGGGAACATCGTAATTATTTGAATTCGTCGGCGAGAGAGAGAGAGCCTGACGTCGCCGCCCTTTATAGGAAGCAACGGGGCATAGAGTAAAATTTGCGCCAACTGGATGCATGACACAGTTGGTCGTGGTCCTTTGCTGAATTTGGCGTTTCGCACTGAGTGCGATGCGTTTTTGTAGTCCTTGCATGCCGACGCGTGTTTTGCCGATGAGTGTTCCTCCTGCTACTGCAATGCCATCTGGCCGGCTGCGTGTCGGGCCGTGTGTGGTCGATCTTGCCTCGCGCGAAGTACACGCACCGGGCGCACGGCGGGCGTTGCGGTTGCCACCCAAATCGTTAGCGGTGCTGCTGACACTGGCGCGACAGCCAGGGCAGGTAGTGACGCGTGAGCAGCTGCTCGCCGAGGTATGGCCTGACACCTTGCCCACCAACGATGTGGTGACCCAGGCAGTGACGCAGCTGCGTAAGGCGTTTGCCAGCAGCGGCAGCCAGCGGTCCGAGTACATCGAGACGATTGCCAAGACCGGTTATCGCCTGATGGCGCCGGTGGCGTGGGAGGCGTATGCGGACGCAGCGGCGACGCTGACGCAGACGGCGTCCTCGCTAGAGTCGCCAGGCGTGCAGCAGGCCACGCAGGAAGCGCCGCTCGCGACAGATGCGGTCAGCGCTACAGCGGAGGCCAGTCATCGCACGTCGGAACAAGTTTCAGCGCCGTTGCCTGCTGCAGCAATGACGCCGCGCCGACATCGTTGGATGGCATTGGCCTTCGCGAGTCTGGCGCTGGTGGTGGTGCTAGGCCTTGCGGCACGCACGCTGTGGCTGCGCGCGCCGGCAATGGAGATTGCGACGTCCACCGCTGTCCCCGGCAGCCCCAAGCGGCCGTACCAGGTCATCACCGCGGGCGGCGGATTCGATCTCACGCCCAGCCTCTCGCCCGACGGCAAAATGGTGGCCTACGCCTCGCTGACCAGCGATCGGCCGGGGACCTCGATCCTGGTCAAGACGACCGACAACGCGTATCCGCGGGTGCTGGAAGCGCCTGCGCCCGGCGTCTCCGACCGACTGCCTGCCTGGTCGCCGGATGGGCGCGAAATCGCGTTTTCCCGGCAATCGCCGGACGGCAGTTGCAGGATCATGATCGCCGCTGCGGTAGGGCAGTCCGCAGCACGCGAAGTGGTGCGCTGCGATGGCGCGGACATGCTCAGTTTCAGCTGGTCGCCCGACGGCCGCGCGTTGTTGTTCGGCAGCATGACCGGCGCGCAAGGTGCGCCCCGAATCCGGCGTCTGGATCTTGAGACCGGGCAATGGCAGGGATTGACCTACAGCGCGCAACCGACTGATTTCGACTACGCACCGCGCTATTCCCCGGACGGGCAATGGATCGTGTTTCTGCGTAATCCGCAGCTGGGCGATCTGTGGCGGATACCCGCGCAAGGCGGCAGCGCGGAGCGATTGACGCACGACAATGCCGATATCCGTGGCTGGAGCTGGTTGCCGGACGGCAGTGGGCTGATCTTCGGGCGTCGCGTGGATAGTGAGGCGCGTTTGTATCGGCTCGATCTGATCGCTCGCAGCCTGCACGATCTGGGCGTGGACGATGCGCAGGCGCCGGACGTGGCGCACGGGCATCTGGTCTTCGTGCAGCGCAAGCCGCAGTTCGGGGTGTATCAGGTCATCCACGACCCCATGAACGGTGGCTACATTCGGCGTCGCCTGTTTCCTTCCAATGGGCGCGACGATCAACCGATGATTGCGCCCGACGGGCATCAACTCATCTTCGCGTCCAATCGCTCCGGTGCGTATGGGTTGTGGTGGGGCGATGTCACCAATCAAGGCTCGGTGCGGTTGATCGAAGGGATCCGCCCGGATGCGCGACAGGCTGCCGATTGGTCGGCCGATTCGCGGCAAGTGCTGGTCAGCGGCAGCGATGCCGATGGACAGGCTGCGCTCTTTGAAGTGACCCCGAGCACCGGCAAGACGGTACGCCTGCCGGTACCGCAAGCGCGGCCATTGCAGGCGATCCATCTTCCCGATCCCAACCGGTTGCTGGTCGTGGCTGCGGCCGACGATGGGCATACCTTTGCCACGCTATACGACCGCAGCAGCAGCCCCTGGCGCGCGCTGGCCACGCTGCAGGATGTCTCGCAGGTACGCCTGGATCGCATCAGCGGGCAGGTGCTGTTGACGCATCTGAGCGGGGCAGGGCTTTGGCAGGTTGCGCCAACCCTGGCTGCCGATACCGTGCAGCCGGTGGACGCGCAGCAACCATCGCGCTGGCGCTATCGCAGCTGGGCGCCGGGCACCCAGGGTCAGGTGCATTACCTGTCGTCCAATGACAGTTGCGCGACGCACGACAGTGCGCTCGGCGGCGGTCGCGCGCAGTGCCTGGACGCGGCGAAGTTCACCACCATCAACGGTTTCAGCCTGGATCAGCGCAGCGGTGCGATGTATGTGGCGCTGGCCGAAGAAGACGGCAGCGCGATCGCCTACATGCCGTTGCCGGAGCAGCCATCGGTGTCCGTCGGCTTCATCTCCAACCTGTTGATGATGTTGAGAAAAGTGGCCTCGTAACTCCTTCGGAAAGGCTTCGTGGCAATTTCGGCAGAGCTTCGTGGAAACGTCCTGACTCACGCCAGATTCGGCAAAACACTACGCCCTCTTTTGTACAAGAGGCTGCCAACATGCAACAGGTCATCACTGCCGATCGCGGGCTCGCACTCTGCCTGGACGGTGCCAGCGACTCGACATCGACCACCTGTCTGGCTGTCTCGCGTCTGGGTAGCATCCGTACCGCCGCTGCGACATTTACCTTGTGGGTGCAGTTGCGGGGCCGCGCCTGGGTGGAATCCAAGGAAGGCCGTTTCCGGCTGCGCGCCGGCGACTGGATCGCCTTCGACAAGGACTCGCACCCCACCGTGCAGGCGGATCGCAGCGCGTTGTGCGTCGGCGTCAGCCTGGATGGCACCAGCTTGCAGTCGTTGGCCGAGTTGACCGACGCCACGCTGTATCCAGGTCGCAGCCAGCTGTCGCGCAGCGACCTGCGCATTGCGCTGCGGCTGTGGCGTAATGCGGCGCTGCAGAGCGGCAGCGCATCGGCGCGCCCGTTGTTGCTGCATCTGGCCGCGATGCAGCACGACTTCGTCGAGCAGGAGCAGCGTTGCCCGGGGCGTTCGCGTAGCCGTCGCCGTCAGGTGTTCGGCCGCATGCAACGGGCCCGGCTGTATCTGGAAGGCAACAGCGACCGCGTGGTGCGCATCAGCGAACTGGCGCAGCTGACCAACTTCTCCAGTTGGTATGTGTCCAAGACATTCCAGAGCCTGTACGAAGAAAGCCCGCAGGCGCTGTCGGCACGCTTGCGGCTGGAGCGGGCCTCCGACTTGCTGCGCGATACCTCGATGATGATCGGTGAGGTTGCGGCCGCCAGCGGCTTCGACAATTGCTGCAGCTTCGCACGCGCATTTCGTGCGCGTTTTGGCGTCTCCGCATCGCATTATCGCGAGCAGACGACCAATCCGCCAGATTCGGCAAAGCCACGGAACGTGACGCGCAAAGCGACGGCGTTCACGCAAACGTAATTTGCACGGGGGCGCTTAACGCGCCACTAACGAACCCTGGAGAGATTGATGAACCTTCGCACCTCCGCAGTGCGGCTGGGCCTGTTGCCCGCCGGTATTGCGATCGCGTTGACGCCGGCTTTTGCCGCCAACGCACAAGAGCAGTCCGCCCCGTCGACCACGACGCTGGACCGCATCGAAATCACCGGCTCGCGCATCCGCTCGGTCGACGTCGAAACCGCACAGCCGGTCTTCACCGTCTCCCAGCAGGACATTCAGAAGTCCGGCCTGGTGAGCGTTGGTGACATCCTCCAGAACCTGTCGATTGCCGGTACGCAGACTTACAGCAAGGCTGCTGTGCTGACCTCGGACCCGGAACAGGGCGGCCAGTACGTCAACCTCTACAACCTGGGTGAAAACCGTACCCTGGTGTTGGTGAACGGCAAGCGTTGGACCAGCAGCCTGAACGGCCTGACCGACATGTCCACCATCCCGAGCTCGCTCATCGAGCGCATCGAAGTCCTGAAGGACGGCGCCTCGGCGATCTACGGCTCCGACGCTGTGGCCGGTGTGGTCAACATCATCCTGCGTCAGAACTACGACGGTGCAGAAGCCTCGGCGTACTTCGGCCAGAACGGTCGTGGCGACGGTTCCAAGGAGCAGTACTCCTTCACCGCCGGCACCACCACCGACCGCGCCTCGCTGGTGTTCGGTGTCAACTACACCAACGAAGACCCGGTGTGGGCCAAGGATCGTGCGCTGACCCGTTACTCGGCCGGCCCGAACCACATCGAAGATGGTCTGAGTGCAACCGGCCCGTGGGGTCGCTTCACCTCCAACGACCAGACCTACATCCTCAATCACACCGGTTCGTTCGACGGTAAGGGCGTAGGTGCGGATTCACGCAATCTGGCCAACTACCACAACGACATCACCACCGACGACTACTTCAATTCCGTCGATCAGATGATGTTGCAGCAGTCCAGCCGCAACAAGTCGATCTTCACGACCGGCAGCTACAACCTGACCGACAGCGTGACCTTCAAGTCGACCGCGATGTACTCCGAGCGCGACTCGAACCGTCAGATCGCCGGCTACCCGCTGCAGGCTTCTTCGCAGCCGCAGTTCCCGGTGGCGATCAGTGGCAGCAGCTACTACAACCCGGTTGGCCAGGACATCAACAGCTGGTTCCGTCGTACGGTTGAATTGCCGCGCACCACCGAAAGCAACGTCAAGACCCTGCATTTCGATGCAGCGCTGGAAGGCGTGTTCGACGTCGGCAGCCACGGCTGGAACTGGGACGTTGGCTTCAACTACAACAAGTACGATGTGACGCAGGTTTCGCGCGGCAACATCAACTTGCTGGCGCTGCAGAAGGCGCTGGGCCCGTCGTTCCTCAATGCACAGGGTCAGGTGCAGTGCGGTACCGCAGCGGCTCCGATCGCGCTGGGTACCAGCAATGCGCTGGGCCAGTGCACCCCGTTCAACATCCTGGGTGGCCCGTCGGCCTCCACGCCGAACGCGCTGCAGTACATCAATGCGCTGGGTCAGGCCACCCAGCAGAGCCTGAGCAAGCAGTGGACCGCCAACGTGACCGGTGGTCTGTTCGATCTGCCGGCCGGTGAGCTGGGCTTCGCCGCAGGCGTCGAGCACCGCGAAATCAGCGGTTACGACTATCCGGATCAGCTGTCCAGCGCCGGTTACACCACCGACCTGGCGGCACAGGCCACCGAAGGTCGCTACCAGACCAACGAAGCCTACCTGGAGCTGTTGATTCCGGTGCTGAAGGATCTGCCGGGCGCCAAGGAACTGTCGTTCGACGTGGCCGCCCGTTACAGCAACTACAGCCGCTTCGGCGACACCACCAACAGCAAGTTCAGCTTCACCTGGAAGCCGATCGACGACCTGCTGGTGCGCGGTACCTACGGCACCGGTTTCCGTGCGCCGACCCTGTCGGACACCTTCGGTGGCGGCTCGCAGACGTTCGATACCTTCACCGATCCGTGCGACGCCACCTTCGGCTCGCTGGGCACCGCAGGCGTGGCAGCACGTTGCACCGCTGAAGGCCTGCCGGCGGGTTTCCGTCAGACCGATACCGCAGGCAACCCGGTCACGCGCCGCGACGTGCAGGGCAACGCACCGTTCAACTCGGGCGTGGGCAATGCAGAGCTTGAGCCGGAATACAGCATCACCCGCACCGTGGGCATGGTGTACAGCCCGCATTGGGTGCAGGGCCTGGACTTCTCGCTCGACTGGTACCGCATTTCCATCTCCAACATCATCACCGCCCTGTCGGCCAATGATGTGTTGAACAACTGTTACCTCAACAATCTGGCCAGCTACTGCGCCGACTACGGTCGCGACGCGGTCACCGGCCAGGTCACCACGCTGAGCCGCGGCAACGTCAACCTGGGCCGTCTGGAAACCGAAGGCTACAACTTCGGTGTGCGTTACCGCATGCCGGAAACCGCGTACGGCAAGTTTGCCGTCAACCTGGACACCAACTACCTGGCGACCTACAAGTCGCAGGCAGAAGCCGGTGCCGAGTGGGCGAACTCCGCAGGCTACTGGAACTTCCCGCGCGTGCGTGCCACCTTGGGCCTGGACTGGTCGCTGGGCGCGTTGTCGGCGAACTGGAACCTGCGTTACTACGGCGGCTTCCGCGATTACTGCTGGGATGCAGCGTCAGGCATCGAGTGCAACAACCCGAATTACCAGACCCCGAATCCGGGCTGGGGCGGCGGTACCGGTTCCAACAAGAAGGGCTCGATCTCCTATCAGGACGTCTCTGTCACCTGGCAGGCTCCGTGGGATGGCAGCGTGACCGTTGGTGCCCGCAACATCTGGAACAAGCAGCCGCCGGTGACCTACTCGATCACCAACAGCAGCACTGCGGCGATCGATCCGATGCTGGATTACGACCGCTTCCTGTTCGTGCAGTACAACCAGCGCTTCTGATCATCGAAGCGTCGTAACGAAAAGCGGGCCGAAAGGCCCGCTTTTTTTATGTCCGTCATTCCTGGTGCCGGGATGCGACGAACACAACGCTCCTGCGTTGTGTCGTGCGCGAGCGCTGCGTAGAAACCTGCATAGCCACCTGGAAGGGCACATCCCGTTGTCCAGGGCAACCATGCGAAACTGCATGCTGTAACAGCTGCTGCACCCCTTCGCGTTATCTGCAGCGCCAACGAAAAAGGCGCGAATATCTCGCACCTTTTCTCGTTTCACTATTCGCACCAAGTGGTGCCGTAACTCACGCCTCGGCAAGCCCCAGCAACGTCTCGGCCTGCTCGCGCCAGGTCGGCAGTCGGGAAATGACGCCGACCTTGGACAGATACTCTTCGTCCACCGTCTCGCCGCTGGCCAGTGCCGTGGCGACATGCACCGCACCGGTCACCCAGAAGCTGCGCAGGCTGGAGCGCTGCGGATGGCGATGGAAGGCCACCGCTTCGATGATCGGCATCGGAAGGCCCCACAGGCCAAGCAGATACGCGCCGGCTTCGGTATGGCCCAGGCGCTCGTCGCCGCCTTCCAGTGGCGGTTCGCGCTCGTCGCGCACGCCCGGCAACAGCAGGCCGATGTCGGCCAGCAAGGCGGCGGTGGAGCCGAGTTCGGCGCTGGTGGGGGGCAATACTTTCGCCGCCAGTCGCGAAGAGAGCAGGGCGCGGCGCTGCATCGCGCTACGCTCGGCCGGGGTCAACGTCTGCACCGAGAACACTTCGCTGGCCAGCACCAGGTCGCGCAGCGTCGCCACGCCCAGGCGAGTCACAGCGGTGCGCAGATCGGTGATGCTGCGGCCGCCGGAAAAGAATGCCGAATTGCACAGCTGCAGCACTTTGGCCGCAATCGCCGGGTCGCCGGCGATGAGCTTGGCGATGTCGGCCGCGTCGGCGCCATCGTCTTCTTCCAGCGCATGCATCAGGCTCAGATACAGATGCGGCGGCGAGGGCAGCTTTTCGATGCGCCCGATCGCCGCGCGCAAGCGCGGATTGCCCAGCAGGTCGCGCAGTTCTTCCAGGCTGGTGACGGCCTCGAGCAGGACTTCCGGCGCCAGCGGCATCGGCAGGAAACGATGGGCTACACCGATGATGCGGGCCGGCGGCGTCCGCTGGCCGTCCTGGGCATCGATCAGCGCGATGCGGATGGTGTCCGGGCGCAACGTGCGGATCTGCCCCAGCAACGTGGCGGCAGTCAGGTCCGGCAACACCGGGGCAACGATGACCGCATCGAAGGGCGACAGGGCCGCAGCTTCGATCGCCGAATTTCCATCGGCCACCTGCTGCGCCTGCCACTGGTCGCCGAGATCGGCGACGTAGTCGACCAGGTCGGACGGAAGACTGGCTTCGTCCCCAACAAACAGAATACGCAAGACACTTCCCCAGAAGTCACCGACGGCGGACGCCGGCCAAACGCAACTCGGTAATGTACCCAATCTACCGGCAGCGGTCACCGGGATCACGGCAAAAGCGTGATCCCGGTTGCTCCGCACGTGCAGAGCAGTGTTACAGCCAACGGCTTAGGGCGCGTCGGAATTATAGCGTTCCACCGATTCGACCAGGATGCGCTTGGCCTCGGCCGCGCCGCCCCAGCCGTCGAGCTTGACCCACTTACCCTTCTCCAGGTCCTTGTAGTGCTCGAAGAAGTGACCGATGCGCTCCATCCAGTGGCTGGACACCTGGTTGATATCTTCGATGTGCGCGTAGCCGGAGAAGATCTTCTCGATCGGCACCGCCAGGATCTTTTCGTCGCTGCCTGCCTCGTCGCTCATGCGCAGCACGCCGACCGGACGGCAGCGCACCACCGACCCCGGAACCAGCGGCAGCGGCAGGACCACCAGCACGTCGGCCGGATCGCCGTCGCCGCACAGGGTGTTGGGCACGTAGCCGTAGTTGCAGGGGTAACGCATCGGCGTCGACAGGATGCGGTCGACGAAGATCGCACCGCTGGCCTTGTCCACTTCGTACTTGACCGGCTCCGAATCCTTGGGGATTTCGATGACGACGTTGATTTCTTCCGGCAGATTCTTGCCAGAGGTGACCAGTTCAAGGCCCATGCGGGTAGCTCCGAGGCGTCAGCAGTGTGTAGAACGCGATTCTACGCGTTCGGCTGTTGCGCTGCAGCGACACTGAATGGGCAATCTTCTGAGGGCCCGGCGCGGCATAGCCTGCATTCATCGCGGGCAGCCGGCTGATCGTGGCGCCCGGGGGCGCGGTGCACGCTGCAGACTCATCCACTGCTCGGGAAATACCATGTCCAGGCTCGCACGCTTGCTCGTCGTACTGCTGCTCTCCTTCACCGCCCAGGCGGCCGTTGCCGCAGCGCCACTCCCCACTTACGTGGACGCGGTGGACTGGCCGGCCAATGCCGAAGGCTGGGAGGCCTTCATCGACTTGGAGCAGCGGCTGGACCGTGATTTCGACAATATCTGCGGCGATACCTTCTGCGGAGGCGAATTCAGCGACTACCAGCCGTTGCGCTTTCGCTGCTCGGTCCACCGCGTCACCGGCGTGGTGCGCAGCTGCATCTGGACCTTCGGTGCCAGCGAAGTGAGTGTGGATCCCCGCAGCGGCTACCTTCGCTCGGACAGCCGCGTCTGGCGCTGCACCGCACCGCTGAAAGCCGGCACGCGCCTGGACGAGATGTACCGTGTGCTTGCGGTGACCAACCCCTTGTTCGAGCCGCTGCCGGGCGGCGCGCCGCCGATCTATGATGGCCTGATTGGCTGTCTTTGAGAGATGGCAGCGGAGGGTGTCGTTGCTGGCCACGTTGTCGCCTGTGGCGGCGCGTGCTGGCAGCGTCGCAGGGACGCCAAACGACCGCCAATACGTTCGCTGGGGAGACAATGACGTCAGTATTGTCCGTCGCGGTAGCCAGCTTTCCCGCGCAATGACCTGCGGCCCTATGGCCGCAGGTCCGAGATCCCTGCGGGCATGCCTTGCTATAACAGCGGCACCAGCAGCAGCGCCACGATGTTGATGATCTTGATCAACGGATTGATTGCCGGCCCGGCGGTGTCCTTGTACGGGTCGCCGACGGTGTCGCCGGTGATTGCCGCCTTATGCGCTTCGCTGCCCTTGCCGCCGAAATGGCCGTCCTCGATGTACTTCTTGGCGTTGTCCCAGGCCCCGCCGCCGGTGGTCATCGAAATGGCCAGAAACAGCCCGGTGACAATGGTGCCGATCAACAATCCGCCCAATGCGCGCGGCCCCAGCAGCAGCCCGACCACGATCGGGACCACCACCGGCAACAACGAGGGCACGATCATTTCGCGGATCGCCGAGCGGGTCAGCATGTCCACGGCGCGGTCGTACTGCGGCTTGGCGGTGCCGGCCATGATGCCGGGGATCTCGCGGAACTGACGGCGCACTTCTTCGACCACTGCGCCCGCCGCGCGGCCCACCGCTTCCATCGCCATTGCGCCGAACAGATAGGGGATCAATCCGCCGATTAATAGACCGATGATCACGGTGTGGTCCGACAGATCGAAGGCGAACACTTCAGCGGGATTGGCCGCCTGCAGGTTGTGGGTGTAGTCGGCAAACAGCACCAGTGCCGCTAGCGCGGCCGAGCCGATCGCATAGCCTTTGGTGACCGCCTTGGTGGTGTTGCCGACCGCATCCAATGGGTCGGTGATGGCGCGCACTTCCGGTGGCAGTTCGGCCATTTCGGCGATGCCGCCGGCGTTGTCGGTGATGGGGCCATACGCATCCAGCGCCACGATCATGCCAGCCATCGACAGCATCGCCGTGGCCGCGATCGCAATGCCGTACAGCCCGCCAAAGTGAAACGCGCCCCAGATCGCTGCGCACACCGCGATCACCGGCAGCGCGGTGGACTTCATCGAGATACCGAGGCCGGCGATGATGTTGGTGCCGTGCCCGGTGGTGCTGGCAGAGGCCACGTGCTGCACCGGCGCGTATTGGGTGCCGGTGTAGTACTCGGTGATCCACACGATCAGGCCGGTGAGCACCAGGCCGATCAATGCGCAGGCATAGAGCGAGGTCGCGCCATGGCTGTTGTCGCGCATCAGGCTCTGGGTGATCGGCCAATAGGCCAGCGCAGCCAGCACGCCGGAGACGATCACGCCCTTGTAGAGCGCCCCCATGATCGAGCCGCCTGCTTTGACCTTGACGAAAGCCGCACCCACGATCGAGGCGATGATCGAGACACCGCCCAACACCAGCGGATACAGCACCGCATGCAGCCCGGTCTCGGCCAGGGTCAGGCTGCCGAGCAGCATCGTGGCGATCACGGTGACGGCATAGGTTTCGAACAGATCCGCTGCCATGCCCGCGCAGTCGCCCACGTTATCGCCGACGTTGTCGGCAATCACCGCAGGATTGCGCGGGTCGTCTTCGGGGATGCCGGCCTCGACCTTGCCAACCAGATCCGCCCCCACATCTGCCCCCTTGGTGAAAATGCCGCCACCCAGACGCGCGAAGATCGAAATCAACGATGAGCCAAACGCCAGGCCCACCAGGGCATGCAGGTTCTGCTCCAGCGGCAGACCCATGGCTTGCAGCACGGCGTAGTAACCGGCCACGCCCAGCAAGCCCAGCCCCACCACCAACATGCCGGTGATGGCGCCGCCCCGGAACGCCACATCCATCGCACGGCCGATGCCATGCCGTGCGGCTTCTGCGGTGCGCACGTTGGCGCGCACCGACACGTTCATGCCGATATAGCCGGCCAACCCCGACAGCACCGCGCCGAGCGCAAACCCGATTGCCGTGTACCAGCTCAGAAACAGCCCGACCAATACGAACAGCACGCCGCCGGCGATCGAAATCGTGAGGTACTGCCGATTGAGATACGCGCGAGCGCCTTCCTGGATCGCCGCGGCGATCTCCTGCATGCGCGCGTTACCGCTTGGCTGCGCGACCACCCAGCGCGCCGACACGATCCCGTACAAAATTGCCAATACCGCACAGCCCAGCGCAAGCCCTAACCCGTAGTGTTCCAGCATGACCCCTCCCAAGAGAATGGATGTCATCCGGTCGGGACGAACCAAGGGCGACGCACGCAACGAGTGACAACGAATAAGGACTCGGCGGCCAAAAGGGCCGTAATGCGCGTCGCGATGTTCAGGTGGCCGGATCGCGATCGAGTATGCGCCGCAGCTTGCAGGGGTGCCACCACTGCGGCTTTGGCGCGTGGTTCAGTCGCGACATGACAGCCTGCGGCCAACGTGACCGAGCCGATCCAGGAGTAACTATGTCGAAAGATGCCGCGTCAAGGTACGCCGCTGTGCTGGCCGCCATGCTGTTTACCGGTAGCGCAATCGCTGCAGATCCAACGCCGGAGTTGAAGGCTCGCCCGCCTGGCACTGCGCAAGCCGTCGGTGCAGTACACACTTTGCGACAGATTCCAGAAGCCTGTGCACGCCTGGAAGGTGTGTTCACCGGCAATGCTGCACAGCCCTACACGTTCTCGGTCGTGCGCAGCAGCCCCACCTGTCAGCCACGTGCGCGCTTTGTGGACTACGCCAAAGCGGCACCCAGTGTTGCGGCGGGCTGGATCTTCAACGACGTGATTCGCGTCCCAAGCGCAGCCTGCCCAAGTCAGCAGGCGGTCGTACGCGTGTGGCGCAAACCGGTCGATGCCAAACCGCAGCTCGACGGACAAGGCCAGTCACGCATTTACCTTGAAGATGCCAAGCAACAGGCCGCTGCCGGCAAAGTCCCGCAGGTGCCGATGTTTGCTGCGCAGCAGACGATGGAGGGCAAGGCTTGCCAGTGACGGGTGCGGCATCGACGCGGGTGCGTTACGGCTGTTTGAGTGGTACAGGCGTCGCATGGCATGGCGCTCCGTAACGGCATGCCATGCAGCTGACGCGCGTCGATAAGGAAGTGACGCCGGTGTTGCTATCGATGCTGCGGCCTTGTCTGTGCATTCACATCGACGCAGTGATCCAAGCATCGCTCAAGCTTTAAGAAGCACCTTCGCACCGGCTTGCATTTACGGATGGTCACCGCCCTGCGCATTTGGAGCGACCACTGGTACTGCGAACCAAAACGCGTGTTGCCGCCGGTTAGCGGTTTAGTGGTCGGCGTCGGCTTGTGCCGCGCGTACACTCGGGACCCGGCACGCCAGTCGCCCGCATCTGATCGGCGCTGGCAACGATATGTCGTTGCGTTTGGCGCTGTACAGAGTTGTGCAGCAGCCCTGCTGTTTTTTGAGAACGTCTATGAAGGTATTGCGTTGTTCCCCGGGCCTGCTTGCCTTCTTCGCACTGTGGCACCCGGTGCCGGTGCGCGCAGCGGCGAGCATGGTGGTCGACGATGCAGGCGTCACGCCGCGTGGCCAATGCCAGCTGGAAGCCTGGTGGCGTGCAACGCCAGGTGGTGCATCGGCCACGGTGGTACCTGCCTGCAATGTTCTGGGTACGGAATTTTCCTTCGGAATAACCGGTCTCCGGCATGGATCTGCCGCGCTTGATCTCGGGGCCAAGCACACGCTGCGCGATCCGGAGCAGCATGTCTGGGGGCTGGCAGTCACGGTCGGGCTGCAGCGTGCCTGGCAGGAACCACAGCAACGCGCGAGTTATCTCACCGTTCCGCTGACATGGTCGCTTGGCTCAGATGCGGCCACGCGGATTCATTTCAACCTTGGTGTTGTCGCAATGCATGCCGGGTCCGATGCCACCACTGCGGGGGTCGGTCTGGAGCAGGTGCTTACGCCCAAATGGACAGTGTTGGCCGAAGCGTCCGGAGACGATCACAACGGGCAGGGCGCACAATTTGGCATGCGCCGGCTGATGGGCAAGGCGTCGAGCTTCGATCTGGTGGTCGGGCGTGACCACCCAGCAGCACCACGCGGATGGATCACGCTGGGGGTCAATCTGGCGATGTCGCCGTGATCTTTCTTGTCTCAGCGCATCTCAGCGCAAGTCGGTAGGGCCTGGCTTCCATCCGCACGCGCTGCGCCGGTTCATTAAAGGCGAGGTCCTGTTGTCGCTCTTCGATTGCGGTGGTCTGCATTCCGGACCATGCCGCGCATTGCAGCAGGCAGAGGAAGGAGTGCACGCGCAGTTCTACGAAGCCAGGCCTCTCACGCGCGCGGGAGGCACTCTGCACAGTGCGTCAGCAAATTTCGTGACGAAGGCCTGAGTCAGTCGCTGGAATGGTGAAGACTGAGTCGCCGTTTCTCCACCCCAGCACGCGATGTAAACCAACATCCATAAGCATCTGTCCACAAAAAAAACACCCCGGCTAGACCGGGGTGTTTTTGGATGATCGCGAGGTGTTCTGAATCAGTTCCCGCGGCAATCGCGCAGCCAGAGAACTTTCAGAATCTGGTCGTAATGGTCCACGACACCGGTCAGTGTCACCTTCTCCTTCGGGCGCAGCGACAACGCATAGGCAGCCTGGTTGGCAGCGAACGAGCAGGTAATGGCAACGGTATCGAACGTATTGTCGCCCTGGAGCACGTCGAAGCCGATGTTATAGCGGCCGCTGTCTTTCAGTACGCCACCTTGATTGATCTTACCGGTGATGCGGTAGACCTTGTTGGCATAGCGCGCTTCGATCGCAGCCGGATTGTCCTTGTGCTGATTGCGCAGCTGGAAGCCAAACTTGTCGGCGGTGATTTCCACCGGTGCGGTGTCGAGGGTCTTCTTTGCAAACTGTTCGCCTGCCGCGCCGGGCTTGACCTGGTTCAGTAGTTTGCACATCTCTGTACGGGCGCTGTCAGTAGATGCGATAGCCCCCTTGTTCACCTTGAGGAGCAAATTGACCGTGCCGACGCCATCGACTGCGCTTGCCGAGACGATCATCGGGAGCGGCTTGTGCGACATGGTCTCTGGCTCTTCGATCAACATCGAGCCGGCGTCTGCATCCTCGCTCAGCACATCCATCTTGGCTTGCTTGGCGATCACCCGCATCTGGCCGATGGCGCTGCGCACGGTCAGGCCGGGGTGGCTGACCGAAACAGAAAACTGGGTGCCGACGAAGGGATTGCCCTTCTTCTGGAAGCTCTCTTCGCAGGTTGCAGCAAAGACGGGGGCCGAGGCTGCGAGCAGTAGGGCGGCGCCGAGATAACGAAATTTCATGGGTAACATCCTTGATCGGAGATGGGCAGCTGCAAAGGCTGTCGCCCGTTGGAAGCGGACGTTAGAGGCGCAGATGGCGTTCCCCCGCATCCTTGCGCAGCGGATTATGTCAGTGGGCTTCCTGCTCGGCAATCGGGAGGTTCCCTATACCGGATGGCCCGGCAGGCAACCGCCTCCTGATGGCGGTTTCCTGCGTTATAGAGCACTGCAGTCGGAGATGCCGCAGACGGCCCAGCGCCCGTTAGCGCGGGGCGCCGCACTGGGGCGGCCTTATCCCTCCCAAGCCGGCAATTTCTTCGCCACCGCCACGTTCTTCAGGCTCACATACTTCGGCAACCCATCGCTACCATAGGCCAGCGGGGCTTCGCCCTTGATCAGTGGGGCGAAATAGCGGCGGGCGCGGTCGGTGATGCCGAATCCGTCCTTGCGCAGGAAGCTGGGTGGCATCTTCTTTTCGTGATTGGCCACCTTGTGCAGCGGGGCGGGCACGATCTTCCAGCGGTAGGGGGCGTCGCTGACGCGTTCGATCACCGGGATCACCGCATTCATGCCTTTGATTGCGTATTGCACGGCGGCCTTGCCGACGGCCTGGGCCTGTTCCCAGTCGGTCTTGGAGGCGAGGTGGCGTGCGGAACGCTGTAGGTAATCCGGCAGGGTCCAGTGCACCTTGTAGCTCAGTTCCTGTTTGACCTGTGCAGCCAGGAAGGCGGCCACACCGCCCAGTTGCGCGTGGCCGAATGAGTCGGCTGCGCCGCCGGCATCGGCGACGAAGTTGCCGTGTGCGTCCTGGATGCCTTCGCTGGCGACCACCACGCACCAGCCGACCTTTTCGACGACCTGTTTCACCTTGGCCAGGAACGCGGCTTCGTCGTAGGCGCGCTCGGGCAGCAGGATGATCTGCGGTGCATCGTCCGGCCCCTGACCTGCGAGCCCCGCTGCCGCCGCAAGCCAACCGGCGTGGCGCCCCATCGCTTCGTAGATGAAGACCTTGGTGGAGGTGTCGGCCATCGCAGCGACATCCAGTGCGGCTTCGCGCACCGATACCGCGGTGTATTTGGCCGCCGAGCCGAAGCCGGGGCAGGTATCGGTCACCGCAAGATCGTTGTCGATGGTCTTGGGCACGCCGATGCAGTGCAGCGGGTAGCCGTAGGCCTTGGCCAGCTGCGACACCTTCCATGCGGTGTCGGCCGAATCGTTGCCGCCGTTGTAGAGGAACCAGCGCACGTCATGTGCGCGCAGCACGTCGAGCAGGCGTTCGTACTTGGCGCTGTCCTGTTCGAGCGACTTGAGCTTGTAGCGGCACGAGCCGAACGCGCCGCCGGGTGTCTGTGCCAGTGCGGCGATCGCGGCGGCGGATTCTTTGGAGGTGTCGATCAACTCTTCGCGCAGCGCGCCCAGGATGCCATTGCGGGCGGCCAATACCTTGATCTTGCGCGCACGCGCTTCGGTGATGACGCCGGCAGCGGTAGCGTTGATGACGGCGGTGACACCGCCGGATTGGGCATACAACAAGTTGCCAGTGGACATAGGGGGACGGACTCCTCACATGGAAACATGGCGCAGGGGACAGTGCCGGGACATTCCCCGGATGGGGTAAGCTGCACGACCATACGGTCAGCGCCGGCGAAGGCTTGAGTCTAACGCCGCCAACCGCAACGCGTTTTTATTCGAAAGTGGAGTCCACTGATGCGATTGGTTCTGTTGGGACCGCCCGGTTCGGGCAAGGGCACCCAGGCGACACGTCTCAAAGACACGTTTGAGATCCCGCACATTTCCACCGGCGACCTGCTGCGTGCCGAAGTGGCCGCCGGCTCGCCGCTCGGCCTGAAGGCCAAGGAAGTCATGGCACGCGGCGATCTGGTGTCCGACGACATCCTGCTCGGCATGCTGGAGTCGCGGCTCGGTCAGGCCGATGTCGCCAAGGGGTTCATCCTCGATGGCTATCCGCGCAATGTGGCGCAGGCCAATGCGCTGGACAGCCTGCTCAGCAAGATCGGTCAGCCACTGGATGCAGTGGTGCAACTGGACGTCGCCAGCGAGTTGCTGGTCGAGCGCATCGCCGGGCGCGCCAAGGCCGAAGGCCGTGAGGACGACAATCCGGAATCGGTGCGCAAGCGTCTGCAGGTCTATACCGATTCCACCGCGCCGGTGATCGGCTTCTACGAGCAGCGCGGCAAGTTGGCGCGTGTGGATGGCGTTGGGTCGCTGGACGAAGTGCTGGAACGCGTCAGCAAGGCGCTCGGCCGCTGAGTCACCCGGACTGGGCGCAACGCCCGGTCTGTGTTCACTGCGTGCCTGTTGGCCGCGCCGTCTTCAAGTCCAGACCCCGGAAAAGAAAAACCCCGGCCATACGAGATGACCGGGGCAGAATAACGCCAGTAATGAGCTTGCTCAGAGCCCCAACAGCATGAGCTCCCTGGGGAATGGTCTCTTGGGGAGTAGAACCAAAGGGTGCTGCGACTGGCGTTCAGCATAGTGATAGATGTGACGCAGTTCGCATATCGGGAAATTCCCGACAGTACGGTAGGAGTTTCCCGACAACAACGCCGGGTGCGGATCGGAATGTCCTGCAACTCCGGTGATCGGCGACAATGTGCTCCATGAGCAAACTCCACATCCTCGGCGTCGCCGGGACTTTCATGGGCGGTGTGGCCGCCCTGGCACGCGAGCTGGGCTGGCAGGTAGAAGGCAGCGACCAGGCCATCTATCCACCGATGTCCACCCAGCTGGAAACGCTCGGGATTTCGCTGGCCCAGGGCTACGCGCCGTCCAATATTTCCGCCGACGCCACCGAGGTGGTCATCGGCAACGCCTTGTCGCGCGGCAATCCGGCCGTGGAAGCGGTGCTCGATGCAGGCCGCCGCTATAGCTCAGGCGCCCAATGGCTGGCCGAGCAGGTGCTGCCGGGCCGCGACACGCTGGCGGTCGCCGGTACCCATGGCAAGACCACCACCACCACCATCCTGAGCTATCTGCTGGAGGCGGCCGGACGCGCGCCGGGCTTTTTGATCGGCGGCGTGGCCGAGGATTTCGGCGTGTCGGCGCGGCTAGGGCAGGGGCGTGCGTTCGTGGTGGAAGCCGACGAATACGACACCGCCTTCTTCGACAAGCGCAGCAAGTTCGTGCACTACCGGCCGCTGGTGGCGATCCTCAACAACCTCGAATACGACCACGCCGATATCTTCCCGGACGTGGCCGCCATCCAGCGGCAGTTCCATCATCTGGTCCGCACCGTGCCGGCGCGCGGGCGGCTGATCGTCAATGGCGAAGACGCGCGGCTTGCCGAGGTGTTGGCGATGGGCTGCTGGACGCCGGTAGAGCGCTTCGGTTTCGATGCGGCGCTGGAGTGGAGCGCGCGCTTGATTGCCGCCGATGGCAGCGTATTTGCGGTGGCGCATCGCGGCGTGGAGATCGGCCAGGTGCAGTGGCCGCTGGTGGGCCGGCACAACGTGCTCAACGGATTGGCTGCACTGGCGGCTGTGCATGCGGTGGGCGTGGATCCGGTAACGGTGATGCCGGCGCTGGCGCACTTTCAGAGCGTCAAACGCCGACTGGAAGTGTTGGGGCAGGCGCGCGGCATCACCGTTTACGACGACTTCGCGCATCATCCCACCGCCATTGCGACCACCTTGCAGGGGCTGCGTGCGAAGGTGGGCGCGGCGCGTGTGCTGGTGGCGATGGAGCCGCGCAGCAATTCGATGCGGTTGGGCGCGCATGCGCAGGCGCTGGCGCCGTCGCTGCACGATGCCGATGCGGTGGTGTTTCTGCATCGCCCCGAATTGCCATGGGATGCGGCGCCGATCATCGCGCAGGTACGCGGGCAGGCACACGTGGCGCATGACGTGGAGGCGTTGCTGCAGACGCTGGGCGACATCGCGCAGCCGGGCGACCATGTGGTGTTCATGTCCAATGGCGGATTCGACGGCGCGCCGCGTCGCTTCCTGGCGCAGCTGTCGTGATGGCATCGATCCCCGACACTGCCGAGACCAGCGCCTTGCCGCTGTTTCCGTTGCACAGCGTGTTGTTGCCGGGCGCGGCGATGGGGCTGCGCGTATTCGAGCGCCGCTATCTGGATCTGGTGCGCGAATGCGGGCGCAATGGCACCAGCTTCGGCGTGTGCCTGATCCTGGAGGGCAATGAGGTGGGCGTACCGGCAACGCCGGCGGCGTTCGGCACCGAGGTGCGCATCGAGGATTTCGATGTGGGTGCCGATGGCGTGTTGGTGCTGCGCTTACGCGGCACGCGTCGCTTTCATGTGCAGCGCTCGCGCATCCGCGACAACGGTCTGTTGGTGGGCGAGGTGAGCTGGTGCGAGCCGGACCCCGACGACGAATTGCGCCCCGAGCACAGCCTGCTGGCAACCGTGCTCGAGCGCATGCTTGAGCAGGTGGGCGGCGAATTTGCCTCGGTCGGTCCTGGGTTGCTGGATCAGTCCGCGTGGGTGGGTTGGCGGCTGGCCGAGTTGTTGCCATTGACCGAGCAGCAACGCTTGTCGTTGTTGCAGCAGGACGACCCGCATCAGCGTCTGGAGCAGTTGCTGGCCTGGATGCCCTGAGCGCGGGCAATCACGTAGCGCGGCCAATCAGCGGGCGCCGCTGCGCATCGGGTGCGAAGGAGACGAACGTGGATAGCACTGCATGTCGCTTCCGGGCATCGGCCGCACCTAATCAATGATCGCGCAGAAGTGTTTTGCGCTCGCGAGGCACTGCTTCTATCGCCCCATCACCGCACTTGCACCGCTGTGGCGACAAACTTCTCTCGCTTGAGTGCGCTAGCGATGGCATCCATGCACTGGATGCGCGCAAGGGCGATACGCGTTTTTAGTGAGGGAGTGTGCCTTGATCATCGATGTCAAACCGCGTGTGGCGGATGTAGTCAGTCAGGTCTGGCGGACCCTGGCGGTGTTGTTTGTCTGGGACGTGTTGATCACGATCATCTATTACGTGCTGCCGTTCCGCGCTCCGGCATTGCCGTTGACCATCTTCGGCTCGGCACTGGCGTTATTCCTGGGCTTTCGCGCCAATTCCACTTATCAACGCTGGTGGGAAGGACGTGTGTTGTGGGGCCAGATGATCAATGCATCGCGCAACCTGGTGCGCCTGAGCGTCAGCATCCTGTCTGCGCCGGAAGCTGCGGCGCTGGGGCGCACGATCGCGCTACGGCAGATCGCCTACGTCAATGCATTACGCTGCCAGCTGCGGCGGTTGCCGGTGGCGATGGCACTGGAACCGCGGCTGGATGCCGACGAAGTGGCAGCGGTGATCACGCGTACGAACGTGGCCAATGGCTTGCTCGACACGACCGGCCGCGCCGTGGAACAGGCACGCCGCAATGGCTGGATCGACAGCATCCAGCAGGCCAGCGTCGAGCGCATTCTGGTGGATATCGCCAACGCGCAGGGCGGCATGGAGCGGCTGAAAAATACGCCGCTGCCGTATCAGTACCGCTTCTATCCGAACCTGTTTACACGGCTGTTTTGCGTGCTGTTGCCGATCGGTCTGGTGGAAACGCTGCAGTACGCCACGCCGGTGGGATCGACAGTCGCCGGCTTGATGTTTTTGGCGGTGCTGAAGATCGGCGATGAGCTGGTCGACCCGTTCGCCAACACCATCCACGACCTGCCGCTGGACACCATGTGCCGCACAGTGGAAATCGACGCCCTGCAGGCGATTGGCGAACCCGCACCGGAGCCGATGCAGCCGGTGGATGGGGTGTTGTGGTGAGTGCATCGCGCCCCTGACCAGTGCGGCTTGTGCGCATCCAAATGGCGCTGAAGCACAAGCTCTCGGTCACCTTGAGAGGTAATGGAACGGCGCGGATGCGTTGGTTGTAGAGCGGCTGATTTGCTGCTTGGGTGCAGGGCCCTTGCCCGCCCACCATCACGGGACACGCCGTGAATCCGTCCCTGGAGGCTCTTACGCGGCATCCATGCCGCGTAAGGTCCCGCGACGGTGGGCGGGCAAGGGCCGGTCGAGATGGTCGGTGTGCATGGTTGCAAGTAGGACATGACGTGCGTTGTTTGGATGACGCTGGGTCCGATCAGCTTCCTAACGCAAACCGAGCAACAGGCAGGCGTTCAAAGAAACCGCCGACCAACGTCCTGGTGCGGCGAGGGCACCGCGCGCTCGACGAGCTAAGCTTTTACCCTGAAATTCAGCGGCCCCCAGACGACGCCAGCACACTATCGCCATCGAGACAGTGTTCAAGAGGTGCTGCTGGCACCCCATATCTACAGGGCTGCGCGATCACTGGCCGATCGTCGTTGTTGTCCGATCGATCAACGGCGCTGTTGTGACGGATGCGATGCAGCCGGGTCGGACGCAGTGGTTTCCGTCTTCGGTGCAGCGTTGTCTTTGTCCTCTCGCCGCACCGCATTTCCCGACGTACTGTCGATCAAGATCACCGGCACCTGCGAGCGGCGACGCTGCTCCACGCGATGCGGCATCGGGCCGAGTGCGTCGCGCAACGCGCTCAGTGCAGGGTCCACGCCGCGTAATGGGTACCACAGGCCGATCAGGCTGAAGTGGCGGCTGTAGCGCAAGGTCTGCGTGCTGCCTACCCACAGCGGTTGCGCGTTGGGTTGCAACCGTGCGGCTGCTGGCCACAGCCGTAACACATGCACGTGCCCGGGCGCGGCGTGACGTACCATCAGCAGGGCTTCCACTTGTGTGTCCAGCGTGGCCGGCAGAATCGGTACTTCGTCCGGGCGGCCGCTGACATCCAGCAGATGCAATGCCTGCTCCCAGCCGGCCTGCGGTTGTGTCCGCCAGCCGCGTGCTTCGAGCTGGCGTTGCAGCGGCGCGAGCGGGCCGGCCACTTGTACGTCCAGTGGCCAGCGCTGGTCGTCGTCGAATTCATTGCGACGTGCCGGCAGCAGCCGCCATTGCCCCTCCCACCAGTCGCTGGCGGGCAGGTCCATCAGCAGCGGCGGTGGCGGTTCGAACTTGGCCAGCTTGGTGCCGAGATTACGTGGCGCAAAGAAGATCGCGCAGCTCACGAACACGCCGTAGAAGATCCACGACACCGGCTTGACCCAGAACGCGCGGGTGGCGCGGCGGCGATACGCAATGCCCAGGACCAGTAGCCAGAAGATGCCGAACAACATGCCGCCGACCACGTCGCTGAGCCAATGCGCGCCCAGGTACAGGCGCGCAAAGCCGATCAGCGAGACGATGGCGCCACTGACCAGATACGGCCAGACGCGGCGGCGGCCGGGCAGTTCGCGTGCGATCAACAGCGCGAAAAACCCGAACCCGATCGTGGCCATCGTGACCGCCACCGACGGAAATCCGAACCCGCTGCTGGCGGCCGGCGGGCGCACCACCTGCACGGTGGCGCCCAGCAACTGCGTCAGGGCCAGGCCAAACGCCAGTGCGATCACCCAATGCGCCACCGCCATCCAGCGCCGACGCCAGGCCAGGTAGCCCATCGCTGCGGCGATCGCCGGCAACAACACCTGCCAATCGCCCAGCGAGGCCAGAGCCACCATCGGGTAGTCGGCCAGCGGGTTGCGCAGCGCCAGCATCAAATCGTGCACGGCCAGGTCCACGCGCAGCGGTTCGCCATGCGCCAGCACCACCATCAGTAACACGAACCAACCCCAGCCCAGCAGCAACAGCATCAGCGCCATCATCGCCAGCGGGACCGACTCGCGCCGGCGTGGGTCGAACACGCTGACCGACCAGTTGCCCAGCACCGGGTGCCGATGCGACCACTCCAGCAACCGCGCCAGCAGGGCATCCAGATGGCCTGCCGACCAGCGGTACGAATACAGCACCACCGCCCAGGCCAAGCCGATCACCGCAGCCAGCAAGGTAACCACCACGAACAGGCGCCCGGCGACTGCGGCGACCGCGTCGTAGGCGGTGCCCAACACCCAGCCCGGCACCAGAAACAGCAGCGCCCACGACACGCAGGCCAGCCCGCTGGCAAACAGATAGCGCTTGAACGGCATGTGCGACATGCCGGCGATGGCGGGCACGAACGGCCGCACCGCGCCGACATAGCGCGCGATCAGAATGCTCTTGAAGGCATTGCGTCGGAACAGCAGCTCGCCGCGTTCCAGCAACTGGGGATAGCGGCGAAACGGCCAATACGTGTGCAGCTGGTGGCCCCAGCGATGGCCCACCCAGAAGCTCAACGCATCGCCGACGAACGCGCCCAAGGCCGCGCACACCATTGCATACGGGCCGTTGATCTGGCCGAGCCCGATCAGCACGCCGATGGCGAACAGCAGCGGCAGCGCGGGCACGATGGCACCAAGCACGATCACCGCATCGCAGAATGCGATGGCAAAGATCACCACGCCAGCCAAGGTGGGGTGGTGTCCGATCCACTCCAGCGTGGCGTCGATCCATGAGTTCATTCCCGAATTATAGGTGGGCAGGGCGACGACTGACTTGCGCCATGCTCACATCGGGCGGTTGGCTTCACCTGAGGTTGCAACCAGGTCACGGTGCGGGCGTGTGTCTTCGGCACGCTCTGCAACGGCAGTACGGCGATGCGGGCTGCCCGCCTACAATGGGGAATGAGTCACGAGCCCGCCGACAATCTCCCGCTGAAGTCCGATACGTTCGGGCGCATTTTGTTGATCCGCGACGCCGGCCGGGTGTTCGTGCGGCGCGACCTGAGCGTGGCGCCCTGGGGCCTGCGTGGTGTGGCCTGGTGGCTGGCACGTCGCGAAGCGCTGGCGCTGCGGCAGCTGGATGGCCTGCCGCACACGCCACGCTTGTTGCATTGGGATGGGCGCCATCTGGACCGCAGCTATCTGGCCGGCGATGCGATGTACCAACGCCCGCCGCGCGGTGATCTGGCGTATTTCAGGCAGGCGCGCAGGCTGTTGCAGCAGCTGCATCGGTGTGGCGTGGCCCACAACGATCTGGCCAAGGAAGCCAACTGGCTGGTGCAGGACGATGGCAGCCCGGCGGTGATCGATTTCCAGCTGGCGGTGCGCGGCCACCCACGCGCGCGCTGGATGCGTCTGCTTGCACGCGAGGACCTGCGCCACCTGCTCAAGCACAAGCGCATGTATTGCCCGGCCGCGATCACGCCGGTGGAACGTCGCGTGCTCAAGCGCAGGTCATGGATGCGCGAGCTGTGGTTCGCCACCGGCAAACCGGTCTACCGCTTTGTGACCCGGCGCATCTTGCATTGGGAAGACAACGAAGGGCAGGGGCCGAAGCCCTGAGGGGCTGGTAATCGGGAATCGAGAATGGGGAATCGGTAGAGCGTATCGCGTGAGTTGATTGTTCGTCGGCTGCTGGACGTTCAAGGCGCTAAGCTTTTGCGATTCCCCATTCCCCATTCCCCATTCCCATGACGCTAAAAGACAAAACGCTCTTCATCACTGGTGCCTCGCGTGGGATTGGTTTGGCGATTGCGTTGCGGGCGGCGCGCGATGGGGCGAATGTGGTCATCGCGGCCAAATCGGCGGTGGCCAATCCCAAGTTGCCCGGCACCATCCACAGCGCTGCCTCAGCAGTGGTTGCGGCCGGTGGAAAGGCGCTGGCGCTCAAATGCGATATCCGCGACGCAGCGCAGGTGCACGCCGCCGTTGCCGCCGCCGTGGAGGCGTTTGGCGGCATCGATATCCTGGTCAACAACGCCAGCGCGATCTGGTTGCGCGGCACCTTGGACACGCCGATGAAGCGCTTCGACCTGATGCAACAGGTCAACGCGCGCGGCAGCTTTGTGTGCGCGCAAGCCTGCCTGCCGCATCTGTTGAAGGCGTCCAATCCGCACATCCTCAGCCTTGCCCCACCGCCATCGTTGAACCCGGCGTGGTGGGGCGCGCATACCGGCTACACGCTGGCCAAGATGGGGATGAGTCTGGTGACACTGGGGCTGGCCGCTGAGTTCGGCCCGCAGGGCGTGGCGGTCAATGCGTTGTGGCCGCGCACGGTGATTGCCACCGATGCGGTCAACATGCTGCCGGGCGTGGACGCCGCTGCCTGCCGTCGCCCGGAGATCGTGGCCGATGCGGCGCATGCGGTGCTGACCCGCACTGCGGCCGGTTTCCACGGGCAGTTTCTGATCGACGAAGAGGTGCTGACGCAGGCCGGCGTCACCGACTTCAGCGGTTATGCGGTCGATCCGTCACGGAGCCTGTTGCCGGATCTGTTTCTCGACTGAGTGGCTTACAGAACGACTGCGTAGCCGACAGGCGGGCGCGGCCGGTGCTCGGCGCGGCGTGTACGACGCATACGCTGCGGTGCTGGGGGCGTCGTCCACACCTGTCTGTCGATTGCTCGCTCTGGTCCTTGTCGCCCGGTGCAGGTGGCCGTGCGCCGATACATCGATGCAGACGCTGCGAGTCATTCGTCCACGAAAAGCCGGATTGACCTTGCGCGCATTACCGCCTGCCGCGCAGACGAACGCCGCCGTCCACTTCGCTGCCGAGCACGATGATTTCACGCCGCAGTTTGCTATCGTGCGCGGCTGAAATCGTTTCCAACAAGGACGTTTGCCTGTGTTCCTGAAGCCCGGTGCGTTTGCGCCTGCCCTGTTCGTGCTTGCGCTCTGCGCCGGCTGCAGCAAACAGACCACGCCGACCAGCAACGCGGCTGCCAGCAAGCGCGCCGATGCGCCGAGCGATGCGCAGCATGCGCTCAAAGCCAAACTGGGTGCGTATATCGATTGCTTCAACCGCGTCGATCTGCCGGTGCATACCGGTGCCAAGCATTACATCGGTTCGATTGACGATGCAGCCGCCGGCCCCAGCGGGCGCGAAACGCGCGTGGCCGGCCCCTACGACATCAGTGACTTCGACATGAAGGAGTGCGATGCGCCGGTCAGCGCGGCGGCTGCGGCGCAACCGTCGCTGCCGGCACTGGATGCGGCGGCCCGGCAGTATTACGCGGCCTTGCAGGCGCTGCGGCCGATCAGTCACCAGGTGGCCGATTACTACGCGCGTCAGGATGATGAAGACGACCAGTTCGCCAAGGGCAAGCGACTGCACGCGCCGTTGATGGCGGCGCTGGAGCGTTATGCCGAGGCCAGCAGCGCATTCGGTGCCGAGCTGGAAGCGCAGAATGATGCAGCGCATCGCGAAACGCTCAAGACGCTGGAGCGCGAGGAGGGACGCACGCGCGAGTATTACCGGCTGTCGATGATGCTCGATGCCAAGCAACTGACCGACGTACTGCAGGAAGAGCAGTTCGACACCGCGCGTGCACACATGCTGCTGGACGGCTTCAACCGCCTCTCCGACGAGGCGCATGCCAAGGTGGCCGACCAGGAGCCGGACAAACTAAAATGGAACAGCTTCGAAACCGCTGCGGAAGACTTCCGCAGGCAGGCCAAGGCGCGGGTAAAACGCGTGGTCGACAACACGCCCTACAGCCGCATCGAAGAGGGCTGGCTCGATAGCCCCTCGCTGGCGCCGGAAGGATCGCCGCGCAAGTTGCTCAATACCTACAACGCGTTGGTGTCCGAGAGCAATCGACAGTAGTTGCCAGCGTCATCGCACGATGCAGCGCGTGCGGCCATACGCCCGGCGCTGGCGACAACGCGCGCGATCGACCGTTGCTCACCTCACCTCATTTCTTCACCACTGCACAGGAACTACCGCATGCGCCATCCACGTCGTTACGCACCGCTCAGCGCAGCGGTTGCACTTGCCGCGCTGCTCGCCGGCTGCCAGAAAGATGCGCCGGTTGCGGCTGCGCCCGATGCCGACAAGATCAATGCCTACATCGCCTGCTTCAACGGTGTCCAGCAGCCGCTGCATGAGAGTTACCAGACCTACACCGGCTGGATGAAGGACCCGCAGGCCGGGCCAACGGGCAAGGAAGAAAATATCCGTGCACCGGGAACGGTGCTGTCGCATCGGGTCGAGGCCTGCGGCGCACCGATGACTGCCGCACTGGCGCAGCAACCGGCCAACGCCGAACTCGACCCGGTAGCAAAGACCTATCAGCAGCGGTTTGCCACGCTCAATGAGCGCATCGGCGAAGCGGTACGGTATTACGATCGCGAGGATTATCTGCGCGACGACGGCAAGGGCATGCGTGCGCTGCATGCGCCGTTGATGCAGGCCTACACAGCGTTCTTCGAAGCGGGCGACGCGATGAATGCGGCGCTGGACCGCAACGAAGACACCCGGCGTCAGGCGCGCATCGATGCGATCGAAAAGGAAGAAGGCCGCAGCGCGTCGTGGTATCACTTGAAGATCACCGGCGAAGGCAAGCATCTGGTGCAGGTGTTGGATAGCAATGCACCGGATCTTGCGGCAGCGCAACGCCAGCTCGCGCGTTACCAGAGCATTCTGGAAGAGGCGCAGAAAGCCAAGGTGGGCCAGGGCGATGCGATGTGGGGGCACATGGAACGCGCTGCCGATAAGCTGGCGCGCGAGTCCGGACGCCTGGTCGAGCGCGTCCGCACCAACACACCGCTGAGCAAGAGCGAGCAGATGCTGCTGGAAAGCGGCTCGATCCCGCCGGGAGGCACGCGTGAGGCGGTGCTGGCCAGCTACAACGATCTGATCGACATGAGTAACCGCATGTCGCAGTAAGCGCGACCTGCACCGGCTGCGCTCAACACCTGGCGCGCTCTTTCGGGTGCCAGGGCTGCATGGGCGGGACGTGGGTTGCTTGGGTCAGACGATCCGCAACGGGCCGGCGATGGCGCGCCGGTTGTTGGTTGGCCACTGCCAGACGGATGCGCCGACCTCGTGCTGCGGCAGTGTGAGCGGCGATTGCCTGCGCACCGGTCACACAGCTTACGGTGGTGATGCCCACCACGTGATTCGCCTCCCGGCGCTGCCTGCGCGCTGCCGCCCTGCATCAGCCGTTGGCGATATCCGGCAGCGGCTCGGCGCATTGCCGGCAATAGCGCGCGTCCGATGCGTGGCCTTCCAGCCCGCAACGGGCGCAGTTGCGAATGTCGCGCCGACCGGTGTGGCCGCCTTCGCGCAATGTGGTGGCAAGTTCGGCGGTGTAGATGCCGGTGGGCACGGCGATGATGCTGTAGCCGATCAGGATCAGCGCCGAGGTGACGAAGCGGCCCAGCGTGGTTTGCGGCACCAGATCGCCAAAGCCCACCGTGGCCATGGTGACGATGGCCCAGTACATGCTGGTCGGGATGCTGGTGAAACCGTGTTGCGGGCCTTCGATGACATACATCGTGGCGCCGGCGATCACGGTGATGGTGAGCACGGTGAACAGGAACACCAGCACCTTGCGGCGGCTGCGCCATAACGCGTCCACCAATTGCCCGCTTTCCTGGATATAGCGGGTGAGCTTGAGGATGCGGAACAGGCGCAGGATGCGCAGCACGCGCACGACCAGCAGCGTCTGTGCGCCCGGCACGAAGAACGACAGATAGCTGGGCAGGATCGACAGCAGGTCGATCACGCCCCACACGCTGAGCGCGTAGTGCAGCGGGCGCCGCACCACCGCCAGGCGCGCCGCGTATTCGACGGTGAACAGCACCGTGAATGCCCATTCCAGCGGCACCAGCCAGTGCGCCGAATGCGCATGGATGCGCGGCACGCTGTCGATCATGATCACGATCACGCTGGTCAGGATCGCCACCACTAGCATCAGGTCGAAATTGCGCGATGGGCGCGTGTCGTGGCGGTAGATGATGTCGAACCACTGCCGGCGCCAGCCGTCGGCGGTGGCGGGAGTGAGCTGAGGATCGGAGAAAGGGCGCATATGCCCATTGTGCCGCAGGCCGGCGAATGCGCGAGAATGCATGTTCTCCCTCCGCTTCTGCGACCCACCATCATGAGCACCGCTGCCGATTCGCCCCTGTCCCTCGCGCACTACTACCTGCCGGTGTATCGCCCGCGCCAGGTGGTGCTGGAGCGCGGTCAGGGCAGTCGCGTCTGGGATGACGCAGGGCGCGAGTATCTGGATCTGTCCTCCGGCATCGCGGTGAGCGGGCTGGGCCACAACGATGCGGATCTGGTCGCCGCGCTCACCGAGCAGGCGGGCAAGCTGTGGCACACCAGCAACATCTTCTACAGCGAGCCGCCGTTGCGGCTGGCCGAGGAACTGGTCGGCGCGTCGCGTTTTGCCGAAAAGGTCTTTCTGTGCAACTCCGGCACCGAAGCCAACGAGGCGGCCATCAAGCTGGTGCGCAAGTGGGCCAGCAATCAAGGCCGCCCAGCCGACAAGCGCGTCATCGTGACGTTCCGTGGCAGCTTCCACGGCCGCACGCTGGCCTCGGTCACCGCCACCGCGCAGCCGAAATATCAGGAAGGCTACGAGCCGCTGCCAGGCGGATTCCGCTATGTGGATTTCAACGATGTGGCGGCGCTGGAAGCGGCGATGGCCAGCGGCGACGTCGCCGCGGTGATGCTGGAGCCGATCCAGGGCGAGGGCGGGGTGATGCCGGCGGCGCCGGGCTTCCTGGCGCAGGTGCGTGCACTGTGCGATCGACACGATGCCTTGCTAGTGCTGGACGAAATTCAATGCGGCATGGGCCGCACCGGCACGTTGTTCGCGCATTGGCAGGAGCAGGTGACGCCGGACATCGTGACGTTGGCCAAGGCGCTGGGTGGCGGGTTCCCGATCGGCGCGATGCTGGCCGGCCCCAAGGTCGCCGAGACCATGCAGTTCGGTGCGCATGGCACCACCTTCGGCGGCAATCCGCTGGCTGCTGCGGTGGCGCGCGTGGCGCTGCGCAAGCTCGCTTCGCCGCAGATTGCCGAAAATGTGGAGCGGCAGTCGGCGGCGTTGCGTGCGGGCCTGGACGCGCTCAATGCCGAGTTCGGCCTGTTCGCACAGGTGCGCGGGCGTGGGTTGATGCTCGGCGCGGTACTGGCACCGGCGCATGCCGGGCAGGCTGGTGCGCTACTGGATCTGGCAGCCAAGCATGGCTTGTTGGTATTGCAGGCCGGCCCGGATGTGCTGCGTTTTGTGCCGGCACTCAATCTGACCGACGCCGAGCTGGCCGACGGCCTGGCGCGTCTGCGCCTGGCGATTGCCGAGTACGCCGCGCAGCGGTGATGGGTTTGGTCGGTTGCGTGTTGGTGGCTGGTAGGGCGCTGATTGGTGAGGCGTGTGACGCGTGAGCGGGTGCGTTTGTGGATTGCGTAAGGCGGGGTCTAGGTGACGGCCCTGTATCGCAACACCGTACCCTCACCCCAACCCCTCTCCCGACGGGAGAGGGGCTAGTTGGTGCAGTTGGGTTTTGCTGCGACTGCTCTGGTTGCGTATTTGTGCACGATTGACCGTGTTTTCTCGCGCGTGCGCGGAGGAGTGCACGCACGCGGGCGGGTGACTTCGATAATCGCGTGCTCGGCCTGATCCATCGTAGCCTGGCCAGCGTGCGTCCACTCGGGTGGCGCAGTACTCGGCAGCGTGTTCGCGTGCAGATGTAGCCACCGCTGGCCGCTCGGCAAATGGTTGATTTCTCACGCAGGTCGCCGAACGCTGATCCGACTCCCGACTCCCGACTCCCGACTCCCCATTCCCCATTCCCCATTCCCCATCTCACCCCAATCCATACCGCTTCAACACCCGTCGCAATGCACGGGCATCGCGCACGGTATCGGCATGTAGTCCGGCGGCGCGGGCGCCGCGGACGTTGACGAACAGGTCATCGACGAACAAGGTGCGTGCCGGTTCCGCACCTAGCTGCGCAAGCGCGCGCTGATACACCTCCAGCTGCGGTTTTCTGCCGCCCAGCGCACCGCTGCACAGCACGCGGCCCTGCAATAACGGAAACAGCGACGGCACCAGTTGTGCGATCGCCTCGGCCATCAGCGGGCCGTTGTTGGTGAGCACCGCCACCGCGGTCGTCGCCGACACCGCCAGCACCTGCGCCACCACCGCGGGGTCTGCGCGGCACGCTGCAACGCGTGCCGCGATCCAGGTGGCGCGGTCGATCGGAAGTCCAAGCCCGTCGCTCAATTGCGTCAGATAGGCCTGCGTGTCGAGCTCACCGGCATCGTAGGCACGCTCCAGTCCCTGTTCGAACAGGACCTGCTGTACGCGCTGCGGCGTGCATGCAGCTGCAGTCGCCAATGCGGCCAGCCGGCGCGGACGCGAATAGCTGGCCAACACGCCATCGAAATCCAGCAGCAGCAAGGACGGGGGTGCAGACGGCATGGGTGTGCTCATGAGGTGGGCACGCAGCGTTGTCGATCTGCCGCCGCATCGCAAGCATGCGGGATCTGCTATGCGCGGATACGCGCAAACGGGTAGGCGCGCGGCATGCGACCTCGATACGCCCGCGCATGGCGCGCGCGAACGCCTGATCGCCAACGCCTGGCGCCTGCACAAGCAGACCGACCTGAGCATGTTCGCTACGGATTCAAACGTTCTATCTCGGTAAGAACCTACCCGCACGCGCAGACCCTACCCTCCGCACCGCGTCTGCGGCGCAACTTCGCTGGGTATGGTCGATCCATGCCGCATGTGCGGTATCAGCCGGTCTTGGGGAGCGGGTCCGGTCACTCAACACGCACCATCTTCCAGGGGGTCGATTGCATGCCTAAGCGCTTGAATACCGATCAGTTGGCGACCGCGATGGCCGCCATTCTCACCGCCGCCACGCGTCGTCGCGCGCTCGCCTCGATGACCCTGCTGATGTCCGGCGCGCACAGCCTGCCGGCACTGGCGCAGGAGGCGCGCACCCTGGATGCGGTCAGCGTGGTCGGCACCGGCTCCACGCGCACCACCGCCTCCATTTCGATGGACGAGATCCAGGCCCAGGTACCGGGCGTGGCGCCGCAACAGCTGCTGGCCAGTCTGCCCGGCGTCAATGTGCAGACCACCGATCCGTTCGGGCTGTACGAGTTCGGCGATTCGATGACCATCCGCGGATTTTCCGCCAACCAGATCGGCGTGACGCTGGACGGCATTCCGATCGAAACCTTCGACACCCGCGAAGGCGGGCCGATCACGCGCTACGTCTCCAGCGAAAACCTGCTCGATGTGACGGTGTCCGCCGGCTCGGGCGATGTCACCCAGCCCTCCTATCACGCACTCGGTGGTGCGATCCGCTACACCAGCCTGCCACCCAAGGGCGGCGATAGCTGGAGCGGCAATCTCACCCAGACCATCGGCTCGGACGATCTGGTGCGCAGTTTTATCCGTCTGGATACGCCGGAGTGGTGGCAAGGCGGGCCGAGCGCGTACATCTCCGCATCGCGTACGCAGGGCGGTGTGTGGGACATGGAACCGGCCACGCAGAAGAGCGATCACTTCGAAGCCAAGGTGCGCCAGGCCTGGGATGCCGGCAGCCTGACGTTGGGCTGGATCTACAACAACCGCAAGGATTACGACGTGCAGTCGTACAACTCCGACGGTTCGGTGTCGTGGGATCTGCACGAACGCATCACCGGCAATCCGGAAGTGGATGCCGAGCATTACAGCGAATGGCAGAACGGCCGCCGCGATTCGCTGCTCAGCCTGCACGGCGATTTCATGTTCAACGACGCCATTGGCGTCACCTTCACCGGCTACTACGAAAACAAGCACGGCTACGGTGTCGGCGGCACGCCGCCGAGTACCGCTACCGGGTTGTACAACGATGCGATTGCCGGTACCCCAGGGCGCACCGATATCGCCATCAACGACCCGCAGATCGTCGATGCCGATGGCACTGTCACCCGCGTCGGTGCGATGACGCGCCGCGAAGAAATCATGGGCGGCGATCGCTACGGTTTGACCACGGCCGTGGCGTGGGAGACCGAGCACAACAAGCTGGAAGTGGGCGCCTGGTACGAGAGTTATGACTTCGATCAGGTGCGCCCGCTGTACAACCTGGACCCGGCCACCGGCGCCTTGCTCAAGAACGCCTTGCCGATCGTGATCTATTACGACAACCACTTCTCTACCGAGGTGAAACAGCTCTACGTCAAGGACACGCTGCGCCTGCTCGATGATCGGTTGACGATGGAGTTCGGTGCCAAGGGGCTGGATGTCAAACGCGACTACAACGGGATCGCCAATCTGGACGACTTCAACGTCGGTGTGCGCCGCGCTGTGACCATCAAGAACAGCGACTGGTTTCAGCCACAGGTCGGTGCCAGCTTCCAGCTGGCCGAGGGCGTGCAGGTGTTTGCCAACTACGCGGAAAACTTCAGTTCCGCGCCGCGGTTGGCGCTGACCTCCGGTGCGTTCAATCCGGATATCGCGCCGGAAGAATCCACCAACATCGATATCGGTATCCGTGCCGAATCCACGCAGTGGAGCGGTTATCTGGCCGCCTACAAGATCGATTATTCCAACCGCATCATCGCGCTGACCGACCCGGACCCGCTGGTGGTGGCGCCCACCGTGTACGCCAACGTCGGCGACGTGCAGACCTATGGTGCGGAACTGTCTGGTATGTGGAAGCCGGCGCCGGGCTGGCGGCTCGGTGCATCGTTGACCTGGAACACATCCGAGTTCCAGGACAACTATTTCGGCCCGGTCAGCGGCGCGCTGGTGCAGGTGGAAGGCAACGACGTACCGGATGCGCCCAAGGTGATGTTCAGCGTCAACGGCGGTTGGGAAGGCGAGCGCTTCTTCGCCAACCTCGACACCAAATACACCGGCAAGCGCTACGGCGACACGCGCAATACCGACCAGGTGGATGCCACCTTCATCGTCAACGGCAGCGTTGGGTATCAAGGCGGCGATGCTGGCTTTCTTGCCGGTGGCCGCTTGCAATTGTCGGCCTACAACCTGTTCGACAAGGACGATGCGATCGGCGCGGTGTTTCCCAACGAAAGTTCTGGCTCGTACCAGCTGATCGCACCGCGCCAGCTGTTCGCAAGCCTGTCTTACCGATTTTGAGTGATCGACGCGGCCGGCAGTGCGGCCGGCCGCGCGACTGTCCATGACATGCAGGGGATGTGCGTTGATGCAAGGCAATCACACTGGGGCGATGACGCGGCGGCAATTGCTGGCGCGCATCGGCATGACCGCCGGCGGGGCGATGATGTATCAGGCGATGAGCAGCCTGGGCATGGCGGCCGAATCGCGTTTTACAGGGCCATTGCAGCTGGATGGCGACCCGAAGGGTGCATCGGTGCTGATTCTGGGTGCGGGCTTGGCCGGGATGACCGCGGCCTTCGAATTGCGCAAGGCCGGGTATCGCGTGCAGGTGCTGGAATACAACGGCCGCCCCGGTGGCCGTAACTGGACGCTGCGCGGCGGCGATCGCTATACGGAACTGGGTGGTGCCACGCAGCACTGCCAGTTCGACGATGGGTTGTATCTCAATCCGGGGCCGTGGCGCATTCCGCATCACCACAAGGCGGTGTTGGGTTACTGCAAACAGTTCGGTGTGGCGTTGGAAGCCTTCAACCAGGTCAACTTCAACGCGTTGCTGCATAGCCAGAACGGCTTCGGCGGAAAGCCGCAGCGGTTCCGCGCGATCGATGCCGATTACAAGGGCCATGTCTCCGAGTTGCTGGCCAAGTGCACACAGCAGCACGCACTGGATACGGCAGTCAGCCGCGAAGATCAGGAAGTGCTGCTGGAATCGCTACGCAGCTGGGGCGCGCTCGATCGCAACTTCGGCTACGTCAAAGGCAAGGACAGCAGCGAACGGCGTGGCTTTGCGCGCTACCCCGGTGGTGGCTTGTCGGGTAAACCGGAATTCTCAGATCCCTTCAGCGTGCAGGACGTGCTGCGTTCGCGGCTGTGGACCACGCTGGCGGCCGGCAACAACTACGAAATGCAGACCACCATGTTTCAGCCGGTGGGCGGCATGGACCAGATCGGCAAGGCGTTCGCGCGCCAGCTCGGCGATGCCATCACCTACAACGCCAAGGTCACCAAGATCGATCAGGACGGCAGCGGCGTGCGCGTGTCCTGGCAGGACGCCACGCGCGGTGGCGAAGAACGCTTGGCCAGTGCGGACTGGTGCATCTGCACGATTCCGTTGTCGGTGCTCAGCCGGATTCCCACCACCGCCAGCGACGCGATGACCACCGCGATCGGCAAGGTGCCGTATGCCGCGTCGGTCAAGGTGGGCCTGCAATTCAAACGACGTTTCTGGGAAGAGGACGAGGCCATCTACGGCGGCATCAGCTACACCGATCTGCCGATCACCTTGATCAGCTATCCCAGCACCGGGTATCACAGCGCCGGCAAGGGGGTGCTGCTCGGGGCGTACGTGTGGGGGCTGGATGCCTATCAGTTCACTTCGATGAGTCCCGAGCAGCGGGTGCGCAAGGCCGTCGAATACGGCACGCAATTGCACCCGCAATATCCGCGCGAATTCGAAAACGGTATTGCAGTCGGTTGGCATCGCGTGCCGTTCACGCATGGCTGCTTCGGCATGTGGAGCGAGCAGGCGCGTGCCGAACATTACGAGCCGCTTTGTCAGATCGACGGCCGCCTGGCGCTGGCGGGCGAGCACGTGTCCTATATCCCGGCCTGGCAGGAGGGCGCGATCCTGTCGGCGCACGATGTCGTCGGCCGCCTGCATCGCAAGGTCCTTGCCGGGGGAGGTCGCGCATGAGTCTGTTGCCACGTATGTGTGCTGCGGCCGTTGCGCTGGTCATCGGCGCTGCGCTGCTTCCGCCCGGTCTGCGCGATGCGCAGGCGCAAAGTTCCGACGCCACGGCGCTGTATCCGCAAAAGGGGTTCGCCACCGCCTCCGGCGAGCATGTCTACCGCGCGGTCTGCCAGGGCTGCCATATGCCGGCCGGCAGCGGTGCGCAAGGCGCCGGCGAATACCCGGCGCTTGCGAATAACCCCAAGCTGGCGGCCGCGCCCTACGTCACCATGATGGTGCTGGACGGCAATGCCGGCATGCCGGGATTTGGCGACATGCTCACAGATCGTCAGGTGGCCGAGGTAGTGAGCTATGTGCGCACCCATTTCGGCAACGACCATGCCGAGCGTGTCACCGCCGACGACGTCAAACTGCTGCGCCACTGATTCTTTCTTCCAAGGAGTTGCCATGTTCCGTCCCGCCGTCAATGCCCTCGTCGCTACCGTCGTGTTGTCTGCAGGCCTCAGCGCTGCAACTGCTGCCGAGGTGATTCGCCACAAGATTCCCAACAGCGATTTCCCCATTGCCGCGGCGGTGGAAATACCCGCCGGCAAGGCCACCGTGTATGTCAGCGGCAAAGTGCCTGCGGTGGTGGACACCAGCGCGCCGAAGGATTCTGCGGCCGCCTACGGCGACACCAAGGCGCAGACGGTGAGCGTGTTGAAGCAGATCCAGGACCAGCTCAAATCGCTCGGCCTGGGCATGGGCGATGTGGTGAAGATGCAGGTGTTTCTGGTCGGCGACCCGGCGATGGGCGGCAAGATGGATTTCAACGGATTCATGGAAGGCTACCGTCAGTTCTTCGGCACCAAGGAACAGCCCAATCTGCCGGCGCGCTCGGCCTTCCAGATTGCCGCGCTGGGCAATCCGCTGTATCGGGTGGAGATCGAAGTGGTCGCCGTGCGTCCTTGAAGTTGCGTCGTTGCCTTGCTGGAGAGCGCCATGAAGACCGCCGTATCGCGTCGCAGATTCCTGCGTGATTCCGCCTTGTTTGCCGGTGCCGCCGGGACCGGCGCATTGCCGCTGCTTGCCAGCGCCGCCGAACGCACGACCGCCATCACCCCGCCCACCGCCAGCGCGCTGTCGCCGGTGATGATCGGCTCCAACGAGTTTCCGGATGGCCCGTCCGCAGCAGCGGTCAGGGCCATTGCGCAGATCGCACCGCAGGGCGGGCGCTATCTGCGCGAGGTGCAGATGGAACTGATGACCACGCTGGCGGCCGAGCTCAAGCTGCCGGTGAACCATCTGATGGCCTATGCCGGTTCTACCGAGCCGCTGGATTACACGATGCTGGCCTTCACCTCGCCCAGTGCCGCGCTGGTCACTGCCGACCCGACCTACGAATCGGGGTGGCGCGCTGCCACGCGCAATGGCGCTACGTTGATCAAGGTGCCATTGCGCAAGGATTTTTCGCACGACGTGCAGGCGATGTGCGCCGCCGACGCCAATGCCGGCGTGATCTACATCTGCAACCCCAACAATCCCACCGGCTCGGTCACCGCACGCAAGGATCTGGAGTACGCATTGGCGCACAAGCCCAAGGGCAGCGTGCTGGTGGTGGACGAGGCCTATATCCACTTCGCGCGCAGCACCCGCAGCGTGGTGGATATGGTCGCTGCCGGCGAGGACGTGGTGGTGTTGCGCACCTTTTCCAAGCTCTACGGCATGGCCGGCATCCGGCTGGGTTATGCAGCCGCGCGCCCGGAGCTGCTTGCCAAGCTGATGTTCTACAGCGTCAATAGCTTGCCGGTGACGGCGGCCGCTGCAGGTCTGGCCAGCTTGCGCGATCCTGATCTGGTGCCGCAGCGCCGTGCACGCACTGCAGCCACGCGGCAGGACGTCATCGATTTCCTCAGTCAGCAGGGCTATGCCTGCACGGCATCGGAGAGCAACTGCTTCATGGTCGATGTGAAGCGGCCCGCAGCAGGTTTCAAGGACGACATGGCGACCTTTGGCGTGTTCATCGGCCGCAGTTGGCCGGTATGGCCCACCTGGTCGCGGATCACGGTGGGGACCGAGGCGGAGATGGCGCGCTTCAAGCAGGCGTTTGTGCAGGTGATGGCCGGCAAGCGCGGCCCGCTGCCGCTGCCGCAGGCCACAGCCGATGTGCACGACCCAATGCGGGACTTCTTCCGCTATGCGTAGGGTCGTCTGCGCGACTGGCACATGGTGATCCTGTCGGCGCGGCGGTCGCCTGATGCGCTGGACGGTTAGCGTCGGCGCATCTCGATCGCCGCGTGCAGTGGATCGTGCGGCGGCGCAGCACTGCATTGGCAACGGCAAGGCGGTACTCTGACCGTACTGGCGCAGGCGCGAGCGTCGGTCGCTTGCACATACCGCGCTTTCTTATTGCAGGAGGACTGCCTTGAAGCTGTTTTCGACGATTGCTGTGATTGGCTTGATAGCGATGGCGCCCTCGGCCTGGGCGCGGACCTGCGCGGTGACCATCACCGGCAACGACCAGATGAAGTTCGATCAGAGCGCCATCACGATTGCACCCGATTGCACCCAGGTGGACGTGACGCTCAAGCACGCCGGCAAGATGGCCGCCACGGTGATGGGGCACAACTGGGTGCTGACCAAGTCCGCAGATTTCCAGGCGGTGGCCAATGCCGGTGTGCGCTCGACCATTGCCGACAGTTATCTGCCCAAGGCCGATGCGCGTGTGATCGCGCATACCAAGGTGGTCGGTGGCGGCGAAAGCACCACGGTCAGCTTTGCAACCAGTAAACTTACCAAGGGCGGCGCCTACACGTTCTTCTGCTCGTTCCCCGGGCACTGGGCGATGATGAAAGGCACGTTGAAGTTTGGGTGATGCTGGGGCGCGTGGAGCCTGTCTCCAGCGCCCTTCGCCGCGTTGACGCAGCTGTATCAATCAGGAGCCAGCCACCGCATCGCCACGCATGCGTGATTGTTCTTCGCGATCACAGGCGTGCGCATCAGCGATGCATGATGATGCGCACGCCGCTCAATGCGGCGGCGTATCCGATGTCTGCTGCGTGTCCTCGCCGCGCAACACTCCGCGCTGCAGCGCCTGCGCCAAGGCACTTTCGCGGCTGCGCGCGTCGAGCTTGCGATACAGATTCTTCAGATGGAATTTGACCGTGTTTTCCGACAGGTGCAGGTGGCGGGCGATCTGCTTGTTGGAATAACCGCGCGCCAGTTGCGCCAGCACTTCCAACTCGCGTTCGCTGAACACATCGCTGGCGGGATCGTCGTCACCACTGAGGCGTTCGAGCAGCTCCTGGATGGTCAATGCGCGCGTGGTACCGCCGACGGTGTGCGGGTCGTGCTGACGCAGCGAACGCAGCATCGCCTTGGCCGGCAAGCCGAGCTCGACGATCGCCTGCCAGCTCTGCGTCAGCGCCACATGATCCAGCACGCTGTACAAGTGCGGCAGGGCAGCGAGCAGTTCGCCGCGCTGCTGCAGCACCAACGCGATGCGGGCGCGGGTGCGCGCGAGATGGCAGGCGTTATCGCTGCTCAGACAAGCCTGCTCGATCTGGCCGAGAATGGTCAGCGCCGTATGGCTGCGCCCGGCCAGGCGATGCCAACGGGCCAATGCGAAGCCCATCGCCGCACGATCGCGCCAGCGATGCGCCGAGCGCAGGGTGTGCGCCAGCCCGGACTCGCCGCCAGTGCGCGCGATCACCACATCGATTGCGGCGTTGCCGGGGTGCTCCAGCAGCAACATCAAGCGCCATGCCGACGCCAGCTCGGACAGTCGCCCCAGCTTGCGCCCATGCGCGATCTGCTCGACATGCTCAAGCAACACCAGCGCACTGCGCCCGCTGTGATCGCGCACGCGTTCCAGGCCCAGCGCGGTGTCGTAGGCGGCCGCCAGCACGTCCACGCCGCCGTCGTGCTGCTCCAGCAGTTCCAGCGCCGGATGCAGCAGGTCGGCAGCATCGTCGTGGTGGCCGCGCTCGTAGTGCACTTGCGCGAGCAGACAGTTGCCGGCCGCTTCCAGCACACGGTCCAGTTGCGGCGTGCGTGCGCACCAGCTCAGCGCTTGCCGATAACAGGCTTCGGCATCGCCGAGCCGCCCACGGTAGAAAAAACTCTGGCCGAGCGAGAGCAGCGCTTGGGCTGCGCCAAGATCGCTGCCGCCGCGGTGCATCGCATCGCGCGCGCCCATGGCATAGCGTTCGGCCACGGCAAACCCGCCCTGTGCCAGCGCAGTCGTAGCGCAGATGCACAGCAAGGTGCCGCGGCCCAGATGATCGTCTTCGTCCAATGCGCTCGCCTGTGCGGCAATCTGGGTCAGGCCATGCGGATTGCCGCAGATCTCGTCCAGGCGGTCGCGCAGCAATGCCACCACCACGGTGTAGTCGCGCTGCAGCGGCTCGCGCACGGCGGCCGGGAAATCGCGGAAGCGTTCCAGCAACAGGCGCGCATGACTGAACTCGCCCAGTTTCAGATGCAGATACGCCTGGGTGAGATTCAGTGCGGGCGTGTCGCGGATGCTGCGGTGCTCGAAATGGCGCAGCAACGCGCGCACTTCATGCATGCCGTGGGTGAGCAGTAATTGCCAGGTGCCGGCGCGCGCGATGTAACTGGCAGCCAGGTCGCCGCACTCGCCACGCGCGGCATGGCGCACGGCGTCGGCCAGATGCTGGTGCTCGCCGAACCAGCGCGCCGCGCGCTGATGCAGTTGCACGGCCTGGCCGGGATGGTCGCGATCGAGCCATTGCTGCAGGAAATCGGCAAACAACGGGTGATAGCGGAACCATTCGCGCTCGCCATCCAGCGGCACCAGCAGGCCATTGAAATGGTCCAGCCGCGCCAGCAGCCGGCCGCTGTCGTCGCGTTGGCGCACGGCGTCGGCCAGGGCGGCGTTGACGCGCTCTAACAGGCTGGTGCGCAACAGCAGATCGCGCGTGTCGGCATCGAGATCGTTGACGACCTGTTCGGCCAGATACGCGGCAATCTGCGTGCTGCGCCCGGAAAAACGTGCGGCGACCTCCTGCTGACGTTGCGCATCGCCTTCCAGCCACAGTCGCGCCAGATGCAGGGCGACCGGCCAGCCCTCGGTGTAGCGCAACAGCTCGTCGACCACCGGTGGGGGGATGTGCGGTCCCAGCAGCGCGCGCGCTTCGTCGTTGTCCAGTGCCAGTTGCACGCTGCCAAGGCGGCTGAGGTGCGCCTGCAGATCCAGCCGCGCCAGCGGCAACGCCGGCACGCGACGCGTGGCGAGCAACAGATGCAGGCGCCCGCCACTGTGTTCGACCAGGCGTAACACGAGCTCATCGACCGGGCCGTGACCGAGCCGGTCGTAGTCGTCGAGGATCACGCTGATACGCCGCGGTGCGCTGCGCAGGGCGCGGATCAACACGGTGGCCGCATCGCGTGGGTCCTGGTCGCGGTTGTGCATCACGCTGGCGCATAGCGCCGGATCGGCACCGGCACACTGCAGCGCCAGCGCAAGATGGTCAAGAAAACGCGCCGCATCGGCATCTTCTTCATCCAGCGACAGCCACGCCACCGCATCGTCGTGTGCGCGCCGCCGCGCATGCCATTGCGCAAGCAGTGTGGTCTTGCCGAACCCAGGTGGGGCCAGCAGCAGTGTGAGCGGGCGTAGCTGCGCCTGATCCAGCGCCGTCAGCAAGACCTCGCGCACCACCGCACCCGGGCGCGGCAATGGCGGATCCAGTTTGCTGGCAAGCAGCCAATCGGGAAGCGCGTGGTCGCGCGATGGCGACGGGCGCGGGGTGAGCAACGCAACAGGCTTGAGCATGAGGCGAGGGCGGCCCTGACAAGCGTCAGCAGCGCGCCGGCTCGACACGCTGCACAACCAGAGTGAAACAGCGGCGACGGCCGGCATGTCGCCGCGACGGCGACAACGACGGATCGGCTGCTTCGAGGGTCCCCACCCATGCCCATCCGTGAGCACCTTTCAGAAAGGTATGACAGCCGCAAGACAAAAGCAAAGCGTGCTGGGGCTGACTGCGGTCGCCGTCGCCGTCGCCGTCGCCGTCGCAGGCGAGCGTGCAGGCTGTGCGCTGGGTCAAGCACCGTTCGCCCTGGTGGGCTGTTCCGTGCGGACGGGTTGGAACGTGGCAGCGCCTATTCATCGCAGCCAGCGCGCGTCGGCGGCTCCGCGAGCCCCGGCCGGTTACTTGCGGTTCGCATCGCCGCGCGGGCGCTGCGGAGCCTTTTCAGTTGTCTCCGGTGCCACTGGGCAACCAGGCACGTCCGCTTAGAGCGGCTGAAGCGAATGGGCAGTACAGGCTCACCGCGTGCAGATGCATCGCGTGCCACGTAGGCGATGCCCGCGGCCTGCAGCAGCGCCTCAACGCTTGCAACTGCAAGTGTGGCGTCGATGCCGTGGCCCATCGCCGGCGTGGGCTGGCCACCGCCGGCGATCACTGTGGCAACGCGTATCGGCGCAGGCGCGCTTAGCGTGCCACTTCGGCAAATGCCTCGCGCGCTGCCGCGAGCGTGGCGTCGATCACCGACGCATCGTGTGCGCTGGACATGAAGCCGGCTTCGTACGCCGACGGCGCCAGATACACGCCCCGCTGCAGCATCGCGTGGAAGAAGCGATTGAAGCTGGTGGTGTCGCACGCAGTGGCCTGCGCGTAGCTGTCCACGATTTCGTCGGTGAAGAACAGCCCGAACATGCCGCCGACCTGATTGGTGGTGACTGCGATTCCGGCGGCGTGGGCGGCATCTTCCAGGCCTTCGCACAGCGCGCTGGTGGCCTCGCTCAGACGTGCGTGGAAGCCTGGCTCCTGCACCAGCTCCAGCATCGCCAGGCCCGCCGCCATCGCAACCGGATTGCCCGACAAGGTGCCGGCCTGATAGATCGGCCCGGCCGGAGCGATCTGCTCCATCAGGTGGCGACGGCCGCCATACGCGCCCACCGGCATGCCGCCGCCGATGATCTTGCCGAAGGTGGTCAGGTCCGGCGTCACCCCGTACAGCGCCTGCGCGCCCCCCAGTGCCACGCGGAAGCCGGTCATCACTTCGTCGAAGATCAGCAGCGCGCCATGCCGCGTGCACAGCGTGCGCAGATGCTGCAGGTAGCCGGCCAGCGGCGGAATGCAGTTGGCGTTGCCCACCACCGGTTCGACGATCACTGCCGCCACGTCGGCGCCGATCTCGTCGAACAGCGCGGTGGCGCCTTCGAAGTCGTTGAAGCTGAGCGTGGCGGTCAGCTCGCTCAAGCCCACCGGCACGCCTGGCGAGGTGGGTACGCCCAAGGTCAGCATGCCGCTGCCGGCCTTGACCAGGAACGAGTCGCCGTGGCCGTGATAGCAGCCTTCGAACTTGATGATGCGATTGCGCCCGGTCGCTCCGCGCGCCAGCCGCACCGCCGACAGCGTGGCCTCGGTGCCGGAGTTGACCATGCGCACCATCTCGCACGACGGCACCAGCCGGGTGATGGTTTCGGCCATGGTGACTTCTGCCGCGCAGGGCGCACCGAACGACAGCCCATCGCGGATCGCCCGTTCCACCGCGTCGCGCACGGCAGGGTGGTTGTGGCCGGCGATCATCGGGCCCCACGAGCCGACGTAATCGATGTAGCGGTTGTCGTCGACGTCATAGAGATACGGGCCATCGGCGCGCGCCACGAAGAACGGCTCGCCGCCGACCGACTTGAACGCCCGCACGGGTGAATTGACGCCCCCGGGCAACAGCGTCTGCGCCTGGGCGAACAGGGCGTGGGAGCGGGTGTGATTCATGCGCGCAGATCCTTGAGGAATACCGATGGGGGGCATCGATGCCCGGCAGCGGGCATCGCGTCCGCCATTGTCAGGCCTGCGGCCGCGCGCGCCTACCCGGCAGAGGCTCCCCTACCCGTCGGAGCCGCCGGGTAGGGGAACTTGGCTGCCTATGATCGAACGCGACGGTATCGACAGTTTGGGCATCAGCTGATGGCGTGCGGTCATTGGCGCCCCGCTGCCGATGTTCAGAAAGTGTGATTGCGGTGGCCGTTGGCCCCGTTCATTTAGCCGCGTTGCCGGCAGTTTCCATCTTGGGGAGAACGCATGAACCGTAGTATCCAGAAGCGTGCTTTGGCGTTGGCGTTGGTTGCGGCCATCGGCAGTGCACACGCGCAGTCGACCACCGGCAGCATCGTCGGCAGCGTGGGGCAAGGCAATGGCACCAGCGTGGTGGTGGAAAACAACAGCGGCCTCAGTCGCGAAGTGCCGGTGGATGCGCGCGGCCGTTACACCGCCGGCAATCTGCCGTTGGGCACCTACAGGGTGACGGTCAAGCGCGACGGCGCGGTGGTGGAAACCCGCGAGAACGTGGCCATCACCGTCGGCGCCAACACCGATGTGTCGTTTGCCGCCGCCAACGCCGCGGGGAGCGGTATGCAGACGATGGACAGCGTCACCGTCACCGCTGCCGGCCTGACCACCATCGACGTCAGCAGTGTGGACACGCGCACCGTGATCACCGCCGAACAGCTGCAGCAACTGCCGCTGGGCCGCACCGCCGAGGCGATCGCGCTGCTGGCGCCGGGCGTGGTGGTCAATAGCGGCGGCTTCGACAATGGCCCGCTCGGTGGTTCGCTGCCCAGCTTCGGCGGCTCTGCCGCCAGCGAAAACGCGTATTACCTCAACGGCTTCAACACCACCACCATCAGCAACAACCTGGGTGGTCTGACCCTGCCGTACGGCGCCATCGACCAGCAGGAAATCTTCACCGGCGGCTACGGCGCGCAATACGGCCGCGCCAATGGGGGTGTGATCAACCAGATCGGCAAGCGCGGCACCAACGAATGGAAGTTCGGCGCAGCGGTCATCTGGGAGCCGAACGGCTTGCGCGCCAATCAGCGCGATATCTACTGGCGCCCGGACAGCCAGGGCAGTACCGTCAACAACGCCGCTTACCGCTACGCGCGAGCGGCCAACGGCCTGTACCAGCCGGCCAGCGAGGCCGAAGCCAACCAGACCACCTACAGCGCCTACGTCGGCGGGCCGATCATCCAGGACAAATTGTTCTTCTTCCTGGCCGCCGAGCAGGTGGATTCGGACGGCGTGCGCGTGGGCACCAATCGCGACACCGACAACGGCCGCACCGGTGGCCTCACCGACTACGACTACAAGCAAAAGCGCTGGTACGCCAAGGTGGACTGGAACATCACCGACAACCACCTGATCGAGGTGACCGGTGCCAGCGACAAGGCAGAAACCAACGGCTCGATCTATCGCTACGACTATCTGGCGCGCGAGCGCGGCAGCTACTTCACCGATGAATCCACCTGGAAAACCGGCCCCACGCTGTTCACCGGCAAGTACACCGGCTACCTGGGCGATAACCTCACCGTGACTGCGCTGTACGGCAAGATGACAACGCCCGACGAACTGACTCCGTTCAACTACGACGCCGCTGGTGGCCCTGTCATCAACAGCGCCGCACTGCAGAACCCGGCGTATACCGGCGGCACACCACGCATCGGCAACCAGCTGGTCACCTCGGTCAGCTCGCCCGACCGCGAGTACAAAAAAGACAATCAGCGCCTGAATCTGGAATGGCGTCTCGGCCACCACACGCTCAACTTCGGTATCGACAACCAGAAGTCCGAAGGCATCGATGTCGGCTCGGTGCTGTCCGGCCCCGGCTTTGCGTGGACCTACGGCCAGACCAACGATCCCAACGGACTGGCGACCGGCGGATTAGTCAGCCAGTCGGCCAACGAAGCCGGTGGCATCGGCGCACCAAGCCCGGGCCTGGTCGATCCGGTCAACGGCTCCAGCGGTTATTACGTGGTGCGCAATATCAACACCAGCCTGTACTCGTACGAGGCCAAGCAACGCGCCTATTACATCGAGGACAAGTGGCAGGTCACCGACAACCTGCTGTTGAGCATCGGCCTGCGCAAGGACGAGTTCACCAACTACACCCCGTTCGGCGACCCATATATCGAAGTGGACAATGCCTGGGCACCGCGATTGGGCTTCAGCTGGGACGTCAACGGCGATTCCAGCCTGAAGGTGTTCGGTAATCTCGGTCGTTATTACCTCGGTCTGCCGCTGTCGGCGGTGAGCCTGTTCACCCCGGCCACCACCACCGACACCTACTTCACCTACAGCGGCATCAATGCCGATGGTACGCCGGTGCTGGCGCAGCAATTGGGCTCTGCGGTGTCGGCCAACTCGCGTTTCGGCCGCATCGCCGATGTGCGCACCGCGGTGGCCAAGGACATCGAAGGCGAGAATCAGGACGAGGTCATCCTCGGCTTTACCAAGCAACTCGAAAGTGGCTGGGTGCTGGGCGTGCGCGGCACGCATCGTCGTCTCAATGCCGGCATCGACGACCAGAACTACGACGTCTCCAACACGGCGCTGATCAACGCCGCGGCGGCGCAAGGCGTCACCATCGACTTCTCGCAAGTGGCCGGTGCATCGCTGATCAATCCGGGCCAGACCAATACCTGGGGCGTGATCGGCACCGATGGCCAGTTCCACGAAGTGTCGGTGAGCCGTGAGGCGGCGGGCTTCCCGAAGTTCAAGCGCAACTATTCGGCGGTGGAATTCAACCTGGAGCGTCCGTTCGACGGCCAGTGGTATGCCAAGGTCAACTACGTCTGGTCGCATAGCTACGGCACCACCGAAGGCCAGGTGCGTTCGGACCTGTGGCGCACCGGCGGCGCGTTGGGCAGCTATCAGGGCCAGGCCTCGGTGTCGACCACGCAGAGCTGGGACCATGCGGCGTTGATGGAGCACTTCAACGGCGATCAATCCAACGACCACCGTCATCAGCTCAAGCTGTTCGGCTTCTACCAGTTCAATCCGCAGTGGGGCGCTTCGGCCAATTTCAGCCTGATCTCCGGCGCGCCGCATAACTGCCTGGGCAACTACTACGGCACCGAGTACAGCGGCCGCGATCCGGCCGGCTATGGCGGCAGTGCGATCACTGGCGGGCCGTACCACTACTGCTACAACCCGGAAACCGGCACTGGCAGTGCATCGCCCCCCGGTTCGCAGGGCCGCCTGGGCTGGATCGCCCAGCTCGACATGGGCGTGACCTACAAGCCTGCATTCGCCGACGGCAAGCTGGCGCTGCGCTTCGAAGTGTTCAACATCACCAACGAGCAGACCGCAACCAACATCTACCCGTTCTCGCAATTGCCCGACAACACCACCAACCCGCTGTGGGACCAGGTCGTGGCCTACCAGGCACCGCGCTCGGGCCGGGTGACATTGAGTTACGACTTCTAAACGCACCGCGCGATAACGTCACTTCCGGCAGCGACGCGTGATGGCACGCGTCGCTGTTTTTTGTTGTGCGGGATGGCGGCCCGATCGGCGATGCTTTGATGAGAGAGGCACGCTGGTTGGCTGGTGGCTTGGCCGAGGACGTTGCACTCAATCCGTGGTGAAGTCTTGGAGCTGCAGATCTGCGACTTGGCTGGGCACTTGCCCGCCCGCCATCGCAGGACACGCCGCAAGTATGTCCCTGTAGCTCTTTTGCGGCATCCATGCCGCCAAAGGTCCCGCGAGGGCGGGCAAGGACTTGTCGAGATGGTCGGTGTGCGTGGTGCGATCGGCGCACTACGTTTGTGGTGCGTACGAGATGAGGTGCCAGCTTTACGCATCTCTGCGTCAGCGCCTGTCGAATGCGATCACGCAGTCGCCTGCATCTGCAAGCGCGTTTGCCACGCGCTGCGATCAGCTTTTTCATACAAGCACCGACCATCGTTCTGGCGCGGTGTCCTCGCCGCTTGCGGTACCGTTGGCGGCATGGATGCCGCCATCGAGCCCCCAGGGATGGGTTCACGGCGTATCCCGCGAGCGGCGAGGGCACCGTGCCCGCGACACTGCGGTGTTGCTCTGGCTTTCGATCGCACCCAGACAAAACAACGCTTCACAAGCGCGTTTGCACAAGTATTCAAGACGTTAGTTTTCTGTCTGGAATGGCGCGGTCCACCCGTAACGCTGTCATCCGTCAGCGAAACTACTGCGCAAATCCGGCCCGATACGCCCGCAGTGCTGCGACCGGATCCGCCGCTGCATACACACCGCTGACCACGGCAATCAACTCGGCGCCTGCAGCGACCAGCTCACCGACCTGCGGCGGCGCGATCCCGCCGATGGCCACCCGTGGCAGGCCGAGATCGGCCGCCTGTTGCAGCAGCGCGGGCGTGGCGCGACGGGTCGTCTGTTTGGTGGTGGTGGGGAAAAACGCGCCGAACGCCACGTAGCTGGCGCCTGCGGTGGCCGCGACGCGCGCACGATCGATCTCGTCGTAACACGACACCCCGATAATCGCCTGCGGCCCCAGCAGCGCACGTGCCGCCGCCACATCGCCATCGTCTTCGCCCAGGTGCACGCCATGCGCGCCGACCTGCGCTGCCAGCTGCGCATCGTCGTTGATGATCAGCGGCACGCCATGGGCCGCGCAGACCTCGCGCAGGGCACTGGCCTGCTGCAGCCGTAGTGCCGCGTCCGCCTGCTTGTTGCGGTACTGCAGCCAGGTGATGCCCGACAACAGCGGTGCGGTACGCGCAAGCAGGCGCGGCGTATCGGTGTCATCGGGGGTGATCAGGTAGACGCCGCGGGCGTCTTGCAGCTGGGGCATGGCAGCGCTTCCGAAAGCGGTGGGTGGGATGGGACAATGCAGGTCCCACCGTTGCGTGACCGCGATTATCCAATGAGCGACACATCCACCACCACCTACCGCACCTGGATGTGCGTGGTCTGCGGATTTCTCTATCACGAGGCCGACGGCATCCCCGAAGAAGGCATCGCCCCCGGCACCGCCTGGCAAGACGTGCCCGACACCTGGACCTGCCCGGATTGCGGCGTGACAAAGGACGACTTCGAGATGGTGGAGATCGATTGAAGAGACGCTGGTAGAGAAATTTTAGTGATCTTGTCTTTGGAGACTAATGGAATGATCTTCCTGGATAAGAGCTGTGCGGAATTGGAAATGCGACTTTCACAAGAGTAACCTCGCGGGGTAGCCAGCAATCGCTGCAATAATTGCCTTTGTTTTTCGGCTGGCACCTGTGCTGCATGAGGTGCCGAAATCGTTTCAATACTGAAAAGGATTTTTATGTTGAAAGTATCGCTACGCGCGACGATCTTGGTCTTGGCCCTTGCAGCTCCATTCGGGGCGATTGCGTCCACGGCCGACCAACCGTCCCTGATTCAGGGCTTGGGTGAGCGGTTGCCGGCGGGTAAGGCGAATCTGAGCCTATCACCGCGTTTTAAAGCCTACGTTTTCGAAAAGGCTGGGCTTAAATTTCTTCAGATCAATGCGCTGAATGACGATGTGATGGCGGTGCTATCGCTTGTGCCGGGCACTGCATCCCAACTGCCCATAGCAACGAGTGCGCAAGACGCTACGCTGCAATCGAATGGAACGCTGACAGCCCGGGCAAATTGTCCTTGCCATGCGCACGTGGTTTACAGCGATGCCAATTATAATAATATCGTTATATATGGCGCGAACGGCGAGTATATAACCGCGTATCAGCTGCCACGGTCGGCTCAAGGCAAGCCCCACTAGTGGGTGGGGCTGTTTCCTGACGGCAACAGTCAGTGCGAGCGAGCGCGCTGACTGTTCAATTCCACCAGATGCTCGTGCAGGTTTGCGGCATCCTGCGCGCTTGGGTTGAGCAGCAGATAACGCGTCAGGTCATGCCGTGCGCCGTTGCGGTGGCCAAGGTGCAGGTACGCCATGCCGCGGTCGCGCAGCGCTTCGGGTTGGTCGGGCACCAGCTTCAGGATGCGGTCGGCGCTGCGTGCGGCGCGGTCCCAGTGTTCGGCATCGGCGTAGACACCGTGCAGATTGCGCAGGATGCGGATCAGGATCGCCCGGTGTGGTGCGGGGTCGAGAATCTGCGCCATTGCGCGGTCGTCGGGGATTTCGCCGCCCAGATGCGGGCGCGCGCGTTCGCGCAGCTCGTCCACGCCCAACGGGCGACCGCCATTGAACGGGTCCATCACCAGCACGCCGTCGTCCACCGGCAGCCGCACCAGAAAATGGCCCGGAAACGACACGCCCGCCAGGGGGATGCCCAGGCGCCGGGCGACTTCGATCTGCACCATCGCCAGCGAGATCGGATTGCCCAGCCGGCGCTCGAATACCTGGTTGAGATAGCTGTTGCGCGGGTCGTAGTACTCGTCGTGATTGCCCGAGTAGCCCAGCTCATCGAACAGGTAGCGATTGACCGCGGCCATCTTCAACGGCCACAGATCGATCGCATCCACCTCGCGGCGCAGATGCTCGACGTGGCTTTGCACCAGCGTGTCGTACAACTCGGCGTCCAGCTGCGGATATTCGTCGCGCGCGATCAGCAGCGCGGTGGACATCAACGGCACCGCATCGTCGTCCAGGCTGGCGAGCGCGGTCCAATGGGGAAGTGGGAGCATATCGACCATGCCGACAAGAGTGTCGGCAAGCGGCGCGAGGTTCAAGTCCGGTACTTCCTGACAGGAGACACCGCATCGCTGTGAATCACTTCAGCTTGGGAATATCCGGACTGAAAACAAGTTCTGCCCCGTCCTGCAGGTTTAGCTTGGCCGCCTGGCCGGCGTTGAGCTCCAGCACATAGCGGGCCGGCGCCTTGCTGGGGTAGGGCGGGCAGGCGTCGCCGGCCGAACACGGCGGCACGTCGCGCTGCTGCGACACCAGCCGGCGCTGGTTGTCGAAATAAAGGATATCCAGTGCGATCTTGGTGTTCTTCATCCAGTACGCCATCGGCTCCTGGCGGTCGTGGATGAACAGCATGCCGCGATCTTCGTCCATGGCATCGCGGAACATCAGCCCCTTGATGCGATCGGCATCGTTCTGCGCCAGCTCCACCTGATAGCGCGCGCCGGCCAGTTCCACCCACGGACCGCTGCTGGCGCAGCCGCCGAGCAGGATCAGACACGCAAGAACGAGGAAGCGGACAGGGCGCATACGGCATACCGACGGGGCGAAGGATGGCGCACCTTCTGCCATGCACCGGCGTGCGTCAAGCCGGCGCATGGGTGCGCGCATTGGTCGCGCACGCGCCGAAGTCGATTCGGTGGCTGATCTGCCGCTTGGCGGCTGCGCCGCTGCCCGCCTACCGGCACGGACGCGCCATGGACCCATCCAAGGAGGCGCGTAGGCGGCATCCATGCCGCAGCTGAAGGTCCCGCGCCGGTAGGCGGGCAACGGCCAGCCGCGTCAGAGTACGCGCGGCGGCTCGCCGCCGACGATCACCACATCGGCCGGGCGGCGCGCGAACAACCCAACGCAGACCACGCCGGGAATCTGGTTCACGCTGCGCTCCAGCGCCACCGGGTCGGTGATCTGCAGGTTGTGCACGTCCAGCACCACGTTGCCGTTGTCGGTAATCACGCCGTCGCGCCACACCGGCTGGCCGCCGGTCATTGCCAGGATCTGGCGGGCTACCAGGCTGCGCGCCATCGGAATCACTTCCACCGGCAGCGGAAATTTGCCCAGCATCGGCACCTGCTTGCTCGGGTCCACGATGCAGATGAAGCGCTCACTGGCTTCGGCAATGATCTTCTCGCGCGTCAGCGCCGCACCGCCGCCCTTGATCAGGCAGCGGTTCGGGTCGCACTCGTCGGCGCCATCCACGTACAGCGACAGCGTGCCGGTGTGGTTGAGATCCAGCACCTCGATGCCGTGCTGGCGCAGGCGCGCGGTGCTTTGTTCGGAGCTGGACACCGCCCCCTTGATGCGATGGCCGATCCGTCCCAGCGCATCGATGAAGTAGGCCACCGTCGAACCGGTGCCGACACCGACGATCATGCCGTCTTCCACGTAATCGATTGCCTTCTCGGCGGCCAGGCGTTTTGCTTCGGACATGTTGGGGCTCGGGATTAGGGAGTCGGGAGTCGGGAATCGCAAGAGCGGCTGGGCTGGGCCGGGATTTGCAAATCGCAAATCCCGAATCCCTACTCCCGGCTACTCCATCGCCAGCAACAATTTCCACTGCGCGGCAGTCACCGGCAGGATCGACAGCCGGTTGCCGCGTGCGATCAGCGGGAAGCCTTCGCCCAGCGCATCGGCGTGCTGCTTGATCTCGTCCAGCGAAATCGTGCGTTTGAGTTTGCGCTCGAACGCCACGTCCACCAGCATCCAGCGCGGGTCTTCGCGGTTGGCCTTGGGGTCGTGGTAGTCGGACGTGGGGTCGAACTGGGTGTCGTCCGGGTACGCCGCGCTCGCCACCTTGGCGATGCCGACGATGCCGGGCACCTTGCAGTTGGAGTGATAGAACAACACGCCATCGCCGACCTGCATGCCGTCGCGCATGAAATTGCGCGCCTGGTAATTGCGTACGCCGTTCCACGGCTCGGTGCCGACGCGCTCCAGATCATCGATGGAAAACGTGTCCGGCTCGGACTTCATCAACCAGTAGCGCTTGCGGGCAGTCATACAGAGAGGGTGTCGTCTTTCAGGAAAGTGGCGTGTTCGGTACAGATGGCATCCATCGCCACGTCCCAGGATTCGGTCGGCAACGCAGGTACCTGTTGCGCAGCGAAGCCGACGCCGACCAGCCAGGGCGGTGGCGCCTGGCGATGCCGGAACGCGAAGCTGCGATCATACCAGCCGCCCCCCATGCCCAGCCGCCGACACGCGGCGTCGAAGCCGGTGAGCGGGGTCACCACCAGCGCCATGTCCTCGGGGGCCAGCGTGTCGGCACGGTCCACGTCCGGCTCGGGAATGCCGTAGCGATTGCTGACCAGGCCCTGGCCCGGCCGCCAGGGCGCAAAGCGCAACACGCGGCCGTCCAGCACCGGCAGGCAATACTGCACGCCGTCCGGCAGGCTCAGTTGCCAGCGATGCAAGGCGATTTCGCCATCCATCGCCCAATACCCGGCCACCGCGCCGGTCTGCGGCGCAAACGGCAGCGCCAGCAAGCGCTCCGACAAGGCATCGGCAGCGGCCAGACGCTGCGCCGCCGGCAGGCTGCGCCGCTGCGCGCGCAACTGCTGGCGCAACGCCTCTCGGTCCTCGGTCATTGGGGTCTCGCGGCGGTGAGGGAGACACATTGTCGGTGGCAGGCGTCCACCTGCCTAGCGGTGTGTCCGGAATGGCGCGCTGGCAGTCCGTTGCCTTTCACGCGAGCCGATCTTTTTGGCGGTGTCGTCGTGCGGATCACGCTCACGACAGGCCACCTGATCGCATCGCGTGCGCGACGTCATGCGCGGGTGGTTATGCACGCGGTCGCGCCATCGGCGCGTGGACCATCCTCGCAGGAGCGCTTGGCGCGATGGGTTGGACCGCTGCCTGCGGCAGGGATCTGGCGTCGTCACTGGAAGAGCCGGCGCTGCGGATCCGCCAACTGGGCTTCATTGGAGATCGAACCGACGAAAGGAGATGAGTTCAGGTGCGACCAGGCCTAAGTGCAGCGGTGCAAGGCGCACGCATCGCATTCGGTGCCGATTCGGCGGTGTTGGGTTCGGGTTCGCGTACCTGCGATCCCAGCACGGAGTCGGTGGGCAGTGGCATCGTCGCGGCATCCGGCGATGCGTCGCACCATTGCGGTATCAATCGGCGTAAACGCGCCAGGGCGTACCTGCGCGAGCGCAGATAGCGTGCGACCGCACATGGCAGCACTGCCGCAAGGTCATGCTCACGTTTCCAGTTGCAAGCGGCGGTGGCACACACAGACAGGCTTCGAACGCACAAAAAGAAACGACGCCCGAAGGCGCCGTTTCAGATTTGCATTCTCCGCCGTGACGATGCGGGCGAAACGACCTTGAACCCGGGGTTCAAGTGGGGACGTTGTGAGGCCATCGGGCTTCCCGCGACAAGGCGGACTTGCACTCCCGGCTTCGTCGCGCCCCCGTGGTCGTAATTAAGGGACAAGGCGAATGTTTTGCACGCTGTCGTTTACAGCAGAGAACGCAACTGAATTATAGACCTCTGCCGCGCGATGGCTAGCCCATTCGTCGGCGCGCGCCCTGCAAAGTTCATCTTTGCGACGGCAGTGCGACGTACGCCTCAACGCGGCGTGTCGGTAACGCTGTCCAGACGGCGATTCAAGGTGTCGAGCGTATTGGCCAGTTCGCGATCGTAGAGCGCCTGCTGATCGCGCAACTGCTGCAGCTCGTGCGCAAGATTGAGTGCGGCCAGTACCGCGACGCGGTCTACCGCCGCCATGCGGTTGCTGCCACGGATCTCGCGCATGCGCAGATCCAGCAGCCGCGCTGCGGCGGTGAGACTCTCGCGCTCGTCCGCAGTGACGCCAACCGTGTATTCACGATCCAGAATACGCACGCTGACCGGCTCGGTGGTGCTCACGTGTGCTGCTCCAATGACTTCAACCGCACGATCATCGCTTCCACCCGCGAGCGCGCCTGCTCGTTCTTGGTCAGCAGTTGCGAACGCTCGCCGATCAACTGTTCCTGTTGATGCCGCAGGCTGCGGTTTTCGTCGGTCAGCCGTTGAGTCCGCTCGACCAGCGCTTCCACGCGGGCGGCAAGTGCGCGGAGTTGGGCGAGGGCGGCAGCGTTGTCCATGCGCTCACGATAGGGGCGCGTGCGCGCGGCGGTCAAGCGCCGGACGACCGCTGGCTTGCGCGCCTTCAGGCCAGGCCCGCCAAGGCCTGGGGCCGGGTCGTGCCAGCCCGGCGCAGCGCGTCTGGAACGCTGCATGGAACCTCGCGGTAGCGGCCGACGCGGGGTGCCTTGATACACTGGGAAGTCTGATCGCCCGCCTGCGCGGGTGCCTTCTGCCCTTAGCCTGGATGACTCGATGGATCTGCCTGACGTAACCGCTGTGCAAACTGAAAGTCGTCAGCTCGCACTGGCGTCCTCTGCGGCGGAACTGCACGGCGGCTTATGCGGATGGCTGTCCGGCGGTGGCGCCGACAGCGGCGACTGGTTGGCGCGCGTCCTGGCCGACACCGCGCAGGTCGCGCCCAAGCAGGGGGGCGCACTGGACCAGATGCGCCAGGCCACGGTGGCGCAGCTGGAAGATCGCGATTTCGCCTTTGAGCTGCTGTTGGTCGAAGACGGCGCTCCACTGCCGGCACGCACCGACGCCTTGTTCGATTGGTGCCGCGCGTTTCTGGGCGGTTTCGGGTTGGCCGCGCAGCAGCGCCCGGCGCTGAGCGAAGAGGGCGAGGAAGCGTTGCAGGATCTGGCGCGTCTGGCGCAGGCCTCCAGCGACGACTTCGATGCCGGCGAAGAAGACGACACCGCGCTGGCCGAGATCGAAGAGTTCGTGCGCGTGGCAGTGCTGTTGCTGCATGGCGACTGCGTGATGGGGCCGCGTTTCCGTCAACGCCTGAACTGATCGCCGCACCGCCATGAAAAAGCTCACCGGGATCGGCGCAGCCGAATATGCGCGCCGGCGCAAGCAGCTCATGCAGATGGCCGGCGAGAAGGCCATCCTGATCCTGCCGGCTGCGCCGGAGCGCATCCGCAGCCACGACACCCATTACCCGTATCGGCAGGATTCGGACTTCTGGTATCTGAGCGGGTTTCCCGAGCCGGAGGCAGTGCTGGTGTTGGTGCCCGGGCGCAAGCATGGCGAGGCGATCCTGTTCTGCCGCGAGCGCGATGCCGAGCGCGAAGCTTGGGATGGTCCACGCGAGGGCCAGGAAGGGGCGGTGGAATGCTACGGCATGGACGATGCGTACCCAATCGACGACGTGGACGAGATCCTGCCGGGTCTGCTCGAGGGCCGCACCCGGGTCTATTACCACTTCGGGCGCGATGTCGATTTCGATCTCAAGTTGATCGGCTGGCTCAAGCGCGTGCGCGAGCAGGTGCGTCATGGCGCGCAGCCGCCGCACGAATTTCTGGAGCTTGGCCATCTGCTGCACGAGCAGCGCCTGTTCAAATCGCGCGACGAAATCGCCTTGATGCAGCAGGCCGCCGACATCAGCGTGCGTGCGCACCGTGCGGCGATGCGGCTGGCGCGCCCGGGCGTGCACGAGTACGAACTGCAGGCCGAGGTGGAGCGCGAATTTCGCGCTGCCGATGCATGGCCGGCGTACGGCAGCATCGTCGGCGCCGGCAGCAACGCGTGTGTGCTGCATTACCGCGCCAACAACGCGCGCAGCCGCGAGGGCGACCTGGTGCTGATCGATGCCGGTGCCGAATACCGCGGTTATGCGGCCGATATCACCCGTACCTTTCCGGTCAACGGCCGCTTCACGCCCGCGCAGCGTGCGCTGCACGCGCTGGTCGGCGCGGCGCAGGCGGCTGCGCTCGCACAGGCGCGTCCCGGCGTGGCGTACGAGGCCGGCCACGTGGCTGCGGTGGAAACCCTGACCGAGGGGCTGCTGCGCCTGGGCCTGCTCAAGGGCAAGTTGGAGCGCAACATTGCCGAGGAGCAGTACAAGCGGTTCTATCGGCACAAGACCGGGCATTGGCTGGGTCTGGATGTGCACGACGTCGGCGATTACCGCTTGGCCGGCGACTCGCGCCTGCTGGAGCCCGGCATGGTGTTCACCATCGAGCCTGGGCTGTACGTCTCCGCCGACGATACCAGCGTGGATGCCAAGTGGCGCGGCATCGGCATCCGCACCGAAGACAATGTGCTGATCACCGCCGATGGCCATCGCGTGCTCACCGATGCGCTTGCGCGCAGCGCCGATGAGATCGAAGCGGAGATGGCCGGCGTGCGCGTGTAGTTGCTGACAGGTCGATCGTCTGGATCGCCAGCCGCGTTGCCGTCAGTACTTTCACGCAGATGCTGGACGCTTGGCATTGCGATGCATCACCGCAAGCGACTGGTGGGCCGGCGTAACCGCACACGCAACTCAAGATGCGCGATGGACTTGGAGCAGCCAACAAGACGACTGTGCAGTAGCTATGCGGGCTTGGCTGGTGCTCGGTGCGGCATGTAGCGCTCGTGCACTTCGTTTCTGAGTGCGTCGTCCTCATCCACCTGACGATGACTCGCTACGTTGTGTGAGCCGATCTCAATGATTCGCGCCGAGCGTGCTTCCAACCAGCGCATGCGCCGTCGAGGTGACCTTGCCTGACGCGGCGTAAGCACGACGCGCCGGCAGTGTCACTAGCCCAGCTGCGGTGTCTGCGTGCGCTCTGGCTGTTGCAGTGCGTCGCCAGGTGCGGCGATCTGCCGCGCGCGCTCGAATGACTGTTCTTCGGGCGTGGCCAGTGCCTGCGCGGTTTTCATGTGCGCGCGCAGATGTGCCGGGTTGGCGGGGTCGCCCTGCACCACGAACACGTTTTCGCCGCCGTGCACGCCGGTCTTGTTCGCTTCGCTCATCAACACGTGATCCACGCGCGACAGCCCGCCTTCCTTGGCCAGCGGCAGCAAGGCGGCAGTGAGTCGCGCACTGGTCTGGTCTGGAGCGCGGCCGTGCGCGGCGTCGATCGCATGCACGCCGCGTTCGATCTGCTGGTACATCGGGTGGTCGGGGTGCGAGGTTTGGCGTGGATCGTTCATGGCGATGCTCCGTGCTGTGCTGATCAGGGTGCGGCAAACACCGGGCGGGTCAGGTTTTCCGGTGCGTCGTCGGTGCACACCACTTCGTCTTCGATGCGGATGCCGCCGTAGGGCTTGAACTGCTCCACGCGCTGCCAGTCGACGCTGGCGGCGTGGCCGTTCTGTTTGACCTCGTCCAGCAGCATGTCGATGAAATACACGCCTGGCTCGATGGTCACCACCATGCCCGGTTCCAGGACGCGGGTCAGGCGCAGGTACGGGTGGCCTGCCGGGCGTTCGATGCGGCCGCCGCGGTCGCTGGCGGCGAAGCCGGCCACATCGTGCACCTGCAGGCCGATCAGGTGGCCCAGGCCGTGCGGGAAGAACGCGGCGCTGACGCCGGTGGCCAGTGCGGCTTCGGCCGACACGGTGAGGATGCCGAAATCCTTGAGGATGCCCATCAGGGCCAGATGCGCGTCCACATGCAGTTGCTTGTAATCCACCCCGGCGCGCACGCTCTGGCCCATGCGCACCTGTGCGGCATCGACGGCGTCGATCAACGCCTGAAACTCGCTGCCGGGGTCGGCGGCATAGGTGCGGGTGATGTCGCTTGCGTAACCCTCTGCCGACGCGCCGGCGTCGATCAGAAAGCTGCGCAGCGGTTGCGGCGCGTGCTGGCCCAGTTCGGTGTAGTGCAGCACTGCGCCATGTTCGTTGAGCGCGATGATGTTGCCGTACGGCAGCGTGTTGGCGTCCTGGCCCACTGCTGCGCAGTAGGCCATATGGATGCCGAATTCGCTCTGGCCAGCGCGAAACGCCGCTTCGGCCGCGCGATGCCCACGCACCGCCAGTTGCTGGGCGATGCGCATCAGCGCCAGTTCGTACGGCGTCTTGAAGGCGCGCTGATAGTCCAGGTAATCGATGACCGGCTGCGGGTTGTTCGGCACGTAGGCGCCCAATGCGCTCTGCGCTTCACCGAGGATGGCGCAGCGTTCGCTGCGCGCGGGCAGCAGCGTCAACGCCTCGTCCGGAGTGCGGATGATGTGGATGTCGCAATGCTCCACCCACCAGCCGCTGGGGGCGTCGGGCACCACGTGCCAGTAGTCGAACGGTTGATAGAAGAGCACCGTCGGGCGCTGGCCCGGGGTGTAGATCAGCCAGCTGTTGGGAATGCGCGTCAGCGGCACCCAGGTCTTGAACTGCGGGTTGACCGCGAACGGGTAATCGCGGTCGTCGAACAGCTGGTAGTGCGTGGTGCCGCTGGGCACCACCAGGTGATCGAAGCCGCCGCGCTGCAATGCTTCATCGGCGCGCGCGCTGAGCGTGCGCAGGTGGTAGGAATACAGGCGGCTCATGGAAGGCTGGGTCATGCGGAACTCGGTCGGCGATGCAAGGCAGGCCACAAGTTTGCCGCAAAGCCTGTGAATCGGTCAGCCGATCATGTGTTCTTCGGCGATCCAGGCGCGCAGGCGCAGGCGATGCGGCTCGGACATGCTCAGGAAACGAAAGCCGGCCCAGGCCTGACCGGGCGCATGTGCGGCTTCGGACCACAGCAGATGCACGCCGACATCGATTTCGGTGGCGCGGCCGATGCGCTCGGGCAGGCTGAAACGCAGCTGATACAGCGCGTCGTCGTGCAACGGAACCGAGGCCAGCAGCAGCATGCCGGTTTCGGAGACATTGCCGACCCGGCCGATCTGCGCGTCGCTGAGCATGTCGACCACCGGCACCATGTCGCTGGGCTGGCGGCGCGGGGCGCGGCGGGTGTCCTGGATCATGCGGATGCCTCGGTGGGGGAGTGCCCGGCCAGGCTGCGTAGCGTGCGCACGGTGGCATGCCAGGCGCGATCGATCAGCCGCGATTTTTCTTCCACCAGCAAGCGTGCCTGGCCGCTGGCCATCAGCCGCGCCAGACCATCCAGCGATTGCTCGCCGAGCTTTTGTCCGCGCTGATTGACGAACAACGCGTTGCCGGTCATCGGGCTGTACCAGGACAGGCGCTGCCGGCGCAGGTCGCCTTGTTGATTGATCACGAATTCGAACCAGGTGCCGAAGGGCAGGCTGCGCAGCTGCATGTAGCAGGCGTCCTCGTCCGGCGTTCGCGGCGTGATGGCCGGCTTGCGCGCGGCGGTGTCGCCCTGGTCGCCCAGCCGCGCGCGCGCCTTGAGTTTGGCGGTGAGCTCGGTGCGCGAGGTCAGTTCATCGTCGCCACCGGGAGTGGACAGACGCCGCGCGATCGCAGCCGCTTCATCGTGGTGATAGCCGACCTGCAGCAACGCGGTTTCGACGTCGGTGCCCAGCGCAACGTCGGTCGGCAAGCCCTTGCTGCGGCAGGTGACTTCGGCGATGCGCGCTGTCAGGGCCTGGCGCTCGTCCCATTCGGGCGATTGTTCGCCTTGCCGCAGCAGGGTGAGCGTGAGCACGTCCGACCACGCCTGGCGCAGCAGCGATTGCACGAAGCGCGGCGGCGCGCTGTCTTCGCAGAGTTGCTCGATGCGCGCTTGCGCCTGCTGCTTGGCCGATTCCAGCCGTTCCTTGCCGCGTGCGGCATCCACGTGCCGGCGTTCGGCCACCTCGGCCTTGCGCGCCAGGTTGCGCAGATGGCTCTGGATGTCGTCGTTGGCGGCCGCAAACACCGCCTCGTCGCCCTGGTAGTCGTTGACGATCTTGTCGACCGCGCTGCCGAGCTTGTGCAACAGCTGCGGGTCGACGTCGTCGTCGCCCAGCCACACCGCGCCGGACTCGGCCACGGTATTGAGCAACTCGCGCACCGGGTGCTGGTCGCGCACGAAGAAGTGCGTGTCGGCCAACGCGGCGCGCACTACCGGCACCTGCAGCTTGGCGAGTAGGGCCTGCGCAGGCGTGTGCTCGCGCACTTCACGCTGCATCTGCGCGTAGAGCAGGCCGAGCAGGTCGAAGGTGTCGTTGTCCTGCGGCGATAGCGCGGCCTGTGTACCGTGCTCGGCGCGCAACAGCTCCAGCACCTGACGCTGTACCGCATCGATGCCGGCGGCCTGTGGGGTTGCCGCTGCTTGCGCACTCAGTGCGCCCTGCAGGCTGGCCAGCGCCTCGCCGAGCGCCGCCGTGGGGACGCTGACCGGGGCAGGGCCGGAGGGCTGCGCAGAGGACTGTACAGACGGTTGTGCAGCGGCGGCCTGCACCAGGCTGCCCGGCGTGCCGCCCTGATGCGCAGCAGCGCCGCCCGCGGCCTGCGCCTGGCGGGCCGAGGACATCAGGCCGCCCAGCGCATGTGCCACGTCGTCCAGTGCGGGTGAGGTCGATTGCGCGCTTGTCGATGCGGTGGGCGCAACCGCGGAAGTACCGTGCGCATCGAGTAGCGCGCTCTGCCATGCGGTTGGCGCGGATTGGCCTGCCCATGCGGTGGCCGGGCGCGCGCCGGGTTGCGCGGCGCCGGGCGTGCCAGAGGTTGCAGCGTTCCTGGGAGCGCCTGCGCTGTCCGGCAAGGTGCGACGTGTCTGCACCTGCGTGGGTCTGACCAGATACGGGTGGTAGATCAGCCCGGGCAGGATGCCTTCCTGCGCCAGGGTGACGTTGGCGCTTTCGTACAGGTCGCCCAGGCGATCCATCACCTGGTGCTCGAACACCTTGTACAACGCCAGCTGCCCATCCAGGTTGAGGCCCAGCAGCTGGCCGCACTCGCGCACGATCCGGCACAGCGCGTAGGGGCCAAGCGGCAAGGCGTCCAGCTCGAACTCCGGCACCGCGCCGATCACCGCCAGCCGCTGTGCCAGCAATTGCAGCGCATCGGCACGGCGTGCCGTTTCGCGGCGGGCGATCTCGCTGAGCACGATATCGCGGTCGATATCGGTGTCTTCCACCAGGGTCAGCATCTGCGGCTGGGCTGCGGTCTCGGCCGGCGGTGTCAGGCTGGGGCGATCGCGCAGCGTTGCCAGATCCTGCGCCAGATGCTGCAGGAACAGCTGCGGAAAGTGGTCGATGTGATCGCGCAGCCCACGCATCTGCGCGTAGGTATCGGCCTGGATCTGGCTGTTGCGCGCATGTTCGGCCCTGTGCAGCAGGGCGCGCTCCAGCTCGACGATGGTCAACCGCAGCGGGCCATTGAGCGCCTGCACGCAGTGCGCATGCAGCATGCCCAGCAGGCGACGGCCACGCGCGGACACGGGTGCCTCGGCGATCGGGCCGCTGAGTGTGGGCTGCAGGGAGGAAACGGGCGTGGACATCCGGGAGGGTGGGCTCGATGCGAAGCGTGAGCTATGTAGCATGTTTTCCCAGTGCCCAGCGACCCTATGGGGCGCCGGCAGTCGATGCGTCGCTGTCTGTGCGTGTGCGTCGGCAGGAGCGTGCGCCTTTAGCTGCAGCGTTGCCAGCTGTCGTATCAACGTGCTGCCGACAACGCCTGCATGGCGACGTGCGCGGTCAGCTCAGGAACAGTTCGACCACATCGTTGGTAAAGCGGCGGCCCAGTTCGGTGGGCACCACACGTCCGTGCTGCTCGATCAACCACCCCTGTGCCACCGCACGCGCCACCGGCGCAGCGATGGCCGCGGCAGCCAGACCGGTCGATGCCTCGAAATCGCTCAGGCGAAACCCTTCGTGCAGCCGCAACAGATTGAGCATGTATTCGAACGGCAAGCGCTCGCGCGGCACGACTTCATCGCCGCCGATCGACGCGGCGGTGCCGGCGCTGGCCAGGTAGGGTTGCGGGTGTTTGTGCTTCCAGCGACGCAGCACGTGCTGCTCGGCGCCGGAACTGATCTTGCCGTGCGCGCCGGCACCGATGCCCAGGTAATCGCCGAAGCGCCAGTAATTGAGGTTGTGCGCGCACTGTCGCCCGGGTTTGGCGTAGGCGCTGACTTCGTACTGCGCGTAGCCGGCGTCGGCGAGCAACGCTTGGCAATGTTCCTGGATATCCCAGGCAGCATCGTCGTCGGGAATGCCCTTGGGCGGACGCGCGAAGAACACCGTATTCGGTTCCAGCGTGAGCTGGTAGTGCGACATGTGCGTGGGCTGCAGCGCGAAGGCGCGCTCAAGATCGTGCTCGGCCTGCAGCAGCGTCTGCTCGGGCAACGCATACATCAGGTCGATGTTGAAATTGTCGTAGCCGGCATCCTGCGCCAGCTTGATCGCACGCTCGGCGTCGGCGCTGTCATGGATGCGGCCCAGCCGCTGCAATGCCACATCGTCGAAGGTCTGCACCCCGAAGCTCAGCCGGTTCACGCCGGCCGCGCGGTAGTGCTCGAAGCGGCCGTGTTCGGCCGTGCCCGGGTTGGTTTCCAGGGTGATTTCAAGGTTCGGTGCAAACCGCAGCCGCGCCGCTGCGGCCTGCAAAAAGCGGTCGATCGCCTCGGCCGGAAACAGGCTGGGCGTGCCGCCACCGAAGAACACCGAATGCACCACGCGTCCCCATACCAGCGGCAGATCCGCATCCAGGTCGCGGATCAATGCATCTACGTAGTCCTCGAACGGCAATACGCCCTTGGCCGCATGCGAGTTGAAATCGCAGTACGGGCATTTGCGCACGCACCAGGGCAGGTGCACGTAGAGCGAGAGCGGGGGCGGGATCAGGTCGGGCACTGCGTGAGGTCGTCCGTTACATCGCGAGCGCGTGCAGTTTGTGCTGCAGCGTGGCCAGCGCCACTGCGCGGTGGCTGAGGCGGTTCTTCAGCTCGCTGTCCATTTCCGCTGCGGTCAGGCCGTAGACGGGGTCCAGGAACACCGGGTTGTAACCAAAGCCGCCATCGCCGCGCGGTTGCGTGGTGATCACGCCTTCCCAGCTGCCTTCGGCGATCAACGGCTGCGGATCTTCCGGGTGACGCAGCAGCACGATCACCGCGTAGAAACGCGCGCTGCGGCGTTCGGCGGGCACATCGCGCATGGCATCGAGCAACTTTGCGTTGTTGGCCTGCGCATTGGTCGGGCTGCCGGCATAGCGCGCGCTGTACAAACCGGGCGCACCGCCAAGCGCATCGACGATCAGACCAGAATCATCGGCCAGCGCCGGCAGGCCGGTGACGGCGCTGGCATGACGTGCCTTGATCAGCGCGTTCTCGACGAAGGTCAGGCCGGTTTCCGGCACGTCTTCCACTCCGAGTTCGCCTTGCGCGACGATGCGCAGCGGCAGTGCGGCCAGCATCGCGCGCAGTTCTTCCAGCTTGCCGGCGTTGCCGCTGGCCAGGACCAGTTGTTTCATTGCTTGGGCTCCAGCAAATCCCACTTGGTGCCGTACAGATCGCGGAACACCACGACCGTGCCGTACGGTTCTTCGCGCGGGGTTTCCAGAAATTCAACGCCAAACACCTGCATCGCCGCGTGGTCGCGCCAGAAGTCGTCGGTGTAGAGAAAATGATCCACCCGCCCACCGGTCTGGTCGCCGATGCGCGCCTGCTGCGTGGCGTCGGCCGGCTGCGCAAGCAGCAAGCCGGCGTCCTGCGCGCTGCCCGGGCCGATCACCACCCAGCGTTTGCCGTCGCCCAGCGCGCGATCTTCCAGCACCTGGAAGCCCAGCGCGCCGGTGTACCAGGCAATGGCCGCATCGTAATCGGCGACCAGCAGCGTGGTCAGGGCAATGCGCCGGCTCATCCGGCCAGCGCAGCGCGTTGCAGTGCGAACAGTTCGCCCATGCCCTTCTCGGCCAGGGCGAGCAGCGCATTGAGTTCTTCGCGGCGGAACGCGTGACCTTCGGCGGTGCCCTGCAGCTCGATGAAGCCGCCGCCATCGTTCATCACCACATTCATGTCGGTGTCGCAGTCGCTGTCTTCCGGGTAATCCAGATCCAGCACCGGCTCGCCGCGATAGATGCCCACCGACACCGCAGCGACGGCGCCGATCAACGGATGCTTCTTGATGTCGCCGCGCTTGAGCAGCAGGTTCACCGAATCGACCAGCGCCACGTAGGCGCCGGTGATCGCAGCGGTACGGGTGCCGCCGTCGGCCTGCAGCACGTCGCAGTCCAGGGTGATGGTGCGTTCGCCCAGTGCGTTGCGATCCACGCAGGCGCGCAAGGCGCGGCCGATCAGGCGCTGGATTTCCAGCGTGCGCCCGCCCTGCTTGCCGCGTGCGGCTTCGCGGTCGGAGCGTGTGTGGGTGGAGCGCGGCAACATGCCGTATTCGGCGGTGACCCAGCCTTCGCCCTTGCCGCGCAGGAAGTTCGGCACGCGGTTTTCCACGCTGGCGGTGCACAGCACGCGGGTGTCGCCGAAGCTCACCAGCACCGAGCCTTCGGCATGGCGGGTGAAGGAGCGTTCGATGCGCACCGGGCGCAGCTGATCGGCCATGCGGCCGCTGGGACGGGAAAAGGTCATGCGATGAGTCCGGAAGTCGGGAGGTGGGTCTTGGCGCCAATGCACGGCGGGCAGCAGCCGGCCGGTGTGGGCGGCTAGGGTACCATTCGCGCTTTGACGGCACGGGATTGACGATGATCCGAAGCATGACCGCGTTTGCTGGCGGCGAACGCATCACGCCCTGGGGCACGCTTGGTTGCGAGCTGCGCTCGGTCAACCACCGCTTTCTGGAAGTGGGCGTGCGCCTGCCCGAAGAACTGCGTGCGCTGGAGCCGCTGCTGCGCGAACGCGTGGCAGCCAAGAACAGCCGCGGCAAGCTGGACCTGACGCTGCGCTTGCGCGCGCCGGACAACGCACAGACGCTGGCGGTCAACGAATCGCTGCTGCAGGAACTGGGTGCGCTGGCCACGCGGCTGGACGGGCTGTTTCCCAAGTTGCAGGTGGGCTTTACCGATCTGCTGCAGCTGCCCGGCGTGTTGCAGGTACAGGACGTGGATGCGCCCGCGCTGCAGGCCCAGGCGCTGGCCTTGCTCGACGAAGTGGTCGACAGTTTTGTGGTTGCGCGCGAGCGCGAAGGCGGCAAGCTGGCCGAGGCGATCAGCGAGCGTGTGGATGCGATCGAACGCATCGCCGCCGAGGTGCGCGTTTTGATCCCGGCGATCCGCGAGGGACAGCGCGCCAAGCTGGCGGCACGCCTGGCCGATCTGCCGCATCCGGTGGACCCGGGCCGCGCCGAGCAGGAACTGGTGCTGTGGCTGCAGAAGCTCGATGTGGACGAGGAGCTGGACCGTCTGTCCAGCCACATTTCCGAAATCCGCCGCGTGCTCAAGCAGCGCGAACCGGTCGGCCGCCGGCTGGACTTTCTGCTGCAGGAGTTCAACCGCGAAGCCAATACGCTTGGCTCCAAGTCGGTGGACAGCCGCACCTCCAACGCCGCGGTGGATCTGAAGGTGCTGATCGATCAGATTCGCGAGCAGGTGCAGAACATCGAATAGCCGTGAATAGGCAATCGGGAATGGGGAATCGTCAAAGCAGGTACGATTCCCCACGGCCTGCTTGCTCCGCGCGGTGCCCCATTCCCTATTCTCGACTCCCTATTCCCTAAAATGCGCGGCACCCTCTATATCGTTGCGGCCCCCTCGGGCGCCGGCAAGAGCAGCATCGTCAACGCCACGTTGGCGCGCGACCCGAAGATCGCGTTGTCGATCTCGTTCACCTCGCGCGCGCCGCGGCCGGGCGAGCGGCATGCCGAGCACTACCATTTCGTCTCGGCCGACGAGTTCCAGGGCATGATCGAAGCGGGCGACTTTTTCGAATATGCGCGGGTGCATGGCGACTGGAAGGGCACCGCGCGGCAGTCGGTGGAGCCGCAGTTGGCCGCCGGCCACGATGTGCTGCTGGAGATCGATTGGCAGGGCGCACGCCAGGTCCGCCAGAAAGTGCCCGATGCGGTGAGCGTGTTCATCCTGCCGCCGTCGCGCCAGGCGCTGGACGAGCGCATGCGCAAGCGCGGGCAGGACAGCGAAGACGTGATGGCGCAGCGGCTGGCCGCCGCACGCGAAGAAATGCTGCATTTCGAAGAGTTCGATTACGTGATCATCAACGAGACCTTCGACACCGCGGTCTCGGAGATGTGCGCCATCTTCACTGCCAGCCGGCTGCGTCGGCAGGCCCAGCAGCAGCGGCATGCCGGCTTGATCCAGGCATTGCTGGACTGAGCCCGCCGGGTGGGCGCTTGCACGCGTGTGATGCACGCTGCCCGCAGCGGTTGCTCTGACGCCATAACGCGGCAGGTCGACGACCGGCATGCGTGCAGGTGTGGATGACCTGGGATGGCGGCTGAGCGGCCGGATCTGCAGGGGTGTTCTGCGCACCGGGGCGCTGGTGTGGGGTGGTCGATGTGGTCCAAGTGGCTGATTCCAAAGCAAACTGAATGGCCGCCGGTTGCCCGCCCAGCGACGTCGGCGTACACTCCGCCCCCTTTCCCTCATTCGATGCGCGGCCGTTGCTGGTCGCCGGGAGCCCGCATGGCCCGCATTACCGTAGAAGATTGCCTGGAAGTCGTGAACAACCGTTTCGAGCTGGTCATGATGGCCTCCAAGCGCGCCCGTCAGCTCGCCAACGGCGTGCAGCCGTTGATCGAAAACGCAGACGCCAGCGACAAGCCCACCGTGATGGCGCTGCGCGAGATCGCTGCCCGCCGGATCGACAACGCGCTGATCGATGAAGTCGAGAAGGCCGAACGCGAGCGTGCCGAGCGCGAAGCGCTGGAATGGGCCGCCGCCGAAGTGGTCGCCGACGAAGACATGTCCAAGAACGACGACTGATCGTCAGCCGCCACTACGGTGGCCGACGATGACGATGTCCAGACAGCCCGCCTTGTGCGGGCTGTTTGCGTTTTGGGGCCTGTAGCGCGATCAGCAGAATCACGGCGCTTCGATGACGCGTGTCTGGCCGTCACGCGCTGCATCGCCGTGTGCCGCGCATGCCCTCCGGTTCCCGCGCGTCGCAGGCGTTGCCCGACGGCTGCTCGCGACAGCGCGTCGGCAGTTTTCATCGACGTCGATGCGCCGCAGATTCTCGCCGATCGCGTGACGCGTGCTTCAGGCGTCGTCGCCCCATCCCCAGCGGCGCAGCTGCCGGTCCAGTGCGCTCAATCGGCGCGCTGGTCGTCATGCCTTCGCCCACCGCTGCACGCTTCGCCGATCACGCGACGCACCCTTCAAGAGTTGTCTGCCGACACCTGGGCTATCTCGCGTCGCAGGCGACGATGCAGCGCCCCCGGCCGGCGCGCTGGTGGGCATGCCTGCATCAACTGCCGCCAGGCGCTGGTTGATCGCGCGTCGCAGGCATCAATCGTCGTCCGCCGGCAGCTGCGCCATCTCATGACGCAGGCTTCGGTCCAGCGCCTGCATGGCCTGGTAGCCACGTCGCTTCGCGGCATGCAGGCGCGCGATGGGCACCGGCGTCGCGGCAGTGCTCGCGCCCAGGCCGCTCATCGCCGACATGGCTGCCGGCAGATCGGCAAAGCCACCGCTGGCCACTGCGGCCAGCATTGCGCTGCCCAGCAGCACCGGTTCGGCGGTAGCCGCGACCTGCACCGGCACGCCGCACGCATCGGCCATCAGTTGGCGGACCAGGCGACTGTGGCTGGCGCCGCCACTCATGATCACGCTGTCGAACCTCACCCCCTGCGCGCGCAACGCATCGATGATCTCGGCCAGCCCGTAGCCCAGGCCGCAGACGCCGGCCACGTACAGCGCTTCCAGACCTTGCAGGTCGTGGTCGATGGTCAGCCCGGCGATCATGGCGCGGGCGTTGGGGTCGGCATCGGGCGAGCGGTTGCCCAGATAGTCCGGCAGCACATGCAGACCGCGCGCCAGCACAGCGGCCTGGGACGCGCTGCCGACGCGCGCGAGCACGCGTTCTTCCAGCCACTGCAGCACATCCTGGCCTGCGGCGGTGGCCTGTGCGTTGGCGTCGGCATAGTCCGGATGCGAGCGCACCAGGGTGTCGATTGCCACGCCGGCGGCAGATTGGCCGCCCTCGTTGAGCCATAGCCCCGGGACCAGTGCGGAGCCGTAAGGCCCCCAGACCCCGGGCGTGAAGCAGGGGGTCTGGGTGCTGGCCAGCACGCAGGCCGAGGTGCCGAAGATATAGGCCAATCGCGCAGTGATCGGCATCGGCTGGCCATCTGCGGACGGGCTGGCGAGCGTGCCGATGGCACCGGCATGCGCGTCGATCAACGCCGCGCCCACCGCGATGCCGGCACGCAGGCCCAATTCGTCGGCAGCCTGCGCCGAAAGCCCCTGGCCCAGCGCTGTGCCCGGCGGCACGACCTCGCTGCCGATCCGCGCCGCCGCATCGTCCAGCAGGTCGGCCAGGCCGATGCGTTCGAAGTAACGCCGGCTCCAGCCGCCGTCGTGCTGCACGTAGGTCCACTTGCAGGTCACCGTGCACAGCGAGCGGGCGGTGCTGCCGGTGGCGCGCCAGCTCAGCCAGTCGGCCAGATCGAAAAAGTGCGCCGCGCGCGCGTAGCTGTCGGGAAGGTGCTGCTTGAGCCACAGCAGCTTGGGGGTCTGCATTTCCGGCGAAATCTGCCCGCCGACATAGCGCAGCACCGGCTCGTCGGTGGCGTTGATGTGCGCGGCCTGGGCGATGGCGCGGTGGTCCATCCACACGATCACATCGCGGTCGGCCTGGCCGCTGGGGCTGACGCACACCGGCCCGCCGTCGGCGGCCACCGCCACCAGCGAGCAGGTGGCATCGAAGCCGATGCCCGCCACCCGCGCGACGTCCACGCCGGTGTGCGCCAGCGCGGCGCGGATCGCCTGCACGCAGGCCTGCCAGATGTCTGCGGAGGACTGCTCGACCATCTCGCCGGGCAGGTACCAGGTCTGGATGGCATGGCGCGCGGTGCCGAGCAACTGGCCGCGCGCGTCGAACAGCCCGGCGCGCGCGCTGCCGGTGCCCACGTCCACGCCGATATAGATCGCCTCGTTGGTCGGTTGCATGGCTTACCAGCAGGTATAGCCGCCGTCGGCCAGCACGATACTGCCGGTCATCAGGCTGGCGGCAGGAGATGCCAGAAACAGCGCCACCGAGGCGATTTCTTCCACTTCGCCCAGCCGTCCCATCGGCGTGCCGCCGATCCAGGCGTCGTACATCGCCGGGTCTTCCTTGACGAAAGCATTGAGTGGCGTGGCGATATAGGTCGGCGCGACGGCATTGACGCGCACGCCGCGTGCGCCCCATTCGGCGGCCAGCGATTTGGTCAGGTGATGCACGGCTGCCTTGGAGGCGTTGTAGTAGGCCTGCGCCTGCGGTTTGTTGACGATGAAGCCGGACATCGAGCCGACGTTGACGATCACGCCATCGCCGCTTTGCAGCATGTGCCTGCCGAACGCACGGCAGCACCAGAACGTGCCATTGAGGTTGACGTCGATGACATTGAGCCAGTGCTCGTCGGTGACCGTTTCGGCCGGGGTCTGGCTACGGGCGATGCCGGCGTTGTTGACCAGGATGTCCACCTTGCCGAACTGCGCGTTCAATGTATCGGCAACGCTGGTGACGCGTGCCGAATCGGTCACGTCCATCTGCACGATCTGCGCGTCCAGGCCCTTGCTGCGCAGGGTGGCCAGGCCTTGCTCGGCCACAGCGGCATCGTGATCGGCAATGACCACCTTGGCGCCGGCTTCGGCCAGCGCCTCGCAAATCGCCAGGCCGATCGCGCGGCCGCCGCCGGTGACGACCGCCACGCGGCCATCGAGTTTGAACTTGTCCAGATACATCGGCATATCTCCTGCTGGTCTTGATCGTGGGGGAGGAGCGAAAACGGGGGAGGAACGAGGGGGATGGAGCGCGCGCTCAGCGCATGGCCTGTTGCTGCGCGTCGAAGCGGTGCAGATGCTGCGGGTCGGGGACCAAGGTCACCGTTTCGCCGACGTGCACACGCAGATCGCCGGTGCAACGCGCATCGACCGTGCCCACGCCGGGGATCTCCACGTACACGAAGGTGTCGCTGCCCAGATGCTCGGCCTGGATCACGCTGCCCTGCCAGGCATCGCCGGTGCCGGTTGCGGGGCTGCCGCGCTGCACGGCGATGTGCTCCGGGCGCACCCCGAGTGTCACCGCACCATGGCGCGCAGCCACCTCGCCCTGCAGCAGATTCATGCGCGGCGAGCCGATGAAGCCGGCCACGAATACGTTGGCAGGGCGTTCGTACAATTCCAGCGGCGTGCCGACCTGTTCGATGCGTCCGGCCTGCAGCACCACGATCTCGTCGGCCATGGTCATCGCTTCGACCTGGTCGTGGGTGACATACACCGCAGTGGTCTTGAGCTGCTTTTGCAGGCGGGTGACTTCCAGGCGCATCTGCACGCGCAAGGCCGCGTCGAGATTGGAGAGCGGTTCGTCGAACAGAAAGCCCATGGGCTCGCGCACGATGGCGCGGCCGATCGCCACGCGCTGGCGCTGGCCGCCGGACAACTGCCCGGGCTTGCGGTCGAGATACTCGGTGAGGTTGAGCACCGTAGCGGCCTGCGCCACGCGTCGCTCGATCTCGGCACTGGGCACGCGCGCCATCTTCAGGCCGAAGGCAATGTTCTTGCGCACGCTCATGTGCGGATACAGCGCATACGACTGAAACACCATCGACAAGCCACGCTTGGCCGGCGCCAGACCGGTCACGTCCTGGCCGTCGATGAGGATGCGCCCGCCGCTGACGTCTTCCAGCCCGGCGATCAAGCGCAATAGCGTGGTCTTGCCGCAGCCGGAAGGGCCGACGAAGACCACGAACTTGCCGTCGTCGATCTCCAGATCCGCGCCATGGATGACCTGTGTGTCGTCGAAGGATTTGCTGACACCTTGCAGCGTGATGCGTCCCATGAACCACCTATCAAAGTTGAGTGATCTACTTCACCGCGCCGAAGGTGAGCCCGCGCACGAGCTGCTTCTGGCAGAACCAGCCCAGCACCAGGATCGGCGCGATGGCCATCGTCGAGGCGGCCGACAACTTGGCCCAGAACAGGCCTTCCGGACTCGAATACGAGGCGATGAACGCGGTCAACGGCGAGGCCTGCGAGGAGGACAGATTCAACGACCAGAACGCCTCGTTCCAGGCCAGGATCACGTTGAGCAGCAGCGAAGACGCGATGCCGGGAACCGCCATCGGCGCCAGGATGTAGAGGATCTCCTTGCCGATGGTGGCGCCATCCATGCGCGCCGCTTCCAGGATGTCCTTGGGGATGTCCTTGAAGTAGTTGAACAGCATCCAGACCATGATCGGCAGGTTGCTCAGGCACAGCACGATGATCAGGCCCAGTTGCGTATCCAGCAGCCCGGAGTCGCGGTACAGCAGGTAGATCGGCACCAGCACGCCCACCGGCGGCAGCATCTTGGTGGATAGCATCCACAGCAAAATCCCGCGTGTGCGCTTGGTGGGCGAGAACGCCATCGACCACGCGGCAGGGATGGCGATGACCAGCGCGATCAGGGTGGACCCCAGCGAGACCGCCACCGAATTCCAGGCATGCGCGAAGTAGTCGCTGCGTCCTTGCACGGCGACGTAGTTTTCCAGTGTCCAATGGAAGAACACGAAGCTGGGCGGGCTGGAAAACGCATCGACCTCGGTCTTGAAGCTGGTCAGCAGCAGCCACAGGATCGGGAAGAAGATCACGCCGCCGACCCCCCATGCGGCAACCGTGGTGACGAGGATTTGCAACGTGGACGTACGACGTGCCATCTCAGGTCTCCAGGTTCTTGCCGACGATGCGCACCAGGAAGATGGCCGCGATATTGGCCAGTACCACGGCGATCAATCCGCCTGCCGATGCGGCGCCCACGTCGTACTGCAGCAGTGCCTGCGAGTAGATCAGGTACGCCAGGTTGGTGGTCTGCAGGCCGGGCCCGCCGCCGGTGGTGACGTAGATCTCCACGAACACGGTGAGCAGGAAGATGGTTTCGATCAGCACCACGATGGTCAGCGGGCGCGCCAGATGCGGCAGGGTCAGATGGAAGAAGCGGTCGAACGCACCGGCGCCATCCATCAGCGCGGCTTCCTGTTGTTCTTCATCCAACGACTGCAGTGCGGTCAGCAGGATCAGCACCGCAAACGGCAACCATTGCCAGGCCACGATGACGATGATGGAGAACATCGGGTACTGGGTGAACCAGTCGATCGGGGTCAGGCCAATGCTCTGCCATAGCCATGCCAACAGCCCGGACACCGGATGCATCAGCAGGTTCTTCCAGATCAGCGCGCTCACCGTCGGCATCACGAAGAACGGTGCGATCAGCATCAAGCGCACGATGCGACGCCCCACGAACACCTGGTCCAGCAGCAGCGCGATCAACACGCCGAACACCGCCGTGATCGCCAGTACCGAGCCGACCAGCAACAAGGTATTGCCCAGCGAAGAGAGAAACGCCGGGTTGCCCAGGAAGTAGCGGTAATTGCCCAGCCCGACAAAGGTCTGTTCCGGGTTGAGCAGGTTGTAGTTCAACGTGGAAAACCACACCGTCATCGCCAGCGGCACGATCATCCAGGCGAGCAACAGCACGATCGACGGGGCGATCAGGAACCGTGCGAGTTTTTGCGTTTGATGGGTGGCCATCGGCAAGGTCCAGGGTGGAGGCAGGCAGCGCGCCTGCAGTGCATGGCAGTGGCCGGATGCGTCGACGCATGGATACGCGTCGAACGCACCGCCGGTGGGGCGTCAGAAATTCAGGCTGACCTGCAGGCCGAAAATGGTGGCGTTGTCGCCATCCAGTCCACCCGGATGACGGATGTACTGCACGCTGGGCATGACTTCGATCCCGCGGCTGACGGCGATGTTGTAATTGAGCTCGATGGGGTATTCGTAGCGCTGCACGCCAATGGCCGCCGTGCCCGCGGGCAAGCGCTGGTTGTAGCGGGTTTGCGCCGCACGCAAACGATCGCTGAGCGCATTGCGGCCGACGGCCACGCCGATGCGATCGTTCGGTCGCGCAGCGGAAAGTCCTTTCCAGAACCCGCCGATCGCCATAACCTGGCCCACGGTGCTGACCTCGTCGTCGGCGTCGATGACGCTTGCGAACAGCCGCAAGCCGCCCCCGGCGCCATTGCTGGTGACCTGTTGTTCGAAATTGGCGTAGAACGCGCGATCGGTGTCCTGCAGCGCTGCCGGATCGGTGCCGAGGCTGCTCGGCACGCCCGAGCGGGTGTAGACGCGCAGTTGATCGTTGCTGTTGCGGGTCGCACCGATGCGGTAGTCGCCATCGATGCCGTTACCGTAGTCGGGCTTGTACTCCACTTCGGCCACCAGCAGGGTGCCGTGGTCGTCGCCGGAGGTGCCGAGCTTGAGGCCTTGGTCGGTGGATCGGTTCTGCGGGTTGGCATCGTAGCCGCCAACGCGGAAAAACCAGCGTTTGTCCGGGCTGAAAGTGACCACGCCGCCCCAGGCGCTGAGCGGGTCGCCATACCAGTTGTTGCTGATGTAGTTGGACGAGCCGCCGCTGCAGAAGGTCAGGTGCTGGTAGTTGCAGTTGAGCGCAAAGAAATCGGCGCTGGGATACAGGCGGCCGGCTTTCAGCGTCAGCTTGTCGTCGAACAGGCGCTGGGTCAGCGAGAACTGGGTCAGGCGCGTCACATCGCCGCGTCCGAAGATCTGCTGCGACTGCAATAGCGTGGGGATGCCGGCGGTGTTGTTGATCAACTCGCCGTTGCGATTGGTGATCTCCAGTTTGAAATCGGCGCCGGACCAGCCCCACAGCCGTTCCAGATCGAAGTACCCACCCAGAAAGAATTGGTCGGCATAGGCGGTGCGCTCTCGGAGTCCGCCGGAGGTGTTGTGGGCGGTCTGGCTGAAGTGCGCCAGTTTGAACTGGATACCGTCATCGGCCAGTTTGCTGCGCAGGCCGCCCCAGTCGCCGCCGATGTGTTTGTCCGGATCGAAAGCCTGGGCGCTGGCCTGTGTGCAGGCCAGGCCGGCGAGCAACATCGTCAGCGCAGGTGTGGTGTGCCTGATCTTCATCGATTGCCTCGTAGGAAGGTGCGGCGCCGTAACGCCGGAGCATGGCTGTGGCCAGGGGCGGGCCGGGCAGGGTCCCCGGCCCAGCGGACCTGTACTTGGAGCAGCTGATAAAACCTAGCGAGCGCTGCGCTTAGCGCTTGGGGTAGCCGGCCCGCTGCATCTCGCGCTCGGTGGCGGCCTGCGCGTTCTTCAATGCCTCATCCACGCTGATCGAGCCGGTGAGCGCCGCGGAAAACTGCTGGCCCACCGTGGTGCCGATCGACTGGAACTCGGGGATGGCCGCGTACTGCACGCCGACGTAAGGCACCGGCTTGACCGTGGGGTGATGGGTGTCGGCGCCCTGGATGGCGGCCAGCGTCTGCTTGGCGAAGGGGGCGGCCTTGAGATACGCGGCCGTGGCGTACAGCGACTGGCGCGTGCCCGGCGGCACATTGCCCCAGCCTTCCTTGCCGGCCACCAGTTCGGTGTAGTGCTTGCTGGTGGCCCAGGCGATGAATGCCTGCGCCTTGTCGGCCTTTTTCGAACTTGCCGGGATGGCCAGATTCCAGGCCCATAGCCAGCCGGTGGTCTTGCCCTTGCCGGCATCCGGCGCCGCAGCGAAACCGACCTTGTCCGACACCTTCGATTCGCTCGGGTTGCTGATGAACGATGCGGCCACCGTGGCATCGACCCACATCGCGCACTTGCCTGCAGTGAACAGTGCAAGGTTCTCGTTGAAGCCATTGGACGCGGCACCCGGCGGGCCGGCGTCTTTCATGACATCCACATAGGTCTGCAGTGCGGCCTTCCATTCCGGCTGGTCGAACTGCGGTTTCCATTGTTCGTCGAACCAGCGCGCACCGAAGGCATTGCCCATCGAGCTGATCAAGGCCATGTTCTCGCCCCAGCCGGCCTTGCCGCGCAGGCAGATGCCGTAGATGCCGGCCTGCTTGTCGGTCATCTTGCGGGCGGCCTCGGCCACGAAGCTCCACGACGGCTGCGTCGGCATGCTCAGGCCGGCCTTCTGCAGCAGGTCGGTGCGGTACATCAGCATCGAGCCTTCGGCATAGAACGGCGCTGCGTACAGCTGCCCCTTGTGACTGACCGCATCGCGGATCTGCGGGATCAGATCGTCCACCTGATAGTCCGCATCGAAGGTGAGCGGCTTGAGCCAGCCGCGCTCGGCCCAGATCGGCACCTCGTAGGTGCCGATGGTCAGCACATCGAACTGGCCGCCCTTGGTGGCGATGTCGGTGGTGACGCGCTGGCGCAGCACGTTCTCTTCCAGGGTGACCCACTCGAGCTTGATCTGCGGATGGGTGGCGGTGAAATCCGAGGTCAGCTTCTGCATGCGGATCATGTCGCCGTTGTTGACGGTGGCGATGACCAGGGTGTCCTGCTTGGACGCAGCGTCGCTGTTGTTCGCGCCTCCGCCGCATGCCGCCAGTGATGCGCTCAGTGTCGCGCAGATCAGGGTCTTGATCGAAGTGTTCATACCGGTGCCTCAGCTTGAGGTTGGTTGAGCAAATGCCCGTGTGGTGCGCATATGCCCATGACCTCGCCACGCTGTAAAGCACTTTCGATCTTGCAGCGCAGCATCGCAGCGCACGCCAAGGTGCCCGCGCATGCCGGAAAATCTCAGCAATGAACTGCCATCACGCCCGCTGCGATTGCGCCGCTCAGCTGGCGAGCAAGGCCTTGGCAGTGTGCTCGTCGGTGATCAGGCCGTTGAGGATGCGGCCCTTCAGCGCGGCCTTGATCGGGCCAACCTTGGCGTTGCCCACGGCCACGCCGATCGACAGGCTGGTGGCCGGCACCGGATGCGGCACGCTGGTCAAACGCAGGTTGGTGCCTGCATCGATGATGTCGCCGGCTGCGGTAAGCGCCCAGCCGATCACTTCGCCCACCGCGCCCAGCCGGATCAGGTCCAGCAGTTCGGTGCGGCTGATGAAGCCATCCACATGCAGCGGTGCGGTCTGATCGAGCTGGCCGACACCGACCAGGCGCAGATCGGCCTTTGCAGCGATCGCGCGGACCCGGCGCACTGCTTCGATCCCCAGCAGCATTTCGCGTTCTTCCTGCGAGGACAGAAACACCGGCAGCGGCATCGGGTAGTGCTGCGCGCCGGTCAGATCGGCCAGGCGCGCCACTGCGTCGAACGGGCTGGCCGAGCCATCCGGGGAAATGTTGCCGACCAGCGAAACCAGCTGATGATTGCGCGTCTGCATCGCAGGAATGCGCTCCACCGCCGCGCGCATGGCACGGCCGGTGCCGATGCCGATGATGCTCGGACTATCGCTGCGCAAGGTAGATTCCAGCAGCGCTGCCGCGCGTTCGGCGACGCCGGTGACCAGATGCGGGTCGGCCGGATCGGTGGGCGCGACCTCGCAATAGCGCATGCCGAAGCGGTCCTGCAACTGTGCGGCCAGATCCATGCAGGCGGCGATCGGATGTTCCAGCCGGAAGGTGATCAAGCGCTGGCTCAGGCACAACGACACCAGGCGCTGCGCGGTGGCGCGCGAGACCTTGAGCTTGCGCGCGATCTCGTCCTGGGTGTTGCCGGCGATGTAGTACAGCCAGCCCGCTCTGGCTGCGGCATCGAGTCGGCTGGTGTCGTTATCGGGGTTGGCCATCGTCACATCTGTCTGCGTGGAAGTCTCAGCCTAACGTAGTGCCCAGGCGCTTGGTGCCGATGGCGCCCAGTGCGGTGGCGATGGCCGGCATGTCTGCAAACACCTGTGATGCGCCTGCGGTAACGAGCAGCGCGGCGGCCGCAGCGCTTGCGCGGTGATGGCCGCCGCCGGTGAATCCCCACACCTGCATCCCGGCCGCGCATGCGGCCTGCACGCCGCTGGGGCTGTCTTCGATCACCAGGCAGGCCGCGGGCGCCACCTGCATGCGTTCGGCGGCGAGCAGGAATAGGTCCGGCGCAGGCTTGCCGCGCGCGACCAGCTCGGCGGTGTAGATGTGCGCACCGACATGCCCCGCCAGGCCGGTGACCTGCAGGCACAGGCGCACACGCTCAAGATGGCTGGACGAGGCCACGCACCGCGGTGTCTGCACTGCGTCCAGCAGCGCGGCCACGCCAGGGATCGGCTGCAACTCGGTGCCAAAGCGGGCCAGCAATGCGGCATTGAGGTCGCGCTCGAAGGTGTCCGGCAGGGTGCGCCCCAGCGTCTGCACATGCGCGCGCACGCTGCCCAGGCTGCGCCCAAGGAAGTACTGCTGGACCCCGTCGATATCGATGTCCACGCCGTGTTGTTGCAGTGCCTGGGCCAGTACCGCGCACGCCAACGGCTCGCTGTCGACCAGCACGCCGTCGCAGTCGAAGATCAGCAGGTCGGGCGGAGCGTGCATGGGTGGGGTCCCTGGGGCGATACGGGCCGGAGTGTAGCAGTCGGGCAAATATCGCTGCGCTGGGCAAAGTTGCAGGTCTTGCGCCTGTGGCCGCTGCGGCTGGCGTGGAGCGGTCGTGCCGCGCCCGATCACCTGCCGCCAGCGCGTGCGGCGCGCATGCCGCGTTGCCGCAAACCGGCCACTGGCATAGTCTTCGCGCATGAACCCAGGCCCCACTGCCCAGGCGACCGTGGCGACGTCCCCGTCTTCCGACCCGGCCATCCCCGACTACGTCCTGCACCTCGAACGCGCGGCCAGCTACCTTCCCAAGGAGCAGCTGCCGATCCTGCGCCGTGCCTGGGAAGTCGGCGCCATTGCGCATGCCGGCCAGACCCGCAAGTCCGGCGAGCCCTATATCACCCATCCGGTGGCTGTGGCCGGCGTGCTCGCCGAGCTGGGCCTGGACATGGAATCGCTGATCGCCGCGATCCTGCACGACACCATCGAAGACACGCCGCTGACGCGCGAAGAACTGGCGTCCGAATTCGGCGAAGCGGTGGCCGAGCTGGTCGATGGCGTCACCAAGCTGGACAAGCTCAAGTTCCGCGACCGCCAGGAAGCGGCGGCCGAAAGCTTCCGCAAGATGTTGCTGGCGATGTCGCGCGACCTGCGCGTGATCATGATCAAGCTGGCCGACCGCCTGCATAACATGCGCACGCTCGGCGCGCAGAGCACCGAAGCGCGCGGCCGCATCGCGCGCGAAACCCTGGAAATCTACGCGCCCATCGCCCAGCGCCTGGGCATGAGCCTGATCAAGTCCGAGTTGCAGAACCTGGGCTTCCGCGCGTTGTATCCGTGGCGCCACGCCATCATCGAAAAACATATCCGCAGCCAGCCGGTGGTGCGGCGCGAATCGATGGCGCAGGTGGAAGTGCAGCTGTCGCAGCGACTGGCCAAGGAAGGGCTGGAACATCGGCTGGTCAGCCGCATCAAGACGCCCTGGAGCATCTATTCCAAGATGCACGAAGAGAACAAATCCTTCGACCAGGTAATGGACGTGTTCGGCTTCCGGCTGGTGGTGCGCACGGTGGCCGATTGCTATCACGCCCTCGGCGCGGTACATGCCACCTTCAAGCCGCTGGACGGGCGCTTCCGCGATTTCATCGCGATTCCCAAGGCCAATGGCTACCAGTCGCTGCACACAGTGCTGTTCGGCCCTTACGGCTCGCCGATCGAAGTGCAGATCCGCACCGAAGAAATGGACCTGATCGCCGAGCGCGGCGTGGCCGCGCACTGGACCTACAAGGTCGGCTCGACCTCGCCCAACAGTGCGCAGAGCCGTGCGCACGACTGGATCGTGGAGCTGATCGACTCGCAGCGCGCTGCAGGCTCGTCGCTGGAGTTCCTGGACAACGTCAAGGTGGACCTGTTTCCGGACGAGGTCTACCTGTTTACGCCCAAGGGCAAAATCCTGGCGTTGCCGCGCAATTCCACTGCGCTGGATTTTGCCTACGCCGTGCATACCGACGTGGGCAACCGCGCGGTGGCCTCGCGCGTGGACAAGAAGCTGGTGCCCTTGCGCACCAAGCTGGTCAGCGGGCAGGCGGTAGAAATCATCACCGCGCGCTCGGCCACGCCCAAGCCGCAGTGGCTGGAGTTTGTGGTCAGCAGCAAGGCGCGTACCGCGATCCGCCACCAGCTCAAGCAGCTCGAACACGAAGATGCCGTGCAGCTGGGCCATCGCATGCTCGATCGCGCGCTGGAAGCGATGGATTCTTCGCTGGAACGCCTGCCCAAGGGCCGGCTGGATGCCTTCCTCAACGAACACCGTTACCCGCGGCTGGAAGCGCTGCTCGCCGATGTCGCGCTGGGCAACTGGATGCCCACCCAGGCCGCACAGGCCTTGATGGCGTACGCGGAATTGCGCGGCGGCGGGCACTCCAAGCACTCGCACGAAAAGATCCTGATCGACGGCAGCGAGCGCGGCGTGATCAGTTTCGCCAACTGTTGTCAGCCGATTCCCGGCGACGAAATCATGGGCTACCACACCGCCGGCAAGGGCATCGTGGTGCACCGTCTGGATTGCCCCAACCTGGCCGAGCTGCGCAAATCGCCCGAGCGCTGGGTACCGATCGATTGGGATTCCAACGTCACCGGCGACTACGACACCGCGTTGGTGGTGGAAGTGGAAAACCGCACCGGCGTGCTGGCGCAGTTGGCCGCGGCGATTGCGCAAAGCAAATCCAATATCGAACGTGTGGACTACCTGGACCGCGACTTCAATGCGGCGGTGTTGCGCTTCAATATCCAGGTGCGCGACCGCCGCCATCTGGCCGAAGTGATGCGCCGGCTGCGGCGCCTGCATGTGGTGCAGAGCGTGGGGCGCCAGTAAGAGCATCTAACAAACCGACTGTGCTCACCGCCAGGCGGGTGCGGGCGGTGCTCGGTGCGGCATGTACCGCGCGTACTTTCCGGTTCCGAGCGCGCCGTCCACAGCCACGTGACGACTGCTCGTTACGTGGTGTTAGCCGCTCTAGATCGGATCGACGCGTTTGGCAGTGGATGCGCTGCAGCGGCCGTGTGACAGCGCAAGCGCGTTGCCCGGCTCAGGCGATCAGGCGATCAACCGACGCAGCGCAGGGTTGTCGTTGTCCTGCTTCCATACCAGATGCAGCTCCACCGGCGTGGCAGGCGTTTCATCGCGCAGCGGCAGGTACACGATGCCGGCATAACGCAGGCCGCTGGCGCCTTCGGGCACCAGTGCCATGCCCATGCCGCCGCGCACCAGCGCCAACACCGAGTGGATCTGGCTGACGTACTGCACCGAGCGCGGCGCGATGCCGCGCGCACCGAACAACTGCGCCAGCAGATCGTAGAAATAGCGCGCTTCATCGGGTGCGTAATTGACCAGCGGCTGCCCGTCGAAATCCTGCAGGCGCAGGCTGTCGTGTTGCGCCAGTGGGGAGTCTTCCGGCAACGCGGCGATCAGCGGTTCGCGTGCCACGCAGCGGCTGTGCAGACCCTGGCGCTGGATCGGTGGGCGCAGCAGGCCGATATCCAGCCGGCCGGCGTCCAGCGCGTCCAGTTGCGCCAGGCTGACCATCTCCTTGAGTTGCAGGTCCACATCCGGGGCTTGCCTGCGCCACCGCGCGATGGCCTCGGGCAGGAAGCGGTAACTGGCACCGGCGGTGAAGCCCACCGACACGCTGCCGGCATCGCCGGTGCCGATCCGGCGCGCACGTAGCCCGGCATTCTCGGCCATGCGCAAGATCGCGCGCGCTTCGGCCAGCAGACTGCGGCCAGCCTGGGTCAGTCGCACATGCCGGCTGTTGCGCTCCAGCAGCGCGGTGCCGACGCTGTGTTCCAGCAGCTGAATCTGCCGGCTGAGCGGCGGCTGGGTCATGTTCAGGCGCTCGGCCGCGCGCCGGAAGTGCAGTTCGTCGGCGACGGCGACAAAGCAACGCAGTTGCTGCAGATCGAACATGCCGGGAGGGCCTCGCGTTGCAAAACAGGGGAATTGAATGCTGCACCCGCAACATCCCGGCGCGGCCAGCACGAATGAATAGGCCACGCCCGGCCAGAAAGGACGATGGCTTACGCAACCATCCATCATTACGTCGCGTCGAAAAAGCGTTGCAAAGCAGCCATTTGCGGCGCATTACGTCGGTCTGTGATGCGATTGATTCAACTTGTGTATCAAACAATACGTCCTTTGGTTTGGACCAGCAACGATCTGCATTTCTAGGATCAACCGCATCCCCCGCCCAGGAGCGTTTGTCCGATGAGCAGCAGATACACCCCGTCCGAAATGGCCCAAGCGCTTGGCGCCGGGCTGTTGTCGTTTCCGGTGACCCATTTCGATGCCGACCTGGCCTTCGACGAGGCCGCCTACCGCAGCAATCTGGACTGGCTGTCCTCGCATCCGGCCGCCGGCCTGTTTGCGGCGGGCGGCACCGGCGAGCTGTTTTCGCTGACGCTGGACGAAGTGAACCGCGCCGTGCGCTCAGCCGTCACCGAGACTGCCGGCCGCATGCCGGTGATCGCCCCGGCCGGCTATGGCACTGCGATTGCGATCGAGATGGCGCAGGCCGCCGAGCGCAACGATGCCGACGGCATCCTGCTGTTTCCGCCGTACCTCACCGAGTGCGATGCCGACGGCGTGGCCGACCATGTCGAGCGCGTTTGCAAGGCGACCAGCCTGGGCGTGATCGTCTACGGCCGCGCCAACGCCAAGCTCGACGATGTGACACTGGCGCGCGTGGCCGAGCGGTGCCCCAACCTGGTGGGCTACAAGGACGGCATCGGCGATGTGGATCGCATGACCCGCATCTATGCGCGGCTGGGCGACCGGCTGTTGTACGTGGGCGGCCTGCCCACCGCCGAAACCTTCGCGCTGCCGTATCTGGAAATGGGCGTGACCACGTATTCGTCGGCCATCTTCAATTTCCTGCCCGAGTGGGCGCTGGCGTTCTATGCGGCGGTGCGCGCGCGCGACCACGTCACCATCTACCGCGAGCTCAACGACTTCGTGTTGCCGTACACGGTGCTGCGCAATCGTCGCGCCGGGTATGCGGTGTCCATCGTCAAGGCCGGCATGCGCGCGGTCGGCCGCCCGGCCGGTCCGGTACGCACGCCATTGGCTGACCTCAACGAAGACGAATTCGCCCAGCTCAAACAACTGATCGGAGGCCGTCGCTGATGCACACCATCAAGGGCGAATCGCTGATCGGGCAGCGCGGCGTGCGCGGCGCCGGCGCGGAATTTCATGCGGTGGATGCGGCCAGCGGCGCGGCATTGCAGCCGGCGTTCGGCTCGGTGAGCTCACAGGATCTGCAGCAGGCCTGCGCGCTGGCGCAGGCGGCGTTCGACACCTACCGCGAAACGCCGCTGGAAGCGCGCGCGGTTTTTCTGGAAACCATCGCCGAGCAGATTCTGGCGTTGGGCGATGCATTGATCGAACGTGCCATGCACGAAAGCGGCCTGCCGCGCCCGCGTCTGGAAGGCGAGCGCGGACGCACCGTTGGCCAGCTGCGTCTGTTCGCCAACGTGGTGCGCGAAGGCAGCTGGCTGCAGGCCCGCATCGACCCCGCGCTGCCGCAACGCACGCCCTTGCCGCGCGCAGATCTGCGCCAGCGGCATATCGCACTGGGGCCGGTGGCGGTGTTCGGCGCCAGCAATTTCCCGCTCGCATTCTCTGTGGCCGGCGGCGATACCGCGTCGGCATTGGCGGCCGGTTGCCCGGTGGTGGTCAAGGCGCACAGCGCGCATCCGGGCACGTCCGAATTGGTGGGCCGTGCGATCCAGGCGGCGGTGGCGCAGTGCGGGCTGCCCGAAGGCGTGTTCTCGCTGCTGTTCGACGCCGGCATCGAGATCGGCGCGCACCTGGTGGCCGACGCGCGCATCAAGGCGGTGGGTTTCACCGGTTCGCGCGCCGGCGGCATGGCGTTGGTCAAGATCGCTTCCGCACGCCGCGAGCCGATTCCGGTGTATGCGGAGATGAGTGCGATCAACCCGGTGTATCTGCTGCCGCAGGCGCTACAGGCGCGTGCATCCGATCTGGGCAAAGCGTTCGTCGGCTCGCTGACCTTGGGCGCGGGGCAGTTCTGCACCAACCCCGGCTTGCTGCTGGCGATCGATTCGCCGGCGCTGGATGCGTTTATCGCGTCGGCCACGCAAACGCTGCAAGCGGTGTCGCCGGCAGCAATGCTCACCGCAGGCATTGGCCAGGCCTATGCGCAGGGTGTGCAGCGTCTGGCCGCGCATCCGCAGGTCAGCACGCTGGCACGTGGCGCCGCACCGGAAGCGGGTCGCTGCCCGGCCGCATTGTTCGGCACCGACGCCGATGCCTTTCTGGCCGACGAAGCGCTGCAGGCCGAAGTCTTCGGTGCCTCCTCGCTGCTGGTGCGTTGCAAGGACATCGCTCAGCTGCGCGCGCTGAGCGAGCACCTGGAAGGCCAGCTCACCGCCACCTTGCACATGGATGCAGCCGATACCGACCTGGCCGGCGCGTTGCTGCCGGTGCTGGAACGCAAGGCCGGGCGCATCCTGGTCAACGACTGGCCCACCGGTGTGGAGGTCTGCCACGCGGTGGTGCATGGCGGCCCGTTCCCGGCTACCTCCGACAGCCGCAGCACTTCGGTGGGCACGCTGGCGATCGATCGCTTCCTGCGCCCGGTCTGCTACCAGGATCTGCCGGCCGCGCTGCTGCCCGCTGCAGTGGCGCACGGCAACCCGCTCGGGCTGTGGCGACGCGTCGATGGCGCGCTGGGACACGACTGACAACGGCGGCGGCAACGATGCCTGAGGCGTGCCGGAGGAGGGTCCGGTGCGCCATCTGCAGGCGCCACTTGGAGTACCGGAGCGCAGTGCGCTTCCATCGTCATAGGTGAGGAACGATGATGGCTATCGATTCAAAGACAGTCGGTTCAACGACGGTTCCGCGCAGGCGCTACTTGATCTTGCTGATGTTGTTCGTGGTGACCACGATCAACTATGCAGATCGCGCCACCTTGTCCATCGCCGGTTCCGCGGTCCAGGATGCCCTGGGCATCGACGCGCTGCAGATGGGCTTCATTTTTTCTGCGTTCGGTTGGGCGTATGTGGCCGGGCAGATTCCCGGCGGCTGGTTGCTCGATCGCTTCGGCTCGCGGCGCGTGTACGGCCTGTCGCTGCTGATCTGGTCGCTGTTCACCGCCTTGCAAGGCTTTATCGACTGGGTGCCGGTGACCTGGGCGGTCACCACGCTGTTCGTGCTGCGCTTTCTGGTCGGCATTGCCGAAGCGCCATCGTTCCCGGGCAATAGCCGCATCGTGGCGGCCTGGTTCCCCACCGCCGAGCGCGGCCTGGCCGCGTCGATCTTCAATTCTGCGCAGTACTTCGCCACCGTGGCCTTCGCGCCGCTGATGGGCTGGCTGGTGCACGCCTGGGGATGGGAACACGTGTTTCTGGTGATGGGCGCGGCGGGCGTGTTGCTGGCGCTGGTGTGGCGCAAGACCATCTACGCACCGCGCGAACATCCGCGCTTGAGCGCGCAGGAGCTGGACTATATCCAGCGCAACGGCGCGCTGGTGGACATGGAGCAGGGCAACAAGCCCGGTCGCCAGCCCAAGGGCACGCAATGGCATTACGCCAAACAGCTGTTGTGCAACCGCATGTTGCTGGGCGTGTACATCGGCCAGTACTGCATCACCACGCTGACGTACTTCTTCCTGACCTGGTTTCCGGTGTATCTGGTCAAGGAGCGCGGCATGTCGATCCTGGAAGCGGGCTTCGTGGCCTCGTTGCCGGCGGTGTGCGGCTTTATCGGCGGCGTGCTGGGCGGCTATGTGTCCGACCGCATGGTACGGCGTGGCTATTCGCTCACCGTCTCGCGCAAGACGCCGATTGTGGTCGGCATGTTGATGTCGGTGACGATGATCGGCTGCAACTACGTGCAGGCCGAATGGATGGTGGTGGGGCTGATGGCGCTGGCCTTCTTCGGCAAGGGCATCGGCGCACTCGGCTGGGCGGTGGTGGCCGACACCTCGCCCAAGGAAATCGCCGGCCTGTCCGGTGGCCTGTTCAATACCTTCGGCAACATCGCCGGCATCACCACGCCGATCGTGATCGGCTACATCGTGTCCACCACCGGCACCTTCGAATGGGCGCTGGTGTTCGTCGGGCTCAATGCCTTGCTGGCGGTGGTGTCGTATCTGGTGGTGGTGGGCGAAATCAAGCGCGTGGAACTCAAGGCCCCGCCCGGCGGCCCGTCCATGCCCGTGCCCGCACCGCTGTGACCATCTTCGGAGATTTTCGATGAATATCCACACCGCACCTGCAAGCATCGGCGCCACCCCGCGCATCACCGACATCCGCGTGGTACCGGTCGCCGGCCAGGACAGCATGCTGCTGAACCTCAGTGGCGCGCACGCCCCGTATTTCACCCGCAACGTGCTGGTGCTGCGCGATTCGTCCGGCCGCACCGGCGTGGGCGAAGTGCCAGGCGGCGCGGCCATCGCCGGCTTGCTGCACGAGGCAGCGCCGCTCATTCGCGACCGCTCCATCGCCGAGTATCAACGCATCCTCAATCAGGTGCGCACCGCGTTTGCCGATCGCGACAGCGCCGGACGTGGTCTGCAGACCTTCGATCTGCGCATCACCATCCACGCAGTGACCGCCATCGAATCGGCGTTGCTGGATCTGCTGGGGCAATTCCTCGATCAACCGGTCGCTGCCCTGCTCGGCGAAGGCCAGCAACGCGATGCGGTGGATGTGCTGGGCTACCTGTTTTTCATCGGCGACCGGCGCAAGACCGGGTTCGACTATCGCGACGGCAGCGGTGCCCGCGATGACTGGGAGGCAGTGCGCGACCAGGAAGCCTTGACGCCGGCATCGGTCGTGCGCCTGGCCGAAGCGGCCTACGAAAAATACGGCTTTCGCGATTTCAAGCTCAAAGGCGGCGTATTGCGTGGCGAAGACGAAATCGAGGCCATTGTCGCGTTGCACGAGCGTTTTCCGCAGGCGCGCATCACGCTGGACCCCAATGGCGCGTGGTCGCTGGATCAGGCCATCGCGCTGTGCCGCGACATGCACGGTGTGATGGCCTATGCCGAAGACCCGTGCGGTGCGCAGGAGGGGTATTCCGGCCGCGAGATCATGGCCGAGTTCCGTCGCGCCACCGGCTTGCCGACCGCCACCAACATGATCGCCACCGACTGGCGGCAGATGGGCCACGCCATCCAGTTGCAGTCGGTGGATATCCCGCTGGCCGACCCGCATTTCTGGACGTTGCAAGGCTCGGTGCGGGTGGCGCAACTGTGCCGCGACTGGGGCCTGACCTGGGGCTCGCATTCCAACAACCATTTCGATGTTTCGCTGGCGATGTTCACCCACGTGGCCGCCGCAGCGCCGGGGCAGGTGACCGCGATCGACACGCACTGGATCTGGCAGGACGGCCAACGCCTGACCCATCACCCGTTGCAGATCGTCTGCGGCCAGATCCAGGTGCCGGCAAAGCCCGGTTTAGGTGTCGAACTCGATATGGATGCGCTGGAAGCGGCGCATCGCACTTACCAAAATCTGAGCCTGGGCGCGCGCGACGATGCTGCCGCGATGCAGGCCTTGATTCCCAACTGGACCTTCGACAACAAGCGCCCGTGCCTGGTGCGCTAACCGTGCGGTGGCTGCAGCCGAATGCACGGCATGCAGCGGCTGCGTCGAAGAGGTCTGGCAGGTGGAGAGCTGGTCGATGAAACATGTAATGGCACTCGGCAGCGCGGCGCTGCTGGCGGTCGGTGCGGGCGGACGTGCGCGTGCGCAGGAACCGGACGCAGGATTCTGGAATGGCGCAACGGCCGAGGTCACCGCGCTCAACTTCTATTACAACCGCGATTTCCGCAGCGGCGAAGGGCAGGGCAAGCGTGCCGAATGGGCGCAGGGCGTCGTGGTGGATGCCAAGAGCGGTTACACGCACGGCCCGATCGGAGTAGGGTTGGATCTGCTCGGCATCGGCGATTTCAAGCTCGATGGCGTCCGCGCCGAAGGCGGCACCGGCCTGCTGCCCAATAACGACGACGGCACCGCGCAACATGCACTGACGCGCGTGGCACCCACGCTCAAGCTGCGCGCCTCGCAAACCGAAGTGAAGTGGGGCAGCTTCATCCCCAACGAGCCGCTGGTACGCGCCAGCATCACCCGCATCATGCCGGAGACGTTTCAAGGCGTAACGCTGGAATCCAAGGACGTGCCCAAGCTCGATCTGCTGCTGGCCCGCTTCACCAGCGCCTGGTATCGCGACGGCGATTCGCGTGTGCCAATCACCTTGACCAACAAGAACCGTCGCTTTCTGGGCACGCCGGATTCGGATGCGTTGAATCTGGTCTCGGCCACCTACAGCGTTGCACCCGGCACGCAGCTGCGCTATCAGGGCGCGGTGATGGAAGACATCTACCGGCAGCAGCTCTACAACCTGATCCAGACCCATACATTCGGCAAGGATCAGTTGCGTGTGGACCTGCGCTATTTCCGCACCGACGATGTCGGCCAATCGCGTGCCGGGTTGATCGACAACCGCATGTTCAGCAGCATGCTGTCCTGGCGCACGGGTGGGCAGGAATTCGGTGCCGGCTATCAACGCCTGTCCGGCCCCAGCGCCATGCCCTGGCCGGGCGGCACCGATGGCAATGTCTTCAACTGGACCTTCATCAACGACTTTCTCGAACGCGGCGAGCGCAGCTGGCAGCTGCGTTACAGCATCGATGGCAAGAGCATTGGCATCCCCGGGCTCAGCGTCATGGCGCGCTACATCAGCGGCGACCATGCACAGCCGGCAACCTATGCCGGCGAAGGCCGCGAATGGGCCCGCGATGTCTTGACCACCTATCAATTCCAGAGCGAGCGCTTCAAGCATGTGAGCGTCATCTGGTTCAACGGCACCTTCCGATCCAATTACCAGCGCAATGTCGATGAAAACCGTTTGATCCTGCAGTACCGCCGTCAGTTCGACAGCCCCGACCGGTAATGCACTCCATCCCCGTTTTGCAAGGTAGCCCCACGATGTCCGCAACCCCGCAACCCACCCGTTGGCTCAGCATTCGCGCGCATGCGCGCGACAACGTCGCCATCGTCGTCAACGATGACGGCGCGCCGGCCGGTGCCACTTTTCCGGACGGGCTCACCGCCATCGAACATATTCCGCAGGGCCACAAGATGGCGCTGTTCGACCTGCCCGCCGGTGCGCCGGTGATCCGCCTGGGCGCAGTGATCGGCACCGCCAATGCCGACATCGCGCGCGGCGCCTGGGTGAGCGAGCACCTGCTGGACATGCCCGAAGCGCCCGATCTGGCTGCGCTGGATCTGTCGCTGCAAGCGTCGCCCGTACCCGAGCCCCTGGAGGGCTACACCTTCCAGGGGTATCGCAACCGCGATGGCAGCGTCGGCACGCGCAACATCCTGGGCATCATGACCAGCGTGCAGTGCGTGGTGGGTGTGCTCGGTCACGCGGTGGAGCGCATTCGCACCGAGTTGCTGCCCAAGTATCCCAATGTCGACGATGTGGTGGCGGTCAATCACGTTTACGGTTGTGGCGTGGCGATCACCGCGCCCGAAGCCATCATCCCCATCCGCACGTTGCGCAACATCGCGCGCAGCCCCAACTTCGGCGGGCAGGCGCTGATCGTGGGCCTGGGCTGCGAAAAACTCGCGCCCGAGCGCCTGTTGCCGGACGATGCCAGCGCCGACGACAGCGCCGTCTACCGCCTGCAGGAAGCCAGTCTGGGGTTTGCCGACATGGTGGGCTCGATCATGGCCATGGCCGAAGAGCGCCTACGCCATCTGGACCTGCGTCGCCGCGAAACCGTGCCGGCCAGCGAACTGGTGGTGGGCATGCAATGCGGCGGCAGCGATGCGTTTTCCGGCGTCACCGCCAACCCGGGTCTGGGCGTGGCTGCCGACCTGTTGGTGCGCGCCGGTGCCACGGTGATGTTCTCGGAAAATACCGAAGTGCGCGACGGCATCCACCTGCTGGTGCCGCGCGCCGCCACTGCCGAGGTGGCCAAGGCGCTGGTGCGCGAAATGGCCTGGTACGACGCCTACCTGGCGCGCGGCCAGGCCGACCGCAGCGCCAACACCACGCCCGGCAACAAGAAGGGCGGGCTGGCCAATATCGTCGAAAAGGCAATGGGCTCGATCGCCAAATCCGGCGCCTCGCCGATCAATGGCGTGGTGCCGCCCGGCGAGCGCGTCAAAGGACGCGGGCTGCAGTACTGCGCCACCCCGGCCAGCGATTTCGTTTGCGGCACGTTGCAGGTGGCGGCCGGCATGAACCTGCACGTCTTCACCACCGGGCGCGGCACGCCGTACGGCCTGGGCATGGTGCCGGTGATCAAGGTCGCCACCCGCAGCGAACTGGCGCAGCGCTGGTCCGACCTGATGGACATCGACGCCGGCGGCGTGGCGACCGGCGCCAAGACGCTGGAGCAATTGGGCTGGGAGTTGTTCCAACGCTATCTGGACGTGGCCAGCGGCCAGCGCACCTGGACCGAACATCACCGCCTGCATAACGATCTGGCCTTGTTCAATCCGGCGCCGATTACCTAATCCTGCTGGGTTGCGCGTCTCTGCGTTCCCGGGCGGCGGCACGACGCAACACTTGGCGCGACTGTTCCGCTGCCGCAGGCGTGGTCGGTTTTTCTGAGTCGGTGTGGACTGTGCAGAGTCGGTGTGGACGGTGTGGGGCTGCGCGTCCTCGGTGTCGTGAGCGAATCCGCGCGTCGTGACGACTGCGCGCCATCTCTCGCATCCCTGGAGCATCGCGGCGACGCAGCGCTTGCCGCGCCATGGCGCCACTCACTTGGCGTGGTTTCGCCTGGACCCTCACCCCAACCCTCTCCCGCAGAAGAGGGCCTAGCCGTTCCCAGCGACAAAGGGGCTCGCCACTTCCCTTCTCCAATCGGCAGAAGATGCCCTCGGGGCGGGTGAGGGCTCGCCGTTCCCTTCTCCCGCCGGGAGAAGGTGCCCCGCAGGGGCGGATGAGGGTACGTGCGCAGCCTCATGCGCCACGTCACGCAGCCGCCAACAACGCACACGTACAGCCGCACCGAAACCATCGCGCGTAGGCGAAAACAAGCAGCCACGGCCACCATCACCATCACCATCACCATCACCATCACCATCACCATCACCGCAAGATACCCAACCCACCACGCAACCCGTCGCTACGCCACCAGCCAACGCCCGCGCGCCGTCACCGCACATCCTCCCATTCGCCCGTCAACGGCATGCGCCGATACAATGCGCGTTCGTTTTCAGTGTTGACGGAGTCGCCATGTCCCAGATCATCCATACCGACCAGGCGCCTGCCGCCATCGGCCCTTACTCGCAGGCAGTGCGCGCCGGCAACACCGTGTATTTCTCCGGGCAGATCCCGCTGGATCCGGCCACCGGCGAGATCGTGCCGGGCGACATCGGTGCGCAGGCACGCCGCGCGTTCGACAACCTCAAGGCCGTGGCCGAAGCCGCCGGTGGTTCGCTCGACAAGATCGTGCGTCTGGGCCTGTATCTCACCGACCTGGGCCAGTTCGCTGCCGTCAATGCGGTGATGCAGGACTACTTCCAGGCCCCGTTCCCGGCGCGTTCCACCATCGAAGTCTCCGGCCTGCCGAAGGGCGCCGGTTTCGAAGTCGATGCGGTGATGGTGCTCGAGTGATGGTGCTCGGGTAATCCGGCGCGACTGATCCGACCCGCCGTGCCGCGCGCGCGCGTCGCCACGCCGAGCCTGGCCGTCGCCGGCCAGGCTCCGCTGTCCAGCCTGCCCGGCGTCGGCCCGAAAGTGGCCGACAAGTTCGCCGCGCGCGGCATCCTGAGCGTGCAGGACCTGTGGCTGCATCTGCCGCTGCGGTATGAAGACCGCACCCGGCTGACCACGATCGCGCAGCTGCAAAGCGGCGTGCCGGCGCAGATCGAAGGGCGGGTGGAGGCGGTGGAGCGCGGCTTTCGCTTCCGTCCGGTGCTGCGCGTGGCGATCTCGGACGCCTCGCACGGTAGCGTGGTGCTGCGTTTCTTCCATTTTCGCGCCGCGCAGGTCGCGCAGTTTGCGGTCGGCACGCGCGTGCGCGTGTTCGGCACGCCCAAGCCCGGCCAGAACGGTTGGGAAATTGTCCATCCCAGTTACCGCGTGCTCGCGGCGGATGAAGACGCACAACTGGGCGACAGCCTGGACCCGGTCTATCCGGTGCTCGAAGGCGTCGGCCCGGCCACGCTGCGCAAACTCATCGGCCAGGCGCTCGAGCGGTTGCCGCCGGAGGCCGCACTCGAATTGCTGCCGCCGCATTGGCTGCAGGACGAACACCTGCCTTCGCTGCGCACTGCATTACTGACCATGCACCGCCCACCGGTGAACACCGACCCGCAGCAGCTGCTCGCCGGCGGGCATCCGGCACAGCAGCGGTTGGCGCTCGAAGAACTGCTTGCGCACCAACTCAGCCTGCGTCGCCAACGCATCGCCCTGCAGCGGTTTCATGCGCCCGTGTTGCCCGGCAACGGCACGCTGGTGCAGCGCTTGCGCGCCGCATTGCCGTTTCAGCTCACCGGCGCGCAGCAACGCGTGTTCGAACAGATCGCGCACGACCTGGCGCAGCCCTCGCCGATGCTGCGGCTGGTGCAGGGCGATGTCGGCAGCGGCAAGACCGTGGTCGCGGCCCTGGCGGCGATGCTGGCGGTGGAGCAGGGCAAGCAGGTCGCACTGGCCGCGCCCACCGAACTGCTGGCCGAGCAACACCTCACCAACCTGCGCGGCTGGCTCGAGCCGCTTGGCGTGCGCATCGTCTGGCTGGCCGGCAAGGTCACCGGCAAGGCGCGCGCCGCGGCGATGGCCGAGGTCGCCTCCGGCCAGGCCCAGGTGGTGGTCGGCACGCATGCCTTGATGCAGGAAGCGGTGGTCTTCCACGACCTGGCGCTGGCCATCATCGACGAGCAGCACCGCTTCGGTGTGCATCAGCGTCTGGCGCTGCGCGACAAGGGGGCGGGCGCCGGCAGCGTGCCGCATCAGCTGGTGATGACTGCCACGCCGATCCCGCGCACCCTGGCGATGTCGACCTACGCGGATCTGGACGTGTCGGCCATCGACGAGTTGCCGCCCGGCCGCACGCCGGTGCAGACCATTGTCCTGAGCGCAGAACGGCGCCCGGATCTGGTCGAACGCATCCGCGCCGCCTGCGCCGAAGGGCGGCAGGCGTATTGGGTGTGCACGCTCATCGAAGAAAGCGAAGACCCCGGCAAGGCCGCACCGGCTGGCCCGCCGCGCATCGAAGCGCAGGCTGCCGAGGTCACGTTCGAGGCTTTATCGGCGCAGTTGCCCGGCGTGCGCGTCGCGCTCGTGCATGGCCGCATGAAGCCCGCCGAAAAGCAGAAGGCCATGCTCGATTTCAAGCAGCGCCGCAGCGATCTGCTGGTCGCCACCACGGTGATCGAAGTCGGCGTGGACGTGCCCAACGCCTCGCTGATGATCATCGAAAACGCCGAGCGTCTTGGCCTGGCGCAGCTGCATCAATTGCGTGGCCGGGTCGGCCGCGGCGCCGCAGCGTCCAGTTGCGTGCTGCTGTATCAGGCGCCGCTGTCGATGATGGCACGCCAACGCCTGGAAACCATGCGCCAGACCAACGATGGGTTTGTGATTGCAGAAAAGGATCTGGAATTGCGCGGTCCCGGCGAATTGCTCGGTACCCGCCAGACCGGCCTGGCCAGCTTCCGCATTGCCGATCTGGCGCGCGATGCCAGCCTGCTGCCGCGCGTGCAGGTGCTGGCCGAGCGGTTGCTGGCCGAAGCGCCGGAGATCGCCGACCGTGTCGTCGCACGCTGGATCGGCAGCGCGGTGCGGTATGCCGCCGCTTGAGTGGCGGGGAGTGGGGAATCGGGAATCGGGAATCGTAAAAACAAAGGCTGCTGCCTGCTGTCCATCCTGGGCGTTCGCGTGACCGGCCGATCCTTGCGAAGATGCTGCAACGAATCCCGACTGCCCAATCCCGACTCCCGACTCCCATGACAAAAAAGATACCGCTGCTGATCGACACCGACCCGGGCGTGGATGACGCGCTGGCGCTGCTGATGGCCTTCAACGACACCCGTCACGAGGTGGTTGGCCTGACCATCGCGGCCGGCAACGTGGGGCTGGAGCACACCGTGCGCAACGCCTTGAAGGTCTGCGAGGTCGCCGGCCGCGCCGATGTGCCGGTGTACGCCGGCTGCCCGCAGCCGCTGTTGCACCCCTCGGTCGATGCGGCGCACGTGCACGGCATCGATGGCTTCGGCGATGTCGGCCTGCCGGCGGCCAAGCGCAGCGCCGAGGCCGAGCATGCCGCGCTCGCCATCCTGCGCCTGTCGCACGACTACGCGGGCGAGCTATTGCTGGTCGCCCTGGGGCCACTGACCAATCTGGCCCTGGCGCTGACCCTGGACCCGACCCTGCCGCAGCGCGTCGGCCGGCTGGTGGTGATGGGTGGGGCGTTGACCGGGCACGGCAACATCACCGCGGCGGCCGAATTCAACATCGGCTTCGACCCGGAGGCCGCCCACATCGTGTTCCGTGGCTTCCCGCAGTTCGACGTGGCCGACTGGGAAGCCACCATCGCGCACGGCCTGCTGCATCGCGATGTCGAGCAATGGCTGGCGGCCGATAGCGCCTGCGCCCGCTTCTACGAAGAAATCTCGCGCAAGACCCGTTTATGGTCCGAAGACAGCCGTGGCGAGTTCTGGTACGCCGCCGACGCACTGGCGATGGCGTTCGCCCTGCACCCGGAAGGCGCCCAGCGCCTGGAGCAGCGCCCGGTCCATATCGAACTGTCCGGCACGCATACCCGCGGCATGACGGTGGTGGACTGGAACCGTCGCGACCAGACTCCTGAGAACGCCAATCTGCTGATGGAGTACGACCGCCAGCAGTTCTATGGCTTGGTCAGGGCAGCATTGGCGGCCGGCTAGGGCCACCTTGCGCCGGGCGAGCGGAGGCCGCTATAATGACCGGCTTATCCAGGCAGCCCGGCGCCAAGTCCATGAAAGATAACGTGCATCCCAACTACGAAGACGTCGTCTTTCACGACGTGACGTCCGATTTCAAGATTCTGACCCGCTCCACCATGGGCTCGAAAGAGACCGTGAAGTGGGAAGACGGCAAGGAATATCCGCTGATCAAGGTGGAAATTTCCTCGGCGTCGCACCCGTTCTATACCGGCAAGCACAAGGTGATCGACACCGGCGGCCGTATCGACAAGTTCCAGAAGCGCTACGCGCGCTGAACTTGCAGGACGGGCTGTACCGACAACGGCCGCGCATTGCGCGGCCGTTGTTTTTTGGGGCGTAGGCGCTTCGTTTGCGTGGTCCCGACAGGTGCGTCTACGACTTCTGTCCAAGCGACGGCCAAAATGCTGCTGTGCGATAATGACGTGATCCGAGGCGATGCCTTGGACTTCCATCACGTGCCTGCCCATGTGGGATCAGGCGCCTTCCACTGAAGGAGCGTACACAGTGTCCGATCTTGATCAGGTCACGCTCAACGCCGGCGACAAGTCGGTCGTTCTGCCGGTTCTCAAGCCCACGTTGGGCAATGATTGCGTCGATATTTCCAAGCTGACCAAAGAAACCGGTCTGTTCACCTACGACTCGGGCTTCACCGCCACCGCCAGCTGCAAGTCGGCCATCACCTACATCGATGGCGACAACGGCGTGTTGTTGTACCGCGGCTATCCGATCGAACAGCTCGCCGAGAAATCCAGCTTCCTGGAAGTTTCGTACCTGCTGATGAACGGCGAACTCCCCACGGCGGACGAATTCAAGAAGTTCGACCACGAGGTGACGCATCACACGATGATGCACGAGTCGCTGAAGAACTTCCTCGGCGGTTTCCGCCACGACGCGCACCCGATGGCCATGCTGGCCGGTTCGGTCGCCTCGCTGTCGGCGTTCTACCACGACACCCTGGACCTCAACGATCCGGAGCAGCGCCGTCAGGCCGCCATCCGTCTGATCGCCAAGGTGCCGACCCTGGCAGCTGCGGCGTATCGTTACTCGATCGGCTGGCCGATCCGCTATCCGCGCAACAACCTGAACTACGTCGACCGCTTCCTGCACATGATGTTCGAAGTGCCGAGCGAGCCGCTGGAGATCAACCCGGTTGTTGCCAAGGCACTGGACCTGCTGTTCATTCTGCACGCCGATCACGAGCAGAACGCCTCGACCTCGACCGTGCGTCTGGTCGGTTCGACCGGTGCCAATCCGTACGCGTCGGTCGCTGCCGGCATCACCGCACTGTGGGGCCCGGCACACGGCGGCGCCAACGAAGCGGTGCTGAAGATGCTGGAAGAGATCGGCACTGCCGATAACGTCGAGTCGGCCGTGGCCAAGGCCAAGGACAAGAACTCCTCGTTCCGTCTGATGGGCTTCGGTCACCGCGTCTACAAGAACTTCGACCCGCGCGCCAAGATCATCCGCGAGATGACCCACAAGGTGCTGGGCGAGCTGGGCGTCAACGACCCACTGCTGGAAGTGGCGTTGAAGCTGGAAGAAGCGGCATTGAAGGACGACTACTTCGTGCAGCGCAAGCTCTACCCGAACGTGGACTTCTACTCCGGCCTGATCTACAAGGCGCTCAATATCCCGGTGGAAATGTTCACCGTGATGTTTGCCATCGCACGCACCGCCGGCTGGGTGTCGCATTGGCTGGAGCAGCAGGTCGACCCGGAAATGAAGATCGGCCGTCCGCGCCAGATCTACACCGGCTACGACAAGCGCGACTACACCGACAGCGCCAAGCGTTAATCGGCTCAAAGTTGTCTGCGTAAACGAACGCCCCGCACTTGCGGGGCGTTTTCGTTGTTGCGTGGAGCCGTTACAGGAGCCAGGACGGGCCGGGCATCATTGGAACCAGTCATCGCGCCGCTGTTATCGCCCTCGGTGCGGTTGCACGAGATGGCGGGCAGTGGGGGGACGCACGCATGCGGACAGTGCGCCGGGCATGGTGCGTGCCGCTCAACTGCTTTGCTGATAAGCGGCGTTGTCCTGCTCGGCAAGCAACTGCCGCAGCTGTGCAGCCGAGGCGCGTTGCATCGGCTTTTCGTCCAGCTGCGACAGTGGCGCCTGGCGCAAGGCGTCGTAGGGCAACACGGTCAGATCGAAGGTCAGTTCCTCGGCACTGAACAGCCAGACCGGAAAATCGCCGTTGCGCTCGCGGTCCAGCCGCAGGCGGCGCGTGCGCGCCTCGGCAGGGATGCGGTGTTCTTCCAGAAACCGCTGCACCGCGTCCGGGTCGTCGCTATGCAACTGCAATTGCACTGGCGCGTTGGCATCGGCGGTGCCGTCCAGGACCGGGCCGGTCAACCGCGGCTGGAACGGGCTCAGGAATTCCAGCGCACGCAGGGCCGCCTCGCGGCGTTGGCGCAACCGCGCTGCGTGGTCGGGCCCGGCGAACAGACGCTGGTATTCGCGTAGCGCGTCTTCGATCTCGCGATTGCGCGGCAGCGATGCGTCGTCGTGGATGCCGAGCCGGCTGGCGGCCTTGAGCTTGGCCTGGTGGAAATCGCGGATACCGCCTTCGGCCATCAATCTGGCTGCCTCGTGGGCGAGCCGATGACGGCGTTCCCGGGTGCGCGTATCGGCGTGTTGGCGTGCGTGATGCATGACCGGGCTCCCCAGATGAACCTGCGTTCGACTCTACAACAGCCACATGAAGACGTGGCGAATGCTGACGTCTTATTCCGCTAAGGCAACGGCGCAGCAGCGCGATGCCGATGCGCTCCGTCTCGCAGTCCACGGCCGATGCTTCGGCAGCAATGCATCAGCCGTGGTGGACTGCTGCGCTGACCCACCGGCAGGCAAGTCTGTAGCGCGTCGCGATGGCGCATGGTCGAGCAGCTGTTGGGTTTGGCGCATCGCACGAGATCGGTCAAGGCCGTGCGTGGGTGGCCAAGCTGATGCGTAGCGTGGAGCAGCCAATAGCCTCGTCGCTGTGTCCGGCTTGCCAAGGATGGCAGCCCGGAATCGACCTGCCTGACGCGTCGCGCCTGGCTACCCCAAGCTTGCTCGCACATCGCGCGGCTGCGTTACTCGCAAAAAAATTAGGGAATCGGACAGCCAAGCCGTCACGATTCCCCATTTCCCATTTCCGATTCCCCGCCGTCAGAAGATATCGAACGCCTTCTCGTCCTGCTGTTCCTGCAGGCCGTAGTCGTAATCCTGCAGGCGATCCAGATCTTCGTTCTTGACCCATTCGACCGCGCCATTGATGGTGGCCTGGGTCATGCCCTCGGGTGGGTCGTTGGCGGCAATCGGCTTGTCCTTCAGTGCCACGCGCATGTAGTCGATCCAGATCGGCAGTGCGGCCTTGCCGCCGTACTCGCGATAGCCGAGCGAGCGGAAGTCGTCGCGGCCCACCCACACGGTGGTGGCGTATGGGCCGCCGAAGCCGGAGAACCAGGCGTCGCGGTGGTCGTTGGTCGAGCCGGTCTTGCCGCCCACGTCTTCGCGTCCCAGCACCTTGGCCGCCGTGCCGGTGCCGCGCTGAACCACATCGCGCATCATCGACACCAACTGGTAAGCGGTACGCGCATCGATGGCACGCGGCGCGATCTTGGTTTCGGCGATTGCCGCTGGCGCGGTTTCTGCTGGCGTGGGCGCCGTATCGGTGGCCGGAGCCGCGGGCGGGGTGGCCGGCGCCTGGGCGCCGAAGTTGAACCCGTCCACTACCTGGCTCACCGGCGCGGCGGTGCCGCCCTGCAAGGCGCAGGTGCGGCAGGCCACCGCTGGCACTTCCTTGAACACCACATTGCCGTCGCGGTCTTTCACTTCGTCCACGATCCAGGTGTCCACGCGCGAGCCGCCATTGGCGAACACCGCGTAGCCGCGCGCCACCGACAGCGGCGTCAGTGACGCGGTGCCCAGCGACATCGACAGGTTGGGCGGCAACTCGGCTTCCTGGAAACCGAACTGGCTGATGTATTTACGTGCAAAATCGACGCCGATCGCATCCAGCAGGCGCACCGACACCAGGTTGCGCGATTGCACCAGCGCCTCGCGCAGCCGCATCGGGCCGCGGAAGCCGCCGCCATCGTTCTGCGGCGACCAGGTCTTGCCACGGCGATCGCGGAACACCACCGGCGCATCCAGCACGATCGAGGCCGGGTTGAAGCCCTTCTCGAACGCCGATGCATACACGAACGGCTTGAAGCTGGAACCTGGCTGGCGGCGTGCCTGGGTGGCGCGATTGAACTTGTTGCCGGCAAAGCTGAAGCCGCCGACCAGCGCGCGCAGTGCGCCGCTGTTGGCATCCAGCGACACCAGCGCCGCCTGGCCGCGCGGCAGCTGGTCGATGATCCATTCGCCGTCCTTCTCGCCAGCGCGGATGCGGGTCAGGTCGCCGCGCGTCAGCAACTTGGCCGGGGTCTTGTTGGTCCAGCGGCTGGCGCTGGCCGGCAGGGTCAGCTCGGTCTTGTCGCTCTGCACGACTGTGACGCCGCCGTCGGCATTGGTGCGCGCCACGATCACTGCGCGCAGGCCGCCCTGGGTAAACGCGCCCGACAGATGCTTGGCCAGTGCCGGCGCATCCGCATCGGCGGCAACATCGAAATGCTGCTCCACACCGTGCCAGCCGTGGCGGTGGTCGTACAGGCGCAGGCCTTCGGCAATCGCCGCATCGGCACCGGTCTGCAAGGTGGAATCGATGGTGGTGGTGACGTGGTAGCCCTTGTTGAGTACATCGCCGCCATATTTGGCGATCATCTCCTGGCGCACCAGTTCGGCCACGTAGGGGGCGTACACCTCGACCGGCGGCTCATGCGGCTTGGCGTGCATCGGCACCGCCTTGGCGGCGTCGGACTCGGCCTGGGTCACGAAGCCCAGGTCGGCCATGCGCTGCAGCACGTAGTAGTCGCGGCGTTCGCGCGCGCGCTCGGGATTGCTGATCGGATTGCCGCTGGACGGGAACTTGGGGATACCAGCCAGCGAGGCCATCTCGTCCAGGCTCAACTCGCTCATCTTCTTGCCGTAGTAGTACTCGGCCGCAGCACCGACGCCGTAGGCGCGGTTGCCGAAGAAGCTCTTGTTGAGATACAGCTCGAAGATCTCGTCCTTGCTCAGCTCGCTTTCGATCTTGCGCGCCAGCAGGATCTCGGCCAGCTTGCGGGTGTAGCTGTATTCGGAACTGAGGAAGAACTGCCGCGCCACCTGCTGGGTGATGGTCGAGCCGCCCGGCACGCGCTTGGCGTCGGTACTGGCCAGCAGCCACACCGCGCGGGCGATGCCCTTGTAGTCCACGCCCCCGTGCTCGTAGAAGCGCGCGTCCTCGGTCGCCAGGAAGGCCTGCTTCAAGCGCAGCGGCACGTCCTTCATCTGGATCGGATAGCGCCGGGTCTCGCCATAGACGGCCATCAGGCGGCCGTCGCTGGAATAGACGTACATCGGCTCCTGCAGCTCGACCTGCTTGAGCGACTGCACGTCCGGCAACTTCGAGGAAATGGCGTAATACAGGCCGCCGGCAGCAATAGCGCCGAGCAGTGCGAGCACAACGAGCGTGGCCAGGATCCAGCCCAGCCAACGGCGAATACGGGGCATGTAAGAGAGATTCCGATTGCAGATTTCTTGGTCACAGAGTATAGATGACGCCGAGTTTGGCTGGGGCCGAACTCTGGGGATCGCAGACGACAGCACTGGGGTCACGTTCGCGAGGTCATTGCCTTGCGCGTGAAGGGCTTGTCAACTGTTAAAATTTGATTATTAATACGAGGGCGCAGACATGCGTCCAAGTGCCCGTCGGCAGGGGAGTTACCGTGGGGCTTTTACCCAAGAGTCAGTCGCCACTCATTGGTGTCGACATCAGTTCTACTGCCGTGAAGCTCTTGCAGCTGTCGCGCAGCGGGAACCGTTTTCGCGTGGAACATTACGCGGTGGAACCATTGCCGCCGAATGCGGTGGTGGAAAAGAACATCGTCGAAGTGGAGGCGGTGGGCGAAGCCATTCGCCGCGCCATCAATCGCTCCGGCAGCAAGGCCAAGAACGCGGCTGCGGCCGTGGCCGGTTCGGCGGTGATCACCAAGTTGATCCCGATGCCGGCCGATCTGGACGACAGCGATCTGGAAGCTCAGGTCGAACTGGAAGCCACCAATTACATTCCGTACCCGATCGAGGAAGTGAATCTCGATTTCGAGGTGCTCGGCCCGATGCCCAACAGCCCGGACATGGTCCAGGTGCTGCTGGCCGCCTCGCGCTCGGAGAATGTGGAGCTGCGCCAATCGGCGCTGGAACTCGGTGGTCTGACCGCCAAGGTGATGGACGTGGAGGCCTTCGCGGTCGAAAACGCCTTTGCCCTGGTCGCCAGCGAACTGCCGGTGGCTGCCGATGCGGTGGTCGCCCTGGTCGACATCGGCGCCACCATGACCACGCTGAGCGTGCTGCGCTCTGGCCGTAGCCTGTATAGCCGCGAACAGGTGTTCGGCGGCAAGCAGCTCACCGACGAAGTGATGCGCCGCTATGGCCTGACCTACGAAGAGGCCGGCCTGGCCAAGCGTCAGGGCGGCCTGCCGGAGAGCTACGAGGTCGAAGTGCTGGAGCCGTTCAAGGAAGCGACGGTGCAGCAGATCAGCCGTTTGCTGCAGTTCTTCTATGCAGGCAGCGAGTTCAATCGCGTCGACTGCATCGTGCTGGCCGGCGGTTGCGCCGCGCTGTCGCGCCTGCCGGAGATGGTGGAAGAGCAGCTGGGCGTGACCACCGTGGTCGCCAACCCGCTTGCGCAGATGACGCTGGGTCCGAAGGTTCAGGCCCATGCGCTGGCGCTGGATGCGCCTGCATTGATGATTGCCACCGGCCTGGCCCTGAGGAGCTTTGACTGATGGCAAGAATCAATCTATTGCCCTGGCGCGCCGAGCGCCGGAAGGCGCGCGAGCGTGAGTTCTATTCCATGCTCGGCTTCGCCGCGCTCGGCGGCGTGTTGTTGTCGGCGCTGATCTGGTTCTACTACGACGCGCAGATCAGCGGCCAGACCGAGCGCAATGCGTTCCTGACCGCCGAGATCGACAAGGTCAAGGCGCAGAACGAAGAGATCAAGGAACTCGACAAGAAGAAGGACCGCCTGCTTGCGCGCAAGAAGGTGATCGAGGAACTGCAGGCCAACCGGTCGCAGATGGTGCACCTGTTCGATTCGCTGGTCCGCACCATTCCCGATGGCGTGGCGCTGACCAACATCAAGCAGGACGGCGACATCCTGACCCTGGAAGGCCGCTCGCAGTCCAACGCGCGCGTTAGTGCCTACATGCGCAACCTGGAAGGTTCGGGTTGGATGACCAATCCGGACCTGTCGATCATCGAAGCCAAGAGCCAGGACAAGGCGGCCGGTCAGCCTGCAACCTCGTCGATGGACACCAAGGCCTTGCCTTACGTGTTCACGCTGAAGGTCAAGCTGGCCAATCCGAACGAGGCCGACAAGAACGGTGCCGCGCCCGCAGTGGTGGATCCGGCCGCGCCGGGTACCGCTGCACCGGGTGCAGCGCCGGCTGGTACGACGCCTGCTGCTCCGGCAGCGGCGCCTGCGCCTGCAACGCCGCCGAGCGCACCTGCAGCTGCACCGCAGGCAGCGCCGGCGCCTGCCAATCGGCCGCAGGAGGGGGCGGCGTCATGAGTAAGAAATCATTCAAGCTCAGCGATCTGGACTTCAACAACATCGGCGGTTGGCCGCAGCAGGCACGTATCGTGTTCTGCGTGGTGGTCGGCCTGTTCATCATGGTGCTGGCCTGGTTCCTGCTCATCAGCAGCAAGCGCGATGAACTGGAAGGGCTGGAAGGGACCGAGTCCCAGCTGCGCACCGAGTTCGAGACCCAGCAGGGGCGGGCAGTGAATCTGGAGCCGCTTAAGCAGCAGCTCGCGCAGATGGAACAGGTGCTGCAGCAGATGCTGCGTCAGCTGCCCAGCAAGACCGAAATGCCGGACCTGATCATCGACATCTCGCAGACCGCGCTGTCCAGCGGCTTGTCGAACGAGTTGTTCCAGCCGGGCCCGGAATCGCCGAAGGAGTTCTACGCCGAGAAGCCGATCGCTCTGCGCATGGTGGGCAGTTACCACCAGTTCGGTGCCTTCGTCAGCGGCGTGGCCTCGTTGCCGCGCGTGGTGATCCTGACCATGCACGACATCAACCTCAAGCCCAGGGATGCCAAGGCCGGCATCACGCCGCGCGGTGCACTGGAGCTGTCCGGCACGGTCAAGACCTATCGTTATCTGGACGATGAGGAAATGGCCGTGCAGGAGAAGGCTGCGGCCGACGCTGCGAAGAAGGGCGGCCAATGACCATGAAATTGCTCAAGATATTGTCCTGCGTGGCGCTAATTGCAGTATTGCCGGCGTGTACGCGTGGCGTGACCAGCACGCCCGGCGATGCGCCGAATCTAGAGGCCTGGGTGGCCGAAGTGCGTGCGCGTCCTGCGCCACCGCTGGAGCCGCTGCCGGTGATGCAGCAGTTCGAGACCTTCGAATACTCGGCGCAAGTGATGCGCGACCCGTTCAGCGATGCCTGGGTCAGCGCGGAAGGCAGCAACGGGACGCGTCCGGACCCGAACCGGCGCAAGGAACCGTTGGAAGCCTTCCCGCTCGACGCCCTCGACATGGTGGGGACCATTGGAGGCGGCTCGGGCCTGATCGCGCTGGTAATGGCACCGGACAAGGTGACTTACCGGGTGCGGCCGGGTGTGTATCTGGGACAGAGCGATGGCCGGGTAACCGGGGTCTACGAAGACCGCATCGAGCTGATTGAACTTGTGCCGGACGGTGCGGGTGGATGGCTTGAACGGCCGGCCGCGCTCGCATTGGATGATCAATAAAGTGATAGGGGATAGCACGATGACGTTTTCCAATGCACAGCGACTGCGTCCGGTTCGACGCCACGCGATGCTCCAGGCTTGCGCGTTGGGGTTCGCGCTGGCGCTGGCCAGTGGCAGCTCCTTCGCCGCCGCCGCGCTGACCCAGCCTGCGCAGGACCCGGCCAAGGCCGCTCCGGCGAGCCTGACGGTGTCCAAGATCGATTTCAAACGCGGCGAAGATGGCGCTGGCCGTCTGATCCTGAAGTTCGACGGCCAGGGCGCCAGTCCGGACCTGCGCACTCAGGGCGACAGCGTGCTGGTGGATATCAGCAACGCCAAGTTGCCGCCGGAACTGCAGCGCCCCCTCAACGTCACCGACTTCGCAACGCCGGTGCAGCGGGTGGAGGTCAAGCCGTCTGGCTCGGGCTCGCAACTGGTGCTGTCGACCAAGGGCGCGTTCGACTCGCTGGCCTATCAGACCGGTAACGAGTACGTGGTCGAGATAACCCCGCGCAAGGGCCAGCCGGCCGTCGGCGGCGTGAGCTCGGCAGCGGTGACCCAGGCTGCTGCGCAGATTGCAGCGCGCGGCTACAGCGGTCGCCCGGTGACGTTCAACTTCCAGGACGTGCCGGTGCGCACCGTGCTGCAGCTGATCGCCGAGGAATCCAACCTCAACATCGTCGCCTCCGACACCGTGCAGGGCAATGTCACGCTGCGCTTGATGAACGTGCCGTGGGATCAGGCGCTGGACATCGTGCTGCGTGCCAAGGGTCTGGACAAGCGCCGCGACGGTGGTGTGGTGTGGGTCGCCCCGCAGCCGGAGCTGGCCAAGTTCGAGCAGGACAAGGAAGACGCTCGCATCGCGATTGAAAACCGCGAGGATTTGATCACCGACTACGTGCAGATCAATTACCACAATGCCTCCGCCATCTTTAAAGCGCTGACTGAGGCGAAAGGGATTGGTGGTGGTGGCGGTGGTGGCGGACAAGGCGGACAAGGCGGTGCAGGTCAGCAGGACAACGGTTTCCTCTCGCCACGTGGCCGTTTGGTGGCCGATGAACGCACCAATACGCTGATGATTAGCGATATTCCGAAGAAGGTCGCGCAGATGCGCGAGTTGATCTCGCATATCGATCGTCCGGTGGACCAAGTGTTGATCGAAGGCCGTATCGTCATCGCAACCGATACGTTTGCGCGCGATCTTGGTGCGAAGTTCGGCCTTGGTGGCACGCATACCTATGGTGATAACGTTGCCACGATCGGAAGTGGAGCGACTGGCGGCGGCGTTGCAGCTGGCAGAGGTTTGAATGTAAATCTGCCTACAGGCGCGTTCACAAGCGGTGCCACTGCGCCGAGTCTTGCCTATACGCTCCTTGGCTCCAACTTCAATCTCGACCTTGAATTGTCCGCCCTACAGCAGGAAGGGCGAGGTGAGGTCATCTCAAACCCCAGAATTGTGACGTCCAACCAGCGCGAGGGTGTTATCAAGCAAGGTCGCGAGATTGGTTACGTTACGATCACCGGCGGCACTGGTGGTCAAGCCGCAACGCCTAACGTCCAGTTCAAGGAAGTCTTGCTCGAGCTCAAGGTGACGCCGACCATCACCAACGACAATCGTGTTTTCTTGAACATGAACGTCAAAAAAGATGAAGTTGATCAGCTGATCGAACTGCCGAATTACGGCACCGTTCCGTCAATCAATCGTCGTGAGATCAATACCGCCGTACTGGTGGATGATGGGCAAACTGTCGTCATTGGCGGTGTCTACGAGTTCACCGATCGAGCCAGTGTGAATAAGGTTCCGTTTTTGGGGGATTTGCCTTTCCTTGGCAATCTCTTCAAGAGTCGCGGTCGTAGCAAGAGCAAGGCAGAACTTTTGATCTTCATCACGCCAAAAGTGCTGCGCGTGGCGTCAGCGGTGCGCTGATCCAGCGATTCGCTTGCTAATGTCGCGCAAAGTTTAAAGGCCAGGCATGTCTACATGTCTGGCCTTTTTCTTTGAATCGTCGGCAGCTCGATGGATATGCGCTGCACCGCACACTGAATATCCTGATGTCATTGAGTGAACCAATCGCGTTCGAATCGGTCACACTGGGTCTATGAACGCACCGCCGCTACTCCCCCCCGAAGCCGCTGCCGCGCCCGCTGAGGACCGGCTGCATCGTCAATTCACCTCCCTGCGCGAGTCGTTGGCGCAGCGCATCGTCGGTCAGTCGGCGCTGGTCGAGCGGCTGCTGATCGCTTTGCTGGCCGATGGCCATTTACTGGTCGAGGGCGCGCCCGGGCTGGCCAAAACCACCGCGATCCGTGCGCTGGCCGCGCGACTGGAAGCCGACTTCGCGCGGGTGCAGTTCACTCCGGACCTGCTGCCCTCCGATCTGACCGGTACCGAAATCTGGCGTCCGCAGGACAGCCGTTTCGAGTTCATGCCAGGGCCGATCTTCCATCCCATCCTGCTGGCCGACGAGATCAACCGTGCGCCCGCCAAGGTGCAGTCGGCGTTGCTGGAAGCGATGGGCGAGCGGCAGGTCACTGTCGGTCGTCATACCTATGCGCTGCCGCAGCTGTTTTTGGTGATGGCGACGCAGAACCCGATCGAGCAGGAAGGCACGTTCCCGTTGCCCGAGGCGCAGCTGGATCGGTTCCTGATGCATGTGCGCATCGGTTATCCGCAGGCCGATGCGGAGGCGGAAATCCTGCGTCTGGCACGCGAAGCGGCGCGCGACACGCTGGAAAAGCACGAGACCGTGCCGGACAAGATTCCGCTCGAAGACGTCTTCGCTGCACGACGTGTGGTGCTGGATGTGCATCTGGCGCCGCAGCTCGAGCGCTATCTCATTGAAATCGTGCTGGCCTCGCGCGATCCGCAACGCTACGACCCTGCATTGGCACGACGGATTGCCTGGGGCGCGAGCCCGCGCGGCTCGATTGCGTTGGAGCGCTGCGCGCGTGCGCGTGCGTGGCTGGCCGGGCGCGACTACGTGACCCCGGACGACATTCGCGCCATCGCGCCGGATGTGCTGCGCCACCGCGTATTGCCCAGTTACGAGGCCACGGCGGAAGGCTGGGATGGCGAACGCCTGGTTGCTGCGTTGCTGGACAAGATTCCGCTGCCCTGATCGGGCAGCGGGTTGCCGAGGGATGCCGCCCTCTCGCCCGACTCCGATGTCTTCGATGCCGTCTTCCTCCCCCGCCAATCCTGCCTCGTCCGTTACCGGCGATGGCCTGCGCCCGAGCCTTGCCGAGTTGATCGCATTGCGCGGCACCGCGTTGCATCGCGGGCAGCCGGGGAGTGGCCGACACGGGCTGCTGGGGCCAGTGCCGGCCGCCACCCGCGGGCGTGGCATGGAGTACGCCGAGTCGCGCGAATATGTAGCCGGCGACGATGCGCGGCATATCGATTGGCGCGTCACCGCACGGACCGGGCGTGCGCATACCAAATTGTTTCAGGCCGAGCGCGAACGCTTGAGTCTGATCGTTGCCGATACCTCGCCTGCGCTCTTTTTCGGGACGCGGGTGCGCTACAAGTCGGTGCAGGCGGCGCGCGCCGGCGCGGTGGCAGCATGGCTGGCGCAGCGGCAGGGCGACCGGATTGCCGCGTTGCGCGGTACTGCCAGCGAAGCGCCGATTGCACCGCGTTCGGGCCAACGCGGTGTGCTGCCGGTGCTGGATGCATTGGCGCGCTGGTACGCGCAACCGCCCTCTGGCGATGCCGGGCTGGAGGTTGCGTTGGACCATGCCGCGCGGCTGCTGCGTCCCGGTGCGCGCCTGACGGTGCTGGCCGATGCGCGAAGTGCCAGCAAGATTTCTGCGACGCGCTGGTCCGGTCTGGCGTTGCATCACGAGGTGGTGGTGATCGTGCTGGTCGATCCCCTGGAACTGTCGCCGCCCGCGCGGGCGCTGAGCTTCGATGTGCGAGGCGAGCGCATTGCGGTGGACCTCGGAAGCCAGGCCGCGCGTGCGCGTTGGCAGGCCGAGTTCGTCGCGCCCCTGCAACAGCTGGCTGCGCTGTTGCAATCGCGCGGTGTGCGCTTGCATCGCCTATCCACCGACGATGCCAGCGATGCGTGGTTGAGCGGCGGCACGCTGATGCGGGGCGCATGAAGATGGCACCGCAATCGCTTCCGCTGCGCGATGTCCATCTGCCGCCGTCGCCGTCGTGGTGGCCGCTGGCGCCGGGGTGGTGGCTGGTGATCGCTGTGGTCGTGCTGATGCTGGCGGGTGCGTGGTTCTGGTGGTGGCGCCGTCGTCGGCAGCAGCGCGGCTGGTTGGCTGCCTTCGATGCCGAGTTGCAGCGTGCGACAACGCCCGCGCAGCGCCTGGCGACCTTGTCGATGCTGTTGCGCCGCGCGGCGCGCACGGTGGATGCGCAGGCCGACCGCTTGCAGGGCGAGGCCTGGCTGCAGTTTCTGGATGGGCGCAAAAGTAAGACGCAAGCGTTTTCGCAGGGGCCGGGACGGGCCTTGCTCGAAGGTGGGTTTCAACGCGCACCGGCGGTGACCGATCTGGATGCCGTGCAGGCCTTGGCGCGGCAACGTTTCGTGTGGTTGATGCGGGGCCAGCGATGAACTGGCTGCAGTGGTCGCACTGGCAGGACGCGTTGGCGCATTGCGCCTGGCCATGGGCGTGGTGGTTGATGCCGCTGCCGCTGCTGATGTGGTTCTGGCCGCAGCGCCGTGCCGACACGGCCGCGCTGCGTGTGCCGTATGCCGATCAATTGCATGCAGTTGCTCAGGCACGCCGCGTGCCGGCCTTGCGCATGCCGCGCTGGCTGGCGTGGCTGGGCTGGTTTCTGTTGTGCGCCGCGCTGGCGCGTCCGCAGCAATTGGGTGAGGTGATCCAGCCGCCGCGGGAGGCGCGGCAGATGATGCTGGCGGTGGATCTGTCCGGCAGCATGAGCGAGCCGGACATGGTGCTCGGCGGCAATGTGGTCGACCGCCTCACCGCCGCCAAGGCCGTGTTGTCGGACTTTCTGGATCGGCGCGACGGCGACCGCGTCGGCCTGCTGGTGTTCGGCCAGCGTGCCTATGCGCTGACCCCGCTCACCGCCGACCTGACCTCGGTGCGCGACCAGCTGGCCGACAGCGTGGTGGGGCTGGCCGGGCGCGAGACCGCCATCGGCGATGCGATCGCGTTGTCGGTCAAACGGCTGCGCGAGCAAAAGCAGGGCCAGCGCGTGGTGGTGTTGCTCACCGATGGCGTCAATACCGCCGGTGTGCTCAATCCGCTGAAAGCGGCCGAATTGGCCAAGGCAGAGGGCGTGCGTGTACACACCATCGCTTTCGGCGGCAGCGGCGGTTATTCGTTGTTCGGTGTGCCGATTCCGGCCGGCGGCAACGACGATATCGATGAAGCGGGCTTGCGCAAGATTGCCGAGCAGACCGGCGGGCGCTTCTTCCGCGCCCGCGATACCGAAGAGCTGGCCGGCATCTATGCCGAGCTGGATCGGCTGGAGCCGGTCAAGGCGCTCGGCCCATCGCTGCAGCCGCGCGTGGAGCGCTATTACTGGCCAATGGGCGCTGCCATGCTGGTTGCCTTGCTCGCCTATGGACTGCCGCGGAGATGGCGATGAACGCGCTGTCTGAAGCACTGGCCGCACTGCATCTGCTGCGCCCGGATTGGCTGTGGGCGCTGTTGCTGATCGTGCCGGCCGCGTTGCTGTGGCACCTGCGTCGACGCAGCGCCAATGCGTGGCGTCACAGCGTGGACGCGCATCTGTTGCCGGCCTTGCTGGTTGCCGGTGGCCGCCGGGGCTGGTGGGGCTTCGTGCTGGCCGCGCTGACCTATGCGCTTGCGGTGGCGGCGATGAGCGGGCCGAGCTGGCGGCAGGTCGAGCGCCCGGTGTTTCAATCGAGCATGCCATTAGTGGTGGTGCTGGATCTGTCGTCCAGTAGCAATGCGACCGATCTGCCGCCATCGCGCCTGCTGCAGGCCCGCGCCAAACTGGCCACGCTGCTGCGCAAGCGCGCCGGCGGCGAGGTTGCCTTGCTGGCGTACGCCGGCGAGAGCTTTACCGTTGCGCCATTGACCGAAGACGCGGCCAACGTAGCGCTGTTTCTGGATGCGCTGTCGCCGTCGGTGATGCCGGTGGACGGCAAACGTGCCGACAGGGCCATCGATGCGGCCGCCCGGCTGTTGCAGCAGGCCGGCTTCAAACAGGGCGATATCCTGCTGCTCAGCGACAGTGCCGACGGCTCGGCGGAAAGCGCTGCACGCACCGCACGCGCAGGTGGGTTCCATGTTTCCGCACTCGGCGTAGGCAGCCCGCGTGGCGCCGCCTACCGCACCGCCAGCGGCGAGATCGCGCAGGCAAAACTGGACGAAGCAAGCCTGCGCGATCTGGCCGGGCAGGGCGGTGGGCGCTACGCGCGCATCGCGCCGGACGACGCCGATCTGCAAGCGTTGGGGGTGCTCGATCCCGCGCAACAGCCGCTGGCCGATGAAACCTCAGAAGCCAACGGCGGCAAGACCTGGCTCGACGAAGGCTACTGGCTGGTGCTGCCGGTGATGCTGTTTGCGCTGTTGGCGTTCCGACGCCGCGCGGTGGTGGCAATGGTCGCGTTGATGTGCGTGTTGCCACTGGCGCAGCCTGCACAGGCGGCCGACGGCACCTTGTGGCAGCGCGCCGATCAAGTGCAGCAGCAGCGCCTGGATGCCGGCGTGCAGGCGTACCGCAAGGGCGACTTTGCCGCTGCGCAAAAGGCATTCGAAGGCGTGCCGACCGACGAGGGACTGTACAACCTGGGCAATGCGCTGGCGCGACAAGGCCAGTACGACGAGGCGATTGCGGCCTACGATCGTGCGCTCAAGCAGCATCCCAAGCAGGCCGATGCGATCGCCAATCGCGCGGCGGTCGATGCAGCGCGCAAGCGGCAGCAGAACGACAAGGATGGCAAAGGCCAGTCCAAGCAGCAGAACCCCTCGGGCAAGAACACGCCCGGTCAGGAGTCGTCCGGGCAAGATCAGCAAAACGCTAAAAACGCCGGCAAGGACGGGCAGAACACCCCAGGCGAGCAAGCCAAGCAGGACGGCAAGGATCCACCGTCCGACGCGCAGACACCGCAGGACGGCAAGTCGCAGGAGCAACCGTCCAAGGACGGCAAGGGCGAGCAAAGCAAGCAAGACACGCCACCGCAATCGGCCGATGCAAAGGCGCAGCAGCAGGCCGACGAGGCGCAGCGTCGCAAGATGCAGCAAGCCATGGCGCAGGCCGGCGACAAGGGCGCCGAGGCGAAGGGCAAGCCGGAGGACGCGATGGCAAATGAGACGCCGGAGCAGCGCGAGCAACGCCAGGCGGTGGATGCGTGGTTACGGCGGGTGCCGGACGATCCGGGCAGCCTGTTGCGCACCAAATTCAGGCTGGAATACGAACGCAGACAACGGGACGGACGATGATCGGCACACACCACTTGCGCCGCGGCGCGATCGGCATGCTGGCGAGCATGATGCTGCTCGTTTGCACGCCAGTGGGTGCGGTCACACGCGCCTGGCTGGACCGCGACAGCGCCAATGCCGGCGATGTTGTCATGTTGAATATCGAAACCGACCAACGCGGCGTCGATCCGGATTACACGCCGTTGCGCAACGATTTTGCGCTGGGCGCCAAGAGCGCCAATCAGCAGATGCAGGTCACCAATGGGTCGGTCACAGTGCGGGCGTTATTCGGCGTGGTGTTGACGCCGCGCAGGAGCGGCGAGCTGATCGTGCCCGCGATCCGGGTCGGCAACGAACGTACCGAGCCGCTGCGGCTGCAGGTGGTGGCCTCGGCGAACGATCCGGCAAGCAATAGCACTGGAAATCGCAGTGGTGGTGGCAACGGTAACGGCAGCGCCGCTGCCAGCGTGCCAAGCGAGGCGCAGGGCAATGAAGAGGTCTTCGTCCAGACGCAGGTGGACGACCCGCAGCCCTACGTGCAGCAAAGTGTGGGCGTGGTGGTGCGGTTGTACTTCGCCAATCAGCTGGCCTCCGGCGAGCTGGATCTGGAAGCGCCCGATGGCGCATCGCTGCAACGCATCGGCGATGACGTCAGTTCGGTCAAGCTGGTCAACGGACGCCAGTACAACGTGGTGGAGCGGCGCTATCTGCTGGTGCCCGAGCGCAGCGGCCGCTTGCTGTTGCCGTCGGCGCACTTCAATGGACGCTCGGTGGGCGGTTTCTTCGACGATTATTTCGGTCGCGGCAATGGCGAACTGAGTGCGCGCAGCGCCAGCATTCCGCTGCAGGTGCGTGCGCAGCCGGCCACTGCGCCGCAGCCGTGGCTGCCGCTGCGTAGCCTGCAGTTGCGTTATACGGCCACCCCGCAACGCGCAACCGCCGGGGAAGCGACGCAGTTCGTGGTGGAAGCCAGCGCGCGTGGCGCCACCCAGGCACAGTTCCCCGAGTTGCCCACGCCGAGCGTGCCCGATGCGCAGGTGTTCGCTGAGCCGCCGCAATACGAAGAACGGTTTGTGGATGGCTCGCCGCAGCTGCGGCTGACCCGTCGCTATTCGATCGTGCCCAACCGCGCCGGCCCGTTGGTCGTGCCCGGTCTGCAGGTGGCGTGGTGGGACGTCGGTGCGGGCGCGGCAAAGACGGCCTCGGTGCCGGATCTGACCTTGGATGTGGCCGCGGGGAGTGGCGCTTTCGCGGCGCCTGCGCCTGCACCCGCCGCAAGCCCGTCGAGCACTGGTGCAGCGCCTGCGCCCACGGCTGGCACGCTGAGTTTGCAGCCACCACCGCCCGCGCAACGGCCATGGGGCTGGATCGCTGCGTCGGTGGGTTTTGCGTTGCTATGGGTCGTTACGCTGGTGTGGGCGTTGTTGCGTAAGCGCGGTGGCCTGCACAGTGCTCCCGGTGCCAACGGCGGCGATGCGCCCGTGCCTGGCCGGCGCGTGACACATGGCGTTGCCGAGTTGCGCCGCGCGCTGGATAGCGGTGGCATGGACGATGTGGCCACCGTGCTGTGCGGCATGGCGGGCGTGGCCGATATCGACAGCGTGCTGGCGGCGCTGACGGATCCTGCCCAACGCGCTGCGGTGGCACGCATGCAGCGCGCGCGCTGGGCCGGCGATGGCGATGTGGCGGGCGCGCGGGCGGCATTGCGCGAGGCCTTTGCCAAGGGACCACGCTGGCGGCACGCGAGCGCTGCAGAACCTGAGGTGCTGGCGCCGTTGTATCCGCCAGCGACTTGATCGCCTTCGCGGCATCGGCGGCGGTCGACAGGTCATGAAGCGGCGGCTTAGTTGTGCATCGCTGCGGCTCTCAGAGCAGCTAATAGCGCGTGTGCGGTCGCCAGTCGGCGCGGCTGGCGCTCTGAACTCAGATCTCGTTCGGACACTTCGGTTCTAAGCGCGTCGTCGACTCATGCGCCTGAACATTGTTTTCTAGGTTGTGTTCGTAGCTTCTAGTTCCGGAGATCAGCTGCGTTGCCGAAAACACGGTATTGCGGCTGCGATTTGGCTGCGAGGCCCTTGCCCGCCCACCATCGCGGGACACGCTGCAAGTACGTCCTTGTAAGCTCTTACGCGGCATCCATGCCGCGTAAGGTCCCGCGACGGTGAGCGGGCAAGGACCAATCAATAGTGTCGGTGTGCATGGTGCAAGCAAGGCATGACGCCTGCGTTCGGATAACGGCGCGTTTTGTCATCCTTCCAACGCAAGCAGATCAACGGCCACTTCGCTGCAGGGCCCTTGCCCACCCACCATCGCGGGACACGCCGCAAGTACGTCCGTGTAGCAACTGTGTTGGTCAGGACCTCAATCCGCGACCGTTGATCGGTTTCCTTCGGGCGTGTTCATCGGTAGGTGCCGGCCGCTGGCTGGCACGCTTTTGCGGTTACTCACGGCCGCCGAGAGCGCTCAGGCGGGGTGCATGGCGGCTCTTTGATCGCGCACGCGCGCATTGAGGATGACCAGCATCTTGCGCATCACCGCCACGAGGGCGACCTTGCCTTCCTTGCCGCGTGTGCGCAGCGATCTGTAAAAATCGCGCAGACCTGGCTCGTGCCGAGCCGAGGACATCGCCGCCATATACAGCGCCTGCCGGATATCGGCTCGGCCTCCGCCGATCCCCCGTTTACCACGCATCGCGCCGCTGTCACGCGAGAGCGGGGCAACGCCAACCAATCGGGAGATTTGCTTTCCGCTGAGCGTCCCAAGCTCCGGTAACCGGGACACCAGCACGGCCAGCAGCACCGGACCGACCCCTTTGAGCGTCTTCAACGCGGCCAGGTGCGGTTGCTCGATGAGCAGCGTCTTCAGCTGCCCGGCGATCAGGTTGTCTAGCCGCGCCACGCTGCGCACAAGCTGGTTCACGTTGCCCTGCAGGATCTTTCGTAGCGCTTTTTCCGCAACCTGCAGCAACTGCTGCCTTGCTGCTTTCAGCAGTTCGACCAGTTGCCGACGGGCACGTACATGCTCGCCCAGATCGCGCTGCCAGGGTTCCAGTGGAACGTACCGATGGAGTTCCATCTTCTCGGCCATGCAGGCCAACATGGCCGCGTCCAGCCGGTCAGTCTTGGCCAGTCCCAAACCGTTGGCCAGGTTGCGTGCCCGTTGTGCATTGACGCGCGCTACCGGCAGTGCGGCGTGATGCAAGGCATCCAGCGCTGCCAGCTCGTAGCCCCCGGTCGCCTCCAGCACCACCTGCCGCACCGACAGCGTCTTCAGCCAATCGACAAGCTTCCGATGACCGCCTGCGGTGTTGGTGAACTGACGGGTTTGGCCTCGAAAAACGGCAACGTCCAGAAAGTGTTTGCACACATCGATCCCGATTCCGCTCATGGGAAATCTCCGCTAGGCTAAAAATGTCGAGAGCTCCCTCGCTTGCCCAGTCTTATCGTTTCGAGTGTCAGCTCGGGCAACTGTTCGGGCGAATCAAGGGAGAATCCGGCGTGGGTACCAAGCTACATGGCGATCGCTGAGATCCAGGCTCTGACGGCAGCCCACGCCGGCTCTCGACACCTAAACTGCCAGATTCCGAACAGATAAGGCTCGGTGGCGGCATCCATGCCGCCAAAGGTCCCGCGACGGTAAGCGGGCAAGGGCCGGTCACGATGGTCTGTGTGCATGGGCGAGTAATGCGTAAGTTCGCTCTGCGATCCATGGTGCTCGCTAGCGCTACCTTTTTGTGCCTACGTTTGCTGAAGTCGATAACGCAGTCACTTGCATCGGCAAACTAGCGTGCCACGCGCTGCGATCAGCTTTTTCAGGCAAACACCGACCAACGTTGATGGTGCGGTGTCCTCGCCGCTTGCGGGACCGTGTGGCGGCATGGATGCCGCCACCGAGCCTCCAAGGACGGATTTACGGCGTGTCCCGGAAGTGGTGAGGGCACCGCGCCCTCGACCGGCTTGGCTTTAGAAGAGTCATCCGGTGTCAAAGCTCAAGGCCTCAGCCGCAGTGAAATGAGTTGATGCCAAGTCCAAAGTCCCAGGCCCCGGCGCCAACCGCCAACCGCCAAGCGCAATGGCAGCCTGCATCGACACGAGCATCCAAGCGCGAGCATTCGACAAAGCAACCCACGAGCGCGTGCTGCAGTACAAGCGCGTGCTGCAGTAAGGGAATCGCTTCCTGATTCAAGCCGAGCCGGTCACTGGCCGGACCTGCCAGGCCTTGCGCGCGATGCGTGTGTTGCCGTCGCAACGCTCGCAGCAACCGCCCTTGAGAGGTACACCTACCCTCGGGCAGGTGCAGCGCGGCGTGGCTGCCTCGATGGCGTTTGTTAAGCTCCGACCTTTGTGTCCAGATCAAGGCCGACCAGATGACTGCATCCCCAGCCGCACGCCGCCCGGGCCTGCCCCTGCATTGGAAGATGGGCATTGGCTTCGCCGTCGGCCTGTTGTTGGGTCTGGCCGTCTACTATCTGGCCGGCAGCGACGCCGAGTGGGTGCGGCTGGCGACCAAGTACGTGACCACGCCGTTCTCGCAGATCTTCCTCAATCTGATCTTCATGCTGATCGTGCCGCTGCTGTTTTCGGCGCTGGTGATGGGCATCTCCGAGATGGGCGACATCCGCGCGCTGGGCCGCGTGGGCTGGCGCACGTTGGGCTACACCGTCGTGCTGTCCGGCATCGCGGTGCTGCTCGGTCTGGTGCTGGTCAATGTGCTCAAGCCCGGTGCGGGCGTGGACCCGCAGCTGGCCAATCAGCTGATCCAAGAAAATGCCGAACGCACCCGCGAGATCATCTCCAGTTCCGGCACCCAGCCGCAGGGCATGGACATGCTGTTGTCGATCGTGCCCAACAACGTGGTCGCGGCCGCCTCGAGCAATGGCGCGATCCTGTCGCTGATGTTCTTTGCAGTGATGTTCGGCGTCGGCATGGTGCTGACCGCCGACGAAAAGGTCGCCACGCTCAAGCGCGGCATCGAAGGCATCTTCGAAATTTCGATGACATTGATCGGGTTGGTGATCCGTCTGGCCCCGTATGCGGTGGCCTGCTTCATGTTCAACCTGGCCGCGCTGTTCGGGTTCGATCTGCTGATCCGCCTGGGCGCCTACGTGGGCGTGGTGGTGTTGGCGCTGGGCCTGCACATGGTGGTCAGCTACGGACTGGCGGTGAAGTTTGCCGGGCGCTCGCCGCTGGGCTTCTTCAAGCAGACCCAGGAGGCCACGATGATGGCGTTCTCCACTGCCTCCAGTAATGCAACACTGCCCACCGCCCTGCGCGTGGCCGATGAAATGGGCCTGCCGCCGCGCGTGTCGCGCTTTGTGCTCACCGTCGGCGCCACCGCAAACCAGAACGGCACCGCGCTGTTCGAGGGCGTGACGGTGATCTTCCTGGCGCAGTTCTTCAATGTCGACCTGAGCATCGGCCAGCAGTTCATGGTGATGCTGGTCTGCATCCTGGGCGGGATCGGCACCGCCGGCGTGCCGTCGGGCTCGCTGCCGGTGGTGGCGCTGATCTGCGCCATGGTCGGGGTCAACCCGGTCGGCATCGGCATGATATTGGGCGTGAACCATTTCCTGGATATGTGCCGCACCGCGCTCAATGTCACCGGCGATCTGGCGTTGACGACATTGGTGGCCAAGGGGGAGGAATAGGGAATCGGGAATCGGGAATGGGTAAGAGCGGGCTGGTGCGATCGGGACGTGTGATGTGAGGGTCTGTCGCAGCGGTGGCGGCGGTGCGAGCGGCGTTAGCGGCCAAGCTGCAACACTGCATCCGATTCCCAAGTCCCGATTCTCTATTCCCGACTCCCCATCCCGCTAACACGCTCTGTGGGAGAATAGGTGTCTCCGCTTCCAGCGGTGTTCCCCTCCGCTTCCATAGACGCCCATGACCCAGCCCACCCGCCGCCAGCTGGCCAACGCCATCCGTTTTCTCGCCGCAGATGCGGTCGAAGCCGCCAAATCCGGCCATCCAGGCATGCCCATGGGCATGGCCGATATCGCCGAAGTGCTGTGGAACGATTATTTCCGGCACAACCCGAACAACCCGCAGTGGTTCAACCGCGACCGCTTCGTGCTGTCCAACGGCCACGGCTCGATGCTGCAGTACGCGCTGCTGCACCTGACCGGTTACGACTTGCCGATCGAGCAGCTCAAGCAGTTCCGTCAGTTGCACAGCAAGACCGCCGGCCACCCCGAGCGCAGCGAAACCCCCGGCGTGGAGACCACCACCGGTCCGCTGGGGCAGGGGTTCGCCAATGCCGTGGGCTTTGCGCTTGCCGAGAAGTTGCTGGCGCAGCGCTACAACCGCCCGGAGCTGCAGATCGTCGACCACCGCACCTGGGTGTTCATGGGCGACGGTTGCCTGATGGAAGGCATCTCGCACGAAGCCGCCTCGCTGGCCGGCACCTGGGGCTTGGGCAAGCTGGTGGCGTTCTGGGACAACAACCATATCTCCATCGACGGCAACACCGACGGCTGGTTCAGCGACAACACACCGGCACGTTTCGAGGCCTATGGCTGGCACGTGATCCGCGATGTGGACGGGCATGACGCCGACAAGATCAAGGCGGCGATCGAAGCCGCGCTGGAAAACAGCGACAAGCCGACCCTGATCTGCTGCCGCACCAAGATCGGCTTCGGTGCGCCCACCAAGGCCGGCAAGGAATCTGCGCACGGTGCACCGCTGGGCAAGGAAGAGCTGGAAGGTGCGCGCAAGGCGCTGGAGTGGCCGTACGGCCCGTTCGAAATTCCCGAGGAGATCTACGCCGGCTGGCGCGCAGGTGGCACCGGCACGCTGCGTCAGGCCGAGTGGGAGCAGTTGTTCGACAAGTACGGCAAGCAGTACGCGGCCGAAGCTGCCGAACTGACCCGTCGCTCGCATGGCGAGCTGCCGGCCGACTTCATCGCCCGGGCCGATGCCTACATCGCCAAGGCGCAGGAAGACGGCCAGACCATCGCCTCGCGCAAGGCCTCGCAGCTGGCGATCGAAGCATTTGCGCCGCTGTTGCCCGAGTTGATCGGCGGTTCGGCCGATCTGGCGCATTCCAACCTGACCCTGTGGAAGGCCAGCAAGTCGGTGGCCACCGACGACCCGGACGCCAACTACGTGTATTACGGCGTGCGCGAGTTCGGTATGACCGCCATTGCCAATGGTCTGGCGCTGCATGGCGGCTTCATTCCGTTCGACGCCACCTTCCTGGTGTTCAGCGACTATGCGCGTAATGGCGTGCGCATGAGCGCGTTGAATCCGGCGCATGCCATCCACGTGTACACGCACGACTCGATCGGCCTGGGCGAAGACGGCCCGACCCATCAGCCCGTGGAGCATCTGGCGTCGCTGCGCTACATCCCCAACAACGATGTATGGCGCCCGGGCGATGCGGTGGAGTCGGCGGTGAGCTGGAAGGCCGCGATCACCCGCAAGGACGGCCCGAGCTGCCTGATCTTCAGCCGCCAGAATCTGCAGCACCAGCCGCGCAGCGCCGAGCAGATCAAGCTGATCGAACGCGGTGGCTACGTGCTGGCCGATGCCGAAGGCGGCACGCCCGACGTGATCCTGATCGGCACCGGCTCGGAAGTGGGCCTGGCGGTGGAAGCCAAGAAGACGCTGGATGCGGCCGGCTTGAAGACACGCGTGGTGTCGATGCCGTCTACCGATGTGTTCGATCGCCAGGATGCGGCGTATCGCGAATCGGTGTTGCCCAATGCAGTGCGCAAGCGCGTGGCGGTGGAAGCGGGTGTGACCGGCTTCTGGCGCAAGTACGTCGGCCTGGATGGCGATGTGGTCGGTATCGACACCTTCGGCGCCTCGGCCCCGGCCGATCAGCTGTACGCGTACTTCAAGATCACCGCCGAGCACGTGGTGCAGGCGGCGAAGGCGCTGTAAGCGCGCAGCGTTGCGGATCAGAAAAACGCCGGCCAATGCCGGCGTTTTTTGTTGTGGCTGCCAGTGACGTCCTGCGCTGCTCAATGCATGAGTGCTAAGGAATTGTGGGTCGTGGCCAACGTGACGGTGGGGGCGTACGACGCGGATGTGGTCGGTTGGCAAGTGCACGACGCGGCGATGTGCATCAAGGCGTCTTGGCAAGGCCAGTAGTCCACCAAGGCTGTGGCGTTCGCTTGAGCCAGCCTTCCTGCCGGCCGACCCTGATGCTGCCTATTTAAAATGTGAATCATTCCCATTAAAATGTTGCACTGCCGCAGTTTCGCGGCGTGTCCTCCCCTGTTGACCGCCGCCGCCGCGTGGCGGCTGCCCTCGATTTCTGCGCCGGAGCTGTAATGAACCGTCCTACCGTAATGCGTCTTCTTCTCATTGGGCCGCGCCCGCGCGCGCTGTCGCATGCGGTGTTCGCCGCGCTGTGCACATTGTCGGCAGGTCAGGCCATGGCCGAAACGCCGGCCGGCGATGCCGAGGTCACCACGCTGGACCGGCTCAACGTGCAGGGCGAGCTGGTCAAGGGTTATACGGTGGAAAAGACCACGGCCGGCACACGCATGAATCTGTCGCTGCGCGAGATTCCGCAGTCGGTCAGCGTGATCACGCGCGACCGCATGGACGACCAGAACCTGCAGAGCATCACCGATGTGCTCAACAACGTCTCCGGCATCTCGGTGGCCCAAAGCGATAGCGAGCGGCTGGAGTTCTACGCGCGCGGTTTCTACATCGACAACTACCAATTCGATGGCATTCCGGCGTACATGGAGCAGGCCTGGAGCTATGGCGATTCGGCGTTGGACGTGGCGTTGTACGACCGGGTGGAAGTGGTGCGTGGCGCCACCGGCCTGCTGACCGGCTCGGGCAACCCGTCGGCCTCGATCAATCTGGCGCGCAAGCATGCGGTGAGCCGCGACTTCACCGGTACCGTGTCGGTGGGCGGTGGCGACGTCAACAAGACCCGTAGCGTGGCCGATGTCACCGTGCCGCTGAGCCCCGAAGGCACCGTGCGCGCACGCGTGGTCGGCGTGTATCAGGACGGCGAATCCGATATGGATCGCTACAACCTGCGCAAGAAGATCGGCTCGGCGATCATCGATGCCGACCTTACCGACAGCACCTTGCTGAGCGTGGGTTACGAATACCAGAAGAAGGAATCCGACGACGTCACCTGGGGCGGCTTCCCACTTTTCTACAGCGATGGCACCCGCACCAACTACGACCGCTCGTTCAATCCCGCCGCCGACTGGACGTTCTGGGACACGCGTCTGCAGCGCACCTTCGCCAGCCTGCAACAGAGCTTCGACAACGGTTGGATGCTCAAAGCCAATGTGAGCCACGAGAAGACCGAAGCGTCCAATCACCTGTTCTATCCGTTCTATACGATCTTCGGCTTCGACCGCACCACCGGCGGTGGCGTGGTGCCGTATTCGGGCAACTACCAGACCGAGCGCAAGGCCGATGGCGCCGACGTCTACGCGGAAGGCCCGTTCCAGTTGTTCGGCCGCGAGCATCATCTGGTGGCCGGCGCCAGCTACAACCGCCGCGAGTACGTCAACAACGGCACCTTCGATTTCCCGGCGCCGCTGGACAGCTACTTCGGCTGGAATGGCGCGTACCCGGAACCCAACTGGAGCCCGCGCACGGTGCAGAGCGAAGGCACCATCAAGCAGAAAGCCGCCTACGTGGCCGCACGCTTTTCGCTGGCCGAGCCGCTGACGCTGCTGGTGGGCGCGCGCTATACCGATTGGCAAATCGATGGTGGCAACGCCGATGCGGCGCAGGGGCTGGTACCGTTCTCCGATAGCCAGACCGAGGTCACCCCGTACGCGGGTCTGGTCTACGACATCGACGATGTGTGGTCGACCTACGTCAGCTACACCGAAATCTTCAACCCGCAGACCTTGCGCGATGCCAATGGCGGCTATCTCGATCCGCTGAGCGGCAAGGGCTACGAAGCCGGCGTCAAAGCCGCCTGGTTCGACGACCAGCTCAATGCCTCGCTGGCGCTGTTCCGCATCGAGCAGGACAACCTGGGCGTGGCCACCGGCGGCTTTGTGCCGGGCAGCAGCGAGTCTGCTTATGAGGCGGCCAATGGCGTGGTCAGCGAAGGCTTCGACTTCGAGTTGTCCGGCCGTCTGACCGCCGGCTGGAATGCGATCTTCGGTGCCTCGCACTACACCGCCCGCGATGACGGCGGCACGTCGATCAATACGCATCTGCCGCGCACCACCATCAAGTTGTTCAACAGCTACACCCCGCAAGGTGCGTGGAGCGACCTGACCGTGGGCGGCGGTATCAACTGGCAGAACCGTTCGTACTACGTGGACCCGGTGTACGGCACGTTCCAGCAGAGTGCCTACGCCCTGGTCAGCGCATTCGCCCGCTACCGTCTGTCGCCGCAGTTCTCGGTGCAGCTCAATGTCGACAACCTGCTCGACAAGCGCTACTACGCGCAATTCAATGGCGGCTACGGCGCATGGGGCGCATCGCGCAACGGCATGCTGACCTTCAACTACAACTTCTGATCGAGGGCGACGTCAGCTGGTTTGACGTTCGATCCTGCTGAAGCGACACAGGCACCTGCACCGGTGCCTGTGTTTTTTGTGTGTCGGGTCGCTCTGTGCTGACGGAGCGCGGTGCTTGCGGTGGCGCTGGAAAATCCGCGCGGCATGCCGCAACGCTGGTCGCAGCCGTTGCCAGGAATGCAGTCAGAGCGCTGCAGGAGTGATGCGCGAGTTTCATCGTTGGATCGAAACGCAGCATCGTCTCCACGCGATCGAAATCGCAACTGCAATCGCACTCTCTCAAGGCAACAACGGCTGCAACTGCGGCGCCATCACGTCGGCCACCCAGTCCATGAAGGCACGTACGCGCTGCGGCAGATGGCGGCGTTGCGCGTAGAGCAACGTGACCGGCATCGGCTCGGGTGCAAGCTCGGCCAGCACTTCGATCAGTGCGCCGCTGTCCAGATGCGGGCGTAACGGGCTGGCTGGCGCCTGGATGATGCCCAGCCCCGCCAACGCAGCCGCCAGATACGCATCGCCATTGTTGACCGTCACCGGGCCGCGCATGGGCAGCAGCTGGTAGCGCTGCCCATCGTGATACTCGAAGCCGGGCGAGCGTTGCCCGAGCGTCGGCACGTAATGCACCAGATCGTGCTGCGCCATATCGTCCAGGCACGTTGGCATGCCGCGGCGCGCAAGATACTCGGCGCTGGCGCAGCTGACGATGCGGAACGCGCCCAGCGGGCGTGCGACCAGGCTGGTGTCTTCCAGCGTGCCCACACGCAGCACGCAGTCGAACCCCTCCCGCACCATATCCACGCGGCGGTCGGTGCCGCTGATTTCCACTTCCAGCTGTGGATGCCGTGTCAGAAATGCGGGCAAGGCGGGGATCACGAAATGACGCGCGATGCCCGCCGACATGTCCACGCGAAGGCGACCGCGTAGCTGCCCATGCTCGCGCTGAAACATGCTGTGCAACTCGTCCATGTCGTCGAGCAGGTCGCGGCTGCGCTGATAGAACGCCGTGCCGTCGCCGGTGAGTTGCACACGGCGTGTGGTGCGATGCAAAAGCTGCGTGCCGAGAGATGCTTCCAGCCGCTGCACGGCGGTGGAGACACTGGCCTTGGGCAGGCCAAGGGTATCGGCGGCGCGGGTGAAACTGCCCAGCTCGGCAACGCGCAGAAAGGCGCGCAAGGATTCCATGGTGTCCATCGATTGGTCGATTATCTTGAACGGTGCAATCAGCGTGAGCCGATTTATGTAGTGCAGCAAGCGCAATAGCCTGGGCCACACCCACTACGGAGCGTGCCGATGTCGACCACCACCACACCCATCACCGTGATCACCGGCGGCAGTCGCGGCCTGGGCCGCAATGCCGCGCTTGCGCTCGCTGCCGAAGGTAACGATATCGTGCTGACGTATCGCAGCCAGGCCGATGAAGCCGCGACCGTGGTGGCCGAGATCCAGGCGCTGGGCCGGCGCGCGCAGGCGTTGCCGCTGGATGTTGCGCAGGCCGAGACCTTCAGCGCATTCGCCGCGCAGCTGAAGGACGTGCTCGCCGATTGGGGGCGTACGCAGTTCGATGCGCTGGTCAACAACGCGGGCACCGGACTGCATGCGGCCATTGCCGATACCACGCCGGCGCAGTTCGATACGCTGGTCAATATCCATCTCAAAGGGCCGTATTTCCTGACCCAGGCGCTGCTGCCGCTGATCGCCGATGGCGGGCGCATCCTCAATGTGTCGAGCGGCCTTGCGCGCTTCGCGCTGCCAGGTGCGTCGGCCTACGCCATGATGAAGGGCGGGGTGGAGGTGTTCACCCGCTATCTTGCAAAAGAGTTGGGCGCACGCGGCATTCGCGCAAATACGCTGGCGCCGGGCGCCATCGAAACCGACTTCAACGGCGGCAGCGTGCGCGACAACGCGCAGGTCAACGCGATGGTGTCCTCGGTCACCGCACTGGGCCGGCCTGGTCTGCCGGACGACATCGGGCCGGTGGTGGCGGCGTTGCTCGCACCCGGCACCGGATGGATCAATGCACAGCGCATCGAGGTCTCGGGCGGGATGTTGATTTGATTTGATGCGTCAGACAGTGCGGCGATGCTGTTCGACGGCATCGCCGCTCGCAAGCCAGTGCACTGCAGTCAGCGCGATGACGATGCGCGGCGATGTATGCCGGGCGTTGCGTCGTTGCCTCACTGTAGGGGCTGATCGCCATGCAGGACGGGATAGGGATTCAACGCCTCTCCCTTCCACCATTGCTTTTCCGGACCCAGGCGATGGATCTCGAAGTGCAGATGCGGTGCGGCCGGATCGGCATTGCCGGTGCTGCCGACATAGCCGATGACCTGGCCACGTTTGATGGACTGTTTTTCGGCCAAACCATCGGCGTAGCGTTGCAGATGCGCGTAGTAGTAGCAGTACGTGCCGCCAGGCTCGAACTGGTACACGGTCAGCCCACCGCGTTCGCTGTCGAACAGTTTTTCGACCGTGCCATCTGCCACAGCAAGCACCGGCGTACCGGCCGGCGCCAGGATATCGATGGCGTCATGCACGCGGCCCTCGCTGCGTGCATCGGTGAAGGTGTCCTGCAATTTGCTGCGGTCGATGCCCTGTACCGGGATCAGCAGGCCAGTGCCCGCCGATGCCACATCGGCCGCGGAAGCAGTCGCAGGCGGTGCAGGTGCAGGTGCAGGTGTCGCCGGGCTCGGCTCTGCAGGCACGGCATCCGATGGCAGCGATGTCGGTGCGGGTTGCGCAGCAGGTGCAGCAACCACTGCAGTGTCGGTGGGCTGCGCAACCACCGTCGCCGCACTCGCCGACGGCGTGACCGTTGCTTCCGGCGCGCCGCGTTCCAGCCACCAATAGCCGCCTGCACCGATCGCCACGCCCGCAACCAGAATCATCAGCAGTTTCATGCTTACTCCTGCATCACCACCGGGACCGACGGGCCGACCACGCTGGCCAGATTGACCACGTCCCAATTGGTCAGACGCACGCAGCCGTGCGATTCGGTCTTGCCGACATGGCCGGGCTCCGGCGTCCCGTGCAGACCGTAATGCGGTTTGGACAGGTCGATCCATACCCGGCCAACCGGATTGTTCGGACCTGCCGGCAACGTGGCTTTTTGATCGCCTTTTTTCGCGTCCCAGAACAGCTTGGGGTTGTACTTGAACACCGGTTCGCGCGAGATGCCCAGGATCTTCCAGCGCCCGATCGGCAATGGATCGTGCTTGCTGCCCGACGACACCGGGAACTGCGCGTAGACCTTACCGTCGGCATCGAACAGGCGCAGAGTGGAGTCGGATTTGTCCACGACCAGTTTGGCCGGTTTGGCCAGCGGAGCAACGCCATCGATGTTGGGAACCTGGATCACGCCGCCGGCCTTGCCGAGATCCACGCCGGGGTTGAGCTGGCGTAGCAGGGCCGGGTCGGCGTGGAAGCGCTCGCCCAGGGACTCATCCACCGAGGTATAGCCAAGCGACGGCAGCTTGGCTTGCTCTGCGGGACCCTTGGGAATCGGCTGGAACGGGCCGGCAACGTCGGCATCGGTGAGCGTGTATTGCACCAGCGCCGGCGTGCTGTCGGCCTGCAGTGCCTGCCAGGTGGCATCATCCAGCTCGCCGGTCACCTTGATGTTGTGCGCGGCCTGAAACCCGGACACCGCGCGCTTTTGGTTCGAGCCGCGTTCGCCATCGATCTGGCCCGGCGAGAAATGCGCGCGGTCCAGCAGTACCTGTGCATGCAGATCCGAGCGTGCGCCGGTCGCGACAGTCTTGGCGGCAGGCATCGCCGTCGGCGCAGCTGCGGCGGCAGGCGCGGGTTGCTGTGCCTGTGCCAACGCAGATAACGAAGCGCTCAACGACAGAGCGAGCAAACAAACGCAAGCGTAGGAGCGTGGTGGCATGTGCACATCCAGGAAAGGCATGCGCGCACCTTGCCCGAGCGGGCTGCGCTTTCTGCGTGAAATGGCTGCACGCCGACTGACTCGAGACCTGGTATCGCTGCGGCCAGTGGTCGATCACGGCGATACGGTGCTGCGTTGCACGGCCGCCTGCGCGACACCGCCACGTTGCGCGTGGTGTCGTGTGCAGGCTCGCTTGTGCGATCTCGCATCACGCATCGGGAACCGATCGCCTGCGTCATGCGCAGACAATCGGTCGATGACGTGTGCACCCACGTGCGAGCGCACGCAACTGGCCGCGTGCCGCACATGCTTGGTCGTCAGTAGGTATAGCCCAGTGTCAGCAGGTACGTCCGTCCGGTCTGCACATAAGCGCCATCGGCGCCGGGGTCGTAGGCCATGTAGCGGTCGGACTTGCCCTGGGTTTCGTAGAACGTGGCGGCATTGAGCAGGTTCTTGGCCGACACGCCCACGTCGACGTGGTGCGGTAGGTGATAGGTGGCGCTGAAGTCCAACGACTTGACCGGCTGCAGGTAGTAATTGAGCCGGTCGCTGGTCAGCCCCAGCAATTGCAGGCCGGTGTAGTGGTAGCTCAGGTCTGCGCGCAGGTGCGCATCGTCGTAAAACAGATCCAGGTTGTAGATGCGCTCGGGCGCACGCGGTAACCAGGTTTTTTCCGGTTGGTCGGCCCGTTTGCTGTCTGCTTCGCTGCGTTGCATCGTGAGGTTGGCGGTGACGCCAAGGTTGCTCCAGATGCCCGGCAAATCCTGCAAGCGCTTGCTACCGGCCAGCTCCAGCCCGCACAGCGTGGCGGTGCCGCCGTTCTGCGGCATGGTCACTGGTACGCCGTTTTCGAAGGTGGTGCCGGTGGGCACCAATCCGCCGAGTGTGTTGTCGTTGCTGGTGGCCGACTGCGAGGTATAGATGAAGCCGGTGATGCGCTTGTAGTAGGTCGAGGCACTGAGCACGCCGCCGTTGTGGTCGTAAAACTCGGCCGACAGGTCGGCGTTGTCGGCCTTGCTCGGCTGCAGATCGGGGTTGGGTTTGGAAATGCCGACCACGCGCTGGGTGTCGTCGATGGTGTACACCGTCTCGCCGGAAATCAGGCCAAAGGCCGGGCGGCTGAAACTGCGGCGTAGCGAGGCGCGGTAGACGGTGAGATCGTCGGGCCGATAGTTGATGCTGATGCCGGGCAACACTTGCCCATAGGTACTGCCGGTGCCGACGAAATTGCCGCTGTTGCCGTCGCCGCTGGATTGCCAGGAATCGGCCGAGTAGCGGGTCAACTCATAGCGCACGCCGGGCAGGATGCTGACCTGGCCGATGTGCAGCGCGGCCATCGCGTAGCCCGAATAGATCGCTTCGGTGCTGGAGGTGGTGTTGGCGTTGTAGTCGTTGGCGGTATAGGCGCCCGCGCCGTTCGGGTCGCCGATGTATTTGTAGGGCAGGGCTTGTGCGCGCATCCAGTTGCGGTCCAGCAGTTTGAACAGGCCTGCGTAATGCCCATCGAAGGCGTTGTAGGTCAGGCGTCCGGGAATGGCGCTCAGCGGCGGTCCGCCCGCGGTGGGGAAGGCGTAATTGGGGCCGCCGAAGTACGGCCCGTTGGTAACGAAGTTGCCGTCCTTGTGGAAGAACGGGTGATCGTAGGCGCCGCGGTCGGAGTGATCGGCAGACAGGCCGACCTTGACGCTGTCCAGCACATCTCCATCGACCTGGTAGGTGATATCGGTATGCGCGTTGATGCGATTGTCGTGACTTCCGGCATCGTGGCCTTGCACCTTCCACAGCAGCGACGAATCCAGATTGTAGAAGAAGTCCTTCAACGCCGCCGCGCTGGGGCCGATGCTGGGGTAGGTCGGGTCGCTGAGGTCGAAGGCGAAGCTACCCGGGGTAAAGCCATACAGACTGGCCGACACATAATCCGGCCGGCTGCGCGTACCACGCCCCACCGAAGCGCCGTAGTCCAAGCGCAAACGGTCCAATGTGGTCTGCCCGCCAAGCTGCAAGGTCGCCAGCTTCTCGTCGATGTCGTGGGTATTGAAATAGCCGCCGCGCACCGCCGTGGGTTGGTTGAGATAGGTTTCCAGGCGTGCGCTGGATTGATCCTGCTGCCCAGTGACGCCGTAGCTGCCGTAGATGGCGCGCGCATAGAGCGCACTGGTGTCGCCTTGCCAATCCAGCGAGAGGTTGCCGCCATAGCGTTCGATCTGGCTGGTGTACAGGCTGTATTTGTAGCGCGTGCTGATCAACGGGCCGGCAGCGCGCAGATCGGTTGCATTGGCCAGCGCGGGATCGGCCGGCACGTATTTGCTGTTGGGTGCCGGTGCCTGCGCCATGTTGTTGTTCTTGCCGTAATAGGCCGATGCGTAAACGCCAAACGCATGGTCGCTGCCGAATTTCCAGGCGATTTCCTGCTGGAACGTGCCGCCGGTGTGCTTGCCGCCCAGGTGCGAGGCCAGTGCGTTGAGCTGGCCTTGCGCGGTGCTCCTGACAGACACGTCCTGGTCGAAATCGAATGCATTGGGCGTGCGCATGTCGATCGCACCGCCGATCGCATCGCCGGGCATGTCAGGTGTGGGCGATTTGGATACCTGCACCGACTGGATGCCGAACGGCGCCAGCATGTTCAAGGAGATCGCGCGCGTCGACGCATCGGTTTCCGGCATGCCGAAGCCGTTGAGCGTGTACGCGTTGTAGCTGGCGTCCATGCCGCGGATGCTGACGTAGGCGTTCTCGCCGGTGGTGGCCTGGCCCAGATGCATATCGCTGTACGACGACAGACCCGGCAGATGCGCCACGACATCGGCGATGCCGCCGGAGGGGATGGCGTCGATCTGCTGCTTGCTCATCACGCTGTTGACGCTGCTGGACAGGCGTTGCTCGTTGAGCGAGCCGGGCGTGGCGGCATGCTTGGCCTGTACGTTGACCGAATCCAGCGTGGTGGTGGCCAGCTCGGGCGTCTCGGCCAATACGGGTGCAGACAGCACCAATGCGATGGCGCAGCTCAGGCGATGGAGGGTGCGGGGAGTGTGCATACGGGGGACTCGCGTCAGTGAAAGGGGCCGCCTGGCCGTGACGCGGGCGCAGGCGTGCAGTGCCGATGCCTTCCATTGCGGCGGGTCTGTGTGTGCGTCTATGCGTGTGCGCCAACGTCAGTGACGCCGATCAGTGACTCAGATCGACGCCCTTGCAGCGCGTTGGCGGCCGCTGCGGATTGCAGCGCGCCACCGCATCGCCATCCAAGCGCACCTCGTAACCGGTGCTGGCCGGTTCGTGTGCGGGAAAGTCGGTGCTCAGCAACTGCGCACCACTGGCCAGCATGCTGTCGCGGCGGGTGGTGTCGTGTTGCTGGGCTTCTTTCAGGTCTGCGTCGGTTCGTGTGCGCACCAGGTAGCCGGCTTTCACCAGCTGCGTGATCATGTCGGCAGGCCCGTCGTTGAGTTCGGTGAATGCGGCATCGTCCTGGCCAGGCACGGCATTGGTGAAACAGACCCGGCCACGCAGCGACGGATGCCCGGGCAGGTAGCTCGCCCCGGCGTTACGTTGGTCGAGCAGAAACACCACCTTGCCGCGCGTGTCGGCCAGCGACGGCCAGCCATGCGCACGCACCGCCGCGTTGAGCGTGCGCGCGCTGCCACGCACCTGATCGGGGCTGACGTATTCGCCCGGTCGAAAGACCGAGCGCAGTTCGGCATCCAATGCATCCATGGTGTTTGCATCGAACGGCTCAGGCTGCACGCAGGGAAAGCCCAGCTGCACGGGCGCCTGCTTGGTTTCCAGCAGGATGAAGATCGGCACGTGCCCGGGGTGTTGCCTGGACCAGGCGCGCACCTGCCGCAGGCAGGCGATCAGCGGCTGGCAGTTGCTGCGTTGATCCACGTCCTGCACGTGCATGACCTTGAAGCCGGGTGCGTCCATCACGCCGTCGGGCGCGCTGGCCGGTGCTGGCGGCAGCCCGGCCTTGGCCATCTGCGCGGCGATCGCCGGGTGCGCGTAGCGACCACCCTGGGCATCGGCAAATACGTCCAGTTCCAGTTGCCTGACGCCATCGTCCAGTTGTTGCGTCAGCGGCGGATGGCGGTAATCCAGTGCCGCGAACAACGCGGGATTGAGCTGTTTCAGCAGCGTGGCCTCGCTGGGTGCAAACCCGGCGTGGTAGCTGTTGTGGCTGCCGACGTATTGCAGGTCGGTGAGACGCGGCGCTGCAGCTAGCGCAAGATTGCTGGTGATCAACGCGGCAAACAGTGCAGCGTTTGGCAGTGCGCTTCGTTTGATGCGCCACTGCTTCGCTTTGCGGTGAATGACTGAACAACGTGCGGGAAAAACCCGGAAAAAACCCATGCGGCGATGCCAGGAAACAAGGTGGTCGCCATCATCCGGGCGTAGCTTGACGCACATCTTTCCGCAGTGTTGCCGTCGTGCGTCAGTCGCTTCGATGCGTGCAAGCGAATCTGGTTAATCGCTAAGAGCGGCTAATAAAACCTAGCGAGCAGTCGTCAGATGGGTACGGGCGGCGCACTCAAAACCGGAGTGCACGCGTGGTACATGCCACACCGAGCACCGAGCACCGACTGCGCCCGCCTGGCGGTGAGCACAGTCTTTTTTTAACTGCTCTACATGACTAGTTTCATTGTGGTGTTGTTCGGCGCAGCGCATAGGCCAGCAATCGTGCCTGCAGACGCTCGCCAACCGTGCGCGGTGTGTCCAATGCCATGCGCTGCAGGCAGGCCGCGTCGTCGGCCGTGTCAGTAGCGCGCGATGTCATTGCACGCGCCAGCGTCGCCAGCGTCGCGCCCTTGCTGGCGGTGGCGCGTTTGAGCCATGTCAGTGCGCGTAGCAAGCGTTGTTCGATCGCGGTGAAATCGCTGCCAAGCGGATAATCGGGCAGGCTGCCATCGCGTCGAAATGGCGCCAGCGCCTGTTCAAGCGCGTCGGGCGTGTTGCGTTGTGTGCGCGCAGGTAACACGGGTGCCGTGCGCAGCTTGCGTGACTGGGCGGCCTGCGCAAGCAGCGCGTCCTGAAAGCGCGCATCGCAGATGCCGGCCATTTCCAGCACGCACTCCTGATCGGTCTTGTGGCGCAGATCGGCGATGCCGTACTCGGTGATGTAGATGTCGCGCAGATGGCGGGGAATCGTGGTGTGGCCATAATTCCAGCGCACATTACTGGCGGCAGCTGTGCCGGCCTCGCGGGTGGCACGCAGCATCAAGGTGCTGCGTGCCTGCGGCAGTGCATGCGCCATTGCGACAAAGTTGTATTGCCCGCCGACGCCGGAGACCACGCGGCCATCTTCCAGGCCGTCGGACACCGCCGCACCGAGCGCGGTGGCCATCATGCAGGAGTTGAAGAAGCGCGCATCGCGGCGCTGCAGCCGTTCCAGTGTTTCATTGCCGCCATACAACTGATTGATCTCGCTGATGCGGCGCATGCCGATGGCGTTGCGGGTGCCCGCATCCAGATCGCGTAGCCATTGATAGAAGTCCGGCGAGCCGAGATAGAACGCGCCATGCAGGAATTCGCCTTCGCTTGCCAGGCGCGCATGGTCGTCGGCATCCGCGCTGCCATCGGCGATGCGTTGCATCAGCGGTAGATCGTCGTGCACCTTGCGGCGGATCACGCCGCTGTCCACCAATTGCTTGAAGCCTTCGTTGAGCATTTCGCTGCAGCCATACAAGCCAATCGCAAACGGCTCAAGGCCGCCGCTGGCACGCACGCTGGGGTGCGCCTCCAGGGTTGGATCCAGCGCCTGCAGCACGCGGCGATAGGTCGCATTGTCGGTATGCCGCAGTACCAAGGCATGGCTCAATGCGTCGGCCAGCGTGCCGATGCCGATCTGCAAGGTGCCGCCATCGCGCACCAGCGTGCTTGCATACAGGCCGATGGCGTAATCGACGGTCGTCACCGGTTGCCGCGGCAGGCCGAACAGACGCGGCGAAGGGCCGGGCAGGTCGATGACCAGGTCGAAGAACGCTGCATCCACTGCGGCAGCGCCCCCCATCCACGGCAGCTGCGGGTCCACTTCGGCCACCAGCAGCGGGCGTGGCAGGCCCAATGCCTGCACGGCGTCCAGCGTGTCCTGGGTGATGTCGTTGTTGCACGACAGCGACAGCCGCGTACCACCGGGTTCGCGCGCAACTTTCTGCGCGATCAGGTTCGGCGCGCGCTGCGCCACTGCGGCCGCGGCATGCGTGTAGTTCAAGCTGGTGTAATCGGCCTGCGCCTGCGTGGACTGCAGCAGACCGCCGGACTGCATGTAGAACTCTTCCACCTGCACATGCGCCGGCAAGGCATCGCGCAGCATGGCATCGACATACGCAAGCCGCGGGAAGTCCTCGCCGAAGTGACGTGCGATAAAACCAGTCGCAAAGCGCGCCTCTAGCCCCTTGCCCGGCCTCGGCGGATTGAGCGACAGCGCGGTGTACAACGCCAGCGGACGTGCGGGCGTGTTCTCGATCTGCGCGTACAACGCGTTCAACAGCCGATGCGGCTTGCCGATGCCCAGCGGTGCCCCCATCCGCAACGGACCGTCGATGCGTTGCAGGAGCTGCGCGACCGCAGTGTCCAGATCAGTGACGTATGTAGGCATGCGCGAGAGCGTAGCCGAAAGCGCTGTGGTGGCGACACCGACAATCGTCGGGCGACTCCCGACAGTGCGCAACGAATCGCTTCTGCAGAAATTACAATTAGGTAACAACTGGCTCATGGTCACGTAATCGAGCGCGCCCAGGATGCGCAGCATGATCACGTCAACCACCCCCGCCGGTTTTTGCTCCCGCCATGGATTTGCCAGTGCCAGTCTGGTCGAGGCCACGCATGCACAGCGGCAGGAGGTGGAACAGTTCATCGCGGCGGTTTATCTGCGTCGCTATGGCGCGCAGCTGCGCAGCTTCTTGCCACACTTGCTGGCTTATCGCGATACCAATGGAGTGCTGCTGGCGGCGGTAGGCGTGCGGCTCGGCAGTGCCGGTCGCCTGTTTGTGGAGCAATATCTGGATGGCCCGGCCGAGTCGGCGCTGGCTGGGCGGATGGCGGTGCCTGTCGCGCGCTCGGGCCTGGCCGAAGTCGGCAACTTCGCCGCGATCAGCTCCGGCAGTGCGCGCGCGCTGATCCCGCAGATGACCCATGCGCTGCATCACGCGGGCGTACGTTGGGTGTTGTTTACCGCAACCCGGACCTTGCGCAATACCTTCGATCGGCTGCAGCTGCAGCCGGTGGCCTTAGCGCCAGCGTTGCAGTCGCGTGTGAAAGACGACGGCACCGAGTGGGGCAGTTACTACGCCACCCATCCACATGTCCTGTGCGGCGATGTCGCCGCCGGTCATGCGTTCCTGCTTTCGCGGCAGGCGCTGCATCCGCAGGCCGCGCGCTGGGGTGTCGAGACGACGCTTTGCCAGGCCGGAGTAGGCGCATGAGCGCGCGGTTCGCCGCGCTGCTCGGCGCCCTGCATGGCCATGCGCCGCGCGTGCTGACCGCCGCAGGCAGCCTGGATGCGCAGGACCTGTCCGATGCCGTGGTGGGGCTGGCCGCACGCCTGCAGACAGCGGGGCTGACGTGTGTCGCCAGCCGTCTGGACAACGGCCCGGGCTGGTTGATCCTGGATCTGGCGCTGCGCCTGATCGATGCGGTGCACGTACCGTTGCCGACATTCTTTTCAGATGCGCAGGTGGTGCATGCGTTGATGTCCAGCGGCGCGCAATGCGTCGTGACCGACGCAGCCGCCGCCGCGCCTCCAGGCACCCATGGCGCGATGGCGGCGCTGCAGTTCGATGCACTGCGCGCCTGGCGGGTGGAAGCGCTCGCGCAGACCATCGTGCTGCCGGCCGACACCGCCTGCATCACCTACACCTCAGGCACCACCGGCCGTCCCAAGGGCGTGTGTCTGTCGGCCGACAGCCTGTTGGCGGTGGCCGGCGCGTTGGTGGATGCATCGGCCGCGATCGCGCCGCGTCGGCATCTGTGCCTGATGCCGTTGTCCACCTTGCTGGAAAACGTCGCCGGGCTCTACGCGACCTTGCTGTCCGGGGCGCAGGTTGCGCTGCCGTCGCTGGCGGAAATCGGCTACAGCGGCGCCAGCGGGCTGGATGTGCCGACGCTGCTGCGGTGCCTGCAGCGTTATCAACCGGAGAGCGTGATCCTGGTTCCGCAGTTGTTGTTGGCATTGGTCGGTGCGGCGGAGCAGGGCGTGGCGTTGCCTGCATCGTTGCGCTATATCGCCGTTGGCGGCGGCCACATCGGCCCGAGTCTGCTGGCGCGCGCCGCAGCGTTGGGCCTGCCGGTGTTCGAAGGCTATGGGCTGACCGAATGCGGCTCGGTGGTCTGTCTCAACCGTCCCGGCGCGCTGCGTCCCGGCAGCGTCGGGCAGCCGCTGGCGCACGCCCAGGTGCAGATCGTCGATGGCGAGATTCACGTCGCCGGCGTGCGTGCGCTGGGCTATCTGGGCGAACAGCCGATGCCGTCGGGACCGGTGCGCACGGGCGATCTCGGGCGGGTGGACAGCGATGGGTTCGTCCATATCACCGGGCGGCGCAAACATGTCTTCATCACCGCGTTCGGGCGTAACGTCTCGCCGGAGTGGGTGGAAAGCGAATTGCTGCAGCATCCGTTGCTCGCCCAGGCCGTGGTCTGGGGCGAAGCGCAGGCCGACAACGTCGCGGTGCTGTGGCCGCGTCGTCCCGATACCAATGATGCGGCGATCGCCCGGGCGCTGGCCGAGGTCAACGCCGGCCTGCCCGACTACGCACGCGTGGCGCGTTTCGTGCGCGCCGATGCTCCTTTCAGCGCACATGACGGCCTGCTCACGGCCAACGGCCGCCCCCGGCGCGACGCAATCCTGGCGCGCTACCAATCCGACGTCGATCGCAGCTATCGATGGCCGGCCACTGTTTCTCTCGGAGTTTCACCATGACCTTCTACACCTCCCTGCTGGCGCAGACCCAGGCCGAGCGCGAACGCATGACGCAGGTGCCGATCATCCAGGCCGCACTCGTCGGGCAGATTGCGCGCGCCGATTACGTGGCGTTTCTCGCGCAGGCCTACCACCACGTGCGGCATACCGTGCCGCTGCTGATGGCCTGCGGCGCGCGGTTGCCGGCGCGGCTGGAATGGCTACGCGAAGCCATCGGCGAATACATCGAAGAAGAGATGGGCCATCAGGAGTGGATCCTGGACGATCTGGTGGCGTGCGGCCAGGCGCGTGAAGTGACCGTCCTCGCCGGGCCATCGCTGGCAACCGAACTGATGGTCAGCTACGCCTACGACACCATCCAGCGCGGCAATCCGGTCGGTTTCTTCGGCATGGTGCTGGTGCTGGAAGGCACCAGCGTGGCATTGGCCACGCGCGCGGCCAATCAGATTGCCCAGTCGCTGGAATTGCCGCGCAACGCCTTCAGCTACCTGCTCTCGCATGGCGATCTGGATATCGAGCACGCCGGTTTCTTCGAAGGCCTGATGAATCGCCTCGACGACCCGCTCGACCAGCAGGCGGTCGTGTATGCGGCCAAGCGCTTCTACGTGTTGTACGGCGATCTGTTTCGCACCTTGCGCGCCGATGGCGTGCGTCTGGCGGAGGCGGCGTAATGGATCTTCGGGGCAGGTGCGTGATTCTCACCGGGGCCAGTGGCGGTATCGGCAGCGCGTTGTGCGCGCAGTTGGTGGAGGCGGGTGCGACGGTGGTGGCGGTCGGGCGTACGCCGGCGACCTTGCAGCGCCTGGCCGACATGCAGCCGGCTGGTCGCGTGCTGCCGGTAGCGGCGGATCTTGCCAGCGCAGCGGGCCGTGCGTTGCTGCTGACGCGGATACAAGCGCTGCAGCCCGCACCCTCGGTGCTGGTCCTTGCGCATGCGCAAAGCCACTTCGGGCTGTTGCAGGAGCAGGATCCGGCCGCCCTGGAGGCGTTGGTGCATTTGAACCTGACCGCGCCCATGCTGCTGGTGCAGGCGCTGTTGCCACTCTTCTTGAGGCAGCCGGAAGCGGCGATGGTGGCGGTCGGTTCCACGTTCGGCAGCATCGGTTTTGCCGGTTTTGCCGGCTATAGCGCGAGCAAATTCGGGTTGCGCGGGCTGTTCGAGGCCTTGGCCCGCGAACATGCAGATACGCAGGTGCGCTTTCAGTATCTGGCGCCGCGCGCCACTGCTACCAGCTTCAATCCTGCCGCTGTCGATGCGCTCAACGTGGCGTTGGGTACGGCCGTGGACCGGGCGGAGGACGTCGCGGCAGCGCTGTTGCAGTCCATTGTGCGTGGCGATGCGCGTCGGCAGTTGGGCTGGCCGGAAAAACTGTTTGCCCGGCTCAACGGTGTGCTGCCCGAATTGGTGGACCGTGCGTTGCGCAAAAAACTTCCCCTCATCCGCCGCCATGCGCGGCCCGGCAGCGTGGCTGCCACACAGGAGCTTTCGCATGAATCGCAATGACTGTCGGCTGCGCATCTTGGCCGCACTGGCGATGTGGGTGACGACCGGTGCCAGTTGGGCGGCCGGTCCGGCGCCGCAGGTGGCGCAGCTACAGGATCGCTGGGCGGTGATCACCTACCAAACTTCCAAACCAGAGCGGGTTGCGGCGCTGGAAGCGCTTGCGCGGCAATCCGAGCAGGTCCGTCATGCCTTGCCGGACGATGCCGATGCCTTGATCTGGGACGGCATCGTGCGCTCCAGTCTGGCAGGCGAAAAAGGCGGTCTGGGCGCATTGGCGCAGGTCAAACTCGCACGCACGGATTTCGAGGAGGCGATCAAGCGCGCACCGCGCGCGCTCGATGGCGCGGCCTACACCAGCCTGGGTGCGCTGTATTACCAGGTGCCTGGTTGGCCGATCGGATTCGGCGACGACGCCAAGGCGCGCACCTTGTTGTATCAGGGTCTGGCGATCGACCCTGACGGGCTCGACAGCAATTATTTTGTCGGCGATTTTCTGCGTGATCAAAAGGATTGGGCCGGTGCCGCAAAGGCCTTCGAGAAAGCCGCTGCTGCGGCGCCCAGACCAGGCCGGCAGATTGCCGATGCCGGCCGCCGCAAGGAGCTGGCCGCCAGGTTGGCAGATGTGCGCGCGCAGCTTGCCAAGCACTGAGCCGCCTTACAGACTGGCTCACATGCGCATCTTGTTGGTCGAAGACGATCTTTCGCTGGGCGAAGGCATCCGCACCGCCTTGCGGCGCGCCGCCTATGCGGTGGACTGGGTACATGACGGTGTCAGTGCGTTGATGGCCTTGCAGGAAGACACCCTGGACCTGGTGATCCTGGACCTGGGGTTGCCGCGCATGGATGGGATCGAGGTCATTCGCACCGCCCGCGCCCGCGCGCTGGATACGCCGATCCTGGTGCTCAGCGCACGCGAGCGCGCCGCCGATCGTGCGCTGGGCCTGGATGTGGGTGCCGACGATTACCTTGGCAAGCCCTTCGATATCAACGAGCTGCTGGCGCGCACGCGCGCACTGCTGCGACGTGCGGCCGGGCGTGCGCAACCAACCCTGCAGGCCGGCGCGCTGCGGCTGGATCCGGCCGGGATGTCGGTGCGCTGGCACGGCCGCGATCTGGATCTGACCCGGCGCGAATTTGCCCTGCTGTGGCTGCTGATGGAGCAGCACGGTCGGCCGATCGGACGCGAACGCATCCAGCAACATCTCTATGGGTGGGACGAGGACGTCGCCAGCAATGCAGTGGACGTGCATGTGCATCAGCTGCGTCGAAAACTCTCTCCAGCGCTGATCCGTACCGTGCGCGGCATCGGTTACGCGCTCGACGAACAGGCCGCCCAGGCCGCCGCCGTGCCGCCGCAATGAATTCGATCCGTCGCGTGCTGTTGCTGGCCTTGCTCGGCGTACTGTCGTTGCTGATGTTGGCTGCAGCTGGTTTCAGCTATCGCGCCGGCCTGCAGGAAGCTGGCGAAATGTTCGATGCACGCCTGGTGCAATCGGCGCGCGTGCTGGTGTCGTTGGTGGACGAACCGTTGGGCGATCTGCCGCAGGGCGAGCCGATCGTAATCCGTGGATGGCACGGGCAGGCGCAAGGCGTGGGCGACGCGCTGGCGTTCAAGGACGGCCATGCCTACGAAACCAAACTGGCGTTTCAGGTGCGCAATGCGGGCGGCGCGTTGCTGTTGCGCTCTGACAGTGCGCCTGCGCAGGCAATGGCGCCGCTGCACGCCGGCTATGCAGATGTGCAACTGCCCGATGGGCAATGGCGTACGTTTACCTTGCACTCGGCGGGTGGGCGTTGGTTTCAATCGGCCGAACGCGCCGACATCCGCGAAGAGCTTGCCGAAGATATTGCGCTGGGCACGTTGTTGCCGTTGCTGATGGCATTGCCGTTGATGGCGCTGTTGATCTGGGCCGTGGTGAACTGGGCCACGCGCTCGCTGGTACGGGTCTCCGACGAGATCGGCGAACGCGACCCGAAGCGTCTGCAGCCGCTGCAGCCGCAGCACATGCCGCGCGAAGTGCATGGCTTGGTACGTGCGGTCAACGGGTTGATGGACCGCGTGCAGGAAGGGTTGGAGCGCGAACGTCGCTTTATCGCCGATGCTGCGCACGAACTACGCACACCGATTGCGGCGTTGAAAGTGCATGCGGCCAATCTGCGCCTGGCCGCCGACGCGCAGGAACGTGACGAATCGCAGCAGCAACTCGATGCCAATGTGCTCCGCATCGAACGCATGGTGGCGCAATTGCTTGCCTTGAGTCGGGTCGAAGCAGTCACTGCCTTGCCACGGCGCAGCGTGAGCCTGGATACCTTGGTGCGCAGCGAATCCGAAGACGTGTTGGCGGTTGCGTTGCAGCGACAGCAAGACGTGGAACTGGCACTGCAGCCGGTGCTGGTGCTCGCAGACGAATCCGCACTGTCGCTGCTGTTGCGCAACCTGCTGGAAAACGCGGTGCGCTACACACCGCCGGGTGGCCGCATCCGGATCAGCACACACGCCGAACCGGTACCGATGTTGGTCGTGGAAGATTCCGGGCCGGGCATTCCGGAAGCTGCGCGCGGACGTGTCTTCGACCGCTTCCATCGAGAGCTGGGCACCGGCGTGGAGGGCAGCGGCCTGGGTCTTTCGATCGTCCAGGACATTGCCCAGGCGCACGCAGCGCAGGTCCAGCTGGACGACGCGCCAACGCTCGGTGGCTTGCGTGTCAGTGTGCGATTTGTGGACAGTTCCGCCGACTGAAGTATCCAGGTGTTACGCCGTGCGTCTGGCTTGGGAGCCACGGCCGGTGCCCAGTGCACGTCGCAGAGAGTGCCGAAATAGCGGCCCTGCGCAGCGATGTCGTGAGGATGTTGCTGCGCATCGACGCGCATACGCAGATACCCGCCCACAGGCATGCCAAAAGAGTGCAGTGCAGGCAAGGCCGGCGCTGGTGGATCCCGCCAAAAAAAGCGTGACTCATGCTTGACAAAGTCTTCGTTCACAGCTGTAATCGTTAAAAATTACAAGCGTAATCGAATGACGATCAGCGATGCGGAAGCGGTGGTGATGCAGGTGCTCTGGGACCAGGCACCGCGCACGGCGGACGAGGTGGTTGCCGCGCTGGCGCAGACCCATTGGGCCGAGCCAACCGTCAAGACCTTGCTCAACCGGTTGCTCAACAAGGGCGCCATCGCAGCGCAAAAAGAGGGGCGCAAATACCTCTACACGCCGCTGTTGCAGCGCGACCATTGGGTGCAGCAGCAAAGCGAAGGGCTGCTGCAACGCCTGTTCGGTGGGCGGGTTGCGCCGCTGGTGGCGCACTTCAGCGAACGCGGAAAGCTCAGCGCCTCCGACATTGCCGAATTGAAGCGTCTGCTCAAGGAACTGGACGATGAGTCCTGATGCGCTGATGTGGCTGCGCGCCACGCTATACACCACGGTTGCGTTGCTGGCGTGCCTGCTGCTGCGCCGTCCGCTGCGTACCCAGCTGGGCGCCACGGCAGCCTATGCACTCTGGGCGAGCGTGCCGCTCGCGTTGCTGGCGGCAGTGCTGCCTGGCCCGCCGATGGGCGCGGTGGTAGTGCAGCTGCCGGCGCTGGCTGCCATCCCGTTCGCATCGGATACCGGCACTGGCGCGCCAGGCGTGCAGCAATGGCTGATTGCGGTGTGGCTGGCGGGCGCCGTACTGAGCGCGGTCATCATGTGGCGTGGCCAGCGGCGCTTCATGCGCAGTCTCGGTGCGCTGCATGCGTTGGACAAGACGCTGTGGCTGGCCACGCATGATGTCGGTCTGCCCGCTTCGTTGGGGGTCTTGCGGCCACGGATTGTGCTGCCGATCGATTTCACAACGCGTTACAGCGCCGATGAGCGTGCCTTGATCCTGGCCCACGAGCGCTTGCATCTGCGCCGTGGCGATCTGCAGGCCAACCTGCTGGCGACCGTGCTGCTGTGCATCGGCTGGTTCAATCCGCTCCTGCATCTGGCGTGGCGTGCGTTCCGGCTGGATCAGGAACTTGCGTGCGATGCCGCCGTGCTTGCGCGGCATCCGGACAAGCGTCGCAGCTATGCCGGCGCGATGCTCAAATGCCAGCTGGGCGACAGATGGTCGCCGTTGGCGTGCCACTGGGCCGCGACGCATCCGTTGACCCAGCGCATTGCCGCGCTACGTGCGCCTGCGCTGGAGGTGCGGCGTGCACGGTGGAACGTGCGTATGGTGGTCTCGCTTGTGGCCGTCGCCAGTCTTGCCTGTTGGGTCATCCAGCCTGCGCGTCTGAACGCGACACCGACGCCCGGCACTGCAGTGGATTTCAGTACGATGCAACCGCCCAGTTACCCAGCCGAAGCGATCGCTGCAAACCTTGCAGGCCTTGTCGAGTTGCAGATCGACGTCAGCCCGAGCGGTGCGCCCGACCATGTCGTGATCGTGCACAGCCGGCCGGCCGGGGTATTCGATCAGGCCGTGCTCGAGGCAGCGCGTCACTGGCACTTCAAGCCCGCGATTGCAGACGGCAAGCCAGTCGCTTCCCGGGTACGTGTGCCGGTCCGGTTCGAGCTGGATTCACCGGAACAGGTGGGTGCATCCAGCGATGTGGGCGGCGACCAGCGCCTTGCGTCGCAATCCAGTCGCACCGATGACTGCGTGGCATCCACAGGATGCGAAAAAAAATGAGCACTGCAATGAAGTACGGTCTGGCATGGTGCAGCCTCGTCGCGCTGAGCCTGTGCGGATGCGCAACGCAGCGCATGGTGGAGCAGGAGCGTAGCCAGCGTGAGGATTCGGTGGATCAACGCATGCTGCCGCCGCAATCGGGTGGCGGTGGCGCTGCTGCGATAGCCGCGTACACGCTTGCGGAAACGCAGCGGTTCCGCATGCCGCGCGCCTTGCGCAGCGAAGCCCCGGTGCTGCCGGCCGATTCGCCACGACAGACCTTGCCGGCAACCACGGTATGCGCGCATGTGATTCTTGCCGCCGACGGCGCAGTGCAGCGCGTGGACCCCCTGTCCTATCGCGACGAGTGCGTGGCCGGGCGACTGCCGGAGAACGCCGACCTGCTGCAGGCCGTGCGCACGACCGTGCAGCACTGGCAGTTCGTGCCGGCCGCACTGTGCACGTATGCACCGGGTGTCGCACAGCCTGCGGCACTGGATGATTGCACCGGCGCAACGCATGAAGAACCGGTACCGGTGACGTTGTCGTTCGCGTTTACCTTCGAAGTGCGGCAAGGCAAGGTGAGTGTGCGTACCGGCAAGGTTGCGCAATGACGGGGCGTGATTGCGACGTTTGATTTGCGCGTGCGCAGTAACGGCTGTCTCGAGCAGTGAAGAACAACCATTCGTCATGCAGGCACTGGCTTGGCTAAAGAAGTAGCGCAGCGATCGTCTGCAATGTGCGGACGATAAATCGCGGATCACCGTGATGGGTGTCGGCTCGACACCCGCGCCTGCCGCATCAACAGGCCGTCCGCACCGCCGCCTTGTCGCTTATCACCGTCTCACTCCAGCACATGCACGCTGTCGGCAATGCGCTGCACTTCGTCCGGGTTGTGGCTGACGTACAGCATCGGCAGACGGATCTCGTCGCGCACGCGCTGCAGGTAAGGGATCAATTCCTCGCGACGCGCCTGGTCCAGTGCGGACAACGGTTCGTCGAACAACAGGATGGCCGGTTGCGACAACAAGGCGCGGCCGATGGCCACACGCTGCGCCTCACCACCGGACAGGTTGCGCGGGCGGCGATGCAGCAGCGGGGCGATACCGAGCAGGGCCACCACGTCGTCGAATCCGAACGGCGCCGCACCACGCGCATGCCGGCCGTAGTGCAGGTTGCGCCGCACATCCAGATGCGGGAACAGCCGCGCATCCTGAAACACATAGCCAATGCTGCGTCGATGCGTCGGCACGTCCACACCCTGCGCGTGATCGAACAGGCAGCGCCCATCGATGCGGATATGCCCGGCCCGCGGCCGCACCAGGCCGGCGATGGCATTGAGCACGCTGGTCTTGCCGGCGCCGGAGGGGCCAACCAATGCCACCACGCGTGCGTCGTCCTGGATACGGATGCGCCGCTGAAAATGGCCGCGTTGCAGGTGCAGATCGAGATCCAGCATCACTCGTCCTCGCGTCGGTACTGTCTGCGTACCAACCACTCCGACAACAGCAGCGCCGCCAGCGAGATCGCCAGCGCCACGCCGGCCAGACGCCACACGCCCGACTCCATGCCCGGCACCTGCATCAATCCATAGATGGCTGAGGACAGCGTCTGCGTTTGGCCTGGGATATTCGACACGAAGGTGATCGTCGCGCCGAATTCGCCAAGCGCCTTGGCAAACGCCAGCACCACGCCGGCCACCAGGCCCGGCCAGGCCAGCGGCAGGGTGATGCTGAAAAACACCCGCCACGGCCCCGCGCCGAGGGTGGCGGCGGCCGCTTCCAGGCGGCGGTCGGTGGCCTCGATCGACAACCGGATCGCGCGCACCATCAACGGGAATCCCATCACCGCGCAGGCCAATGCCGCACCAGTCCAGCGGAACGCAAACTGCACGCCAAAATAGTCCAGCAGCCAGCTGCCGATCGGCCCCTGCGTGCCCAGCATCACCAGCAACGCATACCCGGTGACCACCGGCGGCATCACCAGCGGCAGATGCAGCAATGCGTCCAGCAGCGCCTTGCCCGGAAAACGGCGCCGCGCCAGCAGCCAGCCGCAGGCGATGCCCGGCGGCAGGCTGGCGATGGCGGCAACCAGCGCGACCTTCAGGCTCAGGCCGATCGCGGTGACTTCTTCAGCGGTGAACATCGACAGGCAGGGTGCCTCACTCCTTCAACGAAAAGCCGCGACGCACGAAGATCGCCTTGGCCGGCTTGCTGCTCAGCCACTGCACAAACTTGGTGGCATCGGGCGTGCTGCTGTTTTTCAGGACCGCCACCGGATACACGATGGCGTCGTGGCTGTCTGCGGGGAAGGTGGCGACCACGCGCACCTTGGACTCGGCGCGGGCATCCGAGCCATAGACGATGCCCAGCGGCGCTTCGCCGCGCGAAACCAGCATCAGTGCGGCGCGCACGCTCTCCGATTCGGCCAGGCGGTTGCTCAGCCCATCCCACTGGCCCAGCTTGTGCAGCGAGGCGGCGGCGTACTTGCCGGCCGGCACGCTGTTGGTCTGGCCCACCGCCAGGCGTCCATTCTCGCCAAGCGCCTTGACGATGGCGCCGGGTGTGCGTGGATCCACCCGTACCTTACTGGTGGCCGGTGCGATCAGTACCAGCGTGTTGCCGAGCAGGTTGCGGCGCTGCGCCGGCACGACCAGGCCGCGCTGTTGCAGGTAGTCCATCCATTCCAGGTCGGCCGAGAAAAATACATCTGCCGGCGCGCCTTGTTCGATCTGCCGCGCCAAGGCGGAACTCGCCGCATACGACACCCGCACCGGCGTACCGGAGGCTTTTTCGTAAGCGGCGGCGGCCTCGTCCATCGACTCCTTGAGGCTGGCTGCGGCGAATACGGTGACCGGCGGGGTCTGCGCAGCGGCCAGGACGGGCAAAGCGAGCATCAACGCACACAGGGCGCGTTGCCAGAAGCCGATGGTACGCATGGGAATGTCCAACCGAGGGAAGGCACCGATCATAGCGGCTGCGCCCGGCCGGCGTGGCGAACGCCAACGGGCGCTAGGGAGCCACGTGCTCGCAACGGCCCGCCTGAAGGTTTGCCTGCAATGCGGGCCGGATCAGTTTCGGCTCGGACAGGGTGGCGTCGCGTGCCTGCCGTTGGGCGACGAATGCTTCGACATCGACGCCATCGCGCACATGGACATTGCTGCGCCGCTGCTCGCCAATGGTGGTCTGATGCGCCACTGCCCGGCCACCGGGGCCATAGTCATGGCAGACGAACACGCGGGTGTCGTCGGCAAGCGCGTACAGGCGCTGGATCGATGCGTACAGTTGCCGCGCATCGCCGCCGGGAAAGTCGCAGCGCGCCGTGCCCGCGTCGGGCATGAACAACGAATCGCCGGGAAACAGCGCATCGCCGATCAGATACGCAATGCTGTCGCTGGTGTGCCCGGGCACCGCAATGACGCGTACCTCGATGCCGCCAAGCAGAAAGCGGTCGTCATCGGCAAACAGATGGTCGAACTGCGAGCCATCGGCGCGAAAGCCCTGCGGTAATGCATAGCGCGGCGCCAGCGTCTGCTGTACCTGACGGATTCCCTCGCCGATCCCGACCCGCGCCTGGGGCCACTGTTGCTTCAGCCATTGCGCGGCCGACAGATGATCGGCATGCGCGTGGGTTTCCAGCAACCAGTCCACGTGCCAGCCGCGTTGCCGGATGGCATCGACGATGGCCTGCGCGGTGTGCGTCCCGACGGCGCCGGTGTCGGCTGTATAGTCCAGCGCCGGGTCGATCACCACTGCCGCGCCGGACGCCGCATCGGCAACCACGTAGGTGAAGGTGTTGCTGTCGGCATGGAAGAACGCAAGAACCTCGGGTTGCATCGCTTATCTCCGTCTCAGGGTGTGGCCAGTGCTGCATTGAGCACGGCGGCCAGTCGGTCGCCTGCCAGCCGCAACTGCGTCTCGGCGATCGGACGATAGGTGGCGATGTAGTTGGCCGGCAACACGTGCGCGGCGGGATAGACGCCCGGCGTGATGGCGATCTTGCACGACGCTTGCGCCCATGCCGCAGCCGGCGGCGGCAGCGTTGCAGCGACCGCGCTGGCGGCCGGCAACGCCAGCAGGCGTCGCAGATAGGCATCGTCGCTGAGATGGCGGTCGTTGAGCATGCCGCTATCCCACAATGCGTGCAGGTTGCTGCCCTTGCCATCGACCTGCAGCTGAAAATCGTTGCCGCCCTTGTCGTGCGCGTAACCGGCGTGCATGGGCTGATGGATATCGCCGACAAAATGCACCACAAACTTCAACGCCTGACGACGCGCGTCCAGCGGCTGGCTGCGGTCGGCAAGCACGGCTGTCTGGCGGTCGAGTGCGGCGATCACGCAGTTGCCATCCGGGCAATCGCGCGGCGGCGCATAGCCGCAGTCGTGTTCGGCGAGGTTGACGTAATGCCACGGCCCCGAACGCTTGCCCAGATCCGGATCGTGTTCGCGGACTTCATCGGCCCAGCTTGCGACTCCGTGCAGGGTCGGATCCGGCTCGCCGGCAAGCAATTGCGCCACTTGCGCGCGCGCCTGCGGGCTCAATTCGGTTTCGGCAATACGCGCCACCAGGCGGTGGCCCTGCGGGCCCCAGGCGAATGCGGTGACGGGCTGAATGGCCGCGGTCAGCGCCACGGCAAGCACAACGAACGAAGGAGAGAAGGTTTTCATCCCTCGATTGTACGCAACCGTCCGCGACCGTTTGATGGCTGTCGTTGCCGCGCAGCAGCGCGACGGCGGCAACGCGATCAGTAATAGACCAGGTACGAGATGCCATAGGTCAACGGATCGATCCGCGCCTTGCCAAGCCGCGTGCCGTTGAAATCGACATTGCTGCGCGAATCGGTCCAGCGTGCATCCACGCGCAGCCCGCTGCGGTCGTTGAAGATGAAGTCCACACCGACATGCGCGGTGGCGCCGACCGAGTCGCCAAACCGCAGCTCGCTATTGCCGAACGCTTGCTCGGTGTCTTCGCCCAGGAAGGTGGTGTAGTTGATGCCGACGCCGACGAACGGCGACACCGTGCCGTAGCCATTGATGTGGTACTGCAACAACACGCTGGGCGGCACCGACCAATAGCTCCCCACCTTGCCGACGCCTTCCAGCTCGAGATCGTGCTTGCCGGCAACGGCGGCATGCACCTCGATACCGAGGTTGTTGCGGATGAAGTATTCGTAGGTAAACGACAACGTAGGCGCGCCTTTGATCTCGGCGCGTGCGCCGCCGAAGTTGCCGCTGTCGGACTTGGGCGAGACGTAGCCCGCGCCGTAGCCGGTCGTCCAGTGGCCGGCCGACTGTGCAAGCACGGGAGTGGCCGAAGCGGCCAATGCGATGGCGAGGGCGGTGCGGATGAACATGCTCATGGAATCCCCGGTAGGTCGGACAGGCGTTCGACGTGACCGACCTGTCCGCAACTCCGGCGGTGGATGCACGTCCCTGGACGTCAAGTGTGCCAGAGATGCACCGCGCTTGCCGCTGCGACTCAGAGTGGCTGATAGAACCTGGCGAGCAGTCGTCAGGTGGGTGTGGACGGCGCGGAGGAACCGGAAGTGTGCGCGTGGTCCATGCCGCACCGAGCACCGGCCGCGCCCGCCTGGCGGTGAGCACAGTCGGTTTGTTAGCGGCTCTTAGAACCGGTAGACGTACGCCGCGCCGTAGACCAGCGGGTCGATATTGACCGTGCCGATGCGGGTGCCGTCGAGGCGTGCTTCGCTATCGATGTCGATCCAGCGTGCGTTGACGCGCAGCGCGCCGCGCTCGCTGAGCTTGAAGTCCAGCCCGGCATGCAGGGCCAGGCCCCACGAATCGTCCAGTTCCAGCTCGCTGCCGGCCAGCGCGCCGCGGGTATCGGTGCTGAAGAACCGCGTGTAATTGATGCCGGCGCCGACGAAGGGCGACACCTTGCCCTGGCTATTGAAGTGGTACTGCAGCGACACTACCGGCGGCAGATGTTTGGTGCTGCCGACGCGGCCCAGCCCGCGCAGGGCGATGTCGTGCTCGAACGGCAGCGCTGCCAGTATCTCGATGCCCAGGTTGTCTGCGATGAAGTATTCGGCCGTAAAGGTCGGTTTGATGTCCTTGCCCACGTCCGCTTCGAGCGTGCCGCCGACCAGACGGCCATTGTCGGATTTGGGAGCAACCTGGTGCGCGCCGACGGCAACGGTCCAGTCGCCTTTGGATTGAGCCAGTGCGGGGACGCTGGCCAGGCTGGCGGCCAGGCCGGCGAGCAGAAAGGTAGAGCGCATGCGCATAAAGAGTCTCGTTGTGTGGAGTGGATGGACAAAGTCTTGTGGGTTTGCGCCGCGGCCGCCTTGATCCTGATCAAACCAGGGCCGCGACCATCCGGCTCACCGCGATGCCGGTGGTGATGGGTCGACGGCAGCGTCGCTGCGCAGTGACAGCAATGTTGGGTGTCCTGGCGCTTGTCGCAGGCAGGCCGCATGTTGGATGTGCGGTGCGCTACAGATCGCGCCACCGTCGGCGGGGGAGGTGTACCGACGGTGATATGCAGCAGGCCGCAGACAGCGGGCGGCGTCCTCCTAGGCGCCCGCACTTACTTGGTCTTGGCGACCTGCGGGGCATCCACTTCCGGCATCGCCGAGCTGTGGTGGTTGATGATCAGCCACTTGCCGTCGCGCTTTTCGTACACGAAGGTGTAGCGCGCCTGCACATTGCTCTTCTTGCCGGCCTTGTCGGTCAGCGTGAAGGTGTACACGCCCGCATCCACCGCGCTGTCGTCATCGAGCACGCGCACGGTGCGGTAATTGACCACGCCCTGCGGCTTTTTGGTCAGGAACATCTCGAAGTACTTTTCGATCTGCTCGCGCGAGGCACGCACTTCGTTGGAGACCGTCGGCAGCAGCACGCCATCGGGTGCATACAGATCGGCCACCTTGTGCGGGTTGCCCGTCGCCAGCGCGGCGTTCCAGGTATCGAACAGCGCGGCGACTTCACGTGCTTCACCGTCGACAGGCAGCGCTGCCTTTTCGGTGTAATGCATCACGCCGGCGGCCAGCGCCGGGGTGGCAGCCAGAGCCAAAGCCAGAGAGAACAGGGTGCGACGCATGGGGAATCTCCGTGTAGTTGATTGGGTGCCTCAGCAGGCAGGGCCAGTATCGAAATCCACGGAGCGCCGAAATGCTGCTGTTCGGCATATGCATGAATACGCTTTTCGGCGTAGTTGGTTGAATTGCAAGTGTTTGAAAATTAAATATTTTCGTATGATCTTTTGCGTGCGGTGCCGTTTATCGTTGATGCGTCGAACTGCCTATTGGGTGCGGCAGGGACCATGGGTGCGCACGCTCGGGCGAGCACGCGACGCGACCCAGCCAGGCACCAGCTCACTGCTGCATCCGCGAAGCGAGCGAAGCACGCCACAGATCGGTCGGGCACGCAGAGTAAGCGGTGCCTGCTCCTCGATCATCGCCGCACGCAACTGCACGGCCGTCCAGGGAGGACGCTGTTAGAATGTCAGCCCCTTTCCATCCGCCGCGCTGTCGCGGCCGCAGGAGCTAGTGAACATGGCAATCAAGGTTGGCATCAACGGATTCGGTCGCATCGGACGCAACGTGCTGCGCTCTGCGGTGCAGAACTTCGCCAATGACATCGAGATCGTGGCCATCAATGACCTGCTCGAGCCCGACTACCTGGCCTACATGCTGCAGTACGACTCGGTGCACGGCCGCTTCAAGGCCGAGGTGTCGGTCGACGGCAACACCCTGATCGTCAACGGCAAGAAGATCCGCCTGACCCAGGAGCGCGACCCGGCCAACCTCAAGTGGGATGCCGTGGGCGCCGACGTGGTGATCGAGTCCACCGGTCTTTTCCTGACCAAGGAAACCGCGCAGAAGCATATCGACGCAGGCGCCAAGAAGGTGATCCTGTCGGCCCCGTCCAAGGACGACACACCGATGTTCGTCTACGGCGTCAACGACAAGACCTACAAGGGTGAGGCGATCGTCTCCAACGCCTCGTGCACCACCAACTGCTTGGCGCCGTTGGCCAAGGTCATCAACGACAAGTGGGGCATCAAGCGCGGCCTGATGACCACCGTGCACGCGGCCACGGCCACGCAGAAGACCGTTGACGGCCCGTCGAACAAAGACTGGCGCGGCGGCCGCGGCATCCTGGAAAACATCATTCCGTCCTCCACCGGCGCTGCCAAGGCCGTGGGCGTGGTGATTCCCGAGCTCAACAAGAAGCTCACCGGCATGAGCTTCCGCGTGCCGACCTCGGACGTCTCGGTGGTCGACTTGACGGTCGAACTGGAAAAGCCGGCCACCTACGCCGAGATCTGCGCTGAAGTGAAGGCACAGAGCGAAGGCGCGCTGAAGGGCATCCTCGGCTATACCGAAGACAAGGTCGTGGCCACCGATTTCCGTGGCGAGACCTGCACCTCGGTGTTCGACGCCGACGCCGGCATCGCGCTGGACTCCACCTTCGTCAAGCTGGTGTCCTGGTACGACAACGAGTGGGGCTACTCCAACAAGTGCCTGGAAATGGTGCGTGTTGTTGCGAAGTAATCTGCTTTTTCGGATGAAATAAAAAAGCGCCTTCGGGCGCTTTTTTATTTGACATCATGATTTCTTGCAGGCGTTTATTCCGCAGTGATACGCATGTCCTCGCCCTTGCCCGTGACCGCGACCCGGCTACCAACTGCAAGGCCGGAGACTTCCGCGCTGGGCTTTGTCACGACAACCTGCGACTTGTTATCGAAACGAATCTTCAGCATGTAGTGCGAGGCGACACCGTTGCCGACAACCTTGTCGGCAACCTGTGTGCCGGCATACGTACCTGCCGCTACTCCGGCTTCTGCACCAACTTGGCTATTGGCTTTGAGGCCAAGGAAACTGCCCGCAATGCCGCCAAAGTTCGAGGCTGCGTTCTTAAGCCTCTTGTTGCGTTCGGGAACATTTTCGCCCTTGTTTTCAATGGGTTCCAATGCCGCAATGGTGCCGTGCCGTGCCGATTCGGCCATGACCGGTATGGCAATGGTCCACTGCGCGAGTGCAAGCGTGAGCCATGCAGTACGGCGAATCCAGTTCCTTGTTTTCATCCAGGGCGTTCCTTGGTTGGTAGATCGAGGTCGGGCGAGTGACGGCGTTATTTCTTTTTCGGACGGCCCCAGCTGCGCACATGGTCATTGCACTTGCTACCAGCGAAATCGTATCGGGTAATGACACCTTCGGAGTTGGCGACGAAGGTGATTTCGCAATGATGTTCGGCGGGCACGAAGACTTTCTCGCTATGCTGGTTTTCCTGAAAAATCGGGGTGCGCGCCACGCCATTGCCTCCGCCGGCCATGCCGATAATTCCGCCTTGTGTGGTCCAATAATTGGTGCGGTAGTGCGCTTCTATGCCGAAGTTGTAAGTGTAGGCAGTTTCCTGCGTCTCGGTGTTCTCGGACGTATAGAGCCCTTTTCCTACCGGCCATTGCATTATCAGTTCGCTGGCGTCGTGACCGATCCAGCTTCGGGCGACGTTTTCAGCGGTGCCGAATACATCTGCAGATGCCTGCTGTGCGTTCGTCAGCAGGACGATTGCGCAAATTGCAGGCAGCGAGTAACAGCGAAAGAAAGCGAGCATTGTGATGCGTCCTTGCAGGGCAGTAATGCCATTTGTCCTTGCGGATGTGGGTGTTAACCCGCGCGCTGGCGCGTTTTTTAGCATTCTGGGGCAGGGTTCGGCAAGTCGGCTATTTGTCTTCCTGCAAGACGAATCAGCGTAGACATCGGCGGGTGCACGAATCTCACACTGGCCAGTGGCGGCGGAATGCTCGCTGCGTGGCGTCTATTCCGGTACCTAAGGGCCATCCAGCTCGCTGACACTCCTTTCGCCTCAAGGCCCACCTGACCAGGGGATAGGCTGAGGCTGTATGGTGCGCTCAGTCGGCCGGACGCCGGTTTCAGGGGCAATGCATTGGAAACACTGATTGGGTTGGTCGTACTGGTGCTGCTCGCTGTGCCGGTAGGCGTCATCATCGCGCTTGTGTGGATTGCTGGACTGCGGCGGCGCGTGGATGTGCTTGAGCACAGGCTTGCACACTGGCATGCCGAGAATGCGGCGGTGACGGCGCCGACGGCTACCGGGAACGTGGCAGAGCCTATCCCCTCGGTACAGTCATGGACAGGCCCTGACCAACCCGAGGCGGCGCAAACGCCCACCATTGATGCATCGGCGCGGGTCACTACTGACAGTGCAGCTGCGGTCGAGGTCGCATTGCAAAGAGGCGTAGTGACTCCGTTGCCGCCGGTACTTGCTGCCGCAGGATGTGCGGATTCGGCGTTAGATGGAACTGCAGCCCCCTCGCAGATATCCGCTGTCCGTGCGCATCCCCCTCACTCAGAACAGCCAGAGTCACTGCAGGCTCCACAGGCACCCACCGAACCGGACCCGATCACGCGCGCCATCGGCGCGGTGAAGCGCTGGTTCACCGAAGGCAATGTGCCGGTCAAGGTGGGCATGCTGGTGTTGCTGGCTGGCGTGGCGTCGTTGTTGAAGTACGCCAGCGATCAGGGCTGGATGCGCATGCCGGTCGAGCTGCGGTTGGCCGGCATCAGCGTGCTGGCGCTGGTCGGTCTGGTATTTGGCTGGAAGCAGCGGTTGCAGCGGCCCGGGTTTGCGTTGGCGTTGCAGGGCGGTGCCATCGGCGGCTTGTTGCTGACTGTGTTTGCGGCATTCAAGTTGTACAGCTTGCTGGGCGCCGGGCTGGCGATGGGCATCAGCGTGGTGCTGATTGCCGGCATGTGCGTGCTGGCGGTGGTACAGGATTCGCGCACGCTGGCGGTGTTGGGCGTGCTTGCCGGGTTTCTTGCGCCAATCTGGTTATCCACCGGCAGCGGCAATCATGTCGGGCTGTTTTCGTATTACGCCGTGCTCAACGCCGGCATCGTGGCGATTGCGTGGACGCGGCCGTGGCGCGTGCTCAACCTGCTTGGGTTCGCCTTTACCTTCGGCATCGGCACGCTGTGGGGCGCGCTGCAGTACACCCCGGCAAAATTCGCCAGCACCGAGCCGTTCTTGTTGCTGTTCTTCGCCATGTATGTCGCGATTCCGGTACTGCATGCGCGGCGCGGCGACGGCAGTGCGGGCAAGCTCATCGATGGCAGCCTGTTGTTCGGCACGCCCTTGGTCGCCTTTGCGTTGCAGGCGCGTTTGCTGGAAGGCGATCGCCTGCCGTTGGCGTTGTGCGCCGTCGCCGTGGCGGCGTTGTATGCAGGTCTTGCGAGCTGGTTGCTGCGGCGTGCATCCACACGCTTGCTGGGCCAGGCGCACGCGATGCTGGCCGTCGGCTTTGCGACGCTGGCAGTGCCGTTGGCGTTGTCGGCGCGTGCCACCGCCAGCGTGTTCGCGCTGGAAGGCGTGGGGCTGTTGTGGCTGGGCCTGCGCCAGCAGCGACGCATTCCGCAGATCAGCGGTGTGGCCTTGCAGCTGATGGCAGCGGTGGGGGTGGCCTTCGGTGTGGATGCGTGGCGTTACGACAACGTGGCGGTGGCCAATGCCACCTGCATGAGCAGCTTGCTGATCGCCATTGCCGGCTGGGCCAGTGCCTGGTTCCTGCGCGATGCGGGTCATCGGCGGAGCGCGCTGGTGGCGTATCTGTGGGGGCTGGGCTGGTGGACCATGTGCGGGGTACACGAAATCCTGCGCTTTGCCGGCGATCTGCGCAGCGAGCCGGATCTGCTGCTGGGCTTCGTCGCGTTCAGCGTGTGGCTGGTGGCCGAGGTGCACCGCCGTCGCCCTGCCGCTGCATTGGTGTGGACGGTCATGGCGGGTCTGGCGCTGGCCGCGCCGTTGGCGCTGTGGCAGAACCATGCGCATACGCAGCCCTTCGCGCATTGGGGTACTCTGGCCTGGCTGGCGTTTGCGCTGGCAGGCGCGCGGGCATTGTGGTGCCTGCGGATGCAGCCTGGCGCAGGCGCCGTGGTCGCGCAGTTCATCTGGTGGCTGTTGTGGCCGTCGGTGGTGTCGTTGGGTGCGGTCTGGCTGGCCGATGCGTTCGCGCTTGCCAACGGCTGGCGCTGCGCCTTGCTGGCGGTGCCGTGGCTTGCCGTGGCGACCGTGGGCTTGCTGCGCTGGCCGTGGCTGACCTGGCCGCAGGGGGCGCGCTTCGATCCTGCGCGCACCGGGTTGCTGAGCTGCGTGTTCGCGGTATTGGGTATCGGTTGGCTGCTCGCATTGCTGGATCCGGTCAGCGCCGCGCCATTGCCCTGGGTGCCCTTGCTCAACCCGGCCGAACTGGCGCAGCTGGCGGTGCTTGCCTTGGTCGCGCGCTGGGCGTGGTCGACGCACGCGCCGGCGATCCTGCAATGTCGGCGCGTTACTGCGCTCGGTGTGCTGGGCTGGGTGTTGATCACCGGCAGCACCTTGCACAGCGTGCATCACTGGGGCGGTGTGCCGTGGAATGCAGTGTTGGTGGGCGCGACGGTGTCGCAGACCAGTCTGACCATCGTCTGGAGCGTGCTGGGTGTGCTGGGTTGGGTGGTCGGCTCGCGTCGCGGGCAGCGCGGACTGTGGCTGGGCGGTGCCTTGTTGATGGGTCTGGTGCTGGCCAAGCTGGTGCTGGTCGATCGCCAGCATCTGGGCAATCTGCTCGGCATCGGCTCGTTCATGGCCTACGGCCTGTTGTGTACGGTGGTGGGGTATCTGGCGCCGGCGCCGCCGCGTCCGGCGATTGAAGAGCGCGCTGTCGACGACGATGGCGCGGCAAAGGATCAGGCATGAGTACGAAGCATTGGGGATGGTTGCTGCTGGTGCCGCTGATGGCGCAGGCGGCCGATGTGCGGCAGGACTATCGGCAACAATGGCCGCTGCAGGTGGCCGGCTCCGATGCCGGCCTGTACCAGCTGAGCTTGAGCGAGGCGGTTTATCGCAGCGCAGTCGATGCGGAATTAGGCGATGTCACGGTGATCGACACGCGTGGCGAAGAAATGCCCACCGCGCCGCTGCCGGTCGCCGCTGAGCCGTCCTCATCGCGTCGGCAGCGGTTGCCGTTGTTCGCATTGCCGGAAGGCGCTGCGCCGGCCAACGGCGATCTGCAGTTGATCGCCGAGCGCGATGCCAGCGGGGCGGTACGGCGGCTGGAAGGGCGCTTTGCAACCGGTGCGCCCGCAGCGCCCGGCGTCGGCGGCAGCTGGTTGATCGACGCCAGCGCATTACGCGATCGCCCGCGTGCGTTGTTGCTGGATTGGGAGGGCAATACGCCGGTGCAGGCGCAGCTGCGTGTGGAGGGCAGCGACGATCTGCGCGACTGGCGTTTGCTCGCTTCCGATGCAACGGTGATGGCCTTGGACAACCAGGCGCAGCGGCTGCAGCAACGCCGCATTGCGCTGGACGACGGCGCAAAGTACCTGCGCATCGTGCCGATATCGGGCACCCTGCCGCCGTTGCGCGCGGTCGATGCGGAAGTGGATGGCGTTGTCGCGCCCACCCAACTGTCCTGGCTGGACTTGCAGGGCACTGCTCAGGACACCGGCGTGACCTATGTCGTGCCGGGTCGCTTTCCGATCACCCAGCTGGATGTCGGCGGCGGTCTGGCCGAAGCGGTGGAATGGATTGTGGAAAGCCGCGATGCCGACGACGCGCCGTGGTCGCGTCGTGCCGGGCCATGGTTGGCGTATCGGCTTGGCAATGGGGCCTCGCCACCGCAGCTGTTGTCCGCACCCGTGCGCGATCGTCAGTGGCGATTGGTGGCTGCCCAGGGCCGCAGCACCGCGGTGCCGACCTTGCGCGCGGGGTATCAACCGGAGCGATTGATGTTTCTTGCGCAGGGGCAGCCGCCGTATGCGCTCGTCGCTGGCAGCGCGCGCGTGCAACGTGGCGACGCGCCATTGGCCTCGATGCTGCAGGCGCTGCGGCAGGAGCGCGGAATGCAGTGGCAGCCCGTGCAGGCCAGTATGGCCGCGCAGGCACAGCCGCTTGCCGGCGATGCGGCACTGCAGCCGGCCGCCACGCCGCGCGACTGGAAACAATGGCTGCTCTGGGCGCTGCTGGTCGGTGGCGCCTTGCTGGTCGGCGGTTTTGCGGTCAGTCTGCTGCGCAAATCCGGTACGGAGCGGCCGCTGTAACGCTTCGCTATCGCACGCTCGCCAGATCTGTGCGGGCGATGCGGGTTTGCCGCTTTGCTGCGAAGGCCGGACAATGGGTATCCCCCGTCGCCCAGGCAGCCGCATTGCCCGTCGTGTTCGACCGATCAGAGTTGGCGCCATCCGCATGTACGGCAGCGCCCGTCCGGCGCACTGCCTCGTTGCGGTACGGCGCGCCGATCCCGAATCATGATTGTCCAATCCCCGCCGCCAAGGCGGTCGCATTGCGCGTCGTCTCCGGTCGACTGCCGTTCGTGTCTGCCGCAGTTGCAATGGCGGCATTTTTGCAAGGTGCTGCTCCGTCAAGGCGGCGCAGTAGCGTGATTTCCTCCGCGCACAGAAGGTGCACGCACGCGTCCAACGCAGGCGCGGCGCCGTGTACCAATCCCCCCTTCCGATTCCCGAATTCCAAGACTTAGCGAGCCAAGCCCATGTCCATTGTCCGTATGACCGACCTCGATCTCTCCGGCAAGCGCGTGCTGATCCGCCAGGATCTCAACGTGCCGATCGATAACGGCCAGATCACCTCCGAGCAGCGCATCACCGCCTCGGTGCCCACCCTCAAGCTGGCGCTGGAAAAAGGCGCGGCGGTGATGGTCACCTCGCACCTGGGCCGCCCGAAGGAAGGCAGCTGGAGCGAAGAAGATTCGCTGGCGCCGGTCGCTGCGCGGCTGACCACCTTGCTGGGTGTCGAAGTCAGCCTGGTGCGCGATTGGGTGGACGGTGTGGAGGTCGCGCCGGGCCAGGTGGTGCTGTTGGAAAATTGCCGCATGAATGTCGGCGAGGGCAAGGACGACGAGACCCTTGCACGTAAATATGCCGCGCTGTGCGATGTGTTCGTCATGGATGCCTTTGGCACCGCGCATCGCGCGCAGGCGTCCACGCATGGGGTGATCCGCTTCGCGCCGGTGGCCGCCGGTGGCCCGCTGTTGATGGCCGAACTCGACGCGCTGGCCAAGGCGCTGGACAACCCGGCCAAGCCGCTGCTGGCGATCGTGGCCGGCAGCAAGGTCTCGACCAAGCTGGAGCTGCTCTCCAACCTGGTCAACAAGGTCGACCAGCTGATCGTCGGTGGCGGTATCGCCAACACCTTCATCGCCGCCGCCGGGTATGCGGTGGGCAAGTCCTTGAACGAGCCGGATCTGATTCCGACCGCCAACCAGATCGTGGCCGATGCCAAAACGCGCGGCGCGGAGATTCCGCTGCCCACCGACGTGGTCGTCGCCAAGCAATTCCTGCCCGATGCGCAAGCCACGGTGAAGCCGCTCGACGCCGTCGAGGCGGACGATCTGATTCTCGACATCGGCCCGCAGACCGCCCAGCACTATGCCGAGATGATCGCCAATGCCGGCACGGTGGTGTGGAACGGCCCGGTCGGTGTGTTCGAATTCGAGCCCTTCAGCCATGGCACCGAAACCCTGGCACGCGCGATCGCCGCATCCAAGGCGTTTTCCATCGCCGGCGGCGGCGACACCCTGGCGGCGGTGGACAAGTACGACATCGCCAAAGACGTCACCTACATTTCCACCGGTGGCGGCGCGTTCCTGGAATTTCTGGAAGGCAAAACCTTGCCGGCCGTTGCCGCGCTCGAGGCCCGCGGCAAGTGAGTGCAGCCACGCTGTTCTTCGATCTGGACGGCACGCTGGTGGATTCGGAGCCGGGCATCGTCGCCAGCATCGTGCATGCCTTCGATGCCGTCGGCCAGCCGCGTCCATCGCCTCAGACCTTGCGTGCCTGGATCGGCCCGCCGTTGCGCGACAGCTTTGCCGAGTGTTTTCCGCAGGACCCGGAGCTGGTGCAGCGCGCGCTGGGCCTCTACCGCGAGCGCTACGACGCGGTGGGCTGGACCGAACTCAGCGTGTTCGATGGCATCGGTGAGGTGGTCACCGGCCTGCAACGCGCCGGCCATCGCCTGGCCGTGGTCACCTCCAAGAACGAGCGGTACGCACGCCGCATCGTCGAGCACCTGCCGTTCGGTGCATGCTTCGAGAACGTGATCGGTGCCAGCGAAGATGGCGAACGCCGCTTCAAGCCGGACCTGATCGCCGAAGCACTGCGCCGCCTTGAGATCGACAAGACCGGCTGTGTGATGATCGGCGACCGTCGCATGGATATCGATGGCGCCAATCACCACGGCATCCACAGCATCGGTGTGTTGTGGGGCTTTGGCGACGAGGCCGAGCTGCGCGCTGCAGGCGCCGGCGCGATTGCGCACACGCCGGCGCAACTGACGCAGTTGATCCCCGCGTGAGCGCCGCGCATCGGCGATGGCGCTCGCTTGGGCGCCGCTGGCGCGCTGCGCGAGGTGATGCAACAGATTGCTCTTCACTGCCACCGGGTTAGGGTGGCGACCGCATCGCGTTGCCCCGTGCAACGCGTGCGTAAACGGACGTACTGTCCCGCACTGTCTGTAAGACATGCCGGAATAGGAGGGTGGCTATGCCGCAATGCCATCCTCGGTACGTGACGTGTGTGTTAAGTTTCGCGGCTTTTACAGGGAGGCCATCATGAAAGAACGTCAACGCCGCACCAAGATCCTCGCCACCCTCGGACCGGCAACGGACGCGCCCGGTGTGCTGGACGCTTTGTTCAAGGCGGGCGTCAACGTGGTGCGCCTCAACTTCAGCCACGGCGACCCGTCCGGACAGGCCAAGCGTGCCGCCGAAGTGCGTGCCGCCGCTGCACGCGCCGGTGCCGAAGTGGGCATCCTGGCCGACCTGCCGGGCCCGAAGATCCGTATCGAACGCTTCGCCGAAGGCAAGATCAAGCTGACCATGGGCGCGCGCTTCGACCTGGTGGCCGATGCCAATGCGCCGGCCGGCGACCAGAATCAAGTGGGCGTGAGCTACCTGGGTCTGCCGCAGGACGTGGCGGCCGGCGATGTGCTGCTGCTCGACGATGGCCTGGTGCAGTTGCAGGTCACCGACGTGCAGGGCGCACGCATCGTCACCACCGTGCTCAACGATGGCGTGCTGTCCGACCGCAAGGGCTTGAACAAGCAGGGCGGCGGTCTGTCGCTGGGCGCGCTGACCGAGCGCGACAAGGAGCTGATCGGCATCGTCGCCAAGATCGGCGTGGACTTCATCGCGGTGTCGTTCTGCCGCAATGCGCAGGACATGCACGACGCGCGTCAGATCGCCCAGCAGCACGGCTGCGATGCGCAGCTGGTGTCCAAGATCGAGCGCACTGAAGCGATCGAAAATCTGGTCGAAATCGTCGAAGCCTCCGATGTGGTGATGGTGGCGCGCGGCGATCTGGGCGTGGAAATCGGCGATGCCGAATTGCCGGGCCTGCAGAAGAAGATCATTCGCGAGTCGCTGGCGCAGAACAAGGTGGTGATCACCGCCACGCAGATGCTGCAGTCGATGGTCGAAAGCCCGATCCCGACCCGCGCCGAAGTGCTGGACGTGGCCAACGCGGTCATCGACGGTACCGACGCGGTGATGTTGTCAGCCGAAACCGCCGCCGGCGCTTATCCGGTGCGCGCGGTGGAAGCGATGGCACGCATCTGCCTGGGCGCCGAGCACCAGTTCGAATTCGATACCGACTTCGAAGCGGCGCAACGCAACCTGCAGCGCGCCGATCAGGCGATCGCCATGGCGACCATGTTCCTGTCCGAGCACATCGGCCTGGGCGGCGTGGTGGCGTTGACCGAATCCGGCGGCACGCCGCGCTTCCTGTCGCGCTTCCGCTCCAACATGCCGATCTACGCCTTCACCCGTCACGATGGCGCGCGTCGCCAGATGGCGATGATGCGCGGCGTGTTCCCGATCAGCTTCGACAGCCGTGGCCTGACCCCGCGCGAAGCCGCACGTGCGGCCATCCGCCTGCTGGTGGAAAACGAGCGCATGGGCCCGGGCGACCGCGTGGTGTTCACCAGCGGCGAGCACATGGAAATGCACGGCGCCACCAACACGCTGCGCCTGCTGGAAGTGGGCGAAGACGGCCGCGCCACCGGTCTGGGCGAGCTGTAACGCACTGCCGGCCATCCGCGGACGTCGATTGACGTCCGCGGCGGGTTGAACAGCACGCATCCTGTACAGCGGCGGCCTTCGGGTCGCCGTTGTGCTGTGTGCGGTTCGGTGCGTCAGGTGTTATGGCATTCGGCATGCACTGGCCTGCGTGCCGTGTGGCGTACGCACCGCGGGTGCGTTGCATGTCGCTGATCGCACACGCATTCCATCGTGCGTGGCTTGATTCAGCTGGCCTGGATCATCGGCGGCATCTGCTTGGCGGCCATCGCGCTCCAAGCGGCGGCGATGCTGCCGACAAAGCTGCTGTCGCGCGGCACGTCTTCGCAGGGACGCGACCTGCGCCCGTCCACGTGTTGACGTGATCGATCGACGCGGCAACCGCGATGCCGGCACGTTCGACGCACACGATTGCGCATGCAGATCGGCCGTTCTACGCGCGCTGCTGCGGTGATCGCGGCGCAAGTGCAGGGCTGCCTGCAACATGGCGGTCATGCATGCCGACGCGATGGCCGCATGCGCTTGTGCAAGCGATGGCAATCACGCGACACATCGACCCTGCCTTCTGCAGCGCGATGCGAGCGGCGCCACACATCCTGTCACGCAGGCAAGGTGTAATCGGTTGCAGGCATTCCGTGAAGGAATGTGTACGACTTTCGTCGCTATACTTTCGTTCTCCCCCGCAGCTGCCACAGGAACTACATGAGCATCGAACAGCTTGCCGAAACCGCCCAGGCCATGGTCGCCCCGGGCAAGGGCATCATCGCCATCGACGAGTCGACCAGCACGATCGCAAAGCGTTTTGCCAGCGTCGGCATCGAGAACATCGAAGAAAACCGCCGCGCTTACCGCGAACTGCTGCTGACCACACCCAAGCTGAGCGATTACATCTCCGGCGCCATCCTGTTCGACGAGACCATCCGTCAGAAGACCAAGGACGGCGTGCCGTTCGCCAAGTACATGGCCGAGCACGGCATCATCCCGGGCATCAAGGTCGACAAGGGCGCCCAGCCGCTGGCCGGCATGCCGGGCGAACTGGTTACCGAAGGTCTGGACGGCCTGCGTGCACGTCTGGAGGAGTACTACACGCTGGGCGCGCGGTTCGCCAAGTGGCGTGCGGTCATCAACATCGGCGAAGACATCCCGTCCGGCACCTGCATCGAAGCCAACTCGCATGCGCTGGCGCGTTACGCCGCGCTGTGTCAGGAGCAGGGCCTGGTGCCGATGGTCGAGCCGGAAGTGATCATGGACGGCAGCCACGACATCGAGACCTGCTACGAAGTGACCGAAGCCACGCTGCGCTCGCTGTTCGGCGCGCTGTATGAGCAGAACGTCGTGCTCGAAGGCACCATCCTGAAGGCCTCGATGGTCATCTCCGGCAAGGGCTGCGAAGAGCAGGCCAGCGTCGAGGAAGTGGCCGAGTCGACCGTGATGTGCCTGAAGTCGACCGTGCCGGCGATCCTGCCGGGCATCGTGTTTCTGTCCGGCGGTCAGACCGATGAGCAGTCCACCGCGCACCTCAACGAAATGCACCAGCTCGGCAACCTGCCGTGGCCGCTGAGCTTCTCCTACGGCCGCGCGATGCAGCAGGCTGCACTGCAGTTGTGGGCCAAGGACATGACCGGCAACTTCGCCAAGGCGCAGCAGATCATCTATGAGCGCGCCAAGGAAAACGGCCTGGCGGCACTGGGCAAGTGGAAGGGCTGATCGAGTGATGGCGGCCGCAAGGCTGCATCGCCGGTAAGACCAAAGCGCCGGCAGCGATGCCGGCGTTTTTTATTGGGTGTCGACGTGCGGGTTGACTGTGCCCAGGTGCGGACCAGCTCGGCGCAACGCAGCCGCAACGCACGAAACACTGCGGCGCCGTCGGCGGGTATGGCCGGCCGGTGCCTGGATCGGCATGCACCGGTGCGGGCACCGTAGTTCCTCGGTGCTGTGCGCACTCGTCTGACGCTCGCTCCGTTTGTCAGCCGCTCCTGGTGCGATCGGGCGAGCTAAGGTTGTGCATCAGGACTGCTGCACAGTAGTGGCGCGGTTGAAAGACGACGACGGGATTCCACTGACCAAAACGCAACGAGCGCCTTGCGGCGCTCGTCAGTGCAACCTGCATTGCGTAGCGATCAGGCGGCCGCGGTGTCCTGCGTTGCCAGTGCCTGCTGATACGCCTTGTAGGTCGCCTCGTTATAGGCCACCAGCACGATGTGCTTGGGTACCTTGTGCGAGCGCTGCCAGTCACGGGTTTCAGTCACGGCAATCCGTGCGGCCTGGTACAGCGGGTAACCGTAGATGCCGCAGCTGATGGCCGGGAACGCGATCGAATGCAGCATCATCTGCTCGGCAAGTTTGAGCGACTGCCAATAACAGTTGGCCAGTTGCTCCGGCTCGTTGTGCTTGCCGTCGCGCCACACCGGGCCCACGGTATGAAACACATGGCGCGCCTTCAGATCGAAGCCTTCGGTGATGCGGATTTCGCCGGTGGGGCAGCGTACGCCCGGGCGCACCTGCGGCAGCGCTTCGCAAGCGTGCAGCAGACGTGGGCCGGCAGCACGATGGATGGCGCCATCGACGCCACCGCCACCCAGCAGTGATGCGTTTGCCGCGTTGACGATGACGTCAACGTCGAGTTCGGTGATGTCGCCTTGCCAGACTTCGATTCTCATAGCGCGATAGTTATGGGATTTGAATGATGAACGCGTGATGGGGTCAGGCGTTGCGGAGCCCCACGCTAGGGCCCATTCATCTCACACGCTGCGACAGCCTCCGACGGTGCCGGAGGCGCAGAAAAAGATCGGCCGGAATCGCGTTTTTGGGCGAAACAGTCGCGGCAACGATTGGAAGAATTTATCGCTGGCGCAAGCGCCTCTGGCGGCCCTGGCTGCCAAACCGCTGCCGCATCGCGAGATGCGGCGCCACCCGCGCGTTGCGCGTCAGAGCCAGCGGCGGACGCGCGTGCAGTATTCGCTGTAGGCGCGGCCGAATTCGGCGCGCAGGCGGCCTTCTTCGAACGGGATCAGATAGAACTGCAGCGCCAGCCACGGCAGCGGCAGCAACAGCACGCCCCATAGATAGCCCATCTGCACGGTCAGGCCCAGATAGCTCAGAATCAGGGCCAGATACATCGGGTTACGGGTGAAGCGGTACGGCCCGGTCAGGACCAGCTGCGAGGGATGGCCGCTCGGCAGGATGGTGGTGCGACGGCGCGCGAACAGCACAAAGCAATTCACCGCCAATGCAAGTCCCAGGCAGGCGACGATGCCGCCAAGCAGTTCGATCCAGGCCAACAGGTCCGGCGGCGGCAAGGGCAGGTCGAACCGCCGCTGCAGCCAGGCGCCCAGCGCCAGCGTCGCAGCGAAGTGCACGGGCGAGGTGATCTTCACCAGCCACGGCGCGCGTGCGCTGCGTGTGCCGCCGTGTCCATACGATTGCTTGCTCACCACACTCTCCCTGCAGAACGGCGGACATCCTAACGTTTCCTTGACAGGGAGGGGAGTGCATTCATCGCAATGCAATGTGTGGCTGGGAGTACGCTGAGGCAGGACCCCTGGTGACCGCTAAAGTGGGGGTGCGGCGCGTTGCGATGGCGCGCTCTTCCATGGGGTGGAGCTCTGCTTGTCTGACGCGCACGTGCGTGCGGCTTCGCTGTCGCAATGCGATGGCATCTTGCGGTGATTGATCCGCTGGTACGGCGCGTTTCGATTGCATACCAGCCATCAGGGTTTCGAGTTGATCGCGCGATGTGCGGCGATGATGGGTGTGGCGCCTACCACCTACCACCTACCACCTACCGTCTATGGCGATGCGAACTCCCCTCCACGGTTGGCTAACGCGCTGTGCCCGGTTCGGCTGCTGACTTTCTTCTCAAGGCGCTCGTCACGGCTGCGCTTGGCGCTGTTGCGCGAGCGCGATTGCTTCGGCAATCAGCAGCCCGGCATGTGGTCCGCGTTGCAACGCACTCCAGCGCGCACGATCGAAATGGTGGTCGCGCTTCGCTCAGTGGTGGCCGTGGTTAAAACGAGCAGGACTATTCCAGTCTGCCGATCGACCGCGCTTCCCATATTCCCGGTCCCGAAACAAACAAGGCCGCACCAGATGCGCGGCCTTCCAGTGTCGACCAGCCAATCGCCGATCAGGGCAGGCCAGCCAGCCAATCGTCGTCCGAGCCTTCGTTGATGTCGGCGAACAGCGGGGTGGAGAAGTAGCGCTCGCCGGTATCGGGCAGCATGGCCAGGATCACCGCGCCGGGCGCGGCAGACTCGGCCACGCGCAGCGCCGTGGCGACAGTGGCGCCGCCGGAGATGCCAGTGAAGATGCCTTCTTCGGCAGCCAGACGGCGGGCGATGGTGATCGCATCGCTGTCTTCCACGCTCAGTACCTCGTGCGCGACCTCGCGATTGAGCACCTCGGGGATGAAGTCCGGGGTCCAGCCCTGGATCTTGTGCGGCTTCCAGTCCTGGCCCTGCAACAGCGCCGCGCCGGCTGGTTCGCTGGCGGTGATGCGCACTTCCGGGCGGGCAACGCGCAGCACTTCGCCCACGCCGGTGAGCGTGCCGCCGGTGCCCCAGCCGGTGACGAAATGGTCCAGCCGGTGGCCGGCGAAGTCGCGCAGGATTTCGGCGGCGGTGGTGTTGCGGTGATAGGCCGGATTGGCCGGATTGGCGAACTGGCTGGCCAGGAACCAGCCATGCTGCTCGGCCAGTTCCCTGGCCTTGCGCACCATGCCGCTGCCACGCTCGGCGGCCGGGGTCAGGATGACCTTGGCGCCGTAGGCGCGCATCAGCTTGCGGCGCTCGATGGAGAAGGTTTCCACCATGGTGGCGACGAACTTGTAGCCGCGCGCGGCCGCCACCATGGCCAACGCCACGCCGGTGTTGCCGGAGGTGGCTTCGACGATGGTGTCGCCGGGCTTGAGCAGGCCGCGCTGCTCGGCATCGAGGATGATCGCCAGCGCCAGGCGGTCCTTGACCGAGCCGCCCGGATTGAACGCCTCGACCTTGACGTACAAGGTGACGTTGTCCGGGGCGAGGCGGTGAAGTTTGACCACCGGGGTGCGGCCGATGGTGTCGAGGATGTTGTCGTACAGGGCCATGGGGTCTCCGTCGAATCAGGCTGCGTGGGCCAGTGTGGGCGTGTCGGGCGTTGCGATGGGTGAGTGTGGCAGCGGCGCGCTGAGCGGTGCAGCGCCAAACCAGTGCAGCGCCGGCGCCAGCGCGGTCACTTCGCCCAGGATCAGCAGAGCGGGCGCCTGCACCTTGAACTGCCGTGCGCTGCTGGCCAGGGTGGCGAGCGTGCCGGTGATCACCCGCTGCTGCGGGCGCGAGCCGTTTTCCACCAAGGCGAATGGCGTGGTGGGCGCGCGGCCGGCCTGCAGCAGGCGCTGCTGGATCCCGTCCAGGCCCGCCACGCCCATGTAGAAGGCCAGCGTCTGGCGCTCCTGGCCCAGCGCGTGCCAGTCCAGTGTGTCCAGCGAATCCTTGCAGTGCGCGGTGATCAGGCGCAGCGACTGCGCGTGATCGCGATGGGTGAGGGGGATGCCGGCATAGGCGGCGCAGGCGATGGCGGCAGTGATGCCGGGGACAACCTGAAAGCCGATGCCGTGTGCGCGCAGGAATTCCAGCTCTTCGCCGCCACGGCCGAACACGAACGGGTCGCCACCCTTCAGCCGCACCACCCGGCGCCCGGAGCGGGCATGTTCCAGCATCAGCGCATGGATCTGTTCCTGGCGGGTGCTATGGCCTTGCGCGGCCTTGCCGACTTCCACGCGCACTGCGCCGCTTCGGGCCAGTTGCAGGATCTGCGGGCTGACCAAGCGGTCGTACAGCACCACCTCGGCCTGCCGGAGCGCGCGCACCGCGTGGCGCGTGAGCAGGCCGGGATCGCCGGGGCCGGCACCGACCAGGGTCACGCTGCCGGGGGAGAGTGGCGCGACACCTGTCTGCGGCGCGGGGGAGGGCGCCGGCGCAGTTGCGGATGCGGCCGGTGCCGCGCTATGGGTCAACAAGCGGTGGCGGCTTGCTGCGGCGCGCAGGGCAGCGTTGTGTTCCGGCTGCTCGCTGGCGGCGATGGTGAGCCAGACGGGGGAATCGGGTAGTGCCAGCCAGGCGGGGTCGAAGTGGCCGGTCAGCCACCGAAGCCGGCCGGCCCGCGCCCACTGCTGCAACTGTGGGGTCAGCTGCGGGGCGCCAACCAGCGGCAGCGCCCCTGCCTGCAGCAGGTTGGCGGTGGCGCGTTCGGCATCGGCACCGCCACCGACCACCAGGACGGCACGGCCACGCAGGTCGGCAAGGAGCGGGAACGCAGAGGTCACGGACCGGGGCATCGAAAGGGAGGGCCAGACCGTAACGCCGGCTTATAGCCGTCGGAAATGACTTCATGCGCCCTAAAAATAGCGTTCGGTTATAAGCTGGGCCGTCGAACTCCTCTACAGTCAAAGTCCTTGTGGCGCCTCGCGCTTTTTTGGACATAAGCCCATGACGCTGACCCAACTTCGCTACCTGGTGGCCATCGCCGATGCCGAGCTGAACATCACGCTGGCGGCAGCGCGTGTGCACGCGACCCAGCCCGGCCTGTCCAAGCAGCTCAAGCAGCTGGAAGACGAGCTGGGCTTTTTGTTGTTCGTGCGCAAGGGACGCAGCCTGGACGCGGTGACGCCGGCCGGGGTGGAAGTGATCGAGCGGGCACGCGCGGTGCTGTCGGAAGCCAACAACATCCGCACCTACGCCGCCAACCAGCGCCGCGAAAGCCAGGGCCAGCTGACCCTCACCACCACACACACCCAGGCGCGCTTCGTGTTGCCGCCGGCGGTGGCGCAGATCAAGCACGCCTACCCGCAGGTAAGCGTGCATCTGCAGCAGGCGGCCGAAAGCGCGGCGCTGGATCTGCTCAGCCAGGGCGATGCGGATATCGCGGTGGTCAGCACCGCCGGCGGCGAGCCCAGTGCCGGCATTGCGGTGCCGCTGTATCGCTGGCGGCGGCTGGTGGTGGTGCCGCGCGGGCATGCGCTGGACACGCGGGTGGCGCCGGACATGCAGGCGCTGTCCGAGCACCCGCTGATCAGCTACGAATCGTCCACCCGGCCGGGCTCGTCGCTGCAGCGGGCGTTTGCGCAGGTCGGGCTGGAGCCGAGCATCGCGTTGACCGCGCTGGATGCGGACCTGATCAAGACTTATGTGCGTGCCGGGCTCGGTGTGGGGTTAGTAGCCGAGATGGCGGTCAACGCCCAGGACGAGGACCTGCGTGCCTGGCCGGCGCCAGCGCCGATCGCCGAGTGCATCGCCTGGGCGGTGCTGCCGCGCGACCGGGTGCTGCGCGACTACGCGCTGGATCTGGTGCACGTGCTGGCGCCGCAGATCGACAAGCGCGACCTGCGCCGCGTACTGGACGGCAACCAGGCGCCGAACTGGCCGCTGCCGCCGACCTGGGAATCGCTGACCCAGACCATCACCAGTTGAGCGCTACGCGATGACTAAGCCAGTACGTCCGTCCCTCAGCAGACTGTGGTCGCCCGAACCCGATGGCGGCATATCGTTGCAACTGTCGGCAAACATCGACGGACGCGAGCACGCCATGCTGACGGTGCTGGCCGACCCGCAGGACGAATCGCTGTGGGTAGCGCTGCAGGCCGGCGCAACGCCGGTGCAGATTCCGCTGGTCGTGCTGCGTCAGCTGCTGGACGTGGCAGCAGAGGACGTGCATTCGGCGGCGTGGTTTGCGCAGCAAGGGGATGAGGCCGGGATTGGAGATTAGGGAGTTGGAATTCCTAACAGCGGTTTCTGCCACGTCGTGGTGGCGCGTTACGTGCTGTTGTTGTGTCCGCTAACGCGCATTGCATGCTGCACTGCAGCGTAGAGTGGCGCGAAAATTCTCTTTGCAATCAATGTGATGCGAGCGCTGGGCAATGTGCCGCGCGTGTTGCTGTCAGTGATTCTCCCTACACGTGTCAGGGCCGTCTTAGCGGTGTTTTCGAGGCCCATCAAGTTGGGCGCGGCGCTGTCGTAAACCCTTATAGCAACCATGACGCGACACTTCGGACGTCTAGGGGTGGACGGCGCAGGACCGGCGATGCAGGTATCGCTTCACCGGTGTGATCAGTGGTGTCGTCGAAAGGTTGCTAGCGCTGTCGCATCACTGTTGCGCGAGGCTGCGCACACAGCGCGACTGGCGCACCCGGGTCCCTGGGGAGAGGCCTGGCGTGTTTGGCGGCGGATCCGGGTCGGGAGCTCGGGTCCGCCTTTTTTTTGCCGATTTTTCGCCGAAACAAGCGCAGCACGCGCCGGCGGCCGAGCTGGGTTGGCCGCTCTTGGCGAGCGCCGGATACTCGAATCAACGCCTATGAAGCGACGTGCGCCAGGTCTGCTGCACAGCTGCGCGGTCGCACATCGCCACGCAGTTGCGCGCGAGCGCGTCAGGCCAACGGAATGCGAACCGAAAAACAGGTGCCGCCTTCCGAACGTGGCCGTACCTTCACCTCGCACCCCAGCGTCTCGGCGGTGCGGTGCACGATCCATAGCCCGATGCCCAGACCGTCGCTGCGTGGGTCGGCCTGGCGAAACGCCTGAAAGACCTGCTCGGGCTGCTCAAGATTCAGGCCGATGCCGCTGTCGATGATTTCCACCACTGCATAGCCGGGGCGGCGGCGGGTGCCGACCAGCACGCGTCCACGCTCGGTGTATTTGATCGCGTTGCCGACCAGATTGCCGATCAGGGTGGTCAACAAGGTCGGGTGGCTGCGCACGCGCAGCGAGGTCGGTACGTGGCGCAGCGACAGACACTTGTCGATGGCAGGCTGGCGCCAGACGCCGAGCACCGAATGCAGCACGTCTTCCAGCTGCAGCGGCTGCAGATCCGGCATGGCGGACTTGCTTGCGGCGGCCAGCGTGGCCAGTTCGTCCAGGCTGCGACCGACCAGGCTGATCGCGTCGCGCGCAGTCACCAAGGTCGGGATGGAATCGACGTTGGCATGCCGACGCATCTTGTCGATGGCGTAGGCAGCGGTGCGCAGCGGAGTCTTCAGATCGTGCCCGGCAATGGCCATCAAGCGGCTGCGGTAGCGGTCGGATTCTTCCGCGATCAGCAGCGCACGGCGCAATTCCAGCTGCGCCATGGTCTGGCGCGCGAGCGCGCGCAGCGCTTCGACCTGTTCGTCGCTGAGCTTGCGTGGCTGACGGTCGAGCACGCAGACGGTGCCTAACGGCAGGCCGTCCGGCGTCTTCAACAGCGCACCGGCATAGAAATACAGCGGCGCTTCGCCGGTCACCAGCGGGTTGCGCGAAAAGCGGCTGTCTTCGCGCGTGTCCGGCACCACCAGCACGTCGCTGTCGAGCAGCGCATGCGCGCACATCGACTTGAACAACGGCGTCTCGCGCTCGCCCATGCCGAGCTCGCTCTTGAACCACTGGCGGTCCGCGTCCACCAGGCTGATCAGGGCGATCGGAGTCTGGCAGATGATCGACGCCAGCCGGGTGATGTCTTCGAAGGCCGCCTCGCGCGGCGTATCGAGGATGCCGTAGCTGCGCAGGGCCTGAAGGCGCAGCGCCTCGCTGGGCGGTTTGGGCGCGCAGGGAAGTGGCTCAGCCGCTGGATCGGACAGGACAGTACTCATGCGCGGGCAGGATGAATGGGATGACACCCAAGCATAGGGCATGGCGACGCCTCGCATGCGCGCAGCCTTATACGCATCGGTAGAACTGTGACTGCCGGCCTGGACAATGGAGCGGCAGTGATATTCAGGTGATGGCCTGTGCTTCATCGATTCGGCCATGGCGGTGGCTGGTGGGGCGCAGGTCGACAGGCGGCAGCGTGCGATGTTGGTCCGCCCGGACGCCTGCGCGGGTTTGGGTGCGACATCCGGTCGCGCACCGGCCGCTCCCATCGCTCCTGCCGACATGGCGGCTTACACTGCGGCGATGCCCGCGCTTCATCGCCATCGTCTGTTGCACCTGCTCGCCTGCCTGGCAGTGGCGCTGATGCTGTTGGCGCCGTTGATCAGCCGCTGGAGCCAGGCGCGCATGCTCGAGCCGATGTGCATGAGTGGCCCGGCGCTTGGCACCAGCGCTGCAGTGCATGCGAGCCACGCGCCTGCGCAAGCGTACAGCGCAGTGCCTCGGGATCACGGCATGCCCGGCGCCCCGCAACGTGCCGGCGACCATGACGCCGCGCTGCACGGCGAAGCCTGCGACTACTGCATGTTGGCCGCGCGCCTGCTGCCCTGGCTGGCACTGCTGGTGCTGTGTCTGCTGCAGCGACGTCCGGTGCCGATACCGCTGCCTGCCGCGGTGCGGGCATGGTCGGCCTTGCGTTGGACCGCCCTCGGAGCGCGTGGGCCACCGTTGTACGCCTGAGCCTTGCCCCGTTGCGGGCGTCCGTTCTGCTGCAGCCTGTCTGCGCCTGATGCGTTGGCGTGCCTGCGCGCACGCGATGGACGACGCATTCTTTTGAACGAAGCCGGTGCTCGCCCTGTGGGGCGGGGCACGGCGGCATTGCCGTGGTGTCACGGCAAAGGGTTGGTCATGCGGTTACGGTTGTTGAAAACGATGTGGTACGCGCCGTCGTTGGCGCTGGTGTGTGGCCACGCCTGGCAGGTGCAGGCGCAGGATGCGGCATTGACGCTGGGCAAGGTGCAGGTGAGCGAGCACGCGCAGCGCACGCCGAGTACGGCGCGCGTGCTGAGTTCGGTGGATGTGATCGGTGGTGCGCTGCTGCACGATCAGCACGTGGATTACAGCTGGGAACTGCTGATGCGCGCGCCCGGCGTGCAGGTGACCCAATTCCGCATGGGCACCGATGCAGGGCGGTTTTCGTTCCGTGGTTTCAATGGCGAGGGGCGGATCAACGCGGTCAAGCTGCTGATCGACGGCATCCCCAGCAACGACAACGCCGGTGCCATGCCCTATCTGGATGCGGTGTTTCCGCAGGACATCAGTGCGATCGAAATCGTGCGCGGTACCAACGATGCGCGGTATGGCTTGAACGCCATCGCCGGCAGCGTGGATGTGCTGACCCGCACCGGTGGCAACGATGGCCGCCTCAGCGTGACCGCGGGCAGTTTCGGTGCGCGCGAAGTGCAGCTGGGCAAGGGATTCGAGCGCGGCCCGTGGAGCCAGAACTATGTGCTGGCCTGGCGCGATTCCGATGGCTATCGCGCGCACGCCGATGCGCGCAAACGCAGCGTCGCCGGCAAGTGGTTCTACACCGACCCGGATGGCGCCTTCCGTGCCGGGCTGACCACGCGCTACTACGACAACCACGCGCTGGAGGCGGGGTATCTGGATGCGGCCAGTGCGCGTGCGGCGCCGCGCAGTTCGCCGGCCTATGCGCAGGACGATCGCAGCGAGCGCCGTGTGCGTCAGACCGCATTGCATGCCGATGGCACGCTGGGCGCGGATGCGCAGTGGAGCGCAAAGGCCTACCAGAACGACTATCGCAATCAACGCTGGGTGCGTTTTTCCGCGGCCGGCCTGCAGCAGGAGCGCGATACCGATGAAACCCATCGCGGCGTGCTGCTGCGCGGCAACTGGCAGCCCGACTGGGGCCTCTGGAATGCGGCGCTGGAAGCTGGTGCGGATGCGCAGTGGCAGGACAACCGGTCGCAGCGCTACCGCACCGTCGCACGCGTGCGCGGCGCGCAACTGCGCGACTGGAACTACGATCTGCACACCCAAGGTGCCTATGTGCAGGCGGTGCTGAGCCCGGTCGACCGCTTGCAACTGGTGCCGGGGTATCGCATCGATCGTGTCGATGGCACCTTGCATGACCTGCTGGCCGGTGTCTGGGCGCCGAGCTACGACTACGGCACCATCAAGCAACCCAAGTTCAGTGCCAGCTACCGCGTGGGCGAACAGAGCAGCGTGTACGCCAACTGGGGACGCACCTTCCAGATCGGCAGCGGCGATGGTGCCTACCGTCGCCAGCCGGGCAATCTCGGGCCATCGATCAACGATGGCTGGGAAGCCGGCTTCAAATTCGCCCCGTCGGCACTGCTGGATGGGCGGGTGGCGTATTGGGAACAACGTGCGTCTGGCGAAGTGGCCACCATTCTCGGTGTCAATGGCGTGGCCGGCATCGGCGATGTAGCCAACGTCGGGCGGACGCTGCGGCGCGGTTGGGATGCGCAACTGAACCTGCAGCCTGCCGAGCATTGGCGTGCGTGGATGTCGTATTCGCGGCAGAAGGCCAGCATCGCCACGCCCGACCCCAGCGCGCCGGCCACGCGCGGCAAGGAGATCGAAAACGTGCCGCACTGGCTGGCCACCGCCGGGCTGGAGTGGCAGGTGAGTGCAGCCGTGCAGCTCAGCGCCTGGGGCAATGCGCAGGGCGATTACTACCTGGAGCGCAGCAATACCCTGGGTCGCACCGGCGGCTATGCCTTGCTCAATCTTGGCGCGCGCTGGAACGTGGATGCGCGTAATGCGCTCAGCGTGCAATTGCGCAATGTCACCGATCGCGCCTATGTCTACGCGTGGTACGACAGCGGCAGTTCCGGCTATTCGCCAGGCGATGGCCGCGCACTGTCGGTGTCCTGGGATTGGAGTTTCTGATGCGTACACACACTGGGACCGCCAGCGTCGACATCCTGCCGCGCGATGGCCGCTGGCGGTTCTATCGGGCCGTGTGGCGCTGGCATTTCTATGCCGGGCTGCTGGTGCTGCCTTTCATCATCTGGCTGGCGCTGACCGGCGCGGCGTTTCTGTATCAGGATGCCATCGATCGCACCGTGCACCACGGTTTGAAAGTGGTGCCGGTGGGCGCGGTGCGCGCGTCCGCACAGCAACTGGTGGAGGTGGCGCAGCGTGGCGATGGTGGGACGTTGTTCCGCTACACCACGCCCAAACGCGCCGATGCCAGTGCCGAGATCGGCCTGGTGGACGCGCATGGCACCCGCACGGTGGTGTATGTGGACCCGTATCGCGTGCGTGTGCTGGGTCGCTTGCCCGAGCACGGCACGATGGCCTGGACGATTCGCCGGCTGCACAGCCTGGAGTTGATCGGCCCGTTCGCGCGGGGGCTGATCGAAATGGCGGCGGGGTGGGCGATCGTGCTGGTGCTCACGGGTGTGTACCTGTGGTGGCCGCGCGGACGGCGTGGTGGGGTGGTCAACGTCCGTGGCACGCCGACACAGCGGCTGTTCTGGCGCGACCTGCACGCGGTGACCGGTGCCGGTGTGGGTGCGGTCCTGTTATTTCTGGCGCTGACCGGCATGCCGTGGTCGTGGTTGTGGGGCGCACAGGTCAATCGCTGGGCCAACGGGCATGATTTTGGATATCCGGCCGGGCTGCGGGTGCAGCAGCCGATGTCGGAGCAGCGCTTATCCGAGACCACCGAACCGGCGTGGTCGTTACGGCAGGCACGTATTCCGGAGTCTGCCGTGCCTGGTGCTGATGCGATGCATGCAGCGCACGGTGGCGCCGGCAGTGTCGCTGCGCCGGGGATGGGCGCGATTGGTCTGGACGCGGCGATGGCGCGGTTCGATGCGCTCGGCATTGCGCCGGGGTATAGCGTGTCGCCGCCGCGTGGTGCGCGCGGTGTGTATACGGCATCGGTGTATCCGGCCGATTTGCAGCAGCAACGGGTGATCCATCTGGATCAGTACAGCGGCGCGGTGCTGCTGGACATGCGTTATCGCGACTACGGGCCGGTGGGGCGTGCGCTGGAATGGGGCATCAATGTGCACCTGGGCCAGCAATACGGCACTGCCAATCAGTTGATCCTGCTGGTTGCCTGCGCGGCGATCGTGCTGTTGTGCGTCAGTGCCGCGGTGATGTGGTGGAAGCGGCGGCCGGTGGGTGGCCTGGGCGTGCCGCCGTTGCCCGCCGACCCACGCACCCTGCGCGGATTGCTAGTGCTGCTGGTGCTGTGCGGGTTGCTCTTTCCGCTGGTCGGGCTGTCGTTATTGCTGATGTGGTTGTTCGATCGTTACTGGATGCAGCGCGCGCAAGCGAATGCGGTGGCGTGATGCGATGGCTGCGTGTGCAGCCACCGCTCAGATGTCCTCGTGAATCCCGCACTCGCGCTTGAGGCCGAAGAAGCGGGTGTCTTCTTCGCGCATGCCCGGTTCCCAGCGGCGGGTGGTGTGGAAATCGCCGATCGAGACGTAGCCCTGTTCCCACAGCGGGTGATACGGCAGGTCGTGCGCCTGCAGGTATTGCCAGACATCGCGGTCGGTCCAGTCGGCGATCGGGCTGATCTTGTAGCGGTCGCCACGCTTCTGCACGATCGACGTCTGTGCGCGTCCGCCGGACTGGCTACGGCGCAGGCCGGTGAACCAGGTGCCGACATTGAGCTCGTCCAGTGCGCGCCGCATCGGCTCGACCTTGCGCAGGTTGTTGTACTGGTCGATGCCGACCATGCCCTGTTCCCACAAGCGGCCATGGCGCGCTTCCATCCAGGCGCGGCTGACCAGCGGGCGATAGACCTTGAGGTTGAGTTTGAGCCGATCGGTCAACGCGTCGGCAAAGCGATAGGTTTCCGGAAACAGATAGCCGGTATCGATCAGGATCACCGGAATATCCGGGCGCTGCTGGGTGAGCAGATGCAGCGTCACCGCCGATTGCGCGCCGAAGCTGGACGACAGCGCGGCGTCCTGCGGGCCATGCTCTAGCGCCCAGGCCACGCGTTCGTCGGCACGCAGGGTTTCCAGCTGCGCGTTGAGCGCGTCCAGATCGTCCAACGCGGAAGAGGTGATCGATGCAGCAGGCAACGCGGTCATGCGAGCAGTTCCAGGTCGAGGTGACGGTGCGTGGGGTAGGGCGGCAGGGCGATCAGGCCGCTGCGGTGCAGGAAATCGCCGAAGCCTTCATCGCTGGTCTGGTCGCGTTCTGCGGCATAACGGGCCAGTAGTGGCTCCAGCGCGGCCAGGATCTCTGCTTCAGTGATGTTTTCGCGATACAAGGTGTTGAGCCGCTGGCCGCGACGGTCGCCGCCCAGCATCAGGTTGTAGCGACCAGGCGCCTTGCCCACCAGCGCGATCTCCGCCAGATATGGACGCGAGCAGCCGTTGGGGCAACCGGACAGGCGCAGCACGATGGGGGTGTCGGCCAGGCCGTGTTGTTCCAGCAACGGTTGCAAGGCCGCGCTGAAGTCGGGCAGATAACGCTCGGCTTCGGCCATCGCCAGGCCGCAGGTTGGCAGTGCCACGCAGGCCATCGCGCCGCGCGCCAAGGCGGTGCCGGCATGGTTGCCCGCATCCAGCGCGTACTGCGCAACCAGCGCATCGATCTGCGCGCGCTGCTGTGCAGGGACGCCGGCGATGACCAGGTTCTGGTTGGGCGTCATCCGGAACTCGCCCACGTTCAACTGCGCAATCGCGCGCAGCCCGCTCAGATGCGCGGCGGTGTCGGTGTCGGCAATGCGGCCGGCCGGTAGCGACAGGGTCAGATGCCACAGGCCGTCTTCGCCTGCGACCCAGCCATAGCGGTCGCCGTTGTGGTCGAACGCAAACTGCCTTGCAGGCTGCAACGAAAAACCGGCACGGCGTTGGATCTCGGCCACGATGGTGTCCAGGCCATGATCGTCGATGGTGTACTTGAAGCGCGCGCGCTTACGCACTGCGCGATTGCCGAAGTCGCGCTGCGTGGTGACCACGGCGGTTGCCAGATCCAGCAACTGATCGCGGGTCACAAATCCAATGACGTTGGCCACACGCGGCCAGGTCTCCGCGTCGCCGTGGCTGGCGCCCATGCCGCCGCCGATGCTGACGTTGTAGCCGAGCAGCTCGCCGTCGCGCAGGATGGCGATGAAGCCCAGGTCGTTGGCGAACACGTCCACGTCGTTGAGCGGCGGTGCGGCGAAGCCGATCTTGAACTTGCGCGGCAGATACCGGTCGCCGTAGATCGGCTCGTCTTCGCTGCCGGAACCGGATACGCGCTCTTCGTCCAGCCAGATTTCGTAGTACGCACGCGTGTTGGGCAGCAGATGCTCGGACACGCGCGCGGCATCGGCGTACAGCGTGGCATGCGCCTGCGACAACAAGGGGTTGGCCGCCACCTGCACATTGCGATTGACGTCGCCGCACGCCGCCAGCGTATCGATCAAAGTAGCGTTGATCGCCTGCATGGTCGCCTTGAGTTCGCGCTTGATCACACCATGGAACTGGAACGCCTGGCGCGTGGTGATACGCAGCGAATGGTTGGCGTAACGCGTGGCGATGCCATCCAGCGCCAGCCACTGGCTGGGCGAAATCACCCCGCCCGGCGTGCGCGTGCGGATCATGAACTGATACGCCGGCTCGAGCTTCTGCCGACGCCGCTCATCGCGGATATCGCGATCGTCCTGCTGGTAGCTGCCGTGGTACTTGATCAGCGTCTGATCGTCCTCGCGCAGCGCCCCGGTGACCGGGTCGGCCAGGCTCTGCTGCAGCGACCCGCGCAGACGGCGGCTTTCGGATTTGATGTCTTCGACAGAGTGGCTCATGGGAATCGGGAATGGGGAATAGGGAATCGTAAAAAGCGGCTTGGTCTGCCAGGAAAAGTCAGGTGAGGGCTGTACCAATTCCCGATTCCCCACTCCCGATTCCCGGCACTAATACACATCGCGCGCATATCGCCCCTCCACCTGCAGCTGAGTGAGATATGCGGCGGCGTCTTCGGCGCTGCGGGCGCCGTGGGTGGTGACGACGTCCAGCAAGGCGGCGTGCACATCCTTGCCCATGCCGATGGCGCCGCAGACATAGACATGCGCGCCGCCCTGCAGCCAGGCGTAGACCTCGGCGCCGCGTTCGCGCAGGCGGTGTTGCACGTAGATTTTTTCGGCATGGTCGCGCGAGAACGCCAGGTCCAGCGCGTGCAGCTCGCCGCGTTGCAAGGCCTGCTGCCACTCGGCCTGATACAGGAAATCGGTATTGAAATGCTGGGCGCCGAAGAATAGCCAGTTGCGGCCCTTGGCGCCGGTTTCGGCCCGTTCCTGCACGAAACCGCGGAACGGCGCCACGCCGGTGCCCGGGCCGATCATCAGGATGTCGCGGTCGGCGTCGGCCGGCACGCGGAAGCGGGCGTTGGGTTCGATATAGACCGGTGCGGTATCGCCTTCGGCAAGCGCGGCGAGAAAACCGCTGGCCGACCCCAGATGCGCGTGCCCGTGCGCCTGGTAGTTGAGTTCATCCACCGCCAGATGCACTTCATCGCCCACGCGCTTGCGGCTGGAGGCGATCGAGTACAGCCGCGGGGTGAGCGGGCGCAGCGTGTCCAGCAGGCTGGCGTGGTCCCAATCCGCCGGCCAGCGTCGCAGCACGTCGATCACTTGATGATCGGAGAGCAACGACGCCAGGCCGGCAGTCTGGGTGGGGGTGAGCAGCGCCTGCAGCTCGTCTGCGCCTGCGCGTTCGGCATGGGCAGTGAGAAACGGCCGCGACAGCTTGGTCAGTTCGCGCCGGGTGGCCAGCCACTCGTTCAAGGCCAGCGTCTGGTCGCCGACGGTGACCGCGGCATGACCATCCAGCCGCAAGGTCTGCAGCACCGCGTCCACCAGCGCCGGCGGGTTGCGATGCACGATGCCCAGCGCATCGCCGGGCTCGTAATTCAGGCCGCTACCTTCCAGCGAAAATTCCAGATGCCGCACCCGCTTGCCGGGCTGTGCATAGACGCGAAAGCCCGGGCCCTTGAAGTCGCGCCCGCTGATGATCTGGTTGGCCAGCAGCTCGGCGCCAAACGGGTGCTGGTGCGACCACGTCGGCGCCACCGGGTTGCTGCGCAACGGTGTGACCGTGGCCGAGTGCGGGGCGCTCTTGAGCAGCTCGCGCGCATGCGTGAGCGCTTGCGCGCGCCATGGGTCGGCGATGCTGTCGATGTCCAGGTCGGCTTCGCCACGCGGCTGCACGCGGCTGGCGCCGAGCTCGGCCAGACGGTCGTCGATGCGCCGCGCAATGCCGCAGAACTCCGCATAGCTGGAATCGCCCAGGCCCAGCACCGCGTACTTGAGCTCGGGCAGCTTGGGCGCGCGGCGGCCGGCCAGGAATTCGACCAGGCCGATCGCATCGTCCGGCGGGTCGCCTTCGCCCTGGGTGCTGATCACCACGTACAACAGGCGTTCGTTAGCCAGTTCGCGGGTGGGGTAGGCATCGGCGCGCAGCAGCCGCACGCTCAGCCCGGCGGCCTCGGCATCGGCGGCCAGCTGCTCGGCCTGGCGGCGCGCATTGCCGGTCTGGCTGCCGTACAGCACGGTCAGGCGCTGGCTGTCCTGCGCAGCTGCCTGCGGTTGCCCGCCCGGCAGCACCGCCAGCGAGCGCGGCGGATGACCCTGCGCCAGCCCGGCGGTGTAGCCGGACAGCCACCACAGCGCTGCGGTATCCAGACCCTCGACCAACCGTTCCAGCAGCGCCTTGCGCTCGTCGGGCAAGGGGCTGGGCGGTAGCGCGGAACTGGCGGCGGTCATTCGGATCCAGGGGCGGGGGATTTGGATAAACGATGTTAGGGAAGCGTTCGCGCGTTCAGAAAGGATCACCCGTTATCGCGTTATGCCGCCCGCTTATTTCAAGCAGACATCTGCCCGCCACACACTGCGCTGCCTTGGCCTACCATCGGCTGGTCTTGCCCGCCGCCGCTCCCGACACCCTGATGACCCTGCCCCCGTTGTCCCATCTCGACCGGCTCGAAGCCGAAAGCATCCACATCCTGCGCGAGGTCGCCGCCGAGTTTCGGGCCCCGGTGATGCTGTATTCGGTCGGCAAGGACAGCTCGGTACTGCTGCATCTGTTGCTCAAGGCGTTTGCGCCGTCGCCGCCGCCGATCCCGCTGCTGCACGTGGACACGCGCTGGAAATTCCGCGAGATGATCGCCTTCCGCGACCGCCGCGCGGCCGAAACCGGGGTGGATCTGCGCGTGCACATCAACCCCGATGGCATCGCGCAGGACATCGGCCCGATCACTCACGGCGCCGCGGTGCACACCGACATCATGAAGACCCAGGGCCTGAAGCAGGCGCTGGAGCAGGGCGCGTTCGATGCGGCGATCGGCGGTGCACGGCGCGACGAAGAAAAATCGCGCGCCAAGGAGCGGGTGTTTTCGTTCCGCAACGCGCGCCATCGCTGGGACCCGAAAAACCAGCGTCCGGAACTGTGGAACCTCTACAACGCCCGTACCAAACCCGGCGAGAGCGTGCGCGTGTTTCCGTTGTCCAACTGGACCGAGCTGGATATCTGGCTGTACATCTACCGCGAAAAGATCCCGGTGGTGCCGCTGTATTTCGCCGCAGCGCGCCCGGTCGTGGAGCGCGACGGTGCGTTGATCATGGTCGACGACGAGCGCCTGCCACTGCAGCCGGGCGAAACCCCGCAGCTGCGCTCGGTGCGCTTCCGCACGCTGGGTTGTTACCCGCTGACCGGCGCGATCGACTCCACCGCCGACACCCTGGAAGCGGTGATCGCCGAAATGCTGGTCAGCACCAGCTCCGAACGCCAGGGTCGCATGATCGACCACGCACCCGGCGCATCGATGGAACAGAAAAAGCTCGAGGGGTATTTCTGATGGGCAGTGAATGGGAAAATGGGAATGGAGATGCCGGGACCGGGGACCGGGGACTCGGGACCCGGGAACACCAGTGTCATGCCGACGGCGCGATCGCCTCTGGCTTTTTCGGGTCCCCGGTCCCCGGTCCCGAGTCCCGAGAGAGCGACTCCATCGACACTTACCTCCAGCAGCACGAATCCAAACCGCTGCTGCGCTTCATCACCTGCGGCAGCGTGGACGATGGCAAGAGCACCTTGATCGGACGCTTGCTTTACGACAGTAAGCGCTTGTTCGACGATCAGCTGGCGGCGCTGGAAAGCGATAGCCGGCGGCACGGCACGCAAGGCGAGGGCATCGATTACGCGTTGCTGATGGACGGGCTGGCGGCCGAGCGCGAGCAGGGCATCACCATCGATGTGGCGTACCGCTATTTCGATACCGACCAACGCAAATTCATCGTCGCCGACTGCCCCGGCCACGAGCAATACACGCGCAACATGGCCACCGGCGCATCCACCGCCGATGTGGCGGTGGTGCTGGTGGACGCGCGCAAGGGCCTGCTCGCGCAGACGCGCCGGCACAGCTACATCGTGTCGTTGCTGGGCATCCGCCACGTGGTGCTGGCGGTCAACAAGATGGATCTGGTGGACTACGACGCCGATGTCTTCAGCGCCATCGCCGAGGGCTACCGCGCGCTGGCGGCGCAGCTGGGCATTGCCGATGTGCAGTGCATCCCGTTGTCGGCGCTGGCCGGCGAGAACCTGTCCAGCGCCTCCACCCGCATGCCGTGGTACAGCGGCCCGCATCTGCTGCAGCATCTGGACAGCGTGCAAATCGAGCCGCCCGAGGCCGGCAGCGGCCTGCGCTTGCCGGTGCAGTGGGTCAACCGCCCCAACTCACAGTTCCGCGGCTATGCCGGCACCATCGCGTCCGGCCAGGTGCGCGTGGGCGATGCCGTGGTGGTGGTGCCATCGGGGCGGCGTTCGCAGGTGGCTGCGGTGCTGGATGCCAATGGCGCGGTGGCCAGCGCACGCGCAGGGCAGGCGGTGACGCTGACGCTACGCGACGAGATCGATATCAGCCGTGGCGACATCGTCGCCGCCATCGACGACCCGCCGGAAGTGGCCGACCAGTTCGCCGCGCATCTGCTGTGGATGGACGATGCCGCGCTGCTGCCCGGCCGCCCGTACTGGCTCAAGATCGGCACCCGCACGGTCACCGTGAGCGTCAGCGAGATCAAGCACAAGGTCGATGTGAATACGCAGGAGCGGCTGGCGGCCAAGCGGCTGGAACTCAACGAAGTGGGCTACTGCAATCTCGCCTTGGACGAGCCCATCGCCTTCGCGCCGTACGCCCGCAACCGCGCGCTCGGCGGCTTCATCCTGATCGACCGGCAAAGCAATGCCACCGTGGCAGCGGGCACGCTGGAGTTTGCGTTGCGCCGCGCCGGCAATGTGCATTGGCAGCATCTGGAGGTGGACCGCAGCGCCCGTGCGCGCATCAAGGGCCAGGCGCCGCGCGTGCTGTGGTTCACCGGCCTGTCGGGCGCGGGCAAATCCACTGTCGCCAACCTGGTCGACAAGCAGCTGCATGCGTTGGGCTATCACACCTTCATCCTGGATGGCGATAACGTGCGCCATGGGCTCAACCGCGATCTGGGCTTTACCGACGAAGACCGCGTGGAAAATATCCGCCGCGTGGCGGAAGTGGCGCGGCTGATGGCCGATGCCGGCCTGATCGTGCTGGTCAGTTTCATCTCGCCGTTCCGTGCCGAGCGGCAACTGGCGCGCGAGCGTTTCGATACGGGCGAGTTTGTCGAAGTGTTCGTGGATGTGCCGCTGGCGGTGGCGGAAGCGCGCGACGTGAAGGGGTTGTACCGCAAGGCGCGGGCCGGGCAGATCCCCAATTTCACCGGAATCGACTCGCCGTACGAGGCGCCCGAGACGCCGGAGATCCATCTTCACGCCGATGGTGAGAATGTAGAGGCGCTGGCGCGCCACGTGCTCGAGTTTCTGGGGCTGGAGCGCTGAGCGCAGGCATCAGGACGTGGCACCCCGTCTCCCGCGTAGTGCGCGTGGCGCCAGACCCCAGCGTGGAGTGACCGCGCGGGTTTGCGCCATCGGGCGTGCCCGGGCGGTGGTATGCAGTGTCGAGGGCCGCGCCGACCAGCGCATCATGACGACGACGGCAAGGGTCGTTGGTCATGGTGCAAAGCGCGCCCTTTCTGTCAACGCATGGCGGTGAGGTCGGTACACTTTCGCGGTACCCCGCCAGGATGTTCTGATGCTTGTTCTGCCCAGCGCGCGCAGTTGCGCCGCGCTCTTGTTGGCCGTGTGGCTGTCCGGTTGTGCCCGTCAGGCCAGCGCGCCGGCCGCTGCCAAGCCCATCCCGGTGGTGGTGCAGCCGGTGGCGGTGCAGCCCTGGAACTCCACCGTGCAATCGATCGCCACCGTACGTGCGCGCGAATCGGTCGCGCTCACTGCAGCGGTCAGCGATGTGGTCGAGCAGGTCAATTTCGACAGCGGCGATGAGGTCAAGGCGGGGCAGTTGCTGCTGCGGCTGCGCGGCAATTCGCAGCAGGCCGCGTTGACCGCCGCGCAAGCCACCTTTGAGGAAACCGACCAGCTCTACCGTCGCCAGTTGAGTCTGGTTGGCCAGCAATTGGTCGCCAAGTCCACGGTCGACACCCAGCGCGCCCTGCGCGACGCGGCGCAGGCGCGGGTGCAGCAGATGCGCGCGGAAATCACCGACCGCGAAGTGCGCGCGCCGTTCTCCGGCGTGCTGGGCATCCGCCAGATCAGCCCGGGGTCGTTGATCACCTCGACCACCGTGATCGCCACGTTGGACGATGTGGCGCGCATGTACGTGGATTTTCAGGTGCCGGAATCGCAGTTCGGCCTGGTGCAGCTCGGCAATACCGTCAATGGCACCGCGGCGGCGTATCCGGGTGCGCGCTTCGACGGCATCGTTGCCGCGATCGATTCGCGCATCGACGAGACCACCCGCTCGGTGACCGTGCGGGCCGATTTCCCCAACGACGATCGGCGCCTGCGTCCGGGCATGCTGCTGGATGTGCGGCTGCTGCAGCCGGCGCGGCAGGCGCTGGTGATCCCGGAGATTGCGGTGGTGCAGGTGGGGCGCGAGTCGTACGTGTTCCGGGTCAAACCCGACAGCAGCGTGGAGCGTGCCGATGTGCGGCTGGGCGAGCGGCGCGATGGCAAGGTGGAGGTTCTGGAGGGCGTCACGGCCGGTGAGCGCATCGTGGTGGACGGCACCGGCAAGCTGCGTCCGGGCCTGAAGGTGGTCGACCAGGCCGCGCCCGCGTCGGTGCGTCCGCAGGCAGCGGCACAATGAAGCTCTCCGACCTGTCCATTACCCGCCCGGTGATGGCGGTGGTGATGAGTCTGTTGCTGATCGTGCTGGGAGTGATGTCGTTCACCCGCCTCACGCTGCGAGAACTGCCGGCGATCGACCCACCCATCGTCTCGGTGGATGTGGAATACACCGGCGCCTCGGCAGCGGTGGTGGAAAGCCGCATCACCCAGGTGCTGGAAGACGCGCTGGCCGGTATCGAGGGTATCGCCACCATCGAAGCGCGCAGTCGTAACGGTTCGTCCGACATCAGTATCGAGTTCGTGCAATCGCGCGATGTGGAAGCGGCCGCCAACGACGTGCGCGATGCGGTCAGCCGCGTCTCCGACCGCATGCCCGACCAGGCGCGCCCGCCGGAAATCTCCAAGGTCGAAGCCGACGCCGACCCCATCCTGTGGCTCAACATGAGCTCCAGCACGATGGACACGCTGCAGCTGTCCGACTACGCCGAGCGCTATGTCGTTGACCGCTTTTCCAGCCTGGATGGCGTGGCGCAGGTGCGCATCGGCGGACGCCAGCGCTATGCGATGCGCATCTGGCTGGACCGCGACCAACTGGCCGCACGCGCACTCACCGTGGCCGATGTCGAAACGGCGCTGCAGAACGAAAACGTGGAGTTGCCGGCCGGCAGCATCGAATCGGCGCAGCGCGATTTCACCTTGCGTGTGGAGCGCAGCTACCTCAAGCCGGAAGATTTCGCCAAGCTGCCGCTCAGCAAGGGCGAGGGCGGCTATGTGGTGCGCTTGGGCGACGTGGCCAAGGTGGAGTTGACCTCGGCCGAACGACGCGCCTATTTCCAGAGCAATGGCGTGCCCAACGTGGGCCTGGGCATCGTGCGCAACTCCACCGCCAACGCGCTGGATGTCGCGCGTGAGGCGCGCGCGCAGGCCGAAGAAGTGCAGAAGTCGCTGCCGAAGGGCACCAACATCTTTGTCGCCTTCGACACCACCACCTTCATCGACGCGGCGGTGGAGCGCGTCTATCACACGCTGATCGAAGCGGTGGTGCTGGTGCTGGTGGTGATCTGGGTGTTTCTGGGTAGCGCACGTGCGGCGCTGATTCCGGCGGTCACGGTGCCGGTGTGTCTGATCGTCGCATTCATTGCGCTGTACGCGTTCGATTTCTCGATCAACCTGCTCACCTTGCTGGCGCTGGTGCTGTGTATCGGCCTGGTGGTGGACGATGCCATCGTGGTGGTGGAAAACATCCAGCGCCGCATCGATCTGGGCGAGCCACCCTTGGTGGCCGCCAGACGCGGCACCGGGCAGGTGGCATTCGCGGTGATCGCCACCACCGCCGTATTGGTGGCGGTGTTTCTGCCGGTGGGATTTCTGGAAGGCAATACCGGGCGCTTGTTCCGCGAGTTGGCGGTGGCGTTGGCCGCGGCGGTGGCGATCTCGGCATTCGTGGCGCTGACGCTGACGCCGATGATGTCGTCCAAGCTGCTGCGCTCGCACAGCGTGGCCAAACCCAATCGGTTCCATCATTGGTTCAACGGGCGCATGCAGGCGGTGTCCGGCGCGTACGGGCGCTCGCTGGAGCGTCACGTGCACCGCACCTGGATTTTCGCGCTGCTCATGCTGCTGGCCTTGGGGGCGAGCGCCTGGTTGATGAGCCGTATTCCGTCCGAACTGGCGCCAGCGGAAGATCGCGGCAATTTCCAGATCATGATCGACGGCCCCGAAGGCGCCGGCTTCGATTACACCGTCGGGCAGATGCATCAGGTCGAAGACATCCTGCGCCCGTACGTGGGCCCGGACAAACCCATCGTGCGCGCCAACCCGCGCGTGCCCGGCGGCTTCGGCAGCAGCGAGGAAATGCACACCGGCCGCGTCAGCGTGTTCTTGCAGGACTGGGAAAAACGCACACGCCCCACCACCGAAGTGGCCGATGAGCTGCAACAAAAGCTCAGCGTGCTCAGCGGCGTGCGTGCGCGCACGCAGGTCAGTGGCGGCCTGGTGCGCAGCCGTGGCCAACCATTCCAGTTGGTGCTCGGTGGCCCGGACTATGCCGAGATCGCGCAGTGGCGCGACCGCATCCTGCAGCGCATGGAAGCCAATCCCGGCCTGGTCGGCCCGGACTCGGATTACAAGGAAACCCGCCCGCAAATGCGCGTCAACATCGACCGCCTGCGCGCGGCCGATCTGGGCGTGCCGGTGACCGCCATCGGTGGCGCGCTGGAGGCGATGATGGGCTCGCGCCGCGTCACCACTTTCGTCGACAACGGCGAGGAATACGACGTGATGTTGCAGGCCGGGCGCGAAGGCCGCATGTCGCCGGAGGACCTTACCGCCATCCGCGTGCGCTCCAGCCGTGGCGAGCTGATTCCGCTGTCCAACCTGGTGAGCTTGAGCGAAGTGGCCGAAGCCGGCACCTTGAACCGCTTCAATCGCCTGCGCGCGATCACCATTACCGCTGGTCTGGCGCCGGGCTACCCGTTGGGCGATGCCATCGCCTGGGCGCAGCAGGCCGCGCAGGAAGAACTGCCGGAATACGCGCAGCTGGACTGGAAGGGCGAATCGCGCGAATACCAGCAATCCGGCAGCGCGGTATTGCTGACCTTCGGCATGGCCTTGCTGGTGGTGTATCTGGTGCTGGCTGCGCAGTTCGAAAGCTTCGCCCATCCGCTGGTGATCATGCTCACCGTGCCGCTGGCGGTGCTGGGTGCATTGGTCGGGCTGTGGCTCACCGGCGGCACGCTCAACCTGTTCAGTCAGATCGGCATCGTGATGCTGGTGGGCCTGGCGGCGAAGAACGGCATTTTGATTGTGGAGTTCGCCAATCAATTGCGCGACGAAGGCCGCAGCGTGCATCAGGCCATTGTGGAATCGGCCTCGGTGCGGTTGCGCCCGATCCTGATGACGTCGATCGCCACGGTGGTCGGCGCGATTCCGCTGGTAGTGGCCGGCGGGCCCGGCTCGGCCAGCCGCGCCACCATCGGTGTGGTGGTGATCTTCGGTGTGTCGCTGTCCACGTTGCTGTCGCTGTACGTGGTGCCGGCGTTCTACAGCCTGATCGCCCCGTACACCAAGTCGCCGGAAGCGGTCGCACGCGAGCTGGAAACCCTGGAGGCAACCACGCCATCGGTGGGCGGGCACGCATAAGCGCGGCCGTCAGCGCCTGCGTCTCTTTCCGCTTCATGCCATCGCATTTTGGAGAGCGCGCAACTCCAGAAGCAGGCCCTTTGTCGCAGCCGTTTGGGCAACAGGATCAATGCTGGTTGCAGTATTACTGCGCAGTTGGTGCGGCGCGCAAGTTGATCGCTCTGTATTGCCTCTGATTGCCGTAACGCGGTCCGTTCTTCTCGAACGTGGCGCAGAGCCGATCCTCTCCGCAAGGGGCCAAGTCCGCGCGTGCGACTCGCTCCCAATAATCGATCGAGGCGCGAAGCTGCACCAGCTCGTTGCGTTTCTCATCGATGATGCCAATCGAGTAAGCCACCGCACCAAGGCCCAAGACGCCCGACACCAACAGAGCGATCGATGCGATCCACATGCGCCGCGTTGCCGTTGTTTCCAGAGCGTGCTGTGCGTGGACATAGCGCTGGGTGGCCTGCTGGACCGCCTGCTCCGCGTTTGCCAGCTTCTCGTTGAATCGCTCGGCTGCCGGTTCCAGCGTCTGCGTCAGCGCCTGATTGCTCAATTGCGTTAGCCGGGGCAGCGCATTTTCCACCAAGCCAGTGACGCGCTGATCGGCGTGTTTGACGGCAATTTGCAGAAGCTGCAGCTGCTCTTGCACTAGATCTTCCAATGCGTGCTCTCGCCGCTGCAGCACCCCGATCACCGCCGCCATGGCGTGGATCGATTCTTTTAGTGTGCGTTCGGACCCGTTGACATCGGGCGGCGCGGAGGTGTTCTGCATGTCCATAGTGTTCTCTCGATGATTCAACTTGCTGCACGTGTTCCGGCTAGCCGCCACCACCGCCGCCGCCTCCACCTCCACCTCCACCGCCATCTCCGCCACCACCACCGTCACCCTGTGGACCTTGCATCGCCGGTCCGTTGGCGAACTGCGGCAGTGTCATCACCATCACCGGGCCACGGCTGGTCTGCACCTCTGTCGAGACGTCCATGTTCAGTGCCTGGCGTGTGCTCGCCTGCTCCTGAGCTTCCTGCATCGCCTGGGCATCCAGAAACTCGTGCCCTTGCTTGGCAAGGGCCTGGCTGTAGGGACTGTTGGCGACCCGTTTCAAGGCTTGTTCGATCGCCAGTTCGTCCTTGCAGTCGATGGCGTACAGCAACTCGTCCACATCCGGATCGCCGGTGATGGTTTTACGCGTCGGCTGCGGCCGATCTTCGTGCTCGCCAGCGGCAAGAGACTGTGGCGCGGTGTCTGCCGGCGGGGCGCGTGGTGGTCTCAGTCCCGAGGGACCATCCGGATCGTACCCATCACGCAATTCCAACTCGGTAAACGGCCGCTCACCACGGTCCACGCGCGCCTGTCGCGCTTCTGCGATGCGGTTTTCTGTTTCGAGATCCTGTTCGAGTTGGATGCGCAGCTCACGCATGGAGCGCTCTATTTCCTCCCAGGAGTCCGGATCGGCGGGCACAGCGGCAGGACGGTCCTGCGCATCTGCCAGGGATGCAGAAAGCGGCTCGCGCGCATCGGCCGCGCCCTCGGGTGCGTCGGCAGAGCGGCCAACGGTCGGCATGTCCAGCGATGGCCCTGTCGCTTGCGCGAGGTGTGCGGACAAGGGCAACGCTGCAGGAGTATCTGGTGCTTCCGGTGCTTGAGCGTGTGGCGTGCGCGCCTGTTGATCGTCGTGCTGTTCTGCGGCCACTGGCGTGGCGAGCGATGGCGCGGTCGCTGCCTGGGCCAGGTACGCGTCCGCCGGCTGCTCGGGCTGCTGGGCAGGTGCATCTTGCTGCGCATCCGAGGCCGGCGCCGTCATCGACCGTTGGCCGCTGTGCAGGTCCGCAACCTGCTGCTGATCTGCCGGTGCTGTCTGCGCGCTCGCCGCGCTTTGCGCTGTCTGCTGCTGGACTTCCTGCGGGCGCACTTCTTGCGCTCGTTGGCTTTCACGCTGCTGCTGCGCTACGTCAAATGCGTGTGTTTGCGCAGGTTCTGCCAGCCGCTCCTGGGGCCGTTGGACGACGTCATCCGGGGTAGACCGCTGCTCGGGCTGGCGCGGCGATGTGTCCTGCGCATGGAGCGACGACGGCTCGCGCGAGACGGCTTCCTGTGCCGGCTCCTGCTCGCGTTGTGGAGCCGCTCGGGCGTGCAGCGGCTGTTGCTCGGCATGTTGCACCGTCTGCGCCTGCAGGCGTTCCTGCTGGCTCTGCTGGGCGTCCTGTGCCTGGCGTGTTTCCTGCTCGCGCTGCTGCGTCTCCCGGGCCTGCTGCTGCGCTTGTTCGCGCTGCTCGGTGTCGTGCGCCTGCTGCTGGACTTGTTCGCGTTGCTGGGCAGCCTGTGTCTGGCGTTCTTGCTGCTCCAGCTGTTGCGACTCTTGCTGGCGAAGCTCCTGCAATGCATGCGCCTGCAGCGCCTGGGTGGCCTGCGTCCGGTCTTCGTGCGAGGCTTGTTCCTGCAGCGTGTGAGCGCGTGCCTGCGCCAGCTGCTGGTCTTGCGCCTGCTGGTCCTGCTGTTGCTGTTCCTGACGCGCCTGCGCTGCGCTTGCGGCCTGTATCCGCGCCTGCACATCCAGCACCAGTTGCGGGCTGAACGATGCGTTGGCGCTCGATGCATCGCTGTCGGACGATCCGTCCGCTGGTCGCGCGGTGACAGTGAGGTGCGGTGCTGGCTGGTCCAGCGAGACGGGCTGGGTCTGCTGCTGTGTTCGCACCTGCTGCAACGCCTGGCGGATGTCCTCGCTGCTGGTGACCGCCGCGATGCGCTCCACGCCATCGGCACCGCGCTGCAGATGCGCGATCGGGCTATCGGCGCCGAAGCTCCCACCAGGGCCACGCTGCAACTGCAACGCGCTATCGCCGGTGAGTCCCTCTGTCTCGCGCGTGCGCTGCGTCGCCAGGTCGATCGCTTCGCGCCATTGCGGCTGCAACTCGGTGCCGACGATGCGATAGCGGTACTGCGTTTCCTCGCGCTGCAGATCCTGCGCTGACGGCGGCGATTGGCGGATGGCTGCAATCGCCTGCGCCTGCTCAGCCAGTGCCGGTTGCAGCAGTGCGCGCGTGGTTTCCAGTTCCAGTATGCGATTGCCATCGGGTGGGTCACCGTTGCTGGTCCACCGGCCCTCCATGTCGCGGTAATAGCGCTGGCCGTCTGAGGCAGTCAACGCGTCCGGGTCGGGCAGCGCCTGCTGCACGGCCGGCGACATCGGCAGCCCATCGGCCGCCCAGCCGTTGCGGTGATGCGCAAGTTCGTAGCGCGCAGCAACCGCGCCGGGACTGTTGGCGATGTTGCGGGCGATGACGTCTTGCGCTTGCGCATCGAGTTCGGCCGCACGGGGCGGCAGGGCGGTTTCCTGCACGTAACTGCCACGATCGTTGGCGCCCGATACCTCGGTCTTGACCAGCCGATGCCACTGGCCGTCCGCTGCATCGCGTCGCCAGTCGGCGCTGCTCAGGCTGGGACGGTCAGTGGCATTGGCCGGCTGCTGATACGGATCCTGCGGAGTGGGCGCATCCTTCAAGACCAGCGCGGCAGCGGCGTTGGTCGCCTGGTAATTGAGTTCGCGCGCCTTTTGGTAGCTGGCGACGATCGGCGTCGCTGTGGAGTTGTCCACGCCATCGTTGGTGGTGTCGGCCTTGCCCTCGCGTGCCCAGGCGACGCCGTTGAACGACCACTGCGTACCCTCGCGATCGGTCTGGGTGTAGATGGCGCGGTTATCCAGCAACGCGGCGGCTTTTTCGCCAGCGGTACTCAAGAAATACGCATCGGCCGCGATCAGCACCATCGGCCCGGCACCAGAGCTACCCAGCGCATACGCAGCGGCAGTGCCGCCGGCCCAGCCACCGACGTTGCGGCCGGCGAAGTGGGCAAGCTCCGATTGTGCGGCGAGCGGGTTGTATTCCCCGAGGAACCGTGTTGCGCGCTGGCCAGTCATCACCGTGTCGGCGGCGGTGGCGAGCAGGCCGGCGGTGCGAAGTACCTGGCCGGGTGATAGATCGCCTGCGAGTAGCTCTGCGGTGGCGAAGCCGCGTTGCGAGACTGGTGTGTACGGCGCATGCGGTGTAGCGGCTGCGCCTTGGCGAATGCTGCGTGCAGTACCGCCGATGGTTGTCGGCGTGTCATCCAATACCTGCTGGACCACTGCCGCATTGGACTCGGACAGCGTTATTCGGCCGGCATCCTCTGCGTGCGCGATAGCCATGCGAAATTCCTCGCGGCCGGCGATCTCGCGGACAACGGCATCGCGTTCATCGGGGACAGCGACCAGATTTTTGCCGGTCGTGCGTGCGTCATCGATTATTGTTGCGATCCGCTGCTCGGAGCGGGTGATCGCAGCCCATTCGGATTCGACAGTGCTCATCGAGCGCAGCGTCTTCAGCTGGTCGGCATGGGCAGTGCGGTATTGCTCGTACTCGGAGAGGGTGCTGCGGTTTTGCGCGTTGGTCTCGGCCTTGGTCAAGTGATCCGGGGTGGTTGCGAACATATCGCCATTGATCAGGGCGACTTTGAGGGTGTCTTGCAGGTCGTGGACTTGGGCGGCGACGCGCTTCAATGCAGCAGCGTCGTTGGACATAGCGGCGTCGCCGTCTGGCGAGTTAAGGAGCTTGTCAAGATAATCCCCAGTTACATCCGTATAAGACCTTCGCGTGCGTCCTCGGTGGGGGGATGTTTCCAATTCATCTGCCAGCTTGCCATCTACCGGAAGATACAGGCGATTGATCGATACATCCTTGTCGATCAAGCCATGATCGGCCAACTTTTTGAGCAAGTCATGCTTGCGAAAGATGGTGTTTTCAATGACATGATGACTTTCAAGGATGACGTTACTGGCCGGCATGTGTGCTTACTCCAAAATCCATGCAGAGAAATTTTTATCCGTAATTTGCTGCGTCGATTAGCCGAACGCCACGCTTCCTTGGTGCTTTGCCGAATCCCTGGGAAATCAGGGTGTCGCGCAAGAAACGATCGCAAAAAGCATCTGCCGTATAAGGTGTTCTGAAGACATGTGCGGTCCCGACCACATCTTTGTTGAATGCAAACTCTGCGCCTCCCGTAACATCGTAGTATTTTCCGTTACGGTATCCGGTCAACACTTTTACAGTGGATGCCTCCTCGTCGATGGCTTCGATAATTCGCACCACCTCACAAAGATAGTGCGGTGCTCCAGGCGTACCGTCTTCCAATCGGAAGTCGCAGAGCGCAAAGGCAAAGCCCTCCGGGTCCGCAGCTTCGAAGATCTGCTTCAATGGCTCGGAGACCAGCCAATACCGCTTGAATCCACTATCAAGGTCATCGGGCATATCGCCGATGCGGCTGTCGTAGCGCAGGCGCGGGGTCTCCTTCAATGCAGCTAGCCCCGCGTCCTCGCCTGGGCGGCTATAGGCAATGGGGAACGGCACTGCATCTTCGTTCTCGAATTCCACGCCATGCCCGCGACCGCCCCCACCCATATCGGACCTGAGGATGTAGAACTCGCCTTTCCTGGGTGCATTCTGAGTAGACACTTTTTTCTCCAAGACGCTATTGCGATCAAGCGTAGCAAACTGTCCGCTTGAGATGGCCGGGCTGGCTATCGGCGCCAAAGGTGCCACCAGGGCCACGCTGCAACTGCAACGCGCTATCGCCGGTGAGTCCCTCTGTCTCGCGCGTGCGCTGCGTCGCCAGGTCGATCGCTTCGCGCCATTGCGGCTGCAACTCGGTGCCGACGATGCGATAGCGGTAGAGCGTTTGCTCGCCCTGGACGTCCTGCGGCGACTGCCGGATGGCGGCAATCGCCTGTGCCTGCTCAGCCAGTGCCGGTTGCAGCAGTGCGCGCGTGGTTTCCAGTTCCAGTATGCGATTGCCATCGGGTGGGGCACCGTTGCTGGTCCACCGGCCCTCCATGTCGCGGTAATAGCGCTGGCCGTCGGAGGCAGTCAACGCATCCGGGTCGGGCAGCGCCTGTTGCACGGCCGGCGACATCGGCAGCCCATCGGCCGCCCAGCCGTTGCGGTGATGCGCAAGTTCGTAGCGCGCAGCAACCGCGCCGGGACTGTTGGCGATGTTGCGGGCGATGACGTCTTGCGCTTGCGCGTCCAGTTCGGCTGCGCGTTGCGGCAAGGCGGTTTCCTGCACGTAACTGCCGCGATCGTTGGCACCCGACACATCGGTCTTGACCAGCCGATGCCACTGGCCGTCCGCTGCATCGCGTCGCCAGTCGGCGCTGCTCAGGCCGGGACGGTCAGTGGCATTGGCCGGCTGGCGATACGGATCCTGCGGGGTGGGCGCATCCTTCAAGGCCAACGCGGCAGCGGCGTTGGTGACCTGGTAATTGAGTTCGCGCGCCTTTTGGTAGCTGGCGACGATGGGCGTGGAGGTGGGGTTGTTGACGCCATCGTTGGTGGTGTCGGCCTTGCCGTCGCGCGCCCAGGCGCGGCCATCGAACGACCACTGCGTGCCCGCGCGATCGGTCTGGGTGTAGATGGCGCGGTTATCCAGCAACGCGGCGGCTTTTTCGCCAGCGGTACTCAAGAAATACGCATCGGCCGCGATCAGCACCATCGGCCCGGCACCAGAGCTACCCAGCGCATACGCAGCGGCAGTGCCGCCGGCCCAGCCGCCGACGTTGCGGCCGGCGAAGTGCGCCAACTCGGACTGTGCGGCGAGCGGGTTGTCCTGCCCGAGTAAGTGTGTGGCGCGCTGACCGGTCATCACCGTGTCGGCGGCGGTGGCGAGTAGCCCGGTAGTGCGCAGCGCCTGGCCTGCGGACAGGTCGCCGACCAGTAGCTCGGCGGTGGCGAAGCCGCGTTGGCCTGGCGGAGTGCGTAATGGTCGCACTGCTTCTTCGCCGAGCACATTTTCGACCTGCAGGATGCCTTGGTCGGAAAGTGTCAGTCGGCCTGCGGCATGGGCTTGTGCGATCGCTTGGGAAAGTGAATTTCGACCAATCTCTGGATCGCCGCCTTTGGTGAGGTTACTGCTGGATTGCTCTACGTATTGAAGTGTAGATATGACGCGCTGCTCGGAGTGGACGATTGATGACCAGCCAAGCTCTGGTTTTTGTAGCGTTGGAACTGCGTCGATCTGAGATGAAAGCCTCTTGTCGTAGCTCCGCGCGTCTTTGAAAAACGCATTGATGCCAGGCCGCATGTCATCTGCAACCATGCCGATTGGGGCATTGGTGTAGAGATCCGCATTAACTAGACCTACTCTCATTGTATCGACCAGTCGATCAACCTTTGGCGCAATTCTTGCGATAGCGTCTTGATCGCCCGAAATCGCCAGTTGACCGTCTAAGGTCTGCGACAAACGCCTCAATCGAGAGATTGTTCCATCTTGGTAATCCCGTATCGGGCCTCCGCTATGCGGAGATATTCCGATTGCCCGCGCTAGCGCTGGATCACTTGGCATATAAATCAGATTGCGCTGCGCATCCATTTCAAAATAATTTGCTTCCTGAAGAACCTCAAGCAGCCGGCTATTACGCAGCGTTTGTCTTTCAGTAATATGATGCTCTTGAAAAATTGTTCGCTTAGCCATGGCGGAAATTCCTTATAGAAATTAAGAACTCTTCCAGTTCGATGCATCTCTAAACCAAAGCCCATCTGAAACTCCATCCACTCCAATTCCCGCATCCCTCACCGCATCTCTCATAATTTTGTCGCAGAACACACAGTCGCCAGAGTATTTCAAAATAAAAACGTGCGATTCATCTATAACATCTTTTCGAAATTTCAATTTTGCACCCCCAGTGAAATCATAGAATTTTCCGTTGACGAATTCGTCGCTAACCTCGATCTCAACTTCCGATTGGTCTTCATCTAGCGCGTCCAAGACTCGCACGACATCGCATAAAAAATAGCGAGGGCCTTTACTTCCATCAGTCATACGAAAGTCGCACTCGACGAAGCTAAATCCCTCTGGATCGACGGTCGAAAACACGCGATGTAACCGCTCGGATACGAGCCAATAGCCACTGAATCCTGCTTCCAGGTCCTTAGGCATAGCACCTTTCGACGAGTCATAGATCAGGCGTGGCTTTTCCTCTAGCGCTGGGAAACCTCCTTCGTTTGGTCTCAAAATCAGTCGAGGAGGCACGAGAAGTTTTTTCACGTTCTCAAACAGAACCCCGACTTCAGGACCGCATTCAAGATCAGGCATCAGGATGTAGAAATCTCCCTTCTGCGGCTTATTTTCCAAGGTCATTTCAGCTTCCCTTGCATCATTTCTTCGAGTTTTCACTATGCATCAGCAATGTTGCAATGTTCAATATTCCCAACGCTATCTTGCAGCCGCCAGCGGCAACCCATCGGCCGCGGTGATGCGCCAGTTCGTAGCGCGCAGCAACCGCGCCGGGACTGTTGGCGATGTTGCGGGCGATGACGTCTTGCGCTTGCGCGTCCAGTTCGGCTGCGCGTTGCGGCAAGGCGGTTTCCTGCACGTAACTGCCGCGATCGTTGGCACCCGACACATCGGTCTTGACCAGCCGATGCCACTGGCCGTCCGCTGCATCGCGTCGCCAGTCGGCGCTGCTCAGGCTGGGACGGTCAGTGGCATTGGCCGGCTGGCGATACGGATCCTGCGGGGTGGGCGCATCCTTCAAGGCCAACGCGGCAGCGGCGTTGGTGGCCTGGTAATTGAGTTCGCGCGCCTTTTGGTAGCTGGCGACGATGGGCGTGGAGGTGGGGTTGTTGACGCCATCGTTGGTGGTGTCGGCCTTGCCGTCGCGCGCCCAGGCGCGGCCATCGAACGACCACTGCGTGCCCGCGCGATCGGTCTGGGTGTAGATGGCGCGGTTATCCAGCAACGCGGCGGCTTTTTCGCCAGCGGTACTCAAGAAATACGCATCGGCCGCGATCAGCACCATCGGCCCGGCACCAGAGCTACCCAGCGCATACGCAGCGGCAGTGCCGCCGGCCCAGCCGCCGACGTTGCGGCCGGCGAAGTGGGCAAGCTCCGATTGCGCGGCGAGCGGGTTGTTCTCACCGAGAAAGCGTGTGGCGCGTTGGCCGGTCATCACCGTGTCGGCGGCGGTGGCGGCGGCAAACAAGCCGGCAGTGCGTAGCACCTGACCAAGCCGATCGGTCGCCGACCACCAACTCGGCAGTGGAAACGCTGCGTTGCCAGAGCGGTGTATACGACGGACGCGGAGCTGTGTCGGCGCTTTGGAGAATTCAGAGCTGTGCCTGCCCAACCCGCGCAATGACTAAGGTCACATGACAGTCATGCCCCGCTGTGGTCGACTTCGGCGGTTACCCTGACCGGAATTGCCCATGCGTCGTCTTGCCTGCCTGCTTGCTCCTTCCCTCCTTGCGCTGTGTTGCGGCAACGCACTTGCGCAGACGTCCGCCGAGCCGGTGCCCAATGGCCGATTGCCGACCTGGGCGGTGCCCGAGCGCTACAGCCTGGCGATCAAGGTCGACCCGGAGCAGGCGCAGTTCAGTGGCCGCACCACCATTCGCGTGCAGCTCAAGCAGGCGTCCGACCATCTGTGGCTGCACGGCAAGGAGCTGAAGGTCAGCAAGGCCACGGTCAAGCCGGCCAAGGGCAAGGCGCTCACCGCGCGCTATGTCGACGCCGATGCGCACACCGGTGTGGTTCGCCTTGAGTTCGGGCGCACGCTCAAACCGCAGACGCTCACCGTGGACATCACCTACAGCGCGCCGCTCAACCAGCAGCTGCAGGGCCTGTATCAGGTGAAGTACCAGGGCAAGGCGTATGCGATGACGCAGATGGAGCCGATCAGTGCGCGCTACGCGTTCCCGGGCTTCGATGAGCCGGCATTCAAGACCCCGTTCGACCTGAGCCTGACCGTACCCAGCGACGATCAGGCGCTGGCCAACACCATCGCTACCTCGACCAAGCCGGCGGGCAAGGGCTGGAAGACGGTGACCTTTGCGCCGACCGTGCCGTTGCCGACCTATCTGGTCGCCTACGCCGCCGGCCCGTGGGATGTGGTAGATGTGCCTGCAATGCCGGCCACCCCGCAGCGCCCCAATGCCACGCCGCTGCGCGGTATCGCCGCCCAGGGCCAGGGCCCGCGCATCACCCCGGCGCTGGACCAGACCCCGGCGATCATCGCCGCGCTGGAGGACTACTACGCCTTCGGTTATCCGTTCGACAAACTCGATCTGGTCGCCGCACCGGATTTCAGTGCCGGTGCGATGGAAAACCCGGGGTTTGTGACCTTCCGCGACTGGTTGCTGTTACTGGACAAGGATTCGCCGGCCGAAAACGTGCAGCGCTCCTTCAACACCAACGCGCACGAGCTGGCGCATCAGTGGACCGGCGACACCGTGACCATGGAATGGTGGGACGACCTGTGGCTCAACGAAGCCTTCGCCACCTGGATGCAGCAGAAAATCACCATGCAGCTGCACCCGGAGTATCACGCCAACCTGGATCGCATCGGTGGCGCGCAGTACGCGATGAATAACGACAGCCTGGTCAGCGCACGCAAGATCCGCCAGCCGATCACCGGTAACGGCGATATCGAAACCGCCTTCGACGGCATCACCTATCAGAAGGGTGCGGCGGTGCTGGCGATGTTCGAAGCCTTCGTTGGCGAGGATGTGTTCCGCGAAGGCATGCGCGCCTACATCGCCAAGCATCAGTTCGGCAGCGCCACCGCCGACGATCTGGTCGATGCGATCGCCGAAGCCGCCGGCAAGGGCGAAGACTTCAAGGCGGCATTTCGCAGCTTCTTGAATCAGCCGGGTGTGCCGTACCTGCAGACCCAGGTGGCGCGCGAAGGCGGCAAGACCGTGGTCAAGCTGCAGCAGCAGCGGTATTTGCCGCTGGGTTCGACCGGCTCCACCGCGCAGCAGTGGGGCGTGCCGGTGTGCGTGAAGTACGGCAAGGGCAAAAACCAGGTCGGTACCGCCTGCCAGTTGCTGGAAGACGGCAGCGGCAGCATCGTGCTGGACGGCGCCGGCAAGAACACCTGGGTGTTCCCGAACGCGCATGGCGCCGGCTATTACCGTTTCAGCCTGCCGAAGAAGCAGCTGGCTGCACTCGGCAAGCAGGTTGCGCAACTCGACGATAACGAGCAGCTGGCCTACGCCGATGCCATCGATGCGGCCTACCGCCACGGCGATGCCGACAGCGATGCGGTGTTGATGGCGTTCAAGCAGCTGGCACCGTCCGCATCGGCCGATGTTTCGACCGCGCTGGTGGATCGCTTCGTATGGATCTGGCGCTACCAGGCCAGCACCGAGGCGCAGCGCGGCGCGTTGCGCAAGGCCGCCGAACAGGCATATCTGCCGCGTCTACGCCAGCTGGGTTACGTGCGGCGCAGCGGCGAATCGGTCGACGACACTGCGCTGCGTTCGTCGCTGGCCGGGATGTTTGGGTTACGCCTGCAGAATGCGGAAGTGCGCAAGGCGCTGCTTGCCCAGGGCGATGCGGTGCTTGCCGGTGGCACCGGGGCGCTGGATTTCTCTGCGGCCAACCCGGATCTGCTCGGCAGCGTGCTGGCGGTCACCGTGCAGGAACGCGGCGCCCCCGCCGTCCAGACCCTGATCGCGGCATTGCGCAGCCACGCCGACCCCGCGCAGCGTAACGCCATGATCGCGGCACTAGGTGCGGTGCAGGACCCGGCGTTGCTCAAGCAGGTGCGCGATTTTGCGTTGACCGATGCCATCAAGGTCGGCGAGATGAAGAGCATGCTGATGCGTGGGAACAGCTATGAGGGGTCGCATGCGTCGATGTGGCCGTGGTTCACCGCCAACTTCGACCGCATCGTGCAGCGCAGCGGGTCGTTCGACGGCGGCGGTCTGCCGGCGCTCGGCGCATCCGGTGGCTGCAGCGTGGAAGAAGCCGACCGCCTGGATGCGTTCTTCCAGCCGCGCCTGGCCAAGCTCAGCGGCGCCGACCGCGGTCTGGCGCAGACCGGCGAAACCATCCGCCTGTGCGCCGCGCTCAAGCAGGCACAGACCGCCAAGCGCTGAGCGCCAGGAGCGGTCAACAAAGCGACTGCGCAGCCGCCAGGCGGCTGCGGTCGCTGCTCGGAACCGGCATGTGCCCTGCGCACACGCCGGTTCTGAGCGCACCGTCCACAGCGATCCGATGACCGCTCGCGACGTGCATCCGGTCTCGGCCAAGCTGCCGCACACCACTGGCATCGTTGCCTATTGGATGCGACCCGCAGCGCCGATGCCCCACGATGGTGCGCACGGCCTGTACATGCGCCTCCGGCAGGTTGGCGCGCGCTGACGGCGCAGCACGCACGCACGTCGCATCGGGCGGCGCTTTCGGCCAGAATCGACCCACTCCCCACGGCGCTGGGGTTCACGATCCAGCACTCGGGGAGATTGCGTGGAAGCACTCATCAATGGCATCAACGGCATCGTCTGGAGCAAGGCACTGATCTTCATGTGCCTGGGCGCAGGCGTTTATTTCACCATCCGCACCCGTTTCATGCAGGTACGCGGGTTCGTGGAAATGATCCGCCTCACCGTGGGCGGGCAGAAATCCGATGCCGGGGTGTCTTCGTTCCAGGCGCTGGCGATGTCGATGGCCGGGCGTATCGGCATCGGCAACATCGCCGGCGTCGCTACCGCCATCGCCTTCGGTGGGCCGGGCGCGATCTTCTGGATGTGGGTGATGGGCTTTCTCGGCGCGTCCACGTCGTACGTGGAATCGACGCTGGCGCAGATCTACAAGATCAAGGATGCCGATGGCCGTTATCGCGGCGGCCCGGCGTACTACATCGAAAAGGCGATGGGTCTGAAGTGGTACGCGCTCACCTTCGCGGTGGCCACCATCATCGCCACCGGCTTTCTGATGCCGGGCGTCCAGGCCAATGCGATTGCCGACAGCGCCATCAACGCCTGCCGGGGCACCAGCCTGTGCGGTGCGATGGACGGGCAGTGGATGGGCCTGCCGATGCGCGATGCGGCCAAGCTGGGCATCGGCATTCTGGTGGCGTGCATGCTGGCGGTGATCATCTTCGGCGGCGTCAAGCGCATCGCCAACTTCGCCGAAATCGTGGTGCCGTTCATGGCGATGGGCTACATCCTGATGGCGCTGGTCATCATGGTGCTCAATGCCGAGCGCGTGCCGGACATGTTCGCCACCATCTTCAGCAGTGCCTTCGGCAGCCATGCCGCGTTCGGCGCCCTGCTGGGGCTGGCGGTGGAATGGGGCGTCAAGCGCGGCATCTACGCCAACGAAGCCGGGCAGGGCACCGGGCCGCATGCTGCGGCAGCGGCAGAGGTGTCGCATCCGGCCAAGCAAGGCTACGTGCAGGCGTTTGCGATCTACTTCGATACCATGATGGTGTGCACCGCCACCGCGTTCCTGATCCTCACCACCGGCAAGTACAACGTGTACGCGCCCGACGGTGCCAAGCCGGGCCTGTACGCCGGCCTGAGCGGGGTGGAAGAAGGCCCCGGTTATGCGCAGGCGGCAGTGGAATCGGTGCTGCCGGGCTGGGGCGCGGGCTTTGTGGCGGTGGCGCTGTTCTTCTTCGCCTTCACTACCATCATGGCCTATTACTACATGGCCGAAACCAACCTGAGCTACATCAATGGCAGCCGCCGCCGACCGCTCACCGTGCTGCTGTTGCGCCTGGGGATCATGGGCATGGTGATCTTCGGCGCGTTCCACAATGCGCAGCTGGCCTGGGCGCTGGGCGACATCGGCGTCGGCGTCATGGCCTGGCTCAACATCATCGCCATCCTGATCCTGCACAAGCCGGCCATGCTGGCCTTGAAGGATTACGAACGGCAAAAACGCCAGGGGCTGGATCCGGTCTTCGATCCGGTGTCGCTCGGCATCAAGAACGCGGATTTCTGGACACAACGATGAAACAGCATGATGGACGTGGCGCGCGACCGCCACGCGACAACACCGGCAGTGGCGCTGCGCCGCGCAATCCGTGGGGCCGTGCGGCGCCACGTGCGCCCGCACCGGCTGCGCCTGCAGCACGCACCGCTGCCGCCGCACCGGCCGCTGCCAACGCCAACACCGCGCGCGAGCTGCGCCTGTACGGCATCAATGCGGTCCAGGCCGTATTCAAGGCGCGTCCGCAGGCGCTGCGCAAGCTCTATCTGACCGAGGCGCGGATTCCGCAATTCAAGGCCTTGCTGGCCTGGTGCGTCGCACAGCGCATCGGCTACCGCGTGGTCGAGGACGCCGACCTCACCAAGCTGGCGGCCAGTACGCATCACGAAGGCATCGTGGCCGAGGTGTTGCGGGTGTCGCCGCAGCCGTTGCAGGAGTGGCTGGCGGTGTTGCCGCAGGGCCCGGTGCTGGCGCTGTGGCTGGATGGCGTGGGCAACCCGCATAACTTCGGCGCGATCTTGCGCTCGTCGGCGCATTTCGGCGTTGCCGGTTTGCTGCTGCCGGCCGGCTCCGCGCTGGGCCTGTCCGGCGCCGCCGCACGCGTGGCCGAAGGCGGTGCCGAAGCCGTGCCGCTGGTGCAATTGCCCGAGACCGCAGTGGCGATGACGCAGCTGCGCCAGGCCGGCTTTGCGATCGCGGCCACGCTGGTCGACGGTGGGCACGATGTCTTTGCCGCCGCGTTGCCGCAGCGCCTGGTGTACGTGATGGGTGCCGAAAGCGCAGGCATGGACCGCCAGTTCGCCCGCGAGTGCGATCTGCAGCTCTCCATCCGCGGCAGCGGCAAGGTCGAAAGCCTCAACGTAGCCTCGGCCACTGCCGTGTTCCAGGCCGCCTGGCGCGCCCGCGTCGACCCCGGAGCGCTGTGATGCGTGTGTCTGCCTGCTTGCTTGCTGCCCTCTGCACGCTCAGTAGCAGCGTGTCTGCCGCTGTATCCACCGCTCCTGCAACGCCGCCGGACGTGCGCACCGATCATGGCGTGGTGCGCGGGCAATGGCAGGACGACGGCAGTGCGGTGTTTCGTGCCATCCCCTTCGCTGCGCCGCCGCTGGGTGCGCTGCGCTGGCGCCCGCCGCAACCGGCCGCCGCATGGACGCAGGTGCGTGACGCCACGCAGGCGGCCACACCGTGCGTGCAGCCCGCGCTGGGCTGGAACGATGCGATGGCCAGGCGCGGCAGCGAAGACTGCCTCTACGTCGAAGTGCAGACACCCACGCTGCAGCCGGCAACTCCGTTGCCGGTATTTGTGTGGATCCATGGCGGCGCCAATGTCGCCGGCGGCGCGGATGGGCATCTGCCCACCAATCTCGTCGCGCAGAACATGCTGGTGGTGACGCTGCAATACCGGCTGGGCGCGTTGGGCTTCCTGTCGCTGCCGGAACTGCGCGATGGCGACAACGAAGCGGCCGGCAACTACGCTTTGCTCGATCAGATTGCCGCGCTGCGCTGGGTGCGCGACAACATTGCGCAGTTCGGTGGCGACCCTGCGCGGGTCACCATCGCCGGGCAATCGGCCGGTGGCCAGGATGTGGGCTTGCTGATGCTCAGCCCGCTCGCGCGCGGGCTGTTTTCTGCGGCGATCGAACAAAGCGGCACCGCCGGTTTCGGGCTGCCGGCGCGCAGTCTGGAAGATAATCGCGCGTTGGGCGTTGCCATCGCCAAACGCGCCCGTATCGACGATGCGGCCACGCGCCTAAGCCAATTGCGCGCGTTGCCGGTGGAACAGGTGCTCAAGGCCGGGCATGGCGTCGACGTGCCGGCCTTGGACGACGACGGCTACATCTGGCTGCAAGCCGTTGTCGATGGGCGCGTGCTGCCGCGCGCACCGGCCGAGCTGCTGGCCAGTGGCGCACAGGCCAAGGTGCCGCTGTTGATCGGCTACGTGGTGCAGGAGCTCACCTACGGCGGCGACCAGGGCGCACAGGCGCGTCTGCGTCGCGACTATCCCGAGCGTGCCGAGGCGGTGTTGCAGGCGCAACGGACGCATGCGGCGCAGCGTGCCGAGCGCCAGGGTAATGCGGCGATGCAACTGTCCACCGATCTCACCTTCCGCTGCCCGGCGGTGACTGTGGCGCAGCGCCAGGCCGCGCTCGGTGTGCCGGTGTGGCATTACGTGTTCGACACCGCCGCGCCGGGTGGGCAGGTGACCCATAGCGCCGAGCTGCCGTTCCTGTTCAAGAACCTGCCCATCGGTCAGCCACCGGTGAGCTTGCAGAAGTATTGGGCGGCATTCGTGCAGCGCGGGAATCCCAACGCCAAGGGCTTGCCCGCGTGGCCGGCATTCGCGCCGAAACATGCGGCGCTGCAGTTCGATGCGCATGGCGTGCAGCAGATCAAGGATGCACGCCCGGCCCTGTGCGCAGGCGTGGATTTGCCGTAAGCCGGCGTCCATTGCCACGGCCAGTGGAGTGGCGAGTCCTTGCCGGCTGTGACGCTGGCAAGGATGCGTTGCAACCGCAGGCGCCCTGCCGTGGTGAGCATCCTGCACTGGGCACGCCGACAAACCACCACCGCTTGGCCGCAGGCCGAAGTGGTGGTGGCAGTTCCGGCGTTTCAGCATGCAGCGCACAACTGTGCAACCGCATGCGTGCTCGTGTGGTGGCCACCAAGCGAACGCGCGCGCTGCAGCAGTGCGCGCGTTCGCATGGACTCAGCGAGCGCAGCCTGGCCCGCCGAAGTAAATGCCGCCGTTCTGCATCTCCGGCGACACGCTGGTACGGGAGACGCCGTCTCCCAATGCATACGGATAGCTGTAGCCGGCAATCGCCAACGTGTAGCACGACGGCTGCTTCACATTCATCGATGACAACCGTTGTGCAGGCCGGGTGGCCATGGCCGCGTCGCGATAAAAATGATTTGCCTGGAACGCGGCCTGCCGGTAGCCGGCCGATGCGAACTGCCCACTGCCCATCGGTGCGCTGGGACGACCATCCCGGGTGGAAATTTCGCCACCGGCCGAGATGAAGATGTTGGCGCTGCCTTCGGCAATGTCGCCGGCATACAGCTCGGCCTTGTAATAGCCGATCCATTCGCCATTCAAGCCGAACCACCAGTGGCCGTCGGCATTGCGCTGGTATTCCACATGCAGCATGGCTTGCTTGCCGCCGGCCGTGCTGAAGCCGCCGGCGGGCGCTGTGCCGAGCACATTCGCCGTGCTGGTCTGCACGAAGTCGGCGCAATCCAGGTTATGGCAACCGGTGCTGATATAGCCGTCCTGCGTGGAATAGATGAACAGGATCGGCGTGTCGCCCCAGCCTGCGCCTGGTTGGGTTTGCCAACCGGCTTCCAGGGTCTGGATCTGCCCTTGCGGGGTGTATCCACCCAGCCAGATCTGGCTGATCGACTGCACATCGTTGGCGCGAACGGCCGGCACCCAGGTGTTGAGGTCGGCACCGGCGCCGGTCACGGGCGAACCGGCGGTGTCCAGATAGATGGTGGAGTAGTAATGCACCACCGACGCGGCATCCTGCGCGGCGGGCAGCAGAGTGGGCTGGTCAGGTGTGGTCGCCCGCAGTGCGGCACCGCGCAAGAACGCCTGCAGCGTTGTGTATTGGCTCATCTCTGCCAGGCCGATGCGCTGCAACGGCACGCTGCCAGCGTCGCAGCGTTGCGCCGCATCGAGTGGAGCGCTGCTGCTGACCCCGGCCGCAATGCCGGGCGGCATGGCAGGCGCGCTGCCATCGCGCAACGCGGGTTGCTGTGCGAGCAGGATGCAGTCGAACACCTTGTCGCGCTGATGCACGCTGCGCAGCACGGTCAGACCGTTGTAGCGATTGAACAGATAACGCTGCATCTGCGCGAATGCCGCTGGGTCGCTGACTTTGGCGGTGACCTCGCGCGTGGCGTAGCTGCGCTGTGCCTGCGCGTCCAGAAATTGCTTGAACTCCTGCGTGACCAACGGAAATGCAAGCGATACCGCAGTCGTGTTGCGCTGCATGCCTGCACGCTGCTCGGGCGCCACATGTGGGGTGGCGGGTGTACGCAGCAGCGGCGGCATCAGCGCATCGATACGTTGATCGTCGGCGGCCGAGATGGAGGGCGACTGCAATGTGCCTGCAAGACACGCCGGCGCTGTGGTGCAAATGGCAAGCGCAACAACGGCGCGGCCGATCGACATCGGTCGCTTGGAACGAAACGTCATGGGATTTTTTCCTGGCGCCGGAATGAAACGGCCCGCATGCGGCGAACCATGCAGGCCGCGCTATCACGTCGCAGGGCGAGACCGGGAGACAGCCGGCGGCGCACATCTGCGGTGAAGGCGCGCGCATCCTAAATCGGATGCGATGCAGAATTATCTGCACGCATTGATTGCGTGACGCCAGACACACGGCAAGCGCAATGTGCTAAGCGGATGTCCATTGCGCAGGCGTGCTTGACCATGTGCGCCGCGGCGCCGCTGCGCAACGGTGCGCACGATCACGCGCGCGGCGCTGCAGTGTTTCAGCAATGCCCAGCTGCTGACGACCTGTCATCCGACAGGTCGAGCGCGATAGCAGGGGTCGTCTCTGCGCATCGTCGTCGTCTCCTCACTCACTCCTCTCCAGATGGGAGAGGGGATGGTGTTGCATCGCACCCTGGTCGCTGCGCTTATTTCTGTTGCAGCCGCACTGCCGCGCCGCCGCTTGCAGCCAGTTCCAGTTGCAGGCTGTCGTGACGGGTGAGCTTGCGGGTCTCGATGCGGACCTCGGTCGGCGCCTGGCCATCGGCATAGATCGTTGCGGTCCAGCTGCCCTTGCCCAGGAACGACAGCGGCAGCGTCAACGTGCGCGCTTGCTCGTTGGTCATCGCGCCCACGTACCAGTCCTTGCCGCTGCGCCGCGCCAGTGCGATGTGCTCGCCGATGGCGCCTTCCAGTGCACGGGTTTCGTCCCAGCTCGCCGGGACATCGCGCAGAAACTGCGCTGCGGGCACGTTTTCGTATTGCTCGGGGCTATCCGCCACCACCGCGAACGGGCTCTCGTACACCACGTACATCGCCAGCTGCTGCGCACGTGTGGTCATCACTTGCGGTGCGATGTGCTGCATCTTGAACTCGGCCGGGCGCACATTGCGGAAGCCGCCCGGCGTGTAGTCCATCGGCCCAAGCAACATGCGCGTGAACGGCAGCGTCAGGTTATGCGTGGCGGTGATGCGCGTGGTCCACTTGTTGTATTCGGCGCCGAGCACGCCTTCTTGCGTCAGATAATTGGGATAGGTACGGGTCAGGCCGGTCGGGTGATACGCACCATGCAGGTCCACCAGCAGTTTATGTTCGGCGGCCTTGCTCAGCAGGCGGTGGTAGAAGTCCACCATCTGCTGGTCGTCGCGGTCCATGAAGTCGACCTTGATGCCCTTGATGCCGATTTTTTGATACCAGGCCAGCGCCTCGTCCATGTGCGCATCGAGTGCGCGCCAGTGCGCCCACAGCCACAACCCCACATCGCGCTTGCGTGCATAGGTCACCAGACCCTGCAGGTCGAGTTGCTCTACGGGGCGACGGATATCGGCATCGCTGTTGTATTGCCCGTCGCCGGTGCTGCCGTAATACCAGCCGTCGTCGATCAACATGTATTGCAGCTTCAACTGCTGCGCGTGATCGATGTAACGCTGGATCGTGGCGGTATTCATGCCGGGATGTTCCACCCCGCCGGCAAGGTTGCCCGACCACCAATCCCACGCCGATTTACCCGCGCGCACCCAGCGCGCATCGAAGGCCGGCGGTGGATTGAGCGCAGAAATCATGGTGGATTCGATCAGGCTCGCCGGGCTGTCGCCCAGCATGATCACCCGCCACGGTGTTGCGAAATCGCGTCCCTTCGCGTCGAACGTGACCGCCATCTTCGGTTCGTCCAGGCGCGGCGACAACTTTGCCGACACGCCCAATCCGCCATCGGCGCGGCCGGTGAGATACAGGCCTGCGTAGTCGCGCAGATTCGCCTCGCCGATCGCCAGCGTGGTGCCGCGTGCATCGGTCTGGCACACCAGCGGTAACTCAAGCAGATTGTGAGGGCGCAACTTGGACGCGGCGATGGCGTCGTACTCACCCTCGTGGCTGGTTCCGAACCGGCCCAGGTTCAAGGTCCAGCATGAGTAGTCGCGTGGAAACGCAAAGCTGGTGAGCTCGTCGCGGATGCGTACCTCGCCGGCATCGGGCAGCACGTAGCGCAGCGCCACGCCATCGTCGTACGCGCGCAATTCAACGGTGAGTCGGCGTTGTTGTTGATCGGTCAACTGCACGCGCAATTGACGATAGTGATCGCGTACCTGTTGGGTCTTGCCAACCGGTAACGTAAACGTGCTGTCGTGCGTGTCGGTGCTGCTGCCCTGCACGGTCATGTTGCGGCCGAGTTTTCCGGCCTTGCCAAGATCCAGTCCGAGCGGTGCGTCGTCGAGCACCAACGTGTTGCGGTACAGCACGCGATAGCTGGGGACGCCGCCGTCGCGTAGCGTGAATTCCACTTCGGTACGTGCATCGGGCGATTGCACACGCAGGCGCTGCGCGGTTGCTGGCGTTGCGATCACACACAGCAATGCGCATGCCGCCGGTAGTGCGGACTGGATCAGGTTTCGCATAAGTCCCTCCTCCTGGGAACGCCAACCCTAACGCAGAAAGTGTTGTCGTCGATATCGCCTTGGGGTAACGTTACCTCGCACCATGGTCGCTGAAACAGGGGCGGCAGCCACGGGCGGCATCACCGGATACAACTGCGCTACGTCGATTGGATGTATGCCGGTTGCACAGAGGTGGTGTGCACCGTTGTGTGGCAGTAGAGCTTGGGAGAGGCCTCTAATGCTGATGGTTCGCAAGGCGTTCCGCCGTGGAGCGCTGTGGCTGTTGTGTGGGTGCATCGGTTGGACCGCAGTGGAGGCTGCCCCTGCCGAGATGGCCGCGCCAGGTCCTTACGATGTCCGCGTGCTTGCGGGCGGGATGGGGTTGGCAAAGACGTTCGCCGCAGATATGCCATTGCTTGCCGCCAACGCGGACTGGAGCCTGTCGGGCTGGGTGCGTCCATCGCGTGCGACGACCGGCGCAGCGTTGATTGCCGGCATTGGCGATCCGCACGCTGCGGGCCGTTACTTTGCGATCGACAACGGCACGCTCGGCTTTGTGCAGGGCGCCGACACCGTGCTGCGCAGCAAGCAGGCGCTGCCTTCCGGCACGTGGACGCACGTGACTGCGGTGGCACAAGGCAGCCGTTTGACGCTGTATGCCAATGGGCGACAGGTCGCCAGTGGTGCGGTGCGTCAAGCGGCGGCTGCACCGGTGCTGATGTTTGGTCCGCGCGAGCAGCCTGCGGCGTACACGCAGCACTTCGGTGGCGAGATTGCCGACTTCGTCGCGCGATCTGGCGCGCTGGAGACAGCGGCCATTGCGCAGCTGGCAGCGCATGCGCCCGACCCGGCGCTGCAACGGTTTGAAGATGCATCGCCGGCATGGCCGGTGCAGGTCAAGCAGATGGCCGGTCAGTTGGCACCGCAGGCCGCTGCCACCTTGCCGCGCAGCACTGCTGCATTTTCTGCACCGGTTGCCAAGCCGGCGCAGGCCGCGCCTGCATTGCAGCCGCTGGACGATGCCGCATGGCGTGTCGGTGCGTGGCAGTTGGCCGCTGCGCCGGAACTTGGCCAGGTAACGGGTGCAACGCTGTCGCGCAGCGATACGGACGCCGGCAATGCCGCCTGGCGTGTGGCGACGGTGCCGGGCACGGTGCTCACCACGCTGGTCGATCGCGGCGTGTATCCGGACCCGGATATCGGCCTCAATAACATGGCCATTCCCGAATCGCTGAGCCGGCACGACTGGTGGTACCGCAGCAGTTTCGATCTGCCTGCAGCCGCGCAAGGCAAGCGGCTGGAGTTGCTGTTCAACGGCATCAACTATGCCGGCGAAATCTGGGTCAACGGCACCCAGGTCGGACGCACCCGCGGTGCATTTGCACGCGGTCGCTTCGACGTCAGCAAGCAGCTCAGAGCCGGCCGCAATGTTATTGCGGTGCGCGTCTCGCCACCGCCGCATCCGGGTATTGCGCATGAGCAATCGATGACGGCGGGCGTGGGCGAAAACGGCGGTATGCAGGCGCTGGACGGCCCCACGTTTATCGCCAGCGAAGGCTGGGACTGGATTCCTGCGGTGCGCGATCGCAATGCTGGTCTGTGGCAGGACGTGCAACTGCACGCCAGCGGGCCGGTGACCATCGGCGACACCCAGGTAGTGACGGCGCGCCTGGCGCCGGATCACCGCCGTGCCGAACTCGACGTCACTGTGCCGCTGCGCAACGAGAGCGGCGCTGCCGTGCAGGGCAATGTCCAGTTGGCCATCGGCGATGTGCGCATCCAGCGGCAGGTCAACGTGCCCGCTGGCGGCAGCACGCTCAAGTTCACCGCGGCCGACACGCCGCAGCTGGTCATCGCCAATCCGCGCTTGTGGTGGCCCAACGGTTATGGCGAGCCGGCGCTGTATTCGCTGCAGGTTGGCGTCGATGTGGCCGGTGCGCGATCGGACGCACAGCAGCTGCGCTTCGGCATTCGCGAGGTGACCTACGAACTGTCCCTGTTCGACCAAGATGGCGCGCTGCGCCGGGTGCTGGTCGATCTCAACCAGGCACGCCGACGTGGCGAGCGCATCGTCGATGTACGGCATGAGGCGATCCGCGCGGTACCGGGCGGCAAGGCGCAATCGTTGTATCCAGGCGCACTGGCCTCGCCGGCAGTGCAGCAACTGCAAGACACCACGCTGGCGCCGCATCTGGTGCTGCGCATCAACGGCGTGCGTATTGCAGTCAAGGGCGGCAACTGGGGCATGGACGACTGGCGCAAGCGCGTCTCGCGCGAGCGGCTGGAGCCGTACTTTCGGTTGCAACGCGACGCGCATTTCAACGTGGTGCGCAATTGGGTGGGCCAGAACACCGAAGCCAGCTTTTTCGATCTGGCCGACGAATACGGCATGTTGGTGCTCAACGACTTCTGGCAGTCCACCCAGAACTACAACATGGAGCCGGCCGATGCGGCCCTGTTTCTGGACAACGCGGCTGAGGTGATCAAGCGCTTCCGCAATCATCCGTCCATCGTGTTGTGGTTCGGGCGCAACGAGGGCGTGCCGGCTCCCATCCTCAACGAAGGTCTGGACAAACTGGTTGCCGACCTAGATGGCACACGCTGGTACACCGGCAGCTCCAACGAGGTCAATCTGCAGGGCAGCGGGCCGTACAACTATCGCGAGCCGGCGGCCTATTTCAATGCGTTGGCGCAGGGCTTTTCGGTGGAAGTGGGCACGCCGTCGTTCTCCACGCTGGAGTCGTTCAAGGCGTCGGTGCCGTCAGTCGGCGACCAGTGGCCGATCGGCGATGCCTGGGCGTATCACGACTGGCATCAGTCAGGGAATGGCGATACCGCCAGTTTCATGCGGTCGCTCACCGACAAGCTGGGCGCACCGACCAGCCTGGAGGATTTCGAGCGCAAGGCGCAGCTGCTCAACTACGACACCCACCGCGCCATCTTCGAAGGCTTCAACGCCCAGCTATGGACCAAGAACAGCGGGCGTCTGTTGTGGATGAGCCATCCGGCGTGGCCCAGCAATATGTGGCAGATCTATAGCCACGATTACGACACCCACGCCGCGTACTACGGCGTGCGCAACGCGGCAGAGACCTTGCATGTGCAGATGAATCTGCCCGGTCACGAGGTGGTGGTGGTCAATAACGCGGCCGAGCCGGTGCGCGGCTTGCGCGTGCGTGCAGAGGTCTACGGCAGCGACGGCAAACTGCTGCAGCAGCGCGAACAGGCGCTGGATGCGGCCGCAGTTGCGGTCTCTGCGCCGGTACTGCAATTGGCGCCGTTGCTCAAGGACACCAATGGCCTGGGGTTTGTGCGCCTGCAATTGCTCGACCGCGATGCAGTGGTGCGCTCGCGCAACTTCTATTGGGTGGCGCGCGATGCCGCCGCCATGCGTGGGCTGGATGCGCTGGCCAAGGTACCGCTGCAGCTCACCACCCAGGTACAGGACGCCGCCGAGCCGGTGTTGCGCGCCAGCGTGCGCAATGCATCGCAACAGGTGGCACTCAATACCAAGTTGACCCTGGTGGATGCGCAAGGCCAACGCATCCTGCCGGCGTACTACAGCGACAACTATCTGAGCCTGGTGCCGGGCGAGCAGCGCGAGGTGGAAATCCGTGGGCCGTCTGCGGACACCTTGCGTAACGCCACGCTGCAAATGCGTGGCTGGAATGTCGAACCATCAACCGGCGCTGCCAACGGGCTTCCGTAGCAGCGCCAGCACGTTGCCACGCCGTGCACGTGCACGGCGTCTGCACTGACCCGCCGATCGGCGCGTCAGCCATTACTGCAGTGCCCCCCGGCATTGCCATTCGAAACGCTCGTGGATTGTCGTCATCCCTGGGAGGGGACCATGAACAAGCTGCATCGCAGTATGTGTCACACCCCGCTGGCCGCCGCGCTAGCGGCTGCACTCACCTTGGTCGCGGCAACTGCCGCAGCGCAGGAAGCCGGCAGCACCGCCGGCGTCACCGAGTTGGACAAGGTCATGGTCAAGGGCGTGCGCGGCGCGCAAGCCGAGGCCATCGAAAACAAGCGCACGGCCGCGCAGATCATCGACTCGATCTCGGCCGAAGATATCGGCAAGCTGCCTGACGTCACCATCACCGATTCGTTGCAGCGCGTGCCCGGCGTGCAGATCCGGCGTTCGGCCGGCGAGGGCTCGCAGCTCAACATCCGCGGCATGCCGCAGGTGCAGACCACGATGAACGGCGAACTGTATCTGAGCGCCGGTGGCGGCGACCAGTTCGGCCAACCGAATATCGGTCGCGCACAACCGGATTTTGTCGACATCCCGCCGACGTTGTTCAGCGGCGTGGATGTGATCAAGTCGCCCACCGCTGCCGATCTGGATGGCGGCATCAGCGGCACGGTGTCGCTCAAGACACGCCGCCCGTTCGATCTGCCCGAAGGCTGGACCTTCAGCGGCCAGGCCGAAGGGTCCTACGGCGACCGCGTGCAGGAACTCAACGAGCTGTACTCGGGGCTGGCCAGCTTCCGCACCGAGCGCTGGGGCGCATTGCTGGCGGTGTCGTACTCGGATGCCACGCTGGAAAACAAGCACCCCAGCGTGTATTCCAACGGCGCGCAGAAATCGACCGAGCAGAACGTAGGCTTCGACTTCAACGGCGACGGCCGCATCGGCAGCAATACCGATCCGTCCAATCTGCCGCGCGACTATTTCTACAACTGGGTCGCCACCGAACTGGATAACCGCAGCACTGACCGCCAGCGCACCGGCGTCAACGGCTCGTTCCAGTTCAACATCAACGACTCCTGGACGGTGCTGGCCGATGCGGCCTATACCAAGCTCGAAGATCACGACACGTCGGTGGCCGCGCAGCTGCACACCGGCTGGGCCACCAATCAGTTGCAGCCGGGATCGGTGGTCGATTCCAATGGCGTGCTCGAATACGGCCAGTTCCGCTACAACCGCTTCCAGGCGCACTCGATGGCGGGCGTCGCCGATTCGGATTCGCTCAACACCAACCTGGAACTACGCTTCGATGATGGCGGACCGTTCCGTGCGTCGTTCCGCTGGGTGCATGGCGATGCGCAGCGCACCTACGACGAAGCGCGTGCCGATGCGGTGGTGACACGTGGCGATCAGATCACGCGTGCCGGCGGCGTCACCCAATGGGCGAACGCGAACGGCTTGCCGGTGGTCGATGCCTCGGTGGATTTCCGCGGCACCTACCCGGCGGTCAACCTCGGCACCGATGTGTCCAATCCGGATAACTGGCAGCTGATGTCCACCTGGGCGCAGGGAAACAAGATCGAAGCCACGATGGATGCATTCCGCGCCGATGGCACCTTCGAGTTCGACGAAGGCGTGGTGCGCGGCTTCCAGTTCGGCATCCGCTATGGCGAGCGCGAGGTCAAGCTGGACACCTATCGCTACCTGTCGCCGGTGTCGACTGCCTGTGCAGACCCCAACCGCTCGCTGTACTACTTCAAGGACCCGCTGATTGTCGACACCTGCAGCGGCGTGTCCGAAGCGCGCCTGCTGCCGTTCAATTCCATCCCCGGCTACTGGGCGTACTTCAACGACTTCGATCCGCTCAAGGTCACCGGCCTGGGCAGTCAGGGCCTGCCGGCGATCAACCCACAGGTCATGAAAGACCCGGTGGCCTATCTCAACAGCCTGTATCCGGGCAACGTGGCCTATCAGCAGGCTGCCGATTCGTACAAGGTCACCGAAAAAAGTACCGCGGCGTATTTCCTGGCGAATCTGGAAGGCGGCACCGGCAGTGCGGTGCCGTGGACGGCCAATATCGGCGCACGCATCGTGCAGACCAAACTCGCCATCGATCAGTATCTGAGCAGCGGCAATGTGTTTATCGGCAATGTCGAATGGAACGGCGTCAGCCCGGCGATCGGTACCAATCGTCTGAATCGTCAGTACACCGATGTATTGCCTACCGCCAACCTGTCGCTGGATATCACCGATGCGCAGAAGCTGCGCTTTGCCTACAACAAGGCGGTAGCACGTCAGGATCTGCCCGATCTCGGCCGCGGCCTGGTGAGTTTCTATGCGGTCAATGGCACGCCACCGCGTAATCCCGCGCTGCCCTCCGATGCGGTGCTGTTCCTCAATGGCCGCTCCGGCAACCCGGATCTGGATCCGTACCGCGCCACCAACTACAACGCGTCGTGGGAATGGTATTTCTCCGATGCGTCGTTGCTCAGCGTGGGCGCGTTCCTGATCGACGTGAAGTCGTTCCCCACCACGGTGACCAACATAGAGCCGCAGCCCGATGCCGACGGCGTGGTGCGGCTTGGCGGCCCGGTGGAGCGCATCGTCAATGGCGGTGGCGGCAAGATCAAGGGCTTCGAAATCGGCTATCAACAGGCTTTCGATTTTCTGCCGGGTTGGCTGAGCGGTTTCGGTACCAACATCAACTACACCTTCTCCGATGCCGATACCGACAACACCGATATCGAGGGCAACACGCTTCCGATCGGCGACAACTCCAAGCACCAGGCCAATGCGGTGCTGTGGTATCAAAAGGACAAGCTGCAGGCGCGCGTGGCCTACAACTGGCGCAGCAAGCGGTTCAGTCAGGTCAATAGCGGTGCGTGGGGCGATGAGCTGGCGATCTGGAACGACGATGTCGGTTATCTGGATGCATCCTTCAGCTACGACGTCAACGATCATCTGACGCTCTACGCCCAGGCCACCAACCTCACCGGCGAAAGCGAGCGGCGTTACGCGCAGTGGACCAACCACTACTACGATCAAAACATCTTCGAGCGTCGTTACTACGCCGGTCTGCGTCTGCGCTTTTGATGTGATGTCCTGATGTGATGTCCCGATGTGCGACACGGCGCACCCCCCGCGTCGTGCCGCACATGATCTTCTGTTGTCCCTCTCCAAGCGGTCATTTCGCTTTCTTCCCGTCACCGGCATCCCGGTGCTGCAAGACGCCCGACGGCAACGTCGAGCACCCTCCCATTCGGCTGCATCGTCGGGAAGCGATGCAGCCGTTTTTTTGTGCGTGATGGCACATACATTTGTGTAGTAATGCCTGCAGTCGAAATGTCGCTATGGACAGTCTTTGGATCTGTGCCCAACCGCAATGTTTGGCGATTGCGTCTAACGGATATGCAGCGTAGTTTCCGCATGGCGAACTCACCACCCCGTTCGCAGGCACAGCATTCCACGCTGATCGCTCAATCGCTCCCTGGAGATACTCCGCATAGCACGAAGGCAACCGTTGCGACGACGACGTCGAAGCGGCCGCATCAGCCTTCAACGAATCTGAACTATTAGGTTATGTCTCGGGACACAAGCGGGCCATTGGCTTGAGTGTCTTTGTGAGGGCATGGCCCAGGTTATGCCATGCAAATGCTCTTCGGCGGGACGCCGACGGAGCGTGTTTGAGTGGCTCCGGATATTTCTGATGGGTGCCCTGAAGAGGAATAACGCAGGCCACGAAGCAGTGCTTCATGGATTTTGAATCAACACCATCCGATCACTACTAGGTGAATCTCATGAAATTCAGTAAGGGCATCCGTCATAATCTCACGCGCTCGATGGCGCTATCGCTGTTGGCATTGAATCCGTTATTTGTCGCTAGCGTCTGCGCGCAGGTGCATGTCGACAACCCCTTCGTGGGCGCAAGCGGTTATGTGAATCCCGATTACGCCAAAAAAGTCGATGCATCGATTGCCAAGGTGAAAGGCGCGCCGTTGAAGGCCAAGATGGGCGTGGTGAAGACCTTTCCCACCGCGGTCTGGCTGGATCGCATTGCCGCGATTTCCGGCGGATCGCAGAATGCCGGGCGGCTTGGGTTGAGGGGGCATCTGGATGCCGCATTGGCACAGAAAAAGGCCAATACGCCGATCACCGCCAGCTTTGTGATCTATGATCTGCCGGGCCGCGATTGTCACGCCTTGGCGTCCAATGGCGAATTGCCGCTGACACCGGCGGCGCTGGAACGCTACAAGAAAGAATATATCGACGTCATCGCGGCGATCTTCGCGGACCCAAAATACAAGGATATCCGCATCGTCAATGTGATCGAGCCAGATAGCCTGCCGAACCTTGTCACCAATTTGAACGACATGCGTTGCGCGCTGGCCAATTCCACGGGTATTTACGAGGAAGGCATCAAATACGCACTCAACAAGCTGCACGCCGTTCCCAATACCTACAACTACCTGGATATCGGTCACTCGGGTTGGTTGGGCTGGGATAGCAACCGCGGCCCGTCGATTTCGCTATATACCCGTGTGGTCCAGGGAACGAGCGCCGGGCTGGCAAGCGTCGATGGTTTTGTCACCAACACCGCCAATACCACGCCGTTGAACGAACCCAATTTGCCCAACCCCGAGTTGAGCGTGAACGGGCAGCCGATCAAGTCGTCGAAATACTACGAATGGAATCCCTATTTCGACGAGACCGATTTTACCCAGGCCCTCTACAACGGCTTTGTCGGCGCGGGCTGGCCCAGCACGATCGGCTTTATCGTCGATACCGGCCGTAACGGCTGGGGCGGGCCGAATCGTCCCGCCGTTGCGTCCGGTAGCGACATCAATACCTACGTCAACACCGGCCGCATCGACCGTCGCCTGCATCGCGGCAACTGGTGCAATCAGAGCGGGGCAGGCATTGGTGCGCTCCCCACCGCAGCGCCTGGCCCGCATCTGGATGCGTATGCGTGGGTCAAGCCGCCGGGTGAGTCCGATGGCTCCAGCACGCTCATTTCCAATAACGAAGGCAAGGGCTTCGACCGGATGTGCGACCCCACCTACACCACGGTCGATGGCGTGTTGACCGGTGCACTGGCTGGCGCGCCGATCTCCGGCGCGTGGTTCCACAATCAGTTCGTCGAGCTGGTGAACAATGCCTACCCGGCGATCGCAACCGCCAGCACTGCGGTGGCTACCTTTGCACCGATCGCGGCGCCTAGCGCAACGCGCGGCCTCACCGCCACCGTCGGCGACAGCCGGGTCAAGCTGAGCTGGTCGCCGGTGCTGGGAGCAACCAGCTACACGGTGCTGCGTCGCGCAGGTGCCGCGGGTGCGTTCAGCACGGTCGGTTCCAATGTTGCAGCGGCCTCGTATGTCGATGAGTCCGTCGCCAATGGCGCGGACTACGACTACGTGGTCACCGCAAACAGCGCGGCCGGAACCAGTACGCCATCGGCTGTGGTGCGTGCCAAGCCGACCAGGTGATGTGCGCGGTGGACATCGGTACGCCGGTGTCCACCCGTCATGGGCGGCACGCGTGGTCGCGATGACACCATCGCTGTGGTGACCTGATGATGTGTTGAACCCATGGCGGCCATCTGGCCGCCATGGTCGTTTGTGCGAAATGCGGAGTCATGTACGTCAAAGCGTGCAGTGCGGCAATGCGTTGCTGCAGGGTGAGGAATCTGTGCGCGCACGCAATGTTCTTCCCTGATCGCGTGGCGTAGCAAGCGCAATCAGGCCGCTCACGCTGCAGGCCAACGCGTCGGCGCTTGCGACAGTGACTGCGGCCGCAGACGGCTATGATGCGCGCCGCTTCGCCATGGGCTTGTATCGACGAACCGCCGCACCGGTGTGCTTCACCATTTCCACGTTGGTCGCCAACGCACTGTGGCTGGGATCGCCATTCGATCCTGCCAGTTCCAGCCGAAATATCGTCTACGAATCGCTGCGTCTGTTGCCGCCCTCCTGGAACATCTTGCGCAACGCATCGCCGGAGTATCCGCTGCTCGATCCCCGCATCGGTGTGCAAGACGACGTGTTGGTATTGCCACTCCTAAGCCACCGCGATCCTGCGCTGTGGAATTCGCCCGATGTATTTCGTCCGGAGCGCTGGGACCAGCTGGATCCCGATCAGCAGCCCGGCTATCTCCCGTTCGGGCACGCGTCGGAGCGCTGTTGGGGCAGGCACATGGTGATGCCCCTGGCCGAGCAGCTGTTTGACAGCGTGCGCCGTCAGGGATTGGCTGTCAGCCCGCGGCAGCGCCAGGCGCAGGTGCCGTTGGCGGGGCTGCTCGGTGTGTCTGAGGTCGATGTCGTGCGTTGCTAGCGTTACGCAGCTCGCTTGCCTGCATGCACGCCGCAGCGGGCGCATTGCAGCGGCACGGCTCGGATACCCGAAAGGTGCTGCCGATAGCGCGCGCACGCGCACGCACACGCCACGCTCGCAGCATCCAGCGTCAGCCAAACCGCTCCAGGTTCGCGCCTCAGCGTGTCATTCCTTGGGCGGCCCAGCCGTCGAGCCGCGCTTGACCAGGGTGTACTTCATCACCTGATGCACGCCCTGCACGGTATCGCCCTTGCGCCGCTGACGAATCGCATCTGCCAGTAACGACACGGCCGCGCGCCCCATTGCGGCGACCGGTTGATGCACGGTGGTGAGTTCGGGCCAGATGGTGGTGGCCACCGGCGTGTCGTCGAAACCGGCAACCGAAACATCTTCGGGCACACGCAAGCCCAGTCCGTGCGCGACCGCAACCGCGGCAGCCGCCATGTCGTCGTTGCTGCAGAAAATCGCCGTCGGTGGTTTGGGGTGTGCCAGCAGGCTGCGTGCGGCGAGCAGGCCCGAGTGATAGGTAAACAGTCCGTCGGCGATCAGGGTCTCTGTAATCTCCAATCCTGCAGCCTGCAAACTGTCGAGATAGCCGTTGGCGCGCAGCGCGCTCGGTGTGTGTTTGGGGTCGCCCTTGATCAGCGCGATACGGCGGTGCCCGAGTTCGATCAGATGCGCGACGATGGCGCGCGCGGCCTGATAGTCATCGATGCGCACCGAGCTGATTTGCGCCATCGGCGCGCCGCTGGCCACCGCCACCACCGGGATGCCGCGTGCATCCAGTTCGCTGATGGTCTGACGCGAATCGCACAACGGTGGCGGCAGGATCACGCCGTCCACGCCGGCCGCCAGCAAGCGCTCGGTGGCGGCGCGCTGGCTACGGATGGCGCCGCATTTTTCCACCAGCACCTGGCTGCCGTTGAGGCTGCTTTGCTCCAGCAGCCCGAGCATGAATTGATTGAGATACGCAGCGCTGGGGTTGCTGTACAACACGCCGATGCGCAACAGCCCGCTGGTGCGCAGCGAGCGGCCGGCAAGATTGGGCCGGTAGCCCAAGGCCTGCACTGAAGCTTCCACGCGTACGCGCATGTCCTGCCCGACATGCGGGTGCCGGTTGATGACGCGCGAGGCGGTCATCGGCGAGACGCCGGCATGCTTGGCGACGTCCAGCAACGTCGCCGCTGTGTTCGCACTGCGTTGCCGCTTGACCGCCATCGTGTGTGCTCGTCCTGGAGTAAGAGCCGCTAACAAAAGAACTGCGCGGCCGCCAGGCGGGCGCGGCCGGTGCTCGGAGCGGCATGTACCACTTGTACACTCCGGTTCCTCCGCGCCGGCCACACCCACCTGACGACCGCTCGCTACGTGTTGCTAGCCGCTTTAAAAAACGCATTCGCAGCGCTGCGTTGCCAGATTACTCGTTCGGCGGTTGCACAGACTTGGCGCGGCTGCCGAAATCGCCATCGGCTTCGGCCGCCAGGTACGCAAAGACGGTGTAGGCGGCGACATTCTGCGCGAGCGCCTTGGGGTCGATCTTGTCCAGCGTGTCGTCGGCGGTGTGGTGCAGGTCGAAGTAGTCGGTGCCGTCCTGCGCCAGCCATGCCCACGCGCCACCCTTGGCAGAGATCGGGCCGACATCCGGGCCGGGGCCGCCCTTGCTAGGCTCATACGCGATGCCCAGCGGTGCCAGCACCTCGGCAATCTGCTTGGTTGCTGCGCGCGACGCTTCCGGCGCAGCCGCGCCGGTGTTGAATGCATAGATGCGCCCGGCACCGAAGTCGCTCTCCGCGCCGATCTGATGCAGCGCCATGTCCTTGGCATTCTTGCCGTGCGCGGCCGCATAGGCCTTGCCGCCGTAAAGCCCTTGTTCTTCGTTGGCGAAGGCCACCACGCGGATGCTGCGCTTGGGTGCCTGCTTGAGCTGCCCGATCAGATGCCCGGCGGCCATGGTGATGGCCACGCCGGCGCCATCGTCGATCGCACCGGTGCCCAGATCCCAGGAATCCAGATGCCCGCCGATCACTACCACTTCCTTGGGCTTGCTGCGCCCGGTGATCTCGCCGATTACGTTGTACGAGGTCGCGGTGCCGTCCCAACCGCAATCCAGCGCCAGCCGGATACGTGTGGTGCCCAACGCGGCAAGACGTGCCAGCTGGTTGGCATCGGGTACCGACAAGGCGGCGGCGGGTACCGGCGTCAGGCCCTGATCGAACCGGGTGATGCCGGTATGCGGCACGCGATGCGAATCGGTGCCGGCCGAGCGCATCACAAAGCCGATCGCGCCCTTGGCAATCGCCTCGGACGGACCCTTGCTGCGCACCGCGCCGCCATTGCCGTAGTCCTTGCCATCACGCGCCTTGACCATCTGGTAATCGACAAACGCGATCTTGCCGGTCAGCGATCCTGCAGGCGCTGCCTGCAGCGCGGCCAGGGTGTCGAAGCGCACTACCTCACCTTCGACGCTGCCCCCCGGGCTGCCGCCCAATGCGGTGATGGTCAACGGTTGCGCGTGTGCACCCAGCACCGCAGCGTGTTCGCTACGACGTTCCCACTTGGGAAAGATCACCGGCTCGGTCCACACCTTGTCGAAGCCCAGCGACTGGAATTTGGCTTTGGCCCACGCCACCGCGCGCGGATCGGCGTCGCCACCGGCAATGCGTGGACCCACTTCGGTGGTGAGCGATTCCACCACTGCAAAGCCGGTGGTGTCGGCCAGGGCCTGCTCACGCAACTGCGCAGCGGTGCGCAGCGCGCTATCGGCAAGGGTGGTTTGTGCGGCAAGCGCGGGGGAACAGGCGAGCAGGGCGGAGATGGCAACAGCGAGGCGACGCATGCAGGGCGGCTCCAACGACAAGGGGGACCCCGAGCTTATCAGCGGCAGGTCCCCCGTCGGCGTGCGAAAAGTCATCCTTGTGCGCGAAGCGCACGGTGGATGTGTCCGCTTACAACGTGCCTGGCGGCTTGAGCGTGTCGTTTTTCAGCGAGTCGCGAATCTCGCGCAGCAACAGCACTTCTTCGCTCGGGCCTTTGGGAGCGTCCGGCTTGCGCTGGGTGAGGCGATTGATCAGCTTGACCACCAGAAAGATCGCGAAGGCAATGATCACGAACTGCACGACGGTGTTGATGAAGTCGCCATAGCCGATCGCCACGGCGGGAATGTCCTTGCCGGTGGCATCGACGCCGGCGGGTTTGAGCACCCACGCCAACCGCGAAAAATCCACATTGCCGATGGCCCAGCCGATCGGCGGCATGATGATTTTTTCCACCAGCGCGGTGACGATCTTGCCGAACGCCGCGCCGATGACCACACCGACCGCAAGATCGACAACGTTGCCGCGCATCGCGAATTGCTTGAATTCGCTGACCATTCCCATGACGCACTCCAGAGGCGGACGCGGACCGACTGCCGCTGTGCTGATCCTAGCCCGGCCGATGTCAGCCCGCGATGATGCCGTGGCGTTCGGCTACATTTTCCAGGCGCGCACTGAACTGATCGCCCGGCAGCAACGGACCGACGCCGGCCGGTGTGCCCATGAAGATCAGGTCGCCTGCGCGCAGTGCATACAGCTTGGATAGCTCATGCAGAATTTCCGGCACGTTCCAGATCATCTGATCCAGCAACGATTGCTGACGTACCTGTCCGTTGACCTCCAGCGACAGGTTCAACGCCTCCAGCGCGCCCACTTCGCCGGCGTGCACCAGCTCGCTGATCGGTGCGGAGTGATCGAACCCTTTGGCGATGTCCCACGGCAGGCCCTTGGCCTTGGCCGCGGCCTGCAGATCGCGACGGGTCAGGTCCAGGCCCACGCCATAGCCATAGATCAGGCCTTCGGCTTGCGCTAGCGGCAACTCACCGGCCGGCGCGTCGCTGCCCAAGGCCACCACCAGCTCCACTTCGTGATGCAGCTCCTTGGTGCCGGGCGGGTAGGGGATCTGGTCGCCGTGGCCAACCACGATGGCATCGGCAGGCTTCATGAAAAAGGTCGGCTGGCCTCGCTCGGCCTTGGAGGCCGGTGCGGTGGCGCCCATCTCGCGCGCGTGATCGGCAAAGTTACGGCCTACGCAGTAGATGCGGTGGACCGGAAAGTTGCCGCCACCCACCACCGGAATGCGCGGAACATCGGCAGCGGGAATCACATCGTGGGTCATGCACGCATCCTCGGAACGGGACGCGTGAGTCTAGCCGCTTGGCCGTGTACGACGGAACCTTCGCTAGTGAAGTGTGCGGCAGCTCATTCGCTGGCACTGCAGACCGCTGTAACCATCAGCGACCAAAAACGCGAATCGGCATGCCCGCAGACATGCCGATTTAAGATGTCGACGATGTGCAGCCCGGCGCAAGACGCGCCGGGTATGCGGCGAGCGCGACGCGCTCAGTGCGACATCGGCAGCGCGGGTTTGCGCACCACGCGGTATTCGGCCTCGACAACGCGCGCTTGCTGCGGCGTGCGTCGGTTCGACTTGCTCAACAGTTTCCAGGCGACGCCGCCCAGAATCATTGCCGCGCCGACGAACACACTGAAGAAGATCAGCACCGCAAGGATCACCAAACCTGCGAGACCGGCGGCAACGCGCACCAACGGGTGGCGCGGCTTGCGTGGCGCAAACAGGTGGTGGAGGTTGCCGAATTGGAAGATACGTGCAGGCATGGCGGTGGGCTGCCGGGCAGGAAACAAGCGCGCAGTATCGTTGCGGTTTCATGTCATTGAGTGAAAAGTTCGTTAATTCGATCGCTGTTTTGTTAAGTGCATCACGCTGCGTGTGCTGGTCGGAGTCTGCCGTGGCGTCTGAATGACGGGTGTTTACAGGCCAGCTTGCTTGTGCCGCCTGCACCGACAGGGCGCTGCGCTGCGCACAGTGCCTGTGCTGACACATGCCACAATCGGCGACCGTTCTTCGCACTCGTTGCCCCATGTCATCGTCCTTACCGACCGCGCTCGCCACTTTGGCGCAGATTCCCGATGCCGGATTTCTGGAAGTGGAAGCCGCCTGGGAAGACAGCCCGGAGTCGCTGGTGCTGTATCGCGAAGGTGCACAGGTCCGTGCATGGTTGAACGTCTGCCCGCATGCCGGACGCCGGCTGGATTGGGCGCCGGGTCAGTTCCTCAAGACCAAGGACGGCCATCTGGTCTGCGCTGCGCATGGCGCCGCGTTCGAGCTGGTCGCGGGGCAATGCATCAGCGGCCCGTGTCGCGGTCAATCGCTCGTCGCCGTGCCGGTACGCATCGACGGCGAGCACGTAGTGCTCGGATAGAAGCCGACAACGCGCTCGCGCTGCAGCCCGATGGGTGTGCACCGCGGCGCTTGGTGTGAGGGAAATCGAGGATGCGCTGTCGCAAGCAGGTCGGTGCGCGTGAGGTCATGCGGTGTCAGCATCCGCCGATGACTGGCAAACCCGCAGCACGCCAATCCTCAGCGCGCCGCCCACCAGAACATCAGATTGATCATCGACACCATCACCACGATGTAGATCAGCGACAGCGGTGCGCCCACGCGCCACAACTCGCGCGGCTGATAGTTGGCCGGGCCGGCCACCATCGAGATCACCGGGTTGGAGGCGGTCATCAGATTGTTGGACGCCGACAACGCCACGATCAGCGCAAACGCAGTGGGGTTGCCGTTGGCCGCCAGCGCCAGATTGACCGCAATCGGCACCATCACGATGGTTGCGCCCACATGGCTGATGACCAATGAAAATGCGGTCGTCAACAACGCCAGGCTGATTTCCAGCGCCCACACCGGAACGCCTTCGGGCAGGCGGTCGATGGTGTGACCGGCCACCCAGGCTGCGGTGCCGCTGCTGTCCATCGCCCAGCCGAGCGGAATCAAGCCGGCCATCATGAAGATGGTCTTCCAGTTGATCGAGGCGTAGGCCTCGTCCATGCGCAACACGCCGCTGACCAGCATGCAGGCCACACCGGTCATCAGCGTCAGCGCTACCGGCAGGCGCGAGGTCAGCGCGATCAGGATGGTGAAGGCGAAGATCGCCATCGCGATCTTGAACTTGTGCGGACGCTGCTCACCCTTGGGAAAGTCGGTGACCGGCACGAAGTCGCGGCTTTCCGCCGCCTGCGCCAGGTCCTGCCAGATGCTGTGGAACACCAGCATGTCGCCGGCGCGCAGCGGCTCGTTGCGCACGTCTTCGCGGATCACCTGCTTGTCGCGGTTGATCGCCAGCAGGCTGATGCCGCTCTGCTTGCGCAAGCGCAGTTCGCCGGCGCTCTTGCCGATCAGGCGCGAGTTGGGCGGAATCACCGCTTCGGAAATACCCGCAAGGCTGGGGTTGAACAGGTCGCCCAGGTTGCGCAGCCGCGAGGACATGCGCAGGAAGTGGTTCTGCGCAAAGTCTGTCACCTCCTGGCGCTTGCCCATCGCACCCAGCACGCTGCCGACCCAGATGCGCATGTCCGCTGGCGGGGCAAGTCGGGTGTCGTTGCCGGTCTTCAGGGCCAGCAGCAGCGGCGCGTCGTGAATGGCTTCGGCTTCGCCCAGGGTCATGCCGACCAGCGGGCTCTCGGCGGTCACGGTGAGCTCGAACACATCGCCGTCGATGCCGTAGGTCTTGGCGAAATAGCTTTCGGTGCGCGATGGCGTGACGCCTTCGTTGATCAGGCTTTCCTCTTCGATCAGCTTGCGATCGCCGTAGAAGCGGAAGTACAGCAGCGCGGCGATCAGCAAGGCCAGGCCGATCGGCAAGGGCGCGAACATCGTCAACGGCTCGATGCTGGCCATGCCCGAGGGCAGGTTGTTGTTGGCCGAGACCAACAGATCGTTGAGCAGAATCAACGGCGAATTGCCCACCATGGTGAGCGCGCCGCCCATCACGATGGCTGCAGCGATGGGCAACAACATGCGTTGCAGGGTCAGCCCGGTGCGCGCCGCCAGCCGCGAAGCCACCGGCAGATACAAGGCCATCACCGACGGGTTTTGCATGAACGAGGAGTTCAAGCCGGAGATGGCCAGCGTCATCATCATCAAGCGCTGCTCGCTGCCGTGCGAACGCCGCAGCAGCCAGGTGGCCAGCCGGTTCAACGCGCCGGTGCGCTCCAACCCGGCACCAAGAATGGTGGTGGCGATGATGCTCATCACCGCATTACCGGAAAAGCCGCCGAACAATTCTTCCGGCGCCACCAGCCCGGTGACGCCCAGCACCACCAGCACGATCAAGGCCACCACATCGGCGCGGATGCGCTCGAACAGAAACATCGCCATCGTGAAACCGACCAGCCCGAGGACGAGCTTCATATCGTTGGTCAGTGTCAGCGCGGTATCCATTGGGGGCCGGGAATGGGGAGTCGGGAATGGGGAATGGAAAAAGCGAAGACGCTGACGCTGGCAAATTATCCGGGCGCCGCTGCCGTGTGCCCTTGCGATTCCCCATTCCCTATTCCCCATTCCCTGTCGTAGAGCAGATCCCAGACGCCGTGGCCGAGTTTCTGGCCGCGGGTTTCGAAGTGGGTCTGCGGGCGCCAGGCTGGGCGTTCGACGTGACCGCGCGGTCCGGCGCGATTGACCAGGCCCGCTGTGGCGTCGAGGACGTCCCACATCTGTTCGGCGTAATCGGCCCAATCGGTGGCGGCATGCAGACGGCCGCCCTCGCGCAGCTTGCGCACCAGCAACTGTGCGAAGGCCGGCTGGATCAGGCGACGCTTGTTGTGGCGTTTTTTGTGCCACGGGTCGGGGAAGTAGATGCGCACTTCATCCAGCGCGCCATCGGCGATCTCGTGCTCGAGCACTTCCACCGCATCGTGGTGATACAGACGCACATGCGTGCTGCCGTCATCGTCCAGCGCATTGAGCAGCCGGCCGACGCCGGGCGCATGCACTTCGATACCGATGTAGTCGCGGCTGGGGTCGTGCTGCGCGGCAAAGCGCAACGCCGTGCCATTGCCGAAGCCGATTTCCAGCACCTTGGGCGCGGGACGGCCGAACGTAGCATCCAGGTCGCGACGCTCCCCGGTGTAATCCAGCCCGAAGCGTGGCCACAACTCATCGAAGGCGCGCTGCTGCGCGGGCGTGAAGCGGCCCTGGCGCAGCACGAAGCTGCGCACCTGGCGGCGCCCCTCTTCGATGGTGAAGGGCTTGGGCGGCATCTTGGCGCCGTCGCTGGTGAAAGGGTCTGTCATGAAATGTCAGTCACATCGGAAAACAAAAGCCCCTCTCCCGTCGGGGGCGAGGAGGCACAGCTTGCGCGCCGTAGGCGCGCGTGCATAGGAGCACCCGCGACGCAGGCGCGGGCCGGGCCGGGGCGCGGAGCGGGGGGTGGGGTGAGGGTCCGGCGTGCCGAGGGCACTCGCAGCAACGCGCGATCCAGCAACGGCAACACCCGGCACGTCACACGGCCAATCACTGCGCATCGACTGCAATATCAGCGCAGCACAGCCACTCATCCGATCACACCATCGACCGGGCTCGACGCCGAGGCATAGCGCTTGCGCGGAATCCGCCCGGCCAGAAACGCCTCGCGCCCGGCCTCGATCGCCTTGCGCATCGCGCTGGCCATCAGGATCGGATCGCGCGCCCCGGCAATGGCGGTATTCATCAACACGCCGTCGCAGCCCAGCTCCATCGCAATCGCCGCGTCCGATGCCGTGCCCACGCCGGCATCGACGATGATCGGCACCTTGGCGTTTTCGATGATTTCCAGCAGGTTGTACTTGTTCTGGATGCCCAGGCCCGAGCCGATCGGCGCGGCCAGCGGCATCACTGCCACGCAGCCGATCTCTTCCAGGCGCTTGGCCAGGATCGGGTCGTCGGAGGTATAGACCATCACCTCGAAGCCATCGGCCACCAACTGCTCGGCGGCCTTGAGCGTCTGCACCACGTCCGGGTACAGCGTGCGCGCGTCGCCCAGCACTTCCAGCTTGGTGAGGTTGTGGCCGTCGAGCAGCTCGCGGGCCAGCCGGCAGGTGCGCACCGCGTCTTCGGCGGTGTAGCAGCCGGCGGTATTGGGCAGCAGCGTGTAGCGATCCGGCGGCAGCACATCGAGCAGGCTGGGCGCGTTGGGGTCCTGGCCGATGTTCACGCGGCGGATCGCCACGGTCACGATCTCGGCGGCGGCGGCCTCGGTGGCCAGGCGGGTTTCGTCCAGATCCTTGAACTTGCCGGTGCCGGTCAGCAGGCGCGAACGGTAGCGTTTGCCGGCGATGACCAGCGCATCAGAGGGGGCGGAATTCGTCATCCGGCAATTATCACCGATCGGGCGCGAATGCGCCGACCGCGCAGGCCATCAACCGCCCCCCAATGCGTGCACGATCTCCACCACATCGCCCTCGCGCAATGCATGCTCGGCGTGCCGTCCGCGCGACACGATTTCGCCATTGACCTCTACTGCCACACGTCGCTGTGCAAGCCCTTCCTGCTCGAGCAGGGCCGCCAGCGGCAGGTGATCGGGAAGCGTGCGCGGGCTGCCGTTGAGTTGAATGTTCATGTCATCATTGTGGCATCGCGCGCCGTCAGGACGCGCGTTTTGCGTTATGCGGCGGTGCAGCGTGAGCGCGGGCGGCGAGGGTGAAACCATTGCCATTCGCCGGCGTACGTATGCAGCCAGGTCCGGTCCCATCCACTTTCAAGCAGGCACTCCCATGGCTTCAACACTTCGCCCGATCCGCTCCCTGATGGCCGTTGCCATCGCTATCGCGGCCACCCCGGCCATGGCCGAGTCGGCCTTCGACCAGACCGTCTTCTTCGGCGACAGCCTCACCGACAGCGGCTACTACAACCCGCTGCTGCCGGCCGCCTCGCGCGCAGTCACAGGCAAGTTCACCACCAACCCGGGTTGGGTGTGGGCCGAATATGTCGGCGACCACTTCGGCACTAATGCTGCGCCCAACGGCAATGGCCAGACCGGCGACAACTACGCTGCCGGCGGCGCGCGCATCCAGGCCAGCTCGGTCAGCGCGCTCGGCGCCGCCCCGTCGGTGACCAGTCAGATCAACACCTACCTCACCGCCAACGGCGGCCGCGCCAACCCGAATGCGCTCTACACCGTGTGGGGCGGCGCCAACGATCTGCTCGCCGCAGCCGCCGCGCCGGCACAGGCGCAGGCCATCATCGGCAGCGCGGTGACCGCTCAGGTCGGCGCCGTGGCGACCTTGCAGAATGCCGGCGCGCGTTACGTCATGGTGCCGACCATTCCGGACGTCGGTATCACCCCGCGCTTCCGCGCTGGCGGCGCCGTCGCAATGGCCCAGGGCACTGGCGCTGCGACCGCTTACAACACCGCGCTGTTCAACGGCCTGCAGTCGGCCGGTCTGCGTGTGATCCCGGTCGACACCTTCCACATGGTGCAGGAAATCGTCGCCGCACCGGGCACCTTCGGCTTTACCAACGTCACCAACACCGCCTGCAACCCGGCCGTGCCGCTGCCAGCATGCAACCCGACCAGCCTGGTCGCGGCCAACGCGCAAAACACCTATGTGTTCGCCGACGGCATCCACCCGACTACTGCGGTCCATAAGATCCTGGGCCAGTACGCGATCTCGCTGCTGGAAGCGCCGCGTCTGCAGCAGGTGCTGACCCATTCGGCGCAGGCCGGTGGCCGCGCGCGTGCCGACCAGGTGGCCTGGCATCTGGACGGCAAGCCGGACGCCGATGGTCTGCGCTGGTGGGGTAGCGTGCGTGGCGACATGCAGCGCTACGACCACGCCGATCTGTACGACGGCATGGCGCCGGCCGGCCTGTTCGGCGTGGATTGGAGCGCTGGCGACCTGGTGTTCGGCGGCTTTGCCGGCTTTGGCCGCATGGACGCCGACTTCGGCAACCGTAACGGCAGCTTCAAGCAGGACGACACCACCCTGGGCGGCTTCTTCGGCTGGTACACCGGCCCGGTGTGGGTCAACGCGCAGCTCAGCTACAGCTGGCTGAGCTACGACGTGGACCGCGAAGTCCAGCTCGGGCCGGCCACCCGCGTGCACAGCGGCTCGCCGGACGGCAGCAACCTCACCGCCGCCGTCAACGCCGGCTATTCGCTGGGCGAAGGCAACGTCAAGTACGGCCCGGTGGTCGGCCTGACCTGGCAGAAGCTCAAGCTCGACGGCTACACCGAAAGCAACGAGAGCTCCACCGCGCTGGGATATGCCGACCAGGACATCGACTCGCTGGTCGGCCGCATCGGCTTCCAGGTGCGTCTGGACGGTGCGGCGGTCAAGCCGTACGTGCAGGCGACCTACGACCACGAGTTCAAGGACGGCGGCGAAGCCAGCGCCTGGCTGCAGTCGATGCCGGAAGTGGGCATGTACACCGTGCCGGGCCAGAACTTCGACCGCAATTACGCCACCGTGGTGCTGGGCGCGCGTACCGGCCTGTGGGGCCTGCAGAGCAACGTGGGCCTGAGCACCACCACTGCTCAGCGCAGCGCCCGCGACGCCACCTTGTTTGTGAACTTCAGCGGCAATTTCTGATCGCGCCGACTGGCTGGGTAGCACTTATGTAAGACACGAGGGCCGGGCAACCGGCCCTCGTCACGTCTGCGCATTGCGCCCGACACCTGCACCCGCCTAAACTCTCCCCACGCCGCGCGGGCGTAGCTCAATGGTAGAGCTGTAGCTTCCCAAGCTACTGACGAGGGTTCGATTCCCTTCGCCCGCTCCAGAGCTTCTACTCAGTCCGTAACTGTTTGATTGAGTTGGATATTCAGGCCGATTGATGATTCCGAGCGATGCCCCCTGAGGTATCAATCGAGGTATCAATCTTGCCCAAGCCTCTGATGATTGCGCGCTCGGCAGGCCTGTATGCGCGCTTCTTTGTTCCCACCGATCTTCGAGCCTCCATCGGCTCGCGTTACCTTGTCCGATCGCTGGGAAACCGTCGCGGTGACCACGCCAGGCTGGCGGCGGCTACGATGGGGATGGCACTATCGATTGCATTCGATGCCATGCGGAAAGGGATTGCCGTGGACGTGGACGAGCTGCTGAAGAAGTTTCGGGATGGAGAGATCTACGAGTTGACACTGCACGATGTGAAGCTGCCCAACGGCACTCGCATCGCCCAAGCCCAGCTGGACACGCCCGCGGATGCGGTGTTGTTTAGCGACCTGATGGCCAGAGCTGGAGCAGACGGATCCTCCAGCATCGTCACCCCAAAGATGCCCAAACGTCCGAAGATTAACTGGGACGCGGATGAGCCCAGGACAGGCAAGTCTGCGGGCGGGTTGATGCTGTCGAAGGCAATGGCCGATCATTTGAGGGACCTGGCCGGGGCGCGCTTGCATCAGAAGACTGTGCTCGAAAGCCGCCACACGCTGCGCCTGTTTGCCGGGATCATCGGCAAGGACGTGCCCGTCGCGTCGCTGTCCCAGGATCACGTGCGGGCCTTCTTTGAGGGCGTGCGGTATTGGCCGTCGAATGCGACCAAGCGGCCGGCCTATCGGGACCTGTCGGTGCCTGACGTCATCAAGCTGGCGAAGAAGAACCAGGAGCCAGAGCCGGCGGCGTGGACGATGGCTAAGCACCGGCAGCGGTTGAGCGTCTTCCTGGTGTCGCTGGTCGAAGGCAAGCATCTGGCGGTGAACCCGCTGGCAGGCATCCGGGCGATTTCCACGCCGGATTCGGAAGATACGGGCTCGCCTTTTACGGATGCCGAGTTGAAGGCCATCTTCGACCCGGTCGAGTTTCCGAAGTGGGCTTCGAAGTATCCGCATCGCTGGTTTGGGCCGATCTTGGGCCTCTACTCGGGCGCCCGTGTCAACGAGATCGCGCAGCTTCGGCTGGAGGACATCGACACCATCGACGGGGTGCCTGGCTTCTTTGTCCGCAAGATCGGGAAGAAGCAGAGCATCAAGAACAAGCACAGCCGGCGGTTCATTCCGCTGGCTCAGCCGGTGATCGATTGCGGATTCCTAGATTACGTTAAAGAGGCCCGGCAAGCTGGGGTTGAGCGGTTGTTCCCAGACCTACCCAACTCGACCGGGCTGGGTTATGGGCGCAGCTGAGCCGCCAGTTCTCCGTCTACATCAAGCGGCAAGGAGTGTTGGAGAAGGGCCAGGGGTTCCACGGGTTCCGCCATACCATTGCTTCAAAGCTCGACGAGGCGGGGGTGTCGGCTTCGGCGATTGGGGCGCTCACGGGCCATGGGAGTGGACAGACCGTGCTCGAGAGGTTCTATATTGATCGGCGGAGCTTGCCGGACCGGGTGGCGACGCTTGCCAAATTTATTCCGCCTGTATTGATTCCCACATATAAGCCGGATGAATTTGAAATCAATTTGCGCAGATGAAAGGCCCTATGAATGATGAGCTTGTTGATGCCTACTGGAAGGCGCGCTCCAATCGGATAGAAGCTTTTTTTCCGGGACCTGGAACATAGATCAATATTGAAAGTGGGTTCCGCCGTGTCGTAAGGGATGTCCTCGAAAATCACAACCATTAAGAGGGATGGCGATGGGTATCGGTGAAGAGATTTTTTCTAGATTCGGGCCTTCAGAAATTTCCGGGTCGCAATTGCGCTATTACCAAGACCGTCTGAGTGGATTGTATGCTTCCATTTCATCTCATGAGATTACAGGTCAGTATCTGAGTGCGCACAACGTTTCATTTCTAGGAAATGGGCTTGCTAAGCACAGAAAGGTCGGGGCATTCAATTTGAATCCTATTGACCTCTGTAGGCTCTTTATGGTCTTCAATAATGCTTGTGCTTATGAATATACAAAGACGTGGTCAAGGCGCTACGGGCAAAGAAAATCTCTAGAGGCTCCATTGGGAGTTTATGTGATTAGTTCTGTTCGCGGTTTAACGACTAAAGATGTTCGGGTCGGTATATTTAAGGATAGTCCTTTTGACCTTTTTGGTAAGTCTCTATACATGGATCACCTGAAGTTTGATGAGAATTTTTCGAGGCAACTTATTGGCACCGTCGCGATATCGCTCTCGCTTCTCACGGCTTTCCGAGTCGGCATTAAGTCAGTCAGGCTATTCGCTGCGGGGGGATATGATCGCTTTCGTCATGCCCAACCAAAATCCGGGTATTGGGGCTATAGAGTGTGCCCAAGATTGGGTTTCGACGCGCCGCTTTTTCGTGAAGAAATGAGGGCACAAAAATTCAAGGGATGTAAAAAAGTTTCAGATGTTGTTAGGCAAGATCCTGATTTGTGGGATGAGTTTGGCTTCGAGCGAATGATGGAGTTTGATATGAGGCCTGATAGCCATTCTTGGAATACTCTGATAGCCTATCTCCATGGAAAAAATTTTTAAATTTATCTTGTTAGGAAATTAGGATTTAAATATGGCTGGGGTAGATGATAGGAAAGAGTGGATGATAGAGGCGGGGAAACGTGTTCCACCTTGTGGGCTGCGTGACTGGTTCTATTCAAAGTTTGTGATCAGGAGAGGTTATGACGACTATCCTGAGCCCATGCCGGATGTGTTTTTGGATAGTTCTTCGATAGCGCAACATGAGGAATTAGAGCATTTGGAAGGGTCGATTGGTTCTGATTAGTGATAATTTCTAACGAAGAGAAATGGGTGCATCGAAAGTAGGTGCTATAGAAGCGATGTTCCACAGTTGTTAGATTATTGACCCGATTTCACCGGGAATCGGATTCTGAGGCGCTCCATCAAATCCTTCCATTCGCCGTCAAACATTGCGGCCGCCGGCCCCTCGCTGAATAGGTTGGCCTCGCTCAAAAACTGCGGAAAAAAGTAGCCTTTGAAGCGCTGAGAGGCTTTGTCCGTGAAGATATGTAGCCCATGCTCACTGATTGAGTCGACCACACGTGGCAATGCGGCGCATCCGACAATGGCAAATGGGTAACGTTGCGGGATGCGCGCATCCATCCCGCGCTCGCATAGCTCTTGCTCCACGAGGCTGGTAAGGGCATCTACTGCCTTCTGACCAAATAGGATCCAGTCTTCAAGGGTGACAATCAGGGAATAGATAGGCCCATCGGGCAGTTTAATTTCTGCGCGGCCTGACGTTACGTCGATGATATTTCGATAGTTCTGGACTACGGCTTGCGCTAGGCGCCTCAGGCCGTGCTCCAGCTCGCCAGGGCTAGCCGAAAGCTGTGCCGAGATGGGCATCCTCATTGTCTTGCATTCCATGAAGACTGTGGTGGCCGCGTCTCGGAGAATCCAGTCGCTACCGTGTCGCTGGGAACCGGCAACGGTGTAGGGGGCGGGGCGCTCGGCAGTCGTTGCACCTGTGAGGTGACCAAGGCAGTCGCCCACCAAATCCTCGAATGCATCTCCGTAGGCTTGGGCAAAGCCGTCAGCGTTCGCAAGGTCATAAAAAAGTCCTGCGAGTAGTCGCTTTCCCAGGAGTGACGGGCGTGGACAGGACAGCCTAGTCGGGGCGTCGGGTCGCAGTAGGATTAGGGGTTTCACCGCTACAGGATTAGGGGTGTAGTCCCACGACGAGTCATGCCGCGCATCCAGTAGGCAGCGGTTACGCAACAGCTTGGGCGTGGCAGTGATCGCAGCTACCCTTGCTGTCACTGCCGCGACGTCCAAGTCGAGTGCGGTCAGCTGTGACAACAATGGGACTTCATAGTTGCTCATGAAAAGCGCTTGGGTGGCTCCGGCGAACAGAAAGTAATCTTCGGATGTTAGGCCCAATGCGTTGTAAAGGACTTCGGAGAGGCGACCACGCTTGTAGAGAGACCAGTAGCGTCCAAGATATGAGGATCCAAAGCGATCGAAGTGAGGCAACTGTTGATGCCCGATACGGTGCATTGTGGTCCAGATGTCTAAGTTACACTTCGCTTTGAAATCGCTGTAGCTGCGAATGGCGTTGTGGAGTGTTCCAAGGTCATTCCAGTCCCGTAGCGAGCGGCGCGCGCCTTCCGAAGCCCCTGCGTGAATAAGCACCTCTCTGAGGTAGAGGTCCAGGTAGAATTCATGGACGCTTGGCTTCATTTGATTGTGAAAACCTTGCCTGGAGTGCGAATACTCAAATGGAAGGTTGTATCCATAACTGACATGTAAGCTGTATGCCCAAATATGGATGATGGAATCTCGCAGTCCAAAAGAAGCAGCAATCTTGGCAAGCTGGTCGTAAGTCACGTTTGGCCTCTTCCGGTCTTTTCATATTTTCTCGCTACTCATTCGATATGAGGCCAGTGCAGTCATGGCGCAGCAGTAGTCGTCCTTGGGCGTTGACTGCATCATACTGTGATGGGCCCGTGTTCGGAGTCCGAGGTTTGGAGCCTATCCACGCTCGCATCTAACAAGGGAGCTCGAGCGAAAAGTCTGTATCCACCAAGATGCGACCCAGCTTAAAGACTTCAGTTTTTTAGCTCCGTTTGCAGCTGAGTCGATTGAGGTATGGAAACATCTGAATTAGCCCCAGGATCTGGTTTGGCGGATTGCGGTGCCGGTGACCAGCGTTGGGGAGCTTGGGCGCGCAAAACTGTAGCTTCAGGGGCAAGGGCACAAGCTTTTCGAGCAAATTGTGGCCCGGCTTCGGTAAGTCGGCCGACAAGCACCAAGTTGTCGTTGACGCGAGCTACTTTGTCGCCTTCCAGTGGAGCGCATGCCGCGTCCTGCTGTAAATCAAGGAAGAAAGCACTGTAAGCGGCAACCCATCGCATAGCTGGGTAGACGACAGATTGGCTATTCGATAGGGCAGATGCTCCAAATAAAACCACAAATGCAGAGAGCCCCCTGATCAGGGTAACGATTACATCTAAGTGACCATTGGTGGCTTCGGATCTGGAAAGCTTCAGTAGACCCCATCCCATGGCAAGAAAGGCAGGGATGGCGCCAAGGACGGTCATCAGGGTTGCTGTCACGGGCACAATGGAGAGCAGGCTGAGCAATGCACTCGAGGTTGGGAAAAGGGACGCCTGCTGGCTGGTTGCCTCATTGACTACGACTCTGCCGACCCCTGTTGCTGCTGCGAGTGCTATTGCTCCAAATACCGTGACTGAAATCTTCATCAGAGGATGGGCCAGTTTGGGCATTACCCACGCGTAAGTGTCTCCTAAGAAAGCGATAGCTAACAGCGAGCAACTGGCATAGAAGGCCACGTCTGAAGGAAAAGAGCCTGGTGATCGTAGGAAAAGAGCGATGGACGCAAGCATGCATACGCCGCCACCTAGGTAGAGACGAATCACCCAGTGGTGATTTAGCGACGTCCCCCCGCCCTGAGTAGCGATCGGGTTTAGAGTCCGGGGTTGATGATATCGGTGTTTGCCAGATGTTGGGCATAAGCGGACGGCGTCATGCCGCCAATTGCTTTCTTGGGTCGGTCCTCGTTGTATTCGCGTCGCCAGCGTTCGATCTCGGTGCGCGCATGCAGCAGTGTTGGGAACCAGTGTTCGTTGAGGCATTCGTCGCGTAGCCGGCCGTTGAAGGATTCGACGTAGGCGTTCTGGTTCGGTTTGCCTGGCTGGATGAGCCGCAACTGCACGCCACGGGCATGCGCCCAGACGGCCATGGCCTTACCGCAAAACTCCTTGCCGTTGTCGGTGCGGATCACCTGCGGCAGGCCGCGACTCTCTGCCAGCCGGTCCAGCACACGCGTCACACCATGGCCCGAGATTGAACGCTCCACCTCGATGGTCACTGCTTCGTGTGTCGCGTCGTCCACGATCACCAGACACTTGATCGCCCGGCCTTCGGCGGTGCGGTCGAAGACGAAGTCCATCGACCACACTTGATTGGCCTGGGATGGCCGCAATAACGGCTGACGCTCGCCCACCGGTACTTTTTTCCGCTTGCGGCGACGGACTTGTAGCTGCTGCTCGCGATACAACCGCTCCACGCGCTTGTAGTTCACCAGGCGTCCTTCCTGTCGCAGCTTGAGATAGATCATCCCCGCACCGTAGCGGCGATGGCGATGCGCCAACGCAAGAATGCGCTCGCGCAGTTCGCCGTTGCGGTCTTGGCGTGGGCAATAGCGCAGCGCGCTGGCGCTCATGCCGATCGCCGCCAAGGCACGACGCTCGCTGGCACCACGCCCGATCCACTCGCACACCAGCGCACGACGCGCCGGTGCGCTCACCACTTTTTTCGCAACGCATCCTTGATCAGGTCGTTCTCGAACAACTGCTCGGCCAGCAACTTCTTCAGTCGCGTGTTCTCGGCCTCAAGGTCCTTGAGCCGCTTGGCATCGGGCACGCTCATCCCGCCGAACTTGCTGCGCCACAGGTAATAGGAGGCCTCGCTGAAGCCATGCCGCCGGCAAAGGTCCTTGATGGCCACGCCCGCTTCAGCCTCGCGCAGGAAGCCAATGATCTGCTCTTCGGAAAAACGCTTCTTCACATCCAATCTCCTCGGGATAGGGAATTGGACTCCAAACTGAGGTGCTACTCAAAATTGGGGGGACGTCGCGAGGAGGCCACGCCGTCGCGCGCGCCACGTTCGGTCGCGGAGCTCGTTGAGGAGGCCAGCGACGAGTGGGGAGTCGCTGTTCAAGCGGATTCCCGCTTGGCTCAGACGCTCCAAGCAACCCTGGCCTTGATGCAGTGGATCAGGGAGCGCGTGACTGCCTTCGCCGAGGAGGCCCGGCTGCGCCCGGACCTCAACGAGTTGCTCCGTCGGCTGGGGCGCTTCAAGGCTGCTGTCATGAAGTTCGCCCGGCGGCTACTGGCGGTGCGCCGAGCGGAGAAGCTGCACCACATGGCCGAGAACGCGTGGCACGACTTTTTGGCGAACAATCCCGAGCCGGGGACTTCATGGACGCAGGGGGACTGGAAGCAGCGGCGCGGGCGTCGGTTGAGCACCCTCGAAGCCCGAACCGCAGAGCTGGCCGATGCAAGGGCTCGGGTGTCCCCGGAGGAACAAGCCCTCTGCGAGAAAGAAGCCTCGGCCAGTGCGGTGCATCTGGAGGCTTGTAGCCGGGACATGCTCCAGCGGTATCCCCTCCAGCTGGACTTGGCGAGCAAACCGGATGAGCCGCGTCCAAGCCCAGCCAGCGCCGCACTTCCCGCGCCCGTCTACGTTCCCAAACCGCCGCGCTTCCACTGAAACCAAAAGAGCCCCGCAATGCGGGGCTCTTTTGGAGATGGTGCTGAATGGTCAGACGATGGCACCACCTAAACTATGCTGCCTCAGCTTCCGCTTCCGTGCGCATTTCGAACTTAACGTGCACGCCGTCATAGGGTAAGTGAAGAGCGCCGGCCTCGGTTTTGTTGATCAGGCCGCAGTCCACCAATGCAGTCGCGTCGGTGTGGACGCCCTTCACGTCGCGGTCTACCCGCCGAGCCAGTTCTCGCACGCCTAGCGGGCCGTTGCCGGCAAGAGCTTCGAGCAGACTCCAGCGGTTGGCATTCAATGTTCGCAGAAGATCTTCGCCGCTCGTGAAAGTGAAGTGCGGCACGGCGTCGCCTTTTCCGCGCGCTGCAGCTTTCATCTGCGCTTTCACTTCCTCTATGGTGGCGACCCCAATGGTCAGAATGTTCTTTTCCATGTTGTCCTCACAGTAGGGCCACATCGGCCCAAAAATCATCGGTTAATTGATCCAGGGTGGTGAAGTTGTAAGGCATTTCCACCGTGCCTATGTGCTTATGGTCGCCTTTGCCAGCTTCGTTGTCGTAACGCAACACACATATCCCAGCGACCACGTAAGCCAAACCGTATTTGTAGTTGTGGGCACTACCGCGCACGGGCTTGGGCACAAGCACAATACGTATTTCAGCAAAAGCATCTTCACCCAACTTGACGCGGCGATCTGTCAGCACCTGACTCTTGCTGCTCATGTTGTAATCCTGACAACAACCAATGGTGTTGTCAAGATTACATCACCCGCGCCCCGTGTAGGGTTCAGTGAAGCGTTGGGCGCTTCTTGCTGCGCACTGGATCCAGCTGGGCCTCCTTGGGCTTACGGCCCGCGCGCCATTCGTCTATCGAGGGGAGCTCTCGAACGATGACGGCCTCCCGTGTGCGCATCGGTTGGGAGGGATTCGGAAGGGCATGCTCCAAGGATTGGGCGGCGATGCCCCCACCTGGCGGCTTCTTCTGGCTGTAGACGATCAACTCGCCAGCGGACGCCCAGGCGTTGCAAACATTCCGTTGGCGCACCAGCGGCTCGTCAGAGAGCGTTTGGCTCATCAGCCCGGCGAGCAGTTGGCCAGCGATTTCGAGTTGTTGTGGGTTGGTGGTCATGAAGACTCCTGCGTGTGGGGAAGTCCTCATCCAACCAACAATTCGCAACTGCGCAAGAGCTCGCTTATGTGCTCATTTCACAAATTTGAATACGGTCGAAGATTTCATTTCTAGTATGTCCAATTCTGATATTTGGGCCGCGGTTGCTCTCCCAAGCAGCCGGAAAAATTGTGGGCTCTGCGTTGCTGAAGGAGGGCGCCTCGCGGGCGGGGAGGCCATACGGCCACTATCCCGCCGGAGCCAATTCGGCCCCCAAGCAGTCTAGGGTTCGCAGGCACAGCGACTTGAAGCGCTGCCGTTCGCTTAGCTATGATCGGGTATCACGCGGGGTATCATTTTTGGATCACCCCACTCCGGGATAAGTTAGGAAAATCAATTGGTTGGCGTGGGAGGATTCTGTTCCCTTCGCCCGCTCCAAGGCCGCAACGGCTTGGGTGCATTGAGACGGCCAAGCTGCCGTGCTGCCGCGTCATCTTCCTGTCTTCGCCAAGCTGCGCGTTTGCCCGGCAATATCAAGCGATGTCTCGCTGCATCGACTGCCGTTGCGCAGTTCTGACCGCAGGCAGGCATTTGAGCGTGTTTGCACCTTCATTGGATGTGATAGCAGGTCAAACGGCCATCGCGGTCTGGTTTGTCGCGTTTTCCCTGGTGGCATTGATGCTCGGTAGGCATGCCTCGGGTCGCACGTTGATGGTTGTCGAACAGTGCGCAATGGCAAGTGTGGCCGTGGGGCTGCCGCTGGCAGTGTGCTTGCCATCCTCGGCATACGTCGTGAAGTTTGCGGTGATGCTTGCATTGTCGCTGTGCATGTTTGTTGTGGGCGTCGCGCGGGCCGCGGCGATGTCTGTGGTTCGGTTTAATTGCGGCAGCGCTGGCCTGCGGCGTCGTTGCATTTCAGTACATGCTGATGGAGATCGCCAGATAGGCGCTTGACGCTACTGCGATGTCTTGACGCGGACGCGTTGGCGATAAGAGCGCCGTCTTCCGCCGATTTCAGTGCCGTTCGGGGTCGTCGGTCTAGCGTTCGCAGCGCACGGATGTCCGTGTAGTCCGGATGCTGTCATGTCTGTCGCACGCAATCGTTTGCCTTCGATCATCGTTGCATTGGGTGCCATCATTTGTGCGGGGCCGGTGTTTGCGGCCTGCCAGCCCGGGCCGTTTGCTGTCTCGCTGCCTGCGCAGCGGCTCGACGAGCGTTTGCAGGAGCTGGCCCACGTCACAGGATGCGCGGTGGAAGTGGATCCATCGCTTCTGCAGGACAAGCGCGCCGCTGCCTTGACGGGGTCACTGACCGCCGATCAGGCCTTCATTCAATCGGTGCGTGGCAGCGGCCTCGAAGCTGGGCCGGCCGATGACCATTGGCGCGTCAATCAAGCGCAGCAACTGTATTTTGCCGAGCGGGTGGAGACTTTGCGCAGCGCGATTGCGGATGCGCGCAAGAGCAAATCGATGACGCCCGTACGTGCGCAAAAACTGATGGCGTATCTGTCGAAAATTGCTGTGGATGTCCCCAAGCTTGTGCGCGAGCAAGGTTTTCTCAGTGCGGCAGAGCGGGCCTCTTACGGGCGCATGTTGAAGGATGTGGAACAGTCGTTAGGGAAGGTGTGAACAACTTGCGGCGTTGCGAGTGAAATGAAACTTCGCTGGATCCAAGCGCTCACCCCTGCTGACAAGCAACCACTTCCGCGTAGTCACGGTGGTCTCGGTTGTTGGTCGAATGCGCATTGAAGCGTTGTTCGGAGGTTCCTTAGTGCGGTGATTCGTTGCAACAATGAAGCGTGATGTTGCGGCTTTCGTCAGGCCGATTCGCCGCATTTTTGATTCAGTGGTGGGTGAGGCGCATTGCAGCTGCAGGCACGGTCTCTGTCAGCACGATGGCGTATCCAGCCTGATTTCAAGATCTTTGGCGATCGGCTCGGTGCACCCCAATTAGATGTTTTCGATCCATGTCGCAGGTTTCGCGCGATGCGGATGATCCCAGCCTGTTCTCTATCGTTTCAATGTGTGTTGCCAATGACATCGATTGCAGGCTCGCCATGGTTGGAAAAAGTGCTCCACAACTTCGGCTTTTTCTTCTGCAGGGTCAGGAACCTCCTGATTGAGAACGCGTCGCATGACGACCATAGTGGCTGCATCATTGAGCGGACACCATGACGACTACTCACTCCCAACTGGTTGGTGCGTTGATGAAAGGCATGCGTCGCGCCGAGTCTGCGCGCGTCGCTTCGATTGCCCACCGCACCGGGCCTGCGGATCAGACGAGTGCGTTTGGGACGCCGGACAACGCCGGCAAGGTGCTGGAAATGTTCAAGCTCGACGCCGATCAGATTCGCCAGATTGGTCTGGTCGGGGTCGAGGAACTCGGCGAGGCGGTCTGTCATGCGTGGTCGATCAACGCAGGGCAGTTGGACCGGGTAGTGCAATGGTTCACCGCCCCCAGGGTGGAATTTGTCGGCAAACACTGTAGCGAGCTGATCCGGGCAGGGCGCATTGGGCCGGTGCTGACCATGGCCCGCGAGCATGCCTTGCTGCGCCATCGCTGAGCGCCAGCAGACCCGGCGAGGGCTGGGCGCTTTACGCTAGACGGCGCAGGCGCAATACTCGCTGACCCGCCCAACCTTAGTTCCGTCAATGCGCCAGGTTCCGCCCGCTTCACCCTCTGCCGCCGCCAAAGCCCAATTGCTGGAAGAGCTGCGCAAGCTTGAGCAGGAAGAGGCGCAGCTCAAATATGCCCAGACCCTGGAAGCCTTCGACCAGGTTGTCGAGGTCCTCACCCAGTTCGGCAGCCGGTTCAATGCCAAGCAGAAGTCCCAGATCGCTTCGCTGGCGATGACCGGCAAGTCCAAGGGCCCGCTGTCGTCCACGGGCGAAGTCGTGGCCAAGTACTGGATCCCACATTCCGGCGAGACCTGGTCCGGCCGTGGCCGCACTCCGCGTGCGTTCAAGGCCTGGGAAGGCACCAGTTCCTACAAGGAATGGAAGTCCAAGCATCCGGACAAGCGTTTCCCGCTCTACCCGGGGTGAGTTTTCGCCGATTTGGCATGCTCGTGGGGGAGCTTGGATCCGAGTCGCGTGGGTTAGCCGCGTGGTCGCTTGGCGATGCGTGCAGCGTTTCGCAGTGCGCGACTGCCTGTTCGTATGCTTGTCATAGTGGCGACAGTGAGTTTGTGATGACGACCCGATCGCGCTGAGCATCGTGCTGACGGAAGCCGGTAGCGAAATCAAAATGGAAGCGCAGGCCTGGCAGTGCCGAGGCGCTACGCCAGTTACTGTGATCGCCAGGCGCTGATCACCACAGGTTCCGATGCGCTGCGTTTCGCTTTGCTTGCGCGTCTACCGCCTGCTGCGAAGATATTTAAGAACTGCGCTGAGTTCGCGGCATCGTCTAGTTCGCGCATTCGCGTAGAAAGCTCTCAAAGCTGCATTCTTAATCGATGCCAGCAGTATCAGTGCGGGAATGACGCTGCATCTCGTCGACGCACGGCGCATACGGTCGCCCAGCGAGCATCCCGGCACCGCATAAAAAAGCTCGCCGCCCACCATGTCGGTAGACAGCGAGCCGTTCGACCGCTCAATCGTTACTGATCGCTCTTGCACTCGAAGACCGACACGCTGCGCGGCGGGGCCAGAAATTCGCTGGCGCCAGCCGGCATCATGTCTACCTCCAGCGCTTCATCGGTCGACAGCACCAGCTTCCAATGCACCGGTTCATCAGCGGCCGGCAGGGTGAAGGTCACGCCCTCGTGGTAGGCGTTGATGACGATCAGCAAGGTGTCGTCGTTGGCTAGCTCCTTGACGCCGGAGGTCTGCGCCTTGCCTTCGAGCAGCAGGCCGACCGAGCGCGCACCGGCATCGGTCCAATGCGCGTCTTCCATTTCGGTGCCGCCTGGATTGAGCCAGGTGAGATCGCGCAGGCCGGCCTCTTCGTTGTATTGCCCATTGAGAAAGCGGCCACGCGACAGAATCGGGTAGCGCTTGCGCAGCGCGGTCAATGCCTTGACGAAGGCGGTGAGCCGGCCCTCGGTCGGGTCGTTTTCCCAATCCAGCCAGGTGATCTCGTTGTCCTGACAATAGGTGTTGTTGTTGCCGCCCTGGGACTGCGCACGTTCGTCGCCGCTGAGCATCATCGGCGTGCCTTGCGACAGCAGCAGCGTCGCAAGCAGATTCTTCATTTGCCGCTCGCGAAGTTGCAGGATGTCGGCGTTGTCGGTTTCGCCTTCTTCGCCGTAATTGCAGGAGCCATCGTTGGAAGAACCGTCGCGGTTGTCTTCGCCGTTGTCGATGTTGTGCTTTTCGTTGTAGCTCACCAAGTCGCGCAGGGTAAAACCGTCGTGCGCAGTGATGAAGTTGACCGAAGCCCAGGGACGGCGGCCGCGGCGATCGAACAGATCGGCCGAGCCGGTGAAGCGCGTTGCAAACTCTGCCAATTTGCCATCCTCGCCCTTCCAGAACTCGCGCGCGTTGTCGCGGAACTTGTCGTTCCATTCCGACCAGCCCGGCGGGAAGTGACCCACCTGGTAACCGCCCGGGCCGCAGTCCCACGGCTCGGCGATGAGTTTGACTTCCGACAGCAGCGGGTCCTGATTGCACGCATCCAGAAAGCCGCCGCGCTGGTCGAAACCGCTCGGCTCACGTCCCAGGATGGTGGCCAGATCGAAGCGGAAACCGTCGACGTGCATTTCGCCGGCCCAGTAGCGCAGCGAGTCGTTGACGAACTGGATCACCCGCGAGTTGCTCAGATTGAGCGTGTTGCCGGTGCCGGTATCGTTGATGTAATAACGCTTGTCTTCGGCAAGCCGGTAATAACTGGCGTTGTCGATGCCCTTGAACGACAGGGTCGGGCCCAGCTCGCTGCCTTCGGCGGTGTGGTTGTAGACCACGTCCAGAATTACTTCCAGACCCTGCTTGTGCATGGCCTTGACCATGTCGCGGAACTCATCGCGGTGGCCGCTGGAGAGGTAACGCGACTTCAACGCAAAAAAGCCGATGGTGTTGTAGCCCCAGTAATTACGCAGTCCCTTGTCCAGCAGATGCTGATCATCCAGATACGCGTGCACCGGCAATAGCTCGACGGCAGTGATGCCCAGGTCCTTGATGTACTGCAGTACCTGCGGCTGGGCGAGACCTGCAAACGTGCCGCGCACCGCTTCGGGCACCTGCGGGTTGCGCATGGTGTAGCCGCGCACGTGGGTTTCGTAGATGACCGTCTCGTTCCACGGCTTGAGCAGCCGCGCATCGTCGCCCCAATCGTAGGTGTCTTCGACCACCACGCACTTGGGCATGAACGGCGCACTGTCGCGCTCGTCGAAGCTCAGGTCGCCGTCTGGATGGCCGACGGTGTAGCCATACAGCTCATCGGCCCAGATCAGATCGCCTTCGAGCTCGCGGGCATACGGGTCCAGCAGCAGCTTGTTGTGATTGAAGCGGTGACCTTCGGTCGGCGCATAGTGGCCGTGCACGCGATAGCCATAGCGCTGACCCGGCTTTGCATCAGGCAGATAGCCGTGCCAGATTTCGTTGGTGTATTCGGGAAGGTCGACGCGGGTTTCGTTGCCCTGTTCGTCGAACAGGCACAGTTCCACCCGTGTGGCATGCGCGGAAAACAGCGCGAAATTGGTGCCTTTGCCATCGAAGACAGCGCCGCGGGGAAACGGGCGTCCCTGGCGGATGCGGGAGGGGTTGGCATAGGCCGCGCTTGCTGGACGTCGCATGGAGAGTCTCGGGTGCGCCGGCATGCCGGCATTGAGGGGACGCAAGCATTGCGGTTGTTGCTGTGCAAAACGCGTTACGGCGACACGGGTATGGCGTGATGGCGCGTCGCCGAGGCTTCGCACCATGCAGCGCGCTGTGATCTGGCGCACCGGCGGCGTTCGCTTGTGGCAAACGCGGCCCTATCGAGCATGGACGAGTACTGCGATGCCGCGTCAGCACGACAAGGTGCAGTGGTGGATCCAGCGCGGCTTCCCACTGCTTGAGCGCTGCGCGTGCGCCCTGCTAGCATCGATCCGGTTGGAGCTGCGCATCCCTGCGTGGTTGCAGCACGTGCCGAGGCGCTATCGCGTCTCCATCCTCGGGGCCGTCGCACACCAGTTCAACCGTTGCGAGCTGCGCACAATGCGCCCGCGCGGTCGGCCGGCAGACGTACGGGCTTGGGTCACCTCGTCATCAGACTCCGACCATGTCCAGGCCGCGCCGTGTCCCTGCTGCGATGAAAATCGCGATTCTTTCGCGCAACAGCAAGCTGTACTCGACCCGACGGCTTATCGAGGCGGGCCGCAAGCGTGGTCATACGGTGCGTATCCTCGACCCGCTGCGGTGCTATATGCGCATCGCCGCCGATGGCTTCAGCCTGCACTACAAGGGCAAGCCGATCACCGGCTTCGATGCGGTGATTCCACGCATCGGCGCTTCGGTCACCCGCTATGCCACCGCCGTGCTGCGCCAGCTCGAATTCATGGGCACCTACACGCCCAATCCCTCGGACGCCATCCTGCGTTCGCGCGACAAACTGCGTGCGCATCAACTGCTGGCGGCGCAGGGCATCGACATGCCGGTCACCGTGTTCGGCGACAACCCCGACGACACCCAGGACCTGCTCTCCATGCTCGGCCCGCCACCGCATGTGGTGAAGTTGAACGAGGGGGCGCAAGGCGCCGGGGTAATCCTGACCGAGAAGGCCAGCGCGTCGCGCGGCGTGGTCGAGGCACTGCGCGGGCTGTATGCCAATTTCATCGTGCAGGAATTCATTGGCGAAGCCGAAGGCGCAGACCTGCGCTGCTTCGTGGTCGGCGACCGCGTCGTCGCAGCGATGCGGCGCCAGGCGGCCGAAGGCGATTTCCGTTCCAACCTGCATCTTGGCGGCACCGCTGCAGTGGCCCAGGCCACCGAGCAGGAGCAGCAGGTGGCGGTCCGTTCGGCGCGCGCGCTGGGCCTGGCGGTGGCTGGCGTCGACCTCATCCGCTCCAAGCGCGGGCCGCTGGTCCTGGAGGTCAATTCGACCCCCGGTCTTGAAGGCGTTGAGGGTGTCTGCGGCGTGGATGTGGCCGCCAGCATCATCCAGCATCTCGAGGAATCGGCCCGTTGATCGGAGATCAACTGTTTTTAGCGGAAAATTAACGAAACTCTAATCCTTTGCTCGCTAGCCTCTGTCGACCGTAGCTCCGCTCTCGGCAGTGACGGTGATCGGGATGAACTTTTGGCCCAAGTGCGGTGTCGCACTTGGGCCTTTTTATGGATGGCTTGCCGCTCTTGAGGTTCACGTCTACATTCAGCTACCTACCATCGATGGAACGACCTGCAACGTCATGAAAGGACTACTACTGATATTGATGTGCGCAGCGCTGCCTGCATTTGCCGCGGGCAAGAAGGCTGTAGACGTTGAGGCTCAGCCTCCCTTTGCCGAGCAGGCAGAGCAGGTGCGTATGGATCTGAGGAGCGGCGATAAGTATTCGGAGATGGGCGCCGAGGATCGCAGCAGGGTGCTTTCGGCCTTGCAGCGTATAGAAACTGCACTGCAGTCCCGGCCCGCCCCGGCGGAACTCACGCCTGAGTCAAAGATGGCGGTGTTCAATGACCAGTCTTTGGTCAACGCACTGTTGAGCAAGGCAGGCGAAGAGAGCCGGATGATCTGCCAGCGTGTGCGTGCAGTGGGCTCCAATCTCTCTACGACCCAATGCATGACGGCGGCCGAACGGCGCCGACTTCGAGAAAATAACAAAGACGAATTGACGCGGATGCAACGGCAAACTGTCCAGAGGCAGCCGGGTACGTGACCAAACAACGAGGTTCCAGTGCGAATTCTAGTAATTGAAGACAACAGCGATATCGCCGCCAATCTGGGCGACTATCTTGAAGACCGTGGCCATACCGTGGACTTCGCCGCCGATGGCGTCACCGGCCTGCATCTGGCGGTGGTGCACGAGTTCGACGCCATCGTGCTCGATCTCAACCTGCCCGGCATGGACGGCATCGAGGTGTGTCGCAAGCTGCGCAACGAAGCGCGCAAGCAGACGCCGGTACTGATGCTGACAGCCCGCGACTCGCTGGACAACAAGCTGGCCGGCTTCGATTCCGGTGCCGACGACTACCTGATCAAGCCATTTGCGCTGCAGGAAGTGGAAGTGCGCCTCAACGCGCTGTCGCGTCGCGGCAAGGGCGTGCACACCCGCGTACTGGAAACCGGCGATCTGGAATACAACCTGGATACCCTGGAAGTGCGTCGCCGCGGCAAGCTGCTGCAGCTCAACCCGACCGCGCTGAAAATCCTGCAGGCGCTGATGGAAGCCTCCCCGGCGGTGGTGACGCGGCAAGAGCTGGAAACCCGTGTCTGGGGCGAAGAACTGCCCGATTCCGACTCGCTGCGCGTGCATATCCATGGCCTGCGTGCAGTGGTCGACAAGCCGTTCGACGTGCCGATGATCCAGACCCGTCACGGCATCGGTTATCGCATCGCTTCGCCTGATGCCTGAAAGTAACAGCAGCGCGCGGCCCGCCCGTCGGCGTGGCCGCTACCGGCGGCGCCTGCGCAGCCGCATCATTCTGTCGTTCGTGTTGTTGGGCTTTTGCCTGACAACACTGTTCGCCTTCGCCACCAACTGGGCACGCGCGCGCGTGGAAAACCAGTTGGTCGAAGACGTGATGAATCGCAACATCGACGCCTTTGCGCAGCGGTTCTATTCGGACCCGCTGCGCAATCCCGATCTGCCCGTGCAGCAGATGCGTGGCCGCGTGGTTAAAAGCGACAAGTTCGATGCGCTGCGGCTGGAACAACCGGAGTGGTACCAATTGCCGGACGGCATCCACACCATCTCCGGCGTGGACGACAGTGGCAATGCGTATTCGTACAAACTGGCGGTGCGCAAGACGCCCAGCGAGTGGTTCTTCCTCGCTTACGACATGACGCAGACGCTGCGCGGCGAAATTCAACTCAAGCGCACCTTGATGTTGTCGGTGCTCGTCTTCAGCGGGTTTTCGTTGGTGATCGGCTGGTGGTCGGCGTCCAAGGTCATGCGCCCGGTGTCGGATCTGGCGGCCCGCCTGCGCGCCTACCGTGGCGGCACCAGCGAGCCAAAACCGTTGGCAGCGCATTTCCCGGACGACGAGGTCGGCCAGCTCGCCGAGGCATTGGACGACTACTCGGCGCGCCTGACCGAAGTCGTGCAGCGCGACCGCGAATTCAATGCCGACGTCAGCCATGAGCTACGCACCCCGCTGGCGGTGATCCGGGGTGCCACCGAACTGCTGCTGACCAAGCCCAATCTGGATGAGAAGGTGCTGCAGCGGCTGCAGCGCATCCAGCGCGCCGAACTGCAGTGCAGCGATCTGATCGGCTCGCTGCTGCTGCTCTCGCGCAACGAACGCGGGCAGGGCAGCAGCAATGTGGCCAAGGTCGCCGAACAATTGATCGACTCCCATCGCGCACAGCTCGGCGGCAAACCGCTGGAGCTACTGCTGGAAGGCGAGCGCGACCTGGTCATCGACGCGCCGGAATCCGCCTTGTCGGTGGCGCTGGGCAACCTGATCGGCAATGCCGTCAAGTACACCCAGGACGGCCAGGTGCGCGTACGCGTGCGCGGCGACTGCGTGGAAGTCATCGACTCCGGCCCCGGCCTGAGCGAAGAAGACGCGGCCAAACTCTTCCAGCGCGGCTACCGCGGCACCCACGCCGGCCACTCGCAAGGCGGCGGCATCGGCCTGTCGATCGTCAGCCGGCTATGCGACCTGTACGGCTGGCGGGTGAGCGTGCGCCCAGGGCAGGAGCGCGGCGTGATCGCAACGCTGGCGTTCCATCGCTAACCAACCGCCCGCTTGCGTAGGAGCGCACCCGGGCGCGACCGCTGTACCGGCAATGCCTCCTCCGAGATTGGTTGCGGTTCTGAAATCATCAAGCGCACCATCTTCCACAACAGTCTCCATCCTCGAACGACCCCCCCGGCCAGATCACAAGCTGGCTCTCAGGTCTTCCAGCGTGACGACCAGCACCATGGGATCCAGAGGGGAAGGCTCGAAGCCGATGCGCTCGTAAAACGCCTTGGCGTCCGTCGACAGTGCATGCACGAGCAGCCCGCGAATACCAATGGTGTCGGCCGCATGCAGGATGCGCTTGCCGGCATCCTGCACCAGGGCGCGGCCAAACCCTCTGCCATGTAGGGATCGATCAACAGCTAGCCTGCCAAGCACCACCACGGGGATCGGGTCCGGCATATTGCGGCGAAAGCGGCCGGGCGTCGCGTCCATGGCAACCGCACTCGAGGCCAAGGCGTAATAGGCCACAACCCGGTCATCCTCGCAGGCAACGAAAGTTCGCGACGCGCCGGTCGCCTGATTTTTCAGGGCGCGGCGCCTGAGCCAGAGGTCCAGGCTCTCCACGCCAGATGCGAACAGTTCGACCCGGTGATGCGCTGTCAGCGGTTCCGGCGCCGATACCGTCATGCCTTCTCCCAAGGGGCGGGAGTCTGCATCGTCTTGCGCAGGCGCGCATTCGGCTGCGGCGGCATGTCCAGCCGTGCCAGAAAGGCGGCGTAGGCGTCCGGGCTAGCCGCGATGAGGGTCTGGTCCAGCAAGGCTTCCTCGGCAGCCGAGCGCGCCGCGTCCAGCACGAAATCAGTGCGGTTCTTCCCGCGTGCCTTGGCGGCCCGGTCGATCAGGCTGCGTTCCTCGGGCTTGATGCGGAGATTCAAGGTTTCGCGCTTGCCGGGCATAGTGCTTGGTGTGGGCATGGTGTCGCCTCCTGCATGTCCAGGTAGTGTAGCGCCTCCGTAATGTCGATGTCATTACGATGAGGTGCTGTTCGTTCATTGCGAGGGCGCGCGCTCCACCGTCACCACCAACTCACCCTCGCGCGCAGTGATCTGCAGCTTGCAGCCCACCGCAAACCCCAATTGCTCTAGCCACAGCCCGCGTAAGCGCACGCTGGGAATGCGCTGGCTATGCGGCCGGCCGGGTTCGGCCTCGTAGAACGCATAGCCCACCGTGCAGCACGTGGGGTGCGCGCCTTGCGGGGTTGGCGCTGCGGTAAATCGTCCGCGCGAGGCCTGGTGTGACGGTCGAAGTCGAGATTGTCCACATCGAACGTGGGCGAAGGCACCAGTCGCATGGGCTGCGCGTCCTTTACCGGCGTGGCTGCTCGCTTGGCGGTAGCGGCGCGCTTGGCGTTTGGTTTGGACCGTTTGGCGGTTGAAGACGGCGCCCGGCTCATCGCCTCACCTCCGCCAGCACCATTGAGCGACGCCGCCTACCAACCTGCAATATCGATACATTTGCCATGACAACGCCTCCTTCGAAGAACAGACACCGTCGCCCGATGGCGACGGGATGTCGGGAGGTTAGAAACCGCTAGTAGTCGGCGGGCGTATTCCTCCCGAAGGAGTGTTGTATTAGCCGCCCTCCCGACGCAGGCATCGCGTCGGCTTGCGCCTGCGAACAGGCACAAAAAACCCACCAGTTTGACGGAGGTGGGTGCCGCTACTAGAGGAGTTTCTACGCTCCTTGAGGTAGAGGTTGCTACTGGTTGCTTGGGATGTCAACAGTTTGACGACAATCAGTCTTGTCTATATCTAGCCGCCACAGTGGCTAGCCTTAGATACTTCTGTTAGCCATTAAATGGTTCATTTTTACCGACATGCAGAACTAAAACGCTAGCGAAGTGATTCGTAAATTACCGTAACAAGGATCATCCACGACGCACCTGCAATTGCCATTATTAAACCCCTCTTGTCCCAGGCTGATCGGAAAGGCTTAGCTTGAGGCGCAGCTAAGAACGATCCCCATCGAATCAGGCCTCCTAGCCCAAGAAAAAATCCACCTGCAAGCATCGCTAGGATATAAACCAGTTTCATTGCGTTTCACATGAGCATTTTTTTTGCTGGATAACGACGGCATTACCTGCGGCAGCGCCATAAATAGTGGCGTCAAATCCGCCTTGGCTCTGATGCCATCCTGTGCTCTCAGCTCCAGCGCCGAAGTTCCACCAGGCTCCGCCAATCGATATTTTTTGATACATCTGATAGCCCAAGCCAAATGAAACTGATCCTGCAGAGAATTTTGCATAAGGACCGTTGAATACATCAGGGTCTGGCACATCATTGGAGTCCTTTAGTTCTACTTGTGAACCAGCCATTGAAATTGGTGCCCCTAATCCACCTGCGCCTCCGACTGCCATCACATAGGCAGATGCGAGTCCGCCACCTGGACAGGGGGAAGTGACTTGATAGAAGTCTATGTTCAAGCCGAACTTTCCTGCCCCGACACCCACTCCAAAAGTAGAGCCTTTCCAAGTTGCCAAGCCATAAAAATCCATGTGGACAAAAGGAGCCTGCAATGCGTATCCAAAAGTGCTGATGCCACCTCTCAAGCCAAGCGGATCACTCTGCCCATACCGCCCAGTCGCTGCCTCATAGTCCCGGAAGTAGTTCTGATTCAACCCGCTCGCGGCATCGAATCGCTGACCCGGGAAGCGCATATCCAACACCAGCGCCGCACCATCGCCATCAGGATCCTGATTCGGGGCGGTGTTGCCGAAGGCTTCGCCTTTCAAGCTCCATGTCCATACCGCCACATCGCGGGTGGGGTCGATGACCACGCGCGGGCTGCCCAGGTGATCGGGTTCGATGTAGAGCAGTTTGTTGGCGTTGGCGAGCAGGCCCACCGGTAGGTCGTCCAGCCAGATCGCTTGTTGCTTGGGCGTGCCATTGCTGTCGTAATCGCCCAGCCAGTGGCCGGCTTCGTCATAGAGCGTGTAGGTGTTGGTGGTGCCCAGGAAGCGGCGCACCTGCTCGCCACGGCCGTTGTAGCGGTAGTTCATGGTCACCGCGCCGGCGCGGCGGGCCTGGGTCATGCGGCCGGTGGTGTCGTAGGTGTATTGGCGGGCGGTGCCGCCGATGGCGGTGGTGTTGCCGGCGGCATCGTAAGTGCGGGCCACACCGGCCACGGCGCTGAGGCGATGACTGTCGGTCGGGTAGGTGTAGATCTGCGTAGCCGTGCCGACCTTTGCGCTGAGACGGTTGCCGGTGGCATCAACGATGTAGCCGTCGATCAGCGTGCCGGTGCTACCGTCGGTGAGGCCGGTCAGGCGGCCCAGCGTGTCGTAGCCCAGGCCGATCTCCGGGGTCGGATTGCCGGCAGGCGTCAACGCGGTGAGGTTGCCAGCCGGGTCGAAGCCGAAGCCGACTTCCAGCCCGCCGGGGCGAGTGTCCTGGATCGCTTGCGGGCGGTAATCCAGATCGTACTGGCGGGCGAGGGTGCGGCTATTGCCATAGGTCCAGCCGGCGGCTGGGCCGAAGGGGTAGTAGCTGGCATTGCCCAGCACCACTTGGCGGCTGCCGCTGGCCGGGGTGACGCCCACTTCCGTGGTCTGGCCTTGCGCGTTGCGGACGTAGTCCACTGCCGCGCCATCCGGGTAGGTCATGCGCCGCAGCTGGCCGCCGACGGTGTAGTCGTAGCGCAGTGCTAATGTCTTACCGTTGCTGGTCTGCACCTTGCGCACCAGATCGCCGAAGCGGTTGTAGCAGTACTGAGTAATCGCGCCGCCATCCTGCATTTTGGTCAGGCGACCGACGGAGAAGGTCTCCCCACTGGTGCAGGCCGCCTGCGTCACGTCAAAGGTATAGGCGACATTGAGGCTGGTGGTGGGGTAGGTGACCTTGGTCAGGCGATTGAGCGCGTCGTAGCTGTAAGCGGTGGTGGTGCCGCGCGCATCGGTCTGGGTGGCGCGATTGCCGGCGCTGTCGTAGCTGTAGCTGGTGACGCCGGTGTCCGGGCTGGTGAGCTTCACCAGATCGCCGAAGCCGTTGTACTCGTACTTGGTGTCCAGGCCCTTGGGGTCGGTGACCTTGGTCAGGTTGTCCAACGCGTCGTAGTCGAATGTGGTGTCGGCCTTGATGCCGGCCACATCCTGCAGGGTGCGCGACAGCCGGTTGAGCGGGTCGTACTCGCTCTGCGTCGCGGTTGCCAGCGCATCAGTGACCTTGGTGGCGTTACCGTTGGCGTCGTACTCGAAGTCAGTCGGATCGCTTGTCGCGGTGGCCTGCGTCTTGAGCTGCCCAAGCTGGTTGTAGACGCGCGACAACGTACGCTTCAACGTGCCTGCCGCATCTTTGGTGTCTTCCTTGATGCGATTGCCGGCATTGTCCAGCGTGTAATGCACGGTGTTGCCCGCGTTGTCGGTGATGTCGGTCAGCCGATGTGCCGCATCGTAGGTGAAGGCGGTGAACGCGCCATCGGGCTGGGTGACCTGCTTGACCAGGCCGGTGGGCCAGTAGTCGATGCGAGTGATGCGGTCATCGGCCTCGCTGGACGCATCGCTTCCGCGCACCTTGCTGGCGGTCAGCCAACCGCGCGGGTGGTAGCTGTAGTCGGTGACGATGCCGTTGGCGTCCTTGATGGACAGTGGGCGGCCAGCGCCGTCGTAGGCGAGGTATTCGGTGGTTTGGCCCAGGGCGTTGGTGATCTTTTGCAGGTCGCCTTTGCGGTGCGCGCAAATACTACCGGGTGAACCGCAATCAGGCGCATCAGAGACGAAGTAAGCGTACTGCAACGCGTCCGATGCTCCCTGTCCCGAGCTGTCGACCCGCTTCAATAGCCCGGCGATCGGACAGTTGTTAGAAGCTTGGGCAGCATCGTTGCTTGTGCAGTAGCTGTAGGACGTTTGGCGGACAGTGGCCGGGGCGTTTTCTTGAGAGCCGCAGACATATGCCAAAGAGTTCGTAGCTGCGGCGTCGTAGCGACAGCGAAAGCTTACAAGTCCGCCGCTGTAAATACTGCGCGCAAGCGAAGTCATACCGGCAGCGTTGTTGGTCTCTTGTTCTATGACACCATTCTCCGCATTTCGCGTTATTTTTTGTGATCGCAGGTAATTCGTCCCGCTGGCCTCTGTAATAGTGCTGGAGGAAGTCGCTTCTCCAGAAAAGCCATCTTGATAAGTAAATCTGGTGGTGTTCCCGCGCCGATCGGTTGTCGAGATGGGTCGTCCCCTTTCAAAGCTCATGGCCACCGCGCCATCGGGTCCGCTAATTGATTCGATTTGCCGGAAAAGACCTTGCCCGAATTGGTAATTATAGCTCGTGCCGTTGGGCTGGCTTACTTGGGCGCTGGATGCTCCCGAATAGGCGATCGAGGTTGTCTCCACCGCGCTTCCATTCGCATGCAGGCTGCTCGATGTCACGCGTCCATCGGATGCATAGCTAAACGTGGCATATCGGATTCCACCTTCTTCTATACCCGTCATCAAGTGTGCAAGACCAGCGGGAGCTAGGTTAGCTTCTCCGTACTTGTAGGTACGTGCGCTTCCATCAGAATGCGTCGCACTTATGAGATTCTGATCTGAGTCGTAGCCATATTGGATGTAGCTCCCATCGTCGAGCGAGACTTTATCTAGCGACCCATTGCGATAGCTGAATTTTAGCGAGTGACCTAAGCCATCAATTGCTTTGATCAGCCTATTACTGGCATAGACGAGTTCGATGTCAAATGCAGGGGAAACGTTTGATTGGATGGCAGTGAGCCGTCCCGCTGAGTTGTAAATTCGTTTGTCTCCCTCTGCAGTGACCAACATAGTGGTGCCGTCTTCCGACCGCAGCATCAGTTCCGAGCTGTTGCGTTGACCTCGGTAGGTGCCGTTACTTATGGATTTGAATTGTTCAAAGAAACCGTCGAAGGTCGTTAGGAATGTTCCGCCACCGCCTACGGAATCTGAGAACGAATGGCTCCAGCCAGGTGCCATTCCTTGATCTGCCTGAAGTTGCTGGAGCGAGTGATAAAAGCGTTGGAAAGGCTTGCCGGCGAATACTAAATCATTCTCTAGTCTGAATTTGTCCCCTGTTGCTGGAAGGCAGGGATTTTTATTGGCTGGACATGATTTAGTTTGGTCGATGCCCTTCGCATAGATTATCGGTGTGTCGCCATTTTGACATAGGAATGGATAGTCAGCGGTAGCGTCAGGATTGCCTGTAGAATTATAAGCTGGATTGAAGGCGTCAACGGGGTAAAGCCCCGCTGGGCACGAATAGATTTGCCGTTTTACAAGGATCAGCTGTTGAGGGCTAGGGGTCGGATCGCTCCATCCGGGGCAAGAGCGATTGAATTTCAGCCATTTCCCTCCTGGTGCATCAAAGCTAAGGTATCCCTTGCCTTCATAGTACGGAATGCTTTGAACATAAGGTTCGCCGTAAACCCCTTCTATACGTTCTGATGATATTGTGCACTCTGGGAGCGATTGGCGCTCATAGGCCATCCAGCCTTGGAGCATTTCGTCCTCATTGATGCAATATGCTTTCAGGAACGGATCTTCGTTGGCCTGGCATATCCCCATGTCGCCGCTCCCGTGGCCTCCTACAAGATAGCCGGGGGCGCTCATGTTGCTCGGTGGCTGCCGTTTGACTCGGTACTGGATTTGATAGGCCGGGGTGTCGGAATTTCCATCTGTTATTATTGTTTTGTATTTTGTTAAAAGTGCCCCGTACGGAAGCGCTGAGCGCATTTCAGCTTCGGCTTCATCAAGCGAACGGAAGCAGGATTGATAGCAATACTCGCCTGCTGTCTGTGCTTCCGCTTTGAAAGTTGGTGTGCCAAGTGCACTTCCAATCAAAAAGATGAAGGCAATCTTTGAGGCGAGCCGCATACTTCAATTCCTTTGATATTTTTTTTAAAAAATCGATGGCTTTAATGTGAGCGAAATATTGCGAGGTTCTATGTGTCAAATTTCATGTCGAAAAATTTTTGATGCTGCTTAATTATGAGCGTGAATTGCATACGGTTGGTGTATGCTGTAGGGTTATCCCGCTTCTTTGATTGCTGCTCTTTTTCGATAGTTGGTATCAAGATCGGATGCTTTCTCTGCCAGGCAAGCTATCGGTCCATTGTTGATCAACATATCATCTGCTAACGCCAACCTTTGCTCACGCGACGCCTGTGCAGAAATCATCTGAACTGCCAACGTCGACGTGGTGTTATCTCGTTGCATCAGCCGCGCGCGTTGCACTTCGATTGGTACATCGATGACCAATATCCTGTCCAGCCAAGGATAAGCTTTACGCCCACCAGCCTCGGCGAGCAAGGGAATAGCGACGATGACATAAGGCCTTTCGGCAGCCAGCGCAGCCCGCTGTAGTTCCGCACGGATTGCAGGGTGGGTGATGGCTTCCAGGGCATGCCGTTGCACTGCATCGGCGAAAACAATCTGGCGCAACGCCTGGCGGTCCAACGTGCCGTCCGGCAACAAGATATCGCGACCGAAACGTTCCACGATGGCATCGAGAATGGGGCCAGGCGCGACCACCTGCCGCGCGATCACGTCTGCGTCGATAACCGGCACCCCCAGCTTCTCGAACTCGGCGGCCAGCGCGCTTTTGCCAGAGGCAATGCCACCGGTGAGGCCGACGATGAAGTTGCTCATCGCCATGCCCCGGTCAACGCAGGCCTGCGAAGTGCAGGTAGCCGTCCACCAGATCGTTGCCCCAGAAGAACACCACCCAGCCGGCGATGGCCAGATATGGGCCGAACGGGATCGGCGTGGCGCGGTCGCGACCCTTGGCTACCAGCCAGGCCGAGCCGAGGATGGCGCCGACCAGCGAAGAAATCAGGATGATCGGCAGGATGCCTTTCAGCCCGCACCAGGCACCGAGCGCAGCTAGCAGCTTGAAGTCGCCGTGGCCCATGCCTTCCTTGCCAGTGAGCTGCTTGAACAGCCACCACACGGTCCACAGTGACACATAGCCGACCGCCGCACCCAGCAGGGCGGGCTTGGCCGGCATATAGAGGTTGTCCATCGAGCCGACCAGGCCCAGCCACATCAACGGCAAGGTCAACTGGTCCGGCAGCAGCTTGTGGCGCAGGTCGATGCCCGACATCGCCACCAGAAAGCAGCTCAGCACGATCGCACCGAAGCCCTGCCAGCCGAAGCCAAAGCGCCAGACGCTGGCCACGCACAGGATGGAGGTGAGCAACTCGACCAGCGGGTACTGAATGGAAATCGGCTTGCCGCTGTAACGCGACTTGCCGCGCAGCATCAACCAGCTGACGAGTGGAATGTTCTCCCACCACTTGAGCTTGTCGCCGGTGACCGGATCATGGGAGGGCTCCACCACGATCCCCGGCGGTGGCGGCTCGTACAACTCCGGCAGCTCCAGGATCTCGCGCGCGTCGCGCCGCCACTGCCACTCCATGCGCTTGGGCAAGCGCAGGATCACCACGTTCAGGAAGCTGCCGATCAGCAGTCCCAGTCCGGCCGCGGCGGGAAAGCCGAGACCGGGATGCTGGTCGAGAAATGCCATTACGTCTTATCCAACCACCGAAGCGAGCTTGAAGATTGGCAGGTACATGCCGATGACCATGCCACCGACTACTGTACCAATGAACACCATGATCAAGGGTTCGATGAGGCTGCTCAATGCATCGACCGCATTGTTCACTTCCTGCTCGTAGTACTCAGCCACCTTGAACAACATGGCATCCAATGCACCAGCTTCTTCACCGATTGCTGTCATCTGAACCACCATGTGTGGGAACAGATTGACCTGTTTCATCGACACGTTGACCGGATAACCCACCGACACATCCTCGCGCATGCGTAACACAGCTTTTTCATACACCGAATTGCCAGTAGCGCCGGCGACAATGCCAAGAGCCTCTACAAGTGGCACGCCCGCCTTGAAGGTCACCGCAGTAGTCCGCGCAAAACGTGCAATCGAGCTGTTGTGCATGATCTGTCCGATGATCGGCACCTTGAGTACTACACGATCCATAGCATGCTGCATTGCAATGGAGCGCTTATAGGCAAAGATGAAGCCCACAGCCGAGCCGACGACGACAAGTAGCATCAGCCACCAATACGAAACCATGAATCGGGATGCATTGACGATTAGCTGAGTGAATGCAGGCAGTTCCGCACCAAACCCTTTGAACACGTCCTCGAACTGCGGAACGACCCAGATCAATAGAATCGAGCTGACCAATAGGGCGACTGCCACGACCATTGCAGGATAGAACAGTGCCTTCTTGATCTTGCCCTTGAGGGCTTCCAGGTTCTCTTTGTATGAGGCAATGGTGTCCAGGACGGTTTCCAGCACACCAGCCCCTTCGCCCGCCTTGATCAGGTTGCGATACAGCTCGTCAAACTGCACCGGATGCTTGCTCACCGCCTCGTGTAGCGAGGAGCCGCCTTCGATGTCAGTACGGATCTGCCCGACCATCTGTTTCATTCGCGGATTTTTATGACCATTGCCGATGATCTCCAGCGACCCGACAATCGGGACGCCCGACTTCATCATGGTGGCCATCTGACGACTGAAGAACGCAATTTCCTTCGGCGTGATTTTCTTGCCTGCTGCCCCGAATAGCGGCTTGGGCTTGGCCTTGACAACGCTGGGTGTGATGCCTTGCCGGCGGAGCTCGGCCCGCAGCATGTTGGCGTTGCGGGCAACCTGCTCGCCCTTCATCTTCACGCCGCGCTTGTCCGTTCCCTCCCAGACGAACGGGCTCATGAGTTGCTCGGCGTTGATGGTCGCCGGTTTGTTCTTGATGGTACTACGGACTGCCGACATGTCTGATCCCCATCCGCCATCCCCAGGCGGATACAAGGCGATGGTAACGGGTTCTTTACCTCCTGGCATCTCCTGAGGCGCTCGACTCCTAGATAAGGTGGGTCGCTGACCCACTGCGTCACTTATTGACCCGTGCAGGCCTTGGCGCAACTCTGTCGCAAATCTGCGAAAGATGTGTGCCTACACGCTGGGGAGTAGTGCATCATCCAGGCTCAGGGGTTGAATTGCAGCGAGGCCATGACGTTGGCACGCATTTTGCTTGATATCTCCTGCACGTGGCACCCGCCGCGCGGCGCCCAAAGGGAGTGGCCCGCGGGCGGACAACTTTCACCAACTCTAGGGGATACCTAATGAAGAAGCAGCAAGGCTTTACGCTGATCGAACTGATGATCGTGGTCGCGATCATCGCCATCCTGGCCGCCATCGCGCTGCCGATGTATCAGGACTATGTTGCCAAGTCGCAGGCGACTGCGGGTCTGGCAGAAATCACTCCTGGCAAGACACAGTACGAAGTTCTCGTCAACGAGGGCACGATTCCAACCACTGCAACGCAGATTGGCTTGACGGCGAGCACTGCGCGCTGTGGTATAGCCGTTGCTAGCACCGGCATTACCTGCACATTGAAGGGTAATGCAGCCAAGATCCAGGGCAAGACGATTAGCCTCAATCGCGACTCCACGCTTGGCACTTGGTCGTGCGTGACTGGTAATTCCTTGGATCCCAAGTACAAGCCGGCTGGTTGCAGCTGATCTAAGTATTATTCATCGGTTCATTGCGTGAAATACAACCCCGCTTCGGCGGGGTTGTTCATTGGTGGTGTGCACATTCCTAACTACGGGGGAGTGGGAAATGGGGCGATCTACAGGATTTACTTTAATCGAGTTGATGATTGTCGTTGCTATCATCGCCATACTGGCAGCCATCGCAATGCCCATATATATAGCTTATATTGGCCGCAGCCAGGTGGTGGCGGGCTTGGCCGACATCAGTATTGGTAAGGCTGGCTATGAGGGCTTGGTGGCAGGGGATCGTCCGAGCTCGGAATATTCGCCGGATGGCATAGGCATCCGGAATATCACTGTCCGCTGCTCCAGCATTGTAGTGGCTGCGCCTTCAGCAAGCGGAAATACGCAGGCAATTGCATGCGTGCTGAACGGAGGCAGCGGCGTGCAGGACCGAACTATTCGGTTGGATCGTGATGGGAATGGCGCGTGGCAATGCAAAGGCAACATGGCTTCAAATTACCTGCCTGCTGGATGTGTTTCAGGGTAAGTGTGCGACGAAGTATTTGAATGGATGGGCGGACTCGATGTACCAAAGAGGCGGCTAGATGCGTGGTATCAATAAGGCTGGTTGGCATAACCTGAGTGTTGCATTTGTTATAGCTTCGCTGCCTGTATTGCTGATGTGGGCTGGTGTGCATGGTGGCTTCATTTTTGATGACTATGGAAACATAGTATTCAATCAAAAAGTACATTTGCAGCAGTGGGACATGCCTTCTATCAAGATGGCTTTGCTAGCATACGGCGGTCCCATCTCGCGCCCACTAGTGACATTCAGTTTTGCCTTAAACTATTGGTTTGGTGGTCTTGATCCTCTCGGTTTTAAGGTGGTTAATCTACTACTGCATGCCATCAATGCCATTCTAGTTTTATTTTTTTTGCAGTTGCTATTCGAGCGGGTATGGGATGGTGTGGCGCGTCGCCGCATTAAAACAGTTGCCGCGATCTCAGCCCTGATCTGGGCAATACATCCGATCCAAGTTTCTACTGTGCTGTACGCTGTGCAGCGCATGGAGGTAATGGCGGCTGGATTCGTCTTGGCGGCCTTGATCCTGTATTTGCAAGGTCGCACGAGAATGCTGCGTGGCGAGCGTGGTTGGTTTTGGATCCTGTTGTCTTCGCTAGCTGCAGGTGCAGGCCTATTGTGCAAAGAGAGTGCAGCTTTAGCGCCGCTATACACGCTCGGGCTAGAGCTATGTATCTTGCGATTCTCTGCAGGTCAGCCTCGCGATAGGCAACTGCTTCTTGTTTTTTACAGCCTTGCTGGAATTGTGACACTGCTGGTTATGCTGTGGGCTATTCCAAGCGCTGAAGCAGCATATGTTGGTCGCAATTTCAGCATGCTGGAAAAGGGGCTTACTCAGTTACGCATATTGCCAATGTACTTGGGTCAGATATTCTGGCCATCGTCCTCGTCGTTGGTTTTTTATTATGACTGGATTGAGCCCTCGTCGTCGCTATTGATGCCGTCTACTACGTGGCTTGGTGGACTGTTTTTGCTTACTTTTGCAGCTTCTGCGGTAATGTTGCGTCGAATTCGGCCATTGTATGCGTTTGGGGTTTTCTTTTTTCTTGCTGCTCATTCCCTTACAAGTAGTTTCATCGCTTTGGACTTGGCTTTTGAGCATAGGAATTACATTGCGCTACTGGGAGTCGTGATTGCTGTTTGCGATATTGTGCGCCTGGTCTCGGCGCGGATATCTGCTTCTGTATTGACGGCGCTCGTTACGGCAGTTCTGATCTTGCTGGGAACTGCGACGACGATACGCGCTCTCACTTGGGCAAATCCGATCGTTCTCGCGAACAGCTTCGCCAAGGACGCACCAGAATCGCCGCGTGCCGCTTACACGCTCGGCGTACTAATGATTCGGAACTCGGGCGGAGACGCGGGTTCCATCGCCTATGGCTTGGGCATGATGCACCTCATGCGAGCATCTGAAATGAGGTTTGCTTCGCCGCTACCAATGCAGGCAATGATCATTGTGCATGCAAAGACGGGACAACCTGTGCCGGATGAGTGGTGGCAGGCGCTAATGAAAAAATTCGCAGAACGCAGTATGGGAGCTCAAGAGCAGAGCGCATACGGTACGCTGATATCTGAGCGAATTGCTGGTCTTCCCTTGTCGGATGTTCGCTTGCAGGAATTGAGTGAGCTGGTTGTTCGCCAGCGTCCCGATCTCAAGGAGCTGCACCTCTATTACGCTGATTTTGCCCGTGCTCGACTCAAAAACCAGGAGCTCGCTATGCAGGAGTACCGGAAGGCCATCGCGTTGACGCCACCGAAGCAGCGGCTAGCATTTGTGGAGCAGGTAATGTCAAAGCTCGTAAGTGAGGGGGATCTGGATATGGCCATGGCATTGGTTAAATAAAATGTCCCCATGCTTGCCAGGCCTGTCGCCAACTTCATCGCGTGTCAGGTCGGAACGCTTGAAGGTTTGCATAACGGCAGTGGCTATGATGCAGGGTAGTGTTGCTTACAGGATGAATTGGAAATGACAAATCCCGAGGATCTCTTCAACAGCTACGCCCGCCACTATCGGGCAGGTTCTGAGGCTTACTTCATTGATCCCGCTCTCGCGAAAGCACGTCATAAAAGTCGCTTGCCTGCATGGATGCGAAAGATGTCCCGCGAGATCAGCATCTTGGATGCTGGTTGCGCCGACGGGTACATGTTGGCGATACTTCAGAATGAGGGTTTTCGTGACATCGCAGGAGTCGATGTATCTCCTGAAATGTGTTCAATTGCCCGTTCGCGTTTGGGGGGCGATATTAAGATCGAAAATAATTCGCTGGCTCAATTTTTAGCTGAAGAAAAAGACAGTTATGATGTCATCCTGCTTCATCATGTGATTGAGCACGTACCACGTGATAAAGCTTTAGATCTGCTGCGTGGCCTCCGTCTGCGATTGAAGCCAGGTGGCTTTCTCGCTATCCGTACTCCGAATGCCAATACGTTGGCCCCTGGTTATCACTGCCACGGTGACTTCACCCACGTTGTAGCATTTAATGAGCGATCAATGCTACAGGTCTTAGAAGGTGTTGGCTTCTTATCTGATCGGATTTCCGTGCAAATTAATCCGCCGGAGCTTTTCTGGTCATTTAGGCATCCTTTGGGCATGATGCTCCGCATGCTGAACCGTTTTCGGTGGTCATTGAATCGATGGATCCATCTTGTGGTTTATATGCTCGGAGATCTTCGTCCATTACCAAAGTCTTTTGATTGGGAGCTGGAAGTCATTGCGCGTCGCTAGATTTACATTTCGACAGCATTTCCGCCTTCAGTTGAAGCGATGTAAGAGGCTGGTCGAATGGGTAGTCTATGCTGTATTTGATGCGGTGGCTCTGCGATTGCCGCCCCCTGTTTCGGGCCATTCTGCGGTATTCGTTTGTGCTCAGTTGCTCGGAGATTATGAGCTATGCAGGCCTTACATTCGCGCATGCTTTGACCAGTGGCGCCGCGAAAATCTTAAGACTGTCTTGGTCTGCAATGCCACATGGAAGGAACTGGTGGCCGACGATCTGCATCCTGATCAGACCATTGATGTCGATGTGTATAAGCTTACGCACGACCTTAGATATAGAGTCGGGATGCTACGCGGCTTACGTCGATTACAGGCTTGCATTGCGATATGTGCCGCTCACCCGCGTGACGGAATAGTCCATGATGCCTGCATGAAGTCAGTGGCTGCATCAAAGTCCTTTTGCTATCAGGACGAATATTCCGATAGAGCAGCGATAGATGGCAGAATGGCAAGGCGCCATTATACGAATGTTGTCCGGTGCCCCTCAGATATTCATCGATCGGAGCGGCATGCTCTGCTGATTGCAGCCGCAGGTATTTCGCCGCCTAGTGAGCCGGTCCCTTTGCCAAGGGGTAAGCTGCATTTGAAAAATCCGAAGACTCCTTATCTTGTGATTTCTCCAGGGGCAAGTAGACCCGAAAAGACTTGGCCATTAAGCCGCTTTGTGGCGATTGCGAACCGGGCCATGGTGGAGTATCCGGACCTTTCCTATGTCTTAGTAGGCTCTCCTGCCGAGGCGGTATGGATAGATGCAATGTGTGCCGAACTCGGAGAGCGCACAACGAGCCTGGCCGGACGAAACTCACTCAGTGAACTGCAGGCTTGTATCCGGGATAGCGTAGCGGTGCTGGGGAATGACTCTGCAGCTATTCATATCGCTGCAGCATGCCGTGTGCCAAGTGTCGTGGCTATGAATGGTGCAACCTATGGGCATTGTCTGCCTTATCCGCATCGGGATAATCCGGTGTTTCCGATTGCGCCGACAATGGCAGTTGAGATCATGTCCTGCTTTCGCTGTGACTGGAACTGCAGATTTTCTATTGCCGACGGAGCGCCATTTCCCTGCCTTGATGCGTTGAAGGTCGATCAGGTCTGGGACAAACTCAGCCCTATCCTCGCACAACGGCAATAGTGTCAGGCATCGACCAAAGCGTGATAAAGCGCTTTCAATGGCATGGTGCTTCTGTATCGAATGCAGCGAATCAACGCTCTCGTTGGCAGAATTAGTAGCCTGCCAATCGTCATCATAACCCTGTCGATTCCATTTTTGCTCAACTTGCTTATCAACATGATGTGTGCTTTTGCGATCCTCGTTTCGTAGAATCGCGTGGCCATGCCGCTACTGGCAGAGCCCTCATGTCGTACTAGTAAGCTCGGTACATGAATCATTGCACCCGGAATAGATCCAAGGCGCGCCCCGAGCTCGACGTCTTCGCCGTACATGAAAAAGTCTTCGTCAAACAAACTGGTTCCAGTTCTAATCAAATTTATTAGAATGCAACATCCGCTTGGGTACGAGAATGATCCAGGTAACTTCTTATCAGTGATCAAGCCTGTTAGGCGGTGATAGTAAACGGTGCCTCTAACCCACCCCCCGTGGTCGATGTTAGGGTAAACAAGCATCGCCTCAGGATTGAGTAGCAGCTGGGAGCAAAGTAGATGCAGAGCACCCGGGAGCAAAATAGCATCGTTGTTTATGAGGAGAACTTGGCTGTCTGGGAACCTTGCAGCGATTTCTGCAAGACCTTTGTTTACTCCGGCCGCAAAGCCGAGATTGTATTCAGGTGAGACGATGCTTACTCGATGTTTCTTTGTTGTCATGACGTATAGAGAATCAGCGCTGTGCCCCCCGTCAGCACTATTGTCCACGACAAGGACGTGATGAGCATTGTGTGAAAGAAGTGAATTGATACACGCTGCTGTTAGTGCAGCATTGCGGTGGTGAAGCGTCAAGCCGATGACTGTGGGAGTCAGCATGTTCCGGCACTTTCCATCAAGCACTCTCGGAATTGGGAGTAGGCTTTTTGATTGGATAAACAGTCTGCGTAGAAGCGGTTGGATGCTTCAGCCATCTGCTCTTGAAGCGTAGTGTTGTCTGCCAAGCGTACGATGGTATCCGCAAGTATCGCGGGATCGCCAGGAGGTATTCCGAGAAAAGGAGGCTGCCCGTAGTCCTGTGTTGCCTGTTTCAGCCAAGAAGAATTTCTAGTGATGACCGGGCGTCCGACACTAGCATACGCATAAATTTTGTAGGGGCATACGCGATCAGCTTTTGAAGTGCTGCCAAAGATACCTAGGCAAATGCTTGAATCAATGATGTACTCGGCTAATTTTTCGGGAGGCATCCACTTGCGTTGCCATATCAAGTTGGAAGTTCCATTGATGATCGAGTTTTCCACTGCGCAGGCTTCCTGTCCATCCCCAACAATTGTGAAAACTATATCTTCTCGATAGCTTAGTAGCTCCGCGGCTGCCAAGATCACTTCGATTCCATGCAGAGGTATAAGTGTCCCTACAAAGAGGACATTCAAGGTCTTTTTTTTTGATGGCGGGGCTTTTAGGTAATCTTTTTCGTTGGTCGATAGTGGAATGGGCCTGAATAATTGAAGTGGAAGATGGAACGTCTTGGCGTAGAATTCTGCATTTTGTGGCGTATCTACAATAATTACGTTGGCAGTGCCGAAAGCTCGCCGCTCAGCACTTTTTAATAGCTTGGAAATGTAGCTATCTCGACTTGCGAGTTGGCGGTCATTTATGACGGTATCGTAGATTGAAATAAATGCGTCGGCAATGATTCTGCACGGGCGTAGTTGCTTGGGAAAAAAAGACCATGCTAGAAGTAAAAACGTACTAGGATAGGGTACATATATGCATCGCCGGGGTCGTAGGCTTAATGCTCTCCATAGTACACGCACGTGGGTGGTAATGAACTTTAATGTCGATCTTAATCGGCGGCCTCTCAAATTAATTGCGCCTCCGGTTTCAGGTAGTAAAGGGATATTTATTTCATGCGGATTAAAATCAATGCGTAATTTTTCTAGTATATAAAGGGTGTTGGGATAGGCTTCGCTCGAAGTATGTACGCCTATTACAAAAAGATTTTTATCATCCGCTTTTTGTGAGTGGTGATTCACGTGTTCTTCCACCGGCGTATTCCATCTTTCAATCCGCGCGCAAAGGAAGATATTTTTTCCTTGCGATTTTTCTCAAAAAAGAGGACGCCTGCGAGTTCCGCGATCAAGCGTGCAGTCTGTCGTACACACCAGGCGGGATTTTTCAGGATGTAGCGTCGTATCGTCCAGATCGTATTGCGTGCAATATAATACTTCCGTATTGGTTCATGCGATAAGGAGAAAGCTAGGGTCAGTCTATTGCCAGCGCGAGGCATCCCGATTTTATGTTTCATTAGTGGGGTTCTTGTAATCATTATCTTGGCCCCATGTAATGACGCGCGTAGACAGAATTCGTGGTCTACAGAGTCGATGAAGTAATCATCTCGAAACCCGCCAATTACTTTTGCAAACTCAAGGCGCAGGAGCATTCCTGAAGTAATTAAAGTTGTTTTGGGGAATGGATCAACACCGCAGTAGGGTGGCGGGTGTGCAACGCGATTGCGGTGTGTGTGGTAATAATTAGCTCCGAGAAGAAATTCTCGCGCACTTATTTTGTCGCGGGAACGCAGCATTTCGTCAAGGAAGTTCGAAGAAGGTTCGCAATCTTGATCGAAGGTGACTCCCCACGAGCATCCTGATTCCAAAGCATCCTCTATGCCTTGATTGAGTGCAGTGGCTATTCCTAAATTTCGCCTGTTGTGACGAACTTTCAGCGAGGCACTGGCTTCAATCTCAGGAAAAGATCCGGACCCATTATCCACTATAAATATCATGGGAAACTGGGTCGACAATGTCTCGATGAGGCTATAAAGGTTGCATTTCGGATTAAATGTGACGATGATGGCGCAGATACTATTTGCTGCTATTTTGGAATTCATCTGCGATTCCGATGTGTTTTTGTCGCCCTGCCGTGATTTCTTAAATCCTCATTATTTCTTGTACGTTAGTGCCGTAATCTGTTCTGAAATAAGACCAATAAGGAAGATGATGGCGGCGGCGCTGAGTAGTAATGCACTCATGTTGGTGAATCGATGCGTGCTTGCGAAAGTGTAGCCATAATATCCTAGGCCTAATAAGAAAAAAAACACTGCCACAGGCGCAAATAGCTTTAGGGGTGAGTATAGGGTGGAAATTTTAAAAATAATTAGCAGGAAGCGTATGCCGTCTTTCAGCGGGCGTATATGGCTGCCGTTGCCCACGCGCTTTGCGACAGGGATGGATACGTAAGCCACGGGGTAAGCGCTGCGAAAAAAAGCCATTGTGCTAGTGGTTGGATAACTGAAGCCGTTAGGCAGTAGGTGTAGAAACTCTCGAAACTTCTCTGCGCGAACTACTCGGAATCCAGAAGTGAGATCTCTTATCTCAAATCCCGTCATGCGGCTAGCTAGCCAATTATAAAAGCGATTTGCAATTCCTCGGTGCCTGCTCGCCTGTCCATGGCTATCTCGCGCTCCAACTACCATGTCGTAGCCTTGCTCGAGTTTGGTAAGCAATTTTTCTATATCGTCCGGATCGTGCTGTCCGTCTGCGTCCATAAAGACGAGTATTGCTCCGTTTGCGCAGCGAGCCCCGCGCTTGATTGCCGCGCCATTTCCCATTGAGTAAGGGCTGCTGATGACCCTTGCTCCATGCTCCTGAGCAATTTTCACTGTCAAGTCAGTAGAGCCATCGTCAACGACAATGATTTCTGCCAAAGGCAGTTTTGCTTTTAGCTTCGGCAAGGTCTTAGTGAGTCCTGCAGCCTCGTTTTTTGCCGGCATGATGATGCTGATATTTTCCACGGCTACGCCCCTAGTGCCCGGCCACTATGGTAATGCCTGAAGTCGTGCAGTGCAGGCGTCGTTTTGAGCGCGCCTCCATTGAGGTCGTAGCGCCCACTTTCACACAGATCTACAGTATCTTTCGCGTTGATACGATCATTAGGTGTCTTCCGCTATGAACGCAGTGGTCTCAGCCAATCTCGTTGGCATAACCGGCATAGCTCGTCGGCTCGTGCAGGATGGCGCACTTGATGAAGCGGCGGCCCGCACCGCCATGGAGCAAGCTGCTTCAGCAAGAGTCCCACTGCCACAATGGTTTGCAGAGAAGAAGCTGGTCACTGCAGCCCAGCTTGCCGCTGCAAATGCGGTCGAGTTCGGCATGCCCCTGATGGACGTTTCCGTGTTCGATGCTAGCCAGAACGCGGTTAAGCTGGTCAGTGAGGAGTTGCTCCAGAAGTACCAAGTGCTGCCGCTGTTCAAGCGCGGCAACCGGTTGTTCGTGGGGGTGAGCAACCCGACCCAGACCCGGGCGCTGGACGATATCAAGTTCCATACCAATCTGGTGGTCGAGCCTATCCTGGTCGACGAGGACCAGATCCGGCGCGCTCTGGAACAATGGCAGGCGAGCAATGCGTCGCTTGGCTCGTCGTTGGGGAACGACGATGACGAGATGGGGGATCTGGACGTCTCGTCCGGGGACGAGGACATGGGCGCCGGCGGGGATTCCGGGGTCGATGCCAAGGGGGACGACACGCCGGTGGTGAAGTTCGTCAACAAGGTGCTGGTGGATGCGATCCGGCGGGGCGCCTCCGACATCCATTTCGAGCCGTATGAAGACGACTATCGGGTGCGCTTGCGCATCGATGGGTTGCTGAAGAACGTGGCCAAGGCGCCGGTGAAGTTGAGTCAGCGCATTGCGGCGCGCCTGAAGGTGATGTCGCAGCTGGATATCGCGGAAAAGCGGGTGCCGCAGGACGGGCGAATCAAGCTCAACCTGTCCAAGACCAAGCAGATCGACTTCCGTGTGAGCACGTTGCCGACGCTGTTCGGCGAGAAGGTGGTGTTGCGTATCCTGGACGCCAGCGCAGCCAAGCTGGGGATCGAGAAGCTGGGCTACGAGGCGGACCAGCAGAAGCTGTTCCTGGATGCGATCCACAAGCCCTATGGCATGGTGCTGGTGACCGGGCCGACCGGTTCGGGCAAGACGGTGTCGTTGTATACGGCGCTAGGCATCCTCAACGACGAGACGCGCAATATTTCCACGGCCGAGGATCCGGTCGAAATCCGCTTGCCCGGCGTGAATCAGGTGCAGCAGAACGTCAAGCGCGGCATGACGTTTGCGGCGGCGCTGCGCTCGTTCCTGCGCCAGGATCCGGACATCATCATGGTCGGCGAAATCCGCGACCTTGAGACAGCCGAGATCGCGATCAAGGCGGCGCAGACCGGCCATATGGTGCTGTCGACGCTGCATACCAACGATGCGCCGCAGACCATCGCGCGTCTGATGAATATGGGCATTGCGCCTTACAACATCACCTCGTCGGTCACGCTGGTGATCGCGCAGCGTCTGGCGCGGCGGCTGTGCAACAACTGCAAGCGCAAGTCGACGCTGCCGGAGCATGCGCTGCTGGCGGAAGGCTTCACGCCCGAGCAGATCGCGAACATCGAGCTGTATGAGGCGGTGGGCTGCGATGAGTGTACCGAGGGGTACAAGGGTCGTACAGGTATCTATCAGGTCATGCCGATGACCGACGAGATCGGCGCGATCGTGCTGGAAGGCGGCAATGCGATGCAGATTGCCGAGGCCGCACAGAGGGTAGGTATCCGCGATCTGCGCCAGTCGGCGTTGATGAAGGCTTCGCATGGGGTAACCAGCCTGGCGGAGATCAATCGGGTGACCAAGGACTGAGCGCCCTCATCCGCCCTTCGGGCACCTTCTCCCGCAGGCGGGAGAAGGGTCTTTAGCGTAGTTTGTGTTGCGGGTTGGTGCTGCCTTGGGCCGTCCTCGGGCAGTTTGGTGCGTGGATGTAAAGGGCCGAGCGGCGGGGAGTCGGATTGGGAATTAGGGAATCGAAGGCGAGCCATGCGCGTGCTGATATCGACTCAGCTTCGGCTCCGCGAGAGTAATCGAAGCTGCTACGTTTTCCCGATCCCGATCCCGATCCCGATCCCGATCCCGATCCCGATCCCCCCAATCCCCAATCCCCAATCCCCAATCCCGGCCTCTCTACTCCATCCCCAACTTCTTGAGCTTGTAACGCAGCGCCCGAAAGGTAATGCCCAGCTGCGCGGCGGTTTTGGTCTTGTTCCAGCGGTTTTCTTCCAGTGCCTTCTGGATCGCGGCGCGCTCGAGCTGCTCGATGTAGGAGGGCAGGGCGGACGACGCGGGGTCGATATCCACCACGGCTTCGCGCGGTTCGACCGCTGCGCTGCCGGGCGTCGCGGCTAGGCGGTGGCCGCCGTGAGCGGGTAGGCGCAGGTCGGTGGCGCTGATCTGGTCGTCTTCGGCCAGGGCCAGGGCGCGTTCGAGGATGTTTTCCAGCTCGCGGACGTTGCCCGGAAAGCCGTAAGTATTCAGCGCGTCCAGGGCTGATTGGGTCAGCAGTGGAATCGGCCGGCCGTGGCTGCGCGCCAGGCGCGCGATGATGGCGGCGGCCAGTTGCGGCAGGTCGCCACTGCGCTCGCGCAGCGGCGGCACGCGCAGTTCGATCACGTTGATGCGGTAGTAAAGGTCATGCCGGAAGCGGCCGTCGGAGACCAGGTCGCCCAGGTCCTTGTGCGTGGCCGAGAGGATGCGCACGTCCACCAGCGTTTCGCCGGAGGCGCCGACCGGGCGCACCGATTTTTCCTGGATCGCGCGCAGCAATTTGACCTGCATCTGCAGCGGCAGCTCGGCCACTTCGTCCAGAAACAGCGTGCCGCCGTGCGCGGCCTGGAACAGGCCGGGTTTGTCGGCATGCGCCCCGGTGAAGCTGCCCTTTTTGTGGCCGAAGAACTCGCTTTCCATCAGTTCGGCGGGGATGGCGCCGCAGTTCACCGGCACGAACGGGCCGGCGGCGCGGGCGCCTTGCTCGTGGATGGTGCGTGCCACCAGCTCCTTGCCCACGCCGGATTCGCCGACGATATACACCGGCGCCTGGCTGCGCGCGACCTTGCCGATGGTGGCGCGCAGGCTCTCCATTGCGGTCGAATCGCCGAGCAGACGGCTGGCTTGTTCGGGCGGCGGCGCGGGCGGTGCAGGGCGGTCGCGGTTGTTCAGTTCCAGCGCGTGCTTTACCAGGCCGCGCAGCACACTGATGTCCACCGGCTTGCTGACGAAGTCGAAGGCGCCGGCCTTCAAGGCCTCCACCGCCAGATCCATGCTGCCGAACGCGGTGATCATGGCGACCGGCGTTTGCGGATAGTGCTTTGCGATTTCGGTAACCAGTTCGATGCCGTTGCCGTCGGGCAGCCGCATGTCGGTCAGGCACAGGTCGTAGGGGTTGCTGGCCAGCAGCTCGCGCGCTTCGGCCAGGTTGGCGGCGGTGCTGATGCGCAGGCCCATGCGGCCCAGGGTGAGAACAAGCAACTCGCGGATATCACGCTCGTCATCGACAACCAGGGCACTTTTGGGTTCGCTCATGCTGCGCACGATAGCCCAGCGTGATGACAATCGACAATTGCCTGCACCGATGGCGCGGCGAGGCTGTTCGAAGGGGCTGTCGGAACGCGGGCCCGCGTTGTCGGATGGCAATCAAGGCCTCGGCGCGCTTCCTTGGCACATGCGATCTTATTTGCATGCGGCCTTTTCTGAGAGTGAAACATGCTTTTTCAGCCGTTTTCAAGCGTTTTAGCATCGGTATGCTGTTCTCGAAAGCATCAGCCTTAGACCAAACTACAGCGTGGACGTCGCCGCATCTCGGACGCATGCCCACGCGCACTACAGCAGCGGCGAACCAACCCTGCCCACACACGCAATCGCGAAACGCCCGAATCGGCAAACTCACTTGGAGCGGCTCAAAAAACATAGCGAGCACGTCAGGTGGGCGCGGAAGGCGCGGAGGAAAACGGGACGTACTGGAGGTGCATGCCGACGTCGAGCATCGGCCGCTCCCGCCCGGCGGTTGCACAGTCCTTCTGTTAGCTGCTCTTACCCTGCAAGGTGTTGGGGCCCTGCAAGGCAATCCGGAAACACGCCCCACCACCGGGAACCGGCACATAGTCCAGTTGCGCCTGGTTGGCGCGGCACAGCTCCTGGGCGATGTACAGGCCGAGTCCGGTGCCGTGTTCGGAGGTGGTGTAGAACGGGCGGAACAGTTGCGCGGCCACCGTCTCGGGGATGCCGGGGCCACGATCGACGACATCGATCACCGCCATGCGCTCCTGCCGCTCCACGCGCAGTTTTACCCGAGCCGGTTCGTCCATGACGCGGCCGTACTTGAGCGCGTTATGGACCAGGGCGGTGAGAATTTGATACAGGTGCTTGGGGTCGACCAGGGCGTGTACCGAGCTGCCTTGGATGCTGGCCTCCAGGATGTCGGTTTCCATCGACAGGGTCTGCCGATATTCGACCACGAAGCGACGCACGAACGCGGCCAGATCCAGGTTTTCCGGGCTGGCGCGTTCACGGCGGGCCAGGCCGAGCACGCTTTCGACGATGCCGTTGGTGCGCTGGCACTGCTGATGGATGATCTGCAGCAGGCGGCGGTCGGCATCGCCGATGTCGGGGGATTCTTCCAGCAATTGCGAGGCGTAGCTGATCGCGGCCAGCGGGTTGCGGATCTCGTGGGCCAGGCTGGCCGAAAACCGCCCCATCGCCGACAAGGTCAGCGACTCGGCGCGGCGCGAGACCACCGTGGCATCGTCCAGAAACACCAACACCAGGTCGCTGTCGGCGAGCAGGCGCACGAAGCGCGGCTGCACTTCCGGACGGTCGGCACCGAGTTGCAGCGGCGCTTCTTCCTGTCGCCAGCCGCTGCGCCAGCGCTGCAGTCTGCGCGCCAGTTCCGGGGTGAGCGCGGCCAGCGACAGATCCGCCGGCGCATTGCGTTGGTCGCCATCGCCAAGCAGTGCCAGTGCCGCTTCGTTGGCCAGGGTGATGCGGTTATGCGTGTCGACCACCAGCACGCCGGTGCGCATGCGCCGGATGATCAGCTCGTTGATCTCGTACAGATTGGCGACCTGCGCGCCGCGTTCTTCGGCCAGCACCTGGTTGCTGCGCGCGCGCGCGGCGATCTGCTGGCAGATGTAGGCCACCGCCACGTAGCTGGTGGCAAACATCGCCAGCTCGGCCAGCGGGCGGGTGGCGCCGCCTTCGAGCAGCGTCCATAGATATTCGAGCACGATGGCGATGCTGGCGAGCACCGCCACGCTCATGCCGTAGCGCAGCCGCAGCAGAATCGAGGCGGCGGCGACATTGAATAGCAGCATCATCGCGATGCCGGCGCTGGCGCCGGGCAGGGCGTGGGTGGCCAGGGTGGCGGCGAGGATGTCGGCCACCACCGCGCACAACACGGTGGCAGTCAGCCGGCGTTCGCTGCGGCCCCAGAACAACAGCGGGATGGCCATGCACAGGTAGCCGATTGCCACTCCGGCAGCCAGACGTGGGTAGCGCGGCTCGGGAATGGCGTCGGACAGGGGACTGAACACCAATGCGGCGATCAGCCCGGCCACCAGCACCCGGTACAACGAAAAGAAGTACAGCTCGCGCTGCGGCGCGGACTGCACCCGGGCGATGAGCGATGCAATGGAGGTCAAGCCGATTCCCCGCCGTAACAAGCCGCGAGTATAGGCAGGTGCGGTCCTGGGCACAGCGCGTGCGCACATTGTCGGGCGGCGCGCAAGCGCGGCGATCGGACGGGCAATGCCGGCGAATTTTGCGCCGCACGGCGTGGTCGGCCACAATAGGCGGCCCGTTCGCGTCTTTCGACGTGCCGCCCCGGCGGTCTGCGTTGCACGCAGCGGTCGTTTCCTTTTCCCACGGTGACGCATGAATTTCCACGAATACCAGTCAAAACAGCTGCTTGCCGAGTACGGCATCCCCGTTCCGGCCGGCAAGGTCGCGGCGACCCCGGACGAAGCGGTTGAAGTCGCCAATTCCCTGGGCAAGGGCCCCTGGATGGTGAAAGCGCAGATCCACGCGGGCGGCCGCGGCAAGGCTGGCGGCGTCAAGTTCTGCAAGACCAACGACGATGTGAAGGCCGCAGCGGCCAAGATGCTCGGCACCAAGATGTCGACCTACCAGACCGCCGGCGTCGAGCTGCCGATCAACCTGGTGCTGGTGACCACCGCCGGCGAGATCGTCAAGGAGCTGTACCTGTCGATCCTGGTCGACCGCGGCACCAAGACCATCACCTACATCGCCTCGTCCGAAGGCGGCGTGGAGATCGAGCAGGTCGCTGCCGAAACGCCGGAGCTGATCCACGCGCTCAACGTCGATTTCGTCGAAGGTGTGCAGGGCTACCACGGTCGCGATTTCGGCTTCAAGCTCGGCCTCAACGCCAAGCAGGCCGGCCAGTTCGCCAGCATCATGATCAACCTGTACAAGCTGTTCAACGAAAAGGACCTGGCGCTGGTTGAGATCAACCCGCTGGCGATCCTGGACGACGGCAACCTGTACGCGCTGGACGGCAAGTTCGACAGCGACGACAACGCCGCATTCCGTCAGAAGCAGCTGATCGCCATGCGCGACAAGACGCAGGAAGACGAGACCGAAGTGACCGCGTCGGAGCTGGACATCAACTACGTCACCATGGACGGCAACATCGGTTGCATGGTCAACGGCGCAGGCCTGGCCATGGCCACCATGGACGTCATCAAGCTCAATGGCGGCGAGCCGGCGAACTTCCTGGACGTGGGCGGCGGTGCGAACAAGCAGCGCGTGATCGAGGCGTTCAAGCTGATCCTGTCCTCGGACAAGGTCGAAGGCATCTTCGTCAACATCTTCGGCGGCATCGTCCGCTGCGACATGATTGCCGAAGGCATCATTGCGGCGGTCAAGGAAGTGGGCGTCAAGGTTCCGGTCGTGGTGCGCCTGGAAGGCACCAACGTGGAAGAAGGCAAGCAGCTGTTGCGCGACAGCGGCATGGCCATCATCCCGGCCGACAACATCAACGACGGTGCCAAGAAGGTCGTTGAAGCTGTCAAGAACGCCGCCTGATTCACGACACCGAAGGAACTATCCATGTCCGTTTTGATTAACAAGAACACCAAGGTGATCGTGCAGGGCTTCACCGGCCAGCAGGGCACCTTCCACGCCACTCAGATGATCGAGTACGGCACCCAGGTCGTCGGCGGCGTGACCCCCGGCAAGGGCGGCACCACGCATATCGACCTGCCGGTGTTCAACACCGTGGCCGACGCCGTGCAGAGCACCGGCGCCGATGCGTCGGTGATCTACGTGCCGCCGCCGTATGCGGCCGACGCGATCCTGGAAGCGGCTGCGGCCGGCATCAAGGTCATCGTCTGCATCACCGAAGGCATCCCGGTGCTGGACATGCTGCGCGTCAAGAACGTGCTGACCCGCTCGCATCCGGACACCGTGCTGATCGGGCCGAACTGCCCCGGCGTGATCACCCCGGGCGAGTGCAAGATCGGCATCATGCCGGGCCACATCCACAAGCCGGGCAAGATCGGCATCGTGTCGCGTTCGGGCACCCTGACCTATGAAGCGGTCAAGCAGACCACCGAAGTGGGCCTGGGCCAGAGCACCTGCATTGGCATCGGCGGCGACCCGATCAACGGTCTGAACTTCGTCGACTGCCTCAAGCTGTTCAACGAAGACCCGCAGACCGAAGGCATCATCATGGTCGGCGAGATCGGCGGCGACGCCGAGGAAGCTGGCGCCGAGTACATCAAGCAGTTCGTGAAGAAGCCGGTGGTCGGCTTCATCGCCGGTGCGTCGGCTCCGGCCGGCAAGCGCATGGGCCACGCCGGTGCGATCGCATCGGGCGGCAAGGGCACCGCCGAAGGCAAGTTCGCGGCGATGGAAGCCGCTGGCGTCAAGACCGTCCGTTCGCCGGGCGATCTGGGTGCGGCGATTGCTGCGCTGGTGAAGTAAGTACTCGCTGCGCGCAAGTCTGCGAGTTGAGAGAGGCCACCTTCGGGTGGCCTTTTTTATGGCTCGGTAGTGCTTCCCTCATCCGCCCTTCGGGCACCTTCTCCCGCATGCGGGAGAAGGGAGTGACGCACACAGTTGCGTGGCTGATAGATGGCCGGAGCGGGAGCGGGAGCAGGAGCAGGAGCAGGAGCAGGAGCAGGAGCAGGAGCAGGAGCAGGAGCAGGAGCAGGAGCAGGAGCAGGAGCAGGAGCAGGAGCAGGAGCAGGAGCAGGAGCAGGAGCAGCAGGGCCGGACTACTTTAGCTTGGTGCCTTGGATTTCCCCTCTCCCGCTTGCGGGAGAGGGGGTAGGGGTGAGGGCGGCTTTCCCCTACACCCCAAATCGATCGCAACCGATCGCTGGCACGGGCAGTTCCATAACACGCTGTGATCTGACAAAAACCCGATGCATCCAATGCGCGCTGGCGAAAAAATCCGATTCGCGAAAACCTTGCGGCGCCAGATGACTGCCGCCGAGCGTTTGCTGTGGTACCGCCTGCGTGATCGGCGCTTGCTGGGCTTCAAGTTTCGCAGGCAGTGTCCGGTCGGGCCGTACATCGCCGATTTCGCCTGCCTGGACTGGGCATTGATCGTCGAACTTGATGGCAGCCAGCATCTGAACGCTTGTTCCGATGCAATACGCGACGCCTTCCTGCAGCGCGAGGGCTTCCAGCTGCTGCGCTTCTGGAATAATGCGGTACTGGCGCGCACCGACGCTGTGTGCGACGCGATTGCGCAACGTCTGTGCGTCGCTCGTTCTTCACTTCCTCCTTCCGGTGTTCGGTAGGAACCGCAAAAGGCTGCCGATATGTCCCAGACCCTCCGCATCGCCATGGCCCAGTTCGACTTCCCGGTTGGGGCGGTGGCAAAAAATACCGATCGCATCATCGAGTTCATGGCCACGGCACGCGATGAGTTCGAGGCGGATATCGTGCTGTTTCCCGAACTGGCGATCAGCGGCTACCCGCCGGAAGATCTGCTGCTGCGTCCCGGATTTCTGGCGCACTGCGAGCAGGCACTCACGCGCATCGCGGCGAGTGCGCGCGGCATCGTCGCGGTGGTCGGCTGGCCGCAGAGTGCCGGCAGCGTGGTCTACAACGCGGCCAGCGTGTTGCGCGATGGCCGCATCGAAGCGACCTACCGCAAGCGCGAACTGCCCAACTACGCGGTGTTCGACGAGCGTCGTTATTTCGATGTGGATCCGGATGGCGACAATTGCGTGGTCACGGTCAAAGGCGTGCAGGTGGGCGTGGTGATCTGCGAAGACCTGTGGTTCGCCGAGCCGCTGGCCAAGACGGTGCATGCCGGCGCCGAGCTGGTGCTGGTCCCCAATGCCTCGCCGTACGAGCGCGGCAAGCACGCGCAGCGCGATGCGCTATTGGCCGAGCGCACGCGCGAGAGCGGGGCGGCGATTGCGTATCTCAACGTGGTCGGCGGCCAGGATGCGCTGGTGTTCGACGGCGCGTCGGTGGTGGCCGATGGCGACGGCACCGTGCATCCGGCCGCTGCCGCCTTTGTCGATCAATGGCTGGTGGTGGACTACGCCGCCGGCGAACGCCGCTTCACTCCGGTGGTCTGGGTGGACGATGGCGACGAGAGCATGGACGCGCTCGCCTGGCGCGCGGTGGTGCGTGGCCTGCAGGATTATTGCCGCAAGAACGGCTTCAGCAAGGTGTGGCTGGGCCTGTCCGGCGGCATCGATTCGGCGCTGGTGCTGGCGATGGCGGTCGATGCGCTGGGTGGCGATAACGTCACCGCGGTTCGGCTGCCGTCGCGCTACACCGCCGGTCTGTCCAACGATCTGGCCGAGGAGCAATGCCGTGCGATGGGCGTGAAGCTAGAAACCATCGCGATCGAGCCGGCCTTCGAAGGCTTGCTCGCCGCGCTGGGGCCGATGTTCGAAGGTACCCAGCCGGATGTCACCGAAGAGAATCTGCAGTCGCGCAGCCGTGGTGTGATCCTGATGGCGCTGTCCAACAAATTCGGTGGGCTGCTGCTGACCACTGGCAACAAGAGCGAATACGCAGTGGGCTACGCCACCATTTACGGCGACATGTGCGGTGGCTACGCGCCGCTGAAGGATCTCTACAAGACCGAAGTATTCGGCCTGGCGAAATGGCGCAATACCGTCGGCGGTGCGCCGGTCATTCCACCGGCGGTGATCTCGCGCCCGCCGTCGGCCGAGCTGCGCGACAACCAGACCGACCAGGATTCGCTGCCGCCCTACGATGTGCTGGACGGCATCCTATACCGCTATGTCGACCAGGAGCAGTCGCGCGATGAGATCGTCTCCGCCGGTTATGCCGCCGACACTGTCGAACACGTGCTGCGCCTGGTGCGGATCAACGAATGGAAGCGCCATCAGGCCGCGCCCGGGCCGAAGGTCTCGCGGCGCGCGTTCGGTCGCGAGCGGCGTTACCCCATCACCAACGGGTATTCCGGTCAGTAATCCGGCGCGCCGGCCATCGCTGCGGTGGCCGGCGGTTGCGCAAAGCGGGTGAGCAACTCAAGAGTCGGCTTGGGTCGCGTCAGGTCGTACATCAGGCCGAAATGGCCTTCTGCGCCCTGGATGGTGCTCTGGTCCAGCAACTCGTAGACATTGATCTCGGACACGACGTCGGCATAGTTGGCGCGCACGTTGCGCAGCAGCTGCGCCAGGCTGTCGTAGCAGCCGCGGTCGCCTTCCGCGCCTCCGCTGGTGTTGCCGGTGTAGACCTCGGCGCAGTTCAGCTCGTTGAAGAACACCGGCGTGTTGTAGGTCTGCGCAGCCGTGCGCAGCTGGCCAAGGTACAAGTCCGTCCAGTAGCCGGCATCGTGGTGGAAGGCGTAGTAGTGGAAGCTGATGTGGTCGAAGTCGAAGCCGGCGGCCTTGGCCTTGGCAAGAAACCAGAGCGAGCCATTGCGGTCGCCCGGGCAACGCGCGTTGGCGCTGCGGTCGTCGCTGTTGCAGGCGGTGATGTTGATGGTGAAGCGCAGGCCCGCGCCTAGTTCATTGGAGGCCTGGCGCATGCCCAGATACATGGTGGTCATCGCGGCGATGCGGGCATCGGCGTCGGCGCGCACCAGGTCCTGTTCGTTGCCGATCTCCCAGACCTTGATGTCGGCCGCATAGCGACGTGCCAGTTGGTAACCGATCTCGCGCGACATCGGGTAGACCATCGGGCGTAGCGTGATGCCGTACTGACGCGCCAGTGGGACCAGCGCATCCAGCGTTGCGTAATCGCGCGGATCCACATCGAAGCGGTAGCTGCGCAGATTGCGCGCGGCCAGCAATTTGAAGCGTGCCTCGGCCTGGTTCATGGGGTAGCCGGGGCGATTGTCGTGGGCGTTGACGCCGTAGACGATCGGGGCCGCGACTGAGACCGTGCTCAGTGTTGCCAGCGACACCGCGAGCAAAAATAGGGCGATGAGACGAGACATGCGGCCTCCTTGGCTGGCGCCGGCGGGGAGTCGGATCTTCTGGAGAGTTGAGTATAGGCAGGCCAGCCGGGCGGTTCGGTGATCTGGCGCCGGTTACGGGACGCGCGATGCGTGAGCGGGGGATCGGTCGGGTGCGCGCCTAGGCTAGAGCGGCATAGCGCTTTTCAAGGTGGCGACTGCTTGTTGCACCAATCTCGCTGCCACGAAAAAGGGGCCTTTCGGCCCCTCGTGAATTCGGCAGTGATTGCAAGTGTTAGTCGCGGCTCATCTGTGCATTGCGCTGACCGGTAGCGGCGGACTTCTCGCCGGCAAACGGGTTGAGCTTGCGGATCGCCCAGGGGTACTTCGGCCAATTGCCGGTCAGCCACGGGTGCTGCGGGCTGTTGAGTTCGAGCACGCGGCGTGCGTCTGCGGCCAGGGTCTTGTTGCCCAGGTGTGTGTAGGCCTCGGCCAGCACCGCAACGGCGTCGTATTGATAGGCGCTTTGCGGGTAGGTTTCCAGCAGGTAGTTGGCGCGGCCGGCTGCGGACACCCAGGCGTTGCGGCGCAGGTAGTACAGCGCGTTATCCAGCTCGTGCTGGGCGAACACGTCGCGCAGTTCGATCATCCGCTTGCGCGCGTCGGGCGCGTAGCGGCTGTTGGGATAGCGGTCGGTGACCGTGTTGAAGTCGTTGTAGGCCTGCTGCGGCGACGACAGATCGCGGCGGCTCGGGTCCAGCGACCACACCCGGCGCAGGAACACCGTGTCGCGGTTGCTGTTGGCCAGCCCGCGCAGGTAGTACAGGTACGAGATGTTGCGGTGCGTGGGATAGGTGCGGATAAAGCGGTCGACGCTGGACACCGTGTCGTCGTGCTTGCCGGCCTTGTACTGGGCGTAGGCGCTTTCGATCATCGCCTGCTCGGTGTACGGACCATACGGGTACTGGGCGATCAGGCGCTTGTAGCTGGCTTCGGCGCCAGCCCAGTTGCCTTTCTCCATCAGGCCGTGGCCTTTGCCATAGAGCTGCTCGACCGGCATGCCCTCATCGGGATTCTTGTCCTTGGCGCCGCGGTGGCAGCCGGTGACGACGAACGCCATGACCAGCATGAGGGCAATCAGGCGCGCAGGCGCGGAAAACGTGGACCGTCGGATCATGGGTCTGGGCAGGACGCGTCAGGAAAACGAAAGCGCGATGATAGCCTAGTGGCCTGTCCGGCGACTGACTCCTGCCGCCCGGACCCCCAAATTCCCGTTTTTGCCTGAGTGCCCGTGTCCATGTCCGACCCATCTGCCGACCCCACCGACCCGTCCATCCGTCAGGCCATCGTGCCCGATAACGCCGCAGGGCGCCGTTTCGACGCGGTGTTGGCCGAGCTGTTCCCCGAATTCTCGCGTTCGCGGCTGTCGGAGTGGATCAAGTCCGGCGATGCGCTGCTGGATGGCGAAATGGCGCGTCCGCGCGACACCTTGCGCGGCGGCGAGAGCGTGCAGCTGCAGGTGGTGCTGGAAACCCAGACCCATGCCGCCCCGCAGGACATCCCGCTGAACGTGTTGTACGAAGACGACCAGGTGCTGGTAATCGACAAGCCTGCCGGCCTGGTCGTCCACCCGGGCGCGGGCAATCCGGACGGCACCCTGGTCAATGCGCTGCTGTTCCGCGACCCTGCGCTGTCGGCGGTGCCGCGCGCCGGCGTGGTGCATCGCCTGGACAAGGAGACCAGCGGCGTCATGGTGGTCGCGCGCACCGTGCAGGCGCAGACCGCGCTGGTGGAACAGCTGTCCGCGCGCGATGTGCATCGCCAGTATCTGGCGGTGGTGGTCGGTGCGCTGGTGTCCGGCGGCACCGCCAATGCGCCGATCGACCGCCACCCGCGCGATCGCCTGAAGATGGCCGTGCGCGACGACGGCCGCGACGCGGTCACCCATTACCGGCTGCGCGAACGCTTCCGTGCGCATACCGCGCTGGAATGCCGCCTGGAAACGGGGCGCACCCATCAGATTCGCGTGCATATGGCGCATCTGAAGTCGCCGATCGTCGGCGACCCGCTGTACGGCGGCGCGCTCAAGCTGCCCAAGGGCGCCACCGACGAACTGGTGCACGAACTGCGCACCTTCAAGCGCCAGGCGCTGCATGCCGAAACGCTGGAATTCCTGCATCCGGTCAGCGGCCAGCCGGTGCGCGCCACCGCGCCAGTGCCGGCCGACCTGCAGCGGCTGATGACCGCGCTGCGCGAAGACAGCGCACGTGCCGCCGAGCTGGCGCGCCGCTGACATGGCCGTGGCCGCACCGTTTGTGCTGGCGGCCGACTGGCCCGCGCCGCCACGCATCCAGGCGCTGACCACCTTGCGTTACGGGCTGGGCGGCTCGCTGCCGCCGTTCGACACGCTCAATCTGGGCAACCGCAACAGCCCAGAGGGCGATACGCCCGAGCAGGTGGAGCGCAACCGGGCACTGCTGGTCGAGGCGCTGGCGTTGCCGAGCGCGCCGCACTGGTTGCGGCAGGTGCACGGCGTGGAGGTCGTGCGCGTCGAAGCGCCGCTATTTGCATCCGATGCGCGGTCCAATGGCGCGGGCGATCACGCGCCAGCTGCGTCCGAGCCGACGGCCGATGCAGTCGTCACCGCCGTGCCTGGCGTGGTACTGGCGATCCTCACTGCCGATTGCCTGCCCGTGGTGCTGGCGGCGGCCGATGGCAGCGAAGTGGCGGCCGCGCATGCCGGTTGGCGCGGGCTGGCCGACGGCATGCTGGAGCGCAGCGTGGCCGCCATGCGCACGCCTGCATCGCAGTTGATCGCATGGCTGGGGCCGGCTGCGGGACCGCAGGCGTATGAAATCGGGCAGGACGTCTTCGATGCCTTCGTCGCCGACGATACGCAGGCGCAGGACGCCTTCATCGCCACGCGGCCGGGGCATTGGCGGGTGGATCTCTATGCACTGGCGCGCCAGCGCTTGCAGCGTGCCGGCGTGCCGGCCAGCGCGATCCATGGCTGCGGCCTGTGCACCATTTCCGATCCGCAACGCTTTTTTTCGCACCGCCGCGATCGACGCAGCGGACGCATGGCCACGCTGGCCTGGATCGCACCCTGAGCACGCCGCTATTTGCGCAGGTACTGGGCCAGGATGCCTTTGCGCAGCTGCCTGCGCCGGTGCGCGCGCTGCATTCGGTGCAGCAGCGGCAGACCTTTGGCGGACGGGCGCGGATCCAGCGCGGTCGTCATGCCTTGGTGCCGTTGCTGGCGTTGCTGAGCCGGTTGCCGCGCAGTGGCGAGGTGGATGTCGAAGTGGAGTTTCTGGTCGATGCGCACGGCGAGCGTTGGCATCGGCGGTTTGCGGGGTTGCCGATGTATTCGCGGTTGTGGCGGCAGGGCGGCGCACTGCGAGAGCACCTGGGCGCGGTGCGCTTCGAATTTGCGCTGCGCGCCGATGCCGACGCGTTGTACTGGCAGGCCACGCGCGTGTGGGCGTTCGGCGTGATTCCGCTACCTGCGCGCTGGTTCGATCAGGTGCGTTGCCGCGAGCATGCCGACGCCGGCCGCTATGGATTTTTCGTCGACGTACACTTGCCGTTGGTCGGGCCGTTCATTCGCTACGAGGGTTGGCTTGCGCCACGTTGAATCCCCGCAGGTCGCTACGCGCAGTGCGCCGGCCACCATCGTGTTCGATGGGGTGTGCCTGCTGTGCAATGGCTGGGTCAAATTCCTGCTGCGCCGAGATCGGCGCGGGCGTTATCGCTTTGCTGCGATGCAGGGGCAAGCCGGGCGTGCGTTGTTGCAGCAGCACGGGCTGGATCCGGATGATCCGTTGTCGTTTCTGCTGGTGGACGGCACCGGCGCATGGACCGACAGCGATGCGATCGTGCGCGTGCTGGCCGGTTTGGGTGGTTTTTGGCGCTTGTTTGCCGTGTTGCGCGTGGTGCCGCGCGGCCTGCGCGACATCGGGTATCGCCTGATCGCACGCAATCGCTATCGCTGGTTCGGGCGCACCGAGCACTGCATGCTGCCAACACCCGAGCAGCGTGCGCGGTTTCTGGATTAGCCCTCTCCGCTGAGAAGCCATCCTCGCGTAGGAGCGCACCCGGGCGCGATTGGGCTTACCGGGAACGCTACGTCGCGCCCGGGTGCGCTCCTACTGGGGCTGCAATTTGCTGCGCTGGCGGTTTAGGCCGCCGCGCTGTTGAAGCTTGCGCGCACAACACTCGCGTTGCCGCTGTGCGCAGGCTGCAGGCGGAAGATCGAAACCGCATCGGCCAGTTCCACCGCCTGTTCTTCCAGGCTGCGTGCGGCCGCGGTGGCTTCTTCCACCAACGCGGCGTTGCGTTGGGTGACCTCGTCGAGCTGCGCGACGGTGCGGTTGACCTGTTCGATGCCGCTGGATTGCTCGGCGCTGGCTGAGGTGATCTCGCTCATGATGTCGGTGACGTGTTTGACCGAGCCGACGATCTCGCGCATGGTCGCGCCGGCACGATGCACCAACCCCGAGCCCAACTCCACCTTGTCGGTGGAATCGGCGATCAGCGTCTTGATCTCTTTTGCCGCATCGGCCGAGCGCCGCGCCAGTGCGCGCACTTCGGAGGCGACGACCGCAAAGCCGCGGCCCTGTTCGCCGGCGCGCGCCGCTTCCACAGCGGCGTTCAACGCCAGGATATTGGTCTGGAACGCGATACCGTCGATGACACCGATGATCTCACCGATCTTGCGCGAGGCGGTGCTGATCTGGCTCATGGTGGAGACCACATCGTCCATCACCTGGCCGCCGCTCTGCGCCACTTCACCGGTGCCTACCACCAGGCGGTTGGCCTGCAGCGCGCTCTCGGCGTTTTGCTTCACGGTGGAGGTGAGTTCTTCCATCGAGCTTGCGGTTTCTTCCAGGTTCGCCGCCTGCTGTTCGGTACGTTCGGACAGATCGGTATTGCCGGCAGCGATTTCCACCGCCGCCTGGCGGATGGTGTCCGATGCCGTCTGGATGCCGCCGATGATTTCGGTCAGACGGGCGACGGTCTGGTTGGTGTCGTCGCGCAGACGCGCAAAGATGCCGTGCGCATCGCCGTCCACGCGCTGGGTGAGGTCGCCTTCGGCCAGCGCGCCGATCACGCGCGCCAACGCGGCCAGGTGGGTTTCCACCGAGTCGTAGATGCGGTTGATGCCTTGCGCCAGCGACAGCAACACGCCGTCCATGCCGTCGACCTGCATGCGGCGGCTGAAGTCGCCAGCCGATGCCGCGTCGATGATCTGCATCAGCGCCTGCTCGGCGTTGACCTGCGCGGTGACGTCCATCCACTGCGCGATGGTGCCCAGTTTGGTGCCGTCGGCGGCAATGATCGGGCTGTAGACGAAATCGATCTGGCGGCCGAAGAACGGGGCGCGCACGGCCTTGGATGCAGTCAAGGCGCGCATGCGATCGATGGCGGCTTGGCTGTCGGGATAGATGTCGCCGATGCTGCCGCCGACGAACCCTTCGGCATGGAAGCTGGGGCGGAAGCTCTGCACATCCGGCTCGATCAGCTTGAGCATCGCGAGCAGCTTGCGGTTGGCGAACAGCACCTGGCCGTCGTCGTCGGCGATGCGGATCATGGTGTCCAGATCGTCGAGTGCCTTGATCACGAATTGCCCATGGCGCAGGCCTTGTTCCATCACGTCGATGCGGATGGCCAGCTTGTCCTGGGCTGCCTGCAACGTCTGCAGCAGCGGTGCGAGCTCACCGGATGCGGTGCGCAGGTCCAGGCGCTGGAAGCGGCCTTCGCCCAGCGCAGCGACCGCATTCACTGCCTGCTGCAGCTGCGCGCTGTTGCGACGACGCGTCCACCACCATAGGCCAACGCTGGCCGCGCCGAGCACCAGCAGGGCCGGGAACAGCTTCGCGAACGCGCTACCGATGCCGCCGGGCACCAGCGTGGCGGCGTAGAACGTCAGCAAAGCCAGCAGCCCGAGGTGTGCGGCAGCGGGCATCCATGCAGTCCAGGTGGTACGCGCAACGTTTGCGCCCGCCGGTGGGCGGGAAACGGGTGCGGCATCGTGTGAAGGCAACATAGGCTGAGTCCAACTAGTGTTCTGGGATAGGGGGAACGGTGTGCTGCAGGAGTGGCTGCAATGGGGGTATCGGCGGCCGAGCCCGAATCATGATGGTGTGAAAGGACCGTTTATCGGAATGCGTGCTGCGGACCACGTAAAAAGCTGATGTGGTTGATTTGGAAGCGTTTTCAGTTGCGGTGCGTATGTTTTGAGCAACTCGCGGGCGCCCGGAATCGGTGTTGGTAGTTGTAAATTTCGCGTGAATTTAGATCGTCGTGAGGTCGGGCAATTCCGTGCTCCGATGGAGTGCACATGGGCTGTTTGCTTCCATCTGATCTGGTCGCGGCGACTAGCGCGCGTTGCACCATTGCCGGTAGTCCGACATCGCGCTGAAATCGGAGCGGGCACGAACCACCGCCATGGCAGTGCAACGGGCGTCGGGAAATCGCAGCAGGAGAACGTGAAAGGCAGCGATCCGAAAAACTTCGCCAAAGACCACTATCCGACAAGGCTCGGTGCGATGCAGATGGTTCGCCCGTCAAACCGCAGTTCCGGCACACCTGTCATCGGCGGACGCAACACCGTGCAGTCAGGCGTACCGCCAGAACCACGGATTCCGACCGCACACCGCATGCTCCGCCGCATCCGGGCAACGACGATCCGGCCGATCGGCAGGCCGCACCCATAAAAAAAAACCGGCCGTCTCGCGACGGCCGGTCTGTGGTGTCACTGCACGACGGGTCTGGCGATTACTTCGCTGGCGCCGCCTTTGCATCGTCCGGCAATGCCCAGGCGATGACGCTGTCGCCGGACTTGGTTTCCATGCGGTCGTGTCCACCCACGGCGGCCACGATGTACTGCTTGCCATCGATGGTGTAGCTCATCGGGGCAGCCTGCGGGCCGGCCGGCACGCGGGTTTCCCAGACCTGCTTGCCGGTGCGGGTGTCGAAGCCGCGCATGAAGTCGTCCAGGGTTGCGCCGATGAAGGTCACGCCGCCGGCGGTGGCCAGCGAGCCGCTGTTGTTGGGCGTGCCGATCTCGAACTTGGTCTTGGACGGGATGCCCATCGGACCCTGGTCGTAGCCGGTGCCCAGCGGACGGCGCCACAGCACTTGCTGCGTGCGCAGATCCACACCGGAGATGTAGCCCCACGGCGGCGCCACGCACGGGGTGTTGAGCGGCGACATCCACGGCTCCTTGCGGGCGCCGTAGGCCAGGCCCTTCTGCGCCATGTAGCCGGGGGTCTTGCTCTTGCCGTCGAACACCGACACGACGCCGAGTTCGTTCATTTTCTCGCGGGTATAGACCTGCAAGGTGTAGGGCAGGCGATTGCTGTTCATCACCATGATGCCGCGCTGCAGATCGACCGAGACGCCGCCCCAGTTGATGCCGCCGTGGTTGCCGGTGAACGCCAGCGAGCCTTGCAGCGTCGGCGGGGTGAACATGCCTTCGTAGCGCAGCTGCTTGAACTGGATACGGCAGGCCAGCTGATCGAACGGGGTCATGCCCCAGGCATCGGATTCGATGATGGTTTCGACCTCGCGGCTGGGCGCGCCCACGGTGTTGGGCATGCCCGGCGAGATCGGCTGGGTGGCAGCGGTCCAGTCGCCATGATCGGTGCCCTGCGGCACGGCCATCTGCTTGACCGGCATCAACGGCGCGCCGGTGGCACGATCCAGCACGAACACCTGGCCGGACTTGGTGGCCTGGATCACTGCAGGACGGGTGCCGCCGCCGGCGACCGGCCAATCGACCAGGTTCGGCTGCGGGCCGATGTCGTAATCCCACAGGTCGTGGTTGACGGTACGGAAATGCCAACGCTCCTTGCCGGTAGCCGCGTCCACGGCGACCAACGAGGCGGTGTATTCCTCATCCTGCGGGGTACGGCCCTTGCCGAAGAAATCGCCGGACGCATTGCCGGTGGGCAGATACACCAGGCCCAGCTCGTCGTCGGCCGCCATCAGCGACCACACGTTCGGGGTCGAACGCGTGTAGGTCTGGCCAGCTGGCGGTTCGGCGGTGATCGCCGGGTTGCCCAGATCCCAGGCCCAGCGCAGCTGGCCGGTGAGGGCATCGAAGCCACGCACCACGCCGGACGGCGCATCGCCTTCCTGACCATCACGCACCTGGCCGGTCGGCTGGATCACCACGCCGCGCATCACCACCGGCGGCGAGGTCGGGCCGACGAAGCCCGGCTTGGTATTGCCGGTGCCTGCATTGAGGTCCACATAGCCGTTGTTGCCGAAGCTGGCGCAAAGCTTGCCGGTCTGCGCGTCCAGCGCGCCGAGGCGGCCATCGACCATCGGCCAGAAGATCCGCGTCGGGCACTCGGCAGTGCCTTCCGGCGCCTGGTAGTACGAAACGCCACGGCAGGTGGTGGCGGCCACACCGGCCATCGCCTTGGGGTTGGTCTGTGGGTCGAAGCGCCAGCGCTCCTTGCCGTTGGCCGCTTCCACCGCGATCACCTTCTGGGTGGGTGTGCAGATGTACAGCAGGTCGCCGATCTTGAGCGGGGTGTTCTGGAAGGCGTAGCCCAGCTTGGAGCCGGCCGGCTTCAGATCGCCGGTATGGAATTCCCAGGCCACCTTGAGGTTCTTCACGTTGTCCGGGGTGATCTGCGCGCCGGGGGTGTAGTGATTGGACAGGTTGGAACCGGCATACGCGGTCCAGTTGCTGGCGTCGTGATTGGCAGCGACATTGCCGTCCGGGCTGGGTACGTTGCCGCGGCTGAAGGCGGTGGCAGTGTCGGCCGGTTGCTTCGATGCATCCGCCAGTTCCACATCACGCGGCACAAACAGCGGCCACAGGATCAGGGCGGCGCCAAGGATCGGCAGCACGCCGGTCACCACGGCATAGCCAGCACCGGACAACGGCTGCATGCGCCGACGCGCCACGCCCCAGAACGGCAGCAGTACCAGGCCCAGCACCGACATCCAGGCCAGACGCGGGACCAGGCCCCAGCCATCCAGACCCACTTCCCACAGCGCCCACGCGATGGTGGCGGCCAGCGTGGCGCCAAACAGCCATAGGCCGGCACGTTTGCCCAGCGCCAGCAACACGCCGGCCAGCAGCAGCGCGATGCCCGCGAGCAGGTAGTACCAGGAACCGCCGACAGCGACCAGGCGGCCGCCTTCGTAGGCGAGCACCGCACCGAGTACGGCGATCACCACCGCATAGGCCACCAGCAACCAGGTGCCTAGCCCACGTTTTGAGGATTGATCAGTCATTTTGAGATATCAGGAAGGACTTGGGCGGCATGCACCGGCGACAAGTCGTGGAGGGAGAGAGGTCACCCGTTGGCAAAGGCTGCCGGCGACCTTGGATATGAACGCGCAGCCCCTCCCAGGGTCCTCAGCGCTACTCATGTGAATATTTTAGACCTCTGAGCGCCGCCTGTCCGTGACGGAATAGGAACCACCGTTCCAACCTGCAGTTCGGATGCACTGAATTTGCGTGGAGTTGAGCAGTGCAGCGAAGGACGCTGACATTTCGGCGGATGCGCGGTGACACCTGACGAGCGATCCACGCAAGACTCGCTGTCGCTGTGCCTTTCTGCTTTGCTATTGCTTTGGCTTCGCTTGTCTTTTTGCGTTGGCCTCACCCAGTCGCCTTAAAGCAAGCCGAGCATCGCAGTCATGCGTGGCCGAAGAGGCGCCCTTGTCTGAGCGAATCGAGTTTGAGCGCCGTGCCGCGCATGGGGAGGAGTACAGCGCACCGGTGCGGCCGTATCGCAGCGGAGTGCGTCGGGCGACAGCGGTTGAGGCCGGGCTTTGGGAATCGACAATCGGGATTTGCAAACCACTGCGGTCACTCCAGCACCACGGTGAATCCAGAGCACAGAGCCGAATCAAGAGCACAGTGCTCAATCCAGAGTACGTCGCTCGCTCCAAAGCACAGCGCTCAAGCCGGGGCTGCGACAGTCCATCGAGCACAATGTCGGATTGCTCGCGTGACTGCCGTACCCTCATCCGCCCTTCGGGCACCTTCTCCCGGAGGGAGAAGGGAATGTATCCAGCCTCTCGCAAGAAGAATGTCTCCAGCCTCTGGCGGGAAGAAGGCAATGCACGCAGCGAGTCTGCGTACATTGCCCCGCACCGAGGAAAGCTTAGGCGTCTGCGAGCGCCTGCAGATACCGTTGGCGCCAGTGGTTGATGTTGTTCTTGCGCAGATGATCCATCATCGCTCGCCACCGCTCGATACGTGTTGCCAACGGCATGCTTGCTGCCGTCGCAATGGCATCTGCCACACCGTCCAGATCGTGCGGATTGACCAGCAGCGCTTCCTTCATTTCGTCTGCCGCGCCGGCCAGCAACGACAGCACCAGGACACCGGGATTCTCAGGGTCCTGCGCGGCCACAAATTCTTTGGCGACCAGATTCATGCCATCGCGCAATGGCGTTACCAGGCCCACCGATGCGGCCCGATAGAAACCAGTCAACGTCGCATGGCTGAAGTTCTGGTTGACGTAGCGCAGCGGCGTCCAGTCCGGCCCTGCATGTCCACCATTGATGTGGCCGGCGATCTGTTCCAGCTGCCCGCGCAATTGACGGTATTCGGTGACATCGCCGCGCGATACCGGTGCGATCTGCAGATAGGTCAGGCTGCCGGATTGATCCGGATAGCGTTCCAGATAGCGCTCGAAGCCCTGGAAGCGTTCCGGCAGGCCTTTGGAATAATCCAGCCGGTCCACGCCGATCGCCAACTGCCGCCCGCGCAGACTCTCGCGCAGATCGCGCACGGCTTGCTTGCTGACGGACGCCTTTGCCTGATTGGCAATCAGATCGGTGTCGATGCCGATGGGGAACGACGAGGCCGTGAAACGTCGCCCACCCGGGCCTTCGACCAGATCGCCGTCAAGAACGCGGCCGCCGCCGAACAGGCGCACATACGCCTTGAAACGTTCGGCATCGCGCTGGGTCTGGAAGCCCACCAGATCGTAGGCATAAAAGGTGCTGAACAAGCGTGCGTGATCAGGCATCGCCTGCATCAAATCGGCCGATGGCATCGGCACATGCAGGAAGAAGCCCATCTTGCAGCCCACCCCCAGCTCGCGCAGCATCGCGCCCAGCGGGATCATGTGGTAATCGTGAATCCACAAGGTGTCGCTGTCTTTCAGTAGCGGCGCGAGTTTTTCCGCGAACAGGCGATTGACGCGCAGATAGCCTTCGCGCTTGGCGCGGTCGTAATCGACCAGGTCCAGCCGGAAGTGCAGCAACGGCCACAACGTGCGATTGGCAAAGCCGTTGTAGTACGAATCGATGTCGCGCTTGTTGAGGTCCATGGTGACGAAGGTGATGTCGCCTTCGGTCTGCTCGTGCATGCCGCCGCTATCGCCACGCACGGTCTTGCCGCTCCAGCCGAACCACATGCCGCCGCGCTCCTTGAGCGCGGCCAACAACCCGACTGCAAGGCCGCCCGCGCGGTTTTCGCCGGGCACTGCAACACGATTGGATACCACCACCAAACGACTCATGACGCCTCCTGCCAGCTCCGCGACAAGCGCATCGCTGCGATGATCAAACCGACATGCGAATAGGTCTGAGGGAAGTTGCCCCAGGCTTCGCCGCCTTCGAACGATAGGTCTTCCGAGAGCAAGCCCAGGTGATTGCGGCGCGCGAGAATGCGCTCGAACAATTCACGTGCCTCGTCCTTGCGGCCGATGGCGGCCAGCGCATCGATGTACCAGAACGTGCAGATGGTGAAGCTGGTTTCCGGCTCGCCGAAGTCGTCGGGCGCGATGTAGCGATACAGCGCATCGCCATGCTTGAGCACGCGGCCGACCGCTTCGACCGTGCGCACGAAGCGGCTGTCGTCGGCATCCACGATGCCGATGTCGGCCAGCAGCAACAGCGACGCATCCAGGCGGTGGCCGCCGAGCGTGTCGGTGAAATGGCCGCTTTCTTCGCTCCAGGCTTCGTCCAGCACGCGCGTACGGATGATGTCGGCGCGCTCGTTCCAATAGGCGCTGCGCTCGGGCAGTGCCAGCCGCTCGGCGATCTTGGCCAGCCGGTCGCAGGCGGCCCAGCACATCGCGGCGGTGTAGGTGTGCACTTCGGTGCGGCCGCGGAATTCCCACAGGCCGGCGTCGGGCACGTTGTGCAGCGCGAATGCGCGCTCGCCCAGTGGTTCCAACCGGCGGAAGGTGTCGGCGTCGCCCTGATCCTTCAGCCGCAGGTCGAAGAACAATTGCGTCGAGGCCAGCACCACGCTGCCATAGACATCGTGCTGTTGCTGGATCCACGCCAGGTTGCCGCGCCGCACCGGGCCCATGCCACGGTAGCCGTCCATCGTGTCGACTTCGTGTTCTTCCAGCTGCGATTCGAAGCCGATGCCGTACAGCGGCTGTAGCGTCCCGTCGCTGGTGGCGATGTTGAAGATGTAGCCGATGAACTGCTCCATCGTGCGCGTGGCGCCCAGCCGATTGAGCGCGCGCACCACGAACGCGGCGTCGCGCAGCCAGCAGTACCGGTAATCCCAGTTGCGCGGCGTATTCGGCGCTTCCGGAATCGAGGTGGTCATCGCGGCAATGATCGCGCCGCTGTCTTCGTACTGGCACAGCTTGAGCGTGATCGCGCTGCGGATCACCGCCTCCTGCCAGTCCAGCGGAATGGACAGATAGCGCACCCATTCGCGCCAATATTCTTCGGTGCGTTCCTGCGCTTCCTGCACGTAACCGGTGAGCGAGCGGGTCAGCGATTCGTCCACGCCCAGCACCAGACTCACCGGGTGGCTGAGCACGAACGGCAAGCCGTCGCGCACGAAGCGTACCGGCACGTCGGTGGTCAGGCGTAGGGTGAATTCCGGCAACACCCAGCGGATATGATTGCTGCCCCAGGTGGTATCGGGCGTGCGGCCACCCCAGTCGGCGAGCGGACGTGCGCGCACGACGATGCGCGGGTTGCCAGCGAGCGGGCGAATCTGCCGGATGATGCTCACCGGCCGATAAAAACGGCCGTTATTGCGCCAGCGCGGTGCGAAGTCGATGACTTCCACTTCGCCGCCGTGGCTGTCGCGCAAGACGGTGCGCAGCACGGCTGTGTTGGGCAGGTAATGCTGCTCGCTGCTGACGAAGTCTTCCAGCTCCACGGCAAAGTCGCCGCCTTCGGTCTTGGGCGAGAGCAGGCTGCAAAAGGCCGGGTCGCCATCGAAGGCGGGCAGGCAGCTCCACACCACGCGTGCCTGTCGATCGACCAATGCGCCAAAACTGCAATTGCCGATGACGCCCAGATCCAGGTTTGGCTCGGTCATGAGGTGCAAACGATCCTGTAAGTAACGAGAGGAGGTGCGCCTACGGTGACGCGTTGCGCGCGTTGTGTTGTAGCCACGCATGCACAGCGGCAGTGCCGTCGACGCGAAAACGCGCACTGGTCTGCGCGCGATCGCCGACCAGAATGCTCCAGCCGCCTAAGCGATTGGCCGCATCGAAGCCGAATTCGTCGGTGAGGTCGTCGCCGACAAACACCGGCGTGCGGCCTGCAAATGCGGCGGTCTGCATCAGTTGTTCGACGGCCAGGCCCTTGTTGCTGCCTTCGGGGACGAATTCGACCACGTGGTCGCCCGGTTGCAGGCGATAACCGGAGAGCTGGGCGATTTCGTCCTGTGCGAAGGCCAACACATCCGGGCCGGCGTCCGGTTGCGCGCGCCAATGCAGCGCAACGCTGACGCCTTTGTCTTCGACCAGCACGCCTGCGTGTTTGTGCGTCAGCGCCGCAGCGCGTTGATGCAGGTCATGCAGGAATGCAGAAGTGTCCTGCGGCATGGCGGCACGTGCGGCAACATCGCTACGCAGCTCATGCCCATGCAGGCCGGCGGCCGGCAGCAGCAATGGTGCGAACAAGGCATCGAGCTGTGCGAGCGGACGCCCGCTGACCAGGGCGATGGCACCGTTGAGGCGCTCGCTCAGCTGGACGACTGCTTCGCGTACCTCGGGCAATAGCCGTACGGCCTCGGGGCTGTCGGCAAAGTCGATCAGGGTGCCGTCCACGTCCAGAAACAATGCGCAGGCATCGTCCAGCAATGGCGGCGACGGAAGGGGGGAATGCGCGTCTGCCATTACGCTAGTGTGCGCAAACCGGTGTGAGATTCAGGTTATGGAACGGCAGTGGGTGTTGGTAGACACGTGCAACTGCCTATCCTTCTCCCCTCGGGAGAAGGTGGCGCGTAGCGCCGGCTGCGGCGACGTGCGAAGCCTCGTGCAGTTGGAAGGACACGGAGGCTTCGCTCCGTACCCTCATCCCAACCCCTCTCCCGCAGGAGAGGGGCTAGAACACGCTCCCAGGGGGAAAGTGGGTTTGCAGCCTGCGCTGTTGATCAGGTTGATCAGAAGGTATATCGCACCCGCCCATACCAGTACGCGCCATTGCTGCCGATCGGCGAAAGCACGTCGTAGGGCAGGTTGCCGAAGTAGGCGATATCGTCGATGGAGCGGTCCGAGTAGTTGTCCAGGATGTTCTGCCCGCCGATGGCCAGCGTCCACTGCGTGCCCAGGTGGTATTCGGCTTCCAGATCCAGCTGCCATTCGGCGCCATAGGTCTGACGTGGCACCAAGCCGCCGCCGAAGTCGAACACCCGGGTGGCGCTGCCATAGCGGTTCACGCGCGTCTGCAGGTTCCAGTGTTGGTTGCTCCAGTTGGCGGCCAGTGCGGCACGCGTGCGCGGTGCCGCATCGGTGAGCGTGTTGCTTTCTTCCACGCCGAACAGCACATAGTCCGGGTTCAAGGCCAGCAATTGCCCGGGTGTTGCGATGATGTTTTCCAGCTCGGTCTTGGCATAGCTGTAGGTGCCGGTCAGCAACAGATCGCCGCCGAACGCGTACTGGCGCCAGTTGGCGACCAGCTCGGCGCCGCGGGTACGGGTGTCGGCGGCGTTGAGGAAATAGCTGGCGCTCTGCACGCCGGTGACACCGAAGTTCTGCTGCACGAAGCTGGTCAAGGCGTCGCCGGTGATGTCTTCGGACAAGGCGATGCGGTCGTCGATATCGATCTGGAAAAAATCCAGCGACAGGTCGAAGTGGTCGCCCAACTTGCTGGTGAAGCCCAGGCTGTAGTTGACCGACTTTTCCGGCTTCAGATCGGTGGCGCCGAGTGCGCGGGCGATCGGGTTGTTGACCGACAGCAGGCGGCCCTGGGTCAGCCGGCCGGCGGCGTCGTAACCGGTGGAGGTGGCTTCGTAACCGATCTGGCTGAGCGATGGGGCGCGCACGTTGTTGGAGATGGCGCCACGCAGCGCGAATGCAGGGGCGAACGCATAGCGCGCGGCTAATTTGCCGGTCCACTGGCTGCCGAAATCCTGGTAATGCTCGTAGCGACCGGCCAGGTCGGTGGAGAATTTTTCACCGAACTGGCTGGAGACGTTGGCATAGGCGCTGGCGACATTGCGCGACAGATCGGCTTCGTCCTGCGGGGTGAGCCCGCCGCCGGCCTGCGAGCCGGTGGGGCGATCGGTGAACGGGCCGGCGGCGTAGCTGGCCGGGTCGCCGGCATGGGTGCGGTATTGCTCGCGGCGGAATTCGGCGCCGGTGCCGAAGGTATGGGTGGCGCCGGCAATGTCGAACACGCGGGTCAGGTCGAAATTTCCCACGGTCTGCGCAAACGCAAAGTCGCCGGTCTTGAACGCGGTGGTGCTGCCCGGGCCGAGCGAGGCGTTGAGCGAGTTGCGCAGGCGGTAGGTGAAGTCGTTGCGGCCGTAGTTGACGCTGGCGTCGTAATCCCAGTTGCCCCACTGCCCACGTGCACCGGCAACAAGTTGCAGATCGCGATTTTCGCCTTCGGAAATCGGCCGGTAGCCGTTGGGGTAGATCTCGCGCCAGTTGGCGCTGCTGTCGGGGTACCGGAAGTAATTGGCGCCTTCGGTGTCGCGCTGGTTGTAGGTGCCGAAGGCATAGAACTCGCCGCTGGCGCTGAAGGGAATCTTGGTGTTGAGCCAGGCGTTCAGGCCCTTGGTGGCGCCGTCGCCGAGCACGTAATTGCGCCGGCCGGCCAGGGCCAGGTTGGCCGGGGTCTGCTCTTCGAACGGCGGGATCTGATCGAAGCCGGCGCGGTTGGTGGCTTCGCGATTCTTCAGTTCCAGGCCGACCTTGAAAAAGCCGCCGTCATCGCCCAGCAGGCTGCCGACCTTGGCGCTGGCGTAGCTGGTCTGGCCGTCGGTGACGCGGCGATCGATCGGCGCCACATCGGTGTTGTAGGCGCCGAAGCTGGCTTCCAGCTCGCCGCGCTCGGGGTTGTCGTCCAGGATCACGTTGATGACACCGGCAATGGCATCGGAGCCGTATTGCGCGCCGGCACCGTCGCGCAGCACTTCGATGCGCTTGATGGCGTTGATCGGGATGGAGTTGAAATCCACCGGCGTGGTGCCCTTGCCGATCTTGCTGTCGGTATTGACCAGTGCCGAGGTGTGGCGGCGCTTGCCGTTGACCAGCACCAGCACCTGGTCGGGCGAGAGCCCGCGCAGCTGCGCGGCGCGGATGTGGTCGGCGCCGCCGGAGTTGGACTGGCGCGGGAAGTTGAAAGACGGCAGCAGCGCCTGCAGCGCGCTGCCCAACTCGCCATTGACCACGCCGGCCTTGCGGATGTCTTCGGCGGTGAGCACGTCCACCGGCACCGTCGATTCCAGCACGGTGCGATCGCTGGCGCGGGTGCCGGTGACGATCACGGTGTCCAGGGTGGTGGCCCCAGCATCGGCCTGCTGGGCCTGCGCGTTGGCGCTCAGTGCCGCGGCCACAGCCAGGCCGATCATCGAAAGGGTGGGGCGGGTCATGCTCTCTCCTGCAACTGCAAACGCGCAGCGGCGCCGGCGTCCGGCCGGGCTGGTGCGCAAGGGGGCGGACTGTTCCACATTCATCCGGATAGAGAGATTATCGTGTTGTTCACGCCTGCGCGAGATGGCGCGGTACGCGCCCCTGCATGAGCTGATACCGCAGCCGCATCAGCGGTGGCGCTACTGACTCGACGTTCGCAATAGTGACGCTCGTACACTTGCAGTATTCGCCTGCCGTTTGCAAGAGTCGACTGCGGTGCGCTACGTGCCCATCGCTGTGCTTAGTCACCCCGATACCTAGTCCCCCCCTGAAACCGTTGGAGAGATCGATGAAGTTGCTGCCGTCCGTGTTGATCGCCGCCGTGCTGGCGTTGTCTGGTTGTGTCACGACGCCGGGCAGGACGCCTGCCGCGGCGACTACCACCGCCAGTATGCAGGGCGATGCGCAACGCCCCGGCGATGCGCATGGGTGGATGCGCAGCGAGCTCTATTTTGGCGTGGGCGAGGAGACCGGCCCGGCCGATCGCCCGCAGACCCGCACCATCGACGAGACGCAGTGGCGCGCGTTTCTGGACAAGGAAGTGACCCCACGCTTCCCGGATGGGCTGACGGTGTTGGATGCCTATGGCCAGTGGCTGTTCCGCGGCGCCAAGGAGCCGAACAGGCTCGGCACCAAGGTGCTGGTGATCCTGCATGAAGACACCCCGCAGCGACGCCGCGACATCGAAGCGATCCGGCTGGCCTGGAAGCAGGCCACCGGGCATCAGTCGGTGTTGTGGTCGCGACAGGCGGTGGATGTGTCGTTCTGAGCGCGCCTGGCCGTTGTTACGTGTGGACATCGTGCAGTGCTCTGTCTGGCACTGCGTGAGTCCTCGGATACCATGGATCGACCCGCGACGCCTCGCTTCAGGGCTCATGCGCCAGCGGAGTCTGCCGGACCTTGGGCGGCTGGCGAGCCTGCAGCGTCCTGACCTCCTGCAGCGCCGTTTCTACCGCCTCCGGCGTGGCAAGCAGACGATACTGAAGGACGAAGTCGCGCGTTGCACCCGCTTCGATGGTAGGGACCAAGCCCAGGCCACGTTGCAGGCTGCGGTTGTAGGAAAAACTGGTGCCCGGCTCCAGGCCCGTGACGTAGCCCGTGGCGAGGCTGTCGGTGTTCTTCCATAGCGAGAACACTGGCAACTGGGTGATGTTGAAGTCCAGCTCGATGCCGCGCCGAGCGCCGGCGTCATGAAGCACCGCTAGGCTCTGCCCCTTGCCATCGTCGAGGGGGTAGATGTTGTAGACCGTTTCGCCATATCCGGCGGTCGGGCCGCGGAAGATCTGCCAATCGTTCAGTTCTTGCTGGGCACGCGCGTTGAAAGGTGAGATCTCGCGTACGGGTATCGCAACGCGCGCACCTTGTTCCAGCAGCGGCGTACCGATATTGCTGTGGTAGAGCGCCTGATACTCCATGGGCTGGTCGCCCTGATTGGTCAGCCGATCGTGCAGCGTGAACGCGGTGGCGCCGGGTTCGGTGATCAGCGCCGTGTCGATACGAAAGTTGACCTTCTTGAAGGCGACCTCGCTGAGCGTGCCTGTCAGCGTGATCCGGTGCGGTGAGTGATCGTCAATGCTGAGCACCACCGTGCGGGCGGGCAGGGAGGAGGCTCGCCCATGCAGGGTGAGTAGCTCGCCACGGTCGTTGCCAGGGTGGCCGACCCACTCGAAGCCGCAGCGCGCCACGAGCTCATTGAATCCTTCCAACCAGCCCAAGCCGCTGCGGCTTTCCAGATTGAGGAAGGCAGGATTCACGACCTCGGTCACCGGAGAATCCCAACCCAGACGGACACTGCCTGCCTGGGCGCGCAGCACGTTCATGCCGCGGGTAGGCACGACGGTCAGCTGCATGCTGCCGGTATCGATCTCGATGAGGGCGCTGCCCTCCTGGCGGCCCCCCCTAAGTCGATGCAGCCGCACCTTGAAGGCCGGGCCGTCGCGCATGTTCAGCTGTGTACTATCGATGCTCCAGTCGCCATCCGGTGTGTCCGGAGAGATGAGGGTGAACTCCACGGCATTGGCGGGAAGCGCGAGGGCGGCAACAACGCAGGCGCCAAGCAGGCGGACAATCAGCATGTACATTCTCGATGCAGGGCGGAAAAAATGAAGCGAGCACGCGATATTTGAAAGTTATCGCCGTAGCGACCGCGCCTACTGCGCAGAAAGTGCATTTCTACGCTGATGGATCAATTCCTTCGGGTGTGGCGGCATGCGCATCACTGTTTGCGGCGCCGCCACTGCCAGCTTGCGGGGGCCGATGCAGTCGACACGTCGAGGCACTTCGCTTCGGCGTAATCCATCGCGACGCTGTCGCGGGTACGGAGCAGCGGCTACCATCGCTTGTCCCCACGTCTGCAGATCGCTATGTCCGCTCCCTCTTCGCGTCCTGCGGCCTCGCCGCGCTGGTTCGTCGCCGGCGACCTCAATGGCTTCTTCGGCCTGGTGGTCGACAATCTGTCCATCCTCGGCTTCATCGCGATGGCGCTGGTGGGCATCTTCCAGTTTCCCGCCGAGGTGGTGTTCGGACGCATGTTCCCGGGCACCGCGTTCGGCGTGCTGGTGGGCAACCTGCTCTACACCTTGATGGCGCGACGGCTGGCCGCACGCACCGGGCGCGACGACGTCACCGCGATGCCACTGGGCCTGGACGCGCCGACCAGCATCGGCATGGCCTTGCTGGTGCTGGGCCCGGCGTTTGCCGGCTTCAAGGCGCAAGGACTGGACCCGCAGGCGGCTGCACTCGCCACCTGGAAACTGGGCATGGCCGCGCTGGTGGTGATGGGGTTGCTCAAGCTGGTGCTGTCGTTCGTTGGCGAGGCGGTGACGCGTGCGCTGCCGCGCGCAGCCTTGCTCGGGTCGATTGCCGGCATCGCTTTGGTGCTGATGGGCCTGTTGCCGTTGCTGGAGACGCTGCGTTCGCCGGTGGCCGGCTTCGTCACCCTGGGACTGCTGCTGTACGTGCTGCTGGCCAAGGGCCGCCTGCCGACCAAACTGCCGGGCGTGCTGGTGGCGTTCGTGATCGGCACGGCGCTGTATTACGGGCTGGGACTGGCGGGCCTGGGTGCGCCGGGCTTTGCGGTGCCTGCGTGGACCGCGCCGCAGATCGTGCTGCCGCTACCGAATCTGGGCTTTATCGAAGGACTGCCGGCCACGGTGGCGTATCTGCCGTTGCTGTTGCCGTTTGGCCTGTTGATGGTGGTGGGCGGCATCAATGTGAGCGAAAGCGCGCGCGCGGCCGGCGACGACTACCGTACCCGTGACATCCTGCTGGTGGAGGCGCTGGCCACATTGGTGGCCGGCGTGTGCGGCGGCGTGGCGCAGACCACGCCGTATATCGGGCAGCCGGCGTATAAAAACATGGGCGCGCGTACCGGCTATACGTTGCTGACGGGATTGTTCGTCGGCATCGGCGGCATGTTGGGCGTGATCAGCGGGCTGGTGCAATGGCTGCCGCTGGCGGTACTGGCACCGATCATCGTGTACGTGTCCATCGACATCACCACACAGGCGTTTCAGGCCACGCCCAGGCACCACGCCGGCGCGATGGTGCTGGGGTTTCTGCCGTCGGTGGCGTACCTGCTGACCATCAAGGCGCCGGGCTGGATCGCGCCGGAGCAACTGGTTGCGTTGACCACCAAGGTGGATGGCCATGGCCTGCCGGAACTGGCGGTGATCTTCGCGCTGGGTAATGGGTTCATCATCACCGCGATGCTGTGGATCGCCGCAGTGGCGGCCATGATCGATGGCCGGCTGCGCCGCGGTGCGGTGTTCTTGCTGGTCGCTGCGGGCTTGACGCTGTTCGGCCTCATCCATTCGGTGGACCCGCGCGGCGGCATCTATTTGCCGTGGTCGCTGCAAGGCCTGGCACGGGTGATCAGCTGGCAATTCGTCGGCGCCTATGTCGCGCTGGCGGTGACCTTGCTGTTGTTGTCGCTGCTGCCGGCACGCAAGGAGGCAGTGCAATGAACCATCGCGCGTGCGTGGTGCGACTGCTGCTTGGCGGCGCTCTGGTGCTGAGCGCCGGCGGTGCATGGGCGGCGTCGTTCGACTGCAAACAGGCCAGTACGCCGGTAGAAAATCGCATCTGCGCAGTGCCCGCACTCGGTCTGCTGGACGATCAACTGGACGAAAGCTACCAGGCGCTGGTGCAAACGACGCCGCGTGCTGCGGTGGCCGGCGTGCGCGAGCAACAACGCGCCTGGCTGCGGCAGCGCAACGCCTGCGCGCAGGACGCCAAGCCGGACGACTGTTTGCAGCGCAGCCTCGGCGCCAGGGCCGATGTGCTGGCCAACGCGCTCACCACGCAGCAACAGGCGCTGGACCGCATCATCGCCAGCATCCCCGGCAAGCCTGCCGAGGCCGCGCGGCAGTTGCAGGCCTACGACGCACCGCTGGCATCGGCGTGGCTGGCCTATCTGCATCAGTTCGTGCCCGCCGCCGGTGTGGATGCCGCCTTGGCGAACGCGCGGTTCGAGAGTGCGCGCAAGGCACTGCGCAAGATCGATGACTTTGCGGCGTCTCTGCTCGACGATGTGGCTGCCGGCCCGGTCTCGCAGGACCCGAAGAAGGTGTTGTTGCTGCTGCGCATGTGGATCGAGCAAGACGGCAGCGGTAATCGGCCCTACGTGCATTGCTTCATTTTCGCGGCGGTGGGTGAGCCGGCGTACGAGGCATTCGGCCCGCTGTATGGCTCTACGCGCGACTCGTTCGCCCCGGTGTGCGAGCCACCGGGTGGCCTGTTTGCGCTGGCCAGCTGGAAGCAGCTGGACGATGGGTTCGATTCCTTGATCGAAGCCTTGAGCAAGGACGCCGGCACCATCCGCTATGCCAGCTACGCCGAGTGGCAGGTGATTGCGCTGCGCGCCTCGGTGTCGCCGCTGTTGTACCTGCAGCCGGCCTTGCGCAAGCGCTATGGCGATGATCCGGACCAGGCCATCGCGGCCTGGCACGGCGATGACAGCGAGTGGCCGGCCGCAGACCGCAAGGCGGCGCGCGCCTTGTTGCCCAAGGTCCGCGCGGACACCGCGGCGTGGCTGGTGCGCGAAAAGCAGCTGCCCGCAAAGCAGGCCGATCAGGCTGCCGCCGCGATCGTGGCGGCCTGGGTGAATGCGCGCTTGGACTTCGCCAATTGAACGCGGTGTGCCGTGTAAAGCGCTTCGTTTTTGGCGTCAGCGTTTCGTAGTTGGTAGTTCGCGCCGGACCCCGCGTCGAGGGCTGCTGCGTGGCGCGCAGACTGAGGGTGTGTGGCGCGCGCCTGACAACGCATCGCCTGGCAATGCACGCGCGCGATTGATGAATGCGCGGCGGCCTGACATCGATGGAACCACCGCACCATCTCATGGTCACACCCTGGTGTTGTCGATGTCAGGAGTTCCATGATGCAAACCAAGTCCTCGCGCTGGCCGTGGCTGTTGGCGGTACCGTTCATTGCTGGCGCGGCCTGGTGGCTGTTCCGCGGGCCATCTGACCCATCCAGCGCGTTGCCCGCGCCAATCAGCCAGACCGCGAGCGCGGTGGCTGCCGCTGTCGCGCCGTCGCCGCCGGCACCCGCCGAGCCGCGTCATCCGGTGCAGACGCCATCGGCCGACGCGGCGGATGCGGCGATTCCTGCATTGGCGCAGAGCGACGCTGCTGCATGGCAGGCGCTGTTGGACCTGGTGCAGCAGGACGACGCGCTGTCGATCGTGCTGCGCGCGCACCTGATCGAACGCGTGGTGGTGATGGTCGACAACCTCACCCAGCCCAGCATCAGCCGTCGCGTCTCGGTGCTGCAGCCGGTGCCGGGCGAACTGCAGGTGTCCAGCGCAGCCGATCGCAGCGTGATCGACCAGGCCAACGCCGCGCGCTATGCGCCGTATGTCGCCGCGTTGACCAGCGTGGATGCGCAGGCGCTGGTGCGGAGTTATGTGCGCTTCTACCCATTGTTTCAGCAGGCCTACGCGAACCTGGGCGCGCCGGACCGTTACTTCAACGACCGCGTGATCGATGTGATCGATCATCTGCTGCGCACGCCGGAGCCACGCCAACCGATTGCCGTGGTGCGCGATGCGCATGGCCGCTATCTCTTTGCGGATCCGGCGCTGGAATCTGCATCGGTCGGGCAGAAGGCACTGTTGCGGCTGGGGCCGACCCAGGCTGCCGCGGTGAAGGCGCAGTTGCAGGCCATTCGCGCGGCGTTGTTGCAGGGACGTTGAGGTTGGCGGTTCGGCTGCGTCCAAATCAAAGGTCGCATTTGTGCGGCCTTGCATGTGCGATCTCTGGGGACGCGTAACCGTGCCCAATAACACGGGCGAGCTACCACAGCACCGAACGCGCAGCAAAAGCGACTTGCGCGCGTCAGCCGTGCATTGACCGACATTGAAGCTGACCGGCACACACGCGCTGCGTGATGCCGGTGGCATCGCCTATGCCGCATCCAGCTCCGGATAGTGGCGGAAGATGCCGTTGGTGTTGAACGCCACGCGGCGTTCGGATGCGAGATACGCGGCAATGCGCGGGCGCTCGGCCACGCGTTGCTGCAGGGCCTTCAGCCCCGGCAACGTCTTCGACAACGTCGCCATGCGCCTGGGGAACATGTACTCCAGGCCGCTGACCAGCTGAAACAGCGATAGATCCACGTACGAATGGGTGCCAAGCACATGCGTGCCGCCTGCCTGTTGCAGCACTTGCTCGAAGTAGCCAAGGAACTTTGGTAGCCGGTTGTCGCGCAGATCCTTGGCGCGTTTGGCTGCTTCGGTTTGTTGATCTTCGTAGTACAGCCCGACGCCGATCGGGTGATGGGTGTCGTGCACTTCGGCCACCAGGTCGGCGATGGTCATCTGCAACTGCAATGCCTGCAGGCGCTGCGCCTCTGACTCGGGGACCAGCTGCAATTGCGGGCCAATGGCATGCAGGATGGCTGCCACCTGCGACACCACCACCTCGCCCGCACGCAGAAAAGGCGGTGCGAACGGTTGTGCACCAGTGTGCTGGCCTTCCAGGAAGTCGGTCATGACCTCGTCGCCGTCGATGCGCGCGACGTCGGTGTAGCTGGCGCCGGCATCTTCCAATGCCAGGCGGACGAACTCACCGCGGCCTTGCAGGCCGGTCCAGTAATAGAGCTGATAGTGCATGCGCTGCTCCGGTGTCGGATGGCGCTGCAGCGTAGGGAGCGGGCGGCTAGGCGGGCGTGATCGGGGTGTCGGTAGCGTGTGACCCGGCGCTGCATGGCGGCTGCGCCAGCAGCCAGGCCAGCTTGCGCGCTCGGGGTTGGCGTTTGAGTGCGCACTCCGCACGCGAAGCGCTGGCGCGGTCGGGATACGGGTGGCTGGCGAGGATCTGCAGTGGCGGATTGGCCCGCGTGTAGCGCGCACCTGTGCCCCGCACATGCGCCTGGAAGCGCCGTTCCAGATCGTTGGTGATCCCGGCGTAATAGCTGCCGTTGCGACATTGCAGCAAGTAGAGATACCAGGGTTTGGGCGCATCCATCTGCGCATTATCGCCATGGATGCCGCGCTTGTGCAGCGCGCTGTCGCAAGGTCGCATCGCCGGCCCGTGCAGGCGAGACGGCGCGTGAGTGAATAACCACCTGAACATTGGTTATTTGACGCTCATGGCGCTGGCAAACAGCATGCCGTATCGCCATTCGCGGTCGAGGCGGCTTCGCGCTCAACGCGTCATCGCACAGCGTGCAACGCGGCCGAGTCGCCGCAATGCGACTTGCCCCATAGCGCTCTCCAGCCCATACGAAGGACCTGCATGCTTGTGCAACACCGAACCCCTGCGAGGATCGTACCTGCGTCGAGGGTGTGGGGAACACCTCAGTTGCTGGCGTGGAGTCTTGCAGTGGCGTGCACACCGGCGCTGGCAAACGCGTCGAGCGAAGCAGCAGGGCCGGAGAGCGCGGCACAGACGCTGGGCGCGGTGACGGTGACCGCCACGCGCCGCGAAACGACCTTGCAGCAGGTGCCGGTGGCGGTGTCGGTGGTGCAGGGCCAGACCCTGGAGCGCGAGAACCGCAACAGCGTGGCCGACCTGCCGGCGCTGGTACCCAGCCTGACCTTTCGCAGCGGCGCATCCAACAAGGACACCTCGTTGTTCCTGCGTGGCGTGGGCACCATTTCCACCTCGCCGGGCGTGGAGCCCAGCGTGGCCACGGTGATCGATGGCGTGGTGCTGGGCCGCCCGGGGCAGGCCACCCTGGACCTGCTCGATGTCGAACGTATCGAAGTACTGCGTGGGCCGCAGGGCACCTTGTTCGGCAAGAACGCCTCGGCCGGCGTGCTCAATATCGTCAGCAAGCCGGCGCCGGAGGTGTTTGGCGGCTATGTGGATTATTCCCACTTCGGCGGCGGCGACGAAGACCGCGTGCATGCCAGCATCGGCGGTGCGCTGGTGCCGGAGGTGCTCAAGGCCAGCGTGTCGGCGGTGTGGGCCGAATACGGCGGCAACGTGCGCAATGTGGCCGACGGGCAGACCGTCAATGGCTACCGGCGCGCCGGCGCACGCGTGCGGCTGGACCTCACGCCAAGCCCGGACTTCAGCGCGACCTTGCTCGCCGATTACCTGAAATCGCAGAGCGATGCGCCCAGCGGCGTCGTCGTTGCCAGCACACGCGCTGACTTTGCCGCTGCGCTTGCGCCGGTGCGGGGCAGTGCCGACAACCGGCAGATCAACAGCGATTACCCCACTTTTCTGGACGACATCAACAAGGGCGCGTCGCTGCAACTGGACCGGCATATCGGCGAGGTGGTGCTGACCTCGATCAGCGCATGGCGGCAATGGGATAACACGCAGTTTCAGGATGGCGACCGCACTGCTCAGCGCAGTGCGGCATTTCCGTCATCGCACGATCGTGGCGAGCTGGGCTACACGCAGTATTCGCAGGAGTTGCGCGTGCAGACCCCGCGCGACCGTGCAGTGGAAGCGGTGGCCGGGCTGTACTACCTGCACGCGCGCAACGACGAAACCTATCGCCGCACGGTGACGACGCCCACCGCCAGCAACGTGGGTGTGGCCGATTACGGCACGCGTGCAGAAACGTATGCGGCGTTCGGCGAGGCCACCTGGCATTGGCGCCCGGATCTGCGTGCCTTGCTGGGCGCGCGCGTCACCCGCGACACGCTCGAGTATCAGCATCAGCGCGTGTCCAGCGCTGCAGCGCCAGTCACCGGGATTCAGCCATCCACGGCCAGCGCCGGCAGCACCTCCGAACATGGCGTGTCCGGGCGCGCCGGCCTGCAATACGAAATTAACGAGCAGACCACCGGTTACCTCACCTATTCGCGTGGCTACAAGGGCCCGGCCTACAACGTGTTCTTCAACATGCAGCCGCGCGACACGCCGGCGCTGAAGCCGGAGACGTCCAACGCCTGGGAGTTGGGGTTGAAGACGCGCGCGCTGGACGACCGGCTCAGTGCGAATGTGGCGTTGTTTCACACCGACTATGCCGATTACCAGGCCAACTTCTTCGATACCGTGGCCGGGCAGGTGGTGACGCGGTTGATCAATGCCGGGCAGGTGCGCACGCAAGGCCTGGAGCTGGATCTGGACTACCGGCCCACCGAGCGGCTCAGCCTGGCTGCATCGCTGGCGTATACGCAGGCGCGTATCCAACGCTTTGCGTGCCCGGCGGCAGCGGCGGCCAACTGCAATGTCGACGGCAAGCCGCTGCCGTTTTCGCCGGACTGGAAGGGCAATCTGCGTGCCGGTTACCGCATGCCGCTGCGTGGCGGCCTGGCCGTGGAGTTCAACGGCGATGTGAGCTGGCAGGACAGTGTGCAGTACGACCTCAGCCAGACCGCGCAAACCCTGCAGGGCCCGTATGCGATCTGGAACGCCAGCATCGCGCTGGCCGACGACGCGCATGGCTGGCGTGTGGCGGTGCTGGGCCGCAACCTGAGCGATCGCGCGTATGCACCGTTGTTGGCCAATGCCACCGGCAATGTCTACCGCCTGGTACCGCGCGACGATCGACGCTACGTCGGCGTGCAAGTGCACAAGGATTTTTGAGGATGCAATCGATGGGTTTACGCAGTGAGATCAAGCACACGCAGTGCGTCCTGCTGGGTGGTCGGCGATGAGCGCGCCACGGCAGCTGTCGCTGGGTGCCTTCCTGATGGCGACTGGCCACCACGTCGCGGCATGGCGGCACCCGCAGGCGAGTGCGCAGACGCTGGATTTTGCGCAGTACCGCGAGATGGTGCGCATCGCCGAGGCCGCCAAGTTCGATGCGGTGTTCGTCGCAGACAGCCTGGCCGCAGCCGGCGGGCCGATCGCGCCGCGGATGGCGCGTTCCAGCCTGTTCGAGCCGCTGACGCTGCTCAGCGCACTGGCCACGGTCAGCGAGCGCATCGGCCTGATCGCCACCATGACTACCAGCTACAACGAGCCGTATCATGTGGCGCGCAAGTTCGCCTCGCTGGACCATCTGTCCGGCGGACGGGCCGGGTGGAATCTGGTCACCTCCGACGCTGCCGACGAGGCGCTCAACTTCAATCGCGATGCGCATTACGTGCACGCCGAGCGCTATGCGCGGGCGCGCGAATTTCAGCAGGTGGTCGCCGGCCTGTGGGACAGCTGGGACGATGACGCCTTTATCGCCGACAAGGCGGCCGGCCTGCATCACGACCCGGCGCGTGCGCATGTGCTCGATCATCGCGGCACGCACTTTCAGGTGCGCGGGCCGCTCAACATTGCGCGCGCGCCGCAGGGGCATCCGGTGCTGGTGCAGGCCGGTTCGTCCGAACCCGGGCGCGCGCTGGCGGCAGAAACCGCCGAGGTGGTGTTCACCGCGCAATCGTCGCTGGCCAAGGCACAGGCGTTCTATGCGGATATCAAAGGGCGGCTGGAACAGTTTGGCCGCACGCGCGATGCATTGAAGGTGCTGCCGGGCGTGTTCATCGTGGTGGGACAAAGCCAGGCCGAAGCGCAGGAAAAATTCGAGCAATTCCAGGAGCTGGTGGAGCCTGAGGTCGGCATCGCGCTGCTGTCGCGCATGCTGGGCAACTTCGATCTGTCCGGCTATCCGCCGGACGGCCCGTTGCCGCAATTGCCGCTCACCGAAACTGGCCAGCGCAGCCGCCAGCAGTTGTTCACCGAACTGGCCGGGCAGGACCAGTTGAGCATTGCCCAGCTCGGCCGGCGCATTGCGGGTGGGCGCGGGCATTACAGCCTGATCGGCACGCCCGCGCAGATTGCCGACGAGTTGCAGGCGTGGTTCGAGCAAGGCGCCGCCGATGGCTTCAATGTGCTGGTGCCGCACCTGCCTGGTGGCCTGGCCGATGTGGCCACGCACGTGGTACCGGAGCTGCAACGGCGTGGTCTGTTTCGGCGTGACTATGCAGGGCGCACCTTGCGCGATCATCTGGGGCTGGCACGCCCCGTCAATCGCTTCAGCGCACGCTGATCTACCGGACATTCTGATGACCTATCTCGCACATCCCGATCGTTACGACCGCATCGCCTACCGCCGTGTCGGCCGTAGCGGCCTTGTCTTGCCCGCATTGTCGCTGGGGCTGTGGCACAACTTCGGCGACAGCACGCCGATCGACACCCAGCGCGCCTTGCTGCGCACCGCCTTCGATCTGGGCATCACCCATTTCGATCTGGCCAACAACTATGGCCCGCCGTATGGCAGCGCGGAGCGCAACTTCGGCCGTTTGCTGCGCGAGGATTTCAAGCCGTATCGCGATGAATTGATCATTTCCACCAAGGCCGGCTGGGACATGTGGCCCGGCCCCTACGGGCAGGGCGGCAGTTCGCGCAAGTATCTGTTGTCCAGCCTGGACCAGAGCCTGCAAAGGCTGGGCGTGGACTATGTGGACATCTTCTATTCGCACCGTTTCGATGCGGACACGCCGTTGGAAGAAACCGCCGGCGCATTGGCCAGCGCCGTGCAACAAGGCAAGGCGCTGTACGTGGGCGTGTCGTCGTATTCGGCGGCGCGCACGCGCGAGATCGCCGCATTGCTGCGCGAGTGGAAGGTGCCGTTGCTGATCCATCAACCGGCCTACAACCTGTTCAACCGGTGGCTTGAGCACGAGCTGCTGGATGCCACCGCAGACATCGGGGCCGGGGTGATCGCATTCACGCCGCTGGCACAGGGCCTGCTCACCGGCAAGTATCTCGATGGCGTGCCGGCCGATGCGCGCGTCAATCGCCCCGGTGGGCAATCGCTGCGGCCGGAGCATCTGTCCGAGGACAACCTGCAACGCGCGCGTGGATTGAATGCGATTGCGCAGCGTCGCGGACAAAGCCTTGCGCAGCTGGCACTGGCCTGGGTGCTGCGCGATGCGCGGGTGAGTTCGGCGTTGTTGGGTGCCAGCCGGCCGGAGCAGTTGGTCGAAAACGTCGCGGCATTGCGCAACCTGAGTTTCAGCGCAGACGAGTTGGCCGAGATCGATCGCTTCGCGGTCGAGGGCGGCATCAACCTGTGGGAAAAACCGTCAACCGATTGGCAATGAGGAGATCGTCGATGCGCATGCGTGTGGCTTGGGCGGTGATGCTGTTGGTAAGTGTCGCGTGGTTGCCGCGCGCGTCTGCGGCCGACCCTGCACAGCTGCGTATCGGCTATCAAAAAGCGGTGTCGAGCCTGGTGCTGGCCAAACAGCACCGTCTGCTGGAGCATCGCTTCCCGCGCACCAACATTACCTGGGTGGAATTTCCAGCGGGGCCGCAATTGCTGGAAGCCTTGAACGTGGGTAGCGTCGATCTGGGCGGGGCCGGCGATATTCCGCCGTTGTTCGCGCAGGCGGCCGGTGCCGATCTGTTGTACGTGGGCTGGGTGCCGCCGACGCCGAAGGCCGAAACCATTCTGGTGCCGGCCAAGAGCGCGCTGCGCCGCGTGGCCGACCTCAAGGGCAAGCGGGTGGCGTTTCAAAAAGGATCCAGCGCGCATAATTTGCTGCTGCGGTTGTTGGCCAAGTCCGGCCTGAGCCTGCGCGACATCACCCCGCTGTATCTGTCGCCGGCCAATGCGCGTGCGGCGTTTGCGGCCGGGCAGGTGGATGCCTGGGCGATCTGGGACCCGTGGTATTCGGCGTTGACGCTGGATGGCAGTGCGCGCCTGCTCGCCAATGGCGAAGGGCTGGGGTTGACCGGCGGGTTCTTTCTGTCGTCGCGCCGCTATGCCACGGCATGGGGCCCGTTCGTGCAGCAGGTGATGGGCACGCTCAATCAGGCCGACGGCCTGCTGGAACGCGACCGCGCCGGCAGTATCAAGGTGCTGGCGCAGGTGAGTGGACTGTCGCCTGCGGTGGTGGAGCGCACCTTGGCGCATCGTCCGCCGGCCAGCGTGCAACCGCTCGGCGCCGAGGTCATCAAGGCGCAGCAGGCCACTGCCGACCTGTTCTATGCGCAGCGCTTATTGCCCAAGCGCGTGCTGGTGGCGCCGGCGGTGTGGCGCGCGCCGGCCACGGTTGCCGCGCAAGCGGCAGGCAAGTGATGCGCACGGCTGCGTCGTCGCTGCGCACCGGCAACACGAGAGCGATGCCATGAGCGCGCGTGCGTTGCGCTGGGGCAACCGGCTGCTGCCGTGGGTGTTGCCATTGACGGTGCTGGCCGCATGGCAGGGCGCCGCATCGGTTGGCTGGCTGCCGCAGCGCATCCTGCCGGCGCCGGACGCAGTGCTGCGTGCGGCGGCCACGCTCGTGCAAAGCGGCGAGCTGTGGCAGCACCTGGCAATCAGCAGTTGGCGCGCCGCCGTGGGCCTGGCCATCGGCGGCAGCCTTGGCCTGGCGCTGGGCCTTTTGACCGGTGTGTCGCGCGTGGCCGAGCGCCTGCTCGACAGCAGCCTGCAGATGCTGCGCAACGTGCCGCATCTGGCGCTGATTCCGCTGGTGATCCTGTGGTTTGGCATCGATGAGGGCGCCAAGTTGTTTCTGGTGGCGCTGGGCACCTTCTTCCCGATCTATCTCAATACCTATCACGGCATCCGCAGTGTGGACCCGGCGTTGATCGAGATGGCACGCAACTACGGCTTGCGTGGGCCGCAATTGTTTATCGATGTGTTGCTGCCCGGCGCGCTGCCGTCGATTCTGGTGGGGCTGCGCTTTGCATTGGGGCTGATGTGGCTGACCTTGATCGTGGCCGAAACCATCTCCGCCAGCTCCGGCATTGGCTACCTGGCAACCAATGCGCGCGAGTTCCTGCAGACCGACATCGTGGTGGTGGCGATCGTGCTGTATGCGCTGCTCGGCAAGCTGGCCGATCTTGCCGCGCGCGGGCTCGAAGCCTGGTGGCTGGGCTGGCACCCGGCGCAACAACGGCGCGCGCAGGTGCCGCGATGACGGTGGCAGGCAACGGGTTGCCGCTGAGCCTGCGCGGTATCGGCAAGCGCTATGGCGGCAGCGCTGTGTTGCGCGGCATCGATCTGGAGATTGCAGCCGGCAGTTGTGTGGCGGTGGTCGGCCGTAGTGGTTGCGGCAAGAGCACGCTGCTGCGCGTGATCGCCGGTCTGGAGAGCGCCGATGCCGGTCGCGTGGACAGTGGCGATGCACCTTTGGCGCGTCGGCGCGATGCGGTGCGGCTGATGTTTCAGGATGCGCGGCTGCTGCCCTGGAAGCGGGTGATCGACAACGTGGCGCTGGGCTTGGGCCGTGCCGGGCGCGCACAGGCACAGGCGGCACTGGACGCGGTGGGGCTGGGCACGCGCGGCGGCGACTGGCCGGCGGCGTTGTCCGGTGGGCAGCGGCAACGCGTGGCGCTGGCGCGCGCATTGGTGCATCGGCCGCGGCTGTTGCTGCTGGACGAGCCGCTGGGCGCGCTGGATGCGTTGACACGGATCGAGATGCAGCAGCTGATCGTGCAGCTGTGGCGGCAGTACGGGTTCACCCTGGTGCTGGTGACCCATGATGTGGCCGAAGCCAGCGCGCTGGCCGACCGCATCGTGGTGATCGAGCAGGGCCGGGTCGGCCTGGATGTGGCCGTGCCGGTGGCGCACCCGCGCGCGCCTGGCACCCCCGCGCTTGCCGCGATCCAGGCGCAGGTGCTGTCGCGTCTGCTGGGCGCTGTGCAGGCAGGTGCGGCGGCAACTCCCGCGCAGGGCGATGCGGGGCAGGGCATCGCGGGTGGTGGCAGCGTTTTGCATGCGGCAGTGCCGTTGCGACGGATCGTGTAGCAATCGTCCGTTGGTCGGCCCCGTGGCCGATGCCAGACCGCGCTGCCCGCAGCTCGCAACGACACTCCGGGCCGCATGAGGCGGTCTCGGGGGCCTTGGTCTCGGTTCGTTCCGTGCCGATCAAACCTTGAAACCCCGCTCGGCAGCCGCATCTGCACGGTATCGCCGGCGTTGCCGGCCACCCGTTCAGAGGATTTCCCATGCGGATGGACAAGCTCACCTCGCGGTTCCAGCAGGCACTGGCCGACGCACAGTCGCTGGCCGTGGGCCGCGACCACAACATCATCGAGCCGGTGCACGTGCTGGCCGCGCTGCTCGACCAGAGCGGTGGCAGTACGCGCCCGCTGCTGTCGCAGGCCGGGGTCAACGTGCCGTCGCTGCGCGAGCGTCTTGGCGAGGCGCTGGATACCTTGCCCAAGGTGTCCGGACAGGAAGGCAACCTGTCGATCGGCAACGATCTCAATCGCCTGCTCAACCAGACCGACAAGCTCGCTCAGCAACATGCCGATGCGTTCATCGCCAGCGAGTGGTTCGTGCTGGCCGCCGCCGACGATGCCAGCCCGCTGGGCGTGGCACTGCGCGCGGCCGGCGGCGACAAGAAGAAGATCGAAGCGGCCATCGACAAGCTGCGCGGCGGCGAAACCGTGCAATCGGAAAATGCCGAAGAGCAGCGCCAGGCGCTGGAGAAATACACCATCGATCTCACCGCGCGTGCGGAGAGCGGCAAGCTGGATCCGGTGATCGGCCGCGACGAAGAAATCCGCCGCACCATCCAGGTGTTGCAGCGCCGGACCAAGAACAACCCGGTGCTGATCGGCGAACCCGGCGTGGGCAAGACTGCGATTGTAGAAGGCCTGGCCCAGCGCATCATCAACGGCGAAGTGCCCGAAGGCCTGCGCGGCAAGCGGGTGCTGTCGCTGGACATGGGCGCGCTGATTGCCGGTGCCAAGTTCCGCGGCGAATTCGAAGAGCGCTTGAAGGCGGTGCTCAGCGACCTGTCGAAGAACGAAGGTCAGATCATCCTGTTTATCGATGAGTTGCACACCATGGTGGGCGCGGGCAAGGCCGACGGTGCGATGGACGCCGGCAACATGCTCAAGCCGGCGCTGGCGCGCGGCGAGCTGCATTGCATCGGCGCCACCACGCTGGACGAGTACCGCAAGTACATCGAAAAAGATGCCGCGCTGGAGCGTCGCTTCCAGAAAGTCTTCGTGGGCGAGCCGACGGTGGAAGACACCATCGCCATCCTGCGTGGCTTGAAGGAACGCTACGCCGTGCACCACGGTGTAGAGATCACCGACCCGGCGATCGTGGCGGCGGCCACCTTGTCCAACCGCTACATCACCGACCGCCAGTTGCCGGACAAGGCCATCGACCTGATGGACGAGGCCGCATCGCGTATCCGCATGGAGATCGACTCCAAGCCGGAAGAACTCGACCGCCTGGAGCGCCGGCTGATCCAGCTCAAGATCCAGCGCGAGATGTTGAAGAAGGAAAAAGACGACGCCTCGCGTCAGCGCCTGGCCGATCTGGAAACCGATATCGACAAGCTCGAACGCGAGTTCTACGACCTCAACGAGCTGTGGAAGTCGGAAAAAGCCGCGCTGCAGGGCACCACCAAGGTCAAGGAGCAGATCGAGCACGCCAAGCTGGAGCTGGAAGCGGCGCAGCGTCGCCAGGACTACGCCAAGATGAGCGAGATCCAGTACGGCGTGTTGCCGCAGCTGGAAAAGCAGATGCTGCTGGCTAACGAAGTGGAGCATCACGACTTCAAGCTGGTGCAGGACCGCGTGACCGCCGAAGAAATTGCCGAAGTGGTGTCGCGTTGGACCGGCATTCCGGTCAACAAGATGCTCGAAGGCGAGCGCGACAAATTGCTGCGCATGGAAGACGAACTGCATCACCGCGTGGTTGGTCAGAACGAGGCGATCAAGGTGGTGTCCGATGCGGTGCGTCGCTCGCGTGCCGGCCTGTCCGACCCCAATCGTCCGAGCGGCTCGTTCCTGTTCCTGGGGCCGACCGGCGTGGGCAAGACCGAGTTGTGCAAGGCGTTGGCGGACTTCCTGTTCGACAGCACCGAAGCGATGATCCGCATCGACATGAGCGAGTTCATGGAGAAACATTCGGTGTCGCGCCTGATCGGTGCGCCTCCGGGCTACGTGGGCTATGAAGAAGGCGGTTATCTCACCGAAGCGGTGCGTCGCCGCCCGTATTCGCTGATCCTGCTCGACGAGGTCGAAAAAGCGCATGCCGATGTCTTCAATATCCTGTTGCAGGTGCTCGACGATGGCCGTCTGACCGATGGTCAGGGCCGCACCGTGGACTTCCGCAACACGGTGATCGTGATGACCTCCAACCTGGGGTCGCATCAGATCCAGGAGCTCTCCGGCGACGGCAGTGCCGAGGCCTATACGCAGATGAAGGCCGCGGTGATGGGCGTGGTGCAGGCGCATTTCCGCCCGGAGTTCATTAACCGGCTGGACGACATCGTGGTGTTCCATCCGCTGGACAAGGCGCAGATCAAGTCGATCGCGCGCATCCAGTTGCAGGGCCTGGAAAAGCGCCTGGCCGAACGCGGACTCAAGCTGGATCTGGACGATGCCGCGCTGGATCTGCTCGGCAACGTCGGCTTCGACCCGGTGTATGGCGCGCGACCGCTCAAGCGCGCGATCCAGTCGCAGGTGGAAAATCCGCTGGCCCAGCAGATCCTCTCCGGGCATTACATCAGCGGCGACACCGTGCGCGTGCGTGTCGAGGGCGGGCGTCTGGCGTTTACGAAGGGCTGATGAGGTTGGGCGATGGGTGCGTGTTCACCCCGCCAATTGCACCGGCGCTGATGGTTGACGCAAGAGCGGGCACTGCGCAGGCAGTGCCCGCTCTTGCGTTGATCGGTTATTTCTGCGGCTCAGCTTGATCTGCGGGAAACATCGTTAATCAGCCATCGCGCTTGCCTCAACCGCTGGTAGGCCTGCAAGCGCCCTCAGCGACTGAAGCGTTCGCACGAAACCTGCGGGTGTTGTGCGTGTTGGTTGGTGGGTGCGCGGTGTCGCATCCGGTGTCGGGACACGCCGTGAATCCATCCATGGAGGCTCGGTTGCGGCATTCATGCCGCCACACGGTCCCGCTCCCGGACACCCTACCGCGCTTCCGCTGTTCGCCGTCGACGATCGGCAAGCAGGGCCGGGCTCATCAGGTTGCGTCATGTGGATAGCGCAGGCGTTGCACGGCTGTGCTTACAACCGGGCGGCATGAGTTCATCACTGCGCGTTTGCAAACAAACGTGCGGTCCCGGCTATGGTCGGCATTCTTTCAGAGAGCGAGCCGCACCATGACCGACCCGCAGTGGAAGCCCGAAACCATCGCCGTGCATGGTGGGTATCGCCCCGATCCGACCACGCGGGCGGTGGCGGTGCCGATCTACCAGACCGTTGCCTACGCCTTCGACAACACCCAGCACGGCGCGGATCTGTTCGATCTGAAAGTGCCGGGCAACATCTACAGTCGCATCACGAACCCAACCAACGATGTGCTGGAACAGCGCGTCGCGGCGCTGGAAGGCGGCATCGGTGCACTGGCGCTGGCGTCGGGGCAGGCGGCGGTGACCTACGCCATCCAGACCATCGCCGAGGTGGGCGACAACATCGTGTCGTCCAGTGCGTTGTATGGCGGTACCTACAATCTGTTCGCGCATACGCTGCCGCAGTTCGGCATCAGCACGCGGTTTGCCGACTATCGCGATCCGCAGGCGTTTGCCGGCCTGATCGACGACCGTACCAAGGCGGTGTTCGTCGAGTCGATCGGCAATCCGCGCGGCAACATCACCGATATCGAAGCGGTGGCGGCCGTGGCGCATGCGCATGGCGTACCGCTGATCGTGGACAACACCGTGGCCACACCGTCGTTGCTGCGGCCGATCGACTTCGGCGCGGACATCGTGGTGCATTCGCTGACCAAGTATCTGGGCGGGCATGGCAACAGTATCGGCGGGGCGATCGTGGACAGCGGGCGCTTTCCGTGGGCGGAGCACAAGGCGCGATTTGCGCGTCTCAACGAGCCGGACGTGAGTTACCACGGCGTGGTGTATACCGAGGCGTTGGGCGAGGCCGCTTACATCGGCCGCGCGCGCGTGGTGCCGCTGCGCAATACCGGGGCGGCGTTGTCGCCGTTCAATGCATTTTTGATCCTGCAAGGCATCGAAACCCTGCCGCTGCGCATGGAGCGCATCAATGCCAACACATTGGCGATTGCGACATATCTGCAGCAACACGCGCGGGTGGCCTGGGTCAATTACGCTGCGTTGCCGGATCACCCCGAGCATGCGCTGGCGCAGAAGTATCTGGGCGGGCACGGCTCAGGCGTGCTGACCTTCGGCCTGCCCGGGGGGCGTGCGGCGGGTGCGCGGTTTCTGGATGCGCTGCAGTTGTTCACGCGGCTGGTCAACATCGGCGATGCCAAATCGCTGGCGACGCATCCGGCATCCACCACGCACCGCCAGCTCGGTCCAGCCGAACTGGAACATGCCGGCGTCAGCGAAGACACCGTGCGCCTGTCGATCGGCATCGAACATATCGACGATCTGCTGGCGGATCTGGAGCAGGCGCTACAGGGAGCGTGAGGTTTTAGCGCAGCCAACACGCCGACTGTGCTCACCGCCAGGCGAGCGCGGCCGGTACTCGGTGCGGCATGGACCACGCGTCCACTCCGGTTCTTCCGCGCCGTCCACACCCACCTGACGACTGCTCGCTACGTTTTGTTGGCCACTCTTGGAACAACGCTCCCGTCGGATACCAAGGCACGGCGGGAGCGCCACCGGTGCGCGTGTCTTGGTGCGCTCGTACTGCTAGCGCGGAGCGGGGTGGGGTTGGGTATGGCAAAGCACGATGCCCGCCGGTACTGGCTTCGGTGAGCGCGGCAGCGCGGCTGGGGATCGGCTCTTCGGCTCGGTCAGACATCCTGTCTGACTCGCCGCCGCGGCACATCCTTGTGCCGCTCTCCGCCAAATCCCCAGCCGCGCTGCCGCCTCGTGACCTCGCTTCCATGACCCGGACATCTTGAACACGCCAATGACGCTTGGCTTGAAGCCTTTCTCCCGCCCGGAACGGCTCGCCCCTCTCCCGTCGGGGCGAGGAGGCACAGCTTGCGCGCGATGGGCGCGGGTGGCCTTGGAGCGCACGCGCCGCAAGCGCAAGCGTGGGCTGGGGCGCGGAGCGGGTGTGGGGGGGCGATCTCAATGACGGGGGCGAAGCCCACGCATATGTGCGAGATCAAGCTCGATGGCGGACATGCAAGCAACCCAGCATGCTGCTTCTATCCATGGCATGAGGCTGCGCTCTGTCCCCTCATCCAGCGCTGCGCGCCACCTTCTTCCGATGAGAGAAGCAATCAGTAGTCACCACCCCGGCGCGTGGCGACGCGCTGCGCTTGGTCGGTCGCACCAGAGCGCTGAGGCGCCAGCCAATCCTGCTACCATGCGCGCCCCTGAGGTGACTGCCGGCTGGCCGGTGGTTTAAACGGGAATCCGGTGCGCGCATCGCCTTGGGCGAGTCGTAATTCCGGAGCTGCCCCCGCAACGGTGGGCGAGACAAGGGTCTGCACGTCACGCCACTGTGCTTTGCATGGGAAGGCGCAGACCCGGGAAGCATCCGCTTCCGCTCGCAAGCCCGGAGACCGGCCTGAGGGATTGACCCGGCACGCGGTGGGCGTGGCCTTGCGCGTCCGATGCTGCTGCGTCGGACGGCTGGCCCGTTGCTGCGTGTCGCCCCATTGCCCCCGCGCGGGTCGGCGCGGTTTCAGGAGCAGCAGTAGATGTCCCTTTCTTCCGTTTTGCCATCTCGCGCCGTGTTGGCCGCGGGATTGTCGCTGTGCGTGATCAATCTGGCCCAGGCCGAAGCCGCCATCGATCTCGACGAAGTGGTGGTCACCGCCTCGCGGACCGCGCAGACCCAGGACCAGACGCTGGCGCCGGTCACGGTGATCGACCGCGCGCAGATCGAGCGCCGCCAGATCAATTCGCTGCAGGACCTGCTGCGTGGCGAAGCCGGGGTGTCGCTGGCCAATAACGGTGGTCCGGGTAAGGCGACCTCGTTGTTCCTGCGCGGCACCGAATCGGATCATCTGGTGGTGCTGATCGACGGCGTGCGCATCGGCTCGGCCACCGCCGGCGGCGCGGCATTGCAGGACCTGCCGATCGAGCAGATCGAGCGCATCGAGATCGTGCGCGGGCCGTTTTCCAGCCTGTATGGCTCCGAAGCGCTGGGCGGCGTGATCCAGATCTTTACCCGTCGCCCGCAAGGCCGCTTCGTGCCGACGCTGAGCGTGGCGGCCGGCAGCGACAATGCGCGCCGTTATGGCGCCGGTGTCGCCGGACGCAGCCAGGGCGATCTGAGCGAAGCCGGCGGCTGGTATTCGCTCAACGCCGTGCATGACCAAACCGATGGCATCAATGCGTATCTGGACACCCGCTCCAGTGCCTACGATCCGGACCGCGATGGCTATCGCAACGATTCGCTGAGCGCGCAGGGCGGCTGGCGCTTCAATCGGCAGTGGGATGCGGACGTGCACGCCCTGCGTGCGCAGAGCCGCAACGAATACGACGGCTCAGCCTTTGGCGGCAATCTGTCCAAGGGCGTGCAGCAGGCCGTGGGCGGGCGCGTGCGCTATGCGCCCAGCGATGCGCTGACCTTCACCGCCAGCCTGGGCAGCAGCGCCGATTTCAGCGATACCTATTACGCCGGTGCGTACCTGTCGACCTACGACACGCGCCGCAAGCAGGGCTCGCTGCAGGCCGACGTCAACACCGGGCCGGGCTTGCTCACGGTCGGTTTCGACTGGCAGCGCGACGCCATCGCCAGCAGCGACACCTACGATGCCGACAGCCGCATCGACCGCGCCGCGTTTGCGCAGTGGCAGCAGAGCTTCGGCAGCCAGTCTTTGCAGGCCAGCCTGCGTCGCAACGACAACAGCCAGTTCGGTGGCAAGACCACCGGCAGCCTGTTGTGGGGCTGGGACTTCTCTGAGCATTTGCGCCTGACCGCCAGCTACGGCACCGCGTTCAAGGCGCCCACCTTCAACGAGTTGTATTACCCGGATTACGGCAACCCGCTGCTGGGGCCGGAGACCTCCAAGAGCGCCGAGCTGGGGCTGCGCGGTAGCTACGACTGGGGCACCTGGACGCTCAATGCCTTCCAGACCCGCATCGACGATCTGATCGCCTACGACGCGGCGCTGGTGGATGCCACTCACCCGTTCGGGCAGCCGAACAACATCGACCAGGCGCGCATTCGCGGTATGGAAGCCGGCTACGATACCGAGCTGGCCGGCTGGACCGTGCGCAGCGCGCTGACCTGGCTGCAGCCGCAGGCCGATGGCGAGGTCAATCACGGCAACTGGTTGCCGCGGCGTGCGCGGCAGAGCGGGCGCATCGATGCCGACCGCAGCTTCGGTGCCTTCAGCGTGGGCGCCAGCCTGTTCGGTTCCGGCAAGCGTTACGACGATCTGGCCAACACCGAGCGGCTGGCCGGCTATGGCCTGCTGGATCTGCGTGTGAGCTATGCGATCGATGCGGACTGGAAGGTGCAGTTCACCGCAAACAATGTCTTCGACCGCCAGTACGAGACCGCACGCTGGTATGCGCAGCCGGGGCGCAATTATCTGCTCACCTTCCGCTACCAGGCGGCGCAGTAACGCACGGGCAGCCGCTGACATGTGCGATGGTGGGATGCATGCGGCCCGTGCCGATTGGACGCATGCATCGCGCAGTTGCTCGTATTGGCGACAGTGCGTCGCGCCGAGGCACCAATGAGGAAACGGCTGCAGTGATGTCGCCGCCAGTGACACAGCAGCATCAGCAGTCATGCGCCACTCGTACACTGCAGCAGTTACCGGTTGCCTGTCTCTACCGCTAGCGCAGCTGCGTCTGTCTTCAAAGGAACACCGATGACCCCTCTCTCCCGTCCCGCCGAACGCGCTGTCCTCATCAGCTTGATGCTGGTGATGACCGCCACCCGCTTCCATCACGTCAGCGACTGGCTGCATCTGCCGGATGCGTCGATGGCGGTGTTCTTTTTGGGCGGTCTGGCAGTGCGACGGCATGCGTTTTTTGTCGCGCTGCTGGTGTTGTCGGTGGCGATCGATTGGGCTGCGGTCACGGTGGCCGGTGTCAGCGACTTCTGCATTACCGCCGCCTACGCGGCGCTACCGCTGGCGTACGGGGTGCTGTGGTATGCCGGCCGTGCGTATCACGCGCGCCTTCGCCCGGATGCAAGGTCGATGTGTATTGCGTGGGGGCTGGGCACCTTGTCCGCAGTGGTGTCGTTCCTGATTTCCAACGGCGCGTTCTACTGGTGGGGCGGGCGCTATGCCGAGCCGCATTGGGCGCAGTATCTGCAGCGCGCAGCACAGTGGGGCCCGTTGTTCGTGCGTACCACCGCGCTGTATCTGGCAGTTGCGCTTGTCGGTGCGTGGTGTGTGTTGCGCTGGCGTGCCGCGCGCACTGCGGCGCCGTTATCGGCCCCGCTGGAGCGGTCATGACGGTTGCACGGCAAACGCGCACGCCGGCACGCGCGCCACTGCAAGGCACCGCCGCATGGATGTGCGGTAGCGCGCTGGTGCTGTTGATGGTGTGCACGCGCGGCGAGCATTTCGCCAGCGTGGATGCATTGCCCAGCGCATCGTGGGCGGTGTTCTTTTTGGCCGGTGCCTTGCTGCGCCCGCGGTGGATGCTGCCGCTGCTGTTCGGGGTGGCGTCTGCGCTGGATCTGATCGGCCTGGTCTCCGGCAGCATCAGCGATTGGTGTCTGTCGCCGGCCTATTGGGCGCTGGCGTTGGCGTATGCGGCATTGTGGTTGGGTGGGCGCGTGTATGCCTTGCAGCTGCACCGCGATGTGTGGCGCGATGCGGCCCGCCTGCTGTGCGCAGTGCTGCTCAGCGGCAGCCTGGCGTATCTGCTCTCCAAGGGCGGCTTCTACTTTTTGTCCGGCCGTTATCCGCAGGCCACGCTGGGCGGGTTTCTCGCGCGCGTGCCTGACTATTACCCGCACGCACTCGGCACGCTGGCAGGCTATGTCGGCTTCGCTTTCGCGCTGCTGGCTGTACTGCGTGGCATCGCCACACGTCACCCGATTGGAGCAAGCGCATGAGCACCCCCGAACACGACGACGCGCATTACCGCGAACGCGCGCAGCGCAAGAAGGAGCTGGTGGACAGACGCATCGCACGCGCGGTCATCGACCGTGGCGTGTTGCTGGTCAATACCGGCAACGGCAAGGGCAAGAGTTCATCCGGCTTCGGCATGCTGGCGCGTTCGCTCGGGCATGGCCTGTACTGCGGCGTGGTGCAATTCATCAAGGGCACGTTTTCCACCGGCGAAGAAGCGTTTTTCCGCCGCTTTCCGGATCTGCTCGACTACCACGTGATGGGCGAAGGCTTTACCTGGGAAACCCAGGACCGTGCACTCGATATCGCCGCTGCGCAGGCCGCCTGGCATCTGGCGCGCGGCATGCTGGCCGACCCGCGCTACGACTTCGTGCTGCTGGACGAACTCAATATCGCCCTGGTCAAGGACTACATCGCGCTGGACGAGGTGCTTGCAGCCGTGGCCGCGCGTCCGCCGGGACAGCATGTGGTGATCACCGGGCGCGGTGCGCCGGCCGGGTTGATCGAGGTCGCCGACACCGTCACCGAGATGCGCCTGATCAAGCATGCCTTCAACGCCGGCATCAAGGCGCAGCTCGGCATCGAGTTGTAGGCATGACCACGCGCGTGCAATTGCCTGCAGCGGCATCGGCGTATGTCCTGTCATGACGCCGGGCCGCCCACCATGGCGCTGGTGATTGCCACGGCCGCCGTGCTGCTGGATCTGCTGCTGGGCGAGCCGCGGCGCGCGCATCCGCTGGTGCTGTTCGGCCACTGGGCGCAGCGCGTGGAAGCACGCCTGTACCGCGATCGTCGCGGTGCAGGCGTGCTGGCCTGGTGCGCGACGGTGGTGCCATGGACGCTCTTTGCAGCCGCGTTGCAAGCGCTGCTATGGTGGTGGTCGGCGTGGGCGGCAACTGTCTTTGCCGCCGTCATGCTCTACCTGGCGCTGGGATTGCGCAGCCTGGGCGAACATGCGCAGCCAGTGATCGACGCATTGCAGGCCGACGACCTGGCAGCGGCGCGCATTGCCGTGGGCCGCATCGTCAGCCGCGACACCGCCGCGCTTGATGCCACGCAGGTTGCCGCCGCAGCGACCGAGTCGGTGCTGGAAAACGGCAGCGATGCGGTATTCGCCGCGCTGTTCTGGGGTGTGCTGCTCGGCGCGCCTGGCGCGGTGCTGTATCGGCTGTCCAATACGCTGGATGCGATGTGGGGCTATCGCACGCCGCGCTACGCCAACTTCGGCTGCGCTGCGGCGCGCATCGACGATGTGCTCAATTGGCTGCCGGCGCGTCTCACCGCCCTGACCTACGCGCTGCTCGGCCGCAGCCGCGCCGGCATGCGCTGCGCCTGGCAGCAGGGGCGCGGCTGGAAGAGCCCCAATGCCGGCCCGGTGATGGCGGCCGGTGCCGGCGCGCTGCAGGTGCAATTGGGTGGGCCAGCGCCGTACCACGGCCACTGGCAGACACGGCCGCGTCTGGGCGAGGGCCTGCCGGCCAGCGCCGGCAGTGTGCGCCGCGCGCTGCTACTGGTGCGTGCCGGCGTGCTGCTGTGGTTGTTGCTCGGTGCACTGGCGTTGGCGCTGGTGACGCAATGACCGGCCGCACACCTGTCGCGCGCATGCGCCGCGCCGATCATCGGCCACCTGTCTGCAGTCCCGCACCATCATCTGGAGCCGCTCATGCTTGAACACGGAGGCCGCTTGCGCCGCGCCGCGCAGACCTACGGCATTGCGCTGTCGCACTGGCTGGATCTGTCCACCGGGGTGAGCCCGTTCGTCTGGTCCGTGCCTGCCATCCCGGAGCAGGTGTGGCACCGTTTGCCGGAAGACGACGATGGCCTGGTCGGCAGTGCCGTGGCCTACTACGACGCGCCGCACGTGTTGCCGGTTGCCGGTTCGCAGGCGGCGATTCAGGCCCTGCCGCTGTTGCGCAGCCGCAGCCGGGTGGGTGTGCTGGCACCTGGGTATGCCGAGCATGCACATGCGTGGCGACGCGCCGGCCACACCGTCGTGCCACTGCCGGCGGGGCCGTTGTTGCAGACGGCGGAGACCTTCGACGTGGTGGTGCTGATCCATCCCAATAACCCAGGCGCAGAGACCTTCGATCGCGAAGTGCTGTTGCAGCTGCATGCGCGTCTGGTGGCACGCGGCGGTTGGTTGGTGATCGACGAAGCCTTCATGGATGCCACGCCGCACGACAGCGTATGCGCGCAGACCCCGCAGCCGGGCTTGATCGTGCTGCGCTCGGTCGGCAAGTTCTTCGGCATGGCCGGTGCGCGGGCCGGGTTCGTGTGTGCGCAGCCGCAGCTGCTGGACGCACTGCGCGAGCAGTTGGGGCCGTGGACGGTGAGCGGCCCCACCCGCTGGGCGCTGCAGCAGGCATTGGCAGATACCCAGTGGCATGCGCACGCCCAGAAACGCCTGCACGCGGCATCGCAACGGCTTGCGCAGTTGTTGCGCAACCACGCGATCGCACCCACCGCAGGCACTGCGTTTTTCCAATGGTGTCGGCGCGACGATGCGGCGGTGTTGCATGCGGCGCTGGCGCAACGCGGCATCCTCACCCGCCTGTTCGATACCCCGGCCAGCCTGCGCTTTGGCTTGCCACCCGATGCGGCCGCCGAAGCACGCCTGGATGCGGCACTGGGCGAGGTCTTGGCGTGAGCGCACGCGTGTTGATGGTGCAGGGCTGCACCTCCGATGCCGGCAAGAGCACGCTGGTGTCCGCGCTATGCCGCTGGCTGCATCGCCAGGGCGTGGCGGTGGCACCGTTCAAGCCGCAGAACATGGCGCTCAACTCGGCGGTCACCGTCGATGGTGGCGAGATCGGCCGCGCGCAAGCGGTGCAGGCGCACGCCTGCGGGCTGGAGCCGCACACCGATTTCAACCCGGTGTTGCTCAAACCCAATAGCGACACCGGCGCGCAGGTGATCGTGCATGGGCACCCGGTCGCCACGCTGGATGCGGTGGGCTACCACGCCTACAAGGCCACCGCGCGTGCCGCGGTGTTGGCCTCGCACGCACGGTTGGTCGAGCGTTTCGAGGTGGTGCTGGTGGAGGGCGCCGGCAGCCCGGCGGAGATCAATCTGCGCGCCAACGATATCGCCAACATGGGCTATGCCGAGGCGGTGGATTGCGCAGTGATCCTGATTGCCGACATCGACCGTGGCGGCGTGTTCGCGCATCTGGTCGGCACCTTGGCCTTGTTGTCGCAGAGCGAGCGCGCACGCGTTGCCGGGTTTGTCATCAACCGCTTTCGTGGCGATCTGGCGCTGTTGCAACCGGGCCTGGACTGGCTGGAACGCGAAACCGGCAAGCCGGTGCTCGGCGTGTTGCCGTATCTGCATGGCCTGCAGCTGGAGGCCGAAGATGCGCTGCCGCGGCAGGCGCTGCACAAGCCGCGCGCGCAGCTGCGCGTGGTGGTGCCGGTGCTGCCGCGGATCAGCAACCACACCGATTTCGATGCCTTGCTGGCGCATCCGCAGGTGGAGGTGCAACTGCTCGGTCCGGGCCAGACGCCACCGGCCTGCGACCTGATCGTGCTGCCGGGCAGCAAGGCGACGCGCCAGGATCTGCAGTGGCTGCGCGCGCATGGCTGGGATACCGCCATCGCACGCCACCTGCGTTATGGCGGCAAGCTGCTTGGGATCTGCGGCGGCCTGCAGATGCTGGGCGAGCAGATCCACGACCCCGATGGCATCGAAGGCCCGGCCGGCAGCAGTGCCGGGCTGGGCTGGCTGGCACTGGACACGCAGTTGCACCGGCACAAGCAATTGCATCGCGTACACGGGCGGTTGGCGCTGGGCGATGCGGCTGCCAGCGGCTACGAAATCCACTGCGGTCTCAGCACCGGTGCTGCGTTGGCGCGGCCGCTGGTGCAGCTGGACGATGGTCGCAGCGATGGCGCCATTTCCGACGACGGCCAGGTGCTGGGCACCTATCTGCACGGCATCTTCGATCACCCGCAGGCACTGGCCGCGTTACTCGCATGGGCCGGCCTGGCGCAGGCAACGCCGCTGGATCTGGCGGCGTTGCGCGAGGCCACGCTCGACCGTCTTGCCGATGCGGTGCACACGCATCTGGACACCGCCGCGCTGACGCGGCTCACCAGCAAGGAGCCGGCATGCGGCAATTGATTCTGGGTGGCGCGCGCTCGGGCAAGAGCGCACTGGCCGAACGCCTCGCCGCCAGCGCGGCCGGGCACGTGTGCTACGTGGCCACCGCACAGGCGTTCGATGACGAAATGCAGCAACGCATCGCCCATCACCGCAGTCAGCGCCCGCCGCACTGGCAGTGCGTGGAAGAACCCATCGCGTTGGCCGCCACGCTGCAGGCGCTGGCCGCGCCCGATCGCTGCGTATTGGTCGATTGCCTGACGCTGTGGCTGAGCAACCTGCTGGGCCACCCGGAGGCGGGCGCGTTTGCGCGCGAACGCGACGCACTGCTCGCAACGCTGCCGCAGTTGCCCGGGCAGATCGTGCTGGTCAGCAACGAGGTCGGGCAGGGCATCGTGCCGCTGGGCGAACTTACGCGTCGGTTTGTCGACGAGGCCGGCCGGCTGCATCAGGCATTGGCGCTACAGTGCGAACGTGTGGTGTTTGTCGTGGCAGGTTTGCCGATGGTGTTGAAGGGAGAACAGCTGTGAGTAGCGACTGGATCTTTGCCGCGTGCGCGGTGCCGGATGCGCGTGTGCGCGAGGCTGCGCTGGCACGGCAGGAACAACTGACCAAACCGCCCGGCGCCCTGGGACGGCTGGAGCAACTGGCCGTGCAGCTGGCGGCCTGGCAACGCAACGCGCAGCCGACCGTGCAGCGCGTGTGGATTGCGGTGTACGCCGCCGACCATGGCGTTGCCGCCGAGGGCGTGTCGGCATTTCCGCAGGCGGTTACCGGAGAGATGGTGCGCAATTTTGCGCGCGGCGGTGCGGCTATCGCAGTGTTGGCGCGCGAACTCGGTGCGCGGCTGGAAGTGGTGAATCTGGGCGTGGTCAACGACCCCGGTGAGTTGCCGCGCGTACGTCGCGCCTGGATCGCACCCTCCAGCGCCAATATCTGCGAGCAGCCGGCGATGACCCCCGGCCAGTTGCGCGACGCGCTCGCCGCCGGTGCGGAGAGCATCGCGCAGGCCAAGAGTTGCGACACGCAGTTGTTTGTCGGCGGCGAAATGGGCATCGGCAACACCACCGCCGCTGCCGCGTTGGGCTGCGCGCTGTTGTCGCAGTTTCCGCAGGCGATGGCCGGCGCCGGCACCGGCCTGGACGCCGAAGGCATCGCGCACAAGGCAACGGTGATCAGCCGTGCATTGGCCTTGCACGCCGACGCCGCCACGCCGATGGAACGGTTGCGCCGGCTCGGCGGGTTCGAGATCGCCGCCCTGGTCGGCGCGTATATCGCCGCCGCGCAGGCCGGCATTCCGGTACTGGTGGATGGCTTCATCACCACCGCTGCGGCGCTGGTGGCCACCCGCCTGAATCCCGGCGTGCGCGAATGGCTGTTGTTCGGACACCGCTCGCAGGAGCGCGGCCACGCCGCGTTGCTACGCGCCCTGGATGCCGAGCCGCTGCTGCAACTGGACCTGCGCCTGGGCGAAGCCAGCGGCGCAGCGGTGGCGATTCCACTGCTGCGCAGTGCCTGCGCCTTGCACAACGGCATGGCCACCTTTGCCGAAGCCGGGGTGTCCGACGCATGAGCACGCAGATCACCTTGTTGCGGCATGGCGACACCGGGCAGCGCAGCTATCGCGGCCAGCTCGACGACCCGCTCACCGAGCTGGGTTGGCAGCAATTGCGCGCGGCCACCGCGCAGGGCGAATGGGAGATGGTGGTGTCGTCCACCTTGCAGCGCTGCGCAGCCTTCGCTACCGAACTGGCCGGTGCGCGCGGCTTGCCGCTGCAGCTGTACGCACGGCTGCGGGAGTATCACTTTGGCCGCTGGCAAGGCGTGCCGGTGGCCGAGATTGACGCGACGAAGGCGAAGCGCTGGGCCGCTTCTGGGCCGACCCGCTGCGCTACCCGCCGCCGCAGGCAGAACCGTTCGAGGCGTTCTGCGCGCGGCTCGCCGCGGCGCTGGATGCGGTGGTCGACACCTACCCGGCGCGCCGCGTGCTGGTGGTCACCCATGGCGGTGCTATCCGTGCAGTGCAGTGTATGGTGGCCGGCAACGGGTTCGGCCGCATGACCGAGCTGGCGGTGCCGCACGCCTCGCTGCATCCGCTGGCTTGGCCACCGGCCAACGGCGTTGCCGCAGCGTTGCCATCGCTGCCGGCAGCAGCACCGCAGTCTGCACACGACGCCGGATGATCGATGGGCTGCTCGCGGCGATCGGCTTCCTGACCCGCATTCCGGTGCCCGGTGCGGTGTTCGCCCGGCCGGGCGTGCAGGCACGTTCGTTGCCGTGGTACCCGGCGGTCGGCCTGCTGCTCGGTGCGCTGCTGTGTGGCCTGGCATGGTGTCTGCGCGATGTCGCGCCATTGCTGGGCGCGGCAGTGCTGTTGAGCGCATGGACCTGGCTGACCGGCGCCCTGCACCTGGACGGACTGGCCGACATGACCGACGCCTGGGTCGGCGGCATGGGCGACCGCCCACGCACGCTGGCGATCATGAAAGACCCCACCAGCGGACCGATGGCGGTGACCGCGCTGGTGCTGGTGTTGCTGCTTAAATGCGCCGCATTGGCCACGCTGCTGCCGCATGCACCGGGTGCGCTGTGGCTGGCGCCCTTGCTGGCTCGCGCCGTGGTGGTGGCGGCCTTTTTGACCACTCCATATGTGCGCGCTGGCGGCATCGGCAGCGCGCTGGTCGCCGCACCACCCACAAGCTTGTGGCTGGCGTTGATACTGGCGGTCGTGGCCTGCATGGCTGCCGGTATGGCGATTGCGGCTCTGTGCCTCGGCACTGCCGCCGTGGTCTTCGTTCTATGGCGCCGCGCCTGCATGCAGCGCCTGGACGGCATGACGGGCGATACCTGCGGCGCGCTGGTGGAACTGACCGAAACCGCGGTGCTGGTGACGCTGGCGGTGTGGCTGGGTTGAGCCCCCACGCTGTGCAACGGGGTGCAACATTCCGCAAGATCGGGACCGCGCCGGCAGGCGATGCTGATGCCGTCGCCAGGGAGCCAACGCCATGCATGCAGCAGACTCAGCAGTTACCAATTGGCAACGTGGTGTGGAGTGCGTCATCGCGCATCTGCAGGCCAGCATTCGCAGCGGCGCCGCATTGCCGGATTTGGCCGAATTGGCAGGCATCGCGCACCAGTCGCCGTATCACGTCCATCGGGTCTATCGCGCCCTGACCGATGAGACCGTGGGCCACACGGTGGCACGCTTGCGGTTGAGTCAAGCCCTGCATTTATTGGGCAGCGATGACGCGTCAGTGACCGAGGTCGCGCTCGCGGTCGGTTACCAGACACCGCAGGCGCTGGCGCGTGCCTGTCGCAGCGCACCGCAGGCCAGTCCCGCCATCTTGCGCTCGGCGCCCGCATTGCGGGCCAGCAAGCTGCAGCAGTTATCGACGCCGGCAACGTTGGCAAACAGCTCGTCAGCACCGCTGCAGGTTAGCGTGCAGACGCTGGAGCCATTCGAATTGGTTGTGCTAGGCAAGCGCGGCTCGTTCGACGATCTGGATCGCGGCTTCGGCCGCATTGCCGGCTGGGCCGAGCGGGTGGGGGTAATCGAGCAGCTGCACGCATTGATCGGCATCCCGTTGAGCGACCACCGCGACGTATCCCCAGCGCAGCACGTGTTCGAGTGCGGAATCGCCTTCGCCACCCATATTGCACCGCCTGCACCGCTGCAGCTGCGTGTGCTGGGCGAAGGTGCGCATGCCGTGCTGCGGCATACCGGTAGCTATGCCGGAATGGAACAGGCACTCGACGGCCTGCTCGCGGATTGGCTACCCGGTAGCGGCTACGCGCTGCGCGATGCCCCGCTGCACTACCTCTATCTAGACGATCCCGAGACAGTGGCAGAGACGGAGCTACGCGCGGATGTGCGTGTGCCAGTTGTCGAGGTCTCTCGGACGAGCTGAAAAGCTGGTAGAGCAGACAGACACCGTAAAGTTAGTGCTGCGTTGAGCTTGCCGATTCATTCCAATGTCAGTAACGACATATCGATTTGGAGCCACCCACAAAACTGCCGCTTCGCTACCAAACAATTACAGCAAGTATTCGGAATCGGCGCTTATCACTCGGCCCAGAGCTCAGCAGTCCATCCCTATCTGGCGATTGCGCGCGACGATTCGTTAGCCGCTTTCCGTTGGCTTATCCCTGTTTGCCTGCCGAAGGAGAAATCTGATCCGCTCTACGTCCCGCTCCAAGAATTTCTGTTGCCCGGGTGGAACGAAGTGGTACTTGATCAGGCTTTCGTAGCCGGATGCATTGCTGCACATGCCGCTGCTGCAGGCAGCATCCATGCGGTACGACCCATAGCCACACGCAGCTCCGGCACGGCAGGCAGCCAGTTCCCACGCATGTTCTGCATAGTCTCCACCCACCTGCGATGCATAAGATCCCAGGTCAACGGATGTTTTTGCCAGACTCAGCATGTCGCCAATGGCAAAGATGGCCTCGGGATCCCGGCTCTCAAAGGCTTTGGCGACAAGTGCGCGGTAGGTTTCTTCGTTCGGCTGGTGTTCGACGGTAGTTGCGACTTTTATCTGGGCAATCACATCCCCCCGCCGCGCAGCCTCGGCATACCAAAGTTGGTACGCCTCACTCGGGATAGGCTTGCCCCCATCGATCGAGTCGCAATAGTGAGAAACGCGTTCTGCCACCTCGGCATAGCGCTTTGCGTGTTGCATGTCCTGCTTGGCAAAGAGCGCCATCAATCCCCTGAAATTCTGCGGTGATTGGCTGTACATCATGCACCGCTCATACATTTCTGCGAGCTTTCGTTGCGCCACAGGGTCGCCCGACTCTGCTTTGCGCTTTGTCTCATGGAAGTCAAGATCGATCTGGGTGCTGGTGGCCGATGCCCACATGGACGGAGCGGCAGCCTTGCGTGCACTATCTGTCGCGGCATGCTGTGGATCGGCTGTCCTGTTGCCAGCAGTATGTGCAGCACCTGCAGGCTGTCGCTTCGCCGCTTCGGAGTGCACGCGTAGATAGAAGAACAAGACAGCGATCAAGGCCAGCAGTACCAACGAAATCGATGCGATTCTTTTCACAGGTGGACCGAAGGTAGTGGGCTGATACGGTTCAAGACCGGCAAGCGCATACGTTCGTGAACGACACTTGCATCTGCTCGGCGTTGCGCGAAGTCATACACATCTGTGCCAATGGCGCGATCAGAGCATCGTCACACATCATGCCGACAGCTTCCGGCTCAGTTCCCCAATCACGTCACAGACGTGGCTGCATGGCTTCGACACTAGTCATCATAGCCGACGAATGTGTGCCGCAAATGGATAGGTAGGGCTCTCACGCTCTACAGAAAAGCCGTGAGACTTGTGGAGCGAAGGACGATTAGTGTTCAACGTTGAATCGGCAAAAACACCTTGTGCGGCGGCGGATGCATCAGGAACTGCTGGTGCGAAATATTCCATGCGTAGGCACCGGCCAGCGGGAATGCCAGGCAGTCGCCCGGCGCCAGTGCGGCGACGGGTTGGTTGCGCGCCAGGACGTCCTTGGGCGTGCAGAGCTGGCCGACCAAGGTCACCGGGGTGTCGCTGATGACCGGCGGCTGCGTCCCGCGCAGCACGCGGAAGGGGTGGTCGTGGGCCTGTGCGGCCGGTGTGCGGAAGTGATGGGTGCCGCCGCGTGCGATCGCAAACCAATCGCCGTGGCTGCGCTTGAGGTCCAAGACCTCCATCAGGTACCAACCGCAGTTGGCGCTGACGTAGCGTCCGGGTTCCAGGCGCAGACGCAGCGCGCTGCCGTGTTCGTGCAGCAACGCGGGCAGCCCGGCACAGAAACCGGCCCAGTCGAACGAGGACTCCGGCGCCAGATAATCCACGCCGAAGCCGCCGCCCGCATTGACCCGTAACGGCCCGAGCGCATAGGTCTGACGCCATTGCTGGACGGTGCGCAAGTACGCAGCAACCAGATGCAGTTGCGCGCCGGCATCGCGTTGATGCGACATCAGATGGAAATGAAAGCCCTCCAGTCGCAGCGACGGGCTGACACTTAGTAGCTGCATGGCAGCGTCCAGATCCTGCGGGTCCAGGCCGAATGGCGAGGGCTGCCCGCCCATCATCAACCGCGTGCTCTGTGCGCCGGGCACGGCGATGTTCATGCGCAGAAACACCGGGACGCAGCGGCCAGCGTGTGCCGCAATCGCTGCCAGCCGTTGCAGCTCGCCGATACTTTCCACGTGCACGGTGCAGTCGGGCAGGGCAGCGGCCTGGGCCAGCTCGCTGTCGAGTTTCCCCGGCCCGCCGAACAGCAGCGCTGCCTGCGGTTGCTGCGCATGCAGCCAGGCCAGTTCGCCGCCGGATGCGGCTTCAAAGCCATCCACATGCGGCGCCAGCGTCTGCAGAATCTGCGGCTCTGCATTGGCTTTTGCCGCATAGAACAGCTCGCATTGCGCCGGCAGCTGCGCGCGCATCCAGGCCGCATGCGCGTGCAGCGCGGCCAGATCGTATAGGTACGCGCAGAGCGGGCCATCGCTGCTCGCCCGTAGCTGCGGCAGCGCATGGATCACTGCGGCGGTATCGATGTGCAGGCTCATGCGGCCACCTGCCGTGCGGTGGCGATGTGTGCAATCGGGTTGGGTAATGGGGTGTAGTCGGACTGACGATCGGCCCGTTGCAGCAGGCGCGTGCCGAGATTGTTCTTGCCCGGCAGCGGGGCGCCGTCGATCAGGCCCTGCAGCGCGGGTTGCGCGCCGTAGCGTTGTTGCCAGCGTGCGGCGAGCTCGCCCACGCACTGCCACAGCCGCACTTCCAGCACGCCGTCGCCTTCGGTCAGATGGAAGATGGCTTCCGCCAGATTGTTCACCAGCGCGCAATAGGCAACGCGGTTCCAGCCTTGCTCCGGCCTGTAGTACAGCGATTGCCGCGCACGTTCGCCCACACCCTGCAGGCGACTTTCCGGCCAATGGTGGGCCAGCAGCTTGGTGCCTTCCAGGTCGCGAATCCACACGCGCGTCGGCCAGCCGTCGGCAAAGCCGATCACGGTGTTCTGCAGATGCGGTTCCAGCGCGATGCCATGCTGGAACAGCGCGCTCCACACGCCATCCAGCAACAGGCCTGCATAAGCGCGAAACCACAGCAGCGTGGCGGTGTGGCGGTCCATCTGTGCGCTGCTCAGCGCCTGCAAGCGCTGGGCACACACGCTGTTGCCCTGCGCATTGCAGGTAAACAGGGCGGCGGCTACCTGCGGCTGCCAACGTGCGCGTTGCGCAGCAGGAATGGTCTTGCGATACAGGATGCCGAAACTTTCGGACAACGCACGTGCGGCTTGCGGGTCGGCATCGTGCAGGGCGCGGTCGATCTGCGCGACATCCAGCGATGTGGCCGCAGGCTCCAGCATCACGTCGAAGCCCGGGACCTGCGCGGCCAGTGCCTGCCAGCTGGGCGCCAGTAGGTCGGTCAGCGCGACCGCACTTTCCAGCTCGTACCACGCATTCTTGCGGACGCAATTGGTCAGCCGCACATGCACAGAGCACTTGAGAAAGTAATCCAGCTGCGGGTGATACAGCGTCCGCACCGACGAGGTGGGCCGTAGTGCATCGCCGCGCAGGCCGACCGGCGTGATCCATCCGCGCGCTTGCAAGGTGCGCAGCAGCGGGTCGTCGAGCAGGCGTTGCGCCTCCCACGGATGGCAGGGGTAGAGATCATCGCTGCCGGACAGCTGCCTTAGGCTGGCGCGCACGTCCTTGCCTTGCACGCGCAGCAGGCGTGGGTCGATGCGGAACCAGAACAATTGAAATGCCGCACGCGCTTCCGGTGCGCAGGCCAGTACGTGCTCGAGCACAACGCCTTCGCGGCTTTTGGGTGTGGGATGCAGCGCGTGGCCCCACAGCATCGATTGCTCGGCATCGATCATCACATCGCCGGTAGGTGCGGTGCGGTGTGCCTGGCGCAACATCGCCGCGGTGATCGCCACGCTGTTGGCGCTTTGCGCAAGCAGCTCCGGATTGACCGCCTGCGTGCTGCCCAGCGATTGCAGCAGGCAGCGCGCCAACGCGTGCGCGTCGAGCGGGTGCCAGGGTTGGCCGGCACTTTTGAGAAACGGCGTGGACGCGAAGCGGCAGCGGCCCAAACGGTCTGCGTAGGCAATGCGCACGCACACCGCGCCGCTATCGCCCAGGTCGATGCGCAGCCAACGTTGCTCGGCCATGCGCGGCCCAGGGCGATCCAGCCCGCGGTAATCGAAATCGGCTGCGCGTTGCGGGATGGCGAACTCGCGCAGGTAGCAGTTCAACCAGCAACTGCAGGCCTGTGCATCGGCCATGCTGTCGTACCAGGGGTCATGCATCGTGTGCAGCGACATCGGCAGTTCTCCTCGAAGGAAAGCGCACCGCAACGGTGAGCGCAGCGCCAGCCGCAGCCACGGCGGCGGCCAGGAAAGGAAGTGCGGGGCCGGCGGCCTGGGCCAGCGCACCGGCCGCAGCGCCAGCGGCCACGCCGGCCCACTTGCCGCAGGCATCGAAACGGCCGAACAGGCGGCCGGCGCCCTGGCCGCTGGCGACCAGCGCCAGGCTGCGATTGAGCCCGCGCAGGCCGAACAACATGCCAACGCCGAACAGCAGCCGCGCCACCGCCAGCGCGACGGCGTCGTGCAACAGCGCCTGCCACAGGCAGGCCAGCGCAAACAGCAGCAGCCCCGGGATCAGCCACGCCTCGCCATCTCCGCGCCGCCACCACGGCAACACCACCAGATAGACCAGATGCGGCAGGCTGTAGAGCAGGCCGGCAAGCGCGTCGTGACCGGCACCGCGTGCAAGCGCGTAGGAAATGAAATACGGAAACGTCACCACCATCGCGAAGCAGAACAGAAACTGCGCGAGCAACAAGGCCGGCCACGACGATGCTGCAGCCGACCGTTGCGCTGCATGTTCGGTAGCTGACGACGACGTCGCTGCAGCGCGTGGACGCGCGGTGAGCTGGTCCGCCGGCAATCGCCAGGTCAATGCAAAGGCAAGCAATGGCAGTAACGCGAGCGCGCGGTAGAGCGACTGTGCCGGACCCAAGGCAAGCGCCAGTCCCAGCAACGCCGGTGCGCTGACCATCGCCAGCCGCGCCGAATACTGCGTCCAGTCCAGTGCGCGCGCCAAGGGGCCGGCCTGCGGTTGGCTGGCCAGATACGCATTGGCTGCCGCCAGCGAGCCGCCGCAGGTGCCTTGCACGATCAGGCCGACCACCAGCCAGGTCAGCGAGGGTGCGAAGCCGGCAATCGCAAAGCCCAATGCCAGCCCCAGTTGCGCGCGCAGCAACGAGCGTTTGCGTCCGTAGCGGTCCGCCAGCCGCCCCCAGGTGCTCGCCGTCAACGCACTGCACAAGGTGGGCAACACATACAGCACGCCGCTCCAGCCAACCGCCGCGGTGGGCGCCAGCTCGGCCAAGACTTGCGGCAAAAACAGCGGCATGCCCAGGGCGGTGAAGGCCGCCAGATAGTGGGCCGCCAGCACCGGGGCGAGGATGCGTTTCATCGCTGACCACCGGCATGGCGACACGGCTGCGGCTGTGTGTGCGCAAACGCGTTGCCGAACGGATTGGGCGCGCTGTCGCCGTAGAACTTGTTGATATCGGTCGCACCGGTGAGCTGCTTGCTGAGCAGGCTGCCGGCGCTGAGCAGGTACTTCACCGGCAGCCGTGGTGCGGCCAGCAGGCGCCGCACGGGCGCGGTGTCGATGCCATCGGCATCCAGCGTTGCCAGCGTCTGCGCAACCTGGTCCTGCAGTTGCGCAGCCAGCGGCGCGCGCAAGGCCGGCTGCCAGTCGGCCAGACCGTCGAGGACCGCCTGCAGATCCAGTTGCAGCACGATGGTGCAGAACATCTGCGCCAGCGCGTGTGTCTCGTCCACCGCGATCCGTGCGTCCTGCAGCGCGCCCAGGGTGTCGATGTCCGGCAGCTGCGCACGCAATTGCGGCATGGCGATCCGCGCGGCGTCGTTGTCCTTCATCAACAGGCGCGTGGGCTGGCCATGCGCATAGACCAGCACGCTGTTCTGTTGATTGGCTTCCAGCGCTATGCCGTAGCGCAGCCACAGCCGCAGATGCACCGCGAGCAACAGTTCGGTGTATTCGCGCCACCAGGCCTGCACATCGCCGTGCGCGAACCGGTCGGCCAGATGCAGTGCCAGCGGCCGGCCATCGGGCATCTGCGCGCACAGCGCGGCCACCGGGACCAGCGTGGTGGCGTCCAGCGGCGGATAGCGCCGCACCAGATAGGCCAGATGCCGGGTGTCGCCGACATGCCCGCCATGCGACTCGTCCACGAACACGCAACGTCCCTGCAATGCGGGGTCGTGCGCATCGATGCGGCGTAGCGCGCGCTCCAGCCAGTGCCCGTCGTACAGCGTGGAAGGTTTGATCAGGCGCAGATTCAATGCGCCCAGCGTGCGCATCGGGATCGGCAGCTTGAGATGCAGATGCGGATGCTGCAGCGGCACCAGCGTGCGCACCGACAGGGTGGGGCGCACTTCCAGCCAGGCCTGCGGTGCGCGCAACGTCCCGGGTGGAAGCGCGAAGCCCGGCTGTTCCAGACGCGCCCAGACCAGCGGATGCACCGGCCAGGCGATGTGCGTCGCGGCGAGCGCGGGCGGCAGGCCCAGGGTAGCGAAGTCCGGCCATAACGCCTCTGGCGGTGCGCTGGTGCAACTGGCCAGTGCGCGCGGAATCGCCAGCCAGCGCAGCGCGAAGGTGGGCGCAAACTCCGGTGCGTAGTGGCGCAGTTCGTCTGCGTCCAGGCCCGCCTTGGCGCGTGCGGTGGGGTAGAACGGATGATCGCGGTAGCTTGCCAGCTGGTCGCAGCGGTACGCGCGTTCGGCGGCATCGTCATGCTGCAGCGCCTGGGCCAATGCGGGCGCCTGCGCGACATAGGCCTGTTGTGCAAGACCACGGTGCGCGGCGGCGCACTCTGCTTCGTCGGCATAGGCGCGATGCAGCTCCTGAGTCTGCACATCCAGCTCGGCGCTCATGCGTTGCAGCCATGCGCGTGCGCCCTGTTCGACATACGCAGCGTCGGAGCCCTGCACGATCCAGCGATCGCCGCAGGCGCTGATGTCCTGCAGCACGCCGTGGCGATGGATCGGCAACCACAGCGTGCCGTTGGGCAGATGCGCGATGCGCCACCAGCCGTCCACCGGGCTGGGGTCGGCCCACGCGGCCAATACGCGCGCGTCGGGCATGGCTGGCGTGCCACGGCTGACGATCGCGCGCAGGTCCTCGCGCAGGCAGGCATCGATGATGCGGGTGGCGATGTAGCGCTGGTCGGCGGTGCTGCTCATGCGCGCACCTGCGCGTTGTCGATGCGCCAATGCAGGCACGCTTCGGCATGCACCACGGCCTGTTGCAGCGCCTGTGCATCGCTGGCCACGGCGCTCAACACGCCCAGGTAATCCTTGTTGGAATGGCTCAGCTGGATGCGCTCGCCCGGTGCACGCATGCGCCGGTACTGCACGTCGCTGTGCGCATCGTGATGACGGCGGTCTTCGCTGGCGGTGACCAGCTCGCCGTCACGTTCGGCCACGTAATAGCGCAGCAAGGCATGCGCGCGGTCGCTGCGCAGCTGCGGCAATGGCTGGCCCAGATGCGGCGCTAGCGCGGCGTTGAACCATTGCCCGCCAAACATGCCGTCGAGCAGAAATTCGCGGCGGTCGCCGATGCTGCGGTAGTTGATCTCCACCAGCACCGGACCATCGTCGGTGAGGATGAATTCGCTATGGCATAGCCCAAATCCGACGCCGAAGGCGCGCAGCTGCTGCAGTGCCTGCGCAATCACCGGGGTCTGTACATGCGCATCCCACTCCGCCTCGCATTCGACGAAATGCGGCGGTGGCGACAGCCGCACCTTGAAACCGCCGATGGCGTGCAGCGTGTGCCCATCGCCCAGCGTTTCCAGGGTGAACAGCGGTCCGTGCAACATGCCTTCCAGCAACACGGTGCGCTGCGGGTGGCGCCGCCACAGATCGTCCAGATAGCTTTGCAATTGCGCAGCATCGGCGCAGTGGCGCACATCCAGGCTGGCCACGCCTTCGCGCGGCTTGGCCACCACCGGCCAGGGGATATCCGTTGGCACTGCGGCGCCCGACGTCAGCGTGCAGAACCACGGGCAGGGCAGGCCGCGTGCACGCAGGCGTTGCCGCATCGCCGCCTTGTTCTTGGCGGCGTAACACACCTGCCAGTCTTTGCCCGGCAGCCCAAAGCCGGCGGCCACCAGCGCGGTGCTGGTCTGCAGATGATCGCTGTTGCTGAAGACCGCGCGCGGCGCAATGCCGGCATCATGCAGGACGTCCAGCACGCCCAGCGGATTGAAGACATCGCATTCGATCACCCGCTGCGGCGCCTGCGCAGGGTGGTCGCGGAAATAGGCCAGGTGGTCGAGGCGGTGGTCGGTCAGCAACCACACCGGAACGCCTTGCGCGTGCGCGGCCGGCAAAAAGCCGTCGGTGATGGCCGGGTGGCAGACATGGGTGAGGATCACCAACGGTGCAGCAGATGTTGCAGTCATGGCAGTTCTCGTTCGACAGGGCGGTGGGAAAACCGGTACTGAAACGGGCTGCCTGGCGCCATGATCGGCGTTGGGTGGCCTGCGATGCATCGATCGCAATGCCGCGTGCTGCGGCGCTGATGCGTGCTTCGTGCACGCCGTATTCCGGCGGCGGCCACAGCGGGGTCGCCGTTGCCGTCGTAGGCGACCGATGCCCCTGTACATCGGTCGTATGGTGCTGCTGCTCCGTGCAGCGTGACGCTGATAAAACGGAGCAACCCTCGATCAGGTGCGCGTGGCGGCGACGAACAACTGCGCGAGTAGCGCTTGCTGGTTGCTACCGCCTACCGCGCGCACCGCGGTTAGAACGTGTACTCCAGACCTGCAGTGAACGTGCGTGCGGGTGCGGCCTGACGGCCCCATGGGCTGGTGTCCACGCCGCGGAACCAGTACTGCCGGTCGAACAGATTGTTGATCGCCAGCGACGCGCTGAATTTTTGTCCATCGCGTTCGAACAAGGTATGGCTCACCTGCGCGTTCCAGACCATGTAGGCGGGCAACTGGCCCACCGAGGCGATGGCGTTCTCCTGCACGGTGTTGGCCGCATCGCTGAAGGCCTTGCTGAAGTAGTAGCCGGAGAGCGCGACAGTGGTATGACCGAGCGCGTAGTTGCCGCCCAGGGTGATCTGATTGCGCGAGGTGTAGGGCACGCGAAGCCCGCGGAACGCCCCCGATTCCTGGCTGGCATCCAGGTACGCGTAGCCTGCGTTGAGGGTAAGCGCACGCAGTTGTTCCGGGCTCCATTGCAGTTCCACCTCGCCACCTTGATGACGGGTCTTGCCCAGATTGCGGAACACGCGGGTGGTGTTGTCCAGCTGGATCTGCTGATCGAAATCGATCAGGTAGCCGCCGACCTGGATGCGGGTACGCTCGTTGGGTTGATAGCGTGTGCCGGCTTCGTAATTCCATGCCAGCTCGGCATCGAGATTGTTGCCGAAGATGATCTGGGTGACCTGTGGCGCACGCATCGAGCGCTGTCCGTCCGCATAGAAGAACCACTGTTCGTTGGCCTGGAAGCCGACCGTCAGGCCGGGCAGCACGTCGCGGGTCTGGTTGAGCGTGCTCACCCCGGTGGTGCGGTTGAAATAGCGCGAATCCAGGCGCTCGTGGCGCAATCCGGGCGTGATGGTGATGCGCTCGTCCGGCAGGGTGATCTCATTGCTGACATAGGCAGCCAACGCACGGTCTTCGAACTGCCAATCGCGCACGCTGGTGAACAGGCCATCGCGCAAGCGTAGGTTGCCAACCAGGAAATCGATGTCCTCGCGTACCGCACGCACGCCGGCGGTCCACTGCTGACGCACGCCGCCGGCCTCGCCCATGCTCCAGTTCAGCCGTGGCTCGCTGCCCACCACGCGGAAGTCGCGCGGTGCGGTCTGGCGCAGTTGCGGCGGCAGGTCCGAGCGCCAGGTTTCGGTGGCGGCCTGACGCATGCCGACGATGAAGTTACGGCTGCTGCGCGCGCTGAAATTGGTCCAGGACAACCGAACATCCTGCAGCGGCCCCCAATCGCCCAACAATTGTTCATAGCTCAACGATGCACGCGTGGTGCGCCCGTTGAAGCTATCCAGCGGGCGCGTGGACTGGCGCGGGTCGCGCCGATAATCGTCCGGGCTGAGCGCACCGGCCAGATCCATGTCCACCAGATACCGCTGCACGCTGGCCTTGATCAACTTGGTGTCGTCCAGCCACCACTCCGCACGCACGCGCAGATTGCTGATGTCGGTATCGCTATGCGCACGCCAGTATTCGCCCCAGGTGCGATTGGCATCGATCTGCATGCCGAAGTTGTCGGTGAGATAGCCGCCGCTGCTCAGCGCGCTGTCCTGCAGAAACTGGCCCTGGCCGCCGGCAGTGACCTTGTGCGCCAGGGTGGTGCTCCACTCGCTGGGAATCTCCTTGCTGACCAGATTGATCACCCCGCCCACGTTATTGGGCCCGTATTGCACGGCCGCGCCGCCGCGCACGATGTCGATGCGATCGATCTGATTCAGACCCACCGGAAACAACGACAAGCTGGTCTGCCCGTACGGCGCCAGCGCCAGCGGGATGCCGTCTTCGAGCACCTGCACGCGGCCGCTGCGGCTTTCGTACAGGCCGCGCAACATGATCTGCGGCAGTGCGCCGGTGCCGGTTTCGTCGAAGATCTTGATGCCCGGCACACGTTGCAGTGCATCGTCGAGCGAACGATTGCCGCCAGTGCGCAGCTGCTCGCGGTCGATCACCTGGCGGCTGCCCGCGTAACGTTGCACGTCGTCCGGTCTGGAACGGCCCAGCAGGCTGCCCTGCACCTGGATCGCATCCAGTGCGCGGATCGGTGTCTGGCCATCGACGACAGTGGCTTCATTGGCAGCCGACGCATCAGTGGCAAGCGCCAGCTGCGGCAGACCGCAGCAGGCCGCAGCGATGGCGAGGCTCAGGGTGTGCAAACGGATCGGCGACATCTACGGCGTGCTCCTGCAGGCGGGTAGGGAGGCGGGCGCGTCGAACGTGGCCAGATGGCCGCGCAGCGCGCGTTGAATCAGGGCGCGATCTTCGCCGGCGAGCAGCCAGCGCAGATCCGGTTGTTGCAGCCAGTGCGCGCGTTGTGCATCGGTGCGTGGATTGGGGCAGAACGGCACATCGGCGGCGCGGCAGTGCGCATGCAGCTGCAGCAGCAACTCCCAGACCTGCGGATGCGTGGGCTGCGGGCCCAGGCCCAGGTCCAGTGCAAGATCGAGCGCGCCTTCCATCACCAGGGCCACGCCGGGCACAGCGAGCATCTCCGGAAGCGCGGCAACGCCGGCAGCGCTCTCGATCATCGGCACGATGCGGATATCGCGGTTGGCCTTGGCAATATACGTGGGCAGATCGACGTTGCCGAAGCCGGTGACGCGGCCGCCGGTGATCCCGCGCCGGCCCAGCGGCGGGAACCGCGCCGCGGCGGCGGCGCGCGCCATCTGCTGCGCCGATTCGGCACGCGGCACCACGATGCCGCGCGCGCCGGCATCGAGCACCCGGCCGATCAGTTTGTCGTCCACCTCCGGCACCCGCACCCACGCCTCGCAGCCAGACAGCTCACAGGCGCGGATCGCGTGTTCCAGCTCGTCCGGCGCGCGCAGCACGTGCTCCAGGTCCAGCACCACAAACCCATAGCCAATGCGGCCCAGCAGCTCGCACAGCTGCACGCTGGGCAATGCATTCAGAACGCCAACCGCATACGCCATGGAAGAGGCTGCCAAGGAAACGGGCGCTCATCCTGCTCTTGATGGGAATGATTATCAAGTGTGTTGGGTGGTTACTTTTCGTGACTAGGACACTTGCGCCCGTTGCCATTGTCCCTAGCCCCACGATGCAGAGAGGCTGAAGATCAGCGCTTCTGGCGCCGGTTGAACCCAGGCAGATGCGCTCTATTCGTTGGGTAGTGTGGCATCGCCATACACGAGTGGCAGCATGATTTAACTGTAGCAATCGGTTTGAGTGTTGCGAGTTCTGAGCCTATCGCCATGGTTTGCGTTTTCCGGCCAAACGTCACGTGGATGAATGCATTCCGTGTGTTGGAGGTATAACGCATGTGTAATTGATGCCGAAAAGACCTCAGGAAAGACGTAATAGTTAGTGAATCTTGCGTGCTCCATGGAAGCGGCGTAGGCTCCCGTGAAAGGATGCTGATTGGCGAAAAACACCATGTGTCGCAACTTCGGCTTATTGCTTTGCGTATCCCTCGCCATGACATTGGGCGCTTGCGGTTTAAAGGAGACGAGCATGCAGTCACAGGATAAGCAGGTGAGTGACGCCGAAGGGGATCCTGTCTACCGTAAGAATCCACATCCCAAGCAGGCCTATCGGATTACGATGACTATCGATGATGCGCCGGGGTCGTTTGAGCAGGTGTTAGGTAAAGCGTTCTATGATATGACGAACCGCGATCAGTGCGCGCCTTTCGATGAGTCGTTAGGTATGTCTACAAAGCCAAAAGAGCATGCACTACCCATTTTTTTTCAGAAAATCAATAGCACGGCCTACGCTGCGATAGTTTATGCGGATGGCATGGTTGATGCTGACTACTACGGCAAGGGTGTCTGCCATTGGGAATTTGGAGGTCTCGGCGTTTCCCTAAAAGCAACAGGCAGTAAGGTGGAAACGGCCTTCTCGCCTAGTCTGGAAAAAGAGTATTTTTATAAAGATAAGTCCAAAAAGATATTTTTTTGGTCAGGCGGATATCCCAGGAGTAAGCAGGAAGGTTACGTCGACTTTGGTGAAGGGGTTGCTGAAAAATATGCAGAGCCAAATAGAAGTGACTTGTTTCTCATAACTCTCAACGCAGAGAGGGTTGCCCCGTGAGTCTCAGTACTCAGCAGTATGCCGCGCTGACGCGCGATGCATATGACAAGCCTGAAGATACTGGAGAGCGAAGCGCTGTTGTAGATATTGGCGGTTTGCCTGTCCGACGTCTGCAATACGTGGACAAGCCGTCAGGGTACCAAGGCTTGATCTACGAGAGGGTCGATACCGGTGAAATGGTAGTTGTCCACCGAGGAAGCGAATTCGATCGCCAGCCCATCCTGGACGGCGCACTCGCCGACGGTGGAATGGTCGCGACTCGTCACAATGCGCAGATAGCAGATGCCATCGCTTTTACTCAGGGCGCCTTGAACCGTGCAGAACAAAAGCATCTCAGTACCGGCCAGCCCGCGCCCGATGTGACGGTTGCAGGCCACTCGCTCGGCGGCAATTTGGCGCAGGTCACCGCGCATCACTTCGGCCTCAAGGGCCAGACCTTCGACGCATACGGTGCGGTCAGTCTGGATCGGCGGATTCCGGAAGGTGGCAACGAGGTTATCAATCACGTGATGGCCGGCGATGCGGTCAGTGCTGCCAGCCGGCACTACGGGCGGGTCGAGATCTATGCCACGCCGAATGAAATCGCTACGCTGAAAAAGTCCGATTACGCCAACGACAACAGTGTGCTGGACGCGCGCGATCCCTTGTCTGCTGCAGTCAGGTTGGGCGAGTCGCACCGCATGCACAACTTTCTTCCGGTCGATGGCGCAGGCAAGCCAGATCGCTCCGTGCTGGAAGACCCGACAACACAGCAGCTGGCACGGCAATACGCGCCGATGATCGCAAAGTATCGCGATGATGTAGAAGCGCTGCGCTCAGGGTTGACGTTGTATTCGCGAGGCGTGCCGGGGCTTGCCCGCGATGGAGTTGACCACCTGCGCGGTCCGGTGGAGCCGGGTGTTGGGCGCCTGGAAATGGAGGCGCCGAGCTGGCAGCAGCAGATGCAGGAGTTTCAGCGCGACCGCGAGCGTAGCCATGCACCGCAGGCATGGCAGGTTCCGCTGAGGGAAGACGTGCAAGTTGATCGAGCGGTAGCACCGCAGCGTAGCGGTGCTCCATCGGTGCGAGAAGATCCAGGCGCGTTCTTGGACCGCATGTTGGCCGCTGCGCAAAGCGGTGATCGCGACCAGTTCCGGCAGATGACCCAGGTATTGGCCAGCGAGCCGCCCGGCCGTGCGCTACGCGCCGAAGCCGTCGAGGCGGTGAATCAGCAGGAACAGCAGGCCGCGCAGCAAGCGATGCAGGCGCAGCGGCAGCAGGCAGAGGCACAACAGCAGCAAACAATGCGCGTCGGCGCGCGCAGCCTGTAGTCGTCATCAGGAGAGAGGCAGGACGCACGATGAACGCACAAGATCCGCTGGCGCTGGTTAGCAAGGCAGCCTCGCTCATGGAGCAGTTCGAGCGCCGATGCATCGAACTGGAACAGCAGCAGAACCGCCTCGCGCAACAGCTGGAGCACGTTGCGCAGTCGCTGCCTGGCGTGATGACCCGGTCGGCGGAACAGACGCTGCAGCGCGTGCCCGACACCTTGATTCGCAGCATGCAGCAAGGAATGGAGCAACCCGTCGCCGGTTTCGAGAAGCGGCTGCAGCAGGCTGGCAGCTTGATCGGTGAAGGCGCGCAGTCCTTGTCCGATCAACTCAGACGCATCGAGCGCGGGCAGCGCGTGTTGTTGTTGAAGGGTGCGGCCGTCGTTATCGGGAGCCTGCTGCTATTACTGGCTGGTGGCGGATGGTTGCTGACCCAGTATCGCGATGAGATTCGTGACAATCAGTTGCGTGCCGAATTACTGCGCGCCTACAACGCAGCCGATGTCACCCTATGCGACGGCAGGCTCTGCGCCAATGTCGAGACCAAGGGCGCAGCCTATGGTGACCGACGGCAATATCGGCCAGTAAGGCCGCGCTGAGATCCTGCGTGACTCACCAGTTCGCCGGCACCACCACTCATCCTGCAAATTCGTCGGACGCAGCGAGTGCCAGCCTGTCCGACATCCACTCCTGCAGTAGGCCGGTGCAGCGGCTGGAGTTTCGCCCCGGGGTAGCTGCCGCCTGTATCTAGCGCAACGTTAAGACTGCTGAGTTAACCGGTGCGCATTGCACCTGTGGACTGCGGCGCGATGTCTACGTTCGCCCAATGGCTGTATCTACGGTGTCGTCGGCTTTGCCGGCAGGCGGCGCTTACGACGCCGGCACGTTCAACGCCCGGTACGGCGGCGTGGACATCACCATCTCGGCCAGCGAGTAGGCCAGTTCGCGTTCGGCCAGTACGGCGCCATCGGCGCCGTGTTCGAGCAGATGCTTGACCTCGGCATCGCTATGCGCACGTGCCAGCAAGGTCAGCGACGGGTTGATCGCGCGTAACTTGGCCAGCGCCTCGCCGGCTTCCAGCGGTTGCGGGATTGCCAGGATCGCGATTTTTGCGTTCTCCGGACGTGCCTCGGCCAGCACCAGGTCGGCCGCTGCGCTGCCACGGATGCCGGGGATGCCGGCCGCATGCGCCTTGGCCACGTGGTCGCCGTTGTCGTCGATCACCAGCACCGGCACGCCACGGCTGCGCAGCAGCTGCGCCAGCGCGCTGCCCACGCGGCCGTAGCCGATGACGATCGCATGCCCGTCGGCCGGCAAGGGCGGGCCGGGCGGCAGTTCCGGTTCCACCTTGGCCGGTGCATCCTGGGCCTGCTTGGCCTGCCAACGGTCCAGCCATGAGAACAGGAAGGGGTTGGCCACGATCGACAACAACGCGCCGGCCAGGATCAGATCGCGCCCGGTCTCCGGCAGGATTGCCAGCTGTACGCCCAGCCCGGCCAGGATGAAAGAGAATTCGCCGATCTGCGCCAGACTGGTGGAAATGGTCAGCGCCGTGCCGGTGGGGTGGCCGAACGCACGCACGATCACAAACGCCGCCAGCGACTTGCCCAACGTGATGGTCAGGAAGGTGGCCAGCACCTGCCACGGGTGCGCGACCAGGATCATCGGGTCGAACAACATGCCCACCGACACGAAGAACAGCACCGCAAACGCGTCGCGCAACGGCAGCGAATCGCTGGCGGCCTTATGGCTGAGCTCGGATTCCTTGAGCAGCATGCCGGCAAAGAACGCGCCCAGCGCAAACGACACGCCAAACAAGGTCGCCGACACGAACGCCACCCCCAGCGCGATACCGAGCACGGCCAGGGTGAACAGCTCGCGCGAGCCGGTCGCAGCCACTTTTTCCAGCGACCACGGAATCACTCGCCGGCCGACCACCAGCATCGCCGCGACAAACGCCACCATCTTGAGCAAGGTCAGGCCGAGTGCGGCCAGCAGCGAGCTGGACGCGCCGTCGTGCGCGGCTGGCGTACCGGTCCCGAGCGCATCCGCCAGCGCCGGCAGCAACACCAGGGCCAGTACCATCACCAGATCTTCGACGATCAGCCAGCCCACCGCGATGCGGCCGCGCTGGGTGTCCAGCAAGCGGCGTTCTTCCAGGGCGCGCAGCAGCACCACGGTACTGGCCACCGACAACGCCAGGCCGAACACCAGGCCATGAATCAACGGCCAGCCCATGCTCCAGGCCAGCGCCCAGCCGAGCAGTGTGGCCACCACGATCTGCGCCAGCGCACCGGGCACCGCGATCCACTTCACTTCCATCAGGTCTTCGAGCGAGAAATGCAGGCCCACCCCGAACATCAGCAACATCACGCCCAGCTCGGACAGCTGGTTGGCCATGGTCTGATCGGCCACGAATCCCGGTGTAAACGGCCCAACGCACACGCCAGCCAACAAATAGCCGACCAGCGGCGAGAGCTTCATCTTCTGCGCGAGCGTGCCCAGGATGAAGGCGACCGCGAGGCCGACGGCGATGATGTCGATGAGGCTGGTGTCGTGGTGCATTCCAATCCGTTGTGAGAGTGTCCGAAGTGATGAAACGGCGTGGCCAGCCAAACGAACTGCGCCGGGCAGCGCCTGCGGGCATCGCGAATGAAGTGCTGGAATCCGGCGCGGGGGACCAGGGCCGCAGAGCGGTCCGGTTGGCCGGACGCCCATAGTACACAGCGCATGATTAATGCGATGCGACACGTAGCGCCTGCGGCCACGAGGATCGATCCGTTGGCGACGATGATGCGGGTCGCTCGAACCGATGCCGGCACTGCCAACCGACAGACCGATGCGGCCGCGGCGTCGCCCGACAGTGCAGCCATCGACAGCGGCCCCCATCGATAGCGCACTGCAACGGTGCCGCAGCGCGCACTGGCGTTGTGACGACACGCCGCGTAACCATGGCCGATTGCACGTTCCCGGGTGACCGGCGCAGGCAGTTGTTTGCGTGTGCACGCCATCGCTGGCGCTGGGCTGCAGCAGGCGCGAATCGATCGCGACGCGACTGCGCGCATTTCTCGCAACGCAGGTGACGTTGCGCATGCAACGTGGCAATCGTGGAGAAGGTCGCACGCTGTCATCGAGACCCGCGCATCGACGCAGCTGCGCCGGCGCACAGGGTTTGAAGTTTGACGACACGGCTTCGCGCCTGCGCAAGGCAGATGCATGGCGACGGCTGACAATCCAGGCATCGCTCCGTCCAAGCGGTCTGCAGTCCTTCCCTACGCCTACATCGCGCACCCCGCGATCACGCCCCACGAGCACAGGTCATGCACCTCAGCGACTTCGCAACCGAACAGTTTCGCCAGGACCCGTATCCGACGTATGCACGCCTGCGCGCCGAGGGGCCGCTGGTGAAGGTCGCAGAACGGCGTTTGATGACCGGCCACTACGCAATGGTCGACAGCCTGCTCAGCGACCGGCGCGTTGGCCGCGATTATCTGCAGAGCATCTGTCTGCGCTATGGCGAGGCCGCCGTGGAGATGCCGCTGTTTCAAGGTATGAGCCGCATGTTCCTGTTGGTCAATCCGCCAGTGCACACGCGTCTGCGCGGGCTGATGACCCAGGCATTCAGTGCGCGGCAGATGGAATCCATGCGCGAGGTGGCCAGCGACACCGCCGCGGCGTTGATTGCGAGCTTCCGTGCGCACGGCCACTGCGATGTGCTGCGTGACTTCGCTTTTCCGCTTCCCATCCGCATCATCTGCCGCATGCTGGACATCGACCCTGCCGATGCCACCACGGTCGGCCATGCGACCAGCGCGCTGGCCAAGGTGTTCGACCCGCTGATGACGCCTGAGGAGCTGGAGGCCACCAACGCGGCGTATCTGCAGCTGGAAAGCTACTTTCATGCGGTGATCGATGCGCGTCGAAGCAGCGACGGCGACGATCTGATCTCACGCTTCATCCGCGCAGAAGACGAGGGGCACCGGCTGAGCAGCGACGAGATCGTCTCCAATGTGATCCTGCTGTTTTTCGCCGGCCACGAAACCACTTCCAACATGATCTGCAATGCCCTGGTCGCCCTGCATCGGCATCCCGAGCAGTTGGCGCTGCTGCAGGGCAACCCGGCATTGCTGCCGAATGCGGTGCTCGAATGCCTGCGCTACGACAGCTCGGTGCAGATCGCCGCACGCACGGTGTTGCAGGATTTCGAGCTCGCCGGGAGCGCGTTGCACGAAGGCGACATGGTGTACCTGATGCTGGGTGCGGCCAATCACGACCCGGCGCAATTCAGCGACCCGCAGGTGCTGGATATCCGCCGACAGCAGGGCCGCGCGCTATCGTTCGGCGGCGGTATCCATCATTGCCTGGGTAACCGGCTGGCGTTGATCGAAATGGAGGCAGCGCTTGCTGCACTGCTGGAGCAACTGCCGGCATTGCGCCTGGAGCAGCGTGACACGCTGACATGGAACGACCGCGCCAATCTCCGCGGCGTGGATGCCTTGCTGGCCTCCTGGTGAGGCAATGGCTGCCGCGTTGAACGCACCGCGCGGCGGCGAACCGCCACACGCATAGTCGCGACCACGGCAACAGGCGCCACCGGGCGACCGGAAATGCCTGCACCACGCCTGCGCTGATCGTGGTCTTCGATCAGCGCAGGCGCTCAACCAGTCAACACACCTGGGCCATCAGAACCGATAGGTGACCCGGCCATACCAGTAGCGGCCGTTGAAGCCGAACGGCGACAACGACGAATACTGCAGGCCGCCGGCACGGTCGTCATAGGCGGTGGTGAGCTGGGCCTTGGTCGGGTACTGGTTGGTGATGTTGTCGGCACCCACGGTGAAGGTGAACTGGTTCCAGGTCTGGCTGGCGGCCAGATTCAACAACCAGCGCGCGTCGTAGGTCTGGTCCTGGCTGCCATCGACCGGGTCGCTGATGCGCTTGATCGATCCGTAGCGGGTGGCGTTGAAGTTCAGCCCAAATCCGCCGATCGACCAGTCCGCTGCAGCCATGTACTTGGTCCGCGGCGTGGCATCGGTGAGCAGGCCCTGGCTGGCGCGGCCGAAGTTGGGGTTGGACAGCTCCAGGATGGTGGTCTTGTTGTAGTTGGCGCTGGCGCTGAGATTGAGCTTGCCGTAGTTGCCCAGATCGGCCAGGTAGCTGTTGATCCAGTCCACACCGCGGGTGCGGCTGGTGGCGCCGTTGACGAAGAACTGCACCGCCGCCACCTGGCCGATCGGCTGCGCCAGCTGCAACTGATCCGAATACAGGATCTGGTCCCAGATGCGGATCTGGTAGATGTCCAGGCTGGAGGTAAAGTTGGCGGTGGGCTGCCACACGCCACCCAGGCCGTAGTTGGTGGATTTTTCCGGGCTCAGCGGGCGTGCGCCGAGTGCGACGGCCACCGGATCGGAGGTGCGATAGGTGCCGACCTGCACCAGCTCGCCGTCCTGGATCAGCGTCACCACCGAAGCGTAGTTCTGTTGCGCCAGCGACGGCGCGCGGAAGCCGTTGGAGATGGTGCCGCGCAACGCGAACGTATCGGTGAAGGCGTAACGCGCCGACAGCTTGCCCGAGCGCGTGGAGCCGGCATCGCTGTAGTTTTCGAAGCGCCCGGCGATGCCGCCGGAGAGCTTGTCGGTGATGTCCGCTTCCAGGTTGGCGTAGACCGCGTTGCTATGACGGCCGAAGCGGCCGGCCACCGACGGTTCCAGGCCGGAGAACACCTGTGCGCCGCCGGGGTAGGGCGCGCCGGTGTCGGGATTGATGGTGTTGGGGTCGAAGAAGTACGAAGCCGGCGAGCCGGCGGTGATCTCATAGCGGTCCTGACGGTGCTCCGCGCCGAAGGCCACATTGACCGGATACGCCAGGCCCCAGTCGAATGACTTGTTGACGTCGACGTTGATCGTGCCCTGCTCGGTCTCGAAGCCGCCGGAGTTGAAGTCGGTCGGCGAGGCGCCGGTGGTGTAGTACAGATTGGTGTTGATGCTGTTGAGGATGTTGAAGGTCATGTCGTTCTTGCCGTAGGTGGCCGACACGTCCCAATTCCACTCGCTTTCGGTGCTGCCCTTCAGACCCAACACGGCCGAGCGGTCGTTGGTGGGGTTGTAGATCTGCGGCAGAAAGCCGTTGGGATAGATCGCCTGCACATTGCGCGCGGTGTTGTCGGCGGCGCGGTAATAGCCGTTGGAAGTGACTTCGCGACGGCTCATGCTCAGATGGCCGTACAGCTCCACATTGGGCGAGAACTCATAACCGAATGCGGCCAGGCCCTGATAGAAGTTGGACGCCGGGTCGCCGTGGCGTTGATAGGGCACACCGCCCGGATTGGGCGTCCCCGGGACGGTGGTGGCGCGGTTGGTGTTTTCGCCGCGATTGGTGCTCATGGTGTTCTGGTAATTCCACGACAGCCGCACCCAACCCGGTGCGGTATCGCCGCCGCTGCCGCCGAAGGCCAGACCCACCGAACCGTCGATGCCGTTCTGCTCGCCATCGCCCTTGTCCATGATGCCGCCGTTGACCGAGATGCTGTTGCTGCCCGCAGCCGCACCGTGTTTGAGCACGATGTTGACCACGCCGGCGATGGCATCGGAGCCGTATTGCGCCGATGCGCCATCGCGCAGCACTTCGATCCGCGCAATCGCCGACATCGGCAGCGAGTTCAGATCGGCCGGCGCCGAGCCGCGACCCACGTACGGGTTGTAGTTGATCAGCGAAGAGGTGTGATAGCGCTTGCCATCGACCAGCACCAGCACCGCATCCGGCGACAGCCCGCGCAGCGTGGCCGGGCGCGAGGCGTCATTGCCATCGGAGATCGCCGGGCGCGGGAAGTTCAGCGACGGCAGCAGCTTGCCCAGCGCCGTGGCGATATCGGTGGCGCCGGTGGCCTGCAGCGATTGCTCGGTGATGATGTCGATCGGCGATTCGGATTCGGCCACCGTGCGGTCGCTGACGCGGGTACCGGTGACGATCAGGGTGTCCAGGGTTTTCTGTGGCTGGGTCGATTGCGACTGCGCACTGGCAGCGAAGGAACAGACGGTGAGTGCGACTGAAATCGCCAGCGAGAGTGCGTTGGAGGTGTGCATGGGAGTCAAGGCTCAAAGGGGATGAAGGACGCAGCGGTGAAGTGCGGGTAACCGGGGAAAGACAACTGCGTGGGGTGATCGGGCATGCACGCCGGGTCTTTGCGGCTGCAAAGCGGCAGGCGTCGCAATGCCGGCAATCTGCAACGCGCCATGCAGCGCGTTGTGCATCCTTGCGGGGCGTCCTTGCGAAAGCGGCGAAACGACGATTCGATCGCCCGCACTCCCCAGTCGCGAGAGTGCAGGCGCAAGATCGCTGCAGTCGGCGACGCGCTGTACTGCGCTGCCGTGCGAGGTAAGCGCTGGTCGTTACCGACCGGCGCCGGCGATTACCACTTGTAGTTCACGTTGGCGTACACCAGTGCACCGTTGAAACCGAACGGCGAGGCGCTGCTGTACGGCAGGTAGGTCCGCGTGCCCAGCCCGGCTTCCTGGCGGTCCGGATACTCGTTGAGCACGTTGTCGCCACCGACGGTGAAGTTCCAGGCGCCCAGCTTGTAGGAGGCGGCCAAGTCCAGCGTCCACTTGGCTGCGTAGGTCTGGTCGCTGCCGGCGTTGGTGCCGAAGGTGCTGAACTCGCCCCAGCGCGTGGCGGTGCCGGTGAACGACCAGTTGCCCGGTGCCCAGGTGCCGCCCAGGAAGAACTTGTCGCGCGGCGTGCCTTCGGTGATGCGGCCCAGTTCTGCGCGGCCGATGCGCACCGCAGTCGGGTCGATCGCCACCAGCGCTGCCGGATTGTCGGCGATCTTCTCCACGTCGGTCTTGTTGTAGTTGTAGCCGGTGGTCAGCTCCACGCTACCGCCATCCAGGTTCCAACGGTAGGTGCCGACCGCGTCCACGCCCTGGGTCTTGGTGTCCACCGCATTGGTGAAGTAGCGCCCGCCGCCGATGCCCGGGAAGCCATTGGCCTGCAGATAGTTGCGTGCCGCGACCGAGGTCAGGTTTTCCGACAGCACGATGCGGTCATCGATATCGATGCGGTACGCATCGACGGTGATGTACAGGTTTTCGACCGGCTGCAACACCACGCCCAAGCCGTAGTTCTTGGATTCCTCGGCCTTGAGCGGTTCGGCGCCGAGCGCGATTGCGGCAGGGTTGTCGGTGCGGAAGGTGCCGATCTCGAACGGAATCGCGGTCACCGAGCCGTTTGGCTGGGCCACGTTGAGGAACTGCGTGGCGATCGACTGGAAATTCTGCTGCTGCAGCGACGGCGCACGGAAGCCGGTGGACGCAGTGGCACGCAGCGCTACCTTGTCGGTGAACGCATAGCGCAGCGACAGCTTGCCGGTGGCGGTGTCGCCGAAGTCGCTGTACTTCTCGTAGCGCCCGGCCAGGCCGGCCGAGAACTTCTCGGTCAGATCCGCTTCCAGATCCACATAGGCCGAATGGCTGTTGCGGTTGTAGTAGCCGGCATCGGAGAGTTTGAAGCCCGGGAACACCTGCGCGCCAGGAATCAACGCGCCGTTTGCGGACGGAATACCGCCGTTGGCCGACGAGGCCGCATCGCCAGGCGACTGGTTGAACTTCTCGCCGCGCCATTCCGCACCGAAGGCCAGCGTGATCGGGTAGGCCAGGCCCCAATCGAGCGTCTTGGTGAAGTCGGCGTTGAGCACGTTCTGCGTCACTTCCAGCGTACCGGCATGGAAGTCGGTCGGGCTGGCCAGCCCCAGGCTGTTGTTCAAGCTGTTGCGCACATCGAAGGTGAGATTGTTCTGGCCGTAGTTGTAGCTCAGATCGATGTTCAAGCCGCCTTCGGTGGACGTCTTCAAGCCACCGACCCAGGACACGTCCTTGCTGACGTTATAGATCTGCGGCAGGAAGCCGTCCGGATAGATTTCCGGGCGATTGCGGTTGTCGCCGGCAAAGCGGAAATAGCCGTTGGACAGCACTTCGCGCCGGCTGACCATGCCGAACGAGTAGAAGGTCAGGTAATCGGTGGGGCTGTATTGGCCGTTGAACGAGATGGCACCCTGGTCGATCTCGGGGTCGCCGTAGCGCTGCTCCACGCGGCCGCCGAACGGCAATGCGCGGTTGGTCTGATCCGAATGCCCGGCCTGCGCAGCCAGATGCACCTTGCCGGTGCCGGCGAAGCTGAAGCCGGCATCGCCGGACAGCTGATACTGCTCGCCGTCGCCGGCGCTGTACTTGCCATAGCGGCCGTTGACGCTACCGCCTTCGCCGCTGCCCTTGAGCACGATGTTGATCACGCCGGCAATCGCATCGGAGCCGTATTGCGCCGACGCACCGTCGCGCAGCACTTCGATGCGCTCCACCGCCGCGATCGGGATGGTGTTGAGATCGGCCGGCGACGAACCACGGCCCTGGGTGTCGTTGAGGTTGATCAGCGCGGTGCTGTGATAGCGCTTGCCGTTGACCAGCACCAGCACCTGATCGGGCGACAGGCCGCGCAACTGCGCCGGGCGCACCGCGTCCGAGCCGTCGGAGATGGCGGGCCGGGGGAAATTGAGCGAGGGGATCGCGCGTGACAGCGCGGTAGCCAACTCGGTGGTGCCGGTCGATTCCAGTGCCTGTGGCGAGATGATGTCGATCGGCGATGCCGATTCGGCCACGGTGCGGTCGGCCACGCGCGTACCGGTCACGATCAGCGTGTCGAGGGTTTTCTGGGTGGGAGCTTGCGACTGCGCAACTGCGGTTGAAGCGGAAAACGACAAGGCAACAACAACAGCGACTGCGAGTGGACTGGACTTGCAATTCATGCGGTAACAACTCCGAGTGGGGAACGGATGCACGCAGTGGGCCCCCTCCCAGGCCGCGTCCGTTGCGGCAGCTGCGGTGCGTTCTCAACCATTAACCACGCGTAACCACATGTCAAATTTTGGTTACGTTGCGCATGCAACTGTCATCGAACGTATGCTTATGTCAACGTTGTCATCGTGCACCAAAGTGAGGCGTCGGTTGCAGTTCCCTACGCTGGGCAACGGATTGCGTTGCCCCATTTTGGACATCGATACCTGTTATGAAACTTGTGCATCAATCTGTGATCTGCACCGCATCTGCACTGCATTGCGCAGGACCGTGGAAGACCGCCTCGATGTTGTTGCCGTCCGGGTCGAGTACAAATGCCGCGTAATACCCCGGGTGATAGGGGCGCAAACCCGGCGCGCCGTTGTCGCGACCACCGTTGGCCAGGGCGGCACGATGGAACGCCTGCACCATCGCAACGTCGCGCGCTTGAAAGGCCAGATGATGGCGGCCGGTCAATACACCTTGCGCCACCGTGTCGCGGTTGGAGACGAACAGTTCGTCGGCCCAGAAGTCGCCATCGCCGTCGCCGCCGATGGGAATGCCAAGCACCGCGAGCACGGCCTGATAAAAGCGTTTGCTGGCGGGCAGGTCGTGCACCACCAGATGCAGGTGATCGATCAAGCGGCCCCGACTCAGCTGCGATGCTTCCATTGGCGTGCTCCGGCAATGACAGGAGCACCGGTCTTAGCACGCACCGGGCGTACGCCTCGTCATCGCGTTGCCTGAGCTGTGTGGACGCATGGCAGCCAGCCAGCGCTCCGCAGCTTGATGGCACGCCTGTGGTGCGCGTGACGCGCACATGTCACGCAACGCAGAGCGGCATTCGGCGAGCGGTTGCGCCTGCCTGCGCGTCTGTCACAAGCGCACAAACGCAAAAACGCACACGCCCCGGGCTGGCCGGGGCGTGTGGTCGAACATCGATGTCGGTACTGCAGCGCCGCACAGCATCAACGTGCAGCCGCGTTCCATCGTCAGCCGTCGCTAGCGGCGTTGGCGGTGTTTACCAGCGGTAGTTGATCCGCCCGTAGACATACGCACCGTTGAAGCCGAACGGCGACAGATTGCTGTACGGAAACTGCCCGCTGGTGGAGTTGGCGAAGTTGTTCTCGTCCGGATACTCGTCCAGCAGGTTGTCTGCGCCCAGCGTGAGCGTCCAGCGATCGACCTTGTAGCTGGCCGAGGCATCCACCACCCACTTGGCGCCGAAGGTCTGGTCGCTGATCGCCGCCGCCGGACGCGTGCTGTACTTGCCGTAGCGCGTGGCGCCCAGCGCCAGCGTCCAGTGCTCGGAATTCCAGCTGCCGTTGACCAGGAACTTGTCGCGCGGGAAGCCTTCTTCGATGCGACCGCGCTCGGTGCGGTCGATGCGCTCCAGGCTCAGTCCGTTGGCCGACAACGCCGCCGGATTGGCCGCCACGCTGCGCACCTCGGTCTCGGAATAGTTGTAACCGGCGGTCATGTCCACGCTGCTGGCGGCCAGCTGCCAGCGGTAGCTGCCGACCACGTCCACACCGCGCGTGCGCGTATCCACCGCGTTGGTGAAGTAGCGCCCACCGTTGATGCCGAAGATGCCCTGCGCTTCCAGCAGGCTGCGCACGCCGGCACCGGTGAGGTTGGACGACAGCACGATGCGGTCGTCCACGTCGATCTGGTAGGCATCGATGGTGAGGTAGAGCGCATCGGTGGGCTGCAACACCAGGCCAAGGCTGTAGGACAGCGAGGTTTCCGCATCCAGCGGTTCGGCACCGAAGGCGCGCGCCACGTTGCTGTCGGCCGGGAAGGTGCGGATCTCGAACGGATTGGGGTTGTCGGCCAGGAACGTGGTGCTGGTGGACTGGAAATACTGCTGCGCCAGCGACGGTGCGCGGAAGCCCGAGGCCACCGTGCCGCGCAACGCGATCTTGTCGGTGAACGCGTAGCGGCCGGACAACTTGCCCGAGGCCTGGCTGCCGAAGTCGTCGTAGTCTTCGTAGCGGCCGGCCAGGCCAGCGGAGAACTTGTCGGTGAAGTCGGCTTCCAGGTCGGCGTACAGCGCATAACTGTTGCGCGAATACTGGCCCGACACGCTAGGGGCGAATCCGCCAAAGCCCTGCGCGCCACCGGCCAAGGTGCCGTTCTGCAGGTACGAACCCACTTCGCCCGGCGACTGGTTCCACTTTTCGTTGCGGTATTCGGCGCCGAAGGCCACCGTCACCGGATACGCCAGGCCCCAGTCGAAACCGCGCTTGACGTCCAGGTTGACGATGTTCTGCGTGGTCTCCAACGCGCCGTCGTAGAACGACGTCGGCGAGGTCGGCCCCAGGCTCACGTTGAGCGTGTTGCGGGTGTGGAAATCGATGCGGTTGTAGCCGTAGTTGTAGCTGGCGTCCCAGTCCCAACCGCTGGCGGTGGAGCCGCGGACGCCGGCCACCAGCGAGCGGTCCTTGGCGTAGCTCTGGATCTCCGGCAAAAAGCCCTGCGGGTAGATCGACAGGATGTTCTGGCTGCTGCCCGGCGCGCGGAAGAACGCGAACGAGGTGATATCGCGGTTGCTGGCGGTGGCGAACGCGTAGCCGGTGATGCTGTCGCTGAACTGGTACTCGGTATTGAGCGAGGCGGCCTGCGCGTTGACGTCGGGGTCGCCGATCTTGAATGCCTTCTGGCCCACGGCCGGCTGCGACACGCTGGGCGCGCCGGCATAGCCGCGGGCGCGATCGGTCGGGTCCTGCTGATTGAGCTGGGCGGCCACATGCAACCAGCCGCGGTCGCCGCCGTAGGCCACGCCGGTGTCGCCGGACAGCTCGTAGTTGTTGCCGTCGCCGGCCGAATACTGGCCGAACCCGGCCTGCAGGCTGCCGCCCTTTTCCGCGCCCTTGAGCACGATGTTGACCACGCCGGCGATGGCATCGGAGCCGTATTGCGCCGACGCGCCGTCGCGCAGCACTTCCACCCGCGCGATCGCCGCCACCGGGATGGTGTTCAGATCCACCGCCGCCGCGCCGCGGCCGATGGTGCCATTGAGATTGAGCAGCGACGAGGTATGGCGGCGTTTGCCGTTGACCAGCACCAGCACCTGGTCGGGCGACAAGCCGCGCAGCTGGGCCGGGCGGATCGCGCTGGTGCCGTCGCTCAGCGCCGGGCGCGGGAAGTTCAGCGACGGCAGCGCGCGCGCCAGCGCGGTGGCCAGTTCCGGGGTGCCGGTGGCCTGCAGCGACTCGGCGCTGATGATGTCGATCGGCGATTGCGACTCGGCCACGGTGCGGTCGGCCACGCGGGTGCCGGTGACGATGACCGTATCCAGGGTATTGGCGGTGGCCGGCGCGGCGTCCTGCGCCAGGGCGGGAGACGCAATCAGTGCAGCGACCACGGCGGTCGCAAGCAAGGACAGGGGGTGATTCATGACAACTCCGAAAACGGCAGCCCGAGCGGGGCCAACTAGACTGGGCGGGTGGCGATCACGGCCGTGCGAAGCGCACGTGTCGTCCAACCTGAAGGCGCTAATTATTCGTTAACGCTAGAATGGCGTCGCAGGAATGCTGCTCATCTGCTCATTCCTTTTCGTTCTATCGGACTGTCCATCAATGATTTCCCTGCGCAACTTCTCCATGCGACGCGGCGAGCGTCTGCTGTTGTCCAACGTCGACCTGACCATGCATGCCGGCTACCGCGTCGGCGTGGTGGGGCGGAACGGTACCGGTAAGTCCAGCCTGTTCGCCGCGGTGAAGGGCGAGCTGGAGGCCGACAAGGGCGACGTGGATCTGCCCGGCAAGGTGCGCACCGCCAGCGTCTCGCAGGAAACCCCGTCGTTGCCGGACCCGGCGCTGTCGTTCGTGCTCGGCGGCGATATCGAGGTATCCGCGGTGCTGCAGGAAGAAGCGGCAGCCACCGCGCGCGAAGACTGGGAAGCGGTCGCCAATGCGCACCAGAAGATGGCCGAACTCGGCGCTTACGATGCCGAAGCGCGTGCCGGCAAGCTGCTGCACGGCCTGGGCTTCCCGGCCGACACGCACCACCGCGCGGTGTCGTCGTTCTCCGGCGGCTGGCGGGTGCGGTTGAACCTGGCGCGCGCGCTGATGATGCCCAGCGACCTGCTGCTGCTGGACGAGCCGACCAATCACTTGGACATGGACGCGGTGCTGTGGCTGGAGCAATGGCTGCTCAAGTACCCGGGCACCTTGCTGTTGATCAGCCATGACCGCGAGTTTCTGGACAACGTGGCCACCCACACCCTGCATCTGCATGGCGGCACGGCCAAGCTGTACGTCGGCGGCTACACCGATTTCGAGCGCCAGCGCATCGAACACCTGCGCCAGCAGCAGATCGCGCACGACAAGGAACAGACCGAGCGCGCGCATTTGCAGAGCTTCATCGACCGCTTCAAGGCGCAGGCCAGCAAGGCGACGCAGGCGCAGAGCCGCATGAAGCGCCTGGCCAAGATGGCCGGTACCGAGGCGGTGCGCGCCGAGCGCGAATTCCGCATCCAGTTCGCGCAGCCCAATCGGCTGCCGTTTTCGCTGATTCGGTTGAACCATATCGAAGCCGGCTATCCCGCTACCCTTCCCCCGCTGGCGGGGGAAGGTGCCCGGAGGGCGGATGGGGGGAGCGCGGCAACCGTCATCCTCCACGACGTCGGATTCGGCCTGGAGGCCGGCGACCGCATCGGGCTGCTCGGTCCCAACGGTGCGGGCAAGACCACGCTGGTCAAGACCCTGGTCGGCGAGCTGGCGCCGCTGGCGGGCGAGCGCAATGCGCATCCGGACCTGCGCATCGGCTACTTCGCCCAGCACACGGTGGAGTCGCTGCACGAAGGCCAATCGCCGATGGATCACTTCCGCGATCTGTCGCCGGATGGCGCCAATCAGGCGTTCCGCGATTTCCTGGGTAAATGGAATTTCGCCGGCGACCGCGCCTTCGAAGTGGTGGACGGCTTCTCCGGTGGCGAGCGTGCGCGCCTGGCGTTGGCGTTGATCGCCTGGCAGCAGCCCAACGTGCTGCTGCTCGACGAACCGACCAACCATTTGGATCTTGAAATGCGCGAGGCCCTGGCCGAGGCGCTGAGCGACTTCGAAGGCGCCATCGTGATGGTCTCGCACGACCGCCATCTGATCGGCCTGGTCTGCGACAGTTTCTGGCGGGTGGCCGATGGCGTGGTCGAGCCGTTCGATGGCGATCTGGACGAATATGCCGCCTGGCTGCGTAGCCGCCCGGCCGCGCAAGGCACCAAGCAGAAGATGGCCGAAGTGGCACCGACCCCGCCACCGCCGACCAAACCGCTGCCGCCGAAAAAAGCCGTCAACCCGCACAAGCTGGCCAGCGCCGAAAAACGCGTGGGCGAGCTGGAAGCGCTGCTGGCAGAGCTCGACCGCGAACTGGCCAACCCGGGCAACTATGCCGACACCGACAAGATGGCGGTGCTGGGCCGCGACCGCGAGGCGACGGCGCAGCAGCTGGCTACAGCGGAAGCGGCGTGGATGGAGTTGATCGAGAGCGCGTAACGCGCAGGCGTTACGATGCGCGTCGGGCCAAGCACAAGGAAGGAGCGAACATGATCAGCGTCACCATCAGTCTGGAAGACCATCTGGCCGCACAGCGCCTGCATGCACGGCAGACGGCCAAGCTGTTGATCGTGTTCCTGGTGGTCCTGCTACTGATCGGAGCGGGTTTGCTGCAACTGATCGGGGCCAGCGAAATCATCGGCCCGGTGCTGATCGGCGCCGGGGGCGGCGGCTTGATCGGCCTGGTGTTGTTGCACGTCTGGGGCTTGCCGCGGAAGATCAAACGCCTGCACGCCCAGCAGGCCTCGCTGCGGTACACCTACACGTTTGCGTGGGACGAGACCGGGCTGGAGATCACCTGGGCGGACGGGCGGCTGCGCCGGCCCTGGTCCGATTACATCCGCTACCGCGAGAACGAGCGCGTGCTGCTGCTGTATCACAACGACCGCTTGTTCGAACTGTTCGCCCCGCACTGGTTTGCCGACCAGGCGCACTACGAGGCGTTTCGCCAGGTGGCGGTGCAGGGGATCGAGGCGTCCGCGCGCCGCTGAGCGCGACGTTGAGTTCGCGCAGCCGGAGCGCTGTTGCTCGGCCACCATCCAGTCGCGCAACCAAGATGGCGGTACCGGGCCGCAACCGCGAGGCGGCGGCGCAGCGGCTGGCCGCAGCGGATGCGACGTGGATGGAGCTGCTGGACGGGGCGGACTGACAGCGCTGGCTGGCCGATTGCCGCGCTACACGCCGCAGCGCGGCCTCGCGCGGATCACGCGCTGCTTGCTGCTTGCTGATGCAGCACGCGCCGCAGCGCGGCGTCCGCCATACATGACGGCCTGATGCCGGAACCGCGCCGCTGAGCACGGCGCCTCGCCTCGCCGCCGCCGTCAATCACACGGCGCGGTCCACGCCTGCACTCACTTTGCCCGCAGACGCGTCAGCAACGAGGTGCTGGCGTAAGCATCCTGCGGCAATCCCTGGCTGCGCTGAAATGCACGGATGCCCTGGCGCGTCTGCGGCCCCAGCGCACCGTCGACTCCGCCGACGTCGAAGCCCTTGTCGGTCAGCCGTTGCTGCATTTCGGTGATGGCATGCACGCTGTTGAGCGGTGGATCGTCCTTCGGCCAGGGCTGCGCGACCCCGGTGCCGCCCGCATAGCCATCGGCCAACAACCCCACCGCCAGCGCGTAGGCGGTGGAATTGTTGTAGCGGAGAATGCTGCGGAAATTGTCGAACACCAGGAAGGCCGGCCCGCGATAGCCGGTGGGCAGCAGCACCGAGGCCTGTTCCTGGGCCAGGGCCGGCGCAATTGGCTTGCCCGCACACAGCACGCCCTGGCGTTGCCAGTCGGCGACGGTCTTCTTGATCGTCATATCGGCCTGCGCGTAGTCGAAGTCGGCCGCCAGGTGAACCTCCTGGCCCCACGGCAGGCGGCTGTTCCAGTTGCTCTTGTTGAGATAATTCGCAGCAGAGCCCAACGCATCTGCACTGGAGCGCCAGACGTCGCGCGTGTGATCCCCATCGGCGTCGACGGCATAGTCGCGGTAAGTGCTGGGAATGAATTGCGTCTGTCCCATGGCACCGGCCCACGAACCCACCAGTTGCGACCTGTCGATCCCTTTCTCCGTTTGCAGGATCTGCAAGGCGGCGAGCAGTTGCGCGTTGCCATAGCGTGTACGCCGGCCCGAGTGCGCCAGCGTTGCCAGTGAGCGGATCACGTAGCGGTCGCCGATCTGCGCGCCGTAGTCGCTTTCCATGCTCCAGATTGCGGTCAGGATGCGTGGATCCACGCCGTACTGCCGCTGCAGCTGCTCGAACAGCGTGCGCTTGCTGACCAGCAGTTGCTGGCCCTGCTGGATGCGCGAGGGCGTGACCCGGCCGTCGAGATACTCCCACAGGTATTGGGTGAACTCGGGCTGCTGCTGATCCAGCGCATGCACGGACGGGTCGGCGGTGACGCCGGCAAACGCGGTGTCCAGTGTGGTGGTCTCGATGCCGGCGGCAAGCGCGCGCTGGCGAAAATCGACGAGCCATTGTTCAAAGCTTTGGGTCGTCGCAGGATCCTGTTCGGCGGCGGCAGGAGTTGCGGAGCTGGGCGCGGTGACTTGTGCGGCGGCGTGGGTCGCGGTCATGCACGCGCCGGCAAGGATCCATATACGAAGATGCTGCGAGAGGGGTTTCATGGGCATGCCTCGGACTGACGATGGCATGCATGCTAGTTGTCGTGTTGCCGAAATAAAGCCATGGCAGCTATTCGTTTTTGCGCTATATTTCAGTGCGGAATCAATTGCGGCGTGCGCCAGGCCACTGTGTTCACGTCGACAGCGTGCGCACCAGCCAGCGGTGAAAGCCGAGCGCAGGGCCGCCGGCCGGCCGCGAACGCAGATGCGTCAGCCAATAACGCCCGGCGTCGATCTGGATCGGGAACGGGCACACCAGGCGCCCGGCATCCAGGTCCTGGCGAAACATCGGCAACGGCAATAACGCCACGCCGGCACCGGCTGCCGCCGCGCTGGCCAGGGTCAACGACGAATCGAACATCGCCCCGCGTGCGGCGACTTCGGCCACACCCGCCGCGCGAAACCATTGCGGCCATTCGTCCAGGCGGTACGAGCGCAATAACGGCAAGTGCGCCAGATCGGCAGGCGTGCGCAGGCCACGCGCCATGCTGGGCGCGCACACCGGCGCAAACGGCGCCTCCATCAGCGCATGGGAGATCTGGCCCTGCCAGTCGCCGTCGCCGAAACGGATCGCCAGATCCAGCCCTTCGCCTGCCAGATCGACCCGGTTGTTGTGGGTGGACAGGCGTAATTCGATATCCGGGTGCGCGGCATGAAACGCCGGCAATCGCGGCAGCAGCCAGCCGGTGGCGAAGGTGCCCACCACGCCCACGCTGAGCACTTCGCGATAGCGCCCATCGGCAAAGCGTTCCAGGGTGGCGGCGATGCGGTCGAAGGCCTCGCCGAGCACCGGTGCCAGCGCCGCCCCTTCGTCGGTGAGCGCCACACCGCGTGGCAGGCGGTGAAACAGGCTGGTGCCCAGCTGCTGTTCCAATGCCTTGATCTGGTGGCTGAGCGCGGCCTGGCTCACGCACAACTCGCCGGCTGCGCGGGTCAGGTTCTGATGACGTGCGGCCGCCTCGAAGGCGCGCAGGGCATTGAGCGGAAGGCGAGGGCGGGGCATGTGTAGAGATTAGTTCAATTCATGCCAGGGATCGAAACATCGCAATTCTCCGGCTGCCGGCCTGCGCCGATACTGCGGGCTCTCCCGAGGAGGCTGGCCCATGTTGAACCGTCGACAATTCTTGTGCGCAACCGGCGCGAGCGTGCTGCTTGCGGTGTCCCGACCCGCATGGGCGCTAACTCCCGCGCTGTCCTCGGGCGACGTGTTGCGAGCGGAATGGGCCGAGATCGAACGCCGCAGTGGCGGCCGCCTGGGCATCGGCCTGCTCGACAGCGCCACCGGCAAACGCATCGGCCAGCGTGAGGACGAGCGCTTCCCGATGTGCAGTACCTTCAAATTTGTATTGGCTGCGGCGGTGCTGCAGCGGGTGGACAAAGGCGAGCTGACGCTGGCGCAGCGGGTCAAGATCCGCGCCTCCGACATGCTTTCGCATGCGCCGGTCACCGAGCGGCATGTCGGCGGGTCGCTGAGCGTGGCCGAGTTGTGCCGCGCCACCATGATCTACAGCGACAACCCGGCCGCCAATCTGCTGTTCCCGCTGGTTGGCGAGCCGGCCGGGCTGACTGCGTTTTTGCGGGGCATCGGCGATACGCACACCCGCAGCGACCGCCACGAGCCGGAAATGAACCGCTATGCCGAAGGCGACCCGCGCGACACCACCACGCCTGCGGCAATGGCCGCCACGCTGCGCACGCTGCTGCTCGGCAACGCGCTGCAGCCTGCTTCGCGCAAACAACTGGCCGACTGGATGATCGATAACCGCACCGGCGATACCTGCCTGCGCGCCGGTCTGCCGCGCGACTGGAAGATCGGCGACAAGACCGGCAGCAACGGCACCGACACCCGCAACGACATCGCGATCCTGTGGCCGCCAAAGGGCAGGGCACCGCTATTGCTGACGACGTACTTGAACGGCGCCAACGTCGACGATGCTGGGCGCGATGCGGCGTTGAAGGTGGTCGCAGCCGCCGTCGCGGACGCTGTCACTGCGGTGGACCTGTTTGCGCGATGACGACGGGCATGGCGGCGCTCGCGATCGGATCGCAACGCCCCCGTGCTTGCCGGCTTCATTTCGCGTGTCAGTCCGCAACGTGCTTCCTGTTCCGCTTCCACTCTTGAGGTTCGACGGTGCAAATAAGGTTGTGTCATTGCTGTATGGCAGTTGCGCTGCTACTTATTCATGGGTCTGTGCCGGCACGTGCCTGGCATCCGGCGCCGGGCCAGGTAGAGATACCGCTCTGGCCGCAGGCGGTGCCTGATGCCTTGCGCAATCCAAAGCCCGAAACGGTGGGCACCGGCGAGGGGCGATTGCCGTGGACCAAGGTGAGCGATGTCAGCCGCCCGACGATGACGGTGTATCTGCCAAAAAATCGCAACACCGGTGCGGCGGTGCTGGTGTTCCCCGGTGGTGGCTATCAAGTCCTGGCCATGGATCTGGAAGGGACGGAGATCTGTGATTGGCTGACCGGGCGCGGGATGACCTGTGTGCTGTTGAAATACCGTGTACCGAACTCGGGGCCGACCTGGAACAACGGTCGCCGCTATTACCCAAAGGTGCAAACAGCCTTGCAGGACGCGCAGCGCGCGCTAGGACTGGTGCGCGCACGAGCCAGCCAGTGGGGCGTGGACCCGCACAAGATCGGTGTGCTTGGCTTTTCTGCCGGCGGTCATCTGGTGGCGGCGGCCAGTACGCACTTTACAAAGCGCACCTATCAGCCGGTGGACGCGTCCGACGCACAGAGTTGCCGGCCGGACTTTGCCATCGCCGTGTATCCGGGCCACCTGTGGGCGCACGAGGATGCGGACAGCGCCACACGCGATCCGACCCATCTGCCGCTGCGGCCAGACATCACCGTCACTGCACGGACGCCGCCGACCTTCTTGCTGCAGGCCGAGGACGATACGGTGGATGGCGTCAGTCAATCGCTGGCCTACTACGTGGCGCTCAAGCAGGCCGGTGTGCCGGTAGAAATGCATTTATATGCCGAAGGCGGACATGCGTTCGGTCTGCGCGCGGGCACACTGCCGATCGCGCAATGGCCGCATCTTGTGGAGACCTGGTTGGGGACGATCGGCATGCTGGATGCGGCCGGCACGCGCTGAGCGCAACGATACCCAAGTGTGCTGGCCCGATAGCCACATGCGCACTCGGCGCATGCCGAGCCGCACGGCTCAGCCCAGTGGGCCAATCACGATAGGCCTGTCCTGCTGCAGCCGCGCCGGCCCCCCCATCGCCGGATCGCTGACGCTGTCTGCACCGGTTTCGATGCGACCGGCCAGACGTTGGCTTGCGCCGTCGTGTTCGATCCACAGGTCGTACCAGCCGCCGCTGGCTGCCGCTTTCCAGCTGCGTTGCCAGGTCTGGCCGCCCGCAAGCTGCAGGTGCTCGCGCGGTTGCGCCTGCGCATACGCGGCCGGTTGCAGTGCGATCTGGATCGGCGTGGTGCCGGTGTTGTGCAACGACAACGACAGCGCCGCCGGGTCGTCCGCTGCCTGGGTGATATCGGCCACCAGCACTGCAGCGCTCAGGTCGCCGCGATAGTGGCGATGGAATCCGTTGGGGCCGATCAGCCACAGATCGTAGCGACCATCGTAGGTGGTCCAGTCGCCGTCCACCGTGGCACCGTTGCCTACCGTGTAGCGGCGCGGGATCGCCGCCAGGTCGTAGCGGTCGTAGACATGCAGTACCGCCGCCGCGCCGCTGTTGCGCAGGCGTAGCTGCACCTCGCCGCTCGCTTGCACATGCGCCAGTTGCACGCTCGGGCGATACGGCACGGCGCGCGAACGGCGCACGCCGAACGGTTGCTCGGGTGGCTGCAACGTGGCCGGCAGCGGCGGCAACGTGTGCTCGCGTAAGGCTGCTGCACGCGCTGCCGCATCGCCCACATCGGGTAGCGATGCGACGAATGGGCGTGCATCGGCGTTGCGGAAATCGAATGCATTGGTCAGGTCGCCACATACCGCGCGCCGCCATGGCGTGATCTCCGACGCCTGCACGCCAAACCGCCGTTCCAGCAGGCGCAGCACCGAGGTGTGGTCGTATACCTGCGAATCCACCCAGCCACCACGGCTCCACGGCGAAATCACATACAGCGGCACGCGCGGACCAAGCCCGTACGGGCGGCCGCGCAGTGCGGGTAGATCCACTTTTTGCTCACCCGGTGCAGGCTGGCGATGATAATCGTCGTCGGTGGCGATGCTGGAGGCGCCGGCAAACCCGCTGGTTGCGCGCGGGTCCGGCGATGGCGGCGCCGGCGGCGGCATGTGGTCGAAGAAGCCGTCGTTCTCATCGAACATCAGCAGCAATGCAGTGCGGCTCCACACCGCCGGATTGGCGGTGAGCGCATCCAGCACGCGTGCGGTGTAGGCCGCGCCTTGCGCCGGGCTGGACGGGTCCGGATGTTCGCTGCCGGCCGCATCGGCAATGACAAAACTCACCGACGGCAGTCGACCGGCCATCACGTCCGCGCGTAACTGCTCCACGCCCCGCGTGCTGATGCCACGCGCACGCAGCTGCGCATCGTGACCGGGCGCGTTGCGGTAGGCCTGCCGAAACGCCTCGAACCCGGCCAGCGGGTTGTCGGTGAAGTTGTCGGCCATGTCCTGATAGATCTGCCAGCTCACGCCCGCGCGCTGCAGCTGTTCCACATAGGTGGTCCATCGATATGGCTCGGCAAACCCACCCAGCTCCGGAAAGTTGTCGTGCGAGTTACCGATCACCGGCCCGCCATGGCGCCCCTGCGGATCGTTGCCGCCCGTCCACAGGAACACGCGATTGGAATTGGTGCCGGTCTGGATCGAGGCGTGGTAAGCATCGCAAATGGTGAACGAATCGGCGAGCGCGTATTGGAAGGAGATATCCGCCCGTCCGTAATAGCCCAGCGCGTGATTGTGCTTGGCTGCTGCCCACTGCCCGAGCCGGCCGTGGTCCCAGGCCTGTTGTGCATCCGGCCAGCTATGCGGCGTGCCCTTGACGCGCATGAAGCCGAATTGCGCTGCGGTATCCAATGCAAACGGCGTGAGCCATTGCATGCCGTCTTCGCTGGGCTGCAGCCACACCGTGCGCGAGGGCGCACCGGGCAGCGGCGGGGCCGGGATCGGAAAGCGATCGCCGAACCCGCGCACGCCGGGCAGCGCACCGAAGTAATGATCGAAGGCGCGGTTTTCCTGCATCAGGATCACCACGTGCTGCAGGTCGTCCAGTTTGCCGCTGCGACGGTCCGGCGCGATGGCGGCGGCACGCGCGATGCTTGGCAACAGTGCGGCCGCACCGCTGGTAAGGCCGGCTTGCAGCAAACGGCGGCGGGGCAGGTCGATCATCGTGTCACCTCTGGGTGGCTGAACCCGTCCGAGTCCCTTCCCCCGCCTGCGGGGGAAGGTGCCCGAAGGGCGGATGGGGGAGCTGTGCTCTCACCCCAGCCCTCTCCCGCAAAGACAGGAGAGGAAGACAGTCCCGGCGTGCACGTCAGCATGGCAGGTGGCCGTTACAGATCCAGCGTCAGCGTCAGCCCCAACGTGCGCGGTGCGGCGATGAAGGCGCTATCGCTGCCGTCCACGCCTTCCAGGTAGCGCTTGTCGGTGAGGTTGCTGACATTGAGCGCCAGTTGCAGGCCCTTGAGTTGCGCCGACAGCTGCGACAGCTCCACGCCCAGATTCGCATTGAAGGTGGTCACCCCATCGAGCGCGGCGCGGTTGGACGCATCCAGATAGCGCTTGCCCAGATAACGACCGGACACGCCGAAGCGCCATGCCTCCCCACGCCAGTCGGCCGAGACCACCAATGTGTTGCGCGGCTGGCCGATCACCTGCGCGCCGGGCGTGATATCCAGGGCGGTATCGCGCGCAGCATCGCCGCTGCCCAGGTAATCGGCCTTGTTGTAGGTGTAGGCGCCATTGAGGCGCCAGCCGTTGTCCCAACCGTAACCCAGCGCCGCTTCCACGCCGCGTGCATGCACGCCGCCGAAGTTTTCGTACACGCCGTCGGTCTCGCCCAGGTAGTCGATGCCGCTGACGAAGTTGGCCGGCACATACACGATGCGATTGTCGAAGCGGATGTCGTATAGCGTCACGCTGCCGGTCAGCGGCCAGCGGCTGATGCGCAGACCCAGCTCGACATTGTCGGCGGTTTCCGGCTGCACGCGGCTGAGTGCGACCGGGTCGGTTTCGCCCAGCACGCCGGACGGAATCGCGGCAAAATTCTGCGAATACCCGGCGAAGGCTTCCAGCCCCTGCACCGGCGTGGTCCAGGTCAGGCCGGCGGACAGCAGCGGGTCGGAGTGCGCATCCGACTCCACATGCTGCGCATCGCCGATGCGGCGGTCGCGGGTCTGGTCGAGGAAGAACTGCTTAACGCCCACGCGCCAGGCGAAGGCGCCGTAACGCATCACATCTTCGACGTAATACATCTGCTCGTCAGTCTGGTAGTTGTCCTTGAACTGCACCCAGTAAGGCTGATGGTCGAAGCTGATGTTGGTACCGACGTTGAGCAGGCGATGCCAGTCGCGGGTGATGCTTCGGTCGTACCGTTCCAGCCACGCGCCGGCACGCGCAGTGTTGTCGATCGGGCCCAGATCTTGGCGCCATTCCACATCGGCCATCGCACCGGCGCGGTGATTGTCGTAGTGGCTATGGCGATACGACTGCACCGGCACCGAACCTGCCGGATAGCACGCCGGATTGGATTCGGCCGGCACCGCCGCACTGCCGGCGCAACCGGTCAGCAGCGTCGCCGCCGCACCGCCTGGGGTCAGGTAATACAGCTTGCCCAGGTCGCTGCCGGCATACACGGTGTTGCCGCCGCGCGCCTCCGATTCCGGAGCGCCCGCGCCATCGTTGGTGACGTCCACCAGATACGGCGGAATCCAGTCGCCGCGGCCTTGCATGCGATGCGCGTAGCCAGTGAGCGTGGTCTTGAACCCGTTGCCGCCATCGAAGGCGCCGCGCAGATAACCGAAGGTGTTCTTGCGCAGTGCGCGCGAGCCGGAGCGGTAGTTCTGATCCAGATAAGGAATGCCGGTGAGCGTGCCGGTCAGCAAGTCGTGTTCGGGGTCGCGCGCGAACTGCTCAGGCGTCACGCTGGTGTATTCGGATTTGTCGGCATCGTCGTAGGACGCGTAGCCGCTGAGCGTCCACTTGTTCAACGCGCTGACGAACTTGCCGGCCAGGTGGTCGCGGCTGGTGTGACCGCTGCCGTCGATCCAGTCGTCGTTGCGCGCCGACGAGCCGCTGATCCACGCGCGCGTATTGCCGCCGAGCAGGCCAGTGTCGTAGCGCGCGTAATACTTGCGCGCCTGGTTGTCGCCGATGCCGCCGATCACCCGCACGCGCTGTTCTTCGAGCGGCTCGCCGGTGAGGTAATTCAGTGTGCCGCCCAGCGCCTCGTTCGAGCGCGACGCGATATCGGCGGTGCCCTGGCTCACTTCCACCGTTTCCAGATCCGGCATGTCGATGAAGCGGTTGGCCTTGGAGCCGCCGCCATATGCCGAGCCACCGTTGGGCACGCCGTCGACGGTGGTGCCGATCTGCTGCGTGTCGCGGTTGCTGACAAAGCCACGCATGCTGATCTGCGTACCCCAATCGGACGAGCCGAATGCATCGGCTTCGGTGACCACCACGCCGGGGAGTTCGTTGAGCGCGTCGTTGACGCTGCCCAGCACGAACTGGCGGTCGAGCATTTCCTTGCTGACGGTGGTCTTGGAGTACGTCATTGCCTGCCCGACCACCTGCACCTGATCGAGCGTGGACACCTGCTCGCCGCTGGCAAGTACTTCTGAACGCGGCGCTGCCGGTGTGGCGCCATCCGGTGCCTGCTGCGCGTAAGCGGGCAGGGCGAATGGAACCAGCAGCAGGGCAAGCGTGGCCGGATGTCGCACGCGCGGGCAGGTGGTCGAATCCATTGCAATCCAACGAGCGGGGGAGGTGGCCGCAGACTGCCGTGCTTGCATTGCGTGATGATGACCGCGCTGCAGATGGGCTGCGATCACTGGGTGGATGTGCGCAGCTTCTCTGCCAGGACGAATACGATCTTGGCGACGCTTCGATATTCCAAGGCTGTCGGTTGAGGGCGCGATGCCCTAAACGCTTGCGATTTATCGCTGTTTGCGGATACGCAAGCTGCTTGGTCGGTTGGTCGAGGGCGCGGTGTCCTCACCGCTTGCGGGACACGCTGTGAATCCATCCATGGACGCTCCGTGGCGGCATCCATGCCGCCACAGGGTCCCGCAAGCGGTGAGAACACCGCGCCAGAACGTGTGCTGCTCGCTTTATTGAAAGCCGCGCACACCGACCCTCTTCACCGGTCCTTGCCCGCCCACCGTCGCGGGACCTTTGGCGGCATGGATGCCGCCAAAGAGCTACATGGACGTACTTGCAGCGTGTCCTGCGATGGTGGGCGGGCAAGGGCCCTGCAGCAAAGCGCAGATCCACGCTCTGCACTCGACGCATGCAAAGCGTCCAGCCGCACCACAACGCGTGCTCCAGGTCTTGAAGCGGCTGACAAAACATCGCGAGCAACCGGTAGGGCGTGTAGGCATCTCACGCAGCCCAGATCTGTGCGAAAGATACATGCCGCTGCGAGCTGTATCCCGCGTGTCGCACCAGCGTCGGTAGCTTACGACCGAGACACCGCGTTCTCAGCGCTTCTTGACGTTTGGCGCTGCTTCGATCTGTTGGGTTTCCGGCATCAATTCCAGTGCCGATGGCGTGGTGCGCAGCATCGGCCGGAACGCGATGGGATGCGTACGACGACGCGCAAACCGCAGCAAGCGCGACAGCGTGAAACCGGCCAGCGCCAATAACATCACTGCGAAATAAACCGGGAGCGCTGCAGGGCCGAACTTCTGCATCGCCCCGCCTGCCAGCGCCGGACCGATGGCAGCGCCCACGCCATGCACCAGCAACAGACTGCTGCAGCCCGATAACAAGTCTTCGCGCGGCAGGTAATCGAGCATGTGCGCCACCGCAAACGGGTACAACGAAAACGCCAGCCCGCCGTACACGAAAAACAGCATAAACAAGACGGTGGTCTGCGATTGCACCATCGGCACTGCGGCAGCGATGGCGATGGCGGCGGCCAGCACGCTCACCGCGACCAGGCCGATGCGTCGGTCGTGCCCGTCGCTGATGCGCCCGATCGGCCATTGCAGCACGGCACCGCCCACGATTGCGGTGAGCATGAACATCGCCACGCCATCGGCATCCAGTCCGATGCGGTTGGCATACACCGGCAATAAGCCCCAGAACGCACCCATCGCCAATCCCGACAATCCGGCGCCGACGGTGGCGACCGGCGCCAGCGCATACAGCGTTTTCAGGCGCAGGCGCGACACCTGCGGCACCTCCGGCGGAATCAAGCGCGTGGTGACGACAGGCATTACCGCCGCGCAGATCAGGATGGCGGTCAGCGTAAACATGGCCGGTGCTCGCGCGTCGCCTGCAGTCAGCAGAATCTGGCCCAGCGCCAGCGCCGACAGATTGATCGCCATGTACACCGAGAAAATACGGCTGCGTCGGCGTGCATCCGGCTCGGCGTTGAGCCAGCTTTCTATCACCGTGTACAAGCCCACCAGAGCAGCGCCGGTGACCAGGCGCAACACACCCCAACCCCAGGGGTCGAGCCAGATCGGATGCAACAACACGGCAATGGCGGCCAGCGATGCGTAGAACGCAAATGCGCGGATATGCCCGATGCGTCGAATCAACGGCGGTGCGAAAAACGTGCCGAGAAAAAAGCCGGCGAAGTAACCGGACATGATCAGGCCCAGCGCACGCGCATCGAAGCCCGCCTGGCCGCCGCGCACGGCGAGCAACGTACCGAGCAGCCCGCTGCCGGTCAGCAACAGGGCAACGCCCAGCAACAGGGCGGTCAGCCGCAACATGGATGCGGCCCTCGCAGGGAAAAAGGCGCGTCGATCACGTCATCGAGTGTAGCAGCCACGCTGCTGAGACTGGATCGATGTGGCTCGCACAACGCGATCAGCTGGCGATGGCTGAGAGCGGATCGCTGCCGATGGAGTGGGGTTGCGCTATCAGCATGTGTTGGCGGATCCATGCCATCGCCAGCCTCAAGCCGCCAGTCTGCGAGAGGCAGCCAAGTGGTAAGAGGCCAGACGCGCAGTGGGTCGGTCACTGCCCAGCACTCTCCGCCAGCCCGGTCATGCGCCAGTGTGCGATTGGGTCATTGCGCCGACATGCCCGCATCCGTCTAGAATCGGCGCCCTTGCATCGTTTTCAGCGGATCTGTCATGCCCATCTACGCGTTCCAGTGCACCACCTGCGGCCACTCGTTCGACCGCCTGCAGAAGATGGCCGACCCCGATCCGCAGACCTGCCCGTCCTGCGCTGCGGCTACCATCAAGCGTCAGGTCACCGCGCCGTCGTTCCGCTTGTCCGGCAGCGGCTGGTACGAGACCGATTTCAAGTCGGCCGGCGAAAAGAAGAAGAACCTGACCGAGAGCAGCAGCCCGGGCGGCGGCGATGCCAAGCCGGCGGCGGCCAGCGACAACAAGCCCGCCGCTGCACCGGCAGCGCCTGCCGCAAAGCCGACATCCGGCGCGGCGTGACGCGCAACCTGCGCGGCCGCGTGATCAGCGCGACGGGCCTGGCGCCGTGGCTGCCGGCCGTCGCTATCAGTTGTTGCGCACCCGCCACGTAACCGCAGCGCACCAACGCAAACAGGCCGGATCATGGCGAACCGGCCTGTTGTGACAAGCGCAAAAGACGCGAAGCGTGCAAAACCTCAGCGCGCGTCGAACCGCGCGCGGCAGCCATCGTTGACCCACACCGCCGAACGACGTGGGTCGAAGCCCCAGGTGCGGCCTTCTTCGCAACGGGTGTCCGACAACTGGCGGGTCAGCACCGGGCGGCCGGCGCGCACGTCCCAGTCGCAGCTGCGCAGGCGACGGTCGTCGCTGCTGCAGGTCACCGAATAGTCGACACGCGGCCGATCGCCGCCGCCGTAACCGTCATCGCGATCCCAGCCACCGCCGCCACGGGCCTGCGCAAAGTCGGCGCGGCAGCCGTCATCCACCCAGATCCGGCCGTTTTCCTGGTGCCAGTTGCGGCCCTCCACGCAGGGCGTGCCGGAGAGCTGGCGCACGATCGTCGCGCGCCGCCAGCCGGTGTTGCAGATCGCTTGACGCTGGTCGCGGCTTTCGCAACGCACGGTGCCGGCGGCCGCATTGCCGGGGCGGTCGTCGCCGCCATTCCAGCCGCCACCGCCCCAGCCGCCGCGGGCCTCGACGAAGCGGCCGCGGCAGCCGTTGTCCACCCAGACGCGGCCACGGTCGCTGCCCCAGTTGCGGCCTTCGATACAGCGGGTGCCGGAGATGTTTTCCACCAGCGCCGCGCGCCCCCGGAACGGGGTGTCGCACTCGCGGCGGCGGTTATCGTTGCTGGAGCAGGTGATGCTGGGGCCATTGAAACCGCGGTCCTGCGCGGCGGCGGGGCGGCTGACCAGGGCGCCGGCGAGGGCGGCAAGACTGAAGCCGGAGATCAGCAGGGCGGTGCGCAGCATCGTGACGTCCTTGGTACGGGAGGGGCGTGGCGCCTATTCAGCCGGGCGCTGACTTAAGCGCCGGTGACCGTCGCCGCATTTGCTCCTGCCGCCCGCCGGCCCCAGAATATCCGGCTTTCCGGCGCTGCCTGCGTCGGGTTTTCAGCGGAGCTTTCGATGCGTACCCACTTCTGCGGCCTGGTCGACGAGACCATGATCGGCCAAACCGTCACTCTCGCCGGCTGGACCGACGTGGCCCGCAACCTGGGCGGCGTGTGCTTCATCGACCTGCGCGACCACGAAGGCATCGTGCAGGTGACGGTGGAACCGGAGAACGCCGAGGTGTTCCCGGTGGCCGCCAGCCTGGGCTACGAAGACGTGCTGCAGGTCGAAGGCGTGGTGCGTGCGCGGCATGCGGTCAACGACAAGCTGCGCAGCGGTAAGGTCGAAGTGATCGCCACCCGCATCAGCATCCTCAACAAGGCGGCGCCGCTGCCGTTCCATGCGCACGAAAATCCGGGCGAAGAAACCCGCCTGAAGTACCGCTATCTGGACCTGCGCCGTCCGGAAATGCAGCGCATGCAGCGCACCCGCATCAAGCTGGTGCAGGCGCTGCGCCGCCATCTGGACGCGCGCGATTTTCTGGACATCGAAACCCCGATCCTGACCAAGGCCACCCCGGAAGGCGCACGCGACTTCCTGGTGCCGGCGCGCATGCATCCGGGCGAGTTCTACGCCTTGCCGCAGAGCCCGCAGCTGTTCAAGCAGATTTTGATGGTGGCCGGCTTCGACCGTTACTACCAGATCGCGCGCTGCTTCCGCGACGAAGCGCTGCGCGCCGATCGCCAGCTGGAATTCACCCAGCTCGATATGGAATTCGCTTTCGTGCGCGAGCGCGATGTTCAGGATTTCGTCGAAGACATGATCCGCGCCATCTTCAAGGAAGTGGTGGACGTCGAGTTGGCCGCGCAGTTCCCGCGCATGACCTGGGCCGAGGCGATGCGTCGCTATGGCTCGGACAAGCCGGACCTGCGTATCGCGTTGGAACTGATCGATGTGGCCGAGTTGGTCAAATCCAGCGAGTTCCCGGTGTTCACTGCCGCCGCCAACGATGCCGACGGCCGCGTGGCCGCGCTGCGCATTCCCGGTGGCGCAGCGCTGTCGCGTAAGCAGATCGACGAGTATGCCGCGCACGCCGCCAAATACGGCGCCAAGGGGCTGGCCTACATCAAGCTGTCGGAAACCGGCGAAGTCAGCTCGCCGATCGCCAAGTTCTTTTCCGAAGAAGCGTTTGCCGCGTTGCTCAAGCACGTGGGTGCAAGCAACGGCGATATCTTGTTCTTCGGTGCCGGCGGCTACAACACCGTGTCCGACTTCATGGGCGCGCTGCGCCTGAAAGCCGGCAAGGACTTCAAGCTGGTCGCCGATACCTGGGCGCCGCTGTGGGTCACCGATTTCCCGATGTTCGAGTGGGACGACGAAGCACAGCGGTACGTCGCCCTGCATCACCCCTTCACCGCACCGGCGGTGGACGATATCGCCGACCTGCGCGCCAACGCCCGCACTGCGGTGTCGCGCGGTTACGACATGGTGCTCAACGGCAATGAAATCGGCGGCGGCTCGATCCGTATCCACCGCCCGGACATGCAGAGCGCGGTGTTCGAGTTGCTCGGCATCGGCGCGGAAGAAGCGCGCGCCAAGTTCGGCTTCCTGCTGGATGCTTTGAACTACGGCGCCCCGCCGCACGGCGGCATCGCCTTCGGTATCGACCGCATCGCCGCGCTGATGGCCGGCACCGAATCCATCCGCGACGTGATCCCGTTCCCCAAGACCACCGGCGCGCAGGATCTGATGACCGACGCCCCGTCGCCGATCCCCGCCGATCAGCTGGCCGAAGTGCACGTGCAGGTGCGCCCCAAGCAGGTCTGACCTGCGCGAGCAGATGGCCATGCGGTGTGCGTGGTCATCTGTACAAGGTGCCCAGCGCAGCTAGCGCTGCGCGCGTTTGTGGAACCGCCAGCGCCTGGGTCTGATGCGGTGCAGGGTCACGGCCATCCAATCCCCGCCGATCGACCGGCGGCGGGGCGCCTGCAGGTCCGTTTCGAACCGGTCGGCGTTGCGCTAGTACATGGCCATGCCTCGCATGTGATGGTTATCTTTCCGACGCGCTGCCGTGTGCAGCAAGCGTCGCGCGCTTTGCCAAAACCATCAGCGCCCACACCGAATCCTGCACATGGGTAATCCAAGCACCGCAGATGCTTGCCCGATTCCCGATTCCCGATTCCCGATTCCCGATTCCCCAACTTGCAGAACCGCCGCCGCATGCGAGAAGCTGCCACGTCCACCCGGCACGAGAGGCCCGCATGACCCGCATCCGCCGCGCCACGCCGGACGATGCCGAAGCGCTGTCGCTTCTGGCTGCGCAGACGTTTACCGAAACCTTCGGGCATCTGTATCCGGAAGAAGACCTGCGCGGTTTTCTGCAAGAGACCTATGCGGTGGAGCGTGCGCGTATCGTGCTGGCGCATCCGGACTACGCGATCTGGTTGCTGGAGCTGGACAACCTGCTGGTTGGCCACGCCGCCGCCGGCCCATGCGGTTTGCCGCACGAGGAGGTGCGCCCCGGCGACCGGGAGCTCAAGCGCCTGTATCTATTGAAGGACTACCAGAGCAGCGGCTGGGGCAGCCGGCTGTTCGAAACCGCCTTGGAATGGCTCGAGCGCGACGGCCCACACACCTTGTGGATCGGCGTGTGGTCGGAAAACTTCGGTGCGCAACGCTTCTACGCCCGCTACGGCTTCGAAAAAATCGGCGAATACGATTTCCCGGTGGGCAAGATCGTCGACCGCGAGTTCATCCTGCGCCGCAAGCCGGTGCTGGCGGCGGACTAAGCGCGACGACCCAAACGACTGCACGCGCATCGGACCAACGCGGCCGGTGCCCTGCAATCGGCATGGATCGCTCGGACACGCCGTCTCCCTTGCGCCGTCCACACTCGCCTGGCAGCTGCTCGCTACGGTGTATTCGCCGCTCCAGGCCAGGCCTGCCTTGCCGTTGCGGCGCGGCAAGGCATTCTGTCCTGTCCTGTCCTGTCCTGGCGCGGCTGCGCTTGCCGCAAGATCGGCGCAGCGAACCTGCGATCGCAATCGCGTAGTCGGTGCTGCAGACCCTACGCGCGTCAGACATTCGCCCGACGCTCACCTCTCATCCCGGTACCCACGCCTTTGTCCAGCCCATCGTCGGCCATCCCTGTCATCCCTCGGCGCAGTCCGCGCAAGCACGCGGCCACCGCCACCGCCACCGCCGATGTGCTGCTGGTGCACGGCATCTGGAATACCGCGCACTGGCTGTTGCCGCTCGCGCGCCGGATGCGCGCCGATGGGCTGGCGCCTGCGTTATTCGGCTATGCCAGCGTGCTCGGCGGGCCGGCCCAGGCGGTGCCGCGCTTGATCGAACGCCTGCGCACCAGCCGCGCGCAATTGCTGGTCTGCCACAGCCTGGGTGGGCTGATGGCCCTGCAGGCCTTGTGCGATGCCCCCGACCTGCCGGTGCGTCGCGTGGTCTGCCTGGGCTCGCCCCTGTGCGGCAGCGCCGCTGCGCGCGGGCTGGCCCGGCGCGGGGGCGTCTGGGCGATGGGCCGCAGCGCCGCCCTGCTGCAGCAAGGGTTTGCGCGCTGGGACGGGCCAGCCGAGATCGGCCAGGTCGCCGGGTGCGTGCCGCGCGGGGTCGGCCGCTGGCTGGCGCCGCTGGCCGCTGGTTCGGACGGTACCGTGACCCTGGCCGAAACCCGTCTGCCCGGGCTACGCGACCACTGCGTGGTGCACGCCAGCCACAGCGGGCTGTTGCGCTCGCCAGAAGCCGCCCGGCAGGCGCTGGCCTTCCTGCGCAGCGGCCGCTTTGCGTCTTGAACATCCGCTGGCGGATGTCGCGGCCCCGGTGAGTGCAAGCAATCAGGTAAAATCCGCGCCCTGTCATCCAAGCCAGTCTGGAATCACCCATGGGTAGAGGCCCCTCGATCGAAGGCCGCAAGAACGCCTCCGACGCCAAACGCGGCAAGATGTTCACCAAGATCATCCGCGAGATCAGCGTTGCCGCGCGCGCCGGCGGTGGCGATCCGTCCAACAACCCGCGCCTGCGCACCGCCATGGACAAGGGGCTGTCGGCGAACATGTCCAAGGACGTGATCGAACGCGCCATCAAGAAGTCCACCGGCGAGCTGGAAGGCGTGGAATACGAAGAAGTGCGCTACGAGGGCTACGCGCCCGGCGGCGTGGCGGTGATCGTGGACTGCCTGACCGACAACCGCGTGCGCACCGTGGCCGACGTGCGCCATGCCTTCAGCAAATGCGGCGGCAACATGGGCACCGATGGCTCGGTGGCTTTCATGTTCAAGCGCCTGGGCGTGCTCAGCTTCGCCGCCGGTAGCGACGAAGACACCCTCACCGACGCGGCCATCGAAGCCGGCGCCGACGATGTGGTGGTGTATCCGGAAGACGGCGCCATCGACGTGCTGACCGCCCCCGATGCCTTCGCCCAGGTCAAGGACGCCCTAGCCGCGGCCGGCCTGGAACCGGCCCATGCCGAAATCACCTTCCGCGCCGAAAACGACATCGCCGTCGACGGCGACACTGCCCTGCAGGTCCGCAAGCTGCTCGACCTGCTCGAAGACCTTGACGACGTGCAGGACGTGTATTCGAACGTCGATCAATCGTCGTTTGGCGCCTAAGGCGCCGGGAATCGGGAATGGAGAATCGGGAATCGAAACGGCTGCATCCTGCAGTGCTCGGCAACGTCGAGCACGCCAGTAGGCCGCTTTACCCATTCCCGATTCCCGACTCCCGATTCCCGGCCCCTCGATGACCCGCATCCTGGGCATCGATCCCGGCTCCCAGCGCACCGGGGTCGGCATCATCGACATCGACGAGGGCGGTCGCAGCCGGCATGTGCATCACGCACCGCTGGTACTGCTGGGCGAGGGCGATTTTGCGCAGCGGCTCAAGCGCCTGCTACACGGTTTGGGCGAGTTGATCGAGACCTACCGGCCGGATGAAGTGGCGATCGAAAAGGTCTTCATGGGCAAAAGTGCCGCTTCGGCGCTCAAGCTTGGCCACGCACGTGGCGCGGCAATCTGCGCGGTCGTCATGCGCGATCTGCCGGTGCACGAGTACGCTGCCACCGAAATCAAGCTCGCGCTGGTCGGCAAGGGCGGCGCGGACAAGGTGCAGGTGCAGCATATGGTCGGCATCATGCTCAACCTGAAAGGCAAGCTACAGGCCGACGCCGCCGATGCACTGGCGGTCGCCATCACCCACGCCCACGTCCGCGCCACCGCGCAGCGTCTGGGCGTCACTACCCAACAGGCCTGGAGCCGCAAGAAATGAGAATCAGGAATCGGGAATCGGGAATCGGAAACGCCGAGAGCGGAGTCCACAACGGCGCGTGCTGTGTCGATTCCCCATTCCCGATTCCCCAATCCCGGCACCGCAGCGGCGGTGCCGCGTGATCGGCCGTCTGCGCGGGATCCTGGCCTACAAGCAGCCGCCGTGGCTGGTGATCGACGTAGGCGGGGTGGGGTACGAGCTGGAGGCGCCAATGAGCACCTTCTACGATCTGCCCGATGTCGGCCGCGACGTCATCCTGTTCACCCATTACGCGCAGAAGGAAGACAGCGTCGCGCTGTACGGCTTCCTGCGCGAGGGCGAGCGGCGGCTGTTCCGCGACGTGCAAAAAGTCACCGGGATCGGCGCCAAGATCGCGCTGGCGGTGCTGTCCGGGGTCAGCGTGGACGAGTTCGCCCGCCTGGTCACCGGCGGCGACATCACCGCGCTCACGCGCATTCCGGGCATCGGCAAGAAGACCGCCGAGCGCATGGTGGTCGAGCTGCGCGACCGCGCCGCCGACTTCAGCAGCGGCGCGCCGATCACCGGCCAACTGGGTCCGGATGCGGTGTCCGAAGCCACGGTCGCCTTGCAGCAACTGGGTTACAAGCCGGCCGAGGCCGCGCGCATGGCACGCGAGGCCGGGGCAGAAGGCGACGAAGTCGCCACGGTCATTCGCAAGGCACTCCAGGCCGCGCTGCGTTAAGCGGGCTCGGCCTTTCTCATTCTTCACGCCCTTCAGCGATAACCTGCCCACTCAATGTCACAGACCTCCACTCCCGCAGCTGGCCACGGCCACGCGCCTGCCAACAGCCATATGGCCTTGGTCATCGGCGCCATCGGCGTCGTCTTCGGCGATATCGGCACCAGTCCGCTCTACACCCTCAAGGAGGCGTTTTCGCCGCACTACGGGTTGACCAGCGATCACGACACCGTGCTGGGCGTGCTGTCGCTGGCGTTCTGGGCGCTGATGATCACCGTCACGCTCAAGTACGTCACCATCATCATGCGTGCCGACAACGAGGGCGAGGGCGGCATCATGGCGCTGATGGCGCTGACCCAGCGCACCCTCAAACAGGGCTCGCGCTCGGCGTACGTGGTCGGCATCCTCGGGATCTTCGGCGCTTCGCTGTTCTTCGGCGACGGCGTGATCACGCCGGCCATCTCGGTGATGGGCGCGGTGGAAGGCCTGGAAATCGCCGCGCCCAGCCTGCACCCCTTCATCGTGCCGATCACCGTCGTGGTACTGCTGATCGTGTTCATGGTGCAGCGCTTCGGCACCGAAACGGTCGGCAAGGTGTTCGGCCCGATCACCTGCCTGTGGTTTCTGTCGCTGGGCGCGATCGGCATCTGGAACATCGTCGATGCGCCGGAGGTGATGAAAGCCTTCAACCCGTGGTGGGCGATCCGCTTCTTCATGCAGCACGGCTGGCACGGGGTGTTCATCCTCGGCGCGGTGGTGCTGGCGGTGACCGGCGGTGAAGCGCTGTATGCGGACATGGGCCACTTCGGCGCACGCCCGATCCGGCATGGCTGGTACTTCTTCGTGCTGCCGATGCTGCTGCTCAACTACCTGGGCCAGGGCGCACTGGTGCTCAATCACCCTGCCGCACTGAAAAACCCGTTCTTCGAAGCGGTGCCCAGCTGGGCGCTGTACCCGATGATCATCCTGGCCACGCTGGCGGCGGTAATCGCCTCGCAGGCGGTGATCACCGGTGCGTATTCGGTAGCCCGCCAGGCCATGCAGCTGGGCTACATCCCGCGCATGCAGATCAAGCACACCTCGCGCACCACCATCGGCCAGATCTACGTACCCGGCATCAACTGGCTGTTGATGGTGATGGTGATCGCGCTGGTGCTGATCTTCCGCAGCTCCACCAATCTGGCCGTGGCGTACGGCATCTCGGTCTCGATGACGATGCTGATCGACACCTTGCTGCTGGCCCTGGTGGCGCGCTCGTTGTGGCCGCGCTGGCGCAACTGGGTGCTGCCGCTGTGCGTGGTGTTCTTCATCATCGAGCTGGCGTTCGTCATCGCCAACGGCGCCAAGCTGCTCCAGGGCGCGTGGTTCCCGCTGGCGCTGGGCATCGTGGTGTTCACCCTGATGCGCACCTGGCGGCGTGGCCGCGCGCTGCTGCGCGAGGAAATCCGCAAGGACGGCATCCGCATCGACAGCTTCCTGCCGGGCCTGATGCTGGCGCCGCCGGCGCGCGTGCCGGGCATGGCGGTGTTCTTGACCGCCGACCCGATGGTCGTGCCGCATGCGCTGATGCACAACCTCAAGCACAACAAGGTGCTGCACGAACGCAACATCTTCCTCAACGTCGACACCTTGCCGATCCCGTATGCGCCGGTAGACAAGCGCCTGCAGATCGAATCGATCGGCGACGAGTTCTACCGCGTCTACGTGCGCTTCGGCTTCATGGAAACGCCCGACGTGCCACTGGCGCTGATGCGCTCCTGCGACCAGGGCGGCATCCATTTCGACCCGATGGACACCACCTTCTTCGCCAGCCGCGAAACCATCGTGGCCAGCGCCAACCGCGGCATGCCGATCTGGCGCGACAAGTTGTTCGCGCTGATGCATCGCAACGCCGCCCCGGCCACCGGCTTCTTCCGTATTCCCGGTAACCGCCTGGTCGAGCTGGGCGCGCAAGTGGAAATCTGAGCGTGGCTGGTCTGCAGTGGATGGTCTACGGCCGCTCGCCGAGCCTGGACACCTTCTGGGACGAAGCGCTGAATCTCGGGCGTGTACCGGCCAGCGAGGCCGCGCAAGCGCGGCTCGAGGTGCATCTGCCGACGTGGCTACGCACGTTGTATGCGCGCTATGACGGCGGCGCGGTGCAGATGGCGCGTGTGCAGTGGCTGGAGCAGCCGGACAACTGGCTCACCGCCGAATGGCTGATTCCGCGCGCGCGCCTGCTTGGCAGCGCGGAGCTGTTTTCCTTCGCGCAGGTGCGTGCCCGCGAGGACTACCGCGATGACGCATTTGCCGGTCTGGCCGCCGGTGGCGACGATCGCCGCCTGATCGTCATCGCCGCCGACCACCGCTCACCCAGCCGGGCCTTGTGTCTGGATTATTCCGTGCCCGGCGCCGAGCCCAGCCTGGTCTATGTCGATGCAGGCGGGAACCGTCGGTTGATCGTGTTCGAGAACGTGGACGCTCTGCTGTCGCAGCTGGTCGATGTCGTGTACTGGTCGCCGGCATTGCAGGCCAAGCACGATGTGAGCGAGCGCGTGCACTGGCAGCCTCAGCCGCCGGCATTGCGCACCTTCTGGAGCGGCCCCGGGCATTGGAACGACACCGCAGCGGCTGCAGATGCCGGTGCGCTGGCCGCTGCCGAAACGCGGCTGGACGTGCGCTTGCCGGCGTTGTTCAAGCGCCTGTACAGCGTCCAGGACGGCGGCGACACGGACTGGTGCTGGGTGCCGCGCACGCGCTTTGCTTGCGCGCATTACGTGGATTGGGAATGCGTGCTGGTGGATCGGGATCTATCGCCGCTTGCACAGATCGGCAGCGTGCTGGACCTGGCCGCGGCCTTCGAAGACCCGGACGACTTTAGTGCGGCGGCGTGCCTGCATGCCGGCCTGGACCAGGTGCTGTCGTGCCACAACGTCGATTGCCTGCTGTGCCTGGACTATCGCGCGCGCGGCCCGCAGTGCGAGCCGGAAGTCGTCTATTTCGAGAAATGGGAGGGGCTGGTCCCGACCTGGCGCGCGCCCAGCTTCGATGCGTTCTTCAGCGTGCTGCGGCAGGCCGATCTTGATTTCTAGAGGCTGCGCCGCCCGCGCGCGGCATGCGAAGATGGCGGGATGACCGAACAGCGCATCATCGCCAGCAGCGCCACCCGCGAAGACGATGCCGCCGATGCGAGCATCCGCCCCAAACGCCTGGCCGATTACCTCGGCCAGCAGCCGGTGCGCGAGCAGATGGAGATCTACATCCAGGCTGCCAAGGCGCGTGGCGAGGCGATGGATCACGTGCTGATCTTCGGCCCGCCCGGCCTGGGCAAGACCACGCTAAGCCACGTCATTGCCAATGAGCTGGGCGTCAACCTGCGCTCCACCTCCGGGCCGGTGATCGAAAAGGCCGGCGATCTGGCCGCGCTGCTGACCAACCTGCAGCCGCACGATGTGTTGTTCATCGACGAAATCCATCGGCTGTCGCCCGTGGTGGAAGAAGTGCTGTACCCGGCGATGGAAGATTTCCAGATCGACATCATGATCGGCGACGGCCCGGCCGCACGCTCGATCAAGATCGATCTGCCGCCGTTCACGCTGATTGGCGCCACCACCCGCGCCGGCCTGCTGACCGCGCCGTTGCGCGACCGCTTCGGCATCGTGCAGCGGCTGGAGTTCTATTCGCCGGCAGAGCTCACCCGCATCGTGATCCGCTCGGCCGCGATTCTTGGCATCGACTGCACGCCCGACGGCGCCGCCGAGATCGCGCGTCGCGCACGTGGCACCCCGCGTATCGCCAACCGGCTGCTGCGCCGCGTGCGCGATTTCGCCCAGGTCAAGGCCGCCGGCCATATCGATCTGCCGGTGGCGCAGGCGGCCATGCAGATGCTCAAGGTCGACCCGGAAGGCTTCGACGAGCTCGATCGCCGCATGTTGCGCACCATCGTCGAACATTTCGACGGCGGCCCGGTGGGCGTGGAATCCTTGGCCGCCTCGTTGTCGGAAGAGCGCGGCACGCTGGAAGACGTGATCGAGCCTTACCTGATCCAGCAGGGTTTTCTGATCCGCACCGCGCGCGGCCGCATGGTCACCACCAAGGCCTATCTGCACCTGGGCCTGAAGCCGCCGCGCGACCGCGCACCAGCCATCGGCGAGCCGGGAGACCTGTTCTGATGACGCTCCGCTTGTCGCTCGCCCGGGCCGTCTCGATCAACAATCCGTCCCCATGACCGCCGATTCCCCATTCCCGTCTCCCGATTCCCCGCCTGTATTCAGTTGGCCGACACGCGTCTACTGGGAAGATACCGACGCCGGCGGGGTGGTCTACCACGCGCGCTACGTTGCTTTCATGGAGCGCGCGCGTACCGAGTGGATGCGCGCGGCCGGTTACGGGCAGGATCTGATGCGCCAGGACCACGGTCTGGTGTTTGCGGTCCGCTCGATGCAACTGGATTTCCTCAAGCCGGCCCGGCTCGACGACGCGCTGTCTGTGTCGGCGGTATTGCTGAAATGCAAACGGGCCAGCCTGCTGTTTGCGCAGTCGGTCCGTCGCGAAGGCGAGGTGCTGTTGACTGCCGAGGTGCGCATCGCCGCACTCGGCACCAGCGACTTCCGCCCGCGCGGCATGGACGATGCGCTGTATGACGTGTTGAAAGCTCTAGAAACCCCAGAATCAGATGACTGAGGAACGAACGGATGTCGATTGCATTGCTCCTGGCCCTGCAGGACACGGTAGTGGAAGCACTACCGCAGGAAGTCACCGCGGCCGCGGCGCAAACCGCCACGGCGGCGCATAACAGCAGCATCAACTATGTTGATCTGATCCTGCGCGCCAGCATCCCGGTGAAGATCATCGTGCTGTTGCTGTTGATCGGCTCGTTCATCAGTTGGGTGATCATTTTCCGCAAGGCGCGTGCGTTCAAGCAGGCCAACCGCGAGGCGGACGAGTTCGAAAACCGCTTCTGGTCCGGTGCCGATCTTGCCAAGCTCTACGCCTCGGCAACCGACCGCAACCGCAGCGTCGGTGGCCTGGAATCGATGTTCGAAAGCGGGTTCCGCGAATTTTCGCGGCTGCGCGATCGCCGCCGCCTGGATGCGCGCGTGCAGCTCGAAGGCGCACAGCGCGCCATGCGGACCGCCTTCACCCGTGAGGTCGATCAGCTGGAGCGCAATCTCGAATTGCTGGCCAACATCGGCTCCACCGCGCCGTACGTCGGCCTGGTCGGTACCGTGTTCGGCATCATGGTGACCATGCACGACATGGTCAGCAGCGGCGAGCAGGCCGGTATCGCCGCCGTGGCACCGGGTATTTCCGAAGCCTTGTTCGCCACCGCCATCGGCCTGTTCGTGGCGATCCCGGCGGTGTGGGCCTACAACCGCTTCACCACCCGCGTGGAACGGCTGTCGGTGCGCTACGAAACCTTCGCCGACGAGTTCAGCTCCATCCTGCAGCGCCAGGCTGGCGCGGACGAGTAATGCGCCTCTCTCGCAAGCTCTCTGGCCTGCGCGCGCGCGTTGCAGACGCCTGCGCAGCGCAGCGGCTGGATACGTCCAGCGCCAATGCGCATGCGCCGGTCTGCGTCGCTTGGACAGGCGAGCCACTGGCGACAGAGCGCACACGTGGGTGCGAGGGATTAATGAGGAACGTTTCGCGATGATTTCCGGTATTTCCCGCCGTAAGAAGCGCAAGCTCAAATCCGACATCAACGTCGTGCCATACATCGACGTGATGCTGGTGCTGCTGATCATCTTCATGGTGACCGCGCCGCTGTTGACCCTGAGCACCGACGTCACCCTGCCGAGCTCGCGCGCCAAAGCGCTGGAAAGCAAGCAGGACCCGATCGTGGTGGTGGTCGCCGCCGATGGCCAACTGGCATTGCAGCTGCCCAAAGGCAAGCCGCAGGCCATGGACGTCGATGCGCTGCAGGCGCAGCTGGCCGCCATCGTGGCGCAGGACAAGGACGCACGCGTCGTGGTGGCCGGAGATCGCGCCGCGCCGTACCAAAAGATCATGGACGCCATCGACGTGCTCAAGCAGGCCAAGGTCGAGAAGGTCGGCCTGATCTCCGACTCCGGCGGCACTGCAGGCAGCGATGCACGCTGACGCACTCCCCACCCAGGGCGCGCGCGAGGATGGCTGGTTGCGACCGGTCATGCTGGCCTTGGTCGTGCATATTCTGGTCGCGCTGGTGTTCATCGCCGGCTGGCTGTGGTCGCCCGAACGCTCGGTCGAACCGGCGGCGGGCGACCCCAGCATGGAAGCCTCGCTGGACGTCTCTGCCGCCGAGGCGCGCGTGGCCCGTCAGGCGCTGAAGGCCACGCCGTTGGAAGCACCGCCGCCGCCGGCGCCATTGCCCGAGCCAGCCCCGGAAGACAGCGTGCCGCCGCCGCAGCCGATTCCCGAGCCGCGGCCACAAGATGCGCCCACGCAGCAGCAGGCACAGGCGCAGGAACGCGTTGCCCAGCCGGACAAGGTCGACCAGGACAAGGTCGATGCGTTAGCCATTTCAGAAGAGAAGGCCAAGCAGGAGCAGGAAGCCAAGCGTCGCCAGGAGCAGATCGACCTGACCGAGCGTAAGCGTCAGGAAGAGGCCGAGCAGAAGCTTCGCCTGGCCAAGCAGCAGGAAGAGGCCGACGCCAAGAAGAAGCAGGCCGCTGCCGAGCAGGCTGCCGACGCCGAGCGCCAGAAGAAGATCGCCGACATCCGCCGCCAGCGTGAGCAGGCCACCAAGGAGGCCGCGCTGGCCGAGCAGAAGCTGCGACAGGTTGCGGCTGCGCGCGCGCAGCAGGCCTCTGCCGCGGCAGCGACCAGTGCGCAGCCGACTGCAGGGCAGGGCGGCACCAGCACCGACCTGTCGGCCAAGTACGCTGCTGCGATCCAGCAAAAAGTGCTGTCCCAGTGGGTGCGCCCGCCATCGGTGCCGCCGGGGCAAAAGTGCACCATCAACATCCGTCAGTTGCCCGGTGGCAGCGTGATGGAGGCCAAGGTCGCGCCGGGTTGCCCGTACGACGAGGCCGGCCAGCGCTCGATCGAGGCTGCGGTGTTGAGCGCACAGCCGCTGCCGTATCGCGGGTTCGAATCGGTGTTCCAGCGCAATCTGACCTTCGTATTCACCGCGCAGGATCAGTGAGCGCGGCGGTGGATCGTGGTGCGGCAGCTTGCGAGCGCTGCGCCGGGGTATGAGGCGTCTGATGACAACCTGGTCTATGCGTTGTCGTCTCATGTCTTGCCGGCGTGGATTGCGGCTCGGTAGCGCCCGACCGGCGTCAGGCTTGCCGGAGTTGCCTCGCCGTTGGACCGCTCGCTCCATTTTCACGTTGTCTCGTTCATGATTGCGAGTATGTTCACTCGCTGATTGGTATCCCTTGCACACTTTTCCTGCCCGATCCGAGCCGTCCATGAAAAAACCGCTGCGTTGGCTAGCTGCCTTGACCGCCCTGTTGTTGCCGCTGAGCGCACTCGCGCAACAGCAAGGGCTCACCATCGACATCGTGGGCGGTAGCGCCTCGGCGACGCCGATCACCGTCGTCCCCATGCCCTACCAGGGCTCCGGCACTGCACCGCAGACCGACGTGTCTGCCGTCGTCGGCGCCGACCTGGATCGTTCCGGCCAGTTCCGCACGTTGCCGGTGGCGCAGATCGTCGAAAAGCCGACCCGCGGCACCGAGGTGCAATTCCAGACCTGGCGCACGCTCAAGCAGAACTACATCGTCGTCGGCCGCGTGATGGATGCGGGCGAGGGCGCGTATCGCGTCGAGTACGAACTGTTCGACGTGGCCAAGGGCGAGCGCATGCTCGGTCTGGCGATGACCGCGCGCGCCAATGCGATGCGCGACGTGTCGCACCAGATGGCCGATGCGATCTACGAAAAAATCACCGGCGTGCGCGGCGCGTTCTGGACCCGTATCGCCTACGTGACCGCCAGCGGTAAGGGTGGCGCCATGCGCTACGCGCTGATGGTGGCCGATTCGGATGGCTACAACCCGCAGACCATCGTGCGCTCGGCCGAGCCGCTGCTGTCGCCGAACTGGAGCCCGGACGGCAAGAAGCTGGCCTACGTGAGCTTCGAGCGTGGCAATTCCTCGATCTACCTCCAGGACATCGCCACCGGCGCACGTGAGCTGGTCTCTAGCTTCCGCGGCATCAACGGTGCACCGTCGTTTTCGCCGGATGGCCGTCGCCTGGCGCTGGCGCTGTCGCGCAGCGGCAACCCGGAGATCTACGTGATGGATCTGGGCAGCAAGCAGCTGACCCAGCTGACCAACCACTTCGGCATCGATACCGAGCCGACCTGGGCGCCGGATGGCGGCAGCATCTATTTCACCTCCGATCGCGGCGGTCGCCCGCAGATCTATCAGGTGGCAGCCAGCGGCGGCAGCGCCAATCGCGTCACCTTCCAGGGCAATTACAACGCGACTGCCAGCGTGTCGTTCGACGGCAAGAAGATCGCCGTGGCACAGGGCAGCGGCAACAGCTACCGCATCGCCATGATGGATCGCAGCCTGGGTTCGCCCAGCTGGAGCACGCTCTCGCCGGGTTCGCTGGACGAATCCCCGAGCTTTGCGCCCAACGCCAGCATGGTGCTGTACGCCGCACGTGAGGGTGGCCGGGGCGTGCTTTACGCCGTGTCCGCCGACGCTCGGGTCCGCCAGCGTCTGGTTCTGGCCGATGGTGATGTGAGAGAACCCGCTTGGGGGCCTTACCGAACCGCGCATTAATGTTAATATTTCGCTGCGTTAAACCACTCATTGGCCCAGAGCCTCCATAGGTATCCCATGAACAAGTCCACCCGCGTCTTGCTTGTCTCCCTGTTGTCCGTTGCCGTGCTGGCTGGTTGCTCGAAGAAGGTGAAGGAAACTCCGCCTCCCGCAACCGATACCACCGCCGGTTCCTCCGTTCCCACCGGCCCGGCCACCTCTGGCCTGTACGGCCCGGGCGACCTGGATACCGATGCTTGCCTGCGCCAGCGCGTTGTCTACTTCGATCTGGATCAGGACTCCCTGAAGCCGGAATTCCAGGCCATCATGGCGTGCCACGCCAAGTACCTGCGCGACCGTCCGTCCTCGCGCATCACCCTGCAGGGCAATGCTGACGAGCGCGGTTCGCGCGAGTACAACATGGGCCTGGGCGAGCGCCGCGGCAACGCTGTGTCGTCGTCGCTGCAGGCTGCCGGTGGTTCGGCCAGCCAGCTGACCGTCGTCAGCTACGGTGAAGAGCGTCCGGTCTGCACCGAAACCAGCGAAAGCTGCTGGTCGCAGAACCGTCGCGTCGAAATCGTGTACACGGCTCAGTAAGAAACGATGCGCTTTCGAGTGACATCTCTGTTCGTCGCGGCGGCCCTTGTGGTCGCCGCGCCGGCATACGCCCAGCGAGCCAGTCTCGCTGATCGTGTGGCGGTGCTCGAGCAGCAGCAGGCCAACAGTCAGGCCAACAACGATCTTCTCAACCAGCTGCAGCAGGCGCGTTCGGACCTGCAGGGCTTGCGTGCGACCGTTGAACAGCTGCAGCACGACAACGAGCAACTCAAGCAACAGTCCAAGGACCAGTATCTGGACCTGGACGGGCGTCTGAACCGGTTGGAAGGTGCAGGTGGCGCAACGCCTCCGCTGCCTTCTGCCACCGGCAGCGTCCCCCCAGCCCCGGCTCCGGCCGCGCGGCCTGCAGCGGCGGCCACTTCCGAGAAGCCGCCGTCCGTCCATGGCGATGCAGGGACCATGGCTGTCAGCAACGATGAGCGCACTGCCTACAACGTCGCGTTCGATGCATTGAAGAACGGCAAATACGACGACGCGTCGCAGCTTTTCTTGAGTTTTCTCGAGCTTTATCCCAATGGTGTCTACACCCCCAATGCGCTGTATTGGCTGGGTGAGAGTTATTACGCCACCCGCAATTTCCAGCTTGCCGAGGCGCAGTTCCGCGATCTCGTCAGCCGCTATCCCACGCATGACAAGGCCGCTGGCGGTCTGCTGAAGCTCGGCCTGTCGCAGTACGGCGAAGGCAAGAACAACGAAGCCCAGCAAACCTTGCAGCAGGTCGTCTCGCAGTACCAGGGCTCGGACGCAGCACGTGTCGCCCAGGAACGCCTGCAGTCCATCCGTCTCGGCCAGCAACTGCGCTGAGCCCGCGCGTCGTCGCCTGTTGGCGCGGCGCATACTTTGCCCATGAACGCCGCCGCCGTCCCCAGCGAGATCGTCCAGTCGCCGTTGCCGCGATTGAAGATCACCGAAATTTTCCTGTCCCTGCAAGGCGAAGCCGAAGCGGCTGGCTGGCCGACCGTGTTCGTGCGCCTGACCGGCTGCCCGTTGCGGTGCAACTACTGCGATACCGCTTACGCCTTCCACGGCGGCCAGTGGCATGACATCGACGCGATCGTGGCCGAGGTCGCCAGCCATGGTGTGCGGCATGTCTGCGTGACCGGCGGTGAGCCGCTGGCGCAAAAGCGCTGCCTGGTATTGCTGCAGAAGCTGTGCGATGCAGGTTTCGACGTGTCGCTGGAAACCTCCGGCGCACTGGATGTTTCCGAGGTCGATGCCCGCGTCTCGCGTGTGGTCGACATCAAGACGCCCGCTTCCGGCGAGGAGCAGCGCAACCGTTGGGACAACCTGGCATTGCTGACCGCACGCGACCAGATCAAGTTCGTGATCTGCAGCCGCGCCGATTACGAATGGTCGCGCGAGATCGTCGCAACGCACGCGCTCGACCGTTGTTGCACGGTATGGTTTTCGCCCAGCAAGAGCGAAGTCACGCCGCGCCAGCTCGCCGACTGGATCGTGGCCGATCGCCTGCCGGTGCGCTTCCAGATGCAGCTGCACAAGATTCTCTGGGACGACGAGCCGGGCCGCTAAGCGCGAGGAATAGAGCGACTGGTCGTCGTGCCGGATGGCTCGATCAAACGCGATTGCGCCGGAACTGTGTGAGGTGTCATTGGCCATCGCCAGCGGCGTGCTATTGATGCACTAGCGTCTGCATTCTGACCTCGGCTACAAAGCAGTCTCCAGCGCCTCCGTTGTGTTGCCTCGGTTGATGAGCGTGCCGAACAGACCGCTCGGCATCGCGGCCCGGCGCCGACCCTGCTAGCCTTTGCGTCTTCCGTTGTCGATGCCGTCCTGAAATGAAAAAAGCTGTCGTTCTGTTGTCCGGAGGCATGGACTCCGCCGCTGTCATTGCGCTCGCGCAGGAGCAGGGCTTTGCCGTGTACGCGCTGAGCGTGCGCTACGGTCAACGCCACACCTCCGAACTGGATGCGGCCGCACGCGTTGCCGCGGCGCAGGGCGTCGTCGCGCACAAGGTGGTCGATGTGGATCTGCGCAGCATCGGCGGCTCGGCGCTCACCGACGACATCGAGGTGCCGGAGGCCGGCGGCGACGGCATCCCGGTCACCTACGTGCCCGCGCGCAACACCATCATGCTGTCGCTGGCGCTCGGCTGGGCCGAAGTGGTCGGCGCCAACGACCTGTTCTGCGGTGTCAATGCGGTGGACTACTCCGGCTATCCGGACTGCCGCCCCGAATTCGTGCGCGCCTTCGAAATACTGGCCAACCTGGCCACCAAGGCCGGCGTGGAAGGCGCAGGCCTGCGCGTCCACGCACCGCTGCAGTTCCTCAGCAAGGCGGACATCGTGCGCGAAGGCGTACGCCTGGGCGTGGACTTCGGCCTCACCGTGTCCTGCTACCGCGCCGACGCCGACGGACGTGCCTGCGGCCACTGCGACGCCTGCCGGCTGCGCGCCGCCGGCTTTGTCGACGCCGGCGTTCAGGACCCCACGCATTACACGATTTCGTCTTGACGCCTGTGTAGGGTAGAATGCGCACCCCGACGCGCAGTCGGGTCAGTGGGCCGTTAGCTCAGTCGGTAGAGCAGAAGACTTTTAATCTTTTGGTCGATGGTTCGAATCCATCACGGCCCACCACTTAATTCAGCAGGTCAGATGGCGCCGACGGCGCCTTTTTTTGTGCGGCAGGGAAATTGCCGCCGCCTTTATCTATGGCGACCCAATGCAGGTGTCCGATGGACGCGGCGTGCTGGACTATTTGCAGTGCCGGCACAACGCACCGCGCTGATCACTGGCCGGCTCTAGGCGAGCGGTGGTCTCACGGCCGCCGCTACGGCAAAGCCTTCGCCGCGGCACAAGTGGGTTCGGGAGCGCGCGCTCACTTGCATGCCGACAAAGCTCGCACTTCAAGTGGATGCACCTGTGATTGTCCAAGTGCGTACGCTTGTTGAGGGACTGAGCGCCGGTTCCGTTGTTCACCGAAAGTCAGATCGTTGCCACGCCAAAGCGGGTGGAGTGCTGCTGCCAGGTTAAAGATCGTGCCGCAATGCCAGAGCAGTCGATGTGGCAAGCCAAGCAATCAACCAAGCAATCAACCAAGCAATCAGCCAGGCAATCAGCCAGGCAATCAGCCAGGCAATCAGCCAGGCAATCAGCCAGGCAATCAGCCAAGCAATCAGCCAAGCAATCAGCCAAGCAATCAGCCAAGCAATCAGCCAAGCAGAGCGCGATGCCTCGGCAATCACGAGATGGCACCACACGGGCGGAGCCTGGGCGAGGGAAGCTCGCCCGCGCCTTGACCGCTGTTGGAGCGACCAGAAGAGCTGTTGAGGCCGCTAGTGACATCGAGTGCAGGGGCGGTCTGTTCTTGGCGCTGTAATGACCCATCGGTTTCTGCACAGGTCAGGTGGTTAATGTAGCGGCATAGGCTTGGTCAGGCGTCATCATCTTCAGTGCCTGATGCGGCCGCTGCCGGTTGTAGAACCCAATCCAGTCGCCAATGACGCGTAGGGCGTGGGCCAGGCTCTCGAACCGGTGCCGATGGACGCACTGTTCCTTGAGTGTTCGGATGACGCGCTCGACCATCCCGTTCTGCTGCGGACAGTGTGGCGTGATGAACTCCTGCTTGAGGCCGTAGCCGGCGACCAGGCGGGTGTAGTCGCGGCTGGTGAAGACCAGGCCATTGTCCGAGCGCAGCAGGAACGGCTCCTTGACCTTGCCCAGCGTGCCGAAGCGGGTGATCAGCGCCTGCTCCAAGGCCGCCACGGCGGTGCTGGCCCTGCCTGTGCGCGAGAGCTGCCAGCCCAGCAATTGCCGGGTATGGCAATCGATCACCAGGGCCAGGCTCAGCCAGCCGTCCTTGCCGCCCCAGACCCGACACAGATCGGTGGCCCAGCGTTGATTCGGCGCGCTGGCCACCGAGGGCAAGGCCTCGATCCGCGGTCGCTTGCCCACGGCCCGCTTGCGCACCTGCCAGCCCTTGATCTGAAAGATCCGCTGCACCGTGTTCTTGTTCATCCCCAACAGTCCGGCCACCGTCCGATACCCGAACGACGGCTCGGCCTCGATCATGGCTTCGATCGGTGCGGCCAGCTCCGGCTTCACCTTCGGCACTGCCTTGCGCGGCGTGTAGTACACGCTGCGCCGGGCCACACCGAACCAGCGGCACAGCTTGACCATCGAGACGTCGAACCCGTCCTCCTTCAGGCCCTGCTGGATCGAGACCATCAGCTCTCGTCCTTGCCCAGCAGGGCTGACAACTTTTTTCGGGCGCGCAGTTCCAGCATGGCCTCGCCGTAGGCTTCCTGCAGGTCCTTGAGCTGGCGTGCGTACTGCTCGCGCACGTCTTCTGGTTTGGCCCGCAGCGCGTTCTCCAGCCCGCGCTTACCTTCCTCGACCCAGCCTTCGATCTCATTGGGCGTCAGGTCGAATTGCCGGCTGGCCAAGGCCACCGTCGTCTTCCCCTGGATGATCTCCAGCACCAGCGCCGACTTGCGCCGGGCCGTCCAGCGCTTGATCTGTTCTTCGTCCATCACTGCACTCATCGATGTCTCCTCTGAAAACTAACACCTGAGCAGAGTTTCAGTGGGTCTTTACAGCGCCCCAGAAGCAAAACCGGGCGCGCGAGCGCTGATCCAACTTGAGAAGTGAGTAAGGCCTCTAAATCTTGGCATCGGAGGTATGATGGCTCGGCCTTCTTCGGTGTTTGACTATGCTTATTGCACCGTATCCCCAAAACGAGCAGGCGCGGCTTCGCCTTCTTCGTCAACTCGATATATTGGATACCCCAGCCGAAAGCGTCCTTGACGAAGTCACTCACGCGTTGGCGCAGGGGTTGGATGTCCCTATTGCGTTGATTTCCCTTGTTGAGGGAGATCGACAGTGGTTCAAATCCAAAATAGGCCTTGATGCTTGCCAGACCTCTCGAGATGTCTCGTTCTGTGCTCACGCCTTAAGTGCTGACGAGCCTCTTATCGTCAATGACGCATTGATGGATGAAAGGTTTGCCGACAATCCCCTTGTGCAAGGCCCGCCGTATATTCGCTTTTACGCAGGTGTTCCGTTACGCGGCGATAACGGTTTGGCTATTGGGACCCTGTGTGCTATTGATGCCAAGCCCAAAGAAATCAACGCCGAGGAAATTAAGTTGCTTAGGCAGCTGGCCTCGAAGGTAAGTGGCCTTATATTCAGTCGTTTAAATGATGGCGCGCTGCTGGCGCGATCGAAGCAAAAAGGGTTTGAAATATCGCCGGTGGCGATGGCCGTCTTTGATGGTGGCGGAAGAGTGACTGCTGTTAATTCGGCCTTTTGCAGGTTGTTGGAAAAGCCTGCGAATACACTGGAATCTTGCAATGCAAGCGCGCTTTGGTCAAATGACTCTGGCGATTTTTTGAGTTTGCAACACTGTGCTGGCAGTGGGGCCGCATTTCCAGTGCGTGTGCTCAGCGGGGAGCATGTCACTGGTCGTCGAGCCTGGCTTCGCGTCGTCGAGGATGAAGATTATTCAGCGAGCTTCGTGGCTCTCTTATTCGTCGAAGAGGATATCAGTCAGTGGGGTGGGCATGAATAATGGCGGCTCGGGAATCTGCTGTGGAATAAAGTCGTGATGGCATCCATCAGGCAGCAACGGCTGATTATTAGGTCTATTCCCTATTTTGCTGTGGCAATGATTGTTTTGCTGCTTGGGACTAACGCGTATCAAGCTTGGATCGGGTATGATTACGCCTTAAAAACAGCACGGGAGACGACAGGGAATCTCTCTCATTCGATTGCGCAGCACGCAGAAGATGCGATTAAGGACGCTGAGATACTGTCTCTTGGAGTGGTGGAGCGCATTGAAGGGGACGGCCTTGAGAATATTGACAAGAACCGGTTGCAGCAGCTCTTTCGTCGTCAGTTGAGTAGTTTGCCAGAGTTGCACGGTATCTTTGTGTATGATGAAAACGGAAAATGGGTCGTTACTGGTAAGGATGTTATTCCGGCATCAGCTAATAATTCAGACAGGGAGTATTTTATTTATCACAAAGAACACGCGGATGAGGCGATACATGTTGGAGATGTGATCACCAGCCGTTCTACCGGAGAACTCATCATTCCGGTATCGAGAAGAATAAATAAGCGGGATGGAAGCTTCGGAGGGGTTTTTCTCGTCACCCTGCGTGTGAAATACTTCAGTGATTTTTACGCCCAATTTCAATTGGAAGAGCAGGGTGTCGTGGTCCTCTCCTCCAGTGCGGGAAAGATCATGGTGCGCCACCCGTTTGACCCCGCCATGATAGGAAAGAGTATTGCGCAAGGGGATATCTTTAGGATGTATTTGCCGCGCTCTCCGAGTGGTGTGGCAATGGTTGTGTCAATTACAGATAAAGTTGAACGGATGTATGGCTATGAACGCCTCGGTCGCTATCCGTTAGTGGTCTTGGCGGGTAAGTCGAAGCAGGCAATCTTGGCAGCGTGGTACGCAAGCCTCAGCAGATCGCTGCTTATGTTGTGCCTGATATTATTTATTCCAGCGCTTTTTGTGGTTCTTATTTCACGCCAAATACGGCAGACATTGCGAATTGAGGATGAACTACGTCTGGCTTACACCGCTGTTGAAGCCATCGCAATGCAAGATAGCTTGACCGGCCTAGCGAATAGGAGGCAACTGGATGCGGTTCTGCCCGCAGAGATTGGCCGTGCGCGACGCACCGCATTGCCACTCGGGGTCATTATGGTGGACATAGACCAGTTCAAGCTTTACAACGATCGCTATGGGCATCCAGCAGGCGATCTTTGCATTAAAGCGGTGGCCAACGTCCTCAAAAATCAGGCGCGCCGCGCTGGAAATCTTGCGGCTCGCTATGGTGGCGAGGAGCTAACGGTGCTCTTGCCGTCCAGCGATTGGGCTGCTCTGAAGATGACAGCTGAGCGAATGGTGCAGCGTGTTGCTGAACTTTCCATCGAACATCTCGATAGTCCGTATGGGCATTTAACAATAAGCGTAGGCGCATGTCTTTTCGATTCCTATAACGAAGAAGTGAGCGCGGACGAATTGTTGAGACAAGCCGACGAAGCGCTTTACGCGGCAAAGCAGGCAGGCCGCAACTGTGTCCGCCTTGCTCAAAGACTCTGACCATGAGAGCCGCATGCATGCGGCGAGGAATGCGAATAGCCAGGCGGCCAAGCAAGTAGGTCCACGCCAGCGCCTAGGCAACGGCATTACACCGGGCACGCCGTTCGCACTGATGGCCTAGGGGTGCTGCACAGATGTCGGTAAAAGTGCGGGTAATGCCTTGCGAAGCGAGGGCACCGGGGCAATCCTCCGGGAAACTTGCGGCCATAAGTCGCTGATCGATATGCGAAAAATCGCTTTCTTCCAAGCTTTTTAGTCGATGGTTCGAGTCCATCGTGACCCACCATCTAGACCAAGGCTTCAAGCCAACCCCATGCTCCGCAATCGGGGGAGGGCTGCTGCGCAATTATCATGCTGCACGCGTCCGCAGCGCCTTGCGGTTACGCATGGGTTGCTCAGTCGCCGCGATGTTCGTTCTCGCCTGGCGATTGCGCCTGAAGCAGGCTGATTCTTGAATCAGCACTGCTCGCCGGCCGCAGTGATCAACCCCTGCAAATCCACTTGCCGGTGACCTTGAAGGTCTTTGCGTTGATCGCGCGGGCATTGACCTGGCCGAGCTGCACCGAGGTGGTTTGCGGAAACGCGTCGCGGCACTGCGCGGCACCGTCGGCCCATTGTTGATTGAACACCTCGGTCCTGCTCGGCCCGGTGTGGGTGAACGATGTCATCTGCTCCGTGCGGGAGACGACATGCAGCGATGTTGCGGCGGCAGTCGTGGCCACGCTGGAGCAGAGGATGATGCCGAGCGACAGCATCGCGGTCGGAAGAAAGGTTTTGTGCGAGAACGAAGGCATTGTCTGACCGATTCGAGGGGTGGAAGGATGGGGTGTTGGTCACTTTCGGCGGTAGGCTACGGTGCGCATAAGACGCCGAGGTGACCGTGGGCTTGCGAATCGAATGGGTTATTCCGGCGTTCATCGCCGGGTGGCGATCGCAGCGAAGCGCGTGTCCAAGCGCTGATCCGTCAGGCCTTTCGCGGACCTGGATCGCGGGTGAAGGTAATGCGGCGGTCTTGCGTCACCATCAGTGCATGCAACACCTGTCGCAGCAGCGCCGGTGCACGCGTTAGGTCCAGGCCGCTTCGCGATGACCGACGTATCTGCCTGATTTGCCAGGTATGAGGCAAGAGGGGGGTATTCCGGTTTGGGTGGCCCGGATCCGGATGTCGGCATGATCGCGCGTTCACGGCAATCACTTTATTGTGCGGTCCAACCTCAGGACCATGACGGGAATGGCCGAGTATCAGGAGGACGCCGCAAGGTCGCGGATTTACGAGGCTTTGTTACAGGCCACGCCGGACCTTTTATACGTGTTCGATACCCAGCATCGCTTCGTCTACGCCAACCAGGCGCTATTGACGATGTGGGGCATACGCTGGGAAGACGCGTCTGGCAAGACGTGCCTGGAGCTGGGCTACGAGCCGTGGCATGCCGCGATGCATGACGAGGAGATCGAGCGCGTCATTGCCACGCGTCAGCCGATTCGGGGCGAGGTGCCGTTTCCGCATACGGTCAAGGGATTGCGGGTCTACGATTACATCTTTACGCCGGTGTTCGGGCCGGATGGCAACGTCGAGGCAATCGTCGGCGCCACGCGCGACATCACCGAGCACAAACAGCACGAGCAGCATCTGCAGTTGTTGATCAACGAGCTCAACCATCGGGTCAAGAATTCGTTGGTGATGGTGCAGTCGTTGGCGCGTCAGTCGTTCAACAATGCCGATAGCCTTGCCGATGTGCAGGAAAAAATCGACGCGCGCCTGCTCGCGCTGTCGCGTGCGCACGACACGTTGAGCCGGGAGAACTGGGTCAGTGCAGATATTCTGGAGCTGACCCGCGATGCGGCGGCGCTGCACGCACCGCGCGACAGTCAGCGCTTTACGCTGCTGGGTGATTCCTGCCGTCTCGATCCGCGACGCGCGTTGGCGCTCTCGATGGCACTGCACGAGCTGTGCACCAATGCCCTCAAATATGGCGCGCTGTCGTCGTCCGAGGGCTCCGTGCAAATTGCATGGGAACGCCAGATGCGAGACGACCAACAGATACTCGAGCTGACATGGCAGGAGTCCGGTGGCCCGGCCGTGGAGCCGCCCACGCGCAAGGGCTTCGGGTCGCGCATGCTGGAGCGTGGGTTGAAGCACGATCTCAAGGGCGACGTGGAGCTTGCGTTCGAGCCTACCGGCGTGCGGTTTCGGGTATCCATTCCGTTGCCGGTCGAGCTTGCCGAGGTGCGGCTGTGACCGTGCGCGTGTTGTTGGTCGAGGACGAATCGCTGGTCGCGATGCTGCTGGAAGATTGTCTGGCCGAGCTGGGCTATGAAGTTGCGGCGACGGTGGGCGATGTCGATGCCGCGCTTGAGGTGGTACGGCAGGGCAAGCTGGATCTGGCGGTATTGGACGTCAATCTGGGTGGAACGCTGTCGTTTCCGATTGCGGAAGAACTGGATGCGCGTGGCGTGCCTTACATCTTCGTGACTGGCTATGCGCAAGGCGGAATTCCGGAGAAGTTCCGGCATCGGCACGGGCTGCAGAAGCCCTTTCAGTTTCGCGACCTGAAGGCTGCGCTGGCGCAGCTGCTGCCGGAGTAAGCAATCAAGACCGACATCCCGCGGCTGCCTGCGGCGTGGTGACATGGCGCAGACGCGCGTATTGGCAACGGTCGGCAGCTACGGTCCAGCAGCTGCTGACGCACTGCCACGACGCAGCTTTCCTCGACTGCCAGATGCACGAAGGCGCTGGCGTATTCCCGCTTGCCGGTGCCCAGATCGAGCGTTGTCAGCTGGGTGCTGCCATTGCGCTTGAACGTGTCGATCGCCCTGGTGACGTTCTTGAACGGCACGCTCGCATCGTTGGATGAGCGGCACAGCGAGATGCGGTTGCGCGGGCGCCAAGCGAGCAGTTCGTTGCGTTGCAGGTCTAGTTGCAATGGGTCGAACGGATTGTTTGCGACGTCCTGAAGAAAGGCCGCGGTGAAGTAGTCCTTGATCTTGCCGACCGGCGGCAACGTGGTGACGAGATCGCTCACGCTGCGCGTTCCGGGGAATAACGCTTCCAACTGTGCGGCCCACGGGGCTTGATACGTTTGCGCGGGCGCCAGGTAGATGTTGTGGTGAGTGCGCTGCATGGAGGTGATCGCGTAGCTCAAAAGACCAAGGCAAAGCTGCTTTCTGCCACGGTGTTACGCCCGGTCAGATCGTCAATGCCGATTCGCTCGGCGCATGCTGCGCCATTCTCGCTCGCGCATCCGCGTTACACGCAAGCGCTTGCCGATGGCGTAATGGGTGAATACCCAAAGCAAGAGAGCGCCGGTTGGCGCTCTCTTGCTGACATGCCGCAGTCTTGTGGTGTAACGGCAACCTTGCAGCCGTAGATGGATCAGGCGTTGGCGACTTTGTGGAGTAGCCGTGCGACCGGAGCGGCTGAGCGCATGTTGGTTTCTTGCACTTGGCGCGCATCGATTCTGAAGATGGCCACCGCGTCGGTGAGCTGCACTGCCTGCTCTTCCATCGAGCGTGCGGCGGCAGTGGCTTCTTCCACCAGCGCGGCATTTTGTTGAGTGGTTTCGTCCATGTGGGTGATGGTCTGGTTGACCTGTTCGATGCCGGCCGATTGCTCCTGCGATGCCGCAGAGATCTCTCCCATGATGTCGGTGACGCGTTGCACGCTGGCAACCACCTCGTCCATGGTCTTGCCGGCGCTACGCACCAACGCCGAGCCATCGGCCACACGCTGCACCGAGTCGTCGATGAGGTCCTTGATCTGCTTGGCCGCACCGGACGAGCGCTGCGCGAGCGTGCGGACTTCGGAGGCGACCACTGCGAAGCCACGGCCCTGTTCGCCGGCACGTGCCGCTTCCACCGCCGCGTTCAGCGCCAGGATGTTGGTCTGGAACGCAATGCCGTCGATGACGCTGATGATGTCGGCGATCTTCTTCGAGGAGGCTTCGATACCGCTCATGGTCTCGACAACCTTGCTCACAACGTCGCCGCCTTGCGAAGCAACACGCGCGGCACCGATCGCCAGTTGATTGGCCTGGCGTGCACCCTCGGCATTCTGTTTGACGGTGGATGTCAGTTCTTCCATCGACGCTGCGGTCTCTTCGAGATTGGCCGCCTGTTGCTCGGTACGTTGCGACAGATCCTGGTTGCCGGCCGCGATCTCGCTGGCAGCCGCGTTGATCGAGACGGCCGATTGCTGGATGTTGCCGACGATCTGCGCCAGCTGGCTGGCGGTGGCATTGGCATCGTCGCGCATCTGCGCAAATACGCCGCGGAAGTCGCCACTCATGCGTGCAGTCAGATCCCCGGCGGCGATGGACTGCAGCAGCGACGACAACGACTGCAGGTTGCCGTCGGCGGTGGACATCAAATGATTGAGGCTTTCGACCATGATGCGGAAGTCGAACTGAAAACGCTCGACATCGCCGCGCGCGCTGAAGTCGCCGTTGGCGGCCGACTGCGCCAGATGCTTGATCTGGTGATTCATCGCCGACAGGTTGAGCTTGACCTGCGACATGGTGTTGCTGAACACCGCTTTTTCACCGGGCAACGGCTGCATGTCTTCGGACAGTTCGCCAACGGCATAGCGGCCCATGATGCGTGCCAGATCGGTCTGCACGGCCACGTGCGAGGCCACCAGCAGATTGGTGTCGTTGGCCATGCGGCCGTAGTCGCCCGGGAATGCCGAAGCATCGATACGGAAGCTGATCGTGCCGGCGTCGTGATGCCTGGCCATGTCGGTCTGTGCAGCGATCAGGTTGCGTAACTGCAGCTGCATCTTGTCCATGGCCTGCAGCAGACGACCGGTTTCATCGTTGGCGGTGGTGTGGACATCGTTATGCAGATTGCCGGCGGCGATGGCTTCGGCGGTGCGCGTGGCCTGGCTCAGTGGCTTGGTCAGGCTGCGCGTGATCAACCACGCCAGCAAGGTGCTGATGACCAGCGCCGCAATGCCGCCACTTGCCAGGATGGCCTTGCCGCGATGCATGGAGGCCACTGCTGCGGCATAGGCCTCCTTGCTGAGGCGCCGCTCCAACGCGGCGTTGTCGCGAATGGCGGCCTGCTGCTCATTCATTGCAGTGGCTGCGGCACCTTGCAACAAGGCCTGCGCCTCCTGATTCTGGTCGTGAATACCGTAGTCGAGAATCTGGTTGTTGAATTTGACCGAGATGTCGCGCTTTTCCTGCACCAGCTTGAGCGCAGCCTTTTCGACGTCGCTGCTGGGCATGGTCGCCAGTGCAGCCTGAGATTCCTTGTAACGCGCGCGGTTGTTTTTGACCATCTCCATTGCGCGGCGGTTTGCTGCATCGCCCGATACCATCACGATGTCGCGCAGGCCGATCGCCACGTTGGTATTGGCGTCGAGCATGTCGTTCGACAGCCGGATGCGCTCCATGTTGTTGTTGACGATGGTATCCAGCTCATAGCGGGCGTTGGACATGGTGATCAGGCCGGTCGCCACAAGCAGACCCGACAAGAGAATCAAAATGCCGAAAGCCGTGCCCAAGCGACGACCGACATTGAAGCGTTGCAAATAATCGTTCATAACCGCATCCAGTTAGCGCAGCTGAAGGGCCCAGTGGATGCGGGGTGCATCCACTCAAGCGTCTTGCCCAGCTAGCGGCTGGAGACGGGCGTGCTAAAGCCTTCCGTTCTGTAACAGTTACAGCGGATTCATTGCGCGGAAGAGATTCCCCGACAGCTGTCCATCGGCGCCTGACATCTTGATCGCGTCAGAGGCATGGAGCGCAGCTAACGTCGCTTTTGTGTGCACGTTAAATAGATGTTGCCGATGCTGAAAACAAGCGCGCAATAAGCATGTTGTCGCTTCGTGTGTGCAGAAATCCGCATCGATGCCTGATGGCGTGCGCCATTTGTCAGTCGCGCTTGTAACACTTGGCTGGATCGATGCGTGTCGCCTGCAGAACGCTCGTTCTGCCGCGCGTGAGGCGCTGGTACGCGCGCCAGATCCCGTCTTGCTCACAACCTGCAATGGACTTGCGCGGATTCGCTGGAGCGACAGCGAGAGATGCGATCACGCGGCGTAGGTCGACGTTGCGCCCGTGCCCCGCAGTGCAGGGCGATGCGGGCCAGCGTGAAGCAGTCTCGGCCGCGCGCATTGCATCTGGTGATGAGGAGAACTTCAGCAGCAGGGTACGCGCGCGGCGCTGCGCACGGGCATCAGCCTTCCAGCGCAGCCAGCATGTCGGCGTGCAGCTGTTGTGCATCGGACTCGCTGTTGAACCGCGCAAAGACTTCTTCGCCGGAGAGCAGGCCGACCCGCACGGAGTGGCAGTACGAGCCGAAGCTTTCGCCGGCGTTGAACGGATCGCTGATAACCGAGATATGGGCGAGGCGGACCCGGGTGGTGCCGAACTTGATGAACATCTGCGAGCTCCTGTGTGAGTGCTGAGTTTCCCACTTTGTGGTGCAGGGCAGAAGCATGCATGGATGAAAGCGCGTCGGTGAGGTGACGCCAGGCAGTGCCGCAGGGTTCTTGCGGTTTTCGTGGCGTGGCCCGCCCGTGGAGCGCGCGACTGGAGAGGCGTGCGCCTCGCGCATTCGGCAAGCCAGCACGTACACTGCCGTGCCCTGATGCTGAGCTTGCCCGATGTCCGATCCCATTCGTCTCGACAAATGCGTTGCCGCGCAGTTCGGCTGCTCGCGTGGCGAGGCGCAGCAGTACATCGAGGGCGGCTGGGTCAGCGTGGACGGGGTGGTTGTCGAAGAGCCGCAGGCCCTGGCAACCGCTGCGCAGGTGATGCTCGCACCGGATGCCGTGCTTGAACCCGCCGAGCCGGCGACCTTGCTGTTGCACAAGCCGGCAGGAATGACCGCCGACGCCGCAGTGGCACTGGCCAACCCGGCAAGCCGGAGCGAGCTGGACAACGCCGAGTTGCGCGTGCTCAAGCGGCATTTTCTGCGTCTCAATGCGCCGTTGCCACTGGAAGACGATGCCAGCGGCCTGCTGGTGTTGAGCCAGGACGGCCGGGTATTACGCAGGCTGACAGCCGATGCCAGCTCGATCGAGCAGGAATTTCTGGTGGAAGTGCGTGGCGAACTGCGCCCGTACGGCATGGCGCGTCTGGCGCACGGTCTGGTGTATCAGCAACGCAGCCTGCCGCCGTGCAAGGTGAGCTGGCAGAACGAAGAGCGGCTGCGCTTTGCGATCAAGCATGTGCAGCCAGGCCAACTGCGCTACATGTGCGGCGAGGTGGGGCTGGACGTGGTGAGCATCCGTCGGCTGCGCGTGGGTCGCGTGTCGCTGGGCAAGCTGGCCATCGGCCAGTGGCGGTATCTGCCGACAGGCGAGCGCTTTTAAGCCGCACCTTGATGCGTGTGCGTGCAGCTTCTGCAAGCAGCGCGCTTGACTGTAGCTGCCATATCGGCCAAATCGTGCGCTTGGAAAAGCGAGAGTTGCTTCAAGCGGCTGGTTGCTCTTTCCGAAGCTCTGCGCCGTCGCAACTCGAAAGCATGAATCCTGTTTCAAGATTCTTGTATCAAGCAAGGTCGACGCAAGTCGACCGACGCCTGAGCGGCTGCATCGCACGCAGTCGCGTGCAACGCGTGCTTTGTTGCGGGCGATCGCCCGGCCGCTTACTTCTTGTTGCGCCTTTTCTTGGCGCGGGTCACCAGCCAGAACACCACGGCGATGATCCCGATGACCAAGATGGCGAAGGCCGGTGTCAGAAACGCGTTGTCGCCCATGGAAATCTCCTGAAAGTCATCTGCAGCCAAGCGCTGCGCTGACGTTAGCCTAGCGAGCGGCTTGCTTGATCGCGTGAAATGCGCTGCGTTGTTGCGCCAACGTGCGTTTGCTTCGCCTGAAGGCCAGCAGCGCTGTCGTGCAGCTCGGGGGGCATTGATGAAGTACACGCCAGATGTTGAGTGTGGATACGACGGATGCGATGCATGCAGTCAGCGCGGTGACGTCATGAGCTTGGGTCCGATGTGTGGCAACTGCTGCGGTGTTACGACCAGCGACGATCAAACAGCGCGACGCATGCGAACAGGACACGTACTGAGCCACAGCGTGGATCGATGAGATCGGCGGGCAGAAGAGATCGATTGGATCGGCAAGCAGATCAGCGATGGTCGCCACATGCACAGATTGCCACAGGGATACGGCTCCCATCGTCAGGCGAACTTCGCTACATCCGGTCGAAGTGCACCTCTCGATCAGCAGGCGCAATTGCTTTCGCGCGGAAAAAACACGTGCAGGCAATCGGATCAAACCCAACCGAGCGCAGTCATCGCGTTGCAGTAGTCTGACGAATCCATCGCCTTGCGCAAACGGCACGGCGCCGTGTAGGTCTGCATCGGCAGTGTTCCGGCAGGGGCGTGCTCAGCGCCCCGCGAGTTGAGCGACCCAACAGGCCTCGCGTCCGGTGGCTGCAGTTTAAATGACGCAGGCACCAGGTAAATCGGGGGCGCGCCGACAGGCTGTGGGGGCGATTCCGACAGTCGCGCCGCCCAGGACTGCGCCCGTCTTCGAGCGCAGTCGAGGCAGATCACTGAAAGCTGGACGTGCAGCGGAAGCCGGCACAGTCGATCTGCACCGTGCTGCCGCTCTGGCAGGTGGCAGTGAAGCGGGTGAGGCCAGTCGCCTGCACCGGGCCGCAATTCAAACCGCTGCTGATGCTTTGGGCGCGTGCCATCGACGATTCGCTCGACATCGCCGGGCCTGCAGGCTTGGTCGGCGCCATCGCGGCGGCGGACGATGTCGCAACGTTGCCAGGCGCGGCGGTGGGAGCATCGGCCGCCAGCGGCGTTGTGACCGCTTCGTTGTGCGTGCGGCCGCTTGCCGCCACGCCACCGCCTTGCGTGGTCTCGCCCTGCAGTGGCTGCCCGCGTTCCTCACGATGGCGGTCGAAGCTCAGCGTCTGCCCGAACACCAGCTGGATCCAGCTCGGGTAGGTGTACCCGGTGCCCTTGTTGTGGTCGACGATGGCGCCGATGGCGCCGCCGATCAGGATGTTGCCCCAGATGCCCATGTTGGCTCGCGAGATGGAGCGGCCCGCCGCATCGCGCTGACCGGGCAGCACACAGCTGACCTGCAGATCGTGCGCGGACCGGCGCACCTGTGCGGTCTGGCCGGACTTCAGGGTGACGCGCCCCTTGTCGTTGCTGATGGCGCAATCTGCGCCGGTGATGGTTTGGCCGTCGGCGGTCTTGGTATCGACGCGAATCGGCTGGGTCGCGTCGTTCATCACCGTTGCGCACCCACTCAACGCAGCCATGGCAATGGCTGCGGTCACTAGCTGTTTCATGTTGTCCCCTGGCGTAAAGCACAGCGGCACCAGGCGGGCATTGCGCCGCGGCCTGGGGACAGCTGTGTCGTGATCAATCCCCGTTGCCGCCGCATCGCGCGACGGCTGGCATTTCATACCGGGATTGTGGGCCGCCGTCCAGTTGCGGCCGTGCGCGTCAGACGCCCGGGGTGGCGAGCACGCGGCGTTTGGCCATCACGCTGCGGATGGCAGTGAGCAGTTGTTCGGGGGTGTAGGGCTTTTCCAGGAAGGCCACGCCATCGGGCAGGATCTCTTCCACGTATTCCACCGCCAGGCCGGAGGTCAGCAGCACGGGCAGGTTGTATGGCGCATGCGCGGTTTTCAGCGCAAGGTCCACGCCGGTCAGGCCGCCGGGGAAATGGATATCGGAAAACAGCACATCCACGCGCGGGTCGCTGTCGATCAGGGCGAGCGCTTCTTCGACCGATCCGGCGCTGCGGCAGGTAAAGCCGTAACTTTCCAGGACAAGGCAGCTGAGTTGTCGGGTGCCGTCTCCGTCTTCGACGACGAATACAACTGGCCGTTCCTTGTTCTGTGACATGAGCACGTCTCGTAAGGCAAGCCACATTCTCGGCGATGCGGCAGTGAACCCCCCGTCAACGCAGACGCAGCCGTATGGTTACCAGCCGAACGGGCCCGGACCATAGCCGCCGGGTGCGTAGCGGGGGCCAAAGACCGGGCCTTCGCCGCGGCCGACGCTGATGCTGACGCCGATCTGATGCGCCTTGCCGTCGTCGTCGTAATAGGTCTTGCAGGAGTTCAAATTGACTGCCTGCCAGTTGCTGTTTCCGCCACGGTTGGAATAGCCCATGCCGGTCTCGACCGCACCATGCAGCTTGCCCTGGCATTGCTCGGCACGTTCGGCGGCGATCGAGGCAGCGCTGGGGCGTGTGAGGGCCGGACGGGGGCCGCTCTTGTCGCCGTAAAACGTTCCCGGCGGGTCGGTGCTGTATTCCGGGTCGGAGCGGTACTGCAGTGGCGCCTGCGGGACGCTCAGGTCCAGCGAACGCGCGCTGGCTGGCTCGGCGCTGACATCGCCGGTCTGGGCGAGCGCGCCACCGGCGGCAAATAGAGTGGCCAGGAGAAGCAGGCTGCGTTTCATCGGTTCAACTCTAAGAGGGACTGGCAGCGCGTGCCAGCTCGCCTTGTGAAACTAGCAATGGCTGATTGAATGCGCGCTGTCGATTCCCGCCAATTGTTGTGTCGAAGCAGGCATGGCGCTGGCACACGCTGTTGCATCAGCCCTGCTCGCGCACGATGTCGATCAGCTGCGCGCCATAGCGGGCCAGTTTGCCGCCACCAATGCCGCCCACGCGCGACAACGCATCGATGCTGGTCGGCCGCTGCTCGGCGATATTGCGCAATGTGCTGTCATGGAAGATCACGAACGCCGGCACGTTCTGTTCCTTGGCCAGCTCCGCGCGCAGCCCGCGCAAGGCGTTGAACAACACCAGGTCCTGCGGCTGCACCGGCAAGCCGGTGCGCTGCGCGCCGCGCTCCCGTCCGGCGGCCGGATTCTCGCGTCGCATCATTACCTGACGCTCGCCCTTGAGGACCTGGCGGCTGGCGTCGGTCAGGCGCAGGCCGCCGTGGCCCTCGCTGTCGACTTCCAGCAGGCTGGCGGCCACCAGCTGGCGGAACACGCCGCGCCAGGTGCGCTCGTCCAGGTCGCGGCCGATGCCGTAGGTGCTCAGTTGATCGTGGCCGAGCTGTTTGATGCGCTCGTTCTCGCTGCCGCGCAGGATGTCGATCAGATGACCCACACCGAAGCGCTGGCCGCTGCGGTAGACGCAACTCAAGGCCTTTTGCGAGGCCACCGTGGCATCCCAGGCGGCCGCCGGGGTCAGGCAGTTGTCGCAATTACCGCAGGGTTTGGGATAGGTCTCGCCGAAGCCGGCCAGCAGTACCTGGCGGCGGCACTGCATGGATTCGCAGTAACCGAGCAGGTGATCGAGCTTGGCGCGTTCCAGGCGCTTGCGCTCTTCGGCTGCTTCGCCCTGTTCGATCATCTGCTTGAGCAGCACCACATCGCCCAGGCCGTAGCAGAGCCAGGCTTCGGCCGGGTCGCCATCGCGGCCGGCGCGGCCGGTTTCCTGGTAGTAGCCTTCCAGCGATTTGGGCAGGTCCACATGCGCGACGAAGCGCACGTCCGGCTTGTCGATACCCATGCCGAAGGCGATGGTGGCGGCCATGATGATGCCGTCCTCGCGCAGGAAGCGACGCTGGTTTTCTGCGCGCACCTCGGCCGGCAGGCCGGCGTGATAGGGCAGGGCATTGAAGCCTTGCGCACACAGCTGCTGGGCGGTTTCTTCGACCTTGCGCCGCGACATCGCATAGACGATGCCGGCGCAGCCGCGATAACGGGTGAGGAACTCCTGCAGCTGCTTGCGCGCGTTGTCCTTCTGCACCACGGTGTAACGGATGTTGGGGCGGTCGAACGAGCTGACGAAGTGGCGTGCGTCCACCAGATCCAGACGCTCGGCGATCTCGCGCTGGGTGGGCGGGTCGGCGGTGGCGGTCAAGGCCATGCGCGGGATGTGCGGCCAGCGCTCGTGCAGCACGGTGAGCTGACGGTATTCCGGGCGGAAGTCGTGGCCCCATTGGGACACGCAATGCGCTTCGTCGATGGCGAACAGCGCGATGCGGCTGCGCTCCAGCAACGACAGGAAGCGCTGGGTCAACAGGCGCTCCGGTGCGACGTAGAGCAGATCCAGATCGCCTGACAGCAGGGCGCGTTCGACCCGTTGCGCGTTTTCTGCATCCAGCGTGGAATTGAGGAATTCGGCGCGCACGCCGAGCTGGCGCAGGGCTTCGACCTGGTCCTGCATCAGCGCGATCAATGGCGACACCACGATGCCGATGCCATCGCGCAACAGCGCTGGCACCTGGTAGCACAGCGACTTGCCGCCGCCGGTGGGCATCAGTACCAGGGCGTCGTTGCCGGCAGCGACGTGTTCGACAATGGCTTGTTGCGGGCCGCGGAAGTCGTCGTAACCGAAGACGCGGCTGAGCAGTTCGTGGGCGGGCGAAGACATCCACCTAGGATACCGTGCGGGTCAAGCCCTGGTCGGTGTCATGCCTGCACCATTGCGTGCCGACTGGTCGGGGAACGCCGTGATGTGAGGGCGTTGGATCAGCTGTGTGTGAGGTCTTGTGAGGTTGAGCTGGATGAGGCTTCGCACCGTACCCTCACCCAACCCCTCTCCCGCAGGAGAGGGGCTCAACAACCGACAGCACACACAGCCCCCTGAGTCAGGGGGCGCGCCGAAGGCGGGGGGTGTGGGGATGCGTAGTGGGGCCCGACGTTTGCAGAGCAAACGTTGGGGGACCTGTCCGCGAAGCGGAGATGGCCGCAGCCCCCTGAGTCAGGGGGCGCGCCGAAGGCGCAGGGTGTGGCAGGCAGTGAGCAGGCGCCCAAGGCTTCGACGCAGCGAAACCTTGGACAAACCCGCAGGGGCGAAGCCCAACGGGTTACTGCAGCAGCGAGCGCAGCATCCAGGCGTACTTTTCGTGGGTCTGCAGGCGCTGGGTCAGCAGGTCCACGGTCGGGTCGTCGCCGGCGTCGTCGGCCGTGCCCAGTACCTTGCGGGCGGTGCGGCACACCGCCTCGTTGCCGCTGACCAGCTGACGCACCATCTCCCGCCAGTCGGCGCTGTCGCTCAGGCCCGGCTCTTCCGGGATCGAGGTCAGGGCGACGAACTCGCGGTACGAGCCCGGTGCGTTGTAGCCCAGGGCGCGGATGCGCTCGGCCACTTCGTCCAGCGCGGCCCACTGCTCGGTGTATTGGGTTTCGAACATGGTGTGCAGCGAGTTGAACATCGACCCGGTGACGTTCCAATGGAAGTTATGGGTCTTCAGATACAACGTGAAGGCGTCAGCCATGTAGCGGGCCAGACCGTCGGAGATCTTCTTGCGATCGCCGTCCTTGATCCCGATATCGATATGCGGCGCCGACGCGGCAGCGACCGGCAGGGCATCGTTGATGACGACGGGCTTGTTGGCGTTCTTTTTCTTGGACATGGGATGGCCCTTCTGAGGAAGTGGATGTCTGATGGAACAGATATGGCGTCACAATAGACAGGCTAAAGGATCAAACGTCATTCAATCTTTCACATTTCTCGATCAATGAGCGCTATCGACACCGACCTTGCCACGCTGCTGCGTGAGCGCCGCAACGCCGTGGATGGCGCAATGAGCCGAGACCGGGGCCGTTTGCTTGGCCTATGGTCGCGCTGGCAGGGCAAACCCGGCAACCCGCAGCTGCGCGAGGCGTTCGAGCAGGCGTTGGCAGCGTCGCTGGCGCAGCGCCAGGCGCGTGCCGAGCAGCAGCCGGCGATCACGCTGGACACGCACCTGCCGATCGCACGCGAAGCCGAGCGCATCATCGGGTTGATCCGCGATCATCAGGTGGTGGTCATCGCTGGCGAAACCGGCTCCGGCAAGACCACCCAGCTGCCCAAGTTGTGTCTGGCCGCCGGGCGCGGCGCCGCGGGCATGATCGGTTGCACCCAGCCGCGCCGGATTGCCGCGCGTGCGGTGGCCGCGCGGGTGGCCGACGAGCTGAAGACGCCGTTGGGCACCGTGGTGGGCTTCCAGGTGCGCTTCACCGACCGGGTGAGCGAGCAGTCGCGCATCAAGTTCATGACCGACGGCATCCTGTTGGCGGAGATCGCCAGCGACCGCTGGTTGTCGGCCTACGACACCATCATCGTGGACGAGGCGCACGAGCGCAGCCTCAACATCGACTTCCTGCTCGGCTACCTCAAGCAGCTGCTGAAAAAACGCCCCGATCTCAAGTTGATCGTGACCTCGGCCACCATCGATACCGAGCGCTTTGCGCAGCATTTCGACAATGCGCCGGTGATCAATGTGGAAGGGCGAACTTTCCCGGTCGAAGTGCGCTACCGCCCGCTCGAAGGCGAAAGCGGCGGCGACGATGCGCAGGATGCCGGCCGCGACGGCGAGCGCAGCGTCAACGATGCGATCGTGGCGGCAATCGACGAGATTACCCGCATCGACCCGCGCGGCGATGTGCTGATGTTCCTGCCGGGCGAGCGCGAGATCCGCGATGCGCATCATTCGCTGGAACGGCGCAAATACCGCGAGACCGAAGTGGTGCCGCTGTATGCGCGGCTGTCGGCGGCCGACCAGGACCGCGTGTTCAACCCTGGCCCGCGCCGGCGTCTGGTGCTGGCCACCAACGTGGCCGAAACCTCGTTGACGGTGCCGCGCATCCGCTATGTGGTGGACCCGGGCTTTGCGCGCGTCAAGCGCTACAGCCCGCGGCAGAAGCTGGACCGCCTGCATATCGAGCCGATCTCGCAGGCCAGCGCCAATCAGCGCATGGGCCGTTGCGGGCGGATCGCCGAAGGGATTTGCTACCGGCTGTATGCCGAAGCGGACTTCGCCGCGCGGCCGGCGTTTACCGACCCGGAAATCCGGCGCGCGTCGTTGTCGGGCGTGATCCTGCGCATGCTGCAACTGGGGCTGGGGCGGATCGAAGACTTCCCGTTTCTGGAAGCGCCCGACGAGCGCGCGGTGGCCGATGGGTGGCAGCAGCTGCTGGAGCTGGGCGCGATCGACGCCGAGCGCCGTCTGACCGCCATCGGTCGGCAGATGGCGCGCCTGCCGGTGGACGTCAAGCTGGCGCGCATGCTGGTGGCCGCGCAGCAGCGCGGCTGCCTGCGCGAGATGATCGTCATCGCCGCGTTCCTGGGCATCCAGGACCCGCGCGAACGCCCGCCGGAAGCGCGCGAGGCGGCCGACAATGCGCATGCAGTGTTTGCCGATGCGCGCTCGGAATTCGTCGGCATCCTGCGCCTATGGGATGCGTACCGGCAGGTGCACGAAGACCTCACCCAGTCCAAGTTGCGCGACTGGTGCAACCGGCATTTTCTGGGCTTTTTGCGCATGCGCGAATGGCGCGAGCTGCATCGGCAGTTGCGCCTGTTGTGCGAAGAACTCGGCTGGAGCGAAGAGCCGGCCAACGTGATGCTGGCGCCGCTGCTGGCGGGCGCCAGTGCGCCTGCGCGCGAGGATGGCCATAACGCCAACCGGCCGACGCGCGGGCAGCTGCATCGCGCCGCGCGTCTTGCGCGCGAAGGCAAACCCGATCCGACTGCGCCACCGACGCAATCCGCTGCGGCGGCGTCGAACAAACAGGCCGAGACCGCGGAAGGCTCGGCGCGTGCGAGCGAGCGCGAACGCGCTGCCGCGTACCAATCGCTGCATCGCGCACTGTTGGCGGGCCTGCCCACGCAGATCGGCCATCGCACCGAAAAGGGCGACTTCCTGGCGGCGCGGCAACGCCGGTTCGTGCCGTTCCCGGGTTCGGCATTGGCGCGCAAGCCACCGCCGTGGATGCTTGCGGCGACCTTGCTGGACACGCAAAAAGTGTGGGGCATGACCAACGCCGCGATCGAGCCGGATTGGGCCATCGCCGAGTTGCCGCACCTGCTGGCACGCAAGCATTTCGACCCGCATTGGTCGCGCGCCCAAGGGCAGGTGGTGGCCTCGGAGCAGATCAGCCTGTTCGGGCTGGTGCTGGCGCCGAAGAAGCCGGTGCATTTCGGCAAGATCGACCCGGCCGCCGCGCACGATCTGTTCGTGCGGCAAGCCCTGGTGACCGGCGAAATCAATACGCGTGCGGCGTTTGTGGCCGACAACCTCAAGGTGCTGGAACAGGCGCGCGAGGAAGAGGCCAAGCTGCGCCGTGCCGGTATCGTGGCCGACGAAGGCTGGCAGGCGCGCTGGTATCTGGACCGCATTCCGGCCGAGCTGCATTCGGCCAGCGGGCTGGATGCGTGGTGGAAAACCTTGCCGCCGGACAAACGCCGCAGCCTGCGCTGGACCTTGAACGATCTGCTGCCCGGCGAAGGCAGCGAAGCCGATCGTTTCCCGAAGTATTTCCCGCTTGGCGATGCGCGGCTGCCGTTGCAGTACCGCTTCGAGCCGGGTGCGATCGATGACGGCGTCACCCTGGACGTGCCGCTGCACCTGCTCAATGCGCTGGACCCTGCGCGCCTGTCATGGCTGGCGCCCGGCTTTGTCGCCGACAAGGCATCGGCGCTGATCCGCAGCCTGCCCAAGGTGCAGCGGCGCAATTTTGTGCCGGCGCCGGATTTCGGGCGTGCGTTCTACGAGGCCTACAGCCTGCCGTCGGCCGACGATATCCGTGGCGAGCTGGCGCGCTTTCTGTCCAAGGCCACCGGGGTGCAGGTCGCCGCGCTGGATTTCGATGAAGAATCGCTGGACACGCATCTGCTGATGAACCTGCGTCTGCGCGACGACGACGGCAAGGTGCTGGCCGAATCGCGCGATCTGGACGGGCTGCGTGCGCACTTTGGCGAACGCGCCGGGCAGGCGTTTGCTGCGCGTGCCGGGCGCGCACTGGCTGCAGAAGGACTGCGCGATTTCCCCGCCACGCCGATTCCCGAACAGGTCGCCGGCGAGGCCGGTGTGCCGGCGTACCCGGCCCTGGTAGATCAGGGCGAGGATGCTGCCTTGCGCATCTTTGCCGACCGCAACGACGCCGCGCAGGCGCATCCGCGCGGCGTGCGTCGCCTGCTGGAAATCGCGCTGGCCGACAAGATCAAACACGCGCGCAAACAGTTGCCGGTCTCTCCCAAAACCGGTCTGCTGTATGCGGCGATCGAATCGCAGGAGCGCCTGCGTGGCGATCTGGTCGATGCCGCGCTCAATGCGGTGCTGGCCGATGGGCTGGGCGCGATCCGCGACCCGGGTGCGTTTGCGCAACGTCGCGACGATGCGACCAAGCGCCTGTTCGGCGAAGCGATGGAGCGGCTCAAATTGGCCGAGAGCATCCTGGGCGCCGTGGCCGAGCTCAAACCGTTGCTGGAAGCGCCACTGATGGGCTGGGCACGCGGCAATCTGGACGATATGGAGCAGCAGTTGCGCGCGCTGGTGCATGCGGGCTTTCTGCGCGAGACACCTGCCGAGGCGCTGGCCAATTATCCGCGCTATCTCAAGGCGATGATCCTGCGGACCGAGCGTGCCAAGCGCGACCCGGCGCGCGATCAGTCGCGCATGCTTGAGCTCAAGCCGTTTGTGGATGCGTTGGGCGATGCGGCTGCGCGTGGCTTGCAGCAGCGTGCCGACTGGCAGGCGCTGCGCTGGGATCTGGAAGAGTTGCGGGTTTCGGTGTTCGCGCAGGAGCTCGGTGCCAGGTCCGGCGTGTCGGCAAAGAAATTGTCGCAGCGGGTGGCGGCGTTGCGCGGCTGAGTTGTCGGCGGATTGCCTGCGGCTGCTTGCAGCCCGCTGTAGCGTGAGCCGTTCGCGCTTACCTGCCGACGAGTGATGGGCCATGCGCTTGGCCGCCGCAATGGCATGTCGGTCGCCTGCCGTGCCTAGATCATGTTGCATGGATGGGCGATGCGTGGCGTACGCCGACGCATCGCCAAGCACTACTGGCCGACGCAGGTTCCCAACGCGCCCCGCGCGTGCGGCCACATGGCAGTGACCGCACCCACGAAGACGCCAGCGTCAGAACGTCGCAGCCTCAGAACTTCACGTGCAGGCTCGCCATATAGCGCCGCCCGCTTTTGTAGCGGCCAGCCAGATGATCCTTGTCGCCCAGATACTGCAGATACTCTTCATCCAGCAGGTTCTGCCCATCGATCTGCAGCGACCAGTTCGGGCTGAATGCATAGCCGATGCTGGCGCCGAGTTCGGCGTAGTCGTCCACGCTGGCCGGCGCCGCACCGGCCACATAGCCGCCGGCGAGATAGCTGTCGCGCCAGTTGTAGGTCAGTCGCGCGTTGAGCGGGCCTTTCTCAAAGTAAGGGCTGAAGGCCACGCTGTTGCGTGACTGGTACGGCAGCGCATCGCCGTTGTTGTTTTCGCCGTTGGCGTAGGTGTAGTTGGCGGTCAGGCCAAAGCCGCTGTCGCCGAAGGGTTGCTGGAACGAGAGGTTGAAGCCCTTGACCTTGCCGTCGCCGGCGTTGCGCGGCCGCTGCACGCTGTAGTCGCAGTAGCCGTCGGCGGTACAGCCGTTGCTTCCGAGCAACTGCGCCCAGCTCTGCGGTGCGGTGTCGCGCAGCGCGTTGTACTGACGCTCAACGCTGGCGCTGGTGTCGATGTAGTTGTCTATCTTTTTGTAGAACACCGACCATGCCACCACCGATTGCTGCGCGAAGTAATACTCGGCCGAGAGATTGAAATTCCAAGATTCGTACGGCGACAACTCGACGTTGCCGCCGCTGCCGGTCAGCGTGGTGTCGTTGAGGAAGGTGTTGTTGACCATCTGGTTGTAGGGTGCCCAGGCGATCACCTTGGCCGCCGCAAAGCGGAACACCCAGTCCTCGCTGGTGTCGTAGGACACGGTCAGCGACGGCAGCAGAAGGTCCTCTTTGCGGGTGCGCGTCTGCCACAGGCTGTCGGCGTTGGCCAGCGACGGCGTGCCGCTGTAGACAAAGCCGCTGCCCTCGGTCTTGGAGTCCACGTAGCGCACGCCCAGATTGCCGCGCAGACCGCCGGCGGAGAAATTAAACTGCGCGTAGGCGGCGTTATTGGTCTGCTCCAGCGCCCAGCTGTTGTTGAGATAACTGGCCGGATCCGGCGCGTTGTAATCGACCGGGCTGTTGCGGATCCAGTTAAGCACATTATTGCGCCCGGCCTGCACGTGCTGGCCGTGGTCGGGATAGAAATCCTGCAGGTCGGTCAGGCCGATCGTGCCGACATCGGCCAATGTGCCAGGAGTTACTCCGCCGTAGACGTTGAGCTCGAAACGTTCCTCATGTTTGCCATGACGCACGCCCAGCAGTAACTGGTTGAACACGCCATCGAACTGCACATCCAGATCCAGTTGGCCGTAGGTGTCCTTGCTCTCGGTGGAGAAGATGCCGTTGTTGCCGAACCAGCCGCCGGCCGAGCCCCAATTGACCGGGTCGCGTGCGCGCGCAGGGTCATCGAACTGGATGCCGCGGCGCGTGTCCCAACGGAAGCCGCCGTTGTAGAACGGCTCGATGAAGTATTGCGACAGATCCTTGTTTTCGGATTTGCTCTGGCCCACTTGGCCCTTCACACCCCAGCCATCGCTGCGGAACGCGCCGCGCAGATCCAGGCCTTTGGTGGTGACTTCCGATTCGCGCACGTTGTTGTCGTAGATCACCGTGCCGCCAAGCGGATCGGCGTTGGCGCTGGAATGGCCGCTTGTCACTACGCCGTTGCGCACATCGCCGAGCTGGTCCACCGCGGCCACCGTGCCGGCATTCCAGGTCAAAAAGCTGTACATCGACTGGTTGTAGTTGTCGAACTTCTCGTTGATGTACACGCCGCTTAGATTGAATTCCAACGCGTCGCTGGGCTTGAGTTGCAGGTTGACCACTGCGCTGTCGCGCTCGCGGTCCTGCTGAAACCACGCAGCGTTGATCGAGTTGGGTACGTCTGCATCGGCCGGTACCGTGCCTGCGGCGTTGGCGAAGGTGCTGGCAGGCGCATAGCCGAATACTTCCATGCCACGGCGGTCCACGCGTTCTTCGTAGTGCTGCGCGGACACGGCAATGCCGAAGGTTTCTGCGGGATTTTTCCAGCTATAGAGCAGGGCCGCATTGGGATTGCCCTTGCTGGCCTGGTCGCTGTAGCTGTAGCCGATGGAGCCGGCGATCTCGTTGGCCTTCAGATCCAGCGGTTGGCGCGTGTGCATCAGCACCGTGCCGCCGAGGCTGCCTTCGGTCAGCCGCGCTTCGGAGGACTTGAGGATCTCCACGCGGCCCAGGATCTGCGGCGCCAGCAAGGTGTAATCGAATCCGCGGCTGGGCTGCTCGCCGTACAACCAGATCGCCTGCGCCACCGGGTGGCCATCCAGGAACGACAGGTTCAAGCTCGGGTCGGTGCCGTCGATGCTGACGCGCTCGCCCTGGCCGAAGCGTCGGTCCAGGGTGACGCCGGGAATCTGCGACAGCGCTTCGGCCACATTGGTGCTGGGAAACTTGCCGATGTCCTCGGCAGTGATCGCTTCGGAAATGCCGGTGTTGTTACGTTTGGTATCCAGCGATTTTTCCAGGCTGGCACGGATGCCGACCACCTGGACGGCGTCCAGCTCGGTGGCTTGCCGGCCAGTGCTGTCCTGGGCTTGCGCGGTGACCGCCAACGACAACGCAATCGCACTGCACAGCAGGGTGGTGCTGTATTTCATGATGTCTCTCCTCATCACGCACAGGGATGGATGGCGGGCCGTGGCTCGCCGGATGCGGGGACTGAAAGTAGCTAACAAAACGACTGTGCTCACCGCCAGGCGGGCGCGGCCGGTGCTCGGAATCGGCATGTACCCCTCGTACACTCCGGTTCTGAGCGCGCCGTCCACACCCACCTGACGACTGCTCGCTACGTTTTGTTAGCCACTTTTAGTAACCGCACGTTCGGGAAAACGCGCGGTGGAACGCTTACGACACGTCAGCGTGGTGTTGCAGATACCAGTTGGCTGCACCGAGCACGCCCAGCTGCCCGTGCTCGACCAGCTTGACCGGGATGCGTTCGAGCACCGCGCGCATGTTGCCCTTGTCCAGAAAACGCGAGCCGAAGGTGCTCGATGCCAGAAAGTGTCCGATCGTCGGCAGGATGCCGCCGGCCAGATAGATGCCGCCGGCAGCGCCGTAGGCCAGCGCCATGTCGCCGACTGCGTGGCCGAGCAGGGCGCAGAACACGTGCAGGGTTTCGCGTGCCAGTGCGTCGTCTTCATGCAATGCCGCATGCGTGATTGCCGCAGGCTGCTGATGACGTTGCGGCGAACCGTGCAGCGCACACACCGCGGCATACAGCCGCAACAGTCCAGGGCCGGACAGCACGTACTCGAGCGGCAGATAGTGTTGGTCGCGCAGCAGGATGCGCAGCAACTGCTGTTCGTGCGCGTGCGTGCTGGCCAATGCGACCTGGCCTGCTTCGGTCGCCAGCACGATGGGGCGCGGCTTGGCATCGATCCACACCGCCGCGCCCAATCCGGTACCGGGGCCGACCACCAGCATCGGCCCGGCGCTGCGTGCATGCCGCGGCGTAGGCCCGCTCAGTTGCAGCACCGCGCGCGGTTCCATCTGCGGCGCCGCATAGGCGACCGCTTCGAAGTCGTTGACCAGATGCACGTTGCGCAGTTCCAACGCGGCGCGCAGGCGGTTGGGCGAGATGCTCCATGGCAGGTTGTTGCTGATGAAGCTGCCGTCGTCCAGCGCAACGCCCGCGCTGGCGATCACGACCGTCTCGACACCGCTCACCTGCGGCAGGAAGTCGGCCAGGATGGCGTCCAGGCTGGCGTAGTCGCCGCAGCGATAGGTGCGGTAATGGGCAACCGCGATGGCGTTATCTGTCTGCACCACGTGGCCAAGACGCACATGCGTGCCGCCGACATCGGCCGCGATAAACCCGGCGGCGACAGGAACAGCGGGCATGGCAGAAACGTGAGCAGAACGCGAAGTCGCAGCCACATGCAGTCCTTTGGTCCGTCTGATCGGCCGATGCCATCAGCGTGTAGCGGCCTGTTTAGGAGTTGGTGACAACGATGTCAATGGTCCAGTCGGGTTGGATCGATCTTGTTGGCAGGCTCAAGTGCAAAAGCCGCTCTCTGGACCGGTTCTATGCGGACTTCATTGCGCAAAGTGGACAAGACGGTGCAGTTGCGAGTTTGCAGTTGGCGCGGTGAAGGTGTGCAGGCGTGCTCAGCTGGCGCGGATGCATGCGGTGGCCGTGAGGTACTAGTCCACCGACCACCTGTCTTTATTTGGGAGCGCTACACGACATCGCGAACTACTGCCTCGTAAAGCCGAAGCCATTGGCATGCCCAGCGTCACGCAGCATCACTGCCGTTTGCGGGTCAAGGTTGGCTATGGAAGATGCCGAACGGCGCGCCGCGCGATGCGTTGTCCGCGCTCATTGCAACAGCAATCACCGTGCGTTGTCCGCCCTCATTGCAACAGCAATCACCGTTCAACCCGCAGCAGCGCGACTCGCAATGCCGGGCAACGTGCTGCACGCGGCATTGTCGGTGGGCGGTGCTGTAGAGGGATATTGCTGCTTGCCAAGCACATAGGTCTGGCTGGTAGCGACGAATCCATCGGCATAGGTGGCTTCGACGAAATAGGCGCTCCAACCAGTATCTGGAGTCTGCACCGGCACCGAGACGCTGTTGCCGCGTGCAAGCGCAATCGGGGTGGCGTGGTAGCGGATGCCGCAGGCATAGCGGAAGTCGCGCGCCTGCGGATTGGTGGCCGCCCATAGCCGCACTTGCGTCGGTCGCTCCGACGAGCGGAAGCGAATGTGCGGTGCGTCGCCTGCGCGCAATGTGTCGCTCACATTGGGGAGCGAGCGCTGCTGCTGCAGCCGCGTGATAAACGGCACCAAGCTGTCGACGATCGATGCGCGGATGCCGTTGTGCGCGCTGTTGGGCACCATGCGCAAGGCCTTGCTGCCAGGCAACGCGTCATAGAAAAACTGCGTATTGTCCGGCAGGAAAAAATCATCGCCGCTGGCGTTGACGATGTACTTGGGAACCCTCACGCGCTTGCGGTAGGGCGTGCGCAGATAACTCAGCGGGTCCTGCAGTTGCACCAGTTGCGCAAACGCCGGGGTCTGCAACTGCGCGGTGATTCCCTGCTTCGCATAGGCGTTGAATGCAATCGGCCAGTTGCCGCCGTACGCCCGATACATGTGGTCCAGCACGGCCGGCATATTGAGGATGTCGATCACGAACGGCACCACAGCGTCCACGCGTGGGTCGGCGATGGTGGCGTGCCAGCTGGCCCAACCGCGCTTGGATGCACCGGCAAGAATGAAGCGATGGATCTGCAGCGGTGCCAGCTCGCGCTCGGCCAGAGTCATGGTGCGCGCGATCGCCGCGGCCATCGGTACATGCAGTGGCATGGTCTTGCGCTGCTGCGGCGCTTGCAGAAACAGCGACCAGCTGTAGGCGACGCTGTCGTCCTCGCGGCGCGGGGCGGCATCGCCCTGATACTGCAGCGCCTGATTGGGGATATCGCTCAGCGCGATGACCACGGCGCGGCTGCGTTGCGCCAGCGCCGCCAGCGCTTCCGGCGGCAACTCGCTGGCCGGCTGCGCCGCACTGCCTGCGATCGGATGACGCGTGCCATTGGTGGAGATCAATAAGGCGCGCGTTGGCAGCGCATTGGCGGGTACATACATCGCAACGTCATGCTGCCAGGTGGCCGGGGTGACGAGCCCTTCAGGCGACCACGTCTGCGAGGTCAACAGATACTCGCGCCGCTCGACACCGACGATGCGGCTGGTGGCACCTCGCGTGTAGACCAGCGGCTGTTGTTCCACCGCATCGCGATAGCAGACCAGGGCCTGATCAAACCCGACCTCGGGCGCGGTGGCGCAGCGTTCGGCAGCGGTGGATGCCAGTGCAGGCCCTGCGATCAAGCCCAGCAGTGCAATCCCGCAGCGTGTCGTCAGGCGCATCGGCGTTCTCCGTCAGCGGCGCTGGGTGGCAGCGCGATCAATTGCCCGGCCCGCGCCAGACGCGCAGATCAAGCCCATTGTCGATGGCTAGTGTGGCACGTAGGACGCATCCATCCTTTGCAGTGCCCACACCAGATGCCGGCGAAAACGAAGTCGGGGTTGTCGGCGAACAGAGGTCGCTGCATTGAGGTGCTAGCTTCCCGCAGAAGCGCGCTTGCATGCGATTGGACAGTGCCGGCCAGTCTTCATCGCACATCCGCGCGCGCCGACGAGGGGGCTGCGCTTCTCTGCTTCTGCAGCAGCTTTCCGCCATCCGCGCTGCTTGTACGGGCTAACACTTGGAAGGGCTAAAAAACGCAGCGAGCGGTCGTCAGGGATGCATTGACGGCGTACTCAGCACCGAAGCGTACGACTGGCCCATGCCGCACTGAGCACTGAGCATCGGCTACGCCCGCCTGACGGCGAGCGCAGTCGTTTTGTTGGGTGCTGTTACTTGATCCGCCGCACCTTGGCCGGGGTGTTGTACCCCTCGATCTGCAGATACCACACGCCGACCAGGCCGGGCTTGATCTTGACCTTGGGAGCGTCCTTGCGCACGCCGGAGAGGCTGGCCACATCGGTCTGTTCCCATTCCTGACCATTGGCCAGCGTATAGACGCGGCCCTTGGAGAAGCCCTTGAACTCGCCGACGATGTTGCTCTCGATCGGCTCCTTGCTACCGAAGTCGAAGAAACCACGGTTCTTGACGATGATTTCCTGGCGGCCGGCTTCCTTGGCCTGTTCGACCACGACGGCGGCTTCCTTGGCGACCTTGCCCTGCAGCCAGTCGTTGAGCGCGGCCAGTTCGCTGGCATCGAGCTTGTCCAGGCCGGCGGCCTTGAACTGTTCGGCGCTCATCTGCGACTGCAGATCGCCGTGGACTGCGCGCTGCGCCAGGGCCGGGGTGGCGGTCAATGCAAGAGACAGGCAGACCAGCAGGGGAATGCGGCGCACGAGCGACATGGAAGCCATCCGACAGGAAAGAGGTAGCTAGTGTAGACGCTGTGCTGTGCCGTGCCAGCCGACGCCGGTCAGTCCACGCGGTCGGCAGTGGCCGATGGCGCCTGCGCGGAGCGGGCGGGGCGGCGATAGATGAATTCCGGCGCCGACGCAGCCGCCTCGGTGTCGGCAATCGCGCGCACCTGCGCATGGTCGGGCGAGCGTTCGCAGACCGGGTCCAGCGTGGCCGCATCGCCGCTGAGCGCCAGCGCCTGGCAGCGGCAACCGCCCCAGTCGATCTCGCGTTTGGGACACTCCTGGCAGACCTCGGGCATCCAGGCGGTGCCGCGAAACCGCACGAACGCCTCGCCGTTGTTCCAGATATCGGCCAGCGAGCGCTCGCGCAGGTTGTCGAAGCGCATGCCGTCGATGGTTTCGGCCGCGTGGCAGGGCAGTACGTCGCCGCGCGGAGAAATATTGACGAAGCGCTGGCCCCAGCCACCCATGCAGGGCTTTGGCAGGCGCGCGTAATAGTCAGGGGTGACGAAGTCGATCGCCAGACGGTCGCCGAGCTCGCGCCGCGCGGTTTCCACCGCGGTAATGGTGGCCATCAGCTGCTCGCGGCTGGGCATCAGCGCCGCACGATTGCGCAGGCCCCAGCCGTAGTACTGGGTGTGCGCCACTTCGATGCGCTCTGCCTGCCATTCCAGCGCCAGCGCAATCATGCCGGGCACGCGCTCGGCGTTGTGCCGGTGCAGCACCGCGTTGATCGTTAATGGCAGGCCGCGTGCGCGTACGGCGGCGGCAAAATCGCGCTTCTTCGACAGGCTATTGCGATACCCGGCGATGCGGTCGGCGCCGGCCGGGTCGACGTCCTGCACGCTCAGCTGCACATGCTCCAGTCCGGCGGCTTGCAGTTGGTCCAGCATCGGTTCGCCGCCGGCCACACCGGAGGTGATCAGGTTGCTGTACAGCCCGAGCTCACGCGCATGCGCCACCAGCTCGGGCAGATCCTTGCGCAACATCGGTTCGCCGCCGGAAAAATGCGCCTGCAGCACCCCCATGTCGGCGGCCTGCTGCAGCAGCGAGCGCCAGCCGGCGGTGTCCATTTCTTCGCGCAGCGCTGCCAGTGCAATCGGGTTGGAGCAATACGGGCATGCCAGCGGGCAGCGATGGGTCAGCTCCAGCAACACCGACAGCGGCGGCGGTGCAGTGTTCATAGCCGCAACAGACGTTTCTGGTGCAGGGTGGTGGTCAGTTCGATCACATCCACTTCGATCTCGGCGGCGTCGGCATCGAACTCTGCAGCCAATTCCTGCGCAATCTGCGCCAGCGAACGCGCGCCATCGAAGCGCTGCGCCACCACCTGAGCGATCTCGTCGAGTTCGACCACGCGTTCGGGCGCAAGCAGTACCCACTGGTCGCGTGTGCGGTCGTGCTGCAGACGCACGCCTGCGCGCAGTGCTGGCTGACTCTCGCGGGTAATGTCGCTCACGCAGCGGCCCGGCGGGCGTCGCGGTCGGGCACGAACGCGTCCGGCCACACGATGCCCGGCGTGACATAGGCCACGTGCAAGGCATCCAGCTGCGCCCACAACACCGAACATTTGAAATGCAGTGCGGCCTTGACCAGCTGCTGTTTTTCGACCGTATCGGCATGCTGCTTGACGTAATCGAGCGCGAAATCCGAATCGCGCGGCGCCTCGGTCAGGCGATGCTCGAAGTACGCCAACGCCTCGGACGAGACAAAGTCATAGTGCTTGAGCATGCCGGCCACGCGCTGGCCGATGATGTTGGGCGCGAACAGTTCGGTGAGCGAGGAGGCAATCGCCTCGAGCAGGCTTTTTTCGCGGACGAAGTGCAGATAGGCCTGCACCGCAAACCGCGTACCGGGCAGCAAGGCGCGCCCGGATTCGACCAGGTCGCGATCCAGGCCCAGCGCGTCGGTCAGATGCAGCCAACGTGCGATGCCGCCATCGGTGGCGCTATTGCCATCGTGGTCGAGGATGCGCTGGCGCCAGATCCGCCGCAGCGCCGGGTCTTCCATGCGCGCCAGAATCGCCGCATCTTTCAGCGGAATGCAGCGCTGGTACTCGAAGCGATTCAGCGCCCAGGCCCGCACCTGGCCGCGATCGAGCTTGCCGTCGTGCAGTAGCGCATGAAACGGGTGCTGATCGTGATACAGACGTGCGCCGATCGCGCGCAGATCCGCTTCCAGTTGGTCGGTGGTGAGCAGGGCGGTCACAGCGTGATCTCCAGGCCGTCGTGTGCAACGTCCCAGCCGCTGGTACGCGCACTGGCGTATTGCGGCGAGTGGATGTCGAGCACGGGATTGGTGGTGTTGAGATGGATGAAAATCTTGCGCGCTACATTCAACGGGGCGAACGCAGCGATGGTGCCGTCGGGTCCGTCGATGCTCATGTGGCCCATGCGTTGGCCGGTTTTCTGGCTGACGCCGAGCGTCACCATCTCGTCGTCGCTCCACAGCGTGCCATCGAAGAACACCAGCTCGGCTCCTTGCAGGCGCGCGCGCAGTGCGTCGGTCATCGCCGCGCAGCCGGGGATGTAATGCACGCGGTGTTGGCCATCGTCGATGGTGAGCCCGAGGGTTTCTTCGTTGGAGCCGGCCAGATTGCCTCCACTACGCGATTCCATGAACAGCGGCACCTTGCCCGGTACCGAGAAGGGCGTCAGTTGCAGGCCGAGCAGCGACACCGGCGTGTCCAGCGCAAATGGCTGGCGCGTCACGTAGTTTGGATTCACCGCGTCGAAGATGGGGTTTTGCGCCAGCAGGTCTAGCACGCGACTGCTGGCATGCAGCGAGAAGGCCTGGCTTTCGCGCATCGACAACAATCCGGCGATATGGTCGATCTCGCCGCTGGTCAGCAGCACCGCTTCAATCGGCGAATGGCGCAGGCCGTGCTGCGGCCATAACGCCGGTGTGGCGAGAATCTGCTGACGGAAATCGGGGGACGCGTTGATCAGAACCCAACGCTCGCCATCGGCGCTGACCGCGATGCTGGCCTGGGTACGACGTTGGGCACCGTCTGCTTGTTGCCAGGCCCGCTGACTTGCGGGCGTATGGCAGTTCCACTGCGGGTGCCCACCGCCGGCCGCCGATCCCAGAACAATGATGCGCATGCAAACTGTTACCTACTCTGCCGGCAGTTGCCGGTCATGCATCAAAAGGGAGGGCGGCTGGTGCGATTGAGACGTGCCGGATCAAAACTCGCCAGAGACGTAGCAGTTGATTTCGGCGCCACAGTTGACTTCACGAACGACAGGCTTCTTCCAGGTCTTCATCGGCTATCTCCTAGTGGGTGGAAAAACGCCGCCGCCGCGCAATGCAACGATGACGTGGCCCGAGCATAGGGAGCCGGTTTACTCCAATTGTAAAGGACTTGTAAAAAGTCGTCGTTGCATCGCAATTCTTACTTCGCGCTGACGCGGATCCATCGCAGAGCGGTTGCGAATCAAGACCTTGGCTGGTGAACCGACCATAAGCACAGGCATGCAACCGGCAGGCGTTTACGCCGAGATTGCGCGTTGTGGAGAGGGTGACGCGCACGTTACCGTAGCTGTCAGACCCCAATGATCGTCGGCCGCCGTGTCCTCCGTTGTGACCAGTTCCTCAGTTGAACGCCTGTACGTCTTGCTGCAGCGCCCGGCCGTTGCGTCGATCGCACCGGCATTACGCGATGCATTGGCGCAGGCCTGGCAGGAGGCGCCGCCTGCGCAGGCCGACAGCGTGCCGTGGGCGCTGCTGGCCGACACGTTAGACGTGCTGGCATCGCTGGCAGCCGATGAGGCGACGTTGATTGCGGCCTTGCTGTTCGACCTGCCGGCCTTGCGCGGCGCGGTGGCCGGCTTGCCGTGGCAACCGGCGGAGCGGCGGGTGGCGGTAGAAGGGCTGCTGGATGGCCTGGATGCGGCCGATCAGGTCTGGGCGCTGCATGCCGGGCGCGAGGCCGGGCGCAACAGCGAGGGCTTGCGGCGGCTGCTGTTGTCGATCATCCACGACCTGCGCGTGGTGCCGATCCTGCTGGCGCGGCAGCTGGCGCGCATGCGCGTGGCCGACCGCCTCAGCGAGGAGCAGCGCCGCGCGCTGGCGCAGCTCACCCGCGACATCCATGCGCCGCTGGCCAACCGTCTGGGCATCTGGCAGGTGAAATGGGAGCTGGAAGACCTGGCGTTCCGGCACCTGGAACCGGATACCTATCGCCGCATCGCGCGCGAAGTGGACGAAACCCGGGTGGCGCGCGAGCGTTATATCGAGGCGGTCAAGCGCACCTTGTCGAGCGCATTGGCAGGGCAGGGCCTGCGCGCAGAGGTGAGCGGGCGGCCGAAGCACATCTACAGCATCTGGCGGAAGATGCAGAAAAAGCGGCTGTCGTTCGACCAGCTCTACGACGTGCGCGCGGTGCGCGTCATGGTCGACGACGTGGCGGCCTGCTATGCGGCGTTGGGCGCGGTGCATTCGCTGTGGGCACCGGTGCCCAGCGAGTTCGACGATTACATCGCCCGGCCCAAGGCCAACGACTACCGTTCGCTGCATACTGCGGTGGTCGGCCCGGAAGGGCGCACGATCGAGATCCAGATCCGCACCCACGAGATGCATGCCCAGGCCGAACTCGGCGTGGCCGCTTGCGGCGAGTGGATGTCGAGCACGGGATTGGTGGTGTTGAGATGGATGAAAATCTTGCGCGCTACATTCAACGGGGCGAACGCAGCGATGGTGCCGTCGGGTCCGTCGATGCTCATGTGGCCCATGCGTTGGCCGGTTTTCTGGCTGACGCCGAGCGTCACCATCTCGTCGTCGCTCCACAGCGTGCCATCGAAGAACACCAGCTCGGCTCCTTGCAGGCGCGCGCGCAGTGCGTCGGTCATCGCCGCGCAGCCGGGGATGTAATGCACGCGGTGTTGGCCATCGTCGATGGTGAGCCCGAGGGTTTCTTCGTTGGAGCCGGCCAGATTGCCTCCACTACGCGATTCCATGAACAGCGGCACCTTGCCCGGTACCGAGAAGGGCGTCAGTTGCAGGCCGAGCAGCGACACCGGCGTGTCCAGCGCAAATGGCTGGCGCGTCACGTAGTTTGGATTCACCGCGTCGAAGATGGGGTTTTGCGCCAGCAGGTCTAGCACGCGACTGCTGGCATGCAGCGAGAAGGCCTGGCTTTCGCGCATCGACAACAATCCGGCGATATGGTCGATCTCGCCGCTGGTCAGCAGCACCGCTTCAATCGGCGAATGGCGCAGGCCGTGCTGCGGCCATAACGCCGGTGTGGCGAGAATCTGCTGACGGAAATCGGGGGACGCGTTGATCAGAACCCAACGCTCGCCATCGGCGCTGACCGCGATGCTGGCCTGGGTACGACGTTGGGCACCGTCTGCTTGTTGCCAGGCCCGCTGACTTGCGGGCGTATGGCAGTTCCACTGCGGGTGCCCACCGCCGGCCGCCGATCCCAGAACAATGATGCGCATGCAAACTGTTACCTACTCTGCCGGCAGTTGCCGGTCATGCATCAAAAGGGAGGGCGGCTGGTGCGATTGAGACGTGCCGGATCAAAACTCGCCAGAGACGTAGCAGTTGATTTCGGCGCCACAGTTGACTTCACGAACGACAGGCTTCTTCCAGGTCTTCATCGGCTATCTCCTAGTGGGTGGAAAAACGCCGCCGCCGCGCAATGCAACGATGACGTGGCCCGAGCATAGGGAGCCGGTTTACTCCAATTGTAAAGGACTTGTAAAAAGTCGTCGTTGCATCGCAATTCTTACTTCGCGCTGACGCGGATCCATCGCAGAGCGGTTGCGAATCAAGACCTTGGCTGGTGAACCGACCATAAGCACAGGCATGCAACCGGCAGGCGTTTACGCCGAGATTGCGCGTTGTGGAGAGGGTGACGCGCACGTTACCGTAGCTGTCAGACCCCAATGATCGTCGGCCGCCGTGTCCTCCGTTGTGACCAGTTCCTCAGTTGAACGCCTGTACGTCTTGCTGCAGCGCCCGGCCGTTGCGTCGATCGCACCGGCATTACGCGATGCATTGGCGCAGGCCTGGCAGGAGGCGCCGCCTGCGCAGGCCGACAGCGTGCCGTGGGCGCTGCTGGCCGACACGTTAGACGTGCTGGCATCGCTGGCAGCCGATGAGGCGACGTTGATTGCGGCCTTGCTGTTCGACCTGCCGGCCTTGCGCGGCGCGGTGGCCGGCTTGCCGTGGCAACCGGCGGAGCGGCGGGTGGCGGTAGAAGGGCTGCTGGATGGCCTGGATGCGGCCGATCAGGTCTGGGCGCTGCATGCCGGGCGCGAGGCCGGGCGCAACAGCGAGGGCTTGCGGCGGCTGCTGTTGTCGATCATCCACGACCTGCGCGTGGTGCCGATCCTGCTGGCGCGGCAGCTGGCGCGCATGCGCGTGGCCGACCGCCTCAGCGAGGAGCAGCGCCGCGCGCTGGCGCAGCTCACCCGCGACATCCATGCGCCGCTGGCCAACCGTCTGGGCATCTGGCAGGTGAAATGGGAGCTGGAAGACCTGGCGTTCCGGCACCTGGAACCGGATACCTATCGCCGCATCGCGCGCGAAGTGGACGAAACCCGGGTGGCGCGCGAGCGTTATATCGAGGCGGTCAAGCGCACCTTGTCGAGCGCATTGGCAGGGCAGGGCCTGCGCGCAGAGGTGAGCGGGCGGCCGAAGCACATCTACAGCATCTGGCGGAAGATGCAGAAAAAGCGGCTGTCGTTCGACCAGCTCTACGACGTGCGCGCGGTGCGCGTCATGGTCGACGACGTGGCGGCCTGCTATGCGGCGTTGGGCGCGGTGCATTCGCTGTGGGCACCGGTGCCCAGCGAGTTCGACGATTACATCGCCCGGCCCAAGGCCAACGACTACCGTTCGCTGCATACTGCGGTGGTCGGCCCGGAAGGGCGCACGATCGAGATCCAGATCCGCACCCACGAGATGCATGCCCAGGCCGAACTCGGCGTGGCCGCGCACTGGAAGTACAAGGAAGGCGGCAAGGGCGCCGAAAAAGCCTTCGACCGTAAGATCCTGTGGATGCGCCAATTGCTGGAACAGGTGCAGGAAGGCGACCACGGCGAGTTGGCCGGTGCGCTGGATGCCGAGCTGATCGAAGACCGCGTGTATGCGCTGACGCCCAAGGGCGAGGTCATCGATCTGCCGCAGGGCGCCACCCCGCTGGATTTTGCGTACCACGTGCACACCATGGTCGGCCACCGCTGCCGTGGCGCGCGCGTCAACGACCGCATCGTGCCGCTGACCTACCGGCTGCGCAGCGGCGACCGCGTGGAGATCATGACCGCCAAGGAAGCCGACCCGCGTCGCGACTGGCTGCTGGCATCCAACGGCTTTCTGGCCAGCGGGCGTTCGCGCGACAAGGTGCGCGCCTGGTTTCACAAGCTCGACCGCGCGCGCAATGTGCAGGCGGGCAAGGAGTTGCTCGATCGCGAGCTCAAGCGTCTGGGCCTGCAGCATGCCGATCTGAGTGTGGCGACGCGCAAATTCCACGCCGAAAACGTCGACGATCTGTATATCCAGGTGGCGCTGGGTGATACCGGACCAAACCAGGTGAGCCGTGCGCTGCTGGAAGCCGAGCGCACGGCCTCGCAACCTGCGGTGCCGGCGCCGCCACGCCCCACTGCGCGCCGCGAGGGCCTGGGGAAATCCAAATTCACCGTGCAGGGCGTGGGCAATTTGCTGGTGCAACTGGCGCGGTGTTGCCAGCCGGTGGCCGGCGAACCGATTGCCGGTTACCTCACTCGCGGCCGCGGCATCACCGTGCACCGCACCGACTGCGCGGCATTGGCACGGCTGGCGGCCGCCCACCCGCAACGCGTGTTGCCGGTGGAGTGGGGCAAGGCCGGTAGCGGGTACGAAGTGGATGTGCAGGTGCGTGCGGTGGACCGCCGCTGGCTGCTCAAGGACATCACCAACCTGATCGCGCAGGAAGATGCCCACGTGCTGGAAATCAACAGCGACAACGTGCGCGACACCGGCAGGGCGCAGCTGCGACTGCGGCTCAAGGTCAGCGACTACGACCAGCTGTCCGCGCTGCTCGGCAAACTGGATGCCTTGCCCGGCGTGAACGAGGTGCGGCGGCTGGGCTGAGCGCAATCAACCGGCGTCGCGTGCTTTTGCGAGCGCTGCCGCTGGTTGGGATGGCGCAGATCATCTTGGTGTGGCGCAGATGATCGGCGGACGTTCGGTGTGCTGCGCTTCGGGGGTGGCTTGCGCGGCCGCTGTGCTGCGGCACCCACGTGTCAGCCACCCCAGGCGCCGTGCAACTGTCACGACGATGCATCGATTCACCAGACCAGTCCGGACGGCGCGCCAGCACCTGCAGCGCTTGCCTTGACCAATCCCGACTCCCGACACCCCATTCCACTAAATCCGCTCGCCCACACCGTCTTCGCCACCCAGCCGGCTACCATATGCATGTGAACGCGTCCCCGTCAGGTCGCGCCAAGGATGGACGCGACCGCATGTTTTCCCTGCCGCGCTGGGTCAGGTCGCCGCGCCTCTGGGCGCCGTTGCGTAGCCGTGCGCTGTGGCGCGTGGTGCTGGTGCTGGCCGCCTGTCTGCTGTTGAGCGTCATCGCGCTGCGCAAGCCGCTGGGCGATGTGCTGTGGCCGGATACCCGCATTCAGCAACTGCTGCAACGTGGCGATGCGGCGCTGTCGCGCGGCAAGCTCAGTGCCGCCGACGGCAGCGGTGCCCGCGAACTGTTCACCGCAGCGCTTGCGTTGGATAACGATCGCAGCGAGGCGCGGGTCGGGTTGGCGCGCACCGGCGTGGCCGCGGTGGTGCAGGCGCGTGCCGCTATCGCGGCCGGCGATGCAGCCGCTGCGCAGCGCACGCTGGCACTGGCAACCGCACTGGAGGTGCCGCAGGCGCAGATCGCGCCGGTCGCGCTGCGGCTGCGTCAATTGCAGGCGCGCCGCGTCGGACTGGATGCCTTGCTGGTGCAAGCTATTGCCGCCCAGCAGCAAGGTCGCCTGGATGGCACGCCCGACAGCGCGCTGCCGCTGTATCAGCGCATCCTGACCCTGGCGCCCGACCGCACCGACGCGCTGGAAGGGCGCGAGGACGCCCTGACCGATCTCTTGGCGCAGGCGCGTCATGCGTTGGCGCGCGACGCACTCGGCGAGGCGGCGCGCCTGCTGGCCGCGGTCAAACGCTACGATGCCGGGCATGCCGATGTGCCGTCGACCGAAGGGCACTATCACCGCGTGCTGGATCAGCGCCGGCAACGTGCCGAGGCATTGTTGCGGCGCGGTCGGTTGGCCCCGGCTGCACGCGATTTCAACGCGGTGCTGGCGGCCGAGCCGGCCGATGTGGGGGCGCAGCGCGGGCTGGAACGGGTGGCCAGCGAATATGCCGCGCAGGCGGGCCGGCAGGCTGCGGACTTCCAGTTCGACGCGGCGATGCAGTCGCTGCAACAGGCGCAGTCGTTGGTACCGGGCGCCGCATCGATCGCCCAGGCCGAGCAGGCCATCGCCCGCGCCCGCGACGCCCAGCGCAGCCCGGAAACCGGTCTGTCGCGCGGCGTGCGGGAGCGCCGTTTGCGGCTGCTGTTGCAACGCGTCGCCGACGCCGAAGCGCGACAGCAATGGATGACGCCGCCCGGTGCCAGCGCCTACGACGCGGTGCGCGCGGCACAGGCGCTGGCGCCGCGCGATCCACGCGTGCTGCAGGCCGCCGCACGCGTGGTGCCGGCCAGCCAGCGTTGTTTCGAAGACGAGCTGCGCAATAACCGGCTGCGTGCTGCGCGCGGCTGCCTGGATGCCTGGCAGGCGCTGACCCCGAATGGCGATGCGTTGGCCGGCGCGCGTCGACGTCTTGCGCAGCGCTGGGTCGCGGTCGGCAGCGAGCGCCTGGGCCAGGAGGATGCGGCGTTCGCGCGCCGTGCGCAGGAACAAGCGCACCAACTGGACCCCGGCTTGCCGGAGCTGGCCGAATTCACGCGCCGGGTCAGGGCGGTGGCCGAACAGCGCTGAGGCGTGCGCTGTTTTTGTCGGCGTTTGGCCTGTGCATGCCGGTAGTGGATGTTGATCAGACCGGAGACATCCAGGAGCGCCTCGACGTCATCTTCGCTGCAGGCAATGGCCGACCGGCCGAGTACCGGACGCGCTCGCTCGGCGCAGCAAAGTAGTTTTGTTAGTTGCTCGCAGTCCGCACCGGTTGTTGCTCCCTTCTCCCACCGGGAGAAGGTGCCCGAAGGGCGGATGAGGGTACGCGCGAAGCGTCGCAATCCATGCGCGTGTTGGTCGTCGCAGTGAGCGAACTCTGCGAAGTCTCGCGTCCTGCGCGCCAAGACATCGATGCAGCCCGCAATGATCTGCGTGGTACGACGACAACCGCTCGATCCGCAACGCACCCGTGAGTCATCAACGGCACCACTCACCCCGCGATAAACAGCTCGCGGACCGTCGCGCGCGCTGCGTCCAGCGAGAAGTGCTCGGCCACGTTGCGCAGCCCGTTGTCGGCCAGCTTCTGCCATAGCGCCGCATCCTGATACAGCCGCACGATGGCGCTGGCAAAGGCATCGGCTTCGTCGGCCACGCAGACATCGTCGCCATCGCGCAGATGCATGCCTTCCACCGCGCAAGTGGTGCCGACCACCGGTTGACCATGCGCCATGCTCAGATTGATCTTGCCTTTGACGCCGGCGCCGAAGCGCAGCGGTGCGACCGCAATGCGGGCACTGTCCATGAACGGCACCAGATCCGGTACATGGCCATGCAGGCGCACGCCGGGGCATTGGTCTGCAAGCAGCTTCAGCGCTTCCGGCAGATCCGCACCGATGCAATGAAATTCCACATCGGGCAGTTGCGCGCGCACCTGCGGGAAGATCGCGCTGATGAACCACTGCACCGCATCCACATTGGGCGGATGGCGGAAGCCGCCCACGAACACCAGGTCGCGGCGTTGCACGAAGCTATGGCCGCTGCCGGCGACCTCGTGCAGGTTGGAGAGCAAGGCAGTGCGGATCTGCGGCGCGTCCGTGCGTAATTGCGCCTGTTCGGCCGCAGACACCAGCAGGGTGACGTCGGTGGCCGCCATGATCTCCAGCTCGCGTACCCGGGTGCGTTCGGCGCTGCGCAGCAGATTGGCATCGCCGGCGAGCTCGGCGCCGCGGCGCTCGCGCAGGTAATGCAGGTCGACGGTGTCGAACAGGGTGCGTGCCTGCGGCGCGTACTGTTTCAACAGCGGCAGGCAGGCGTGGGCAACGTGATGGCGCACCAGCAGCACCACCGCAAAACGCGGGCCGTGCGTGCGCAGCCAGCTGCCGATGCCGTCCAGGAACGGCGCGTACCAGACCTCCACCCCCAGTTGCTGCAGCGCCTGGGTGTGGCGTCCGGCATGTTCGCGCCGGGTCGGCACGAACACCACATGGGCGCCTTCTTCGCGCAATAGCCGGATCAGATTGAATTGCCGCAACGAGCCGGAATCGCGATCCGGTTGCGGCACGCATTCGTCCAGGATCAGCACCTGGCGTTGCCCGCGATGCAGTTGCGCCGGGCCAGGCACCGTGCCGACCGGCAACTGCGTTGCCAGCGCCTGCTGCCATTTCTCCGCGAAAACGGCCTGATTGCGCACCTGATAGGCCTTCACTCCGGTGCGCGTGTCGGTGCCGTTGCTGGTGCCTTCGTCGTGCACCACCACGCTGGCCGGCTGCACCAGGACCTGATGCCCGGCGGCGCGCACCGCAAAGGCCAGGTCGGTGTCTTCGTAATAGGCCGGCATGTAGCGGCGATCCAGCCCCCCCAAGGTCTGCAGCAACAGCGCTCGCGGCAGCGCGATCGCTGCACCCGAGCAATAGTCCATCGCGCGGACATAGGCATAGCGCGGGTCGTCGGCCGACTCGAAGCGGCCGTAGCTCCAGGCGCTGCCGTCGCCGAAGACCACACCGCCGGATTCCTGCAGGCGCCCGTCCGGGTACACCAATTGCGCGCCGACCAGGCCGGCGTTCGGATGCGCGGTGAAGGTGTCGATCAGTCGATCCAGCCAGCCGGGCTGCGGGATGGTGTCGTTGTTGAGCAACACCACGTACTTGCCACGCGCCAGCGCGATCCCGTCGTTGCAGGCAGCGATGAAGCCGCCGTTGCTGGCGCGCAGGTGGTAGTGCAGGCCGGCAATCTGCGGCAGCTGCACGGCGCTGGCATCGCTGCTGCCGTCGTCCACCACGACGATCTCCACCTCCAGCGTTGGTGGATGCGCAGCCAGCGCACGCAGACAGGCCAGCGTATGGGCGATGTGGTTGTAGACCGGGATCACCACCGTCACGCGCGGCGCGGCGCTGTGCGGCACCGCAAATGCGGTAAATGGCGCGGCATCGGGCAGCCATAGCGATGTGCCGAGCGCCACCGGTGGTGCCTGCGTGTGTACGCGAATGCGCTGCCAGGTGGCCCGCCACCCGCGTGTGCGCATGCTGGCCACGCTGCGGTGGATCAGGCCGAGCACGCGATTGAACAGATAGCGCGCGTCGGCCAGGGACATCGACATTGCGTTGAAACTCCAGCGGAGAGACGGGTGAATGGAGTCAGCAGGGAGTGCGATGGCGCAGCCGGCAGACAACCGCCGCCAGTGTACCGAGGAGCACTGTCCGCGCCGAGCACAGGCCGCAGCGGCGCGGCGGTGAGCGCGTGCGTTTGTTAGCCGCGCTTAAGTCGGCGGGGCCGGCGCGCCGCAACCATGACAGCGCTGCGCTAGACTCGCCCGACTCTACATTCTCGCATTCCCGTGCCCCGACGCTACGACCACGACGATTCCGACGACTTTCAGGACGACTCAAACGCGCAAGGCTCCCGCTGGCAACGCAGGCTGATTGTCTGGGGATTTGCCGCGATCGCGCTGGCGCTCGGTTTCCTGATCCCCTATACGGTGTATCTGAACAAGCAGGTCACGCAACGCTTTGGCGAGCTGCGTTGGCAGATCCCGACCCGCGTGTACGGGCGCCCGCTGGTGCTGGTGCCCGGCAATGCGCTGGATGCGGCCACGCTGAAGACCGAACTCGATGCTGCCTCCTACCGCGACGACGGCCAGGCCAAGCTGGCCGGCACCTATCAGCAGGATGGCAGCCGCTTCACCATCGCCAGCCGCGGCTATAATGATGTGGACGGGCGCGTGCCTGCCCGACGTATCGAGGTCAGCCTGACCGGTGGCCGTGTGGCGAGCCTGCGCGATGCGGCCGACCGCAAGACGCTCAAGAGCGCGCGGCTGGACCCGGCGCGTATCGCCACGCTGTATGGGCAGAAGCAGGAAGAGCGCCGCCTGGTACGCATGGAAGAAGTGCCGGAACTGCTGGTCACCGGCTTGCAGGCAGTGGAAGACCGCGACTTCAACAGCCACCACGGCATCGATCTGAGCGGCATGGTGCGGGCGGCATGGATCATGGTGCGCTCCGGCGGCCAGGTCCGTCAGGGCGCCAGCACCTTGACCCAGCAGCTGGCGCGCAGCGGGCTGCTCGGCATCGGCAAGGAACAGACGGTCACGCGCAAATTCAACGAAATTCTGTACGCGGTGATCATGGAGGCGCGCTACGACAAGCGCACCATCCTGGAGGCCTATCTCAACCAGGTCTATCTGGGTCAGCGCGGCGGGCAGGCCATCCACGGCGTGTCATCGGGTGCGGAACTGTGGTTCGGCCGCGAGCTCACTTCGATGACCACCGAGCAGATCGCACTGCTGATCGGGCTGGTGAAGGGTCCGTCTTATTACGATCCGCGGCGCAATCCGGAGCGCGCGCTGGATCGGCGTAACTTCGTGCTGGGCAAGCTGCGCGACAACCAACTGATCGACGATGCCGAATACAAGCGCGCGCTGGCTGCGCCGCTGGGCGTGCCTACCGAACCAGGCCTGGTCGCTGCCAACCGCTTCCCGGCCTATGTGGATCTGGTGCGCCGGCAGCTGGCCCACGATTACCCCGAAGGCGTGCTGCAAGGCGCCGGCATGAGCGTGCTCACCGGCATGTCGCCGTCAGCGCAGGCCTATGCCGAAGGCGCGGTGACCGGCACCATCAAGCGGCTGGACAACAAGAAGCGCCCGCCGCTGCAGGCTGGCCTGGTGATGACTGACGTGCATAACGGCGATGTGCTGGCGGTGGTCGGCAGCCGCGATGTGGCCAAGCCGGGCTTCAATCGCGCGGTGGAGGCGCAGCGGCAGGTGGGCTCGTTGCTCAAGCCGTTCGTCTACCTGCTGGCGCTGGCCTCGCCGGACCGTTGGGCGTTGTCCAGTTGGGTCGACGATGCGCCGGTGACCGTGCAGCTCAGCCGGGGCAAGACCTGGTCGCCGGGCAATTCCGACAACCGCAGCCACGGCACGGTGCGGCTGGTCGATGCGCTGGCGCATTCCTATAACCAGGCCACGGTGCGGGTGGGCATGCAGGTCGGCGCGGACCGTGTCGCGCAATTGATCCAGGTGCTGGCCGGCATCAAGGCCGATCCCAACCCCTCGTTGATCCTGGGCGCCACCGATCAGAGCCCGTACGGTATGGCGCAGCTGTACCAGTTCCTGGCCGCCGGTGGCGAGATTCAGCCGCTGCACGCGGTGCGTGGCGTGCTCGACCCGCAGGGCAAGTTGCTCAAGCGCTACGACAAGACCCCGGCACCGGCGCAGGAAGGCGATTCTGTGGCGGCCAACCTGATCAGCGTCGCCCTGCAGCAGGTGGTCAGTGGCGGGACCGCGCGGCAGCTGCTGGGCGATGGCCTCGGGCGGCTGTCGCCGGCCGGCAAGACCGGCACCTCCAACGACGGCCGCGACAGCTGGTACGCCGGCTACACCGGCGACCATTTGGCGGTGATCTGGATGGGCAACGACCAGAACGAAGAGACCGGCCTGTACGGCGCCACCGGCGCGATGCGGGTGTGGTCGAGCATCTTCGCGCGTCTGCCCAGCGCACCGTTGAAGGTGAACGGCAAGGGCCTGGATTGGCAGTGGGTAGATGCAGCCGGCACCGGCGTCACCGATGCCGGCTGCCCGGGCGCGCGCCAGTTCCCGTTCGTGGTCGGCTTCACGCCGGCCTATGCGCCGTGTGCCGGTAATGCGCCCTCCATCGAAGGCGTGCCGGACGATGGATCCGCACCCGCCGAGCAATCCAGCGGTGGCGGCTGGCGGCGTTTCTTCGGGTTGGAAAAGAAGCCGGAAGCACCCGCACCGGCGCCTGCGTCGGCGCCCCCTGCACATTGAGTGGAGTGACCCCATGATCCGATTGCATCGTCTTGTTGCCCTGATCGGCGTGCTCGCCGCCGTCACTGCCTGCGTCAGTGCGCCGCCCGCGCCGCCGCCGACCCCGGTGGACCCGACCACGCCCACCCAACGGCTATTGTTGATCGAACGCGAAGCTGGCGTCGACGACACCGAGTTGTCGGTGCAGCCGCTGCGCGACCCGCAGGTGGACGACCTGCGCGAGAGCGCCAAGGCCAAGCGCCAGGCCGGCGACCTGCCCGGTGCGGCGGCGGCGCTGGATCAGGCGCTGGGGCTGGTGTCCGGCGACCCGGCGATCCTGCAGGAACGTGCCGAAGTGGCCGTGTTGCAAGCCGATTGGCCGGCGGCCGAACGCTTTGCCAACCAGGCGGTGGAACTGGGCTCCAAGACCGGCCCGCTGTGCCGGCGCCATTGGGCCACCATCGAGCAATCGCGGCTGGCGCGTGGCGAAAAGGACAACGCCGCCTCGGCCAAGGCGCAGATCGCCGGCTGCACCGTGCCGGGCGTGAAACGGTACTGAGTGCGTGCCATACCGGTTGCGCTGCCAGCAGCGCGGCCGGTTCGGCTGGCTGTGTCATGCGCGATTGGGCGAGTAGTTTCGTAAGTGGGCCTCTTATAGGTCACTCGATAACAGCACCCTCCGCCTCGTCCGCAGCAGGTCTGGTGTTCGAGTGGTATGCGTCCGTGGTTGCGTGCTTTGAGCCGCTTCTGGGTGATGTGTGACCGCGCGCGTGGCATGGGCAATCTGCCTTGTTGTCTGCAAGTCGCCGATGCATGCCAACCAGACTGCTATGTGACGACGTTTGCATCGCCGATCGGGATGCAATCTGTGTCCGGATGGAGCAGGGCATCTGTAGCGACAAAAACGCAACAGCGCGTTGGACCGCACGGATGACGCAGCGATTACCGCGCGCCAACTGCATCCAAGGCACCTGGGCCTCGCTGGCAATCAGCATCAGTCACGGATGGCACAGCGCAGCCGTAAAATCGATGCATCACCCTCTCACGTCCGCCGCAGTCGCCTTACCGCGATGAAGTGATTGCTGACTGCCACAGACCCGATCCAGGCAGCATGACCGCCCACGCGCTAGGCTGTCGAGCTTCTTCTTCGGCATCCGTCGGTCTCATGTCCCAACTTGCCACTGCCAGCATCGAGGCGCTCAGCGAGGGCGGGGCGCTTGCGCGTCAGCTCGATGCGTTTGCGCCGCGCGATGCGCAGTTGCGCCTGACCGGCGCCATCGCCGAGGCGTTCGAGCAGCGCGACGTGCTGCTGGCCGAGGCCGGCACCGGCACCGGCAAGACCTATGCGTATCTGGTGCCGGCATTGTTGTCCGGGCTCAAGACCATCGTCTCGACCGGCACACGCGCGCTGCAGGATCAGCTGTTCCACCGCGATCTGCCGCGCGTGCGCGCCGCGTTGGGCATCGGGTTGCGCAGTGCGCTGTTGAAAGGCCGCGCCAATTACCTGTGCAAATACCGCACTCAGCAGGCACGCGGCGAGCCGCGCTTCGCCACGCCCGAACAGGTATCGCAATTCCAGCGCATCGTAGCCTGGAGCGGACGCACTCAGTACGGCGACATGGCCGAGATGGACGCCTTGCCGGACGATTCGCCGCTGTTGCCGATGGTGACTTCCACCGTCGACAACTGCCTGGGCACCGAGTGCCCGTTCTACAGCGAGTGCTTTGTGGTGCAGGCACGCCAGCGTGCGCAGGCCGCCGATCTGGTGGTGGTCAATCACCATCTGCTGTTGGCCGACCTGGCGCTCAAGCAGGAAGGCTTTGGCGAGATCCTTCCAGGCGCGCAGGCCTTTGTCATCGACGAAGCGCACCAGCTGCCGGAGCTGGCGGCCAATTTCTTCGGCGAAAGTTTCGGCATGCGGCCGTGGCAGGAGCTGGCCCGCGATTGCATGGTCGAAGCGCGTCTGGTCGCCGGTGCGCAAGCCAGTCTGCAAGAGCCGATCCTCGCCCTGGACGAAGCCTTGCGCGGCTTGCGTGCCGGCATGGAAGGCCTGCCGCCGCGCGGTACGCAATGGCGTGCGCTGGCCAAACCGCAGGTGCGCGAAGGGTTCGACGCGGTGCTGTCGGCGTTGGCGCGCTTGGGCGAATCTCTGCTGCCGTTGCGCGAGGCCTCACCGGGATTCGATGGCTGCACCGCACGTGCGCAGGAAGCGCTGAACCGCTTGTCGCGCTGGCTGGGCGAAGACGTGCCGGTGGCGGATTTTGCCGAGGATATGCCGGAACAGGGCATCGACAACGATGTGCTCTGGTATGAGCTCAGCCCGCGCGGATTCCGCTGCCAGCGCACGCCGCTGGACGTGTCCGGGCCGCTGCGCGAGCACCGCGAAAAATCGCAGGCGGCCTGGGTATTCACCTCGGCCACGCTGGCGGTGGGCGGCGAGTTCGACCATATCGCGCTGCGATTGGGCTTGAACGACCCGGTGACCTTGCTGCAGCCCAGTCCCTTCGACTGGGAACGTCAGGCGTTGTGCTACCTGCCACCCAATCTGCCCGATCCGGCCGCGCGCGGTTTCGGTACCGCCTTGATCGCGGCGTTGACCCCGGTGCTGGACGCCTCCAACGGCCGCGCGTTCTTGTTGTTCGCCTCGCACCGCGCGCTGCGCGAAGCGGCCGACGCATTGCGTGGTGCGCCATGGCCGTTGTTCGTACAGGGCGAAGCGCCGCGCGCCACGCTGCTGCAGCGCTTTCGCGATTCCGGTAATGGCGTGCTGCTGGGCTCGGCCAGTTTCCGCGAGGGCGTGGACGTGGTCGGCGATGCATTGAGCGTGGTGGTGATCGACAAATTGCCGTTTGCCGCGCCCGACGACCCGGTGTTCGAAGCGCGCCTGGATGCGATCCGCCGCGAGGGCGGCAACCCGTTTCGCGACGAGCAATTGCCGCAGGCGGTCATCGCGCTCAAGCAGGGTGTTGGGCGGCTGATTCGCAGCGAGACCGACCGTGGCGTGCTGGTGCTGTGCGACCCGCGCTTGGTCAACAAGAGCTACGGACGCACTTTCATGAAGTCGCTGCCACCGTTTACGCGCACGCGCGAGATTGCCGATGTGCGGGCGTTTTTTGGCGTCGCCGCGCCGCTGGGCGACAATGGCGTGCCGACGTTGCCGTTCGGCGACGGCTGATCTTTCTCCTTACTTTCTGTCGCGGTCCTGCCATGAACGTTCTCGCATTCGAAACCTCTACCGAAGCCTGTTCCGTCGCGCTGTCCGTAGAGGGGCGCGTCATCGAGCGTTTCGAACTGGCGCCACGTCGCCATGCGGAACTGGCGTTGCCCTGGGCCGAGCAGTTGCTGGCCGAAGCCGGCATCACGCGGCGTCAGCTCGATGCGATTGCGGTCAGCCGTGGGCCCGGCGCGTTTACCGGCGTGCGCCTGGCCATCGGCATCGCGCAGGGCATTGCATTGGGTCTGGATCGACCGGTGCTGGCGGTCTCCACGCTGAAGGTGCTGGCGCTGCGTGCGCCTGCCGATACCACGCATGTGCTGGCCTGCATCGATGCGCGCATGGGCGAGGTGTATGCCGGCGTCTTCGCGCGTCATGGCAATGGGTTTTTGGAACTGGCGCCGGAAGTGGTATGCACGCCCGATACGCTGGTCGTGCCCGAAACACTGCACCGCTTCGCCGGGGTGGGCACCGGGTTCGCTGCCGCCGATGGTCTGCTGCAGCGGCGTTTCGCAACGCAGTTGAGCAGCGTCGATGCCAGCGCCTTGCCGCACGCCGCCGACCTGCTCACGCTGGCGGTACCGGCGTTGCAGCGCGGCGAAGGCGTGGCGCCGGAACGCGTGGAACCGGCCTACCTGCGCGATAACGTCGCACTGACGCTGGTCGAGCAACAGGCCGCACGCGCAGCCAAGGCGGCTGCAGCCGCGCCATGACCCAAGGCGATCTCGAGCGCGCGCGGTTTCGCGGCTGTCTGCTGGGTCTGGCGGTTGGCGATGCGCTTGGCACCACACTGGAATTCTGCGCGCCCGGCAGCTTTACCCCGATCGACGACATGCGTGGCGGTGGCCCGTTCGCGCTGCGTGCCGGGCAATGGACCGACGACACCTCGATGGCCTTGTGCCTGGCGCACAGCCTGCTGTATCGGCACGGATTCGATGCCGCCGATCAGATGAATCGCTATTGCAATTGGTACCTGCACGGCTATCTCAGCAGCACCGGCAGCTGTTTCGACATCGGCGCCACCGTGCGGCAGGCGCTGGAGCGCTATCTCGATGGCGGCCCGGCCTTCAGCGGCAGCGAAGACCCGCGCACGGCCGGTAACGGCGCGTTGATGCGGCTGGCGCCGGTGGCGATGTATTACGCGCATCGCCTCGATGAATTGTGCGCGCGTGCTGCGGACAGTTCGCGCACCACGCATGCCGCCGCCGAAGCGCTGGATGCCTGCCAGCTGTTTGCGCTGCAATTACGCGCTGCGCTGCTCGGTGGCGATCGTAAGACAGTGCTGCAAACGCAGTGCGAGAGTTTGGTCACGCCGGCAGTGCGCGCATTGGCCACGCGCGACCACGCGGCGGTGCCCGCGGCACAGATCCGCGGCACCGGCTATGTGGTCGATTCGCTGTCGGCCGCGCTTTGGTGTTTTGCCAGCACCGGGACGTTCGCCGATGCGGTGCTGCGCGCGGCCAACCTGGGCGACGATGCCGATACGACCGCAGCAATCTGCGGTCAGCTCGCGGGTGGGTTCTACGGCGTCGATGGCATCCCCGCCGCCTGGCGCGAGCGGGTGCAGGACGCGGACGAGATACTGGCATTGGCCGATCGCTTGCACGCCGCAGCGCAGCTTGCCTGATTCACGCCTTGGTGGGATGGGCTGACAGCTGCGGCAGACCGCGACCGGTTTGAAGGTTGAACGCGCGCGGCTCAGTCGACGCCGGGCGAGGTAGGCTTGCCGGCCTGCAGGCCGTGCAAGCGCGAAGAAACAACACACCGGCATCGCGCCGAATCGCAAACCATCGAATGACCCGGCACAGATCGGTCGCGCCCCACCGCACCCTCAGCGATCGTCGTGCAGCTCGCCGCCGGGCAGGAACAGCCAGGTGCGGGTGACTTCCAGAATGTCCACGTCGTCCTTGGTCCTGGGCAGGGGCGGGAACGGCTGAGCCAACTGCACCACGCGCAGCGCGGCATCGTCCAGCGCCGGCACGCCGCTGGAGATCAGGACGCGGCTGCTTTCCACGCTGCCGTCGCGGCGTACGCCCACGCTGATGACCACCTTGCCGCCCAGCCGGCGCCGACGCGCCTCGTCCGGATAATTCAGGTTGCCCACGCGCTCGGCCCGATCCACCCAGGCGCGCAGATAGTTGGCGTAGGCGTATTCGCGGGTGCTGGCAGAGACGAACTTGCGGTTGGGACGCTTGGCGTATTGCTCCGAGCGCAGATGCACCTCGGCCGCAAGCCGGGCCATTTCCGCGTCGCGCTGCACGCGTTGCGCATCGGCCGGGGTGAGCGGGTCGGTCTGCGGATTGGGTTGCGGCGTCGGCACCGCCTGCTCGCCACGACGGCTGCTCACCACGCGGGTCTGGGTCGGCTCCGGGGCCTGCACACTGGTTGCGCGCTGGGCCTGCGGGGCGAGCCCGGTGCGGTCCTGCGGCACCACGCCGGGCTGGCTGTCGCGCGGGCGCTGGGCGGTGTCGTGGTTGCCGCCACCCTGCTGATTGGCCTGGGCCAGGAAGTCGGCCTGCTTGGGCGTCAACGGCGTGCTGGTCTGGCTGAAGATCACGTCCAGCGTCGGCACCAGCGGTGCGTCTTCGCTGACCGTGAAGCCCACGCCCAGGATCAGCGCGGCGTGCAACAACAACGAAATCACCAGCATCGCGCTCATGCGCTGGCGTTCGTCCATCGCTGCAGGCTGCGCCGCGGCCGTGCTCATTGCGCAGCGCCGGCCTCGATCGCGTCGAACAGCAGCCCGGCGATGTTCAGGCCGAACTGCGCATCCAGCTCGCGCACGCAGGTGGGGCTGGTGACGTTGACCTCGGTCAGGTAATCGCCGATCACGTCCAGGCCGACAAAGCGCATGCCGCGCCGGCGCATTTCCGGGCCCACCTGCGCAGCGATCCAGCGGTCGCGCTCGGACAGGGGCCGGCCTTCGCCCCGCCCGCCGGCGGCCAGATTGCCGCGGAATTCATCGCCCTGCGGAATCCGCGCCAGGCAGTAGTCCACCGGCTCGCCATCCACCAGCAGGATGCGCTTGTCGCCGGCGGTGATGTCGGGGATGAAGCGCTGCGCCAGGGTCAGCTTGCGGTTGCCGTCGGTCAGCGTCTCCAGGATCACGTTGAGATTGGGGTCGCCGGTGCCGCTGCGGAAGATCGAACGCCCGCCCATGCCATCCAGCGGCTTGAGCACCGCCTGACCGTGTTCCAGCACGAAGGCCTTCAGCGCGGCCGCATCGCGGCTGACCAGGGTCGGCGGGCAGCACTGCGGGAACAGCAGCGCCGCCAGTTTCTCGTTGTAGTCGCGCAGACCCTGCGGGTCGTTGACGATCTGCGCGCCGGCGCGCTGCGCCACGCTCAACACCTGGGTGTCGTAGACGAACTCGGCATCCACCGGCGGGTCCTTGCGCATCAGCACCACCTGGCCGGGCCCGAACGTCAGTTCGGCGAACTCGCCCAGGGTGAACCAGCCGGCCTTGTCCTCACGTACGCTCAGTGGCGCGACCTGCGCCACCGCGCGGCCTTCGCGCAGGCTGAGCCCGCCCGGACGTACATAATGCAAACGATGACCACGGCGCTGGGCTTCCAGCAGCATGGCGAAGGTGGTGTCTTTGGCGATCTTGATGGAGGCGATGGGATCCATCACCACAACGACGTCGAGTGACATGGGGCTAAACCTTTCGAACAAGCTGCCGATGGTAACTTCAAGCGGTGGGCGATGGCGTGCCCGGCGGGTCGTAGTGCGCGACTTGCCGGTCCGGAGGCACCCAGACGCGGTCGGAACGTCCGCCTGGCGGGGCCCCGGCAATGCGCCCTTGACAGTCAATGCGGGTCTTGGGATATACATGCAGTTTCGTAGCGACGTCGGAAGGGATGAAGCGTTGCGCGTCCGGGGATATTTGCATGAGTGAAAACATTGCTGCGGGTGGGGAACTCGCAGGACTGAAGGTGATGGTGATCGATGATTCGAAGACCATTCGCCGCACCGCCGAAACGCTGCTGAAGCGGGAAGGTTGTGAAGTAGTGACAGCGACGGATGGTTTCGAGGCACTGGCCAAAATTGCGGACCAGCAACCTCAGATCATTTTTGTCGACATCATGATGCCGCGCCTGGATGGGTACCAGACGTGTGCGTTGATCAAGGGCAACCAGCTCTTCAAGTCGACGCCGGTGATCATGTTGTCTTCCAAGGATGGCCTGTTCGACAAGGCACGCGGCCGCATCGTCGGCTCCGAGCAATATCTGACCAAGCCATTCACCCGTGAAGAACTACTGAGCGCGATCCGCACGTACGTCCACGCCTGACCAGGGGGAAAGGCAACATGGCTCGAATTATATTGATCGAGGACTCGCCCACCGATCGGGCAGTCTTCAGTCAATGGCTGGAAAAAGCTGGCCATACGGTCGTCGCCACCGACAACGCCGAAGCGGGACTTGAGCTGATTCGCAGCCAGGCGCCCGATCTGGTGCTGATGGATGTGGTGCTGCCAGGTATGAGCGGCTTCCAGGCAACGCGTGCACTTGCACGCGACCAGGCCACCAAGGACATCCCCGTGCTGCTGGTCAGCACCAAGGGCATGGAAACCGACAAGGCATGGGGTTTGCGACAAGGTGCCAGCGACTACATCGTCAAGCCACCGCGCGAAGACGATCTGATCGCTCGCATCAAACAACTGGTGCGTTGATGCGCTCTCCATTCGATATTCTTGAAGACTACGAGCGTCGTAGTCTTGCGCACGCCACGCCGCTGCCGGAACGTCAGTTCTCGGTCGATATCTGGCGTGGCGTCGGTTATCGCGTCGGTACCCGGCGACTGGTGTCGGATTTCCGCGAGGTGGCGGAAATCGTGCCAATGCCGCCGGTGACGCCGGTGCCCGGCGGGCAGCCCTGGTTGCTGGGTGTGGGCAACCTGCGTGGCAACCTGTTTCCGGTGATCGACCTGAAGCAGTTCCTGGAGGGCCGTCGCACGGTGCTGCAGGAAGGCCAGCGTGTGCTGATCATGCGGCAGAGCGGCGGCGACGTCGCGCTGACCATCGATGAGCTGTACGGCCAGCGCAGCTTCGAACAGTCCCAGGCGGTCGAACCCGGCGAGTTGGCCCAGGGCCGCTACGCGCACTTCATCGATCGTGCCTTCCGCAACGAGACGCAGGACTGGGGTGTGTTCTCCCTGGCGTTGCTGTCGCGCACTCCTGAATTCCGGCATGCCGCGGCCTAAGCCGCGACCCCGCCACGTCATACAGATCGAGGTCGAACCATGAGTACCGCCCCGGACGCCCGCAAGACCAACAAGCTCGGCAGCGTCAGCACCAGCTTCTGGCTTGGCTTGCTGGTGTTGTCGATGATCGTGTTTGGCGCCAATACCGGCGTCGCGACCTGGCAAGGCAGTCGTCTTGCCGGTGCCGGCACCGGCGCAGCCGACTTGCAGGTGCTCTCGCAGCAGCTGGCCAACTACGGCCGCGAAGCGGTGTCCGGCGATGCCAAGGCGTTTGCGGCCTTCAAGGAAACCAAGGGCCGCATCGACAGCACGGTGAGCGAACTGGATGGCCGCTACGGCCAGGAAGGCTCGGTAGCCAGTTCGATGGCGCAGCTCAAGGCGACCTGGGTGCCGCTCAGCAAGAACGCCGACCAGGTCATCGCCAGCGAACCGGCGGTGCTCGGTCTGGCCGGCAACGCGGAACGCTTTTCCGGCAACGTGCCGCAGCTGCAGGCGCAGTTGAATGAAGTGGTGCGCGCGATGACGGTCAGTGGCGCACCCGCATCGCAGATCTACAACACGCTGCAGCAGGTGGTGGTTGCCGGCACCATGGCGCGCCGGGTCACTGAAATGCGCGCCGGTGGCGCCAATGCCGCTGCCTCGGGCGACGCGCTGGCGCGCGACTCGGTGGTGTTCACGCAGATGCTGGAAGGCCTGCGCGCAGGTAACGACGAACTCGGCATCGCCGCGGTGCGCAACCCGGCCGCGCTGTCGGCGCTGGAGCAATCGCAGGCGCAGTGGACGACGATGAAGAAGGACGTCGACGCCATCCTCGCCAGCTCGCGCAACCTGTTCGCTGCGCAGTCGTCGGCCGCGGCGCTGACCGCCGGCTCCAACAAGATGCTCGACGACAGCAAGAAGCTGTTCGATGCGTTTTCCGCGTTCGGTTCGGTGCGCGATACGCGCCTGTTTCCGAACTTCTGGCTCGGCGTGGTCTCCGGCCTGATCGCGTTGCTGGCCATCATCGGTTTCGTATGGAGCTCGGTGCGCGTGCGGACCCGCGAGCAGGACGTGCGCTACCAGGCACAAGTGGAATTCAACAGCCGCAACCAGCAGGCGATTATGCGGTTGCTGGACGAAATCAGCTCGCTCGGTGAAGGCGATCTGACCGTCAAGGCCTCGGTGACCGAAGACATGACCGGCGCCATCGCAGACGCCATCAACTACGCCGTGGACGAGCTGCGCCACCTGGTGACCACCATCAACGACACCTCGGCCAAGGTGGCCGTGTCCACCCAGGAAACCCAGGCCACTGCGATGCAGCTGGCCGAAGCCGCCGGCCAGCAGGCCAACCAGATCACCACCGCGTCAGAGCGCATCAGCGAAATCGCTGCCAGCATCGAACAGGTGTCGCGCAACTCCACCGAGTCGGCCGAAGTGGCGCAGCGCTCGGTGGTCATCGCCGCCGAAGGTGCCGGGGTGGTGCGCGAGACGATTCAGGGCATGGACCAGATTCGCGACCAGATCCAGGAAACCTCCAAGCGCATCAAGCGCCTGGGCGAATCGACCCAGGAAATCGGCTCGATCGTGGAACTGATCAACGACATTTCCGAGCAGACCAACATCCTGGCGCTCAACGCCGCGGTGCAGGCAGCCTCGGCAGGCGAAGCCGGTCGCGGTTTCGCCGTGGTGGCCGACGAAGTGCAACGCCTGGCCGAACGCACCTCCGGTGCGACGCGCCGGATCGAAGGTCTGGTGCAGACCATTCAGGCCGATACCAACGAGGCGGTCAGTTCGATGGAGCAGACCACCTCCGAAGTGGTGTCCGGTGCACGCCTGGCCGAAGATGCCGGCACCGCGCTGACCGAAATCGAGCGCGTGTCCAACGCACTGAACAACCTCATCAAGAACATCTCCATCGCCGCACACCAGCAGTCGGCGGCGGCGACCGATATCACACAGACCATGGGCGTGATCCGTCAGATCACCAGCCAGACATCGCAGGGTGCGGAACAGACGGCCGAGTCGATCGGCAACCTGGCTCAGCTCGCTGCCGATCTGCGCCGTTCGGTCGCCGACTTCAAGCTGCCGGCGTGACCACGACGCGGAACGGGAAAGGATCAGCAGATGGCGCGTAGTCGCATTACGTCGATGCAGGAAGTGACCGGTGACCGCGCAAGCGGTGAGCCGGCCGTTGTCAGGGGGCTGCAATGAGTGCGCTTCGCGATGCGATGAGCCACGCCGCGCTGGGCTGGGTCAAGCCGGAGTTGGACGAAACGTTGCGCCAGGCGCGCAACGAGATCGAATACTTTGCCGAAGAACCGTCCGACACCAGTCGGATGCGTTTCTGCGCCGGTTACCTGCACCAGGTGCAGGGCACCTTGCGCATGGTCGAGCTGTACGCGCCGGCGATGGTGGCCGAAGAACTGGAGTTGCTCGCCAACGCGGTGCAGGCCGGTGAGGTCAGCGACCGAGACGAAGCCTGCGCCATGCTGATGCGCGGCACCGTGCTGCTGCCCGACTATCTGGAGCGTCTGCAGAACGGCCATCGCGATATTCCGATCGTGCTGCTGCCGTTGCTCAATGAAATTCGCGCCACCCGTGGCCAGCCGGGTCTCAACGAGAGCGTGCTGTTCGCGTTCGACCCGCAGGCCGGTGTTGCCACCGAAGCCGAGCTGGATCACGCACGCGGCAGCCTGTCCGGCCGCAACCGCGAACTGCTCGACACTGTCGGCAGTGCGGTCAAGGAAGAATTGCTGCGCGTGAAAGACGCGCTGGATCTGCACCTGCGCACCGGCGGCGACATCGCCGAGCTGCAGACCCAGGTCAAGGACCTCGGCAGTGTTGCCGACACCCTGGGCATGATGGGCTTGGGCGTGGCGCGCAATGTCGTCGTGCAGCAGCGCGATGCGCTGGCGCGCGTGGTCGATGGCCAGGTGCAGATGGACGAAGGCGTGCTGCTGGATATCGCTGGCGCGCTGTTGTACGTGGATGCATCGCTGGACGATCAGGTCGCCAGCCTGGGCGCCGACATCGGCGACGGCAACGAGGCCGGCAACAGCGCCACCTCGGCGGAAGTGCGTCGCACGGTGGATGTGCTGGCGCAGGAAGCGATCGCCAACTTCGGTGCGGCGCGCGAACACTTCGTCGCCTTCATCGAAACCAATTGGGATCACGCGCGTCTGGCCGATGTACCGCATCTGCTGGGCGAAGTGGGCGGTGCCTTGCGCATCCTCGAACTGCCGCAGGCGGCCGATTACCTGGAAGGCGTGCGCCGTTATGTCGATCTGGAACTGATCGGCAAGCAGCGCGTGCCCAGCGGCCGCCAGCTGGATACGCTGGCCGACGCGATGGCCAGCCTGGAGTACTACCTGGAAGCCTTGCGCGAGCGCCGTCCCGGCCGCGAGGAAATTCTGGACATCACCCGCAACAGCCTGGAAACGCTGCGCTACTGGCCGCTGCCGTCGGGCCAGCCGTCCGAATTGCCGGTCGGTGCCGACCAGCCGGGCAGCGTTGCCGAGGTGCAGCCGGTGGCCGTGTCGCTCGCTCCGCAGGCTTCCACGCCGGAAGCGGCGGCCAACGATGCGGCGCCTGTCGCGTCGCTGGAATGGGCCAACGAAACCGTGGTCGAAATGCCGTTTGCGGCCAGCGTGGTGCACGACACCGGCGCTGCAGCCACCGATACGGTGTTCTCGTTCGACCCGGTGGCGGCGGAAGAAACCGTCTCAGGACAGACGCACGTGCCGTTTACGGTTGCGCCGCTGGAATTGTCCGACGACGGTGCGCAGGCGCCCGGCGATTGGCAGCTGCAAACCACCGAACAGGCTGCACCGATCGCCAGCTCCGCGTTCGACCCGGTGTCGGCCGAGCAGGACAGCCATGCGCCGAGCGAGGCCGCGCAGGTCAGCTACACCGTGGATCTGAGCGCGCTGGAACAGGAGCAGTCCGCCGCGCCTGTCGTGGCCGAAACCACGCCGCTGCACATCGAGCAGATCGATCTGCCGGGCGATGCGGATCAGGTCGACGCGCCGCTGGACTTCATTGCCGAGAACGAAGCGCGCCGCGCGCAGGTCAGCATCGACGATGCGTTCTCGCCGCCTCCGGCTCCGCCGCAGGAACTGGACGATCCGTTCGTCGAGTCCGCGCCCGACGACGCGCAGGATGCGCCGACCGACGCCACTGCCGAGCAGACCGCTGCGCGTGTGCAGCAGGCCACGGTCAGCGAGTTCGAACTGGACGATGCATCGGCTGCGTTCCTGGCACAGCTCGACGCGGCCGCGGCGCAATTCGATGTGGCGCATCCGCAGGATGCGTCGGCAGCGAGCGATGCAGCATCCGAGACCACGCCGGTGCAGGCAGCGAGCGAACCGGCGCCGGTCGTTGCCGCCGATGCCGGCATTTTTGGCGGCTTTGGCGACAGCGATATCGATGACGACATCCGCGATGTCTTCCTCGAAGAATTCGACGAAGAACTGGTCAACCTCGGGCAGTTGTTGCCAGCCTGGCGCGCCGCGCCCAATAGCCCGGACCATCTGCGCCCGATCCGCCGCGTCTTCCACACCCTGAAGGGCAGTGGGCGTCTGGTCGGTGCCCACGTGCTCGGCGAGTTCAGCTGGAAGATTGAGAGCATGCTCAACCGCGTGCTCGACAGTTCGCGCCCGGCCAGCCCCGCGGTCGTGGCGATGGTCGAGCTGGCCTACGAGGTGCTGCCGCAATTCAACGCAGCACTGCGCGACCAGGGCCGCATCAGTGCCGATCTGCCGGAAATCCAGGCAGTTGCCGAGCGGGTTGCCGCCGGCGAAGAGATCTATTACGTGCCCGCACCGGCAACACCGGTGGCAGTCGAAACTCCTGCGATTCCTGCGGTTGCCGGGGCGCTTGTCGCCGGTGGTGGCACGCCGGCATCGGTGGATAGCGTGCTGCGCGAGATCCTGGAGGCCGAGGTCGCCACGCATCTGGAAACGGTCAACGCCTGGTTGCAGGCCACCCAGGTCGAGCCGCAACTGGCAACCGAAGAGTTGTTGCGCGCTGTGCACACCATGAGTGGCGCGTTCGCGATGACCGATGTGCCGGAAATCACCTTGGTGACCACCCCGGCCGAGAGCTATGTCAAGCGTCTGCTGGCGGCGTCGCAAACGCCGTCGCAGGAAGGCATCGATGCGATCACCGCCACGGCCGCAGCGATCGCTATCACGGTCACCGCGCTACGCGCCGATGCGCCGCTGATTCCATCCTTTGCGCCCCTGACCGAGCGCTTGCGCGCGTTGGTGGATACGCTGCCTGAAGCGCAATGGCCGCCGCAGGTGGCCCTGGACGAGCTGGACGATCTCGACGCTGCCAGCGATGACGTTGCCGGCAGCGAAGCGGTCGAACTCACCGGCGTGGAAGATCTGTCGCAGTACCTGGACTCCAGCGCACTGCCAGCCGATACCGCCGCACCGACGCATCCGGTCGACCAGCCGCAAGACGCCGACGCGCACGCCGAAGCACCGCGTGCGGTGGACGAGCTGGCCGAGGCCGAAGAGTCGCTGCATGCGCTTGCCGCGACCGACGCGCACGACAGCTCGGTCGATGAGCCGGCGGTCGAAGCCGACGCCTGGGATGCCACCGAGCTGCAACACGCCGAGACAGCGGAAGCCGCGTCGCAGCCTGCAGACCACGCCGAAGCTGCAGCAACGGAAGCACACCTCGCATCCGATGCATCGCCGTCTGCGCACGACGCTGCAGACCAAGGCACGCACGCAGACGACAACGTTGCGGTAGATGAGCTGGCCGAGGTAGAAGCCACGCTGGGCGAAACGCAGACGCTTGCACCCGCGGCCGATACCGATACCGTCGCAGACGAAGCGACTGTCGAAACCATTGATGCATTGGAAGCAGTGCACGCCGATGCGCCGGTCGCCGACGAGGCGCCTGCCGCGATCGCCGAAGACTGGACGCCGGAAACTGCGGCGCTGGACAGCGTCTCGACCGATCAGGAGGGTCAGTACGTCGATCAGGGCCACGTCGACCACGTCGCTGCGTCGTCCGAACACGACACTGGCGCGCAGGACCAGCTCGCCGAGCACGGGGCCGACCAGGCCGCGGAGCACGCCGAGTCGGTGCAGGCGCACGACGCCGATGCACAGGCGAGCGAACAGGAACAGCACGCCGCGCACGCGGACGAGCACGCAGGGTCGCAAGACCATGCGGACGCCGAGCAGCTGGTGCATTCCGAAGTGCAGGCAGCGGACGACGCGCCGTCGCAGTCGCACGCGCAGGGCGAATCGAGCGAGCAGTTGGACGCGACCGAACCAGCGCAGCCTTACGAGCAATCGCACGACGACGCGGCGAATGCCGAGACTGTCGACGAAGCCGCGCAGGCCGATGTCGAACACGGTGACGCAGCGCATGCAGATGCCGAGCATGCCGAGACGCCGCACGCCGATGAGGCAGTGTCGGAGCAGACCATCGAGTCGGTGCAGGCGTTCGAAATGGCGCATGCGGCCGATCAGGTCGAAGAATCGGGCGATCCGCAGTCCGAGACCGCGCCCGAGTTGCAGGACCCGATCGCGACGACCGACGCCGATGCGCAGCATCACGACGCGACTGCAACGCACGATCGGCTTGAGCAGGCAGAGCACACCGACGCCGCTGAACTCGCGGCCGCCGAGCACGCAGCGACCGAGCACGAAGCTGCCGCAGCCGCGGCCTTCAGTGCACCGGTGGAAGACGCCGCGCCGGTCGAAACTGCAACCAACGAGGTAGGCACCGCGTTCGATATCGGCCCGCTCAACTTCGATCAGCTCGATGGCGAACTGGTCGATATCTTTGTCGAAGAAGGCCGCGACCTGCTGGATCATTGCGATGGTCTGATCGCCCGCATGCGCGAAGTGCCGGAAGACCGCGATGTCCTCAACGGATTGCAGCGCGACCTGCACACGCTCAAGGGCGGCGCGCGCATGGCCGGCATCAACGCCATCGGCGACCTTGGCCATGCGATCGAATCGCTGCTCGAAGCGGTGGCGGCCAACCGCACCGACATCGACCGCGATGACGTGCGCTTGTTCGAGCGCGGCTTCGACCGCTTGCATCAGTTGCTGACCCGCACCGGCATGCACCGCGCGGTGTCGATGCCGACCGACCTGGTGGAAGCGTTCGAAACCCGTACCCGCGGCCGCAATGCCGCTCCGCCCAGCGACGCCGATGTCCGCGCGATCGCCAAGGCGTCGGTGGAACCGGCACCGTTGTCGGCGCCGATCCCGGTCGAAGGCCAGGTCGAAGAAGAACTGATGCCGCGCGCACAGCAGGAACAGGTGCGCGTGCGTGCCGACCTGCTGGACCGCCTGGTCAATCACGCCGGCGAAGTGGCGATTTACCGCTCGCGTCTGGAACAGCAGATGGGCGCCTTCCGCGGCGCCATGGGCGAACTGGACCGCACCAACGCCCGTTTGCGCGACCAGCTGCGGCGTCTGGACCTGGAAACCGAAGCGCAGATCGTGGCGCGTTATCAGCGCGAACAGGACCAGGGCGATCGCACCTTCGATCCGCTGGAACTGGACCGCTTCTCCACCCTGCAGCAGCTCAGCCGCGCACTGAACGAATCGGCGGCCGACTTGGGCGGTTTGCAGGGCGTTCTGGAAGATCTCTCGCGTCAGTACGACGGCCTGCTGCAACAGCAGTCGCGCGTCAGCTCCGAACTGCAGGACGGTCTGATGCGTGCGCGCATGGTGCCGTTCGACGGTCTGGTGCCGCGTCTGCGCCGTGTGGTGCGCCAGGCGGCCACCGATACCGGCAAGCAGGTGCATCTGGTGCTGGAAGGCACCCAGGGCGAACTGGATCGCAACGTGCTCGATCGCATGGTCGCGCCGTTGGAACACATGCTGCGCAACTCGGTCGCGCATGGACTGGAAACGCCGGAACAACGCCGCGACGCGGGCAAGCCGGAAGAAGGCAGCATCGCGATCCGGCTGCGCCGCGAAGGCTCGGAAATCGTGCTGGAAGTGGCCGACGACGGCGCCGGGCTGGACCGCGAGGCGATCCGTCGCCGCGGCGAGCAGCGCGGCCTGATCGAACCGGGCCAGGAGCTCAGCGAGGCCGAACTGGATGGCCTGATCTTCGCCTCCGGCTTCAGCACCTCCGAACAGGTCAGCCAGCTGTCCGGCCGTGGTGTGGGCATGGACGTGGTGCGCAACGAAGTGCGTCAGCTCGGCGGCTCGGTGGACATCCACTCGGTGCGCGGGCAGGGCGCCACCTTCACCCTGCGCCTGCCGCAGACGCTGGCGGTCACCCAGGCGGTGTTCGTGCGCATCGGCGAGACGACGTTCGCGGTGCCGGTGGGTTCGGTCAGCGGTATCGGCCGCATCTCGCGCACCCGTTACGAGTCGGGCGAGGGCGGTTACCACTACGCCGGCGAAGAGTACGTGCTGCACGATCTGGGCTCGCTGGTCGGCCAGCCGGTTGCGCGTGCCGATGGTCAGGCGCAGGTGCCGTTGCTGCTGGTGCGTGCGGGCGACCTGCGCGCGGCAGTGGCGATCGATCAGGTGCTGGGCAACCGCGAAATCGTGGTCAAGCCGGTGGGTCTGCAGATCGCGTCGGTGCCGGGTATCTACGGCGCCACCATCACCGGCGACGGCCGCGTGGTGGTGATCCTGGACGTGGCCCCGCTGGTCCGTCGTTACCTCAGCCAGCCGGCGCGTCCGACGCTGGAAACCCCTGCCGAGGCGCAGCGCCAGGTGCCGTTGGTGATGGTGGTCGACGACTCGCTGACCATGCGCAAGGTCACCAGCCGCGTGCTGGAACGCCACAACCTGGACGTCACCACCGCCCGCGACGGCGTCGAGGCTCTGGAACTGCTCGAAGAGCGCGTGCCCGACCTGATGTTGCTGGATATCGAAATGCCGCGCATGGACGGTTACGAGCTGGCCACCGCGATGCGTGCCGACCCACGCTTCAAGGCGGTGCCGATCGTGATGATCACCTCGCGCAGCGGCGAGAAGCATCGCCAGCGCGCCTTCGAGATCGGCGTGCAGCGCTACCTGGGCAAGCCTTACCAAGAGTTGGATCTGATGCGCAACGTGTATGACCTGCTGGGGATCGCCCGTGTCCGAGACTAATGGCGCAATGGGAACTCCGGTCGCCCTGCTGGGCCGGCCGGGTGAGGCGCGCGAGCGTCTGCGCGAAGCGCTCGGCCTGGCCGGCGCGCAGGTCGTGCTGGAAGACGAGCCGTCGGCAGTCGACGTGCAGATGCTGCGCGATGCCGAGCTGGTGGCGGTGCTGGTCGCGCTGGAGCCGTCGATCGAAGATGCGCTGGAAGCGTTGGAGCCTGCCTTCAACATGCCCGGTGTGACGGTGATCTTCGACGAAGCCGAACTCACGGTGCGCCGCGAGGGCTGGGAAGCGCAGCGTTGGGTACGTCATCTGGCCGCCAAGCTGCACGGCCATGCCGATGTGTTGCCGCCGGGCACCGAAAGCGAACCCTCGCTGCAACCCGAGCCGGGCCTGACGCTCGCACCGCGCCAGCATTCGGACCTGCAACTCGATCAACATCTGGAAGCGGCCGCGCATGCCTTCGAAAGCATGCCGGGCGATGCGATGTTTACGCGTGCGGTCGATCATGCCCAGGCGCCAGCCGCTGCCGACACGCCGAGCCTGACGCTGGGCGATTCCAGTACCTGGGGCCTGGTGGACGAGGTGGCCGTGGTGGTGCGTCCGCGTACCGAAGTGGACGTGGAAGCGCTGTCGACCGGCGGTTTGTCGCTGGTGGATCTGGAACACAGCGGCGAAGTGACCGGTGCGGTGCTGGTGATGGCCGGCATCGGTGGGCCGGATGCGATCCGCCGGCTGCTGGCGGCGCTGCCGCCTAACTTCCCGCGTGCGGTACTGGTGCGCATGACCCTCGATGGCGGCCAGTACGGCAACCTGGTGCGGCAGATGGGGCGCGTGTCTGCGTTGCCGGTCGAACTGGGCGAGCCGGGACAGGTCGTTTCGCCGGGCAAGGTCTACGTGTTGTCCGATGAAATTGGCGTGCAGCAACACGCAGGTGCGCTGGCTTTCGTGGCGCACAGCGATCCTGCGGCGCTGATCGCGGCGCTGCCGGCCACCGACAGTGCAGTGCTGATGCTCAGCGGCGCCAACGAGACGCTGGTGGATGCATCGCTGGCATTGGCCGAGCAGGGTGGCTGGTTGGCCGGTCAGTCCGCCGACGGTTGCTACGACCCGGCCGCTGCGGCGCGCCTGGCACGACAAGGCATTTTGACCGGCGATCCCGCGCAGTTGGCGCAGGCGTTGGCACAGCGTTGGCCGGCGTAAGCCGGGCGCTCCCTCTCAGATTCGGAATGGTGCGATGAGCTACGCCAACAATGACGAAATCCGCGGCGTCCTGATTCAGGCCGGTACCGAGCGTGTGCTGCTGCCGAACGCCACGGTGGCCGAGGTGATGTCGCGCGTGGCAGTCGAAGCGCTGCCGGACATGCCGCGCTGGGTGGTTGGGCGCATCGACTGGTACGGCTGGAAGGTGCCGTTGCTGTCGTTCGCACGCCTCAGCGGCTTGGGCGACGAACCTACGGCCGTCAACAACAAGGTGATCGTGTTGAAGGCGCTGGGCGGCAATCCCGCACTGCCGTACTTCGCCTTGCTCACTGCCTCGTTCCCGCAACTGATCTCGGTGCCGCGCGACGGCTTGCTGGCCGACGCCTCGGAAGACGCGCTGCCGGACGGCGTGCACATGCGTGTGCTGCTCGGCGAGCAGAGCGCGCTGCTGCCGAATCTGGACGCCATCGAGTCGCAGGTGGCGCAGGCGCTTGCCTCGGCTGCCGCCGCCTAGAGCAGCCGGCACAGCGACACCGCAGCCGTCGGACCGGCGTGTGCGGTGCTCTCCTTCGGCAGGGCGTGCGCGCAGAGTGCAGTCCCCGTGTGATCTCCAGATCCAAGCGGGACATGCACGCAGCGCGTGGTGCGCCGCGTTTGAAACGACTGAAATCCAGGCGATGCGTCTGTGGTCACGCGCATGCGTGAGCCCGGCGGGTGGCCGGTTCGGTGCCAGCGTTGCGCCTCTCGCATCGCGCTGCGCAGCTGGCGCCGATCGATACGATGCGCGATATCGCGATTGTAAAGTGACGTCATGAGCCTGCCCGCCTTCAAGCCCGTGTGCCATGCGGACGGTGTGGTGTTGTCCGATCTGGCCAACGCCGACCCCGCCGCAGTGGCCGACTATCACACGCGCAACCGCGGCCATCTGATCGAGGCGATGCCGCTGCGGCCGCCTGCGTTCTACACCGTCGAAGGCTGGCGCCGGTTGTGCATCGCCTACCGCGCGTCGGTGCCCGGTGAGCGCGAACTGCAACTGGTGCTGTGTGCCGGGCAAGACGTGATCGGCACGGTGGGCTTCACCCAGATTCAGCGCGGCGCGTTTCAGGGCTGTCATCTCGGCTACGGGCTGGATGCGTCCCATCAGGGGCGCGGGTTGATGCAGTGGGCCGCCACGCAGGGCATCGCGTTCGTGTTCGGGCCGCTCGGGTTGCATCGGGTCATGGCGCAATACGTGCCGGAGAATGTGCGCAGCGCGCAGGTGCTGGCGCGGCTGGGCTTCCAGATCGAGGGCCGCGCGCGACGCTATCTGCAGTTGAACGGTGTCTGGCGCGATCATGTGCTGACCAGCCTGTTGCGCGAGGATACGGAGTTTGGCGCGGAGTGAGGCGCGCCGCGTTCTGCTGGCGATAGCGGATGCTGGCGATAGTGCGGCATCGACCGGCGCGACCGGTGGTCGTAGTCGACATGGACCACCTTGACACTCCGATTCCTGTGCGCCGTCCAGAGCCGCCTGACGTCTGTTCGCTACGTTTTGTTGGCGGCACTCACTTCGGTTGCGTTGGGCTCACCGTTTCGACGCGCACGCGGTCGGTTGGCAGCCGTGGGTCGCGGGCGATGTCCAGCTGCGCCGGTACATTGCGCTGGCTGGATGCCTTGCGCAGTTGATCGAGCCACTGTCGGAACGCGTTCGCCGCGGGATCTGCCGTCCAGATACGCAGCTGCACCGGCCCACGTTGTCCGGCAGGCAGCGCGTGGTCGAGCCACGTATCCGGCGAGGTCGTCAACGCAAGCAAGTGCACCGGCGTGGAGGATCTTGCGGCATCGTCTGCGGCGCTGGCTTGCGGAGCAGCCACTGTCGATACCGGCCCGGGAGCCTGCGCTGCGGTGTGTTGTTGCACGCGTTGTTGCGTGGCAGCGTCTTTCTGCAATGGTGCGCGTTTGATCGAGGCGCGCGACAGTTGCGCATCCTGAGGCGCCCGGGAGACCACTGCAGCGGCTGGCGTGGAGTGCGCAGGGTTCCCCGTGTCCAATTGCCCGAATGGCTGCATGTCGTTTGCCGGTGTCGCAGCGGCAAACGCAGGCGCAGCTGCCGGCTTCGGTTTGCTGCGTACGCGTGCCTGCGCGGCAATGGCGGTATCCGGCACAGTGGCGTTGCGATTTGCGGACGAAGACGGCATCTCGGCGACTGATGCGCTGACGGACGGCGCAACCGGTGCAGGTAGCGCCGGCAGCGCGAGGTCGGCGGCAGGTGCTGCTGCGATTGGCGCGGGTTCGGAAGGTGCTGCGGGCGGCGCCGGGGGAGCCGGAACGACAACCAACGACTCCACAGGTTGCGCGGGCGCGGGCATCGGCGGTGGCGCAAACGCTGGCGGCGGCGGGGCAGAAGCGGGTTGACGCATGCGTTCTTCGACAGTGCCATCAGAATCTGTTGACGTTGACGTTGACGTTGATGCGGGCGCGGGCGCGGGCGCGGGCTCTGGCTGCGGGATCTGAGGCAGCGGTGTCTGATTGTCCGGGGCCGATCTTGTTAGCTTTTCTGCGTCCGCCTGGGCTCGATCGGCTGGCGCAGCCGTCGCCGGTGCGGCTTCCATTGACGCTGCTGGCGGCGTAGTCGCCTGCCATTGCAGGCCGACGCCGACCGCCAGGGTGACCGAGGCCGCCAGCGCCAATGCCGGCATCCAGCGCTGGCGGCGTGCGCGACGCGCGACAGGGGGATGCGCACGCGTTGCATCGTTTGCTTGCGCTGCATCGCCGGTCTGCGCGGCATGCGAGGTGATCGGTGACGTCGCTGCAACCAGCACTGGAGCCGGCGACGTATCACCTGGTGCAACGCCGGAGGACGAGCGACTCGCCGTCTGCGTCGCCTCCACTGGCGCAGTGCCATCACCCACAGGCGCTCCGGCGCCATCGTTCTCCCGCAACGCAGGCGCGCCTGTGCTCGGGACCTGCTGCTGCTGCTGCAACCAGGCACGCGTGCTGTCGTGTATCGGCGCACCCAGTGCCTGCGCCGCGTCGTCGCCGTCTGCCAGTCGTGCGTGGATGGCGGCGCGCTGTGCGGCCTGCGCTTGCTCCGCCTGCGCGGCAGCGGCAGCGAAGATGGCGCCCATCGTTGCTGGTGGTTCGAACTGTAAGGTGTCTGCTGCGTCTGCCGATGTTGCCTGCGCCGATGCAGGCGCAGCGGCATTGCGCGTGCTGTCGGCCTGCGCAGCGGCCTGCGCAAACCACGCTTGCATGCGGTCGGGCGGTACATAGGCCGGCAAGGCACGCAGCAACGCGGCCAGGCCATCTTCGCCAGCAATAAAGCGCTCGAATAGTCTGCTCATTGCGCGGCGTCCAGGCTCAGGCGCAACTTGGCAAACGCATAACGCAGCCGGCTTTTGACGGTCTCGAAGCCTTCGCCGACCACCTGTGCGATGTCTTCGATGGCCAAACCTGAGAAGAACCGCAGCACGACCACTTCGCGTTGTGCATCGGGCAAGGCCATCACCGCGCTGCGCACCCGATGTTGCTGCTGGCCCAGCATTGCCAGCTGCTCGGTGGACAGGTCGTCGTCGGGCAGGTGCAGATGGCTGTCGTCCAACGGCACCGAGGTGGCGACGTAAGCACTACGACGCGTGTCGATCCACGCATTGCGCGCGATCTGGAATAGAAAACTGCTGAAGGCGGCTTGCTCGGGGCGGTAGTCGCTGCAGCGGGTCATCAGCTTGAGCCAGGTCTTCTGTGCCAGGTCTTCGGCCTCGCCGACATTGCCCTCGCATTGCCACGCCAGAAAATTGAACAAGGCACGGTTATGCCGCTTGAACAGCTCGGTGGCCGGCTGTTCGACAAAGCCATTGGCGACGAGGAGCATGAGCTCCTCGTCGGGGAGATGCGCAAGATCGGGAGGATGCATGCGCGCAGTATAGGCAACCGCTGCGCGCATCAGTCGGTGGTGGCGACCGGCCGGCTGCTCAGCGTTTCGGCCTGCTGCACCATGCGCAGGAAGTCGGCGCGATAGCCGAAGCGGTCCTTGCCGATGCTGCCTGCTGCCAAGGCGCGCAGCTGCGGATAATCCCAACCGTGCAACTGGTTGCCGCCGCGCAGACGTTGGCCGAAACCAGCGACCGCTGCCGCAAACCGGAACGCGTCGCTGGAGGCGTTCAGTGCAACCTGCTGGTCGCTGCGGATGACGGTGTCCATCAGGCGGCTGCGGTGCGCGTCCGGCAATTTGTAGCGCAGCTTGAGATGGGCAAGCTCGTTGCCGTTGTCTGCGGCCGGGCGTTTGGCTTTAGTGGCATAACGTAGCGGGTCGACCGAGGCTTCACCGCGCGCTGGGGTGATTTCATACAGCGCGGTGACGCTGTGGCCTGCGCCGATGTCGCCAGCGTCGACCTGGTCGTTTTTGAAATCTTCGCGGCGCAGTGCGCGGTTTTCATAGCCGATCAGGCGGTATTCCTGCACGGTGGCCGGGTTGAACTCGACCTGGATCTTGACGTCGCGCGCGATGGTTTCCAGCGTGGCGCCCAGTTCGTGGGTCAATACCTTGCGCGCTTCCAGCGGCGAATCGATGTAGGCGTAGGCACCGTCGCCGGCGTCGGCCAATTGCTCCATCAAGGTGTCGTTGTAGTTGCCGGTGCCAAAGCCGAGCGTGGACAACGCCACGCCGGAACGGCGCTTTTCGGCCACCATGCCCTTGAGCGTATCGAAGTCGGTGACGCCCACATTGAAGTCGCCATCGGTGGCCAGCAGGATGCGGTTGATGCCGCCACGCAGATAGCTCTGCTGCGCTGCCTTGTACGCCAGCTCGATCCCGCTGGCGCCGGCAGTGCCGCCGCCCGATTGCAGGCTGTCGATGGCTTCGACGATGCGTGCTTGCTGATTGCCGGATGTCGGCGGCAACACCACGGCGGTGTTGCCGGCGTAGGTCACCAAGGTGATGCGGTCCTGCGCGCGCAGTTGACGTGTCAGCAGCTTGAGCGAGGACTGCAACAGCGGCAGCTTGTCGGGCGCATCCATCGAGCCGGAGACGTCGACCAGGAACACCAGGTTGGCTGCCGGCATGGCAGACGCGGCGACATCGCGCCCGGTAATGCCGATGCGCAACAGCACGCTGCTCTTGTTCCAGGGTGTGGGCGCCAGTTCGGTACGCACGGCAAACGGTTGGCTGTCGCGGGGTGTGGGGTCGTCGTAACGGAAGTAGTTGATCATCTCTTCCACGCGCACTGCATCGACCGGCGGCAGGCTGCCACTGGTGAGATAGCGCCGCACATTGCTGTAGCTGCCGGTGTCGACATCGATGCTGAAGGTAGACACCGGATTGTCTGCGGCCTGCACGACCGGGTTGTCGTTGAGGGTCTGGTAGGTTTCGCGATTCTCGGCCGGTGTTATCGACGCAATGGGTGGTGCGGGCATGGACCGATCCGGCAGTGCGCGCTTGGCCATCAGCGTGGCCGCAGGTGCTTGCCGCGCAAGTGCGCCATTGGCACTCTGCGGCGCCGCGGGTGCTGGCGGGCTGGGCGCATAGACCATGTCAGCCTGGCTTGGTTGTATCGGTGCAGGATCCGCGAGCACGGGTGGATGCGCAGGTTCGGGTTCGGCTGCGGGCGTATACGCGATCTCGCCGGTGTAGGGGGGCGATGACGGCGGGTCGCCAACGACGGGTGCGGTGGGTTCGTGCGAGCAGGCGCTCAGCAACAGGGCGAGCGCGAGAAGGCTGTGACGTGGCATGGGAATCCTTTGCGTGGCGATGACGAAGTGGGTAACAACCAGACAGCCCGAGGTCGCCGTGCACTGCGCCTCTGTAGGTAAAACGGGCCAGCGCGGGAAATGGGGTTAACTGAAGAAAGATTTTTTGCGATGGGCTTGCGATTGGGTTTGGCGATAGCTGGTGCTGCTTCGTGGCTGCCGCCTGCGGGCACCTGGTCCGCCCACCGCAATCCCTTTCCCGTGGGCAGAAGTTCGTACCTCTGCATGATTGCCGGGAGGTGAGGAGTTCTGCTGGGAGGCTGGAGTCTCTACCTGCCGGACGTCGGCGTACCGCACCGGATAGGACGCGCAACAACTGCACGCCAGCCAGAGAGAAGAGCGGCTAACACAACCACTTCGCTCACCACCAGGCGGCTACGACCGATGCCCGGTGCGGCTGCCACTCGTTCACTCCGGCTCTGAGCGCGCCATCCACGCCTACCTGACGACCACTCGCTACTTTTGGCCAGCCGCGCTAAGCCAGGCGCGGTTGTGCATGGATCCGCACCGGTTGCGCACGGCAATGCGGTTTATCCGCAGCCAGCGCTGTCGCATGATGGGAGGCTGCGGCGCGGTGCGCGGCATCTGTTTCCGTCATGGAGTTCGCCTGGATGATTCAACGTCGTCATTTCCTCAAGAGCGCCACGCTGGGCGCCATTGCTTCCGGCCTGGCCGGCTGGGGCGCGCGTGCGCAGGCCGCAGCGAAATCCACCGCAGCGGGGCGCCCTGCGGCCTTGCCGGCGGGCGCGCCACGGGTGATCTCGACCTGGGATTTCGGCGTGGCCGCCAATCAGGCCGCGTGGAAGATCCTGAGTGCCGGCGGCATCGCGCTGGATGCGGTGGAAGCGGGCGTGCGCGTGCCCGAAGCGGACCCGACCAATCCCACCGTCGGCCTGGGCGGGTATCCGGATCGCGATGGTCGGGTAACGCTGGATGCCTGCATCATGGATCACCTGGGCAATTGCGGCGCAGTGGCATCGCTGGAAGATGTGGTGCATGCCATTTCGGTGGCGCGCGCGGTGATGGAAAAAACCCCGCACGTGATGCTGGTCGGCGATGGCGCGCGGCAGTTCGCGCTTGAGCAGGGATTTGCGCCAACCAAGTTGCTGACGCCAAGTTCGGAAGCGGCGTGGAAGCAGTGGCTGAAGACGTCCAAGTATTCGCCCGAGGCCAATGTGGAAAACCGCGCGTGGCGCGACGCCAAATTGCCCGGCGGTAAAGACAATCACGACACCATCGGCATGTTGGCACTGGATGCGCACGGCAATCTGTCCGGTGCCTGCACCACCAGCGGCATGGCGTGGAAGATGCACGGCCGGGTTGGCGATAGCCCGATCATCGGTGCCGGCTTGTACGTGGATAACGAGGTGGGCGGCGCGACCTCCACCGGCGTGGGCGAAGAAGTGATTCGCAATGTCGGCAGTTTTGCGGTGGTGGAAATGATGCGCCAGGGCAAGTCGCCGGCCGACGCCTGCCGCGAGGTGGTGATGCGGTTGATCCGCCGCAAGCCGGAACTGACGCGCACGTTGCAGGTCGGGTTCTTGGCGATGAACAAACGTGGCGAAGTGGGCGCGTTTGCGATCCAGAAAGGCTTTAGTTACGCGGTGTGCGATGCAACCCGGCAGGACCTGCTGGTGCCCGGCGAAAGTCACTACAGCCAGGAGCCTGCTGCGTGAGCGCGCCAGGTCTGGAGGTTGCCGCCGACTCGGTGGGCTCGGCGTTGGCCGCGCAAGACGGCGGTGCGATGCGCGTGGAACTGTGTGGCGGGCTGGATGGCGGCGGGTTGACGCCCTCTTACGGCACGCTGGCGGTGGTGCGTGAGCGTTTGCAGATTCCGCTGTATGTGTTGATCCGCCCGCGCGTGGGCGACTTTGTGTTCGATGCGGACGAAGTCGAGGCGATGCGCAGCGATGTAGAGCAGTGCGTACGACTAGGGTGCGATGGCGTGGTGTTGGGCGCGCTGGATCGGCATGGCCAGGTCGATATGGCCACGATGCGTGTGTTGATCGACGCCGCCGGATCGCTGGGGGTGACCTTCCATCGCGCGATCGATGTGAGCGCCGACCCGGTACGCGCACTGGAGGACGCGATTGCGCTGGGCTGCGAGCGCGTGCTGACCTCGGGGGCGCGAGCCAGCGCTCTTGAAGGTGTCGACACCATTGCCGCCCTGGTGCGTCAAGCGGGCGAGCGGATCAGCGTCATGCCCGGTGCCGGACTCTCCGAGAGCAACCTTCGCACCGTGCGGCAGCAAACCGGCGCCCACGAATTCCATGCCTCGGCGCGTAGCGTGATTGCCGCGCAGGTGCCGGCGCCGCATCCGTATATCCGCGATCTGGGAGGCGACTACCAGCGCACCGATATCGTGCGGGTAAAGCAGATGGTGGATGCGTTGCAGCACGGTTGAGAAACGTGCAACGCGCAGTGTCGCCGGGGCAGCCGCTGCCTGACTTGCTCAAGCACGATGCCAGTGACGCCCGATTCTTTCCATGCCTGTCACGCTTGGCGCCACGGATGGCGTGGATGTTCTGAGGTTATTCGCTACTCGCTATCCGAGTCTTCGTGCGCGCGCTCGGGAATATGCAGCGTGAAAGCGGGAAAGCGTGCCCGGTCCTCCGGGTGCGCCGCGACAAGCAACTCGCGGGTCTTCCACATCTGGACCGCCTTGGCCAGCGCCGCTGCGTCGATGTGGGTTCCTTCGTCATAAACGTGCTTGCCGAGATGATCGACAATGCCCAGGTGTGCGCTTTTTTGCGCCTTCCAGTTGCTGACGTTCATGTAGTGGCGGCTTAGGCCTTCCTGCGTCGGGTCTTCGACTCTGGGGGATGGGCCTGCCATGTTGTTCACCCTTGTCAGGAAATGGCGATCCCTGCTTTCTTCCAGCATTTTCTTCAGTGCCGGGATCTGGCCAAACGTGGTGGGAGTTGCGTCAAGTCGTTTTTCTGGAAGATAGGATGGAGCGTTTTCGAGAAACGGGTTTCTTTCATCGTCGATGACTGCGCTCAGCATGGCCTGTGCGGTCTCGTCGATACGTTTGAGCGCATCCTCGTTTCGCAGGTCGGCTGCAACGACCGAGGACGATGCGCTGGCTCCATCGCCTGCGACGGCAGTCGAGGGGCCGGCGGCAGCTGCGCCAGTCCGCTGAGGTTCGGCTGGGCGCGCAATCAGGCGATAAAGGTTGAGCTGCTCCTGTAAATGTGCAGGAGCCAGGATGAGGCAGCTGGCAGGCAATCTGGCGATCGACGAGGGCAGTCTGGTCAGATTGTCGCAACCTTGCAGATCGAGTTCTTCGAGTTGCGTGAGTTTGTGAATGTCCAGTGGCAGTGTGGCCAAGTTGCTGCAGTCTTGCAGGTTGAGTTTCTTCAACGGCGCATTGCCGCCGAAAATCGGAGGATAGTTGCGTAGTGCTGTGCAGCCTTGTAAATCCAGTTTTTCCAACTTGGGCATGTGATGGATGGCTACGGCAATGGTGGACAACGGCGCATTGCGTACCCGTAGCGTTCTGAGATTTTCAAGGCCGGTGATGGAAGCCGGAAGCGATTTAATTCCGGTATTTATCAACTGCAATGTCTGCAGGTTGACCAACCCCTCGCGCTGGCCGGATGCATTGGCGCTCCCAAACTGCTGGGGGAGTTCCTTGAGCTCTGGGCAATTGAGGATGGATAGCTCGCGTAATCGGTTCAGGCTTGAGATGGATGCAGGCAGCGAGCGAATCGGATTGTGCGCAAGCGTCAAGATCTCCAGACCCGCAAGCTCCCGCATCGACTCCGGAAGCTCAATCAACCCGGTTGCGTTGATGGTCATGCGCTGCAGCCGAGAAAGACGGTATGTCTGCTCGGGGAATCGTGGAAGGGGCACCGAGTGCAGCTCCAGCGATGTGCACCCCGGTTGGGTTGCATCCGCCAGCATCTTGGCTGTCGCTTTCAATGCCCGCGCTGTTCTTGTCTTGATCGCCGAGTTGTTCCTGTTGGCCTGGCGCCACGCGCCATGCCATCGGCTGCGATCTGCGTTGCAGTGTTTTTGCCATTGCAACAAGACGTCTTGATAAGGGCCAAGCGCTGGGCTGCCCTGTAATCGCGAAGCGTCGTCGGTAGGTGCCACCGGGAGGCGCATCGGCCACGAGCTTGGCGAAGCTGTCGCCACGGACTGAAAACGGCGGCGTTCTGCGTCGCTGAGCCGTGGCAGGTCCGGTGCCTGTAAAGGATCTGCAGGCTGCTCGTTCATCGGCACGGAGCTGCCGGATCCGCCCGGAGGGGACGCAACGTCGAAGGTGGCCGGCTGGCTGGAGGTCTCAGCGGAGGCGAACGTGGCTGGCCGACGACCAGGCCGGTAGCCGGGCACATACCGGAGCAGACCACCGAGCGGGCCTGCAGGCTGCGCGGGCGAAGGGGGAACGGTTGGGTGGTCGCGTGGGATCGCCGCTGGATCGGACGCCTCCTCCGGCAGTCTCGCTTGGGTGTCAGGTGGCCGTGCTTGATCGACGCGTCTCATCGCATTCCTCGTCTCGTCCGTCGTGCTCGCCGGAAATGATCAGCATGCAACGCACTGCGCGAACACCGGGGCGCGAAGCCATCGTCAGCGGGACGAAGTGGCGGTGGCGTGGCTGCATGCGGTTGTGCGGTGCTCAGACAGCACTGCGGCGGCGGGCGTCGCTGCGACAAGCCGCGCCGGATCGACCACGACATGCTTGATGCGCTGCCGCTTCCAGGTGTAGCTGATGTGCACCAGCCCGTCGCGGGTCTGGATCACTGCCGGATACGAGAATTCGTCCTTTGCGCTGTCTTCCAGCGTCAACACGCGTTGCCAATGCAGGCCATCGTCGGACGCCGCCACGGCCAGGGTGCCGCGCCCGTCCCACCAATCCTTGCCGGCAATGCCCGGGTTGTAGACCAAGAGCGAGCGACCATCGCGCAGGGTCACCGCATCGGTGCCGGAGTTGGGATTGTCTACATCGAGCAACTGCATCGGTTGCCAATGCAGGCCGCCATCGTGCGAAAAGGTGCTGAAAAGTTTGTTCTGCTGGCTGCGGCCCAGCGCCTGCAAGCGGCCATCGGCGTGCAGCAACAGACTGGGCTGGATCGCACCGATCACGCGGGGGGCGTTGAGCGGCATGCCGCGCTGCCAATGCTCGCCGTCGTCGTCGCTCCACTCGAGATGCGCGCGCCAACCGCGGTCTTCGCTGCTGCTCGGTGCCAGGATGCGCCCACTCGGTAGTTGCAGCGGTTTGTTCTTGATCGGCCCAAGGATGCCGTTGGGCAGCGGCTGCGGCGCAGACCAATGCGCTCCATCATCGGCCGAGGTCATGCGCAGCCCCCACCACTGCCGGGGGTTGTGGCCGAGCTTGTAATACAGCTGCACCGGGCCGGTGGTCGATTGAAACAGCACCGGGTTCCAGGCCGGCACGGTCGCGCCCTGCGTGCCGGCACGCGTGCCATCGGCGATGCGGCGCGGTGGCTGCCAATGCTGCGCATCGCGCTGGGTCAGCCAGATGCCGACGTCGGCTGCGCCTTCGTGCGCGCCCCCGAACCAGGCCGCCAATAGGTGACCATCGCGGGTTTCAAGCAAGGTGGACGCGTGCGCCTGCGGGGTGGGTGCCGGGTCGGCGATGAACTCGCTGAGCACGATTGGCGAGGGCGGCGATGCGGGTGTTTGTGCCCCCGCGATACCGGTGGCGAGGCTGGCAACAAGGCCGATCAGCAGGCGTGGCGAATGCATCGTGGTCCAGTCCTGTGCGGATTTTAAAGATACCTATTTATCATCTATTAAATACCATATGCTTTGGTCATCCCAGGCGGCCGTGGTCGCCGACCACTGCGAGGACCCGCGATGTCATCACACCCGCTCTCCCCGTTGCGCTGGCTGGCCGCACTTGGCCTCACCGCGCTGACCCTGCCTTCGGCCATGGCGCAAAACTTTGCCGAGGTCAAACCATCGCCGCAGCAGGTTGCCTGGCAGGATCTGGAGTTCGGCGTGATCGTGCATTTCAATCCCAATACCTGGCTCGACCAGGAATGGGGCGACGGCACCGCCAGCGCAAAGACCTTCAACCCGTCCAACGTGGACCCGGGGCAATGGGCGCGTGCGGCCAAATCTGCCGGTGCCAGTTACGTGATTCTGGTGGCCAAGCACCATGACGGTTTCGCGTTGTGGCCGACCGCCGAAAGCAATTACTCGGTGAAGAACAGCCCGTGGATGGGTGGCAAGGGCGACCTGGTCAAGCTCACCAGCGACGCGGTGCGCAAGGAAGGCATGGGCTTTGGCGTGTACCTGTCGCCGTGGGACCGCCACGAGCCCAAGTACGCCGATTCCAAGGCCTACGACAAGTTCTATGCGGCGCAATTAGTGGAGCTGGCCTCGCATTACGGCCCCATCACCGAATGGTGGCTGGATGGCGCCGGCAGCGCGGGCCACGTGTACAACTTCGACAAGTACATGGAAGAGCTGCGCACCTATCAAGCCAATGCGATGGTGTTTGCCGACACCGCCTTGTTCGAATACGGTGACGTGCGCTGGGTGGGTAACGAAGCGGGCTTTATCGAAGGCGAAAACTGGAATGTGATCGATCGCCACGGCTATCTGCGCTGGCGCCCGGTGGAAGTGGATACGCCGCTGCACAAGCTGCAATGGTTCTGGCATCCCAACAGCGATCAGACGCTCAAGAGCGTGGATGAGCTGATGGAAATCTGGGAAAAGAGTGTGGGTCTGGGCGGTCAGCTGGTGCTGGGTATCGCACCGGACAAGCGCGGCTTGCTGCCCGATGCCGATGTCGTGCGGCTGCAGGAGCTTGGTCAGGCGATCAAGGCACGCTACGGCGCCGACAAGAATCTGGTAGCCGGCAATCTCAAGAAAACCGACGGCATCGACGCCGCGGTGGATGGCGACCGCGACAGCTTCTGGAGCGCGCCGGCCGGCTCGCATCACGCGGTGCTGGAGCTGCAATTCAAGCAGCCGGTGACCTTCGACAGCGCCATGAGCATGGAGTGGATCAACGGCGGCCAGCAGGTGCAGAAGTACGCGGTAGAAGCATGGCAGGACGGTAAGTGGGTGCCGGTGGCCAAGGCGCAGGCGATCGGCCGGATGAAGATCGACCATTTCGCCCCGGTGACCGCATCACGCGTGCGCTTGAACATCCAGTCCAGTGCCGATGCGGTGCATATTCGCGAGTTTCAGCTGTTCAATACCGGCAAGGGTGCGGCCACGCGCTGAGCATCGGGACGGCGGTCATCGGCAGGGCGGCGCTTGCTGCAATGGGAGTGCAGCCCTGCCTGATACGCAGGGGCTGGCGATGACGCTGCTGCGCAAGTGGTCAGCGTGTTGCCGACGCGTGCTTGCGTTGTTGCCGCGGTTGATGGCGTGCTGGTGATGCTCGATCGCTGAAGGCCCATGCTCACGCCAACGCCAACGCATGACGATATGCGCTGCGTTGCGGCCCGCATTCTGGTGTTCGCATGCGGTGTCTGCGCGCGATCGCGGCAGTGCTGCCAAGCGAGTTCAAATAACGCTGCGGGCCTTACGTTCGCAAGCGTCCAAGACCATGACCCGCGTTAGACGCGTTTGGCTGCGCTCAGGCGGCGTTCTCGTCGCGCACCTGCGGTGGCAACAGCGTCTGCGGCTTCTTGGCCGACTGGGTCTGGCACAGGAACGTCATCATGTGCGCCGCTTCGGTGCTGCCCATGGGCTTGTTGTGGAGCTGCTCTGCAAACGCGTGCTGGGTGTGCTCCGGGGCAACGGAGGTGGAATCTTGCGCAACAACGGTGGACGACGACATGCAACGCTCCTGGAACCTGCAATCAGGCCGTCTACGTAGCAACCAAAGCGCCCCCGTAACGGTGTCAGCCGGTGATCTTGCCTGGAATATGGTCCGTCCGATACCAGGGCGGCAGCGGGCGGTACAGGTGCACCGGACGTTCTGATAACGGCGGGGGATGCGGTGTCTGAAGGGCGGCCAAGATATTGCCTGGCGGCGTGTTAGGTATTGCCTCAGACGCGCATCGCCCGCTGCCGGGAAATCTGAACGTTGTCGCCAGCGTCGCGCGTCAGGCCATTGCGGGTCACTTTGCGGCCAGTTGTCGTTTCGGTCGATGCACCGGAGTGCGCGGGAGAACGGTTGTCCGGGCTCTCACCGCAACGCCAGTTCAGCCAGGGCATCCAGGCGGCCCTTCACTGCTCGCCAATCCGGCATGTGCATGTCGAGCAGGCGGTAGAAGGGCTTCGGTTTCTGGCGCGCCTGGCCGCCCCACGCACGCGGGCCGAAGAGCAGGCACCGCAACCAGCCATTCGTATGGACGAGCTGGCGTTCTGTCTGGAACTGCTGGCAGACCAAGTACGGCTTGTCCTGGATGAAATCGGTTGAGCAGCGACCGTGGGCGTGCCTGTTTGAAACATTCCTGCGGGCGATGTGTGCGATCGGTGACGGCGCCGGATTGCGTCACAGGCTGCCTGGATAGGCGCGATGGTGTGGCGTTCTCCAAGTCCTGCGCATCGTTCGTTATGGGCGATCGGGGTTTGATAGGCGTTTCAGGGGCGACTCATCCGATCAATTTTTCGAAGGTTGCATGGACCCTCTCCCGGGGCAGCATCGCCGTGTCTTTTATGAACGGGTCCAGCAACAGCTCCTCAGCCGTCGCGCGATCACGTGTGACTTGAATAATCATGCGATTCAGAAAACGGACGATTTCTTTCTTGCGGTCGGGTTGCAGCGTTTTCAGCGCATCTATGAACGGAAATGTTTCTTCTGACGTCGCATTCGAAATTCCGATATAGCCCATGTGGTAATCCGGGCGCTTGAGAAAATGCACCAGCAGTTGAGCGGCGCTGTACACATCCCGGCGATGACTCGCTTCTGGATGCATGTCGATATAGCCGGGTGTGCCGATACGGGCGGAATCACCCTCTTCTGCCCCAAGGCCCACATCGATCAGCCGGAACATTTTCCTGGATCGGTCGTACATGACGTTGTTGTGTGAAACGTCCTGGTGCACCACACCCACGTCTTCACAACAGGATAAGGCAATCAGGACATCGGTCATCAGTTGCTGCGCGATGGCAAGGTACTCCGGCGCGGTGATCGTTCCCTGCTGCAATGCCGGGCGCGCGCGCTCGACCAGGTTGCCGACAGTGGTGCCGTCGATTTTTTCGAGCAGCATGCCGAATACGTTGTCGATCTGCACCAGACCGTAGGCACGCATGACGCGAGACCCGGTGTCCAGCGACACCGTCATCTGGTACTCCCTGTAGATGTTGGCTTTTTCCAACGAGACCAGCTCCTTCGGATCGGACGCATCCTCCTGGAAGCGCGGGGCATACAAGTTGCGCGGAATCGGATCTTGTGGGTCGGGGTTCAACATCGCCTTGAAGACGAAGTCCCGTCCGCAATTCTCTTCGCCACGCCAGAAATCCTCCGCCAGCTGGACAGTGTAGATTTTCCCCGACGCGCCCCTGCCGATCGGCTGCATACCCTTGAGGCTTTGGGAATCGCTGTCGTGCGCTCCCTCCAGCCGCACCGTGAGGAAACCGTTCTCGATTTCCAGCGCACCGGGTCTCAATAATGACAGTCTCCTGATCAATTCAGGACGCCGAGACTTGGTGGCGAGATCCTTGATTGTGCGCGGACTAAGCACGACATCCTGTCGACCATAACGCATGTCCCGCGTTTGCATTCTTTCATGTCGCAAGATGCCCGAAGCACTCGAAGGACTCGGCGTCAGGGTAAGAGACGTCGGCGTGGGCGGATCGAGCAGGGATGCCAGTGCCGGTAGATCGGTGTACGGCGTCGACCTGCGGCTGGAATCGGAGGTTGGCGTCGTTGGCGTTCTACTGCCGCTGGACAGCGAGCGCGAAAGGGACCGCGGCGTGAATATCTGGGCAGGTGGAACTTCGATGGCCAGACTCACGTCCGCTGCAGAGAGCTCCCCGCTTATGCGGCTTCTTCTTTGCGGCAGGTTGAGCAGGTGGTCCTGGCCGGGAGCGACGGGGTTCTGTTGTTCGGAGACGGGATGCGCTGAGGTCTGGGCGTGATCGTCCTGCGCTTGCGTATCAAGCTGAACAATCGGAAAAGTGTGCGGGATTTTTGTCATGACGAGAGGCCTGAGCCGAAATCGTTGACGGACGCGGCTAGCGGATCGCAGCGAGTCGGTGGACGCGAGTTGCTGCAGTGCATTGCAGCAGTGCAGTCACTGCCGCCACCGGGGTGCCATTGCCAGCCGTGGGAAGGGCGCTTGTGCGAGCTTTTACCAAGCCCTGCAGCGCATACGGTGCTGTCGTGCGAAGTCGTGTAATGCTCGGCGAGGCGGTATGCATGGGTGAGATTGCATTCCCGAAACGCGTGTGATGGATGCGGCAACATGATGCGTCGCACCTGATCGTAGCTGGGACGCTGGACGCCATCGATGCAGGCGACGATCAAGGCCTTCCCGGGCGAATTCCTTAATGGCGTTGCACCTCAGCCTTGAATCCTTCTTCTCGGTTTTCGTCTGCGGACGCCTGCATTCGTGGGTGCAGCGGGCCCCTTGGACAGGAGGGGTAGGATTTCCGCGCCACACTATGCGGAGTCTGATATGCGCATCCAGCAACACGAACACAGTCATGCTCGCCCGTCTGATTCGTCCACTCCCGAGACACCTGTTTCAGCAAAGGATTTGCCAGTCTCCGACGGCTGGCCCATGGGTCTGGAATCGTTGAGAAGAAAGTCGCCGCAGAGAAAGTTGGGGTCAGGGCGTCACCTCGGCGAAGAGGCCATGGCCGAAATTCAGGAGGCCGAAGCGGCTAACGATCTGTTGGTCGTCGCACGGTATCTGGCCGATCCATTGCATGGAACGATGGATAAGACAGCGGAGCTGATCAGCGAGGTGCCAGGCTCGGATGAACAGCAGCATTCCCCTGAGGCAGACCAGCCTGCTCATCCGCACGATCACACGTCGGTGTCGGCAGACCATCACGCTCAGCAGCCTGGTCTCGAGGGGGGGCACTCCCTGGATCCGCATCCGATCGAGCCGGCAGGGCATGCGAGCATCTTGCACACGCTGGCCGAAGAGGGAGCGCCAGGAGGTGTTGTCGACCTGGCAATGAGTTTGGGCATCGGTGGTGCAATGCTGCCGCTTTCGGGCCTTGCGATCTACGCCGCTTATAGCGAAACCCGCGAAGTGGCAGAGCAACGCAGCTCCCTGCGGCGCCGCGAGCGGCAACTGCGGTCGGAGAGGGCGTTGCTGCAAGCTGTACCGGTGAGCGACCCGCTGGCCGCTGCGGCGCGCGCTCAGCGCCATGCCTTGAGCGAGGCGATCGATACCCTCGCTTATCAGCAACAGCGCAATGCACGCGATGGCGCTATCGCGGTAACCTCGATGGCATCGGCCAGCGTGATCTTTACTAAAGCCGCGACCGATCTCGGCTCCCAGGGTGGTTTGGCAATCGGCGCCAATAGCGCAAATGCCGCTGGTTTGATCGGCCACAGCGCCGCAGCCGCGGGCGTCGCTTCAGCGGCCGGTATTGCCGGGACATTTGTGTTGGCGCCGGTAGCAAGTGTCGCGGCCACCGCACTGGGCGGTACGTTCCTGCATCAGTCACGCAAAGAGAAAACGCGTGTCGACGCCGATGTGGCGCGGGTGGAAAACTTCTTGCGGCAGCTGGAACCGGCCGATCTGAGCCCTGGCGCACAACGCTACCAGCACTTCTTGAGCGTCAAGCTGAGCCAGCGCAGCGGTTTCGCCGGCAGCTTCAACAGCTGGAACAAAGGCTTTGTCCTTGGCGGGATCACCTACACCGCCAGCACCTTGACCAAAGCCGGAGTCAGTACCGCCGTTTTGCTGGGTGCGGCTACCGTGACGGGGCCGGTGGGCATCGGCTTGGTTGTCGGTGCCGGCCTGCTGGGCGCGGTCACGATGGGCGTTGGCGGCCATCAGTTCGTGCTGGCGCATGGCAAACAGAAACGCTATCGCAGCTACGAGAGTGAGGACCTGCCCAGCGTGGACCGTGCATTGCTGGCCGTGGCCGACCTTGATCCCACTGCGGTGATGGATATCGCCGCCGCAGACGGTGAAGGGGGTCCGCACCGCACCCCGCGCATCGGTCACGGCTACCCGGAAAAAGCATCCGGTTCTGTCGTCACGCACGCCAATGGCGACGACATGGCGCCTGACCACCAGATGGGCGACTCCGCCGAACACGCCCCGGCTACTCCATCGTCAGCGGCGAATCAGTCATCACCGTTGGCCGACGACACCCGGGCCGCTACGCAGGTGGCAGTTCCGCAGCAGGGATTTGAACTGCGCAGCGCGCTCTACGCGTGTATCGACGCCCAGGAAAAAGCACGGGAGGATCTGCTGCTGAGCTGCGCCAACGAAATGAAAAAGCGCTATCGCGCAGTACCTCGGTCCAGCGATCAACGCACGGCCATCGGTCAAGCGTCGCAGCACGCCTCGCTCGCCAAGCGAGCCAAGGCAGTGCTGCTTGCAGGGGCGACCTACGGCGGCGCGGTACTTTCCGGCAAGCCTCGATTAGCTGGTAAAAAAGCCGCGCGAAGCTATGCCAAACATACGGATATGTTGACCGAAACGGCGCTGAGCCAATGGCTGCAGGCGCCAGACTCGTTCAAGCCGCAGCTTGCGTACATGCAATGTTGCCTTGAGTTGCAGAAGAAATATCTCGACGCAAAACTGCGGATGCGGGTGACGCTGCCGGCGACTGGTGCTGCCGGTGATGCGATCCCCGACGCAACGACCACAATCGGCACGGCGGAGCAGTCACAAGCGCTTCTGACCACGCAACTGCATGAAGCGCGCGAGCGCGACGAATTCCGGCTGCGATCGGTCAACCTGATGTTGGAGGAGCTGGGCATGGCACAAGAGGAGTTGCAAAGTTCGGATACGAGAAAGCGCCAGCGAGCAAAAGACAGGATGCCAGGGTTGCAGCAACGTCTGATCGGGATCTTGACCGCGAACGCCATTACGCCCCAAGCGGGGAGTGCGGGTTTTGCGCATTTCTGCATGAAACAGGCACGTCAGCATACGACCAACGTGCGCGGCACCCTGCTGGCCACCGAAATGCAGGCTGCCCGTATTCGCGAAGACGCTGCGGTTACCGCCATGTCCTAGGAGTTAGTACGAGAGCTTGGAGCGGCTAACAAAACGACCGTGCTTACCGCCAGGCGGGCGCGGCAGGTGCTCGATGCGGCATGGACCGCGCGTACACGCCGGTTCTGAGCGCGCCGTCCACATCTGCCTGACGACGGCTCGCTACGGTTTGTTAGCTGCTCTTAGATAGGGGCTTGGCGAAGACGCGCGTTGCAGAGTTGTGCGCGCGCCGCGCGCGCTGGTGACTTTTAAGGAAATGAAGGAGGTAACGCGTGCGGCGCGCTGTGATCTGATACAGGCCGATTGCGCCGTACCCTCACCCCAATTCCTCTCCCGGGGGGAGAGGGGAGTTGAGCATTGCAGTTGCGTATCACCCTATGAACCTGTGCGATGGTGCCGCGATCAATTCGTGGGCTTGATCCACATCTGCTGTTTCAGGCCGCGCACGCTGGGGTTGGCGGTGCTGTCCAGGTCGAACACCACCACGCTGTTCTCGCCCTTGCGCTGGAAGGGGGCGGGGAAATACAGCGCGGTCTGTGGGCCGATGGACCAATGCCGGCCGAGATTGACGCCGTTGGCCCAGGCGATACCCTTGCCGAAGGCGCGCATGTCCAGATAGGTGTCGGTGGGCGTGCCGATGCGCAGGGTGCCGCGGTGGAAAGCCGGGCCGTCAACGTGATTGCGGGTCCAGCCGCGGAGGCTGTCGGGCGAGCGCATCGGCAGCGGGAAGGCCTGCCAGCCGGTGAGTTGTTGGTTGTCCAGCAACACCGGGTCGACCAGACCGGCGCGGCCGTCGGCCATGCGCGGGCCGTAGTTGATGCGGCCGCTGTTTTCGACCAAAACGTCCAGGGTGTGTTCGCCCGCCGGGATGTCCACGTCGGTGGCGACCTGCTGCAGCCGGCGTTCGACACTGCCGACCGGCTTCTGATCGACATATACCCGCGCCACGTCGCGTACCTCGCCCAGATATAGCGGACCTTTGCGCGGGCCGGTGATGGTGGTGCGGTAGAGGATGTAGCCGTAGTCCTGGCCGAAATGCTCCATCGGCTGCGGAGTGTCGATGGCGATTGGTGCGGGCAGGTTGTCCCACAGCGACGCCGATTCGCGCAGTTGGGTGTTCGGCAGTGCGGCCATGGCGATCGGTGCCGGCAACGCGGGCGGTTGCACGCCGGTGACGCGCGCGATGGCATCGCGCATCAATGCGAACTTGGGTGTGGGCTGGCCGGCTTCGTCGAGGATGGCGTCGTAGTCGTAGCTGGTGGTCTGCGGCGCGTAATGGTCGCTGGGATTGCCCTGGAAATTGGCGCCATTCATGAAGCCGAAACTGGTGCCGCCGATGAACATGTAGAGGTTGGCCGAGTGGCCCTGACGCAGGATCCACTCCAGTTCTTCGGTCTGCTGTTTGGCATCGGTGCTGGCGTGCGGCGTGCCCCAATGGTCGAACCAGCCGGCCCAGTATTCGCCGACCATGCGCGGTTGTTCGGGACGGAACCTGATCAGTTTGTCGAACGCGCTCTTGGCTTCGCCTGGCGCAAAATTCACCACCGCCAAGGTGTCGGGCAGGGTGCCGTTGGCGAGCATGTCGGCACCGTCGGAGGTGAACAGCAGCGCCTTGTCGAAGCCGGCCTTGACGAACATGGCGCGGTTGTCGGCCATGTAGGCATGGTCGTCGTCGTAGGAGCCGTATTCGTTTTCTACCTGCACGGCGATGATGGGGCCGCCGTTGTGGTTGAGCAGCGGTTGGACCTGTTTTGCCAGCGCATCCAGGTATGCCTGGCTGGCGCCGAGAAAGCGCGGGTCGCGGCTGCGCACGCGGATGTTGTCCTTGCCGAACAACCACGCGGGATAACCGCCGGCCTCCCATTCGGCGCAGACGTAAGGGCCGGGGCGCAGGATGACGTTGAGGCCTTGCGCGGCGGCTTCGCGTACGAAGGCGGCCACATCGTTGTTGCCAGCAAAATCGAACCGGCCTTGCTGCGGTTCGACCAGGTTCCAGAACACGTAGGTCTCCACCGTGTTCAAGCCGAGCGCACGTGCCTTTTGCAGGCGGTCCTTCCAGTACGCGCGTGGAATGCGCTGAAAATGGATGGCGCCGGACAGGATCTGATACGGCTTGCCGTCGCGCACGAACTGCGTGCCTTGCGTGCCGACGCTGGGCCAGCGCTCGGTGTCGGCGGCAATGGCGGTGACGGGAAGCGCGAACGCGAGGGCCAGGACGAGCGGTGCAAAAGTGGTGCGCAACATGGGCGATTCTCGGCGGTGACGAGTGACGAGTGACGAGTGGAGATGGCGGCAGCGATGTTTTTTTGCGTGAGGCCACTTGCGTGTTGGCCCTCATCCGCCCTTCGGGCACCTTCTCCCGCTTACGGGAGAAGGGAGAAGCAAGCCTCCCGCTTGCGAGGGAGAACGAACCTTCCGCTTGCGGGAGAAGGGAAGAGCAAGCTGCCCGCTTGCGGGAGAAGGGAAGGGCATGCTCCCGCTGCGGTGAGCGTGATGCCAGGGAAGTGCGTTATGCGAACGACGGCGGCAAATCCTCCTTGTTCGCACCGAAGGCTGGATTCGGCTTGGCACCCATGGTGAATTCCAGCGTGCCGCCGGCAGCCAGATCGGCGTGGCGCAGCCAGGCGCGATTGATCGGCTGGCCATTCCAGCTCAGCGATTGCACATAGACGTTCTGCGCGCTGGTGTTGTTGGCCACGATGCGCAGCGTGCGGCCCTTGCCCACATCCAGTTCCGCGCGTTTGAATAACGGGCTGCCGACGATGTAGTTGCCGCTGACCGGATCCACCGCATACAGGCCCAGCGCGCTGAGGACGAACCACGCGCTCATCTGCCCACAATCTTCATTGCCGGACAGGCCATTGCGCGCGTCGTGGTATTGCTCGCGCAGCAAGCGGCGCACCATCGCCTGGGTTTTATACGGTTGGCCTGCATAGGCGAACAGATAGGCCACGTGGTGGCTGGGCTCGTTGCCGTGCGCGTATTGGCCGACCAGGCCATCGATATCCGGCGGCGCATCGGCCGGCAGTTCGGAACTGGTGGAAAACAGTTCGTCGAGCTTGGCGACGAAGCCATCGCGGCCGCCGTACAGCTCCATGTAACCGTACAGGTCGTGCTGATTGAGGAAGGTGGCCTGCCAGGCGTTGGATTCGGTGAAATCGCGCCACTTGGCGATGTGGCCCATGCCGCGCGGGTCGAACGGTTTGGCCCAGCTGCCGTCTTCCAGGCGCGCCTGCACAAAGCCGCTGTCGCGGTTGAACACGTTGCGGTAGTTGCGCGAGCGTGCGCGCAACGCGCGTGCATCGTCCACCGCGCCGGCGGCCTGCGCCAGGTGCGCGCAGGCCCAGTCGTCATAGGCATATTCGAGGGTGCGGCTGACCGCTTCGTCCACCTTGTCGGCAGGGATGTAGCCCAGCGTGCGGTAGTACGCCAGGCCGTGGGTGGTGTCGTCCATCGCACGCTTGCGGTAGGCCGGCCAGGCGGCTTTGTAGTCGATGCCGGTAAAGCCCTTGGCGTGCGCTTCGGCCAGCACCACGGCGGAGTGGTAGCCGATCATGCAGCCGGTTTCCACGCCTTGCAGCGGCCAGATGCCGACGCCGTCCGGGCATTCGTTGGCGCCGCGCACCAGGCATTGCACCAGGTCGGGCACGCGCTCGGGCTGCACCAGGGTGAGCAGCGGATGCGCGGCGCGGTAGGTGTCCCACAACGAGTAAGTGCTGTAGTTGTTGTAGCCCTTGGGCGCGGTGTGGATCTGCAGATCCATGCCGCGGTACCGGTTGTCCACATCGCTGAAGAGCGTGGGTGCGAGCAGGCTGTGATACAGGCCGGTGTAGAAGATGCGGCGTTGCGCATCGTCATCGCTGTCGATGCGCACGCGGCCCAGTTCCTTTTCCCAGGTTGCCACGGCTTGCGCATGCACGCGTGCGAAGTCGAAGTCCGGTAGCTCGGCGTCGAGATTGGCCAGCGCGTTGTCGGCGCTGACGGCGGAGATGCCGACCTTGATCAGCAGTGGCGCATCGGCGGCATCGGAGAAGTGCAGTGCGGCCTTGAGATGCGTGCCATCGAGGCTGCTGGTGTCGGCTGCCAGCGGCTGGTCTTCGTTGTACAGCTGCACGCGTGCGAACGGCCGCGACAGCCGCATCGCGAAGTAGATGTAGCGCCCCTGCGCCCACTGGTAGACGCGGCGCCCGCCGGTGAGGGTTTGCGCGTCGACCACGCGCAGCTGTGCATCGCTGACGCGTGTGGGAATGCCCGGTTTGTCCTGCATGCCGTGGCACAGGTCGAGCAGCACGTGCGCCGGCTTGCCCTTGGGGAAGTGGTAACGGTGCAGGCCTGCACGCGCGGTGGCGGTGAGCTCGGCATGCACGCCGCTGTCCTTGAGCCGCACGCGGTAATAGCCGGGCGAGGCGGCTTCGTCGCTGTGATCGAAGCGCGAGCGGTAACCGGCATCCGGGTTATCCAGCGAGCCAGGCACCAGCTTGACCTCGCCGGTGGCCGGCACCAGCAGGAAATCGAGCATGTCGCCGATACCGGTGCCAGACAGATGCGTGTGCGAAAAGCCCATGATCGAGCCGTCGGATTCGTGATAGCCCGAGCACGAATCCCACACCGCGTTGTAGGTGTCCGGGCTCAGCTGCACCATGCCGAACGGCAGCGTGGCGCCAGGGAAGGTATGGCCATGACCACCGGTGCCGATGAACACATCGACATGGCGGGTGAGCTCGGCACGCGTGCGCGCATCGGCGGGCAGCGCGTAGTTGCCGGCGCGTGCGCGCGCTGCGCCGGGCAGGCCCACGCTGCCGAACAATGCTGCAGCGATGGCGCCTTGGAGAAAACCGCGTCGTGTTGCCATGGGGTGTTGTCTCTGAATGTGCGGGCCGATGCCGGGGCACCCTCATCCGCCCTTCGGGCACCTTCTCCCGCAGGCGGGAGAAGGAAGGAATCCAGCGCTTTGGATAGCAATCCAGCGCTTCGAGTAGCAATCAAACGCTTCGGATAGCAATCAAGCGCCGCGCGGTGTTCAGGCGCTGCGCAGCAGTTGGGGTTTGCGTTGGTGGAGGTCGATGATCAGCTCGCCGAACAAGGTATTGGCCCAGGCGAACCAGTCGCGGGTGAACGTGCTCGGGGTGTCCTTGTCGAACGCTTCGTGCATGAAGCCGGTGCCGGCGTGGGTGGTCTTGAGCCATTGCAGGCATTGGCGCAGCTGCGTGTCGTCGTCGCTGACCAGCGCGTATTGCACGATCGACATCTGCCAGATGGTGCCCATGCCGCTGTGCGGGCTGCCGACGCCTTCGGCCGCGGTACCGCGCGAAAAATACGGGTTGCGTTCGCTCCAGGCCAGCTGGCGCGTGCGCAGGAATACCGGGTCGCGTCGATCGCAGCAGCCCAGGTACGCCAGGCTGAGCAGGCCGGGGGCGTTGGCGTCGTCGATAAACAGCTGGTTGCCGAAGCCGTCCACTTCGAAGGCCCAATAGGCTTGCCCATCGGTATCGCGCAGCTGCCCGAACTGGCGCGTTGCGGTTTCCACTTCATCGGCCAGTGCGGTGCACTCGGCGGCGAAGGCGGTGTCGCGATGCAACGCGGTGCTCATCGTCGCCAACTGCCGCAGCGAGGCCACCGCAAACAGGTTGGCCGGTACGAACAACGGAAACACGCAGGCGTCGTCGGACGGGCGGAACATCGAGTGGATCATGCCGTTGGGTTTGGTCGGCTGGCCGTAGCCTTCCAGCACCAGGGTTTCGGTGGCCAGCGGGGAGGGGCGCTGGAACACGTACGGGCCGCGGTTGTCCTTGCGCTGTTGTTCGCGGAAGGTCTTGACCACCACGTGCATCGCCTCTCGCCAGTCGTCGTCGAACGGAGCGGTGTCGCCGGTGGCGCGCCAGTATTCGTGCGCGATGCGGATGGGGTAGCACAGCGAATCGATTTCCCACTTGCGCTCGCCCACGCCGGGCTTCATTTCGGTGATGTCGTTGAGCGACCACTTCAGGCGCTGGGTCTGGCCATCGGGCAGGAAGGCGTTGGCATACGGGTCCAGCCGGATGCACGCGGCCTGGCGTTGGATCAGGCCATGGAACATGCGCCGTAACGCGGGGTCGCGCTTGGCCAGCGGCACGTACGGATGCACCTGTGCGGACGAATCGCGCAGCCACATCGCATGGATGTCGCCGGTGATGACGAAGGTGTCCGGCTTGCCGTTGCGGGTGCCGGTTTCCACCGTGGTGTCGAGCGTGTTGGGGTAGCAGTTCTCGAACAGCCAGGCCAGTTCCGGGTCGGCGATCTGCGCCTTGATCTGCACGATCTGCTGCTCGACCGCCTTGCTGACGAAGCGGCGCTGCGCCTTGGGCGGGCGCTTGCTGACGAAGGCACCACCGGCCGTGGAAGCGCCGACGGCAGGCGCAGCCGCGAACGCGGGCAGGGCGCTGGCCAGCAGGCCGGCACCGGCGCTGGCGCCGAGCAGCTGAAGGATGTCGCGGCGGGTATGCATGACCTCAAGACTCCATGGATTCGACCTGCGATCCGCATGACGGTGCTCCCTGCGCTGGCGGCTGCGAGACGGCAGCCTGGGCGATGAGACCTATGCATGACCAATTCCCGATGACCATACAACGTGTGCGTCGAAACTGCATAGTGCGCTCGCACAATTTTTGGCGTGCGCGCGCCGCCGGATGCCCACGCCAGTGCGCCGGGCCGGCGCACTGGCCGTCGTGGTGGTCGTGCCCAAACAAAGGCGTCCAGCGTCGGCGTAGTGCCTGCCACGCCGATATCCGCAGGCCGGCTCCATCAACCGGCCGCATGCCCGCGCCCGTTTGCCGGGCTGGCGCAGTGGCCGTCGTGGTAGTCGTGCCCGAACAAGGCGTCCAACGTCGGCGTGGTGCCTGCCACGCCGACATCCGCAGGCCGGCTCCATCACCCGGCCGCATGCCCGCGCCAGTGCGCCGGGCCGGCGCAGTGGCCGTCGTCGTGGTCGTGCCCGAACAAGGCGTCCAGCAGGCGCTGCGATGGGCCCCACTCGCCGATCGCCGGATGGATCAGCATGGCCTTGCAGGCATCCCGATGGCTGCCGCTGAGTGCGGCGTCGATCGCGGCGTGCTCGTAGGCCTTGAACGCACGCACCAGGCCTTGCACCGCATCCGGCAGGGGCGCGGTGGGAATCGGCACGATACGGTCGCGGTCGATGTCTGCGGCGATTTCCACCACGTCGTCGTCGGCCAGCTCGGCCATTGCGCCGCGGTTGCGCACGTTGACCACGTGCCGGCCCGGGCGTGCGCCGGTCAATGCGCTCATCACGTCCACCGCGATGCGGTGATAGCCGGTGCTGGCGCGGAACGGGTCCGGCTGCGGCGCCAGATCCGGTGCGAACGCCGAGCCGGCTTCGGCTTCCAGCTTCATGTACGAGCCGGAGCGCTGCGCCAGGTAGGCGGCATAGGTCTGCACCGCGCCGGTGGTGTCGCCAGCCTCCAGGCGGCTGCGCAGGTCGGCGATCAGGCTGCGGTTGAGCCGCTCGATCTCGCCACCGCGGCTGGCCCCGCTGGCGCGCTGGTTGTCCAGGGCGCGGCGGCGTTCGTAGAAGAAATACAGGTACTCGGTGGGGATCAGCCGCAACGCGCGCAGCATCTCGACATCGAACAGCGGCGCCAGATACAGCTGACGCAGGATGGCGTCGTCGTCGAGGATGCGGTCCATGATGTCCTGCCCGCGCAAACGCACCGCGCGGATCCAGCCCAGGTGATTGAGGCCGACGTAGTCGCACTCCACATCGGCGGCCGGCTCGCCCAAGGCGCGCGCGATGTTGTGGAACAGCTCCACCGGCGTGTCGCAGATGCCGACCACCCGCGCGCGGGTATGTGCGGTGATGGCCTGGGTGATCAGCCCGGCCGGGTTGGTGAAGCTGACCAGCCATGCGTCCGGACTCAGCCGCTCGATCATGCGCGCCTGCTCGATCGCCACCGGCACCGTGCGCAGCGCCTTGGCCACGCCGCCGGGGCCGGTGGTTTCCTGGCCGGAATAACCGTGGTCGATGATGGTTTTTTCATCGGAGGCACGCTGGGCGATGCCGCCGATGCGGATGCTGTTGAGTACGAAGTGCGCGCCTTCGATGGCCGCTTCCAGCGACGTTGCGGCATGCACCTGCAGGCTGCCGCCGGATTCGGCCACGATGGCGCGGCCCATCGCCACCATCAAGGCCAGCCGCTCCTGGTCCGGGTCGTACAGCACGATCTCGCGGGCGCCGAGTGCTTCGGCGGCTTCGTTGACGCCGTACACCACCAATGGTGTGCGCACGCCGCCGCCGCCGATCAGGGTCAGCTTGCGATTGTCGACAGAACTGCTCATGGAACGTCCTCAGTGGGGGAGAAAAGGGGAGAGAGGGAAACCAGACCGTCCAGTGCGCCCAGCGCGCTGCAACACGCCGCGCCGCAGCGGCAGCCCTGTTGGGCGGCGGCGTCCAATGACCGCCCTTGCAGGGACGCGGCGATGAAGCCGGCATCGAAGGCATCGCCGGCGCCGGTGCTGTCGCGCAGCTGCACCTGGGGTGCTGCAATCAGACGCGCACCGTCGGCATCGACCACCATCGCGCCGGCAGCGCCGTGCTTGATCACCGTCTGTTGCAGGCCTTGCGCCTGTGCCCAGGCCACGCAGGCGTCGGCGCCGTCGCCGCAGCCCATCAATGCGGCTTCCTTCTGGTTGGGCAGGAACCAGGTCACCGCGCGACAGGTGGCGCGGTTGGCCGGGTCGGCGAGCCATTGCGGGCTGAAGCCGACATCCAGCGAGGTGCTGCAGCCGGCGCGCGCCAGCTGCGGCAGCAACGTGCGCGCCACCGTGGCCGGCAACGGCAGCGCGAAATGCACATGCGTGGCCGCGCACAGGGCGGCGATGGTGTCTTCCCGCAGCAGCAACGCGGGTAGCTGCGCATTGGCGCCGGCATAGGTGAAGAACGAACGGTCGTCCTGCAGCGACACGCTGGTGGTCACGCCGGTACCGCTGGGCGAGTCGATCAGCCCGTCGGCCGTAACGCCGAAGTCGCCCAGGCGCTGCACGAACAGCGCACGGTCCTGCGCGCCGATCGCACCGATCACGCGCACGCTGCAGCCCAGCTGCGCCAGCGCGCAGGCGGTGATGACGGTGCCGCCGCCGAGTTCGCGCCGGTAGTGCTGCGCGAACGCTTCTTCGCCCGGTGCCGGCCAGTGTGCGAAGCCGCTGAAGATATGGTCGAGATACACCTCGCCGACCACCGCGATCTGCACAGTGCTCATTGCAGCTGGAACGGCCATGCGCGCTCCCTCCGTGCCTGGATCAGATACACCGCACTACCCACGCACAGCGCCAACACTGCCGCGAGCAGGCGCCGTCCCGGGCTGGTGGCCAGCAGGTAGAGCCAGCCCACGACGCTGATCAGCAGCGGCCAGGGATACAGCGGCATCGCAAACGCACGCCTGCGACGCTTGCGCCGCAGCAGCACTACCGCCAGGCATTGCGCCAGAAACTGAAACAGGATCTGGATGATCATCAAGGTGGCGATCAAATCTTCCAGCGACAGCAGGCAGGCCAGTGTCGAGGTTGCGCCGACGAACAGAAGCGACACCGTAGGAAATCCACCACGCGGATGCAGCCGCGCGAATACCGCGAAGAACTGCCCGGCCGCAGCGGCCGCATACGGCACCCGCGAATAGCCCAGCAGCACCACTAGCGCCGAGCCCCATGCCGCCAGCGCGATCAGTGCCACCGCCACCGTGGCGCCGGTGGGGCCGTAGATGGTCTGCATGAAGTCGGCCATTACCGCCTTCGACTGCGCGGCCTGTTGCCACGGCAGCACGCCGAGCAGGGTGATGTTGAGGCCCAGGTACAGCAGCGCCACGATCGGGATCGAGAGCAGTACCGCGCGCGGAATCGTGCGCCGCGGCTTGCGGATTTCGCCGCCGAGCATGCACACGTTGTTGTAGCCGCCGTAGTCGTAGACCGCGATCAGCGCCACCGCGCCGAAGCCCAACCAGAACCCATGCGGCGACGCAGGGCGTGCGTGCAGAAACTCTGCCGCGATGCCGGCATCGAAATGCAGCACACCGCTGCCGATGATCCAAACGCAAGCGCCGATCACCACCGCGCTGACCAGCAGCGACAGCACCTGCACCGAGCGCACCTTGCGATACAGCAGCAGCGTGTTGAACGCGCACAGCGTCATCGCGATCGCGGTGAGCTGGGCATGGCCCAACCCCGGCATCAGGAAGGCCAGGTACTGCGCGCAGCCCACTGCCGCCGAGCCCACCGACAGCGGTGCGGTCAACAGCGTCTGCCACAGATACAGAAAGCCGAACAGCCGCCCCCAGCGTTCGCGCCCATAGGCCTCGCGCAGGTAGTGATATGGCCCGCCCGAGCGCGGAATCGCCGCGCCCAGCTCGGCCCACACCAGTCCATCGCACAGGCACAGCAGCGCACCGGCGACCCAGCCCAGCAACACCGCCGGCCCGGCCAGCGCCGACAACGCCAGCGGAATGGTGATGAACGGGCCGATGCCGATCATGTTGAGCAGGTTGGCCGACAGCGCGCTCCACACGCCGAGCGTGCGCGGCGGTGCAGCGACGGGCGTGGCTGATAGTGGCGCGATGGGGGCGGTCAACATGCGCAGCGCTCTGGGTGTGCGAGTGTCGCGACAGGGGGCGAGTTGTGTGCCGAGGTCAGCCCATCGGCGCAGTGGATGGCGGCGGGTTCCAGTTGGTGCAGATCCAGCACCAGCACTGCGTTGTTGCCCGGCTGCAGCCACGCGCCAGGGCAGAACAGACACTGCTGCGGGCCGATGTTCCAGTAACGCCCGAGCAGGCGGCCGTTGATCCATAGATAGCCTTTGCGCCACTGACCCATGTCCAGGTAGATGTCGCCGACCGTCTTCAACGCGATGTCGGCAGCGAAGAACAGGCCGGGCCGGGTGGGTGCTGCGTGCAGCGGGCGGAGCGTCGGCGCGTGGTCGCCGTCCAGCGGCAGGCCCTGCACCTGCCAATCGTGCAGCTCCTTGCCATCAAGCTGCACCGGGCCGAGCAAGCCCTTTGCATCGCCCAAGGCCGGGCCGAAATTGATATGCCCGAAGCTGTCGACCAACACCTCCAATGTGCGCTCGGTCGCGGTGGACGGCGGCAATGCCAGCTGCGGGTCGCTGTGCAGGCGTGCGTGCCGCATGCGCGACACATGCCCAAGTTCGGCACCGTCCAGCTGCACCACCGCGTAGTCGTGCACTTGCCCCAGGTGCAGGTGCGCGCCGGCCGCGATGCGGCGCCGGTACACCACCAGCCCCAGATTTTGCCGGAGCAGGGTCTGGTTGTCGGTGGGCCGCTCGGTGTGTACAGGATCGACACGCAAGTTGTCCCACAGCGCGGCCACCGGGCGGGCAATGACTGATGCAAAACGCGCGCGCGGCGGTGCAGCCGGTATCGGCGGCAGCGATGTGCCGAGATGCGTTGCGATGATCCTGCGCAGCGCCATGTAGGCGGGTGTGGCACGTCCACCTTCGTCGATGGGAGCGCTGTAGTCGTAGCTGGTCAGCGCCGGCTGGAATTGCGAGCCGTCGTCTTCGGCATTGGCACCGGCGCTCAGGCCGAAGTTGCTGCCGCCGTGCACCACGTACAGATTGAACGAGTCGCCGGCGGCCATCAGTTGCCGCAGCATCGGCGCGTAATCGCGCCGCGCAACGTCGTCGTCGCCCCAATGCGTCAACCAGCCCGGATAGCCTTCGGCCACCCAGACCGGCGCATTGCCTGCGAACTGCGTGGCGGCCTGCAGGTCTGCCATGTCCGCACCATCCAGGCCCAGCGCAGCACCAGGCAGATACGCCTTGCGGCGACGCAGATCCTTCAGACCCTCGGCCAGGGAGAATGGGCCGGCGATGCCGTGCGCGCGCCAGAGCGCGGCCAAGGCCTGCAGATAGCCCACATCGGCGCCGTGCATGTTGTATTCGTTTTCGATCTGCAGCATCAGCACCGGGCCGCCCGCGCTGGCCATCAGCGGTGCGATCCGTGGCGCCACCGCGTCGATGTAGCGCTGCACCGCCGCCATGTAGCGCGCGTCGGTGGCATCGCGCAGGCGCATGCCCGGCTCGCGCAGCAGGTACGGCGGCAGCCCGCCCAGCGTCCACTCGGCGCAGACGTACGGGCCGGGCCGTAGATACACCCACATCCCCTCCTGCTGGCATAGCCGGATGAAGGCGACGAAGTCGCGCTCGCCGGTGTCCAGATCGAACTGCCCCGGTTCGCGTTCCAGCGCGTTCCACATCAGGTACAACGCGATGGTGTTCAACCCCATCGCCTTGGCCATGCGGATGCGGTGCAGCCAATCGGCGCGCGCGATGCGCAGCGGATGCATTTCGCCGCTGCGCAATTGCCAGGGCTGCCCGTCCAGGGTGAACTGGCCGTGCGCGAATCCGAACGCATGCGCCTGCCCATCCGGTAGCGGTGCCGGCAGCGCGCTGCGCGCCGGCGATCGCAGCGCTGGTTTGGCCGCCAAGCCCAACGGGGCGAACAGGCCGAACGTGCACAAGGTCCTGCGCTTCATCGTCTCTCCAGCCGAAAGGGAAGGCGTTGCCACGCCGGCACCGGCGACACGGCGTCGTGCACCGCTGCGCTAGAACGCGTACTTCACCGTCAACAATGCCGTGCTGCCGGCATCGACGATGTCGGAGATCGCCAGATTCCTGCGGCCCACATGCGCCCAGTAGCTGTATTCCTTGGTCAGGTTGGAGATCGATACGTCCATGCTCACGCCGTTGTCGAAACGGTAGCCGGTGTGCAGATCCACGCGCCGGGTCGGGCGTGCCCACAGGTCGTTCCACGGCGCGCCTTCATGCAGGAAGTCGTAGCCGAGCAGATACGAGCTGCTGAAGTGATAGCTCAGGTTCAACGAAAAACCGCTGTGTTCGTAGAACAGTTCCAGGTTGGCCATCGCCGATGGCGCCGATTGCATGTGTTCGTTGTCGAAGCCGTCCAGCCCGAGGTCGGCGCGCGCATGTTGGCGGGTGGCATTGGCACTGATGCCCAGGCCGTCGAACGGCGCCGGCAGGTCCTGGAACTTTTGCCGCGCACTGAGTTCCACCCCGTAGATTTTGCCGTCGCCGCCATTGGTGGGCATGTGGTACAGCACCGTTCCGCTGCCGGTGGTGCTGCCGTTGGCCTGGGCCGAGCCGGCGTCGTAGATGTAGTTGCGCAGCTGCTTGTAGAAGCCGGCCAATGAAAAGAACCCACCGCGTTCGGTAGACCATTCGCCGGATAGATCCAGGTTGGTCGATTCGATCGGCTTCAGATCCGGATTGCCTTGCGTGATGGTGGTGACGCCATTGGAGATGTCGATCTGGCTGCCGCCGCCCAATTGCACGAACGCCGGGCGCGTGTAGCTGGTCCAGAGCGACGCACGGTAGGCGGTGCGCAGATTCGGCCGCCAGGTCAGGAACACGCTGGGCAGCGGTTCGTTGTAGGAGGTGCTGTTGTGGTCGAAGTAACCGACGATCTGGTTACCGTCCGCATCCACCGGGCTCACCCAGAACGTGTTGTCGATGCCGGTATGTTCGAAGCGCACGCCCGGCACGATATCCAGGTTGCCCACAGTGAAGGTGGCGGTGGCATAGGCGGCGCTGACCGCCTCGGTGCCGCGCATGGTATTGCAGTTGAAGTTGTTGACGTAGAACGCGCTGCCGCAGGTGTCCAGGTCGTCGTCGGTCAGGTGCTGCGCGATCACGCCGGCCACCGCCGCTTCGCGCGCGCGCGGTGTGTTCCAGGCGTATTTACCGGGAAAGATCGACGCATAGGTGCCGGTGAAGATGCCCAGGTCGCCCAGCGTGGTGGCGCCATCCACGCCGCCGGTATACCAGTCGCGATTGGTGTAGCGGCGGCTGCTCTTGCTGTACTTCACCCCGAACTGCACCGACCGCAGCGCGCCATCTTCAAAGTCGTAGCGAGTATCGAAACGCGCGCCGCCTTTCTTCTGGCCGGAGTAGATGTTGGTCTGCTCGCCATAGCTGCTGGCAAACAACGCCGGGATATTGTTGACCTGCGCCAGCAGTGCGGGCGTGAGCTGTGGGTACGGGAACGCACCGCCGCCGTAGCGCACGAACGTGTTGCCGGAATAGGCGTAGTTGTCCTGAGTGAACTTGTCTTGCCGCCCGTCGATTTCGACATGGTCGGGGCGGTCGTTGTCACCGAAGCTGTAGAACAGGTTGGGCATGAAGGTCCAGCCGCCTGCCGTTTTTTTTGCGCCGATCTGGAAGGTCGCCAGGTCGGCGATTTCCGGATTGGTTTCGTACCAGAAGCGCGCCGCGATGCGGCCGATGTCGGGCATGAAACCTCCCGGCGTACCGCTCGGTACGTAGCGCACATCCTGCGGTAGCAACTGGACGAAGGTGGTGCCTTGCTCGGTCTTGGCGTAGGCGTAAGTCATGCGCGCGTACAGCGACAGACTGTCGTCCACATGCCAGTCGAACGAGGCATTGCCGCCGTAACGGCGCTCCCATCCCGCGGCGATACCGACATTCATGCCGGTGCTGGTGAGGTTGTGTTGCGGATCGAAGCCGGACGCGTTGCCGCCGCTGGCATCGGTGTTCAAGTACTCCCACGAGCCATCGTTGAGCGCGCTGGTGGCGGCGGCCACTTCGCTGTTGGTGGTGGTGCGGTAGTCGTAGTAGGCGCTGGCATACACGCCGAACTGCTGCGCGTTGCCGAACTTGTGCTGGAACTCGCCGCCAAACCCGCCACCCAATCCATCGCCGCCGTAATCGCGCGCACGGCTTTCCACCCGGCCGCTACCGGTAACGCTGCCGCTGCTCACGTCCTTGAAGTCGTAGGCGGTGGGGGTGCGGAAATCCAGCGTGCCGCCGATCGCATCGCCGTCCATGTCGGCGGTGGAGGTCTTGTTGGCCACGATGGTCTGCAGGCCGGTGGGCGGCAACAAACTCAGTTGCACGCTGCGGCTATACGGCATGCCTTGCGCCACGGTGACGCCGTCGATCATGTTGACGTTGTATTCGGACGGCAGCCCACGCACCGAGGCGAACATGCCTTCGCCGCGTGCGGCGCCATCGATGCCGCCGAAGTATCCCGAGCCGGTACTGGTGATGTTGATGCCGGCGATCAGGCCTAGCGCTTCGGCCACGTTGTGCACAGCGGTGCGCTGCAGATCGTTGGCGGACAGCACATCGACGGTGTTGGCCGCATTGATCTTCAGATCGCTGGCGTCGTAGCGGTTGCTCACCACGCTGATCGCCTTCAATTGCTTGACCTCGTCCAGTGCGATGGTGACCGCAGCGGTGCCGCTGTCGCCGACCTGGATGCTGGTCTCTACCGCGCTGAAACCGGGGTAGTCCAGATTCAGTGCGTACTGCCCGGCAGGTACGTCGTGGATGACAAAGTGCCCGCCCGCATCGGCCACCGCGCTGTACGCGGTGCCGGCGATGCGTACCTTCGCATTGGCAGCCGGTTTGCCGCTGCTGCGTTCCTTGAGGGTTCCCTCCACCGTGCCCGCCAACGCAGTTGCGGCAGAGGCCATGCCGGTCACGGCCAGGATCGCCACGATCAATTGCTTACGGGTCAAACGCTCATGCTTGTGCACATGCCACCTCGCCAGATGCTGGGCCGCGTTACCAGGGGGTAACGGCCTTGCGATGCCTTGTGTCAGGGCAGACGATCTGCACGGCGGTACGCGCGCACGGCATTCAACGCCACGCGCGATGCGTGTGCGAAAGACCGAACGGGAAGTGCGCCGGAGCGTCTGCCAGCTAGAACAGCGTTGCAGGCGTCAGTGGCGTGGCGGCGAGTAGCCGGCGATACATTTGGAACGCGAGCGCATGGCGCTCAATTTGTAGTGCTTGGTCATGCGCGCTGCACCCTCGGGGCAGCGATCACGGCAACACGGATACGCGAGTGGATACGACGCTGCTGCATGCAATCCTCTCCCAGTGCGCGTGCGGTGTGGAAATGTTGTTGCTGTCCAAGTGCGTCGTGCTTGTTGCCGGTTGCCGGTTGCCAATGGCATCGGTTGCCGACCGCAGCCAGTGATAGACCTCATGCTTGAGTCTGTCAAGCAGGTGTGAAGTCTGTGCGGACATCATCGTGTTGCTTGCCGATTGCGCACCAATTCGGCTGCGCACAGCAGCGATATGGCGGTCGTGCGATGCAGCGCAACACGTGTCAATAACCCAGCAGGCGCCGGTAACGGCATCCGACTCCTGTTGCAGATCATGCGTACAAAATACTTATAAAGACATTGTTCAAGGAGGGGGTGTCAACCGTTCTAGATCCAGTCGCTATCCAGGACGGTGGGCGTCGCACGGACAAGGTTAGAGCAGTAAACTCTTGCGCAGATAAATGGGGTGGCAGCTACATGGAGGAGACCGGATACATGGAAACGAAGACGATCAACGAACCCAAGGTCGGTGAGTTCTTCCAGTTGCGTCCCGATGCCCGCCGAGGTGGAAAAGGTCACGGCGTGGTCTTCGAGAACGAGAAGGCATTGCTGTCGCCTCCGCGGCTCATCTTGAAGCCAGACGAGGGTGGGTTTCCTCCACTGCACGAGACTCCGCGCCTGGTCTATATCCCCAGCGAAGGAGGATTGCCGCAGGATCTGGAGGGTGGCTTCAGTGGCTACTGGTTGGTCTCCCAACGGCTTCGCGAGGTGATGGAGTCTGTGGACGCAGATGCCTTCGTTTTCGCTGACGCCGACTATCGCCTGGCCGATGGCTCCAAGGGGCCGATGGTCTTCCTCTGCGATGTCGTTCGCAGGTTGGATGCCTTGGACGAGGACGCCTCCGAACTCGATATCAAGATCAGCGATGACTATGAGGACGGAAAGTATTACAGCTTGGCCGGTGGGAGTCGTTTGGCTTTTAAACGGGACGTGCTTGGAGAGGCCCACGTTTTCAGGCTTCCCTTCCATGGCGGTGTTTTCTGCGATCGGGTGTTCAAGGACGCTGTTGAGGCAGCCGGGATTGGCACTGAAGGCCAATCAGACGGCCTCTGGTTCTACGACGTAGTGAACCGTTGACGCGAGCCGCAAGCCAACAGGAAGGAGCCTGAGTCATGCCGAACTATCGGACGCTTTTTCAAGATCATCACAACATCGAACAGCAGACGCTCAAGAACAGCGAGTTGCTTGCGAAGCTTCAAGAGACGGGCCGGTTCGACATTCACGCCTCAGAGAATCGCCTGTTCTTGCCCTCCGATCCGCAATTCGCTCAGGCGTTGGACATTACGCCGCACAGCGGCGGTCCTCTTGGTGCTTACCAAGATGGCGTGATTGAGCGCTTGGATGACCTCCAGGCGACTCGGGATGGTCGCGCCGCTTTGCGTGGTGACCCCGAAGCGCTGGACCGCGTCGCCCAACGCGTGGACCAATTGCGCGACACCATCAAGATCGGCTTGATCAATGGCGACTTGAACACAAACACGCCAGTGGGGCTTACGCCCTCGCAGGCGAGCGCGAAAGTCCAGAACTTTTTCCGTGACACCCCGGGCTACCACCAAACCCACGCTCAGCAAATCGACGCCCTGAAAGGTTTCACGGGAGTGGATCACGGCTGGGGAGGCGTGGCGAACTCCGAGTCCCGCATTGTCACGGCGCTCGATCAGATCCAGGTCAGCAGCACGGCCATTGCGCGTGGCGGGAATCCAACGCTTCAACGAAGTGGGCTATCGCTCGCTATTGCCAATGCCCATCACGACGGGCGCGTGGTGCTGTCAGAGCAGGGCATCCTAAAGGTTGAGCAAACTTTGGGTGAGAAAGCTGCACAGAACCTCCGTGTGCCGCGCGGACAACGCGGTGATGTCGCCATGCAGCTGTTGATGGGCGAGGCCTCTGCTCGGGGCCTGACGCGTGCGGGCGGACTTTTGACCACGGGCACGGATGCCGTCATGACCGCGCGCACGGCGTCCGCGCTGATGGAGCAGGGCAACACCACAGCGGCGCAGTCAGAAGTTCAGCACGCCATTGCCCGCAACGCAGGCGGCTGGGCTGGCGGTGCGTCCACGGCAGCGGCGCTGGGCAGCAGCGGAGGGTTCGTTCCAGCGGCCTTGGTGGTTGGTGACGCGATCCTGATGAGCAAGGCCTTCGACAAAGGCGCAGATTTGCTGGACAACCGGGCGATCTACCAACAGACCGACAAGTCGGGAACCGATTGGCAGTTCAACGGCCGGGATTGGCAGCGCCAAGGCGCTTTCGAGCGTGGTGCGGAAGGGCAAGACACGCCTAGCCAGGCACCTGTGGGTGCCAGCTACGCGAAATCCCAAGAACTGGGCGCGATGGCGAATGCCAAAGCAGCCGAGTTGGCGCTGGGTAGGACGCCGCCGCCGCAGGATCCGTTCAACCTCCCGGCCAAGCCGGGTGACCAGACAGGTCTGGACAACCAGAATTGGCAGCGCAACCCGACCACCGAGTCCTGGGAGCGCCAGGTCAAGACCAGCGTGGCGGGTGCCAACGACCAGGCTATTTACGAGCCTCAGACCGCAACTCCGGCGCAGGCGCAGCGGTTGAACCAGGAATCCCTGGCTCGCATCGAGAACAACATCTCCACCGGACGGGAGGCCATCGCCCAGGCCTACCTGGAGAACCATGCCGCCCAGCGGGGACAGGACTACGGGGTGGCGGTGCCGGAAGCAGTGGAGAGCGCCCGGGCCAAGCAGGATCAAGTGCAAGGCCATAACGGCCAGCTCTACCAGCGAAACGACGTCGGGCAATGGGCGGGCAGGGACGAGGTAGCTAGCGGCAACTTGGCAGTGGAGTTGGAACTAACCAACCAGATGCGCCAGCCCTCGCTGGAGCGCGCCCAGGAAGCCCTGTCGGCCATTGAGGCTCGCCCCGCGCCCACGCCGGCGCAGATGGAGCACAACGAGCTCCTGCATCGCTACCGGGCTGCGGGAGTGGACCTCAACGCCCAAGAGAACAACCTTCAGGCGGTGGAGCTGGCCACCCAGCGCACCAAGCAGACCGAAGGCCTTGCCGGCCCGACGATGCAGCAACTGAAGCCGAACGAGCAGGGGCAATACGGTTACGACAGTCCCATCGCCCATTACCAGACCGGACCCGATGGCGTTGCCCACCAAGTCGCGGTGACCACATCCGAAGAGTTGCGCCAGGCAAAGGCGGAGGTGGGCCAGCCCGCCATGGCGCATGTGCCGACGCTGGGCGCGGTGTCGGTGACCGCGCCGGGCCGCAGCAAGGAACAGGATGCCGAACCGACGCGGGAGAAGGTGGCGTCTGGTCCGCTGCTGGCCGACAACCCCGCGCACCCTGACCACTCCACCTACCAGCAGATCCATTCCTGGGTGCGGGGCACAGGCAACTGGAACGACGAAGAGAGCAAGAACGTCACCGCCTCGCTCTACAAGCAGCAGACCGAAGACCCGTTACTGCAACGGGTCGACAAGGTCACCGGCGGTCTGGGCAAAGACGGGGCGGAGAACGTGTTTGCCGTCTATGCGCCCTTTGGCGAAAAGGGTCCTTTTTTTCATGCCCACGTGGATGGGCGAGAGGCGTCCCAGCAGCCGGCAGAGCAGAATCTGCAACAGGCGGAGGTCATCAAGCAGGATCAGGTGCGACAGCAGCAGATGGAGCAGACCCAGCAACAGACAACGCAGCAGGAGCAAGGTCCACGGATGACCCTCTAATAGGCTTCGGCCGTCTTGCTTTTGATGATCAAGGCAGTTCGGTCGAGAAGGTCACCACGGCGTGTTCCAGGAAAATCCGGTGGTCAGGCGCGCCGGCAGATGCCCAGGCGGTGGAATCGGCGCTCCCGAATGCCTCGCGGCGGCTTGATCTGTTCGCCCCTCCCCGCTGCGGGCGATAAATTTTGCTTGGACCTGGTAAAATCAGGGCCACGCGCACCGCTGACGAGCTGCCTTGTCACTCCATAGGTCGCATCTGCAACGACGTCATGAATTGAACACGAGAAAAGAGAACTGATGTCGGGAAGCAGAGCTATTCCGGTGATCGACCTGTTCGCCGGGCCAGGGGGGCTGTGCGAAGGCTTTTCCTCCATCTTCGATAAGGCTGGTGGGCGGCGCTTTGCTGTCAAGGTCTCCGTAGAGAAAGACCCCATTGCTCACCGGACGCTTCTGTTGCGGGCGATCTTCCGCAAATTTCCGAAAGGCAAAGTTCCAAGCTGCTACTACGAATACGTCCGCGGAGAAATCACCCGGGACGAGCTCCTCTCGCACCCGGATGTGAAGGAGGCTGCTGAGCACGCTGCTCAGGAAGCGCGCTGCGCGGAGCTCGGCGTGACTCCGCCGAAGGAAATAGATGGTTGGATTCGAGAGGCCCTAGGTGATGAGACCGACTGGGTGCTTATCGGTGGACCGCCGTGCCAAGCCTACTCGCTGGCAGGGCGCTCGCGCCTGCGTAGCAAAGACCCAGAGAAGTTCGAGGCTGACGCCAAGCATTTCCTTTACACAGAGTATTTGCGGATCATTCAAGAGTTCGCTCCAGCCGTTTTCGTTATGGAAAACGTCAAGGGGATGCTCAATTCCATGAACTCCGGCAAGCGCATTTTCGAGAAAATTCTTTCTGATCTCAAAACACCGCGTGATGGACTGAGCTACGAAATCAGATCTCTCGTAGTCCAAAAAAAGGAAGGGGAATTAGAACCAAACGACTACGTAATCGAGGCCGATGATCATGGCATCCCGCAGAGTCGCCATCGGGTCATCCTGTTTGGCATCCGCTCCGACGTGGTCGACGCCACACCTGCGTTGGTCAAGGACCCCGAACGTTTCCTGCTCACAAAGGTGGGGAAGAAAGTGGGTGTGAGTGCCGCGCTTGCCGGTCTGCCAGCGCTGCGCAGCCGCCTCTCCAGAGAGCCAGACTCGCAAGAGGCCTGGATTAAAGCGTTGCGGGAGGCACCGCAGTCGCTTAAAGGATGGCACCGCCCTGTGCGTAGCGACATCGAGTCGGCTATGGAGAAATTCATTAAAAAAGCTGAGAAGCAGACGACTTTCGGCGCAAACTTCATCTCTGCGGAAGTTAGTCCAGGTGGGCACATGCCCGAGCCGTTGCAAGAGTGGTATCTGGACTCCAAGGTCGGCGGCGTTCTGCAGCACCAGACGCGCAGCCACATGCGATCTGACTTGCACCGTTACATGTTTGCGGCGTGTTTCGCTGCCACGCAAGAATACGCACCGGACCTACGCAACTTCCCGCCGAAGCTCCTCCCAGACCATTTGAACGTGGACCAGGAAACGATTCCCTTCAAGGATCGCTTCCGGGTCCAGATGGGTAAATATCCTTCGTCTACGGTGGTGGCCCACATCAAGAAGGATGGGCATTACTACATTCACCCGGATCCCGCGCAGTGTCGAAGTTTGACGGTGCGTGAGGCTGCACGCCTGCAGACCTTTCCTGACAACTACTTTTTTGAAGGGAATCGAACCGAGCAATACGGGCAGATCGGCAACGCGGTCCCGCCACTGCTTGCCAAGCAGATTGCCGAGATTATCTATGCCTTCATGTCTTCACCTCGGCGACGGCGGTAGCGCCAAGAGACACTCAGCTAATCTGCTCTTACAAAGATCCCGGTTGGGGCTGGTGTGGTGCTGGACAGTAGCCAGCGTCGAAGCTTCAGCAAGATCGCCCCTTGCAGCAATTAGCCAAATAACTTCGGGACGCCGCTCCTACAAGTCGGCCCCATCACCGCTGTCGGTTCGATTCCAAAAATCGTGAACGTGGAGTGTCGCACCGGTTACCTTTAGAGTTGCTGGCATTGGGCGATTGTTGGGCACATATTCGAGCTCTTTAAGCAGCTGTGTGTGCATATCACGCAAGGAGCGTTTTGAAGGGCCAACTTCCATGCGTGTGCGAACAAACTCGACGTCCCCCCAATTTTGAGTAGCGCCTCAGTTTGGAGTCCAATTCCCTATCCCGAGGAGATTGGACGTGAAGAAGCGTTTTTCCGAAGAGCAGATCATTGGCTTCCTGCGCGAGGCTGAAGCGGGCGTGGCCATCAAGGACCTTTGCCGGCGGCATGGCTTCAGTGAGGCCTCGTACTACCTGTGGCGCAGCAAGTTCGGCGGGATGAGCGTGCCCGATGCCAAGCGGCTCAAGGACCTTGAGGCCGAGAACACGCGACTGAAGAAGTTGCTGGCCGAGCAGTTGTTCGAGAACGACCTGATCAAGGATGCGTTGCGAAAAAAGTGGTGAGCGCACCGGCGCGTCGTGCGCTGGTGTGCGAGTGGATCGGGCGTGGTGCCAGCGAGCGTCGTGCCTTGGCGGCGATCGGCATGAGCGCCAGCGCGCTGCGCTATTGCCCACGCCAAGACCGCAACGGCGAACTGCGCGATCGCATTCTTGCGTTGGCGCATCGCCATCGCCGCTACGGTGTGGGGATGATCTATCTCAAGCTGCGACAGGAAGGACGCCTGGTGAACTACAAGCGCGTGGAGCGGCTTTATCGCGAGCAGCAGCTACAAGTCCGGCGCCGCAAGCGCAAGAGGGTACCGGTTGGCGAGCGTCAGCCGCTGCTTCGGCCGGCGCGGGCCAACCAGGTGTGGTCGATGGACTTCGTGTTCGACCGCTCCGCCGAAGGCCGGGCGATCAAGTGTCTGGTGATCGTGGACGACGCAACGCACGAAGCGGTCGCCATCGAGGTGGAGCGCGCGATCTCCGGGCACGGTGTTGCACGCGTGCTGGATCGGTTGGCAGAGAGTCGCGGCCTGCCGCAGGTGATCCGCACCGACAACGGCAAGGAGTTTTGCGGTAAGGCCATGGTCGTCTGGGCGCATGCCCGTGGCGTGCAGTTGCGGCTCATCCAGCCAGGCAAACCGAACCAGAACGCCTACGTCGAATCCTTCAACGGCCGGCTACGCGACGAATGCCTCAACGAGCACTGGTTCCCGACGTTGCTGCACGCGCGCACCGAGATCGAACGCTGGCGACGCGAATACAACGAGGACCGACCCAAGAAAGCAATTGGCGGCATGACGCCGTCCGCTTATGCCCAACATCTGGCAAACACCGATATCATCAACCCCGGACTCTAAACCCGATCGCTACTCAGGGCGGGGGGACGTCGAACTGAGGCCAGGTCGCCATCGCCAAATCTGGCATTTCAGTCTTGAATCCGTAGCCTTTTGTGCGAACAGACGACCTTGAAATTGCGAAGAGCAGAACGCTCCTGACGGCCTCGCGGCGTTTTTGTTTGAGTCGTAGTGATTGATTGAGGGCCGAGACGCCGTTCTCTTCGATCCACAATTTGACCTTGCTGGACCAGTCAATCAACTCTGCGGAGAGGTTTGATGCCTTGCTTTGGAGCTGGCGCACATCGTTGGTGGAGTAGTCCTGCCACTTCAGCTGGAAGAGCCCAACGTCGCCAGTGGCACGGTCATAAATGATTGCATCAACGTCCGTCAAAACCGCACCCGCACGACGCAGTTTGAGGTTGCCGGGAAAGCGGATATATCGCTTGCCGCCGAACATTCCGTATAACTGTGCGCGCATCCAGTCCTCACGGTGTGCAGCGACCGCGTGTTCGGTGCGTTGGTCCAACCATTGATGCTGAATTCTGGCAGCAGTGAAAGGATTTCTGGTCAGGGAAGATACTGGACGCAAAATGAATCCATTTCCCAAGTCGAAAAGTAGGGGAATCAAAGGCGTCGAGTGATCTGCGAGCCTCTTTGCGTGCTCGGATGACATTGCCAAAGTATTGAAGACCGCGTTGACGACAACTTTTGAGCTGCCGCTCATAAGTGAGATCGATTCTTCCAGGTCGGCTCTGGGTCCCCAGATTGTAAGGCTTTGGGCGACCGATACTTGGTCAAACAGCTTTTTGGCCACCGCCACACAGCCGAAGTGTTTGACATGAAGACTGATGAGCGCAGCACCTACGCCCGCGATATCGGCACCGGAAATGGAGCCTAATTTTGCTTTGACGTGGATGCCCGAATCATCCAGCCAAGGCGCGGCTAGCGCCAGGGCTTCGGCCATGTAGTGCTTGTCCACCTCTAAGCGGGCGTCGTAGGACACCATGATTCCGCGCCCAGTGTCCCAAGGCTTTACGAGCGGCTTGATGAGATCCTGGATGTCTGGCCTCAGCCAACGTTTGACCGGTGCGCCAGCGAAGGCAATGTAGTTTCCCTGCATGTTTGGGAAGCGCAAGGCGTCGCGCATTGATACTAACGACCAACCCGAGGTGGCCGATGAAAATCCGGCTTCGGCGGTCTTGAGGCGGTGCCACTCGACGGCGTCCGCTAATTGTGCCCCTGCATCGGCGCTCATACGAATTTGGAACTGATCACCATCCCTTGCGATTTCAATCATTTTTCGCTCACCCATGTCGGCAAAGCGACGCAGCAAAGAAACTTTGCCAAATTCTTGCAAGAGAACGATGGCGAATTCGCGCGATGCTTGTGTGCTCTCCATCAAGCGAAATGCCCCCGGTTGATCCAAGGACTCGAATAGTTCGGCAACAGCTCTGTTCCAGCCCCAATACATCAAATCAAAAGATTGCAGGGCCATCTCGCTGTCACAGCTTATGGATGGTGCGTGAATTGCCCAATAGTCCATCACTCGGACGACTTCAACGAACAAAGCGAACCTGTCCAGCCGATCGACTGGCAGTCTTTTAACGGTAGCTGCGAGATGGGCTTCGGCGACCTCTCGCAGAGCTTTAGCGTTCGAATGGTCCATAGCTCAGTTTCTTGGCGGAAGGCCGATTTCGCCGAGCGGCTCACCACCCTCGATCCAAGAGTTTATAGCCACCTGCAATCCTGCAGCAGATTCGGCATTACGAGTTGCGCATTCCCAAACACACAGAATTCTCCAGCCTAATAATCGAAGCCTCTCGACTGCGCGACGGTCACGCGCAACGTTAGCTTCAAGCTTGGCTTTCCAGAATTCGGGGCGCGTGGCGGGCATCTTTGCGTATTTGCATCCCTGGTGAAGGTGCCAGAAACAGCCGTGGACAAAGATGGCGACCTTGCGACCTGGCATGACAATGTCGGGAGTGCCAGGCAGGTCGCGTCTGTGAAGTCGGAAGCGATAGCCGGAAGCGAACAGCAGCCGACGGACAAGAACCTCTGGCTGCGAGTTCTTGCCCTTGATGCCTGCCATCATCCGGCTGCGGTCGGCGGGGGAGACAACATCAACCATGGGCTATTTTGAGAAATCAGTGCGGTACATGTAGTTCGGTGCCCAGGTGTCTACTTCACTTCGGGGATGTTGGTTGCTGGAGCAGAGTAGCTTGCGCCCATCACGGCCTCTTTGCATTCCGGTCGCTTCGCCCATTCGGAAACCATCCTTCCGCCGGATGAGGAATGCAGCACGTCGTTGACCTCTCTGGCCCATACGGCGATTTGAGCGAGTAGCTCAGGCGATGCGGTCTGCTTGGCCCAGACACGATCAAAATCGAAACGGTCGCCAAGCTTTTCGGCCACCAGCGAAACCGTATAGGCAGTGACATTGGCTTGAAAGGCCTGGAACATCGGCCGCAGGAGCTTCTGGGCGTCCAGATAAATCTTGGCTTTGGCAATCATGGCCTTGAAGTCTGCGACCGTCGGCAGTGGCGCCTCTTGCCCATCGGCGGGTGTCAGCCCAGCCATGAACCTATCAAAATTTTTCTGGGAGCCGAGACTAACGATGTCAGGCTTTTTCTCCCAAGCGGTGATGTATTTTGCCAAGTCCGTCTTTGTGAGGCGGCGTGCTGGCGGAATGGCATCCTTCAAGGCCTTGAGCTTTGCCGGGGTGGTTCCCTCGCGTGCCAGTAGGGTGTTGTAGCTGCCTGAGGCACGTTCGTAGAACCACTGGCTCACGCCATCGGGACAGTAGACCGTGCGCGAGAGCTTTTCGATCTCAACGTGGAAGGGCTTGTTGGCGGACAGGTCCGATTGCCGCACAGCGTTCTGGCTATTGGCAAAACGTGAAATGTCGGAGACCAGTGCTTCCTCCTTGGCAGAGTCCTGGGCACGCATGACGATGATCTTGGCAGGCACCCGAACGCGGCTGAGGTCAGTGTCGGCGTGTTTCTTCTTTGCGAAGTAGATCGACGCGGTGGTCTGACCTCCGTTGACGATTTGCAGACCCTTGAGCCAAGCGATGCCGGTGGATCCATCGCCGGGCTTACCCAGGTGCATTTCGTCTGCCACGATCACGATGCCGTTGTTGTAGGCCATGAATCGCTCTGGTGCATACCGCAAGGTGTTTTGAATGCCAGCGTTGACGCCCTTACCCTTGACGCTCAGGAAGGAGCGAACATTGGCCTCAAGCAAGCGTGCGCCGAACTTCTCGTAAAGCAGCCGCAGTGCCTCTGCAGGTATCGCCGTGAGCGCATAGTCGTAATCATCGTTCTCGCCTGGCACGAAGACGCAGGGGAGGGGAGCACCAGACACTTCGGTGAAGTCGACTACCAGTTCGTCACGCGGCTTGCCTTCAGACCAGTGTCGGTGTAGCCGCTCGATGTCCATGACCTCCAGACGAACCGCCTTGCCGCCGATATCGCGCGTCTTGAAACTCTTTGATTTGGCAACGCGGTCGGTGATGACGTAGACGCGAACCTGCTCCAGATCGTTGTAGATTGCATGTAGTGTCTCGGCCAGCGAGCGCACATCACTTGACGGGTCCAGCTTGGGCGCCATCTTGCCTTCGGCGCACAACGTCAGAAAGCGCAGGCATTGTTCGACAGCAGTCTTGGTTTCCGCATCCGGGACCGGTGTGGGCACATCGACGTTGGCGTAGAGGCTCACAAACAGGTCAAGCTGCTCGTTTTCATCCGAGAGCGAATAGCCGCTCAAGCGAAGGTTTGCAGAGCCTACCCTCCCCTCGAAATGGCACTCGACCGGCTCGAAGGTCATGCCGATGTCCGACATGTGGTCCATCACGATGCCTGAAAAGATCAGTTCTTCATACAGCGCACCATCTCGCATCTGCGAGCGGACGGTGGCCTGCGTTTCACGCAGGAATTCAGGCAGATTCATTCTTGGATTGCTCCCAGTTTTTTCAGTGCTGTCTCGATGCTGATGTTCTCCCCGGATGCCTTGTCGAGGTCGATCTCATACATGGCCTTCATGATGCCTGCCGGGACCGTGCCTGAAGTCACGCGAGGGAAGTTACCTGTTACTTCAAAGATCCTTGTGCCGGCTGACTCAAACTTACGTGAATAGTGGTCAAGGTTAGAGTCAATGTAGCCGGCGGCCAGCAGGCGCTCAGAAAGTAGCCTCTCTGCCTCAGCGCTGCCCTTGATGTTCTGCCGTATTGCCTCAATGATGCCTGGCAAGTTCTGGCCGCTCTCTGTTTGCCGCAGCCGAACTCCAGCTAGAAAGAGAGGCTGACGAGTGGAGTTATCGAGCTGCTCCAACGAGCCGATCCTTGCTGGGAATCCTGTCACCGAAAGCGTAGTCTTCACTTCTATAGCGCCACCGCCAATCTCAAAGTCCTGAACGCCGTTGAGCGGTCCCACCCAGGATTCAGTGGTCGAAGCCTCCGGCGCCCCGACTTCGAAGATCGCTTTCAACAAAGTGAGCTCGCCAATCAAGCCGATTTCGGATTCGGGGCTGAGCGCCTGCGCGCCCTTTCGCATGAACTCCTGCCAAGCTCCTACCCGTCCGATAAACGCTCGCAAAATTTTGGCTTCATCAAGGCCGGCCGCAACTGCGTCGTCGAGTGCGCCGACGACATCGCATGCCATCGAAGTGAATACCTCTGAACTGCCCGCTGACTTACGGGTCAACGCTAGCCAGAGCTTGCCGTGGCCTTCAGGGTCTGCACGCTCAATCGCAAAACCCTGGCCTTCGGGCAGCTTGCCCGCAGAGGCAGGCTTCGCGGTAGGAAAGCAGACCAATACTGCCTCTGCGTTGTCCGGAGATCGTCGGCCGGCGCGCAGCTGAAGAAGCCCGGCTGAGGGCAGTGCAATGGCTTGCCATCCAGGCTCGGCCTCGGCACTGGAGAGCGAGGACCAAGCCATGAGGAATTCGTTACTCGGACGGGCCATATTCCTGCTCCCAGTAGAGAAGATTCACTTTATATTCGACGCGAATCGCGTTCTCGGCTGAAGGAAAAGCGATGGCGAAAGCCATGATGGGTTTGTCCCATCCTGGCACAATCAGGTTTTCCACTAGCTTTTCTTTGCCTTTGTATGGAGCAAGCGTGTAAAGCAGCAGCAAGCCCCGATCTGCATCGCCTCCAAGCCTGTCCCGCGCTTCCCGGATACCTCTGCCGCTGGGACTCTTGGGTGGATCCTTCCGCTCGCGCGCCGGGTCGGGCTTCCAGGCTGCCTGTGTTCGGGCGAGGGCATCGCGCCAAATTTCGTCATTTATATCAATGCCCTCGTCCTTCGGGTCGGTGAGAACGCCGATGGTGAACATTGTCGGGTCTTTCATACCTGACTCGTGGTCATCCGTCTTACGAGTTTGCAGCGTGTCCGTCTTGAATCCACCCGGGAACGAGTGAGGCTCACCAACGCCTTGGCCGCCGGACAACAACGCGACGCTCCATTGCTTCAGCTTGCCGATATCGATCATCTTGGAGATGAAATCCGATAGCACCGCAGCCTTGGCGCTGGTGGCATTTGGGTGGGTTGTGTAGGTGCCGAGAAACGCAAGCACCTTGGAGGCGTCCACGTCCCGCCAAAGGCGCGCTCCTGGCCAGGATTCAGCCTCGCCGTCACGCAGATACCTGGGTTCATACTCGAACTCTGTATCGAGTGATGCGATCAGTGAGTCGGTCGCGGCGAGATTTGCCTCCTGGATGGCCGCATTACGGTGAAAGAGAATCGTCTGAGGGCGAGTGCCGCTGTAGCTTAGAGACAGCGTCTGGGCGTTACGCATCTTCAGGGGCGATGTGACCGTGAGAATTTCGTGCGACATGACCTTGAGGCCGTATAGCTCTGGAGTGAGCTTGGCCTTCGCCATGAAGTCGAACTCTTCGCGCAGTTCTTCTGATGCGTCGGCGATGTGGCCGAACCACTCCACAAGATCTGGCGAAGTGTAAAGCCGGCAAAGGTCGAGGTAGCCCGGCCGGTAGCCGAACCAGCGGCCCATCTGCATCAGCGTGTCATACATCTTCGTCGTGCGGACGAAGTAGCTCACGCAAAGGCCCTCAAGGGTCAAGCCCCGAGCGAGCTTGTCGCCGCCGACCGCGATGACCTTGAGGGCCGCGCCAGGCGTTGCGTAGTCCAGCGCGTCCTTGGCGGTGCCATTGATCGATCGCACCACAATATCGCCGAGAATGTCGGGCAGCTTTGCGACAACTTCTTCCCAGGAAGGGAGCTCGTGAGGTCGCTCTTCGGCCGGCGAGAGCTCGGCGACCGTATCGCGGGTTGGCATGAAGTCCTCGTCCCAAAGCTTGCGCATTTGCGCGAGTAACCTTTCTGTGTCGCTACTCCGGGTGATCTTCTGGCGCATGCGTCGCACGACTTCTTCGACCTGCTCCCGCACATGGTTCTGCACTGCCACATAGCGGGTGACGTGGATCAGCATGGAACTATGTTCGTTGCCTTGGCCGCGTAGGTCGCGCACAGCGCAGACGATAGCGAAGGACTGGACGGCATCGCGCAGGGATTCAGGAATTGTCTCCTGGCCGTCATAGACCGGAATGTGCGTTTTCTTGTGCTTGGGCGGCATCCACCCTGATTGAGCCTCGGGGTCGTAGTGATCGCGGATGCTGCGCGACAAAGGCAGGGCGCCCACGCGGCCATCCTTGGTCAGCATGCCGAACATGCGGGCGGGGCCAACATAGTTGGATGGAGCTGCCAGATTGATGATGAAGGCCCTCGGAAATAAGTCCGGCCCCTCCAGGGCGGTGGTCCCCTTGTGGTGGATATAGATGTTGGCGAAAGGCGTTGCGGTATAGCCGACATAGGCCTTCCGAGAAAAGGAGTGCAGCAACTGCCGAATCAGTCGGTTGATAGTCTTGGGCGAGTGCTCCTCATCCGGCGTTCCGTCCTCGTTGAAGAGTTGCTCGCCTGTATCCACGGATGCGTTGTCTGCTTCGTCGTCGATCATCAAAAGCGGCAGCTTGGTTACGAGCTTCCAGTCGAGGGCTTTGGGCAGCAACGGGCTTGGCGTGTCGGCGACGCGCGCCTGAATCCATTTCAGCAACTCGGTAAGAACTGTCTTTTGCTTTTTCACCACGAAAACCCAGGGTCGCTCTTCAGGCGAGATGCCGTGGAAATGCTTGGCGATGGCTTTGCTGAAATCGCCGTTTTCAGCCCGCGTCGTTGCCGAGTTGGTTTTGAGGTCTTCGCCGAAAGCGGCCACGCCAATGGGAACACCCGCGTCGCGTTCCGCTGTCGTCTCGTAGCCCAGGAAGCCCTCTTCAAGGCGTATCTGTGTTTGCGAGCGCAAGTTGTTGTGCATGCCTGCCAGCACGATGATGATCTTGTAGCCCGCATCGGCCGCCTTGTTGATCAGACCCGTGTAGTTGCTGGTTTTTCCCGACTGCACGTGTCCGACAACGAGTCCTCGACGGTCCCAGGGATCCGCGCGGAAGGGGTCTTCGAGGAGTCCCAGGATGTCGTCAGTTGCTTCGTCAAGACCATCGACGACCACGTCCGACAATTTCGATTCCTGATAATCGCGGTAGCGACGCCAGTAGTGCCAGTCCTTCTTGCGCGCGGCGTTGAGCCAGTCAAAATGCCCCGTGGTGTCCTTGAGGGTGGTGGCCTTGCCCATTCGATGACTGAATCGCTGGATCAGCGTGGAGACCGCCTTGGCCTCGTCTAATGGGACGGGCGGATCGCTGGCAAACATTGCGGCGGCGAGCTTTACCCTTTCCGCGATGTAGGCGGGCGTGATCTTGGACGAATCTTTCTCAGCCTTGACCAGACGCTGCGCTGTGGCGATGACATCTTCAAGCAACTGGACCTGAGCGGCTGCCTCTTCTGCTGTAGTCATTTCTTTTCCCCTAGGCTTGCAACCAGCGCCGGATACTTCTGGAAAGGTTCCGTGCGTAACATTGACTTCCGCGCTTCTTCAACGCTTAGGCCCTTGCGTTCAAGAAGGTCGTCAAAGAGCACGCTGGCGACCTCGATAACCGCCGAGTTTGGTTCTCCCTCAAACCCCGTGCGTGGCGTCTCCTTGTTCTCAGCAGTGTCCAGCCAAATGCGCTGCACGGGCACGGTCTCTTCGATCACCCTAAGCATCGACTTCACCAGGGGCGCGAGCGTTCCTGCGCTTTCCAGGACTGCCGTTACTGATGGATGTGCCTCGTCGATGCGGTAACGCGTGCCTACCTTGAGCCTTTCTACTCGCCAGGCTTGTTCGATAGGGACGTTCCCCTTTGCGGGCATTGGAGTTCCGCGGTAAGCGAAGACACGCCGAGCACGTTCGCGTGTGTTCTCGGCTAGAAGAGTCAGCCAGGGGCGAAGCGACAAAGGAGGACGGGCCGTCGATTTACGAACATCTATCTTCCAGTCAGCATCGGCGGTGTTGGGTATGTCCAGGCGTATGCGTGCCAGGCGATGAGATTCCTCGCGATTCCATGCCCGCGAATTGCCAAGTCCCAGCCATCCGCCTGCGACTAGAAGCCGCTCGTTGCGGTAGACGTAGAACCCTTGCTGCGCCGTCCATCCGGCAGGGCCTGCGTTGTCTTCAAACTCAGCAGCGGTCAGTTTTTCTCGGTGTGGCAGGACGTGGGCCTGCACCGTTACCGTGCCGTAGCTGGTGTTGTTGTTGGTTGGTGGCGAAACCCAAGGCTTCGCCGGGTGTCCCGTCATGAATGGGTCCCATGGGCACACTGAGCGGCCATTAATGAGTAACTTGAGCTTGGCTCTGGGTCCTTGAAGTAAGCGGTGGAAGACCATCGCTAAGTGCGACTCCACTGTGTCAATGAGGTTGTGGAAGTCTTCGGAGGCGTAACCGACGGTGACTATGCGGTCCATCGCTTCCCACAACACTAGGGTCCCGTCCTTCTTGCCATGCAAGCCAGCAAAAAACTGATCGGAGCCTTCTGCGGCACCTTCGAACAGGAGCCAACCGCTATCGGGATTTGCAGCGAGCTCGTCGAGGTCCCATCGCAGGCAGCTCTTGGTGCCTGCCTTCACGGTGGCGACGGTGAGTCGGCGACATTGCGAGAAGGATGCAGTTTTCAGCCCCATTCCGAAGCGCCCGAGGTCGTGCGCTGAGCGAGCATCCAAAGGGTTTTTGTCGCCCAGCCGCATGGCGCTTTCAAGCTCGGCATCACTCATGCCGTATCCATTGTCTAAGATCGTGATCCGGCTGCTTTCGCCGTCCCAAGCGAAATCAAGCCGGACCTCGGTTGCACCGGCTGACACACTGTTATCGATAACGTCTGCCAACGCTGCTCCGGTTGAGTATCCAAGACCCCGTAAGGACTCAAGCATTGCCATCGCGCGCGGTGGAGCACTTCGTGTCCCTTGTTTCATCGCCAATAGCCTTTCCTTGATCGGTAAAAAAAGCGAATTTCGATTGGCTGCTGGACTGACTGGTATGAACGGCCGTTCGTCGTGTTCGTGATAGATGCCCGTGGTATACCAGCCCCGTCCTTCAGGGCCTCCCATACAGAACAAATCTGGTCCATAAGATCGTGGAGCATTACGGGTTCATGGGTCCATCCGTCTCCCAATGCGTTTGGCCTGTTGTCTCCTTGGATTTGGATACCGCACCCTTGGCCGTCCTGGTTGAGGAAGTTTCGGGTTTTGGAGCCCAAGTAAGGCCGAGCTCGATCAGTAGCTTGTCCAGGCGTGTGGGATGCCGCAGTTGCCGAAGACCCTTGGCCTCGATTTGCCTGATGCGCTCGCGCGTCACGTCGAACTTCCTGCCGACCTCTTCCAGTGTCATGGATTCTAGGGTGCCAAGACCGATGCCGAAGCGCATGCGCATTACGCTTTGCTCTCTGGCTTTAAGCGTGCTCAAGAAGGTGTCAACCGACCGGACGAACTGATAGTCCTCGACCACTTCTACGGGGTCAGGGGCAAGCCACTGATCTTTTGCATGAATGGCGATGATTTCATCAATGCCTGTCATCTCATGAAGAGGCAGTGGCTCCGGCGCGATGCGGGATAGTGCTTCGACCTCTTGGACGCGGAGCTCCGCGGCTTCCGATATTTCTTCTGACGTTGGGGCGCGGCCGTAACGACGCTCGAGAGCGCGGACTGCCTGTGCAATGCGCCGGGTCTTCTCGTAGACGTGGACGGGAATGCGGATGGTTCTGCTCTTATCAGCTACATTGCGGGTGATCCCTTGACGAATCCACCATGTTGCATACGTCGAGAACTTAAACCCCCTCCGCCAATCGTATTTGTCCACTGCCTTCATGAGGCCAAGGTTTCCTTCCTGCACCAAGTCGTCGAGTTGCAGTCCGCTGAAGAGGTATTTGGGGGCGATGGAGTAAACAAGCTTCAAGTTAGCGACAGTCATCTGGTCGCGCGCGTTCCGGTAAGACTGCATTGCTTGGACAAACACAAGTGCGGTTTCAGGCTCTCCAACGATCCTGGAGGCGGCAAGTTCCATGAGGAAACCACGACTCAGACCTAGCGAAGTGAGGATGCTTCGGCACCTTTCCCATTCTGGCCCGTCCTGTCTCGTTCCGATGCTCAGGCCCGACAAGAGTTCCGAGTTGGTGCAAAATTCCGCGAAGTCATCGCTAGACTCTTTAACCTCGGAAACAAACTGCGGAAAGGACTCCTCTTCTAAAACATCGGCTTCGTCTTCTGTCACGGTCTGCTCCAACCCGACGGCCGCCTCCATTTCGGGATCGAGCACAGGCTTTGCCTCCTGGAGTTCGGCTTGCGGACCAGAAGAGATCCAGCGTAGGGGCCTGGCTCCACTGGAAACTTGGCGGGCCGCATCCAGCGTGGCGCTGACTCCCCAAGGCCAGGCAGCCAGAGCGTCGAGCGCTTTTTCTATACCGAGCTCCATTGCTTGACTCAAGGCGACTTCTGCTTCCGCAGTGATCAGTGTTCCCCGCTGGAGTTCTCGCTGATAGAGCCGCAAGGGCTCATTGCGCCGGGCTGCAAGGTCGTCAACGAATGCCAACGCCTCTGCAACTGTATCCTCCTCGCCAAGACTTTCTTCTGGATCTATGAAGACCTCAAAGCTTTCGTAAGGTGTTGAATATTCGAATCGCTCGTCGGTTTCCGCGCCAAGGTCGTTAATGACCATGCTCAGCAGCGCGCAGGCTTCGGCGTCGGACTCGCGATCAGCACCTTGCGTCAAATCCTCAACGGCCAAGTGTGGAACGCTACCTTCGCGAAGTGCGCGGAGCAGAGTCAGCCTCAGCAGCTCGCGTGCCTCAGCGTCTTCTTTGCGACGTAAGGGTGTGGCGCGGTCGGGCAGGAATGCATCCAAGTCGCCCCAGTCTGCGGACGTATCAAGGGGCTGATGCTCATTGATCGCTGTTTGAATACCGATCGCTACCACGGCGACGGTGAAGTCGTCTGGAGGAGGCTCTTGCTCCTCTTCGGCTTCCCATCCGCTCAAATCGAACTCACGAACATCGTCAGCAGTCACTGAAATCAGCGTCACACTAGCTTCTGGCGCCTTAGTTTCGCCCGGGGCAGGAATATTGTTGAGTCCGGTGTTACCAGCCTCCCTAGCTGAAGGGTCGTTTCCTGGCTGTTCGGGCTTATCAGGGGCTGAGCAAACGCTATCATTGCTGGGCCGCAGACAAGCCGCTTCGATAGCTAATGCGGCCTCTACCGATCCGGTCGCCTTGGCGATGGTCAGAGCATCCCGCCCCATCGGATCTAGCAAGCCGGCATCCGCACCCGAGGCCAAGAGCAACCTGCAAATGGCAGCCCTGTTCCGCGCGGCCGAGAGCATTAAGGGGGTCTGGCCCTTCTCGTCGCGTGCGTTGAGATTGTCCCCGCGGTCAACGTGGATCTGAACGGCGCTCTCCACGCCAGACACCACTGCGATCTTGAGAAATCGACTCATTGGTGACGCATCTTGTACCGTCACCGCCACCACCCGTGTGCCTTTGCCATATCGGCAACATCTGGATTCGGGTGAGTGCCTGTTTTTCTATGATCAGTCGGCTTGCTGCGTCCGAGCAGCATTTTCATTACTGTGGGCACTACGTCTCGACTAATTTGAACTGATACAAAATTCTACACTCTGCACACAGCAGAGATGAGCTCGGCTCCTCCCGTTTAGGGGGGGGGATATTGCGCTAGAGTACGCTTGCCTTAAATAGTAGCTCTCACGGCTTGGACAGGCCGTGAGAGTTGCACCTTGCATTGATCTTGAAATCAGTAGTTTAAGACGTTTGACATATCACTATCGAAGACCCGGCGCCTTGTTGAGTAGCGTTGATGGTTTCGTTGACCGACGTATCTCTATCGCCAAGAATACCGCGCAGGTGCTGGCGTTGTTTGTGCTGTCGAATCTGTTGATGACGCGAAAGCAGTTGATACCTGCCTTGGGGAAGGTGTGCCTGTAACAGATTGACCCACCCCCTGAAAACTGAGCCACAGTAAAGTAGAGACTTCGGCAGCATGGGCCCCCGTAGCAACGAGGATTCAAGCGATGAAGAAGTCACGATTTACTGAAGAGCAGATGGCCTACGCGCTCAAGCAGGCCGAGCTTGGGATGGCGGTCGGGGAGATCTGCCGGAAGATCGGCATAGCCGAGGCCACGTTCTAAGTGTGGCGCAAGAAATACGGTGGGCTGGGCCCGTCCGAGCTCAAGCGCCTGCTGCTGCTGGAAGAGGAGAATCGCAAGCTCAAGCAACTGGTGGCCGACCTGAGCCTGGACAAGGCGATGCTGCAGGAGGTGGTCACAAAAAAGCGCTGAGGCCTGCCCAGCGACGTTCCTGGGTAGGCCAGCTGCGTGAGCGTTTTGGGGTCAGCCTGCGCCGCGCGTTGCAAATGATGTCGATGTCCCAGTCCAGCTACTCCTACAAAGCCAAGGCGCGGGACTGCAGCGCGGTGCGCATGCGAATGCGGGAGATCGCCTTGAGCCGTGTTCATTACGGGTGCGAGCGGGTTTTCGTAATGCTGCGCCGGGAAGGCTGGCGGGACAACCACAAGCGCATCCATCGCATTTACAAGGAGGAAGGCCTGTCTTTAAGGCATTGTCGGCCTCGTCGCAGTCGCAGTGCACGCCGACGGCAACCGATCAAAGTGGCCACTGCACCCAATACCCTGTGGGGCATGGACTTCGTCAGTGATGCGCTGTTCGATGGCCGTCGCTTCCGGTTGTTGCCGGTATTGGATCACTTCACGCATGAGTGCCTGGCCATCGTCGTAGACCAGTCCTTGCGGGCCGACGATGTGGCCGAGGCAGTGACACGGTTGGCCGCTCAACGCGGCAAGCCGGAGGCGATCAAGGTGGATAACGGCAGCGAGTTTGCCGGCAAGGTGATGGACCGCTGGGCGTATGAAAACGGCGTGGAGCTGGACTTCTCCCGCAGAGGGACACCGACCGACAACGCGCTGGTGGAAAGCTTCAACGGGCGCCTGCGGCAGGAGTGCCTGAATGAGCACTGGTTCTTGTCACTGGCCGACGCGCGGAGCAAAATCGAAGCGTGGCGGCGCTTCTATAACGAGGAGCGACCCCACAGTGCACTGGCATGGAAAACCCCTGAGGAATTCGCCCGAAATTGCGGGTCCCAAGCGAATTCCCAGGCGCCGTAGAAGGTCGAATTCTCTACTTTCGAATGGCAAGGTAATCGGGGGTGGGTCACATCAACTCTGAACTCTAAACCCGACCACTACTCAGAGCGGGGGGCGTCGCCACCCTGGACACAACTGACGCCGGGTTGAATGGCCTGCGCAACCGTACCACGCTTGAACTCCGCGTTGAACTTTCTTCGCTTGGACATGAGCACTCATCAGGGCCGCGATCGGCTTTCTTGTAAGGTCCGTGATAGCCAGGGTAAACCCGTTAGAAACTCTTACTTCGGCAACGGCGAACGTCCTGTAATCGACAATGCCGCCGTTTCGCCCGCGGCGCCCGTGCCGGGCTGGCCACCGCCGACGAACACGCGGTAATCGCCGGCCTCCACCGCGCGCTGACCGCTGCGGTCCACATCGCTGAGTGCACGCGCATCCAGCGTAAAGGTGAGTTCGCGTTGTTCGCCGGGCGCGAGGTGCACGCGTTGAAAACCGACCAGGCTGCGCAGCGGCGATTGCGGGCGGTCCGGATACTTCAGATACACCTGGGCCACTTCATCGCCGGCGCGGCTGCCGGTGTTGCGCACGGTGGTGGTCACCTGCAGCGTGTTGCCGGCTTGCAGCGTGCTGGTGGACAGGCGCGGTGCGCCGTAGGCAAAACTCGTATAGCTCAGCCCATAGCCGAACGGAAACAGCGGCTCGCCCTTGAAGTAGCGATAGGTGCGGCCCTTCATGTCGTAGCTGACATACGGCGGCAGGTCCTTGGTGGAGCGGTAGAACGTCACCGGCAGGCGCCCGCCGGGGTTGTCGTCGCCGGCCAGTGCGCGCGCGATGGCAGTGCCACCGGACTGGCCCGGATACCACGCCGCCACGATGGCGTCGGCGTTGGCCTTGGCCCAGTTCAGCGCCACCGCGCTGCCGCTCATCAACACCACCACCAGCGGCTTGCCCGAGGCCTTGGCGCGTTCCAGCAAGGCTTGCTGCGGGGCGGGCAGGGCGATGTCGTTGCGGTCGCCACCGTCGAAGCCGGGCACATCGATGCGCAGTTCCTCGCCTTCCACATCCGGCGATAAACCGACGAAGGCGACCACAGCATCGGACTGCGCCAACGCCTGTTCGGCTTCGGCCAGTTGCGCGGCGGCCGGTGCCAGCCACTCCAGGCGCAGGCCCTGGTCCTGGCCGCGATGCTCCATTTCCAGACGGATCTTGCGCGGGCGGGTGTCGTCGAAATGCAGCACGGTCTCCACACTGCGGCCGTCGGCGTTGTGCATGCCGGCCGGCACGTGCTTGTCTTCGGCGTTGCCGGCCACCACCAGCTTGTCGTCGATGTAGAGCCGCACCGGGTCATGCCCGGCGCAATCGAAGCAGCGCGCCACGCGCACCGCCAAGGTGTAATCGCCGGTGCCCGGCGGCAACAGCTCGCCGCTCCAGCGCACCGCGTAGCGATCGGCCGGCACGCCCTTGGCCGGGCTGACCTGATCCCAGTTGAAGCTGATGGTGCGGTCCTGCCGCACCACGCGCGGGCTACCGTCCAGATCGACATTGTCGAAGTATTCGCCGCGCAATCCCGGCTTGCCATCGCTGCGCAATGCGGTTTCCGGAATCATGCCCGGCACGCCGGCGGCCAGCGGCGCGCCTTGTGCGTAGCGCACCTGCTGCGCACCGAAGTGCTGGCGCAGGCCGAGCAGCGGGGTGATCGGTGTGGAGGAAGTGCCCTGATAGTTGGATTCCAGTGCGGCCAGCGCATCGGCATTGGGGCCGATCACCGCCAGCCGTGTGCCTGCTTTCAACGGTAGGGTATTGGCGTTATTTTTCAGCAGTACGATCGATTCGGCAGCGGCCTGCAAGGCCAGTGCGCGGTTGGCGGTGTTGTCGATGTCCTTGGCGCCCAGGCGCGCATACGGGTCCTTGCGCGGTGCCTCAAGCTCGCCCAGCCGATAGCGCGCGGCAAACAGGCGTACCAACGATTGATCCAGCAGCGCTTCGTCGACTTCGCCACGTTCGATGGCAGTGCCGAGGTCGCGATAGGCGTACCCGCAATTGAGGTCGTGGCCGGCCTTGAGCGCTGCGGCGGACGAGCCGGCATTGTCCGGGCGGAAGTAATGGAACTGGGTCATATCGTCCACCGCATCGCAGTCGGACACCACAAACCCCTTGAAGCCCCAATCGCCGCGCACGCGGCCATTGAGCAACCAGTCGGCCGCGCAGGCCGGTGTGCCATGCAGAGAGTTGTAGGCGCACATCACCGACCAGGCCTGTCCATCGACCAGTGCCGCGCGGAAGGCGGGGGTATAGGTGGCTTCCACATCGCGCGGCGACACGTCCACATCGAAACCATGCCGGCCCGGTTCCGGGCCGCTGTGCACGGCGATGTGCTTGGGCGTGGCAATGGTGCGCGGATGATTCAGATCATCGCCTTGCAGGCCGCGAATGAAACCCACTGCCAGCTGCCCGGTGAGGAAGGGATCCTCGCCATAGGTTTCCATGCCGCGGCCCCAGCGCGGGTCGCGGAAGATGTTGATATTGGGCGACCAGATGGTCAGCCCGGCGTAGCGCGTGTGGTCCTTGCCGGGGCCGCCGGCCAGATTGAACTTGGCGCGCGCCTCGGTGGACACCACCGTGCCCACCTGCTGCATCAGCGCGGTGTTCCAGCTGGCGGCCAGGCCGATCGCCTGCGGAAATACCGTGGCATAGCCATTGCGCGCGATGCCGTGCAGTCCTTCGCTCCACCATTCGTAGGCAGGGATGCCCAGGCGCGGAATGGCCGGCGCATCGTTCATGGCCTGCGCCACTTTTTCGTCGCGGCTCATCTGCGCCACCAGTGCGGCGGCGCGTTGTTCGGGGCTGGCGCTGCGGTCGGCGGTGGCGGCGTGCGCGATGCACGGCAGCCCAAGGCTCAAACCCAGCGCAATGGCCAGGCGCGATACAAACACGGGTGACATCGATGCACTCCTGCGCAGTGGTGTTGCCGCCATGCGCTGTTTTGATGTTGTTGTTGATGAGGGACTAAAAAGGGGAATCATTTTTCTACGGACAGCGTTGCCCTCATCCGCCCCTACGGGGCACCTTCTCCCGCAGGTGAGAGAATGAGATGCTCGCGGTCTCCCGCAGGTGAGAGAAGGAGATGATCGCGGTCTCCCGCAGGTGGGAGAAGGAGATGCTTGCGATGCTCGGGTGGCAAGGTGTTCGGGTGTCAATGGGAAACGCGATCCACTCGTTCTGTTGATCGTCCTGCAGTTGATCGCCCTGCAATCGCCAGAGATTCCTTCTCCCGCCCTGCGGGAGAAGGTGCCCGCAGGGCGGATGAGGGCCGCATTATTTGGATTCGGCCGGCTCCGGCGGCGCACCGGCCAGCGTGCTGGCCAGGTCGCGCACCTGCAGCGCGGCCTGCACCTGCGCCAGCGGCAGCTTGCTGGAGACGTGCACCGTCAGCGGCTCGCCCGGCAACAGGTCGAAGGCGTTGTCGGCCACGTTCACTTCCAGATCGCCGAACGACAACCACACCTCGCGCGCCAGCGTGTCGCTGCGCACGGTCAGCGCGTAGCCATCGCCATCGGCGCGCCATTGGCTGTCGATCTTGGCGGTCGGCAACGCCAGCTGCTTGGCCGGCGCGAAGAACACCACTTCGCGCGACAACAGCTTCTCGCCATCGAACAACTCGAACACCGCATAGCTGCGCTTCGGGTCTGACTTGCCCAGCAATTGCGCATCGCTGAAGTTGCCCACCTGCAGGCTGCTCAGTGGTTTGACGCTGGCCTTTTGCTCGCGCTTGCTCAGCACCTTGCCGTCCATGCTCATCACCCGCATGCGCCAACGCGCATCCAGCGGCGTGGTGCGGTCCGACACCAACGACACTTCCGTCTGACCCTTGTCGTTACGCAGCGCGGCGATCATCTCCGGCGCATAGAAGCGACGCGCGTGGTAGTGCAGCGCCTTCCAGCGGCCGTAGTAGTCCACGCTGGACCACGACGCACCCGGCCACACATCGTTGAGCTGCCAATACAGCGAGCCCATCGATTGCGGACGCGAGGCGCGCAGATGCGAGGCGGCCAGGTTGATGCCTTCGGCCTGCATCAACTGGCTCAGATACACGAAGCTTTCGAAGTCCTTGGGCTCGCCGAACTCGCGGCGGATGTACAGCATCAGCCGCTTGTTGCCATTGCCCTTGTCGAACTTCTGATGCGCGCGCATCACCGGCGATTCCGGGTCCATGTCGGCGGCATCGGCAAACACACGCACGGTGCGCATGTCCGGGAACGACTGCAGGCCGTATTCGGACATGAAACGCGGGGTGACGTTGAGGTATTCGGTCACCGGCAGGGCCGGGCCGCCCCACACTTTCCAGTAATGCATGTCGCCATCGTTAGCCTGGTCGGCGCCGCCGTCGAAATCGGTGCCCGGCGAGGTGGCCCAGTACGGCACATCGTTATCGTAGGTGGCCACCACTTCGCGAAACACGGTGCCGAACAGCGTGGTCATGCCGCGCTCGATGCGGGTGCGTTCTTCCGGATCCACCGACTGCTTGAACTTGACCCGATCGCCCCAGTTTTCCCAGCCGGTCTGCACTTCGTTGTTGCCGCACCACAACACGATGCTGGGGTGGTCGCGCAGGCGCTTGACCTGTTCGATCGCCTCCTGCCGCGTGTTTTCGCGGAACTCCACGTCGTATGGCGGCACCGCGCCACCGAACATGAAGTCCTGCCAGATCATGATGCCCAGCTCGTCGGCCACCTCGTAGAAGTGATCGTCCTGGTAATGCCCGCCGCCCCACATGCGCAGCATATTCATGTTGGCATCGCGCGCATCCTGCAAGGTGCTGCGCATGCGCTCCTGGCTGACGCGCGAGGGAAACGCATCCAGCGGGATCAGGTTGGCGCCCTTGGCGAAGATCGGGATACCGTTGATCACGATCTCCATGCTCTTGCCCCACGTGTCCTTTTCGCGGCGCAGCTCCACCGAACGCAGGCCGGTGACGCGCTTGATCTGCTGGCTGTCGCCATCGGCATCGCGCACGGTGGCCACGAAGGTGTAGCGGTCCTGTGCGCCGTAGCCGGCCGGGAACCAACGCTTGGGCTTGGCAATCCGCACTGCGAGATCGATGCGGTTCTGGCCCGGGTCGATCACCGCGTCTTGCATGAACTGGCCGACCTTTTGTCCATCCGGACCCAGCACATCCAGCGCCACCTGCACCGGGCCGCTGCGGCCGGCCTGCAGTTCCAGCTGCGCCTGCAATTGCGCGCTGTCGGCGTCCACGCGCTGCTGGGCGATATGCAAGCCGTCCACGCGCACGGCATCCCATGCTTCCACGCGCACGTCTTTCCAGATGCCGGCATTGACCATGCGCGGGCCCCAGTCCCAGCCGTAGCTATACGGCGCCTTGCGCACGTAGGTGGAACTGTGGCGTCCATCCGGCTCATCGCCGAACGCCGAATCGTAGGCGCCCGGCAGCGCATATGGCTGCTTGGCCAGCCACGGCTGGATCTTCTTGATCGGCGAGAAGAAGGTGATTTCCAGCACGTTGTCGCCGCGCTTGAGCAGCGATTTGGCGTCCACGCGCCACTGCCGGAACATGTTGTCGGCGCTGAGCTGCTTCTTGCCGTTGAGGGTGACCTCGGCCAGCGTGTCCAGGCCATCGAACACCAGTTCCACATGCGCGCGCTTGAGCGTGGCCGCATCCACGTTGAAGCGGGTCTGGTATTGCCAATCGCTCAAGCCGGCCCACTGGATCTTGCCCTCGTTGTCGCGCAGGAACGGGTCCGGCACCACCTTGGCGGCGATCAGATCGGTCTGCACCACGCCCGGCACCTGCGCCGGCATCCAGCTGGCCGCCTTGGGATAGGTCTTGGCCTGTTCCTGCCCCGGTGCCAGGCGCACCTGCCAGCCGCTGTCCAGGGTCACTGCCGTGGGCGGTGCCGCCCAGGCCTGCGAAAGTGCAAAGGTCAGGGCAAGCCCGAGCCGGGCGGGGGTGAGCGGGGACAGTGCGGGGGCAGTGCGGTGCGACAGGGGCATGGGTGAGTCTCCTTGGATGGATCAGCGCGTGGCGGCGGGGGGCGCCTGCGCGGTGGTTTCAATCAGTTGGACGGCGCCGATGGCATACAACGGGCCGCGAATCGGCGCAGTGAAGCGCAGGCACAGATCGTGGGTGCCGGTGCGTGCAGGCAACGGCGTTTCCAGGGTGAATTGTTCGCCCAGGGTGTCGCTCTTGGGCAGTTGCACGCTGGCGATCAGTTCGCCGTCGCAACCCTGGCGCACTTCCAGCTCGCCGCCGCGGGTCTTGGCCGGGTACTGCACCACCTTGGATTGCTCATGCGCCAGGCCGAAGTTGTTGGGCAGGCGCGCGGCCTCGATGCGGATCGCGCCGATGCCATCCAGGCGTGCCTGCGGATACAGCCGGCAGGCATGGAACAGATCGACGTTGTAAACCGGTGTATCGGCGCCGGTCATCTCCGGCAGCAACGGCAGGCGCAGGCCGAGCGCGCCGGTCTCCACGCAATCGCGCAGGCCTTGCGTGTCCACGCGCAACAGCGATGCACGGTCGAAGGTGCGGCTGCGCGTGGCCGCCAGCGGCGCGCCGTCGGCGGTGAAAGCGGTGGCCTTGACCGTGGTCGGCAGGTTGATCGTAAACGGCGCCTCATAGCGCGGCGATGCGGGGCTAGGGTCGCTGCCGTCCACGGTGTAGTGCAGTGCGCCTGCGCCAGTCTGCGTGCTCAGCGCTACCTTGGCCGGGCTGCCGGCGAGCACCGGGTTGGGGCCGTTTTCCAGCGCGATATCGGCAGCAAATGCGCCGTCGCTGTAGGCGATGTCCAGTGCCTTGTAGCGCTGCAATTGCGCCGGCAACCGCACCAGAAAGTTTTTCCACTCGCGTGCGTTCGGCGGCGACCAGGTCATCTCCGCTACCGCCGACAGACGCGGGAACAGCGCGTGATCCACGTGCAAGCGCGAGGGGAGGTATTCGGACCACAACGCGCCTTGCGCGCCCAACACATGCCTGGCCTGCTCGGCGGTGAGGTCGCTCGGGACCGGATCGAACGCGTACACCTTCGACAATGGCAACACCGTCAGACGGCCATTGGGCTCGTCGCTACGCGTGGTCTGCAGGTTATCCAGATACAGCCAGTTGCCGGGCGCAAGCACCACATCGTGTCCCTGTCTGGCGGCGGTGACCGCACCTTCGACGCCACGCCACGACATCACCGACGCACTGGCCGGCACGCCGCCTTCCAGAATCTCGTCCCAGCCGATCATGCGCCGGCCGTGCGCAGTCAGATACTGCGCCAGCTGTTCGTTGAACCAGCCTTGCATGGCATGGGCATCCTTGACGCCCAGCTTGCGCATCTGCGCGCGCACCGCCGGCGAGGCCTCCCATTGATCCTTGACCGCCTCATCGCCACCGATGTGGATGTAGCTGGACGGGAACAACGTCAGCACTTCATCCAGCACATTGGTGATGAAACTCAGGCTGCGTTCGCTGGTGTTGAACAGATACGGGTTGACGCCCCAGTCCACGCCCACCTGGGTGCGCACGCCGGGGACGCCCACCTCTTCCGGGTAGGCGGCAACCGCCGCCTGCGCATGGCCGGGCATGTCCAGCTCGGGCAGCACGGTGATGTGCAGGCGCGCCGCATACGCGACGATTTCGCTGATCTGCTCTTGCGTGTAAAAGCCGCCGGAACGCTCCGGTGTGCCGTGTCTGCCGGCACCCGGTGGCGTGCGCCAAGCACCGACCTCGGTGAGTTTGGGGTAACGCTTGATTTCGATGCGCCAGCCCTGGTCATCGGTGAGATGCCAATGCAGCACATTGAGCTTGTGCACCGCCATCGCATCGAGCACATGCTTGACGGTATCCACGTCGTGGAAGTGGCGCGCCACGTCCAGATGTTGACCACGCCAGCCAAAGCGCGGCCAGTCGCGGATACTGACGCCGGGCACCGCCACCGCGCCCTTGCGCGCATCCGGGGTCATCAATTGCCAGGCGCTGATTGCGCCATAAAACAGGCCGGCGCCATCGCGCGCGGCAATGTGGATACCGGTGGCGTCCACATCCAGGCGATAGCCTTCTTTCTGCGTCACCGCTGCCTGCGCATTGCGTTCCAGGCGGATGCTGGCCGGCGAGGGCGTGGCTTCTGCACGCACTTCCAGTGCAAGCCCACGTGTGCGCTTGAGCAGGCCGGCAAGATACTCGGCGCTGCGACGCGCATCGGCGTCGCCTGCAACGATCGAGATCACCGTGCCGGTGCCCACGCTGAAACTGCCGGCGTTGCGCTTGGCCTCCACCGGAGCGGGAATCAGCGGCAGCGGCGCAGTTGTGGAAGGTGATGCCGCATTAGCGCCTGCACTGACCGCTGCCGCTGCCGTGCCTAAGTCGCGTTTGCCGCAACCGGTGAGCGCCAGTGCGGCCAACGACAGTGCAAGCAACCGCGACGGCAACTGCATCGATAACGGCTTCTCGCCTGACGGCATGTCCAACAACAGCGCCCTCGACAACAACATGCGTGGCGTACGGCTGGTGTTGGACATCATGCAATCACATCCCGAAATAGCGGAGAGCGTGTCGCTGCGCGGTTGCATGCGCGCAGCCAAATGGAACACCACCATATCGCATCGACACCATCGCTCGGTCATACCGATGAGCGCGATGCGCGGCAGCCACGCACAGTAGCAAAGCCGCAGCGACTCACACAGGCACTGGCGCACGCTTCATCGGCGTGCGCCAGGCATGCAACAGGGATCAGCGCTGCGCGGTCGGCAGCTCGTCCCACACCTTCGGGTCTTCGGCGCCCAGCACCCAGCAGCTGAAGCCTTCCAGACCGTATTGCTTGGCCATCTCGTAGCGTGCCTTGAAGCTGCGCGCGTCCGGGCGGAACACCCACTCGCGCATATCGTCGCGGTAGAAGTAGAACCACGATTCCTGTTCGACCGGATCCCATTGCACGGTGGCGTTCTGTTCGATCGCCAGCGGGAAGGATTCGTCGGCATCGATATAGGTCGCGGAAATGTTCGACGCCTCGGTGCCGTCTTCCTTCACCGGGTTGCCGGTGAACCAGCGGTAGCCATAGGTGGCGATGCCCAGCGAGAGCTTTTCTTTCGGTACCTGGGTGATTGCGTAATCCAGATGCTTCTTCATCCACACCATGCCATCGACCGGGCCGGGCGTGGTCCAGCGGGTGTGCTGGTCGTAGGTCATGATGCTGATCAGATCCGCCGCCTGGCCCAGCGCCTTCAGGTCATACGCACCGCGCCAGTATTCCCACATCCACTTGGAAAACTGGCCGCCTTCGGCGTGGCCCGGTGCATTGGGCACCACCGCCACCGACATTTTGAAACCGGCCTTGTGCAGCGCATCGGCGGTCTGCTTCACCATCAAGGTGTAGGCGTCGCGATCGGTCCAGGCGATGTTCTCGAAATCGAACTGGAAGCCGTAGTACTTGTGCTGCTTGCCGTGGATCAGCAGCGATTCGATCATGCGCTTCTTGGCCGCCTCGTCGTGCATCAGCTTGTGGAAGCCGTCGCGGCCGGTGGTCATCGACAGGATCGGCATCACCCGCAGCTTCTTCTGCTTGGCGATGTCGTACAGGTACATATTGGGCGTGCCGTTGACCAGGCCATTCTGATCCACGCCATACCAGGTCGGCACCACCACATCGATTTTGTCGACGTTGGCAATGAACGAGTTGGTCGATTTCTGCGTGTTCATCAGATAGAACAACGCCGTGGGGTTCTTGGCCAGGGCCGGGGCGCAGGCCAGTGCCAGCGCAAGCAACATCCAGGTCAATCGTTTGCTCATGGAGGACAACATCCGTCAGGGAGTAGGGGAAGAAAGGTCGATGCGGAACACGTACGCGCTCTCGCCAACCGGCTTTACGGGGAGACGCAGATGCAGGCCATCGGCGCGTTGTTCGAACGGGATCTTCTTGCCGTTGGCCAGCAAAGTGACCCCGCGCACGCCATCGGTGGGCGTGAGCGAGCGGATCACCGCCTCGCCATCGGTCGGCCAACCCAGCTCGATCGCATACAGCGCGCCAGCGCGGGTGGTGAAGCGGAAATCGTCGGACGTATACGGCTTGGTCTTGACGTCCTGGAAGGTGCCGCCCACCACTTCGGTCGGGCCTTCGCCATATACGCGCCACGGCTTGCTGTCGTAGATCGCGCCGCCGTTGGTCTTGAGCCACTTGCCGATCGCCAGCAGGATGCCGCGCTCGGTGTCGGGGATCGAGCCATCGGCACGCGGGCCGATGTTGAGCATCAGGTTGCCGTTCTTGGCCACCACATCGGCCAGCATGTGGATGATGAAAGTGGGCGATTTATAGGTGTCGTTTTCGATGTAGCCCCACGATGCATTGCTGACCGAGGTATCGGTCTGCCAATGGGTGGGGTGGATGCCGGTGAGCTGGCCGCGTTCGATATCCAGCGTGCCGGCGCCTTCGGGGAAGGCGCCCAGCTTGTAGTTGACCACCACGCCACGATCGGCCTCGGTGCGTGCCGCGCCCTGGTTGTAGTAGTACGCCAGCATCGTTGGCAGGCTGCGCCGGAACGTTGGGTGGGCAATCCACCAATCGAAATAGATCAGGTCCGGTTGATAGGTATCGATCAACTCGGTGGTGCGCGCCAGCCAGTCGTCCAGCCAGGCCTGCGACACCGGCGTCCAGTCGTTGGCGACATCGCCATCGTCCTTGCCCGGAAGGCGCACCTGCGCCGGGCCGTACAGCGCTGCATAGCGCGGGTCGTTGACGTCCGAATCGAAGGTGCGCCCGCCATCGAAGAACCAGTTGTGTTCGGCGCGGTGCGACGACAAACCGAAGTGCAGGCCTTGCGCACGGATTGCGGTGGACAGCTCGCCCAGCAGGTCGCGCTTGGGCCCCATCTTCATTGCGGTCCAGTCCGACAACTTGGAGTCGTACAGCGCAAAGCCGTCGTGGTGTTCGGCCACCGGCACCACGTAGCGCGCGCCGGATTGCCGGAACAGCTTGGCCCAGCCAGTGGGGTCGAACTTGGGTGCGGTGAACTTGGGAATCAGATCCTTGTAGCCGCTGGTCGCTTGCGGGCCGTAGGTCGCCACGTGATGGGCGAATTCCTTCGAGCCTTGCAGATACATGTTGCGCGAATACCACTCGCTGCCGAACGCCGGCACCGAGAACACGCCCCAATGGATGAAGATGCCGAACTTGGCATTGTCGTACCACGCAGGCGATTGATACGCCTTCAGCGCAGCCCAATCGGGGCGGAACGGGCCCTTGCGCGCGCCGGCTTCGGCTTCGCGCACCAGCCGCTCGCGTTCGGGCGCGTACTTGGCGGTGGCATCGAGCCACTGCTGGTCGATGACCTCGGGGCTGAGTGTGGTGGCCGTGGCCGCAGTGGGCGATTGCGCGCTGAGCGTGGCAGCAGGCAACGCCAGCAGCAGACCGAGCGCGAGCATTCGCGTTCTGGGTGCAGCTCCGGTGTGGCGGCGGGATGGAGCCGCATGGATGCGGCTATCGGTCGTCATGGGAACTGCACTCCTTCAAGCGAGACATGCCGGTTGCAGCGCAGCCGGCACGTGGATGGCAAAAGCGGGCCTGGCCATGCTCCCTCACCCGCGAAGGGGCGTGGCCAGTACCACTCCCTGGTACAACATCGAGCTGTGTATTGCATGCAACGCACAGGTCAAAAAAAAGCGCGCCGCCGTGGAGGGTCGGTGGCGCGCCGGTGCTACATCAGAACTTGAAGTTGAGCTGGGCCTGATAGCCGCGGCCGTTCTTGTAGAACGCCGTTGGGGTATCGCGGGTGTTGCTGAAGACCCGGTAGGTGGAATCCAGCAGGTTGGTCGCGCCGAAAGTGATGCCCATGTAGTCGGTGATCTGGTACGAGGCGTTCAAATCCAGCTGCTTGTAGGCATCTGCAAAGTCACGCGACTCCAGCCGACCGATCTGGGTGAAGTACTTCGAGCGGTAGCTGTAGTTCACACGCACCGTCCAGTCGCCGTGTTCCCAGTACGGGATCACGTTGTAGGTATCGCGCGACAGATACGGCAGATTCAGACCAGAGCTGGAATCGGACTCGGCAAACGTGTAGTTGGCCTGCAAACCGAAGCCCAGCCCGAAGCTCTGCTGGTAATTGACCGACACACCCTTGACCTTGGCATCGGACACATTGACCGGTGTGGTCACCTGGTACAGGCCAGCGATGGCCGGCGGTGCCGGATTCAGCTGCTGGGTGACCGTGGTGTTGACGATGTAGGAACTGATGTCGCGGTAGAACACTTCCCCGGACAGCATGCTGGACGGCGCGAAGTACCATTCGGCCGCCAGATCGTAGTTGGTGGACTCGTACGGCTTCAGATCCGGGTTGCCGCCGTTGGCGGTCAGGTTGCCGTTACCGCTGTTGACAGTGAACGTACCTGCCAGATCGGCGTAACGCGGACGGGCGATGACCTTGGCGGCCGAGAAGCGCAGCACGGTGTCGTCGGTGATGTCGTAGGCTAGGTTGAAGCTCGGCAGCGCCTTGCGGTAGTCATTGGTTTCGGCCACGCGCTGGAAGCTGGTGCCGCCGTCATTGCTCTGCCAGAACTGCGACTTGTCGGTGGTGTCGACCAAGCGCACGCCGACGTTACCGCGCCACTTGCCGGTCTCGTAGTTCAACTGCGTGTAGACGTTCTGAGTGATTTCCTTGACGTCGAACGACGCGCCAAAATCGGTGCGGTACGGGCCCTGCGGCTGCGACAGCAAGTAGCTGCGCACGGCGCCCAGGTTGGCGGTTGGCCAGGTGGTCAAGTCGCCGCTGGCACCCAGGCCGTCGTACAGGCTGCTGGGTGTGGTGCCTGGGTTGAACTGCGTCAGCGACACCGGGTCGGTGGTGTTGATGCGGTTACCGCGCGCGTCGACGCCGTTGTTGTGGTTGATGTACTTGTAGCCGAACTGCAGCTTGGTGAACGGGCCCCATTCCAGGTCGCGCGCGGCATCCCACTGGAAGTACTTTTCGTCGTCCTTGCTCTTCTGGTAAGCGATACCGCCGGCCTGCATGATGCCGGTGGTGGTGCCCGGGATATTGCCTTCCTGGCCCGGCGCCAGGCCGGCGGGGTTGCCCGGCAGTGCCCAGTTGGAGGCGCCGCCGTTGTCGTAGTTGACCGACGTATTGCGGCCGTCGAACGCGTAGTTGTAGCCACCGTCCTGCATCAGGTACTTCATCAGGTATTCGGGGTTCTTGCCGCCTGTGGCCTCGGTGTAGCCGGCCTGGGTGGTGAATACCCACTTCTCGCCGGACCAGTCGTGACGCAGGTTCAGGCTCTTGGTGGTGACGGTGCTCTCGCGGTAGTTGGCATCCAGCTGCGCGTACGGCTGACCGGCTGCGCCATCGCTGACCGTGGCCGAGGTCACCACGCCGTTCTGCACATTGGCCTGGGTGATCTTCTGGCGGTCGTCGTTACAGGCCGGGCACACATAACGCGCCTGGCTGAAGTTGTTGTACTTGCCCTTGATGTACAGACCGGTCAGGTTGAACTCGTTCTGCTCGTTGGGCTTCCACTGCAACGCACCCTGCAGGCCGCTGCGCTCGCGGGTCTGCTGGAAGAACGCGCTGCTGATACCGGCCGGCACACGTGCGGTGGCCACATCGCTGCCGTCGCCGGTGATGGTGGCCGTCGGCGGAATGCCGGCGCCGGTGGTGTAGCCGAAGTACTCGATACCGGCACGTGCCAGGTCCTGCTTGTCGTGCGTGGCGGAGATCAACGCGCCGAAGGTTTCGTCGTCGTTCTTCCAGCTCCACAGCGCCGAACCGCGCGGATTGCCTTCTTCGGACCGGTCGTTGTAGTTGTAGCCGACCGAACCGCGAATGGTGTTCTTGGGCAGGTCCAGTGGCTTGCGGGTGTGCACGATCACGGTGCCGCCGATCGAGCCTTCGTCGATGCGCGCTTCAGGGGTCTTGTAGACCTCCATCAGGCCGATGATTTCCGGCGACAGCAGGGTGTAGTTGAAGGTACGGCCGCTGGTGTCGGTGGGGTTGCCGCCCCAGTCGCCCGACGCGATGGTCTGGCCGTTGAGCAGCACGCGGTTCAACGCCGGGTCGGTGCCGTTGATGCTGACCTTTTCGCCTTCGCCGAACTGGCGGTCGACGCTGATGCCCGGCAGGTGCGACAGCGATTCGGCCGCATTGATGTCCGGGAACTTGCCGATGTCTTCGGCGCTGATCGCATCGACGATGGAGTTGGCCGAGCGCTTGACCGCCTGGCTCTTTTCCAGCGAGGCGCGGTAACCGGTGACGGTGATCGTATCCAACTCGGTGGTGGCCGACGGCGTGCTGCCAGCCGGGGCTTGTTGTTCTTGTCCGGCAGCCATTGCAGAGCCGGAGCAGTACAGAGCGGCGGTGATACAGAGTGCTAACGTCGTGGTGCGGCTGTGCATGGCTAAACCTCATTGGTTAGTGCTGTGAGCGCGCCGCCATCAATGGCGTCACGCGCTCGGCGTGGCCGGCAAAACAACACGCCCTGACCGATCGCGGTGATCGCACTCCGTCGCTCCGCAATGGCAGCAGGTGGCGTCGATTCGCGTGGTAGAGGAGGTGTCCCCCGTGTGGTGAAGCGGTGAAGCGAATGCGACATCGGCGAGTCGAACGTCTGGCGACGGACGACTCGCGAATCTGGGCCGACAGGCGAGGGAAGCGCCGTTCTTCAGTACCGAACAGTTGCTGGCCCCTCCTGCCAGAACCTCGATTTGGATCGAGTCTCGCGTAGCGCTGACAGCGTTGTCAACACATCGTCACAGATCTCTGATGTGGCTGCGATTGCGTTGCAATGCAGCATTTCTGCGACGTGGTTGCGGAAGTAATTGGGAGCATGCGCACACATGGGGGTGTGCTACGCATCCGCAATTGGCGCCCTCAATGGCTGGGCGGCGTTTCGCCAGCGGGCGCTCGGATTTTGTGCGGAAATCTCCGTGATGCGTGCGGATTTTTCGTGGATGATGGGCAGTGCGGGAGAATGCCCTGAGCGTCGTCGCCAGAGTTGCGTTACAGGGCGATTACTGACAACGTTGTCTACCCGCTGCCGTTCGTCGGACAACGGGACATGATGCCAGCCCGCTGCCACTTATCAGGAGAATGCGTGAGCGCAAGCAGCCCAATGGAAGCGGTGGCCTTTCCGCGCCCCGACACCTTCGTTGCCGCAGACGTGGGAGGGACGCATGTGCGCCTGGCGCTGGTCTGCGCAAGTACCGATACGCGCAAGCCGGTCACGGTGCTGGACTATCGCAAGTACCGCTGCGCCGATTACCCGGGCCTGGCCGAGATCATGTCCGCGTTCTTTGCCGAGATGGGATGCGCGCCGGTACGTCGCGGCGTGATCGCCAGTGCCGGGTATGCGCTGGAAGACGGTAGCGTGATCACCGCGAACCTGCCGTGGGTGCTGGCGCCGGAACAGATTCGCCGCCAGCTCGGCATGCAGGCGCTGCATCTGGTCAACGATTTCGAAGCGGTCGCTTACGCGGCCAATTACATGACCGGCAATCAGGTCATGCAGCTGTCCGGCCCCGCTCAGGGCGCGCCCGGCCCGGCCTTGGTCCTCGGTCCGGGAACCGGGCTGGGTGCGGCGGTGTGGATTCCCAACGGCGCCCACCCGATGGTGCTGCCGACCGAAGCCGGCCACGCCGCGCTTGCCGCCGCCAGCGATCTGGAAGTGGCCTTGCTGCAGGAACTGCGTCGCACGCGCACGCATGTGGGCACCGAAACCTTGTTGTCCGGTCCTGGCCTGTTGAACCTCTACACCGCATTGGCCGCGCTGCGTGGCGAGCCTGCCGTGCATCACGGCCCGGCCGATGTCACCGCCGCCGCATTGGCCGCTAACGACGTGCTCGCGCGCGACGCGTTGCAGGCGTTCTGCGGGTTCATGGGCAGCGTGGTCGGCGACATGATGCTGCTCTACGGCATCCGTAGCGGTGTCTATCTGGCTGGCGGATTCCTGCCGCAGATTGCCGAATTCATTGCCGCCAGCGACTTCACCGCCCGCCTGCTCGACAAGGGCACGCTGCGGCCCGCGCTGGAGCAGGTGCCGGTCAGCATCGTCGAACACGGCCAGCTCGGCGTCATCGGCGCAGCCAGCTGGTTTCTGCAACACGGTCGCTGACGCACGACACACCGTAGGAGCGCACCTGGGCGCAATAGGGCTTTACCGGTAAGGCACCCTCGCGCCCGGGTGCGCTCCTACGCCTTGGTCGGGCGTCGTGCGTTTTTGCAGTAACTCCAGTCGTGCTGTCTCGGGCCTCTATCGGCAATCGCATCGCCGCACACCGTAGGAGCGCACCTGGGCGCGACAGGGCGTTACCGGTAACGCTTCTCGCGCCCGGGTGCACTCCTACGTGGGTTGCTGACCACCGTGCGGGTCGCCAATCGTCCGGTCACACGAGGCGCGACACTACCTGCACTGCGCATCAGCAGCCGCGATGTCCTGCAAGTCCTCGAACCTACAGGTCCCCGAACCGCGCCTGCAATGCCGCGATGGCGGCCAGGCCGGCGGTCTCGGTGCGCAGGATGCGTGGGCCTAATTGCAGGCCGGTGAAACCGGCAGCGGCCAGCGTGGCGCGGTCGCGTGGCGACCAGCCGCCTTCCGGCCCGATCGCCACGATGAGCCCCTGCTCGACATCGGCACTCAGGGTGGACAGGCGATGCTCGCCCTGCGGGTCCAGGGTCAGCCGTCGCGCCTGCGGGTCGCTGGCCTGCGCGGCCTCTTGCAAGCCCTGCGGCGCGGCGACGGTCGGCACGCGTGCGCGGCCGGATTGTTCGCAGGCCGACACCACCACACTGCGCCAATGCGCGATGCGTTTTTCCGTGCGCGCTGCATCGAGCTTGACCTCGGTGCGCTCGGCGTTGACCGGCACGATGGCGGTCACGCCCAACTCGGTGGCTTTCTGCAGGATCAAGTCCATTTTTTCGCCGCGTGCGATGCCCTGGAGCAGCGTGATGCGTAAGGGCGATTCGTTGGACAGCGCTTCCGCACGCTCGACCAGCGCACGCGCTTCGCGCTTGCCAGCCACGGTGATCCGCGCGTGGTAGTCGCTGCCATCGCCGTTGAACAGGATGCAGGCATCGCCCTCGCGCAGGCGCAACACGCGCAGCAGATGATTGGCGGACTCTTCGGGCAGGGTCACTTCCTGGTCGCACTGCAGCGGCAACGCAACATGGGACCGGGTCAGGCGCATGCGACGGCCTCGTCGATGGCGTGACGGGTGGTCGCGGCAAGCAAGGCCAGTTGCGCCTCATCCACACAATACGGCGGCATCCAGTACAGCACGTCGCCCAGCGGGCGCAGCACCACGCCGCGTTCCAGCGCCGCGCGATACGCCTTCAATCCAACCCGTGCCGCGGCGGGGAAGGGGGTGCGTTTGTCGCCGCCCTGGGTCAGCTCGAAGGCCACGATCATGCCGGCCTGGCGCACGTCCGCCACCGCGCTATGCTCGCCGATCTGCGCAGCGAGGGCGTTCATGCGCGCGGCGGTGTGCTGGTTGCGCGCAATCACGTCGTCGTCCGCGAAGATCTGCAACGTCGCCAATGCCGCCGCGCACGCCAGCGGGTTGCCGGTATAGCTGTGCGAATGCAGAAACGCACGCTCGCGCGAATCGTCCAGAAACGCGTCGTACAACTGCTGCGTGGCCAGTACCGCCGACAGCGGCAGGAAGCCGCCAGTCAGTCCCTTGGACAGGCACAGCAGATCGGGCATCACGCCAGCCTGTTCGCACGCGAACAGGGTGCCGGTGCGTCCGAAGCCGGTGGCGATCTCGTCGGCGATCAGAAACGCGCCATGCGCATCGCACAATGCGCGTGCGCGGCGCAGATACGCCGGGTGATACATGCGCATGCCGCCGGCGCATTGCACACGTGGCTCCAGAATCAAGGCGCAGATTTCGCCGGGCGATTGTTCGAACAATGCCTGCAGCGCGTCGGCCGCCTGCAGTGCGTAGTCCTCCGCACTTTGGCCCGGCTCGGCCAGGTAGGCGTCGGGCGACGGTGCAAACAGCGATTGCAACAACAGCGGTGCATACACGCGCCGATACAACGGAATGTCGCCCACCGACAGCGCGCCGATGGTTTCGCCGTGATACCCGTTTTCCAATGCGATGAAGCGCGTGCGGCGATGCTCGCCACGGTTGTGGAAATAATGGAAGGCCATCTTCAAGGCCACTTCGACGCCGGCCGAGCCGTTGTCGGCATAGAACACCTTGGACAGCGGTGCGCGGTCGGGCTGGCGCGGCGCAATGGCCAGCAGGCGCTCGGCCAGCTGCACTGCCGGCGCGTGGGTGAAGCCGGCCAGCATCACCTGCTCCAGGGTACCGGCCTGCTGCGCGATGGCCGCGCCGATACGCGGCTCGGCATGGCCGAACAGGTTGGTCCACCAGCTGCTGACCGCGTCCAGATAGCGACGGCCATCGTGACCGATCAGCCACGCCCCCTGGCCACCGGCGATTGGGACCAGCGGAAGCGTGTGCGGATGCTCGCGCATCTGCGTGCACGGGTGCCACAGCACCGCAAGATCGCGTTGCCGCCAATGTTCGGCAGCTTCGGAGGCTGCAGGGTCTGCTAGGATTTCGGGCTCATGAACATGTCGATGCATCTGCCTATTCTATCGGTCCGCTCCGCGGCTGCGTGCCACGCATGAGCCCGCGTCTGCCGACCATCCACAAGATCACCGATCTGGGCGACGGGCCGTTCCGTCGCCAGCAACTGGATCTGGAGTTTTCCAACGGGCAGCGCCGTCTCTACGAACGGCAACTCAGCCAGGGCCACGGTGCCGTGGTCGTGGTGCCGATGCTCGACGCGACCACCGTGCTGCTGGTGCGCGAGTACGCCGCCGGCGTGCACCGCTACGAGCTGGGTCTGGTCAAGGGGCGCATCGATGCCGGCGAGACGCCGGAGCAGGCGGCCGACCGCGAACTCAAGGAAGAAGCCGGCTACGGCGCGCGCCAGGTTCAGGTGCTGCGCGCGATGACGCTCGCTCCTACTTATATGAGTCACCAATCCTGGTTGGTGCTGGCACGCGACCTCTACCCCGAGCGCCTGGTCGGCGATGAGCCGGAAGAGATGGAAGTGGTGCCCTGGCCAATCGCCCGTCTGGACGAATTGATGTTGCGCGACGATTTCTCCGAAGGCCGCTCGCTGGCCGCCTTGTTCATTGCGCGCGAGTGGCTGGAGCGCAACCCATGATCCGTATCCCGATGGAACTGCGCGAAACCGTGATCGCTATTGCTCGCGAAGCGGGTGAGGCCATCATGCAGGTGTACGCGCAGGACTTCGCGGTGGAGATCAAGGACGACGCCAGTCCGTTGACCCAGGCCGACCTGGCCGCCAATCGCGTCATCGTCGATGGCCTGCGCCGGGTCACGCCCGACGTGCCGGTGCTGTCGGAAGAATCCGCGCACGTGGCCTGGGAAGAGCGGCAGTACTGGACCAGCTACTGGCTGGTCGATCCGCTGGATGGCACCCGCGAGTTCGTCAAACGCAACGGCGAGTTCAGCGTCAACATCGCCCTCATCCACATGGGCGCGCCGGTGCTGGGCGTGGTGCAGGCGCCGGTCGATGGCCGGGTCTGGTACGCCGCACGCGGCGAGAACGCATTCCGCCGCGACGGCGACCGCGACGAGATGCTGCACACCCGCACACCGGCCGCCACACCCTTGCGGGTCGCTGCCAGCCGCTCGCATCGCGACGCGCGCACTGCGGCCGCGCTGGAGCGCATGGGGGAGATCGATGTGGTGGCGCAGGGCTCGTCGTTGAAGTTCTGCCGCATCGCCGAAGGCGACCTGGATGTCTATCCGCGCTTCGGCCCCACCTCCGAATGGGACACCGCGGCCGGCCAGTGCGTGCTGCACGCCGCCGGCGGTGTGCTGCTGGCCGGCGGTTCCGGCAAGCCGTTCCGCTACAACCGCCGCGACACCTTGCTCAATGGCGATTTCATCGCGCTGGGCGATCCCAGCCTGCCTTGGCGCGATTGGCTGGCCTGAGCATGCCCGCCTGCCGTGTGCTGCCTGCCGTTTGCGTGTCGCACGCCGGGCAACGCGGATGCGCAAGGTGCTGATTGGCTGACCGGTACACTGCAGCGGCATCGCGTGCGTTGTCTGCTGCCATGCGCAATGCCGCCATGCGTCAGCGCTCTCGCCGGGGATGCGCCTTCCAACATCGCTCCAGGAACACACCATGCTCCAGACTCCGCCCACCGGCGATATCCACCGCCTGCTGCAGTTGATGGCGCGCCTGCGCGACCGTGAGCACGGTTGCCCCTGGGATGTGGAGCAGAGCTTCGCCACCATCGCGCCGTACACCATCGAAGAAGCCTACGAGGTCGCCGACGCGATCGATCGCAATGACCTGCCCGGGCTGCGCGACGAGTTGGGCGACCTGCTGCTGCAGGTGGTCTTCCATGCGCAGATGGCGTCCGAACAGGGTGCGTTCGACTTCGCCGACGTGGTCGCCACACTCAGCGACAAGCTTGTGCGTCGGCACCCGCATGTGTTCGCGGCGCAGGCGGCGGACGATGCGCAGGCGGTGAGCGCCAACTGGGACCAGATCAAACGCGAAGAACGCCGCGCCGCGGGACACCAGGACGACTCTGCACTGGCCGGCATCGCGCGCGGGCTGCCCGAGTGGCAGCGCTCCACCAAGTTGCAGTCGCGCGCGGCGCGGGTGGGCTTTGATTGGCCTGGTCCGGCGCCGGTGCTGGAAAAACTGCAGGAAGAAATCGAAGAGCTGCGGGTGGAATTCGCCCGCGGCCCGGTAGCCGACAATCAGGCGCGCCTCGAAGACGAACTGGGCGATGTACTGTTCGTCTGCGCCAATCTCGCCCGACACGCCAAGGTCGATGTGGGCGCCGCGCTCCGGCATGCCAATCTGAAATTCGAACGGCGCTTCCGTGCGATGGAAGCCCATGCGCACTCGCAGGGCACCACCCTGGATGGGTTGTCGCTGAGCGCCCAGGAAGCGCTGTGGCAACAGGTCAAGCGCGACGAATCCGCCGCCGCGGTGCCGGATGCCGGCGCCGTGCCCGGCGCATGAGCGCCGCGCTGACCACACTGTTGCTGTTCGTCGCCACCGCCGTGGCCGAACTGGTCGGCTGCTACCTTCCTTATCTATGGCTACGCAAAGGCGGCAGCGCGTGGCTGCTGCTGCCCAGCGCACTGAGCCTTGCGATCTTCGTGTGGCTGTTGAGTCTGCATCCGGCTGCCAGCGGACGCGTGTATGCCGCCTATGGCGGGGTCTATATCGCCAGCGCCTTACTGTGGTTGTGGTGGGTGGACCGCATCACTCCGACGCGGTGGGATCTGCTCGGCGCCGCCTGCTGTCTGCTCGGCATGGCCGTCATCATGTTCGCCCCGCGCAACGTCTGAGCCTGGCGGTCGTGTGATCCGCGTGCGCCAAGGCGCTTGCCGCCCGATACGGCAATGGATGCGAGCGCATTCCTGCACGGCATCCCCGAGCCGGCGACGGGCAGTGCGGGTGCATACTGCTGCAAGGATCGACTCGTCACATGCAAGGGGATGCACATGTTTCCGACTTCGTTTTTGGCCATGGCCGTTCTGGTCGCTGGCGTCATCGTGTTGTTCAAGACCGTGCGCATGGTGCCGCAGGGATTTCAGTGGACGGTGGAGCGCTTCGGCCGCTATACCCACACCCTGAGTCCGGGTCTGCACTTTCTGGTGCCGGTGGTCTACGGCGTGGGCCGCAAAATCAACATGATGGAACAGGTGCTGGACGTCCCCAGCCAGGACGTCATCACCAAGGACAATGCGGTGGTGCGCGTGGACGGCGTGGTGTTCTTCCAGGTGCTGGATGCCGCCAAGGCCGCCTATGAAGTCTCCAATCTGGAGATCGCCAGCATCGCGCTGGTGCAAACCAATATCCGTACCGTGATCGGCTCGATGGATCTGGACGAATCGCTGAGCCAGCGCGAAACCATCAATGCGCAGTTGCTGAGCGTGGTGGACCAGGCCACCAACCCATGGGGCATCAAGGTCACGCGAATCGAAATCCGCGACATCCAGCCGCCGCGCGATCTGATCGACTCGATGGCGCGGCAGATGAAGGCCGAGCGCGAAAAGCGCGCGCAGATTCTGGAAGCCGAAGGCTCGCGTCAATCGGAGATCCTGCGCGCCGAGGGCGAAAAGCAGGCCGCCGTGCTCGAAGCCGAAGGCCGCAGGGAAGCCGCCTTCCGCGACGCCGAGGCGCGCGAGCGTCTGGCCGAGGCCGAAGCCCGCGCCACCCAGGTAGTGTCCGATGCGATCGCCAACGGCAGCGTGCAGGCAATCAATTACTTCGTCGCACAAAAGTATGTGGAGGCGTTCAAGGCACTGGCCACCGCGCCCAACCAGAAGTTCGTGCTGATGCCGATGGAGTCCAGCGGCATCATCGGCTCGCTCGCCGGCATCGCCGAACTGGCCAAGGAAGCGATGGGCAAGCCCGACGCGCCAGCCGTACGCGTGCCGCCGATGCCGCCGCGCGCGGGGGGCTGAGCCATGCGCTGGGACGTTGTGATCTGGGCGGTGCTGGCGCTGCTATTGATCGCCGCAGAGACGCTGGCGCCCGGTGCGTTCCTGCTGTGGATGGGGATTGCCGCCGCCGCCGTCTGCGTGCTCGTGCTGGCGTTGCCGGGCATGTCGCTGCTGGTACAGATCGTGGCGTTCGTCGTGCTCAGCTTTGTGTCGGTGCAGGTCTATCGCACCTGGTTCCGCGGCAAGGGGCGGCAGAGCGATCGCCCCTTGCTCAACAGACGTGCCGAGCAATTGATCGGCCGTCGCGTGCTGCTCGATCAAGCCATCCATGACGGCCGAGGTCGTGCCAAGGTCGACGATGCGTTCTGGGTGGTCAGCGGTCCGGATCTGCCCGCCGGTGCACCGGTGCGCATCGTCGGCGTCGATGGCATGACCTTGCTGGTGCAAGCCAGCAGCTGATCGGCAGGGCAGGGCGTGCGATTCGGTCGCTCATTGCTGCAGCGCGGCGTGCGTTGGCCGGTGCGCGTCGTTCGGTCAGCGCTGTGTCTGCGCAGCGATGCGGTTACCCGCAACGACGGCCGGGCAGCGATAATGGGCATCTTTTCCTTGGACCGGCGCCCATGACCCAGAAGACCATCCTCAACGACACCCATCGTGCGCTCGGCGCCAAGATGGTCGACTTCGGCGGTTGGGACATGCCGATCCACTATGGCTCGCAGCTGGACGAACACCATCAGGTGCGTCGCGACGCCGGCATGTTCGACGTCAGCCACATGACCGTGGTCGACCTGCACGGCGCGCGCGCGCGCGAGTTCCTGCTCTACCTGCTCGCCAACTCGGTGGACAAGCTCAAGGTGTCCGGCAAGGCGCTGTACACCTGCATGCTCAATCCGCAGGGCGGGGTGATCGACGACCTCATCGTCTATTTCATGACTGAAGACTTCTTCCGTCTGGTGGTCAACGCCGCCACCCGCGAAAAGGATCTGCAGTGGATCGGCGAACAGGCCACACGCTTCGAGGTGCGCGTGGAAGAGCGCGCCGACTTCGCGATGATCGCCGTGCAGGGCCCCAACGCGCGCGCCAAGGTCATCGAACTGCTGGATCCGGCCGACGTCACGGCAGCGAGCAAGCTCGGCCGTTTCGCCGCGCTGCAGACGCGCTCGCGCGATGGCATCGACCTGTTTGTTGCGCGCACCGGTTACACCGGCGAAGACGGTTTCGAAATCGTGTTGCCGCAGGACGCGGCGGTCGCGTTCTGGAATGCGTTGCTCGCGCAGGGCGTCAAGCCGGCCGGTCTGGGCGCGCGCGACACGCTGCGTCTGGAAGCGGGCATGAATCTCTATGGGCAGGACATGGACGACGCGGTCACTCCTTATGAGGCTGCGTTGGCGTGGACGATCACCCTGGACGAAGGCCGCGACTTCATCGGCCGCGCCGTGCTCGAAGCGCAAAAGGCGCAGGGCGCGCCGCGTCAACTGATCGGCGTGGTGATGGACGAGAAGGGCGTGCTGCGCCACGGCCAGCGCGTGTTCACCGCCAGCGGCGAAGGCGAGATTCTGTCCGGCACCTTCTCGCCGACGCTGGGCAAGGCGATCGCATTCGCACGCGTGCCGGCCGGCAGCATCGACGACCTGCGCGTGGATATTCGCGGCAAGCAGGTGCCGTTGCGCGCGGTGAAGTTTCCGTTCGTGCGCGACGGCCAGGCGCAGCCCGGCGTCCTTGGCGAATGAATCGCAGGATGCCGGTCGTAGTGGCCGGCATCCTGTCACCGCATGCAACCCAGCCATACCGACACGCGTTCACCTGTCTTGTCGCGCGGTCTAAACTAACCACCTGTCCCCAACCCCAGTTTCCCCGGAGCACACCCATGAGCGAGATTCCTGGCGACCTCAAGTTCCTCAAATCCCACGAGTGGGCCCGCGTCGAAAGCAGCGGCCGCGTGACTGTCGGTATTTCCGACCACGCGCAGGGCTTGCTGGGCGACCTGGTCTACGTCGAGCTGCCGAGCGTCGGCGACACCGTGCAGGTCGGCAACGGCGCGGCGGTGGTCGAGTCGGTCAAGGCCGCGTCCGATGTCTATAGCCCGGTCAGCGGCACCGTGGTCGAGGTCAACAGCGCGTTGAGCGACAAGCCGGAGACCATCAATGAAGACGCCTACGGCGAGGGCTGGATCTTCGTCGTCGAACTCGACGACAAGGAACAGCTCAACGATCTACTGTCGCCCGACGACTACGCCGAGCTGCTGGAAGACGACGACCACTGAGTCCGTCGTCCCTGCTGCGCACCGATGGCCGCTCTCAGAGCGGCCATTTTTTTGCTGCGCTGCCGGCGACGCGGTTTGGTGTGCGCAGGAGATTGTGATCGGATGGGCGAGGGCAGTCGCTTGCACCTGCTGACGATCTCACGCCTGCAAGGTGGTTGGCGGTGACGTGATGCGATGCGCGCGGTGGCGTCCGTGTCCGGCTGATCGCCACGCGACACCACCTGCATGCCGGTGCGTCGGATTTCTGACGTGAGTCGCTCGTGAGGGTCTGGCGCGTGCTCGGTGAAAAAAATCGACGCGCGCAACGTGCGCCGACGACCGATCGACGTCGTGCGACATGCGCTCGGCGATGCGCAAGCGCACGTGCATGGCGATCAAAGAGCGCAATAAGTTTGCGCATTTCTGCTTGTGCGACGCCGGAAGTGGAGTTGCCGGATAAAAAATTTTCAGCTGGCGGACAGGCGGCAGACGATGCCGCAACGCGTAGCGCCTCGTCGCAGCGTGATCGCAATCGTCGGCTTGCGGATCTAGAGTGTTTTAAAAAAACAGCGGAAAAGAAGTGCTTTTTCGAAAACGCTGTTGTGCGCGCGTGCGCGACGAGCCCGCGCAACTGCCCTCGCGCGGTGTGCTTGCCGGACCTCGATGGCGAACATGGCGATGGTCGACTGAAAAAAAATTGCAAAAGAGTGTTGACAGTAAAAAAAAGCGTGATTAGGTTTCGCCCAGCAGACATCGCTGCGAAAGAGAGTGAGCAGAATCGACATCGAGCCGACACGCTTGTTCAAGACGTCCACCGAAGTACGCTCAATGGTGGAGTCGGGTTCGCTTCTCTCCAGAAAAGCAGTTGTCGTTTCGACTACGCACCCGTGTCGCCGTTCGATGCGGGTGTTTCTGTATCCGTCCCGTCGCGCATTACCTGCGGACGGTACCCGACGACGGCATGCCGGCGCGGGGTTTGGTTCAACTGGGCGTTTCACCTCCATAGTTCACTGACGAGGAGCCAATTACATGGCCACTAAAAAAGCTGCGAAAAAGAAACCCACCGCCAAAAAGGCAGTGAAGAAGACCGCCGCCAAGAAGGCGACCAAGAAGGTCGCTAAGAAGGCAACGGCCAAGAAGGCAGTGAAGAAGACTGCTGCCAAGAAGGCCGTCAAGAAGACCGCAAAGAAGGCAACCGCCAAGAAAGCAGTGAAGAAGACTGCCAAGAAGGCAACCAAGAAGACTGCCGCCAAGAAGGCAGTGAAGAAGACCGCAAAGAAGGCGACCAAGAAGACTGCCGCCAAAAAGGCCGTCAAGAAAGCCGCCAAGAAAGCAGTGAAGAAGACTGCCAAAAAGGCAGTCGCGAAGAAGGCGACCAAGAAGTCCGCCACCAAGAAGGCTGCTACCAAGAAGACTGCTGTGAAGAAGGTCGCCAAGAAGAAGCCGGCCGCTCGCAAGAAGAAGGCCGCTCCGGTCGCGCTGCCTGCAACTCCGGCACCGCTGATCTGATCTGCAACACCCGATCGCCGTAAACATCGAGCTCTCTCCCCGACGCCCAGCGGGGAGGGAGCTTTTTTATTGCGCGACACCGCGACCACGTCCGATGCAGTGCGCGGATACCGGCCGCCATCGAGGCGACGCGGTTCGCGAGGTGGCACGGTCTGGAGCTGTAGCCTTGCCGATAACGCCAGCGCCAATGGCGAGAGCTTCTCAAGAAGGCAGTCTTGCACGACGCATTGACGCGTCCGATGCATCACCCAAGGCTGCACTTTCGTCGAGGCGGCGATGCTTCCAATCCGTACCGATATCGGTATCGGCGTTCCCGAAGGATTGTTCGGCCACCACTTGTCCAGTCCGATTCCCTGCGCCGTCGGTTTGCCGGATGCAACGACAGTTCGCCGCCGTCGCAGTGCCCGGCTCCGGTCTCTCGACCACGCGACAGCCAGATGATTTAGAGCAGCGAACAAAACGATTGTGCTCATCGCACGGCGAACGCGGCCGGTACTGATGCGGCATGGGCCACGCTTACACTGCGGTTCTGAGTGCGCCGTCCACACCCACCCGACGACGGTTCGCTGCGTGTTGTCAGCCGCTCTTGGTCCGACACGTTGTGGTGCAGGGTGCCGCGGATCCAGCAATGACGCCTGCAGCAGCCTGACGGCGGCTGCACCTCTCGCGTCGATCCGCTGTCCAGCCACCGCATCCGCCCGTCACCTGCAACGACGACGGATGCAGCCCAACAGTGCTGCCCAGATGCAGTAGCCCGCTGCAGCGTTGGTGCCATGCACGCTGCCAAGCACACGCCTGGCGCCAGGGCGTTCAAACCAGCCACAGACCTCAGTGTTCAGAAACGACACAGGCGGCCTTGGCCGCCTGTGTTGATGCATGCACCGAGGAGTCGGTACCGGCGCGCCGAACTCAGCGCGGCGATGCCACCGACTTGCCGGACGACGCACCCTTGCCAGCCGGGTCGGCCTTCTCTGCCAGCATGTTCTCGCTGCCGAAATCGCCGTCCACATCGACATCCAGCCAACGCTTGGCCGGCAAACCGAGTGCGCGGTCCAGGATGGTCGGCAGCATGCCCGACGGCAGGCCGCTTTCGCCATTCCACAGGATGGCGATGCCGACATCGCGCTCGGGCAGCAACGCAACCAGGCCGCGGTAGCCCTGCACCGCACCTGCATGGAAGATCACCTGATGACCCGCGTAGTCGAATACGCGCCAGCCCAGCGCATAGCTGGCCGCGTCCACGCGCTCATGGCGCCAGCCCGAACGCATTTCGCCCGGCGTGGAGATCAGCGGTGCATGCAGTGTCGCCAGCAGTGGCGCAGGCAACACGTCGGTGCGATGGCCGGTGTGTGCGAGCAGCCACTGCGCCATGTCGCTGGCGCTGGCATTGACGCCGGCAGCAGGCGCAAGCCGGTAGTAGGTGGGCTTGGGCGTCAGCGACACCCAGCCGTTGCGGCTGCGCACGTGCGGGCGCGCCCAATGCGGGCTGGCCTGGATGCCGGCCAGCCCCATGCTGGCATCGTTCATGCCGAGCGGCTTGAAGATGCGGCGTTCTACCGATTGCTCGTAGAAACTGCCTGAGGCGGCGAAGACCACGTCACCGACCAGACTGAAGGCGACGTTCTGATACGCATAGCAATCGCCCGGCGCGCACCGCAGCGGCGCGGCGGCCAGCTTGTGGCTCAGCGAGTAGTAGTCGACATTGGATTCGATATCGCGGTCGTAGGCATTGCGGGTCAGGCCGACACGATGACTGAGCACCTCGGCGACGGTGAGCTGCCGTGTGGCGACGTTGTCGCTCAGCTGGAAGCCGGGCACGTAGTCGACCACCTTGCTGTCCCAACGCAATACGCCATCGTTGACCAGCAGGCCAGCCATGGTGCCGGCGAAGGCCTTGGACAGCGACGCCAGGCGGAACACGGTATGCGCATCGACCGGTTGCGGGTGATTGACGTCGGTGACGCCATAGCCGCGCGCGCTGAGCACCTTGCCGCCCTGCACGATGGCCATCGCCATGCCGGGCACGCGGTTGCCGTAGGTCAACTGGTCGGCCATCGATTCGAACGCCGCCACGTCGAAGCCGGCGGCCGGCGCCAACACGCTGCTGGCCGGCAACGCGGTGCGATACGGAAGCGGGGCGGTGGGCGACTGCGCGACGGTCGCCGGCTGCAGCGCGTAAGCGGTGGGCGCGGGCGTCTGTGCCGTGGAAGAGAGGGCCAGAGGCAATAACGCCCCGAGCAGCCCGATGGCCAACGGACGGAACCGTCGGCGCCTGCGCATTACTGTCATGGTTGTCCCGCCTGTTCCACTGCTGCTTGGAGCGATTCTAGCCCCGCGCTTCGCAATAGCACAAACTGCCGGAAGATGAATGGGCATCATATTGATCCTATTGACGATTTGGGTTCAGAAATCGGGCTGATCAGGGCCGTGGCGACGCCACGCAGGGTGCATGCGAAGAGGGTTGCAAGCGCCGTGCCGGGGCAGCTCACGCGCGCGCCGCAGCGTCCTGCCTCCGCCGCTGGTGGTGCTGCGCCGCATCGGCTAACTTGCGCGCTACTTCGTCAGGTGCTGCCGCCGCCATGTTCTTGCTGTCGGGCTCGTTCGCACGGGCGATGTTGACGCCATGACCCGTCCCTCTGCGCCGCGCTCGGCGGCTGGCCGTCTGGGCGCTGCGCTGCGCAGTTCGCCACCCCTGGCGTGGTCGTTCCTGTATTTCTTCTGCCTGCTCAGCGGTTACTACGTGCTGCGTCCGGTGCGCGAGGCGATGGGTGCATCCTCCGATGTGGCCGCGTTGTTTCCGGCCAGCATGATCGGCTTCTTCGCCACGCACGGCATGCCGCTCAAGGACTTCACCTTGCAGGTGTTGTTTACCTGCACCTTCCTGATCATGCTGCTACTGCAGCCGGTGTACGGCGCGGTGGTCAGCCGCTATCCGCGGCGCGTGTTCCTGCCGCTGGTCTACGGTTTCTTCATTGCGACCCTGCTGCTGTTCTACGTGCTGTTCGACAGCGGTGTGCCAGGGCGCGGGATGGCGTTCTTTTTGTGGCTCACGGTCTTCAACCTGTTTGCCGTGGCGGTGTTCTGGAGCTTCATGGCCGATGTCTTCAGCAATGCCGAAGCGCGCAACTACTACGGCTATATCGGCGCGGCCGGCACCCTGGGCGCGTTTCTCGGGCCGATCCTCACCCGCACCTTGGTCGAGCGTATCGGCATTGCGCACCTGATGCTGGTGTCGGCCGGGTTCCTGACGGTCTGCGTGGTCTGCGTATTGCGGCTGCGGCTGTGGGCGGTGGCGCGCGAACAGGAGCGCCAACTGGAGTCCGGCGAGGTGCCGATGGGCGGCGACGTGCTAGGCGGCCTCAAGCTGATCGTGCGCGAGCCGTTGCTGCGCTGGCTGGCGTTGATGACGTTATTCGGCGTGGGCGTGGGCACCTTGCTCTATAACGAGCAGGCGGCGTTGGTACGGCGGCTCTACACCGATGCGGCGACCAGCACGGCGTACTACGCCAGTATATCGACCTGGCGGTCAACGCGCTCGCCCTGGTGCTGCAATTGCTGGTGACGCGCGCGCTGTTGTCGCGCTTCGGCATCGCACCGGCGCTGCTGATTCCGGGCGTGGCCATCACCTTGGGGTACGCGGTGCTGGCAGCCTCGCCATTGCCGCTGATGATCGCCATCGTGCAGGTGATCACGCGCTCCAGCGAGTTTGCACTGGCCAAGCCGGCGCGCGAAACCTTGTACACGCGGGTCAGCCGCGAATGGCGCTACAAGGCCGGTGCGGCGATCGACACGGTGGTCTATCGCGGCGGCGACCTGAGCTTTGTGTGGATCCACAAGCTGGTGTCGGGCTTGGGGTCCACCGCGGTGTTCGGGGTTGGTCTATTGGCGGCAGTGGGCATGACGCTGGGCACGCTCGGCCTGCTGCGCGAAGCACGTAAGTTGCCTGCAGAGCGCGATGGTGTGGCGGACGGGCGCGCAGCGGAGTCGCAGGGCGAGTAACGCCTTTGCTTGCGGATGCGTTGTGGCTGCGCTTGGCGACCTTGCCTGGATATCCATGGAGCGATAACGCACACGGCGCGTGCGATCAAGCGCTGACGCGTGGTGTCGCTTGCAGGCGATGCGTCCATCCCGCGCGATGCGCGACATCGGCGGCTACCTGATGAGGTCCCGCATGCGCCGCCGATCACCATGCAGCGACCATTGCTGCCTCGGTGACGCCATCTCGTCGCGAGGCACCGGTCACGCGCTGCGCGTATTGCCGGACAGCCGGCGCGGCATCGCGGCTATGCTTGCGGCCACGTCCCTACGACTTTTTCGCCATGTCCCTGTTCGCGATCATCGCCGGCACCCTCGTCGGCCTGCTGCATGTCTACATCCTGGTGCTGGAGATGGCGCTGTGGACGCACCCCTTGGGCCTGAAGACCTTCCGCAACACACCGGAAAAGGCACAGGCCACACGCGTGCTGGCGGCCAACCAGGGCCTCTACAACGGCTTTCTCGCCGCAGGCCTGCTCTGGGGCGCGCTGGCAGCACGGGTCGATGTGCTGAGCTTCTTCTTAGGGTGCGTGGTGGTGGCGGGGTGCTACGGCGCCTATAGCGTCAATCGCCGCATCTTCTTTGTGCAGGCCTTGCCGGCGTTGATCGCACTCGGGTTGGTGTGGCTGCCGTAGTGAGGCAGCGTCGGCAGCGTGTTCGCCACACGTAACAAAGGGATTACCCGCGATGTGGCATCGCCGGTAACCCCCGCATCGCGTGCAGGCCCACGCTTGCGAAAGAGCTACTTGAAGTTGACTGGTCGGCAGCTCAACGCCGCACATGGCGTCGCTGGGCGATGGGCGAGACCCGCAAACAACGACGGCGGGCTTGAAAGCCCGCCGTCGTGGCGAATCACCTTGACCTGACTCTTATGCCGCTTCGCGCGGCTGCTGTGCCTGCGGCTTGTCGTAGAAGCTCGCCGCACGCAGCTCGTGCGGATCGAAGTCGTCCACGGTGATGGTATCCATCATGATCTCGCGCAGCTCTTCCAGCAGCTTGCGCTCGTCCAGGGTGAGCACGCCCTCGGCCACGGCTTCGTCCAGCTGCGCCGGGAAATCCAGCGCTTCGATGCCCTTGGTCTTGAGCGCCTTGAGGAACTTGCGCTCCACCGGCTCGGCCATCACCGCCTTGGTCAGGTAGCTGGCGATACGGCCACCCGGGTTGTTGGCGCACGGGGTCAGGAACACCCCCTGGGCCAGGCGATCGCGCGCTTCGTTCGGAGCCATCAGGATCGATGCCACGCGATGGCCCAGGCGGTCGCCCGGCGCTTCGGCACGACGGCCCAGCGGGAAGATCAGCACCCACATCAGCCAACCCACCGGGCGGATCGGGAAGTTACGCAGCGCTGCCGACAGCGCGGTTTCGATCTTGTGCACGCTGTCGTGGAACGCCCAGGCCAGCAGCGGCTGGTCGGCCGCCGGCGCACCTTCGTCGTGGTAGCGCTTGAGTATCGCGCTGGTCATGTAGATATGGCTCAGCACATCGCCCAAACGACCGGACAACGACTCCTTGAACTTCAACTTGCCGCCCAGCATCAGCATCGACACGTCGGCCATCAGGGCCAGGTTGGCCGAGTAACGATCCAGCTTGCGGAAGAAGCGACGCGTGTATGCATCGCCCGGCGCCGCACCGATGCGCGCACCGGTCAGGCCGAACCAGAACGAACGCACGGCGTTGGAAATACCGAAGCGGATGTGACCGAACAGGCTCTGGTCGAACTCTTCCAGACCGCGGCGCGTATCCGGATCCTGCGCCGCCTTCATTTCCTTCATCACCCACGGATGGCACAGGATGGCGCCCTGGCCGAAGATCAGCAGGCTGCGGGTCATGATGTTGGCGCCTTCCACGGTCACGCCGATCGGCGCGGCCTGCCAGGCGCGGCCGGCGAAGTTGCGCGGCCCCAGGATGATGCCCTTGCCGCCGATCACATCCATCATGTCGCTGACCACTTCGCGGCCCATGGTGGTGCAGTGGTACTTGGCAATCGCCGACGGCACCGACGGCACGTCGCCGCGGTCTACCGCAGCTGCAGTGGCCTGCGCCAGCGCGCTGATCGCATAGGCCTTGCCGCCGATCCGCGCGAGCGCTTCTTCCACGCCCTCGAAGCGACCGACCGACAGGCCGAACTGCTTGCGAATGCGTGCATACGCACCGGTCACCACCGCGGCGTACTTGCCGCCGCCGCTGGCGGTGGAGGGCAGGGTGATCGAACGACCCACTGCCAGACACTCGTTGAGCATGTTCCAGCCCTTGCCCACCATCTCCACGCCGCCGATCAGCTGGCTGAGCGGAATGAACACCTCGGTGCCACGGATCGGGCCGTTCTGGAAGGTGGAATTCAGCGGGAAATGACGGCGGCCGATTTCCACTCCCGGGGTCTCGCGCGGCAGCAGCGCCAGGGTGATGCCGATGTCCTTCTTGTCGCCGATCAGGCCGTCCGGGTCGTAGGCGCGGAACGCCAGACCAATCAACGACGCCACCGGCGCCAGGGTGATGTAACGCTTGTCGAAGGTGAGCTTGACGCCGAGCACGTTGGCGCCATTCCACTCGCCCTTGCAGACGATGCCGTAGTCGGGGATCGAGGTCGCATCCGAGCCCGCAAACGGACCGGTCAGACCGAAACACGGCACTTCCGCACCGACGGCCAGACGCGGCAGGTAATAGTCTTTTTGTTCCGGGGTGCCGTAATGCAGCAGCAGCTCACCCGGCCCGAGCGAGTTCGGCACACCGACGGTGGAGCTGACCACGCTGGAGATCGACGACAGCTTCTGGATCACCTTGTGGTGCGCCAGCGCGCTGAAACCCAGGCCACCGTATTGCTTGGGGATGATCATGCCGAAGAACTTGTTCTTCTTGATGTAGTCCCACAACTCCGGCGGCAGGTCGGCATGGACGTGGGTGATTTCCCAGTCGTTGACCATCTTGCATAGCTCTTCCACCGGGCCATCCAGGAACGCCTGCTCTTCGGCGGTCAACTGCGGCTTTGGGTAGCTGAGCAGCTTCTGCCAATCCGGGTCGCCGGTGAATAGCTCGCCCTCGAAACCGACCGAGCCGGTTTCCAGCGCGATGCGCTCGGTCTGCGACAGCGGCGGCAGCACCTTGCGGAAAAACGCCATCAACGGCGTGGTCAGCAACGGCTTGCGCAGGAACGGCAACAGCACCGGAGCGGATACCAGCACCACCAGTGCGGCGGCGACGATGGTGGCGGTGAGATTGGCACCCAACAGCCAGCATGCCACCAGCACGCAGGCGCTGATCGCAACCCAGGTGGCAAGGCGCATGCGGTGATAGGCAGCGATACCCGCCGCCAGGATGACGAGGAGGAACGGTGCAACGATGCTCATGGTCTTGCTCCAGTGACATGCTCGGTGATGTTGGACGCTGCAATGGTGCCAACCGAGGGCAGTGCGTCCAGATAATGCAACACGGTGGCGGTAAAGGTGGTGTTGTCGTCGCCGGCCAGCATGTGCGTGGCGTCGGCCAGCTGCACGTGCTGCGCGTGCGGGGCGATCGACAGGAATTCGGTGATGTTGTCCGGTGTGACCAGATCGCTGCGCTCGCCGCTGATCAACAGCATCGGGCAGTGCACCTGCGCTGCGGCTTCCAGCAAGGCATGCTGCTGCAACTGCGCGTCCTGGCCGGCCAGTTCGTCGACCAGGCGCGGGTCCCAGTGCCAGTGCCAACGGCCATCTGCGCGCTGACGCAGCAATGCGTGTAACTGGCGCCCAGTCTTGCGCGGGCGATGCGGCAGATACGCGGCAATCGCATCGGCCGCGGCATCCAGCGAAGCGAATCCATCCGGATGCGCGGTCATGAAGCGCAGGATGCGCTCCACGCCCGTGGTGTCCCAGCGCGGCGTGATGTCGACCAGCACGATCGCGCGGAACAGCCCCGGCCAACGCGCCTCGGCGAGCAGCCCGAACAGGCCGCCCATCGAGGCAGCCACCAGGACCGGCGGCTCGGGCTGCTCGCCTGCCAGCACGATCAGGTCGTCGGTGAACTGCGTGGGCGAATAGGGCAGTTCGACCGCATTGAAGCTCGAATCGCCATGGCCGCGCGCATCGTAGGAAAGTGCACGGTAGCCAGCCTGCGCCAAGGCGGTTGCCGTCGCTTCCCAGGCATGCCGCGTCTGCCCAAACCCATGCGCCAGCAGCACTGTTTGTGCGTGCTGCGCACCCCGTACCGACACGGCCAGCTCCACGTCGCCAGCGCTAACGCGCGACATGGTCGCAATGGGGGCAAGCGTAGAGGGAGAAGTAACCATACCTAATGGTATGGATGCAGAGCACCTGCTGTCAATACTCCCTCGTATGGAGCGTTAAGCCCTTGAATCATGGCGGTTGTCTGTCATTTTTGTGATGCATACTGCAACTGACTCAGGCGTATGGTTAAATCGCGCCATGAACGACACCACCGAATCCAGCCCCACCCCACCCCGTGCCAGTTCCGGTCGCGGCAACCGCCTCAGCGCGGACGACTGGGCACAGGCCGCGCTGGACCTGATCGCCGAACAAGGCGTCGGAGCCGTCGCTGTCGAGCCATTGGCGCGCCGCCTCGGCGTCACCAAGGGCAGCTTCTACTGGCATTTCCCCTCGCGCGACGCGCTGTTGCAAGCCGCCCTGGAGCGCTGGGAAATCTTCGAACAGAAGGAAGTGTTCGGCAGCCTGGAAGACGTGCCCGACCCCAGCGCCCGCCTGCGCGCGCTGTTTCAGTTGGTCGCCCACGAAGTCACGCCGCACGTGATCTATAGCGAACTGCTCAAGGCACTCGACCACCCCGCCGTGCGCCCGGTCATCGACCGTGTCTCGCAACGCCGCCTCGACTACCTGATCGCCTCGTTCCGCCAGGCCGGCCTGTCCCGCACCGACGCCCAGCATCGCGCCCGCCTCGCCTACGCGGCTTACGTCGGCTTCCTGCAGTTATCGCTGCAACTGCAGCAACCCAAGCAGGCCCGCGAAGAATTCGAATCCTACGTCGAGCATGTGATTCAGACGTTGATTCCTGGGTAGAGCCATGCCGAACTGCCGCTAGATGTACCGAAGCGACAGCCAATAAAAAAAGCCGCGATTCTTTCGAATCGCGGCTTTTTGTTTACGGTCTACGCAAACTGCCTATCAGAACTTCTGGGTGTAGCGCATGTAATAGAAACGACCCGGAATTTCGTACTGCGAGTCGAAGCTATTGGCAAACGCGGTCGCAGCTTGCGGCGGATCGCGGTCGAAAGCGTTGTTCACGCCAACGGTCACGCGAGCATTCCACGGAGCCTTCCAGTAAGCGGCCAGATCGGTGTAGGTCACGCTCGGAACATGGTTACGCGGAGCAGCGCCAGCGCTGGTCCTGCGATTCGGATCCGAGCACAGCAGTGCCACGTTGGCCGGGGTCGCGACATTGGCGCCGGTGCAGTTTTCAACCTGCGAGCTGTAGTAACGCATCGAGGCCGAGCCGCCGATATCGCCCAGTTCCCAGTTCAGCATCAGGTTGGAGCGGATACGCCAGTTGTTGTCACGTGCCGAACCGCCGCGGTACAGACCAACGCGGTTTTCCGGATCCTGCAGCGGTTTTTCGACCACGAACTTGCTCATGTAGGTCGAATCCCACACCACATTGAAGCTGCCCCAAGCGGTGTCCGGCAGGCGGTAGCCCACGGTCAGGTCGTAGCCTTCGGCTTCGATCCTGGCGATGTTGTTGGGTACGGCCAACAGGTTGGAGACTTCGCCGGTCGGCTCGCGCTGAATCAGCGAGCAGGCATTGGCGATACCGCCCACGTAGCAGCTGTCCAGGGTTTCCTGCACGGTCTGCGTGTCGATCGCGTCTTCGATCTCGATGTTCCACCAGTCGAGCGAGACATCCAGGCCGGTGACCCAGCCCGGGCTGTAGACGAAGCCCAACGTCTTGGACGTCGAGGTTTCCGGCTGCAGGTTCGGGTTGCCGCCGGTCGCGGTGCGCACCTGCGGGTTGGCCTGTGCATAAGCCGGCACCGCGCCGCACGAGCCCGGGCGGGTTGCGTTGACCGAACCATCGCTGAAAGTGCCTGCGCACGGATCGCGTACGTCTTCGAAGGTGTCGCTCACGCCCTGGAACAGTTCGTTGATCGACGGGGCGCGGAAGCCCTGCGACCAGTTACCACGAATCATCAGGTCGCTGATCGGCTTCCAGCGGAAACCGAACTTGCTGTTGGTGGTATCGCCGAAGTTGCTGTAATCCGAATAACGCGTCGCCAGGCTGAAGTCGAGCAACTGGGCGCCAGGCAGGTCGGCCAGCAGCGGCACGGCGAGTTCGAGGTAGGCTTCGTCCAGCTTGTAGCCGCCGTTGGTGGCGGTACGCGCATTGCCGGTGGTGTCGCCGGAGTTGATCAGCGCGTCCGGATCATCAAAGCCCGACTCTTCGCGGTGTTCAGCGCCCAAGGAGAAGGCAAACGCGCCTCCCTGCAGATCGAACAGTTCGCCGCCGATGTTGCCGAAGTAAGTCTTCTGCTCATATCCGTACAGGTCATGCGCATTGAAACCGGCATAGCTCAGCATTTCCGGGGTCAACGAACCCGGGCCGCTCAGCATGTTCATCGGGACGCAGCCGTCGATGGTGCTGGCAGCGGTGCCGCAACGTGCGACGCCACCTGCGTCAACAAACGACGGGCCAAGTGCATTGCGCAGCGCGGAGATGTTGAACAGGCCAGTGGTGCGATCGGTCTGGTCGTTCTTGCCGTAGAACATACCGGCTTCCCAGCTGAAGAAGCGCTGACCAACTTCGAAGTCACCTTCGAATGCACCGCTGAAACCGAACGTCTTGACGTTCTGGCTGAAAATGCGACCGCCGGTTTCTTCAGCACGGTACTGGATGTAATCGATATCGCGGCCAGTGTTGTTGTAGATGTTGTTGGCAGAGATGACGATGTCTGCACCATTGGTGCCAGGTGCGGAGCGACCCAGCACGATCGGCATCGGCGCGAGGATCTGGCTCGACTCACGCTCGTTGTAGGTCACCGTGGTCTTGAAGCGCACGTTGTCGGTGATCGACAGGCCAGCGTCGGCAAACACCGACTTACGCTCCTGCGGGGTCACCAGATAGTTGGCCGGTGCGAAGTTGTAGCTGTCGGCAGCCGTGTAATTGCGCGAGGTCGTACCACCGTTGTTGGTGATGGAGAACCCCGGCGTTCCATTGAAACGGGTTGCGCCGAATGTCGGAGCGCCGGTGGTGGGATCAGGGCCGGTCGGTCCGAAGATGCCGAAACGTCCACCCGGAATCGTGGTGCTATTTCCCGTGCCCCGAACCGCGCCGAAGACCGGCACTGCGGAAATCTCGCGATCGCCCGCCCACACTTGCTCTTCCTTGACGTAGCCGACACCCAGCGTGGCGTGCCAACGATCGCCGGTCGAGCCGATGGTGAAGTCGTAGGACTCGCGGCTGCCATCGCCCTTGTCGTACTGACCGAAATACGCATTCGCTTCGGCGCCATCGAAGTTCTGACGCAGGATGATGTTGACAACGCCGGAGATAGCGTCGGAGCCGTAAATCGTGGAGGCGCCGTCCTTCAGCACTTCGATGCGCTCGACGGCAGCAGTCGGAATCGTGTTGAGGTCGACTGCGCCGCCCAGGCCTGTACCGCCGACCCAACGACGACCATTGACCAGCACCAGGGTGCGGTTGGAGCCGAGATTGCGGAGGTTGACGCGTGTTTCGCCGTTGCCGCCATTGTTGACGTTGCTGTTGAGCGCCGAACCGCCCGAGCTGATGTTCTGGATCACGTCACCGATCGAGGTCAGACCCTGCGATTCGATCTGCTGACGGCTCATGCTGAAGACCGGCTGCGATGTTTCGACGTCGGCGCGCTTGATGCGCGAACCGGTGACTTCGATCTTGTCAAGGTTGGTGGTGCCGGCTTCCTGAGCGATGGCGGTACCAGTACCGCCCACACCCACGACAAGCGCGAGGACAACTGCATCGCGCAGCTTGTTGGACTTGCAATTCATTAGCTCTCTCTCCAAGTGATCTTGGGTACTGCCAAGGGTTGTTTGCCTGTCGGGGGTTCCGAAGAAGCGGATCCAAAACGTCAGGGTGAACCGATGGTATATGCGTTGCGCCAGGAATTAAAGTCCCGTTAACGAAAAAGAAGGAAGTTGTGAAAAAGTGCCGTTTCAGGTATTCCTGAACGAAAAACGCCACCGATTTTGTGATCGGTGGCGCTCTTGGAATTTCGTTTCAGGTCAGTGGCTTACAGGTCTTGCTCATACCTGACATAAGGAATCGTGCCGTCGCTGTTGCTCTCGTTGTTCGGAGCAAACGGGTTCTTGCCGCGGGAGATGACGTTCTCTGCGCCGACCGTCAACTGGCCGCTCCAGGGGGTGCGCCAGGTCAGGCCAAGGCCCAGGCCTTCCCATTTTTCCGGCTGGCCGGGGACGTCGACAACGCGGCCGATGACATTGGCGCTGAAGGCGCCATAGCCACCGCCGACGCTGAGGGTCTTGCTGTCCCACTGGTCGGCGATGGCCGGGGAGACGTCAGCCAGCGGGACCAGGCGCGCACGGGCGTAGGTGCCGCCGATCGAGACAAAGCCTTCGCGGCCGATGTTTTTCTGGCCGAAGACAGTCAGGTCGTTCTGCTCGACGCGGGTCAGCGGTGCCTTGCCGGCGCCGATCAGCCAGGCGGGCAGGGTGTCGCGACCGGCACCTGCGGTGACGCCGACGCGGCCACTGCCACGGTTGAAGCCCAGCGTGCCGGAGACACGGCGCGATGCGGCGGCGCTGTCTTCTTCATCGTCGCCGATGCCGGCGAGCAGGCAGTGACTGGCAAGACCGCTGATGTTGGTGCCACGGCTGCTGTTACAGAGCAGACCCAGCGAATCGCCCGAGGTCAGGCCGAACGCGGCATCCAGCGAATTACGGCCGAAATGCCAGCGCGCGCCGGCCTTCTGCTCGCCAGTGGGTTCCAGGTACAGAAAGGCTTCCACCTTGCCGCTCCCCTTGTTCCACACCGGCAGGATGGTGCTTTCGCGCAGCTGCTGGGACGCCGACTGCGCATGCACACCCGTCGCTGCCGCAAGGGCAACCAGCAAAGCGAGCGGAAGGCGCAGAAGGTGTCGCATACCAGAGTTCAGACCCAGGGGCAGTTGTTAAGTTCCCGAGAGCGGGCGATGAGAATGCTAGGGCGTTTATGATTATTTAACAAGTGGTCGCGTTCCCCAGAACGCACCCCCGATGCTATCTATTGCAACCGTTCCGGCGCCTGCTGAGAGGGCTGCGCCGTGCTGAAAAGTACGGCCAACTCGGTCAACGGAAAGTGATACTCGCGGCCACAGAACTCGCACCGCACTTCCACCTCGCCGGTCTCTTCAGCGGCTGCGCGCGCCTCTTCTTCACCCAGCGATTCCAGCATCGACGCGACCCGCTCGCGCGAGCAGGAGCAACCGAAGCTGAGCGGTTTGCCGCCCAGCAGCTGCGGGTCTTCTTCGTGGAACAGGCGGTGCAGCAGATCTTCGCTGGCCACCGACAACAGCTCAGGCGCGCCGAGGGTGTCGAACAGGGCACCGATGCGGGTCCAGCCGTCGTTGTCGCCTTCGTCGCCGGGCAGTTTCTGCAGCAGCAGTCCAGCGGCCTGATCCGGGCCGGCGGCCAGCAGCAGGCGGGTCGGCAACTGCTCGGACTGCTGGAAATAGGTTTCGAAGGCTTCGGCCAGATCCGGAGCCTGCATGCCGACCAGGCTCTGGTAGCGCTGCGGTTCGCGCGGGTCCAGGCCGGGATTTTCGATGGTGATCGCCAGCAGCGCGGCCTCGCCCAGCTCGCGCAGGTCGGTGGGCGCGTCGGCACCCTCGGCCAGTTGCACGATGCCGCGCAAAGTGCCTGCGGCGGTGCATTCGGCAAACAGGGTGCGCATTGTGTCGTTGCCGCGCAACTGCACCGACAGACGTCCGTCGACCTTGGTATGGCCGGTGAACAGGGCGGCCGCCACCGCCGCTTCGCCCAGCAGCTGGCGCGCGGCCGGCGGGTACTCGGCTGCGCCCTGGACGTCGTGCCAGGCCTTGGTCAGACGCACATGGACACCGCGCACGCCGGCGGCAGGCAGCAGGAAACGGGAAAGCTGATCGTGATCGGTCATGGAGACATCGGACGTAAGGGACGCTGGTTGCCGGATAATGCGGCAGGCGTCGGGATTGAAGGTCGAAGCGAACTAATGGGGACGGATGCATTGGATGGCAAGCAGGTGACACCGCCACGGCGCAGGCGCTGGCTGCGCTGGATTCTGGCCGCGCCGCTGCTGTTCGCCGCGGCCAGCGTGCTGCAGGTGTTAGTGCTGCGGGTGGTCGACCCGCCGATCAGCAGCATGATGGTTGGGCGCTACCTGGAGGCCTGGGGCGAGGGGGACGGGAGTTTTTCGCTGCACCAGCAGTGGCGCGATTACGATCAGATCGCCGCCAGCCTGCCGATTTCGGTGGTCGCTGCCGAGGATCAGCAGTTTCCGATGCATCACGGGTTCGATCTGCAGGCCATCGAGAAGGCGCGCGATCACAATGCACGCGGCGGGCGCGTGCGTGGCGCCAGCACGATCAGTCAGCAGGTCGCCAAGAATGTCTTTCTGTGGCAAGGCCGCAGTTGGGTGCGCAAAGGCCTGGAAGCCTGGTACACCGTGCTGATCGAGCTGTTCTGGCCCAAACAGCGGATTCTGGAGATGTACCTCAACGTGGCCGAATTTGGCGACGGGGTGTACGGCGCGCAGGCGGCTGCGCGGCAGTTCTGGGGGAAGGATGCGGCGGGCTTGTCGCCGACCGAGTCGGCGCGTCTGGCCGCGGTATTGCCATCGCCAAGACGCTACGACGCACGTCGGCCGGGTGCATATGTGCAGCGGCGCACCGCCTGGATTCAACGGCAGGCACGCCAGTTGGGCGGCGCTGCTTATCTGCAGGCGCCGTGAGGTGAATACGATCGATACCGCCCAATTGCCTGCCGCCACCGAGCGCCTCACGGTGGTCATCGCCGCCTTCAATGAAGAAACCAGCATTGCGCTGTTGCATCCGCGCCTGTGTGCGGTGCTGGCGGACCTGCAGGGTTTGCAGACGCGTGTGCTGTATGTCGACGACGGTAGCACCGACGGCACCTGGAACGTCCTGCAGTCACTTGCACAGGACGATGCGCAGGTCAGCGCGCTGCGGTTGTCGCGCAATTTCGGCAAGGAGGTGGCCATTTCTGCAGGCCTGGATCATGTGCTGCCGGGCGCGGTGGTGCTGCTCGATGCCGATGGCCAGGATCCGCCGGAGTTGATTCCCGAATTCGTCGCGCTCTGGCGCGGCGGCTACGACAATATCTTTGGGACCCGGGTCTTTCGCGAGGGCGAGAGCTGGCTCAAGCGCGGCGCCGCACATGCGTTTTATAGGGTGATTCGGCGTTTGTCGCGCACCCCGATTCCAGCCGATACCGGCGACTTTCGACTGCTCTCGCCCCGCGTCGTGCAGGCCTTGCAGCAGCTGCGCGAGCGCCACCGGTTCATGAAAGGCCTGTTCGGCTGGGTGGGGTTTCGACAGGTGGCATTGCCGTATCGGCGCGCGCCGCGTTTGTCCGGGCGTAGCAAGTTCAGCGTATGGCGGTTGTGGAATTTCGCGCTCGACGGTATCACCAGTTTTTCCACGGTTCCGCTGCGCGCAGCGACCTACCTAGGCCTGATGACCGCGCTTGCTGCCTTCCTGTTCGGCGCCTGGGTGGTGGTCAAGGCGGCGCTGATCGGCGACCCGGTGGCCGGCTGGCCGACCATGATGTCGGTGATCCTGTTTCTGGGCGGCATCCAGTTGATTGCATTGGGGTTGATCGGCGAATACCTGGGTCGGTTGTATGACGAGGCCAAGCAGCGCCCGCTGTATCTGGTCGATACCCACCGCGGCGCGGTGGGAGTAGTCTGCGACGACCAGACCAAGCGCGGAGCGGGCCATGCAGACCGTACGACAGCTGTTGGGGACCAAACAGGTTGAGGTATTTGCGGTTGCGGCCGATGCCGCAGTGATCGAGGCGATCCGGCTGATGGCCGACAAGGGCATCGGTGCGGTGTTGGTGATGGACGGGGAGCGACTCGTCGGCATCGTGTCCGAGCGCGATTACGCGCGCAAGGTGGTGCTGCGCGATCGCTCTTCAGCGACCACCAGCGTGGCGGAGATCATGAGTTCGCAGGTGGTGACGGTGTCGCCATCGGAGAGCGTGGAGCGCTGCATGCAATTGATGACCGACGGCCGCTTCCGGCATCTTCCAGTGGTCGAAAACGGCCGCGTGCACGGCGTGATCTCGATCGGCGATCTGGTCAAGGCGGTGATCGAAGCGCAGCAGCAGGATATCGACCAGTTGCAGCGCTACATCGCCAGTTGAGCGTGTTCCCGGCTGGCGGTTGATGGCGGGTGTTGATCTGCCAGCCGGCTGATCGTGCCACTGGTGTCGGCACATGCACGTCGATTGCAACCTAAGAGCGGCTAATCAAACGTAGCGAGCAGTCGTCAGTCGGGTGTGGGCGGCGTACTCAGAACCGGAGTGTACGAGTTGTATGCGCCCCACCCGGCACTTGCTGCCCCCGCCTGGCGATGAATACAGTCGCCTGGTTAGCCGCTCTGAGCGTCATTCAATGCCGGCACGGTCACTGCGCGTACTTGCCACCGCAATCGCTGTCCTTGCCCGGGCCAGGTTCGAAGGTGGCAAGCAGCGCTGCGGGCGGCGCGATGGTGCCGAGTGCAACGGCAATCGCGCCGCGCAGTCCGAGTGCCTTGAAATCCGGGTGGAAGCTCGGGTCCTTGAAGGTTCCGCCAATCCGCAATGGCGAACGCAGGCTCAGGATGCTGTGATCCTTCGGGCGTGGACGCAGCAGCAAATCGAGCGTTTCGTTCTTGAGGCTGATGTTGCCTTCGCCAACGATGATGGTGTCGGTGCTGTCGAAGGCCAGGGCGCGCGACTGCATCAGGCCGTCCTGCACGCCAAAGTCGCCGAACATGCAGCGCACCGGGATCTGACGGTCCTTGGTGAACAGATATTTCAGCGATTCTGCGATGTCCAGGCCGGCCAGTTCCATGATCAGGTTGCCGACATGACCGCGGCCCATGCCGACGCCGATCGAGCCATCCGCACTACCGAGCATTGCGGCAATCGAGTTGCCGCGGCCACGCAGATCCAGCTCGCCGCCGATTGCGCCTGAGGCCTGCTTGGCGAGCGTTGCGTCGGGAAATAGCCGATCCAACCGAATGCCGCGAATGCCGGCTTTCAGCTGCGTGACGATGACGGGGTTGCGCGCATCCATGCGGATGGTCGAGCGGATGTCTCCGCCGGCCACACCGAAGTTCAGCGGGTCCAATTGCAGCAGGCCGTCTTTCAACGTCAGCGACGCATCCATGTCGTCCAGCGGCCAGGACGGTGCATTGATGCGCTGCGCGCGCCAACGCACCTGTGCATCCATCGCGCGCAGCTTGGACAGGTCGTAGGGCGTTGTCGGCAGGACGCGTGCGCTGGCGGCAAGCTGTGCTGCCTGCTTTTTCTGCTCCGCGTTGGCCGACTCGTCGGCACCGGTCTTTGGCGGCGCACCGATAAAGCCGGCTAGATCGTCGAAGTCCAGCCGCTTGGATGCCAGATCGGCACGTAGGAATGGGCGTTTATTGCGCAGGTCCACCTCGGCCGTGCCGGATAGATCGCTGTCGCCGGCGGTGCCGGTGAACTTTTCGTAGCGCCACACGTCGCCATCGCGGCGCAGCCGGCCATCGAGTGTGTACGGCGGCGTGGAGGGCATGGCGACGCCGGTCAGCGGGTAGAGGTCTTCCATGTCCTGGCCACTGAGCGCCATCTGCAGATCGAAGACGCGGAACTGAAACGGATTGGTCAGCGTGCCGCGCACATGCGTGCGGGTGGCACCGGCACTGCCGCGCAGATCGATGCGGAAGGGATGTTCGCTCTGGCTCAACTCGAGCGGCGAGGCGGTGTCGCCTTTCAGCGTGAACGGGTAGCCCCTCCAGCGGCCTTTGCCGGCGATGCCGATCGGTGCTGCGCGTTGATCGCTAGGCGGCGGTGCCAGGCTGTTGATGGCCACATCGATATCCGAACGTGCGGCGTCGTCGATGTATTGCAGCCGTCCCTTGGTCACCAGCAGCCGGCCAAGCCGCGGCATGCTGCCATCGCCATTCTGAGGATCGAACACCCAGTTGCCCGGATGCGTGTCGTTGCCGGCTTCCAGCAGAACGGTGGGCTGATCGAGGCGGATTTCCGGCAGCCGCACCTTGCCCCGCAGCAGGGGCCACAGCTCGACATCGATCTCGGCAGCGTTCAGTTCTGCCATTGCGCCGCGCTTGGACCACGCGGCGTTGCCCAATTGCAGGCGCTCGCCGCGCACGGTGGTGGTGCGGCCCAGGTCCACGTCCAGATGCCCCAGATGAAAAACGCGGCCGGTCTTGGCGCTGACGATGCGTTCGACCGGGCCACGTAGCCAGTTCCAGTCGAACAACAGCACAAAGATCACCAGGACGGCTGCAACACTGCCGAGCCCGATCAGCCAGCGTCGACGACGCGGCAGACGGGAGGCGGGGGAATCGGCGGCATGGGTCACGTTGTTCACGCGGCCCATGGTTGGCGATGGCTCGTGACCGGCGCGCGAACGCGACGACGATCACACCACTTGTTCGATCACCGCAACGAAGTGGCAGGCGCTACCGGCGAGCACGAACAGGTGCCAGATCGCATGGAAGTAGCGTTGCGTGTCGCGTTGATAGAAGTAGGTGCCCAAGGTGTAGAACAGCCCGCCAGCGAGCAGCCAGCACAGCGACCAGGTGTCCACCGAGCGGAGTAGCGGCTGGATCGCCACGATGATCAACCACCCCATGGCCAGATAGAGGACCGTGGACAGCAAGCGAAAGCGGCCGGTGAAGAACAGTTTGAAGATGACCCCGGCGGCGGCGATCGTCCAGATGGCGGCGAACAATCCCCAACCCCATGTGCCACGCAGATTGATCAGCGTAAATGGCGTGTAGGTGCCGGCGATCAACAGATAGATTGCGCAATGATCCAGCACCTGCAGGCGCGCCTTGGCGCCCGGATGCGGGATGGCGTGGAACAGCGTGGAGGCGACGTAGAGCAACACCAGCGTGGCACTGAACACGATGGAGGTAGCCAACTGCCAGCCATCGCCATAGATGGCGGCCAGCGTAATCAGCACCGAACCACCGGCCAGGGCGGCAATGGCACCCAGGCCGTGGGTCACGGCGCTGGCGATTTCGTCGCGCAGGTCGGTCGAGGGGGAGGCGTCTGCGTTCATGCCAAAAAGGTACCGCAACTGCACGAAAATCGCATCGCCAGCCGTTGCGCTGCCTTGTCGATCCTGGTCGTTCTCAGTCGATGGCCTTGGCGTGCGCATGCTCGCGCGTTGCCGAGAAACGCACATCCGGCGCACGTTCCTGCGCCAGCTGCAGGTTGACGCGCGTGGGTGCGAGATAGACCAGCTGGCCGGCCGCATCGACGCCCAGATTACCGGCGTTCTTTTCGCGGAATTCCTCCAGCTTCTTGGCGTTGTCGCAATGCACCCAGCGCGCGGTGGTGACGCTCACCGGCTCGAAGATCGCATCCACGCCGTATTCGTCTTTGAGCCGGTAGGCCACCACGTCGAACTGCAGCACGCCCACCGCGCCCAGAATCAGATCGTTGCTCATCAACGGGCGGAAGAACTGTGTGGCGCCTTCTTCGGACAGCTGCGCCAGGCCTTTCTGCAGCTGCTTGAGCTTGAGCGGGTCGCGCAGGCGCGCGCGGCGGAACAGTTCCGGCGCGAAGTTGGGGATGCCGGTGAACGACAGCGATTCGCCTTCGGTGAAGGTGTCGCCGATGGAAATGGTGCCGTGGTTGTGGATGCCGATGACATCGCCCGGCCACGCTTCGGCGGCGATCTCGCGGTCGCTGGCCATGAAGGTCAGCGCGTTGGCGAGTTTGAGGTCCTTGCCGCTGCGCACATGCAACGCTTTCATGCCGGCGGTGAACTTGCCCGAGCACACGCGCATGAACGCCACGCGGTCGCGATGCTGCGGGTCCATGTTGGCCTGGATCTTGAACACGAAGCCGCTGAGCTTGGCCTCGGTGGCCGCGACGCGGCGGCCGGTGGTGTCGCGCGCCTGCGGCGGCGGGGCGTGTTCGATGAAGAAGTCCAGCAGCGGCTGCACGCCGAAGTTGTTGACGCCGGAGCCAAAGAACACTGGTGTCTGCTGGCCGGCGCGGTAGGCATCCACATCGAACGCGTTGCTGGCGCCTTGCACCAGTTCCAGCTCGTCGCGCAGTTCGGCCAGCATCTGCTCGCCGATCTTGGCGGCAAGGCCGGGTGCGTCCAGCGACGGGAAGATGGTCGAATCCTGGCGGGTGAAGTTGCGGCCTTGTTCGTACAGATGCACCTCGCCGGTGATCAGATGCACCACGCCCTTCAGGCGCTGGCCCATGCCGATCGGCCAGGTCACCGGCGCGCACTGGATGCCGAGCACGGTTTCCACTTCATCCAGCAGGTCGATCGGGTTCTTGCCCTCGCGATCGAGCTTGTTGATGAAGGTCATGATGGGCGTGTCGCGCAGGCGGCAGACTTCCATCAACTTGATGGTGCGTTCTTCCACGCCCTTGGCCACGTCGATCACCATCAGCGCCGAGTCCACCGCGGTGAGCACGCGATAGGTGTCCTCGCCGAAGTCGGCGTGGCCGGGGGTGTCGAGCAGGTTGATCACCTTGCCCTCGTACGGGAATTGCATCACCGAGGAGGTCACCGAGATGCCGCGCTCCTTTTCCAGCGCCATCCAGTCCGAGGTGGCATGGCGCGCGGCCTTGCGGCCCTTCACCGAGCCGGCCATCTGGATCGCACCGCCGAACAACAGCAGCTTTTCGGTCAGCGTGGTCTTGCCGGCGTCGGGGTGGGAAATGATCGCGAAGGTGCGGCGGCGCGCGGCTTCGTTGGAGACTTCGGACATGGGCGGGGCGCGCCCGGTCGGACGCCTGCGGAAACTGAGGAAGCCGATGATTATAGCGGCTTCGGCGCAGTGGGCTTTTACGGACCCGCAGCCAGGCGGCATCGGGCCGCTGTGCCGGCGGCGGCCCGCTAAGGGGCCGGCGAGGGGAAGTGCAGCTCGCCGTGCGGGCCCAGCATGCGGAACGGCACCGACACCAGCTGCAGATCGGCGTTGCGTTGCACCGAAAAATGCAGGTGCGCGGCAGTGCTGTAGCCGGTATTTCCGGAGGCACCCAGCGGCTCGCCGGTGCCGACGCGCTGGCCGGGGCGGACCGCTACCCCGTTCGGGGCCAGATGGGCATACAGCGCCATGCTGCCGTCGGCGTGCAGCACCCGCACCAGATTGCCGCCGCCGGCGCTGGGGTCGTGGGCGCTGCCTTCGGCAACATCCTGGCGTATTTCCATGACCACGCCCTCGCGCGCCGCCAGCACCGGCGTGCCCTGCGGCAGGGCGAAGTCCACTGCATACCAATTGGGCAGGTCGGCATGGCTGAACTGGCCGCCGAAGCCCTGATCCACCTGCACCGGTGCGTCGCGGAACGGCAACTGGTAGCGCACCGGCTGCGACTGCGCCAGCGGATCGCCGGGCACCACGTCGAGTTTGAGTCCCAGCCCGCCCAACGTGCGCTGGTTGCTGGCCGGGTACAGCCGCGCCAGCAGGCGCCGCTCGTGCGCCGCCAGCAACATCGTCAGCGGCAACTGCGGCACGGCGCGGTAATCCTCGCTGGGCGGCGCACTCAGCCGGACCTGGGCGGGCCCGGCCAGCGGGTTGGTCACCCACGCCAGATAGACCGGCGCCTGCCATTCCAGTTGCAGGGCCGGCCCGGTGCCGGTTGCGGCACTAGCGGTTTGCGCTGGCGTGGTGGCAGGTGAGGCGGGTGCCGCGCCGCCGTTCCAATGCCAGCGTTGTTGCGCAGCGGCGGGCGGCGCACCTGCCAGCAGGGCGGCGACCAGCACCGAAACACGTGCGGGCGAAAGAGGGCGAAAGACGCGGTAGTGCACGCGATTGGCTTGAGCGAGCGGGGGCGCAAGTATGCGGCCCATCACGGTACCCGGTGGTATCGAATGAAAATATATCTTTCCATCCGCATGAAGCGATTGACATCGCAAAAGTACGGTGGCATCTTAGCCTCACCATCGAGACCGGCGGAGGGACAGGCCCTTTGATGCCGGGGCAGCCAGCGGAGCGCGCAAGCGCCCGCGTTTGGTGCCAAATCCTGCGGGGACTCCGCGTCCGCCGAAAGATGGTTCGAATCGTGCCTTGCGCACGTCGAACGCGAGCTCCCGCGAAGCTCGATGGCCGATCCACCCCGGATATCGCCATGAGCCTCGTGACCACAGCATCGCCAACTATCACTGATTATCTGGATCCACCTGCTGCCGACATCGACGGTGCCATCGCGTTGCGCGGCGACATTGCCGTGTCGTTGCCGATGCGCCATGCCGGTATGCGCGAGGTGCGCCTGCGCTACGAGTTGATCGGCGCTGCCAATGCGCCGGTGGTGTTCGTTGCCGGCGGCATCTCTGCCCATCGGCATCTTGCGGTCAGCGATGTGTTCACCGAAAAAGGCTGGGTGGATGGCCTGGTCGGTGCGGGCCGCGCGCTGGATCCTGCATCGCGCCGTCTGTTGGCATTCGACTTTCTCGGTGCCGATGGCACGCTGGATGCGCCGATCGATACCGCCGACCAGGCCGATGCGATTGCAGCGCTGCTGGACGCGCTGGGAATCGCCCGTCTGCACGGTTTTGTCGGTTACTCGTATGGCGCGCTGGTCGGGCTGCAGTTCGCCACCCGTCATGCCGGCCGCGTGGGCACCTTGATTGCGGTGAGCGGGGCGCATCGCGCGCATCCGTATGCCGCAGCATGGCGCGCACTGCAGCGCCGTGCGGTGGCGCTGGGCCAGCTGCAATGCGCGGAAAATCACGGGCTGGCGCTGGCGCGGCAGTTCGCGATGCTCAGCTATCGCACGCCGGAAGAATTCAGCGAGCGCTTCGATGCGCCGCCGGAAGTGATCAATGGCCGCGTGCGTGTGGCCGCCGAAGACTATCTGGATGCCGCCGGTGCGCAGTACGTGGCGCGTACCCCGGTCACCGCATACCTGCGCCTGTCCGAATCCATCGACCTGCACCGTATCGACCCGGCGCAGGTGAGCGTGCCCACCGTCGTGGTGGCGGTGGAAGGCGATCGCCTGGTGCCGTTGGCCGACATGGTCAGCCTGGTCGAAGGTCTTGGCCCGCGCGGCAGCCTGCGTGTGTTGCGCTCGCCATATGGCCACGACGCCTTTCTGAAAGAAATCGATCGCATCGACGCGATCCTCACTACTGCCCTTCGCATCACCGGAGAAACCGCATGAGCTATCGTGACCCCGCCGACGCCCCTTGTACCGCCGCCACTGCCGCCGTGCGCGCAGGCATCGACCGCGATACCGCCTACGGTGCGGTGACCCCGCCGATCGTGCTGTCGTCGAACTTCTCCTTCGACGGGTTCGGCAACAAGCGCCAGTACGACTACACCCGCAGCGGCAACCCCACCCGCGATCTGCTCGGCGAGGCGTTGGCCGAGCTGGAAGGCGGCGCAGGCGGCGTCATCACCTCCACCGGCATGGGCGCGATCAACCTGGTGCTCAACGCCGTGTTGCAACCCGGCGATACGCTGGTGGTGCCGCACGACGCCTACGGCGGCAGCTGGCGGCTGTTCAATGCGCTGGCCAAGAAGGGCCATTTCGCGCTGATCACTGCAGACCTCACCGACCCGCGCTCGCTGGCCGATGCCTTGGCGCAGTCGCCCAAGCTGGTGTTGATCGAAACCCCGTCCAACCCGCTGCTGCGCATCACCGATCTGCGCTTTGTCATCGAAGCGGCGAAGAAAGTAGGTGCGTTGACCGTGGTCGACAACACCTTCCTGTCGCCAGCGCTGCAAAAACCGCTGGAATTCGGCGCCGATCTGGTGCTGCACTCCACCACCAAGTACATCAACGGCCATAGCGATGTGGTGGGCGGTGCGGTGGTGGCGCGCGATGCCGAGCTGCATCAGCAACTGGTGTGGTGGGCCAATGCGCTGGGCCTGACCGGCTCGCCGTTCGATGCTTTCCTCACCTTGCGTGGCTTGCGCACGCTGGATGCGCGTCTGCGCGTGCATCAGGAAAATGCCGATGCGATCGCAGCGTTGCTGGACGGGCACGCGGTGGTCAACCAGGTGTATTTCCCGGGACTGGCATCGCATCCGGGCCATGCGCTGGCGGCGCGTCAGCAGAAGGGCTTCGGCGCGATGATGAGTTTTGAATTGAATGGGGGCGAAGCGGCGGTGCGCGCCTTCGTCGATGGGCTGCGCTACTTCACGCTGGCCGAGTCGCTGGGCGGCGTGGAAAGCCTGATTGCGCATCCGGCTTCGATGACGCATGCGGCGATGACCGCCGAGGCACGTGCGGCGGCCGGCATTTCCGATGGGTTGCTGCGGTTGTCGATCGGGATCGAATCGGCCGAAGACTTGCTGATCGACCTGCGCGCCGGGCTGGCGCGTGCCGAGGCGACCCTGACCACCACCAACCGCAAACAGGTCGACGCGTGAGCAGCGTGCTGCCTGTGTCGCGACGTGCATCCGCGGCGACGGTCGCACCCACGCCACGTCTGGCATTGCTGGGCACCGGCACCGTGGGCCGCGCTTTCGTGACGCGCTACACCGCGTTGCAACAGCGTCAGCTGCGCTTGCCGCGCTTCGATTGGCTGGCCAACTCGCGGATCGCCCAGGATTGTGGCGTGAGCGCGGAGCAGGCATTGCTGCAGGCCAACGCCGCGCCGCGTGGCCAGGCCGTATTGCAGCCGTGGGCCGAGACCGTGGCGCTGCGTGCCGGCGATGTGCTGGTGGACGCCACGGCCAGCGATGTGGTGGCCGATTGGCATGTGGAGTGGTTGGGGCGCGGCGTGCATGTGGTGACCGCCAACAAGCTGGGCCAGGGCACGGCGTTGTCGCGTGCGCAGGCGCTGCTTGCCGCCCGCCATGCCAGCGGTGCGCAGTACGGAGACAGCGCCACCGTGGGCGCCGGCTTGCCGGTGTTGAGCAGCGTGCGCGCACTGGTGGCAGGGGGCGACCATATCCATTCGATCGAGGGCGTGCTGTCGGGATCGTTGGCATGGCTGTTTCATCGCTACGACGGCAGCGGCGCGTTTTCGCAGTGCGTGCGTGAGGCGGTGGCGTCGGGGTATACCGAGCCGGATCCGCGGATCGATCTGTCCGGCGAGGATGTGCGGCGCAAGCTGTTGATCCTGGCGCGTGCGGCTGGTTGGCAACTGGAGGCCGAGCAAGTGCATGTGGAGTCGCTGGTGCCTGCCAGCCTCACCGGCGTGCCGATTGGCCAACTGGATGCCCGCCTGGGCGAAATTGATGCCGAAGTGAGCGCGCGCTGGCAGCAGGCACGCGCAGCAGGGCGGTGTCTGCGCTTTGTCGGCCGTGTTGATGCGCATGGCGCAAGCGTGGGTCTGCGCGAGCTTGCGCTGGACCACCCCTTGGCTGGCGGCGCTGGAACCGACAACCGTGTCGCCATCAGCAGCGACCGTTATCGCGAGCAGCCGTTGTTGATCCAGGGCCCGGGTGCGGGTGCGGAGGTCACGGCGGCCGCATTGCTGGACGATGTACTGCGGATCGTGGCTGGTTGATGCAATTGTTGGTTGGGGATGCATTGCATCTCCCGCGGGTTTGCCGCTGGTTTGTGCAGACGTCTTGGTTGGTGGCGGTCGGGCCAAGAGACCATCTGCGCGTTGCGCGCGCGTTATCGTTTGGCAGGCGTTGGTGCGGTTATCCATGCGGCATGTGCTTGCTCACTCGCGTGATGGTTATTGCGAATGTGCGACTGATGGTTGCGGCTTGTGCTGCCGTTGCCTGCCGTGGTCATCTTCAAACGCTGCGAGACGACCGCAGCCGGAAATGCCCCGGCTGCGGTTCGCATCAGAAACAAACCACGGCATCGTGTTGCTGAGTGCTGCCGCCGTTACTGCGCGATTGCCTTCAACAGCGCGGCGTTGAAACGCGCCGGGTCCTGCACCTGCGGCGAGTGACCCAAGTCGGCAAATTCGATCAAGCTCGCATTCGGAATGGCCGCGGCTGCCTGCTTGCCCAGTTTGGTGTAGTCGCCGACGCGCGCCTTGACCTCTGGCGGAGCGGTGTCCTTGCCGATTGCGGTGCGGTCCTTGAGGCCGATGAATAGCGTGGTCGGCACCGCCAGCTTGGGCAGCTCATAGACGACCGGTTGGTTGAAGACCATGTCGTAGGTCAGGGCCTGATTCCAGGCGACCGCCTGTTTGCCGTTGCCCAGCGACATGCCGGCCTGCATGCGCGCCCAGCGTTCGAATTCGGGCTTCCATTGACCGGCGTAGTACACGTCCATCTGGTACTTCTTGATACGGTCGAAGCTGATCTTGAGTTCGTTGTCGTACCAGGCATCCACGCTGCGCCACGGAATGCCGGCGGCCTTCCAGTCTTCCAGGCCGATCGGGTCGACCAGGGCGAGGTGTTCGGTGGCCTGCGGGTACATCAGCGCGTAGCGGATCGCGAGCATGCCGCCCATCGAATGGCCGACGACCACGGCGCGGTCGATCCCCAGCTTTTGCAGTAGTGCGTGTGTGTTGTCGGCGAGCTGCGCAAACGAGAACTGGTAGGCCGCCGGCTTGCTCGATTTGCAGAAGCCCACCTGATCCGGCGCGATCACGCGATAGCCGGCCTTGGTCAGGGCTGCGATGCTGGATTCCCAGGTGGCCGCGCAGAAATTCTTGCCGTGCAGCAGCACGGCGGTGCGTCCGTTCGGCTTGCCAGTGGGCGCGACATCCAGATACGCCATTTCCAGCGGCTGCTGCTGCGAGGTGAACGCGTAGGTCTTGACCGGGTAGGGGTAATCGAAGCCTTCCAGACGCGGGCCATAGCTGGCTTCCTGCGCCATCAGCGGGCCGCAGGCCAGGGTGAGTGCGAGTGCACAGGCGAGATGTCGCATCGTGTTCTCCATCCGGGATCCGTGCGGGAAGGCTACACGGCGCACCGTGGTGGAGGCGTGGATCCGGGCGGTGCCGCGGCGAGCGGGTGTGGCGGGCTGGCTAATCCTCATTCGCCCTTCGGGCACCTTCTCTCGCAGGTGGGAGAAGGTGGGGGCTTTCTGCGGAAATGGCCTTGCGCTGTGGGGTTGTTTTCCGCCGCAGGCGCCGGCCGGTTGGGTGCCGCAGTAGCGGGGCGAATTGCTGGATCAATCCCACGTGATGCGATGCGTTTTGACCACTGGCGTCATGCCATCGGCAGGCTCAGCACTCGATGACGTTCACCGCCAGGCCGCCGCGGCTGGTTTCCTTGTACTTGTCCTGCATGTCGCGGCCGGTGTCGCGCATGGTCTTGATGACCTTGTCCAGCGAGACCTTGTGTTTGCCGTCGCCGCGCATGGCCATGCGGCTGGCGTTGATGGCTTTCACTGCGCCCATGGCATTGCGTTCGATGCACGGGATCTGCACCAGCCCGCCGATCGGGTCGCAGGTCAGGCCAAGGTTGTGTTCCATGCCGATTTCCGCGGCGTTTTCGATCTGGCCGGGGTTGCCGCCGAGTGCGGCCACCAGGCCGCCGGCCGCCATCGAGCAGGCCACGCCCACTTCGCCCTGGCAGCCGACTTCGGCCCCGGAAATTGAGGCGTTTTCCTTGTAGAGAATGCCGATGGCCGCTGCGGTAAGCAGGAAATCGAAGATGCGCTGTTCGGACGCGCCAGGACAAAAACGATCGAAGTAATGCAGCACCGAGGGAATGATGCCAGCCGCGCCGTTGGTCGGTGCGGTGACCACGCGGCCGCCGGCTGCGTTTTCTTCGTTGACCGCGAGTGCGTACAGGTTGACCCAATCCAGCGTGGTCAGCGGGTCGCGCATGGCCGCTTCGGGTTTGGACGATAGTTCGCGGTACAACGCCGGTGCGCGCCGCGACACATTCAAACCGCCCGGCAGCGTGCCTTCCTGGCGGATACCGCGCTCCACGCAGGATTGCATCGCCACCCACAGTTCGCGCAGGCCGGCGCGGATCTCGTCTTCGCTGCGCCAGCTCTTTTCGTTTTCGAACATCAGCGCGGCGATGCTCAAACCACTGCGTGCGCATTGGGCCAGCAGTTCGTCGCCACTGAGAAACGGATACGGCAGCGGCGTTTCGTCGGCCACGATGCGGTCGTCGGCGGCGTCGTCCTGATTGACCACAAATCCGCCGCCCACCGAGTAGTAATCGCGGGTGGCGATCACGCCTTCATCGGCATCGTAGGCAGTGAAGCGCATGCCGTTGGTGTGGTACGGCAACTTCTGCCGCTTGTTCATCGGCAAGTCGCGCTTTTCGTCGAAGCCGATCGCGTGCTGCCCCATCAGGTTGATGCGCTTGCTACTGCGGATACGATCGAGCGTGGCGGGAATGACGTCCGGGTCGATCAGGTTGGGGCGATGGCCTTCCAGCCCGAGCAACACGGCCTTGTCGGTGCCGTGGCCGCGGCCGGTCAGCGCCAGCGAGCCGAACACCTCGGCGCGGATGCGCACCACATCCTGTAGGCGGCCGGCGTCGAGCAACCAGCGATGCACGAAACGCTCGGCGGCGCGCATCGGCCCCACGGTGTGCGAGGAACTGGGACCGATGCCGATCTTGAACAGGTCGAACGTGCTGACAGCCATGCGTGCCGGAGAGGTGAGCGTAAAGACGGCTATTCTAGTCGTTCGACGATTGCGGCACGGCTGCAGCGCAGCATGAGACCTGTTCGATGGCCCTGACCCTGTACCAGCGCGACGATTGCCACCTCTGCGACCAAGCCTTGGAAGTGCTGGCGCAGGTCCGTGCTGGCGAGTTCAGCAGCGTGTTTATCGACGACGATGTGGCGCTTGAGGCGGCTTATGGCGCACGTGTGCCGGTGTTGCGCGACGTGCACGGACGCGAGCTGGACTGGCCGTTTGACAGCCTGCGGTTGCGCGCGTGGTTGAATGCCGGTACCCACTGATGCGGGGTGTGCGCATGCCATACGCGCCAGCTTATGGATTTGGAGCGGCTGAAAACGACGTCACGCCGGTCTGGTGCGCAGCTGCGGGTCTGCGACTTGGCTGCAGGGCCCTTGCCCGCCCACCCTCGCGGGACACGCCGTGAATCCGTCCATGGAGCAACTGTGTTGGTCAGGACCTCAATCCGCGACCTTTGATCAGTTTCCTTCGGGCGTGTTCATCGGTAGGTGCCGGCCGCTGGCTAGCACGCTTTTGCGTTTACTCACGGCCGCCGAGCGCGCTCAGGTGGGCTGCAGAGCGGCTCTTTGATCGCGCACGCGCGCATTGAGGATGACCAGCATCTTGCGCATCACCGCCACGAGGGCGACCTTGCCTTCCTTGCCGCGTGTGCGCAGCGATCTGTAAAAATCGCGCAGACCTGGCTCGTGCCGAGCCGAGGACATCGCCGCCATATACAGCGCCTGCCGGATATCGGCTCGGCCTCCGCCGATCCCCCGTTTACCACGCATCGCGCCGCTGTCGCGCGAGAGCGGGGCAACGCCAACCAATCGGGAGATTTGCTTTCCGCTGAGCGTCCCAAGCTCCGGTAACCGGGACACCAGCACGGCCAGCAGCACCGGACCGACCCCTTTGAGCGTCTTCAACGCGGCCAGGTGCGGTTGCTCGATGAGCAGCGTCTTCAGCTGCCCGGCGATCAGGTTGTCTAGCCGCGCCACGCTGCGCACAAGCTGGTTCACGTTGCCCTGCAGGATCTTTCGTAGCGCTTTTTCCGCAACCTGCAGCAACTGCTGCCTTGCTGCTTTCAGCAGTTCGACCAGTTGCCGACGGGCACGTACATGCTCGCCCAGATCGCGCTGCCAGGGTTCCAGTGGAACATACCGATGGAGTTCCATCTTCTCGGCCATGCAGGCCAACATGGCCGCGTCCAGCCGGTCAGTCTTGGCCAGTCCCAAACCGTTGGCCAGGTTGCGTGCCCGTTGTGCATTGACGCGCGCTACCGGCAGTGCGGCGTGATGCAAGGCATCCAGCGCTGCCAGCTCGTAGCCCCCGGTCGCCTCCAGCACCACCTGCCGCACCGACAGCGTCTTCAGCCAATCGACACGCTTCCGATGACCGCCTGCGGTGTTGGTGAACTGACGGGTTTGGCCTCGAAAAACCGCAACGTCCAGAAAGTGTTTGCACACATCGATCCCGATTCCGCTCATGGGAAATCTCCGCTAGGCTAAAAATGTCGAGAGCTCCCTCGCTTGCCCAGTCTTATCGTTTCGAGTGTCAGCTCGGGCAACTGTTCGGGCGAATCAAGGGAGAATCCGGCGTGGGTACCAAACTGCATGGCGATCGCTGAGATCCAGGCTCTGACGGCAGCCCACGCCGGCTCTCGACACCTAAACTGCCAGATTCCGAACAGATAAGGCTCTTACGCGGCATCCATGCCGCGTAAGGTCCCGCGACGGTGAGCGGGCAATGGCCCGTCGAGATGATCGGTGTGGATGTTTTCAACAAAACAACCGACTAACTCTCTGGCGCGGTGTCCTCACCGATTGCGGGACCGTGTGGCGGCATGGATGCCGCTACCGAGCTTCCAAGGAAGGATTTACGGCGTGTCCCGCGAGCGGTGAGGGCATCGCGCCCTCGACTCAGTAAGCGTTTGACTGCACTAAAACGACTTTACGACTGCACTAAATGACTTTACGACCGGGACTATGGTGGCAATCAGTCCTTTGGTCGACGGTTTGACGCGCTTAACGCAGCGACTTGATGGTCAGGTCCAGCGCGTCCTGGCCCTTTTCCTTCTGCAGCAGACGCGCCGGCACCGGCAGGTCCTTGACCACCCAGGCGATCAATTCCTTGTCGCCATCCACGCGTGAGACCTTGGTGGCTTGTTCCTGCTTGCCGTTGACGGTGATGTTCTCCTTGCCGATCACCTTGTAGCTCATCGGCTTGATGCGGCCTTCGTCCACCATGCGATAGTTGAGCGGCTTGCCGGCGGCCACATCGCGGGTGATCGCCAGGTTGATCAGTAACGCGTCCATGTCGCCGGGCTGCAGTTTGACCGGGCCGCGACGGTCCGGCTTGATGTCGCCGCCCCAGGTCGCCTGGCTGGTTTTCCAGTCGTAATTGGCGGTGACGTTGCGGCGCTTGATCATCATCGACGAGGTGTCGTTGCTGCTCACCGGGCGCAGCTGGCCACCGGCTTCTTCGAACACCGTGCTCTGGGTCAGGTTGGCCAGCTGGTTCTGGATGGTCAGCGTGTAGCGCCACTGGTTGGCGCCGGCCGCGGCCAGGGTCATGGTGCCGTTGGCCTGCATGCCCATGTAATTGGCGGAGTAATCGGCCTGGAACGGCTGCACGGCGAGCGCCGGCAGGCTGGCCACGGCCAGTGCGGCGGCGGCGATCAAGGCGCTGGTGCGAGAGAAGGTTTTCATGGTCAGACTCCTTGGTATTCGACCAGGCGGAGATCGACCTGATCCTCACCTTTGTCACGTTGCAGGATGCGCACCGGAGTCGGAACTCCGTTGGCGATCCAGAGGATGGTTTCGTTGTCGCCGCTGTTGACGCGGTACACGCGCAACGCGTCGTAGCTCAGGTCGCCGACCTGCACCACCTCGGTGGTGTCGGCGGCGCGGTAATCGTATTTGCGTACCCGGCCCACATCGACATAGCGGTAGCTCAGGCTGCGGCCGGGCTGCGCATCGCGCATCAGCGACAGATTCAACGACAGTGCGCTTTGATCGCCGTGCTGTAGCGGAATGGGGTGCTGACGCTCTTCCTTCAGGTCGCCGTCCCACTGCGCGGTGCCGGCTTGCCAGTTGTAGACGCCGGTGACTTTTTTGCCGAAGAACATCGCCTTGCGCACGGTGCTCTGGCTCAACGGCGTATAGGTGTCGCCATCGACGCGAAACACCGTGCTCTGTTCCAGATTCAGGCCCAGGATGCTGGCAAAGCCCTTGCGGCCGCGGACCGACATGTCGATGCGCCACTGGCTGCCGTCGCCGTGGCTGACCTGCATGGTGGCGTCGCCGGCCTCCTTGCCACGATAGAACGCCTGGTAAGTCGCCACGAACGGCTCCAGCGGCGGCGGCGTCCAGGTGCTTGCCGGCAGCGCGGCCGCAGCCGCAGGGGCAACCGGCGGAGCAGGCGTGGCAGGTGTTTGCGCGGCAGCTGCCGGCGGGGCTGCTGGCTGTTGTGCACGGCTCGGGCTGGCCTGGCAAAGCAGGGCCGTGGTCAACAGCGCGGCGGCGATCGGGATGGCGTTCATGCGCGAGAGCTGAGGCACGGGGCCACAAGGATGTCTGAGACGGGATGAGGGGGGCGTATCCGCATTCAGGCGAGCGCGGCGTCAGCGGACTCTAGTCGTAGTGGCGTAAACAGGCACTGACCGTCGACATGCACCGCATCGCCGTCCACCACCTGCAGGCGTCCGCTGGCCAGCAGGTCCAGTGTGGCGAGCAGCAGCGGGTGCTCGCGGGCCAGAACGCGTGCGGCCAATTGCTCGGCGCTATCGCCGGGGAGGACCGGTACGCGGGCCTGCGCGATCACGCTGCCGGCATCCAGTTCGGGTACTACCAGATGCACGCTGGCGCCGTGCTCGGTATCGCCGGCCTCCAGCGCGCGGGCATGCGTGTGCAAGCCACGGTACTTGGGCAGCAGGGACGGGTGGATATTGAGCATCCGCCCGGCAAAGCGCCGCACCAATGGCTCGCCCAGAATGCGCATGTAGCCGGCGCAGATGACCCAGTCCGGCTGTACGACGGCGATGGCATCGCCCAGCGCGGCGTCGAAGGCGTTGCGGTCGGCGAAGTCGCGCGGGCTGGCGCTCCAACGGCGCGCTGCGTCCATTTTTTGAAGTGCCGGCGCCTGCGGACGGTCGGAAAATACCCCGACCACTTCTGCGTGCAAGCGCCCGCTGGCGATCGCGTCAAGGATGGCCTGCAGATTGCTGCCGCGGCCGGAGGCCAGCACGGCCAGGCGCAGGCGGGGATCAGTTGCGAGCATTGAACAGTGTCCTCACCGCGGGGTAGGCCGCCAGGCTGCCGAGGGTTGCCAGCAGCATGTCGGTATGTGCGTCCCAGGGGTCGCCTTGCTGGCCGTTGTAGGCTTCGGTGGCCTGTGGCGACAGCAACAGCGCAATGCCCCACTCGAACCACTCGTAGACCAGGCTGACGCACATGATGCTCATCACCGTCAGCGCAAAGGCCTGCCGCAGCGTTAGGCGGGGCCACAGCCGCAACGCCAGTTGCGCAATGGCCGGCGTGAAGCACAGCCCGAACAGCAGGTGGATCAAACGGTCGAAATGATTGCGCGTCCAGCCGAACGTGGCGCTGGGCGACCAGTGCACTAACTGCATGCTCCATTGCTCGTAGGGCACGTTGGAATACAGCCAGCGCGCGCCGATGCAGTGCAATCCGATAAACACGCAGATCGCCACGAAGGCGGCGTTCTCCAGCGGCCAGCGACGGTCGGCCCACACCAGTGCGATCAAGCCGATCACGGTCAACGAACTATGCAAGGCCTGTTCGACCGGCCATAGCGGTGCGATCCAGCTCGCCAGGAACACCGCGATGGTGACGGTCAACGCAGCCGGTTTGGCGCGGCGCAGGGTCCTGATGATCACGTGGCTCTCAGGCGGCGGTTGCGGCAGGGCCGAACAGTGCCTTGACCTGGGGGCGCAACAATGTGATCAGCGTAAAGACGCCAAGCACGGTGCCGAACGGCATGAAGGAGCACGAGATGCCGGCCACGACCAGGCACAGCAGATGCCGCCGGCGCTGGGCGATGCAACGGCCGGCATAGGCCATGAAGCCGGCCAGGGTCAGGCCGCAGGTGATGATCGCGGCCGCAAACACCACGAAGATCCAGCCGAACATCCGCATCTGGTCCGGTGCCGCTTCGCCATTGCTGCCCTGCATCGGCAAGTGCCCGGTGACGATGGCCAGCCCCATGAACAGATGGATCAGCGGAAACAGCGAAAACAGCCCGGTGATGCCGGCCAGCACGTAATGAAAGATCGACAGCAGCTTGAGGTGCTGCAGGTCATCGGCGCTGGCCGGCGTCGGCAGGGCAGGAGGGGAAGCGTCCATGCAGGTCTCCTTGGCTCAGCCAATCCGCACGCGTTCGTCGCCATGCGCGGCGACCACGTGGCCGATGCGCCAATGCGCAAGCGATTGCGCGTCCAGTGCCTGTTCCAGCGTGGCGGCCTGATCGGGTGAAGCGATCAGCACAAAGCCGATGCCGCAGTTGAAGGTGCGCCACATTTCGGCATCGGCCACCGCGCCTTCGCGCTGCAGCCAGGCGAACACCGGCGGCAAGGTCCAGGCGGTGGCATCGATGTCCAGGCCCAGGCCGTCGGGAATCACGCGGATGATGTTTTCGGTGAGCCCGCCGCCGGTGATGTGCGCCATGGCATGGATCGCTTCGCCGTGCGACTTGAGCAGCGCCAGCACCGGCTTGACGTACAGCGCGGTCGGTGCCATCAGTGCGTCGATCAGCTTGGTGCCGTCGTCCAGTACATGCTCTGCCGGCGCGCCGGCACGTTCGTAGATCTTGCGGATCAGCGAATACCCGTTGGAATGCGGGCCGGAGGACGCGATGCCGATCAGCACATCGCCCTCGCGCACCTGCGCGCCGTCCAGCAGCTGCGATTTTTCCACCGCACCCACGGTGAAGCCGGCCAGGTCGTATTCGCCGGGCGGGTACATGTCGGGCATTTCGGCGGTTTCGCCACCGATCAAGGCGCAACCGGACAGCTCGCAGCCGCGCGCGATGCCGCCGACCACCGCTGCGGCGGTGTCCACGTCGAGCTTGCCGGTGGCGAAGTAGTCCAGGAAGAACAGCGGTTCGGCGCCCTGCACCAGCACGTCGTTGACGCACATGCCGACCAGGTCGATGCCGATGGTGTCGTGGCGGCCGAGCTGCTGCGCCAGCTTGAGTTTGGTGCCCACGCCGTCGGTGCCGGAGACCAGCACCGGCTCCTTGTACTTGCCGGACAGGTCGAACAGCGCGCCAAAACCGCCCAGGCCACCCATCACCTCCGGCCGGAAGCTGCGCTTGACCAGCGGCTTGATGCGTTCGACCAGGGCATTGCCGGCATCGATGTCGACACCCGCGTCGCGGTAGGTCATGGGCGAGGGAGTGGAAGGCGTTGGGCTGGTCACGGGCGTGGGTGGCTCGGCAGTAAAGGCGGCGATTTTAACAGCCACGTTGGCGCTAGCGCCCCATTCGGGCAACAATTCACCTGGATACGCTTATGCCATGGAACCGTCGATGCGCCGCAGTCTCGTTTTCTTTCTCGCCCTCGTGGTCGCCATGCCTGTGGCTCCGGCCTTTGCGCAAGCCGATCTGCGCACCGAAGGCGACGTCGCCAAGGCGCAAAGTGCCTACGATGCCGAAGTGCCGGTCAACAGCCAGGGCGAATCCGATCGCCCCGGCGCCCTGGCGCGCGCGCTGGGCGCGGTGCTCGGCAAAGTCTCCGGCGATCGCTCGGTGATGAGCCGCCCCGGTGTGCCGCAGGCGCTGCGCAATGCGCCCAACTACGTCGAACACTACGACTACCGCCAGGATCAGGGCACCTCGCGCGCCGGTGCGCCGACCTTCCGCACCACCCTGGTCGCGCGTTTTCGCCAGTCCGATGTGGATGGCTTGATCGCCGCGCTCGGCCTGCCGGTGTGGCCGCTGCCGCGCCCAAAGCCGGTGTTGTGGCTGGCCATCGATGACGGCAGCGGCCCGCGCCTGGTCGGCGTTGCCCAGGCCAACGCCGCACGCAGCGTGCTCGACCGCGCGATCGAGCGCGGCTACCGGCTCGGCCTGCCGGGCGGTGCGGCGGCCGAGCAGGCGCTGGCCGGTGCGATCTGGCGCAAGGACACCGCCGCGGTGTCGCGCGCGTCGGCCAAGTACAGCCCGCCGATGCAGCTGATTGGCAAGCTCTACCGCAATGATGCCGGCTGGACCGCCGACTGGGTTTTCGTGGACAACGGCAATGTGCTGTCGAGCTGGACCAGCAGCGACGGCGATGCGCGCCGCGCGATGGCCGCCGGTGCCGATGGCGCCGCCGATGCCTTGGTCAAGCGCTATGCCAAGCGGGTGGATTCGGGCGTGCCCGGGGTGTACCGCGCAGTGATTACCGGCATCCACAGCGCCGACGATTACCTGCGGGTCGCCGCCGCACTGCAGAGCGTGTCGGTGGTACGCAGCATTCGCCCGGTCAGCGCCAACGGCGATCGCATGGAAGTGGATCTGGAACTGCTCACGGGCATTTCGGGGCTTAACCGTATGCTCGGCGACAACAGCCCGCTGGTCTCGGTCTCTGTACCGACCGAGGGCCCGATCATTCTCGACAACGAGCACGCCGAGTACCGCCTGAAATGACGTTGACGCCCGAAGCCGAAATCGCTTTATTCCTGCGCCGCCTCAAATGGGTGGCGGTCATTGTCGGCGTGCTGTGGGTGGTCTCGCTGCTGTCCCCGATCCTGACGCCGTTCGTGCTTGCGCTGTTGCTGGCCTGGCTGGGCGACCCGCTGGTGGACCGCATCGAACGCGCCGGCCGCTCGCGCAACATGGCAGTGTCGCTGGTGTTCGTGCTGGCGCTGCTGTTGGTCGTGCTGGCGCTGATGATTCTGGTGCCGATGATCGAACGCCAGATCATGACCCTGATCGATGCCTTGCCGCAGATGCGCACCTGGGCGATCAGCACGGCCATTCCGTGGCTGGAAGCCAAGACCGGCGTGGAGCTGATGGGCTGGCTGGACCCGGAGCGCTTGATCGACTGGATCCGCAGCCACTGGGAGCAGGCCGGCGGCGCCGCCAAGACCTTCTTCGGTTACGTGCAGCGCTCGGGCTTTGCGATGGTGACCTGGGTGATCAACCTGGCGTTGCTGCCGATCCTGGCGTTCTATTTCCTGCGCGACTGGGACCGCCTGGTCGAGCGTGTGGCGGCGGTCATCCCGCGTGCCTACATCGGCACCGTGAGCCGGCTGGCGCTGGAGTCCAACGACGTGCTGGGTGGCTTCATCCGCGGCCAGTTCCTGGTGATGCTGGCGCTGGGCGCGATCTACGCCACCGGCCTGTCCATCATCGGGCTCAATCTGGGGTTGTTGATCGGCATCATTGCAGGTTTCATCAGTTTCATTCCGTATCTGGGGGCAACCACCGGCATCGTGCTGGCGTTGCTGGCGGCCATCGTGCAGGCGCAGGGGCTGGATCTGAAACTGCTGATCGGCGTGGGCGTGGTGTTCACCGTCGGCCAGTTGCTGGAAAGTTATTTGCTCACTCCGCGCATCGTCGGTGACAAGATCGGCCTGCATCCGGTGGCGGTGATCTTTGCGGTGATGGCCGGCGGCCAGTTGTTCGGCTTCCTCGGCATGCTGCTGGCGTTGCCGGTGGCAGCGGTGGCCAACGTGCTGCTGCGGTATGCGCATGAGCAGTACACCCGCAGCGACCTGTATGCCGGCGAGCGTGCGGGCATCGTGCTGCAGTCCACCACGGCCGAGCGCAGCGTCATCATCGACCCGAGCAAGGACGCAGATCGGTCGTGAGCGTGCCGCAGTTGCCATTGGCGTTGCGCGCGCCATCCGATCAGCGTTTCGATAGTTACATTGCCGCGCCCGAGGGCCTGCTTGCGCAATTGCAGGCGCTGGCTGCCGGTCAGCTGAGCGATTGGCTCTATCTTGCCGGACCCGCCGGTACCGGCAAGACGCATCTGGTGCTGGCGGTGTGCGCAGCGGCCGAGCAGGCCGGGCGGGCAACCGCGTATCTGCCGCTGCACGCAGCAGCCGGCCGCCTGCGCGATGCGCTCGAAGCGCTGGAGGGCCGCAGCCTGGTGGCACTGGATGGCGTTGACAGTATTGCCGGGCAGCGCGACGACGAAGTGGCGCTGTTCGATTTCCATAATCGCGCACGCGCCGCCGGCATCAGCCTGCTCTACACCGCACGGCAGATGCCCGATGGCCTATCGTTGGCGCTGCCGGATCTGCGTTCGCGGCTGTCGCAATGCATCCGGATCGGATTGCCGGTGCTCGACGATGCGGCGCGCGCGGCAGTGCTGCGCGATCGTGCGCAGCGGCGCGGGCTGGCGCTGGACGATGCGGCGATCGACTGGCTACTGACGCATAGCGAACGCGAACTTGCCACCTTGGTAGCCTTGCTGGATCGGCTGGATCGCGAATCGTTGGCGGCCAAACGCCGCATCACGGTGCCGTTCCTGCGCCGTGTGCTTGAGGATCGCGGGGCGTAAGGCAGCGGGTCTGCGGCGTTCTTGCAGGGCCCCCTTGCCCGCCCACCATCGCCGGACACGCTGCAAGTACGTCTATCTAAGTTCTTACGCGGCATCCAGGTCGCGTAAGGCCTGGCAAAGGTGGGTAGCCAAAGACCAGCCGAGGTGGTCGGTGCGTCGAGTTTTCAGCAAGCAACCAGCAACGCTCTAGCGCGGTGTCCTCGTTCTTCAAAAAAACGCAGCCAACCGTCTGGTGCGGTGTCCTCGCCGCTTGCGGGACCGTTGGCGGCATGGATGCCGCCAACGAGCCCCCAGGGATGGGTTTACGGCGTGTCCTGCAAGTGGCGAGGGCACCGCGCGCTCGATGCTGCGAGTTTGCTGCTGAAGTCTTGCCCGCCCACCATCGCGGGACACGCTACAAGTACCTACATGCAGGCTATTGTCCGGCATCCATGCCACGTAAGGTCCGTCAACGGTTGGCGTGCAAGGACCAGTCGAGATGGTCGCTGCGTGGTTGCGAGCGGTACACGCGATGCTGCCTGCCGCTAACGTGCGGTGTGATCAGCTCCTTTCGTCCCAGCGATGTCATTGCCAGTCCGGACATTCCCTCACCCGTCGGCGAAGGCGCATGTGGCAGACACGTTGCAACCAGTGAGCCAGCGCTCGAAGGTTTTTAGTCGATGCGCTTGATGACGAGCCTTGCAGCAACGAGTTGCGATCAGCCGCCGTTGCGCAGTAACTGTGCATCCAATTCTGCCAGGCGCTGCGGCGTGCCGACATCGGTCCAGCGCCCGGCATGGTGGATGCCATCGATCAGGCCTGCCGCCATCTGCGCGCGCAGGATCGGCGCCAAGGCAAACCGCGGCGCCGCGCCGGCCTGCTCTGGCAACGGACCAATCACCGATTGCCAATCGTGCAGCAGCGTCGGTCGATACATGCCGATGCCGGAGTAGGTAAGCGTTGCAGGCAGATCTGCGCGCACCTTGCCGTCCGCATCCAGCGCAAAGTCAGCGCGCTCTGCATACGCGGGGCGATCCACCAGCACCAGCTGCGCCAGTCCTTCCGGTGCATGCGACAGCCGGGCAAAGTCCAAATCGGTCCAGATATCGCCATTGACCAACAGAAACGGTGCATCGCCCAACAGCGGCAGTGCATGCAACATGCCGCCGCCGGTTTCCAGCGGCGTTGCGCCTTCATAGGAATAGGTCAGACGCAGCCCGAACGCGCTGCCGTCTCCCAGCGTTTGCGCAAACTGCTCGGCCAGCCACGAGGTATTGATCACTACCTCGTCCACGCCCAACGCTGCCAGTTTGCGCAAATGCCAGACGATCAACGGCGTGCCGCCGACAGACAGTAAGGGTTTGGGCGTGTGCTCGGTCAACGGCCGCATGCGCTCGCCAAAGCCTGCTGCAAAAATCAACGCCTTCATACGTCCGCCTGCACTGCGCGTGTTGCCAATGCGGGTTTGACCACCTCGTCCAGCAACGCGATCAGCGGCGCCAGCTCGGCATAGCGCGGCAGTACTTCGTCCAGATAAGCGATGAAGCGCGGCACGTTGTCCAGATACCAATGCTTGCCATCGCGATGGCTCAGACGCGAAAAAATACCCAGGTTTTTCAGATGCCGCTGCACGCCCATCCAGTCCGCATCGCGCAGAAACTGCTGCAGTGGCGGCACCGGCAATCCGGCGGCCTGCGCACGTGCGTGATAACGCGCCAGCCAGCCGTCGACGCGTGCGATCGGCCAACTTACCGAGGTGTCCTTGAACAGACTGATCGGGTCGTAGGCGATCGGCCCGATCACGCAATCCTGAAAGTCCAATACTGCTGGGCCATCGGGCACCGGCATCAGATTGCGCGGCATGAAGTCGCGATGGGTGAACACGCGTGGCTGCGCTAGCGCGTTGTCCATCAAGCGCCGCTGCACCAGCTGCAACTGCTCGGCCTGGCCGCAGTCCAGCTGCACGCCAAGATGGCGACCCAGAAACCATTCCTCGAACAAACCGGCATCGCGTTGCAGCAGCGCCTCACCGAACACGCCGCTGTCGGCAGGTGGCGGGATCTGTTGCAGCAACAGTAATTGCGCGATGGCGCCATCCAGCAGGGCGTCGGCATTGGCGTCGGTCAGGACCTGCGCCAGCGTCGGTACGCCCAGATCCTCCAGCAGCAGGAAGCCGATCTCCAGGTCCTGTGCCAGCACCTGCGGCACGCGGACTCCATGCGCGCCCAACACGGCGTGCATGCGCAACCACGGCGCCACATTTTCGAGCTGCGGTGGCGCATCCATCAGGATGCGATCGGTGCCGCGTCCCTGCGTGCGCCAGTAACTGCGAAACCCCGCGTCGACCGACGCGCGTTGCAACACCGTAGAGGGGTCATCCAGTGCGTGTCGCGCCCATTGCAGGCGCAGCGCGTCGCGCGCAGGGTCAGAAGGCGATACCGTCATGTGTCGTGGTTGCGTAGTGAAGTGAGGACGAAGCGTGCAATGCAGTGGTCAGCGTTTGCTGCCGCTGAACAAGCGCAGCAGTGCAAGGATGGCGATGGCACCCAGCAACGCGCCGAGGAAACCGGCAGGCTCGCCTGCGTGGTACCAGCCCATGTAGCGGCCAAACCAGCTTGCCACCACCGCCCCGGCGATGCCCAGCACGATGGTCAGCAGGCAACCCAGGCGCTGCGTGCCGGGCGTGATGAAACGCGCCAGCAGCCCGACCACAAATCCCACCAGCAAAATGTAGAGCCAGCTGTCGCTACCAAACAAAGTGTTCATTGCAGCACCGAAGGCAAACGGGATCGGCAGACTAGCATTTCGGATGTCGGCGACTCGCGCTGCACGCACAGTGCGAATGGCGCTGATGGGGTGCCTTCAGCAAATCGTTGCGTTGGGTATTGCCACAGAAACCCTGTCATGGAGTGACTGCCCAGACAGCCGCCGCCTTCAATCGCATGATCGAACACCCAGCCTCTGTCCCTGCGGGAGAGGAGCTGGGTGAGAAGACGCTGACCAAGTTGCCGATGCCGTGTCCTTTGCGCCAAATGCAACGCAATGCTTCACGTCAGGGCACGCCCTCAACCCGCAGTCGTCTCTCGTCGACTCAACAGCAACCGTGTCCACCATGACGGGTGCCGCTATCGGCAGCCACCGGCGAGCCGCTGGTTTCGCCGCGCAGGCAGGCCGCATGATGCTCGGCGATCACCTTCGACACGCAGGCGGTGACGCGCTTACCCATCGGGATGTGCAAAAACTCGTTCGGGCCATGCGCATTGGAATGCGGCCCCAGCACGCCGGTGATCATGAACTGCGCGCCGGGGAACTTTTCGCCCAGCATGCCCATGAACGGGATCGAGCCGCCTTCGCCCATGTACATCGCCGGCTTGTCGAAGAAGGCCTGGCTGGCGGCGTCGATGGCCTTCTCCAGCCACGGCGCCATGGCCGGGGCATTCCAACCGGACGATGCCTTTTCCAGCTCCAGCGTGACCTGCGCGCCATTGGGCGGATCGCGCAGCAACGCCTGCTTGAGCAGTTCGCCACAGGCCTTGCCGTCGGCGGTTGGCGGCAGACGCAGCGACAGCTTCACCGCGGTCTGCGGACGCAACACATTGCCGGCCGAGGCCAGCGGCGGCATGCCATCCACGCCGGTGATCGACAGCGCCGGGCGCCAGGTCCGGTTCAAGACCAGCTCGGTGAGGTCGTCATGCATCGGCACCAGGCCATCGACCATCGGGAATTTATCGAAGATGGCGGTATCCAGCGTCGCCGCTGCAGCCTTGGCCTGGGTCAGGCGCTCGGCCGGCACCTCCACATGCAACCCCTCCAGCAGGATGCGGCCCGTGGCCTCGTCTTCGATGCGCGACAGCAACTGGCGCAGCAGCCGGAAGCTGGACGGCACCACGCCGGACGCATCGCCGGAATGCACGCCTTCTTCCAGCACCTTCACGCTGAGGTTGCCGCCGGTCAGGCCGCGCAGCGAAGTGGTGCACCACAACTGCTCGTAATTGCCGCATCCCGAATCCAGGCACACCACCAACGACGGCTTGCCGATACGCTCGGCCAGATGGTCCACGTAAGCGGGCAGATCGTAGCTGCCCGACTCTTCGCAGGCTTCGATCAGCACCACGCACCGCGCATGCGACAGACCCTGGGTGCGCAGCGCCAGAATCGCCGCCAGCGAGCCGAAGATCGCGTAACCGTCGTCGGCGCCGCCCCGGCCATACAACTTGTCGTCGCGCAGCACCGGCTCCCAGGGGCCCAGGTCGGCATCCCAACCGGTCATCTCCGGCTGCTTGTCCAGATGGCCGTACAGCAACACGGTGTCGTCGCCGGACTCCGGGCCGGTGGCCGGGATCTCGATGAAGATCAGCGGCGTGCGGCCGTCCAGGCGCACCACCTCCACTTGCATGCCATCGATGGCCTGTGCGCGCGCCCAGGTTTCCATCAGCGTGACGGCCTGCTCCATATAGCCATGGGCCACCCAATCGGCGTCGAACATCGGCGACTTGTTGGGGATACGGATGTAATCGACCAGCTGCGGGACGATTTCGCGGTCCCAGGTTTCGCTGATGAATTGGTCGATCTTGGCGCTGTCCATGAAGGCTCCGAATGCGTGACGTAATGACACATTCTACGCCCGGGGCCAGGGGTAGGTATTTCCCTACAAGGCGGCGCGCAGTTCACCTGCTGTGTGAAAAGTTCGTTGGCGATAGGATTGCTGCATGTGGCGCGGGACACTGGCTCCGCCGGCAGGAATGCTGGCTAGGACCATCACCCAAGCCACAAGGAGCGTTGCAATGAAGTCATTTACCGTAGTCCTGAAGTCCCTGCTACTGGCGTTGTTGTTGTCCTCGAATGCGTACGCGCTTGAGAAGGTCGATATCAACACCGCGTCTGCTGAGGAATTGGACAAGGTGCTGACGAATGTCGGGCGATCAAAAGCCGAGGCAATCGTTGAGCACCGTCAGGCAAACGGTCCCTTCAAAAGTGCCGAGGAACTGGCGCTGGTCAAGGGCATCGGACTCAAGACGGTCGAACGGAATCGTGACCTGATCGAAGTAGGAGCCACGATGGCTCCCGCCAAGAAGGCTGCCAAGGGGGCGGCGGTGAAACCGGTGGGACGGCGTTAAGGGAAAGGGATCCGAGATACGGTTCGACGCGAGGATGCGTGGCCGCAACCTAACTGGACAGGATGTCCGGGGGATGGCTGGAAGCCGACAAGGACGTGGAATCGCCCGGTGTTGCACTTGGATGTGCAGCCGGGCGTTTTTCGTTTCAGGGTGTGCCGCTCTGCCACGCAGCGGCGGAGGGCTTCGGTAGCGGGCTTCGGGCACAATGCGCCGATGCAGCTGACAGACCTGAGCAGCCGGGTGATTCCGGCCACCGAGTACCGCCGCGAGCGGTGGCGCAATCAATTTGGTTGGACACGCGAGATCCTGCGGCTCGGAGAGCCTGAGGCCTGGGCATTGCGGCTGTCGATTGCCGAGATCGAACGCGACGCCGCGTTTTCCGCATTCCCGGGGATCGACCGCGAATTGGTGCTGCTGCATGGCAATGGGATGCGGCTGCAGTTTGGCGACGGTGAGCTTGATCCCGGCAATGCTTCTGCGCGTGCTGATGGCCTGATCACAGGTACACCTACTGATGACGGTGATGCTGGCGCACGCGTCGCTGGCGCCGCGCGTGTCGTCGAATTGCTGCCGCCCTATCAGCGCGTCCGATTCGCTGGTGAGGAGACGGTCGACGCGAGCTTGCTCGATGGGCCGACGCAGGACTTCAATCTGATGTGGCGCCGCGATCTGCTGCGTACCGAGCTGCTGCATCGCCCCTTGGTCGGCACCATGCTGTTCTTTGCGGACCCGGGCAGCGCCTGGGTCATCCACCTGTTGGCGGGCCAGGCCAGCTTTGGGCGCGACAGTGGGCTGCCGCCCCTGGCTGCGGGCGACACCGCATGGCTGAGTGCATCGACGCGGACCCGCTACGTGCTCGATGGCGGCGGCGAGCTGCTGGCGATCCGGGTGAGTCCGCTTGCAGGGATCCACGATTAGCTGATCCGGACAGCCAACAGTGTTCTTTCGTGCATTGAACGGCCGAGATGCAAATGCAAGTGCAAGTAACGGCGCAGCCAGTTAACCGGGTAGTTAGCAATTCGGATTGATACGTGTCACGTGCACTGTCTGCGTCGAGGAATTAAAGAGGCTGACAACAAGTAGCGAGCACTCGTCAGGTGGGCGTGAACGGCGCGCAGGGACAGGAGCGTGTGAGTGGCACACACCGATTCCGAGCAGCGGTCGCCTGGCCGCTGCACAGTCGTTTTGTAAGCTGCTCTTAGCGAACTCGCAGAACTGCAGCAACGTGCCGAAGCGTGCCGATGCAGAGCACGGTTGCCGGCAAACGAGCGTTGCTGGGTACAGGATTCGGATGCAATGTCTGCCTGCCAACGATCGTAGCTTGGCAGCACTCCACGCTGCCAAGCTGCGATCTTCAGCCTGCACGCTTGCTGTTCAATACACGTCGCGACGGTAGCGGCCGCTGCGTAGCAGTTCTTGCCTGACCTCGGTGCCCAGCAGGGTGTCGAGGGTGCGGTCCACGTCGGGTGCCATGCCGCGCAGGCTGCCGCAGAGATAGATGCAGGCGCCGCGGTCGATCCATTGCCGCAGGCGATCGCTGGCGGCAGCCAATGCATGTTGTACATAACGTACCGACGGGTTGTGGTCGCGCGAGTACACCAGGTCCAGACGCGCGATCCAGCCATCGTGTTGCCACTGCTGCAGTTCGTCGGCATACAGCGCATCGTGCGCGGCATTGCGTTCGCCAAAGATCAGCCAGTTGTCGCGCGCACCGGCTGCAATGCGTGCGCGTAGGTGGGCGCGCAAGCCGGCGATGCCGGTGCCATTGCCGATCAGCAGCATGGGCTGCGCGGGTGCGGGTGGGTGGAACCCCGGATTGCTGCGCAGGCGCAAGGCAATCGGCGTGCCGACGGGAGCATGCACGCACAGCCAGCCGCTGCCGATGCCCAGATGCCCGTCGGCCTGCCGGTGTTCGCGGATCAGCAGTTCGGCGTGGCCTTCTTCGCTGATCGAGGCCAGCGAGTATTCGCGATGCGGCAGGGTGATCAGGCTACGCACCAACGCGGTTGCATCCGCTGACGCCGTCGCCGCCGTCTGTGCATCCGTCTTTGCATCGGTCGGCAGGTGCGAGCGGCCAAGCCAGTCGCGCAGCGTACGGCCGTCGATGATGTCCGAGCCATCGCGTCGATGACGCTGCAACCAGGCGTCGACACTCTCCGGTGCGTTCTGCGGCGCGACCTCGGCGATGTCGCCAGCACGCCATGCCGGCAGTGCGCCATCGATGGGCGTGAGACGGAGCCGATGGATCGGTGCGCCGGCACTGCCTGGATTGAGGTGGACGCGCTCGCGCAGCTGCCAGGCCGTGTAGGTCGGCACGCTCCAATCCGACTGCGTCGCAAGCGCAGGCGCCAACGTCGATAGACGTTGGCGCCATTGCTGCAATGCGTGTGGGTCGGCATTGTCGACCTCGATGCGCTCGAACAGGCGGGTGCCGCCGCGCGCGTGCAGGCGGTCATCGAGATGGCGGCCGAACGCGCAGAATTGCGTATAACGACGATCGCCGAGTGCCAGCACCGCGTACTGCACGGCGGCCAGATCCTGTCCGCTGTCGGCGAGCCAGTGACGCCCCGCAGCCTGTGCGTGATCCGGTGCATCGCCTTCGCCCGTAGTGCTGACGATGCATAGCAAACGCGGCACGCGCGCGAGCTGCTCGGGAACTAACGCCTCCAGCGGGAGTGCGTAGGCACCGATACCTGCCGCTTGCAAGGCATCAGCGCTACGCTCGGCCAGTTCGCGTGCGAATCCGGTCTGGCTTGCCCATACGATCAACACGCCGCTGCTGTCGCCGTGCGACGTGTTGGCGCGTGCCCGGCGGCGCAACAAGACCGCCGTGCACAGCACGGCATACGCCGTCATCCCGACGCCTGCCCATTGCAAGCGATGCGGTGTCGGTGCGCTCCACCAGGCACCGTCATGCAGGTGGGCAAGCCATCCGACAAGCGTCGCCAGGGCGAGCAGCAGCGCCCCGTTACCTATCCAGACGCGTAGGCTTGTGGCGCTCATGACGCCGCCAGATGTTGCTCGAACGCCGGGCTCATCACTTCATGCAAGCTGCCATCGTGGCGCGTCAGAAAGCGCACTGCCAGGTCGGTCTTGGCGGCATAGGCAAGCCCGGCATCGGTTCCGAGCACGGTCATCGCGGTGGCCCAGGCATCGGCCTGCATGGCTTCGCGCGCGAGCACGGTGACGGCGGCAGGCGCATGCGGAATCGGCGCTCCAGTGCGTGGATCGAAGGTGTGCGCATAGCGCATGCCGTCGGCATCGAAGCGGTGCCAGCGATCGCCTGATGTGGCGACTGCCAAGCCATCCAGCGTGAGCACACGTGCCGGCAATGTGGCGCCGGCGTCTTCGTCGGGCGCGGATTCGACCAGCACACGCCATGCGCTGCCATCGGGTTTGCGCCCATAGCCGAACAATTCGCCACCCACATCGATCAACGCACTGACGATGCCGGCCTGTCGCAATGCGTGCTGCACGCAGTCCACCCCGAAGCCTTTTGCGATGCCGGACAGATCCAGCGCGACGGCGCCGGGTTGCAGCACCCGCTGGCCATCCAGAGCCAGGCGTTGCCAGCCGCAGCGCAGGCTGGCCAGCGCGATCTGTTCGGGCGAGGGCACACGGCGTCGGCCGCCGGAGGCGCCAAAGCCCCACAGTTCGACCATCGGGCCGACCGTGGGGTCGAACGCGCCGTCGCTGGCTTGCGCGATCTGCAGCGCGGTGCGCAGCACGGTGAAAAAGTCATCGGGCAATGTCTGCCACTGACCTGCCGCGGCACGGTTGTAGCGGCTGATATCCGAGTCCGTTTCCCAGGTACTCATTTGCGCGACCACGCGATCGAGCGCTGCTTGGATACGCGCATGCATGGGATGCAGGTCGCGCCCACGCGGCGCCACCAGCTTGACGCTCCAGGTCGTGCCCATGCTGTGCCCGCCCAGGGAGGCAATGGCGTCATCTGCGGAAGAAACTGGGTGCATGCGTGGACCGGTCGAGCAGGCGCTGCCTGAGGCAGCCATGGTGACGCGCGAGCGTGTCGTTTGCATCACGCGGTGTGGTCTTTGAAACAGCGAGGGATGCGCCGATTGGACGCTGCGCATACCGCACATACCGCGCAGGCGGCAGGCGGCAGGCGGTACACGCCGAGCGGAATGTGCCGCTTCCACATCGGCACTGCATCGCCACTGCGTTAACCGTAAGGTCAACGCAGTGGCGGGCATGCGGCGATTACTGCGGCAACACTTCCAGCGTTACCACGTAGCCCAGGCGACGTTGCTTGGCCTGTGGCAGCGAGGTCTTGCTGTCTTCGCTGGTGGTTTCCAGCCAGTACATGCCCGCTTCCGGCCAGGTCACGCTGAAGCCGCCCTTGGCGTCGGTCTTGAGTTTGATCTCGTTCTGCGCATCGCGATAGCGCGTGCCGCCACGCACGATCTCGATCTCCAGCCCGGCGGCCGGCTTGCCATCGAGCTGCAGGGTGAACTGCGCCGCTTCACCGGCGACCAGGTCGTTGGGGTGGGTCACCGGCACCAGCTCGATGCCCTTGCCGCTGGGCTTGAACGCGGTGGTGGTCGGCGCGCCGCGGGTCACGAAGGTTTCCACGCGATTGAGCGATTGGCTGACCTGCAACTCCTGCGCGTTCTTCGGCACTTCGGTGGCGAAGCTTGCCTCGTTGCCGCGCCAGCGCTTGGGCTTGCCGTCTTCCTTCCAGCTGGCGAACAGGCCGGCATTGACGATGCTGAGTTTGTAGGTGCCGGGCTGGGTGAGCTGCAGGTCGAACACGCTGCGGTACTTGCCGGTTGCAGGGTTTTCCGGCTTGAGCGCGCTGCCATCGGGCGCGGTGATGCTCAGATTATCCAGGCGCAGCGGCACGTGGTTGAAGTAGAACAGGTCGTTGGACACCGCCGCATCGACGGTGATCCACGGCGCTTCGCCGGCCAGGACGGTTTGCGATGGCAGCAGCCAGGCCTTGTGGGCGAACGCGCTGACGGGAAGTGCTGCAAGCAGGGCGATCAGGACATGCGAAGGTTTCATGGCAACTCCTTGAAGAGCGATAAGGCGGGTGGGTCACGTGTCTGATCAGCGCACTGCGGCGCTGCGTGGATGCGTGGGTAACGAAAGTCGATACGCGTCTGCGCCACGTCGCGCGCGCGTCATGGGCACGGATGCATGCACGGCGGCACCGCATCCGAGCCCATCTGCATCAGGGCTTTGCGATCAGGCTCACCGCGCCGAGCTCGCTGCTGCCGCTGGCCTTGGCAGACTGCGCCGAGGTGGCCGGCCAGGTGAAAGGCACCTTGACCAACTCGCGGCCACCGACTTCGCGCGCAGCTTCCACCACCAGGGTGTACTGGCCGGCCGGCAGCGACTTCAGCGCGCCCTTGGTGTCGGTGAACGACAGCGCATGCGCGCCGGCAGGCCGGGTGGGGCCGGTCACGCCATCGACCGGCACCTCCAGCGTGCGGCCGCTCTTGCGCCACCACTGGCGCAGATCCGGCAGCCATTTGGTGCCGTGGCCTTCGGCGGTGTCCTTGGATTGGTACCAGACCGCCAGGTTGGCGGCGACCTTCTGGTCTGCGCCTTCCAGCCAGATCGCCACGTACGGGCGGTGGTATTCGGCGACATTGAGTTTGGGGATTTCGACGTTGATGTCGAGCGTGGCCGCATACGCCGGCATGGCGAGCAGGCCGCTCAGAGCGATGGTCAGGGTGGCGCGCATGATCGTCTCCGGTGAGTCAGGTCAGTGGATCAACAGCAAGGCAAGCAGCAGCGGAATCAGCAGGCCCAGGCCGACCAACGGCCAGGTCATGCTGCGCTGACGCGCATGCAGGTGCAGCAGGAACAGGCCGGTGATGCAGAACACCAGGCAGGCGATGGCGAACACGTCGATGAACCAGCCCCATGCCGGCCCGGCGTTGCGGCCTTTGTGCAGATCGTTGAGATAGGCGATCCAGCCACGCGTGGTGCGTTCGTATTCGATCGCGCCGGTGCTGCGGTCCAGACTCAGCCAGGCATCGCCACCGGGGCGGGGCAGGGCGACATACAGCTCTTCTGGCGACCACTCTGCGTTGCGGTTGCCGACGCTGATCTCCAGTTCGCGACCCAGCCACTGCGCCACGCGCGGCGGCAGCGGTGCATCGCCGTCCTGGCGCGTGCCCAGGGTCTTCAACAGCGCTGGCGGCAAGGTGAGCGTGCGTTGCTCGGTGGACGGGCTGGCTTCGATACGCGCGGCGTGATTGAGGGTGAGCCCGGTAACCGTAAACAGCAGCATGCCGATCAGACACAGCGCCGAACTGATCCAATGCCATTGATGCAGCATGCGCAGCCAGAATCCGCGGCGTTGCTGTGCAGTGGCGATGGTGTCGTTGGAAGCGGGCATGCCGGTTTATGCCACGTCCGCGGGAACGGGTGGCTGCAGCTGCGATTGCCGCGCGGCTACATCGCTGAGTAAGGTGCGCAGGCGTGGCTGTGGCGCGTTGGCCAGCACGGGCGCGAGCTGACGCAGGAACCCGGTGTGCCCACCGTCGATGGCGCGTCGCATCCAGTGTTCGGCCTGATCGAGCGCGCCTTCATCGGCAAGCAACGTTGCATAGCTGGCCTGGCCGCGAAAATCGCCCGCCTCTGCGGCGCGGCGATACCACTCGCGTGCAGCAAGCGGATCCGCCACGCAGGCCAGGCCCTGGTCGAGATAGCGCGCCACAAAATTCATCGACTTGGCGTGACCACGTTCGGCCGCGGTGCGGTACAGCGTCAATGCGTGTGCCTGGTCCTGCGCCACGCCGCGCCCGGAGGCGTACAGATGCGCCAGGTTGTACATGCCCCATTCCAGGCCGTGCTCGGCGGCGCGGCGATACCACAACGCAGCCAGCACCTCGTTGATGGCGGTGCCAAAGCCCAGTTCGTGGCAGCGGCCCAGTTGATTCATCGCTTCCGGATGCCCGGCATTGGCGGCCACTTCGTACCACAGCATCGCCATGGCCGGATCGGCGGCAATGCCGCGGCCTTCGGCATACAGCTGTGCGAGCAGCAGTTGTGCAGTCACATCCTGACCGGCGGCGGCCTTGCGCAGCAACGCGACTGCCTGTGCCGGCTGAGTCTGCAGCAGTGCCATCAGCAGGGCCGGGTCAATCGCAGGCTCAGACATCGGCCCACTGCCGCAGCAGGTTGTGATACACGCCGGTGAGCTGGATCAACGACGGATGCCCGGGCGTGTCCTGGGTCAAACGACGGATCGACACATCCAGTTCGAACAACAGGCGGCGCTGCGCATCGTCGCGCAACATGCTTTGGATCCAGAAGAACGAGGCGACACGCGTGCCGCGCGTTACCGGCATCACTTTATGCAGGCTGGTGCCGGGATAGATCACCAGGTGCCCGGCCGGCAGCTTCACCGACTGCGTGCCGAAGGTATCTTCAATCACCAGCTCGCCGCCGTCGTAACTGTCCGGGTCGCTGAGGAACAGCGTGCCCGACACATCGGTGCGGACCGCCTCGGCACCACCGCGGCTGCGGTCGTAACGCACCGCGTTGTCGACGTGATACCCGAACGACTGCCCGCCGCTGTAGCGATTGAACAGCGGCGGATAGATTCGACGCGGCAGCACCGCCGAAAAGAACGTGCTGCTGCGCGACAGCGCCTCCAGCACCAGTGCGCTCGCCTCGCGCGCTGCGGCGCTGTCCTCGGGCAACTGCGCGTTGTCCTTGGCCTGCGCGGACTGATGGCCGGCAGTGATGCGGCCGTCTGCCCAGTCGGCCGCGTCCAGCCGCGCGCGCAACTCGCTGAGCTGCACGGGCGTCAAGACATCGGGAATGGGCAGCAGCATGCGGCGCTCTCCATGCCGTCCGCAGGATGCGGGCGGCGTGCCGGAAGGTTAGAAACTGAAGGTAGCGTTCAACACCGCCGAGCGGCCATCGCCCGGCAACGCCCAGCCACTGCCGGCGGTGACGGTGCCCGCGGCGTTGACGGTGAGGTTGTTGCGGATGCTGGTGTAGTACTCCTTGTCGAACAGGTTGTTGACGTTCAACTGCAGGCTGAGCCAGTCGTTGACGCGCAGGCCCACCATCGCACGGTGCACCCAGTACGCGTCGGTCTTGCGGTAGACCGCGGTCGAGGTGTTGTTCGGGTAGAAGCTGCCCTGGTAATTGACGCCATAGCCGAAGGTCCACTGGTTGAGCGCGTAGGTGGTCCAGAGATTGCCGGCATTGCGCGGGGTCTGCACCAGTTCGCGTCCGGCAATCGGGTCGCCGGTGAGGCTGGCGGTGCGGTTGGACACGCTCTGCAGCACTTCGCTGTCCAGGAAGGTGTAGTTGGCGAAGACCGACCAGCGCTCGGTCAGATAGCCGGCCGCGCCCAGCGCGATGCCGTCCACGCGCGCCTTGCCGTCGAGCACCTGCTCGGGAATCAGCGGGTCGCCGCTGTTGACCTTGTAGTTTTCGCGCTCGTTGCGGAATACCGCAGCGGTCAGCGCCAGGCGCTCGTTCAACACGTCCCACTTGCCGCCCAGCTCGATGTTGACCGCACTTTCCGGCTCAACATTGCAGTTGGCGCCGGCGGTGGCGGTGGCGATCGGCGTGCACGAGCCATTGACCGACGCCTTGGACGGGGTCTTGCTGTTGGCGTAGGACAGATACAGGCTGGCGTTGTCGACCGGCTTGAATACCAGACCGGCGCGGTAGGAGAACAAATCGTCCTTGCTGCCCGCCGGGAAGCCCGGGGACACGCCGGTCACGCCGCCGGTGGCATCGACGGTGTAGGTGGTGGTGTCGCCTTCGTTGTGTTCGTAACGGCCGCCCAGGTTGAGCATCCATTGCTCGTTGAACTGCAGCGTATCGAACAGGTACACCGCCTGATTGGTCAGGCTGCCCTTGCTGCGGCCGGTGCGGAAATAGTTCTGCGGGCCGGTCCAGATGTTGTACGGGTTGTCGAAGGTCTGCAGCGGGTAGGTGATGCCGGTGGTGGAGCCGTCGGCATTGCGGAAGATGCTGCCGCTGTCGAGTTCGAAGTCTTCCTTGCTGAAGGCCACGCCGGCGACCACGCGGTGCTCGATGGCGCCGGTGTGCAGGGTGGCGGTCAGGTCGGTCTGGCTGTGGGCGATGAAGTTTTCGGTGTCGCGCACCAGCCCGCGTGGGCCGCTGTTGGGACTCCAGGTGGACGGCGGCTGGCCGACGCAGGCGCGGCCGGTGTAGGCGTTGGTGTTGTTGGGCAGGCACCAGGTGCCTTCCGGCGCGGTGGCCGAGGTGGTCTGGTCCACGCGCTGCAGACGCGCCAGGCTGCGCAGCTTGACGTTGTCGTCGAAGTCCATTTCCAGCACGCCGGTCAGCATGTCCACGTCGATCTCCTGACGCGACACATTGCGATAGCCATAATAGGTTTCGCGGTCCACGCCCGGCAGCGGGCCATCGTTGAACGGGCTGAGCGCGAACGGCACGCCGTACTGCGGCAGGTTGTTGTCGTGCTGGTGCAGGTAGCTCAGCGTGAAGCGCGTATCCGAGCCCAGGCCGAAGGCGATCGATGGCGCAAAGCCCCAGCGATGGCGGAATTCTTCATCGCGGCCCGGCACGTCCTGGGTATGACCCATGGCATTCAAGCGCACGGCGGTGCCGTTTTCGAAGTCGTAGTTGCTGTCGACGGTGAGGCGACCATAACGGTCGCTGCCGCCGCCGATCAGCACGTTGGTGAAGTCGCCTTGCCCGGCGGTCTTGGTCACCAGGTTGATGTTGCCGCCGACCGAGCCGGCACCGGACATCGCCGAGTTGGCGCCGTTGATCAGCTCCACGGACTCGAGGTTGAAGGTGTCGCTGCGGCTGTACTGCGCGCTGTCGCGCACGCCATCGGTGGTGATGTCGCTGCTGGCGGTGAAGCCGCGCAGGTTGATGCTGTCGCCATACCCACCGCCGCCTTCGCCTGCGCCGAAGGTGATGCCGGGCAGCGTACTCAGCACATCGCGCAGCGACAGCAGGTTCTGCTGGTCCATGGTCTGCTTGGTGACAACCGTGATGGTCTGCGGAGTGTCGCGCAGCGCTTCGGTGTACTTGGGCGAGGACGGCTTTTGCGCACGTTCCTGCTGCACCCGGATGGCATCCAGATCCACCGCACCCGGGGGCGCTGGCGCATCGCCAGGCTGGGCGAAGGCGGGAGCGGACAGGGTCAACAGCACGGCCGAGGTGAGCGGGGAAATCCTGGGAGTCATGAGACGTCTCGAAAAGGAAAGCGATGCTCCGGCCTGGCGATGGCTCGGCGGATGCGGAAGGGTGTGCGTGCCTCGCTAGCCCGTGGCGCCCGGCTGGCGTCCACCGCACGCGCCGCCGCACCGCGCTGAAAAGCGCAGGCGAACAGGACGCAGATCGAAGGTGTCGGACAGTGCAGGGCGCATGGGATCGCAGGGCAGGTCAGATGTTAAGAAGACCTGAAGGGCTGCGATCTTAAATGCAAATCATTCTTCTTTGCAATCTTTACCGACCGGAGGCGTAAGCCGGGAACGATAGGGCGGCCTGTCGCATGGAAAATCGCCGTTCGACGCTACCGCGCTAGCGGTCGTCGCGGGTCCAGATGCCGTCGTGCTCGCGCTTGACCGGGAATTTTGGCACGGCGGTGTAGGCGGGCGCGCACAACGGGCGGCCATCGCGGATATCGAAGCGCGCGCTGTGCAATTGGCATTCGATGGTGCCGGCGACCGGATCGAAGCTGCCGGGCGATAACTCGTAGTCTTCGTGGCTGCAGCGGTCTTCCAACGCGTACAACTCGCCGTCGAGGTTGAACACCACGATGGGCGCGTCGGTGACTTCATCCCACACGGTTTGCAGTTCGCCGGGTAGCAGCGCGTCGCTTGCGCAGACGAAGGTCCAGGTCTCGCTCATGGCGCGGCGCCGTCCAGCGATTTTTCCAGCACTTCGAAGCGTAGATCCTGCCGCAGCGGTACGCCGAAGCGTTCGTCGCCATATGGGAACGGCTTGAGGATGCCGGTGCGGCGATAGCCGCGCCGTTCGTAGAAGGCGATGAGTTCGTTGCGCACATCGATCACGGTCATGCGCATCACCGGCAGCTTCCATTCGGCCGCGACGATACGCTCGGCTTCGGCCAACAGCGTCTTGCCGAGCCCGCTGCCCTGCAGCGACGGGTCCACTGCGAACATGCCGAAATACCCCGCGCCGTCGTCGTCGGCGATATGCGCGCACGCCAGCAGGCGCCCATCCTGTTCGACCAGCAACACCAGGCTGCGCTCGCGCAGGATGTCCTGACGTAGCACGGCCGGGTCGATGCGGGCGCCGTCGAGAATGTCGGCCTCGGTAGTCCACCCCACGCGACTGCTGTCGCCGCGATAGGCCGAGGTCACCAACTGGACAAGGGCGTCGATGTCATCGACGGTGGCAGTGCGGAACGTGGTGGTCTGCATGAGGGCGGGGATTTGGGAGTGGGGATTGGGCATTCGTAACAGCGTAGCGGAGTCTGGCGCTTTTGAATTCCTACGTGAATAGTCGGTAACAGGAGAGCGATGGAAGTCCGCCGTCACTCGATGACATGCTTTTGCGATTCCCGATTCCCGATTCCCGATTCCCGATTCCCGATTCCCGATTCCCGATTCCAATCAGCCCAGTAGGCGACGCACCTTCACCAACGCGGCAACAAAACGCTCGATCTCGTCATGCGTGTTGTAGAACGCCAGCGATGCGCGACAGGTTGCTGCAACGCCGTAGAACTGCAGCAGCGGGTGCGCGCAGTGCTGGCCGGAGCGCACTGCCACACCTTCCAGATCGAGCAGGGTGGCAAGGTCGTGCGAATGCGCGCCTTCGATCAGGAACGACACCACGGCGGCTTTGTCGGGCGTGGTGCCGAAGATGCGCAGGCCATCGATCCGCTGCAGCTCTTCGGTGAAGTGCACCAGCAGCTCGGCTTCGCGCGCTTCCACGTGCTCCAGGCCGATCGACTCCAGATAATCCACCGCCGCGCCCAGGCCGATGAAGCCGGCGATGTTGGGCGTGCCGGCTTCGAACTTGTGCGGGACATCGTTGTACACGGTGCCTTCGAAGCTGACTTCCTTGATCATTTCGCCACCGCCCAGAAACGGCGGCATGGACTGCAGATGTTCGCGGCGCGCCCACAGCGCGCCGGTGCCGGTGGGGCCGCACATCTTGTGGCCGGTGATGGCGTAGAAATCGCAGCCGATTGCGGCCACGTCGATGCGCCGATGCGGTGCGGCCTGCGAGCCGTCCACCATGGTGACGATGCCGCGCTTGCGCGCGTCGCGGCAGATCTCGCGCACCGGGTTGACCGTGCCCAGTACGTTGGACACATGGGTGATCGCCAGCAGTTTGACGTCCGGCGTCATCGCCTTGCGTAAGGCATCCAGATCCAGCGCGCCCTCGGGGGTGATCTCGGCTACGCGGATGCTGGCACCGGTGCGCTGGGCCACCAGCTGCCACGGCACGATGTTGGCGTGGTGCTCCATGCGCGTGATCAGGATGACATCGCCTGGTCCCAGACGCGGCAATGCCCACGAGTACGCCACCAGATTGATCGCAAAGGTGGTGCCGCTGCACAGCACCAGTTCGTCGGCGCGCACATTGAGAAAGCGCGCGAGTTTGCTGCGTGCGCCTTCGAAGGCATCCGTGGCTTCGCTCCCCAGCGCATGTACTGCGCGGCTGACGTTGGCGTTCTGGCGCCGATAGAACTCGTCGGTCGCGGCAATCACCTGCAGCGGCTTCTGCCCGGTGTTGGCGTTGTCGAAATAGATCAGCGGCTTGCCATGCACCTGCCGCATCAGCAGCGGGAAATCCGAACGGACGCGTTCCCAATCCGGAGCGCTGCCCTGAGTGACGGCAGGTGCATTCATGCCACGCCCGCCGAATTCAGGGCGCGGTCCAGCTGCAAGGCCAGCACGGCGCTCAACGCAGCCGGCAGGACCCGCAACGGCTCGTGGCAGAACGCCGCGCTCAACAGACGCTGCGCCTCCGCTTGCGGCAGGCCGCGCGAGCGCAGATAGAACAAGGCGTTGTCGTCGAGCTGACCGACAGTGGCGCCATGCGCTGCCTGCACTTCGTCGGCATCGATCACCAGCACCGGCTGGGTATCGATTTCGGCATTGGAAGAGAGCAGCAGATTCTTGTTGGACAACCGCGCGTCGGTGCCGTCGGCGCCCTGGCGGATATGGATGCCGCCATGGAACACCACACGGCTGCGGTCCGCACCGACGCCGCGCCAGACCAGCTCGCAGGCGGTGTCGCGGGCGATGTGTTCGATGCCCAGGCGGGTATCGACATGGCGGCGGCCATTGCCCAGCAGCACGCCATTGGCGGTGAGCTGGGCGTTGCTGCCCTCCAGGCGCACGTTGAGTTCGTGCCGCGACAGGCCGGCGCCCAGTTCCAGATCCACGCGCTGGTAGCGCGCATTGCGTGCCAGCACGGCATCGGTGCGCAGCAGTGCGGTGGCATGCGCGCTATCGGCCTGCACGCGCGCATGCGACAACACCGCGTCCTGTGCCAGATGGACATGCATCACGCTGTTGTCCAGATGCGCCGCATCGCCGACATGCAGATGATGCTCGACCACATTGAGCGCTGCGCCGGCACGGACTTCGATCAAATGCCGGTAATGCCAGGACAGATCGTGCTCGCTGGCCGCGCTGACGAAGACGATGTGCAGTGGCAGCTCGATCTTCGCGCCGTCTTGCACGCGCACCAGCACGCCTTCGTCGGCCAGCGCGGCATTGAGGCGGGCAAAGATCTCGTCGCTGCCTTCGAAACGGCGGCCGAGCAAGTGCTTTGCGTCATCGCCTGCGGCCAGTGCGGCCGACAAGGTGTCCAGCTGCACGCCGTCCGGCAAGGTCGAGACATCGCTCAGCGCTGCGGAAGGGCGTCCGTTGACGAACACCAGCCGCGGCGCGGGGATCTCGTCCAATACGGCGGCATCGAGCAGCGTCGGCACCAGCGGTGCCGGCTGAAAACTGCGCCGTTCCAGCTGACGCAGCGAGGTGTATTTCCACGCTTCGGCGCGCGGGCCGGGCAGGCCGGTCTGCAGCGCGGCGTCGAGCTCGGCGCGGCGCGCATCGTCGCCGCTGAAGCCGCGGGCCAGGGAGTCGAGCAGGGCGCTCATCAGGCGGCAACCTCGGGCACCACACGATCCTTCAGGAAGTGGTAACCGTGTTTTTCCAGCTCCAGCGCCAGTTCCGGCCCGCCGCTCTGCACGATGCGTCCTTCGGACAGCACATGCACCACGTCCGGCTTGATGTAGTCGAGCAGGCGCTGGTAGTGGGTGATCACCAGGAACGAACGCTCCGGCGAACGCAGCGCGTTGACGCCGTCGGCCACGCTCTTGAGCGCATCGATATCCAGGCCGGAGTCGGTTTCATCCAGGATGGCGAGCTTGGGTTCGAGCACGGCCAGCTGGAAGATTTCGTTGCGCTTCTTCTCGCCGCCGGAAAACCCCTCGTTGACGCCGCGATGCAGCAGCTCGTCCTTCAGATGCAGCACCGCCAGCTTCTGCCGCACCAGCTTGAGGAACTGCATCGAATCCAGCTCTTCTTCGCCACGCGCCTTGCGCTGCGCATTGAGCGCGGCGCGCAGGAAATAGGTGTTGTTGACGCCGGGGATTTCCACCGGGTACTGGAACGCCAGGAACAGGCCGGCGGCGGCGCGTTCTTCCGGCGGCAGGTCGAGCAGGTTCTTGCCTTCGAACTGCACGCTGCCTTCGTTGACTTCGTAGCCATCGCGACCGGCCAGCACATTGCCCAGCGTGGACTTGCCCGCGCCATTGGGCCCCATCAGGGCGTGCACCTGACCGGGCTGGATGTCCAGCGACAGGCCTTTGAGAATGTCTTTGCCGGCGATGCTGGCGTGGAGGTTTTTAATGTTGAGCATGCTGATGGTCCGTCAGAATTCTTATGTAGCCCCTCTCCCGCCGGGAGAGGGGTTGGGGTGAGGGTTGGCGCCGCAAACAACTTCAAAGGCATCAGCGATTGATGAACGCGTCGCCACGCGCCATTGAAGTGAACATCCAGGAGCTCTTCGATTATTCACTTGAGTGGCGCGTTGCGACGCGTTCGTCATAGCTAATCTTTTCGAGATTCTCCTGGCGCCCCTCATCCGGCGCGGCGCGCCACCTTCTCCCGAAGGGAGAAGGGAAAGGGCGTCAGCCGACGCTGCCTTCCAGCGAGACTTCCAGCAGCTTCTTGGCTTCCACGGCGAACTCCATCGGCAGCTCGCGGAACACCTGCTTGCAGAAACCGTCGACGATCAGCGACACCGCATCTTCCTGGCTGATGCCACGCGCGCGGCAATAGAACAGCTGGTCGTCGCTGATCTTGGAGGTGGTGGCCTCGTGCTCGACGGTGGCGCCAGGATTCTTCACCTCGATATAGGGGAAGGTGTGCGCGCCGCATTGCTTGCCGATCAACAGCGAATCGCACTGGGTGTAATTGCGCGCGCCATCGGCGTTGCGGTCCACCTTGACCAGGCCGCGATAGGTGTTCTGCCCACGCCCGGCGCTGATGCCCTTGCTGACGATCTTGCTCTTGGTGCGTTTGCCGATGTGGATCATCTTGGTGCCGGTGTCGGCCTGCTGACGATGGTGGGTGAGTGCCACCGAGTGGAACTCGCCCACCGAATCGTCGCCGAGCAGCACGCACGACGGATACTTCCAGGTGATCGCCGAGCCGGTTTCGACCTGGGTCCAGGTCACCTTGCTGCGGTCGCCACGGCATTCGGCACGCTTGGTGACGAAGTTGTAGATGCCGCCAACGCCGTTTTCATCGCCCGGGTACCAGTTCTGCACCGTCGAGTACTTGATCTCTGCGTCTTCCAGGGTCACCAGTTCCACCACCGCGGCGTGCAGCTGGTTTTCATCGCGCATCGGCGCGGTGCAGCCTTCCAGATACGACACGTAGGACTTGTCTTCGCACACGATCAAGGTGCGCTCGAACTGGCCGGTATGACCGGCATTGATGCGGAAATAGGTGCTCAGTTCCATCGGGCAACGCACGCCCTTGGGGATGAACACGAAGCTGCCGTCGGAGAACACCGCCGAGTTGAGCGCGGCGAAGTAGTTGTCGCCCACCGGCACCACGCTGCCCAGGTATTGCTTGACGATCTCCGGATGCTCTTTGATCGCCTCGGACATCGAGCAGAAGATCACGCCCTTTTCGGCCAGTTCCTTGCGGAAGGTGGTACCGACCGAGACCGAATCGAACACCGCATCCACCGCAACGCCGGCCAGCCGGGCGCGCTCGTGCAACGGCACGCCGAGCTTGTCGTAGGTGTCGAGCAGTTCCTTGGGCACATCGTCCAGCGTGGCGTACTTGGGGCCTTTGGGCGCGGAGTAGTAGCTCAATGCCTGGAAATCGATCGGCGCGATCTTGAGCTTGGCCCATTCGGGCATCGGCATTTTCAGCCAATGGCGGTAGGCCTCAAGACGCCAGTCGGTCATCCATTGCGGCTCGTCTTTCTTGGCCGACAACGCACGGATGGTGTCTTCGTCCAGACCGGGTGGGAGCGAATCGGATTCGATCTCGGTGATGAAGCCGGCGTCGTAGCGTCGGCCCAGCCGTTCGAGGATCTGCGCATTCTGCGGGGGAGCAAGTTCGGTGGCCATCGGGCTGCCTACAGGTCAGGTGGTCGCGACGCGTGCGGCGATGGAACGCCGACGGCTGTCGCCAGGGAGAGAGAGGGGCTGCAACATCTGCGCAAGCGTGACCCGACGCAATGCATCGCCGACCACGTCGTTGATTAGGCGCCAGTTGGAGCGCACGCCGCATGTCTGCGCGATGCCGCACTGGCTGTGGTCCTGGCTGCATTCGGTGATCGCCAACGGGCCTTCCATTGCCTCGACGATCTCCACCAGGGTGATCTGGCCGGCATCGCGCGCGAGCCGGTAACCGCCGTGCACACCGCGCAGGCCTTCCACCAGCCCGGCTTGCGACAACGGCTTGAGGATCTTGCTCACGGTCGGCGCTTCCAGGCCCGCCTGTTCGGCCAGTTCGCTGGCGCTGAGCACTTCACCGCTGCGCGCGGCAAGCACGGTCAGCACGACGGTGGCGTAATCGGTGAGTTTGGTGACGCGCAACATGAGCGAGCAGGAAACCTTAAAGCGGACCGAAATTGTACTCTTTCCGGACGGACAGGGCCAACCGCCCGGTTCAGCCGCCGGCAAGCGCAGGCCGTTGCGAGTGGCGCAGCGCTTGTGCTTGGCGCATGGGCGCGCTGCGGTCACAATGAGCGGCCCCATCACTGGACCCTTACATGTCGCGCAAAGTTGCCGCCCGCAAGTCACGTATCCACGGCAATGGCATGTTCGCCCTCGCCCCGCTCCGCAAGGGCGAGCGCATCATCCAGTACAAGGGGCGCCTGCGCACGCACGCCGAAGTGGATGCCGACGACACCGGTGACGTGGAAAGCGGCCATACCTTCCTGTTTACGCTCAGCGACGATTACGTGCTGGATGCCAACTACGAAGGCAATGTCGCGCGCTGGATCAACCACAGCTGCAATCCCAATTGCGAAGCGGTGATCGAGGAAGCCGAAGGCGACGACCGCAGCAAGGACAAGATCTTCATCGAGGCCAAACGCGCCATCAAGGCCGGCGAAGAGCTGACCTATAACTACGGCATCACCCTGAGCGAGCGCCACACGCCGCGTCTGAAAAAGATCTGGGAATGCCGTTGCGGCTCCAAGAACTGCACCGGTACGATGCTGCAGCCCAAACGCTAAGCATGTGCAAGCGCGTTGTGCGCTGACGCGACGCACACATCGGTTCACGGCTGCGCAACAGCGCGCTGCCTAGGGTGCGGGCTTCTTTCATCGAGGAGCCCTCACATGCCGTATTCGCTTTCCGGCAAGACCATCGCGGTTCTGGCCACCGATGGCTTCGAGCAATCCGAACTGACAGAACCCAAGCGCCTGCTGGAATCGTGGGGTGCCAAGGTCGATGTGATCGCGCCTGGCGATAGCGCAAAAATCCGCGCCTGGAATCACACCGATTGGGGCGATTCGGTTGCGGTCGACCAGCATCTTGAGCAGGCAACGCCTGAGGGCTACGACGCACTGGTGTTGCCCGGTGGCGTGCTCAATCCCGATACGCTGCGCACGGACAAACAGGCGATCGCCTTCATCCGCGCGTTCGCCACAGCGCAGAAGCCGGTGGCTGCCATCTGCCACGGGCCATGGTTGTTGCTGGAAAGCGACTTGGTGCGCGACCGTAACGTCACCTCGTGGCCGTCGGTCAAAACCGATCTGACCAATGCCGGCGCGCGCTGGCGAGATGCCGAAGTGGTGGTCGATGGTCAGTTGATCACCAGCCGCAAGCCGGATGATATTCCAGCGTTCAGTGCGGCGGTGGCCAAGGCGTTGGCTGCATAAGCGCACCGGTTCCACCCAGCACCAATCAAAAAGGCCCGGCGCTATTGCGTCGGGCCTTTTTATTCTGGCGTTGTGCGTGGTGTGCAGAGGATGAGGACTGCAGTTGCGCAGGCTGCCGACAAGCGTGCAGGACCTACTTCCCCGACAGCGCCGCCGCCGGCACCATCTGCTCGATGTTTTGATTGAAGTTGACCGCCACGCGACCGTTCTGGATGCCGACCGACTCCACCTGCACGGCGCCCATCACTGCGGCAATCGACGGGTCGATGCGATAGATGGGTTCCTTGCGCGCGTAGTCGGCCAGCCAGGTATTGAGCAGCTGCCGGGTGCTGTGGTCGAGCTTTGCGCCGGAATTGGCCGGGCGGAAATCGTCGATGCTGGGCTGGTCGAGATAGAAGCCTTGCTTGGCGACGTCGTAACGCAGCGCGCTGGTCAGCGTCACATTGCCCACCGGAGCGGGCGCACCACCGGCAGTTGCCACCGCCAGATCGAAGGCCATCTTGATCCGGTCGCCGGGCGGCAGCGACAACGCCGGATTGCTGACCGTCATTGCGATCAAGCCACCGAGCGTGTTGTGCGTTTGCGGGAAGCGGCCTCCCAAAAACTGCTGCAGGTCGCTGGCTTGCACGCTGATCTGATGGCCCTGGATCTGCGGCGCCGCCCAGGCGCTGGTCATGGGGAGCGCCAAGGCAAGGGCAAGCACGGATCCGGCAAGCGAACGCAGTTTCATCGGGTGACTCCGGCAACAGGTGACACAACCTTAGTCAGTGCCGGTGAACCACGGGTTAGCGCAGCACCGGTTGCAGGGTGGCCGAGTAGATTTCCCAGCGGCTGCTGCCGGCGCGCGGCTGCAGGCGATAGGCGCCGACCAGTTGCAGTGTGCCCGAGCCCGTGCGCACGGTGATACGTACCGGTACCTCGATGCGCCGCGGTGGATGTTCTTGATCCAGCGACACCGGCGGGTCGTTGTTGATGCGCATCGAGCGGATATCGCCGATGCCGCGCAGTACCGCATCGTCCGGCACCGGCGATGGCCGACCGCCGGTCCACATCGCATCGGCATCGGCGCGTGCGCCGCCGGGCAGTGCACCCAGATACCGCTGCACGGTTGCGCTTGCTTCGGCAAAGCTGGCGCGCGCTTGCGCATCGCTGGGGGCGTCGGCGAGAGGCAGCGTGGATGCTTGGTTGGCAGTTGCTGCAGCGGATGCTGCCGGCGCCGGTGCTGTGGGCAAGCGGGTTGTCGCAGCCGTGTCTTGATCTGCACTGCGATGACAGCTGCAGCCTGCGAGTGCGGCTAGCGATATGGCAATTGCGATCCAGCGCATGGCGCGTCTCCGTCCCCCGAGGCGCGCAGTGTAGCCGGCGTGTGCGCCGCGAGGTGGCTCAGGCGGCAGGGTGTACGCGTTGCAGGCGGTCGAGCAGCAACTGCAGCTTGGGCCGTAATGCATCCAGCGCATCGCTGGGTTGCGCGCGTGGACGGGCGGCCAGGTCTTCCAGCAATTGCGAGCCGACGGTGAGTGCGGCGCATTCGTCGCTGCTCAGATCGCGGCGCAGATGCAACTCTTCGAGCAGGCGCATCCAGTCGGCGCGGGAGCGCTGTTCGAACTCGATGGTGCAGCGGTTGTCGCATGGGCGCCCATCGTTCTCGATGGGCGTGACCGTAATGCGATAGCGTTTTCGGGACATGGTGGTCGCGTCACTCCTGGACTGCATCCACCATAGGCGCAGGCTGCCGCGCGCTCGATAGCGCAGGCCATGACGCAGTGTTCCAACGTGCTCAGTCGGGTTGCTTTGGCGTGGTTTTACGCAGGAGCGGCAGCGGATCGTACGCACCGTTGCGCCCATAGACACCGTAATGCAGGTGCGGCGGCGTGCCGCGCGCGTTGCCGGTGGTCCCCACCATGCCCAGCGCGGTGCCTGGTTCGACAACATCGCCAACGGCCAGCCCGGGTGCCCAGTCGTCCAGGTGCGCATAGTAATGCCGCTCCATCGCTGGCCCGAGCACCCAGACCTGTTTCCCACCCAGCCCGGCATCGCGAATGGCGCTGACCACGCCGCGGGTGGTGGCGATCACAGGGGTGCCGCGCGGCGCGAAAATATCCACGCCGGCATGGCTGCGGTCGCGTCCGCGTGGTGCGCCGAAGGTGTCGGCAATCTGGCGCGCACGGACGTTTTTCACCGGAATCTGCAGGGTCTGCGGCGGCGGCATCCGCGACAGCTCCCAACTGGTGCGCAGGCGTTCGCCCATCGGCGACTGCCAGGCCCAGCGCGCGGTCACGCCCAACGCGCACAGCAGGGCAATCGAAACCAGCAGGCGACGCACACGTCGGGCGGGGCTGCGAGGTGCTGGCGCGGTCATGGACACTCTCTGTTGCGAACTCACCAACAGGGTAGACGGGCTGCCATGACTGCGATGTGGTGTGTCGACACGCATCGCCAACAAGACGCGGGAAAAGCGTAAAAAAAAGACGGCCCGCAGGCCGTCTCGATAACACAGGATGCAGGCGAGATTACAGCGCTGCGTCTTTCAGCCGCTTCATCGCGCGCACCTTGATCTTGCAGGTTGCCGGCTTGGCGGCAAACATCTGCTCTTCCTTGGTGAAGGGATTGATGCCCTTACGCTTCGGCTTGGCCGGCACGTTGACCGAGGTGATCTTCAGCATGCCCGGCAGGGTGAAGGTGCCGGCGCCCTTCTTGCTCAGTGAGGCGTGTGCGGTGGCTTCCAGCGACGCCAGCACGGCGCGGACGTCCTTCGGAGCCAGCTGGGTGGATTCGGCGATGTGCGCGACCAGGCCGGTCTTGCTCAGGGCTTCCTTGATCGGCTTCGGTGCGGCGGTCTTGGTGGCGGCCTTGGCCGGCTTCGCGGTCTTGGTAGCGGCGACTTTTTTCACTGCCTTCTTGGGGGCAGCCTTCTTAGCGGCGGTTTTTGCCATGAGGTATTCGTTCCGTATTCGTTGGTGGTGTTGGGTCTGCCGACCCAGTCGGCAACGCGAAATGTAGGGCAACTGCTGCGCGCCGCCAATAGGCAAACGATGAAACAACACAAAAAAGCGTCTTTCGACGGGGATTCGTTCACCAGCAGCGCAAAACGCGCGTAAAAACCAGTGCGGAACGCGTGCAGCGCGCAGACATGTGCCGTATCTGACGCAGAGCAGCAGGTCGTTGCGCAAGGCTGCGGTCGGAATGCGCATGCCAAAAGACTCTGCATTACGCAATCCGCTCTGCTGCCAACGGCGGATGCATCGCCGCGCGATGTCGAAGAAGTCGCGCGCGATCGTCTGATTGGCGCGTATTGGCATCGATTGCAACGCGCGCGACGTTGCGCGGAAGGTCGCTTGACGTCTGAAACTGGATGCCGTGCGGCGAGCGGCAACTGCTTGCGAGGCAGGTCATCGATCATCGCTACACGTCGCTGATTGCCCCACGCAGCCAGCAACGCGTTTGGGCGAGCCGCGGCGCGCTAATCGTTGGCCGCCGACAAACTGCGGCCGCGCTCGGTCGCCGCAGCGATTGCTTGCGCTGTCAGCGCTTCGAATCCGCCCGCCTGGAATGTTTCGATGGCCGCTTGCGTTGTGCCATTGGGCGAGGTTACGCGACCGCGCAGGACCTGCGGTGCTTCGCCCGATTCGGTGAGCATGCGGGATGCGCCCAGCAGGGTTTGCAGGACCAGCGTGCGCGCGGTATCGGCCGGCAGTCCCTGCGCCTGTGCCGCCGCTTCCATCGCTTCGGCCAGTAAAAACAGGTACGCCGGCCCGCTACCGGAAACGGCAGTCACCGCGTCCATCTGCGCTTCGTCGTCGATCCACACCGTCACCCCGGCGCTTTCCAGCAATTGGGTTGCCTGCATGCGCTGTGCATCGGAGACGCGTGCAGTGGCATACAGCCCGGTGACGCCGGCGCCGAGCAGCGCGGGGGTGTTGGGCATTGCGCGGACCACCGCCATGTCGCCACCGCACCAACGCTGTAACTGTGTGGCAGTGATGCCGGCTGCAATCGACAGCACTAGCGGCTGCTGCACTTGTGCGAGCCCGGCCAGTTGCGCGCACACGCTTGGCATGACCTGCGGTTTGACCGCCAGCACCCAGGTGGCCGCGCCATCGGCCGCGTCACGTGCGCCTTCGACCACATGCACGCCAAAGTCGCGCGACAATCCGCTGCGCAACTCGGCCACCGGCTCGGCGACGCGCAGGCTGGCAGCCGGCACGCCTTGCCGGATCAGCCCGGCGATCAGGCTGCGCGCCATGTTGCCCCCACCAATAAAGGCGATCAGCCCGGTATGGGCGGACGATGGCGCAGGCGGCGTGGGCAGGGTCATTGCGGCACCTCTAGTAACTAAGTAGGAGTGGTTCGGAGCGATGCGCGAGGCAGATCAGGCGGAAGCGGCAGGCGAGGGCGCACGCGCACCGAACAGCGCCGTCCCCACGCGCACCATGGTGGCACCGGCCGCGATCGCTTCGGCAAAGTCCGCGCTCATGCCCATCGACAAGGTATCCACCTGCCGATGGCGCTGCTGCAGCTGCGCGAACAGGTCCTGCATGCGCGCGAACGCCGCAGCCCGACGCGCCTGGTCCGGGAACGGCGCCGGGATCGCCATCAGCCCGCGCAATTGCAGCCGCGGTTGCAGTGCGATGGCGTCGGCCAGGCGGTCGATGGCGTCGGGCGCGCAACCGTACTTGCTGTCCTCATCATCGATATTGACCTGGATCAGCACATTCAACGGCGCGCGATCGTCCGGGCGGTGGCGCGCCAGCAGCGGAATCAACTTGGCGCGGTCCACCGTCTGCACCCAGTCGAAGCATTGGCTGGCGATATCGGCCTTGTTGGACTGCAGGTGGCCGATCAGGTGCCATTCCAGCCCCAGCTCGTGCAGCGCGGCGATCTTGGCCTGCGCCTCTTGCACGTAGTTTTCGCCGAAGGCACGCTGGCCCTGCGCCGCCAATGCGGCGACGGCATCGGCCGGTTTGGTCTTGGACACCGCCAGTAACCGGACGTCGGTACGCGCATGCTCGGCTGCTGCGGCATGGATGGCATCGAGAATCTGCTGCAGCGACGAAGCCGGCACGTGGCGATCCAGAAAGAGACAGGAGCGCTAGTGTGCCGCCGCCGCTGGCTTCCTTCCAGCGCGCCGTGACCGCGCTGACGGCGGTAGCGCTTGAAGGCAGTAGCGCTGCGGTGAGGTGGAAGGGGCAGCTGCTGCATGCGCAAGCCAGCCTGGCTGTAGCCGAGACAGGCAAGCGCCGTGCCCGGCCACGCCCGAAAACAACGCCTTCAGCCCCGCGCGGCGCTGCCGACCTGAACCGGCGCAACGCCGCTTCCCGCCAGCAGCCAGAACGCTATACTGCCGGCCGGGGAGTACCTTCCAATCGCAGCCTAGGGGAAAAGCAGCGCATGGATATCGCTGAACTATTGGCGTTTTCTGTCAAGAACAAGGCATCGGACCTGCACCTGTCTGCAGGACTGCCGCCGATGATCCGTGTCGATGGCGATGTCCGTCGCATCAATATTCCGGCGTTGGACCATAAGCAGGTGCACGCGCTGGTGTACGACATCATGTCGGACAAGCAGCGGCGCGATTACGAAGAATTCCTCGAGGTCGACTTCTCGTTCGAGATTCCCTCGCTGGCGCGCTTCCGCGTCAACGCATTCAACCAGAACCGTGGCGCCGGTGCGGTGTTCCGCACCATTCCCTCCGAAGTGCTGACGCTGGAAGACCTGGGCTGCCCGCCGATCTTCCGCCAGCTGATCGACCAGCCGCAGGGTCTGATCCTGGTCACCGGCCCGACCGGTTCGGGCAAGTCGACCACGCTGGCCGGCATGATCGACTACATCAACAAGAACGAATACGGCCACATTCTCACCGTCGAGGATCCGATCGAATTCGTGCACACCTCACAGAAGTGCCTGATCAATCAGCGCGAAGTGCACCGCGATACGCACGGTTTCAACGAAGCGCTGCGCTCGGCCTTGCGCGAAGACCCGGACATCATCCTGGTCGGTGAGTTGCGCGACCTGGAAACCATCCGCCTGGCGCTCACCGCCGCAGAAACCGGCCACCTGGTGTTCGGCACCCTGCACACCAGCTCGGCGGCCAAGACCATCGACCGCATCATCGACGTGTTCCCGGCTGGCGAAAAGCCCATGGTGCGCTCGATGCTGTCCGAATCCCTGCGCGCGGTGATTTCGCAGGCATTGCTCAAGAAAGTGGGCGGCGGGCGCACCGCAGCCTGGGAAATCATGGTCGGCACCCCGGCGATCCGTAACCTGATCCGCGAAGACAAGGTGGCGCAGATGTATTCGTCGATCCAGACCGGCCAGCAGTACGGCATGCAGACGCTGGATCAGCATCTGCAGGACCTGGTCAAGCGCAGCCTGATCACGCGCAATCAGGCCCGCGATTACGCCAAGGACAAGCGGGTATTCGAGTGATTCGGGAATCGGGAATCGGGAATGGGGAATCGCAAGAGCGCGCCCCTGACTGGTTCCGGCTCCTGGCTTGCAGATTTTCCAATTCCCGATTCTCGATTCCCAATTCCCGGCTCCAAGGGAGCACGCCATGAGCACCATCGACTTCACCTCCTTCCTCAAGCTGATGGCGCATCAGAAGGCGTCGGATCTGTTCATCACCTCCGGCATGCCGCCGGCGATCAAGGTAAACGGCAAGATCAGCCCGATCACGCAGACGCCGTTGACCGCGCAGCAGAGCCGCGATCTGGTGTTGAACGTGATGACGCCGTCGCAGCGCGAAGAGTTCGAAAAGACCCACGAGTGCAACTTCGCCATCGGCGTGTCCGGGGTCGGGCGTTTCCGTGTGAGCTGCTTCTATCAGCGCAATCAGGTGGGCATGGTGCTGCGTCGGATCGAGACGCGCATTCCCACCGTGGAAGAGCTGAGCCTGCCGCCGGTGATCAAGACGCTGGCGATGACCAAGCGCGGCATCATCATTTTCGTGGGCGCCACCGGTACCGGTAAGTCGACCTCGCTGGCGGCGATGATCGGTTACCGCAACCAGAATTCCACCGGGCACATCATCACCATCGAAGACCCGATCGAATTCGTGCACAAGCACGAAGGCTGCATCATCACCCAGCGCGAAGTCGGCATCGATACCGATAGCTGGGAAAACGCGCTGAAAAACACCCTGCGCCAGGCGCCGGACGTGATCATGATCGGCGAGGTGCGCACCCGCGAGGGCATGGACCACGCGATCGCCTTCGCCGAAACCGGTCACCTGGTGCTGTGCACGCTGCACGCCAACAATGCCAACCAGGCGATGGACCGCATCATCAACTTCTTCCCGGAAGACCGCCGCAATCAGCTGCTGATGGATCTGTCGCTGAACCTCAAGGGTGTGGTGGCGCAGCAACTGATTCCGACCCCGGATGGGCGCAGCCGCCGCGTGGCGATGGAGATCATGCTCGGCACGCCGCTGGTGCAGGACTACATCCGCGACGGCGAGATCCACAAGCTCAAGGAGATCATGAAGGAGTCCACCAACCTGGGCATGCGCACCTTCGACCAGAGCCTGTTCGAGCTGTATCAGGCCGGCGAAATCAGCTACGAAGACGCGCTGCGCTATGCCGACTCGCAGAACGAAGTGCGCCTGCGCATCAAGCTCTCGCAGGGCGGCGATGCCAAGACCCTGTCGCAGGGGATGGATGGCGTGGAGATTGCCGAAGTTCGGTAATGCGTCGTCTGTTGCCGCAGCGCTTGCACCGGCTGCGGCCAACGCCTGGCGCGGTGGTCTGCAGTGCTTGATCAAAACGGCGCCCCGCATCGGGCGCTTTTTTTGTAGACGCGATTCCCCTGTGGTAACGCACGCGTCCCGCACTGGAGAGGCGGTATCGCTGCTGTTTCAGATGTAACCAGGGTGGCCGATAGTGTCTAATATCGCACCTCATTGCACCCCCAAACCCGTGAGCCTTCCCGATTCCGATCTCCGTCCGGAGCAAGAACCGTTGCCCGACGACGGCACCGTGGTCACCTCCGGGCCGTTGACGCCACCGCCGGATTCGGCGGGAACCACGGCCGACGACCATGCGTATCACCATTCGGTGGCCGAGGACGTGCAGGGCATGGTGCTCGCCACGCTGGTGGCCTCGCTCGGCCTGGCGATCTTCGCCAAGGGCGGGCTGATGATCGGCGGCATGGCCGGTGTCGCCTTCCTGCTGCACTACGCGTTGCATTGGAATTTTGGCCTGGTGTTCGTACTGGTCAACCTGCCGTTCTACTGGTTGAGCGTGCGCCGCATGGGCTGGGAATTCACCCTGAAGACCTTCGCTGCGGTCGGTGCCTGCGGCGCCTTGACCGACCTGCTGCCGCGCTGGGCCGAATACGCGCACATGCGCACCGCGTTTGCGGCCATTGTCGGCGGCGCGCTGGCCGGGCTGGGTATCCTGTTCTTCATTCGCCACCGCGGCAGCCTGGGCGGAATCGGCATCCTGGCGGTGTATTTGCAGCGCGAACGCGGCTGGAGCGCAGGCAAGGTGCAGATGAGCTTCGATGCCATGCTGATGCTGGTCGCCTTCTTCGTGCTGACACCGGACAAGGTGCTGTATTCGGCGCTAGGCGCGCTGATGCTGAGCCTGGTGCTGATGTTCAACCACCGCCCGCACCGTTACATGGGCGTGTGATCTGCCAGGCGACGTCGTCGCTCACCACGTAGGAGCGCACCTGGGCGCGATGCAGCTTTACCGATAACCCGTGGTGCCCGGGTTCCACCGGCAATCGGTGTGCAAGTTCAAGCGTTGCATCAGCCTGCGTGCGCCGAAGAGCGCATGCACGTCATGCCGTTGTCGACGTAGCACTGCGCACTGCGTGTTTGGGTGCGCATGCGCCCATGCGGGCCAGATCGTCCGGTTCCTCGCCACGTGCCAGGCCTCGATGCAGGTTGCCTCGCGACCCAGCGCGGCGTCGCTATCACTGCTGGCGTAGCGTTGCGCATCGCCATGCAGGCCTGGAGAGACGAAGTCAGCGCTGACATTGGACGCATCGCTATCGCGTGGCAGCTGGCCTGGACAGCATCAAGCAGCGCTCGCAGTCTCTACGGCCACGTTCGGTGGCTACTCTGGCTGCGTAGTCGCGGTTACCACCGCCACGCTGGCTCGCTCGCGTCTTGAGTCCAGCGGCAGGGTCGCGACTTGAGTGCCGGGAGCGTCGTACAACCACAGCGCACAACACCCTTCGGGGGAGGTCAGATAGCTGCTGCGAAAGGCCACAATGCTGGCGCTGTAGCACGCCTGGCCGCGCCGCACACGAAAGTCGGCGACATAGTCGAAGGTGTAGTGGCCCGCATCGTGCCAGGGCCATTGATCGGCTTCGTCGGGATCGCCGCTGGTCTGCGCCGGGCAGCGTGCAGCAGGGTCCGGTGCACGCTGCGTGCCGTCCGGTGCGAACGCAAGCTGCTGCAGCTGCGCGTTGACGGCTGCCTGCAGTTGCGGGTGTTGCGCCAGCCAGTGCGATGCCTGTTGTTCTTCGGCGGTGGCACTGGCTGCTTGGCGCGATGGTGTCGCCAGCGTGTGCCGGTAGCGATAGCGCACCTGCAGTACCTGCGTCTCCACGCGTTCGCCGGGCGAGGACAATGGGCGCGATACCGTCACCGTGTCCTGAAAATAATCGCCATCGCGGTAGGCCGCGTAGCTTTTGCCATCGATGCGCAGCCAGTACAAGGCCTGATCGCTGCCGCGGCCGTTGATGCTGAAGCTGCCGGGCGTGCCATCTGCGTCAACTGCGGTGGCGACTGCCGGGCGGAAGCCCTGCGCGCGGTCGTAGCGCAGCACGGAGATGTCGTTGAAGAGTCCGGTGCCGCCGACATATGCATCGTCTATCAGATCGCGCTGACCGTCTTCGTCCAGGTCGGCCAATGTGTAGTGGTGATTGCCATTTTCAGCGATGTCGTTCTCTGCACTGGCACTGGTGGTGCGGTAAGCCTGCACTGCCAGCCACTCCGCATCTGTCACACCCACTGGCTGCACGGCTGGGGGTGCTTCGGTATCGTCGCTGTCGTCCGGCCTGCCGAGATCGAAGCTGAGCCCGGTGGTGTCGGCATGGCGCTGCAGCACGGTATCGATCGGGATGGGGTTGCCGATTGGCTCGGCGACGATTTCGCGCCGCAATTGTTCCAGTACCTGCGAGACCGTCGCGGTGGTTGGCGGGGCCGCATGTGCCTGGAAAACCAGCCCGGCATGGGCGACGAGCACGAGCAGGCAGCCGTTGCGTGTCCTTGCCGACACAGGCGATGGCAGCATGCCGAAAGCGTGTCTGCCTCCGTGCTTGAACATCCGCGCGCTCATGCTGCCTGCATCCAGGCCGGTTTGAGTTTGGCGATGCGTTTGAACGCCGGGCATTGCGCGTGATGTGCGCCGGGCAGGTAGCCCAGACTCATCAGGAATTCGCCGGTGATTTCGCCGCCGGTGAAGCGGAACGTCTTCTTGAACAGTTTGACCCAGGCCGGCTTGTCGAGCGGATGCTGCGCATCCAGCCATTGCGCAAAACCGCCATGCGAACGGCGCAAGGTCTGGATGACCTGCGCGTTGTGGATGGCCGCCAGGATTTTCAGACGGTTGCGGATGATGCCGGCGTCGCTCATCAAGCGCGCAATCTCGGCGTCGCCATACGCCGCGACCGTATCCACGTCGAATCGGTCATACGCGTGCTGAAAATTGCCGCGTTTGCGCAGGATGGTTTCCCAACTCAGGCCGGCCTGATTGATTTCCAGCACCAGGCGCTCGAACAGTTCGCGTTCTTCGCGCTGCGGGAACCCATATTCGTGGTCGTGGTAATGCCCGTGCACCGGGTGGCCGGGCGCGATGCTGCAGTAGCCGCTCATGGGTGAGGTTCCGGCCGGATGCCTACTTCGTTGGGTGTGATGTGGATGCGTCGGCCTCCAGGCAGCGCCAGGTCCGGCCAGCGATTGGGCCGCGTCTGTAGCTGACCATTGCGCAGCGCCTGGCTCACTTCGCTCATGGCCGCGCCGTCCAGGGAGTAGAGCTTTGCCGTACCGGCTTGATACCAACCACCGCCGTTGCGGGTCTGCAGCTCGCAGGCAACCACATAGTCGGCGCCGAGATTGCACAACAGCACATCGAGCTCGCCGTCGCCATCGAGGTCGCTGCTGCTGACAACGCAGTTGCTGTTGCCCTGCGTGCAGGCGCCCCAGAGCATCTTGGACCGCACCAGGTAGTGCCACCAGTCCGCTGGCGGCTCTGCCTGGCCGGCGGCTACGGTGACGTGCTTGCGGATTTGGGTCAGGTCGGTCAGCTGTTTGTCCTTCTGGTCTTCTACTGTCTCACTGCCTGCCCAGCGGCTGGTGCGTGCCAGTAACTGCTCCAGCTTCTGCTTGCGCTCCGGGCTGCCGGCAAAGGGGGGCGTCGTGCGCAGCGACTGCACGGCCAGATAGCCGCGGCGGCCATTGTCGAAACGCAGAAATTCCAGATTCTGTTGCAGGGTCTCGGGCGTGTCGTTGGCAAGGCGCTGCATCTGGCTCTGCACGGTGATGCGATACGGGTCGAGCAGCGGTGTATTGAACAGCACTGCCAGCCCGATCACCACCCACGATAGCTCCATGTTGCCGCCAGCCAGCTGCGGTAGCCAACGATCGGCGCGCGGCCGCAGCACCGCGAACGCATAGGCCATGGCATATGCCAGCGCCAGCGCGGCCAGCAACGCCGCGCAGATGCGTTCGCTGGTCCAGCCGTGCTGCGCAATGCGCAGACCCACCGCATAGGCGGCCAGCGCCGCATGCAGCGGCAGGCTGAGCAAGCCGGCCTCGATCATCCGGCGCAACCAGCGCGGATACGGCGGCAGCCCGCTGCCATCCTGGTACACCGCGTTGGTAAACAGCACCAGCCCGAACACCAGGCTCAGCAGGATCGACGCCGCCGAACGGGTCTGCCAGAGCGCTTGCAGCCCGGTAAACGGCAGCACCAGCAGGAACAGCAGCGCGATGCCGGCCAGCAGCGGGAGCAGCCCGGTGCAGAGGGCGAACAGGATCTGCCGCATCACCTGCACCGCGCGGTGCTGGGTCCGCCCGATCAGGATGCCCAGCCCGGTGATGGCGCTGGTCGCCAGGTAGGCGAACGCCTGTTCGTGGAACAGTTCGGTAAAAAACCTGATCTTGACCAGCGCGAACAGGCTGGCCCATAGCCCCAGCACCATCCAGCACACGCCCACGAACAACAGCGCCAGTGCCAGGGTCAGGCCGTTCTGCCAGGCGTATTCGAACAGGTCGTGGTAGCCCGCCCGCCAATGGCCGTGCAGCTGCCGATGTTGCATCCAGGGCAGCGCAACGAACCAGCCGACCGTGATGGTGAAGCCGAACGGACCAAGCACCCGCGCGACCTGCAGGGCCGGCGCGCCAGTGCTGCTCCACGCCGCCCAGCTGCCCAGGGCAGCCAACACCAGCGTACTTGCTGCCACGTGCTGCCACAGGCGCCAGTCGCGAAGATCCTGCACGCTCAGCAGTACCAGGCTGGGTACGATCGCCACCACGGTGTACCAGCAGATTCGGGCGCCCAGTTCGGTGAAGGGCCACACGCCCTGTTGTTGCCCCGCTGCGGCCAGATACAGCAGGCCGCCCTGCAAGAGCGCCACCAGTACGATCAAGACGCGGGTCTGGCGGGGCAGTGGCGTGTCGGAGCGCGCGGGTAGGGTTCCAGGTGTGGGCAGCATCGTCGGTCCTTGGCATGCAATAGGCGGCAAGTATGGCAGCGGCCCTGCGCGCGGCGGAACGAACGGCTAGAATGCGGCCATGTCTGTTTTGCCCACGCCTCTGGCCAACCAACTGCTGATCGCGCTCCCGGCGCTGTCCGATCCCACCTTTTCGCGCAGCGTCGCGCTGATTTGTCAGCACGACGAAAACGGCGCGATGGGCGTGCTGGTCAACCGGCCGTCCGAGTACACATTGGGCGAAGTGCTGTCGCAAATGGGCATCGACACCGACGATGCGCAGCTGCGCGAGCAGATCGTGCTCAGCGGAGGGCCGGTGCACCCGGAGCGCGGTTTTGTGATCCACGACGATGCGCGCGAATGGGATTCCAGCCTGGAAGTGGGGCAGGGCGTGTTCCTGACCACGTCGCGCGACATTCTCGAAGCCATGGCCGCCGGCGAAGGCCCGCGCAATGCGCTGGTGGCGCTGGGCTGCGCGGGCTGGGGCGCGGGCCAACTGGAGTTCGAACTGGGCGAGAACAGCTGGCTGACCGCGCCGTCGGATGCCAATGTGTTGTTCGCCACCGCGCTGGAAGATCGCTGGCAGACCGCTGCCGGGCGCATCGGCGTGGACCTGTTCCGGCTCACGGATTATTCCGGGCATGCCTGAGGCGGGCGCACTCCGCCCCGATGGCACGGTGCTGGGCTTCGACGTGGGGTCGCGCCGGATCGGTGTGGCGGTCGGTACCCCGCTCGGCGCCGGTGCGCGTGCGGTCGCGGTCATCAATGTGCATGCCAACGGCCCGGACTGGGTCGCGCTGGATCGCGTGCACAAGGAATGGCGGCCGAACGGCCTGGTGGTCGGCGACCCGCTCACCCTGGACGACAAGGACCAACCTGCACGCAAACGCGCGCATGTCTTCGCCCGGCAATTGCGCGCGCGCTATGCGCTGCCGGTCGTGCTGATCGACGAGCGCTCCAGTTCGGTCGAAGCCGCGCAGCGGTTTGCGCGCGAACGCGCCGATGGGCGCAAGCGCCGCCGCGATGCCGATGCGCTGGACGCCATGGCGGCGGCCGTGATCGTCGAACGCTGGTTGGCCGCGCCCGACCAAGCCACTCTTCTCCCTTGATTCCCGACCTGCGATGACCACCATGCAACTCGATTCGGACGGACGCCTGCGTCACCTGCTCACCCTGGAAGGACTGCCGCGCACCACGCTGCTGCAACTGCTCGACCGTGCCGGCCAGATCCGCGATGCCGCGGTCGGCCGGGTCGGCAAGCGCAGCGTGCTGGCCGGCACTGCGGTGTGCACGCTGTTTTTTGAACCGTCCACGCGCACGCGCAGTTCATTCCATCTCGCCGCGCAGCGCTTGGGCGCGGACGTGCTCAATTTCGATGCGTCCACCTCCTCCACCCGCAAGGGCGAGACCGCGCGCGACACCTTGAAGAATCTCGAAGCGATGGGCGTGCGTGGCTTTGTCGTGCGCCACCCGGATGACGGTGCGGTGGAAGCGCTGGCCGCTGCCGCAGGCGAGGGCACCGCGTTGATCAACGCCGGCGACGGCCGCAGTTCGCATCCCACCCAGGGCTTGCTCGACATGCTGACTCTGCGCCAGGCCAAGGGCACCGATTTTTCCAAGCTCAAGGTCGTGATCGTCGGCGACGTGAAGCACTCGCGTGTGGCGCGCTCGGACCTGCATGCACTGCGCACGCTGGGCGCTGGCGAGATCCGCGTGTGCGGCCCGGCCAGCCTGCTGCCCGATGACGACATGCTGGACGGCTGCGTGGTCGGCCAGGATTTCGACGCCATGCTGGAAGGTGCCGACGCCCTGATGATGCTGCGCCTGCAACGCGAGCGCATGGAAGAAGGCCTGGTGCCGTCGCTGGAGCACTACCACAGCGACTACGGGCTGACCCGCGAGCGTCTGGCGCGCGCCGGCCGCGATGCCGCGGTGCTGCATCCGGGTCCGATCAACCGCGGGGTGGAAATCACCGACGAGGTCGCCGACGGCGCGCAATCGTGCGTGCTGCGCCAGGTAGCCAACGGCGTCGCCGTGCGCATGGCGGTGCTGGAAACCCTGCTGGGCTGATTGCCCGCACGTTCGCTCGCAGGCACCGCGTGAGCGCAGTGCCTGCGAAAGATCCACCGAACACTGAACACCGGGCGCAGCGACAGCCGTCGCAGCGCCCGCTCTTTTTCTGCACGCAGGCACGTATCCCGGCGCTGTCATGTCTTCGAGCATAGGCGCCCGCCAGCATCGCTGCGCAGCCACCAGCCGCACGTGGCCTATCGTCCAAATCGAGCTCCGCCGTACCGATGCAGCGCCTCCTTCGCGATGCATCCCGTTGCCGCTGCTCGTCGCTTGTCTTCAGTCGCCGCCAACCTGACGTTAGCCGCGCGACCAAATGCGTGTGGCAGTGCACGCTCTTGCGATTCCCGATTCCCCACAACAAGCACCAAGCCCTAACACCCGCTGGCCTAAGGTGGCGGTCCCTTTCAATCGCAGGAGATCGCAATGGGTATTTCGCGTCACGCCACCGCTCACTGGGAAGGCGACCTCAAGACCGGCAAGGGTCAGCTCAGCACGCCGCAGAGCGGTTTGATGGACAACACCCGCTACGCCTTCAGCAGCCGTTTCGGCGACGAGAAGGGCACCAATCCGGAAGAACTCATCGCGGCCGCGCACGCGGGCTGCTTCACCATGGCGCTGTCGGCGCAGCTGACCGAAGCCGGCTTTCCGCCGACCTCGCTGGATACCCGCGCAGACGTCGATCTGTCGATGGAAGGCGGCCCGCAGCTGTCGCAGATCCGTCTGAAGCTCAAGGCGGTGGTGCCGGGGATCGACGAAGCCAAGTTCCGCGAGCTGGCCGATACCGCCAAGAAGAATTGCCCGGTGTCCAAGGCGCTGAGCGCGGTGCCGATCAGCCTGGAAAGCGAATTTTCCAACTGATGCGTGTCAAGGCTGCGGAGCGTCGGCGGGCATGCCGGCGCGCGCAGCTGGCGGCAACCTGAATAGGCCTTTGTACGGCCTGTTCGGTTCAGGGCGGTTTCACCGCAACAGGCCGAGCATCGGCTGCGTGTCCTCCCTGTGAAGCTGCCGCAATGAAAACTCTTGTGCTTGGTGCTCTGGTAATGGGTCTGGCCGTGGCGGGCAATGCAACGGCGCAGCGCTACGACAGCGGCTACCGCGACAGTGGTCGTGGCAGCTACGAGGACGGTCGTTACGAATACGCACGCGTCGTACGCGTGGACCCGATCATCGTGTCCGACTCCTACAATGAACGCAGCAGCGAGCGCTGCTACAACCGCCCGTCCGACGGCTACTACACCAGCAATGATGGCTACTACCGCGATGGCGGCAGTTATAGCTCGCCCAATGCGTCCAACCGCGGCGTTGCCAGCGTCATCGGCGGTATCGCCGGTGCGGTGCTCGGCAGCCAGGTCGGTGGCGGTAACGGACGTCTGGTCGGCACCGCTGTCGGCACCATGGCCGGCGTGGCGGCGGGCCGCTCGATCTACGAGGCCAACCACCGCACCTATCAAGGCAACGTCAGCGTCTGCGAGCCGGTGGCGTACCGCACCACGCGCGAGCGTGTGGATGGCTACGATGTGACGTACGAATACGCGGGCCGTACTTACCACACGCGCAGCGATTACAACCCGGGTGACCGGATCCGTGTGCGCGTGGATGTCCGCCCCGACTGATTGATTGCGTCTGGGCTGGTTTTAAAAGAAACGCTGCGGGAGACCGCAGCGTTTTTTGTGTTGTGCGCCATGCAGTAGGCGAATATTTTGCGGATCGTGCTTGATGGCACCTCGCATTCAACAGACTGCAAATACGTCTGGGTTGTGCCGCCAAACGCAGGTGCGCCGTGCGTTGGGTGGTGATCGGGCCGAGTTCGCAGCGCTAAGGAACCTCTGAACAAAGCACGGCAGATGCGCGACACTACCCGCCTCGTGTTGAGGAATCATCCATGCAACTGACGTTCGGTGACGCTGAGGGCCTGGGCAAGCGCAAGCAGACCCGGCGCGAGATCTTCCTGGCCGAGATGGAGCAGGTCGTTCCGTGGCAGCAATTGCTCGGTCTGATCGCGCCGCACTATCCGGTGTCGGGACGGCCAGGTCGGCAGCCGTACGCACTGGCGACGATGTTGCGGATTCATCTGCTGCAGCAGTGGTATGCGTTGAGCGATCCGGCGATGGAAGAAGCGCTGCACGAGATTCCGACCTTGCGGCGCTTTGCCCAGCTCGGTGGGTTGGACGACATTCCGGATGAGACCACGATTCTCAACTTTCGGCGCCTGCTGGAGACCCATGGCCTTGCCGCACGGATGCTGGAAGCGGTCAACGCGCATCTGGCGCGCAAGGGCCAGAGCCTGCGCTCCGGCACGATCGTCGATGCGACCCTGATCGCTGCACCCAGCTCGACCAAGAATGCCCACCATGCGCGCGATCCTGAGATGCATCAGACCAGGAAGGGCAATCAGTGGTATTTCGGGATGAAGGCGCACATCGGCGTGGATGAGTTTTCCGGGTTGGTGCACCACGTCCATTGCACAGCGGCCAATGTCGCCGATGTCACGGTGATGCACACGTTGCTGCATGGCAAAGAAGACAGCGTGTTCGGCGACAGCGGTTACACCGGCGCGGACAAACGCGACGAACTGCAGGACTGCGACGCTGCATTCTTCATCGCCGCCAGGCCCTGGACGATCCACGCCATCGGCAACAAGCGCGAGCGTGCTCGGGCACAGCGTTGGGAACACGTCAAGGCCAGCGTGCGCGCGAAGGTGGAGCATCCGTTCCGGGTGATCAAGCGCCAGTTCGGTTACACCAAGGTCCGCTATCGCGGCCTGGCCAAGAACACGGCACACGTGCTGACCTTGTTTGCGCTGTCAAACCTGTGGATGAAGCGAAAGCAGTTACTGCCTGCGATGGGGGGCGTGCGCCTGTGATCCGTGGAATTCCCACGGGAAGCGCCAGAAATGGCGAAACTCCGAAGATCCAAACGCGACTCTCCGGAACGATGCGGACATTCTGCCCTCTTAGGCCTCGTTGTTCAGACCTTCCCTAAAGAAGTTTCCCGGTTTTACCTTGGAATACCTGCATCAGGCTCCGCGTGGACCGTGATGCTCTCTCAATGCTTAACCCCAGTCCAAGGTCCCGCGAATCACCGTCTGTACCTGGCCGCCCGACCACACGTCGCCGTTGTTGTCGATGCGCAGTTCCAGCAAGGCATCGAAGCCGATCTCGCGGCCCTGGTTGACCACGTAGCGCCGCTCCTTGCCGGGCAGCGCGTGGCGGCTGTCCAGCCAGGCCGCGAGCACGGCATTGGCCGCACCGGACGCGGCGTCTTCAAAACGTCGGCCATTGCCAACAAAGGCGCGCACCGCCAGATCGTAGCTGCCGGCGTTGGCAGCACGCGCGTAGGCGAAGACGCCCATGCTGCCGGTGGATTCGGCCAGTGCGGCGATCGCGTCCCAGCTCGGCTGCAGGCTGCGCAATGCCGCTTCGCTGGCCAGCTCCACGACCCACCAGGTGCGGCCGCCATCCATCAGCGCGGGCGGCAGGGTGCCGAGCGACCAGCCATGCAGTGCATCGCGCAGGCGCGAGTCGTCGGCGTCCACCTGTTCGGCAACGCGCGCGCGCGGCGTGCGGATGGCGATGCTGCGGTGGCCATCGATCTGCTCCACGCGCAGCGGCAACTGGCCGGCAATGCCATCCTGCACCAGCAGGCCATCGTCTGGCGCGGCCAGCCCGGCGTCGAGCACCGCATGCGCTGTGCCCACGCTGGGGTGGCCGGCGAAGGGAACCTCTTTTTGCGGCGAAAACATCCGTAGCCGGTAGCTGCTGTGCGCATCGGCTGCGGGAAACACAAAAGTGGTTTCCGGCAACTTGGTCCAGCGGGCGATCGCCTGCATCGCCCCGTCGTCCAGACCCTGCGCATCCAGCACCACCGCCAGCGGATTGCCGCTGCCGGGGCGGGCGGAGAACACATCCAGTTGCAGGAAACGGCGGGTGGTCATGGTGGCGGATCCGCGAACAGGGCGCGGCAGCTTACCAATCGATGCGGCCGTCGATCACCTGCAGCGTCGTTCCGCCAATCCAGACCTCGCCTGTGTCGTCCACTTCCATCTGGATGCGGCCATCGCGGCCGACCTCGCGGCCCTGGCTGGCGATGTAACGCGAGGCCTCGCCGGGCAGGCGGTTCTCGCCATGCAGGCGCGCGGCGATGCAGGCATTGGCGCTACCGGTGACCGGATCTTCGGGGATGCCGTCGCCAGGGCAGAACGCGCGCACCACCAGATCTTCATCGCCGTCCCGCACAGGGGCATAAATCGCCAGCCCGGTGGCGGCGCTGGCCTGGGTCAGGCGGGTAATTGCGGCAAGATCCGGCGCGGCCTGGCGCACCGCCGCGGCGTCGGCCAGCTCCAGTAGCCACCAGTTCGGGCCGTTGTTCCAGAGCGCTGCCGGATGCTGTGCCACCTGTAATCCGGCGCAGGCAGCCTGTACTGCAGCCGCGTGGGCATCGCCGGTTGCGATCACGCCTGCACGTGGCGCGCGCAGCCGCACCTGCAAGGCACCGTGGCGGTCGAACACGTCCACCGGCAGCACGCCGGCCGCGCATTGCTGGTGCAGCCGGCCGTCGGCCTTGTACGCGGTCAGCCCGTGCGTTGCGGCGGCCCACGCCGCGCCGACGCTTGGATGGCCGGCAAACGGCAGCTCTGCGCGCGGGGTGAAAATGCGGATGTGATAGTCGGCATCCGGCACGCTGACCGGCACGAAAAAGATCGTCTCAGACAGGTTCAGCCATGCGGCGATCTGCTGCATCTGCTCAGTTGACAACGCGCCCGCGTCGAACACCACGCCCAGCGGGTTGCCGGAGCCGGTGCGGCTGGCGAAGACATCCAGTTGCAGGTAGCGGTGCTTGCTCATGCGCGGTGCGATCTCGGTGGTAGGAACATTGCGGATGGTTGCAGCGCAAACCGGTGCCGCGATGCAGAGCGGCGCTGCGGAGTGCGACCGCACGCGGGGCCAGAGGCGCGCCATTGGCAGTAGAATCGGAGGTTCCGCCCGGCATCCCGGCTTCTTTCCCCCATCATAAACGCCTACTCCATGTCAGCTCCCCACTCTACCGATCGTTGGATCGTCCTCAAGTTCGGCGGCACCTCGGTGTCGCGTCGTCATCGCTGGGACACGATTGGAAAACTGGCGAGCAAACGGGCGAACGAAACCGGCGGCCGCGTGCTGGTGGTGGTGTCCGCGCTCTCGGGCGTGACCAACGAACTCACCGCCATTGCCGATGGCGCCGCCGATAGCGCACAGCGCGTGGCAGCGCTGGAACACCGCCATCGCGAGTTTCTTGCCGAGCTTGAGCTCGATGCGGATGCGGTCCTCGGCGAGCGGCTGGCCGCCTTGCATGCCTTGGTTGCTGATGCGCGCGCTGCCACGCGCACGCTCGATTGGCAGGCCGAGGTGCTGGGGCAGGGCGAATTGCTGTCTTCCACCATCGGTGCGGCGTATCTGCATGCCAACGGCCTGGATATGGGCTGGCTGGACGCGCGGCAGTGGTTGTCGGCATTGCCGCCGCAGCCCAATCAGAGCGAATGGTCCAAGCGCTTGTCGGTGTCGTGCCAGTGGCAGTCCGATGCGGACTGGCGCACGCGCTTCGATGCGCAGCCCACGCGCTTGCTGATCACCCAAGGGTTCATTTCGCGGCACGCCGATGGCGGTACTGCGATTCTCGGTCGTGGCGGCTCGGATACGTCGGCGGCGTACTTCGGTGCGCTGCTCGGTGCCAGCCGCGTGGAAATCTGGACCGATGTGCCTGGCATGTTCAGTGCCAACCCGAAGGAAGTGCCGGACGCGCGCCTGCTGACCCGTCTGGACTATTACGAAGCGCAGGAAATTGCCACCACCGGCGCCAAGGTGCTGCATCCGCGCTCGATCAAGCCATGCCGCGATTCCGGCGTGCCGATGGCGATCCTGGATACCGAGCGCCCGGAGTTGCCCGGCACCAGCATCGACGGCAATGCCGAGCCGGTGCTGGGCGTCAAGGCGATCAGCCGCCGCAACGGCATCGTGCTGGTGTCGATGGAAGGCATCGGCATGTGGCAGCAGGTGGGCTTTCTGGCCGACGTGTTTACCTTGTTCAAGAAGCATGGGTTGTCGGTGGATTTGATCGGCTCGGCCGAAACCAACGTCACCGTGTCGCTGGACCCGTCCGAGAATCTGGTCAACACCGATGTGCTGGCGGCGTTGTCGGCGGACTTGTCCCAGATCTGCAAGGTCAAGATTATTGTTCCTTGCGCGGCGATCACCCTGGTCGGCCGCGGCATGCGCTCGTTGCTGCACAAACTGTCGGACGTGTGGGCCACGTTCGGGCAGGAACGTGTGCACATGATTTCGCAGTCGTCCAACGACTTGAACCTGACCTTCGTCATCGACGAAGCCGACGCCGATGGCTTGTTGCCGATTTTGCATGCCGAGTTGATCGACAGCGGCGCGATGCCGGTGAGCGAAGGCGAGGTGTTCGGCCCGCGCTGGCGCGAGATCATCGGCTCGGTGCGTCCGCGTCCCACGCCGTGGTGGCATGCCGAGCGTGCGCATCTGCTGTCGCTGGCCAAGGCCGGCACGCCGCGCTATGCGTATCACCTGCCCACCGTGCGTGCGCGCGCACATGCGCTTGCGCAGATCGCGGCGGTGGATCAACGCTATTACGCAATCAAGGCCAATGCGCATCCGGCGATTCTGATCGCGCTGGAACAGGCCGGTTTCGGGTTGGAATGCGTGTCTCACGGCGAATTGCGCCGTGTGTTCCAGACGCTGCCGGAGCTGTCGCCGCGCCGCGTGCTGTTCACCCCGAGCTTTGCGCCCAAGGCCGAATACGAGGCCGCATTCGCATTGGGCGTGACCGTCACCGTGGACAACGTCGAAGCGTTGCGCAACTGGCCGGAGGTATTCCGCGGCCGCAATGTCTGGCTGCGGATCGACCTGGGGCATGGCGATGGCCATCACGAGAAGGTCAACACCGGCGGCAAGGCGTCCAAGTTCGGTCTGTCGTCCACGCGCGTGGACGAGTTCGTTGAAGTGGCGCGCACGCTGGAAGTCACCATCACCGGTGTGCATGCGCACCTGGGCAGTGGCGTGGAGACCGGCGAGCACTGGCGCATGATGTACGACGAACTGGCCGGCTTCGCGCGCCGCATCGGCACGGTGGACACCATCGATATCGGCGGCGGCCTGCCGATTCCGTACAGCGCCGAAGACGAGCCGTTCGATCTGGACGTGTGGGCCAAGGGGCTGGCCGAGGTCAAGGCGGTGCATCCGGGCTACCGCCTGGCGATCGAGCCGGGCCGGTATCTGGTGGCCGAAGCCGGCGTGTTGCTGGCCAGCGTCACCCAGGTGATCGAAAAGGATGGCGTGCAGCGCGTAGGTCTGGATGCGGGCATGAACACCTTGATCCGCCCGGCGCTCTACGACGCCTGGCACGACATCGAAAACCTCAGCCGGCTCGATGCCGTGGCCGATGGCGGTTTCGATATCGTCGGCCCGATCTGCGAGTCGTCGGATGTGTTCGGCAAGCGCCGCCGTCTGCCGTCTGCCACCGCGCCCGGCGATGTCGTGCTGGTGGCCGATGCCGGCGCGTACGGCTATTCGATGGCCAGCACCTACAACCAGCGCGAACTGCCGCGCGAAGAGGTGATCGATGCGCCCGCTGGCTGAGTTCGTCTTGCTCAGCACGCTGGCCGGTGGCGTGTCGATGGTGTTTTCCACTGTCATCGACATGGCCGGCCAGCGGGTGCAGTGGGCCGACAGCCTGAAGTGGGTGCTGCCGGCGCTGGTAGCGGCGGGCGTTGGCGCATGGAGCGCGGCGTTCTGGCAGCGTCGGCGCGATAGGCGAGCTTCCGCGCCCGCGCAGCATGCCGGCGGCATGGCAGTGCGTACGGTGGTGTTGAGCGCGCTCAGCTATCTGCCGGCGTTGCTGCTGTATCTGCTGGTGGCGTTGGCGGCCACTGGCGATGCGCGGGTGATTGGCTCGCAAGTGCTGCTGCTGTTGTTCGTCATCGGCTGCCTGCCGCTGCTGTGGGCTGCGGTGCCGTTTTCCATGATTGAATATGCCCTGTGCCGACGCTATCTGCGTCGGCAACGGGTTCTTGCAGGTAGTCCATGAGCGCTTTCGACAAACACCAGATTTCCACCTTCCGTTTCGTGCGCTGCGCACTCGACGCGCAGACCGGCGTGGCGACGCTGGTGTATGCCTTCGACCAGGGTCCGGAACTGGTGGAAACCGTTGCCGTTCCCGGTGCGCCGTTCGTGCTGGATGGCGCGCGTGCCGCTGCCGTGCAACAGGCTTTGCAGCTGCTACATCTCATTGCGGGCGTGAGTTACTACAAGGCCGCGGTGCCGCCGGCCATCGCCATCGACAGTTACAGCATCGATGCCGACACCGCCGCGCTGGTGGAAAGCGTGTATCTGCACGGCTTGGGCGAATTCGCCTACCGCAATGGCTTGAATCTGCACGGCAAGATCACCTTTCCGGTGGCTGCGCCGGCAACTGCGCAAGCGCCTGCGTTGGGTCTGCGCGAGCATGCATTGGTGGCCATCGGTGGCGGCAAGGATTCGCTGGTCAGCATCGAAGCATTACGGCATGCCGGCATCGCGCAGACCGTCAGCTGGATCGGCGGCTCGCAACTGATCCGCGCCTGTGCCGAGCGCACCGGCTTGCCGGTGCTCAACATCGGCCGCGTGCTGGCGCCGGAGTTATTCGAGCTCAACCGCCAGGGTGCGTGGAACGGGCATATCCCGGTGACGGCCGTGAATTCGGCCATTTTGGTGTTGTCGGCGCTGCTGACCGGCGTGGATCAGGTGGTGTTCTCCAACGAACGCTCGGCCAGCTACGGCAGCCAGATTCCCGGCACCGGCGAGGTCAATCACCAGTGGTCCAAGGGCTGGGCATTCGAGCAGGCCTTCGGTGCGTATGTGCAGCGCCACGTGGCGGCCGATCTGCGTTACTACTCGTTGCTGCGGCCGTTGTCGGAGCTGGCGGTGGCACGGCAGTTCGCCAAGACCGATCACTACGACGCGCATTTTTCCAGCTGCAATCGCAACTTCCACATCATGGGCGAGCGCCCGGTGCACCGCTGGTGCGGCGTGTGCCCCAAATGCCATTTCGTGTTCCTGGCGCTGGCGCCGTTCATGCCCAAGACGCGTTTGGTCAGAATCTTCGGGCGCAATCTGCTCGACGATGCCAGCCAGGCCGGCGGCTACGATGCGCTGCTGGAATTTCAGGACCACAAGCCATTCGAATGCGTGGGCGAAGGCCGCGAATCGCGTGCGGCAATGGCGCTGCTGGCAACGCGCGCGGAGTGGAAAGAAGACGCGTTGGTGACGCGTTTCATCCGTGAGATCCAGCCGCAGCTGGATGCGCAGGACCTGCAACTTGATCCGCTGATGGCCATCGATGGCGAGCACCGCATTCCTTCGGCGCTGTGGGAGCGCGTGCGTGCGAATTTCGCAGCTTGAGGGCAGGGCGGTTGCGTTGTGGGGGTGGGGGCGTGAGGGACGCGCTGCCTATCGCGCGCTGCGCAGTGCCTTACCCACGCTACCGCTGACGGTCTTTTGCAACGCCGAAGAAGCGCGCGAGCTGGATGCATTGGCCGATGCGGCGCTGCAAGTGGAAACCGACGCCAGCGCGCAGGCGCTGGGCCGTTTCGAGGTCGTGGTGAAGTCGCCGGGCATCAGTCCGTATCGCGCCGAAGCACTGACTGCCGCTGCCGCACACGGCACGCAGTTCGTCGGCGGCACCGCGTTGTGGTTTGCCGAACATGCGCAGGCCGACGGAAGTGTGACCGGCACCATCTGCGTGACCGGCACCAAGGGCAAGAGCACCACCACCGCATTGCTGGCGCACCTGTTGCGCAGCGCCGGGCATCGCACCGCCCTGGTCGGCAATATCGGCCAACCGTTGCTGGAAGTGCTGGCACCGCAACCGCCGCCGGTGTACTGGGCGATCGAGTTGTCCAGCTACCAGACCGGCGAGGTCGGGCGCAGTGGCGCGCGACCGCAACTGGCGCTGGTCTTGAACCTGTTTCCCGAACATCTGGACTGGCACGGCGATGAGGCGCGCTATGTGCGCGACAAGCTGTCGCTGGTGACCGAAGGCCGGCCGCGGATCGCCTTGCTCAACGCCGCCGATCCGCTGTTGCGCGCATTGCAGCTGCCCGATAGCGAAGTGCGCTGGTTCAATCACGCCGATGGCTGGCATCTGCGCGGCGAGGTGGTGTATCGCGGCGAGCAGGCCATCTTCGATACCGCCAACGTGCCGCTGCCTGGCGAACACAATCGCCGCAATCTGTGCGCGGTGCTGGCCGCCATCGAAGCGCTGGGTCTGGATGCCGCAGCGCTGGCACCGGCGGCGCTGAGCTTTCGTCCGTTGCCCAACCGGCTGCAGTTGCTCGGCAGCGTGGACGGCATCAGCTATGTCAACGACTCGATCAGCACCACGCCGCATGCCTCGTTGGCCGCGCTGGCCTGTTTTGCGCAGCGGCGCGTCGCCTTGCTGGTCGGCGGGCACGACCGCGGGCTGGATTGGCAGGAGTTTGCCGCGCACATGGCGCAGCAGGCGCCGCTGGAAATTATCACCATGGGTGCCAACGGCCCGCGTATCCATGCGTTGCTGGAACCGCTGGCCGATGCCGACCGTTTCGGCTTGCACGCCGCCACCGATCTGGAACACGCCATGCAGCTGGCACGCGACGCGCTGGGCACGCAGGGCGGTGTGGTGCTGCTGTCGCCGGGCGCGCCCAGCTTCGGTGTCTACCGCGATTACGTCGCACGCGGCCGACATTTCGCGCAATTGGCCGGATTCGACCCGGCGGCGATCAGTGCCATCCCCGGGCTGGGCGTGCAGTAAGCCCTCTGGCTGTCACGCCATCGCGCGCGCGATCGCCTCAACGCAGGAGCAGGGCCACGAGAGCGTACGGACACGCGATCGCCTCGGCGGCGGACACAAGCGACATCGGTGGGCGGTCCATCTGCTGGTGGCTGTCTTCCGTGCGCCGCGACCACTCCTGCACGCCGGCTAGGCCTACACTCGCGCAAATCCCGGGAGCAAGCGCATGCACAAGCAATGGTCGTGGAGCGGTGTGGGTCTGGTCGGCGTGTTGGCGTCGTTGGCATTTCCGGCGATGGCCGCGATGCAAGCCAAGCCGCTGGAATGGAAGGTCGGCAAGGACACCTATAGCGGCGTGCTGGTCTACGACGATGCCGGCGATGCCAAGCGCCCCGGCCTGGTGATGGTGCCGAACTGGCGCGGCGTCAACGACTCGGCGGTGGCCAAGGCCAAGCAATTGGCCGGCGACGATTACGTGGTGCTGGTGGCCGATGTGTACGGCAAGGGCAAGCGTCCGGCCAACGACAGCGAGGCCGGGCAGTTCGCCGGCGCGTTGAAGAAAGACCCGCCGACCCTGCGCGCACGCGCGCTGAAAGCGGTCGACGTGCTCAAGGCGCAAGCCGGCAAGGCGCCGCTGGATGCCACGCGCATCGGTGCGGTGGGTTTCTGCTTCGGCGGGACGACGGTGCTGGAACTGGTGCGTGCCGGTGCGCAGCTGGCCGGCGTGGTCAGCCTGCACGGCGGCATCGCCACGCCTAGCCCGGCCGCTGCCGGCTCGGCCAAAACCCCGCTGCTGGTGCTCAACGGCGCCGACGACAAGAGCGTGACCAAGGCGGACATCGCCGCGTTCGAAACCGAGATGAATGCTGCGGGCGCCGACTGGCAGTTCGTCAACTTCAGTGGCGCGGTGCATTGCTTTGCCGAAGCCGATGCCAACAGCCCGCCCGGTTGCCTGTACAACCCGCGCGCGGCCAAGCGTGCGTACCGCATGCTGGGCGACTTCTTCGATGAGCGGTTTGCGCGATAGCCGGGATGGGGAATTGGGGATTCGGGATTTGCAAAGCGGGGTCCCGTTCTTCAACGAACCAATCCACTGAGTTTGTGCTCAGTGATGTCCGCCGATCAATTGTTCGGCGATCGCACGCCGGGATGCGTAAAAGCGCGAGCGACGCTGCTTTTGCGCATCCCCAACCCCAACTGCCCAATCCCGTCCGGAGCCCAGCGCTTCGGATCAGTGCGTGCGTTCGACCGCGTAACGCGCCAGGCCGCGCAATGCGGCCACCGCCGGGCTGGCGGGCAGGGTGTCCAGCGCCTGTTCGGCAGCGGTGGCGTATTCGGCGGCGCGCTGACGGCTGTAGTCCAGTCCGCCGGTGGCGTTGATGGCGGCCAACACTTCCGGCATTGCAGCGGCATCGCCTTGTTCGACGATCTGCCGCAGGCGTTGCTGCGTGGCCGCGTCCGAATGCGCCATCGCATGGATCAGCGGCAGGGTGGCCTTGCCTTCGGCCAGGTCGTCGCCCAGGTTCTTGCCCAGGTCGGTGGCGTCTGCGGCGTAATCGAGCACGTCGTCGGCAATCTGGAACGCAAAACCCAGCTGCATGCCGTAGTCGTACAGGTGCTGCTGCACATCGGCATCTGCGCCCGAGGCCAGCGCGCCCAGACGGGTGCCGGCGGCGAACAGCACGGCAGTCTTGCGCTCGATCACGCGCAGGTAGGCGGCTTCGTCGGTGTCGGGGTTATGCACGTGCAACAGCTGCAGTACTTCGCCCTCAGCGATGCGGTTGGTGGTATCGGCTAGGATCTGCATGACTTCCATGCGGTTCAGCTCGACCATCAACTGGAAGCTGCGCGAATACAGAAAGTCGCCCACCAGCACGCTGGGTGCATTGCCCCACAACGCGTTGGCGGTGCTGCGACCGCGGCGCAGATCCGACTCGTCCACCACGTCGTCGTGCAGCAAGGTGGAGGTGTGGATGAATTCGATGATCGCCGCCAGCTGGTGGTGCTCCGGGCCGGAGCCGCCGGCGGCGTGGCCGGCCAGCATCACCAGCATCGGGCGCAGGCGTTTGCCGCCGGCGGAGATGATGTGATCGGCAATCTGATTGATCAGCACGACGTCCGAGGCCAGGCGGCGACGGATCAGCGCATCCACCGCGGCCATGTCGGGCGCGGCGAGGGACTGGATCTGGGGCAGGCCCAGGACGGTGGGGAGGTCTTCGGCGATGGTCATGCGCAGGCGTTCGTGATGTACGCCGATTATAGTTGCCTGGGCCGGATCCGTCCCGCCGGGCGCAACCGGCGCCTTCACATTCGCCGCCGCATGCGGCCGGTAAGGGCCGCAAAGGCCCGCGCGGGCTGGATTTCCGACCCGGGGCTGGGCGCTTGCCCGGCAGCGGAGCGCGGTAACCCGCCAGGACCGCTGACGGGCAGGTGCGGTAACATTGCCGCACAGACATTCATCGCTGCGCGCCTCCGGCGCCAGCGCATCATCTCGGAAGCACCTATGGCCCGCGGCATCAACAAAGTCATCCTCGTCGGCAACCTCGGCAACGATCCCGACACCAAGTACACCCAGGCCGGCATGGCGATCACCCGCGTGAGCCTGGCGACCACCAGCATGCGCAAGGATCGCGAAGGCAATAACCAGGAGCGCACCGAGTGGCATCGGGTGGTGTTCTTCGGAAAGCTGGGCGAAATTGCCGGTGAGTACCTGCGCAAGGGTTCGCAGGTGTATGTCGAAGGCGAACTGCGCTACGACAAGTACACCGGTCAGGATGGCGTGGAAAAGTACAGCACCGACATCGTCGCCAATGAGATGCAGATGCTTGGCGGCCGTGGTGAAGGCGGCGGCGGTGGCATGAGCGGCGATCGCCCGCAGCGCGCACAGGCCCCGCGCCAGCAGCAGGGCGGTGGTGGTGGCGGACAGGGCGGCGGCCAGGACTACGCCCCGCGTCGCCAGCAGCCGGCCCAGCAGCAATCGGCGCCGCCGATGGACGATTTTGCGGACGACGATATTCCGTTCTGATCGACGTCCCAGCGCTCGTGTCATCCAGGAAGGCCCGCAGATGCGGGCCTTCTGCGTTTTGCGTTGCTGGACCTTACGCAGGGCTGGTGACGGCGTGCGTTGGCTCCCGATCAGTCAATGTGGAGTGAGGCCGGCCAACGCGGCGGAGCCGGAATCTGGATCACGCCGACGTGCGATCTCGCCCGCTCTGCTTGGCGCGATACAGCGCCGAATCGGCGTCGTGCACGATGGCGTCGGCTGTCAGCGGGGCTTCGCCCGGCTCGAAGGTGGCGGCCCCGACGCTGACGGTGACGTGTGCGCTGGTCGGGCTGGGCAGATGCATCAGGCCGAGCTCAGCCACGGCGCTGCGCACGGTGTCGGCCAGGCGCAGCGCCCCGACGGCATCGGTGTGCGGCAGGATCATGCCGAACTCTTCGCCGCCGTAGCGCGCCGCCACGTCGCTGCTGCGCCGCGAGCAGCCGGCGATGGCGCCGGCAATCAGCCGCAGGCAGGCATCGCCATTCACATGCCCATAGGTGTCGTTGTAGAGCTTGAAGTGATCGACATCGATCATCAGTACCGATAACGGCGATTGCAGACGGACCGCGTCCTGCAAGGTTTGCGATAAGCGGTAGTCGAACGCGCGCCGGTTGGCGATGCCGGTCAATGCATCCACCCAGGCCTCGGAATTGAGCTTGGCTTCGTTGCGCTGCATGCGGCGCAGCTGCAGGTCCAGCCAGGTACCCACGCCCAGCAGCAGGGTGCAGCCAAGCGTGGCGATCACGATGCGCTGTCCCGCTGCCTGCCGCCAATTGGCCAGCGCGTCGTCCACCGACACGCCGGTGAGCACGGTCAGCGGATACGACCGTGCCGGGGCGAAGCTGGAGATACGCTCCATGCCATCGATCGGCGAGCGATAGGTCGCCGTGCCATGTCGGCGTGCACGCATGTTGATGTAGATCGAGGTGCCGGCAATCGAGCTGCCGATCACGCCCTGCGTGTCGGGCCTGCGTACCAGCACGATGCCGTCGTCGTTGATCATGCCGATGGTGCCGTGCGGGCCGACGTCGAAGGTGCTGTAGTAATGCTGGAAATACTTCAGCTGCAGCGTCACCAGCACCACGCCGGCAAAATCGCCGTCCGGACCGTTGAGCCGGCGGCTCAGCGTCACCACCCAGCTGCCATCGGAGCGGCTTTTGACCGGTGGGCCGACCAGCGACAACGCATCGCGATGGTCGCGGTGATATTTGAAGTAGGCGCGGTCGGCGTTGTTATGCGTTCTGGGCGCGCTGTCCAGCGACGAGCTGACCCAACTGCCATCTGCCGCGTAAATGAAGATGCCATGCAGCCGGTCCGAGCGCCTTGCCTCACGCACCAGAAATTCGTGCATTGCCGCCCGCGCGCTGGTGTTGCCCTGGTCGTGCTCGACGCGCGCAACCAGGCCGGACAGCACCGCATCGGCGATCGACATGGTGTCGCTGGCATGCTGCGCCAACGAGTTGGCAAGGTTCAACGACTGCGCTTCGGCGCTGCGCAGCGCCGAAGCACGTTCTTCGTGGATGGACCAATATTCCGAACCGAGCAGTAGCATGCAGGCCACAGCCAGCACGAAGTGCAGTGCAATACGTTGTGCACGTTGCCGCCGCCGCTTGGTGGGTGATGTCACTGTGGCTACCTGTCCAGACACCAGGGCGATGCAACCGATGTGCCAAGCCTATGCATCGCTGCGGTCGCAGTCGCGTGCAAACGCGGTGTCGCACGACGGTTCTGTGATTGCCAGCTCACTGCAGCGCGGCGAGCCGATGCACTACAACGCAGCGCAGCATCCCGATAACGCTGCTGGTCGCGTCAGTGCGCTGCCGACAGCGTGCCACCCGGCACCTGCCTCACGCCGCGTTTTCAAGCCAGCTCGGCTGCATTTGCCTAACGTCGCGCATGCTATCCCTGAGCCCAAATCATCACCTGAGGAACTCACTCCATGCGCGCTATTCGTCTCTCGCATCCTGCCGGTCTGAACGCACTGACGTCGGTCGAATTGCCCGATCCGGGCCAGCCTGCACGCGGTCAGATCCGTGTGCGTCTGCATGCGAGCTCGCTCAATTTCCATGATCTGGGCGTTGTGCTCGGGCAGATGCCGACGGCCGATGGACGCATCCCGATGTCCGATGGTGCCGGTGTGGTCGAAGCGATCGGTGCGGAGGTCAGCGAGTTCGCCGTCGGCGACCACGTGGTGTCTACTTTCTTCCCGCAGTGGCTGGACGGCGAACCGCTGCATGCCGGCTTTGCGACCACGCCAGGCGATGGCATCGATGGGTATGCACGTACTGCGGTTGTGGCCGCTGCGCAGGCATTTACGCACGCGCCGGCCGGTTACAGCCACGCAGAGGCGGCCACCTTGACCACTGCCGGCGTCACTGCCTGGCGCGCGCTGGTTGCCAATGGCGGCTTGAAGGCGGGCGATACCGTGCTGGTGCTGGGCACCGGCGGTGTGTCGATCTTTGCGCTGCAGTTCGCCAAGGCGATGGGCGCGAGCGTGATCGCCACGTCCTCGTCCGACGAGAAGTTGGAAAAGGCGCGCGCGCTCGGTGCCGATCACCTCATCAATTATCGGCAGCACGCCGAGTGGTCGCGGCAGGTACTGGAGATCACCAACGGGCGCGGTGTTGACCATGTGGTCGAGGTCGGTGGACCCGGCACGTTGGTGCAATCGATCCGTTCTGCGCGGGTAGGCGGGCACATTGCCTTGATCGGCGTGTTGACCGGTGCGGCCGGCCCGGTGCCGACCGCCGAGATGATGGGGCGCCAGCAGCGTCTGCAAGGCCTGGTGGTCGGCAGTCGTCGGCATCAACAGGAACTGGTGCGCGCCTTGGACGGGCTGCCGCTGCGCCCGGTCATCGACCGCAGCTATGCGCTGGAACAGATCGGCGAGGCGTTCGCATTGCAGAAGGCCGGTGGGCATCTGGGCAAGATCGTGCTGGAGTTCTGATACCCGTGTGGCTGACTGAGCGCGCTGGCCTCGCGTCGGTGGCCGGCGCGCTTCGCTGCGCAGGTTTGCACAGGTAATTGCCGCTGCACTCGCAACATGCGGCTGATCTGCGATGTTGCGTTGCAGCGGCGTGTTGATTTGCGCGTCGCAGTCGGCATGTGAGCGCGCCCGCAGTCGGCGCATAGTCCGCCGTATCGCAATGGCGCTCTCCAATGACGCCGCACAGTAATGAGCATGTTTCATAGACGCATGCCACCTCCAACGCCAATGCATGCGCAGGCGACAACTAGAATCGGGTGACCACCGATTGCCTCGTGCTCACCGCCGCACTCACGCGCTTGTGACTGCCGGCCCTGCACATTGATAAAAAACTGTATTAGCCAGCATTGTTGGAGATGCCAGCCATGAGAGACATCAAGATGACCCGTCGCGAAGTACTGATCGCTGGCACGGCGTCGGCAGCGAGCGTTGCCGCAACCCAATCTATGGCGGCCACTGCCGTGATGCAACGGCAGGCGGTGGAGCCGGCCAATGCGTCCAGCCAGGTCGCGTTCGAGGTCAACGGCAAGCCGGTGACGCTGACACTGGATAATCGCACCACCTTGCTCGACGCGTTGCGCGAGCACTTGCAGTTGACCGGCACCAAAAAGGGCTGCGATCACGGCCAATGCGGCGCGTGTACGGTCATCGTCGACGGGCAGCGCATGAATTCCTGCCTGTCGCTGGCAGTGATGCATCAGGGCGCAAAGGTCACCACCATCGAAGGCCTGGGTACACCGGAAAAACTGCATCCGATGCAGGCGGCCTTCGTCAAACACGATGGCTATCAGTGCGGCTATTGCACGCCGGGGCAGATCTGTTCGGCAGTGGCCGTGCTGGATGAAGTCAAACGCGGCATTCCCAGCCATGTGACCGAGGATCTGACGGCAAAGACCCGACTCACCACGCCGGAACTGCAGGAGCGCATGAGCGGCAACATCTGCCGCTGCGGTGCGTATTCCAACATCGTCGAAGCGATCAACGAAGTTGCCGGAGAACGCGCATGAAGGCTTTCAGCTACGAGCGCGCCACCTCGCCAGCGGATGCCGCGGCCAAAGCCGCGCGTCAGCCGGGTGCCAAGTTCATTGCCGGCGGCACCAATCTGCTGGATCTGATGAAGTTGCAGATCGAAACGCCGTCGCATCTGATCGACGTCAACGGATTGAGTCTGGACACCATCGACGCAACGCCGGACGGCGGCTTGCGAATCGGCGCGCTGGTGCGCAATACCGATCTTGCGGCCGATGCGCGTGTTCGTCGCGATTACGCGGTGCTGTCGCGCGCACTGCTGGCGGGTGCGTCCGGTCAGCTGCGCAATCGCGCGACTACGGCGGGCAATCTGCTGCAGCGCACGCGTTGCCCGTATTTTTACGACACCAATCAGCCGTGCAACAAGCGCTTGCCTGGCAGTGGCTGTGCGGCGATTGGCGGCTTCAACCGTCAGCTAGCCGTCATCGGCACCAGCGAAGCCTGCATCGCCACCCATCCCAGCGACATGGCGATCGCCATGCGCGTGCTGGACGCCACGGTGGAAACCGTGCGGCCGGATGGACAGACGCGCGCTGTGCCACTGGCCGACTTTTATCGTGCGCCCGGGACCACGCCGCATCTGGAAACCGTGCTGGAGCGTGGCGAGCTGATCACCGCCGTCACCTTGCCCAAGCCGCTTGGCGGAACGCATGTCTATCGCAAGGTGCGCGACCGTGCGTCTTACGCGTTTGCGTTGGTCTCGGTTGCGGCTGTCGTGCAGCGCGACGGCACCGCGCGCATCGGCGTCGGTGGCGTGGCGCACAAGCCGTGGCGCAGCGAAGCTGCCGAAGCGCAATCGCGCCAGAGCGCACGCGCCATCGCTTCTGTGCTGCTGGACGGCGCACAGCCCACCGAACACAACGCATTCAAAGTGCCGCTGGTGGAACGCACCTTGACTGCGATCCTGGCCGACGCGAGGGCCTGATATGAAATTCGACACTCCTGCCGGTACCAATCCCATCGATCAAGGCAAGGTCGTCGGCAAGCCCGTCGATCGCATCGACGGGCCGCTCAAGACCACCGGCAAAGCGCCGTATGCCTACGAACATCACGATCTGCCAGGCCGCGCTGCCTACGGCCACGTCGTGGGGGCGGGGATCGCCAAGGGCACGATTCGCAGCATCGACCTGAGCGCCGCACGCAATGCGCCCGGCGTGCTCGGGATCGTTTCTGCGCAGAACGCCGGCAAACTGCACAAGGGCAAGCTCAATACCGCCAAGTTGCTGGGCGGCCCGGAGATCCAGCACTACCATCAGGCGATTGCGGTGGTGGTTGCCGAGACCTTCGAGCAGGCACGCGCGGCGGGTCAGTTGATCAAGGTCGATTACGGCCGCCAGGTCGGCGCATACGATCTGAAGAAAGCGCGCGATGGCGCCAAGGTCACCAAGGAGGGCGGTGCCCCCAACAGTGCCGTCGGCGACTTCAATGGTGCCTTCGCCGCAGCGCCGGTGCAGCTGGACGCCGAATACACCACGCCCGATCACTCGCACGCCATGATGGAACCGCACGCATCGACCGCGATGTGGGACGGCGACAAGCTCAGCGTGTGGACGTCCAACCAGATGATCAACTGGGGCGCGCGCGACCTTGCGGTGACGTTGGGCATCCCGCGCGAAAACGTGCGGATCATGTCGCCCTACGTCGGTGGCGGTTTTGGCAGCAAGCTGTTTCTGCGTGCCGATGCGGTGCTGGCCGCGCTGGCTGCGCGCGAAGTCAAACGGCCGGTCAAGGTCATGCTGCCGCGCCCGCTGATCGCCAACAACACCACCCATCGCCCGGCCACCGTGCAACGCATCCGCATCGGTGCGCAGCGCGATGGCAAGATCACCGCGATCGCACATGAGAGCTGGTCGGGCGATCTCGCTGGCGGCGCGCCGGAGATTGCTGCCTCGCAAACGCAATTGTTGTATGCCGGGGCCAATCGCCTGATCGCAACGCGTCTGGCGGTGATGGATCTGCCCGAGGGTAACGCCATGCGTGCGCCTGGCGAAGCACCTGGATTGATGGCGCTGGAAGTGGCGATGGACGAAATGGCCGAGAAGCTGGAGATGGACCCGGTCAAATTCCGCATCGTCAACGACACCCAGGTGGACCCGGAAAATCCGCAGCGGCCGTTTTCGCAACGGCAGCTGGTCAAGTGTCTGGAAGATGGGGCAAAGCAGTTTGGTTGGTCCAAGCGCAAGCCCACGCCTGCCAGTACCCGCGATGGACGTTGGCTGGTCGGCATGGGCGTGGCCGCTGCATTCCGCAATGCCATCGCCATGACCTCCGGTGCGCGCATGCGCCTGGAGCAGGGTGGCCGCGTGGTGGTGGAAACCGACATGACCGACATCGGGACCGGCTCCTACACCATCATTGCGCAGACCGCAGCCGAGATGCTCGGCGTGCCGCTGAACTGGGTCGACGTGCGGTTGGGCGATTCGAGCTTCCCCGCATCTGCCGGTTCCGGTGGACAGTGGGGCGCCAATAGTTCCACCGCCGGCGTATACGCGGCCGCAGTCAAACTGCGCGAAGCGATCGCCAGCCGGCTGGGGCTGGACCCGGCGCAGGCCGAGTTTGCCGACGGTCACGTGCGTGCCGGCGGCAAGCGCATCCCACTCGGCGATGCCGCAGCGAACGGTGCCTTGGTGGTGGAGGACAAGATCGAGTTCGGTGACCTGTCCAAGACCCATCAGCTGTCGACCTTCGGCGCGCACTTTGTCGAAGTCGGCGTGGATACCACCACGGGCGAGGTGCGCGTCCGCCGCATGCTCGCGGTGTGCGCGGCCGGACGCATTCTCAACCCCAAATCGGCACGCAGTCAGGTGATCGGCGGCATGACCATGGGCGCGGGCGCAGCGTTGATGGAAGAACTGGCGGTGGACAAGCGCTTCGGGTTCTTCGTCAATCACGATCTGGCCGGCTACGAAGTGCCGGTGCATGCGGACATTCCGCACCAGGAAGTGCTGTTTCTGGAAGAAAGCGACCCGATGTCCTCGCCGATGAAAGCCAAGGGCGTGGGCGAGTTGGGCATTTGCGGCGTTGCTGCGGCGATTGCCAACGCGGTCTACAACGCCACCGGCGTGCGCGTGCGCGACTACCCGGTGACATTGGAAAAACTGCTGCCGCATCTGCCCGAGCAGCTGCGCGCGTGAGTGCAGTCGTCGCTCCGGCCACGCATGCAGCGCCGGCCGAGCCGGCATGGCCGGCATGGCCAGGCTATGCATTGCATGAGGATCTGCTGCCGGTGCTGACCGCCTGGCACCGCGCCGGCCAACGGGTTGCGATTGCGACATTGATCGACGTGCAGGGCTCCTCGCCGCGCCCTGTGGGCAGCGAAATGGCGATCGGGGCCGACGGCCGTGTTGCCGGTTACGTATCCGGCGGCTGCGTCGAGGCGGCGGTGGCGCATGAGGCCATGGCCGCGTTGCGCGATGGGCAGCCGCGGTGGCTGGACTATGGCGAAGGCAGCGAGGTGCTGGACATCCAGCTCAGCTGTGGCGGTCGCATCGGCGTGCTGGTCTGGCCGGTGCCGGATCTGGCCGAATATCTGGCGCGCTGGCGCAATGCGCGTCAGCACCGCCGCGCGTTTCATGTGGCGCTGGATCGCAGTACCGGAAGCGTGCGCTACCCATCTACCGTCCACGACGCACGTCCAGGCGAATTTGTGCGCGTCCATCGCCCGCCATTGCGACTGGTCCTGGTCGGCGCAGACCCGGCATTGCTAGTGCTTGTTGCGTTAGCCAATCAAATGGGCATCGAAACGAGCGTGCTCCGCCCACACGGCCCCAGCGAGCCACCGCCCGGTCTTGCGCCGGAACACTACGATCGTCGCGGTTTGCACGATGCGTTGCGCGATCTGCAGCTGGACGCTGGCACAGCCCTGTATAGCCTGGCGCACGACAGCGAGATCGATCTGCAGGTCGCCTGTCGCGGCCTGGCATCCGATGCGGCATGCATCGGCATCCTGGGCAGCCGGAACAAGCGCGACACCCGTCTGCAGGCATTGCGCGCGCTGGGGCACGACGATGTCGCGCTTGCGCGTCTGCGCTTGCCTGCAGGTTGGCGGATGGGTCGCTCATCGCCGCACACCATCGCCCTGGGCATCATCGCCGAAGCCTCGCAGGCTGTGGCGGATCTGCAGATCGGTGCGGCTACGGCTTAGAGCAGCTAACAAAACTACTGTGCAGCCACTAGCGGGCGCCGCCGGTGCTCGGAATCGGTATGTAGCACTTGTACGCTCCGGTTTCTTCGCGCCGTCCACACTCACCTGCCGACGGCTCGCTATGTTTTTTTAGCCGCTCTTAGGCCGTTGTGTGTCTGCTGTCTGGTTTGTTGCGTCGCGCTGTGTGCGTCTTTGGTTTTCGCCAGCAGTTGTGCTTCGTGCAAGCGATGCTTCTGGAAAGAGCCATGCGCGGGCGCGCGATTCATACGAATTTGCACTACGCATAGCGCGTCGGTCATCTCGACAAGGTCGATGCGATCTCGCTGATGCATCTATCGCGCGTTACTACCTGCTCTGCATGAAGGCATGGAGCGTCCGCTGCACGCAGTCGCTGCGTCGCGTAGTCACTCCGCACGCACAGCGCGGCCTCTACGCTGAGGCGGTCTCCATTACGCACGACGTCGCCATGTCTCCTGATCTCTTCTCTGATGACGCCGTGTTTTGCGACATGCCCCTTGTCGAATCGCCACGGATTGCTCGCTGTCTGCGCGCAGTGATTAGCGATATACGCAGGTTGCATCCGGCCTGTAGTCACGGCGGTACCTGCGGCAGGTGTCACGCGCTGACCAGGCCCTGCGGATGAGCAGCGACCATGCGGCATTGGTGTTGGCAGCAGGCGCGGGGAGCCGGCTCGGGCGCTCCAAACAATTGCTGATGCGCGACGGCGAGCCATTGCTGCGGCGTGCCGCACGCATCGCATTGCAGACCGCACCACGTCGCTGCGTCGTCGTACTCGGCGCCGATGCCGACAGGCTGGCCGATGTGCTGCACGGGCTGGACGTGGAAGTGCTGCGGCACGCCGACTGGTCTGCCGGGATGGGCTCCAGCCTGTCCGCGCTGCGCCGGCATGTGCAGGACGATGCGACGTTGCGACGTAGCCTGATTCTGGGGTGCGACCAACCGGCACTGGAGGTGCCGCACTTGCGTGCCTTGCTGGACGAAGCCGACCGTGCCACCTCGCGGTGTGCCACCAGTGGCTACGCTGGCGTGCGCGGCATTCCCGCAGTGGTGACGCACACCGCCTGGGCGGACGTCGCGCTGCAGGGCGATAGCGGTCTGCGCGCGCTGTTCGCCAGTCTTGATGTGCAGACGCTGGGCTGCGTCAGCGCACCGGCGCTGGCGCTGGACGTGGACACGCCCGCCGATCTGGCGGCAGCGCAGCAACGCGGGTGGGTAGACCTGGATTGAGACGCAATGACGGGTATCGGCCAGCGATCTCCTACAGCCTGTCAGGCAAATCGCCGACGCCGATCAGGACCAGAGCACCAAGGCTTCCCTGACCACCAGAACGTAGCCCACCACCATCGCAGTCTTGACCGGAAACTGGAACTTTCTGAGCAGATACATGCCAACCCTCCCCAAGGTCTCGTGCGAGCGCGCCCTGATCCCCTGCGAGCCGTCTGCGCTCTGGCGGCGGCTGCTTGTGAAAATTTCTTCACTCCTTGTACCGGAATGTAGCGCCCGGCGTGAACTGTGTCACGTAAGAATTTTCCTACTCGGATGCCAGTGTCCGCCCGACAGCATCGCCATGCATAAAAAAGCATGCTCGCTATGCCAAACGCGGGGCCATCGGCCACTCTCCCGCGGCCCCTTGAGTAAGGGCATGTTGGCTCCCCGACGCGGCATGGCTTGCTTCAATTCTTCGCGTGATGCGCCTGTTCGGCGCACTCGCACCTGTGTTTGACCGCTGTACTCACCGGCCGGAGGCCACATGGACCAATCCCGCTATGTCGTACGCATTCATCCCGAGCAAGGCGGCTGGTGGGTGACCCGTCCGGAATGGTCGCCGCTGCGCTACCTGCGCGAGCAGGGCGCGCTGGAAAATGCCGAACTCATGGCCAAACTGCACTGCCTGATCACTGGCCAGCCCAGCGGTGTGGTGCTGGATACCGCCGACGGCGAACGCGTGGTGCGGCGCTACGGCTGAGGGTTGGGTTTATGCCCGGCGTCGATCGCGATGCCAGGGCAGCCTGATCGGTGTGGATGAAGCGAAGCGATTGCAACGTTGTGTTGGCTTTTAATTGTTGATTTTTCGCGGCGTGAATCCGCTGGCTGTAACAGCTGCGCGCTCGATTGAACGCGCAATGTAACCAGATCCGTCACGCCTGGCGATGCAGCGCGCTAGCGCTCAGGCCTGCCGCAGAGGCCATGGCTGCCACACTCGCAATTGTCAGCAGGGTTTGCGCCACAGACGCGGTCGGCTAGATTCGTTGTTATCGGCCGCTCTTGGTTCGATCCGCGTTGGCGGCCCTCTGTCCGGATGACCGCCTGCGGTGAATGCGCCTGCGTCTGCACTGATTCAAAACGATATCGTCGTCTTCGGCCTGATCGCCGCCACGCTTGGTGCGGTGTTCTGGACCTCATCGCGCGAGCAAGGCCCGTGGCGGCGTTTCTATGCCGTGGTGCCGGCCCTGTTGCTGTGCTACCTGCTGCCCGGCATCTACAACACCGTCGGGTTGATCGACGGTGCCAACACGCGCTTGTACAACCCGATCGCCCGCGACGTGCTGTTGCCGGCCGCATTGATCCTGCTCACCCTGAGCATCGATCTGCGCGCGATCCTTGGGCTGGGGCCCAAACTGGTCGCCATGTATCTGGGCGCATCGGCGAGCATCATGCTGGGCGCGGTGGTCGCCTTCTGGGTCATGCGATGGCTGCACCCGGCCACCGTTGCGGGCGACACCTGGGCGGGCATGGCGGCATTGGCCGGCAGCTGGATCGGCGGCGGCGCCAACATGCTGGCAATGCGCGAAGTGTTCAATGTCGATGCGACCACGTTCGGGCAGTTTGCCGTGGTCGATGTCGGCGTCGGCTACGTGTGGATGGCGGCGCTGATCTTCCTGGCCGGACGCGCGCGCAAGATCGATGCGCGCAGCGGTGCAGACACCCGTGCGCTGGACGCCTTGCAGGAGCGCATGGCGCGCTTCCAGGCCGAACATGCGCGCATCCCCAGCCTGGCCGATCTGATGGTGATCGTGGCAGTGGCATTCGGCGGCGTCGGCCTGGCCCACGCGCTGGCTAACCCATTGGCGGCCTGGTGCAAGGCGCACCTGAGTTGGGCCGGCCAGTTCAGTCTGGATGCGCCGTTCGTGTGGGTGGTGGTGCTGGCGACCAGCCTGGGATTGCTGTTGAGCTTTAGCCGTGCACGGACCCTGGAAGGCGCAGGCGCGTCCAAGATCGGCTCGTTGCTGCTGTATTTCCTGATCGCCTGCATCGGCATGCAGATGGACCTGCTGGCGCTGCTGGACCGGCCGTGGCTATTCCTGCTCGGGCTGATCTGGATCGCCGTGCACATCGCCTTGCTGTGGGCGCTGGGGCGCTGGTTGCGGGTGCCGTTCTTCTATTTCGCGATCGGCTCGCAGTCCAACATCGGCGGCCCGGCGTCCGCGCCGGTCGTCGCTGCGGCGTTCCACCCGGCGTTGGCCCCGGTGGGCGTGTTGCTGGGCACGATGGGCTACGCCACCGGCACCTATCTGGCGTATCTGGTCGGCATCATCTTGCGGGCGATGGCCGGGGCTGGCTAGTGCCGCGTTGTACCGTGGTGGCCGACGTCATGGAGCTGCTGTTTGGAACAGCTCCACGGCCTCTCCGGTCGGTTTACTGCAACAACGAGATTGTCACTTGCGCGACCCTCCCGCACCGCACGCGTCCACCTGACGAAGACGGCGTGTGGGCACGGGTTGCCGCGTGCGTTATTGCTGGATCACGCGGCGCTGCTCTTCCTGCTGCTGGGCAGGCTGATGCGCGTGCTGCTGGTTCTGCTGCTGCAGCTGACTGACATTGCCTTGCGCCGGCTCATTGGCAGCGGACGCGGTCTGCACATGGCTGCGCAGATGCGCCGGGTCGTCCATGCGGCCTTGCACCGCAATCAGGCTGTCGCCATCGCGGTTAGGGACCAAGTGATCGATCCGCTGCAGGCCGTCGTTGCCTGCACGCGCGGCCACGCTGGCGGCGGTATTGATAAACGCCGTGTCATCGTGCAACCCCAGCCGCTCGCGTTGGCCGTCCAGCTGCATTACCGCGTCGTTGAACAACCGGCTGCCCGGCTGTAGCGCCGCGCCGCGTGCCTGATCGGGCGATTGCATGTCCTGTGCCTTGATCACCGAGTCCATCCCGTGCAGGTCCAGACGATGCTTCAGCATCATGCCGGGCACCAGGCGTTGCCCGAACGACAGCGGGTCCGGCTCTGGCAATTCGATCTGATGGCCGGCCGCGTTGGGCATCGTCCACTTCAGCGGAATGCTGTCTTCCTGCAGGTGGGTGAGGATTTCGTTCTTGACGTGGTAGCCGCGAATCAGCTCCTCGCTGGCGTACTGCTTGGCTGCCGACGCGTCCAGGCCCTGGCGTTCGAGGGTGCGGTCGTTGACGCCGGCGGCGTTGTACGTCACTGCGGGAATGTCGTTGATCATCGCCGACGCCGACGCCAGACCACCGCCCAACGAGTGACCGGAGATCACCACCTGGTCGCCGAACGCCTGCTTGGCCTGGCTGCCGAGCTGGATGGCCGATGCATATTGCGCATCGTCGAAGCCCAGGCCCTGGCCGATATTGTGCTTCCAGTCCTTGCCTTCGTCGGTGCCGCAAAAACCGAGCACCACCTGGCCTTGATCGTTGCGATAAAACGCGGCATCGAAGCCGCTTTTGGCGTCGTGCAGCAGTGCCGGATCGATACCGGCCTGCTGCAGCGCGCTGTCGTCCATGCGCGACCAGCCGTTGGACAGCGGCGCAAAGGTTTCGGCGCCGCCTTCGCGGCGTTGATTGGCAGTGGCGTAGAGATCTTGCAGCAGCTCCGGAAACTGCCGGTCCTGTGGTTGCGGTTGTTGTCCGCGCATCGACTCTGCGAACGGAGTGGATGCAGCAGTGGATGAAGTGGATTCTGACGGGGGCATGCGCGGCTCCTTGCGTGCGTCGTATGGAAAGCGCGCTTAGCGGCTGCTTTCCACGGGAATGGTGTGGGCGCTCAACCACGCGCGCACATCCGATCTGACCTGTTGTCCGGTGGCGTTGAGCAGCCGATCCGGCGTGGTGAAGAAATACGCCTGGAAGGTTTTCTGCTGCGCATTGCGCACCGTGGGGTCCACGCCGGCCTCGAGCAATTGCAGCACTGCAGGACTGGCGGCGCCGCTCTGCGCGGCCAGATGCAGCAGGCTGTTGCCGGTCTGGTCGACCCGCTGAACGTCGGCGCCTGCATCGAGCAACAGGCCGATCTGCGCATCGCGCTTGCTCTGTACGGCGCGAAACAGCGGCGTCCAGCCGGCACGCGTGCTGATCACATCGATCGGCGCCTTGTGCTGCAGCAGAATCTTCAGGTACTCCGGGTCCTGCGCCATGGCGGCCATGTGCACGACCGTTTCCTGGTCCATGCCCGGCAACGATGGGTCCGCGCCTGCGTCGAGCAGGGCGTCCAATGCGCGTGGTTGTTCGTTCCAGATTGCCCATTCCAGCAAGGTCACGTTCTGATCGCCATGTGCGGCCAGATCGACGGTGGGGGCGAGTGTTTTGATCCGTGCAACGTCGCCGTGCGCGATGGCGTTGGCGATGTCGGTCAGACCGGGGTCGCGGAAAGCGACGGTGTGGTCCTGCAGCGTAGCTGACATGGTGGTTTGCTCCTTGGCACCGGGCGATGCGGTGCATGAGACCGCGAAAAACGAGGTCGCAAGAACGAGCAGGGTGGGGAATCGCGTCTGCATCGAAATCTCCTTCTCCTGATCGCATTCCTGGTGGCGCTGCGGCAAGTCCGGCCGTAGCGAGGCCGATCCTACCAGCTGTAAAAATCGCAAGCGGTAAGATTTCGTGACATGGCGCGGAGGCCCGACGTCTGGTCGGGTCTGCTTTGATGACGGGCTTTTTTGAGGAGCGTACGCGCGTTTCCATCACCTGCGCGGGTAATGCGCCACAGCCGACGGTCACGACACGGCCGGCATAATGGCGCTTTGCGAGCAGATGGGTGCAATGGCGTACGAGCTACTGATCAGTGACTGCGATGGGGTTCTTGTCGACAGCGAAATACTGGCCGACCGGGTGATGCGCGAGGCGCTGGCGGCGTTTGTGCCGGCCGAACCGGTGGAACATCTACTGGAAACCACCTTTGGGCAGACCACGCGCGAGGTGTTGCGGCGGGTGGAAGAGCACTTTGCGCTGCAGTTGCCCGAGGCCTTGCTGGCGCAGATCCAGGCACGCAGCGAGGCCTTGATCAGCGCCGAGGTGCAGCCGATTCCCGGCGTGCGCGAGGCGCTGGAGCAGATTCCGCTGCCGCTGGCAGTGGCCTCCAACAGCCGCCGCCACAACGTGATCGCATCGGTGGAGCGGGCCGGACTCACGGCGCGTGCGGCAGGGCGAGTCTTCAGTGCCGACATGGTGGAGCGGCCCAAGCCGGCGCCGGATGTGTATTTGCTGGCCGCCCGCACGGCCGGTGTGGCGCCGGAGCGGTGCCTGGTGATCGAAGACAGCCCCACCGGTGCGACCGCTGCGCTGGCGGCAGGCATGCAGGTGCTGGGTTTTACCGGTGCCAGCCATATTCCGCAGGGGCACGGCGACACCTTGCGTCGGATCGGCGTGCGCGAGGTGTTCGACGATATGCGCGATTTGCCCGCGTTGTTCGAGCGGCTCGCGCAAACGCGCGCTGGTTGAGGATGTCGGGTCGCAGCATCGTTTGGCTGCGGTCACATGCTTGGATCGAAAGCCTAGTTGGTCGAGCGTGCGATGCCCTCACCGCTTGCGAGACACGCCGTGAACCCGTCCCTGGGGGCTCGGTGGCGGCATCCATGCCGCCACACGGTCCCGCAATCGGTGAGGACACCGCACCAGAGAGTTGGTCGGTCGCTAGGTGAAAAGCGGGCCATCTGGCTAGTTGCATTGGCTTGCTGCTGCGGGGTCGTAACGACATGAGCGTTAGCGAATTAGAAGTACCGCATGCATTGATTGCATCTTGCACACCGACAATCTCGACCGGTCCTTGCCCGCTCACCGTCGCGGGACCTTACGCGGCATGGATGCCGCGTAAGAGCTTACAAGGACGTACTTGCAGCGTGTCCCGCGATGGTGAGCGGGCAAGGGGCCTTGCAGCCAAGCCGCATATCAGCCGCTTTACCTTGCTGCCTGTCCCGCGACGGTGGGCGGGCAGGGACCCTGCAGCCAAGCCGTAGATGCGCCGATCGAAAACTCAAGCCATCAACGCAACAGGGCGCGATTCGCATCGCGCCCTGTTGCATTTGCATCGGTCGATCCACCGGTCAGCAGCAGCGAAACCCGCTCTTGCCGCCGTAGCGTGCGTCCTGCCGCTCGCGGAAGAACGCGGAGTAATCCATCACCGGTTTGTCGGGGTGTTTTTCCAGCATGTGCCGCACGTAGTTGTCGTAGTCGGGAATGCCGCAGCACAGGCGCGCGGTTTGGATGAGCCGCCGCCAAATGCGGCGATGCACCTGATATTGGCTGGCAAGAACGAGTTGGGTGCCCATTACAGATCCGCCATCTGATGTGGCTGCAAGGCCACGTAAGGGGTTTCGCGGTCGCTGCGCTGCGGGTTGCGGCGCGCAATCACGATCGTCTTGACCGCATAGATCAGGACCGAGCCGACCACGAACAGAAACAGCACGGTCAGCCCGGTGTTGACGTAGGCATTGGTGACGATCTGCTGCATCTGCGGCACGGTCTTGGCCGGTGCGGTGATGGTGTTGCTGGCGATGGCGGCCTGGTACTTGTGCGCCTGCGCCAGGAAGCCCTGCGCCGGGTTGCTGTCGAAGATCTTGATCAGCCCGGCGTAGGTCGTGCACAGCAACAGCCACAGCGCCGGCACGATGGTGACCCACGCATAGCGGTCGCGCTTCATCTTGAACAGCACCACGGTGCCGAGCATCAACGCGATACCCGCCAGCATCTGGTTGGAGATTCCGAACAACGGCCACAGCGTCTGGATGCCGCCGAACGGATCGATCACGCCGGTGTAGAGCAGATAGCCCCACAGCGCCACGCAGCCAGCGGTGGCGATGATGTTGGCGGTCCACGATTCGGTTTTCTTCAGCGCCGGGATGAAGTTGCCCAGCAGGTCCTGCAGCATGAAGCGGCCCGCACGCGTGCCCGCATCCACCGCGGTCAGGATGAACAGGGCTTCGAACAGGATGGCGAAGTGGTACCAGAACGCCATGGTGTCCTCGCCCGGCAATAGCTGGTGCAGGATCTGCGCGATGCCCACCGCCAACGTGGGTGCGCCGCCGGCGCGGGCCAGGATGCTGTGCTCGCCGATGTCCCTGGCGGTGGCTTCCAGCACGTCCGGGGTGATCGCAAAGCCCCATTCGGAGACCTTGGCCGCAACCGCAATGGTGTCGGTACCGACCAGCGAAGCGGGGCTGTTCATGGCGAAGTAGATACCGGGCTCGATGATCGAGGCCGCCACCAGCGCCATCACTGCCACGAACGATTCCATCAGCATGCCGCCGTAGCCGATGTAGCGCATGTGGCCTTCGTTAGCGAGCAGCTTGGGCGTGGTGCCGGAGGCGATCAACGCATGGAAGCCGGAGACCGCACCGCAGGCGATGGTGATGAACAGGAACGGGAAGATGCCGCCTTTCCAGACCGGGCCGTCGCCGGTGGAGGCGAACTGGGTCAGGGCCGGCATCTTGAGATCGGGCATGACCACCAGGATGCCGATGGCCAGCGCCAGAATCGTGCCGATCTTGAGGAAGGTGGACAGGTAATCGCGCGGTGCCAGCAGCAGCCATACCGGCAGCACCGAGGCGACGAAACCGTAGCCGATCAGCATCCAGGTGATCTGCTTGGCGGTAAAGGTGAAGGCCGGCCCCCAGGTCGGGTCGGCGGCGACCTTGCCGCCCAGCCAGATTGCGCCCAGCAACAGGATCAGCCCGACCACCGAAATCTCGCCGATCTTGCCGACGCGGATGTAGCGCATGTACACGCCCATCATGATCGCGATGGGCATGGTGGCGATCACCGTGAACATGCCCCACGGGCTCTCGGCCAACGCCTTGACCACCACCATCGCCAGCACCGCCAGGATGATGATCATGATCAGGAAGGCGCCGAACAGCGCGATGGTGCCGGGCACCTGGCCCATCTCTTCGCGCACCAGATCGCCCAGCGAGCGGCCGTTGCGGCGCGAGGACAGGAACAGCACCACAAAGTCCTGCACCGCGCCGGCAAACACCACGCCGACTACCAGCCACAGCAGGCCGGGCAGGTAGCCCATCTGCGCGGCGAGCACCGGGCCGACCAACGGCCCGGCGCCGGCAATGGCGGCAAAGTGGTGGCCGAACAGCACGTGCTTGTTGGTGGGCACGTAGTCCAGACCGTCGTTGTTGGACACCGCCGGCGTGGCGCGGGTGGGGTCGAGCTGCATCACCTTGTCGGCGATGAACAGGCTGTAGAACCGGTAGGCGATCAGATAGATCGACACCGCCGCCACCACGATCCATAGCGCATTGATGTGCTCGCCACGCCGCAGCGCCACGGTACCCAGACAGAACGCAGCCAGCAGCGCGAGTGCGCCCCAGGCCAGCTTCGAGAACCCTTTCATGCATGCCCCTCAGGAACGATTCGCTCAAGGGTCCCCCCGTGCCCGGCTGCGGTCAATGGCAGCGTTTCGCGGCAGGGTAAAACTTTGGTCGTAGAGTGTTCGGGCAGATGGTGCGCTAGCGCCCGCCGCACGGGGCCGACGTTTGGAACGATCGGTTGCAACGGCCGTGGTTGGGCGCTGCAGCATGCGCACCCATCATTGGCGCACCGACACACTGCACAGGGACAACGCAATGAGCACCACCACCACGACCGCGGCGCATGTGCTGCGCACCATCCGCGGCATGCCGACCTCCGACGGCGCCGGCGTCAAGCTGACCCGCGTCATCGGCACCCAGCAGCTGCCGGATCTGGACCCGTTTCTGATGCTCGACGAGTTCGGCACCGAAAAGGCCGAGGACTACATCGGCGGTTTTCCGAGCCACCCGCATCGCGGCTTCGAGACGGTGACCTACATGCTCGACGGGCGCATGCGCCACAAGGACAACCACGGCAACGAAGGCCTGCTGACACCGGGCAGCGTGCAGTGGATGACCGCCGGCCGCGGGCTGATCCATTCGGAAATGCCGGAGCAGGAATCCGGGCGCATGCGCGGCTTTCAGCTATGGGTGAACCTGCCTGCGCGCGACAAGATGACCGAGCCCAAGTACCAGGAATACGCGCCCGACCATATCCCGGTGGCGCAGCCTGCGCCCGGCGTGACGGTCAAGGTGATTGCCGGCGCCGTGGGCGAGGTGATCGGCCCGATCGTGCAACCTGCGACCAGCCCGGTGTATCTGGATATCGCCCTGGCACCGGATACGGCGTGGGATTACCTGCTGCCCGGCGGACACAACGCGTTTGCGTATGCGTTTGAAGGCGACGTTGCAGTGGGCGAAGGCGATGCTTCGCGCACGCTGCCTGCGCAGGAACTGGCAGTGCTGGGCGGTGGCGAGCGGTTGACGCTGCGCGCTGGTGGGCAGGGCGCGCAGCTGATTCTGGTGGCCGGCCGCCCGCTCAACGAACCGGTGATGCGGCATGGCCCGTTCGTGATGAACACCAAGCAGGAATTGATGCAGGCGTTCGTCGATTTCCAGGAAGGGCGGTTCTAACCGTGTCCACGTCATACAGCGCAGGAGAGTGTCATGAGTGACCGCCCCGTCCATGTCAGTACCGAAGCGGTGCCGTACACCGTCACCATTCACGACGGGCAGCACCGCTGGGTGGGCGACACCCAGCCGGCAAACGGCGGCACCGATGCCGGGCCGGATCCGGAGTCGCAAGTGCTCGGGGCGTTGGGCGCGTGCACCGCCATCACGGTGTCGATGGTGGCGGCACGCAAACAGTGGCCGTTGACGGCGGTGCACGTGCATCTGCATTACACCCAACGTGGTGCAGCAGGCACCGACATCAGCCGTGAGATCGTGCTCGAAGGCGCACTGGATGACGCGCAACGCGCGCGCTTGATGGAAGTGGCCGATAAATGCCCGATCCATCGGCTCTTGACTGGCGAGGTGCGTATTTCCAGTCGCTTGCAGGCGGCGGAAGCTGCCGGCAACCCCGCGGCCTGAGTGTGTCGAGCGTCACCGCATCTCGTCTGGATGCGGTGACTCGCGGCCATTAGTCAGGCCATCAGCACGGCAGGCGCTAAACTGCCGCGCAGCTACTGCGCGATGCACGCGCGGCATCACGCCACGCAGCGACCCGCGTTGCCTCAGCGCTGCAACGCAAGACTGGCCGGCTGCAGGTCCATCGCCTGCACCAGCGATTGCATCGAGGCGAGTTCTTCGCTGCTGGCGCCGTCGATCCAGAGTTGTGCGTAGCGCTTCTTGCCCAGCTCCACCACGGTGACGCGGCGCGATTCCATGCCCGGCATCTCACGGCCGCCCAGATCGAGCTTGTACCAGTAGAAGTCTTCCTGCTGGAGCTGGCCTTTTTCGGCACGGCGGTCGCGGGCCAGGGTCATGGCCGGGTCGCGGGTGGTGAGCATCACGCCCACCACCTGGCGGCCGTCGGCGGTGACCGCCTTGCAGACCAGATAGTCGGCACCGGCCAGCTCGTTCCATTGCAGTCCCGATGCGGGCGGCAAGGGCGGGCAGACCGGCGAGGTCTGGGCGTGGGCGGTTGCGGCGGCCAGCAGCAATGACAGGCCGAACAGGCAGGATGCGGACTTCATTCAAGTGTTCCCCGGCGATGGATGACAATGCAGGGCGACGTCGTCTTTCGTGCCGCTGCACCGTCCCAAGCTCCCCGCTCGAGCGTGCCGTCCACGCGACGTGCTCCGACTACGCGGTATCACTACCACAGATGTGTGGGCGTGCTCAAGATGGGTCGCATCGATGCCTGGCATCGCTTGTGTGACGCGGCACTCCCGTTGCGAGACCTGGTGCGGTTGTGTTCGCCATGCCGAATTCGCGCATGGTTTCAGGGGTAATTGACCGGATGGGGTGCCGGCGCTTCCGGCAGCGGGATGCATTCCTTGTCGTCGCCGGGAATGCTGCCGAAGCGCCCGGCCTGCCAGTCTTCCTTGGCCTGTTCGATACGCTCCTTGGAGCTGGACACGAAGTTCCACCACAGATGACGCGGGCCATCCAGCGGCTCGCCGCCGAGCAGCATGGCCTTGAGGGGGGTCTTGGCGCGCAGGCGCCCGCGCGCGCCGGGCGAGGGCACGATCAGGTGGCGCGCCGGCACGTCGGCGCCATCCAGCTGCGCCTCGCCTTCCAGGATGTACAACGCGCGTTCGGCGTGGCCGGTGTCCAGATCGATTTCGGCATCCGGGGCCAGATCCAGCGCCACATTGAGGGTGCCGCTGAACACCTGCACCGGCGATTCTTCGCCATAGGCGCGGCCGGCGATCACCCGCAGCCACACGCCATCGCGGCGCTGCTGCGGCAGGCTGGCGGCGGCATGGTGGTGGAAGGCCGGCGCGGTTTCTTCGGCCGAGCGCGGCAGCGCGATCCAGGTCTGCATGCCATGCAGTGCATGTTCGCGTGCGCGCTCGGGGCCGGGCGTGCGTTCGGAATGGGCAATGCCGCGGCCGGCAGTCATCCAGTTGACGTCGCCGGGGCGGATTACCTGATCGGAGCCGAGCGTGTCGCGGTGGCCGATCTCGCCCGCCCACAGGAAGGTCACGGTGGCCAGGCCGATATGCGGATGCGGGCGCACGTCGATGCCATGGTCCGGCTCCAGCACCGCCGGGCCCATATGATCGACGAACACGAACGGGCCCACGCTGCGCGCCTGCAAGGTGGGCACCGCGCGACGCACTTGCAGCCCGCCGATGTCGTGGACGCGTGGAGCGATCAGAGTGGTCATGGCGGTGGCTCGTGACGAATGGGAGCCAAAGCTTCGCATGCACGCCACGCCGTCGCAGCGCCGTCGATCAAAATGGAATGTTCTGCGTGCGCCGCGGCGATAGTGCGGCGGTGCCGAGGTCGACCGCATGGCGCTGGCGCGCTGGATCGGTGTTACAGCAGGCTCGCCTGTACAGGCAGATCGATCTCGCCACGCCGCGACGCCAGCCGATCGGCCAGACGCGTGGGTTCGGGCAGGCGATAGCCACGCAGCGTGCGCAGGGTCCAGTCGAGCGCGCCTTGCATCGAGACGCGATGCCCGGGCGAGACGATCAGCGGATTGCAGCGCGGCTTGCTGCGCAATGCCCAGCCGATCTGCATGCCGCCGAGCAGGATGCGGCTATGCGCGCCGCGCTCCGGGCCGGGGTCGACAAAGTTGCCGACCAGCCGTTGCTTGGCCACGCCGATGCTCGGCAAGCCCGTGACCACGCCGAAGTGCGCAGCAATGCCCAACTTGCGCGGATGCGCGATGCCCTGACCATCGACGAACACCAGATCCGGCGTGCGCGACAGCAGTGCCAGCGCCTGCAGTAATGCCGGCAATTCGCGGAAGCTGAGCAGGCCCGGCACATACGGCATCGAGGTGGGCGCGCGCGCCACATGCGTTTCCAACGGAAGCAGGGTCTGCGCATCCAGCAGCACGGCGGCGGCACGCGTGGTCTGCCCGTCGTCTTCGAAGCCGACATCGAAGCCGGCCAGCCACTGCGGCGTTGCGACGACTTCGTCCTGCAACACCACGCGCTGTGCCAGTTGCTGCTGCAACTGTCGCGCCTGTGCGGCGCTGCCGTCCCAATCGGCGAATACGGGAGCGATGTTCGACATGGCCGCAGCATCGCGCGCCGCACGTGGGCGGCTCGTGCACGCCAGCGATGCGCTGGCTGCCGCTACAATCCCAGGCTGATCGGCCCCCAATCGGAGAACCGTAGTGACCCGCAAACTCGTACTGCTGCGCCATGGCCAGAGCCAATGGAACCTGGACAACCGTTTCACCGGCTGGGTGGATGTGGACCTCACCGAGCAGGGCCGCCAGGAAGCTACCGCGGCCGGCAAGCTGATGAAGGACGAAGGGCTGCAGTTCGATGTCGCCCACACCTCGGTGCTCAAGCGCGCCATCCACACGTTGCAGGGCGCGTTGAAGGAGCTCGATCAGGACTGGCTGCCGGTGTCCAAGAGTTGGCGCCTCAACGAGCGCCATTACGGCGGCCTGCAGGGGCTGGACAAGGCCGAAACCGCGGCCAAGCACGGCGAAGAGCAGGTCAAGATCTGGCGCCGTTCGTATGACATCCCGCCGCCGGCAATGGACGTCAACGATCCGGGGCACCCGTGCCACGACCGTCGCTACGCCACGCTGGATCGCAATGCATTGCCGGGCACCGAGTCGCTGGCGACCACGCTGGTGCGCGTGTTGCCGTACTGGCACGACGCGATCGCGCCGCAGTTGAAGGCCGGGCAGACCGTACTGGTGACCGCGCACGGCAACTCGCTGCGCGCGCTGTACAAATACCTCAACGCTGTCTCCAACGAGCAGATCCTGGAGCTCAACATCCCCACCGGCATTCCGTTGCTGTTCGAGCTGGACGACGATCTGCAGGTGCGCAGCTTCCGTTACCTGGGCGACCCGGAAGCGGCCAAGCGCGCTGCCGAAGCAGTGGCCAATCAGGGCAAGGCGAAGTAGGCCTGTTCCTAATGTCGCGCATCCATGCGCGGCGTGGAGTGTCCACAGCGCGGCGAGCGCGCTGCGGCGATTCGACTCGGTACGCCGGGTGCTGCGTGGTTCAGCGCCCGGCGTGCCATGCATGCAGGGACGACAGGATGTCCGCCAGACGACGACACCAAAAAATGAGCTCCACCTACTGCCGCGCCTATCTGGTCACGGTGGGGATAGTGCTGGCAGGCGCCAGCGCTGCATTCGGGACGTTGGCCGCTGGCAGCGTCTCCAGCGAGGCCTTGCTGGTGGCGCTGCTGATCTGTGTGATTGGTGTGGCGGTGCTGGCATTCGGGTTGTTCGGGCCATCGTCGCAGATGGAGGCATGGGCCAATGCCGCGTCCGGGCACGAGGTTGCGCTGGTGCTCATGCTGCTGGCGTATCCGGTGTACCTGTTGATGGCGCCGTTCTACGCGCGGCGTTGACGGCATGCGATGGCGCTCGATGCTTGAAGCAGCGTGTTGCGGCGTTGGTGACGGACGCGCACGCAGTGTGTGGTTGCAATGACTTTCGATCAGGCGCGGCAGCGGACGTTAGGGCGTTGCGGTGCCGCTGCAGTGAGCTGGTGCGGCCGGTTAGGGAGTGACTGACGATGATGCGAGCGCCGTTTGATGCGCCGCGCTTCGCCAGCGATTCCTGGCGGGCTGTCGACTTTTTTCGACCGCGCATGCGCGGTCATGCCTTGGAGAATTGAATGAAGTTGAGCAAGTTCGCACCGCTGTCGCTTGCGGTGGCCATTGCGGTCACGCTGTCGGCCTGTGGTGCCTCCGAGGACACCGCCAAGGCAGCGCCGGAGACCAACCGGGCTGCGCCGGCGCGTGTGGATGTCTCCAAACTGGACGCGCCGATCGTGGCGTTCGGCAGCAACGATCTGGATTCGTCCATCAATGCGTGCCAGGACCTCAACGGCTTCGTCAACGCCAAGTGGCTCAAGGCGAACCCGGTGCCGTCCGATCGCAGCAGCTGGGGCAGCTTCGAAGTGCTTGCCGAGCGCTCGTTGACCATCCAGCACGCGCTGGTGGAGCAGTTGGCGCGCGGCAATCTGTCGGCCGGCTCGGTGGATGCCAAGATCGCCGACCTGTGGCGGACCGGATCGGACGAGGCGGCCATCGATAAGGCCGGCATTACGCCGTTGCAGCCGCAATTGAAGGCCATCGATGCGCTGACCGATGCGCCTGCCATCGCAGCGTGGCTGCGCGACAGCTACGCGCAGGGCCAGGGCTTCATGTTCTCGTTCGGTGCCAATGCCGACTACAAGAATTCCGAACAGATGATCGCCTATGCAGGGCAGGGCGGTCTGGGCCTGCCGGAGAAGGGCTATTACACCGATCCGGCGCAGGCCAAGATCCGCGAGCAGTACGTGGCCTACATCGCGCGCGTGCTGGAGCTGTCCGGCATTCCCGCCGCGCAGGCGGCCACGCAGGCCAAGGCGGTGATGGCATTCGAGACCCGGCTGGCTGCCGCCTCGCTGTCGCGTATCGAGTTGCGCGACCCGGCCAAGCGCTACAACCCGGTCGATGTCGCCGGTGCCAACGCAGTGACGCCGCACTTCGACTGGCAGGTGTTCTTCAAAGCGCTCAAGGTGCCGGCCGGCACCTTCTCGCTGAGCCAGCCGGGCTACTTCGCCGAGCTCGATGCGATGCTTGCCGACACGCCGGTGGAGACCTGGAAGGCGTACCTGCGTTTCCACAGCATCGACGAGGCGGCGCCGTATCTGGCCAAGCCGTTCGAGCAGGCCAACTTCGATTTCTATGCGAAGACGCTGCGTGGCCAGCAGGACATGCTGCCGCGCTGGAAGCGCACCTTGAATGCGGTCAACGACGCGATGGGCGAGGCGCTGGGCCAGCTGTATGTGCAGTCCGCATTTCCCGCCGAATCGAAGGAGCAGATGCAGCAGCTGGTGCAGAACCTGTCGGCCGCCTTGAAGGCACGGCTGGAAAAGCTCGACTGGATGAGCGCGGACACCAAGCAACGCGCGTTGGAAAAATGGGCCAGCTTCACGCCCAAGATCGGCTATCCGGATCAATGGCGCGACTGGTCGGGCCTGGAGACGCGTGGCGATGGATTCCTGGCAAATATGCAGGCCGCGCAGGCATTCAACTATCGCTACATGCTGGACAAGATCGGCAAGCCGGTCGACAAGCGCGAGTGGCATATGACCCCGCAGACGGTCAACGCGTACTACAACGCCACCCGCAACGAGATCGTGTTCCCCGCAGCGATCCTGCAGCCGCCGTTCTTCGATCCCAAGGCCGACCCGGCGCTCAATTACGGCGGTATCGGCGCGGTGATCGGCCACGAGATGATGCATGGCTACGACGACTCCGGCAGCCAGTTCGATGCCAAGGGCAACTTTGACACCTGGTGGACCGACGCGGACCGCAAGCTGTTTACCCAGCGCACCGATCAGTTGGTGGCGCAGTTCGATGGCTATGAAGCGATTCCCGGTGAGCACGTCAAAGGCAAGCTGACGCTTGGCGAAAACATCGGCGACCTGGGCGGCCTGACCGTCGCCTACGATGCCTTGCAGATGGCGCTGAAGGCGCAGCCGGAAGCCAACAAGGACGTCGATGGCCATACCCAGGATCAGCGCTTTTTCATGAACTGGGCAACGGTGTGGCGTCGCAACTTCACCGATGGCGAACTGCGTGTGCGCTTGAACACCGATCCGCATGCGCCGGCGAATTTCCGCGCCAATGGCGCGCCGTCGAACATGCCGGCGTTTGCGCAGGCGTTTCAGTGCAAGCCAGGCGATGCGATGGTGCGCGCGGAGAAGGATCGCGTGGCGATCTGGTAAACGCGGGTATTTTAACGAGTGCGCTCGCCGTTGTGGGCGCAATCGTTTCCTGATCGCGGCAGAGGTCAAGCGGCCGCTTGTTTGCCGTGCCGACATCAACCGTCAAGGTGGGCGGCCGAATACGTCGGTGGAATCGGTGCTTGCTCGTCGATGCAGAGGTGGCGTGCGAGCAATCGTAGCGATGGCCGCCAACGCAAAACCGCTTGTTTTGCAGGGTTGTTGAGCTCGCTTGCGTGGCAGCCTCTGCACACGCAGCTCGCTGCGCAGCATCTACACTGCCGCGCTGGCAATTCCGGGCCCGGCAGTGACCAAGCGTAACGTCTTCAAATGGACCGGCATCGGCATGCTGGTGTTTGTGCTGGGCAGCGCGCTGTCGTTGTACGGCTACGGCCGTTTTGCCGATCGCCAACGCGGCCCGGTGAGTCACGCGTTACCGGCGACTGCCGTGGCGACACCGATCGACCGGGTGGTTGCGCCATTGCAGCACGCGCATGCCGACCAGACGGGCATGGTGATCCTGTCCGACAATATCGATGCGTTTGCGGTGCGTGCGCTCACCGCGCGTGCGGCCGGTCGCAGCCTGGACCTGCAGTACTACATCTGGCATGCCGATTTCACCGGCAACCTGTTGCACAACGAGCTGCTGCGCGCGGCCGACCGCGGTGTGCGGGTGCGGTTGCTGCTGGACGACATGAATATCCACGGCAGCGATTCGGTATTGGCGGCGCTCGACAGCCACCCGATGATCGAGATCCGACTGTTCAATCCCACCCGCGCGCGCGAAGGCACGCTGATGCGCGGCGTAGAGATGGTGCTGCGTATGTTCAGCATCAACCGGCGCATGCACAACAAGGCCTGGATTGCCGATGGACGCATTGCGGTGGTGGGTGGGCGCAATGTGGGCGACGAATATTTCGATGCCGCGCGCGATACCAATTTCATGGACATGGACGCGGCCGTGATGGGGCCGACGGTGCAGCAGGCCGAACGCAACTTCGATGCGTACTGGAATAGCCCGAATGCCTTGCCGCTGGCCGCGCTGGTGGCCGCAACGCCTCAGGCGCTGGAAGCGCTGCGCGGCAGCCTGGATGCCGGCATGGCCTCGGCACGCGCGCATCCGTATGTGGAGCGCTTGCGCCGTTCGCCCAGCGTACAAGCCTTGATGCAGGGCGACCGCCCGGTGCATTGGCTCGCCCATGCGCGCATCGTGTCCGACCCGCCGCAAAAGGCCGACGGCGCCGAGCCGCAAGCGGACTGGATGACGCCGGTGTTGATCGGCGAGATGGCGCATGCGCAGCGCGAGTTGAAGGTGATCTCGCCGTACTTCGTGCCGGGCGATGAGGGCATGCGCTGGATCGGCGATCTGCGTGGGCACAAGGTGCGCGTGAACATCCTGACCAATTCGCTGGCGGCCAACGATGTGGTGGCCGTGCACAGCGGCTATGCCGATTACCGCGTACCGCTGCTGCAGCAGGGCGTGCGCCTGCATGAGCTCAAGCCGATGGGCAAGCCGGGCGGGAGTCTGTTCGGGTCCAGCGGTGCCAGCCTGCACACCAAGGCGTTTGTGGTGGACGACACGCGCGGTTTCATCGGCTCGTTCAATCTCGACCCGCGCTCGATGAATCTCAATACCGAGATGGGCTTGCTGTTCGAAGATCGCACCGTCACCGCCGAGCTCGAGCGCTTGTACAACCACAAGGTCAGTGCGCCGGTGAGTTACCGGGTCACCCTGGAACAGTGCGCGTTGCGCTGGCACGACGATGCCGCGCAGCCGCCGCGGATCTGGACGCACGAGCCGGAAGCCAGTGTCTGGCGCCGGAGTGCGGCGAAGGTGCTTGGGTGGCTGCCGTTGGATTCGCAGCTGTAAGACTTGCCGGCGCATGCGCAAGTAGCGCATGTCGAACGCTTACGGTGACGTGTTGCGGCTGACAACAACGACGGCGCTCATCGCCAGGCAGGCGCGTCCGCTGCTCGCTACGGCATGTACCACGCGTACATGCCGGTTGTGAGCGCACGTTGCAAACCCGGCTGACTACCTGGTGTTGCCGCTGTTAGTGCAGGCGGTGACGTAGAGCGTTGTATTCCACGCTCGCCTGCGCATCGCCAGCGGCGCGATGCGAGTCGGGCGGCGCGAGCAAAGCTGCACGCGCCTGTGCCCAGTCGGGGCGAAGCTCTGCTTGTGGGCAATGCATGGCCGGCAGCTGTTGGAGCTGTGGCTGGTCGCAGTGTGCGTCCTCGGTGCCATCGGCAGCGGGTGCTACCAATCCAGCACAGCCGATATTGGCGCCTGCTTCGATCACGGGGTCGACAATGACCGAGTCCACACTGACCGGATCGATAAACAGACCGTCGTTGAGATCGCGCGTCGTCATGGTGCACCTCCGGTCCCGGGGCGGGGATACCACCGCCTCGGGTGACCCGCGCAATGCTGGGTCTTCAATCAGGTTAGCGGCAGCGACGGCGAATCTTTAGGTTGCCTTGCACGCCGATACAGCGGCGGTGCGGCCTGTGGTTGGAAGACATGGCCTGTGTGGCGGACACCGGGATGCCGCGTTTGCCGCAGTCTCCGTGCGCTGTGAGGTGGTGCCTGCGCACGTTCGTCTGCCACATCGATGGCGGTGCCGGTGCGCTTGCGGGGCGGCGCCTACTGCAGCTGCGTCACGATCTCCCGCGCCATTGCGCCCAGCGGCAGGATGCGGTCCGCACCGCCACGTTTGATCGCTTCCTTGGGCATGCCGAACACGATGCTGGTGTGTTCGTCCTGCGCCACCGTGCGCGCGCCGGCCTGGCGCATTTCCAGCAGGCCGGCGGCGCCGTCGTCGCCCATGCCGGTCATGATGATGCCGAGCGCATTGCTGCCGGCCGCACGCGCGGCAGAGCGGAACAGCACATCCACCGACGGGCGGTGCCGGTTGACCGGCGGGCCTTCCACCACCTCGACGAAATATTGCGCGCCACTGCGGCGCAACAGCAGATGTTTGCCGCCCGGTGCGATCAACGCGCGCCCCGGCATCACGCGGTCGTTGTTGGCGGCCTCTTTCACTGCGATCTGGCACAGACTGTTGAGGCGTGCGGCGAAGGCGGCGGTGAATTTCTCCGGCATGTGCTGCACGATCACGATGCCCGGGCACACGCGCGGCAGGGCGGTGAGCACTTCTTCCAGCGCCTGGGTGCCGCCGGTGGAGGTGCCGATGGCGACGATGCGCTCGGTGGTCTGCGCCAACGCACGCCCGGTCTGCGCCGGCAGGATCACGTCGGCAGTGTGTTTGACCTCCGCTTCCAGCGGCACGGCAGTGACGCGCGCGGCCAGGCGCTTGACGTTGGCGCGTGCAGCGCTGCGCACGGTGGCGACCAGCTCGTCGGCCGAATCGGTGAGGAACTGCTTCAAGCCCAGGTGCGGTTTTGTCACCACTGCCACCGCGCCGGCGGCCAGCGCATCCATGGTCACGCGCGCGCCTTTTTCGGTGAGCGTGGAGCAGATCACCACCGGGGTGGGGCGCTCGCTCATGATCTTGCGCAGGAAGGTGATGCCGTCCATGCGTGGCATTTCCACGTCCAGCACGATGACATCCGGCCACTGCTGGCGCATCTTTTCGATGGCCAGCAACGGATCTGCGGCAGTGGCGATCACCTCGATGCCGGGCGCCTCGTTGAGCACCCCCACCAGGACCTGGCGTACCACCGCCGAATCGTCGACCACCATGGCCTTGATGGTCTTGGGATTGGTGACGGGGCGATTGAACGCTGTGGACACAGGAGATCCCTGACTCAGGCTTTGCGGAAGATCGACGGTGCCACCTGGGTGAGATCGATATCGAGCTCGCTCAAGCTTTCCGAATGGCCGATGCAGAAGTGTCCGCCCGGTTTTAGGTTGGCCAGCACCCGCAAGATCACTTCGCGCTTGGTCTGGCCATTGAAATAGATCATCACGTTGCGCAGGAAGATCACATCGAAGCTGCCCAGCATCGGGAGGGCAGCGTTGAGATTGGCATGCACGAACTTGACCCGCTCGCGCAGGCGGCGCTCCACCAGCAGGGTGCCGGCGTATTCACCCTGGCCGCGCAGGCAGTAACGCTTGAGATAGGCCTGCGGAATGCCGTCGATGCGCTGCAGGGCGTAATGCCCGCTGCGGGCCTTGGCTACCACACGGCTGCTGATATCGGTGCCGACCACCTCGAATGCACGGCCTTGCAGGGTGTCGTCCAGCACCATCGCCATGCTGTAAGCCTCTTCGCCGCTGGAACTGGCCGCGCTCCAGCAACGGAACGGCAAGCCGCCGCGGTGCTCGCCGGCCAGTTTGCGTAGCAGGTCGAAGTGCTTGGGCTCGCGGAAGAAATAGGTTTCGTTGGTGGTGAGCAGATCGATCGCGGTCTGGATTTCCTCGCGGTCCTGGCGGCTTTCCAGCAACTGCAGATACTGCGTGTAGCTACTGAACTGATGTTCGCGCAGACGCTTGCCCAGGCGGCCGCACAACATGGCTTTTTTGCCCGACGAAATGCTGATGCCGGCAGCTTCGAAGATGAAACGCTGGAAGCGCCCGAACTCCTGTTCGGTGATGGCGGTAGCGGTATCCATCGGCTCAGGCCACATCCGCATTGCTGGGGAGCATGTTGTCGCTCAATCGGGCGATGCGCACGGCATGTTCGCGCCACCACTCCGACAGCATCGGCCCGGGCATCGGTGATCCCATCAGATAGCCTTGCGCCAGATCGCAGCCCAGCTCACGCAGCAGGCGCCAATCGTCCTGGGTTTCCACGCCTTCGGCCACGGCGGTCAGGTTCAGGCGATGGGCCAGCTCCAGCGTGGATTCGAGCACGGTGCGCTGGCTGCGGCTGCGATGCGCGGCCTGCACGAAGCTGCGGTCCAGCTTGAGTTCGGTGAACGGGATGCTGGCCAGCCGCTGCAACGAGGAAAAGCCGGTGCCGTAATCGTCGATGGACAATCCGAAGCCATGCAGGCGCAGGCGCGCGAGCATGCTCAATGCATTGGCCGGCTCCACGATGGCGCTTTCGGTGAGCTCAAGCACCAGATCGCCCGGCGTTAGTCCGTTGTCGGCCAGCTTGCCGCACAGGTGCTCCAGGAAATCCTCTTCGCCCAGTAGATTGGGCGACAGGTTCAAGGCCAGCGTGAGTTGCAGGCCTTCTGCGCGCCAATCCACCAACTGCGCAACCGCCTTGTCGATCACCTGTTGGGTGAGTGCATGAATCAGACCTTCGCGCTCGGCCAGCGGAATGAAACGGTCCGGTCCGATCATGTCGCCTTGCGGGCGACGCCACCGTGCCAACGCTTCCACGCCGCGCAGGCGGCCATCGCGCAGATCCAGCTTGGGCTGATAAGCCACGCGAATTTCGCCGCGCCGCATCGCACGATCCAGCCGCGAGGCCGCGGCGCTGCCGCTGGACAACAGAGGCGAGGTCGGTACCGCGAGCGTGGCGGGCGTTTCGGTAGGCGATGCCGGGACGCAGTCCAGCGTGGTGGCCAGGTCCTGCAGCCGCAACGGTTTTTCCAGTCCTGCCAACACCCGGACACCGGCGCTGCGGCTGAGCTGCATCACTGCATCGATCAATGCGCCGCCGCGTTGGGAGACCACCACCACCGGGACGCTGTGCTGGCCACGTGCCAGTGCGTCGAGCAGTTGCACGCCGTCCATGCCCGGCATTTCCAGGTCGATCAACAGCAAAGAGGGCGCCGCGGCACGACTCAACCAGGCGAGCGCGGCATGGCCATCGCTGGCGCCTTCCACCAGGCTGGCGCCCAGTTGACGGCAGAGTGCCATCGCGTGTTCGCGCTGGACCATGCTGTCGTCAACCACCAACACCGGACCGGCCAGCGCGCAGTTGCAGGAGAGAAGCGGAGAATGCATGGGAATCCTGGCGTGCACGGGAAAAGTCAGGCCGCCAGGGCGGCGGTGGGTAGCTGCGCCAACGTGTCGTTGGCCAGCACGGCGTCGGCATCCAGCAGGATCACGAAGCGCTCTTCGCGCTTGGCCATGCCCTGGATGAAATCGCGATGGATGCCAGCGCCGAAGCTGGGCGCGTCGGCGATATCGGCTGGCGCAATCTCCACCACTTCGCTGACCGCATCCACCAGCAGGCCCAGCACCTGGTGCTCACCGCCACGTGCGATCTCCACGATCACGATGCAGCTGCGTTTGGTGATGGCGCTTGCGCTACGACCGAAGCGCTCCTGCACGTCCATCACCGGCACGACTGCGCCGCGCAGGTTGATCACCCCGCGCAAGGCAGGCGGCATCATTGGTACCTCGGTCGGGATGCGGTATTCGATGATTTCCTTGATGCCCAGGATGCCAAGTCCGAACATGTCCCCGCCTAGCGAAAAGGTGAGGTATTGCTGAGGGACGGACGGTGGTGGCGTCCCATCGGTGTCTGCATTGCGCTGTTGCATCGTCGATTCCTCAAAAGGTGACGAACTGCGACTCATCCACCACATCGGCGGCGACCGCTGCATTGATCGGACGCACGTTGGCGCGACGCAGTTGGAAGCTGGCGGCCGGCGTAACGCGACGCGGGGACTGCTTGGCAACCGCCGCGGTGCCGCGACTGCTGGCTCCCAGCCGGAAGAAGCCCATCAACTGCTGCAGCTGCTCGGCCTGCGCACTCATTTCCTCGGACGTGGCGGCCAGTTCTTCGGCATTGGCCGCGGCCGACTGGGTGGTCTGGTTCAACTGGCCCACCGCGGTGTTGATCTGGCTGACGCCTGCAGTCTGTTCTTCGGAGGCTGCAGCGATTTCCTGCACCAGGTCGGAAGTGCGCCGGATCGAGGGCACCATTTCACCCAAGACGCGGCCGGCGCTTTCCGCCAACTCGACGCTGGACTCGGCCACTTCGCCGATCTCGTGCGCGGCGATCTGGCTACGCTCGGCCAGCTTGCGCACTTCCGCAGCCACTACCGCAAAGCCCTTGCCGTGCTCGCCGGCGCGCGCCGCTTCGATGGCCGCATTGAGCGCGAGCAGATTGGTTTGATAGGCAATGTCGTCGATGATGCTGATCTTCTTGGCGATGTCCTTCATCGCCACCACGGTGGCGCGCACGGTGTCGCCACCGTCGGCCGCTTCGCTGGCGGCCTTGGCGGCCATGCTGTCGGTGACGCGGGCGTTCTCGGTGTTCTGCGCGATGGAAGCGGTCATCTGCTCCAGCGAGGCGCTGGTCTGCTCCACGCCGGCAGCCTGCTCGCTGGCGGCCTGGGCCAGGGCCTGCGCGGTGGCGCTGACTTCTTCCGATGCGCTGGCGAGGTTTTCGGCGTTGCGATTGACCTCGTCGACGATCTCGGTGAGGCGGGTCATGGTGGTGTTGACGTAGCGCTGCATGTCGGCGAATGCGCCGTCGTAACGGCCTTCCACGGTGTGAGTGAGGTCGCCCTCGGCCATCGCGCCCATCACCTGGATCACCTCGGAGATGCTGCGCAGGTTGCCGCGTGCACACTCGATGGTGTCATTGATAAAGGCCTTTTTACCGGGCAGCCGCGCCAGCGGCGCATCGAAGTTGCCGCGGCCGAACTCGGCCACCACCCCCATCGCCAACTTCTTGACCGCGATATGTGCGCCAACCATCTCGTTGATGCCGGTGGCCATGCTGCGGAAGTCGCCATCGAAGCGGGTGGCGTCGATCACCACGTCGATGTCGCCGGCTTCATGCTCGGCGGACATGTGATTGATCTCGGCGATCAGCCCGGTGAGGTTGCCGCGCACCTGATCGATGGTCTCGTTGATGAAGCGCTTCTTGCCCGGCAGCAACGGCAGCTGTGCGGTGAAGTTGCCGCGGCCGAACTCGCCGACGCAGGCGATGGCCTGCTTCTTGACCGCGATATGGCCGGCCACCATCGCATTGATGCCTTCGGCCATGCGACGGAAGTCGCCGGTGAAGCGCTGCGTGTCGATCACCACGTCGATATCGCCTGCATCGTGCTCGGTGGACATGCGGTTGACCTCGGCGACGAGGCCGGTCAGATTGCCGCGGATCTGGTCCACCACCTCGTTGATGAAGGCTTTCTTGCCCGGCAGGCGTTCCAGCTCGGCGACAAAGTTGCCGCGGCCGAACTCGGCCACGCAGGCCATGGCCTGCTTGTTCACCGTCAGGTGGCTGGCAACCATGCGGTTGATGCCATCGCCCATGGTGCGGAAGTCGCCGTCGAAGCGCGCCACATCGATGCGTGCGTCGATTTCGCCGGCATCGTGTTCGCGCGAGACCCGATTGATCTCGTCGTTGACGTGGCGGATGCCGCTTTGCACCTTGCGCAAGCCGCGCAGCACGTCGCCGGCATGCTCCTCGCGTGTCTGCGGCAGGGCGACATCGAAATTGCCGCGCGAAAAAGCGTCCAGCGTGGTGGTGGCCAGGTCCAGCGCGCCGCCGGCAATGCGGATCGCCCACGCCAGCAGGACGCCACTGATGAGGGCTGCAACGATGCTGCCGCCGAGCAGGGCTGCATGCGGCAGCGTCAGCGCAAAGCCGGCGACGATCACGAGGACGGGCAGGGCCACCGCAAGCGCGGCGGTGAACCATAATTGGGTAGTGATCGGAAGGCGGTGTGACATGGCGATGGTTCCTGGGCTCAGGTAACGACGAACGACGCGGGTTGTAGGCTGCGAGACTGCAAATGCTCAGGCCGCCAACGCGTCCTGATTGGGGTGCAACTGTTGAAGCAAGCTGGGCACATCCAGGATCAGCGCGACATCGCCGCTGCCCAGGATGCTGGAACCACTGATGCCTTTGACCTGTGCGAACACCTTGGACAACGGCTTGATCACCGTCTGCCATTCGCCCAGCAACGTGTCCACGACCAGGCCGAAGCGCTGTGCGCCTTGCCGGATCACCACGATGCTTTCGCGTGCTGGCGTCCTGCCGCCGAGGGCGAACAGTTCACGCAGGCGCACATACGGCAGCACGGTGCCGCGCAGGTCGATGTAATCGCTGGCGTAGTCGGGGGTGAACTCCACGCATTCCTCCACCACATCCAGCGGCACCACGAACACGGATTTGCCCACACCCACCTGGAAGCCGTTGATGATGGCCAGCGTCAGCGGCAGGCGCACCGAAATGGTGGTGCCCAGCCCGGCGGCGCTGTCGATCTCGACCGTGCCGCGCAGGGCGGTGATGTTGCGTTTGACCACGTCCATGCCGACGCCGCGGCCGGACAGGTTGGTGACTTTTTCTGCGGTGGAAAAACCCGGCTCGAAGATCATCGCGAACACTTCGCGGTCGCTGAGTTGGCGGCCGGGTTCGATCAAGCCGCGTTCCAGCGCCTTGGCCAGGATCCGGTCGCGGTTCAAGCCACCGCCGTCGTCGGTGATCTGGATGACGATGCTGCCGGAGTCGTGATAGGCGTTGAGGCCCACGGTGCCGCGTGCGGGTTTGCCGCGCGCCACGCGCACGTCTGCCGGTTCGATGCCGTGATCCATCGCGTTGCGCACCAGATGGGTCAGCGGGTCGCCGATCTTTTCCACCACCGACTTGTCCAGTTCGGTGTCTTCGCCTGCGACCACGAGCGCGATGTCCTTGCCCAGCTCGCGTGCCACATCGTGCACCACGCGCTGGAAGCGGCTGAAGGTGCCGCCGATCTTGACCATGCGCAGCTGCAGCGCGCTTTCGCGTACGTCTTCCACCAGGCCGGCCAGAATCGAGACCGATTCCAGCAGTTGCGCATCGCCGGTGCGCTGCGCATTGGCATTGGTGCTGCTGACCGCAATGATGAGTTCGCCGACCAGATCGATCATGCGATCGAGCTTGTCGGCATCCACGCGGATCGAGCGCGCATCGCTGTTGCGGCCGCCGGCGTCCGGTGCGTTGCGGGCCGGCGCCGATGCGGCGTTTGCGCCATTTGGCACGGCGGCAAATCCGCTGACCGACGTAGCGGCCACCACCGGCTCGTTGACGAGCAGCGTGGCGGTATCGGCTGGCGCAGGCACGGCGGCGATATCCAGATCGCAATCGTCGCGGACGAATTCGAACACTTCTTCGATCGCGGCGCGGTCGGCATCGCTGCGCAGCAGGATCTGGAAACCGAGGTAATTGGCTTCCGGGTCGAGGTCTTCGAACTTTGGCAATTGGCTGTAGTCGGTGCCGATCGATTCCACCGAACCCAGGCTGCGCAGGTTGCGGATCAGCTTGAGCGGCGAGTTGCCGAAGCGCAGCGCGTCGGCGAAAAGTTTGAGCGAGATGCGCCAGTAACCGCTCTGTTTTTCAGGCGTGCTGTACTGGATGGCGGCGGCGGTGACGCCGCAGGCGCTGGTTTGCAGGTAGGTCTGCAATTGCGCCAGCAGCGGCTCGGCTTCGGCCGCCAGCGCAGCTGCATCGGCATGGCTGGGGTCGGCGGCGGTCTCCACCAATGCATGGATATGATCGCAGCACACCAGCAGCAGTCCGATCAGGTCCGAGCTCAACGTCAGCGCTTCTTCGCGCACCAGATCGAGCACGCTTTCCACCACATGGGTGAAGCCGACCAGCTGCGGCAGATCGAATAATCCGCCCGAGCCCTTGATGGTGTGCGCGGCACGGAAGATCGCATTGACCGCATCCGGCGACGACGTGCCACGCTCGGCTTCGAGCAGATGCCGTTCCATGTCTTCGAGCAGATCCCGGCTCTCGGCCAGGAAGGTCTGCATCAGCTGGTTCATGTCCATGCGCGCGTCACCCGTCCGTTAGTGAATGTGTTCGCCGAGGCCGGCAACCGCATGCGGGTACAGCGCTTCGAGCAGGCCGAGCAGTTCGATCACATCGACCACCGCACGGCTGGAATCGGTCAGCGAAAACGGCCGTCCATCGGTCTGGATCGCCTGCTTGGTGGCCAGCAACAATTGCAGGCCGGTGGTGTCGATTTCGCTCACCGCCGCCAGATCCAGATGCACTCCACCCGGATGCGCCAACGCCGGCTGCAACAGCGGCTTGAGTTCTGCGGCGCGACGAATGGTCATCTCGCCCTCAAGGGTAAGCGTCAACGGGGCGGGCAGATCGGGAGATGCAGCGTTCATGGGTGCCTCAAGCGATGGCGCACATTGGGTGCGATGACGCGGGGAGAAGGTCGCGGTGGCATGGATCTGTGTGGCAGTGCGTTGCACACGGAGTCATGCCGGTCTATGCAGGTATCGGCGCCTAGCTGAAATATTTAGACCAAATTCAGTCGAATGACGTAAATGTGAAATCTTCTAGCAGTTCTGAAATTAACTGCTCAGGTTTGTCGCAAGCAGGCTCATGGGGCGTTTGTCCTGGACAGTCCCGGGACAATGCGCGCGTGTTTCAAACACGGCGCAGCGGTGCGGATCGAGCAAGGGCAAGGGCTGCGAGCCCATTGCGTGTGACGCACATCGGCGCGAGATCGGAGACCTCTCGCGCACGCAGCATGCACGCAGGTGATGCTCACCTGCGTGCATGACGTGTAGTGCTGTCGAGTCTGCTGCGACGCCATCAAACGCGGCGTTGCGCTTCAGCCCGGTGTCAGCGCGGCCAGCAAACCGCGTGCGGCGTTGAAGCGGTCTGCGCCGTCGGGCATCGGCAATTTGATGCGCAGTTTGTCCGGGCCATCCATGGTGTAGATCTTCGGCTGCTTCTGGATCATCTGGATGACGGTCATCGGGTCGATCGACGGCTTGGCTTCGAACACCAAACGCCCGCCGTTTTCGCCCAGATCCAGCTTGCGGATCCCCAACGCGTTGGCCTGCAGCTTGAGCTCGGCAATCGCGAACAGGTGCTTGACCGGATCCGGCAGCAAGCCGAAGCGGTCGATCATCTCCACCTGCAATTCGCGCAATGCATCGGTGTCGCGTGCACTGGAAATACGCTTGTACAGCGTCAGGCGCGTATGCACATCGGGCAGGTAATCCTCGGGGATCAGCGAGGCCACGTGCAGCTCCACTTCGGCGCCACGCGCTTCTTCGCCGGCATCCAGATCGGGCAGTTTGCCTTGGCGAATACTGCGCACCGCGCGCTCCAGCAGCTCGGTGTACAGGCTGAAACCGACCTCGGCCATCTGGCCGCTCTGGTCTTCGCCGAGCAATTCGCCGGCGCCGCGGATTTCAAGATCGTGCGTGGCCAGGGTAAAGCCCGCACCCAGCTCGTCCATCGAGGCTATGGCTTCCAGGCGTTTTTCCGCATCGGAGGTCATCGAGCGCCGGTCCGGCACTACCAGATACGCGTAAGCGCGGTGATGCGAACGGCCCACGCGGCCGCGCAGCTGATGCAGCTGCGCAAGACCGAAGCGATCGGCGCGGTTGATGATGATGGTGTTGGCGTTGGGAATGTCGATGCCCGATTCGATGATCGTGGTCGACAACAACACGTTGAAGCGCTGCTTCTGGAAATCCAGCATCACCCGTTCCAGCTCGCGCTCGGGCATCTGCCCGTGCGCGATGCCGATACGCGCTTCGGGCACCAGTTCGGACAGGTCGCGTTGCATGCGCACGATGCTTTCCACATCGTTGTGCAGGAAGTACAGCTGGCCGCCACGGCTGAGCTCGCGCTGGAATGCTTCGCGCAGCAGCGTGTTGTCCCAGGCGGTGATGAAGGTCTGCACCGCCAGCCGGTTGGGCGGCGGGGTAGCGATGATGGACAGATCGCGCAAGCCGGCCATGGCCATATTGAGCGTGCGCGGGATCGGCGTGGCGGTCAGCGTGAGCAGATGCACATTGGCGCGCATCGCCTTGAGCGCTTCTTTTTGCCGCACACCGAACCGTTGTTCCTCGTCGACCACGACCAGGCCCAGGTCCTTGAACTTCACATCGGGCTGCAACAAGCGGTGCGTGCCGATGATGACGTCGATATCGCCACTGGCGACCTTCTCCAGCTCGGCCTTGATTTCCTTGGTGCTCTTGAAGCGCGACAGCACTTCCACCTTCATCGGGTAATCGGCAAAGCGGTCGCGGAAATTGCGGTAATGCTGTTCGGCCAACAGGGTGGTCGGCACCAGCACGGCGACCTGCTTGCCGGCGCTGGCCGCAGCAAATGCCGCGCGCACCGCGACCTCGGTCTTGCCGAAACCGACATCGCCGCAGACCACGCGGTCCATCGGCTGGCTGCTGCCCAGATCGCGCAGCGTGGCGTCGATGGCGGCAAGCTGGTCGGTGGTTTCTTCGAACGGGAACCCGGCCGCAAACGGCTCGTACATCGCACGGTCCACCTGCAGCGCCAGGCCGGCGCGCGCGCGGCGCCGGGCCTGGATTTCCAGCAGCTCGGCAGCCACGTCGCGTACCTTCTCGGCGGCTCTGCGCTTGGCCTTGGTCCATTGCTCGCCGCCCAGCGAATGCAGCGGCGCGGTCTCGGCCGATGCACCGGAATAACGGCTGATCAAATGCAACTGCGCCACCGGCACATACAGCCGGTCGCCCTTGGCGTATTCGATTTCCAGAAACTCACCGGGCATGCCGCCGGCATCGAGCACGATCAGCCCGCGGTAGCGGCCCACACCGTGATCCTCGTGCACGATCGGCGCGCCTTCGGACAGCTCGCCCAGGTCGCGAATGATCGCTTCCGGCTCACGCCCGACCCGGCGCGTGCGGCGCGGTTGGTTGGCCCGCTCGGGAAACAGCTGGCGCTCGGTCAGCACCGCAATCTGCGGGTCGTCCAGCGCAAAGCCGTCTTCCAGCGCCGCCACGGTGATGCCGAAGCGCAGCGTGGTCGCCGCCAGGAAGGCCGGCACATCGGCCACGACATCCGGCTTGAGCTGGGCGGCGGCCAGCACTTCCATCAAGGCTTCGCGGCGGCCGGCCGAATCGGCAGCGACCAGCACACGGCCCGGGTAGTGGCTCAGGAACGAGGCCAGTGCCTGGCCAGCCGGCGCGTCTTTTGCGGCGACCGGCAGCGGCGGCAACGGTTGGTCGCCGAGCGCGGCGGCCTCGTCGATGCGCGCATGATCGCTGGCCCACACCTCGATGCGCGCCAGCTTGTTGAGCCGCTCGCGCAGCGCATCCGGCGATTGATACAACTCGTCCGGCGACAACAGCGGGCGTTCCACATCGTGGCGGCGCTGCTCGTAGCGGTTTTGCGCCTGCGTCCAGAACGTATCGGCGGCGTTGGACACGCCAGTGGCCACCAGCGGCAGCACACGCGTGTCCAGATAGTCGAACAAGGTGGCGGTCTTGGCGAAGAACATCGGCAGGTAATACTCGACGCCGGACGGTGCGATGCCGGACTTGAGATCCTGATACAGCGCGCTGCGCCGGGTATCCACGTCGAAGCGTTCGCGCAGGCAGGCCAGCACGCGTTCGACGCTGGCATCGTCCATCGGCACTTCGCGGCCGGGCAACATCTTGACCGCGTCCACCTTGTCCAGCGAACGCTGCGATTCCGGGTCGAACACGCGGATCGAATCGATGTCTTCGTCCAGCAACTCCACGCGCAGCGGCGTGGTTTCGCCCATCGGAAACACATCGAGCAAGCCGCCGCGCACCGCAAAATCGCCTGGGTCCATCACCTGCGGCACATTGCGGTAACCAGCGCTTTCCAGGCGGCGTTTTTCCGCATCCAGATCCAGCCGCTGGCCGACCTTGAGATCGAAACTGCCGCCGACGATGTAGCTCAGCGGTGCCAGCTGCTGCATCAGGGTCTGCACCGGCACGATCACCACGCCCTTGCTCAGGCCGGGCAGGCGATGCAGCGCAGCCAGGCGCTGGCTGATGATTTCCGGGTGCGGGCTGAACTGGTCGTAGGGTAGGGTTTCCCAATCGGGAAACGGCACCACCGGCAGCGTCGCGTGCTCACCGAGCAAGGCGTGCAGATCGGCCTCGATCTGGTGCGCGCTTTGGTTGTCGCGGGCGATCACCAGCAACGGGCCGGCATGCGCTTCGGCAGCGCGGGCAATCGACCAGGCCAGTGCAGTCGGGGAAGACGGAGAGCGCCAGTAGGCGCGGAGCTGGCCAGACTTGGGCAGCGGCGGCGAGGGATAGGTAGGCTGCGGCATCAGCCCGCGATTTTATCAGAGCGCCCGCAGTGCCCGGTCCATCTGGTGTGAAAGCTTGTGTTGGCTCGTGCGCGACGAGCTCGCCAAGTTCTGCTGGGCTTGTCGCTGCCGCTGCCGCTGCCGTTCTGGGGACCGGCCGACTTCAGGAGCAACAGCTGAGCGGGTCGAAGGCGCGGTGCCCTCACCGTTTGCGGGACACGCCGTGAATCCGTCCGTGGAGGCTCGGTGGCGGCATCCATGCCGCCACACGGTCCCGCAAGCGGTGAGGACACCGCGCCAGCACGTTGGTCGGTTGTCAGAGGAGGGTCATCAGACCGCAGGCGGTTTCTTGGGCCCTGTATTGGTTCGGTAGGCCGTCAATAGGACCGCTCACCGCGCCTGGCTTGAACCATGCACACCGACCTTCTTGACTGGTCCTTGCCCGCCTACCGGCGCGGGACCTTGCGTGTCCCGCGCCGGTAGGCGGGCAAGGGCCTCCGCACCAACTTAGGACAGCTAACGCTTCAAGCGACTCCCCAATCCCGACTCCCCAATCCCAGCCCCTCAGGCATCTAGCTCCAGCACCATCCGCACCAGTTCCGGCGAATCCGGATGCGCCTGCGGCTTGAAGCCCAGCGATTCGGCCAGCTGCAGCATCGGGACGTTGCTCTGCAGCACGTCGCCGAACAGACAGTCCAGATACTTGCGGCGCGCCCACTTCACCAGCTTGCGCATCAATTGCCGTCCCAGGCCCTGGCCGGCGACGAAGCTGCTGACCAGGATGGTGTATTCGGCCTGGCGGGTGCCCGGCACCAATGCTGCGCGCGCCACCGCGCCCACCAGGGCTTCGCCCGGGGGCAACTGCTCGGCGGCGACCAGCACGATCTCGGTCTTGGGGTTGGGATGGGTCAGGCGCTGCACCATCTCCGGGGTGATTTCGGCGGAGGAGCGCACGAAGCGCGCGCGGATCTCCTCCGGTCCCAGCAGGCTGAAAGCCCCTTGCAGCGGCGGGCCATCCTCGGGACGGATCGGGCGAAGCAACAGGGTGCGGCCATTGGGCAGGCTGAAGTTTTCATGCCAGGGAGGCATGCGATTGCGAATGGCCATGACCGATGTTCCTTAAAGATCGGAAGATTCTGGCACCAGCCCGGCGCGCAACCGTGAATGAATCCGGTGCGCCGCTGGGGGCCATCAAGAGGTGGCAGTGCTTCCCACGCAACTGTAACGAGCGGAGCCGTGAGCCGGTCGTGAGCTTGCTCGCGCGCCATCGCCTGGCAGTTGCCCGTGATTCGCTGGCGACCGGAGGGCAGCCTGCTGCGGATCGGGACGGTTTGAGGCCAGGGGGCCGGCTATCGCGCCAAGGCCAAGCATCAGCCCGACGCCAGGTTGCCGCGCCTGTCAGCCAGCCGGCAGCGGATGCGCGCCACCGCGAGTGCACGACACGGCCTGCAGCGTGCGCAGTCGCCGCAAAGGCGGCCAGCCACACGCTGCACGCATCACCGGTGTATCAGGCGTCCTGGCGCAGCCATTCCAGGCGCGTGGAGGCGCCCAGCTCGCCAAGATGCTTCTTGAGCACCGGCAATGCCGGTGCCAGCACCTTGTCGAATTGCCAGGGCGCATTGACGATCAACAGCCCGCTGCCGGTCAGGCGCAGCGGCGAGTAGTCCGGGCGCACCTGCAGCTCGGCCACCAGCACCGACTTGGCCGGCAACGTGGCCGCCTTGCGCATGAACGGCTGCAGGCTGCGGCGCAGCTTGATCGGGTACCACACCATGCAGATCGCCTGCGGCCAGCGTGCCAACGCCTCGCGCACGCTGTGGATGATCTGCTGGTATTCGGCGTCCTGCGACTCGTACGGGGGGTCGACCAGCACCAGCCCGCGGCCGATCTTGGTGTCGCCGGCACGCGGCGGCAAAAATGCGCGGATGGCCGCATAGCCGTCGCCGGCATGCACGCGCACGCGGCTGTCCTTGGCGAACAGGCCCTTGAGCGCCTCCGCCTCGTCCGGCTGCAACTCGCAGAACGCCATGCGGTCCTGCTCGCGCAGGGCCTGGGCGGCCAGCAGCGGCGAGCCGGGGTAATGATTGAGCTGGATGCCGGCGGTGGGGCGGGCCGGCTTTTGCCCCGGGACGGCGGGGCGGGCGACGGTCTGGTTGTCGGCCTGCACCGCACGCAGATAGCGCTCGACCACCTCCGGCAAGGTGGACTCGGCCATCAGCCGCATCACGCCGGCATCGGCTTCGTTGGTCTTGCGGCTTTCTTCGCCACCGAGCTGGTAGCGGCCTCGCCCGGCGTGGGTGTCGAGCACGAAGAACGGGGTGTCCTTGCGCTTGAGGGTGTCGATCAGCGCCAGCAAGGCGATGTGCTTGAGCACGTCGGCATGGTTGCCGGCATGGAAGGCATGGCGATAGTTCATCGGGGAAGTGTAGAGCGTGCGCGGCCCTTTGCGCTGCGCGCGGGTGCGCGGCGTGGCCGGATGCACCAGCGGCATGGACTTGAGGACGTGGCGCCGGGAGCGCGCAGCTGCCCGGACCATCTGTCGCCAACGTCTGTTGCCGAGGCTTGCCTGCGTGCCGCGGCCTGGCAGCGTGCGCGCTATGGGCCGCGCCGGCATGCGGCTATGCTGCGCGCCATGTCCGACTCTCCCGCCCGCGTACTCGTCGTCGAAGACGAAGCCGCCATCGCCGATACCGTGCTCTACGCGCTGCGTAGCGAAGGCTATGCGGCGGAACATTGCCTGTTGGGCCGCGACGCGCTGGCGCGGCTGCGTGCCGACCCGGCCGATGTGGTGGTGCTGGACGTGGGCCTGCCGGACATCAACGGCTTCGAGGTGTGCCGCAGCCTGCGCAGTTTCAGCGAGGTGCCGGTGATTTTCCTGACCGCGCGCAACGACGAGATCGACCGTGTGCTCGGGCTGGAGTTGGGCGCCGACGATTACATGGCCAAGCCGTTCTCCCCGCGCGAGCTGGTGGCGCGGGTGCGCGCACGTCTGCGCCGCCGCAGCGTGGCAGCGGCGGCCGAACCGGGCTGGCAACCGCATGGCGCGTTCGCGATCGACCGCGATGGCAGCCGCATCCGCTACGGCGATGCCTTGTTGCCGCTGACCCGTTACGAATACGCGCTGCTGGCTGCGTTGCTGCAACGCCCCGGTGCGATCCTGAGCCGTGCGCAGTTGATGGATCGCGGCTGGGATGCCAGCGCCGACAGCGCCGATCGCACCGTCGACACCCATATCAAGACGCTACGCGGCAAGCTGCGCCTGGCCGGCGTGCCGGCCGACCCGATCCGCACCCATCGTGGCCTTGGCTACGCCCTGGAGCTGTAGCCGATGGATGGGCATGTGTGTGGTGCGTTGAACGGGGTGGGGCGCTGATATGCGCCTCGGTCTCAAGCTGTTTCTGGGCTTCTTCCTGATCGTGGGCCTGGCCGCGTTCTTCGTGATGCGGGTGTTCGTCAACGAAGTCAAACCGGGTGTGCGTCAAGCGATGGAATCCACCCTGGTGGATGCGGCCAACGTGCTGGCGGAAATGGCCAGCAGCGACCTGGCCACCGGGCACTTCGTCGACGGCCGCTTCGCGCGCAATCTGGCGCAGGCGCAGCAGCGCGACCCCAAGGCCTGGGTGTGGCGCTTCCGCAAGAACAATGTGGATTACCGCGTAACCGTGACCGATGCCCGCGGCGTGGTGGTATTCGATTCGCTGGGCCGCGACGTGGGCCGCGACAACTCGCGCTGGAACGATGTCTACCGCACCTTGCGTGGCGAATACGGCGCGCGTTCCAGCCCGGAACTCGATGGCGACCCTAAAGCCACCGTCATGCATGTGGCCGCACCGATCTACGCGCCCGATCAACCCGGCAAGTTGATCGGCGTGCTGACCCTGGCCCAGCCCAATCGCAGCATCGACCCGTTTATCGAAGCCAGCCAACGCAACATCCTGCAGCGCGGGGCCTGGTTGATCGGTATTTCCGCGTTGATCGGCATCCTGATGACCTGGTGGCTGATGCGCGGCATCGGCCGGCTCAACCGCTATGCGCAGGCCGTGAGCGCCGGCATCCCGGTGCCGCCGCCCAAACCGCGCGGCGATGAAATCGGTGACCTCGGCCAGGCGCTGGAAACCATGCGCCGCAAGCTGGAAGGCAAGGCCTACGTCGAGCATTACGTGCAGTCGCTGACGCATGAAATGAAAAGCCCGCTGGCAGCGATCCGTGGCGCATCGGAGTTGTTGACAGAGCCGTTGCCGGAAGCCGATCGCCAGCATTTTGTCGCCAGCATCCGCGCGCAGGAGCAGCGGTTGACCGAGACCATCGACAAGCTGCTCGCGCTGGCCGAGGTGGAACAACACGGCTGGCTGCAGACGCGCGAGCGCATCGCCGTGGCCGGCGTGCTCCGGGCGGCGTTAGAGGCGGTGGCGCCGCGTGCTGCTGCGGCGGGCGTGCAACTGGAGCTTGCCGTGCCGTCCGATTCGGCCAGTGAGCAGTACGTGTCCGGTGACGTGTTTCTGCTGCGTCAGGCACTGATCAATCTGCTGGAAAATGCAATTGCGTTTTCGCCACAGGGCAGTAGCGTGCTGCTGCGTGCGCACAGACAGGCCGGGCAATGGCAGCTGTCTGTCGAAGACAGCGGCAGTGGGGTGCCCGATTACGCCATCGAACGCGTCTTCGAGCGCTTTTATTCGTTGGCGCGCCCACAGACCGGACAACGCAGCTCCGGCCTCGGCTTGCCGTTCGTGCGCGAGGTGGCGCGTCTGCACGGTGGCGATGCGGCGCTGGGCAATCGCGAGGGTGGCGGCGCGATTGCGACCTTGCGGTTGCCGATCGGCTAAGCGCGGCTGACACAACGTCGCGAGCCTCGTCAGATGGGGGCGGTGCGCAGGAGTCAGATGGTGCACGTGGTGCCTACTGATTTTGAGCGCGGACTCTACAGTCGTTTTGATCGCGGCTAGTAGCGGTTTTCTCGAACTCATGCAGCGGCGGGTCGCCGAGAAGGGCGCCGCGCGCGCAGATGCGGCACTTCACATTCGCTTCAAATTCACCTCAAACCCCCGACACCGGGGCCTTGCACCCTGGCCACCTCCCAGAACGAGGATGACCGATGAAATCCCTGAAACTGTTGTTGCGGTTCGCCACCATCGGTGGATTGATCCTGTTGTTGCTGATTCCCTTGTTGCTGATTCGCGGCACCGTACAGGACCGCGCGCAATACCGCGACCAGGCGGTGGAGCGGGTGGCGCAGAGCAAGGCCGCCGAGCAGCAATTCATCGCACCGGTGCGGGTGCTGCCGTACACCGAAGACGTGCAGGTGACCGAGCCGGACGAGGAGGGCAAGTCGCACAAGGTCTGGCGCAAGCGCGATGGGCAACTGCTGCAGACCCCGCGCACGCTCAACCTGAGCGGCGAGTTGATGCCGTCCGAGCGCAAGATCGGCCTGTTCCGCGTGCAGGTGTATTCGTGGAAGGCCAAGCTCAAGGCCGAATTCGACCCGTTCGAGTATCCGGCCGTGGCCGGGCGCAGCTATGGCCAACCGCATCTGGCCGTGGGCATTTCGGACGTGCGCGGCCTGGTGGGCACGCCAAGGCTGCAGGTGGACGGCCGCACCCTGACGCTGGAAAGCGGCGCTGGCGGCCTGGCACCGCGCTCGGCCGGCATTCACGCCGATCTGCAGCCCTTGGGCGATCCGCTGGCCGGCAAGCTGGTCGATGGCAATGCGGTGGAGATGGCATTCGTGCTGGATGGCACGCGCAGTCTGGCCATCGCGCCGATTGCCGACAATAACGACATCGCGCTGCGCTCGGCCTGGCCGCATCCGTTGTTCGGTGGGCGCTTTCTGCCGAATGCGCCGACCATCAGCGAGCGCGGCTTCGATGCGAGCTGGTCGCTGTCGTCGCTGGCGACCGGTGCGCAGACGCAGTTGCAGTCGTCGCAGTCGTCGCTGGATACGTTGGAAGTGCGTCTGGTCGACCCGGTGGATGTGTACACCCAGGCCGATCGCGCCAGCAAGTACGGCATCTTGTTCGTGGTGCTGACCTTTGTGGCGTTCGTGTTGTTCGAGCTGATCAAGCGCTTGCCGATCCATCCGTTGCAATACCTGCTGGTCGGCCTGGCGCTGGCGATCTTCTTCCTGTTGCTGCTGAGCCTTTCCGAGCACATCGCATTCTGGCAGGCGTATCTGGTGTCGGCGGCGGCATGTATCGGCCTGCAGTTCTTCTATCTGTCCGGCGTGTTGCGGAGCTGGGTACGCGCTGCCGGGTTCTCGGTGATGCTGACGGCGTTGTATGGCGTGCTTTATAGCCTGCTGGTCTCGGAAGACAACTCGCTGCTGATGGGGTCGTTGCTGCTGTTCGGCATCCTGGCCAGCATCATGTGGGTGACGCGTAAGGTCGATTGGTACGAGCTTGGAAACAGCCTGCGCTGAGGTCGACATGCGCGCGCATGCACAGGTGTACCGGCGGGCGCAGCGTTTGCTGCCCGCCGGAATCGACACGGTGGCGCTGCTTCCCGCAGCGCCACTGTCGCAATGGGAAGGCTCGCCGCTGTCGGCATTGCCGCTGGCGCGCGAGGGCCGCCGTGGGGTGATCGGCCTGCGCCTGCATGCGCGCACGGCGCAGGCGTTGCGTGTGGATGCAGTTTTTTGCAGGCGTCGCGGCAGCAGCAGGCGCCGCCACCGGACGCACGTGTGCGCGGCTACGGGCCTTGGCAGCGCTTGAGTAACGGCAGTTACTGGGCGCGCAGTACCGATGCGCTGCTTGGGGTGCTGGTGGCCCAGGAAGAAGCGGCGGTGTGGCTGATGTGGCAACAGCCCGGCAACGCGGCCCAACGCCATGACGGCTGGCTGCGGTGAGCAATGGCAGCGCAGCCGCGCAACGCGGCCAGGCTCGCTTACCATGGCCGCATGACCGGCACCTCCCTGATCGTTGGAACAGTCCACGGCAACGCGGTGTTGCCGTATCTGGATGCGGTAGCGCAGTTGCGCATCGCGGTGTTCCGCGCATGGCCGTATCTGTACGACGGCGATGCCAGCTACGAACGCGACTATCTGGCTGCCTATGCCGCTTCGCCCGATAGCGTGTTCGTCCTGGCGCGCGACGGCGATGCGGTCATCGGCGCGTCTACTGGTTTGCCGTTACTCGACGACAGCGACGCCTTCCACGCGCCATTCATCGCCGCCGGCATCGACCCGGCCAGCGTGTTTTATTTCGGCGAATCGGTGTTGTTGCCGGCATATCGCGGGCAGGGCATCGGCCATGCCTTCTTCGACAGGCGCGAGGCGCATGCCCGCGCATTGGGCCGCTTTACGCTCGCCGCGTTCTGCTCGGTGGAACGTGCAGCGGACGACCCGCGCAAACCTGCCGACTATCGCCCCAACGATGTGTTCTGGCGCAAGCGCGGTTACGCGCCGCAGCCGGGCATGCAGGTGCGGCTGGAGTGGGCGGAGTTGCAACAGGGGCAGATCGACCACAGTTTGAGTGTGTGGACGCGCGCGCTGAAACCTTGAACGTGGTGCAGTCGATTGCGTTGCTGCGCACGTTGTGCGTCGCTATAGAGCCGTTAAAGGAAGCTTGCCGATGAATGCTCCGCTCACCATCGCCGTTGCCAAATATCCGATCGGCAAACCCGTGGATTTCTCAGCCTTCGCCGCGCGCATGTCGGCACTGATCGGCGAGGCTGCGGCTGCCGGCGCGCGGGTGGCGGTGCTGCCGGAATATCTGTCGTTGGAGCTGGCTGCCACGTTCGGCGCGCAGGTTTCGGCCGGCCTGCCCGGATCGTTGGCGGCCATCCAGGCGCTGCGAACGGCGTGGCTGGAGCTGTTTGCCGGCCTGGCGCGGCAGCACCGGTTGCATCTGATTGCCGGGAGTTTTCTGCTGGATCTGGGCCAGGGCCGCTATCGCAATCGCAGCGACTGGTTCACGCCCGACGGCGGCCATGGTTGGCAGGACAAGCTGCAACTGACCGGGTTCGAAAAAGCCACCGGGCTGATCGAGCCGGGCGATGCATTGAAGGTGTTCGCGCTGGACGGCGTGCGTGCGGCGATTGCGATCTGCTACGACAGCGAATTTCCATTGCCGGTGCGCGCGCAGTACGAAGCAGGCGCGCGCCTGTTGATCGTGCCCAGTTGTACCGACACTGCCGCCGGCGCCACCCGCGTGCGGGTCGGGTGTCTGGCGCGCGCACTGGAAAACCGCCTGTTCGTGGCGCAATCGGTCACCGCCGGCGAGGCGCCCTGGAGCCCCGCGCTGGACATCAACACCGGCGAGGCGGCGGTGTTTGCACCGATGGATGTGGGCTTTCCCGCCGACGGCGTGCTGGCGCAGACCGATGCAGACACCGTCTGGGCGTATGCCGCGCTGGACTTCGATGCGTTCGAAGCCAGCCGCGCCCACGCGCAGGTGGCCAACGACCGCGATTGGTCGGGGCAGTTGGCGCCGGAAGTGGCGCGTGCCAAGCTGGCCGCGTTCGATTGACCAAGAACGATTGATCCCCTGCTCGCATCGTGCGCAGGTGCGGAGGTTGCAAACGCGGCGGGTGCGCTCAGCACCTGCCGCCGCATGCAGCGACCGCGCAGCTACGTGCGCAGGCCTTCAATCGCCCAACTTCGCAACACCACCCACCAGGTTCCCATGGCCAAGAAAACCCTGATTCCGCACAGCGTCCGGCTGGAGTTCGCACCCGGCGCGCTGGTGCACAGCAATCTGTCCGGCGCGGCGTTTACCGACGACTGGCTGTGGGTGGCCGGCGACGAAGCCTGCGCGGTGGATCGCCTGCGCAAGCTGCAGCCCACTCAGCGCGAGACGCTGCGCTTCGGCGAGGGCCTGAGTTTCCCCCTGGCCGAGCTGCTGGATCTTCCGGGGGAGGACGCAGAAGAAGCCGATCTGGAAGGCATGGGCCTGTCGGACGGCTATCTCTGGGTGATCGGCTCGCATGGCTTGAAGCGCAAGAACGCCAAGCCTGGCCGCGACGATGCCGACAACGCCAAACGCCTGACCAAACTCAAGCTCGACGCCAACCGCCGCCTGCTGGCCTGCCTGCCGATCGAGTCCGATGCCGACGGCACCCCACGCCTGGTGCGCGAGGCGGCCGATGGCCGCCGTGCGCTGCGGCTCAAGGGCGACGCCAAGCACAACCAGCTCACCGAGCTGCTGGCCGACGACGCGCATTTTGGCCCGTTTTTGAAGATTCCCGGCAAGGACAATGGCTTCGATATCGAAGGCATCGTGGCCGACGGCAAGCGCCTGCTGCTTGGCCTGCGCGGGCCGGTGCTACGCGGCTGGTCGGCGCTGCTGGAAATCCGGGTGGAAGCGCATGGCGACCATCTGCGCCTGGCGCCGCTGGACGACGACGGCACGCTGCTGCGCAAGCACTTCCTGCAGCTGGGCGGGCTGGGCATCCGCGATCTGCATTATTCCGGCGACGATCTGTATCTGCTGGCCGGCCCCACGATGGTGTTGAACGGCGAGATCCGCCTGTTCAAATGGCCGGATGCACGCACCGTGCTGGCCGCCAACCGCGAGCCGGTGCGCTTTCAGCATGCCGTGCTGGAATCGGCGGTGCTGCCGCATGGCACCGACAGCGACCGCGCCGAAGCCATCTGCAATCTGCCGCCGCAGCTGGCCGGCAAGGTTCCCAGCTGGCTGGTGTTGTACGACGCGCCCGGCCCGGCGCGCAGCGATGGCGAATGCGTGGTGTACGGCGACTTGTTGCGCAATCGCTGAGCCAGGCCGACGCCGGCAGCAGCGTGCAGTGCGCAGCTGCCGGCGGTCGATCTTCAAGGTTCTGATCGCAGCGCAGACGCGAGCGGCTGAAGGCGTTGCGCGGCAAGGGCACGGGCGTGCCGGCACCGCCGTCGATACGCAACGCGGCGCCGCTACGGCCCCCGACATCACCGCCGCCGCACCCGGCCGGGCAGGGCCACGCTGCGCAAGGTAAAATCGGCACACTCCCGTTTCGCCGAGCGTTCCATGACCTGCCGCACCCGCTTTGCTCCCAGCCCCACCGGTTACCTGCACATCGGCGGCGCCCGCACCGCCCTGTATTGCTGGTTGGAGGCGCGCCACCGCGGCGGGCAGTTCGTGCTGCGCATCGAAGATACCGACCGCGAACGCAGCACCCAGGCGGCCATCGACGCCATCCTGGAGGCGATGGACTGGTTGGGCCTGGGCTACGACGAAGGCCCGATCTACCAGACCCAGCGCATCGCCCGCTATCAAGAGGTGGCCGAGCAACTGCTGGCGCAGGGCAAGGCCTATTACGCCTACGAAACCCGCGAAGAGCTCGACGCCATGCGCGAGGCCGCGATGGCCAGGCAGGAAAAACCGCGCTACAACGGCGCCGCGCGCGAGCAGCAGCTGCCGTACCGCGACGACCCCAACCGGGTGATCCGCTTCAAGAACCCGGTCGGCGGCACGGTGGTGTTCGACGACCTGATCAAGGGCCGCATCGAGATCGCCAACAGCGAGCTCGACGACATGGTGATCTTCCGCCCGGACGGCTTCCCCACCTACAACTTTGCGGTGGTGGTGGACGATTGGGACATGGGCATCACGGAGGTGATCCGCGGCGACGACCACATCAACAACACCCCGCGCCAGATCAACATCTATGAAGCGCTGGGCGCGCCGGTGCCCAAGTTCGCGCACATGCCGATGATCCTGGACGAGCAGGGCGCCAAGCTGTCCAAGCGCACCGGCGCGGCCGATGTCATGCAGTACAAGGACGCCGGCTACCTGCCGCATGCGCTGATCAATTACCTGGCGCGTCTGGGCTGGTCGCATGGCGACCAGGAGTTGTTCAGTCAGCAGGAATTGCTGGACCTGTTCGACGTCAAGGACGTCAACTCCAAGGCTGCGCGCCTGGACATGGCCAAGCTCGGTTGGGTCAACCAGCATTATCTGAAGACCGACGACCCGGCCAGCATCGCGCCGCAGCTGGAATATCAGCTCGCCAAGCTCGGTCTGGACATCGCCGCCGGCCCGGCCGCTGCCGATGTGGTGGTGGCGCTGCGCGAGCGCGTGCAGACGCTGAAGGAAATGGCCGAAAAGGCCGTGGTCTGGTACCAGCCGCTGGAAACCTACGACGAAGCGGCGGTGATCAAGCACCTGAAATTGGGTGCGGAAGTGCCGCTGGGTAAGGCGCGCGAGATGCTGGCGGCGCTGAGCGAGTGGAGCGTGGAAAGCGTGTCGGCGGCGCTGCACGAGGCCGCCGCGGCGCTGGACCTGGGCATGGGCAAGGTCGCCCAGCCGCTGCGGGTGGCCATCACCGGCACCCAGGTCAGCCCGGACATTTCGCAGACGGTGTACCTGGCCGGCCGCGAGGGTGCCTTGAAACGCATCGATGCGGCACTCATCAAGATTGGAGCGGCCTGACGCCGGAGCCTGTATGACCAAGCACACGCACACCCAACCGCACGACCAGGACCATGCCTGCACGGCCCCGCATCATCACGTGGACGATGCCAACAGCTTCGTGCGCGCGGTGGAGCGCGCCTGCAGCGAGCGCGGCCTGCGGCTGACGCCGATCCGCGCCAACGTCCTGCGGCTGATCGCCGATGCCGGCAAACCGGTCAAGGCGTACGAACTGCTGGACTGGGTGCGCGAAGGCAAGGGCGTGGGCGCCGATGCCCCGCCTACGGTGTACCGCGCGCTGGATTTCTTGATGGCCAATGGCTTTGTGCACAAGCTCGAATCGGTCAACGCCTTCGTTGCCTGTCACCACCCCAACAGCGCCCAGCACTCGGTGCCGTTCCTGATCTGCGACCGCTGCCATAGCGCCGTGGAACTGGAAGACCGCGAGGTGGTGGCGCAACTGGAAGCCCGCGCCAAGGCGTTGGGTTTCCAGCCGCAGGCGCAGACGCTGGAAGTGCATGGCCTGTGCGCCAAGTGCGCGGTGGCCGAGTAAGCGGTTGCCAGGTTGCGCAGAACGCGCGGCCTTGACGCGTGTTTCGAGCGCGATGCCCCGGTTGCAGGATGCGTCTTGAGGTAGTGAGGCGTGAGAAGCGCGCCGCTGGTTGAGCGCCGCAGATGCCGAGTTCGCGCTGCCAAGTTTCGCAGCTGCCAAGCGACTGCACACCGCGTGCCGCTGCGCAGTGCCGCAACGCGCTGATTGCACAGTGCTTTCGAGACAGCAGGTCATCCGACGGCGAACGCCTGCTTTTCCGGAGGCTGGCCTGAGCGCGATGTCACCAACGCTGCAACGCCGCTGCCGCGCATGACATGTGGTCGGTCATGGCGGGCGCGGCTGAAACAGCGCGTGCGTGGAGCCGGCGTCGTTTCATAGCGCGTTGACTGCCCGGTGATTCCATCGTTGAACGACGACGCAGGCCGACACGTGTGCAGTGCGCGCGCGCTTGCACGCATCCTCTTGCGCGAGACACCGCCTACGCATGTGCGAACGCAGCCGATCACGGCGTCTGGCCTGCATCGAGCGCATAGGCCGCCAGGAACATCTCCACCGCGCGCTGTACGGCGCCATGTAGATACTCGGGCGAAGGATCCTTGAGCGCACCGAACAGGCAGGGCATCAGCGTTTCCGATTCCAGCAGGGCGGCCAGTTGATGCGCGGCCAGTGAGGGGTCGGTACGTCGGATCAGGCCACGGTCCATCTTCACTTGCAGAAAGTCGGCAACGCGCTGCAGGCCTTCTTCCGGGCCGGCATTGAAGAACAGTGCGCCAACCTCCGAGCGGCCGGAGACGCCGATGATGGTCTGCCAGATGGCGATCGAGTCGGGCTTGCACAGGAAGCTGAGGATGTCCTGGCCAAAACGCTGCAAGGTCCCGGCAACCGGGTCGCTGCTCTGCGACAGCGCATCCAGCAAGGGGTCGATGTAGCGATCTGACATGTCTTTGGCAAACGCAACGAACAACTCTTCCTTGGACGGGAAATACCCGTACAGCGTGCGTTTTGAGCCGCCGACCCGGGCCGCGATCTGCGACATCGACGCCCCTTCGAAGCCCAGTTCAAGGAACACCTCGCTGGCCGCCTGAATGATGGCGTCGCGCTTTGCTTCGGTTCTGACCCGCATCCCATCCTCCTGCTAATTCATAAGTATACCTACTGGGCAGAAATGCTTGACGCCCACGGATGAGCTTATTAGGATACCGAACCGTACCGTTTTATTTTTAATCGCGCATCTTCGGAGATCCTCTCGTGCATTCTCAAGCCTCTTACCGCCTGCCGTTGTTTGCCGTTGCCGCCACCGTCCTGCTCAGCGCCTGCGGCAGCCCGCCGGGCGGACCACCGCCGGAAGAGGGCACGCCCGAGATGGCGGTGCTAACCGTCAAGCAGCAGCCGGTGCCGCTGACCACCGCGCTGCCGGGGCGCACCGTGCCGTACCTGATCGCCGAGATCCGCCCGCAGGTGGGCGGCATCGTGCAGTCGCGCCAGTTCACCGAGGGCGGCGACGTCAAGGCCGGGCAGACGCTGTACCAGATCGATCCGGCGACCTACCGCGCCAGCTATGCCAGCGCCCAGGCCACCCTGGCCAAGGCGCAGGCCAACCTGCGCACCGCCAGGCTCAAGGCCGAGCGCTACACCGAGCTGGCGCAGATCAAGGCGATCAGCCAGCAGGAGGGCGACGACACCGCCGCGGCGCTGGGCCAGGCCGAGGCCGACGTGGCCGCCGGCAAGGCCAGCGTGGAAACCGCGCGTATCAACCTGGCGTTCGCGCGGTTGGACGCCCCGATCTCCGGCCGCATCGGCCGCTCCAGCGTTACGCCGGGCGCGTTGGTGACCGCCAATCAGGCCAACGCGCTGACCACCATCCAGCAGCTGGACCCGATCTATATCGACGTCACCCAACCCAGTGTGGCGGTGTTGCGGCTGAAGCAGGCGATGGCGCGCGGCGACCTGGAACAGGCCGGCGAGGGCGCGGCCAAAGTGTCGCTGCTGCTGGAAGACGGCAGCCGCTATCCGTTGCAGGGCCAGCTGGCGTTCTCCGATGTCACCGTGGACCAGAACACCGGCTCGATCACCCTCCGCGCGGTGTTCCCCAACCCCAACGCGGATCTGCTGCCTGGCATGTACGTGCGCGCGGTGCTGCAGGAAGGCGTCAAGCAACAGGGCGTGCTGGTGCCGCAGCAGGCGGTCTCGCGCAATGGTGCCGGCAAGCCGACCGTCTTCGTGGTCGGCGCCGACCACAAACTGCAGCTACGCGTGCTGGACACCGACCGCGAGGTCGGCGACCAGTGGCTGGTGCGCAGCGGCCTGAAGCCCGGCGAACAAGTGGTGGTCGAAGGCGCTTCGCGCGCGCGCGACGGCATCCAGGTCAAGACCGTGCCATGGCAACCAAAGCGCACCGACGCTGCGGGCGCGCCATCGGCGCCCACCACGCCGCGTGCGGCGAATTAAGGCGGATCACACGACATGGCACGTTTTTTCATCGACCGTCCGATCTTCGCGTGGGTGTTGGCCATCATCGTGATGCTGGCCGGCATCCTGTCCATCGCCACCTTGCCGATCGCGCAATACCCCAGCATCGCGCCGCCCGCCGTCGCCATTACCGCCAACTATCCGGGCGCCTCGGCGCAGACGCTGGAAGACACCGTCACCCAGGTCATCGAGCAGAAGATGAAGGGGCTGGACCATCTCAGCTACATGGCCTCCACCAGCGAGTCCAGCGGTGCGGTGACCATCACGCTGACCTTCGACAACGGCACCGACCCGGACACCGCGCAGGTGCAGGTGCAAAACAAGTTGTCGCTGGCCACGCCGTTGCTGCCGCAGGAAGTGCAGCAGCAGGGTGTGACGGTGACCAAGTCGGCCACCAATTTCCTCAACGTGCTGGCCTTTACCTCCGAAGACGGCAGCATGAGCGACTCGGACCTGTCCGATTACGTGGCAGCCAACGTGCAGGAAACCATCAGCCGCGTCGAAGGCGTGGGCGACACCACGTTGTTCGGTTCGCAATACGCCATGCGCGTCTGGCTGGACCCGGACAAGCTGAGCAATTTCAATCTCACCCCTGTGGATGTGCGCACCGCCATCCAGGCGCAGAACGCGCAGGTGTCGGCCGGCCAGCTCGGCGCGTTGCCGGCCGTTGCCAACCAGCAGCTCAATGCCACCATCATCGCGCAGACCCGGCTCAAGACCGCCGAGCAGTTCGAGAACATCCTGCTGCGCACGCAGGCCGATGGCGCGCAGGTGCGGCTGCGCGATGTGGCACGCATCGAACTTGGCAGAGAAAGCTACAACACGGTCGGCCGCTATAACGGCAAGCCGGCCGCCGGTCTGGCGATCAAGCTGGCCACCGGTGCGAATGCGCTGGACACGGTGCGCGCCATCGACAAGAGCCTGGAGGAGCAGGAGAAATTCTTCCCGCCGGGCATGAAGGTGCAAAAGCCGTACGACACCACGCCGTTCGTGCGCATCTCCATCGAGCAGGTGGTGCACACCTTGGTCGAAGCGGTGGTGCTGGTGTTCCTGGTGATGTATCTGTTTTTGCAGAACTTTCGCGCCACCTTGATTCCGACGATTGCGGTGCCGGTGGTGTTGCTGGGCACCTTCGGCGTGCTCGCCGCGTTCGGTTTCACCATCAATACGCTGACCATGTTCGCGATGGTGCTGGCGATCGGCCTGCTGGTGGACGATGCCATCGTGGTGGTGGAAAACGTCGAGCGCGTGATGGGCGAGGAGCAGTTGTCGCCCAAGGACGCCACACGCAAATCGATGGATCAGATTTCCGGTGCGCTGGTCGGTGTGGCGCTGGTGCTGGCGGCGGTGTTCGTGCCGATGGCATTCTTCGGCGGCTCCACCGGGGTGATCTATCGCCAGTTCTCGATCACGATTGTGTCTGCAATGACCTTGTCGGTGCTGGTGGCGATGATCCTGACCCCGGCCCTGTGCGCCACCTTGCTCAAGCCGGTGCGCAAAGGCCATGGCATGGCCACCACCGGCTTTTTCGGTTTGTTCAACCGCGTGTTCGATCGCGGCAACAGCCGCTATCAAGGCGTGGTGCGGCACATGCTGGGCAAGGGCTGGCGTTACATGCTGGCCTATGCGGTGTTGCTGGCGCTGGTGGTGGTCGGTTTCATGAAGTTGCCGGTGGGCTTTTTGCCGGACGAGGACCAGGGCACGTTGTTCGTGCTGGTGCAGTTGCCGCCCGGCGCCAGCGATACGCGCACCAGCGAGGTGCTCAAGCAGGTGGAGCATCACTTCCTGGTCGATCAGAAGGATTCGGTGTCAGGCGTGTTTGCAGTGTCCGGTTTCAGTTTTGCCGGCACCGGCCAGAACGTGGGGTTTGCCTTCGTCAAATTGCGGCCGTGGGACGAGCGCACCGGCAAGGGCCAGAGCGTGACCGAGGTGGCCGGCAAGGCTGGCGCTTTTTTCGCCAGTATCCGCGATGCCAGGGTGTTTGCGTTTGCGCCGCCGGCGGTGTCGGAGTTGGGCAATGCCACCGGCTTCGATCTGATGCTGCAGGACCGCGCAAATCTGGGCCATGCCGCCTTGATGCAGGCGCGCAATCAGTTGCTCGCCGAGCTGTCGCAGGACAAGCGCCTGGTGGCGGTGCGCCCGAACGGGCAGGAAGACACGCCCGAGTTCAAGCTGGAGATCGACCCGCACCGTGCGCAGGCGATGGGGGTGTCGATCGCCGACATCAACAACACCTTCTCCAGTGCGTGGGGCAGCGTGTACGTCAACGACTTCATCGACAAGGGACGCGTCAAGAAGGTGATGCTGCAGGCCGACGCGCCGTACCGCATGAACCCGCAGGATGTCGACCGCTGGTTCGTGCGCAACAGCGCCGGCACCATGGTGCCGTTCAACGCCTTCGCAACCGCCAGCTGGCAATCGGGTTCGCCGCGGCTGGAGCGTTACAACAGCGTGCCGTCGGTGGAAATCCTGGGCATGGCGCTGCCCGGCGCGGCATCCAGTGGCGAAGCGATGCAGATCGTGGAAGCGGCGGCGGCCAAATTGCCGCCCGGTATCGGCTTCGAGTGGACCGGATTGTCGCGCCAGGAAAAATCCTCTACCGGTCAGACCGGCCTGTTGTACGGCCTGTCGATCCTGATCGTGTTCCTGTGTCTGGCTGCGTTGTACGAAAGCTGGGCGATTCCGTTCTCGGTGATTCTGGTCGTGCCGCTGGGCGTGTTCGGCACGCTGCTGGGCGCGATCCTCACCTGGAAAATGAATGACGTGTACTTCCAGGTGGGGTTGTTGACCACCATTGGCCTGGCATCGAAAAACGCGATCCTGATCGTGGAGTTTGCCAAGGAGCTGCACGAGGGCGGCAAGAGCCTGATCGAGTCGGCGCTGGAAGCGGCGCGCATGCGCTTGCGGCCGATCCTGATGACATCGCTGGCCTTCATTCTGGGCGTGGTGCCGTTGGTGCTCGGCAGCGGTGCCGGTGCCGGTGCGCAGCATGCACTGGGCACGGCAGTGATCGGCGGCATGTTGTCCGGCACGGTGCTGGCGATCTTTTTCGTACCGCTGTTCTTCGTGCTGGTCAGCGGGTTGTTCAAGCGCCGCGCGCAACCCGCAACGCCCGCTACTCCGCAACCGACAGGACACTGACATGACACCGATTCGCATGACACTTGCCGCGATCGCGGTGGCCAGCGTGCTGTCTGGCTGCACCATGATGCCGCGCTACACCCGCCCAGACGCGCCGGTGCCGGACCACTTCGCCGGTGCCGGTTCCACCACAACGCCCGATGCCGCCGAAACCGAACAGGCGCGCAACGTGGCCGATATCGGCTGGCGCGAGGTCTTCACCGACCCCGCGTTACAGCAGGTCATCGCGCTGGCGTTGCAAAACAACCGCGACCTGCGCGTGGCCGCACTCAATATCGAAGTGGCGCGTGCGCAATACCGGGTGCAGCGCGCTGCATTGGTGCCGGCCATCGATGGCACCGGTACCTCCAACAATGCGCGCACGCCGTCCGAACTGGCCATCCCCGGGCAGCCGGCGGTGTTCCGCACCTACAGCGGCAACGTCGGCATCAGCGCCTACGAACTGGATCTGTTCGGGCGCGTGCGCAGCCTCAAGGAGCAGGCGCTGCAACAATTTCTGTCCACCGCCGAAGCGCGCCGCAGCACGCATATCAGCCTGGTCGCCGAAGTCGCCACCGCCTATCTGACCCTGGCTGCCGATCAGGCATCGCTGCAATTGGCGCAGTCCACCTTGAGCAGCCAAAGCGACAGCTATCGCCTGCAGCAACGCAGTTTCGAGTTGGGCGTGGCCTCGCAGCTCACCTTGCGTCAGGCGCAAACCACGGTGGAAACCGCACGCGTGGACGTGGAGCGCTATACCGCGCAGGTGGCGCAGGATCGCAATGCCCTGGTGCTGCTGGTCGGCACGAAGTTGCCGGAATCCTTGTTGCCGCGCGCATTGCCGGACGGGGCCAGCATGGACGGCAATGTGCTGGCCAGCGTGCCGGCCGGGTTGTCGTCGCAGTTGCTGCAGCGTCGCCCGGACATCCTGGAGGCCGAGCGCAACCTGCGTGCGGCCAATGCCAACATCGGTGCAGCGCGCGCGGCATTTTTCCCCAGCATCAGCCTCACCGGCTCGGTGGGCTCATCCAGCAGCAGCCTGTCGAACCTGTTCGATTCGGGCACGCGCGCCTGGAGCTTCGTGCCGACGCTGACCTTGCCGATCTTCAATGCCGGGCGCAATCGCGCCAATCTGGATATGGCCAAGGCCAACCGCGACATCGAGGTGGCCCGCTACGAAAAATCCATCCAGAGCGCGTTCCGCGAAGTGTCCGACGCGCTTGCGCAACGCGACACGCTGGGCCGGCAATTACAGGCCCAGCAGGCATTGGTCGATGCAACTGCCGATAGCTATCGCTTGTCGCAAGCGCGTTTCGAACGCGGCATCGACAGTTATCTGCAGGCACTGGATGCGCAGCGTTCGCTGTACAGCGCCCAGCAGACCTTGATCGGCACCCAGCTGTCGCGCTTCACCAATCTGGTGACGTTCTACAAGGCGATGGGTGGCGGCTGGTTGCAGACGGCCGAGCCGGAGGTGGCCAGCGTCGCGACGGGCCAGCCGCATGGATGACGCCAACCCGGCCGACGATACTCCGCTTGCGCATGCGCCACCCGGCAAGCGCGGCGCGATTCTGGCGGCGGCGCGTGCGCTGTTTCAGCGTGACGGATTCGAGGGCACCAGCATGGACAGCATCGCCGGGCAGGCGCGGGTGTCCAAGGCCACGCTGTACGCGTACTTCGCGTCCAAGGAGGTGCTGTTCCGCACGACGCTCGAGGCATTGGCGCATGCGCCGCGCAGTCACTGGGATGTGCTGCTGCGCGCGCGCGGTCCGTTGGATCAGCGTCTGATTGCCGTGGCCAATGCGCTACTGCGCGTGGCACGCCGCAGTGCGTTGGACGATGCCGCGTACGCACTGGTGCGCCCGCCGTTATTGCCCAGCCAGATGCGCGAGGAGATGTGGATGCTGTGCTTCGAGCGCTACGACCGCATGATGCACGCCCTGCTGGCGCACGAAGTGGCCGCGGGCATGCTCGCGATCGACGACCTGCCGGAGGCGTCGGTGCAGTTCTTCGGGCTGATGACCGGGCTACCGGCCAATGCGACGCCACGTGGCGACTTGCTGCAGGCGCCGGCTGGCACGCAGCAAGCGTATGTCGCCAGTGCGGTCGCGCTGTTCCTGCGTGCGTATCGGCCGCAGCCGTTGGCGGTGACCACGGTAGGCAAGCGCCACGTGCCGAGCGGGTTCTAGCTGCGGCGGCAGGACTGCGCGATGGATGGCGGTAGTCGGTGGCGCGTTGTCTGCGGTCGCATGCGCAGATCCACCCATGCGATGCGGGCGTGCTGTGCGTTGATGAAGCGCGCTCATAAGCGTTAGCGCGGCCTGTTGTGCAATGCGCCGGCGGTACAGGACTATCGTGGCGCATCGGTGCTGCAGCGGCGTTGCCGTCCGCAGCCGACTCATTCGATGCGGCGGTTGCTGTGGGAGTAAACGATGCAACTACGGCAGTTGGGAAACAGCGGCTTGCAGGTATCGGCGCTGGGCTTGGGTTGCATGGGTCTGAGCTATGGCTACGGGCCGGCGACTGCGCGCGCACAGGCCGTGGCCTTGCTGCATGCGGCAGTGGAGCGCGGCGTCACCTTCTTCGATACGGCCGAGGCATATGGGCCCTTCGCCAACGAGGCGCTGCTGGGCGACGCGCTGGCTTCGCACCGCGACCAGTTGGTGATTGCGACCAAGTTCGGCTTCAAAGACGGACATGCCGATGCCGGGCTCGACAGTCGTCCCGAACGGATCCGTGCGGTGGCCGAGGCCAGCCTGACGCGTCTGAAGACCGACCGCATCGACCTGTTCTATCAACATCGCGTGGACCCTGCGGTGCCAATCGAGGAGGTGGCCGGCACGGTCAAGGACTTGATCGCCGAAGGCAAGGTGAAGCATTTCGGCCTGTCCGAAGCCGGTGCCGACACCATCCGGCGTGCGCATGCGGTACAGCCGGTGACGGCAGTGCAGAGCGAATACTCGTTGTGGTGGCGCGAGCCGGAGACCAGTGTGTTACCGACGCTGGAAGAACTCGGGATCGGCTTCGTGCCGTTCAGCCCGCTCGGCAAGGGTTTTTTGACCGGCGCCATCCGGGCCGACACCCAATTTTCCGCGGGCGATTTCCGCAATCAGGTGCCTCGGTTCGCGGCCGAGGCGCGTCGGGCCAATCAGGCGCTGGTAGAACGCATCCGGGCGATCGCTGCCGACAAGGGCGTCACGCCGGCGCAGGTGGCGCTGGCGTGGTTGCTGTCGCGCAAGCAGTGGATCGTGCCGATCCCCGGCACCACCAAGCTGCATCGCCTGGACGAAAATCTGGGCGGCGCTGCATTGATGTTGAGCCGCGAGGATCTTGCCCGCATCCAGCACGCGCTGGATGCGGTGGCGATTGTCGGCGAGCGCTATAGCCCGGAGCGCCAGAAGCTGGTCGGTAACTAAGAGCAGCTAACAAAACTACTGTGCAGCCGCCAGGCGGGCGCGGCCGGTGCTCGGAATCGGCATGTACCACCCGTACACTCCGGTTTCTCCGCGCCGTCCACACCCACCTGACGACTGCTCGCTACGTTTTGTTAGCCGCTCTAACCCCGGCGCTCCAATCGACCGCAGCGCGGCGCTGTCGTAGAAGCGCGCGATGGCCCATGACCGATCAGGCATGAGCGCGCGCAGCACGTTGCTACCAAACGCGCGAGCGACTAGGTCAGCCCTTGCCGTAGCGCATCGATGACCACGCGCAACGCCGCCGAGGACTGACGGCGGCTGGGGTAATAGGCGTAATAGCCCTCGAATGGCTCGCACCAGTCCTCCAGAACGCGGCGCAGTTGGCCGGCGGCGATGTGCTCCAGCACCATGGATTCCGGCAGATATGCGATACCCGCGCCGGCCAGCGCCGCGCGCAACATCGCACTGCTGCTGTTGAAGGTCCACTGCCCATCCACGCGCACCTTGACCTCTCGCCCGGCTTTTTCGAACTCCCAGGCCAGCAACCCACCATGCGTTGGCAAGCGCAGGCCGATGCAGTTGTGCTGCGCCAGATCGGCCGGAGCGGCCGGGAGGGTGTGATGCACGAAGTAGCCCGGCACCGCGACCACCGCCATGCGCTGCGGTGGGCTGATCGGCACTGCAATCATGTCCTTGGCGACCTGGTCGCCCAAGCGGATGCCGATGTCGTAGCGCTCGGCCACGATATCGGACAGACCGTAATCCACGGTGACTTCGATCCTGAGGTCCGGGTAGTCGGGCAGCACTTTCGAAAGCGCCGGCCACACGTAGGCGTCGGCGGCGTGCCCGGCGGTGGTGATGCGGATGGTGCCGGCCGGCTTGTCGCGGAAGTCGGTCAGCGCGGACAGCTCGTCGTCGATCTCCTGCAGCCGCGGCGCCACCGTTTCGAACAGGCGCGCACCGGCTTCGGTCATCGAGACGCTGCGCGTGGTGCGGGTCAGCAAGCGGATGCCCAAGCGCGTTTCCAGGGCGCGCACGGTATGGCTCAGCGCCGATTGCGAGACGCCCAGTTGCGCGGCGGCGCGGGTGAAGCTGCCTTCGCGCGCCACGGTCACGAAGACCTGCAGGTCGTTGAGGTTTTCTCGAGCCATTGCTGCCAGTGACTGCTGCAGGCATGCGATTCATGCGGCCAGCATCATGCGCGATGCTGCGTGATGACTTCAACGCCATGGCGGCTCGCCCGCAGCGGTTGCATTGATGCGCTACGTTTCTAGCTGCATGCGGATTTGCAGGGGGAGTGCGCGCGCACATGCACGCTACAGTGCAGGCCACCGGATGCAGGGCAGGGCGATGCTCTGTAGCCGACTGTCCCGCCGATGCGGTGGCTGCGCGATAACGCAGCAGCGGCTGGTCCGCTTCGACCCGGGTGGCGCCCTTCGCGCCGCGCGGCAAGCGACCGCTACGTTGTTTCACCACGCTCAAGGAGTACCGCAATGAATCTGTTCGCAACTGCAATGTCGTTATCGATGATGGCCGCGACCACCGCACCGGGTGGCGAGGGGAATGGAAGCCAGCCACAGGCGCCGATCAAGGTGAGCCGTGCCGGCGGGGCGGCGTCGGCCGTGGGCCCGGCCGATTACTTCACCGGCAAGGTGCGTATCGATGCGCCGTTTCAGGCCGATGCGCCGGCACGCGTGGGCGGTGCCACGGTGACCTTCGAGCCGGGCGCGCGCACTGCGTGGCATACCCATCCGCTGGGGCAGACGCTCATCGTCACCGCCGGTGCGGGGCGGGTGCAGGAGTGGGGCAAGCCGGCGCAGGAGATCCGCCCCGGCGACATCGTGTGGATTCCGCCGGGCGTCAAGCATTGGCATGGAGCAAACGCGACGGTGGCGATGTCGCATATCGCCATTGCCGAGTCGGTGGATGGCTCGCCGGTGACCTGGCTCGAGCAGGTGACAGAGGCGCAGTACAAGGCCGACTGACTAGGCAACTACGCTGCTGTGGTGGGTCTGCCGTTTTTCGACGGTACTTACTCACTGCATCGGCATCGCTGCCTGGGCGGCGCCCATGTCGCGCACGAGGCGATGTCTGCGTGCAGATGACTGCAGCCAGATCAGGCAGCGATTCTCACGCCGCTTCTGTCGCATCGGGCGCGCTTGCGCGCAAGCGTTGCGCATCGCGCGCGGGCGGCTCGCCGAGAATGCGCGCGTAGTCGCGGCTGAATTGCGACGCGCTTTCATAGCCCACCCGAAACCCCGCGTCGGCGGCGGTGAGCGCCTCGGCCACCATCAACCGGCGCGCCTCGTGCACGCGCAGATGCGAGCGGTATTCCAGCGGCGTCATCGAGGTCACCGCCTTGAAGTGCGCATGGAAGGTGGAGCGGCTCATCGCCGACAGATCGGCGATCTGTTCGATGCTGAAACGCTGTGCGTAGTGCTTGCGCAACCACACGATGGCCTTGGAAATCTGGTTGAGGCGGCTGTCGGCAATCGCCATCTGGCGCACCACCGCATTGGCGGGGTCGGCCATCAGGCGATAGAGCAGTTCGCGCGTGACCAGCGGGGCCAGCGCAACGATTTCCTGCGGTCGGTCGAGTAGGCCTGCCAGCCGCACCGCGGTGTCGTACAGCTGCGGCGTGCTGCGGTTGAGCAATAGCCCGGCGCGTGCGGTGTCGCGTTGCGGCTCGGCAAGTTCGGCATGGTGGATCGCCAGCTCGCTGAGCACCGCCGTGTCCAGGTTCAGGCAGAAGCACAGGTACGGATGGGTGGCGCTGGCCTCGATCACCGAACCGACGATGGGCAGGTCCACCGACGCCACCAGGTACATCTGCGGATGATAGTGATAGGCCTGCGCTCCCAGCATCGCGCGCTTGCGGCCTTGCGCCACCAGGCACAGCATCGGCGTGTAGACGGTGGGGATGGCGTCGGTGGCGACGGTGCTGCGCATGACATGCAGCCCGGCGATCGGCGTGGCGTGCATGCCGTCGGCCGGCGCGTGGCGCAGCAGGATGTCGGTCAGGTCGGCGGTGGTGGATGGCATGCGGAACGCTCGTGCGCGGGCGCTGTGCGGCACAGCCGCGGTACCACGATCCTACAAGGGCCGCCGTGGTGCGCCCATCAATGGCAGACTCGACAATGCCGCGGATCCTTCCGCGTGGCGGTGGGGCCGCAGCCATCAAGCCGCTGCCGCTGATCGATCACTCACGCACATTCCGTATTCTTGCGACCTGTCTCCGGTGCCCCGATCGTCATGCCTGCAAAACCCCGATCCCTAGCTGCTCCCTCCACCCCTGCCGACTGGAAGGCGATCGAGCAGGCGGCAACTGCCGAGCTTGCCAGGCGCATCCAACTGGCGCACCAGCAGATCATCGGCCTGCTGCGCACGCACGGACATCTACTCAGCGACGCGCAGCGCCGCGCGCTTGGCAAACGCCTGCAGCGCAGCGGGAAATAAGGCGTTATTAAGGCGTTCGCGTTGTCGCGCCGCCGGCACCCTGGCCGCGTTGCGCACGCAGGTGACTAAGTTTTCAGGCAGAAAAAGTAGCGTGCGGCATGCGCGCAACATTCCGTCGCGGCCTGACGCCACGCCGCTGCGCGGCATCGCGGCCAAGGGTCAGAGGCCGCGCAGCGGCGGGGCGCCGGATCAGGCCTCGTCGCTCATCGCCGCGCTGGAGGACGACGACGCACACGATCTTTTCGCAGGCCGTCATGGCGGCGCTCATGCCTCAGAGGCCGATTCCCACGGCGGCGTCTGGCCGAAGTGTTCGAGCAGAAACTCGACGAATGCACGCACCCGCGGCGGCTGCAGCTGACGGGCGGGCATCACGGCGCTGATATTGGAGGTGGGAGGCGGGTAATCGATCATCACTTCGACCAGGCGGCCGGCGCGCAGGTCGTCGGCGATATGCCAGTACGAATACATCGCGATGCCTTGCCCGGCGAGCACCGCATCGCGTACCAGTTCGCCGAAGTTGCTCTCGAAGCGGCTCTGCATGCGCACCCGCACCTGGCCGCCCTGCGGTGTCTGCAGCGTCCACAGGTCCTGGCGGCCATCGCGTCCCATCAGCAGCACGCCTGGGTGCTGCATCAACTCCTCGGGAGTGCGCGGTGTGCCGTGCCGCTGCAGATACGCAGGCGAGGCGGCGAGCGTGCGGCGGTTGTCGGCGATGCGCCTGGCCACCAGGCCCGAGTCGTCCAGCGCGCCGATGCGGATGGCCAGGTCGAAGCCCTGCTGGACCAGATCCACCAGGTCGTCACTCAGATGCGCGCTGATGCGCAGGCGCGGGTGGCGGGCCTGGAAGGCGGGCAGCAGCGGGGAGATGTACTGACGCCCGAACGAGGCCGATAGCGTGACCCGCAAGGTGCCGCCGACATCGTGGGCGCTCTCGCGCAGGTCGTCGGCCAGCGCTTCCAGGTCGTCCACCAGCACCCGGCCGCGTGCGGCCAGTTGCTGCCCTTCCGGGGTGGGATGCAGACGGCGGGTGGTCCGGTGCAGCAGGCGCACGCCGAGGTCGCGTTCCAGCCGCTTCAGGCGCTGGCTGGCGACCGCCACCGACAGGTCCAGGGAGTGGGCGGCGGCGGTGATCGAGCCCAGGTCCAGCACGCGCAGGAACAGCGCGATATCACCGAGACGGTCCATACATTGTCAACGTGGCATTGAAAGTGAATCAGCATAACAAGGCTTCTTGAAGAGGATCGCGCGGCGCAGGCTGTGCGCAGTCCTCCAGGGTTTCTGTCATGTCCTCTGCTGTTGCATCCCGTCTGCCGCCAGCCCTGCTGGCGTTGACCATCGGTGCCTTTGGCATCGGAACAACCGAATTCGTCATCATGGGCCTGTTGCAGCAGGTCGCCACCGACCTGGGCGTCTCGCTCACCGCGGCCGGCCTGTTGATCAGCGGCTATGCGCTGGGCGTGAGCATCGGCGCGCCGGTGCTGACGTTGCTCAGCGCCCGCTGGCCGCGCAAAGCCGTGCTGGTGAGCCTGATGATCGTCTTCACCCTGGGCAATCTCGCCTGTGCCCTGGCGCCCGACTACGCCAGCCTGATGGTCGCGCGGGTGCTGACCTCGCTGGCGCATGGCACGTTCTTCGGCGTCGGCGCGGTGGTGGCCACCTCCCTGGTGCCGCCCGAGCGGCGTGCCTCGGCCATCTCGTTGATGTTTGCCGGCCTCACCGTGGCCACCCTGCTGGGCGTGCCGGCCGGCGCATGGCTGGGCCTGCAACTGGGCTGGCGGGCCACCTTCTGGGCGGTGACGGTGATCGGGGTGCTGGCCACAGCTGCGGTTGCGCTGTGGGTACCGGCCGCCGCAGGCGCGACCGCGCCGGTGTCATGGCGGCAGGAAGTGGCGGTGTTGCGGCGCGGGCAGGTGTTGCTGGCGCTGGCGATGACGGTGCTGGGCTATGCCGGCGTATTCGCGGTGTTCACCTACATCCAGCCGCTGCTGGTGCAGGTGACCGGGTTCGCGCAGGCGGCGGTGTCGCCAGTCTTGCTGGTCTTCGGTGTCGGCATGATCGTGGGCAATCTGCTCGGCGGGCGCCTGGCCGACCGGCGCGCCACTGCCGCGTTGCTGGGCACGCTGGCCGCGCTGGTGGCGGTGCTCGCGGCGATGGGTCTGGCCCTGCACAACAAGACCGCGATGGTGGTGGTTGTCGGGCTGCTGGGCGTGGCGGCCTTCGCTACCGTGGCGCCGCTGCAATTGCGTGTGCTCGAACATTCACGCGGTGCCGGCCAGAACCTGGCCTCCAGTCTCAATATCGCCGCATTCAACCTTGGCAATGCCCTGGGCGCCTGGCTGGGCGGTGTGGCGATCGCCACGCACGCCGGTCTGGTCGCCACCCCGTGGGTCGCGACGCTGTTGAGCGCCGTCGGCCTGGGCATCGCGTTGTGGAGCGTGCAGCTGCAACGCCGTCGCGCCGCGGCGCCGGACGCATGCGCGCAGGCGGGTTGATTCGACTCTTCAGGCGTGGCGCGCAGACCGCGCAACCGGCAGGCGTGCGCGATCGGCGCGTGTGATCGGTGAGCAGAGCGTCGTGCCTGGCGTTGTGGGGTGTCGGATCGACCGGCATTGCGCGCGGATTTTCTTTCGGTTTCAAGGAGCATTGCGATGGAGACACGTTTTCTCGGCCGTTCCGGCTTCAAGGTGCCGGTGCTCGGTCTGGGCGCCGGCACGTTTGGCGGCAAGGGGCCGCTGTTTTCTGCCTGGGGCGATACCGATGCGGCGCAGGCGCGGCGCATGATCGATCTGTGCCTGGAAGCGGGCGTGAACCTGTTCGACACCGCCGATGTGTATTCCGACGGTGCCTCTGAGCAGATCCTTGGCCAGGCGCTGCAGGGCCGCCGCGATCAGGTGATTGTTTCGACCAAAACCGGTCTGCGCCTGGGCGATGGGCCAAACGATGCCGGTGCATCGCGCTTCCGTTTGCTGCGTGCGGTGGATGCGTCGCTGCGCCGTTTGCGCACCGACTACATCGACCTGCTGCAACTGCATGCATTCGATGCGATGACGCCGGTGGAAGAAACCCTGTCCACGCTCGATGAGTTGGTGCGCGCCGGCAAGGTGCGGTATCTGGGCGCCTCCAATTACGCCGGTTGGCAGTTGATGAAGTCGTTGGCCGTGGCCGACGCACAGGGCTGGAGCCGCTTTGTTGCCAACCAGACCTATTACTCGCTGGCCGGGCGCGACTACGAATGGGAGCTGATGCCGCTCGGCATCGACCAGGGCGTGGGTGCGGTGGTGTGGAGCCCGCTCGGCTGGGGCCGGCTGACCGGCAAGCTACGTCGCGGCCAACCGCTGCCGGACAACAGCCGCCTGCATGCCACCGCCGCCGCCGGCCCGGCCATCGACGATGCGCGCCTGTTCAATCTCGTCGATGTGCTCGACGGCATTGCCGCAGACACCGGTCGCAGCGTGCCGCAGATCGCCATCAACTGGCTGCTGCAACGGCCCACCGTGAGCACGGTGCTGATCGGTGCGCGCGACGAAGCCCAGCTGCGGCAAACCCTGGGTGCGGTGGGTTGGCAACTCACGCCCGAGCAGCGCACGCGCCTGGATGCGGTCAGCGCGGTGGAGCCGCCGTATCCGTATTACCCGTACTGGCGCGGCCACTTTGCCGAACGCAGCCCGCTACCGGTGTAACGCGGGCTGCGCCATCGCGCCACGCTGCCGCCGGTTGGCGACAGCGTGGCGTGCATCACCGTGGCCGCGTCACCGTAGCCGCGTCACCGTAGCCGCGTCACCGTAGCCGCGTCACAACGGCCGTGCCGCGCGTGGAATCACGTCGGGCTTGATCGCGCCTACGCCCTTGCTGCCCTGCAATTGTGCGCAGTTGTCCAATGCCGCTGCGACCGAGTCGTAGCCGATCATCGCGCTGCCATCGATGGCCGAGGCATAGATCAACTTGCCGCCTGTGCGCGTTGCCAAGGCGCGCGCGATGGCAGGCGTGGTGTCGAACAACTTGATCGCAGCGCCCAGCAATGCCAGCTGGCCGCTGCGCGTTTCCAGCGCTGCTGCGATGGTTGCCGGTTGTTCTGCATCCGTGGCGCTCAGCGTCCTGCGTGCGGGGGGCATGCTGTCGAGATAGACCGCGTAGCGATCGAAGCGTGCAACGGGCGTATCCGCGCGGGTTTGCGTGCTCTGCAGCGACTGCGTGTTTGCACTGGCGCGCGCCGCGTCGGCGACCCGTACCACCGCCCCAGGAATCAAGCGGAAATGGGCACGGCCCACCACAATGGTTTGCCCGGTCGCCGCAGCGCGCAGGCGTACGCTGTCGTTGACTTGTGCCGATGCGGGAGCGCAAACGCTGGCTGCAACAAGACCGAGTAGGGCAATCAGAGATGTTCTCATATCAGTGGCCCACCACGCGCATTTCGAATTCCTTCAATTGTTCACTGCCGTTGTCGGCGAGCATGTCGGCCACCTCCAGGGTCCAGCGCCCAGCCGAGGGCTCGTCCAGGAAGGCATTGCTTGAGGTCAGGAACACCACGATCCCTTCGTCGCTCTTGTCGAGCGTGGAAAATGGCGTCATCACGGTGCTACGGGTGCCGCTGGGCGACACCAGCACCACGCGCAGGTTGCGCGGATCCTTGTGCGTACCCAAGAAGTACAGCTGCACGCCTTCCACCTTGAAGGATTGGCTGATGTCGATCGCCAATCGTGCGGGTGAGCCGGCACCGCCGATGGTGCTGCTTTTGCCGTCGTAGGCCATCCACTCGGTGTCTTGCATCGCCGGCAGCGAGGTGAAATGCACGGCGCGTTCCACTGCTGCTGCCGCGTCCACCAGGCCGAATCCGTACCAGTTGCTGAAACGGTGGCCGGCCGCGTTGGTGATCCAGCCAGGCTCGATCACACTGCCGTTGTAGAGCACCTTGGGTTGTTGTGGATCGACCTGCACCGCGGTGGTCGCCAGGAGGTACTTGACGTCGCGCAGCGTCAGTTGCGGATTGGCGCTCAGCATCAGGGCGGCAACGCCGGCGACGGTGGGTGCCGAGGCCGAGGTGCCGTTCATGCGTGCGGTGTAATTGCACGATGCATCGATCTTGGACTTGCTGGTATCCAGCGCATTCTGCATCGCGCGCGCGCGGTCTTGATTGTTCCCGGCGGCGCAGCCGCTCAAATCGGTGGTGACGATCGCAGGCGAGAAAAATGGCTGCGGGCCCTCCGAATGGAGGATGCCGTACAGCTCCTTGAAGGTCTCCGGATGCGGGTCGAAGCGACGCTGGAAGCCAAACTCGCCAGAGAGCCCGGACACCCACAAGGAAGACCCGGGAGATGAGTAACTGGCACGCACCCCGTTGGCGTTGACTGCACCGACCACGATCATGGTCGTCAGGCTGTTGATGTTGTCGATGTTGGCACTGCTGCAGGCAACGCCAAGCTGCCGGGTCTGGTCGCTGCAACGATCGAACAGTTTGCCCTGTGCATCCGTATCGATCAGCGTATTGAACGAGTTGCCCGACGATTTGACGTAAATGCCGCCCTTGCCGCCGCGCTGGGCCCGCATCAGCTTCTCCAGGGAGCGTTGTTCGTCGAGGTCGCTGTATTGATAGTAGGCGGCCGAGACCCCGAAGCTGTTGTTGTAGACATCCATGACCCGGGCTTCCGGCCCATCGCCCCAGGAGTAACGGTTGTTGACGTACTGGGTACCGCCATCAGGCGTGTCGCTGGCGTTGAAGCCGGCCAGCTTCGCTTCCGGAGCAACCCCGCGCCCACCAATGCCGTTCCAACCCCGCGCAGCGATGATGCCTGCCACCGCGGTGCCATGGTCGCCATCGCTGTCGTCCGCACGCGGCGTGGGGTCGTTGGAGCCGTTCAAGAAATTGTGCGAACCGTTGGGCAGGATGTTGTCGACCAGGTCCGGGTGCGCAATCTCCAGGCCGTTATCGATCACCGCCACGTTGACGCCCGCACCGCGGATGCCCTGCGCGTGCAGGATCTCCACGTCCAGGTCCACGCCGGGCAGCGGGCGTACATCGCCGAACACCGACTGGCCTTGATTGAGCAGATGCCATTGGTAGCGGAACAGCGGGTCGTCGCCTTGCGTTTTCGGCCTGGCCGCGGTGCGTGCTGGGTTTTGCGCGACCACCTCATCCGCGGTGGCAGCACCGCTACACAGACACAGTGCCAGCAGTAGTGCAGACGACAGCGCACAGCGCTGCGAAGAAAGAATCATCATGACGTCTCATCGGTAAAGGGGAACTGCGGAGATGGCGCCGGTGACAGCACGCCGGTGGCAACGGCTGCAGGTGTTCGTCTGCGCCGAGGAAACTCACATCGGTTGCATGACCGCTTGCAGCACCACCGGCGATGCCTGCGCGTGACCGCTGCGGCCCTGCAGGTGGGTCGCAGCGTGTTGTGCCTGATCGATCCAGGCATCAGCGATCACCGCCTTGCCGTTCGCCTGGGAGGTATAGACGATGTTGCCGCCGCTCTCTCCGGCCAGCGCGGTCGCCGTGGCAGGTGTCGTGCCGGTCAGCTGCATCTGCGGCCTGGCCGGCAGCACCCGGTCGGTCCGCTCGTTCACTGCGGCGGCGAGTGCGCGCGCGGGCGCTGCGGATTGATTGCGTGCCGTGCCGGCAGGCGGTTCAAGCACCGGCAGGAAGCTGCCGATGCGTGCGGCCACCTTGCCGCCCGGTGGCGGCGTGGCAGATCCCGCACGCACCACGCTGCCAGGCCGCAATCTCTGCTTGGCATCGACAGCTGAGGTCTTCTGCGCGATGGCCATGGTAGGCAACATGCGGAACGTGTCCGTTCCGGAGCGGAAGCGTGCGCCAGTGGCCGCTGCCAGCAGGGTTTGTGGATCGACCGATTGCACGGCATGCATAACGCCGCTTGCGACGCTGCAGCCCATCAACGAGGAAACTACAAGCGCGATCTTCATGTCAGTGCCCCACGATGCGAAGGCTGAAGGAATTGAGCGCGGAGGTCTTGCCGGGGTCGCTCATGTCGGTGACTTCCAGTGTCCAGATGCCGAGCGAGGACTCGTCCAGAAACGCATTGCTGGAGGTGAGGTCGATGTAGAAGCCGGTCTTGGAATAGGCCGCCGGGTCCAGGGTGGAGAACGGCGTGGCCACCACGCTGCGGGTGCCGCTGGGCGAGATGAGCACCACGCGCAGATTGCTCGGCGTCCGATGCGCAGACCGCAACGACAACTGCACCGCTTCGATCTTCATCGCCTGGGTGATGCGGATGCGCAGCGTGCCAGGCCGTGCCGGCCCGCCGATCTGGCTGGGCGGATGGGTAGACACAACCCATTGCGTGTCGCGCATCGCTGGCAATGGAGTGAAGTAGATCGCCTTGTAGACGGCTGCCGCGCCATCGGCCAAGCCGAACCCGTACCAATTGCTGAAGCGGTGTCCTGCGGCATTGGTGATCCACCCCGGGTCGATCACGCTGCCCTGATACACCGCGCGCGGCTGCCAGGGATCGATCTGGCGTGCGGTGGTGGCCAGGATGTACTTCACGTCACGCGCGCTCAAGTTCGGGTTCACCCCCAGCATGAGTGCAGCAACTCCTGCCACGGTGGGTGCTGCGGCCGAGGTGCCGCTGGCCGTGGCGGTGTAATTGCACAAGGGGTCGATCTTCGAGGCGCTGGTATCCAGCGCGTTCTTGGCCGGGCCGTCATGATCCACGTTCGATCCCGCGGCGCATCCGCTCAGATCGGTCGTGACAATGGCGGGGTCGTAGAGGAAGGGTGCCGTAACGGTTCCCGGATCTTCAGCGGCGTCGGGATAGAACGCTCGCTGGTATCCTCCGTTCAACCCGCCAAGTCCGGAAATCCATAGCGCCGACCCAGGCGAAGAATACGCGGCGCGTTTGCCTACCGCGTTCACGCTCGCGACGGCGATCGTGCCGAACAGGTTATTGAAGGTGTCTTGATTGGCCAGACCGCAGCCGACACCGTTCGCGCGCGCAGCGTCGCCGCAAGCATCGACAATATTTCCGTCTTGGTCCGGGCCGAGCATGTCAAGAAAGCTGTTGCCAGCCGATTTGACGTAGATCGCACCGCGCCCACCGCGGGTTGACTGCATCAGCGCATCCCACGATTGCTGGTCTTGCAGCGGGAAGTCTTGATAGAACGGGGTGACGTTGACGAAGGAGAAATTGAAAACGTCCACGACACTGGACTGTGGCCCATCTCCCCATGCATAGCGAAGGCCTGCGTCTGTGATCGAAGACGCTTCGCCGAATGCAAACCCCACAAGCGAGGCTTCGGGTGCAATGCCCCGCCCACCGCGCCCGTTCCAACCGACTGCGGCGACGATGCCTGCTATTTTCGTGCCGTGCGCGTAACCCGGGTCCGAGGGCGTGGGATCGTTCGAACCATTGATGAAATTGTACGAGCCGTTCGGAATTACATTTGCCGCCAGGTCTTCGTGCCTGATCTCCAAGCCGCTATCCACCACGCCGATGCGGACGTGCTTGCCGCGGATATGCAGCGCGTGGAGGACGTCCACGTCCATATCCACGCCTGCAACCGGACGGCTGTCTCCGATGACCGCCTGCCCCTGATTCAGGACGTGCCACTGGTAACGCACCAGTGGATCGTCTGCCGCGCCGGTAAATGCATCGCCAGGCGGGGCCGCTTGTGCCGAAGCAAAACAGGCAATACCGATCAGCGTCGTGCCGATCGACAGCGCTGGATGTCGCCCGCGAAGCAGATGCATTGCGATGATCTCCAATCGGAAATGGGATGCTGTCGAAACGCCGCGTGCGTGCATTCGGCCCATCCATTGCTGCCAACGGCTGTTAACGCCATGCGTACATCCGAAGGCAGGCCAAATCGAGCCGTGGAGCATGTGCAAGACGCCGTGCTGGCCGCAGGCATTCGCCGGCGGCCAGCCTGCGGTCACATCGGTTGCATGACCGATTGCGCGACCACCAGCGACAGCTGCGTGCCGCCGCTGTTGGCTTGCAGACGAGCCAGCGCTTGTTGCGCCTTTTCGATCGAGGGGTAGGCGATCACCGCGCTGTTATCCACGGTCGAGGTGTAGACGATGCTTCCCCCCGAGTTGCGTGCCAGCAAGTTCGCGTTCGCCGGTGTGGTGCCGGTGAGTTTCAGCTGCGGCTGCACCAGGACCACACGTCCGTTGCGTTCGTTCACTGCTGCGGCAATGGTCCGTTCGGTACTGGATGCAGCTGCACTCAGGGAAGCGCTGCGCGCACTGCCGGCCGGCGTGTCCAGGATCACCGCGTAGGAGCCGATCCGCGCGGCAACCTTGCCATTGGGCGGTGCCGCGACGGTGCTGCTGAGGGTGTTCGCAGAGGGCGCCGGAGGGCCATCGGCGTGCTCGGCCGGAAGCCGGTCGGCGACCACCGTTGCCGGCAGCATGCGGTAGGTGTCCGTGCCGGATTTGAAACGTTCGCCGGTGGCAGCGGCGCTCAGTGCCCGAGCATCCATGTACTGCGCGGCCTGAGTGATGCCGCATGCACCGAAGCAGGCGAGGAATGCGGAAAGAACAAGCGTGGTTTTCATGTCAGTGCCCCAGGATGCGAAGTTTGAAGTTCTGCAGTGCCGCGGTGGTCTTCGGCTCGCTCATGTCGGTGACTTCCAGCATCCACACGCCTTGCGCCCTCTCATCCAGGAACGCATTGCTGGAGGTCAGGTCGATATAGAAGCCGGTTGTTGCATACGCCTCGGCATCCAGCACCGAAAACGGTGTAAGGACATAGCTGCGCGTACCGCTGGGCGATTCCAGGACCACACGCAGATTGCTGGGGTTGCGATGCGATGTGGCAAGCGATAACTGCACGCCTTCCACCTTCATTGCCTGGGTGATCCGGATGCGTTGTTTGGCCGGGTGCGCGGGCCCGCCGATCTGGCTCGCGGCCGCATTGGCGCTGACCCATTGCGTATCGCGCAATGCAGGCAGGGGCTTGAAATATCTCGCCTCATAGACTGCAGCGGCGCCGTCGGCCAATCCAAAGCCGTACCAGTTGCTGAAATGGTGCCCGGCCGCATTGGTGATCCAACCCGGGTCGATCACGCTGCCCTGGTAGACCGCAGCAGGCTGCCAGGGATCCACCTGGCGCGCGGTCTTTGCCAGGATGTATTTGACATCGCGCGCGCTCAGGCTGGGGTTGGCGCTGAGGATGAGCGCCGCAACACCGGAGACGGTGGGCGCGGCCGCAGATGTACCGTTCGTCAACGCGTTGTAGTTGCAGGATGCATCGATCTTGGACGCACTGCCGGCGAGCGCGTTTTCGACTTCTGCGCCGTCCACGTTATCGCCGGCGCTGCAGCCGCTGAGATCGGTGGTGACGATGGCCGGGTCGTAGGCGAAGGGCGCGGCATCAGGGGCAAAGCTCTTGCCCGCATTGTGATAGAACTTGCGCTGGTATCCGAACTCTCCACCCAGGCCGGAAATCCACACCGCAGAACCAGACGACGAATAGGAGGCCCGCTTGCCCGTGGCATCCACGCTGGCGACGACGATCGTGCCGGGCAGACCACTCAACGGATCGACATTTGCCAGCACGCAGCCGACATTCAAAGTGCGCGAAAGTTCGCTGCAGACATTGACCACTTTTCCATCTGTATCGCGTGCCAGAAAGCGCCTGAAGCCGTTGCCCGCAGACTTGACGTAAACGCCACCGAGTCCGCCGCGTGTCGAGCGCATCAGCGCTTCCCAGGACTGCTGCTCCTCCACCGGAAAGTCGAGGTAGAAGGGCCGTGCCGATCCCCAACTATTATTGAATACATCGATGGTGCGTGCCTCCGGCCCATCGCCCCAAGCATATCGGACGCTGGCGTCGCTGGTGGACGATGCCCGGCCCAGGAAGTCGAATCCGGCCAGCAAGGCCTCGGGTGCAACGCCGCGCCCGCCGCGCCCATTCCAGCCAACGGCCGCGATGATGCCCGCTACCGAGGTGCCGTGGCCGTTATCCGGATCGGTCGGCGTCGTGTCGTGCGATCCGTCGCCGAAGTTATGCGAGCCGTTGGGGATGATGTTGTCGGCCAGATCCTCGTGTCGCAGCTCCAGCCCGTTGTCGACCACGCCGACACGCACCCCACGGCCGCGAATCCCCAATGCATGCAGGATGTCCACATCCATATCGACGCCGGCCACCGGGCGGCTGTCGCCGATCACTTGCTGGCCCTGATTGGAGATGTGCCATTGATAGCGCAGCAATGGATCGCCTTTGGCGTCTCCGGCACTTGCAGGGCTTGCCGGCTGTGCGGCGGTGGCCAGCAGGGGGGACGTTGCAATCACCAGCGCTCCGATCGTCGATGCGAGGTATCGCCTGCGAAGTAATTTCATTCCGATTGACTCCAGTTGGGGGTGGCATAGTCGAAGTGGCACAGATACACGCCCGGCCGATCGGGAACCGGTCAGCTGATGCTCCATCGCGCAGGTGATGGCCGTCGGGCCCAAGGCGATGGAGCCGGTGTCGGTGTCATGCGATTGCGGGGTTTGCCGCGGGGGAAAGATCAGTCGCGCCTATGCGACGCCGGATCTGCTGGATGCACGCGGGGCATCCTGCGGCGTTTTCTGAAAGAAGGTGAATCCAAGGAGGCAGCAACAGGCGTCATGTCCACGTGTCCCGAAAGAGCCGGAAGAGCGCATCCGCGTGCCAAATGATGGATGCGACAGGTCGTTGATCGGCTCCCCTGTGCACAGTTGCGCAGCCGACGCTGGCGATGCGCAGGCACCGGCAGCGCCTTGATTAAAAGTGGGTCGACCCGGGTGCGCAAGGCGAGCAAACAACGCATTGCGCGTGACCGATTGCGCACTTTGTATCGGTCCTGTCGGATCGCGCATTCACTACGAAGTGCGCAGGGCCGAAATTGGGTCTTTGTTCGCCGCTTCATGCGATCGCGATATACACAAACAATCGTGATGCGCGGGATTTCTTCGCATGGCGAGCAGCTTGCGCCGGGCGCGATACGCGCAGCGGTCGGGGATGGTCGCCAACACGCGACGGCTGAAAGGTGGGCAGGACGCAGGCACGTGCAGCGCCTGCGTTGCCGCATCGGTGTTCCGAAGGCGCTGCGGGGCGTCCATGCGTAGACCACGCGGCAGCCCCGGAGTGCCCACGGGAGCTCCCCTGCCTTGATTACCAGCGATACGCTACCGACATCTGGTACTGCCGCCCGGCGATCGGCCGGCCCATGAACACACCGCCGGTCGCGGCACCCGGCACGCGCACGTTGCCTTCGGTGAGCCCCAGCGTATCGGTGACGTTGCTGCCGCTGGCGGTCACTTCCCAATGCTCGCCCACGTGCAGATTGGCGCCGATATCGACCATGTCGTAGGAAGGCAGGCGTTGGCTGTTGGCCAGATCGGCAAAGCGATCGCCGATGTAGGAGTACGTGGCAAATACCTTGAGATCGCCGAACGGCAGCATCCAGTAATAACTCGGCGTGAGCCGGAACTGCCGCTTGGGTTGGCGCATCACCTGGTTGCCGGTGAACTCGCGATAGTTGCGGTATTTCGCATCCAGCCATACCCCGGTGCCAGCCAGCTCGAAGCCGCCGAACGGGCGGATCGCGCCTTCCACCTCCAGGCCGCGCGCACGCGAATCGCCAACGGCGGTGAAGTTGGCGCCATTGGCCAGGAATGCCTGGAACGGCGAATTCTTGAACGTGTTGTAGAACGCGGTGAGATACAGGTCGTAGGCGCTGGCACCGGACTTGAGGCCAAGCTCGTACTGGTCCACTTCCTGGACGCGGTTCTGACCATCGCGCAGGTTATCGAAGCCGGGAAACTTCACACCCGAGTTGACGCGTGCGAACAGGTTGTTGCTGTCATTGAGTTTGAAGTTCAAGCCGGCCGTCCACGAGAACGCCTCGTCGTCCTGATCGATGCGGCGTGTGGTCGCCAAGGCCAGCGAGGTGGCGTTGTCGTACAAGGTTGCCGGGTTGCCATCCAGGTCCACCGTGCTGGTGTCGTGCACATTGCCGGTCACGCTCTGGCGCTCGTAGCGTGCGCCCAGGTCCAGGCGCAGCCGGTCGTTGAGTTCCCACTCGTCAGCCACGAAGGCAGCGATGTTTTCGCCGTTGTAGTTGGCGCGCAGATTCAAGAACGCGGTGCTGGTGAAGCCCTGGCGCGTGGCCTGGCGTCCATCGTCCAATGCCACGTCGATGCGACGTGCGTTGTTCTGTGCGGTGAGCAACATGGTGTTGCCCAGGTACCAGGTATCGGCCGAGGAATACTTGGCGTAGTACGCGCCCACGGTCAAGGTATTGCCGGCAAACAGCTCGCGGCTCAAGCGCAGATCGTTGGTAAAGGAATTCAGGCGCTTGTCCACCGACCACCAGCCGGCTTCGAGCACCTGTTGATTCGGGTCCACTGCGCCGCCGCCATTGGTATACGTCGCGCTACCGCTGCTGCCGTAGCCGGCAATGAAATCGCTCAACCGCAGCGGCGCATCGCCGGTGAACAATGCATAGGTCGGCGCGCTGCCGCTCATCACGTTGAAGCGGTCGGCAATGGTCCAGTCGCCGATTTCCCAGTTCAGTTCGCCGCCGAACACGTCGATGTTGACGCCGCGCCCATCGGCCAGGTCGCGTTGCACGGTCTCACCGTTCGGCCCGACCAGCAGATCCACGTTGCGGAAATCGCGACCGAGCAAGGTGCCGGTCTGCGCATTCAAGCCCGGGAAGCTGGACAAGTCGTTGCCGTTATTGCGCGAGAGCAGCGGAATGGCGGTGTAGAAGGCGTTGTTGTCGTCGGTATGCCGCGCATAGAACGACAGCTCGCCGCTGTCCCAACGCTTGCTCAAGGTGGCGCTGAACTGGCCGCCCTTGTCGGCAGAAAACTGCGGGTCGCGCACGCCATCGGTTTCACGGAAGAAACCGCCCACGCTGTAGTACCAGCCATTGCCCATCGGCCCGCTGTTGAACACGTCGATCCGGCGCAAATCATTGTTGCCGCCGGTCAGGCGCACGCTGCCCTCCGGCTCGTCCTGGCCTTTTTTTTGAATGAAGTTGACCGTCAGCCCGGGCTGGCCGTTGGAAAAGATCGGGCTGGAGCCACCACGCAACACTTCCATGCGCTCGACGGTGTCGTCGACGCGGAACAGCGTGGAGTTCTCCAGAAACGACAGGGTCGGCGGTGGAAACAGCGGTGAGCCATCCAGCTGCATGGTCACAAACGGCGCGTCGCCTTCGGAAGGCATGCCGCGCACGAAGATGTTGGCACCGGTGCCGCCGCCGCTGGGTTCGGCCCACACGCCCGGTACGATCTTCAACAGGTCGGCAGTGCTCTGCGGCACCGCTTGCTGGATCTGTTCGGGGCTGGCGGTGGTGATCGAAAAGCTGGCATCGCGCTTGGCCAATCCCTTGAAGCGCGCGGTGCCGCTGACGATCACCGCATCCAGTGTGGTGGCGTCCTGCTTGGTTGTGGCTTGCGGTGCGGTCTGCGCATGCGCCATTGGCGCAAGCAAGGTGGCGATGGTCAGCGATAACGCATAGCGGGGCATGGATGAGGGCATGGCGATTTCCTTTTGTCGCAGCAACCGGCAGATGCCGCCGCATTGAACGGCGTGTGCTGCCCGAAAAAGTGACTTGCCGCACAGGAATGCATCGATGGCGCAACAAGCCTGCACAGCGCGTGTTGCTGTTCTAACGGAGTCGCGCATAAAAGCTGTTGTGCGCCGCGTCAACGCATGCAGCGATCGACGCATGCATGGTGCGCGTGGTGTGCATGGATCGAGCGGCTCTTGGCGCGCATGCAGACGCGAACGCCTGCGGTGGCAACGCCGCGTGATCGTTGGTGCGCGCAGCGCGGCGATGACTGCTGCGTTGTCCTACGCGCGTCTCATGTCGCGGCAACAGTGCGCAGCGGCGCCGTTTCGCGAATCGGCAGGTTGATCAGCGCAGCCGCAACCGCAAGCACCATGTCTCCGTACCACATCCAGCTGTAGTCGCCGCTGTGTTCCAGCACCACTCCGCCCAGCCAGGCGCCGAAGAAACCGCCGAGCTGGTGCGAGAGCAAGGTCAGGCCGAACAAGGTGCCCATATAGCGCGGGCCGAACAGCTTGCCGATCAATCCCGCAGTCGGCGGCACCGTGGCCAGCCAGGTGAAGCCCAGCGCCGCAGCGAACAGATAGAACGTCAGCGGTGTGGGCGGTGCGAGCAGGTACACGCCGATCAGCACCGCGCGGCTGGCATACATCGCGCATAGCAACCACTTCATGCGCACGCGTTCGCCCAGCTTGCCGGCGACCAGACTGCCGGCCACGTTGAACAGGCCGATCAACGCGATCGACACCGCCGACACGCTGGCCGGCAAGCCGCACAGCGCCACCTCGCCAGGCAGATGCGTGACCAGGAAGGCGATATGCACCCCGCAGGTGAAAAAGCCCAGATGCAGGCACCAATAACTGCGGTCGCGTACCGCCAGCCGCAGTTGTGCGCGCAGGCCGATGTCGTCGGCCTCGCGCACAGATGCGCTGCCCGCTGCGGATGGCACGCGGCGTAGCGGCCAGGCCAGCGGCAAGGTCAGCAGCGACACCAACGCCAGACCGAGCATCGCCTTGGCCCAGCCGGCCGCGCCGATCATCACCTGCACCAACGGGGCGAAGACGAACTGGCCCAGCGAGCCGCCGGCATTGATCAATCCGGCCGCAAACGAACGCCGTTCCGGTGCGATGCGACTCGCGGTGGCGCCGATCAACACCGAAAAACTGCCGGCGCCGGCCCCGGCTGCCGCCAGCACGCCCAGCGACACGATCAAGCCCCATTCGCTGGCCAGCCACGGCGTCAGCGCCAATCCCAACGACAGCAGCACGCCGCCGAACAGCAGTACCGGCAGCGGCCCGCGCTGATCGGCGATTGCACCGAACACCGGTTGCACCGCGCCCCAGACCAATTGCCCGATCGCCAGCGCGAAGCTGATCGACGCGATACCGATGCCGGTCTGCCGATGGATCGGCTCGACGAACAGCCCGGTGGTCTGGCGCGCGCCCATGGTCAGCATCAGCATCGCCGAGGCGGTGAGCAGCAGGCCCCATTGCGCACTGGCGCGCGCGGTCGCCGACGCGCTCATGCGGCGGTATCCAGCACGGCGTCCAGACGGTCCAGCGTGGCATGCAACTGCGCGGTGGGCGCTGCACCGAACAGCGTCTCGATGCGCTGCTGTGCGGCGAGCCAGTGCGGTTGTGCGCGACGCAGCAGCCCACGGCCGCTGCGGCTCAGGATCAACCACGTTTGCCGGGCATCGTCGCCGCGCTGGGTGGCGATCCATCCGGCGGCAAGCAAGGGTTTGAGATTACGGGTGAGGGTGGTGCGATCCATGCCCAGCGCCTGCGCCAGCGTGCCCAGCGATTGCGCCGTCTGGAGCCGGCGCAGGATCGAATACGCGTTGAGGCTCAGCCCCACCGGTGCCAGCGCATGGTCGTACAGCTGCGACATCCGACGCGCCGCCCGGCGCAAATGAAAGCAGGTGCAGTTGGAAGTGCCTGACATGGACGCGCTCCGCAGAGATGACGGCATATTGCGTGTATATACACTTATCGACAAGTGGCAAGAATCGCTGGTGCCTGCCAAGCAAAGGCCGCGTGCCGTCGATGCTGTCATCTCCAACCAACCACGTAGGAGCGCACACGGGCGCGACCACGCATGGTCGTGACCGGTCATCGCGCAGGAGAGCGTGAACCGCCTTATCCGGTTCTGCCGGCGAACGACTCAAGGATTACGACAGAGCCAGTGCTGCTGCAATGACGCTGGCGCACAGCGATCAAGCCGTTACGAAGAGCTGGCGTTGTCCTGGCGCCGGGCCGTCCGTGCGATTCGGGGTGCGACAAGCACTACATCCCAGGCGCGGCGATCCGATCGGCAACCTATCGACAACCCCAAACAAAAGAGGCTGCCCGAAGGCAGCCTCACTTCTACTCAGCGGGGGAGAGAGACCGCTGTCAGAAGAACATCCGCACGCCGAACGAGGCGCTGCGGCCAGGCAACATCACATCGTCCTTCAGGAAGGAGGTGTGCACGCGTGCGTCCTGATTGGTCAGGTTGTTGCCGTCCAGAAACACTTCCCACGCATTGCTGCCGCGGTCCACGTGATACGCCAGATGGGCATCCACGAAGGTGTAACCGTCGGTGGGGGTTTCGTTCACCGCTACCTTGTCCTGCTTCATGGTGCGGGTGGCGCCGAGCGAGGCGCGCCATGCATCGGCATTCCAGCGCATCTGCGCACCGAAGCGGCCCGGCGCGATGCGCGGCAGATCGCCGCCGCCGTCGGTCAGGCGTGCACGCACGGTATCGCCGAACACGCGCAGGTCCCATGTGCCGGTATCGTTATTGGCCAGGTGGAAGGTCGCTTCGCCTTCGAAGCCGTGGAAGATCGCATCGGCCTGCGTCCACTGGCGGATCGGCAGGAAGTCGTTGTCTTCGGCGTTGAACCACTGATTGCCGGTGTCGACGATATAGACGAAGTCGTTGTAGCGGTTGTAGTACGCCGCCACCTTGGCATCCACCCATGCGTTGTGGAAGTTGAGCCCCAGCTCGGCCTGGTTGGCCTTTTCGGTCTTCAGATTCGCATCGCCGATCTCGAAAGCGAGCGTGGCGATATGCGGGCCGTTGGCGAACAGTTCTTCTTCGGCCGGGGCACGCTCGGCGTGGTCCAGGTTGGCGGTCAGGCGCCACTGCTCGTTGAAGCGGAAACCGCCGCTGGCCGAGAAGCTGGTCGGGGTGAAATCGCGGTCCACGCCGATGTCGGTCTGGTACTTGACCTTGTCCACGCGTGCACCGATTTCGGCGGTGACGCGCTCCCAGCTGTTGCGCGCCACGGCGAATGCGCCGAGCGAACGGGTATCGGTCTTGGGCACGAAGGATTCTTCGCCCACCGCCTGGAAGGTGGTATCGCTGCCCTGCAGGCCGAACGCGGTCTGCCAGCCGCCAGCAAAGGTGAACGAGGCTTCCACGCGGCCTTCGTTGGCGCGCTTGGTGAACACGGTGCCGACTTCGGCGCCTTCGAACTCGGTGTGCGCGTAGTCGGTATGGCCGAAGCTGTAACGCAGCGCGCTGCCTTCGCCCCACGGATCGGTCAACCCGCCCTTGAGGTCGTAGCGGTCCTGCTGCAGCTTCAACGACACGCCACGCTCGCCGAGGGACGGGTCGCCCGGCTCGCCGGGGTTGCCATAGTTGTCGCGGAAGCGCGAGGCCGACAGGCCGACAAAGCCCCAGTCGCCGGAGAGCGAGGCGCCGATCGAGCCCACCTTGGAGTCGATCCAGCTATTGCGCTGGCCGCCTTGCGGGGTGTCGTAATCGTTCTGGTTGCGGTACACGCCATCGGCGTGGATCGACAGGCCGCTGCCGTTGCCGGCATCGACGCGGAACATGTCGGTGTTGCCGTCCTTGTCGCCGCCGTCGAAGCGCACTTCGGCGCGGCCGCTGAAGCCGTCCACCGGCGTTTCGGCAATGCGGCCATCGACCACGTTGACCACGCCGCCGATCGCGCCGGAGCCGTACAGCAACGTGGACGGGCCCTTCAACACTTCGATCTGGTTGGCCAGAAACGGCTCGATGGCCGGCGAATGGTCCTGGCTGACGGTGGACACGTCCTGGGTGGACAGGCCATCGCGCAGCACCGCCACGCGCGGGCCGTCCAGGCCGCGGATGATCGGCCGGCCCACGCCGGGGCCGAAGTTGGAGCTCTGCACGCCCGGCAGGCTGGCCACGGTCTCGCCCAGGCTCGAACTGCGCACCTCATCCAGACGCTCGCCGGCCAGCACCTCGACCGGGCGGCTCAACTCGCCGGCCGCATCGCGCAGCGGGCTGGCGGTGACCACCACCTTGTCCAGGTCCTTGATGTGCCGGCCGCTGGAATGGGTGGTGTCATGTCGGGTGTCCGATGTCGGCGGCGTCTGCGGGTCGGCAATGTCCGGTGCGTCTTCGGCCATGGCCAGGGCAGGAGTCAACAGACTGGTCAGTGCCAGTGATAGAGCGGAGCGGCGCAGCGAGGGGATCATGTGGATCGGACTCTCTAATTGTTACTGTATATCAATAGGATGGCGCAGCTTGCCTGCTGTGCCGACGGCAAGACCCGTTCTGTGCGATGCAGTGGTGCGGGCCTGGAACAAGGAAGATGTTATATTATTCCACGTCGCCGCGAGTATCTGCTGGAAGTCATGCCTCTGCCCACACTTCGCCATCTGCTAGACCGTTTCGGTGCGACCGGGTCGCTGCTGTGTGCCGTGCACTGTGCGGTGCTGCCGCTGGTTCTGGCCCTGGCGCCATCGCTCGGGTTGTCGTTCTGGCTGGGCGACGGGGTCGAACTGGCGATCGTGGTGTTCGTGACCCTGCTTGGCCTTTTCAGCCTGGTGTTGGGGTATCGGCGCCACAAGGCGTTGCATGCGCTGGCGCTGCTGCTGCCTGGCCTGGCGCTGCTTTGGGTGGGCCTGTTATACGACCCGCTGCATCATTCGGTGGTGCCGCACGCGGTGGTGATGACGCTGGGCGGCGCCTTGGTCGGCATCGCGCACCTGGTCAATCTGCGCCTGAATCATGGGCATGCGCATGTCCACGACGCGAGCTGCGCGCACTGACAATGCGCTCGCTTCGCTGCCAGGCGACTGCGCGATGGTTGCAGTCGGTGAGTCGGCAACTCGTTTTACGCCGGTACCAGGCCGGCGCCGGCCGCTGACCGCCAAGCACGCGCGGCTAGTTGATCTGCTTAAACACCGTCTGGTTCACAGCCTGGCAGGCCCCGTGGCTGCGCGGCCCCGGGCCAACGTGGTAGGCTTGCCGGCCTTGCGCGAGGGCACAGCCGGTGCAAACCTCGCCAGACCCGTGCCAGCACGGGTATTTGTATTCACATTCAGGAGTCGACGAAATGGGTAAGGGTGACCGTAAGACCGCCAAGGGCAAGCGCTACAACGCCAGCTACGGCAATTCGCGTTCGCACGCGGTGAGCAAGGTTGTCGTGGGTGCAGCTGCCCCGGTTGCCAAGAAGGGCGTGGTCAAGGCGCCGGCCAAGAAGGCTGTTGCCAAGAAGACCGTCGCCAAGGCCAGCTGACCCCAGCCCGCTTTGCGATCCGAAAACGCGGCGCTTGCGCCGCGTTTTTTTATGTCCGATGTCAGCGCAAAACGCTGATCGTAATGCGTGCTCACGTGCGTAGACCGATGCGGGTCCGTGTGGACCAAGCGGCGCGTCATCACCGCCGGCATCCGTTGCGAATCGGCGCAACGCGTCCGAACAGTGGCTCGCGTCATGTCGGCAATCTGCGGCGTCCGTGATACATCGGATACAGCCTGCGCACCTCGATAACGCGGTGTCCCTAATGCGCTGCGTCTGCGGCCGGCGCCGAATTCTTTGCCGCTGGCGTCAGCAACTGCTCGGCCAATCCGCGATAGATCGGTGTCTTGCACACAAGCCCGGACACCGCGCGTGCAATCAACACGGTGGCCAGGATCGGCAGCAGCATCTGGCCGGTGTCGGTGAGTTCCAGCGAAATCACTGCCGAGGTCAGCGGTGCCTGCGTGACGCCTGTCAGGTAGGCGCACATGCCCAGCAACACGAAGGTGCGTGGGTCCACGCTCGGCATCAGCACCGACAGGTTGTGGCCGATGCCGGCACCCACCGCCAAGGCGGGCGAGAACAGGCCGCCCGGGATACCGGCCAGGTACGAGACCAGGTTGGCGATGAGCTTCATCAGGCCGAACTCATGGCCGACCACGGCATGCCCCTGCACCAGGCTGCGCGCCTGCTCGTAGCCGGTGCCGAAGGCGCCTTGCCCGAACACCATCGCCAGCCCGACCAGCGCCACGCCGCATAACGCTGCCAGCAGCACCGGGTGGCGCTGGCGCAGCGCGCCCAGCCAGCGTGGTTTGCCGCTGACGCTGGCCAGCACCAGCCGCGCGAAGATCCCGCCGAGCAGCCCGGCCACGCTGCCGCACAGCGCAATCGCCAGCCAGGCCTGGCCCAGCGGCAAGGCCACCGACACCTTGCCGAAGTAGGTGTAGTTGCCCAGCAACCCCAGCGACACCACACCGCCGACGATCACCGCGGTGAGCAAGGTGCCGGAGAAGCGGTGCTCGAAGCGCCCGCTCAATTCTTCGATCGCAAAGACCACCCCGGCGAGCGGCGTATTGAAGGCCGCGGCAATACCGGCCGCGCCGCCGGCAAGCAGAAAATGCGAGAGCTCGCGCGGATCGTGAAAGCCGAACCAGCGCCCGAACATATGCATCAGGCTGGCGCCGACATGCACGGTGGGACCTTCGCGACCCACCGAGGCGCCACCGAACAGCGACAAGGTGGTCAAGGCGAGCTTGCCGATCGACACGCGCAGCGACAGATTGGTGTCGCGAAACGCCGGGTCCGGATGCTCCAGCGCAGCGATGACCTGCGGAATGCCGCTGCCGCGGGTGGGGCGCATCGCCCCGGAGGTCAGCCAGGCGAGCAGGGCGAAGATGCCGGGCGTCAGCAGCAGCGCCCACCAGATCGAATGCGCGGTGATGCGTTGAAACAACTGGAAGGCGGCATCGCTGGCCTTGGCGAACACGATGGAGACCAGGGCCACCGCAATGGCGCCACCCCAGAGTGCAGCGCGGCGACGCCAGCCTTCGCTGGACAACAGCGGCCGCAAGCGACGCGGCGAGGGATCAGAAGCAGACATGGCCCTATTGTCGCATTCGCGCGTTGCAGCGGGTGTGCGTAGTGCTCAGTGCGCAGGGTCCGGCGGCACGCGCAAGGCCGGCAGCAGCGTGGCCGGATTGCCGTCGTTGGGCGCTGCGCTGATGCCAAGCAAACGCGTCATCAAGGCATACACATCGACGTTGTCGAACCCCGGCAAGGTCTTGCCCTGCGCCAGATCCGGGCCTTGCGCTACAAACACCGCACGCATCGAGGGCAGTGCAGGATCGAACCCGTGCGAGCCGCGCATGCCCTGTTGCGCGCGCTTGGCCAATTTGTCGGAGAACAGTGCGTCCCAGCCTTCGTGCATCTGGCACACGATCGGCGGAATGCGCGGATGGCTGCCGTAATGCCAGCGCGCCGGTAGCTCGGCCTTGCGCCAGCAGTCGTATTGCGCATGCGTGCCAAGCAACATGGCCTCGGCGCTGGCCTGTTGCCCAGGCTGCGGAGTGAAGCCGATCACCTGGCCATCGGTGACTGCGGTGGCCATCGCGGGCGGCGCGATGGCTTCCACGCTGATCGCATGCCCCGGCGCCACTTCGGCCATGCCGTGGTCGGACACCACGATGATATTGGTGCGCGCGCGGGTGCCGTCGCGCTGCATGCCGGCCAGCAGCCGGCCGATTGCGGCATCCACGGCGCGCACGCTGTCGGCGTATTCGCGCGATTCCGGGCCGTGATCGTGGCCGGCTTCATCCACGTGTTCGAAGTACAGTGTAACCAGACGATTGCGCTGCGCACCGGAGCGCGCGAGCCAGCCCAGCGTCTCGTCCACACGGGCGTCCATGCCGACGCCTTCTTCGTAGTGACGCCATTGCGTGGGGCGTACGCCCTGGATGGCCGCCTCGCTGCCCGGCCACGACCAGGTCGCTGCATGCAGGCCGGCCTGTTCTGCGCCCACCCACAGCGGCTGGCCACCCCACCAACGCGCGTCGCCCACCGCGTCCTGCTTGCTCAGCCAGAAGCTGCCCAACGCGGGGTCGCGCATGCTGTTGTGCACGATGCCGTGGTGGTCCGGGCGCAGACCGGTGACCAAGGTGTAGTGGTTGGGAAAGGTCAGCGACGGATACGACGGCGTCATCCAGCGCGCACGCACACCATCGCGCGCAAGTTGGGACAGCGTCGGGGTGATGCCGCGATTGAGCATGTCTGCGCGCAGGCCGTCGATGGAGATCAGCAGCAAGGTATGCGGCGCGTCGTCGGGTGCCACGGCCGCCGATGTTGGCGACGATGCACGGGGTTGCGCTGGGGCGTCACGTACGCCGGGCTGGGTGGAGCAGGCCGCGAGCAATGCGGTGGCTATCGCGGCAAAGACAAAACGTTGATCGATCATGCCGCCAGTTTACGGCGCAGCGATGACCTCGCGAAGTCAGGGTGCCTGGGGTGCGCGCTGGTCGCCGAACAGATCGTCAGCACGCGCGTTCTGGTGCGGCGACCAGCCTTCCAGTTGCAATAACGCCTGCTTGGTCGGCAGGCCGCCGCCGAAGCCGGTCAGGCTGCCGTTGGCGCCGATCACACGGTGGCAGGGCAGCACGATCGGCAACGGATTGCGGCCGTTGGCGGCACCCACCGCGCGGCTGGCGGCGGGGCGGCCTACCGCCTGCGCGAGCTGCGCGTAACTCCAGGTCTGGCCGAACGGAATCTGCGCCAACGTGTGCCAGACCTGCAACTGAAATGGGGTGCCTGTTGGTGCCAGCGGCAGATCGAAACTGCGTCGCCCGCCATGCAGATAATCCAGCAATTGCTCGCGCGCTTCGCGCACCAGTGCGGCATCGGGGTCACGCGCCCAACGCGCACGTCCGGGCGCGTCGTAGCGGTTCTGTGCGAACAGGATATGGTGCACGGCGGTGGAATCGGCGGCCACGGTGAGCGCGCCGATCGGCGAGGGAAAGGTGTCGTAGTACAGCGTGTTCATGGGCGGGTGTCCTTGCGATCGACGGCGAGATGCCACAGGTGCAACACGGCATACGCGCGCCATGGGCGCCATGCCTGCGAACGTGCCTCGGTGGCCCGTTCGCTTAAACGTTCCGGCGCGCCCAGAACCTGCTGCAGGATCAGATCGCCGGCCGGAAACGCATCCGGATGCGAGAGCGCGCGCATCGCGATGTAATGCGCTGTCCAAGGCCCGATCCCGGGCAGCGCGGTGCAGGCGGCAACGAAGTCCGGCAGGCGCTGGCCGGCGCCGAAATGCAGCCGGCCTTGTGCGCAGGCCGATGCCAGTGCGCGTAGCGTGGCCGCACGTGCGCGTGGTAGCCCGAGCTGTTCCAGTGGCGCGTCGGCCAGCTGTTCGGGCGTGGGGAAACTGCGGTCCAGCCCAGGCGGCATATCGGCATGATGGCCGCCGTGGCGGTCCACCAACCGCGCCGCCAGCGTTGCGGCACCGGCCACGCTGATCTGCTGGCCCAGCACCGCGCGCACCGCCACTTCAAAACCATCCCATCCCCCCGGTACGCGCAGGCCGGGCCGGCGCTGGATCGCCTCGGCCAAGCGCGGTTCGGATTCAAGCGTGGCATGGACGGCCTGCAGGTCCGCATCCAGATCGAATAAGCGGCGCACGCGACGCACGATCTGCGGAATCTGGCGCGGGTCGGTCGCCCCGATGTACAGCAGCAGCTCGGCCCGCTGCGGCGCGGCGGTCACCTCGATCAAGCTGGCGTTTCCAGGCGTGCCGATCACGCGCCGGTAACCGCTGGCATCGACCTGCTCGATCCCCGGAATCGCGCGGCGCTGCAAAAAGCCCAGCATCGCCGCCCAATCCAGCGGCGGGCGATACCCCAGACGCAGACACAATTGGCCGCCTGGTACTTCGGTGCGCTGCTTGCGTAGCGCGGACGGCGGCATGCCGCAGCCCTGCAGAAACGCAGCGTTGAAACGCCGCAGGCTGTTGAAGCCGGCGGCGAGTGCGACCTGGGTGACAGGTAACGCGGTTTCGGTGAGCAACTGCTTGGCAAGCAGTAACCGGTGCGTGCCGTGCACCTGGATCGGGGTGGCGCCAAGCTGCTGCACGAACTGTCGTTGCAGCTGCCGCGCACTCACCCCCACCGCATCGGCCAGCGTCTGCACCGGCTGCTCATGCAGCAGGCCTTCGGCAATCATCGCCAGCGCACGCTGCACGCTTTCTTCGCCCAGATGTTGCTGCGCCTGCGGCGACAGCTCCGGACGACAGCGCAGACACGGCCGGTAGCCGGCCGCACTGGCTGCCGCCGCGCTCGGGTAATAACTGACATTGCTTGGCTTGGGCGCCGGTGCCGGACACACCGGCCGGCAGTAAATGCCGGTGCTGCGCACCGCAGTGAAAAACAGTCCGTCGAAGCGCGCATCGCGCGCCAGCCGGGCGCGGTCGCATTGGATTCGATCGGGCGTCAACGTCTGCATGGCGCCAGTCTATGCCCTGGCTTCCGCCGCGGCTGGCCGTTTTCGGACAGGGCTGCTGCAGGGCGGCGTGTTCACCGTCGGGTCAAACCCGTGGCCCATTCAGCCATAGACTGACGGTGAATCCGTCGCGCTCACAATCCCCATCATGCTCAAATCGCTTTGCCTGTCAGTTGCGTGTCTGCTCTTGCTGGTGGCGTGCGAACGCAGCGCGACGTCTGCCGATGCCGGGGCGGCGCAGCAAAACAATGCAGGGCAGGCGGGCGATGGCGACCACATGGTGTCGGTGGATACGCCCGAGCCGGTGGCGCCACCGCCCCGCCCGCGCGCGCAGGCGGGCGAGGCCGGGTGGCCGGCAGCAGCGCTTGAGGCGGGCCAGGCGTGGATCAGTTGCGCCACCGATTACAGCAAGGAGGCCGGCGACGGCACGCTGTTGCCGGCACTGGATCGGGCCAGCGTGGAGGCGGCGCTGGCGCCGTGCCGCGAGACCGGGTTGGTGCGGGTGCGCTATGCGGGCAAGATCAATGCCGGTTTCGCCGCGTTGGTGTGGCGCCTGGCGGCGGTGGCCGAGCAACTGCGGTTGCCGCATCGCATTCTGGATCTGGATTCCAGCGGCGGGCAGGTGGAGGCAGCGATCCGCGCCGGCGACACCATCGGCGAATCCAATTGGACGATCTGGGTGCGCGAGGGCTCGATCTGCCACAGCGCCTGCGTGTTCGTGCTGGCGGCCGGCGATAACCGCCTGGTGGCCGGCAAGGTCGGCATCCACCGGATGATGCGGATCAGCTCCAAGGCGACGTCGCGTTCGGAACTCAATCGCGAATTGCGCGAGGTCTACGGCAACGTCAAGGATTATCTGGAGCGTAACGGCGTGGCGGTGGCGGTGGCCGATCTGATGATGACCGTGCCTAACCGCAGCCTGCGGCTGCTGACGATGGAAGAACTGCGCGAGTACGGGTTGGACGGCACCAACGCCGTGCAGGACGACCTGGAGCGCATCCGGCAGATGCGCAAATGCGGCGATGCGTTTGTGCGCCGCAAAGATGCGTTTCTGGTGGCGTTCGATCAAAAGTGCAAAGGCGAGGGCGCGGATCTGGATGCGGTCAACGCGTGTGGCCTGGCCCTGAAGCAGCGCTTCGGTTTTCCGGATGCGGCCTGCCCGGAAGAAAGCCCGCTGGCCGAGACCGATGCCGCCGCCCTGCCGGCAACCCCGGCGGCCGACACGCAGACCGGTTCCGCAGCGGAAGAGCGACCACAGGCAGAACCGAGCGCCGCCGCGGCGCCGGATGCTGCAGAGTCGGAGCCGTCGACGCCCGCGCACGCCGAGGGCTGAGCGCGGGGCAGGTTTCACGCGTATCGCACTGCGCGCTGCCTATCGTCGCCCCATCACAACCGGGCCGGGGGGCAGTATGCGAGGCAAGACCAAGGGCGTTGTACTGGCGTATCTGCCATCGGCGTTGCTGGTGCTGGTGGGCTTCGGCGTGGCCGAGCTGCTGCGCGTTGCCGCCACCGCACTGCATGCGCAATGGCCGGCCACGCTGGGGATGTGGCTGAGCCTGGCGGCGCTGGTTGCGGCCATCGCGCGCGCGTTCTGGGTCAGCTGGCGCCTGTGGCGCCCGCGCGGCGTGGCCGCCGTGCCGCCTGCTCCCGGCGGAGAGCTCTAGCGATTCGATCCAGGCCGAACGCCTCTGCTTGCGGGTGGGTGCAGCGTTGATGGCGCCGGCTGCGCAGGTTCGAGCCGCCTTTTGCTGGTGGCCCCACGGCGCGGTTACACGCCAACGCGACAGTGTCGTCCGGATCATGCAGTCAGCCGCTCCTCCCCCGATCGCGCGCCGCTTGTGTTGCGCAGGTCCGGCCATAGACTGCGTTACCCGCCGCAATGTGTGCGGTCCATCTCTTTCCAACCCGTTCAAGGTGCTGTCCCATGCTTGGTCCTCGTTTGCTTGTCGCGTTGGTGTTGGCTCCAGCGCTGGCGTTCGCTCAACAACCGCAGCCTTCCCGCGCGGCCACTGCCCAGCCGGCGCCCGCGGCACAAAAGCCGGCGGCGGGGCAGCCCGCGCCAGCGCTGAGCGCGGCCCAGCAGGCGCAGGTTGCCAAACAGGACGTGGAGATGACCCAGGCCGCCTTGCGCGTGGCGCAGATGGTCGATGCCAACAAGGCGGCCTCGCTGTGGGACGGTGCGTCCAGCGTGGCCAAGACTGCAGTCAAGCGCGATGCCTTCGTCGCCCAGCTCTCCGGCGAGCGTACGCGTCTGGGTGCGATGGTCGGGCGTGGCCAGGGCTCGGTGACGCGGGTGAAATACGGCCCCGGCGCACAGGTGCCCGAAGGGTTGTACGTCAACGTCAGCTTCCCGACCCGGTTTGCCAACGCGCCGCAGCCGGTGCGCGAGCTGGTGTCGTTCCGGCTGGACGAAGACAAGACCTGGCGCGTTGCGGGCTACAGCCTGCGCACGGCGGCCAAGTGATGCGGCAGCCCACCGGGAGACCGACATGCAACTGACCATCGAACTGCAGATGCTGGGCTGGGCCATGGTGCTCGGCCTGGTACAGCTGCTGGCTGCATCAACCAGCATGACCGCCCAGCGCGGCACCAAGTGGAATGCCAGTCCGCGCGATGGCGATGCCAAGCCGTTGACCGGCGTGGCCGCACGGCTGGATCGCGCGTTTCGCAACTATCTGGAAACCTTTGCGATCTTTGCCGCCGCGGTGCTGGCGGTAACCGTGGCCGGTCGCACCAATGCGGAAACCGCCTTGGGCGTGCAGTTGTATCTGTGGGCGCGGGTGGCCTACGTGCCGGTTTATGCGGCCGGCATCCCCTATCTGCGCAGCGCGATCTGGGTGGTGTCGTTCTGGGGCATCGTCAAGCTGGTACGCGCGCTGCTGGGTTGGTAAGGCATTACGGTTCTGGCGCGTGCACGCGTGGCGTGCATCGCGCTTGATTCCGATCGAGCACCGGCTCGCGCGTTGGCTCCAGCTTGGGCGCACCGGTCGTGGCAGGTGCGCAGCATGCAATCGGTGGATGTCGTCATCCGCCGTTGTTTAGACGGGCCTGGGCGTGCAAGCGGGCAGGCAATACGAGCATTCCGCCGCACTGGATGGCATCAGCTCGGCACCCGCGCCACGATCGCATCGATCGCTGTCTGCGTATCGCCACTGCGCATGGCGTCTTCCAGCAGCGGGATCGTCCAGGCGCACCCTGCATGGGTCAGATGCACGCGCCAGTCGCCTCGCCAGCCGTCCAGCTCGTCCAACGCCAGCATGATGCAGCCGCCACGGTCGGCATGGCCGCCATGGATGGATTGCTCCAGCCAGAACGGGCGCGCCGCGCCGAGTTCGATCGAGAACACGTAGACGTCGTGCTTCGGATCTTCGGAAGACGGCGCGATATTGCGCTGGCCGATCTCGATCACCCTCATTCGCCGGACTCGGATTCGCCGGACTCAGACTCAGACTCAGACTCGGACTCGGGGTCCATGGCCATGACGCGAATCTCCACGTCGTCCAGTTGCACGAGTTGACCGGGGCGGATCTTCGCGGTCTTGCGCAGCTCCTGCACGCCATCGACGCTGACCGCGCCGCTGGCGACGATGGCCTTGCCCTGGCCGCCGCTATCGGCAATACCGGCTAGCTTGAGTAACTGGTTGAGTTCGATGTACTCGCCGTCCAGGTCGAATTCCAGGAATTGCATGCTGCGCTCGGTCAAAAAGAAACCGATTATCCGCCCGGAGCCGCGGCCGGCACCACCATGCGCAAGCCCGCACCAGACACATGGCTGCGCGCAGGCAGCCGCAGCGCGCTGCCGCCTTGCGGGCGATGCGGTCGTCGGCATGGGGGGGGCGGCTACTCGCGGCGCAACCGCGCAATCTCCCCCAGCAGGCTCTGGGCGGCGGTCATGCTGCGGCCGGCCTGGGCATCGTCGATTTGCAGGTCTGTATCCAGGGGCATGGCTCCGAGGCATGGCGGGAGTGGGGAAGCGCGTGCCAGGATGATTCGCCGGGGCGGGCGAATCCTCACAACCTGAACAAAACGTCACAACCCTTCGACACGAAGGGGGGTAAGGGCGCACACTATGCTGCTTTGCGCCTGCCGGATCCGTGCGGCGCCTCCGGAGTTACCCATGACCCAAGAATCTTCCGCGCCGCTGCTGTTTGCAGACCTCGGCCTCTCGGACGCTGTGATGAAAGCCGTTGCCAACGTTGGCTACGAGTCGCCGTCGCCGATCCAGGCTGCCACCATTCCCGCGCTGCTTGCCGGCCGCGACGTCCTCGGCCAGGCGCAGACCGGTACCGGCAAGACCGCCGCGTTCGCGCTGCCGGTGCTGTCCAACGCCGATCTGAATCAGCTCAAGCCGCAGGCGCTGGTGCTGGCCCCGACCCGCGAACTGGCCATCCAGGTCGCCGAAGCCTTCCAGAAATATGCCGAAGCCATCCCCGGCTTCCGCGTGCTGCCCGTCTACGGCGGCCAGCCGTATGCCCAGCAGCTGAGCGCGCTCAAGCGCGGCGTGCATGTGGTGGTGGGAACCCCGGGCCGGGTGATCGATCACCTGGATCGCGGCACCCTGGATCTGTCCCAGCTCAAGACGCTGGTGCTGGACGAAGCCGACGAAATGCTGCGCATGGGCTTTATCGACGACGTCGAAGCCGTGCTGAAGAAGCTGCCGGAAAAGCGCCAGGTGGCGTTGTTCTCGGCCACCATGCCTCCGGCCATTCGCCGCATCGCGCAGACCTATCTGAAGGACCCGGCCGAAGTCACCATCGCGGCCAAGACCACCACTTCGGCCAACATCCGCCAGCGCTACTGGTGGGTGAGCGGGCTGCACAAGCTGGACGCGCTGACCCGCATCCTCGAGGTCGAGCCGTTCGACGGCATGATCATCTTCGCGCGCACCAAGGCCGGTACCGAAGAACTGGCGCAGAAGCTGCAGGCCCGTGGCCTGGCCGCGGCCGCCATCAACGGCGACATGCAGCAGGCCGCGCGTGAAAAGACCATTGCCCAGCTCAAGGACGGCAAGCTCGACATCCTGGTCGCCACCGACGTGGCCGCCCGCGGCCTGGACGTGGAGCGCGTCAGCCACGTGCTCAATTACGACATCCCGTACGACACGGAAAGCTATGTGCACCGCATCGGCCGTACCGGTCGTGCCGGCCGTAATGGCGACGCCATTCTGTTCGTGACCCCGCGCGAGAAGGGCATGCTGCGCTCGATCGAGCGCGCGACCCGTCAGCCGATCGAAGAAATGCAGCTGCCGAGCGTGGATGCCGTCAACGACACCCGCGTGGCGCGCTTCATGACGCGCATCACCGAGACGCTGGCCAGTGGCCAGATCGACATGTACCGCGATCTGCTGCAGCGCTACGAGGCCGAAAACAACGTGCCGGCGATCGAGATCGCCGCGGCGATGGCCAAGTTGCTGCAGGGCGATGCGCCGTTCCTGCTGACCCCGCCGGTGCGTGGCGCGCGCGAAGAGTTCACCCCGCAGCGCACCGAGCGTGCCGACCGTGGAGATCGCGGCGACCGTGGCGAGCGTCCGCGTTTCGAACCCAAGTTCGAGCGTGGCCCGCGTGCCAACGATGGCGAGCGCGCACCGCGTCCGCCGCGTGCCGACGATGCCGGTAGCGAGCGTCCGCGCCGTGACCCGGCCCCGCGTGGCGAGCCGGAGTTCGGCATGGAGAGCTATCGCATCGAAGTGGGCCACACCCACGGCGTGAAGCCGGCCAACATCGTCGGCGCCATCGCCAACGAGGCCGGTCTGGAAAGCCGCTATATCGGCCGGATCGATATCCAGGACGATTATTCGATCCTGGATCTGCCGGCCGATATGCCGCGCGAGCTGCTGACGCACCTGAAGAAGGTCTGGGTCTCCGGCCAGCAGCTCAACATGCGCAAGCTGGAAGAAGGCGAGGCGGCGGCGTCGCCGTCCAAGCCGCGCTTCCCGCGTGGTGGCAAGCCGTCCGGTCGTCCGAACGGCCCGGGGCGTCCGATGGATCGCGCCGGCGCGCCGCACCGCAAGGGCCCGCCCAAGCCGCGCGGCGAGTAAGCCACGCTGACAATCGGCTGCGCAGCGAAGCGCGGACGCAGCCGGTGTCAGTTCCGCTATTCCTTTCAAGGCATAGCCTGGCAATGCAAGCAAGCGTGTCCCGACAGGGGCCGCAGACGGCGGATGGTCAGCCAGGCTGACCGTTTCCGCCGGCCGTCCGGCAAACGGACGCCGCCATACAGACTCGGCCATGACGGCCGCTACTGCCTTCAGGCGCCCACTGGGCGCCTGACTCGCATTGGGTGGCGGTGGACGAGGACGGCAATGGCGCAGGCAGCACGCAGTACACGCAGTGGCCGGACCATGCACATGGTGCGCGGCTGGCTGACGCTCCCTCTGGCGCTGCTGATGGCCGTGGCTGTCGGCATGGCCGTGCTCTCTGCACTGGCGATCGAAATCCAATCCGGAGCCACCGCCTGGATCGTTGGTCAGGGCCATTGGTCCAATGCCCAGCAGGAGTCGGTGTACTGGCTGGAGCGCTACCTGACGAGCGGCGATCCGTCCGATCTGCAGGCCGCCTGCCGCGCGCTGGAGGTGCCGCTCGGCGATCGTGCGGCACGCGAGGCGGTCGAACAGCCGGTGATTGCCTGGACAGCGGTTTACGCCGGGCTCGCAGCCGGGCGCAATGCCCGCGAGGACATGCCGCAAATGGTCCGGCTGTATCGCTACGGCCAGGTTTTTCCGTATCTGGGCGATGCCATCGCGATGTGGAAGCATACCGATGCCGATCTGTTGAAGCTGAGTGCGCTGGCCGACCGTGCTGCCTCCGTGCAGGCCGCCAGTACACCGGATGCGCGCGCGCTGCAGGCGCTGCGCGACGACCTGCATCTGCTCGATGGCCGCATGCGCAGCGATGCGGGGCAGTTCCAGGCGCAGCTGATCCGCTGCGCACGCCTGCTGCACGACGTGATGGTGGCCTGCAGCCTGGCCACCTTATTCTTGGTGCTGATCACCTGCGTGCTGGCGATGCGTCGCATCCGCGATTATCTGCTGTCGCACGAGGGCCGCTTTCGCACCGCGTTTCAGCAGGCCGCGCTGGGCATGGTCAAGTTCGATCTGCGCGGCCACGTGCTCGATGCCAACGCCTCGATGGCCACCATCCTGCGCTACCGCCCGGAAGAGCTGCAGGCGTCCACGCTAGCAGAGCTGATACATCCCGACGACATCGTGCTGGACAGCCGCGGCATGATCGACTGGCCGCGGCTGATGCAGTCCGGCGAGCTGCGCTTCCTGCGTGCCGATGGCGAAGTGATGTGGGGCCGCTGGAGCGCCTCGCTGGTGGAGCCGGGCCCGGAGGAACCCACGCTGGTGCTGGCGGTGATCGAAGATGTCTCGCACGCGCACGAACTGGCCGACGAGGTCGCCTTCCACGCGCGCCACGACGCCTTGACCGGCCTGATCAACCGGCGCGAGATCGAGCGCCGCCTGCTGCATCTGATCGAGCCGCCGCAATCGCCGCAGCTGTGCCATGCGCTGTGCTTCGTGGATCTGGACCACTTCAAACTGGTCAACGACACCTTCGGGCATGCGGTCGGCGACAAGTTCCTGTGCCACTTCGCCGATGTCATCACCATGCAGCTGCGTCCGGGCGACTGGCTGGGGCGGCTGGGAGGCGACGAGTTCGCGATCCTGCTGGCCAATACCGATCTGCTGCAGGCGCAGGCAGTGCTGGAGCGCATGCATGGCGTGTTGGGGCAGCCGTGGAGCCATCAGGGCGGCCGGCCGCTGACGCCGAGTTGCAGCTTTGGCGTGGTGGAAATCCGCCAGGGCGCCAGCGATGTCAACGCCTTGATGACCGCGGCCGATCTGGCCTGTTACGCGGCCAAGGAAGAAGGGCGCAACCGGATTCGGTGTTTTGGCGAGAACGATCTGGCCTTGGCGCGGCGTCGGCATGACGGTGGCTGGATCAGCGCCGTGCAGCAGGCCATCGCCGAACAGCGGCTGCTGCTGTACGCGCAGAAGATCCAGGTGCTGAGCGACCCCGATCGTCTGCAGTACGAAGTGCTGGTGCGCATGCGCGCGCGCGATGGACGCGTGCTGAGTCCGGGCGAATTCCTGCCTGCAGTGGAGCGTTACGGGCTCGGGCGCATGGTCGATGTCTATGTGCTGGAAACCTTGTGCGCGCAATTGGCCGACAACCCGCTGCATGTGGCGACCCTGGACCTGTGTCACGTCAATCTGTCCGCGCAATCGATCGCGCAGCCGGATTTTCTCGATTTCGTCTGCGCCTTGTTCGAGCGCTACCCCACGCTGGTGTCCAAGCTGTGCATGGAGATCACCGAAACCGCCGTCATTGGCGATCTGGAACATGCGCAGCGCTTCGTGCAGAGCGTGCGTGCGCGTGGCTGCCATGTGGCGTTGGACGATTTCGGTAGCGGGCTGGCCTCGTTCGGCTACCTCAAGCAGTTCACCGTCGATGTGTTGAAGATCGATTGCGGCTTCGTGCGCAACTACGCGCATGACGCGGTGGACCGCGCCGCGGTGCATTCCATCGCCCAGGTCGGCCTGGCATTGGGCATCGAAGTGGTGGCCGAAGGGGTGGAGTCGGAGGCGGATATCCCCGGCCTGCGCGATGCCGGCGTGGGCCAGGTGCAGGGCTTCAGCCTGCACCGCCCGTGCCCGCTGCAAGACCTGATCGCGCCACAGCCATTGCTGGCGGTGACCGGGTAGGGCCTGCCGGCAGCGCTCCGCGCCAGGGCCGTGACTGCGCCAGAGTGCGTTGCCGGCTGTAAATCGCCGATAATTGGAAGATGACAATCCGACTCAACAAACATATCGCCGATACCGGCTTCTGCTCGCGCCGCGAGGCCGACCGCCTGATCGGCGAACGCCGCGTCACCGTCAACGGCGTGGTCGCCGGCACCGGCGCGGTGGTGGGCGAGGAAGACACCGTGCTGGTGGATGGCCAGCCGCTGCGCGCACGCGAGGCCAAGAAGCCCGGTGGACGCAAGCATGTCTATATCGCGCTCAACAAGCCGGTAGGCATCACTTGCACCACCGAGAGTTCGGTCAAGGGCAACATCGTCGAATTCGTCGGCCACGAGCAGCGCATCTTCCCGATCGGCCGCCTGGACAAGGAGTCCGAAGGGCTGATCCTGATGACCAGCAACGGCAACATCGTCAACGAGATCCTGCGCGCGGAAAACCGCCACCAAAAAGAGTATCTGGTGGCGGTCAACAAGGCGGTCACCGACGAATTCTTGCGTGGCATGGCGCGTGGTGTGCGCATCCACAACGAAACCACCTTGCCGTGCCGCACCGCGCGCATCGCCAAGTTCGGCTTCCGCATCGTGCTGGAGCAAGGCTTGAACCGGCAGATTCGCCTGATGGCCGCCGAATTCGGCTACCGGGTCACGCAACTGCGGCGGGTGCGCATCGACAACATCAAGCTTGCCGCGCTCAAGCCTGGGCAGTGGCGCAACCTCAGCGATGCGGAACTGCGCGGCCTGCTGCCGCAGCGCACCGAGTGGTAAACCGGCCGGCCGGCTGCGCTGCCGGATGGCAGGCGCAGTGGTCGCCATCCGGTGCTTCCGCTGCAGTCGGTATGGGCGTTCGCGTGCGGCCCGCCGGCTGCGAATAGCTGACCAAACGCTGCGCTTGGCACCTTGTGGGCTCGGTCATCGTCATCGTCGATAAGCGTCGGCCGCTCACGCGTTCGCTGCGAAGCGTCGGTCTCGGGTGTTACGCGACACTGCGGTCGCTGTCGGCCAACGCCGTGTCGCTGGATGTCGTATCACTCACTCAGTCGACGATGTTCTTGGCTTCGGCGGTGCCCAGTAACTCCGGGTGCACCACCTTGCGCCGGCGTTCCAGCACCGGATGCAGAAACACCGCGCCGAGAATGATCGCCACGCCAAGATAGAACTGCAGGGTGAGCTCGCGTTGTTCGCCCAGCAGGGCGATGGCCAGCACGATGGCGTAGACCGGCTCCAGATTGGTCACCAGCTGCACCGAGTACGCGCTGAGATGACGCAGCGCGACCAGTGCCAGCGCAAACGGCAGCAGGGTGCAGGCCAGCGACAGGACGAGCAGCAACACGCCATCGTGCAGGCTGGGAAGCATCAACAGATCGCCATGCAACGATGGCAGCAGCAGCGGCATGGCCGGTGCCAGCACGGTCAAGGTCAGCGTGCCGGCACCCAGTTCCAGTGCAGTGACGGTGAGCGGGTCGGCATGCGCCACCATGCGTTTGTTGAGAGAGCCGAACAGCCCGACGAACACGGCCGAAATCGCGCCGACCACCACCCCTGCACGCATGCCATCGGGCACGCCGCCGACCACCAGCGCCACTCCCGGCAACACGGCAAGGCCGAACAGCAACTCGCGCGGGCGGAATGGCCGCTGCGTCACCCAGGGCTCGATCACGGCAGTGAACACCGGCGCCAAGGCGATGCAGGTGGCTGCCACCGACGCGTTGGCCAGCTTGATCGCGCCATAGAAGGTCAGCCAGTGCAGCGCCACCAACGCGCCGATGCCGCAATAGCCCAGCACCACGCGCGCGGACAGGCCGCGCAGGCCGCGCCACACCCGCGGCCACAAGGCCAAGGCCACCACTACGATCAACATGCGCCACCACACCAGCGGCAACGCCTGCAGCGTGATCAACTTGCCCAGAATCGCGGTGATGCCCCAAAGCAGCACGCAGAAATGAATTTGCAGTTGCGCCTTGCGCAGGTCGGTCGTGGGCATGCGCCATTGTCGCCGAAAAGCCGCAGATCGGCGCCGTGCAATGAGCCGTATTGGAGCGGCTGACACCACCTGGCGAGCAGTCGTCAGGTGGGTAGGGACGGCGCGGTCAGAACCGCAGTGTATGCGTGGTACATACCGCATCAAGCATCAACCACGCTCGCCTGGCGGCTGCAAAGTCATCTTGTCTGCTGCTCTAAGCCCCTCTCCTGCGGGAGAGGGGTTGGGGTACGGTCTACTCCAGCCAGCTGGCCAGCGGACGCCGCTGCCAGCAACACGTCATCCAGCAGACAGCTCTTTCAACAAGGCCATCGCCGCCGCCGGATTGCGCTCCTTCGCCGCACTGATGAAAAACACGAACACCTCGCGCGGCGTGCGGACCACCGGTGAGGTGGCGTCGACATGCGGCAGATCGGCAGGGTCGTCGCCGCGTCGCCAGGCGTGGATGCGCTCGGCCCACTGTTTCAATGCCGGCGCCGGATAACCGGCATGCAGCCGTGCCTGGCTACGCATCAGACGCGCGTAAACGAAGTCGGTGGACAGATCGGCAAAGGAGGGATGTTCGTCCGAATCGGCGAAGACGGTGGCCACGCCGTGGCGGCGCACCAGCGCGAGCAGCGACGCATCCACCGCCGCGTGGTCGCGAACTTCGAGCACATGCCGCAGGCTGCGCTTGCCTACGTGTTTGGGCAGCAACGTCAAAAAGGCTTCCAGGTCGTCGGCCTGCAGCCGATGCCCTTGCTCGAATTGCCACACCAGCGGCCCCAGGGTATCGCCGAGCTCGACAATGCCGCCGACGAAGTCGTCCACTTGCGCTTTGGTGCCCGCCAGTGTGCGGGATTGGGTAATGCGTCGCGGCGCCTTGGCAGAAAACACGAAGCCAGGCGGCACGTCATCGCGCCATTTCGCATAGGTTGCCGGTTTTTGCGCGCCGTAATAGGTGCCGTTGATTTCGATGGCGGTGACCTGGCGGCTGGCGTATTCCAGCTCGCGCCGCTGCACCAGACCCTCGGGATAGAACATGCCTGCGCGCCACGGCGCATACACCCAGCTGCCGATACCGACATGGATGCCGTCCAGGGCGGGCGGCGTGGAAGCGAACAGATCAGTCATCACAGGAATACTCGCTCGCTAAGGTGGGCACGATTGGGTGCCGCGTTGGGCCGGGCGCCCGGCGGCGGTCACGAGGCTATAGCGTCGCGTACCGGGATTGGATGGGACGTGACAGCGAAGCCGCCTGCTGGCGATGTCGGCTCGGTCTCTGCACCGATGCCGGCAGGCGACGGGCCGCCCAGCTGTCAGCGCCAAGACGACATCGACCGACACCCGGACCCCGCCGCAGCCGGCTACCATGCCGGTTCAGCCGCTCGAGACCGCACCGATGACCTGGACCACGCCCGATCTGTGTGACCGTTTTCCCGAGGTGACCGTTGCCGAGCCGTTGTTACGCCACTTTGGCGGGCGCAGCGTGTTCTGCGGGTCGATTGCGACAGTGCGCTGTTTCGAAGACAACTCGCGCGTGCGCGAGCTGGCCGCCACGCCGGGCGAGGGGCGGGTGCTGGTGGTGGACGGCCAGGGCTCGCTGAAACATGCGCTGCTGGGCGACCAGATCGCGGCGCAGGCGGTGGCTCATGGTTGGGCCGGCGTGCTCATCCACGGCTGCGTACGCGATGTCGAGATCCTGGCCACGCTGCCGCTGGGCGTTCTGGCACTGGCCGCCTGCCCACGGCGCACCGAGCGGCGCGATCTGGGCGATGTGGATGTGCCGGTGAACTTTGCCGGCGTTCCGTTCGTGCCCGGTCATTGGTTGTACGCCGACACCAACGGCGTGCTGGTGACACCGCTGCCGCTGGACGGTGCAGGCGGCGCAATCTGATCGACAACAAGTAGAGCGTGACAGTGACCTTGAACCGATGGCTGACGGGAGGCGTGCTGATGCTGGCAACCCTGGTGACAACGACGCACGCGGCCGAGCTACCGGCCGGCTTGCAGCAGTTCGATGCGCAGATGGAACGCGTGCGCAAGCAGTTCGATGTGCCCGGCATTGCGGTGGCCATCGTCAAGGATGGTCAGGTGGTGCTGGAGCGCGGCTATGGCGTGCGCGAAATCGGCAAACCCGAGCCGGTGCAGGCAGACACATTGTTTGCGATCGCCTCCAATACCAAGGCGTTCACTGCCGCGTCGCTGTCGATCCTGGCCGACGAGGGCAAGCTGTCGCTCGACGACAAGGTCATCGACCACCTGCCGTGGTTTCGGATGTCCGACCCCTATGTCAGCGGCGAGATGCGCGTGCGCGACCTGCTTGCCCACCGCAGCGGGCTGAGCCTGGGAGCTGGGGATCTGTTGTTTTGGCCGACCACCAGCTACAGCACCGACGAAGTCGTGCAGCGCCTGGCCAAGGTGCCGTTGAAAGGCGGGTTTCGTGACCGTTACGCGTACGACAATATCTTGTACGCCGTCGCGCAGCAGGTGATCGAGCAGGTCTCCGGGCAGTCCTATGCCGCGTTCTTGCAGCAGCGGATCTTCGCTCCGGTGGGCATGCGTGGCACGCGCTTCAACGCCGACCATCTGCAGCCTGGCGACAACGCGGCGGTGGGGCATGCCAAGTACGACTTCACCGAGCTGCGCACGGTGGCACCGCTGACCTGGTCGAACAATTCCGGTGCCGGCGGCATCTATTCCAGTGCGCACGACATGGCGTTGTGGATGCAGGTACAGCTGGCCGGTGGGGTGTTGCCGGACGGCACGCCGTTGTTCAGTGCCAAGCGGCAACAGGAGATGTGGTCGATGATCACACCCATCGCCATTGCCGAGCCATCGGTGCCCGACCTGGCTGGCATGCGGCCCAATTTCGCCGGCTATGGCGAAGGCTGGAGCCTGAGCGACTATCGCGGCCACCGGCTAGTCTGGCATACCGGCGGCTGGCCCGGCATGGTGTCGCGCCTGACCCTGGTGCCCGACCAGCACCTGGGTGTGGTGGTGCTGACCAATCAGGAAGTGGGTGCGGCGTTCAACGCGGTGACGCTGCAGGTGCTGGATGCGTTCTTGCAGGTGCCGCCCACCGACTGGACCGATGCGTACGCCAAGGCCGTGGCCAAGGCGGACATGGATGCCGACACCAGCTGGAAGAGGCATCAGGATGCACGTACCGCACGCTCGACGCCGTCGTTGCCGCTGCGCGGTTATGCGGCCACCTATCGCGACCCGTGGTACGGCGATGTGGTGATCCGCCAGGACGGTAAGCGGCTGCGGCTGCAGTTCGCCAAGACGGCGCAGTTGATCGGCACGCTGGAGCACTGGCAGCACGACAGCTTCATCGTGCGCTGGGACGACCGTTCCTTGAACGCCGATGCCTTCGTCAACTTTTCGCTGACTGCGGACGGTGCGGTGCGCGAGATGCGCATGGAAGCGATCTCGCCGTTGACCGATTTCAGTTTCGATTTTCAGGATCTGGTGCTGACCCCGGTGTCGGCGGCATCGCCTGCATCGCGGTGACGCGTGTCTGAGGGCGGCGCCAGCGCATCCGCTGTGCTGCGGGCCACCCGGCAATCAATGAGCCGGCAATCAATGAGGGTGGCCGTGTCCATCCAGCACCGCTGAAGTGCCTGCCGATGCTGCAACAGCCGCGCTCGGCAGCCTCAGCGCTACCGCCCACCAGCGCGGCTCGCTATGATCCGCGCACTTCTCAGGGATGTCCCCATACGCATGACCACTGCGCAGATGTCGGTGTATTTTTTTCTGCAGGCTGCAGCGATCCTGCTGGTCTGTCGGTTGGTCGGCATGCTGGCCAAGCGTATCGGGCAGCCGCAGGTGGTTGGCGAGATGATCGCCGGCGTGATGCTGGGGCCGTCGCTGTTCGGCCTGCTGGCGCCGGGTGCGCAGGCAGCGTTGTTCCCCAAGCAGACCATGGACGTGCTGTACGTGTTCGCGCAGTTTGGCGTTGGCCTGTACATGTTTCTGGTCGGTACCGACTTTCGCGGCGATCACTTCCGTGCGCGCTATCGCAGCGCGATGAGCGTGTCGCTGGCCGGTATCGCAGTACCGTTTGCGCTGGCGTTTGCGATGTGCCCATGGTTGCTCAATGTGGAAGGCCTGTTCTCGGAAAAGGCCAAGCTCATGGAAGCCTCGCTGTTCCTGGGCGCGGCCATTGCGATCACCGCATTCCCGATGCTGGCGCGCATCATCCACGAGCGCGGCCTGACCAATAGCCCGTTGGGCACGTTGGCGTTGACCGCCGGTGCGTTCGACGATGCGGCGGCGTGGTGCATTCTGGCGGTGGTGCTGGCCAGCTTCGGCGGCAGCTGGGGCAGTGCGTACCTGGCCATCGGCGGCGGCGTCGCCTATGCGCTGTTCATGCTGTTTGTCGGCCGGCATCTGCTGCGTCGCCTGGCCGATCATGTCGTGCCGGATCAGCCGCTCAGCAACAGCATGCTGGCGATCGTGCTGATGCTGTTCTGCCTCAGCGCCTGGGCGATGGATGCGATCGGTATCCATGCCGTGTTCGGTGGCTTCCTGCTGGGCGTGTGCCTGCCCAGGGGCGCATTGACCGAGAAGCTGCGCGAGATGATGCAGCCGTTTGTGGTGGTGTTGCTGCTGCCGTTGTTCTTCACCTATTCGGGCCTGAAAACTCAGCTCAGCGTGTTGCTGCAGCCGCAGATCATGCTGGCCGGCGTCGCCATCCTGGCCGCATCATTCATCGGCAAGGGCGTGGCCTGCTGGGCTGCGGCGCGCGCCACCGGCGAAAATAACCGCGACGCGATGGCGATCGGCTCGCTGATGAATGCACGCGGCCTGATGGAGCTGATCATCATCAATATCGGTTTACAGGCCGGGGTGATCGAGCAGGGCCTGTTCTCGGTGCTGGTGCTGATGGCGATCCTGTCCACGCTGATGGCCACGCCGCTGTTCAACTGGATCATGCGTCGCCACGCCAACGTGACCGACGTGGTGCCGAGCCTGCAACAACGCTGAACGCCGGCAGCTGCTGCGCTGGCGGGGCAGCTGCGCTGCTGGTGAGAGGCAGCGCTTGTCGGTTGCTTGGCCGTGCGGGCAAGCCTGACGTTTGAAGGCTGTGCATTGTCTGTTGCACAGCGCGCGCGAGCGCACCGCGCCGTGCGCTGCATGCTCCGAATGAACGCACCTGCTTGACCAGGATGGAGCGATGTCGGCTCAGGTGCTGGCGCAGTCGCAGTGCATGCGCATTGAGGCGAGCATGCCACCGCCGCCATACTGGCGTCAGATATCAGTCATCGAGTCGTCATGACCAAGGCAAAAAAGAAGGCCGCCCAGCAGGCGGTGCAGGTCCCGGTGCCGATCTATCAGTTGCAGATCGCGTTGGCGGGCAGTGCGCCGCTGGTGTGGCGCAGCGTGCTGGTGGCCGGCGCCGTGCGGCTGGCGACCTTGCACCGCGTGCTGCAGCCGGTGATGGGCTGGAGCGGTGCGCACCCGTACGAATTCGATGTTGGCGGCGGGCGCTATGGCGAGTCCGGGCTGGATGTGCCCGATCGCCCGCGGCTCAAGCATGCCGCGCGGGTCACGCTGGAAAGCGCGCTGGGCGAGCTCGAGGCATTTGGCTATTTCTATGGGGCCGGCGCCGGCTGGCAGCACACCGTGCAGGTGCAGGCCGTCTTGCCGCCGGATGCCGGCCTGCGCGTGGCACGCTGCATCGATGGCGCTAATGCCTGCCCACCGGAAAGCCGCGGCGGGATCGACGACTACCAGGAATTTCTGCAGATCATCGCCGACCCGGATCACCCGCAGCATGTGCAGGAACTGGCCACGCTCGGTGGGCGTTTCGATCCGGGGCACTTCGATCTGGTCGAGATCAACCGGCTGCTTGCGCGCGTTCGCGACTGATAGCAGCGAACAAAACGACCGTGCTCGCCGTCGGGCGGGCGCGGCCGGTGCCCGGTGCTCGGTGCGGCATGGACCACGCGTCCACTCCGATTCTGAGCGCGCCGCCCGCACCCATCTGACGATTGCTCGCTAGATTTGTTAGCCGCTCTAAACGCAGGTGCTGAGACGGCTGCGCCATGCAGTGCCGGCGCCGCTGCATCCACAGCAGCACTGGGCACCCGCAGCGCGACCTCCCAGGCGGAACTTGCCGCATCACCGCACTGCGGCTTGACGCCCGATCGGCTAGCCTGACCGCCCGGTATTCGCGAAGTGCGTGCAATGTTCCGCTGGTTCGAGTCCCTGATCGATATCTTTCCGCCCATCGAGCGGGAGATGCCGCCCCGCAGCGTGTGGCGGTTTTATCTGCATTATCTGCGGCCGTTATGGCCGATTCTGCTGGCCACGCTGGTCGCAGGGCTGCTGCTGGCGCTGGTTGAAGTGGCGATGTTCGACTTCCTCGCTCGCATCGTGGATATGCTGGCCGAGCGACCGGGACCGGACTTCTTCCGTCGTCATGCGGGCGAGTTGCTATGGATGGCAGCGATCACGCTGGTGGCGCGGCCGCTGTTCACCGGGCTGCATAACCTGCTGGTCAATCAGGCGATCGTGCCGGGCCTGAGCAACCGCTCGCGCTGGTTGATGCACAACTACGTGGTGCGCCAGAGCCTGGGCTTTTTCAACAACGACTTTGCCGGCCGCATCGCCAACCGCGTGATGCAGACGGGCACCTCGTTGCGCGAATCGGCGGTGCAGATGGTCGATGCGCTCTGGTACATCGTGGTCTATACCGGCAGTGCCTTGTGGTTGTTTGCGCAGGCCGACCCGTGGCTGATGGCACCGCTGCTGATCTGGCTGGTGGTGTATGTCGCGTTGATGGCGTTCTTCGTGCCGCGCATGAAGGCGCGTGCCTGGGTGGCATCGGACGCGCGTTCCAAGGCCACCGGGCGCATCGTCGATGGCTATACCAATATTTCCACGCTCAAGTTATTCGCCCATGCAGGCCGCGAAGAAGCCTATGTGCACGACGCGCTCGATGAGCTGGCGGTCAAGCACCGCGGGCAGACACGGGTGACCACCGCCATGGATACTGCCATCGCGGTGGCCAACGGGTTCCTGATCGTGGGCACCTGCGCATTGTCGCTGTGGCTGTGGAACCGTGGGCAGATCAGCGTCGGCGCGATCACGCTGGCGACCGGTCTGGTGATCCGCATCCACAACATGTCCGGCTGGATCATGTGGACGGTCAACGGCATCTTCGAAGACATCGGCAGCGTGCAGGACGGCATGCAGACCATCGCCCAACCGCTGACCGTGCAGGACGCGCCGGATGCGGTACCGCTGCGGGTCACTCAGGGCCAGGTGCAGTTCGACCAGGTCCATTTCCACTACGGCAAGCGCGGCGGGGTGATCGCCGGGTTGGATCTGCAGGTACGCGCGGGCGAAAAGATCGGCCTGGTAGGCCCTTCCGGTGCGGGCAAATCGACGCTGGTCAACGTGCTGCTGCGGCTATACGACCTGGAGCAGGGGCGTATTTTGATCGACGGGCAGGACATCGCGCAGGTCACGCAGGAAAGCCTGCGCGGGCAGATCGGTCTGGTGACGCAGGACACCTCGCTGCTGCATCGTTCGATCCGCGACAACCTGCTGTACGGCCGGCCGCAGGCCAGCGACGCGCAGATTCTCGAAGCCGTGCGCAAGGCACGCGCGGAGAGCTTTATCGATGCCCTGGTCGATGGCGAAGGCCGCCACGGCTTCGATGCGCATGTGGGCGAGCGCGGCGTCAAACTCTCCGGCGGTCAGCGCCAGCGCATCGCCATTGCGCGCGTGCTGTTGAAAGATGCGCCGATCCTGATTCTGGACGAAGCCACCTCGGCGCTGGATTCGGAAGTGGAAGCGGCGATCCAGGACAGCCTCGACGCATTGATGGGCAACAAGACCGTCATTGCCATCGCGCACCGGCTGTCCACCATTGCGCGCATGGATCGACTGGTGGTGATGGACGCCGGCCGCATCGTCGAAACCGGCACGCATGCGCAGCTGATCGCACAGGGTGGGCTGTATGCACGCTTGTGGGCGCGGCAGACCGGCGGGTTTGTTGCGGCGGATGAGTGAGGGGAACGATGCTCCAGTACACGGTGCGAGAGAAGGGAGGTCGCACGCGGGAGTCGTAACATCGAGATCTAGCCCCTCTCCCGCGTGCGGGAGAGGGGTTGGGGTGAGGGGAGTGAAGTCTTCTGCAAGGTTGACTACATCGAGCTTCGCTCGTGCCCTCATCCGCCCCTGCGGGCACCTTCTCCCGCATGCGGGAGAAGGGAGGTAGTCAGCGCTTCATCCGTCTGTTGGAGCAAGCCCCTCTCCCGAGGGGAGAACGGAGTGCTTACTTAATCGGCTGATCCAGCATCAGCTCGCGTGCAAAGCGCACCGGCGGGGCGCCGTAGGACAGCATCTTGTCGTGGTAGGCCTTCAGGTTGAAGTCCTTGCCCAGCTTGTCCTGCATCGCCTTGCGCGTATCCAGATGTTCCTGCACGCCGACGAAGTAGGTCGGCAGTTGCGCCGACGACAGCTGCGCACGCACCCACTTGCCCGAGGCTTCGCTTTCCTGCTGGAAGGTGTCGTGGGTCATCAGGTGCATCGCCTTATCCCGGTCCCAGCCGTCCACATGCACGCCCTGGTCGAGGATGGCGTTGGCAATGGTGCGCAGGTAGAACTTGAGCTGCACCAGGTGGAACAGCGGGTCGTTATCCAGGTAGCCCTGTTCCTGCATCATGCGCTCGGTGTACACCGCCCAGCCTTCGGCGAACATGCCCGAGCGCAGCACCGCGCGCAGCGTGGAGGGGAACTTGGCCGAGTGCCAGCCTTCCAGGTAATGGCCCGGCGTGCCCTCATGGATGCTGAGCAGATGGATCATGCGGGTGTTGTATTCGCGCAGGAACGAATCGACCTGCTTGTCGTTCCAGTCGTCGGGAATCGGCGACACCGCGTAGAAGGTCTTGAGATTCTTGTCGAGCGGGCCGGGCGAATCGCAATACGCCACCGCCACGCCACGCTGGAATTCCGGCATCAGGATGATGTCCACCGGCGAATCCGGCAGCGTCATCAAATCTTTCTGACGCACGAAGTTGGTGGACTGCGTCAGCGCTGCCTTGGCTTCGTCCACCACCTTGTCGCGCGCGGGCTTGTCGGCGTAGGCAAGTTCCAGCGCAGCTTCGATCGCAGCCTGTTGCTGATCGTCGGTCGGCGAGGCGGGCAGCTTCGGTGCTCCCGGTCTGTCCTTGAACACGGTGCGCGCAATGCCGTACATCTCGCTACGCACGCGTTTGAGCTCGGACTCCGCACGCTGTTTGATGTCGGCGCGCGACAGCGACGACAGCAGCGCGAATTTCAGCTTTTGATCGTACTTTTCCGCACCGACACGGAAGTCCCCCTTGGCATTGGGCACCAGCACGGTGTCCAGCCAGGTCTGCTGCTCGGTCACCGCCTTGCGCAGGTTGTCGATGGCCGCCTGCGCGCGCGCCGCTTCGATCGGGCCGAGCTGGCCGATGTTGGGCGCGATGAAGGTATCGACAATGCTCAAGATGCCCTTGTTCTGCTTGGCCACCGTCTCGGCGTGGATCTTGGGCACGCGCGCCGGGTCCAGGTTCTCGCGCGCCTGGGCGAAGATGCTCGGGATTTTTTCCATGCGCTGCGTGGCCGACGCCAGGCGCTCGGGCAGCGGCGCGAACTCGCGCGCCATCAGACCGTACAACGCGCTACCGGCCAGGCCGTTGTAGACCTGCGGGTCCCAGGCCCAGCTCTGCAGGACCTCGGTATTCCATATTTCCGATTGCAACTGGTTACGCAAGATCGCTGCATCGACCTGGTTCTCGCGCGACAGCTTGGCGATGTCGATCGCCTCCAGCTCGGTCAGCAGCTTCTTGCCTGCCTCCAGGCTGCGCTGGCGCCCGGCGGTGCTGAGATCGTCGATCTGCGTATCGAAACGGTGATCGCCGGTCTGGGTGGCGGTGACCGGCGACAGCTGCATCCAGGTGTCCAGGGCCTGCTTGGAGAGCGCGGCAAAGCGCGCATCCGGGGTCTGCGCGTCGTGCGTGCCGACGGGCGGGGTGGTGCCGGCGCTCGGCGATGCGGGCTGCTGCTGGCAGGCGCTCAGGCCGGCGATCAGGGCGAGGACAAGCAGGCGTTGACGCATGGTGGGTCCTGGTGGAGTCAATCCGCCAGCATAGGCAACTGTGCGGTTGTCCGCATCCACCATTGGTTTAGAGTGGCGATCGAATCGGTGCGTCGCGCGCCAAGCGGCTGCGGCCGTGATGCTGAATCGGCCGGTCTCGGGCGGGCCCTGGCTGCTGCCTGGCCCGCAGCCGTGTCGCCCCGTCTGCCTGTTGCACGCCACAGTGAAGTGGCGCATTCCAAGGAGGAACACCATGTTGTATGCCGGTAGCTGTCATTGCGGACGCATCGCCTTCGAACTGGAGACCGATACGCCGATCACCGAGGTCTACGACTGCAACTGCTCGCTCTGCCGCCGCCGCGGTGGGCTGCTCTGGTTTGGCACGCGCACCCAGCTGCGCCTGCAGGCGGACCCGGAGGCGGTCGGCACCTACCGCTTCAATCGCCACCATATCGAGCATCATCATTGCCCGCAGTGCGGCATTGCGCCCTTCAGCGAGGGGGCCAACCCCAAGACCGGCGAAGCCAGCGTGGCGGTCAACGTGCGCTGCCTGCCCGCGCTGGATCTGACCACCTTGAACGTGCAACGGGTTGACGGAGCCAGCCGATGAGGCGCGGTATGCGCTGGCCCGGCATCGCGCTGCTGGTCGGCTGGGCGCTGTGCGGGTGCGCGCGGCCGCCGGGGGAGATGGCCGCAGACGGCGGTGCCCCGGCGCCGGCGCCCCCCGCCGCACAAGGCAATGCGCTGGCCTACGAACACGATGTGCGGATCGAGTTGCCGGCCGATCAGATCGGCGAGCGCATCGCGGCCGTCCGTGCTGCCTGCCAGAGCGCACAGTTCGGCACCTGCGCGCTGTTGGCGGTGGAACAGGAGGGTGGGCGCGAGCCCAGCGGCAGCGTTCGCGTGCGCACGGTGCCCGATGGCATCGAGCCACTGGTGCAACTGGCCGGCCAACATGGCGAGGTGGCGGCACGCAGCACGCGCGCCGAGGATCTGGCCCAGCAGATTGCCGATACCGGCCTGGCGCAGGCGCGCCTTCAAAAAGAACACGCGCGTCTGCTGGAGTTGCAGCAGCGTCGCGATCTGGCGGTGACCGATCTGCTTGCACTGTCCAAGCGCCTGGCCGAGATTGAGGCCGAAGCGCAACAAACGCAGCAGGAATCCGCGCAGCAGCAACGCCGTATCCGCACCCAGTTACTGACGCTCAACTTCCGCAGTACCGGCGGGGAGCAGGGCAGAAGCGAGATCGCGCAGGCAGCTGCCGAGTTCGGGCAGGTGTTTTCGTCCAGCGTGGCGTTCGTGATCCGTGCGGTCGCGGCATTGCTGCCAGTGGCCCTGGTGGCGGCGATTGCCGGCTGGCTGCTGTTGCAGGCGTGGCGCTGGCGCGCGCGGCGGCGCCGGATGTCTTGATCGGCGCGCGGCTGGTCGGTGCTGCTGCATCAGCTGCGCGTGATGGGCGCGTCGCCTGTCATTGGAAGCAGCGCTGTGTGAGGAGTGCAGGATGCAGGTGCAAAGCGCATGCAATCTGCCATGCGCATCGGCATGGCCGCGTGTAACAGCGATGTTCGACCAGTGTCGTTTCCAGCGTGCTGTACGCCTCCGGTACGAGCAACGCTTGCTCAAGCAAGACGCCAGCGCGCTGCAGGTTTCGTCGGAATAAAGGGCAGGCCGACTGCAGACATCCACCGATGTCTGCAGTCGCGCCCTGCGCAAGCTCAACCTTCGTCGAACTCGTATTCGACAAACACGTCCAGCTGCAAGGCCAGTTCCTGCACCGCTTCGCGCACCTTCTGCGCGGTGGCCTCGTTGCCGGCTTCCACTTCGAACTCGTGGCTGCCCGGACCTTCGTCGTCGGACAGGCCGGCCGAGCTGGAATCGTCGTCGTCCAGATGCGGCATCAGGTCGTCCACTTCTTCGACGTGCTCAATGCCCTCGATGCTCTGCAGCAGGTTGGCGATGGCACGTGCGTCGTCGTCGGTGCCGGTGATACGCATGCGAAGAGTCGGCATGGGAAAGCTTCCTTGGATTGGGGACCCAAAGCCTAGGCAGCCATCAGGCAAGATCGGGTGATGGCTGCGTGCGCCGGCTGCTCACGCGCGCTTGGCTGTTGCCTGTGCCGGGGCGGTATCCAGCACCGGCACCAGCAACGCCTGCGCGGCAGTGCGCAGCAGTGCCGGCGCGATGTAGCGATGATGCACGCCGTCCACCAAGGCCATGTACACGCGGCCAAACGTATTCCGGCAGGCCACCCGCGTCTCCAGGCTCAGCTCCACGCTGCCATCGTCCAGCACGTCCACGCCCACGCTGCTGCGGAAGACCAGGTGACGGTCGTCGGCGCCCAGCAAGACCTGCACGCGTCGATCCAGCGGCGCGGTGTCTTGCGCAAGCACCGGGAACCGGCCCGCGAACAGACAGTCGCGCTGTTCCGACAGCAACGACGACACCGGGCAGCCCAGCGGCGAGGTCCGCAACTGCAGCGGCGCCACCAGCGCATTGCGCAGCCGCATCAGCCAGGTCACGCCCCGCGGCGCGCGCTCGGTGAACCCTTCCAGCAGCAACGTCATCAAGGTGTGCGCACCGTGCTGACGCAACTGATGCGGCTGCAGGCGCAGCCGCACGCTGTCCTGATGATCGAAGCGGGGCAGGTGCCTGGTCAGCAGCGAGCCGGGCTTGGGGGCGGCATGCACGCTGACCTGCGCCCGCTGCGGTGCCAGCGCAACAAACCCCACCGGCCGCCGCAGCCGGCTCACTGCCTGGCGCAGCCTGCCGCTGAAGGAGCGCAGCCTGCCGCACCAGGCAAACCGGCTGCTGCCCGGCGATGCGGCCAGCGACAGGCCCACGGTAGGAATCTGCAGCGCACGCGCCTGGGCCGAGGCCAGCAGCGCAATCACGGACTCGGGCAGCGTTTCGGTGAGCGTTGCGATATCGGCGGTACCTGCCAGCACCCGTGCGCGTACCGCATCGCTCAACTCGCCGCCGGCCTCATCGCTGTGGCAGGACAGTGCGAAAAACGCCGGGTGTGCGGCCTGCGCTTTCAGCGGTGCGAACTGATGCCAGGTGCCGCCGCCAAAGCGCACGGTAAAGAGGCAATCGGCCGGCAGATCGATGTGCCGCAACGCCGCCAGAAAGTGCTGCGGATCTTGTTCGATCTGCTCCATCGAGGCGGTGCAAAAGCGCAGTTGCGCGCCACTGCTGCCGGTGATGGCGGTGAACATGCGGTGCCCGGCGTGGCGATGGAATGGGTGGCCGTTGGCACCCACCGCAAACGAGAACAGCGCGGTCGATTCGCCGCGCGCAAAGTCGGTGCCGGCCAGGCGTGCCGAGGGTTCGTCCAGCGCATCGTGAAAGCTGGGATGCGCGCGCTGGCGGCGGCAGGCCTGCTCGATCAACGGATTGCCTGCGCCCACGCCCAGTTGCGCGATCAGCGTGACCTCCACCGGCAGACCGCCGCTGTAGGACTCCAGACGGACGGACGGGAAACCTGCGTGTGCGTCGGCAGTGCGGTGCTGGCGTGTGCTGAACATCGGCATGAGTCCTTTGCGGCCGGAGGAGGGTCAGGAGGTTTTCTTGGTCAAGGCGCGCGCCTTGCGTTTCATCGGTGCCGAGGCCGGGCAGACTTCGAAGGCAAAACTGCTGAGCGTGTTGACCAGGTTGTCGGGGGTCAGCCGGTAGACCACGAACTGGCCGCGCCGCTCGCTGGACACCAGTCCGGCGGTTTCCAGTACCGATAGATGCCGCGAGATCGCCGGCGCGCTCATTTCGAACAACTGCCCGATCTGCCCGGCGGTGAGTTCCTGGTCTGCCAGGCACGCCAGCATCTTGCGGCGGGGCTGGGAGGCGAGGGCTTCGAAGATGCGGTCGATGGACATAAGGGTTTAGACAATTAACGAATTAGCTAATTAATTGATTTTATGGCGGCCGATGTCAAGCGCTTTTTCGGGGCAGCGCTGGCTGGCTGCGGCCGGCGACTGTCGCGAGCGTTTGGTGCGATTGGCCATGGGGCGCTGCTTACGTCTAGCGCAAGGCCTGTGCCAGCGTTGCGGTGCAGATCGCGGCCGGTTGGTGATGCGGGATTTTGTTGGCGCTAGCCAGCCGCACCCGTATGCCAAATCAGTCCCGCAGCCCCGTACGCACGTCGAGCACATCGCGCTCAAGTCATCCAGGCAAGCGAAAGCCCGTCCAGCAAGAACGCAGTGCTTCAACCAGCCGTCTCACGCAGCGGGCAGTGCCACCAGCTCTGCCGGCAACGCGGGCATCGGGGTGCGTTCGTCCAGCGCTTCGCGTTTGAGCCAGTCGATGAACAACGCCGCCGACGGGCTGGGCTCGCGGTGGCTGGGGTGCACGATGTAGTACGCGTAGCGGGCCTTGAGGGTAGGGCCTGGCAGCCGCACCAGTTCGTAGCGTTGCAGGTAGGGCTGGGCGATGTGCTTGCGTGCCAGCACCGCGCCCAGGCCGTACACCGCTGCGCGCATCGCATCGGTGCTGTCGTTGAAGGTATGCATCGGCGGCAGCGTGGTGCCGCGCACCTGGGCGGCGCGAAACCAGTCGCGCCAGCCTTGCGGCGACATGTCGCTCAGCAGCGGCAACCGGGCAATCTGCGCCGGTGTGCGCAGTGCCGCCACCTCCGGCAACGAGGGCGAGGCCACCGGGAACAGCGCATCGTCCATCAAATGGTGCGAGGTCAGCCCCGGCCATGCGCCTTGCCCATAACGGATGCCCAGTTCCGGGCCGCCTTCTTCGAAACGCGAGAACGCCGGGTCCGATTGCAGGTCCAGGCGGATGTGCGGATGGGCGCGACAAAAGCGCGGCAGGCGCGGCAATAGCCAGCAATACGACAGCGAGCGCAGCGTGGTGACACGCAGCGGGATGGCGTCTTCGCGCGGATGCAGGTTGCCGGCCACCGCGGCGATCTCGGCCAGCGCGGCGGTGGTGGCATCGGCCAGCTGACGGCCTTCGGCGGTGAGCTTGACCCCGCGCGGCAGCCGCTGGAACAGGGTGACCCCGAGCAGCGCTTCGAGCTTGCGCACATGGTGGCTGACCGCGCTGGCGGTGAGATGCAGTTCTTCGGCCGCATGCGCGAAATTTTGATGGCGCGCGGCGGCGGCGAACACGCCCAATGCGGGCAGCAGGGTCGGGCGCAGATTCATCGAGACATGAGTCAGATTTGTGGCTGACCGCGATACTACGCGCTTGTCGGGCCTGCGGTAGCAGCCGATGCTGCGTCATCCCGTCGCGATGATCGTGCCATGCCCAGCTGTCTGCCCGAGCTTGTCTTCTGCTGTTTCAGCGCCGCACGGCATGCCGCAGGAGCGCAGCCATGAGCGCGCATTCGTCGACGCAGCCAGTCGTTGCAACGCGCGAATGGCGGACCCCGCTCGAGCTGGGTTTTCTCGGCATCGTATGGGGGTGCTCGTTCCTGTTCATGCGTGTGGCGGCGCCCAAGTTCGGCACGGTGGCGTTGGTGGAAATTCGCCTGGCGCTGGGCGCGGCGGTCCTGCTGCCGTTTCTGTGGTTGGCGCGCGACCGCTTCCCCTTGCGCCGTTGGCCGATGCTGGCGGCGATCGGCGTGTTGAACTCCGCGTTGCCGTTCTTGCTGTTTGCCTGGGGCGCGCAACATGCACCGGCCGCCGTCGGTGCGATCTGCAATGCGATGACGGTGTTGTTCACTGCGTTGATCGCGTTCTTGTTCTTTGGCGAGCGCATCGGTACGCGGCGCGCGCTGGCTTTGCTGGTGGGATTCATCGGCGTGCTGGTGCTGGCGACCGGCAAATCGGCCGGGTTGAGCGTGGGCCCGGCGGCATTGGCCGGCGCCACCGCCTCGCTGCTGTACGGCATCGGCTACAACCTGGTGAAGCGCCACATGGGCGACCTGCCACCGGCTGCATCGGCGGCGTCCACGCTGGGGTGCAGTGCATTGCTGCTGGCACCGTTGGCCTGGCTGCAATGGCCGACCACGCCGGTGCCGGCAGTGGCCTGGGCCTGCGCGACCGCGTTGGGCGTGGTCTGCACCGGGTTGGCATTCTTGATGTATTACCGGTTGATCCAGCGCATCGGCCCGGCGCGCGCATCCACCGTGACCTACCTGGTGCCGGTATTCGGCGCGCTGCTGGCGTGGTCGCTGCTGGGCGAACCGCTGACCTGGACCATGTTGCTGGCCGCGGTGCTGATTCTGGGCAGCGTCGCCTTCAGCCAGCGCGCGCGCTAAGCACGCGCGCCCCGCTTTTGCGATTCGCGATTCGCGATTCAGCCCGCCGGCGGTGTCCGCACCGGCAGCGGCACGTTGCACAGATCGATATGCCCGGCCGGGCGCTTGTAGAAGTCGTCCTTGCGATTGCGGCGTGCTTCGGCCACGTCGCGGAAGCTCTGGCTGTCGGTGCGCAACAGTTGCAGGGGCGTGCGCTCGGCTACCGGCACATCGCTGGCCAAGCGGATCGCACGGATCGGCGAGCGTTGCGCGGCGTCTTCGTAGAAGCCCATCGGGTCCGGGCCGCGCGGGATCACGCTCAACAATTCCATGCCCTTGACCACGCGGCCGACCACGGTGATGTTGCGGTCCAGCTGTCGTGGCGATTGCCCGGTGACCACATACAACTCTGCGCCGATGCTGCTGTCTTCGTCATTGTTGCGGCCAGCACCAAGCGTGCCGTAGCAATGCGCCAGCCAGGCCTTGCCGGTGGCGCTGTCGCGGCCCGCCGGGAAGCCGTCGACAAAGCCGACCTGCGGCGCCCAGCCATCGCTGTCGGGCAGGCGCTGAAAATCCAGGCCTTGCGCGGCGCGTTCGAACTCTGCAGGCAGATGGGTCTTGGCCGAGCCCGATGATTTGGCCTTGCCCGGCGTCTCGCCATCGGGGTCGCCGAACTGCACCACGAAATTATCCTGCGAGCGATAGATGCTCAGCCCGTCCCAGAAGCGCTCGTGGGCCAGCGTGCGGATGTTGCCCACGTGCTCGGGTGCAAATTGCGGTGCAAGCTCGATGATCACCCGGCCGGTGTCCAGTTCCAGGTATAGCGTGCGATCGGGGTCGAGCACGCGCCACGCATTGGCCGGCGAGCTGTCCAGGATCTGTTGCGGGCTGCGGTAGGCCGCGTGGGCGGTAGCGGGCAATACCAGGGCGAGCAGGCAGGCAGAAACAACGGTGCGCAGCAGCATGAAGGCAACCAGCAAGGAGAGGTGCTTGATTCTTGACCAATGCGCGCAAGGACGCAAAGCGGCGATGTGCACGCCACGACGCCGACGCGCTACGCCGGCGTCGTGGCAATGATGACTGCGTGCCATTGCGCTGCACCTGGCGCAGACATGGCGTGCCCGCATCGAGCGGACGCGTCATGATCGATTGGCACATGGCTGTCGTTATTGCCTGCCTTGCAGCCGGTCGACAGGGTTGCAATCACCGCGCCGGTTTGCGCTTGACGTAGAGCTGCTTGCGCACGCGCGCAACGACGTCGCCATCGCGGTTGTGTATCGCGTTTTCGAACCAGCGCAGATGCTTCTCTCCGCCGGCGGTGGCGTCGCGCAGTTCGGCGAGCATGGCGTTGTCGATCACAAAGTCCGCGCTTACCGTGCCGCGCCCGGGTTTGACGAAGTCGATGCTGCCGGCCTTGTCCCACACGTAGTAGTCGCGCCCCAGGTTCTGCATCACCAGCAGCATCCAGAACGGGTCGGTCATTGCGAACAGGCTGCCGCCGAAATGGGTGCCCACGTAATTGCGATTCCACGGGCGTTGCCGCAGTTCCACACGCGCAAAGCGATAGTCGGCCGACAATGCGGTGACGTGGATGCCTGAAAACAGATACGGCGGCCACAGGTTGATGCCGAGCTTGAACAGTGAAGCGCGCATGCGGGCCGGGTTCCATGGCGGGTCGGGCCTGCAGCATAACATTCGCATGCGTATGGTTGGCGATGGCCGTCCATGGAAGCGACGTTGCCCGTCACGTGAGTCTGTCCAGGCGCCGCGTCATCTCCGGCCGCCCAAGCCGCGCCGCCTCGCGCAGAAGGCTCGACCACCCGCATGCTCTCGTAGGAGCGGACCTGGCCGCCACGGTGTGTCCCCGTTATCGGAGCAACGATTCATCGCGACGAGGAATGCCTCATCGCGGCCAGGTCCGCTCCTACGGGTCAGGGGGGGAGTCGTCGACGCTGCGCCGGGTGCCGTCTGCGCGATCTTGCGGGGACCGGCTTTCACGCTCTAGTGCAGGGCTGCATTACGCGTGAAGCGGCAGGGCGCCAGGACTTGTAGGAGCGGACCTGGCCGCGACGGTGCGTCACCGTTATCGCATGACGCTTCATCGCGACTGGGAATGCATCATTGCGGCCAGGTCCGCTCCTACGCGTTCATGGGGTCGGCCGTCTTCGTCGGGTCGGTCTTCAGGATGTCGGCAGTGTGCCGGTGCCCCGTTTGGAGAGGCAGGTCTGCGCGCCTTGGTAGCGGCAGGATGCAGATCTCGCACCGCACCGCGGCGCGCCGGATCCTGCGACCGACACGCTACGTGCAATGCGTGCAATGCGCGTGCAATCGACACGCTGCATGCAACCGCTCTCAGGCGTGCGAAGCCGCGTCTCGCGCCACAGTGCCCATCGCTATCAGAACACCAGCGCCGACATCTTGCGGCGGTAGCGGCCGACCAGGTCTTCGTCTTCGATCACGCGGAACGCATCGATCAGGCTGCGGCGCGGCAGGTTCTCGTCGAAGGCGCGATCCTGCCGCAGCATTTCCAGGAACTGTTCCAGCGCCGCTTCGTCGTTGCCGTCGAGCAGATGGCGCACGCCCAGCAGGTGACGCGCGCGCAGGTCGGCGCCATTGGCGTCCACGCTGGCCTGCAGCGCGCTGGCGTCCGGGGCGTCCTTGAGCACATTGGCAAAACTCAGGCGCGCCTTGGCACGCACCGCACGGTCGTCGGTGGCCAGGTTGGCGGGCAGGGCGTCGATCAACTGCTCGGCCTCGGCGGTGTCGCCGGTCTTGAGCAGCGCCAGTGCCAGATCCAGCTTGAGCTCGTCCTTGTCCGGCTCGGCGGCGATCGCCTCGCGCAACGCGGCGGCCTGCGCCTGCGGGTCCAGCGGCGCCTCGGGCAGCACCTCTTCGGCGATCTGCGGCTCGGCCGGCAGCACGCCGTGCTGGGTCAGGAATTCGCGCACCTGGCCTTCGGGCATCGCGCCGGGGAAGCCGTCGACGATCTCGCCACCTTTGACCAGGAACACCGTCGGCACCGAGCGGATCTGGAACGCCGCGGCGATCTGCTGTTCTTTGTCCACATCGACCTTGCCCAGCTCGAAGGCGCCGTTGTACTCGCCTGCCAGCTTTTCCAGGATCGGCGTCAGCGACTTGCACGGCCCGCACCAGGTGGCCCAGAAATCCACCAGTACCGGTGTCGTCAACGATTTCTGCAGGACCTCGGTCTCGAAGGTGTCGGTGGTGGCATCGAATACATGCGGCGTGTCGGACATGGGCTTCCTGTATGGGGTGACGGCAACAATGGGTGGTAATGGTGGCAAACCCGGCCGACACAAGGCCGGCCCGGGACGCCGAAGGGGGTTCACGCCGCGCCCGCCCGGCACGACAATGCCGCGTCCTGGTGGCGCGTGCGCCCCGCAGCGGAGCACCACAATGGGAACTACCGACAGCGCGCAGCGCTACCTGGGCCTGATCGCGGCAACCGTGTTCGTGCTGGCGCTGGCCGGGTTCGGGGCCACGCTGCCGGGCTATCTGCAGGCCAGCCACCCGGTCGCGTTGCTGGGCGCGCAGGGTGTGCCGCATGCGCTGGGCTTCAATCTGCTGGCGTTCGTGCTGGTCGGTGCGCTGGGCATGGTCACCGGCGTCAGCCTGCTGGCACGCATGCCGCTCAAGGCCGGCTGGACTCTGCGCGTGGGCGGGCAGCTCATCGTGCTGGCCGGGCTGGCCTTCGTCGGCATGGGCATGCTGCCGCTGGATCCCACCGATCTGGACGGCCGCGCCAGTCAGGCGCATGCCACGGCCTGGTTGCTGTGGGCGGTGGCGTTTGTGCCGGGCATGCTGTTGATTGCTGCAGCGCTGCTCAATGCCCCCGAGACCCGCACGCTGGCCTGGCTCAGCCTGGCGGCCGGGCTGCTGGTGGCGGTGCTGGCATTTGGCCCGCCCGGCCTGCTGCGGCAGGCCATCGCACAGCGCCTGGCGTTTCTGGCCTGGGTCGGCTGGCTGGCCGTGGCCGCCTGGATCTGGCCGGCAAAGCCGGCGATCTGAGCGAGCGGTTTGGAGCACCTGCTGCACTGCGGTACCCTGTCCCGCTTTGCACCGCCCGAGCATCCGCTCCCAATGTCCACCGTCGAACCCAACGCCTACGACCCGCAGCAGGTCGAATCCTCCGCCCAGCAGTTCTGGGACGCCACTCGCGCCTTCCAGGTCGACGAGAACTCGGACAAACCCAAGTTCTACTGCCTGTCGATGCTGCCGTACCCGTCCGGTGCGCTGCATATGGGCCATGTGCGCAACTACACCATCTCCGATGTGGTCAGCCGCTACAAGCGCATGACCGGCCACAACGTGATGCAGCCGATGGGCTGGGATGCGTTCGGGTTGCCGGCAGAAAACGCTGCGATCAAGAACAAGACCGCGCCGGCCAAGTGGACCTACGCCAACATCGAGCACATGCGCGGCCAGCTCAAATCGCTGGGCTACGCCATCGATTGGTCGCGCGAGTTCGCCACCTGCACGCCGGACTATTACGTGCACGAGCAGCGCATGTTCACCCGGCTGATGCGCAAGGGCCTGGCTTACCGCCGCAACGCGGTGGTGAACTGGGACCCGATCGATCAGACCGTGCTGGCCAACGAGCAGGTGATCGACGGCCGCGGCTGGCGCTCCGGTGCCCTGGTCGAAAAACGCGAAATTCCGCAGTGGTTCCTGCGCATCACCGATTACGCACAGGAACTGCTCGACGGCCTGGACCAGCTGGACGGCTGGCCGGACTCGGTCAAGACCATGCAGCGCAACTGGATCGGCCGCTCGGAAGGGCTGGAAATCCAGTTCGACGTGCGCGACACCGATGGCGCGCCGCTGGATCCGTTGCGCGTGTTCACCACCCGCCCGGACACGCTGATGGGCGTGACCTTCGTCTCGATCGCCGCCGAGCACCCGCTGGCGCTGCATGCGGCCAAATCCAATCCGGAACTGGCCGCGCTGCTGGAAACACTCAAGCATGGCGGTGTCTCCGAAGCGGAGCTGGAAACCCAGGAAAAACGCGGCATGGCCACCGGCCTGACCGCAGTGCATCCGATCAGCGGCGAGCAAGTGCCGGTGTGGGTGGCCAACTTCGTGCTGATGGGCTACGGCACTGGCGCGGTGATGGCGGTGCCCGGCCACGATCAGCGCGATTTCGAGTTCGCCAACAAGTACGCCCTGCCGATCGTGCAGGTGGTCAAGCTGCGCGAGCCGCGCAATGAAGACGAACAGACCTGGGACGCCACCCAGTGGCGCGACTGGTACACCGAAAAAAGCCGCGAGCTGGAGCTGATCAATTCGGCCGAGTTCGATGGGCTGGATTTTGGCGGCGCCTTCGAAGCCTTGGCCGAGCGCTTCGAGCGCAAGGGCCAGGGCCAGCGCCGCATCAACTACCGTCTGCGCGATTGGGGCGTCAGCCGCCAGCGTTACTGGGGCTGCCCGATTCCGGTGATCTACTGCGCCAAGTGCGGCGCGGTGCCGGTGCCGGAGGACCAGCTGCCGGTGGTGTTGCCGGAAAACGTGGAATTTGCCGGCACCGGTTCGCCGATCAAGACCGATCCGACCTGGCGCCAGACCACCTGCCCGGACTGCGGCGGCCCGGCCGAGCGCGAGACCGACACCTTCGATACCTTCATGGAATCGAGCTGGTACGTGGCGCGCTACACCAGCCCCAACGCACGCGACATGGTCGACCGCCGCGCCAATTACTGGATGCCGGCCGACCTGTACGTGGGCGGCATCGAGCACGCGATCCTGCACCTGATGTACTTCCGCTTCTATCACAAGCTCATGCGCGACGCGCGGCTGGTGGACAGCGACGAGCCGGTGACCAACCTGCTCACCCAGGGCATGGTCATCGCCGACACGTTCTATCGCGACGCCGACAACGGCGGCAAGGACTGGATCAACCCGGCCGATGTCGAAATCCAGCGCGATGAGCGCGGCCGCGTCACCGGCGCGGTGCTGATCGCCGATGGCCAGCCGGTGCACATCGGCGGCACCGAGAAGATGTCCAAGTCCAAGAACAACGGCGTGGACCCGCAGTCGATGGTGGCCAAGTACGGCGCCGACACCGTGCGGCTGTTCTCGATGTTCGCCGCACCGCCGGAGCAGTCGCTGGAGTGGAACGAAGCCGGCGTCGACGGCATGGCGCGTTTCATGCGCCGGTTGTGGGTGCAGGTGCATAAGCATGTGGGCGAAGGCGCAGCCGTTGCGCTGGACGCCGCCAGCCTGAGTGCCGAGCAGAAGGCGATCCGCCGCAAGACCCACGAAACCATCGGCAAGGTCAGCGACGACTACGGCCGCCGCCACAGCTTCAACACCGCCATCGCGGCGGTGATGGAGTTGTCCAACGCGCTGGCCAAGTTCGACGATGCCAGCGACCAGGGCAGGGCGGTGCGGCAGGAAGCACTGGAAGCGATGGTGCTGCTGCTCAACCCGATCACCCCGCATGCCAGCCACGCGTTGTGGCAGGTGCTGGGCCGTGGCGAAACACTGCTGGAAGACGTGGCGTTTCCGCAGGTCGATCCCAGCGCCTTGGTGCGTGATGCGTTGACCCTGGCAGTGCAGATCAACGGCAAGCTGCGCGGCACCATCGAGGTGGCAGCGGAGGCGACGCGCGAGCAGATCGAAGCGCTGGCTCAGGCCGAACCCAATGCCGCGAAATTCCTGGAGGGGTTGACGATCCGCAAGATCATCATCGTGCCGGGCAAGATCGTGAACATCGTGGCGGGGTGACGGCGGCGCCGGTCGGGTTGCCATTGCCGCTACGGGCAGCTTCCCGGAGCGGCATGGCGGCGCGGTGCAAGGTTGCTGCGGCGGTATTGGCAATGTGTTGCGCTGGCGCGTGGTGCTGCGCAGGTACGGGTGCTGCAGTGGTTCTCTGCGATTCACTGCGCTGGTGCGCTGCGACGCATGGGTGAAGTTGCCGCGATGGTTTCAGGTACTTCACTTCAGGCGAGATTGTTGAGGTGGCTTCTGGTCATTCGTTTCACCGGCGCGTGGCGACGCGTTTGTCATTCCCTGGGCGCTGTGTTGTTCCGCGGCGCCCTATCAAGCCCCGTTCACGCGGGCTGCGTCAGGCTAGCCGCCTGTTGCCGCCGCCGGGGCGCTCATTCAGACTGTGCCCATGATCCGATTTCCTACTGCTTTCGCTGCGTCCCTCGTGCTGGTCTCCAGCCTCACCGCCTGCGGCTTCCACCTGCGCAATTCGCTTGCGTTGCCGCCCGATACCCCGGCCGTGAAGGTGCAGTCCGCAGTGCAGTACAGCGAACTGGCCAAATTGCTGCGGCGTGGCCTCAAGGCTGCCGGCGCCACGCTGGCGGACGAAGACGCCAAGACCGGCTTTGCGCAGGTGCAGGTGTTGTCCGAGCGCTGGGGCGACTTGCCGATCGCCATCGACAGCCAGGGCCGTGCACAGGAATACAGCCTGCGCTACGCCGCCATCTTTACGGTCACCACCGCCAATGGTGCGGTGCTGGTGCCGCAACAGGTGATCGAGCTGTCGCGCGACTACGTGTCGCCGCCGGTGGATGCCACCGGTACCGCCACCGAGCGCGAGATCCTGGCCGACGAGTTGCGCAAGGACATGTCGGCCTCGATCCTGCGCCGTATCGATAGCGTGGTGCGTGCGCGCATAAAGCGCGGCGAGAGCCTGGAAAGCACGCCGACCGCGCCGCTGCCGCAAGCCACCACGCCGCCGGTGCAGCCGTCGACGCCGGAATCGAGCGTGCCGGCCGCGCTGCCGCCAGCGCCGCAGCCGTCAGGCAACAACTAAGCGCGGATTTCCGTCATGGAACTTCGCCCGGAACAGCTGGCCGGCCAGTCCAATCAGCCGTTGCAGCCGGCCTACCTGATCGCCGGCCCGGAAACCTTGCGCGTGCTCGAAGCGGCCGATGCGGTGCGCGCACGTGCGCGCGCCGAGGGCATCGGCGAGCGCGAGGTGTTCGATGCCGACGGCCGCGAGTTCGACTGGAACCAGCTCGACGCCAGCTTCAACGCGCCCAGCCTGTTCAGCCCGCGCCGCCTGGTGGAAGTGCGCCTGCCCAGCGGCAAGCCGGGCAAGGACGGCGCCGAGGTCATCACCCGCTTCTGCGCCAACCCGCCGCCGGATGTGGTGCTGCTGATCACCGCCAACGACTGGAGCAAGGCGCACCAGGGCAAGTGGGCCGAGGCGATCGGCCGCATCGGCACCATTGCCGTGGCCTGGGCGATCAAGCCGCATGAATTGTCCGACTGGATCGAGCGCCGCCTGCGCGCCCAGGGCCTGCGCGCCGACGCAGCCGCGGTGCAGCGCCTGGCCGAGCGGGTGGAAGGCAACCTGCTGGCCGCCGCGCAGGAGATCGACAAGCTGGCCTTGCTGGCCGACGGCAAGACGCTGGATCTGGAGGCGATGGAATCGCTGGTGGCCGATGCCGCGCGTTACGACGTGTTCCGCCTGGCTGAAACCACCTTCTCCGGCCAGCCCGCCGCGGTGATCCGCATGCTCGCCGGGCTGCGTGCCGAAGGCGAAGCCGTCGCCGCGCTGATGCCGATCCTGATCAAGGAACTGCTGCGCACCGCTGCACTGGCAAAGGTGCAGGCCAACGGCGGCAACCTGGCCGCGGAAATGAAATCGCAGGGCATCTGGGAATCCCGCCAGGCCCCGTTCAAGCGCGCACTGCAGCGCCACCCCGAGCCGCGCCGTTGGGAACGCTTCGTCGCCGAAGCCGGCCTGGTCGACCGCATGGCCAAGGGCCGCGCCGACGGCGATGCCTGGGTTGGCCTGGAACGCCTGCTGATCGCGGTGGCCGAAGCGCGCGCGGTGAGATTGCTGGCGTGAGAGCCGGCAAGGCCGGGACCGGGGACCGGGGACCGGGGGCCGGGGAAAGCATAGAGGCCGAGGCTGTTGACAGCGCCGCAAGCCCTGGCTCACAGCCCGAGAACCCGGCCATTGCTGTGTCCGGTTCCCCGGTCCCCGGTCCCCGGTCCCTGCAAAAAGAACAACACCCGCACCAACCCACCGACCAGGGTCCTGCGCCTCGCTCTTCCGGTTCCCCGGTCCCCGGTCCCCGGTCCCGGCTTCAAGAGTCCCGGCTCCACCTCTACTACGGCGGCACCTTCGACCCGATCCACCTGGGTCACCTGGCCATCGCCTGCGCGGCGCGCGACGAACTCGGTGCCCTCGTGCACCTGGTGCCGGCCGCCGATCCGCCGCATCGCGCCGTGCCCGGGGCCACGGCCGCGCAGCGCGCGCAGATGCTGGAGCTGGCGCTTGCCGGCCAGCCCGGGCTGCAGCTGGACAGCCGCGAGCTGCTGCGTGCCAGCCAACAGCTGGCGCCGTCCTACACTGTGGACACCTTGCGCGAGCTGCGCGAGCTACTGGGGCCCGCTACACCAATCGCCTGGCTGTTGGGTGCCGACGCCTTCGTTGGACTGCACCGCTGGCACCAGTGGGAGGCGCTGTTCGAGCTGGCGCACTTCGTCATCGCCGCGCGGCCGGGCACATCCCTGGACCTGAGCGATGCGCCGCACCTGGCCGCCGCGGTGCAGGGGCGCTGGGCCGCCAGCACCGATGCACTATTCGCCGCGCCGGCCGGCCGGTTGTGGCAATTGCACCACCCGTTGCGTGGCGAATCGGCCAGCGCGGTGCGCGCGCAGATCGCTGCCGGCAGGGCCTGGCAGGCGCTGGTGCCGGCGGCGGTGGCCGGCTTTATCGCCCGGGAAGGCTTGTACGGCTGCGCCCGCGCGGCTAGCTGAACACGCATCCGCCCGGACCGGCCTATAATTCGCGCCAATTCCATCGAGTTGCCCGCTTTGACCAGTCAAGCTCAAGTCATCAAGACCTCCCTTCCGAATCCGCCGCCGTCCGTGCCGGCCCTGTTGGCCACCGTACGCGAGGCCGTGGAGGAGCTGAAAGCCAAGGACGTGGTCGAGATCGACGTGCGCGGCAAGTCCAGCGTCTGCGATTACATGGTGGTCGCCTCTGGCACCTCGACCCGCCACGTCAAATCGATCGCCGAAGAAGTGGTCAGGTTCGCCAAGCGGCTGGACGTGATGCCGCTAGGTGTGGAAGGCGAGCGCGAAGCCGAGTGGGTGCTGGTCGACCTGGGCGACGTGGTGGTGCATGTGATGCTGCCGCGTGTGCGCGAGTTCTACGCGCTGGAGCGTTTGTGGACCGTGGGCGACCAGCGTCCGGACGATGTGGTTGCCGATTCCGAGGAGTGACTGGCCCCGGCATGGCGAGGAAATTGCAAGCCACCCCGGATGCCCCTGCTTCGCACGCACTGCAGCAGTTGCACAGTGGCGCTGCGCAGACGTCCGGCGTGGCAACGTCGCCGGCACGCAAACGCTTTGACCGGCTGCTGCGCGACCTGGAACTGCATCGCGCCCAATTGCAGGCCTGGCAAGTAGCGCTTGCGCAATGGCGCGAGCGCTATCACGGCGAGTTGCAGCCCTTGCTCGACCGTCGCCGCGATGCCGATATCGCCCTGGTCGAGGAGCTCGATCGCGCGCACGCTTCCTACAAGCTGGGAAAGGCCGATCGCGAATTTTTGTCGGATCTGCTGTGCAACATCGCCGGCCCACTCATCGAAGCCGGCCACGAGGCGCTGCGGCCGATCTACGATCGCCACAGTGTGGTCGGCTATGACCAGGACGTCTCCGAATCCGATGCGCTGATGAAGCAGATTCTCGGCCAGGCCTACGGACTGGATGCCGACGAACTGGATGCGATCGACTCGCCCGAAGAACTCTTCGAGCGCGTGAGCGAGCGCCTGGAGCAAGAGCACGCCCAGCAGCAGCAACGCCAGACGCAGCGCCGCAAACGCGCCGAGCGGAAGGCCACTGCCGCCACTGCCGAACCGCCGCCGTTGCGCGAGCTGTATCGCAAGCTGGCCGGCAATCTGCACCCGGACCGCGCCAAGAACGACGATGACCATGCCTCGCGCACGATCCTGATGCAGCGGCTCAATGCCGCCTATAAGGCCGGCGATCTGCTGGGTTTGCTCGAATTGCAGGCCGAAATCGGCCTGTTGGACGCGCAAGGTGTGGACGCGATGAACCCGGCGCGGTTGCAGGAGTACAACCGCGAACTGGATCGCCAGTGCAAGGACCTGCAGCAGCAGGTGCGGCAGCAGGCGGGCGACTTCTGCGCCGAGTATGGATTGGACCTGCCGTCGCGCCCGAAGCCGGAGCGGCTGGGCAGGTTGATGGCGCAACTCAAGCGTGAGGTCGAAGACGAGTTGATGGAGGCACGCCAGGGCCTGCGCGAACTGGGCGATCCGCAATCGTTCAAGCGCTGGTTGAAGATGCAGCGCGTCATGTCGAGCATGCCCGAAGCGCCCTGGTTCTGACCACGCGCGGCAATGACGCGAGTGGCTGCGCTGCGAGACCGAACGCGCGTGCATATGCGCGGTTCCCAACACCGGTGATGCCAGCCGGACGCCGGTAGCGAGGCTTTAGAGTCGCCAACACAACGACTGTGCTCAGCGCCAGGCGGGCGCGGCCGGTGCTTGGTGCGGCATGTACCACTCGGACACGCCGGTTCTGAGCGCGCCGTCCACACCCGCCTGACGACTGCTCGCTACGCGTTGTTAGCCGCTCTTGGCTGCAGCGACCGACCACGCTGACCGTGCGACCAGCCTGCCGCCACGCGCGACATTCGGAGTTGGCGCATCGACCGTGCGCCTGCATGCGCTACGTTTTCGTTGTCGGCCTGTGCGGGTCTTTCGGCACGCTTGAAACCTGCCGGATGAGCGGTGATACGCCCTCCGGCAGGTGTCGCGTCGACTGCTTGGCTGCAAAGAAGCGGCTTACAACGGCCCGCGTTCCCACGGCCCGGTGATGGCCAGGGTAATCCCCGGTGTCTGGATGTTGACGAACAAGGTGCGTGCCAACGGGTCCCAACAGGCGCCGCAGAACTCGGTGTCGCGATAATCGCCTTCGGCAATGGTCTTGCCGGCATCGGCAATCTGCTGCGAGGTGAGCTGCACGTTGTTCTTGGCCAGATAGAACGATTCGCCGTTGCGGGTCAGGCCCAGCAAGCGCGCGCCGGGGCCGTATTCGTCCGGGCTTTCGCCGCCGTCTTCGCACAGCACCACGCCGCCGCGCGCACTGACGGTGACGTTGTCCGGGTTGTGCGCCGCCAGCTGATTGCCGCTGACGAACAGCGCGCTCAGGCGCTGGGTGAACAGGTCCAGCACCCACACCGCGCCATTGCCGTAACCGCGCCGGCCCTGTGCATCCACACCGGTGCTGGTGTCGACGATGAAGAGCTTGCCGTAGCTGTACCAGATACCTTCGCCGCGGCTCATGCGTAGCGCACCGTCGGCCCAGGCTTGCGCGAACGGCCCGCTCAAGGTGTCGTTGGCGCCGATGTCGGCAAAGCCGGCTGGTGCGGCGATGCTGTCCAGATCGGGCTCGCTGATATCCACCCATTCCAGCTGGAACTGCTGGCCGATGCTGGCCACGGTGAGGTCGGCATTGCGACGTCCGCGCACGCGCGCGGCCTGCAGCCGGCCGCCGTTTTCCAGCGAGCCATTACGGCCGCGGCGGTCGTTGGGAATGAAGCGATACAGGCCGGCCTTGTTGCGGTCGTCTTCGGTGAGATAGACGATGCCGGTGCGCGGATCGATCGCCACCGCCTCATGGCTGAAACGGCCCAGCCCTACCAGCGGGCGGCCGGTGGTGCGGTGGTTGTCGGGGTCCACTTCGAACACATAGCCGTGCTTGCGGCCGGTGCTGGAGACCGCGTTGGTCTTGATCTCTTCGCAGCTCAGCCAGGTGCCCCAAGGGGTCGGCCCGCCGGCGCAGTTGACCAGGGTGCCGCCCAGGCTGGGCTCCAGGCTGCCCCAGCCACGGCGGCCGTAACTCAGCGTGGTGGTGCCGCCGCCGGCCTGTTGGATGCCGCTGACGATGCCGGTGTCGTACATGGCCGGTGCGCGGAACGGGCTGCCGGCGCCGCGTTCGTGGTTGCGGATCAACACGTATTCCAGGCCGCGCAGCGGGTCGCTGCCCGGGCGCCAATCCGGCCGGCGCAGGCCGACCACGGCCATGCCGTCGTGGCGGTCGGGGCAGGGCTGGCCATCGTCCATGCGATCGCCGCTCCAGCCGAACGAGCGGTAGCTGAAACCGCGCGGCAGCTGCAGCAGCGGCAGGCCGGTGCTCTGGTCGGCGACCGGGGCGAGCGGGCCGTAACGGCTGGGGACCGGTGCGAGTCGCACCGACGGGGAGGTGGCGGCCTGGGCCTGGCGCGACTGCAATGCGCCCAAGCTGCCAAGGGCGCCGGCGGCCATGACGGCGGCGCTGCCCTTGAGAACCTGGCGGCGGGCGGGATCGAAAATCGGCATCGAACGACTCCTGCGTGGCTGGGTGGTCGGGCGACACTAAGTGCCGGCTGTAACCACGCCATGACACGCAACGACAAATCGCCACGGACTGCCCAGGCTGTGACGCGGATATCATGTACGGATGAAATGCCGACTCATCGCCACCGGCGAACGCGCACCGGCCTGGGTGGCGCAAGGTTTTGCCGAGTATCAAAAACGTCTGTCGCACTGGATGCCGCTGGAGCTGGTCGAGATCGAACCCGGTCTGCGCGGCAAGGGGCGCGATGGGCAACGCGCCATCGACGACGAAGGCCGTCGCGTCATCGCCGCGCTGCCCAAGAACGCGCATGTCGTGGCGCTGGATGTGCCCGGTCGCCCGCTGAGTTCAGAGCAACTCGCCCAGCGTATGGAACACTGGCGCGGGCAGGGACGCGACCTGGCCTTCCTGATCGGCGGCCCGGAAGGTCACGCGGCCGAGGTGCTGAAAAATGCCAACGAAAGCTGGTCGATCGGCCCGCTCACCTTGCCGCACATGCTGGTGCGCCTGATCGTGGCCGAGCAGCTGTACCGCGCTGCGGCGATGCTGGCCAATCATCCGTATCACCGGGCGTAATGGCGTAATGGCGTCATGGCGTCATGGCGTCATGACGTCATGACGTCATGACGTGCGCGGTGCAGCTGGCGTCATCGGAGCGGCTGATCGCCAAAACCCGCGAGATCGGCCCGCTCACGTTGCCGCACATGCCGGTGCATTTGAGTGTGGCCGAGCAGTTGCGTCGCGCTGCGGCGATGCTGGCCAATCACTCGATTCAGCGTGCTTGACGGCGTCTGAGTCAGCACGCAACGGCTTGCTCGATAGCGCGACTGCGCAACGTCTGCTCAGCTTCCGGACGAATGCGACCCGAAGCGATGGATGAGGCGTGTCGCGCGCTGTTGCCGGTTTTGATCGCGTCGGCGGGATCCGTCGTGCTGCTCGCTCGCTTCCTTCTGTTGGCCGCCTCTCGCCCATCGATGCGGCGGGTCGTCACTGGCGCTCCCAGTGGTCATGCGGCAGGTGACGGACACTGCGGCGTGGCCGCTTCGCTTGCTGCCTGGCGCGTGCGTTCGTGGCGGAATAGTTGGCGCCAGCGTGTGCGTAGAGGTTCGCAGTGGTGCGGCGGCCGCAGTTGCAGGCCGCCGCGTCGGTCCACGCTTCAATTCAACGAAGCTTCAATTCAACGAAAAGCTCACCGGCACCAATCCGTAGGCCTGCACGGCCTGGCCATTCTGCATCGCCGGTTGGAAGCGCCAGCTGCGTAGCACCTGGCTACGCGCGGCCAGATCGAGTGCGCGATGACCGCTGCTGGTTTGCACGCTCACTTCGGCCGGGCGTCCATCGGTACCCACCAGCACGCGCAGCAGCACCGTGCCTTGCTGCCCCGCACGCAATGCAGCCACCGGGTAGCTCGGTGCGGGCGAGCTCAGATACTGCAGCTGACCCGCCTCGATCGGCCCGCTCGGTGCAGCGATGGTGGGCGCGCTGTCCATCGCAGTGTCGGCTGCCGGAAGGGCAACCGTTGCGCTGTCGACCACTGGTGTCTGGTTTATGAGAGGAGTCGGCACCTGCACCGGAACTGGCACGGTCTTCGGTGGTGTATGCGTCTTGGGCGTGAACCTCACCGTGACCGGGAGTACCAGCGGCGGCGGTGGGGCGGTCGGTATCGTGATCGGCATGACCCAGCGCGGCTCGGGTGGCGGTTGCGGAACCGCCCGATGCGACAGCGGAATCAGCAACAAGCCGCCGGCCAGCAGATGCAGCGCCACGGCCGTGCTCATCGCCAGGACGCGCGAGGTGTCGATGCCAAGGGGACGGGAAGAAACCTGCGATTGCGTGCGAACCATCATCCACCTCCAAAAACGGAACTGCGGAAAGGACCAGCGCGGCCCGGACGCACTACACCATCCGGTAGCGTAGGTTTACCGCAGCGCGCGCGGCTGCACAAGCATGGCGCGCATCTGCGAGGGACATGCCACATCGCAGAGGATGCGGGAGCGATCTCGCCATCATGTCGATCTCCATAACCAACTGGCTTTTCAAGGTGCCACTCCACACAAGCACCGGCATGCAAACGCCCAGCCGAAGCTGGGCGTTTGCGGTAGAAAAGCCCAGCCCATTGCGGGGCTGGGAAAGCGACGCTGACGGGAGAGTGCGTCAGTAGTCGTACGACACCGAGAACATCGCGTAGCGGGGCTGGGTGAAAAACGCGCCCATGTTGTAGGTGTTGGACAGGGTGAACGGGCCGTCTTCCCAGGTGGAATCGACCTGCTGCGGCTTGCGCTCGTTGAAGATGTTGAAGGCCTGCAGCGTCATGGCGAGCTTGTTGTCGGCGAACGCGGGGCGATAGGTCAGGCCGAGGTCGACGATCTTGGTCCACGGCAAACGACCGGCATCGCCTGGACGCGAGGGCTGCCCGTTGCAGATGTGGTACGACGAGCGATAACCCACCGGGTCGCCGGCATCGGAATCTTCGCTGATGCCGTTGATGCTCACATACCCCAGGCAGGATTTCGGCGTGCCGGACAGCACCCGGATGTTGCCTGCAAGCAACCACTCGGGCGCGATCTGGTAAGAACCGTAAATCTTGATCTGGTGGCGACGATCGTTGGCCAGATAGCCGCCCGAGTACCACATCAGCGCAGCGGCATCCCAGTCCTGGGTCTTGGAGACATCGGTCTGACCGATATCGGATTTGATCTGGCCTTCGGTATTGCCGAAGTTGCGCGACCAGGTGTAATCGATACGACCTTCCCACTTGCCGTCGAACGGATGTTGCAGGAACAGGTCCACCGCCAGATAGGTGCGCTTGGCCTTCTTGTCGAACCCCCAGTCCGACGGCGACATCGACACCGATGTGCGGCCGGAGCCATCCAGGTTGGCCAGGCTGAAAGAGTTGGTTTCGCCGGGATTGAAGATGATGCAGCCGGGCACGTTGACGGTGCTGGGATCCACGCCGATCGCGGTCAACTTGGTGCGCATCCGGTCGGCGTCGCAGACGTCGTCGATGGTGGCGCCCAGCGAGCGGTAAGTGGCCTTGGCACCAGTCACCCAGTTCTCGCCAAGCGTCTTGTCGAAGCCGAGCATGAACTCGTCCTGGTACATCGACTTCAGATCGGTGGCGGCGATACCGGCCGCATCCGGAGCCTGGCCGCATTCCAGCCCGGCGGAGACCACATTGCCGGAACAGGTAAAACCTGCAGAGGCATCCACCGCCACCGGTGTCAGGCCGGTCGGATTGCCTTGCGCGTCGATGCCGCTGTAAGTGAAGTACTCGTTGGTGAACGTGGACGGCGAAGCGCCACGGATCGCCACGCTGTTGGGGAGCGCCAGATAATAACGGCCAGCGTTGCCATACACCTTGAGCGATGAATCGCCGAACACGTCCCAGCTCACGCCCAGGCGCGGAGCCCATTGGTCGCCGCTGCGCACGTAGGGGACGCCAACGTCATTGAAGTTGGTGAACTTGTCGTTGCGGATGCCCAACGTCAGCAGCAAGGTGTCGGTGGCCTGCCATTTGTCTTCGAGGAAGTAGGCCTTCTGTTCCACCGACATGCTGGTGGCAGTGTTGAACACGGTCTGGTTGACGAAATAGCCATTGCCACCGGCTGGACCAACGCCGAGTGCGGCGCGAATCGGCGAGGTGGGGCGCGAGGAGCGGCCGTAGGTCCAGGTATAGCCGGGGCCGGTGGTAATGACGCCTTCGTTGCTGGCATCGAAGTGCATGTTGTCCACGCCCGCCGTCAGCGTGTGGGCGCCCAGCACATACTCCAGATCGACCCGCAGGCCGCGGGTGGTGTTTTCGCCGTCGCGTGCCTGGCTGGAGGTCTGGTTGTTGCGGATCTCGCGGCCGCCGGTGATGGCCGGGTCCTGCAGATTGGTGCTGTTGAGTTGCGGCGCGGTGCTGGGGTTGTTGCGGAAGTCGGTCTGGCGGCTCTTGCCGTACGTCGCGCTCAGGGTGAGGTCATCGGTGATGTAGCTGGTGTACTTGCCGATGTAGTAACGGTCGTTGACCTTGACGGTGTCGGCAAAGGCGCCAGCGGCGTCGCCGCCAAGATCGGGATAACCCAGAAAGTCGCTGTAGGCGCCACCTTCGCGGTAATTGTTCTTGATGCCGGTCAGTTCGAGGATATTGCTGTCGTTGATGTTCCAGTCGATCTTGGCGTAGAGCTTGGGCTCATCGATGCGGTAGTTGTTGCGGCCGATCACCGGGTCGTCGCGGCGCGAGGTCGACACGCCTTCGCTGCGCTCCTGCTCGGCGGCGACGAAGACGAACAGGCGGTCTTCGATCAACGGCCCACCGGCGTAGACGCTGTAGACCGTATTCCAGAGCTGGTCGTCCTTGCGGCTGCGGTACAAGGTACCTGGCAGGCTCTGATCGCTGTATTCATAGCCGTCCGGTGGCGTGGTCGAGGGATAGAACACGTTCTTGTTGTCGCTCGACAACGATTTCGGACGCCACAGCACCTGCGTGCCGAAATGCCACTCGTTGGTGCCGCGCTTGCCGACCTGGCTGAGTACGCCACCGGCCGAACGCCCATAACGCGCGCTGTAACCGCCGGTGTAGGTTTCCTGCTGATCGATGGCGCCGAACGGCAGGGTGACGCCGCCGATGTTGGAGAGCGGGTTGGAGGTGAGATAGCCGTTGAGGTAATAGGCGTTTTCGGTGACGCCGGCGCCGCCGAAGGAAATCGCATTGCCGAAATAGCCGCTGCCTTGCACAGCGCCTGGTGACAAGAGCGCAATGGCTTCTCCCGAGCGCGCCAGCGGCAAACGCTGCAGCTGCTCGGCGGTAATCACCGTGCGCGAGGCGGTGGCGGAGACATCCACCGGCGAGATGTTTTTGCCGGTCACCGTGATGGTGCCCAGGTTGGTGGCCTCGGACGAGGTACTGCTAGCAAACGACACATCGGTGCCCGCACCGACGCGCAGGGCGATGTTCTTGCGTGTCTCGACGGCCTGGCCGTCGCGTTGCAAGGTGACCGTGTAAGTGCCGACGGGAAGATTGCCGATGGTGTAGCGCCCGTTGGCGTCCACGCTCGCTGTGCGCGAGAAACCGGTATCGCTTTGCGCCGTGACGGTTGCACCCGCGTCAGCGGGCGCGCTGCCGTAGATCCCTGCAGTGGTGCTTTGCGCGGCGGCAGTGCCGGAGGCCAGCACACCAACGGCGCCGCTCAACGCAAGCGCAAGCACGCTGATGCGGGAATAGCGTGCACGCGAAGATGCATGACGCGATGGCGGATGGAACGTGCGCTTCGAAGCGGCGTGGCCGGTCATCATGTCTCTCTCCAGAGGAGCGCCATCACGAATATGACGGTGCGCTGACAACCGATGCTAGAGAGCTGTAGAGCCTGCTTAAAGAACGATTTCTCTAAATTTCATGTTTTTTTAAGCACAAACGTCAAAAATCGCCTATTCACATCAATCAAAGTGTGGCATTGGGCACTTGTAAGTTACCTGCTTTCAGGTGGGACAGCGAAATTTGCCGACTGATATCACGCTCAGGTTTCGCGTCTCCGCAGGAGGATTCCGCAACAGCACTCCGCAAACAACACTGCCCTCCGAGGAGGGCAGTGCGAGACATGCTTCGGGACGGTATCTGCGTCTTCAGCGACCCAGCTCGAAGGTCACATCCAGCGTGATCGACAGCGTGCTCTCGCCGGGCGCCACTTGGGTGTCCATTTCGGCCTTGGCCGAGCGCAGCGAGGCGGCCATCATCATCGGGCGTACTACGCCGCCACCGCCGCGGCCTTCGGAGATGCTGACAATGCGCCGCACCTTCAGGCCCAGCGACTTGGCATAGGTGTCGGCACGGGCCTGGGCTTTTTTCAGCGCGGCCACGCGGGCCTCGTCGTAGGCAGGTTCGGGCTGGTCGACCGAGAAGCTGGGGCCGTTGATGTCGTTGGCACCCTGGGCCACCAGTGTGTCGAGCACCTTGCCGAGCTTGGAGATGTCGCGCACCTTCAGGCTGACCGTGTTGCTGGCCTGATAGCCGATGATCTTCGGCGCTTCGTTTTCCTTGTAGGTGTATTGCGGGCTCAGGTTGATGCCGCTGGTCTGCACGTCCTTGTCGGCGATGCCGGCGGCCTTGACCGCAGTCATGACCTTGCTCATCTGTTCGGCGTTCTGGCGCATGGCGGCGTTGCTGTCAGCAGCCTGGGTGACCACGCCAGCAGACAGGGTGGCGATATCCGGCACGCGCTTGGCTTCCGCTTCGGCCGACACGTTGAGCAGGGTGCCGTCGTTGGGAATGGTGGAGTTCGACGCGGACTGGGCGTGTGCGGTCATGGCGGTTCCGGCAGCGATGGACAGGGCCAGCAACAACGGCTTGAGGGTGGTACGCATGAGATCTCCTTGTCTGTGGTGCGAGCGTGTTGGGAGCTGGATGAATATGTTGTGAGTCGAACGCCGCCGCGCACCCGCTGCCCGCGTTGCGAAGTCAGCGGGCGAGCGCGGCCAACAGGTATGCTGGGCGGATGCTCTATCTCGCCTCCCGTTCGCCACGCCGACAAGAACTGCTGCAACGCCTGGATGTGCCGTTTCAGACCCTGGAACTGGACGTGCCCGAGCTGCGCGCGCCCGCCGAATCGCCCGAACAGTACGTGCAGCGCGTTGCGCTGGACAAGGCGCGCGCCGGCCTTGCGCAGGTGCAGGCGCGCGATGCCGACGCGATCGTGCTGGGCGCCGATACCGAAGTGGTACTGGGCGAGCGCGTGTTCGGCAAGCCGGTCGATGTCGACGATGCGATCGCGATGCTGCGCGTGTTGTCCGGGCGCACCCACCAGGTACTCACGGCGGTGGTTCTAGTCTGCGCACAGCGCGCCCCGGCGCAGGCCCTGGTGGTGTCGGAGGTGACCTTCGACACGCTCGATGACGCGCAGATCGCTGCCTATGCCGCCTGTGGCGAGCCCATGGGCAAGGCCGGTGGCTATGCGATCCAGGGGCGCGCAGAACGTTTTATCAGCCATTTGTCCGGCAGCTATTCCGGCGTGATGGGATTGCCGCTGCATCACACCTCGCAGTTGCTCACAGCCTTCGGAGCGCATTGATGTCGGAAGAGATCTTGGTCAACGTCACCCCGCGCGAAACCCGCGTGGCGGTGATCGAGAACGGCATGTTGCAGGAGCTGCATATCGAGCGCGGCTGGCGCCGGGGCGTGGTCGGCAACATCTACAAGGGCAAGGTGCAGCGGGTGATGCCCGGCATGCAGGCGGCGTTCGTCGAAGTCGGGCTGGAGCGCGCAGCGTTCCTGCACGCCAACGACGTGGTGCGCCCGGCACCGGCGCCGGCCAGCGTGGTCGATACCGAAGAAACCCCGATCCCGCCGCCGCCTGCCGCGGCGGTGCCGATCGTGGAGCTTCTGCGCGATGGCCAGGACATCGTGGTGCAGGTGGTCAAGGACCCGATCGGCACCAAGGGCGCGCGGCTCACTACCCAGATCAGCATTCCCTCGCGCTACCTGGTGCTGCTGCCGCAATCCAAGATCGTCGGGGTGTCGGCGCGGATCGAGGACGAGGCCGAGCGCCTGCGTCTGAAGACCATCGTCAGCGAGGTCTCGGCTCAGCACGGTGGCTTCGGCTACATCATCCGCACCAACGCCGAAGGCCAGCCGGCCGAGGCGCTGGCCGAGGACATCGCCTATCTGTCGCGGGTCTGGACGGTGGTCGAGCGGCGCGGCCGCGAAGCGCCCCCATGCAGCATCATCTACGAAGACCTGAGTCTGCCGTTGCGGGCGGTGCGCGACCTGATCCGCAAGGACGTGGAAAAGGTCAAGGTCGACTCCAACGAAACTTTCGCGCAGTTGCAGGCGTTCGTGGCCAAGTACATGCCGGTGCTGGCCGAGCGGCTGGAGCTGTATACCGGCGACCGGCCGATCTTCGACCTGTACGGGGTCGAGGACGAGATCGGCCGCGCGTTGAACAAGCAGGTGCCGCTCAAGTCCGGCGGCTATCTGGTGATCGACCAGACCGAAGCGATGACCACCATCGACGTCAACACCGGTTCGTTCGTGGGGCAGCGCAATCTCGAAGAAACCGTGTTCCGCACCAATCTGGAAGCGGCGCAGGCGGTGGCGCGGCAGCTGCGGCTGCGCAACCTGGGCGGCATCATCATCATCGACTTCATCGATATGGACGATCCCGAGCACCGCCGCCAGGTGCTGCGTACGCTGGAAAAGGCGCTGGCCCGCGACCACGCCAAGACCACGGTGTACGAGTTCTCGCCGCTGGGTCTGGTGGAAATGACCCGCAAGCGCACCGTCGAAAGCCTGGAGCGGCAGTTGTCGGAAACCTGCGGCCAGTGCGGCGGGCGCGGCACCATCAAGACCGCCGAAACGGTGACCTACGAAATCTTCCGCGAGATCACCCGTGCGGTGCGCCAGTTCGATGCCGCGCGGCTGCTGGTGATCGCGTCCTCGAAGGTGGTCGCACGCATCACCGACGAAGAATCCGCAGCGGTGGCCGAGCTGGAAGAATTCCTGGGCAAGAGCATCCGCTTCCAGTCCGACGATCAATATTTGCAGGAGCAGTTCGACGTGGTGTTGCTGTGAGGCGGGGATTTGGGAGTCGGGAATCGGGAATGGGGGTGAAGCCAAAGGCCCTCTGCGGGATGCGACTGACATCCTTAGAATGCTGTCGCGCGCAAGCAGATGATCGTGCGCGCGGTGCGATGCTTGCTCTTCCGATTCCCGATTTCCGATTCCCGATTCCCCGCCGTTAATGTCCACGCCGCTGCGCCGCCGTCTGCGCCTGTTCCGCCGCTATGCGATCACTGCCTGCGCGCTTGCGGTGGTGGCGGTCGCGTTGCTGGTGGGCGCGGCCAGTCAGGCGTTGCCGTTTGCCGAGGAGCATCCGCAGCAGATCGCCGACTGGTTGAGCCAGCGCGCCGGGCAGCAGATTGCCTTTGATCGGCTGGACACCGAGTGGACCCGGCGTGGCCCGTTGTTGCGGCTGGATGGTTTGCGGATCGGCCCGCAGGGCGAGGTGCGCGTGGGCCAGGCGGAGATCCTGCTGGCGATGTACGCCGGCTTGTTGCCCGGGCACTCGTTGACCGAGGTGCGCCTGCGTGGGTTGGCGCTGACTTTGCAACGCAGCGACGACGGCGTGTGGTCGGTGCAGGGCCTGCCGAGCGGGAAGGGTGCCGACCCGCTGGATGCACTGCGTCGGCTTGGCGAGATCCAGCTGGCCGAGGCGCGGCTGAAGGTGAACGCGCCATCGATCGGCCTGGACACCGCCTTGCCGCGGATCGACCTGCGCCTGCGCGTAAGCGGTTCGACGGTCAAGGTTGGCAGCCGCAGCTGGATCGATCTCACGCGTGCGCCGCTGACCGCGGTGCTGGAGTTCGACCGCGACAGCGGCGACGGTAGCGCCTATGCGCAGGCCGACCCGGCCGATCTGGCGGCATGGGCGTCGCTGCTGCAACTCGGCGGCATGCGCGTGGACGGTGGCGGTGGGCGCCTGCAGGCCTGGGCACAGCTGCATGCCCGCCGCATTACCGGCGTCACCGTCGATGCCGACCTCACCCAGGTGGCGCTGTCCGGTGCACCGCTGGCGGACGAGACCGCCCGCCGCACGCTGCGCTGGGAGCGGCTGCAGGCGCGTGCGCGCTGGCAGACCATCGATGGCGGCTGGCGGCTGGACGCGCCGGTGCTACGGCTGGGACAGACAGCCGCGTTGCAGCATCTGGACGGGCTGCGCCTTGCCGGCGGGCGTCGCTATGCGGTGGCTGCCAGACAGGGCGATGTCTCCGGCCTGATTGCCGCCGCCGCCTTGAGCGATCAACTGTCGCCTGCGTTGCGCCGCTGGTTGATCCTGTCCAAACCACAGCTGCGTGTTGCAGATCTGCAGATCGCCGGCGAGCAGGGCGGCGCCGTGCGTGCGCAGGCGCAGATCGAAGACCTCGGTTTCCTGCCGGTGGGCAACTCGCCGGGGATCAGCGGTTTGCGCGGCCGCGTCGATGGCGACGCGCAGGGAGGCGAGCTGGAAACCGCGCCTCAGGCCACCGTGCGCTTCGACTGGCCCACCGGCTTTGGCGTGGTGCATGAGATTCAACTGGCCGGCAAGATCGTCGGCTGGCGCGAAGGAGCGGGTTGGCAGGTCGCCACCCCGGCGCTGCGTGTGCAGGCCAAGGATTACGGCGCCAATGTGCGCGGCGGGCTGTGGTTCCAGAACGACGGCACCCGCCCGCGCCTGCAACTTGCCGCGCAACTGGACGATGTGGCGCTGCCGGTGGCGCGCAAGTTCTGGATCCGCTCCAAGATGAGCAAGGCCGCCATCGACTGGCTGGACATGGCCGTGGCCGGCGGCGTGATCACCGGTGGCACCGGCCTGGTCAGTGGCGATCTGGACCAGTGGCCGTTCGACGATAACGACGGGCGCTTCGAAGCGTTCGGGCAGATCCGCGACGGCGTGATTCGCTTCAATCCGGAGTGGCCGGCGATGGAGCAGGTCCAGGCCGATCTGCGCTTCATCGGCAATGGGTTTTCGTTGCAGGGTAGCGGGGCTCTTGCCGGCACCCCGATCGCGCAACTGGACGCCGGCATTCCCAGCTTCAAGACGTCCGAGCTCTACGTGCGCGCCTCCACCCAGGCCGACGCGGCGCAACTGCTGGGCATGTTGCGCAAGAGCCCGCTGGAGCGCCGCTACGGCGATACCTTGAACAACCTCAGCGTGTCCGGCCCGGCGACGGTGAGCTTCGATCTGCTGCGCCCGTTGCGCACCAAGGGCGTGGGCGGGCATCTGCAGGGCACGGTGGCGTTGCAGGGCGCCAAGTTGGCCGACGCGCGCTGGAATCTGGCCTTCGACCAGGTCAGCGGTCAGGCCGAGTATCGCGATACCGGGTTTGCGGCAGAGCATCTGAGCGTGCAGCACCAGGGCCGCAGCGGCGAGTTGGCACTGCGCGCCGGTGGCTTCGTGCAGGACCCGAAACATGCTTTCGAAGCACGCTTTGGCGCCACCCTGGATGCCAAGGAATTGTTCGACCGCGCCCCGCAGATGGAATGGCTGCGCCCGTATGTGCACGGCAGCGCGCCATGGCAGGTGGGCGTGGATGTACCGCTGCCCACGCCGGGTCAAGCGGACGCGCAGGCGCTGCTGACGCTGCGCTCGGAGCTGGTGGGCACCACGCTGGATCTGCCCGCGCCGCTGGACAAGGCCGCCACCCAACCGCTGGACACGCAGGTCAAGGTGGCCCTGCCGGTCGGCGATGGCGATATCGACGTGGCCTTCGGCAAGCTGGTGGCGCTCAAGGCCAGCAGCCGTGGCGACCAGACCGGCGTACGCGTGGTCATGGGTACCGACACGGTGACCGAGCGCCCGCCCGCTAACGGGTTGGTGGTGACCGGCCGCACCGCCTCCCTGGATGCGATCGACTGGATCAGCCTGGCGCGCGGCAGCAGCGATCAGGACATGCCACCGCTGCCGGGCCAGCCGGCAACGCCCAAGAAAGACGCTGTGCCGCTGCAACAGGTGGACGTGCAGGCGGACAAGCTGCTGATGATTGGCGGGGTGTTTCCGCAGACCCGGCTGCGGCTGCGCCCGACCCGCGATGCGGTGGCGGTGACCCTGGACGGCCCCTCGCTCGCAGGCCAACTCACCGTGCCCAACGCCGACGGCGGCATCGTGCAGGGCAAGCTCAACACCGTGCGCTGGCAACCGGTGGCCGACGCGCCCGAGCCTGCGGCCCCGGAGCCCGGCGACCCACTGGCCGGTGCCCTGCCGGAACCGGCACGCCGCGCGGTCGCCGAGTTCGACCCGGTTTCCATCCCGCCGCTGGCGCTGGATATCGACGACCTGCGCGTGGGCAAGATGACCCTGGGCGCGGCCATCCTGCGCAGCAGCCGGCTCACCGACGGCATGCAGGTGGATCAGCTGCAACTGCGCTCGGACGACCAGAGCATCGGCCTGACCGGCGCCTGGCGCGGCAAGGGCGATGCCGCCAGCACGCGGCTGTCGGCGCGGGTGGACAGCCGCAACCTCGGTAACCTGTTGCAGAACCTCACCCTGGGCGGCCAGCTGCGCGGCGGCGAAGGCCAACTGGAACTCAACGCCGGCTGGCAGGGCTCGCCGACCGGCTTTGCGCTCGGCTCGCTGGACGGCAACCTGAAGGTGGATGTCCGCAACGGCCAGCTGTTGGAAGTGGATCCAGGCGCCGGCCGCGTGCTGGGCTTGCTCAGCGTGGCGCAGTTGCCGCGCCGGCTGATGTTCGACTTCCGCGATTTCTTCTCCAAGGGCCTGGCCTTCAACACCCTGGATGGCGAGGTGCGCTTCGGCGACGGTTTCGCGCGCACCGACGCCATCCGCATCGCAGGCCCCGCAGCCGAGATCGCCATCCGCGGTCAGACCGATCTGCGGGCGCAGACCTTCGACCAGACCGTGGATGTGAACCCCAAGGCCGGCAACCTGCTGACCGTGGTCGGCGCGGTGGCCGGCGGGCCGGTGGGCGCGGCAGTGGGCGCGGCCGCCAACGCGGTGCTCGGCAAACCGCTGGGCGCGATCGGCGCCAAGACCTACCACGTCACCGGGCCTTGGAAAGACCCGCAGGTTGACGTGGTCGAGCGCGAAACGCGCGAGCGTGCACCGAGCAAACCTGCGCCCGCCGGCAAACCCGCCGCGCCGCCGCGCTGACGCACTCAGTCGGCGGCAGCATCATCGTCGCTGCCGGCACGCTTGAACATCGGCAGGCGCAGTCGCGCGCGGTGGCCCGGCACCACCGGCTGCTCCGGCCCCGCAACGCCTCGGAAATACCCGCGCTGCCATTTCTCGCGCGCCGCGGCCGATTGCGTATCGGGCAGTTCATCGAGAAAGCGCGTGCGGCTGTGGGTCCAGTCGGCGTGTTGCTGCGCCAGTTCCGGTGCCTCGGAGAGCGGCATCCACTGCGGCTGCACCTGTTCGATCACCTGCCGCTGCAGCGGGAACAGATGGCAGAACGGCTCGCCTGCGTCGAAGCGCACCTGGCCGGGCCGGGTGAAGCGCCAGTTCATGGTGAAGGTGTACGGGCTCCAGTCGGTTTCCACCAGGCCGCTCAACGCGCCAATGCCGTCCTTGGGCCGGTTCAACGGGCCGGTGACGAACAGGTCGACGCCCTCGTCGGTGCGAAACAGACAGGGGACATGGAAGGTCAGCACGCCGTAGCCGAAGTGGCTGACCGCCGGCGCTGCGCTGCCGGCATCGGTCACGATCCGTAGCGCGTCCAGCCCGTCGCGGCCATCCCAACTGGCCTGAAAACCGGATTGGCACAGCAGCTCCCAGCCATGCGCGTTCGCAATCGCCAGCGGCAGGCAGCGGTACGCATAGCGTTGATCGGTGGCGTCCATCCAGTCGCGCGCATGCGGGGCAGGGCGGATGTCCAGCGTGTGACCATCCAGAACGTGGGCGATGAGCTTCATGCGCTGGCAGTGATCGAAGAACGAGCCGGCGATGATAGCCGCGCCACATGTTCAGCCGGACGACTTGTCTCCCCGGCGCGCGGGCCCCATCCTGACCGCATGACCGATAACGCTCTCACTCTGGCCGAAACCCGGCTGCTGCTTCCCTCCGGCCTGGATGCCGGCCATCTGGACCGCACCTTCGGCGCCCTGCTGGGCCCGGGCATCGACTTCGGCGATCTGTATTTCCAGCATTCGCGACGCGAGAGCTGGAGCGTGGAAGACGGCATCGTCAAGGACGGTGCGCATTCCATCGAACAAGGCGTGGGCGTGCGCGCCATTGCCGGCGAAAAAACCGGTTTTGCGTATTCCGACGACATCCAGCGCGAGACCTTGCTGGAAGCGGCGCAGTCGGCACGTGCGATCTCGCGCGACGGCGGCGCGCAATCCACCCGCGCACTGGTGCGCGGCAATGGCCGCGCGTTGTATCCGGCCACCGACCCGATCGACGACATGGACAGCGCCACCAAGGTGGACCTGCTGCGCCGCATCGACCAATACGTGCGCGCCGCCGACCCGCGCGTCAAACAGGTGATGGTGAGCCTGTCCGGCGGCGTGGACACGGTGCTGATCGCCCGCAGCGATGGCGTGCTGGCGGCCGACGTGCGCCCGTTGGTGCGGTTGAACGTGCAGGTGATTGTCGAACACGGCGGGCGTCGCGAGTCCGGCTATTCCGGCGGCGGCGGTCGTTATGGCTACGCCGAACTGTTTGCCGATGGCCGCCCGGAAGGCTTTGCGCGCGAAGCGCTGCGCCAGGCGCTGGTCAATCTGGATGCCATCCCCGCACCGGCCGGCGTGATGCCGGTGGTGCTCGGCCCCGGCTGGCCCGGCGTACTACTGCACGAAGCGGTGGGGCATGGGCTGGAAGGCGATTTCAATCGCAAGGGCACCAGCGTCTACGCCGGGCGCATGGGTGAGCGCGTCGCCTCACCGGGCGTGACCATCGTCGATGACGGCACCCTGGACGGCCGCCGCGGCTCGCTCAATATCGACGACGAGGGCACGCAGACGCAGTGCACCACGCTGATCGAAGACGGCGTGCTGGTGGGCTACATGCAGGACACCCACAACGCGCGCCTGATGGGCGTGGCGCCCACCGGCAACGGCCGCCGCGAATCGTTCGCGCACCTGACCATGCCGCGCATGACCAACACCTACATGCGCGCCGGCCAGCACGACCCGGAAGAAATGATCCGCTCGGTCAAGAAGGGCATTTACGCGGTGAACTTCGGCGGCGGCCAGGTCGACATCACCAGCGGCAAGTACGTGTTCTCCGCCACCGAGGCCTACCTGATCGAAGACGGCAAGGTCACCGCGCCGGTGAAGGGCGCCACCTTGATCGGCAACGGCCCGGAAACCATGCAGAAGGTGCGCATGATCGGCAACGATCTGGCCCTGGACGAAGGTGTGGGCGTGTGCGGCAAGGACGGGCAGAGCGTGCCGGTCGGCGTCGGCCAGCCATCGCTGTTGATCGACGGCATTACGGTGGGTGGGACCCAGGCGTGATCTCCGTAGGGACCGGGGACCGGGGACCGGGGACCCGGGAAGAGCGAGAGCTGTTGCCCGGACGGTTACTCGGGATCGAAAAAAATAAGGCGTTGTCGCTTTTGCAGTTACCCGGGTCCCCGGTCCCGGGTCCCCGGTCCCGCATTGTCGATGTCGTCGCTATCGATATCGGCATCGTCAGCGTCGTCGGTCTCGGCAGCAGCGTCTTCGCCGGTCCGGCCGGACAACTCGCGCAGCACCTGGAACAGTTCGCGGTAGGCGCGCGGCGGCTTGTTCTTGGCGCGTTCGTGGATCGCGTTGCGCACCAGTTGGCGCAGTTGCTGGCGATCGGCCGCCGGGTAGGCTTCCAGCAGCTCGGCCAGCGCCACGTCGTTCTCGGCCAGCAGGCGCTCGCGCCAGCGCTCGACGCGATGGATCGCCGCCACTTCACGGCGCGCGGTGTCGCTGTTGGCATCCAGCGCATCGCGGATGGCGGCCAGCGTCTCGTCGTCCTCGCGGCGCATGTGCTTGGCCAGAAACGCCAGCTGCCGCTTGTGCGCGATATGCGAGGTGATGCGCTTGCTCTCTTCGATATGCGGGATCAGCGACTCGGGCACCGGCAACTTGGCCAGCTGCGCCGGGGTGAGCGCCACCAGCTTTTCGCCCAGGTCGAAAATTTCCAGCGCCTCGCGCCGTTGCTGGCTGCGGCTGGTGCCACGAAATTCACCGGTATCTTCATCGCGTCCGCGCATTGCCACTACATCCCGAAACTTGGTTAGTTAAATTTCCGGCCACGAACGGCCGGACTCCGGCGGAAGACTCCGCCCTACATTCAGACACTGCGGCCATGGATAGCCGAGCTTTCTGCGGACGGATCCGCATCCACATTCAGACAGTCCGGCCATGATGGCCGGGTTTTCGCGGACGGATCCGCATCCAAAGGATAAAGCATTGAACGCACTCTCCTCCGAAACCCGTGTCGCCGACGACAGCCTGCAGCGTCTGGACGCACTGACCGATATCTCGCAACGCCTGCTCGAGCGCGCCCGTGCGGCCGGCGCCACCCAGGCCGAAGTGAGCTGCAGCGAAGAGCGCGGCCTGGACGTCAACGTGCGCCTGGGCGATGTGGAAACGGTCGAATCCACCCGCGACCGCGGCATTGCGGTGACGGTCTACTTCGGCAAGCGCAAGGGCAGTGCCAGCACCGCCGACCTGCAGGACGCCAGCCTGGAATCCACCGTGGCCCAGGCCTGCGCGATTGCGCGTTACACCGAAGACGACCCGGCGTCCGGCCTGGCCGACCCGGCGCTGATGGCGCACGACTTCCCCGACCTGGATAGCTGGCACCCGTGGGCGCTGGACGCCGACACCGCAGTGGATCTGGCGCTGGCCTGCGAGGCCGCCGGTCGCGATGCGGACGCACGCATCAGCAATTCCGATGGCGCCTCGGCCAGCACCGGGCTCAGCCTGTCGGTGTACGCCAATTCGCACGGGTTCATCGGACGCGAGCGCGGCACCCACCATTCGATCAGCTGCGCGCTGATCGCCGGGCAGGGCGACGGCATGCAGCGCGATGGCTGGTACAGCAGCGCCCTGGCCCGCGAAGACCTGGAAGCGCCGGATGCCATTGGGCGGCATGCCGCCGAACGCACCCTGGCGCGCCTGGCGCCGCGTTCGCTGCCGACCGGCTCGCTGCCGGTGCTGTTTGCGCCGGAAGTGGCGCGCTCGCTGGTCGGCCATCTGCTGGGTGCGGTCTCCGGTGGCGCGTTGTATCGCCGCGCCAGCTTCCTGCTCGACAGCGTTGGCACCAAGCTGTTCCCGGACTGGTTCAACATCGAAGAACTGCCGCATCTGCGCCGCGGGCTGCGCTCGGCCGCCTTCGATGGCGAAGGCGTCGCCACCCGACAGTCGGCACTGATCACCGACGGCGTGCTGCAGCGCTACGTGCTGGGCAGCTACTCGGCACGCAAGCTGGGCCTGCAGACCACCGCCAATGCCGGTGGCGTGCACAACCTGCAGGTCAGCGCCAACGCCGGCAACCTGGCCGCGATGATCGGCGGCATGTCGCGCGGCCTGCTGGTCACCGAACTGATGGGCAACGGCGTCAACCCGGTGACCGGCGATTACTCGCGCGGTGCCGGTGGCTTCTGGATCGAGAACGGCGCCATCGCCTATCCGGTGGACGGTCTGACCATTGCCGGCAATCTGCGCGAGATGTTCGCCGGCATCGAAGCGGTGGGCAGCGACGTCGACCCGCGCTCGCACGTCAAGATCGGCTCGGTGCTGGTCAACCGCATGACCGTGGCGGGCGATAGCTGAGCCGTCGCCCGGGCTGAGGTTTGGGCATGCCTAACGGGCATGGTCGGCGGACTGGTCCCGCCGACCATGCCGCGTTGGGCCCCCGGCTGGCCATGCGCGCGTGCTGTCCGGGCTCCCCGCCAGATGTGCACGGTGTGGGCCTCTCCAGTACGCAGGAACAACGGGGCGAACCCAACGCCGCTGCGCCATGCCGCAGCGCTCTCGCTCGCGTCATCGCCCAAACGGAGGGCGCGAGCTGTCGCCCCGGGTGGGTGACTAAAACCAGACCATGTCTTCCCGCACTGGTGGCTAGATGAATCGTTGTTATAGTCCGCCGCACCACAATCATGTTCGGGGAGATCTATGAGCGAATTCGAGACACACGCCGCGCCGCCACCGCCGCCGGTCGGCAGCAGCACGCCGTCGGAAGAGCGCACCCTCGCGCTGGCCGCACACCTGCTGGGCATCGTGACCTACTTCGTCGGCGCGCTGGTGATCTGGCTGATCAGCAAGGACGCCAACCCGTCCAAGCCGTTTGCCACCGACCAGGCCAAGGAGGCGTTGAACTTCCAGATCACGGTGACCCTGGCCATGATCGTGGCGGTGATCCTGGCCATGGTGTCGTTCGGCATCCTGTTCTTCCTTCCGACCCTGGTATGGATCGGTAGCCTGGTGTTCTGCATCCTGGCCGCGGTCAAGGCCAACAACGGCGAGCATTACCGCTACCCGTTCACGCTGCGCCTGATCAAGTAATCCGGCACGCGTAACACAAAGGCCCGGCATCGCTGCCGTGCCTTTGTCGTTTCAGACAATGATGCGATCAGTTCTGCGCCGGAGTGTTCTCGGCAAAGTACTCGTGGCTGTCGGCGTTGGTGATGGCCTGCGCCGGATTGCTTTGGGCCAGGCTGCGTGCGCCGGCCTGGCCGTAGACGCGGTCCTGGGTGCCGGCCACTACGCTGAAATGGCTCATCTCGTGCACCAGCGTGCCGGCCTTGGAGTCGGTGCCGCGCACCGGTGCGCTCCAGAACGCGTTGCAGACGTAGATTTCATACGGCGCATTCGCATACACATAGGCGTAGGAGCTGTCGGTGCAATTGCAGTTGACGGTGATCTGGCCGTTGTTCTGGTCCAGCGCGTTGTCGATGTTGACGAAGTTGGAGCTGACCCGGCTGTAGCGGGACGCGTTGTAGGCACCGAACCAGGTGGTGTAACGCGCGCCGGTGCTGCCGCCGTTGAGATAGGTGCGCGCGTTCTGCGAGTAGGTACGCGCCGCATCCACCGCCGAGGCGATCTGGCTGGTGCGGGTGGTGCTGCAGTTGAGGTAGTTGATGCCATTGACCACGGCGGTGGGGCCGACGGCCAGCTGGCGCTGCACGCCGCGGTTGACGCCGTCCAGCCAGACGGTGAGCGGGGTGCTGGTGGCCACGGCCGGCAGGCCGTTGGCGGCCTTCATCAGGCTGCCATCGGACAGCGAGGCGTATTGCAGCGAGGAGCGCACCTGGATGGTGTAGTTGCCGCTGGTGGACAGGTCATAGGCACCGGCCAGATCCACCTCGCCCTGGACGCTCTGGCCCGGCTGCAGAATGGTGAAGTCGGCTGCCTTGGGCAGGCCGCGCTTGACCAGACGCCCGGTGTAATCCACCGGCTTGCCATCGCGGCTCACCTCCAGGATGCCGTTGTCCAGCGACTTGAGCGGCAGCTGGTAGGTCGGAACGCGGGCAACCTGGCTGCCGTTGTTGGTGACGGTTACCGCGATCTTGCCTTGATGTCGCCCGGCCTGGTCGGCCACTGGCGCCAGTTCGATGGTCAACGGAACCGGGCCGCGCACAGACTGCGCCTGCGCTGAACCGAGCACGCCGACGACGGCCAGCGTGCCTGCTGCAAACGATGCGAGAAAAACATTCTTCACCAGTGACTCTCCTTGGTCGGGGGATGCCCGCAAGCGCGGGCAACCCAAACCTAGGCAGAGCGACCGGGCGCGACAAGTCGTTCAATTAGCGATATTTCTGTATGTCGTGCATTGGTCATGCGTCCTGATGTATCACCGGTGTAGATAATTCATCAATAAAGCGTGCAAGCCGTCATGAAAATTTGTCAGTTCTGTGTCGCTGGCTGACACAAAATCTGGCGAGCAATGTGTCGTTTTGTGACCAGGCTCGCCTGTTGCCTGGATGGACCCATGCAAGCGACCGTGCGGTGGCGCACGGAATGCGCAAACATGTCGCGCAAAGCGAATGAGTGCGTGCGCCACCCGCTGTGGATGCCTTGGCTGCGGGCAGTCTCGTGATGCGTCACGGAGCTATGCGTTGGATGTCGCCCAGTGGCACTGAGTACCGGCGACCGCGACACCGATAGGCTCTCGGTTACGAGGTGTCACGTGCTGGGCGACTACTTCGGCGTCGGACTCTCGGCACACCCAATCGCGCTCGTAACCACTCATTCCGCCGTCGATGCAGCGGCAATCGTCGCTCCAAGCCTGTCTGCAGGCGATGTCAGACATCCCCGGGCGTTAGGTAAATGTGGGGAGGGCTGTCGGTGGGTGCGAGATTGCCGGGAAGCGTGATCTGCGAATGGAAGGCGCTGGATCCAGGCAACGGATATGCCCGCATGGCGAGACCTGCCGTCCCTTCGTCCGTCGCGCATGGAGCGACTACCAAAGCGTCTGCGCGACCAAGCGACAGCGGTCTGGCGTAGCCGTTGCTCGAAATCGGCATGTGCGGCTGATGCACTCCGCTGCCCGCGCGTCGCTTACACGCGCCTGGCAGCGGCTCGCGACGCTTGGTTAGCCGCGCCTAGTGCGCGCGGTCCACCGCAAACCGGCCCAGGGTCGCCAGGGTCTCGCCGGGCGGACCATAGGGCTGCAGCACATCGTGCATGCGGGTTGCCAGCTCGGCCAGCTTGGCTTTGGCGCCGTCCATGCCGAGCAAGGCGGGGTAGGTGGATTTGGATTGCGCAGCGTCCTTGCCGGCGGTCTTGCCCAGCTGCGCCGAGCTCGATTCCACATCCAGGATGTCGTCGCGCACCTGGAAGGCCAGGCCCAGCGCATCGGCAAAGTCGTCCACCCCCTGTTGGTCGGCCGGCGCGGCGCTGCCGGTCAACGCGCCCATGCGCACTGCGGCGCGAATCAGCGCACCGGTCTTGAGCGCGTGCATGCGCTGCAGCGCGTGCAGCGATTGCAACTGACCGGTGGCATCGATATCCAGCGCCTGGCCGCCGCACATGCCCGCTGCACCGGCCGCAGTGGCCAGGCTCTGCAACCAGCCCACGCGCAGCTCGGCGCTGACGGGCGCGGTGGCCAGCAGTTCGAAGGCGCGTGTCTGCAGTGCATCGCCGGCCAGGATGGCGGTGGCCTCGTCGAAGGCGATGTGCACGGTGGGCTGGCCGCGACGCAGCGCGTCGTCGTCCATCGCCGGCAGGTCGTCGTGCACCAGCGAATAGGCATGGATCAGCTCGACCGCCACGGCGGGGGTGTCCAGCGTGTCTTCATCGGCGCCAAACAGCGCACCGGTGGCATACACCAGCAGCGGCCGCATGCGTTTGCCGCCGCCCAGCACCGCGTGCCGCATCGCCGCGTGCAGACGCAGCGGTGCCAGCGTGGCGCTTGGCAAGCCTGCGTCGAGGCTGCGTTCAGTGCGAGCGATCCAGTGTTCGAACAGCGCGGGACTCACCTCAGCCGCCGTCCAGCGACGGCGGCTCGAAGGCTTCGGCAAGCTCGGGGCGGGCCGGGTCGGTCAGCAGACGGACGCGCAGTTCGGCCTGTTCCAGCGCCTGTTGGCAATCGCGGTACAGGCCGATGCCGCGTTCGTAAGCGCTGAGCGATTGCTCCAGGCTCAGGTCGCCGACTTCCATTTTCTGCACCAGTTGCTCGAGTTCTTCCAACGACTGTTCGAAGCGGGCAACCGGGGATGTTTCGTTCAAGGACTTCTTGGCCATTGCGAAAGTGTGCGGCGCGCGCGCAGGCGGGTCAATTCGCGTCGGCATGCATGCGCCACTGCAGACGTGCGCCATTGGCCTGCAGCCAGTCCGTCAATGCAGCGGAGACGATGCGATCGCCGGCAGCGAGCACCTGATCGTCGGCCCACAGAATCGGCAGGCGATCGCGGTGCCATGGCGGCAGATCCACCGTTTGCAGCACATGCTTGAGCCGATGCGAGTGCGTGCGCCGCGGCAGCGCGATGCGCTCCCCACCGTGTCGGGCACGTACCAGCAGCGGGTGCGCGAAGCGCAGCCCCGCGGGTCCGTGCAGTTGCAGTTGCGCGCCATCGGGCAACTGCAGTGGCTGCGCGCCATCCCACCGCGCGGACCACTGCGCCGGCCATGCCGGTGTTGGACGAAGCAGGTACAGGCAATGCCGCCAGCGCCGCACTTCGACCTGCTGCCAGGCAAAGCAGGCGTGGCGATCCGGCGCGTGGATGTCGATTTCCCGTTCCAACGCAACCACGCCCTGCGCAGGCAGCGGCGGTGCACCGGTTGCGGTAACCCACACACGCAGCAACCGCGGCCGGCGTGCGGCGGGCTGTGCGCGTAATAGATGCAGATCCAGTGCGCCACTGTCGGTGACCAGGCCCGGAAGCACGGCCACATCGTCGTGCAGCAGCAGATCGCTGGCGTCGGCGCTCAGCTGCGCGCTGCGTGCCAAGGCATCAGTGGCTTGCGGCCAGCGTTGCTGCAGCAACGGCAGCACCTGCGTGCGCAAGAAGTTGCGGTCGTAGCGGGCATCGGCGTTGCTGGGATCGTCGATCCAGTGCAAGCCGTGCAGGCGTGCATAGGCGTGCAGGTCGGCGCGTGCATGGGTCAGCAATGGGCGCCATAACGTGCCGGCGGCAAACGGGCGCTGCGCACGCATTGCCGCCAAGCCGTCCGGGCCCGATGCACGCAGTGCGCGCAGCAGAAACGTTTCGGCCTGATCGTCGCGATGGTGGGCCAGCGCCAGCCATTCGCCAGGCGCCAGCCTGTCGGCAAACGCGGCGTGGCGCGCTTGACGCGCGGCTGCCTCCAGCCCCAGGCCGCTATCGCGCGCGACCTGCACCTGCGCGATGTGCAACGGCACCTGCAGTGCTGCGCAGGTGCGCTGGCAATGCGCGGCCCAGGCGTCGGCGTCGGCATGCAGGCCGTGATGTACGTGCAGCGCACGCAGACCGCGATCGCGGTACGCCGGCGTGGCAGCCAGCGCGTGCAGCAACACCCCCGAATCCATGCCGCCGCTGTAGGCGATCAGCACCGGGCCGGGCGGGGTGGCGGGCAGCAGGGGTGGTGTGTCGGTCACCGGGTGCTCAATCGATGCGGGTCGTTGCTGGATGGGCAAACCAACGATGTGCGCGAACGTCAGCGATCCGTGCATCGCATCGCGCGGCTTGGGAACATCGACCATCCATCGTCGTCCTCTTCCTCTTCCTCGTCATCGCAGCGCGTGGCGTACCGGGCACCACGCGCCGATGAAGCGGAACCATCGCATCGCCGCGCATCATGCGAGACGCGGTCCGCCCATGCGGCAGACGTGTCCGGCACGGTGGCGCTGATCGCCTACCCACCAGCCGCCGCTGCGCAGCCATCTGCACATCAACGCTTCGCCGCCGCCTCGAACGTGGTCGGCGTGGGCAACTGCACCGGCACGCCGGCGCTGTCGCAGGTGCCGGCCTTGCACAGGCGCTCGCGCAGACGCGGGGTCGCCTGGACGATGACGTGGTAGATCACGTTCTCTTCCAGCGTGCCGCGGAATGCCGCGCTGCCCGGGCCGGTGGCCCAGATGCCGACGTCTTCGCCGCCATGGCTTTCGGACTTGGTCGGTACCAGCGACTCCTGCATGTAGCTGGGCGCTTCGGTATCGACATGAGTGAGGTCGGGGCGGCCTTGGGCCGGCTCGCTGCTGCTGGGCTCGTGCGGGTACTTCTTCGGGCCGGCAGGCTGTGCGTTGGTCGCGCCGGTGTGGCCGGGGCCGTTGGCGTAGCTGAGGGTGGTGTAGGGCTGGCCGGCCAGGTCGGTGGCCAGCTGGCTGCGGTCGCCTTCTTCGCCGCCGGTGCCGCGGACCTTGCCCAGGATCGGGTTGCCGCGCACCGGGTAGCCGACGAAGTTGAGCGTGTGCGAGTGGTCGGCGGTGACGATGATCAGGGTGTCGGCCGGTGCAGTTTCCACTGCGGCGCGTACCGCATCGGACAGCGACACCGTCTCGTCGAGCGCGCGGTAGGCGTTGCCGGCGTGGTTGGCGTGATCGATGCGGCCGCCTTCGACCATCAGCACGAAACCATTCGGGTCGCGCGACAGCGACTGGATCGCGGTGCGGGTCATCTCGGTCAGGCTGGGCTCGCCCTGCGGGCCGCGGTTGCGGTCGTGGTCGAACTGCATATGGTCCGGCTCGAACAGGCCCAGCAGCGCGGGTGCGCCGGCAGCGGCCTGCAGCTGCTGCTCGTTCCAGACGTACGCACCTTGCGGATGCGCCTGCTTCCATTCGGCGACCAGGTCGCGGCCGTCCAGGCGCAGGCCGACCTTGTCGTCGTACTCCGGGTCGCGCTCCTGCACGGTCTGGAACTGGCTGCGGCCGCCGCCGAGCACCACTTGCGGGCCGCGCCCGTAACGGGCGGTGGACAACAGCTGCTGGGCGATGTCCTGGCAGCCGGCCGCGCGCGCCGCCTCGGGCAGGTCGGTATCGTTTTCCCAGTTGCGGTCCGGCGAATGCGCGTAGGTCGCTGCCGGGGTGGCATGGGTGAGACGGGTGGTGGTGACCACACCGGTAGCCATGCCGGCGCTGTCGGCCAACTGCAACCAGCTCAACAGCCCCTTGTTCAAACTGTCGGCGCAGTCGCTGCGGTTACCGCTGCTGACGCCGATCGCGCCCATGTGCGACTTCACGCCGGTGGTGATCGCGGTCATGGTGCCGGCCGAATCCGGCGTCTGCGAATCGGTGTTGTAGGTCTTGCTGAAGGCGGTGGCCGGGAACTGCTCCCACGACAGCAGGTTCTCTTCGCCCGGCCCGCCCTTGCGCTGCCCGTCCAGGATGCGCGCGGCTGCCACCGTGGTCAGGCTCATGCCGTCGCCCAGGAACAGGATCACGTTGCGTGCCTTGCCGGCCATGGCGCCGTTGCCGGCCGCACGCGCGGCGCCGGAGCGGTACCACCACTGCGGAGTCTCGCCGGCCGGGTGCGTCACCGGCGGCACGTCCACGCGGATGGCGGCGGGTGCGGATGCGGTGGTTCCGGCAGTGGAGGCGCAGGCGGCCACGCACAGGGTGGTCAGGGCGGCGAGGGCAGGCAGGCGGTAACGCATCGGGTTCGAACTCGTGGCTGAATCAGCGCCCATTATGCCGGCCTGTGTCCGTCGCACAGATGACACGCTGCTGTTCCAGTCGTGGCCTCGCGGGCAAGCCAGGCCTGCGCTAAGGTGCATGCACTCTCCCCCCGGATGATTCGACGACATGAGACTGGTTGCGGCCTGGTTGCGCATTCCGTTCTGGCAGCGCGTGGTGGCCGGCTTCGTTCTCGGCGCGATTGCCGGTGCGGCGATGGGCCCGGCGGCCGAGGTGTGGTTTGGCCCGCTCGGCGATCTGTACGTCACCCTGATCAAGATGATTGCGATCCCGCTGGTGTTCTTCGCGGTGATCAATGCGATTTCGTCGTTGCACGGGCAAAAGTCGGTCGCTGCGCTCGGCGGGCGCACCTTCCTGTGGTTCGTGATCACCGCTGCGCTGGCGGTCGGCGTCGGCCTTGCGGTGGGCACGCTCATGCAGCCGGGCGCCGGGCATTTCAGCCTGAGTGTGGACTCGGCGTGGAAGCCGCGCGATGTGCCCAGCCCGATCCAGGTGTTGCTGGACGTGGTGCCGTCCAACCCGTTCTACGCACTGACCGGCATCGGCAGCAAGATCAACGCGGCCGGCGAAACCGTGCTAGTGGCCGGGCGTGGGTCGATCCTGCCGGTGATCTTCTTTGCCGCATTGCTCGGCTTTGCGATGGTCAAGCTTGGCGAACGGGTGGCCGAGGCGCGCAAGCTCACCGGGCAACTGAGCGACATCATGATCCAGGTGACGCGCTTCGTGCTGGAGATGACTCCGCTCGGCACCTTCGGCCTGATTGCCGGGCTGGTCGGCACCTACGGCTTCAAAAAGCTGCTGCCGTTCGGCAGTTTCGTGCTCGCGCTGTATGTGGCCTGCGCCATCCATATCCTGGTGGTCTACAGCAGCCTGTTGCTGGCGCACGGGCTCAACCCGTGGAAGTTCTTCCGTGGCGCGGCGCCTGGCATGCAGGTGGCCTTCGTCAGTTCGTCGAGCTTTGCCGCGATGCCGGTGGCGATGCGTTCGATCACCCACAATCTGGGCGTCAGCAAGGACTACGCCGCATTTGCGGTGCCGCTGGGCGCCAGCATCAAGATGGACGGCTGCGGCGCGATCTATCCGGCGCTGTGTGCGGTGTTTATCGCCCAATACACCGGCGTGCCGTTGACTGCCAATCAATACTTCGTGGTGCTGATCGCCTCGGTGCTGGGCAGCTTCGGCACCGCCGGTGTGCCGGGCACCGCAGTCATCATGGCCACCGTGGTGCTCAGCGCGGCCAACCTGCCGCTGGAAGTGATCGGGTATCTGTATGCCATCGACCGCATCCTCGACATGATGCGCACGATGACCAACGTTACCGGACAGATGTTGGTGCCGGTGCTGGTGGCCAAGGAAACCGGTTTGCTGGACAAGACGGTCTATGAGTCGGCATCCACCAACGTGGGGCTGGAAGATCCGCCCGCCGACAGCGCCAAGCCGCTGCGCTGAGCGGCACGCATGACGGTTGCATTTCCCGTGTTGCGTGAGCGCCTGGCGCAGCTGCCCGCGCTGGACAGCGTGGATGGCGTGTTCGTTCAACGCACGCTTGCCGACGATCCGTTCGAGGATCGCTATCTGGAGGTGCGGCGCAAGGAAGGCCGGCTATATACCGATGCGCAGGTGCGTAGCCTGCCGCGCCCCAGCGGCAAGCTGGGGACAACGTTGGAATGGCGCGTGCGCGCCCTGTCCAGCAGTTTGCTCGTGCAGCATCTGCAAGCACGCGCAAGCGAGGGTGCAGGCGAGGGCGCCATTCTCGAACTGGGTTGCGGCAACGGCTGGCTATCTCAGCTACTGGCGCAGTCCCTACAGCGTGACGTGTGCGGTATCGACGTCAATCGCACGGAGCTCACGCAGGCCGCGCGCGTGTTCGGCCACGACCAACGGCTGAGTTTTGTCGCTGCCGATATCCAGACCCTGGCGCTGCCACACGATGTCTTCGATGTCATCGTGGTGCCGGCATGCATCCAGTATTTTGCCGATCCTGCGGCCTTGGTGCGTCACCTGCTTGCGCAACTGCGCGACGACGGCGAGTTGCACATCCTCGACAGCCCCCTGTATCCAGATCGGCAGCGTGCCGACCAAAGCGCTGCACGCAGCCTGCGTTATTTCACCGGCCTTGGCGTTCCTGCATTGGCCGAGCAATACCACCAGCACACCTATGCCGCCTTCGACGCGTTTGCAGTGCAATGGCTGTTCGATCCACGCCATCTGCGTGCGCGTATGCGCCGTCTGCTCAAACTGCGGCAACCGCATTTTCCGTGGTTGTGTCTTCGCAAGCAGGACAACCAGGGGCGGTAGCTTGGTGGCGTCATCGCCCTTGTAGGGCCTCCATCAACGTCGTCGCTTGCGGCGCCTTGTGCTGCGCGACCGCGCCGACCACGATAAAAAACGTCAGCACGCCGATCAGCGGCCACAACGTGTGGCGAACGCATAACCACCACCAGCCTTGCGCCTGCACGCCGCGCATGCGTCGATACAGCCCGCCTGCCAGCGCCGCGTCCACCAGAAGCTCGGCCATCAACACCGGCGCCGACCACACCACCCAAGCGGCAGCAACGATTGCGACTGCGGCGGCGGCCAGCACTGCCACTATCGCCAAGATCGGCAGTCCGGCGTCGCCATCGACGAAGTCCGGCAGTGCTCCGTCCCCCGAAACATTCGAGCTGGATCCGGATGGCGCGCTCCATGTGCCGGACCTACCCGCGCCGCTGGAGTTGCCGCCGTGGCCGGCCCATCCCGAGGCGTCCTGCGTCTGGCTGCTGGCGAGGTCGACGCAGTCGCCCGCCAGTTCATCGTCTAGGTCGTTGCGCCAGCGTAACCATACCCACATCAGCAGCAGAAACAGGCCATAGGCGACCAGCGTCGCCATCGGGTAGCGCACCACCATCGCATCGACGCCGGCATTGCGCAGCAGGAACGAGGCCAGCAGCCCGCCTGTTGCCGTGGTCAACACAATGGCGCTCATCTGCAAGCGCGGCCAACCGTCGCGTTCCAGATGCTGCCTTGCATGCTCGATGGTGAATCGTCTTCGGTCCGACATGACGCGCTGCCTCCTGCTGCGGGCAGCCTTGCCCGAATGCGGAGAGTAAGTGACTTTCGATCAGGCTTGCACGCGCTTTGCTGTAGCTGTGCGATTTGTCCAGGGACCGGTGGTCGATGAGGATCTGGCTGGTCCGGAGCGCGCAAGCGAGCACGCGCCAAGTCCTGGGGGACGCGCCTACGGTGTGTGAGTCTCGTCATCACGTGCGGCGGGTGTGAGAGACCTGCAAGGCAGGCGCAGGGCCGCGCTTTCCTGCAGCGCATCTGCGTGCGCGGGGCGAATCCCTTCAACGCGCGCGCATGGCACACTTTCAGCCCATCCCCTGGTGAGAGTGTGCAGTGATTGGCCAACAACGTGACCTGACATTTCGTTTTCTGGCCGAGCCCAGCGACGTCAACTTCGGCGGCAAGGTGCATGGCGGCGTGGTGATGAAGTGGATCGACCAGGTCGGTTTTGCTGCGGCCAGTGGCTGGAGCGGGCATTACTGCGTGACGGTGGCGGTAGGCGGCATCCGCTTTGTGGCGCCGGTACGGATCGGCGATCTGGTCGCGGTGTCGGCCAAGCTGGTCTACACCGGGCGCAGCAGCATGCATTTCGCCATCGATGTGCGTGCGCGCAGCCCGATGGGCGGCGATTCGCGCTTATGCACCCATTGCATCATCGTGTTCGTGGCGATGGATCCGGACGGCGTCACGCCGGTGGAAGTCCCCTCCTGGCGGCCGGACACGCCCGAAGATCAGCGCCTGGCCGAGTACGCACTCAAGGTGATGGAGCTGAGCAAGGGCATCGAGGACACCATGGCGCACTACCGGGCCGATACGTCCGGCTGAGCGCGGCTAACAAAATGTAGCGAGCCGTCGTCAGTGATGTGGGCGGCGCGCTCAGGAGCGGAGGGGACGCGTGGCAGATGCCCAACGGGTACCGGCAGCGCTGTCCTGGCGGCTCTGCACAGTCGTTTGCAGGCTGCTGTAAGCGTTGCAGCGCCGTCCTGACCCTATGATGCCGTGACGTAGTGCGCTGGTGTGGGCGCCTGGGCCAGCTGCGAGAACGTTGAAAGTAGCGGCTGCCACAGGGCCGTCACATGACCGTTTCGATGACGACGTCCACAAGAAAAACACAAAAAGAAAGCCGCGGGTTCGCCGCGGCTTTCTTTTAATCGTTTGCGGCACTCAGGCTTACAGCACCCGGCGCGCCTGGATGAACTTCTCGCTCCAGTAGCCACTGGCCAACGAATCCACGCGCACGTCCTTGCCGCGGCTGGGCGCGTGCAGGAACTTGCCGTCGCCGACCACCAGGCCCACATGATCGATGCGGCCGCGCTTGCCGAAGAACACCAGGTCGCCTGCCTTCAGTGCGTTCGGGTCCTTGATCAATTCGGCCGATTCGTCGCGGGCGATGTCGCGCGAGACGCGCGGCAGGTCGATGCCGAGTGCGGTCTTGAACACGTAGCCGACCAGGCCGCTGCAATCGAAGCCCTCGGTGGACTCGCCGCCCCAGACGTATGGGGTGCCCAGCAGGGCCATGGCACGCTGCAGGATCACCTGCACGCGGCTGTCGGCAACGGCGTTCTGCGCAGCATTGGCCGCGCTCTGCGAGACATCGTAATTGGCGAGCAGGCGGCTGAGGTCCCCGGCGAACATCGCCGAGCGGTCCATCAGCGGAATGGCGTCATTGGCGGCCAGATGAGGAAGCAGAGCGGCCAGCGTAGCGGTGGCAGCGGCGTCGGCGCGGCTGCGGGTTGCGGCTTTCTCGGCGGCGACGGCGCTGTCTGGCGTTGTCGTCTGTGCAGCGGATGGGGGGGTATTGGCGGTCTGCGCCAGCGCGGGCAGTGCGGCAATCCAGAGAGCGGTAGCGCATAGCAGGCGGAGCGGTTTCCGGAGCGGAAGCGGTGCGGCGCCAGTTTTGATCTGTTCGTCGTTCGTCACGCGGGAATCACAATTCTGCTGTCGATGCGGGATGATGCCTTGGTGAACGAATCGTTACGTTCAAAAAAAGTTAACTTTCCGTTTTATTACTTGTGATGCACGTCACACTTCAGTGTAAAACCCGTTTTGAACCTGAATAATGGTCACGCCAGTACGCTCCGTCGAGGAAATCCAAGCGGACCGTACCGCCGGTGGTCGGGGCATGCACGAAGCGGCCTTCACCGACATAAATGCCGACGTGGCTCACGCTTCCGCCGGAGCCGAAGAACACCAGATCCCCGGTGGCCAGCTTCTCGGGCGGGATCCGTGGGCCCTGGATCGCGGCCAGGTCGCGCGAGGTGCGCGGCAACGACAGCGCCAGCACGTCCTTGTAGACATAGGTGACCAGGCCGCTGCAGTCGAAACCGGTCTCCGGCGTATTGCCGCCGAACCGGTACGGTGTGCCGACCAGCCCAAGGGCGCGCATCAGGATGTTGTTGGCGGCGGCTGGATCAGCCGGCGGCACCTGCGGCCACACCCGTGCTGACGGTGGCGGTGCGGCGGCCGGACGTTTGACCGGGGCCTGCGCGCAACCGCCCAGCAGGAGCAGGCCCAGCAACAGACAGGCCGCGGCGCGATGCGCGTGGGCGGCGAAAACTGGCGTGATATGCATGGAGCCGGGATAATGGGCGGTTCGAAAGGTCGCCATGATGGCGGCGCACCCGGCGGCCGACAAGCCGTCTTCCACCGTCTGCCACCGGGCAGCCCATTCAGAGCCAGGCATGAAGATCGAAAAAGACAGCGTCGTCCGCTTCCACTACACCGTTTCGGAGATTGGCCAGGAGCCGATCGAGAGCTCCAAGGAGCGTGACCCGTTGGCGATCATGATCGGCCACGGCAACATCATTCCGGGCCTGGAAGCGGCCATGATGGACAAGGAAGCCGGCGAGAGCTTCGGCGTGGACGTCAAGGCCACCGAGGCCTACGGCGAATACCGCGAAGGCCTGAGTCAGCGCGTGCCCAAGAAGCACTTCGGCGCGACCAAGCTGATTCCGGGCACCCAGGTGGTGCTGCAGACCAACTTCGGCCCGCGCGCGGTCACCGTGCAGAAGGTCGGCATGAGCGTGGTCGACGTCGACCTCAATCACCCGATGGCCGGCAAGGACCTGCATTTCGATGTGGAAATCATCGAAGTGCGCGAAGCCACGCAGGAAGAGCGCGATCACGGGCACGTGCACGGCGACGGCGGTCATCACCACTAAGCGCGACAGTCAACACCGCTGCGCGGCGGCTGGCCGGGTACGCCCAGCCGTGGCAGGCAGCGCACACCGCGCGTGCATGCTGACGTCTGCATGCCACCCACAGCGGGTTGGTGACGACGCGCAAGGTGGTATTGGCCGCAGCCGGTGATGGCTGTCTTCCTGACGGCCCGCCCCCTCGGCGGGCCGTCTGCTTTTTGCGGTGCGCCACGCCGCATCCGGTTGCCTGAGCTGCGATGACCCAACGCGATCTGCTGTTCCCCATTGCCGCGAGCGAGCGCATCGTCCTATTGGACGTCCTGCGCGGCTTTGCGTTGCTCGGCATCTTGCTGATGAACATCGAAGCCTTCGTCGGCCCGCTGGATCTGGCGCTCAGCGGCGTGGAGCCGCATTGGCACGGCGCCGATCGCGTTGCCGATGCGTTGGTCTACATCTTTGTGCAGGGCAAGTTCTACACGCTGTTTTCGATGTTGTTCGGCATGGGGTTTGCGGTGATGGCGCAGCGCGCCGAACGCGCGGGGCGCGGGTTTTTCGGCATGTATGTGCGGCGCACGGCCGGCTTGCTGGTCATCGGTCTGGCGCACGCGGTGCTGCTGTGGTCGGGCGACATTCTGGTGACTTATGCATTGCTCGCGGTGTTGCTGCTGGGCGCTCGTAACGCGCCGACAGTGACGCTGCCGTGGCTTGCCGCGCTGGTGTACCTGTGCGCGCCAGCCCTAGTGCTGCTCTACGGCGCTGCCGGTGCGCTGATGCAGGCCGACCCGGCTTCGGCGGGCGAATGGAAAACGGCCATGGCCGATGTTGCGCAGCAGGCTGTGGCTAATGTGCAGGCGCAGCGCGCTGCGCTTGGGCACGGCACTTACCTGCAGGCCACTGCGCAGCGCTGGCACGATCTGCGCGACGCGATGAGCGGGCTGAGCATCAACGGCCCGGCCATGCTCGGCATGTTCTTGCTGGGCGGCTGGTTCGTGCGCAGTGGCGCGATTGCCGCGCCCGAACGTTTCCCGCGGTTGTTCCGGGTGCTGCGCTACGGCGCCTTGCCGCTTGGATTGGGCGTGATGTTGATGAGCTACGCACTGGAACCATGGATGGACCCGGCGCGGTTGAGCATGCGCCTGTCCGGCGCGTTCGCGCTGGCGTTGGTGGCCGGTCCGCTGATGAGCCTGGGCTACGCCGCATGGGTGGTGCGCTTTGCTGCGCGCCTGGCCTGGCTTGCGCCGGCCGGGCACATGGCATTGAGCAACTACCTGCTGCAATCGTTGCTGTGTACGTGGATTTTCTATGGGTACGGGCTGGGATATTTCGAGCAGCTGCCGCGCGTGTGGCAGCTGCCGTTCGCGCTAGGGTTGTTCGCCTTGCAAGTGGTGATGAGCCAGCTTTGGCTGCGCTGGTTCCGCTTCGGGCCGATTGAATGGCTGTGGCGTAGCGTGACCTATCTGCGGGTGCCGCCGATGTGGCGCGGCCACGCGCGGGCGCAATAGCGCGCAAGGTGGCGTGCGTCGGTGTGCTGGTGGTCGGTGTCGGGGCGTTCTATGGACTGTCGCGCATGATTGCGTTGTTCAACAAGAGTGTCTTCGAAAAATACAGCCAACTTATCGATACGTATGCGTGCGACGGATTCACAATCGCACCTGAGGACGTCGTGCAGGGCGAGCTGAAAGCGCATTTTTTCCTGGATTCTGGCAAGGTGAAAAAACGCGATGCGATTGTCGAGATCGGTATACAGGGCGAAAGCAAATTTGCCGACGACTTTGATTATGACGTGTTCAAAACATTTAAGAATGTCAATGCACTGACGACACAGCGAGTGTCGTTTGGACCTGTCCTGCCAACGCTCTTTCCTCAGCTGGGAGCATGGGAAAACCTTGTGTGGAACAGCAATACGCTTTGCTCGCTCAACGGTAGTTGGGCCAGGCTGCCGCGTCTTTCCATCCACGGATTTAGTGGCTCGCTTGACGTGTTCGATGAGCGGCCTATCCGAACGCTGTTCCTGATCTCGTCAGCGATCAAGAATATCGATGAGTTTGCGCGTTGCAAATCACTCGAAGTCTTGTAGTTCGTCTCCTGTCGTATTGCGGGCGACGTCTCGTCACTTTCACAACTGGCAAAGCTACGTTCGGTTCGCTTTGAAGGTAAAAACAAGCTGGAAGGTTGGGACGGGCTCAGGAGCGAAACACTACGGAATGTCTGGGTGACGCATCTGCCGTGCGAATTTCTTAAAAAAAACTTCCCGAACATCGAGAACACTGTCGTCAACACCTACCGGAGCAAGGATCCATTCCGGAAGGTTGGCGGCGATCCAGACCAGATCGAAGAGGAGTTCGCCAGCATATTCACCGGCTGATCTGCTGCGTCGAGGTAAGCTGGCGATGTACAAGCACTGAAAGCGAACAACCAATGACTGACCCGATGACGCGCCGCCTGCCGGTGCGCGAGCTGCACCCTTGCTACGCGGAGCGTCTTGCATGAGTGCGCGCTACGACTACGACGTGGTAATTCTGGGCGGCGGTTCCGGCGGCCTGGCGGCCGGATTTCGCGCGGCAAAGTACGGCGCACGTGTGGCGATCATGGAGCCCAATGCGTTGGGCGGTACCTGCGTCAATCTTGGTTGCGTGCCGAAAAAGGCGATGTGGTTGGCGGCCGATCTGGCCGGCAAGATCGAGCTCGCCAGTGCGCTCGGTTTCAATGTGCGGCGGCCGACCCTGGAATGGCAGGAATTGGTCACCCATCGGCAGGGCTACATCGCCAACATCCACGCCAGTTATCGGCGTCGACTCGATGAAGATGGCGTGGTGCTGATTCCACAACGCGGCGTGTTGCAGGACCGTCATACGATCATGGGGGGCGATGGGATCGCGGTAACAGCCGAGCACATCGTGATCGCAACCGGTGCGCACCCGTTGCGCCCGAACGTGGAAGGCGTCGAACACGGTGAAGTCTCCGACGATTTCTTCAATCTCTGTCATGCGCCTGCGCACGTGGCGATCATCGGCGGCGGTTATATCGCGGTGGAAATTGCCGGTTTGCTGCAGGCGCTGGGTAGTCGCGTGCATCTGTATGTCCAGGGCGACCGCTTGCTGGAACGCTTCGATGCAGAACTGACGCTACAGTTGGCCGACAACCTGCGCCATTTGGGTGTGCGCCTGCACTTCGGTTTCACCACCACCGGCCTTGAACGCGATGCGCAGGGCGGGCTGCGCGTGCTTGGCCGTCCGGCGCACCCGCGCGAGCAGGGCAACGACGTGTTCGACAAGGTGTTCTTCGCCGTCGGCCGGCGCGCCAACACGGCAGGTCTGGGTCTGGACGCCGTGGGTGTGGTGTTGGGCGAGAAGGGCGAGGTGGTGGTGGATGATGGTCAGACAACCACCGTGCCCAACATCCATGCGATCGGCGATGTCGGCGGCAAGGTCGGGCTGACGCCGGTGGCGATTGCAGCCGGACGTAAATTGATGGACCGGCTGTTCGGCAATCAACCGGATGCGCGCATGGACTACGAAGGCGTGCCGAGCGTGGTGTTCTCGCATCCACCGCTTGGTCATGTCGGACTTACCGAAGAACAGGCGCGTGAGCGTTACGACGGCGCGGTACGCGTGTATCGCAGCAACTTCCGCCCGATGCTGCATGCCCTGGCCGACGCGCCACAACGCAGTCTGTTCAAGCTTGTCTGCGTGGGCGACGAAGAACGCGTGGTCGGCGTGCACCTGCTGGGCGAAAGCGCCGATGAAATGCTGCAGGGCTTTGCCGTGGCAGTGAAGATGGGCGCCACCAAGCGCGACTTCGACGAGACGGTGGCGATCCATCCCACGTCGTCGGAAGAGATCGTGTTGATGCATTGATGCATTGATGCATTGGCATGTGTTGCGGAATGAACGACAGCGTCTGCAGTTGCGTGAGGGAAGAGATGGAGGCGGCGCAAAGGAGCGTAGTCAGAACGCGACTGGTAAGCAGAAGACGAAGCGTGAAGCGCAACTAGTCCCCCTCCGGCGGGAAGTGCGATTGGGGGCCCGGTTGGTCAGTAGGTGTGCTTAGGCAAAGCTGACGCTGCGTTTGGCGATACCGATCATGTGCTATGGATTGTGATGCCGCAGCTTTCAATGTTGTGCACTGCTTGATGCTTTGTTTGCTCGGCTCTGCGTGGCTTCGCCCGTACCCTCACCCCAACCCCTCTCCCAGCGGGAGAGGGGCTTTTGAGTTCTTACGTCGTGAAAGCATCGGGCAACGCGCTCGGTCGCAGAAGCCCCGTGGCCCTGCTGTCATTTAGGACGGCTCAAAGAACGTCGCGAGCCGTCGTCAGGTGGGTGCGGACGGCTCGCTTAGAACCGGAGTGTACGGAGTGGCACATGCCGCATCGAGCACCGGCCGCGCCCGCCTGGCGGTGAGCACAGTCGTTTTGTTGGCTGTCCTTAGTCGCGTCAGCTGGCATTCTTGCCGGATGTCCAAACCTCGCCAGCCCGCGTTGCGTCCATTTGCATCCGCCAAGTCCGCAGCGCCTGCTTCTCCAAAGCCAGTAGCGCTCTCAAGCGAGCAGGCACGTCTGCGCATTCTTGATGTCGTCCGTGCGATTCCTGCCGGTCAGGTGGCCGGCTACGGTGAGGTCGCTGCGCGTGCCGGGTTGCCTGGGCGTGCGCGCATGGTGGCGCGTGTGCTCAGTGGTAATGACGACCCGGATCTGCCCTGGCATCGCGTGCTTCGTAGCGATGGCCGGATTGCCTTGCCGCCGGGATCGCCCGGCTACGACGCGCAGTGCCAGCGGCTGCGTGCCGAGGGGGTGCCGGTGGTGCAGGGGCGGGTACGCCGCGCCACGGCCGCGCAGCGGCTGGATGCGGCCGTGTGGGGTCCTTCATAACGCTGCCGTTATCATCGACAGCATTCAGAAGGAATGCCGCCATGCCTCAATTGCCGCCCGTCACCAAAGCACTGTTGATCGCCAATATCGGTTTGTTCCTGCTGCAGTGGGCCCTGGGCGATCTCGGAGCCGGGGTGTTGCCATCCGACTCAACCTTGTCGTGGCTCATGCTGTGGCCAATTTCGAACGGCTTCGATGCGTTCTCCCCGGGCGCCAGCTTCATGCCGTGGCAGTTGCTGACTTATGCGTTTTTGCATGGCGGCTTCAACCATCTGTTCTTCAACATGCTGGCGCTTTTCATGTTCGGCGCGCCGCTGGAACAGACCTGGGGGCAGAAGCGTTTTCTGACCTACTACCTGGTGTGCGTGGCCGGTGCTGGTCTCTGTCAGCTGCTGATGGCCTGGTTTACCCAGAGTGGTGCGCCGGTGGTGGGCGCTTCCGGCGGTGTGTTCGGGTTGCTGCTGGCTTACGGGATGCTGTTCCCGAATCAGCGCGTGATGTTGCTGTTCCCACCCATCCCGATGAAGGCACGTACGTTTGTGATCGTGTTCGGTGCGATCGAATTGTTTCTGGGCGCCACCGGCTGGCAGCCAGGCGTGGCGCACTTCGCGCACCTGGGCGGCATGCTGTTCGGCTGGTTGATGATCCGCTACTGGCGCGGCCAGTCGCCGTTTGGCGGCAGCGGTGGCCGCAAGGGTGGCGGTGGAAAGGGACGCAAGCCGCCGCTGCGCGTGGTGCGTTAAGTCAAGCGACGGTTTGCCGGGTCGGCATGATCCGTAGCTGCGGGCCTGGCTGCGATTGAAGTTGACGGTCATGCTTTGTCGCGGCCGGGTCCGCTCCTACGGGAGCAGGGTGGCGGACGGCTTATCGCGTCGGAAGCAGATAAGGCAATCGTGCATCTAGCGATCGGCAGATCAGGCAACGAGCTGGCTGGAATGCAGGTCCGGGGAGAGGCTTGGCTAGGCAGAAAATGGATCTAGCGAAAAGCGAATCGAGCTCAAAGCGGATCGGGCGAAGGGCAGATCAAGCAACGACGGCTTGAGCAAAACGCAAATCAATCCAAATGGATCAAACGAGAAAAACAGAGCAAGCGGAAAAACAGAGCAAGCACTTTCCGGAACGAATGCCCAAAACAAAAAAGAGCGCGGAAATCCGCGCTCTTTTTTATTGCCGATCTTTCTTGCCGATCGTGCGGGGACTCAGCGCCAGATCTTGATCTGGTCTGCGTCCATGCGCTGCATCGGCTGGCCGGCCTTGCAGCTGAAGGCTGCACCGAATTCCGGCAGGTTGGACAGCGGGCCGTTGGTGCGCCACTGGCCCGGTGCGCGGATGTCGGCGCTTGCGCGCTGCACCGCTTCGTTCGGCGACAACTGCTGCGCCCACAGGCCGGCCCAGGCAGTGAAGAACGCCTGCTTGTCGGCTTCGGTGGCTGCCGGTTGCGCCTTGCTGAAGGCCTGCCAGGCCAGTTCGACGCCAGCCAGGTCGGCCAGGTTCTCTTCGGCGGTCTGCGCGCCGTTGACCTTGACGTTGGGCACGCCCGGGTACGGGTAGGCGGCGAACTGGTTGGCCACCTTGCCGGTCAGCTCGGTCCAGCCGCTCTTTTCGGCAGGCGTCCACCAGCTGCGCAGCTCGCCCTTGGCGTCGACCAGCGAGCCCTTGGCATCGATCGCGCGGGTGAGTTCGTGCGCGACCAGCGCACCGTAGGCGCCGTATTGGGACGCCGGTGTGCCGCTGGTGGTCAGCACCGGTGCCTGCAACACGGCAGCGGTGACGATCAGGCGGTTCTGCGCGATGTCGTAGGCCACTGCCGGCTGCTGCGGCAGCACGTCCCAGCGACGGTCCGCGTTGCCCTTGCCGATGCGCTTCATTTCCTCGCGGTGACGCCAGGTCGAGGCGATCAGCATGTTGCCGCCGAAGCTGCCGCGGCCCATCGGTTGCACGGTGTAATCCAGATCGCGTCGCGGTGCGCCGACTTCGATCTTCATCGCGGCCAGCTTGGCCTTGGCTTCGGCGACGGCTTCGCCATTGCCCCAGCCGGTACGCTCCAGCGCGGCCAGCTGTGCATCGCGCACCTGGTCGGCAATGGCTTCGGCCTGGCGGCGGGTGTCGCTGCTCAGGTAGCGCGCGACATATTCGCGACCCAGCATTGGGCCGGCGGCCACGTTGATGGCGTCCAGCACCTGCTGCCAGCGCTGCGGCGGCAATGCATCGCCACGCAGCAGACGGCCGCGGAACTGGTACTCGGCATCGTGGAAGCTCTTGGACAGGTACGGCGCCATCGCATCGCCCACGCGCCAGCGCAGGTAGGCCTTCCACTGCTCCGGCTTGATGCTGACGATCATGCTGTCGAGCTGCTTGAACATCGCCGGGTCGGCCATCGACACCAGGTCGTCCTTGACGCCCTGCGCTTCCAGGAAGTCGCCCAGGCGCAGGTTCTTGTACTGCTTGGTCAGTTCCTTGGTGGCGATCGGTGCGTAGTTGTTGAACGGGTTGTTGATGCCCTGTACCGACTGCGCGCTACGCGCCAGCGCGGTTTCGATCTGCAGCACGGAGGCGGCATCGGCGTCGAGCTTGTCGGCCGGGGTGCCGGTCAGCGCCAGGATCTGTTTGACGTAGGCGCGGTAGCGGCCCATCAGCGCCTGGGTGTCGGCATCGGTGCGGGTGTAGAAGGCCGGGTCCGGCAGGCCCATGCCGCCTTGCATGAAGTAGCCGATATGGCGGTCCAGCGCCTTCAGGTCCACGTCCGGGCCGAAGTTGAAGCCGACCGGGATGCCGACCTGATGCAGTGCGGCGATCGAAGCGGGCACATCCTTGGCCTTCTTGATCGCGTCGATGCGCGACAGCAAGGGGGCGATCGGGTTGGAGCCGTCCTTTTCCACCGCCGCCTCATCCAGGCCGCTGGCCCAGAAGTCGCCGAGCAGCTTCTGTACGTTACCTTGCGGGGCCTTCATCGAGGCATCCAGCAGCTCGCGCTGCTGCTGCAGGGCACGCTCGGACAGCTGGCCCAGCGCGGTGACAGCGCCGGTCTGCGGCACCGGGTTGGCCTTGAGCCAGCCGGCGTTGGCGTAGTCGTAGAAATCGGTGCAGGCCGCAGACACGGCCGGCGCCTTGGGGGCTGCCTTCTTCTTGCGAGCGGCGTCGGCGTCGGGGGCGGACAGCAGCGTGATCAGGCTGAAGCCAAGAGCGAGGGCAAGCGGGCGAATGGTGGGCATCGAGAAGAAGGGTGGCCAGAGTAAAGTCGGCGGAGTTTAGCAAGGCTGCGCCTCGCGCAGGCAGGCGCCCGCCGCCGTTGGTATCGGTACCGGCCGTTTTCATGAATGCGACAGGCCCGCGGGTGCGGGCCTGTGCAGTGGTTTTCGTAGTGGAATCGCTTGCAGCCGGCCCCCGGCCCTGGGTTACCAGATCACGACTCGGTCGTTTTCGGTGGCGACCATGGAATCGCCCGCTTTGCAGGAAAACGCTGCAGCGAACTGAGGCATGTTCGAAGGAGCGGCGATCGCGCGCAGGTGGAAGGGCGCGTGGGGGTCGCTGGCGAGATAGACCAGCAATTTTTCCTCGCGGGTCTGCCCACGCCAGTCACGTGCAAAGGCCAGGAAGAAGCGTTGCTCTGGGCTGTATCCGTCGATGCTCGTCGCACGTTCGGGATGCCGATGCAATGCGGTCTGCAGTGCGTCGTATGCCACATTGAGGCCACCCAGGTCGGCGATGTTTTCACCTAGGCTGAGCTTTCCGTTGACATGCACATCGGGGTGGCTGGCGAGCGGTACGTAGCGGTCGAACTGTTTCACCAGCCGCTCTGTCCGCTGCTCGAACCGCTTGCGATCCTGCACGGTCCACCAGTTGAGGTTATTGCCTGCGCCATCGAACTGGCTGCCCTGATCGTCGAAGCCGTGCAGCGCTTCGTGTCCGATGATCGCGCCGATGCCGCCGTAATTCAGGGCATCGTCGGCTTTGGCATCGAAGAACGGCGGTTGCAGGATGGCAGCCGGGAAATTGATGGTATTGGTGCTGGCGCTGTAATACGCGTTGACGGTTTGCGGGAGCATGTGCCAGCGCTTGCGATCGGTGGGTTTGCCGATCTGGGCGATGTCGTAGCGATAGTTGAACTTGGCGGCGGCCTGCAGGTTGCGGTAATAGGCACCAGGCACGATCTCCAGGCCCGACCAGTCGCGCCAGACATCCGGGTAGCCGATCTTGGGCAGGAAGGCACTCCATTTGGCGAGCGCCTTGGTTTTAGTGTCGGCGCTCATCCAGTCGAGGTTCTCCAAACGTGTCTTGAGCGCGGCGTGGATGGTGTCCACCAATTCGGCGGCGCGCTGCTTGGCCTCTGGCGTAAAGACCTCGGCGACATAGAGTTGGCCCAGGCCTTCGCCCATCGCATCGTTCACTGCGGTGAGGGTGCGCTTCCAACGCGGCTCCTGTTGCGGCATCCCGGCCAGGGTCTTGCCGAAGAAGGCGAAGTGATTGTCGACGAAGGCCTTGCTGAGATCGTCGGACGCTGCGGAGATGGTGTGGAAGCGCAGGTATGCCTGCCATTGCGCGATCGGCGCGCTGGCCAGCTGCCGGTCGAACTCTGCGAAAAAGCGCGGATGCGACAGCGAAAAGCCAGAGCCCGCATCAACGCCCTGGGCAGCGAAGAAGTCTTTCCACGAAAAATGTGGGGTGATCCGATCGGCTTCGGCCACGCTGACGAAGTGGTAGCTGTTCTTGGGTTGGCGCGCGTCGGTTGGCGATAGCCAAGCAGCCGCCAGGCGTGTTTCCAGTGCCATCGCATCTTTCGCCTGTGCAGTAGCCGCGTCGGTACTGCTGCCGGTCAGCTCGAAGGATTTTGCGATATGGGCCAAGTAGGCCTCACGCATGGCTGCGTATTGAGGGGCGGTGTAATACTCCTTGCTCGGCAGGCCCAGACCACCCTCCTCGGCAAATGCAATCTGCCTGTCCGCCTTGCGAAAGTCCGCACCTGCGCCGAATTTGAACACCTGACCATCGCCTTCGGCATAGCGGCGGGTGATGTAGTCGGCAACGTCCTTGCCGGATTTCAGTGCGCTTATCGCATCCAGCTGCGGACGGATCGGTTGGTCTCCAGCCGCCTCGATAGCGGCCTCATCCATCCCAGCTGCATAGAGCAGGCCCAGCTTGCGCTTGACTGGGTCGATCTGTTTGTCCGGCTGCGTTGCAACCGCTTCGAGGATCTTCTTCTGAGTCGCCAAGCTCTTCTCGACAAGCAGGTTGAACACGCCCCAGCTGGTCTGGTCTGGAGGAATTGGATTGGCCGTTTTCCACTTTCCATTGACGAACGTATCCAGGTTCTTGCAGGCCGTGGTCGTGGTATCCAGTTCACTGACGTCGAATGTCCTTGTCATCGCAGTCGCAGCTGCCGACGCAGGTAGCGATGGAGTGGCCGGTGCGGGTGCGCTAGTTTCCTCGGACGCACGCTTGCAGCCGGGCAGCACCACCAGCAGCGCCAGGGCAAGGGTGGAGATCTTGAGCAAGGGCATGCCTGCGTCTCTGTAAATTGTGGACATCGAGCATAGGCGGGCGCGCGCATCCCAACGCCAGGTGTGAGCATTGTTAAGGCTTGGCTGGCAGCCGCGGTTCATCCAATGGCGGCAGCGTGTCTGGTGCGGAGATTGCAGGCCTGGAAACGCTGGCGGTACATGGTGGCGTAATGGCCAATACTCCTAAAAAAGCGGCAAACCGATGAGGAGCGACGGTCAGCTGGCCAATGGCGGCATCAAGAACAGGAGCGGCCAACTCAAGGCGACGGACTATCAAGGCAGACTGCTGTACAGATAGCTGCGCGCTGTCGTCCGTCATCGGGATTGGGCGGTTGAACCCACTGCACAGGCCCGCGTGAGCGGGCCTGTGCAGTGGGTTCAAGCATTGGAAGGGCGTACAGCGGCGCTTACCAGATCGTTACGCGGTCCGTGTCAGGCCGCACCATCGCATCGCCGGCCTTGCACGAAAATGCCTGTGCGAACTGCGGCATATTGGATGGCGAGGCGATGGCGCGCATGCGGCTGGGTGCATGCGGGTCGCTTTCCAGTCGCGCGAGCTGCTGTTTCTCACGGATGGTGCGGCGCCAGTTGCGTGCCGAGGCGATGAAGAAGCGCTGTTCAGCGCTGTAGCCGGCGATCGGCGCTGCATCGTCAGGATGCTCGCGCAAGGCGATCTTCAGCCCGTCGTAGGCAATGTTCAATCCGCCAAGATCGGCGATGTTTTCGCCCAGCGTGAGGCGACCATTGACGTGCAGCTCCGGTCGGTTCGGCAAGGGTTGATAGGCATCGAACTGGTCGATCAGGCGTTTGCTGCGGGCTTCGAACTTTTGACGATCAACGCGAGTCCACCAGTCCACGTTATTGCCTGCGCCATCGAAGTGACTGCCCACGTCGTCGAATCCATGGGTGAGCTCATGCCCGATGATGGTGCCGATGCCGCCGTAATTCAGTGCCATATCCGCAGCGGGATCGAACAGCGGGGGTTGCAGAAAGGCCGCCGGCAAGTTGATGGTATTGGTCGACCACTCGTAATACGCATCGGCGGTCTGCGGCGTCATGGACCAGCGTTTACGATCGGTGGGCTTGCCCAGCTGGTCCATGTCGTAGCGGTGGTTGAATCGCGCAGCCGCCCGCATGTTTTCAAAATACGCGCCCTGCTTGAGGTCCAGGCCCGACCAGTCGCGCCACGTGTCCGGGTAGCCGACGTTAGGTAACAGTGCGTCCAGCTTGTTCAAGGCCCGGGTTCGGGTGGTGGCTGTCATCCAGCTCGCCTTCTCGATCCGTGCACGGAATGCGGTGCGCAGCGTATCTACCATCGCTGTTGCCTGCCGCTTGCTGTCCGGTGTGAATGTCTTGGCGACGTACAGCTGCCCCAGACCTTCGCCCATCGCAGTGTTGACGTCGGTCAATACGCGTCGCCACCGTGCTTGCTGCTCGGGCTGGCCATACAGTGCAGTGGCATGGAAGGCGAAGCTATTGTCGACAAATGGCTTGCTCAACAATCCGGCAGCGCCATCGATGGCATGGAAACGGAGATAGGCCTTCCATTGCGCAACCGGTGCGCTGGCCAGCTGCCGATCGAATTCGCCAAAGAACCGAGAGTTTGCCAGCGAGAATCCTTTATCGATCGTGACACCTTGCGTGGCGAAGAACTTCTCCCAGGAAAAATGCGGGGTGGCTTTGTCTGCATCGGCCACGCTGACGAAGCGGTACTGGTTCTTGGGGTCGTGCGCCTCGACTTTGGACAGCGATGCCGCAGCCAGGCGCGATTCCAATGCCAGCACCTGTTTGGCCTGCGCCGTTGCGGCCTCGGCCGAGGTGCCGGTCAGTTCAAAGGATTTGGCGATGTACTCCAGATAGGCCGCACGCAACGGGGCGTATTGGGCTGCGCTGTAATAGTCCTTGGTCCTGAAAATAAGGCCGCCTTGTTCGGCGTAACCGATCTGCTGCGTGGCATCGCTGAAATCGGCATGGATGGAGAAATTGAATACCTGCGGGTCACCTTGCGCATGGCGCTGCGCGATGTAATCGGCAATGTCCTTGCTCGATGTCAGCGCATCGATTTCATTTAATTGCGGCTTCAGCGGTTGGTCACCGGCCGCTTCGATTGCCGCATCGTCCATACCGGACGCATACAAGATGCCGAGCTTGGCCGCCACGCTGTGCTGGTCCAGCGTGGCCACCGATTTGGCGGCATCTTCAACGATTTGACGCTGGACCGCGGTGCTCTTTTCGTCGATTTCGTTGGCCATCTCCCAGCTGGCGCGATCGGCTGGAACCGGATTGGCCAGGCTCCATGTGCGATTGACGAAGCCATCAAGGTCCTGGCATGCACTGATGCTGCGATCCAGATCGGCGGCATTGAAGACCGTCTTCGCTTGCACGTCGGCATGACCCGCTGTGCCGGGAAGGGGTGTTTTGTCGTTCGCTTGGCGATCGTCGTGTGCGGGTTTGCAACCGGCCAGCGCGATGAACAAGGCAACCGCGAGGGTCGTGGTCTTAAGCAGGGACATGGGGGATTGTCGCGATAAGAGGCGGCAATCATAGGTTGGCACCAGGCAGCAAAGGTGCCGGTTGAGCATTGTTGAGGCTTGCCCGGGTGGAAGCCTTCAGCGAACGACTATGCGATCGCGTCATCAAAGCGTCATGCAGCGATCCGGCTGACTGCGGACGCATCTGATGCGTGACGTTCGCCGCGAATGGGGAGCGTCCAGCGCTGAAAGGTGTGCGGCGGGCGTCTCCCACCCGCCGCACACCCGGTCATCCATGTTGCAGCGTTACCAGATCACAACCTGCTGATCGCCCTGACGCACCATCGCATCGCCGGCCTTGCACGAGAACGCGGCGGCAAATGCCGGCATGTTCGACGGTGCACCGATGGCGCGGAAGTTGGCCGGCGCGTGCGGGTCGGTCTTCAGGCGCACCACCAGTTCTTCCGGGGTGAAGTTGCGACGCCACACCGTGGCCCAGTTGAGGAAGAAGCGCTGGTCGCGAGTGATGCCGTCGGTCTTGGGGTCGTCCTTGCCGGCGGTGGCGGTCTTCATGGCGTCGTAAGCGGTGTTGAGGCCGCCCAGGTCGGCGATGTTTTCGCCCAGGGTCAGGTCGCCCTTGACCTTGTCGCCAGCCGGCGTGCGATAGCCGTCGAACTGCGCGACGAGCTTGCCGGTGCGGCCCTTGAACGCATCCAGATCCTTCTGCGTCCACCAACCCGGATCGGGGATGAAGTTGCCATCGGCACCGAAGCGGCTGCCCTGGTCGTCGTAACCGTGGGTCATCTCATGCCCGATCACCGCACCGATGCCGCCGTAGTTCATTTCCTCCGGTGCATTCGGGTCGAAGAACGGCGGCTGCAGGATCGCGGCCGGGAACACGATCTCGTTCTGCAGCGGGTTGTAATAGGCGTTGACCGTCTGCGGGCTCATGCCCCATTCGGTCTTGTCCACCGGCTTGCCGATCTTGGACAGGTTCCACTTGTAGTTGAATTCCTGCGCGGCCAGCACGTTGCCCAGGTAGCTATCGCGACTGGTGGCAAGGCCAGTCCACTCGCGCCACTTGTCCGGGAAGCCGATCTTGGGGGTGAAGCTTTCCCACTTGGCGATCGCCTTGGCCTTGGTCTCCGGGCTCATCCAGTCCAGCTTTTCGATGCGCGCCTTCAAGGCGGTGCGCAGGTTGGTCACCAGCGTTTCCATCTTGGCCTTGGAATCGGCCGGGAAGGCAACCTTGACGTACATCTGGCCCAGCGTTTCGCCGGCCTGGCCGTTGATGGTGGCCAGCACGCGCTTCCAGCGCGGCTTGATTTCCTTCTGGCCACGCAGGGTCTTGTTGTAGAACGCGAAGTTCTCATCGACGAATGGCTGGCTCAGGAACGGCGAGGCGCCATCGACGGCATGGAAGCGCAAGTAAGCGCGCCAGATCGCCGGGTCGGTGTCGGCGATCATCTTGCTCACTTCCTGATGGAAGGCCGGGATCGCCAGCGAGAACATCTCCGGCGTGGCCACGCCCTGCGACTTGAAGAACTCGGTCCATGACCAGTTCGGAGTCAGCTTGTCGGCATCGGCCGGCGAGATCGGGTTGTAGGCCAGCGAGGCATCGCGCGACATCTGCGTGCTGGTCTTGGAGACCTTGGCCAGGCGGGTTTCGAACGCGACCACCTGCTTGGCCTGCGCGGCGGCATCGGCTGCCGCGACGCCGGACAGCTCCAGCACCTTGGCAATATGCGCCTGGTATGCCTCCAGCTTGGCCTTGTTGCCGGCGCTGGTGTAGTACTCCGGATCCGGCAGGCCCAGACCGCCCTGCATCGCATAAGCGATGTTCTGGCTGGACTTCTTGAAGTCTGCTTCGGCGCCGAAGCTGAAGAGATCGTTGTTGCCCTTGGCGGCGCTGCTGCGCAGATAGTCCACGAGCTTGGCCTTGTCGCTGATGGCGTCGATGGCGGCCAGTTCCGGCTTCAGCGGCTCGATGCCCTGGGCATTGATCTTGGCTTCGTCCATGCCGGTGGACCACAGGTCGCCGACGATCTTTTCCACACCGGTGGCGCCGGTGTCGGCCGCGGCCTGCACGGCCAGCTGCTGCTGGATCGCGTTGGAGCGCTCGTCGAGCATTTCGAACGCACCCCAGCTGGTGCGGTCGCCCGGCACCGGGTTGGCGGCCAGGAACTTGGCGTTGGCGTAGGCGTTCAGATCGGTACAGGCGTTGCCATTGGCATCCAGATCGGCCGCGGTGAACTGGTTCACCGCCGGCAGCTTGCTCTGGTCCAGGGTCAGGGTCTTGGGTGCAGCGGGTGCGGCCGCTGCGGTATCGCCAGCCGGTGCCGCAGGCGCGGTATCGTCGGACTTCTTGCAACCGCTCAGCGCGGCCGCCACGGCCAGGGTCAGCGTCAATAGATGAGGTGTTCGAATCACAAAGGCTCCAGGAGCAACAGTCGATTGGGGAGCTCCGTCGCCGGAGCCGTGGCCGGCACTCTACGCCTCGCCAGCCGACAGGCATGGTGTCGAAGGTCATGGGTGCGGGATGTGTAGAAGCGCTGGCTGGGCGGTGCTCTTGGGGCGCGGCAGTCTTGCGCGCATGGCGATGCGTAGCGGCAGCGAGGTGTTTTGTTGTGCCGGGCGCTGCGGCTCCAGGCCATGTGCGTGATCACTCCTTGGCCTGGCCGTCGATGTCGATATGCCGATAGCGATCGAGATAGCCGCTAAGGCCCGAATGGTCCGGCTGCGCAAGCGGTGCTATATACGTCTGCATGCCTACTGCTTCCCAACCGCTGGACGCTTTGATCCTCGGCGCCGGCCACAACGGCCTGGTGTGCGCGGCGTATCTGGCCCGGGCCGGCAAACGCGTGCTGGTACTGGAAGCGCGCGATGTGGTTGGCGGCGCCGCTGTCACCGAAGAATTTCATCCCGGGTTTCGCAACTCGGTGGCGTCCTATACGGTGTCGTTGCTGCAGCCCAAGGTCATCGACGATCTTGGGTTGGAGCGGCACGGGTTACGCGTGGTGGCGCGTCGCATCAACAACTTCTTGCCGCAGCCCAATGGCGACTATCTGTTGGCCGGCGCTGGGCGCACCGCTGTGGAAGTGGCCAAGTTCTCCGCGCGCGATGCCGCTGCACTGCCTGCGTATGAAGCGCGCCTGGAACAACTGGCCGATGTCTTGCGTGCGCTTGCCTTGCAGCCACCCCCCGATGTTACCGATGCGGGATGGCTGCGTGCGTTGCCGCAGCTGTGGCGTGCGGGCAAGGTGGGTCTGCAGCTGCAGGAATTACCGCTCGCGTTGCGGCAAGATTTGCTCGATCTATTCACCATTTCGGTCGCCGAGTATCTGGATCGTTGGTTCGAAAGCGCACCGATCAAGGCGTTATTCGGCTTCGACGGCATCGTCGGCAATTACGCCAGCCCGTACACACCGGGCACGGCGTACGTGTTGTTGCATCACGTGTTCGGGCAAAGCAACGGCGTCAAAGGCGCCTGGGGGCACGCGATCGGCGGCATGGGCGCCATCACCCAGGCGATGGCCGCCAGTGCGCGCGCATACGGCGCGCAGATTCGCACCGGCTGTGCGGTGGATCGGGTGTTGGTGGAGCAAGGGCATGCGGTGGGCGTGGTGACGGCCGATGGCGAAACGCTGCGCGCGCCTGCCGTGGTTGCGAACGTCAATCCGAAGTTGCTCTACCAGCGTTTGATGCGACCCGATGACGTGCCGGAAGCCACGCGCGAACGCATCGTCCATTACCGCTGCGGCTCGGGCACCTTTCGCATGAACGTCGCACTGTCGCGTCTTCCCGATTTCACCGCGTTGCCCGGCGCTGGCGACCATCTCACGGCCGGCATCATCCTGGCGCCGAGTCTGGATTACATGGACCGTGCCTGGCAGGACGCACGCGCATCGGGATGGTCGCGCGAACCGGTGGTCGAATTGCTTATTCCCAGCACGCTGGACGACTCGCTGGCGCCGCCCGGCCAGCATGTGGCCAGCCTGTTCTGTCAGCACGTTGCACCGCAACTTTCCGATGGCCGGCACTGGGACGATCATCGCGAGGAAGTCGCCGATCTGATGATCGCAACGGTCGAGCGTTACGCGCCAGGATTCGCCGTATCTGTAGTGGGCCGGCAGATCCTCAGCCCCCTCGATCTGGAGCGCATCTTCGGGCTGATTGGCGGCGACATCTTCCACGGCGCCCTCAGCCTCAATCAACTCTTCAGCGCACGCCCGATGCTGGGGCAGGGCGCGTATCGCGGCGCAGTGCCGGGTTTATATCTGTGTGGATCGGGCACGCATCCCGGCGGTGGGGTGACTGGAGCGCCTGGGCATAATGCTGCGCGGGTGATTTTGGGCGGCTGATGCAGCCGGCGATGGCGGCCAAAAAAAGGCCCCGGAAAAACCGGGGCCAGAGACAGTACGTCTGCATGGCGAAGGTGAGTGAACCCACCTTCGCCTTTGCACGCGATCAAACGATCAGAAATCGTATGACGCAGTCAGACGCATGTAGCGCGGCTGGTTGTAGCTCCAGGCTTCGGTGCCAAGCCCATACGTGTTGGACACGGTCCGGCGAGTGACCTCATTGGTGCTGGAGATGCGATTGACCGAGCGGTCATTCAGCACATTGAATACATTCAGCGAAAACGCAAGCTTGTGATCGGCGAAGCCTGGACGATACGTGACGCCTAGATCGAGATTTTTGATCCATGGCGTCTCGCCAGCGCCGCCCGCAGATACAGGTTGGCCATAGCAGTAGTGATATGCAGACCCATAGCCGACCGGGTCGTAATCCACCGCTGCGGCGTCAGGGCCCTCGTAGTAACCCAGGCACGACTTCGGTGTGCCGGACATGACCCGTACCGTTGCCGATGCCAGCCACTCAGGCGTGAACTGGTAGGCGCCAAATGCCTTCAACTGATGACGACGGTCGTTGGCCAGGTTGCCACCCGCGTAGTACATCAATTGTGCAGCGTCCCAATCCTGTGTCTTGGAGATGTCGGCTTGCCCAAGATCCGACTTCACCTGCCCTTCGGTATTTCCGTAGAGATGCGACCAGGTGTAGTCGATGCGGCCATACCATTTTTCATCGAATGGATGCTCGATAAACAGATCGACAGCCACGTAGTTACGCTTTGCCTTGTCCGTGAAGCCCCAATCGGACTGCGACATACGCAGCTGGGTATAGCCAGAGCCATCGGTGTTGGCAAGGTTATAGGTATTGGTTTCGCCAGGATTGAACATCACGCAACCAGGAATGGTCACGCTGCTCGGGTCACCGCCTGCTGCTTGGAGCGCATCGGACATGCGTCCTGGATCGCAGACATCGTCGATCGCGGTCTGCAATTTGCGGTAGGTGACTTTGGCGCCCGAATTCCACTTCTCGCCTAGCGTCTTTTCGAAGCCGATCAGGAACTCGTCCTGATACTGCGATTTTAGATCGCTTGGGGCGAAGGAATTCGGATCCGGCGCCTCACCATATTCTCCGTTGGAAGATACAGGACCCGGTCCGAGTGCCGCCAGGCCGGTTGGCTCACCATTGGCGTCGATCCCCGAGTAAGTAAAGTACTCATTGGTATACGTCGAGGCAGACGCTCCGCGGATGGCAACCTGATTTGGCAACGCCAAGTAGTACCGGCCAATATTGGCAAATACCTTGAAGGAAGAATCGCCAAAGACATCCCAGCTAACCCCTAGGCGCGGAGCCCACTGGTCACCACTGTCCACGTAAGCCACGTGGTCGCTGTTGTAGTTGGTGAACTTGTCGTTGCGGATACCCAGCGTGAGTAGCCAGTTATCGTTGACCTGCCAACGATCTTCCAGGTAGTAGGCCTTCTGCTCAACGGACATGCTGGTCGCCGTGGTGAAGATACGGCGGTTCACAAAGTAACCGTCACCACCAGATGGGCCAACGCCCAGCGCACCATTGATGGGTTCGCTGGGATCGTCCTGGCTGCCGTAGATCCAGCGATACCCTGGACCACTGGTAAATACGCCCTCGTCGTAGGCGTTGAAGTACATATTGTCCACGCCGGCGGTCAAGTCATGATCGCCCAGACGATAGTTCAGCTCCAGACGCAGATTGCGGCTCTTATTGATCGGATCTGCTGCCTTGACAGTCGTGGTGGCCTGCCGGTTGGTAATACGCCGGCCGCCGGTGATCGCCGGGTCTTGCAGATTAGCGCTGGCAATGTTGGGCAATGCCGATGCACCGGGGTTGAACTGCTGGTTGTGCTGAGTATCGCGTCCCCACGTTGCATTGAGGGTCAGGTCGTCCGTGATGTAGCTGGTGAACTTCACGATGTCGACACTGTCTTTGAGCTTGTACGTATCCGTGAACAGCCCGGAAGGACCTTGATCCGTAAGCGTTGCATAGTCGTAGTTGTTGTATACGCCAGAACGTCGGTCGTTGTTTTCGATACGTGTGTATTCGAGGATGTTGCTGTCGTTGATGTTCCAGTCCAGTTTGCCGTAGAACTTCGGCGAACTGTTCTCATAATGGCTGCGTCCCTGGTCGCTGGCGGCCGTCGCAATATTGGTGGTTGCTCCGTCGACCTTGTCCGTTTCGCCGGCCACGAACAGGAACAGGCGATCCTCAATCAGCGGGCCACCTGCGTACGCGCTGTAAACGGTCCTGTTCTGCACGTCGCCCTTGCCGCGGCGATAGATCGTGCCGGGCAGGTCATCATCTTCATAACCGTAATTTGCCGGAAGTTCGCTATTGGGATACCAAGCATCGCCGCGTGAGCTCGCCAGCGATTTCGGTTCCCATACCGCTTGCGCTCCGAAATGCCACTCGTTGGTGCCGCGCTTGCCCACCTGGCTGATGACACCGCCGGTCGAGCGGCCGTACTTTGCACTGTAGCCGCCTGTATAGGTTTCCTGCTGGTCGATTGCGCCGTAAGGGAGACTGAGCCCGCCGAGATTGTTGAACGGGTTGGTGACGTTAACGCCGTTGATGTAATAAGCGTTTTCCGTTACACCCGCGCCGCCAAAGGAGATGGTGGAACGCGAGCCATTATTGAACGCTCCGCTTCCGGAGATGGCACCCGGCGCCAACAACGCAATCGCTTCAGCGCTGCGCCCCAGCGGCAGGGTGGCCAGCTGCTCGGAGGTGATCACCGAACGCGAACTGGTCGAACTGACATCGATCTTCGGTGCATTGGCGGCAGTGACCGTGATCGCGCCCAGCGTGGTCGCATCGGCGTTTCCTGCGGCGCTGGCGCCTGCAAACGACACTTCGGTGCCCGAGCCAACGCGCAGCTGCACGTTCTTGCGGGTATCGACGACCTGGTCGCCGCGCTTGAGGGTGACGGTGTAGGCGCCAACCGGCAGCGAGCCGAGGTTGTAGCGGCCGTTCGCGTCGATGGTGATGGTGCGGCTCAGGCCGGTGTCGCTCTGCACGACGATCGTGCTGCCGGCTTCGGACGGGGCGCTGCCGTAGATGCTGCCGGTGGTGCTCTGCGCGTAGACCGCGCCGTTGGTTAGGCAAGCACCGAGCACGACGGCGAGAGCGGTGCGCTTGAGGACTTGGCGACGAAACTGATTGCTCATTCCTGACCTTTCAACTGGGAGTGCGGAGAAGGGACGGTCATCGGGGAGTCAGATGGCCTTAACTCGAACGTAATGAATGTCTGCGCCGCAACGCAAGCAATCGGAACGATTTGTTAATGAAATACAGGCAATCCGCATCAGAAGTGAGGAATTCAGCACAACTTCAAGCGCTGCGACACAAAGAAAGAAACAACCTCAACCACAGGGTATGTTTGGTAGTTACATTGGATACAGATAATGCAGGCTCGAGAAGCGGTCGCGACAACGGCGAGCAGGCCTGCAGCTGGAGAGCGGCACCAGGGCCGGGCGTACCACCGCGGCGAAAAAAAAGCCCCGACAAGCGGGGCTCTTCTCAAGCATCACGTTCGGTCAAAACCGCACCGTCGTCCCCAGATAGAAGAACCGGCCGACGTTGTCGTACAACGCCGAGTTGAAATCCGAGCCGAAGTAGTTGCGCGGCGGATCCTTGTCGAAGGCATTGTCGATGCCGAGGTAGACGTCGATCTTCGAGCCGGGGAATTGATAGCCGAACTGGAAGTTGTGGTACGTGTACGAGCCGTTCTTGATCGGGCTGGCCGAACCCGGGTTGCTGTTGTAGCTCTCCGGGGTCACGCGCAGATTGCCGTCCACATAGTTCATGTCCCACGAGGCGCGCCATTCGTTCCAGTTGTACTTGGTCTGGAACTGCGCGCGCCAGCGCGGGTCGGTCACGTAGGTCACGTACTCGTCGTATTCCTGCGGGAAATCCTGAAAGACCCATTCGCGGGACTGGATCAGCCGGGTGCCGACCAGCCGCAGCACCGTGTTGCCTTCGCCGATCTGGAAGCGGTAATCCATTTCCAGATCCACGCCCACACGGCGCGAGCGGGCCAGGTTTTCGTTGAGTGCCTGCCAGCCGATGATGCTGTGCTCGGGGTAGATGGCGCCCTGTGGGTCGGTAAAGCCGCCCAGCGGAGCCCGTTGCACGAAGCCGCAGAAGCTGTTGTTGATGCCGCCGGGGTTGTCCACGCAACGCGTGGCATTGGTCTCGGCCGTGACCGTGCCGATGGCATCGCGCAGATCGATGCGCCAGTAGTCGACCGACATGCCGAAGCCTTCGAAGAACTCCGGCTGCCACACCAGCCCGTAGGACAGGCTGCGCGCACGCTCGGGCTTCAGCTCGGGATTGCCGCCGCTGACGCCAGGACGGGTGGCGGTGTAGGTGTCGATCCAGCCGACCGGCACGCCCAGTGCGCTGCAGTTGGCCTGGCGCAGCGCCACATCGCCGGCCGTGCCGGGGCGGTTGGTGTTGGTGGGAAGGTAGTTGCAAGGGTCGGCGATGGTGGCGAAGTTTTCGCTCTGCGAGTCGTACAGCTCGCCGATGCTGGGCGCACGCACCGCCTGCGCCAGCGTGCCGCGCAACCGCAGCGACGGGATGATGGTCCAGTCCAGACCGATGTTCCAGGTCTTGGTCGAGCCGATGCTGTCGTAGTCCGAATAGCGCCCGGCCACATCCAGCGCCAAGCGGTCTACGCCGGGCAGGCCGGCGAGCAACGGAATGGTGCTTTCGACGAAGATTTCCTTCACGGTGTACTCGCCGCCGCTGTTGGGGATGGCGTTGAGGAAGGTCACGCCCGAGGCTGCCAACGGATCGGTGATTTCCTCGCTTTGTTCCTTGCGGTATTCCACGCCGCCGGCAATGCCGATGTCGCCGGCCGGCAGCGACAGCAGGTTGCTGTTGGCCACCGACGCACTGAACACGGTTTGCTGGATCTTGGCCTGCGCGCGCGCGGTGGTGTTGAACCAGGCGGCAGCTTCCGGCGTGACCGCGCCATTACCGAAGACGCTGAAAGGCACGCAGCCTTCGCGCGCCAGTGCCGAATACACACGATTGGTGTTGGGGTTGATCGCGTTCGGGTCCAGCGTGGTGCGGCAGACGATAGTGCCGCTGGCATCGCGCGCAGCATCGATGCCGGCCTGCCAGCGCTCGTTGATGCGGTTGTTGAGGTTGAGGCGGTCCACCGTGGTCTTGCCATAGTTGGCAGACACGTCGTAGGTCCAGTTGTCGGTGAAGTTGCCTTCGGCACCGAGCACGGCGCGGTAGGTCTTGCGCTCGATGTTTTCGCCGCGACGGCCGGCATCGACGTTGAAGCGGTTCATCAGGATCTGGGTGGCGCCGCGCGAATCCATCAGCGCGCCGAGCTGCGGGCTGACATACGGGTTCTGCCGGCGCACGCGCAGCGAGCTATCGAATGCGGGCTGGCCGAAGAATTCCGAATCGGTCTCGCTGTACTTGCCTTCGAAGAACAGGCGATGGTTTTCGCTCAGTTCGAAGTTCACCATCGTGTTGACGCTCTTGCGATCGAAGCCCGGCTGCAGGTCGGCCACGGCGTTGAGATCGACAAAATCGCAATCCACGCACGAGGTGTTGCTGACCACCGTGCCGTTATAGCGGTTGCGGCGGAAGCTGCCATCTTCACCGAACAGATAGCGGTTGCCGTAGGTGGCCGGATTGCGGAAATCGAACGTGCCCAGGTTGAAGGTGCCGCCGTAAGAGGTGCTGTGGTTGCCGCCCGGGCCGCTGAGCACGGTCTGCGGGTTGCTTTCGCTCGGTGGGCGGGTCGGATCGAAGCCGGGGTTTTGCACGTTGACCAGATACTCGCGGCCGATGGCGCGGTTGTCGCGACCGAAGCGGTCCTGCTTGCTGTACTCGCCCGAGATCGCAATGTTGCCGCGGCCTTGCGCAAAGTCGGTGCCGGCAGAAAAGCTGGCGAACGAGCGGTTGTAGTTGCCCTCATCGGCCAGGCCGGTTTGCGCCCGGGTCTCGAAGCCAGTGAAGTTCTTCTTGAGGATGAAGTTGACCACACCGGCCACCGCATCGGCGCCGTACACCGCCGACGCGCCGCCGGTGATGACCTCCACGCGCTCGACCCATTCCACCGGAATCGTGTTGACGTCCACCGCGGTCGAGCCGGGGCTGGAACCCACATGGCGGCGACCGTTGACCAGCACCAGGGTGCGGTCGGTGCCCATCCCGCGCAGGTCGAGCAGGCCCAGGCCGGCGGTGCCGATAAAGCGGGTGGAGTTGCCCAGCGTGTAGGTCGGTGCCAGGGCTGGCATGCGCGCCATCAGGTCGCTGATGGTGGTCGCGCCGGTGGCGCGGATCTCTTCGGCGGTGATCGCGGTGACCGGCGACGGGGTGACAAAGCCGGTACGCGCAATGCGCGAGCCGGTGACGGTCACCTTGTCCAGATCGGTGGTGCCGGGAGCCACACCATTTTCGGATTGCGCAGCGACGTGGCCGGCGGGGGCGACCAGCGCGACCAACAGGGCGGCGCTCAAACGATGACGGTGGTTACGTTGCGGGAGACGACTCGACATGAACGTGCGGATTCCTTGCTGGGATGAGTCCACCAGCCGTACTCACTGAGTGCGGGCTGAATTGATCCCTGAACGTAACAATTCCTTCACAATTTGTCCACAATTGTGAAATATGTCCCCGGCTGACATGTGCGTGCGCGACGCCGCTGCGTGCTTCCGGGCGAAGGCGATGGCGGAGGTAATCGACACGAGCCGGTAAACTGAGCGTCTTTCGCGCTGCGATGGGCATGGCCCGCACAGCCGCACACGATGGGCGGGACAGGTAATGGCAACGATGTGGGACAACAATACGCGCGCAATGAACGCTGCTGCCGCAGCAGCAGGCAGCCAAGCATGAGCGGCGAACGCAGGATCGCCGCGCACGCGGTGCAGGGCGCGCTGGCGCCGCACCCGCGTATCCGCAATGTCATTGCGGTGGGGTCGGGCAAGGGCGGGGTGGGCAAGTCCACCACTGCAGTGAATCTGGCGTTGGCGCTGCGGCAGCAGGGCGCGCGCGTCGGCGTGCTGGACGCGGATATCTACGGGCCGAGCGTGCCGGCGATGCTGGGGTTGAGCGGCAAGCCCGACAGCCCGGACAACAAGTCGATCGAGCCATTGCGCGCATTCGGGATCGAGGCGATGTCGATCGGCCTGCTGGTCGATCAGGACACGCCGATGATCTGGCGCGGGCCGATGGCCACCTCGGCCCTCACCCAGCTGTTCAACGACACGCTGTGGGACGACCTGGACTATTTGCTGATAGATCTGCCGCCCGGCACCGGCGATATTCAGCTGACCCTGTCGCAGAAGATTCCGGTGGCCGGCGCGGTGATCGTGACCACGCCGCAGGACATCGCCACGCTGGATGCGCGCAAGGCGCTGAAGATGTTCGAAAAGGTCGAGGTGCCGGTGTTGGGCATCATCGAGAACATGGCGGTGCATACCTGCAGCAACTGTGGCCATCGCGAGCATCTGTTCGGCGAAGGCGGCGGCGAGCGCATGGCGGCGCAGTACGGCGTGCCGTTGCTGGGGTCGTTGCCGTTGGCGATTGCGATCCGCGAGCAGGGCGATGCCGGTCAGCCGATCGTGATCGCCGCGCCGGACTCTGCTGCCGCGCAGGCCTACCTGGCGGCAGCCAGGCGGCTATCGGAAGAGTTGGGCAAGCGTCCGCGTGCCAGCATTCCGATTTCCGCCTCGCTGCTGTAATCCGCCGGCCGGCCTCTGGTGCCGGCCGCTGCTAGACTTTGCCGTCTTTCGCGCGGGCCGACCGGCCTGCCGCCTTCCGTCTTCAAGGAACACCGCATGAGCATCAAAAGCGACCGCTGGATCAAGCGCATGGCCGAGCAGCACGCGATGATCGAGCCGTTCGAGCCCGGCCAGATCAAGCACGACGCCGCAGGCCAGCGCATCGTCAGCTTCGGCACTTCCAGCTACGGCTACGACGTGCGTTGCTCGCGCGAGTTCAAGATTTTCACCAACATCAACTCGACCATTGTCGACCCCAAGCATTTCGACCCGGGCAGCTTTGTCGATGTCGAATCGGATGTCTGCATCATCCCGCCGAACAGTTTTGCGCTGGCACGTACGGTGGAATATTTCCGCATCCCGCGCGATACGTTGGTGGTGTGCCTGGGCAAGAGCACTTACGCGCGCTGCGGCATCATCGTCAACGTCACCCCGCTGGAGCCGGAGTGGGAAGGCCACGTAACGCTGGAATTCAGCAACACCACGCCGCTGCCGGCGCGCATCTATGCCAACGAAGGCGTGGCGCAGATGCTGTTTTTCCAGTCCGACGAAGTGTGCGAAACCTCGTACAAGGACCGCGGTGGCAAGTACCAGGGCCAGACCGGCGTGACCTTGCCGCGTACGTGATGCGCTGCATGGGTGTCGACGCAAGCGCGTCGGCAGCCGGCGGCAGCAGGGCCGTGACGCGCTGAGGCCATATCAAGGGTGTGCGGTGCACGGGATGCGTCGCGTGCCTGCATTGCACACAGCATGCGAGGTCGCTCTCGCCAGCGCTTCTGGCCCGCAGCTCAGTCGGTTGCCAGCACCGGTTTGCGGCGACGCATCAGCTGGTGGACGCCGGCCCAGATGATCATCAACGGCCACCACGCCGCAATCACGTCGCCCAGGTCGATGCGGCTCAGGCCAAGATTGTTGAGCAGGAACATCCCGCCCATGACGATCAAAAACAGGCCGGAAGTCAGTCGGTAATGCATGGCGGCGTCCTCGTTGGGTGTGAGGCCATGCTGCGCGCGATGGCCCCGCCAATCAGGTGCCGGAAGTCAACAGTTGCGGGTGACAGTCGTCAGGTCGCGCTGCTGCCGGGTGCGCATTGATCGTGAATTGTCATCAAGGCGCACGTGGTAACGACGACGGACGCGATGGTCATGGTCGCTGCAACATCGGAAAATGGTGTTGGATCAGAAAATAGTGCTGGATCAGAACGCTTCGTCGAATGCACTAGCTTCGCGCGTAGCCTCATCCGCCCCTTCGGGGCACCTTCTCCCGAGGGGCGAAGGAGGCCATTGCAGCTGAACTGCTACGCGAGCTACCAGCGCCGAGACACCGCTGTGACGACTCCCCAATCCCAACGCCCCAATCCCAGCCCTACCTACTTGCCGCGCCCGAACAACATGCCGATGCCGCAGGCCACCAGCGCGGCCGGCCACCAGGTGGCGATCAGCTTGCCCAGACTGAGATTGGTCCAGCCCAGGTTGTTGGCCAGAAACAGCAGGCCCACCAGGATCAGGATCAGCGCGGCGACGACATTGGATTTCATGCGAGAGGGCAGCTTGGCGAACGGGCGCCTATCGTAGCCGCTGCGCCCATGCCGCGACACGCTCCTGTAAGGCGTCGGCGGCAAACCGCTGTGCCGGGCCGCTGCCCCAGACCGGGCCCGGCCAGGCCGCATCGCCGGGATGACGGCCGACCAGGTGCACATGCAGCTGCCGCACAATATTGCCCAGCGCCCCGATGTTGAGCTTGGCCACGGCTGGCTCCACGCGCAGCAGCTGCGAGAGCTGGTTGATCTCGGCCAGCAACAGGCGCTGCTGGCCACCATCCAGATCGATCCACTCGCTGACATCGGCCACCCGCGGCACCAGCACCAGCCAGGGGAAGCGGGTGTCGTCCATCAAGCGCACCTGCGACAGCGGCCCGTCGGCGACGAACACGCTGTCGGCCGCCAGCCGCGCATCCAGCTGGAAGTCGCCTGCTGCAGGGGCGCTCGATGCCGATGCGCTCATCCCAGATGCGCCTCGAAGAAGCCCAGGGTGCGTTCGAGCGCGCGCTCGGCGCTGTCGGCGTCGTAGTGGTTGGGGTCGATGCTGCGGTTGAAGGCATGGCCGGTGGGATACACGAAGGTTTCCATCTGCGGCAGTTTTTCGCGGTGCGCCTGGATCGCTTCCGGCGGGATGCTGGCGTCCTGTTCGCCGAAGTGGAACATCACCGGCGCCTTGGGCGTTTCGTCCAGCAGCTGGGTGTTGCGGCCGCCGTAATAGCTCACCGAGGGCAGGCCCAGGCGGATGGCCGACAGCAGCGCCACCGAGCCGCCCCAGCAATACCCCACCGTGCCCACCTTGCCGGCGCGGGTCAGCAAGGTGGCGGCGGATTTGACCACCTCCACTGCGCGTTCCAGGCCCACCGCGTTGGCCAGGGCCAGGCCGCGTTGCACGCTGGGCTGGTCGTACGGCAGCTGCACGTCCTTTTCTTCCAGATCGAAGAAGGCCGGCGCCAGCACTTCATAGCCGCGTGCGGCGTAGTCGTCGGCGACCGCGCGGATATGTTCGTTGACGCCGAAGATTTCCTGGATCACCACCAGGCCGCCGCGCGGGCTGGAGGCGGGGGTGGCGTGCCAGGCGGCAACCTGGCCGTCGGGGGTGTCGAGCGTGGTCCAGTGACCCATGGGAATTCCTGATGTGCGGCGAGGGAGGTGCGCATTATCGACCGGACCGGCATGGTGAAAAGTGAGGGTTTCGCAAAGCCGGCCGGGCTGGCGCGTCTTTGCGGTTCAGAGCGTTGCCCGTACGCCGCTATAATTGGCCTTGCCCAGGCCCCAGGCCGCTCCGTTTCCCAGGCTCCTGCTTCCATGTCCCAGCTGAACCCCAAAGTCGGCTTCGTCAGCCTTGGCTGCCCGAAGGCGCTCGTCGATTCCGAACGCATCCTCACCCAGCTGCGCGTGGAGGGCTACGACATCGTGCCCAGCTACGACGCGGCCGACGTGGTGGTGGTCAACACCTGCGGCTTCATCGATTCGGCGGTGACCGAATCGCTGGATGCGATCGGTGAGGCGATGAACGCCAACGGCAAGGTGATCGTCACCGGCTGCCTGGGCAAGCGCCCCGAGCAGATCCGCGCGGCCTACCCGCAGGTGCTGGCGGTGTCCGGCCCGCAGGACTACCAAAGCGTAATGGAGGCAGTGCATGCCGCCTTGCCGCCGCGCCACGACCCGTTCGTGGACCTGGTGCCGGACTACGGCATCAAGCTGACTCCGCGCCATTACGCGTATTTGAAGATTTCCGAAGGCTGCAACCACCGTTGCAGCTTCTGCATCATTCCCTCGATGCGTGGCGATCTGGCCTCGCGACCGGTGGACGAGGTGCTGCGCGAAGCCGAGCGGCTGGTCCGCGGCGGGGTCAAGGAACTGCTGGTGGTGTCGCAGGACACCTCGGCCTATGGCGTGGACCTGAAGTACGCCGAGCGCCCGTGGCGCGACCGCATGTACCAGACCCGCATGAAGGCGCTGTGCGAAGGCTTATCGGAGCTGGGCGTGTGGACGCGCCTGCATTACGTGTATCCGTATCCGCACGTGGACGATGTGATTCCGTTGATGGCCGAAGGCAAGCTGCTGCCGTATCTGGACATCCCGTTCCAGCACGCCAGCCCGCGCATCCTCAAGCTGATGAAGCGGCCCGGCGCGGTGGAAAAAACCCTCGAGCGCGTGCAGCGCTGGAAGGCGATGTGCCCGGAGATCACGGTGCGCTCGACCTTCATCGTCGGCTTCCCCGGCGAGACCGAGGCCGAGTTCGAAGCGCTGCTGGAGTTTCTGGATCAGGCGCAGCTGGATCGCGTCGGTGCATTCGCCTACTCGCCGGTGGACGGCGCCAGTGCCAATGCGCTGCCCGACCCGGTGCCGGAAGAAGTGAAGCAGGAGCGGCTGGCGCGCTTCATGGCCAAGCAGGCGCAGATTTCCGCCATGCGGCTGGAAGCCAAGATCGGCAGCGTGCAGCAATGCCTGGTCGATCTGATCGAAGACGACATCGCCGTGGCCCGTTCGCGCGCGGACGCGCCGGAGATCGACGGCCTGGTGCATATCCAGAACGGCGGCGAGCTTGGGCTGAAGGTCGGCGATCTGATCGATGTGGAAATCACCGACAGCGATGACCACGATTTGTTCGGCGACGCATTGCCGCCCACCGGCGCTGCCCAGCAGGGGCGCGCGCTAAAACTGCAGATGGTGTAACCGGCCGCAAGCCGGCGCACGTTGCGCAACGGCAACGTGCGACACCAAGCCGCCACGCGCCCTTCGTAGGAGCGCGCCAGAGCGCGACAGGGCTGTTCCCGATCAAGCCAATCGCGCACGCCGCGCGCCTATAGCGCAGTTGATCGCATCAGTTGCCTGCGCGCGTTTCATCCGCCGAGCGCATCGCCCAGCAGGGTGGTGATCACGTCAGCGCGATGCTTCTTGCTGACAACACCATCGCATAAAGGCGCCTCTACAGCTCAGCCGCCTGCGTCACCTGCTCACTGACTGCCGTAATCCACCGACACCACCACAAAGGTGTGCTTTCCGGCCGGCAGTTGCGCTTCGAACTCATCGTCCACACGCTTTTTCAGCAGCGCGCGGGCCAGCGGCGAATCGATGCTGATCCAGCCCAGGCCGGCGTCGGTTTCGTCCGGACCGACGATGCGATAGCGCAACAGCTCGCCGCTATCTGTATCTTCCAGCTCCACCTGCGCGCCGAAAAACACCGCGTGCGGGTCGGTGGGCGCGGTATCCACCACGCGCAACGCTTCCAGGCGTTTGCTGAGATAGCGCACACGGCGGTCGATCTCGCCTAGCTGCTTCTTGCGATAGGTGTACTCGGCATTTTCCGATCGATCGCCCTCGGCAGCCGCCGCGGCCAGTGCGCGCACCACCTCGGGCCGCCGCACCCGCCACAGATCTTCCAGTTCGACCTTCAGACGGGTGTGACCTTCGGGCGTGATCAACGCGGTGCTTTTTTCGGCGGGCGGGCGCCAGCGGCTCATGTCGGGCGTGGGGTGTCGAACGGTGGGGGCGCGATGCTAGCGCGCATGGACGGCTTGCGCATCTGCCGCCGCCCGGCGAAGCTTTGCGCCATCTCGGACACGGACGTTGTCATGTTGCTCATGCCGCTGCACAAACCCTGGTCGCGCCAGAACATTCCGTGGGTGACGCTGCTGCTGGTGCTGATCAATGTCGTGGTCTATCTGGGCTATCAGCGCAAGGACGATGCGCTGGTCGAAAACGCCGTGCATTACTACGTCGCGTCCGGGCTGGGCACGCTGGAAGCGCAGGCGCACGCACGCTACCTGGCGCAGACCACCGACCCCAAACTGCGTGCCGCGCGACAGGGCAAGCTGGACAGCGTGCCGGCACCGCAGCGCATCGCGTATCTGGCCCATCTGACGCTGCACGATGTCACCTTTGCGCAGGCGTTGCGCGGCGGCGCGTTATTCAAGGACGAGGAGCAGATGCGCGAATGGCGCGGTCTGCGTGCGCCTTACGATGCCCGCCTGTCCAGGGTGTTCACGCTGCGTCATCTGCAACGCAGTTCGGAGTGGTCGCCGGCGCGCATGCTCACCGCGACCTTCTTGCACGGCGAATTCGATCATCTGCTCGGCAACATGGTGTTTCTGCTGGCGCTGGGCACCTTGCTGGAAGGGGCGATCGGCAGCGGCTGGTTTCTGCTGCTGTATCTACTGGGCGGTTTTGGGGCCAGCGCGGCGAGTCTGTGGTGGCGCTGGGGCGAGCCCGGCGGCGGGCTGGGCGCGTCCGGTGCGATCGCCGCATTGATGGGGGCGTTCTGCGTGGTGTGGGGCCGCCGTCGGGTGCGGTTTTTCTACTGGTTTTTTGTGGTCTTCAACTACGTGCGCGGGCCGGCGATCCTGCTGCTGCCACTGTGGCTGGGCTGGGAGTTGTACAGCCTGCTGGGCAGCGATAACGGCGGTGTCGCCTTCGAAGCGCATGCCGGCGGCTTGGTCAGCGGTGCGCTGCTCGGTGCGTTGCTGGTGGCGGTGCGGCAAACCCGCCCGGCCTTCATGGACGAGGACGCCGCCACGCAGGTGGACGACCGCTGGGGGCGTGCGCAGCGCCATCTGGGCCGCATGGAGAACCTTGAAGCCGAGCAGCTGCTCGCCGAGCTTGCCAGCGAGACGCCACACAGCCCGGACGTTGCGCTGGCCCGTTATCGCGTGGCCCGCAACGCCGGGCGCACGCAGGACGCCGTGCGCCACGCGCAGACGCTGTTGCACCTGCCCAGCCATAACGCACAACAGACGCGCGTCCAGCTGGGCGTGGCAGCAGAACTGAGCAAGGACACGATCGCCGTTGCGCTGCCGGCACGGATGGCCCTGGTCGGCGCGTGCCTGCGTACGGGGTTGCTGGCCGATGCCGAACGTTTGTTGAAGGAGTGCGACATCGAGGCGCCGCGCGCCGAACTGGCCCAGCAGTGGTTTGTGCTGGCGCTGCGGCACGGCGAACTGCAGGCCGGCGAACAGCGCACGCGGGTGTTGCAGCTGGTGCGCGATCAATTTCCGGAGCAGGGGCAGGCGGTCAAGGCGCGTTTTCTGCTTGAGAATGGTTGACGTAGCTGCGTGTTCGAGTGGATTTCGGAGGGTACCGGCGGCAGGCGTTTTTAAAGCCGTCTCAGCAGCGGCTAGCCGAGCCCAGCGAGCGGTCGTCGGTGCGATTGGATGGCGCGCTCACTACTCACTACATGCCGTTCTGAGAGCCGAGCGCGCGAACACTTGCGGCTGTGGAAGTGCTTTATGAGGTGCGTCAAACCGGTTTTGAGGGCGGGCAGCCACCGTCCGGCTGCGGCGATATTTGTTGGACTGCCAAGAGCGGCTAACAGAACGTAGCCAGGAGTCGTCAGGTGGGTGTGGACGGCGCGGCCGAACCGGAGTGTACGAGTGGTCCATGCCGCACCGCGCACCGGCTGCGCGCGCCTGGCGGTGAGCGCAGTCGTTTTGTTAGATGCGCTAAACCGGTTGGATCGCAACCGCCCGCAACGCCGCATCCAGCTTTGCGCGTTGTGCGGCATCGTCGCAATGCGCCGACGCGTTCTGCAGAATGGCGCGCGCCTGCTCATCGCGGCCGAAACGCTCGGCCAGCATCAGGCCGGCATCCAGCGACCAGCTCGGCAGCATCGGATCGCGTGGCCAGCCTGCGATGGCGGCCAGCAACCCATCGGTCGCGAGCTGAAACTGCCCGGCCATCTTGGCGCGCTCGGCGAGCAGCGTGGCCTGTTCGGGCAGGAGCGGGGTAAACGCGGGGTCGTTGTCCAGGGCTTCGCGCTGCAACGCAAGCGCGCGGCGCTCCTGCTTCTCCTGCAGCAAGCGATTGATGTATTGCTGGGTGTGCTCGCGCAGCTCGTCGTTGCGATGGTGCTGGCGCAGCAGGCGTTGATACAGCTCGTGCACCGCCAGGCTTACCGCGCGCGAGCGGACCGCGCCCCGCAGGGCCTGGAACGCCTCGTCGGAATGCCCGTCGCGCACGTACTGTTCGGCCTCGTCTAGCAGGCGCTGGTCCGGGTCGGCGCGTTCGTGCACATCCCCGCCGCTGGGGACGTAGCCCAGCGCTTCGTGGTACTGGTACACCAGATACCCGAGCAGATGAAAACTGGCGAACAGGGTCCAGATCGAGGTCATCATCACCGTCGCCTCGCGTACCAGCGGGGGCAGATATTTCAGTGCGACGAAGACCGCTGCCGTGCCGCTGCCCTGGATCACGTAAAGCAGGCCATAGGCGGCCAGATACGGCCAGCCGATTCGCAGCGCCATATCGATCGACACCGCCGGGTTGAGCGCGCGGCGCAGGCTGCCATCGATGGCGAGCGAGATCAGCATGCCGGGCAACAACAGCATGGTGCCCAGATAGGCGATGGTCAGCCCGAATTTACCTGCAAGCGCGGCGGCAACGCCGATCACGATGCCCAGTGCAAAGGCCAGCAGGATCAGACGCAGCACTGCGCTGTCGAAGCTGTTGTAGCCGAGCCGGGGCGCATCGGGCTGGCCATCGGCGGTATGGCGCAGGATGTCGAAGGCATAGGTGTAGGTTGCCATGCCCAGCACGCCCATGACCACCAGTTTGAGGATGCCCGGCAAGACCAGCAGCGCGCTGCACAGCGTCAGTGCGATCAACGCATACAGCGCCGAGCCGCGCAGCGGATAAGTGGCGATCGCCGGGATGCGGGTCCAGAACGGTGCGGGCGCAGCCTGCGCAGCAACCCTGTGCGCGCGAAAACGGTCTTCCATGACGCTCCCCAAGCGTGTGATGTGACGGGATTGTGCGGCGATGCGTGGCTGGGTGCAATTGGGGTATCGCGGCTGCCCGGTGACGTCGAGCTATGTGGGATCCGCTGTCTGCCGCATGCAATCCTGCGGCTGCACTGCCTGGCGCCGTGAATATCGCGGGGCTGGCAGGCGGCGTGCGCGGGACCTGCGTGGTGAGCTGCACAAAAGCGCCGATGGTGCCGCCGGCACGTGGCTGGCTCACAACGATTGAACGCAGTGCGACGGGAGAGCCATCGGGCATCAGGAACCATCGGTCGCGCACATGGACTTCTGCGTAGAACCTATGGTTCGCTACCGGTCGGCTGCCAGCCATGTGGCGATGTTGCCGCAAGCGGCACGCGCTGACGTGCAATCGCGGTGGCGCAGTCATTCCCCCTATCGCAAGGAGTTCTGCTTGAATCCATCTGTTGCCGACACCCCGCAGGTTCGCATTCGCAGCATCGATGTGCTGTCCGACAACTGGTATGTGCTGCGCAAGGTCACCTTCGACTTCCAGCGCAAGGACGGCCGCTGGCAGACGGTGTCGCGCGAGGCATATGACCGCGGTAATGGCGCCACCATCCTGCTCTACAGCCGTGCCAGGCAGACGGTGATGCTGACCCGGCAATTCCGCCTGCCGACGCTGCTCAATGGCAACCCGGATGGCATGCTGATCGAAACCTGCGCTGGGTTGCTCGACCAGGACGATGCGCTGACCTGCATCCGCAAGGAAACCGAAGAAGAAACCGGCTACCGCATCGACAACGTGCGCAAGGTATTGGAGGCCTTCATGAGCCCGGGCTCGGTCACCGAACGCCTGTACTTCTTCGTCGGCGAATACTTCGATGGCGACAAGGTGAGCGATGGTGGCGGCGTGGAAGAAGACGGCGAAGAGATCGAGGTGTTGGAGCTATCACTCGACGCTGCGCTGGCGATGATCGCCTCCGGCGAAATCGCCGACGCCAAGACCATCATGTTGCTGCAGTACGCCAAATTGCATGGCGTGCTGGAGTAATCAGAGTTCGATCAATTGTATCGTCCGGCAACTTGCGGGTTGCCGGAGCCAGTCAATAGTGGCGCTGCGCTCAGCGCACACGTTTGAGTGTTTTGTCGACATATTCGGACGCACCGCCACTCTGGCAGTCGGAGCCATCCTGCGAGAGCAGGACGCCCGTGACGGCTTTGGAATGTGTGTTTTCGTTGATACGAAAGCCATATAACGGATAGGCGAGGGGAGGGTTGCGCGCTGCGTCCGGCTCCCGTTCGAGTATCAGGCAGCTACCTGCGATCTCATCTATCCACCAGGTGCTACGCAACGTCACGGTTCGTTTGCGAGAGTCCGGATCCTTTCCCGATAAACATGTGTAACTCAATGTGTAGTGACGACTCTCTGGGCGTCCTTTGGTCGCGTCAAGGCGCAAATCTGCAGTAGCTGCAGGGCAGTCTGTTCGATCTACCGTTACCTGGATGTTTCCGTTGTAATGTCCGGCCAGCAGATGCTGTCTGCGTAATGGCCATTCGATCGAGCCATGGTAGCCAGGCGTGTCGTCGTAATCGGGATTGCGCAACTGCTGTGCGGAGCAGGTTGCTGCGATGAGCAGCAATAGGCCAAATTCCCCGCGATACCGGTAGACGCGGTGCATGATTCACGTCCTTGTCGTGTGCGAACGCCCTCAACGCTTCCCACCGAAAATACTGCCGAAAATCCCGCGCACGATCTGCTGCCCGATCTTGCTGCCGATGGTGCGCGATGTCTGTTTGGCCATGGTTTCCAGCATGCCCTGGCGTCGGCCGGTGCCGAACACCGCGTCCTTGACCGCTTTTCCGAATCCGCTGTCCTGGGTTTCCTCCTCCTCGCGCGTGCGTGCGGGCGGGGCAGCGGTCTGCGCGGCGACCTGTTCGACGCGGCGTGCCAACAGCTCGGCTGCCGATTCGCGGTTGATCGCAGTGTCGTAGCGCGTGCCCACCGGGCTGGCCGCGCGGACCTGCGCGCGTTCGGGTGCGCTGATGGCGCCCATGCGGCAGCGCGGCGGGGCGATCAGGGTCTGCTGCACCGGCGCGGGCACGCCCTTGCCCTGCAGCGGCGATACGAGCGCCTCGCCGGTGCCCAGGCTGGAGATGGCGGTGGCCACGTCGAGCTTGGGGTTGGCCACGAAGGTCTGCGCCGCGGTCTTGACCGCTTTCTGGTCGCGCGGGGTGTAGGCGCGCAGCGCATGCTGCACGCGGTTGCCGAGCTGGCCAAGAATGTTGTCGGGGATGTCATCGGGAAACTGCGAGCAGAAATAGATGCCCACGCCCTTGGAGCGGATCAATCGCACCACCTGCTCGATACGTTGCACCAGCGCCGCAGGCGCGTCTTCGAACAGCAAATGCGCCTCGTCGAAGACGAACACCAGCTTGGGCTGGTCCAGATCGCCCACTTCCGGCAGGCCTTCGAACAATTCCGACAGCAGCCATAGCAGAAAGGTCGAATACAGCCGCGGCTTGAGCACCAACTGGTTGGCCGCCAGGATGCCGATCACCCCGCGCCCGTCCGGCGCGACGCGCATCAGCTCGGCCAGCTCCAGCGCCGGTTCGCCGAAGAACTGCTCGCCGCCGTCCTGCGACAGCCGCAGCAGCGCGCGCTGGATCGCGGCCACCGATTGCGCCGAGACCAACCCGTAACTGGTCGACAGCTCCTTGCGTTCTTCCACCACCAGCGCGAGCAGGGCACGCAGATCGTCCAGATCCAGCAGCAACAGGCCGCGGTCGTCGGCCAGCTTGAACACGATGTCCAGCACGCCGGATTGGGTGTCGTTGAGTTCCAGGATGCGGGCGAGCAGGGTGGGGCCCATTTCGCTCACCGTGGTGCGCACCGGGTGGCCGAGCTGCCCGTACAAGTCCCAGAACACCACCGGGCTGGCGGCCGGTGCGTAGTCGGCGATGCCCACATCCGTGGCGCGCTGCAGCACGCCGGGCGCGCCGTCGCCGGCCACGGCCAGGCCGGCCACGTCGCCTTTCACGTCGGCCAGGAACACCGGCACCCCCAAGCGCGAGAAGCCTTCGGCCAGGGTCATCAGGGTAACGGTCTTGCCGGTCCCGGTGGCGCCGGCCACCAGGCCATGGCGGTTGCCGAAGCGGCCTTCGAGCACGACCGGGATATCGTCGGTGACGCCTTTGCCGAGCAGGAACGAGGCCATTGGGCAGATCCGGTGAGGAAAGACCGGATTCTAGCGGGCAACGTTGCCGCACAAATCGGTGGGCGACGTATGGGTTCTGACAGCCAGGCGATGCGGCGAGCCGGCGCCTGTCTCCAGCAAGGCCGACACCGTGCGCGCCGCTGCCAGACAACCGGCTCCGCCGGTTTTCACTGCAACGGGCAGGCGCGCCAAGCTAACGCGCCACTGACCTGCCGGCGGCGTCGCCTTGCCCCGGTGTCGTCCCGGCGGCTACCCTGCCTGCCTTTCCGCTGCACTGTCTCCGATGCCGCTCGCTCATTTTGGTTTGCGCCCATGGCCTGTCCTGGCTGTGGTGGCGCTGATGTCTGTCGTCCCCGCCGCCCACGCCATCTCCAAGCGCGACACGGAGAAGGCTGCCGTGCTCGATACACGCATGGCCGCGGCCGAAAAGCGCTACCGCGATGCGCTGGTGCTGGTGAACAACTCCGACCCCAAGGGCACCGCCGAAGGCGACGCCGCACTGGAGGACATGGAGGACGTCATCGACGCCTGCATCAAGCAGCGTGGCTGTTTGGTGGCCAATCAGCTGGCTACCTACAAGCGCCTGCTCAAGGCGCGCACCGATGCCGAGGCGCCGGCCGCCGAAGACCCGGAAGACGACGACACCCTGCTGCAGGCCGACCCGGATCATCTCGGCCCGGCCGCCAACGGCGTGCCCGAGGCGGCGCGGGCGGCCACCCTGCTCAACGACCAACGCCACGAGTTCGACAAGATGGTGCAGTACAACCCGGCCGTGCAGGCGGGCATCCGCCGCTGGCTGACCGATATGCGCCCGGCGTTGATGACCAGCTACGACAACTACAGCAGCCTGCGCGGGGTGATGTGGCCGGAATGGCAGAAGCGCGGCCTGCCCGAGGCGCTGCTGTTCGGCATCATGGCCAAGGAATCCAACGGCAAGGTGCACGCCAATTCGCGCGCCGGTGCGGCCGGGCTGATGCAGTTCATGCCGGCCACCGGGCGGCGCTTCGGGCTGGGCCCGGACGGCACCGGTTTCGACACGCGTTTCGATGCACGCAGCGCCGCCGAAGCCAGCGCCGCGTATCTCAACGAGCGCATGGCCGGCCTCAACCGCAGCATCGAGCTGGCGCTGGCCGCCTACAACGGTGGCGAAGGGCGTGCTGCGCGCGTTTTTTCGCAGACCGGCGGGCGCGGCTTCTGGGAGCAGGACGTCTACAACCAGTTCCCGGCCGAAACCAAGGACTACGTGCCGATGGTGATCGCTGCGGCGTGGATCTTCCTGCACCCGCGCCAGTACGGCGTCGATTTCCCCAAGCTCGACGCGCAGCCCGCCACGCTCAAGCTCGCCAAGTCCACCACGATCTATGAGCTGACGATCTGCCTGGGCGGCATGGGCGTCCGCGAGGGCTACATGCGCGCGCTGCGCAACCTCAACCCGCGCTATGAACCCGATGGCTGGATTCCGGCCGGCACCGTCATCAACGCCACCAATCGCATCGCCAGCCTGTACACGCGTTACTGCGTGAACGGTCCACGTGCGGACCTGGCGCGCACCTTGATCACTGCCGATCTCAACAGCGCCATCGTGCGCAGCAGCGCAACCGAGTACACGCCCACCGTGGCGGTGGGCGATGTCAGCCCGATGGCCGGCGTGCCGACCACCGTGGCCACCGGCCAGCCGGCGGTCGCCAAACCGAAGGCGAAGCAGGTGCGCAGCTACACCATCGCCAAGGGCGACACGCTCGGCCGCGTGGCGCAGAAGTACCAGTGCGAGGTCAAGGAGCTGGCCAAGGCCAATGGCCTGAAGGCACCGAGCTACGCGTTAAAGCCAGGGCAGAGCATCAAGCTGGCGGGCTGCGACCGCTGAGTGTGAGGTGCTGCGATCGCAGATTGCAGCACCTCACTTGGAGCGGCTGAAAAAACGTAGCGAGCAGCCGCCAGTTGGGTATCGACGGGGCGCTCAGGAACGACGTGCACGCGTGGTCCATGCCGCACCGAGTACCGGCTTCGCCGCCTGGCAGTGAGCGCAGTCGTTTGTCAGCGGCGTTTAAGCCGGCGGCGCAGCTGGTGCCGTACCTGCCTGCGAGGAGGGCGGCGAGTCGCTGTCCTCGCTCCAGCGTGCCTTGAGGCCGTCCCACCATTGCGTCCACCGCGCACGCCAGCTCTGGCGCAACGCCTCGGGACCAAAGCGCTGCGCCTGCTGCTCTGCAAACTGCATCGCCTGCTGCATCAGCGGCGAGCCGTTCTGCTTGATCGCCTGCCACATGAAACGGCTGAGGATGCGGGCGATGACCAGATTGGAATCCAGGTCGCCGCTCTCGGCTTCCACATGCAGGATCAAGGTCTGCAGTTCGGCACGCACCTCCGGCGGCACGCCGGGATTTTCGCTGAGCCGTTTCAGACGGCGTAAGCCAGCCAGATAACGGTGCTCGGCCAGGTCCAGCCCGGCGCGCGCCAGTTCGCCCAGCCACGGTGCACGCACCGCCAGCGCAATCGCATCGACATGCAACACCACGTTTTCCCAGCGTTTGTCCTGCATCGCGGCATAGGCCATCACCACGTGCAGCATCACCAAGGTGGCGAAGTCGCCTTCCGGATCGGCACTGTTTTTCCATAGGCTGTCGCTGGACTGTTGCGCCAGTTGTGGCCATTGCTTGCGTTCGTAGGCCACCGAGCGCAATGCGGTGGCGATCACGCGCCCCTGGGGAGCGCAATCTCGCTCCAGCAGGTCGGCCTCGGCGATTGCCGGCAGCAATTTGTTCGCCGATAGCGCCGTGTAGGACAGCATGGCGTGCAGCATGCAGATGTCGTCGGCGGTCAACGGCGCGGGCGGGGTGTCCAGCAGGGCACTGCCGCGCTGGTACGCCGCAAATGCGATCGGTAAGCCCTGCTCACTGAAGTGTCGGTAGCCCCGGTACTGCAGGCCACCGCGCAGGTCGTCCAGTTGTTGCTGCTCGCTCTTGTGGCCGCAACCGGTCACTGCCGTGAGCAGCGCAATCGCCAGCGGCCAGCGCAACATCCGTGTTGTCATCGAAGATCCTGAAAACCGCCGATATCCGGCGGTTTGAAGTGCAGGTGAAAAAGCGGGCGCAGCGTTCGCTGGCTGTTTCCAGCGATGCAACGTGCTTTGAAAGGATTGCGGTGACGAGTAACCACAACCAACAACACCGTAGCTGACCGCGTCGCTGCGCTCAGCCCACCTGACGATGTGCGAGCGCCTGGCCTAGACGCACCGCCGTCTCTGCAGCAAGTGCGCCATCGAGCTTGGCCACACCCGGCGGCAGCAGCACGATCACTGTCGAGCCGTAATTGAAGCGCGCCATCTCCGCAAACCGCTCCAAGACGATTCCCTTGCCACGGTAATCCTTGCGCGTGATGCGGTCGCCGTAGCGTGGGATTTCCACGCCGCTCCACACCGTTTCCACGCCGGACACCAGCAGCGCGCCCACCATCACCGAGGCCATCGGGCCGAACTCGGTGTCGAAGTGGCACACCAGGCGCTCGTTACGGGCAAACAACCGCGGCACGTTGCGCACCGCATCCGGGCCCACGCTGAACAGGCGGCCGGGCACATGCACGGTTTCGCGCAGGGTGCCGGTCCACGGCATGTGGACGCGGTGGTAGTCCTTGGGCGACAGATACACCGTCGCGAACAGGCCGTCGTTGAACGGCGCAGCCGCTGCCGCGTCGCCGAGCAATTCGGCTGCGGTGAACGACTGGCCCTTGGCCTGAAAAATGCGCCCGTTCTCGATCGGGCCGAGCTGGCTGATACGGCCATCGGCCGGCATCAATACGGTTGCCGGGTCGGCATCGGGCACGCGTGCGTCCGGCTTCAGGGCACGTGTGAAGAACGCATTGAAGGTGGGGTACGCGCGCGGGTCCGGTTCCTGCGCTTCGCTCAGGTCTACCCCGAACTTGCGTGTCACCGTGTCGATCAACCATTGCTTGGTCGAAGGCGTGTCCGAGTACGCCAGCGCGCGCGCCATGGAGGACAGCAACCGATGCGGCAGCACGTAGGTCAGGGAAGTGACGAAACTCACGGAGCGGTTACCTTGGTCAGCTGTTGGAGGTCGGCGGCAATCGCCTTGGGGTCGAGCGGCGGACGGATCAGGCCGGTCAGGCGGCCTTGCGGGTCGAGCACGGCGATGCCGGCCGAGTGATCCATGCTGTAGTCGTTGGGGTTCTGATCGAAGTTCTTGCCCGGCACCTTCTGGAATACCAAGCCCAGCGCGGTGGCAAAGCGTTCCAGCGCCGGCACGTCTGCGGTGGCCGCCAGCGTGTCCTTGTGGAAGGCATGGGCGTACTCGCCCAGCCGCGCAGGCGGGTCGCGCTGCGGGTCCACCGACACGAACAACACGCGCGGGCGCAGCCCGTCGGGGATGCTTTCCCACTGCTGCTGCGCCACCGCCAGATCGGTCAGCGTGGTCGGGCAGACATCCGGGCAGAAGGTGAAACCCAAAAACACCAGCGTCCAATGCCCTTTCAGTTCGCCAGACACTAGCTGGGTGCCATCGGACTGGCGCAGGCTGAACTGCGGCAAGGGGCGCGGCTGCGGGTAAAACGTGATGGTTTGGGTGGGCGGCCAGGGCGAGCGGGGCGCACCGCCGAAGAACTTCTGGCCCAGCAACAACCCAAGACCGGCGGCCAGCGCCACCAGCAGCACGATGCCGGTATTGCGATTGAACATGGCGGTTTCCAGTGCAACGGACGCTCATGATACCGATCCGACCTCTATAATCGTGGGCCGATTCCTTTTTAGTTGTTGCCATGACTGCCGCCGCGGCCGACGAACTGCACACCATCATCGACCTGATCCGCTACGGCACCAGCCGTTTCAACGCAGCCGGTCTCACCTTCGGTCACAGCTACGACAACGCGCTGGACGAAGCCACCCAACTGGTGCTGCACAGCCTGCATCTGCCGCACGACCTGGGCCCGGCGTATGGCCAGGCGCGGCTGCTGCGCGACGAAAAAGAACGCGTGCTGGGCCTTTTCGAGCGCCGCATCACCGAGCGCGTGCCGGCGGCCTATCTGACCGGCGAAGCCTGGTTTGCCGGCCTGAGTTTCAAGAGCGACGCGCGCGCCCTGGTGCCACGCTCGCCGATCGCCGAATTGATCGAAGCCGGCTTCGAGCCCTGGCTGGGCGGCCGCGAAGTCACCCGCGCGCTGGACCTGTGCACCGGTTCGGGCTGCATCGCCATCGCCATGGGCCACTACAACCCGCACTGGGAGGTGGATGGCGTGGATATCAGCGACGACGCGCTGTCGCTGGCCGCCGAAAACAAGGCGCGCCTGCATGCCGACAACGTCACCTTGCTCACGTCCGACCTGTTCACCGGGCTGGCGGGCCGTCAATACGATCTGATCGTCACCAATCCGCCGTACGTGACCAACGACGAGACCGACGCACTGCCGCAGGAGTATTCCTACGAGCCGGAGCTGGGCTTGCGTGCCGGCGACGATGGCCTGGACCTGGTGCTGAAGATCCTGCGCGATGCGCCGCAGCACCTGAGCGAAGACGGCCTGTTGATCTGTGAGGTAGGCGAGTCCGAGCAGCATCTGATCAAGCTGCTGCCGGAAGTGGATCTGGCCTGGGTCGAGTTCAAGGTTGGGCAGATGGGCATCTTTGCGGTGGAATGCCGCGAGTTGATCGCGCACAGCGCGCGCATCACCGAGTTGGCCGATGCGCGCTAAGGCGCCCGCATCGCGTCCGCAGCTGATCGATATCGTGCTGCTGGCGCCGGTGTCCGTCTTCGGGGCGGCCATTCCGTTCGGCCTGCTCGATGTGGTGTTTCGCTTGTTCGACCCGATGTACGGCGGCCCGGCTGCGCAGCGCTGGTTGAGCGCGGCGGCGCAGATCGGCTTTTGGTCGATGGCGTTTTTTGGCCTTGTTTCGGTCTGGATCCTGGCCGGCAGCTCTGATGCGGCATTGCGGGCGAATCGTCGTCATACCTTGATGATTGCACTCGGCTTGTTGTGCGGGATCGGCATTGCGCTCTACCTGCTTGTCGACTGGATGCTCGTTCGTGATGCCGAGCTGGACGTGTTTTTTATGGTGTTCAGCGGGTTGTTGGCAGTCGCACCGATGCTGGTGGCAGCGCGTCATCTGCCGCGCATCGTGCGCGCGCTGCCACCTGCTGCAATGTTGAGAGGATGCCGATATGGGCAGTAACAGTTTCGGCCGCCTGTTGACGGTCACCACCTTCGGCGAATCGCACGGGCCGGCGATCGGCTGCGTTGTCGATGGCTGCCCCCCGGGCCTGGAACTGGCGCCGGAAGAGTTCACCCTGGACCTGCAGCGCCGTGCCAGCGGCAAGAGCCGGCATACCTCGGCACGCCGCGAAGCCGACGAGATCGAGATCCTGTCCGGCGTGTACGAAGGCCGCACCACCGGCACGCCGATCGGGCTGCTGATCCGCAACACCGATCAGCGCAGCAAGGACTACAGCAACATCGCCCAGCAGTTCCGCCCCGGCCACGCGGACTACAGCTACTGGCAGAAATACGGCATCCGCGACCCACGCGGCGGCGGGCGCTCGTCCGCGCGCGAAACCACCATGCGCGTGGCCGCGGGCGTCATCGCCAAGAAGTGGCTCAAGCAGCGCTACGGCGTGCTGGTGCGCGGTTACCTCTCGCAGCTGGGCGAGATCCGCCCGACCGGTTTCGACTGGAATGCGGTCGAAGACAACCCGTTCTTCTGGCCGCACGCCGAGCAGGTGCCGGAGCTGGAAACCTACATGGACGCATTGCGCAAGTCCGGCGATTCGGTCGGTGCGCGCGTGGACGTGGTGGCCGGCGGTGTGCCGGCCGGCTGGGGCGAGCCGATCTACGGCAAGCTCGATGCCGAGCTGGCTGCCGCATTGATGAGCATCAATGCAGTCAAGGGCGTGGAGATCGGCGACGGCTTTGCCAGTGCCGCGCAAAAGGGCACCGAACACCGCGACCTGATCACCCCGGAAGGCTTTCTCAGCAATCACGCTGGCGGCATTCTGGGCGGCATTTCCACCGGCCAGGCGGTGACCGCGTCGATGGTGCTCAAGCCGACTTCCAGCCTGCGCCTGCCCGGTGCGACCGTGGACGCGGACGGCACCGTGGTGGATGTGATCACCACCGGGCGGCACGACCCCTGCGTGGGCATCCGCGCCACCCCGATCGCCGAAGCGATGATGGCCTTGGTGCTGATGGATCAGGCGCTGCGTCATCGCGCGCAATGCGGCGATGTCGGCGAGATCTCGCCGCGCATCCCCGGTCAGATCGATGTCTGAAGCGACACGCCCCAAGGTGTGGGTCAGCCAGCCGCTGTTCGACGACGTCGTCGAACAGCTGGGCGCGCATTTCGCGCTGACCACCACCGAGCGCGTCACCGCGTATTCGTCGCATGAGCTTGCTGCGCACCTGGCCAGCGTCGATGGCGCACTGATCACGCTCAACGAGCGCGTGGGCGCGGCCGAAATCGCATCGGCCGCGCAGCTGCGCGCCATCGCCAATGTCGGTGTGGGCTACAACAATCTGGAGATCGACGCGCTGAGCGCGGCCGGCATCCTGGTCAGCAACACGCCCGACGTGTTGACCGAAACCACCGCCGACCTCGGCTTTGCGTTGTTGATGGCCACCGCGCGCCGTATCACCGAGGCCGAGCGCTGGTTGCGCGACGGGCAATGGGGGCAGTGGTCGTTCAAGACCATGCTTGGCGCCGATATCCACGGCAGTACGCTCGGCATCCTGGGCATGGGTCGGATCGGGCAGGGCATTGCACGCCGCGGCGCGCACGGCTTCGGCATGCGCGTGCTGTATCACAACCGTAGCCGGTTGCCGGCGCAGACCGAGCAGGAGCTCAACGCGCACTACGTCGACCTCGACAGTTTGCTGGCCCAGTCCGATCACCTGGTGCTGGTGCTGCCCTACGGCAAGCAGTCGCATCACATCATCGACGCTGCTGCGTTGGGCAAGATGCGGCCCACCGCCACGCTGGTGAACATCGCGCGCGGCGGCATCGTCGATGAGCTCGCGTTGGCCGATGCGTTGGCCAACGGGCGCCTTGCCGGTGCCGGCCTGGATGTCTACGAAGGCGAGCCTGCGGTGCGCCCGGAGCTGCTGGCGCTGCACAACGTGGTGCTCACCCCGCATATCGGCAGCGCCAGCCTGGCCACGCGCCGTGCGATGGTGCAACTGGCGGTGGACAACCTGATTGCCGCGCTCGGCCATGGCCCCAACGCCGGGCATCCGCCGAGCGCGCTCAATGCCGATGCGATCGCAGCCGCCAAACGCGGCGGTACGATCGTGGACGCCAGCAAAACCGGCGCGACCAAACGATAGGGAACCTCCACAGCCAGCGTTGGAGGTTCCCCGAACCCACGCGCAGCGCGTTCCCCTCTTCACTCTTTCGATAAAGACATTCTCATGAGCAACGAAAACCGTCGTTTCAATGTCGCGGTCGTGGGCGCCACCGGCGCTGTCGGCGAAACCATGCTGAGCATCCTGGCCGAGCGCAACTTTCCGGTCGCCAACTTGTACGCGCTGGCCTCGGCGCGCTCGGCCGGTGGGCAGGTCGAGTTCAATGGCGGCAAGGTCGACGTGCTGGATCTGGCCGACTTCGACCCGACCGGCGTGGACATCGCGCTGTTCTCCGCAGGCGGCAGCGTGTCCAAGGAATACGGCCCCAAGTTCGCCGCGGCCGGCGCGGTGGTGATCGATAATTCCTCCGCGTTCCGCTACGACGACGATGTGCCGCTGGTGGTGTCGGAAGTCAATCCCGAAGCGCTCAAGCAGCGCCCGCGCGGCATCATCGCCAATCCCAATTGCTCGACCATGCAGATGCTGGTGGCGCTGGGGCCGATTCACCGCAAGTACGGCATCGAGCGCATCAACGTGGCGACCTACCAGTCGGTGTCCGGCGGCGGCCGCTCGGCGATGGAAGAACTGGGCAAGCAGACCAGCGAGCTGTTGAGCTTCCAGCAAATCGACCCGCAGCGCTTCCCGGTGCAGATCGCTTTCAATCTGATCCCGCACATCGACGACTTCCAGGACAACGGTTACACCAAGGAGGAGATGAAGCTGGTCTGGGAGACCCGCAAGATCCTGGGCGACGAGAACATCCAGGTGAATCCCACCGCGGTACGCGTGCCGGTGTTCTTCGGCCACTCCGAAGCGGTCGCCATCGAGACCCGCGAAAAGATCACCGTCGAAGCCGCGCGCGCGCTGCTGGAAGCCTCGCCGGGCGTGGAAGTGGTGGACGAGCACAAGGCGGGCGGCTACCCGACGCCGGTGACACATGCCTCGGGCAAGGATGCAGTGTTCGTCGGCCGTATTCGTGAGGACTTCTCGCACCCGCGTGGTCTCAATCTGTGGATCGTCTCCGACAATATCCGCAAGGGCGCCGCACTCAACGCCGTGCAGCTGGCTGAACTGGTCGCACAGGAAGGTTGATCCACTGCCCTGTAGGAGCGCGCCTGAGCGCGAAGGCTGTCCCTCTGACGGCTCGTCGCGCCCAGGTGCGCTCCTGCACGAGCCGGTGGTTTTGGCCGTCAACGATCTGGTGGGTTGGTAACGGAGTGTCCTGCGTAGAGGGGCACTTGTATGGGGCATGCATTCCCTGCAACTACCTTCGAAGTAACGCACCTGACCGGTCTGGTCGCACAGGAAAGCCGATCCACCTGCCGTGTAGGAGCGCGCCTGAGCGCGAGGGCTGTCCCTGTGACGGTTCATCGCGCACAGCTGCGCTCCTATACGAGCTGGTGGGTTGAAGCTTTTGACGATCTAGTGTCGGGGGAAAAAAGTGCCAGTCGTAAGAGGGTGCTTGCAGGTGACATGCATTGGCGGCGAAGACTGATCGCAGTGCACTGCACTGCACTGCACTTCGCTTTCGAATGAAGCCCGGGTTGGCCCAACTCGTGAAGGTCCGGCCGCGATCGATCTCTGCACAAGCCGATATCGATCGAGGCAGCAGTCGAAGCTGCTGCGCTCTACGCGCACCCCGCAGCAGCCGCAGCAGGTGTTCTTCCTTCTTAAGTGATGGGCTGATCGGTCTACCGATTCACCGCCCGCAGCTGCGCCGATGTCGCATTGCGGCATCGCAAGCGCGGCGCATGCGCGAGGCACGAACGACTTTTTCGCTCATTCAGCGGCTATATTGATGCCCATGACACATAGGGGCAGGGGCGCGATGCGTCCGATACAAGGGATAGGTGCGTTGCTGCTGATGGCATGCAGCGGCGCCGCCATGGCGTTGGGCTTGGGCGATATCCGGGTGCTGTCCAAACCCGGGCAACCGTTGGTGGCCGAGATTCCGGTCATTTCCAACGAGCCGGGCGAGCTCGACAACGCACGTGTGGCGCTGGCGTCGGCGACCACCTTTGCGCGCGTCGGGCTGGAGCGGCCGCAAGGACTGGTCAGCAGCCTGCAGTTCCAGTTCGCGCAGGACGCGCGCGGGCGTGCGGTAATCCGCGTGACCAGCAGTCAGCCGGTGGACCAGCCAGCGATCAATTTTTTGATCGAAGTGGAGTGGAGCCAGGGCCGTCTGGTACGCGAATATGCCGCGTTGGTCGATGCGCCCAACACCGCTGCCGCGATTGCCGAACCGGCCATCGATGCGCCGCGTGCCGGCGCCAGCAACACCATTGCACGCGAGATTGCACGCGAGCCGGCGGCGGCTCCGGCGGTGGAACGCGCTGACCGGGACGCTGGCGCTGCGCCTGCGCCGACGCGTGCCGCCGCAACCGCGCCCGCTGCCACGCAGGCCGGCGATGCATTGCCGGCCGTGCGCTCGGGCCAGACCTTGTCGGAAATTGCAGCGGGCCTGGCACGCTCCAGCGGGCATTCGCTGGATCAGACCATGCTGGCGTTGCTGCGGACCAATCCGGACGCCTTCGTCAACGGCAACATCAATCGCTTGAAACAGGGCGTCGTGTTGCGCACGCCGCAAGAAGACGCGCTGGCGCAGGTGGGTGCGGCCGAAGCGGCGGTGATGGTGCGCGAGCAGGCTGCCCAGTGGCGGCAGGTGCGCTCGGCCATTCCGCAGCCTGCCGATGCCGGTGCGGCTGCTGCAGCGACGCCTGCCCCTGCCGCACCGGCGGCATCCACCGCGGCCGGTGCCGGCGCGCGGCTCGAAATCGCCCCGGCAGTGGCGAGTCAGACCAACACCGCCGGCGCCACGTCCGGCACCAGTGCCGAAGGCGAGGGCGAGATGGCGGCCAACCAACAGTTGCAACAGGCCAAGGAAGACATCGCCACCCGCGATGCGGAATTGCAGGACCTGCGCTCGCGCGTGGCCGATCTGGAAAAGCTCAAGCAGCAACAGCAAGCCTTGATCGCCATGAAGGACACCGACCTGGCAGCCGCGCAGAAGCGTCTGGCCGATGCGCCGCAGACCACCCCGCAAGGCGGCGGCTTTCCGCTGTGGTTGATCGGAGCGCTGGTGCTGATCGTGGCGGCCGTGGTCGCATGGCTGGCGGCGCGTCGGCGCAAACCCTCGCCGCTGCCGCCGTTGCCGCGCCGGCAGTTCGACTTCGCACCGCCCCTGGCTCCAGTGGAGACCACCGAGCAGCAGGACGACCCGCAGGCCACCGAGCCCAGCGAGCACGATGTGCTGCATGAAACCGAATTCGAACAGGCCAACCTGCGCGAAGACGAGCGCGCCCATGATGCGCAAACGCCGCTGTCGGACGTGTTGCGTCGCGAACCACTGCTGTCCGAACCGGTGGCTATGGCTCCAGTGATCAACAGCGACGAATGGCGTGCGCTGCGTGCAGCCCCGCCGGCGCCGGTGGCGGAGCTCGAAGTGGCCTATCAGGAACCTGAGGTTGCTCAGGACTCTGATGTGTCGTCGCCGCAGATCGAACCGCAGTACGCCCTTGGCGAGCGCCCATCGGCGCCAGCGGCCGCCTCTGTCCAGGACGGCTTCGACTTCAATCACGTGCTGCAGCATCCCGACGATGTCGAGCAGGCCCCGGCCGTCCCGGTGGGGACGCCCAACGCGGTGAGTCAGAGGGAATTCGCCTCGGCCGGGCGTGATCGCCTGGAATTGGCGGTGGCCTACATGGACCTGGGCGACAAGGACACCGCACGCGGTCTGTTGCTCGAAGTCGCTGCCACCGGCGATGACGCCACTCGCGCCGAAGCGGCCCAGTTGCTGGAGCGGCTGACGTGAGTCCGGCCATGGATAGCATGGCGGTGCGCGAGCGCCGGATCGATTACGTGGAGTTCGCCTCCATCGATCCCGACGCCAGCCGGGCCTTCTTCGAAACCGTGTTCGGCTGGCAGTTTCAGGCCTATGGCCCGGACTACCTGGCCTTCAACGATGGCCGTCTGGACGGGGGCTTTTATCGCACCACGGTGCCCGCCCCGGCAGAAGGTGGCCCGTTGGTGGTGCTGTATGCCGACGACCTGGCCCCGATGCTGGAGCGCGTGCGCGCGGCAGGCGGCGAGATCGTCAAGCCGGTGTTCGGCTTTCCCGGTGGCAGCCGGTTTCATTTCCGCGAGCCCGGCGGCAGCACGCTGGCGGTGTGGTCCGAGCGCGCCGCGGCTTGACGCCAGCCGTCGAGGATGGCGTGTCGCCGACAAACGCTGTCGGCGAGTGGCCGGCTGTACCATGCACCGGCAGCATCCGTAGCGCGCTGTCGGCATCATTGCTTCACTGCGCGCTTAGCGGTTCGCAACAGGTGATGCAGACGCTTCACCGATTCAATCAACAGGCAGGTACCGATGCGTTACGCGCTGGGCGTGGAGTACGACGGCAGCGAGTTTCAGGGCTGGCAGCAGTTGGGCGAGCACGGCGGGCCGAGTGTGCAGGCCAGCGTGCAGGCAGCGTTGTCGTCGGTCGCCGACGCGCCGATCCAGGTGGTGTGCGCGGGTCGCACCGATGCCGGCGTCCATGGCGAATGCCAGGTGGTGCATTTCGACAGCGACGCGCGGCGCGAACCGCGTGGCTGGATGCTGGGCACCACCGCGCGCCTGCCGCCGTCGATCGCAGTGCGCTGGTGCGTGCCGGCCGCCGACGATTTTCATGCGCGGTTTTCCGCGCGTGCGCGCCGCTATCGCTACCGCCTGCTGAATCGTCAGATCCGCCCGGCGCTGTATCGACAGACGCTGAGCTGGGAGCGTCGGCCGCTCGATGCCGAGGCCATGCATACCGCCGCGCAGGCGCTATTGGGCGAAAACGACTTCAGCGCCTTCCGTAGCGTGCAGTGCCAGGCACTGCATGCGCGCCGCAACCTGCAGGCCATCACCGTGCAGCGCATCGGCGAGGTCGTGGAGGTGCAGGTACAGGCCAATGCATTCCTTCATCACATGGTGCGGAATATTGTTGGCTCGCTGATTTTGATCGGAACCGGCGAGCAACCGACCGACTGGATCGCGACGTTGCTCGCCGGGCGCGACCGCACGGTTGCCGGGCCGACAGCGCCGCCACAAGGCCTGGTGTTTATCGGGCCTCTGTATCCTGCAGAGTGGCATCTGCCTGCCGAGGTGACCCAATGAATCGATCGCTGTACCGCACCCGTATCAAGTTCTGTGGCATGACCCGGGCCGGAGACATCCGACTGGCCGGGGAGCTGGGTGTGGACGCGGTGGGTTTCATCTTCGCGCACGGCAGCCCGCGCCGCGTGGCGCCCGCCGAAGCGCGCGCAATGCGCCAGGCCACCGCGCCGATGGTCGATGTGGTGGCCTTGTTCCGCAACAACTCCAAGGAAGAAGTGCGCGAGGTGGTGCGTACCGTGCGCCCGACGCTGCTGCAATTCCACGGCGAGGAAGACGACGCGTTCTGCCGCAGCTTCAATCTGCCCTACCTCAAGGCGGTGCCGATGGGCAGCGCCGGGGTGAACGGCGAGGACGCCAACGCCCGCACCTTGCAACTGGCCTTTCCCAATACGGCCGGCTTCCTGTTCGACAGCCATGCGCCTGGCGCCGGCGGCGGCACCGGCAAGACGTTCGACTGGTCGCGCCTGCCCACCGGGTTGCATCGCCCGTTCCTGCTTGCCGGCGGCATCACGGCCGACAATGTGTTCGACGCGATCGTTGCCACGTTGCCGTGGGGCGTGGATGTGTCCAGTGGCGTGGAGCTGGCCCCCGGCATCAAGGACGGCCACAAGATGCGCAAGTTCGTGGAAGAAGTGCGGCGAGCCGATTGCCACGAGATGTCGTAGGTTGGGGATTGGTGAGTTGGGATTGGGGATTGGTAAGAGCGGGCTTGCTGCGCCGGTGTGATCGGTTGTGGACGGCTGCTGGTGGCTCGTGTTTGTTAATGGCGAGCGGTCGCACCCAGTCATTCGTTCATTCGCCACCTGGCCGTCTGCCCAGACTCTTTGATCCCTGCAAATTCCTTGAGCCGCTGCGCTCGTCTTGTAACGCGCGCAGCCGGCTTCAGTGCAGCTGATAAAGCTGCTGCGCTCACCGTCGGCAGGAGCGTCCGCTGCTCGTTGCGGCATGCAAGACGCGTGCCCTCCGGTTCAAAGCGTGCCGTCCACACCCATTCCCACGACTACTCGTTACGGTTCGTTAGCCGCGCTTGCGCATTGCTTGGCGAGGCGATTTCGTGATGGAAGCTCAGGCTTCTCCCGTACTCGGCGTCGTTGGCGTGAACTGATCCTTGGCCAATGCCTCGCCTAGCCAGCCGGCAAGGCGTTCGATGCGTGGGTCCGGATTGCGCCTGGCGGCGCACAGCACCCAGCGCCCGCGTGTGACGGTGAATCCCCACGGCGCCAGCAGGCGCCCGGCCGCCAGATCGGCAGCAACCAGCGGGTAGGGGGCGATTGCGATGCCCAGGCCGGCGGCTGCAGCTTCCAGCAAATACACCAGATGCTCGAACTCGGTGCCGAAGCGCAGCGCGTCGGGCGCCACGCCATGCGCCTGCGCCCATTCCAGCCAGGCTTGCGGTCGCGAACGCGTGTGCAGCAGGCGGTGGTCGCGCAGGGCGCCCGGAGATTTTCCGTCGATCTGCAACGCGCTGGCCAGCTGCGGACTCAGCACCGGGCCGATCCATTCCACGCCCAGCTCGTGCACCTGCCATTCGCCGGGCCACGGCGGGGTGTCCAACAGCAAGGCGGCGTCCAGGCCGTCCAGGTCCGGGCCGGGCGGTTGTTCGTTGGCCGACAGGTGCAGGCGCAGGTCGGGCAGGTCGCGCTGCAGCAGGCCGAGTCGCGGAATCACCCAGCGCGCCAGCAGGCTGCCGGAGCAGCCCAGCACCAGCGGGGCCTCGCTGGCCGGGCGTCGCAACGCGGCCCAGGTATCGGCGATCAGCGCGAAGCCCTCGCCGGTAGCATCGCGCAGGCGGGCGCCCGCAGCCGTCAGCACCAGGCCGCGACCCTGGCGGGCGAACAACGCCGCGCCCAGCGCCTGTTCCAGCGAACGGACGTGGCGGCTGATGGCGCCATGGGTGACGTGCAGTTCCTGCGCGGCGCGGCTGACGCTTTGCAGGCGTGCGGCGGCCTCGAAGGCGCGCAGCGCCGCCAACGGTGGAAGCACGGTGTTCATGTGTGAGTCCAGATCACAGGTTGCGGCAATCTTATCGATTTATCGCGCTGCCCGGCTGCGGTAAGGTGACGGCTTCGCGTATGACCGCATTCGCTGCAGAGGATCTCCATGTCGGCCCAGCCCATCAGTGACTTTTACGCCTATCCGGATGCTGCCGGCCATTTCGGCAAGTTCGGCGGCCGGTTTGTCGCCGAAACCTTGATCGGCCCGTTGCAGGAACTCTCTGCCGCCTACGATCAGGCGCGTCAGGACCCGGCGTTCATCGCCGAATACGACAAGGACCTCAAGCATTACGTCGGCCGGCCCAGCCCGATCTACCATGCCGAGCGGCTCAGTCGCGAGGTGGGCGGAGCGCAAATCCTGCTCAAGCGCGAAGACCTGAACCACACCGGCGCGCACAAGATCAACAACACCATCGGTCAGGCCCAGCTGGCCAGCCGCATGGGCAAGACCCGCATCATCGCCGAGACCGGCGCCGGCCAGCACGGCGTGGCCAGTGCCACGGTGGCGGCACGGCTGGGCCTGGAGTGCGTGGTCTACATGGGCGCCACCGACATCGAACGGCAGAAGATCAACGTCTACCGGATGCAGCTGCTGGGCGCGAAGGTGATTCCGGTGACCTCCGGCTCGGCCACGCTCAAGGACGCGCTCAACGAAGCGATGCGCGACTGGGTCACCAATGTGCGCGACACCTTCTACATCATCGGCACGGTGGCCGGCCCGGACCCGTATCCGCGCATGGTGCGCGACTTCAACGCGATCGTGGGCCGCGAAGCACGTGAGCAGATGCTGCAGGACTACGGCCGCCTGCCGGATGCGATCAGCGCCTGCGTCGGTGGCGGCAGCAATGCCATCGGCCTGTTCCACGCGTTTCTCAACGACCCCGGCGTCAAGATCTACGGCGCCGAAGCCGCCGGCGACGGCATCGCCACCGGCCGCCATGCCGCGTCCATCGCTGCCGGACGCCCCGGCGTGTTGCACGGCAACCGCACCTACGTGATCTGCGACGACGACGGCCAGATCACCGAAACCCATTCGATCTCCGCCGGCCTGGATTACCCCGGCGTCGGGCCCGAGCACGCGTTTTTGTCCGACAGTGGGCGCGCCGTGTATCAGGGCATCACCGATGACGAGGCGATGGCCGCCTTTCATCTGCTGGCGCACACCGAGGGCATTCTCGCGGCGCTGGAATCCAGCCACGCAGTGGCGCAGTCGATCAAGCTGGCGCGCGAGATGCCCAAGGACGCGCTGATCCTGTGCAACCTGTCCGGGCGTGGCGACAAGGATGTGCACACCATCGCCGCGCGCGAGGGCATGGTGCTGTGATCGCAGCGCAGATGCGCACGCTGGGCGGTGGTGTGGCACTGCTGTGCATGTCTGCGCTGGCCTGTGCTGCTCCGCCTGCGCCCGCGCTGGATCGCAGTGGTGCGGTGCGCATTGGCCAGCGCTTCAGTGAGCTGGAGCCACGTGCGCACTGGGCACTGCTCAACGCGGGGCCTCTTGGACAGTGCGGCCATGTGGAAGGTGGGCTGTTGCCCAGCGGCGTGGCGATGATGGTCGAAGCCGATCGCATCGTCCGTTTTGACATCAACGACCCCGGCGCGGTGGGCCCGTTCGGCATCCAGGTGGGCGACAGCGAAGCCGATGCGCGGGCGCGCCTGCCGGCGGGCTACAGCGTCCAACCGCATAAATACGGCCGCGACGGCGGCAACGATCTTTATCTGACGTGGCGCGACCCGCAAGGCGAGTTCGCCGTTCGCTATGAAACCGGAGAAGGCACTGTGACATCGATGTATTGGGGACGCTGGGACGCCGTGCAACTGGTGGAGGGCTGCGCATGAGCCGCGCGCCAGACCGTATCGCTGCGCGGTTTGACGCCCTGCGTCAGGCCGGCCGCAAGGCACTGATTCCTTTCATCACTGCCGGCGACCCATCGCTGGAAGCTACCGTGCCGGTGATGCACGCGCTGGTGCGCGCCGGTGCCGACGTGATCGAACTGGGCGTTCCGTTTTCCGACCCGATGGCCGATGGCCCCACTATCCAGCGCAGCTCCGAGCGTGCGCTGGGGCGTGGCGCCGGCCTGGCCTACGTGCTGGAAGCGGTGCACGAATTCCGCCGCGAAGACGTCACCACCCCGGTGGTGCTGATGGGCTACCTCAACCCGATCGAAATCCACGGCACGCGCCGCTTCGCCGAAGCCGCCGTCGCTGCCGGTGTGGATGGCGTGCTGCTGGTCGACCTGCCGCCGGAAGAGGCAGCAGAAACCCGCGAAATCTTCACCGAGGTCGGACTGGCGCTGATCGCGCTGGCCTCGCCGACCACCAGCGAGCAACGCCTGGACATGTTGTGCAGCACCGCGCAGGGCTATCTGTACTACGTCAGCTTTGCCGGCGTGACCGGCGCGTCGAATCTGCTCGATACCCACGCCGCCAGCGACCGCCTGCGCCAGCTGCGCCAACGCGCCGGCGCGCCGGTGGTGGCGGGATTCGGCATCAAGGACGCTGCCAGCGCCGCTGCGATGGCGGTCGATGCTGATGGTGTCGTGGTCGGCAGCGCGCTGGTCGCGGCCCTGGCCGAAGCCGAGGATGTGCGCAGCGCCCGCGAATGCGCCGAAGCCTTCCTGGCCCCGCTGCGGCAGGCGCTGGACCGTTGATGTGCAATGCGATCAATAAGTCATGCTGCAGGTTGCGCAGGCAGCTGCATTGCATACCTTAACCCCGAAATTGGACTCAGCCTTGCAACTTCCGCCGCTGGTGCAACTACATTTTACTGCGGCAGAAGGGACCTGAATGGATTGGCTTGCCAGCAAGCCTAGTGCCATATTCTCAGTTGCAGAGCCAGTCATGGGGATCTGATAGCCATCGGGGATATCCATCGGTGCGACATAGCCATATACGCGGATCCACACGGCATCGCGCCCGCCAGCTTCCACCGGAATGCCCAGGGTCTTTTTGAATGCAAGTAGATCCTTTCTAACATCGGGCACCGACAAAAAGCGGGCATCGACCCGCGGCAAGCGTTTGATTTCATCAGCACTGGCGAAGGTTACGCCGATTTGATCTTGCGGAACCGGATACATAGCTGTGCTTCCGCCACGGTTGCATTGTGTGCAGTCTGAGCTCATTGCGCAGAAAGTCTGGCCATTGGGAAGTAACGTGGGGCTGCATCCAGATCCTCCAGGACATGCGCAGGTCAGGACAGCGGTCGGACTGATTTCCCAGACACCTTTTTCCTGGGTAAACATGAACCAGCCAGCAGGCACCCTTATTGTCATCGAGCCATCTGGATTGATGTGCGACGTCGTCTTGCTTGGAAGCGGTGCGCTGGTCTCGGTCCCGCACATCTTTACCTGGGCTTGGCTGCTACCGGTAACGGAGACCAGGAGTAAGAGAGCTGCAATGCATGCCGGGGTTTTCATGATCGATCCTTGTTCACTGAGGCTGCTAGGAGGCTTGTTCCGTTTGTGCGATGCGCATTTAAGCAGGCGTATGGTTGCTGAAGCACTCCAGCCTCGATCCCTGGGTGCCAAGTCGCTGATACCATAATCGTGTTGCTTGTAAAAGCCTGTGCCGATGGGCGGCTGTCCGCTTGACTATCTTGTTGGTGTTTCGCCGCGTAGCTCTCTGAAAGCGTCGGGCGCCGGGCTGGTTTACACTCCGCATTCTGATGCCCCATAGGGGGTGCTTTTACGGAATCGAATGAGCTGGCTCAGCAAATTGATGCCCTCCGGCATCCGCACCGAGAACACCCCGGCCAAGAAGCGCAGCGTTCCCGAGGGTCTGTGGGAAAAGTGCAGCAACTGCGGCAGCGCGCTGTACGGCCCGGAGCTTGAGGAGAACCTGGAGGTGTGTCCGAAGTGTGACCACCACATGGCCATTCGCGCGCGCGCGCGCCTGAACTCGCTGTTCGACCCGGAAACCGCGACGACCGAAATCGCCGCCCAGCTGAGTCCGGTCGACGTGCTCAAGTTCAAGGACCAGAAGCGCTACGGCGAACGCATCAAGGCCAGCCAAAAGGCCAGCGGTGAGTACGACGCGCTGATCGCCATGCGCGGCACGCTCAAGGGCAACCCGCTGGTCGCCGCCGCCTTCGATTTTCCCTTCATGGGCGGCTCGATGGGCTCGGTGGTCGGCGAGCGCTTTGCGCGTGCGGCCGAAGTGGCGCTGGAAGTGGGCTGCCCGTTCGTGTGCTTCTCCGCCAGCGGCGGCGCGCGCATGCAGGAGGGTCTGTTTTCGCTAATGCAGATGGCCAAGACTTCCGCAGCGCTCGGTCGCCTGCGCGAAGCCGGCTTGCCGTACATCTCGGTGCTGACCCATCCCACCACCGGTGGCGTGTCTGCGTCGTTCGCGATGCTCGGCGATATCAACATCGCCGAACCGCATGCATTGATCGGCTTCGCCGGCCCGCGCGTGATCGAACAGACCGTGCGCGAAACGTTGCCGGAAGGCTTTCAGCGTTCGGAATTCCTGCTCGACCACGGCGCCATCGACCAGATCTGCGACCGTCGCGAGATGCGCGACCGCATTGCCGACCTGACCGCGATGATGATGCGTCAGGCACGTCCGCAAGAGGCGGTAGCGTGAGGGCTGTGATGACGGCAGGGCTGAGGATCTGCGCCCGGACGTTCGCCAACGGCGCGCGCTGCCGGGTGGCTGCGCTGTGAGCACCCGCAAATACTTCGGCACCGACGGCATCCGCGGTCGGGTCGGGCAGGGCGTCATTTCTGCCGATTTCGTGCTGCGCCTGGGCAATGCGCTCGGCCGCGTGCTCACGCAAGGTCGCAGCAAGCGTCCACTGGTGTTGATCGGCAAGGACACCCGCATTTCCGGCTATATGTTCGAAGCCGCGTTGGAAGCCGGCCTGGTCGCTGCAGGCGCCGATGTGCAGATGATCGGCCCGATGCCGACGCCCGCCATTGCGTTCTTGACCAGCACCTTGCGCGCCGATGCCGGCGTGGTGATCAGCGCCTCGCACAACCCGCATTACGACAACGGCATCAAGTTCTTCTCCGCCGAGGGCGAAAAGCTCGATGACGCGACCGAAGCGGCGATCGAAGCCGCGTTGGACGAGCCGTTCCATACCGTGGAATCCGAGCGCCTGGGCAAGGCGATCCGCACCCGCGATGCGATCGGCCGTTACATCGAATTCTGCAAGGCCAGCGTGGCGCGCGGCTTCACCTTGCATGGCCTGAAAATGGTGCTGGATTGCGCGCACGGCGCCACCTATCACATTGCGCCGATGCTGTTCCGCGAGCTCGGTGCCGAGGTGGTGGTGATCGGTGCGGCGCCGGACGGGCTCAATATCAATGATGGCGTCGGCTCCACGCATATCGACAATCTTGCCGCCAAGGTGCGGCAGAGCGGTGCGCATCTGGGCATCGCCTTCGATGGCGACGGCGATCGCGTGCTGATGGCCGACGACCAGGGCAACCCGGTCGATGGCGACGATCTGCTGTATCTCCTGGCGCGCTCGTGGCAGGCCAGCGGCCGGCTCACCGGCACCGTGGTCGGGACCTTGATGACCAATTACGGCCTGGAGCCGGCATTGGCCGCGCTGCAGATTCCGTTCCAGCGGGCCAAGGTGGGCGATCGCTACGTGCATCAGGCGCTGGTCGAAGGCGGCGGCACGCTGGGCGGAGAGACCTCCGGTCATTTGCTGTGCCTGGACCGCGCCAGCACCGGCGACGGCATCGTCAGCGCGCTGCAGGTGCTCGAAGCGCTGGGCCGCGATGGGCACAGCCTTCGTCAAGCGCTGAGCGGCTTGGCCAAGGTGCCGCAAAAGACCGTGAATGTGCGTCTGGATGGCGGCGCGGCCAAGGCCATCGTCGAAGCGCCCGGCGTGCAGCAGGCGCTGCAGCAGGCGCAAGCCGCCGTGCAGGGGCGTGGGCGTGCGTTCCTGCGTCCGTCCGGCACCGAGCCGGTGGTGCGCGTGACCGTGGAAGCCGACGACGCCGGTCTGATGCAGGACACGCTCGACAGACTGTCCGGAGCGGTGCGTGACGCGGCGTGAGTCGCTGATCATTGGCGTCTGCGTCGTGGTTGCCAAGGCCGCGACGTTCTACCTGTTGTATCGCCTGCTGATCTGATCGGCGGGCCTTCTCTCACTTCGACCAAGATATTCGTATGAGCGCGCGCATCCCCACCCTGGACATCACCCGTTTCGATACCGATCGCGACGCTTTCGTCGCCGAACTCGGTGCGGCCTACCGCCAGTGGGGCTTTGCCGGCATCCGCAATCACGGCATTGCGCAGACCGAGATCGACGCGGCCTACGACGTGTTCAAGGCATTTTTCGCGTTGCCCGAAGAGGTCAAGCGCCGCTATCACGTGCCGGGCAGTGGCGGCGCACGTGGCTACACCGCCTTTGGCGTGGAAACCGCCAAGGACTCCAAGCACTTCGATCTGAAGGAGTTCTGGCACATCGGTCGCGAGATTCCGGACGATTCGCCGTACCGCGACGTGATGGCGCCGAACCTGTGGCCGGAAGAAGTCCCCGGATTCCGCGAGCGTGGCTACCAGCTGTATCAGCGGCTCGATCAGCTGGGCTCGCGCGTGCTTTCGGCATTGGCGCTGCACATCGGCCTGCCGCAAAACTATTTTGTCGACAAGACCAACAACGGCAATTCGATCCTGCGGCCGATCCACTACCCGCCGATCACCAGCGACGACATTCCCAATGTGCGCGCCGGTGCGCATGGCGACATCAACTTCATCACCTTGCTGGTCGGTGCAAGCGCGGCCGGTCTGGAAGTGCGTTCCAACGACGGCGAGTGGGTGCCGTTCACCGCCGACGCCGACACCATCGTGGTCAATATCGGCGACATGCTGCAGCGCCTGACCAACCACGTGTATCCGTCCACAATTCACCGCGTGGTGAATCCGCCGGGCGAGGCGGCGCGCAAGCCACGCTATTCGGTGCCGTTTTTCCTGCACCCGAATCCGGACTTCCTGATCGACGTGCTGCCCTCGTGCATCAGCGCCGACAATCCCAGCCGCTATCCCGAGCCGATTACCGCACATGGGTTCCTGGAAGAGCGCCTGCGCGAGATCAAGTTGAAGTAGCCGGCAGCGGTGGTGACCGCTTGGCGTCTGGCGCCTCCATCGCTAGCTACGCAATGCGTGGTTGATGGTTAAGAGCAGCCAACAAAAGGACTGTGCTCACCGCCAGGTGGGCGCGGCCCTTGCTTGGTGCGGCATGGTCCATGCGTGCATTCCGGTTCTGAACGCGCCGTCCACACCCACCTGACGACTGTGCGCTGCGTTTTGTGAGCCGCTCTAAGCGGCATATGGACGCGTCCGCAGCATGTGCCATGACCAACGCCACACTTCTGTTCATAAAATTCCACTCGTGTCTGATTAAAGCTTGCGTTCACCCGCGCCGATAACCAGTCTGATCGCTAGCGCGACGTCGGATTCGCCTGGCGCCCGCTACCGATTGCACGAGGCAGGGGACGCGCATGCGGATGCGGTGGTTACAACAAAAAGGTGCGGTGTCGTTACTGGCGCTGAGTGGCGCAGTGGCACCGGCCGCAGCGACCCCGGTCAGCGTCACTGTGACCGATGCCAACGGTGTCCTGGTCGATGCGGTGGTCAGTCTGGAACTGCCGCGGCCCGCTGCAGCCAGCCCGGGCAAGATGTTGGAGATGGATCAGGTCAACTCGCAATTCGTGCCGGCGGTCTTGGTGGTGCGCACCGGCACTTCGGTACGGTTTCCGAACAACGATCAGATCCGCCATCAGGTGTATTCGTTCTCGCCCGCCAAACGCTTCGAATTGCCGCTGTTTCAGGGCACTACCGCCGCGCCGGTGCGGTTCGATCAGGCCGGTCTGGTCACGGTGGGCTGCAACATTCATGACTGGATGCTGGGCTATATCGTGGTGCTGGAGACGCCGTATTTCGGCAAGACCGGCAGCGATGGCCGTGTGCAACTCGATGCTCCGGCAGGCACCTACACGCTGCGCGTCTGGCATCCACGCATCAAGGGCGCGGCAGTGGGCGAGCCGCTGGTGATTGCGCGTGATGCCTTGCAACGCAAGGTCACCTTGCAGACCACCGGCGCCGCTCCGGTCGTCGCGCCACCGGACGAGCGCGTGCGTGCGCTGCAGGACAAGTTCCGCCACGCCGACCCCAAGAAGCCGCACCCATGAGGGCGATGCGCCTGCACACGCGCATCGCGGTCTTGCTGGTGCTGGTCGTGCTGGCCACGCAGGCGTTGACCTTCATCGCCGTGCAGCTGGCAACCGAGCGCAGCGTCAAGGCGCAACTGGGCGAAGAACTGCAGATCGGCGAGCGCGTCTGGCAGCGCATCAATCTGCGCCGCGACGAGCAGCTGCTGCAATCGGCGTCGGTGCTGGCAGACGACTTCGGCTTTCGTGCCGCGGTGGCCAGCGGCGATGTGCCTACCATGCAATCGGCGCTGCGCAATCATGCCGCGCGCATGTCTGCGCAGACCGCAGTGCTGCTCTCGCCGGATGGCGAATTTTTGACCGGGCTGGCCGACCTTCCGCAGGCCGAACAGTTGCGCGCGGTGCAGGCGTTGTTGCAACAGGCGCAACGCGATGGGCGTGCAGTTGGTGTGGTTGCCCTGGATCAACACATCGTGCGTCTGGCCGTGGTGCAGGTGCTGGCGCCCAGCCGCGTTGGCTGGATCGCCATCGGCAACGAATCCGGCGACGGCCTGGCCCAGGATTTCCGCAGCACGACGGGATTGGATGCCACGTTCTTTACCGATGGTCCGCCGGTGCGCGTGCTGGCATCCACCCTGGAGCCTGTGGCGCGTCGCGAGTTTGCGCAGCAGTTGCCTGCCGCCGAGCACACGCAGGCGGCAGCGATTCCGCTCAACCTGGGTGAGTCGCGCTACCTGGTCAAACTGCAATCGCTCCAGGGCGACAGCCACGTGCGGGTGGCCTTGCAGGCCTCGCTCGATCGCGCGGTCGCGCCCTATCGCACACTCAAATTGCGCATTCTGCTGCTGGCAGGTTTGGCGACCGCCGCCGCGCTGTGCGTGGCGATCTTTCTGGCACGCGGCGTCAGCAAACCGGTCGCGCAACTGGTGCAGGCCGCGCGACGCATCCAGCGCGGCGATTATCAGACGGCGGTGGACGTTCCGCCCGGTCGCGAGCTCGCCGAACTGGCCGATAGCTTCGGGCGCATGCAGCATCAGATCGCCAGCCGCGAGCAACACATCCTGCACCAGGCGCGGCACGACGCATTGACCGGGCTGCCCAACCGGGTCTGGTTGCTGGAACGACTGAAAGACGTGACCGCGCAGACTGTCGCCTCTGGCGGCACCGCGGCGGTGCTGATCCTGGATCTGGATCGCTTCAAGGAACTCAACGACAGCCTTGGTCATGATTTTGCCGACCAGTTGCTGGTCGAGGCCGGACGCAGGCTCGCCGAGGTGGTGCAGGAACCAAACCTGGTCGGGCGGCTGGGCAGCGATGAGTTCATGGTGATCGTGGCGCATGCCGATGCGACCACCGTGCAGCAGGACGCACAACGCCTGCTGCTGCAATTGCGTCGTCCGCTGGCGTTGCCGCAGGCACGCATCCAGCTCGAAGCCAGTATCGGCATCGCCCTGATTCCCGAACATGGCGCCGACCCGGACACCTTGTTGCGCCGCGCCGATATTGCGCGACGGCAGGTTGGAGATATCGCCACCATCGGTGCCAGCGTCTACCGCATGGGACAGGACGAACAGCATCTGCGGCGGCTGCGCCTGACCGGCGATCTGCGCCAGGCCATTGGCGGTAACGAGTTGACTCTGCGCTTCCAGCCCAAGATCTGCCTGCGCAGCGATCGCGTCGAACAGGTCGAAGTGCTGGTGCGTTGGCATCACCCGACGCTGGGCCCGATCGGGCCGGACGAATTCATTCCGCTGGCCGAGCATTCCGGCGTCATCCATCCACTGACCCGCTTCGTGCTGGACGAGGCGCTGCGCTGCCAGGCGCGCTGGCGCACGCAAGGGCTGGAGCTGGGCATGGCGATCAACCTCTCGGCGCTGGATCTCGCCGATCCAGGCTTGCCCGATTATGTGCGTGCGCGGCTGGAACAGCATGCGGTGCCGGCGCAGTCGGTCACGCTGGAATTGACCGAAAGCGCCTTGATGCGCGATGTCGAATCCGCGCTGCACATGCTGCATCAACTGCGCAGCGTCGGCGTGCGTCTGTCCATCGACGATTTCGGCACCGGCTATTCCTCGTTGGCCCAACTCAAGCGCATGCCGGTGAACGAATTGAAGATCGACAAGAGCTTCGTCATGCAGCTGGCCGAAGGTACCGACGATGCCTTCATCGTGCGCAGCACCATCGATCTGGGTCACAACCTGGGCCTGAGCGTGATCGCCGAAGGCGTCGAAAACGCCACTGCACTCGATCTGTTGCGCGGCTATGGCTGCGACATGGTGCAGGGCTATCTCTATGCACCGCCGCTGGAGCAGGCACCCTTCGTGGCGTGGTGCATGCGCCAACTCGGGATGTCCGCGCACTCGCAGATCGGAGCGCAAGGATGACGCATCGTTTCCGCGCCGCGCTCGTTTTGGCAGTGTGCAGTGTCGCGCTGATGCCAGCGCTTGCGGTTGCCGGCGACGGCCGCCTGCTCGCCACCGGCGGCGTGTCGATGATCGAAGGCAGCAGCGGTGGCGGCATCGTGCCGTGGGCCACGTTGTCCGGTTATGGCACGCGCGATGAGCTCGGCACCGTGCTGTTTGCCACGCATGTGGACAGTGGTGATTACCGGCTTGATGTGCAAGGCGCCGCGCTGACGGTCGGCAACCGGCTGGAACTGTCGCTCGCGCGCCAGCGCCTGGATCTGGGCACCTTGCAGGATCGCCTTGCATTGCCGTGGAACGCGCTTGGCCAGGATGTCTTCGGCGCCAAGCTGCGCGTGTATGGCGATCTGGTCTACGGGCGCGCCCCGCAAGTCAGCGTCGGCGTGCAGTACAAGCGTTTGCGCGACGGTACGCTGCCACTGGCCATCGGTGCGCGCGACGACCACGGCACCGATGTGTATGTCAGCGCCTGCAGGCTGCTGTTGCAGGGCGCCGGCGGCTATCAATTGCTGCTCAACGGTACGCTGCGCGCGACCCGCGCCAATCAGACCGGGTTGCTCGGCTTCGGCGGCGATCGTCGCAACAGCTATCGACTGGTCCCTGAGGCAAGCGCTGCGGTCGTGCTGTCGCCGTCGTGGGTGGTTGGTGTGGAATATCGCGACAAGCCGGACAATCTGGGCTTTGCGCGCGAACAGGCCTGGGCCGATGGTTTTGTCGCCTGGTTCCCCAACAAGCATGTCTCGCTGACTGCGGCCTGGGCCGATCTTGGCGACATCGCCACGCTGACCAACCAGCGCGGCCCGTATCTCTCCTTGCAGGTAGCGTTCTGATGAATCGATGGCTGCGGTGGTCCCTGCTATGCGCGCTGAGCTTGAGTGCCTGCGCCACCACGCAGCCGCCTCAAACGCTGTATGACGAACTCGGTGGGCAGGCCGGCATCGAGGCGCTGGTGGAAACCATGTTGTCGCGCATTGCCGACGATCAACGCATCGTCGACAAGTTCGCGCGGGTCAACATCGTCATGCTCAACGCGCGTCTGGTGCAGAAGTTCTGCCATGTCGCCGATGGCCCGTGCCCGGATACCGCCAAATCGATGCAACAGGCGCATGCGCATCTGGCCATCCGCGAGGGCGATTTCAACGCCCTGGTCGAAGATCTCAACTGGGCAATGGATCAACAAAAGATCCCGCGCCGCACCCAGAATCGCCTGTTGACACGATTGGCCGCCATGCACGGCGAGATCGTCAATCACTAAGAGCGGCTAACAAGCCGACTGTGCTCACCGCCACGCGGGCGCGGCCGGTGCTCGGTGCGGCATGGTCCACGCGTCCACGTCGTTTCTGAGGGCGCCGTCCGCACCCACCTGACGACTGCTCGCCAGGTTTTGTGAGTTGCTCCAAGTTTCGGAGTTGCATGCCGCACGCAACGGCCGTGCAGAGCCGATGCTTCGCGATGCCACTGCCAAGCGGCGGTGAGGTATTCAATCCAGGGGTCTTACCCGATGCGAGCCGCGCGCCATCAGCCGCAGCGCTACCGCATGCGGCAACAGGCGCAGGCCGGCATTGATCAGCCGATAGCGCCAGCCCGGCACCGCAAGCACCTGGCCGCGCTCCAATGCGGCGATGCCGTACTCGGCCACCGCATCGGCCTGCAGCCAGGTCCAGCCGGGCAGGGTGGACATCGCTTCGCGGGTGCCGGTGACATCGTGGAACTCCGACCATGCAAAGCCCGGACACAGCGCGCACACCTTCACTGCGCAATCGGCGTTCTCCAGCGCCAGCGACTCGCTGAAGCGCAACATGAAGCTCTTGCTGGCCGCATACAGCGTCTGCCCGTCGGCACTGGGCGTGAGTGCGGCAAACGATGCGACGTTGAGAATGCGGCCCTGGCCGCTGGCACGGATCATCGGCAACAACCGCCAGGTCAGCTCGCACACTGCGCCGATCATCACCTGCAGAAAGCGCGCATGCGTGACCCAGTCGTTGTACAGGTAACGCCCCGGCACGCCGTAGCCGGCGTTGTTGACCAGCGTGCCCACTGTCCAGCCATTGCGCTGGATCTGCGCCACCAGCGCTTCGGCCGCCGCAGGGTCGGCCAGGTCGGCCGGCAGCACCTCCACCCGCACCTGCGCGCCCAGTTCGGCAGCCAGTGCCTGTAGTCGGTCCACCCGACGTGCGGTCAGGATCAATGGCACACCCCGTTTGGCGTATGCCCGCGCAATCTCGCGGCCGATGCCGCTGGAAGCACCGGTGACCAGCGCGAAGACAGGCGAAACGGACATGGCAGGTTCCTGTTGGGGGAGGGGTGGGACAGGCGACGGACAGAAGTGTGCCGGTTGCCGACAGGGCATGGGCTATTCTGTCGCCTGTCTTCCACTCAGGAACCTGCGCCTGATGCGTCGAAAGATCGTTGCTGGAAATTGGAAGCTGCATGGCAGCCGCGCCTTCGCCACCGAACTGGTGGCCCAGGTTGCCGCGCACATGCCCCTGGCGGGTGTCGATGTCGTCATCCTGCCGCCACTGCCTTACCTCGGCGACCTGATCGAGGATTTCGAGGCGCATCACCTGTCCTTTGGAGCCCAGGACGTCAGCAGCAACGAGAAGGGCGCCTACACCGGCGAGGTCTCGGCCACGATGCTGGTGGATGTCGGCGCCGAATACGGGTTGGTCGGTCACTCCGAACGCCGCCAGTACCACCAGGAAAGCAGCGAGCTGGTGGCGCGCAAATTTGCCGCCGCCCTCCATGCCGGCTTGATCCCGGTGCTGTGCGTTGGGGAATCCCTGGAACAGCGTGAAGCCGGTCAGACGGAGGCAATCCTACGTGCCCAGTGCGAACCGGTGCTGGCATTGGTCGGCAGCGAGGGCTTTGCCCGCGCGGTGCTGGCCTATGAACCGATCTGGGCGATCGGGACCGGACGCACTGCCAGCCCGGAGCAGGCGCAGGCCGTGCACGCCTTCCTGCGTGGCGAAGTCGCGAAGGCGGATGCTAGAATTGCCGACTGTCTGCCCATCCTGTACGGGGGCAGTGTCAAGCCCGACAACGCCAGCGAGCTGTTCGCGCAGCCCGATGTCGATGGTGGGCTTGTCGGAGGCGCCTCCTTGGTGGCCGAAGATTTCCTGGCCATTGCGCGTGCGGCGGCCGCTTGTTAACCCATTAAGTTTTGTCCGGGGACGGATTTCGAAATGCTGATGTTGATCCTCAATGTGGTCTACGTGCTGGTCGCGCTGGCGATGATTGCGCTGATCCTGATGCAGCGTGGTGCGGGTGCGGCGGCCGGTTCGGGCTTCGGCGCGGGCGCCTCGGGCACGGTGTTCGGTTCGCAGGGCGCGTCGAACTTCCTGTCCAAGTCGACCAAGTGGCTGGCGGTGGTGTTTTTCAGCATCAGCCTGTTCATGGCGTGGTACGCCACCCACGGCGCCCGTCCGACCGATCAGAACCTGGGCGTGATGTCGCAGTCCGCCACCCCGGCACCGGCTGCGGCCGGTGAGCTGACCCAGCCGTTGCCGCAGTCGCCTGCCACTGGCGCGGTACCGACCGCTCCGTCGCAGCCTGCTCCTGCCGCCGCGCCCGCTGCTGCACCGGTGCAGGCCGCACCTGCGCCGTCGACGCCCGCGGCCAGCGAAGAAAACGCTTCGGAACCAGCACAAAAACGCTGAAGCCGGTTACAATACGCTGCGCACTGGGATGCCCAGCGGCGCAACGTATGCCCAGGTGGCGGAATTGGTAGACGCACTACCTTGAGGTGGTAGCGACTTAGGTCGTAGGGGTTCGAGTCCCCTCTTGGGCACCATTGTTTGGCTGCAGTTCCTGCGCATTGCGATGTGTCGCGCGCGGGGTCTGCCTATACCCCATGCCGGCACGCGGCGCGTGCGGGCAGAGGCAAGAGAGAATCGCTGTGCTGGCCGAATATTTGCCGAGTCTGCTGTTTCTGATCGTCGCCACCGGCATCGGCATCGTGCTGATGTTGATTGGTCGGTTTCTCGCTCCGCGCAGCCCGGACGCGCGCAAGCTTTCGCCGTACGAGTGTGGCTTCGAGGCATTCGAAGACGCGCGCATGAAGTTCGATGTGCGCTACTACCTCATCGCGATCCAGTTCATCGTGTTCGACCTGGAAATCATCTTCATCGTGCCGTGGACACAGGTGTTCATGGAGATCGGCGCACGTTCGCTGGTCACCATGGGGCTGTTCGTCGGCATGTTGTTCCTCGGCTTTATCTACGTGTGGAAGAAGGGAGCGCTGGAATGGGAGTGATTCAGACCCTGGATCGTCTGATGACCAACCCGATGCCGGAAGGCCGGGTGGAAGACATCCTGCGCCCGGACGGCGAAAACCTGCTGCTCGAAAAGGGCTACGTGACTACCAGCGTCGACGCATTGTTGAACTGGGCGCGGACCGGTTCGATGTGGCCGATGACCTTCGGTCTGGCCTGCTGTGCTGTGGAAATGATGCACGCCGGCGCTTCGCGTCTGGATCTGGACCGTTACGGCGTGGTGTTCCGCCCGTCGCCGCGCCAGTCCGACGTGATGATCGTGGCCGGCACCCTGGTCAACAAGATGGCCCCGGCGCTGCGCAAGGTCTACGACCAGATGCCGGACCCGAAATGGGTCATTTCGATGGGCAGCTGCGCCAACGGCGGCGGCTACTATCACTATTCGTATTCGGTGGTGCGCGGTTGCGATCGCATCGTGCCGGTGGACATCTATGTCCCGGGCTGCCCGCCGACCGCCGAGGCGCTGGTCTACGGCATCTTGCAGCTGCAGAAGAAGATCTGGCGTACCCAGACGATCGCGCGCTGACACCCGTCTTCTCCTACCGAGAGCAGCCAAGCCCCCATGGCAGAGCAAGCATCTTCCTTCACTGACCGACTTGCGGCACGTTTCGCCGGTGCGCAGATCGCCGTGGCATTGCCGCGCGGCGAGGTGACGCTGGAAGTCGCCGCGGCCGATTGGCATGCGACCTGTCTCGCACTGCGCGACGAGCTCGGTTTCGAGCAGCTCAGCGACCTGTGCGGCGTCGATTACCTGGGCTACGGCAGCGACGAGTGGGATACCGCCGATGTGTCGTCGCAGGGGTTCAGTCGTGGCGTCGAAGGCAAGGCCGTCGGTCGCTTCGGTTGGGGCGAATTTCCCAGCCAGGAAAGCTCAACCGGCGCGCATGCGCAGCACATGCCCAAACAGCGTTTTGCGGTGGTCGCCCAACTGATTTCCTACCAGCACAACCAGCGTCTGCGTGTGCGTTGCTACGCACCGGACGAGCAGGTGCCGGTGGTGGCGTCGGTCACCGATATCTGGCCGGGCGTGAACTGGTTCGAGCGCGAAGCATTCGACCTGTTCGGCATCGTGTTCGACGGTCACCCGGACCTGCGCCGCATCCTGACCGACTACGGATTCGTCGGCCACCCGTTCCGCAAGGATTTCCCGCTGATCGGCAACGTCGAAGTGCGTTACGACGAAGAGCGCAAGCGCGTGGTGTACGAACCGGTCACCTCGGTCGAGCCGCGCGTCGGTGTGCCGCGCGTGATTCGCGACGATGCCCGTTATGAGACTGCCGCCGGTGAAGTGGGCAAGTCGGAGACCGCCAAGTGAGTGAGTTCCGCCAGGCAACCGATGCCTTCGCGAGCAATCCTGTCGAAAGCAAGCAGGAAATCCGCAATTACACGATGAACTTCGGCCCGCAGCATCCTGCGGCGCACGGCGTGCTGCGCCTGATCCTGGAAATGGACGGCGAGACCGTGGTGCGCGCCGATCCGCATATCGGCCTGCTGCACCGTGGCACCGAGAAGCTGGCCGAGTCCAAACCGTTCAACCAGTCGGTTCCGTACATGGATCGCCTGGATTACGTGTCGATGATGTGCAACGAGCACGCTTACGTGCGCGCGATCGAGTCCCTGATGGGCATCGAAGCGCCCGAGCGTGCGCAGTACATCCGCACCATGTTCGACGAGATCACCCGCATCAAGAACCACCTGATGTGGGTGGGTTCCAATGCGCTCGATCTGGGTGCGATGGCAGTGATGCTGTACGCGTTCCGCGAGCGCGAAGAATTGATGGACGTGTACGAGGCGGTCAGCGGCGCGCGCATGCACGCGGCCTACTACCGTCCCGGTGGCGTCTACCGCGATCTGCCCGATCGCATGCCGCAGTACAAGGAATCCCGCTGGCACAAGGGTGGGGCGCTGAAGAAGCGCAACGCTGCGCGCGAAGGCACGATGTTGGATTTCCTCGAGGATTTCACCAACACCTTCCCGGCGCGCGTGGACGAGTACGAAACGCTGCTGACCGATAACCGCATCTGGAAGCAGCGTACCGTCGACGTCGGCATCATCAGCCCGGATCTGGCGCGCGCCTGGGGCATGACCGGCCCGATGCTGCGTGGCTCGGGCATCGAGTGGGATTTGCGCAAGAAACAGCCGTATGCCAAGTACGACGCGGTGGATTTCGATATTCCGGTCGGCACCAACGGCGACTGCTACGACCGCTATCTGGTCCGCGTGGCCGAGATGCGCGAATCCAACCGCATCATCAAACAATGCGTGAAGTGGCTGAAGGCCAATCCTGGCCCGGTCATGGTCACCAATTTCAAGGTCGCTCCGCCAAGCCGCGAAGGCATGAAAGACGACATGGAAGCGCTGATCCATCACTTCAAGCTGTTCAGTGAAGGCTATTGCGTGCCGGCCGGCGAGACCTATTGCGCGGTCGAAGCGCCCAAGGGCGAGTTCGGCTGCTACCTGATGTCCGATGGCGCCAACAAGCCGTTCCGCCTGCATCTGCGCGCGCCCGGTTTTGCGCATCTGTCGTCGATGGATGCGGTGGTGCGCGGTTATTTGCTGGCCGACGTCGTGGCGATGATCGGTACTTACGATTTGGTTTTCGGTGAGGTTGACCGATGAAGGCGACGGGTAATTTCGAAGCGGCGCGCGACGTCGATCCGCAGGTGGTGCTGAGCGACAAGACGCGCGCGCACATCGATCATTGGCTGGCCAAGTTTCCGCCCGATCGCAAGCGTTCGGCGGTGCTGCAGGGCTTGCACGCGGCGCAGGAGCAGAACCAGGGCTGGCTGACCGACGAGTTGATCGTCGGCGTGGCCAAGTATCTGGAGCTGCCGCCGGTGTGGGCCTACGAGGTCGCCAGCTTCTACTCGATGTTCGAGACCGAGAAGGTCGGCCGCCACAACGTGGCGTTCTGCACCAACATCAGCTGCTGGCTCAACGGCGCCGAAGATCTGCTGGCGCACGCGGAAAAGAAACTGGGTTGCAAGCTGGGGCAATCGACGGCCGATGGCCGCGTCTACCTCAAGCGCGAAGAAGAGTGCCTGGCGGCCTGCTCGGCAGCGCCGATGATGGTCATCAACGGCCACTACCACGAGCACCTGACGAAAGAGAAGGTCGACGCGCTGCTGGACGGGCTGGAGTAAGACATGGCACATCATCACGCACCTACAGGTCCGGTCGGTCCGGCGCCGTTGCCGCATCAGGTCGTCTATACGACCCTGCATTACGACACGCCGTGGTCGTACGAGAGCTACCTCAAGACCGGTGGCTACGCCGCGCTGCGCAAGATCCTCGAAGAGAAGATCGCGCCGGCCGACGTCATCGAGATGGTCAAGGCATCGAATCTGCGCGGCCGTGGCGGCGCGGGTTTCCCGACCGGTCTGAAGTGGTCGTTCATGCCCAAGGGGAATATGCAGAAGTACATCCTGTGCAACTCGGACGAATCCGAGCCGGGAACCTGCAAGGACCGCGACATCCTCCGCTACAACCCGCATTCGGTGGTGGAGGGCATGGCGATCGCCTGCTACGCCACCGGCTCGACCGTGGGCTACAACTACCTGCGTGGCGAGTTCCACCACGAACCGTTCGAAAACTTCGAACTGGCGTTGGCCGATGCGTATGCCAACGGCTGGCTGGGCAAGAACATTCTCGGCAGCGGCGTGGATATCGATATCTACGGTGCGCTGGGTGCTGGCGCCTACATCTGCGGCGAAGAAACCGCACTGATGGAATCGCTGGAAGGCAAGAAAGGCCAGCCGCGCTACAAGCCGCCGTTCCCGGCGAATTTCGGCCTGTACGGCAAGCCGACCACCATCAACAACACCGAGACCTACGCGTCGGTGCCGGCGATCATTCGCAACGGCCCGGAGTGGTTCCTGGGGTTGAGCAAAACCAAGAACGGCGGCCCGAAGATCTTTTCGGTGTCCGGCTGCGTGCAGAAGGGCGGCAACTTCGAAGTGCCGCTCGGCACCACCTTCGACGAACTGCTGGAAATGGCCGGTGGCCTGCGTCCAGGCCGCACCCTCAAGGGCGTGGTACCTGGTGGCGTGTCGATGCCGGTGCTGAAGGCCGATCAGGTCGCTGGTCTGCAGATGGATTACGACACCTTGCGTGCGCTGGGCACCGGTCTGGGATCGGGCGCCATCGTGGTGCTGGACGACAGCGTGTGCTGCGTGCGTTTTGCCTGCCGCATCTCGCAGTTCTTCCACAAGGAATCGTGTGGCCAGTGCACCCCGTGCCGCGAAGGCACCGGCTGGATGCACCGCGTGCTCGAGCGCATCGTCGCCGGCAAGGCCACGATGGAAGACCTGCACCAGCTGCGTACCGTGGCCGGCCAGATCGAAGGACACACCATCTGCGCGTTCGGTGAAGCGGCAGCATGGCCGATTCAAGGCTTCCTGCGCCAGTTCTGGGACGAGTTCGAGTACTACATCGTCAACGGTCGTTCGATCGTCGACACGCACGTCGGAGTGGCCGCATGAGCGCCCAACCAGTGAACCCGAACGTGCCGCCGGATCATGTCACCGTCGAAATCGACGGGCAGAGTCTGGTCGTGCCGAAGGGCTCGATGATCATCCAGGCCGCCGACAAGGCCGGCATTCCCATCCCGCGCTTCTGCTATCACGAGAAGCTGCCGATCGCCGCCAACTGCCGCATGTGTCTGGTGGATGTCGAAAAGTCGCCCAAGCCGTCGCCGGCCTGCGCAACGCCGGTGATGGATGGCATGAAGATCGCCACGCGTAGCGAAAAGGCGCTGAAGTACCAGCGCAGCGTGATGGAATTTTTGCTGATCAATCACCCGCTGGACTGCCCGATCTGCGATCAGGGCGGCGAGTGCGAGTTGCAGGACGTCTCGCTCGGCTACGGCCGGTCGGTGAGCCGCTTCAACGAGCGCAAGCGCGTGGTGCCGGACGAGGATATCGGTCCGCTGGTCGCCACCGAAATGACCCGCTGCATCCAGTGCACCCGCTGCGTGCGCTTCACTGCAGACATCGCCGGCACCTACGAGCTGGGTGGCATGTACCGCGGTGAAAACCTGCAGATCGGCACCTACGACGGCAAGCCGCTGACCACCGAAATTTCCGGCAACGTCATCGACGTCTGCCCGGTGGGCGCGTTGACCAACAAGGTGTTCCAGTTCCGCGCACGTCCGTGGGAATTGATGGCGCGTGAATCGCTGGGTTACCACGATGCGATGGGCTCGAACCTGTTCCTGCACGTGCGTCGTGGCGAAGTGCTGCGCACCGTGCCGCGCGAGAATGAAGCAGTCAACGAATGCTGGCTGTCCGATCGCGACCGTTATTCGCATCAGGGTCTGTACGCCGAAGACCGCGCGGGCAAGCCGCTGAAGAAGGTCAACGGCGAGTGGACCGAAGTGAGCTGGACCGAAGGTCTGGCCGCTGCGACCCAGATCCTGCGTGACAACGCCGGCGATCAGCTTGGCGTGCTGGTGCATCCGTCCACTTCGAACGAGGAAGGTGCGCTGCTGGCACGTCTGGCCGAAGGCCTCGGCAGCGGCAATCTGGATCACCGTCTGCTCAATCGGGATTTCTCCGACGCTGCGGTTGCCGAAGTCTTTGCAACGCCGCTGGCCGAGATCGAGCAGGCTGACGTGGTGGTGCTGTTCGGCACCAACGTGCGTCACGAGCTGCCGTTGCTGCATGCACGTCTGCGCAAGGCGCACATCCAGAACCGCACGCAGATCCATTCGGTCAACCCGGTCGATTTCGATTTCGCCTTTACCCAGGCCAGCCGTACCGTGGTCGCGCCTTCGCAGCTGGCAAGCGCACTTGACGACGCCGCGCTACGCGATGCGGTCAAGGGCGCAACGCGCGCCGTGATCGTGGTTGGTGCACTGGCTGAAAATCATCCGCAGGCGGCGGCACTGCGTGCTGCTGCACGCGACTTTGCTGCCGCAACGGGCGCCTCGCTGTGCCGTATCCCGCAGGGTGCGAACGCGATGGGTCTGGTGTCGCAAGGTGTGTTGCCCACCGCGCGTGATGTAGCCAGCATGCTGGCGCAGCCGCGTCAGGCGTATGTGTTGTACGGCATCGAGCCCGGCCTGGATTTTGCCGACGCGGCCGCTGCCCGCAGCGCGCTGGCCGGTGCCAAGGTCGTTGCCTTCAGTCAGTTCGCCTGCGCTTCAACGCGCGATGTGGCCGATGTGATCCTGCCGATCGGTGCATTGCCGGAAATCGATGCCTCGTTGACCAATCTCGACGGTCGCGTGCAGACGGCGCGTGCCGCAGGCCGCTTGCCGGTCGAAGCGCGCGAAGGCTGGCGTGTGCTGCGTGCGCTGGGTGGCGAGCTGGGTCTGGCCGGTTTCGAGTTCATCGATCTGGTCGGCCTGCGTGCCGGCATGCAGAATCGCGATGTGCGCCCGGTGGCCTCGGCTCAGCCGCAGGTGGCAAGCGACGGGCTGGAAGTCGCGGCGACCGCTGCGATCTACCGCACCGATGCGGTGGTGCGTCGCGCCGCTGCGCTGCAGTCGCATCCGCTCAACATCGCGCCGTGTGTCGCGATGCATCCGGAGCAGGCTGCCCAGTTGCAGATTGGCGACGGCCAGATGGTCAAGGTCGGCACCGACGCGGGTAAGGCGACGTTGCCGGTGGTGCTCGACAAGCGCGTTGCACCGGGGACGGTGTGGATTGAATCCGGCCATGGCGCAACCGCGCCGCTTGGTGCCGGTCGCGTAACGGTGGTGGCTGCATGAACGAATTGCTGTTGAACGTGGTCGACCCCCTGCACCAGTGGTTTCTCGGGCTGGGCGATGGCGGCATCCTGCTGTGGACCGTGTTGAAGATCCTGTTGATCGCCGTGCCGGTGATCGTCTCGGTGGCCTTCTACGTGGTTTGGGAGCGCAAGCTGATCGGCTGGATGCACGTGCGTCACGGGCCCATGTACGTGGGCATGGGCATCTTTCAGGCCTTCGCCGACGTGTTCAAGCTCCTGTTCAAGGAGATCCTGCAGCCCAGCAGCTCGCACAAGGCGATGTTCATCATCGCGCCGCTGTTGACGCTGGCGCCTGCATTCGCGGCGTGGTCAGTGGTGCCGTTCGATGCGCAGCTGGTGCTGTCCAATGCCAATGTCGGTTTGCTGTATCTGCTGGCGATGACCTCGCTGGGCGTGTACGGCATCATCCTGGCCGGCTGGGCATCCAACTCCAAATACGCGTTTCTGGGCGCGATGCGCTCTGCCGCGCAGGTCGTCAGCTACGAAATTGCGATGGGTTTTGCGTTGGTCGGCGTGATGATCGCTTCCGGCAGCGTCAACCTGAGCCAGATCGTGTTGGCACAGGGCGGTAATTCGGGCTTCTTCGACTGGTTCCTGATTCCGCTGTTCCCGCTGTTCATCGTGTACTGGGTGTCCGGCGTTGCCGAAACCAACCGCGCGCCGTTCGACGTGGTGGAAGGCGAATCGGAAATCGTCGCCGGCCACATGGTGGAATACTCGGGCGGTGCATTCGCACTGTTCTTCCTGGCCGAATACGCCAACATGATCCTGGTCAGCTTCCTGATCTCGATCTTCTTCCTCGGTGGCTGGTTGAGCCCGATCCAGGGTTGGGTCACAGCGGATATCTCGCCGTGGGTCAATTGGGTGTGGACCGGCGGTTGGCCGTGGCTGCTGATGAAGGTGTTCTTCTTCGCCAGCGCCTACATCTGGTTCCGTGCCAGCTTCCCGCGTTATCGCTACGACCAGATCATGCGTCTGGGTTGGAAGGTGTTTATTCCGCTTACGATCGTATGGATCGCAGTGACGGCGTTGATGGTGTTTTACGGCGTGATCCAGAAGGGCGTGTAACTGATGAACAAGATCACCCATTACTTCAAGAGCTTGCTCCTGCTCGAACTGCTCGCAGGCCTGTGGCTGACGTTGAAATACACGTTCAAGCCCAAGTACACCGTGCTGTACCCGATGGAGAAGTTTCCGCAGTCGCCGCGTTTCCGTGGCTTGCATGCGCTGCGTCGCTATCCCAATGGCGAAGAGCGTTGCATCGCCTGCAAGCTGTGCGAGGCGGTGTGCCCGGCGTTGGCGATCACCATCGACTCGGCCAAGCGCGAGGACGGCTCGCGCCGTACCACGCGTTACGACATCGATCTGTTCAAGTGCATCTTCTGTGGCTTCTGCGAAGAAAGCTGCCCGGTGGACTCGATCGTCGAGACGCACATCCTCGAGTACCACTTCGAGAAGCGTGGCGAGAATATTGTCAACAAGCCGCAGCTGCTGGCGATCGGAGACCGGCTAGAAGCCGAGATCGCCGAGCGTCGCGCTGCCGATGCCGCCTTCCGTTGAGGTCATGATGGACTGGGTCTCTATTGCTTTTTACGCCTTCTCCGCAATCGCGGTGGTGTCCGCCGGTGCGGTGATCAGCGTGCGTAACCCGGTGTATGCCGTGTTATGCCTGATCCTCACCTTCTTTTCGATGGCCTGCATCTGGTTGCTGGTCGGTGCCGAGTTCCTCGGCGTCACACTGGTGCTGGTCTACGTCGGCGCGGTGATGGTGCTGTTCCTGTTCGTGGTGATGATGCTGGACATCGACACCAGCCGGCTGCGCGAGGGCTGGGTCAAATACATGCCGTTGGGCGTGATCGTTGCGGTGGCCATGCTGGCGCAGATGGTCACCTTGATCGGGGTCAAGGCGCGCACTGCCACACCGTTCCCGGTCGACAATGCCGCCGCGCAGGCAGCCGACAGTTCGAACCTGACCTGGCTGGCCAAGAGTCTGTATACCGAGTTCCTGCTGCCGTTCGAATTTGCCGCCGTGATTCTGACCGTGGCCGTGGTGGCCGCAGTGATGCTGACCTTGCGCAAGCGTACCGGCATCAAACTTCAGAATGCCAGCGAGCAGTCGCGCGTGAAGGCGGGCGATCGTCTGCGCATGGTCAAGATGGCAGTCGAAAAGCCAGTACAGGCTGCGCCGCGCGTCGATGCGGCCGACGGACAGGAGGCGAAGTCTTGATTACCTTGGGCCACCTGCTTGGACTGGGTGCGGTGCTGTTCTGCATCTCCCTGGCCGGCATCTTCCTCAACCGCAAGAACGTCATCGTGTTGCTGATGTCGATCGAGTTGATGCTGCTGTCGGTCAACGTCAACTTCATCGCGTTCTCGCGCGAGCTCGGCGACACGGCCGGTCAGTTGTTCGTGTTCTTCATCCTGACCGTTGCCGCCGCGGAGGCCGCCATCGGTCTTGCGATCCTGGTGACTCTGTTCCGTACGCGCCGCACGATCAATGTGGCCGAAGTCGACACGTTGAAGGGCTGACCTGTAGATGGAAATCACTCTCTCCAAGAGTCTGTTGATTGCGGTGGTGCTTGCACCGCTGGTCGGCAGCATCATCGCCGGCCTGTTCGGTCGCCAGGTAGGGCGCAAGGGTGCCCAGTACGTCACCATCCTCGGTGTGGCGGTCAGCTGCGTGCTGTCGTGCCTGACCCTGTATCAGTTGGTGGAGCAGGGCGCCAGCCCGTTCAACCAGAACCTGTACACCTTCTTCGATGTCGGCAACTACTCCGCGCATGTCGGCTTCATGGTCGATCGCCTGACCGCGATGATGATGGTGGTGGTGACCTTCGTGTCGCTGCTGGTGCACATCTACACCATCGGCTACATGGAAGAAGACCCCGGCTACCAGCGCTTCTTCAGCTACATCTCGTTGTTTACCTTCTCCATGCTGACGCTGGTGATGAGCAACAACTTCCTGCAGCTGTTCTTCGGCTGGGAAGCGGTGGGTCTGGTGTCGTACCTGCTGATCGGCTTCTGGTTCAAGCGCCCGACTGCCGTGTTCGCCAACATGAAGGCGTTCCTGGTCAACCGCGTCGGCGACTTCGGCTTCATCCTTGGCATTGCCGGCGTTTTGTTGTGGTTCGGCTCGCTGGATTACGCCACCGTGTTTGCCAACGCCACCACCATGGCCGGTGCCAAGGTACAGCTGTTCGCGGGCCACGAGTGGAGCGTGATGACGCTGATCTGCATCTGTCTGTTCATCGGCGCGATGGGCAAGTCGGCGCAGGTGCCGCTGCATGTGTGGCTGCCTGACTCGATGGAAGGCCCAACCCCGATCTCGGCATTGATCCACGCTGCAACGATGGTCACCGCCGGCATCTTCATGGTGGCGCGCATGTCGCCGCTGTTCGAACTGTCGGAAACCGCGCTCAACTTCATCCTGTTCATCGGTGCGACCACGGCCTTCTTCACCGGCCTGATCGGCATCGTGCAGAACGACATCAAGCGCGTGGTCGCGTACTCGACGCTGTCCCAGCTCGGTTACATGACCGTGGCGCTGGGCGTGTCGGCCTATTCGGCCGCCGTGTTCCACCTGATGACGCATGCCTTTTTCAAGGCGCTGCTGTTCCTGGCGGCGGGCTCGGTCATCATCGGCATGCACCACGAGCAGGACATGCGCAAGATGGGCGGCCTGCGCAAGTACATGAAGGTGACCTACTGGACCAGCGTGATCGGTACGCTGGCACTGGTCGGTACGCCGTTCTTTTCGGGTTTCTACTCGAAGGACACCATCATCGAAGCCGCTGCGCACCACGCGCACGAATCGCATAGCTGGATCGCGACCTACGGCTACTGGTCCGTGCTCGGTGGCGTGCTGGTCACCAGCTTCTACAGCTTCCGTCTGCTGTTCCTGACCTTCCACGGCAAGGAGCGTTTTCGCGATGCTCATGCGCACGATGCGCATACACATCACGACAGCCACGCGCACGATGCGCATGCGCATGACAGCCATGGTCACGACGATCACGGTCATGGGCACCACGGAGCGCATGAGCCGCACGAGTCCAAGTGGGTGGTGACCTTGCCGCTGATCCTGCTGGCGATTCCGTCGGTGGCGATCGGTTTCTTCACCATCGGTCCGATGTTGTTCGGTACCGATTGGCAGGGCCACCACGCGGCGCATGCGCTCAAGGGGCAGGCCGTGTCGTTCTTCACCGGCATCGTCGACTTCTACGACCCGGCGCGCGATACCGTCGGTGCGCTGGCCGAAGAATTCCACGGCCCGGTCGCGTTCGCGTTGCACGGCATGATGGCGGCGCCGTTCTTCCTGACGGTCGCCGGTCTGTTGCTCGCCGCGCTGTTCTATCTGTGGAAGCCCGACCTGGCGACCAAGTCCCGCAAGGCGTTCGCGCCGATCGTGTGGTTGCTGGAAAACAAGTACGGCTTCGACAAGCTGTGGATCAATGGCTTCGCCGGTGGCGGTGTTGTCCTTGGCAAGGCGTCACGCGCAATCGACTCCCATGTGGTCGACGGCGTGGTCGTCAATGGTTCTGCCCGACTGATCGACCTGGCTGCAAATCTGCTGCGTCGCACGCAATCCGGTTTCCTCTATCACTACGCCTTCGCAATGATCATCGGTTTGATCGCCTTGTTGGCGGTACTGATGCATTTCTGGCGTTGACCTGTACGGAATAAGAAAACGTGTCGAACTGGCCTTTACTGTCTATCTTGATCTGGCTGCCGATTATCGGTGGCGCCCTGATCCTTGCGTTGCGCAACGCCGAGACTGCCCGCTGGGCGTCCTTGGCGGTGGCGGTGGCGACCTTTGTGCTGAGTCTGCCGCTGTTGGGCTACGACACCGCCAATGACGCGATGCAGTTCATCGAACTGCATGCCTGGATCCCGGCCTACAACATCGGCTACAACCTGGGCGTGGATGGCATCGCGGTCGCGTTGATCGTGCTCACCACATTGGTGACGGTGCTGGCGCTGATCGGCGCCTGGCGCTCGATCGACAAGCGCGTCAATCAGTACGTCGCCGCGTTCCTCATTCTGGAAGGTGTCACCGTCGGTATCTTCGCTGCCACCGACGCCATGCTGTTCTATGTCTTCTTCGAAGCCATGCTGATCCCGATGTTTCTGATCATCGGTGTCTGGGGCGGTCCGCGGCGTATCTATGCGGCGATGAAGTTCTTCCTCTACACCTTCCTCGGCTCGGTGCTGATGCTGGTGGGTCTGGTCTACCTGTACCTCAAGGGCGGTAGCTTCCAGCTCGCCGACCTGTATGCGCTGCAGCTGACCGCCAAGGAGCAGACCTGGATCTTCTTCGCATTCCTGATCGCCTTTGCGGTCAAGGTGCCGATGTTCCCGGTGCATACCTGGTTGCCGGACGCCCACGTCGAAGCACCGACCGCCGGTTCGGTGATCCTGGCGGCGATCGCACTGAAGATCGGCGGTTATGGTTTCCTGCGTTTCAACCTGCCGATCGTTCCCGATGCCAGCCATGAGTTTGCGTGGCTGGTGATCACGCTGTCGCTGATCGCAGTGATCTACGTCGGCCTGGTGGCGTTGGTGCAGGACGATATGAAGAAGCTGGTGGCGTATTCGTCCATCGCGCACATGGGCTTCGTTACCCTCGGCACCTTCATCGCCTTCACCCTGGTGCGCGAGTACGGCAGCACCGACGCTGCACGCCTCGGTTTGCAGGGCGCAATGGTGCAGATGATTTCGCACGGCTTCGTGTCAGGCGCAATGTTCTCCTGCATCGGTGTGTTGTACGACCGCATGCACACCCGCCGCATCGCCGATTACGGCGGCGTGGTCAACGTGATGCCGTGGTTTGCCACTTTTGCCATGCTGTTTTTCATGGCCAATGCCGGTCTGCCGGGTACCAGTGGTTTCGTCGGTGAGTTCATGGTGATCCTGGCCAGCTTCCAGAAGCATCCATTGGTTGCCTTCGCTGCCGCCACGACCTTGGTGATCACGGCCGCCTACACACTGTGGCTCTACAAGCGCGTGTTCTTCGGCGAGGTGGCCAATGCCCATGTGGCCGAGCTGAAGGACATCAATGGCCGCGAGGCTTTCGTGCTGGGGGTGTTCGCTGCTGGCGTGCTGGCCCTGGGCCTGTATCCGAAGCCACTGACCGATCTGATGGAACCATCGATCGCCAAGCTGGCTACCCAGATCGCCGCGAGCAAGCTGTGACCGCTTGCCGTACGTTTTGATTCTCAGGATTTGATGATGACCACGCCAACGCTCGCGCCGTTGACCACCGCTGACCTGGCTCCGCTTGTTCCGGAGCTGGTGCTGATCGGCGGCGCCTTCGCACTGCTGATGCTCGACCTGTTCATGAGCCAGCGGAACAAGGTCTGGACCCACTTGTTCTCCATCGCCGTTCTCGCCGTGGTGTTTGCGCTGTTGGCGACCGGTACGGGCGGGCAGGGCGAGATTTTCAACGGCATGTTCGTGCGCGATACCGCGGCGGACGTGATGAAGACCGTGATCGTGCTCGTCAGCGGGTTGAGCCTGGTCTACGGCTGGACCTACCTGCGCGAGCGCAATCTCTATCAGGGCGAAATCCCGGTACTGGTGTTGTTCGCCACCGCCGGCATGATGCTGCTGGCGTCGGCCGGCAGCCTGTTGATGGTCTATCTGGGCCTGGAACTGTTGGCGCTGTGTTCGTACGCGCTGGTTGCGTCCAACCGCGACAACGGCCTGGCCACCGAAGCGGCGATGAAGTATTTCGTGCTGGGTTCGTTGGCGTCGGGTCTACTGCTGTACGGCATGTCGCTGGTCTATGGCGCCACCGGTACCTTGAGTCTGGCTGGCATTCATGAGGCGATCGAAGGCTCGGGCGAGCGCACATTGCTGCTGACCGGCACCATCTTCATGATCGCCGGCGTGGCATTCAAGCTGGGCGCCGCGCCGTTCCATATGTGGCTGCCCGATGTCTATCAGGGCGCACCGGCACCGATCGCGTTGTTTATCAGCTCGGCACCGAAGCTGGCTGCCTTCGGCATGACCTACCGCCTGCTGGAAGTGGGCATGGGTCCGTTGTCGCCGCAGTGGCATCTGCTGATTGGCGGCCTGTCGGCACTGTCGCTGGTCATCGGCAACCTGATGGCCATCGCGCAGAGCAATCTCAAGCGCATGCTTGCGTATTCCACGGTCTCGCACATCGGCTTCCTGCTGATGGGCGTGGCCGGTGGCGGCGAAGAAGGCTATGCGGCTGCGATGTTCTATGCCGTGAGCTACACCATCATGTCGACCGCCTCGTTCGGCGCGATCATCGCGTTGTCGCGCAATGGCTTCGAAGCCGAGAACATCGACGACTTCAAGGGCCTCAACGCGCGCAATCCGTGGATGGCCGGGTTGGTGCTGTGCATCATGGCGTCGCTCGCGGGCATTCCGCCGTTCCTCGGCTTCTGGACCAAGTTGGCCGTGCTGGGTGCGGCGGTGAAGGGCGACATGCTGTGGCTGGCGCTGGTGGGTGTGCTGTGCGCGGTGATCGGTGCGTACTACTACCTGCGTGTCATCAAGGTCATGTACTTCGACGAGCCGGTGGGTGAGCCGCTGCCTGCCAACAACGATCGCGTCCTGGGCACGGTGCTGGGCGTCAACGCACTCGCGTTGCTGGCGCTGGGTCTGGCCTGGAGCCCGATCATGGTGTGGTGCCAGCGTGCGTTTGCTGGTCTCGCGTAAGCGTGTCGCGCGGGTGTCGCGTTCATCGCGATACCTGCTTGCATGCGGATGGCGCGGATCTGAAATAAAGTTGTAATTGGTGTTTCGTTTTTGTTGCATTGCGGTTATCATTCGCCGCGACGTTGGACACTCGCCAAAGTGTCCAGCAGATGAAAAACTTAGGGCTTGCAATTGCCGCTCAAGTTCTTCATAATTCCGCTTCTGCTGCGGGGTGGAGCAGTCTGGCAGCTCGTCGGGCTCATAACCCGAAGGTCGCAGGTTCAAATCCTGCCCCCGCTACCAAGTTTCGAATTACCGCTTTATCGCAGTGATTCAACTTCTTGGATCGTAAGGACGCATGTTCCCGTCTTTACGCCGACCCTGAGAGGTCGGGCTTTTTTCACGCAAGGGGCCCATCGGGCCCCTTGTTTTTTCCGGAACCGGAAAGTTTGCTGCCGGTTGCCGGGGTTCTACTGGCAATCATTTGATCAGGGCAGTCTGTGAGCGAAAAAGCGACCGAAATCGCGAATCTGCTGAGTCCAACGGTTGAGTCCCTGGGCTTGGAACTGCTGGGCGTGGAGTATCTTCCCGCGCCAGGTGGCGCCACGTTGCGCCTTTACATCGATGTGCCGCTGGCCGAACAGCCCGAGCGCGTGATCAACGTCGACGACTGCGAGCGCGTGAGCCGCGAAGTGTCGGCCCAGCTCGACGTCGAAGACCCGATCAGTGGCAACTACACCCTGGAAGTGTCCTCGCCGGGTGTGGACCGTCCCTTGTTCACCCTCGAACAATTCGCGCGCCATGCCGGCGAGTCCGCAAAGATCGTGTTGAAGCTTGCGCAGGATGGTCGGCGCCGCTTCCAGGGTCAGATCCTGCGCACCGAGCCGGAAGCTGCCGCCGTGGTGTTTTCGGTCGACGGCAAGGACGTACAGATCGGCTTCGACAATATCGACAAGGCGCGCATCCTGCCGGATTGGGTCGCCTTGGGCCTGGCGCCGCAAAAACCGAATAAGCCCGGCCCGAAAAAACCCGGGCACGACAAGAAGAAACCATCCAACGAGTCGGCGGCTGGCAAGCCGCGCGCGGAGTGACTAAATGAGCAAGGAACTTTTGCTGGTAGTGGATGCGGTGGCCAATGAAAAAGGCGTGCCGCGCGAAGTGATCTTCGATGCGATCGAGGCCGCGCTGGCTTCCGCAGCGAAGAAGCGCTATCCCGACCAGGACGTGTTGACGCGCGTGACCATCGACCACAAGGACGGTAACTACGAAACCTTCCGCCGTTGGGAAGTGGTGGCCGACGACGTGGTGATGGAGTCGCCGGATCGCCAGGTGCGTCTGATGGACGCCATCGACGAAGCCGACGGCGTAGATGTGGGCGACTACATCGAAGAGCAGATCGAAAACCCGGATTTCGGCCGCATCGCCGCGCAGGCTGCCAAGCAGGTAATCGTGCAGCGTGTGCGCGAAGCCGAGCGTCAGCAGGTGGTCGATGCATGGAAGGACCGCGTGGGCGAGCTGATCACCGGTGTGGTCAAGCGTGCCGAGCGCGGCAACATCTTTGTCGATCTGGGCGGCAATGCCGAAGCCTTCATTCCGAAGGACAAGGGCATTCCGCGCGACGTGCTGCGCCCGGGCGACCGCGTGCGCGGTTATCTGGCCGAAGTGCGCTCCGAGCCGCGCGGCCCGCAGTTGTTCATCAGCCGCGCCGCACCGGAATTCATGATCGAGCTGTTCAAGCTCGAAGTGCCGGAAGTGGGCCAGGGCCTGGTCGAGATCAAGGCCTGCGCACGTGACCCGGGCGACCGCGCCAAGATCGCGGTGATTGCGCACGACACCCGCACCGATCCGATCGGTGCCTGTATCGGTATGCGCGGTTCGCGCGTGCAGGCGGTGTCCAACGAGCTCAATGGCGAGCGCGTGGACATCGTGTTGTGGAACGAGAACCCGGCCAACTTCGTGATCAACGCGATGGCGCCTGCCGAAGTGCAGTCGATCATCGTCGATGAAGACAAGCATTCGATGGACCTGGCCGTGGCAGAAGACCGCCTGGCGCAGGCGATCGGCAAGGGCGGCCAGAACGTGCGTCTGGCCAGTCGCCTGACCGGCTGGCAGCTCAACGTGATGACCGCCGACCAGGTGGCCGCCAAGTCCGAGGCTGAACAGGCGGCGGCGCGCCAGCTGTTCATGGATCGCCTGGAAGTGGACGAGGAAATCTCCGCCATCCTGGTGTCCGAAGGCTTCAACACGGTCGAAGAAATCGCTTACGTCCCGGTCGGTGAACTGCTGGCGGTGGAAGGTTTCGACGAAGACATCGTCGAAGAACTGCGTGCCCGTGCCCGCGATGCGTTGCTCAACGCCGCGCTGGCCGAGGAAGAAGGACTGGAAGGAACTCAGCCCACCGAGGACCTGCTGGCGCTGGAGGGGATGGACGAGGAAACGGCCTTTGCTCTGGCCGAGCACGGCGTGCGCACCAGCGAGGACTTGTCCGACCTGGCAGCGGACGAGATCGTCGACTTCGGCATTGAGGGCATGACCCAGGAGCGCGCCTCGGCGCTGATCCTGGCGGCCCGCGCCGAGGAGATCGCCCGTTTGGAGCGCGGCGAATGAGCCGGCAATGAACCGCGCCCTGACCCCATCAGGGCTTAGAATCAGCGTTTCCCTTGCTCTGGGCGAGGGGGCGCCAACCAGATCATAGGATCCGAATGTCGCAGCAAACCACCATCCGCAAGCTTGCCGAACTGGTCAACACGCCGGTCGATAAACTGCTGGTTCAACTGGCCGAGGCCGGAATGAAGTTCAGCGGTCCCGACCAGGTCGTGACCAGCACCGAGAAGATGAAACTGCTTGGCTTCCTGCGTCGCACGCATGGCAAGGCCGAGACGCCCGCCGAAGCGGCGAGCGAAGCAGCCAAGAAGATCACGCTCAATCGGCGCAAGCTGCAAGAAGTCACGGTCAGCGCCGGCCGCACCAAGACCACGGTCAACGTGGAAGTGCGGCAGAAGCGGACGTACGTAAAGTCCGAGAACGAAGGCAGCGGCCGCGCCGTGCCGATGACGCCGGACGAAGAGCGCGCCGACATCCTGGCCAAGCTCGCTGCATCGCGTCAGCGCAATCTCGACGAGCAGCAGGCCCTGGCCGAGAGCGACCGTGTGCGCGATGAAGCGATTCAGCGCAAGCGCGACGAAGAGCAGGCCGCAAAAGACCGTGTAGAAGCCGAGCGCAAGGCTGCCGAGGAAGCCGCTGCGGCTGCCAGTGCGCCGGCCCCGGTTGCCGCTGCGCCGACGCCGTCGTCGGCGCCTGCTGCGCGTGCACCATCTTCGCCGTCGTCGGCACCGCGTCCGTCTCGTCCGGCTGGCGCCTCGCCTGCCTCGCGTCCGGCGACGCCGGCACGTCCGGATGATCGCAACAACGCCGCCAAGCACAAGACGCGCGGTTCGCACGTCATGGTGGCTGGCGTCGAAGACGACGATGCGACCAAGCGCTTTGCCGGTCAGCTGCATCTGTCGGCCGCCGATCGCGCGCGTCGTTCCAATGTGCGTGGCAAGCCGACCGGTCGTCCGGGTTCGTCGTCGTCGCGTCGCGGCAATGATGGTGGTCGTGGCAGCAACCAGAGCAACAGCGGCCCGCACGGGTTCGAGCGTCCGACTGCACCGGTGGTGCGTGAAGTGGCGATCGGCGAGACCATCACCGTGGCCGATCTGGCGCAGAAGCTTGCGCTCAAGGGCGGCGACGTGGTCAAGGCGCTGTTCAAGATGGGCGTCATGGCGACCATTACCCAGAGCATCGATCACGACACCGCTGCACTGGTGACCGAAGAACTCGGCCACAAGGCAGTGCGTGCGGACAATGCCGACTTCGAAGATGCGCTGCTGGCGCATTCCGAAGACGCGCAGGGCGAGACCACCTCGCGTCCGCCGGTCGTGACCATCATGGGTCACGTCGATCACGGCAAGACCTCGCTGCTGGACTACATCCGTCGCACCAAGATCGCTTCCGGCGAAGCTGGCGGCATCACTCAGCACATCGGTGCGTACCACGTCGAAACCGGCCGTGGCGTCATCAGCTTCCTGGATACGCCCGGCCATGCCGCGTTTACCTCGATGCGTGCGCGCGGCGCCAAGATCACCGACATCGTGGTGCTGGTGGTTGCGGCCGACGACGGCGTCATGCCGCAGACCAAGGAAGCGGTTGCGCATGCCAGGGCGGCAGGCGTTCCGTTGATCGTGGCGGTCAACAAGATCGACAAGGCCGGCGCTGATCCGCTGCGGGTCAAGAACGAATTGCTGGCCGAAAACGTGGTGGCCGAAGATTTCGGCGGCGATACCCAGTTCATCGAAGTGTCGGCCAAGGTCGGTACCGGTGTGGACACGCTGCTGGATGCGATTTCGCTGCAGGCCGAAGTGCTGGAACTCAAGGCGGTGGCCGATGGCCGCGCCAGTGGTACCGTGATCGAATCCTCGCTGGACAAGGGCCGCGGCCCGGTCGCGACGGTGCTGGTGCAGCAGGGCGCGCTGAAGCGTGGCGACTATCTGGTGTGCGGTATTCAGTACGGCCGCGTGCGTGCGCTGTTCGACGAAACCGGCCATCAGCCGGCCTCGGCGGGCCCGTCGATTCCGGTGCAGGTGCTCGGCCTGTCCGGCGTGCCGGAAGCGGGCGATGACTTCGTGGTCGTCGACGACGAGCGTCTGGCCAAGGACGTGGCACAGCAGCGCGAAACCAAGCGCCGCGAGTCGCGTTTGGTCGCCTCGGCAACCAACCGCATGGAAGACATCCTGGCCCAGATGGGCAAGGGCGAAGGCCAGCAGGTATTGAACCTGGTGATCAAGGCCGACGTGCAGGGTTCGGTGGAAGCGCTCAAGCAGTCGCTGGTGGCATTGTCCAACGACGACATCCGCATCAACGTGATCCATTCCGGCGTGGGCGGCATCACCGAGTCGGATGCGAATTCGGCAGCGGCGTCCAAGGCCACGATGATCGGCTTCAACGTGCGTGCGGATGCATCGGCGCGCAAGATCGTCGAGTCCAACGGTATCGATCTGCGTTACTTCTCGATCATCTATGACGTGATCGATCAGGTGAAGCAGGTGGCGTCCGGTCTGCTCGGCGTGGAAATCCGCGAAGAGATCATCGGTATTGCGCAGGTCCGCGACGTGTTCCGCAGCTCGAAGTTCGGTGCGGTTGCAGGCTGCATGATCATCGAAGGCGTGGTGAAGCGCAGCAAGCCGATCCGCGTGCTCCGCGACAGCGTCGTGGTGTTCGAGGGCGAGCTCGAATCGCTGCGTCGCTTCAAGGAAAACGTCGACGAAGTGCGCAACGGTACCGAGTGCGGTATCGGCGTGAAGGCTTACAACGACGTCAAGCCTGGCGATCAGATCGAGTGCTTCGAGCGTATCGAGGTTGCCCGCACGCTGTAATGGCTACCGGGGCCTGCGGGCTCCGGTCTTCCAGACAGGCGATGGTGTCCGCAAGTTCTGCAAGGCGAGGGCGGCATGGCCGCCCGCGTTCGTTTTTGGCTTCGGTGCCATCTGGCCCTCCGAATCAACCAGGTCCACGACCATGCCAACCAAATCATTCCATCGCACCGATCGCGTTTCTGCGCAGGTGCGTCGCGACCTCGGCACGATCGTGCACGCGGCCGTGCGCGACCACGGCTTGCCGTCGGTCAGCGTTTCCGATGTCGAAATCAGCCGCGATCTGGCGCACGCCAAGGTGTTCGTCACCGCACTGCAGCAGGAGCGTTCGGCCGAAGCGGTCAAGGGACTCAAGGAAATCGCCGGACAGCTGCGCACGCAGTTGGCGCGCGCGATGAAGCTGCGTCACGTGCCCGAGCTGCACTTTCACTACGACGACTCGGTCGACCGTGGCGAGCGTATCGATAACCTGCTGCGTGACCTGGACGATGTCGGTCCGCAGGCCACGTCCAGCGACGAAGACACCGAGCAGCGCTAAGCGCTGTGTCGGCTGGGCGAGATGGCCGCGCCCCCTGGATTCCCGCGGACGCGCACAGCGCCCGATTCGAGCACCGATCTTTTGAAACCCCGCATCGTCTATCGCCCGCTGCACGGCATCCTGTTGCTGGATAAGCCGGCTGGGCTCAGTTCCAACAACGCATTGCAGGCCGCGCGCCGTCTGTTGCGGGCGGAAAAAGGCGGCCACACCGGCAGCCTGGATCCGCTGGCCACCGGCTTGCTGCCGTTGTGCCTGGGCGAGGCGACCAAGATCGCCGGCTTGCTGCTCGGCTCGGCCAAGGCGTACGACGCCGAGGTGGTACTGGGCGTCACCACCGATACCGACGATGCAGACGGTGAACCGCTGCGCGAGCGTGCGGTGCCTGCGCTGACCGAAGACGCGCTACGCGCCGCCTTGGCGCCGTTGATTGGCCGTATCCAGCAGCAGGCTCCGATCTATTCCGCGCTCAAGCAGGGCGGGGAGCCGCTGTATGCCAAGGCGCGCCGGGGCGACGTGATCGAGGCGCCGGTGCGCGAGGTCGAGGTGCACGCGATCGAGTTGATCGGCTACCACGCGTCGCGTCTGCAGTTGCGCGTGACCTGTGGCTCCGGCACCTACATCCGCAGCCTGGCCCGCGATCTGGGCGAAGCACTCGGCTGCGGCGCGCATATCGCCTCGCTGCGCCGGCTCTGGGTAGAACCGTTCCGATCGCCACAGATGATGACCCTGGAAGCGTTGAGCGCAGCATTGGAATCTGGCACGCGGGCGGAAGATCTGCTGCTGCCGATCCAGGCCGGGCTGGCCGATTTTGCGCAGATCACCCTCGACCAGGCCCATGCGACCCGCTTCCGGATGGGGCAACGCTTGCGCGATCCGGCATTTCCGGCCGGTCACGTCGCCGTTTTCGGCCCGGATGGAAGCCCGTCAGGCCTTGGCCTTGTTGACGCTGACGGTCGGCTGTCGCCGCAGCGCTTGTTCAATGGACTGAACGAGACTCCGGGTTGTTAAGGTCTAGTCAACTTGTTCCCGGCGCCATGCAACGGTACAATTTCGCGGCCCCGATCGTGGCACCTCCGCGCCAAGCGCGCGCATCCCTAGCAAACGGCGAGTCCGACGGTGCGTCATGCACGTTTCTGTCGACCACGCATCTATCGAGAAAACATAATGTCTGTCGACACCCAGAAAGTCATTGAAGACAACAAGCGCAGCGCCCAGGACACCGGTTCGCCGGAAGTGCAGGTCGCTCTGCTGACCGCACGCATCGAGCTGCTGAGCGGTCACTTCAAGACCCACAAGAAGGATCACCACAGCCGTCGCGGTCTGCTGCAGATGGTCAACCGTCGCCGCAGCCTGCTCGACTACCTGAAGAAGAAGGACAACGAGCGCTATAAGTCGTTGATCGAGAAGCTCGGCCTGCGCCGCTAATCGAGTCCTACCGCCGCGGCGCAGCGATGCGCCGCGGTTTTGTTTTGGTCGTTCGCAAACGCGTCATCGCAGTCCCAAGTTCATGGGCCGGAGCCTCCCGGCCGCCCGTTCTCGGCATGGGTCGACGACGGTCCAACGAAGACAGTTACACCTAAGGAAAAAACCTCCGTGGCAAAAATCACCAAAACCTTCCAGTACGGCAAGCACACCGTCACCCTGGAGACGGGCGAAGTCGCTCGCCAGGCGAGCGGTGCCGTCATCGTCAAGATGGACGACACCGTACTGCTGGTCACCGCCGTCGCCGCAAAAACCGCGCGCGAAGGGCAGGACTTCTTCCCCCTGACGGTCGATTATCAGGAGAAGTTCTATGCCGGCGGCCGCATCCCGGGCGGCTTCTTCAAGCGCGAAGGACGTGCGACCGAGAAGGAAACGTTGATCTCGCGCCTGATCGACCGTCCGATCCGTCCGCTGTTCCCGGAGGACTACAAGAACGAAGTACAGATCATCGCGACCGTGATGTCGATGAACCCGGACATCGACGGCGATATCGCCGCGCTGATCGGTGCATCGGCTGCACTGTCGCTGGCCGGTACCCCCTTCAACGGCCCGATCGGCGCCGCCAAGGTGGGCTACAAGAACGGTGAGTACATCCTCAACCCGACCATCGCCGAGCTGAAGGATTCGCAGCTGGAGCTGGTGGTTGCCGGTACCGCCAATGCGGTGCTGATGGTGGAGTCGGAAGCCGAGCTGTTGTCCGAAGAAGTGATGCTGGGCGCAGTGACCTTCGGTCATCGCGAACTGCAGAAAGTCATCAACGCGATCAACGAGCTGACCGTCGAAGCCGGCACCAAGCCCAGCACCTGGGTTGCGCCTGCCAAGAACACCGCGCTGATCAACGCGCTGAAGGAAGCCGTTGGCACGCAGCTGGCGAGCGCCTTCCAGGTGCGCGACAAGCTGCAGCGTCGCGACGCCATTTCGGCGATCAAAAAAGACGTGATGGAATCGCTGGCCGGCCGCGTCGCCTCCGAGGGCTGGAGCACCGCCGAGCTGTCGAAGGAATTCGGCGAGCTGGAATACCACACCATGCGCGACTCGGTGCTCGACACCAAGGTGCGTATCGATGGTCGTGCGCTGGATACCGTGCGTCCGATCGCGGTGCAGGCCGGCGTGTTGCCGCGTACCCACGGCTCTGCGCTGTTCACCCGCGGCGAGACGCAGGCGATCGTGGTCACCACGCTGGGCACTGCTCGCGATGGCCAGGTGATCGACGCGGTCAGCGGCGAGTACAAAGAAAACTTCCTGTTCCATTACAACTTTCCTCCGTATTCGGTGGGCGAGTGCGGTCGGTTCGGTGCGCCGAAGCGTCGCGAAATCGGTCATGGCCGTCTGGCCAAGCGTGGCGTGCTCGCCGTGATGCCGAGCCTGGAAGAATTCCCGTACACCATCCGCGTGGTCTCGGAAATCACCGAGTCCAATGGTTCCTCGTCGATGGCATCGGTCTGCGGCAGCTCGCTGGCGCTGATGGATGCGGGCGTGCCGATCAAGGCGCCGGTCGCGGGCATCGCCATGGGCCTGGTCAAGGAAAACGACCGCTTCGTGGTGCTGTCGGACATCCTGGGTGACGAAGATCACCTGGGCGACATGGACTTCAAGGTGGCCGGTACTGCCGAAGGCGTGTCCGCGTTGCAGATGGACATCAAGATCGAAGGCATCACCGAAGAGATCATGAAGCAGGCATTGCAGCAGGCCAAGGCCGGCCGTCTGCATATCCTCGGCGAGATGGCGCACGCACTGACCACCCCGCGTCTGGAACTGAGCGACTACGCGCCGCGTCTGCTGACCATCAAGATCCATCCGGACAAGATCCGCGAAGTGATCGGCAAGGGTGGTTCGACCATCCAGGCGATCACCAAGGAAACCGGTACGCAGATCGACATCCAGGACGACGGCACGATCATCATCGCCTCGGTCAACGCCATCGCTGCGCAAGCTGCGAAGTCGCGCATCGAGCAGATCACCTCGGACGTGGAGCCGGGCCGTATCTACGAAGGCAAGGTCGCCAAGATCATGGACTTCGGTGCGTTCGTCACCATCCTGCCGGGCAAGGACGGCCTGGTGCACGTCTCGCAGATTTCCAGCGAGCGCGTGGAGAAGGTCGGCGACAAGCTGAAGGAAGGCGATCTGGTCCGCGTGAAGGTACTGGAAGTGGACAAGCAGGGCCGTATCCGTCTGTCGATCAAGGCAGTGGAAGAAGGCGAGGGCGTCCCGCCGTCGGCCGAGTAATCGCTGCTGGTTGATGCGTCACGAAAAAGCGGGCTTCGGCCCGCTTTTTCGTTGTCGGTTCGGAATGATCCATGCCTTGTTCCTTCTCCCCTTGGGAGAAGGTGCCCCGAACGGCCGGATGAGGGGTCGGGCGCAGCCTGTTGCAGTTGAGGCAGCACCATGGCTTCGCTCCTCCAACCCCTATCCCGCAGAGAGAGGGGCTAGAGCGTGGCGCCACGTGTCTGTTCCTTCTCCCCTTGGGAGAAGGTACCCCGAAGGGGCGGATGAGGGCACGGGCGCAGCATCATGCAGTTGAAACGACACCAGGGCTTCGCCCGGTACCCTCACCCCAGCCCTGCTCCCGCAGGGAGAGGGCCGTTGAATCTTTCCTCACCCGGGCTGCTGGGTCGGCGCCGGCTGCGTTTCTGGGCGCGGCGGCACCACACGCGGGAAACCTGGAGGCATCGTCTGCTCGGCAGGCGGTGCGGTGGGCGCAGGCAGTGGCTCGGTTGGCGGCGCCAGCATTGCTGCGTCGGGACGCAGCTTCAGCAGCGCGGCCCAGTCGCGTCGGTTGAAGTCGCACAGTTCTTCGTGTGCCGGCGTACATTCGCTGGCGACACCAAGGCTGTCTTCATTCTGATCTTGCGCGCTGTCGGACTGCGGCGTCGGCAATACCACGCGGCCGGCGCGGTCCAGCGGCATCTTGCGCATCATCACGGTGTTGAACACGTTGCCGCCGATTAGATACAGCGTGCGATCGCCGCCGACATTGGCAGCCACCACCACATCGCAGTGCGATTGCCATGGCATCGGTGCGCTGCCGCCCAGGGCGGCCTTCAACCCTGCGTAGCCGAGCGTCACGCTGCGCCCGCGCAGCAGGCACAGCAGATCGCCGGGTGCGGGTTTTTCCAGTGCAGGGTCGGCGAACTGATAAGGGCCGGTGGCGCCGTCGTTATACGCGCTGCGGATGTAATCAAGATGACGTGCGGAGCGGTGGAATCCGCTCAGTCTCGCTTGCGTCATCACCCATGAAATGAAAGCGGCCGACCACGGATTGTCGACAAGAAAGGCGCGACAGTCGCTGGCGGTGTAGCGGGTGCCATCCAGTGCGGCGCAGCTCGATGCGCCGGGACGTCCGCCCATCGAGGCGAGCGTGCCGCTGTCGCGCCAATAGCCTGCGACGCGCTGCCAGGCCACGACGCCATCGTCGGCAAGATAGCTTGATTCGGCTTCGGTCACGCCCAGGCTGGCAAGGCGCCCTTTGGCATCGATAAACGGGTATTGCCACAGGCGATGCTCGTTACAGGCCGAGCGCACGATGGCGATGGCCGCAGGACTGGTGCCGAAGCGCGGTGGCATATCGCACACTTCCGCAGCCGCAGCGCCGCCTCCCAATCCTGCAAGCAGCAGGCACATCCACGGCCAGGGTCTTACGATCATCGAACATCCTGAACTAAATCAATCGCAGCAGGCTGACAGAGCAGACTGCGCGCACGCGTGAAATCAGCGCGGGGCCGGGCCCAGTTTGAGCGATAGATCCACCGCCAGCACATGCTTGGTGAGCCCGCCGATGGAAATGCAATCCACGCCGTCCTGCGCAATTGCGCGGATGCTGGCCAGGTCGACGCTGCCGGAGACTTCCAGCGGGATACGCTGATCCACCGGCAACGCGGCGACGATACGCACGGCGTCGCGGCGCATCGCCGGATCGAAGTCGTCGATGAGGATACGCGTGCAGCCCACCTGCAATGCCTCGCGCAGCTGCGCCAGCGTTTCCACCTCCACCACCAGCGGTAGCTGCGGTTGCTGGGCACGTGCGGCCTGCACGGCTGCACTTAACGAGCCTGCGGCGCGGATGTGGTTTTCCTTGAGCATCACCGTGTCGAACAGGCCGATGCGGTGATTGTCGCCGCCGCCGCAGCGCACTGCGTATTTCTGCGCCATGCGCAGGCCCGGCAGCGTCTTGCGCGTGTCCAGGATGCGGGCGCCGGTGCCGGCGACTGCGGCCACATACGCCGCGGTGGTGGTAGCCGTGGCCGAAAGCGTCTGCAGAAAGTTGAGCGAGGTACGTTCGGCACTGACCAGGCTGCGGCTGCGACCTTGCAGGATGGCCAGCACCGTACCGGCGCTGACGTGCTGGCCTTCGTGCACGTGCCAGTCGATGCGTACCTGCGGGTCGAGCGCGCGATGCGTGGCATCGAACCAGGGCCGGCCGGCAATCACCGCATCCTGCTTGCACAACAGATACGCACTGTCGGCTTGATCGGGCAGCAGCGCGGCAGTCACATCGCCAGTGCCGATGTCTTCGGCCAGCGCGCGCGCCACATCGGCGTCGACCAACGCGGCAGGCGGCGCCTCCGGCACGGTGCGCACGGACGAATTCACTTGTCGGGAAAGTCGGTGATCTGGGCGGTGCCGATGGCTTCTTCGGCCAGCAGTACCGGAATGCCGTCGTCGACGCGGAAGATCTGCTTGCGGTCGCGGGTGATCAATGCCTCGCGCAGCGGCTGGCTTTGCGCGGTACCGTCGGCGCGTTGCAGGTTTCCGGCGGCGATGGCGGTGTTGAGTGCTTCCAGGCCTTTGCCGTCCAGCAGCGAGAGTGGCTGGCGGGTGTCGGGCGAGCACAGCAGGTCGAGCAGTTTGCGATCCATCGAAGTCTTGTCTTGCGTGGAGATTGGCTAGAATACGTCTTTACCGCAGGGCAGGGCCATGACCTCCAACCACTCCGCGCCGCTGGTCGGCATCGTGATGGGCTCCCGTTCGGATTGGGAGACCATGCAACACGCAGCTCAGAAGCTCGATGCGCTGGGCGTGCCGTACGAAGTCAAGGTGGTGTCGGCGCATCGTACGCCCGATGTGCTGTTCACCTACGCCGAGCAGGCGAGCGCGCGTGGGTTGCGCGCGATCATTGCCGGTGCCGGCGGTGCGGCGCACCTGCCGGGCATGCTGGCGGCCAAGACGGCGGTGCCGGTGCTGGGTGTGCCGGTGCAGTCCAAGGCGCTCAACGGCATGGATTCGCTGCTGTCGATCGTGCAAATGCCGGCCGGCATCCCGGTGGCGACGTTTGCGATCGGCAATGCCGGCGCCGCCAATGCGGCGTTGTTCGCGGCTGCGATGCTGGCACCGGAGCAGGCGCAGATCGGCCAGGCACTGGCGCAGTTCCGTGCCAAGCAGACCGATGATGTGATGGCCAGCGACGACCCGCGCCAATGACCACCGTCGGCATTCTGGGGGGCGGCCAGTTGGCGCGCATGCTGGTGCTGGCGGGCGCACCGCTTGGGCTGCGGTTTGCCATGTTCGACCCGGCGGCCGATGCCTGCGCAGGGCAGGTGGCACCGCTGCAGGTGGGCGCGTTCGACGATGCTGCCGCGCTCGCTGCGTTCGCCGCACAGGTGGATGTGGTCACCTTCGATTTCGAAAACGTGCCCGCGGCCAGCGCGCAGCAACTTGCCGCGCAGGTGCCGGTGTTTCCGCGCCCGGATGCCCTGGCGGTGGCGCAGGACCGGCTGAGCGAAAAAACCTTGTTCCGCGAGCTCGGTATTCCGGTGCCGGAGTTCGCTGCCATCGACGACCGCGCCGGGCTTGACGCCGCATTGGCGCGCATCGGTGCGCCGTGCGTCCTCAAGACGCGCCGCTTCGGCTACGACGGCAAGGGCCAGTTCCGCATCAAGACGCTTGCCGATGCGGATGCCGCATGGACTGCGCTCGGCGCGCAGGCCGCCAAGGTCGGACTGATTCTTGAAGCCTTCGTACCATTCCAACGCGAGGTCAGCGTGGTGGCCGTGCGTGGCCGCGATGGCGAATTCCGTGCATGGCCGTTGACCGAAAACTGGCATGTCGATGGTGTGCTGGCAGCCAGTCTTGCGCCCGCCAGCGTGGACGCGACATTGCAGGCGACAGCGGATGCGCATGCACGCGCGATTGCCGACAGGCTGGACTACGTGGGCGTGTTCGCCCTTGAACTATTCGTACGCGATGGCGAGCTGCTGGCCAACGAGATCGCCCCGCGCGTGCACAACTCCGGCCATTGGACCATCGAAGGCGCGGAGACCTCGCAGTTCGAAAATCATGTGCGTGCCGTGCTCGGGTTGCCGTTGGGCAGCACCGCGATGCGCGGTCATGCGTGCATGCTCAACTGGTTGGGTACGATGCCGGACGCTGCGGCATTTCTGGCAGTGCCCGGCGGGCATTGGCACGACTACGGCAAGCAATCGCGCGATGGTCGCAAGGTGGGCCACGCAACGCTGCGTGCCGATACCCCGCAGATGCTGACACAGGCGCTGGTCGAAGCCGGCATGGCACTGCAGCGCAATGCGCACGTTGAACCGGTGATTGCGCGCCTGCGCGAAGGCTGAGTGTCAGTCAATCCCGAGGCATCGCGACGCAGCAGTGAGGCGTCGCGAGGGTTGTGGTGCCGACTGCGTGCGCTTCGATTGAGTGCGCGCAGGCGTGTGCATCGGTGAGCGATCCATCGGCATTCAGAGGCGCCTGTTAGCTCAGCCGGCTGGCCACAAAATCCCAGTTGATCAGCTTCCAGAATGCCTCCAGGTACTGCGCACGGTCCTGCTGGTAATCCAGGTAATACGCGTGTTCCCAGAGGTCGCACGCCAATAGCGGCGTGTCCGGCCCGGTTAGCGGGGTGGACGCATTAGGCGTGGCGACAACGGCCAATGCGCCATCCGGGCGCTGCACCAGCCATACCCAGCCCGAGCCGAAGCTGCTCAAGGCGACGCGATTGAATTCCTGCTTGAAGTGCACAAAGTCGCCGAACGATCTGCCGATGCCGTCGGCCAGCTTGCCGAGCGGCTCGCCGCCGCCGCGTGGCCGCAGGCACTGCCAGTAGAAATTGTGGTTCCACACCTGCGCGGCCAGATGGAACAGCGTGCCCTGCGCCTGCGCGATGATCTCTTCCAACGTCAGCTCGGCAAACTCGCTGCTTTCGATGCGCGTATTGAGCCGTTCGACCTCGCCGCGATGACAGACGCCGTGATGCGCCTCCAGGGTTGCGGACGAGAGATGCGGCTCCAGAGCGGCGCGGGAGTAGGGCAGTGCAAGGTGTTCGATCGGCATGATGGCAATGGCAGCGAAGGGAGTGCGGCGACAGGTCGCGCTGAAGGCTTACAATGCGCGCCTTTGCGGAAGTCTATCCGACCCGGCGGTCGGGCCTGCCGCTCCCAGTCAGGAGAGTCCAATGCCGGTGATGGAACGGATCCAGGCCGAAGTCGAACAACACCCGATCGTGCTGTTCATGAAAGGCACCCCGCAGTTTCCGATGTGCGGGTTTTCCAGTCGCGCAGTGCAGGCGTTGATCGCCGCCGGCGCCGATCAGCTGCGTACGGTCAACGTGCTGGAAGAACCCGAAATCCGCGCCAATCTGCCGCGCTATTCCAATTGGCCGACCTTCCCGCAGTTGTTCATCCATGGCGAATTGATCGGCGGTTGCGACATCACGCTGGAACTGTTCGAAGCCGGCGAGCTCAAGCGCATCGTCACTGAAGCGTATCAGCCGTGAGCGCGTTGCAAGACCCTGTTTTGTTGCAGCCACTGACCGGGCGGGTGGTGCTGATCACCGGCGCGGCCGGTGGGCTGGGCACCGCTGCCGCACAGGCATGCGCATCCGCGGGGGCGACCGTGGTGCTGCTGGGGCGCAAGCTGCGTCCGTTGGAGCGCGTCTACGATACCGTCGCCACGCTGGGGCCGGAGCCGTTGCTGTATCCGCTCGATCTGGCCGGTGCGACACCCGACGATTACGCTGCGCTCGCGCAACGGCTGCAGTCCGAATTGGGCGGTGTCCATGGCCTGCTGCATTGCGCGGCAGAGTTCGTTGGGCTGACGCCCGCCGAACTTGCGGCACCTGCGGATTTCGCACGCAGCATCCACGTCAACCTGACCGCACGCGCCTGGCTGACTCAGGCCTGCCTGCCCTTGATGCGGCAGCAGGATGATGCCGCTGTGGTCTTCGTCGTGGACGATGCCGTGCGCGTCGGGCAGGCGTACTGGGGCGCATACGGCGCCGCCCAGCACGCACAGCTCGGGATGATCGCCAGCCTGCATCATGAAACTGCAGCCGGCCCGGTACGTGTCCACGGCTTGCAACCTGGCCCCATGCGTACTGCGTTGCGCGCGCGCGCCTTTACCCATCAGGAAGACAGCGAGGCGGTCGACCCTGCCCGCTACGCGTCTGCCTGCGTCACCTTGTTGTCCATGGCAGGTGCCCCGCACCGCGGTGCGATCTGGAGCCCTCCCGTATGACCATTCTGTCGGCGGCGCTGCTGCTGTTCCTGATCCTGGACCCGCTGGGCAACATCCCGGTCTTTCTCAGCGTGCTCAAGCCGTTGCCGCCGAAGCGTCAGCGCTTCGTGCTGGCGCGCGAGCTGCTGATCGCGCTGTGTGTGCTGATGGCGTTCTTGTGGGGCGGCAAATACGCGCTGGAACTGATGCATCTGCGTCAGGAATCGGTGGCGATCGCCGGCGGCATCGTGCTGTTCTTGATCGGTATCCGCATGATTTTCCCACGCCCGGAAGGCCTGATGGGCGAGATCCCAGATGGCGAACCCTTCATTGTGCCGTTGGCCATCCCGCTGGTGGCCGGCCCGTCCGGTATGGCAGCGGTGATGCTGATGGGCAGCAACGAACCCACGCGTCTTTGGGACTGGAGCCTGGCGCTGATGATTGCCTGGATCGGCGCATCCACGATTCTGGCCTCGGCGCCATTGCTGTACAAATTGCTCGGCCACCGTGCACTGACCGCAATCGAGCGGTTGATGGGCATGCTGCTGGTCGCGATTTCCGTGCAGATGTTCCTGGACGGGTTGGGGACGTACTTCAAGCTGCCGGTGTCGATTTAAGGCGATTGTCATATCCGGGAACGACCCGGGCCGCGCGCCGCGTCTTGCGCGCGCGTTTGCGCAGAGTGGGCGAACGGCATTTCTGCCGGCTTTCCGCGTCTGAGAAACTTCCTGTAGAGACGCACGTCTCGCTCCCGCTGCGACCTTGCGCAGTCTGGCCGTTGCGCCGTCACATGCGAAGTTCATGTTGCAGTGCGCGAACTTTGTCACGCCGCCGTCACAATCAGGCCTTAGCGTGTTAATCTGTTGTTAACCGTTGCGGCAGCAACCAGCCGCGCGGCAAGGGACCCCAGATCATCGGCAGCCCACCCCCGGGAACGGTTGGGCTGACTGCGCCTTTTTGTCACTGCCCAACCTGTATCGAGGCTACCGAAATGACCCACCCCCGTTGTCTCCGCATGTCCAAGCTCACCCTTGGCCTCGTTGCCGCACTCGCCGCCGCCCCCGTGTTCGCGCAGAGCACCTCCGCCGGCGTCGCTGGCCTGGTCACCAGCAGCGGCGGTCAGCCGGTGCCGAATGCCGAAGTCACGATCACCCACGTCGAATCGGGCACCGTCAGCCGCGCCACCACCGATGCCAGCGGACGCTACAACGCGCGCGGCCTGCGTGTAGGTGGGCCGTACACGATCACTATCACCAAATCGGGTGAAGGCACCAAGACCGAAGAGGGCGTGTACCTCAACCTCAATCAGGTCAATAGCGTCGACGCTTCCCTGGGCGGTGACGTCACCACGCTGGGTGCTGTGCAGGCCATTGGTGGCGACTACGGCTCGGCCCTGTTCAGTGCCAACAAGATGGGCACTGGCACCAACGTGACCCGTGAGCAGATCGAATCGCTGCCGTCGATCAACCGCAATCTGCAGGACTATGTGCGTCTCGACCCGCGCGTGGCGCAGACCGACAAGGCGCGCAACGAAATCTCGGTGGGTGGCCAGAACCCGCGCTTCAATCTGATCCGCGTCGACGGTATCAGCACTAACGATGCCTTCGGCCTTGAGTCCAACGGGCTGCCGACGCCCCGCCAGCCGTTCTCGATGGACGTCATCGATGAAATCTCGGTCGACGTGGCCAACTACGATGTCACCATCACTGGCGCCACGGGCGGCGTGATCAATGCGGTCACCAAATCCGGTACCAACGAATTTCACGGTTCGGTCTACGGCACCTACCGCGAGAACGATTGGTCGGGCAAGAACCAGAACGATGTCCGCCCGCAGCTGTTCGATAACGAGACCACCTACGGCCTGACCCTGGGCGGTCCGATCATCAAGGACAAGCTGTTCTTCTTCGCCAACTACGAAAAGTACAAGGGCAAGGGCGTGTTCACCGGAGCCTCTGGCTACGGTCCGATCGGCTCGGGCGAGAGCAATATCGTTCCGATCTCGCAAGCGCAGGTCGATGAAATTATCGACATTTCGCGCAATGTCTATGGATTTGATCCGGGAACCTTGGCGCTGCCTGCGCTGGATTCGGATTCGGAAGAAAAGGGCTTCAAGCTAGACTGGAATATCTCTGATAAGCACCGCGCGTCCTTCCGCTATGGCGAGACCGAACAGAGCACTGCGAACCTCAATGGTTTTGGTAATCAGGCTTTGTCGCTGAATTCTTATCACTACGTTCGCGATTTTAGCCTCAAAACTTACACGGCTCAGTTGTTCAGCGATTGGACCGATACCTTCTCGACCGAAGCTAAGGTCTCCTATCGCGATTACTCGGCTGTGCGTACGGCTGCTTCGCAATTGCCAGCTGTAGCTGTGCGCATCGGCAACAACACCGTGAACCTGGGTACCGAGCAGAGCACCCAGGCCAACGAGTTGCGTACTGAAACGTGGAACGCCTTCTTTGCCGGTACGTTGTTCTTGAACGATCACACCGTCAAGTTCGGCTTCGACTACGAAGACAACGATTTGTTCAATCTGTTCGGGCAGCGTGTCTTCGGTTCTTACACGTTCAACTCGATTTCGGACTACCGCAATAACATTGCCCAGAACTATCGTTACTCGCAGGCAAATAGCGGGAATATCGACGATATCGCTGCGAAATGGGGAATGCGCAACGTTGGTGTCTTTGTGCAGGATACCTGGGCAGTCAATAACAACCTGACACTGACCTTCGGGCTACGTTACGACGAGCCGATGGTGAAAAATAGTCCTGCCTACAATGCGACGGCATCCTCGGTGTTCGGTTTCCGCAACGACCAGACCATCGACGGGAATGGCTTGTTCGAGCCGCGTTTTGGTTTCAATTATACGTTTGACAGTGATCGCCCGACTCAGGTGCGTGGTGGTGTAGGCCTCTTCCAGGGCGCAGCGGCAACGGTTTGGTTGTCGAACCCATACTCCAACACCGGCCTGGCCTATACGGATTACAACTTCTCTAGCCCGGCACTGGTACGTGACAACGGCATCCGCTTTACTCCGGATATCAACAATCAGCCGCGGGGCACGACTGTGGCCGGAAGCACGCAATCTGTCGATTTCGTCGATAGCAAGCTGGGGCAGCCCTCAGTGTGGAAGGCGAACCTCGCCTTCGATACGGAATTGCCGTGGAACGGAATCGTTGCATCTGCTGAAGCTGTAGTTACGAAGGTCAACGAAGCCATCTACTATCAGCAGCTGAACCTGGGTGCGGCGAGTGCAGTGGGCCAGGATGGCCGCAACATTTACTGGAACGCGAACGGTCTTCGTCCTTCCAGTTGGAATGTCAACGGCCTGCAGCCAACTGGTGTTTCAGTGGATGCACGCGGCAATCGTGATCGCCGATACAACGATGCGCTGATCGCGCGGCCCACCGACAAGGGTGGTAGCGAAAGCTTCACCGTTGGCCTGAACAAGCCCTTCAACGGCGGCGACTGGTCCTGGGGTCTGTATTACACCTATACCGATGCAGATGAAGTCAGTGGCCTGACCAGTTCGACCTCGGGTTCGCAGTTGGGCAACAACGCCGTTTTCCAGGCAAATGAAAACGTTGCCTCGACCGCTGCGTACGAAGTCAAGAACAGCATCCTGGGCACCTTGAATTGGAAGCATGCGTTCTTTGGCGATTACGAGACCAAGCTCGGTCTGATCTACCAGGGGCGCAACGGTCGTCCGTACAGCTATACCTTCGACAACGATGCCAACGGCGATGGTCGTTTGAACGACCTGCTCTACATTCCGGCCGGCCGTGGTGATGTGCTGTTCGGTTCCGCTCAAGAAGAACAGGCGTTCTGGAACTACATCGAAGGCAACGAGTATCTGGCCGCCCGTCGTGGCCAGGTTGCAGAACGTAATGGCGCACGGAACTCCTGGATCAACCAGTTCGACCTGCACGTCGAGCAGGAGATTCCGGGCTTCTTCAAGGACAACAAGGCCTCTGTCTGGCTTGACGTCATGAACGTGGGCAACCTGCTCAACAAGAAGTGGGGCCGTGTCGAGGAATATGGCTTCCCGGGTATGCGTGGTGTCGTGGAATACGGCGGTATCGATGCGGCCAGCGGCAAGTACGTATATCGCTTCAATACGCCGGACCAGTCCACGGTGTATGACGACCGCGGCATCTCCCGCTGGGCACTGCAGCTGGGTTTCCGCTACCAGTTCTGATCGCGTTTAGCGTGTCATGTGTTGCGAAAACGGCCGGGTCTTCCCGGCCGTTTTCTTTTGGGCGGGTGAGTACGCTAAAGTTCCTCAGATACGACAGGAGCAAGCTATGGAACTCAGCAGTACGGCAGCACGGGCGCTGCCGGTGGTGGATGCGCGGATCTATCCGCGTGGTGGCCTGGACGTGTTGTCCAAGGCGGAAGTGGCCCGGTTGCGCGATGCATCCAGCGGCGGCATGCACGAATTGCTGCGCCGTTGCGCGCTTGCGGTGCTGACCAGTGGCAGTGCCTCGGACGATCCGCGCGCCGCGCGCGATCTGTATCCGGATTTCGACATCCAGGTGAACCAGCAGGATCGCGGCATCCGCATCGACCTGAGCAACGCGCCGGCGATGGCGTTCGTCGACGGCGAGATCATCCGTGGCGTCGCCGAGCTGTTGTTTGCCGTCGTACGCGATCTGGCCTACATGGCCATCGAGTTGGAAGCGCAGCGCGCCGATCTGGACACCAGCGAAGGCATCACCAACGCAGTGTTCGGCCAGTTGCGCAACGCGCGCATCCTGCAGCCGTCCGACCCGAATCTGGTCGTGTGTTGGGGCGGGCATTCCATCTCGCGCGACGAATATCTGTATACCAAGCAGGTGGGCTACGAGTTAGGCCTACGCGGGCTGGACATCTGCACCGGCTGCGGCCCGGGCGCAATGAAGGGCCCGATGAAGGGCGCCACCATCGCCCACGCCAAACAGCGCAAGCATCACACGCGCTACATCGGCGTGACCGAGCCCGGCATCATCGCGGCCGAATCGCCGAACCCGATCGTCAACCACCTGGTGATCATGCCGGACATCGAGAAGCGCCTCGAGGCCTTCGTCCGTATCGGTCACGGCATTCTGGTGTTTCCGGGCGGCGTCGGCACTGCCGAAGAGATCCTGTATCTGCTCGGCATTCTGCTGCGCGAAGAAAACGCGGACCTACCGTTCCCGCTGATCCTGACTGGGCCGACCATCGCCGCGCCGTACTTCGAACAGATCGACCGCTTCATCCGCCTTACCCTCGGCAACGCGGCAGCGTCGCGCTACGAGATCATCGTCGGCGACCCGGTCGCCGTTGCGCGCCGCATGGCCGAAGGCATCCACGAGGTGCGCGCGCATCGCAAGAACCAGAAGGACTCGTATTACTTCAGCTGGTCGGTGCACATCCCGCTCGAGTACCAGCAGCCCTTCGTCCCCAGCCACGAAGCCATGGCCGCCCTGGACCTGCACCACGGCCGCCCGGCACCCGAACTGGCCGCCGACCTGCGCCGCGCCTTTTCCGGCATCGTCGCCGGCAACGTCAAGGAAGACGGCATGCGCCGCATCGAAGAGTTCGGCCCGTTCGAGATCCACGGCGACCCGGACATCATGCAGGCCCTGGACGAACTGCTGCGCGGCTTCGTCGAGCAGCGCCGGATGAAGATCTCGGGGGACTACCGACCTTGTTATCGGGTGGTGACTTGATCAGCGCCGCCTTAAGGTCAAGCTAACGGCAGATCCAGCGTGCTGATAAAAGTCCCATCGGCACGTTGGGTCGTCAGATGGGCTTGGCCGCCAAAGAACGTCTCTAGCCTTGCCTTTACCCCCGCGAGACCAATCTGATGGCCGCGGCGAGTGCTCTCTTGAGCCGATGTCAATGGATTGACGATTTCGATCTTTACCCGTTTACCTTCCAAGCAGACTTTGAGCGAGATGCAGCCGCCGTCGATGCTGGGCTCTATGCCATGACGGACTGCATTCTCGACCAGGGGTTGTATGGAAAGTGTCGGGACTTGGACGTCGGGAAGTACTGGAGGAGCTTGCCAATCGATGGCAAGGCGCCGTCCCAATCGCATTTCCTCGATTTCCAAGTAACGTCTCGCCAATGCGAGTTCTTCGCTCAGGCTGATATGGTCCGAGTTGCTCATGGCGGCTCTGAACAAGTCCGAGAGGTCAAGCAGAAGTCGCTCTGCCTGCTCGGGATGGACGTGGATGAGAGCAGCACCGGTGTTGAGCGTATTGAAAAGAAAGTGAGGACGGATGCGCGCGCGCAATGCATCCAATTGCGCTTGCTTCGCTTCTAGCGCTAATAGTCTCGCCTGCCAGTGATTGTGAAACGCCAGTACTCCGAGAATTCCTACCGTGAGTGCAATTCCTGTCGTGCGCAGGAAGGTCAGTCCCCATTCCTGAGGACTCATCTTCCAGGTTTCATGAATTGCCGCCCAAGTCGCGCCGCACACCGCCCAGGTACAAGCCAGCATTAGCCCGAGAGAAAGTGTTGCCACATGCAGGGGCTTGAGATTGGTTAGGTGTCGGCGCAGGCCATACAGGCAGGTCAAGGTCAATAATGCGACCCACTGGACTGTTAAGGAAGCGAGGCCAAAATAAACCCACCGGTTTCCGTCAAGAGCCGGGGCCAGCGCAAGGACGGCCGCGACTCCTTCCCCAGCAAGTAACGTCCAGACGATCACCGGCGCCTGGCGCAGGGTGTCCAGTGGCTGCGCTGTATGCAAGGGATTGGGCATTGAGACGTGCTGTCAAGAATCGATTGAAACATAATGCCTGCATCCGGGGTGCGCAGGGGACCCCGTTCGCACCCTCAGGCTTGCCGCCCATCGGTCATCCATTGCACCTATGGCGGCCAAACGCTAGCGTGGCATCGGGGAATGTTGAGAGGAAGAACCATGCAGTCGTTGCAATGCAACCTGCGGGGCAGGGTGCGTCTAGCTTATTGCCTTGGCTTTAGCCTGATTGAACTGATGGTCACCGTGGCCGTACTTGCGATCGTGGCGGCAATCGCCATTCCAAGTTTCACCGGACTGATCAACAGCAGCCGGCTTACATCGTCTGCCAACGAAGTGTTGGCGTCCTTGCAGTTGGCTCGATCCGAAGCCGTGCAACGCAACCAGACTGTGTTGATTTGCCCCAGCAGCGATGCTTCGAGCTGCAGCAGCGGTTCCTGGAATCAGTGGATCGTGATGGTCAAGTCCACCAATGAGGTCTTGCGAGTAGGGACTGCAAAAGCGCCACTGCTGATCCAGGCTAGCCCCGCCATTGTCAGCAACGGTAACGCAATCGAATTCCGGGCCGACGGTTTGGCGCGCGATTCAACCGGTGCGCTGCTGGTTGGCGCCGTCAGCTCCTGCTTGACCACGAATAATCCAACAGACAACGTACGTGTGCTGGTAATCGTCAGCGGTAGCCGTGCAGCCGTCCGTAGCGGTGCAAGCGACGTGACATGCGCCGCCCCTGCAAATACGCCGACCACGATATAGGGATGCAATGAAGACCATCAAGCGTAACTCCATGTCCGGTATCGGTTTGATCGAGGTCTTGATTTCTGTCGTGATCTTGGGCGTAGGCATGTTGGGAATTGCTGCAATGCAGGCAACCGCGCTGCGCAATAGTCAGAGCTCGCTTGAGCGGAGTCAGGCTGTGATCCAGGCCTACACGATATTCGATGCAATGCGCGCAAATTTGGCGGTGGCGACGGCTGGCGGTTACAACCAGGCATCCTGTATTGCGCCGACCGGTTCCAATTTAGTGTCGAACGACGTCAGTAACTGGTTGCAAGGGTTGAAGACCTCGATCAACTCCACTGCATGCGGCAAGATCACTTGCAGCGCCACCGCTTGCGAGGCAGTGGTGAGCTGGGACGACAGTCGGGCCAAGGACGGTAGCGCTACTCAGCAATTTTCTATCAAGACCCGGCTATGAATCTCATAAAGCGAGCACGTCCATCCCGATCACGCATGCGCGGAGTCACGTTGATCGAGCTGATGATTGCACTTGTGTTAGGGTTGTTGGTGGTCGGTGCTGCAATCGGTATTTTTGTGGCCAATCGTCGTACCTATAGCGCCACTGAAGGCCTAGGGAGAGTTCAGGAAAATGTGCGTACGGCATTCGAGCTGATGGCGCGGGATGTGCGCGAGGCATCCGGCAATCCATGCGTCAACAGCGTTCCGATTGCGAATGTCGTGAAAAACAAAGCCGGTAATTGGTTTACCAATATCGATACGTGGAATTCCGGTATCACGGGAGTAGAGGGCGCGTTTTCATCGGGCTTGCCCGCAAACGGGACTGCCACGGGGACACGGGTAGCCGGAACCGATGCGTTGCAAATTCTGGGGTCAGGCTACGAGGTGGCAACGATTGCATCAGACAATACGGGAGCGGCTACATTTACTCTCAACATGACCGTCGCAGCCGCAGGTATCAATGTCGGTGATGTTGTGGTGGCGTGCAATGCGCGGCAGTCGGCAATTTTCCAGGTCAGCGCTGTCAGCGGCTCCAATATTACCCACGCAGTGTCTGGCGTTTCCCCCGGCAACTGTTCAACAGGGCTGGCAATGCCTGTCTGTGGAGGCTCGCAGTTCGCATTCGTCGCGCCGGGCTCTGTAGTCGCCAATCTACATGCTGCGCGCTGGTTTATCGGGACCAACGCAAGTGGCACGAGATCCTTGTATCAGTCCCAGATGGTTTATGCGGGGGGGGCACTGAGCCAGCGTAACGACGAGGTGCTTGAAGGCATCAATGACATGCAATTGCAGTACTTGATGAAAGGCGAAACGTCTTATGTGGACGCTACCGCCGTCTCCGATTGGTCGGCAGTCATCGCGGTAAGCGTACGCCTTCAAATGCTGGATACAACCCGTGTCGGACCTGCCGGTGAACCTATCAGCCGCACGCTTAGTCATGTGATCGCTCTTCGGAACCGTAATGCATGAATACTCTTGACTACCCAAGACAAGCCGGTGTCTCACTCATTGTGGTGCTGTTGCTTTTGCTGATTATGACCCTGTTGGGCCTGGCGGTATTGCGTAGCACCGTTCTGGAAGAGCGGATGGCATCGAATCTGGTCGACCGCGGCAGAAGCTTTCAGGCGGCAGAAGGTGCCGTCCGGGAGGCGGAAGACCGCATCAAATCGACTGCCACGCTGACCATACCCAGCAGTGGCTGTAATGATGGTATCTGTGCGACGCCCGTGGCAACCGACGCGGATCGCTGGCTTGCAACTAGTCGTACCGGATGGCGTACTGCTTCTTTGACGGTAGATTCCACCGCCGCGCCAAAATACATCATCGAGTATATGGGTGATGCGCCAACGTGGCCGGCATGCGACCGCATTTCGCCGATACCTGCACTATGTTTAGCGCCTAGATATCGCATCACCGCCGTCAGCGAAGGTAGTGGGCGCTCTCAGGTGCTGCTCCAAACCAACTACATCAAGCAGTAAGGCTGACCATGAACATTCCAAAAGGTCCATTCCGTCGGCGTACTGCTGCACTTCGCACGGCGCTTCGTGTGCCCATGCTCTCCATGCTGGCAACTTTGCTTTCATTGCCTGCGAATGCGGGCATCACGCTACCGACCGACCCGTTGACCACGGCGAGCCGCGTGCCGCCCAACATCATGTTTATCTTGGATGACTCGGGTTCGATGGCGTTTGGAGACCTTGCCAACCCAGATTATCCTACGATTTGCCGACGCGATACTGATGGCGGCGCCTGCAGTACGGGCGATGCGCTCGACATCACAGACAATACCTATGTTGGTAACACTGTTTTTTACAACCCTGCAACGAACTATCAGCCCTGGTTGACAGCTGCGGGAGTGTTAATGACTGGGGGAACGTCATACAACGCTGTTTATGGTGATTTCAATAAAGCAGGCGGTACTGTCGTCGATCTTGCTAATCCGGCAAGCTGTGGGAGCTTCGATCAAAATAGTAACGCTAATGGCACCGGGACAAATGCCAAAGTTTGCGGCGGAGTGCAAATATTTTATGCTCCAAAGAATTTGGGGAATACCTCGTCCAACTATCTGTCGAATTCGAATAACTATTATCGCTATCAAATAATTGATGCTAATACGGTTGTCCGTAGCGAATATGGTGGGGTTACGAGTGCTAATTCAACGCCCGCTGGGTTTCCAGTTTCTACTTCTGCTTCAAGAAATCAAGTAGACACCTATAATGTCAGTGTGCCCGCAAACGGAGTGCTCACTGTCGGTGCTTCGTCAAATTCCCCGGTGACGCTGACGGTCAGGAATGCTACAAGCATTTCAGTCGATTGCACTCAAAACGTAACAGGGAGTCAGTCGGGGACATGTAGTGTGAAGCCATCTTCAAATGCAACATATGTTGTGCAGGTTTCGCGCGGAAATGTTAGTGGCAGAGCAACATATACCCTAAGTGCAAATGTTTACGTCGATAATCGTTGCGATGCGAGCACGGCGGCAACGACCAGCGCTTGGATTAATTGTACGGCGGTGACGCCTACTGGGAAGACAGCGGCTGCTGAGGCGACGAACTATGCGACATGGTTCTCTTACCATCGCACGCGTATCAAAGCAGCAAAAGCAGGGGCAGGGCAGGCCTTTAGTGATCTGGGGGCCAATGTGCGTGTCGGATTCAGGACCATCTGGTCACGTAACAATCTTGATATTCCTGTGAATGATGGCAATCAGGGGTTGTTCATGGATCGTGCAGCGTCTGGTGGAGCTGCGGCGACGAGTGCGCGGACTAATTGGTATAGCCGCCTTTATAATGCATCAGGATATAACGGTACTCCGCTGCTAGATGCGTTGGATACTACCGGGAAATATTTTCAAGGTTCGGCTGCTACCGGTCCCTACGGCCCTGAAGCCGGTAATGATCAATACGCATGCCGTCAGAATTTTGCAATCATGACGACCGATGGCTACTGGAACGGAACTACTAGCGCAAAGCCTGGTAATCAGGATGGAACAAATGGTGTGACCTACAGCGGCCCGAATGGCTTGCCAGCTCCGTACGGCTACACAGCGAACGTTCCTTACTCAGATACTTACTCCAACACTCTGGCCGACGTTGCCATGCAGTACTGGAAGACCGACTTGCGTTCGGATCTTGACAACATCGTTCCGACCACAAATGCAGACCCTGCTTTTTGGCAACATATGGTCACGTTCGCCATCGCAATTGGTGCACGTGGTGTGTTGAATCCAAGCACGGATCTGCCAGGTCTGACTGCTGGTACCAAGAGCTGGCCGGATCCCAATACGAGTTACACGGGCAATAATGATGTCTTGGCTCGCCTAGACGACTTGTGGCACGCATCGGTCAACGGAAGGGGAACATTTCTTTCCGCTGCTGATCCTAATGCATTTAAACTCGGTCTGACCGCGGCACTGTCTACCATTACTCAGAGGACCGGTTCATTCTCCAACGTTTCTGCAACGTCAACTAGCCTTGATGGCGGTACGATGGTGTTTATGGCTAGTTACCTCTCGGGGATATGGACCGGTGAGCTCAAGTCATATCCGGTGGTCAATAAGGACGTTTCGGCCACCGCGACGTGGAGCGCTTCTGCAGGAATCCCCACCAGCAACCGAAAAGTCTTTACTTGGAGCGGTTTGACTGGCGCTGCTTTTCCAACCACGGCCCAGACACTTGCATTGGGGCGTACTGCGGCTCCAGCAGTGTCAGGTGTAGACAATGCAGCCTACATCACAGGAGATCGCAGTAAGGAGATTGTGAATGGTGGCCTGCTACGTAATCGCACCTCACTCCTGGGCGATATTGTCAGCTCTTCGCCTGCATATTCAAGCGACACCAATACTGTCTATGTTGGTGCGAATGACGGTATGCTGCATGCCTTCAACGCAACCACCGGTGCAGAGCAATTCGCTTATATCCCTTCTGCAATCAACTTTTCCGATCTGAGTAGCCTAAGCGCACCAACGTATAGTCACCGTTATTTCGTAGATGGCCCGGTTGTGCTGTCCACACCTGCCCAGACGCCCAATAAGACCCTATTGGTTGGTGCGTTGGGTAAAGGTGGCAAGGGCATTTATGCGCTTGATGTTACTGCGCCAGCCAGCTTTTCTGCTAGCAATGTGAAGTGGGAGCGTTACGGCGCTGCCGCTGATCTCGATGCTGGTAATGTTGGACTGGTGCAGGCGCGTCCGTTTATCGCCAAGCTCAATAACGGTGTCACTGCGCTTGTTGTTGCCAATGGTCTTAACAGTACGAATGATCAAGCGGTGCTGCTGATTTATGACTTGGAGACCGGTGTGCTGATCAAACAAATCAGCACTGGTGTTGGTTCGTCGAGTGCGCCTAATGGGCTTTCCGGTGCAACCGGTTGGGATACCGATGCGAGCGGTACGGTGGATTATGTTTACGCGGGTGATATGCTCGGCAATGTTTGGAAGTTCGATCTTTCAGCCACTGCCGTAACGAGTTGGGGTGTTGCAAATTCGAGTAAACCCCTGTTCACGGCTTCCTATCCAACGGGGACGTCAAGTACTGCGCAGCCGATCTCCGCCACTATGACGGTTGCGTTGAATCCCAGTACGTATGACATCTGGCTGTTTTTCGGTACTGGCCGTTTCATGACGACCGGTGATATGACCGACAAGACTGGGCAAAGCTTGTATGGAATCATCGATACAAGTACCTCTTCTTCTAATACCAGCCTGGCTCGCAGCGCGCTGACTACTCGCTCGGTTGTAGTGACTGGGACCCAGGGCGGATTTCCAGTGCGAGGCTTTGAGGCGAATTCGATATTGCCCGTTGGTTCTAAGGGTTGGTATATCGATCTCTTAAAGCCTGCTGCAACGACCGGTGGGGCCGCCACGCTAGATGGCGAACGTGTCGTCACAGAGGCGCAACTGCTCAATAGGACACTGGTAGTGAGCAGCATCATTCCCACTGCGAGTGCATGCCAGGCAGACGGTACTGGGTACATCAATGCGCTGGACGCGTTTACGGGTTCCAGTAGCACGGAGTCTTTCTTCGACCTCGATGGCGATGGCGATTTTAAGGACGAGACAGTAGGTGGTGTACCTGTTGGGTCAGTCAACCTTGGTGTGGGCATGCCAACGCTGTCAAATATCTTACGCGGCAAGATCGTTGTCGGTGGTTCCAGCGGAAATTTGGGCGGCCTCAATATCGCGGATAACCGCAATGCTGGGCGAGTGTCTTGGCGCGAGATTATCAGGAACTAATTATGTACGGTATTAATCACTTTAAATCTGAAATAGGCCCGCGAAAATCGTCTGGTTTCAGTCTGATGGAGCTGATGATTGCGGTTGCAATCATCGGTATCCTTAGCGCGATTGCCATGGCCAGCTATCAGTCTTCTGTCGTCAAATCTCGCCGTTCGGCTGCAGCTGCTTGCCTTCAAGAAGGTGCGCAGACGATGGAGAGGTATTACACCACGAAGATGACTTATGCGGGCGGAAGCATGGGGGTATGCAGTAGCGATATCTCAAACTTCTACACGCTTTCTTCAGGAACTCCAGGAGCTACGACCTTCACGCTGACCGCTACCCCTACCGCTAAACAGAAGGATCCGACATGCGCCACGTTGTCGATCGACCAGAAGGGTGTGCGAACTGCGTCCGGTACAGGGGGGGCCTCACAATGTTTCTGATGGCGTGACTAGCACGATATTGCCCGAAGCTCGCTAAGGGCTGCTTTTGATTAAGTAGATTTTGTGCAGGCTAGTGTGCTTTGACCTGCGCGCATAAGCGATACGGCCTGGCTAGGTGCAAAAAAAAGACCTCTAGCGAGGTCTTTTTTAATTCTGGCGCCCGAAGTTGGACTCGAACCAACGACCCCCTGATTAACAGTCAAGTGCTCTAACCGGCTGAGCTATTCGGGCGGGGAGCCAAATTATAGGGAGGGTAATTCGTCTGCGCAACCCCCCCCCCTTAGGATTTTCAAGAAGAGGGGCAGGGGAGCACTGGGGTATGCCTCTGCGCGCGCGCGCGGCCGGCCATGCTGACGATCACTTGAGTGTCTAGATAGCTGCCGCGGCAGATGTTGAAGGTGGCGTTAGTTCCTTGTGCGGTGCCTAATGAGTCGTAGCGGACCTGTGTGCGTCCGATGGTGGTGCGAATGCTGATTGTTGAGCTGGCTCTCGTCGTTAACGCTGCGATGATGTCGCTGGCACGGTCTGGCTTGCGGTTCCCATCAGGGTCTGTATAGACAAGCCAGCCTCTAGTCCAATCGTGGCTCGCCATGCAGCTGTTTGAAGCGGTACTCGGGCACACCGCAACGCTGCTGCCCAGTGCAATCGATGCCGATCTGGCCAGGGCCAGATGGGCGGAGAGTTCAGCAGTGGCGGCGCGCGCCTGATGTCGTTGGCGTAGTTCGTTGAGAGAAGGCAGCGCGATAGAGGTAGCGACGGCAAGCACTGCTAAGACAAGCATGCTTTCGATCAGATTGAACCCGGCTTGGCTACATAGCTGGCGCATGGAGTGGCTCCCATCTCGAGTTGCTCAAGCGTCGTTCGCCTCCGGGGACAGCGGGATCGGTCTACCGCTGAGGGAAGGGTGGGAAAACCACAAACATCACCGTCATCCCCCCATCGCTATACTAAGTGGTCGTTTGAAGGTGCCGCTCCATGACCGACCGTTTTGAGCTCGTGTCCCCGTACTCTCCGGCTGGCGACCAGCCGGCGGCCATCGACAAGCTGGTGGCCAACTTCGAGGCTGGCCTGGCCAAGCAGACCCTGCTGGGGGTGACCGGTTCGGGCAAGACCTATACCATCGCCAATGTCGTGCAGCAGGTGCAAAAGCCCACCTTGGTGATGGCGCCGAACAAGACGTTGGCGGCGCAGCTGTATGGGGAGTTCAAGTCGTTCTTCCCCAACAATGCCGTCGAATACTTCGTCAGCTATTACGACTACTACCAGCCCGAAGCCTACGTGCCGTCGTCGGATACCTTCATCGAGAAGGACAGTTCGATCAACGAGCACATCGAGCAGATGCGTCTATCGGCGACGAAGACCTTGCTGTCGCGGCGCGATTCGCTGGTGGTTGCCACGGTATCGGCGATCTACGGCCTGGGCGCGCCGGAGGACTATCTGTCGCTGCGCCTGATCCTGTCGGTGGGCGAGCACATCGATCAACGTCAGTTGATCCGCCATCTCACCGATCTGCAGTACACCCGCAACGAATTCGAGCTCACACGCGGCGCGTTCCGTGTGCGTGGCGAGGTGCTGGATGTGTTCCCGGCGGAGTCGGACACCGAAGCCTTGCGCATCGAATTATTCGACGGCGACATCGAGCAGCTGACCTTGTTCGACCCGTTGACCGGCGAAACCCTGCGCAAGCTGCAGCGTTACACCGTGTATCCCAAGACCCATTACGCCACCACGCGTGAGCGCACGCTCAGTGCGGTCGACACGATCAAGGACGAACTGAAGGAGCGGCTGGAGCAGTTGTATTCGCAGAACAAATTGGTCGAAGCGCAGCGTCTGGCGCAGCGCACCCAGTTCGATCTGGAAATGATGGCCGAAGTGGGTTTCTGCAACGGCATCGAGAACTACTCGCGGCATCTCACCGGCAAAGCGCCAGGCGAGCCGCCACCGACACTATTCGACTACCTGCCACCGGATGCGCTACTGGTGATCGATGAGTCGCACGTGACCATTCCGCAGATCGGTGCGATGTACAAGGGCGACCGTTCGCGCAAGGAAACGTTGGTGGAATTCGGCTTCCGCCTGCCGTCGGCGCTCGACAACCGGCCGTTACGCTTCGAAGAGTGGGAGGCGCGTTCGCCGCGCAGCATCTATGTGTCCGCGACGCCTGGTCCTTACGAGTTGCGCGAGTCTGCCGGCGAAATCACCGAGCTGGTGGTGCGTCCCACGGGGTTGATCGATCCGATCGTGGAGATACGCCCGGTCGGCACGCAGGTCGACGACCTGATGTCCGAAGTGCACGAGCGCATCAAGCTCGGCGATCGCGTGTTGGTCACAACGCTGACCAAGCGCATGGCCGAGAACCTGACCGAGTACCTGAGTGAGCACGGCATTCGCGTGCGCTACTTACACTCGGATATCGACACAGTCGAGCGCGTGGAGATCATTCGCGACCTGCGTTTGGGCAAGTTCGATGTGCTGGTCGGCATCAACCTGCTGCGCGAGGGTCTGGACATGCCGGAAGTGTCGTTGGTGGCGATTCTGGATGCGGACAAGGAAGGCTTCCTGCGGTCGACCGGCTCGTTGATCCAGACCATCGGTCGTGCCGCACGCAATCTGCGCGGCAAGGCAATTTTGTATGCCGACAAGATGACGCGCTCGATGAAGGCTGCGATCGACGAGACCGATCGACGTCGCGAGAAACAAGTGGAGTACAACCTCGAACACGGCATCACGCCGAAGTCGGTGGCGCGCCCGATCTCCGACATCATGGAGGGCGCGCGCGAGGATGCGGCCGAAAAACGTGCCGGCAAGGGGCGGTCGAAGTCGCGTCAGGTTGCCGAAGAGACACCCGACTATCGTGCGATGAAGCCTGCGGAAATTGCCGGCAAGCTCAAGAGCCTGGAGCAAAAGATGTACCAGCACGCCAAGGATCTGGAGTTCGAGGCAGCGGCGCAGATGCGCGACCAGATCCAGAAGTTGAATGCGGCAAGCCTGGGGTAGGGCGGAGTGACAGGCGAAGCGCAGACAGGGCTTGTGGTCGGCAAAACCCTGCGCTAGAATGCGCGCCCTGCACAGCGCAATGCTGGCGCAGGATTCGGGCGGTTAGCTCAGCGGTAGAGCACTACCTTGACATGGTAGGGGTCACAGGTTCGAACCCTGTACCGCCCACCACTCCAAGTCCAGATGGCACGGCGACTTGAGTGGTTATGTGATCGGCAGGTATATCTGCTACTTACCTGAGAGTGACGTGCTCAGAAGCCGCTTCAGCTTTGGCGCGTTTCTGATCAAGTCCTCGGCGAGCAACTCCAGTTTCTTATTTGCCGCGACCAGGCACATCTGATCGAAAGTCCGTCCATCGGCCAGACTTGTCGACTGCGCAATGATCTAGCGAACCCCGGCAACCCCATGTAGATGCACCGCATGGCTCGACGAGGTGGCGGTGGCATGCGAAAAGTCGCAGGCGCGGACCGGCTACTGGCAGTGCAGCCCGACTTTTGCCACGCGGCCCGCCTGATGCCGCTGCGCAGCCGTTGGCTCGCGATGCCGCTCAATGGCCCGGCATCTGCGATGAGCGAAGCCAATGCTGGCAGCAGTGGAACTGTCAGCCAGCGCGTGTTTGTCTGTCGTCGCACGACGGAAGGGCAGAGCCAAGTTCATCACCTCATGTCCTGAGGCAGGGCCGCCCGACTTGCGTAGTCACGGGAAGCAGCCGAAACCGCTTTCTCCGTCACACGTCTTGCTTTAGCATCTCTTCCGCGCTGACGGAAAGGAAGGCTGGCGATGGACGAGTATCAGCACACCGTGCTGACCAGGGGGGGGTATCGCATCGTGGCGATTACGCGCGACGAGGTGTATGCACCCGATGCGGTGGTGGCATATGCGGTGGTAACCGATACGGGAACGCGAATAACGCCGGATCTTTCCTTGGATCAAGCCAAGGTGTGGATCGACTCGCTCGTCGAGAGTGAGAGCGGGGGCCGCAAGACGGACCTGATTGACCACAAGCCTGTCGTCCGTCGCTAGAACGCCGTCCAGATGCAAGCCTAGGGAGAAGGGCGCATGTCCAAAACCAAAATAATCGCGATTGCCACTGCGGTGGCAGTGCTCGCCGGATATCTGCTGTCCGGCTACGTGACCCTGCGACTGCTGCGGCTCGATACAAGCCTTTACAGCTGGGACACCTATTACCGCTACTACAGCGCGCTGGGCTTGCCGCAAGTTGCCCCCTATGCCACCAAGATCAAGATGGCAGGGGCCATCGGCTTCGGTTTCCCGGCGCTGGTTTGGGTCATCGGTATTGCTCTTGCGCTTAAGCCCAAGGCGCCCGCGCTGCACGGCGATGCGCGCTTCGCCGGGGCTGCCGATCTCTCTAAACACGGCCTATTCAAGCCAAGCGGGAACGGCATCGTCGTCGGTAAGTTCAACGGCAAGCTGGTGCGTCTGAGCGGGCAGCAATTCGTGATCCTCGCCGCACCGACGCGCTCAGGCAAGGGTGTGGGTGTGGTCATCCCGAACCTGCTTGAGTACCAGGAGTCGATCGTTGTCCTGGACATCAAGCAGGAAAACTTCGATCTGACCAGCGGTTGGCGCGCCAGCCAGGGACACGAGGTGTTTCTCTTCAATCCGTTTGCGGAAGATCGGCGTACCCATCGCTGGAATCCCCTGACCTACGTGTCGAACGATCCCGCCTTCCGCGTGTCGGACCTGATGAGCATCGCGGCGATGCTGTATCCCGATGGATCGGACGACCAAAAATTCTGGGTCAGCCAGGCGCGCAATGCGTTCTTGGCCTTTGCGCTTTACTTGTTCGAGAACCAGGACGAAGAGCTTGCGCTCGGCTTTCCGGGCGGGGCAGGCGCTCCCACGCTGGGCGGAATCTACCGCCTGTCGTCGGGCGACGGTAGCGATCTCAAGAAGTACCTGAAGTCGCTGTCCGAGCGCCGGTTCCTCAGCAGCAATGCCAAGTCGGCCTTCGCCAACATGCTGTCACAGGCGGATGAGACCTTCGCGTCCATCATGGGCACCCTGAAAGAGCCACTCAACGCGTGGATCAACCCTGTGCTGGATGCGGCCACCAGCGCCGACGACTTCCTGCTGACGGATCTGCGCAAGAAGAAGATGACGATCTACATCGGCATCCAGCCGAACAAGCTCGCCGAGAGCCGTCTGATCATCAACTTGCTCTTCAGTCAGATCATCAACCTCAACACCCGCGAGTTGCCCAAGTCCAACCCCGAGCTCAAGTACCAGTGCTTGCTGCTCATGGACGAATTCACCTCGATCGGCAAAGTCGACATCATCGCAACGGCAGTAGCCTACATGGCCGGCTACAACATCCGCCTGTTGCCTATCATCCAGAGCATGGCGCAGCTGGATGCGACCTATGGCAAGGACCTGTCGCGCACCATCATCACCAATCACGCCCTCCAGATTCTGTACGCGCCGCGCGAGCAACAGGACGCGAACGACTACTCGGAGATGTTGGGCTACACGACGATCAAGAAGAAAAACATCACCCGGGGCAGGGAGACAACCCGCAGCGTGTCGGAAGAGCGGCGGGCATTGATGCTTCCCCAGGAACTCAAGGCGATGGGCAACGAGAAGGAGGTCTTCCTGTACGAAGGTATTCCGCATCCTGTGAAGTGCGACAAGATCCGCTACTACGAAGATAGGTACTTCACCGCGCGGCTGCTGCCCAAAACGGATGTGAAAACGCTTTCCATCAAAGTGTGATATCCATCGCACATTGGCTGCAGAGATGGATGGGTAATTCTTGACTCATGTGTCCGTTAAGGGCAAAGTTACCCGGAATTTCTGCATTGTTGATTTTTTGTTAAGGGGGCGGCGCCGGACGGGGTCGTATAGGAGTAAAGCTATGGATGGTTCTTCGGTGTACTCATCTTCTTCGTCTGCGCATATGCGCTGCACTGCTTCGCCCTTTGGGGCAGGTCATGTGCGCCTCGCGTTTCCAGTCGGTTTCTCAAAGTACTCGCTGCTCCGCCACCTTTAGGTGCGCGGGGCCGCAGTGCTGTCCATCATTAAGCCCGAAATTTCCTGAGTTGGAGAAGTCAGAGTGAATCCGATGTATGTGTCCAAGCTGTCATTGGTGTTAGCGGCTGCCGTGTTGGCTGGCGCCTGCGCGACCAAGCCTGCTCCTGACTTTGGTGGGCGCTGGAAGCACGTCAATCACTTTGACGAAGCTCCGACCGAAATTCCTCTTTACACCTCCTACACGTATCAGGCCACGCCGATGGATGGCACGCTGAAGACGATGCTGGAACGTTGGGCCGCGGACTCCAACATGCAGTTGTCCTACAACTTGCCGTCGGACTACACCCTGATTGCACCGGTTTCCAATATCAGCACCACCAGCGTGCAGCAGGCCGCAACTGAGCTCAGCGCGGTGTATGCCGCGCAAGGAGTGTCGGTATCAGTCTCTGCAAACAAGTTGCTTGTACAGCCCGTAGCGGTATCAACCGGATCCAAGCTTTAAGGAAGCGTCGACTGATGCGATGCACCTGTGGCATCACATTTGCAGGGACGTCTATGCCTCCCAAATGCCCGCAACTCATCGCGGCAACAGTTTCAGGCCTGACAAGGCCCCACGGTGACGGATCTAGACATGTTGCGTAAGAAGGTCAGTGAAAAAGATGGATCTGCCCAAGTCGGGGCAGCCGTCCAGAAAGCAGTTAATTACGAGGTCAGCATCGCTGATCTTGCGCGCCGCAGTGAAAAGCGTGCGTGGATTGTGGCGACCTTGTCGATGGTGGTGACGGTCATGACTGCAGGCGGCTATTACTACATGCTGCCCTTGAAGGAGAAAGTGCCTTACCTGGTCATGGCAGACGCCTATTCGGGAACAAGCACTATCGCCAAGCTTGAGGCGAATTTTGGCGGGCGTACGATCAGTACGAGTGAGGCTTTGGCGCGCAGCAATATCGCACGCTTCATTATTGCCCGCGAATCATTCGATTTGTCGATCATCGGTCAACGTGACTGGAATACCGTGTCAGCAATGGGCACGACAAATGTTGTGAACGAATATCGTGCACTGCATTCCGCAAACAATCCGCTACGGCCGCTGAATACATACGGCAAGCTTCGCGCAGTCCGCGTCAATATCCTGAGCATCACGCTGATCGGCGGGAAAGGACAACCTTATAAAGGTGCGACCGTGCGCTTCCAGCGCACCGTATATGACAAAAATTCGACAGTTTCCACTCTGCTCGATAACAAGATTGCGACCATGGGATTCGTCTATCAGGACAATCTGGAGATGAGTGATACCCTGCGCGTCGAAAATCCCCTGGGATTCCGGGTGACAGATTATCGGGTCGATAATGACTACTCCTCGCTGCCAGCAGCGCCGGCCGCCGGTGCCATCATCAACGGGCAGCCTCAAGCGGCGGCCCAACAGCCTGGCATGGGCGTTGTTGATCCCAATGCGGCAAATGTCTCTGGTGCAGTCCCGCAAATGGGCGTCCCGCTTCAGCAAGGAGCCATGCCGCAGGGTGGTGTGCCGCAACAGCAAGCACAGCCAGCGTTTCCCGATCAGATGCAGCCGCCAGGTCAGCCTGCGATTCAACCCCAAGGGACGCCGAATAATGTCAATGGAGCAAGCGGTCGATGAAACTCTTTAATCGGTACAGGGCTGCGTTATTTTTAGCGCTGCCACTTGCACTATGTGCTTTTTCAGTAGCGGCGCAGGTGGTTCAGGAATACGAATATGCGCCTGACCGTATCTATCAGGTGCGTACGGGCCTGGGGATTACCACTCAGGTCGAGCTTAGCCCGAACGAAAAAATTCTGGATTACAGCACCGGGTTCACCGGTGGCTGGGAACTTACCCGGCGCGAGAATGTCTTTTATCTGAAGCCAAAAAACGTCGACGTCGACACGAACATGATGATTCGTACGGCGACGCATTCCTACATCCTTGAGCTCAAGGTGGTTGCAACAGATTGGCAGCGCCTCGAGCAGGCGAAGCAAGCGGGTGTCCAATACAAGGTCGTGTTCACCTACCCGAAAGACACTAGCTTCAACAACGTCGAAGATGCAGATGCATCGAAGAAAGGTCCATTGTTGAATGCAAAGATCCTGAAGGATCGTCGTTATTACTACGATTATGATTATTCGACACGTACCAAGAAATCCTGGCTGATTCCAAGCCGGGTTTATGATGATGGCAAGTTCACTTACATCAACATGGATCTGACGCGGTTTCCGACCGGGAATTTCCCAGCGGTCTTCGCTCGAGAGAAGGAACACGCTGAGGATTTTCTCGTCAATACGACGGTGGAAGGCAACACCTTGATCGTGCATGGGACCTATCCTTTCCTGGTGGTTCGCCACGGCGATAATGTCCTCGGTCTGCGAAGGAACAAGCAAAAGTGAACTCGAATATTCCAAACGACCAAGACGATCGTTCCCCGAACAATCGCGGGGAAGAGTCGCGAAACGGCGAGTACGATGAGCGCAACAATCCATACTTTGCGCGTCAACAGGCAGGTGTCGCGCCTGACCTGGATGCTAATGAGCCGGTACTGCGCTCCAGCGACATCAAGCGCCTGAATCGTAAGGCGCTCGTGTTCCTGGCTGCCATCGCCGCTCTGCTGATTCTCGTCATCTTCTGGCTGGCGACGCAAAGTGGGGATGATTCGGCACCACCGAAGCCGCGAGCTGAGACTGTCGTGGCGCCCGCGCTGCCACAAAATATGACTGCGCCCGTCGAAGAGGCGCCCGTGCCCCTCGCGCAGCAGCCAAGTCTGCCGCCACTGCCGCCGATGCCGACTGACGACAGCGGAGACTCTGGTTCTGCGCCGGAACGTCAGCGCGGTCCTACATTGTTGGAGCGTCGAATCCTCGCCGAATCCGCTGCGAACGGCGCAGGCATGCCCGGTCAACCTGGTGCGCCAGCTACGCCCGGAGAAGAGGACACTGCTATCACACTGGCGAAGCCGATCAGCAACCCAGATGGTTTATTGGTGCGTGGTACGTACATTCGCTGCATTCTCGAGACCCGAATCATTTCCGATTTCGGTGGCTATACGTCGTGCATCGTGACTGAGCCGGTGTACTCCATCAACGGGCATAACCTGCTGCTACCGAAGGGCTCCAAGATGCTTGGTCAGTATGGCGCTGGAGAGCCAACGACACGGCGCCTGCAGGTGGTCTGGGATCGCGTTACCACGCCGACCGGCCTGGATGTCACGCTCGTTGGGCCGGGTATCGATACGTTGGGCAGCGCTGGCCATCCGGGCAACTACAACGCACATTGGGGCAACAAGATCGCATCTGCCCTGTTTATCAGCATGCTGAGCGATGCCTTCAAGTACGCAGCTGCCGAATATGGTCCAGAGACGACCACAATTGGCGTTGGCACCGGGACCGTCACTCAGCAGCCATTTGAAAGTAATACTGCACGCAGCATGCAGCAGCTCGCCGAACAGGCAGTTGAGAAGTCTGGGCGTCGTCCTGCAACCTTGACGATCAATCAGGGCACCGTATTGAACGTTTATGTTGCCAAGGACGTCGATTTTTCGGCGGTCCTGCCGAAGTGAATGATGTGGCTGCCATGACGATCGATGATTCCCCGACGGCGCGTATCTCCAACGACTTCCTGGATTACCAGTACTCAGTGCTGGGAATCCTGGATTACCTGAATTCGCCTGACGTGACCGAAATCTGCATCAATCGTCCGGGTGAGCTGTATCTTGAGACGATTCATGGGTGGCAGCGGGTTGATGTGCCGTCCCTTACCTACGACCGTGCTCGGCAGTTTTGTACGGCTGTCGTCAATGAGAGCAATACCGGCCAACGTATTACCGACGCCGACCCGGTGGTGTCGCTGACTTTTCCGACCGGGCAGCGTGCGCAGTTCGTGATGCCGCCAGCATGCGATGCCGGCAAGGTATCCATTACGATCCGGCTGCCGTCCAAGCACACGAAGTCGCTGGAACAGTACAAACACGACGGTTTCTTCGACGAGGTGCTGGAGCAGTCGGCGGATGTCAGCGACCATGATCAGGAATTGCTGGAGTTACGCCGCAAGCGTGACTATGCCGAGTTCTTCAAAAAGTGCGTGTTGTACAAGAAGAACGTGGTCGTTGCTGGAGCGACTGGCAGCGGCAAGACCACTTTCATGAAGGCGTTGGTCAATCATATTCCGAACGAAGAGCGCCTGGTGACCATCGAGGATGCTAGAGAGCTGTTCATCAGTCAGCCCAATTCCGTGCACCTGCTGTATTCGAAGGGCGGGCAGAGCGCCAGCAACGTGACTGCCAAGAGTTGCATGGAAGCATGCCTGCGCATGAAACCGGATCGCATCATCCTGGCCGAGTTGCGCGGCGATGAGTCGTTCTACTTCATCCGTAATTGCGCTTCGGGACATCCGGGTTCCATCACCAGTTGCCACGCCGGCAGTGTCGAGCAGACCTGGGATCAGTTGGCCCTGATGGTCAAGGCATCGAACGAAGGCTCTGGTCTGGAGTTCGAGGTGATCAAGCGGTTGTTGAGAATGACCATCGACATCGTGGTTCATATCAAGGCGCACGCGGGGCGCCGGTTCATCACCGGGATCGACTTCGATCCTCTGAGAACCTTGCGCGGCGGTTGAGAGGTCAATTCTTTCGTTGGGGCTGGTTTGGTTTTGCAAGGAGTAATGACATGTTGCCTGGCATGGAACTGATGGGGTGCACTGGACTTGCTGTTCCTGGCGAGGTGATGCAGCACGTTGTCCGTGTCGAGTCGTCGCGCAATCCGTATGCCATCGGTGTGGTTGGCGGGCGGTTGGTACGTGAGCCGCGGGGTCTGGCTGAGGCGGTCGCTACTGCCAAGATGCTCGAACAGAAGGGCTATAACTTCTCCCTTGGGCTAGGCCAGGTCAACCGCTACAACCTGCAGAAATACGGGCTCACCAGTTATGAAATGGCATTCGACAAATGCCCCAATCTGGTCGCTGCGTCGAGGATTCTGGCGGAGTGTCATTCGCGCTCTGGCGCTAACTGGGGCAAGTCGTTCAGCTGTTACTACTCCGGCAACTTCGAGACCGGCTTCAAACATGGTTATGTCCAAAAGATCTATGCATCCATCCGCCAGTCGGTAGCATCTTCCGGCCCTGAGCCCATTGCGGTTGTGCCAACGCGCCAAGTGCAGTTACGGCCTGCCAATCCGCTCAAGCAGGCGGCTGCCGAATTGGCAGATGCGATTGTGGCGCGTCGTATTCAGGATCTATCTGGGGCGGGCAACACAGTGGCTTCACCGTCGGGGCCTATGCTATCGGCACCGTCAGCGCCTTATTCTCTGCCGAGTCGGGCCACTCCTGTGGCTCCGGCGGCGGAGAACGAGTTGTATGTGATAAAGCCGACAGGCCAGGGGCGTGGGGTAGCGTTGCCCGCCGTCGCACCGCAGATCTCGACGCAGACTGATCAACCCGCAAATCCCGTCTCCGTGCCGCGTGCACCACAGACGGCTCAGCAAATTGATAGTGCATTTGTTTTTTAGGATGGAAGATCGCCAAGGATATGGCTGCTGGACCCCCTCTGTTCCCAAGGAGTTTGACATGAAGTTTGAAATCGACAAGAAGACAATTGCAGAGGCCAAGATGGTTGGCACTCAGGCGATGAAGGCGTTGGTGTTCGTTTCGCTGCTGATGGTGGCAGGTGGTGTTGGTGCGGCTGATGGAAACGGTCTCGCAGATACCGATACGCGCGTGTGCGGCTTTCTGAACAACGTCACGAAGCTGCTGAATATGGGCTCGATCGCAGTGGTCACCATCGCGGTTATCGTGGCCGGGTATCAGATCGCTTTCGCACACAAGCGCATCTCTGAGGTGTCCCCGATCCTGATCGGCGGCGTTTTGATCGGTGCTGCCGGCCAGATTGCCAACATGATCCTGCAGAATAAGGATGCAAACGCCGGAGATTGCTCGGGAATCGGCGCTTCGTTGGTACAGATCGCTCAGTACTATGCATAAAGACGTACTCTTCCGCGGCTGCACCCGCCCTGCGATGTTCTTGGGGGTGCCCTACATCCCCTTCTTCATTGGCGCGGGCGGTGGCCTGCTGTCGGGGATGTACTTCGATCTTTGGTTCCTGTTGACGATTCCCGTCATCATCTTCGCCATGCAGCAAATGGCGAAGCGAGACGAGATGATTTTCAGGTTGCTGGGATTGCGATGGCTTTTTCGCATGCGTGCTCGAAACCTTCAGCGTTATTCGGGGATGTGGGTGTTCACTCCTAACGAATATCGCAAGAGTCCCCCGGGGAAATCGCGATGAGCATGTGAAAACGTCAGCCAACCCCACGCATTCAATCTGCGTGGGGTTGGTGTTTTAAATAGTTTTTGGTTCGATGCTTTTCCTCTAACTTGGTAAGACCATGTTCAGTCCAGACAGTCCGATCGGCGAATTTGTTTCCATTTCGACACACGTCGCACCGTCCGTCGTCAAGACGACCGGTGGCGACTACCTGTTGATTTGGCATCTGGCTGGCTTGCCCTTCGTTGGGCGTGACGAGTACGAACTTGAGCAACGCCACAATACGTTCAATCGGTTGTTGCAAACCTTGCGTGCACCGGATTTCGCCAATATCGCGTTCTGGGTTCACGACGTTCGCCGTCGTCGGAAAATTGGCACTGGCGGGCGCTTCAAGCAGTCATTCAATCAGACGCTGTCCGACGAGTATTACGCAGCGCTATCCTCACAAAAAATCATGCAGAACGAGTTGTACTTCAGCATGATCTATCGTCCTGTCGTTACCGGGCGACGCCTGGTCGAGAAGTCTGTCAATCCAGACAAGATCCGGGCAGAGGAAGAGCAGGCCATCTCCAAGATCATCGAGTTGGCCACCAACGTCGAGGCGGTGCTGAAGGATTATTCACCTTACCGGCTCGGCATGTATGAAGCCAAGAATGGTGTGGTGTTTTCCGAGACGCTGGAGTTTCTCGGCTACTTGCTCAACCGCATCGACGAGCCTGTTCCAGTGCTACAGGCGCCTGTGCCGGCGTACCTGCCGGTCAGCAAGCACATGTTTGCCAACAAAACCGGCGATTTTGTCATCCGCACACCGGATGGCATCAATCATTTCGGTGCGATCCTCAATGTCAAGGAATATGCCGACGGAACCTATCCCGGCATCCTCAATGGCCTGAAGCATCTTGATTTCGAATACGTGATGACGCATTCGTTCAGTCCGGTTGGGCGTCACGATGCCTTGAAGGTGTTGGAACGTACCAAGGGAATGATGATTTCGTCCGGCGACAAGTCCTCCAGCCAGATCCGTGACCTGGACCTGGCGATGGATGACGTGGCCTCCGGCAACTTCGTATTGGGTGAATATCACTTTACCTTGGCGGTCTATGCCGACAGCCAGGAGAAGCTGGCCCGTCAGATCGCGACGACGCGTGCCGAATTGTCCAACGCCGGGTTCGTATCCGCCAAGGAAGATCTGGCGATCGCCTCGTCGTTCTACGCGCAGCTGCCGGGCAACTGGCGCTTCCGCACGCGGATCGCCAACCTGAGTTCGCTCAACTTCCTCGGCCTGTCGCCGCTCCACAACTTCGCCCAGGGCAAGCAGCACAACAACCCATGGGGCGATTGCGTGACCACGTTGCAGACCACTAACGGTCAGCCGTATTACTTCAACTTCCACGCCACGCATCCGGCCGAAAATTCGCTCGGCGAAAAGGCGATCGGCAACACGATGGTGATCGGCAAGTCCGGTACCGGCAAGACGGCGCTGATCAACTTCTTGCTGAGCCAGGTGCAGAAGTTCGATCCGATCCCGACTATCTTCTTCTTCGACAAGGACCGCGGCGCGGAGATTTTCGTGCGTGCGTGCGGCGGCAATTACCTGGCGCTGGAAAACGGCGTGCCGACCGGTTTCAATCCGTTCCAGTGCGAGCGCAATGAAGCCAACACGCAGTTCCTGGCCGAACTGATCAAGGTGCTGGGCGGCAAGGCCGAGTACAGCGCCCGCGAGGAAGAAGACATCTATCGTGCGGTGGAAGGCATGCTGGACACGCCGATGCACCTGCGCAGCATGAGCAACTTCCGTACGAGTCTGCCCAACATGGGCGACGACGGGCTGTATGCGCGTCTGCGTCGCTGGACGACCGGCAACTCGCTGGGCTGGGTGTTCGACAACCCCGTCGATACCATCGACCTGACGCGCGCCTCGATCATCGGCTTCGACTATACCGACGTGATCGACAACGCCGAAGTGCGGGTGCCGGTGATCAATTACCTGCTGCACCGCCTGGAGGCGTTGATCGACGGCCGCCCGCTGATCTATGTGATGGACGAGTTCTGGAAGATCCTCGATGGCAAGGGGGGGCTGAAGGAATTCGCCAAGAACAAGCAGAAGACCATCCGTAAGCAGAACGGCCTCGGCATCTTCGCCACGCAGAGCCCGGAGGACGCGCTGGCCAGCGATATCGCTGCGGCGCTGATCGAGCAGACCGCCACGATGGTGCTGCTGCCCAACCCCAATGCCAGCCGAGACGATTACATCGAAGGCCTCAAGCTCACCGATGCCGAGTACCAGGTGGTGGTGGCGCTGGACGAGCGCTCGCGTTGCTTCCTGGTCAAGCAAGGCCATGCCTCTGCGGTGTGCCAGCTCAACCTGCGCGGCATGGACGATGCGCTGTCGGTGATTTCGTCCTCGACCGACAACATCGAGATCATGCATCAGATCCTGGCCGGCAAGGCCAGCAAGCTTGGCGTGACCGTCGATCAGCTGACGCCGGAGCAGTGGTTGAGCGATTTCTACGCCAACCGCAAGGGCTCGGGCAAGCGCAAAGCGGTCAAAGACAAGGAGGCCGAAGATGCGTAGTCCATCCACTCATCAGCAGTCGCTTCATTCCGCACCAACTTCATCTGTGTCACAGGAGGCGAAGAACACCATGGGAACCACGTTCAGACATTTTTCCCGAGTCTTGATGGGACTGGTGCTGCTCAGCATGGCGGGAGCGGCCAGTGCGCAGTGGGAGGTAGAGGATAAGAAGTTAAATGAAAAGGTTGAGGCAATCCGCAAGAACCAGACCATCAAAAATGGCGATGGTAAGGAATCCAGTGGCAAGGAAGTAGAGAAGCCGAAGGAAAAGATCGAGAAGATTCCCGATGACCAAGGTGTGGCGGCATGCGCGGCTTCAACGAAAGGAACGCCCGTGTCCGATTCGCAGAAGGAATCGTGCGAGTTGATTCAGCGCACTCTCAATTCGCAATACAACTACATGGTCGCCATGTATGAAATCACCACCAAGCGTCTTGAACGTCTTCGTACCATTGAGGATGAGCGCAAGAAGATCGGCGACCAAAAGATTGGCGAGTTGGAAAGTAATACCAACAAGTTGCTCGCGTTGAAAGCGATGATGGACATCGACCGCCAGCAGATGGAGTCGGCGATGTTCGCCTATGACAAGCGCATTGCCTACCTGACTGGGCAGCAGACAGCAGCAGCCAAGGCGGCAATGGCCGGCAAGGAACCACCAAAAAGCAATCGTTGGAGTTGGGTGCCGGACTGGGTGCCGGACGATGTGCTGAGTCTAGGTAAAACGCTTGCGGCCGGTGCAGTGATGAAGGGCGCGCTCGAGACGATCAAGAGTGACAAGCCATCTGGCATGGAACCGCCGTTGGCAATCGATAAAGACTGACGATATGGCACGACCGAATCATGCAACGTAATCAACCCCGGGGCAGCGACTGCCCCACGGCGCAGCCGTCTAGTGGATGTGGTGACATATGGATTTTTTGACGAACATCGCCAACTACGAATTTTTTCGTCTGATTAACAACTACCTGCGCGATGAGATTGCGATCTTTCAGTGGGAGTTGTTGCAGCGCACGACGGCATGGGTGGGTATGGTGTCCCTGACGGTGCTGACGCTTTGGATTTTTATCCAGGGTTATCGCATCGTGACCGGTCAGTCGCGCGAGGCGGCGATGGGCTTGGTGGTCACGGCGCTGCGCGCGGCGCTGATCATCGGGTTGGCAACCAGCATGGCGCAGGGCTCGCCACGCTTGTATTGGACGTTGACGGACGGGATCAGCTCGGCGATCACCCGGACAGTGACGGGCAGCTCAAAAAGTCCCTACGAGGCAATCGACAAGAACTTGATGCTGATGCAAGTGGCAATGTCGGCGTTGGATCAGATCAAGACGGGCGGTGATGAAGAGAGCAAAGACGAAAAAGACCGGGCCCGTTGGTTCACCGGTCTCGGAATGGCCGGTCCAGGCGTGGTCGCCGGCTCGATGCTGCTACTCAACAAGCTGGCCATGGCGCTGGTGGTAGGATTTGGGCCTCTGTTCATCCTGTGTCTGCTGTTTCAGGCGACGAAGTCGTTGTTCAGCAAGTGGCTGCTATACGGATTGGGCACTGTGTTTTCGTTGTCGGTATTGACCTTCACGGTGAGCTTGGCGACCAAGGTGGTCGGCGCAGTAGGCGCAGCCTTCGTCGCAAAGTGGGCACTGAACGGGTTTACGGGCGAAGGCATCAGCAGCATGGCGCTGCAGCAGGGAGGATTAGGACTGGTGTTAACGACGTTGATCATCACGGCACCCCCGATGGCCGCGGCCTTCTTCCAGGGCACGCTAGGCCAGTTCACGGCGTACTCGGCGCTGGGGCAGCTGGATCGGGCTGGCCAATCGCCGGGCGCAGGGCGACCTTATGAACCGGGTGCACCTGCGACCGATGGGGGGCGTTCGTCAGAACATCAGAAAAACGTGTCTCAAGTTAATACGCGCGCCAGTGGTAGTGAGCCATCTAACTCACCAGTCAGTACTGGTTCTCGTGGCATAGCATCCAATAATTAGAATGGCTAACGACATGAGGCGTATATTTATGCGAGTTCTACTTATATCAATTTGTTGGTTGGTGCTTCTTGGCGTTGCCGATGCTCAGACTGCCTGTCCCGTCGGAGTTGCGCCGGGTAGCCCGCAATGTGGGTCTGACTCAGGAACCTCAAGGGGGGACGTCCCGCTCCCTCCGGCTCGGCCAACAGGCGAATGGATTAAAACGTGGGGGGCTATTGTGAATGCGGAAGATAGTTCCGAAGCCTGGGCGTCCACGGGAAAACTATCAAAAGGCGACGCAGAGGCTGATGCTGTCGATCAGTGTCAGGTTGCAGGGTTTCACGGCTGTGCTGTAACTTTCACTTATAGAAATCAATGTGTTGCACTTGCATCCCCAGCTTCAAACCAAGGCAGGGCGGGCGTTGCCGCTGCACCAGATACAGGGCTTGCCGAAAATGATGCTATGAGCATGTGCAAAAAACAGGGTGGGGCGGGTTGTTCTGTCATCTATAAGGACTGTACTAAACCAATATTTAAGAGGTTTTAGTGCGCGCATGCCTGTAAGAGGCTAAAGATGCTTTATTGTCATGTTCCATCATTTCTGATCCCTGTGATTGGGTTGGCTTTCTGCTAGTTTTGATTTTTGGCTCATTTGTTTGATAGAGCGAGGGCCGTGATGGTTAGATTTTTAAGAAATGTATCCAGAGTTCTGATGTTTACTGTGTTTCTGTTACTAGCAGCGTGCAAACAGGAGGCTGTCTCAGAAAAAGTAGGTGACACTTCTCCAAGTACACAGCAGAATTTGCAGAAAAGTCAAAATGAGCCCGTATCGCAGAGTAAGAATCCAGGAGAAAAAGAACGAATGACATCGCTTAATCAAGTCGTTTCGTTACTTACTGCCAAAAATGGTACGCCTTGGACGAGCTTCGATGCGGTTCCCGGTGTGCAGTGGCGGGATACGTCGCCGAAAGCTAATTCCGATAGCACAGATCCCGAGAATGCGCAGTATCGCAGCGGGACCTTGCTGCTCGATGGATTCGGCCCGGTAGATGTGCCGGATGGGGACCAGGGTGCTGAGGGGGGGGCGAAGCAAGCCAATGAAGGCGAGTCAGGCATCACGCTCAATGGAGATGCGCAGACTGTGCAATCCATTGCAGTGAAGAAGTTCTATGCCAGTCCAGAGTATGCCGAGGTCTTGAAGCGCCAGCTGCCCATGGCTACGGCGGTACGATTGATCGCAGACACTTGTGCGGGAGACGGGGATGGTGGGCCCGATCCACTGCAGACAAAGTTTTATGCGATCGGTCTTGATACAGGCGAGGCATTTGTAGAGGCCTATCTTGACGATGGTACAGAAACGCGTGGGCCAGGCTTTACAACGTTCGTTTTTACGAAAACCAAGCCACAAAAGAGAATTCAAGCGTTGCAATGTAAAGAGTCGTGAAATAGTCACCACTAGGCACCAGTAGAAGGCTGGTGTTTTTCCTAACCGTCATATCCAGAGGACATGCATCATGGCTGATAGACGAGAAAAAGCGGCGGCCACCGCTCAAAGCTACGATCAAGGCAACATCGCGGGTCTAGATGACGCAATGACGCGTCGTCTGATTGCATCGACCGTCATGACTGAAAGCAATGGCGGTGATCTGCAAATTACTAATAAACAGGGTTACGTCGGTCGTTATCAAGCAGGGGCGGGCTGGTTGGCCGATGCGGGATATGTAGATCGTGCAAAGCTCAACGATGCGATGACCGATGCCGGTTTCGATCCACAAAAAGTACGTGGTGCTGAATGGAAGTGGGCGAGTAGCGGTGGTATGACGCGTTTTCTTGAGGATTCTTCTAACTGGAAGAATGGGGCGAGCCTTGAGCAATACAAGTCATCGGCCGCATTGCAAGATGGTGCGTTCAAGATCAACAGCGACAAGGCTTATAACCAAGCCATCCGCAATGGCGTGTTGGACGAAGGTGATGATCCAGCCAAGGTGGCAGGCTTCCTGAAAGCTCGCCATATCTCAGGCTACGGTGGTGCGCGCGAAGCTGTTACTGGCGGGCGGGTCATCAGCGACAGCAACGGCACCAGCAACTACGACTACATGCACGACATCACGCGCAATCGTGATGGGATGGATCAATACATGCAGCCGGGACGTGCGCATGCGATGCATGTTGATACTTCGGCTGTACCTCAGCAGCCGAAGCGCGATGCATCGCATGACGGAAAACTTGAACAAGGCGAGCGCGGCGAGCAAGTGAAGCACTTGCAAGGCCAGCTTGCCCAGCTAGGTGCCACTGGCCGTGACGGCAAGCCCTTACATCCCGATGGCGACTTTGGCGGCAATACCAAATATGCCGTCGAGCAATTCCAGCGCGAGCATGGGTTGCAGGTGGACGGCGTGGTCGGTGGACAGACCCAGGCCGCTTTGGGTAAGGCGATGTCCCAGCATACGGTCAAGCAAGCCGAGCAGACAGCCGCACCCACTGCGTCGGCGCAGACAGCGTCCAGCCCTTTGCTGTCCGACCCCCGTCATCCAGACAACGCGATGTATAACGGCGCAGTGAGCAAGCTCGAAGCGCTGGGCGAGCGTGGCGGTTTTGCCAATCGCAAAGAGCTCGAGCAAGCAGCCGGGCAGATCGTGTTCGAGTCCAAGGTCAGTGGTTTGGACCGCATCGACCACGTGGTGCCCAACAAGAGCGGCGACGGCTTCTTCGCAGTGCAGGGCGAGATGACCGACCCGGCAATGCAACGCGTTTTTGTGGATCGTGCCCAAGCGCAGAATCAGCCGTTGGAAAATAGCAGCAGGCAAGCGGCCGAGGAAAGCCAGCGTCAGGCCACCCAGGTGCAGACCCAGGAAACTGCTTCGCGCTCGATGTCCATGTAATTCGGGTGTGTTGGTCGTTGCGCTTCAGCGATCTGGTAAATTGCCAAGGCGGTCAGGAATGTCCGCCTTGGCTCTACTTCCAATGAACTTCGCGACGAAATTTCCATCTTTCAATGTGAGTTGTTACAGCGCACGACCGCCTGGGTCGGTTTGGTGTCAATGACGGTGCTGACGCTTTGGATTTTTATCCAGGGCTACCGCATCGTGACCGGCCAGTCGCGCGAGGCGGCGATGGGGTTGGTGGTGACGGCGCTGCGGGCAGCATTGATTATCGGGTTGGTCACGAGCATGGCCAAGGGCTCGCCCCAGCTTTATTGGACTCTGACCGACGGAATTAGTTCGGCAATCACCAAGACGGTAACAGGTGACCCGGATAGCCCCTACAAGTCGATCGATCAGAATTTGATGCTGATGCAGATGGTGTTGACAGATCTGGACCAGATCAAGACGGGCGGCAACGAAGAAAGTGAGGATTCCCAGAATCGGGCACGTTGGTTTACGGGCATCGGCATGGTAGTGTCGACTCCCCGTAAAATTGATCCATCCATAACTACAGGTCTCCGGGCACACTAGCCACCGAGGAGACTAACGATGCGCAAGAGCAAGTTCACAGAAAGCCAGATTGTCGCCACGCTGAAGCAGGTTGAGGGCGGCCGCCAGGTCAAGGATGTGTGCCGTGAGCTGGGTATTTCCGACGCGACGTACTACGTCTGGAAGTCCAAGTACGGTGGCATGGAGGTAGCTGATGTGCAGCGCCTTCGCGACCTGGAGACCGAGCACAGCAAGCTCAAACGCATGTACGCCGAGCTTGCGATGGAAAACCATGCACTCAAGGATGTCATCGCAAAAAAGCTGTAGACCCGGCGCATAAACGCCCGCTTCTTGCCTGGCTCGTCGAGCAACATGGCTGGAGCGAGCGCCGGGCCTGTGCAGTCGTTGGCGTGGCTCGCTCGACGGCGCGCTATCGGCGTCGTCCTGATCGCGACGAGGAGGTCATTGCACTGTTGTCCGAATTGGCCGAGCGTTTTCCCGAGCGTGGTTTTGGAAAACTTTTTCAGATCATCCGTCGTCGCGGACATGTGTGGAATCACAAGAGGGTCTGGCGCGTGTATTGCCTGATGAAGCTTAATCAGCGTCGTCGCAGCAGGCGTCGGGTCCCGACGCGTCATCCACAACCGCTGGCATGCGGAGAGCGACCCAATGCTGGATGGTCAATCGACTTCATGTCCGATGCGCTGTGGGATGGTCGGCGTTTCCGCACGTTCAATGTCATTGACGACTTCAGTCGGGAAGCCTTGGCGATCGAAGTGGACTTGAATCTTCCGGCGGCCCGCGTCATCCGCACGTTGGAACGCATCGCAGCCTGGCGCGGCTATCCCGCTAAGCTTCGCTTGGACAATGGCCCGGAGTTTGTCGCATTAGCCTTGGCCGAGTGGGCCGAGTGCAAAGGCATCGCATTGGATTTCATCGAGCCGGGACGGCCGATGCAAAACGGTTTCATCGAACGCTTCAACGGCAGCTACCGGCGCGGCGTGCTGGATATGCATCTCTTCCGCACGCTGAGCGAGGTCCGCGAACAGACCGAACACTGGCTGGCCGACTACAACCAACAGATACCGCACGACAGCCTGGGCGGGCTAACGCCCGCCGAGTTTCGTGATCAACATCAACCGCAGACCTCTAGTTTTGGCTGGCACTGAATTGCGGGGAGTCGACAGGCCTGGTGGTGACGGCGCTGCTTGCAGCATTGATCATCGGCTTGGCCACGAGCATGGCGCAAGGGGCCTCGCAGCTGTATTGGACCTTGACCGACGGGGTCAGCCATGCGATCACCAAGACGGTGACAGGCGATTCGGACAGCCCGTACGAGGCGATCGACAAGGACCTGATGCTGATGCAGGTGGCAATGTCCGGCCTTGACCAAATCAAGACCGGTGGCGATTCGGCGTACTCGGCGCTGGGGCAGTTGGATCGGGCAGGTCAGTCGCCGGCAGCTGGGCGGCCTTATGAGCCTGGGGCGCCTGCTAGAAATACTGAAAATCCCAACGCACAGCAATCCACTAGCGGACGTACTGCTTATTCCGACGCCCCTGCCGATAATAATCAAACCGGCAAGCTCGGAAAAGCTGCAACCTAAGGTTAACAGCCATGAAAAATATTTATTTGCCGCTTATAATTCTACTGATTGCAAATGGACTTTGTAATGAGGCATTTAGTCAGACAGCATGCCCTGTAGGCGTTGCCCCGGGAAGTCCCCAGTGTGGGCCTGATGACAGTACATCACGAGGAAGCATCCCGACTCCTCCGCCTAGGCCGACAGGTGAGTGGATTAAGACATGGGGTGCGGTTGCTGCTGCGGGGAATGGTGACGCAGGTGTAAGTTCTGGGCGGACTACAAAAAAACAGGCCGAGAATGATGCGATTGCAAGCTGCGAAGGTTTAGGCTCAGGAACTTGTCGAGTCAGTCTAACTTTCTTCAATCAATGCGTTGCTGCTGCAGACTCTGGGCAGGGGCAGGGATCTATTTTTGGCGCCGCCAGCATAGATCAGGCGTCTAAATTGGCTCTTGACAAGTGTAGGGAGGATTCTGGGCGTCAGTGCAAGGTGACACTCTCTAAGTGTAGTGATCCGATTTTTAAGAAGTATTAGTACAACTTTTTTTGTCTGATCAACAACTACCTGCGCGATGAGATTGCGATCTTTCAGTGGGAGTTGTTGCAGCGCACGCCGGCCTGGGTGGGTATGGTGTCCCTGACGGTGTTGACGCTTTGGATTTTTATCCAGGGTTATCGCATCGTGACCGGTCAGTTGCGCGAGGCGGCGATGGGCCTTGGTGGTCACGGCGCTTCGCGCGGCGCTGATCATCGGGTTGGCAACCAGCATGGCGCAGGGCTCGCCACGCTTGTATTGGACGTTGACGGACGGGATCAGCTCGGCGATCACCCGGACAGTGACAGGCAGCTCAAAAAGTCCCTATGAGGCGATCGATAAGAACTTGATGCTGATGCAAGTGGCGATGTCGGCGTTGGATCAGATTAAGACGGGCGGTGATGAAGAGAGCCAAGATGAAAAAGAGCGGGCTCGGTGGTTCACCGGTCTCGGAATGGCCGGTCCAGGCGTAGTCGCCGGCTCGATGCTGCTACTCAACAAGCTGGCCATGGCGCTGGTGGTAGGATTTGGGCCTCTGTTCATCCTGTGTCTGCTGTTTCAGGCGACGAAGTCGTTGTTCAGCAAGTGGCTGCTATACGGATTGGGCACTGTGTTTTCGTTGTCGGTATTGACCTTCACGGTGAGTTTGGCAACCAAGGTGGTTGGCGCAGTAGGTGCTGCCTTCGTTGCAAAGTGGGCGCTGAACGGGTTTACGGGCGAAGGCATCAGCAGCATGGCGCTGCAGCAGGGAGGACTGGGCTTGGTGTTGACCACATTGATCATCACGGCACCCCCGATGGCCGCGGCCTTCTTCCAGGGCACGCTAGGCCAGTTCACGGCGTACTCGGCGCTGGGGCAGTTGGATCGGGCAGGTCAGTCGCCGGCAGCTGGGCGGCCTTATGAGCCTGGGGCGCCGGAGCGTGAAACCTCAAGGCCCAGTGAGCAAAGAGAGGCGCGCACTACTGCTGGGATGCGTACAGAACCGTCGTCTAGTCAAGAGAACACTAGCGGTAGTCGTGGCCTTGCGAAAAATTAATCTTCGTCATTAAGGGCGCTCCCATGATTCGTTTTAGATTCTTGTTTGTACTGAACTTATTTCTATCCGGCGTCGCACTTGGGCAGACTGCATGTCCTGTCGGAGTAGCACCTGGCAGTCCGCAGTGCGGACCAGACTCTGGTACATCAAGAGGGGATATTCCGGATCCGCCACCGAGACCTACGGGTGAGTGGTTAAAAACATGGGGCGCAATTGCAGGCTCGAACGCAACTGGCGAGAGTGGCGCCGTTACAGGTAAATTAAGTCGTCAAGAGGCTGAAAGAAAAGCTGTTCAGCTATGCGCAGAAGGCGGAGCTACAGATTGCAAGGTGGATTTAAGTTATAAAAATCAGTGCGCAGCATCGGTTTCTTCGGAAAGGAAAAGTTTTCTTCAGGGTGCCGAGAGTAAGGATATTGCAATTAACCTTGCTATGAGAGATTGTAAAGATCATGGTGGTGGCGAGTGTAAAGTCATCTACTCTGGGTGTTCGGATCCGATATTTAAGAAGTACTGAATCGAATTTTTTGAATGCTGTAATCGTTAAAAAATTTTCATATTATCTGTCGCTGCGATGTGTAGATATTCTGGTTGGGCCTAAAATGCCATCAAAGAGAAAAATTCTTTACCTTCTGGCTTCTGTTGCTGTGTTATTGGGTGCATGCGAAAGTGAGGCACCCAGTCAAAAAATTAGCGCTAACTTTCAGGAAAGGAAAACAGAGGCGCAGCAACGCGAAGTTAGATCTATGCCTCAGGTTGATGAATTGCAAGGACTAAGACAAATGACGCCTCTCCATCAGGTCGTCTCCCTACTTGTCAATCAAGATAATGTTCCTTGGTCAAGCTTCGATGGCGCTAATAAAGTGCGTTGGCGAGAAGCTTCGCCGCAGCCAAATCCTGATAGCAACAGTCCGGAGAACTTGCGTTTCCGAGAAGGTACTCTCCTTCTGGACGGTTTCGGCATGGTTGACGTGCCTGATGGAAATCAAGGTGCAGAGGCGGGAGTGAAGAAAGTAAATGAGGGTGAGTCAGGTATTACCCTTAACGGAGATTCGCGGAATGTGCATTCGATTGCGGTAAAGAAGTTTTATGTTAGCCCTGAGTATGCTGATGTAGTAAAGCGCCAGTTGCCCCCTGCGGCGTCACTGCGGTTGATTGCGGGAGATTGCGCCGCAGACGTGGGAGAGGATATCCCTGACACCCAGACGAAATTTTTCGAAGTGGTTCTCGATGGTCATCAACTATTTCTGGAAGCGTATGTTGACGACGGCGAGGGCTCGCGCGGTCCTGGCTACACCACTTTTCTGTTTACCAAAGAGAAGCCCGTTAAGAGGATAGAAAAGTTGCAATGTAAGGCGCTTTAACCGCAGCATCCGGCACCACTAGGTGGTGGTGCATTACCCAACCGTCATATCCAGAGGACATGAAACATGGCTGATAGACGAGAAAAAGCGGCGGCCACCGCTCAGGCTTATAGTCAAGGGAATATTGCGGGCCTTGATGATCAGACAACCCGCCGTTTGATTGCTTCGACCGTTATGACAGAAAGTAATGGTGGTGATCTATCGATAACCAACAAGCAAGGTTACCTTGGCAGATATCAAGCGGGTGCTGGTTGGCTTGCCGACGCGGGATATGTGGATAGCGCGAAGCTCAACTCCGCGATGCGGGATGCTGGCTTCGATCCAGAGAAAGTTCGGGGTGCCGAGTGGAAATGGGCTGCCAGTGGTGGAATGACAAAGTTTCTTGAAGACTCGTCCAATTGGAAAGATGGATTAAATCTTCAAAAATACAAGGGTTCTGCCGAGTTACAGGACGGCGCCTTCAAGATAAATAGTGATAAGTCGTATCGTCAGGCAGTGCGTGATGGGGTACTCGATAGCGACGACAGTCCAACAAAAGTAGCCGGGTTTTTGAAGGCACGTCATATCTCAGGTTACGGCGGCGCTCGCGCAGCGATAACTGGTGGACGAGAGTTTAGTGATAGCAATGGCACCAGCAACTACGACTACATGCACGACATCACACGTAATCGTGATGGGATGGATCAATACATGCAGCCGGGCCGTGCGCATACGTTGCATGCGAATACTTCGGCTGTACCTCAGCAGCCGAAGCGCGGTGCATCGCACGACGGCAAACTAGAACAAGGCGAGCGCGGCGAGCAAGTGAAGCAACTGCAAGGCCAACTTGCCCAACTCGGTGTCACCGGGCGTGATGGCAAGCCGTTACAGACGGACGGCGACTTCGGCGGCAACACCAAATACGCGGTCGAGCAATTTCAGCGCGAGCATGGGTTGCAGGTGGACGGCGTGGTCGGTGGACAGACCCAGGCCGCTTTGGGTAAGGCGATGTCACAATACACGGCCAAGCAAGCCGAGCAGGCAGCCGCTCCGACTGCGCCGGCACAGGCAACCAGCCCATTGCTGTCCGACCCTCGCCATCCCGACAACGCGATGTACAACGGTGCAGTGAGCAAGCTGGAAGCGCTAGGCGAGCGCGGCGGGTTTACCAACCGCAAAGAGCTTGAGCAAGCAGCCGGTCAGATCGTGTTCGAGTCAAAGGTCAGTGGTTTGAATCGCATCGACCACGTGGTGCCCAACAAGAGCGGCGACGGCTTCTTCGCAGTGCAGGGCGAGATGACAGACCCGGCAATGCAGCGGGTTTTTGTGGACCGCGACCAGGCGCAGAATCAGCCGTTGGAGCACAGCAGCCGGCAAGCTGCCGAAGAGAGCCAGCGTCAGGCTTCACAAATGCAGTCTCAGGTGCAAGAGAGCGAGACGCGCAGCAGGGCGATTTGATCGCTTTGTCGTGTTCAACCAATGGATTGGCATTGCTCCAGCGGTGGCCGTGACGACTACATCGAGGTCCCGAAGCTGACCCATGCTGGAGACCATGTGGTGGTGTCGCTATTGAATACGTATGCACGGATACGCTATGCGTCTGTTACGCCGCTACGCTTGTGCTCTTGACTGGGTGCTTGTTCTCGCGCCCGCATTGGCCCGGGAGGGGCGTACATGTCGCAGACACCATGGTGGCGCGGGGCCGTCATCTATCAGATCTATCCGCGCAGTTTTCTCGATTCCAATGGCGATGGAGTCGGTGATTTGCCCGGCATCATCGCCAAGCTCGACTATATTGCCGGGTTGGGGGTGGATGCGATCTGGATCTCGCCGTTCTTCAAGTCGCCGATGGCCGATTTCGGTTACGACATCGCTGACTATCGTGCGGTGGATCCCTTGTTCGGGACGCTGGACGATTTCGATCGCTTGCTCGACAAGGCGCATGGGCTTGGATTGAAGGTGATGATCGACCAGGTGCTGAGCCATACGTCGATCGCGCACGCGTGGTTCCAGGAGAGCCGGCAGGACAGGACCAATCCGAAGGCAGATTGGTATGTGTGGGCCGAGCCGCGCGAGGATGGGACGCCTCCGAATAACTGGTTGTCGTTATTCGGTGGCGTGGCGTGGCAGTGGGAGCCACGGCGCGAGCAGTACTACTTGCACAACTTCCTGGTGGACCAGCCCGACCTGAATTTCCACAGTGCGGAGGTGCAGCAGGCGACATTGGACAACGTGCGCTTCTGGCTGGATCGGGGCGTGGATGGCTTCCGGCTGGATGCAATCAACTTCTGTTTCCATGATGCGCAGCTGCGCGACAACCCGGCCAAGCCAGCGGACAAGCGAGTAGGGCGCGGCTTCAGTGCGGACAATCCGTACGCGTATCAGTACCACTACTTCAACAATACGCAGCCGGAGAACCTTGCGTTCCTTGAGCGCTTGCGTGCACTGCTGGACCGCTACCCGAACGCGGTGAGCCTAGGCGAGATTTCGTCGGAGGATTCGCTGGCGACCACCGCGGAGTACACCGCCCAGGGCCGCCTGCACATGGGCTACAGCTTCGAGCTGTTGGTGCAGGACTATAGCGCCGCGTATATCCGCGAGACGGTGAGCCGGCTTGAGGCAACCATGTTGGAGGGGTGGCCGTGCTGGGCGATTTCCAACCACGATGTGGTGCGTGCGGTAACGCGTTGGGGTGGCGAACATGCGTCGCCAGCGTTTGCGCGGATGGTGGTGGCGCTGCTGTGTTCGCTGCGTGGTTCGATCTGCTTGTATCAGGGCGAGGAGCTAGGCCTGGGCGAAGCGGACGTGGCATTCGAGGACCTGCAGGATCCGTATGGCATTACGTTCTGGCCGACCTTCAAGGGCCGCGATGGCTGCCGTACGCCGATGCCATGGACCGACGCGCCATCTGCTGGATTCACCAGTGGCAAGCCGTGGTTGCCGCTGGCGGAGCCGCATCGTACCGCTGCGGTGAGTGTGCAGCAGGACGATACGCATTCTGTATTGAGCGCAGTACGTGCGTTTCTTGCCTGGCGCAAGGAAATACCGGCGTTGCGTGAGGGATCCATCGCTTTTTACGACACGGCCGAGCCTGTGCTGATGTTTCGGCGCGAGCAAGCGGGTCAGGTCATGGTGTTGGTATTCAATCTGTCTGGCGAACCTGCCTCGCTTCGGTTGCCCCCAGGTGAATGGAAGCAGATCGACGTACCTGGCGTAGAGCGCGGCAACGTTGATCTTAGCGAGCTACAGTTGGCGGCCCATGCGGTTATCTGTGTCGTGGCTTGCGAGTAATAGCTGACTTTTGCTGTCAAGCCTAGCCAAGAGTTCGATTGACAAGTAGTGAGATATTCCTTCGGGAATGTCTCATGTCATTGAATGATGCCTCTGAGGATAATTGGAGGTATCTAGCGTGGAGCTCAAGGGCAGTATTAACAATTTTATCGAGAACGAGCTCTGCTTTACGCATGAGTACGAATAGGGCTGAAAATTTTATCTTATGGTTGAGCCCTTCAGGTAGGACACCACCGATCGAGGTCGGATCAAGGTGTTTATGCGGAATTAGTGTAATCGTCCATCCGATTTTCGATCTTCTGAGGGGCATCATTAGATCGAGGAGTACGCGCGTCTTTACGCATTCATGCTGAAAGGTGTTATTCAATCGCTGCATTTTAGGTCGGCAGCCACTCCAGAATTGGCGATGGGCTCTGCGTCATCCTCAGGCTATCGATTTGTCAAGGTCGCGATGAACTCGCTAAAGGTGTCAACTTGTATGCGTTGCCGCAACGCACGCCCGTTGGTGTGGGGTGTCTCATCGCTGCTGAGGCCCACTTGCCTTTGACTTTATAGCGTACTTTGATTGCCAGACTTTACTTGCTGTAAGCTGTCAGGTACGGTCAGGTTAATAATCAGCGTCCATCGAATCGAGCATTGGCTCTGAATCTGGACTTCAGATCTACTGGGTACTATCTGCAAGAGGCGCACGCGAGGTACTGCTGTGCTCTGACATGTCATGGAGCATGATTTGCTAATTTATCTGTATACTTAATCGCTGTATTGGGTTGGTCGGGAATGGTGTTTGGCGAAAATAGATGATTGTATAAAATTTTTTTGTTAGTGTCGTCGGTATTGGGGCGCGAATTGTCGCCGGTGGCTGGAAATCTGCGGATCAAAAATTAGGGTGTAGCAGGGGAATTATGTCTTTGCGTTGGCTTAAATTCTGGGCTTTTATTTTTGGGTTGTCATCAATAAGGTTTTTGTTTTACTTTTCGAGTAGAATTTACTTTGGATATGAAATTGATTTGGCCGACTATACGATAATTCTATTTGCCATCATTTGTGCTTGTCTTTGCTTTCAGCTTGTAAGGACCATGAAAAAGAGGCGCGTGGCGTTTAGGAAATAGCTGTTCTCCGGAAATGCTTTACTAGAGCTTTTGCGTAGAGAAGTAGCTCAATTAGCCGGTGTGCTTGTGCAATAAGTCGTGGTGTAACTTTGGTGTGGCGCATTTCAAGACTGGTTGCATTGAATAACAGATCTTTGTAGCCAGCTAAGAAGGCTGGCTTGTAAAGACCCACTGAAACTCTGCTCAGGTGTTAGTTTTCAGAGGAGACATCGATGAGTGCAGTGATGGACGAAGAACAGATCAAGCGCTGGACGGCCCGGCGCAAGTCGGCGCTGGTGCTGGAGATCATCCAGGGGAAGACGACGGTGGCCTTGGCCAGCCGGCAATTCGACCTGACGCCCAATGAGATCGAAGGCTGGGTCGAGGAAGGTAAGCGCGGGCTGGAGAACGCGCTGCGGGCCAAACCAGAAGACGTGCGCGAGCAGTACGCACGCCAGCTCAAGGACCTGCAGGAAGCCTACGGCGAGGCCATGCTGGAACTGCGCGCCCGAAAAAAGTTGTCAGCCCTGCTGGGCAAGGACGAGAGCTGATGGTCTCGATCCAGCAGGGCCTGAAGGAGGACGGGTTCGACGTCTCGATGGTCAAGCTGTGCCGCTGGTTCGGTGTGGCCCGGCGCAGCGTGTACTACACGCCGCGCAAGGCAGTGCCGAAGGTGAAGCCGGAGCTGGCCGCACCGATCGAAGCCATGATCGAGGCCGAGCCGTCGTTCGGGTATCGGACGGTGGCCGGACTGTTGGGGATGAACAAGAACACGGTGCAGCGGATCTTTCAGATCAAGGGCTGGCAGGTGCGCAAGCGGGCCGTGGGCAAGCGACCGCGGATCGAGGCCTTGCCCTCGGTGGCCAGCGCGCCGAATCAACGCTGGGCCACCGATCTGTGTCGGGTCTGGGGCGGCAAGGACGGCTGGCTGAGCCTGGCCCTGGTGATCGATTGCCATACCCGGCAATTGCTGGGCTGGCAGCTCTCGCGCACAGGCAGGGCCAGCACCGCCGTGGCGGCCTTGGAGCAGGCGCTGATCACCCGCTTCGGCACGCTGGGCAAGGTCAAGGAGCCGTTCCTGCTGCGCTCGGACAATGGCCTGGTCTTCACCAGCCGCGACTACACCCGCCTGGTCGCCGGCTACGGCCTCAAGCAGGAGTTCATCACGCCACACTGTCCGCAGCAGAACGGGATGGTCGAGCGCGTCATCCGAACACTCAAGGAACAGTGCGTCCATCGGCACCGGTTCGAGAGCCTGGCCCACGCCCTACGCGTCATTGGCGACTGGATTGGGTTCTACAACCGGCAGCGGCCGCATCAGGCACTGAAGATGATGACGCCTGACCAAGCCTATGCCGCTACATTAACCACCTGACCTGTGCAGAAACCGATGGGTCATTACAGGCTTAGGTTGGAAAGTTCAGGGTGAGATGAAATAGTCCGACATGGAATAATTAATTAATTTAATTGTATTGGTCGATATAATTTTGAAGGTAACGAAGGTTCGTGATCTTCAGTTGCAGACTTCTCCCTGGATGGGCTTAAGCGCTAACATCGGGGCGCTGCATGATTTAGAGTGTGCAACGCCTATCACGTACCCTCACCCCAACCCCTATCCCGGTGGGAGAGGGGCCTATCTTCCTGCAACGCTTGGTCGCTGTGGTATCGAGCGTATCGTTCGCCTTCCGATGTGGAAGGCGAACTTGGGGTATGACGCGCCCCGACGTTTCGTAAGCGACTCAGTCCCCTTGTCTGCAGAACGTGGTGATACCAGCCACTCAGAACTTGTAGTTCACGCCCAGCACAAAGGTGCGGCCCCATTCGATGTATTCGAGCGGGCGGTCCTTGGTTTCTGCGTAGGTGCGGTACGGCGAGTTGCTGAGGTTGCTGGCTTGCAGCAGCAGTGTGAGGCCAGCGAGGGTGCTGCCTTCGGCGAAGTTGTAGCTGATCTGCGCGTCGGTGATGTTTTCGCCGACGACGTAGCGCAGGGTGCGGTTGCCGTTGAAGTTGCCGATCTCGCCGATGAAGTCGGAGCGGCGACGTTGGCTGACGCGGGCTTCGAAACCCTTGTGCTCGTAATACGCGGTGAGGTTGTAGACGCGCTCGGACAAGCCGGGCAGGCTGATTTCACCATCACCGACGCTTGAGGCGCTTTCCGGGTCGCGGATCTTGACGTCGCTGTCGTTGAAGGTGGCGCTGGCCTGGATGCCGAAGCCCTCCAGAGGGGCGAACAGCAGATCCAGCGGCAGCGATGCAGTGAGTTCGACGCCGCGCAGCGTGCCGCCCTTGCCGTTGAACGGTGCACTGAAGGTGCCGGTGGTGAGCACCGGTGCCGAGCCCGGTGGCGGAACGTAGCCGGCGACCAGTGCGGAGAAATCGTAGTTGTCGCGGCTCTGGGTGTAGATGTAGCTCTTCAGGTCCTTGTAGAAGAAGGCGGCCGCCACATACGCGCGCTCGGCGAAATATTTTTCGTACGAGAGGTCGATGGCGTTCGCGCGCCAGGGGTCGAGCATCGGGTTGCCGCCGCTGGCGCCGGGCCGGCCGGTCGAGGTGTCCACACCAAACTCCAGCGAGGCGCGCAATTGGTCCACGCGTGGGCGCGCGACCTGCTTGGCCATCGCAAAGCGCAGCGTCTGCTCGTACGGGAACTGGAAGGCCAGGTTCAGGCTGGGCAGCCAGTCGCGATACTTCTTGCCATCGTCGATGGGCCGCACTTCGCTGCCAGGCGGCTGCGAGGCATCCCAGTAATTGGCCTGCGAGGATTGATCGGCGCTCTGCAGCTGCACACCGATATTGCCGCGCACACCGACCTCGCCCCATTCGGTATCGATGTTGGCGCGCAGCCAGGCGGTGGTGATCTTTTCTTCGACCGTCCAGGCCTTGGAGACCAGAAACGAGGCGTCGTCGCTGGGGTTGAACAGCATGTAGCGCGACACCGCGGCCGGCACATTCCACGCGGGCAGGGAGCCGAGACCGGCAAAGCCGAGATTGACCGGTGCGTATTGGAGATCCGCTGCCACCGTGGCCTCGCCCTGCGGGCCCAGCGTGATGTTGCCTTCCGGCTGGGTCTTCTGCTTTTCGCGGTTGGCGTAGTTGACGCCGACATCCAGATCCGAGAACCAGCTCAGCGCTTCTGGCATCGGGAAGCTGGCCTGCAGGCGTGCGCCCTTGAGCACGTCTTCCACACGCGGCACCTTGCCGTAACCGGAGCCGTAAATGGTGTTGGTAAGGAACAGCTCACCCGGATCGGAATAATTCATGCCCGGCGCCAGCTGCGAGAAGCCATTGCCGGCCACCGACACGCCAACGGTGTCCAACTGTGGCATGGGGGCACGCTGGAGATTGTTCTCCAGGTTCAATTCATCGCGGGTGGCCTTGGAGTAATTCAGGTCGGCGATGATCTTGACCGCGCCTGCGGTGATTTCGTTATTCCAACCGAACGCGTCGATCTTGTCTTCGCGCTTGTTGTACATGCCGCGCACCAGCGGGTAGACGCCGCTGGCGGTGCCGCCGATGAAGCTGTTGTTGTCGTTGACACGCACGTCGGTGATGTTCAGGCCCGGCGTGTAGCCGCCGTTGTAGTTGCTCAGGTTGAGCTCGAACTGGTTGGCGGTGTCGATCTGCTCGGCCTTGGTGTGGAAGGCGTCGAGCGTGCTGGTCCAGGCGTTGGACGGGCGATATTGCAGCGTGGCCATGACGCCATCGCGCTTCTGGTTGCCGGTGCGGCGCAGTGCCTTGATGCCGTCGGAGAAATACACGCCGTCGGCCACGCCGGGGCGTTGACGCTGTGCGTCGACCTGCTGCCAGGGTTCGTACAGGCCCACCTGGTTTTCCTGGATCGGCATGTCGGTGTGGGCGTAGCCGATGGTCAGGCCGATGGTGCGGTCGGCGAACTGGTCGATGTAGCTGACGTTGAAGCGGTTGCCGTAAGGGTCGACGTTGGCAGCCTTGCCCAGCGAATTGCGCTGATAGCGGCCACCGATGGCGATCACCCGCTCGTTGTAGCTCAGCGGGCGCGCGGTCCGCATGTCGACGGTGCCCGACAGGCCCTGGCCCACCAGACCGGCGTCCGGGGTCTTGTACACGGTGACGCCGCTGACCAGCTCGGACGGATATTGGTCGAATTCCACGCTGCGGTTATCGCCGGTGCTGACCACTTCGCGGCCATTGAGCAGGGTGGTGGAGAAGTCCGGCGACAGGCCGCGCACGCTGATGACTTGCGCGCGACCGGCCACCCGCTGCGCTGCCAGGCCAGGCAGGCGCGCGAGTGATTCGGCGATGCTGACGTCGGGCAGGCGGCCGATGTCTTCGGCAGAAATGGCTTCCACGATCGAGGTGGAGTCGCGCTTGACCGAGATCGCGCCTTCGATCGCGCGCCGCAGGCCGGTGACCTGGACCTTGTCCAACTCGGTGACTGCGCCGCTCTGCTGATCGGTTGCGGTTTGTTCGGTGGCGGTGGCTTGTGCAGGCGTTGCCGACTGCGCGGCAGCCAGCGTCGGTGCCATGGCAACGGCCAGGGCGATACTCAGCGCAGAGCGCTTGTGCTTCAACATTTTCCCCTCCCAGGTACATGTTGTTCTTTGATTTTTTGATCCGGCAGACGCCTGGATGTCATGCGTCGCACGCCCGGACGGACGTCACGACTGCAACGTATGGTAGACACCGCACCCGCATGCAAACGGGTGCTGCATACGTATTCAACCCGCGCAACGGCAATGAAATCGATTCCACGCAAGGCATCCAGCGCAAAGCTGCTGCTGCAGATCACGCATGGGCGCGATGCACGACCTGCGGCGATGAGGCGCGGTGGTGAGATGCACTCACTGGCGTCGGCGGCACCGCAGCGTGCTGCGATGCATCACTCAATGCTTGCCATCCATCGGGACGAAGCGGATCGCCTGTCCGCCACCGGGTGCCAGGCGCAGTTCGAGGGTGTCGCTGCTGCCCACCTGGCGCTCCTCGCGCACGAAGGCGAACGGGTTGCTCAGGTAATCGGCGCCGTCGCCATCGCGATAGATCTGCGCGGTGTAGCGCACGCCGGGTTCGAGAAAACCCAGCGGCACCTGCAGCAGGCGGCCGTGTTCGTCGGTGATGCTGCCCAGGAACCATTCGCGGCTGTGCCGATCCTTGCGCGCGATGGTCACGTAATCGCCCACTTCGCCATTCAATGCGCGGGTCTGTTCCCAGTCCACTGCCACGTCTTCGATGAAGCGGAACGCGTCGCGATGCTGCAGATAATGCTCGGGCAGATCGGCGGCCATCTGGATCGGGCTATACAGCGTCACATACAGCGCGAGCTGCCGCGCCAACGTGCTGGGAATGGCCTGGCCGTTGCGACCCTTCAGGCTGACGATGCCTGGCGTGTAATCCATCGGCCCGGCGAGCAGGCGCGTAAACACCAGGTTGACCTCGTGTTCCGGCGGATTGGGTGGCTGGCCCCAGGCGTTGTATTCCATGCCGCGCGCGCCTTCGCGCGAGATCCAGTTGGGATAGGTGCGGCGCAGCCCGGTGTCCTTGATCGGTTCGTGCGCATTGACTGCGATATGCCGCTCGGCCGCCTCGCGCACCACGCGCAGATGATGGCGCGCCATCCATTGGCCATCGTGCCACTCGCGCAACGGTGCACCGCCCGCAGGGTTGCGTCGCTCCACCTGGCCGTCGTCGCAGACATAGCCGGTCTTCACCGAGTCCACGCCGAAGCGTGCGTACAGGTCCATCGCCTCGGCGATCTGGTCTTCGTAATGGTCCACTGCGCATCCCGTTTCATGATGGCCGATCAAATGCACGCCTTTGGCTGCGGCGTACGTGCTCAGTGCGGGCAGGTCGAAATCCGGCGTGGATGTTGTGAAATCGAAGCGACCGCCGTTGCCGAACCATTCGCCGTCCCAGCCCGGGTTCCAGCCTTCGACCAGCACCCCGCGAAATCCATGCGCGGCGGCAAAGTCGATATAGCGCTTGGTCGTGGCAGTGGTGGCCGCATGTTTGGGCCCGGTGGCCCAGGTCTGTTGGTTGAGATGCATCGACCACCACACACCGACATATTTGGACGGCTTGACCCAGTCCACCGCGCCCAGCGCATTGGGTTCGTTGAGGTTGAGGATCAGGTTGGATTCCACCAGGCCGGTGGCCTGATCGGCGATCTGCAGCGTGCGCCACGGCGTATCGAACGGCAGGCTGCGGCGCACCTTCCAGCCTTCGGCGGCCGGCGACAACTGCGCGCGCAGGCGCTGGTCGTCGGTACGGCGTAGCCACATGCCGGCGTAGTCCACCAACGCCGCTTCGTGCAGCGCAATGTGCAGCCCGCTGTCGGTACGCAGCGTCAGTGGCGTATGCGCCAGTGCGACCTGATTCAACGGCGTGCGCCGATACAGATACTCGTAGTGGATCGGCTCGCCTGCGGGAATCCACCATGCTTCAGCCGGTTGTGCGATGGCGAACTCAGTGACTTCCTCGTCGATGATCGCTTCACGCAATCCGGCTTGCTGCGGGAAGTGGTAGCGAAATCCCACGCCGTCGTCGTAGACGCGAAAGATCACTTCGAAGCTGCGTTGCGCACCATTGCGTTCGCTCAGGCTGACGCGTAGTTCGTTGTAATGATTGCGCACCAGGCGTGTTTCGCCCCAGGGTTGCTCCCAGGTGTCGTCATGGCTCTGGCGTGATTGCGAACGCACCACCAGCCCGCGGTCCAGGCGGCCGTCGCGCAAGGTAAAGCCCAGCCGTGAGCGCTGTATGACCGGCTGTCCCAGCCGCTGCACACGGTAGTACGGCGTGCCGCCATCCAGGTCCAGACTCACTTGCAAGACCTTGCCGGGCGACGCCACATCGATGGTGGTGACCTCGGCGTGCGCCATTGCGGTAAGACTGCCGAGGCAGGTCAGAACCAGCAGCCGCGCGATCCAGGCAGCGCCCAGTGTCGAGCGTGCTCGACGTGAAAACAGCGGCATATCCCCTCCCAAGGCGACCGTTGCAGAAGCGGCGACTATGCAGCGGCACACCGCACAAGCGCCGTGCTGTGCGCTCGTTGCCGCCATGAATACGTATGCAGTGATGCGTCAGGGCAGGGTGCGCGTCTACCATGGCGTACGGCACCTGGGAGGGTCCGCGACCGTGGCACGCCTGTGCCGCGCACCACAACGCGTGCAACGAGGGAGGAAGGCCGACGGCACCAGCCGTCTCGCCGCTTCGATGCTGAAGATGATCTGCATGGCTGCAACGCTCGGCGTTGCGGCAAGCTCGCCGGTATTGGCCGACGAGTTGGAATTTCAGGGGCGCCGCGCCGAAGCGCAGGCGCTTGACGATGGAAGCTTTGTGTTGCGCTGGCCGCAGGGCGAGCGCCGCATTGCTGCGCAGCCGATGCGCACGTACACCGCCAGCCCGATGTTCGACGCCTTGTTTGCGTTGGCGCAGCAGGAGATGGCCGACGACCGTGTCGATGCGATCCGCGATCCGGCCTTCAACGCCGGCAAGCCGGTGCCCTGTGAATGCTTCGAGACCGGCGAGCGCTGGCCATACGTGTGGACGCGCGATGTCAGTTTCGCCGCCGATCTGGCATTGGCGCGGCTGGAACCGGAGCGCACCCGCAATGCATTGCGCTTCAAGCTGTCGGCCGCACGCGATGGGAAGACCCCTGGCGTGTTCGTGGCGCAGGACACCGGCTCCGGTGGCAGCTGGCCGATCAGCAGCGACCGCGTGGTGTGGTTTCTGGCCGCGCGTGGATTGCTGGACGATGCACAGTTTGCTGAAGAGGTCTGGCAGGCGCTGCAGGCGACGATCGCGCAGGATCGCGACGCGGTATTCGATGCGCAGATCGGCCTCTACCGTGGCGAAACCTCGTTTCTGGATTGGCGCGAGCAAACCTATCCGGGCTGGACGCGGGAGAACGTGGCCTTCATCGCCGAGTCGTTTGCGCTATCGACCAACGTGTTGCATTACCAGGCGCTGCGCCTGGCCGAGCAGCTGGCACGCCAGCATGGCGACGCACGCGCTGCCGACTACGCACAGTGGGCCGATGCATTGCGTCAGACCATCGATGCACGCTTCTGGGATGCAGGCAGCAGCCAGTATGTGAGTTATCTCGGCACGGCGGCGCATCCGGTGCGCTATGCCAAGGTCGATCTGCTGGGCGTCTCGTTGGGCGTGCTGGCCGATGTGTTCCCCGCAGAGCGCGCACGCACCGCGCTGCGCAACTATCCGGTGGTTGCCGGAGGCAGCCCGGTGGTGTGGCCGCAGGAAGCGGCGCAGCCGATCTATCACAATCGCGCCATCTGGCCATTCGTCAGTGCCTACGCCTTGCGCGCCGCACGTGTGCTGGACGATGCGCCGCGCATTGCCTTGGAGCTGCAATCGCTGATGCGCGGTAGCGCGCTGGCCGGCTCCAACATGGAAAACTACGAGATGCAGAGCCTGGCCGTGCATGTGGAAGATGGCGTGCGCAGTGGCCCGGTGGTGAATTCGCCGCGTCAGCTGTGGTCGGTTGCCGGCTATCTTTCTGCGGTGCTGGACGGCGTGTTCGGTGTGTCTGCCGATGGCAGCGTCACCCCGAAATTGCCGCGCAGCCTGCTGCCGCTGCTGTTCGGCGACCGCGAGCGGATCGTGCTGGAGCAGGGCACACGTCGTTACGTGTTGTTGCGCCCGACAAACGAAGAAGGCGACTTGCTGGTGGCCGGCCGTGTCACCCAGCAGGGCCAGACCACGCAGGTGCAGTTGGTCGGTCGCAAGGCCGATCTGGCCGCACCGCCGCAGCCGGTGCAGGTATTTGCTCCGCAAACGCCAGCGATGCCGGTTGCGCAACGGCGGGGCAGCGGTCACCGCATCGCCATTCCCGCTGGCGCGACGCTATACATGGATGGCCTTGCGTTGGACGCCAGTGAACATTGGGATCTTGCCGATGACGGGGTGTTGCATGTGCTCAGCCTGACCCGTCGTGTGGCAGGTCTCGAATCGCTGCACAGTCCTTCGTTGACGCTTGGTCCGGCGCAGGAACTGCGCGGCAGCCACGCCTGGGCATGGCTGCCGTCGCGTAGCGGCCCGCATCGCGTGTCGCTGCGCTATCGCAACGACAATGGCCCGATCAATACCGGCGTCACTGCCGCAGTGAAGCAGCTGGTGCTGGAATGCCCGGGGAAAGCTGCGCAATCGCATGTCATCGTGATGCCGCATAGCGTGGGCGAGCAGGTCTCCATGCAGGCGAGCTTCGATGTGGTAGCGGGGCAGGCCTGTGCGTTTCGGCTGGACGATGGTTTCAACATGAGCGCCCTGGCGCACTTTGCGCAGTACAACGGCGGCCGTGGTGGTCGCGATGGGGTGGTCAATACGGCGCAGATCAGCGCCTTGATCGTCGGGCCGGCAGCCATCATGGAGACAGCGCAATGACCGCCAAACCCCGCCTGAGCTTCTGGCAGATCTGGAACATGTGCTTCGGCTTTCTCGGCATCCAGTTCGGGTTCGCGCTGCAGAACGCCAATGCCAGCCGCATCTTCCAGACCCTGGGGGCGCAGGTCGACGATGTACCGGGATTGTGGATCGCTGCACCGCTCACCGGGCTGATCGTGCAGCCCATCATCGGCTATCTGTCCGATCGCACCTGGACGCCCTGGGGCCGTCGGCGCCCGTATTTCATGGTGGGCGCGGTGTTTACCACGCTGGCGCTGTTGGTGATGCCCAATGCGCCGGTGCTGTGGATTGCTGCCGGCACGCTGTGGGTGCTGGATGCATCGATCAATATCTCGATGGAGCCATTCCGCGCACTGGTGGGCGACCAGCTGCCAACCGCGCAGCGGCCCACCGGCTATGCGATGCAAAGCTTCTTCATCGGTGTTGGTGCGATCGTGGCGAGCTTTCTGCCGTGGCTACTCACGCGCTGGGGCGTTGCCAATACCGCACCGCCAGGGCAACTGCCCGACAGCGTGCGCTACGCGTTCTACCTGGGTGCGGTGGTGTTGTTCCTGTCGATCGCCTGGACCGTGCTGCGTACCCGCGAATACAGCCCCGCGCAGCTGGCGAGCTTCGACGATGCGCATCCGCCTGTCGCAACGCAAGCGGGTAGCGGTGCGCTGCCGTCGCAGGCATCAAGCGCGGCGTGGTGCATTGCTGGTGTTTTGCTAGCTGCGGCCATCGCCTGGCAGCACGGCGATCGCATGCTGTATGTGCTGGCCGGCCTGTGCATCGCCTACGGCGCGCTGCTTGCGTTGACGCGTGTACTGCGGGGCACCAGCATGCTGGTCGTCATCGTGCAGGACTTGCGCAGCATGCCGATGACCATGCGACGCCTGGCCTGGGTGCAGTTTTTCTCGTGGTTTGCGCTGTTTGCGATGTGGATCTATACCACCGCAGCGGTGACGCAGGTGCACTTCGGCGCGACTGATACGGGTTCGGCAGCCTATAACGATGGTGCGAACTGGGTGGGTGTGCTGTTCGGCGCCTACAACGGATTTGCAGCGCTGGCAGCGTTGATCATTCCTTTGCTGGTGCGTGCGATTGGCCTGCGCTGGAGCCACCTGTGCAACCTGTGGCTGGGTGCTGCGGGCTTGCTGTCGATGTTGGTGATTCGTGACCCGCAGTGGTTGCTGCTGTCCATGCTGGGCGTCGGTTTTGCCTGGGCATCGATTCTGTCGCTGCCGTACGCCTTGCTGTCCGACAGCGTGCCCGCCGCCAAGATGGGCGTGTACATGGGCATCTTCAATTTCTTTATCGTGATTCCGCAGTTGGTCGCTGCCGGCGCGCTGGGCTTTGTGCTCCGCGTCTGGTTGGGCGGCCAGCCAATCTATGCGTTGGCCATTGGCGGGCTCAGCCTGTTGATTGCGGGCGTATGCGTGGTGCGGGTCCCCATCGCCTCGGGAGGGCAGTGATGCGTAGTGCGATCTATCTGGCGTTGACGATGTATGCGGGCGTGGCGCTCGCCGCGCCTGCTTCCAGGGAGTATTACGGCACCCTGGAGCCGTTCGCCGCCGATGCGGTGTATTTCGTGGTCACCGATCGCTTCGTCAACGGCGATACCGGCAACGATCAGCGCGAGCAGGGCGGTGCGCAGCGCACCTTCGATGTGCCCACACCGTGCGCCGATGGTAGCGACGACAACATCGGCTACCTGGGCGGCGATTTCAAAGGCATCGTCGAACAGGCCGACTACATTCGCGACCTGGGTTTCGGCGCGGTATGGATTACGCCGATCGTCGACAACCCGGACCAGGCATTTACCGGCGGCAAGCCGATCACCTGCGGCAGCACGCTCAGCGACCACGGCAAGACCGGCTATCACGGTTACTGGGGTGTCAACTTCTACACGCTGGACGAGCATCTCCCCAGCCCGGGACTGGACTTTGCCGGCTTCACCCGCGCCATGCACGCCAACAAGCTGAAGGTGGTGCTGGATATCGTGGGCAATCACGGCTCGCCGGCCTACACCATGCCGGTGGCGCAGCCGGGTTTCGGCAAGCTCTACGATGCGAGTGGTCGCTTGGTTGCCGATCACCAGAATCTGCCGCCGGCGCAGCTGGATCCGCAGCACAACCCATTGCACGCCTTCTACAATACCGGTGGCGGTCTGGCGGAATTGTCCGACCTCAACGAGAACAACCCGGCGGTGCTCGATTACCTGGCCGGCGCGTATCTGCAATGGATGGAGCAGGGTGCCGATGCGTTCCGTATCGACACCATCGGCTGGATGCCGGACCGCTTCTGGCATGCCTTCGTTGCGCGCATCCGCAAAAAACGGCCGGGATTTTTCATGTTTGGCGAGGCGTTCGATTACAACGCCGACAAGATTGCCGGCCACACCTGGGCACGCAACGCCGGTGTGAGCGTGCTGGATTTCCCGTTGAAGCAGCAGCTGTCGGCAGTCTTCGGCCACGCGCAAGAGGGTTTCGAACAGCTCGCCAAACCGTTGTTTCTGCGTCAGGGGCCGTATGCGAACCCGTACGAGCTGATGAGCTTCTACGACAACCACGACATGGCGCGGCTGGATGCCAGCGACACCGGCTTTATCGATGCGCACAACTGGCTGTTCACCGCGCGCGGCATCCCGGTGATCTATTACGGCTCGGAAATCGGCTTCATGCGTGGGCGGGCGGAGCATGCGGGCAATCGCAATTACTTCGGCGTCGAGCGCATCCAGGCCGCACCGCAAAGCCCGATCTTCGGCCCGCTGAAACAGATCGCCCGCGTGCGCCGTGAGACCCCAGCGCTGCAGCGCGGCGTGCAGGTCGACGTGTTGCTGCGCGGCAATCAGGCGGCCTTCTTTCGTGTCTATCAGCATGCCGGAACCAGCCAGACCGCCCTGGTGTTGCTCAACAAGGGCGATGCGGCTGCAAACATCGCGGTCAGCCGCTTCCTGCAGCCGGGCACGTGGCGTGATGCGATGAGTGGCGAAACGCTAGAGGTGCAAGGTCAGCTGGCGATGCAGGTGCCGGCGCACGGTGTGCGCGTCCTGCTCTCGGATGCACCGGTCACCGACCCAGGATTGCGCAAGCAACTCGATGCCCAGATGGCCGATCAAGCCATCCGCGATGCCCGCAATCGGTAGGAGCGCACCGGGGCGCGATGGGGCTTTGTCGGTAACGCTTCGTCGCGCCCGGGTGCGCTCCTACGAGGCATCAATGGTCTGCGGTCACTATCGCAGCCCGTCGTGCATGCTCTAACGATTCCCGATTCCCGATTCCCGATTCCCGATTCCCGATTCCCGATTCCCGATTCCCAAATTCCAAATTCCAAATTCCAAATTCCAAATCCCAAATCCCAAATCCCAAATCCTCAACGCGTCCCAGGCACATCAGCGGCTCGCCCACGCCCGCCATCGCCGGTTTCCGCCGCCGCGGCCGGCGACCAGCCCAGCGGTGGCTGCAACCCGCTGCTGCGCGAAGAATCGCGTAATGCCAGCCGCACCGGGATCGTGCGGCTCTGCGCCGCTTCGCCACGGATCAGCGCGACCAGGCTTTCCACCAACAACGCGCCGGCCTGCTTGGTGTCCTGTTGCACGGTAGACAGGGCCGGCGCAACCGATGCGGCCAACGCGATATCGTCGAAGCCGCTGATCGCCACGTCCTGCGGCACGCGCAGGCCGCGTTCGCGCAACGCGCGCATCGCACCGATCGCAATCAGGTCGCTGGCCGCACACACCGCATCGAACGCCTTGCCGCTCTCTAGTAGCGCCAGGCATGCCGCATGGCCCGACGATTCGGTGGTGATCGCATCGAACTGCAGCGCGGCATCGGCGACCAGATCCTGCTGCGCCAGCGCCGCGACGTGGCCCCGGTAGCGCTCTTCGAATTCGGGGTAGTGATTGGACGCGTGGCCAAGAAACGCAATGCGTCGGCACCCCTGCGCCAACAGGTGCTCGGTGATGTCCAGCCCGCCCTGATAATTGTCGCTGCCGATGGAAATGCCAGGCTGGCCCGGCAATGCCGCGCCCCAGCGCACGAAGTGCGTGCCTTGCTCCACCAGCAACTGCAGCCGCTGGCGCGATTCCTGATAATCGCCATAGCCCAGCAAAATAATGCCGTCGGCCTTGTTGCTGTCTTCGTAATCGGCTTGCCAGTCCTTTGAAAGCTGCTGGAAGGACACCAGCAGGTCGTAGCCCTGCAGCGCACAGGCGCGCGTGATCGAGCCCAGCATCGAGTGGAAGAACGGGTTGATCAGCGAATCGTCGGCGGTGGGGTCTTCGAAGAACAGCAGCGCCAGCGTGCCGGCGTTGCGCAGCCGTAGCGAGGAAGCGTTCTTGTCGACCTTGTAGTTCAGCTCATGCGCGATACGCAGAATCCGCTTGCGCGTTTCCTCGTTGACCATCGGGCTGCCGCGCAACGCGCGCGAGACGGTCGGCTGCGACACACCGGCCAGGTAGGCGATATCCAGCGAGGTGGCTTTACCCTTGATGGTCATGGTCGGCAACGGACAGGACAAGTGGCCGGCATCATGCCACGCGCCCGGCGGCGGCGTGCCGCACTGCCCAGTGGCCGCCTGATTGGTTTACCATTCACGTCCAAGACCCCTTGCGAGAAGGTGGCCCGCGCTCCGCGCCGGCCCAGCGTGCGACATGAGCACTATCACCGCCCACCGTTGATCCGGACCGGCCCCAGCGCAGCCAGCGCTCGCGTGCCGTTGTCTTGCGCAGCACGTCTCGTACGTTCTTTCCGAGCCTGTCCAGCAGTGGGCAGATCTCTCATGGCAGCTCACCGCTGCATCCAGCCCAGACCTCATTCTTGCCCATGATCAATATCACGCTCCCTGACGGCAGCCGCCGCGAATTCGAATCCCCCGTCTCGGTGATGCAGGTCGCCCAGTCGATCGGCGCCGGGCTGGCCAAGGCCACCATCGCCGGCCAGGTGGACGGCCAGCTGGTCGATGCCAGCGACGTCATCGACCATGACGCCAGCCTGCGCATCATCACCGCCAAGGACGCCGAAGGCGTGGAGATCATCCGCCACTCGTGCGCGCATCTGGTCGGGCATGCGGTCAAGCAGCTATACCCGGACGTCAAGATGGTGATCGGCCCGGTCATCGCCGAAGGCTTCTACTACGACATCTACAGCGAGCGCCCGTTCACGCCGGACGACATGGCGGCGATCGAGCAGCGCATGCAGGAGCTGATCGCGCAGGATTACGAGGTGATCAAGAAGGTTACCCCGCGCGCGGAAGTGATCGAGGTGTTCGCCCAGCGCGGCGAGGAGTACAAGCTGCGCCTGATCGAGGACATGTCCGACGACATCACCGCAATGGGTCTGTACTACCACCAGGAATACGTGGACATGTGCCGCGGCCCGCATGTGCCCAATACGCGCTTCCTCAAGGCGTTCAAGCTGACCCGCATTTCCGGCGCCTACTGGCGCGGCGATGCCAAGAACGAGCAGTTGCAGCGCATCTACGGCACCGCCTGGGCCGACAAGAAGCAGCTCGATGCCTACATCCTGCGCATGGAAGAAGCCGATAAGCGCGACCATCGCCGCATCGGCAAGGCGCAGGACTTGTTCCATCTGCAGGAAGAGGCCCCCGGCCTGGTGTTCTGGCACCCCAAGGGCTGGTCGCTGTGGCAGGTGGTCGAGCAGTACATGCGCAAGGTCTACCGCGACAGCGGCTACGGCGAAGTGCGTTGCCCGCAGATCCTGGACGTGTCGCTATGGCAGAAATCCGGCCACTGGGACAACTACCAGGACGCGATGTTCTTCACCGAGTCGGAGAAGCGCACCTACGCGGTCAAGCCGATGAACTGCCCCGGCCACGTGCAGGTATTCAACCAGGGCCTGCACAGCTACCGCGACCTGCCGATCCGTTACGGCGAATTCGGCGCCTGCCACCGCAACGAGCCCTCCGGCGCGCTGCACGGCATCCTGCGCGTGCGCGGCTTCACCCAGGACGACGGCCACGTGTTCTGCCTGGAATCGCAGATCGAAGCCGAAGTCACCGCCTTCCATCAGCAGGCACTGGCGGTCTACACCGCGTTCGGCTTCGACGACATCGAGATCAAGATCGCGTTGCGCCCGGAAAAGCGCCTGGGCGACGACATCACCTGGGACAAGGCCGAAGCCGCGCTACGCAGCGCGCTGGGCGTGTGCGGAGTGGAGTGGCAGGAGCTGCCGGGCGAGGGCGCCTTCTACGGCCCCAAGATCGAATATCACCTCAAGGACGCCATCGGCCGCACCTGGCAGCTGGGCACGATGCAGGTCGATTTCATGATGCCGGGCCGCCTCGGCGCCGAGTACGTGGACGAAAACAGCCAGAAGAAGCACCCGGTGATGCTGCACCGGGCCATCGTCGGTTCGATGGAGCGTTTCATCGGTATTTTGATCGAGCATCACGCCGGCGCTTTCCCGTCCTGGCTCGCCCCGGTCCAGGTCGTTGTCGCCAATATCACCGACGCTCAGGCCGAATATGTGGACTCGGTTCGGAAAACCCTTGCAAATCAAGGCTTCCGTGTCAACGCCGATTTGCGTAATGAGAAGATCGGTTATAAGATTCGCGAGCATACGCTGCAACGCGTGCCGTACCTGCTCGTCGTCGGTGACCGCGAGAAGGAAAATGGCGCAGTCGCCGTGCGGACGCGTTCGGGGGAGGACCTCGGGACCATGACGGTCTCTGCCTTCATCGAACGCCTGCAGGCAGAGCAGGCAGCGTGAGCCAACCCCGGCCGGTCTGGATGATCCGGATGCGCCGGTTCGATTCCCCTGGGAGATTGCAATATCAGTACCCCTGACAACAAACAGAACCGCAAGAACCAAGAAATCCGTGTGCCGCGCGTCCGCGTGATCGGCAGTGACGGTGAGATGGTCGGCGTGTTGTCGCGCGACGAAGCGCTCGCCAAGGCCGAGGAAGAAGGCCTGGATCTGGTGGAAATCCAGCCGCAGGCCGATCCGCCGGTCTGCAAGATCATGGATTTCGGCAAGTTCAAGTTCGAGCAGCAGAAAAAGGCCAACGAGGCCAAGAAGAAGACCAAGCAGGTCGAGATCAAGGAACTCAAGTTTCGTCCGGTCACGGACGAGGGCGACTACCAGATCAAGCTGCGCAACATGCGTCGCTTCCTGGAAGAGGGCGACAAGGTCAAGGTCAACATCCGCTTCCGTGGCCGTGAAATGAGCCACCAGGAACTGGGTCGCGAGATGGCGGCACGCATCGAGGCCGACCTGGGCGAAGACATCGTCATCGAGTCCCGTCCGCGCCTGGAAGGGCGTCAGATGGTCATGATGATCGCGCCGAAGAAGAAGATCTGATTCCGCGCCGCGACGGGCCCCGACGGGGTTCGTCAGGGCGGCGAATCCGTCGATTTGCAAGAATTCCCGGCAACGGGTAGACTGCGCGGCCCGGTTTTGCCGGGAGCCGCGCAAGCGGCACAGGACCTGTCCGGATCGTGTTCGATCAAGGACTTACAAGCAGGCAAGGGCAAGGATGGAAAGCGTGGTCGCAAGACTGCCGCCCGTGTCAGTGACAAAACACCATCAAGGACATTGCAATGCCCAAGATCAAGACCAACCGGGCGGCGGCCAAGCGTTTCCGCAAGACCGCCTCCGGCAAGTACAAGTGCGGCCACGCAAATCGTAGCCACATCCTCACGAAGAAAGCGACCAAGCGGAAGCGCAACCTGCGGCAGACGAATCACGTCCGTGCAGAAGATGCTGGCCGTCTTGACCGTATGCTTCCCTACCTCTGAGGACTGAACCATGGCACGAGTAAAGCGTGGTGTGCAGGCGCGCCGCCGCCACAAGAAAATTCTGACCCTCGCAAAGGGTTACTACAACGCTCGCCGCAAGGTGTTCCGTGTTGCCAAGCAGGCGGTCATCAAGGCACAGCAGTACGCCTATATTGGCCGTAAGCAGAAGAAGCGCGTATTCCGCTCGTTGTGGATCACCCGCATCAATGCGGCTGCCCGCATCAACGGCTTGAGCTACAGCCGTTTCATGAATGGCCTGCTCAAGGCTGGCATCACCCTGGACCGTAAGGTGCTGGCTGATATCGCCGTGCACGACGCCGCCGGCTTTGCCGCGCTGGCCGAGAAGGCAAAGGGCGCGCTGGCGGCATAAGTGCGAGTCCCTCGCGAGAGCCCGCACATCCATGTGCGGACTTTTGAAGGGTTAGGCCATCGCGACATCGGCACATGCGTGTGCAGATGCCGGTGAGGGAACGCAGATATGCAGGGGAAGGGCGCGAGTCCTTCCCCTTTTGCGTTTTGGGCTGCCGGCTTGGAGTGATGCAAGGGCTGGCAGCATATGAGTGGTCATGCATTCCGGTGCATCCGGAAACACCGTTCGGCTGAGCAGTTGAGGCGCGAGTGCAATGAGTGAGATTCAATCCCTGACCGAGCGCGCGCTGGCCGATGTCGCCGCCGCGCAGACGCCGGACCAACTGGAAGCGTTGCGGGTCGCCCTGCTGGGCAAGAGCGGCAGCGTCACCGCCCAGCTCAAGCAGCTCGGCACGCTGCCGCCCGAGCAGCGCAAGGCCGCAGGCGAGGCGATCAACCAGACCCGAGATACGCTGAGCGCAGCGTTGTCGGAGCGCAAGACGACCCTCGAAGCCTCAGCGCTGGATGCACGTCTTGCCGGCGAACGCATCGACGTCACCCTGCCAGGTCGCCGCAGCGAGCGCGGTGGCCTGCATCCGGTCACGCGCACGCTCGAGCGCATCGTCGAGATTTTTGCGCGGCTGGGGTACGAGTTGTCCGATGGTCCGGAAATCGAGGACGACTGGCACAACTTCGAAGCACTGAATTTTCCGCCGCATCATCCGGCGCGCGCGATGCACGACACGTTCTATTTCGGCGACGGTCGTCTGCTGCGCACGCATACCTCCGGCGTGCAGGTGCGCTACATGGATGCGCACAAACCACCGCTGCGCATGATTGCGGCCGGCAAGGTGTATCGCTCCGATTCGGATCAGACCCACTCGCCGATGTTCCATCAGGTTGAAGGCCTGCTGGTGGACGAGCATTCGAATTTTGCCGATCTCAAGGGCACGTTGTCCGAGTTCGTGCGTGCGTTCTTCGAGCGCGATTTCGAAATGCGTTTTCGCCCCAGCTATTTCCCGTTCGTGGAGCCGGGTGCGGAAGTGGACATTGCCTGGCAGCAGCCCGACGGCAGCACGCGTTGGCTGGAAGTACTGGGTTGCGGCATGGTGCACCCGAATGTGTTGCGCAGCGTCGGCATCGACCCGGAGCGCTACACCGGCTTTGCGTTCGGTCTGGGCGTGGAGCGTTTTGCGATGCTGCGCTACGGCGTCAACGACCTGCGCGCGTTCTTCGAAAACGACGTGCGCTTTCTCAGACAGTTTGCTTGACGGCCGGGAATCGGGAGTTGGGAATGGGGAATCGCACAAGCCGCAAGCTCCGCGAGTCCCGTTCCGAAGTCCCGACTTCCCCGCTTTTGCGATTCCCAATTCTCCATTCACGATTCTCGGCCCCTCATGAAATTCTCTGAAAATTGGCTGCGTAGCCACGTTCCGATCCAGGCCTCGCGCGAGGAACTGGCCGCCACGCTGACGGCGATCGGTCTGGAAGTCGAAGACGTCACGCCGTTGGGTGAGGCGCTTGGCCAAGTGGTGGTGGCGCGTATCGTCGAGGCCGTGCGGCATCCGGAAGCCGATCGCCTGCAGGTGTGCAGTGTCGATGCGGGGCAGGGCGAATTGCTGCAGATCGTGTGTGGTGCGCCCAACGCGCGTGTCGGTCTGGTGGCGCCGCTGGCGCTGGTCGGCGCGCAGATCGGCGAGTTGACCATCAAGGCTGCGAAGCTGCGCGGCGTACCGTCCAACGGTATGTTGTGCTCGGCCAAGGAGCTGGGCCTGGATAGCGATGCGTCCGGCCTGTTCGAGTTGCCGGACGATGCGCCGGTGGGTCAAGCCCTTGCGGAGTATCTGGGCCTGCCGGATGCCAGCATCGAAATCAAGCTCACCCCCAATCGCGCCGACTGTTTCAGCGTGCGCGGCATCGCCTTCGACGTGGCTGCAGCGTGCGCCAGCGAAGTGGTGGCGTTCGATGCAGGTGCCGTGGCGCCGGTGTCCACGCGGACTCTGGCGGTCGAGCTGCAGGCAGGCAAGGAAGCGCCGCGCTATTGCGGGCGGGTGATCGAAGGCATCGACCCGCTGGCGAAGACGCCGGTGTGGCTGGCCGAGCGTCTGCGTCGCAGCGGCGTGCGCCCGGTGTCGCTGCTGGTGGATATCACCCAGTACGTGATGCTGGAGCTGGGCCAGCCGATGCATGCCTTCGATCTGGATACCTTGCAGGGGCCGATCGGTGTGCGTCGTTCGCATAGTGGCGAGCAGCTGGCGCTGCTGGATGGGCGTCAGGTCACGCTGGACGACAGCTTCCTGACCATCACCGATGCCGGCCGCCCCGTGGCGCTGGCCGGATTGATGGGCGGGCTTGACACGCGCGTCACCGACAAAACGCACAACGTATTCCTGGAGTCGGCGTATTTCGATCCGGCGGCGATCATGGGGCGTGGTCGCAAGTTCGGCCTGCATACCGATGCGGGCCATCGCTTCGAGCGAGGCGTGGATCCGGCGCTGCCGCCGCAGGCGATCGAGGTAGCCACGCGCCTGGTGCTGGAACTGGCTGGCGGTACGCCGGGCCCGGTGGTGCACGCGCAACTGCCGGAGCATCTGCCGCAGCCCGCGCGCATTCTGCTGCGTCGCGCACGCATCGCGCGAGTGCTCGGCATCCACATCGACGACGCCGATGTCGTGCGCATTTTGAGTGCGCTCGGCATGCAGCTCGATGCGGTTTCCGAAGGCTGGCAGGTCGTTGCGCCGAGCCGTCGGTTCGATATCGCCATCGAAGAAGACCTGATCGAAGAGTTGGCTCGCATCCACGGTTACGACCGGGTGCCGACCACGCTGCCGGGCGGTGCCAGCCGGATCGCGATGCCCAGCGAAACCCAGCTGGACGAGCTGACGGTGCGCCGTCAGCTGGTGGCGCGTGAGTTGCAGGAAACCATCAATTACGCCTTCGTCGATGCCGCCTTGCTGGAGCGCTGGCAGTTGACCGACGGCCTGGTGTCGCTGGCCAATCCGCTCAGTGCCGAGCTGGCCATCATGCGTCCGCGCTTGTTGCCGGGCCTGGTCGCGACGCTGGGCCGCAACGCCGCCCGTCAGGCTGGGCGGGTGCGTCTGTTTGAGCTGGGCAAGGTGTTTGCGGCTGCATCGCAGGCGGGCGCTGCGCCGCAGGAATCCCAGCATGTCGCCGCCGCAGTGTGTGGCGATGCGCTGGCGCTGCAGTGGGGCGAGCCCGCACGCAAGGTGGATTTTCATGATGTGAAGGGCGACCTGATGGCGCTGGCAGCGGCCAGCGGCGCGGCGCTGGAGTTTCAGCCCTCCGCCCAGCCGTTCGGGCATCCTGGTCGGTCGGCCGATATCTATCGCGATGGCGTGTGCATCGGCTGGATCGGCCAGGTGCATCCGCGCCTGACCAAGGCGCTGGAGATCGACGTCGATGTCATCGCGTTCGAACTGCAGCTGGCGCCACTGGTGCAGCGGGCGCTGCCGCGTGCTGGCGAGCTGTCGCGGTTCCCGTCGGTGCGCCGCGATCTGGCCTTTCTGGTGCCGGAGGCGGTGAGCTGGGCGGCGTTGTCGGCCAGCGTGCAGACCACGGTCGGCCCGTTGCTGCGCGAAGTGCAGCTGTTCGACCGGTACGTCGGGCAGGGGGTCGAGCCAGGTTTCAAGAGTCTGGCTATGGGCTTGATTTTGCAGGATAACTCGCGCACTCTCACCGACCGGGACGTGGATGCGGTCGTTACCGATGTGGTGGCCGTGATTGAGCGCGAGCACCGCGCCCGGATCCGGAGTTGAGGCGGTAACCAGGGGATTGGCATGGCATTGACGAAAGCGGAGATGGCCGAACGTCTGTTCGACGAGGTCGGTCTGAACAAGCGCGAGGCAAAGGAATTTGTCGACGCGTTTTTCGATGTGCTGCGCGATGCGCTGGAGCAGGGTCGTCAGGTGAAGTTGTCGGGTTTCGGCAACTTCGATTTGCGGCGCAAGAACCAACGGCCCGGTCGCAATCCCAAGACCGGTGAGGAAATTCCGATCTCGGCCCGGACGGTGGTGACCTTCCGCCCTGGCCAAAAGCTCAAGGAACGGGTGGAGGCTTATGCTGGATCCGGGCAGTAATCGCGAGCTACCGCCGATTCCGGCCAAGCGCTATTTCACCATCGGTGAGGTCAGCGAGCTGTGCGACGTCAAGCCGCATGTGTTGCGGTATTGGGAAACGGAATTTCCGAGCCTGGAGCCGGTCAAGCGACGCGGCAACCGCCGTTACTACCAGCGCCACGATGTGCTGATGGTCCGGCAGATCCGCGGCCTGCTGTACGAGCAGGGCTACACCATCGGTGGGGCGCGTCTGCGGCTGGAGGGCGATGGCGCCAAAAGCGAGTCGGCGCTGAGCAACCAGATCATCAAGCAGGTGCGTATGGAGCTGGAAGAAGTCCTGCAGCTGCTTCGCCGCTAGGAAAACGGTTCGCAAAGCCGCTATAATCGCAGGCCGTCCTCGCGACGGGATGCAGCATCTTCGGGGTATAGCGCAGCCTGGTAGCGCACTAGTCTGGGGGACTAGTGGTCGTCGGTTCAAATCCGGCTACCCCGACCAAACATCAAGCCCATGTCAGTCCGACATGGGCTTTTTTGTTGCGACGCAACATTGCATTTTTGTGTCCTGGCAGCGTTCGCTCGATACGTAGATCGGCATATCGCAGTGCAGCATGAACCGAATGCTAGCGCCCGGTTTTTGCGCTCCTGCTCGCTCTGGACTTGGGTCACGGAACGGTGCTAAGTGTCGGGAAACGCTCTAAATCATTAGTTTCAGATTAGAACGTGGATCACGTTTTTTTAACGCGGCAACGACGAACTTGAATCAATAGGCCAACGCCGTCAAAAAAATGGCGTGCCGCGTCTTGCGATGCGATCGTTCTGTGCCATAGTGCAGTGCAACACGTCATACCTGTCGTGATCCCGATGTTCCTGGGATGAATTTCTCTGTCGTACGTTCGTGCTGGCGTGTTGGCCGGTTGAATGCTGCGCGAGCTCCTGTCCCACCCAACCGAGGCAGCCAGCCACACGCATGAAGAAACTGATCGGACGATTTTGCCAAGGCCTCAGCCTGGCGTTGATCTGCTCGATGGCCCTGGGTGCTTGCAGCACCGGGAAGGAGATGGCGTCGTCATTGCCGCTTCCCGATCCGCTGGCAATGTCCGCGGTGCAGCCCGAGTATCGACTCTCCCCAGGCGACCTGTTGCTGGTCAAGGTGTTTCAGGTCGACGATCTGGAACGGCAGGTCCGCATCGATCAGAACGGCCACATTTCGCTACCGCTGATCGGCGACGTCAACGCCGCCGGCATGGGTGTCGGCGAGCTGGAAAAGATGGTCGCCGATCGCTACCGCGGCGGCTACCTGCAGGATCCGCAGGTGTCGGTGTTCGTGCAGGAATCCAATGGCCGTCGCGTGACCGTGACCGGCGCTGTGACCGAGCCCGGCATCTACCCGGTGATCGGCGCCAATCTGACGCTGCAACAGGCCGTTGCGCAGGCCAAGGGCGTCAGCACGGTGGCAAGCCGCGGGAATGTCATCGTGTTCCGCATGGTCAACGGGCAGAAAATGATCGCGCGCTTCGACCTGACCGAGATCGAGAAGGGTGCCAATCCTGATCCTGAGATCTACGGCGGCGACATCGTCGTGGTGTATCGCTCGGATGCGCGCGTCTGGTTGCGCACCATGCTGGAACTGACCCCCTTAGTGATGGTGTGGCGCGCTTACCGATGAGTATGAATTCCGACAATCGTTCCTCGCCGTCGCAGCGTCATGGGCACCTCGAACTGGCCGACGTCAGCTTGCTCGACTACTGGCGTGCCCTGGTGTCGCAGCGCTGGCTGATCATCATGATCACGATCGCCGCCGTGCTGTTGGCGCTGGTGATCACCTTCCTGATGCCGGAAAAGTATCGCGCCACCAGTACGCTGCAGATCGAGCGCGATTCGCTCAACGTGGTGAATGTCGACAACCTGATGCCGGTCGAGTCGCCGCAGGATCGCGACTTCTACCAGACCCAGTACCAGCTGCTGCAGAGCCGTTCGCTGGCACGCGCGGTGATTCGCGAGGCCAAGCTCGATCAGGAGCCGGCGTTCAAGCAGCAGGTCGAAGAAGCGCTGGAAAAAGCTTCTGCCAAGAATCCCGAAGCAGGCAAGTCGGTGGATTCGCGTCAGGCCATCATCGAGCGCAGCCTGACCGACACCTTGCTGGCAGGTCTGGTGGTCGAGCCGATCCTCAATTCCCGCCTGGTCTACGTCAATTACGATTCGCCGGACCCGGTGCTTGCGGCCAAGATCGCCAACACCTATCCGAAGGTGTTCATCGTGAGCACGCAAGAGCGCCGCATGAAGGCGTCTTCGTTCGCGACCAAGTTCCTGGCCGAGCGTCTGGAGCAGTTGCGCGACAAGGTGGAGGACTCGGAAAAGACGCTGGTTGCGTACTCGACCGACGAGCAGATCGTCTCGGTGGGCGACGACAAGCCGTCGTTGCCGGCGCAGAACCTGACCGACCTCAACGCGTTGCTGGCGTCGGCGCAGGATGCGCGCATCAAGGCCGAGGCCGCCTGGCGTCAGGCCGCTACCGGCGATCCCATGTCGTTGCCGCAGGTGTTGAGCAGCCCGCTGATTCAGACCTTGCGCGGCGAGCAGGTGCGTCTGACCAGCGAATATCAGCAGAAGCTGTCGACCTTCAAGCCGGATTACCCGGAAATGCAGCGCCTGAAGGCGCAGATCGAAGAGTCGCGCCGGCAGATCAATGGTGAGGTCGTCAACGTCCGTCAATCGCTCAAGGCGACCTACGACGCGTCGGTGCATCAGGAGCAATTGCTCAACGAACGCATCGCCGGTCTGCGCACCAACGAACTGGACCTGCAGAGCCGCAGCATCCGCTACAACATGCTCAAGCGCGACGTCGACACCAACCGTCAGCTCTACGATGCGCTCTTGCAGCGCTACAAGGAAATCGGTGTGGCGAGCAATGTCGGCGCCAACAACGTGACCATCGTCGACACTGCAGATGTGCCTACGTCGAAGACTTCGCCGAAACTGAAATTGAACCTCGCTTTAGGCTTCATCTTTGGCGTATTCCTTGGGTTGGCTGTGGCGCTTGTGCGTTACTTCCTGCGGGGCACTGGGCCGGAAACACGATTGCACTGACATCGTGATGTTGCAAAACAGTGGTTAATTAAAGTGACAACCGATTCAGCGTAGAAAAAGTGGGATCCCGTATGTTTCGGGCTCCCTCGTTTTGAAAGTTTGTCTCTGTTGAAACAAAGGGCTGTCGAGCGATCTGGGGTCGGTAGGTATTACCGCGGTGATCGCTCGACGGAGATGATTAAAAGCTCGCGTGCGATTCGTATGTTCCCCCGCATGCGCCGTATCGAGTTTGGAGGACATCCCCATGCTTTTGGCAGACTTGAGTAGCGCGACGTACACGACATCCTCGCCGCGATTGTTATCCAAGTACTCGGCGGCAGCCGACTTGGTACTGCGCGTGTTCGACCTGACCATGGTGGTCGTCTCGGGCCTGATCGCATACCGCATCGTGTTCGGTTCCTGGGTGCCTGCGGCGCCGTATCGTGTCGCAATCGCCACCACGCTGTTGTATTCGGTGATCTGTTTTGCGCTGTTCCCGCTGTATCGCAGCTGGCGCGGTCGCGGGCTGTTGAGCGAGTTGATGGTGCTGGGTGGTGCCTTCGGCGGCGTGTTTGCGTTGTTTGCGGTGCATGCGCTGATCGTGCAGGTCGGAGAGCAGGTCTCGCGCGGCTGGATCGGCCTGTGGTTCGTCGGCGGCCTGGCTTCGCTGGTGGCGGCACGCACCTTGCTGCGCGGCTTCCTGAACCACCTGCGTGCGCAGGGCGTGGACGTCCAGCGCGTGGTGGTGGTCGGCCTGCGTCACCCGGTGATGAAGATCAATCACTACCTGAGCCGCAATCCGTGGGTCGGCATGAATCTGGTCGGCTATTTCCGCACGCCGTACGACATCGCCGTGACCGAACAGCGCCAGTCGCTGCCGTGCCTGGGCGAGCCGGATGCGTTGATCGATTACCTGAAGGAAAATCAGGTCGAGCAGGTGTGGATTTCGCTGCCGCTGGGCGAGCGCGACCATATCAAGCAACTGCTGCAGCGTCTGGACCGTTACCCGATCAACGTGAAGCTGGTGCCCGACCTGTTCGACTTCGGTCTGTTGAACCAGTCCGGTGAGCAGATCGGCAATACGCCGGTGATCAACCTGCGTCAGGGCGGTGTGGATCGCGACAATTACTTCGTGGTTGCCAAGGCGCTGCAGGACAAGATCCTGGCTGTGATCGCGCTGATGGGTCTGTGGCCGCTGATGGCTGCGATTGCCGTGGGTGTCAAGATGAGCTCGCCGGGCCCGGTGTTCTTCCGCCAGCGTCGTCACGGCCTGGGCGGTCGCGAGTTCTACATGTTCAAGTTCCGCTCGATGCGCGTGCATGACGACCATGGCAGCACCATCCAGCAGGCCACCAAGAACGATACCCGCATCACCCGGTTCGGTGCGTTCCTGCGTCGCAGCAGCCTGGATGAGTTGCCGCAGATCTTCAATGTGCTGGCGGGCAGCATGTCGATCGTGGGCCCGCGCCCGCACGCCGCGCAGCACAACACGCACTACGAAAAGCTGATCAACCATTACATGCAGCGCCACTACGTCAAGCCGGGCATCACCGGTTGGGCGCAGGTCAATGGTTTCCGTGGCGAAACCCCGGAGCTGCGGACAATGAAGAAGCGTATCCAGTACGACCTGGACTACATCCGTCGTTGGTCGCTGTGGCTGGATATCCGCATCATCGTGCTGACGGCAGTACGCGTGTTCGGACAGAAGACCGCGTACTGATGATGGCGGGGAGCGTGCGACCTGGCGCGTCAGGCGTCGCGGGCGGCTGCAGTGCAGCCGCCCCTCTCAGGCAGGCATGTCTATGCTGATCCGAATGAGCGAGGAAACCCGCGTTCGCTGGCATAACCTGCTGATCGAACTGACGTTGCTGGTCGGCGTGGGCTACAACCTGGTGCTGGCACTGATCAATGCGAACGTGTTCGCCGTGCGCCCGGTGATCACCTACGCCGTCGAATTCATCGTCTACGCGGCCTGCTTCGTGCTGGGCCTGGGCTCGCTGAGCCGTCAGCGCATTGCATTGATCGTCAGTGGGCTTGGATTGATCGTCTTGCTGATGTTCGTGCGGTTCCTGGTGAACTGGCAGATCGATCCTAAATTCTTCCGCGATGCCCTGGTGGTGTTCGCCTTTGTGGTGCTGGGCTCTGCCTATACCGGGTCGGTGCCCAAGTTGTTCATCCGCATGACCATCATCGTCTCGCTGGTTGCCGCCTTCGAGCTGGCAATGCCAAGCGCCTATGGCGACCTGGTCAATCCAAAGAGCTTCTTCGTCAACGCGCGCGGCATGAGCGCCGAAGGGTTCTGGAACGAAGACAGCAATCTGTTCGTCAGCGCCACGCGGCCGGGCGAACGTAACTTCCTGCCAGGGTCCAATCTCCCGCGTGCCTCCTCGATGTTCATCGAGCCGGTGACGATGGGTAACTACATCTGCTTCTTTACCGCCATCGTGCTGGTGTTCTGGCGCTGGATGCGGCCGGCGGCGCTGGTCCTGTCGGTGGGCTTGATCGGTTTCATGATCGTCGCCTCGGATGGACGCTTGGCGGCGGGCACCTGCGTGCTGATGGTGTTGCTGACGCCACTTTTGAAACGCATGGATCAGCGCTTGGCGTTTTTGGTCTTCTTGCTGGTAATCATGAGTGCGTGGCTACTGGTGTGGATGACCGGAATCACGGCCTACCAGGACACCACCATGGGCCGAATATTCTTCACCGTTTACTCGATGAACAACCTGTCTTTCGAGTCATGGCTGGGGCTGGATTTTGCGCAGGCCTACCGTTATTTCGATAGCGGCATTTCGTACTTCATCGCGTCGCAGTCGATCGTCGGGGTGCTGGCATTCCTGTTGTCGTATTCGTTCCTGTTGCTGATGCCGAGCAAGGAAGGCCAGTTGTTCAAGAACCTGGCCATCTTCGCGTTTGCGCTGAGCCTGTTGGTGTCCAACGGCTACTTTTCGATCAAGACCTCGGCGTTGTGGTGGTTCGTGTGCGGCTGCCTGTGGCATATGCGCCCGACCTGGTCTGCGTCGGCCGTTTCCATTGCTTCGATCAAGGACGATCCAACGGTGGATGGCGCGCAGTTGCCATTGCCTGCGGGAGCGGGGCGATGAGCGCGGCGGCAGCAGAGCCGTCGTCGGTCGTCCCTGACGCGGGCGTGCGGATCGCAGCCGGCGGGAAAGCGCGCGATCCGCGGATCGATGCGGCCAAGGCAATCGCGATCTTGCTGGTGGTGTTCTGCCATGCCAAGGGCGTGCCGCATGCCATGACCTTGTTTGCATACAGCTTTCACGTCCCGCTGTTCTTTTTGGTGTCTGGCTGGTTGGCCGCCGGCTACGCGTCGCGTACCACCAGCATGGCGCAGACGATCACCAAGCAGGCGCGCAGTCTGCTGCTGCCGTATGTCACGTTCTATCTGCTGGGCTACGCATACTGGCTGCTGACCCGCAATATCGGCGAGAAGGCTGCGCGCTGGGGAAGTCACCCGTGGTGGGAGCCGATCGTGTCGCTGTTTACCGGGGTCGGTCCGGACCTGTATGTGCAGCCGCCGCTGTGGTTTTTGCCGGTGATGCTGGTCACTGTGGTGAGCTACGTATTGCTGCGCCGCTTGCTGCCGCCGTTGGCGATTGCGGCGGCGGGATTGGTGCTGGCGTGGGTCTGGATGAACTGGTTCCCGACGCAGGGAGTGAGGTTTTTTTTCGGGCTCGATGTGCTACCGGTGTCGTTGTGCTTCTACGCGCTGGGCGCGCTGTTGATTCACGTGTCGCCGCGTCTGCCGACCTCGTTGCCGGTCAGTGCGTTGGTGAGCGTTGCATTGGCACTTGCGGTGGCGTGGCTGGCGCAACGTAACGGACGTATCGACGTCAACATGCTCGGCTTCGGCCGAGACCATGCCGTGTTCCTGCTCAGTGCGGTGCTGGGGTCGTTGATGGTGATCTGTGCGGCGCGGCTGGTGCAGAGCTGGGGCTGGGTACAGTGGATCGGCCGCAATACCTTGCTGATCCTGTGCACGCATATGCTGGTGTTCTTCGTGCTGTCCGGCGTTGCCGCGGTGGCGGGTGGATTCGGTGCAGGGCGGCCGGGTCTGGGTTGGGCGGTCTTCGTGACCGTCTTCGCGCTGGCTGCCTGCGTGCCGATGCGCTGGCTGTTGATGCGTTTTGCCCCCTGGACCCTGGGTGCGCGCACGGTGGCGGCATGACCGGTGTCGCGACATGACGACTGCGCCTTATCCGCAGCAAGCAGGGCACGACAAGACCGTGGTAACCGCTGGTCGCGCGCCGGCAATGGCCCGCGATTGGCAGATCGACGCGGCAAAGGCGCTGGCTATCGTGCTGGTGGTGCTGGGGCACGCGAGCGGCATGCCGCCAGCCTACAAACTGTTCGCCTACAGTTTCCATGTGCCGTTGTTTTTCGTGCTTTCCGGCTGGGTCGGCGAGCGCTTCGGACGTCGCGGGTTGAATGTGTCGACGGTGAAAAAGCTGGCGCGGACGTTGCTGGTGCCATACCTGGCGTTTTTCCTGGTGGCGTACGGGCTATGGCTGCTGACGGCCGTGCTCAATCATGCGTTCCAGCAGCCCGGTGCGCGGGCGTGGTGGGACCCGCTCCTCGGCGTGGTCTGGGCCAACGGCACGCGCCTCTACGTGCTGCCGGCGTTGTGGTTTCTACCGGCGTTGTTTGTCACAACGCTGACCTACATCGCATTGCGTGCACGTTTGAGCACGACGGTGGTAGCGGCGCTTAGCGTGCCGATCGCCCTGGCATGGGCGGCATTGTTTCCCTCGTTGCAGCTGCGCTTGCCGCTTGCGCTGGACGTGTTGCCGATTGCCTTGTTCTTTATCGCGTTGGGTGGCTGGCTGTCGCGCTTTGCCGATGCGCTGCGTGCGCTTTCGGCATGGGTGTGGGCGTTGGCGCTGCCTGTCGTCGCAGCGGTATGGTGGCTGCTGGCCGGAGCGAACGGGCAGGTGGACGTGAACAACCTGCTGTTCGGGCAATCGGCTGCGCTGTTCCTGGTGGTGAGTCTGTTGGGGACTGCGATGACGCTGTGCATCGCGTATTTCGTCCGGCACTGGCAGTGGGTGCAGTGGATCGGCACCAACACCTTGCTGATTCTGTGCACGCATACGCTGGTGTTCCTGGTGGTCACCAGCGTGGTTGCGCGCACCGGGGTCGTCGATCGCGGCCTCATCGGCACCCCAATGTGGGCGATGGGACTCAGCGCATTTGCGATCGCCTGCGCGGTGCCGATGCGCGCAGTGCTGGTGCGTAGCGCGCCTTGGATGTTGGGGTTGAAGAGTCAATGACGCAGTTCAAGAATCATCAGCTGTCGCGGCACATGCGTGCGCGTCACTGGCACAGGAGATTGGCGTAATGAAAGTGGTGCATGTCGTCCGCCAATTCCACCCCTCGATCGGGGGCATGGAAGAAGTCGTTCTCAATGTTGCCCGCCAGCATCAGGCCAACAGCGCCGATACGGTGGAAGTGGTGACGCTGGATCGGGTGTTTACCGATCCGGGTGCGCAGCTTGCGCCGCAGGAGACCCATCAAGGTCTGCCGATCCGGCGGATCGGCTATCGCGGTTCGTCGCGCTATCCGCTTGCGCCGTCGGTGCTGGGCGCGATTGGTTCGGCCGATGTGGTGCATCTGCACGGGATCGATTTTTTCTACGACTATCTGGCCTTGACCAAACCGCTGCACGGCAAGCCGATGGTGGTGTCCACGCATGGCGGGTTCTTCCACACTGCGTATGCGTCGCGCATGAAGCAGCTGTGGTTCCAGACACTCACGCGCACCTCGGCGTTGGCGTATTCGCGGGTGATCGCAACCAGCGAAAACGATGGCGATCTATTTGCCAAGGTGGTGTCGCCGGCACGCTTGCGGGTGATCGAAAACGGCGTGGACGTGGAGAAGTATGCGGGGCAGGGTGCGGCCACTGCGGGTCGGACACTGCTGTACTTCGGGCGCTGGTCGGTCAACAAGGGGCTGATCGAGACGCTGGAGCTGCTGAAGGCGATGCTTGCGCGCGATCCGCACTGGCAGCTGATCATCGCCGGCCGCGAATACGATTTGAACGAAGCCGACCTGCGCAAGGCGATTGCCGAGCGCGGGTTGCAGGACAAAGTGCAGCTGAGCATGTCGCCGTCGCAGGAGCAGCTGCGCGCGTTGATGCAGCAGGCGCAGTTTTTCGTCTGCCTGTCGCGCCATGAAGGCTTTGGCATTGCCGCGGTGGAGGCGATGAGCGCGGGCCTGATTCCCATCCTCAGCGATATCCCGCCGTTCGTGCGGCTGGCCAGCGAGTCGGGGCAGGGTGTGATCGTCAACCGCGACAGGATCGAAGCGGCGGCCGACCAGGTGCAGGCGCTCGCGCTGACGGCCGATGGCGACTTCGCAGTGCGTCGTGCGGCGTCGATGGCCTACGTGAGCCGCTACGACTGGAAGCATGTGGTGGGGCGCTACATCGACGAGTACCACAGTGCCCTGGGCACCCCGCGCCCGCAGGAGACGCTGCGATGAGCGCGCTTGCATCGGCATCGATGGCACGTGCGGCGGCCAAGCCGCAGGTCACGGTGTTGTTCTCCACCGAAAAACCCAACGCCAGCACCAACCCGTATCTGACCCAGCTTTACGACGCGTTGCCTGACGCGGTGCAGCCACGTTTCTTCTCGATGCGCGATGCCTTGCTGTCGCGCTACGACGTGCTGCATCTGCACTGGCCCGAATACTTGCTGCGCCATCCCAGCGCGGTGGGCACGTTGGCCAAGCAGGTTTGCGCGGCATTGTTGCTGCTGAAGTTGCAGGTCACCGGCACGCCGGTGGTGCGCACCTTGCATAACCTGGCCCCGCACGAAGATCGCGGTTGGCGCGAGCGTAGCCTGTTGCGCTGGACCGATCGCCTGACGCGCCGCTGGATCCGCATCAACGCCACCACGCCGGTGCGCCCGCCGTTTACCGACACCATCCTGCATGGCCACTACCGCGACTGGTTCGCGACGATGCCGCAAGGCACCACGGTGCCAGGCCGGCTGCTGCACTTCGGTCTGATTCGTCCGTACAAGGGCGTGGAAACGCTGCTGGAGGTGATGCGCGAGGTCAGCGACCCACGCGTGAATCTACGCATCGTCGGTAACCCGGCCACGCCGCAGATGCGCACGCTGGTGGAAGAGGCCAGTGCGCAGGATCCGCGCATCAGCGCATTGCTCGCCTATGTCGAAGAGCCGGTGCTGGCACGCGAGGTCAGCCAGGCCGAGCTGGTAGTGTTGCCGTACCGGCAGATGCATAACTCCGGCACGTTGCTGCTCGCATTGTCGTTGGCGCGCCCGGTGCTGGCGCCGTGGAGCGAATCCAATGCGGCGATTGCCGAAGAAGTGGGGCCGGGCTGGGTGTTTCTGTACGAAGGCGAATTCGACGCGGCGCTGTTGACCGGCATGCTCGACACGGTGCGCGCTGCGCCGCGCGGGCCGACGCCGGATCTGTCGCAACGCGATTGGCCACGCATCGGGCAGCTGCACTACCGCACCTACCTCGAAGCGCTGGGCAAGGATGGAGACGCCGCGCTGTGACCGCAGAAACCCCCACGACGTCCTCTCCCACACCGCCGCCGCAACGCAGCCTCGGCGCGCGCGCTGCCGGCGGAGCAGCGGTGACCATGCTGGGCCAGTCGGCCAAGATGGTCGTGCAGTTCGGCGGCATCATTTTGCTGGCGCGGTTGCTGACGCCCTACGACTACGGGTTGATGGCGATGGTCACCGCGATTGTCGGTGCAGCTGAAATCCTGCGCGATTTTGGCTTGTCGGCGGCCGCGGTGCAGGCCAAACACGTCAGTCGCGAACAGCGCGACAACCTGTTCTGGATCAATAGCGGTATCGGTCTGGTGCTGTCGGTGGTGGTGTTCGCCTCGGCGCATGTGATCGCCAATTTCTACAAAGAGCCGGCACTGGTCACGATCTCGCAGGCGCTTGCGGTGACGTTCCTGATCAACGGCATGACCACGCAGTACCGCGCGCATCTGAGCCGTGGGCTGCGCTTCGGGCAGGTGGCGCTGAGCGATGTGGGCTCGCAAGTGCTGGGGTTGGGCGCGGCCGTCGCCGCTGCGCTGCTGGGCTGGGGCTATTGGGCATTGGTGGTACAGCAGGTGGTGCAGGCGGTGGTCAACCTGGTGATCGCGGGCAGCTGCGCACGTTGGCTGCCCGGAGGCTATCGGCGCGAGGCACCGATGCGCGATTTCATGAGCTTCGGCTGGAACCTGATGGCCGCGCAGTTGCTGGGCTACGCCAGCCGCAATGTGGGGCAGGTGATCATCGGCTGGCGCACCGGGCCCGATGCGTTGGGTCTGTACAACCGCGCGTTCCAGCTGTTGATGATGCCGTTGAACCAGATCAATGCACCGGCGACCAGCGTGGCGTTGCCGGTGCTGTCGCAGTTGCAGGACGACCGCGAGCGTTTCAGCGCGTTTCTGCTGCGCGGGCAGACGGTGATGGTGCATCTGATCGTGGCGCTATTCTCGTTCGCGTGTGCGGTGGCGATGCCGTTGATCGTGCTGGTGCTGGGCGAACAATGGCGCGAGGCGGTGCCGTTGTTCCAGGTGCTCGCGCTGGGCGGTATTTTCCAGACTGCGTCCTACGCCACGTATTGGGTGTTCCTGGCGCGCGGGCTGATGCGCGAGCAGTTGTTGTTCTCGCTGGTCAGCCGCATCGTGCTCATCGCCTGCATCTTCGTCGGTTCGCGCTGGGGTGCGATGGGGGTCGCCATCGGCTATTCGTTCGGGTTGCTGGTGACCTGGCCGATGTCGCTGATCTGGGTCGGCAAGATTTCCGATACGCCGGTGGGTGTGCTGTTCACCAATGCGGTACGCGCGATGGTGGCGTACGGCGTTGCCGGCGTCTGTGCGTATTACGCCTCGATTACTGCCGGCGGTCCGCTATGGCAGCAATTGGCCGCAGGCGCAGCGGCGATGGCTGCAGTGTGCCTGCTGATGCTGGGTATCTGGCCGTCGTTCCGTCGCGACGTGATCTCCATCGTCAACATCCGCAAGTTGCTGAGTCAGGCCAAGGCACGTCGATGAGATCGACATCGTCTTCGCCTGCATTCGGGCATGCTTTCTTCCACTCATTCATAGGACACGGCCCATGAGCGACACACCCGCCGCCGCTGCTTCCGGCATTCGCCGGCCTTGCTATCTGGTCTTGTCCGCACACGATTACCGCACGCCGCGCCGCGCCAACATCCACTTCATCACCGATCAGCTTGCGCTGCGCGGGACGACGCGATTTTTTTCGCTGCGTTACAGCCGCCTGTCGCGGATGAAGGGCGATATGCGGCTGCCGCTGGATGACACCGCCAATACCGTGGTGTCGCACAAGGGCGTGGAGTGCTATCTCTGGCGCACCACGGTGCATCCGTTCAATACGCGCCGGGCGTGGCTGCAGTCTGTCGAAGATGCGATGTTCCGCTGGTATGCCGCACATCCGCCGAAGCAACTGCTGGACTGGATGCGCGAAGCGGATGTCATCGTGTTCGAAAGCGGCATTGCCGTGGCTTTTATCGAACTGGCCAAGCGCACCAATCCCACTGCCAAGCTGGTGTATCGCGCTTCCGATGGATTGAGCACGATCAACGTCGCCTCTTATATCGAACGCGAGTTCGACCGGGTTGCGCCCACCCTGGACGTCATCGCGCTGGTGTCGCCGGCCATGGCCGAAGAGATCGCAAGCCGCGATAACGTCTATCACGTCGGGCATGGCGTGGATCACAACCTGGATCAGCTGGGCGACCCATCGCCGTACGGCGAAGGAATCCATGCGGTGGCGGTAGGGTCGATGTTGTTCGATCCGGAATTCTTCGTCGTTGCCAGCAAGGCGTTTCCGCAGGTCACGTTTCATGTGATCGGGTCGGGCATGGGCCGCCACCCTGGCTATGGCGATAACGTCGTCGTCTATGGTGAAATGAAGCACGTCGAGACGATCGGCTACATCAAGCACGCGCGGTTCGGCATCGCGCCGTATGCGTCGGAGCAGGTGCCGGTGTATCTGGCCGATAGCTCGATGAAGCTGTTGCAATACGACTTTTTCGGCCTGCCTGCGGTGTGTCCGAATGCAGTGGTCGGGCCGTATCAGCAGTCGCGCTTTGGTTACACGCCCGGCAACGCCGATTCGATCGTCGCTGCAATCGGGCAGGCGCTGGATGCGCCGCATGTACGTTACCGCCAATGTTTGAACTGGTCCGACACCACCGACCGTGTGCTGGATCCGGCCGCGTATCCGGAAACCCGTTTGTATCCGCAGCACATCGGCGCAGCCGCGCGTGCTTCCTCGGAGGCCGCGCTCTCGCATTGATGCAGCGCACCTCATCCGTTTGAGACAGGAGACCCCTCTTTATGGCCAACGCTTTGCTGCAGAAGTGGATAGAACACGCAGAACGTCGCGCATTGTTCTGGTGGCAGCCGAAGAACGCTGGCGTCAACATGGGGGATCATCTGTCCAAGGTGATCGTGTCCTGTGTGCTTTCGCTGCAGGACAAGACCCTGATCGAGAAACGCGATCTCAGCAAGAAGCTGATCGCGATCGGTTCGGTGCTGCACTTCGCCAAAGATGGCGACACCGTCTGGGGCAGCGGCATCAATGGCAAGATTCCGGCCGAGCGCAACACCTTTAGCACGCTCGATGTGCGGGCGGTGCGTGGGCCCAAGACCCGTCAATTTCTGCTGGACCGTGGCATCGCAGTGCCGGAAGTCTATGGCGACCCAGGTCTGCTGACGCCGATGTTTTTCCCTGCCGAGGCACTGGGCACGGTCGAAAAGCGTCCGTTCGCCATCGTGCCGCACTTTAACGAACCGGTGGAAAAGTACAGCGCGTACACAGATTACCTGGTGTTTCCCAACGTCAAGCCGGCAACCTTCATGAGCCAGCTGCTGGGTGCCGAGCTGGTGGTGAGCAGCTCGCTGCACGGCCTGATTCTTGCCGAAGCCTATGGCATTCCGGCGGTGTATCTGGACTGGGGCAACGGCGAAGACCGCTTCAAATACGACGATTACTACTACGGCACCGGACGCACGCAGTGGCACGCGGGCAACAACATCGAAGAGTGTCTGAAGCTGGGCGGCAACGGCGCGTTCGATCTGGAAACACTGCAGGCCGGCTTGCTGGCTGCATTCCCCTACGACCTTTGGTGATTCGATGATGCAGGGCCAGCGTGTGGACAGCGAAACAACGACCGTCGCCGCCGTCGACACACCGCCAGGTGTGGTGATTCCGCTAGGTGGGTTTCCGGTGTTGTCCACCACCCAGGAAGCATTCGCGCTGGATCTGTTCCACGCATTGGCCGCGCAACAGCCACGCCGGGTGTTCTTCGCCAACACCAATTTTGTGGTGCAGTGCCAGGCGCTACGGATGCGCATGCGCGAACCCAGCGTGCGGATCGTCAACGATGGCATCGGGATGGACCTGGCGGCGCGGCTGATTCATGGCCGCCGCTTCGCCGGCAACCTCAATGGCACCGATCTGATTCCGTATCTGTGCCGCCAGGCAGCGCAGCCGCTCAAGTTCTTCCTGCTCGGCGGGCGGCCCGGTGTGGGCAAGACCGCTGCCGCCACCTTGACCGGCACGTTGGGGCAGCAGGTAGTCGGTATGTGCGACGGCTACGGCGAATTTGCCGCCGCGGGCGAAGGCCTTGCCGAGCGCATCAACCGCTCCGGCGCCGATGTGCTGCTGGTGGCGTTCGGCAACCCGTTGCAGGAACGCTGGATTCTCGATCACAGCCAGGCGCTGCGCGTGCCGCTGGTGTTCGGCGTCGGTGCGCTGCTCGACTTTTTGTCCGGCACCGCCAAGCGCGCGCCGGACTGGGTGCGCCGGCTGCATCTGGAATGGATGTATCGCTTGCTCAACGAGCCGCGCCGTCTGCTCAAGCGCTACAGCTGGGACCTGCTGGTGTTCTTCCGTACCTGTCTGCGCGCGGGCAAGCACCTGCCCTGATGCATGGCGGCGGCGTCTGGGCTTAGCATGCACGCATGCATCCGACCGCCGCCGCCCTGATCCGCTCGCTCGACCTGTCGCCGCATCCGGAAGGCGGGCACTTCCGCCGCGTGTATGCCTCCGAGCGTCAGATCAGCGACAACGGCCGGTCCCGCCCTGCGCTGACCGCGATCCGTTTTTTGCTCGCTGCCGGCGAATGCAGTGCCTGGCATCGTGTCGATGCCGAGGAAAGCTGGCACTGGCAACAAGGCGATGCGCTGGAATTGCTGATTTACGACGAGGCCAGCGGGCAGCTGCAACGCTTGATGCTGGACGCCGCCGACCGTGGCGAACCGATGCAGGTGGTTCCCGCAGGGCAGTGGCAGGCGGCACGTTCGCTGGGCGAGTTCACCCTGGTCGCTTGCACCGTGTCGCCGGGATTCGTGTGGGAGGGATTTGCGCTGCTCGACGCCACCTCGCCATTGGCCACCCACCTGGCAACACTCACCCCACGCTGATCGATCGCGGCGCCGCGTGCGGCCGAACGCTTCCCTAACGCGGCGCGAGCGGGCTTGGCGTACTGTCCGCCTCAAACAGGGGCGACATGTGATGCGATACAGGCCAACGTTATGGGGCGCCGGCGTGATGCTGGCATCGATGCTGGCGACGGCCAGCGAGACCGCGCCGCAAACAGCGGCCGCGCCACCGCCGGTGGTCGACCTGGAGGCGATGGTGGTGCGTGGCGTGCAGCCCGGCCCTGGCTTGTGGAAGGTCAGCAAGGGCGACCACGTGTTGTGGATCCTCGGCACCTTGTCGCCATTGCCGAAACGCCTGCAATGGCAGTCGGCCGAGGTGGAAACCATCATCGGCCAGTCCCAGCAGGTACTGATGGCGCCAACCGTGCAGGTCGATGCGGACATGGGCTTCTTCGGCAAGCTGACCTTGCTGCCATCGGCGATGAAGGCGATGAAGAACGAAGACGACCGCGAACTGCGCGATGTGTTGCCTGCCGAGTTGTATGCGCGGTGGAGTGTGGCCAAGGCGCGCTACATCGGCAGCGATCGTGGCGTGGAGCGCAAACGCCCGATGCTGGCGGCCGGCGAGTTGTATCAGGCGGCGATCAAGCGCTCCGGCCTGGCCCGTTCGCCGGTGATCTGGTCGGTGGTAGAACGTGCCGCCAAGCGCGCAGGCATCAAGCCCACGCCAACCGCGCTGGACTACAAGATCAAGGACCCGCGTCAGGCGCTCAAGGAGTTCCGTGCCGGCGGCATGGACGACACCGCCTGCTTTCGCAGCATCCTGGTGACGGTGGAGCGCGATCTGCCGACCATGGTCGAGCGTGCCAACGCCTGGTCGGTGGGCGATATCGAGGCCTTGCGTCAATTGCCGCGCGAAGATCCGCAAGCGGCGTGCATGAGCGCGATGGCCAGCTCCGGCGCCGCCAGAAAACGCGGCATCGACGATCTGGAGCGGCGCATGCGCGAACATTGGCTCGGCATCGCCACTACCGCGCTGCAACGCAACCGCAGCACCTTCGCGGTGCTGCCGATCAGCCGCATGACCGCGCCGGACGGCTATCTGGCGCGATTGCAGGCGCTGGGGTACGAGGTAGAAGCGCCTTGAGCGACCGCCATCGCGCATGAGCTCGTCGTAGAGCTGCCGGCGGGGCGAGGGGGCGCAGGGATTGCGACGTGTGGCGCTGGTCGCAGTGCACCGGCTCGTCAGTCGCCGCCGGGCGGCAGTTACGCGACCGCTGCTTCGGTCATCGTTCGTTCGTGCGCACCGCTGCTTCATCGCTGTCACCTCGGGTTAGGCCAGCCCAGCCAGCCACGGTATGCTGCGCGCCTTGTTCACTGAGAGCTCCGCGTTGAACGCACTGCCGCTGCGCATCCTCGGTACCGGGCGCCACCTCCCGGCCAGGGAAGTCACTTCGCACGCGCTGGACGCGCGCTGGCAGTTGCCGGCCGGCACCACCTTTGCGCGCCTGGGTGTCGCCACGCGCCATTACGTGGGCGAGGGCGAGACCGCATCGTCGATGGGGGCCGCCGCCGCACAGCAGGCACTGGCCAACGCGGGCATCGACAGCAGCCAGATCGATTGCCTGATCTCTGCCTGCAGCGTGATGGAGCAGCCCATTCCGTGCCAGGCGGTGCTGATCCAGCGCGCACTGGGGCTGGGCGATTCCGGCATCCCTGCCTTCGACGTCAATGCAACCTGCCTGAGCTTTGTGGTTGCGCTGGACATGGCCGCCAATGCGCTGGCGCTGGGCCGCTACCGACGCGTGCTGATCGTTTCCAGCGAAGTCGCATCGGCCGGCCTGGACGAGGCAGTACCGGCCACCGCCGGTCTGTTCGGCGATGGCGCCGCGGCCGTGGTGGTCGGGCGCAGCAGCGCCGATGATGGCTCGGCCTTGCTGTCCAGTCGCCTGTCCAGTTATGGCAGCGGCGCAGATGTCTGCCGCATTCGCGGCGGCGGAACCCGCGCAGCGCATGAGCAGGACAGTGCAGTCGACGCATCGCGCGCATTCTGGATGGATGGGCGCAGCGCCTACCGCTTTGCCGCGCGGCAGCTGCCGGCGTTCTGGGAACAGTTGCTGCACGATGCCGGCATCACCGCGGCGCAACTGCGCTATCTGGTACCGCATCAGGCCTCCGGTGGCGGCCTGGATCACGTGGTGCGCGCGCTGGGGCTACGCAGCGATCAGGTCGTGCGCATCCTGCACGCCACCGGCAACCAGGTAGCCGCTTCGCTCCCGCATGCCTTGCATCACGCCTGCGTCGATGGGCAACTGCAGCGCGGCGAAGTGTTTGCGCTACTCGGCACCGGCGCCGGTCTGGCGATCGGCGGCATGGTGTTGCGCTACTGATGCGCGTGCGCGTTTCTCTCGAACTGTTGCGCGTCGGCCACTGCCGGCATTGCGAGCGCATGGTGCGTGCAGACGGCCATTGGCATGCGGTGGAATTTCCCGCGTTGAGCGTGTTGATCCGGCATCCGCAACGCGGAGCGATGCTCTACGACACCGGCTACGCCACGCATTTTTTCCAGGCCACCGATCCCTGGCCGGAGCGCCTGTACCGCTGGACCACCCCGGTGACCTTGCCCACGCACGAAACCCTGCGCGCGCAGCTGGCACGTCGCGACCTGCAGCTGGACGACATTGCCTGGTGCCTGATTTCGCATTTCCACGCCGACCACGTGGGCGGTTTACGCGATCTGCCAAACGCACGCTTCCTCTGTCTGCGTGCGGACTACCAGCAACTGCGCAGTTGCTCGCGCCTGGGGGGATTGCGCCGTGCCTTGCTGCCGCAGCTACTGCCGGAAGATTTCGATCAACGCCTGCAGTTTGCCGAGCAGGCGCCGCAGCGCGAGCTGAGCAGCGCCTGGAAGGGCCTGGGCACCGCATACGATCTGTTCGAAGACGGCAGCGTGCTTGCCGTGCCGTTGCCCGGCCACGTACCCGGACAAATGGGCCTGTGGCTACGCGACCAGCATGACCGCGAGGTGCTGCTCTGCGCAGATGCGGTGTGGTCGTCGGCCACCTGGGCAACGTTGCAGTGGCCGGCGTGGCCCACGCATTTGCTGATGCACGACTGGAGCGCGTTCCGGCGCACCGTGCAGCAGTTGCATGGGTTGTCGCAGGCGCATCCGGAGCTGGCGATCCTGCCCTCGCATTGCCAACCCAGTCTTGACCGTTACCAACCGGAGTGGCGATGAGCCTGCGCATTCTCGTGACCGGCGCATCCGGTTTTGTCGGCGGCGCGTTCCTGCGCCGTTTCCAGGGGCAAGCCGGTGTGGAGATTCACGGCATCGGGCGTCGTGCCAGCGAATTACCCAACTATCACCGCATCGATCTGAGCCAACCGTTTTCGCTGGACTGGCGGCCGGATGTGGTGATCCACGCGGCGGCACTGGCATCCCCGTGGGGGAGTCGCGCGCAGTTCCAGCTGCACAACGTGCATGCCACCGCCAATGTCATCGATTTCTGCATGCGCAACGGCTGCCCACGGTTGCTGTACGTGTCCTCCAGCTCGGTGTTTTACCGCGAGGCGCATCAATACGATCTGGATGAAGACAGCCCCATCGGCCCGCACTTCGTCAACACCTACGCCCACACCAAATACCTCGGCGAAACCTTGCTGGAGCGCTATCCGGGTCAGACATCGGTGTTGCGCCCGCGCGCGGTATTCGGGCCGGGCGACACGGTGTTGTTCCCGCGTGTGATCGCCGCTGCGCGCAAGGGCGCGTTGCCGCGCTTTGTCGGCCAGACCCAGCCGGTGATCGGCGATCTGATCTATATCGACACGCTCTGCGACTACCTCTACCGCGCGGCCACTGCACCGCAACTGCAGCGCGCCTACAACCTCACCAACGCGCAGCCGGTGGATCTGCAGCAAACGGTGCTGGATGTGCTGACGCGCCTGCAACTGCCGTTGCCGCAACGCGAAGTGCGCATCGGTACCGCGCTGCGCATGGCCAGCGTGGTGGAAGGTCTTTATCGCGTGCTGCGGTTACGCAGCGAGCCGCCGATCACGCGGTTTGGCGTCGGTGCGTTCGCCTACTCCAAGACCTTCAATCCGCAACGCACGCTTGCCGATCTTGGGGCGCCCAGCGTGGGCGTGGAAGACGGCATCGAGGCCTTCGTGCGCTGGCAGGCGGCGCAATGGGTGTAGCCGTGCTCGCCTTGGCCGCGCTGTATCTGAGCCTGCTGGTGGTGAAGGCGGGCGCGGCGCTGTGGGTCATGCGTGACGCGCGCGCACGGCCAGCACGCGGGCTTGCCGCTACCCAGGCCGAGGTGGCAATCCTGCAGCCGATCCTTGGCGGCGATGCGCATTTGCACAGCGTGCTGGCGGCCAATCTGCAGGCGCTGCCGCACGCGCAGTTCTGGTGGCTACTGGACGCGGACGATGTGGCGGGGAATTCGGTCGCAGATGCATTGGTCGTGGAATATCCGCAGGTGCGTATCACACGGATGCTGGTGCCCGCAGCGCCGGCCAACATCAATCCCAAGGCGTGGAAGCTCGAGTACGTGCTTGCCCAGGTGCAGGCGCCGATCTGTCTGATCCTGGACGACGATGCGCAGCTGAGCGAAGCCGCCCTGGTGCAGCTGTTGCAGGATCTGAGCCATGCCGACGTGGTGACCGCATTGCCGTACTACTGCGACAGCGATACCTTGGCCGGCCGCCTGCTGTCGCAGTTCGTCAACAACAATGCCGCGCTCACCTATCTCGGCTGGCTGCCGTTCGCCGCGCCGCTGACCATCAACGGCATGTGCTACGCCGCGCGCACGGCGCAACTGCGTGCCTGGGGCGGCTTTGCCACGTTGCTGGAGCAACTGACCGACGATCTGGCGGTTGCCACGCTGGTGCGCGAACGCGGCGGGCGCCTGTGGCAATCCACGGCGCCAGTGGCGATGCGCACTGCAATGCCGGATCTGCACAGCTACGCGCGGCAGATGCATCGCTGGATGTTGTTCGCCTTGATCCTGCTTCGGCAACAACGTGTGCGCACGCGCAGTGCCATCGGTCTCTTGCAGGGCTTGCCGCCGCTCTTGCTGGTTGCAATATCGATCGGCGCCTGCCTCTGGCCTTCGTGGTGGGTGCTGGCAGGTGTTGTTGCCACGGTGGTGCTGCGTGCGTTGCTGTTGTGCGCCGTGCAATGGCGCGCGACCGGTGCACTGCGGCATCGCCCGCTGTTGTCGCTGTGCGCCGAGTGTCTGCAACCGCTGCATCTGCTGCATGCCGCGTTGGTGCGCACCATTCGCTGGCGCACCCGCCGGTACCGCGTGTTATCGAACGGGTGCTTTCGTGCGCAGTGACGCCGCGCTGCTGCAGATCGCCTTCCTGACCGGGCAAAGCGACCCGACACGTTGCGCCTTGAGTGCAGAACAACACGAATTTCTGCACGCGCTGCAAGGCGCGCGCCGACGATTGATCGCGTGCAATTACCCGTACTGGCCGGACAGTGCCCCGCATCGGCGCACGCCGCTATGGCGTGCGAGTCTGTCCAACGCGCGCCACTATCTGCAGGCGCGTGCCGGTCGCGTTGCAGAGGCCGAGCGCGTGCGGGTCGGTGCACTGTTGCAGCAGGCGCCGATGACGGTACTGCTGGCCGGCAGTTGCGGGCTGCAGTTGCTGACAGCACTGCAGTTGCCGCAGGCGCTACGCGCGCGGCTGGCCGTGTTTGCATACGGCCCGGTTTGTCGCACGCCTGCGACATTCGGTGACTTGCGGGTGGTGCAAGGGCAGGGCGACTGGATCTCACGCGCGTTGTTCGATGCTACGGTTGAGCTGACGCCGGCCTGCGGTCACATGGACTATCTGCGCGATGCAGCGGTGCTAGCCAGCTGCCAGGCCTTTGTTGCCGAGGTCGAGCACACCCTGCGGAGCAGCGCGGATGCGGATTGATCTGATCGCGCCGCCGTACAGTGGTCATCTGCATCCGATTCTGGCCATTGCGCGTCAACTCGCGGCCCGGCATGACGTCCAGGTCATCAGCACCCCGGCGGCGCAGGCGCGTATCGCTGCCTGCGGGGTGCACGCGGCAAGCGTGCTGGACGCGCAGGCCGATCGCGTCTTGCTGCAGATCGCCAACCCACCACACGCCGTGGGCCATCACCCGTTGCGTCTACGCCGACAGCTGCACGATGCGCTCGGCCTGATGGCACGTGTGGGCACTGCACTGCAGCAGCGCTGGAGCGAGCGACGGCCGGATCTGGTCATCGTCGATTTCACCCTGCCCAGCGCCGGGCTGACAGCGCAGGCCATGGGGATTGCGTGGTGGACCAGCATGCCGTCGCCTTGCGTGATCGAAACCTCCGACGGCCCCCCCGCCTATTTCGGTGGGTTGCTGCCTGCAACCCACCTGCGTCAGCGTGCCTGGCATGCGCTGGCGCGGCGGCTCACCCGCGGATTCAAGCGCAGCCTGCATGCCTGCTATCGGCGCCAGATGCGCGCCTGCGGCTTGCCGGCGCTCTACCGAAGCGATCGCAGCGAGGCGGTGTATTCGCCGCAGTGCATTCTGGCGTTGGGGCTGCCGTCGTTCGAATTCGCGCAGCGCTGGCCGGCGGCGCTGCGCTTCGTGGGGCCGCAGTTGTGCACGCCGCCTTCCACGGTGGTAGCACCCCAATTCGTCCCTGGTCATCGGCATGTGCTGATCACGCTGGGCACGCATCTGCAATGGGTCAAGCAGCGCATGGATGGCGTGCTGCGCGCGCTGGCGCCGCAGTTTCCCGAGGTGATCTTTCACTTCAGCGATGGCGATACGAGTGCGCCTTACCAGCCAGGGCAGGGCAATTATCTGAGACTGCCGTATGTGGATTATGCGCAGCATCTGCATCGCTACGATCTGGTCGTGCACCACGGTGGTGCCGGCATTGTGTATGCCTGCCTGGCCGCGGGATTGCCGTCGATCGTGTATCCGCTGGACTACGACCAGTTCGATCATGCGGCGCGTCTGCACGCCGCAGGCGCCGCAACATGGCTGCGCGAGCTGAGTGCATTGCCGCAGGTGCTGAGCGAGGCGCTGACGGCGGCGGGGCCGCCCTCGGGCGTGCTGCGCCTGCAGGCGGAGTTGCAGCAGGTCGCTGTGCAGGCGCGCATCGTGCGGCTGGTGGAGGCCTTCGCGCAGACGGGAACTGAACCGAGCGACGACGGCATCGACGGCATTGCAGCCCAGGTGTGATGCATCGCCTGCGTTGATTGTGAGGATGCAATGCGCATTGGTGCAGCTGCTTATGAAAGCGATGCTTCTTTCAATGCGTTAGCTTCGTCGCTGTCGCTGTCGCTGTCGCTGTCGCTGTCGCTGCGGATGCCGGTGACCGAGTCGCGCAGGGTCTGCAGGCGGATAGCGAACCGGTGCGATGTATCCGTCGCCGCGCAGGCGTCGCATCGAGATCATCCATCGCACGCTGGACACAGCACACGCAGAACGCATCGCACGCCTTGGCGTGGCTAACACACTGATGCGAGCAATCGTCGTTCGACCAACATCTGCGCGAGCAGGTCGCGCGCACCGATCATCTGAAAATCGCGCTTACCAAGCGTACCCACACGACCGGCGAACCCGGTCGTGTGGGTGGCGCCGCGCTTAACCTGCAGCAGCGTTACGCGGTGCGGTGCTACCGGCCATCAGTTGCGGCCAACGCTTGAGCACGGCGGCGCGGATGCCGGCCTGGTCGATGCCGGCTTCGGCCAGCAGGTCTTCGCGGCTGGCGTGATGCTGGAAGCTGTCCGGCAGGCCCAGGTGCAGCATGGGCATGGTGATCGCTTCGGCATTGAGCAGTTCGGCCACGCCCGAGCCGGCGCCACCGGCGACGACGTTGTCTTCGATGGTGACGAAGCAATCGTGGGTCTTGGCCAGCTCCAGCAGCAGCGCCTTGTCCAGCGGTTTGACGAAGCGCATGTTGACCACGCTCAGTCCCAGTTCGCGGCCGACCGCTTCTGCTGCTTCCACGGTGACACCAAAGCCTAGCAGCGCGATGCGCGTGCCGCTGTGGCGCAATTGCGCCTTGCCGATCGGCAGGGTGGTCAGCGCTGCGTCGAGCGCTACGCCGGGGCCGGTGCCGCGCGGGTAGCGCACTGCCGCCGGGCCTTCGTAACGCACACCGGTACTCAGCATCTGGCGGCACTCGGCTTCGTCGGCCGGTGCCATCACCACCATGTGCGGCACGCAGCGCAGGAAGCTCAGATCGAGATTTCCGGCATGGGTGGCGCCATCGGGGCCGACCACGCCGCCGCGATCGATCGCGAACAAGACATCCAGTTTCTGCACCGCCACGTCGTGCACCAGCTGGTCGTAACCGCGTTGCAGGAAGGTGGAATAGATCGCCACCACGGGCTTGGCGCCCTGGGTCGCCATGCCGGCGGCCAGCGTGACCGCGTGCTGCTCGGCAATGGCCACATCGAAGTAGCGCTGCGGGTATTCCTTGCTGAAACGCACCAGGCCCGAGCCTTCGCGCATCGCCGGGGTGATCACCAGCAGCTTGGGCTCGGCGGCGGCCATGTCGCAGACCCAGTCGCTGAAGACATCGGTGTAGGTCGGCTTCTTGGCGCCGGTCTTGGCCACCAGTCCCTTGCTTGGATCGAACGGGCCGACCGCGTGATAGCCGATCTGGTCGCCTTCGGCCAGCTCGTAGCCCTTGCCCTTGGTGGTGATCACGTGCAGCAGCTGCGGACCCTTGAGGGTCTTCAGCGTCTTGAGCGCGCCGACCAGGCCGGGCAGGTCGTGGCCATCGATGGGGCCGGTGTAATGGAAGCCCATTTCCTCGAACAGCGTGGAGGGCACGAACATGCCTTTCCAGTGTTCTTCCCAGCGCCGCACGAAGCGCGCAGTGGGGTTGTTCTTCTTGTCGCCGAGGATCTTCTTGCCGCCTTCGCGGATGGCGTTGAGCGTGCGGCTGCCGCTGGCGCGGCCCAGCATCTTGGTCAACCCGCCCACCGCTTCGGAGATCGACATACGGTTGTCGTTGAGGATCACCAGCAGGTTGGGTTCCGGGTCCATGCCGCCAGCGTGGTTGAGCGCCTCGTAGACCATGCCGGCGGTCATCGCGCCATCGCCGATCACCGCAACGACCTTACGGTCGTCGCCATTGCGCTGCGCGGCGATGGCCATGCCGAGCGCGGCCGAAATCGAGGTGGACGAATGGCCCACGCCGAAGGTGTCGTAGATGCTTTCTTCGCGCTTGGGAAACGGCGCCACGCCGTCCTTCTGCTTGACCGTATGAATCTGGTCGCGACGGCCGGTGAGGATCTTGTGCGGGTAGGTCTGATGCCCGACGTCCCACACCAGCTGATCGACCGGGGTCTGATACAGGTAGTGCAGGGCGACGGTGAGTTCGATCACGCCCAGGCCCGCCGCGAAATGCCCGCCGCTTTTGCCGACCGATTCGATGAGATAGGCACGCAGCTCCTCGGCGATCGCCGCAAGCTCGGCTTCGTCGAAGCTGCGAAGATCGTCGGGGGTCTGGATGCGGGACAGACGCGGGTAGCGGGTGGAGTCGATCATCATCGTGTCAATGTTCTGAAGCTATATTGTCCTCCCCATGCGAAGGCCCGGCAAGCAAACCGGTTCAGCTGTCAGCGGGTGGTGATGGTCGGGCGCACCGTCGCTGCTGGCCTGCGCGGGCGTTGCTGCTGCCTGCGGCAATCTGCCGCACCCTGGAGGCGGTACGTTGCGTTTACCGCAGCCCGCACTCAGCAATACGCAAGTGGCGCGTCGCGGCCAGTGTTGGTGCCGCTGTTGGTGGGTCGCGCACTCGATGGGTGGGCAGGCGCGGAACGTGCTCTCGGCTGAAGCGGTGACCGCTGCTCTGTGGCGTCATCCACGAGGGCACCGCAGCGTCGCATGCAACGCAAGCCAAGTCAGGCGAGGCTTTGATGGATGACCACCCTCGTCACGGGTGCATCAATCGCTTGCACGATGGCGCAGCATCAGTTCCAGCGGCTGGCGTCGCTAGCGTTGTTGGCGTCGTTCAGTTCGTCGTTGCGTGTGCCAGCGCAGTCAACCAGGCTTACAGCGACAGCTTCGAACGCTTCGGCAGCTGCGCGCGCAGGAAGGCCATCTGATCGGACAGGATGTTGCGGTTGGACAGGATCAGATGCTCGATCCAGCTCGGCCGATACGGCACCGCCAGCAGCGGCATGTGCGCCTGCTGTGGCGTGCGGTTGGCCTTGCGCGAGTTGCACTGGAAGCAGGCGGTGACCACGTTCTCCCAGCTGTCGCGCCCGCCCTTGGAGACCGGCATGACGTGATCGCGGGTCAGATGCGGGCGGCTGAAGTGCTGGCCGCAATACATGCACAGCTGCGAATCGCGTGCGAACAACGCGGTGTTGCTCAAGGTCGGGGTCGGGTCCAGCGCACGCGAGCGGGCGTGGCCGCGTGCAGCGATGATCGGGTGCAGCTCCAGCGTGCTGCGCTCGCCGGTCAGCCGCGAAATGCCGCCGTGGATCTGCATGCACGGCTCGCCCAGCGTCCAGGACACCGCACCGCGGGCATACAGGCAGGCCGCATCCTGCCAGTTGATCCAGTCCAGCACGCGGCCATGCGCATCGAGGGAAAGCAGGCGCAAAGTGGGAAGTTGCTGGATCGCAGCGACAGCGCTGCCCGCGACCGGGGCAGAGATGCCTCCGGGGACGATCACATCACGAGCGTGCGTGTCTGTCTCCATCGGGAAAACAGCTTATACCCGATCGTTGACAGTTTGTGTATCGCAGCGAACGCCGTTGGCGCGTGTCTTGCAACGAATGGCTCAGTGATTACTCGCTAGGCCGCGATGCCGACGTGCTGCGGGATCAATCTTCGGACGCGTCGAAGGCTTTGGTTACCCCTAGGAGCGCACCTGGGCGCGACGTCTTGTCGATCGGTACCGCCTCATCGCGGCCAGGTCCGCTCCTACGAAAGCAACGGAATCCCGCGCTGTTTACCCGTAGGAGCGCACCCGGGCGCGACGTCTTGCCGATCGGTATCACCTCATCGCGGCCAGGTCCGCTCCTACGACGGCGGCAGCCCGCGATGCGGCGTGGCTGCTCAGGCTTCGCCGAACAGCTCCGCTTCCAGCGTCATCAGCGGGGCGGCACCGCTGCGGATGGTGGCGGCATGGGTCAATGTGCGCGGCAGGATGCGGGCGAAGTAGAAACGTGCGGTTTCGCGTTTTGCACGCTTGAAAGCGTCGCTGTGTGCGGATGCATCCGCCGCCGCAACGCTGCGCGCCCACCAGTACGCCAGCACCACGTAGCCGGAATAGAACAGATAGTCGTAGCTGGCGGCGCCCAGTTCGTCCGGATTGCGCGCGGCGCGGTCCAGTACATCGCGGGTCAGCATGGCCCATTCGCTGCACTTGTCGCGCAAAGGCGTGATGAACTCGGCCAGTGCGGCGTTGCCTTCCTGCGCATTGGCGAAGGTTTCCACATCGGCAAGGAACAGCTTGAGCCCGGCGGCCTGGCTGGCGGCGGTCTTGCGGCCGATCAGATCCAGCGCCTGGATGCCGGTGGTGCCTTCGTAGATGGTGGTGATGCGGGCATCGCGGGCCAGCTGCTCCATGCCGTATTCGCGGATATAGCCGTGGCCGCCGAAGCACTGCAGCGCATGGTAAGTATTTTCGATCGACCATTCGGTCTGGCAGGCCTTGGAGATCGGGGTGAGGAAGCTCACCAGGGTCTCGGCATCGGTGCGTTCCTGTTCGCTGCCGCCGCGGTGCGACACATCGACCAGGCTGGCCGCATGCAGCGCCAGCAGACGGCTGCCTTCGGTCAGCGACTTGATGGTCAGCAGCATGCGGCGCACGTCCGGGTGCACGATGATCGGGTCGGCCGGTTTATCGGGGAATTTGGCGCCGCTGAGCGCGCGCGACTGCAGGCGCTCGCGGGTGTAGCGCAGGGCGTTCTGATAGGCGCGCTCGGACAGACCGATGCCTTGCAGGCCCACGCTCAGGCGCGCGGTGTTCATCATCGTAAACATCGCCTGCAGGCCCTTGTGCGGCTGGCCGACCAGATAGCCCTGCGCGCCTTCGAAGTTCATCACGCAGGTCACCGAGCCCTTGATGCCCATCTTGTGCTCGATCGAGCCGCAATGCAGCGCATTACGCTCGCCCACCGTGCCGTCGCGGTCTACCTTGAATTTGGGGGTGACGAACAGCGAGATGCCCTTGGCACCGGCCGGGGCGTCGGGCAGTTTGGCCAGCACCAGATGCACGATGTTATCGGTGAGGTCGTGCTCGCCGGCGGTGATGAAGATCTTGGTGCCGGTGATGGCGTAGCTGCCATCGGCATTGGGTTCGGCGCGGGTCTTGAGCAGGCCCAGGTCGGTGCCGCAATGCGGCTCGGTCAGGCACATGGTGCCTGTCCAGCGGCCGTCGGTCAGCGGCTTGAGAAACGCCTCCTGCTGCCAAGCCTCGCCGTGCTGACGCAGCGCTTCGCTGGCGCCGTGCGAGAGCAGCGGGAAGTTGCCCCAGGCCAGGTTGGCCGAGTTGATCATTTCGCTCAGCGGCACGCCCAGGGTGTGCGGCATGCCCTGGCCACCGAACTCCGGCTCGGAAGTCAGCCCGTTCCAGCCGCCTGCCACGAACTGGTCGTACGCCGCGCGGAAGCCGGGCGGGGTGGTGACCGCGTGGCTGCTCTTGTCGAACGCGCAGCCGATTTCATCGCCGACGCTGTTGAGCGGCGCCAGCACCTGGGTGGTGAAGCGGCCGGCTTCTTCGAGCACCGCGTCGATGATGTCGGCGCTGGCGTCGCCATAGCCAAGCCGGGCGAACAAGGCTTCGGCACCGAGCACGTCGTGCAGGGCGAAGCGGAAGTCGGTCAGTGGGGCGCTGTAGCTGCTCATGCGGAATCCTTACGAAAGACGGTGCGGGAGGCGTGCGCGTCAGCGCAGCACGCCGTTGAGGCCGGGGGCCGGGCTGAGCGTGTTGCGCGATTCGACCGCGAACTCGCGTTGTTTCTTGTCCTGCGGGGTGGCCCAGACCGTGCCCTTGAGCGAGTACGGCAGCGAGCGGCCGCTGGCGAGCACATCGGCCACGGTGATGCGGCCCAGGGAGGTGGGTTGCAGGGTGACGGTCACCACATCGGCGGTTTCCGGGCCGATCGAGATCCCCACCGCCTGGTCGAGCTTGCCGGCGACCTGTTCGCCGGCAGAAATTTCCAGCGCCACACGCTCGAACTGCATCGGGATGCTGCTGTAGTTCTGCAGGCGCAGGTCCACCGACCAGGATCCGTCGGCACGCACGGTGAGCTGCTGGATGCTGGCCGCCGGCTCGGACACGCGGCGGACCGCGCCACCGCAGGCGCTCAGCAGCAGGCCGCAGGCTAGCGACACGATCAGAAGGCGATAGGCACGCATGGAAGTGAGTCCTTGGCGGATGTGAGGCGGCGCCAAGAATACTACGCAGTACGGATGCCGCCTTGCCGCCGGCGCGGTTGCTGCGCTGCCGGTCAGCCGGCGCCCTAGCTCACAGCAAGCCAGCTCACAGCAATGGCGCTGCAACGATCAGTGGCGACAGGTCGTAGCCCATCTGCGCGGCCTGCGCCTTGAGCTGCTCGAACTGCGCGCGCGGCATCTGTGGCGAGCGCGACAGGATCCACAGGTAGTTACGATCCGGCTCGCCGACCACCGCCCATTGGTAATCCGGGTCGAGCGCGATCACCCAATAGTCGGCCCACACCAGCGGCAACCAGCTCAACCATTCGGGCGCAAAGCGCACCTGCAACTGTCCGGCGTGGCCATCCACCGGTTTCGCCACGCCCTCGGCCTGGGTCAGGCTGCCATCGGCGGTACGGCAGCCATTGCGCACGCCGATCAGGCCGTCGTCGCGCAAGGTGTAGCTGGCGGTGATGTCGCTGCGGCACTTTCTCTGGAACGAGACCGGCAGATGCGCGATTTCATGCCATTGCCCGGCATAGCGCGAGATGTCCAGTTGCGTCACTGCACGCACCGGTTGCTGCGCAACCGCCGTCAGTGGCAGCAGGACAAGCGACAGCAGCAGGCGGGGCAGGCGCATGACGATCTCCGGTTGACGCGGGCAGGCTAGGCCATCGCCCCTGCCGCGCGGCGTGAACCTGCGCAAGAAACGCAGGCTCCGACGCAGCGCTGCAACAAAGTTCGTCACAACGCTTGCTCAAACTGCGCCTGCTCGCTATGATGCGCGTCCTCGCAACGCTGGCAACAGTGTTGGGTTAGTGGCCGAGTAGCTCAGTTGGTAGAGCAGGGGATTGAAAATCCCCGTGTCGGCGGTTCGATTCCGTCCTCGGCCACCATTTCTTCAGTCTCGCAGCGCAAGTGGGTTGTACCTTCGCGCTGCCGATCACCGCAACACCTCCCTTCGATCTGATTTGCTCTGCAGCTGCCGACTGCCTGACGTTTTGCTGCGTCGGTCGCTTGCTGTTTTGACGCTTTGCGATGCGAAATGCCGGCATGGATTTCTAGCCTCTTTTCCTCATCGTATAGAACAGGCGCTGTGGATGCGCAGTGCGGCCCGCACTGCGTTTCCACGTGATCTTCAACTCTGCGTGGCGATACTGCGCGCATGACGCACAAGACACTTCGACGCACATTGATCCACGGCTATTGCGGCGAGTTCCGCGTGGAGACGATGGAAAGTCAGGCGCCCGGCCAGACGCGCTGGCTGTCGACCGCATTCGTCTATCACCGCGACCGTGCGGCACCGATCGCCACCATCGAAGGAGCGGGCGAGGGCGACTATCGCGGCGACGCGCGCGAGCAGGCATTGCGGGTGGGGTCGTGTCTGGCGGATTTTCTCGACCCGAAGGAATATCGCGTCTGAGAACGGGATGGTCAGTAGCGCGCCGGCAACAGACGTATTGATGCCTGCCTGCCGGCTGATTGCGTCGCCCGTGGCGTCACAAGCCGCTAGAGCAGCACCCTGCAATGCAGGTGGGTCTCCTGCCCTTTACGCAGGATGCGGAAGCTGTGGCGGCAGCACAGCCTTGCCAGTTGTTGGGCAGCGTAGCCGCCGGGGAGCATCTGCGGTTGCGCTACTGCAGCCACGCCACTGGCTGCATCCTGCAATTGATTCAAGGCGTGATGACCGCTATTAGCGGTTATGTACTGAAAAGCGTGGAATTGAGAAGCGGGCAATCACTTGGTCAACCCGGCGGCGACCAGTCCGCGCAGCACCAGACCACGGCCGCCATCGCTCAGGTCCGCCGCATCGATCGCAAGCGGCACATCAGGCACGACGCCGATGGACTGGGTTGCGAACGGATGCGTTCGGCTTGGGTGAAAACCGTCTGCCGCGACGCGATCGACGAGCGTCGCTTCGTCCATCTCGCCAGCGCGCAGCTCTTCGGTCGGATCGAAGATGTAGAAGTTTTCGCTGACAAGCGCGCGATATCCGGAATCGCCCAACGCAACACCCTGGCTTTGCGAATCCCGGCCGCCGCCTGCACCGATGGTGCGCTCGCCCATGATCGTGGCGCCGCTGGCCCACAGGTAGGTGGCCAGCAATTCGCCGGCCGATCGGGTGCCTGCATCCACCAGCACAAGGAGCGGCTTGTGCGACGCGACGCTACCGCAGCTGGCATCGTCCTGCAGCGCTTCCAAGCGGACGATTCCCGGCGTTCCCGACGCGCTCATCTCGTAGGTCTTCACTGGCTTGCGTCCGGTGAGTGCCCAGGCGAATCCGCGCACTTCGCGTGCGAATCCGCCCATGTTGCCGCGCAAGTCGATGAGCATGACATCCGAGCGCGCTGCAATGGCATCGTAGCGACCGATCAACTCCCGGGTCACTGCACAAAACCCCGCCAACATGGGCGCGTCCGGGTCGTTTGCCTCCGCAGTTGCAGCCTCCCTGGCTTCCGCCGCCGCAGTGAACGTGGCGTTGTACTGCGGCGCAAACGCGCCCAGACGAATGCTTCCCACCCGGGTGCTTCCGACCTGCACAACCTCGGGCAGATCAGGCGCGTCGACTGCGGATGCCAGCGTGCGCGCCAGCTCCTGGGTCATGGGCTGATAGGGCAGTGCGACCTGGCGCGGCGCCTGCGCGGACCTCTGCACGCGCAGGGTAACTGTCTTGCCGGCACCGGCCACCTGATGCGCCGCCGGCGTGCCGAGTGCGAGCGACAGCGCAGCTTCCGCTTGTCGCGCGCGCGCGTTGCCGCCGAACGTCAGCCCTGCTGCGTTTTTCAGCCATGTCGACGTGGGTGTTCCGTCGATTTGCAGCACCTTGTCGCCTTGCGCAAGGCCGGTGATGCGCGCATCCAGGATGCGCCATACGATCATCTGACCATCGCTTGAGGTTCTGAACAGAACGCCCAAGGTCTCTGTCTTGCCGGCCTTCGTCCCGGTGAGCGCGACGTGCTGATCCGCGAGGCCGACAAGCCGTCGCGAAACATCGCTGGCTGTCGTTTCCGGCGCAAGTCTGGCGCTTGCCGCCCATGCGTCAGCGCTGCCCTGCACATCTTCTGGATGCGTGGCGCGGTAGCGCTCGACGTACTTCAACGACGGGTAGTGGGCACGCAGATACGCATCGAGTTCTTCGGCCGACGCTGCGACGCAAAGCAAGCATGTCGAGAGTGCGAGACAGGCGATGAGTCGTTTCATGAAGTTCCTGACGTACGGTGCACGGCTGTTGCCGGGTGAGGTGAAACCCGCTTGGCGCGCCTGCCGCCCGGCTTCGCTCGCGTCGATGATAAGACGCTGTTGCATGCTGGAGGGGTACTATCCGGCACTGTGACCTCTGGCGCGCGATGTCGGAGGCATCCACGCAGCAACGTCTTGCAAGCATGCGGCTGAGCGCTGTCGTGCGGGAGTTGTGGCCGTCGGTGGCGTGGTAGGTCGGCGTGACGGTCCGGTCCTGCGCGGTATCGAGATCGGCATCGTCGAGCGTGTGCTCGAACCGCATGCCATCGCGCGCAAAGGATTGCCGGCTATGCTTGCGCGCTCGATGCAGACCAGATGAGGGAACGGCCATGACAATGCGATGCTGGTGGTTGACGGTGGTAATGACAATCGCGCTGCCGGCTGGCGCCGCCACGTTGCCCGCGGGCGCTGCCAAATTGGTACCTGCCGGGCAGTCGGTCATTGCTGTCGCCAGTACGGATTTGACTGGCGATGGCCGGCAGGATTATGTCGTTGCGTTGCGTGCATCCGCAGAAGAGACGCTGCATGCGAATGGCCACGCAGCGCCAGCGCGCACCTTGTTGGTTCTGGTGACGAATGCGGACGGGAGCGTTGTCGAGGCCGCGCGCAACACGCGGGTGATCTTCAAGGCCGACGAGGGCGGGCAGTGCGATCCGTTTCTGGATGGCGAACAAGGCCTGGTGACCAAGGGCGCCTACTTCACTGTGCAAAATGGCGTGGCCTGCGGCCAGCACTGGACCGACTACATCACCTTCCGCTACGACCGCACACGCTGCGCATTCCTGTTCCACAAGCGCGTGATCGAAGCCTGGGAACTGAATACCGACGACACGCCCGACGCCGATGCGCTGCGCCTGAGCGAGCACAAGGAGATCAACGCCGATCCGCGCAAGCCGGTGCTGTTGTCCGACTACACGCCTGCGCCGTAAGGGCGTGGTGCCCTCACGCGTCTGCCGGCCACCAGTTGTCCATATTGCGGCGATAGACGAACAGCCGCGGCGCCTTGGCCACCTGCGCCGAGGCCTGGCGCTCGCCGGCGATCAGCGAAAACCCGATATCGGCCAGCATGCGCGAAAGCGCGTTGGCGTTGCCGCGGCCAGGGTCGCTGATCACGATCTCGCACGAGGGCTTGGCCAGCCCCGGGATCAACTTGGCCAGCATGGTGGCGTGGCGGGTTTCGTAGAGCACGTCGCTGGCGATGATCATGTCGAACTGGCCCATGTTCGGTGCGCCCGCGTCCCAGTCGAGCCGGCGATACGGCACCGAGTCCAGTGCGTTGAGCGCGGCGTTGTACGCCAGAAATACCTCTGCCAGTGGGTGGTGATCGCTGGCCACCACGTCTGCGCCGCGTTTGCGTAACACCAGACTCGCCAGGCCCAGGCCGCAGCCGAGCTCGAGAATGCGCTTGCCTTCCACCGGACGTGTGGCCATCGCTTCGGCCAGCAACTGGCCTGCCGGCCACACCTGGCCGAACAGACTCCACTGCGCCGAAGAAATGCCGGCGTCGGCCGCCGCATCGTCGGGGTCGGCGAATTGCTGCTTGTCCGCCAACGCGCGGATGACGTAGGTCTGCTGCCCGAAGGTCAATTCGTGAATCTGGGTCTGATAGCCCGTCATGGTGGCGTCGCATGGTCGCCAGGCGCGTACGCCGGCGTGGGAAAAGGTGCGCGCGACGCAACCGACACGGCGGGACGACGGCGCAAGAGCTGCAAACTGCCCGGGCATGCTACGGCAAAACAGCGCGGGCGCGTGGCCGTCTCGGCCGGCACCAGCGCGCTGCATCAAGCCGCTGCCGCTGCGCGCGATGCGCGGCTACGCAGAGCCACTGTATTTGGTTGCATCGACGCACGCAGTCGTACCGGAATGGCTCATCGATGTGAGGAATTAACTCACTTCGCCCAAATAGACTGTGCCCACGGAAATGGCCCGCGGAGAACATCACTTGAACGATACCCGTCACGGAGAGCTACGGGCGCCTCATATCGGCGAATCTCGCAGCCTGCCTGTGGAGAAGCATCGCTCGGATATCTTTTTTGCCGCCGTGGAAACCACGCGGATGCCGATGACGGTCACCGACCCGCACCTGCCCGACAACCCGATCGTATTCGCCAACCGTGCGTTCCTGGAAATGACCGGGTATTCGGCCGAGGAGATCATCGGCAACAACTGCCGTTTTCTGCAGGGCCCGGAGACCGATCCGGCCAGCGTGCAGGACGTGCGCGCGTCCATCGAGCAACGCCGCGAATTCGCCACCGAGATGCTGAATTACCGCAAGGACGGCTCGTCGTTCTGGAATGCGTTGTTCGTCTCGCCGGTCTTCGACGACCAGGGCAACCTGGTGTATTTCTTTGGCTCGCAGCTGGACGTGAGCCGTCGTCGCGATGCCGAGGATGCCTTGCGCCAGGCGCAGAAGATGGAAGCGCTGGGGCAGTTGACCGGCGGTATCGCGCACGATTTCAATAATCTGCTGCAGGTGATGTCCGGACATCTGGAAGTGATCCAGATGATTGCGTCCAAGGCCGGCGGCAACGCCGAGCGCATCGCCTTCAGCGCCGAACATGCCGCAACCGCCGCAGCCAAGGCGGCCACCTTGACCCAGCAACTGCTGGCGTTTTCGCGCAAGCAGAAATTGCGTGGCCGGGTGGTCAATCTCAACGGTCTGGTGTCGGGCATGAACAACATGGCCGAGCGCGCGCTCGGTGGCGGCATCAGCCTGCGGCAGTCGCTGGAAGACGGGCTGTGGAACTGCCAGATCGACACCACCCAGGCCGAAGTGGCGCTGTTGAACGTGCTGATCAATGCGCGCGATGCGATGGCGCAGTCCGACCGCAAAGAGGTCACCGTGCAGACCCGGAATGTGGAGATCACCAGCCACGATCTGGCCATGCACCACCAGCTGGTACCGGGCCGCTATGTGAGCATTGCCGTCAGCGACACCGGCTCGGGCATGCCGCCGGAGGTGGCTAGCCGCGTCATGGAGCCGTTCTTCACCACCAAGGACGAGGGGCAGGGCACGGGGCTGGGGTTGTCGATGGTGTACGGCTTCGTCAAACAGTCCGGCGGCACCGTGCGCATCTACAGCGAAGTGGGCGAAGGCACCACGGTGCGGTTGTATTTCCCCGCATCCAGCGAGTTCGAGAACGATCTGCAGGCCGTCAAGAGCCGTGCCATCGACAAGGGCGGCAACGAGACCATCCTGGTGGTGGAAGACAAGCAGGACGTGGCGGTGGTCGCCAAGATGTTCCTGGAAAACGCCGGTTATCGCATCTTGTCGGCAGCGAGCGGGCGCGAGGCGATCGAGTTGCTGGAACAGCACCCGGAGGTGGATGCGCTGTTTACCGACTTGATCATGCCCGGTGGCATGAACGGAGTGATGCTGGCACGCGAAGCGCGCCGCATGCTGCCCAAGATCAAGGTGCTGCTCACCACCGGCTATGCCGATGCCAGCATCCAGCGCACCGATGTCGGCGGCGCGGAATTCGACGTGGTCAACAAGCCGTACACGCAAAAGGAATTGCTCAAGCGCATCCGCATGTTGCTGGATGGGCCGACCGGCGTGGGCTAAGCAGGTTGTCGTGCCCGGTGACACGCTACCGCTCTGCGGTGGCGTCGCCCATGCGCGGTTGGGAGTGGCGATTGGCTGCTGCTTGAAGACTGCGATGATCTTGTAGCGCCACCGTGGAAACACCGGCGGCGTCAATAACCGTGCCTTGGGTCGCGGGCGCGGATGCACCCAAGCGTGGGCGTGGTTTGTACTGCGGATAACCGGCGATGCAGCCGCAGCGGCGAGCGGTGCGATCAGCGATGCTGATCAGATTCAGCGCGCCGTCGATACAGCAGGTGTAGACGCATGCCAAGCAGCATCGCCAACACGAACACCAGACTGGACGGTTGTAACGCAGCCGCGCCCAGCAGTGCGGGCGCCGGGCAGAGCCCGACCAGCCCCCAGCCGATGCCAAACAATGCGCTGCCCCACAGCAGTGGGCCGTCGATCTGCCGTTGGGTGGGGAGCTGCAGCGATGCCCCGCGCAGTGTTCGGCCACGCCGACGCGCCCACCAGAAAGCGGGCGCTGCCACACCGATGGCGCCGAGCATGACCAACGCAAGCGATGGGTCCCAGCGGCCGGCGACATCGAGAAAGCCCAGCACCTTGGCCGGATTGGCCATCCCTGAGAGCAATAGACCGGCACCGAAGATCAGCCCGGCGATCGCGCTGCTGAAAACCCGATTCACGAAACGCCCCGTAACTTAGTGAGCAAGGCATGCGTGGCGATCGCCACGCCCATGAACACGGCGGTGGCGACCAGCGAGCGGCGTGCGCCCCGCGCGATGCCGCACACCCCATGGCCGCTGGTACAGCCGCCGCCCAGGCGCGCGCCAAATCCCACCAGCAAGCCTGCGCCGAGCAACAGCCCCCATGTCGCCTGCGGCTGCATGGAAGGCAGCGGCCGCACGATGGCCCACAGCGGCACGGCACTGAGCAACCCGAGCACAAACGCACCCCGCCAGTTGCGTTCATCGCGGCCCTGGCGTTGCATCAGGCCGCCGACGATGCCGCTGACACCGGCGATACGTCCTTCGAATACCAGGAGCCACGCGGCAGCAAGGCCGATCAAGCTGCCGCCGGCCAACGCACTGAGCGGGGTGAAGTTGCTCCAGTCCACGGCCATGTCAGTTTGGCTCCGCGGCGCCGCAGACGCTGGCATACAGGGCCTGCATCACCGCCAGCACGTCGGCGCTGGCGAGTTGGTAGTAGATGTATTTGCCGGCGCGGCGGGTACTGACCAGGCCTTCGTCGCGCAGCACGCCCAGTTGTTGCGACAGCGTGGGTTGCACGATGGCCGTGGCTGCCTGCAGCTCGCCGACATTGCGCTCGCCTTGGGCCAGCTGGCAGAGCAGCAGCAGGCGATCTTCGTTGGCCATGGTCTTGAGCAGGGCACAGGCGCGCCCGGCCGACGCACGCAGGCGCTGCATGCTGTCGGGATCGGCGTGGAAGCGTGGTAGTGCGGGCGTGGCGTGGGTCGGCATGCCATTCAATCTACTTAAAAATATAATGTCTTGCAATAGAGTGTTAGGGTCTGACGGGGTCGCAGGCTGCGTTTCAGAGTCCCGAAACCCCGAGGTACCGGACCAGCAGAGGTCGGCAATGCACGCAGGGCGCGACCAGACCGCCGGTTGGCACGCGCGCGGCGCAACGGGCGAACGACCTTTGGCACCTCGGTCCCGGGGGCTTGGAGCGGCTCGCACAACGTCGCGGGCAGTCGTCAGGTCGGTGTGGACGACGCGCAGGAGCTGCGATGGACGCATGGGACATGCCGCACTGCGCACTGGGTGCGCCCGCTTGGCGGTGAGCGCAGGCGTGTTGCTAGCTACTCTTGGATACCTGAAGCAGCGCGCTGCACGACGCAATGCCTAACGCGGACGCCTCAGCGTGCGTGCGACGAATGCGCCGCAAGGCGCACCTCGCGATGTCGCCAGTCGGTGACATCGCCCGCAGCCTCAAGCCGACCGCTACGGACAAGGTGGGCAATCGCTGCGCAACGTGGTCGGCCGCGTCCTCGACATCGGCCAACTTCAACTGCGCGTCAGTGAGCGCTCTGGCAATGATCATCGCGACCTTTTGCCACTGCGCGTCGACAGCGTCGGTGATGAACGCATCGATCGCGTGCAGTTCAATGCTGGATGGGCCAGTGCGTGTCATCGCGAATCACCGCTGCAGATGTCCGGAGCATCGCCGCAGGATGCGTGATCCCGCATTGCGGCGATCGACTCCCGACATCACTGCCAATCTCCAATTCCCAATCTCGGAACCAGCTACTCCTCGCCAAGCGGCGCCACATAGCCTTCGGGTTTGTCGGCATTGCGCTCGAACAGGAACTTCTGCAGCTCGGTTTCGAGAAAGGCGCGATGCTTTGGGTCGCGCGGCGAGAGCCGGTTTTCGTTGATCAGCATGGTCTGGTGCGCCAGCCATGCCTGCCACGCGGTCTTGCCGATCTGCGCGAAGATGCGCTGGCCGAGTTCGCCGGGATACGGCACAAAATCCAGGCCGTCGGTGTCGCATTGCTGGTACTGGCAGAACACGGTGCGGGACATGCGAATTCCTTTGAGGCGTGCTTAAGAGTAGCTAACAAAACTGCTGTGAAGCCGCCAGGCGGGCGCGGCCGGTGCTCGGTGCGGCATGTACCATCTCGTACACTCCGGCTCCTCCGCGCCGCCCACACCCACCTGACGAGCGCTCGCTACGTTTTGTTAGCCACTCTAAAGCGTGTCGAGCAACTTGCGGATCGGCGCCGGCAAGCCCAGCGAGCTGAGATCGGTGCGGGCGACCCAACGCAGATCGTCATTGTCGCGCACCGCCGCGCGCAGTGCGACCTTGCGCAAGCGCAACGGCTGCAGATGCAGGCGGTAATGGCTGAACGTGTGCACGATTGGCGCCATCTCGTCGGCGCATTCGTAGTCGCCATCCAGATGCGTGGCGAACCAGGCGCGCATGCCGCTGTCGGTCTCGGCTTGCGGCAGCGTCCATAGCGAGGCCCAGATGCCGGTGGGCGGGCGGCGCTGCAGCAGGATCTCGCCCTGCGCGTTTTCCAGCAGCAGGGCGGTCGCTTCGCGCTCGGGCAGCACCTTGCCCGGTTTGGGCGTGGGCAGCGCCTCCACCAGACCCTCGCGGCGGGCAACGCAGGCATCCTGCAACGGACACAACACGCAGGCCGGTTTGGCACGCGTGCACAGCGTGGCGCCGAAATCCATCTGCGCCTGCGTGTAGTCGGCCAGGCAGCCGTCGGGGACCTGCGCAACATGCGTTGTCGCCAGCACCCACAGGTGCTTTTCGATGGCCGGCAGGCCGGGGTAGCCGGCAATGCCATGGAAGCGCGTCATGACGCGTTTGACGTTGCCATCCATGATGGGAAAACGGTCGTTCCATGCCTGGCTCAGGATCGCACCGGCGGTGCTGCGGCCGATGCCGGGCAGCGCGAGCAATGCATCGAAGTCGCGCGGCAGCTCGCCAGCGTGCAAGGCAACGCACTGTTTGGCGGCGGCATGCAGATTGCGCGCCCGTGCGTAGTAGCCCAGCCCGGCCCAGTGCGCCATGACCGTGTCGTTGTCGGCTGTTGCCAGATCGGCAAGGGTCGGAAAACGCGCAACGAACTTCTGGAAATACGGAATGACCACCGCAACCTGGGTCTGCTGCAACATGATTTCCGACAGCCACACGCGATACGGCGCGCGTGGATGTTGCCAGGGCAGATCGTGGCGCCCGTGGCCGTCGAACCAGTGCAGCAACGGGGCGACGAAAGCGTCAGCGGATGAAGCGGCAAGGTCTGCGGGCATGAGGTCTGCTGGCAAAGGGAGGCGATGAACGGCAATGGTGTCAGGACGGACACCGGGACAACCGTACGCTGTGGTGGGGCCCGATCACTGCAGCGGGAACGCAAGTCCGACCAGGCATTGTTCGCAGAAGAAGCCTTCATCGCCAGGCCAGTGCGGTTCTGCGGGTGCATGGTAAGCAACCACCGGTGCATCGACGCGGGCTTGTGCGCGTAACGTCGCAGGCAAGGGCTGGGCGAATTCCAGCACCTGTTTGGCGCGCGACCAGCCGTGCGACACCTGCTGCACCGTGCAACCTGCCTGCAGTGCCTGTGCGCACAGTGCTTGCAGATGCGGGCAGGGATATTCCACCTCAGCTGCCCAGCGCCTCCGGCAACAGCGCATCGACGAAGGCGACCGGGTCGAACACGCGCAGATCTTCCGGGCGTTCGCCGATGCCGGCAAAACGGATCGGAATATTGAACTCGCGGGCCAGCGCGAACACCACGCCGCCCTTGGCGGTGCCATCGAGCTTGGTCACCACCAGGCCGGTGACGCCGACTGCCGCATGGAACTGACGCAGCTGCGAAATGGCGTTCTGCCCGGTGGTGCCGTCGATCACCATCAGCACTTCGTGCGGCGCAGCGGCGTCGATCTTGCCGAGGACGCGGCGTATCTTGCCCAGCTCGTTCATCAGGCCGGTCTGGGTGTGCAGGCGTCCGGCGGTGTCTGCGATCAAGACATCGGTGCCGCGTGCCTTGGCGGCCTGCAGGGCGTCGAACGCCACCGAGGCGGCATCGGCGTTTTGCCCCTGCGCAATCACTGCCACGCCATTGCGATCGCCCCAGGCCTGCAACTGCGCCACGGCGGCGGCGCGGAAGGTGTCCCCGGCGGCCAGCATCAGGCTGTTGCCTTCGTCCTTGAAGCGCTTGGCCAGCTTGCCGATGGTGGTGGTCTTGCCAACGCCGTTGACGCCGACGGTGAGCACCACGAACGGTTTGACCGAGCGGTCGATCACCAGCGGTTTGGACACCGGCTGCAGCAACGCGATGAGATCGGCGCGCAGGGCCTTGAACATGGCCTGGGCGTCGGCGAATTCACGCGACTTCATGCGCTTGCGCAGGCCTTCGATCAAGGCGGTGGTAGCGCCGATGCCGACATCGGCGGTGATCAGCGCGGTTTCGATCTCGTCGAGCAGATCGTCATCGAGCTTGGGGTTGCGCGAAAACAGGCCGCCGAAGCTGCGTGCGAAGGTGCTGTTGCGCAGCCGCTCGCGCCAACCCGGCTTGCCGGCCGGTGCGGCAGGCAGCGCGTCGTGTTGGCCGACGATGCTGTCGTTGTCTTGCGTCGGCGCCGCCGGGCTGCCGACGATGACCGGTGCGGTCACCGGCGGCGCAGCGCTTGCGGCAGGAGCTGCGGCAGGCGGCGTGGACGCGGTCGGCGTTACGGCAGGCGGCACGGCCACGGGCGGCGTCGCGGCCGGCGAGGCGGCCGCGGGAGCCGCAACAACCGGTGCCGAGACCGAGGGTGCGGTGCTCGGCGACAGCGTTGCAGATTGCGCCGGGGCAGCGACAGGCGGCGTTGGTACGGACTGCGGCTGCACAACGACAGGCGCCACTACCACCGGGGTCGGCGCAGCGGGCGCCGCAGCCGGTGCCGGGTCCGGCAACGCCTGCAGAGCAGACGGCGCAGGAAGCGTGGGCGCGGCGGGCGCGCTCGGCACAGCGGCAATGCTCTGCGCCTGGCCGGTGCGGGCGGCGATATCGCGTGCAAGCGCCTCAGCCGGTGTCGCTGGCGCGGTGGTTTCGGCGACCGGTGCAGGCGCGACAGGCGCGGCGGCGGCAGGCACTGTGCCGGACTGCGCAGGCGGCATGGCCTCGACCGGTGATGCAGGCGTGGCGGCCGATGGTGCGGTGGGGAATGCGGCTGCCAGTTCTTCCAGGCTATAGCGCGAGGTCCGCGAGCTGTCGGGCGTGGTGGGCTTGTTGCGGCGGAAAAAGCTGGCCATTGGCAACGCAGTAGGGGAAACCCGGAATTCTATCATCCGGGTCCCGGCTCACCTTGACGCGCCTTTCAGCGCCGCCCTGTTTCAAGGGAGCCAAAATGCGCTGCGGCGGGGCGCTCAATCCTGCCGAATTCTGCATTTGTGCCAGCTGTGTGTCAGCACCCGATTGCAGCGTGCAACCGGCGCTCTTACAACTGGCCCTTGAGCGCGCGGTAATCGCGCGGGGTCATGCCGACGGTGGCCTTGAACTGGCGGGCGAATGCGCTCTGGTCGGCAAATCCGCAGCGTTGGCCGATGCTGGCGATGCTGTCGTCGCCGTACAGCAGGCGCATGGCCGATTCGATGCGTAGCTTGGTCAGCAGCTGCTGCGGGGTAACCTGGAACACGCGACGGAAGTGCCGCTCCAGCTGCGCCACCGAGAGCCCGGCCAGATCGGCCAGCGCCTGCACGCGCAGGTTGTCGCCGAAGTTGGCCTGCATGTGTTCCATTACCTGGCTCAGGCGCTCGTAGGCCGAATGCCGGCTATCGGGCTGGCCCAGATCGCGCGAAATCCCCACCACGCCAATCACTTCGTTCGCCTCGCACAGCGGGCGTTTGAAGGTCAGGCACCAGCCGGGCAAGCGGTTGGGATACAGATGCACTTCGAGCTGGTTGTCGATCAGCTCGCCCAGCAGCACGCGACGGTCCTGCATCATGTAACTGCCGCCCAGCGGCAACGGAAACACTTCCAGCGGCGAACGGCCGATAATCTCGCTGCGCAGCTTGCGTCCGAGCCGGCGCACCAGGGTGAGGTTGCAATGGGTGTAGCGGCCCTCGCTGTCCTTGATGAAGAACACCACGTCCGGCAGTGCATCGAACAGCGTCTGCATTTCCAGCGCGGGAAGGTTGAGGTCCATCAGGGTCATGATAGCGGTCACGATTTGACGGCTGCACGGTGGTGCAACCCAGGCTTGATCCTAGCGTAAACGCATGGCTGTGAATCAGGTTGGCGATTGTGCAGATTTCCGCATTTTCACTTCGCATTGAACGCTAGTCGTCCGCAGGCCGGCAATGGGAGCATGAGCCATGCACACCATCGACGTCATCGACTCCCATACCGCCGGCGAACCCACCCGTGTGGTCCTGGCCGGCTTCCCCGATCTGGGCGATGGCGACCTGGCGCAGTGCCGCGAGCGCTTCCGCCAGGACTTCGACCACTGGCGCAGTGCGATCGCCTGCGAGCCGCGCGGCTCGGACACCATGGTGGGCGCGCTGCTGTTGCCGGCGCGCGACCCTGCCGCCTGCACCGGGGTGATCTTCTTCAATAACGTCGGTTATCTGGGTATGTGCGGCCACGGCACCATCGGGGTGGTACGCACGCTGGCCGAGCTGGGGCGCATCGCGCCGGGCCAGCACCGCATCGAAACCCCGGTCGGCACCGTGGGCGTGGAACTTGCCGAAGACGGCACGGTGTCGGTGGACAACGTCGAGAGTTATCGCGCCGCTGCCGGTGTGGAAGTGGACGTGCCGGGCCATGGCCGGGTGCGTGGCGATGTGGCCTGGGGCGGCAATTGGTTTTTCATCACCGAGCAGGCGCCGTGCGCGCTCGATCTGGCGCACCAGCGCGAGCTCACCGCCTACACCGAGGCGATCCGGGTGGCGCTGGAAGCGGCCGGGATGACTGGTGAGGCCGGTGGTGATATCGACCATATCGAAGTCAATGGCGCCGCCCCCGATGGCAGCGGCGTGGCGCGCAACTTCGTGCTGTGCCCCGGGCTGGCCTACGACCGCTCGCCCTGCGGTACCGGCACCAGCGCCAAGCTGGCCTGCCTGGCCGCAGACGGCAAGCTGGGCGAAGGCGAGCGCTGGGTGCAGCAAGGCATTTTGGGCAGTGCGTTCGAGGGCAGTTATCGCCTGAGCGGGCGCGGCATTGCGCCGCGCATCAGCGGGCAGGCGTTCATCACCGCGCGGTCGCAGTTGATCATCGACCCGGCCGATCCGTTCGCCTGGGGCATCGTGGCCTGATGCAGGTGTCGCCGCCCGCGCCGGATGCTGCGTTGGCTGCGCCGTCGAGCGGTTCGGCTGCGGCGTTGCTGCATGGCGATGCCAATGGGGATGTCAGCCCATCTGCGGCCTCCACACGGCGCAGCTACGACCTGATCGTGATCGGCGCCGGCATCGTCGGTGCCGCCTGTGCGGAAGCTGCGGCAGCCGAGGGCCTGCGGGTGGCGATCGTCGAGCCGGGGCCGATCGGCGGCGGTTCGACCGCAGCGGCGATGGGGCACCTGGTGGCGATGGACGAGGACCCGGCCGAGCTGGCGTTATCGGCGTATTCGCTGCGCTTGTGGGAGCGCTTCGCGCAATTGAGCGAGGCCGAATTCAGTCGCTGCGGCACGCTGTGGGTGGCGCGCGATGCGCGCGAACTGGTGGCGGTGCCGGCCAAGATCGCGCGGCTGGCGGCGGCCGATCTGCACGCAGAAGCCATCGATGCGCAACAGTTGTATGCCCTGGAACCGCAGCTGGTGCCCGGGCTGGCCGGTGGCATGCGGGTGCCCAACGAAGCGGTGGTGTATCCGCCGCGGGTGGCGCGGCATCTGGTAAGCCTGGCCTGCAAGGCCGGTGCGCAGCTGTTTGCCGGCCGTCGGGTAACCCAACTGCAAACGCAGGGCGTGCGTCTGGACGATGGCCAGCTGCTGTCCGGGCCGGTGCTGGTCGCCAGCGGTGTGGCCCTGCCGCAGTTGCTGCCCGAGCTGGCGCTACGCCCGCGCAAGGGCCATCTGGTCATCACCGACCGGCATCCCGGCCTGATCCGGCATCAATTGCTGGAGTTGGGCTATGCCGATTCGGCGCATGGCGCCGACGACACCAGCGTGGCCTTCAATGTGCAGCCACGGCCGACCGGGCAGATTCTGATCGGCTCGTCGCGGCAGTTCGGCGAACACGACCGCGCGCTGTCGATGCCGGTGCTGCAGCGGATGTTGCAGCGGGCATTTGCGTATCTGCCGGTGTTGCGCGAGCTGCAGGCGATCCGGGTATGGACCGGCCTGCGTCCGGCCACCCCGGACGGGCGCCCGTATCTTGGGGCGGTGCCCGGCCGGGCCGATGTGTGGGTGGCAGCGGGGCATGAAGGGCTGGGGGTCACCACGGCGCTGGGGAGCGCACGGGTGATCGTGGACAGCCTGCTCGGGCGCACGCCGGCCATCGACCCGGCGCCGTACGCACCGGCGCGCGCAGTGCAGGGCGCCGCAGCATGAGCGCCACGGTTCGCCTGTATGTGGATGCGCAACCGGTGGACGTGCCGGCCGGCGCCAGCGTGGCGGCAGCGGTGGCGCAGGCCACGCTGCAGTTTCGCCAGTCCAGCAGTGGCCAGCCGCGGGCACCGTTATGCGGCATGGGCGTGTGTTTCGAATGCCGCGTGCGCATCGACGGCATTGCGCAGCAACGCGCATGCCTGGTGGATGCGCGTGACGGCATGCAGGTGCGCACCGATGGCTGAGCGCGTGCTGCATTTCGATGTGCTGGTGATCGGTGCCGGCCCGGCCGGACTGGCTGCCGCGCAGGCGGCCGCTGGCCATGGCGCACGCGTGGGCGTGGTGGACATGCAGCCGCGTGCGGGCGGGCAGGTGTGGCGTAGCGACGTGCAGTACGGTGCGCCGGCCGATGCGCGCGCGCTGCTGCGGCAGGTGCAGGGCAATGCCGCGATCAGCCTGCTGACGCGCACGCAGATCGTGCTGGCCCAGCCGGGCTGGCTGCTGGCCGATGGCGCGGACGGCACCCTGCAACTGCATTACGCCGCGCTGGTACTGGCCACCGGCGCGCGCGAATTGCTGTTGCCGTTTCCGGGCTGGACCTTGCCCGGCGTTACCGGTGCAGGCGCGGCGCAGGCGCTGGCCAAACAAGGCTGGCCGGTGCGCGGCAAGCGCGTGCTGGTGGCCGGTAGCGGGCCGTTGCTGCTGGCAAGCGCGGCCACCTTGCAGCGTCATGGCGCGCAGGTGCTCGGCATCCACGAACAGACCAGCGCTGCAGCATTGCGCGCCTTTGCTGCGCAGTTGTGGCGCTGGCCAGGCAAGGCCGCGCAGGCGGTGGCGCTGCGGCTGCAATTGCATCGCGTCGCCTATCGCGCCGGCAGCGTCGTCGTGGCTGCGTATGGCGATACGCAGTTGAGCGAGGTGGAGCTCGATGGCCCGCGTGGCCGCACCCGCGTGGCTTGCGACCAACTCGCCGTGGGCTACGGCCTGGTACCCAATACCGAGCTGGCGCAGCTGCTGGGTTGCCACCTCGAACCCTGCGGCGCGCATCGACAGATCCAGGTCGATACCTTGCTGCGCACTAGCGTCGTGCAGATCTTCGCCGCTGGCGAAGCCTGCGGCATCGGCGGACGCGATTGCGCGTTGGTCGAAGGTGCGATGGCCGGGCATATGGCCGCCGGCGCACCCGATCACGCACTGCAGCTGCAGCCGCGTCGGCGGGCCGCACGCGGGTTTGCGCAGCTGTTGCAACAGCAATTCGCACTACATCCGCGCATCCGCACGCTGGCGCAACCAGACACGCTGGTCTGCCGCTGCGAAGACGTGCCGCTGGGCGCGCTGGACAACTTCGACGATGCACGCGACGCCAAGCTGGCCTCGCGCTGCGGCATGGGCGCCTGCCAGGGCCGCATCTGCGGCAGCGCACTGGCCGAACTGGGCCGTTGCCCGCCCGATCTTTCCACCGACGCCGGCCGCCGGCCGCCGTTGTTCCCGGTCCGCCTCGCGGCGCTGGCCGACTCGTTCACTTCCGACTCGCAAGGGAATCATCCATGAGCATCGCTACGTTCTGGCACGGCGTGTTGCCGGCCATCACCACCCCGTTCACCGCCTCCGGTGAGATCGACCACGACTTCCTCGGCAAGCACGCCAACCAGCTGGTGGATGCCGGCTGCACCGCGATCGTGCCGCTGGGCTCGTTGGGCGAAGCGGCCACCTTGAGCGTGGACGACAAACTGGCGGTTCTGCGGACCCTGGTCGCTGCCTTGAACGGCCGCGTGCCGGTGGTGCCGGGCATCGCCAGCCTGGCCACCGGCGAAGCGGTAGCGCTGGCCAAGGCGGCCAAGGAGATCGGTTGCGGCGGCTTGATGGTGTTGCCGCCGTATGTCTATTCCACCGATTGGCGCGAGATGGGCGCGCATGTGCGCGCGGTGATCGGTGCGACCGATCTGCCGGTGATCCTGTACAACAATCCGGTGGCCTACAAGACCGATTTCGGCCCGGCGCAGATCGCCGAACTGGCCGCCGAATTCCCCAACCTGCAGGCAGTGAAGGAATCTTCCGGCGATGTGCGCCGCTTCGCCGCGCTGCAGGAATTGCTGGGCGATCGCCTGGCGCTGCTGGTGGGTATGGACGATGCCATCGTCGAAGGCTTGAGCATGGGCGCCAAGGGCTGGATCGCCGGTTTGGTCAATGCCTATCCGAAGGAATCGGTGCGGCTATTCGAGCTGGCGCGCGATGGCGGTTATCCGGCTGCCAAGGAGTTGTACAACTGGTTCCTGCCGCTGCTGCGCCTGGATACCGTGCCCACCTTCGTGCAGCTGATCAAACTGGTGCAGGCAAAGGTCGGCCTGGGCAGCGAGCATGTGCGTGCGCCACGGCTGGTCGTGGCCGGCGCCGAGCGCGAAGCGGCGCTGAAGGTGATCGATCATGCGATTGCCACCGCGCCTAAGCTGTCCTGATGACGCAGGCACCATGACGCTGCGCAACACGCCGATCTGTCAGCGTGTTGCGCAATCACGTCGCCGTGTGCGCAGCGACGTGTGCTGATCGATGCGGATGTCGCGTTTGATACGGCATCGGCATCGGCCCCTTGGTCGGCCGCTGCCGCACGCGGCGCACAGGTCGATTCCATGCAATTGAAGGTGCCGCAATGAACGAGACGATCCAACCCATTCTGCTGGCCGGCCAATGGCAGACCAGTCACGCGGCGACGGGCAGTTTCCGCGCCGCCAACCCCGCCACGGGCGAGGCGATCGGGCCGCTGTTTCCGGTCAGCGGTGCCGACGATATCGAAACCGCGCTGAGCGCCGCGCACGCGGTTGCCGCCGAACTGGCCGCCGCGCCGGCCGAGCGGGTTGCCGCATTTCTGGACGCATACGCCGCTGCGCTGGATGCCGACGCCGACACCCTGGTCGCACTCGCGCATGCAGAGACCGCGTTGCCGGCGCCCACGCGTTTGCGCGGCAATGAGCTGCCGCGCACCAGCGGCCAGTTGCGTCAGGCCGCAAACGCGGTGCGCAGCTACAGCTGGACCAACCCCATCATCGACACCGCCGCCGATCTGCGCTCGCATCTGGCCCCACTGGGCAAGCCGGTGCTGGTGTTTGGCCCCAACAATTTCCCGTTCGCGTTCAGCGCGATTGCCGGCAGCGATTTCGCCTCTGCCATCGCTGCGCGCAACCCGGTGATCGCCAAGGCGCACCCGCTGCATCCGGCCACCAGCCAGCGCATGGCGCAACTCGCGCATCAGGCACTGGTGGGCGCGGGTCTGCCGGCGGCGGCGGTGCAGTTGCTGTATCACTTCGACAATACCGTTGGCGTGCGCCTGGCCGGCGATGCGCGCCTGGGCGCCATCGGGTTTACCGGTAGCCGCGCGGGCGGGCTGGCGTTGAAGGCGGCGGCGGATGCGGCCGGCGTGCCGTTCTATGCCGAGCTGTCCAGCGTCAACCCGGTGTTTCTGTTGCCGGGCGCGCTGGCCGAGCGCGGCGACGCGCTGGCGCAAGAGTTTTTTGCCTCATGCACCTTGGGCAGCGGCCAGTTCTGCACCAATCCCGGTGTGGTGGTGGTACCGCACGGCGCGGCGGGCGATGCATTCGTTGCGGCCACCAAGGCGCATTTCGATGCGGCCATGCCGATGGTGCTGTTCTCGGCTGCAGGAGTGGATGGCGTGCAACGTGGGGTCGCGAGCTTGCGCGCTGCCGGCGCCGCAGTGCTGGCGGGCGGCCACACCGGTGAGGACGGCTATCGCTATGCGCCGACCTTGCTGAGCGTGGAGGCATCGGCATTTCTCGCCAAGCCGCATGCGCTGCAGACCGAGGCATTCGGCCCGGTGAGTCTGCTGGTGCGTGCGCAGGACAGCGCGCAGATGGCGCAGCTGGCCGCCGCATTCGAAGGCAACCTGACCGGCACGTTGTATCGTGCTGTCGATGGCAGCGACGATGCGGCATGGCAGGCCATCGCACCGGTGCTGCGTGCGCGGGTGGGCCGGTTGATCAACAGCAAGATGCCGACCGGCGTGGCGGTCAGCGCCGCGCAAAACCATGGCGGCCCGTTCCCGAGTACCGGACATCCGGGCTTCACCGCGGTGGGCATGCCGGGCGCGATCCGCCGCTTTGCCGCCTTGCACAGTTACGACGCCGTCCCGGATGCCTTGCTGCCGCCGGAACTGCGCCAGCACAATCCCGGCGGTGTCGCGCGGCTGGTCGATGGGCAGTGGAGCACCGCCGATCTGGGAGCGGGCACATGAGCACGCAGATCGGCGGTCTTTCGTTGGAACAGGCGCGCGCACAACTGGCGCCCTGGGCGCCGCGCGCCGCGCCGATCGCCGCCGACGAGTACGCAAAGCGCATCGAACGCGCACGCGGGCTGATGCGCGCACATGGTGTGGACGCGTTGTTGATCGGTGCCGGCACGTCCTTGCGCTATTTCACCGGCGTGCCGTGGGGCGCCAGCGAGCGGCTGGTCGCCGCGTTGCTGACCCTGGACGGCGACCCGGTGCTGCTCTGCCCGGCGTTCGAGGAGGGCTCGTTGGACGCGGTGCTGCAGGTTCCGGTGGCGAAGTACCTGTGGGAAGAACACGAAGACCCTTACGCGCTGGCGGTGCAGGCGATGGACGACCGCCATGCGCACGCACTGGCGTTGGATCCGGGCATCGCCTTCGCCGTGCACACCGGCTTGCGCGCGCATTTGGGCACGGCCATCCGTGATGCGGGCGTCATCATCGACGGCTGCCGCATGTGCAAGTCGCCGGCCGAGCTGGCGCTGATGCAGCAGGCCTGCGACATGACGCTGCTGGTGCAACGGCTGGCCGCGGGCATCGCGCACGAAGGCATCGGTACCGATCAGCTGGTGCGCTTCATCGACGAGGCGCATCGCGCGCTGGGCGCGGACAACGGCTCGACCTTCTGCATCGTGCAGTTCGGGCATGCCACGGCGTTTCCGCACGGTATTCCCGGCGTGCAGCACTTACGCGAAGGCGAGCTGGTGCTGATCGATACCGGTTGCACCGTGCAGGGCTACCACTCCGATATCACTCGTACCTGGAGTTACGGCACGCCCAGCGATGCGCAACGGCGCATCTGGGACCTGGAGCAGGCCGCGCAGGCGGCGGCATTTGCGGCGATCCGCCCGGGCGCGGCCTGCGAGGCGGTGGACCAGGCCGCGCGTACCGTGTTGGAAGCGGCCGGGCTGGGCCCGGATTACCGGTTGCCGGGGTTGCCGCATCGCACCGGCCATGGCTGCGGTCTGGCCATTCACGAGGCGCCGTATCTGGTGCGCGGCAACGCGCTGCCGCTGCAGCCGGGCATGTGCGCCAGCAACGAACCGATGATTGTGGTGCCGGGGCAGTTCGGCGTGCGGCTGGAAGACCATTTCTACGTCACCGATGCCGGCGCGCAGTGGTTTACGCCGCCCGCTATCGCCATCGATCAACCGTTTGCCTGAGTCCGCACAGGCAAACCAACCGTAGGAGCGCACCCGGGCGCGACGAGGCGACGGGCATTCCCGAGAAAGCCAGTCGCGCCCGGGTGCGCTCCTATCGCCGTCCCTGCATCTTGGAGTCACTGCATGAAGCACCTGCGTCCTGTCGCCATCGGCCTGCTTGCAGCCGCGTTGTTTACCGCCTGCAAACCGGCGCCTTCCACGCCGGATCGTCCGGCCGCCACTGCGGTAGCCGTACCTGGCGAACAGGCAGCCAAGGCCTTCGATGCGCTGCTGGACACACAGTGGCAATACCAGCTGCAGCACAGCCCCGAGTTTGCCAGCATCATCGGCGACAAACGCTATAACGACCGCTGGAGCGACTACTCGCTGGAGGCCGTACAGGCCGACCGCAGCGCCACCGCCGCGCTGCTCACGCAATTTGAAGCGGTGGATGCCAAGGCGCTGGATGAGCAACGTCAGCTCAGCCTGCAGATGATGCTCGGCCAGTTGCGCGACAAGCTCGAAGGCATCGACCTGAAGACCTATGCGATGCCGCTGGAGCCGATCGGCGGCATCCAGCTGGCGCTGGCCGGCTATGGCGATGCGTTTCCGTTCGAAAACGCCAAGGATTACCAGGATTACATCACCCGGCTGCAGGCGATCCCGACGGTGATCGATCAGGTCATTGCGGTGTCGCGGCAGGGCGCCAAAGAGGGTCTGGTGCAGCCGAAATATCTGCTGGAGCGCCTGCCCGAGCAGATCGACAAGATCGCGGCACTGACCGGCGAGCAGAGCCCGTTCGCCTCGCCGCTGAAAACGCTCGACGGCGCGGTGCCGGCCGATCAACGCGCTGCACTACGCACGCAACTGCTGGCGGCGATCGATCAACAAGTGCGTCCGGCCTACGGCAAGCTGGCGGCATTCGTGCGCGACGAATACGCCGCACAGGGCCGCAGCTCCGAAGGCATCTGGTCGCTGCCCGATGGCCAGCGCCGTTATCGCTACGCCATCCATACCCAGACCACCACCGACATGGCGCCGGAGGAGATCCATCAGATCGGCTTGAAGGAAGTGGCGCGCATCGAAGGCGACATGGCGGTGATCGCCAAGGCGCAGGGATTTGCTGATCTGGCCAGCTTCCGCAAGGCGGTGGAGACCGACAAGCGGCACTTCGCCACCTCCGGCGAGCAGATCCTGCAGCAGTACCGCCAGTACATCGCCGCGATGGAGCCGGAGCTGCCCAAGTTGTTCGGGCACCTGCCCAAGACCGCGCTGGAGGTGCAGGCGATGCCAGCCTTCCGCCGCGCCGCGCCGGGCGCCGAATATTGGCAAAGCAATCCGGAAGGCACCAAGCCGGCCATCGTGAAGGTCAACACCAGCGACTTCGCCAGCCGCACCTTGATCAACATCGAAACCACCGCCTATCACGAAGGCGTGCCCGGCCATCACCTGCAGATTTCGCTTGCGCAGACGCTGCCATTGCCGCCGTTCCGTCAGCAGGCCGGCTACAACGCCTATATCGAAGGCTGGGCGCTGTATGCCGAGCGCCTGGGCAAGGAGATCGGTTTCTTCAAGGACCCGTATAACGACTACGGCCGCCTGTCCGGTGAGTTGCTGCGCGCCAACCGCCTGGTGCTGGATACCGGAGTGCATTACAAGCGTTGGAATCGCCAGCAGATGGTGGATTTTTTCCACGCCCATCCGTCCGATGACGAGCCCAGCATTCAGTCCGAAACCGACCGCTACATCGTGTGGCCGGGGCAGGCGCTGGGTTACAAACTCGGGCAGCTGCAGATCCTGGCGCTGCGTGCCGAAGCCGAGAAAACACTCGGCGACCGCTTCGATGTGCGCGCCTTCCACGATGCGGTGCTCGGTGGCGGCGCAATGCCGTTGGCGATGTTGCAGCAACGCGTGCGGCAGTGGATTGCGCAGGCCAAGGCAGCGCCAGAGGCACGCCGATGACGACCAGCACTGTGTGGCGCGCCAGCGCATTGAGTGTCTTGATTGCAGCCAGTGTGGGTGGCACCGCATTGCAGGCGCAGGCCGCAGCACCCGCATCAACCACGCAAGACAGTGCAGCAGCGCGCTTCAAAGCGCTGTACACGCGCGAATGGCGCTGGCGCCAGGCGCAGCTGTCCGGCGCGGTGGATGAAGACAACCAGGCCACGCAAGACAAACAGTCCGATCATCTGCCCAAGGTCGATGTGGCCACGCAGAACCTGCGCACGGCGTACTGGCAACAGGCGTTGAAAGAGCTGGATGCGATTCCGGCGGCGCAGTTGTCGGCTGAAGATCAGGTGAGCTACCAGGTGTATCGGCAGCAGCTGCAGGTGCTGCTGGACCAGCAACGGTTTCGTGCCTGGGAAATGCCATTCAACAGCGACTCGGCGTTCTGGAGCGACCTGGGCTTCAGCGCGCAGGCCACGCTACGCACGCGCGATGACTATCAGCGCTATCTGAAGATGCTGGCCGATATCCCGCGCTATTTCGCCGAGCACACCGACAATATGCGCGCCGGCCTGGCGCGCGGCTTCAGCCAACCGAAGGTCACGTTGACCGGGCGCGACCAGTCCATCGCCGATGTGGTGCAGGCCAGGGGCGAGGCCAATCCGTTCTACGCACCGTTCAAAACGATGCCGGCCACGCTGCCGGCGGACGTGCAAGCACAGCTGCGTGCGCAGGCAGTGGCAACCATCGACGCACAGGTGGTGCCCGCATATGCAACGTTGCTGGATTTCATCCGCACCGAGTATCAGCCGCGTGCGCGCACGACGCTGGCCGGGGAAGCCTTGCCTGATGGCCAGGCCTATTATCGCGCGCAGATTCGCGAGTTCACCACGCTGGAGCTGAGTCCGGACCAGATCCATCAGATCGGTTTGCAGGAAGTCGCCAAGCTGCGCAAGCAGATGGACGCCACCATTGCCGAGAGCGGCTTCAAGCCACCGGCCGGGCAGGCGGTGTTCCCGGCGTTTCTGCACTTTCTGCGCACCGACCCGCAGTTTTATGCCAAGACGCCGGAAGAACTGCTCAAGCAGGCGGCATGGATCGCCAAGCGGGTGGATGCCAAGGTGGGCGATTACGTCGGCCGGCTGCCGCGTCGCCGTTTCGCGATCGAACCGGTACCGCCGGAGCTGGCGCCGTTCTACACCGGTGGCCGCGGCGGCCCCGGCATTTATCTGGTCAATACCTACAACCTGCCATCGCGGCCGTTGTACAACCTGACCGCACTGACGCTGCACGAGTCCTCGCCCGGCCATGCCTTGCAGATGCCGCTGGCCGCAGAAGCGCAGGGGCTGCCGGCGTTTCGCCGCTATAGCTATATCTCGGCGTATGGCGAAGGCTGGGCACTGTATTCGGAGTATCTGGGCCAGGAAATGGGCATGTACGACACGCCCTATGATCGCTTCGGCTATCTCACCTATCAGATGTGGCGCGCCTGCCGGCTGGTGATCGACACCGGAATCCACCACAAGGGCTGGACGCGGCAACAGGCGCAAGCCTACCTGCGCGATAACACCGCGCTGAGCGAGCACGAAGTCACCACCGAGGTGGATCGCTATATCGCATGGCCCGGGCAGGCGCTGTCGTATTACCTGGGCGAGGTGAAGATTCTGGAGCTGCGCCACAAAGCCGAAACGGCGCTTGGCGAAAAATTCGACTTGCGCCATTTCCACGATGCGTTGCTGCAGACCGGCTCGGTGCCGTTGCCGGTGCTGGAGGCGCGCATCGCGCGCTTCATTGCCGACGGTGGCGTGTCGCCGTATCCGGACGACACCACCGACGATTGATGCACCACCACCACGGGTGCGGCGTTACTGCCGTCACCGCGCTTTCCACTCTTCGGGGCGACGTATGACAACACACGGTGCGACCACGCAAGGCAAGTTCCACAAGCGACTGAGCCTGACCGACCTGACCTTTATCGGCCTGGGTTCCATTTTCGGCTCGGGGTGGTTGTTTTCCGCAAGCCATGTGTCTTCGATCGCCGGGCCGGCCGGCATCCTGTCATGGATTCTCGGCGGCATTGCGGTGTTGCTGCTGGGGCTGGTGTATTGCGAACTCGGTGCCGCACTGCCGCGGGCGGGCGGGGTAGTGCGTTACCCGGAGTATTCGCACGGTGCCTTGCTGGGCTCGTTGACCGGCTTCATCACCTTGATCGCATTTTCCAGCCTGATTGCGATCGAGGTGGAAGCCGCGCGGCAATATGCGGCAGCGTGGTTTCCTTGGCTGAGTCAGCCAGGCAGCAGCCATCCCAGCGTGTGGGGCTGGTTGGTGCAGCTGGCTTTGCTGCTGCTGTTCTTCGTGCTCAACTACTTCAGCGTCAAGACCTTTGCGCTGGCCAACAACATCGTCAGCATCTTCAAGTTTCTGGTGCCGATCCTGGTGATCGTGCTGCTGATGAAGCACTTCAACGCAGACAACCTGAGCGTGCATGGGTTCGCCCCGTCGGGCATGGCCGGGGTGGAAGCGGCGATCTCCGCCGGTGGCATCATCTTTGCGTATCTGGGGCTCACCCCCATCGTGTCGGTGGCCAGCGAAGTGCGCGACCCGCAGCGCAATATTCCCATTGCCTTGATCCTGTCCGTGGCGCTGTCCACGGTGATCTATGTGCTGCTGCAACTTGCCTTTCTGGGCAGTATTCCGGCTGCGCAACTGGCGCAGGGCTGGAGCGGCATCGACAAGGCATTTTCGTTGCCGTATCACGACATCGCGCTGGCCTTGGGCATGGCATGGCTGGCGGCGCTGGTGATCTGCGATGCGATGGTCTCGCCCAGCGGCACCGGCAATATCTACATGAATGCCACGCCGCGCGTGGTGTATGGCTGGGCACGCAGCGGTGGATTTCTGCCGGTGCTGACGCGAGTAGACCCGGCGTCGGGGATTCCGCGTCCGGCGTTGTGGTTGAGCCTGGGGCTGTCGATCTTCTGGACGCTGCCGTTCCCGTCATGGGAGACGCTGATCGGGGTGGTATCGGCCGCCTTGGTGCTGAGCTATGCGGTGGCGCCGGTAACGGTGGCTGCCTTGCGCCGCAGCGCGCCGGACTTGCCGCGGCCGTTCTATGTGCGCGGTTTGACGGTGTTGGGGCCGCTGTCGTTCATGGTGGCGGCGTTGATCGTGTACTGGTCCACCTGGCCCACCTTGTCGTGGTTGCTTGGCCTGCAAGTGCTCGCCTTTGTCCTGTACGTGCTGTACCGGTTGCCATCGCGCGAGGGCAGGGCGCGCTTGCTGCGTCAGGTGCGTGCGTCGCTGTGGTTGATCGTGTTCTTCGTGCTGGTGATGGCGGTGTCGTGGGCCGGTACGTTTGGCGGCCATGGCTGGATCGCGCATCCGTTCGATACCCTGAGCGTGGCGGTGATTGCGTTCTTCATCTATCACTGGGGCGCGCGCAGCGGCTTGCGCAATGACGAACTGGCATTGGAAGAAGACGATGGCGAATGACGCCTGGCGTCACGCATGGATAACGCAGGCGGCGCGCGTCATCGCCGCCTGCATGCTGTTGCTCGCGGCCACTGCGCAGGCGGCGCCCAGTGTGGCCGATTACCAACGCTCGCTCGGCCTGCGCGCGCGCTGGAGCACGTTGACCGAAAACGTCGCCTGGCCAGCGCAGTGGCAGGACGACGGCACGTTCTATTACCGTAAGACCGTGCCTGGCGGGTTCGCTTTCATCCGCGTGGACGTTGCCACATTGCACAAGCAGCCGGCCTTCGACCAGGCGCGCGTGGCGCAGGCGCTGCAAGCTGCCACTGGCGTCGCCTATACGGCGTTGGGGTTGCCGTTCGAGCAGTTTGTGTACTCGCAGGAAGGCACGCGTGCGGATGGCGCGATCGTGTTCGCCATTGAGGACGCTGCGTGGCGCTGCACCTTGACCAAATATCAGTGCGCGCCCGACGCCCCCGGCCGGCAGCCGCAGTTGCAGCAGCGGCCGCGCGGCTTTGGCGTGGTGCGCGACCCGGACGTAACGGCCGATACCGCGCCGCGCCGCTCGCCCGACGGGCAGTGGGAGGCATTGGCCGATGGCTGGAACCTGGTCGTGCGCCGGGTGGCCGATGGTCACCTCGTGCAGCGTACCGACGATGGCCGTGCCGAGGATTATTTCGATCCTGAAAGCATTGCCTGGTCGCCTGATTCGCAGCAGCTGGCGGTGTATCGGGTGCGGCCAGGTACTGCGCGCCGAGTCACCCGTGTGGAAGCCGCGCCGGTCGGACGTCTTGAGCCGGTGGTGCACACCCAGCTGTATCCCAAGCCTGGCGATGCGGTGGATGTGGAACGGCCGGTGCTGCTGGCGGTGGATGGCACACGCCGCGTGGTGGACAACGCGTTGTTCGCCACACCGTATTCGTTGTCGCCGCTGCAGTGGCGGGCGGATGGGCGCAGTGTGAGCTTTGAGTACGTGCAACGCGGGTTTCAGCGCATGCGCGTGATTGCGATCGATGGCGCCACAGGGCAGGCGCATGTGGCAGTGGGCGAGGACGCACGCACGTTCGTCTATGCCGACCGCAGCTTTCGCCATGAGGTGGATGCGCATGGCGACCAGATTCTGTGGATCTCCGAGCGCGACGGTTGGCGACATCTGTATCTGTACGACGGCCATAACAGCACCATCATCGAGCAGGTCACCCAGGGGCCCTGGGTGGTGCGCGATGTGCTGAAGGTCGACGATGCGCAGCGCCGCATCTGGTTCACCGCCAGCGGCATGGATGCCGGCAAGGACCCGTACTATCACCAGCTCTACAGCGTGGATTTCGATGGGCGCAACTTGACGCGACTGACCACCGCCGATGCCGATCACGAGGTGGCGATTGCAGACGATGGCCGGCATTACGTCGATGTCTACTCGCGCCCGGATCTGCCGCCTGTGATGGAGCTGCATGCCATCGACGGCCGGCTGTTGCAGCAAGTGGAACGCGGCAACATCGATCGCTTGCTTGCCGCAGGCTGGCGTGCGCCGGAAACCTTCGTCGCCAAGGGCCGCGACGGCCGCACCGACATCTGGGGCATGGTGGTGCGGCCGCGCGATTACGACCCGCACAAAAAATACCCGGTGATCGAAAACATCTACGCCGGCCCGCACGACTCGTTCGTGCCCAAGACGTTCTGGCCGTTCGGCTATCACTCCGGCGGCGACAAGCAGATCGGCATGCAGGCGCAGGCGGATCTGGGCTTCATCGTGGTGATGATCGACGGCATGGGCACCGCCAACCGCTCCAAGGCATTTCATAATGTGGCGTGGAAGAATCTGGGCGATTCCGGATTCCCCGATCGCATCGCCTGGCATCGTGCACTGGCGGCCAAAGATCCTTCCTACGACATCAGTCGCGTTGGTATTTACGGCGCTTCTGCCGGTGGGCAAAGCACCTTGGGCGCGCTCGAGCGCCATCCGGATTTCTACAAGGTGGGCGTGGCGTTCGCCGGTTGCTACGACAACCGCATGGACAAGATCAGCTGGAACGAGCAGTGGATGGGGTGGCCGGTGGATGCCAGCTATGCCGCTGCCTCGGGGGTGGTCAATGCGGCCAAGCTGCAGGGCGACCTGCTGCTGATCGTGGGCGAGCAGGACAGCAACGTGGATCCTGCCTCCACCGCACAGGTGGCCGATGCCTTGATCAAGGCCGGCAAGGACTTCGACCTGCTCAACGTGCCGGGCGGCGAGCATTCGGTGGGCCGCTCCAGCGGGCCGATCGACTACGTGCAACGCCGCCAGTACGACTTCTTCGTGCGCCACCTGCTCGGGCAGCCCACGCCGCATTGGAATTCATCCACCCCGGAGGCTCGTTGATGCTGTTTGCCCGTTTATCCGCCATGCGCCGGCGTGGCCGCGCGGTTGTCTGCCGGTGTGTGCTGTCGTTGCTGGCAGTCGCGATGACACCGGCAGCATGCGCGGAAGAAATGCCACGCTTCGTCAGCCAGAACGGCCGCCATGCGGTCTTCGTCGATGGTGCGCCGTATACGATGTTGGCCGCGCAATTGCATAACTCCAGCGCATGGCCGGCAGTGTTGCCGCAGGCACTGGACGAGGTGGTCGCGCTGCATGCAAACACCGTGGAAGCGCCGGTATATTGGGAGCAGTTCGAGCCGGCACCGGGCCGTTTCGACACCACCAATGTGGATGCGTTGATCGCCGGCGCACGCAAGCGCGGCCTGCGCGTTGCACTGCTGTGGTTCGGCAGCTGGAAGAACGGCCAGATGCATTACGTGCCGGAGTGGATCAAGCGCGACGATGCCACGTATCCGCGCATGCGCGATGCCGATGGCACGCCGGTGGATGTGCTATCCCCGCATGTAGCCGCCAATGTGCAGGCCGATGCGCGTGCGTTCACCGCGTTGATGCAGCATCTGCGCAAGGTCGATGGCGACCGCCACACAGTGATTCTGGTGCAGGTGGAAAACGAACCCGGTGCCATCGGCACGGTGCGCGACCACGGACCGGCCGGCGAGGCGGCGTTTGCGCAGCCGGTGCCTGCAGCAATCGCAAAGGCGTTGGGCAAGCCGCAGGGCAGCTGGCAGCAGCTGTTCGGTGCCGAGGCAGCGGAAGCCTTCAATGCGCATGCCACCGCCGCGTATATCGAACAGGTGGCCGCGGCCGGCAAGCGTGCGTATCCGCTGCCGCTCTACGTCAATACCTGGCTGCGCTACAAGGGCAAGCGCTACCCGGGCATGGATTACCCGTCCGGCGGCGCAACGGTGAATGTGTTCGCACTGTGGCGCGCGGCCACGCCGTCCATCGACTTCATCGGCACCGACATCTACACCAGCGATTACAACGAATACACCAAGGTCATCGGCCAGTACGCGCGGCCGGATAATCCGGCCTGGGTGTCGGAGACCGGCTTCGAAGCGGCGACGGCGCCGTACCTGTTCCATGTGCTGGGGCAGGGCGGGATCGGGTTTTCGGTGTTCGGCATGGACGGCAACCCGGATAGCGACGCCAATCGCGCTGCCGTCGCTGCGCATGCGGCCAATTTCAAGTTGTTGGCGCCGCTGCAACGCGTGCTGGCGCAGGCCGCCTTCGACGGACGGCTGCAAGCCATTGCCGAGCAGCCCGGCATGCCGCAACGCACCCTGCGCTTTGGCGATTGGCAGGCCAAGGTGTCGTTCGGCGCGCCGATGTGGGGCGATGCGCCGGCGATCCTGCCGGGCAACGACGATCACGGCGGGCGGCTGCTGGTGGCGCAGCTGGGGCCGGAGGAGTTTCTGGTCACCGGCATGGCCGCGCGCATTGAATTTTTCCGCGAGGCGGCCGATACCCGTCATGGACAGCTGTTGCGGGTGGAGCAGGGGCGGTATGTCGACGGGCGCTGGCAGGTGGAAAAGCAGCTCAACGGCGACCAGACCGACTACGGGCTCAACTTCGGCCGCGGGGGTCCGGCCAGCCAGGAACCTGTCGTGCTGCGGGTGCGCGTCGGTTCTTACTGAGCCTTGCTGATCGTGTCGTTGCCGCCCTTCGCATGCTGTCTGCAACGCGTGGGTACTTGTTTGCATCCACTAACCGCCACACCGGAGCCACCATGAGCATCAGCAGCATCGCCAGTTCCGGAATGCAGGTCGCCGCGCTGCGTCAGCAGGTGGCCGCCAGCAATGTGGCCCGCCAGCCGGTGGACGGCAGTCCGCGTCAGGCCGTTGCGGCCAGCACGCAAGCCAATGGTGGAGTGGCGGCCAGCGTGGTCGATGCCAGCTCCGATCCTTCTGCGCCAGCCACTGATCTGGTCGAAGGGCTATCGGCACGCAACGATTTCCAGGCCAACGCCGCTGCGCTACGGCGCTCCGACGAGATGTTGGGTAGCTTGTTGGACGTATTGAGCTGAGAGCCCGGAGTGGACGACGGCCGTTGTCGATCTAATGCACGGCTGTCCGTTTGATGCCGTGCTTGGCGACACTTGTCTGCCACTTCGCTGCAGGGCCCTTGCCCGCCCACCATCGCGGGACGCGCCGCAAGTACGTCCATGTAGCAACTGTGTTGGTCAGGACCTCAATCCGCGACCTTTGATCAGTTTCCTTCGGGCGTGTTCATCGGTAGGTGCCGGCCGCTGGCTAGCACGCTTTTGCGTTTACTCACGGCCGCCGAGCGCGCTCAGGTGGGCTGCAGAGCGGCTCTTTGATCGCGCACGCGCGCATTGAGGATGACCAGCATCTTGCGCATCACCGCCACGAGGGCGACCTTGCCTTCCTTGCCGCGTGTGCGCAGCGATCTGTAAAAATCGCGCAGACCTGGCTCGTGCCGAGCCGAGGACATCGCCGCCATATACAGCGCCTGCCGGATATCGGCTCGGCCTCCGCCGATCCCCCGTTTACCACGCATCGCGCCGCTGTCGCGCGAGAGCGGGGCAACGCCAACCAATCGGGAGATTTGCTTTCCGTTGAGCGTCCCAAGCTCCGGTAACCGGGACACCAGCACGGCCAGCAGCACCGGACCGACCCCTTTGAGCGTCTTCAACGCGGCCAGGTGCGGTTGCTCGATGAGCAGCGTCTTCAGCTGCCCGGCGATCAGGTTGTCTAGCCGCGCCACGCTGCGCACAAGCTGGTTCACGTTGCCCTGCAGGATCTTTCGTAGCGCTTTTTCCGCAACCTGCAGCAACTGCTGCCTTGCTGCTTTCAGCCGTTCGACCAGTTGCCGACGGGCACGTACATGCTCGCCCAGATCGCGCTGCCAGGGTTCCAGTGGAACATACCGATGGAGTTCCATCTTCTCGGCCATGCAGGCCAACATGGCCGCGTCCAGCCGGTCAGTCTTGGCCAGTCCCAAACCGTTGGCCAGGTTGCGTGCCCGTTGTGCATTGACGCGCGCTACCGGCAGTGCGGCGTGATGCAAGGCATCCAGCGCTGCCAGCTCGTAGCCCCCGGTCGCCTCCAGCACCACCTGCCGCACCGACAGCGTCTTCAGCCAATCGACACGCTTCCGATGACCGCCTGCGGTGTTGGTGAACTGACGGGTTTGGCCTCGAAAAACGGCAACGTCCAGAAAGTGTTTGCACACATCGATCCCGATTCCGCTCATGGGAAATCTCCGCTAGGCTAAAAATGTCGAGAGCTCCCTCGCTTGCCCAGTCTTATCGTTTCGAGTGTCAGCTCGGGCAACTGTTCGGGCGAATCAAGGGAGAATCCGGCGTGGGTACCAAGCTACATGGCGATCGCTGAGATCCAGGCTCTGACGGCAGCCCACGCCGGCTCTCGACACCTAAACTGCCAGATTCCGAACAGATAAGGCTCTTACGCGGCATCCATGCCGCGTAAGGTCCCGCGACGGTGGGCGGGCAAGGACCAATCAAGAGTGTCGGTGTGCATGGTGCAAGCAAGGCATGACGTCCGCGTTCGGATAACGGCGCGTCTTGTCATCCTTCCAACGCAAGCAGATCAACGGCCACGTTTGTAAGAAAGCAACCTGTTAACTCTGCTTGCAAGAAAGCAACCAATTCACTGTCTGGTGCGGTGTTCTCACCGATTGCGGGACCGTGTGGCGGCATGGATGCCGCCACCGAGCTCCAGGGACGGGTTCACGGCGTGTCCCGCAATCGGTGAGAGCACCGCGCCCTCGACTGACTAGGCTGCTGACCTGGAGCGTCATGCTGAAGTGGTTGTACTCACTGCTCGTCACCGCCCGTCAGTGCCCAACACCTGCGCTGCATCGACGATCTCCACGCCCTGTAGCTGTCCCAGGAAATGATCGAACCAGGGCTTGTGCGTGGCGCCGACTATTGCCAGCACACGTGCACCGGGTTGGTCGGCAAAGCTGGCACGCACATTGGACACCATGCGCAGGTTGCGGATTTCCCAGCCGGACACGTAGCGATAGCCGTAGTGTTGCGGCGACTTCTCGCTTAACGCCGCGCGGAAGTCCACATCGATCGACAACTGCTGGTTGGCCGGCAGGTTGATCGCACGATACAGCTCCAACAGCTTGCCTTGCTGCGCCAGCTGTTTTTTCTGCGCGAGCATGGTGCTGGCGCGCGGCGCGGCTTTTTCCCAGGCCCCTTGGACGGCAGTGCCGTAGGCCGCCGGGTCGTCCACCTGCACGTTGTCGCCGGTGTGATCGTCGACCGGGTAGACCCGCTGCAGTCCCAGCCGTACCGCCAGCGGCACGGAGATCTGGCTACTCTCGTCCTGGCGCTGTTCCGCAGCGCGCAGCCGCGCGACGAGCGCTGTATCCAACCCATCGCCAGCGCGTTGCTCTGCCTGCGCAAGCTGCAGCCACTGCACCAGTGCAGACGACGGATCGCCCGAGGCCAGAAACACTGCAGCCAGCTGCCGGCGCTGCGCCGGCGTCGGCGCGCTGGGCCAGCTCTTGAGTGTTGCACGCACCTTGCCGATGGCGGCCGGCACATCCAGGCCGGTCGCACGTGCTGCGTCGTCGACCTTGGGACAATAGGCCGCACTGTCTTCCGGCAGATAGACCGTGGGGTGCCGGCGCATCAGATCGCAGGTTTCGCCCGACAGATCCTCCGTCGTGATGATGGTCGGCTTATAGGCCGCCAACCGGTCCAGCAATGGTTGCAGCCGCGCTGCACTGATGTCGCTGCCCTCGGGCAACTGCGACGGGTGCACGCTGCCAAGCACCAGCACCTGGGTGCGTGGCGCGGCCATGTCCGCATCCAGGTGCGACAGGTCCACGTGTGCCTGCGCGATGCCCGGTGCGATGAGCGTCAGCAATACGAGGCACAGCCGGCGGGGGTGCAGCAGTGCGGTCAAGACGGGTGTTGCGGTGGAACGCGACGCTGCTGCGTCGACGCCGTTCGAGGTGCAAGGTGCTGGGGGCTGCATGACGGTCCTTGTGGCATAACCGCATCCGCGCTGCCGCAGGCGCACCCTGCGGCAGTGGACGTGCCGCGAGTGTGGCCGATGCGGCGGGCATCGAGCCCGGCCGGAAAGTCATGCAGCCAAATGGCAGGGGCGGCAGCGCGATGCCGTGCAGCGCGCTGGCCTGGTGCGGCAGTATCGACCACGGCGCGCGGCAAGCGTCACGCGCGCAGCGCCGGTATTCGCCTCAGGCACGCTTGGCCCCAGCGGCGAGCACCACGCGTGCACCGCGCTCCCGTAGCCGCCAGGCCGCCACGACAACTGCGCGTAGCGCGCTCAGTCCGGCCGCAGCAAGGCCGTCAATCGCGCGCCGTCGGGCACGCCCAATCCGGTATTGGCATCCCAACCGGTGGAAGCGCGAAATGCCCCGTTGTCGCCAGCGACGATGTCGCGAAAGGCATCGGGTTGGCCGTACAGGCGCGGCACCACAAATCGCGGTTGCATGCGGTTTGCGCCATAGATGCGCGCCAGCAACGCCGCCCATAGCGGTACGGCCGCACTGGTGCCGCCCATCACTGCCGGTTGCCCGTTGATGTGCAGGTAGTAACCGGTCTGCGCATCGGCATTGGCGGACACGTCCGGCACGCCGCGCATCTGCAGTGGTTGCGGCCGATGGTGTTCATCGGTCAACACAAGATCCTGCTGCCAGGCCGGGCGCGCAAAGACCTCGCTCTGGCCGCCGCCGCCGTTGGACCATCCTTGTTCGTCCACGCTGTCGGCGCTGACATGCAGCCGCGTACCGCCGCAGGCCAGTACGAACGGGCTGGACGCGGGAAAGCACACATTCAAGCCGGGCTGGCCGTCGCTGGCGCCATCGTCGCCGGCCGCAATGCAGACGGTGACGCCCAGCAAGGCGGCCGCCCGAAACGCGCAGTCGTAAGCCTGGCGCGACTGCGGCGTCCACTGCGCTTCGGTGAAGCCCCAGCTGATGCCGATCACGCCAGGCGCATGTTCGGCGTCGTGGATGGCGGCATTGATCGCCTCGAGAAAGCCGTTGTCGGTATTGGGTGCGAAATACATCACCACCTTGGCGCCCGGTGCGATCGCGCCAGCGATCTGGATGTCCATCTGCGCTTCGATATCGGCATTTTCGGTGCCGGCACTGACGACGTTCTGCGCACCTGGCAACAGCACGTCCACCAGGGTGGGCATGGGCAGACGCAACTGCGCAAAGTAGTTTTCCATCTGCGCGCGTGCGTAGCCGCCGCCCAGCACGATGATGCCGATGCACTGACCGTGCCCGTCGTGCTCGGGGAAGCCGTACAGCTGCGCCAGCTGCGGCGGGGTGTAGTGCATCACGGGCGCCTGGCCTTCGGCAGCGGGCGGTGCGGGCATGGGGGCTGGAGAGGGTGTCGGGGTGGCGGGCAAGGTCTGCGCCTGTGGGCGCGCGTCCAGCCCCAATACCGCGGTGACAATGCCGGCGAGCGCCTGCGGGATGGACACCGGGCCGGTGCGTCCGCGATACCGCAACGCGCCGCGCACGTACTCGCGCAGGCTCACCTGAAACGCCGCCTCGCACTGCTGCACGGTGCCTTCCAATATCACGTTGCCGCTGTCTGCGTGCGCGCGCTCTACCGTCAGCCCGTAGCGGGTGGCGAACTGCGCAACTGCCTGCAGATCTGCCTGGCTGGCAGCGAAGCGCGCACTGAATTGCTCGCGCGAAAATGGCACCGGCAAGGTGTTGGCCTGTAGCTGCAGCAAGACCTGAGCGGCGGCGTCGAGTGCGGGCATGCGCACGGCGAGCAGCACGCGTAGCCGCTCGTCCACCGCCGGCAGCCCTGTCTCGCGAGTGGATGGCGCGGTAGGGCGTTCGCTGCCGGGGAGAATGGTATGCATCGGGTGTGGAGAGCTCCATCAAGGGGGGCGATTGCCGGTAGCGCGTGATGCACATCGCCGGTGGAAGGACTGCAGCGCGACAAACGGTGGTTGCAGCCATCAGCGCGCTCCATTGAAACGCACCGCGCGTTTGCGCGGACCGTTGCTGGCGCGCACGATCGATCGCGATGCGAAGCAAGACCAACGCAGCGGCTGTGCGGCGTGAGACATGCCGCTGAGGACGAAGCAGCGCGGGCGGAGCAGCGTTGTCCACTGCGCGCCTGAGATCCTGCGACAGGCGCCAGCGTTGTCTGCGTGCCGCAAGGTTGCGGCAGGCACCACCGCACACGCGCCAGCGAATCGGTCTGTATGCAGATTTCCGCATTCGCGTCGGACCACTGCCACAAGACGTGGCGGGTGCATGCGCGCAGGATGCGGTTACGACCACCCAAGGGCACGACGATGGACCGGAGAACCTTTCTGCGGCAAGGCATGGCAGCGACCGCGGCCGTGGGGGCCGGCGCTGCGCTGGCGGGTCACGCGGTGTCGACCAGCGCGGCCGCGCCGCCTGCAGCATTACGGCCGCGCCTGGAAGCATTGCCTTCAGCCGCGCAGTTGGGCAGCAAGCTGTGCAGTTTTGAGCACCTGCAGCAACAGTGGACCGTCTACGAGCAGCTCGACGACCCGCAGGGCCAGCTCACGCTGTGGACCGATAGCGGCATGCTGCGCCTGGACAAACGCACCGAGGCTGCCTACCCGGCGGCAGGGGCGCCGTACTTCGGCATGCCGCTGGCGCAGGTCGCCATGGCCGACGCCGACCTGCTTGCCGATCGCTTGCTGCGTGACGGCGACCCGGACGAGGCGCAGGTACGCGATGTCGCACCACCGCCGGCGTCCTTGCTGGACCCCAAGGACAATGGTGGGCGCTGGCCGTGGACCACGTTCGTCGGCACGCGCGAAGCATTGGACACCATGCCGATCCTGCCCAACGGCCGCAGCCGCACCTCGCGTCCGGAACATGCCTTCACCGAATTGGGCGAGGAGGCGCTGATCAAGCGACGCGAAGAAGGCATGCTCGGTGGCTGGATGCCGGCGGTGCGCAAGGTGATGCGCCGCGAGGGCGAGGCCGACGCCTGGTACGACGTGCTGGTTTTTGCCGATGTGCGTGCGCCCGACCGCTTTGTGGTACAGACCTGGCACCGCACCATGCAGGTCCGTGGCGGGCAGATCGTGGCGGTGCACTACACGCACAGTTATCCCGCGTTCGGCACGCTGCGCACGCCGGCCACCGCGGAGCAGTTTTATGCGGCGCTGATCGATTTCGCAGCGTACTGGCAACAGGCATTGGACGGCACGGTGCAGGCGCAACTGCCCGATGCCAGCTGGAATGACATGGCGCAATTCGCGTTCGCGCGCGAGCTGGTGGTGCGGCCCGGTGGCGATTACCCCAAGTACGGCGCGGTGGAGCGCGACTATTACGGTAACGAGTACGACGGCTTTCAGGACACCTTTACCAGCGCGTTCTACGCAAATCTGGAATGGGGCCGCTTTGCCCAGGCTGCTGCGGTGCTGGACAACTACTTCGATGCGTTCGTGCAGGACGATGGCCTGCCGAACATGCGTGGGCCGGAGGTGGGGCAGTTCGGTCTGACCTTGTCGTTGCTGGCGCGCTATCTGCGCTACACCGGCGATGCACCGCGCCTGCGCCGATTGCTGCCCAAGATTGCGGCCACCGCGCAGCTGTTGTGCGCGTTGCACGATCAGGCATTGGCATTGCCGCGCAATGCGTCCGGGCACGGCCTGCTGCATGGCTGGAACGAATCGGATGCGTGCCTGTTTCCCGATCCATCGCTGTGGTGGAAGCCGTATTACGCCAACAGCGCGCTGACAGTTCGCGGGTGGGAGGACCTCGCGCAGGTCTGGAGCACGCTCGGTGGCGATGCGGCACAGGCAAGCCAATGGCAGCGCCGCGCGAAGCAGTTGCGCACACGGCTGGAAGCCAGCCTGCGTGCCAATGTGCGCCGCGATCTGTCGCCGCCGTATGTCGGCCCGCTGCCGGGTACCACGCTGACCTTTCGGCAATCGCTGCTGCAGGAAAAACCCAGCGAGCAGCAGTGGCCGCATCGCGCCTATGCCGAGTTGCTGCAGGCCGATGTGTTGCCGGACGAGCTTGCCCATCTGGTGATCGACTGCCTGCGCGGCCACGGCGGCACCAGCATCGGCGTGGTGGCCAATATCGCGCCACCTGAGCCGGGCAGCCGCGATCTGCTGGGGTTTATTTCCTACGGGTATGCGCAACAGCTGCTGCGGCTGGACCGCATCGAAGAGTATCTGTTGTTCGTCTACGCGCACCGCTATCAGGTGCACACGCGTGGCAGCTGGACGGCGGGCGAAGTCAGCGGCATCACCGGCGGCATGCCGTTGTTCTGCATGCCGGCGCAGATGACCATCCCGCTGTTGTTGCGCTGGATGCTGGTCAGCGACGACAGCGCGGGCGAACAGTTATTTCTGGCGCGTGCAGTGCCGCGTGCATGGCTGGCCAGTGGCGAGGCGGTCGGTATTACCGCAGCACCGACACGTTGGGGCACGGTCACGTTGACCTTGCGGACCGACACCGCTGCACGCCGTATCGATGCACAGGTACAACTGCCCGAGCGCGCTCCCAAGCGCACCTGGCTGACGCTGCGAGCGCCAGCCGGCACGCGACTGCAACGCGTGCTGGTCGATGGGCGAGCGGCGCGTCTGCAAGGCCCGCATGCGGATCGGGTGGCGGTGTCGCAAAGCGCTGCAGCGGTGCAGGTGCAGGTGCAGGCCTGGTACGTGTGATGCACGTCGCTGCACTGCCGCCATCCACTCGCGGCGCGATCTGAGCCCGGCGATCGACATCGATCGCCGTCTACTGCACTAGCGGTAACAAGGTTACTTTTCAGTGTGTCTGCAGTGGTCTTGCCATCGCGCTGGCCGTGAAGCGCGCAATCCCGCAACTGCGTTGCCATCAGCGGCGTGCATGCGATCCGGCATGTACCAGGTGGACGCGATCACCGCTTGCCAAGTGCGACTGTGCTTTATGTCGACATTATGGCAAAAGCACGTGAATTTCCGCACGAGTGCCGGATAAATTCGTCAAGACGCCAGTGCGGCATTGTCGCAAGCTTTTTTCGCGTGGCCTGCTCTGTATGGGTTGCGTGCTCTCGGGGGGAGGGCAGCCTCGTCGTCGTTCTGTCTTGCCGGTTGCCGCGTCATGCGGCAGCCCACTGGTGCCATTTTTGTCGTGATCCATCTCTCATCTTGCGCTGCCGCAGCGCGGCGTGGCCGTGCGCGCAGGTTTGCTGTTTTCCCCTCGAAAGTACAAGGAAATCCGATGTCGCCAAGCCGCTTCGCTGTGTTGTCGCAGTGCCGTGTTTCCCGGCGTCGCCCGCTGATCGATGCGATCGTGCTGGTCTTGTCCATTGCCAGCGCGCCGACGTTCGCGCAGCAAATCGGCCAGGCCGACGACGATGCCACCCAGACACTGGACCGCGTCAACGTTACCGGCACCCATCTGCGTCGCGTGGATGCCGAAACCGCCAGCCCGGTCATCGTGGTCGACCGTCAGCGCATCGAAGACAGCGGGCAAAGCACGCTGGGCCAGTTGTTGCAGCAGCTCCCGGCGATGTCCGGGTTCATGCCCGGCCCGGCGCTCAACTCCGGCTTCAGCCATGGCCGCGCGCTGGTATCGCTGCGCAACCTTGGACCGGAACGGACCCTGGTGCTGGTCAACGGTCACCGCATGGCCGGGCCGGCCAGCAGCGTTGCGTCGGCACCCGGCGTTGATGTCAATGCGATCCCGGTGGCGATGGTGGAGCGGGTGGAAGTGCTCACCGACGGTGCCTCGTCGGTGTATGGCTCCGATGCGATCGGCGGGGTGGTCAACATCATCCTCAAGGACAAGTACGATGGCTTTGCCGCCACGGTCGATTACGCCCAGAGCACGCATGGCGATGCCAATAGCCGCACGCTGGGCCTGGAGTGGGGCAAAACCTGGGACCGCGGCGGGGTGATCGTGGGGCTGTCGCGCAATTCGATGAACCCGGTGTTCAACAGCGACCGCCGCTATGCCGCCAAGGCGGTGGAATTCTTGAATGGGCAGGTCAGCGAGATCCGCGGCGGCAATACCCGCGCCTTTCTCAACGATGGGCGTCGCGTGACGCCGGTCGACGGGGTGCCGCCCGGGCCGGTCGGCGAAGATGCGTTTCGCCCGTACGATCCGGCCACCGACAGCTACAACGCCTACGACGGCCAGTATCTGATCACGCCGATCAAGCGCACCAACGCGTCCTTGCACGGCAGCTTCGACATCACCCCGGACATCCAGGCCTATACCGACGTGTTCTGGACCCGCAGCGAGACGACCTCGCAACTGCCCGCATACGGCATGGAGATGCAGGGCGCGGCCGACAACTACTACAACCCGTTCGGCGATCAGCTGGACCGTTATCTGCTGCGCTCCACCCAGGCCAATACGCGCGTCTATACCGCGACGATGTTCCAGACCAACATCGTGGCCGGCTTGCGCGGGCGCGTGCAAGGCACCAGTTGGCAGTGGGATGCGGCGGCAGGCTACGCACGCTACAAGGACACCCTGGTGCGCACTGGCTTCTCCATCACCTCGGCATTGAACAACGCCACCGGCGCCTCGTTCCTGGACAGCGACGGGGTGGTCAAGTGCGGCGCGCCCGGTGCCGTGATCGCCGGCTGTACGCCGATCAATATCTTCAACCCCACCGATCCGGCCACCATTGCCGCGCTACGCGGCACCCAGCGGCCGGTGGATCTGATCGACGAGAGCCAGATGCGTTTTGTCGATATCAGCGCCAACGGCGATCTGTTCAAACTCCCGGCCGGTGCGGTGCAGGCAGCGGTGGGTCTGGTCTATCGCACCAACAAATTCGCACAGGGCACCACCAGCGAGGTGGCCGCCGCCGATGCCGACGGCAACTGCGATTACAACGACGGCTGCATCCTCCGGCAGGGCCGCGACGAATCGGTGCGCGAGGCCTATGCCGAGTTGTTGGTGCCGCTACTGAAAGACGTGCCGTTTGCCAGCAGCCTGAATCTCAATCTGGGCTCGCGCTATTCCAAATACGACGCCTGGGGCAACACGACCAACAGCAAGGTCGCCATCGAATGGCGGCCGATCGCCAATTTGCTGGTGCGCGCCACCGGCTCGCAGGTGTTTCGCGCTCCCGCGCTGGGCGATCTGTATGGCTCGCCCTACACCGCGGTGATCGACACCACCGGCGATTTCGAGGACCCATGCAATGGCTATGCCGGCGCCGCGCCGAATCCGGCCTGCGCCAATGTGCCCAACGATGGCAGCTTCACCAATACCGCGCAGTTCAACGTGGTGACCTCCGGCGCCAACAATGTCGGCTTCCAGCTCAAGCCCGAGCGTGGCCGCTCCTACAACGTCGGGGTGGTGTACGACCCCGACCAGGTGCGCGGCCTGTCGCTCAACGTGGACAGCTGGCGCGTGGTGCTGGAGGACATGCTGACCGGCGTTGACCTGCAGCAAGTGGTCAACGATTGCTTCCAGGGACGCGAGGCCGCGTTCTGCCCGCTGATCCAGCGCGACGCGACCGGGCAGTTGACGCGCGTGTCGGTGCCGTTCGCCTACAACAGCGGCAAGGTCGATATCCGTGGCTACGATGCCGGCATCCACTACACGCTGGCCGACACCGCGTGGGGGAGTTTTGCTGCCGGGCTGGATGCGACGTTCTTCTCCGATTATCGCTTCGCTGGAGAAACGCATAACTACGTCGGCGAAAATTCCGGCTGGGGCAATATGCCGCGCTGGCGCGCGGTGGCTAATCTGGCCTGGGACAAGGGCCCATGGCATGCGAGCTGGAACACCCGTTACCTGGGCCGCACCGTCAACGGCAGCCAGTACGACAATTTCTGCGCCGACACCAATGCCGACGGCAGCTGCCGCTATTTCCCGATCGGCTCGGTGGTCTATCACGATGCGTCGCTGAGCCGGAAGCTGGAAGCTCTGCACAGCACGCTGGCCATCGGGGTGGACAACCTCGGCAATCGCGCACCGCCCCGGTTCTATAGCTACTCCAACGCCGCCAATACCGATGCCACCACCTACGACACCTTGGGGCGCTCGTTCTGGGCGCGGCTGCGGACGGAGTTTTGAGCTGGATGGGAGGTGTCTCCACAACGCGGCGAATCGCGCGCCGTGCCACTGTTGCGCGCCATGCGCGGCGCATGCAGCAGCCGGGCGGTATTCGCTTGTCCATGCCGTGCTTCGCATGCGGCCAGCGTGGGGATGCGCGTGACTTTATGCTGGGCCGTTGTCGCCGGGTCGGGCTGAGCATTGCGTGTTTACGACCAGACGACGGCATGTTGCAGCAGACGTTTGCTGCCGCGGCGTCGCGTGTCGCGCAACTGTTCCAATGACAGGCCAAGCCGATACACAGCACCTTCTACAGAGCCATTGCATGCGCACGTCCCGAGTGTTGATGTCGCGGTGTCGCAAGGGGCGTGGCATGCGTGCGGGTTTGGCAGGCTTGCTCTGGGCCGGCGCGCTGGTCGGGATGCCGGTGGCGTTCGCCAAACCGGCACCACACGCGCCCGTGGCGCTCGCCAATGCGGCGATCGGCGATCCGCGTTTTCATGGGTTGGCGCATCCGCTGCCCGACAGCGGCGTGGCCTTCGCACCTGGTGGGCAGCTGGCGCGGATTTATGCTGCCGATCGCGCGCGCGGGGCAGGGCAGGTTGCGGGCAACGATTTCTGGATCGATCGCATGCTGGTGCGCGAAGGCACCGCTGGCGGCTTCGATGACGAGAACGACTGGCTGTTCACGCGCGGGCGCGCGGCGTTTCTGGCCACGCATCACCCCGAAATTCCCGGCTTCGTCGGCCAGGTGGCGTACTGGCATACCACCGATTACGACGCGCTGTTGCGCATCCTTTCCACGCAAGGCGAGCGCGCGGTGCAGTGGACCGAGCGCTCGCAACAGCGTCGCCAGACGCCCAGCTATTTCAGTACCGTGTTCGAGGATACAAATGCGGGCGTGCGGATGCGCCTGGTCAAGTACATCACCGAGCAGAATGTGGCGGTGGCCAGCATCGTGCTGTCCAGCCTGGACGGTGCGGCGCATACGTTGTCGGTGCAGGCGCTGTCGCCGTTGGCGCAGCATGCCGATGGCAATGCGTTGACCGGCGCCTTCGAAGCCTACAACGCGATCACGACAGTGTTTCCACGCTTGTCCGGCGATGGCTTTCGGGTGGACGGCAACCAGCTGGTACGCGAGGTGGCGGTGCCGGCCAGCGGCGAGACACCGGCGCTGAAACTACAACTGGGTCTGCTCACGCACGAGCTGCCGCAGGCGCAGGCCGAGTACGCCCGCATCGCCGCGCAGTTGCCGCAACAGGCCTACCAGGAGCACGTCGCCAGCTACAACCGCTGGTGGGTGGATAACGTGCCGTATCTGGATACGCCGGATGAGAACATAACCAAGAGCCTGTTCTATCGCTGGTGGACGCTGCGCTTCAATTTTCTCGACGCCAACGTGCCGGGCAACGATTACCAGTTTCCGGTCGCCATCGAGGGCGTGCTGGGCTACAACAACGCCATCGTGCTGACCACCGGCATGTTCCTGGACGATCTGAAATACCTGCGCGACCCGAGCTATGCGTACGGCAGCTGGCTCAGTGCAGGCGAGACCGCGGGCGGCGGCAAGTACACCGACAATCCCGGCTCGCCGGAAAACTGGTCCAACTCGTACGCGCAATACATCACCGCCGCCGCATGGCGCTCGATGCAGCTGCATGGCGGCCCGCCGGCACTGGCCGCAAAACTGGCCCGTTACGGCAGTGGCGACGTGGACGGCGTGCTGGCTGCCTACGATCTCAACCACAACGGCCTGATCGAATACGACTGGGCGGCGATGACCGGCAACGACGCCGATGCGGTGTCGTTCGACTGGGCGGCCAAGCACGGCGAAATCCGCATGGATCGCACCGAGAGCGCTTACGTCTATGCCAACGCGCAAGCCGCGTCGCAGGCGGCGCAACTGGCTGGCGACAGCGCAACCGCGCAGCGCATGCAGGCCACCGCACAGCGCATTCGCAAGGCGGTGCTGGAGGTGTTGTGGCAGGACCACAGCGACAGCGCCGATTCGGTGGGCCTGCACGGCGAACTGCTCAAACATCGCCAGGCCAAGGGACCGCGCCTGCCGGTGGACTGGAAGGAAACCAACAATTACTACCCCTTCAGCGTGGGGCTGATGCCCAAGCAGGGCGATGCCGATCACGACCCCAAATATGCGCGCGCCTTGCGCTTGTTTGCCGATGCAGCGCAATACCCGCTGTTTCCGTTCTACACCGCCAATCAGGTCGATCTGCAGGCGCGTAGCAGTGGCGCCGATGCGGGCAGCAATAACTTTTCCACCATCAACGCGACGGTTGCATTCCGTCTGCTCGGCGAGGCGCTGCGCGATTACCCCAGCCCGTTTCTGAGCGCGCAGAGCTACCGCACGCTGCTGTACTGGAACGCATGGGCGCCTTACATCGATGGCGACAACCGCTATCCGGATCAGAACGAATTCTGGGCCAAGGGCAGCGCCAGCGATGGCGGCAAGATCGCGTACCGCTCGTGGATTCATCACACCCAGCTAGGGGCGACCAATTTCACCATGATCGAAGATGCGATGGGTCTGCGTCCGCGCAACGACGACAAGATCGAGCTGTATCCCATCGACATCGGGTGGGACCATTTTGCCGCCGACAATCTGCGCTACCGCGATCGCAATCTGAGCATCGTCTGGGACCGCGATGGGCGCCATTACGCGGGCAGGGCACCGCAGGGCTACAGCGTGTATCTGGATGGCACGCTGGCGTTTCGCGTGGACCGGCTTGCGCATGTGATCTACGACCCGGCCAGTGGGCAGGTGAGTGCGGCGCCCGATGCGGTCAATGGCAACGGCGCGGCGCAGGTGCTGGAGGCGTACCCGGCGCACCTGGCGTCGATGACGCAGGTGCCGATCGCCGCAGATGCGCGCATCGCCGAACTGCTGAGCAAGGCCGGCGTGGATGTGACGCTGCCGGCCACCGCCAACCACAACCTTGCACAAGCCGCACAGGTCACCGCCAGTTTTGCCGCGCCAGGCTTTGCCGCTACTGCGGCGGTGGACGGCAGCACCGCGAGCACGCCGTTCTGGGGCACTGCCGGGTCGCCGTCTGCCAGCGACTGGATCGCCCTGGATCTGGGCCGGCCCCGGCAAGTCGATCAGGTGGTGCTGTATTTCTATCGCAGCTCCTCGCCTGGCGGCCAGCAGCACGGCTTTCCGTCCGGCACCTATCCCGGCTACGCCGCGCCATGGATCTACGTCGTGCAGTACCAGGAGGGTGCCGGCAACTGGAAGACCATTCCAGGGCAGGTGCGCGATGCGGCGATCGCCGTAGGCAACCGCAACCGGGTGCGCTTTCCGGCGCTGCGTACGCGTGCGCTGCGCGTGCTGGTGACCCATGCCGGCAGCGCACGCACCGGCATCAAGGAACTGCAGGTGTTCGACAGCGGCCTGGCTGCGCCTGCGTTTGCCGGCAACGCGCCGCCGCAGGTGCAGGCGTGGCAGCTGGAAGATGCCGGTGCGGGTGCCGACGGCACGGTAAGGGTGAATGGCAGGGTGGGCGACGACGGTTTGCCCAACGCAGCGTTGCAGGTGCGCTGGCAGATGCTGCAAGGTCCGGACGGGGGCGATGCGGTATTCGCCGATGCTGCCGCGCTGCAGACCGCGGTGCGCTTTACGCGCCCGGGTGCTTACACGGTGCGATTGGCGGCCAACGACGGCGCGCTGGAAGGTCATGCCGATGTGCAGCTGCTTGCGGCCGCCGTGCCGGTGCTGCAGCGCGTGCCATTGCACGAACTGGCCACGGTCAGCGCGCAGCTCACCGGCGCGCAGTACCGGGTGCAGGCGCTCAACGACGGCGTCATTCCCGCAGCGGGTAGCCGGCCGAAGGGCAGCCGACGCTGGGGCAGTTACGGCAGCGAACAACCGGCCACGCTCTGGCTGCAGTACCAGTGGCCGAGGCCGGTGCGCTTGTCGTCCAGCACGCTCTACTTCTGGAACGACCAGCCGCGTGGCGGGGTGGCCGCGCCTGCCAGCTGGACGTTGCAGGCACTGCAGGACGGCCGCTGGCAGGACATCGTCGCCGACGGCGGCTACCCGATTGCCGCCGCTGCGATTGGCGCGGCCAGCACGGCCAGCTTTGCACCGGTGGTCACCACCGCGGTGCGTGCGGTGCTCAGCACCCAGCCTGGCGCCGACGGGCGCATGCCTATCGGTGTGGACGAATGGCAGGTGCACGCCGAGTTGCCCACGCGCGTGGAGGCGATCGATCTGCGCACCGCACCCGGCCAGCTGCCGGTGTTGCCGCAGCAGGTCGACGCCTTCTTCGCCGATGGCAGCGTGCTGCCGGTGGCGGTGCAATGGCCGGATCTGCCGCTGCAGCGGCTGGGCAGCGAAGGTGCGGTGGAGCTGCAGGGGCTGGTGGAGGGCGTGCTACCGATCAAGGCCACGGTTTGGGTACGCGCCACGCCGCCAGCGCAGATCAACACCGTGCAGGCCTTGCCCGAGGTGAGCGCCGTGGTGGGGCGGGCGCCCACGCTGCCGAGTTTTGTGAGCGTGCAATACAACGACGGCTCGCGCGAGCGCTTGCCGGTGCAATGGCCGGCGCTGGCGCTGGCGCTGGCGCGTTACGCGCAACCCGGGCAGATCGGCCTGACCGGCACCGCGCAGGGGCGTGCGCCCACCGGGGTGGTGTCGGTTCCCCTCAGCGTGCAGATCAAGGCGGCCAGGGTGCCGGCCCAGCGCCAGGGATCGACCCCATGACCGGCAGCCTCGCGCGAACCTTGGCATTGGCCGGCGCGTTGTCGCTGGCTGCCGTTGCCGCCTGCGCCGCCGTACCACCGCAGGGCGTGCAGCTGCATGCACCGGGCAACCCGATCCTGGCCGACGGCAGTACCTATTCGGCCGACCCGGCGCCGCTGGTGGCCGACGGCAAGCTGTACATCCTGGCCGGGCGCGACACCGCGCCGCCCAACCGCAACGAGTTCGTCATGCCGGGCTGGCAGATGTTCGTCAGCAGCGACCCGGCCAGCGGGCAGTGGACGCATTACCGCGACCTGCTACGCCCGCAACAGGTGTTCGCCTGGGCCGATGCGCGCTACGCCTATGCCGCGCAGATCGTGCAGGGGCCCGATGGTCGCTATTACCTGTATGCGCCGGTACAGCAGCGCAACGCGCCCAATCCGGATCCGTTCGCGATCGGCGTGGCAGTTGCCGACAGTCCGCTCGGTCCGTGGACCGATGCCCATCCACAAGGGCCGGTGGTGTCGCAGTCGGTGCCCAACCGCAACGCCATCCAGAACATCGACCCCACCGTGCTGGTCGACGACGATGGCCGGGCGTATCTGTACTGGGGCACCTTCGGCGCGCTGTTCGGGGTGGAGCTGGAGCGCGACATGGTGACCTTCAAGGGCACACCGGTGGCGGTGAAGACGCTCGACGGTTATTTCGAAGCGCCGTGGCTGTTCAAGCGCAACGGCACCTACTACCTGGCGTATGCGGCCAACAATGCCGGCCGCGATTCGGCATGTACGCCCACGCTGTATCACGCGTGCATCGCCTATGCGAGCGCGCCGACGCCGCTGGGGCCGTGGACCTCTCGCGGCATCGTGCTGCGGCCGGTGTCCTCGACCACCTCGCATCCGGGCATCGTCTCCTTCAAGGGGCAGTGGTATCTGGTCTATCACACCGCCGATGCGCGCGGCGGCGGGCATTTCCGTCGCAGCGTGGCGATCGATCGGCTGCAGTGGGACGACAGCACCCAGCCGGCCAGCATCCGCACCGTCGTCCCCACCCGGCGCCCGCAACCGGCGCTGCCGCCACAGCGCAATCAGGCGCCGTCCGCCGTGGCCACCGCGTCCAACGGGCCGCAGATTCCGCTGCAGTACTGGATGGCCGCACTCAACGATGGTGTGGTCAAGGCCAATCCGCTGCCGCCGGAAATGTGGGGCAGCTGGACGCCAGACAATCCGCCGCAGCAATGGATTCAATACAGCTGGGCGCAGCCGGTCACCCTGGACCGTACCCGCGTGGTGTTCTGGGCCGATCAGCCGCCCGGCGCGCAGATCGGTGTGGCGCCGCCGGCGCGTTGGCATCTGGAATACCGCCAGGGCGCGCAATGGCATCCGGTGCAGCCGCGCGATCGTTACGGCACCCGCACCGATCGCTACGAGGCGGTGTCGTTTGCAGCGGTCACCACGCGCTGCGTGCGTCTGGTGATGGAGGCCTCCGGTAAACCTGCCAGTTACGCCGCGCTGGCCGTGCAGGAGTGGGAGATGCTGGCACCGCAGCCGCAACGTCTGCCGGCCGCCAGCGACGCCGATAGCAGCCGCTGCGATGCGCCGTGAGCGTAACGACCCAACCACAATGAGGCTTGCAGTGCGCATGATCCCTAGGCTGTTTTTCCGTTGCCGCGCGCTGTTGCGGTGTGTTGCCAGATGGCCGTTGCAGTTGGCGTTGACGGCTGCAGCCGTCATGCCGGCTGCCGTGCCTGCATCTGCAGCGACGCCTGCCGCCGCAGCGACATCGACAGCGGTGCCGACATCCGCGTCCGCAGCGGCCCCCACTGCAGCGGATTACACGCGTGCGCTCGGCCTGTCGCAGCACTACGCGTCGCTGGTCGAGCAAGAGCCCAGCATGCCGACCTGGGTCGATGCCGGGCACTTCCTGTATCGACGCGGCGTTGCCCGCAACGGTCAGCCGCCGGCCATCGAATACCGCATGGTGGATGCCGCCAGCGGCCGCAACACGCTGGCCTTCGACCATGCACGCCTGGCGGTGGCATTGACCCAGGCCGGCGCGCAGAAGGTGGATGCGGCAGCGCTGGCGCTGCAGGCGCCGACCCTGCAGCAGGACCGTTTGACGTTCCAGCTCGCCGGCGTCGGCTGGCAATGCACGCTGGCGCGGTATTCCTGCGCGCATCTGCACGACCGCGATGCGCAGCCGGAATCGATGGACATGCGGCTCCCGCTCGTGCAGGGCGAGCGCAACGCCAAGCTCTCGCCGGATGGGCGCTGGCGCGCCTGGGTGGAGCAGGCCAATGTGGTGATCGCGCCTGCGAGCGGCGGTGAGCGCAGCGTGCTCAGTCGCGATGGCGGTGCCGACGATTACTACGCGCTGGACAGCCTGGTGTGGTCGCCGGATTCGCAGCATCTGGCGGCGTATCGGGTCAAGGCACCGCCACCGCGCATCGTCTATTACATCGAATCGGCACCCGCCGACCGCGTGCAGCCCAAACTGCACCAGCAGGTCTATCCCAAGCCGGGCGATGTGTTGCCGGTGATGCAGCCGGTGCTGTTCGACCTCGCCACGCGCACCGCGCAGCCGGTGGCGATGACCTTGCTGCCCAATGCGTTCACCTTGAGCGAGATGGTGTGGTGGAAGGACAGCCGCGGTTTCACCTTCGAGTACAACGCACGCGGGCATCAGCTGTACCGCGTCATCGAGGTGGATGCACGCAGCGCCGCCGCGCGCACGCTGATCGAAGAAACCTCGCCCACCTTCATCGAATACTCCGAGCTCAGCGGCGAGCACGAAGACGGCGGCAAGCATGCGCGCCGCGATCTAGCCGATGGCGCGCAGATCGTGTGGGCCTCCGAGCGCGATGGCTGGGAGCATCTGTATCTCTACGATGGCCGCACCGGCGCGGTGATCCGTCAGCTCACCCGGGGTGACTGGGTAGTGCGCAAGCTCGATCGCATCGACGAGGCAGCGGGGCAGCTGTATTTCAGCGCCTCCGGCATGCAACCCGGCGAAGATCCGTACTACCGCCACGCCTATCGCATCGGCATCGATGGCAGCGGCCTGACCGCGCTGACGCCGCAGCAGGCCGACCATGCCGTGCAGTATTCCCCGGACGGGAAGTGGTTGCTGGATCTGTACTCGCGCGTGGATCTGGGCCCGGTGCTGGAGCTGCGGCGCAGCACCGACAGCAGCGTGGCACGCACCATCGAGCGCACCGATCTGAGCCGCCTGCAGGCGGCCGGCTGGCAGGCACCGTTGCCGTTCCATACGCCAGGGCGCGATGGCAAGACCGAGATCTGGGGCGTGATCCATCGCCCGCAGCAGTTGGATCCGCAGCAGCGCTACCGCGTTGTCGAAGACATCTATGCCGGTCCGCAAGGGTCCTTCGTGCCGAAGACCTTCAGCCCGTCCATTCCCTCGCTGACCGCGCTGGGCTTTGCGGTGGCGCAGATCGACGGCATGGGCACCAACAATCGCGCGCGCGCCTTCCACGACGTGGCCTGGCGCAACCTCAAGGATGCCGGTCTGCCGGATCGCATCGCCTGGCACACCGCCGTGGCCGCGCAGTACCCGTGGTACGACATCCGCGGTGGCGTCGGCATCTACGGCACCTCGGCCGGTGGTCAGAACGCGTTGGGCGCGTTGTTGTTCCATCCCGAGTTCTATGTGGCGGGCGTGGCCAATTCCGGCTGCCACGACAACCGCATGGACAAGATCTGGTGGAACGAGCAATGGATGGGCTGGCCGGTGGGGCCGTGGTACGCCGAATCGTCCAACGTGGAAAACGCCGCGCGTCTGCAAGGGCATCTGCTGCTGGTCACCGGCGACATGGATAGGAATGTCGATCCCGCCAGCACCTTCCAGGTGGCCGACCGCCTGATCAAGGCCGGCAAGGATTTCGATCTGCTGGTGGTGCCGGGCGGCGACCACGGCGCCGGTGGCAGTTACGGCCGTCGTCGGCTGCTGGATTTTTTCGTGCGCTGGATGCAGCAGGCACCAACGCCGGAGTGGAATCGCGCATCGTCCAGCGCACCGGTGGCGCCGCCACCCGCGTGATTGCACGCGCATGCCGCGGTCTGCGGGATCGTGTGCATGCGTCGAGCACACCTGTTACCTCAAAGCCCGCCATTCCGGCGTGGCTTGTTGGAGAATGTCATGCAACATCGAACACGCGTCATCGCCAACGCGATCCTGGCAACCGCCTTATCGGCAACGCTACCTGGCATCGCCGCGGCGGCGGAAACAGTGGGGTGTCAATCGCGTTCCAGCGATGCGCCGTGGGGCGCCGCCCAGCCGTTACGCACATGGACGCCGAGCGGCGGTTCGGCCGCATTGAACGCGGTCGGCGCTGCCGAGGGGCCGCCGTTCCAGGCCAGGTTGGTCACTGCGTTCGGCGAGGATTCGGCGGTGTCGGTGCGATCGGTGGTACTGGAATATCCCGATGGTTGCCGACGGCGTTATCAGCTGCCTTCTTTCGCAGCGTCGGACCGGCAGTACGTCGCCACCGTTGCCAAGGCGCATCCGGCGCGGGTGGATCGGCGCACGTATCTGACCGAGGCCGAGCCGGACACGATGACCGCCGCGATGCTGGCCAATGGATCCGCGAAAAAATACGAGACCCAGCATTTCGCCTTCTGGTACGGGGTGAATACGGCTGGGGAGAGTTATCGCGATGTGGCCAAGCGCGGCGTTGCGTGGACGACCTTCGTTACCCAGAGCGCCGCCTGGTTCGAAAAGGTCTGGCAGATGAATGCCAACCTGCTCGGTGCGCCGATGCCCTATGCCGACGCAACGACGCCCAAACGCATCAATGTCTACCTGTGCGGCACCGGGGTGCCCTATGTGCAGGGTGGCGATCTCACAGAGTGCGGCGCCAGTGGCGGGCAGGCGGTCGGCATCTCGTCCTGGGCGCTTGGGTACGGCTCGCATTCGGTGGCGCATGAGTTCGTGCACACCTTGCAGTACTACAGCGGTGGTTACCGCAATCTGCAGGCCGCCGGCTGGTTCTGGGAAACCCACGCCAACTGGAGCGCGTTCCAGACCGGGCGGATGGACGATTCTACGGTGGCGTACTACCAGTCGAATCTTGAGAACGGGCCGCTGTTTCCGGAGAACCGCTATGGCGCACATCCGTTGTTGATGTTTCTGGCCGAAACCGATGCAACCCGTTCGCTGGTCTGGGACATCTGGCTGAAAAATCAGCGTAATGCCGCTGGCGATACCGTGGAGATGCCGATGCAGACCGTAGTCCGCCTTGGTCAGCAACAGGGCGTGTTTCCACAGGGTTTTCGTTCGTTTGCCGATTCCATCGGGCGCTACGGTGCGCGGCTTGCCGCATTCGACTTCCTCAGCCAGAAGGCCTTGCTCGACATCAGCAAGGACCGCGCCGCCGCCAAACGCTATGTGCCGTTAAAGGCATTGGCCACGCGCGGCCGGTATGCCTCCTCGCCGGAGCGGCCGTTGAACATCTATGGCACCCACATCATTCCGCTGACACCGCAGACCGGAGCAACAACAATCAGCGTGAGCTTGCAGGGGAAGACCGTGGCCGACCAGGCGGCGTGGCGTTTTACCCTGGTCAGTGTGGATGCGCAGTCCCGCCCGACCTATGCAGCACTGGCGGCAGTGGAGGCGACGGCAAGCAGCACAGTGAGCTTGGCGCTGCCGGCGGGCGCCAAACAGACTTATCTGGTCGTCACGGCCACGCCGTATCGCTACAGCATCGTGCCGACCATCGTCGAACAGTTGGCAGGCAAGAAGCCGGTGCAGTTTCCGTACGAAGTCAGCATCGCCGGCGCTACGCCGCTGTCGGGTTCGGCCAGCACCTGCTCGGCCTATACAGGAACCGATGGGCTGGATCAGAACTGGAACACCAATGGCCATCGTACCGATGAGACGGCATGCAGATGAGGCGCTGATGTTGCAGCGATGAGCGTCCCCGACGGCAGGTCCACGCTCTGGACCTGCGGTCGGCGTATGCCAACACCAACTGTCGCCAGTGCGCGTCAGCGGGGTGCGGGCGGCACTGCGAAGCCGCCCTGGACGCACTCTATGCAGCACTGCGCATCGTCGCATTGGTCTGGCGGACGTAGGCGTTGTAGTGGTCGCTCTCGATGTGCGGCAGGCGACACCAGCACGCCGAGGTGGCACAGCGCTGCCTGCACGCACACCCATGCGCATGGCAACCATGCTGTTTTCCGCATGCAAGGTCGACAAATGCGACAAGACGTGGCGCGTGCGCACAGGCACATTGTGACCAGCTGATGAAACTGGAGCGCATGGGCGACTCCATGAACGAATCAACCTCCATCGGATGCCACGCGTGGTTGCGCGATCGAGCCTGATCGCGCGCGTTGAGGGATGTCTGCGTCTGCGGTAAAGCCATGGCGAAGAATTTCGTCGCGGTCACTGTCTTCCAACTGTTCTGACCCGCACTGGCGCATGCCGGTACGGGCGTGTGTTGCCCGTCGTTTAGCCGCTTTTCGAATCAGGAGCCTTGCATGTCGATGTCGTCGCTGCCCATTCCTCGTCGCACCGTGACCAGGCCGGGTCCGCTGCCCAGCATGCTCGCCTCCGCGCTGGTGCTTGCGCTTGCCGCAGGCGCTGCGGTTCCTGCGCGTGCGCAACAGGCCGGCAACGGCGACGCGACGCAGACGCTGGACAGCGTGGTCGTCACCGGCTCGCGCCTGCGCCGTGTCGATACCGAAACCGCAAACCCGGTGGTGACGGTGAGCCAGGAACAGATCGCCGCAACCGGCAAGGCCACAGTGGGCGATCTGCTGCAGGAACTGCCATCGATCGCCGGCAACGCCACCAACCCGTACACCAATAACGGCGGCGGCACCGGTGCGTCGGCGATTTCGCTACGCGGCCTGGGCGACAAGCGCACCTTGGTGTTGGTCAACGGTATCCGGCTTGCGTACAACGACGTCAACGCCATTCCGTCCAGCATGATCGAGCGCATCGAGGTGCTCAGCGATGGCGCCTCGGCGGTGTACGGGTCCGACGCCATCGGTGGCGTGGTCAACTTCATCCTGCGCACGCACTTCGACGGCGTGCAGTTCAGCAGCGACTTCGGTACCAGCAGCGAGCGCGATGGCAACCGGCGCAACTTCGCACTCACCGCCGGCAAGACCTGGGAGCGCGGCAGCCTGATCGGTGGGCTGTCGTACCACAACATCGACCCGGTCTCGGCCGGTGCGCGCGACTACTCCAAGGATGCGCTGGCACTGACCGATGGCGTGCCGGTGAAGCAGGGGTCTTCTGCCACACCCACCGGCACGGTCAACTTCAACGATGGCTCCGATCAGTCCAACCAGCTTCGGCAGGCCAACGGCTGTGCGCGGGTCACGCTCAATGGCGGCGTCAGCGGTCGCGCCGGTCCAGGCGATTTCCATTGCTACGACCCAACGGCCGATTCCTACAACTATCAGCCGTTCAATTTGTTGCAGACCCCTCAAAAGCGCACCAATGCCTTCCTGCTGGGCACATTTCGCTTCAGCGACAGCGTGGAGGGGTACGTCAACACCTGGTTCAGTAAAACCGAATCGGCCTCGATCATCGCGCCGATCCCCATCTTCTCCAACGGCGACAACATCCTGGTGTCGTCGCAGAGTTACTACAACCCGTTCGGCGTCAACTTCGGTACCGACCGCACCACCGGCACCTCGTACAACGACCTCAATACCCGCGCCACGGTGCTAGGCAACCGCAGTTATCAATACAACACCTACAACTTCCAGATCAGCCCGGGCTTGCGTGGTCGCTTCGGCGACAGCTCCTGGCAGTGGGATGCAAACTTCAACTATGGCAAGGTCAAGCAGAAGTCGATCAATAACGGCTTTCTGGACTATGCCGCGTTCAATCGAGCCATCGGGCCGTCGTTTCTGGACAGCGACGGCGCAGTCAAATGCGGCAGCGCGGGCGCGTCAGTCGCTGGCTGCACACCACTGAATTTCTTCAACCTCAACGACAGCTCCAACCTGTCTACGTTGCAGGGCATGGTGGTCAACCCGATCGTGACCAGCGTCTACACGGTTAAACAATTCGAAGCCAATGCCAACGGCACGCTGTTCGACCTACCGGCCGGTGCGGCCAGCCTGGCGGCCGGGCTTTCGTATCGCAAGGAGCGCTCCACGACGGCATCCGATGCGCTGTGGACCGGCGACGAAAACGGGTTGTGCGGGGTGATCGAATACTGTTCGTCCACATTGAGCGGCAGCTTCGACGTCAAGGAAGCCTATGCCGAAGCGTTGTTCCCGCTGCTCAAGGATCTGCCCGGCATCAACGCGCTCAATATCACCCTGGGCACACGTTTTTCTGATTACAGCTCGGTGGGCAGCAAGACCAATAGCAAGGTGTCGCTGGAGTACCGCCCGATCGAAAATCTGCTGGTGCGCGGCACCGTCTCGCAGGTGTTTCGCGCGCCCAACATCAACGAGCTGTATGCCGGCGTGGCAGGCGATGCGGCCACCGTCAACGACCCCTGCAACGGCTATACCGGCGGCAATACCGTGGCCTGCGCCAATGTGCCCACCGACGGCAGCTACCAGCAATCGGACGGGCAGGTGTCGGGCAAGGTATCCGGTGCGGCAGTGGCCGGCTATCAACTCAAGCCGGAAACCGGCAAGTCGTACGACGTGGGCCTGGTTTACGACCCGCAGTGGATCGATGGCCTGTCGATCAGCGCCGACTGGTGGCGTATCGATCTGGAAGACACCATCACCACCGTCTCCGCGCAAACGGTGCTCAACCAGTGCTACGCCAACTCGGCAAGCGCGTTCTGCGCGTTGATCCATCGCAACGGCAACGGCACCATCAATTACATCGCCGAGCCCACCGTCAACCTGGGCAAGCTGTGGGCCAAGGGCATGGACTTCAATCTGACCTATCGGCTGCCATCCACGCCATGGGGCAACCTCACTGCGGGCCTCAACGGCACCTATCTCACCCGCTACGACGTGCTGCCCGATACCACCGACCCCAGCTCGGTCACCATCCACAATGTGGGCCGCTACACCCAGGCATACGGCAACTTCCCACGCTGGCGCGCGCTGGGCACGGTGAGTTGGGCGTTGGACGACTGGAGCGCCACCTGGCGCATCCGCTATGTCGGCAACACCGCCATCGGTAACTCGGATCCGGACCAGAGCCTGTCGGCCGACTCCAGCCAGCCGACGGTGGTGCGCAACATCGGCGCCTACGTCTACAACAACCTGCAGCTCGGCTACAACGTGCAGCCCTGGCATACGCGCTTCGAAGTGGGCGTGGACAATGTCGCCAACAAACAGCCGCCGCTGTATTACTCCAACAATGTCGGCAATGCGAATACCGATGTGGCCACCTACGATCTGCTTGGCCGGTTCTACTGGGCGCGCGCGACGGTGAAATTTTGAGTGCGGCCCTATCGACTGCGCTGTCTGATCGCACTGCCGCTGCCCGATCCGATCGGGCAGCGGCAGACCATGTGACGGAGGCGCTCTATATCGTGATTGGCAGCCTGGCCTGTAACGGCGCGCGCAGTCTGCAAACAGCGGCAGGAGCTAAGCTGACCTCATGACCGAGCCATCCAACACCGAGCGCACCACCGAGCATGCGTTGACCCTGTCGCGGCGGCGTTTTCTGGCCTGGAGCAGCTTGGCAGTGGCGGCGGGCTTCCTGCGCTTCCCCGCCGACGCCAGCGCCGCGCAGCCGGGCAGCATGCGCGCGGTGCCGCTTGCTCAGGTGCGCCTGACACCCTCGCTGTTTTTGGATGCGCTCAACACCAATCGCCGCTATCTGATGCGGCTGCAGCCGGACCGGCTATTGCACAACTTCGTGCTGTACGCAGGCCTCGACCCCAAGGCGCCAGCCTACGGCGGTTGGGAAGCGGACACCATTGCCGGCCATACGCTCGGCCACTATCTCAGCGCGTTGGCGTTGATGCATGCGCAAACCGGCGATGCGCAATGCGCCACACGCGCCGCGTATCTGGTGAGCGAACTGGCACGTTGCCAGGCGCATGCAGGCGATGGCTACGTGGCCGGCTTCACCCGCAAGAACGCGGCAGGAAAGATCGAAAGCGGGCGCGCGGTGTTCGATGAACTCAAGCGCGGCAAGATCGACCCTGCACCGTTTTATCTCAATGGCAGTTGGGCGCCGCTGTATACCTGGCACAAGCTGTTCGCCGGCCTGCTCGATGTGCATGCGCACTGCGATAATGCGCAGGCGCTGCAGGTGGCGGTGGGGCTGGGTGGTTACCTGCAGGGCATCTTCGCAGCGTTGGACGATGCGCAGCTGCAGAAAGTCTTGTCCTGCGAATTCGGCGGCCTCAACGAATCGTTCGTCGAGTTGCATGTGCAAACCGGCGATGCGCAGTGGCTGGCACTTGCGCAGCGGCTGCATCATCACGCCGTGCTCGACCCGCTGGTCGCCCAACGCGATGAACTGGTCCACCAGCACTCCAATACCAATATCCCCAAGCTGATCGGCCTTGCCCGCGAGTACGAGGTCACTGGCGACGCCGCCTCCGGCGCGGCAGCGCGTTTCTTCTGGCACACGGTCACCGACCACCACACCTATGTGATCGGTGGTAACGGCGACCGAGAATACTTCCAGCAGCCGGACAGCATCTCCAAGTTCCTCACCGAGCAGACCTGCGAGCACTGCGCCAGCTACAACATGCTCAAGCTCACCCGGCATCTATATCAATGGGGGCCGCAGGCGGCGTATTTCGATTACTACGAGCGCACGCTGCTCAACCACGTGATGGCGCAACAACACCCGCGCACCGGCATGTTCACCTACATGACACCGCTGCTGGCTGGCGAAGCGCGTGGTTGGTCCACACCGTTCGACGATTTCTGGTGTTGCGTCGGCAGCGGCATGGAGGCGCACGCGCAGTTTGGCGACTCGATTTACTGGGAAGACGGGCAGGGCGTCTACGTCAATCTGTATGTGCCCTCCAGCGTGCGCGATGCAGCGGGCTTCGCACTGAGCTTGCGCAGCACGCTTCCCGAGCAAGGCCAGGTAACACTGCGCATCGACGCCGCGCCGGCAGGCACACGCACGCTCGCCTTGCGCGTGCCCGGTTGGGCCGGCACGCACACGCTGCAGGTCAACGGCCAGCTGCAGACACTGCAGCCAGTGGAGGGCTATCTGCGTATCGAACGGCTGTGGACCGCCGGCGACAGCGTGTCCCTGCAGCTGGAGATGCCCCTGCGCCTGGAACCCACACCCGACGACCCGGCATGGGTCGCCGTCATGCGCGGCCCGCTGGTGTTGGCCGCCGACCTCGGCGATGCCGCAACACCATGGAACAACAAAACGCCGGCGCTGGTCGGTGGCGATGACGTCCTGCAACGTCTGCAGCCGCTGCCGGCTCATGGCCACTACGCCTATGCCGATGGCGCCCAGCAATGGCGTTTTTCCCCGTTCTACGCCCAGTTCGATCGCCGCAGCGCCGTCTACCTGGAACATCGCGATACCGCTGCCTGGCAACAACGCCAGGCCGAGCAGACGGCAGCGGACGCAACACAACGCGCACTCGACGCGCGCGCACTGGATCGTGTCGCCCTGGGCGACGACGCATCGGAAAAGGCACACGCGCTCAGCAGCGACAGCTCCTACGCCCTCAGCTACCGCCGCCGCGCCGGCCGCGACGCCCGCACCGGCGGCTTCATCGCCTTCACCCTGCGCAACACCGCCCAGGCCCGCATCCTGCGCCTACGCTACTGGGGCGACGAAACCCGCCGCCGCTTCCGCATCCTCGCCGACGGCGAACTCATCGCCAACGAACGCCTGGACGGCAATCGCGGCCTGGACTTCATCGACGTGGATTACGCCTTGCCCACCGCAGTGGCCGGCCGCGCCACCCTACAGATCCGCATCGAACCGGAAACCGGCTACTCGGCAGGGCCGGCGTTCGGGTGTTGGGTGTTGGAGTCGGCGTGAGCGTGAAAACCCTACCGCGCGCATTACTGATGTCAGCAACAGCGGTTGCGCTCTTTATTGGGTGGCAGTCCAAACAGCAGACTGCAAAGAGTGAGCGTAAGCGCGAACCCAGCAAGAGCATCCAAGCTCTCAAGCGTGCCAGCATAAAGCCCCTCTCCCTCCGGGAGAGGGGTTGGGGTGAGGGTACGGAGGCGAAGCCCCAGCGCAGTTTCAACCGCACAATGGATCCGCTTCACTGCCTAGCTGGCTAAAATCGTCTACTAACCTCACTACCAACTCACCCTCGCGCGCAGTGATCTGCAGCTTGCAGCCAACGGCAAACCCCAGCTGCTCCAGCCAAAGCCCGCGCAAGCGCACGCTAGGAATCCGCTGGCTATGCGGCCTGCCGGCTTCCGCCTCGTAGAACGCATAACCCACCTTGCAGCGCGTGGGGGTGCGGGCCTTGCGCGGTGGGCGCTGCGGTAGATTGTCAGCGCGAGGCCTGGTGTGACGATCGGAGTCGAGATCGTCCACATCGAACGAGGGCGACGGCACCAGCTGTATAGGCTGCGTGTCTTTTACCAGCGTGGTCGCCCGCTTCGCGGTAACGGTGCGTTTGGCGTTTGGTTTGGTCCGCTTGGCGGTTGAAGACGGCGCCCTGCTCATCGCCTCACCTCCGCCAGCACTATGGAGCGACGACGCTCACCCATCTGCACTATCGATACATCTGCCATGAAAACGCCTCCTTCCAAGAACAGGCACCGTCGCCAGCCGGCGACGGGATGTCGGGAGGTTAGAAACCGTGCATAGTCGGCGGGCGTATTCCTCCCGAAGGAGTGTTGTATTAGCCGCCCTCCCGACGCAGGCATCGCGTCGGCTTGCCCCTGCGAACAGGCACAAAAAACCCACCGGTTTGACGGAGGTGGGTACCGCTATGCACGGAGTTTCTACGCTCCTTGAGGCAGAGGTTGCTACTGGTTGCTTGGGATGTCAACTGCTTGGTGTAGAGGACATGGTGGCTGATCTGCTGCCGTAGTAGATCCACTCATAACCCTGAAAACTCAAGATCTGTGCGTCTGTGTTGTTGAGTGTCTACTCGTCGCCGCGCCGACGAATTACTTTCATGGTGAGAGTTGCAATTGTGGATTTAATGCTACAGGGCAATCCTGTCCGAAAAAGCTCTTCTTGGGAATAAAAACTGCGCCAGAGCGGCCCTTAAATTTTATGCCTTGCTCTGTTATTTCTCTTATTTTGTAGAAAATAATTAAATTTGCATTTTCGTTTGCATTGTCGAACCTGGAAAATATTTGTGTCAGGTTTATTTCACCTTTAAGTGTCTCTTGTGGTGCAAATTTTATTTTTCTTAAATAGTTGGCGGTAGGTGCAACTCGTATCAATTTTTCTGATTTTCCATCTGAAATTTTGAATGCTTCTGCATAAAGTACTTTTGAGTAATTCCATGGTAGTGCAGCTTCCGATACCTCTGCTGGCGTGGAGGTGGTATTTCTAACGTATAACATTAGTGATGTGGGCTTGCTGCAAATGACGCTGACATCTACTTTCATATCCTGACTTGCCGCAGCCGAAAGAGGGAGGAGAATCAGGAATGAAAAAATAGATATTCTACTGCCCATAGGTGTCCCCTTCTATTGCAGGTATGGAGCTGCGCGTAATTTGCCTGATTCTGCGTACGACAGCGGCCTTGCATTTTTCATCGCACTGACCATTCATTGACTTCAACTTGCTCATCAGGCAATACAGTTCAACAGTGTGTGCTCTGAATTCGGACACATCTAATTCACTGTAGGCGCTCCCGGGATAAGGTGTGCTTGGAAAGGTAACGCTCATTGGCGTTGTACCAATTCCCATCCATTGCAAGGGGCCTCTGCGGCACAGGCCGGGACTGGCTCGATTAGCATCTCCGACATGAGACATCTCATGTGCCATCAAACAATCCGAAACGTCTTTGCACTCCTGGAACTCTTTAGGCCAAAGATCGTAATTGAAATATGGCTTGATCACGCCGTCGACGCAGTAAATGCTTCCTGCTGGTCTTTGATTCGCCGGTGGAATGGGAGTTAGGAATGCAGCAAGGCCCGTCGGATCAACGGCAATCAATGGAGTCTGCTGAGCATATCCATATGCGCTAATTCCACCTTTTAAACCAATCGGATCGGGTTGCGTGTATCGACCGCTTCCTGAGTCGTATCCATCTCGAAATCCGTTCTGATTCAACCCACTCGCCGCATCAAACCGCTGTCCCGGGAACCGCATATCCAACACCAGCGATGCTCCATCGCCATCCGGATCCTGATTCGGCGCGGTGTTGCCGAAGGCTTCGCCCTTCAAGCTCCATGTCCATACCGCGACATCGCGGGTGGGGTCGATGACCACGCGCGGGCTGCCCAGGTGATCGGGTTCGATGTAGTGCGGTTTGTTCGCGTTGGCGAGCAGGCCCACCGGTAGGTCGTCCAGCCAGATCGCCTGCTGCTTGGGCGCGCCGTTGCTGTCGTAGTCGCCCAGCCAATGGCCGGCTTCATCGTAGAGCGTATAGGTGTTGGTGGTGCCGAGGAAACGGCGCACCTGCTCGCCACGTCCGTTGTAGCGGTAGTTCATGGTCACCGCGCCAGCGCGGCGGGCCTGGGTCATGCGGCCGGTGGTGTCGTAGGTGTATTGGCGGGCGGTGCCGCCGATGGCGGTGGTGTTGCCGGCGGCATCGTAAGTGCGGGCCACACCAGCGACGGCGCTGAGGCGATGGCTGTCGGTCGGATAGGTGTAGATCTGCGTAGCCGCGCCGACCTTGGCGCTGAGGCGGTTGCCGGTGGCATCAAAGCTGTAGCCGTCGATCAGGGTGCCGGTACTACCGTCCGTGAGGCCGGTCAGGCGGCCCAGCGCGTCGTAGCCCAGGCCGATCTCCGGCGTGGAATTACCAGCGGGCGTCAGTGCGGTGAGGTTGCCAACCGGGTCGAAGCCGAAGCCCACTTCCAGCCCGCCGGGCCGGGTGTCCTGGATCGCTTGCGGGCGGTAATCCAGATCGTACTGGCGGGCGAGGGTGCGGCCATTGCCGTAGGTCCAACCGGCGGCTGGGCCGAACGGGTAGTAGCTGGCGTTGCCCAGCACCACCTGCCGGCTGCCGCCGGCCGGGGTGACGCCCACTTCCGTGGTCTGGCCTTGCGCGTTGCGCACGTAATCGACCACTGCGCCATCTGGGTAGGTCATGCGCCGCAGCTGGCCGCCAACGGTGTAGTCGTAGCGCAACACCAGCGCCTTGCCGTTGCTGGTCTGCACCTTGCGCACCAGATCGCCGAAGCGGTTGTAGCAGTACTGAGTAATCGCGCCGCCATCCTGCATTTTGGTCAGGCGACCGACGGAGAAGGTCTCCCCACTGGTGCAGGCCGCCTGCGTCACGTCAAAGGTATAGGCGACATTGAGGCTGGTGGTGGGGTAGGTGACCTTGGTCAGGCGATTGAGCGCGTCGTAGCCGTAGGCGGTGGTATTGCCGCGCGCGTCGGTCTGGGTGGCGCGATTGCCGGCGCTGTCGTAGCTGTAGCTGGTGACGCCGGTGTCCGGGCTGGTGAGCTTCACCAGATCGCCGAAGCCGTTGTACTCGTACTTGGTGTCCAGGCCCTTGGGGTCGGTGACCTTGGTGAGGTTGTCCAGCGCGTCGTAGTCGAAGGTGGTGTCGGCCTTGATGCCTGCCACATCCTGCAGGGTGCGCGAGAGGCGGTTGAGCGGGTCGTACTCGCTCTGCGTGGCGGTTGCCAGCGCATCGGTGACCTTGGTGGGGTTACCGTTGGCATCGTACTCGAAGTCGGTCGGATCGCTGGCCGCGGTAGCCTGGGTCTTGAGCTGGCCGAGCTGGTTGTAGACGCGCGAGAGCATGCGCTTCAACGTGCCTGCCGCATCTTTGGTGTCTTCCTTGATGCGATTGCCGGCATTGTCCAGCGTGTAATGCACGGTGTTGCCCGCGTTGTCGGTCATGTCGGTCAGCCGATGCGCCGCATCGTAGGTAAAGGCAGTGAACGCGCCATCAGGCTGGGTGACCTGCTTGACCAGGCCAGTGGGCCAGTAGTCGATGCGGGTGATGCGGTCATCGGCCTCGCTGGACGCATCGCTTCCGCGCACCTTGGTGGCGGTCAGCCAACCGCGTGGGTGGTAGGTGTAGTCGGTGACGATGCCATTGGCGTCCTTGATGGACAGCGGGCGGCCGGCGCCGTCGTAGGCGAGGTACTCGGTGACGCGGCCGATGGCGTTGGTGACTTTCCATAGGTCGCCTTTGCGGTAGGAGCAGGCAGCAGACACAAGTCCACAGCCAGCACCGTCGCTGAGGTAGTAGCTGTAATTCGTGCTGTCTGCGATGTCTTTGCGCAGGCCAACACTGGCCAGCAACAAACCCGGCAAAGGGCATGCGCCTGCCGCGACATCCGCATCTTCGCAGTAGCGTTGTGTCGTGATCCGAGCTATACCGCTAGCGGGATCTATTTGCGCCGTGGTCAGGGTCTGGCCTCTGGCGTTATAGGACCACTCCTGTTTCTGGACCAATTTGCCCTGTTCGGTCAGCGTATAAGCAAGCGGCAGACCAAAGTTGGGATCAACCTCGTAATTAGAGGATCGCAACACAGCCCCGCTATCAGCTGAGCCCTCGGACTTCCTGACCAAGATGCCATTAGAATCATAATCGTAATCGTATAAATAACTACCCGCGCGTGAGACTTTGTCCAAGTTCCCCGCGCTGTCGTAGGAATAGGTCTCTAGCTGCTGAACGCAGTTTGTGCAATCCGCCGCAAGAGTGGTGACTTTCTTCTGTCCATTGATAGAAATGAAGCCTCGTGTCTCGGAAGCGCCTGATGCTGTCTGGACATGACTACCGCCGCCGTCACCGTAAGCAACAGCGAAACGGTTTACCCCACCGGCATGCTGGGTTGCAATGGCTCTACCCTTCTGATCGTAGAAGTAGGTCGCAAATCTATCCCCATTCTCGTCGAATATTCCGGTCAAAGCGCCCGGAAGATCTGCGCCATCCGTGTAGTCTCGGACGTTGTATTCATATCTCCGGGAACCGACCGAACGCGTGACCGAACCCAAGAAAGAAGAGCCGTCGTAAGCATAGGCAGCACCGTTCCCAGCAGAATCTGAGATACCAGCGACCATCCCACTGATGTCATACTGAAACGACAGCCACCTTCCCTCGTCATTCTTGACTTGAGAAATTCTTTTCCCAAGCTGCTCGGCCCCTGGGAAGGTATAGCTAATTCTTATGCGCTGCCCACCTCTTTGCAAAATCTCGGTCAAACGTCCAAATGCATCATACTTCTCAAGCTCGACCTTCTTAGCCGAGCTGTATTCCCAACCAATCGTTGCTCCTGAGGAGTCAACGACTGCCGTCAGCGAGCTTGATATTCCGGCGTTTGGCACCCATTGGCTGCCTGACAGCGAAAATACTTCAACTCCGCCAGTTGGTCGGTAAACCTCGACTTTTGATACACCATCGACAGTCTTCAACACCACGCTGCGGCTATACGTATGTGTCCAAAAAGCGCCTAAGTCGCTATTTGCTAAACCTGCACGATCACTGTTGTAATAACGCAGAAATTTAGGCAGGCCAGCATCGTTCCAGTCAGTCTCTACCTGGTATTTATTCCCTGTGCCGACATTGATGGGGTTGCCGCAACTGAGGCTAGGCGACTGACAGGAAGGTGGACCCTGACTTAAAGCAGGCTCGTAATCAGCCTCATCCTGTGCAAACAAAGCAAGATAAAAACATCCGTCCGGACTTGACCACTGGGAGCAATAACCCGCGACCTTGTCCCCCTCCATATATTCTTTGAAATAAGCCCCTGTCTGGGGCATCCGCTGCTGATGATAGTCCACCGCCTTTCTTGCAAGTGCAGCAGCAATTGCGCGAGTGCATTTCGTGGGTCTACCGCTGCAAGCATCTCCCGGATAGGGTGGAAATGTCCGCGCCCTGTAATATGACAACCACCAACAGCTATCACCATAATTTTTCCATCGAACGCACAAGGACGCGAACTCGTCACCAGGCGGGGCTGGCAGATCAACCAAATACGGCTGAATACTTGGAGGGTAATTCTGAGGGTCACTAAAATATTTTAGCCAACCATCGGCGACCGCGCTGGCACGTGCAAACGAACAATCATCGGCTCTGCTAGCACAATGCGCATCTGGACCATCGGCTTGCGCAGCCTGATTAAAAGCAAAAAAGCCAAGGCATATAAATAGCAAAGTTACGCTTATACGCTTTACGTCAAAACGCAACCGCTGCGAAGTAGATTCCATTCCGCCCTCAAATATTTTTAGTTTCGCAACAGCCTAATCTTTGCGTAAGCTGTGGCGGTTCATAGAGCATGCAGCTTAACACTTTGAATGCAGCGTCAGGAAGCACTGATCGTTGCTAGCTAGCGACATGGCCCAGCGCTGGAAGTGGGAAAGGCAGGCCTGCGTTTCTAAATGCGTGCCGGCTCTGGGCTAGCACTGCTAGCCTGCACTCGGGGGCTATATCCCCCTTTCCGCCAGGCTGGTGTGCTGACGCCCACCGATGACCAAGTGGCCCAGCATCCCGATGTCGAGACGTGCTAACGCTTGCGTCAAACGATCAGTGATCTGCTCATCATTGCAGCCTTCCTTGGTGCATCGCCGGAGTGAGGTCAATTCGATCGTTTTGTGTGCTATCCATGCCGCCAGTGCAGATGGCATGCCTGCTGCACTCCCAGTGTGTACTGTTGCGCGTTCAATGCTCTGGTGACGACTTTCAATGTTTAATTGGAACTGCAGCGCGAGCGAAACATCTGCCATAAGCCAGCATTAGACGTTAAAAAAAGACCGGCGCATGCGCCGGTCTTTGCGTATCACAATTCTGGCGTAAGCCTTAAGCAGACAACTCCAACAACAACTTATTCAAACGCCGCACATACCCGGCCGGGTCCTTGAGGCTATCGCCCGCCGCCAACGCAGCCTGGTCGAACAACACGCGGCTCAAATCGCCGAAGCGGTCCATGTCCTGTTCCGCATCCAGTTTTTCGATCAGCGGGTGGGCGGGGTTGAATTCGAACACGGGCTTGCTTTCCGGTACGGCCTGACCGCTGGCTTCCAGTAACTGGCGCATCTGCAGGCCCAGGTCGCCCTGGCCGATGGCGAGGATGGCGGGGGAGTCGGTCAGGCGGTGGGAGACGCGTACTTCGGCCACATCGTCGCCGAGGGCGGCCTTGATGCGCGAGGCCAGGCCTTCCTTGGACTTGGCGACTTCTTCCTGCGCCTTCTTGTCTTCTTCCGAATCCAGCTTGCCCAGGTCCAGGTCACCGCGTGCCACGTCAACGAACGACTTGCCGTCGAATTCGGTGAGGTAGCTCATCAGCCATTCGTCGATGCGGTCGGTGAGCAGCAGCACTTCGATGCCTTTCTTGCGGAAGACTTCCAGGTGCGGGCTGTCCTTGATCTGCGCGTAGCTCTCGCCGGTGAGGTAGTACAGCTTGTCCTGGCCCTCGGCCAGGCGGCTCACATAATCGGCCAGACCCACGCTCTGCGCACCGGTGGTGTCGTGCGTGGACGAGAAACGCAGCAGGCCGGCGATCTTTTCGCGGTTTGCATAATCTTCAGCCGGGCCTTCCTTCAATGCTTGACCGAAGTTACGCCAGAAGGTGGCGTAATCGTCCGGCTTGTCCTTGGCGAGTTTTTCCAGCATGTCCAGCGAGCGCTTGGTCAGCGCGGACTTCATCGAGTCCACCACCGGGCCGGATTGCAGGATTTCGCGCGAGACGTTGAGCGACAGGTCCGACGAATCCACCACGCCCTTGATGAAACGCAGGTACAGCGGCAGAAACTGCTCGGCCTGGTCCATGATGAAAACGCGCTGCACGTACAGCTTCAGGCCCTTGGCCGAATCGCGGTGATACAGGTCGAACGGGGCGCGGCCGGGCACGAACAGCAGCGAGGTGTAGTCCAGCTTGCCTTCGACCTTGTTATGGCTCCACGCCAGCGGGTTGCCCGCATCGTGCGCGACGTGCTTGTAGAACTCCTGATATTCGGCGTCCTTGATCTCGGACTTGGGGCGCGTCCACAACGCGCTGGCGCGGTTGACCGCTTCCCACTCCGGCTCGGCGGGCGCATCGGCCTGTTCGCCGTGATGCTCCTTGCGCATTTCGATCGGCAGCCCGATGTGGTCGGAGTACTTCTTGAGGATGCCGCGCAGGGTCCAGCTGTCGGCGAAAGAATCTTCGCCTTCCTTCAGTTGCAGCACGATGCGGGTGCCGCGCTCGGGCTTGTCGATGCTGGCGATTTCGAATTCGCCTTCACCACGCGAGGACCAATGCACGCCTTCGTTGGCGGGCAGGCCGGCGCGGCGCGAGTACACGTCCACCTGGTCGGCGACGATGAAGGCGCTGTAGAAACCGACGCCGAACTGGCCGATCAGGTTGGCGTCCTTCTTCTGGTCGCCGCTCAGATGCTTGAGGAAGTCGGCGGTGCCGGACTTGGCGATGGTGCCCAGATGCGAGACCGCATCGTCGCGGCTCATGCCGATGCCGTTGTCGTCGATGGTGACGGTGCGCGCGTCCTTGTCGTAGTCGACGCGGATGCGCAGCTCGCTGCCGCCTTCCAGCAGCTCGGGCTTGACCAAGGCTTCGAAGCGCAGCTTGTCGGCGGCGTCGGCAGCGTTGGAAACCAGCTCGCGCAGGAAGATTTCCTTGTTCGAGTACAACGAATGGATCATCAGCTGCAGCAGCTGCTTGACCTCGGTCTGGAAGCCCAGCGTCTGCTTGTCGGTGTCAACGGTCATTGGGGTCGTGCTCCATGGTGGTCCGGGCCGCACTGCGGCCGATGGCCTGGGGGATGAGGCCGTCGGCGGTTTTTTTCAAGGCGTGCCTGCGCGAAGGTGTGGCGCGTCGGTGCCCCGGACGGGCGGGGCGGGCATGCCGGCGGCAGCGGTATCATGGGCGGCCATCGCCTGCATTCCGACCCATGCTGCCACTTGCGCCACCTGTGTTACGCCGTCGTCCGCCTGCCACAGGCGCGTTGCGATGAGCCGCCCGGAACGGCCGGCGCCGCGTGGCGCCGAAGGCCAGGTGCGCATCGTGGGCGGGCGCTGGCGCAACACGCGGTTGGCGGTGCCGGACCTGCCGGGCCTGCGCCCCAGCAGCGACCGCGTGCGCGAAACGGTGTTCAACTGGCTGATGCCGCGCCTGCGCGGTGCGCGTGTGCTGGATCTGTTTGCCGGCTCCGGCGCGCTGGGGCTGGAGTCGGTCTCGCGCGGCGCGGCGCATGCCACGCTGATCGAGCGTGATCCAGGCCTGGCGCAGCGGTTGCGTGAGCTGGTGACCAAGCTGGACGCGGCCGATCAGGTGCAGGTGCTGCAGGAAGACGCGCTGCGCTGGCTGGAGCACGCGCCTGCGGCCCAGGCCGATATCGTGTTCGTCGACCCGCCGTTCGCGGCCGGTCTGTGGCCGAGTGTGTTCGAACGCCTGCCCGCGCATCTGGCCGCCGAGGCCTGGCTGTATCTGGAAGCGCCGGCCGACGCCGCGCTGCAGCTGCCGGCCGGCTGGCACCTGCACCGCGAGGGCGGCACCCGGCAGGTGCGCTATGCGCTGTATCGCCGGGCCGCTGCTACACTGAACGGCGATCCAGCCCCGGTAGTTTCCGTATGAGCGTGGCCAGCAGCCGCACCGCCGTCTATCCCGGTACCTTCGACCCGATCACCAATGGTCATATCGACCTGGTGAACCGTGCCGCGCCGTTGTTCGAGCGCGTGGTGGTGGGCGTGGCGTACAGCCCGTCCAAAGGCCCGGCATTGCCGCTGGAAAAACGCGTCGCGCTGGCACAGGAAGCGCTGGCGGCGCACAAGAACGTGGAAGTGCGCGGCTTCGATACGCTGCTGGCGCACTTCGTGCGCGACATGCAGGCCGGGGTGCTGCTGCGCGGCCTGCGTGCGGTGTCCGACTTCGAATACGAATTTCAGATGGCCAGCATGAATCGCCATCTGATCCCGGAAGTGGAAACGCTGTTCCTCACCCCGGCCGAGCAATACAGCTTCATTTCGTCGTCGCTGGTGCGCGAGATTGCGCGGCTGGGCGGCGACGTTTCCGGCTTCGTGCCGGCCTCGGTGGTCGAAGCCTTGCGGCAAGTGCGCGAGTCCCGCGCGCAGGCCTGATCTCATCTGTCGTTCCATCACCACGCTTTTCAAAGGGAGGAGTTTCATGAAACACACCATGCGCGCTCTGGCGCTCGCTTCGATCGCCGCTCTGGCGGTCACCGCCTGCAAGAAAGAAGAGCCGGCGCCGACCGCCGCTGCCGCCCCGGCAGCGCTGAAGGCCCCGGCCAAGGACGACAACGCCGGCTGGAAGAAGTACCTGCAGGAAGTGGTCGGCCAGAACCTGGGCGCCACCACCAACAGCCCGTTCCTGTACTACTTGCCGCCGGAGTCCGATGCCGAGTTCGCCGGCAGCTACGAGCGTCAGCTGGAAAGCGTCAAGACCGCGCTGGCACGTGGCGTGCAGCCGGGCAACATGCTGGCCTTCGGTTCGTCCGCCTCCACCAAGATGGCCGACCTGATCGAGGCCGCGTTCAAGGACGTGCAGCCGGATTCGATGAAGGGCGTGCGCGTGTTGTTCATCGGCGATGCCGCCGAGAATGCGCGCGTGCAGACCATCGTCCAGCCCAAGGGCGCGGAATACACCTTCGTTGAAGCCAAGTAATGCCGTACCAGGCCGGATGCGCGGGAGGGCGCACCCGGCCCCGGCGTGCGGAGCCAGCAGCATGCTGACTTCGCACGGCACCGGAGCCGGCCGTGTCAGGCCGATGTCCGACAGCGCCCACGGCGTTGTCCCCTGGTTGATTCGCGCCATGTGCGCCCGCCTGCAGCAGTACGTTGCGTTCCAGCGCCTGCAGTTGAACCGCGCTGCCCCGCATCGCATGGTGTCGTTGATATGTCGCTGAAAATCAACGAGCTCTGCGTCAACTGCGACGTCTGCGAACCGGCATGCCCGAATCAGGCGATCTCGATGGGCGAAACCATCTACGTGATCGATCCGGCACGCTGTACCGAGTGCGTGGGCCATTTCGACGAGGCGCAATGCGTGGTGGTGTGCCCGGTCGAGTGCATCGACCCGGATCCGGACATTCCGGAAACCCACGATCAATTGCTGGCCAAGCTCATGCAGCTGCAGCGCGATCACCCCGAACTGTACGAACAGGAGCCTCCCGTCCCGTGAGCACTTTCTCCCGACGTTTTTCGACACGCGGCCTGCTGTTGCTGGCCTTGGTGCTGGCACCGCCGGCCTGGTCCGCCGATGGCGCCAAGCCTTCCGCCGGCGCGCCCGCTGCGGTCGCCGCGCATCCGCCCGGTGCGGCGGTGGCCAGCGGCCATGCATTGGCCACCGATGCCGGGCTGCAGATCCTGCGCGAGGGCGGCAACGCGTTCGATGCGGCCATTGCGGTGTCGTCCACGCTGGCAGTGGTCGAGCCGATCAGCTCGGGCCTGGGCGGCGGTGGTTTTTTTCTGCTGCACGATGCCAAGACCGGCAAGGACGTGATGCTGGACGCGCGCGAATACGCGCCCGAATCGGCCACGTCGGAAAAATTCCTCAACAAACAGGGCGAACTGGACCGCGACCGCTCGGTCAACGGGCCGTGGTCGGCCGGCATTCCCGGTCTGCCCGCCGCGCTGGTGGAGCTGGCATCCAAGCACGGCCGGCTGCCGCTCAAGCAATCGCTGGCGCCGGCAATCCGCATCGCCACCGACGGCTTCCCGGTGTATGCGCGCATGGCCAAGGGTTACGCCTCGCGGCGCGAGGTGATGGAGCGCTATCCCGGAACGCGTGAAGTGTATTTGCGCGGCGGAAAACCCATTGCCGAAGGCGACACCTTCAAGCAACCCGAGTTGGCGCACACCTTGCAGCTGCTCGGCGACAAGGGTTTCGACGGGTTCTACAAGGGCGAGACCGCCAAGAAGCTGATCGCCGGCGTCAAGCAGGCGGGCGGTCATTGGACTGCGGCGGAGCTGGCCGGTTACACGGTGAAAGAGCGCACGCCGATCCAGTTCGATTATCGCGGCTGGACCATCACCACCGCGCCGCCGCCGTCCTCGGGTGGTATTGCGCTGGCAGCCATGCTGCAGATTCTGGAAGGCTGGGACTTGAACAAGCTCGATGACGTGCATCGCACGCATCTGGTGGTGGAATCGATGCGCCGTGCCTACCGCGACCGCACGTTCTTTCTGGGCGACCCGGACTTTGTGGACGTGCCGCAGCGCGTGCTGACCAGCAAGGATTACGCGCAAGGCCTGCGTGCCACCATCAACCCGGAAAAGGCCACGCCCAGCGATCTGTTGTCGGGCAACCCCACGCCGCTGGAAGACGACGAGACCACGCACTTTTCCATCATCGATGGCGAAGGCAATCGCGTCGGCGCCACCCAGACCGTCAACCTGCTGTACGGCTCGGGCCTGATCCCCAAGGGCACCGGCGTGCTGCTCAACGACGAGATGGACGACTTTGCGCTCAAGCCGGGCACGCCGAACGCCTTTGGCGTGATGGGCTACGCGGCCAACGCCCCCAAGCCGGGCAAGCGCATGCTCAGCTCGATGACGCCCACCTTCATGGAATCTGCCGATAAGGCGATCGTGCTGGGCACACCGGGCGGCAGCCGCATCATCACCATGGTATTGCTGGGCATCCTGGGTTACGACGCAGGGCTGGATGCGCAGGCGGTCAGCGCGTTGCCGCGCTATCACCACCAGTGGCTGCCGGATGTCATCGATGCCGAAACCGACGCGTTCTCACCTGCGACCGCCAAGGGCCTGCAGGCGATGGGCCACGCGCTCAAACTGCCCGGCGATACTGCAGAAGGCGGGCGCGGGTCCAGCCATGTGTGGGGCAACCTGCAGACCGTGGAATGGGACAAGCGCAGCAATGTGCTCAGCGGCGGTAGCGACCCGCGTAACCCGGTGGGCAAGGCGCAGGTGCAGTTGGATGCGCAGAACGCTTCGAGCGCTGCTGCAAAATGATCCGAGTGCAGATGGCAGGCTAGCGCCTGCCTTCTGCGTTTTATGACGTGCCATGACAGCGATCAGCATTAGAGCGGGCTAGCAACGCAACCTGGCAAGCAGTCGTTGGGTGGGTGCGCATGGCGTGCTCGTAACCGGAACGCACGAGTGGGACACGCCGCACCGAGCACCGGCCGCGCCCGCCCCGCGGCTGCACGGCAGCTGTGTTAGCTGCTCTAGTTCAGTAGTCCGTAATAATGTCCATCCTTGGCTTGATAGACGGTATAGGTGTCGTCGTAGTCGTCGTCGCCTTTCTTTTTATCGACGACGCTGTCGACCAGGCGCACTACCAGCTTGCCGTCCAGTAGATAGACGTCCGGATTCGTATTGCCGGCGAGGAACGGCTTCCAGCGTGTCATTCCACGTTGTTTGGCTTGGTGCTGCTCAGGGTCCAGTGAGCCAGGTGCGATTGGTTTTTTGTTGCTGTCGATGATGTTCATTGGGTTGTCCTTTAAGGCCATGGAATGAAAGGGCGTCGCTCGCTGCATTCGTGGCGGATGCAGTGCATCGAGGCCAAGCCACGTTAGCTGGCGATGGACAAGCGGGATTGGCCTAAACGAGTGCAATTGCAGACGATTCGATGGGATATTGGAGATGCTCCCGTCGTGGATGCCGCTGACCCGAACGCGGGCCGGTCAATCCGGTGCAATCACTGAAAGACTGCGACATGGCTGGCAGTACGTTGCAACGGAAAATACGATCCCGGCTGACCCGTGTGATTCGGTTGGGCCGGCCCCCTTCTGTCGCAGAGAAATAGGTCGCCGGTTGGCGAGTTCATTCGCTGATGCGATGCAACGGCTGGCGTGATGTGGCTCAGTTGCGGCCGCCTTCGGTAGGGTCGGGCTTGTCGTGGCGTTGCAGTGCGGCCACCATGGCGTATGAAAAATTTCTCCGCTTTGTTGACCGCCGCTGCGCTGATACTTCCATCGACCGCCTGTACCGCCGAGTCCGTTTCGGATGGCGCTGGCGGCTCCATCCACGTCAATCAACTCGGCTATCTGCCAGGCTCGGCCAAGTTGGCGGTGGTCGGGTTGCCACAGGGCGCGGCGCCAGGCGCGGACCGTTTCACGGTCGAAGATGCGCAGGGCCGCACGGTGCTGAAAGGCACGTTGCAACCGCCAGCGCTGTGGTCGCCGGCCGGGCAGCAGGCGCGGGTGGCGGATTTCTCCAGCGTGCGTGCGCCGGGCACCTACCGGTTGAAGATCGATGGGTTGCCGGCCTCGGATGCATTCCCGATCGATGCGCATGCGTATCAGCCGGTGGTCGATGCCTCGCTCAAGGCGTTCTATTTCAATCGCGCCAGCACCGCGTTGCCGGCGCAGTTCGCCGGGCGCTATGCGCGTGCGGCCGGGCATCCGGACACGCAGGTACGCATCCACCCATCCGCGGCATCGGCCACGCGTCCGGCCGATAGCGTGATCAGTGCACCCAAGGGCTGGTACGACGCCGGCGATTACAACAAGTACATCGTCAACTCCGGCATCAGCACTTACACCTTGCTGGCGGCCTATGAGCACTACCCGGCGCTGTTCAAGGCGCAGGCCCTGACCATCCCCAACGACGCGCCCGGCGTCCCCGGCATCCTGCAGGAAACCTGGTGGAATCTGGAATGGATGCTGGCCATGCAGGACCCGGCCGATGGTGGCGTGTACCACAAGCTCACCGACAAGCAGTTCGACGGTCTGGTAATGCCCGATCAGGCCAAGCAGCAACGCTACGTGGTGATGAAGGCCACGGCGGCCACGCTGGATTTTGCAGCGGTAATGGCAGCGGCCAGCCGTGTGTATGCGCCGTTCGAAAAGCAGTATCCGGGTGTGTCGGCGCGCATGTTGAAGGCGGCGCGTCATGCCTGGAGCTGGGCGCAGCAGCATCCGGATGTGATCTATCGCCAGCCCGACGATGTGCGGACCGGCGGCTATGACGATGCGCAGGTCGACGACGAATTCGCGTGGGCGGCGGCGGAGTTGTATGTCACCACCCGCGAGGATAGTTTCTACGATGCGATGCTGGCGCGCAACGTGCCGGCCAGCGTGCCGGGCTGGAGCAATTTGGGCGGGCTGGCGTGGATGTCGCTGGCCGCGCACCGCGACACGCTGACCGCGCATGCGGATCGTGCGCGCATCACGGCTGAGATCACCGGTCTGGCGCAGCAGTTGACCGAGCAATGGCAGGCATCGCCGTGGCGCCTGGCCATGACCGACAAGGATTTCGTCTGGGGCAGTAATTCCGCCGTACTCAACCGCGCGATGATGCTGTTGCAGGGCTATCGCCTGACCCAACAACGGACGACGCTGGATGCCGCGCAATCGCATCTGGATTACATCCTGGGGCGTAATCCGCTGGGGTTGTCGTTCGTCACCGGAGTAGGCCAGCGCACGCCGATGCATATCCACCATCGCCCCTCGGAGGCCGACGGCATCGACGCGCCGGTGCCGGGTTGGTTGGCCGGCGGCCCGCAGCCGGGCCAGCAGGACGCCAAGGACTGCAAGGTGGCGTATCCGTCCACGTTGCCGGCGCTGTCGTATCTGGATAACGCCTGCAGTTACGCGAGCAATGAAGTCGCCATCAACTGGAATGCGCCGCTGGTGTATGTGAGTGCGGCCATCGAGGCCTCGACGCGCTGATGGATGCCTGAGGTTTCTAGCAAGCTGCACGATCAGGCCGCAGCTCTATCACTGTATTTAGTGGCTATCTCAGGCGCGTGCGCAGGGGGGGCTGTCCCTTCTCCCCTCGGGAGAAGGTGGCCCAAAGGGCCGGATGAGGGGCGCCTCAGCAACCTGCCGATGCCTGGAATGACAAACGCGTCGCTACGCGCCGGCAGCGGTGAATCGCCTACGTCCTCGCTGACGTAGCCTCACCTCAACCCCCACTGCGCCCCCTGGCCCGCGCTTGCAGCGCGGGCGCTCCAAAGCGCGCGCGCCAATGGCGCGCAAGCGGAGCCTTCTCGCCGAGGGGAGAGGGGCTTCAAGCCGCCGATTCCCTCACCAGCGCTGTTGCAGTGCGATCGGCGATCGTCCAGCGCGCATCAGCTTTTGATCTGTCCGATGAAGAGACTCACTCCACCCGCGTTCCGAAAATCCGGTCGCCCGCATCGCCCAGGCCGGGCAGGATGTAGCCCTTTTCGTTGAGGTGGTCGTCGATGGCTGCGGTGTAGACCTCCACGTCCGGGTGCACGGCTTCCAGCGCTTTCAGGCCTTCCGGCGCGGCGACCAGGAAGATGCCCTTGATGCGGCGGGCGCCGGCGCGCTTGAGCATGTCGATGGTGGCGATCAAGGTGCCGCCGGTGGCCAGCATGGGGTCCAGGATCAGCGCGTCGCGTTCTTCCAGGCGGCCGGTCAGGCGTTCGAAGTAGGGCACCGGTTGCAGGGTTTCTTCGTCGCGTTGCAGGCCGACCACACTGACGCGCGCGGCGGGGATCAGTGCCAGTACGCCTGGCAGCATGCCTAAGCCGGCGCGCAGGATCGGCACCAGGGTGATCTTGGCACCGGCAATGCGCTGCACGTTCACCGGGCCGGCCCAGCCTTGTTGCACATGCGATTCGGTGTCCAGATTGGCCGTGGCCTCGTAGGCCAGCAGGGTACCCAGCTCGGTGACCAGTTCGCGAAAGCCCTTGGTGCTCAAGGCGGCATCGCGCAGCAGGCCGATTTTGTGCTGGACGAGAGGGTGGCGGACTTCGACGATTTTCATGGGCAGCGACAGACGGGAGAGGCGCACAGTGTGCCGCAGCCATGCGTGGCGCTGCCACACATCGGGTGTGATCGGGCTTGCATATGTCATGTCGGTGAAACGTCGTAGACATAGTGTGTGCACCCATTCTTAACCGATTGGGGAAGCACTCGTGTTGAACAAGACTCCGCTCTGCCTGGCGATCACGCTGACGCTGGCAACCGCCGGCTGGGGCCCGCAGGCACAGGCGGCAGAGGCTGCTGCTGCATCCGGCGCAGCCAGCGGTGCGGCGGCCATCGATCTGGAGCGGCTGGAAGTGCGCCCGCAGCTGGAAGCGCAGGAGCGCGCAGTCGATCTCAAACGCGCGTCCGATGCGATCCAGGATGCAGTGGCCTCCGATGCGATGGGCCGTTACCCCGACAAGAATGTTGCAGAATCCTTGCAGCGCCTGCCCGGCGTCAGCGTCACCCGCGATCAGGGCGAAGGCCGCTTTGTGGTGATCCGCGGCCTGGATTCGTCGCTCAACAGCGTGACCATCGACGGCATGAGCATGGGCACGCCCGAAGACGGCACGCGCTCGGCACCGCTGGATGTGATTCCGTCCGATTCCACCGAGCGCTTGAAAGTGGTGAAGTCGCCCACGCCGGACATGCCGGGCGATTCGATCGGCGGCGCCATCCAGGTGGAATCCACCTCTGCGTTCGATCGCGACGGGCGCACGCTGCGCGGTTCGATCGAAGGCAGCCATCAGTCGTTGTCGGGCAAGACCAGCCCCAAGGGCGCGTTCAATTACAGCGACATCTACAACGGCACCTTCGGTGTGGCGGTGGGTGTGAACTATCAGGACCGCGAGTTCGAATCGGACAACACAGAAGTGGCGTACGACAGCTTCGACGGTGGCGCTGCCGATGACCTGTTTGCCGGCGAAGTGCAGCGCCGCAAGTACTTCATCGAGCGCACCCGCATGGGCGCCAACCTCAATCTGGACTGGCGCCCGGATGCCGACAACCGTTACTACCTGCGCTCGCTGTACAGCCGTTTCGACGATGCCGAAACGCGCCAGCGCACCATCTTCGGCCTGGCCGATGGGCAGGTAAGCGCCAACGGCGATGGCACCTACAACGTGGCCGATCTACCGGCAGACAGCATCGCCAAGCGCGTGCGCTACCGCACCAAGAAGGAAGACAACACGGCGATCAGTTTCGGCGGCGAAAACCGCCTGAGCAGCGCCACGCTCGATTACAAGGTGGGCTACACCAAGACCACCGAGCGGGTGAACGATGAGATGGAAGCGCGCTTCGACTACGACGGCGACGACCTGTCGGCCACCGTGGATCAGCGCAGTGGCATCCCGCGGCTGGGTTTCTCCGATAACGGATGGCAGAGCAACCAGGACTTCGTGTTCGACCGCTTCGTGCTGGCGCCCAAGACGGTGGACGACAGCGAGCACAGCGCGCAGGTCAATGTGCGCTTCGACGGCGAACATTCCAGCCTGAAGATGGGTGTGCTCGGTCGCTGGCGCGAACGCGATGTGGACGTCAACGAACAGGAGCTGCGGCGCGGCCCGGCGATCGATCTGAGCAGCTGGACCACCGCCGCACCGGAGCACCGTGGCGGCACCTTGGGCGAAAGCATCGGCTCGGACGGCATGCGCCGCTACTGGCGGGCGTCGGGCGGTCTGTACAGCGCACGTCCGCAGGATGTGGGCGGCAATGTGCAGACCTCTCTGCAGGACGATTACATCGCGAGCGAAGACGTGTTCGCCACGTATGCGATGGGCACCTGGGATATCGGGGCGTTGCGCATGATTGCCGGCGTCCGCGTGGAGAACACCCAGTTCAACGCCACCGGTAATCAGGTGGACGTGGCCGAAAACGGCCGCACCGCCACGGTAACGCCGCGCCAAGCTTCCAGCAGCTACACCAATGTGTTGCCGGGCCTGCACCTGCGTTACGACAGCGGCAACGATTGGGTGTTGCGGTTTGCAGCCAACAAGACCTTGTCGCGTCCATCGTTCGGCGATGTGTCGCCACGGGTGAGCATCAACCGCGGCGATGAAGACGTGAGCATCGGCAACCCGGACCTCAACCCGTATCGTTCCACCAATCTGGATCTGTCGTTCGAAAAATACATCGGCAGCACCGGGCTGGTGTCGCTGGGCGTGTTCAACAAGTCGATCGACGATTACATCGTGCAGACCATCAGCACCACCGATGCCGAATTTCCTGGCCTGCAGGTGACGCGCTCGATCAATGGCGACACCGCCAAGGTGCGCGGCGCCGAGTTCAATTGGCAGCAGACGCTGGATTTTCTGCCCGAAGGCTGGAACGGCGTGTTGGTCGGTGCCAGCGCTACCGCCCTGGACAGCGACTTCGACCCGGGCCTGAGCAATCGCGCCGGCGACGACTTCATGCTGCCGCGCTCGTCCAAGCGCATCTACAGCGGCCATCTGGGTTACGAAAAATACGGCTTCAGCGCACGTGTGGCGGCGGTGTATCGCAGCGAATATCTGGACACCATCGGCCAGAGCCGCGCGTACGATATCTATGTCGCCCCGCACACCCAGCTGGATGTCAGCATGAGTTATCAGTTCAACAGCCACGTCAGCCTGTATCTGGAAGCGCAGAACCTGCTGGATGAACCCTTGGAGCTGTACCAGGGCGTGCCCTCGCGCACGCTGCAGAACGAAGAATACGGCCGCACCTATGCGCTGGGCCTGAAGGTGGCGCTGTGATGCGGACCGGCGTATTGCTGCACTCCACACTGCTTGCGAGCGCGTTGCTGTTGGCAGGCTGTGCGACCAAGCCGGTCGACCGCGAAGCCGACGAAGCGCTGCTCACCGACCCCATGCTCAGCGAGGCGAAGGTGGCGCATGAAGTGGTGCCGGAAGCCTTCATCACCGCATTGACGCCGTCCGACAATCTGGATTCGCCGGCCAGCTGGATCGCGCCCGACGGCCGCCGTTGGGTGATCGCCACGGCCAAGGCCACGCATGCGCTGGTGGTATTCGATGGCGACAGCGGCAAGCGGCTGCGCGTGGTCGGCGGCAAGGGCAAGGCGCTGGGCAAGCTGGATCGGCCCAACGGGATTTCGGTGGTCGATGATCTGGTGTTCGTGGTCGAGCGCGACAACCGCCGCGTGCAGGTGTTTTCGCTGCCGGAGTTCAAACCGCTGACCGCGTTCGGCCAGGACGACTTGCGCGAGCCTTACGGATTGTGGGTGCGCAAGCATGACGGCGGTTACGAGGTGGTGGTCAGCGACAACTACATGTCGCCGGCCAACAAGGACCAGCCGCCGCCGCTGGCCGAGCTGGGCCAACGCTTCCGTCGTTATCAGTTGAATGCGGCAGGGCAGGGCTGGCAGTCACGGCTGACGCAGAGTTTTGGCGACACCACCGAAGCCGGTGCGGTGCGCATCGCCGAATCGGTGTTTGGCGATGAGGCCAATGCGCGGCTGCTGATTGCCGAAGAAGATGTGGCGGTGGGCACGCAGTTGCGCGAGTACGGCATGGACGGGCGCTATCGCGGGCGCGATGTGGGCGCCGGGCTGTTCAAGGCGCAGGCCGAGGGTTTGACCTTGCTGCAGTGCGCCGATGGCAGCGGCTACTGGATCGCCACCGATCAGTTCAAGGATCGCAGCGTGTTCCAGGTGTTCGATCGCAAGACGCTGGCGCACGTGGGCGCCTTCGCCGGCCGCGTCACCGCCAATACCGATGGCGTGTGGCTGGATCAACGCGGCGATGCGCGCTTCCCCGGCGGCGTGTTCTACGCGCTGCACGACGACCAGGCGGTGGCCGCGTTCGATTGGCGCGACATCGCACGCACTCTGCGCCTGAAGGACTGCGCACCATGAGCACCGCGCGTACCGCGTGCTACGCAGCGCTGTCGTTGATGGCACTTGCCGGCAGCCACGCGCTGGCCGCCGAGCGCACTGCCGAGCCGAATACGCAGGTGCCGGCCGGGTCCACCCATTACGTGGCCGACGGCTTCCCGGACCGCATCGTCGCCACGCCCGCGCAGGACGCTGCGACCGGTTTCGCGGTCGCCTGGCGCACCGATGCCAGCGTCGATCAGCCGTGGCTGGAGCTGGTGATCGCCGGCGATTCGCCCGACGTCGGCACGCCGCGGCGCATCCGCGCCAGCACCGCCACGCTGAGCAGCGAAAATGGCAGCTCGCACCATCATCGCGCCGACATCGACGGCCTCAAGCCCGACACGCTGTACGCCTACCGTGTGCAGGGTCATGACACCTGGGGCGCGTGGAATCACTTCCGCACCGCGGCCACGGCGCAGACACCGCTGACGCTGCTGTATTTCGGCGACACCCAGAACAAGAATCTCAGCCTGGTGTCGCGGGTGATCCGCCAGGCCTGGCGCTCGGCGCCGGATGCGCGGCTGGCGCTGTTTGCCGGCGATCTGGTCAGCGGCAAGGACGGCCAGGACGACAACGAATGGGCCGAGTGGTTCGAAGCCGGGCGCTGGTTGCTGGAAGGCACCGCAGTGGCGCCGGCACCGGGCAATCACGAGTACCACGAAGAGGGCGATGAGACCCCGCAGGCCACCCGCACCCTGGGCAGCCATTGGCCGGTAACCTTCGCGCTGCCGCGGAACGGGCCGTCGGCCACGGCGCGCACCAGCTACTGGTTCGACTACCAGGGCGTGCGCATCGCCGTGCTCGATGGCACCTCGGTGCTGGACCTGGGCACCGGGCCGGCGCAGGCGCAATGGCTGGACAAGGTGCTGGCCGACAATCCGCACCCCTGGTCGATCGTGCTGATCCATCAGCCGTTCTTTTCGCCGCGCGCCGATCGCGAGAACGAAAAATTGGTCGAGCAGGTCTTGCCGGTGATCCGCCGGCACAAGGTGGATCTGGTGCTGCAAGGGCATGACCACACCTACGGCCGGCGCGGCGACCAGGCCGGGCAGGCCACGCCGGTCTTCGTGGTGTCGGTCGCCGGGCCCAAGCAGTACCGGCTCTCGGACATGGCGCGCAAGACCATGCGCCCGGTGGGCGAAGACACCCAGCTGTATCAGGTGCTGCGCATCGACAACCAGCAGTTGGTCTACGAATCGCGCACCGCCACCGGCCGCCTGTACGACGCGTTCGAACTGCAGCGCGACGCGCACGGCGCCAAGCGACTGATCGAGCACGAGCAAGGGCGCATCGCGCCACGCGATTGCCCGCGCAACGCCACGCTCAAGGGCCGTGCGGACCGTTGCTGGGAGTGAGCCGGGCAGGGCGCAAGAACGGGGGATGACGCATAGCGGTTGCGCAATCTCGAAGATGGCGCAGCTGCCCCGACGACGTGCAAGGCGTGGATGCCGCATCTCTGCATCTTGCACGTGTTTGAAGGAGTGTTGCTGCAACAGCTGTTGCGACAACTATGACAAGACGACGAAAGGTTGAATCAGCGATTCAATATGATTTATCCGTCGTTTCAAAACTTCGCAAAGCCATAGGTTTTATAGATGAAGTGTAGGTTGGATTATTAGGTAATGTGAATTACATCACATCGATACTGCGACTACGGTTGCTGCGGCCAAGTCGCCGACCGAGTACCCCGATTCGATGCGGTGCTGCGGTGACGGCTCTGGCTCCCCCAGCCCACCGAGTCGCCCCCCATGATTCCCCAACTCATTCACCTGACCGCACCCACCAAGCACTTGCTGTGGGAGGAGCGCCGGGTTTGCGATCGCTTGCAGCGTCTGTTGCCCGGATGGACCTGTCACGTCTGGGACGATGCCGACAACTCTGAACTGATGCGACGTGCGTTTCCCCAGTTTGCCGAGCGCTACGAGCGCATCCGTTTTGGCGTGATGAAAGCGGACATCGCGCGCTGTGCGTACATGCACGCGCATGGCGGTTTCTACTTCGACACCGACTACAAGCTGCTGCGTCCGCTCGGTGCGGACGTGCTGTCGCAGCAATGCGTGCTGCCCATCGAGGAAGGCGCGCCCGGCAACGACGACTTCAAGATCGGCAATGCCGTCTTTGGCTCCGAAGCGGGGCATCCGTTCTGGGGCGCGTTCATCGCGCACATTTTCAACGTGCATGCACCGGAAACGCTGGAAGACCATCGCGAGATTCCGATGATCTCCGGCCCGCGCGGACTCACCCGCTTCTACAACGCACATGGGGCGCGGTTCGCCGGCATCGTGTTCCCGCCGCGCAACGCCTTCCATCCGGATCGCACCTGGTTCGGGCTTGGCCATCGTGGCGGCCAGATCGCCGTCGGCTCGCACTTGTGCTGGGCGTCGTGGCGCGGCAAATCGCCACACCGTGCGGTGACCAATTATCTGCGCCGCAAGTTGAGTGCGGTGCCGATCTGATCCGCGCTTGGATTGTGGTGACACGGCCATCGACCCGGGCGAAGGCGGCGCAGGTCGAGGTTGTGCAGCCGGTTCGCACAGCACGTTGCTAGCGATTCATGCAAGCGAACGCTTGCACGCCAGATTGGCTTCGCATTGCGCCTTGCAGTTGTCGTGCGAGGGGCGATGGATGGGATGAGAGGCGGGCTTGGCCACCGCCTTGCATCTGCTTGAACGCGGTCGATGCCTTGCGCAACGACCGCCGGTGCCGACCAAGCTGCCAAACCGAACAGCCCGTCGCAGGCGGCAACTCCAATGATGCACCGGCTGCACTCGCGCAGCCGATGCATCATCGCTCGGCGCGGATCAGGCGGCCTCGGCCTGCACCTGGCGCGGGCCTTCCTTCAACGCGCGTGCGATCAGGCCGACCAGCAGGTCCAGCTCGTCTTCGTCCATCGCAAAGTGCGGCGTGAAGCGCAGCGAGTTCTCGCCGCCGTGGATCACGTTGACGCCGCGATGGCGCAGCCACTCTTCAGTGGAGCCGGCGCCATAGCACTTGAACTGCGGCGCCAGTTCGCAGGAAAACAGCAGCCCGGTGCCTTGCACCTTGGTGATCAGGCCGCCCAGTTCGGACTGCAGCGCCTGCAGCTTGGCAATCGCCTGTGCGCCGCGGGTGCGGATGTTGTCGCGCACTGCAGGCGTGAACAACGCCAGCGTGGCGCAGGCGACATCGAGCGCGCGCGGGTTGGTGGTCATGGTGTTGCCGTAGGTGCCCTTGCGGTAGACCTGCGCGGCGTGCTCGGTCACCGCCAGCACCGACAACGGGTATTGGGCGGCGTTGAGCGCCTTGGAATAGGTCTCCAGGTCCGGCGGATCGAGCTGCTCGAAGCCGGGGTAGTCCACCACCGATAGCACGCCGTGCGCGCGCAGGCCGGCCTGGATGGAATCCACCAGCAGCAGGCTGCCGTGCGAACGGGTGAGCGCGCGTGCGGCGGCGTAGAACTCGGCCGGCAGCGCACGCCCCGGGTCGCCTTCGCCCATTACCGGTTCCAGGAATACCGCTTCGATAAACCAGTGGTTGCGCACGGCTTCTTCGAAGGCGCGCTCCAGGGCGGCCACGTCGTAGGGCGCGATCGCAATCACCGAATCTTCGTCGCGGTAGCTGGCCAGATACTTGGTGTAGGTCTTGCGGCTGGAATCCGAATACAGCCCCGGTCGGTCGGTGCGGCCATGGAAGCTGCCCTTGACCACCAGGCGCTTGATGGTGGCCCCGGCATGCCGCGCGCCCGGGTCGGTGTGGAGCTTGGCGTTGGTATCGACGATGCGCGCGGCCAGGCCCACCGCTTCGGAGCCGGAGTTGAGACACATGAAACGGGCGAACGGGCAGCCGCCGCGGGTGTGACCGATCTCGGCGCGCAGGGCGCGGTCCAGCCGGCGCTGCGCCAGGCTGGGGGTCATCACATTGGCCATCACCTGCGGGCGTGCCATCGCCTCCAGCACCGGCTCCGGGGTGTGGCCGAAGCCCAGCATGCCGTAGCCGCCGGCGTCGTAGAGCACCGCGCCCTTGAGCGTGATCACCCACGGCCCACGCGCAGCCAGCGCCACGTAAGGTGTCACCGCATCGTCGGCGTAGAAGTTGATGAAGCCGTCCTGCACGGCGGCGATCTGCGCGTCTTCGTCCAGATCGAGCAGGTCGGCAGCGTCATCGCGCACCTGCGCGTATTCGGCGGCGGCGGCGTCGATGGCGTGGGCCAGATCCGGGTGGTTGGCGGCCAGACGCACGATGGCGGCATCGTCCAGGCCATCGGTCAGGCGGCGGCCGGCGTGGGCACGCAGCGGGGCGAGCGGGGCGAGGACGGACATGGCGCATCTCCTGCATTGACGTTGTTCTTCCTATTATCGGCAGACGATCGGCGTTTGGCAGCGTGAATTTAGGCGTGATGTACGGTATTTTCGTCGATTCGCCGAACCGAATGCGCATTGTGAAGATCACCCCGTCCGACGAACGCCTGTTGTCGCTGCTGCGCGAGGACGCGCGTGCGTCCACTGCGCAGATCGCGCGCCGGCTCGGCTTGTCGCGCACCACGGTGCAAAGCCGCATCGAAAAGCTCGAACGCGATGGCGTGATCAGCGGTTACACCGTGCGCACCCACGACGACTACGAACAGGGCCGCATCCGCGCGCACATCCTGATCACCGTGCTGCCCAAGAAGATGCCGGCCGTGGTCAAGGCCTTGCGCGACATCGCCGAGGTGCGCCTCCTGCACTCGGTCAGCGGCGCCTACGACCTGATCGCGCTGGGCGTGGTCGGTGGCGTCAACGAGATGGACGTGCTCACCGATGCGATCGGCGCGATCGACGGGGTGGAGCGCACCACGACCTCGATCATCCTGTCGACCAAGTTCGAGCGGTGAATGGGGAATCGGGAATCGGGAATCGCAAAAGCGGGCTGGCTTGTGTCGTCCGCGTTCCGGCCTGCTGATCCTACTCTTACGAACCCCCAATCCCGAATCTCTACTCCCGGCCGCGCAAGCCGAGTCTGTCGATGATGTTGGAGCGGTGAAGGGCGGGGAATGGGGAATCGGGAATGGGGAATCGCAAAAGCGGGCTGGCTTGTGTCGTCCGCGTTCCGGCCTGCTGATCCTACTCTTACGAACCCCCAATCCCGAATCTCCACTCCCGGCCGCCCAAGCCGAGTCTGTCGATGATGTTGGAGCGGTGAGGGGCGGGGAATCGGAATTGGGAATCGTGAGAGCTTGATCCGGTGACCGGAACTTATGTCGCGCAGACAAGCCCGCTTTTACGATTCCCCATTCCCGACTCTCCATTCCCGGCCGCAGTTACAATGTCTGGCTACTCAGCCAACATATCCTGCGGCCTTGAAGAAGTCCGATTTCAACTATTCGCTCCCCGACGAGCTGATCGCCCAGGCGCCGCTGGCCGAGCGTGCGGCCAGCCGTCTGCTGGTGGTACCCAAAGCGCCTGCAGACTTCAGCGACCGCCAGGTGCGCGATATGCCCGAGCTGTTGCAGCCGGGCGATCTGCTGATCTTCAACGACACCCGCGTGATCCCGGCACGGCTGTTCGGGCAGAAGGCCAGCGGCGGGCGGGTGGAAATCCTGATCGAGCGCCTGCTGGGCGAACGCGAGGCGCGGGTGCAGATCGGCGCGAGCAAGTCGCCCAAGGCCGGCAGCCTGATCGCGCTCGACGCCGGTGGCCAGGCCGAAGTGCTGGGGCGCGACGGCGAGTTCTATCTGCTGCGCTTCGAGATCCCGTTGCCGCTGGAGCAGTGGCTGCCCGAGGCCGGCCGCCTGCCGCTGCCGCCCTACATCCGCCGTGAGCCGGGGCTGGAAGACCGCGAGCGCTACCAGACCGTGTTCGCGCGCGAGGTCGGTGCGGTCGCCGCGCCCACCGCTGGCCTGCATTTCGACGAAGCGTTGCTGGCGCGCTTGCGCGAGCGCGGGGTCGAGTTCGGCCACGTCACGCTGCATGTCGGCGCCGGCACGTTTCAGCCGGTGCGGGTGGATGCGCTCGACCAGCACGTGATGCATAAAGAGTGGCTCAACGTCGGTGCCGCGCTGGTGGAGCAGGTGCGTCGCACGCGTGCCCGTGGCGGCCGCGTCATTGCCGTGGGCACCACGGTGGTGCGCTCGCTGGAAAGCGCCTGGCGCACCACCTATGCCGCACCCGATGGCGAACTGCTGCCGTTTGCCGGCGAAACCCAGATCTTCATCCTGCCTGGCTACCGCATCCGCAGCGTCGATGCGATGGTCACCAACTTCCATTTGCCCGAAAGCACGCTGCTGATGATGGTCTCCGCCTTCGCCGGCCGCGAGCGCATCTTCGCCGCCTACGCGCACGCCATCGCACAGCGCTATCGCTTTTTCTCCTACGGCGATGCGATGTTGTTGTGGGGCAGGGACTGGGGAATCGGGAATGGGGAATCGTAAGGCGCGTCCGCCGAACGATCAGCCACCTGCCAACCGCTCTTCCGATTCCCCAATCCCGATTTCCTATTCCCGGCCCCTCAATGTCCCGACTTCAGTTCCAGCTCCAGACCACCGACGGCCACGCGCGCCGTGGCCGCCTGACCTTTCCGCGCGGCACGGTGGAAACACCGGCGTTCATGCCGGTGGGCACCTATGGCTCGGTCAAGGGCATCCTGCCCGAGCAGATCCGCGCGCTGGGGGCGGAGATCATCCTGGGCAACACCTTCCATCTGTATCTGCGCCCGGGTCTGGATGTGATCGGCGACCACGGCGGCTTGCACGGATTTGCGCGCTGGGATGGGCCGATCCTCACCGACTCCGGCGGGTTTCAGGTGTTCTCGCTGGCCCACCGTCGCAAGATCACCGAGCAGGGCGTGACCTTTTCCTCGCCCACCGATGGCGCGCGGGTGTTCCTGGGTCCGGAAGAAAGCATGCAGATCCAGAAAGTGCTCGATTCGGACATCGTGATGATCTTCGACGAGTGCACGCCGTACCCGGCCACCGAAGAGGTCGCGCGGCGCTCGATGGAGCTGAGCCTGCGCTGGGCGCAGCGCTCGCGCGATGCGCATGACGGGTTGGGAAACGACGCGGCGCTGTTCGGCATCGTGCAGGGTGGGGTGCACCCGGACCTGCGCAGCCGCTCGCTGGAGGGCCTGCACGCCATCGGCTTCGATGGCTACGCCATCGGCGGTTTGGCGGTGGGCGAGCCCGAGCACGAGCGCAACGCCATGCTCGAACACCTGCATCCGCAGCTGCCGGCCGACCGCCCGCGTTACCTGATGGGCGTGGGCCGGCCAGAAGACCTGGTGGAAGGCGTGGCGCGCGGCGTGGACATGTTCGACTGCGTCATGCCCACCCGCAACGCGCGCAACGGCCACTATTTCACCTCGTTCGGCACGGTGCGCATCCGCAACGCCAAATACGAACGCGACCTGGACACCATCGAGCCGGGCTGCGGTTGCCATGCCTGCAGCAGCGGCTACACGCGCGCCTACCTGCGTCACCTGGACCGCTGCAACGAGATGCTGGCCCCGATGCTGGGCACCATGCACAACCTCTGGTACTACGAAAAACTGATGGCAGACATGCGTGCGGCGATCGCGGCGGGAACCTTTGTGCAGTTCCGGCGGTCCTTCTATGCGGCACGCGGCGCCACCACGCCGCCGTTGCCGGGGGAAACCAGCTGAGCCCTGCCGTCCGTGCCCTTGGCGCGGACGGGGTGGAACCCGCGTGGCATAATTCCCGGCTGTTCCGCTCTGGCGGTACCTGAATAGCGAGTGGGCCCGTGGGGCGCGCTGGCACCAAACTAGGATGCACTGAATGAATTTGCTCGATTTCCTGATCCCGGTCGCCCAGGCGCAAGCCACCGGTGGCGCGCCGGCCGCCGGCCCGATGGGGAGCCTGTCCACCTTCGCGCTGCCGATCATCCTGATCGCGGTCATGTACTTTTTGATGATCCGCCCGCAGATGAAGCGTCAGAAGGAGCACAAGTCGCTGCTGGACAAGCTGGCACGCGGCGATGAAGTCATCACCTCCGGCGGCGTCGCCGGCGTGATCACCGACATCGGCGATAACTTCATCACCGTGGAAGTAGCCGACAACGTCCGCATCCGCGTGCAGAAGAGCGCCGTGGGCAATGTGCTGCCGAAGGGCACGCTCAAGTCCGCCAGCTGAGTCGCGCTCGGCATCGGGCACCGTCTGGCGCTGCCGGCCGCTGCTCGAAAACGCCAGGGGCCGCTCGTACACTGCGCTGTCGTCGCGCTGCCGCTGCCTGCGTTGGGCGGCTCAAGACGTCGCTGCAATTGAAGGCCTGCAATACCACCGCTGCGCGCACCGTCAGGCGGGCGCAGTCGGTGCACGGAGGCGGAATGCGCCACTCGGCGCTTTCGCTCCGCGCACTGCCCGTATCCACCGGATGACCGCTCGCGACGTTGTATTGGCCGCTTGAAGTCGTTCTCACTGCTAGGCGCGGCGCCGGGATGGTGCTGTGCGGGACTGTCGCAATGCTCGAATTTCCTCGCTGGAAGTATTTCCTGATCCTGCTGGTGCTGGCGGTCAGCGCGTTGTATGCGCTGCCCAACATCTATCAGAAAGACCCGTCCGTGCAGATCACCGCCAGCCGCGGTGCGCAGCTCGACGACGCATTGCGCAGCCGCATCGACGGCGAGCTCAAGGGCGCGGGCATCACGCCCAAAGCCGTCACCAAGGAAGGCGACAGCCTGATGGTGCGCCTGTCCTCGTTGCAGGCGCAGACCCGCGCCAACGATGTGCTGCGTCAGCAGCTGGGCGAGAACTACACGGTGGCGCTGAACCTGGCCTCCACCGTGCCGGAGTGGCTGGCCAAGCTGGGCGGCAAGCCGATGGTGCTGGGCCTGGACCTGGTCGGCGGCGTGCACTTCGCCATGCAGGTCGATCAGAAGGCCGCAGTGGAAAAGCGGATCGAAGGCTTTGCCGAAGACATCCGCACCACCTTGCGTGACGGCCGCATCGCCTACCGGGCGGTCGAGCGTCGCGGCGACAACAGCATCCAGATCAGCCTCGGCGAGGGCGCCAGCGCCGATGCGGCGCGCACCGCGCTGGCCAAGGCGCAGCCGACCCTGACCTACGACGTCAGCGGCCAGAACATCGCAGTGAAGGTGCCGGACGCCGAGCTCAAGCAGATCGCAAGCGGCGCGATCGAGCAGAACCTCACCACCTTGCGCAATCGTGTCAATGCGTTGGGCGTGTCCGAGCCGACCATCCAGCGCCAGGGCGAAGACCGCATCGTGGTCGAATTGCCCGGTTTGCAGGACACCGCCGAGGCCAAGCGCCTGATCGGCGCCACCGCTTCGCTGGAATTCCGCGCGGTGGTCGACGGCAATGCCGAAGACGCCGTACGCAGCGGCAGCATCCCGCCGGAAGCCAAGGTCTACCGCGTGCGCGATACCGGTGCGCCGGTGTTGCTCAACAAGCGCGCGCTGGTGACCGGCGACCAGATGGTCAGTGCCAGCGTCAGCAACGACCAGAACGGCATGCCCGCAGTGTCGGTGACGCTCAATAACGTCGCCGGCCAGCGCATGCTCGACTACACCAGCGCCAACGTCGGCAAGCTGATGTCGGTGGTGTACATAGAGCGCATCCCCACCGTGACCATGGTCGACGGCAAGGAAGTGCGCAGCGTGCGGGTCAAGGAAGAAGCCTTGTCGCCGACCCGCATTGCCGGCGTGTTCGGCAAGAATTTCCAGACCACCGGTCTGGAAAAGGTGGAAGCGGAGAACCTGGCCAAGCTGCTGAAGTCCGGCTCGCTGGCTGCGCCGATGGATTTTGTCGAGGAATACGTGATCGGCCCGAGTCTGGGTGCGGAAAACGTGGAGCGCGGCGTCACTGCGGTGGTGTACTCGTTCCTGTTCACGCTGGTGTTCTTCACCATCTACTACCGCGTGTTCGGCGCAATCACCTCGGTGGCGCTGCTGTTCAATCTGCTGATCGTGGTGGCAGTGATGTCGCTGTTCGGCGCCACCATGACGCTGCCGGGTTTTGCTGGCCTGGCCCTGTCGGTCGGTCTGTCGGTGGACGCCAACGTGCTGATCAACGAGCGTATCCGCGAAGAATTGCGGCTGGGCGTGCCGGCCAAGTCGGCGATCGCCGCGGGTTACGAAAAGGCCGGCGGCACCATCCTGGACGCCAACCTCACCGGTTTGATCGTGGCGGTGGCCTTGTATGCGTTCGGTACCGGCCCGTTGAAGGGCTTCGCGCTGACCATGATGATCGGTATTTTCGCCTCGATGTTCACCGCGATCACCGTGTCGCGTGCGCTGGCGGTGCTGATCTACGGCAGCCGCAAGAAGCTGAAGACCGTCGCTATTTGAGATGCGAGTCCGGCCTCGCCCCCTGCAGCCGAGCTGTAGCGGGCGAGGGATGAATCCCTTCGCAAGCGTTGCGCATCCCGAGGGTGCGCAACGTCTAAACGGAAGATCTTTTCCATGAAATTGTTCCCGCTCCATCTCATTCCCAACGACACCAAGATCGATTTCATGCGCCCGCGCAAGCCGGTGCTGATCCTGATGCTGATCCTGGCAGTCGCTTCGGTCGGCATCATCGTCGGCAAGGGCTTCAATTACGCGCTGGAATTCACCGGCGGCACGCTGGTGCAAACCAGCTTCCAGAAAACGGTGGATGTGGACCAGGTGCGCGAGCAGCTGTCCAAGGCCGGCTTCGAAAACGCACAGGTGCAAAACGCCCGCGGCGGCAACGAGGTGATGATCCGTCTGCAGGCGCGCGAGCAGCACAACAACCGGGACGATGCTGCGCGCACCGTTGCCGAAGAAGTGCGCAAGGCGGTCAGCACCGAGCAGAATCCGGCCACCGTGCAGCCCGGCGAGTTCGTCGGCCCGCAGGTCGGCAAGGACCTGGCCTTGAACGGCGTGTACGCCACGGTGTTCATGCTGGTGGGCTTTTTGATCTACATCGCCTTCCGCTTCGAGTGGAAGTTTGCGGTGGTGGCTAGCGTGACGGCATTGTTCGACTTGCTGGTGACGGTGGCCTTCGTGTCGCTGACCGGTCGCGAGTTCGATCTGACCGTGCTGGCCGGTCTGTTGTCAGTGATGGGCTTTGCGATCAACGACATCATCGTGGTGTTCGACCGTGTGCGCGAAAACTTCCGCGGGTTGCGTGTGGAACCGCTGGAAGTGTTGAACCGGTCGATCAACCAGACGCTGTCGCGCACGATCATCACCGCGGTGATGTTCTTCCTGTCGGCCTTGGCGCTGTACATCTACGGCGGCGAATCGATGGAAGGTCTGGCCGAGACGCACATGATCGGTGCGGTGATCGTGGTGATCTCGTCGGTGATCGTGGCGGTGCCGATGCTGAGCATCGGGCCGTTTGCGGTGACCAAGCAGGATCTGCTGCCCAAGGCCAAGGATGTGGAGGCGCTGGCGCGTCGCCCCTGATCGGTTGGCAAAAGGTGTGACGAAAAAACCGCGCATTGCGCGGTTTTTTCGTTTCTGGCGGTGGGCGTCGTGAGTGCATGGTGTGCACCGTGACGCCACTACTCAAGATATTGAACACCAGGGCTTTCGTCGGACACGTGATGCCGATCGATACGCAATACGTCGCGGGAGAGAAACAACAGCGCCGCCAACGCCTTGTTCTGTGTGCCCGCAGACACCTGTGCTGGATCGCCAAGCGGGTGAGGAACGCCTCGCCCTCAACTTTACCTATTTGCACCAAATAACGCTTGCCGCTGGCCAGGATGAAGCGCCGTATCCAGCTCAGATAGGCCTGCTCGGTGCGCAGGCTGTAGTGCCGTCCCCGCAGGCGGTCGCGCACCTGATCCAACAGCTTCTGGCCCCACCACGCCGTGACGCCTCCATCTCCCGGGGGGTAATTCATACGCCTGCTCAACAGTTGGGTAACACCACCAGCATCGACGTCGGGCCTAGCCCCAGCTATCAGGTAAGCGATTGATATTCATTGGGAAGAGCCTATTCCCTCGCGTCAGCGGATTACGGATACTTGGGTGGAACACCGCGTTTAGGCGGTCCAATAGAAGTTAGGCAGCAAGGAGCGATCATCGTGACTCAGACAGTGACCCCCGTCCTTCGGGTAACCAGTGCTTCAGCTAGTTTCCCGTTCTACGTTCAGGGGCTTGGATTCACCGTCGATTGGGAGTACCGGCACGAGCCAGATCTTCCGGTTTTTGCGCAGCTCAGTCGCGGGGACCAATCGATTTTCCTAACAGAGCACGCAGACGACTGTCAGGTCGGTGGCGCCATCTACTTTGCTGTTCCAGATGTAGACGAATGCCATCGGGCGTTCCAAGCAGCAGGACTTGTTCAATCTGGCTCGCCGCACAACACCGCATGGAAAACTCGCGAAATCTTAGTAGCTGATCCAGACGGCAACAGGCTCACCTTCTTCACTGAGCTCGCTGCCTAACAATTCATTCAAGCCGAACCCGCTTCGCGGGTCGGCTTAATTCAGGCGTTAGGCCGACATGAAAGATCACGACCCGGCTGCAGATTCTCTGCCCCCTGACTCATCTCTATCCAGCAAAGATGCCATTTCTTCTGATCGTTTCGACCCAAGCCGCACCCTTCCTGCAGAATCGGAAGGCATCGCGCGCCAGCGCATACGCGTCACCTTCCGGATGCTTGGCTCGCTCCTGCTGGGCGGAGTGGCGAGCATGGGTTCGGTATTGGTCTTTCGGCAAGGCCTGTTACCACTGATCGATACGATGTTCCAGCCTGGACCCGCATGGCTCAGTGTGTTCAGACGTGCCGGCATCATCCTTGTGGCCATCGTGGGCTACTGGGCCTATGTGCACTGGCATGAAAGGCGTAAAGCGACCGAGCTGCAGCTGCGGCCGGTTCCCCTGATACTTGGCGGTGTAGGCGGCGCCGCTCTGGTAGCGTTGCCGATCGCCATGCTGTTCGCGTTCGGCGCATACGAACTGGTGCTATTTCGCGGCGCCTCGCCGGCTCTGCTGGGCGTGGCGGCCTTCATTGGAATTGCGGCCACCCTAGAAGAGCTGGTCCACCGGTGCCTGCTGTTTCGTCTGCTGGAGCGGGCTTGGGGAACAGTGGTGGCATTGGTGGTGCAAGCGGTGCTCTTCGCCCTGCCGCACTTGGAGAACGTGGCGCACGGTGGACCCGGCGATATCGTAGCCATGCTGATTTCCGTGACTGTGCTGGGCCTGCTATGGGGCGGGCTGTTCGTCCTGACGCGCAACCTGTGGGTGGTGGCCGCCAATCACGCAGCGTGGAACTTCACCATCTTTCTCAGTGGCGTGCCGCTTTCCGGCATCGAGGACTGGCGCGCCGTAGCGCCGCTCGAAAGCCGCTATGCCGGGCCCGACTGGCTGACCGGCGGAATGTTCGGTCCGGAAAGTTCGCTGCTGGTGATCGTGTCAGCCACAGTCGTGGTTGTGCTGTTGCTGCGCGCGGCACGACGGCGTGGCGCCTTCCTCAAGCCGGCGGCCTAACAATTCGTTCAAGGCGACGTGCGTACCGCACGCGCCTTAACTCCGGCGTTAGGCAGTGGTGGGTCACTACAGCTTGGGCATCCGCTATCGCGTGCGCTTACGTGTCCAGCGACGGGCTTGCGCGTGACCAAGTGGCCCGATAAAGCGTCATTACGTGCGATTGCGCAGCGACCCGGCTCATCAAACTCGTCGGCCATATCCGGCAACTGCCCAGGCCAACCGAGTCGACGCAATGCGTTGCACTGCAATCAGATGCAACGCACCCGCCACTCACTTCAGGCAGTGGTGCCCGCCAAGCATGCGCGCAACACGCGCAGCTTCTCTCCCGGTCACAAATTCCAGTCGATCCGCATGCCCGCAATCAGCGCGTTCTTCAGATCGTTGGTGCGTGTCGGTTCGTTGAACTGGTCCGGGTTGATCACGTAATGCAGGTTCGGCGCGACGCGCAGGCGCTTGGTTACCTGGATGCCGTAGCTGAGCTCCATCATGATCTGGTTGTCGGCGGGGGTACCGGTGCCGCCGGCCGAGGCGCGGGCCAAACGCAGGTTTTCCAGCGCTTCGTCGCTGTATTTCTGTTGGGTGATCACAAAGGCGATGTTGTCCTGCGGGCGGCTGGCGAAGGTGCCTTTCTGCACCAGGCCCAGTTGCACGAAGTGATCTTCGATGGCCTGGCCGCCGGTGCTTTGCAGGATCGCGCCGAAGACGGTGAGGCCGCGGGTGCCGGACGGGTCGGGGTTGGTAACCTGCTGCTCGAAGCGACCGAACAGGCCCGAGCGGCCTTGCTTGTTTTCATAGCCCAGCCCACTCAGCACGGCCGGGTTGCCGTTGCGGTCGCGCAGCGGGTCGGTGTAGTCGGAGTTGTCCTGCCAGCCGCCGAGTTCGTACATCGCGGCCATGCTGCCGTCGCCGCCCTTGTTCTTGTAGCCCACCGCATAGGGCACCACCACGCCGGTGGTGTCGTCGGTGCTCCACTTCAAGCCGTGCTGGCCGTCCTGGGCCTGTACCGGGTTCACTTCATACGCGCCGACATGCACATAGACCTTGGGCGTGACCCAGGCGGTGGCGTGCGCGGCCCAGCTGGAGACCGGCCAATAGGTGAAGTTGCTGGTGCGGAATACGAAGGTGGGGTTGCCGCAGGCCGAGTTGCCCTGGAAGTACTGGCACAGGTCCGAGCCGAGGAAGTGGCTGTTGGCCACGCTGCGGCCTGCTTCCAGTTCCAGGCGGTCGTCGAAGAGTTTTTGCAGCAGGGTGAAGTTGGCCAGACGCGTGCCCTGGCCGCCGTAGATTTCCTGCACCGAGGTGCTGTTGCCGATGCTGCTGTTGGACAGGTTGGTGCCGTGGCGATTGGTGACAGAGAGCTTGACGGTGGCGCCGTTCCAGCCGAACAGGCGGTCCATGTCGACATCGGTGCCGACCATCAGCTGGCCGGCGTAAGCGTCGCCGCTCTTGCGGCCGCCGTCGATCATCGAGGCGGCTTCGCCGGTGTAGCCGAGCTTGAGCTTGAAGGCGTCGGCGGCGTCCTGCGCTTGGGCGAGTGGGGCGATCGCCAGCGCGAGCGACAGGCACAGCAGGCGGGGATGGGCGCGACGGGAGGGCAGGGCGGTCATGGCAGGACTCCGAACAAAGAGGGCGTTGCCGAGATGGCGGACGCGACAGCACGTGGGTGGGCAAGCCGCTGGCGGCGCACATCGGTGCGCGGCGCAGCGGTGATCGATCAGGGGCGACGCGCATCCTGCGCGTCGGGTGCGGCGGCCATCGGCCGCCGCAGGTGCTGACGTCAGGCGACGACGTCGGCGACCGGCTTCTTGAGCACGCGCAGGGCAATTGCGGTGACTGCCACGCCGGCCAGCAGTGCCAGCACATACATCGCCAGGTGGGTGACGGCATTGGGAATCAGCAGCACGAAGATGCCGCCGTGCGGGGCCTTTAGTTCGGCGCCGACCGACATCGAGATGGCGCCGGCCACGGCCGAGCCGATCATCAGCGCCGGGATGGTGCGCAACGGGTCGCGCGCGGCATACGGGATGGCGCCTTCGGTGACGAAGGCCAGCCCAAGCACGCCGGCGGCGGTGGCCGAGCCGCGTTCTTCGACGGTGAAGCGGTTGCGGAACAGCCAGGTGGCCAGCGCGATGCCCAGCGGCGGGGTCATGCCGGCCACCATGGCCGCGGCCATCGGGGTGTAGACCTGGCTGGCGATCAGACCGGTGGAAAACGCGTAGGCGGCCTTGTTGACCGGCCCGCCCATGTCGAAGGCCATCATGCCGCCCAGCAACAGGCCCAGCAGCAACGCGCTGCTGCCCTGCATGCCACGCAACCAGGCGGTGAGCCAGGCCAGCAGGTCGGCGACGGGTTGGCCGAATACGTACATCATCGCCAGACCGACCAACAGGGTGCCCAGCACCGGCAGGATCAATACCGGCTTGAGTCCTTCCAGGTTGCGCGGCAGCTTGATGTAGCGGTTGAGCGCGGCCACGCCGTAGCCGGCGATGAAGCCGGCGATGATGCCGCCGAGGAAACCGGCATTGAGATTGGCCGCGACCAGCCCGCCGATCATGCCGGGCGCGATGCCGGGGCGGTCGGCGATGGAGTAGGCGATGTAACCGGCCAGCGCGGGCACCATCAAGGTAAAGCCGGCCTTGGCGCCGATCTGGAACAGCGACCAGGCCAACGTGCCCTGATGCGCGTCGTCGCCGGCATAGATGCCGCCCAGCGCGAAGGCCAGCGCGATCAACAGGCCGCCGGCAGTGACGAACGGCAGCATGAACGACACGCCGGTCATCAGGTGTTTGTAGGCGCCGGTACGACCGTTGCCTTTGTTGTCCGATGTGGCGCTGGCGCCTGCGACCGGAGCTGCGCCGCCCTGCACGCCGGCCTCGGCCAGCGCCTTCTGGATGAGTGCGGGGCCATCGTTGATCGCCGGCTTGGTGCCGCTCTTGAACAGCCGCTTGCCAGCGAAACGGGCCAGGTCCACTTCGCGGTCGGCAGCGATGATGACCACGTCGGCCGCGCGGATTTCCGCGTCGGTCAGCGCGTCCTGCGCGCCGACCGAGCCCTGCGTTTCCACGCGCATCTGGTAGCCGAGCTTCTTTGCGGCCTGCTGCAGGCCTTCGGCGGCCATGAAGGTGTGCGCAATGCCGGTGGGGCAGGAGGTGATCGCAACGATGCGCTTGCCGCCTGCGCCGGATGCGTCGGTCGCTGCCGATGCAGTGATCGCGGTGGGCACGGCGAGCTGGCCGATGGCGGCGGCCGGGTCGTCCAGTACGGCGCCCAGGCTCAGATGCAGCAGCTGCGCATCGCCGAAGCGGGCGCTGTCGGCATCGGCGTCGCCGACGATCAGGACCTGCGCGGCACTGCTGGCCAGTTCGGTCGGCAGGGCGCCGAGCACGCCCTGGTCGCTGCGGATTTCGATCGTCACGCTGCGCCCTGCGGCGGTGGCCGCGCGGCGCAGCGCCTCGGCCGCCAGAACGGCTTCGGTACTGCGTTCGCCGGCGGCGATGACCACGATGGAAGAGGACATGGCAAAACTCCTGCTGTATTGCGGTCGCCGGTGTGGCCGGCGGGGGGAATTGGGGGCGTTACGCGTGCGGGTGGCGCGTGCCGGAACGACGGCGGTCGGAATAAGCCGCGGACACCTGCGTGCCGGTCGCCGTCTTGTGAAAGGCAGCGTTCACGACAGCGTCTCGATCACGACGTCGGCCGCAGCACGGCGCACGCCATCGGCGCTGAGCCTGCGCGCGTCGCCGCTTTCCAGCCGACACATCGAAAACGCCGTGGCCAGCCGTGCGCACTGCTCCAGATCGGTGGCGGCATCCAGCAGCGCAGCGGCCAGGCCGGCCACCATCGCATCGCCTGCGCCAACGCTGCTGCCGTGTGCCAGGCGTGGCGGACGCGCGATCAGTCGCTGCTCGCGCTGCACGAACAACGCACCGTCGGTGCCCATCGAAATCACCACCAGCTGGATGCCGCGTGCCAGTAGTTCGTGCGCAGCGGCGCTGAGTGCGGCGCGATCGGTGAGCGGGTGGCCGGTCCAGGCTTCCAGTTCGTGGCGATTCGGCTTGACCGCATAGGGCAGCGCATCGCGTGCTGCGCTCAGTGCGGCCACCAGCGGCGCGCCGCTGGTATCGAGCAGGACGTGTGCCCCGGCGGCGCCGGCCTGTGCCTGCAGCTGCGCCCAGCTGTCGTTGGGCAGGCCGGACGGCAGGCTGCCGGACAACACCACCGGCAGACCCGGGCGCAGCAGCGGCGCGAGTTGATCGGCCACGCTTTGCAGATGCGCGCCGGTCAGTTGCAGGCCTGGCAGGTTGATGTCGGTGGTGTCGTTGCTGCGCGCTTCCACCAGTTTGAGATTGGTGCGGGTTTCGCCGACCACGCGCTGGCAGTGGTCGACGATGCCGCGCTCGCGGAACAGCGCTTCGAACACGCCGGCATTGCCGCCGCCGAGCACGCCAAGTGCGGCCACATCGGTGCCCCAATCGGCCAGGCACGCAGCGACGTTGATGCCCTTGCCGCCGGCATCGTTACGCACGCTGCTGGCGCGATGCACTGCGCCGGGCTGCAGGCTGTCGAGCCGGATGGTCTGGTCGATCGCCGGGTTCAGCGTGACGGTGAGTGCCTGCAAGCTCATGCCGTGCACTCGCGCTTGGCTTCCAACGCGCGCACCTGCTCGGCGGTTTCGCAATGGAGCGCCTGCTCGGCCAGCTGCTGCAATTGGCCGAGCGAAGATGCCCGCAGGCGCGCCTTCACTGCGGGGATGTCGTTAGGCGTCATCGACAGTTCCTGCACGCCCAGGCCGGCCAGCAGGCTGGCGCCGAACGCATCGCCGGCCAGGCCGCCGCACACGCCAACCCAGCGCTCGTGCTTGCGCGCGCCTTCGATGGTGCTGCGGATCATGCGCAGCACCGCCGGATGCAGGCTGTCTGCTTCGGCGGCCAGCTCCGGGTTCTGGCGGTCGATCGCCAGCACGTACTGGGTGAGGTCGTTGGTGCCGATCGAGAAGAAATCCGCATGCCGCGCCAGCACGTCGGCCTGCGCGGCGGCGGCGGGCACTTCGATCATGATGCCGATCGGAACCTCTGGCGCATCCAGCTCGGCGCGGATGCGTGCGCAGATTTCGCGCAAGGCGATCAGCTCCGGCACCGAGGTGATCATCGGGAACATGATCGACAGCCGCGCCCCGTCCTTGGCCGCGCGGTATAGCGCCCGCAGCTGCGGCTCCAGCAGGTCGGGGCGACGCAGCAGCAGGCGCGCGCCACGCACGCCCAGGAACGGGTTTTCTTCGTGCGGCAATTCCAGATGCGCCACTTGCTTGTCGCCGCCGATGTCCAGCGCACGCACGATCAGCGGGCGGCCGTCCAGGGCCTGCGCCATGGCGCGATAAGTCGCGTACTGCTCGTCTTCGGTGGGCGTGCTGCCGCTTTCCAGGAACAGGAACTCGGTACGCATCAGGCCGACGCCTTCGGCACCTTGGGTGAGCGCCATTGCCACCTGGTCGGGCAGGTTGACGTTGGCGCCGATGTCGATGCGGTGGCCGTCGGTGGTGTCGGCCGGCAAGGCGCGCTGTGCGGCTTCGCGCTCGCGGATGGCTTGTTGTTCGGCGATGTGCGCACGTGCCGCGTCCAGATCCTGAGCGGACGGGTTGATGTACAGGCGCCCGCTGCTGCCGTCGATGATGGCGGTGGCGCCGTCTTCGATCTCCAGCAACTGGCCGCCGGCCGCGACCAGCGCCGGCAGGCCCAGGGTGCGCGACAGGATCGCGGTGTGCGAGGTCGGTCCGCCCTGCGCGGTGGCCAGGCCGAACACGCGTGCGGTGTCCAGGTTGGCGGTGTCCGACGGCGACAGGTCGCTGGCCAGCAGGATGCAGGGCAGGTCGGGCAGGTCGGTGAGGCCGGCGCCCGCTGCAGACGGGTCGAGCTGGGCCAGCACGCGGCGGCCGACATCGCGCAGATCGGCCGCGCGGCCGGCCAGCACCGGGTTGCCCAGCGCGGCCAGGCCGGAGGCGATCTGTTCTACCGCCTGGTGCCAGGACCACGCCACACCATGGCCTTCGACCATCAGCTGGCAGGTGCGGGTGATCAGGTCGGTGTCGTTGAGCAACTCGGCCTGGGCCTTGAAGATGGCCGCGTCCGAGGCGCCAAGACGGCGCTGGGTGTCGTCCTGGATCGCCGCCAGCTGCTGGCGGGTGCGGGTCAGCGCATCGTGCAGCTGCGCGCCGCCATCGCCCAGGCCGACCGGCTGATCGGCCACCTCGGTCTGCGCCGCACGCAGGCGGTGCACGATGCCGATCGCCACGCCCGGGCTGGCGCCGATACCGACGATGGCCGGCTGCGCCTGCGGCGGGGTCCAGCCGACCACCGGTGCGGCGCGGCGTTGCGCGGCACGTTCGGCGTCGGCCTTCTCTTGTGCGGTCAGGCTGTCCATCACCACGCGCAGGCGCTTGAGCAGCGCCGCCGCATCGTTGCCTTCGGCCGACACGGTGATGCTGTCGCCGGCACGCAGGCCCAGTTGCAGCAGGCCGACCAGGCTCTTGGCATCGGCGGCCTGGTCGCCGGCACGCACTTGCGCACGTGCAGAGAAGCCGCGCGCGGTTTCGGCCCAGCGCGTGGCCGGGCGCGCATGCAGGCCGCTGGGGTAGGCGATGGTCCACTCGAAGCGTTCGGCCAGATCGGTGGCCGGTGCGGCGCTGGTGGCGGGGGCGCGGTCGCCGGTGAGCGCGGTCACGATCACGCCGGGGTCGTCGGTGGTGAACAGCGCTTCCAGCTGCGCCGGGTCCTGGATCAACCGGGTCAGCCGCCGCAGCAGGGTGATATGGGTGTCGGACTGGGCGGCGATGCCTACCACCAGCCGGGTGATCTGGCCCGGGTTCCATTCCACGCCCTCGGGCAGCTGCAGCACCGCGATTCCGTCGCGGCGCACCAGGTGACGGTCTTCGCCCACCCCGTGCGGGATCGCCAGGCCATGGCCCAGGAAGGTATTCGCCAGGCCTTCGCGGCGCCGCATGCTGGCGTCGTAACCGGGCGCCACGCAGCCAGCGGCGACCAGCAGTTGCGCAGCCTGGGCGATGGCATCGTCCTTGTCGCGGGCGTGCGCATGCAGGCGGATGAGCTCGGGAGTGACGGGGGCGGGCGACGGAGAAGACAAGGCGGGCTCCGATGGGGGATCAGGCTGGGAAGTATAGTGGGAACGTTCCCACGATCCAGGTCAATGTGCAGTGCACAAAATCCCTGTAGTGCTTTCGGGTTAGCATCGGAACTGACACCGCGCCTGGGTCAGGTGCGCAAATGGAGCGGGAACGGTCCCAGTGAGTATCAGCATCAATGACGTGGCCCGGGTGGCCGGTGTGTCCAAGTCCACGGTCTCGCGCGCGCTGGGCACCGGCCCAGTGAGCGAGGAGGTGCGTGCCAAGGTCGAGGCGGCCGTCCGTGAGACCGGTTACCGCCCCAATCTGATGGCGCGGCGATTGCGCTCCCAGCAGTCCGGCATCCTCGGCGTGATCGTGGCCGATATCCGCAACCCTTACTTCACGTCCCTGATCCGTGCGGTGGAAGAGGTTGCTTACCGTGCCGGTATGCGCGTCACCCTGTGCAATACCGATGAAGATCCCGAGCGCGAGGCGCTGTATCTGGAGCTGATGCAGGAAGAGCGCATCACCGGGCTGATCTTCGCCCCGACCCGGGTGACGGTGGGGCGCATGCACGAACTGGCCCTGGATTACCCCACGGTGCTGGTGGACCGAGCTGGCCCCGGCAGCCGCTACGACAGCGTGGTACTGGATAACGCCGCGGCGATGGGCGAGCTGGTCACGCACCTGCAGGCGCAGGGGTACCGACGCATCGGCGGGTTGTTCGGCAGCACCAGCACCACCGCGGCCGAGCGTCGCGACGGCTACCTGGCGGCGATGCGGACGCAGGGGCTGACCCCGGACTACCGCGAAGTGGCGCCGACCGCCGAAGCGGCGATTGTCGAACTGGAACAGTGGCTGGCGAGCGACAGCCGGCCCGAAGCCATCGTCACCAGTAACAGCCTGCTGCTGATGGGCGCATTGAAAGCCGCGCGCACCGCCGGCCTGCGGCTGCCGCAGGATCTGGCCCTGGCCGGCTTCGACAACGAGCGCTGGACCGACCTGGTCGAACCGGGCATCACCGTGGTCGAACAGCCGGTCGAAGACATGGGCCGCGCCGCGATGTCGTTGCTGCTCGAACGCCTGAGTAACCCGCAGCTACCGATCCGCCGCATGGTCATGACCGGCCGTTGCGTGGTGCGCGGTTCGACCGCTGCCCGTGCACCCGATCAGACGTAGCGAGCGATACACCACCGTAGGAGCGCACCCGGGTGCGACCGAGCCTTACCGACAGCCCTGATCGCGATCGATAAAGCCCCATCGCGCCCAGGTGCGCTCCTACAGTGCAGTGCCAGGGCTGATCGCAACAATGCCAGCGCGGATCGCACTGCATGTGGGAGTAACGACCTGCGGCTGATGTGCACTGGCGTTTCCGATCATCGCCATCTCGTAGGAGCGCACCATGGCGCGACGGGCGTTGCCGGTTAAGCGTTCGCGCCCGGGTGCGCTCCTACAGTGCAGTGCCGGTGCAGATCGCAACAATGCCAGTGCGGATCGCAATGCATGTGCGAGCGACGACCTGCGCATGACGTGCGCTGCCGTTTCCGATCATCGCTATCTCGTAGGAGCGCACCATGGCGCGACGGGCGTTGCCGGTAGAACGTTCGCGCCCAGGTGCGCTCCTACATTGCAATTTGCTGGTGCTGGTGCCTGCCGTTTGCATGCCCCATGCCGGGTACAGCACAACAAAAAAGCCCCGGCAATGCCGGGGCTTTTCGTCTTGCAACCAATCGATCAATCAACCAATCGATCAACGGTCAACGATCCGGACGATGCGTGCCCGATTCGTTCTGTGCGACCAGATATTCCTTGGACTGCTCGTCCAGCTTGTCGCCCAGCATGCGGCGCACCACCACGAAGAACAGCGGGATGAAGATCACGCCGAGCACGGTGGCAAATACCATGCCGCCGATCACGCCGGTACCGATGGAGTGACGCGAGTTGGCGCCGGCGCCGGTGGAAATCGCCAGCGGCAACACACCCAGGATGAAGGCGAACGAGGTCATCAGGATCGGGCGGAAACGCAGATGCGCCGCTTCCAGGGCCGCCTCGCGCAGGGTCTTGCCCGCCGCGCGTTGCTCCACCGCAAATTCCACGATCAAGATCGCGTTCTTTGCCGCCAGACCAATCACCGTGATCATGCCGATCTTGAAGTACAGATCGTTCGGCAGACCGCGCAGCATCGAGAACACGATCGCACCCAGCACACCGATCGGTACCACCATCAGCACCGCCACCGGAATCGACCAGCTCTCGTAGAGTGCGGCAAGGCACAGGAACACCACCACCACCGACAACGCCAGCAGCAGCGTCGCCGCGTTACCGGCAATGATTTCCTGGTACGACATGCCGCTCCAGTCGAAACCGAAGCCCGGCGGCAGATCGTTGTTGACGATCTCTTCCATCGCCGTCATCGCCTGGCCGGAGCTACCGCCCGGGGCAGGATTACCGACGATGTTCACCGCCGAATAGCCGTTGTAGCGATTCAGCGCCGGCGAGGCGTACGTCCATTCGGCCTTGACCACGTTGCTCAGCGGAATCATGCCGGGCTGGCCATCGGCACCGGTGGCGGTGCTGCTGGGAGTGAAGAAGTTGCGCAACGACTCGGGGCCGGTACGGAACTGATCGTCGGCACGGATGTTGACGCGCTTGATGCGGCCTTCGGAGAAGTAGTCGTTGACGTACACCGGTGCCAGCATCAGCTGGATCGAGCTGTAGATGTCGCTGACTTCCAGACCCATCGACTGCGCCTGCACGCGGTCCACATGCAACTGCAGCTGCGGCGAATTTTCCAGGCCGTTCGGGCGCACGCCCACCATGGTGTCGGCCTTTTGCGCCGCCTTGCCCAGCACGATGTTGCGCGCCTGGGTCAAGGCTTCCTGGCCTGCGCCGGAGCGGTCCTGCAGCCACATGTCGAAGCCGCCGAACTGGCCAAGGCCCTGCACGGTCGGCAGGTTGACCACGAAGATCTGCGCGCCCTTGATGCCGTAGAAGGCACCGTTGAGTTGCTGGATCAACTGCTCGGCAGTGACGTCACGTTCTTCCCACGGCTTGAGCCGGATGAAGCCCATGCCGACGTTTTCGCCCGAGCCCAGGAAGCTGAAGCCGGCAATCTGCAGCATGCCTTCCACGGCGGGCTGCTTTTCCAGCACCGCACGCATCTGCGCAAACGCTTCGTTGGTGCGGATCTTGGTGGCACCCGGCGGCAACTGCACGATGGCCACCGCAAAGCCCTGGTCCTCTTCCGGCAGGAAGCTGCCCGGCATGCGGGTGAACAGGAAGCCGCACAACACCACCAGCACCACGAACACGATCATCCATGGCGGCGAGCGCTTCAGCGTGTGACCCACCACGCCGACATAGCGATGCGCCAGCTTGTCGTAGTACTTGTCGAAGGTGCGGTAGACCCAGTTCTTCTTGTCCGAGTGAGTGGGCTTGAGGAAGCTGGCGCACAGCGCCGGTGTGAAGGTCAGCGCCAGGAACGCGGAGAAACCCATCGACATGGCGATGGTCAGCGCGAACTGCTTGTAGATCGCACCGGAGGCGCCGGGCTGCAGCGAGGAGGGGATGAACACCGCCGCCAGCACCACGGTGATGGCCACCACCGCGCCGGTGATCTGGGTCATCGCCTTCTGCGTGGCCGCCTTCGGCTCCAGATGCTCCTCGCTCATGATGCGTTCGACGTTCTCGATCACCACGATCGCATCGTCCACCACGATGCCGATCGCCAGCACCATTGCAAACAGCGTCAGCTGGTTGATGGTGAAGCCGATGGCGTACATGCCGAAGAAGGTGCCCAGCAGCGCCACCGGAATCACCAGGGTCGGGATGACCGTGGCGCGGAAGTTCTGCAGGAACAGCAGCATCACCAGGAACACCAGCACGATGGCTTCCACCAGCGTGTGCACCACTTCCTCGATGGAGATGCGCACGAAGGTGGTCGATTCGTACGGCGCAAACCAGGTCACGCCCTGCGGGAAGGTGGGCTGCAGTTCGTCGAGCTTGGCACCGACCGCTTCGGACACGTTCAGCGCGTTGGCGCCCGGCAGCAACTGGATACCGAAGGCACCGGTGGGCTTGCCGTTGTACTGGGTATCGAAGCCGTAGTTGCTCGGGCCCACGCTGACGCGCGCGACATCCTTCAGCCGCACCGTCGCACCGTTGTTGTCGGTGCGCAGGATGATGTTCTCGAACTCTTGCGGCGAGCTGAAACGCCCTTCCGCCGACACCGTGGCGGTGAAGCTGATGCCTTGCGGCGTGGGGTCGGCACCGACCGAACCGGCCGCGAACTGCACGTTCTGGTTACGTACCGCGGTCAGCACTTGGGTGGCCGACAGGTTGTAGCCCTGCAGCTTCTCCGGGTTCAACCAGATGTTCATCGCGTACTCGGCGCCGAACTGGTTGGTGCTGCCGACGCCGGGAACGCGCGAAATCTGCTCCAGCACGCGCGAGCCGACGATGTCGTTGAGCGCATCGCGGTTGATCGACGGGTTGTCCGAGCGCAGCGCGGCCACCATCAGGAAGCCGGCGTTGGCCTTGGCCACCACCACACCCTGCTGGGTGACTTCGGACGGCAGGCGCGGCGTGGCCAGCGACACCTTGTTCTGCACCTGCACCTGCGCGATATCCGCGTCGGTGCCGGTTTCGAAGGTCAGCGTGATGGTGACGCGGCCGTTGGAGGCCGACGAGGAGTTGAAGTACAGCAGGTGGTCGATACCGGTGAGCTGCTGCTCGATGACCTGCGTCACCGCCTTTTCGGCGGTATCGGCGCTGGCACCGGGGAAGTTGGCGGTGACGGTGACCTGCGGCGGGGCGATCGAGGGGTACGACTCGATACCCAGATTCAGGATCGAGATCACGCCCGCAAGCGAGATCAGGATCGCCACCACCCAGGCAAAGATCGGGTGTTCGATAAAAAACTTAGGCATGTCCGGGTTCCGTCACTGCTGCTTGGACTGGGAGTCGGCTGGCTGCGCCGCCGCATCCTGCTTGGGCTGCTGCTGCGCCGCCGGTGCCGCGGCATCGGCGGCGTTGGCAGCCGGTGCGGCCTTGGCATCGCCGGCCTGGCCTGCGGCGGGCGCCGCGCCAGGTGCACCGGGCTGCCCCGGCTGACCGCCGGCGGCCGGCTTGTTCGGATCCCACGGCACGCCCTTGGCCGGCTGACCCTCCTTGGCCTTCTGCACGCCATCGACGATAACCTGGTCGCCCGGGGTCACGCCGCCGGTCACGATCCACTGGCCCTTCTGCTGGCCGTCGACGGTGAGGTTCTTGCGCACCACCTTGCCGTCCTTGCCCAGCACCAGGGCATAGGCGCCGGTCGCATCGCGCTGCAGCGCCTGCTGCGGCAGCAGGTAGGCATTGTTGCGTTGGCCCAGGCTGGCCTTGAAGGTCACGAACGCGCCCGGCAGCAATGCCAGTTCCGGGTTGGGCAGGGTCGCGCGCAGCGACACCGCGCCGGTGCTCGGGTCCACCGTCACCGCCGACACGTCCAGCGTGCCGGGGTGCGGGTACAGGGTGCCGTTGCCCAGCTCCACATTGATGGTGGACTTGCCGTCGCCGCTGAGCTGCACGTTGCCGCTGCTCTGCGCCTGGCGCAGTGCGGCGAGTTCTTCGCTGCTCATCGCAAAGTTGACGTACAGCGGGTCGATCTGGTCGACCGTGGTCAGCAGGGTCGCTTCGCCCGAGCCGACCAGCGCGCCTTCGGTCACCCGCTGGATGCCGGCGCGGCCGGTGATCGGCGAGGTGACGCTGGCGAAGCTGAGCTGGATCCGGGCGGCCTGCACCGCACCGCGCGCCTGCTGCACGCTGGCGCCGGAGGAGCGTTCGGTGGCTTCGGCGTTATCGATGTCGGCACGCGAGACGTACTGCTGCGGCGCCAGGCTGCGCGCGCGCTTGGCGGCGATCTGGGCGTTGGCGTAAGTGGCTTCGGCGGCGGCCAGCTGGCCCTGCGCCTGCAACAGCGAGGCGCGCAGCGGCATCGGGTCGATCTCGAACAGCGGCTGGCCTTCCTTGACGTCGGTGCCTTCGGTGTACAGACGCTTGAGCAGCACGCCGTCCACGCGGGCGCGCACGTCGGCCGAGCGGAACGCCGACAGGCGGCCCACCAGGTCGCGTTCCAGCGGCAGGGTCTGCGGTTTCATTTCCAGCACCGACACTTCCGGCGGCGGTGGCGCCTGCTGTTGTTCGGGCTTGCTGCAGGCAGCGAGCGCCACGGTGATGGCCAAGGCCAGGCCGAAGGTGCGGAGCGGGGCAATCATCAGGAGGAACTCCGTTAGGGTCTTGAAGTGAGAAGAGCAAGCGAGGCCGGCGCAGGCGCGGTATTGGCCGCGGCAAACGCCCGCAAAAAGGTATCGACGGCGAACTGCGCCCACTGCTGCCTGGCGGCAAGGCCGGCGCGATGAGGAACCTGAAACCGTTGGCGATCGAAATCCAGCCCGACGATCATGCCCAGCAGCAGCTCGGCCATGAAGTGCGGATCGTCATGGCGCAGCTGGCCGGCGGCCATCGCTTGCTCGAAGCGATGCGCCAGGCGCTGCTGCATGCCGACGACGCCCTCATGGAAGATCTGCTGCGACTGATCGGGGAACCGGTGCGACTCGGCTTCCACCAAGCGACAGGTCTGTAACACATCCGGGCTGTTCAGACGATCAAGATGGGCCAGCGCGAAGGCCAGCAGATCTTCGCGCAGATCGCCGGATACCGCGTCCAGCGGCACCGTGGCCAGGTGCACGTGGTCCTGCAGGACATCGCGCAGCAGATTCTCTTTACAGCCGTAATAGCTGTAGAGCGTCTGCTTGGAGCAGCCGGCGCGCTCGGCCACTGCGTCCATGCTCAGTCGCATGCCGCGCTCGGCAAGCAACGCATGCACGGCAGCATGGATGCGGCGATCGCAGTCCGAACGCCGGGCAGCACGGGGGGAACGAGGAGTCATGGCGGTAGACTATACCGTCCAGTTTAGTTTTTAAACAGCCTTGACGATCGCAGTTTGGTCTGCGCAACGCCTTGTGTGCCAAGCATTGGACCGGACTTTGCCGGATCTGGCGATCCAGCCATCCGCCAGCCGGGCAGGCGTGGGGAAACTACACAGCCATAGCGCTTTCGCGCCACTGCCGCGCCTGCTACGCGCCGCGTATTTGCGCTATGCAGCAAGGCGTTGTCACGGCGCATCGGTACAATTCAGGTTTTCCACCGAGCATCCCAGCTCTCTCATGACAGCCAAGAAAGCCGCTTCGAAATCGTCCACGACGTCGGTCAAACCGGTCGCCGAACGTGCCGTCCCCGTGCTTGCCACCGAACCGCAGGCGGTCACCCTCGAGCCGGTATTTGCCGCGTTGCGCAAGCGCTACCCGGCGGCCCGACAGTCCGAGGTCCAGTTGTTCGCGGCCGATTTCTATCGGCGCATGGAAGAGGACGAGTTTCCGAATCATCCGCCCGAGCAGTGGGCGGCGTTGGCGGCCGACATGCTGGAATTTGCGCGGGTGCGCAAAGCCGGCACGGTCAATGTGCGGGTGTTCAACCCGGCCCTGAAGAGCCACGGCTACGAGTCGCCGCATACGCTGCTGCAGATCGTCAACGACGACATGCCGTTCCTGGTGGACTCGGTCAGCATGACCCTGTCGGACCTGGGCATCGGCGTGCATGTGCTCGGCCACCCGGTGCTGCGCATCGCGCGCGACAAGGCCGGCAAGCTGACGGCGGTGGGCGAGGGCAAGAGCGAATCGCTGATGGTGCTGGAGATCGACCGCCAGCCGGCCGATGAGATGGCCAAGGTGGAAGCGGCGGTGCGCAAGGTGCTGGGCGAAGTGCGCGCCATCGTGCACGACTGGGCAGCGATGCGCGAAAAGATGGTGATGCTGGCCGACGATCTGGCCACCCGCCGCCTGCCGATCGACGACATCAGCCGCCACGAAGCGCAGGAGTTCCTGCGCTGGGCTGCGTCCGACCACTTCACCTTCTTCGGCTATCGCGAATACCGCGTGGAGAAGCAGGACGGCCAGGACGTGCTGGCGCCGGTGGAAGAAACCGGCCTGGGCCTGATGCGCGGCCACGACACCTCGCCGGCGCGCCCGGTGACCACGCTGGCGGCGCATGGCCTGAATGCATCGTCCAAGCGCAAGGACGCGTTGATCCTGACCAAGACCAACGCCCGTTCGCGCGTGCATCGCGTTGGCTACATGGATTACATCGGCATCCTGGAATTCGATGGCAAGGGCCGTATCGTCGGCGAGCAGCGCTTCCTGGGCCTGTTTACCTCCAGCGCCTACAACCGCCGCCCGTGGGAAATCCCGCTGGTGCGTCAGCGCCACGAATACGTGATGAGCAAGTCGGGGCTGACCCCGAGCAGCCATAGCGGCAAGGCGTTGCGGCATATCCTTGAGACGCTGCCGCGCGAAGAGTTGTTCCAGTCCAACGAAGAAGAGCTGTACCGCACCGCGATCGGCATTCTGGGCTTGCAGGAGCGCGTGCGTAGCCGCATGTTCCTGCGCCGCGACAAGTACAGCCGTTTCATTTCCGCGCTGGTGTACATCCCGCGCGAGCGCTTCAACACCGATGTGCGGTTGCGCATCGAAGGGCTGTTGAAAGACGCGTTGCACGGCGAATACATCGATTCGTCGGTGGTGCTGGGCGAGTCGCCGCTGGCGCAGCTGCATCTGATCGTGCGGCCCAAGAGCGGCGAAGCGCTGGAATTCAATACCACCGAACTCGAATCGCGCCTAGCGCATCTGCTGCGCAACTGGCGCGATGCCCTGCGCGAAGCGCTGGTGGCGCGTCATGGCGAGGCCAATGGCCTGCGCATGGCGGCCAATTTCGGCCGCGCGTTGCCGGCCGGTTATATCGAAGAGTCGTCGATCGAATCGGCGGTGTCCGACGTCGAACATCTGGCAACCCTGGATGGCCCGGACGATCTGCATCTGAGCCTGCAGGAAGTTCGCCGCGACGACGGTGTGCGGCTGGATGCCGGCGAAGGCCTGCGTCTGAAGCTGTACCGTCAGCTCGACGACATCCCGCTGTCGGATGCGATGCCGATGATGGAAAACATGGGCCTGCGCGTTATCTCCGAGCGGCCGTATCGGCTGCAGGTGGGCGAGACGCCGGTCTATATTCAGGATTTCGAAGTCGAATCGACCACGGGCAAGATCGACGCCGCCCATGCCGACGCCAGCTTCGGCGAAGCCTTCGAGCGCATCTGGAATGGCGATGCCGAAAACGACGGCTTCAACCGTCTGATCCTGGCCGCCGGTCTGCACTGGCGCCAGGTCGCGTTGCTGCGTGGTTACTGCAAGTATCTGCTGCAGACCGCGGTGCCGTTCTCGCAGGCTTACGTCGAAGCCACGTTTACCCGTTATCCGTTGCTGGCACGTCTGTTGGTGGAACTGTTCGAAGCGCGCTTCGACCCGTCCACGGGCAGCGAAACCAAGGCGCAGATCTTTGCCGGCCAGGAACGTCTGCGCGAAGAACTCTTCGCGCTGGCAGGTGGCGATGAGGCCACGCGCAAGGCGCTGGAACCGGTGCTCGCGGCACGCGGCGGCGACCGCGCTGCGCAGCAGGAGGCCACCCGCGCCACCTTGCTCAAGCTGATGGACCGCGTGTCCAGCCTGGACGAAGACCGCATCCTGCGCAGCTTCATCGACGTGATCGATGCCACGCTGCGCACCAACTACTACCAGACCGACAAGCACGGCAAATACGGCCATTGCATCAGTTTCAAGCTGGATTCGTCGATCGTGCCGGACCTGCCCAAGCCGCGTCCGTATCGGGAGATCTTCGTCTACAGCCCGCGCGTGGAAGGCGTGCATCTGCGCTTTGGCGCAGTGGCGCGCGGCGGCCTGCGCTGGTCGGACCGTCGCGAGGATTTCCGCACCGAGGTGCTGGGCCTGGTCAAGGCGCAGATGGTCAAGAACACCGTCATCGTGCCGGTCGGCGCCAAGGGCGGTTTCTACGTCAAGCGCTCGCCGGTGGGTGGCGATCGTGATGCGATCCAGGCCGAAGGCATCGCGTGCTACAAGCTGTTCATCCAGGGCCTGCTCGACATCACCGACAACATCGTCGGCGGCAAGATCGTGCCGCCGCCGCAGGTGGTGCGCCACGATCAGGACGACCCGTACCTGGTGGTCGCCGCCGACAAGGGCACGGCCACCTTCTCCGACATCGCCAATGGCCTGGCGCTGGATCACGGCTTCTGGCTGGGCGATGCGTTCGCCTCTGGCGGCTCGGTCGGTTACGACCACAAGGGCATGGGCATCACCGCGCGTGGCGCGTGGGAGTCGGTCAAGCGCCACTTCCGTGCGATGGGCCGCGATTGCCAGAGCCAGGATTTCAGCGTGGTCGGCATCGGCGACATGTCCGGCGACGTGTTCGGCAACGGCATGCTGCTCTCAACGCATATCCGCCTGCTGGCCGCGTTCGATCACCGGCATATCTTCCTCGACCCGTCGCCGGATGCGGCTGCCTCGTTCGCCGAACGCCAGCGCCTGTTCAAGCTGCCGCGTTCCAGCTGGGCCGATTACGACGCCAAGCTGATCAGCGCCGGCGGCGGTATTTATCCGCGCACGCTCAAGTCGATCGACATCAGCGCACCGGTGCGCGAGGTGCTGGGGCTTGAGGCCAACGTCAAGCAGCTCTCGCCCAACGCGCTGATGAACGCCATCCTCAAGGCGCCGGTGGACCTGTTCTGGAACGGCGGTATCGGCACCTACGTCAAGGCCTCCAGCGAATCGCATGCCGATGTGGGCGATCGCGCCAACAACGGTCTGCGCGTCAATGGCGGCGAGTTGCGCTGCAAGGTGGTGGGCGAGGGCGGCAATCTGGGCCTGACCCAGCTGGGCCGCATCGAAGCGGCGCAGACCGGCGTGTTGCTCAACACCGACTTCATCGACAACTCGGCCGGCGTGGACACCTCCGATCACGAGGTGAACATCAAGATCCTGCTCAACGACATGGTGCAGGCCAAGAAGCTCACCTACGACGCACGCAACAAGCTGCTGGCGTCGATGACCGACGAAGTGGCCGACCTGGTGCTGTGGGACAACTATCGCCAGAACCAGGCGATCAGCTTGATGGAGCGCATGAGCGTCAAGCGCCTGGGCTCCAAGCAGCACTTCATCCGCACGCTGGAATTGCAGGGCCTGCTCGATCGCCAGATCGAGTTCCTGCCGTCCGACGCCGAACTGTCCGCACGCAAGGCGCGTGGGCAGGGCTTGTCGCGGCCGGAACTGTCGGTGCTGCTGTCGTACTCCAAGCTGGTGGCGTTCCAGCAGCTGCTGGAATCGGATATCCCGGAAGACCCGTATCTGTCCAAGGAACTGCAGCGCTACTTCCCGCAGCCGCTGCAGAAGAAATACGCCGATGCGATGGAGCGCCATCGTCTCAAGCGCGAAATCATCGCCACTGCGGTCACCAACGCCACCATCAACCGCATGGGCGCCACTTTCCTGATGCGCATGCAGGAAGACACCGGCCGCAGCATCGGCGAGGTCGCCAAGGCCTACACCATCAGCCGCGAAACGCTGGATGCGCGCGCGCTGTGGACGCAGATCGACGCGCTGGACGGCAAGGTGCCCGAGTCGGTGCAGATCGACGCGCTGGAAGTGATCTGGCGCCTGCAACGCTCGTTCGTGCGCTGGCTGTTGCTGCGTCCTGGCCAGATGCCGGGCATCACCGCGGCGGTGGAGCGTTACCACGGCCCGTTCAACGATATCCGTGTGGCCTCGGGCGTGTTGTCCGACACCCAGCGACCGCTGTACGAAGCCAGCGTGCAGGAATGGCAGGACAAGGGCCTGCCGCCGGCACTGGCGCAGCAATTGTCCGAGTTGCGCTACCTGGAACCGGCGTTCGACATCATCGAAACCGCGCGCACCCGCAAGCTCAAGCCGGTGGAAGTGTCCAAGGTGCATTTCCGTCTGGGCGATGCGTTGCGGCTGCCGTGGTTGTTCGAGCAGATCGACGCGCTGGAGGTCAACGGCCGCTGGCATGCGGTGGCACGTGGCGTGCTGCGCGACGAACTGGCCGCGCATCAGCGTGCGCTGGTGGGTCAGGTGCTGACCATGCCCGGCAGCAGTGCCGAGGACAAGGTGGCCAATTGGCTGGCACGCGACGATTCCAGCCTGCGCTTCACCTTGGCGATGTTGAGCGATGTGGCCGAGCAGAAGACGCTGGACTATCCGACCGTGTCGGTGGCGGTGCAGCGGTTGGGGCAGTTGGCGGCGTACGGGCTGTAGATGTGTGCCGCGACGTGGCGGCAGAGCGGTCGCTCTGCTGTCACGTTGCCTTTTATCGGTGGTGAAGTTGTTATCTGTCACGCAAAAGGCCGCCCAAAGGCGGCCTTTTGCGTGATGGCAGACAGATTGCTGCGGTCCTGCGTGCTGCAGCAGTGCGCATGCACGGCAGATCAGCGCAGGTTCGCAGCCTTCTCCATCGAGACCGCCGCTGAGTGAGTGTCGCTCAGGCTGCGGGGTGGTAGCGCTCTGCGGCGTTCGCCTGCCGGATGTCCGACAGCAAGCCCTGGCGCGCGCCATCCAGTGCGTCCCAGCGTTCGGCCACGTGCAGCGGCGGGATAGTGACCAGTTCGCGGCGATCGAAGCCGACCAGCGCAGCATCGACCAGTTCGCCAACGTCCATCAGGTCGCTGAGCGTGTTGATGTCGATACCGGCGCGCTCCCAGATTTCGGTGCGGGTCCCGGCCGGCAGCACGGCCTGCACATACACGCCCTTGGCTCCCAGCTCCACGTGCAGGCCCTGCGACAGGAACAGCACGAAGGCCTTGGTGGCGCCATAGACGCTCATGCCGAATTCGGGCGCAAGCCCCACGACCGATCCGAGGTTGACGATGGCGCCGCTGCCGGACTGCGCAAAGCGCGGCGCAACGGCGGCAGAAAGGCGAGTCAACGCGGTGATGTTGAGCGCGATCAGGCGGTCGATCGCCTCGGCGTTTTGCTGCACGATGCCGCCCGATTGCGCGATGCCGGCATTGTTGACCAGGACGCCGATCTGCGCGTCGTCGCGCAGGCGGGTTTCCACGGCGGTCAGATCGGCGGGCTGGGTCAGGTCGGCCTGCAGCACATCGACGTTGACGTGGTGGCCGTCGCGTAGGCGCGCAGCCAGGGCATCCAGGCGTTCCTTGTCGCGTGCAACCAGCACCAGATTGTGTCCGCGTTGGGCGAAGCGTTCGGCATAGACGGCGCCGATACCGGTGGAGGCGCCAGTGATGAGGACAGCGGGAAGTGCGGTCATGGAAGTTCCTTGCGGTTGGAAAAGGTCAAATTGCCCACGGCTTGGGAGCGAAGCGAAGCGGCGCGCAATGGCGGTGTTTGGAGGAAGTGAGGCAAAGATTACGAGCAAAATCTAAATTGTCAATGCTTTGATTATGACCAACATCAAAGTATGCTGAGGGCTGTCCCAGTCCCGCACATCCCCGGAGGGTCCAACAATGAAAGTGACCAAGGCACAGGCGCAGGCGAACCGTGCGCACGTCGTCGAAACGGCCGCGGTGCTGTTTCGCGAGCGCGGCTATGAAGGGATCGGCATCGCCGACTTGATGGCCGCTGCAGGGTTCACCCATGGTGGGTTCTACAAGCAGTTCCGCTCCAAGGCGGATCTGATGGCCGAATCGGCAGCCTGCGGTCTGGCCAACATCGCTGCACAGTCCGAGCGTGCGGACAAGACCGATTTCGTGAATTTCTATCTATCGCGCGGGCATCGCGACAACCCCGCCACCGGTTGCACGATGGCGGCGCTGGGCGCCGACGCCGCCCGTCAGCCGCAGGAAGTGCGCGAAGCGTTTGCTGCCGGGGTGGAAAACATGTTGGCTGCGCTCGACCGCAGCGGGGCTGCGCCCGGCACTGCCGAAGCGGCACAGGAGCGCGCCAGCAACCTGGACATGATGGCGCATGCGATCGGCGCCATCGTGCTGTCGCGCTCGTGCCCGAACGATTCGCCACTGGCCGACGAAATCATTGCGGTGTGTCGTGACCAGATCCTGTCGTCGTTGCAACCATCCAACTAGCCCGCACAGGTGCATCTGCGTGTGGCGCGATTGCGGGTTTGCCGGTAACGCCGCGTGTTGAGAGACGCGCGCGTACTGATACGCCGCGTAACGCGCGAGCCGTCCTGCAGATCCGTCAGCCGTGTCACGTGCCTGGCGCGACGCCGTTGATGTCGCTGCACTCAAAATTGCTGAGAAAACACACCGTCTGAGCAGGCATCCAGGCGATCAACACCGTCCGCTTCAAGCGGACCCAGGCAAGCCTGCTGCTGCAGTAAATCAACACGCCTTGCACCGCCATGACCGCTGATCCCTCACCGCACCGCCATCTCACTCGGCCATCTCGCTCAGCTACGGCGTGATCGTCAACCGACCGCCCCGTCACTCACCGCAATCTAAGGACGCGCTCACCCGCAGCCTCCATCCAAACAGGACAAGGTCATGACCTTCAATGCATTGCTTGCCACGCAAACCAGCGAGACGGTGACCACCGAACTCGTGCAGTTCAACGAAGACGATCTCATGCCGGGCGAGGTGACGATTGCCGTCGACTATTCGACCGTCAACTACAAGGATGCGCTGGCGGTCACCGGACGCGGCCCGATCATTCGCCGTTTTCCGCTGATTCCCGGTATCGATCTAGCCGGTGTGGTCGAAGCGTCCAGCTACTCGGGGATTGCGGTGGGAGACCGCGTGCTGGTCAATGGTTGGGGCTTGAGCCAGACCCATCACGGCGGCTATGCGCAAAAGGCGCGGGTGCCTGGCGATTGGTTGATCAAGATTCCAGCGCCATTTTCCACCCACGATGCGATGGCGATCGGCACGGCCGGCTATACCGCCATGCTGGCGGTGATGGCGCTGGAGCACGGCGGGCTGACGCCCGAACGCGGCGACATCCTGGTCACCGGCGCAAATGGCGGCGCCGGTTCGGTGGCCATCGCCCTGCTGGCAGGGTTGGGCTACCGCGTGGTCGCTTCCACCGGCCGGCTGCAGCAGGCCGCATATCTGCACAGCCTGGGCGCTGCAGAAGTCATCGACCGCAGCAGTCTGTCCGAACCCGGCGCGCCGATCAGCAAGGAGCGCTGGGCAGGCGTGGTGGATGGGGTGGGCAGCCATACGCTGGCGAATGCGCTAGCGCAAACGCAGTATCGCGGCGTGGTGACCTCCTTCGGCATGGCGCAGGGTGTGCAATTGCCGGCCTCGGTGCTGCCTTTCATCCTGCGTAACGTCACGCTGGCCGGCATCGATTCGGTCAACGCGCCGCAGGCGGTACGCCTGCAGGCTTGGTCGCGTCTGGCGCGCGATCTGGAGTTGGGAAAGCTGGCATTGACCACGACGACAGTCGGGCTGGCGGAGGTGCCGCAGATTGCCGCCCAGCTGCTGGATGGCAAGGTGCAGGGGCGTACCGTCGTGGATGTGAACGCATGAGCGCGCCCACTGCATCGCGAGCGTTCCGCTATCTGGCCACGCTGTCGGCGCTGTTGTTTTTCGCGTTGGGCGCGGCCTGGTTGCTGGCGCCTGCGACCATGCTGGCCAACTGGGGACTCGCCTTCGACAGCAATGCGCTGGGGGTGGTGGGCCGACGCGCCGCGCCGATGTATGCGGCCATCGGTGTGATGCTGTTGCTGGTGCGTGCTGCACCGCCATCGCCGGGGCGCCGGGCCGTGATTGCCGGCTTTGCCACCGCGTGCTTGTCGCTGGCAGTGCTGGGCGTGTCGGAATGGGCTGCCGGGCATGTCAACGCCGGTATTTTTGCAGCGGTTGCCATTGAAATCGGGCTTCCGCTGGCGTTCCTGTTGGTCACGCGTGCAGAGGCCGCGCAGCGACGCGCCAACCTCGCGCGTTGATCGATGCATGACGGCAGCCTGTTGCGTGCCGTCATGCAATCGAAGGGCAGGCATAGGTGTGATGGCTGGCTACCCACTGTGGTCAGCAGCTGGCAATACCGCATGCTGGCGAGTGCAGGGGCTTCGGTGTAGCTGCCGATATCGGCTAACGGCGGTGACGCGATCGGTGTGTCAGCCGCGCGACGCCCGGTGTCCGCTCATTTCCTGCCCGGCGTTCTTGTCGAAGCGCAGATGCCACCAGGTGGCGCTGAGCGAAATCAGGCTCACCAGGCAAAACGCCAGCGAAAAATCGCCTTGCGCCGGTTGGGTGTGATCGCCGGCCAGCATCGCCAGTTTGAGGATCATCGCGCCGGCGCACACGCCCACCGACAGCATCAGCTGCTGCAAGGTGGTGTACAGGCTGCTGGCGGGGCTCATGCGCGCGCTGGGCACGTTTTCGTAGGCGATGGTGTTGTAGGCGGCGAACTGGAACGACATGAAGGCGCCGCACCACAATAGCAGGCCGAATATCAGCGCCTGCGGCCAGTCGGGCCGGAACAGCGCACACACCATGTAACCCAGGCTGGCCAGGATGCCGTTGCCGATCAGGCTGTTGCGGTAGCCGAAGCGGCGCAGCAATTGCGGCGTGATGCTGCGCATCAGCAACGCACCGAGTGCGGTGGCCAGAATCAGCCGCCCGCTGTGCGCAGCGCTGAAACCGAAGCCGATCTGGAACAGCAACGGCAACAGGAACGGCTGCGCGCCCTGGGTGATGCGCATCAGCGCACCGCCGATCACCGACAGCCGGAACGAGTCGATGCGCAGCAGGGTCAGATCCAGCAGCGGTGCCGGGTGGTAGCGCGCATGCCACAGATATCCCAACGACGCGGCCGCGCCGATGGCCAGCAACCAGCTGGCCATGCCGATGCCGTCCTGCTGGCTGACCATTTCCAGGCCGAACAGCAGGCAGCCCAGCGCGATGCCGCACAATACGAAGCCGCGCAGATCGAAACGTGCCGGTGCGGCGTCGGTAGGAATTTCCGGGATGAAACGGCGCACCAGCAAAAAGCCGGCGATGCCGATCGGCACGTTGATGTAGAAGATCCAGCGCCAATCCAGATACGACACGAAAAAGCCGCCCAGCGGCGGACCCAGCATCGGGCCGATGAAGGCGGGCACGAGCGTCCAGGCCATCGCCGACACCAGATGGCGGCGCTCCACGGTGCGCAGCAGGATCAGGCGCCCGAGCGGGGCCATCATCGCGCCGCCGGCGCCTTGCAGTACGCGCGCGGCCACCATGGTGGGCAGGCTGTCGGCCAGCGAACACAGGATCGAGCCGCCCACGAATACCCAGATCGAAGCGCCGAACACGCGGCGCAGGCCGAAGCGGTCGGCGATGGCGCCGCTGGCCGGGATCAGCACCGCCAGCGCCAGCAGATAGCTGGTCATGGCGATGCTCATGGCTGGCGCGGCCACCCCGAAGTCGCGCGCCAGCGTCGGCAGCGCGGTCGCCAGCACCGTGGCGTCCATCTGCTCCATGAAAATGGCGCACGCCAGGATCAGCGAAATGATGCGGTAATCGGGATAACGCGGCGGCGTCACGCCGGCCTCGGACACGCTGGAAGACATCGGGCTCTCGGTTGCCGGGCCGTCTCCGCGGCGCCCGAAAGCGCGGGATTAGCCCGCGTCGCACGGTGTTGTGCGGCGCAACAACAGGCATTGTCCGCCTGCGTGGTACGCGGTTCAAGCGCGTGGCGGCAACGCTGCGTGCGGTTGGGAGTGCGGTTTGTGCGACGGTTGCGGTGCGAGCCGCCGCGTGTGGCGGGGTGGTGTGTCGTCGTTAGTGGTTTGATGCAGCGCACCGGATCGCTGCGTGCTCTGTCGCTGATGGTCGTGTTTTCAGCGCAAAGCAGCTGCCAGCGTTCGAGCCGGCCGTGTGGCAACGCGTGCGGTGAAGCAACCGTATTGTGGGAGGGCGATATTTGGGGGGCGATGGCTCCGTCGTACCCTCATCCGGCGCTGCGCTACCTTCTCCCGATGGGAGAAGGGCATGATGTGCATGCCGATCGTGCTTCGCTCGCGAACAGCAACAGCAACAGCAACAGCAACAGCAACAGCAACAGCAACAGCTCTCGCGAACAGCAACAGCTACACCAAGCAGCAATCAGCACGCGGCAAGCAATATGCAGCTGGCAACGCTTGAAGCGCCGGATCAGCGCTGTGCGGTGCGACTGTCCCAGGCGTCCTTGATCTCCAGGATCCGTGGCAGGGCATTGCGGAAATGCTGCACCAGACGCGGTTCCAGTTGCTTGCCCGACATGCTTTCGAGCTTGCGCATTGCGTCTTCTACCGTCCACGGTGCCTTGTATGCGCGCCGCCCGCACAGCGCGTCGAACACATCGGCCACTGCCACAATGCGGGCCGATTCCGGAATGGCCTCGCCGGCCAGGCCGCTGGGATAGCCGCTGCCGTCCCAGCATTCGTGGTGATGCAGCGCGATTTCGGCGGCCAGCTGGAACACCGGTCCGCGCCCGTGCCGCAGCAAGTCGTGCCCGGCTTGCGGGTGTTGCCGCACCACCGAGCGTTCGTGTTCGTCCAGCGTGTCGGGCTTGTGCAGGATGCTGCCGGGCACGGCGATCTTGCCGGCGTCGTGCAGCGGCGCGGCATCCTGCAGTGTCTGCGCCTGTTGCTGCGACCAGCCGGCGGCTTCGGCCAGGACGCGGGCATACACCGCCATGCGCCAGATGTGCGCGCCGGTGTCCGCGTCCTGACCCTGGCCGGCAGTGCCCAGCAGATGGATCGCGTCGCGGTATTGCTGTGCCAGGCGCGCGTTTTCGGCCAGCCTGAGCTGGGTGTTGATGCGCGCCTTGAGCAGGGCCGGCGAGTACGGTTTGCTGACGTAATCGGCCGCGCCCGCATCCAGCCCGGCGCGTTCGTCGTGCTCGCTGTTGCGCGAGGTCACGAACAGGATCGGGATGGCATTGCTGGAGGGTTGCTGCTTGAGCGTGCGCGCCACCGCGTAGCCATCCATGTCGGGGAGCTCGACATCCAGCAGGATCAATGCAGGCGCATGGCGCGCCACCGCATCCAGCGCTTCGCCGCCGGTTTTGGCGAACACCAGCGGAAAGTCGTCACGCAACAGCTGGCGCAGGGTCGCCAGGTTGCTGGACTCGTCGTCGACACACAGCAGGGGACGGGACGGCATGGGTGGTCCTTGCCGACGGCACGGGAGATCGCCGTCAGCGTGGGTGGGTGGCCTGCCAGTCGCGCAGGGTGGCCTGGGCGCGACGGAAGTCGAAATCTTCCACGGCGCGTTGCAGTTCTTCCTGCAATGTCGGTGGAAGGTGCGATGCGCAGCTCAGCAGCGCCTGGTCGATCTTGTCGGCGTCGTCGGTGGACAGGGCGAGCTCCAGGATCCGCAGGCTGTCGGCGTCCAGCACCACATCGTCGTCGTTGGCTGCCGCGGTGGCGTGGTCGTGTTGCAGAAAAGTGCCAATCGCCTCGGCGGTGCGTTGCATGACGTCCTTGAGCGCGATCAGCGAGGCGGTGATGTCGTGACCGTCTTCGATGCGCGTTTCAAGATCGCTTGCCGCCCCGGCCAGCGCCGGCAGCGCGAGTGAGCCCGCCGCACCACGCAACTTGTGCGCCATTGCACCGATGGCCGGCAGTTCGTTGCGGCGCAGGTGTTCGGCTGCGACTTCGGCCGGGTCGGGGTTGTCGCGCAGCAGCTTGCTCAGATAACGCGCATACGGCTCGCGCTCGCGCCAAAGGCTGTGCGCGCGTGCGGCGTCCAGCAGCTCGGGATCGTCGTGCTGCCACTCGGGGCCGATGGCCAGGTCGGTTTCGTGCGGCAGCGAGGGAATGCGCTTGATCCCGGGATGCATGAAGTGACGGATGGCGGCAACCAGTTCCTCGACATTGAACGGTTTGGCGATGAAACCGTTCATGCCCGCTTCCAGCGCTTTTTCCTGTTGCGGGCGGAATGCGCCGGCTGTCAGCGCGATCACCGGCAGGCTGGCCAGGGCAGGGATCTGCCGCAGTCGGCGGGTGGCTTCGTAGCCGTCCACCACCGGCATCTGCACATCCATCAACACCAGATGGAACAGATCCGGCGCGCGCTTGAGAGTGTCGACCGCTTGCTCGCCATCGTGGGCGACGGTGACCATGGCGCCTTCGCCCTCGAGAATGCGCTGCGCCACCTCGCAGTTGATCTCGCTGTCGTCGACCAACAACAGATGCGTGCCTTCCAGCCGCCGTGCCACGAAGGTGGGCGTGACCGGGCGCGCTCCCGGACGCTCGCCGACCAGCTGTTCCACCAGACGATGCAGTGCGGCGCTGGTCACCGGCTTGGTCATCACCGCGTCCAGATCCTGTTGCTCGGGATGCTGCTCCAGCAAACGTCGCTCGTAGGCGGTGACCATCACGATCACCGGATGCGGACCAGGGGCGGCACGTACGCGGATTTCGCGCGCGATCGCCACACCATCGATGTCGGGCATGCGCCAGTCGAGCAGGAAGATGTCGTAGGGCTCGCTGGCCTGTTCGATCGCCTGCAGCGCGGCCTGGCCGCTGGCCACTGCATCCACGCGCCAGCCCAGGTCGGTGGTGATCCGCACCAGATTGCTGAGCGCGGCATCGTGGTCGTCGGCGATCAGCACGCGCGGCATCGCTTCCGGCGGCAGCGCCGGCAGATCCTGCTGCGCCTTGGGTGGTGCGGCTTTTTCCAGGGTCACCACGAAATAGAACTCGCTGCCACGGCCGGGCACGCTTTCCACTTCCAGCTCGCCACCCATCAGCTCGATCAGCCGTCGGCTGATGGTCAGCCCCAGTCCGCTGCCGCCATAGCGCCGGCTGGTGGAGGTATCGGCTTGCAGAAACGGCGAGAAGATCAGGCTCTGCTTTTCCTTGGAAATGCCGATGCCGGTGTCGCGCACGGAGAACAGCAGCTTGACCTTGTTCGGATCGCCGCTGGGGAAACGCCGCACCGACAGCACAACTTCGCCCTGCTCGGTGAACTTGATCGCGTTGCCGACCAGATTGACCAGCACCTGGTTGATGCGCAGCGCATCGCCCAGTAGCCAACGGCTGTCGCGCGGCAACGGCTCGACGATCATCTCCACCGGTTTGGCGCTGAGCGAGGAGCGCATCAGGTCGGCGATGTTGTCGAACAATTGATTGAGATCGAACGGTGCGCGTTCCAGATCGATGCGTCCGGCCTCGATCTTGGAAAAGTCCAGAATGTCGTTGATGATTTCCAGCAAGGTGCGTGCGGAGCGGTCGATCTTGGTGACCATGTCCTGCGCCGCGCCGGGGAGCTCGCTGCGCTGAAGCAGATACAACATGCCCAGGATGGCGTTCATCGGGGTGCGGATTTCGTGGCTCATGTTGGCCAGGAAATCGGACTTGGACTGATTGGCGCTCTTGGCCGCATCCATCGCCAGGCGCAGCTGTTTTTCGTGCATCTTCTGCTCGGTGAGATCCACCGCGACGCCGAGGTAACCGATGACCTGATCGTTGTCGTCGCGCAGGGTGCTCAGGGTCAGCAACACCGGCAGGCGGCGACCGTCGTGACCGACATAGGTCCATTCGCTGGTGTCGCTGCGGCCCAGGCTGGTGAGCGCGGCCACCGCTTCCAGCGTGTGCGCCACCGGCACCCCGGTCTGCTCGGACAGCAGGTGCGCGCGCTCCTGCAGTTCTTCCGGTTCGACGAACTGGCTGGCCTTGCGCCGGCCGATCACGTCCTCTGCGTTATAGCCGAGCAGCTTTTCTGCGGCGCGATTGAACAGCGTGACAAAGCCGCTGGAATCGGTGGCGATGATGGCGTACCCGGCATGCGCCAGGATTGCGCGCTGCAAGACCGAGAATTTGACCAGTTCGCTGGTGCGCTCGGCCACCTGATGTTCGAGTGAGGCGTTGAGGTCGAGAATGCGTTGATGCGACCGCACCCGCTCGGAGATATCGCGGAAAAAGTGCGAGTGCCCGCTGAGCGTGCCATCCGGTTCGATGATTGGCGCCTTGCTCGCCAGCACATGCACCTGATGGCCATCGCGGTGCCGCATGCTCTGTGCGGCCGAGGCATTGGTCGGGTACGCTTCATCGGCGTGCTCGATCTGCGGCATCGCATACGGTTGCGGCGACAGCAGCAGCGTCAGGTCCTGATCGATCGCGTCCTCGGCGGTGTAACCGAACATCGCTTCTGCGGCCGGGTTCCAGTGGGTGATGCGGCCATCCGGAGTTTCGGCCACGATGGCTTCGCTGGAATGGCTGACCAGTGCGGCCAGCTCCATCTGTTTGCGCAACACCTCTTCACGGCGTAGCCCGTTGCTGAAGTACAACCCCAGCAAGGCGGCAAACAGGGTGGACGCTGTCATGACCAGGCCGCCCACCAGCCACGGCGAGGTCTGATTGAGCGAGGCCACAAAGCTGGCGGTGGGATGGGCGGTGATGACCCAGGTGCGCCCGTAAATCGGCAACAGCTGCACCACTGGCCGCCAGCGCGCGCTGTCGCCGGCTGGGTTGCCGCTGCGGTAGAAATTATGGGTCGGCTCGTTGCGATCGGACAGATCCAGCGCTACGTCGTCGCGTTCGCCCAATGCGCTTTTCACCATCTGCTCGACGCTGAAAGGCGCGTACACCCAGCCGTTGGTGGCAGCCATGCGCTGTTGCGGCGTTTGCAACGGCATGCCCTCGCGATACACCGGCAGCAACACCAGAAAGCCGCTCTCGGTGGGCACGCGATAGCCCGACAACGAGACCGGCGAGGTCATGATCGGCTCGCCGCTGCGCGCGGCCTGCAAGGCGGCGGCGCGGCGGCGCGGTTCGGATGCGATGTCCAGACCGATAGGTCGGTTGCCCGATGACTCCGGTTCGAAGTACAGCACGATATAGCGTTCGCCATCCCACGGCGCCAGCAAGCGGCGGTGGATATCCGGCGCTCCGTCGGCACGCGCGGTCTGCAAGAACGCGTCCTCGTCGGCAGGCGCGACCCGATGGATATAACCGTAGCCCAGCACGCCGGGAAACTCGCGCGCGTAATCGCGCGAGCGGCTGTACAGGGTGAAGCGTTCTCGACTGATGACTCCGCTGCCGGCACCGATCACCGCGCCGCGCGCGCCGCGCAAGCCGTGCTCGAAGGCGTACATGCGTTCGCTGATACTGCGCGCGAGAGTGCGCACGACATATTGAAAACGTTGCTCGCGCTCGAGCTCGTTATGCCGTTGCAGCCAGACCCCCGTGACGATGGCGGCAATCAAACCTGCGGTGAGGATCAGCAGTGCGCTGATAAAGGCGCGGCGCCCGTATTTCCTGCGCAGATCCCAGCGGCCATTCGGCATTTTCGTTCCTTCGCCTTGCCTGTTGCGTGCCCAGTGTCCTGGCCGACGGCAACGTCGACCGCGTGGTACCGCCTGACGATCATCCGGCTGCGTGCAGTCTCCCCAGTTGCTGCACGCTAGCCTGTTGGGCGATCAACGTCATCTCAGTGCATCAGAACGATAGCCAGATCGATAATGCGTGAAGGGCGAGGCCGATCAATCCACCGACCAAGGTCCCGTTGAAGCGAATGTATTGCAGATCGCGTCCGACACCCAATTCCAATTGTTCGACGAGGTGACGTTCGTCCCAACTTTTTACGGTCGATGCAATGTGCTCGGTGACCGATGCGCGCAGGCGCGTGGTGAGTTTGTCGGCTGCCTGCAGCATATGCTGGTTGAGTGCGTCGCGCAGTGACGGATCTTGCGACAACGCCTGGCCGAGCGATTGCATGGAGCGCTCCATGTGCGCGGCCATCGACGACTGCTCACGCGCCAGATCGTTGCGCAGCGCATCGCGGATCTCGCCCCACAGGCCCTGCACGTATTCCTGCAGCGCGGGATGTTGGATGGCACGTTGCTTGAGTTCTTCTACACGCGTGGCCATTTCCGGCTCGTCACGCAGGCGCGCGATGTAGCCTTGCAGCCACGCTTCATAGTCGAGCCTGATTGGATGCTCGGGCGTCTTGAGGATGTCCTGCAATTCTTCGATGGCCGCACGCGCCATGCGGTCGGCCAGACTGTCGCCGATCTCTTCGATCGGCTTGATCCAGTTCACCGTGCCGACCAGCTTGGGCCATTCGCGGCGCGCATACCGCACGATCAATGCAGACGCGCGCGTCTTGACCTGTTCCTGGTCCAGCCATTCGCCCAACCGCAGCAGCACTTCGTCGAGCAATTTCTGATGGCGCCCGTCGGTGGTGAGCAGCGCCATCACATCGCCGACCGTCGCGGCGGCGTTCCACTTGCGCAGGCGGTCCACCACGAAGCGCTGGATGGCGCTGCGCACGGCGGCTTCGTCCAGCAGCTCCAACGCCTGCAACATCCAGCCGCGCGCCATCTGCGCGAGCATGCGCGCCTGCTCGGGCTTGGTCAGCCATTCGCCGAGGCGGCTGGCGGGGTCGAACACGCGCAGCTTTTCCATCAACGCAGCGGGCGCAAGGAACTGGTCGCGCACGAACACCGCCAGCCCGTCGGCCAGCCGTTCCTTGCCGCGCGGCAGGATGGCGGTGTGCGGGATCGGCAGGCCCATCGGGCGGCGAAACAGCGCCACCACCGCAAACCAGTCGGCCAGTGCGCCCACGGTGGCCGCTTCGCAGAAGGCCGACACCCAGGCCCAGATGCCTTGCTCGCCCATCAGGTGACTGACGATAAACCCGGCGAACATCGCCAGCAGCAAAGCCACCGCCAACAGCTTCATGCGCTGCAGCTGGGCACGACGGGGATCGATGGGGCGGGGAGCGCTGAGACTGGGTTCCATCCGCGAAGTGTACCCAGTCGTTTGACCAGGGCATGTCCACGGCAGGTGGCGCCGTCGTGGACGGTTGTTGGTGGCCGCGTCTTCGGTACCTGTGCTCAAGCTGCGCTTGCAACGAGGCGACCAAGCGTCCATCGCCGTCGTAGGAGCGCACCCGGGCGCGACGGGCTTTATCGGGACTGCCCGTCGCGCCCAGGTGCGCTCCTACGGGATGGTAGTTAGCTAGCGGGTACGCGCGCTCAGCCGCGCAGGCGCTCCAGCTGCGCTTGCAGTGCGGTCACCTTGGACTGCAGTGCGGCGTTTTCGTTTTCCAGTTCGGTGACGCGGCGTTGCAAGGCCTTGAGGTCGCGGCGCTCGGCTTCGCCGCCTTCGACCTCGTCGGGCTTGGGCTTGCGCTTGGCGTCGCGCACACGCTTGGCGGCCTGCTTGAGTTCGGCCTTGCCGGCCTGCGCGGCGGCACGTTGTTCGTCTTCCGACAGCGTGGCCACGGCGGCCGCGGCGCTGATCGAGATCTCGCCGGCCTTCACTGCCTGTACCACTTCCGGCGCGGCCTGTTTGTGGATGCGCTCGATCATCACCACCTGGTTGCTGCTCAGGCGTGCTTCGCGTGCCAGCTCGGCGCGGCTCACCGGGGTGGAGGTTTCCTCCCACGGCGGGCTGTCGGTGTCGTCGCTCGCGGGGGCCGCGCTGTCGTCGAGGCCGGTATCGGCCTGTGCGTCATCAACCACCGGCGCCTCGGCGGCGGCATCGGCCTCGCGCTGGCTACGCTGGCGGGCGGCCAGGATCTCGCGCTTGCGCAGCGCCAGCACGCCACGCTGGAAGTCGGACACGCTGCGCCGGCCAAGGTGCTGCTCGATCATCCATAGATGCACGTCCTGCATCGACTGGAAGCGTGGGTTCTGCACAGTCTGGAACGGCAGCCCGTGCTTCTGGCAGATGCCGTAGCGGTTGTGGCCGTCCACCAGTACATCGCCCCACAACACCAAGGCATCGCGACAGCCTTCGGCCAGCAGGCTGCGCTCCAGCGCCTCGTGCTCGTCGGGTGTCAGCGGGTCGATGTAGGCCTTGAGTTCTTCTTTGACAACGATGTTCATGGGGCAACTGCGGGGGAGTGCGGGGCCGGCATTGTAGAGAGCCTGCTCCGGCTTTGCGCGCTTGACGTGGTACCCGCGCCCGTGACACGCGAGCGCCGTCGTGGAACGGCCACGCGCGCCGTCACCGGCTATCTTCAGGCGAGCGGCGCGTACGGCGGGAGCCGGCGCGGCGAGGCTCCTGTAGCGCGCGGCCAGGGCCCGCGTGCCTCTGCCTGCAACGCACCCATGCCGCCGGCCGCGCTCAGTCCACCAGGCGCAGGATGCCGGCCAGCGTCTCGACCATCTGCCCGATCTGCTCGGGGGTGACGATCAACGGTGGCGACAGCGCGATGACATCGCCGGTGACGCGCACCAGCAGTTCGCCGTCGTGGAAGCAGCGCTCGAACACCTCGTAGCCGCGTGCACCGGGGGCGCCATCGCGCGGCGCCAGTTCGATGGCGCCGATCAGGCCGACGTTGCGGATGTCGATCACGTGCGGCAGGCCGCGCAGGCTGTGCAGCGCGTCTTCCCACTGCGGGCCGAGCGTGATCGCACTGGAAAACAATCCTTCCTCGGCATAAGTGTCCAGGGTCGCAATCGCGGCCGCGCAGGCCAGCGGGTGGCCGGAGTAGGTATAGCCATGGAACAGCTCGATGGCGTTGTGCGGGCCGTGCATGAAGGCGTCATGGATCGCATCGGCCACCAGCACCGCGCCCATCGGCACGGTGCCGCTGGTCAGCCCCTTGGCGGCGGTGATGATGTCGGGCGTGACGCCGAAGCGCTGCGCGGCGAACGCCTCGCCCACGCGGCCGAAGCCGGTGATCACCTCGTCGAACACCAGGAGGATGCCGTGGCGGTCGCAGATGGCGCGCAGCCGTCGCAGGTAGCCTTCCGGCGGCAGGATCACCCCGGCCGAGCCCGACACCGGTTCGACGAATACCGCGGCGATGGTGGAGGCATCGTGCAGGGTGATCAGCCGTTCCAGGTCATCGGCCAGTTCCGCGCCGTGCGTCGGCAGCCCGCGCGAATAGGCATTGCGCTGCAGATCCAGCGTGTGGCGCAGATGGTCGGTGCCGGCCAGCAGTGGGCCGAACCACTTGCGGTTGTTGGGCAGCCCGCCGATCGACATGCCGCCGAAGCCGACCCCGTGGTACGCCTTCTCGCGGCCGATAAAGCGGGTGCGATGGCCCTCGCCGCGCAGGCGGTGGTAGGCCAGGACGATCTTCATCGCGCTATCCACCGCCTCCGAGCCGGAGTTGGTGAAGAACACATGGCCCAGGCCGGGCGGTGCGATGGCGGCCAGGCGCTGCGCCAGCACGAACGGCAGCGGTGAGCCCATCTGGAAGGTCGGGGCGAAATCCAGCGTGCCGGCTTGCGTGCGGATCGCCGCCACGATGCGTTCGCGCGCGTGTCCTGCATTGCAGCACCACAAGCCTGCGGTGCCATCCAGGATCTGCCGGCCGTCGACATCGCGGTAGTGCATGCCGGCGGCCGAGGCGAGCAGGCGAGGGCGCGCCTTGAACTGCCGGTTGGCGGTGAACGGCATCCAGAACGCGTCCAGCTGCGCCGGTGTCTGCGATGCAGGCGCTTCGTCGCGCGGAAGTGGGTCGTGCATGGCCGGCTCCGTCACGGGGGTCGCCCGACTGTACGCAGCCATCGCCTTGGTCGTCACCTTGGTCTCGGGTGGGAATGGGCGATATGCCCGAACAGGCTTGGCGGATGCCCGTCGATCTAATACATAAGAACTAGTTAATTAGTCGCAGCGCCGGCCGCTAAGCTCAGGGAACGCTTGCGTGGCGTGTGTGTGGCAATGCAATGGAACGCTGCGAGGCGTCGCCAAGCATTGCAAAGCTGCAAGGATTGCCGATGATGCGCCAGACAACCGCCGGTTGGGCCTGGTCGCCGCCGCTGCTTATATCGCAACACGCCAATCGATCGCAGCCGTCAATCTTTTTTATCGCAGTTCATCGCACTATTTTTTTGGGGAATGAGTAATGACGCAAGGGTCCACCGTGGCGACAGCCAGTGGCGCAGACGCCGGTCTGCTATCCAAGGAGCGCATCATTGCGCGTCCGGGGTTCAATCGTTGGCTGGTGCCGCCGGCTGCGCTGGCGATCCATCTGTGCATCGGCATGGCTTACGGCTTCAGCGTGTTCTGGCTGCCGCTGTCCAAGGCGCTGGGCATCACCGAAGCGATCGCCTGCCCGGCCGACATGGGCCTGTTCGCGCGCATGGTGGCGACCACTTGCGACTGGAAGATCAGCGAGCTGCAGTGGATGTACACCCTGTTCTTCGTGCTGCTGGGCTGCTCGGCGGCTATTTGGGGCGGTTGGCTGGAACGTGCCGGCCCGCGCAAGGCCGGCGTGGTCTCGGCGCTGTGCTGGTGCGGCGGCCTTGTGATCTCGGCGGCAGGTATCCACTTCCATCAGATCTGGATGCTCTGGCTGGGCTCGGGCGTGATCGGCGGTATCGGTCTGGGGTTGGGCTACATTTCGCCGGTGTCGACCCTGATCAAATGGTTCCCGGACCGTCGCGGCATGGCGACCGGCATGGCGATCATGGGCTTTGGCGGCGGCGCGATGATCGGCAGCCCGCTGGCCGATGCACTGATGCGCCACTTCGCTACCCCCACCTCGGTGGGCGTAATGGAAACCTTCCTGGTGATGGCTGCGCTGTATTTCGTCTTCATGATGGCCGGCGCCTTCGGATATCGCGTGCCGCCGAGCGGCTGGACTCCGGCCGGCTGGACCGCGCCGGTGGCCAGCACCAACGCCATGATCACCGCCAACCACGTGCACGTCAGCAAGGTCTGGGGCATTCCGCAGTTCTGGCTGCTGTGGGGCGTGTTGTGCCTGAACGTTTCGGCCGGCATCGGCGTGATCGGCATGTCCTCGCCGATGCTGCAGGAAGTGTTCGGCGGCCGGTTGATCGGCGTGGACATCGGCTTCGGCAGCCTGGATACGGCTCAGCTGGCCAGCATCGCGGCCATCGCGGCCGGCTTCACCGGTCTGCTCAGCCTGTTCAATATCGGTGGCCGCTTCTTCTGGGCCAGCATGTCCGACAAGCTCGGCCGCAAGAACACCTACACGCTGTTCTTCGTGCTGGGCATCTGCCTGTACGCGGCGGCGCCGTCGGCCGGTGGCGTGGGCGGTATCGCGCTGTTCGTGGGCATCTTCTGCATCATCCTGTCGATGTATGGCGGCGGCTTCGCCACCATTCCGGCCTATCTGGCCGACCTGTTCGGTACCCAGATGGTCGGCGCCATCCATGGCCGTCTGCTGACCGCCTGGGCCACCGCCGGCATCCTCGGCCCGGTGGTGGTGGGGTATATGCGCGAGTACCAGCTGGCGCACGGCAGCCCGCCGTCACAGGTCTACAACACCACCATGTACATCCTCGCCGGGATGCTCGTGCTCGGCCTGATCTGCAATTTGTTGGTGCGCCCGGTGGCCGCGCGTCATTTCATGACGCCGGACGAACTGGCACGCGAAAAGCAGCTGGCGCACGAGAAGGTCGACCGTAGCGGGCATGCGGTGTTGCCGCCGGAACAGATGGCGCGCATCGGGCATGGTGGCAACCCCGCACTGGTCGCGTTCGCTTGGCTGGCGGTTGGCATCCCGATGGCGTTCGGTATCTGGGTGACGCTGCAGAAAGCCTTTGTGCTGTTCCATTGAGGTGAGATGACCAGTCCGTCTTCCCGCACAGTGCGCCCCGGTAGTGTGGTGCGCACGGTTGTCCGCCATCGCGGCGGTCGCGGTGCCACGGTGCAGGACATGGTGGCGGCCGAAATGCCGGTTGCCCTGATCTACAACCAGGTGCCGTTCGCGGTGATGATGGCCACGCCGGAGGACCTGGAGGATTTCGCGCTTGGGTTCTCGTTGAGCGAAGGCATCGTCGACCACGCGCAGGACCTGCGCGTGGTCGCGGTGGAGACCTTTCTGGAAGGCGCTTCGCTGCAGATCGAGATCCCGCCCGAGCGCGCGGCCGCGTTGGACCAGCGGCGGCGCAATCTGGATGGACGCAGCGGTTGCGGCGTGTGCGGGAATGAATCGATCGAGGCGGTGCTGCGCGTGCCGCCGCGCGTGCAGTCGACGCTGCAGATCGACGCCGATGCGTTGGCGCGTGCGCTGGATGAGTTGCATATGCAGCAGCCGATCGCCGCGCAGACCGGCGCGGTGCACGCTGCCGGCTGGGCCGATGCGAACGGCGTGGTGCAGCTGGTTCGCGAAGACGTCGGGCGCCACAACGCGCTGGACAAATTGATCGGTGCATTGGCGCGCGTGCGCATCGATGCATCGCAAGGGTTTGCGGTGGTCACCAGCCGCGCCAGTTATGAAATGGCCATGAAAGCCGCGCAGGCCCGAATTCCGCTGCTGGCAGCGATTTCGGCACCTACTGCGCTGGCGATCAGCCTGGCCGACAGCGCGGGACTGACCCTGATCGGGTTTGCCCGCAATCACGATTGTGTTGTTTACAGCCATCCACAACGCCTGGATCTGGGCGTTGCCGTGGGAGAGCCCGCATGAGCAAGAAAACCATCAAGCAGTACGACAATCCCGCGGGCGGCTGGGGCGCATTGCGCTCGGTGGCCAAGCACCTGATGGAACAGGACATCGCAGTGCAGGGCGCCAAGACGCTGCTGCACGCCAATCAGCCGGACGGCTTCGATTGCCCGGGCTGCGCCTGGCCGGATCGCGACCATACCTCCACCTTCGAGTTCTGCGAAAACGGCGCCAAGGCCGTGGCCGCCGAATCCACCGCGCGCCGCGCCGGGCTGGAATTGTTCGCCTCGCACAGCGTCAGCCTGCTGTCGCAATACAGCGACTATTGGCTGGAAGGGCAGGGCCGGTTGACCCACCCGATGCGCTACGACGCCGCCACCGACCACTATGTGCCGGTGAGCTGGGACGATGCGTTTGCGCAGATCGCCGGCCATCTCAATGGCCTGGCGACCCCGGATGAGGCGATCTTCTACACCTCCGGGCGCACCAGCAACGAGGCGGCGTTTTTGTATCAGTTGTTCGTGCGCGAGTTCGGCACCAACAACTTCCCGGATTGCTCCAACATGTGTCACGAGCCATCCGGCACCGCGCTGCGTTCGCAGATCGGCGTGGGCAAGGGCACGGTGTCGTTGCACGATTTCGAGCTGGCCGATGCGATCTTCATCTTCGGCCAGAATCCGGGCACCAATCACCCGCGCATGTTGGGCGAGTTGCGTCAGGCCTCCAAGCGCGGCGCGGCGATTGCGGCGTTCAATCCGCTGCGCGAGCGCGGTCTGGAGAAGTTCGCCGACCCGCAAGACAAGCTGGAGATGCTGCACAACGGTTCCACCCGCATTGCCTCGGATTATTTCCAGCTCAAGATCGGCGGCGACCTGGCGGCGTTGAAGGGCATCATCAAGCATGTGCTGGAGCGCGATGCGCAGGCCCAGCGCGATGGTGCGCCGCGCTTGCTGGATCTGGAGTTCATCGCCGAGCACACCGCCAATTTCGACGCCTTCGCTGCCGATGTGCATGCGGAAGCCTGGGACACCATCGTCGAAGAGTCCGGCCTGGACGAAGCGCAGTTGCGCAAGGCTGGCGAGATCTATCTGAAGGCCGAGCGTGTGATCGCGTGCTGGGGGATGGGCATCACCCAGCACAAGCACTCGGTGGCCACCATCCACATGATCACCAACCTGCTGTTGCTGCGCGGCCATCTGGGCCGGCCCGGCGCAGGCGTTTGCCCGGTGCGCGGGCACAGCAACGTGCAGGGCGACCGCACGATGATGATCTATGAAAAACCACCCGCCGCGTTTCTGGACAAGCTGCAGTCGGTGTTCGGTTTTGCGCCGCCGCGCGAAGACGGCTTCGACACCGTCGGTGCGATAGAAGCGATGCTGGACGGGCGCGGCAAGGTGTTCTTCGCAATGGGCGGCAATTTTGCCGCCGCCACGCCGGATACCGATGCCACGCACCGCGCGCTGCGCAACTGCGAGCTCACCGTGCACGTCACCACCAAGCTCAATCGCAGCCACCTGGTGCATGGGCGCGATGCATTGATCCTGCCGTGCCTGGGGCGTACCGAAATCGATATCCAGGACGCCGGCTCGCAAGGCGTGACGGTGGAGGATTCGATGAGCATGGTGCACCTGTCGGCCGGCATCAATCCGCCGGCCTCGCCGGACCTGTTGTCCGAGCCGGCGATCGTGGCGCGCATGGCCGAAGCCACGTTGGGCGCGCGCAGCGCGATCCGCTGGCGCTGGCTGGTGGGCGACTACGACCGCATCCGCGACCTGATCGCGCAGGTCTTCCCGGACTTTGCCGACTTCAATCAGCGCGTGCGTACGCCGGGCGGTTTCCGTCTGTCCAACACCGCGCGCGACCGTAACTGGGTCACGCCCGAGCAGCGTGCGGTGTTCAAAGCGCACGCGGTGCCTACCGACAACCCGATCCATCGCGCGCGGCGTTCGCGGGGCGATCAGATGGTGTTTACGCTCGCCACCACGCGCTCGCACGATCAGTACAACACCACCATTTACGGGCTGGACGATCGCTATCGTGGCGTGTTCGGCGAGCGCCGCGTGCTGTTCATCAATGGCGCCGATATCGCCGCGTTGAACATGAAGGCCGGCGATTGGGTGGACCTGGAAAGCCTGTGCGAAGACGGCGTGCATCGCGAGGCGCGGCGCTTCTTGCTGGTGGACTACAACATTCCGCGCGGCTGTCTGGCGGCGTATTACCCGGAAACCAATGCGCTGGTGCCGCTGTCGAGTTTTGCCGACGAAGCACGTACGCCGACCTCCAAGTCGATTCCGGTGATCGTGCTGCCGCATCGCGCCGAAACCGCCGACGCGGCGCCGCGCGATATCGGAGCGGTGCTTGTCCGCTGATCCGCAGCTCACCGCGCAGTTGCTGCAGGCGCTGGCCGACACGCCCGAGGGCGTGTCGCTGTCGAGGCTGTGCAAGCAGCTGGGCGTGCGCATGAGCGTGTTGTTGCGCACGCTCGCGTGGCTTGGCAGCGCCAATTTGGATGGCCAGCCCGGTCCGGGTTGGATTCACGTGGAAGAGCGCGGCGATCGGCAATTCGCGGTGTTGACGCCGGCCGGGTTGGCAGAGCACGCACAGCGCAAAACTGCGCAAGCGCCGCAAGGCGGCTGAATAACTTGCTGGTTGTTTGTTGAAGACCATGTACGCCGATATTTCTGCCTGCTCCTTGCCCAGCCACCATCGCGGGACTTTTGGCTGCTAAGTTGAAAGCTTAGGCAATCGAGTGCGCGGTGCCCTCACCGCTCGCGGGACACGCCGTGAACCCGTCCCTGGGGGCTCGATGGCGGCATCCATGCCGCCAACGGTCCCGCAATCGGCGAGGGCACCGCACCAGATAGTTGGCTGGTGACGTTATCGAAGAACGAAGACACTGCAGCAGACAGTTAACGGTTGCTCTGTTGAAACATCCGCACACCGGCGTTCTCGACTGGTCCTTGCCCGCTCACCGTCGCGGGACCTTACGCGGCATGGATGCCGCGTAAGAGCCTACAGGGACGTACTTGCGGCGTGTCCCGTGATGGTGGGCGGGCAAGGACCCTGCAGCCAAGCTGAAGATCATCAGCTCTACAGGTGATCTATCTTCATTGTTCGACCAGTCCGTACTTGCGGCGTTTCCCGCGATCGTTGACGAGTGAGGGCCCGGCAGCCAAGTCGCAGATCATCCGCCTTTCAATCAACGCATTCTTAGCACGCCATCCTTCCTCATCTGACGACTGCTCACTACGTTTTGTCGGCCACCCTTTATGGATGAGGATGGCATGGCCTACGCGCCAGGCGGTCACGCCTGTAACTTTTTGCAGGCCGGTTTGGCTGCGCAAACCACTGCCGCGATCTGCCAGAATCGGCCGTCTTGTCTGATGGATGCCGACCCACGATGATTGCTGCCGCGCCGCTCGCCACGCCCGTCAATTCGCCTGCGCGCGTGCTGTTTGCCAGCCTGATCGGCACCACCATCGAATTCTTCGATTTCTACATCTATGCCACCGCTGCGGTGCTGGTGTTCCCGACCTTGTTCTTTCCGGCCGGCGATGGCAGTGCGGCGATGTTGCAGTCGTTGGCGACCTTTGCGGTGGCCTTCATCGCGCGGCCGGTGGGCTCGGCGGTCTTCGGCCACTTCGGCGATCGGGTCGGCCGCAAGGCCACGCTGGTGGCGGCATTGCTGACGATGGGTCTGTCCACGGTTGCCATTGGTCTGCTGCCCGGCTATGCGCAGATCGGGGTGTGGGCTCCCCTGCTGCTGGCGCTGTGCCGGTTCGGTCAGGGGCTGGGCCTGGGCGGGGAGTGGGGCGGCGCCGTGTTGCTCGCCACCGAGAACGCACCGCCTGGCAAGCGCGTGTGGTACGGCATGTTTCCGCAGCTGGGTGCGCCGCTGGGCTTCTTGCTGTCCACCGGCACCTTCCTTGGCATGGGCGCATTGCTGGACGATGCGGCCTTCATGCAGTGGGGCTGGCGGGTGCCGTTTCTGGCCAGCGCCTTGTTGGTGATCACTGGCCTGTGGGTACGCCTGAGCATCACCGAAACGCCGGATTTTCAAAAGACCCTGGATCGTCAGACGCGCGTGCGGCTGCCGCTGGGCACCGTGATATCGCAGCATTGGCCGGCGTTGATCATCGGCACGCTGGGTGCGTTTGCCACCTTCGTGTTGTTCTATCTGATGACCGTGTTCGCATTGGGCTATGGCACCAAGACGCTGGGCTACGACAAGGAGCAATTCCTGCTGCTGCAGATGGCCGGTATCGTGTTCTTTGCGCTGGGCATTCCATTCTCGGCCAAGTTCGGCGATCGGCATGGCGCACCGTTGGCAATGATGCTGGCCAGCGTCGCCATCGTTGCGTTCGGGCTGGCGTTTGCGCCGTTGTTCCAGGCCCATCACCCGTTGCAGGTGTTGGCCTTTCTTGGGCTGGGCTTCTTCTTTATGGGGCTGACCTATGGCCCTTGCGGCACCTTGCTGGCGGAGTTGTATCCCACCGAGGTGCGCTATACCGGCGCGTCGCTGTCGTTCAATCTGGCCAGCATCCTGGGCGCGGCACCGGCGCCGTATGTGGCCACGCAACTGGCGCAACGCTACGGAGTACAAGCCGTGGGTTACTACCTCGGCGCAGCCGCTGTGTTGAGCCTGCTCGCGCTGACGGTGGCGCGTCGATCGCGTCGATAGATGCGCTTGCGTAGGCAACTGCCGTAGGCGCGGGCTGGTGCGCGCACAGGTGCTATCGGTAAGGCGCCTTCGCGCCCGGGTGCGCTCCTACGGTGGCTAGAGAAAGACGCGCTTTGAGGTGCGTCCTGGCCGGCTGCCGTGTTGGTGCAAGTGTGCTGCGCTCAGACCGCCAAGCGTACCTGGTTGCGGCCGCCGGCCTTGGCCAGGTAGAGATATTTGTCGGCTTCGTTCAACAGGTGATGCAGCGATTGATCGCTTTCGGTCGCAATGCACACGCCGATGCTTACCGTCATGCTCAGCGTGTCGTCGCCGACACGGACGCGTAGTGCACTGATGCGTTCGCGCAGGGTTTCGAAGTAGCTGGTGGCGTTGGCTGCATCCAGCCCCGGCACCAGCAGGCAGAATTCTTCGCCACCGAAACGCGCCACCAGGTCCTGCGGACGTGCATGCCCGGAGACCGATGCGGCTACCGCGCGCAACGCCTGGTCGCCGGCTTCGTGGCCCCAGGTGTCGTTGATGTGTTTGAAGTGATCGATATCCAGCATGGCCGCGGTTACCGTCTGGTCCTGCGACAGCAACTGCGGGATCACGCGCTGGCTTTGTTCCAGGAAGTAACGCCGATTGGGCAGGCCGGTGAGGAAATCGCGTGTGGCCAGATCCTGCAGCGTGCCGATCAATTCCAGCTGGTCCACGTTCTGCGAGACGCGGCAGAAGAATTCTTCGCGCGAGAAGGGCTTGCGCAGGAAATCGTTGGCGCCGTTCTTCAAGAAGCGCGGGATCAGCGACGAGTCGCTGTTGCCGGAGATGCCGATCACTGCGACCTTGTCGCGCGAGCGCAACGCACGCAGCCGGCGGGTGAATTCCACGCCTTCCATGCCGGGCATTTCCTGATCGACGATGGTTAGACGGATGTCGGGGTCGCGTTCGATTGCGTCCAGTCCGGCGGCGCCGTCAGCGGCCAGCACCACGCGGTAGCCGTACATCGACAGCAGTGCGGCGGCGTAGGTACGAGCAGACAACGAATCGTCCACCACCAACGCGCCGATGCGACGATTGCGCTCCAGGCGCTGCACCAACCAGGCCAGATATTCGATGCTGCCCGGTGCGTTCTTGAGTACGTAATCGATGATCTGCTGCTGCAGCACGCGCTGGCGCAGATCCTCGTCGTACACGCCGCTGACCACCACGGTCGGCAGGTTGCGCGAGAGGAAGAACTCCACGACCTTGTCGCGGTCGCCGTCGACCAGCACCAGGCCGGTCAGGACCAGGAACCAGCCATCTTCTTCGTCGAGCACGCGTGCCGCTTCGGCCAGGGTCGAAACGACCGTGACCGGCAGTTCCACGCGTTGTTCGATGGCTGCGCGCAGCATGCTGGTGAACGTGCGCGAGTTCTCCACCAGCAACACGCGTTGCGGCAGAACTGCGCTTTCACTATTGCGATGTAGGGTACCTGGGGACATCGGTTGGCCGTGTGGATCGAACCGTCAGATCAGCTAACGGCTCTGCTCGCCAAAACTTGAGCGCTGCGTTGTAGCTTGCGCGATGGACCTGGGGGCGCGGTCACCACAGCGCGTCGCGCAGCCGGTACCAGCTCATGGCCGCCACCAGCAATGGGGTGCGCAGCCGCTGCCCGCCGGGAAACGGGCGGTGCGGGATACGCGCAAACACGTCCAACCGCTGGCTCTGGCCCGCGATGGCCTCGGCGATCACCTGGCCGGCCAGACCGGTGGCTGCCACACCGTGGCCGGAGAAGCCCTGCGCGAAATACACAGTCGGCGCGAGCCGGCCCCAGTGCGGCGCGCGGTTGCGCGAGATGTCCACGTAGCCGCCCCAGACGGTCTCCAGCGGCACCTGGCGCAACTGCGGAAACACCGTGTGCATGCGCTGGGTCATCAGGCGCTTCAAACCCGGCGGCGGGCGCGAGGAATAACTAGCGCGCCCGCCGAACAGCAGCCGGTGATCGGCGCTGAGCCGGTAGTAATCCAGCGCCCAGTTGGTGTCGGCCACCGCCATGTCGTTGGCGATCAGCGCGCGCGCGCGCGCCTGGCCCAGCGGCGGGGTGGCACCGACATAGGTGCCGACCGGCATGATGCGTTGCTCCAGCGGCGCGGCGATGCCGTGCAGCAAGGCGTTGCCGGCAATCACGCCGAAGTCCGCGGTGACGCTGCCATCGGCCGTGTGCATCGTCACCTGCGCGCCAGGGTCCAGGCGGGTCACCGCCGAGTCCTCGAAGATGCGCACGCCTGCCGCGAGCGCCGCCCGCGCCAGGCCGAACGCGTAGGCCAGCGGATGCAGATGGCCGCTGGCGGGGTCGAACATCGCACCCAGATACAGCGGGCTGTCCAGCACCTGGCGGGTGCGGGCGCGGTCCCACCACTCCAGCGGGTAGTCGTAGCGCTGCGCCATGCGCACGATGCCATGCTGCAGCGCCCGCACCTGGCGCGGCTTGAGCGGCACGTGGGCGTGACCATCGCGCCAATCGCAGGCGATGGCATGACGTTCGATCCGCTGGCGCAGCAGGCGCATGCCGTCGCGCGAGAAGTCGAACAACAGCCGCGCATCTGCATCGCCGACCAGCGCTTCCAGCGTTTCCTGTTCGCAGCCGTAGCCCACGATGGCCTGACCGCCGTTGCGACCGGATGCGCCCCAGCCGATGCGCCGGGCCTCCAGCACGACGACCCGGTAGCCGGCTTCGGCCAGCGCGAGCGCCGCAGTCAGTCCGGTGTAACCGGCGCCGAGAATGCAGACATCGGCGCGTTCGGCGCCGCGCAGGCGCGGTTGCGCGGGCAGGGCAGGCGCGCTGCGCGTGTACCAGCTGTCCGGATAGCCGCCCTCCGCGGTGTCGGCGTGCGGCAGCGCGGTGGCCGGGCTGCCCATCACACGGTCCGCAGGTACCGGGCGTAATCGATGTCCGGCACCAGCGCCTGGTAATCGAGCAGCTCGCGTTGTTTCTGTTGCCCGAATACATGCTGAAACTGCGTGCCTAGCTGGACGCCGATAAAGTCGCTGGACACAAACGCATCGATCGCGCCCTGCCAGGTGCGTGGTTGAAAGATTCCTTGCGCATAGGCGTTGCCGGTGATCGGCGGCGTGGGTTCGGCAGGCTGCTGCAGGCCGTCGAGCATAGCCGCCAGCACCGCGGCCGCGGCCAGATATGGGTTGGCATCGGCGCCGGCAATGCGATGTTCAATGCGCGTGTTGCGGGCATCGCTATGCGGGATGCGCAGCGCCACGGTGCGGTTGTTGAAACCCCAGCTGGCATCCAACGGCACGAAGGCATTGCTGACGAAGCGTCGGTAACTGTTGGCGTGCGGCGCGAACAACAGCAGCGATGCGTCCGCATGCCGCTGCAGCCCGGCGATGGCGTGGCGCAGGCGGTCGGTGGGCATCTCGGCCTCGCCGGCAAGCACGTTGTGCCCGTCGGCATCGAGCAGGCTCACATGCAGATGCAAGCCGCTGCCGGCCTGGCTTGGGAACGGCTTGGCCATGAAGCTGGCCAGCATGCGCTGCTGCTGCGCGATGGCCTTGATGGTGCGTTTGAGCAGGATCGCCTCGTCGCAGGCGGCCACCGCGTCGGCGCGATGTTGCAGGTTGATCTCGAACTGGCCCGGCGCGTACTCGGCCACGGCGGTGTCGGCGGGAATGCCTTGCTGCTGGCAGGCAGCAGTGACCGCATCGGTAAAACCACGGTGATCGTCCAGATCCTGCAATGCGTACACCTGGGTGCTGTCGCTGCGGATGCCGGTGACCGGGTCGCGCGGGGTCTGCGGGCGCCCCTGCGCATCGGGCACCGCATCGAACAGGTAGAACTCCAGCTCCACCGCCACCACCGGGGTCAGCCCGAGTGCGGCAAAGCCGTGCAACACCCGCTGCAACACCGCGCGTGGCGCGACCTCGAACAGGCTACCGTCCGGGGTGTGCATCGCCAGCAGTAGCTGCGCCATCGGTTGCGGCGCCCACGGGACCGGGCGCAGCGAGCCTTCGATCGGCCGGCAGATGCGGTCGGCATCGCCGATGGCATAGCCAAGCCCGGTTTCTTCCACGGTGTTGCCGGTAATGTCGGTGGCGATCAGCGACATCGGCAGACACACGCCATCGCGGTAGACCTTGTGCAGTGCATCGGCAGTGACGCGCTTGCCGCGCAACACGCCGTTGGTGTCGGGCAATAACAGGTCGACGGAGTGGCAGCCGGCGATGCGCGCCAGGGTGGCGGCATCGGCAGCGGGCAGCGATGCGACGGAGTTCTCGAAAGCCATGGGCACCACCTGCGAAGTCGCCGCCCAGCCTAGCAAAGCACGCGTGATCGTTTGCGACCAGGCAACGGTGCGGCGGTGGCAATGGCAGCGGTGGCGCGGTAAGTTCGAGCGCATCTGCCGTTCAACGCACCGCATCGGGATGTCTGCATGGCTGTTGTACCGTTGGTCGGATTGCCGACCGATCGCATCGCGCAAGGGCCGCATCCGTTTCTGGCGGCCGGCGAAAAATACATCCGTGCGGTCGTGGACGCGGCCGGTGCCATGCCGGTGCTGCTGCCGAGTCTGCAGCCAAGCCTGGAGGCCGGCGCGTGGCTGGATCGGCTGGACGGCGTGTTGCTTACCGGGGCGTTCAGCAATATCGAGCCGCATCATTACAGCGACGACTCCAGCTGGGAGGGCAACCCGCACGATGCCGCGCGCGATGCCACCAGCCTGGGATTGATCCCACAGGCGCTTGCGCGCGGCCTGCCGGTGCTGGCGATCTGTCGTGGCCTGCAGGAGGTCAATGTCGCGCTCGGTGGACGCCTGCATCAACGCGTGCATGCGGTGCCCGGCCTGGCCGATCATCGCGAAGACCGCAACGCGCCGCTGGACGTGCAGTACGGCCCGGCGCATCCGCTGCGGTTGCAGCTCGGCGGCTGGCTGGCTGGCATGAGCGACTCGGCCGAGGTGTGGGTCAATTCCCTGCATGGGCAGGGCATCGCCACGCTGGCCGACGGCCTGCTGGTCGAAGCGACTGCGCCAGATGGCCTGATCGAAGCCTTTCGCGGCCCGGGACCTGGCTTTTTGCTTGCGGTGCAATGGCATCCGGAATGGCGTGTCACACAGCATCCGTTCTACCGTGCCATCTTTCAGTCCTTCGGCGAGGCCTGTCGCCGTTACGCCGCTCAGCGCGGTCAGTGAGGTTGTATGTCGATCCGCACACGTTCGCGCAAATCCACGCCCAAGCAGCCGGAGAGCGCATTGCGCCGCTGGCTCAAGGACCGCCGCATCACCGAGGTCGAATGCCTGGTGCCGGACATCACCGGCAATGCGCGCGGCAAGATCATTCCGGCCGACAAGTTTTCGCACGATTACGGCACGCGGTTGCCCGAAGGCATCTTCGCCACCACGGTCACCGGCGACTTTCCGGACGACTATTACGCGCTGACCTCGCCGTCTGACTCGGACATGCATCTGCGCCCGGATGCGTCCACCGTGCGCATGGTGCCGTGGGCCGCCGACCCCACCGCGCAGGTCATCCACGATTGCTACACCAAAGACGGCCAGCCGCACGAACTGGCGCCGCGCAACGTGCTGCGTCGCGTGCTGGAGGCCTACGCCGAGGTCAAATTGCAGCCGGTGGTGGCGCCGGAGCTGGAGTTCTTTCTGGTGCAGAAGAACACCGATCCCGACTTCCCGTTGCTGCCGCCGGCCGGGCGCTCCGGTCGCCCGGAAACCGCGCGGCAGTCGTATTCGATCGATGCGGTGAACGAGTTCGACCCGATCCTGGATCTGATGTACGACTATTGCGATGCGATGGAGCTGGACGTGGATACCTTGATCCACGAATCCGGCGCCGCGCAGCTGGAAGTCAACTTTACCCACGCCGATGCCTTGTCGCGCGCCGACCAGGTGTTTCTGTTCAAGCGCACCATGCGCGAAGCGGCGCTACGGCACGGGGTGTATGCCACGTTTCTGGCCAAGCCGATGGAAACCGAGCCCGGCAGTGCGATGCATATCCACCAAAGCCTATTGCATGCCGGCACCGGCAAGAATGTATTCAGTGGCAAACGCGAGGGTGGGTTCAGCGACACCTTTGCGCATTATCTGGGCGGGCTGCAAAAATACATTCCGATGGCGATGGGGCTGCTGGCGCCTAACGTCAATTCGTACCGGCGGCTGATGTTCGGTGAGGTGTCGCCAAGCAATGTGCTGTGGGGCTTCGACAACCGCACCTGCGGGTTACGGGTGCCGATCGATGCGCCGCAGAACATGCGGGTGGAAAGCCGGTTTGCCGGCTCCGATGCCAATCCATATCTGGCGATGGCGGCGACATTGGCGTGCGGGCTGTTGGGCATCCGCGAAAAGCTTGAACCAACCGCGCCGATCAGCAGCAATGGCAAGGAGCAGGGCTACGATTTGCCGCGCTCGTTGGGTGAGGCGCTGGATGGGTTGGAGAAGTGCGAGGCGCTGCAGGAGATGTTGGGGCGGCGGTTTGTGCGAGCCTATATCTCGGTGAAGCGCAAAGAGTATGAGACGTTCTTTCGGGTGATCAGTTCGTGGGAGCGGGAGTTTTTGTTGTTGAACGTGTGATGGGGTCGGATGAGTGTTGCCGCGCGCTCCCTTCTCCCGCCGGGAGAAGGTGCCCGCAGGGCGGATGAGGGTGCGGTGTCGGGTGGTGTTGGAGCTTGGCAGTGGTTAGTGTGCTTCCGGGTTTCTGGAGAATTCAATTTCAGAGCAGGGCTTTCACGCCCTTCGGGCGCGAGTCACTTTTTCTTTGCTTGTGCAAAGAAAAAGTAACCAAAAAGAAAGCACACCCCGTCCTCGCGCCCTCCGCGCCCTCCGCGCCATAGGCGCTGCGGGTGCGCAAGTCCGGCAGAAATTTTTGTAAGGGACATCCATGTCCCTTACAAAAACGTCGCGCATCCATGCGCGCCGCCCTGCGGGTTGTATCTACCGGCCTTGCCGCTGCGGTATGGGGCCCCGGAAAGCGCAAGCGAAGCAAGGCAATCAAAGCTGAAGCAAAGCAAGGCGAAACAAAGCAAGGCGGAGCTAGGCGAAACAAAGCGAAGCTACGCAAATCAAAGCAAATCAAAGCGCTGCACAGATCAGCGCATCAAGGTGTAGCGATGTCATGCGGAAGCCAGCCGGTGCTTGGCAGGAGGCAGGCGCCGCGAAGGAAATGCGCAGACCGCGGACGCAGCAAGGCGTTCCCTTCTCCCATCGGGAGAAGGTGCCCGAAGGGCGGATGAGGGTGCGGTGTTGGTGGCAGCGCTAGTTCTCGCGGCCAAGCCGTCTGGCGGATGTGCCAGCGATTCGCAGGGCAATCTGCAATGCCGTCCACGGTGCGGCAACAGGGCGTGTGTATGCTCGTGGTTCCTCATGCGTGGAGCAGGTCGTGGATCCTTCTGTGCTCAGGTCGTTGCAGCAGCTCGATGCGGCGCATCATCTGCATCCGTTCAACGACAACGCGGTGCTGGCGGGCAAGGGCACGCGCATCCTGGCGCGCGGTGAGGGCGTGTATGTGTGGGATGCCGACGGCAACAAGCTGCTGGATGCGTTCGGTGGCTTGTGGTGCGTCAATGTGGGCTATGGACGTACCGAGCTGGCGCAGGCGGCGGCGCGACAGATGGAGCAGCTGGCGTACTACAACAGCTTTTTCCAGTGCACCACCGAGCCCACCATCCACCTGGCCGCCAAGCTCGCGGAACTGACGCCCGGCGATTTGAATCATGCGTTCTTCGCCAATTCCGGGTCGGAGGCCAACGACACCATCCTGCGCCTGGTGCGGCATTTTTGGGCGGTGCAGGGGCAGCCGCAAAAACACGTCTTCATCGGTCGCCACAATGGCTATCACGGCACCACCATGGCCGGTGCCAGCCTGGGTGGCATGCAGGGCATGCACAAGCAGGGTGGGTTGCCGATACCGGGCATCGTGCATATCGAGCCGCCCAATCATTTCGGCGATGGCGGGGACATGGCGCCGGACGAATACGGGCTGCTTGCCGCGCGCCGTCTGGAAGCCAGGATTCTCGAACTCGGGCCGGAAAACGTAGCGGCCTTCATCGGCGAACCCATCATGGGGGCGATCGGTGTCTATATCCCACCGCGTAGTTATTGGCCAGAAATCCAGCGCATCTGCCGGCACTACGACGTACTGCTGGTGGCTGACGAGGTGATTTGCGGATTCGGGCGTACCGGGGAATGGTTCGGGGCGGATTACTTCGGCTTTCAGCCCGATGTGATGACGCTGGCCAAGGGCATCACCTCCGGTTACATTCCGCTGGCGGCGGCAATGTTCAACGATCGCGTGGCCGGGGTGCTCAAGCAACAAGGCGGCGAGCTGGCGCATGGCGGTACCTATGCCGGGCATCCGGTATGCGCGGCGGTGGCGCTGGAGAATCTGCGCCTGCTGCAGGACGAGGGCATCGTGGACACCGCACGCACGCAGATTGCGCCATATCTGGCGCAGCGCTGGACCGAGTTGGGCGCGCATCGGCTGGTCGGCGAGGCGCGGATCGCGGGCCTGGTCGGGGCGCTGGAGCTGGTGCCGGACAAGCGCCAACGCGGCCGATATTTTCCCGGGCGCGGTCGGGTCGGCGCGATGTGCCGCGACTTCGCGCTACGGCGCGGGCTGATCCTGCGCGCCACCTACGATGCAATGCTGCTGTCGCCGCCGTTGATCATCACTTGCGAACAAGTCGACGAGCTGTTCGACAAGGCCTGGGCGGCGTTGGACGACACCGCGCAGGCGTTGGGCAAGTAAGCGCGGCGGCAGGTCTGCGGCCGCAGAGCCGCGCAACCACAGCGCAGCAAGCGCCACCGCCGCGGCCGACCTTCGCCAACCCCGACGTTTCAGCGCGTCAAACCGCGAACCTCCGGTCCACGCACCTCCCGCTGTGCAAACCCGGACGCGGTGGGTAGGCTGGGCGCAGACCGGCCGCGATGCCGGGCCGCTCCCACCGCGCTGCCCTGGAGACCCACATGACGCTGCGACTGCTCGCCCTGACCCTGTCCATCACCCTGTTGTCCGGCTGTGGCGGCGGTGGCGCGCCGGGCAAGGCCGATGCGCAGGCCAAGGTGCTCAACGTCTACAACTACTCGGACTACATCGCCGAAGACACGATTCCCGCGTTCGAAAAGAACACCGGCATCAAGGTCACCTACGATGTGTTCGACAGCGACGAGATGGTGGAAACCAAGTTGCTGGCCGGCGGCAGCGATTACGACGTGGTGGTGCCCACGCTCAACTTCTTCGGCCGGCAGATTCAGGCCGGTGTGTTCCTGCCGTTGGACAAGAGCAAGATCCCGAATCTGGTCAATCTGGATCCGGCCGTCATGCGCCGCATCGCCGCGCAGGACCCGAACAATGCGTATGGGGTGCCGTACATGATCGGCACCACCGGCATCGGCTACAACGTCGACAAGCTCAAGGCGATCTTCGGCAGTACCGATGTCGCCAACAGTTGGGATCTGGTATTCAAACCGGAGAATCTGTCCAAGCTCAAGGACTGCGGCGTCACCATTCTGGACACCCCCTCGGACATGATCCCGATCGCGCTGAATTATCTGGGCCTGGATCCGCACAGCAGCGTGCCGGCCGAGATCGAGAAGGCTGCCGCGCTGATCAAGACCATCCGCCCGTACGTGCAGAACTTCCACTCCAGCCAGTACGTCACCTCGCTGGCCAACGGCAATACCTGTCTGGCGGTGGGGTGGTCGGGCGACATCATCCAGGCGCGCGACCGTGCCAAGGAGGCCGGCAACAACGTCAACGTGGCCTACGCCATTCCGAAAGAAGGCGCGCCGCAATGGTTCGACATGCTGGCCATCCCCAAGGACGCCAAGCATGCTGACAATGCCTACGCCTTCATCAATTACCTGTTGAAGCCGGAGGTGGCCGCGGCCAACAGCAACTTCATTCACTACGCCAACCCGGTGCGCACCGCCACGCCGCTGGTGGATGCGGCGATCCGCAACGACCCCACCATCTACCCGCCGCCGGAAGTGACCGCCAAGATGTTCACCTACGCGATCAATTCGCCAGAGGTCGATCGCCTGTACACGCGGCTGTGGACCGAGATCAAGACCGGCCGTTGAGCCAGGGCGTCAGGCGCTGATACGGCGCAGGCCGCCGCATCCTTATCAAACGCCAATCAGTTGCCTGAGAAATCGCCGCGCTGGTCGCGGCCGCGTGCTGCTGGTGCACCGGCATCGCTTGCATCGCCGAGTGCTGCACGCGGCTGGCTGACACGCAGCAACTGACCGATCCGGCCTGTTCGGCCAGCCTCAGCCCCGGCTGACTGGTCTCGTCACGCAACCTGTACCGACGGGTTCAAATAATTACATGGTTCCGCCGCTTTCGCCGTGCCGCCGATGCGGCATGCCGTTGGCGCGCCTCGCCCACGACCTACAGGACGCTTCCTTTGAGCAACCAAGCAGACCACCCGTCCAACGATGGCCGCAGCCAGGCCGCGGACGCGCACGACGACCAGGAGCAGAAGCCTTCGCCGTTGAAGAACCCCAAGGTCAAGTGGACGCTGATCCTGGTGGGCGTGCTGGTGCTGGTCTTGCTGGTGGTCTGGCTGGCCTATTACCTGATCAAGGGCCGCTACATGCAGGACACCAATAACGCCTATCTGCAGGCCGATTCGGTGGCGGTGGCGCCGCGCGTCAGCGGCTATGTGACCAAGGTGATGGTGGGCGACAACCAGATCGTGGACGCCGGTCAGCCGCTGCTGCAGATCGACGACCGCACCTATCAGGCCACGCTGCAGCAGGCCGAGGCCGCGATTGCCGCGCGCCAGGCCGATATCGCGGCCGCCACCGCCAATGTGTCCGCACAGGAGTCGGCGCTGGTGCAGGCACGTACCCAGGTCGCTGTCGCCGCTGCCAGCCTCACCTTCGCCCAGGCCGAAGTGAAGCGCTTTGCGCCGCTGGCGGCCTCCGGCGCCGACACCCACGAGCATCAGGAAAGCCTGCAGCACGATCTGGCCCGCGCCCGCGCCCAGTACGACGCCGCCCAGGCGCAGGCCAAGGCTGCGCAGAGCCAGATCCAGGCCAGCACGGCGCAACTGGAGCAGGCCCAGGCCGGGGTGAAGCAGGCTACTGCCGACGCCGACCAGGCCCGCATTGCGGTGGAAGACACCCGCCTGACCAGCCGGATCCACGGCCGCGTTGGCGACAAGACCGTGCAGGTCGGCCAGTTCCTGGCCGCCGGCACCCGCACCATGACCATCGTGCCGCAGGAATCGCTGTACCTGATCGCCAACTTCAAGGAAACCCAGGTCGGCCTGATACGTCCCGGCCAGCCGGCCGAGATCGAGGTCGATGCGCTGTCCGGGGTGAAGCTGCACGGCAAGGTCGAAAGCCTGTCGCCCGGGACCGGCTCGCAGTTCGCGCTGTTGCCACCGGAAAACGCCACCGGCAACTTCACGAAGGTGGTACAGCGCGTGCCGGTGCGTATCCGTGTGTTGGCCGGCGACGAGGCACGCAAGGTGTTGGTGCCAGGCATGTCGGTGGAAGTGACGGTGGACACGCGCTCGGCCAAGGACGCCAAACAGCGTGCCGAAGCAGAATCCGACCGCGTGCAGGAGCAGGAGCGCGCGCAGTGAGTGCAGCGGCAGCCACTGGCCCGAGTGCCGGCGGCAGCGCTGCCAGCGAGAAGGCCGAGCCGGGCGCCTGGCTGGCGGTGCTGGCCGGCACCATCGGCTCGTTCATGGCGACGCTGGATATCTCCATCGTCAACGCCGCGCTGCCCACCATCCAGGGCGAGGTCGGCGCCAGCGGCACCGAAGGCACCTGGATTTCCACCGCCTACCTGGTCGCCGAGATCATCATGATCCCGCTGACCGGCTGGTTCGTGCGCACCTTGGGGCTGCGCAACTTCCTGCTGATCTGCGCGGTGATGTTCACCGCGTTTTCGGTGGTGTGCGGGTTGTCGACCTCGTTGAGCATGATGATCATCGGCCGGGTCGGGCAGGGCCTGGCCGGCGGTGCGCTGATTCCCACCGCGCTGACCATCGTTGCGACACGGCTGCCGCCCAGCCAGCAGACCATGGGCACCGCGTTGTTCGGCATGACCGTGATCATGGGCCCGGTGATCGGCCCGCTGCTCGGTGGCTGGCTCACCGAGAACGTCAGCTGGCATTACGCGTTTTTCATCAACGTGCCGATCTGCGTCGGCCTGGTGGCGTTGCTGCTGCTGGGGCTCAAGCATGAAAAGGCCGATTGGGCGGGCCTGCTCAATGCCGATTGGCTGGGCATCTACGGCCTGACTGCGGGCTTGGGCGGGCTCACCGTCGTGCTTGAAGAAGGCCAGCGCGAACGCTGGTTCGAATCCAGCGAAATCAATACGCTGAGCCTGATCGCCTTGAGCGGATTCATTGCCCTGGTGGTCGGCCAGTTCCGCAAGCGCGCGCCGGTGATCCGTCTGTCGCTGCTGCTGCATCGCAGTTTCGGTGCGGTGTTCATCATGATCATGGCGGTGGGCATGATCCTGTTCGGCGTGATGTACATGATTCCGCAGTTTCTGGCGGTGATCTCCGGCTACAACACCGAGCAGGCCGGTTACGTGCTGCTGCTGTCCGGCCTGCCCACCGTGCTGCTGATGCCGATGATGCCCAAGCTGCTGGACATGGTGGACGTGCGCATCCTGGTGATCGCCGGGCTGATCTGTTTTGCCGCGGCGTGTTTCGTCAACCTGTCGCTGACCGCCGACACCGTCGGCACGCATTTCGTCGCCGGGCAGTTGCTGCAGGGCTGCGGGTTGGCGTTGGCGATGATGTCGCTCAATCAGGCGGCCATTTCGTCGGTACCGCCGGAGCTGGCCGGCGATGCATCGGGCCTGTTCAATGCCGGCCGCAACCTGGGCGGCTCGGTCGGGCTGGCGCTGATCTCCACCTTCCAGGAGCGCCGCATGACCTTCCACACCGAAACCATCGGCAGCGCGATCACCGCCAATGCGACGCGCGCGCAGGACTTTCTGGCTGGCCTGAGCGCGCAGATGCAGGGCAGCGCCGGTGGCGAGGCGGCCATCCGCTCGATCGCGCAGTTGGCGCGACTGGTGCAACAGCAGGCGCTGGTGATGACCTACAGCGATCTGTTCTGGATCTTCGGCGTGATCGTGGTCTGCACGATTCCGCTGGCTTTTTTGCTCAAGCCGTTACCCAAGGGGGCGCACCTTGCAATGCACTGATTCCCTGCGCCTGATGCGCATGCCACTGGCCGCGGCGTTGAGCGCCGTGTTGCTGGGCGGCTGCATGCTCGGCCCCAACTACACCAAGGCACCGCCGGTGGCCGATGCGGCCATGCAGGCGCCCGCACTGCATCGCGCCAGCGGCGCGCAGGTGGTTGCCGCCGCGCCGTTGAACCACTGGTGGGAGCAATTGAACGACCCGCAGCTCACCCAGCTGGTGACCCAGGCGCTGGCCGACAGCCCCAACCTGCGCGCGGCGCAAGCGCGTCTGCGCGCCAACCGCGCACTGGCCCGGCAACGCCGCGCCGAGCGCTTGCCCAAGCTCAATGCCAGTGCGATCTACGCCTATGCCGAGCCGCCGCAGACCATCGTGGACACGCTGGGCGGGTTGCAGGAGGGCCAGCCCGGTCAACAGCCAGCCGCAGGCGACCAGGCACTGGATCTGGACAAGACCCAGATCTACAGCGCCGGTTTCGATGCCAGTTGGGAGCTGGATTTTTTCGGCCGCCGCCGTCGCGCCGCCGAGGGCGCGCTGGCGCAAGCGCAGGCCTCCGAAGCGGAGCTGGCCGATGCGCAGGTGCAGCTCGCCGCCGAAGTGGGGCAGGTATATCTCAACTATCGCGGGCTGCAAGCACGGCTGGCCATTGCCGATGCCAACCTGGACAAGATCGGCCAATCGCTGGCACTGACCAAGCAGCGCCGCGAGCGCGGTGCGTCCTCGGACCTGCAGGTGGAGCAGATCGCCACCCAGGTGCAGCAGCAGCAAGCGCAGCGCCTGCCGCTGGAAATGCAATTGCAGGAAGCGCTGGACCAGCTCGCGCTGATGGTCGGGCGCGAGCCCGGCGCGTTGGACGGGCAACTGGCGGCGGTGCAGCCACTGCCGATGTTGCCCACCGAGGTGCGTGTGGACGATGCCGGCGCGTTGATCCGCCGCCGCCCGGACGTGCGCAAGGCCGAGCGCGAGCTGGCCGCGTCCAGCGCGCAGATCGGCGAGGCATTGAATGGCTATTTCCCGCAGGTGACCCTGCTGGGCGGGTTGAGCTGGGTGGCCGGTTCGCCCAGCGACTTCAACTCCGACGCGCTGACCACCCTGGCAGTGCCGATGCTGCGCTGGTCGATCTTCGATTTCGGCAAGACCCGCGCGCAGGTGGAACAGGCGCGTGCCGGCAATGCCGGGCGCGAGGCGGCTTATGAGGGCGCGGTGCTGGCGGCATTGCAGGATGCCAACGCCGCGTTGTCGCGCTTCGGTTCGGCACGCAAGCAGCTGGTGGTCGCGCGCCAGGCCGAATCCTCGGCCACGCGCTCGGCCGGACTGATGCAGCAACGCCGCGATGCCGGCGCCACCTCGTCGATCGATCTGCTCGATGTGCAACGTCAGCAGTTGTCCGCACAGGACGCCGCCGCGCAGGCGCAGGTGCAGCTATTGGTCAACTATGTCGCGCTACAGAAGAGCCTGGGCCTGGGCTGGAGCGAGGCGCCGCAGGAGACGCGTTGACTGTTGTCGATGGTCGATGGGCTTCAAGCAGGCATGCCTGCGCTGCCAACGTCATTGCCGCGCCGGTGATGGTGGCGCATGCGGTCGGCATCAGGAGTATTGGTGGCCAGGACTTCATCGGATTAATGGGGTTTGCACAAGCCCCATCAGTGAGTGTGGAGACTAGGACTTTGCTGGACTGAAACACGCACCGACGAGGACGGCTTGCATACCGATCTACGCATCGTCTTACACGTTTGGACGGCGTGCGTTTTGCACCCGGACATCCGGTTGATCAGACCAACTTGGAGCGGCTAACAAAAAAACGGAGCCAGCAATCGTCAGGTGGGTGCGGACGGCCCGGAGGAACCGGAATGTACGAGTGGTAGATGCCGCAACGAGCACCGCCCGCATGGCGGTGAGCGCAGTCGTTTTTGTTAGCTGCTCTTCTAGCGTTGGCCCCGCTTGATTGGCTGGTATTGCCCGGCGATGTCTTCTCCAATCGAAACAAGTCGCCACTGATGCAGTCGCGGACACTTGCCGCGATGCCCGTTGATCGTCACTCTCAGCCGCAGACGCGCAGACGCGCAGACGCGCAGACGCGCAGACGCGCACGACAGCCGATACATGCTTTTGCCATCATGGTGCGCAGGCTCTGCCCCCGGCGCCTGCGTTTGCCGTCATCGAGAGGAACCATGTCACTGACCGACGCCTTGCCGCCCCTGTCCACCCCTGCGGATGCCGGCTACCTGTCCATCAGCGAGGTCCGTAAGGAATTCGATGGCTTTGTCGCGGTAGACGATGTCAGCCTGCAGATCCGCAAGGGCGAAATCTTTGCGCTGCTGGGCGGGTCGGGCAGCGGCAAATCCACCTTGCTGCGTTGTCTGGCCGGCTTCGAGCGACCCACCAAGGGGCGCATCACACTCGATGGCCAGCCGATCGATGCGCTGCCGCCGTACGAGCGCCCGATCAACATGATGTTCCAGTCCTACGCACTGTTTCCGCATATGAGCGTGGAGCAGAACATCGCCTTCGGGCTGAAGCAGGAGGGCTTGTCGAAGGCCGCTATCGCCAGCCGCGTCGGCGAGATGCTGGAGCTGGTGCAGCTGGGCGCGTTGGCCAGGCGCAAGCCGCATCAGCTCTCCGGCGGCCAGCAGCAGCGTGTCGCGCTAGCGCGCTCGCTGGCCAAGCGGCCCAAGCTGCTGCTGCTGGACGAACCGATGGGCGCGCTGGACAAGAAGCTGCGCTCGCAGATGCAGCTGGAACTGGTCAACATCATCGAAACCTCCGGCGTCACCTGCGTGATGGTCACCCACGACCAGGAGGAGGCGATGACCATGGCCACGCGCATCGCGCTGATGGATCAGGGCTGGATCCAGCAGGTCGGCACGCCCGATGAAATCTACGAACAACCGGCCAACCGTTTCGCCGCCGAATTCATCGGCTCGGTCAATCTGATCGATGCCGTCATCGCCGAAGACGCGCCCGATTACGTCACGCTGAAGACGCCGGCCTTCGACGCCCCTATCCGCATCGGCCACGGCATCACCGGCTTCGAAGGCCAAGCGGTGGCGTTTGCGCTGCGTCCGGAAAAACTGTCCATCGGCAAGGACGAGCCGGCGCAGGCCTGCAACAAGGCGCATGGCGTGATCGAAGACATCGCCTATTTCGGCAGCCATTCGGTCTACCACGTGCGCCTGCCCAGCGGGGTCAAGCTGATGGCCAACTTCGCCAATCGCCAGCGCTGGGCCAGCGAAGCGCTGACCTGGGGCGATGCGGTGTGGGTGGGTTGGGGCGAGGACGACGGCGTGGTGCTTACCGCATGAGGCCGCGTCTTTTCCGTCGCGGCTTGCCGGGTGCACGTTGGGGCGTGATCGCCGCACCGTACCTGTGGTTGCTGGTGTTCTTCGCGATCCCGTTCCTGATCGTGCTGAAGATTTCGTTTGCCGAGCGCGCCATCGCGATGCCGCCATACACGCCGCTGTTCGCATCTGCGGCCGATGGCGCCGTCAGCGTCAAGCTGCATCTGGGCAATTATCTGGCGCTGCTGCGCGACAGCCAGTACGTGGCCGCGTACCTCAACTCGATCAAGATCGCGGCGATCTCCACCGTACTGGCGTTGTTGATCGGCTACCCGATGGCGTCTGTGATCGCACGCTTGCCGTTGGCTACCCGCAACGTGGCGATGATGCTGGTGGTGCTGCCATCGTGGACCTCGTTTTTGATTCGTGTCTACGCATGGATCGGCATTCTCGACGGCAACGGTCTGCTCAATCAGGCGCTGATGGCGCTAGGCGTGATCAAGCAGCCCTTGCAGTTGCTGTACACGCCCATCGCCGCCTATATCGGCATCGTCTACTGCTATCTGCCCTTCATGGTGTTGCCGCTGTACGCCAATCTGGTCAAGCACGACAACCGCTTGCTGGAAGCAGCCTACGATCTGGGCGCGCGTCCGTGGCAAGCGTTTGTGCGCATCACCTTGCCGCTGTCGCGCAACGGCATCGTGGCCGGCTGCATGCTGGTGATGATCCCGGCGGTGGGCGAGTTCGTGATTCCGGAAATGCTGGGCGGCCCCAACACCTTGATGATCGGCCGCGTGCTGTGGGGCGAGTTCTTCAATAATCGCGATTGGCCGGTGGCCGCTGCCGTGGCCACGGTCATGCTGGTGTTGTTGCTGGTGCCGATCGTGATCTTCCATCGTTACCAGCAGCGCGAGCTGGAAGGGCGGCTGACATGATGCGCGCCTCGCGCGGTGGGCGCGTGCTGGGCGGCAGTGTGCTCGCGCTGGGGTTCGGCTTTTTGTATCTGCCGATCCTGTTGCTGATGGTGTATTCGTTCAACGCCTCGCGTCTGGCCACGGTGTGGGGCGGGTTTTCGACGCGCTGGTATGGCGAGTTGCTGCGCGACCGGCAATTGCTGGAGGCGGCCTGGGTCAGCCTGGAAGTCGCGTTCTGGACCGCCTGTGCGTCGATGGTGCTGGGCACGATGGCCGCGATGGCGATGGTGCGCATGCGGCGGTTTCCCGGTAAAACGCTGTTCGGTGCGCTGATCACCGCACCGCTGGTGATGCCGGAGGTGATCATCGGCTTGTCGATCCTGCTGTTGCTGGTCTCGATGGGTGGCGTGCTCGGCATCGCACCGCGCGGCGCAGTGGCGATCTGGGTCGCGCATGTCACCTTCACCGTGTCGTTTGTCACCGTGGTGATTTCCTCGCGCCTGCAGGAGCTGGACCGTTCGCTGGAAGAAGCCGCGATGGATCTGGGGGCCACGCCGCTGAAGGTGTTCTTCCTGATCACCTTGCCGATCATCGCCCCGGCACTCGCATCGGGGTGGCTGCTCGCCTTTACGCTGTCGCTGGACGATGTAGTGATTGCCAGCTTCCTGGCCGGGCCCAGTTCCACCACGCTGCCGATCAAGGTGTTCGCATCGGTGCGGCTGGGCATCAGCCCCAAGATCAACGCACTGGCCACAGTAATGGTGCTGGCGGTGTCGGTCGCCGCGGTGATCGGTTGGTGGCTGCTGGCCCGCAGCGAAAAACGCCGTCTGCGCGATCAGCAACTGGCGCTGCAAGCGGCTCCCTGAGCACGTGCCCGCGGTGGTGTGGCCAATGAACTGCAGCAGGCGGCCATCAAAATGGATGGATGAATCTGCCGCCGCGCAATGCTAGAGCAATGCGCGGTTGGACCGCCTGAACAGGGCAAGGCTGCTTTCGTTACCTCGTCTGGGGGCGTTATCCCAGCGGTCATTGATCAGAGAGCTGTGCGATGAAGGTGCGGCATTGCGTCGCGGTGCGGGTAAACACAGCGTTGCAGCAATTTGCAGTGGTTGTGACGCGGCTGCAACTTCCCGGCGACTAGCATTGGGCGTCTTGCAACTGGAGACCGTCATGTCCTACGACACCGTCAACCCGGCCAATGGCCAGGTCGAACATACCCAGCCGACGCTGGACGCTGCCGCCATCGAGGCGCGTCTGGCTGCTTCCGCCAAGGCGTTTGCGCAGTGGGCAGCACTGCCCTTGGCCGAACGCGGCGCCTTGCTGCGTCGGGTCGGCGAAGAGTTGACCAAACGGCGCGATGATCTGCAGCGCATCATGACCGCCGAGATGGGCAAGCTGCGCCGCGAAGCGCTGGCCGAGGTCGACAAGTGCGCGCAGGCCTGCGCGTATTACGCCGACCATGCTGCCGAGTACCTGGCGCCGCGCGAGATTCCCACCGAGGCGCGGTCCAGCTATGTGCGCTATGAACCGCTGGGCTGCGTGTTTGCGGTGATGCCGTGGAATTTCCCGCTGTGGCAGGCGTTTCGCTTTCTCGCGCCAGGCCTGATGGCCGGTAATGTGGCCTTGCTCAAGCATGCCAGCAACGTGCCGCGTTGCGCCGATGCGATGAAAGACGTGCTCGATGCCGCCGGCATTCCGCCGGGCGTTTTCGACGTGCTGCATATCGACAACGACCAGGCCGCCGATGTGCTGCGCGATGACCGCATTGTTGCAGTCACGCTGACCGGCAGCGAACGTGCCGGCCGCTCGCTGGCCGCCAACGCCGGCGATCAGCTGAAGAAATGCGTGATGGAACTGGGCGGCAGCGACGCCTTCGTGGTGCTGGAAGACGCCGACCTTGAACACACCGTGCAATCGGCAGTGCAGTCGCGCTTCGACAATAGCGGGCAGACCTGTATCGCCGCCAAGCGCTTCATCGTGGTCGATGCCATCGCCGACCAATTCATCGAACGCTTTGTCGCCGCCGCCGCCGAGCGCGTGGTTGGCGACCCGCAACAGGAAAGCACCACGCTCGCACCGATGGCACGTGCCGATTTGCGCGACGAATTGCACAAGCAGGTGCAGGCCAGCGTAGGGAAGGGCGCCAAGGTATTGCTGGGCGGCGCACCGGTGCCGGGTTCGCATGCCGGCTACCCGGCCACGATCCTCGACCAGGTCGCACCCGGCATGCCGGCGTACGACGAAGAATTCTTCGGCCCGGTGGCCTCGATCATTCGTGTGGCCGACGAGGCCGAAGCGGTACGTGTGGCCAACGACACCACCTTCGGCCTGGGCGGCAGTGTCTGGACTGCCGATGCCAAACGCGGCGAGCGCGTCGCGCAGCAACTGCAGTGCGGTGCCGCCTTCGTCAATTCGGTGGTCAAGAGCGATGTGCGGCTGCCATTCGGTGGCATCAAGCGCTCAGGATTTGGCCGCGAACTCGCCGATCACGGCATCCACGAGTTCATGAATATCAAGACGATCTATGTGGCTTGAGTGCCGGAATTGGGGATTCGGGAGTAGGGATTCGTCAAGCAACGGCGCTTCCTTCTCCCACCGGGAGAAGGTGCCCGAAAGGTGGATGAGGGTACGCATCAGCTGGTCGTTGGCTAGCGCGCGCCAACAGAAACCACCAGCCATCAAACAGTATTGATCGAACGATCAAAAGCAACAGCGCTCAAACTCAACCATCACTCAAGCTCGATCAGCAACCAGCCCACCCGCTCCAACCAATCCCGAATCGCCACTCCCCAATCCCGGCCGCAAAGCGGCCTACAGCCACCGGGCGCGCTTGAACAGGCGATACAGCACCAGGCACGAGGCCACCACGCCGCCCACCAGCAAGGGGTAGGCGTATGGCTTGTCGAGTTCGGGCATGTGGGTGAAGTTCATGCCGTACCAGCTGGTGATCAGGGTCGGTGCGGCGAGCAGGGCGGCCCAGGCACCCAGGCGCTTGACGGTCTCGCCCTGCGCCAGCGTCACCATCGACAGGTTGACGCTCAAGGCGGTGCCCAGCATCTCGCGCAAGGTGTCGATGGCGTCGTTGATGCGCACGGCGTGATCGAGTACGTCGCGCAGGTAGATGCCGACCTCGTCATGAATCAACGCGCCGGGATTGCGCTTGAGGTGCGACAGCACGTCCTGCAACGGGGCGACCACCAGGCGCATCTTGTTGAGTTCGCGCTTGAGTTCATACAGGCGCACCACGGTTTCGCGCTTGTAATTGTCGGCAAAGATGTCTTTTTCCAGGCCTTCCAGCGTGTCGCGGAACTCGTCCATGATCGGCAGATAGTTGTCGACCACAAAGTCCAGCACGCCGTACAGACAGAACGAAGCGCCCTTGCGCAGCATCGCCGGGTCACGTTCGACGCGATGACGCACCGGCGCATACGACAACGAGGCGCCATGGCGTACCGTCAACAGAAAGCGCCTGCCCAGGAACGCGTGGGTTTCGCCGTAGCGGATGCGCTCGTTGACCAGTTGCGCTGTGTTGACCACCACAAACAACGAATTGCCGTAGCTCTCGGCCTTGGGGCGTTGATGCGCCTTGAGCGCGTCTTCGATGGCCAGATCGTGCAGGCCGAACTCGTCCCGCAACTTGTGCAGCACCGATTCCTGCGGCTCGTACAGGCCAACCCAGACGAAGCCGTCCGGGCGCTGCAGCACATCGCTGATCTGCTCCAGGCTGATATCGTGCCGCGTGCCTTCGTCGTCGTAGTAGGCGCAGGTGATGACGCAGGACGGGTTGTCTGGATGGCGACCGTGATTGTTCATGCGCGCATCCTGGATCAGCGCGTGCGCAGCGACAAGTCGCGCGGTTGCAGCGCGATCGCGAGCGCGACATGGATCGGCAACAGCAGCATCACCCACTGCAGGTTGTCCTGCGCCTGGAACGAAAGCCAGTGAATGACCAGGGCCAGCAACGCTCCCGCGGCCACCACCCAGCGCAGCCCAGCGAACCAGCGTCCGGGCCGGCGACCACGCAGCACCTGCAGGCCGCCGATCAACAGCACCACGCACAGCGGATTGACCAGCAACAGATTGCGATTGGCCCACGCGGATTGATGGGCGGTAAAGCCCCACAGATACACCAGCAGGCCGCCGCCAATGGCGCATAGCAACCACAATGGCAGCGCAAGGCCGGCCAGTAAGCGCGGTTTGCGGCGCAGTGCCAGCACGCCGGCGGCAAGCGCCAGGCCGACCAGCAACCACGGCCACCAATGGCGTTGCTGTTCGGCAGGTTCCGGGGCGATGCGATGCGGCAGCAGCACCTGCGTGGCTTGCACCAACGGGCGGCCGGCGCTGTTGTGCACCTGGGTCAGGCTGTCGGCCAGCCGCATCGGCACGAACGCTTCTTCCCAGCGCGACAACGGGCGATCTGCATACGGCCCCAGCCCAAGGTCGAAGCCCAGCCACATCCACGGGGCAGGGGAGGCCAGGCGCACCGCTTCGCTGCGGAAGGTATTGCCGCGCGAGCGGCCGGCCAATTGCGACTTGAGCGCGCCGCCCATCGCACGGTCCAGGGTGTCGCGCACCATGGTGGCGCAGTTGGCTTCGAAATAATCGTAGTGATAGCGGGCGTTTTCCGGCCGGCTGCGGACCGCCAGGCCATCGGCAAGCGCGCGCGCCTGCTCCGGCGGCAGATCCAGCCACTGCACGCTGACGCCGCGGCCAACGTTGCGGTATTGCGACAGATCTTCTGCCAGCGGCAACGCCACCAGGTAATACATCATTTCGCCGCGGGTGAAACGCGGCACGAAGTCCGGCTCGCTCGGGTCGAAGAAGCCGAAGTTGTACGAGGTCGCCTGCTGGGTCAGCGGGTCGACCACCACGATGGCGTCATGCCCGAAGCGTTCGAAGAACACTTCGCCCGGTTGCATGGTGACTACGCCTATGCGCGGTGGCGGTGTGCTGCTCGGAGCAGCAGCCTGCGTCATCTGGGCCGACGCAAGCGGCGCCACCAGCAGCGTCAGCAGGAGCAGCGCCCAGGACGCAACCCATTGCCAACCACCACGGCCGCATCGCACCGTGGCGTGACGGCGTGCGAGGTTCAAGCGTCGTCCTGCGGGTCGGGTGGCAGGATGGTGACGTGGAAGGCGTGCACACGGCGCGCGTCGGCCTTGGCCACGCGGAACGCAAACCGGCCCAAGGTCAGCTCTTCGCCGGTTTCCGGCAGGTGCCCGATCGCATCGGTCACCAAGCCACCCACGGTGTCGTACTCGTCGTCCGGAAATTCGGCGCCGAAGCGTTCGTTGAAGTCCTCGATCGGCGTCAGCGCATCGACCACGTAGCGGCCATCGGCCTGGATCGCGATCAGCGAATTTTCTTCTTCGGCGTCGTCGTGCTCGTCGTCGATCTGGCCGACGATCTGCTCCAGCACGTCCTCGATGGTGACCAGCCCGGCGACGCCGCCGTACTCGTCCACCACGATCGCCATGTGGTTACGCGACAGGCGGAATTCCTTGAGCAGCACGTTGAGCTTCTTGGACTCGGGGATCAGCACGGCCGGGCGCAACAGCTCGCGCACGTTGCCGGGCCCGTTGTCGGCGACTACGCCGCGCAACAGGTCCTTGGCCAGCAGGATGCCGAGCACTTCGTCCTTGTTTTCGCCATGCACCGGGAAGCGCGAATGGCCGGATTCGACCACTTGCTTCATCAGGTCGATGAAGCGCGCTTCCACCGGCAGCGAGACCATTTGCGAGCGCGAAATCATCACGTCGCCCACGGTGAGCTCGGACACGGAGATCGCGCCTTCCATCATGCGCAAGGTGTCTGCGGCGATGAGACCGTCTTGTTCGGCGGTCCGCAGCAACGCGACCAGTTCGTCGCGGGTATGGGGTTCGCCAGAGAAGGCCGCGCTCAGGCGTTCGAGCCAGCTGCGGCGTTTTTCGGGGGTTTCTGAGGTGTGGCTACTGTCGTCTTCGGACATCATGACGGGGAAGGGCACCCGGCAAACCAGGCGATAGGTTGCAGTCTAGCAGGAAGCCGGCAGGGCGCTGTGGATCCGCTGCCCGGCGCCGGGGTGTCAGGGCAGGTCCAGGCTGTAGCCGCAGCCGACCACGGTCTTGCCGGGGTGCGATTTGACGTTGGTCACACTGAGCACCACCGACTCGATCATCGCCTCGCCGGTCTTCGGGTTGGTGGTGTCCTCGCTGACCAGCTCGCGGCCGTACATGACCTTTTCGGCGTTATCCACGCCCAGTTCCAGGTCCAGTTGCTTGGCCAGCGGGCGCGGATCGGGCAGGTCCAGGATCGCCATGATGCTGGCGCCGGAAAATGCGATATGCGTGGTGCTGTGGCCGAACACGCTGATTGGCGTATTGAGCGTGTATTCGGTCATGAACAGGTTGGACTGATCCAGCGGCGTCCAGCCCAACGCCACTGCCTTGAGCGGGTCGGCCAGCACCGGCGCCAGCGCGGTGAAATCGCCGATACGCTGCCGGCACTCGATCAATGCCGGCAGGTCCGGGCGCACCGGTGCGCTCTGTGCCAGCACCGTCGAGGGGCTCAGCAGCAGGCAGCTCAGGGCGAACGACGCGCGCATCAGCGCTCCCCCGCATACGGATCGTCGATGCCCAGATCGGCCAGGATTTCGCGCTCCAGTTGCTCCATCGCATCGGCTTCCTTGTCGTCTTCGTGATCCCAGCCCAGCAGATGCAAGGTGCCATGCACGGTCAGATGCGCGTAATGCGACGCCAGCGATTTGCCTTGCTCGGCCGCTTCGCGCGCCACCACCGGCGCGCAGATCACCAGATCGCCCAGCAGCGGCATCTTGATGCCCTTGGGCAGGCCTTCGGGCAGCTCGGCCGGAAAGCTCAGCACGTTGGTGGCGTAGTCCTTGCCGCGGTAATGATGATTGAGCGAGCAGCCTTCCTTCTCGTCGACCACGCGCACCGCCAGGTCGGCCTCGCGGATGCGGCCTTTCAGCGCCGCGGCCACCCACTTGCGAAAACTCACCGCCGACGGCAGGCCGGCGCGCGGTAGCGCGTAACTGACGGCAACGTCGAGGCGGACGGGGCCTTTGGTCATGGGGACACGTCTGATGTGGGCAGCTGAAAGGAGTCGACAGTATCGCGCGTGTGACGCTTCACCGCGACCTCTGGCAACGAGGCCGGCGTAGGCCTCATCGGACACATTCGGTCACCTCCATCAGTAACGGTCCACCATCGGCGATGCGATACAAGATCCAGCCATGCGGACCCTCCTGGCATTGCGGGTCGGTATGTTGGACTGTGATCGCAGGTGCGAAGCCGCTCGGCGCGCGTGTCCACACCGCAGCCTGCCCGCGTTCGAGCAGTTGCCCCACCAGGTACATGCCATCGCTGGTTGCCTGCGCAGCGCTCACGGCGGTGCAGCCGAAGCGGTCGTGGGTGTCGCTTGCTGCCGCCAGGAGCACTCGCGCCCGGTCCCCGGCGATCCATGCCAGCCGCTGGCGCTCACTGCCTCTGGGGACGCTGGCAAAGCTGCGCCGGAACGCGGCAGCGCGCTGGAGTTCCGATTCGGGGAGAACGATGGTGCCTTCTTCGAGCGCGATCGACAGGCATGGCAGGGTGACGGTCTGATTGAGGGCGATGCGCTGTTGCGTGTTCGCCTCAGCCTCTGGTGGCTGTGCCGAACCGCTAGGGCTACATGCAATGCCGAGCAGGGCGGCCAGCGCCACCCTGATGAGACGCCGGCTCATGCAGCCGGACCTGTCTCTTTGTCGATGCTGTCGCGCTTTTCGTAGGCATTGACGATACGTGCCACCAACGGATGCCTCACCACGTCGCGCGCCTCGAAGAAGGTGAAGCTGACCCCGTCGACCTCGTGCAGCACCTCGATCGCATCGCGCAGGCCGGATTTGACGTGCTTGGGCAGGTCGATCTGGGTCAGGTCGCCGGTGACCACCGCGGTGGAGCCGAAGCCCAGGCGGGTCAGGAACATCTTCATCTGTTCGATGGTGGTGTTCTGCGCCTCGTCCAGGATCACATACGCATCGTTGAGCGTGCGGCCGCGCATATAGGCCAGCGGTGCGATTTCGATCACGTTGCGTTCCAGCAGCTTGATCACCTTTTCCACGCCCAGCATTTCGTACAACGCGTCGTACAGTGGGCGCAGGTACGGGTCTACCTTCTGGCTGAGGTCGCCTGGCAGGAACCCCAGCTTTTCGCCGGCTTCCACTGCCGGGCGCACCAGGATCAACCGTTGCACGCGCGATTCGTTCAGCGCCTCCACCGCGCTGGCCACTGCCAGGAAGGTCTTGCCGGTGCCGGCCGGGCCGATGCCGAAATTGATGTCGTGGGTGGTGATCGCGTGCAGGTACTTGGCCTGGTTGGCACCACGGCCGCGCACGGTGCCGCGCTTGACCTTGATCGCCACGTCCTTTGCCTGGTAAGCACGTTCGGCCACATGCTCGACGTTGGCATCGTTCAAGCGCAGGTGGATCGCATGGTTATCGAAGGTGGTGGAGGCGGCTTCGTCGTACAGCGCGGTCAACAACGTCTGCGTGGCGGTGATCGCCGGTTCCGGGCCGGTGATACGGAAGATATTGCCGCGGTTGGCGATCTCCACGCCAAGCTTGAGCTCGATCTGGCGCAGGTGCGCGTCGAACGGGCCGGCCAGATTGGCCAGGCGCTCGGTGTCGTCGGGTTCCAGGGTGAAATCGCGGTAGGCAGGTGAGTTCATGGTCGGATCGGACAGCGCGCGCGGGGCGTCGGTAGGGCGGCAGACAAGGGTAGCGCGCAGGATGTGATCCCACCAACACGCCGGGCGTCGTGGCATGGCCAATACGCGCGCGGGCGGCTTTTCCACAAGCGCTGTGGAGTCACGCATCACTAACCTGTGGATAGATTGCGTCAGCCTTACTGGTATAAGGCTTGAACGGCATGTGGTGAAAAAATCGCCAGTGCGCGCAGGGTTGTCCACACGCGGTGTGGATCGAATTCGGCAAAGCCTGTGGGTAAGTGGCACCATCCCTTGTGCTGCAAGGTGTTGCGGCGGTGTGGTGAATTTTTGATCACTGCCGCAGACGCTGCACACTGCTGCTTGCCGTGATATAGCCGCTGCGTCGCCCAGCATCGGATGCGTGGGCGGCGGCGCGGCCGTGCATCGCGCGCGGCCAACACAAGCAGCTAAGCGGTGAGTACGCCGCGCTGCCGTAAAGATAGGAGTAACCCACACCAGCATGCGCGCAACACAGCACAGCGCACGCGCTGGTACGCAATGCTCCGAGCAGCGTGCGTAGAACGTTCAATCGTTGATCGCCCACACGGCATGACGCGTGCAACGTACGCGCGACGTGCATCTGCCGCGGTCATCCTCAGAGCGGCTGACAAGATGTAGCGAGCAGTCGTCAGGTAAGTGCGCAAGAACCGGAATGTACGAGTGGCACATGCCGCATCGAGCGCCGGCCATGCACGCCTGGCGGCGAGCACAATCGTTTTGTTAGCTGCTTTCAACGCAACGCCGCACAGATGCGGCGCGCGTGTCAGCTGGTGCTGTCGTCCAGGTGGATGCGACCACGCAGCGAATTGCTCATCGCCTCGGTGATCAACACATCCACAAACTGCCCGATCAGACGCGGATTGCCGGGGAAATTCACCGGGCGCATGTTCTCGCTCTTGCCGGTCAGCTCGTTCGGATCGCGACGCGACGGGCCTTCCACCAGCACCCGTTGCACGCTGCCGACCATGGACTGCGAGATGGTCGCCGCATGCGCGCTGATGTGCGCCTGCAAGCGGGCCAGGCGCGCCTGCTTGACCGCATCGGGCGTGTCGTCTTCCAGGTCTGCGGCCGGCGTGCCGGGGCGACGCGAATACACGAACGAAAAGCTCTGATCGAAGCCGACGTCTTCGATCAACTTCATGGTCTTTTCGAAATCCGCTTCGGTCTCGCCGGGAAAGCCGACGATGAAGTCCGAGCTGATCGAAATATCCGGGCGCACCGCGCGCAACTTGCGGATCTTGGATTTGAATTCCAGCGCGGTGTAGCCGCGCTTCATCGCCGACAGAATGCGGTCGCTGCCTGCCTGCACCGGCAGATGCAGATAGTTGGCCAGCTGCGGCACGTCGCGATACGCATCCACCAGCGAATCGGAAAATTCCAGCGGATGCGAGGTGGTGAAGCGGATGCGGCCAATGCCCTCGATCTGCGCGATGGTGCGGATCAACAGACCCAGATCGGCGTACTGCGCCGCCTCGCCGGCATCGGCACCATACGCACCGCGATACGCGTTGACGTTCTGGCCGAGCAGATTGATCTCGCGCACGCCTTGCGCCGCCAGTTGCGCCACTTCCACCAGCACGTCCTCGAACGGGCGGCTGACTTCTTCGCCGCGCGTGTAAGGCACCACGCAGAACGAGCAGTACTTGGAGCAACCTTCCATGATCGATACGAATGCCGACGGACCATCGGCGCGCGGTTCGGGCAGGCGATCGAACTTCTCGATTTCCGGGAAGCTGATGTCCACTTGCGACTTGCCGGACTGGCGCCGTGCACGGATCAGTTCCGGCAGGCGATGCAGGGTCTGCGGCCCGAACACCAGATCCACATACGGCGCGCGCTTGACGATGGCTTCGCCTTCCTGCGAGGCCACGCAACCGCCCACGCCGATGATCACCGGCGTGCCGCCGGCCTTGGCGCGGCTTTCCTTGAGCAAGCGCCAGCGGCCCAATTGGCTGAACACCTTTTCCTGCGCCTTTTCGCGGATGGAACAGGTGTTGACCAGCACCACGTCGGCGTCTTCGGGGTTGTCGGTCAGCTCCAGCCCTTCGGAGGCCGCGAGAACGTCGGCCATCTTGGCCGAGTCGTACTCGTTCATCTGGCAACCGTGGGTCTTGATGTACAGCTTGCCGCGTACCACGGCAGGCGCCGCCGGGTGGGCGACCGGCAACGGCAGCAGGGCGGGGGCGTCCACGGCGGTGGCCGCGGACAGATCGGAATCGGGTGTCCCGGGCATGGCGCTTATTCCAGGCGGGTAAGAGATAGCCGCGCAGTTTACCCGCTCACGGCAGCGCTTGCGCTCCTAGCTTGCTGCCTGCGCGTCGACGCCGGTTGCGCGCGCGACTGCCGGGCGCTCGGCCATGCGTGCGATGTAGGCGCGAGTCGGGGCCGGCGGGTCGATCAGGCCGAATTGCACCATCCATGCCAATGCGCCGCCCCACAGCACGTCGGCTGCGCTGCAGCGCGTGCCCAGCAGGTAGTCGCCTTGCGCCAGCTGTGCGTAGACCACGTTCAGGACGGTGTCGGAGTCGGCATAGGGCGAGAGCGAGCGCGGTGGGGGCGAGCGCTTGAGCGCAAGGTCGACGATTGCCGGTTCGAATGCCGCGCCATAGAACGCCAACCAGCGCAGGTAGGCACCGCGGTCGGCATCGCCCGGCGCAGGCGACAGGCCGGCTTCCGGATAGAGCTCGGCCAGGTACTGATAGATGGCGCCTTGTTCGGTGACCACGCTGTGGCCGTGCACGATCGTCGGGATCTTGCCCATCGGGTTGATCGCGAGGAACTCCGGCGCAAGCTGCTGCTCCTTTTCCAGATCGATGATCTGCAGGCTGTAGCTGGCGCCCAGCTCTTCCAGCAGCACCAGGACACCGCGTGAGCGTGAGCGGGGATTGTGGAACAGGGTGATATGGCGGTCGGCGAACATGGCGGGCTCCTTGAGATCGGTTGTTGAGTGGTTGAGTGCGAGGTCATTGCTGGTATGACGATCCTGAGGGTCCCTTGCGGACAGTTTCTGTCCGCAATACCGTCTCGCCATGGCTTCGACCGCTGCCCGTCTGTTGCGACTGCTTTCCTTGCTGCAAGGTGGCCGCAGCTGGCCGGGCGCTGCACTGGCCGAGCGCCTGGAGGTGCACCCGCGCAGCCTGCGGCGCGATATCGAGCGACTGCGCGCGCTTGGCTATCCGGTGCATGCGGCGCCGGGATCGGGCGGCGGTTACCGGCTGGGGCAGGGCGCGGCCGCCCTGCCGCTGCTGTTCGAAGAAGAAGAGGCCCTGACCGTGGCGATCGCCCTACGCGCGGCCGCCCCGGCCATCGCCGGCATGGATGCGGCGGCGGCTCGCGTGCTGGCGAAGCTGGACCCGCTGTTGCCGCGCCGGAGCGGTCAACGCGCCAGCGCCGCACACGCCGCCATGGCGAGCATGCCGAGTGCCGAGGCGGGCACTCTGGTGGACGCCGCCTTGCTGGCGCAGCTTGCCGGCGCCTGCCGCGACCGCACCACGCTGCGGCTGGACTATCGACGTCACTCCGGCGTGGCCATCACCCGCTGCGTCGAGCCAGCGCTGCTGGTCAACTACGGCCGGCGTTGGTACCTGCTGGCCTGGGATTGCGAACGCCAGGATTGGCGCACGCTGCGCGCAGATCGCATCGATCTGGCGGTCATGACCGGGGCCCGGTTCGCCGCGCGTGCGCTGCCGGAGGAGCCGCTGCAGTTGCTGCGCACAGCCATCGGCGAAGCGCCGTTTCCGTGTCGGGCGCGGGTGCGCCTGCCCGGCACGCTGGAGGTGTTGGCCGCGCAGGTTCCACCCTGGCTGGGCGCGCTGGAGGCAGACGGGGCAGGCCATTGCTGGCTTGGGCTGGGCGCGCCGAGCATGCCGGCGCTTGCGGCCAATCTGCTGTTGCTGGAGCTGCCGTTCGAGGCGATTACGCCGGACACCCTGCGGCAACCGCTGCTCGATGCGCTGGACGCCTTGCGGACGCGGCTGCACCGGCCGTCGGCCTGAGACTTGCAGCCTCTTGGCAAGCCCGAGGCAAGCTGTGACACTCCGCCGCATGAAGGGGATGTCAAGATTGCTGGGGCTGTTGCTTGTCACGTTGTCGGCTGCGCCGGTCAGCGCCGGCACGCTGTACAAATGCGTCAGCGGCGATGGCATCACCAGCTACCTGAGCAAGCGCCAGAGCGGCGCCACCTGTAGCGTCATCAGCAGCTATACCCCGGATCGTTCGGCACGCCGCCTGCCATCTTCACCTGTGTATCCGGCGTCGGCAGTGTCCAATGCGTCGGCCCGTTCCGCCGCCAATCTCGACAGCGGTGCACCCGCCACCATCATCAGCCCGCCACCACGCCGCACTGCCGAGGCCGCTGTGGCCGCGCCGCGTGCATTGCCGATGGCAGAGCGTGCGACATCGATCATGCCCGCCGCCGTGCCGGCCGCTGCGGTCAACCCGCGTCGGGTGGTCAGCGGACAGGTCTATTCGTATATGAAGGACGGCGTGCGCCATTACACCAGCGCACGTCCGCGCCAGGTGGCCAGCGTCGAAGGGCTGCGCACCATCCACTACAGCTTCATCGAGACCTGTTACGCTTGCGGCGCCAAGCCGGGCGTCAACTTCGGCGCAATCCGGCTCAACACTGCGGCCTATCAGCAGGAGATCGCGTCGGCGGCGCGCGAGTTCGGGGTCGAAGAAGCGATCGTGCGGGCCATCATCCATGCCGAGTCGGCCTATAACCCGTTGGCGCTCAGTCGCGCCGGCGCGCAGGGATTGATGCAGTTGATGCCGGGCACCGCCCGCCGCTTCGGCGTCAACGATGCGTATGACGCATCGCAAAATATTCGCGGTGGCGTGCAATATCTTTCGTGGTTGCTGAAGCGCTTCAATGGCGACCTCACGCTAGCGGCCGCTGGCTACAACGCCGGCGAAGGTGCCGTGGATCGCTACGGTGGCGTGCCGCCCTACAGCGAGACCCAGCGCTACGTGCAGCGTGTCGGCCTGCTGGCCGGCCGTTATCGCGGTCAGAGCGCAACTGCCAACTGAGCAACGTGCTGCGCCCCAGCGCTTGCAGATGCAGGCAGCGCCGAGGCGGTCACGCCATGAGTCCTTGTCGTTCGCATGGCCGCCAATGCTGCACCTGCGTAGCGATGCCATCGCTGCGGCATCGCGCCCGCGCACCGATACGCTGTCTGCGCGCAGCGTCACAGCCATTGCATGGGGCATCGCGCTTGGCCCGCATCACCTGAGGCGACCGCGCACATCGGCCATTGCATCGCACATGCCCGACTGCGTACATTGCATTGTCTGTGCATTAAGCGTTCCGCTACACTGCGGTCGATTCATCGCGGCTGGACCCCCCGCCAGCCGTTGGCAGCCTCACGCTACCTAATCAAGATCGGAGAGCCGGATGGCCAACGATGGGGTTAACGCACCTGCTGATATCGGGCGTCGCCGGTTTTTGACCGCGACGACGACCGTGGTCGGTGCGGTCGGAGCAGGATTTGTTGCAGTTCCGTTCGTGAAGTCGTGGAATCCCAGTGCACGCGCCAAATTGGCCGGTGCACCGGTGACCGCCGACATCAGCGCCTTGCAGGAAGGGCAACGGCTGGTCCTGGAATGGCGCGGTCAGCCGATCTGGATCGTCAAGCGCTCCAAGGCGATGCTCGATGCATTGCCGTCGTTGGACGACCGGCTTAAGGATCCCAAGTCCGAGAACAAGGACCAACAGCCCGAGTACGTGCTGAAGAATCCCGAGTACCGCTCGATCAAGTCCGATATCTCGGTGCTGGTCGGGCTGTGCACGCATCTGGGGTGCTCACCGGAAATGGTGGCCGAGATCCGGCCCGAGCCCTACGACCCGCAGTGGAAGGGCGGCTATTTCTGCCCGTGCCACAAATCGCGCTTCGACATGTCCGGCCGCGTCTTCGATGGCGTGCCCGCACCGATCAATCTGCTGGTGCCCCCGCATCACTATGTGGACGACAACACCCTGGTGATCGGCGTCGATCCGGATGGTGCCGGTACGTCGGCCAAAAGCACGGGGGCTGCCTGATGAGCAATATTCTGGTTCGTACCGCCAACGGCGTGTTCGAGTGGGTCAACGAACGCGCGCCCGGGCTGATGCCCACGTACCGCAAGCACATCAGCGAGTACTACGCGCCGAAGAACTTCAACCTCTGGTACTACTTCGGGTCGCTGGCCATCGTGGTGCTGGTGAATCAGATCGTCACCGGCATCTTCCTGACGATGCACTACAAGACCAGCGCCGCCGATGCGTTCGCGTCGGTCGAATACATCATGCGCGACGTGGAGTGGGGCTGGCTGATCCGCTACATGCACAGCACCGGCGCCTCGCTGTTCTTCATCGTGGTGTATCTGCACATGTTCCGCGGGTTGATGTACGGCAGCTACCAGAAGCCGCGCGAGCTGGTGTGGATTCTGGGCATGCTGATCTACCTGGTGCTGATGGCCGAAGCCTTCATGGGCTACGTATTGCCGTGGGGCCAGATGTCGTTCTGGGGGGCGAAGGTCATCATCTCGTTGTTCGGCGCCATCCCGGTGATCGGCAACGGGCTGACGGAGTGGATCATGGGCGATTACCTGCCTGGCGATGCCACCCTCAACCGCTTCTTCGCGCTGCACGTGATCGCACTGCCGCTGGTGCTGTTGCTGCTGATCGTGCTGCACATCGGCGCGCTGCACGAAGTGGGCTCCAACAACCCCGACGGCGTGGATATCAAGAAGGGGCCGAAGGGCAACCGCTGGGATGCGCACAAGCCCGCCGACGGCATCCCGTTCCACCCGTATTACACGGTGAAAGACCTAGTTGGCGTCGGCTTTTTGCTGCTCATTGCTGCCTTCATCATCTTCTTCGCCCCTGCGTTCGGCGGCCTGTTTCTGGAGCACGATAACTTCACCGAGGCCAATCGGCTGGTAACGCCGGAGCACATCAAGCCGGTCTGGTACTACACGCCGTACTACGCGATGTTGCGCGTGGTGCCCAACAAGCTCGGCGGCGTGCTGGTGATGTTCTCGGCGATCGCCATCCTGTTTCTGGTGCCGTGGCTGGATCGCGCCAAGGTGCGCTCGGTGCGCTATCGCGGCTGGATCTCAAAGGCGGCGCTGGGCGTGCTGGTGGTGTGCTTCGTGTGGCTGGGCGTGATCGGCTCCGGCCCCGGCACCGATGCGCACGAAACCTATGTGGGACGCGTGCTGACCTTCCTGTACTTCGCCTTTTTCATCACCATGCCGGTGTGGACGCGGCTGGACAGGACCAAGCCGGTACCAGAGCGGGTGACGACCCATGACTAAGCGCATCGTGATGTCATGGAAGTCGCGCGTGGCGGCAGTGCTTTGCGGGCTGACGCTGGCTGCAGGCGCGATGGCGGCCGAAGGCGGGAAAGTACAGCAGGCCGGCAACGATCTGGGCGACCGCGCATCGCTGCAACGCGGCGCGCAATTGTTCATGAACTACTGCTCCGGCTGCCATTCGTTGAAGTACCTGCGCTATTCGCGCATGGCCAGCGACCTGGGATTGAGCGAAGCCGAGGTCATGGCCAACCTCAACTTCACCGGGGCCAAGGTCGGTGAGCACATCGAAGGCACCATGCCACACGATGCGGCGACCAAGTGGTTCGGCAAGGCGCCGCCGGATCTGACCTTGATCGCGCGCGTGCGCGGCACCGACTGGGTGTACACCTACCTCAAGTCGTTCTATCTGGATCAGACCCGCCCGTTGGGCTGGAACAACCAGTTGTTCCCGAACGCGTCCATGCCCAATCCGCTATGGGAACTGCAAGGCCTGCAGCAGGCGCAATTCGGCCCGCCCGACAAGGCCACCGGCGACAAACCGGTGGAGGCGCTGAAACTCGGGCAGCCGGGACGTCAGACGCCGGTGGAGTTCGACCAGACCGTGCGCGATATCGCCAACTTCCTCGAGTATGCAGGCGAACCGGCCGTATTGAAGCGGCAGAGCATGGGCGTGTGGGTGATCCTGTTTCTGGCGTTTCTCACCTTCATCGCGTATCTGCTGAAGAAGGAATACTGGAAGGATGTGCATTGAGACTTGAAGGACGTGCATTGATCGGGGCGTGATCTCCGATCAATGTCTGCACCAACGGCACGCCTCAAATACGTACCAAGCCAGGCACCAAGCAGCGGATGCCAGGCGCAGACACTGGCCTGCATGCTCAAGCCCCTCTCCCCGTGGGGAGGGGTTGGGGTGAGGGGGCGGCGGGCACGCCATGCATGGCCGGCCAGTCGTCCTGATCGTACTGCCGCAGCGCGATATCCAGTCAAAACGGCGCAAAGCGTCGGCCATACCTGACAACTCCGCAACGTCATCCGTTACCTGTGCATTAATAAGGCCTATCACTCTTGGCTTTTGCGTGACGTGATTGCACACTCGAAGGACCGTGGTGACGGTCGGCGTTGGGCCGGCCGCGCCGATGCGGCCGGCGGATTCCGGTCGTCGGAGAGCCTTGAATGGCGACGAGTGTGCGTATGCGGAATACCTTGACTTTGTTTTCGTCCAACGACGACGTGTTGTGCCACCGGGTCCGTCTGGTCCTGGCGGCGAAAGGGGTGACCTACGACCTGGTGCCGGTCGACCCGCAAAATCCTCCCGAAGATCTGATCGATCTCAATCCCTATCATTCGGTGCCGACGCTGGTCGAGCGCGATCTGGTGCTCTACGCCGCATCGGTGGTCAGCGAATACCTGGACGAGCGCTATCCGCATCCGCCGCTGATGCCGGTCGATCCGCTATCGCGTGCGCGCCTGCGCCTTGCGATGCTGCGTATCGAACACGACTGGGTGCCGCAGGTGCAGGCGATCCAGCTCGGCAACAAGACCCAAGCCGAAGCCGGCCGCAAGCGGCTGAAAGAACTGCTCACCGCATCGGTGCCGTTGTTCAAGGCCAGCAAGTTCTTCCTCAATCCGGAAATGAGTCTGGCCGATTGCGCGATGGCGCCGATCATCTGGCGACTGGATGCATTGGAGATCGGCCTGCCCAAGGATGGCAAGGCGATCGAGGACTACGGCAACCGGATCTTCCGCAATCCTGGTTTCATTCGCAGCCTCACCGATCAGGAAAAAAAGCTGCGTGATTTGCCGGGCTGATGCGACGGCTGTATGCCAACAGACCGACTTGCGCGCGCGTCGCCGCCGTTGCGGGCCATGTCCGGGTAAAATGACGTCATGAGCGAAGATTTCCCCCGCATGACCAGCCATCGCCCGTACCTGTTGCGGGCCTTGGTCGAATGGATCAACGACAACGGCATGACGCCGCACGTTTTGGTGGATGCAGGACTGCCCGGCGTGCAAGTGCCGGCCAGTGCTGTCAAAGATGGCCGCGTTGTGTTGAACATCGCCGAGCGCGCCGTGGTCGGGCTGCAGGTCGACAACGAGAGCGTGAGTTTTACCGCACGCTTCGGTGGCGTCAGCTATCCGGTGATGGTGCCGATGGCGGCCGTGTTGGCGGTCTATGCGCGCGAAACCGGGCAGGGCATGGCATTGCCGGACGACATCCCCGGTACCAGCAGCGAGCCGCCGGATCCCGGTGCACCGCCGCCGAGCGCGCCGACGCCGGATGAGCCGCCCAGCGGTGGTAAGCGCCCGCACCTGCGCGTGGTCAAGTAACGCGCGCAAGGTGACCGGCGGCGACGTTCCCGTGCAGGTGGAGCGCGCGCGTCATGTCGATTGCAGTGAGCCGGATGCGTCCGGCGCAGTCGATTACCACTACGAGTACGACCTCTATCGCTTCACGCAAGGCGCGCGCTGTCTTGTGGCGCGCAGCTATGTCGATACGCCCGATGAAGCGCACTTTCTCGGCATCGAGGTGGATGGAAAGTCGCGGCTGTTGAAGCGGGCCGACATGCAGCATCCGCTGTGCCTGTTCGCACAGGCACAGCTGCGTCGCGAGGGTAAGCAGCAGCTGCGCTGGTTGAGCGGCAGGGGGAACGGATACGAGCCGGTGCCGGGTGGCGCGGTAGCTCCGGTCGCCGGATCTGGCTGGAGGGCTGCCATTCGTCGACTGATGGAGTGAGCCAAGGGCAACGCACGACGACAGTTGCGACTAAGAGCGTGCGCTTACCTCCAAGCGGGTGGCGGCCGGCGCTCGGTGTGGCATCTGCCACGCAAACGCTGCAGTTCTGAGCGCAATCCACGCCGAGCTGACGGTTGCTCGCTGCGTCTTTCAGCCGCTCCAGGCCGGCATCCGGCACAGACAGACATCGGTAACAGTTGCCAGACGCGGATGCCAACGCGGCCCGCTCATTCCAGCCGCTCTTGCTCCGGGTGCAGCGCACGCACCGTCGCGACCTGCGGCCCGGTGAACGCAATCAATTGATCGCCGCGCAGCACTAGCTTGCCGCTGTGGCGATCTGCGCCATCGTAGGAATATTCGAAACGGAACGTGCGCTCGAAACCCGGCCATCCATTGGGCATCCTGCAGATGCGCAGATTGGTGGAGTGCACGCTCTGATCCAGCCACTGCACATCGGCAGCACGGCAGGCATTGCGGCCGAGGATATCGGCGCGTTCGGCCGCGGCCCGCGACGAGTTCCAGAACGCGAACAGCGCGGCACCGGCAATCATGAAGAGGATGAGGCTGGGCATGCCGCCAATGTGCCACGGCTTGCGGCCGATCGACAATCGTCCGCTCGGCCCGCAACGTTGCGTCAGCGACGCGATCATCGCCAAGCAACCGGCGGTGCTCCCACTCCCGCACCCCGCACCCCGCAGTCCGGCCCCAGCCATACCGCACCAGGAGCTGCTATCAGAACGTAGCGACCCGCTGAGAAGCGGACGCGGACGGGTACACGGGCACCAGAGTGCAAGCGCGATAAATAAAAGCCCGAGCACCGGCCGCGCCCGTGGGGTGCTCGCGCTTTAGCCTTACTTGCTCGCACCAAGAGCGGCCAACACAACGTAGCGACCCGCTGCGAAACGGACGTGGACGGTACACGGGCACCATAGTGCAAGCGTGGTAAACAGGATTTCGGGCACCGAGCGTGTCCGCCTGGCGGCTGTATCCGTCCAATGGTCGCGGCGTAGTCTTGTCTAGTTCGCTCTAAATCGTTCACTGCCAACGCCGCATCCGGCTTGTGTGGGCTGCTGCCGACCCCCATCCATTGCACTCTCGTCGAGTTGAATCCGATTGCCGGGCGGCCGGTTGGCGTCGTGGTGTCGGGCATCGCCCATGCATCCTGTTCTGCAGCACTTCCATCCTGTGGTCGCCGCGTGGTTCGCGCAGGCCTTTGCTGCGCCCACGCCGGCGCAGATCGCTGCGTGGCCGGCGATCCAGGCAGGGCGGCATACGCTGGTGGCGGCGCCGACCGGGTCGGGCAAGACGCTGACCGCGTTCTTTGCAGCGATCGATGCGCTGATCCGCGACGGGCTGGACAACGGCGGTGCGCTGCCTGACCAAACGCGGGTGGTGTACGTGTCGCCCCTCAAGGCACTGTCCAACGACATCCATCTCAATCTGGAAGCGCCGTTGCAGGGCATCCGCGCGGCCCTGGCCGCCGAAGGCCTGCCGGACGTGGCAGTGCGCACGGCGGTCCGCACTGGCGACACGCCACAACGCGAGCGGGCTCAGGCACGGCGCGTGCCGCCGCATATTCTGGTGACCACGCCGGAGTCGCTGTACGTGCTGCTGGGCTCGGCATCCGGGCGCAGTGCCTTACGGCATGTGCGCACGGTGATCGTCGATGAAATCCATGCGGTGGCGGCGGACAAACGTGGCAGCCATCTGAGCCTGACCTTGGAGCGGCTGCAGCGACTGGCCGATCAACCGATCACGCGAGTCGGTTTGTCGGCAACGCAGAAACCCATCGACACCGTCGCGCAGTTTCTGGTCGGCGTGGGCGAAGACGGCGTGCCACAGCCCTGCGAGATTGTCGATATCGGCTACACGCGTGAGCGCGATCTGGCGTTGGCGCTGCCGCCCACACCGTTGAGCGTGGTGATGTCCAACGACCAATGGCTGCAGGTCTATACCGACGTGGCCACGCTTGCGCAGCAGCATCGCACCACGCTGGTGTTCGTCAACACGCGGCGCATGGCCGAGCGTGCGGCGCGGCATCTGGGCGATCTGTTGGGCAAGCAACGCGTTGCCGCGCATCACGGCAGTCTGTCGCGCGAGACGCGTCTACTGGCCGAACAACGGCTCAAGGCGGGTGAGCTCACCGTGCTGGTGGCCACCGCCTCGCTGGAGCTGGGCCTGGATATCGGCGATGTGGATCTGGTGTGCCAGCTCGGCTCGCCGCGCTCGATCGCCACCTTCCTGCAGCGTGCCGGCCGCTCCGGTCACAAGGTCGGCGGCACGCCGAAGGCGCGGCTGTTTCCGCAGACCCGCGACGAGCTGGTGGAGTGCGCGGCGTTGCTGGACAGCATCCGGCGCGGCGAACTGGATGCGCTGCGCATTCCCTTGGCGCCGGTGGATGTGCTTGCGCAGCAGATCGTGGCCGAAGCAGCCTGCGAGGACTGGGACGAAGATGCGCTGTTTGCGCTGATGCGGCGCGCGTGGCCGTTCGCCCAGCTGAGCCGTGCCACCTTCGATAGCGTTGTGCGCATGCTGTGCGAGGGCTTCAGTACCCGGCTTGGCCCGCGTGCCGGGTATCTGCATCGCGATGCGGTGCATCGGCGGCTGCATGCGCGCCGCGGTGCGCGCATGACCGCGCTGACTTCCGGCGGCACCATTCCCGAAACCGGCGATTACAGCGTGGTGCTGGAGCCGCAGGCCGAAAAGATCGGCACGGTGAACGAAGATTTTGCGGTCGAAAGCCTCACCGGCGACGTGTTCCAGCTCGGCAATGCCAGCTACCGCATCCTGCGCGTGGATGCCGGGCGCGTGCGCGTGGAAGATGCCAAGGGCGCGCCGCCGAATATCCCGTTCTGGCTAGGCGAAGCGCCTGGCCGCAGCGACGAGCTGTCAGCAGCGGTGTCGCGCCTGCGCGGCGAGATTGCGGCCCGACTCGACAACGCACCGCATCAGGCAGCACGTGATTGGCTATGCAGCACGCTGGGCTGCTGCGCAGAAGCGGCGCAGCAACTGGTGGACTATCTGGCGCATGCTTGCGCGGCGCTGGGCGCCATGCCTACGCAGCAGTGTTTGGTGATGGAACGGTTTTTCGATGCCAGCGGCGGCACGCAATTGGTGATCCACTCGCCTTACGGCAGTCGCATCAACCGCGCATGGGGGCTGGCATTGCGCAAGCGCTTCTGCCGCACCTTCAATTTTGAATTGCAGGCGGCAGCGACAGAAGATGCGATCGTATTGTCGCTGTCGACCAGTCACAGTTTTGCGCTGGAAGAAGTTGGCCGTTATCTGCATTCGTCGTCGGCCGAGCATGTGCTGATCCAGGCGCTGCTGGATGCGCCGCTGTTCGGCGTGCGTTGGCGCTGGAACGCCACCAACGCGATGGCGCTGCCGCGTTTCACCGGTGGCAACAAGGTGGCGCCGCAGCTGCAGCGGATGAAGTCCGAAGACCTGTTGGCGGCCGTGTTCCCGGATCAGGTGGCCTGTGCGGAGAATCTGGTTGGCGAGCGCGAGGTGCCGGATCATCCGCTGGTGACGCAAACGCTGGACGATTGCCTGCATCAGGCGATGGACAGCGAAGGCTGGTTGCAGGTGCTGCGCGGGCTGGAATCGGGTGCCATCACGCTGGTGGCGCGTGATCTGGCGGCGCCTTCACCGCTGGCGGCCGAAGCCTTGAATGCGCGTCCGTACGCATTTCTGGACGACGCGCCGCTGGAAGAACGCCGCACCCAGGCCGTGCAGAGCCGCCGTTACGCTCCGCAGAACAGCGACGACCTGGGGCGCTTGGACCCACAGGCCATCGCGTCGGTGCGTGAGGAGGCCTGGCCGCAGCCACGCGATGCCGAAGAGATGCACGAGGCCCTGGTCGGGCTGGGCGTGCTGCCGGTCGATGAAACGGCCGGTGCGCAGTGGCAGCCGTGGTTGACGGCACTCGCCGCCGACGGCCGCGCCAGTTGCCTGGTGATGGACGGCGCGCCTGCACTGTGGATCAGCGCCGAGCGGATCGATTGGTTCATGCGCCTGTATCCGCACGCATCGGCGCAGCCGCCGTTGCAGGCACCGGACGACTGCCGCGTGGCCGACTGGGAGCGCGACAGGGCGGTGCGCGAGCTGTTGCGTGGGCGCTTGTCGGCGGTTGGCCCGGCGCAGGTGCCGGCCTTGGCCAGTGCATTGCGCTTGCCCGACGACGAGATCGCGCTGGCATTGCTGGCATTGCAGCGCGAGGGCTATGTCATGGCCGGCCAATTCAGTGCGCACGCGCAGTCGGAAGAGTGGTGCGAACGCCATCTGCTGGCGCGCATCCATCGCTACACGCTGGGGCGCTTGCGGCGCGAGATCGAGCCGGTATCGCAGCGCGATTACGCGCGCTTTCTGTTTGAGTGGCAGCATGTGGACAGCGAGAGCCGGGTTGCCGGACCGGACGCGTTGGCTGGCGTGGTCGGGCAATTGGAAGGCTTCGAAGCGCCGGCCGTGCTGTGGGAAAGCGAAGTGCTGCCGGCGCGTGTACGCGACTATCAACCCGCCTGGCTGGATGATTTATGCACCGCCGGACGCACCGTGTGGGCGCGCTTGCGGCCGGGCGGTGGACGCAGCGGCGCCGCGTTGCGGGCGACCCCAATCGTGCTGCTGCCGCGACGCGACGCGCAGCGCTGGAGTGGCCTGGCACGTGCGGTCGACGATGCACCGCTGGGGTCCCGCGCGCAGCGTGTGGTGGAGGTCTTGCAGCAGCAGGGTGCGTTGTTCTTCGACGAAATTGCCGATGCCTCACACCTGATGAGCACCGAGCTGGAAGACGCCCTGAGCGAACTGGTAATGCGTGGCCGTGCGCATTGCGACAGCTATGCCGGGCTGCGCGCGCTGCTGGTGCCGGCCTCCAAGCGGCCGTCGGCGCTCTCGCGGCAGCGGCGTCGTGCCACTGCCCTGGGCATACGCGATGCCGGGCGATGGGCGCCGGTGCGTGCGCTTGCCGAGCTGCCGCTGGCCGAAGCCGGCGAACGGCATCAGGAAATGCTCGAACACGTTGCGCGCACGTTGCTGCGCCGCTACGGCGTGGTGTGCTGGCGCTTGCTCGAGCGCGAGGCGGCGTGGTTGCCGCCCTGGCGCGAACTGCTGCGCATGTATCAACGCCTGGAAGCGCGCGGCGAAATCCGCGGCGGCCGTTTCATCGCCGGTCTGTCTGGTGAGCAGTTCGCCTTGCCGGATGCGATCGCGGCCCTGCGCCGTGCGCGCGCCCAGGTTCCGCAACAACGCTGGGTGTGCGTGAGCGCAAGCGACCCCAGCAATCTGTTGGGCAGCATCCTGCCTGGCGAGCGCGTGGCACGGGTGCCGGGCAATCGCGTCGCATCGCTGGACGGCCTGCCGATGGCGGTGTGGGCCGCCGATCGCTTCCAACCGCTGCAGGACCTCTCCGCCGAACACACCGAGCAGGCTTTGCGCCTCCTGCAACGCGGGCCAGGTGCGGCTGAGCAGACGCCGATGCAGCAATGGCTGGCTCAGTCGCCTAGCAGCGCCGCACACGTGCCGGTCGCGCGCGGGAGCGGGCGCGACAAATAGGCGCTGTCGGGCACCACCCAGCGCCATGGCTGGTCGACGGCCTTGCGGATGCCGATGCGCGGTGTCGCAAGCGGAACTGCCGGCGGCGGGGTGCCATCGTCTTCGATCCACAGACGTGCGCCAGCATCGGTCAGGTCCAGTCCGTTGTCGGCCGCAGTGACGCCGAATGCCTGCGCCAGACGGCCGGGGCCGGTGGTCAGTGCCTTGGCCGTCGCCGCGCCGCGTGCCGCCTGCATGGCCGGCACGCCGGCGAGCGGCTGCAGCGCGCGGATCAGCACCGCATGCCCGGGGGCGCCGCCACACACCGCATTGATCGCCCAGTGCATGCCATAGATGAGACACATACAGATGCCCGGGCGCGCCGAACATCACTTGCGTGCGCGGGGTGATGCCACGAAACGAGTGCGCGGCAGGATCGTCGCTGCCGCAATAGGCCTCGACCTCGGTGATGCGGCCGCGGCGGCCATCGGCACTGACCAGCACCTTGTTGAGCAGGCGCGGCGCAACCTCGCGCGAATCGTGTGCGTAAAACCTGCGGGGCAGTGGCGTGGGCGACATGGCCTCAGCCTAGCTGCACGGACGTGATGTCTCTGCGGACTGTCCCGGACAGCCTGCAGAGCAGGGGTAGGGTTTTTCCGAATGCCGCAGGTCAGGAGCGCTGGACCTGTCACAAAACAGCAAATCCAGTTGCATGAATGCGCGCTGTACCGACGGTTGCATATCAAGCGTGTTTTGCCACCGCCGATAGCTATTAACGATTGGTTAGACAAGTCCGCATCGTGCGATCGGCACGCGCAGCGCCGTCGATTGCCCATGCACTGCATGCATGCAGCCCACGCATCACTTAAGAGAACTCCCAATGTTAGGCAACTTCAAAATCGGAACCAGGCTGATCGTGGCGTTTCTGATCGTCTCTGCGATCGGCGCGTGCATCGGGTGGGTGGGCTATTCGAACTCCGGACGCATCAGCGACCTGTCGACCTCGCTGTACGAGCGCGAGTTGCTGGGTTTATCGAACGTGAAAGAGGCCAATATCAACCTCATTTACGCCGGCCGCGCACGCGCCAACCTGATGTTGGCCAGTAGCGCGGAAGAGCGCCAGTCGCACGTGCAGAACATCGACAAATACACCGCCAAGGTGGTCGAGCACATGACCCGTGCACGCGGCAGCTTTCAGACCGACGAAGGCAAGACCAAGCTCGCGCAGTTCGACCGTGCGTGGCAGAAATATCTGGACGAGCGCGGGCGCTTTATCGAAGCCGCCAACCGCGAGGCCTTGCGCGACGCCAATCCCGAACTTGCCGCATTGTCGCGTGCGGTCCGCGTAAGTTCGGATGAGGTCGATAATCTGATGACCGACTTGAGCGGCCTGCGTGAGCGCAGCGCGGCATCGGCCAACGCCGAAACCAGCGCGATCCATGCGCGCAGTTCCAGATTGCTGATGGCCATCATCTGCGGCGGCGTGTTGCTCGGGGGGGGGCTTGGCGTGGTGATCAGCCGCAGCGTCACCGGCCCGATCCGTCGTGCGGTTGCAGTCGCCAATGGCCTGTCGGAAGGCGATCTGACCATGCGCATCGACGTGCACGGTCGCGACGAAACCGCGCAGTTGCTCGAAGCCATGCGCACCATGGTGCAGAAGTTGTCGCAGGTGGTGGGCGAGGTGAATACCAGCGCCGAGACCCTGGCCAGCGCGTCCGAAGAAGTCAGCGCCACCGCGCAGTCGTTATCGCAGGCCGCCAGCGAACAGGCGGCCGGCGTGGAAGAGACCAGCGCTTCGCTGGAGCAGATGACCGCATCGATCAGCCAGAACACCGAAAACGCCCGCATCACCGACGGCATGGCCACCCAGGCCGCGAAGGAAACCATCGAAGGCGGCGAAGCGGTGGTGGCCACCACCCAGGCGATGAAGCAGATTGCGCAGAAGATCGGCATCATCGACGATATCGCCTATCAGACCAATCTGCTCGCGCTCAATGCCGCCATCGAAGCGGCGCGCGCCGGCGAGCATGGAAAGGGATTTGCGGTGGTGGCGGCCGAAGTGCGCAAGCTCGCCGAACGCAGCCAGGTGGCCGCGCAGGAAATCGGCGAGGTGGCCAGTTCCAGCGTGGAACTGGCCGACCGCGCCGGACGCCTGCTCGACACCATCGTGCCCAGCATCAAGCGCACCTCGGATCTGGTGCAGGAAATTTCCGCCGCGTCCGAAGAACAATCCTCGGGCGTGAGCCAGATCAACTCGGCGGTGGTGCAGTTGAGCCAGACCACCCAGCAAAACGCCAGCGCCTCCGAAGAACTGGCCGCCACCGCCGAAGAAATGAGCACGCAGGCCGAGCAACTGCAACAGAGCATGGCGTTCTTCCGGCTGGGCGGGCAGGGCGCTGCAAGCACGCCGCCCAAGCGCGGCAAGCAGGCGGCCGCGCATCCTGTACGGGCCGCAGCTGCGCGCGGTTGGCGCACCACTGTAGCGCCGGCGTACGCGCTGTCCGAGGGCCCGGACGAAGGCCAGTTCGCTCGCTTCTGAGAGATCGATCGATGACCGCACAAACTTTCGATGTCATGCCGGGCGATGCCGATGCGGCCGCCCAGTACCTCACCTTTCAACTGGACGGCGAAACCTTTGCCACCAGCATTCTTGGGATTCGCGAAATCATCCAGTACCGCACTCCGACGCCGGTGCCGTCGATGCCGGCGTGCGTGCGCGGCGTGATCAATCTGCGCGGCGCGGTGGTGCCGGTGGTGGATCTGCAGGCACGGCTCGGGCGTGCCGACAGCGCCATCAACAAGCGCAGCTGCATCGTGATTCTGTCCACCGAGCAGGCGCAGGGCACCCAGGTGATCGGCGTGCTGGTCGACGCCGTCAATGCGGTGATCGAACTGGCCGATGACGATATCGAAGCGGCGCCTGCGTTCGGTACGCATATCCGCCGCGACCTGCTGCGTGGCATGGGCAAGGTGGGCGAGCGCTTCGTGGTGCTGCTGGAGATGGAACAGGTGCTGCAGGTGGACGAGATTGCCGGCAACGCCGATGCGCTGGCTGCCTGACGGCTGCGTGGAATTCTGACGAGCCGATGCCGGTCGATTGACAGTGCAGACGACTGCAAGCGCTTAGACAGACTGCGTGTCGTGAGTCGCGGTGATTCGTAAGCGGGGCGGGTTGGTCGGGCAGCGTGCGCGGGCGGTAGGTTGTCTGCCGCTGGGTGCCCAAGGCAAATCACGTAGCGCAAAGGCGTTCGGCGTCAGAACTGCGCAGGCGCGCATCAACCAATGTTGAGCACGTGTTATGCAGCGCCGTCTACCCGCAGTCCTACTTGCATGGCAGTGCAACGACTGTCGCTCAAGGCACGAAGAAAGACAGCTCAAGCAATTCAGCTCGAGCGAATTTCAGCCTTGCAGATGCCAGCCGCTGAATCGCTGTACGCGGTTGCGTCCGTCGCAGATCGCGCCTTGCAGCGCATGCCGTGCACGTGCCAGCAAAGTATTGCTGTCGAGCGTCTCGCTGGCAGGCACATCGACCAGCCCGATGCTGACGGTCAGCGTTCCGGTGGGCCAGTGCGCGGTTTCGACCGCTTGACGGATGTCTTCGGCAGCCTGCATTGCAGCAGGCGCTACCGCAGCCGGCAGCGCCACGCACAACCGACCGCCGTCGAGCCGCGCCACAATGGTGGCGGGCGGCAACTGCGCCTCGACCAGTCTTGCCGCCTGCACCAGCGTCGCTTCCGCTGCGGCAACGCCCGATTGCAGCTTGTGCCGCTTGAAGCCATCCAGATCGATCAGCAAGAAGCTCAGCGACGCTTCCGGCGCCGCGGCACGTGTGTCTTGTAGCTGCTGCAGGCCATGTTCCAGCCCGGCACGGTTCCAGAGGCCGGTGAGCGTGTCACGTAATTCATCCAGCTCGACCAGCTCGGCCGCGCGCCGTAATTCGATGGTGTCCACGACTTGCCGCGCCAGTGCCCGCAACGCCTCGCGCTCGGCACCGGACAGCCGCCGCGGCGTACGATCCAGCACGCACAAAGTGCCCAATGCGACGCCGTCGGAGGTCAGCAACGGGGCGCCGGCGTAAAAGCGGATCTGGGGCTCGCCGGTGACCAGCGCGTTGTTGGCGAAGCGCGCATCCAGATGCGTATCGGCCACTTCCATCAGCTGATCGGGCGCAAGGATGGCGTGCGCGCAGAACGACAGCGTGCGTGGCGTCTCGCTCGGCTGCATGCCGATCTTGGACTTGAACCACTGCCGCTGCGTGTCGACCAGCGAGATCAACGCCATCGGCGTGCGGCACAGCGCGGCGGCATCTGCAGCCAGCGCGTCGTACCGCGGCTCGGGCGCCGTATCCAGAAGCTGGTAAGCGTGCAGTGTGGCCAGACGATCGTCTTCATTTGCCGGCGCGCGCGCGCCCAGCAAGGCGCCAACGTCGCCCGGCAACAAGGTCGCGTGGATCAGGTGCAACGCGGGTGCGTCTGGAAGCTGCATGCAAGGCCTTTGCAACAAGCGCCATCAAGGCGATCGAGTGTCTGCGTCAGTGGTCGCTGCCATTGCGTGCGCCACACCGTCCGATGAAACGTCGGCAGCCCCAGCGGCCGACGTTTCAGGATCTTGCCACATCGGCGGGCGGCGGTAAGCGCTGGGGATTCCACTCCGACGCGGCAGTCCTGCCAGCAGTCATTCGCCCTGGCCGGCATTGCCCTTGGGGCGGCGGCTGTGCTCGTCATGCACTTTCAGGTCTTCCTGGCCCGGACGCTGCTTGGCAGCTTCGTCCTGCTTGCGCGAGTCCTGGCTGTCGGAGACGCCGCTGGCATCGTCGCCGGCATTGTCGGGTTGGCGTTGTTGGTTGCTCATGGCGAAGGGTCCGCTGTGATGGAGAGGCGGACGTTAGCGCGCGCGATGTGATATCGGCGGCATTGCCCGCACCTCAGTGTTGCGGCGTCGCTTGCGACGGCAGCAACGAAAGAGCCCCGGACGTGAACGTCCGAGGCTCTTCGCTTGATGCGGTGGTGGAGCGGAAGGGAACCGCTGGGCGTTCCGAAACAGTTGCTGCGCATGCATTGCGCGGCGTCTTCGGGGTCACATGCCCCCAGATATGCCCCCGCCTAAGCTGCTTTGTCGCGGTCTGCGATTCGGGCGTCGATCCAGGCATCAATCTCGGACTCTACCCAGCCAACCAGCGTGCCCAGCGGCACCGGCTTCGGGAACGTGCCTTTCTTCATGCGGTCGTAGATGGTGGTCTGGGACATGCCGACGCGGTCAATGACTTGCGCGATGCGCAGCAGGCGGCGCGGCTTTTCGGTGGTATCGCTCATCGGGTGGTCTCCAGTTGGTAATTGTCCCAAGCGCGCTGCACGCGCTGGCGGATAACGTTGGTCGGGGCGCTCAGCCATTGCGCACCTCCGGCTTGGCCTGCTGGTCGATGCGCGCGGCTCTCTGCGTTGCGTCGATGCGGCCGCCTTCCCGCCAGCAGCGCTCAGACTCGCGAATTAGCTGTCGCCGTACCAACTCAGTCGCGTCACGACGCTCGACATGCTGGTGTTTCGTTTCATGCAGCCCCTGTTCTTGGCACTGCAATCCGTCAGCCATCGCACGATACTGCTGTGCACGCGCATACCACATCCCCGGAGATTTCTTTGCGCGCGGCATCACTCACCATCCTTCTTCGCCGCTGCCGGCTGGCGGTGGGTGGCATTCCCAGGCAGTGGCGTATCGAAGTGCAGCGCGTTCTTCGCTTCCTGCTTGCGGCGGATCTTCGCCATCACCTCGGGCTGCGTGATCCTTTCCAGCTCGCGTGCGCCCTCGGCATGCATGTCCAGTCCGGCCACCCAACAGTAGCCTGCCAGGGTGACCATGACGCCGCCGACTTCCTGCGCCGGCTCACCGACGGGGCGGCCGTAGACGTACTCCACCAGCGTCGCCACGCGTGACGGCTCGTAGCCATTCGACTGCAGCAGCTCCAGCACCTCTTCCAGCAGACGGTCGCCGCGTTTGGTCATGTTGCTGTAGAGCGATGGCAAGAAGCATTCCCCCATCCACTTCGATACGCCGGCCTGGAATGTGTCAGCCGGCACAGCAGCAGGCGCGGCCGACAACGCGGCGACGATAGCTTCCAGCGCGTATTCCTGCACGTCCTCTTCGTCATGCCCGAATTCGTAGTCGCCTCGCCGGTTGGGTGGCATCAGTCTACCTTTGCCCGGCTTGGGCAGCGATTCCAGAATCTCCCGCGCCTTCTTCTCGATGTCGTTCATGCCTGCTGCTCCTGTGCCGCCGCTTGGGTGTCTATCAGCGTGCGGAACTCGGTAATCACTTCTGCGGCAATACGCTGCACATATTCGCGCTCATGCTTCTTCACCTGCTCGTGCCGTCCACTGAGCATGTTTCCCGCCACGTAGTCGGCTTCGCACGAAGCAACGAACTGCATCACTGAGCAGTCGCCCATGGCGCGCCAGAACCCGCACCACGCTTGCCCGTAGCAGGTCACAACGATGCGTCCACGGCCTAGTTCGTAGTCCTGCACAAACACGTTGATCGGATCGAGGTTGTTGCGGCTGGGAATTTCGATAAAGCGAATGCCATGGGGCCCCTGCCTCAAGTCCACGGCCTGCACTGGCGTGGCATCGCTTGCGGCAAGGTGAAGCGACACCTTCTGCAGTAGCTCCAATTCCGTGCTGCTGCCGTCATCTTCATGGCCGAACGCTTGGGCGTACAGCTGACCAGCAGCATTGCCTATGGCATTTACGTAATCGATTGCGTCCTGGAATCCCCCAGGGAATCGACCATCTTCCACCCCCACCGGCTGGCGGGCGGCGACGGCGGCGCGTGCATAGTCTTGTACGCGGTCGTCAGCGCCACTGCCGAATTCGTCGAAGAAGGCAATTGGTAACGGGGGAAGCACGCCGTCCGCAGCCTGCGCACGTGCATCCCCACCGCTCTCCGCATCTGCAGGCAACTGTCCGGAATTGCCGGAATGTTCGTTCATCGTGCTTTCTCCTGTTGCGCCAGCGCGGCGCGAAGCTGCTCGGCTTGGCCCTGGCATGTGTTGACGGCTTCTGCTCAGATGGCGCGCAGAGCCTGGTTCTCGGCGGTGACCCGCTCGATGTGGTCGGCGGCCATGGCGAGCTGCTGCCGGAGCAGATCCTTCGCCGGCTGCTTCATGCGGCGCGGCTCGCGCGGGAAGAGCTGGGGCTTCATGCGACGTCTTCCAGCGGGAGAGCATGCTGGTGCCCCGTTGATGCGCATGCGGGGCTTATCCACAGGCATTCCGTCCGGAGCTTGCAGCCACGGCCTGCGCTGATGCGCGACTGTGTTTCTTCGCGGCGCCAGCCGGCGAGAGCGGAGTCGTATAGCTCAGTGCGGTAGCCCGACACTACAACCATTCCTGAGAGCCTGACGATGCACTCAAGCAGTTGCTTGTGATCTGCCTCGGCCATCTCGTGGCGGTAGTAGCCGGCTTTGCCTGCCTGCATCACGCGAGTGCTATGGACGTACGGCGGATCCACATAGTGAAGCGTTTGCGGCGTGTCGTGCTGCTTCATAACCTCGATCGCTGATCGGTTTTCGATCAGTACACCGGTGAAGCGCTCCGCCACATCGGCTAGGCCGGCGGGGAAACGAGTCCACAAATGCTGTGCAGTGCCATAAGCGCGCTGCACGTCGATCCGGAAGCCGGTTTTGCCCTTTGTAGCGCCAGCCGAACCGAAGCCCATCTGGGCGCGGATGAGTAGGCGTCTTGCCCGCTCGACCGCGTCATCCGTCGCATCCCATGCAAGGTTGAACTCAGCTCGGGCGTAAGGCGTAAGTTGGCACAGCTCGATCAGGCGATTGCGGTCACTTGGTGTCTGCAGCACACGGAAGAAGTTCACCACGTCCCCATCGAGGTCGTTGTAAACCTCCGCGTAGCTACGCGGCTTTGTCAGCAGAACGCCGGCTGCGCCGCCAAACGGTTCGACGTAGGTGCGGTGCGGTGGAAGGTGCCGCTGCACCCACGGTGACAACCTGAACTTCCCACCGTGGTAGCGAAAAGCGGGGGAAGTGATCATCCGCCGCGAGCCTCCCGCTGCGCTTCGTCGCGCAGTTCCTGCAGGGCGGGCACGTGCGTCAGCCGCACCAGCTCTTCGGTCTTGCCGGCCTCGCGTGCGAGTTTGAGCGCCCAGTCGAGCGCGGACAATCGGTCATTCGGATGCATGGTCATGCGGCAACTCCCATTGCGGCCAGGTCGATCTCGTCCACGCGGTCGCGTAACTGCCGGCGCGCGCGGCGCAGCTGCTTCGCGACATAGGCCGCGTCGTCTCTGGCGGTGAAGGTCAGCGCGTGCGTATGTAGCGCCCTGGTGTGATCGCGGCGGAACATGCGCCAGGTGATGAGGGCGCTGTCGCTGGTCGGGAAGCGGCCCCAGGAAAAGCCGCCGCTGCGCTTCGGCGCGCGGCGGGTGAGGTGGCGGGTCATGCGGTTTCTCCTTCGCATGTTTCGATCACCCTGCGCAGGTCATCGTCGGACATCCACCCGATGTGGCATTCCCGCTCATCAAGGCCCGTGCGCTCGCGCAGCCACGCATAGGCGGCTCCCCGTTTCATGCGGCCGCTCTTCCAAAGCGGGTCGAAGGAATCATGCGCACGCATCTTCAATTGGCGGGTGGCGGAGTTCGCAAGCCGGCCCACGCGACGCTCGGTACCGGGATGGCACCCGGCCCAGGCGCCACACGGCATGCAAGCCCAAATCGGCTTTGCAAACAGGTCGGGGCGGTGCGGGTACACCTGTTGCCCGGTCACGAGTTGATCTTCCTGCCCGCAGTAGGGGCAAGGGCGCGGATTCGATCGATTCAAGCTGCATTCCTCAGTAGGTGGGTGCGCTGTACCGGGCCATGCCACAGCGCAGCAGCGTTGTTGAGACGGATCTGCTCGGGATTAGGACGAACCGGTGCGAGCCGGGTTTGCGCCCGCTTGATGTCGTTCCGGCAGGGAACACATACGCTGACGACGCGGCCGCCCTGCATCGGAAACTGCGACTCGCGCAGGCGCCGCTCGCAGCTGGTGCAGGTGCGCAACATCACGCGGCCTGCTGATAGCTGTTGGTGGCCGCGCGCGCGAACACCTGTTGCATGGCGCTGAACATCGCCGGCAATTGGGCGGCGTCATAGAGCTTCGAAGCGCGCTCGATCGTCGCCGGCAGGAAACCCAGTTGCGCTAGACCGTCGGCGGTGATCGTCAGCGGCGCGATCTTGGCGTTGATGTCGCCGAGTTTGATGCGCACTGCCTGGGCAGGTGCCGGGGCGGGCAGTGACTTGGCCGCCTGCGAGAGAGCGGGGGCCACCGCCACCGGTGCCGACACGACGGCCGGGGCGGAAGCTGGTGCAGCGGCGGGCGCAGGCGCAGCGGCAGCGACACGTGCTGCATCGGCCTGGGCATCGGCGCGACGCTGCGCCTCCTCGCGCTCCTGCTGCTCACGCGTCAGCTTGTCCGCTTCCTCCTGACGGATCTTGTCGCGCTGCGCTTCCAGGCGTTGCTCATCGACGCGCTGCTGTTCTGTAATGCGCGCGGTGATCAGGTTGCGCAGATCTTCCGGCGATTTCGTGGCGCACAGCTGCACGCGGTCATGGAACAGGCCGGCGAACGCGCCCATCTCCATTTCCAGCACGCGCACGTTGGCGCGCACGCGCTCGGCCTGCTGGCTGGCGGCGACCTTCGCGTTTGCTGCAGCGGTGCCGACGGCATCCTGCATGCTGCTGATCGACTTCTTGCCCTTGATCACGGCGCCGATGTCGGCCGGCAGGCTGGCCGGTACCGTCAGCGCATGCGCATCGAGTCCCGCATTGATAGACGCATAGTGATCCCGCACAGACTGCACGCCGTTGGCGACGATCTGCGAGCGGCGGTTGTCCTTTTCGACTTTGACCAGATTGGCCAGCTCCAGGCGCACGCGGCGCGCTTCGGCGGCGACGTCATCCATGGTCCGGAACACCGCGTCTATGTCGGCGGTCTGGCCGAGGATCTACTGCTTCGTCGCCTCCAGCCGCTCCTCCACGCCCTTGCACCACTTCACCGTCTGCTCGGCATTGGCGAAGTCGTCGTCGGTCTGCAGCTCGCGATTGATGCCGCTCAGCACTGCCATTGCCGATGCCTTGAAGTCGGCAAGGTTGGACGCGGTCACCATGCCGGTCACGGCGACGTGCAGCGAAGGCAGCGTTTCGGGCGCGCGACCGCTGGCCACCTGTTCCACTTTTTCAACATGCTCGTAGGCGGCTACGTCGGCCTCGAACTGCTTCCAGCCTGCGACGATGCGCGCGCGCAGTTCCGCGTTCGGTGTGTACCAGCAGTGCCGCTCCTCGACCAGCGTCCACTCCCTGGTGTCCTCATCCATCTTCCACTTCGACGCCATGAACAGAACGCGCAGCGCGCCGGACACCATCGCCTGCTGTTCCATCTGCACCTGGTAGACCAGCGGCAGATCGGCGCCATTGCAGCCTTCGACCATCACACGGCGCAGATCGTCGTTGAGGCTCTTGTGCTCGAACGCGGTCTCTTCCAGCAGGGTGAGGCCGTCGAAGCTGGCCGAGTATTTGCCTTCGGTGCCAACGCACGGATAGAGGTCTTCGCCGATGATCTGCTCAGCAATCGGACGCGCCAGAGCCTCGTAGCGGTGGCCATCAGCGAAGCGCTGCAGGGTGGCGTCGTCGTGTTCCTCGCCGATGCCGGTGGCGACTTCGCGCAACAGCTGCGCGCGCGTCTTGTACGGGCTGCAACCGAGCATCGCCGGTGCGTCGCTGGCGTTGAGGTGGGTTGCGCGGTGGGCATGCCACTCCGGCGTGCCCTGGATCAGGTTGACGGTCTTCATGCTCAACGCTCCACTGCGGTCTGGGTGATGCCGCCGGCAGCGGCAGCGACGTCGCTCTGGGCCTCACCTTCATCGGTCGGCGGGTTGCGGATCTCTTCCAGCTGCTTTGCGGTGAAGCGCGCGCGCGTCTGCAGCATTGCGATCAGGTCGTCGGCGGTCTTCTTGCCGCTGGCGACGATGTCCCACCACTTCGGCAGGTTCGCAGCGAAGTCGGCTTCCGAGTACAGCGGCAGCTGCTTGTCGGCCTGGCCCTCGATCGTCGCGCGGCCTTGCTCCCCGGTGGCAGCACCTGCGAGCTGGATGTCCATGATCTCCTCGGCGATCGCGATGCCGCGCAACACGTCGGTGAACACGTCACGCAGGGCGAACGCACGTGCGCGCATCTGGCGCATGCGCTTCGGGTAATTCGTCCACGGGCCGGCCTTGCCGAGCAGGCCGGCAGTCTTCGCGTCGGCCATACTGAAGGTGCGCACTTCTTCCGCTTCGCCCCGGCGCTTTACGCGGCAGGTTGCGGTGTCGCCGTCATCAGTTTCGGTGACGTACTCGCATAGATGCGACGCGCGTACGATCGCAAGAACTGAGTCACCCCATAAGGCCGGACGCCCGTTGATGATGGCGATATTCTGGATCGCCTGGAGCGCCTTCAGACCCAGCTCGGCACCCCACTGCATCGCGATCAAGCAATTCGCAGGCTTGCCCTTGAAGTCCTTTGGGACGAGGTCACTATCTGCAAGGTAATCGGCGAACGTGAGCGCCTGTTCGAACGTCTGCGGGCTGAGGTCGAATTGCTGGCGCGGTTGCGCGACAAGCGCACCCTGTTGGTTCTGCGGAATCACGGCTACGTTGTTCACTGCAATCTCCTGCCGGCGGCGCCGGCGTGTTGTCGATGGGTGGAGGGGCCGGTGCTGATCTCCGGCTTTTTTCGGTGGCGGTAGCTGTGGCCGACCCCGTTGTCCTTCTTGGAACCATTGCTGGTTTGAAACCTTCGGGCGGGCGCCAGGGAGGCCTGTCCCACGGTGCGCATCAGCCTGCGCATTCCCTCCATAGCGGAGCGGCCTGGTCTTCGATACGACAGACATGGACGCTCGTTGATCGCAAGCCGCTCCGCTATGGAGCCTCGTAACGTGAGGCGGACGGCCATCGGCGGTGCTGCGTGGCGCCATCACGGCGCGTGTGGTGCTGGTCGACAGGGGGACGACCAGCTGGGGAATCAGGCGGCTTTCTTGCCGGCATCAATCAAGCGCGCTGCTTCTTCAGCGGCATCGGTGGCATCGGTGGCATCCTGCAGTTCCAGCGAATCGTTCGGCTTCTGCTGGCCCTGTTTTGTCGGCGGGCGCACCGTCAGCTGCACGTCGTTCTGGATCATCTGGCACAGCTGGCCGGCTTCTTCTGCGTCGGGATGGCAAATGGCGTTGAAGGTGACGGCGACGCTGCCGCCTTCGAGCGGTTCGAAGCGGAACTTCTTCAGCGTTACGTCCACCAGCAACAGCGGTTCGGTCAGGCCCATGCCGCCGCCCAGTTCGATCTCGTAGCCCGGGAAGTCTTCGTCCCAAGCGATGGCACCCAGGCGCGGAAACTTCACCGCCACCAGCGCGTTGCCGCCTTCGATCAGATCCTGCTGCTCGCCGGCCAGCGCCTTGCGATACAGCGCAGCGCGCAGATGCTTGTTGAAGTAATCCAGCACGCCATTGGAGACGGTGGCCACGATCTTGATGTCGCCGGCAGTTACGTTGTCCTCGCCGTGTTTCTCGGCGCGGGGGTTGAAGTTGGCGACCTTCGCGGTCGCGTCATCGAGTTGGAACATGGAAACCTCGTCGGGTTGTGCCGGCGCGCCGGCGGGGATCAACGGATGCCGCGGCGCGGCTGTTCCGGGAAACTGGTGTTGGGCCGGATGAAATCCGCCGGTGTACGCTTGTGCCGTGCGCTGCGGTAGATCGAAATGCATTTGTCGATCGCAACCCATGCGCAGATCAGTGCAGCGATCGTCGCGAGTGGCAGCAACGACCAGGCGCTGACAATCCAGCAGCGGCGCGCCACGTCAGCGAAGAACGCTGCTGCTGCGGTCCAGGTCATGAGCGAGAGCAGGGCGGCAACGTTCATGCCCAGCTCTCCGGCAATACGCAGATGCCTTCGATGCGCTCCAGATCGGACAGTTCCAGGTCTGCATTGCCCAGCAAGATCCCGGTGCAATCGATCACGTCCAGACCTGCAGGCGCGGAGAGCTGCGGCAGGCCGGCGCGCATTGCTGCGATGAAGTCGGCGTCTTCCATCACGCAGCCTCCGGGCCATCGAAGTAGGTGGTTGCCGACTCGTCCGGATCGCGCACGTGCTGCGATGCCTGGACGCGCAGAGAGCGGACGTTGTCGGGCTGGAAGGTGCGCACCAGCTGCGCCACAGTGATCGCGCCATAGCCGCGATCTAGCGCCATGTCGCGCACCAGATCGGCGCCGCGCGCAGCGGTGGGGAAGGGGATGACGGCGCTCATGCCGCCACCCGCCAGGGCTGCACGGCAACCGGCGCCGGCTTGGCCTCGTACACAGTCAGGTAGTGCTGCACCGCTTCGATGCGCGAGCAGTCCACGTCGTCCATACGGCCGTTGATCAGCTGAGACAGGTAGTCGCTGACGGCGGTGCTCAAGATTTCGATCACACCCTCAGCGTTACCATCAGCTCGGCGTGCGGCCATCAAGGCAAACTGCTCGCCGGTCATCTCGCCGATCGCATCGCTCAGGACGTTGCCATTGCTGTGCAGCGCCAGCGCCAGTTCGTCGGCGCGTTCGTCTGCCAGTTCCTGCTGACAGCAGGAGAAGCAGCCGCAAAGTGGGTGGTAGTGGTGTGCGAGAGCCATCCCCGTCCTCGTTCGATTTGGCCCGGATTGGGCCGACGAGGACAGATTACCAAACGGTAATTTCTGGTCAATACCAAAAGGTAAATTTGTTTGGTGATTTTCTGAACGTCGTTCATGAAGGACCTGCAGACGAAAAAAAACCCGCGTGAGCGGGTTTCGTGTTGTCTCCGGTAAAGCGCCTAGCTACATGCTTCAGAGATCGAGCCAATTGCTGATTCGTAGTCATCTGCGGCGTAGCGAGTGGCACGGGTCTGACGGCTGCAGTCATCTGTAAGATCGCCTTGTGATGCACACCTGGCGAGGTTATTTGCCGCATCCGCTAAATCAGATGCTTTGTCAGCCGCCTCTTGACACTCTTGCCGCGCGTATGAATTAAGTGCGTCTGCATGACTTGTGCGAAAACTAGGCGAAGGCAAAGCAGCCCATGCAATAGCCACAGCGTTTGCCCATTGATTCGGCGGTAGCGTGCTTTGGATTTCCGCTATTCGTGGTTGCAAGATGAGCAGCTTAGCCTGCCAATTCGGGTCAGTATCACGATAGTGCCTACCAAGTGCCTCTACACTTTTAAGTGCTTGGTCTACTTGGGTTGATCCCACACTTACCGCTGTGTCCGACGAAATCTGTTCTGGCGTTATCACTGCGGAATTTGCCAACCCTGCGGAGTTAGCCTTCAGCAACGCGTTTGAATATCCAGGAAGTAGCTGGTGCTGTGACGCGGTCGCCAAAGATGCTGCTGACGATGGCGGCGGAATGTAAGGATAGTAGGAAGGTGGCTTGTAGCTGGGGGCGGCCTGAGGCTGCACAGTGCCAATCCTCCCCGTGTACGGGTTGTAGTTCCCGCTGGATGAGTAGTTGTCGTATCTACTCAAATTGGGTGAGCTACGGTAGTGAGGAGCTACGTATGTCCCGTCCTTGCGTGTGTAACCCTTCACACGGACGCCGCCAGCTATCGACTCTGCCACTGCAAGAAGCAGAAGCCCAACTCCTAGAATCCCTTGAATCTTCATTCCTTTCCCCCTTTGGCTCTGGATTAATTAAGTCGATCAATTCTGTTGCGCAGATACACCTTGCCGCCGACGATCGCGCCGCGTGGCAGGGGAAAAGCGGGGTAGAGCGCTGCATTGGCGCTCACCACGTAGATTGCATCGCCCCGGTCTTGCAGGCCCTTGATCTGCTGCCCGTTGCCGGTGTTGATGAGGTAGATGCCGTCGCCATCGAACGATGTAACCCCGGTATCCACCATCAATGATTCGCCGGGTTGGATCACCGGGATCATGGAGTCGCCTCGGCCGGTGACCAGCACAAGTCTGCCTGGCTGAGGAACGAATCCCACGACCGAGCGAATGTACGCCGGCGTGAAATCCATCGACTTGATCACTTCTGGGTAGTCATCGTTGATTCGTCCTTCGCCCATGCCCGCATCTCCATCCAGCTGATTGACGCGAACATAGTCTCCGGCGGGCTTCTCAGTCGCTGCGACAGCTGAGACGGCTGTCGGATCAGCTCCTGCGGAAGACAGGTAACCAGTCGGCATACCTGCGGCTTTTTCAAGCGCTGCTGCGCGCTTCTCACCAAAAGACTTGCTCTTCAACAGTAGCGATAGCTCACCCTGGTTGATGCTGGCAGCACGCACGAAGTCGGCCTGCTTGCCGTCGTGGTGATCGTTGATCCATTGCTGGAGACGTGCGCGGCGCAGCGCTACGAGAGGGGTGTCGGCGGTTGTCATCGCCGAATCTTCCGTTACTGCCTGGTAATTTACCAAACGGTATTGACTTATATTTACCATATGGTAATTTCTATCCCATGGACACTCTTCGCAATTACCTGGCAACCCTCACGCCCAGTGACCAGGCGGACTACGCCGCCCGCGCTGGAACTTCGATCGGCTACCTGCGGAAAGCCATGAGCAAAAAGCAGCGCTTTGATGGCGCGCTTGCTCGGCGGCTGGACGAGGAAAGCAATGGCGCAGTTTCGCGCTACGACTTGCGCGAAGACGTTTTCGGCCCAGCGCCGACCGACCAGGCCGCCTGAGATGGACGACGACATGCCGAACGTCCACCTGCGCGCTGCCGCTCTGCAGTACGTCCGGCAGACGCTCAAGCGGCTGGGGGTGCCGGTATCAGGGACTCCCACGTCTCCTGCTGCTGGCGCAGGTAGTCGGCCATTGGGTTGGCGCCCTGGAACGCCTTCATCGCACCCGGCCACAGGTGGGCCATCTCCACAGCCCAAGCCGCGCGGAGGGCGTGCGGATCCGGGTGGGACGCCATGAGCGCTTGTAGAGCACACACCTGCATCAACTCGCGCACTTTGCGGTGCGCAGCTTCTGAATCTTCCATGTCCGTCTCCGGTAGTTGGGTTGGGTCGCATCTCCCAGCTTACCGGCAGGCGGGCACCTCTCCCGGCCATCTACAGGCCCTTCCGCAGCACGCGAATGACCAGCTGCGTCCCCATCCAGCGCACCGCGAACACGTTGCCGCCGACCCGCATGAGCGTCGTGACGTTCTGCGGGGTCCATCTCACTGATTCAAACATCCGGGCCTTCTCCGTGGGGTAGGCCCATTTTTTCGCTCTTTCTTTGAGGTTGACGGTAGTGAACACGAGTGGACAGCAGTTGACCGGGCTTCTGCCCATGCGGATAGAGGCGGTGCCATCGCCCCGGAACGCACCCTTCGATGTGCTGCGGCTGTGTGGCAGCGAGCGCGATGCCGTGCTGGTGTCAGTGCGCATGTCGAAACTGACCCAGCGCGAGATCGCGGCCAGGATCGGGGTGAGTAAGCAGGCGCTATCGAAGTGGCTGCGTGAGGGCGTCCCTGGTGGCCGGGTTCGTGCGTTCTGCAATGCCACGGGGACGCTTTTGCTGCAGCAGTACATCGCGATGCACCGCGCGATGCGCGAGGCATCCGGCCAACGGTGCGAGAACGACCGAATCAACGAGATCGCGGCCATCGCGCTGGGAGCTGCAGCATGAAGACCATCCCCGCCGCTCAAGGGCAACAGATCTTGGTAGACGACGAAGATTTCGAGCGCTTGTCGCAGTACAGGTGGCTCGTCTATAGCCGTCGCACCGGCTACGAATACGCCGTTACCCAGATCGATGGGATGCGGACGTATATGCACCGCATTCTCTGCGGTACTCCAGGTCGTGTGATCGACCACATCAACGGAAACACGCTGGATAACCGCCGATCTAACCTTCGTGCGGTTTCCAATCGGGAAAATATCCAGAACCAGCACTCTGCCGCCCAGTCCAACACTGGACTGAAGAACGTGCACCGCTTCCGAAAATCATTCACTGCACGCGTAAACGGCATCTATTTGGGCTCATTCCCAACTGCAGAACAAGCATCGACGGCGGTGCGTGCCTATCGCGCCTCCTCTGGCGATCTGCAGCAACTGCTGAAGGTTATCGCTGAATTGACCGCCGAGAACGCCGAACTCCGTATGAGGGCAGCAGCATGATCCTGCAACTGATCGAAGACTGGCGCCGCGAGCGCCGTATCCGCCGGCTCGCCGAGCGCTTGAGGCATGCACAGGCTGACGGCCAGAAGGCCGTTGCACGCGCCTACTGGCTGGATCTGAAGCGCGAATGCGAGAGCCGCAGCGACAGGCAGGTGAAGCGCATGGAGCGGGCAGGGCGTCTGGTATGAGCACGCTGATCATGTCCAAGTGCTGGCCGATGACCATGCCGCCGTCGCCCAAGGCGGTGCTCATCTCGCTTGCTGATAACGCGAACGACCAGGGTTACTGCTGGCCCTCGATTCCAACCATCTGCGAGCGCACATGCCTCAGCGAGCGAACGGTGCACAGCGCCATCCGCTGGTTGGAGTCAGTCGGCCTGGTCGCCGCCGACCGTTCGAATGGTCGCCATACGCGCTACGTCATCACCCCAGATGCCTACGAACCACCGCAGCAGCTGCACCACCGCAGCAGCTGCACCACCGCAAATGCCGCAGTCGAACCACCGCAAAATCTGCACAAACCACCGCAAATGCCGCAGTCACCCCCGCAGCAGCTGCGGTCTAACCGTAAAGAACCTAAGAGCAACAACAGCGAAGCATCCGCCAGTGCCTCGTCGAAGAACCGCATGCAGACCTTCGACAGCTGGAATGCGTCGCTCGGTGACGGGGATGCGATCCGTGCTGACGATCCGGTGTTCGAGTGGGCCAACAAAGCCGGCATCCCGGATGAGTTCATCGAGCTAGCCTGGCTGTCCTTCGCCGATCGCTACAGCGGGGATGGCAAGCGGTATGCCGACTGGCGCGCGGTCTTCCGCAACGCGGTGCGCGGCAACTGGCAGAAAATCTGGTTCCTGCACCCGGTAACCGGCTACACGCTGACCACGCCCGGCGAGCAGTACCGCCGTGTCCGCGACGCCGAAACGCAAGCAGGGCAGGTGGCGGCATGAGCACGATCCACGACTACGACCACCACGCCGACGAGGCGCAGTTTCTTGATCAGATGGACGCCGAACGCACCGAGAGCGCGTCTATGTGGCACGGCCGGCCATCGGATGCTCTCCGCGTGCCGCCACATAGCGTGGACGCCGAACAGGCGGTGCTCGGCGGGCTGATGCTGGTCAACCGCGCATGGGATGAGATTGCCGACCTGGTCGAGGAAGGGGATTTCTACCGCCGCGACCACATGCTGATGTTCCGCGCCATCCGCGAGATGGCCAACGCTCAGCCGCGGCGCCCCTTCGACGTAGTGACGCTGGGTGATTGGTTCGAGGCTCAGGGGCTGCTCGACCAGGTGGGCGAGGGCGCGTATCTGATCGAGCTCGCCAGCACCACGCCATCGGCGGCAAACATCCGCGCCTATGCGGAGATTGTGGCGGACAAGGCGCGGCTGCGCCGCTTGATCCAGGTCGGTACCGACATCGCCAATGACGGCTACAACCCTGACGGGCAGAGCAGCGTCGAGCTGATTGGCGCCGCGCAGTCGCGCATCGGGTCGCTGATGGACAGCCAGCCCTGCGAACTTGAATCCGTCGCGCCAGTGATGGACCGCGTGTTCGAGCGGCTGGGCGAGCGCTCCCGCGACGGCGGTGGCATCCATGGGATCACCACCAGCATCGACGACCTGGACGACCTGCTCGGCGGCCTCAAGCCGGGCGGCCTGTACGTCCTGGCGGCGCGCCCAAAGATGGGCAAAACCACCCTGGCGCAGAACATCGCCGAGCACGTCGCACTGCACCTGCGCAAAGCGGTTGCGGTCTTCAGCTTCGAGATGCAAGCCGAAGAACTGGGCGATCGCATGCTGGCATCGGTCGGCGGCATCGATGGCAACCGGATCCGCTCCGGTGAGCTGGACGACGTGGACTGGACGAACGTCACCAGCGCGATGCGCAAGCTGCGCGCGGCAGACATCTTCGTCAGCAGGCCGCGCCGCGCTCGCGTGGAGCACGTCAGCTCGCAGGCGCGCCGGCAGCACGCCCGCAAGCCGCTGGGCCTGATCGTCATCGACTACCTGCAGCTGATGGAGATCCAGGGCGACAACCGCGCAAATGGCGTGGGCGATATCAGCCGTGGCTTGAAGCTGCTGGCCGGTGAGCTTGGCGTGCCGGTGCTGCTGCTGTCGCAGCTCAATCGCAAGCTGGAAGACCGCCCGGACAAGCGCCCGCAGCCAGCGGATCTGCGCGACTCCGGATCGATCGAGCAGGACGCCGATGCGGTGATCTTCATCTACCGCGACGAGGTCTATCACAAGGACAGCCGTTGGAAGGGGACCGCCGAGCTGCTGGTGCCGCTGCAGCGCAGTGGCCCGCCGGGCGAGGTGCGCGTGCTCTACATGCCCGAGCGCTTCAAGTTCCAGAACCTGCCCGAGTACTGGCAGCCGGCGTCGATCGAAAGCGATGACGGCAAGCCGGTCCCGCGCTCACGCGGCTTCCGCAACCTCAAGCCGCGCCCGCCGCGGCAGGACGTCGACGCATGACTATGACCAAAGCCGCGAAGAAGGTGCGGGCGAAACGCGCCGCGCGCCCGATCTACCTGGTGGTGCGCAAGCTCATCGACCCCGACACCGGTGAGCTGATCGGCGCGCTTGTGCCGGCGAATCAGATCGACAGCCGCCTGTTGCGCGAGCGCCGATTCAACGTTGGCCGCGAGATCCGCGCGGAGCTGAAACAGCCGCGCAACCCGGCGTTCCATCGCATGGTGCATGCGCTCGGCCATCTGCTTGTGGACGGCATCGAGGGCTTCGAGACTCTGACTGCACACGACGCGATCAAGCGCGTGCAGACCGAGTCGGGCGTGTTCTGCGAGCCGTTCGAGATCGACCTGGGGCCGCTGGGTAAGGCGGCCGTGGCGCAGCCGCGCTCGATCGCATTCGACGAGATGGATGAGGGCGAGTTCGGCGAGTTCTTCCGGGGCATCTGCGACCACATCGACAAGCGGTACCTGCCAGGGCTGACCGACACGCTGCGTTCGGAGTACCTGCTGATGGCCGGTGAGCAAAGGAGGGCGGCATGATACCGGTCGCCATCCTGTTTGCCCGCGCCGACAGCATCTACAAGACGCTGCCGGGGTGCGATGTCTACGACATTGAGCGCGACGCGCGCACGTTCCAGGGTGGCATGCCGGTGGTGGCGCACCCGCCTTGCCGCGCATGGGGCTCATTGAAGCACTTCGCCAAGCCCGCGCCTGGCGAGAAGGAGCTGGCGATCTGGGCAGTGGACCAGGTGCGCGCGTGCGGCGGCGTGCTCGAACATCCGGCTGGCTCACAGCTGTGGCCGACGATGGCCCTCCCGTCGCCACGCGGCATGGAGCGCGACCGCTGGGGCGGCTGGACGCTGGCCATCTGGCAATCGTGGTGGGGTCACCGTGCCGACAAGGCGACCAAGCTGTACGTGGTCGGCTGCGAGCCGGCGGACATCCCGGATTTCCCGTTGCGGCTTGGCCTCTCAACGCACGTGGTATCGACATCCTCGAGCATTCGAGTCGGTCACCCGATGTACCGACCGCAGCTCCGCAAGGCTGAGCGCGAACACACGCCGCCTCCGCTGGCTGAATGGCTGGTCGAGCTTGCGCGCCGTTGCACCTCGATCCGCATGCAGGTGGCGGCATGAAGCGCGCCATCAAGCCGGCGACGCGCGCCGAGCAGGCCTACCAGGACGCCGCGCGTGCGCTCGGCTGCGTCGTCTGCCGCTGGCGCATCGCCGCCGGCCTGCAGCGGGCCATCCAGTGCGGCCACACGCAGATCCACCACCGCAACCTCGGCGACCTGCACGGCCAGAAGCAGATCGGCCAGCACGCCGTCGTCGCGCTAGGCGCTTGGCATCACGACGGCGACCAGATGCCCGGCATGACCCGCGACCGCATGCGCGAGGTCTTCGGACCAAGTTTCAAACACCACGCCCGCGAGTTCCGCGCCTGGACGTTCGACGTCCTGGGCGGCCGCGGCACTGAAGCCTGGCAGGAATACCAGGACCAACTACTCAACATCCCGAGGGCAGCATGACCATCCAGCAATCAGCAAAAACGATCCCGCTCGGCGAGCAGTCGGTAGGGAAAATGACGAAGTGCGAGCGGATCGCATCGGAGCAGATGGCCGGAATTTTAGCCAACAGCACATACGATCCGCCTCGCCGGGAAAAGTTGGATTTGATGGCGCGGGACGCGGTGGCGGCAGCGCATGCCCTCCTGGCCGCTTTGTCGCATGGGACTCAGGACCAGTACAAAGCGGCCTACGAAGAGTGGATGGACAAGACCGAATGGGTGCAGAAGTCAGCGACGTATAAAGAGCTTGGCATGCACCGCGCGGACGTCCTGCGGGTGCGGATCGAGGCCTTGCAGGGAGAGCTGCGCGCGCTCGGCGGCACCCTCACTGCATGCGAGATTTCAAGCCAGTACACGAGGGTGAAGTGGGCAGAGGATCTGATCCGCCAGTTGCCTGAAGAACACGATGGGCGGAATTCGTGGTTGCTGAATTACTCGGCCAAACTGGAGCCGCAGGCATGATCACCGGCGCCCAAGTCCTTGACCGCGTCCAGTTCTGCCTCAACCGCGCGAAGCTGCGCGGCATCGAGCCTCGGAACCTCATCATCACCGACGGCCAGGCCATTGCCATCTCTGTGATGGTCAGCCAGAGCGCGAAAAGTCGTAGGCGGATGCTTTCTCAGCTGCGCGGCAACCGCGCTGTGCTGCTTGGCATGTTCGTCAAGGTTGGCCCGGTGTTGGCCGTCGAAGGGGTGCGCCGATGAGCCTGCGCCTCACATTCGGCATTGACCCGGGTCTGTCTGGCGCGGTGGCCACGCTCATCGATGGCGAAGCCGGGCCAGTGCTGGACATGCCCACAGTGCAGGTCGGCGACTGGCGCGAGGTCGACGCCGGCGCTCTGGCCGCCTGGATGCGGCAGATCCGCAGTGAGCATTCCGGCGCCTACATCTCGGCCTGCATTGAGAAGGTCGGCGCGCGGCCGCAGGACGGCGGCACCTCTGCATTCCGTTTCGGTGAAAGCTACGGCCAGGCCCGCGCGGTGCTGCAGGTGCTGGGCATCCCGTATAGCCGTGCCATCCCTGCGGTGTGGAAGCGCCGCTTTGGCCTCATCGGCAAGGACAAGGACGCCGCCCGCCAGCTCGCGCTGGTCCGTTTCCCAAGCGCCGCATCCCTGCTGCAGCGGAAGAAGGACAACGGCCGCGCTGATGCGCTGCTGCTGGCCCTTTGGCACGACAGCACGCAGGGGCATGTGGACATCGCCGCCTGATGGAGCACGCCATGACCATTGATCCCGCGCAACAGACGATCAGCATCGAACGGCAGACAGCACCCCACCGCCAGTTCAACCGAGAGGCCGTCCCCCTGGGCACCGCCAACCCACACGAAGACATGATGCCGATCGCCACCGCCGCCGTTGCCCGTATCCGGGATATCCGGAATGCCCAGTGCAGCGGTAGCTACGTGTTCGGCGCGGACGATGGTCGGGTCTTCGTGGTCCGCCAGGGATCTGCCACCGGAGAGCGGATGGTCAAGAAGCACCCGGCCTGGCTGATGGGCGTCTATGCCGGTGACACCGCCGACGGACGCCGGGCGACGTTTCCCACGCCAAGCCAACTGTTCGGTGACCTGTTGCAGCACTTCGTCGATCTGCGGTTCGTGAGCGCCGCCGACATCTACGAGCACATCCGTGCAGGGGAGGGGTGATGCCCTCCGCACGACAGCACGACAGCGCCACCCGGGGCGCGCAGTACCGGGGCGACCAGCTGGCAGGTGTCGACAACAGCCAGCAGCCCGCACGAGGTGAGCCGCGTTGCGGCGGTCAGTCTGGTTGCCGCCAGGCGGACGACACTCACCACCTCGGGAACGGGCGCTTTATCAAGCCGCGCATACGACATCGGCATCGACCGTGGGGCGACCAATGGGAGTGCGTGACCGACTACCGCGTGGTGGTTGTTTCTACCTTGGACCTGGCATATGTGGTCGCGGCAAATATGGCCCGGTGTCAATGCGCAGCCATGCCGAAACGGGGCGGTAAATTGCAGTACACCGGGCCGCAGCAGCTGCTTACGAACGGTGGCTGGTGATGGCCGTGACTCTGAACTGCGAGTCAGCCGCGCTGGCGAAGAGGCTTTTCATCTTCGGGCTTGACCCCTGCGAAGTGGCAGAGGTTCTTGCGGTGCCTGTTGCGGCGCTGACAGATGAGTGCCACCCCACCCAAGCGGAAATCCAGGCGTATGCAGAACGTGATGCCGCGCGGCGCCAACGGATCAACGCGGCGCGGCGCAAGTACTTGGCCAGTTCGCCCTCCAACAGGATCGCCAACGCTGTCCGGGCTCGGTTGTGGGCAGCGCTCAAGGGCAGGACCGATGGAGCGTTGTTTAGCCGGCTCAGCTATTCGGCTGATGAGCTGGTGGCGCATCTTGAAAATCAATTCCTGCCAGGCATGAGCTGGGACAACTACGGCGCGTGGCACGTGGACCACATCCAGCCCTGCGCCGCATTCGACCAGCAGAACCCGCAGCAGTTCGCTTCCTGCTGGGCGCTGAGCAATCTCCGGCCGTTGTGGGCTGCGGACAACATCAAGAAGGGCGCTAGCCGTGGCTAACGTCGGTGCGGCTGCACTTACCCCGAAGCAGGAGGCGTTCTGCCAGCGCTACTTGGAGACCGGCAACGCTTCCCAGGCCTACCGGTTGTCCTACGACGCTGGCGGCATGAAGACGGAGAGCATCCACCGCAAGGCCAAGGAGTTGCTCGATAACGGCAAGATCGCGGCACGCCTCACTGAGCTTCGCGGCAAGGCTGAGCAGGCACATGCCGTGACCATGGCTAGCCTTATGGCTGAGTTGGAGGAAGCGCGGGGCGTGGCCCGCCGGAAGGAGCAAGCCACCGCCATGGTCCAGGCGACGATGGGCAAGGCAAAGCTAGCTGGCCTAGATCGAGACGCAGCCCTAGACGACACGCCGCCACCAGACTCGGTAACAGTCACCGTGGTGAGTGGCCGCAAGCAGAGCGTAGGCCGTGCCGACCCTTAACACCCCGCAGGCAGCCTTCCTGGCGTTGCCGCACAAGTTCCGTGCCTTCGTCGGTGGCTTCGGGTCAGGTAAGACGTGGGTGGGCGGCGGCTCGCTGTGCAAGCACGCCTGGGAGCATCCGCGTGTCCCCACCGGCTACTTCGCGCCGACCTATCCGCAGATCCGAGACATCTTCTACCCGACGATCGACGAGGTGGCATTCGACTGGGGGCTGCGCTCGCGGGTGGTGGAGTCGAACAAGGAAGTGCACCTGTACAGCGGCAAGGTCTACCGCAGCACGATCATCTGCAGGTCGATGGAGAAGCCGGGCAGCATCGTCGGCTTCAAGATCGGCCGCGGCCTGGTGGACGAGATCGACACCATGAACCGCCGCAAGGCGCACCAGGCGTGGCAGAAGATCATCGCCCGTCTGCGCGTCAACGCGCCTGGGCTGCAGAACGGTGTGGACGTGACCACCACCCCGGAGGGCTTCAACTTCGTCTATGAGCAGTTCCACCAGGTGCCGAGCCAGCACCCGGAGAAGGCTGGGCTGTACGGCCTGGTGCATGCCAGCACGTACGACAACGAAATCAACCTGCCTGACGACTACATCTCGTCGCTGTTCGAGACGTACCCCGAGCAGCTGGTGCTGGCCTACATCGACGGACAGTTCTGCAACCTGACCAGCGGCTCGGTCTACGCGGCCTACGATCGCCGGCTCAATGGCACTGCTGCCACGATCGATGATGACGAGCAGCTCCACGTCGGCATGGACTTCAACGTGCTGAACATGACGGCGATCGTATGCGTGATCCGCGACGACCAGCCCATGGCGCTCTCCGAGCTGACTGGCATCCGTGACACGCCGGCAATGATCGAGGCGCTGCACGAGAACTACCCGAAGCGCCGCATCACCGTTTACCCGGATGCGAGCGGCAAGAACACGCACAGCAGCAATGCCAGCCTGTCCGACCTTGGCCTGCTGCGCGCCGAGCGCAACTTCTCCATCCGCGTGCCGTCTGCCAATCCCACGATCCGCTCCCGCGTGGTCAGCGTGAACTCGATGCTGCGCAATGCGCGCGGCAAGCGCCGGCTGCTGGTCAACCCGCAGGGCTGCCCGAAGCTCGCCGAGGCGCTGGAGAAGCAGGCCTACGACGACAACGGCATGCCGGACAAGACCACCGGCTTCGACCACCAGCCCGATGCGCTGGGCTACTTCATCCACAACCGGTTTCCAGCTGCCGCCAGCGCCAGAGACCGCAACGCCAACAGCACCAGTCGGGTCGTGACGCCGTTCACTCGCCGATGGCTTGAGGGTGGGCGCGAGCTTGCCGACGACCTGAACCAACGCAAGAGGGACGCACTGTGAACCACCCATTCGATAACCAGCTGGTCGATGCGCTCGACGCCGACGCGGCTGCCGCAGCAGAGACCGAAGCTCGTGCGCAGGCACTTTTGCAGGAAGAGGCCGACGTGGGCGCTTGGCAGAAGCGTATCGACGAGGCCCGCGAATTCGACAAGGAAGCGCGCAAGGGCTACGCCATCGACCGCATGTACTGCGCCAACGACATTGACCACCAGGTCTATGACGTCTCGGTCCCGATCGCTGGCACGTACGTGAACCTGCTAACGTCGTTCCTGTTCGCGCGCGATCCGGAGCCGAGTGTCCTGCCGGCCGAGAGCGTGGGATCCAGCCGCGTGCAACAGGCCAAGCTAGCAGGCCGGACGTTGGAGATTGTCATCACCAGCCTGTGGAAGAAGGGCAGGCTCAAGGGCGCGGCAGACCAGATGGTGCGCTCCGGCCTCACCATCGGCCCGGGCTGGATCAAAGCGGCATGGCACCGCCAGACCGACCGCGACCCAATCATGTCGCAGCAGATCGACGACCTACGCACACAGATCCAGGCCGCGCAGGAGAGCGAGCGGCAGCTGATGGCCGGCGACGCGCCGAATCCCGACGAGCTGCGCGCCCAGTACGAGCGCCAGATGGCTTCGCTCGAGCAGCAGGTGGAGGTCGTGATCTACAACGGCCTGTGCATCGACTTCGTGCGCGGTGACGATATGCAGGTCGCACCTGCCGTGCCGTGCCTGAAAGACTATCTGTCCGCTCCCTGGATCGCGCATCGCTCGTTCATGACGATGGACGAGGCCAAGGCCGCCTATCCGGACGTAGTGGACGAGGACGGCACCACGGTGCTGAGCAAGGCGACGCAGTTTTTCCAAGCCAAGGCCAGTGACAACACCGCCGCGCGCACGCCGACCAGCGATAGCGTCAGCGACACCGATGCCGACTCGTTCCGCAGCGGCTCGGCGCCGGGCATCACCGAATCATCGAATGCGCACCTGTGCATCTGGGAGTTGTGGGACAAGCGCACTGGCACCGTGATCACCTTCGCTGCTGGCCTGAAGCGCTACCTACGCCCTGCGTATCAGCCGGACCAGAAGACCACACGGTTCTACGCGTTCTTTCTGTGGGCGCCGCTGTGGGTCGACGGTCGCCGGCACCCGCAGTCGCTCATCTCGCGCTCGCGCGCACTGTTGGACGAGTACAACCGGATCCGCACCAACTACCGCGAGCATCGCCGGCGCGCCATCCCGAAGCTGGGCTTTGATGCAGGCGCGGTCGAGCCGGATGAAGCGAGGAAGATGGAAGCCGGCGCCATCGGCGAGATGGTGGGGCTGAACCTCAACGGCCAGACGTCTACGCAGGTGTTGTTCCCGATCCAGTACAACCAGATCGATCCTGCGCTCTACGACACCGCGGTGATCCGGTCGGAGCTGGAGCTGATCTGGGGCATCCAAGAGGCGCTGTCCTCAAGCATCCAGACCGCCAAGACCGCCACCGAGGCGGACATCCAGCAGCAGGGCACCGAATCGCGCCTGGGCTACAGCCGCGACAGCCTGGACGAGGTGTTCGGCGAGCTGGCGCAGTACACCGCCGAGGTAGCCATGTCGCCGGCCGGGCTGACCACCGAGGAAGCGCAGCAGATCGCCGGCCCGGAGGCCTTGTGGGTGCAGATGGACGAGCCGGACATGCTCACCGCGCTGCTGTTCGTCGACATCCGCGCAGGTAGCTCTGGCCGTCCCGCGACCAACCTGCGCCGACAGCAATGGGGCGCCATCCTGCCGCAGCTGCAGCAGGCCGTCGTGCAGATCGGTCAGATGCGCGGTGCCAGCTCGCTGGATATCGCCAACAGCCTGGAACAGCTCATGGTCGAGACGATCGAGCGCACCGGCGACAGCAGTATCGATGCCTACAGCTTCATCCCGCAGGCGCCGCAGCCTGACCCGATGGCTGCGCTCGGCGCGCCTGGCATGCCGATGGATCCAGCTGCGATTCCGATGCCGCCAGAAGCTGCCAACGTGCCGGCCATGCCCATGCCTGCACCGCCCGCCGAATCACTCACCCCCGCCGCCTAAACGGAGACCCACATGACCCAGAACGACATCACCCCGCAGGAACAGATCGATACCGCATCAGCCGATGCGGCTGCGGCTGCGGCGACCGCAGAGAACCAGCAGGAGGCGGCACTGCCGAACCCGGAGGACGCGCCGGCTGCCGACAAGCTGGACGCCTTCAGCGCGGGTGTGGAAGAAGCCCGCGCGCAGGAAGCCGACGAGCCCGGTGCAGACCCCGCGCCAGCCCCTGCCGCTGATACGCCGGCAGAAGAGCCGAAGCCCCAGGATCCGCTAAGCACCGAGCCGGCCAAGGAAGCCCCGAAGCCCGAAGAACAGCCCAAGTCGGTCGATGATGAGATCAAGGATCTCGGCATCACGAACGAGCGCACGCAGAAGCGATTCCGCGAGCTGACCGAGCGCGCTGCCGAAGTCGAACCGCTGCGCACCAAGGCCGCCAAGGCCGACGAGTGGGAGCAGACGATCACCAGTACCGGCGCCACGCCGCAGCAGTTCGGCAACGCCTTGAACTACCTGGCCGCGATCAACTCCAAGGATCCGGACGCGATGGCCCAGGCCTATGACTCCATGAGCAAGGAGCTGCAGTGGCTTGGCCAGCGCATCGGTCGCGAGGCGCCGGGGTTCGATCCGATCAGCGCGCATGCCGATCTCGCCGAGAAGGTGGCCTCCGGCGACCTGACACGGGAAGTTGCCGCAGAGATGGCCCAGCACCGGCAGCGCGGCGTGCTGCAACAGGAGCAGCGTGCGAACCAGCAGCAGAGCTACCAGACGCAGCAGGCGGAGCAGACCGGCCTGGCCCAGGTGCAGGCACTGGGCAGCCAGTTGAAGGCCACCGATCCGGCATTCGCTCAGAAGCTGCCGTACCTGATGCCGACGGTCGAGATCATCCAGAGCACGCTGCCGCCGGATCAGTGGGCAGCAGCAGTGCATAACGCCTACATGCGCCTGCCGGCAGTGGCCGCGCCGGCACCGGCCGCGCCGGTGGCACGCTCGGCCAACAACCCGACGCGCGCCAACGCAGGTGTTTCGCTTGCCGCCAAGCCGACGAAGGAAAACGCCTTCGAGTTCGGCGTTGCTGAAGCTCGTTCGAGGGGAGTGTGATGAGCTAGCCGATCCCGTCGAAGCTCGCGCGCCAGATCCACGCCATCCTGATCGTGCGGTATGGGATGTGGGGCGGCCATTGACCGCGAAGGGGAGGCTGGGATTCTGGCTTCCCCTTCGTCATTCCAATCAGTGGAGCCGCCAGCCATGACCGACAACAGCATCGAACAGGAAATCCAGGCCAAGGGCCTGACCGCACCGCGAGTGACCCCGGCCGACATTGAGGCGGAGATTTCCAGCGAACACTTCTTCACAGCGGCGCAAGGCATCAATGCCGCTGAGCGAGATGGCGAACCGCAGCCGACCAACGGTCCTACGCCCTCGCTTGGGCTCCTGACCTTCGCCGTGCTGGTTCTGCGCAATGGCTTCACCGTCACCGGCGAGTCGGCCTGCGCCAGCCCGGAGAATTTCGACGCCGAGCTGGGTCGCAAGATCGCGCGCCGCAATGCCGAGGCGAAGATCTGGCCGCTGCTGGGCTTCCGCTTGCGCGACAAGTTGGCCGCCGATCAACCGTAAGGACTGGGAGCGCCCGGTCGCGATGAAGCCCCGCCCCGGCGGGGTTTCTTTTTGCCCATCCATTGACAGCCATTGCAGCGCTGTCAATTTCACCGCCATCGGCTTCGCCCGATCCCGCGTGTGACGTAAGCCGGATTCGCCACCGGTAGCGCTGAAACGAGCCTCGCGCCCTCGGAACGCGGAAAGACCAAGGCCTCACAGCCCCCTCTCTTTCCCTCCGAGGCTCACCATGCCCTTGACCACCGCACAGCTTCTGGCCGGCGCAAACCGCCAGATGATGACGTACTCCACCGACGACCCGATCGATCAGTTCTCGACCGATCGCCCGTTCGCCAGCTGGCTGATTTCCAACCGCGCCGACTCGGTGTTCGGTAACGGCATCTACAACGAAAAGGTCCGAATCTCGAACGATTCGAACTACCAGAACTACACCGGCGACGACCAGGTCACCTACAACCGCAAGGACACCGTTCGCCTGGCGCCGTTCCAGCACTACGAAGCGCACGACGGCTTCACGCTCAACGAGACCGAGCTGGCGAACAACGGCATCATCTTGACCGATGACCGCAATGCGGTGATGACCGATGCCGAGAAGATCCAGATCGTCAATCTGCTTGACGAAAACTGGTCGGCGCTGAAGGACGGGTTCCAGGAAAACTGGGACATCGAAGTGCATCTGGACGGCTCCACCAACCCGAAGGCGGTACCGGGTCTGGACGCGCTCGTCAGCACCACGCCGAACATCGGTGTGCTCGGCGGTATCGACGCGGCAACCTCGCCGTACTGGCGCAACTTCGCGGACATGGCCATCCCGACCGGCACCGCCGGCGTGCTGATCACCCGCTTGGAAACGCTGTGGCGTCAGACCGTGACCTACGGAAAAATGGGTGCGCCCAACTTCATCCCGGTGGGCGCAGCGATGTACGACGCCATCCAGGCGGATGCGCTGAAGGTGATGAGCCGTCAGATCACCATGGGTACCAACAGCACCGGCGGCATCACGCTGGATCCGTCGACCAAGGCGCTGGCGTTCAAGGGCGTGCCGGTGGTGTGGGATCCGAGCTTCGAGGCCATCGACGCACGCCTGGGTCCAATCACCTATCCGTGGACCAAGCGCGGCTACTTCCTCAACAGCAAGACCATCAAGCTGCGCCCGGTGAAGGGCCGCTGGATGGTCAAGCGCACCCCGCCGCGCGTCTACGACCGCTACACGCACTACTTCGGGCAGACCGCCGATTACGGCCTGACCACGAAGAAGCGCAACAGCAACGCGGTCTTCTCGATCGCCTGACCCATCAATGCCGGCGGGGATGACCTCGCCGGCAGGAGACCGATATGCCGAACATCAAGACGCTCCCCACGGGGGGCACCATCGTCGCGCTGGACACCACGCCGCTGCTGGGCGGGCAGGGCAGGGAAGGCATCGCCAACCTCGGCGCCAATGCATCGGTGACCACCGGTGTGCTGCTCCAGGGTCATGCCGCACCTGCAGACGGCAGCACGCCGGCGGCAGGCAGTGCCGGCTGGTTCACGCTGCTGAGCGGCGCGGCCAATCAGGCCCCGGTGATCGAGATTGCCGATCTGCCGGACTTCATCCGCACCGGTGCCGCTGCGACGGCCGCCATCATCCTGGAGGGCGTGCAGTAATGGCCAAGACCACACTGACGCAGGTCACCCTGCTCATCGACCGCGACGCCGGCACCAAAATCCCGGTGGTGGTGTTCGACTACGAACAGCCGCTGTTGGAAGAGATCTACGGCGAAGAGCTGGTCTACGAAGTCGAGGCCAAGGAAGTCGAGGTCGAGGACTTCGATGTGCAGGCCGCCTTCGATGGCTTGGTGAGCAAGTACGGCAGCAACACCGAGTCGGACCGCGCGCGGAAGCTGCTGTATCCGAAGCTGCGCGACCTGGAGAAGAAGCTGGGCGTCAGCACCAAGGCAGCCAAAACCAGCCAGGCGCAGACCAGCACGGGCGGCACCATCAAAGAGCTCATCGAGCGCATTGGTGGGATGTCGGACGAAGAGCTGGACAAGCTTGAAGCCGATGAAAAGGCGCGTGAGAAGCCGCGTGATGGCGTCTTTTCGGCTATCGATTCCGAGCGCGCAAAGCGCAAAGCGCAGTAACCCCCGCTGGCGGCGAGGGTGGCGGCCGGCCGGGGTAACTCGGTCGGCCGTCTTTTTATCAGAAGGAGGAAAGTTATGGCCGAGTGGACCAATATTTTCGATGCTGCCGACTGGGACGTATATATCGCGTTTGGTGACGATAATTACGTGCTGATGGATCAGCTAGATCCTGCGAAGGGCGTGGCCACAGTTGAGCAGGGTGTGATTATCGTCAACGACCTGCAAACCGGTTATGGGTCAAGGCCGTCGGTGCTTGTTGTCCCTAGAAATACAGTCCCTTCGGCCAACTACCGGCTAACTGTGACAACTGGCCCCGGCTTCAGATTCGGTCAGCTGGTCTTCTTCAGGGGCGGCACGTATAGCGAAGGCGATTTCGTTGAACAGAGTCCCCCTAATCAAGTGGACTATAGAACTTCTAGCGAGCTTGCCCAGCCGAGCGTATTGCCATTGCCTTCTCTGGCAAGTCCTGCGCTTGAGTTCACCAACTTTTTGAATCCCTTCTGATGCCAATCACGACCTTTACTTTTGAGGTTTTACAGTTGGGTCCAGATCCAGGCCCTATCTCCTTCAACTGCGCGTGCGACGACGACTATCCGCGCACCACGCTCGCCGAGATGCGCAAGCGTCTGCTGCGCCGGCTTGGCTTTTCCGCGCAGGCGAATAATCCGCCGCCGGGGATGGCCGATCTGCTGGACGATTTCATTCGGGATGCGCAGGAGATGCTGTTCCGCCGCTACTCGGTGTTCCAGCGTGAGCGCTTCTATACGTGGGATCTGATTGCGGGGACGCGCTTCTACGACCTAGACGCCAACGCAGACGCATGTACGAAACGGCTCGACCCGCGCATGGTGTCCTGGGCCGGCCTGTCGCAGGGAGATGGCAACTGGCGACCGTTGGCATGCGGCATCGATCCCAGCATGTACACCAGCCGAGGCCCTGGCATTCCGAGTCACTACGAAATCCGCCAGTGCATCGAACTCTGGCCGGCGCCTTCGGATTCAACATGGAAGCTGCGCATCAAGGGACAGTTCGGGCTGATGCCGCTTGAGCAGCCAACCGACACCACGACTGTGGAGCCGGAGGCGATCTTCTTGCTGGCGCTCGCCAATGCGAAGGCGCACTACGGGCAACCGGATGCGGGCAACTACGCCACGCAGCTGCAGAGCTACATCAAGGACCTGATCCGCGGCTCGCATCACACTCGGCGCTATCTACCAGGCAGCGCTGACGCGCGCAATGCGGTGCGTCCCATCCCCGTTGGCGGCTGGCCGGAGGATGTGGCATGAGGCAGCAGGCTCTATCTGCGGTCAAGGCGGGGATCACCCGCCTGCGCGACAAGGGTGGCGCATCACCTGATTCGCTCTATGACCTGCTCAACGGCTACGTCACTGCCGCGCGCACGATCCGTGCTCGTGGTGGCACGCGCATCGATCGGCAGCTGCCACCTGGAACGGTTGGATTCGTCTACTTCAAGGGCAAGTTCTGGGCCTTTGCGAATTCGCCGTTAGATGCTGGTACCGGATACGAGGTTGAGGTGCTGAAGCATCCGAGCGATAGCGCGGCGCTGCTGCTGGATATCCACTTCGCCTCCCCGTTCCTGGGCTACCTCTACGTGGTGGCCGAGTTCAACAATGGCGACGTTTTCCATTACTGGTTGGAGCAGGGCGAGGAGTGGCAGCCTGGCAAGGCCTATTTCCCCGGGGCGTTGGTCAGGCCCACCGATCCCAACGGTTTGGCCTATCGGCTGGAGAGTGACCGAGCTGGATACACGCCATGGACTGCAAACGTCGGCCGTGCCGTCGGTGATGTCGTCGTGCCGACCGTCGACAACGGATTCAAGTACACCGTGACCGAGACCAGCGGAGCGGGCGCGCGCTCGGGCACCACTGAACCCGAATGGCCGACCAACGATGGCGAGACGGTCTACGAGGACGCAAACATCCAGAATCCACTCGGGACCGGCAACACATCGTCGTCCGGCAGCAGCGTTCCGACCAGCGTGTCGGATCGATACGGCACCGGCAACCAGGGAGGCACATGATGGCAGTCCCACTTTGGCAACCCGGCACCCTGTACCAGCCGGGCGATATCGTTCAGCCCATCACCGCGCCAGCTCCGAGCGCCGCGCAGGTGGTCAACGGCGATTTCAGCGCCGGCAACGCGAATTGGGACTTTACCGGTGGCGCCGAGTTCGCCACGACGGGTGGTTATTCGGGGAATGGTCCGTGCGTCACCATGCCGGGCAGCGTGCCGAGCGGTTTGGCCCTCAACCGCACGCGCTTGATCGTGCCGTCCAGCGGCAGCACGTTCGAAGCCAGCGCGATGATCCAGCAGGGCGCATCGATCGCCGGCGCGACCCGCGGCTGGGTCGAGGTGCAGTGGTTCGATGCCGAGAACAACTTCATCACCAGCGAGCGCGGCAACGTCGTCAGCGACGGCAGCGGTGGTGCCTGGAAGAAGTCGACCGTCACCGCGACGCGGCCTGCAGCTGCGGCTTACGCGCGCGCCGGCATCGGCCTGTTCTCTGTCGCCGATCACAACCGTCCGATCTGGGGTGACAACCTCACCGTCGCAGGCACGTTTGCCGGTCTTCCGGATGGCCTGGTCTACCGCGCCGTGCAGCCCGAATCGGGCTTCTCTGGGTCTACCGAACCAGCGTGGCCGCCGATCCTCGGGCAGCAGGTCATCGACAACGAGGTGATCTGGGAGGCGGTGGCGTCTACCCGCGTCACATGGCAGGCATCGCCGCTTTACGTCAGCGGCAGCACCGAGCCTGCATGGCCGATCGGCATCGGGGACTACGTGCGCGACGGTACGATCAACTGGCGCACCGTGTCGCGTCGTGTGGAGGACGAGAACTGCCCGAACACCAAGATCGTTGCGATCGGCGCAAGCAAGGTGTTCGGCGCCGACGATGACATCGTGCGGTACTGCGCCACGGTCAACCCTCTGGACTGGACCTCTGCCAACGATGCCGGCTATCTGCCGACAGGCCTGCAGAACTATGGGGCAAACCCGGTGGCGGCACTTGGTCTGTATCGCAGCAACCTGATCGCGTTCAACGCCGAGGCGTTCCAGCTCTGGCAGATCGATGAGGATCCGGCGAGCATGGCACTGCTGGATGCGCTGCCGATGGGGAGCACGCAGCATCAGTCGCTGGCGCCCGTGTCCAATGATCTGCTTTTCCTGGCTTCGCAGGGCGTGCGCACGGTTGGCATTGCTGCCAGCAGCACCAATTTCCAGGCCGGCGACGTCGGCATGCCGATCGATCCGCTTGTGCAGGAGATCCTGGCCACCGGGCTGGTACCCATGGCGCTCTACTACCCGGCTGCTGGTCAGTACTGGCTGATCTTCCCGCGACCCAGCACCACCGAATCGGAAGTGTTCGTCTACACCATGACGCGTATCGGCCAAGTGGGTGCATGGTCGCGCTACGTGTTCCCGTTCGTGATCGACGATTGGGCAATTCGCGGCGATGACCTGTATCTGCGTTCCGGCAACTACATCCATCGTTACGACGACAATCTGGTGGGCGACGAGGTTTCGCCAGGTGTGGTGCAGAACTTCCGCGGGATGATTCAGTGGCCATGGCTCGACTTCGGGCAGCCAGGCGTGACGAAGATGCTTTACGGGTTCGATGTCGTCGGCACTGGCGATGTGAGCGTGCAGTTTGGTTACGACCAGACCAACGGCGGCGCATTCACCGATCCGTATCTTGTGCCGGCAGACACCGTGCCGGGCATGGTCATCCCGATGCCGCTGGCCGCTCCATCGCTGTCTGTGCGCCTCACCTTCGACGGCGCGACGCAATGGCAGTGGAATGCGCTTTGCCTGTACCTGCAGGACATGCGGGGCATGTCGTGACCATTGATCGCAAAGGGTGCGTGGGCAGCATCCCTGCATGACACCTGCCCATCTTCCTTCCTGCATCATCCCCTGCAAGGCGGCCCATCTGGTCTACCTCGCAGGACACATGCGTCTGACGGAACAGGAGCAATTCCTGGCCGTCACCGGCACCGGCCACTACAACCCCGAGGTCGGCGCGCACTGGCTGATCAACATAGCCGCCCGCTCTGGCGGCTTTGCCTTCACCGCGCTGCAGGACGACAACACACCAGCTGCTGCCGGTGGCTTCGAGCCTGTCTCACCAGGCGTGTGGCAGTCCTGGATGGTCGGCACGGAAGATGGCTGGGCGCAGCAGTGGCGCAGCCTCACGAAGGCGGCGCGATGGACCATGGAGCGCGTGTTCGAATCCGGCGCACACCGCGTGCAGACCACCGCGCTTGTTCGGCGACGCGAGGCGCTGGTGTGGTTCCAGCGCTCGCTCGGCATGCGGCCGGAGGGTGTATGGCGCGCTTTCGGAGCAAACGGCGAGGACTTCGCCAGCTTTTCTCGCTTGAGGGGTGAATGATGGGCAGTCCCAGCAGTGGCGCAGCCACGGAAGCAGCGCAGGCAGACGCCTGGCGCCAGAACAACATCAGCCGCGCGGTCGGGCAGATCAACTCCGCCTACGGCAGTGCCGGGCGTGAGGCCGACATCAATGATTTCCTCGGCGCCTCGCGCAGCTTCTATCGCAACGAGCTGGATCGGCAGAAGGACGTGGCAGACCGCAGCCTGAAATTCGCGATGGCGCGGAATGGGCAGACCGGTGGTTCAACAAGTGTCGATGCCAGCCGGCTGCTGGGTGAAAACTTCCAGACTGGCGTGCTCAGCGCAGACAGGCTGGCGCAGGGTGCCGCGAACAACCTACGCACCGCCGACGAGCAGGCGCGCATGTCGTTGATCAGCCAAGCGCAGAGCGGGATGGACATGACCGGCGGCGCCTCTCAGGCAGCTGCAGCGCTGCGCAACAACCTGCAGGGCGCACAGGCGGGGCTCAAGGTCGATGCACTTGGCGACGTCTTTGGCGGCATCGCCACGATTGCAAAGAACAGCCGCGACCAGGCCGCTGAGCGCCGCGGTTTCAACAACACCTGGGGCTTCTACCAGCCCGGTTTTGGGCAAGGGACGACCCGATGAGGCTTGCACATAAAGATCGGCCGGTTGTGACCGCAGCCCAGGCGCGAGAGCTTCTGTCGTATGAGCAAAGCACGGGCTTGCTTACTTGGAAGGTGGATCGGCCGGGCGGCGTCAAAGCTGATGACCAAGCCGGTGGGCTTCGAGGGACAGGCTACATCGTCGTGTCCATCCTTGATCGTCTTTACCCGGCGCACCGGGTCATCTGGCTGCTTCAGACCGGCGCATGGCCAGAGTGTGCGGTTGACCACGCAAACCGAGACCGTACAGACAATCGGTGGTGCAACTTGCGCGAATCGACAGCGAAGCAGAACTGCCACAATCGCGGTCTCAGCAGCCTTTCAACGACAGGTCGTAAAGGCGTGACTTACTTGGCTGGGCGGCGCAAATACCGGGTCATCATCACTTCGGATGGCCGCAGGCGGCATATCGGCTACTTCCGAGATATCGACCAAGCCGCTGAGGCATACGACCAAGCGGCGCTCAAATACCACGGAAATTTCAATTACAAGGGAGGCGCAATGGCTACGTCCATCGCGAAAGTTCGTGGGCTCTGAAGCTCTGTGGGTTCCGGCCGTGCTGGCGGCCGTTGGCGGCGGTGCCAGCTACGTCAGCCAGAAACAGGCAGCCGACAAGCAGGATGACATGCTCGGCGCGCAGATCAGGCAACAAAGTGCGCGACAGGACGAGGCCGACAAGTCGGTCAATCAGCTGATCGCCAACCGCACCACGTCCGACGCTGCGAACGAGCGCGGCAATGCCTCCACGCAGTATCTGCAGCAGGTACGTGCTGCCCAGGGCACCGCGTCCAACGGGCTGCGCCAGGCCGGCGCCGTCAGCGACGCATACCAGCAGCAGAGCAATGATGCTGCGCTGGGCATCGCCGACTACGGCGCGAACGTCGCCAACCTAATGGCGCGTATTGATGCACCGCAGCAGCAGCGCCAGCGCGAGGCTATCGAAGGCGCGCAGCTGGGGAGCGACCTCGGGCTGATCGGCCGGCGCGCGGCTGGCGACGATTACCTGGCGAAGATCAAGATGCAGGGCGTACGCGCAAATCCGTGGCTTGCTGCATTTGGTCAAGCCGCAAGCGGCGCCGCAATGGGCATGGCATCTGCCGGCGCGGGCTCTGCGGCAAGTGCAGGCGCGGCATCCGGCAGCGCCGCTAATTTTGGGAGCCAGGCGGGCAGCTGGTACACCAATCCCTCGCTGTGGATGGGCTGATATGGCAAGTAACGGATGGGGCGCGTTGGGTCAGGCGCTGACAGGCGGAAACAACGAGCAGGCCTACCAGCGCGGTCAACTCAACGGTGCAAAGCTCACCTCGCTGCTGGCCGACGCCAGCATCAAGCGCGACGAGGCGATGCAGCGCGAGCAGTTGGAAGCGCGGCTGGCAGCGGCAGGCAACAGCCCCGAGCAGTCCAGCCTTCTGGCGACGGCGCTGCGCGGCGGCTTCGATCCGACCAAGATCACCGGCTACACCGGCGACGTGCAGGAGCAGGGATTCCGACAGTCCGCAGTTGATCGGGCAACCGCCGGCGACTGGGGTTCGGCAAACGCCGCACTGCTGGGTGTGGCGAACGGGCCGGTCGACCTTGCCGCAGTCCAGGGCCAGAACCTGATCAACAACCGGCTGTTGCCAGGCGGTGGCGGCATCACTACGACCGAGCAGGGCCGCTCGGGCATTGCGGCTGACGCGGCACGCGCAGCAGCAAGCTACGCCGCGGCGAACAGCTCCAACGCTAGCGCGCAGTCCGCGCTCGGCCGCCTGGCGATTGCGCAAGGCCAGTACGGGCTGCAGCGCGCCGGCATGTGGGATCCGGATGGTAGGACTCCGGGCAAGGCTGCGGCTGCGGGCGGCGTTGGCAAACTCTCCGAAGGCCAATCCAAGGACGTGTTGTATTACACGCGCGGCAACGAGGCCAACAAGTTGCTCAGCGGATTCGGCAACAACCTGACTGCTACCGGCGGCCAGCAGGGAGCTGCGCGCGGAGTCGCCGACGCGCTATTGCGCAGCCTTCCAGGCGTTGGCGATTCTGGTGCGGTCAACAACCTCGTTTCAGCGCCCAGGCAGCAAGCAGAGCAGGCCGGCCAGGAGTTTCTGGCTTCCATCCTGCGAAAGGACACAGGCGCGGCGATCACGCGTGAAGAAACGGACCTCTACGGGAAAATGTACCTGCCGCAGCCTGGTGATTCCGATCAGTCGCTGCTGCAGAAGTCGCGTGCTCGTGACATCGCGCTACAGGCGATCCGCGCGAGCATGGGCAATGCGGCGGCAGCAATCCCCACGATCGCACCGCCTGCAGCTGCGCCTGCGGCAGGCTCGGTTGCGCGAGCGCTTGGCGCCGCAGTTGCTCCCGCTGGCGTCCAGCGCGCACGCAATCCGGCCACCGGGCAATCCCTGGTGCTCATCAACGGACAGTGGGTGCCTGAGTAATGGCCGATCCAATCCCCGCGCTTCCGCCTGGCTTTGTGCTGGAACCAGCTGCAGCGCCTCAAATGCCCGCCCAAGCAGCGCCGCCGCTGCCGGCGGGTTTCGTGCTTGATGGCGATATCCCGACGTTGCCAGCCGTCCAGGCGCAGCGCCCTGACTTCTCCAACGTGCAGGCGGGTGTCGATTCGACGGCACAAACGTCAGCCGGCGATGGCTGGGAGCCTGGCGTGTTGCGTGACGTTGCGCTTGGCGGACGCGCAGTGCTGCAAGGCGCTGGCAGCCTGTTCGGCGCACTTGGTGGCGACGCCATCAATACCGCCGTCATCAATCCTGTGGCACGCGCGATCGGGGCGCAGGAAGCTCAGCCGTACCGAGACGAGTTGGGCGGCTTGGCTGATCTGCTCGGCCTTCCCACGGCTCAAAGCGCAGGCGAGCGTATCAACGCCGACATCAGTGAAGCTCTCACCGGTACCGCGCTCACAATGGGCGTCGGCAGCGCGTTGAACACTGGTCGGACAGCACTGACGTCGCCATCAGTGCGCACCAAGCTGGCAGATGTGCTGACCAGCCAGCCCGTCATGCAGGCGATCAGCACGGTTACGGGCGCTGGCGCTGGCGCTACCGCGCGCGAGGCTGGCGCTGGTACCGGTGGGCAGGTCTTGGCAGCCTTGGGCGGAGCGCTCGGGCCTGTTGGTTTGATGTCGGGTGGAGCAGCAGCATTGCGCGGCGCATTCCGTGGTGGCGAGGCAGGCCGGCAGGCGCTGACTCAAGCCATCGGCGACTTTTCCGCAGTCGGTGCCACACCATCAGTGGGGCAGGGGACTGGTAGCTGGGCGCGGCAAGGTACTGAAAGCCTGCTGGCCGGCGGCCCCACCAGCGGCGGCGTGATGCGGCGATTTGCTGAGCAGCAGAACGAGCAGATCGGCGAAGGGCTCAACGACGTCAGCAACCAGCTGGCGCGCAACATCAGCGGCGAGAAGGCTGGGCGCGCGATCGAGCGCGGTGTGGACACGTTCGCCAAGAACGTCGGCGCGATGCGCAAGGCGCTTTACTGGCAGGCCGACCAACTCATTCCAGGCGACACTGCAATCCCGCTCGGCAACACCCAGCGGGCGCTGACAGAGTTGACGACACCAGTGGTGGGGGCCGAAGCCACGACGGGAGCGATGATCAGCCCGAAGATCCAGCAGCTCGCTCAGAACGTCGCTGACGACCTCGCTACAGCTCAAGCGACGGGTGCCGCTGGCATCCCTTACGAGGCAGTGAAGCAGATCCGCAGCAAGATCGGCGAAGAGCTGTCTGATTTCTCATTGTCCACTGACCGGCCAACCGCGCAGCTGAAACAGCTGTATGCATCGCTGTCCGACGACATGTTGAATGCGGCGCGTGCTGCTGGCCCGGCAGCTGAGCGCGCGGTGCAGAGAGCAAACACCTATTTCCGAGCCTCAGCGGATCGCCTGGAGAACCTGGAACGAGTGGTCGACAAGAACGGTGGGCCGGAGAAGATCTATCAGGCTGCGCTCAGTGGAACTCGCGATGGTGCAACCACGTTGCGCGCGGTGATGCGCTCTCTGCCTGAAGACGCACAGAAGGCACTGAGCGCTGCGGTCATCAAGCGTATGGGGCTTGCCAATCCGAGCGGACAGAATGCCGTCGGTGATGCAATCAGCCCGAACACGCTTCTGACCAACTGGGGGAAGCTCAGTCCAGAAGCGCGGCGCGAGCTATTCGGCAGGTTCGGGCCGACCTTCAGCAGCAACATGGACAAGATTGCCCGTGTTGCTGGGCGGATCAAGGAAGGCTCAGAGGTGTTCAAGAATCCGTCGGGCACCGCCAATCGTGCAGCGGCGCTGGCCTATCCAGCGACGATTGGCGGCTTGCTGGTTACCGGCCAAACCGGATCAGCGGCAGCAGCAGCGCTCGGCGGTGTGGGTGCCAACTCACTGGCCCGGCTGATGACCAACCCACGGTTCGTGAGCTGGCTTGCTCGGGCAACGGAAACACCGGTCGGCGCACTGCCGGCGCAGATCAACGTGCTAAAGCGGATGGCCGTAGAAAACGAGGATGATGATGTCGCGCAGGTGGCTGATGCGCTATCAGCGAGCGAAGGGCGCGCTCAACAGCCACAGCAATAGGAATGCGGCAGCACCGAGCACACCAAGGATGGTGACCCAACCCCAGACCGTGAAGAACAGCGGTTCCCACCATTTCAGCGGGGTCTTGCGCTCCAACTCGCGATCAGCGTCGGCCTGCTGAATTTTCTTCCAGGCGACGTCCGGGTGGAACTGCCCGGTGCCTTTCCACTTATCCATGACGGGTGGTCTCTGAGGAATGGCGCGATGGTAGCACCGGCCAGACCATTGATCGCCCAGGCCCGTCGCCCAGCATGCCCTGAATTGCATGCAGAGGCGCCCATGAGCCAGTTCGACTCCCTGATTGACCGCGTACTGGCCCACGAGGGCGGCTACGTCAACGACCCGCGCGACCCTGGCGGCGAAACGCAGTGGGGGATCAGCAAGCGGCAATACCCGCAACTCAACATCCGGTCGCTTACGCGCGCGCAGGCGATCGAGATCTATCGCCGCGATTACTGGCAGAGAGTGCAGGGCGACAAGTTGCCTGCGGCGGCCGCGTTCCAGGTAATGGACGCAGCGGTGAATCACGGCGTTGGCACGGCCATCCGCTGGTTACAGCGCGCTGTTGGCGTTGCTGACGATGGTGTTATCGGGCCGCGCACTCTTGCTGCTGTGGCCGTCGCGCCTGCCGCCGACTTGGTGCTGCTGTTCAACGCTGAACGCCTGGAGTTCTACGCCAAGCTGAGCACATTCGATGCGTTCGGCAAGGGCTGGACCCGCCGCGTGGCTGGCAACCTTCGCTTGGCTGCGGTGGACAACTAATGCCCAGCCGTAAGCAAGCTATCGCCGGGCTGGAAAGCGTCATCCAGATGGCAGAGACGCCCAATGCCCGCCCAACGATCAAGCTGCTGGAGTCAATCAGCGCCGGTATCCGCGAGGCGGTAGATTTGCTGCGCACCCCCGATAGCGCACGTAAGCGCCTCGACTTCATGCTGCTGGCTATCCAGCAAAGCACAGAGATCAAGGTGCACGAGCGCAATGGGGCCGTATTGCGTAGAGCCCACATCATCGACCCAGAGCTTTATCACTGGGCGATGTCGCAATTGCACGAGCTGGCGATCTCGCCATGACCACCGCGCGCCGTAGCGTTGGAGTGGCGCGCCTCGGTATCGCGTTGATCGTGCTGACGCTGTACGGGATTTCGGTTGCAGTGCTCGTGAACGCGGCAATCCCCCAGGAAAACAAAGACCCGCTGATGCTGCTTCTGGGAAACCTGGGGCCGGCAATCGGTGCGGTGATGGCGCACTACTTCAACGACAGCCGACGGCCCTCAGGTGGCTGACAAATGGGACCGTGGATTACCGGAGCGACCTGATATGCCGATCCAACTGAAACTCGCAATCGCCGCCGGCGTGCTGGCGCTCAGCTTCTGGGCTGGTTGGGAATGGCGCGACCGATCTGCAGATGTCGACACAGCTACTGCAGCTACCGATGCAGCCACGGCACTGGCGCGGGCTGTTGCTGACACTCGCAAAACTGAGCGCGCCCAGCAGACAGCCGCACAGGACGTCACAGACACCGCCGACACCCGAGAGGAACAGATCCATGATGATTTCGACGCGCGCGTTTCGGCTGCTCTTGCTGGCCGTGACTCTGAGCTTGGCCGGCTGCGCAACCAATGGGCAGCTTGCGAAACCTCCCGCCTGTCCGATCCCGCCGCCATTGCCGCAGAAGCTGCTGAACAAGACCGACTACGCCGGGCAAGTGCGGCGCGAATTGTACGAGCCTGCGAGCTCGCCCAGTCCGAGCGCGACGAAGCCGTCGACCGCTATCAGACCCTGATCCCGGCCAGCGACGGCGCGGCGCTCTGATGAAGAAGATCCAGCGCTACGACCAGCTGCCTCGGGTCACCAAGATCCCGGATGCCGGTACCGTGGGTGCCGTGGTCGGCAAGGATCTACGCTGGCCTGATGGCAAGGTTGTGCAAGAGGCGCAAATTCGTCAGCCGGCGAACACAGGCTCCACCGGGAATGCGACGCCCACGCTGTGGAAGCTGATCCGCGAGATCCCGCAGAACATCCAGAGGCTGGCCGCGCTCGCCGGCGTGGGCTTCACCACGCGCGATGCAGAGGGTAACTGGCGCCAGCGCGCAATCATGGCGGGCGAGGGCATCACCGTCGAGAACGGCGATGGCACCGATGGTGCACCGACGATCAGCATCACCCCAGCGACTCGCATTGCTGCCGCGACCGTGAGCGCGCTACGCGTGGTCTTCGAATCCAGTGCTGGAGTGGCACACCTGGATCCGACCAACGATGCGCAGGTTGCGGCGCTGATCGGCATCTCGACCACCTCAGCAGACCCCGGCGGCATGGTCGAATACCGGTTCGACGGTGACCTCGATGATGCGGGGTGGTCCTGGTCGCCGGGCTTCGTCTACGCAGGGCCGGACGGATCGCTTACGCAGACACCGCCGGCGTCTGGCTGGGAGATCGTCATCGGTTACGCGCCGCTCCCCACCCGCATCAACCTCACTTTCGACGAGCCAGTGAAACTGGCGCCATAGGACGACACTCATGCCCGACAAACTTCTCCAGCGCCAGAGCGGCGTCACCCGTCAGTACACGCCGGTGCAGGCATCTGCAGGTGCTGCTGACGCCGGCAAGGTTCCGGCACTCGGCAGTGACGGAAAGCTTGATCCATCGATGTACAACGGCGCCGATCCGTCGCAGCCGGTTGTGGCCAGCGAGGCGCTCGCCGCCGGCCGCTTCGTGAATCTGTACGCCAACGCGGGCGTGCTCAATGCGCGCTTGGCCGACAACAGCAACAACCGCCCGGCCCATGGTTTCGTTCGCAGCGCAGCTGCATCGGCGGCCACGGCCACGGTCTACCCGATGGATGGCATCAACAGCGCGCTGACCGGGCTGACGATCGGCGGCACCTACTACCTCGGCACCGCCGGCGCTGCGCTGGCAACACCCCTGGATGCAACCGACACCGCCAACAACGGCAAGATCGATCAGAAGCTGGGCGTGGCTAAGTCGGCAACTGAGCTACTGACCGATGACTACGATTACGTGGTGCTCTGATGACTGCACGCCGGCCGCTTGTCCGCGTCGGCGGGGTAAATCGGCAGCTATCTGCCGGTGATGCGCTGGATGGTGTCACCGGCTTCGTATCAAAGGCAACGACACCCACCGCCAGCGACTACGGCCGCGCGCTCATCAACGGCGACCGGTGGCGAAACATCACCAACGGCGTGCTCTACACCTACCAGGACGGTGCATGGCTCTACGACAACGCCGCATCGCTGTCGCGCTACGTGCCGGCGCGCCTGAGCAACGGCACGGCATCGCCGATCCCCCTCAACGCTGATGGAACCATCCCGGCCAAGCTCGCCGATGGCACGTCGAGCAATATCCCCACACAGGCATAAAGATGGCAGACCGTATTCCACTAGCGTTCGGGAAAAGCATGTCCGGCGCAGCGACCTCGATCGATGAGATGCAGGCCGTGGACAAGATTCCGGCCGCATATCTGACAGCGCAGCCGCCGAACTTGTATGGCACGTACGCCGCACGTCCTGCAGCTAATGCTGTCCCTGCAAACTCCCTTTACGCAGCTAGCGATACCAAGGAAATTTATCTTTCCAACGGGACGGCATGGTCGCGAGTGGGAATTAGCTCTGCGCGAATTGCCTCTGCTGAAAGAACGACACCTTACTCAACAACTAGTTCCTCTGTCGCCGCAGTTCCTGGCATGTCGCTACAAATCGTCGCAACTGAGGTTCCCGCCGGTGTGCAATTCGGCGGAACCATGAACTATGGTTCTACATCTGCTACAGGTTTAATGGGACTATTTTGCGATGGATCACAAATTGGTCAGATTCTTGTAGGCATTACGAATTACACAAGTTATTCCGCTTATGCCACCTTGCCGGCAAAAACTCCAGGTTCTCTAGTAAATCTAGAAATCCGAGCAAGTTCTTCAAATAATTCCTCAGTCTTTAATATTTTTGGCGATCCAACAGATAGGCCGTATATTCGTGTGGTTTCTAACTAATGGCAATTCTGACGCTAACGGTAGGGAAAGTAAGGGCGGGGGAAAACGACCTGCTGCTATCACAAGAGCAATTGCTTCCACTTCGCCGGGCAGTGATTTATGTGCACGGCGCGGAAGGTGCCGCTGGGGGGCTGGCGTGGACGGTTCTACCAGGGCGTTGGGCCACATTGAACGCCGTAGCTCGGCGCTCGACTATCCTCAGTTCAGACCTTGGCGGAAATTCCACTTGGGGAAACGACGTTGTGATCAACGCGATCACCGCTGCCTGGAATTACCTCAAAACGCTGCCGGGAGTTTCCGCTGACCGCGTAAGCTTCCTGTGCCAATCGATGGGGACAACTGGCACGATCGCTTGGGCCGCAGCAAATCAAACTTTGGTTGATCGCATCGCTATGATGATCCCGGTGATTAATCTGCTGGATGTGCGAAATAACAGCAGTTATCAGGCGGCTATCGACACAGCGTACGGCGGGACGTACTCTGAGGCAACGCAAGGGGCTACGCACAACCCTCTGACGATGGCTCTCGCTGGCAAACTCGTGGGCATTCCGATCCAAATGTGGTACGGGGCTACGGATACGCTGTGCAAACCTGAATTTGCACTGCAATTCGCAGCTGCTGCGGGTAACTGCCAAGTTAAAAAAATGAACGGCGGACACGCGGAAGAAACGGTTTACAACATGGACTCTGAGGCGATCGCCAGCTTTCTTTCGGGGGGTGGGTAATGGCGTTTCCATCCAGCCCCTACATCGGACAGCCCTGGACCGAGTATGGTCGCAGCTGGGTCTATGACGGCGTTGGCTGGGGCGCGGTCGTCTCGGCGCTTCCTGGTGGCTCGGTGCTGCCGGTGCGCACTGTCTCGCAGCTCACCAACGCTGCAGCCGACATCAACCGCCAGTTCCGTTGCACTGACGCTCCCGGCGGCGAGGCAATCATCTACAGCGATGGCACGACCTACCTGCGCCAGTCCGATCAAAGCCCGGTGGTGTCCTGATGCCTGACCTAACCCGCATCACCGAGCTTTATGGCATCCCGCTAACTGCGCAGAACGACGGTCAGACGGTCGTGGCAGGAGAGGGCTTCTGCTTCCTGCCGAGCGGCCGCAGGATCATGAGCGCAGGCGCAACGCAGCTGATCCCTGCGGCGCAGGCGATTGGCTGGCTGCACGCCTACGGCTACGAGGTATCGAACAACACGCTGGGCCTTGAGCTATCCGCGACGGCGCCGGACACCGTTTACCGCGGCACCGCGCGCACGAAGACTGGCGACGTCACCAGGCGCTACCTCGGATCTGGCCGCATCGAGGCGATCGGCAAGCTTCGGGGTGGCCGGCATGTGAGCGTCGGCACGCGCGGCAATTACATCCTGCTCGACTACTCGACCACCTCATTTCAGACGCCACCGATGGCGCTGAATCTGGCGATCACGCTGCTGGCCACACCTACGCAGCAGGCGATCGACCTCACTCCATTCATTCCGCCGACCGCATCGGTAGTGGAACTCAAGGTCAGCAACCTGTCCAACTTGACCACCTACATCGGCAGGCCTGCCATGGGGGCGCTATCCCGCAACAACCGTGCGATCGACGTGGCGCCGAACAACAACCTCACGTTCCGGCTGCGCCTGGACAGCGACCAGGCCATGACCATGCTGGCCTCAACGACCGGGCTGCTGGGCGGCGTCGTATCGCTGGCCGCCGGCAACGTGGTCGTTGAGGTCGTGGGCTACTTCTTCGACCGCTAGGCGATCTGCCTGATGTTGCGCCCGGTGGCGCGCTCGCGCAGTTCGTCCATGTAATCGGCCCAACGCTGCATCATCCGCACACGCTCATCCAGGTGGCTGGTGCGGTTGTAGGCCCGGCCGTTGGGATCCTTCACCGCATGCGCCAGCTGGTGCTCGATGATGTCCGGCCGGAAGCCGAGCACCTCGTCAAGGATCGTGCGCGCCGCCGCGCGGAAACCGTGCCCGGTCATCATGTCGCTTTCGTAGCCGATGCGCCGGAGCGCTGAATTGACCGTGTTCTCGGACATCGGGCGCTTGGGGCTGAGCCTGCCGGCGAACACGAATTTCCCGTCGCCAGTGAGCGGCCGCAGATCCTCAAGGATCGCCAGGGCCTGCCGGGAGAGCGGCACCATGTGCTGCTGACGCATCTTCATCTTGTCGGCCGGGATGAGCCATTGCGCGGCCTGCTGGTCGATTTCCGCCCACTCGGCTTGGCGCAGTTCCCCAGGACGGACGAACACCAGCGGCGCCAGCAGCAGTGCGCAGCGCGTGATGTGGCTGCCTGTGTAGCCGTCGATGGCCGCCAGCAGCTTACCGAGGCTGGCAGGGTCCGTCACTGCCGCGTAGTGACGCTGGGGTTTGGGCCTGAGCGCGCCGCGCAGATCGGCGACGGGGTTGCGGTCTGCGCGCCCGGTGGCGATCGCATATCGCATGACCTGGCTGCAGTTCTGGATCACCCGATGACCGGACTCGATCGCGCCGCGGTTTTCCATGCGCCGCGCCAGTGCCAGGAAGTCTGGCGCCGTCAGCGCGCCGGCCGGCTGTGACCCGATCCACGGGAAGATGTCGTTCTCGAACCACGCCTCTACCTTGACTTGGTAGCTGGCCGCCCAGATCCGTCCCTTCAGCCACTCTCGGGCGAGGGCCTCGAACGTGTTGGCGGCCAGGCCCTGCTGCGCGCTGGCGTCTGCCTTGCGCTGCTGGCTTGGATCGATGCCTTGAGCGAGCAGGCGGCGCGCGTCTTCCCGCCGCGAACGTGCCAGTGCCAGCGGCACCTCTGGGTACACGCCGAGCGCCAGGCGCTTCTCCTTGCCGCCGAACCGATACTTCAGCCGCCACCATCGGCCACCCGCCGGCGAGATCTCCAGATACAGGCCGCCTCCGTCGAACAGCTTCTGCGTCTTGGCCGCTGGTTTCGCGCGGCGGATGGCGATATCGGACAGTGGGGGCATCTGGATCGGGCTGTGGGGGCAGGTGCCCCAAAATATGCCCCCACCGTCTCACGGGCTGCAACGGAACCGCTCGGGGTTCCTCGCAAACGATAAAGGCCGCGAAACCCTTGGTGCATCAGGGCTTGCGGCCTTCATGTGTCCCGTTCGGGACGCTATCTGGTGGAGCGGAAGGGGATCGAACCCTCGACCTTCGCGATGCGAACGCGACGCTCTCCCAGCTGAGCTACCGCCCCACGTGCTTCGATTCTAACCACATGCCGCACCGTTCGCCAAGGCGACCGGTAGCGGACCACGCTAACCGGCGCAGTCCAGCAAGAATTACTCGCGCACCAGCGGGAACTTGAGGTCCGGATTCTTGGCCTTCCACTCCTTGTACGACACCGAGCCTTCCCAGGCCGCAAAGGCCTTGGGGGTCCGGCCGCGGCCGGACCAGGTATCGCCGGTGTGCGGCAGTTCGTACTTCGGCTTCACTTCGCTGCGGCCGCTCTTGGCCACTTCCTTGCGCGCAGACGTAGTGCCCAGATAGGCGGCGATATCGTTGCGCTGCTTGGTGTTGAAGTGACCGGCAAACTGCTCGAGCAGCGAGACGATGGTGGCATGCGCAGAGGATGCCTCGCTCGCGCGCTCGGCTTTCTCCTGTTCTTCCAGCTTCTGCAGCTCGTCCAGCAGCTTGGCTTTGGCTTGCGCGATGGAATCCAGTTTCGAAGAGGTATTGCTCACAGAGGTATGGCCTCGGAATAAAGAGTGGAGACGCCGCCCTAGGGGCGCGCGCCATTATGGCATGCGGCCCGGGGGAGACCGCTGCATGTGCAGGTGCTTGCACATGGCGTGAACAGCCTTTTCACAAGCGCTGCTCGGCCGCTTTCGCATTGTCGTTGCGGGCGCTGCCCAGCTTACACGCAGGCTAGCAAATCCGACCATGACGATAGCAGGAGCAGGAGCAGGAGATGCGCGATGACCAGCGCAGCACCGGCTCACGCGAGCATGCCCGCATCATTCTGCCGATGAAGACGATGCGCCGCAGTACCGGACCACGACGCTAGGAGCGAGCAACCTCGCACTGCGCGCAAGAGTGATGTCTGTGGCTGCTACCAGCGCACGGACCCGTGGGCAGGGATGGACTGTTTCCAACACACTCTGGCGCGTTGGGCAGCGCCGGATTGACCGGGCGCATCGCTTCGAGCAGACCGCATCTGGCAAAAAGAAAGCCCGCATCGCTGCGGGCTGTCGTCTGCGTAACGCCGGGTTCACTGCGCCGTATGGTCGGCCAGCAACGGCATCAGCTGCGCTTCCAGCATTTCGCGACGCCACTGCCCCAGTGCGGCAGGCCAGCCGTGCTGCTCGATCAGGGTTTCCAGATGCCGACGCGACGCGAGCAGGCCGTCCGGCAAGCCGAGCTCGCGGCTGCGCTGGGCCACCGCATCCTGCAGCCGCTTGAGCACGGCCTTGTTGCCGTCGGTGGCGGCCTGCGCCAGCGGTGCGGTGTCTTCGTCCGGCAATGGCGTGTTGAGCGCATCCCATACCGCGTTGGCGAGCTTGCGTGGGGCCTTGGGGAATTTGTCGAACTGGCGCAGCAAGGCATCCAGATCCGCGGGCGGAAAGCGCGCCAGCTGGCTGGCCAGTTCGTTATCCAGAATCCAGCTGCGCGGGCGGTCGCTCTGACGCGCCTGCAGATCGCGCCAGCGCAGCAGCCGCAGCAACCGACGTTGCGCGGCCGGCTCCAGAAACTGCGCAGTGCGCAGGCTCACATGCGGCCAGCGCTCGCCGTCATCGTGCTCGACCGTGGCAAGCAGGCGCTCGGCGTCTTCGGCCAGCCAGCTCAGGCGATCCTGTTCGGTGAGGCGACGGGTCAGCTCGTCGTGAATCGCGAACAGGTAACGCACATCGTCGGCGGCGTATTCCAGTTGCGATGCCGACAGCGGGCGACGCATCCAGTCCGAGCGCGTCTCGCCCTTGGTCAGCAAGGTGCCGGTCACTTCCTGCACCAGCTTCTGGTAACCCATGCCGCCGCCCACACCGGCCAGCGCAGCAGCGATCTGGGTGTCGAACAGCGGGCGCGGCAACACGCCGCATGCGCACTTGAAGGTGACCAGGTCTTCGCTGGCGCTATGCATCACCTTGACGATGTCGGTGGCGGTCAACCACTCCTTGAGCGCCTCGTTCATGCCCGGGATCAGCGGGTCGATCAACAGGATCTCCTCGCCGATGGCCATCTGCACCAGTGCCAGTTGCGGCCAGTAGGTGCGTTCGCGAATGAATTCGGTATCCAGGCCGATGCGCGAGGGACGCGCCGCCTGCAGGCGTTCGGTCAGCTCGGAGGGGTGGGTGATCCAATGGGGCACGTGATTTCCGTCGACAGCAAGGGTTTGCGCAGAACGCGCAGAATAGCCTAACGTCGCGATCGCCTGTCGTGCGGCAGAGCACTGGAAGGAGCAGGTGGTGGGCAAGTGCGGTAACCGGATGGCAGCGTGGGCACTGGTCGCGCTCAGCATGTGCGCCTGTTCGCGTGCCCCCGCGCCGACACCGGCGCCGGCCGCTGCGCGGCAGCCGGCAGCGTCCGCGCAGCCGAACAAACCGAATGTGTCCATCGGTGGCGAAGAATCCGCCGAGACGATCGCGCAGTGGCAACCGCCGGCGGTGGAGCTGGGCGACGAGCCCTTGGCGCAGGCACGCAAGCGCGCCGACCAAGCCTTGCAGGACGATCGCCTGTATCGCGATGCGGACGATGCGATCCCGCTGTATCTTGCGATCGAACAACGCGCCGGTGGCAAGGATGCGGCCAGCCAGCGTGGCCTGGAACAGGCACGTGCACGCTTGATCGAACGCGGGCAGGCGCTGGTTGCGCAGACCGATCGACAGGACGATGCGCTCGAACAGGCGCGCGAGCTCGCCATCGTGGCCTTGGCGCTCGCACCCAACGACCCCAAGGTACGCGCCCTGCAAAGCGATGTGGAAACCGCGCAACGCGTGCTCGGTTTCAACCGCGCCGGCGAAGAAGATCTGCGCGGTGGCCGTCTGGGTGAAGACGGCAATGGCGCGCTGGCGAACTTTCGCGATGCCGCGCAACTGGACCCCGACAACCCACGCACGCGCCAGGGCCTGGCCGCAGTGGAAAGCGGCCTGCTGGAGCGCGCCGAACACGCCGCCGACGCTGCCGATTTCATCGGCGCGCGGTACTGGTTGCAGATGGCCGGGCAGGTGCGCGAGCGCGCGCCGACCATTGCCGATGCGCGCGCGCGTATCGAGCGCACGCGACGCGGGCAGATCGCCGCCTTGCACGACGCCGGTCTGCACGATCTGACCTCGCCGCGCGGGCTCAAGGCGGCCGGCGAGAAACTGGCGGAAGTGCTGCGCATCGCCGACCCGGGCGACCCGATGGCCGGCGACCTGCGGCGTCGCCTGGAATTGGCCACCCACTACGGCAGCTTCCGCCCCGGGCAGGTGTTCACCGATGGGCTCAAGGTCGGTGGCCGTGGGCCGCAGATGATCGTGGTGCCGCATGGCGCCTTTCAGATGGGTGCAGGCGACGCCGAACCGGGGGCATCCGACAACGAGCGCCCGGCGCACTACGTGCGCTTTGCGCGCGGCTTCGCGCTGTCGATCACCGAAGTGACGGTCGCCGAGTTCCGCCAGTTCGTCGAAGCCACCGGCGCGCGTCCGCGCGCTACCCGGCGCGGACACTCGGTGGTGTACGACGAGCGCAGCGGCAACTTCATCCGCCGCAGCGGCGTGGACTGGCAATCCGACTACAACGGCGCGCAGGCCGCGCCCAACAGCCCGGTGATGCACGTCAGCGTCCGCGATGCCGAAGCGTATGCGTCGTGGCTGTCGGAACAGACCGGTCGCCATTACCACGTGCCCAGCGAGGCCGAGTTCGAGTACGCGGTGCGCGCCGGCACCACCGGGCGCTATCCCTGGGGCAATGCCGGCTCGCCACCGCCCGATGCGGGCAATGTCACCGGCGGCAACGACGTCTCGCGCAGCGGCCGGCACTGGAATAACGGCTTCGTCGGCTACGGCGACGGGTTCTGGGGGCCGGCACCGGTGGGCAGCTTCCGCGCCAATGCCTGGGGCCTGCACGACATGGGCGGCAACCTGAGCGAATGGGTCGCCGATTGCTGGCACGCCAGCTATCGGCGTGCACCGGCCGACGGCGCGGCGTGGTTCAACCCGGGCTGCCGACAGCGCATGATCCGTGGCGGCAGCTGGGCCAATTCGCCGCAGCAGACGCGTGCGGCCTGGCGGCAATCGCAGGACTCCGATACCACCAGTGCGCGCATCGGCTTCCGGCTGGCACGCGGAATTTAGGCGCGCGGTTGCGAGTAGGGGGGGGCGCCGAGCGTGAGTGCTGGTGCTCCAGTTAGGGCACGCTGCAGATTCTCGCCTCGCTCAGTGTAGGTGCCTTCGCTGCCATCCAGCGGCGCTGCAGCAGCACCTTGCCGTGTGGACGACACACTGGCCGGCCAGGCAACCCGGCCCAGAACAGACGCAGCGGCAACAGCGCACGCACGCCAGCGCGGAGGACGTCGGGATCAAGGTAGGTCAATCCGACAATACTGCCGCTCCAAGGCAACATGGCCGATAACGCCTGCGCCCTTTGCCGCTTTTCAGGGCCCGGAGCTAACCAGCCGCCATCTGCAGTGTCCCTGGGTCCCATGGCTTAACCGCAGCGAACACCCGCCCGCAGCAAGCCGGAACCGTTGGCGCAGAACGAGGTCGAAGCGCCAGCGCTTCTGAAGGACTGCTGCGATGGGCATGGGGATCAAACTGTTTCGTTGGGTCGTTGCGATCCTGCTGATCGGCGGCAGTGGCTTTGCCGTGGCGCGGCATATGCAGGACGGCAACACCGCCGGGCATTACCGCTCGGTGGAAGTGGTCCGCCCGGAAGGCACGCCCAAGGCGATGGTGGTGCTATTGCCCGATAGCGGCCATCCGCAGCAGGCGCAGCAACTGGCCGACATGCTGAGCAACGACGGCGCCCTGGTGGCGGTGATCGATACCGCCAGCTACCGCGAACGTGTGCGGTCGCATCACGCCGCGTGCAGCTCGCTGGCCGACGACGCCGAGCGGCTCGGCAAGAAATTGCTGCGCGCCGAACACGTGGACGCGTTTCTGCCGCCGGTGCTGGTGGGGCAGGGCGATGGCGCGGTGCTGGCGCGTCAGGCCTTGGCGTCTGCCGCACCCGACGTGCTCGGCGGCGCAGTGGTGGCCGATGCCGGCACCAAGGAGGCGGGCCTGGCCTGTTCGCGCGATGTACCCGATGCCAATCAGGGCTTCCTCGATGATTTGGTCGACGATGCCAGCCCGATGCAGATTGCCGCAGCCACGCGCGGCCACTTCCAGGCAGCGCAGGCGCAGGGTCTGGGCGATCTGCCGCTGGTCGAAATGCACGCACCCGGCAGCGACAAGCTGGTGGTGATGCTGTCCGGCGATGGCGGCTGGCGCGAGCTGGACAAGGGCATTGCCGCGCAATTGCAGCAGCAGGGCGTGTCGGTGGTGGGCTGGAACAGCCTGCGCTACTTCTGGGCCAGCCGCACGCCGCAACAGGTGGGCGCCGATCTTGACCGGGTGATCGCCGCCTATCGGCAACGTTGGCATATCCATCACGTGGCGCTGGTCGGTTACTCGTTCGGCGCCGATGTGCTGCCGTTCGCCTACCCGGAAGTCTCGCCGCAGCAGCGTGCCTCGGTGCAGTTCGTCAGCCTGCTCGGGCTTGCCCATCAGGCAGACTTCAAGGTACGCGTCGGTGGTTGGCTGGGTTGGCATAACGATGCCGAGCGCGATGTCGAACCTGCGATCCAGTCGCTGGATGCGCATCGTCTGCAGTGCATCTACGGCAGCGAGGAAAAAGACACCCTGTGCCCGGAGCTGCGCACGCGCGGGGTAGAGGTCGTGATGCGGCCCGGCGGGCATCACTTCGATCACGATCCGGTGGTGCTGGCCGGATTGCTGATGCAGGGCTGGCAGCATGCGGCGCAGATACCTGCCCACGGCTAGCGCGTGTTCATGCCTTTGCCATGAGTGCAACGCCTCATGGCGGTTTGCGATGTCGCCAGGCGGTTGTGGCCGCGCGGGCAAAGTACCCAACGCAGTGGCGGCGCACACGCGGGCATTGCTGCGAGCCTCCGCTGCTCATCATTGCCGCGACCACGCAGGATGTGGTCGCCAACGCGCTGTCGGTCATGTGGCACAAGTACCCGCATCCGCGCTACGACGAGCAGCCGCTGCACGTCATTCTCGCGACGACACCGCCTGCGGTCTGACAATGCGCCGTCGGTTATCCGGCGCAAGCACCCGCACCTGTGTTGTCGCCGTCAGTCGTCGCTTGGCTCGACCCGCACCGCGAGGCTGCCATCGGCCAGTTGCGCACGCAGGCGCTCGCCTGGCGCCACGTCGGCGGCGCTGCGCACCACGCTGCCGTCGGCGGGCCGGGTGACGATGGCGTAACCGCGCGCCACGGTGGCGAGCGGGCTGACCGCTTCCAGCGAGCGCACCAGGCCGCGCAAACGTAATTGATCGTGCTGCAGCCGCCGTTGCATGGCCGCCTGCGGGTGCAATGCACGCAGCCGCTGCTGCAAATTGACCAGATTGCGTTGCGGGTTGTGCGCCGCAAGGCGGGTCTGCCCGCGTTGCACGCGTGCCTGCAGACGTTCCAGCAGCTGGGTCATGCGCGCACGCAACTGCCGGCCGGCTTCTTCCTGGCGGCGCTGCAGCAGCTGCAATCGTGCCTGCGGGCTGTGCGCCCGCAAGCGCAGTGCCAGCCGGTCGGCGCGCTGCATCGCATTTCCCAGCGCGTGCTGTTGCAGCTGGGCGATGCGCGCGCGCGCGCGCCGCACCCGTGCCACCAGTTCGCGTTGATCGGGCACCAGCAATTCGGCCGCCACCGACGGGGTGGGGGCACGCACGTCGGCGACAAAATCGCTCAGGCTGAAGTCGGTCTCGTGGCCCACCGCCGACACCACCGGTGTCTGCGCAGCGGCAATCGCGCGTGCCAGGCGCTCGTCGTTGAACGCCCACAGATCTTCCAGCGAGCCGCCGCCCCGGGTGATCAGGATGACGTCATAGCGCCCGGACGCATCGGCGCGCTGCAGCAGCGAGGTGACTTGCGCCGCAGCACTGTCGCCTTGCACCAGCGACGGCAACAGGTCCACTTCCAGTAGCGGGAAGCGCCGTGCCAGCACGCTGAGTACGTCGCGCACCGCCGCACCGCTGGGCGAGGTGATCACCGCCAGTCGCCGCACGTGCGCAGGCAACGGCTGCTTGCGCTCGGCATCGAACAGGCCTTCTGCCGCAAGCCGCGCGCGCAGTTCATCGAAAGCCCGCCGCAGCGCGCCTTCGCCGGCTTCTTCCATGTGGTCGAGCACCAGCTGGTAGTCGCCGCGCGCTTCGTACAGGGTCAAGCGGCCGCGTGCGAGCACGCGCAGGCCTTCGCGTGGCTGAAACTTCAGCCAGGTGCTCTTGGGCTTGAACATCGCGCAGCGGATCTGCGCGCGTGCATCCTTGAGCGTGAAATACAGATGGCCGGAAGACGGGCGGGTGACGCTGCTCAGTTCGGCTTCCACCCACACTAGCGGGAAGCTGCCTTCCAGCAGGTCGCGCGCCAATGTGTTGAGCTGGCTGGGAGTGAGGATCTGTTGGTTGCGGTCTGCCATCGCTGCATTATCCCGCAGTGGCGATGCGCATGCGTGAGCGCAGCGGCTGGAAACTCAGATGCCGTGCTGCGCCAGTGCCCAGCCCACGTGTTCGCGGACCAGCTCCGACGCGTCGTGGCGACGGGCTTCCAACGCCGCCAGCACCTCCGGCGTGCCGGGCGCATTGCCCAGGCCGACGGCGATATTGCGCAACCAACGCTGATGGCCGCTGCGGCGGATCGGGCTGCCTTCGGTGCGTTGCAGGAACTCGGGTTCGTCCCAGGCGAACAGCTGCGGCAGCGTTGCCACATCCAACGCGTTGCGTGCGCGGAAGTCGGCCTCATCGGTGCGCTGGGCGAACTTGTTCCAGGGGCAGACCAGCTGGCAGTCGTCGCAGCCGAAGATGCGGTTGCCGATCGGCTTGCGCATTTCTTCGGGAATCGCACCATCGTGCTCGATGGTGAGATAGGCGATGCAGCGGCGCGCATCCAGCCGATACGGCGCAATGATGGCCTGGGTCGGGCAGATGTCGATGCAGCGCGTGCAGCTGCCGCAATGCGCAGTGGCGGGCGTGTCGACCGGCAGCGGCAGATCCAGGTAGATCTCGCCCAGAAAGAACCACGAGCCGCCGTTGCGGTCGATCAGGCAGGTGTGTTTGCCGATCCAGCCCAGCCCGGCGTTGCGGGCCAGCGCGCGCTCCAGCACCGGTGCGGAATCGACGAATACGCGGTAGCCGAGGGCGCCGATCTCGCCCTGGATGCGCTCGGCCAGTTTCTGCAGCCGGTTGCGCATCAGCTTGTGGTAATCGCGGCCCAATGCATAACGCGCCACGTATGCGCGGGTGCCATCGTGCAAGGTCGTCCAGGCCTCGGTGTCGTCCTTGCGGCCGTAATCCATGCCCACCGACAACACCCGCAAGGTGCCCGGTACCAGCTCCTGCGGACGCGAGCGCTTGTCGCCGTGCTGGGCCATCCAGTGCATCGTTCCGTACAGGCCTTCTTCCAGCCAGCTGCGCAGATGCGCCTCGTCTTCGCCCAGCTCGATACCGGTGATGCCGCAGCGTTGAAAGCCCGCTTCGCGCGCAAGCGCATGGATGCGCGCGGCAGCATGGTTGGGGTCGGGGTGGGCGAGGGCGGCAGACATGGCGACAAGTATAGAATTCCCGGCATGTACGCACCGCTCGCTCTTTACGACACCGCTGCCGCGCGCACGCTCGATGCGCAGGCCACCACGCTGCTGGGTGGCGATGGCTATACCTTGATGCAACGTGCCGGGCAGGCCGCCTGGCAATGGTTGCTGGAACGCTGGCCGCAGGCGCGCCGCATCGTGGTGGTGTGCGGCACCGGCAACAACGGCGGCGATGGCTACGTGCTGGCGCGACTGGCGCAGCGCGCCGGACGCCAGGTGTGCGTGGTGCATCTGCCCGAGCACGGCCCGGCCTCGGCGCTGGCCCAGCGCGCCTGCACCGATTACCTGGCGGTTGGAGGTGCGATCGAGTTGTTTCCAACTCCGCTGGCGCAGGCCGATGTCATCGTCGATGCGCTGTTCGGTATCGGCCTGAACCGCGCGCCCGATGCGCAGACCGCCGCCTTGATCGAGGCCATCAACGCGGCAGGTACCCCGGTGCTGGCGCTGGATGTGCCCAGCGGGATCGATGCCGACCACGGCGTCGCTTTCGAGACCGCGGTGCGCGCCGATATCACCTTGCAGTTCATCGTCCCGCATGTCGGCCTGTATACCGGCGACGCACTGGAATATGCAGGCGAACGCGGCATTGCGTCGCTGGACGTGCCGGCCTCCGCATTCGAGGGGCTGCACCCGGCTGCACACAGCTGGAACAGCGATGCCCTGGCGGCGCACTTGCGGCCGCGTCGTCGCAATACGCACAAGGGCGAATCGGGGCGTGTGCTGTGCGTAGGCGGCAATCTCGGCAGCGGAGGCGCGATCCTGCTGACCGCAGAAGCCGCATTGCGCAGCGGTGCCGGGCTGGTGCAGGTCGCCACCCGCGCCGAGCATGTCACCGCGCTGCTGGCCCGTTGCCCCGAAGCGATGGTGCGCGCCGTGCAGGCCGGCGACGACATCGCCGCACTGGCCGATGCCGCCGATGTCGTTGCGCTTGGGCCGGGACTGGGCCAGGACGACTGGGCGCGCGCGTTGTGGCAGGGCGTGCTGGGGTCGGACAGCGCGGTCGTCATCGATGCCGATGGCCTGAATCTGCTGGCGGCCACCGCCGCGCCACCGCGTGGCCCGCGCGTACTGACCCCGCATCCCGGCGAAGCAGGGCGGCTGCTGGGGATCTCCACCGCGCAGGTGCAGCGCGACCGGCTAACCGCCGCTGCCGCGTTGGCCCAGCGCTTCGATGCAGTGGTGGTGCTCAAAGGGGCCGGCACGGTGGTGGCTGCCCCACGTGCGGTGCCGCGCATCATCGACGCCGGCAACCCCGGCATGGCCGTCGGCGGCATGGGCGACCTGCTGACCGGGGTGATCGCCGCCTTGCTGGGGCAGGGCTGGTCGACCTTCGATGCCGCCAGCCTTGGCGCCTTGCTGCATGGCTGCGCCGGCGATGCGGCCGCACGCGATGGCGAGCGCGGCCTGTTGCCCACCGACCTGCTGCCGCAGCTGCGTCGTTTCGCCAATGCCGGAGCCGGCGCATGAATCAGCTCGATGCACATTTGATCGACACAGAAGCCACCGAAACACTTGGTCGCGCCCTGGCCGCGGTGCGACCCGCCACGGCGATGGTCCAGTTGCATGGCGATCTGGGCGCCGGCAAATCCACGCTGGCGCGCGCGCTGCTGCGGGCGCTTGGTGTCACCGGCCCCATCCGCAGCCCCACCTACACCCTGATCGAGCGTTATCCGCTGAGCAGCGGCGACGAAGCCTGGCATCTGGACCTGTACCGCATCGGCAATGCCGGCGAGCTGGATTTCCTCGGTCTGGACGAAGGTAGCGCCAGTTTGTGGCTGGTCGAATGGCCGGAGCGCGGCGCAGGCGCCTTGCCGCCTGTGGATCTGGACGTGGAACTGGCCGTGGAGGGCGACGGGCGCAGCGTACGGTTGCTGGGCCGCAGCCCAGCCGGGCGCGATTGGCTGCATGCGGTGGCCCAACAAGCCGAGTTGCAGCCTCTTTTTGTCAGTGGACAAGAAGAATGAACGCCAGGTTACGGATTATTAAGGGAAATCACCTTGCAATTCACCCGGTTGGATGATTGAATCCAGCGCCATGACACCGGGGATCCGACATTTCTGCGCTTCCGCCCTGACCGCCAGCCTCAGCCTGGCGGTTTTTGCTGCGTGGGCCGGCGAAATCAAGGGTGTTGGTGTCAGCACCGGCGCCACCGGCACGCGTGCAGAAATTCAGTTGGTCGGTAGCGGCGGTTTCAAGACGCTGTCGCTGGCCAATCCCAATCGTTTGGTCGTGGATTTTCCGGATTCGGCAGCCGCGCGTGGCTTGAAATTGCCGCCAGCGAGCGGCCTGGTCACTTCGGTGCGCACCGGGCAACCTGTACCGGGCACGTTCCGGGTGGTGTTCGAGCTGGCAAGTCCGGTCACCGCGCTCAAGCCGCAGATGCAGACGCTGGGCAGTGCCTCCACCCTGGTGATCGAATGGCCGGGCGATCCGGCGCCTGCCGCTGCCACACCCGTTGCGGCCGGCACGCCTGCCGCACTGCCGCCGCCGCGTCCCGTCAACGCGCAGGCCGAAGCCGCACGCGCAACCGCGGCCCTGGCTGCGTCCGCGCAGCGTGCCTCGTCTGTACCGCCAACACCTACGCCGCAGCCGCCCGCGCCGGTCGTCGTGCCTGCTTCGGCGATGCCCACTGTCACGACTGCAGCGGTGCCAACCACCGTTGCCACCGGTGTGCCGACGCCGCGTCCGGGAACGCCGGCCGCCACGCAGACGGCTCCGGTCGGCAATCCGGCGAATCGTGTCGCCGTGAATCCCGCCACTCCTGCGACCGGTGCAACGTCCGCAGGCAGCGCATCCGCTGCCGCAATCTTGAATGGCGGCAGCACGCCGATGGCGGCGGCCGGCGGCTCGGTCGTTTCTGGCACTGCGCCCGGCGCCAGTGCAGACGACGATCTCCCGCCGCGCCCGGTGCTGCCCAGCGAGGCCTCGCGGATCAAGATGGCGCCCGGCATGCGGCCGCTGATCGTCGCCATCGACCCCGGCCACGGCGGCCAGGATCCGGGCGCGATGGGCCCGACCGGCAAGCGCGAAAAAGACGTGACCCTGGCGGTCGGCCGCGAACTGGCGCGCCAGATCAACGCCACGCCCGGCATGAAGGCGTACCTGACCCGCGATAGCGACGTGTTCATTCCGTTGCCGATGCGTGCGCAAAAAGCGCGTGCCGCCAAGGCCGACATTTTCATTTCCATCCATGCCGACGCTGCAGAAAATCGCAGTGCAACTGGCTCGTCGGTGTATGTGCTGTCGACCAAGGGCGCCTCCTCGCAACGCGCGCGCTGGCTGGCCGACAAGGAAAACGCCGCCGATCTGGTCGGTGGCGTGCGTCTGCAACAGACCGAAAGCACGCTGGCCAATGTGCTGCTCGACCTGGCACAGAGCGGCCACATGAAGGCCTCCGAAGATGCCGCCGGGCACGTGTTGGGTGGCCTCAAGCGCATCGGCAACAATCACAAGCCGCAGCTGGAACGCGCCAACTTCGCGGTGCTGCGCACCTCCGACATGCCGGCCATGCTGGTGGAAACCGCCTTCATCTCCAACCCGGACGAAGAGCGCCGGCTGATCGACCCGGCCTACCAGCGCAAGATCGCCGCCGCCGTGCTGGATGGCATCGATACCTTCTTCACCCGTCAGCCGCCTCCGGGCACCTTGTTTGCCGCGCGCGCGCAGGCCGAAGCCGATGCCGTCGGCACCGTGGCCGGCGGCAGTCGCTGACCCGCTCGGCTATCATTCCGCACTGATTCCTTGAGCGACGGCGCCTGCGCGCCGCCGGATTGCCGTGCCGACGTTCGTCTTGCCTGCCACACCCGCGATGCACCCTGTTTTGCGCTGCCAGCGCCAAAGCGCGCGCTGATGGCGATCCGTCAGTTACCCGAGATCCTGATCAATCAGATCGCTGCCGGCGAAGTCGTCGAGCGGCCCGCATCGGTGGTCAAGGAGCTGGTCGAAAACGCCCTCGATGCCGGCGCCACTCGCGTGGATATCGATTTGGAAGAGGGCGGCGTGCGCCTGATCCGCATCCGCGATAACGGCGGCGGCATTCCGCCCGATGAACTGCCGTTGGCGGTGTCGCGGCATGCCACCAGCAAGATCGCCTCGCTGGACGATCTGGAAACCGTCGCCACGCTCGGCTTCCGCGGCGAAGCCTTGCCTTCGATCGCCTCGGTCAGCCGCTTTACGCTGATGTCGCGGCGTCACGATGCCGAACACGGCTCGGCCCTGCAGATCGAAGGCGGGCGGCTTGGCGAAGTAACGCCGCACGCGCATGCGCCCGGCACCACGGTGGAAGTGCGCGAGTTGTTCTTCAACGTGCCGGCGCGGCGCAAGTTTCTGCGTGCCGAACGCACCGAACTCGGGCACATCGAAGAGTGGCTGCGCTCGTTGGCGTTGGCGCGCCCGGATGTGGAATTGCGCGTCTCGCACAACGGCAAACCGTCGCGCCGCTACAAGCCGGGGGATCTGTACTCGGATGCGCGGCTGGGCGAAACCCTGGGCGAGGATTTCGCGCGCCAGGCCTTGCGGGTCGATCACAGCGCTGCCGGCCTGCGCCTGCATGGCTGGGTCGCGCAACCGCATTACTCGCGGGCCAGCACCGACCAGCAGTATCTCTACGTCAACGGCCGCTCGGTACGTGATCGCAGCGTGGCGCACGCGGTCAAGATGGCCTATGGCGATGTGTTGTTCCATGGCCGCCAACCGGCATATGTGCTGTTTCTGGAGCTGGACCCGGCGCGCGTGGACGTTAACGTGCACCCGGCCAAGCACGAGGTGCGCTTCCGCGAAGCGCGGCTGATTCACGACTTTGTCTATCGCACCCTGCAGGATGCGCTGGCGCAGACGCGCGCCGGCGCCACGCCCAACAGCATCGGCAGCGACGGTGCCGGCTACGCGCCTGCTGGTGAAATGAGCAGCACCGTCGGCGGCGGTGCCGCACCGTATGCCGGCGCACCTGGCAATGGTGGCGGCTCAGGTAGCTACGCCAACTGGACGCCCTCGCAGACGCCGTTGGGTCTGCGTGTGGACGAAGCGCGTGCAGCCTATAGCGCGTTGTATGCGCCGCCATCTGGCAGCGCGCAGCAGTCCGCCAGCCTGCTGCAGTTCTCCGGGACCGGCCTGCCAGCCACGGCCGAAGACAGCGGCGTGCCGCCGCTGGGCTACGCCGTGGCGCAATTGCACGGCATCTACATCCTGGCCGAAAACGCCGAAGGCCTGATCGTGGTGGACATGCACGCTGCGCACGAACGCATCGGCTACGAGCGGCTGAAGAACGCGCACGACAGCATCGGTCTGCATGCGCAGCCGTTGCTGGTGCCGATGACCTTGGCAGTGGGCGAGCGCGAAGCAGATACCGCCGAGCGCGAGGCCGAGACGCTGGCGACCCTGGGCTTCGAGATCACCCGCGCCGGCCCGCAATCGCTGCACGTTCGCAGCATTCCCGCCTTGCTGGCCAATGCCGAGCCGGAGGCGTTGCTGCGCGATGTGCTGGGCGACCTGCGCGAGCACGGTCAGAGCCGCCGCATCGCCAGCGCACGCGACGAACTGCTGTCGACCATGGCCTGCCACGGCGCGGTGCGCGCAAATCGACGTCTCACCGTGCCTGAAATGAACGCGCTGCTGCGCGATATGGAAGCCACCGAGCGCTCGGGTCAATGCAACCATGGCCGACCCACCTGGGCTCGGTTTACGCTGAGCGATATCGATCGTTGGTTTCTCAGGGGGCGATGATGGCAGTGCACACGGGGAAGGGCTGGCTGCTCGGCATGCTGGTGGCAGCGGCGCTGGTCGGATGTGGGCGCGATGCGCCGCCGCCTGCCGCGCCGGTGGCGTTGGACAAGACATTCCTGGCCGACAACGCCGCCTGGCGCGAAAGCCGGATCAACGAACTGCGTGCGCCCGATGGCTGGACCAGCCTGGTCGGGCTGCATTGGCTGTCGCTGAAAGCGCATTACATCGGCAGTAGCGCCGATAGCGGCATCCGGCTTGCGGTCGGGCCGCCGAAGATGGGCATGGTGTCCAGCGAGGGTGGGGCGGTGTGGTTCGTGCCCGAACGTGGCGCTGCGCTCAGCGTGGATGGCAAGCCGCTGACCGGCAAGATCCGCTTCCAGTCCGATCGCGATCCGCAGCCCACGTTCATCCACTTCGACGATGGCAAGGGCGTGCTCAGCCTGATTCATCGCGGCGACCGCGACGCGCTGCGGGTCAAGCACGCCGACGCGCCATCGCGCAGCAAATTCGCCGGGCTGGAATACTGGCCGGCAGATCCTTCCTGGCGCATCACCGCACGCTACGTGCCCAACGATGTCGGCAAGACCATCCCGATCGTAGACATCGTCGGCATCAGTAGCGAGCAGCCCAACGCCGGCGCCATCGTCTTCGAGCGCGATGGCAAGACATATCGGCTGGAAACGATCGGCGAACCTGGGCGGCCGGCCTTCGTCGTATTCGCCGACCGCACCAGTGGGCACGGCAGCTATCCGGCCGGGCGCTTCCTGGACGTGGACGTGCCGGATGCGTCCGGTCATGTGGTGGTGGACTTCAATCGCGCCTACAACCCGCCGTGCGCGTTCACTCCCTTCGCAACCTGCCCGTTGCCGCCGCCGGAAAACCGGATCGATCTGGCGGTCTCGGCCGGCGAGAAAACCTACAAGGTGCCGCACTGACGTGATGAGGTGGATACGGTGAACGTTGATGCGATGACGGTGCGCCTGCGTGCGCGCATTGCCGCCTGGTGCAGTGGCGCGCTGATCGGCCTGGCGCTATGGAGCGGGGCGGCCGCACCGGCCTGGGCGCGCGGTGCCAACGACGCACCTGCCGGCCCGCCGGTGCCGCTGTTGTGGAAAGTCGACGGCAAGGGCGGCACGCTCTATCTGCTGGGCTCGTTCCACGTGCTCAAGCCCAGCGATTACCCATTGTCGCCGGATGTGATGCAGGCATTCGCCAAGGCCGACCGTCTGCTGTTCGAGCTGCCGCCGTCGGATGCGCAATCGCCGCAGCTGGCCAGCCGCATGCTGCAAGTGGCACGACGCACCGATGGCCGCACCTTGCAGGACGTGCTGGACGCAAAGACCTGGCAGGCGCTCAGTGCCTACGCGCGCAAGTACGGCATGTCGATCGACGCCCTGCAGTCGCTCAAACCCTGGTTCGTCGCGCTATCGATCAGCCTGGCCGAGATGAGCCGGCAAGGCATGGACGCGAACGCGGGTCTGGATCATTACCTGATGGATCAGGCGCAGGCCAAGGGCAAGCCCACCGACGGCCTGGAGCGCGCCGAAGAACAGATCGCCCTGCTGGATGGCATGTCGCCCACCGAGCAGCATCAGCTGCTGGAAGAGGCGCTGGACGAAGCCGAGACCACCGATCAGCTGCGTCGGCTGCATGCGGCCTGGCGCGACGGCGACGTGCATACGCTATCCACGCAAATGGCCGAAGACATGCGCCGCCAGTACCCGGCGCTGTATCAGGACATCAATGTCGAACGCAATGCGCGTTGGGTGCCGCGGCTGGAAAAACAGCTGGGCAAGGGCAGCGGAACCACCTTGGTCGTGGTAGGCGCCCTGCATCTTTTGGGGGCTGACGGTGTGGTGGAGCGCCTGCGTGCGCGCGGCTACCACGTAGAGCGGATCTGCTCGGCCTGCGCGCAGCAGGCTGGCCACTGACCAGTCGCGCCTCCAGCCGCTCAGGCTGGAAGGCGCGAGCAGTGGCTTCATCCGCGGTTGCGGGCCTTGCCGGTGGTGCTGGTGTGGCTGTTGGACGCACCGTGCGTGCCGGTGCCCATCGGGCCGCTGCCCATGCTGCCGGCGCCAGGCGGGGTCGGCGGTGTGCCAGGGCCACCCGGACGACCGAAACCGGCGCCGAAGTTGCGCTGAAACTCCTGCCACAACTCCAGGTTGCGCTCTGTCAGCTGGTTCATCATCGCCCACGGGGTCTGCCCGAGCAGGTTGCCCATCTGCTGGCGGAACTGCTGCTGCTGGTCCAGGAACACCTGCATGCTGCGCTCCAGGTAGTTACCCATGAAGCCCTGCAGCGAATCTCCGTAGAAACGGATGATCTGGCTCAGCAACTGGGTGGAGAGCATCGGCTCGCCGTCCTGTTCCCGGTCGGCAATGATCTGCAACAAGACGGCACGACTTAAATCTTCGCCACTCTTGGCATCGCGGACTTCGAACTCCTCGCCGTCGATGATCAACTGGCGCACATCTTCGATGGTGATATAGCTGGAAATCTCGGTGTCGTAGAGACGGCGATTGGGATACTTCTTGATGATGCGAAGTCCGGCCATGGAACGTTCACTCACACTGATAGTGCGCGCAGGATGGCGCAGCGCAGCAGCGGTTGCAACAGCCAAAAGGCCTTATTTGCTGAAGCGGACACATTAAAAATGTTGCGCAACATGGTTTTTGGCTCGAATCCATGCTGCACCGCAAAGTTGCAGCAAACGTTACCAGCCCATGTGGTGCCCGCCGTTGATGTCCAGATTGGACCCGGTAATCCAGGCAGCCTCTTCCGCGACCAGAAACGCCACGGCGTAGGCGATCTCTTCCGGGCGTCCCAGCCGGCCCGTCGGGATGTCGGCCACGATCTTGGCGCGGACCTCTTCCGGCACTGCCATCACCATGTCGGTGGCGACGTAACCGGGCGAGACCGTGTTGACCGTGACCCCGAACGCGGCGTTCTCGCGCGCCAGCGAAATGGTGAAGCCATGCATGCCGGCCTTGGCGGCTGCGTAATTGGCCTGGCCGTACTGGCCCTTGAGCCCGTTGATGGAACTGATCTGGATCACCCGGCCCCAACCGCGCTTGCGCATGCCCTCGATCACCGGGCGGGTGACGTTGAACACCGAGTTGAGGTTGGTGTTGATCACGTCGTGCCATTGCTCGGCGGTCATGCGGTGGAAGGTGGTATCGCGGGTGATGCCGGCGTTGTTGACCAGAACCTCGATCGGCCCCAGCGATGCTTCCACTTCCTCGACCAGGGCGCGCGCATGCTCGGACGACGCCACATCGCCACGGAACAAGGCAAATGTGTAGCCCTGCGCCTGCATGCGCTGCTGCCAGTCGCGCGCCTTTTCGTCGTTGCGGAAGTTGCTGGCCACCTTGTGGCCCTGGTCGGCCAGACGCTTGCAGATGGCGGTACCGATACCGCCGGTGCCGCCGGTGACCAATGCGACGCGAGATGTCATGACGACTCCAATAAGCGGGTAAGGCCGGGGTGATCAGGGTGCCGGCGCAGGCGCCGCGCCCGGATGCCGGTGCTGGGTCGCAATTCTAGTCACGCCCGGGCTGCGATGCGCGCCCATCGCTGCCCTGGGTGGCCGTGCGCGTCAGCAGGTCGGGCGAAAAATGCTGCACGGCATGCTGCAGCAGCGTGTCGATGCCCGCATGCCGCGGCAGGGCGGACGCCAGCTGGCCCAGGGCCTGCCAGGCGGCACGCAGCGCCGGCAACGGGTCGGCGTCGTCCAGTGCGGGCGCACCATGCGATTTGGACAACTTGCGGCCATCGGCATCCAGGATCAGCGGCAGATGCAGATAGCGCGGCTGCGGCAGGTTCAGGGCGCGCTGCAGCAGGAGTTGGCGCGGGGTGGAGTCGAGCAGGTCGGCGCCGCGCACGACATCGGTGATGCCTTGCAGTGCATCGTCCACCACCACCGCCAACTGGTACGCCCAATAGCCATCGGCACGGCGCAGCACCACATCGCCAACGTCGGTGTAGACGTCCTGCAGCACATGCCCTTGTAAGGCATCGTCGAAGCCGACCGGCGCCTGTGGCGGCACCCGCAGGCGCACCGCGCGCCGGTCGCCCAGCGCCGCCACGCAGGCGTGGTGGATGCCGCCCATCTGCGCCAGATCGGCGCGGCTGCAGCTGCATTCGAACGCCAGCCCGGTCTCCAGCAGTGCGGTGATGGCGTCGCTGTAGTGCGCATCGCGGTCCGATTGCCGGATCACCGGCAGGTCCGAGACCAGCCCGAACGCGGCCAGGCTGCGCAGCTGGCGTTCGGACGCGCCCGCTTCAGCGCGTGGCGGGTCGATGTCCTCGATACGCACGCACCACTGCCCACCGGCATGACGGGCGAGCAACCAGCTGCCGAACGCCGCCAGCAGGGAGCCGAAGTGCAGGGGGCCGGTCGGGGAGGGCGCGAAGCGTCCGCGGTAGGGAGGCGATGGCATAGGCAGCTGAATCGTCGGTCAGGTGCTTGCTTGATTTCAAGCCGCGACGGCCGCAACTCCGCACCAGTTCACCCCGCATGAGTGGAGCAAGCGCGTCATGTTCAACCGCATTTTCCTGTTCCTGCTGACCAACCTGGCGGTGTTGTTCCTCGCCAGCATTGTGATGTCGGTCCTGGGCGTCAACTCTGCGCAGATGAGCGGCTTGCTGGTGATGGGCGCCATCTTCGGTTTCGGCGGCGCGTTCATTTCCCTGCTGCTGTCCAAATTCATGGCCAAGCGCAGCACCGGTGCGCAGGTGATCACCGAGCCGCGCACCCCGACCGAGCGGTGGTTGCTGGAGACGGTGCGGCGCCAGGCGCAGGCCGCCGGCATCGGCATGCCGGAAGTGGCGATCTACGAGGGCCCGGAAATCAATGCCTTCGCAACCGGCGCCAATCGCAACAATGCCCTGGTCGCGGTCTCCACCGGCCTGCTGCAGAACATGAGCCAGGACGAGGCCGAAGCAGTGCTGGGTCATGAAATCGCCCATGTCGCCAATGGCGACATGGTCACCATGGCGCTGTTGCAGGGCGTGTTGAACACTTTCGTGATCGTGTTGGCGCGTGTAGTCGGCGGCATCATCGACAGCACCTTGTCGGGCAACCGCGAGGGTGGCCGCGGCTTTGCGTACTACATCATCGTGTTCGCGCTGGAGATGGTGCTTGGCATGTTCGCGACCATGATCGCGATGTGGTTCTCGCGCCGTCGCGAGTTCCGTGCCGACGCCGGTGGCGCGCAGCTGGCCGGACGCAACAAGATGATCGCCGCGCTGGAGCGGCTGTCGCTCAACCATGGCCAGAGCACCTTGCCCTCGCAGGTACAGGCGTTCGGCATCTCCGGTGGGGTGGGCGACGGCTTGCGTCGGCTGTTCCTGAGCCACCCGCCGCTGACCGAGCGCATTACGGCGTTGCGTGCGGCCAATGGTGCGGCACTGTAAGCGGCCCCCGAGATCGCAGCGGCGCCGTGTGATGCGCAAGGCGCTGCCGTGATCAGCATCGATCGTTGGTGCAACGGCCACACGAGCGCGCCGCCCATGCTCAACGCAACAGTGCCCGCTGCATCGCCTGGTTGGAAACCGGTCGACTGCGTATCGGCTTGAAAGACAACAAAAAACCCGCGCATTGCGGGTTTTTGTTGTCCTGCGTTGCCGGCTTTCGGTTGGGTCAGCCGAATTCGTAGTTCATCAGCGGGCCGGTCGGTGCGACAAAATCGCCCTGCACATAATCCACTCCCGCACTGAAGAAGCTGCTCATCGACTGCGCATCGGCCACGAATTCGGCCACGGTCAAAATGCCGGCCGGCTGCGCGCGCGAGGTGATTTCGCGGATCTTTTCCTGGCTCTCGCGGGCCGAGGCGACGTCGCCGGTGATGCCTCGGTCCAGCTTGAGGAAGGCCGGCTGGAAATGCGCCAGCAGCTGGAACGAGTCCAGGCCCGAACCGAACTGCTCCAGCCCGACCTTGCAGCCCATCGCCGACACCGCCGCCAGAAATTGCTGCGCATTGCGCAGGTGCGTAAACACCTTCGATTCCGGCGTCTGCAACCACAAGCGCTCGCCGGGCACGCCGTAGACCGCCAACTGTTCGCGGATGGTGTCGATCATCTGCGGGTCGGAGAACGAGTTCGGCCCGATGCGCACCAGCAGGTGCGTCTTGTGCCCCGCACGTTGCCGCTCGCCGAGCTGACGGATGGCGCGCGCCACCACCCAGCGGTCGATTTCGGTGATCAGGTCGTGCTCTTCGGCAATGGCCATGAAGGCATTGGGCGACATCATCTCGCCATTGCGATCCAGGCGCAGGAACGCCTGATACAGCTCCAGCGGCTCGCCCTGCAGATTGAGCACCGGCTGGTAATGCAGCAGGAAGCCATCGCCAACCAGCGCCTCGCGCAGCTGCTCGACCCAGCGCTCGATGCGTTCTTCCTCGGCCCTGTCGGAGGCGGCCGGGTCGTAGATGCTCACCGCGTTGCCGCCGAGTTCGGCGGTGGTGCGCACCGCCTCGGTCCCGCGATTGAGTACCTGGCCGATGCTGGCGATCTTTTCGCCGATCTGCACGCCGCCGATGCTCACCGTGACCGTGGCCGAGCGCGAACCGACGCTGAAAACATGCTGCGCAAACGCATCGCGCACCGTTTCGGCCAGCGCGTGGGTGCGTGCGTAGTTGCCGTCCAGCAGCAAGGCAAAACTGTGCTCGCCGAAGCGTGCAGCCACCACGCTTTCATCGACGATACCGGCCACGTGCGCGGCCATGGCCGCGATCAAGGCGTCGGCCGAGTCCAGGCCGATCTCGGGAAGGATGCGCGCGTAGTGATCCGGCTCGATCAGCAGAAAGCCGGACTGGCCTTCGCTGCGGCCGGCGCGCGCCACCGCCTGTTCCAGCGCCACCATGAAGGTGGGCCGGTTGAGCAGGCCGGTGACCTGATCGCGCTGGCGCAGGTCTTCGACCTCGCGCGCCAGTTCCGGGTCGAATTCCTCGCGGCGGCGGAACACCACCTGGATCTTAGGTATCCCCACGTTTTTAAGGTACCAGGGTCATCTGCTCGCGCACTGCGTCGGGCAGTGAGCGCAAGCGTTCTAGCCAGCGTGAGACAGGTTCCATGGGCCAACGTCGGATCAACGCCTCGCGGCCGACACGCAGTGTCGAGTAGAGCTTGCGCTGACTGTTGCGGGGCGACAGCCAGTGCGCGATGCCGGTGGCTTCGCAGCCCAGTCCTGCCAGCCAGCTGGCGAAGGTGGCCAGCGTATTGAGCAACAACAGGATCTGCAAGCGCTCACCGCGACGGGTCAGGCTGTCTTCCATCGCCTGACCGTAGCGATGCGACTTCAGATCCCGAAATGCCAGCTCGATCTGCATCCTTCGTGCGTACAGGTTGACCAACTGCTTTGCGCTGGGCGCTTGCAGTTGTGGGGAGGCGACGATCAGCCACGGCTCGCGCTCACGCGCTGCTGCTTTCAAACTTGATGATGCGCGCGAGACCTTGGCAGGTGAGCGTCGATTGCGTTGCTGACGTCCCTGCGGTGTCTTGGCATAGAGCACCAGACGGCAATCGAGTGGATCGCTGCGATTGGCCTGCATCGGTGGCAATGCGTGTGCACGGTTGGACGCCAGCCCATGCAAGCGTCGGCTATCGATCCATTGCGCTGCATCATCGGGCACGTCTTGCGGCTTGACCTGCGTGCGTCCGCGCAGACGCCCGACCCAATCCCAGCCCATCGCCGAGACCGCGCGAAACCACGGCGTGCGGAATCCGGCATCCGTGACCAGGATTGGACGCACATCGTCTGGAATCAGTTCCTTGAGGTGTTGCAGAAAACGCTTCTCCGCACCAGGCGAGCCTTGCTGTTTCCCAGCAACCACCATGTCCAGCAACGTGAGCGTGCGCCCACCGATCGGCACGGCTGCGCGCAGCAGACACCATGACTTGTCCGGCTTTAGATCGCTCCAGTCGATGACGATCACCGGCTGCGCGCCGCGCAGCAGCCAATGCGCCATGTCCCGCTCGATCACGGATCGTTCGCCCTGCAACGTGCGATTGCGCAGCAGGCGGTCGCATGCCTTGAGGGGCGCACGTACCCGCCTCGCGCCTGGCCATGCGCGTGCAATGTCGATCAAGGTCAGCCGGCCTCCGTGCAACAGCGCCTCAACCGCGCCAAGCAAGGCGCGTCGACGTAATGCATGCATGCCAGAGAGTGAGTGAGACAGGCACTTCTGCAATACTTCGCTGGCGCGCATGGTCGGCACTCTTCTCTGGCTTAGTCACCTTGAAGCGTGCACCATGCGCGCACCTTCTTCCACATCCTGATCCAGCAAGTACTTGATCTCGCAGGAAGAAATGTGGGGAAACCTCAGCACCTGGATGCACGGCTCGCCTTCGTAAGTGGCGGTGGCAAATTCCATCGTCGCCGGGAAGGTGTCGCCTTCCAGTCGGCGCGCGTCGACCTTGTATTGCGCCGGCGGCGGCTCGCCCTTGGCCATGGCCTTGAGCAATTGCTTGAAGTCGTCGACGTACTGCGCGGCGATCATGTCCAGCAGCGACACGCCTTCGACATCGTCGAACGACTCGAAGCCGAACATTTCCAGATACGCCTCGTTGGCGCGGATATGCATGCCTTCGTGCACATAGGCGATGGGATCGCGCGAGGAGGCGATCAGGGCATCGCAGCGGCGCTCGGTTTCGCGCATCTGCGCTTCGATGCGACGCAGGCCGCGACGCGCCTGCAGGTCGGCCCATTCCGAACGCACCAGGGAGAGCAGGTGTTCGGGGCGGTGGCGCAGCACGATTGCGCGGATGCCGTGCGCAGCGGCCTCGACCAATGCGTTTTCTTCGATGCGCTCGGCCAGCAGGATGATCGGAATGTCCTTGCCGCTGCCGGCGATCTGCTGCTGCAGGGTGATCATCGGAATCTGCAGCGCCTGTCCATGCAGGGCCAGATCGATCTGCCCGGCAAGCATGCTGGCGAGCTCTTCCGGAGATTGCGGGCGCGAAGGCCGCACCGCGATGCCGCCGTTGCGCAGCGCTGTCACGATCGCCTCCGCACGCTCGACACTGTCGTCGACGATCATCAGGCGGAGGGTGAGATCTTTACCTCTTTGCATGCGCAACTCCCTGGCGACGGGCTTTAATACACGAAGGTCATCGACTGCGTCCATGTCTGTGGACAAGACCGCATCCGGTGTGAGACTTGGGCCACGCTTCCACGCGACGAAGAGGCATCAGGCCACGCTGCCGGCGGCATGTCCCGACGCCCAGGCCCATTGAAAGTTGTAGCCACCCAGCCAGCCGGTGACGTCCAGCACTTCGCCGACGAAGTACAGGCCGGCCACCAGCTTCGACTCCATGGTCGCACTGGAGAGTTGATCCGTGTCGATACCACCCAACGTGACTTCAGCCGTGCGGTAGCCCTCGGTGCCGCTGGCGATCAGCGGGAAGGCGGAAAGCAGCTCGGCCGCGCTCTGCAGCTGCGGCGGATCCAGCTGACGCACAGGTTTGTCCGGCAACCACACCTCGCACAGGCGCTGCGCAAAGCGTCGCGGCATCACATCGCCCAGCACATTGCGCAGCTCGGTGGCCCCGCGTTGCTGCTTCTGCTCGCGCAGCCATGCGCCCGCGTCGTGTCCCGGCAGCAGGTCGAGCCGCAAGTCGTCGCCAGGTTGCCAATAGGACGAGATCTGCAGGATCGCCGGCCCGCTGACGCCGCGGTGGGTGAGCAGCATGAAGTTGCGGAAGCTGGTCCCGTTGCAGTGCGCCTCCACCGGCAGGGCGACGCCGGACAACTCCTGCAGACGTTCCTGATGCTTGCCGCTCAGGGTGAGTGGCACCAGTCCGGCGCGCGTCGGCAGCAGCGCATGGCCGAATTGCTTGGCCAGGGTGTAGCCGAAGCCGCTGGCGCCCATGCTGGGAATCGACAGCCCGCCGGTGGCGACGATCAGCGATTGCGCCTGCACGCGTCCCAGGCTGGTGTCGAGCGTGAAGCCGTCGCTGTCGCGGCGGACCGAGCGCACCTCGCATTGGGTGTGGATCTGCACCCCGGCTGCCTCGCACTCGTCCAGCAGCAGCCGCACGATCTGCTTGGACGAGATGTCGCAGAACAACTGGCCCAGCTCTTTCTCGTGATAGGCGATGCCATGGCGCTCGACCAGCTCCACGAAATCGCCCGGGCTGTAGCGCGCCAGCGCGGACTTGCAGAAATGGCGATTGGCGGAAATGAAATTGCCCGGCGTGGTGCCGGTATTGGTGAAATTGCAGCGCCCACCGCCGGACATCAGGATTTTCTTGCCGACCTTGTTGGCGTGGTCCAGCACCAGCACCTGACGGCCGCGTCGGCCGGCGGTGAAGGCGCTCATCAGCCCGGGAGCCCCGGCACCGATGACCAGCACGTCGCAACGCATGTTCATTCGGCTGGCGCGTGCCGCACCATCGGGGTCAGGGTGACGCTGCCGTGGTCGGCCAGCATCTGCACTTCGCCGTCCTGGATGATCACGTCAAAGCGCATGCCGCGCTGGATCAGAGCCCCCAGGGCCTCGGTGGCCTGCGATTCGAGTTCGATCACGCGCAGGTTGCGGTGCCGGCCCATGGCATTGGCATGCTTCTTCCACCAGGTTTCGGTGGCCTGGCCGCCGTAACCGATCACCACCGCTTCGCGCGAACGGTTGCAGGCCTTGCGCACGCGACTCTCGTCGGGCTGGCCGAGGTCGATCCATAGATCCGGGTCGCCGGTGTAGTCGCGCCGCCACAGGTCGGGCTCGTCGTCGTTGCTGAGGCCGCGGCCAAATTCCAGGCGGTCGTCGGCGAACAAGGCGAACGCGAGCAGCCGCACCATCAGGCGCTCGTCGGTTTCGGAAGGATGTTGGGCCAGGGTCAGCGGATGGTTGGCGTAGTAGCCGCGGTCCATGTCGCTGATCTGAAGTTCCGCCCTACGGACGGTGGCGGTGAGAGCCATCAGGATGCCGATTGCAAAGGGCGCTCATGATACGCGCCCGTTCCAGCTGCGGCGCGTTAGGTCGGCGTGCGTGGTTGCGCGGCCAGCCAGCGGTCCAGCTGGGCAGCGAAGGCTTGGCGATCGCGTGCGTGCAGTGCCGGCGGCCCGCCGGTCGCGATGCCTGCACCGCGCAACTCCTCCATGAAGCCACGGACCGATAGGCGCTCCTTGATGGTGTTGCTGGTGAACGCTTCGCCGCGCAGGCCGACCGCCGTAGCACCGGCTTCCAGCGCGCGTGCGGCCAGCGGAATGTCCTGGGTCACCACCAGGTCGCCTGCGGCCACCCGTTCGGCGATCGCGTCGTCTGCCGCGTCCGGGCCGCCAGGCACCTGCAAGGCGCGGACATGGGGCAGGGACGGCGTACTGAGATAGTGATTGGCGACCAGGGTCACGGCAATGCCGGTGCGGGCGGCGGCGCGGAACAGGATGTCGCGGATCACCGCAGGGCAGGCGTCGGCATCGACCCAGATCTGCGCACGTGTGGGAACTTGAGGCGTATTCATCGGGTGATTGTGGATGGGGGTGGGCCTGACAGACAGTCGGATTTGGCCTGACTGCAAAAGATTTGACCCAAGGTGTCGCTTTTTGCCGAAAACACGAGTACTGTGCACGCACTGTGTTTGCAAGGGTCACCGTGAATCGTGGCCTGGTGCAGCCGGATCGTTACAGATCTCGCTTCATCGTTCCGCTTTACCAACGCCTGCAACTCAGTCTCAGCTCCGGCTTTTCGGACGCTGCGATTTATCCATCTATAGTTCAGGAGTTTGTAAATGTCAGATCGTCAGAGCGGTACCGTGAAGTGGTTCAACGATGCCAAGGGCTTCGGCTTCATCACCCCGGAAAGCGGCCCGGACCTGTTCGTGCACTTCCGTGCCATCCAGGGCACCGGCTTCAAGTCGCTGCAGGAAGGCCAGAAGGTCACCTTCGTCGCCGTGCAGGGCCAGAAGGGCATGCAGGCTGACCAGGTGCAGGCGGTCTAATCCGTCTGCAACCTTCGGGTTGCCAAAAACGCCGGTCGCGCAAGCGACTGGCGTTTTTTATTGTCGGCGCTTTTATTGTCCGGTAGTGATTCTGCGCCGGTGTGGTCGTGTGTGTCTCCACCCCACGGCTGGTCTGCATCCAGGTCATGCCTTTCCTGTGTTGGATCTGCCGAGTTTCCCGGTCTCCCTGCCGCTTCCAGTCGTCCAACCACGTGAGGTGGCCAGCCTGCCTCTGCGGCGATTGCTCACCGCGTGCGTTGTGTGGGGCGATACGCAAGAACGACCAAGCGACAGACCGACGATTGCTCGGCGGGCGGCAGTGCTTGCGCGCGGCAATGACGTCAAGGTGGGTAGGATGGCGTTTTCCGTGTGCGGCCGCTTGTCATGATCACTGTTCACCACCTCAACAACTCCCGTTCCCAGCGCGTGCTGTGGCTGCTCGAAGAGTTGGCGCTGCCCTATCAGATCGTGCGCCATGAGCGCGATCCCAAGACCATGTTGGCCCCGGCAGAGTTGCGCGCGATCCACCCGCTGGGCAAGTCGCCGGTCATTGTCGATGGCGGCCTGACCATTGCCGAGTCGGGCGCCATTCTCGAGTATCTGACCGAGCGCTACGACGCCGAATGCGCGCTGTCGCCGCCTGCGCGGCCGATCGACTCCCCGGAGCGTCAGCAGTTCCGTTACTGGATGCACTACGCCGAAGGCTCGGCGATGCCGCCGCTGCTGATGACGTTGATCTTCGCTCGCATCCGCAGCGCGCCGATGCCGTTCTTCGCCAAACCCATTGCGCGTGGCATCGTGGACAAGGCGATGTCCGGCTTTGTTGGCCCGCAGGTGAAGTTGCATCTGGACTGGATGGAGCAGTCGCTGCAGGCCACCGCCTGGTTTGCCGGCGAACGTTTTACCGCTGCCGATATTCAGATGAGTTTTCCGGTGCAGGCTGCGGCCGCACGTGGTGGCGGGCTGGAGAACTACCCGCACTTGCGCGCGTTTCTGCAACGGATCGAGGCGCGCCCCGCATACCAGGCTGCACTGAAGAAAGGCGGCCCCTACGCGCTGATGGGGCGCAACAACAACGACTGACCCCTGGCTTGGCAACGGCGTGTCGCTGGCAGCCATGTCGGTGCTGGATGCGTGGTGGCTTGTCGGGGTGGCAGCTGCTCAGTCAAGCATGACGGCCGCCAGCCCAGCCTCAGGGCGCCTTGCACTGCCGAAGGAACTGCAGGGTGTCGCGGAGTTGCGGCGAATCGGCCGGCGGCTTGCGGAAGGCGAGTACCAGACGCATATGGCCGACACCGGGATAGAACTTGACCTGCACGTTTTCTCCCTTGCTGCGCATGGCTGCGGCCAGCGCAACGCTGTTTTGTGGCTCGACGACGCGGTCGGCGTCGCCGTGCAACAACAGCATCGGCGGCTCATTGCCGTCGACATAGAGAATCGGTTGCGACCTGGCTTGATCGGCTGGCGAGGTGCCGAAGATCTCGACCAGTTCGGGGTCGGTCATCGGAAGAAAGTCATACGGGCCGGCCAGGCCGACAAAGCCGCACAGCTGCTGCGGCTGCAGGCCTTGCGCCTGCAGCCAGTTGCGGTCGGTTGCCAGCAGCCCGGCGATGTGGGCGCCTGCCGAGTGTCCCATCACCGCCAGCCGCTTGGGGTCGCCACCATACTCCTGCGCGTGCCGGTAGCTCCAGGCAGTTGCGCTGGCGGCGTCGGCCATGAAGCCTTGTAGTCCCACCTGCGGGTACTTGCGGTAGTCGGCCACCATCGCGACCACACCTTGACGGGCCAGCGCCTCACCCATCCAGCGATAGTTGGCGCGCTTGCCGCGTTTCCAGGTGCCGCCATAGAAGAACACCACTACTGGCGCATCGACCGCGCCGCGTGGCTGGTAGACATCCAGCGCCAGACCGTGTTCCGGATCGAACACCTGGTTGGGGTGTTCGACGACGCCATCGCGGCTGGAGACCGCATTGATACCGCTATAGAACACGCTGCTGCAGGCCGTCAGTGTGAGCGAGCCGAGCAGCAGGAGGGCGGGACGGATCCAGCGGAAGGTGCGAACAGGCATGGGAGATGTCGGTCAGGAAGGGGCGTGAGTCGGTCGGGTAGGAGCGAGTGGTGCGCGCTGGATCGCATGCACGTCCATCGGCAACGATGTCCGCCAATTGCGCATTGCATCGGCGGCCGTGTGGCGATTAGGACGCGTATTAGCGGTGATCTGTTGTCGCCAGCATGTGCAGGAGTAGCTCGTTTGGTATCGATATGCGAATTGAACCTACGGTGCGTACGCACGCCCGGATGCGGCCCCCCTGCCAAGTTCACCATCGGTGGCCTAGGCTTGGCGCATGACAGACCTGCACTTTGATAATCGCCTGCGCCAACAGTTGCCCGGCGACCCGGAACAGGGGCCGCGCCGTCGCGAGGTCAGCGCGGCCTGGTCGTCGGTGTTGCCGACCCCGGTCGCCGCACCGCGCGTGATCGCCTATTCGCCGGAGATGGCGCAGCTGCTTGGATTCGATGCGGCCGAGATGGCTAGTACGCGCTTTGCCGAGGTCTTTGGCGGGAATGCGCTGTATCCGGGCATGCAGCCATGGGCGGTCAACTACGGCGGCCACCAGTTCGGCCATTGGGCAGGTCAACTGGGCGATGGCCGGGCGATTTCGCTGGGCGAGGCGATCGGTGTGGATGGCGGGCGCTACGAGTTGCAGCTCAAGGGCGCCGGCCCAACGCCGTATTCGCGCGGCGCCGATGGCCGCGCCGTGTTGCGTTCGTCGATTCGCGAATTCCTGTGCAGCGAAGCGATGCACCACCTGGGCGTGCCGACCACGCGTGCGCTGAGCCTGGTGACCACCGGCGATGCAGTGGTGCGGGACATGTTCTACGACGGCCGGCCGCAGCGTGAGCCGGGGGCGATTGTGTGCCGGGTGGCGCCGTCGTTCATCCGTTTCGGCAATTTCGAATTGCCGAGCGTGCGCGGCGATGTTGCCCTGTTGCGGCAATGGGTGGAGTTCACCATCGCGCGCGATTTCCCCGAACTGGAAGGCGCGGGCGAGGCGATCTACGCGGCGTGGTTCGCGCAGGTCTGCGAACGCACTGCAGTGATGGTGGCGCACTGGATGCGGGTGGGCTTCGTGCACGGGGTGATGAATACCGACAACATGTCGATCCTGGGCCTGACCATCGATTACGGCCCGTATGGCTGGGTCGACGATTACGACCCGGACTGGACCCCGAACACCACCGATGCGCAGGGCCGCCGCTATCGCTTCGGCACCCAGCCGCAGGTGGCGTACTGGAACCTCGGCCGTCTGGCGCAGGCGCTGGCGCCGCTGTTCGCCGACCAGGCGCCGTTGCAACAGGGGCTGGACCGCTTTCGCGACACGTATCTGGCGTGCGACCGCAACGACACCGCTGCCAAGTTGGGGCTGGCCGACTGCCGCGACGAGGACCTGCAACTGATCGATGCGCTGCGCGCGCTGATGCGCGAGGCGGAAATGGACATGACCCTGACCTTCCGCGCGTTGGTCGACCTCACGCCTGAGCAGCCGGACCCACCGCTGCTGCGCGATGCGTTCTACGACGACGACAAGCGGCTAGCGACTGCGTCGCAGCTGCACGACTGGTTGCAGCGCTATGCGGCCCGGGTGCAGCAGGACAGCCTGTCGCCGGAGCAACGGCGCGAGCGGATGCGCTTGGCCAACCCGCGTTACGTGCTGCGCAATTACCTGGCGCAGCAGGCGATCGACAAAGCAGAGCAGGGCGACCCATCGGGCGTGCAGGAAGTGCTGGAGGTCATGCGCCGGCCCTACGACGACCAACCCGGCAATGCCGCGTTCGCAGCCCGCCGGCCGGAGTGGGCACGCGATCGCGCCGGGTGTTCGATGCTGTCGTGCAGTTCCTGACGCGCTCAGATGCATGGACGCCGTAAATGCCGCGTCAAGCCCTGCGCAGCCTAGAATAGGGCGGTCCCCACCGGCAACGACGCCATCCCACCATGACAGACTGCACCCGCTGCGCCGGCACCAACTCCTCCGGCCCCAATCACTGGTCGGAACGGATTCGCGACATTGGCGACTTCCCCAAGCCGGGGATCGTGTTCAAGGACATCACCCCGCTGTTGTCCGACGGCCCGGATTTCGCCTCCGCGCTGGATGAGATGGCGCAGCCCTGGCGCACCACACCGTTGGACGCGGTGCTGGGCATCGAGGCGCGCGGCTTCATCCTGGGGGCGGCCCTGGCGCGCGAACTGCGCACCGGGTTCGTGCCGGTGCGCAAGCCGGGCAAGCTGCCGGGCCGCACCCTGATCCAGGAATATGCCCTGGAATACGGTACCGATCGCATCGAAATGCACGAAGACGCACTGCCGCGCGGCGCGCGCGTGTTGATTGTCGACGACGTGCTGGCCACCGGCGGCACGCTGCGTGCTGCGCTGGGGCTGGCCGCACAGCTGGAACTGGAGATTGTCGGCGCGGCGGTGCTGGTCGAGCTGAAGGCACTGCAGGGCCGCGAAAAATGGGCCAACGATGTGCCGCTGCTGGCGACCTTGGCTTACTGAGCTCGACCGTCTGGCCTGGCGCGCTTGCCGGTAGGCAGGCGCGGGGGTGTTCGCAGTGCGCTTGCCAGCAGGCAGGCGCAATGGCCCTCGGGGTGCACAGCGAATGCGTCTGCATCGCAGCTCTCCGCCATGCTCCGGTGCCTGCCCAGAGCTGCGTGCTACGGGGTGTTGGCCGTGCCAATCGTGTATCGCGGCAGTCAATGCTACGAGCAAGTGCACGCATCGGCGTAACGCCAGCAAGGCCTCGCATGCGGCCGGCATTGCACCGGCCGCCTATCGATCGCGTCTATCGCGTGAGACCCGCTGGACGCGGCCGACGCCGCATCCAGCTGCATGCGCTCGCGCAGGCTGTGACTGTTGCCTAGAGCTTGCTGACCCGGAACCGGCGTCCCTTGATCTTGCCCGCGTGCAGATGCGCCAGCGCCTTGGCGACGTGCGCGCGGGCGATGGCGACGTAGGAGCGCGTGGGGTAGATGGCGATCTTGCCGATGGCCGCGCCCGACAGTCCGGCTTCACCGGTGAGCGCGCCCAGGATGTCGCCGGCACGCAGCTTGTCGGTCTTGCCGCCGTCGATCCGCAAGGTGGTCATCGCCGCCTGCGGCAGCTGCGCCGGGCGCGCGGTCGCCAACGGTGCACGCGACCACTTCAGCGGCTGGCCTTGTTCGGCTTCCAGCGCCTGTGCGCGCGCTGTTTCGCGTGAGGCCACCAGGCTGAGCGCAAGCCCACGCTTGCCGGCGCGGGCGGTGCGGCCGATGCGGTGGCGGTAGGTTTCGGTGTCGGTGGGCAGCTCGTAGTTGACCACGGCCGACAGGTCTTCCACGTCCAGCCCACGCGCGGCCACATCGCTGGCCACCAGCACGTTGCAGCTGCGGTTGACGAAACGCACCAGCACCTCGTCGCGGTCGCGCTGTTCCATGTCGCCATGCAGCGCGAGTGCGGAGAAACCGAACTCCTGCAGCGACCCGGCCACTTCATCCACTTCCTTGCGGGTATTGCAGAACACCACGCTGGATTCGGGATTGAAGCGCAGCAGCAGGCCGGCGACGGCCTTCTGCCGATAGGTCGGGTCGACCTCGAAGAACTGCTGATCGATTTCCGGCGCGTTGTCGGCGCCTTCGACGGTGATTTCGATCGGGTCCTTCAGGATCTCGCGCGCCAAGGTGCGGATGATGTCCGGGAAGGTGGCCGAAAACAGCAGGCTCTGACGGTGTTTGTCGCAGCGGCTGGCGATTTCGCGGATGGGTTCTTCGAAGCCCATGTCGAGCATGCGGTCGGCTTCGTCCAGCACCAGCGTACGCACGCCGCCCAGATGCAGGGCGCGCTTGCGGGCCAGTTCCTGGATGCGGCCGGGCGTGCCGACCACCACTTGCGGGTCGTGCGCTTCCAGCGAGGCCAGCTGCGGGCCCAGCGGCATGCCGCCGGTGAGCACCACCAGCTTCATGTTGGGGATGCCGGTGGCCAGCTTGCGCAGCTGCTTGCCGACCTGGTCGGCCAGTTCGCGGGTGGGGCAGAGCACCAGCGCCTGCGCACGGGTCAATGCAGGGTCGAGCTTCTGCAGCAGGCCCAGCCCGAACGCGGCGGTCTTGCCGCTACCGGTCGGCGCCTGGGCGATGACGTCCAGCCCCTGCAGGATCGGCGGCAGGCTCTGCGCCTGGATGGGAGTAAGGACGGTGTAGCCAAGGGCGTCGATGCCGGGGGCCAGGGCCGGCGACAGCGGCAGCGCGGAGAATTCGTTCATGGCGCATTTTAGCCGGGAATCGGGAGTGGGAATCGGGAATCGCAAAGGCAGTGGCTGCGGCTTTTTCCATTCCCGATTCACCATTCCCGATTCCCGTACAATTGGCACATGCCTTTAATCACTCTGCAAAGCGTCGACTACAGCGTCGGCGGCCCCTTGTTGCTGGAAAAAACCGACCTCACGATCGAGCCGGGCGAGCGTATCGCCCTGATCGGCCGCAACGGCGCCGGCAAATCGACCTTGATGAAACTGATCGCCGGCGAGCTCAAGCCCGACGACGGCGAAGTGCGCGTGCAGCAGGGCGTGCGCATTGCACGGCTGGAGCAGGAGGTGCCGCAAGGTACCGGCGGCAGCGTGTTCGACGTGGTGGCCGATGGCCTGGGCGAACTGGGCCACTGGCTGGCCGAGTTCCATCAGCTCAGCCATGCCGAGGTGTTCGATGCCGAGGCGTTCGGCAAGGTGCAGGCCAAGATCGACGCGGCCGACGGTTGGGCGCTGGATCAGCGCGTCACCGAGACCTTGACCAAGCTGGAACTGGACGGCGATGCGGAGTTTGCGCGGCTGTCCGGCGGCATGAAGCGACGTGTGCTGTTGGCGCGCTCGCTGGTGTCCTCGCCGGATGTGCTGCTGCTGGACGAGCCGACCAACCATCTGGATATCGAAGCGATCGATTGGCTGGAATCGTTCCTGAAAGGCTGGAGCGGCAGCGTGCTGTTCGTGACCCATGACCGGCGCTTTCTGCGTGCGTTGGCGACCCGCATCGTCGAAATCGATCGTGGCCAGGTCACCAGCTGGCCGGGCGACTGGGCCAATTACGAGCGCCGTCGCGAAGAACGGCTCAATGCGCAGGCGCAGGAAAATGCCCGCTTCGACAAGATGCTGGCGCAGGAAGAAGTCTGGATCCGGCAGGGCATCAAGGCGCGGCGTACCCGCGACGAAGGGCGTGTGCGGCGTCTGGAATCGATGCGCAACGAGCGCGTGCAGCGTCGCGACCTGACCGGCAATGTGCGCATGGAAGTCTCGCAGGGCGAGTCGTCCGGCAAGAAGGTGATCGAGGCCAAGGAGGTCGGCTTTGCGTTCGGTGCGCGCACAATGGTCAAGGACTTTTCGACCATCATCCAGCGCGGCGATCGCATCGGTCTGATCGGCCCCAACGGCAGCGGCAAGACCACCTTGCTCAAGTTGCTGCTGGGCGATCTGCAGGCGCAGGAAGGCGAAATCCGCATCGGCACCAATCTGCAGATTGCGTATTTCGACCAATACCGCTCAACCCTGCGCGAGGACTGGAGCGCGATCGAGAACGTGGCCGAAGGCCGCGATTTCCTCGAAATCAACGGCAAGCGCAAGCATGTGCATGCGTATCTGCAGGATTTCCTGTTCACGCCCGAGCGCGCACGCGCGCCGATCACGCGTCTGTCCGGTGGCGAGCGCAATCGCCTGCTGCTGGCGCGGTTGTTTGCGCAGCCGTCCAACCTGCTGGTGATGGACGAACCCACCAACGATCTGGACGTGGAAACGCTCGAGCTGCTGGAAGAGTTGCTTGGCGAATACACCGGCACCTTGCTGCTGGTCAGCCATGACCGCGACTTCCTCGACAACGTGGTGACCTCGACGCTGGTGATGGAAGGCGATGGCCTGATCGGCGATTACGTCGGCGGTTATAGCGATTCGTTGCGTCAGCGGCGTACGCCGGCGACCAATGCGATGGCCGTCGCCAAGGCCTCGGCGACGGCGGCTGCGACGACGCCAACGGTGTCCGCTGCCGCATCAGCGGAAGCTGCGCCCAAGCGCAAGCTCAGCTACAAGGATGCGCGCGAACTGGAGCAGTTGCCGGCCTTGATCGACAGCCTGGAGCAGCAGGTCGCAGCGCTCACCAATGCGATGAACGACCCGGCCTTCTATCAGCGCGACAGCGCAGCGATGGCCGCGCATACCGCCGCGCTGGGAGATGCGCAGGCGCAGCTGGATGCGGCGTTCGCGCGCTGGAGCGAGCTGGATAGTTGATTGCCGGACCGGCGCGCGACTGCGTGCCGGCCTTGTGGGTTGGTAGGCGCGGCAAACACGCATCGCGAGGTGGGCGCGGCCTGCTTCGTGGTCCTAATCAGGATTCGACCGCTCTAAGCTTTCAACCTAGGCTTCGACTCCATCTGAGCGCCTTTTTAAGTCGAAAACCCGGTTGTCTTGGAGTGATTGAACAGTGCTGATGGATCACTTGTGGAGCGGTTGATCTGCGGCCTGGTTGCGGCGTCCTTGCCCGCCTACGATCGCGGCGTGTCCCGCGGACGGGGAGGGCACCGCGCACTCGACTAACCAGGCTTTTGATTGCATCTAAATTTCGCTGCCATTCCCAACACTGCGTCATTTTTGGCCAAGACGTTGCCGCCATCGCAACGGCGTTCGAGAGGATGTGTTAGCCGCTCTCAGTCGCAAGCACTCGCAGGCGCCACAAACGCTGCAAATGTGAGCCCGCGAGCGGCCCAGGCAGTGGCGGCTTCATCGAGAATATCCAGCAAGGTATCGCGCTCGTTCGGCGCTGCCTGCGCCAATGCCTCGGCGCCGTCGATCAACAACGCATAGCCGTGCGGGGAGGGCAACCAGGCCAGATCGCGCAGCGCATCGCTCAATGCATCCCAGTTGCGGCCGAAGTTGGCGGGGAAATCCAGTTGGGTGGCCAGGCGCATCAACAGCATGCGTTTGTCGCTGCAGGTGGCCAGATCCACGCGCAGGATGCGCAAGCTGGCATCGCGCGCCAGCGCTGCCATGGTGTCCAGATCGGCGGTGTCGGCTTGATAGACGCCCGATTGCTGCGGGTCGGACAGGTCCAGCGCAAAGTCGCCCGCGCTCATGGCGCCTGCTCCGGTGTCGGGCCCTGGAACGATTTGAAGGTTTGGTAATGATCGTCGCTGTAGTACCAGGTCTGCGGCGGGGTGCCGCCAGTGACGATGCGGCGTGCGCCGCGATCGGCGCTGCCGGGTGTGTCGACGGTGTATTCGCGGTAATAGCCGCGCGGGCGCTCCGGTAGCCGGTGTTCGCGATTGCCGAACACGCTGCCATCCTGCGGATACGGAAACGGCCCGCCGCGCTGGATCAAGACGATGGTAGCCATGGCTTCGGTCGGCAGAAAGGCCGGCAAGTGCGGCACCCGACGGGCTGGCGATGCTGCGGCGATCGGTGCGTTGAGCTGCGGCGCAAACTGCGGCTTGGGCGTCTGCAGCGTCCGCATGCCCCATAAGCCGGCAATGAGCAGCACGATGGCGACGATCAGCAAAGCGGGCTTGCGCATGAAGACGATCCGGAAGCGAAGAATGTGCGGCAGAGCAAGTATGCCGCTACGCGACTGTGTCGACTTTGAACGCGGCCGTGTACCTGCGCGATTCACGCCCAAGTAACCGGGGCCTGGTGCAAGGTGTGCAGCCAACAGGGCGCGGCACCCGATGCAATGGGATGAAGTTTCCCTGCCGCTACCCTTGGTAAGCGCCGTCGGCGTCCTTACCATCTACCCCGCAACGCCCGGTCTTCGCCGGGCGGCAAGTCCAGGAGACACCCATGGCCTACACCCTTCCGCAGTTGCCCTACGCCTACGACGCGCTGGAACCGAACATCGATGCGCAGACGATGGAAATCCATCACACCAAGCATCACCAGACCTACATCAACAACGTCAACGCGGCGCTGGAAGGGACCGAGTACGCCGACCTGCCGATCGACGAGCTGGTGTCCAAGCTGAAGAGCCTGCCGGAAAACCTGCAAGGCCCTGTGCGCAACAACGGTGGTGGCCACGCCAACCATTCGCTGTTCTGGACCGTGTTGTCGCCCAACGGCGGCGGCGAGCCCAAGGGCGAAGTTGCCAAGGCGATCGACAAGGACATCGGTGGTTTCGAGAAGTTCAAGGAAGCCTTCACCAAGGCTGCCGTCAGCCGCTTCGGCTCGGGCTGGGCATGGCTGAGCGTGACCCCGGACAAGAAGCTGGTGGTGGAAAGCACCGCCAATCAGGACAGCCCGCTGTTCGAAGGCAACACCCCGATCCTGGGTCTGGACGTGTGGGAACACGCGTACTACCTGAAGTACCAGAACCGCCGCCCGGAATACATCGGCGCGTTCTACAACGCGGTCAACTGGGAAGAAGTCGAACGCCGCTATCACGCTGCGATTGCCTGAGTCTTGAGCTGACGCTGTAACGCAGAAGGCCGGGAGCGATCCCGGCCTTCTGCGTTTGCTGCGGTCTGTCATGTAGTAGCGCACCTGGGCGCGAGGGGCTTTCTGGTGCAAAGCTCGGTCGCGCCCGGGTGCGCTCCTACGATTGTTGGAGCGGCAATCAGAACTTGGCGTCCAACTTTCCTGGGTAGTCGGTGTTGCCGCCGTAACGCAAGAAGGCCGGGAGCGATCCCGGCCTTCTGCGTTTGCTGCGGTCTGTCATGTAGGAGCGCACCTGGGCGCGAGAGGCTTTCTGGTGGAAAGCTTCGGTCGCGCCCGGGTGCGCTCCTACTGGTGCCGGCGCACCGGTTAGAACTTGGCGTCGAACTCGCGGGCGTAGCCGGTGTTGACGATGACCTTCTGCAGCGCGTCGCTGATCTTGATGTTGCCGGCCACGATCTGCTGAGTTTCCGGGCCCATGTTGTCCATGCGCGGCGGGGTGGCGCCCTTGTAGTCGCAGACGCGGCCACCGGCTTCGCGCACCAGCAGCACGCCGGCGGCGATGTCCCAGGCTTTGACGCCTGCTTCGAAGTAGGCATCGGCGCGGCCGCAGGCCACGTAGGCCAGATCCAGCGCGGCCGAGCCTGTGCGGCGCACGTCCTCGGCCTGCACCAGCACCGCATCGACGCACTTCAGCTGCGCACTGATGCGTGCGCGCTCGCGCGGCGGGAAGCCGGTGTGGATCATTGCGCCTTCCAGATCCTTGCGCTCGGCAATGCGGATGCGGCGGTCGTTGAGCACTGCGCCGGCACCGCGGCTGGCTGTGAACAGCTCGTTGCGCAGCGGGTCGAAGATCACCGCATCGGTGGGTTCGCCGTTTTCCACCAGCGCGATCGACACGCAGTAATGCGGAAACCCGCGCAGATAGTTGCTGGTGCCGTCCAGCGGGTCGATGACCCAGGTGTAGCGACCACTCTTGCCGCCTTGCACGCCGCCTTCTTCGCCGAACACCGCGTACTCCGGATATCCGCGCTTGAGTTCCTTGATGATGACCTTCTCGGCATCGCCATCGACTTCGCTTGCGTAGTCCATGCGGCCCTTCTGCACCACGTTGAGTGCATCCAGCTTGTTGATACCGCGCAACAGCACATTGCCGGCGAGGCGGGCGGCTTTGACCATGACGGTGACGGCGGGTTTCTGCATGGTTAAAGCTCCCGTGAAGGCAGAATCGGAAATGGCGAAGGTAAAAGAGCGGTCCGGCGCGAAAGCCGGCCGCGCAGTTTACCATCTACGACCGAATAGCTCCCCAATCTCCGTTCATGTCCGTCAGCCAGCGCATCCGTTTTGTTCTTGTCGGTACCCAGCATCCGGGCAACATCGGTGCCGCCGCGCGCGCGATGAAGACCATGGGTATCTCGCGGCTGGTGTTGGTGGCGCCCGAGCGCGCACTCGACGAAGACGCGTATCGGCGCTCGGCCGGTGCCGAAGACGTGCTGGGCAATGCGCCGCTGTTCGCCACGCTGGGCGAGGCGGTGGCCGACTGCACGCTGGTGATCGGCTGCACGGCGCGGGCGCGCCGGGTGGCCCTGGAAGAATTGCTGCCGGACGCAGGCGCGCAGCGCGCGCTGGCCAAGGCGAGCGAACCGGCCGAGGTGGCGTTCGTGTTCGGCCGCGAGCGCACCGGCCTGACCAACGACGAACTGCAGCTCTGCCACGCGGCGGTGCATATCCCGTCCGACCCGCAGTTCAGTTCGCTCAATCTGGCGGCGGCGGTGCAGGTGCTCGCCTACGAAGTGCGGCGGGCGCAATTGGCCGCCGGCGATGGCGAGCCGGCGCCGACGGCTGCCTCCGGCCTGCGCGACGCGCCCGCCAGCCATGCGCAGCTGGAGGGGATGTTCGGCCAATTGGGCGAGACCCTGGACGAGATCGACTTCCACAAGGGGCGCGCGCCGGAGTCGGCGATGCGCAAGTTGCGGCGGCTGTTGTTGCGCGCGGAAATGACCGAGCAGGAGGTGCGGCTGATCCGCGGCATCCTGTCCGATGCGCAGCGCATGGCGATGCTGGCCAAGCGTGCCGGAAACTGACGTCTGTCACATCTTCACAGATTCGGCTAGGCTGTTGGCGGCTCTAGGGGAGTGTCCGTTTTGCGCGGTCTACAATGGTGTCTGATTGCCTGCTGGCTGTTGGCCGGGGCAGGTTTGGCCGCGACCGCTGCGGCAGCGCCCTCCTCGGTATTGGTACTTGGGCGGATTAGCGATGACCCGGCCACGCATTACGATCAACTCAAGCCGCTGCTGGACTATGTGGTGCCGCGCATGCGCGAGGTGGGCATCCGCCGTGGCGAAATCCTGATGGCGCCGGATGCGCGCCAGATGTCCAGCTATTTGCGGCGTGGCCGGGTCGACTGGGTCAGCGAGACCACTGGTGCGGCGATGTTGCTGGAGCGGCGCGGCGGCGCGCACCCGTTGCTGATGACCGAACGTGGCGGCGTGCGCGAGTTCCACACGGTGTTTTTCGTGCGCCGCGACAGCCCGATCCGGTCGCTCACGCAGCTGCGCGGGCATAGCCTGGCGTTGCAGAATGCATCGTCCACCAGCGGCTATCTGGTGCCGATGCTGGAGCTGGTCCGCAATGGCATCGCCTGCGATGTGCTGCTGTCGCCGGACGACCCGCAGGTGCCTGGCTCGGTGGGCTATCTGATGGTCGGCTCGAAATTGAACATCGCCGCCTTCGTGCACAAGCGCCTGATCGATGCGGGCGCTTTCAGCAATCTCGATTGGGACGACGAGCGGCACCTGCCGCCGGTGTTCAAGCGCGATTTCCGTATCGTGTACCGCAGCGCGCCGGTGCCGCGTGCGGTGGAAATGGTGCGCTCCGGCATGGACCCGGCAGTGGAGCGCCGCCTGCGCGCGGTGTTGCTGCAGGCCGCCTCCGACCCGAAGGCCGCACCGGCGCTCAAGCGTTTCTTCGGCACCACCGCGTTTCACCCGCTCGATAGCGAGGGCCGCAGGCGTCTGGATGCATTGAGCGCCGGCTTGCAGCACGTCAGGAATGAAATGGAATGAGCCAGGTGCGCTTCGGGTTGCAGGCACGTTTCCTGTTGGTCATGGCGCTGACCTTGCTGCTCGTCGGCGCAATCCTGGCGTCGCTGCTGCAACGCCAGAGCGCGATGCAGCGCGAGGTGCGCGTGCTGAGCGGGCAGATCCTGCACGAGCTGTTCGATCGCAGCCTGCGCACCCGCGGCGAGACGCTGGCCACCGAGCTGGCGTCCGGGCTGGCCAACCCGCTGTATTACTCCGACCTGGGCGCGGTGGGCGCGTTGGTGCGCAATGCCTCGCGCCAGCAGGTAGTGACGTATGTGCTGGTGTTCGACCGGCGCGGCCTGCTGGTGCACGACGGCACGCCCAATCTGCAGCGCTACGGCCAGCGCATGAACGACCCGCTCGCCGCCAAGGCGGTAGCGGCGCGGGCGATGTTGCTGCAATCCTCGCCCGAGGTGCTGGACGTGACGGTGCCGATCAAGATCGGCGATCAGCGCATCGGCGGTGTGCGCGTGGGCATGTCGCGCGAGCGCGTGCGCAAGATCGAATCCAGCGCCAACCTGACCCTGGTGCAGAACCTCAATGCGATCGGCAAGCGCGATCTGGGCTGGTTGCTGGTGCTGCTGGCCGCGTTGGTGGCGCTGGGCGTGCTGCTGGCGATCTATGTGCAGCGTACGCTGGTGGCGCCGGTGCGGCTGCTCGCGGCGGCGGCGCGGCAGATCGAGCGCGGCGACTACGCCGTGCAATTGCCGCCGCATCCGCGCAACGACGAAATCGGCGAGCTGATGTCCGCATTCGGCCGCATGAGCGAAAGCATTGCCCGGCACGACCGCGAAGTGCGTCATATGGCCTACACCGATGCGCTGACCGGGCTGACCAACCGCCTGGGTTTTCGCGAAGGTCTGGACTACCTGCTCAATACCGCGCGCAGCAGCGACAGCAAGCTGGCACTGCTGTTTGCCGATATCGACGACTTCAAACGCGTCAACGATACGCTGGGGCATGAAGCCGGCGACGAGGCCTTGTTGCAGTTCGCCAGCCGGATCAGTCGCGCGGTTTCCGCGCTGGGCGGCGACGATGCGATCCTGGCGCGCTTCGGTGGCGACGAGTTCGTGATCCTGCTGCAAAGCGGGGATGTCACCTTGCTCGCCGCGCAGCTGGCGGACCGCCTGGTGCATGAGTTGAGCCGCCCGTTGAACGTGCAGGGCCGCGAAGTGTTCCTGGGCACCTCGATCGGCATCACGCTGTTCCCGGACGATGCCAACGATGCCACCGCGCTGCTGAAGAACGGCGACATCGCGATGTACCAGGCCAAGGTCGCCGGCAAGAACTGCCACCGCTTCTACAGCCGCGCGGCCGACCATGCGGTGGAGCGTCGCGTGCATATGGAGCACGAGCTGCGCGGTGCCTGGGAGCGCGACGAGTTGCGGCTGGTGTATCAGCCGATCTACCGCACCAGCGACCGCCTGCTGGTGGGGGTGGAGGTGCTGCTGCGCTGGCAGCACCCGGCGCTGGGCACGATTGCGCCCTCCACCTTTATCGACATTGCCGAGCAGAGCGGGCTGATCGAGATGATCGGCCCCAAGGTGCTGCGCGCCGCCTGCCTGGAAGCGGCGCAGTGGCCGGAAGTTGGCGAGGGCCTGTTTATTTCGGTCAATGTGTCGCCGCGGCAGTTGCGCAGCGGCGACCTGATCGACACCGTGGCCGAGTGCCTGGCCGAGTCCGGATTGCCGGCCGCGCGCCTGCATCTGGAACTGACCGAGACCGCGGTGATCGGCGACGAGATGATGGCGGCCAGCCTGCTCGATCAGCTGCACCGCACCGGCGTGAAGGTGTGGTTGGACGATTTCGGCACCGGCTTCTCCGGCTTGAGCCATCTGCGCCAGGTGCCGGTGGATGGGGTCAAGATCGACAAGAGTTTCATCGCCGACCTGCAGCGCGACCCGGACGATCTGGCGCTGACCACCGCCATCATCAACATGGCCCACTCGCTGGGAATTACGGTAGTTGCCGAAGGCATCGAGCAAGAGGCGCAGTTCAACCTGCTGCGCGAGCGCGGCTGCGATCTGGGGCAGGGCTACTGGTTCAGCAGGCCGTTGAGCCCGGCAGATATGGTCAAGCTGATCGCGGCGGGCTGAGCACGGTAGGAGCGCACCTGGGCGCAATGTGGTGTTATCGGTAAGGCTTCGTCGCGCCCGGGTGCGCTCCTACGACGAGGAGTGTTTGGGTTTGCGCGGTTACAACGGCCATCGCTCGGCACTTCGCTCATTTGCCGCGTGACCCGATAGCACCGTAGGAGCGCACCTGGGCGCGATGTGGCGTTACCGGCAAGGCTCAGTCGCGCCCGGGTGCGCTCCTACGATCCATCGTGGTTGAGCTGGTTGGTTACAGCGGCCGTTTGCCGGTATCGCCGGGGAGTTCGCGTACCAGGCGCGGGACCAGATAGCCGGACAGGCGCGTGGCCAGTTCCGCATGCAGGGCGCGTGCGCGGGCGTCGTCCACTTCGAAATGCGCCACGCCGGCCACGCGATCGAGCTGATGCAGGTAGTAAGGCAGCACGCCGGCGGCAAAGCTGCGTTCGCTCAATGCGGCCAGCGCGTCCACGCTGTCGTTGACGCCACGCAGCAGCACCGCCTGATTGAGCAGTTGCACGCCGGCATCGCGCAAGGCGTGCATTGCGCTGTCCACGTCGGCATCGAATTCGTTGGCATGGTTGGCATGGATCACAAACGCCACCGGCCATGGCAGGCTGCGCAGCCAGGCCAGCAGGGGCGCGTCCACGCGTGCGGGCAACACCACCGGCAGGCGGCTGTGGATGCGCAGCCGCTTGAGGTGTGGGATGGCGGCCAGGGCGTCGGTGAGTTCGACCAGTTTGGGCGTGGCCAGCGACAACGGGTCGCCGCCGGACAGCAGCACTTCGTCGATGTCCGGGTCGGCAGCGATCGCCTCCACCGCCTCACGCCAGCCATCGCGCGCGGCGGTTTCTTCTGCGTACGGGAAGTGGCGACGGAAGCAGTAGCGGCAGTGCACCGCGCAACTGCCGGTGGCGATCAGCAGGGCGCGGCCTCGGTATTTCTGGATCACCCCGGCGGCCGTCTTGGCGGCGGCGTCGCCCACCGCATCCAGGCCGAAACCCGGCACCGGCTGCATTTCTGCATCCAGCGGCAGCACTTGGCGCAGCAGCGGGTCGTGCAGATCGCCGTGCCGCATCCGTGCCACGAAGGCCTGCGGCACCCGTAGCGGAAACTGCGCGGCCGCGTCTGCACTGATGCCGGCCGCTTGCGCGTCCAGACCCAGCAGTTCCAGCAACGCGCGCGGGTCGCGCACGGCATCGCGCCACTGCTGCTGCCAGCGCGGCGGCTGCAGGGTGGAGGGCGGGGATGGCTGTAAGGCGACGGGGGCTGCGGTTATCATGTGCGGTCACAAAACCAATGCCCGCCGGTTGCGGCAGGCGCCCCATTCTAATCCGACCGGCCACCGTGTGGCGGGTCGTGGTCTTATCGAGGAGCTGCACCATGGCCACTGTTGGCATGAACGACGTCAAGAACGGCATGAAGATCCTGGTCAACAACGAGCCGGCGGTCATCACCGAGACCGAATATGTCAAGCCGGGCAAGGGCCAGGCCTTCACCCGCATGAAGTACCGCTTCATCAAGTCTGGCCGCGTGGTCGAAATGACCATGAAGGCGACCGATGACGTGGAAGTGGCCGACGTGGTCGATACCGACATGCGTTACCTGTACAGCGATGGCGAGTACTGGCACTTCATGGACCCGGAATCCTTCGAGCAGGTGCAGGCCGACAAGGCCGGCATGGGCGGTGCGGAAAAGTGGCTCAAGGGCGAGGAAGACTGCATCGTGACGCTGTGGAATGGCGCGCCGATCTGGGTGCAGCCGCCGAACTTCGTCGAGCTGAAGATCACCGAGACCGACCCGGGCGTGCGCGGCGATACCTCCGGCGGCGGCGGCAAGCCGGCCACGCTGGAAACCGGCGCGGTGGTGCGCGTGCCGTTGTTCGTCAATCAGGACGAAGTGATCAAGGTCGATACGCGTTCGGGCGAATACTCGGCGCGCGTCAAGTAAGCCGGATGTATTCGGGACGCCTGTCTGTTCGAGCGGTCCGCAGGGCCGGTGTCCTGGCCGGGCTGTGGGCTACGCTCGCAGCGTGCCCGGCCTTTGCGCAATCGGCCGCCGCAACCTGCGACGCCGGTGACGTGGCCGCCGTTGCGGCCATTGCAACCTCCGGCGTCGTGGGCGGCGCTGCAGCCACGGTGCCGGTCGAGCGTGCGGTGGCGCAGACCTGCAAGCCGTGGCCGAACGATCCGGCGATCCGGCTGGCGGCAATCGCATTTGCGGGCGATGCGGAGACCGTGCCTGGCGAGCGCGACCTTGAGTTGCGCGTGGCCATGCTCGATGCTGCCAGCGGCAAGGTGCTGGCGTTTTACGCGCAGGAAATGGGCGAGGACGCCGCTTTCGAACTCGCTGCCGACAGCCTGCGCCTGGATACGGCGCGCTACGACCTGGCCAAGGGCGTGCGTGCGATCGGCCTGGTGGTGCATAGCGTTGCGCGTGGGCCCAGCTGCCTGGATTTTTACAGCAATCAGGCATTGACCTTGCTGGTACGCGAAGGGCGCAACTTGCGCCCGGTGCTGCAACGCGATCTGTATGCGTGGCAGCGTGTGAAAGGCGAGCCGTGCATGATGGGCAGGGGCGATGTCATCACCGAAGTCGCCAATCTGAGCCTGAGCATGGCGCCGCAGGCACATGCCGTCTATGCGGACATCGTGCTGACAGCCAACGTCGCTACCACGGAGAGCACTGCTGGCAGCGACACCGATACCGAACGCACCCGTCGCGTGCGTCAGGTGCTGCGCTACAACGGCCAGCGTTATGTGCCTGTGGCCGGTGGCGATCGCAGCTGGCCGTTCGACAACTAACCCTTTATGGATACGCTCATGACCAATGCCCCTCCCGAAGCGTGCGACCTGTTGATCGAAGCCGGTTACGTGGTGCCGATCGAACCGCATGCGGTGGTGCTCGAAGACCACGCGGTGGCGGTCAGCAACGGCGTCATCGTGGCGATCCTGCCGACTGCCGAAGCACGCACGCGCTTTGCGCCGAAGCAGACCGTCTCGCGCCCGGAGGCGGCGCTGATGCCGGGTCTGGTCAATGCGCATACGCACAACCCGATGACGCTGCTGCGCGGCATTGCCGACGATCTGCCGCTGATGGTGTGGCTGCAGCAGCACATCTGGCCGGTGGAAGCGGCGGTGATCGGCCCGGAGTTCGTGGCCGACGGCACCACGCTGGCCATCGCCGAGATGCTGCGCGGCGGCACCACCTGCGTCAACGAAAACTATTTCTTTGCCGATGTGCAGGCGGCGGTCTACAAACAACACGGTTTCCGTGCGCTGGTGGGCGCGGTGATCATCGATTTCCCCACCGCGTGGGCATCGTCGGACGACGAATACTTCGCGCGGGCCGGTGAGTTGCACGACCAATGGCGCGACGATTCGTTGATCGGCACCGCGTTCGCACCGCATGCGCCGTATACGGTGAATGATGCCAACTTCGAGCGCGTGCGCATGCTCGCCGATCAGCTGGACATGCCGGTGCATCTGCACACGCATGAAACCGCGCAGGAAGTGGCCGATTCGGTCAAGCAATATGGCCAGCGCCCGCTGGCGCGTCTGGATCGGTTGGGCCTGGTCAACGACCGCCTGATCGCCGTGCACATGACCCAGCTCACCGATGCGGAAATCCATCTGTGCGCCGAGCGCGGCGTCAGCGTGGTGCATTGCCCCGAGTCCAACCTCAAGCTGGCCTCGGGCTTCTGCCCGGCCTGCGCACTGCAACGCGCAGGGGTGAATCTGGCCATCGGCACCGACGGCTGCGCCAGCAACAACGATCTGGACATGTTCAGCGAAAACCGCACCGCCGCGATCCTGGCCAAGGCAGTCGCCAACGATGCCACCGCGCTGGATGCGGCCACCACGCTGCGCGCGGCCACGTTGGGCGGCGCGCGTGCGTTGGGCTTCGGCGACAAGATCGGGTCGATCGAAATCGGCAAGCAGGCCGATCTGGTCTGCGTGGATCTGTCTGCGCTGGAGACCCAGCCGCTGCATCATGTGCTGTCGCAATTGATCTATGCCGCCGGCCGTCATCAGGTCACCGATGTGTGGATCGCCGGCAAGCCCAAGCTGGTGCAGCGCGAGTTGATCGACATGGATACCGCTGCCCTGGTCGCCAATGCGCGGCAATGGCGCGAACGCATCCGCACCGTCCGCGCCTGACCGCGCGTTATCGCATCCCGGAGTTCCGCATGAATCCCACGACCCAATCCACCTCCAGCAATTTCCGTCAGGCCGAGCTGGACAAATTCGCCGCGCTGGCCAACCGCTGGTGGGACGCCGACGGCCCGCAGAAGCCGCTGCATGCGCTCAACCCGGTGCGCCTTGCGTACGTGTCCGCACGCCAGGAACTGGCCGGCGCCCGCGTGCTGGATGTCGGCTGCGGCGGTGGCTTGCTCAGCGAGTCGATGGCGCGCCTGGGTGCGCAGGTCACCGCAATCGATCTGGCACCGGAGCTGGTGAAAGTCGCCCGGCTGCACAGCCTGGAATCGGGCGTGCAGGTGGATTACCGCGTGCAGTCGGTGGAAGACCTGGCAGCCGAGCAGCCGGGCAGTTTCGATGCGGTGACCTGCATGGAAATGCTCGAACACGTGCCGGACCCGACCGCGATCATCCGTGCCTGCGCCAGCCTGCTCAAGCCGGGCGGCAAGCTGTTCCTGTCCACGCTCAATCGCACGCCGGCCGCATTCGCGCTGGCGGTGGTCGGTGCCGAATACATCGCACGGCTGCTGCCCAAGGGCACGCACCACTACAAGGACTTCATCAAGCCGGCAGAACTTGCGGCGTGGTTGCGCAGCGCCGAACTGCAGCTGCAAGACGTCAGCGGCATGCTGTACGAGCCGTGGCGCAATCGTGCGCGGTTGTCCTCGCGCACCGAGGTCAATTATCTGGCGTACGCGGTGAGGCCGTGACGGGCGGGAATTGGGGCGTGGGGATTCGGCATTCGCAACCGTGGTTGGCTGCGATCTTGATGTCTTTCGATTCCTGCCGCGCTGCTTGTCGTTGGTCGCGGTTGGTGGGCGCGTGAGTTTTCCGCGTGCGGCGTTGTTCGATCTGGATGGCACTTTGCTGGATAGCGCGCCGGATATGCTGGCCACGGTCAACGCGATGCTGGCGGCACGGGAGCGTGCGCCGATTGCGCTGGAGCAGCTGCGGCCTGTGGTGTCCAAAGGCGCGCGTGCGATGGTCGGCGTGGCCTTTGCCGAACTCGATGACGCTGCGCGCACCGCCTTGGTGCCGGAATTCCTGCGTCGCTACGAAGGCTTGATCGGGACCCACTCGCAGCTGTTCGATGGTGTCGAAGCGCTGCTGTCGCGGCTGGAAGCGGCCGGCTGCATCTGGGGCGTGGTCACCAACAAGCCCGAATCTCTCGCGCGCCTGATCCTGCCGCAGCTGGGCTGGCAGCAGCGCTGCGCCGTGTTGATCGGCGGCGATACCTTGCCCGAGCGCAAGCCGCATCCGCTGCCGTTGCTGACCGCCGCCGAACGCATCGGCGTTGCGCCTGCGCAGTGCGTCTACGTCGGCGACGACGAGCGCGACATTCTCGCGGCACGCGCGGCCAACATGCCGTCGGTGGCGGTGTTGTGGGGCTATCGCCTGCACGACGACGTTCCGGAACGCTGGCAGGCCGACGTGCTGGTGGACCAGCCGCAGCTGCTGTGGAACCCGGCCACGTGGCCGCAGACCTGATTCTTTTGAACTTATTTCTGGACCCGCCATGAGCCAATCCAGCGCTCTCGACAGTTTTCTCGACAAGTGGCGAACCCGCTGGCCGGAGTGGTCGGTTGCCGAGCCGTTCGTTCCCGCAGCGCAGCGCAACCTGACCGCGGCCTGGTTCGCCTTGCTGCAGGAATGGGAGGACATCATGAATATCCCCGGCGACCCGTTGCCGGCCGACGCCAAGCTGGCGTGGTGGCAGCAGGAGCTGCGCGATTGGTCCAGTCAACGCTCGCGGCATCCGTTGGGACGCGTGCTGGAGCCGGTGCGTGCGCCGTGGGCGCAGTTGGCTGAGACCTTGCCGGCGATGCAGGTGGCACGCGCGCAGCCTGCATCGCTGCAGCAGGCGCTGGATCAACTGCGTGGTTTTGCCGAGGCAGTGGTTGCAGTGGAAGCGGTGCTGTTTACGCGCACGGTGCCAAGCGATGCCACTGCGGTATCGGTGCAATGGCTGGACGCGCGGCAGCGCGTGGCCGGCGACAGCGCCGCGCCTGGCGGTGTCACCACGGTGGCCTGGCGCACGCAGCTGTTGCGTGCATGGCCACGCAAGCCGGCATTGGCGCGGCCGCATCGGGTGTGGTCGCGTCTGGCACGGCTACGCTTGCAACGCGAACTGGGCGGCAAGGCGGCCTATCCGCCGCCGGTGCAGCAGCTGTGGCATAGCTGGCGCGCAGCCAGCGGCGCGGACTGAGCGCAACTGCGTGGGCCGCAAGCCCGTACCGTGCAAGCGCACTGGTGCGCGCCGCCGGCTGGCCGGGTGCGCGCCCGTTGACGTGTTGGTTTTGGACCGGTGGCTTGCTGCGATCGGTTGATCGCAGCAAGCGATGCATCAGCGTGCAACTGGTGTGCTGCAGCTCAGAGCATTCGACTCAGATCGGCGAATCCGGCAGCACCGAGTGATAGGCAATAAAGGCGTCATTGCATTGCAGTGGCGCGCCCGGGCCAGGTTTTCCTTGTAGCTGCACATCGTTGGGCACCGACTCCGTCAGCTGATCGTAAAAGCTCACCGGGCCGCCCTTGAAAGTGAAGTGCGTCGCGCCCGGGTTGCTCGCAGGCCCGCCGAAATGCGGCTGTGCGAAGCTGACCTTGCCGCCTTCCAGCACGACATTGTCCAGCGAGATGGTGATCGGCAGGGTGGTGCTGGCATCGCGATACCCATAGAAACTCAGTTCGCCGGCGCCCAACGTGGTCGAACCCAGCGAATGCACGTTGCTGAGCGCAATGCCGTTGAACTGCGGGAGCTTGTCGCGGGTGGCCGGGTTGGCGTAGTTGGCGTCGAACACCAGCGGCCGCGCAACGCCGCGCATGCAGATGTTCTCGAAGCTGATGTCGTAGACCTGGCCGCCACGTGAGGCATCGGACTTGATGCGCAGGCCATTGGCCGAGTAGGGATCGCGCTGTACATCGTTGGCGTTGAAGCCATCGATGCTCAACCCGCGCACGGCGATATGGCGCATGCCCGAATCGGTTTCGCTGCCGAGCGAGAACCCGTGGGTGTAGTAGAACTGGTTGTAGGCGAACAGCATGTTTTCCGAGGAAATGCTGCGCTTGCTGTTGGCATGCGCCTTGATCGCCACGCCGTCATCGCCGGTGCCGATGTACGAGTACGCCAGTAGCACATTCTTCGACTGACCGGGGTCGAAACCGTCGGTGTTTTTGGCGGTTTCCGGCGTAAAGCAGGTAGCGTGCGGATTGACGTCCGGGGTGCTGCCTGCCGGGCATTGGTAGCCGAGACGCGAATAGACCAGGCTGGGTGCCAGGATCTTGATGCCCCACGCGGTCAGGCCCACCACGTTGTCGCTGATGACATGGAAATTGGGCGAGTTTTCCAGGGTGATGTCGTACAAGGTGACGTCGGTGCTGTTGTCGATCTGCAGCAGACGCGGCACATGCTGACTCAATCCTTGAGTAACGTTGAGGTACGCAAGATCCCACCAGCTGGCCTTGCCGGCATTGGGCCCGGCAGTGAGCGTGCTGCCGCCGCGGCCGTCGATCTTGCCCGCACCGACGATGGCGCTCTTGGCCGCATCGGAGATGTAGATCAGCGGATTGCACGACTTGGCCTTGTCGCTGGTGGCGGTGCCGCAGGTGCCCAGGCCGTTGTCGTAGTCCTGCGGATTACGCGAGCCGAATAGGGTGACGCCGCGGTCGATCCACAACGTGACTCCACTCTTGATGGTCAGAGGCCCGCTGAGCAGGCCGGACTCGCCGGCATCGCCGGGGATCAGATGCACGGCGCTGCCGGCAGGACAATCGTCGATGGCCGCCTGCAGGCGTGCGGTATCGCGCTTGGAGTGGGTGGGATCGGGATCCAGCGTGTCCAGCGAACCGGCCACAGGTACCAGCGCCGCCTTGAGCGTGGCGCAGATCTGCGTCGGCAAGCTCGGCTGCTGGACCACGCCCCAACCAGTGGAGATGCTGTGCGCGGTGTCGGGCACATCCTGTCCATGCGGTCGCGCCGCGCCGGCCTGGAAGGTCGTCATGCCGAACAAGGCGAGGGTGAGCGGCGCGATGGCTGGAAAGGGAAAGGTAGCTTGCATTGAAGTGCTCCGATGGGGCGCGGCGGCGATGTGATCTGCGCGCGGCATCGATACGTTGCATGACAACTGGATGACCGTGCGCGGAAGTCACAGTGCATGCAGTGCGGGTATCGATGTCGTTACGTCGATCGCTTAGGGGAGCCGCAAGCGTGGCGCCTCGTGTCGGCTGCCGACGTCAGAGGGGCGAACTCGGCACCGCGTCTCCGAAGCCAACCAACGCGTTGCCTCATCCAGCAAGGCGCCGCCATCAGTGGAGCGGAGACGTGCCAAACAACATCGCCTGCTGGCAGGCCGCATCACGCGGGTTGCCAACAGGCGACGAGTGCAGTGCTAAACGCAGGTTTTGCTGCGAGGCTGCTGGAGAGCGACGCAGCTGTCCTGGCTAACGCTCAGTCGGCGGCGCCCGCACCGCTATTGCCGTGCTCGTAAAAGCGGTTTGCCGAATTGGTGCAGCTGCTGCTGCAATAAGGGCGGCTTGCGGTGGAGGCATTCCAGGGTGTGGTCTTGCTGATATGGCTGCCCAGCGTGGAGTTGCGTACCGTCACCTGACCATTGGGCGAGGTGCCGTTGACATAAGCACCCAGATTGCTGATGCCTTCGTCCCAGGCGCGACCCAGATAGGTCTGGTTGTCGGGCGAACCGGACAGGCTGACGAAGGTGCTGTTGATGGCAAGAAAGCCGTACGCGCTGCCGGGGCGCGTGCTGGGTGCAAAGATATAGCCGCCTCGGCTGGTTCCCAGGCGCGCGCCGGTGGAGCGGATGTTGGCATTGTCGAACACGCCGACGCCGGAGCCGAAGATGAAATCCACATCGCCATCGATGGTGCTGTTCTTGAAATACGCACGAATGACATTGGCTGCATTTGTCGCACTGATCAGCAAGGTGTCCTGGTTGCCGGTCACCAGCACATCTTCGAAGCTCGCCTTGTCGCCGCGCACTGCCAGCGCGACAGCCGCCTGGTTGTTGTCCGCGTAGGTGCCTTCGACGTAATTGTTGTCCACACGCAGATGGCGTGCCTGGAAGTCGGCCGCGCGTACCGTCAGCGTGGCGCTGTTGGACGTCCCCACCGTGGCGGCCGAGGCATTGCTGGCACACGCATGGCTCGCCGTCCCGGTGGGCTTGGGCGTGGGGTTGGCATTGTTGAAGCGGATGATGGTATCGGCCTTGGCCGCACCCAGTCCGAACAAGGTCAACGGCGGCGCATTGGTCGGCACGCACACCAGTTCGGTATAGGTGCCCGCCTTGATGCTGATGTAGCGACGCGTGGTGCCGCCTGCGGTCACTGCCGCATCGATCGCCGACTGCACGGTGCGGTAGCGCGTGGAGCCATCCGCGGCCACCGCATAGTCCGCGCTGAGCAAGGCAACGCCGGCAGTGGGATTCCAGTTGTCGGTGACCAATGCAGTGATCGGCCCGGCCTTGGCCAGCGCTTTGGCGATCGTGTACGTGCTTGCTTCGCTGCTGGTGAGCTGCGGACGTGAAGCGGTGCCGGTGAGTGCTGCCGCATCAACGCTGACAAGACTCAATAGTGCAGCGGCGATGCAGGTCGTGCGGATGTGCGAGACGGACATGGTGTGGCGCTCTTTTGGGAAGGGACGCATACAGACACGTGGGGGCGCCGCAGATGTTGTGCGCTGCGTGAGTCGTTGAGCGCGGTTGCCTGCGATGGAGCAGGCGTCGTGGTCGGGTCGGAGTTCACGTCGGTGCCGCCTGCGGTGCAGAGCGATGGTACTGCCGGGGTCGCTTGTTGGCGCCGGCGGCGCCAGGCAATGTGCAGGATGTGCGTTGTGGTCACGCTTTACACCAGCTGCAGGTCGCAGCGCGCCATTAGAGCGGCTCTCACAACGTAGCGAGCAGCCGTCAGGTGGATGCGGGCGGCGCGAATGAAATGGCGTGTACGCGTGATCCTTGCCTTACTTGGCACCGGTAGCACCCGTCTGGCGGCTGCGCAGTCATGTTGTTAGCCGCTCCTAGTCGTGTTGTCAGTCGAGCTTGGCCGCTGTCTCGATGCGGCTGCCTTGTGCCGATGCGTTGCCTGTGTGTCCTCACATGCCGTGGGCGTGCGGCCTTCCAGACTCAACGGCCCGCGTAAAAACGCGTATGTCAGGAATCGAAATGGCAGATCCCAAAGAACTGCAGGAAAAATTCTGGAAGGCCTTGAAGTCCGACCGCACCGTGATGCTGGGCCTGGATGGCGTCGAAGACGGCCATGCGCGGCCGATGACCGCGCAGATCGAGGGCGACAGTGGCGGCCCGATCTGGTTTTTCACGTCCAAGGACAATGCCTTGATTGCGATGCTGGGGCAGGGCCGTCGTGTCATCGGCGCCTTCAGCAGCAAGGGCCATGATCTATTCGCCAGCATCAGCGGGTCGCTGATCGAGGACACCGACCCGGCCGTGGTCGAGCGGTTGTGGAACCCATATGTCTCAGCATGGTACGAAGGCGGCAAGGACGATCCGAAGTTGGCGCTGTTGCGTCTGGACGCCGACCACGCACAAATCTGGCTCAACGGTTCCAGTCTGCTCGCCGGTATCAAGGTGCTGTTCGGTGTCGACCCGAAGAAGGATTATCACGACAAGGTAGCGGACGTCCCGCTGCGTTGATGTTCAAGCGCATCGGCGGCCGGCATGGCCGCGGACGCGCGCTGATTTCGCTGCATGATGGTCATCGGCACGCGCCGACAGTGCTGGCATCGCTCGCATGGCGTGACAGAATTGGAGCGCTTGGTGGTGCTGTCCGCTCGCTTGTCAGTCGATGCCATGGTGCGTGCACCTACGCGGCGCTGATCTGCGCTTCACCAGCGCAGAACACCGGGCGGCGCGATGATCGTCTACCAAGGCGCAGCGCGCTTGTGTCGCGGTGACCGACCAGGAGATTGACATGCAACAGATCGAAATCGGCCAGATGATATTCCTGCGCGACGGCGAAGTTGGCATTGGCGCGGTGCGCGAACTTCGCAACGACAGCGCCGAGCTGGTGATCAATATCGAGAACGGCGGCGATTTCGTCCTGCCGGCGTCGGTGGTGCGCGATGTGCATTCTGGCAAGGTGTTACTGGATGTGGATCGGTTGCCCGGGGAGGTGCGCACTGCGCTGCGTCATGTGCATGACAACGAGCTGCAGACTAGTACTTACGCAGCAAGCAATCCGCAGGATGGTGCGCTGAGGTAGACCTCCTGTAGACCCATGATTGCGTCACCGCGCGCTTGCGGCCTGGCGCTTGCCATGCGACGCGCTCGAGAAGGTGTACGTCACGCAGGCCGCATCGCGCACTTTTGAACGCCTCGCGCACCGTTCGGCCAAGCGAGCGACCGGTCGGCATGGTGACTTCCGGGCGTAACGGACCTTGCGCCGATCCGACATCGCGACTGCGACGCGCGCTGATCGATGAAAGCCTGGCGTTCCATCCACTCAAGGGTGGATATGCCATCTTGTCGGGCCGCCACCGTTTCTACGTGCAGCAGCGCAATCAGCCAGAACGCCTGGATGGGCAAGCCGATTTCAACACCGTGTGGAACTCGACGACGGGCACTGGCGCATGCATCGCGTGCTTAGCTATGCGCATGCGCCCGTGGCGTACGTGCCTCCATCTGTCACCGTAATGCTGCCGGCCGCGATCCTGTCGCGCTATGCCGGCCGTTACCATGCGAAGCGTGCCGGAAATATTGTGGTCAGCATCGATGGCAACCACCTGAAGCTGGTTGCGGGCAGCTTCGTGGCCACGCTCTATCCCGAATCGACCACGCGTTTCTTTGCGATCGAGCGCGATATCCGCTTCGACTTCGAAATAGACGATAACGGGCATCCAGCCGCGTTGGCCATTTACGAAAACGGCGTCGTCAGTGAGCGGGCGTTGCGCGAAAAATAGTTGACTGCAGGCGCCAGCCGCGCTCTCGCATTAAGCGGCCCGCAATGATCGCGTGTTGCATCTGGCAGGCGGCGGCAAGCGGGCTAGCAAGCACTCGTCGTTGATGAGTCGCCTTGTTGACGACTCCTCTCCGATCCATCGGCCAAAGCGTTATGCATCCGGTAACAGGAACGTGCGCGGCACCGCATCGGCAGGCGCCGCCGACGGCAATGCCGCTTGCTCCGCCTCATCCTTGAGTTGCACACCGGACAACTGACGGCGGAACGCTTCGCGCAACAGATACGCCAGCTTGTGCGTGGCGTCGGCGTAACTCAGTCCTTCTGCACGGATATTGGAGATGCAATTGCGTGCGGCATCGGTCAAGCCGACGCGTGGCGTGTAGGTGAGATACAGACCGAGACTGTCGGGCGAACTCAGGCCCGGCCGTTCGCCGATCAAGACGATCACCACGCGTGCCTTGAGCAGCTCGCCGACCTCGTCGCCAATCGCGACGCGCCCTTGTGCAACCAACACGACCGGCGCTAACGACCAGGCTTCATGCGCGGCCAAGGCATCGATCTGTTCGAGCATGTGCGCCGCATGCCGATGCACGGCCAGCGCCGAGAGCCCGTCGGCAACCACCACCGCGACATCATGCCCGCCGCCATGCACAGCGGTGAGCCCGCGCAGGTGCGTGGCAGCGTCGTCGGCCAGCCGGCGGCCCAGATCCGGGCGTTGCAGATAGGCATGCCGGTCCAGCGCAGCGCTGTGCAACAGAATGCTGCTGCGCCCACGTTGTTCCAGTGCGGCCTGCAATGGTGCCGGGTCGAATGCCAGATGCACCGCATCGCGCGCCTGCGCATGCGCGAGCTGGAAATCCAGATGCGCGGCAGTGGGCAGACTGGTGCCGACCCGCCCGAGTGCGATGCGCGCAGGGGTGAGCCGACGCAGTTGCGCCCAGGCATCGTGCGGGGGTGTCGTCGGGTCGCTCATTGCGGCGACCCACTGGGGAAGTGCTGCAGCGCACGGCGAAACGCCGCGGGCACCTCGCTACCCAATGCAAACCGCCCATCCTGCTGTAGCCGCAAGATGCCTTGTTGTTCCAGCCATTGCTCGAACTCGGGCGCTGCACGCAGGCCAAGTGCCTGACGCGCATACAACGCATCGTGGAATGAGGTTGTCTGGTAATTCAGCATCACATCGTCCGAGCCGGGAATCCCCATGATGAAGTTGATGCCGGCGGTGCCGAGCAGAGTCAGCAACATATCCATATCGTCCTGGTCGGCTTCGGCATGGTTGGTGTAGCAGATATCGCAGCCCATCGGCACGCCGAGCAATTTGCCGCAGAAATGATCCTCCAGCCCCGCACGAATGATCTGCTTGCCGTCGTAGAGATACTCCGGGCCGATGAAGCCGACCACGGTGTTCACCAGCAGCGGCTTGAACTGTCGTGCCACCGCGTAGGCGCGTACTTCGCAGGTCTGTTGATCCACGCCATGATGTGCGTTGGCCGACAGCGCGCTGCCCTGGCCGGTTTCGAAATACATCACGTTGTCGCCGACGCTGCCGCGCCGCAAGGACAGCCCCGCCTCGTAGCCCTCCTGCAGTACCGCCAGGTTGATGCCGAAGCTGGCATTCGCAGCCTCCGTGCCTGCGATGGACTGGAACACCAGATCCACCGGTACGCCGCGATTGATGGCCTCGATGGTGGTGGTGATATGCGCCAGCACGCACGACTGCGTGGGGATCTGGTAGCCGGTGATCACCGCATCGAGCATGCGCAACAGCGCGGTGGTGGCCGCCAGGCTATCGCTTGCCGGATTGATGCCGATCACCGCATCGCCATTGCCGTACAACAGCCCGTCGAGCACGCTGGCGGCAATGCCGGTGGCATCGTCGGTGGGATGATTGGGTTGCAGGCGGGTGGATAGCCGCCCACGCAGCCCCAAGGTATTACGAAAGCGCGTGACCACGCGGATCTTTTGCGCGACCAGGATCAGGTCCTGCACGCGCATCAATTTGGACACCGCGGCCACCATTTCCGGGGTCAGGCCGGGGGCCAGCGCGGCCAGTGCGGCTTCATCGGCCTGCGCGCTCAGCAACCAATCGCGAAACCCGCCGACGGTGAGGTGCGCCACTGCAGCGAATGCATGCGCGTCGTGCTGGTCGACGATCAGCCGGGTGACTTCATCGGTGTCATATGGCACCACGGCTTCATCGAGGAAATGCCGCAACGGCAGGTCTGCCAGCGCCATCTGCGCCGCGACGCGCTGCAGCTCGGAATCGGCCGCAAGCCCGGCCAGTTGATCGCCCGAACGTGCCGGCGTCGCCTTGGCCAGCAACGTTTTGAGATCGGCAAACCGGAACCGCTCGCCGCCGGCCGTAAACGTAAAGCCGCTCATCTGCCGCCGGCCACGGTTGACGTCTGGCTGCGCAGGCTCAGCACGCAACACAGCGCGCCAAACAGCAGCAGGCCGACAAAGATCAACGCCACGATCGGGTTGAACCACACCATCGCCACCAGACAGACCAACGCGAGCAACAGCGCAATCGCCGGCACCACCGGATACCCGGGTGCGCGGAAGCTGCGCTCCAGCCCAGGTTCAGAGCGTCGCAGCTTGAACAAACTGAGCATGCTCATGACATACATCACGATGGCGCCGAACACCGACATGGTGATCATTGCCGCCGTCAGCGACATGCCCTGAATCTTCACCACGCTGTCGCTGCAGATTGCGGCAATGCCGATCGCGCCGCCGGCCAGGATCGCGCGATGCGGCGTGCGAAAGCGCGACAACTTGGCCAGCCCGTTCGGCAAAAAGCCGGCACGCGCCAGCGCGAAAAATTGCCGCGAATAACCCAGGATGATGCCGTGGAAGCTCGCCACCAGCCCGAACAAACCGATCCACACCAGCATGTGCAACCAGGTCGAACTAGTGCCGACCACGGCCTTCATCGCCTGCGGCAGCGGGTCGTTGATGTTGGACAGCTGGCGCCAGTCGCCCACGCCGCCGGCAAACACCATCACGCCCAGCGCCAACACCACCAAGGTGAGAATGCCGGCGATGTAGGCACGCGGGATCGTGCGCTTGGGGTCCTTGGCTTCCTCGGCCGCCATCGCTGCGCCTTCGATCGCCAGAAAAAACCAGATCGCAAACGGAATTGCCGCAAAGATGCCGGAGATGGCCGCCGGGCCGAACACGTCGCTGCCGGCCCAACCATTGGCGGCGAAGCGCGCCACGCTGAAACCCGGTGCCACCACGCCCATGAACACCAACAGTTCGATCACTGCCAGCAAGGTGACGATCAGCTCGAAGGCCGCCGCAATCGCCACGCCGACAATGTTCAAGCTCATGAAGATCACATACGCGCCGATGGCGGCGATGCGCGGGTCCAGCGTGGGGAACTGCACATTCAGATACGCACCGATCGCCATCGCGATGGCCGGTGGCGCGAACACGAATTCGATCAACGTGGCCAGACCCGCCAGCATCCCGCCATAGGTGCCGAACGCGCGCAGGCTGTAGGCGAATGGCCCGCCTGCGTTTGGAATGGCCGTGGTCAGCTCGGTAAAGCTGAAGATGAAGCAGGTGTACATCACAGCGACCAACACGGTGGTGACCAGAAATCCCAGCGTGCCGGCGGTGCCCCAGCCGTAACTCCAACCGAAGTATTCGCCGGAGATCACCAGACCCACCGCAATGCCCCACAGCTGCCAGGTGCCGAGGGTGGGCTTGAGTTGCTCGTTGCGCATGTCGCACATCTCCTGCAGTCGGGGGAGGGGAGACCAAGCACGTCGGTTGCAAGGGCGTGATCGCCAGCGCGGAGTGACCGTCGCTGGCCGATCCGCCGCTGTCATCGGCAAGGATCGACGCTGTCCCGGTTATACCCCAAAGCCTGGCGACGGACACAAGCGCAACGGGTAGGTGTGTCAGAACGTGGTGGCGCTCCAATCTTTATTAACTTTCCCGATGCCTCCTGGTGATCGACGTACTTGCCGACCACCGCGATGGTGACCTGCGGTTCCGCAGAGACAAGCCCGCTCCCGGTTCCTGGTCTGGTCTGGTCTGGTTTGGTCTGCGAGTTCAGCATGTCTGCCCTGTGCTCGCGCAGTGGTACTGGCGTGTCATCGGCTCACGCTTTTAATGCCGCATAGCCTCGCATGCGCAGCAAGGCCATCCGATCAATCGACAAGTGGGTGGAATCGCCGACAGGCCGCTGGGTGGCTGCAATCGCTGAAAGTCCCTCTCCCTGCGGGAGAGGGTTGGGGTGAGGGTATACGGTTACTCAGTTAACCAGCCGCCGCCGCACCCTCATCCGGCGCTACGCGCACCTTTTCCCGAGGCGAGAAGGGAAAAGCCGCCCACCTGGAATTACTTCCCGCGCTCAAGCACCAGTAGTGGATCGATACGCACATCGAACCAATTCATCCCCCAATGCAGATGCGGCCCGGTCGCACGCCCGGTCGCTCCCACTGCAGCAATCACCTGGCCTTGTTCCACGCGGTCACCCACTTTGACGTCGATCCGCGACAGATGCAGGAAATTGGAGCTGATACCGAAGCCATGATCGAGCAGCACCGTGCCACCGGTCAGATACAGATCCGGCGCGGCAAACGTGACCACGCCCGCAGCCGGGGCCTTGACCGGCGTGCCGGTCGGCACGGCGATGTCCATGCCAGAGTGGCCGGCGCCGGGCTGGCCGTTGTACACGCGCGCATTGCCAAAGCGCCCACTGATACGGCCCTGCACCGGCCAGATAAAGGACTGCGCAAAATCCGTGCGTGCATCGTCGCGATCGCGCGCGGCGGTGACCTGCGCCTGCTCGCGCTTGATGCGCTCGGCAATGGCCGCAGGCGGGTTCACGGTCTTGGGCGGCACGCCGTTGACGCGTTCGGTGGGCCAATCGCGGGGCGTCACTGCGATGCTGCTGCTGCGCTGGGTGCCATCTGGCAAGGTGATGTGCACCTGCAGCGGGCCGGTCGCGTCGCGGCCGATGCCGAACACCACACTGCCGTAGCCACTGACGCGCAAGGTGCGCCCCGCATATTGCACGGTGCTGCCGGCAGGCACCTTGCCGATCACCATCGCCCCTTGCGAGGCGTTGGCCGGGAACACTACGCCAGCTTCGCTTGTGGCCTGCGCCTGCACTGCACCCGCACTCAGCATGGCCGGCGCCAACGCCAGCCATGCACCAACCAGTGCTGCGCGCATCAGCGGTCGAAGGTCAGGCGCTGGCCAGCGGCACTGCCGACCAACTGCTCGCCGTCCCACACCTGCTGCCCGTTGACCCAGGTTGCGGCAATGCGCGAGCGGAACGTAGTGCCCTCGAACGGCGACCAGCCGCATTTGGACAGCACCTGCTCGCGCTTCACGGTGAACGGGGTGTTGTCGATCATCACCAGATCGGCAAAATAGCCTTCGCGCAGGAAGCCGCGCTCTTCCACATCGAACAACTGCGCCGGCGCGTGCGCGAACTTCTGCACGATACGGGTGATCGGCAGCTTGCCTTCATGCACCAGCTCCAGCGCGGCGACCAGTGCGTACTGCACCAGCGGCAAGCCGGACGGCGCCTGCGCGTAGGGCTTCTGCTTCTCTTCCCAGGTATGCGGGGCGTGGTCGGTGGCGAGCACGTCGATGACGTCTTCGGCCAGCGCTTGAATCAGGGCCAGGCGGTCGTCGGCGTCCTTGATCGCGGGGTTGCACTTGATCAGGTTGCCCAGCCGTGCGTAATCGCTGCGGTCGAAGCGCAAAAAGTGGATGCAGGTCTCGGCGGTGATGCGCTTGCGCAGTTTGCCGTCGGCGTCCACCAGCGGGCCGGCTTCGAACAGCCCCAGCTCGTCGGCGGTGGAGATATGCAGCACGTGCAGACGGGTGTTGTGCTTGCGCGCCAGCGACACGGCCAGCTGCGAGGACTTCAGGCAGGCCTGCCGCGAGCGGATGTCCGGGTGCATGTCCGGGGTCAGCGCATCGCCGTACTTTTCCTTGTACTTCGCCATCGTCGCGTCGATGGTCGGAGTGTCTTCGCAATGGGTGATGATCGGCGTCGGCGCGTCGCGGAAGATCGCGTCCAGCGTCTGCGGGTTGTCGACCAGCATGTTGCCGGTGGAGGCGCCCATGAACACCTTGATGCCCGGCGCGGTCTTGGGGTCCAGCGACTGGATCGCGGCCAGGTTGTCGTTGCTGGCGCCCATGTAGAAGCCGTAGTTGGCCCAGGCGCGCCCGGCGGCGGCATCGTACTTGGACTGCAGCGCGGCCGCGTTCAGCGTGGGTGGGTTGGTGTTGGGCATGTCCATGAAGCTGGTCAGGCCGCCAGCCACGGCCGCGCCGGATTCGCTGGCGATGTCGCCCTTGTGGGTCAGGCCCGGCTCGCGGAAGTGCACCTGGTCGTCGATCATGCCCGGCAGCACCCAGCGCCCGGCCGCGTCCACCACGGTGTCGCTGGCGGCGGGCGTGATCTTGCTGTCGATCTTGGCGATGCGGCCGCCCTCGATCAGGAGATCGGCGTCGAACTCCTTGCCTTCGTTGACCAGGCGGGCGTTGATGATGACGGTTCGGCTCATGGATGAGGTCCTTTGCAACTGCAGGAAGAAGAGGGGGAAGGGGCGGCGGACGCGGATGCGTCGGGCACCGGATCGAAGCCGCCCGGATGGAAGGGATGACAGCGGCCGAGCCGGCACGCGGCCAGCCAGCTCCCGCGTAGCGGGCCGAAGCGGCCGATGGCGGTCATCGCATACTCCGAGCAACTGGGCGCAAAACGGCAGCGCGGCCCGAGCAGCGGGCTGATGAACAGCTTGTAGAAGCGCAACAGCGCGATGAGCAGGCGTCCGATCACTTGCCAATCATATGCCACTTGCATTAATAGGTGGTTGCCGGGGGTCCGTGGGGTACGTTATAAAGGCCCGCTTTCCCGGGCCCCGGGGGAACCAAGGATGAGCGTTTCGTGGCTGCTAAAAAACCTGCAAAAAAGGCCGTCGAGGCCGCCAAGAAGTCCGCCAAACCCGCTGCGAAGAAGGTAGCGGCGCCTGCTGCTGCAAAACCGGCCGCCAAGAAGGCGACTCCGGCTCCTGCGCAACCGGTTGCCAAGAAGGCAGCTGCGACCAAGACCGTTGCCAAGCCGGCGCCGGCCTCCAAGACCGCAGCGACCAAGCCCGTGAAACCTGTCGCCAAGACCGCTGCCAAGCCGGCGGCGAGCAAGGCAGCTTCTGCTGCCGCCAAACCGGCTGCCAAGCCGGCGGCGTCCAAGTCCGTACCGAAACCGGCTGCAAAGCCGGTTCCGGCCAAGTCAGTCCCGGTCAAGGCTGAGAAGCCCGCGCCCGCACCGGCCCCCAAGGCCGTCCCTGCGAAGCCGGCAAAGCCCGCGACCCCGTCACTTAAGAATCCCGTGCCCGTTTCGAAATCTTCCGCAAAAACGCCAACCAAAACCGAAGCCCCCGCCAAGCCCGCCGCGACCCGTCCGGTCGGCAAGGTGGCAGTGGCCGTGACTGCAAAGTCGTCCAGCCCGACGCCCAAGACCAAGTACAAGGTGGTCGACTACAAGATCGACGAGACCACCGGTCGCCCGATCCTCCCGCAGGGCTACAAGCCTTCGGCGGACGAGGAGTACATGAGCAAGCTGCAGCAGGAATACTTCCGTCAGCGTCTGCAGAGCTGGCGCAACGAGATGGTCGAGGAATCCAAGCAGACCATCGAAAACCTGCGCGAAGAAGTCCGCGATATCGGCGACGAAGCCGAACGCGCCACGCGTGAGACCGAAAACTCGCTGGAACTGCGCGCACGCGACCGTGCACGCAAGCTGATCTCCAAGATCGACAGCACGCTCAAGCGCCTGGAAGACGGCGACTACGGCTACTGCGTGGACACCGGCGAAGAAATCGGCCTGGACCGCCTGGACGCGCGTCTGACTGCCGAGCGCACCATCGACGCCCAGGAGCGTTGGGAGCATCTGCAGAAGCAGCAGGGCGACTGATCGTCTTCCGCCGTTCGCAAAAAACCCCGCCATGTGCGGGGTTTTTTGTATGGGCGGCGGGTTGTTGCGGGCCGTTGTCGTGATGCGTGGTTGCAATGCGGTGTGTTGCGGAATCCGGTGGATCCCGTTGCATCGACCGTCGCGGCGCGAGTAAGCGCGAGCGGTGCAGGGCACTGGCGGCATCTGCAACCCGCACCTCGCCAGGCTTGGTCTGGAGCGGCTTGACAACACCTGGCGCGATTTGCAGCCGGTGCCTCACCAGACTTGGCTTGAAGCGGCTAGCAGCAAGTAGCGAGCAGTCATCAGGCGGACTTGGCCGCCGCGCTCAGAACCCACATGCACCCGTTGTACCTACCGCGCCGAGCACCGACTGCACCCGTCCTGCGGTGAGCGCAGTCGTCTTGTCGGCTGCGCTTATTGCAAATCGCGTAAATCCAGCTTGCGCAACCGCGGCGCTTTCCAGGCCGTGGTCGCCACTACGCCCAGCGTGACGCAGCCGCCGATGACGACCGCCGGCACCAGCCCGACCAGCCGCGCCATGACGCCGTCGTAGAACGCGCCCAGTTCGTTGGACGAGCCGATGAAGATGCCGTTGATCGACGACACCCGGCCACGCATCGCGTCCGGCGTAGCGAGCTGCAGAATGGTCTGCCGCACCACCACCGACACGCCGTCGCACATGCCGTAGACCAGCAGGATCGCCGCCGACAGCCAGAAGTGCCGCGACAGGCCGAAGGCGATGGTGCACAGCCCGAAGCCCGCCACCGACAGCATCAGGATGCGGCCGGCATTGCGCTGCAGCGGGTGCCGCGCCAGCCACACGCCGACCACAATCGAGCCCAGCGCCGGCGCACCGCGCAAGATGCCCAGTCCCTCGGGGCCGTAATGCAGGATTTCCTGGATGAAGGCGGGCAACATCGACACCGCGCCGCCCAGCAGGACCGAAAACATGTCCAGCGCCATCGCGCCGAGCATGATCTGGTTGGAGAGCACGAACTGCGCACCTTCGGCGATGCTGCGGAAGATCGGCGCACGCGGGCCGGCGTTGACCGGCTCGCTGACGCGCAACAGCGCCAGGGCCAGGATCGCCACCAACGCCACGCCTGCGGCAACGCCATAGGCCAGGCCCTTGCCGCCCCAGCCGACCAGCACGCCGCCCAGTGCCGGGCCGATCACCATACCGGCCTGGAAGGTGACGCTGCCGATGCTGGCGCCGCGTGCGAACGCTTCGCGCGGCAGCGCACGCGCGAACAAGGCGTTGTAGACCGGCGACAGGAACGAGCGCGCCGCGCCGGTCAATGCGATGGCGGCGTAGATCGGCCACACGCCTTGGATGGGCAGCCAGCCCTGCGCGACTGCCATCAACAGCAGCGCGGTAGCGACTAACCCCAGCACTGCGATCATGCCCAGGCGCCTGCGTGGCAGATGGTCGACCAGGTAGCCGGCAAACGGCGCGATGCAGAAGAACGGCAGGATTTCGGCAAGGCCGATCAGCCCGAGCGACAGCGGATTGCGCGTGATCTCATAGATGTGCCAACCGACCGTGACCGCCACGATCTGGTACGACAGCATCGCCGCGACGCGGTACAGCAACACCAGGCCGAAGCCCGGATGGGCGAACAGCGTGCGCAGCGAGTCGGTGGGCGAGGGCGTCGGCGTCGGTGTGTTCACTGTTGCGCGCGCGCCGTTTCACGGATGAAAGCCAGCATGGCGGCCACGCCGTTGCTGCGCGTCGGCGACAGATGTTTGGCCAGGCCAATGCCGGCGATGTAGTCCGGTTCGGTGGCCAGGATTTCCTGGGCGCTACGCCCGGAATACACGCGCAACGCCAGATAGATCAGCCCGGACACGATGGCCGAATCGCTGACGGCATGGAAGTCCAGCCGCTCGGCATTGCCTTCCGGCACGATCCACACCATCGACTGACACCCGTGCAAGCGGTGTTCTTCGGTCTTCCACTGCTCGGGGAAGGTGGGCAGCTTGCGGCCCAGATCGATCAGGTACTGGTAGCGCTCGGACCAGTCGCCGAAGAAGGAGAACTCGTCGGCAATGGCGGCCTGCGCTTCGACGGCAGTGGGTTCAAGCGGGAAGGGGGTGGTGGTCATCAAAATTCCAGAATCATTCGCAAAAATTCAGGGTCGTTCGGTCAAAGCCCCTCTCCCACCGGGGCGAGAAGGCGCGGTTTGCGCGCCATTGGCGCGCGTGCCTTGGAGCGCCCGCGCCGCCAGCGCGGGCCGGGGCGCGGAGCGGGGGTTGGGGTGAGGGTACGGGCGAAGCCTCGCTGGAATTCGATGCGGACTTCGTCCAGCCCTCAAAAAAGCGGTACACGCGGCTTCGCCTGCACCCTCATCCGCCCCTTCGGGGCACCTTCTCCCGCGCGCGGGAGAAGAAATCTGACGGACGCAGGCAAGAGGTCAGCTGCGCTTCCAGCGCACGCCTTGCGGGGTGTCTTCCAGCACGATGCCTTCGTCGGCGAGTTGCTTGCGAATAGCGTCGGCACGGGCAAAATCCTTGGCTTTCTTCGCCGTGCTGCGTTCTTCGACCAGGGCGGTGATGCGTGCATCGTCGCCGGCATCGGTGCCGCGCGAGAACCAGGCGGCCGGGTCTTGCTGCAACAAGCCCAGTGCCATTCCGGCACCCAGCAGCTCGGCCTTGGCGCGTTGCAATGCTGCAAGATTCTCTGGGCTGAGCCCGTCGATTGAGCCGCCGGCCGGTGCAAGCTCGAGCAGCGCCCGGTTCGCATCCTTGGCAAGCTTTGCCAGCACCGCCAGCGCCAGCGGCGTATTGAGATCGTCATTGAGCGCGTCTTCTATCTGCTCGGGAATCGCTGGCTCCGCCTCGATCGCTTTCAGGCTGCGCAAGGTCCCGTACAAGCCGTCGAGCCGCTTGACCTGATCGTCGATCAGCGCATCCGACCAATCCAGCGGCTGCCGGTAATGCGCGCTCAGCAACGCAAGACGCAGTGCTTCCGGCGGGTGTTTTGCGATCAGGTCGTGCACGGTCTCGATGTTGCCCAGCGACTTGCTCATCTTGGCGCCGCTGAAGTTGAGCATGCCGTTGTGCAGCCAGAAGCGGGCGAAGGTGGCGCCGCCATGCGCGCACTCGCTTTGGGCGATTTCGTTTTCGTGATGCGGAAACTGCAGGTCCACGCCACCGGCATGGATGTCGATGGTCGGGCCCAGGTGCGCGGCGGCCATCGCCGAGCATTCGATATGCCAGCCGGGGCGGCCGCGGCCCCACGGCGACTCCCAGCCGGGCAGGTCGTCGGTGGACGGCTTCCACAACACGAAGTCGCCGGGGTCGCGCTTGTACGGCGCCACGTCCACGCGTGCACCGGCCAGCATTTCATCGGGGTCGCGACGCGACAGCTTGCCGTAGCCGTCGAAACTGGCCACCGCAAACAACACGTGGCCTTCGGCGGCATAGGCATGGCCGTTGGCGATCAGCTGCTCGATCATCGCCACGATCTGCGGGATATGCGCGGTGGCTTCCGGTTCGATGTCCGGCGGCACCACGCCGAGCGCGGCCATGTCCTGGCGATAGATCGCCGCGAAGCGGTCGGTGATGGTGGAGATCGGGACGCCCTGCGCCTGCGCGGCGGCATTGATCTTGTCGTCCACGTCGGTGATGTTGCGTGCGTAGCGCAGCGCGCCATAACGGCGGCGCAACAGCGCGGCAAGCACGTCGAACACCACCGGGCCGCGGGCGTTGCCGATATGCGCGTAGTTGTAGACGGTGGGGCCGCACACATACAGCGTGGGGCAGGACGGATCGAGCGGCGCGAACGGTTCGACCCGCCGCGTCAGGTTGTTGTGCAGGCGCAGGCTCATCGGCATCTGAAAAAGGGTAACCGCACGATTCTAGCCCCTTGCGGCAGGATGGCGAACCGCCACGCCGACACCGGCGACCGGATGGGCTGCGTTCAGCCCAGGAGATCGCAAGCTCCATACACTTACGTATTGCCTGGCTTCGCCACTTCGGTCCTGATGCGACTTCTTCTGTTCCCCACGCTGTGTGTGTTGGCCTGGCAGGCACTGCCGGCACATGCGGCAGAGCCCGATGCCAAAAACCGGGTCGTCGTCATCGAAAACGTCAAGCTGGACTACGCGCAGGTGCTCAATGTCGAGCCGGTCTATCAGACCCTGCGCGCCACGCGTATCGAAGAGCAGTGCGAGGCCGAACAGGCGACGCCGGTGCCGGTTGCGGCGATCGAGGACGAGGGCCGCATCAACCGCATGGTGGATTCGGTCAAGGAGATGTTCTCGCGGCGACCCGAGCTGGCCACGCCGGCGGCAGTGCCGCCGACCAGTACGCGCCGTAACTGCAAAGTGGTGGAAGTGCCGCGCGAGTTCCGGCGCCCGATCGCCTTCGACGTGGACTACGTCTACAAGGGCACCAAGTACCGCTCGCGGCTGCCGGAAGATCCGGGCAACCGGCTGCGCATCCGGGTGTCGGTGACCCCATACATTCCCGACGCCATCGTCGCGCCGCCGCGCTGAGGCGCATGGCGGTTGCGCCGTGCCCGCATGCATGCGAGGATTCGCGCCCTATGCAAGCAATCCCCTTTCAGCACGACACCAGCGCCGCCCGGATGGCCTCCGGCATGACCTCGCGTGCCCGCCGACCGGAATCCCACATTTTCGCTGGGTAACCGGGGCGTTTTGCTGTCCGTTCTGAAGACCCAGCCCACCGGCTGGGTTTTTTCGTTTTGGCGTCACAAAAGTTTCAACCGCAAGAAACGCGCATGTCGCGCACCCCGTCGCTCCTGGCGGACCACGCAGCAGAAGCACGCAGCAAAGGATCGATCGATGTCACTGAAGCACTTCTTGAACACCCAGGACTGGAGCCGCGCCGAACTGGACGCGCTGTTGACCCAGGCCGCGTTGTTCAAACGCAACAAGCTGGGAAGCGAGCTGAAGGGCAAGTCGATCGCGCTGGTGTTTTTCAACCCGTCCATGCGCACCCGCACCAGCTTCGAGCTGGGTGCGTTCCAGCTGGGCGGGCATGCGGTGGTGTTGCAGCCGGGCAAGGATGCGTGGCCGATCGAGTTCAACCTGGGCACGGTGATGGATGGCGATACCGAAGAGCACATCGCCGAAGTGGCGCGTGTGCTGGGCCGCTATGTCGATCTGATCGGCGTGCGCGCGTTTCCCAAGTTCGTCGACTGGTCCAAGGACCGCGAAGATCAGGTGCTGAAGAGTTTTGCCAAGTATTCGCCGGTGCCGGTGATCAACATGGAGACCATCACCCACCCGTGCCAGGAACTGGCGCACGCGATGGCATTGCAGGAACACTTCGGCACGCAGGATCTGCGCGGCAAGAAGTACGTGCTGACCTGGACCTATCACCCCAAGCCGCTCAACACCGCGGTGGCCAATTCCGCGTTGACGATTGCCACGCGCATGGGCATGGACGTGACCCTGCTGTGCCCGACGCCGGACTACATCCTGGATCAGCGTTACATGGACTGGGCAGCGCAGAACGTTGCCGAAAGCGGCGGCTCGCTGCAGGTGAGCCACGACATCGCAAGCGCCTACAGCGGCGCCGATGTCGTCTATGCCAAGAGCTGGGGCGCGCTACCGTTCTTCGGCAACTGGGAGCCGGAAAAGCCGATCCGCGACCAGTACCAGCACTTCATCGTCGACGAAGCCAAGATGGCGCTGACCAACAACGGCGTGTTCTCGCACTGCCTTCCGCTGCGTCGCAACGTCAAGGCCACCGACGCGGTGATGGATTCGCCCAACTGCATCGCCATCGACGAGGCGGAAAACCGCCTGCATGTGCAGAAGGCGATCATGGCTGCCCTGATCGGCCGGGACCCGTAACAGCGTCGCTGGTGCGATCGCACTTTATTTTCAGTTCCAATCAATCGCCACAGGAGTTTTCTAATGTCGCAATCCAATGCTTCCCCGGGTCCCCGGTCCCCGGTCCCCGGTCCCGGCACCAAGGACATCGTCCTGGCGTTCTCCGGTGGTCTGGACACCAGCTTCTGCATCCCGTATCTGCAAGAGCGCGGCTATGCGGTGCACACGGTGTTTGCCGATACCGGCGGTGTGGATGCCGACGAGCGTGATTTCATCGAGAAGCGCGCCGCCGAGCTCGGTGCAGCCAGCCATGTCACCGTCGATGGTGGCCCGGCGATCTGGGAAGGCTTCGTCAAGCCGTTCGTGTGGGCGGGCGAGGGCTACCAGGGCCAGTATCCGTTGCTGGTGTCGGACCGTTACCTGATCGTCGATGCCGCGCTCAAGCGCGCCGAAGAGCTGGGCACGCGCGTCATCGCGCACGGCTGCACCGGCATGGGCAACGACCAGGTGCGTTTCGACCTGGCAGTGAAGGCGTTGGGCGATTACCAGATCGTCGCGCCGATCCGCGAAATCCAGAAAGAACACACCCAGACCCGCGCCTATGAGCAGAAGTATCTGGAAGCGCGTGGCTTCGGCGTGCGTGCCAAGCAGCAGGCTTACACCATTAACGAGAACCTGCTGGGCCTGACCATGTCCGGCGGCGAGATCGACCGTTGGGAAGCGCCGGGCGAGGGGGCACGCGGCTGGTGCGCGCCGCGCAGTGCGTGGCCGACCGAAGCATTGACGGTGACCTTGAAGTTCGTCGAAGGCGAAGCGGTGGAACTGGACGGCAAGCCGCTGCCGGGCGCCAAGATCCTGGCCAAGCTCAACACCTTGTTCGCGCAGTACGGCGTGGGCCGTGGCGTGTACACCGGCGACACCGTGATCGGCTTGAAGGGCCGCATCGTGTTCGAAGCGCCGGGCCTGATTTCGCTGCTCACCGCGCACCGTGCGCTGGAAGATGCGGTGCTGACCAAGCAGCAGAACCGCTTCAAGCCGGACGTGGCGCGCAAGTGGGTGGAGCTGGTGTACGAAGGCTTCTATCACGACCCGCTCAAGACCGATATCGAGGCGTTTTTGAAGTCCTCGCAGTCCAAGGTCAACGGCGAAGTGACGCTGGAAACCCGCGGCGGCCGCGTCGATGCGGTGGCGGTGCGTTCGCCGCACTTGCTCAACACCAAGGGCGCGACCTACGCGCAGTCGGCCGATTGGGGCGTGGAAGAGGCGGAAGGCTTCATCAAGCTGTTCGGCATGAGCTCCACGTTGTATGCGCAAGTGAATCGCTGAAGATCCAACGCCCCTCTCCTGCCAGGAGAGGGATTGGGGTGAAGGGACGTGCGAAGCTCAGCAATGTTCGATTGCACGAAGCCTCGTTCGTCTGCTCATCCGCCCTTGCAACATCCGATTTCACCGGGCTTCGCCCGTACTCTCATCCGCTCGCTTCGGGGCACCTTTTCCCGCTGGGAGAAGTCGTTGTCGCAATGGAACCCATGACCGCACTGCGCATCAGCACCGACAAGCAGGAACTGGATCTGCCCTTGATCCATCGCTTCCTCAGCGAGCAGGCCTATTGGTGCCTGGGTATCCCGCTGGACACGGTGCAGCGGGCGATCGCCGGTTCGCTGTGCGTCGGCGGCTATGTCGAGGGCGCAGGGCAGGTCGCGTTCGCACGGGCGATCACCGACGGCGCGACCTTCGCCTATCTGGCCGACGTGTTCGTGCTCGACGCCTACCGCAGCCGCGGCTACAGCAAGCAGTTGGTGGCAGCGATCATGGCCCACCCGCAGCTGCAGGGCCTGCGCCGCTTCATGCTCGCCACCTCCGACGCGCATGCGCTGTACGCCCAGTACGGCTTCGCTGCGCCGACTCATCCGCAGTCGCTGATGGAAATCGCCCATCACGACCTCTACCGCACCAGTCCCCCGGCTGCCTGACCCACCATGACCGACCTGCTCCAATCCACCCTCGAACACCTGGAAACGCTGGTGTCCTTCGATACCCGTAACCCGCCGCGGGCGATCGCTGCCGAGGGCGGCATCTTCGATTACCTGCGCGCGCAGCTGCCCGGCTTCCAGGTCGAGGTGATCGACCACGGCGCCGGTGCAGTGAGCCTGTACGCTGTGCGCGGTACGCCAACGTATCTGTTCAACGTGCATCTGGATACGGTGCCGGATTCGCCGCATTGGAGCGCCGACCCGCATGCGATGCGGCGCACCGAGGACCGGGTGATCGGTTTGGGTGTGTGCGACATCAAGGGCGCGGCGGCGGCGCTGGTGGCCGCGGCCAATGCCGGCGATGGCGATGCGGCGTTCCTGTTTTCTTCCGACGAAGAGGCCAACGACCCGCGTTGCATCGCTGCATTTCTGGCGCGTGGGTTGCCCTACGAGGCGGTGCTGGTCGCCGAGCCGACCATGAGCGAGGCGGTGCTGGCGCATCGCGGCATCAGTTCGGTGTTGATGCGCTTTGCCGGCCGTGCCGGGCATGCGTCGGGCAAGCAGGATCCATCCGCAAGCGCCTTGCACCAGGCGATGCGGTGGGGCGGCAAGGCGCTGGATCATGTCGAGTCGTTGGCGCATGCGCGCTTCGGCGGTTTGACCGGCTTGCGCTTCAATATCGGCCGCGTCGACGGCGGCATCAAGGCCAACATGATCGCGCCGGCGGCCGAGCTGCGCTTCGGCTTTCGTCCGTTGCCGTCGATGGACGTGGACGGCTTGCTGACCACTTTTGCCGGCTTTGCCGATCCTGCGGCAGCGCACTTCGAAGAAACCTTTCGTGGCCCCAGTTTGCCGTCGGGCGACATCGCGCGTGCAGAAGAACGCCGCCTGGCCGCGCGCGATGTGGCCGATGCGCTGGACCTGCCGATCGGCAACGCGGTGGACTTCTGGACCGAAGCCTCGCTGTTTTCGGCTGGCGGCTACACCGCGCTGGTCTACGGGCCGGGCGACATCGCCCAGGCGCACACCGCCGACGAATTCGTGACGCTGGAGCAGTTGCAGCGTTACGCCGCATCGGTTCACCGCATCATCAACGGCGCGCACTGACGCCCGATTCCTGCGCCTGGCGCATCCTTCTCCTCTTTCGATCACGGCAATGTCCCTCTCCGCACAGCCCCACAAACAGACCCGCCAGACCATCGTGCGCCTGCTTTCGAGCATGGCCAGCGCCAAGGAAATCAGCCAGTACCTCAAGCGTTTTTCGCAGCTGGACGCCAAGCGCTTTGCGGTGGTCAAGGTGGGCGGCGCAGTGCTGCGCGACGACCTGGACGCGCTGACGTCGTCGTTGTCGTTCCTGCAGGAAGTGGGCTTGACGCCGATCGTGCTGCATGGCGCCGGCCCGCAGCTGGATGCGGAGCTGTCTGCGGCGGGCATCGAAAAGCAGACCGTCAACGGCTTGCGGGTGACCTCGCCGCAAGCGCTGGCGATCGTGCGCAAGGTGTTCCAGGCGTCCAATCTGAAGCTGGTGGAAGCGCTGCAGCAGAACGGTGCGCGTGCGACATCGATCACCGGCGGCGTATTCGAGGCGGAGTATCTGGACCGCGACACCTACGGCCTGGTCGGTGAGGTCAAGGCGGTGAATCTGGCGCCGATCGAGGCCAGCCTGCAGGCCGGTTCGATCCCGGTGATCACCAGCCTGGGCGAAACCCCGAGCGGGCAGATCCTCAACGTCAATGCGGATTTTGCCGCCAACGAACTGGTGCAGGAACTGCAGCCGTACAAGATCATCTTCCTCACCGGCACCGGCGGGCTGCTGGATGCCGATGGCAAGCTGATCGATTCGATCAACCTGTCCACCGAATACGATCACCTGATGCAGCAGCCGTGGATCAATGGCGGCATGCGCGTGAAGATCGAACAGATCAAGGACCTGCTCGATCGCCTGCCGCTGGAATCGTCGGTGTCGATCACCCGGCCTGCAGACCTGGCCAAGGAACTGTTTACCCATAAGGGCTCGGGCACGCTGGTGCGGCGGGGCGAGCGCGTGCTGCGCGCGACTTCGTGGGATGAGCTGGATCTGCCGCGGTTGACGTCGCTGATCGAATCCAGCTTCGGCCGCACCCTGGTGCCGGATTACTTCGCCAACACCACGCTGCTGCGCGCCTACGTCAGCGAGAACTATCGTGCCGCGGTGATTCTCACCGACGAAGGTCAGTTCGGTGCAGGCCGGCTGACCTACCTGGACAAGTTCGCCGTGCTCGACGATGCGCAAGGCGAAGGCCTGGGCCGTGCGGTATGGAATGTGATGCGCGAAGAAACCCCGCAGCTGTTCTGGCGCTCGCGTCACAACAACCAGGTCAACATCTTCTACTACGCCGAATCCGACGGCTGCATCAAGCAGGAAAAGTGGAAGGTGTTCTGGTACGGGCTGGAGAATTTCGAACAGATCCAGCACTGTGTGGCGCACTGCGCGACGCGTCAGCCGACCTTGCTGGGCTGAGCGCAATGACACCCGCCGCCTTGCCACCGACTTGGAGCGAGATGCCCATCTTGCGCGGGCAGCACGCTACCCTGGAGCCGCTGCAGCCTGCCCATGCCGATGGCCTGCGTGCGGCGCTGGGCGACGGCGCGTTGTCGCGCTTGTGGTACACCGGCGTGCCGGCACCGGCCCAGGTCGATGTCTACATCGCGGCGGCAATGGCAGCCCGCGCCGATGGCACGGCGTTGCCGTTGGTGGTGCGCGATGCGGCAGGTGACATCGTCGGCTGCACGCGCTATTACGCGCTGGATGCCGCCGTGCCGCGGCTGTCGATCGGCTACACCTGGTACGCACCGCGTGTGCAACGCAGCGGCGTCAATACCGAAGCGAAGCTGATGCTGCTGCAGTACGCCTTCGAAACGCTGGGCTGCCTGAGCGTGGTGTTCGAAACCAGCTGGTTCAATCACACCTCGCGCGCGGCGATCGCGCGGCTGGGCGCAAAGCAGGACGGCGTCCTGCGCAATCACACCCGCCACGCCGACGGTACGCCGCGCGATACCGTGGTGTTCTCCATCATCGATACGGAATGGGCCGGGGTGAAACGCCACCTGCAGTTCCGCCTGGAAGCAAACGCATGAGTGTTCAAACAACAACCATCGGCATCGTTGGCGCCCGCGGGCATACCGGTTCGGAACTGATCAAGCTGGTCGTGGCGCATCCGCATCTGCAGCTGGTGTTCGTGTCCTCGCGCGAACTGGCGGGGCAGGCCGTGGCCGACCATAACGACGGCTATCGCGGCGATCTGCGCTTCGAGAGCCTGGATGCCGACGCGGTGGCCGCCAAGGGCGCCGATGTGGTGATCCTGGCACTGCCCAACGGCAAGGCCGAGCCGTTTGTTGCCGCAATCGATGCGCGCCTGCCGCAGACGCTGCTGATCGATCTGTCGGCAGACTATCGCTTCGACCCGGCGTGGTATTACGGCTTGCCGGAACTCACCCGTGGCAAGTATGCGGGGCAGCGCCGCATCAGCAACCCCGGCTGCTATGCCACTGCAATGCAGCTGGCGATCACCCCGTTGCTGGACCAGCTGGCCGGTCCGCCGCAATGCTTTGGTGTGTCCGGTTATTCCGGCGCAGGGACGACACCATCGGACAAGAACAACCCCGAGCTGCTCGCCGACAATCTGATGCCGTATGCGCTGACCAACCACATGCACGAGCGCGAAGTGTCGGCGCAGCTCGGCGTGCCGGTGGAGTTCATGCCGCACGTGGCGCCGCATTTCCGCGGCATCACCATGACCGTCAACCTGTGGCTGCAGCAGCCGCTGACGCGCGAGCAGATCCAGGCGCGCTATGCACAGCGTTACGCGGGCGAGCCGCTGATCGAGCTTGTCGACGAGGCGCCGTGGGTGAGCCGCATCGCCGGCAAACACGGCGTGCAGATTGGCGGCATCACCCTGGCGCCCGGCAACAAGCGCGTGGTGGTGGTGGCGACCCTGGACAACCTGCTCAAGGGCGCGGCGACCCAGGCCATGCAGAATCTCAACCTGGCATTGGGCTGGGACGAGTTGACCGCAATTTCGATGTGATTCTCGGGACCAGGGACCAGGGACCGGGGACCCGGGAAGAGCAAGGGCAAACGCTCTTAGCTTTTCCGGGTCCCCAGTCCCCGGTCCCCGGTCCCGCAAAAAGGACCCAAATGACTAATCTGTTGTGGCAAAAGCCCGGTGTTGCGGTGGACGCCAAAATCCAGACGTTTCTGGCCGGCGACGACGTGATCCTGGATCGCGAATTCTTCCTGCACGACATCGCAGCCAGCAAGGCGCATGCGCAGGGGCTGCAGCACATCGGCATCCTGTCGTTGCAGGAGCTAGGCGGCTTGAGCGAACAACTCGATCTGCTGGCGGACGATTTCCGCAGCGGTGCGTTCGTGCTTGATGCGCAATACGAAGATTGCCACTCGGCGATCGAAGCGCGCTTGACCGAGCGTCTGGGCGATGCCGGGCGCAAGATCCACACCGGGCGCAGTCGCAACGATCAGATTCTGGTCGCCACGCGGCTATGGTTGAAGGACAAACTGCAGCGCGTGGCCGAGCTCAGCGGCGAGATCGCCAAGGTGGCGCTGGATCGCGCGCAGGCCGAAGCGGCATTGCCGGTGCCGGGCTACACGCATATCCAGCGTGCGGTGGTGTCGTCGGCGGGCATGTGGTGGGCGGGCTGGGCAGAGGCGTTTATCGATAACGCCGTGCGCGCGACCGATACCCTGCGCCTGGTGGACAGCAACCCGCTCGGCACCGCCGCCGGGTACGGCGTCAATCTGCCGCTGGACCGCGCGCATACCACTGCCGAGCTCGGCTTTGCACGTCTGCAGGTCTCGCCGATCTACGCGCAGCTGTCGCGCGGCAAATACGAGCTGGCCGCACTCGAAGCACTGGGTAGCGCTACGCTGGACCTGCGGCGTATCGCCTGGGATCTGTCGCTGTTCACCAGCGGCGAATTCGCCTTTGTCGCGCTGCCGGCGCAGTACACCACCGGCAGCTCGATCATGCCCAACAAGCGCAACCCGGACGTGATCGAACTGATGCGCGCTACCCATGCCAGCGTGGCAGCCGCACGCACCGAGATCGAACAACTGCTGTCGCTGCCCTCCGGCTACCACCGCGATCTGCAGAGCAGCAAGGGCGCCATCGTGCACGGCTTCGGCCGTGGCCTGGCCGCGTTGGAATTGCTGCCTGCGTTGCTTGCCAATCTGGAGTGGCGCCCGGACAAACTGCATGCGGCGATAGACTCGGGCATGTACGCCACGGACGTGGCGGTGGAAGCGGCCGTGGCCGGCGTGCCGTTTCGCGATGCCTACAAGGCTGCCGCGGAAGCATCCGAGACCGCAGGACAGGGACGCACGCCGGAAGGCAGCCTGGCCGCGCGCGTCTCGCCTGGTGCCGCAGCCGATCTGCAACTGGATGTGTTGCGCGCGCGTTGGCAGGCGCTGCGCTGATGGCCATGATCAGCACCGACACGGCCGAGCATTACCCGTGGGGCGAGGCCTGCGAAGGCTGGCATCTGTTGCGCGACCCCAGCTTGAGCGTGCTCGAAGAACGCATGCCGCCAGGCGCCGCAGAGTTGCGCCATCGGCATAGTCGCGCACGGCATTTTTTCTACGTCGTGGCTGGTGAAGTGATGCTGCAGCTGGACGGTGCGCAACATGTGCTGCGCGTGGGGCAGGGCCTGCATGTGCCGCCGGGGTCTACCCATCAGATGCAAAATCTCTCGGACGTGGAAGCGCGCTTTTTGGTGATTTCCGCACCGCATGGCCGCGAACGCACGTCAGCGGCCGCACGCATCAAGGATGCAGGCTGATGAAGACGCGCTATCTGGTGTTGGCGATCCGCAATGCCACGTTTCCCGCCGATGTGGTGGAGCCGCATCTGGCGTTTCTGGAGGAACTGCGCGCCGCCGGGCAACTGGAGTTGACCGGTGGCTTCAGCGATCGCTCCGGCGGGGCGTATGTGCTGGTCAACGTCGACAGTCTGGAGGAGGCCAAGCGGATCGTCGCGCGCGACCCCCTGGTGCTGCGCGATGCGTCCACACTGACCGTCTACGAATGGAACACGTTCTGAGTACCTTGCCCCCATGAGTACGCCCGCCGGCACGTCATCGCCCTTTACCGAGCAGCCGCTGCCGCCGTGGCGGCGCGCGGTGCTCAAGGTCGGCAGCAGCCTGCTTGCCGCCGATGGCGGTGGCCTGTCGCCGCGCTTCGCGCTGGGCTTGGCGCAGTTCGTCTCGGCCAATCTGGCGGCCGGGCGTGAACTGGTGATCGTGTCGTCGGGCGCGGTGGCCGCAGGCCGCGCAATCTTGCCGAAGGCTGCCGAGATCGGCGCGCCGATCGCAGCGCGACAGGCGCTGGCTGCGCTGGGTCAGGCGCAGTTGATTGCGCTGTGGCAACGCTTTTTCGAACGGCCGGTCGCGCAGGTGCTGCTCACGCACGACGACCTGCGCAACCGTCGTCGTTATCTCAATGCACGCGCCACCCTGGGCGAGTTGCTGCGGCTGGGCGCGCTGCCGGTGATCAACGAAAACGACACCGTGTCGGTGGACGAGCTCAAGCTGGGCGACAACGACAATCTGGCTGCAATCGTCGCCGCGCTGGTCGATGCCGATGCGTTGTTCATCGCCACCGACATCGACGGCCTGTACAGCGCCGACCCGCGCAGCAACCCGCTGGCGCGGCCGCTCGACGATGTTCCCGAGCTCACCCCACAGGTGATGGCGATGGCTGGCGGCAGCGGCAGCAGCGTGGGCACCGGCGGCATGCGCACCAAGCTCGAAGCCGCCGCAAAGGCCGGCGCGGCCGGCATCGAAACCTATCTGTTCAATGGACGCAGCAGCGAGGTGGTACGCGGGCTGGCGCAGGATCGCCTGTGCGGTACGCGCATCCACGCCGCACGCACGCGCATCGCGGCACGCAAATACTGGCTGCGTCATGCACCGGTGGAGGCGGGCGCCATCCTGATCGATGCGGGCGCTGCAACCGCGCTCAGCGACAAGGGCGCCTCGCTGTTGCCGGGCGGCGTGGCCGGTGCCGAAGGCGACTTCCGTCGCGGCGACATGGTGGAGATCCGTCTGCGCGATGCCGATGGCGAGCGGTGTCTGGCGCGCGGCGTCAGCCAGTATTCGGCGCTGGATATCCGCCGGATTGCGCGCCGCCACTCGCGCGAGATCGATGGCGTACTCGGTTACAGCTATGGCGAGAACGTGGTGCATCGCGACGATTTGGTGCTTTTGTAGCGGGGAATGGAGAATCGGGAATGGGGAATCGCAAACGCTTGTCACCGAACTTCTCCCGGCGCCGATTCCGTCGCAGTAAAGTGATATCGCGTGCTTTTACCATTCCCGAATCCCCACTCCCGGCCCCCAAATGACCATCAAAACGCTCGCCCTGCAATGCCGCGATGCCGCGCAGGTACTGTCGCAACTCTCTGCCGACGCAAAGCAGTCCTTGCTTGAAGCGATGGCTGCGGCGCTGGAAGCCGATGCCGCATTGATCCTGGCTGCCAACGCGCGCGATCTTGAGGCGGCGCGTGCGAAGGGAACGGCCAGTGCCATGCTCGATCGGCTGGCGCTGGACGACACGCGCCTGGCCGGCATCGCGGCGGCATTGCGCGAGGTGGCGCAGTTGCCGGACCCGGTCGGTCAGATCACGCGCGACGACACGCGCCCCAATGGCATCCGCGTGCAAAAGGTTCGTGTGCCGCTGGGGGTGATCGCGATGATCTACGAGGCCCGCCCCAACGTCACCGCCGACGCTGCGGCGTTGTGCATCAAGGCCGGCAACGGTGTGATTTTGCGTGGTGGCTCGGAGGCGATTCACTCCAACACCGCGATTGCGCGCGCACTGCAGAGAGCATTGCGCGAGGCCAATGTGCCCGAGGCCGCGTTGACGCTGGTCGAGGATCTGCGCCGCGAGACTATGCTGGAGTTGCTGCAGCTCAGCGACATCATCGACCTGGCGATTCCGCGCGGCGGCGAGGGCCTGATCCGTTTTGTCGCCGAACACGCGCGCGTGCCGGTGATCAAGCATTACAAGGGCGTGTGCCATCTGTTTGTGGATGCCTCAGCCGACGTGGACCTGGCCGTGCGTCTGTTGGTCGATGGCAAGGCCAGCCGACCGTCGGCCTGCAATTCGCTGGAGACCTTGCTGGTACATGCAGACATCGCCGAGCGTTTTCTGCCGGTTGCTGCGCAAGCGCTGCGCGAACGCCATGTGGAGCTGCGGGGCGATGCGGCAACGCGTGCATTGCTGCCCGATATCGCGGCGGCCAGCGACGAGGACTACGCCGCCGAATTTCTCGATCTGATCCTGGCGATCCGCGTGGTGCCGGATCTGGACACCGCGCTGGCGCATATCCGCCAATACGGCTCGGACCACACCGAAGTGATTGCCACCGAAGACGCCGCAAACGCCGAGCGTTTCATGCACGCGCTACGCTCGGCGGTGGTGATGGTCAACGCCTCTTCGCGCTTCTCCGATGGTGGCGAGCTTGGCCTGGGCGCGGAGATCGGCATCTCGACCACGCGTCTGCACGCGTATGGCCCGATGGGCCTGGAAGCGCTCACCGTGGAGCGCTTTGTGGTGCGTGGAGAGGGCCAGGTGCGGCACTGACGTGGCGTCCGTTGCCGGTTAGTCGTGTGGCGCTGTTCATGGCAGCGCCACTGGCCGACATCGCCTCGATCATGTGGCCGTCTTTTCTCCTCCAAGCACCGTGCTCATCCATTCATCGCTTGTGGGGGAAACGAAGCCAGTTCCTGACAGCCACACCTGCTTTCCGGCGCGGTCCCACTTTTCCATCTTTTCTTTGAATTGGGCGGGATAGTCGTTTGCACTGCAGGCGATATTGCACCAGGGGTCGCACACATAGATGTCCGCGTTCCAATCTGTCATGTCCGGAGGCAAGGTGCCTGCGCGTGGCACTGGGCCGACGATCGCAGTGGCGTGGGCTTGTCCGCCGAAGAAGGCAAGGCGTGCGATCAGGTTATAATCTTGCTGCAAATAGTGGACAGCCAGGGTAGCCAGTTCACCGCAGTTGTGCGCGTTGCCATCCATGGCCGCCGACACCACGTCCTCTTCCAGGTCTTCCACCTGCTGTCGCATCCGGGCGATCTCTGAGGTCGCGTTGTGGATTCGAAAGGCCTCCTCGAAGCCAGCGTTTCTCTTTTTGTTGCTCGATTTCAAGCGGGGCGCTTTGTAGTACTCGGCCCTGATGGAGCGCATGACGTCTCTGACAGCATTGAGGCTCGGCGAGAGTGGAGGCTGTTGTGAAGACGATCTACCCGCACTCCTGCTATGACTCACGTTGCTCAGTCCTGCCAACACGCCCGTTGTTTGGTCGTAGCTGTTGACGTGCTGCACAGTGCTGCCCGCTGGCAGCTGCTGGGCCGGAGAGCTTTCGGTATATGTGAGTCTTCCCGAATTGACACGATCGACGGAACCGCAAATACCCATGGATGAGCACCTGATTGTTGAAGTCCACTTCATGATGTGCGCGAACATCCTCTTCTAAAAATGGAAGCGCGAAGCGATTGACTTGTGTGCGAATCGTCGACATCAGCATGGCATCCAGCACGCAATCTGCGACCGATGGAACATTTCGCTACTTGGAGCGGCTAACAAAACGCAGCGAGCAGTCGTCAGGTGGGCGTGGGCGGCGCGGAGGAACCGGAGTGTACGCGTGGTACATGCCGCACCGAGCACCGGCCGCGCCCGCCTGGCGGTGAGCACAGTAGTTTTGTTAGTTGCTCTCAATTGTTGACTCTGATCGCCTGCGATCTGGCGAGGGTGATGGGCTGGCCACTGTTCTTACTAGGTCCACTGCGCTTCCGAGCTGAGCGATACTGGACTTTGGTGGTTCGCATGCCAGGCGTCGCCTGCTGCCGGTCTCGGTGGTCCCAACCCGCCCACCACGACCTTTGACACTCCCCCGGCAGCCCGCCACCTGCCTACAGTCGACGATTACCCAGCACGTTCCGGAGTCGTCGATGCGCAGCTTTGCCGCCTGCCTGCTTGCCACCGCCATTGCTGCCGCCACCGGCAGCGCCTTCGCTCAGACTTCGCCGATGACGCCGGACATCACCGGCAAGCCGTTCGTGGCAAGCGACGCCGCCAACGACTACATCAAGCGCGAGGTGATGATCCCTATGCGCGACGGCGTGAAGCTGCATACCGTGATCGTGGTGCCCAAGGGCGCACGCCATGCGCCGATGGTGCTGACCCGCACGCCCTACGATGCCAGCGGCCGTAGCGAGCGCCTGGCATCGCCGCACATGAAGGATCTGCTGCCGCTCGGCGACGATGTGTTTGTGGAAGGCGGCTACATCCGCGTGTTCCAGGACGTGCGCGGCAAATACGGCTCCGAAGGCGACTACGTGATGACCCGCCCGCTGCGCGGCGCGCTCAATCCCAGCGCTGTGGATCACGCCACCGATGCGTGGGACACCATCGACTGGCTGGTCAAGAACGTTGCCGAATCCAACGGCAAGGTCGGCATGATCGGCTCGTCCTACGAAGGCTTCACCGTGGTGATGGCGCTGACCCACCCGCATCCTGCATTGAAGGTGGCCGCGCCGGAGAGCCCGATGATCGATGGCTGGATGGGCGACGATTGGTTCAATTACGGCGCGTTCCGCCAGGTCAACTTCGACTACTTCACCGGACAGCTCAGCAAGCGCGGCAAGGGCGCCGGCATCCCGCGCCAGGGACAGGACGATTACAGCAATTTCCTGCAGGCCGGGTCGGCCGGGGATTTCGCCAAGGCCGCCGGGCTGGAGCAATTGCCGTGGTGGCACAAGCTCACCGAACACCCGGCCTACGATGCGTTCTGGCAGGAGCAGGCGCTGGACAAGGTGATGGCGCGCACGCCGCTCAAGGTACCCACGATGTGGCTGCAGGGCCTGTGGGACCAGGAAGACATGTGGGGCGCGATCCACAGCTACGCGGCAATGGAGCCGCGCGACACGCGCAACACGCTCAACTATCTGGTGATGGGGCCGTGGCGGCACAGCCAGGTCAATGCCGAGGCCGGCACATTGGGTGCGCTGACGTTCGATGGCGACACCGCGCGTCAGTTTCGCCGCGATGTGTTGCGCCCGTTTTTCGACCAATACCTGGTGGATGGCGCGCCCAAGGCGAGCACGCCGCCGGTCTTCATCTACGACACCGGCGAGAACCGCTGGGATCGCCTGCAGTCCTGGCCGCGCAGTTGCGACAAGGGCTGCGCGTCGGCGAGCAAACCGCTGTATCTGCAGGCCGGCGGCAAGCTGTCCTTCGACAAGCCCGCTGCCGGGCAGAGTGCGTTTGAAGAATACGTTTCCGACCCGGCCAAGCCGGTGCCGTTCGTGCCGCGCCCGGTGGATTTTGCCGACCGCAGCATGTGGACCACCTGGCTGGTGCACGACCAGCGCTTTGTGGACGGCCGCCCCGATGTGCTGACCTTCGTCACCGAACCGCTGACCGAACCGCTACAGATCGCCGGTGCGCCGGATGTGCATCTGCAGGCGTCCACCAGTGGCAGCGACAGCGACTGGGTGGTCAAGCTGATCGATGTGTACCCGGATGAGATGGCGTCCAGCCCGAAGATGGGCGGCTATGAGCTACCGGTGTCGCTGGCGATCTTCCGCGGCCGGTATCGCGAGAGTTTCAGCGCGCCCAAACCGCTGGCGGCCAATCAACCGCTGGCGTTCGAGTTCGGCCTGCCGACGGCCAATCACACCTTCCAGAAGGGCCACCGGGTGATGGTGCAGGTGCAATCCAGCCTGTTCCCGCTCTACGACCGCAACCCGCAGACCTTTGTCCCGAATATCTTTTTCGCCAAGCCGGGCGATTATCAAAAGGCCACCCAGCGCGTCTACGTGACGCCGGAGCAGCCCAGCTACATCAGTCTGCCGGTGCGTTGACCGCACGGGCGCCGCGTGTCGGCGGCGCCCACAGGTCTTCCAGCAGCTGCGGGCGGCAGACCACCCAGGCGGCAGCCAGCTGCACCACGATGCAGATCACCAGAAACACGAACGGCGAGGTCCAGCCGCCGCTGTGCGCATGCAGCCAGCCGAACAGGAACGGCCCCAGGCAGCTCACCGCATAGCCCACGCCTTGCGAAAAACCGGAGAGCGCTGCCGAGCCGGCGGCGGTGCGGCTGCGTTGGTTGACCAGCACCAGCGCCAGCGGAAAGGTGCTGGGCCCCAGGCCGAGCAAGGTCACCCACAGGATCGGCGCCGCCAGCGGTGCCCACCACAGCCCGGCGAACGCGACCAGATGGCAGGTCGCGCATAGCAGCACGATCGGGAACGGGTTGCGCATGCGCACTGCCAATGCCGGCATGGTCAACGCGCCGACCATGCCCAGCGCGGCGAACAGCGCGACCATGGTGCCGCCGAACGCGGGCGAGGCGCCGGCTTCGCGCAGCAGCGTGGGCAGCCAGGTAAACATCGAATAGGTCACCAGCGAGGTCATGCCGAAGGTGATCGCCATGCTCCAGCCCAGGGCGGTACGTGCGACCCGGCCTTCGGCCTCGGGAGTCGGCGTGACCGGCGCCGGGCCGGTGGCGCGCAGGCGGCCCTGGCTGGCCCGCACCAGCGCCCAGGCCACCAGGGCCAGCAGCGCCGGCAGCACCCACACCACCATCGAGCTGCGCCAGCCCAGCGCGTCGGCCACCGGCACCGCCAGCAACGCAGGCAACAGGGTGCCGACCTGAAGCACGGTGATGTACAGCGTACTGACGCGGCCCACGCGGTCGCCGAAATAGCGCTTCACCAACGGGGGCAACACCACATTGCCCATGCCCATGCCGGCCAGCGCTACCAGCGAACCGGCCAGCAGCCCGCCAGTGCCTGGCAATAATGGCCGTAATACCAGCCCGAGCGTGGCCAGCGCCATCGACGCCAGTGCGGTGCGCAGCAGGCCGAAGCGACGAAGGACCGCTGGCGTTGCAACGCCGGTCAACGCAAAGGCGGCAGTGGGCAACATGCCGAGCGCGCCCATGGTCGGCGCACCGAACGCGTATTCGTCGGCGATGCGTTCCAGCAGCGGAGTGAGCGAGGTCACTGCCGTGCGCAAGTTGAATGCGGACAACAAAATGGCGGCCAGTACCAGGCCACGCCCACGCAATTGGGCAGACGGGGACGAGGCGGCAGTGACAACAGACATGACAGACCATCCGCACCGTGCACGGCCGTGCGACGGCGCCTGAAAACACAAAACCGGCACAAGGCCGGTTTTGTGTTTTGAAACTGGTCGGGGAGACAGGATTCGAACCTGCGACCTCTACGTCCCGAACGTAGCGCTCTACCAGACTGAGCTACACCCCGAAGGAGCCGCGTATGTTACATAGGGAATGCGGAATCGGCAAGCATCTGCCGCAATTATTTTTCCTGCGGCCGGTGCGCATGCTCGGGCTCGCGTGCTTCGAACCACATGCCGTTGAGCACCGCGGCCAATGCCGCCAGACCGGTGCCGAGAATCCAGGCGAAGTACCACATTAGTTGTGCTCCTGAAAAACGTTGAGAGAGTGGGAAGGCGAGCGCGGCTGCGACGACGTGCTGGCGTCGCAGCCGTTGCGTCAGCTAATACGCATTGGGAGTGGCTGAGAGTTCCGCGGCAGTGACCTTGCCTCTGAGCACGCGATACACCCACGCCGTGTAGGCCAGCACGATCGGCATGAAGACGGTGGTGGCCAGCAGCATGATCCACAGCGTGAGGCGACTACTGGAGGCGTCCCACAGCGTCAGGCTGGCGCTCGGTGCAGTGGACGACGGCAGCAGGAACGGGAACAGCGCAAACCCCACGGTAAAGACGATGCCGACGATGGCGCTGGCCGACGCAATGAACGCCAGGCCGCCGCGTCGCGCGCGCAACAGCACTGCGCTCATCGCGAGCCCGAGCAGGCCGAGCAGCGGCGCCATCAAGGTGGCCGGCATGCTGCTGTAGTTGTGCAGCCAACCACCGGCGGCCGTGAGTGCTGCGGTCTTGGTCAGTGGATTGGTCTGCGCATCGGTCGCCAGCACCGATGTCACCGCATAGCCCGGCAAGCCAAGCGCCACCCAGACACCGGCTGCAGCAAACAACGCCACCGCCGCCATCGCGGCGATGCTGCCGATACGCGCTGCGCGTTCGGCCACCGGTCCATCGGTCTTGAGCACCAGCATCGCCGCGCCGTGGGCGATCAGCATCGCCACGCTGAGCAGACCGGCGAGCAAGGCAAACGGCGTCAGTAGCCCGAACAGATTGCCGGTGTAAAACGTGCGCATGCTGTCGTCGAAATGGAACGGCACACCCAACACGACATTGCCGACCGCCACGCCCATGATCAACGCCGGAACGAACCCGCCGACGAACAATGCCCAATCCCAGCTATTGCGCCAGCGTTGGTTCACCAGCTTACCGCGGAACTTGAAGCCGACCGGCCGCAGGATCAGCGCAAACAACATCACGAACATCGCCAGATAGAACCCGGAAAAACTCACCGCATACAGCGGCGGGAACGCGGCGAAGATCGCGCCGCCGCCCAGGATCAACCACACCTGGTTGCCTTCCCAGACCGGGCCGACGGTGTTGATCACCAGCCGGCGTTCGGCATCGTTTTTGGCAACGAACGGCAGCAGCGCGCCGACGCCCAGATCGAAGCCGCCCATCACTGCGTAACCGGACAGCAGCACGCCGAGCAGCAGCCACCAGATCACGCGCAAGCTTGTGTAGTCGAGCAAGATAAAATCCATCACGGTCTCTCCTGGGTTACGGTGCACTGCCGGCCATGACGCCCGAACTCAACGGTGCGTGATTCAACGAGGCATGAGCGTGCGGCAGGGAAGGCGACGCATTGGGTTGCGTCGGCGGGAACAGCGCATCCGGGCCAGTGCGGATGGTCTTGAGCGACAACTTGATCGCAATCACCAGCAGCGTGGTGTACAGCGCGGTAAAGCCCACCAGCGTCAGCACGATCTCGTACAGATCCAGACCGGATGCGGCGTAGAACGTGGGCAGCACGCCTTCCACCGCCCACGGCTGGCGGCCATACTCGGCCACGAACCAACCGCATTCGATCGCGATCCACGGCAACGGCAGCGTCCACACCGCCAAGGTCAGGAACCAGCGCTTTTCCTGGAAGGTGTGCTTGCAGGCGAACCAGAACGCAATGGCGAAGAAGGCGATGAGATAGATGCCGATGCCGGCCATGATGCGGAAGGTCCAGAACAGCGGCAGCACGCGTGGCACCGTATCCATCGCCGCCTGCGCGATCTGCTCGGGCGTGGCATTGCCGATATCGTCGCGATAACGCTTCAGCAGCAGGCCGTGGCCCAGGTCCTGCCAATGCGCGTCGAAGACCTTGCGCGCTTGGGCATCATTGGTGTCGGCGCGGATACGCTGAAGCGCGCCGTAGGCGATCTGCCCACCGCGGATGCGATGCTCGGCGCGTCCAACGAGTTCCAGGATGCCGGGGATGGGCGTATCCAACGAACGTGTGGCGATCAGCCCCATCAGATACGGAATCTTGATCGCGTAGTCGTTGCGATGGGTCTGCTGGTTGGGAATGCCGAAGGCAGTGAAATCCGCCGGCGCGGCTTCGGTGTCCCACATTGCCTCGATCGCGGCCAGCTTCATTTTCTGATGTTCGTTGGCGGCATAGCCGCTCTCGTCGCCCAGCACCACCACCGACAGCGACGACAGCAGGCCGAAGGCCGCGGCCACCGCAAACGAGCGGCGTGCCATCTCGGTGTGCTTGCCGCGCAGCAGGTAAAACGCGCTGATCGACATCACGAACACCGCGCCGAGCACGTAACCGGCACTGACGGTGTGCACGAACTTCGCCTGCGCCACCGGGTTGAACAGCACCGCCATGAAATCCACCACTTCCATGCGCATGGTGTCCGGGTTGAATACCGCGCCGGTCGGGTTCTGCATCCAGCCGTTGGCGATCAGGATCCATAGCGCGGAGAAGTTGCTGCCCAAGGCCACCAGCCAGGTGGTGATCAGGTGCTGCACCTTGCTCAGGCGATTCCAGCCCAGGAAAAACAGGCCCAGAAAGGTCGCTTCGAGAAAGAACGCCATCAGCCCTTCGATCGCCAGCGGTGCACCGAAGATGTCGCCCACGTAATGGCTGTAGTACGACCAGTTCATGCCGAACTCGAACTCCATCACGATGCCGGTGCCGACACCCATGGCGAAGTTGATGCCGAACAGCACGCCCCAGAACATGGTCATGCGCCGCCAGATCGGCTTGCCGGTCATGACGTAGACGCTTTCCATGATGCCGAGCAGGAACGACAGGCCCATGGTCAGCGGTGGAAAGATGAAGTGGTACATCGCGGTGACTGCGAATTGCAGCCGCGATAGTTCGACAACGGTCGAGTCGATCATGGCGGGGTGGCCTGGTTGAGTATCGGTGAGCAACGTGGCCGATCATCTGCCGCCGCTGCGTTGCGCGCGTTGATCCAAATCAATGCGGCCCCGATCGGGTGGGGCACACTGTCCATCCCGCAGTGGGCAGTGGCGACTTAGAGCAGCTAACAAAACTCCTGTGCAGCCGCCAGGCGGGCGCGGCCGGTGCTCGGAATCGGCATGTACCACCTGTACACTCCGGTTTCTCCGCGCCGTCCGCACCCACCTGACGACTGCTCGCTACGCGTTGTTAGCCGCTCTTACAATCGCCTGCGATGCGCCGCCTGAAGAGAGCCATGTGAGCCAGCCCAGCGTGCAAGCCAGCGAAACGCCCGCCCAGCGCCGTCAACGCGGCCAATGGCTCGATGCGCTTGCCGCACCCGCTGCACGGGCCAGGCGGCTGTCCGGCGTGGCGGTGGCGCTGTCTGGCGTGTTGTTGCTTGCGCAATCGGCGGCCATCGCGTGGTTGGTGCAGGCGGTGCTGGTACAGCACCTGGCGCTGGCGCAGCTGCGTCATGTGGGCATCGGGTTGCTGCTCGCAATGCTTGGGCGCGCCGTGCTCATGGGGTGGGCGCAAGCGCTGACCGGCAAAGTGGCCGATGTGGCCAAGCGCGAACTGCGCATGCGCATTGCGCGTCGGCTGGTGCAGCACGGGCCGCTGTGGTTACGCCGGCAACGCAGCGGCGAACTGGGCGAGTTGAGCCTGGCGCATACCGATGCGCTGGACGGCTATTTCGTCGGTTATCAGCTGGCGCACACCGAGATGACGCTGGTGCCGCCAGCGATCCTGATCGCGGTGTTTTCGGTCGACTGGGTGGTGGGCCTGGTGCTGTTGCTGACCGCGCCGTTGATTCCATTCTTCATGATGCTGGTGGGGTGGGGCGCAGAAGCTGCAGGCCGCGAGCAGCTCGGCGAGCTGGCGCGGATGGGCGGGCACTTTGCCGATCGTCTGAAGGGGCTGGGCTTGCTGCGGGTGTACGGGCGCGGGGAGGCCGAATTGGGCGGTATCGCCGCAGCGGCCGAGGGCGTGCGCGAGCGCTCGCTCAAGGTGCTGCGCATCGCGTTCCTGTCGTCCACTGTGCTGGAATTCTTCGCCTCGGTGAGCGTGGCCATCGTGGCCTTGTACTTCGGTCTGAGCTATCTGGGCATGCTCGACCTGCACGGGTTGCCGTCGCTGGGCGCGGGCATGTTCTGCTTGCTGTTGGCGCCGGAATTCTTTGCGCCGTTGCGGCGTCTTGCAGCGCATTACCACGACCGTGCCAATGCGCTGGCCGCCGTGACCGAGGCCGAGCGGTTGCTGGAAGGTTTTGTGACCGAAGCCGATGCCAGTGCCCCAGTTGCACCGACCCCGCCGCGCGCCTTTGAGTCTGCGCAGGCGCATGCGCCGTTGCTGCAGGCACATGGTCTGGCGCTGCGTCCGCTTGGCGCGCCGCACACGGTGATCACGCAGTTTTCGCTGGACCTGCAGCCCGGTCAGCGCGTGGCGGTGATCGGTGCCAGCGGGAGCGGCAAGAGCACGTTACTGGAAGGGCTTGCCGGCTGGCTGCCACCGGAAGCGGGCAGTGTGGTGCTGCGCCCGGGCACGCGCGTGGGCTATGCCACGCAGCGGCCGTATCTGTTTCACGGCAGCATTGCCGACAATCTGCGGCTGGCCGATCCGCAGGCCAGCGATGCGCAGCTGCATGCAGTGGCCGATGCGGCGCAAGTGATGCGCTTTGCCGCGCAGCTGCCGGCGGGCCTGGACACGGTGATCGGCGAACGCGGCTTTGGCCTGTCCGGTGGCGAGGCGCGACGTGTGGCATTGGCGCGGCTGCTGCTGCGCGCGCCGGATCTGCTGCTGCTGGACGAACCCACCGCGTTTCTCGACCCGGACACAGAAGCGGAATTGCTGCGCGCACTCGGGGTATTTGCACGCGACCGTGCAGTGGTAGTGGCGACGCACAGCCCTGCAGTGATGCGCTGGGCCGATACGGTGATCGATCTGCGTGGCACCACCATGACGGCGAGCGCGCCATGAACGACGCACGCCACGATCGTCTGAGCGAGGTGTTTCGCCGGCATGCCTGGCGCTTGCTGCTGTCCGCGCTGCTGGTGCTGGTCACAATGTTGGCCGGAGTGGGTCTGTTGAGTCTGTCCGGCAGCTTTCTCACTGCGGCGGCATTGGCTGGCGTTGCCGGCATGGGGGCAGGCTTCAATTTCTTCTCGCCGTCGGCAGGCATCCGGGCATTGACGTTTGCGCGCATCGTGTCGCGCTATGGCGAAAAATTGATCGGCCACGATGCCACCTTGCGTATCGCCCGCGATCTGCGGGTGTGGTTCTTCCGTCGTGCGTTGCCGCTTGCGCCGGGGCGGTTGTCGGCCACGCGCACCGGCGATCTGTTGGCACGGTTGATGTCCGACATCGGCGAAGTCGATGGCCTGAGCGTGCGCGCGCTTGCGCCGCTGACGGCGCTGCTCGGCATCTGGTTGGCCGGTGCGGGTGCCGCTGCGTTGATCTATCCGCCGGCCGCATGGTTGTTGCTGGCGCTTGGTGTGCTGATTGGCGGGCTGGTGCCCTGGCAGGTGGCACGTGGTGGCGCACAGCGCGAGCAGCTGCGCGCGCAGCAACGCACGGCGTTGCGCACGCAGGCGTTCGAAGGTCTGGAAGGTGCAGCGGATCTGGCGGCGGTCGATGCGCAGGGTGCCTGGCTGCATCAACTCGACGCTGCTGCGGCAGCAGTGATGGATGGCGACCGCGTGCAGCGCCGTCGATTGATCGCCGGCAACCTGCTACATGCGGCGTGCGGTGCCATCGGTCTGGCCGGCATGTTGTGGCTTGCCTTGAGCGCCGCCGAGCGTGGGCTGATTGCAGCGGACATGGCCGCAGGCCTGGTGTTTCTGACCATGGCGCTGCTGGAGGTATGGGCGGGTGCCGGGCTGGCCTTGCAGGCACTGCAAAGCGCACGCGTCGCAGCGCGGCGCCTGCAGTCCATCGTCGATCAAGCGCCGTCGGTCAGCGATCCGGTGCAGGCACTCGACGTGCCACGCACAGGCACGCTGCACCTGCAGCAGGTGTCGTTTACATGGCCCGGTGGCGTGCGGCCGGTGCTGCACGCGCTCAATCTGACGCTGGCATCTGGCGAACGCATCGCCATCAGCGGCGACAGCGGCAGCGGCAAGAGCACTTTGTCGGCATTGTTGCTGCGGCTATGGGACCCGCAGGCCGGGCAGGTGAGTTACGCCGGCATCGATCTGCGTCACTGCGCGCAGGCGCAATGGCATCGACGCATCGCCTGGTTGCCGCAGAACGCGCCGGTGTTTGCCGGCAGCGTGCGCGAGAATCTGGCCATCGGCGATGCCGATGCCGACGACGCCGCCATGTGGCGGGTATTGGAGCAGGTGCGCCTGCACGACTGGGCCAGCGCGCACCATGGTCTGGACACCTGGGTGGGCGAAAACGGCGCCACGCTCTCCGCAGGCCAGGCACGCCGCCTTGCGCTTGCGCGTGCGCTGTTGCGCGATGCTGCCATCCTGCTGCTCGACGAACCCACCGACGGCCTGGACGTGGACACGGCGCATGCCCTGTTGCTCGATCTGTCCGCCGCGCTTGGCCAGCGCAGCCTGGTGATGATCACTCACGACAGCGTGCCTGCCGGCGTGGTGCAACGGCGCTATCGCATGCGTGCCGGGGTGCTGGAGCCGCTGCCGTGACAGGTATTTGATCGTGATCGGCGAGAGTTGTCGCCGCGCAACCGCTGACTGCGGTTTATAGGGCCGGCATTACGCGGAGCGATACACCGCCCATGCAAGCACCGCGCTGTTCGCGATCGCCGTGGCCCAGAAGGTGATCTGGAAAGAGGTCTTGCTGGATTTGTGCCGGAACAGCGACTGCGCCAACAGCGCGCCCGGCCAGCCACCGAGCACTGCAATGCCGTGCAAAGTGGCCTCCGGCGTTCGTCGCTGGCCGCGGGTTGCCGCGGTCTTGTCGCGCCGGTAAGCAATCAGCGCCACGCTGCTGGCAGCCGCGTACCAGACTGCCACCCAGACCGGCAGCAGACCTGCTGCGACGATGCTGGCCATGCTTACCGCAAACAGCGCGGTCAACGTCTTGCGCGGCACCACGCGGCGCGCGCCTGGCCTGGATCTGGAAATCAGCAGGCGTCCAGAAAAGCGCGCACCGCCGGGCCGAAGCGGGCGAAATCCACCAGAAACGCATCGTGGCCTTGCGGCGAATCCAGGCCGATAAAGCGCGCATCCGCGCCGCCTGCACGCAACCCTTCGGCAATCTGTTCCTGCTGCTGCACCGGGAACAGGATGTCGGTGTTGGCACCGATCGCCAGTGCGCGTTCGATGCGGATGTTTGCCAGGCCGGCCAGCACCTCGGCCTCGGTGGAGACGTCTGCAGCCGGCGTGCTGTCGGCGGCCTGCGCGGCAGCGATGGACGACGCATCCACATAATCGGCCAGATCGAACCAGTCCATCGAGCGGCTCAGATACAGATAGCAGTTGGGATCGAAGAAGCGCACAAAGCGACGCGCATGGCCTTCGAGATAGCTTTCGACCTGAAATTCCAGGCCGAACGGATCGTCGGCGGCCTGTTCGGAATCCAGCCGCACCCGGCCAAAGCGGCCGTCCCATTCCAGCGCCGAGCGGTAGGTGATCACGCCGAGTTTGCGTGCCATGCGCATGCCCGATTCCGGGTAGCGCGTGTCGTCGTAGTGGCCGCCGTTCCAGTGCGGATCCAGCCGGATCGCTTCGCGCTGCAGCGAGCGGATGGCAATGGAAAACGGCAACGCCTGTGCGCTGCCGGAGATGTTGATATGGCTGCGCGCAATGCCGGGATGCCGCAGCAACAGCGCCAGCGCGGTCATGCCGCCCATCGAGTTGCCGATCAGGCAGGCGAGCTGTCCGATACCCAGCGCACGCACGACATCGGCTGCTGCATCGGCAACATCCTCGATCGACAGGTCCGGGAAGGTCAGGCGATACAACTGCCCGGTTGCCGGGTCGATGGAGGCAGGCCCGGTGGAGCCCTTGCAGCTGCCCAGCGAATTGACGCACACCACAAACCAGCGCTCGGTATCGATCGGCTTGCCCGGCCCCAGCATCGCGTCCCACCAACCCGGCTCGGGGTTGGCCTGATTTGCAGCCGCATGCGCGTTGGGCGACAAGCCGGTGACGATCAGCACCGCGTTACTGCGATCGGCAGCCAGCGTGCCCCAGGTTTCGTAGGCCACACGGGCCTGGTATAGCTCACCACCGCGCTTCATCGGAAACGGCGAAGGCAGGGAGTGGAATAACGTGCCGGCAGGGATGAATTCGGTCATGTCGCAATTCTATCCGGCATTGCGCGCTAGTGCTCCCGCACCAGCCGGACCGCCAGCTCACGCGCTTCTAGTGAATACTTTGCCTTACTCATGGCCCCATCTTCCCAAGAATTGAAGCCTCCCGGAATCCCGGAACGGTTCAATGCTTTGAAATGGTCCTGTCTAGGCAGAAATGTCCATTCTTAACGTCAATGGTCATATCGTAATATTCCAATATGCCATTGCCAAGATTGTAAGCGGAACCAATGTCACTACTTTTTTTCAGTTTTGGATGTTTTTTAAAGGGCAGTCCTTGGGCACTCGCTTCAGCGGAGCTATGCAGCTGATCGGATTCATATACGACAAGCTGTTCGCCGTTTCCTGTGTCAATGTCCGCTAGCACGTCTTTGCCATTAATTTCAACCATACCCATGATAAATTTCGTCCCGCCGAACAAGTCTGACGCTAAGCGTAGCTCACCACTGCATGCGTCGCTAGAACGAAGATTAATTTGCGAATATGAAATTTTAAATTGACCCATGCCTTGCATAAGGTCGAGTCCAATAACATTTTCCACCGACGGATCATCGCTTACAAGAACGGTTATGTCCGCGGCTGTAAAAGCGCCAAGTTTAAAGCTCTTGATATGCGCAAAAAAAACATCAATTTGGCGATCTTCGAAAACCAGATCATAAATGATATTGTCGACTCCCCGTAAACTTGATCCATCCATAACTACAGGTCTCCGGGCACACTAGCCACCGAGGAGACCAACGATGCGCAAGAGCAAGTTCACAGAAAGCCAGATTGTCGCCACGCTGAAGCAGGTTGAGGGCGGCCGCCAGGTCAAGGATGTGTGCCGCGAGCTGGGTATTTCCGACGCGACGTACTACGTCTGGAAGTCCAAGTACGGTGGCATGGAGGTAGCTGATGTGCAGCGCCTTCGCGACCTGGAGACCGAGCACAGCAAGCTCAAACGCATGTACGCCGAGCTTGCGATGGAAAACCATGCACTCAAGGATGTCATCGCAAAAAAGCTGTAGACCCGGCGCATAAACGCCCGCTTCTTGCCTGGCTCGTCGAGCAACATGGCTGGAGCGAGCGCCGGGCCTGTGCGGTCGTTGGCGTGGCTCGCTCGACGGCGCGCTATCGGCGTCGTCCTGATCGCGACGAGGAGGTCATTGCACTGTTGTCCGAATTGGCCGAGCGTTTTCCCGAGCGTGGTTTTGGAAAACTTTTTCAGATCATCCGTCGTCGCGGACATGTGTGGAATCACAAGAGGGTCTGGCGCGTGTATTGCCTGATGAAGCTTAATCAGCGTCGTCGCAGCAGGCGTCGGGTCCCGACGCGTCATCCACAACCGCTGGCATGCGGAGAGCGACCCAATGCTGGATGGTCAATCGACTTCATGTCCGATGCGCTGTGGGATGGTCGGCGTTTCCGCACGTTCAATGTCATTGACGACTTCAGTCGGGAAGCCTTGGCGATCGAAGTGGACTTGAATCTTCCGGCGGCCCGCGTCATCCGCACGTTGGAACGCATCGCAGCCTGGCGCGGCTATCCCGCTAAGCTTCGCTTGGACAATGGCCCGGAGTTTGTCGCATTAGCCTTGGCCGAGTGGGCCGAGTGCAAAGGCATCGCATTGGATTTCATCGAGCCGGGACGGCCGATGCAAAACGGTTTCATCGAACGCTTCAACGGCAGCTACCGGCGCGGCGTGCTGGATATGCATCTCTTCCGCACGCTGAGCGAGGTCCGCGAACAGACCGAACACTGGCTGGCCGACTACAACCAACAGATACCGCACGACAGCCTGGGCGGGCTAACGCCCGCCGAGTTCCGTGATCAACATCAACCGCAGACCTCTAGTTTTGGCTGGCACTGAATTGCGGGGAGTCGACAATATGCCCGCTATTCTTTTTAGGGGAAAGCCCTAGCGTGTGCGCAGTTGTGCCTCCGATGACGGTTGCCGATCCGCCGGTATCGAAAGCAAAGTCGGTAATGATATCGTTTATCTCCGCCTTTACTCTAAACGGCTCGCTTTCTTCTAACGGATTCGCGCTGCGAAATATTCTTTGTATACGAGCTTCGGATTTATTGATGGAGAATCTTGGGCTTTTACTTTCTATTCGTGGAACAGAAACAGCGGCTGGCGCAAGAATTTCGACATCATTAGTATATTGACCAGGTGCCTCTTCGAGCACGGTTTTTTGCACAAACTCCTCAACATCGCTGGTTGCAGAATGAATCAGGGCCGACCATTTAGGGTAATCCCCTCTAATCACCGCATTGCCAGCAAGTAAGCTTTTGCACTTGAAGTTGATGTTGTAATCATTCTGCAAGGAACGCTTAGCGATATCAGCGCAACGAGCGGCATGTTTGTCAGAATTGCTGATGTCGCCATGAGCTCTTGCAACGTAAGCCTTCAGCATCTCCATTTTAGACAGATTGCTCTTTTCTTGGACTAGCATGGAATCTAATGCTGACAGATCGCCTGACCCCATAGCTAGGTCGGCGGAATCCAACTTGGGATTGAGAACCAGAGAGCTCTCCTGCGCCCGGCCATCAGACCAGGCAAGGAGGGCGAACAACGCAAGGAAGAAATTCACCATGGACTATATCAACTATGCGCCCATAGAAAAAATACTTGCGTTGAAGAAGTAACCTGAGGAAGAGGCATAGCCGCCGCTGAAATTGTAGCGAGACCAGCCACTTCCAGTAGCACCAAATTCCAAACGCCACGAATTGTCCGTACTTAGTTTGGCAGTGATACTACCCGGACCCAAAGGAGCTGTATACCCATATGTGGCCATGCTTGGCGTGACAATGACAGAACTGTTGCCGAAGGTGGCCTCGGCGCTTCCTGTCATTATTCCGTTGCTGTTTACAACACCCGTGAACGTGAAAGGTCCGACTTTCGTTGACTTACTAACGTTCCCTAGAATTCCAGTAGACGTGTCATACTGGACGCGAGTTTTGAAATACGAGTTGTTTTCGACATAGATCATGCCCTCGCTCGTCTTAGCCGCTCCACCCCAGGTCCATACATCATTCCTTATATCGACTTCACCGCCGATAGGGTTGCCGTATTGGTCTCTTAAAACTCTACTAGTAATTTCTGCCACGAGAACTCTCCTTGTCGCGTCGGTGTTCCGATATGCTGAGTTAGATTAAACCAAAATCATATAAAAATCAGCCGTAGGCCCCAGAAAAGCAGAATCTCAATTTTTGGTCTTGAAATGTCGCGATACCATGTTAGTCAGTGGTAGAGCTTGCGAGAGGGTCGCCTGAACCGTTGTAAATTGTTAAGGTAAAATCCCAGTAGCTTATAGGCGACACTTGCTCTGTCGAGACATCAAAAAAGTAATTGCCAGGAATGTTTGTCTTCTCACTGATATTAACGATATCGTCCAAGTCAACCCGCAGAACCTGGGAGCCAATTCTAGGAGATGCATGAGAGTCAATTGACTCAACTTTTATCAGTAGACCCCTTGGCTTGGCTACACGAGGGAAACGTTGTTTTTGCGGCTTTTCAGAACTGGATAGTGCTAAAGAGACGGACGGCAAAGTTGCCAGAACTATACCTGTTAAAGATGCGGCGCCTAAAGCAAGTACTTTTCTACGTGAATGAGTTTTTTCCATATCCATTGCAATCTAACTCCTTTGATTGGCGTGCTAGCGTTTGATTGACTTCTTGGCGTTGAACTTCAGCTTCGAAATTTTACACTAATAACCCCACCCGATTTTACATTGCTAAGTATCACTCGCGTCACTAACAGCAAAGGCAGAGGATGTCTGATGCACCTCATACTTTTTGCGACATTGATGACATTTAGCGTATTTGTCGCGACATCTACACAAAATGAATAGGGTGCGAGATGGTAAATTAAAGGATGCAACGGTGGCACAGGCAGTGATATGTGATTCCTTACTGATAGTTCTTAGTAAACCTTCTCATTTCACATGAGTGGTTGACGGGTGCAATAATTCGGCATGTTCTGACGTGTTTTGAATATCAATTAACTGGATTCATTGCTTTGAAATCAGTGGTCAAAATATTATGAGCGTAATCATTAGATTTTTTGCGGTTTTCCTTATAGTTATATTGTTGTCATCATGCATTTTCACTCCGCCGACGAAATATCTGGCCGGCTCTCGCTTCTTTGTGACTTGCTCCTCAAAGGATGTATTGGGGCGATCCAAGTGCGATGACGATGCGAAAAGACTGTGCGATGACTTGCCGATCCGGTCAGACGTATTGGTTAATTCAGGTGGCGACGAAACCACATATACGGCCTGGTATTATTGTCCATGAAGCTGGGAGGAAGTATCTTCGTCCTAAGGCACTAGTGGAAAGATCTTGAAAAACATTAGCGTAGAGGCCTCATCTATTAATCAAGATGAAATTATCGGGCCAAGGCTCGCGAAGAAGAAAGCTTGCGGCCCGCATTTCATGATCTTTAAAAAATAAATTTGTAATGGCTCCCGAGCTGCTGTTCGCAATGCTTGCCAAGATCATTCCCTGGTGATGAGAGTAATGTCGGCGCATAATATCGCAATTTAGATTAGTGCCATTGTCGAGCGAAATTGATTCAAATAGTCCGTTATTTCCAAGTGCACCAAGCTGGCATAGATTATGGAAGTTCATTATGACACTTGGCGCTTCTAGGTTTATTGCAAGCATCGATGCATAGGGGGCAATGATTTTTTTATTCCGCTTTTCACGGCTGATAGACAACTCTGGTTCGCCTACTGGCCCGTATATTCCATCAGATAAGGCGTCAATGTAATGACCCACTGAAACTCTGCTCAGGTGTTAGTTTTCAGAGGAGACATCGATGAGTGCAGTGATGGACGAAGAACAGATCAAGCGCTGGACGGCCCGGCGCAAGTCGGCGCTGGTGCTGGAGATCATCCAGGGGAAGACGACGGTGGCCTTGGCCAGCCGGCAATTCGACCTGACGCCCAATGAGATCGAAGGCTGGGTCGAGGAAGGTAAGCGCGGGCTGGAGAACGCGCTGCGGGCCAAACCAGAAGACGTGCGCGAGCAGTACGCACGCCAGCTCAAGGACCTGCAGGAAGCCTACGGCGAGGCCATGCTGGAACTGCGCGCCCGAAAAAAGTTGTCAGCCCTGCTGGGCAAGGACGAGAGCTGATGGTCTCGATCCAGCAGGGCCTGAAGGAGGACGGGTTCGACGTCTCGATGGTCAAGCTGTGCCGCTGGTTCGGTGTGGCCCGGCGCAGCGTGTACTACACGCCGCGCAAGGCAGCGCCGAAGGTGAAGCCGGAGCTGGCCGCACCGATCGAAGCCATGATCGAGGCCGAGCCGTCGTTCGGGTATCGGACGGTGGCCGGACTGTTGGGGATGAACAAGAATACGGTGCAGCGGATCTTTCAGATCAAGGGCTGGCAGGTGCGCAAGCGGGCCGTGGGCAAGCGACCGCGGATCGAGGCCTTGCCCTCGGTGGCCAGCGCGCCGAATCAACGCTGGGCCACCGATCTGTGTCGGGTCTGGGGCGGCAAGGACGGCTGGCTGAGCCTGGCCCTGGTGATCGATTGCCATACCCGGCAATTGCTGGGCTGGCAGCTCTCGCGCACAGGCAGGGCCAGCACCGCCGTGGCGGCCTTGGAGCAGGCGCTGATCACCCGCTTCGGCACGCTGGGCAAGGTCAAGGAGCCGTTCCTGCTGCGCTCGGACAATGGCCTGGTCTTCACCAGCCGCGACTACACCCGCCTGGTCGCCGGCTACGGCCTGAAGCAGGAGTTCATCACGCCACACTGTCCGCAGCAGAACGGGATGGTCGAGCGCGTCATCCGAACACTCAAGGAACAGTGCGTCCATCGGCACCGGTTCGAGAGCCTGGCCCACGCCCTACGCGTCATTGGCGACTGGATTGGGTTCTACAACCGGCAGCGGCCGCATCAGGCACTGAAGATGATGACGCCTGACCAAGCCTATGCCGCTACATTAACCACCTGACCTGTGCAGAAACCGATGGGTCATTACATCAGCGCGGACCCAAGCAAGCTTGGTCAACTATGCTTACATAACGCTTTATCAATACAGTCCGGCAGTTAGCGGCCGATGATCAATTCCAACTCGTTCTTGCCTGGCAGTTCCACCATCACCGGCACGCTCTCGACATCGTCGGCCTGGCGCATCGCATTGCCGCTGCGTGACAGCCGTGCCAGCACCTGCACGGTGTCCAGCGACGACAGCGTGCGCGTCGGCATCGGGCTGTCGCCGTCGTCCAGGGTGATGGTCAACGGCAGCTCGCGCAGCGCGTGTTTTTCCACCGCCACCGGCATCGGCGTGTCGGCGGCGCGCGCAATCACGAAGACGCTGGTGTCGCCCGGCAACCCGGCGCGTTTGGCGAACTCGGCATCCAGCGTCACGCGTACCTGGATGCGTTTGCCGCTGGCTGCATCGGCGGCAGGCGTAGTCGGCGTCTGGATCGGCGCCAGCCTGGCTTCCTGCCGCGCAGCGTTGATCTGTTCGAGCAGGCCGGGCCGGGTGGCGGCGTCGACCACGCTCAGCAGCGGTTCCCAGGTTGCGCTGGCCTTGGCCGGTTGACCTGCCTGACGCTGCACCACGCCGAGAAACCAGCGGGCGCGTTGATGGTCCGGTTGCACCACCAGCGCGTGTTCGAGCAGACGCATCGCCTCCGGGTCCGGGCGGCCGCTGTCGTCGGCGAGCATGCGCGACTGCGCGGCCGCCACCAGCACGTCCGGCTCGTCCGGGCGCAGCGCTACCGCGCGCGCAAACGCGTCGCTGGCCTCGGCAAATTTCTGCTGGCTGGACAACGAGCGCCCCAACAACACCCAGCCTTCGGCCTGATCGGGGTTGCGCGCCAGGGCGGTGCGCAGCTGCACGATGGCCTCGTCCAGGGTGCGTGGCGTGGCCGGACGGTCGGCCACCTGTTCGATCGCCGATGGCGTGCCGACCAGCCAGTACAGCGCCGCGCTTGCGGCCAACAGCAGCAGCGCAACGCTGGCGGTGACGCCACGTGCTTCGCGCCACAGTGGGCGCAGCGCCACGCCGAAGGCGAGCAGCGCGACAACCGCAACCGCAAGGACAAAGCCGACCATCACCACTCCTGCTCATCGGCGGGCAACGCGGGCGCCGCCGCGCTGCGTCGACGCACCACGAAGACAACCGCGCCAGCCCCCAGCAGCAACACCAGCAATGGGCCGAACCACAGCAGCCAGGTGCGCGATTCCACCTGCGGGCGATACAGCACGAACTCGCCATAGCGGGCGACCAGAAACTGCCGGATCTGCGCATCGCTGCGGCCTTCGTGCATCAAGGTCAGTACCTCGCGGCGCAGGTCCTGCGCAATCTGCGCATTGGAATCGGCCAGCGACTGGTTCTGGCACTGCACGCAACGCAGCTCGGCGGTCAGCGCATGGAAGCGCGCTTCTTCGGCCGCCGAGCGGTAGTGCAGCGGCGACGGATCGCCGACCGGCTGGGCCAGGGCCAGCCAGGGCAACAGCAGCAGCGTGAGCAGCCAGGCGCGCATCATCGGGGGGCGTGCAGGTCCGGTGCGGCGGTGGGCGAGCGCTCGATCTTGCTCAGCATCGGAATCAACTGGGTGTCGATGATGGATTGGGTGAGCATGCCGCTGTATTTCCAGCGCACCACGCCGCGCCCGTCGATCAGAAAGGTTTCCGGCGCCGCAGCGATGCCGAAGTCGATGGCGGTGCGCCCGTCCTTGTCTGCGACCACCAGCAGATACGGGTTGCCCAGCTGCTCAAGCCAGCGCAAGGCATCGGCGCGCTCGTCCTTCCAGTTGTAGCCGATCACGCGCACGCGCTTGGTCAGCGCAAAGCGGCTCAATACCGGGTGTTCTTCGCGGCAGGCCGGGCACCAGCTGCCCCACACGTTGATGATGTACGGCGCGCCGCGTAGCTCGCGCGCATGCACCACGATGCTGGGGTCGTGCAGCAGCGGCAGCGCGAACTCCGGCGCCGGTTTGCCGATCAGGGCCGAGGGCAGGGCATCGCGATCGCCCTGACCGGAGCGCACCACCGCGTAGACCAGCAGCGCTGCAAGTGCAAGCAGCAGCACGATGGCGCCCACGAGTACGGCAGTGGGCAAACGGGGTGAACGTGACTCAACCATCTTGGATCTCCGGAGAACGACGAAAACGCCGGTCGGCCGCGGTGACCAGGCCACCGAGCGCCATCAGCAACGCCCCCAGCCAGATCCAGCGGACGAACGGTTTGAGGTGGACGCGCACCGCCCAGGCCTGATTGCCCAGCGGTTCGCCAAGCGCGACATACAGGTCGCCGAACGGGCCGGGGCGGATCGCCGCCTCGGTCAAGGTCTGCCCGCCGCTGGCATAGCGCCGTTTTTCTGCATGCAGCACGCCCACCGGCGTATCGTCCTTGAACACCTGCAGGTTGGCACGGTCGGAGACGTAATTGGGGCCGCGCAGTTCTTGCACGGTGTCGAAGTGCAGCGCGTAGCGGCCGATCTGCACCTGCTGGCCCGGCGCCAGCGCGACTTCGCGTTGCAGGCTCAGCGACTCCACCAGCAAGGCACCGGCCAGAAATACCGCAACGCCCAGATGCGCCAGCACCATGCCCAGCATTTCGGCCGTGAACTTGCGCCCCTTGGCTGCGCGGCGGGTCCACAGAAAGCGCGCCGTGCCAAGCATCACCCAGGCCGCACCGGCCACGCCGATGGCGGCTTTGAGCTGGCCTTGCGGCGCCATGAACCAGGCCAGCACGCCTGCGGCAAGCGCCAGGCCTGCCCACGGTGCCAGCATCGCCAGCGGCCGCGACGCCTGCTCACGCTGCCAGCGGGTGAGCGGGCCGAACGGCAGCAACGCCACCAGCGGTGCCATCAACACCACAAACAAGGTGCCGAAGTAGGGCGGGCCGACCGACAGCTTGCCCAGGCCCAGTGCATCGGCCAGCAACGGATACAGCGTGCCCAGCAGCACCATCGCGCAGGCGCAGGTGAGCAGCAGGTTGTTCAACAGCAGCAAGGTTTCGCGCGAGCTGCCGGCAAACGCGCGGCGTGGGTCGTTGCTGGCGGACATGCCCGGCGCGCGCAGGACGTACAGCAGCAATGCGCCACCGACCACGATCAGCAGAAACACCAGGATGAACAGCCCGCGCGACGGGTCGGCAGCGAACGAATGCACGCTGGTCAGCACGCCCGAGCGCACCAGAAAGGTCCCCAGCAACGACAACGCAAACGCCGCAATGGCCAGCAACAAGGTCCAGCTGGAAAAGCTGCCGCGTTTTTCGGTGACCGCTTGCGAATGCAGCAACGCGGTGCCGACCAGCCACGGCATGAAACTGGCGTTTTCCACCGGGTCCCAGAACCACCAACCGCCCCAGCCGAGTTCGTAATACGCCCACCAGCTGCCCAGCGCGATGCCCACGGTGAGCATCGACCACGCCACATTCGTCCACGGCCGCGTCCAGCGCAGCCAGCGCGCATCCATGCGGCCTTCCAGCAGCGCGGCGATGGCGAAAGCGAACGGCACCGCAAAGCCGACGTAGCCGCAGTACAGCATCGGCGGATGGATGATCAGCCCCGGGTCCTGCAGCAAGGGATTGAGGTCGGCGCCTTCCAGCGGCACCGGCAGCAGCCGCGCGAACGGATTGGAGGTGAACAACAAAAATGCCAGGAAGCCGACGCTGATCAGTGCCATCACCCCCAGCACGCGCGCGATCACTTGCGCCGGCAACTGGCGCGACCACAGCGCCACCGCGCCGGTCCACAGCGCCAGCACCAGCGTCCACAGCAGCAGCGAGCCTTCGTGCGCGCCCCACACCGCCGAGTAGCGGTAGATCACCGGCAACAGGCTGTTGGAATTTTCGGTGACATAGCGCACTGAAAAGTCCTGCACCAAGAACGCATGCGTCAGCAGCGCGAAGGCCGCGGCGATCAGGCCCAGCTGCACCAATGCTGCCGGGCGCGCCACCGCCATCCAGCTGCGGCGCCCGCGCTGCGCGCCAGCCAGCGGCAATGCGGCCTGCACCAGCGCGACCAGCAGGGCGAGGACCAGCAGAAAGGTGCCGAGCTCAGGAAGCATGGGGAACTCGGGATTGGGAGCAAAGACGCATAGACCGCTGCCGCGAACCGTCAATCAAGAAGCAGAGCAGGCCGGACACAGGGGCGTTACCGGAACACATGTTTAATGTTGTGCTGCGACGTGTTGCCGGAACACGCAGCTCCCATCTCGCGGTGCCAGGTTGATTGGTGTGCACGGCCGCGCGGCGGCGTGCTGCCTGGCGGAACTGGAGCGACAGCATCAAAGACGGGTAAGCCGTCAACGCGGCACCATCCGCGCCGATGTCAGGGCTCTCACTTGCCTGCGCTTGCCGGTGATCCGGTCTGCCGCCACTGCTTCCGACCGTCACTGCGTCACCTTGCCTGGGGCCACCTGGTGCTTGCGATGCGCGCTGCCCATCTTGTCGGCCACTTCCTTCGGCATATAGGTTTCATCGTGCTTGGCCAGCACGTCTTCGGCCACGAACACGCCCTGCTGCATGCGACCGGTGGCGACCACGGCCTGACCCTCGCGGAACAGGTCCGGCAGGATGCGGTCGTAGCGCACCGCCAGTTGCGCATCGCCGTCGGTGACGCGGAACTGCGCTTCCAGCGAACCGGAGGCGCGTTTGAACGAGCCTTTTTCCACCATGCCGCCGAGCCGGAACCGGGCGTGGTTGCCGGCATCGCCGCGCAATACCTCCGACGGCGTGTACAGATATGCCACGTTGCGCTGCAAGGCCATCGCCACCAGCGTGGTCGCCAGCCCGGCGGCCAGCACCAGCGCCAGCACCAGCCACAACCGGCGGCGACGTTGCGGGTTCATCGGGTCAGCTCCGCATCGCTGGGCAGCGTGCGCTTGCGCTCGCGCAGGCGGCGCGCCTGCGCGATCTTCAGCGCACGACGCACTTGCCAGCGGCCGGCGATCAGGTCCCACAGCAGCACCAGCACAAACACCGCGTAGGCGGCGATCACGTAAGGCAGATAGCTCATGCTGCGCCCTCGGCATCGCGCACGATCCAGGCCTTGCCGGCCTCGCGGCGCAGGTTGTCGGCGCGCGCGCGGGTCAGCAGCGACCCGGCGAACCAGAACTTGGTGCCGATCACCATCAACCACAGCGGCAGCAACATGCTGGCATCGATCGTCGAAGGGCCAAGCAGACGAATGCTCTGGCCCTGATGCAGCGAGTTCCACCACACCACCGAATAGCGAATCACCGGCAGCAGCGCCACTCCGACGATCGCCAGCAACGCGGCCGCGCGTGCCGCCTGGCGACGGTCGTCGATGGCGTGATACAGGCCGATGACGCCCAGATACAAGAACAGCAGAATCAGTTCGGTGGTCAGGCGCGGGTCCCAGTCCCACCAGGCGCCCCACATCGGCTTGCCCCAGATGCTGCCGGTGAGCAACGTGATCACGGTGAATGCCGCGCCGATCGGCGCGCATGCCATCGCCAGGATCTCGCACACCTTGATGCGCCAGATCAGCGCGATCGCCGCATACACCGCCATCAGCCCGAACACGAACAAGCTCATCCACGCGCTCGGCACATGGATGTAGAGAATGCGGAAGCTATCGCCTTGCTGGTAGTCGGCCGGCACCGCAAACAGCGCCTGCCACATGCCTGCGCCCAGCAGCAATGCGGCCAGCGCGTAGCACCACGGCGCCCAGCGCGCGGTAAATCGGTCGAAGATCGGAGGTGAGGCGACTTGATGGAACCAGCGGACGACGACGTTCATGCGATGGCGATGGCTCTTGGCGTGGCGATGGCTTTTTGCATGGAGACAGCTCTCGGTACGACACCGCCGAACGACTTACGGTGTCCCATCAATGGCGCATCTGCAACATCGATCAGCTGAGCGAAATCCGGATCGCCGCCGCTGCCGCCAACGGTGCCAGCACAATGCCGATCACCAATCCGGCGCCCAACAACAACAACGCACCCACCGCATCCTGTCCTTGCCCGCTGGCCGCAACGCTGCCGGCGCCGAACACCAGCACCGGCACATACAACGGCAACGCCAGCAACGCCACGAGAATACCAGAGCGTTTCATCGTTACCGTCAGTGCCGCAACCACTGCGCCCAGCAGGCTCAATAACGGTGTGCCCAGTACCAACGATGCCAGCAGCACCGGCAATTGGTCATGCGGCAGGTGCAGCAATTCGCCCAGCAACGGCGTCACTGCGATCAGCGGCAAGGCGCTGGTCGCCCAATGCAGCAGCACGCGCACGGCGATCAACCACGCCAGCGGCACCGGTGCCAGCAACCATTGCTCCATCGAGCCGTCTTCTACGTCGCTGCGGAACAGCGCGTCCAGCGACAGCAGGCCCGCCAGCAGCACCGACAGCCAAAGCACCGCCGGCGCCGCCTGCGCCAGCAGGTCCGGGCGGCCACCCAGGCCCAGCGCAAACAACACCACGATCAGCAGCGCGAACAAGGCCGGCTGCAGCGCGTCGCTGCGACGGCGCCACAGCAATTGCAGATCGCGACGCAGCAGCGCGCGCGCGGCCTGCAGCAACGACGGTTGTGGCGACGGCGTGCTCATGCTGCGGCCTCCAGGGTGAGCATGCGGGTGCGCACCGGCGGGGCCGCGTAGGCGCCATGGGTGGTGACCAGCGCCGCGCCGCCACCGCGCAGATGCGCGGAGATCATCCGGTTGACCAAGGTGATGCCGTCCAGATCGAGGTTGGCGTAGGGCTCGTCCAGCAGCCACAACGGCGCAGGCGACAACCATAGCCGCGCCAGTGCCAGCCGTTTGCGTTGCCCGGCCGACAACTGCCGCACCAGGGCATCTTCGTAGCCGGCCAGGCCCACGATGGCCAGCGCGCTGCCGGGCATCTGCTTGGCCCGCCGGCCATGCAGGCCACACAGAAAGTGCAGGTTTTCCAGCGTGCTCAGATCGGCCTTCAGGCCGGGCAGGTGCCCCAGGTAGGCCATGAAGCGACTGCGGTCGCTGCGCCGGGCGGTCTTGCCGTCGATCTGGATTTCGCCGTGATCCACATGCAGCAGGCCGGCCAGCACCCGCAGCAAGGTGGTCTTGCCGGCGCCGTTGTCGCCCTGCACCAGCAGGGCTTCGCCGGCATCGACATGGAAATCCAGCGGGCCAAAGACCGGCTCCTCATTGCGGCTGAAGGCCAGCGCGCGCGCCGCCAGCAGCGGGGGCGCAGTGTGCAGCGGTTCGATCATCGGCGCAGCGGGCTCCCGTCGCAGGACGGCATGGGGAAGGGCGGGACAGGGCGCGCATTGTAGCGACGATGGCCGCGGCACGGGCGCATCGCAGCGGCGCGATGTGTCCGGGAACGCTGTTTTGCGGTGAGTCTGGCGCAACCGCGCGGTCGCTTTGCGTACACTCGCGGTCCCCCGTTTCTTGTTCCGGACAGGCACGATGCCCCTCACGACCAAGCTGCCCAAGGTGGGCACCACCATCTTCACCGTCATGTCGCAGCTGGCGGCCGAACACGGCGCGGTCAACCTGGGACAGGGCTTTCCCGATTTCCCGGTGCCGCAGCGCCTGGTCGATGAACTGGAAGCGGCCATGCGCGCCGGCCACAACCAGTACCCGCCGATGACCGGTGTTGCGTCGCTGCGGCAGGCCATCGCCGGCAAGGCCCAGCGCTGCTACGGCGCACAGGTCGACGCCGACACCGAAATCACCGTCACCAGCGGCGCCACCGAAGCGATCTTCAATGCCATTCACGCCGTGGTGCGGGTCGGCGAAGACGTCATCGTGCTGGATCCGGCCTACGACTGCTATGAGCCGGCGATCGATCTGGCCGGCGCGCGTGCGGTGCATGTGGCGCTGCACCCGCAGACCTTCGCGGTCGATTGGCAGGCGCTGCGTGCGGCGATCACACCGAAGACGCGGCTGCTGATGATCAATTCGCCGCACAACCCGTCCGGCGCGATGCTCTCGGCCGAGGACATGCAGACGCTGACCGAACTGCTGCGCGGCACCGAGATTTTTCTGCTCTCGGACGAGGTCTACGAGCACATCGTGTTCGACGGCCGCCGTCACGAATCGGTATTGCGCTGGCCGGAACTGCGCGAGCGCGCGTTCGTGATTTCCAGTTTCGGCAAGACCTACCACTGCACCGGCTGGAAGATCGGCTACGCCATCGCACCGCCGGCGCTCACCGCCGAATTTCGCAAGGTGCATCAGTACAACACCTTCACCAGCTTCGGCCCGGCGCAGCACGCGTTCGCCGCGATGATCCGCGACGAGCCCGAGCACGACGAGCAGCTTGGCGCGTTCTATCAAGCCAAGCGCGACCGCTTCCGCGAACAGCTGCTGACCACGCGCCTGCTACCGCTGCCGGTGCCCGGCGGCTATTTCCAGCTGGTGGACTATTCGGCCATCAGCGATCTGCCCGACACCGAATTCGTAAAGTGGCTGACGATCGAAAAGGGCGTGGCCGCGATTCCGCTCTCGCCGTTCTACGAACAGGCACCAGCCGGTCAGCGACTGGCACGGCTGTGCTTCGCCAAGAACGATGCAACGTTGGATGCGGCGATCGAACGTTTGCAGAAGCTCTGAGGGCCGGGAATGGGGGATCGGGATTGGGGAATCGTAAGAGCGTTACTGGACTCCTTCTCGATTCCTGCCGGCCCGGGAAAGGGAATCGTGAGCGCGTCGCGGGTGTCCTGCTCGCCCCTCCGACGTTGTCACCCACTTAGCGCACAGACACCACCACAGCCGCTCTACCCATTCCCGATTCCCGACTCCCCATTCCCGAGCCTCATATGCACGACCTCCGCATCTCCCTGATCCAAGGCGACACTCGTTGGCATGATCCGGCCGGCAATCGCGATTATTACGGCGCGTTGCTGCAGCCGTTGGCCGGGCAGACCGATCTGGTGATCCTGCCGGAGACCTTCACCAGCGGGTTCTCCAACGAGGCCATCGACAAGGCCGAAGGCATGGATGGGCCGACCGTGGAGTGGGTGCGTGCTCAGTCGGCGCGGCTGGGCGCTGCGGTTACCGGGAGCGTGCAGTTACGCACGCCCGAAGGCGTGTTCAACCGGCTGCTGTGGGCCACGCCGGACGGGGCGCTGCAGTCTTACGACAAACGCCATCTGTTTCGCTTCGGCAACGAGCATCTGCGCTACGCGGCCGGGCGCGATCGCCTGTGCGTGGACTGGAAGGGGTGGCGGATCAATCCGCAGATCTGCTACGACCTGCGCTTTCCGGTGTTCTGCCGCAACCGCTTCGATGTCGAGCGGCCGGGCCAGCTGGATTTCGATCTGCAATTGTTCGTCGCCAACTGGCCGTCTGCGCGCGCGTATGCCTGGAAGACGCTGCTGCGCGCACGTGCGATCGAAAACCTGTGCTTTGTGGCTGCGGTCAACCGCGTCGGCGTAGATGGCAATCAGCTGCACTACGCCGGCGACAGCGCGGTGATCGATTTCCTCGGCCAGCCGCAGGTGGAAATCCGCGAGCAGCCGCAGGTGGTCACCACCACCCTCAGCGCCGTGGCACTGGCCGAGCACCGCGCACGCTTCCCGGCAATGCTGGATGCGGATCCGTTTTCGTTGACCGAGTAGGGCGGAGTCGGCGGTCGGGATTAGGAATGAGAGATTAGGGATTCGCCACAGCGAGCATGCTGCCGCCTGCGCCAATATCGCTTACGCCAATCCCGACTCCCCAATCCCTGCTACTCAGCCAACCGGATTTCGTAAATCTTCGGCCAACGCTTGCCGGTGACGAATAGCCGATCGTGCTTGGCATCGTAGGCGATGCCGTTGAGCACATCGTTGCTGGGGTCGGTCAAGCTGTCGGCATCGGGAACCAGCGCCTTCAAGTCGATCCAGCCGATCACCTTGCCGCTAGCCGGGTCGATCCGCGCGATGCGGGTGGTGAGCCAGACATTGGCCCACAGCTCGCCCTTGACCCATTCCAGTTCGTTGAGATTGTCCAACGGCTTACCGCGCGCGGTGACCTTGATGGTGCCGGTCTGCTGCAGCGTTTGCGGGTCCAGCCGGCGGATGCGGGCAGTGCCATCGCTCATGTACAGGCTGCGCTCGTCGCTGGTCAGCGCCCAACCTTCGCCGGCATACGCGAAGTGCGAGCGCGGTGTCAGCGTAGCCAGGTCGTAGACGAAGCCCCGCTGGTTACGCCAGGTCAACTGGATCAGCCGGTCGCCCCAGGCCACGATGCCTTCGCCGTAGTAGGGCGCAGGCGTATCGGCCTGCTGCAGCACGCGGCCGGTTTCCAGCTCGACCTTGCGCACGCTGGAGTGGCCCAGCTCGCCGGTGCTCTCGTACAGATGCCCGTTGAGATAGAACAGGCCTTCGGTAAAGGCGGCGGTGTCGTGCGGATAACTGTTGACGACGGTAAAGCCCCGGGTCGGAATCGTCTCGCTGCAATGCGCGAGCGACGGCAGCAACAGGGCGGCGAAGAGCAGTCTGTGGGCGATGCGTGACATGCCCGAATGATCCCATGTCGGGGCTGCTTGTGCAGCGCGCTGCCATGCGCGCGCCGAGATAATCATTCGCTGAACGCGCGTTGGAGAGGTGCGTTGACCTTGTCGCGGCTGCTACGCCGGCGCTGCTAGTCTCGCGCCACGTCCACCACCGGCAACGCACACATGATCAAGTCACTGTCTCTTTTTGCCCTGCTCGGCGCGGCAACGCTGGCTCCGCAGGCGCAGGCCGCCGGCAATATCGATTGCCAGTTGAAGTTCAACCTGTCGGGCTGGTCGGTGTTCTACAAGACTGCCAGCGGCACCGGCACCATCACCTGCGATAACGGGGCGGTCATTCCGGTCAAGATTTCCAGCAAGGGCGGCGGTTTGACCGTTGGCAAGTCCAAGATCACCGGTGGTCGCGGTTCGTTCACCGGCGCCTACAGCCTCAACGATCTGTTCGGCACCTACGCCGCGGCCGAAGCGCATGCGGGTGTGGTCAAGTCCAGCACCGCACAGGTGGTCACCAAGGGCGATATCTCGCTGGCCCTGGCGGGCACGGGCGAGGGCATCGATCTGGGCATCAACGTCGGTAACTTCGTCATCGAGCGCCGTAAGTAAGCGCAGCCCAGAGATCGCTGCGCTCAGCGTCAGGTGGGTGCAGCAGCTGAGCAGTGTCGGCAGTGTTGTGCGGGGCTTCGCGCCATCGAGACCCGTTTGACCGTTGCTCGCGATGCGCCGTCGGCCAGTCCATGCGGTCGTGCATCGTGCCAGTGGCGCATGGCGTCTGGATGCCGCTTGCCTGGATGCGAAGCGCTTTGGGCGCTTGATCGCCGCTGGGTAGTGCGAGGTCGTCGTCGCTTGCACTACAGCTGCAATCGATCGTGATGCTCGGAGCAATCTGTTGTACAAACAAAAAACGGCCCTTTGCAGGGCCGTTTTTTATTGCGCGTGCCGCATCTTAGCGACCGCGATTACCGCCACCGGGCGGGCGACGATTGCCGCCGCCCGGCGGGCGCCCACCGGGACCGCCGGCACCGCGCGGTGCGCCACCCGGACCACCGGGACCGCGATTGCCGCCAGGACCACGGTTACCACCGGGGCCGCCTGCGCGTGCGCCGGTCGGGCGACCTGCCGGACGCGCCGTGCCATAGGGGCTGAAGCCCGGGTTGGCGTGATCGGACGGGAAGCTCGGTGCATTGCCCGGATGTCCATACGGGTGCTTGCGCTGGCCTTGTCCCTGACCTTGCGACTGGCCCTGTCCGCCACCGGCACCGTCACGCCCTGGCCCGCGAGCACCGGGACGTGCATTGCCTGGGCCTGGGCCGCCGGCGCCTGGACGCGCACCACCCGGACCTTTCTTGGCATAAGGACGCGCCTGACCGGTGCCTGGACCGCTGGGGCCGGCATTGCGGTGACCGCTCGGGCCGGTGCTCACGCCATCGGGCACGTACCAGCTGCGGAACGCGGCCGGGTTGCCATCGGGCAACGAGCGGTCGCCCTTGGCCGGGCCACGCTGTTTGAACGGGCGTTGCTGCGATTGCTTGGCCGCCGCTTCGCCGCTGACGGTGAGGCCGCCCTTGAAGCCGCCCGGCTTGCCGCGACCACGGCCGCCGCGGTCTTCGCGCAGGTTGTCGAAGCGACGCAGCTCGCGACCTTCATCGGCACCGGAGGTCTGCCCATTGACGTAGGCATTGCTGCGACCATCGCGCGAGACATGCACGGTGGACTTGGCAGCACGCCGCTGGCCGATCACCGGTTGCAGGGTCAGTGCAGAAGGCGCGCCTTCTTCCAGCTTGAGCTCGGCGCGCAGGGTGTCGACCTTTTCCTGTGCCACTTCCACCGACTGCCCACGCAGCAGTTCGCGCGGCAGCGAGATCTTGCCGTAGCGGCTGCGCTTGAGGCGACTGACCTGGCAGCCCTGCGATTCCCACAGACGGCGCACTTCACGGTTGCGGCCTTCCTTGACCACCACGCGGAACCAGTCGTGCGAATCGGTGCCGCCGATGCGCTCGATCTCGTCGAACTTGGCGCCGCCGTCTTCCAGCAGCACACCGCGCGACAGCCGTTCGATGATGGCGTCGGACACGTTTTCTTCGCCTTCCGGGGCGCGCACGCGCACCACGTATTCGCGTTCGACCTCGTAAGAGGGGTGCATCATCGCGTTGGCCAGCTCACCGTCGGTGGTCAGCAGCAGCAGGCCGGTGGTGTTGATGTCCAGGCGGCCGATGGCGATCCAGCGCGAGCCCTTCAATGCCGGCAGCGACTCGAACACGGTCGGGCGGCCTTCGGGATCTTCGCGCGTGGTCACTTCGCCTTCGGGCTTGTTGTAGATCAGCACGCGCGAGGGCTCGGTCAGCGCGCTGGCCACGAAACTGCGGCCGTCCAGCTCGATCTTGTCGCCGCTGCGCACCGACATACCGGTCTGCGCGACGGCGCCATTGACCTTGATCAGGCCATCGGCAATGCGCTGCTCGAGCGCGCGGCGCGAGCCCAGACCGGCCTGGGCCAGCACCTTGTGCAGGCGCTCTTCCAGCTTCGGCACTTCGGGCGCGCTGTCGCGCTTGAGGGAAAGCTTGTTCAACGACAGCTTGCGGGGGGTGTCACTCATGTGTCTGGCTCCGGCCGACGCGTTGCGGGTCGGCCTCTGGGTCGGAATCGGCTTCGTCAACAGCCACGGTCGTCGTCGCGACGGCGTTGTCTTCGTCTTCGTTCACTGCATCCGCGCGCGTGCCCGGCGCGGTGTCGGGGTCGCCCTCGCGGGCGCTGTCTGGGTCTTGCATGTGGTGCATGTGTTGCGCCGAGGAATCCTCGGGGTGCTGCGGTGTGTCGGCGCTCGGCGCGTCGGCGGTGTCGTCTGCCGTGCCCGCGTCGGCGCTGGATGCCTGGTCGTCGTCGGTGCTGTCGCTGCCGACATCGCCATCAACATCGGTGCCGGCATCGATGTCGTTATCTATTTCAAATAAACGATGCGAATCCGCTGCAACGTCCGAGTCGCTTTCGCTTTCGCTTTTGCTGTCGGTCGGCGCACTAACGCTTGCTTCAACGGCGGTTTCGGCATCTGCATCGGACGCAGCGGCAAGCGCCGTCTCCGTCTCCGACGCATCCGATGCATGCTCAGCGGCATCGGCATCGGCATCGGCATCGGCATCGGCGTTGCCACCATCCGCGTCGGACGCCCCTGCATCGGCCTGGTCTTGCGCCGCATCCATCGCTGCCGAGGCCGGCACCACGCCATCCAGCTGACCATCGCGGTCCAGCGGCAGCTGCGGCTCCAGTTCGGCAATGTCCTTCAACTCAGACAATGGCGGCAGCTCGTCCAATCGCTTGAGCCCGAAGTAATCCAGAAAGCCTTTGGTGGTGCCGAACAGGGCGGGCTTGCCGGGTACGTCGCGGTGGCCGACCACGCGGATCCACTCGCGTTCTTCCAGGGCCTGGATGATATTGCTGCTGACCGCCACCCCGCGCACCTGTTCGATCTCGCCACGCGTGATCGGCTGGCGGTAGGCGATCAACGCCAGGGTCTCCAGGGTGGCGCGGGTGTACTTGGTGCGGCGCTCGGTCCATAGACGGGCGACCCAGCCGTGCACATCGGCCTTGACCTGGAAACGGAAGCCCGAGGCCACCTCGACCAGTTCCACGCCGCGCTCGGCGCAGCCCTCGCGCAGTAGTTCCAGCGAGCGTTCGACGCTGCCGGGCGGTGCCGGCTCTTCTTCCGGAAACAGGCCCTGCAGCTGCGCCAGCGTCAGCGGCTGGCTGCTTGCCAACAGGGCGGCTTCGATAATGCGGGTGATCAGCGCTTGATCCATTCGGCGATCGGCTTCAGATAGGTTCGTTGGCAGCGTCGCTGTCATCGAATTCGCTGGAGAATTGCAGCGGCGCATTGGTATTGCCCAACGCCAGCGACTTCACGTAGATCGGCGCCAGCGGCGCCTCCTGCACGATGTCCAGCAACTGCTCCTTGGCCAATTCGAGCAGCGCCAGGAAGGTGACCAGCACGCCGAGCTTGCCTTCTTCGGCAGTGAACAGCGATTCGAAGCGGTAGAACTTGCCGTCGTCCAGGCGGCTCAGCACATCGCCCATGCGCTGGCGCACACTCAGCGCCTCGCGCTTGATCGCGTGGCCGGTGAACAGCTCGGCGCGCTTGAGCACGTCGTACAGCGCCATCAGCATTTCTTTCAGCTCCACCGGCGGCGGCAGCTTGACCGCTGCACGCTCGGGCAGATGCGCCTGCACCGGCGCGCTGTCGCGGCCCATGCGGGGCAGGGTGTCCAGGTCTTCGGCGGCCTGCTTGAAACGCTCGTATTCCTGCAGACGGCGCACCAGCTCTGCGCGCGGGTCGTCCTCTTCGCCTTCCTGGCTGGGTGGGCGCGGCAGCAGCATGCGCGATTTGATCTCGGCCAGGATCGCAGCCATCACCAGATATTCGGCCGCCAGTTCGAAGCGCAGCTCCTGCATCACGTTGATGTAGTCCACGTACTGCCGGGTGATCTCGGCGACCGGGATATCCAGGATGTCCAGGTTCTGACGGCGGATCAGGTACAGCAATAAATCGAGCGGACCTTCGAACGCGTCCAGAATCACTTCCAGCGCATCCGGCGGGATATACAGATCCTGCGGGATCTGCAGCACCGGTTGCCCATGCACCACCGCCAGCGGCATTTCCTGCTGCTGTGGGTGAGCGCTTGCGGCTGGCGGAGTCGCGACGTGCGCGAGTTCGGAATTCATCAGGTGGACATCGGGTCTTACGGTCGCCGGCCGCGGTCTGAGCCGCGCCTGCAGGGCTTTGCCTTGAGTTATTGCGATCAATGTCGTGCCTGCTTCGGCACGCTCCCACAAATCCACAAACGCCGGTCCGCGTACCATCGGGCGCCGCGTGGCAGGCGGCGACGGAACAGCGAGGAGGTCGTCTACGCGAACCGGCGGTGGGCAGCGAATCGGTCGTCGAATGAGGCGTGGTGCCTGGGCCGACGGGCCGCTGCGTCCGGTTGCGTGTGCAGTAGGCGTCAAGGGTAATGCGTGCGCGGGGGCGGTGTCCAGCGCTGACGCGGCTAGAATCCCTGCGACGATCTTCCAGTTCTGGGTGAGGTGGCATGTGTGGTACGTAATCGAAGGGTATGACCGGGCCGATGCATTGGCCGCGCGGCAGCAGGCGCGACCGGCGCATCTGGCGCGCCTGCAGGCGCTGGCCGCGGCGGGGCGGTTGCTGGTGGCAGGCCCGTGCCCGGCCATCGATGCGGAAGATCCGGGTCCGGCCGGTTTCAGCGGCAGCGTGGTGATCGCCGAGTTCGACGCACTGGAGGACGCACGCGCCTGGGCCGATGCCGATCCCTATGTGGCCGCGGGCGTCTACGTGCGCACGGAAGTCCGCCCGTTCCGCCGGGTGCTGCCATGAGCCGGATCGAGCGGATTCGCGAAGCGTTGCAATCGGCGCTGGCACCCACCGAGCTGGAGGTGGTGGACGACAGCCATCGGCATGCCGGCCACGCCGGTGCCCGCGATGGCCGCGGACATTTCAATGTGCGGGTGGTCAGCGCCGTCTTCGCCGGCAAACCGCCGCTGGCCCGTCACCGTGCGGTCTACGCTGCGGTGGGAGAGATGATGCAGACCGACATCCATGCCTTGTCGATCGAAGCGATCGCGCCCGGCGAGGCGGGGTAGGCCGAAACCCGAAGAGCCCATGCATCCTCGTAGGAGCGCACTCGGGCGCGACGGGCGTTATCGCAGTAACGCCCGTCGCGCCCGGGTGCGCTCCTACGTGGTGGGTCCAACACAGCAGCCCGAACCACTCAACCGTGATCACCGCCACCTCTCGTTTGTGGACACGTGGGTGCAGGTTTGTTGCGCCGCAGCACATCCATTCACGTATTCATCACCTGCAGATGCTTGATCTGTAAGCGTTTTCACAGGCGTGAAGATAGGGGTTTACGCCCGCTTATGAAAACGCTTACAGTCCGCGCCAGTTTTGGGAAGCCGGTCGCGGAGGGCGACACGAATGGCCAAGGGTGCGGTCACCATCAAAGATGTCGCTCGGGAAGCACGGGTCTCTGTCGCCACCGTGTCGCGTGCGCTCAATGGGCACGACAACGTTGCCGGACCGGTGCGCCAGCAGGTCATGGACGTGGCCGAGCGGCTGCGTTACAGCCCGCATGCGGCAGCCCGCAGCCTGAGCAGTCGGCGGTCGCAGACCCTGGGCGTGGTGCTGCCCGACCTGTACGGCGAATTCTTTTCCGAGTTGATCCGCGGCATCGACGGTGCCGCGCGGGCTGCCGGTCAGCACTTGCTGGTGTCCAGCTATCACGGCGACCCGGAAGCCCAGGGCAGGGCGCTGCGGTCGATGCGCGGGCGCGTCGATGGCTTGCTGGTGCTCTCTCCTTACGCCGAGCAGCCGGGCTTTCTCACCGATAACCTGCCGCAGTCGCTACCCACGGTGCTGATCAATGCGCATCTGCCCGGTGCCGGTTATCCGGTGCTGAGCATCGATGACCATGCCGGCGCCATGGCCATGACCGAGCATCTGCTGCGCGCCGGCCACCGGCGCATCGCCTTCATCGGCGGGCCCGCGCTCAATTTCGATGCGCGCGAACGCCTGCGCGGTTTCCGCGACGCGATTGCCGGATTCGGCGAGCAGGCGCAGGGGATCGAATATGGCGGCGACTTCGACGAAGCCTCCGGTCATCGTGCCGGGCTGGCGATGCTGGCCGCCGGCGCATTGCCCGATGCGGTGTTTGCCGCCAACGACATGACCGCACTCGGCTGCCTGTACGCGTTTGCGCAGGCCGACCTGTCGGTGCCCGGCGATGTCGCATTGGCCGGGTTCGACGATATCCCGCTGGCACGCTTCGTCCATCCGGCGCTGACCACGATGCGGGTCAGCATCGCGCGCCTGGGCGAACAGGCAATGACCCGATTGATGCGGCTGGTGGAACTGCCCGGCCATGACGACGGTATCCGCCAACTGCTCACGCCCGAGCTGGTGATCCGTACTTCCTGCGGTGCCGGCGAGCCCGGCCCCTGACTTTCGCGGACGTTCTGTCCGCTCCCGCTGCTCCCCCGCAGCGGTCGTTCCTGCTGGTTTGCAACGCCACAACAACAATCTGTACCGATCCCTGGAGGGACCAATGCGCCACCACCACCCCCATTCCGCCCGCCCGGCGCGCAAGCTGCTCAGCTGTGCCCTGGCCAGCTGCCTGCTCCTGGGCGCCGCGCCTGTATTTGCGCAGAGCACTGCCGCGACCATCCGCGGCCAGGTCAGCGTGGACTCCGCACCTGCGGCGCAGGCCCAGGTGACCGCGACCAATCTTGCGACCGGCCTGACCCGCACCGTGCAGGTCAGCAATGGCAGTTATTCGGTCGGTGGTCTGCCGCCGGGCTCGTACCGCATCGACGTCACCGCCAACGGCCAGACCAGCACGCAGAATGTGACCGTGCAGGTCGGCCAGACGGCCACCTTGAACCTGGGCGTTGGCGGCGAACCGGCCACGGCCGCAGGGGGGAACGCCACCACGCTGGACGCGGTGCAGGTCAAGGCACCACCGGTGCTGGTGGAGACGCGCACCTCCGAAAACGCCACGTATATCTCCAACGTGCAGATCCAGAACCTGCCGCGTGCCACGCGCAACTTCCTGGAACTGGCCGACACCGTGCCGAACGTGCAGTTCACCCGCGACGCCAACGGCACTACCAAGGTGCGCACCGGCGCCACGTCGGCCGAAGGCACCAACGTCTACATCGACGGCGTCAGCCAGAAGAACTACGTGCTGACCGGCGGCGTCAGCGGCCAGGATTCCAGTCGCGGCAATCCGTTCCCGCAGTCGGCGATCGGCGAATACAAGGTCATCACCTCCAACTACAAGGCGGAGTTCGACCAGGTCAGCGGCGCGGCCATCGTGGCCTCGTCCAAGTCCGGCACCAACGATTTCCACGGCAGCTTCTTCTGGGACACCAGCAATGACGGCTGGCGCGAGGAGAGCCCGCTGGAGAAGAAGGCCGGCATGCGCGACGACTTCGAAGAAACCCAGTACGGCGCCACCTTCAGCGGCCCGATCCTCAAGGACAAGGCGCATTTCTTCATCGCCTATGAAGCCAAGGAATACACCACCCCCAACGTGGTGATTCCCGGCTCGATCTATTCCGACCGCATCGACCAACTGCCCGCGCAGTTGCAGCCGTTGGTGGCCACCTACAGCACCCCGTTCAAGGAAGACCTGTACTTCGGCAAGATCGACTGGACCATCGGCGACAACAACCTGTTCGAGCTGACCGGCAAGTACCGCAAGGAAGACGAGCTCAACGACGTTGGCGGCACCTCGACCCTCGAGCACGGCAGCGTCAACGGTCAGGAAGAAAAGCGCGCCAACCTGCGCTGGCAATACAGCGGTGCCAACTTCCTCAACGAAGCCAATCTGAGCTACGAGAGCGCGTTCTGGAACCAGGCGCCGCGGAACAATGGCAGCGGCTACGTGCTGAGTTATGCGCCGGTACGCGGTATCGAGGACGAAGTGCTGTCCGCCGGTGCCGGTGGCAGCTTTCAGCGCAAGGGCCAGAAGGGCTGGACCTTCCAGGACGATCTGACCTTGAACAGCCTGGAATGGCACGGCGCACACACCGTCAAGATGGGCGTGAAGTTCAAGAGCATCGATCTGGATTCGACCCAGTTCAACCCGGCCAATCCGCAGTACTACTACAACATCCTCAGCGATGTCGAAACGCCTTACCGTGTGCGCTTCGGCGCGCCGTTGACCGAAGGTGGCGGCTCGGTGGTGTCCACGAACAAGCAGTACGGCATCTATCTGCAGGACGACTGGGAGGTCAACGAGCACTGGACCCTCAACCTGGGCGTGCGCTACGACTACGAAGAAACCCCGGCGTTCCTGGACTTCGTCACCCCGTCCGATGTAGCCGGTGCGTTGCAGAACTGGCCAAACCTGCGCAACGCCAACTACAACATCAACAACTTCATCAGCACCGGCAACAACCGCAAGGCATTCAAGAATGCCTGGCAGCCGCGTCTGGGTGCCTCCTACGACCTGTTCGGCGACCAGGCCCACGTGATCTACGGCGGTGCCGGCCGTGCCTACGACCGCAACATCTTCGATTACCTGGCACTGGAGCAGCTCAACAACTCCTTCAACTCCTATAGCTACTACTTCACCAGCGCCAACAACGGTGCCTGCCTGGGCGACCCATGCACGGCGTGGAATCCGGCGTACAACAATCAGGAAGGCTTGAACACACTCACGGCCAACAGCACTGGCGGTGGCGGACGTGAGGTCTACCTGATCGATAACAACCTCAAGACCCCGTACTCCGACCAATTCAGCATCGGCATGCGCAACATGGTGCCGTTGTGGGGCCAGGACTGGTTCACCGATGTGACCCTGAGCCGTATCGAGAGCCATGACGGCTTCGCCTTCGTGCGCGGCAATCGCTTGCCGGACGGTTCATTCTTCCAGCCGGGCACCACCTCCGGTGCGCCGACCGATGGCCCGAACGGCTATAGCGCCATCGTACTTGGCACCAACGGCGTGGAGACCCGCAACAACCAGCTCGCGTTGCAGATCGAAAAGCCCTTCGATGAAGAATCCGGTTGGGGCCTGACCGTGGCCTACACCTATTCCGATGCCAAGGAAAACCGCCAGTTCGGCGAGCACTACGCGCTGGATCGCGAGCGCATCGAAGACTATGGCTGGCGTGAAGCCGGCGGCATCGCCAAGAACCGCCTGGTGGTCACCGGCATCTACGAGCTGCCCTACGAGGTCAAGCTGTCCGGCAAGCTGTCGCTGGCCAGCCAGACTGCGCGCTACGGCCAGAATTGCCTTGCCGGCAACGACCAGTGCGACATCATCCAGTTCAAGCCGGATGGCACGTTGGGCTACAAGGAGTTCAGCATTGCCGCCAACAAAGAATGGGATACCGGTGCAGGTGTCAAATTCAACGTGCGTGCGGATATCCTCAACGTGTTCAATTGGGTGAACTACGCCGACTTCAACGGCGACACCGGGACACTGGACGACTTGAACACGGCTTACGGCACACCGACCGGTGTGCTGGCGTCGCCGATGCGTACCTTCCGCCTGGCCTTCGGCCTAAACTGGTGAGGTACTCGACCGCCCTGGCATGAGGTCAGGGCGGTCGAACTCGGCGCTTGGATAGGGTAGGTTGGCGTGCGAGATGTAATCGATTACACAAGTGGGGGGCGGATGGACAGGGGCAACACGTCGCGTTGGTTGACGATTCCACTCTTGCTGGGCGCGCTGGTGCTGGCGTCCTGCAAACAGGCCGAGGAGCCCAAGGTGGCCGAAAAGAAGGCACCAGTGAAAGTGATCCTGATCGAGGCGCAGTTGCCGCCCAAGCCGGTCAAGCCACCGTTGCCACCGCTGTTTTCGGACATCGAACGCCGCACCTTCCAGTTTTTCTGGGACACCACCAACGAGCTCAATGGATTGGCGCCGGACCGGTTTCCGTCGCGCCCGTTCGCCAGCATCGCCTCGGTGGGGTTTGCATTGACCGCATATCCGATCGGCATCGAAAACGGCTGGGTCAGCCGCAATCAGGCGATCGATCGCACCCTGACCACACTGAAATTCTTCCGCGATGCGCCGATGGGGCCGCAGCGGACCGGTAGGGCCGGCTACAAGGGCTTCTACTATCACTTTCTGGATATGCAGCAGGGCAACCGTTACGACAGCTGGGTCGAGCTGTCGAGCGTGGATACCGCGCTGCTGATGATGGGCGTGTTGTTCACCCAGTCGTATTACGACGGCGACGACCCGCGCGAGAAAGAAATCCGCCAGATCGCCGACACGCTGTACAAGCGCGTGGACTGGCGCTGGCTGCAGCAGCGTGCGCCGCTGATCTCGATGGGCTGGTTCCCGGAGAGCGGCTTCATCGACCACGACTGGATGGGCTACAACGAGGCGATGATGCTGTACATCCTCGCGCTCGGCTCGCCCACCCACGGCGTCGACCCGGAGGCGTGGACCAGCTGGACGCGCACCTACAACAACGACTGGGGCGTCTACCAGGGCCAGGAATATCTGTCCTTCGGCCCGCTGTTCGGCCACCAATACAGCCATGTCTGGATCGACTTCCGCGATATCCAGGACCAGTACATGCGCGAACGCGGCATCGACTACTTCCTCAACAGCCGCCGCGCCACCCTGGCGCAGCGCGACTACGCCATCGACAACCCGATGAAGTGGAAGGACTACGGCGAAAACGTCTGGGGCCTGACCGCCGGCGACGGCCCGCAGAACACCAGCCAGGAATACCGCGGCGAGCAGCGCCAGTTTCGCCACTACTCTTCGCGCGGCGCCGGCCTGCGCGAGAACTTCGACGACGGCACCATCGCACCGACCGCAGCGATCTCCTCGATCGTGTTCGCCCCGGAAGTGGTGATCCCGGCCACCGAAGAGATGCACAAGCGCTACGGCGACTTCCTGTATTCCAGCTATGGCTTTCTGGATTCGTTCAACCCCAGCTTCAACTACGACATCCCGCTCAAGACCGGGCGCATGGTGCCGGACCGTGGCTGGGTGGCCAGCGATTACATCGCCATCGATCAGGGCCCGATCCTGGCGATGATCGCCAACTACCAGAACGAATTCGTCTGGACGGTGATGAAAAAGAACGCCTATATCCGCGCCGGTCTGGAGCGCGCCGGGTTCACCGGTGGCTGGCTCACGCCCGAGGGTGAGCCGCAGCCGCTGCCGCAGAAGGACGAGCAAAAGGCCGCCGCACGTGCGCTGGGCATGGCCGAATCGCGTGCCGCCGCCGCCCAGGCCCAGCAAGACCCCTCGCAACGCCAAAAACCCGAGTAATCCGTGCGCCTTTTGAAACTGTTGATGTTGGCCGCCGCCCTGTGTGCAGGTGCGGCGGGATGTAACCGCTCCGATCCCGCCAAGACCACCGTGCGCTTCTGGGCCATGGGCAAGGAGGCCGAAGTGGTGGCCGAGCTGGTGGCCGACTTCGAGAAGCAGAACCCGGACATCCAGGTCGATGTGCAGAACATCCCGATGACCGCAGCGCACGAAAAACTGCTCACCGCCTTCGCCGCCGACGGTTTGCCGGACGTGTGCCAGCTGGGCAACACCTGGCTGCCGGAATTCGCCCTGCTGGACACGCTGGAGCCGATGCAGCCCTACGTGGCGCGCTCGACCATCGTCGACCCGGCCGACTACTTCCCCGGCGTGTGGGACACCAACGTGGTCGATGGCACGCTGTACGGGGTGCCGTGGTATGTGGACACGCGGCTGCTGTTCTACCGCAAGGATCTGCTGCGCGAGGCCGGTTACAGCGAAATGCCCAAGACCTGGGCCGAGATGGAACAGGTGATGGCCGCGATCAAGCGCAAGGTCGGCCCCGACCGTTACGCCATCCTGATGCCGCTCAACGAGTTCGAACAGCAGCTCTCGTTCGCACTGCAGCAGGACGACCGCCTGCTGCGCGACCACGATAACTACGGCAACTTCCGCGGCGAAGGGTTCCGCAAGGCGCTGGCGTTCTACGACGGCATGTACCAGAAGGGCTGGGCGCCGAAGGTGTCCGAAACTCAGGTCTCCAACGTCTGGTACGAGTTCTTCAACGGCTACTACGCGTTCTATCTGTCCGGGCCCTGGAACGTGCGCGAGTTCAAGCTGCGCCAGCCGCCGGGCATGGAAGGCAAGTGGGGTACCGCAGCGTTACCCGGCCCGAATGGCTTGGGCGCCGGTATTGCCGGCGGTTCCAGCCTGGTGATCTTCAAATCGTCGCAGCACAAGGACGCGGCCTGGAAGCTGATCGAATATCTGTCCCAGCCCACGGTGCAGGCGCGCTTCCACGCCATCATCGGCGACCTGCCGCCGCGGCGCAGTACCTGGAAGCTGCCGTCGCTGGCCAACGACGAACTGGCGCATGCCTTCGGCGACCAGCTGGAACGGGTCAAGGCCACGCCCAAGGTGCTGGAATGGGAGCGCATCGTGCAGGAAATGCGCCTGGTCACCGAGCGCGTGGTGCGTGGCGGTCAATCGCACGAAGCCGCCGTGCAGGAACTGGATAAACGCGTGGACGACATCCTGGCCAAGCGCCGCTGGATCTTTGAACAGGAAGGCGGGCATGTTGGGCCGGCTGGCACGTCGGGCGCGCCTGCCACCGGGCCCACGCCGGACGCAGCAGCGGCTGCAGGCAGCGGCAAGGGAGCGGCACGATGATGAAGCGCAATTCCGTTGCCGGCTGGGTGTTCGCCGCGCCGTCGATCATGGTGCTGGGCATGTTCTTCGGCGTGCCGGTGTTCGCCGCGCTGGTGCTCAGCGTCACCGACTTCGACCTGTACGCGTTGGCCGACAGCAGCCACCTGCGCTTCGTCGGCCTGGGCAATTACATTGAGCTGCTGCAGACGCCGCTGTTCTGGAAGTCGTTGTGGAATACCACCTACTTCGTGCTGCTGGGCGTGCCGATGTCGATCGGCGTGTCGCTCGGCGCAGCGTTGCTGCTCAACGCCAAGGCCTCGCGTTTGAAGGCGGTGTTCCGCACCGCACTGTTCGCCCCGGTGGTGACTACGCTGGTGGCGGTGGCGGTGATCTGGCGCTACCTGTTCCATATCAAATATGGCCTGGTCAACTTCGGGCTGAGCCATCTGGGCATCGCCCCGATCGACTGGCTGGGCGATCCGCGTTGGGCGATGCCCACCATCATGCTGTTCGCGGTATGGAAGAACTTCGGCTACAACATGGTGATCTTCCTGGCCGGCTTGCAGGCGATTCCGCAGGACCTCTACGAGGCCGCGCGCATCGATGGCGCCTCGCGCTGGAAGCAGTTTCTGCACATCACCTTGCCGATGCTCGGCCCGGTGCTGATGGTGGTCGGGGTGATCACCATTTCCGGCTACTTCCAGCTGTTTGCCGAACCGTACGTGATGACCCGCGGCGACCCACTGCAGAGCACCGTCAGCGTGCTGTATTTCATGTTCGAAGAAGGCTTCAAATGGTGGAACCTCGGCCGCGCGTCGGCAGTGGCGTTCCTGTTGTTCCTGATCATCCTGGCGGTGACCACCGTGATGCTGCGCTTCGGCCGCAAGAGGGACCTGATATGAGTCGTGATGTCGGCGAGTCGCGCTGGAACGCCGTCCTGATCAATGGCGGCTTGCTGGTGCTGGCCTTGATCAGCCTGGCGCCGTTGCTGTGGATGCTGTCGGTGTCGTTCATGCCCACCGGCGAGGCCAGCCGGTTCCCACCGCCGATGCTGCCATCGGCGTTCACCCTGGCCAACTACCACGAGCTGTTCGCGCGCACCGGCATGGCGCGTAACTTCGCCAACAGCCTGCTGGTGTCCGGGCTGATCACGCTGGGCTCGTTGCTGATCAACACCATGGCCGGCTATGCCTTCGCCAAGCTGCAGTTCGTCGGCCGCGAGCGCATCTTCAAGATCCTGATGGCCGCGCTGGTGATTCCCGCGCAGGTGGCGATGCTGCCGCTGTTTCTGCTGATGAAGCAGCTGCATCTGGTCAACAACATCGGCGGGGTGGTGGTGCCAGCGCTGGCGACGGTGTTCGGCATTTTTCTGGTGCGCCAGTACGCGCGCAGCATTCCCGATGAGTTGATCGAAGCCGCGCGCATCGATGGCGCCAGCGAGATGCGGATCTTCTTCCAGATCGTGCTGCCGATGCTCAAGCCGGTGCTGGTCACCTTGACCATCTTCACCTTCATGGGCTCATGGAACGACTTCATGTGGCCGCTGATCGTGCTCACCGACCAGGAGCAATACACCTTGCCGGTGGCGCTGGCGGCGCTGTCGCGCGAGCACATCATGGACGTGGAACTGATGATGGCCGGCGCGGTGGTGACGGTGATTCCGGTGCTGCTATTGTTCCTGGCGCTGCAGCGTTACTACATTCAAGGTCTTCTGCTGGGGAGTGTGAAGGGGTGAAACCAGTGTTCCTGCGACTATGTGCCATGGCCGCTTTCGTCACGTCTGCGGGCGCGGTGCAGGCGCAGGAGCGCGTGCTCGACGGCTTCAACGACATCGGCGCCTGGCGCCTGGTGGTGTCCAACCAGGTCAGCGGCTCGTTGCGCCCGGTGGCGACGCCCTCCGGTGGGCATGCGCTGTGCCTGGATTACAACTTCAACGGCGTCTCCGGCTATGTCGGCATCCGCCGCGCGCTGCCGCTCGAATACCCCGAGAACTACCGCATCGGGTTTTCGCTGCGCGGCGAATCGCCGTCCAACGATCTGCAACTCAAGCTGATCGATGCCAGTGGCGATAACGTGTGGTGGGTCAACCGGCCGGGCTTCAATTTCCCGAAGAACTGGACCACGTTCAACTACCGCAAGCGCAACATCGAAAAGGCCTGGGGTCCGGGTGCGGACAAGCAGCTGCGCAGCAGCGCGGATGTCGAGTTCACCATCTACAACAAGGTCGGTGGCAAGGGTTCGGTGTGCTTCGACCGCCTGACGCTCACCCCATTGCCGCCGGAAGACACCTCGCCGCTCAAGGCCGAGGCCATCACCGACACGGCGCCGGCGTTGGAGCAACGTCTGGCCGATGGCAAGCCCGACACCTTCTGGCTCAGCGGCGCGGTCAAGCAACAGACCGTCACGCTGGATCTGGGCAAGGTGCGCGAATTCGGTGGCGCGGTGGTGCAGTGGGTGCCCGGCCTGCAGGCTTCGCAGTACGCGGTGCGTGCATCGGCCGATGGCCGCAGCTGGCGCGATCTGCGCACGGTCACCGCCGGTGCCGGCGGCACCGACTGGCTGGCCTTGCCCGATACTGAAGCACGCTATCTGCGTTTCGATCTGAAGGACGGCCCGAACTGGCGCTACGGCATCAAAGAGGTGCAGTTGCAGCCGCTGGCGTTTGCGGCAACGCCCAACGACTTCATCAAATCGCTGGCCGGTCAGTTGCCGCGTGGCAGTTATCCGCGCGGGTTTTCCGGCGAGCAGCCGTACTGGACCATCCTCGGTCTTGACGGCGGCACCGAGCAGGGCCTGATCGGCGAAGACGGTGCGGTGGAAGTGGGCAAGGGCGGTTTCAGCATCGAGCCGTTCGTGGTCACCGGTGGCAAGGTGCTGCACTGGTCCGACGTCAGCAGCGAGCAGAGCCTGCAGGACGATTACCTGCCGATTCCCAGCGTCGACTGGCATCACGACCTGATGAATCTGCGCGTCACCGCGTTCGTGCAGGGCACACCGGATCAGGCGCAACTGGTCGCGCGCTATCAGCTGCACAACACCGGCAAGGAGGCACGTGAGTTCACCCTGGCCCTGGCGGTGCGTCCGTTCCAGGTCAACCCCCCGTCGCAGTTCCTCAACACCCTGGGCGGCGTCAGCCGGATCGAGCAACTGGCGGTGGATGGCAGCCAGGTCAGCGTCAACGGCAAGCCGCGCGTCTTCGCCGCGCAACGTCCCGATGCCGGCTTCGCCAGCGCCTTCGACAGCGGCATGGATGTCAGCCATCTCACCGCCGCCACGGCGCCGACGGTCACCCAGGTCAAGGACGAAACCGGCCTGGCGTCGGGCGTGCTGCTGTATCGCTGGAAGCTGGAACCCGGCCAGAAGCGCGAAGTGGCGCTGGTGATCCCGCAGACCGGTGCGGCGCAATTGCCCGCCGGCTTCGATGCCGACGTCGCGCAGCAGCAGGTGGCTCAGCAATGGCGCGGCAAGCTCGATCGCGTGCGCATCAGCGTGCCGGCCGAAGGCAAGCCGGTGGTCGATACGTTGCGCACGGCGCTGGCGCACATGCTGATTTCGCGCATCGGCCCACGCCTGCAGCCAGGAACGCGCTCGTATTCGCGCAGCTGGATCCGAGATGGCGCGATGATTTCCGAAGGCCTGCTGCGGCTCGGCCGCGAAGACGTGGTGCGCGACTACGTGGATTGGTTTGCGCCGTATCAATTTGCCGACGGCATGGTGCCGTGCTGCGTGGACGACCGCGGCAGCGACCCGGTGCCTGAAAACGACAGTCACGGCGAACTGATCTACAACATCGCCGAGTACTACCGCTACACCGGCGACAGGCCGTTCCTGGAGAAGATGTGGCCGCATGTGACCGGCGCCTTCGACTACATGGAAAAACTGCGCGCCAGCGAGCGCACCGAAGACAACTTCATGCGTAACCCGGCGTTCTACGGAATGATGCCGGTGTCGATCAGCCACGAAGGCTATTCGGCCAAACCGGTGCATTCGTACTGGGACAACTTCTGGGCGCTGCGCGGTTACAAGGACGCCACGATGCTGGCCGGCGTGCTCGACAAGCCGGAGGACGTCACCCGTTTCAGCGCTGCACGTGACGAATTCAGCGGCGACCTGATCGCTTCGCTGGGTGCGGCGGTGCGCGAGCACACGCTCGATTTCCTGCCCGGTTCGGCCGAACTCGGCGATTTCGACGCGACCTCCACCACCATCGCGCTGACACCGGGCGGCGAGCAGCAGCGCCTGCCGCAGGAGCTGCTGACCAATACCTTCGAACGCTATTGGAAAGAGTTCTCCGATCGCCGCGACGGCAAGCGCGAGTGGAAGGACTACACCCCGTACGAATGGCGCAATGTCGCCGCGTTCGTGCGACTGGGCTGGCGCGAGCGTGCTTGGGATGCCACCGCATTCTTCTTCAAGGATCGCGCGCCGCAGCCCTGGAATCAGTGGGCCGAGGTGGTCTCGCGCACGCCGCGTACACCGTTCTTCGTCGGCGATCTGCCGCACGCCTGGGTCGCATCGGACTTCGTGCGTTCGGTGCTGGACATGTTCGCCTACACCCGCGAGTCCGACCAAAGCATCGTGATCGCCGCTGGCACGCCGACCCGCTGGTTCGAAGGCAAGGGCATCGGCATTGCCGAATTGCGCACGCCTTACGGCCGTCTCAACTACACGCTGCAGCGCACCGAAAAACAGCTATCGCTGCAGCTGCAACCCGGCCTGTTGCTGCCGCCGGGCGGCGTGGTATTTGTCTGGCCGTATCAGGGCGAACCCGGCAAGGCGAGCGTCAACGGCGAAACCGTGGAGTGGCAGAACGGCGAGTTGCGGATCCAGCAGATGCCGGCCACCGTGCAGATCGATGTGCCCAGCGCGGTGCGGCGGGCCGAGCGCGCCGCACAATGACGGCCGTGCCTTGGCCGGGACGGGCAGGGCAACGACGGCGCCGCGCCTGGCTGCTGTGTGCAGCCGTAGTCGCACTGGCGCCGTGCTGCGCACACGCGCAGGCCGGCCAGCCGCATCAGGCTGGGCGGTTACCCGCTGTCGTGCAGTCCAAGCAGGACGGCTCTGCAGCGGTCGGTGACCCGGCAGGGCAGGTCACCTCAGCTCCGTCTGCGCGCGGCCTGACCCTGGTTACGCTCAACCTGCATCACGACCGCGAAGACTGGCCGGCCCGCCGCGCCTACATCGCCAAGGAGCTCAAGCAACTGGCACCGGATGTCATTGCGTTGCAGGAGGTCATCGAGCGCCGCGGTAGCGTGGAAAACCAATCCACCTGGTTGGCGCGCAAGCTGGGCTACGCGGTGATCTTCGCCTCGGCCGATCCCCCTGGTGCCGCCAAGCGCTATGGCAATGCGTTGCTGAGCCGGCGCAAGGTGCTGGCGCGCCACGAGCGACTGCTGCACCCGTTGGACGACTACCGCGTTGCGGCGCATCTGCAGGTGGATATCGATGGCCAGCCGGTCAATGTCTACGTCACCCATCTCAACGAACGCGCCGATGCGCGCGGTACCGCAACGCGCACGCGCCAGGTCGGCGACCTGCTGGAGTTCATTGCCTCCACCAGCGCGCAGGCGCCGGTAGTGATCGCAGGCGATTTCAATACCGCCGCCGACGCGCTGGATCTGGAGGCGCTACGCAAGGGTTATGGCGATAGCTATGGCAGCGTGCACCGCAACAGCGATGCCACGGTCAGTACCTTGAATCTGCATGTCTTCGACACGCCGGCGCGCATCGACCACGTGTTCTTCCAGCAGAACCGCCTGCTTGCCCGCGAAGCCCGCATTCTGTTCGACACCCCATATGCCGAAGGGCGCTGGGCATCGGATCACTATGGCGTGTGGGTGCGTTTGCAGCTTGCACCGGATCAGTCCGCCGCTCCGTAACGCCAACCACGTAGGAGCGCACCCGGGCGCGACGGGCTTTACCGAGAACGTCCAATCGCGCCCAGGTGCGGTCCTGCAAGGCGTCGGGATACCGCAGCTTGCCGACTGCCTTCTCAATCACCCATTCAGGCGATTGAAGATCTGCACGCCTGCCAGCCACACTCCGGCCATGCTGCCGAAGTTGGTCAACAGAAACGTCAGCACCACGCGCGACACGCGATTGCGATACCAACCGCGCAGGGTCTGCGCATCGTCGCGCAGCGACAGGAAATCCCCATAGGCCGGCTTGCGCATATGCACTTCGACCAGCGCGGCGAACGCACCGGTCGGGACGCTCAGACGGAACGGTTTGAATGGGGCGACCACTGCAGCGGTCAGGATGCTCAACGGGTGGCTGCCGGCCAATAGACAGCCCAGTGCGGCCAGCCCGCCTGTGTACATCGCCCACTGCAGCAACAGGTCGGCGCCCATGCTCAGGCCGCCGCGCCAGAAGCCGATGCCGATCCCGGTAATGATCACCGCCAAAATGCCCAACGTGATCCAGGGCACGCGCTTGCGCTGCTGCACGTATTCCAGCGACTCGCGTAGCGGGCCGGGCGCATCGGTGTCCTGTTCCAGGTGCCGCGCAAGCCCGGCCAGATGTCCGGCGCCGACCACCGCCAGCACTTCATACTGCCCGGCACCGGCTTCTTCGCGCAGGCGCGTGGCCATGTAGCGATCACGCTCGGCAATCACCGTCTCGTACAGCTCCGGGCTCTCGCTGGCGAAATCGCCGAAGCTCGCTTCGAGCATGTCGCCTTGCTTGAGCTTTTCGATTTCCTCTTCGCCCACCTCGTCGGCGGCGAACAGGCCGCTGAGCAGACCGCCGGCAAGTTTCATCTTGCCGAAGAATCCCAACCGCCCGGACGCACGCTTGAAGGTCAGCCCGACTTCGCGGTCGATCAGATAGACCGGCAGTCCCTGCGCACGCGCCAAATTCACCGCCTCCTTCAACTCCGCGCCCGGCTCGATGCCCAACTGCTTGGCCAGGCGGCGCTGGTAGGCCGCCAATGCCAGATTGGCCGCAAACAGGGCCACGCGCCCCTTGCGGATCACCTGCACTAGATCCAGGCGGGCGAGGGCATCCGGGTCGCTGAGCGCCTGCAGGCGTTGCGCGTCCAGCTCCACCGCCACCGCGTCGTAACGGCCGCTGCCGATCGCCCGCTGCACCGCGGCGACGCTGGCCAGCGAGACATGGGCAGTTCCCAGCAAGGTGTAGCGCACGCCATCGCGTTCGACGATGCGGTGCGGCTGGCCGGACAGCGCATCGTCCAGAACGTGGGTGGTCTGCTCAGTCATGGGGTCATTCATCAGAAGGAGGGGCGGTGTTACCGGAGCCGAGTTGGCGCTGCATCTGCACGCCGTCCAACCAGCGACCTTGCTTGCGGCCGATACCGGTGAACACTCCGACCGTGCGAAATCCAAAACGTTCATGCAGCCGCAGCGATGCCTGGTTGCTCGCATCGCCGATCACCGCAATCATTTGCCGATCACCGCGCTGCTCGCAGCGCGCGATCAGTTCGCCCAACAGGGCCTTGCCGATCCCGCGGCCCTGCATGTCGGCGGCAAGATAGATCGAATTCTCCACCGTCCAGCGGTAGCCCGCACGTGCGCGATAGGCACTGGCATAGGCATAGCCGGCGACAGCGCCGGCATGTTCTGCAACCAGATACGGGTAGCCGGCATCCACGATCACGCGCATGCGGGCGTGCATGTCCGCGCTCGACGGCGCGCTGTATTCGTAGGTATTAAACCCGGCGATCTGCTCCGCATAAATCGCGGTGATCGCCGGGATGTCCGTATCGCGGACTGCACGCAGCTCGACGGCCATGCGATCAGTCGATGTAACGCTTGAGCAGGTCGCCGTACGCATCGATACGACGGTCGCGCAGAAACGGCCAGATGCGCCGCACATGTTCGCTGCGCTGCAGGTCGACATCGCAGATCAGCACGGTCGGCTCCTGGCCGGCTTCGGCGATGAACTCGCCCTGCGGCCCCAGCACATGGCTGTTGCCCCAGAACTGGATGCCGGACGCGCCCAGCGGCGAGGGTTCATGCCCGACACGGTTGCACGACAGCACCGGCACGCCATTGGCGACCGCATGCCCACGATGGCTCAGGATCCACGCATCGCGCTGACGCTCCTGCTCGGGTTGCTGATCGTCCGGGTCCCAGCCGATCGCGGTGGGGTAGAGCAGCAGTTCCGCACCGGCCAAGGCCATCAAGCGTGCTGCTTCCGGGTACCACTGATCCCAGCACACCAGCACGCCAAGGCGGCCCACCGAGGTATCGATCGGCGTAAAGCCCAGATCGCCCGGCGTGAAATAGAACTTCTCGTAGAAGCCCGGATCGTCGGGGATGTGCATCTTGCGGTACTTGCCGAGCAGGCGGCCGTCCTTTTCGAACACCACCGCAGCGTTGTGATACAGGCCGGCCGCGCGGCGCTCGAACAACGAGGCGACCAGTACCACACCATGTTGCTTGGCCAGCGCACTCAGGCGTTCGGTGCTCGGGCCGGGGATCGGCTCGGCCAGATTGAATTCGTCCACCGACTCGTGCTGACAGAAATACGCGCCGTTATGCAACTCCTGCAGCAGCACCAACTTGGCGCCCTGTGCGGCAGCCTCGGCCACGCGCGATTCGATGATGGCCAGATTGGCCTCGGCGTCGCCGTGGTTGCGCTCTTGAATCAGCGCGACGGAAAGAAGGTGACGGGACATGGCATCTCATCCTGCAAAGGTGCGCACTAAGGTAGCGCGCCATGGCATAACACCGGCCTGCCGGCCGGAACAAGAAACGACGCGCCACGTACGTAGTCGCGTCGAACGCACTGATCAGGCGGCGAGCAGGCCGGCCGGCAACTGCATGGTCAGGCAATGCAGGCTGCCGTTCTGCCAGATCAGCGCACGGCAGGGCACCGGCACGATTTCGTGGTGCGGAAACGCTTCGGCCAGCACCGCCTGCGCGGTCGCATCGGCCGGATCGCCATACGCCGGCATCAGTACCGCGCCGTTGACGATCAGGAAGTTGGCATACGACGCAGCCAGGCGACGGCCCTGATCCAGGATCGGCTCGGCCCACGGCAGCACGAACAAACGGTACGGCTGCCCGTCGGCGGTGCGCAGCGCGGCCAGCTCGTTGCCCATCGCCTGCAGTTCGGCGTAATGCGAATCGCCGGGCACATTGCAGCCCTGGTAGACGATCGTGTCCGGGCCGGCAAAGCGCGCCAGCGTATCGATATGCGCGTCGGTGTCGTCGCCTTCGAGATAGCCGTGGTCCAGCCACAGCACCCGATCCTGCGATAGCCATGCCGCAAGATCGCTGCTGAGCGATTCGCGCGTGCGCTGCGGATGCCGTTCGTGCAGGCAGGTCCAGGTCGTCAGCAGCGTGCCGGCACCATCGGTTTCGATCGCACCGCCTTCCAGCGCAAAATCCACCGTCTGCACCGGGGCGGGCACGAAGACCTGCGCCGCATCCAGCGAACTCACCAATTGGTCGTCCAGGCTGGCCTCGAACTTGCCGCCCCACCCGGTGAAGCGGAAATCCATCAGGCGGAAACCGTCATCCTGGCGCAGCGTGATCGGGCCGGAATCGCGCAACCAGGTGTCGTTGTAGGCGGCGATCACAAAACGCACCCGCGTCATGTCCACGCGCGCCGAACGCAGCCGCGCCTCGGCATAGATCTGCAGATCGTCATCGGCCGCGCAGACGACCACCGGCTCGAAGCGGGAGATCGCGGTAATCAGCGCGATGTAGGTCTCTTCCACATCGGCCAGGCGCTCGGCCCAATCGGTGCCGGCATGCGGCCACGCCAGCAACACGGCGGATTGAGGTTCCCATTCGGCAGGAAAGCGAAGATGGTCGGTCATGCGAGGCAATACTCATCTTGGTGTCCGGACAGCGGCCCAAACGTTCATCGATACCCCGCACTCGAGTGCAGGCTCTTGCGATCCTGGCGCACGTTGCCGCGCCAGGCTTGATGCAGATTCGCAGCAACGCATGTCCGAGTGCTGACGGACCACATACATGGTGCTGCGAGCGTTGGCCAGACGTGCAGCGAACGATGTCTGCACGCGCTGGCCGGGGTGATGTCGCGTCTTACTGGATCGGCGGTTTCGGCCCGATCTCGTTGGCATCGGCCTGATTGGCCACCACGTCGATCACCTTGCTCTTTTCGAAGTACACCGTGAATGCCGGATACACCCAGCGGTGGATCGTCGGCCACTGGCGCTTCTGGCCACCGCGCGGGTCGAGCTTCTGCTGCGGCGCACCGTAGCGGCCTTCGACCTGGCTCATGCTGTCGCCGCGCAAGGGCAGGGCGGCGGCGGACTTTTGCTGTACGCGATCGACCAGCAGCGTTTCGGCAGAAGCGGCGGCACTGATCCCCATCAGCGCGATTGTCAGCACGATCGGCGGCATCACAAACAAACGGTTGCGCATGTCATCTACTCCCCAGTGGACAAGATTCGGATGGTGATTACAGCAAAAAACCAGGACAAACGTCGGCGCGATGCGCACCAGTCGGGCGGTCACGCCAGCATGTGGCTGCAGATCGCTTCTCAACGCGCCACGCACGGCAGCGCATCAAGCATCGGCCAAGAAAAAACCGCCCGAAGGCGGCTTTCTCGGGTCTTGCACGCGCAGCAACTACTTAGCGCTGACGCGCCTTGAAACGCGGGTTCGACTTGCAGATCACGAAGACCTTGCCGCGGCGGCGGACCACCTTGCAGTCGCGGTGACGGGTCTTCGCAGACTTCAGGGAGGACAGGACTTTCATGGCACACCTCGGCGTAAACGGTTGGATTCGATGGGAGAGTGCGCGCAATCGAGGCTGCACCCGCAATTAAGCCGGCAATTCTAACCGGCTTTTCGTCGTGCTTTCAAGTGGTTGCATCCGAATCGCTGCGAGCGGCGCTACACTAGCGCCTGATGACCTTCCGGAAACCTGAATGACCGACCTTTCGCCCGTTCTCACCATCGATGGTCCCTCCGGCGCCGGCAAGGGCACGGTCAGCCGCATCGTGGCTGCCCGGCTGGGCTGGCACTACCTCGATTCGGGCGCACTGTATCGCGCGGTGGGTGTGGCGGCGAGCTGGGCCGATCTGGATGTGTCCGACCCGGCTGCGCTGGTGCGCTGCACCTTCGACACCAAGGTCGAGTTCGATGACGCTGGCGAAGCGGGCCTGCGAGTTTTGGTCAACGGCGTGGACGCAACCGGCGAACTGCGCCTGGAAACCACTGGCGCCCTGGCCTCGGCGATTGCGGCCATTCCCGAGGTGCGCAGTGCCCTCAAGGAGCGCCAGCGCGCATTCAGACGTGCCCCTGGCCTGGTGGCCGACGGGCGCGATATGGGCACGGTGATCTTTCCAGATGCCGCATTTAAGGTTTTCCTGACCGCCAGTGCCGAAGAACGTGCTGGCCGTCGTCATAAACAGTTGATGGAAAAGGGTGTTTCGGTTATCTTTGACGACCTGCTGCGCGAGATCATGGCCCGAGATGCCAGGGATGCCCAGCGGGTGGTGGCGCCATTACGGCCGGCCGAAGACGCCGTGCTGATCGATACCAGCGGAATAGGGATCGAGGATGTCGTCCAGCGTGTGGTCGGGGTGTTGTCCGATCGCACGTCGTCGTAAGCGTTCCGCAAACGGGCAGATCCCGCCGACCGTAAGGCGTTCCAAAGCTCCGTTGCGCATCCTGCGTGGCGGTTCTACTACTTCATAAACCGACTCGTTGTTGGGGTCGACCAACAGGCTGGGCGGTCCGTCTCTGTCGCAACCCGACGACCGGCGCCCGTGTGTTCAACTGAGTAAAATCCAAATGACAGAATCTTTTGCTGAACTGTTCGAAGCCAGTCAAGCCAATCTGGCCAAGCTGAAGCCGGGCTCGATCGTCACCGGTACCGTCGTGGAAGTGCGCGGCGACGTGGTGGTGATCAACGCTGGCCTGAAGTCCGAAGGCATCGTGCCGATCGAGCAGTTCCGTAACGACGCTGGCGAGATCGATGTGGGCGTGGGCGACCAGGTCAAGGTTGCGCTGGACTCCATCGAAAACGGCTTCGGCGAGACCGTGTTGTCGCGTGAGAAAGCCAAGCGCGCGATGGTGTGGGACGAGCTGGAAGAAGCGTTGGAAAAGAACGAAACCATCACCGGCCGCATCAGCGGCAAGGTCAAGGGTGGTTTCACCGTGGACATCAAGGATGTTCGCGCGTTCCTGCCTGGTTCGCTGGTGGATGTGCGCCCGGTGCGCGACCCGGCCTACCTGGAAGGCAAGGAGCTTGAGTTCAAGCTGATCAAGCTGGATCGCAAGCGCAACAACGTCGTGGTGTCGCGTCGTGCAGTGGTCGAGAGCGAGCATTCGGAAGAGCGCGAGCAGCTGATGGACAAGCTGCAGGAAGGCGCGATCCTGAAGGGTGTCGTCAAGAACCTGACCGATTACGGCGCATTCGTGGACCTGGGCGGTATCGACGGCCTGCTGCACATCACCGACATGGCCTGGAAGCGCGTGCGCCATCCGTCCGAAGTCGTGAACGTCGGCGACGAGCTGGACGTGCGCGTGCTGAAGTTCGATCGCGAGCGTAACCGCGTCAGCCTCGGCCTGAAGCAGCTGGGCGAAGATCCGTGGGACAACATCGCGCGTCGTTACCCGGCCAACAGCCGCGTGTTCGGCAAGGTCTCCAACGTCACCGATTACGGCGCATTCGTCGAAATCGAGCCGGGCGTCGAAGGTCTGGTGCACGTCTCCGAGATGGATTGGACCAACAAGAACGTCAACCCGTCCAAGGTTGTGCAGGTTGGTGACGAAGTCGAAGTGATGGTGCTGGATGTGGACGAGGAGCGTCGCCGCATCTCGTTGGGCATGAAGCAGGTCGCCGCCAATCCGTGGGAAACCTTCGCTGCGACCCACAAGAAGAACGACAAGGTGTCCGGTCAGATCAAGTCGATCACCGACTTCGGCATCTTCATCGGTCTGGACGGCGGCATCGACGGTCTGGTGCACCTGTCCGACATCAGCTGGAACACCACCGGCGAAGATGTCGTGCGCAACTACAAGAAGGGCGACACGCTGGAAGCCGTCGTGCTGGCAGTGGACCCGGAACGCGAGCGCATCAGCCTGGGCGTCAAGCAGCTGGAGCAGGATCCGTTCGGTCAGTACATGGCGTCCAACCCGAAGGGTTCGAAGGTCGAAGGCGTTGTGCGTGAAGTGGATGCCAAGGGCGCCACGATCGACCTGGCCGAAGGCATCGAAGGCTACGTCGCTGCACGCGATATCGCCAACGAGCGCGTCGACGATGCGACTCAGCACCTGAAGGTCGGCGACAAGATCGAAGCCAAGTTCGTGGGCATGGACCGTAAGGGCCGCACCCTGCAGCTGTCGATCAAGGCCAAGGACGATGCCGAAATGCGCGAGACGCTGGAGGAATATCAGTCCTCCGCTGCGTCGGGCGGCATGACCCAGCTGGGCGCGCTGCTGCGTGCGCAGTTGAACAGCAACAAGTCCGAGTAAGCGCGTAGCGCTCTCGCGAGCGTGATGGATCGGCCCGGGCTTGCCCGGGCCGATTCCGATGTGTCAGTCGAAAAAAGCAAGTTCCCATGACCAAGTCCGAATTGATTGAAATCCTGGCGCGACGCCAAGCGCATCTGAAGTCGGACGACGTGGATCTGGCGGTGAAGTCACTGCTGGAAATGATGGGGCAGGCGCTCTCCGATGGTGATCGGATCGAAATCCGCGGGTTTGGCAGTTTTTCTCTGCATTACCGTCCGCCACGTCTGGGCCGCAATCCCAAGACCGGCGAATCGGTTGCACTGCCGGGCAAGCATGTTCCGCATTTCAAGCCGGGCAAGGAATTGCGTGAGCGTGTCAGCTCCGTGGTCCCGGTCGATCTGGCCGATGCCGCCGAGTGACGACGGCTCTACCGCTGCGTTTATGTCGGCTCGGTTAAGCTAGGCGCCTTCCCGACGGAGTCGCGCGATGAAGGTGTTTCGCTTGCTGGTGATGCTGGCTTTCCTGTTGGTCGGCCTGATTATCGGTGCGGTCAATTCCCAGGACATCACTCTCGATTTCCTGTTTTCCAGTGTGCACACGAGTTCCGGGGTAGCGATCATTGTCGCGCTGCTGGTCGGTGTGTTGATCGGTGCCGGCATGGTGCTGGTCAGTGTGGTCATTCCTCTCTATTCCAAGCTGCGTCAGGCCAACAAGGCTGTTGCGGTCAGCCGCGCCGATGCCAGGCCGATCACGCCTGCCGCAGTCGAGCCGCGCCCTCTCGATGGACTCTAAGCACGTATGGACTTCCTGACCGAGTGGTTCTGGTTTTTCCTGTTTTTACCGCTGGCAGCGCTCAGCGGCTGGATCGTCGGCCGCCGTGGTGGCCAGCGTCATGGCGATACCCAGGTCAGCCGATTGTCCAGCACCTATTTCCGTGGTCTGAATTACCTGCTCAACGAGCAGCCGGACAAGGCGATCGAGCTGTTTCTGCACATCGCCGAGCTAGATAAGGAAACTTTCGAGACGCAGGTCGCGCTGGGTCACCTGTTTCGCCGCCGCGGGGAGGTCGATCGCGCCATCCGTCTGCATCAGGGCCTGGTGCAGCGTGCCGACCTGACCGACCAGCAGCGGGTCCAGGCCCTGCTTGCGCTGGGCGAGGACTACATGAAGTCCGGTCTGCTGGATCGCGCCGAAACGGTCTTCACCGAGCTTGCGCAGCTGGATCAACGCGCGCCGCAGGCGCTGCGCCATCTGATCGGCATCTATCAGGCCGAGCGCGACTGGGAAAAGGCGATCGACAACGCCACCCGTTACGAAGAAGTCACCGGCGAGCCGATGGGCAAGCTGATTTCGCAATTCGAATGCGAGCTGGCCGATCGGTACCGCGGCCTGGGCAAGGCCGATGAAGCCTTGCAGGCGATTGCGCGTGCGTACCAGGCCGACGGAACCTCCGTGCGCGCCGGCATTTTAGAGGGGCGCATCGAAGCCGAGCGCGGCCATGACGAGGCCGCCGTGCGGGCCTTCGAGCGTGCCGCACGCCACGATCCGGAATACCTGCCGGAAATCATTCCTGCCTTGATGGCCGCCTATCGACGGGTCGGCGATATCGCCGGTGCACGCAATTTCTTGTCGGAGATGACCGAGCACTATCGCGGTATCGCACCGGTGCTGGCGCTGACTCAATTGATGGAAGCGCAGGACGGAGTTGCGCCCGCGCTGGCCTATCTCGGCCGTCAGCTCAAGGACCGGCCATCGGTGCGCGGCGAGTCGGCGCTGATCGACCTGACGCTTGCCGAGGGCAGCGACCCGGTCGGTACCTTGAACGATCTCAAGCACATCACCGACCAGCTATTGGTGCGTAACCCCAGCTACCGCTGCACCCGTTGCGGTTTCGGCGCAAAGACCCACCATTGGCAATGCCCGAGCTGCAAGGAGTGGGGCACCGTCAAGCCGCTGTTGAACTACGCGGTGGTGTAAGGCGTGTCTTTGTCTTTTTGGCAATTTGCAGTGAGTCCGACCGACTCTGGGGTGGTGCGCCGTCGCAGCTTGCGTCGGCGTCGATCAGACTGTGGCGTAAGCTGCAGCTTCGCAGCGGCGCAGATGCAGCCAGGATTGCCACGCCGTGATCTGCCCAATGGCTTCGTTCTCGGCCGGGCCGGCTTGCCGCCGTGTTTTGTTGCTTTGCTTGCGTCGGACATGCGCCAAACCTGTGCCGATGTTTTCCAGAACGGTGATCCGCGCTGATGCCTCAGATCTGGCTCTGGTGCGCCTTGCACGTGACCGTTGCAGCGCTTGGAACGTGGCTGCTGCGGCGCTATGCCTTGCATCGTCGTCTGCTCGACGAGCCCGGCGAGCGACGCAGCCACGTGGTCGCAACCCCGCGTGGTGGTGGTATGGCGATCGTGGCGGCGATCCTGCTCGGTTGCATCGCGACCAGCCTGCTGTGGCCGGCTGTACGCCTGGTGGTCGGCTGGTTCGCCGTCGGCTTGATCCTGGTAGCGGGCGTGGGCTGGTGGGACGACCATCGGCCGTTGTCGGCCAGGTTGCGGTTTGCGATCCATCTGGCCGCGTCGGCATCGCTTGGATCGCTGGTCATCTATTCCACAGGTAACGTCGTGGACGGCATTCTCAGCGCGGTCGCGTCGGTCGTGCTGATCAATGTCTGGAATTTCATGGATGGCATCAACGGCCTGGCCGCGAGCCAGGCCGCGTTGGCCGCGTTGGCATTCGCTTTGGTGGTTCCGGCCGGCTGGTCGTTGGCCGGTCTGGCGGTGGCGGCAGCATGTCTGGGGTTTCTTCCATTCAATTTTCCGCGCGCGCGCATCTTCCTCGGCGACGGCGGTAGCGGTGCGTTGGGGTATGTGCTGGCGGCGCTGCTTGCACTGAGTGTTGGGGGCGGGCAGGTGAGCTGGTGGATCGGCTGGCTTCCGCTGACCGCGTTTCTTGTGGACGCCGGCTTCACGCTGCTGTCTCGCATGCTCGCGGGGCAGCGCTGGTGGGAGCCTCACGCCCAACACGTCTATCAACGTTTGGCACGACGGCTTGAGACGCACGTTCCGGTAACCGCTGTTTATTTCGCTTTCAGCGTCGCTGCCGTCTGCTTGTATGTGCTACTTCGTCATGATGTGTTTGGTCAGCAAGTCTGGGCAGCGGTGGTGTGGGGCCTGGGCGCGAGTGCCAGCTGGTATTTTCTGCGCGATGGACTGCGCAATTCCTGAGTAACGGATTCTTATGATTTCCTGGCGTGACCGTTTGACCAAGGCGCTGCCGCAAGTGGCAGTTGTGGTACACGACCTTCTGATGGTCTGGGTGTGCTGGCAGCTGCTGCATGCCGGCCGTTACTCGATGTTGCGCGAGCCGCCCGCTCTTCCGCTGTGGGACTGGCGCACCGCCGTGGTCCTCGTGGCACAGGGCCTGGTGTTCTGGAAGATGGGGCTGTACCGGGGGCTGTGGCGCTTTGCGTCGGTGCCCGACCTGTGGAATATCTTCAAGTCGAGTTTCCTCGGCTTGGTGGCCATCGTGCTGGCGTTGTCGTACGACCGCCTGGATGGCGTTCCGTTGTCGGTCCTGGTGGTCTATCCGTTTGCGCTGTCGGCGCTGCTCGGTACACCGCGGCTGCTGTATCGCGCCTGGAAGGATTATCAGATTGCGCACTCCGGCGATGCGGCGCAGCGCGTGCTGATCCTGGGCGCCGGGCGTGCTGCCGAAGGTCTGGTGCGCGACCTTCGCCGCACCGGTACCTTCGTGCCGGTCGGCTTTCTGGACGATGCCAACAACCTGCACGGCGCCAAGATCCAGGGCCTCAACGTGCTGGGCAATCTGGATCAGGCCGCATCGATTGCGAAAGAGACCGCCGCCAAACTGCTGGTGATCGCGATTCCCTCGCTCGATGCCTCCGGCATGCAGCGCGTGGTGGCGATCTGCGAGAGCACCGGTCTGCCGTTCCGGATGGTACCCAAGCTGATCAATGTGCTGGAAGGGCGCTCGCTGCCGGGCGAATTGAAAGAGGTCGCCATCGAGGACCTGCTCAATCGCAAGCCGGTGACGCCGGACTGGCGACTGATCCGCGATTGGCTGACCAACAAGACTGTGATGGTGACTGGCGCTGGCGGCTCGATCGGCTCGGAAGTCTGCCGTCAGTGCGCGCGCCATGGGGCGCGTCGTATCGTGCTGCTGGAAATCGACGAGCTGGCATTGCTGACCATCGATTCGGATCTGCGTCGTCTGTTCCCGGATATCGAAGTGGTGCGGGTGCTTGGCGATTGCGGCGACCCGGCCGTGGTGGCGCATGCATTGAACACCGCTGCTCCGGATGCGGTGTTCCATGCCGCTGCGTACAAGCAGGTGCCGTTGCTGGAAGAGCAGCTGCGCGAGGCCGTACGCAACAATGTGCTGGCGACCGAGAACGTGGCGCGTGCGTGTCAGCGTGCACGCATCGAAACCTTCGTGTTCATTTCCACCGACAAGGCGGTAGAGCCGGTCAATGTGCTGGGCGCAAGCAAGCGCTACGCAGAGATGATCTGCCAGAGTCTTGACGCGCGCGATGCGCCAACGCGCTTCATCACCGTGCGCTTCGGCAATGTGCTGGATTCGGCTGGCAGCGTGGTGCCGTTGTTCCGCGAGCAGATCCGCCAGGGCGGGCCGGTCACGGTGACGCATCCGGATGTGACGCGCTACTTCATGACCATCCCCGAGGCCTGTCAGTTGGTGATCCAGGCAGCTGCATCGGCGTCGCATGGCGCGATCTATACGTTGGACATGGGCGAGCCGGTGCCGATCCGCTTGCTTGCCGAGCAGATGATTCGGCTTGCCGGCAAGCAGCCGGGCAAGGATGTGGCGATTCTCTACACCGGTCTACGTCCGGGCGAGAAGCTGCACGAGACGTTGTTCTATTCCGACGAAGACTACCGCCCGACTGCGCATCCCAAGATTCTGGAAGCCGGTGTGCGCGAGTTCTCGCACGAGCAGGTACTGCAGCTGGTGACGCGTCTGCGTGAGGCGGTTAATCGCTATGACATCAACGCAATGGAGACTGTGTTGGGCGGCCTGATGCCGGATTTTGCGGCTGCTCGACGGAAAGTCGACGCGCGATCTGATACGGTCGTTCCATTCCCCGCACGTGAGGTCAGAAGACTGTAATGAGCCAGCGTATTCGCAAGGCCGTATTCCCCGTCGCAGGTCTTGGGACCCGCTTTCTTCCGGCGACCAAGACGGTGCCGAAGGAAATGCTGCCAATCATCGACAAACCATTGATCCAGTACGCCGTCGACGAGGCCATCCAGGCCGGCTGCGATACGTTGATCTTCGTGACCAATCGGTACAAGCATTCGATCGCCGACTACTTCGACAAGGCTTACGAGCTGGAGCAGAAGCTTGAGCGTGCAGGCAAGCTGGAGCAGCTTGAACTGGTGCGTCATGCATTGCCGGAAGGCGTTCGCGCCATTTTTGTGACGCAGGCCGAGGCGCTCGGCCTGGGCCATGCGGTGTTGTGTGCCAAGGCCGTGGTCGGCGATGAGCCGTTCGCTGTGCTGCTGCCGGACGATCTGATGTGGAATCGTGGCGCCGCCGCGCTGACCCAGATGGCCGATGTGGCCGAAGCATCTGGCGGCAGCGTCATTGCCGTGGAAGACGTGCCGCACGACAAGACCGCCAGCTACGGCATCGTGTCCACCGACGCATTCGACGGCCGCAAGGGCCGCATCAATGCGATCGTCGAAAAGCCCAAGCCGGAAGTGGCGCCGAGCAACCTGGCCGTGGTCGGTCGTTATGTGCTCAGCCCCAAGATTTTCGAGTTGCTCGAAGCGACCGGAGCAGGCGCCGGTGGCGAGATCCAGCTGACCGATGCGATTGCCGAGCTGTTGAAGAAAGAGCAGGTGGACGCATTCCGCTTCGAAGGCCGTCGTTTCGATTGCGGCGCGCACATCGGCTTGATCGAGGCCACCGTGCACTTCGCGCTTCAGCATGAAAAGCATGGTGGGCCGGCGAAGGAAATCTTGCGCAACGCATTGGCCCAGGCCGACGCGCGCGGCTGATCGCTTCGCCACTGTTCCATCGCGAACGACGCCACCCGGCGTCGTTCGTCGTTTGGGCCTCCCGATCAAAGCGCGAGGCCTTGGCGGAAACGATGGCGTCTAGACGGGTCGGTGCAACAAGCAAGCAGATGCAGGGCGTGGGCGCGTACGTGTCGTTAGAATCCGGGCGTGAGCCAGCCTGCTCATTCCAGTGAATTGATCAACGTGGTGGCTCTGCTGGGTGCTGCGATGGTGGCGATCCCTCTGTTCCGACGGCTGGGCCTGGGCTCGGTGCTCGGGTACCTGGCAGCAGGGCTGGCGATCGGGCCATTCGGACCGGGCCTGTTCGACGACCCGCAGGCGATCCTGCATGTCGCCGAATTGGGCGTGTTGATGTTCCTGTTCGTGATCGGTCTGGAGATACGGCCTTTGCATCTGTGGAGCCTGCGCAAGGAAATCTTCGGCCTGGGCACCGTGCAGATCTGCGTGTGCGCACTGGTGCTGACCGGGATCGGCATGTTGCTGAGCTTGTTCTTCCTGGGCATGGGCATGAGCCTGGACCTGCGCGTGGTTGCGGCCGATTGGCGGCTGATCCTCGTCGGTGTGTTGGCGCTGATGCTGGGCAAGGCGGTGTGCATCTATGCGGTGGCGCGGGTGATGCGCAGCGATCGTCGCCAGGCACTGGACCGCGGCGTGCTGATGGCGCAGGGCGGCGAGTTCGCCTTCATGCTGTTTGCGGCGGCCGCGGCATCGGGCGTGATCGATGCGCAGGTCAATGCCACCCTCACCGCCATCGTGGTGCTGTCGATGGCGCTGACGCCGTTGTTCGTGCTGGTGCAGCGGCGTTTGATGCCCGCGCCGGAGGTATCGCTGGACGGTGTGGAACCGGCCAACGGTCAAACCGGCAGCGTGCTGGTGATCGGCTTCGGACGCTTCGGCCAGCTGGCCAGCCAGTCGCTGCTGGCGCACGACGTGGACGTGACCATCATCGATAACGACATCGAGATGATCCAGAGCGCGGAAGAGTTCGGTTTCAAGATCTATTACGGCGACGGGACCCGGCTGGACGTATTGCATGCCTCCGGTGCGCATACTGCGCAGGCGATTGCGGTATGCATCGACAATCGCGAAGCGGCCAATCGCATCGTCGAGCTGGCAATGCGCGAGTTCCCGCATGCGCGCCTGCTGGTGCGCTCGTTCGATCGTGAGCATTCGCTGCAGCTGATCGCGGCCGGTGTGGATTATCAGATCCGCGAAACCTTCGAGTCGGCGGTGACCTTCGGCCAGATGGTGCTGGTCGAGCTGGGCGTGGACGAGGATGAGGCCGGCATGATCGGCCGCGAGATCCGCCGCCGCGATGCGGAGCAGCTGGAGCTGGAAATCGCTGCCGGGAATGTGCGTGCCGGTGCAGGGTTGATGTTCGGCAACATCACGCCGACGGTGCCCAAGCCCACGCCGTTTACGCCGCCGCGCCGGGAGAGCCGGTCGCTCAACCGCAATGCGTTGACGCAGGCTGATGAAGAGACTGCGGAAGAGACCAAGAGCGGCCGACAAAACGCCGTGATCGTCAGGTGGGCGTGGGGCTGCGCAGGCACCGAATGTGCAGGTGGGTGCAACTGGCGGCAGTGCAGTCTTTTGGCGCCTGTTGCCGTCAGCGGGTGGTCAGGTCGCGTCTTCGAGCGCGCGGTGCCCTCACCGCTTGCGGGACACGCTGTGAATCCATCCATGGACGCTCCGTGGCGGCATCCATGCCGCCACAGGGTCCCGCAAGCGGCGAGGGCACCGCGCCAGAACGTTGGTCGGTGAGCAGGTAAACAGCTGGCCTTACTGCGCTTCCACTTGGCGATGAAAGGTCAGTAACTAAACGGCGGTGCGCGTGCCTTGCTTGCAAGCGTGCACACCGACCATCTCTACCGGCCCTTGTCCGCCTGCCGGCACGGGCCCTTATGCGGCATGGATGCCGCATAGCCAAGACGTTGGTCGGTGAGCAGGTAAACAGCTGGCAGTACTGCACTTCACTTGGCGATAAAAAGTCAGTAACTAAACGGCGGGGCTGGTGCCTTGCTTGCAACCGTGCACACCGACCATCTCGACTGGAACTTGTCCGCCTACCGGCGCGGGACCTTATGCGGCATGGATGCCGCATAAGAGCCTTATCTGTTCGGAATCTGGCAGTTTAGGTGTCGAGAGCCGGCGTGGGCTGCCGTCAGAGCCTGGATCTCAGCGATCGCCATGTAGCTTGGTACCCACGCCGGATTCTCCCTTGATTCGCCCGAACAGTTGCCCGAGCTGACACTCGAAACGATAAGACTGGGCAAGCGAGGGAGCTCTCGACATTTTTAGCCTAGCGGAGATTTCCCATGAGCGGAATCGGGATCGATGTGTGCAAACACTTTCTGGACGTTGCCATTTTTCGAGGCCAAACCCGTCAGTTCACCAACACTGCAGGCGGTCATCGGAAGCGTGTCGATTGGCTGAAGACGCTGTCGGTGCGGCAGGTGGTGCTGGAGGCGACCGGGGGCTACGAGCTGGCAGCGCTGGATGCCTTGCATCACGCCGCACTGCCGGTAGCGCGCGTCAATGCACAACGGGCACGCAACCTGGCCAACGGTTTGGGACTGGCCAAGACTGACCGGCTGGACGCGGCCATGTTGGCCTGCATGGCCGAGAAGATGGAACTCCATCGGTATGTTCCACTGGAACCCTGGCAGCGCGATCTGGGCGAGCATGTACGTGCCCGTCGGCAACTGGTCGAACTGCTGAAAGCAGCAAGGCAGCAGTTGCTGCAGGTTGCGGAAAAAGCGCTACGAAAGATCCTGCAGGGCAACGTGAACCAGCTTGTGCGCAGCGTGGCGCGGCTAGACAACCTGATCGCCGGGCAGCTGAAGACGCTGCTCATCGAGCAACCGCACCTGGCCGCGTTGAAGACGCTCAAAGGGGTCGGTCCGGTGCTGCTGGCCGTGCTGGTGTCCCGGTTACCGGAGCTTGGGACGCTCAACGGAAAGCAAATCTCCCGATTGGTTGGCGTTGCCCCGCTCTCGCGCGACAGCGGCGCGATGCGTGGTAAACGGGGGATCGGCGGAGGCCGAGCCGATATCCGGCAGGCGCTGTATATGGCGGCGATGTCCTCGGCTCGGCACGAGCCAGGTCTGCGCGATTTTTACAGATCGCTGCGCACACGCGGCAAGGAAGGCAAGGTCGCCCTCGTGGCGGTGATGCGCAAGATGCTGGTCATCCTCAATGCGCGCGTGCGCGATCAAAGAGCCGCTCTGCAGCCCACCTGAGCGCGCTCGGCGGCCGTGAGTAAACGCAAAAGCGTGCTAGCCAGCGGCCGGCACCTACCGATGAACACGCCCGAAGGAAACTGATCAAAGGTCGCGGATTGAGGTCCTGACCAACACAGTTGCTCCATGGACGGATTCACGGCGTGTCCCGCGCCGGTAGGAGGACAAGGGCCCTGCAGCCAGCTCGCAGATCATGTGCTCTGCAATGGGTTTACCCATTGCGCCCAACTCTCTCAAGCAGCAAAAATTTCCGGATCTTGAGGTCATCGACAAGACATCGCTAGCAATAAGCACTTAGGTGGAAGCGATGCACGCAATGCCAGCGTGGACTAGCGCCACAGCCGCGAACCGCATCAAGGAGCAGCGCGCCGCCTGATGGCACGCAGTCTCAAGACAGGCACACCGGACGCGCAGCAGTCACTGCAGTCGCGCGCCCTGACCAGCGATCAGCTGTGCGCGCGCTGGGCCGCAGCGAATGCTTCGAGCTGTTCGGGAGTGGCGTCTTTTTGATGTTGCTGCTTCCACTGCGCGAACGGCATGCCGTAGACCGCCTCGCGTGCCTGCTCCTTGCTCATCGGCTGGCCCTGCGCCTCGGCCGCTTCGCGGTACCAGTCGCCCAGACAGTTGCGGCAGAAGCCGGCCAGGATCATCAGGTCGATGTTCTGCACATCTGTGCGCTCCTGGTTGAGATGCTGCAGCAGGCGGCGGAATGCGGCCGCTTCGATGGAAGTAGTGGTCGAATCGGTGTGCGAGGTCGTGTCGGTCATGATGGAATCGGGGACAATAGACGGCCTTCGACTCTACACCTGACGCCCCATGACCGCTTCCGCGCCAGCTGCCTTCGCTCCGGCCCGCCTTCTCGATGGTCGCCGCATTGCCGAGGACCTGCTCGACGGGCTGAAGTTGCGCGTGGATGCGCGCATGGCAGCGGGAAAGGCGCGGCCCGGGTTGGCGGTGGTGCTGGTGGGTGGCGACCCGGCGTCGTCGGTGTATGTACGCAACAAGCGACGCGCGGCGGAAAAAGTGGGCATCGAAGCGTTCGATTACGACCTGCCGCACGGCACCAGCGAGGCCGAGTTGGCGGCGTTGATCGATGAGCTCAACACCGATCCCAAGATCCACGGCATCCTGATCCAGCTGCCGCTGCCGGGGATTCCCGATGCCAACCGGCTGATCCAGCGCATCGATCCGCGCAAGGATGTGGATGGCTTCCATCCGCAAAATGTGGGGCATCTGGCACTGCGCGAATTCGGCCTGCGCCCGTGCACGCCGCGCGGCATCGTGACCTTGCTTGCGCATACCGATCAACCGGTGCGCGGGCGCAACGCGACCATTGTGGGCGTAAGCAATCACGTCGGCCGGCCGATGGGGCTCGAGCTGTTGATCGCCGGTTGCACGGTGACCAGCTGCCACAAGTTCACCCCGGCCGATGTGCTGGAGGCCAGCGTGCGCAATGCGGACATTCTGGTGGTGGCGGTGGGCCGCCCGGGGCTGATCCCCGGCGAATGGGTCAAGCCGGGTGCAGTGGTGATCGATGTCGGCATCAACCGCCTGGAAGATGGACGCCTTGTGGGCGATGTCGGCTTCGATGCGGCAGCAAAGCGCGCGGCCTGGATCACGCCGGTGCCGGGCGGGGTGGGGCCGATGACGGTGGCTACGCTGATGCAGAACACCCTGGAAGCGGCCGACGCTGCGGGTTGAGCAACCGGTGTAACGCAGCATTGCGGCTGCGTGGTGTCTTCGTGAAGGCTTTCAGGGTAAAATGCCGCGCTTCCCCAAACTCGGGTCCGCCGATGCTCCGCATCCAGGCTGAAGCTCTCACCTACGACGACGTCTCGCTCGTCCCCGCTCATTCGATCGTCCTGCCCAAGGATGTCAGCCTGGAAACCCGGCTGACCCGCGATCTGCGTCTGAAGTTGCCGATCCTGTCGGCCGCGATGGACACGGTGACCGAACACCGCCTGGCGGTGGCCATGGCGCAGTTGGGCGGCATCGGCATCATCCACAAGAACCTGACCCCTGCACAGCAGGCGGCCGAAGTGGCCAAGGTGAAGAAGTTCGAGTCCGGCGTGATCACCGAGCCGTTTACGGTGAGCCCGGACACCACCATCGGCGAAGTGATCGCGCTGACGCGCGCGCGCAACATCTCCGGCGTGCCGGTGGTGGACGGCAGCGAACTGGTCGGCATCGTCACCAGCCGCGACATGCGCTTCGAAAAGAAGCTCGACGATCCGGTCCGCCACATCATGACCAAGAAAGATCGCCTGATCACCGTGCGCGAAGGCGCCAGCGATGAGGAAGTACTCGAGCTGCTGCATCGCAACCGCATCGAAAAGATCCTGGTGGTCAACGACAGCTTCGAACTGCGCGGGCTGATCACGGTCAAGGACATCCAGAAGAAGACCGACAACCCCAACGCCGCCAAGGATGCGTCCACGCGGTTGCTGGTCGGTGCGGCGGTCGGTGTCGGTGGCGATACCGAACAGCGCATCGAGCTGCTCGCGGCTGCCGGCGTCGATGTGGTCATCGTCGATACCGCGCACGGCCATTCGCAAGGCGTGATCGACCGTGTGGCCTGGGTCAAGAAGACCTATCCGCACCTGCAGGTGATCGGCGGCAACATCGTCACCGGCGACGCAGCGCTGGCATTGATGGATGCCGGCGCCGACGCGGTCAAGGTTGGCGTGGGCCCGGGTTCGATCTGCACCACGCGTGTGGTTGCAGGCGTGGGCGTGCCGCAGATCACCGCGGTGGACATGGTGGCCGAGGCATTGCAGGACCGCATTCCGTTGATCGCGGACGGCGGCATCCGCTATTCCGGCGACATCGGCAAGGCGCTGGTGGCGGGTGCGTCCACGGTGATGGTCGGCGGTTTGCTGGCCGGTACCGAAGAAGCGCCGGGCGAAGTCGAGTTGTTCCAGGGCCGCAGCTACAAGAGCTACCGCGGCATGGGCAGCCTGGGCGCGATGGAGAAGGGGTCCAAGGACCGCTATTTCCAGGATTCCAGCGACGCCGACAAGCTGGTGCCGGAAGGTATCGAAGGGCGTGTGCCGTATCGCGGCTCGGTCGGCGGCATTATTCATCAGCTCATCGGTGGCCTGCGCGCGACCATGGGCTATGTGGGCTGCGCCACGATCGAAGAGATGCGCACCAAGCCGAAGTTCGTCACCATCACAGGTGCCGGCCAGCGCGAAAGCCACGTCCACGACGTGCAGATCACCAAAGAGCCGCCGAACTATCGCGCTGGATGATCGGGAATGGGGAATCGCGAATCGGGAATCGTAAGAGCCCGCCGCTTCCTCGTCCGATAGCGGCCGGCGCCGCGGTTGTTGTTGCGATTCCCCAATCCCGATTCTCGATTCCCGGCTCTCAATGACCAGCATTCATAACGACAAGATCCTCATCCTCGATTTCGGCGCGCAATACACGCAGTTGATCGCGCGGCGCATCCGCGAAATCGGCGTGTACTGCGAGATCTGGGCCTGGGATCATGATCCGTCCGAGATTGCCGGGTTTGGGGCCAAGGGCATCATTTTGTCTGGTGGCCCGGAATCGACCACCTTGCCGGGTGCGCCGGTGGCGCCGCAGGAAGTGTTCGACAGCGGCTTGCCGGTGTTCGGTATCTGCTACGGCATGCAGACGTTGGCTGCGCAGCTGGGCGGCGCCACCGAAGCGGCCGACCAACGCGAATTCGGCCATGCCGAGGTGGATGTCGTCGCGGCCGATGCGCTGTTTTCCGGCCTGACCGACCATGCCGGCGCCTCGCGTTTGAACGTGTGGATGAGCCACGGCGACCACGTGTCGCAGGTGCCGCCGGGCTTCACCATTACTGCGGTGACCGACCGCATTCCGGTGGCGGCGATGTCCAACGAGGACAAGCGCTGGTACGGCGTGCAGTTCCATCCGGAAGTGACGCACACGCTGCAGGGCCAGACCTTGCTGCGCCGCTTCGTGGTCGATGTCTGCGGCTGCCAGACGCTGTGGACGGCGGCCAACATCATCGACGACCAGATTGCGCGCGTGCGCGAACAGGTGGGCGATGACGAAGTGATTCTTGGTTTGTCCGGCGGTGTGGATTCGTCGGTGGTCGCGGCGCTGTTGCACAAGGCGATCGGCGACAAGCTGACCTGCGTGTTCGTCGATACCGGCCTGCTGCGTTGGCAGGAAGGCGACCAGGTGATGGCGATGTTTGCCGAGCACATGGGCGTCAAGGTGATTCGCGTCAATGCGGCGGACCGCTATTTCGCCAAGCTCGAAGGCGTGAGCGACCCGGAGACCAAGCGCAAGATCATCGGTAACCTGTTCGTGGACATCTTCGATGAAGAGTCCAACAAACTGGCCAACGCCAAGTGGCTGGCGCAGGGCACGATCTATCCGGACGTGATCGAGTCGGCCGGCAGCAAGACCGGCAAGGCGCACGTGATCAAGAGCCACCACAATGTGGGCGGCCTGCCGGAACACATGAAGCTGGGCCTGGTCGAACCGCTGCGCGAACTGTTCAAGGACGAAGTGCGTCGCCTCGGCGTGGAACTCGGCCTGCCGCGCAGCATGGTCTATCGCCATCCGTTCCCGGGCCCGGGCCTGGGCGTGCGCATCCTGGGCGAAGTGAAGCGCGAATACGCCGAACTGCTGGCCAAGGCCGATGCGATCTTCATCGACGAGCTGCGCAAGGCCGATCTGTACGACACCACCAGCCAGGCATTTGCGGTATTTTTGCCGGTGAAATCCGTCGGCGTAGTCGGCGATGCGCGTGCATACGAATGGGTGATCGCACTGCGTGCGGTGGAGACCATCGACTTCATGACCGCCCATTGGGCGCACCTGCCGTACGACTTCCTCGGCACGGTGAGCAACCGCATCATCAACGAACTGCGCGGCGTCTCGCGCGTGGTCTACGACATCTCGGGCAAGCCGCCGGCGACGATCGAGTGGGAGTGAGGTGAGGTCCTGCGGGAGGGTTGGCGATCAATACGGTCCGCGACGTATTGAGTGCAACCACATGCGTCGCGGCAGCTCCGGCTGACGAGTGCTGAGAGATGGCAGACTGCCCGACACGCAACCCGCTGACGGCGCGACCCACGGCAACAATCACTCCGGCAGCGGTGTAGCCGGGACCGCCGCAAGATCGGGTTCGGCCTGTCCGCCGATCCGCGATATCGCCGCCCTCGATGCTGATCGCCTCCACGCGGATCAGGACGCCGGACGTGGCTCCGGCAGTTCGGCAATGCGAAAGGATTCGGGTGCGCCGCCCGCATCGAACACCGCAGCTCTCATGCCTTAACTCCGGCAGGCGGGCGACCGCAAATCGCAATCACGGCGGCATGCACGATGTCCGTCAGCTCCTCGCGTCCGCTGCCGGTACGCGCCCGCACCGCCAAGGTCTGCAGCATGGCGGATGCGACGGCAGCCGCAGAGGCGGGATCGATCCCTCTGTTCAACTCCTCTTTCGAGCGCTCGAAGCGCTCGCGGAAGGCGAGGTCGACACCTTCGACATAGCTTGCCGCCACGGTGCGCGTTTCGGGGTCGCGAAGCGACTCGGTGACCGCCGTGCAGACGACGAAGCACCCGCGCGCTCCCATCTCGCCGGCCAGCGTGCTCTCTGCCGCAGCGAGAAAAAAGCTGCGCAGCACCTCGTGCAGCGGACCATCGCTGCCCATGTGCTGGCGAACCCCTGCAACGGACCACGCCTTGTTTTCCTCTAGTGCGCGCAGGTAGAGGGCGTGCTTGTCGCCAAACGTCGCGTAGAGGCTGGGGCGGTTGAGTCCCGTTGCAGCAGCCAGCTCGTCCAGTGAGGTCGCGGCGTAGCCATGGTTCCAGAACACATCGCGCGCACGTTCCAGCACGGTGGCCTCGTCGAACTTCCGCGGGCGTCCGCGGGGTCGCGCGGGGTCTTCGGTTGTTTTATGTACCATTTCGCAAAAAATCCTTGCTGGGTGATTTATGTCCGATATAGTACAAAAACAGGGCCGCGCTGTCATTGCCATCCGGCCCGTCGTATCCAGCTGCCGGTTCCCCGGCAATCCACACCCACCGACCCAGTGCTCAAGGAATTGAAATGCAGCAATACCCTGTTTATGAGAACCCGTACGACGCCCTCCATATCGATGCCGAGACGGTCCTGAACCTGCATGCGGTCACGCTCGGCGAGAACAGTCTGTCGGCTTACGTTGCCAGTCTTTCCCCCTATGCCGCCAAGTTGCAGGCGTATTTTCGGATGTTCGGTATCAAGCATGAGCTCGTTTCGGTACCGGTCCCGGACGTTGACCCACGCGGCAAGGTGCCCTTCATTAGCGTCGGCGACACCCGGATCGCCGACAGCAGCCTCATCATCGACTATCTCAAGGGCACGCTCGGCGACCCCGATGCACACCTGAGCGCAGAGCAGCAAGCGCTCGGCCAAGTAGTGCAGGGCACGCTCGAAGACCATCTCTACTGGATCATCATCTATTACGAGTTCTTCAACCAAGGCGGCTGGGACTTTTTGATGAAGACCATGGTTGGCGATCCGACGGCACTGCCGGAAGAGATCCAGGAAGCGCTCAAGACGCGTCGCGAAGACTTCCGCAAGCGCTGCTTCGATCAAGGCATTGCGCGCTTCACCGAAGCGGAGATCATCGACAAGGCCAAGAAAGACCTGAGCGCGATCGACGTGCTGATCGGCGACAAGCGCTTCCTGCTAGGCAGCGATCGCCCCAGTTCCTATGACGCGGTGGTCTTCGGCTTCACCCAAGCGTTCTTCCAGGCGCACGGCCTGCACCCGGAGATCACCGATTACGCCCGCACGCTTCCGAACCTGGGGCGCTTCATCGCCACCGTCACGGCGCAGTGGTACCCGGAGCTGAAGCTGGCCTTCCAGCCCAGCTAACCGCATCGCGTGCCTGGTGGGTGCAGCATGCTCTGCGTCCACCAGGAAGACGATGGCGCGCTGTCGCGCAGTCGCATCGATGGGCGGCATCTCCGCCCATTACGCTACCGATGACACACTCCCGTCTTGAATCAGGAGCTGCGCCATGAGCAATCGCTTTTGAGGCGCGTTGATGTGGTGTGGCAAGCGGGCATGCGCCGTGTTGGATGACGCGCATGCTGTTGGCACCTGCAGTGGCTAGTCCGATCACCCAGTGCCGTCTGCATAGGAGTAGGGCAGGCCGATGTCGCCACGGCTTCTGTCACCTGTATCGTCGACTGTGCGCGGATGATCGCGAAGACGTTGCTGCTGCAGTGCTGCATCGAGTCTGATGGCGTTTTCTTCGGCAGCGGGTGCGGCACCCATGGTGGTCGAGCATGGGTTTGGCGACCCATATCAACAAGCGACCGGCTCGATCGTCAAATTTCATCACTCTTTACCCATCGCAGGCATTGGAATGAATCTTTGGTTTCGCCTGATCCTCTTGTTGGTGACAAGTCTGTTCCGGCCGCGGATGCACGCGCGCTCGGACGTGTCGCGTCTCAGATTGCGCGTGCTGCCGAACGACATCGATGCCAACCTGCATATGACCAATGGACGCTACTGGACAATTTTCGATCTCGGGCGGCTGGACATGGTGCTGCGTACCGGCCTGGCCAAGGTGGCGCTGCGAGCGAAGTGGGCGCCGATTGTCGGTTCGGGAGCCATCCAGTTTCGAAGGGAACTCAAGCCCTTCCATGCATTCGATCTTGAAACACGGCTCATCGGCTGGAGCGGAACCCGCCTGATCGTCGAGCAGCGGATTTTTACCGGATCGGACAGAACCCTGGCTGCCAGGGGGCTACTGCTGATCGGTTTCTACGACCGTGGTAACCGCGCATTCGTGAAGGCAGAAACCGTGCTGCAGTCGATCGGCGTCGTGGATACGACATCACCGCCGCTGGGCGATGCGGCCAATGCATTGCTCGCCGCCGACACCGCTCTCAAATCGGAGATCGACGACTGGACAGCGCGACGCTGAGCGAGCTCGATGGGGAGCGTGCAGGCACTGATGCGGGCGCGAGAACGCGACCGCATGACATGGGCTCGGACCATCTTCAAGTTCACCGCAATTAGGCGCAGCGCCGCCGTAGACGTTGGTAGATCACCGTACCCAGCCCAGGTGCACGAGCATCAACAACAGCCGCTTGCGCCTGCACCGTCGCAGTGTGGCAGCGTCGCGAGCGCATAAAAAAACGAGCGCCAGGCGCTCGTCGGTGTCGATCGGAATCATTTGCAGCAATGCATCGAAGGCCGCTGAGATGGGATGCAGCATGCGCAGCCTGTGGCGTCGCATGCAGCAACAGCGAGCTGAAACGATCAGCTCGCCATCGATCCCGCTCAACGCACCCGGGCTAACGCGGTGCGTGCGTCGGCCATGAACTTCTGCGCTTCCTGCGGTGTGGCCAGGTTGGCGCCGAGCTGGCTGAGCACCTGCTCGATATCGCTGGACGCGTCCCAGGCTTCGTCGCAGAGCATGCCGGCGATGGGGCCGAGATAGTTCAGCGCGACTTTTTCCAAGGCATCGCGCACGCGATCGTCCGGCGCGCCGGCACTGGCGTTGCCTGACGGCGCGGGTGCTGGCGCCGCTGCCGCCACCGCTGCCGCCACCGGAGCAACGGCCGCCGGTGCCACGACGGCGCGCACCGGGGCAGGTGCACCGCCCAGATCCTGTTCGAAGCCGCCCATCAACCACTGGCGCGAGTCTTCGCTCAGCAACGACGGCTTGCCCATGCCGGCACCGGGGTCCACCTGGAAGCGTGCCTTCGCGGCACCGACCATGGTGAGGCGTTGTACCGCCTCGTCATTGCGCAGCATGCGGAAGACCACTTCTTCGATCTGTCCGGCGTTGAGGCGGACGATGCAGGAGTGGTTTTCTTCGGTGACGACAAACAGAAAGCCGGACGCCTTCTTCAATGCCAACGCCCTGAGCTCGCGCAGGACATCGATCAGCGGACGGAATTCATTGGACATGGCGTCTTCCTTGCATCATCTGGTACGAAATCGGGTGAAGCGGCTCAGCGTTTGCTGAGGCGCTCCATGGCCAACCGGACACTGTTGGACAGGCGGGAGATGGCGCGCGCCAGGGTACCAATTTCATCCTTGAGGTTGACCTCTTCGATGGTGTGGTTCCACTTGCCCAGGCTCAGTTCTTCGGCCACGGTGGTCAGATGCTGGATGGGGCGCAACACGCGGCTCCAGATCAGGGCCCACTGCAGGCCAAGCAACAGGACGCACACCAACAGGCCGATGCCGGCGATCCACAGCGACTGGCGCACGATCAGGCCATTGACGTCGCTCTTGGGATACGCCGAGACCAGGATGAAACCCCAGTCCGGCACTTCCTGCTTGACGACGACCCAGTCGTCCGGGCTGTCCTTGACGATGCGCTCGATGGTGGCGGTGTCGGTGGTGGCACCGGTGGTGGACTGAAAGCGCAGCTTGTTCTTGCTGTCGAACACGGCGATGAAGCCGGAATCGAGCACGCGACGGCTGCTGACCACGTTTTCCAGAGCCTGCGTGTCGGCCTTGTAGCCGACGTACCAGGCGCCGATGACGCGCTTGTCGTTGCCGGCAAAGATCGGCTCGTAGCCGGTGACGTACGGGTTGCCCAGGATGTCGACCACGCCGTAGAAGCTCTCGCCGTTGCGCAGCTTGGCCGCGGCCTGGCCGTTGGGATCGAGCACGGTGCCGATGGCGCGGCTGCCGTCTTCCTTCTTGACGTTGGTGGAGATGCGCACGAACTCATCGCCGGTCCGCGAGAACAGCGTCGCAGTGCCTTCGTGGATGGCGGTGACGTCGTCCAGCATGCTGAAGGAATTGGCCTGCGAGCGCTGGCCCAGCAGCAGGTCGTTGGCGTTGCGGTCGGCGACGCGGATATCGCTGCCCATGCTCGGGGCGCCCTGCGCATTGGCTTCCTTGCGCAGCTGGCGCATCGAGGAATTGACGCGGTCGAGCATCATCGAGCGGGTGACGGCGAACAAGGTCTGCAAGGACACCGACTGGCGCTCGATCGCGTCGCCGGTTTCGAACTTGACCCGGTTCGCTTCGGTAATGGCAAGAATAACCGTGAGTGCCACCACCACGACCAGCACCAAGGCCAGCACCGGCAACAGCAGGCGCACCCGCAAAGAGTGACGAAGCATCGCAATTCCCCTGAACGCGTTTAAATGATTGAATCGAGTGCCGCCGCAGCGCAGTGCGGCGGTCGGACCTAGCCGTTATCGGCTGCCAGACAAGATGCTGAAGCGGCCCCCATGCCGCTTAGCGGTGCATACGATAGCGCAAGCCGATCGATTTGACAGTGCGCCTCCATCGTCTTGTGCGCCTTGCGTTCAAGAATGGTGGACCGGGTTACACATGCTGGCGCTGGTGGGCACGGTGGGCAGCCGGGCGGGAGCCATCCGTGGGCGATCGATCGGCGTGGGGCTTTGACAGATCGCGGTTGCCACTGCCACGTCATGGCAGCGACCGGATGAAGCGTTGTTTGAGGAGCGACCGACCGGCGGTGCGATCTGCGCGGTCGCAGGCCGCTCAGGTTTCCAGCGACAGGATTCCGCGGCGCAGGGCAACGGTGACCGCGTGGGTGCGATCGCGTACGCCGAGCTTGGCCAGGATGTTCTTCATATGCGCCTTGACCGTTTCTTCGGAGATGCTCAAGGCATTGCCGATCTGCTTGTTGGAACATCCGGTGGCGACCAGACTCAGCACCTCGGTCTCGCGGGCGGACAACGCGTCGTCGAGCACGTGGGCGGCGATGTTTTCGGCCACCGACGCCGGAACATGCCGGCGCTGGCCACGCCGCACGTCGCGGATGGTGTCGACCAGCTCGCGGCGCAGCGCGCTCTTGAGCAGGTAGCCGCAGGCGCCTGCCTGCAGCGCACGCACCGCACGCACATCGCCGGTATAGGTGGTCAACACGATGACCTTGGCGGCGGGGTCGACACGGCGGATGCGCTGGATGGCTTCAACGCCATCCACGCGCGGCATCTGCAGATCCATCAGCACCACGTCCGGGCGCAGGCTGGTGTAGCAGGCCACTGCCTGTTCGCCGTCTTCGGCCTCGCCGACCACGCGCATGTCGTGTTCGGCGGCGAGCATGGCGCTGAGGCCGTCGCGCAGCAGCGGGTGATCGTCTACCACCAGCACGTCGGTCGGTTTGACCATGTCAGCCATTGGAACTCTCCGTGGATCGTGCAGGTCGAAATGGCCACCACCAGCGTGGCGGTGTCGCATAGGCGGTGCGGGCGGGAAGCGTGATCTGGATGGCGGTGCCGCTGCCAGGACGCGACCACAGCTGCATCTTGGCGCCGATGCGTTTTGCGCGTTCCTGCATGCCGGTCAGCCCCCAATGCCCGGTGCGCGCATGCCCATGCAGCACATCCGGATCCAGGCCGCAGCCATCGTCGCGGATGCGCAGCACGAAGTCACGTGAACCGTAACGCAGTTCCAGCGCGATTCGTGCGGCATTGGCATGGCGATCGGCATTGGCCAGTGCTTCGCGGCCCAGCTGGAACAGTTCGTCGGCCACCATCGGGCGCAGCGCCACCGGGCGGCCCTCCACCGACACCTGCAGTTCTGCCGCAGGCGGGGGCATGGTGGCTTCGCGCGAGCGTTGCAGTGCGGCGGCCAGATCCTGGCGCAGCGAGTAACTGTCGCGCAGGCCGTTGACGCGGTCGCGGCCTTCGACCAGTGCGTTTTCGGCCAGGTCGACCGCCTGTTCCAGCTCCAGGCGGCGCGGGTCGTTGCCGGGCAACGAGCGGCTGGCGGCATGCAGCCGCAGGATCAGCCCCTGGGTGCCCTGCAACAAGGTGTCGTGCAACTCGCGAGCGATGCGTTCGCGTTCGCGGTAGCGCTCTTCCAGCCGCGCACGCAGGCGTCCGGCAACATGCCGGGTGCGCATGCGCCAGAGGATCGCAAGCGTCAGCAGCAAGGCCAGCGCGACGCACACCTTGAACTGCCAGGTCTGCACGAAGGCCGCTTCGATCACGAAGTCCAGCGTGTCGCCGCGCTCGTTCCATACCCCGTCGTTGTTGGCGGCGGCAATGCGGAAGCGGTAACGGCCGGGCGCGAGGTTGGTATAGAACGCCTCGTTACGATTGCCGGCGTCCTGCCATTGCGCATCCACGCCTTCCAGCCGGTAGCGAAAGCGCACGCGCTCGGGGCGGGTGAGGCTGACCGCGTCGTAGCCGATGCGCAGGCGGTGGGTCCATTGGGGCAGGCGCAGGCCTGCCGTGCGCGGGTAGGGGCGGTCGTTGGCGACCACGTCGGTGATGAAGACCTCCGGCGCGGTGGGGTTGCGGTAGGTCTGCTCGGGATCTAGCCAAGCCAGGCCCTGGTTGGTGGTGAACCACAACAGGCCGTCGTCGGCGGCGATGGCCGTGGGCACCGGCGTGGCCTGCTGGGCGACACCGGGCAACCCGTCCATGATGTCGTAGAGGCGCAGCGCCGGGCTGACCACGCCCGCTTGCACGCTGCGCAGCAGCGCACGTTGACTGATCTGCACCACGCCTCGGTTTCCGTTCAACCACAGCGTGCCGTGGCGGTCCTGCACGATGCCGGTGATGCCTTGCAGCAGCGGATTGGTCTGATCGGGCACCTGCCGGAAACGGCCATCGGCGCCCAGCGCTGCCAGCCCGGTTTCGCCGGCGACCAGGGTGAGCGACGGGCGTTGCCAGATGGCGGTGACCGGCCCCACCGACAGGCCATCTTCGGCGCTGTAGTGCATCAACCGCCGGCCCTGCAGCAGGCGCACGTCGCCCTTGATGGTGCCTACCCACACGCCGCCATCCTGGGTATTGGCGAGCACCGTGCACGGGGTGTCCTGCAGATCGGCCAGCGGCTGCCAGGCGCTGCCGTCGAAGGCGTAGGGGCCGCTCGCGTCCGGGCAGACCCAGGGATGGTTGCGGCTGTCCACGACGAAGGCACGAATGGCGCCGGTGGTCAGGCCGAGCGGCAGCGCCACGGGCTGAATGCGGCCGGCCTGCAGACGCAGCAGGGCGTGCTCGCCAAGCACCCAGCCGTTGGCGGTCGCTGGCACATCCAGGATGTGGGGGGGCGCGCCATGCTGCAGGCCTGCGACGCGATCGCGGCTCAACGCCAGCAGCCGGCCATCGCGCAGACTGGCCAGGAGCGGGCGTGCGGAGGTGCCCGGGGTGGGATTGAAGGTCGCCACGGCCATCGCCTGGCCCGGCAGCAACGATGCCAACGGCAGCAACGCGCGATGCCGGAACCGGTTGAGGCCCAGATTGGTGCCTGCCCACAGATTGCCTTCGCGGTCTTCGAGCAACGGGCCGGCGGTGGCCGAGGTCAGACCTTGTACCGGTCCGAAGCGTTCCAGCACCGGCGTGGGCGATGTGGGCAAGGCAATCCGGAACAGGCCGTGCGCCGCGTAGTCGCTGCCCCACAGCGCGCCGTCGCGCATGAAGCGGATGCGCCGCGCGAATAACCCGGGAAATTGCAGCCGGGCACGCGCCGCCGCGGGCAGTACGTTGCCCTGCGCATCGGTCAACGCAAACACGCCGCGGTACGGGTCTGCGACCCAGATCGCTCCGTCCGGGCTTTCGGCCATGGTGACGTAGAGACCCACCTGCTGACCGCTGGGTGCGAACCGCTTGGCGCCAGCCCGCAACGACAGAATCTGGGTGCCGTCGCTGACCCACAGCGTGCCGCGCACATCGCGCAGCAACCAATGCGCGCGCTCGGCGGTGTAGCCCCAGTCGGCACCGGCACGCTGCCAGCGTTGGCCATCGAACCAGCACAAACCGCCATCGATGGCCGCCCACCAGCGTCCACTGCCATCGTGTTCGATGCGGAACACCATGCCGTCGGGCACGTCCTTGCCCGGGCGGAAGTGCGTGAGATGGCCGTCCGCGAGGCGATCGATACCGGCGTTGAAGTAGCCGATCCAGGCGGTGTCGTCCGGCGCCAGCGCAAGCGCGGTCATGTTGTGCGACGCGTAGGCCTCGCCATCCGGCGGCGCCTGCCGCGCGAAGTGGTCGCCATCGAACTGAAACAGACCGAAGCCGGTCGCCAACCATAACGGCCCGGCGTCGGCTTGCTGGATATCCCAGATGTCGGCCGGTGCGCCGCGCTCGGTGCTCCAGGCGGTGTGGTGGAATTGCAGCAGTCCCGCACGCGTGGCAGCGATGCCTTCGGCCCGCGCGGGCGGGCATGGCCACCAGCAACTGCACATCACAACGATCACCGCCGCGCACAGGCGCCACAGCGGGTGGAATCGGATGGCGGGCTCATGCGGCATCGCAGCATTGTCGGGCGAGATCGAGGGAAGCACCACCACCTCTTTCGGGGGAGGCAGATCGGGCAGTAAATCGAGTACGCATGGATCGGCGTGTTGCGTCGTGTGCGTGTCTTGGCGATGCAGTGTGCGCTGAGTTGGATGCGGTCTGTTGTGTGCAGCATCGAAGACGCTGCTTTTGTAGCGCGTCGTGCCACGCGCTGGCGTTCGCTTGGTTCGGGTGCGGTGTGGATGCCGAGTGGGGCACTGCATAGCGCGCACTCCACAACTGCGCGGTATCGCCGCTGCGTCGGCTTGCATGCATGCGTGCTCTATGTCACGGCAATGCACGCGCGAGATCTCATGCGTCCTTGTGCAGCAACCATGCCGCTCACCCGAAAGAGTGAGCGATCCGCCTCACCATCAGGGGTGGGGCGATCGGGATGTTCGCTCCACCATGGCGTCATTCCCCGCCAGAGACGTCATATGGCAAGTCTGATTGCCGCTGGTCGCCCCGATCTGCATGCAGGCAACTACAACGCACTGCACGCCTCACGCGCACGTGCCGTGGCAAGAGCGCTGCAGTACATCGACACGCATCTGTACGAGCCCATCGGCGTAACGCAACTGGCCGGCGCTGCCTGCATGAGCCGCTTCCATTTTGCGCGCGTGTTTCGCGATGCACTGGGCGCCAGCCCGATGGAGTATCTGCGGCGTCGTCGGCTCGAACGCGCACAGGCCATGCTGCGCGAAGGCCGCCACACCATCAGCCAGATCGCCACCGATCTGTGCTTCTTCGATCAAAGCCATTTTGTCCGCAGCTTCCGCAACGCCACCGGCTGCACGCCGGCGCGCTTTGCCGCGCAAGTGGCCAACGATTCCTGCGCCGCACGCCCCGCACGCCCCGCACGGCGTGCGCATCGGCATACCGCTGGTTCTTTTTCATCCTCCCTGGAGCATCACGCATGACCACCGCCACCGCCATCCCCGGTAAGTCCCTGTTGTCGCCCGGCGATCACGCGCTGATCCTGATCGACCATCAATCGCAGATGGCGTTCGCCACGCATACCATCGACATCTCGGCGCTGCGCAACAACGTGTCGCTGATTGCCAAGGGCGCCAAAGGCTTCAAGGTGCCTGTGATTCTGACCACTGTTGCCGAGAAATCGTTCTCCGGCCCGTTGTTTCCAGAACTGCCGGAGATCTTTGCCGGCGAGCCGGTGTTCGACCGCACCAGCATGAATGCCTGGGAAGACCAGGGCGTGATCGATCGCGTCAACGCCATCGGCAAGCAGCGGCTGGTGATTGCCGGGCTGTGGACCAGCGTGTGCATCGTCGGCCCGACGCTGTCGGCGATCGAGCAGGGGTTTGAGGTGTACGTGATCACCGATGCCTGCGGCGATGTCAGCGACGAAGCGCACGAGCGTGCAGTGACGCGTATGGTGCAGGCCGGCGCCGCGCCCATCACCAGCGTGCAGTACCTGCTGGAATTGCAGCGCGATTGGGCGCGTAGCGACACCTACGACCTGACCACCGGCATCGCGCGTGCGCATGCAGGCGGCTACGGCATCGGCATTCAGTACGCCAAGACCATGTTCGGGGCGCAGGAAGGCGGGCATTGAACGCATCGGCACTACGCGGCAACGCCGGTCTTGCGTGGGCGTTGTTGATGCTACGCATTGCCGGCGGCGGCTTCCTGCTGCCGCATGGCTTGGGCAAGTTGCTGGGATGGTTCGGTGGACCGGGGCTGCCTGGATTTGCCGCTGAATTGCAGCAATTCGGCTTTCCATCTGCACCGCCGTTGCCGTTGCTGCTGGCCTTGGTGCAGACGCTCTCCGGGCTGGCGGTGTTGCTGGGTCTGTGGACGCGTACCAGTGCCGCGCTGGCAGCGGTGTTCATCGCTACCACCGTGGTGGTGGCCGTGCCCAAGGGCTGGTTCTGGATGCACGGTGGCATGGAATACCCGCTGATGTGGCTGCTGGTGTTGCTGGCCCTGGTCGCCGCCGGCGCTGGCGCGTGGTCGCTGGATGGGCTGCGCAGGCGTGGTGTCGCATGAGCGGCGTACCGAATGATCACGATGCCGGACGGCGCCTGTGGATGCAGGGCGCCGCGGCCGGTCTTGCGTTGGGCGCATTGCCCGGCACTTCGTCTGCTTCAAGGAAGTCTCCGATGGTCGATCTTGTCGTTCGCAACGCACGCATCACCACGCTGGATCCTCGTCAGCCCAGCGCCACCGCCATTGCAGTGGCCGATGGGCGCATCGTGGCGGTCGGCGACGACGCACAGATCATGGCGTTGGCAAACGGCGCCCGCAGCATCGACGCACAAGGCCGCCGCCTGCTGCCCGGGCTCAATGACAGCCACACCCATCTGATTCGCGGCGGGCTCAATTACAACCTGGAACTACGCTGGGATGGCGTCCGTTCGCTTGCCGATGCGATGGCGATGTTGAAGGCGCAGGTCGACCGCACGCCAGCGCCGCAATGGGTGCGCGTGGTCGGTGGCTTCACCGCGCATCAGTTCGTCGAAAAGCGCTTGCCGACCCTGGACGAAATCAACGCCATCGCGCCGGAGACGCCGGTGTTTTTGCTGCATCTGTACGACCGCGCCTTGCTCAACCGCGCGGCCTTGCGCGCCTGCGGCTACGACAAGCAGACACCGGATCCGCCGGGCGGGCGTATCGAGCGCGACAAGTTGGGCAATCCCACCGGCTTGCTGCTGGCCAAACCCAATGCCTTGATTCTCTATGCCAGCCTAGCCAAGGGCCCGCGCCTGCCGCTGGAGTACCAGGCCAATTCCACGCGTCATTTCATGCGCGAACTCAACCGGCTGGGCATCACCTCGGTGATCGATGCCGGCGGTGGTTTCCAGAATTATCCGGAGGACTACCAAGTCATCGAGCAGCTGCATGCGGCCGACCAATTGAGCGTACGCATCGCCTACAACCTGTTCACCCAGAACAAGGGCAAGGAAGTCGACGACTTCCGCGGCTGGACCGAGATGCTGCCGGTGCGCAAGGGCGACGATCTGCTGCGGCATAACGGCGCCGGCGAAATGCTGGTGTTCTCCGCAGCGGATTTCGAGCAGTTCAGCGAGCCGCGCCCGGAGCTGCCGCCGGAGCTGGAGCCCGAACTGGAGCAGGTGGTGCGGCTACTGGTCGAAAAACGCTGGCCGTTCCGTATCCATGCCACCTATGACGAAAGCATCACGCGCATTCTCGATGTGTACGAAAAGGTCAACGCCGACATTCCGTTCGATGGCCTGCATTGGTTTATCGATCACGCCGAGACCATCACGCCGCGCAATATCGACCGTATCCGCGCATTGAACGGTGGTATCGCCGTGCAGCACCGCATGGCGTATCAGGGTGAGGCATTTGTCGAGCGCTATGGCGTGCAGGCTGCGCGGCACACGCCGCCGGTGCGTCGCATGCTGGCCGCCGGCGTGCCGGTGGGCGCCGGCACCGATGCGACGCGTGTGGCCAGTTACAACCCGTGGGTGGCGTTGTCGTGGCTGGTCACCGGACGCACGGTGGGTGGCCTGGCCCTGTACGGCGAAGAGAACCTGCTCGACCGTGAGCAGGCGTTGCGGCTGTGGACGCAGGGCAGCGCGTGGTTCTCCGGCGACGAGAGCCGCAAGGGCACGCTGGCGGCGGGGCAACTGGCCGACTTCATCGTGTTGTCGGACGACTACTTCCGTGTCGACGATGCCGCCATTGCCGACATCACCAGCGTGCTGACCGTGTTGGGTGGGCGCGTGGTGCATGGCGATGGCGACTTCGCCGCGCTGGCACCGACCTTGCCGCCGGCCATGCCGGACTGGTCGCCGGTCAATCGGTTCGGCGGCTATCACGTGGGCGGTGCGGTCAGTGGGCTTGCCAGTGCCACGCACATGCACACGCATGGCCACGGGTGTCGCGCGCACGGGCCGCATGGACATGCAGCGCAGCATGCTGCGCCTAGCGATGATCTGCGCGGCTTCTGGGGTGCATTGGGTTGCGCGTGTTTCGCTTTCTGAGATCGGCACTGTCTCGATGCGCCTGCCGGCGCATCTCATACCGTCACCTTGTTTGTTTCACCCCGTCAACTGGAGCCTTGCCGCGATGACTTCTTCTGCCGCACCCGCCGATGGCGGTGCCTGGGCGCCGCTGCGCGAGCCGATCTTTCGTGCGTTATGGCTGGCCATTTTAGGCAGCAACATCGGCACCTGGATCAACGATGTCGCCGCGTCCTGGGTGATGGCCGAACAGACCGGCTCGCCGTTGATGGTGGCGGCCGTGCAATCGGCCACCACCTTGCCGGTGGTGTTGTTCGCGCTGGTGGCCGGCACGCTGGCCGACATCGTCGACCGCCGGCGTTACCTGATGCTCACCCAGGGCTGGATGTTGCTGGTGGCCGGCGCGTTGGCCTTGCTGTCGCATCTGCAGTTGCTCACCCCGTGGGTACTGGTGGCATTGACCTTTGCGATGGGCATGGGCGCGGCGATGGCGATGCCGGCTCAGGCGGCGATCGTGTCGGAACTGGTGCCACGGCCGATGCTGGCTTCGGCGGTGGCGCTCAATTCGATCGGCATGAACATCGCCCGCTCGATCGGCCCGGCGGTTGGCGGTTTGATCGTGGCGCAATTCGGGCAGCCGTGGGCATTTCTGCTCAACGGCGTGACCTTCGGATTGATGCTGCTGGTATTGTGGCGTTGGCGTCGCGATGTGCATGCGTCCGCATTGCCGCCGGAGAGTTTCGGCGCCGGCCTGCGTGCCGGCCTGCGCTATGCCGCGCGCGCCGGGCGCCTGCAGGCGGTGCTGATCAAGGCCGCCGGGTTCTTCCTGTTCGCCAGCGCGTTGACTGCGTTGCTGCCGTTGGTGGTCCGTCGCGACATGCAGCTGGGTGCCGGCAGTTACGGCGTGTTGCTGGGCTGCATCGGCATCGGGGCGATCAGTGGCGCGTTGCTGTTGCCACGCCTGCGCGCGCGCTACGACCGTGACCTGCTGGTGTTCGTAGCCACCCTCGTGTGTGCGGTGTCGTTGCTGGGGTTGGCGTTGTCGCGTCAGGTCGGTGTGCTGTGCGTGGTGATGGTGGTCAACGGCCTGGCGTGGATCACCGTGCTGTCGTCCTTGCAGATCGCCGCGCAAACGGCGGTGCCTGCCTGGGTGCGCGCGCGTGCGTTGTCGCTCTACATCGTGGTGTTTTCTGCGGGCATGGCGACCGGTTCGCTGGTCTGGGGCGCGTTGGCGCAGCGCACTTCGATCGCGACCGCCCTACAGATCGCTGCCGTTGGTGCGGTGATCGCGGCGTTGCTGGTCAAGCGTGCACGTATTGCCGGCACCGAGCAGCTGGACCTTGCCCCCGGCGGGCACTGGCCTGCGCCGGCGCAATCGGATGCGGTCGAACACGATCGCGGCCCGGTGCTGGTGACGGTCGAATACCGCATCGCCGCCGACGCACGCGTCAGCTTTTTGCAGTTGATGACGCAACTGGGCAACGCGCGGCGTCGCGATGGTGCGGTGGTCTGGGGCATCGCCGAAGACGCCGCAACACCTGGCGTGCAACTGGAATATTTCATTGTCGCCTCGTGGCTGGAACATCTGCGCCAGCACGAGCGCGTCACCGGCGACGACCGCCAGCTGCAGGAGCAGATTCGCGCACTGCATCAAGGCGAACGCGCACCGTTGGTCCGTCATTTCGTCGGCGGCGGCGGTGTGGCCTTGCCGCCGCATGCGCATTCGGATATCTGAGAACTTCATCAGCGCGATACACATGATCGGCCTGGCACTGACACGGCCATCGATCTGGGCTGCGAGCGGCGGAAATTCCGTCGCCCGCAGCCACCGCGGTTGTGGGCACCTTGCAGGTGCTTGCGATGACCTGCGCAGATGCATTGCTGGAACACTTTCTCGCCAGGCGGACTGCGTGCAATCGCATTCCTTGCAGCGGCCCGACTTGCCGCACGGTCGGGTAGGGCAGGGCGATGCAAAAGTCTTGCACTGGTCGGCATATCGCTTGCGTTGCTGATCGGCATTGGCTGCCGATTGCTTGACCTGGACTTGCCGGCACCGCCACGCATCCACGCTTACCAACACAAAAGGCCGACTCTCACGAGCCGGCCTTTGTCTTATGCATTGACGCAAGAATCAGCTCTTGGCGAAGGCCAGCAGATCCTTGTTGAACTGATCGGCGTGGGTGACGGTTAACCCGTGCGGCGCGCCAGCGTAGATCTTCAGTTCGGCGTTCTTGATGATCTTGGCCGACAACTTGCCCGAGGCATCGATCGGCACGATCTGGTCGTCGTCGCCATGCACCACCAGCGCCGGCACATCGATCTTCTTCAAGTCGGCGGTGTAATCGACCTCGGAGAATTCCTTGATGCAGTCGTACTGGCCCTTGTGGCCGCCCAGCATGCCCTGCAGCCAGAACGAATCGCGCATGCCTTGGGTGACCTTGTTGCCGTCACGGTTGGCGCCGAAGAACGGCGTGGTCAGGTCCTGATAGAACTGCGAGCGGTCCTTGGCAACGCCGTCGCGGATGCCGTCGAACACGCTCATCGGCAGGCCACCGGGATTGGTCGGGCTCTTGACCATCTGCGGCGGCACCGCGCCGACCAACACCACCTTGGCCACGCGCTTGCTGCCATGGCGGCCGACGTAATGCGCCACTTCGCCACCGCCGGTGGAATGGCCGACCAGGATCGCGTCCTTCAGGTCCAGCGCGTCGATCACGGCGGCCAGATCGTCGGCGTAGGTGTCCATGTCGTTACCGTCCCAGGTCTGCGACGAACGGCCATGGCTGCGGCGGTCGTGCGCGATCACGCGATACCCGTGCTGACCCATGAACAGCATTTGCGGGTCCCAGGCATCGGCGCTGAGCGGCCAGCCATGTGCGAAGACGACTGGCTGGCCCTTGCCCCAATCCTTGTAGAAAATGTTGGCGCCGTCGGGACGTTTGACGAAATTGGACATCGGGTTGACTCCGTGAGTGGACGAGTGGGGTGGGGTGGAAGCGGGGGCGCGCGCGGGAGGTGCGGCAGTGGCGAACGCGGGCAACGACAACGCTGCCACGGCAACGGTGCCGGTGATGAGAAAGCTGCGGCGTCCGGCGTCGGCCGGATGCGCCTCGAACGGATCCATAAACACTCCTGGGGGCGAGGGGCATGCAGCCCGGCCAGTGGCACGATGCGATGCGCATCATGCTGGCGCGCGACCGCGCCGCGCAGCGCGAGGCGGGCCACGGGCGTGCCGGTGCATGCGAACAGTAGACCGCCTACGTCGCATTGCAGATTGCATCTGCGTGCGCTCTACAAACGTTATCGGCAACGTTGCGGATCAGATTGTTTGTTGTAGCCGATCCAACGTTGTGGATCTGCCCGCACTACAAGCGCAATCGGCGAATCACGGCGCCGCGCGCCGCGTCCACCGTGCATCAATACCGGGCTCTGCAACGCACGATGACGCAGCATTGCATCGACCAGACATGTCGCGCCCGCTGTTCAGTGCAGTGCGGTGTCCCACAGCAGCTTGCCATTCAAGACCACGATCACCGCCGCAATCACCCAGGCCAGGCGTACCAGCCAGGCCGGCGCCACCAGCGCGCCCATCAGGGTGCGGTCCGAGACAAAACGCACCAGCGGAATCACCGCAAACGGCAATTGCATCGACAGCACCACCTGGCTCAGCACCAACAGCCGCGCGGTGCCGGCCTCGCCATACAACCAGGTCACCACAACGACGGGCACGATGGCGATACCGCGGGTGAGCAAGCGGCGCAGCCACGGTGGCAAGCGCAATTGCAGGAAGCCTTCCATCACGATCTGCCCGGCCAACGTCGCGGTGACCGTCGAGTTGACGCCCGAAGCGAGCAGGGCGACCGCAAACAGGGTCGAAGCCAATCCCACGCCCAGCATCGGCGCGAGCAAGGCATGCGCCTGTTCGATCTCTTGCACATCGGTGCGGCCCTGCGCATGAAACACCGCTGCGGCCAGAATCAGAATCGACGCGTTGATGAACAACGCGAACATCAACGCAACGGTGCTGTCGGTGACGGCCCAACGCAGCGCCGAGCGGCGTCCGGCGTCATCGCGCGGGTAGGCGCGCGTCTGCACGATCGACGAATGCAGATACAGGTTATGCGGCATCACCGTGGCGCCGATGATGCCGATGGCCAGGTACAGCGCCTGCGGGTCGGTGACCACTTGCGCACGCGGAATGAAGCCGCCCAGCACTGCGGCGATCGGCGGAGCCGCCAAGGCGATCTGGATACCGAAGCAAACGAAGATGATCAGCAGCAACGCCATCACAAACGCTTCCAGCGCCCGGAAGCCGCGATTCATCAGCAACAGCACCAGCACCACATCGATCGCGGTGATGATCGCGCCCACGGTGAGCGGAATGCCGAACAACAACTTCAACGCGATTGCGGTGCCGATCACTTCGGCAAGATCGCAGGCGATGATCGCCAGCTCGCACAGTCCCCACAGCGCCAGGTTCACGCCTCGTGGGTAGCGCGCACGGCAGGCCTGCGCCAGATCCAGCCCGGTGGCGATGCCCAGCCGTGCCGACAGGCTCTGCAACACGATCGCCATGATGTTGGACAACAGGATCACCGACAGCAGCAGGTAGCCGAACTGCGAGCCGCCGGCCAGATCGGTGGCCCAGTTGCCCGGGTCCATGTAGCCCACCGACACCATGTAGCCGGGGCCCAGAAAGGCCAGCAACCGGAACCACCAATGGCCGTTCTTGGGCACGGCCACACTGGCGTGATGGTCGCCTAGCCCGCCGTTGGTGGACGCGGGAGAACGCGCAGGGGGGAAGGTGTCGGTGGACATGCAAGGCAGGCAGCGAGGGCGGTCAGACGGATAATATAGCAAGTGCTATGCTGTTGAGCATTGGCAAACTCAATCGTATTGATCGGCTGCGTGCTTCACACTACGTACCCCGGCACCGATGCCGGACGCGACGACGAGGATGCGGGTGGGCAAGAGCGAAAAGCTGGAGGCGGCCACGCCGTCCCTGATCGATGCGCAGGTGCATATGGAGAGCTTCCGCCAGGTGCGCGAAGCGCGCCGTGCCGAGCTGGTCGAGGACTATGTGGAACTGATCTCCGATCTATTGGTCGACGGCGGCGAAGCGCGTCAGGTCGATATCGCCGCGCGCCTGGGCGTGGCTCAGCCCACCGTGGCCAAGATGCTCAAGCGCCTGGTCCGCGACGGCTGGGTCGTGCAGCGCCCGTACCGCGGTGTGTTCCTGACCCCGGCCGGGGAGGCGTTGGCGGCTTCCAGCCGGCAGCGGCATCAGATCGTCGAGCGCTTCCTGCTTGCACTGGGCATCGACGAAGCCACTGCGCGTCGCGATGCGGAAGGCATCGAACACCATGTCAGCGAGGCGACCGTTGCCGCATTCGCCGCGTTTCTCGATCGCCAGGGCGGCCTGGCGAAGTGAGTGTGCCGGCCACACCGCTGGTCGATGCGCCGCAGGCGGCCATCGATACGCGCTGGATGCAGCACGCCCTGCAACTGGCCGAGCGTGCCGAGCGCGACTATGACGAAATCCCGGTTGGCGCGGTGTTGATCGATGCCGATGGCAACGTGCTGGGCGAGGGCTGGAACTACAACATCGCCAGTCACGACCCCAGCGCGCATGCCGAGATCATGGCCATGCGCGAAGGCGGACGCCGTCTGGCCAATCACCGCCTGATCGGTTGCACCCTGTACGTCACCCTGGAGCCGTGCGCGATGTGCGCCATGGCCATGATCCACGCGCGCATCGCACGCGTAGTGTTCGCCGCCAGCGACCCCAAGACCGGCGCCTGCGGCAGTGTTTTCGACCTATTGGCCGACCCGCGTCACAACCATCGCGTGCAGACGGCAGGCGGCGTGCTGGCGGCAGAGGCAAGCTTGCGGCTCACCAATTACTTTCGCGCCAAGCGTGGCAAGCCGCCGCTCGTACCCTGAGCGGCATGGCCGCGGTATGATGCGCGCCCTTTCAGTACCCCGGCCGGCAACGGCCTCCACAGGACGGTGATATGGCAGACAACGTTGCGGGCAACGACCGACTGATCTGGATCGATCTGGAAATGACCGGCCTGGATACCGATCGCGATTCGATTATCGAGATCGCCACCATCGTGACCGATGCGCAGTTGAACGTGCTTGCCGAAGGCCCGGAACTGGCCATCGCCCATCCGCTGGCCACGCTGGAAGCGATGGACGAGTGGAACCGCAACCAGCATCGGCGCTCTGGCCTGTGGCAGCGTGTGCTCGACAGCCAGGTCACCCATGCTCAGGCCGAAGCGCAGACGGTGGCGTTTCTGGGCGAATGGATCCGTGCCGGTGCCTCGCCGATGTGCGGCAACTCGATCTGCCAGGATCGCCGCTTCCTGCACCGCCAGATGTCGCGCCTGGAGCGCTATTTCCACTACCGCAATCTCGATGTGTCCACCATCAAGGAGCTGGCGCGCCGCTGGGCACCGACGATGGCCAACGGATTCGCAAAGAGCTCGGCGCACACTGCGCTCAGCGATGTACGCGATTCCATCGACGAACTGCGTCACTACCGCCAGTTCATGGGCGCGCTGGGCGGTGATACCGAGCTCGGCGCCCAGGGTTGATCCTGCAGAACCAACCACGCAATGTGTTTCGCGCGTCGGCAGTCCGTCGCGCCAGCGCCAAGGCGCCAAGGCAACCTTCGTAATCGCAGGAACATCGCAGCGCGCGGTGACACAACATAAAGGCCGCATCTTTCGATGCGGCCTTTTGCTTTTTACAGATGACGCAGACGTTCAGCGCGCCAACGGCGGCCCCTTGGTCAGGTCGCCGTCGTCGGCGATGCCCTTGCGCAACAGATCCGAGATCGGCTTGCCATCGGCATCGTGGTGATAAACATGCAGGTCGCGCTGCGGGTACGGAATGTTGAGCCCGTTTTCCAGCAGCTGGTTGCGGATTTGCTCCAGCGTGCTGCTCTTGGCCGCACCAAAATTGCCATTGGTGGCGTAAGCGAACAACATCAGATCCACCGTGCTCTCGCCCAGGTTGGTCACCTGCACGAACGGTGCGGGTGAATCCAGGACGTTCGGATTGTCCTTGGCGATCTGCAGCAACAACTGCTGCGCTTTTTTCAGATCATCCTGGTAACCCACGCCCACTGTCACTTCCAGGCGGCGGTTGGGCAGGGTGCTGTAGTTGATGATGGGCGCCGTGGTGATGGTGCTGTTGGGCAGGGTGATCATGCGCTCGTCGAAGGTCCGCAGACGGGTCTGAAAGATCCGGATCTCATCGACAATGCCTTCCTGGCCCGCGATCGCCACATGGTCGCCATCGCGCATCGGCCGCAGCACGATCAGCATGACGCCGGCGGCGATGTTGGACAGCGAGTCCTTCAACGCCAGACCGACTGCCAGGCCCGCCGCACCGAGCACCGCAATCAACGAGGTCGGCGGTACGCCGATCTTGCTCAACGCGCTGACGAACACCAATACCAGTAGCAATGCGTAGACCACATTGCGCAGGAAATTGGTCAGCGTGATTTCGATGCGCGCACGGGTCAAAGCACGGTGCAGCCACTGGCTCAGCTGCTTTGCCAGCCACATGCCCACGACCAGAATGACGAGCGCAACTCCCCAGTTCAGCAGGATTTGCGCCCAGTCGACCTTGTCCCATCCCGTCGGCTGTTTTGGGACGGCGGCTACCGTTTTGGTGGTTGCAGCAGCTGCTCCCGCAGCTGCTGCCATCACTGCACCCAACAGTCCCATCAGCTCTCGCTCTTGAGCTTGGCCAGACGCAGCCAGGTATCGACCACGGTGTCGGGATTCAACGACACCGACTCGATCCCTTCCTGCATCAACCACTCGGCCAGTTCCGGGTGATCCGACGGCCCCTGGCCGCAGATGCCCACGTACTTGCCCTTGGCGCGCGCCGACTTGATCGCCATCGACAGAAGCTTCTTGACCGCCGGGTTCCGCTCGTCGAACAGATGCGCCACGATCGACGAATCGCGGTCCAGGCCCAAGGTCAGCTGGGTCAGGTCATTGGAACCGATCGAGAAGCCGTCGAAGATCTCCAGGAATTCATCTGCCAGCAGCGCGTTGGACGGCAGCTCGCACATCATGATGATCTTCAGCCCGTTCTCGCCTCGCTTGAGCCCGTTCTGCTCCAGCACCTCGATGACCTTGCGGCCTTCTTCCAGCGTCCGCACGAACGGGATCATCACCCAGAGATTATCCAGGCCCATCTCGTTGCGCACCTTCAACACCGCCTTGCACTCCAGCGAGAACGCCTTGGTGAAGGACGGGTCGACATACCGGCTGGCGCCGCGGAAGCCGATCATCGGGTTCTCTTCGTGCGGCTCGTAGCGTGAGCCGCCGATCAGGTTGGCGTACTCGTTGGACTTGAAGTCCGACAACCGCACGATCACCGTGTGCGGCGCCACCGAGGCGGTCAAGGTGGCGATGCCTTCGGCCAGACGGTTGATGTAGAAGCTCACCGGGTCGCCGTAGCCGGCAATCTTGGCGTCGATCTTCTTGCGGACGTCGGCATCCTGCTTGTCGTACTCCAGCAGCGCGTTCGGATGGATGCCGATGTGCGCGGCGATGATCATCTCCAGGCGCGCCAGGCCGATGCCGGCGTTGGGCAGCTGACCGAAGTCGAAGGCACGCTCCGGGTTGGCCACGTTCATCATGATCTTGAGCGGGGCCGGCGGCATGTTGCCCAGGTCGGTGGTGGTGCGCTCGAACGGCAGCAGGCCGTCGTAGATAAAGCCGGTATCGCCTTCGGCGCAGCTCACCGTCACTTCCTGACCGTCGCTGATCATGTCGGTGGCGTTACCCGAGCCGACCACGGCCGGCACGCCGAGCTCGCGCGCGATGATCGCCGCGTGGCAGGTACGGCCGCCACGGTTGGTCACGATCGCCGATGCACGCTTCATCACCGGCTCCCAATCCGGGTCGGTCATGTCCGCGATCAACACGTCGCCCGCCTGCACGCGGTTCATGTCCTCCAGCGAGCGCACCACGCGCGCGACGCCGCTGCCGATCTTGGCGCCGACCGCGCGGCCTTCGACCAGGATCTTGGCGTCCTTGGCATCGAGCGAGAAGCGCTCGATCTGGGTGGCATGGCTGCGCGACTTCACCGTTTCCGGGCGCGCCTGCACGATGAACAACTTGCCGCTCACGCCGTCCTTGGCCCACTCGATGTCCATCGGGCGGCCGTAATGCTTTTCGATCACCAGCGCCTGCTTGGAAAGCTCCTGCACATCTTCGTCGCTGATCGAGAAGGTATTGCGCAGCTCCACCGGGGTGTCTTCGGTGCGTACGCGCTCGCCGGGCACATCCGAATAGACCATGCGGATCGCCTTGCTGCCGAGCGAGCGACGCAGGATCGCCGGCTTGCCTGCCGTGAGCGTGGGCTTGTAGACGTAGAACTCGTCGGGATTGACCGCGCCCTGCACGACCATTTCGCCCAGGCCGAAGCTGGAGGTGACGAACACCACATCGCGGAAGCCGGACTCGGTGTCCAGCGTGAACAACACGCCGGCCGCGCCGACGCCCGAGCGCACCATCAGCTGCACGCCTGCCGACAGGAACACGTCCTCGTGCTTGAAGCCATGGTGTACGCGGTACGCAATCGCGCGGTCGTTGTAGAGGCTAGCGAACACTTCCTTGACCTTGTGCACGACATCGTCGGCGCCGGTCACATTGAGGAAGGTTTCCTGCTGGCCTGCGAAGGAGGCGTCCGGCAGGTCTTCCGCCGTTGCAGAAGAACGCACCGCCACGGCGACGTCGCCGCCGCCGTTCTCTGCGCACAGCTGTTCGTAAGCGGTGCGGATGTCGCGGTCCAGTTCCGGCTGCAGCGGCGCATCGATCACCCAGCCGCGAATTTCCTTGCCGGCCGCAGTGAGGGCGGTGACGTCTTCGACGTCCAGCGTTGCGAGCTTGTCGAAAATCCGCTTGGACAGATCGTTGTGCGCGATGAAGTCCTTGAATGCTTCGGCAGTGGTCGCATATCCACCGGGAACCGAAACGCCCAACCCGGCCAAGTTGCCGATCATCTCGCCGAGCGAGGAATTTTTACCGCCTACGCGGGCCAGATCGACCAGGCGTAGCTCATGCAACCACAGGATATTCTCGTTCAAGCGCGATGCTCCGTAAGGCCATCGCCCGAGCGGGCTGAATGGCCGCGACCGTAGGAAGAAGCCGCTATGATGCAGTGCACAGCGGAACCTGCACAAGCATGAACCCGTAAGTTTTGGACACTAGTTCAAAGAGGTGGTCTTGATGTCAACAATCCGGCCGGTGTTTTACGTCTCCGATGGAACCGGTATCACCGCTGAAACGATTGGGCATAGCCTGCTCACCCAGTTCAGCGGTTTCAACTTCGTCACAGACCGCATGTCGTTCATTGATGATGCAGAAAAAGCGCGCGACGCCGCGATGCGGGTGCGCGCTGCCGGCGAGCGTTACCAAGTGCGCCCGGTGGTGGTCAATTCGTGCGTCGATCCGCAGCTGAGCATGATCCTGGCCGAAAGCGGTGCGCTGATGCTGGATGTGTTCGCGCCCTTCATCGAGCCGCTGGAGCGCGAGCTCAACGCGCCGCGACACTCGCGCGTGGGCCGTGCGCACGGCATGGTCGATTTCGAGACTTACCACCGCCGCATCAATGCGATGAACTTCGCGCTGAGTCACGACGACGGCATTGCGCTCAACTACGACGAGGCCGACGTGATCCTGGTGGCGGTGTCGCGGGCGGGCAAGACGCCCACCTGCATCTACCTGGCCTTGCATTACGGCATTCGCGCCGCCAACTATCCGTTGACCGAAGAAGATCTGGAAAGCGAACGGTTGCCGCCGCGGTTGCGCAACTACCGCAACAAGTTGTTCGGCCTGACCATCGATCCGGAACGGTTACAGCAGATCCGTCAGGAGCGCCGCGCCAACTCGCGCTACAGCGCGGCAGAAACCTGCCGCCGCGAGGTCGCAACCGCCGAGCGCATGTTCCAGATGGAGCGCATCCCCACGCTGAGCACCACCAACACCTCGATCGAAGAAATCTCCAGCAAGGTGTTGTCGACCTTGGGGCTGCAGCGCGAGATGTTTTGAGGCCGGGATTCGCCGGGCGGGATTCGGGATCGGGCAAGCAAGCTGCGCGTCCACAATCCGGGGAGCTGTCGCGACGCGGCTGACGGCTTGCTGGCAGCCCAAGAAAAATCAAGCGGGCGGGGCAGGGCTCCGCCAAGGTAGGCCTGCCATTGGGCCCTCGTCAATGCTGCCCGTGCGGCAGCGCAGCGTGTAGGATCGGCGCATGGCCCAAGCATTGAGCAAACTCGAGATCATCCCCCGCCTGAGCCGGTTCGGCTGGCTGATGGGGTTGTACGCAGAAAACTTCCAGCATCTCACCCGGCTGTTCGCGCCGGCCGATCTGGCGCCTGGCTCGTATGTGTCCTCGATCGGCGATGGGCTGAACCTGCGGCTGGACGTGATCGAATGCCATCGCTACACCGTCGAGCTGCGGCTGACCTACGACCTGTGCGACCCGGTGACCGGTGAGCCGGATCCGTCTGCGTATGTGCGTCTGTACCGCGATGCGCGTCAGGCCGAGACCACGCATTGTTATGTGGGCCGTCGCTGGCAGGATGTGATGGGGATGTTCCCGCCGCCGGCCGAGCTGATCAGTCACCGCATGCGCATGAATACCTTCCTGGGCAAGTGGCTGGAGTACCTGGCCGAACGCGGCCATGGCGTCGCCACCCTGCGGCTGGACACCGACTACGTTGCGCCGCCGCGGCCCAGCCCGCAGGTGGTTGTCGGTTAAGTGCAGTAGGTAGATGGCGCGTGCGCATCGTTAGCGAGCGCGGCTGTTAGCCAGAAATGGCCAGTGACCGGCATGCGGGTGGAACTTGCCGATGGCTTGGCGCACCGTTCACCGGAGTCGTTCAAGGCACGACCGCATAGCGCCCAATCACCGCTAGCCACCACGCTAGACGCATGTCATCGGTCATACTGATGCGCTTCGTTGCAGATCGCGCGCCATGCCCTATACCCCGATTGTCGCCACGCTTGGCTATCTGTTGTCGCCCGACGGCACGCAGGTGCTGATGATCCATCGCAATGCCCGTCCCGGCGATCAACACCTGGGCAAGTACAACGGGCTCGGTGGCAAGGTGGAGCCGGACGAAGACGTGCTGGCCTGCATGCGCCGCGAGATTCGCGAAGAAGCCGGCGTCGCGTGCGGCGACATGCAATTGCGCGGCACCATCAGCTGGCCCGGGTTCGGCAAGCAGGGCGAGGACTGGCTGGGCTTCGTGTTCCTGATCCGCAGCTTCGATGGCACGCCCCAAACCTCCAACCCGGAAGGCACGCTGGAGTGGGTGCCTCTCGCGCAGATGGAGCAGGTGCCGATGTGGGAGGGCGACCGCAACTTCCTGCCGCTGGTGTTCGATGGCGACCCGCGCCCCTTTCATGGAGTGATGCCGTATCGCGACGGGCGCATGCAATCGTGGAGCTATTCGCGCGTCTGATCCGCTGGCGTGCGGGCCGCGCTCCGGGCCGCCGGCATGCCAAGTCGCACTCGTCCGGCTCACTCGTGCCTTCGGCCATCTCCGCACTCAGTCAAGCGAGATTGCCCGCACAGTTTTCCACATCCCCTGTGGATGGACGCTGCGCAAGTCTGTGGACAAGTCCGCAAGCCGCCTGCGGCGCAACGCGCTCGCACCGGCTGGTCAAAATTTCGCCAGTCCGATTATTGGGCGGTCCAGCCACCATCGATGGCGATGGATTGCCCGGTGATGTTGCGTGCCGCATGCGACATCAGGAACGCCACCGTGCCGGCCAGCTCGTCGTACTCGATGAAGGCGCCCTTGGACATCGGCTTGAGCATCACATCGCGGATCACCGCCTCTTCGGCAATGCCGCGCGTGCGCGCCTGGTCGGCGATCTGGCGCTCCACCAATGGCGTGCGCACATAGCTGGGGCACAGCGTGTTGACGGTGATGTCGCAATCGGCGGTTTCCAGTGCGATCACCTTGGCCAGGCCGACCAGGCCATGCTTGGCCGCCACATACGCGCTCTTGTAGGGGCTGGCGACCAGCGAATGGATACTGCCGATATTGACGATGCGCCCGTAGCCTGCCGCGCGCATGCTCGGCAGTACGGCACGGCTGAGTCGCGCAGCGCCGGTCAGCATGACGTCGACCAGCAGGGCCCAGCGCTGCATCGGGAAGTCTTCCAGCGCGGCGACCTGCTGCAAGCCGGCGTTGTTCACCAGCACTTGCGGCGGCTGCGAGGCGCCGGCCAGCGCGTGCGCAATGCTGTCGTCGTCGGTGACATCCAGCACCAGTGCTTCGGCCGAGCCGCCGGCGTCGCGCACGCGCTGGGCCGTGTGCTCGGCGGCGGCCAGGTCCATGTCGCTGACCAGCAAATGGTGGCCGTCGCTTGCCAGGTGGGTGGCGATGCCGGCGCCAATGCCGCTGCCCGCGCCGGTGATCAGGATGCTGCGCATCGGGTGTCCTTCACTGTGATGCGCAGCCGGGAGCGGCCACGCTGATCGCCAGCCTAGCGGAGGACGGGCAAACGGTCGCCTGCATGGCGCGCGCGCGTTACCCTTCGCACCTCGCTCTGATCAGGTTCCGCATGAAACGCCATTTTTCGATGCTGCGCGATTTCCAACTTGCGGACTGGTTCACGCTGGCCAATGCCTTCTGCGGTACTGGGGCAGTGTTCGCGGCGATGCGGTTCCTGCAGGAAGGACACAGTGGGGACCTGTTGCTGGGTATGGCGCTGATCCCGTTGGCGTTCGTGTTCGATGCGCTGGACGGGCACGTCGCGCGTTGGCGCAAGGCGTCTTCCACCCTGGGGCGCGAGCTGGATTCGCTGGCCGACGTGATTTCCTTCGGTGTGGCGCCGGCGGCGCTGGGTTATGCCTGCGGCATGCGTGGCGGCTGGGACTGGCTGGTCCTGAGCTATTTCGTCTGCTGCGGCGTGAGCCGGCTGGCACGCTACAACGTCACCGCCGAAGAGATCGCCGGCGAAGCCGACAAGGTGCCGTACTTCGAAGGCACGCCGATTCCGACCAGCCTGGTGCTGGTGATCCTGCTCGCGGTCGCCGCCAGCAGCGGCCATATCGGGCAGACCCTGTGGTGGGGCCAGTGGCAGCTCGGGCCGTGGCAGTTTCACCCGCTGGTGCTGCTGTTCGCCATCTCCGGCTCGCTGATGATCAGCAAGACGTTGCGGATCCCCAAGCCCTGAGCGGCACGCTGAGTCACACGCGGTAGGATGGCTTGGTGGATCGTCACAGGAGGGCATGATGGCAAGCAGCGGTTCGGACAACGGCAATGTCGAGGACAAGGCACGCCAGTATTGGGCCGCCTGGGGAGACGCCATGCGCCACGGCCAGTCTGGCTCCGCTGCGCAGCCACCGCCGGCATCCGGCGGCGACGCCCCGCAGGACTGGAGAAAGGCAGTGTACTGGTGGTCGCAGCTGATGCCGACCCAGGCCGCGCCGCAGGCGCAGGAAGCCATCGACCGCTTCCGCACCCAGGCTGGCGGCTGGTTCGGCACCATGCAGCAGGTGGCCGGGCAGTTCGCCGGCCGCGACACCTCCGCCAACGAAGTCTCCGATGCCTGGAGGCGCGCCGTGCAGGGGCAGGGCGAGCAACTGATGCAGTGGACGCTGGGCTCGCTGCGCGGCGGCAGCCCCGGCGGCTTCGACCCGTGGCTGCAGCAGGCGGCGCAGGCCCTGGGCAAATGGCGCGAAGAGAACGCGCCATGGTTGGACATGCCGGCCTTCGGATTGAACCGCAATCATCAGGCGCGCCTGCAGAAACTGGCCCGCGCGCAGCAGGACTATCAGGCGCAGTCGCAGGCCTACGGCGAGCAACTCAAGGCAGCGATCGAGCAGGCCTTCACCCGCTTCACCACCAAGTTGAGCGAGCACGAAAGCAGCGGCAGCCAGCTGACCAGCGCGCGCGCCTTGTTCGATCTGTGGATCGAGGCGGCCGAAGAGTCCTATGCCGACGTCGCGTTGTCGGATCGGTTTCGCGACGTGTACGGCGGGTTTGCCAACGCGCATATGCGCTTGCGCGCGGCCTTGCAGGAGGAGGTCGAACAGCTCAGCGAGCGCTTCGGGATGCCGACGCGTTCGGAGATGGATGCTGCGCATCGCCGTATCGCAGAACTGGAACGCGCGGTGCGCCGGATGCTGCGCACCGCCGCCGCCGCCGCCGGCACCAAGGCGGCTGCCAAGCCTGCCGAAGCCACCACGGCAGCCGATCCGCAGGCCTCGTCCACGCCCAAGCGCGCAGCGCCGCCCAAAGCTGCGGCTGCACGCACGCCGGCCGCTCCAACCAGTGCAGTAAAGAAGACCGTGGCCAAAAAAGCTGGGCCCAAGAAGAGCGCACCTGCAACACCTGCGATTAAAAAGAGCGCCACAGCGAAAGCCGCATCGAAACTCTCGTCCGGCAAGGCGTCCGGCAGCAAGCCGGTCGCACGCACCCCACGTGGAGCCAAGGCATGAAAGGGCCGTTGGGATTCAGCGCCGAAGACCTGATGCAGGAAACCCTGTCGCTGCAACGCAAGCTGCGCGAAGGCCTGAAGCTGCTGCCTGGTGTGGAAGACGTCGACTACGGCGTCACCGAACGCGAAGAAATCTGGCGCGACGGCAAGGTGGTGCTGTATCGCTTTGTCGGCGAGCAGGCGCCGGTAGCCAAGACGCCGCTGCTGATCGTGTATGCGTTGGTCAATCGTCCGTACATGGTGGACCTGCAGGCCGATCGATCGCTGGTCAAGGGCCTGTTGAGTCACGGCCAGGATGTCTACGTGCTGGACTGGGGCTACCCGGACCGCTCCGAGCGCTATCTCACGCTCGAGGACTATCTGCTGCGCTACATCGATGGCGCGGTGGATCACCTGCGTGCGCAATCGGGGCTGGCCGCGGTGGACGTGCTCGGCATCTGCCAGGGCGGCACCTTTTCGTTGTGCTACGCCGCGCTGCAACGGCACAAGGTGCGCAACCTGATCACCATGGTCACGCCAGTGGATTTCCACACTCCCGACAACATGCTGTCCAACTGGGCGCGCATGGTGGATGTGGATCTGTTCGTGGACACCATGGGTAACGTGCCGGCGGATCTGATGAACGCCAGTTACCTGATGCTCAAGCCGTTCCGGCTCAATTTGCAGAAGTACGTCGGCTTGCTGGACATCCTCGACGACAAGCAGGCGCTGGAAGATTTCCTGCGCATGGAAAAGTGGATCTTCGATTCGCCGGATCTGGCGGGCGAGGCGTTCCGCGAATTCGTGACCTTGTTCTACCAGCGCAATGGGTTGGTCACCGGCCAGGTGAGCATCGGCGGGCAGGCGGTGGATCTGCAGGACGTCGATATGCCGGTGCTCAATATCTATGCCGAACACGATCATCTGGTGCCGCCGGATGCCTCACGTGCACTGCGTGGGCTGGTGGGCAGTGACGACTACAGCGAACTGAGTTTTCGTGGCGGACATATCGGCATTTATGTGTCCGGACGTGCCCAGCGCGAGGTGCCGGTGGCGATCCATCGCTGGCTGCAGGAGCGCGACCGCAGCGTCTGATGCGTGTAACCGCGCAGGCCTGCCTGCGATCGCACAGCGCCGTCCCTCACGGCCTGCTGCTGCCCGGCTTTTTAGACTGCTCGTTACGTTTCAAGGAGCCTTCCCATGGCCACCACTGCACTGTCCCGTTCCCTCAATGACCGCATGATCGCTGGCGTCGTCGGCGGTATCGCGCGTCGTTTCGGATGGAGCTCCACCCTGCTGCGCGTTCTGTTCGTGATCGTCTCGATCGCCTCGGCCGCGTTCCCCGGCATCCTGGTTTACCTGATCCTGTGGCTACTGATCCCCAATCAGGCCGATTGAGCCCGTTGCGGCACGCCCCGTCGCTATTGCTGGTGCTGGGAGCCGTGTGGACGCTGCCCAACACCGCGCTTGGCCTGTTGATCGGTGCCATCGGCAGTTGTTTGGGCGCCCGCCCGCGCTGGTCGGCTCACGAGCTCGCGCTTGTCTTTCATGCCTGGCCCTGGGGGCCGGGCGGGGCGATGACCTTGGGTAATGTGATCCTGCTCAAGGGCGCATCGCTGGATCTGCAATGCAGCACATACGCGCACGCGGCCGGCCGCTGCGCGCATCCGCCGGTGCGCCTGGGCGATCACGAGCGCGCACATGTGTATCAATACATGCTGCTCGGTCCGCTGTTCCTGCCGGTGTATCTGATGTGCGGCGGCATCCATGTGCGCAACCCGCTGGAACGGGCGGCCGATGCGTACGCGATGCATGGCCGCGGTTGGTGGCCATGGTGGTCGTAGCCATCACATCAACTTCGAGCGGCTAACAAAACGATTGCGTTGACCGCCTGGACGGCGCGGCATGGATCCCGCGCGTATACCCCGGTGTTGAGTGCGTTCTCCACGCTCTCCTGACGATCGCTCGCGATGTTTGTCAGCCGTTCTTGGTGCCAGCAGCGCACTCAGCGGCTGCATCGCAACACGGCAGCCGCTCTCAACCCAATCGCGAGAACCCGAACAGTTCAGACAACGGATGCGGTTTGCCTTCCAGCTGCGCACGCAGCAGGCCCGCACCGATTGCGCTGTAGGTGATGCCGTTGCCGCCGTAGGCCATCGCAAACAAGACGCGCGGGTCTTGCTCGGCATGCGCGCCGAAGAACGGCAGGCCGTCGGCGGTTTCGGCAAACGTACCGCCCCACGAAAACACCGGGCGCAGACGCACGTCCGGCATGGTCTTGCCGATCTTCTTCAGCAGCGTCTTCAATTTGCTTTCCACGCGCGCATCGCGGCGCGCCGGAATGTCCACGTTGTCGTCTTCACCGCCTGCAACGACACGGCCGTCGGGCGTGCTGCGCACGTACAGATACGGGCGTGCGGTCTCCCACATCATGGTGTGTTTGAGCGCGCCGATCTCGTTGTCGTGCAGCGGGTCGGTGACGAAGGCATAGCTGCTGCGATTACGTGCCACGCGCTGCGACAGCCACTGCTGGTTGCCGTAGCCTGCGGCCATGATCACGTGCTTGGCGCGTACGACGACGCCTTCTTGAGTACGTAATTCCACGTGCTGATCGTGCGGGACAATGCTAGCGATCGTGGTGCGATCGAAGATGCGTCCGCCGTACTGCTCGCTTTCGGCAAATAGGCGATAGCACAGCCGATACGGGTCGACGCTGGCGGCCAGGCGGCTAAGGATGGCGCCGTCGGAGCGCACGCCGTAGTCGTGCCACAACACCTCGCGCTCGACCCATTCCACCGGCAGCCGATGGGTCTGGCGTGCCTCGAGCTCGCGCCGCAGGTCTTTCAGATCGCGCGCACGGCTGGCGTAGTAGAGGCTGTCCTGGCGGGTGAAGTCGCAGCCACCCACGCTGTCGCACAGGTCCTGCAGATCGACGATGGCCTGCGCACAGGCGCCGTAAGCGAGCGCGGCAGCCGGCATGCCGTGTTGTTTGGCCAGATCGACCATTGGCGTGTCGATTTCGTATTGCAACAGCGCAGTGCTGGCGGAGGTACTGCCCCAGCCGATCTCGCGCTGTTCGACCACCACCACTTCATGCCCGTTGCGCAGCAGGTCGTGCGCGATCAGCGCGGCGGTCACGCCGCCGCCCACGATGACGACCTCGGCCTGGGTGTCTTGCTCCAGGCGTGGATAGGCGCGCATCAATCCATTACGGATCGACCAGAACGGGTAGCCACTTTTGAGGTCCATGCGATGTCGTGAGAACGGGTGAACCAGGATTGGACGGCCAAGCGGGGTGAAGTGGTCGTGAGGCGCGCCCGGCCATGAGGCCGTCACCAAACCGCAAACAGCCGGCGTTAACGTGCGTGGAAAGCTCCTCACGGCGCGCTCGTTATGCTCGCTCCCCCCCAATGCAGCAACTGCAACAAGCAAGAGGGTGTGGTATGTCGATTGTCCTGTACGTCGGTGGCAGCAAAGATGGCGACAAGGGCGTTGTGCCTTACGGGTTCAGCAAGTCGCGGGCAATGACTGACGCCGGCCCTGAGATCTATGTGGAACGCATGGTGCCGCTGAAGAACGTCGGCAAGATCCGTGTCATGGCCCTGGAATCCATGCACGAAAGCATTCTGGTCGAGCGCGCCGCCACCCATTACGCGCACCGCGCCAGTTGAGCGCGGCGGCATAGGTTTACTGCGGCGCTGTCAACGGGTTTCCGTGGCGGGCCCACACTGCGAAAATGCTTTTTTCAGTGAAGCGGTTTATGCCGCGCCGCCATGCACGATAGCCAGCTTGCCCAGCAGATCGCTCGCACCATCGCCGACGAGATCGGTGCCCAACCCGCCCAGGTGCGCGCCGCCATCGCGCTTCTCGACGAAGGCGCCAGCGTGCCGTTCATCGCCCGCTACCGAAAAGAAGTCACCGGCGGCCTGGACGATACCCAGCTGCGTAACCTCGAAACGCGTCTGACCTATCTGCGCGAGCTGGAAGACCGCCGCGCGGCGATCCTGTCCAGCATTGGCGAGCAGGGCAAACTCAACGACGAACTGCGCAACGAGATCGCCGCTGCCGACACCAAGTCGCGGCTGGAAGATCTATATCTGCCTTACAAGCCCAAGCGCCGCACGCGTGCGCAGATCGCGCGCGAAGCCGGGCTGGAGCCGTTGGCCGATGGCTTGCTGGCCGACCCGACGCAGGCGCCGGAGGTGGCCGCCGCCGCCTTCATCGACGCCGACAAGGGCGTTGCCGATATCAAGGCCGCGCTGGAAGGCGCCCGCGCGATCCTGATGGAGCGCTGGGGCGAAGATGCCGCGCTAGTCGGCGAACTGCGCAGCTGGCTCAACGACAACGGGGTGATCCGCGCACGCGTCGCCGAGGGCAAGGAAGAGGCCGGTGCCAAGTACCGCGATTACTTCGACCATGCCGAAGCGCTGGCGAAAATTCCGTCGCACCGCTTGCTGGCGCTGTTCCGCGCGCGCCGCGAGGAATTTCTGTATCTGGACCTGGACCCGGGCACCGATGCCGAAGCCGGACATCAGTACGCCGAAGGCCGGGTGGCGCGCAGTGCCGGCATTTCCAACCAGGGCCGCCCGGCCGACCGCTGGTTGCTGGACGCCTGCCGGCTGACCTGGCGCGCCAAGCTGCACATGCACCTGCTGCTGGACCTGTTCAACCAGGCCCGCGAGAAGGCCGAGGCCGAAGCGATCGCCGTGTTCGGCGACAACCTCAAGGACCTGATGCTCGCCGCGCCAGCGGGCCCGCGCGTGGTGCTGGGGCTGGACCCGGGCATCCGCACCGGTTGCAAGATCGCCGTGGTCGATGCCACCGGCAAGCTGGTGGCGACCGAGACGATCTACCCGCACGAGCCCAAACGGCAATGGGACCAGTCGCTGCAGACGATCAAGAAGCTGTGCATGCAGTACAACGTGGAGCTGATCGCGATCGGCAACGGCACCGCCAGCCGCGAAACCGACAAGCTGGCCGGTGAGGCGATCGCGTTGTGCGGCGCGACCAAGTTGCAGAAAGTCGTGGTCAGCGAAGCGGGGGCGTCGGTGTATTCGGCGTCCGAGTTTGCCGCCAAGGAATTCCCGGAGCTGGATGTCTCGCTGCGCGGCGCGGTGTCGATCGCACGGCGGCTGCAGGACCCGCTGGCCGAGCTGGTCAAGATCGAGCCCAAGGCAATTGGCGTGGGCCAGTATCAGCACGACGTGGATCAGTATCGCCTGGCCAAGGCACTGGAGGCGCGCGTGGAAGACTGCGTCAACGCCGTGGGCGTCTACGTCAACACCGCCTCGGCAGCGTTACTGTCGCGTGTCTCCGGCCTGTCCAGCACGGTGGCCGAGAACATCGTGCGCCACCGCGACGACAACGGCCCGTTCAAGCGTCGCAAGGATCTGCTCAAGGTGCCGCGTCTGGGCGACAAGACCTTCGAACAATGCGCCGGTTTTTTGCGCATTGCCGATGGCGACGAGCCGCTGGATGTGTCCGCCGTGCATCCGGAAGCCTATCCGGTGGTCGAGCGCATCGTCGCCAACACCGGCAAGCCGATCAAGGCGTTGCTGGGCGATGGCAGTTTCCTGCGCGGCTTGAAGCCGGAGCTGTTCACCGATGCGCAGTTCGGTGTGCCGACCGTGCGCGACATCCTGAAAGAGATGGAAAAACCCGGCCGCGACCCGCGTCCGGAGTTCAAGGCTGCGCAATTCGCCGAGGGCATTGAAGACATCAAGCACCTCAAGCCGGGCATGGTGCTGGAAGGCGTGGTCAGCAACGTGGCCGCGTTCGGCGCCTTCGTCGATATCGGCGTGCACCAGGATGGACTGGTGCATATCTCGGCGCTGTCGGACACCTTCGTCAAGGATCCGCGCGATGTGGTCAAGGCCGGCGATATCGTCAAGGTCAAGGTGCTGGAAGTGGATGTGCCGCGTAAGCGCATCGCACTGACCTGCCGCCTGTCCGACACGCCGCCGGCGGCGGATGGCACGGCGCAGTCGCGCGATGCACGCGGCAATGGCGGGCCGGGGCAGGGCCGTCGCGACGGCGGTGGACGTGGGCCGGCACCCGGCAACAGCAAGCCGCGGACCACTGCGCCACCGGCCGATAACGCACTGGCTGCCGCATTCGCCCGCGCCAAACGCAGCTAAGTCATGCTGCCTGGGGCAGCGACTGCCTTCGAGTGATTGGGCAGCAACGTTGCAGATCAGTCGTAGAGCGACTGCTTTGCAACGTTACAGCAGGGCCTTTGCCCGCCCACCATCGCGGGACACGCCGCAAGGACGTCCTTGTTGGCTCTTCTACGGCATCCATGCCGCATAAGGTCCCGCGACGGTGGGCGGGCAAGGACCAGTCGAAATGGTCGGTGTGCATGTTTTCAACAACGTTCCAATCTGGTGCGGTGTCCTCGCCGATTGCGGGACCCTGTGTCGGCATGAATGCCGCCACGAATGGATTCACGACGTGTCCCGCAATCGGCGAGGGCACTACGCCCTCGACGACCTGAGCTTTTGACTGCATCCAACAAGCGACGCGACGACTCCAATCCCGTTGTGCAGATGCAGCCGGGAATGCAGTCGGGCGGCAATTGAAGCGCGCCGGGCGATCAGACGGTGCGCTCCTGCAAGAAATTCTGCATTCGCGATCAGGGCATTGGCATTTTTCCTGCTCCCTGCCTGCATTCTTTTTATCAGCCGCCGTCGGGCGATCTCACGCCCTTCCCGGCACTGCGCGCGTCGGCACCACCAAGCCTTCGATCAGGTCGACCAGTCCGGGGGGCTCCACCGGCTTGCCCATATGCGCATCGAAACCGGCCGCCACCGCACGGTCGCGGTCTTCTTCGCGCACATAAGCAGTCAGCGCGATTGCCGGAATATGCCGTGGCAGATCGGCGCGACCGGCACGCACGGTGCGGATCAGGTCGTAACCATCGCGCAGCGGCATCGCGATATCGCTGACCAATACATCGAATGCCGCAGCGGCCAGATATTGCTCGGCGGCATCCACCGAGCCGGCCGCCTGCACCTGTGCGCCGGCAAATAGCAGAAACTGCAGCACCGCCTCGCGCGAATCCTGATCGTCGTCGACCAGCAGCACCCGCACGCCGTCCAGCCGCCCATGGCAATCAGCCGGAAGTGGCCCATGCTGGCTCGACTCCACCGAAGGCGGGCGCAGGCCACTGACCCCATGCTGGAACGGCAGCACGATGGTGAACATCGCGCCCTTGCCTTCGCCAGCGCTGGAGGCCCCGAGGCTGCCGCCATGCAGGTCCACCAACTGACGCGAGATCGACAACCCCAGCCCCAGTCCGCCAACCCGACGCGTGGTGCCGGCATCTGCCTGCCGAAACCGATCGAACACGTGTGGCAGAAATTCCGGCGCGATGCCGATCCCGCTGTCCTGCACGCATAGCCGCAGGCGCCCGTCCTCCGCATCCAGGCCCACGCGTACGGTGCCACCGGGTGCGGTGAACTTGAGCGCGTTGCTGAGCAGATTGGTGAGCACCTGCTGCAAGCGCCCGGCATCGCCAAAGAACCACAGCTCGCTCCCAGCCGGTGCATCCAGTTCCAGTGCAATGTCGCGCGCCAGCGCGGCCGGCTGCATCAGTTCTACTGTGCTGTGCGCCAACCCGGCAATGTCGAAATGCTCGGACTGCAAACGGATCTTGCCGGACAGGATCGCGCTCATATCCAGCAGGTCTTCGATAATCTGCGTCTGCGCGCGCGCGCTACGCTCGATGATGACCAGACCTTTTGTGAGGTTCTCCGGCGCGAAGCTCTGCGACTGCATCAGTCGCGACCACCCCAGGATCGCGTTGAGCGGTGTGCGCAATTCGTGGCTGAGCGTGGCCAGGAATTCGTCTTTGACCCGGCTGGCATGTTCGGCCTGACCGCGTGCAGTGGTTTCCGCCTGCAGCGACAGCTTGAGCTTGGCATCCACGCGCGTGCGCTCGATCACGATGCCGGCCAGGTGCGATGCGGAGCGCGCCATTGCCTGTTCGCGCAGCGAGGGCAGATACGGACGGTCGTAGTAGATGTTGAGCGTGCCCAACACCTGACCATCGCTGGACAAGATCGGCGTGACGCAGCACGCCACGATGCCCAGCATCGCCGAGACCGCATGGTGAGGGCCGAAGCTTGGATCGGCCTGGAGATCGGCACAGATGACCTGCCGGCCAAGATGTGCGGCACGCGAACAAGGCGGCCCATCCGGACCGATCGGCACCGGCTCGAAGTTGCCGTGATACGCAAGCGGAAAGTGCGGCGCCGAGCCGAAGCTCAAGGTATGCCGCACCTCGTCCAGCACCATCACCGAGCAATACAGCCCAATCTCACCGCGCGCCTCCACGCTCAAGGCAATCGCATCCAGCACCACCGGCAACGGTGCGCCGGTGGTGATCAGGCTCAGGATTGCGCGGTCGGACGCGGTGGCATCTTCGATGTGCTTGCGTTCGGAGATATCGGTGAGCGAGCCGATATGCCCGAGAAAACGCCCATCGCTGGCGAAATGCGGCGAGGCAGTATCGATGCACCAGCGGTACTGGCCGTCGTGGCGGCGCACCCGGTATTCGGCCAAAAATTCGCCGTGCCGTTCCAGTGCCTGTTCGAACGCCAACCGCACGCGTCCGGCATCGTCCGGATGCATCACATCCCACCAGCCCTGATCCAGCGCCTGATCTTCGGCTTGTCCGGTGAAGTGGTACCAGCGCGGGTTCCAGTAAACGCAATCGCCTTGCGCGTCTGACATCCAGATCATGGCAGGCACCATCTCGCACAGCGCACGGAAGCGGATTTCGCTCTCGCGCAGTTGCTGCTCGAAGGTCCGGCGATCGTGAATGTCGGTGTAGGTGCCGATCCATTCGCTGATGCCGCCATCGTCGCCACGGACGGGCAGGGCGCGCACCAGATGCCAACGCACCTGGCCATCGTGGCGCAGCAATTCGCACTCGATCTCGTAGGGGCGCGCGTCGAACAATGCGTCCTGCCATGCCTGCACCGACAGCTGCAGTCCGTCGGTGGTGTGGGCCCGATGCCACGCGGCGCTCTCGTTGTCGCTCGGATCCAGCCCGGTGTATTCGTACCAGCGTTGATTGAAGTAGTGCGGCTGCCCATCCGGCCCGGCGATGAAGATGATCTGCGGCAAGGTGTCGGCAAGCCGGCGCAGACGCGCTTCGCTGGCGGCCAGTTGCTGCTGCGCCTTGGCCCGCTGCATCGACTCCCAACAGCGCGCCGCCACCAGCCGCACCAGCTCGATCTCGGTCGACAACCAGCGTCGCGGTGCGCGTTGATGCACGCCGATTGCCGCGACCAGCCGGCCATGTTTATGCAGCGGGATTGCCAACGACGCGCGCAAGCCGGAGTGGCGATACTGCTCGGCCACATAGTCCGGCGCACCCGGCGCCATCGCATCGGTGGTGAACCACGGCCGGTTCGCCAGCAGCGCATCGCGCAGGCCTTGGGCCACTTCCATCGGGAAGTCGCCTTGCAGGCTCGGCATGTCCTGCACATGGTCGCTGATTACATGCATGGTGCTGCCATCTTCGGCCGCCAGTCCGAACGCACAGCGATTGGCCTGCAGATGTTCGCCAAGCAGGCGCACGCTGGTGTCGATGACGTGCCGCGGGTCCGAGACATGCTGCAAGGCGTCTTCGAGCATCAGCAGAAAACTGTCGCGACTCTCGATGCGTCGCTGCGCAGTCACATCGAACCCGTGCACCAGAATCGCATCGACGCGACCATCGCTGTCGCGCATCGGCTGGTACAGAAAGTCGACGAACGTTTCGTCGAGCGTGCTGCCGGGTGTGCGCTGCAGATAGGCCGTCATCGATTCGCCGATGAAAGGCTGGCCGCTACGACGGACCTCGTCGAGCAGGCCGAGATAGCCTTGATCGGCGATCTCCGGCATCGCCTCCAGCAAGGGGCGGCCCAGCAATGGACGCTCGCCGACAAGATCGTGGAAGCGTTGGTTGACGCTTTCGATGACGTAGTCAGGCCCACGCAGCACTGCCATGAACGCCGGCGCTTGGTCGAGCACGGGCGGCGCTGCAAGCGACACCGCGTCGCTACGCCGTTCGCGCGCAGTGCGTGCAGGCGCAGTGGCCACATACAGCGCGCCTACCTGCTTGCCGGCATCCAGGATAGGACTGCACGACCATGTCGACAGATCCAATGCAGCGCCTGCGCCGCCGGGCAGGTCGCCAGCCCCGGGGATCGCGTTGAGTTCCGCAAGCGGCTGGCCGAATGCAGCAGGGTGCCGTTGGCCGAACGACGCGATGCAGGCGTCGTTGTAGATGCAGCGTGCGTGCTCACTCCAGACCAACAGCATCGGGTGCTGTGCGTGCAGACACACCGACAGCGCGGTGCGCAGTGCCTGACTGCTGCAGAGCAGCGGGTCGTCGGCGCATGCGGACGCCACGACCAATGCTGCAGTTTCGCTCGTCTCCGGTAACAGGCCGGCAAACGGCGAGGCGGCATTCTCCATCCAGCAACCACCTGCAAATCTTCGATGGGTGATTCTAGTGACAACCGCTCCGGTGGCAACCGCAGCCGACACCCGGTCAGGTGGCGACGAGGCAGCGCGGTACGGTCAGCTACTGGCGCTGCTCAGCTGCCGCGCACGCGAGAGGGCGCCGACAAGTTCTTCGGACAGATAGGGCTTGGTCAGAATGACCCCGCGTTCGAAGCCGGTGGGAATGCTGCCGCTGGCAACGCCGGTCGCCAGCACAAAGGGAATTCCGAGTTCCGACAGCAGGCGAGCAACCGGCTCGCTGGTCTGGCCATTGCCCAGGCGATAGTCCAGCACGGCAATATCCGGCGCGTCGGCCCGGATCAACTGCAGCGCATCCTGCACCTCGCCGACAGGGCCGACGACGGCCGCACCGGCATGGACAAGCTGCAACTCGAGCAGCATGGCATTCATGTCATCGTTTTCGACCACGAGTACCCGAACTCCACGCAACACCGACATTGCTTACTCCTTCACCAGGTCGGCCAGTATATCCAGGCTGGTCGGCCAAGGCGCTGCCGACGCCGCTTGCACCTGAATTCGTCAGGAGCGTCCTGACACTGTTCGTTTCATTCGCAAGCCGCTATACTGCGCGGCCACGCCGAAGTGGCGGAATCGGTAGACGCAGCGGACTCAAAATCCGCCGCCCTTAAAAGCGTGTGGGTTCGAGTCCCACCTTCGGCACCAAGATGTTGCGGTAACAGCGAAAGCCCTTCCGGCGCAATCCGGAGGGGCTTTTTGCTGTGTGCTGTGGTGCCACGGCAAGGCTAGGGATTGACGCCAGCGCGAAGTCCGATGCGCATGCGATCGCTAGCCGTCTGCGCGCAGCAGGCATGCGCTTGTTCGCAGGTCATCGCGTTGCATGTCGTCGGTTTCGGCGCATTGCCTCATCGCCGTGGTCATGCGCGGCTAAAAGATGCGTTTGTTCCTTACGCAACTGTGGTCTCCGGTGGCGTTGCAGGCACGCAACCATCACGCCCGGTCGGTACCGTGGAGCTCCCCTTCAAGTAGGTAGCCACCATGGATTTCGATGCTTCGCAGCAATTGCGCATTCTTCGCGATATCCACGACACCAAGCCGGTGTCCGATGAAGAAGGAAATTGGGCGGTGCGTGCAGGCTATGCCACGCAAGCCGAAGACGGCGACATCGATCTGACCCACGAGGGTCGCAAGGCGCTGGACGAGGGCCAAGCCTGACCTTGTCATGCAAGTGTTGTGTGGCGATGCGTGTGTGCCTGTGCTCGATCGAGATCGCAACCTGATGGCCGGGCGCGCCACACGCGGGTTGCATTTGCGTGGTAATCCAACGCTTGCAGAGATCGAATACTTCACTCCAACCAAGCGGTACTCGGCGCCACTGCTGAGCACTGCAAACATGCATAAAAAAAGCCCCGGCAGAGCCGGGGCTTTTGGATGATTGGCGTCCCCACGGGGATTCGAACCCCGGTGTCCACCGTGAAAGGGTGGTGTCCTAGGCCTCTAGACGATGGGGACGCGTATCAAAACCTCGTTGTCCAATCCAGACGGCCTAATGTCTGAAGTGGTGGAGCCAGGCGGGATCGAACCGCCGACCTCCTGCATGCCATGCAGGCGCTCTCCCAGCTGAGCTATGGCCCCGCGTTGCTGCGAGCCGGCAATCATAGCGACTGAAGACGGCTTTGGGAAGCGGTCTGTGCAAAAAAGATCTCCGGTGCTTCGGCGCGTCGATCTGGATTGCGTGATCAGCACGAAGCTGCGCATGCAGCCAATCAATATGTCTCTTCTTGCGAGGGACCTTGCGATCAATCCGATGGCCTGAATGATTCGTCGTCGTCGTCGTTTCGTAGTAGGCAAGTGCTGCGGACGTCGTCTCGTGTCAGTGCATGGGCGGCAGCATCGAAGCGCAGCCTTCAATCATCAACATCGTGATCAGCAGCATCAAGCGCCTGCATTCGCAACCGACGGTGCAGTCGACGTTAGCGACCAATGCTCCACGTCCATGCTGTGCGCGGCGTTCGTTGCGCGACCGCATGTGGCACTCGATGCCGAGCTTGGGTCGCCGCTGACGAGACGGGCGAGTGATCGATGCCACTGCTTGCGCATGAGATCTGCGCCACGCTCGCGCAGGCCGGTTCCAGTGAGCCCTCGCTCTGTACGTCGCCGACAGTGTCGATACACATTCGAGGCCGTGCGCAACGCGACGGCACTCGAATTTTTGACACGTCCATGGCGGCAGCGAGGCTGCTACCGAGACATAGCGCAAGCGCTCATCACTGCAAAAAAACACGCAAAAAAAAAGCCCCGGCAGAGCCAGGGCTTTTGGATGATTGGCGTCCCCACGGGGATTCGAACCCCGGTGTCCACCGTGAAAGGGTGGTGTCCTAGGCCTCTAGACGATGGGGACGCAGATCAAAACCTGAGTCGTCATTTCAGACGGCCTAATGTCTGAGATGGTGGAGCCAGGCGGGATCGAACCGCCGACCTCCTGCATGCCATGCAGGCGCTCTCCCAGCTGAGCTATGGCCCCACGAAACTGAGAACGAAATAATAGCGACCGGTTAATGTTCGCGCAAGCGCTTTTTCATTCCGATTGAGACAGCGCGTGCGCTCGGCAACGCTGCCTGACACTCACTTGACGCCGTGCAGATCGCGCAGCTGCGTCGGCCGGGCGCCGAAATAGGCGGCTAGGTCGGCGATGTCCTGATCGCTCAATGCAGTGGCCTGCGCCGTCATCAACGGGTGCTGGCGGTCGCCACTGCGATACGCCTGCAGCGCATGCGCAAGATAGTCGCCGTACTGGCCGCCTAGCTTGGGATAGCTGGGGTCGATCGGCGCATTGCCATCGGCACCATGGCAATCCACGCAGCTCTGGCCGGTGGCCTTGCCTTTGGTATGCGCGAGTTTGTCGCCAGCCTCGGCGCGACCGGTGGGCAAGCCGGCAGAGGAGCCAGAGCCGTGCTCGCCGCTGGCATGGCCGGCATCGCCGGCGGAGTGATCGGTGGATTCGACCTGGGATTGAGAGCAGGCCGCCATCGTGAGGGCAGCGACCAGGACGATGGCTAGACGCGGAGCGTGCAGGGCGTTCGGCATGTGGGCGCTTACTTGAGGGTGGACAGGAAGGCGGAGATGTCGGCGATGTCCTGCTCGGAGAAACTCTGCGCCTGCGCCTGCATGGTCGGGTGTTTGCGCTTGCCCTGGCGGTATTCGGTCAGCGCCTGGGTCAGATACTGACTGGACTGGCCGCCGATCTTGGGCACGCGGTAACTTGGGTAGGCGTTCTTGTAGCCGGTCACGCCGTGGCAGCCCTGGCAGGTATACGCCAGCAGGCGGCCATTGGAGGGATTACCGGTCGGCGCTATGGGCGCAGCGGCAGCCGATGCGGCGGCGGCAGGCGCCGGCGTGGCCGGTACGGCTGGCGTGACTGACGGTGTCGCTGATGCGCCCCCAAACGGCAGGAAGACGACCAGAGCGAGACAAGCGGCGAGCGGCTGCGGGCGCATGGTTTCGTATCCGGAAGACTGATTGAGCGTCCGCACGTGGGGGCGTGACGGAACCGGACCGAGTATGCCTGCGATTTGGCGTGGCGCAAACGGGGTGAATACGCGAAGTTGAACAGACCATGACCTTTGGCGCATTGGCGACATGCATGCCGAGGTGGTTTACTTGCCTACAACACCTGTTCACGCATCCACTAGGACACGACGATGTCGCCACGCTCCTTCTTGCCCGGCCGCAGTGGAATCTGCGCCGCAGTACTGATCTCCACCAGCCTTCTGCTGGGCGGCTGCAAGACCAGCGATGGAGAGGCCAAGGCCGCAGAAGAAAAAAAGGCCGTGGATGCAGTGCCGGTGGAAATCGCCAAGGCAGCGCGGCGCGCGGTGGCCGCCAGCTATACCGGTACCGCAGCGCTAGAGCCGCGTGCGGAAGCGCAGGTGGTCGCCAAGACCTCCGGCGTGGCACTGGCGGTGATGGTGGAAGAAGGCCAGAAGGTGTCGGCCGGCCAGGCGCTGGTGCGACTGGATCCGGATCGCGCGCATCTGGCCGTTGCGCAGAGCGAAGCGCAACTGCGCAAGCTGGAAAACAGCTACCGCCGCGCCACGCAATTGGTCGGTCAGCAGCTGGTGAGCGCAGCCGATGTGGATCAGCTCAAGTTCGATGTGGAAAACAGCCGCGCGCAGCATCGGCTGGCATCGTTGGAGCTGTCCTACACCACCGTGCAGGCGCCGATTTCCGGCGTGATCGCCTCGCGTTCGATCAAGACCGGCAACTTCGTGCAGATCAACACGCCGATCTTTCGCATCGTCGACGACTCGCAGCTGGAAGCCACGCTCAATGTGCCCGAGCGCGAACTGGCGACGTTGAAGTCGGGCCAGCCGGTGACCTTGTTGGCCGATGCGCTGCCGGGCCAGCAGTTCGTGGGCAAGGTGGATCGCATTGCGCCGGTGGTGGATTCGGGCAGCGGCACGTTCCGTGTGGTGTGCGCCTTCGGCAAAGACGCCGAGTCGCTGCAGCCGGGCATGTTCGGGCGCATCCGTATCGATTACGACCAACGCAAAGACGCATTGGTGATTCCGCGCCTAGCGCTACTCGATGATGGTGAACCTGCGGTGTTCGTGGTGCGCAATGGCAAGGCCAGCCGCGTCCCGGTGAAACTTGGTTACGCCGAAGGCCCGTGGCTTGAAGTGCGGCAGGGCTTGAAGGAAGGCGATCAGGTGGTGACCGCCGGCAAGGTGGCGCTACGCGATGGCACTGCCGTGCAGGTGATTGGGCAGCCCGATCGCAAGCCGGTTGCCGCTGCCCCGGCTGCTGCGCGCGATGAGACGCACGCATGAGCGACCACGGCAACGCGCACGGCTCCCTGCACGACCCACACATGCCAACGCCTGGCGGCGGCGGGCTGGTGGTCTTTGCGACACGGCGGCGCGTGACCATCGCCATGATCACCGTGACCATGCTGTTGTTCGGCGTGATCGCGCTGCGTAGCCTCAAGGTCAATCTGCTGCCCGACCTGAGCTACCCCACGCTCACCGTGCGGACCGAATACACCGGCGCGGCGCCAGCGGAAATCGAGACGCTGGTGACCGAACCGGTGGAAGAAGCCGTCGGCGTGGTCAAAAATCTGCGCAAGCTCAAGTCGATCTCGCGCACCGGGCAGAGCGATGTGGTGCTGGAATTCGCCTGGGGCACCAACATGGACCAGGCAGGCCTGGAAGTGCGCGACAAGATGGAAGCGCTGTCGCTGCCGCTGGAAACCAAGCCGCCGGTGCTGCTGCGCTTCAATCCATCCACCGAACCGATCATGCGGCTGGCGTTGTCGCCCAAACAGGCGCCGGCGTCGGACGCAGATGCGATTCGTCAGCTCACCGGTCTTCGCCGGTATGCCGACGAAGATCTGAAAAAGAAGCTCGAACCGGTGGCCGGTGTGGCCGCGGTCAAGGTCGGCGGCGGGCTGGAAGACGAGATCCAGGTCGATATCGATCAGCAGAAACTGGCGCAGCTCAATCTGCCCATCGACAACGTGATCACCCGGCTCAAGGAGGAGAACGTCAACATCTCCGGCGGCCGGCTGGAAGAAGGCTCGCAGCGGTATCTGGTGCGCACGGTGAACCAGTTTGTGGATCTGGACGAGATCCGCAACATGCTGGTCACCACGCAGAGCAGCAGTAGCAGCGCCGCCGATGCAGCGATGCAGCAGATGTATGCGATTGCCGCGTCCACCGGCTCGCAGGCGGCGCTGGCGGCAGCGGCGGAAGTGCAGAGCACTTCGTCGGCGTCCAGCAGCAGCATCGCCGGCGGCATGCCGGTGCGGCTGAAAGATGTGGCCGACGTGCGCCAAGGCTACAAGGAGCGCGAGGCGATCATCCGCCTGGGCGGCAAGGAAGCGGTGGAGCTGGCGATCTACAAGGAAGGCGATGCCAACACCGTGTCCACGGCCGCCGCACTGCGCGCGCGACTGGAGCAGCTCAAGGCAACCGTGCCGGGCGATGTGCAGATCACCACCATCGAAGACCAGTCGCACTTCATCGAACACGCGATCAGCGATGTCAAAAAAGATGCGGTGATCGGCGGTGTGCTGGCGATCCTGATCATTTTCCTGTTCTTGCGCGACGGCTGGAGCACGTTCGTGATCAGCCTGTCGTTGCCGGTGTCGATCATCACCACGTTCTTTTTCATGGGCCAGCTTGGCTTGAGCCTCAACGTAATGTCGCTGGGCGGGCTGGCGCTGGCCACCGGCCTGGTGGTGGACGATTCGATCGTGGTGCTGGAGAGCATCGCCAAGGCCCGCGAACGTGGGTTAAGCGTGCTGGATGCGGCGATTGCCGGTACCCGCGAAGTGAGCATGGCGGTGATGGCGTCCACGTTAACCACCATCGCGGTGTTCCTGCCGTTGGTGTTTGTCGAAGGCATTGCCGGGCAGCTGTTCCGCGATCAGGCGCTGACGGTGGCGATCGCCATTGCGATCTCGCTGGTGGTGTCGATGACGCTGATTCCGATGCTGAGTTCGCTCAAGGGCGCGCCGCCGATGGCGTTTCCGGATGAGCCGGACCACCCGGATTGGACGCCCGAACAGCGCTGGCTCAAGCCGGTGGCTGCCGGCCGTCGCGGGGCGGGGGCCAGCGTGCGCTACGCGTTCTTCGGCGGCGCGTGGGTGGTGGTCAAACTGTGGCGCGGCATCGCACGGGTGGTGTCGCCGGTGATGCGCAAGGCCAGCGACATTGCGATGGCGCCGTACGGCCGTGCCGAGCGCGGCTATCTGGCGATGTTGCCGGCAGCGTTGCGTCGGCCCGGTCTGGTGCTGGGATTGGCCGCCGCCGCGTTTGTCGGCACCCTGTTGTTGGTGCCGATGCTGGGGGCGGACCTGATCCCGCAGCTGGCGCAGGATCGCTTCGAGATGACCGTGAAACTGCCGTCCGGCACGCCGCTTGCGCAGACCGATGCGCTGGTGCGCGAGCTGCAACTCGCGCACGACAAAGACCCCGGCATTGCATCGTTGTATGGCGTGAGCGGCAGCGGCACGCGGCTGGATGTAAACCCCACCGAAAGCGGGGAGAACATCGGCAAGCTTACCGTGGTGATGGCTGGCGGCGGCAGCCCCGAAGTGGAAGCGGCGGCGACGCAGCGGCTGCGCAGCAGCATGGTCGGGCACCCTGGTGCGCAGGTGGATTTCGCGCGGCCGGCGCTGTTTAGTTTCTCCACTCCGCTGGAAGTGGAATTGCGCGGGCAGGATCTGGGTGAGCTGGAGCGGGCCGGGCAAAAACTGGCCGCAATGCTGCGCGCCAATGGGCACTATGCCGACGTCAAATCGACGGTGGAAGAGGGATTTCCGGAGATCCAGATCCGCTTCGATCAAGAGCGCGCCGGTGCACTGGGCTTGACCACGCGGCAGATCGCCGATGTCATCGTCAAGAAGGTGCGTGGCGATGTGGCCACGCGCTATAGCTTCCGCGATCGCAAGATCGATGTGCTGGTACGTGCGCAGCACAGCGACCGTGCCAGCGTGGATGCGATTCGCCAGCTGATCGTCAATCCGGGCAGCAGTCGCCCCGTGCGCCTGGCCGCCGTGGCCGAGGTGCTGGCGACGACCGGCCCGAGCGAGATCCATCGCGCCGACCAGACCCGCGTGGCGATCGTGTCGGCCAGCCTGAAGGACATCGACCTGGGCGGTGCGGTGCGCGAAGTGGAAACGCTGGTGCGCAAGGACCCATTGGCTGCCGGCGTCGGCATGCATATCGGCGGGCAGGGCGAGGAGCTGGCGCAGTCGGTCAAGTCGTTGTTGTTTGCGTTCGGGCTGGCGATCTTTCTGGTCTATCTGGTGATGGCGTCGCAGTTCGAATCGCTGCTGCACCCGTTCGTCATCCTGTTCACCATCCCGCTGGCGATGGTGGGCGCGGTGCTGGCGCTGCTGATGACCGGCAAGCCGGTCTCGGTTGTGGTGTTCATCGGCTTGATCCTGCTGGTGGGCCTGGTGACCAAGAACGCGATCATCCTGATCGACAAGGTCAACCAGTTGCGCGAAGAAGGCGTGCCCAAGCGTGAGGCCTTGATCGAAGGCGCACGCTCGCGTCTGCGGCCGATCGTCATGACCACGCTGTGCACCTTGTTCGGCTTCCTGCCGCTGGCGGTGGCGATGGGCGAGGGCGCGGAAGTGCGCGCACCGATGGCGATCACCGTGATTGGCGGCCTGCTGGTGTCCACGCTGCTGACGCTGCTGGTGATTCCGGTGGTGTACGACTTGCTGGATCGCCGCGCGGACGCGTACTACCTGGAGCGCGGCCGGCGCATGGCGCGGCAGCAGGCGCAGACGCGTGAAAACACAGACGGACTGGAGGCGCTATGAGCGTTGCGGCCTTCAGCATTCGTCGCCCGGTCACCACCATCATGTGCTTCGTGTCGTTGGTGGTGGTGGGCCTGATTGCCGCATTCCGATTGCCGCTGGAGGCATTGCCGGACATCTCGGCGCCGTTCCTGTTCGTGCAATTGCCGTACACCGGCTCCACCCCTGACGAGGTGGAGCGCAACCTGGTGCGGCCGGCCGAAGAAGCCTTGGCCACGATGACCGGCATCAAGCGCATGCGCTCCACCGCCACTGCCGATGGCGCCAACATCTTTATCGAGTTCTCCGATTGGGACCGCGATATCGCCATCGCCGCATCGGATGCGCGCGAGCGGCTGGATGCGATTCGCGACGATTTTCCTGATGATCTACAGCGCTTCCATATCTTCAAATGGTCCAGCAGCGACGAGCCGGTGCTCAAGGTGCGCCTGGCCAGCCAGACCGACCTGACCGGCGCGTACGACATGCTCGACCGCGAGTTCAAGCGGCGCATCGAACGCATTCCCGGCGTGGCGAAGGTCGAAATTTCCGGTGCCCCACCCAACGAGGTGGAGATCGCCATCGCGCCGGATCGCCTCACCGCGCACGACCTCAGCCTCAACGACCTAAGCGAGCGGCTGGGCAAGCTCAATTTCTCTGTCTCTGCCGGGCAGATCGACGACAACGGGCAGCGCATCCGGGTGCAGCCGATCGGCGAGTTGCGCGACCTGCAGGAACTGCGCGATCTGGTCCTCAATGCCAAGGGTTTGCGTCTGGGCGATATCGCCGAGGTACGCCTCAAGCCCACGCGCATGAACTACGGGCGGCGGCTGGATGGGCGCCCGGCGATCGGTCTGGATGTCTTCAAGGAGCGCAGCGCCAATCTGGTGGAAGTGTCCAAGGCCGCGCTGAAAGAGGTGGAAGACATTCGCGCCGAGCCCGCGATGCGCGATGTGCAGATCAAGGTCATCGACAACCAGGGCAAGGCCGTGACCTCGTCGCTGGCCGAACTCGCCGAAGCCGGGGCGGTGGGCCTGTTGTTGTCGATCACCGTGCTGTTCTTTTTTCTGCGGCATTGGCCATCGACCTTGATGGTGACCCTGGCGATCCCGATCTGCTTTGCGATCACGTTGGGCTTCATGTATTTCGTCGGCGTCACGCTCAACATCCTGACGATGATGGGTTTGCTGCTCGCGGTGGGCATGCTGGTGGACAACGCCGTGGTGGTGGTGGAAAGCATCTACCAGGAGCGCGAGCGCATGCCCGGGCAGCCGCAACTGGCGGCATTGCTGGGTACCCGCAGCGTGGCGATTGCGCTGAGCGCAGGTACCTTGTGCCATTGCATCGTGTTCGTGCCGAATCTGTTCGGCGAAACCAACAACATCTCCATCTTCATGGCGCAGATCGCGATCACCATTTCAGTGTCGTTGTTGGCGTCGTGGCTGGTGGCGATCAGCCTGATCCCGATGCTGTCGGCACGCATGAAGACGCCGCCGATGGTGACCTCCGACCATGGCGTAATCGCCAGGCTGCAACAGCGCTATGCGCGGGTGCTTGCATGGACGCTGGCCCACCGCGGCTGGAGCGTGGCCGGGATTATCCTGGTCAGCGCCATCAGCCTGGTGCCGATGAAACTGACCAAGGTCGACATGTTCGGCGGCGATGGCGGCAACGAGGCCTTCATCCAATATCAGTGGAAGGGCTCGTACACGCATGAGCAGCTGGGCGAAGAGATCGGGCGAGTCGAGAATTACCTGGAAGCCAATCGCGAGAAGTACCACATCACCCAGGTCTATTCGTGGTTCAGCGAGGTGGAAGGCAGCAGCACGACGGTGACCTTCGATGCGAGCAAGGTCAAAGACCTGCCGCCATTGCTGGAGCAGATCCGTAAGGCGTTGCCGCGTTCTGCGCGGGCTGACTACAGCATCGGCAATCAGGGCGATGGTGATAGCGGCAACCAGGGCGTGCAGGTGCAATTGGTTGGCGACTCCACCGAGGCGCTCAAGTCGCTGGCCGATGAGGTGGTCCCGCTGCTGGCGCAACGCAAGGAGTTGCGCGACGTGCATGTGGATACCGGCGATCGCACCAGCGAGCTGGCGATCCGCGTCGATCGCGAGCGTGCTGCCGCGTTCGGTTTCAGTGCGGAGCAGGTGGCCAGTTTCGTGGGGCTGGCACTGCGCGGTACGCCGCTGCGCGAGTTCCGTCGTGGCGACAATGAGGTGCCGGTGTGGGTGCGTTTTGCCGGCGCCGAGCAAAGCAAGCCGGAAGATCTGGCCGGCTTCAGCGTCCGCACCAAGGATGGCCGCAGCGTGCCGCTGCTGAGTCTGGTCGATGTGCAGATCCGCCCGGCGGCCACGCAGATTGGGCGCACCAATCGCCAGACCACGTTGACCATCAAGGCCAATCTGGCCGAAAAAATCACCGTGCCGGAAGCACGCGCGGCGATGGAAAAGCCGCTCAAGGCAATGAATTTTCCTGCCGGTTACAGCTACACCTTCGATGGCGGCAACTATCAGAACGACGGCGAAGCGATGGGCCAGATGGTGTTCAACCTGGTGATCGCGTTGGTGATGATTTACGTGGTGATGGCGGCGGTGTTCGAATCGCTGCTGTTCCCGGCCGCGATCATGAGCGGGGTGCTGTTTTCGATCTTCGGTGTGTTCTGGCTGTTCTGGATCACCGGCACCTCGTTCGGCATCATGTCCTTCATCGGCATACTGGTGCTGATGGGTGTGGTGGTGAACAACGGCATCGTGATGATCGAGCACATCAACAATTTGCGCCGTCGCGGCATGGGACGCACGCAGGCGCTGGTCGAGGGCTCACGCGAGCGGTTGCGGCCGATCATGATGACGATGGGCACCGCGATCCTGGCGATGGTGCCGATCTCGCTGACCAGCACCACGATGTTCAGCGACGGCCCGCCGTACTTCCCGATGGCTCGCGCCATCGCCGGCGGGCTGGCGTTTTCCACCGTGGTCAGCCTGCTGTTCCTGCCGACGATCTACGCCATTCTCGACGACATGAGCAACGGCGCTGCGGCACTGGTGCGCCGCGCGCGTGGTGTGCCAAAGACGCCGCCCGTGAGCGTTGCGTTGGAGTCTTGAGCAGTCAACGGCGCTGAAGTTTTCACGGCGTAAGGCATCTACCAGTGTGCTGGAGCCTTGAATGGCATAAGGCGCACAAAGCCCCGCTCCCCTCGGGCGAGGAGGCACAGCTTGCGCGCCATGGGCGCGCGTGCCTTGGAGCGCCCGCGCCGCAAGCGCGGGCCAGGGCGTGGAGCGGGGGGTATGGTGAGGGTACGGGTTCTGCGGGCACTGCCAAGCACCCGGCTGTCAGTTACTGGCTTCGGTGAGGGGCAGCAGCGCGGCCGGGAATCGGCTCCTCGGCTCGGTCAGACATCCTGTCTGACTCGCCGCCGCGGCACATCCATGTGCCGCTCTCCGCCAATCCCCGGCCACGCTGCCGCCTCGGTACGTCGTTGTCATGACTTTGAGCGACTACAACGGCAGCGTCGCCATTGTTCGGACTCTGTATTTATTGCTCGTAAACTAAGAGCGGCTAACAAAACTTAGCGAACGGCCGCCTGGCGGCCACGCAGTAATTTTGTTAGCTGCTCTGAGTTCCCGAGCACTTGTGGTTATTTGAAGAGCACACAGGCCTTTTTCTCGCAGCTTTTTCATAGAGCGAGCAGGTCCTTGCTTCACGCCACGACGCAATTAATGACGCCTGCGGACGAGCATGTGTTTCGCAGAAAGCCGAGCTTTCCGTTCCGCCAATGCCGCAATTTCGAAGAGCGGTCCGCGGGCGCCGGGGTAGGACCTTACACGACAGGGATGTCGTGTAAGAGCCCACATGGATGGGTTCACGGCGTGTCCTGCCCCGGCGCCCGTGGACCGCTCCCACGCACAGAATCAAGGCGCCAGCCAACCATGCGTTCCTTAAGCCAAGATCAAAGCACCAGCAAACTGGGCTTTCCTCAATCGAAACGAAAGCGCCAGCTGAAAAAGTTTTCTTCGGCCAACCGCATTTCTTCACCAGATCAGCGTTCCACAGCCAAGCGGCTCTCCTCGGTAACTCGGCTTTTCAACTCTCTGCATGCGGCGCCCAGACATCAACCCGCACGCACCTGCCGAACGATCGCTGCGGCCTTGGCCGAGCTTTCCTTGACCTTGTCCCATTGGCCCTGGGCCAGCCAGTCCTTGGGCACCATCCACGAGCCGCCGATGCACAGCACGTTCGGCTGCGACAGAAACTCTGCTGCGTTCGCTTCGCTGATGCCGCCGGTGGGACAGAGCTTGAGCTCGGACAGCGGGCCTGCGAGGCCCTTGAGCATTTGCAGGCCGCCGACGGCAGTGGCCGGGAACAGCTTGCACACGCGAAAGCCCAGGCCCATCAGGGTCAGCAATTCGGTGGGGGTGGCTGCGCCGGGAACGGCCGGGATCGGCGCATCGGCCAGCAGGCGCGCGAGCGGGGCAGGCGTGCCCGGCGTCACCAGGAAATCCGCGCCGGCATCCACCGACTGACGAAACTGCAGTTCGCTCAGCACGGTGCCGGCGCCGATCACGATGTTGGGCAGTTCGCGCTTGAGCATGGCCAGCGCTTCGATCGCGATCGGTGTGCGCAGAGTGAGCTCGATCGCAGGCAACCCGCCTTCGAGCAGCGCATCGGCCACGCGGCGCGCCTGGTCCAGCGTATCGACAGTGACCACCGGCAGGATGCCGGCGTCGCGCAGCAGTTGTTCGGCGGTGTTCTGGGTCTGGGCAATCGTCATTGCAACTCCATTAGACGGCGACCGCCGGGGCAGTCGCTGAGAGGGAAGGGGATCAGGCGTCCTTGGACTCGTGCGGGGCGGCGGCTGCGGCAGCATCTGCGCCGAGTTCGTACTCGGCGTCGTAGCTCCACAGTGCACCGTCCGGATGCGTCGGGCCGCAGGAAATCGAGATCGCGCCCTGGTCGGCGGGGCCGACCACCTGGCGGTTGATCGCGAACAGGTTGCGGCCCAGGTCGTTGCCGGCCACGGCGGTATTGGGCGCCACTTCGCGCGATGCCCATTCTTCGGCCGAGACCAGCACTTCCAGCGTGCCGGCTTCGCCGTCCAGGCGCACCATGTCGCCCTCGCGGACGCGCCCGATCGGGCCGCCACGCGCGGCTTCCGGCGTCATGTGGATCGCGGCGGGGAACTTGCCCGAGGCACCGGACAAACGGCCGTCGGTGACCAGCGCCACACGCCGGCCCTGGTTCTGCAGCAGGCCGAGCAACGGGGCCATCGAATGCAGTTCCGGCATGCCGTTGGCACGCGGGCCCTGATACCGCAGCACCACCACGAAATCGTGCGGCAGCACGCCGGCGGCATGCAGCTTGTTGAGCACCTGCGGCGTGTCGATCACCACCGCAGGCGCTTCGATCTTGCGGTGTTGCGGCTTGACTGCCGACAGCTTGATCAGCGAGCGGCCCAGGTTGCCGCGCAACAGGCGCAGCCCGCCTTGCGATTCGAATGCATCGCTGACCGGGCGTGCCACGCTGTCATCGGCGGTGGTCGCGGTGCCGGGCACATAGGTGACCTTGCCGTCCTGCAACCGCGGCTCGTTGGCGTAGGCACGCATGCCGCCTTCGACCACGGTGGGCAGATCGTCGTGCATGTAGCCGGCGTCCATCAGCTCGCGGAAGACGAACGCGGTGCCGCCTGCGGCCTGGAAGCGGTTCACGTCGGCTTCGCCATTGGGGTAGATGCGGGTCAGCAACGGCACGGTCTGCGAAATCAGGTCCATGTCGTCCCAGGTCAGCACGATGCCTGCAGCACGCGCCACGGCGATCCAGTGGATGGTGTGGTTGGTCGAGCCGCCGGTCGCCATCAGCGTGACCACCGCATTGACGATGGCGCGTTCGTCGATCAAACGGCCGAACGGGCGGAAGTCATCGCCCAGTGCGGAGATCGCCAAGGCGCGTGCGGTGCCCTCACGGGTCAGTGCATCGCGCAGCGGCAATTCCGGGTTGACGAACGAGGCGCCGGGCAATTGCACACCCATCGCTTCGAGCAACACCTGGTTGGAATTGGCGGTGCCGTAAAAGGTGCAGGTGCCGGGCGAGTGATACGACGACGCCTCGGCTTCCAGCAATTCGGCGCGGGTGGCTTCGCCGGCGGCATAGCGCTCGCGCACTTCGGCTTTTTGCTTGTTCGGGATGCCCGGCGTCATCGGGCCGGCCGGCATGAATAGCGCAGGCAGATGGCCGAAGGCCAGCGCGCCGATCAACAGACCCGGCACGATCTTGTCGCAAACCCCCAGGTACACCACGCTGTCGAACATGTCGTGGCTGAGGCCGATCGCCGCAGCTTGCGCGATGTTGTCGCGCGAAAACAGCGACAGCTCCATGCCGGCGCGGCCCTGAGTCACGCCGTCGCACATCGCCGGCACGCCACCGGCTACCTGCGCGGTGGCGCCGAGCGCACGCGCGGCATCGCGAATCAGCTGCGGGTAATGCTCGAATGGCTGGTGCGCGGACAGCATGTCGTTGTAGGCGGTGATGATGCCCAGGTTAGGCGTGGCCGCACCGCGCAGGCGTGATTTGTCGGTCGGCTCGGAGGCGGCAAAGCCGTGCGCAAGATTGCCGCAGCTCAGACGGCTACGGAACGGACCCTCACGCAGGGCGGCATCGAGACCGGCCAGATACGCCGCGCGCGACGGCGCGCTGCGCTTACGGATACGGTCGGTGACAGCTTGGATGTTCGGATGCAGGCTCATTGGCTACCGGCTATGAGAAACGGGGAGAAAGAAAACACACTGTTTTTTTAGTTTAAATACCCGCATATGGAGGTGCGGGCTGGTGCGAGGGACTCGCATTGGATCGGCTGTTGCCAGGGACTCGCATCGAATCGACACTCGCGAAGAACTCGCATCTAAGCGGATGTCGCAAAGCTCTCGCATGCGAAGCAATCACAGCGTATCCGCTCGCAGCAACCGCTCGCACTCAACCGCACCAATGCACCCGCAAACGCGGACCGGGCTGCTGGAGTGCGACCCGAATCGGGTACTCGCTGATGTCTTCGCCAGCGAGCGCGGCTTGCAGCACATCGAGCTTCTGCTTGCCACGCAGCAGCAGCAGGCGGGTGGGAATCGCGGCAAGGCCGGTCGGCGTCAGCGTGATCCGCAGCGGCCACTGGTTCGCGCCCGGGCAACCGGTCGCATCCAGCGACGCATACGGCTGCGGGCTGGCCAGCGCCTTGGGCAGATCGGTCGAGCCGGGGAACAACGAGGCGGTGTGTCCGTCGCCGCCCATTCCCAGCACCGCCAGACACGCCGGTTCGGCATGGGTGGCCTGCAGGTTGGCGGTGTGCACGCACTCGGGCAATTGCTTGCCGGGACGCACCAACGGGATGAAGGTCGCAGCCGGCGCATGGGTCAGGAAGCTGTGATTGACCAGCCACGCGTTGCTGTCCTGATCCTGCGGCGAGAGCCAGCGCTCATCGACCAGGCCCACCTCCACCCGCGACCAGTCCAGCGGACGGTGCGCCAGCGATTCGTAAACCGGCGCCGGTGTGGTGCCGCCGGAGAGCAACATGCGCGCCTGCCCGCGGCGCGAAATCTCCTGTTCCAGCAGATCGGCCATTTCGCCGGCCACCGCCTCGGTCCACTCGGCGGGATCTTCGTAGCGCACCAGGGTGATGCGCGGGTTGTCCTGCAGGTTCATCGCTGCTCCCCCGGATGCTGACGCTGCGCATCCACCGCATACGCTGCGGCGCCCAACAGGCCGGCATGCGGATGCATGACTGCCAGCGAAGGCACGCGCGACATGATTGCGGAGAACCGGCCCTTGTGTTCGAAGCGCTGGCGGAAGCCGGAGTGCTGCAGCGACTCCAGCACCTTGGGCACCAGCCCGCCGGTGAGGAACACGCCATCCCACGCACCCTGCATCAGCACCATGTCGCCAGCGATCGCACCGAAGATGGCGCAGAACAGGTCGATGGTGCGCGCCGAGCGCGGGTCGCCGGCCGCCGCACGTGCGGTGATGTCCTTGGGTTCCAGCGGGCCCGGGTCGATGCCGGCAATCTCGCTCAATGCGCGATGGATGTTGACCAGGCCGGGGCCGCAGATCAGCCGCTCGTTGGAGACCCGGCCGAACTGCTCGGAGAGGATTTCCAGCACACGGATTTCTTCCGGCGTGCCGGGCGGAAAGCTGACGTGGCCGCCTTCGGTTTCCAGCGGAAAACAGCGCCCGTTGCGAATGATCAGCCCACCCACGCCCAGGCCGGTGCCGGGACCGATCACGCCGTAGTTGCGCGGTTGATCGATCGGCGCCGGCCGCCAGCTGGCACCGCCCACCTGCACCACATCCTGCGGACGCAGCAGGCTGATTGCCATGGCCTGCGCGGCAAAGTCGTTGATCAGATGCAAGGTGCTGAAGCCCAGCATGGCGGCGGTGCGCGACCGCGAGATCACCCACGGATGATTGGTGATGCGCGCTTCGTCGCCATCGACGCGGCCGGCCACGGCGAACACGCCCTGGGTGGCCTGTACGCCGATCTGGTCGAGGTAATACCGCGCGGCTTCACCGAGCGAAGCGAACTCCACCACCGCGAACTCGCGCGAGGTGTCATCCAGCAACGGGACCGATGCATCGACATCGGCCAGCGCGAACCGCGCGTTGGTTCCGCCGATATCGGCAACCAGCACCGGTTTGGAAGGAGCGCTCATGCGGTGTTTCCCTGTGCGTCGGTGGCAGGAGGCAGGAACGGTGCGGCAGTGTCCGGGCCCCAGCTACCGGCGGGGTAGGGCTGCAGCGGCAATTGCGCCGCGGCCCAGGCATCGCTGACGCTGTCGATCCACGACCAGGCAGCCTTGACCTCGTCGTCGCGCACGAACAGTGCCGGGTTGCCGTTGAAGGCATCCACGAACAGCCGCTCGTAAGCGATGCGACGGTGCAGGCCGGTCGGCACCGACAATTCCAGTTCCAGCGGTTGCAGCTCGATCGCGCCCCATTCCGGGCCGGCCAGGCTGCTCATCAGGCCGAGCTCGATGTTTTCCTGCGGCTGCAGCTGGAAGGTCAGGCGGTTGGGCACCGCGTTCTGGCGATCCGGGCGCTCGAACAACCAGTGCGTCACCGGCTTGAGCGTGACCACAATGCGGGTGGAACGCTCGGCCAGCCGCTTGCCGGTGCACAGATGGAACGGCACGCCGGCCCAGCGCCAGTTGTCGATATGTGCGGTCACCGCGACGAAGGTTTCCACGTCGCTGCCTTCCGGCGGGTGATAGGCCTGCGCCGGCTGGCCGTTGATGGTGCCGGCGGTGTAGCGGCCGCGCACACTGTCGTGTGCGGAGTGTTCGGCGGTCATCGGGCGCAGCGCACGCAGCACCTTGACCTTCTCGTCGCGGATGCGGTCGGCTTCCAGCGAGGCCGGCGGCTCCATCGCCACCAGACACAGCAACTGCAGGATATGGCTCTGCACCATGTCGCGCAGCGCACCGGAGCGTGCGTAATACGCATCGCGTCCGTCCACGCCCTCGCTTTCGGCGACCAGGATCTGCACCGACTCGATGTAGGTCCGGTTCCAGACTGCTTCGAGCAGCGTATTGCCGAAGCGCAGTGCGATCAGGTTCTGCACCGCTGCCTTGCCCAGGTAATGGTCCAGGCGGAACACGCGGTCTTCGTCGATCAGCGCGCCGATCGACTGCAGGATCTCGCGAGCGCTATCGGAGTCGTGGCCGATCGGCTTTTCCAGCATCAACCGGTGCGGCGCAGCCAAGGCGCCGCCCAGGGCCAGGCCCTGGCAGGTGCTGATGTACAGCCCCGGCGGGATCGCCAAGTAGCTCACGATCTGGCGGCTGGCCAGCTCGCGGACTGCATCGGCTACCGATTCGGCATTGCGCAGGTCCACCGAGCGGTAATCCACCCGCTGCAGCAGCGTCTGGATCTGCTCCGGGGTGGCAATCGGCAGCGCTTCGGTCAGGCGTGGCCGCAGCACTTCACGGAAGGCCTCGGTATCGTGCGGCGACAATGCCAACGCACGGATACGGAAGTCCTCCGGCAGCAGGCCGTCGACGAACAGACGCAGCAAGGAGGGAAAGAGATAGCGCTGGGCGAGATCGCCGGTAGCGCCGAACAGGATCAGGGTGTTGTGCATGGACCGAGTTTCAGATTCTGGGGACATCGTTATCAGCGGCTTCGCGGAAAGGCGCCGGACAGCCGGCGGTCGGTACGTCTGTTCCTGAGCGACACTTGCGTGCGCGCAGCGGGGGATGGACGCTGAGGCCCAATCCCCGATTGTTGCAGCAACTGGCGGTCAGCGGTTAGCGCGTGGGCGGCATACCTGCACATGCTTGGCGGAATGCCCGCCCGCGCAATGCAGGTAACGTCGCCGGGAACGGCGGCGTGGGTCGGTAGCGGCATGGTCCCTCCCGAGATCGATGTTGCCATGTGAAAACGATTACATGTCAGAATAAACCAATGCATTCGTTTGCAGGGGATTTCCTCGCAGACGGGTCGGTCGTCATTGCCATCGGGAGGGCCGAGGGCAGGGCGCATACAAACGTTGAGGCCGAACGATGGCGAAAGTGCAGTTGGAAGGTGTCCGCAAGGTCTATGAAAACGGCCAGGTGGCGGTGCAGGGCGCAAGCTTCGAGGTGGCCGATGGCGAGCTGATGGTGCTGGTCGGGCCGTCCGGCTGCGGCAAGTCGACGCTGTTGCGCATGATCGCCGGGCTCGAGGACATCAGCGCGGGCACGCTCAAGATCGGCGAACGCGTGGTCAACGACGTGGCGCCGAAGGATCGCGACATCGCCATGGTCTTTCAGAGCTATGCGCTCTACCCGCACATGACCGTGGCGGAAAATCTGGCCTTCGGGCTCAAGCTGCGTGGTCACCCGAAGCAGGTCATCGCCGAGCGCGTCAATAACGCCGCCGAGCTGCTGGGCCTGACCCCGATGCTCGACAAGTTGCCCAAGGCGATGTCCGGCGGGCAGCGTCAGCGTGTGGCGCTCGGGCGGGCGATGGTGCGCGAATCGTCGGTTTTTCTGCTGGACGAACCGCTGTCCAATCTGGATGCCAAGTTGCGCCACAGCGTGCGCACCGAGATCGCGCAGCTGCATCGCAAGCTCGGCACCACCATGATCTATGTCACCCACGATCAGGTCGAAGCCATGACACTCGGTCAGCGCATCGTGGTGCTCAAGGATGGCGTGATCCAGCAGATCGACAGCCCGATGGCGCTGTACGACCGTCCGACCAATCTGTTTGTCGCCGGTTTCCTCGGCAGCCCGGCGATGAATGTGCTCCAGGGGCGGCTGGACGAGCAGGACGGCCTGCATCTGGTGATGGCCGACGGCTGGCGGGTGCCGCTGGGCGACGCGCAGGTTGATCGCCGCTGGTTCGGCCAGGACGTCATCGTCGGCGTGCGCCCCGAGCATCTGCAGCCGTCCAGCGATGCGCAGTTGGGCTTCGATGCGCAGGTGGAGGTCATCGAGCCGGTCGGCAACGAGATCTTCCTCAACCTCGATCGCAGCGGGCAGCCGCTGGTGATCCGCGTGGCGCCGCAGGCGCTGCCGGCGGTCGGGCAGCCGCTGCGCCTGGCATTGCGCAGCGATGCATTGCATTTCTTCGACCCGGCAACCGGGCAGCGGCTTGAGCCGGCTTAACGCTCCAGCCCGGGAGCGATGGCAAGCGGGCGCGCGGCGTGCCCGCCTGCTTGCAGTGTGGTGTTGGCGTCCACGGTCAATTCCAGCGGTAACACCGCTAGCGCCAGATCGCCGGCAACGCTGACCACCGTGCCGATGGCGGCGCCGTCCAGTTCGACGCTATCGCCCGCCTGGGCAGCGGCTTCAGTCTCCAACAGTTGCAACGCCCGCTTCGCCTTGCCCAGAAAATGCGTGCGCGCAACGATCTCCTGACCCGGGTAGCAGCCCTTCTTGATGCTGAAAGCCTGCAAGCGGTCCAGCGCCAGTTGCTGCGGCGTCCATTGTTCGCGCTGCGCATCCGGCAGACGTACCAGACCCAGTTGCAGATCTGCGCGGCGCCATTGCGCGTCCATGTCCGGCAATTCGATAGGCGCTGTCAATGTGTTGTCGGTCAGCAGCAACAGCGTGCGCGCTAGGGCGGTACTGCCCATATCCAACGCGATACGCTGCGTTCCGATGTCGGCCCGTGCGCCTTGCGCGTGTTCTGGCGCTTCAAAGCCGGCATACGCAAGAAGCGCCACCGCGTTGATTTTCAGCTTGCGCCGGAACACGAAACGGCAGAGTTCTGCGGCGATCTCGTTTGCGTGGCCGTCCGGCAACAGCATCAGCAAGTGGGTGTCGTCCTCACGCAGGAGTGCGAAGATGGCGAGTACGCGCCCCTTCGCCGTCAACCACGCATTCCACTGCCACTGCCCGATCGCCAGCGCCTGGACGTCATTGGCGAATTGGGCATGCGCAAACGCCACTGCATCCGTACCGACGAGTCGGACGTATTGCATATCGTGCAGGGAGCCAAAACCCTGTGGAATAAGATTCAGGTTGTCAGCCATGGAAGGGCAGGACTAAAATCGCAAAGTTGTGAGACCACTATGATAGGCCATCCAACCCCCACCCCAGCGCAGGATTCCGAGACGCAGCCTTCCCCTCAGGAGCAGATTCCCGAGAAGAAGCCACTGCCGAAGGAAATTGGTGGACGCGACGGCCCCGAGCCAACGCGCTACGGCGACTGGGAAAAAAATGGACGCTGCATCGATTTTTGAGCAGCTTTTAGCCACAGCGGCCTAGTGCCGCCCAGCCGAGTAAACGAGCCCAGCGAATGGCGATCCGCGAACGTCCCACTTCTCCACATCTTCAGGTCTACCGCTGGCAGATCCAGATGGCGACCTCGATCCTGCATCGAGCCACCGGCGTCATTCTTTCCGGAGGCGCGCTGGTCATCGCCGTCTCGCTGCTGTTGCTGATGCTAGGTGAGGACCACTGGAATTGCCTGACCCAGCATCTGGGCGCCTGGTACGGCCAGTTGTTCCTGTTCGCTTGGTCATGGGCGTTTACCTATCACTTGTCCAACGGCATCCGCCACATCGTCCAGGACTTCGGCCGCGGCTTCAGTATTCCTGCCTTTATCCGCAGTAGCTGGACATCGGTGATCGCCAGCCTGGTGCTGACCGCTGCGATCTGGGCGTATGTCCTCACCGGAGCTTCCGCATGAGCCGCTATCGCACCCCGTTGAAAAATGTACGTGGTCTGGGCGCGGCCAAGACCGGTACCGAACATTTCGTGATGCAGCGCCTGACCGCGACAGCGCTGGTCGTTCTGGCGATCTGGTTCGTGGCGTTCGTGCTGAGCCTGCTCGGTTCCGACTACATGACTGCGGTCACTGCGGTCTCCAAGCCGTGGAATGCCGTGCTGCTGGTCGGTTTTCTGGTGGCGATGTTCTGGCATGCGCAGCTTGGCCTGCAGGTCGTGCTCGAGGACTACATCCACAATTCGTTGCTAGCGCTGGCGTTGCAGACGACGGTGAAGTTCATCGCCGTGCTTGGCGCGCTCGTCAGCATTTTCGCAGTGGCGCGCATCGCGCTGGGCGGTGCCTGAGTCATCGGGCACACAGAACAGGAATCCAGATTAGATGTCCGCTTACAAGATCACTGAACACAAGTACGACATGGTCGTGGTGGGTGCCGGCGGCGCCGGCCTGCGTGCCACGTTCGGCCTGGCCCAGAAAGGCCTGCAGACGGTCTGCCTGACCAAGGTCTTCCCGACCCGGTCGCACACCGTGGCGGCGCAGGGCGGTATTTCCGCCGCGCTCGGCAACATGGGCGAAGACGATTGGCGCTACCACTTCTACGACACCATCAAGGGCTCCGATTGGCTGGGCGACCAGGATGCGATCGAGTACATGTGCCGCGAAGCGATTCCGGCCATCATCGAGCTGGAACACTATGGCGTGCCGTTCTCGCGTACCGAAGAGGGCAAGATCTATCAGCGCCCGTTCGGTGGCATGACCACCAAATACGGCGAAGGCCCGTCGGCGCAGCGTACCTGCGCAGCAGCCGACCGTACCGGCCACGCCATGCTGCATACCCTGTATCAGCAGTCGCTCGCCCATAACGCGCGCTTCATGATCGAGTACTTCGCACTCGACCTGATCTTCGACGAAGAGGGTGTCTGCCGCGGCGTGCTGGCGCTCGACATGGCCGAAGGTTCGTTGCATCTGTTCCGCGCCCATGGCGTGGTGCTGGCCACCGGCGGCTATGGCCGTGCCTACTTCAGTGCCACCTCCGCTCACACCTGTACCGGTGACGGCGGCGGCCTGGTGATGCGTGCCGGTTTGCCGGTGCAGGACATGGAGTTCGTGCAGTTCCATCCCACCGGCATTTACGGTGCGGGCTGTCTGATCACCGAAGGCGTGCGCGGCGAAGGCGGCATTCTGCGCAACAGCAACGGCGAGCGCTTCATGGAGCGCTATGCACCGCATTACAAGGATCTGGCTTCGCGCGACGTGGTGTCGCGCTCGATGACCGTGGAAATCCGCGAAGGCCGCGGCGTCGGCGAGCACAAGGACCACATCCTGCTCGACCTGACCCACCTCGGCCCGGAAGTCATCAACGAAAAGCTCCCCGGCATCGCCGAGAGCGCCCACATCTTTGCCGGTGTGGACGTGACCAAGCAGCCGATTCCGGTGCTGCCCACTGTGCACTACAACATGGGCGGCATTCCGACCAATTTCTACGGCGAAGTCGTGCGCAAGCAGGGCGACGACCCGGATGCGGTGGTGCCCGGCCTGTACGCGATCGGCGAAGCCGCCTGCGTGTCGGTGCACGGTGCCAACCGTCTGGGTTCAAACTCGCTGCTGGATCTGGTGGTGTTCGGCCGTGCGGTGGCAAACCGCTGCGCCGAGACGGTCAAGCCCAACCAGCCGCACAAGACGTTGCCGGCTGATGCCTGCGACAAGGCGCTGGGCCTGCTGGATAAGTTGCGCTATGCCAACGGCTCCACGCCGACCTCGGTGATCCGCGACAACATGCAGCGCACCATGCAGTCCGACGCTGCGGTGTTCCGCACCAGCAAGACGTTGAAAGAAGGCGTGGACAAGATGGCCGAGATTTTCGCCACCTTCGAAGACGTGAAGGTGTCCGACCGCTCGCTGGTGTGGAACTCGGATCTGATCGAGACCTACGAATTGAACAACCTGCTGCTCAATGCAGTGGCGACGATCAATTCGGCCGAGCAGCGCAAGGAAAGCCGCGGCGCGCACTCCCACGAAGACTTCCCGGACCGCGACGACGTCAACTGGCAGAAGCACACGCTGGTCACCGTCGACGACAAGGGCAAGTGCGAGTTCGAATATCGCCCGGTGCACATGTACACGCTGAGTCAGGACGTGGATGTGGTCCCGCCGAAGCCGCGCGTCTACTGATCGATGCGCATGCAACGCTCCCTCGCTGCATTGAAGCCAGTCGCCGGGTCGTCCTGGCGTGGCGGCAACCGCTTGCAGCGGTCGGGGCGTTTCATCGCGCAGGGGCAGCGCCGGCAATACGCCGGTCGTTGCACCGCCGCTTCGGTGGCGGCATCCATCGTCTTTACCTTCATGCGCACGGTGCGGCTGTCGTTCGCACCGCGCATCGCCTGAGCCAACGAGAGCAGCTATGGCAGAGTTCACCCTCCCCAAGAATTCAAAGATCGGCAAGGGTAAGCATTACCCTGCGCAAGGCGCCAAGAACACGCGCACCTTCAAGGTCTACCGCTGGGATCCGGATGGCGACGCCAACCCGCGTACCGACAGCTACGAGATCGATCTCGACAAGTGCGGCCCGATGGTGTTGGACGCGCTGATCAAGATCAAGAACGAGATCGACCCGACGTTGGCGTTCCGTCGTTCGTGCCGCGAGGGTATCTGCGGCTCGTGTGCGATGAACATCGACGGCACCAATACGCTGGCCTGCACCAAGGCGATCGGCGACTGCGGCAAGGCCGAAGTGCCGATCTACCCGCTGCCGCACATGGATGTGATCAAGGATTTGGTACCCGACCTGACCCACTTCTACGCGCAGTACGCGTCGATCAAGCCGTGGATCCGCACTCAGACCCCGCCGCCCCCGGATCGCGAACGCCTGCAGTCGCCGGAAGACCGCAAGAAGCTGGACGGCCTGTACGAGTGCATCCTGTGCGCGTGCTGTTCGACCAGCTGCCCGAGCTACTGGTGGAATGGCGAACGTTACCTGGGCCCGGCCATCCTGCTGCAGGCGTACCGCTGGATCATCGACTCGCGCGATGAAGACACCGGTGCGCGTCTGGACGATCTGGAAGACCCGTTCAAGTTGTATCGCTGCCACACCATCATGAACTGCGCACGGACCTGCCCGAAGGGGCTCAATCCTGCGTTGGCGATCGCCGAGATCAAGAAGTTGATGATGGCGCGTCGCGCCTGATCGCAAGGCACCGAGGTCTCGCATTGGCGGGATGTGGTTCGCAGCGGCACCGGCCCGATGGTCAGGTGCCGCTGTCGTTTTCGCCCCCGCCGCAGGGCAGGGTGGAGAGAGAGATGGACGAAGAAACCTTGTTGAAAAAGCTGCGCTGGCGTTGCCGGCGTGGCATGCGCGAGCTGGATCAGCTGTTCGGGCGCTATCTGGATCAGCGCTGGGCGCAGGCTTCCGAGTCAGAGCGCGCGGTTTTCCTACAGCTGCTGGATTGCGAAGACGATAAGTTGTGGCGCTGGTTCATGGGTTACGAGGCTTGCCCGGATGTCGCCAACGCCGCACTCATTGCCGATATCCGCGCCTTGCCGGCTTGAGTGGCGGCCTTCGCGCGGGCTTGTTTGCGCACTGAGCCTGCTCGCGGTGCTGGCACTGTGCGCCGTCTGGCGTAGCGGTGTGCCGCTCTGGCTGGCTGGAATGCTGTTCATCGGCGTACCGGCATCGGTTGCGAGGTCGCTTTGGCTGTTGTTGCGCTCGCCAGTGCGGCAGTTGGTGGTGCCGTGGAGCGAGAGCCCCGCCAGCATTGACGGCACCCAGGTGCAGAACCTGCAGGTTGCCTGGCGCGGGCCGATTGCGGTGGTGTCGTGGACGGGGCTGGATGCGCGTCGCGAGCGCCTGCATTTCTGGCCGGATACCTTGCCGGCGCCGCAACGACGTGAACTGCGTCTGGCCGCCCAGGCACACGCGATTTCGTCCGGGCGTCCGCAAGTGTCACCATAGCGTCCCTTTTCTGGTTGAACCGCATGTTCAAACCTATCCCGGTTGCCATCGGCTTGCGCTACCTGCGTGCCAAGCGGCGCAATGGCTTCATCTCGTTTATCTCGATGGCATCGATCCTGGGCATCGCCCTGGGCGTCACCGTGCTGATCACCACGTTGGCGGTGATGAGCGGTTTTCAGAAGGAAATCCGCGACCGCCTGTTGCAGATGGCCGCGCACGCCACCGTCAGCGCCGAAGGTGCGCCGATGCGCGACTGGCAGCATGCGGTCGAGGTCGCCATGGCCGACCCGCGCGTTGCCGGCGCCGCACCGTATATCGAAACCGAATCGCTGCTGCAGGGCCCGCGCAAGCAGCCGGCCATCGTGCGTGGCATCGTTCCGGCCGAAGAGAACAAGGTGTCGGTGTTGGCCAAGAAGATGCAGCAGGGCTCGGTCGATAGCCTGACGCCGGGTTCCTACAACATCGTCATCGGCAAGGAGCTGGCGCTCTGGCTGGGCGTGGATGTGGGCGACAGCATTGTGGTCTTGCTCAGCGACACGCAGGCCACGCCGCTTGGCGCGATGCCGCGGCTCAAGCGCTTCACCGTCAGCGGCATTTTCGAAGCCGGCTACAACGAGATCGATCGCGGCCTGGCCGTGGTCAACATGCAGGATCTGGGGCGGGTCTTGCGCATGGATGGCGTCACCGGCGTGCGGCTGCGCCTGCACGACATGGATCAGGCCTGGAACGTCGCGCGCGATCTGGCGCTGAAGTTGCACGGCCCGTACCGGGTGAGCGACTGGACCCAGGAAAACGCCAATCTCTATCACTCGTTGAAGATGGAAAAGACCGTAATGGGCATCCTGCTGTCGCTGATCGTGGCGATGGGGGCGTTCAATCTGGTGTCGTCGCAGGTGATGCTGGTGACCGACAAGCAGGCAGACATCGCGATCCTGCGCACGCTGGGCTTGTCGCCTGGCGGAGTGATGCAGGTGTTCATGGTGCAGGGCTCGTTGATCGGCTTTATGGGCACGATCATGGGGGTGATCGGCGGCATCGTGCTGACGCTCAATCTGGAGCGCATTCTCGGCCTGATCGAGGCGATCTTCAGCGTCAAACTGCTGCCCGAAGATGTGTACTACATCACCGGCCTGCCCACCGACATGCAAACCCAGGATGTGGTGGTGATCACCTTTGTGGCCTTGGTGATGAGTTTCCTGGCGACCTTGTACCCGGCGTGGCGCGCCTCGCGTACCCAGCCGGCGGAGGCGTTGCGTTATGAATGAGATCCTGGAATCGCGCGTGCACAAGTCAACTCCAGCAGATGTGGTGATCCGCGCCGAGGCGCTGGCCAAGACCTACGCCGAAGGCAAGATGCGCACGCCGGTATTCGATGGTCTGGACCTGTCGGTGGCGACCGGCGAGACGGTGGCGATCGTCGGCGCGTCCGGCGCGGGCAAGAGCACGTTGCTGCATCTGCTCGGCGGGCTGGATATTCCGACGTCGGGCGAGGTGTATGTCGCTGGCAGGCGCATGTCTGCGCTGTCCGATGGCGAGCGCGGCAGGCTGCGTAACCAGGCGCTGGGCTTCGTGTACCAGTTCCATCATCTGCTGCCGGAATTCACCGCGCTGGAAAACGTGATGATGCCGGTGCTGCTGTCGGGCAAGGAGGTGGCGGTGGCGCGCGGGCAGGCATTGCAGTTGCTGGAATCGGTCGGGCTCGGCCATCGCATCGAGCACAAGCCCAGCGAGCTGTCCGGCGGCGAGCGTCAGCGCTGTGCGGTGGCGCGTGCGCTGGTGAACAAGCCGGGATGCGTGCTGGGCGACGAGCCCACCGGCAATCTCGACGACAAGACCGCCGGCACCGTATTCGAGCTAATGCTGGAACTCAACCGCGCACAGCGCACCAGCCTGGTGTTGGTCACTCACGACCGCAGCCTGGCACGTCGCCTGGATCGTGTGCTGGAGCTGCATCAAGGCAAGCTGCGCGAGCTGGCACCGTCGGCAGTGTGAGTGCGGTCGACGCGATCGGGTTGCCGGTCGTGTCGCGCAATAAGCAAACATATTTCGGGCCGCATATCGCTGCGTGCGAGATTCGCAGCGCGGCCGTTTGGTGGTGAGCACAGTCGTTGTGTTAGCTGCTCCGAACCTCTGGACTCCACCTCTATCCACATCACTGCAGGTCATTGCGACCTGCAGTGATGCCTTGGCATCGATCAGGGAATGATGCGCAGGGCCCGCAACCGGGTGAACAGCTCAAAGAAGGAGGCGCGGCTGTCGTAGAAGTCCAGGAAGCCCAACTCGCGGCTCTTGGTCATATCGTTGACGCACTCGATCTCGCGGCCCAGGTCGGCATCGGTGTGCCACCACGAGGCCAGACGATTGACGTCCGACTCCACCAGATTGTGCTGCGCTGCCAATTCGGCCCACAGCGCCGGTGCGGTGTCGGTCAGGCGCGCTTCCAATGGCTGCGGCGTATCGGGGCAGGGGACTGCATCGAGGTCGAAGAACGCGGCGATCTCGCCCCACACCCAGCGCCAGCGGAATACATCGCCATTGACGGTATTGAATGCCTGGTTGCGCGCCGCCGGGCTGAGACCTGCCCAGGCCAGCTGACGGCCGAGCAGGCCGGCGTCGGTCAGATCTGTGAGGCTGTTCCACTGCGCCTGCGAGCCCGGAAACACGAATGGCTGGCCGGTGTGCTTGCACAGCGAGGCGTAGACCGCCAGCGTCACGCCCATGTTCATCGCATTGCTGCCATTGGCCATGCCGATCATGGTGTGCGAGCGATGTACGCTCCACCCGAAACCATGCCGCTCCGCGTGCGCGAACAGCAGGTCTTCGAGCGTGTAGTAGAAATTTTCGCCCGGCTGGCGCGGCTCGCTCTCGCGGAACGGCGTTTCGGCCTTGCCGCTGCCGTAGTTTTCGAACGCGCCCAGATAGTGCTTGGTGCCGGTGACCAGCGCCATGTGCTGCAGCGGCGCGTCGCTCAAGGCATCGCACAGGTGCCGCATCATCGCGCCATTGGCCTCGACGTTCTCGCGTTCGGTGTCGCGACGCGTCCAGGTACAGAAAAAGACGTGGGTGATCGGCAGACCGCGCAGCGCGTTGTTGGTGCTGTCGGCGTCCAGCAGATCGGCGGCGACAGGAATGACGCCATCGTGCTGCAGCGGGCGGCGCGCCAGGCCGTAAACGGTCCAACCGTCGGCTACCAGCACGTTGGCCAGGTTGTAACCGGAGATGCCGGTCACGCCGACAATCAATGCAATGCCTTTACGCATGTGGGGAACTCCTCAAAGACAGCGTCGAACATAGCCCGTTGATCATGAAATCGAGGCGAATGCCGGGCTGCGTGACCTGCTGAAAGCCTCAGGCGCTTCGCATCGGCCCTGTCTCATTGAACTACACGGTTCTACGTGTTCGCCTCGGCCGAACGGACGCGCGGACGTCAATCGATCAGACCGTGAGTTTCATCACCGACGGTTTTGGCCGCACGCACGCCTCGGCGTTTGGCATGCGCACCCAGTAGTGACATGCCGGCAATGTGCTACAGCAGATCCGGTCTCTTCTGACTGTCTTGCGCGCAAACCACCGCTGTCGGCAACGCAGTGATTGACTTAGCGTTGCTTCCTGGATCAGGAGGATCAGGATTGAGCAGCAACATGGATGTGTCAGGCCACGCAGCGCCATTGCCGCGCCTTGCATCGGCAGTGCCAGTGGCAGTCGCGTTGCTGCTGGGCGTGGTCGTTTGTGCGTGGTCGCCGGCGCTACTGCCGCAGGCGCTCTACGCCGCCTGCCTGTGGGCGGGGGCGCTGGGCATCGCGCTCGCCCGGTGGCTGCGTCCGTGGCGAGCTGCGTGGATGCTGGTGCTTGCGACGGCTGGGGCGGGCTTCGGGCTGACTGGCTGGCAAGTCGCCGAGACCTTGCAGGCGCAATTTCTGCCGCGTGACGAAGCGCGCGAGATACGCGTGCGTGGCCGCATTGTCGGGCTGCCGGTGGCCGAGCAACGGCGTACGCGCTTTCAGTTGCGCGTCGATCATGATCAAACGCAGCCGACGGCCCTGCGCGGCAAGCTGTTGCAACTGGCGTGGTACGACCCCTTCGGCGCCGATCAGATCGGGCCGCGTGTTGCCTTGCGTGCCGGGGCGGACTGGCAACTGCAGCTCAAGCTGCGAGCGCCGCGCGGTCTGCGTAATCCGGGTGGGTTCGATGCGGAGCGTCAGGCGTTGGCGCAGCGCATTGCGGCCACCGGGTATGTGCGCGATCTCGGCGCTGCACGCGAGCTTGCCGCTCCGCGCGGCGTGGATGCCTGGCGCGACCGGATGTCGCTGCGGATTGCCGAACAGGTCTCCGGTCCTTCCGCGCCTTACCTGCGCGCACTTGCATTGGGCGACACGCGCGGACTGGACGATGCGGCATGGGCGACCCTGCGCGCGACCGGGCTGAGTCATTTGATCGCCATCTCCGGATTTCATGTCGGCCTGGTTGCCGCGTTCTTTGCATTGGCGGTGGCCGGCGTGTGGCGATGGCGGCCGGGTTTGGGTCTGGTGATGCCGCGCGTGCACGCTGCGGCCATCGCCGCGCTACTCGGCGCGGCTGCGTACGCGGCGTTGGCAGGGCTGGCGCTGCCCACGGTCCGCACCGTGCTGATGATCGCCGTCGTCGCACTGGCGCGGGTCGCGCGGCGACGCGCCACAACCGCGCAGATTCTCGCGCTGGCCTTGTTCGCGGTGCTGGTATGGGACCCGCTGAGCGTGCTGGTGGCAGGCTTCTGGCTCAGTTTTGCCGGCGTTGCCTGGCTGGTGTGGTGCCTGCCCGCAGATGACCGGAGCATTCTGCGCGGCTTCCTGTCCGCGCAGACCGTCGCCACCGTCGGCTTGCTGCCGCTGACGGTCAGTTTGTTTGGGCAGGCATCGCTGGTGGGGCCGTTGGCCAATCTTGTCGCCATTCCCTGGTGGACCTTTGTCGTGGTGCCGCTGTGTCTGCTGGGAACGGCGCTCGAAGCACTGCAGGCTGGTGCGGGCCTGTGGGCGTGGCAATTGGCCGGCTGGTGCTTCGAGCTGACCTGGCCTTCGTTCGTCTGGCTTGGGCAGACCACGCTGGCGTTGTGGTGGGTGCCCGAATCCGACGGGATTGCGCTGATTGCAGCGTTGCTGGGCGCGTTCTGGCTATTGCTGCCGCGAGGCACGCCGGGCAAGGCCGTGGCGATGCTGCTGTGGCTGCCGCTGTTGTGGCCGGATCGCGCGTTGCCCGGCGCTGGCGAAGCCGACCTGCAAGTGCTGGATGTGGGGCAGGGTCTTGCGGTGTTGGTGCGCACGCAACGGCACGCGCTGCTGTTCGATACGGGCCCCGCAGTACGCGACGGGTTCGACGCCGGTGAGCGCGTGGTGCTGCCCGCCTTGCGCGCGCTCGGGGTGCGTCAACTGGATGCACTCGTGCTCAGTCATGCCGATGCCGATCATGCCGGTGGCTACCCAGCAGTGCGTGCAGGGCTGCCGGTCGCGATGACGGCAGCGCCGCCGGGCGCGCCGCTGGACGTCAGTGCGCGCTGCCAAGCCGGCCAGCAGTGGGAGTGGGATGGCGTGCGCTTTCGCTTTCTGCATCCAGGCGCGGATTTCCCGTACCTGCGCAATCAGTCCAGCTGCGTGCTGCGGGTTGAGACGCGGCATGCCAGTGCGTTGTTGCCAGGCGATATCGATGAACTCATCGAGCATCGGTTGATGCGCGAGCAGGTTGCCGGGCTGCGTGCCGAGGTGGTGGTGGTACCGCACCATGGCAGTGCGGATGGCTCCCACGCCCGCTTCGTTGCCGCCACGGGCGCGCGGCTGGCGCTGGTGTCCTCCGGGTATGGCAACCGTTTCGGCCATCCCCGCGCGCAGGTGGTCCAGCGCTGGCAGGGCAATGGCGCGGAATTGCTCGACACCGCCCGGTCCGGTGCGATCAGGGTGTGGCTGGGCGCGGATGGCCTGCAGGTCCGCGAACGACGGCGCTGGCAGCCGCGTCTATGGGATGCTGCGGAACGGCGGCGGTCGACTGCTATCCTATCGGCCAGCGAATAGGCGGCCGCGTCGCCGGAGGAATCGAATCGTGTTGGAGCTGGTCAAGGCGGGCGGTTGGCCGATGGTGCCGTTGCTGTTGCTGGGCGTGATCGCCCTGGCGATCGTGCTGGAGCGTCTGTGGACCCTACGCCGCAACGAGGTGACGCCGCCTGGGCTGGGCGAAGAGGTCCGTAACTGGGCCGCGCGCGGCAAGCTGGATCCCACCCATATCGAGTCGCTACGGCGCAATTCGCCACTGGGCGCGCTACTGGCTGCTGCACTGGATGTCCGTGGCCGTCCGCGCGATCTGGTCCGTGAACGTATCGAAGACACCGGTCGCCATGTGGTGCATCGCATGGAGCGCTATCTGAACGCGCTGGGCACCATCGCGTCGGCAGGCCCGCTGTTGGGGCTGCTCGGCACGGTGGTCGGCATGATCCAGATGTTCCTGGGCATCCTCGATCACGGCGTGGGCGATGTGAACCAACTGGCCGGCGGCATCGGCAAGGCGCTGGTGTGTACCGCCACCGGCATGATCATCGCGGTACCTGCGCTGATGGCGCATCGCTTCTTCAAGGGGCGCATTGCCGGCTATATCATCGAGATGGAGCAGGAAGCCACGCTGTTGCTGGACACCATGGAAGGCCGCGGAGCGCCTGTGGCCGCAGCACCGGCAGCGGCCGGCAGCAAGCCCGTCATGGCAAAGGGCTGACGGATGCGCATCGGCAGCGACCGAAGCCAGGACGAGCCGCAGATCGACCTGGTGCCGTTGATTGACGTCATTCTCGTCCTCATCATCTTCTTCGTGGTGACCACGACCTTCGACGCACGTTCCACGCTGCAGCTGCAATTGCCGACCGCCAGCGACCAGAACACCAGCGCGCCGCCGCGCTCGCTCAGCGTGCTGGTCAATGCCGACGGGCATTACTTCATCAACGACCAGGAAGTCCTGCGTGCGGACGTGGAGTCGCTGAAGCAGACCATTGCTCAGATCGCCGGCGACGACCGCGAGCAGACGGTGTTGATGCGCGCCGATGCGCGTACGCCGTATCAGGCCGTTGTCACCGCGCAGGATGCGTTGGGTCAACTTGGCTTTCGGCGCATCGCCATTGCGACTGCGCCCCAGACCGGCGCCGCCGGTAAAACAAGCAAGAACGGAACCCGCCAGTGACCACCACCAACGACCGCCCGGCGCCAGTGTCGTCCTGGCGCACGTACCGTCGCCTATTGGCTTTCGCCAAGCCGTATCGGCTGTTGCTGATCGCCGCGCTGATTGCCGCATTGGTCGAAGCCGCAGGTACCACCGGCTTTTTGGCGTTGATGAAGCCGATCACCGACGAAACCTTCATTTACAAGAACGCCGAAGTCAGTCGCTGGCTGCCGGTGCAGATCATCCTGCTGTTCGTGGTGCGTGGCATTGCCGGCTATATCACCGACATGGCGATGGGTAAATCCGCACGTAGCATCGCGCGCGATCTGCGCGTCAAGGTGATGGCCAAGTATCTGCGCCTGCCAGGTTCGCGCTTCGATTCCGAACCGGTCCCGTCGATGCTGATCCGCCTGGGCTCGGACTCGGATCAGGTTGCACAGGCTGCGGTGGATGCGGTCAAGGTGATGATCCAGCAGTCGCTGCAGGTGATCGGCGCATTGGCGCTGATGCTGTGGCATAGCTGGCAGGTCACGCTGACCATCCTGGTGCTCGCACCGGTACTGGCGTGGGTGATGGACAAGGTGGCACGTCGGTATCGACGCATCAGCCACAGCATCCAGGAAAGCGGCGCGCATCTGTTGCAGGCCGCCGACCAGACCTTGTCCAGCCACCAGGAGGTCAAGATCTACGGCGCCCAGCAGACCGAGATGGAGCGGTATGGCGCGCTGGCCGATCGCAATCTGCGGCTGGCAATGAAGGTGGAATCCACCCGCGGCATTTCTACCGCCACTGTGCAAATGATCGGTGCGATCGGGTTGTCGGCGCTGCTGTTCGTCGCCGGTGCCCAGGCCTTGGCGGGACGCCTGACCGCTGGCGACTTCGTGGTGCTGATGACCTCGATGCTGACGATCATCCCGGGCCTGAAGCAGCTCACCAATGTGCAGAACATGGTCCAGCGCGGCCTGGCCTCGGCCGAGCGGCTGTTCTCGGTGCTCGACAGCCCGGACGAGCCCGATCAAGGCGTCGTGCCGCTCACGCGCGCGAAGGGTTTGATCGAGTTCCGCGATGTGACCGCGCGCTATCCGGGGCAGGTGAATCCGGCGCTGGCCGAGGTCAGCTTCGTCGCGCAGCCCGGCACGGTGACGGCGATCGTCGGCCGCTCCGGGAGCGGCAAGTCCAGCCTGATCAAACTGATCCCGCGTTTCTACGAGGCCGAGGCCGGGCAGATCCTGCTCGACGGCCACCCGGTGCAGGCGTACTCGTTGGCCGACCTGCGCCGCCAGATCGCGCTGGTCGGCCAGCAGGTCATGCTGTTCGACGGCAGCATCGCCGACAACGTGGCCTATGGCGAAATGCGCACGGCAGATGCCGGCCAACTGGAGCGCGCGATCCTTGGCGCCAATGCGATGGAGTTCGTGGCGCAACTGCCCGAGGGCCTGCAGTCGCATGTCGGCACCAAGGGCGGGCGGCTGTCCGGAGGGCAGCGCCAGCGCCTGGCGATCGCACGCGCGATGCTCAAGGATGCGCCGATCCTGATCCTGGACGAAGCCACTGCGGCGCTGGACAACGAGTCCGAGCGACTGGTGCAGGATGCCTTGCACAAGTTGATGCCGGACCGCACCACGTTGGTGATCGCGCACCGGCTGTCCACCATCGAGCATGCCGATCAGGTGCTGGTGATGGATCAGGGCCGCATCGTCGAGCGCGGCACGCACAACGAATTGCTGGCGCAGGGTGGGTTGTATTCGCATCTGCACGGCATGCAGTTTCGCGAACGTCAGGCATGAGCAAGCGCGGCACCCGCACCCCGGGGTATTGGTACGACAATGCGCCGATTCCGCTACCGGCGCGTTTATTGGCACCCATCTATGGCGCCGCCATCGCATTGCGGCGCGGCCTGTACCGCCGCGGCTGGCGCAAGCGGCATGGCGTGCCGGTGCCGGTGATCGTGGTCGGCAATGTCACTGCCGGTGGCACCGGCAAGACTCCGCTGACCATTGCCTTGGTATCCAAGCTGCAGGAAGCCGGCTGGACCCCAGGCGTCGCCAGCCGCGGCTATGGCCGCGATGATTCCGGCACTGCCCGGTGGGTCGATGCGGACACGGCAGTCGCACTTGGCGGCGACGAGCCTGTGTTGATCGCCTGGAAGACCGGCGCACGCGTGCGCGTGGATAGCGACCGTGTCGCCGCTGCGCGCGCACTGGTCGAGGCGGGGTGCGACATCATCGTCTGCGATGACGGGTTGCAGCATTACCGGCTGGCACGCGATGTGGAAATCGAAGTGGTCGACGGACAGCGCCGCTATGGCAATGGCCGCCTGCTACCGGCCGGACCGTTACGCGAACCGGCCGCGCGCGCGCACGATTGCGACTTCCGCGTGGTCAATCTGGGCCAGGCCAGCGCCACCACAGCGCCACAGACAATGGACGACGCCGGTTTCGGCGAATGGCAGATGCGCCTGAGCATCGACAGCGTGCAGCCGATGGACGGCAAACGTGCGCAACCGCTGAGCATGCTGGCCGGCCAGCGCGTGCACGCCGTGGCCGGTATCGCGCACCCGGAGCGCTTTTTTGCCATGTTGCGCGCCCGCGGTATTGGCGTCGTCCCGCATGCCTTTCCCGATCATCATGTGTATCGCGCGGCAGATTTCAGTTTCGGTAGCCGCCTGCCGGTGCTGATGACCGAAAAGGATGCGGTGAAGTGCCGGCCATTCGCCGACGAGTGGCTGTATAGCGTGCCGCTTAAGGCAGAGTTGCCGGCGGCGTTCTGGGTGAGTCTGCTGGATCGGCTGGACAAGTTGGCCAGCCGGCAGGGCGTTTGATCTTGGCGGTGTGTCGTGCGGCGCTCGCTGCGGATGCAGGAGCGGTTGCGCGTCGCCCTTGGGGTTCGCCCGATGATCAATGCCGCTTCAGACCGGACAGCGATGGGCTTGCTGAGACACTGCGCAGGCACGCGCCGCGCGTGGAGCGGCTGACAACACGGTGCGAGCAGTCGTCAGGTGGGGCGGGCCGTGCGCTCAGAACCGCACTGTACGCGTGGGACAAGCCACACCGGGCACCGGCACGCGCCGGCCTGGCGCTGAGCGCGGGAATGGTGTTCGCCGCTCCTGTTCCAGCTCGAGGGCTGCATCCTTGCGCGGCCGCACCAGCGACAGTGGCTATACGACTGCTGGCGCCATGCTGTACTGCTGCAACCGTAGCCACCCGTCGCAGCGCGGCAGTTTTCGCCGGCGCTGCTGATGCAAGAGTGCGATGCATGCTAGATGGTCCCGCCGTTCCAACACTCCTTGCTGCCGAGAGCGCAACCACATGACCAACACCCTGTCTGCCGATTTCGTCGTCGCCATTCCGGCGCGCTACGCGTCCACGCGCCTGCCGGGCAAGCCGCTGCAGTTGATCGGCGATCGTCCGATGATTCAGCACGTGGCCGAGCGGGCATTGTCGGCAGGCGCACGCGAGGTATGGGTCGCAACCGATGACGTACGAATTTCAGACGCGATCGAGGGCGTGCCCGGCGTGCACGTGGCGATGACCGGCAGCGACCATGTCTCCGGCACCGATCGCCTGGCCGAATGCGCGCGCATCGCCGGCTGGGACACCGACACCTGCGTGGTGAATCTGCAAGGCGACGAACCGTTTGCGCCGGCTGCCGGCATTCGCGCGGTCGCCGAGCTGCTGCTGCGCTCCGGCGCGGAGATGGCTACGCTGGCCGCGCAGGTGGAGAGCGCGCACGATCTGTTCGATCCGAATGTGGTCAAGCTGGTGCGCAGCGCGAGCGGGGATGCACTGTATTTCAGCCGTGCGCCGATTCCCTGGCACCGCGACAGCTTCGCCAGTCAGCGCGACCGCTTGCCCGAGGAGGGGCAATGGCTGCGTCATATCGGCATCTACGCCTATCGCGCCGGGTTTCTGCAGCAGTTCGCAGCGATGCCGCCCGGCCTGCTGGAACGCATCGAATCGCTGGAACAGCTGCGCGCGATGGAAGCCGGTCATCGCATCGCCGTTGCGTTGACGCCCGAGCAATTTCCGCCGGGCATCGATACGCCGGACGATCTGGCACGTGCACAAGCGCGGGTGGCATCGGCATGAAGGTCTTGATCGTGTGCCTGGGCAATATCTGTCGTTCGCCGATGGGCGAGGGCGCCTTGCGCGCGCGGCTGGACGAGGCACGCGTGTCGCGCCGCATCGAGGTCGATTCGGCCGGTACCGGCGATTGGCACGCCGGCGATCCGCCCGACCCACGCGCCATCCGTTGCGCACGCGGACACGGCGTGGATATCTCCGGCCTGCGCGCACGGCAGGTGCGCGACGAGGATTTCGATCACTTCGACTGGCTGCTGTGCGCCGACAATAACAATCTGCGCGATCTGCAGCGTCTGGCGCCGGCAGCGCAACGCGACAAGGTCGCGTTGTGGTTACCGTGGGCTGGCGTGGATGCGCGCGACGAAATTCCGGACCCGTACACCGGCGGTAGCAAGGATTTCGAGGACGTCTGGCAACTGGTCGATACCGCGGCGCGACAGACGGTCGCCAGACTCACCCGCGGCTAATCGCGCTTGGGCATAATTACCGCATGACTGCCCAGCTCACCCAGGAACTGCCGGAATTTCCTACCTGGCTCAATGCCAGGCCATCTACCTTGCAGGAGCATCGCGGCCGCGCGCTCGTGCTGGCGTTCGTCAATGCCAGCTCGGTGTGGTGCGCCGAGCGTCTTGCCGAGCTTGCGCAATGGCAGGCGCGTAGCCCCGGGCGGCTGCAGGTGATCGTGGTGCAGGTGCCGCGCTTCGATAGCGAACGCCTGCCGCAACGCTCGCTCAAGCAACTGCGCGGGCACGGCGTCAGCGCGCCGATCCTGCTCGACAAGGACTGGGAAACCTGGCGCCGCTTCGGTATCGAATCCTGGCCCACCCTGGTGTTGCTGGATGCCTATGGCCGCGAGCGCCAGCGCCTGGTGGGTGTCACCGCTGATCTGGACAAGGCCCTGGCCGCATTGTGCGAAGGCCAGCAACCGCCTTCCGACGCCGACTTGCAAGGCATTGCAGAACGCGACCCCGAGCCGCGCCTGGCGCTGCGCTTTCCGACCGGTCTTGCCGCGACCGAAGACCGTCTGTACATCGCCGATACCGGGCACCACCGCGTGCTCGAATGCACCCATGGCGGCCGGGTGCTGCGGCAATTCGGCCACGGCAATGCAGATCTCATCGATGGCGGTACCGGCGAGGCGGCCTTTAGGCGCCCGCAGGGTCTGGCGCTGGAGCGCGATCAGCTGTACGTCGCCGACACCGGCAATCACGCATTGCGTCGCATCAACCTGCGCAGCGGGCAGGTGGACACCTTATGCGGCACCGGTCGCTCAGCCGAGCCGGTGGAAGGGCCGTTGGCCTTTGCCGGTGCGTCTGCACTGAACTATCCGCAAGGTCTGGCCATTGCCGACAACCAGGTATTGATTGCCATGGCCGGCGACAACCGCATCTGGAGTTACGACCTGGGACGCGCTGCACTGAGCGCGCGTGCCGGCACCGGGTCCCTTGAAATTCGCGACGGCAGCGGTCATCTCGCGGCCTTCGCGCAACCGGCAGGGTTGGCGGCGGTGCAGCAGGTTGCCTACGTGTGCGATGGGTTGGGCTCGTCGATCCGCACCATGCAGCTGCGCGGCGATCTGGTGCAGACCTTGGTGGGCGGGCAGGGCATCTGGCATTTCGGCGATGAAGATGGCCCCCGCGGCACCGCGCGCCTGCAATTTCCGCAAGCCATCGCATTGGGCGCCGACTCGCCGATGCTGTGGATTGCCGACACCGGTAACGGACGGCTGCGCTGCCTGCGTTTGGGCGGCGGCGAACTCACCACGGTCGAACTGCCGCGACGTCTGCACGGCCCGGCCGGGCTGGCTGTCGCCGCCGGTGCAGTCTGGATTTCCGAAACCGATGCCCATGCCGTTTTACGTTACGACCTTGCAAGCGGCGCACTGAGTGATGTTGCGATAGACGAATGAGCGCAAGGCCCCAAGCCGACTTCGATGGAAAAGCGTTTGCTGCGCAACTGAGCACCGCGCCCGGCGTTTACCGCATGTATGCGAGCGACGACACCTTGCTGTACGTCGGCAAGGCCGGCGCGTTGCGTAAGCGTGTAGGCAGCTATTTCAACGGCACGCCAAAGAATGCGCGGCTGACCTCGATGCTGTCGCAGGTCGCGCGTATGGACGTCACCGTGACCCGCAGCGAGGCCGAAGCGCTGCTGCTGGAAAACCAACTGATCAAATCCTTGTCGCCGCGCTACAACGTGTCGTTGCGCGACGACAAAAGTTATCCATACGTCCTGCTGACGCGCGAAGACTGGCCGCGTATCGCGTTGCACCGCGGCCCGCGTGCGGTGCAGGGGCGCTATTTCGGCCCCTACACCGGCGTGACCGGCGTGCGCGAAACGCTGAGCCTGATGCACAAGCTGTTCAAGCTACGCAGTTGCGAAGACAGCGTGTTTCGCAACCGCTCGCGACCGTGCCTGCAGTACCAGATCGGCCGTTGCAGCGGCCCGTGCGTGGATCTGGTGGCCGCGCCCGATTACGCCGAATCGGTACGACGCGCCACCATGTTTCTGGAAGGCAAGAGCGATCAGCTCGGCGAAGAGATCATGCAGTCGATGCAGCAGGCCAGCGAAGCGCTCGAATTCGAGCGTGCCGCGCGTCTGCGCGATTTGCTGTCGTCGCTGCGCGGTATGCAGAACCGCCAGTACGTCGACGGCCGCGCCGCCGATCTGGATGTGCTGGCTTGCGCCACCCAGTCCAGTCAGGCTTGCGTGTTGCTGCTGAGCTTCCGCGACGGCCGCAACCTGGGCACGCGCTCGTTCTTTCCCAAGACCAACGGCGAAGACAGCGCCGACGAAATCCTGGCGGCCTTCGTCTCGCAGTACTACGCCGAACATTCGCCGCCGCGCGAGATCTTGCTGGATCGCGAGATTCCCGACGCCGAACTGATCGAGGCCGCGCTCAGCACTGCCGCCGAGCACAAGGTAGCGCTCAAGTGGAACGTGCGTGGCGAGCGCGCCGGCTACTTGTTGCTGGCGACCCGCAACGCGCAGCTGACCCTGGTGACCGAGCTCACCAGCCAGAGCGCGCAGCACGCACGCAGCGAAGCGCTGCGCGAGATGCTGGGCTTGGCCGAGCAGGTCAAGCGCGTGGAATGCTTCGATATCAGTCACACCATGGGCGAGGCCACGGTGGCGTCGTGCGTGGTGTTCGACGCCAGCGGCCCGGTGCGCGGCCAGTATCGCCGCTTCAATATTTCCGGCATCACGCCGGGCGACGATTACGCGGCGATGCGTCAGGCGATCGAACGGCGGTTTCGGCGTGCAGTGGAAGAAAACGGCGTCCTCCCCGATGTGCTGCTGATCGACGGCGGCGCCGGCCAGCTGGCGCAGGCGCAGGCCGCATTGGCCGACCTTGGCGTGGAGAACGTCGTGCTGGTCGGCGTGGCCAAGGGCGAGGAGCGCAGGGCAGGGCACGAGGCGCTGATCATGGCCGACGGCCGCGAACTGCGACCGGGCGCAGCCTCGCCGGCACTGCAATTCATCCAGCAGGTCCGTGACGAAGCGCACCGCTTTGCGATCACCGGCCATCGCGGGCGCCGCCAGAAAGCGCGCATGACCAGCAAGCTCGAGGATATCCCTGGCATCGGGCCACGCCGCCGCGCGAGCCTGCTCAAGCATTTCGGTGGCCTGGTCGGTCTCAAGGCGGCCGGCGAAGCCGAGATTGCGCGGGTGGACGGGGTCAATGCCGCACTTGCTGCGCGAATCTACGCTAACCTGCACGGGCTGGCGCTTCCCGATGCGGCAGGCGAGTCGAGTCCGTAATGAAGTTGACCATCCCCACGTGGCTGACACTGCTGAGGATCCTGATGATCCCGGTGTTGGTCGTGGTCTTCTACCTGCCATACACCTGGACGAACTTCGCTTCGGCCGGTGTGTTCGCGCTGGCCGCCATCACCGACTGGCTGGATGGCTGGGTCGCGCGGCGGTATCACCAGTATTCCGCGTTCGGCGCGTTCCTCGATCCGGTTGCCGACAAGTTGATGGTCGCCGTCGCCTTGTTCCTCATCGTGCAGGGGCATCCCACGCCGTGGATGGCGTTCTGGGCGGCCGTCATCGTGGGCCGCGAGATCGCAGTCTCCGCATTGCGTGAGTGGATGGCCGAGATCGGCCAGCGCGCCAAGGTGCGCGTTGCAGCGATCGGCAAGATCAAGACCACGGCGCAGATGGTGGCGCTGCTTTGCCTGCTGTATTCGGTCACTCCTGGCCAGATGCCCACGCATGAAATCTGGCTGGGCAATCTGATCTTCCGTGCCGGCTATTGGACACTGGCGATCGCTGCACTGCTGACATTGTGGTCGGGTTTTCAGTATCTGCAGGCGGCATGGCCGAGTCTGCGTGCGGACGAAAAAGCGGCGATCAGCAACAAGCCGAAAAAAATCGAAAGCAACAGTTGACAGCTATCCTGTTCGCTGTAGAATTTCGCCTCCCAAGCGGGAATAGCTCAGTTGGTAGAGCGCAACCTTGCCAAGGTTGAGGTCGCGAGTTCGAGTCTCGTTTCCCGCTCCAGATTTAGACAAGGCCCCCTGTCCGAGGTCTCGTTGTTTCAAGGCAGGATGCCTTGGGTTTGATGTTTCGGCCTGGTGGTAGAGTGGTTATGCAGCGGACTGCAAATCCGCGTACGCCGGTTCAATTCCGGCCCAGGCCTCCATATGCAGTCGCTGTCTCGCATCGGCAACGATAGCGGGGCTAGCGCAACGAAGTGACAAGCTGTACAATTTAGTTTCACGCGGGAATAGCTCAGTTGGTAGAGCGCAACCTTGCCAAGGTTGAGGTCGCGAGTTCGAGTCTCGTTTCCCGCTCCAAATTCAAACCCCGGATGTCCTACGATATCCGGGGTTTTTGTTTTTTGTCGTAAAGAGCCTTTTGTTTGGTGACACGCTGTCGTGAAACCTGGCTTTTGGCTTAAGAAAGCTGCTGGATGACGCTAAAGCCAATAGTGCGTGTGCGTACGCGGCAGGCTTGCTCACGTAGCTGGTGGTTGGCGCCAGGTCGAGCGGGCACAGGTCGTGCCTCGATTCACTTTGCGGCATGTGCGAATGCGATCGACATCTTGCTTGACGGCCCGAGCTTGGATATCACGTGTCGACTGCAGTGCAGTGAGACGCCTGCAAGAGAATTTCGCAGGTCATTGCGGAGATGGAAGGCGCGGACGCATTTCTGTACATGAAACATGCGTTGCCGCTTGCCCGCGCATTGCAGGCTGCACGCGTCGCAGTGATTGCGGGTGGGTGGTGTTGCTCCCTGACATGCCGACTGCAGGGAGCGTCTTCATCGCGGCAGGGAAGCATCCTTAAAGAGGCAGCGTCATCGCGTCTTGCGGCAAAGTCACTTGCCTGAGTGTGCCCGGGGCGGGGGTCGAACCCGCATAGCCTTGCAGCTGAGGGATTTTAAGTCCCTTGCGTCTACCAATTTCGCCACCCGGGCATTGCGATAGCGTGCCTGATTGCGCGGCGATTGTGAATCTCCAAGCGACGATTCTTCCCAAGGCCTGAGACATGCCGCGTGCGCTATGCTGCCGCCGCACAGCCGCGCGGTACCCACCGCACACGATCCCAAGGAACCGCATGTCAGGCAACACGCTTCTCCCACTGCTGCATGCACGCATTGCCGTCATCGGACTCGGCTACGTGGGCCTGCCGTTGGCGGTGGCGTTTGGCGAGCACCGCGACACCCTGGGCTTCGACATCGATGCGCAGCGGGTCGCGCAGCTGCACGACGGTCACGATGCCACGTTGGAGCTGGACGCCGCCGAGTTGGCCGCGGCAACGCAGTTGCGCTACAGCGCAACCGCCGCTGAGCTGGCGAGCTGCAGCATTTTCATTGTCACCGTGCCGACACCCATCGACAGTTTTGAGCAGCCGGACCTGGAGCCGTTGCGTAGCGCCACGACCTTGATTGCCGCCGCGCTCAAGCCCGGCGATCTGGTGATCTACGAGTCCACCGTGTATCCAGGTACCACCGAAGAAGTCTGCGTGCCGCTGCTCGAAGCCGCCTCCGGTTTGCGCTTCAACCAAGACTTTTTCTGCGGCTATAGCCCCGAGCGCGTCAATCCGGGCGACCGGCAGCGGCGCCTGCGCGATATTCGCAAGATCACCTCCGGCTCGACGCCGCAGGCTGCCGACATAGTCGATGCGCTGTATACCAGCATCATCACCGCAGGCACGTGGCGCGCGTCGTCGATGCGCGTGGCCGAAGCGGCCAAGGTGGTGGAAAACATCCAGCGCGACGTCAATATCGCGCTGGTCAACGAGCTGGCGCTGATCTTCGACAAACTCGGAATCGACACGCTCGACGTGCTCGAAGCGGCCGGAACCAAGTGGAATTTCCTGCCGTTCCGTCCCGGCCTGGTCGGCGGCCACTGCATCGGGGTGGATCCGTACTATCTGATGCACAAATCCGAGAGCGTGGGTTACCACCCGGACCTGATCCACACCGCGCGCCAGGTCAATAACCGCGTCGGCCGGCATGTCGCCGAGCGCGTCTGCGGCGTGTTGGCGCTGCGCGGCGTAACGCTGGCGCAGGCGCGGGTGTTGGTGCTGGGTGCCACCTTCAAGGAGAACTGCCCGGACCTGCGCAATAGCCGGGCGCTGGAGTTGGTACAGCTGCTGCAGGCGGCCGGCGTGCACGTCGATACCTGCGACCCGTGGGCAGACCCGGCCGAAGCCCTGCAGCATGGTGGCGTGCAGCTCTGCGAGTCGCCGGACGAGGGGACCTACGATGCGGTCGTGCTGGCAGTCGCTCATGCGCAGTATCGCGATTACGACGTGGAGCGCATCGCCGCACTCGGCAAGCCGGGCGCGGTGGTGTACGACGTCAAGTCGGTATGGCCGCGCGCGGCCGTCAGCGATCGCCTGTGACGCGATTGTGGCGGTGTTGCAGCCAATCCACGGCGCCGAGCGCGGCGCGTCGGCCGCTGGCAAAACACGCGGTCAGTAGATAGCCGCCGGTTGGCGCTTCCCAGTCGAGCATTTCGCCGGCACAGAACACGCCAGGTTGCGCGAGCGCCATCAGCTGCGTGTCCAGCGCTTCCAATCGCACGCCACCGGCTGAACTGATTGCCTCGGCCAGCGGGCGCGTCCTCAGCAGGCGCAGCGGCAGGTGCTTGAGCGTCCGTGCAACCCGCGCAAGATCGTCGCCGGCCTGTTTGCCCAGGTGTTCGTACAGCAGTGCGGCCTTGACGCCTTCGATGCCGACCTGGCGACGCAAATGCTCGCTGAAACTGCGCCCCTTGCGTGGCAGGGCCAACTCTGCGCTCACTCGTTCCAACGTGCGTCCAGGCACCAGATCAAGGCCAAGCTCGGCGTGGCCGTGTGCATCGATCTGGTTGCGCAACTCTGCGGCGATTGCATAGATCAAGCTACCTTCGATTCCGTTTCCGGTCGCGACGCATTCGCCCTGCAACGCGTGCTGCACGCCGGCGCCATCGCGCCAGTGTGCGACGACCGGCTTGAGCGGCGCTCCCGCATGCCGTTGCACAAAATGCGCGCTCCAGTCGATATCGAAACCGCAGTTGGCAGGCACTAGCGGCGCAACGGCGATGTCGTGCTGCTGCAGCGTTGCCTGCCACCGCCCATCCGAGCCAAGCTGTGGCCAACTGCCGCCACCCAGCGCCAGCACCACTGCATCGGCATGACATGCGATCTCGCCCGCAGCCGTTGCGAACTGCAGCGCGCCGTCGTCGTTCCAGCCCAACCACCGGTGCTGCACATGGAAGTTGATGCCCTGTTCCTTGAGTCGGCGCACCCAAGTGCGCAGCAGCGGCGCAGCTTTGCGATCGATCGGGAACACCCGCCCAGAGCTGCCGACATAGGTCTCCACACCCAGGTCGCGCGCCCAGGTACGCAAGGCGTCCGCATCGAAGTCCTGCAGCCACGATGCCACCGCCGAGGTGCGCTCGCGGTAGCGCTGCGCAAACAGCGGCATCGGGTCGGAGTGGGTGAGATTCAGCCCGCCCTTGCCGGCAATCAGAAACTTGCGCCCCACCGACCCCTTGGCTTCGTAGAGATCGACCGCGATGCCGGCAGCGCCCGCGACTTCAGCGGCCATCAACCCCGCAGGCCCGCCGCCAATCACCGCCAGCCGCGGTCTGTTCGCATCCATCATTGCTCAGGCACTCAGCGCGGCTGTACGCCGAGCAGCTCCACATCGAACACCAGCGATGCACCGGGCGGAATCACGCCACCTGCGCCGTTATCGCCATACCCGTAGTCCGGCGGAATCATCAAGGTGCGCTTGCCACCCACACGCATACCGGCAACGCCGTCGTCCCAACCCCGGATCACCTGGTGACCGCCCAGCACGAACTGGAAGGGTTCTGCGCGATCGAGCGAGCTGTCGAATTTCTTGCCGTGCTTGTCGGCCGCTTTTTCGTCGTACAGCCAGCCGGTGTAGTGCACGGTAACCATCGCGCCCGGAGTAGCTTCCGCGCCGGTGCCGACGGTGCGGTCGATCCGCTCGAAGCTGGCGATGGTGCCACCGGACGGCGGCAGAGCAGGTGCACAGCTGGCGAGCAGCAAGGCGGCACAGAGCGTCAACAGAAGGCGCATGGGGTGATCCATGAAGGAAGGACGCCATTATCGCACCTGGCTCCCGTTATCATCGCGCCATGGCCAAGCTGCTGCTCAATCTGCGTAATGTTCCCGACGACGAAGCCGACCAGGTCAGGGCATTGCTGCGCGAACACCTGGTGCAGATCTACGAGACCCGGCCCAGCAACTGGGGCATTTCTGCCGGCGGCGTCTGGCTTAGCGACGATGCCGACTACCCGCGCGCCAAGGCGGTGCTGGATGCGTATCAGGCTCAGCGTGGCGCGCTGGCGCGGGCGCAGCGGCAGGAAGCGATTGCTGCGGGCACTGCAGAGACGTTTGGTGCATTGCTGCGCAAGCGACCGGTGTTCGTGATCGTCACGCTGCTGGGGATGCTGATCGTCGCATCGTTGGTGCTGCTGCCATTTTTGCTGCTGCGCGGCTGACGGCACTCAGCGCCGTGAGCGGCGATGGTGGTGGGAGCGGGGCACATCCGTATACCTGTTGTCCTGACGCGCATTGAGTCAGCGCGGTCTGCGCCCGCTGCCTGCAGGTAGATGGATCGTTCGACAAACGCTCGCCACCCAGGATCGGGCACCTTAAAATACCCGCATGATCACCAATACCGCGGCGTATCACTTCGTCACCGTCCAGGACCCGCAGCAGCTGGCAGACAGCGTGCTGCTGTACGCCGAGCAGCAGCAGCTGAAGGGCTCCGTGCTGGTGGCTGAAGAGGGTATCAATCTGTTTCTGGCGGGCGCCGCCGAGCGGATCGGCGCGTTTTATCGCTGGCTTCAGGCCGATCCACGCTTTGCGCAGATGCGCATCAAATACAGCCAGAGCGCGCACCAGCCGTTTGCGCGGCTCAAGGTCAAGGTCAAGCCGGAGATCATCAGCTTCCGTCGCGGCGATGCATCGCCGCTGCAAGGCCGTGCGCCGACGGTGACGCCTGCGGTGCTGCGCGAGTGGATCCGCAACGGGCGAGATGAGAGCGGTCGCCCGCTGGTGCTGCTGGATACGCGCAACGCACAGGAAGTGGCCTATGGCACGTTCCAGGGCGCACTGACCTTGCCGATCGACAAGTTCACCGAGTTGCCCGCAGCGCTTGAATCGCATCGTGCAGCATTGGCCGATGCCACGGTGGTGAGCTTCTGCACCGGCGGTATCCGTTGCGAGAAGGCGGCGCTGTGGATGCAGGCCGACGGGATGGATAACGTGCTGCAGCTGGAAGGCGGAATCCTGGGCTATTTCGAAGAAGTCGGCGGCGAAGGCTATGACGGCCGCTGTTTCGTGTTCGATGAGCGCGTGGCACTCGATCCGGCCTTGCGCCCTCTGGTGGACGATGCGCGGACCGCCGAACCCGGAAAAGTCTGACCGGGCGCGACTGCATTGCCCGATGCAGCCGGTCTTGCAGGTACTTGCATCATGCGACCACACTGCAGCGGCACATCGCGCAGTGCGACATGCGAAAAGAGAGCGCTTTTCGCTCTAACTTTTATGTAATACGTCGCATCGAGCTTGCCCTGAATTATTCACGGAGCTAGGCTGCACCAGCCAGCCGCACAGCGAGGACAACAAGGATGACCATCAGAGTTTTTCTGATCGACGATCATGCACTCGTGCGTACCGGCATGAAGATGATCCTGTCCAAGGAAGTGGACGTCGATGTCGTGGGTGAGGCAGAGAGCGGCGAAGCGGCATTGCCGCAGATTCGTCAGCTCAAGCCAGATATCGTGCTGTGCGATCTGCATTTGCCCGGCGTCAGTGGCTTGGAAATCACCGAGCGCATCGTCAAGGGTGATTACGGCACGCGCGTGATCATCGTGTCGGTGCTGGAGGATGGCCCGCTGCCGAAGCGTCTGCTCGAAGCGGGCGCATCCGGATATGTCGGCAAGGGCGGCGACGCGCATGAGCTGTTGCGCGCAGTACGCGAGGTTGCATTGGGGCGGCGCTACCTGGGTAATACGATTGCGCAGAATCTTGCGCTGTCCAATCTGGAAGGTGGCAGCTCGCCATTCGACGCATTGTCGCCACGCGAGCTGGAAGTTGCCTTGTTGCTGACACAAGGCCTGCGACAGGAAGACATCGCCAAGCGGCTGAATCTCAGCGCCAAGACGATCAACACGCACAAGGCGCGCTTGTTCGAAAAGGTCGGCATCCAGGACAACATCGCACTGGCGCGCCTGGCCAATCAGTACGGCCTGACCGATCCTGCTCGCACGATGTAGCGCTTTAAACCGCCTGTATGCGCTTTTGCGCACTGCTTGAGCGTAGTTGAGTGATCCGCCGCGAATAATCGCCCATTCGCGGCTTCGATGTTTATGCGTGTTGGCCAATGTGGCTAACGATCCATGGCGAGCAGTCGTCAGGTAGCTGAGCTAGCACGGATGGGTTTTAGTGCGCCAATGGTGTGCGCGACCTAACCGCATGCCAGCGTGCCGATCCTTTGAACGGCGTAGGCGACCGGAACTACCGGACCGACTGCTCTATCGCAGCCAGCCGAAATGCGTGGTTGCAAGCGTCGCTTGATCGACGTGCGGCGCATCCGCCGGGCCGCCGCGCAGTGCATGTCCGATCCTGACTCAGAACCGCGCGTATCTGGCTGTTACGCAGGTGTTTTATTGACGCTCCATGTGCCGTCGTCATTGGCTTTGCCGGTTTGCCAGATTTCTTCATCGCGTTGATGCGGGGCAGGGTTGAAACCGCTGGATAACGTCGAGGCCGGTCCTGTTGAACCCGGTCTTTCTCCACTTGATCAGGCGGGCAGAGTGGTCCTGTCCGCAGAGCGGTGGGACATCCCGTCCCTGGTGAGCAACAAGCGATCGACGCTGCGTCGAACATTTGCGTGACCCGGAATGCATCCAGGCGCTTGGATGCATTGCACAAGTGTTGTCGTGGCGAATCGCGCACAAAAACAAAGCGGCCCGAAGGCCGCCGTGTTTGACGTAGATCTGGCCCGAGCCATCCAGGCCAGATCGGGCAGGCGTTGCAACGATCAGTGATCGTTGCGAGGCTTGTTGGCGTCGTCTTCCTGCGCTGATGCACTGTCGTTGTCAGCGGACGGCGCTGCAGGCCTGGTCGCTTCGGTGACGACCACGGTCGGCTTCGGCGTGTCAGCTGCCTGTTCCTGCACAGGTGCTGGTGCCTGCGGTGCTGCTGGCGTCGACTGCTTTGGCGCCTTCTGCGGTACCGGCGTTGCGGAGGCTGCCGGAGCAGGTGCTGCGTCAGCCTTTGGAGCCAACGCGTCCAGCATGGTCGTCTGCACCGGGGCATACGGCTTGCGAACCGGAGCGGCCGGCGCATCGTCAGATGCTGCAGCAGTCTGCGGCACCGTAGCGGTGGGTGTCACAGCGACGTCTACCGAGAGCTTGACCGCATTGGTCGGCTCGATATGCGGCGCCTCGGCTTTGACCACGGCCTGTGCCGCAGATGGTGCGGTTGCCGCGGGCGTCTGCTGTTCAGCAACAGGCGTTACCGCTGCCGGCATCACAGGCTCCGATTGCACTGCAGGTGTTGCAGTGACAGCTGAAACAGCACGTGCTTGCAAATCGGCCGACGGTGCCGTAGCTGCAGTGTCGGTCGGTGCCTTCGGCACCGGCTTTGCCTGCGTGTCGGTGATCGCTTCGGCGGTCGACGCACTCGGCGCAGAAGGCTCGACAGGCTTGGTGACCGCAGCCGGTGCAGTTGATGCCGCGTCAGCATTCGGCGCTGCAGGTATCGCAGCTGCCACCGGATGGTCGACAGAAGTCGATGCAGTCGCAGCCGGAGTGACACTCGGCGTTAGGTCAGCGGTCGGAGCTTGCTTGACGGCCGGCGCAGGTGCCGATGCTGCAGTATCAGTCGCAGCGGCAGCCGGGGACGACGCAACCGACGGAGCTGCACCGGTCAGCTGTACCGCCGTGGTAGCCGCTGCGGTTGCATCACCACGTGTCCGATCCGCTGCATCGGCAATCGGTGCAGATGCCTGCTGGTCGAACGAGGGTGCGGCGTTAGACACCGGTGCGGTCGTCGACGTCGTGCCGCTGTCCAACTGCGGTTCTGCACGGTCCTTGGGAACCGGACGCGGCTTCATCGCTGCCGTTGCATTGGCTTCGGGCTTGGTGCGGGCGGCTGGAGCCGGGGCGTCATCGTCGAAGTCGAACTCTGGTTGGCCTGCACGTGGAGCGGCGGATCCCGGGTTCTGCGTACCGGCATCGTCGCCCTCATTGTCGCCATCGAGATCGCCGTCGGCATCACCGTCCAGATCGTCCGTGTCCAGACCATCAGCGCTGCTGCCGCCTTCACCGCCCTCACCGTTTGCACCGGCGCCACGACGACGACGACGACCGCCACGACGACCGCGACGACGACGGCTTCCACCTTCGCCATTTGCCGCATCGTCGCCCGACGCGTCCTGGGTCTGGCCATCCGCACTCGCTTCGGTGCCGTGCTCGGCAGCCGACTCGTTCACCACAACCTCGACCGGGTGGCCCTGGTTCGCTTCGTTCGCGGTGATTGGCGTATTGGTCGCTGCGGCGGTGTCGGCAATGGCAGCGGCGACGGTCGAGGTGGTTGCCGTTGCTGCGGTCGACGCCAGCGTCTGCGCCGCAGCGGTGCCCTCATCCTGACGTGCCGGGCGCGGCTGCCGCTCGGACGGCACGCCATCCTGCTGTGCGGGTGCACGTGGCGGACGCGGGGTCTGGTTCTGCTGCTTGGGCTTCTGCTGCTGTTGTTGTTGCTTCGGTGCCTGCGCTTCGTTGCGCGGCGGCTTGGGTACCTGCACCTGCTGCTGGGCCTGGGCGCCAGTTTGTGCGACCTGGCCGTTCTGGCCGTTGGCCGGCTGGCGGCGCTCGTCGCGACGCTCCTTGTTGGCACCGTTGCCGTTGCTGCCGTTGCCGCGCTGCTGATTGCCACCGTTGCCGTTGCGGGCATCGCGACCATCGCGACGTTGACCGCCACGCTCGCCGCGCTCGTTGCGATTGTTGCGGCCTGCATCGTTCTGACGCGGACGCGGAGTCGACTCGGCTGCAGGAGCGACCGGCTCGACGCCACCGAAGATGCGCTTCAGCCACCCAACCACGCCGGTGACCGGTGCCGGAATCGGCACGGTCACGACCGGGGCCGGCGCGGGAGTCGGTGCGACCGGGGCAGGGGCCTCTTCACGCACCGGAGCCGGCTGGCTCGGCTTGATCGAGGTGACCGCAGGCGCTGCCGGAATGTTCAACTGCGCCTTGGTCAGCGCGTGCACCGGCAACTTGCGCGGGGTGCCGCGCTGATAGCTCGGCTTGCCGCTGTCTTCGCCCAACTCGTTCTCGCGCAGGCGCGTGACTTCGTAATGCGGCGTGTGCAGCTGCTCGTCGGCGACGATGATGATCGGCGAGGCGTGGCGATTTTCGATCTCGCGCAGCGCGCTGCGCTTCTCATTGAGCAGGTAGTTGGCGATTTCCACCGGGGCCTGCACCAGCACCTGTCCGGTGTTCTCCTTCATCGCGTGCTCTTCGGCCACGCGGATGATCGACAGCGACAGCGATTCGACGCTGCGCATGCGGCCATGTCCATCGCAACGCGGGCACACGATCTGGCTCGATTCGCCCAGGCTCGGGCGCAGGCGCTGGCGGCTCATTTCCATCAGGCCGAAGCGCGAGATGCGGCCCAGCTGCACGCGTGCACGGTCGTACTTGAGCGCGTTCTGCAGCTTGTTTTCGACTTCGCGCTGGTGCTTGGACGAGGCCATGTCGATGAAGTCGATCACCACCAGGCCGCCGAGGTCGCGTAGGCGTAGCTGGCGGGCGACTTCTTCGGCCGCTTCCAGGTTGGTCTGGAACGCGGTTTCTTCGATATCGCTGCCCTTGGTGGCGCGCGAGGAGTTCACGTCGACCGCCGTCAAGGCTTCGGTCTGATCGACCACGATCGAGCCGCCCGAGGGCAGACGCACGTTGCGCTCGTAGGCGCCTTCGATCTGCGATTCGATCTGGAAGCGGTTGAACAGCGGAATGTCGTCGGTGTAGTGCTTGAGCTTGCGCAGACTCTGCGGCATCACCTGCTGCATGAATTCCTGGGCGTCGGCATACAGCTCCGGCGTATCGACCAGAATTTCGCCAACGTCGGCGCGCAGGTAGTCGCGCAGTGCGCGAATGATCAGGCGCGATTCCTGGTAGATCAGGAACGCAGCCGGCTTGCTCAGCGCCGCCTCGGCGATCGCCTTCCAGGTCTGCAGCAGGTAATCCAGATCCCACTGCAGTTCTTCGGCATCGCGTCCGACACCAGCGGTGCGGATGATCACGCCCATGTCGTCGGGGATATCAAGCTTGTCCAGCGCTTCTTTCAGCGCGGCGCGGTCTTCGCCTTCGATCCGACGCGAGACGCCACCGGCGCTCGGCGAATTGGGCATCAGCACCATGTAGCGGCCGGCCAGCGAAATGAACGTGGTCAGGGCAGCGCCCTTGTTGCCGCGTTCTTCCTTGTCGACCTGCACCACGATTTCCTGGCCTTCGCGCAACAGCTCGCGAATGGTCGACTTGTTGTGGTCGACGCCGACCTGGAAGTAATCGCGGGAGATTTCCTTCAGCGGCAGAAAGCCATGGCGCTCTGCGCCATAGTCCACGAACGCCGCCTCCAGAGAGGGCTCGAGCCGGGTGATACGGCCCTTGTAGATGTTGGACTTCTTTTGTTCCTTGGACGGCTGTTCGATGTCGATGTCGTACAGGGTCTGGCCGTCCACAATCGCCACGCGCAGTTCTTCTGCCTGCGTTGCGTTGATCAGCATTCGCTTCATTGTTGCGTTCCTCACGCGCTCTACCGCGCGGAACGCCGTGACGTTTCGCCTCTGGAACAGCTTGTCGGCCCTTCGCGCAACGCGCGGACAGGCCTGACCAGGGTTTCCAGCGCTGCAACACCACGGCAGGCCGCGGGAGCGCTTGTCTTTAAGTTTTATAGGTGTTTCAGGGCCGGCAGCCGCGTCCGGACGGACCGGGGCAGCGCACGGGACATGTTCAGCGCAACGGTCAGAAACCGCCGGCGATGGCCGGGTAGGCCGGTGAGCCGCTAACATGGCCGCCCCTGGGGCGGTGGTCGCGCACTGTGCCGGAATCATCGGAAGTCAGGCTTCTGGCCTATCAACTTCCAACGAAATCAAACCCTTATCTCGCTCGCCGAGTGTAACAGAATAAAGAGCCGGATGACCGACCCCCAGCCCCCCAAGCCGCCTGCCGACCGTGTGGGCGTGCGTATTCTCAAAGTTCCGGAAGACCGCGCTGGGCAGCGGCTGGACAATTTTCTGCTCGGCCAGCTCAAGGGGGCGCCGCGCAGCCTGATCTACAAGCTGGTCCGCAGCGGCCAGGTGCGGGTGAATGGCGGGCGTGCCAAGGCCGAGCGCAAGCTCGAAGGCGGCGAGGAAGTGCGCATTCCCCCGGTGCGGGTCAACGAGGAGGGCGACAAGGCAGCGCCGCCGTCTTCGTTTATGGCGCGGCTGGAGGCGGCGATCGTGTTTGAGGATGCGCGTCTGCTGGCGCTCAACAAGCCGACCGGCGTCGCCAGCCATGGCGGTAGCGGCATCAGCTTTGGCGCGATCGAGACCTTGCGCGCGTTACGTCCGAACCAGACCCTGGAACTGGTGCACCGGCTCGATCGCGATACATCCGGCCTATTGATCGTGGCCAAGAAGCGCTCGGCGCTGACCGAATTGCAGGCGCTGATGCGCGAGGACGACCGCGTCGAAGGACGCGGCATCACCAAGCGCTACCTGACCTTGCTGGTGGGGCGGATGCCGGACGGCGTCATGACGGTCGACGCACCGCTGCATATCGGCCTGCGCCAGGGCGGCGAGCGGCACGTGCAGGTCAATGCGATCGGCAAGCCGTCGCTGAGTCACTTCAAGCTGCTGGAACGGCGCGGCGGGCACTCGTACTGCGAAGTGCGCATCGAAACCGGCCGTACTCACCAGATCCGCGTGCATGCCCAGCACCTGGGCCACCCGGTCGCTGGCGACGATAAATATGGAGAGGCCGAGGTCAACAAGCGCCTGCGCGATCAGCTGGGGCTGAAGCGGCTATTCCTGCATGCCGCCTCGCTGGAGTTCGCCTTGGATGCGGGCAAGACGCCTTACGTGCTGAGCGCGCCGCTGGCCCCGGAGCTGGCCGAGGCGCTGGATCGGCTGGGGCGCTGACGCAGTCATTTCAGGCGCGCTTCTCAGGAGCGCTTCAAGTATCTGCCGCGTGATGACTGTGGCTCAGCGGACCTGGGCGGTGCCGGGGTCTCAGCGTGGTGAGACCCCCATGGGCAGCGGCCGCCACAGCCGGCCACTACGTCGAAGCTCTGTCAGCCACGCTTAGCTATCGTGATGGTGGTCGCGATGCTGCGGTGCCTGTGCACGAGCGGGCGGACGTTGCGCATGCATTTCTGCCGGGTGGGCAGGAGTCGGGCGCGGAGGTGCGAAGGAAACCATGCGCTGCGGGTGCTGTTGCGGCTGGCTCTGGGGGAAAGGCCGTGGTTCCTGGCGCGGCGGTAGTGATTGCGCACGTTCCATCCGTTGCGGTCGCGCCAAGGCCGCTTGCTGAGGTGACGCAGTCCGCTGCTGCTCGTGCACCTGTGGAAACTGCAATTGCGCCGCTGTTGGCGCACGATGAGGGGCATCGTGTGGGTCGCGGTTGGCAAACGCAGCGTGTGCAGTGAGTGCTGGAGGTGTTTGACGGGTCGCTTCGAACGCCGGGACACGGGCCGCAGTGCTCGCCTGATGCAGCGGCTGCAGTTGCGCCATACGCTGTTGTGCAACCGGTGGCGCGGACATGCGGACGGCCGGACGCGCGCCAGAGGCGAGCATCGGTGCGGGGATATTCGGTGCGCGTAACGTTGTCTGCGCTTGCGATGGCATGTTCGTCGGCGTCGGCACTGCAGCGTGGGCTGCCACCGGGCGGCCAGGCTGCAGCATCTGCCGGTCAAAATGTGGCGCTGACAAGTGCGCATAGTCGGGCGGACGTGGAGCGTTGGCGGGCGAGGGCGCTATGCGGTTGGGGCGCTGCAGGTTTCTGAGCGACTGCACACCTGCTGCCGCGGCGATCGGCAAGTCCGCGCGGTTGACCGGCAGCGCTGTCGGCGCCAATCCGGAAGCCGGTGCAGATGCCGCAGTGCTGTTGGGCCCATACCGCTGGTTCTGCCGCACGTAAGAGCGTGCGTCGATATAAGTGCTGCGGTTGTTGTTGATGATGGTGGTGCGCGGTGCATAGACGTGGTTCTGATACACCACGTAATGCGGTGCGGCCGGCGGCGCGTTCCAGTCCACGCCCCAGCTGTTCCAACCCCAGTGGTGCCACGCCGGTGCAGGTGCGGCCCAGCCGAACCAGCCGTGGTGGTGCTCCAGCGCGCTGCCGACCAGCACGCCGACGCCGAAGGACACCACCCCGGTGGTTACCACATCGCCCTGGTCGTACCAGCGCACCGGGCGATAGCGATAGTCTCGATAGACATCGACCGGCGTGCCGTACACCACGCCCGGGTCGTAGCGCGGCACATACACCACCTCTGGCTGCGCCGGTTCGATGGTGATGACTTGCGACGGCGGCGGAACACGTTCGCCATCCAGGATCGGCGTGACCACCACATGCCGCGCCACCTGGACCTGCTGTTGCGGCGTGCTGCGCAGGTGGCCGCTGGCTTGAGCGCGCTGGCGCATGATCTGCACCGCGTTGAGGACATCGTTGGGGTCATGCGCGTACGCATCGCCGAGCGCGCGGGTCCAGTCGAGATTGCCGGCCAGCTGGTCCATCACATCGGGGAAGGCGGTCAATGCCTTGATGCTGGGATCCCACGGCTGCGACACCGTGGCCTGCGCGCGGTCGGCGGCTGCCAAGTTGCGATTGCTGTGCAGCCAGTCCTGCGCGGTGAGCACCTGGTCCGGGTAGACCGATGCCGCCAGGGTCTGGGCCAACAGCTTGTCGGGAAACAGGGCGATCGGCGCGACCAGTCGATAGAGCTGATCGGCTGTCGGCGGCGTATAGGCCGGCGCGGCGGAGGCGGGGGGCTCGGTTGGAGCCGCTGCGGTTGCCGAAGGTGCGCTGCGTTGGCAGCCGACCAGTGCCAAGGCGCCGCTGGACGCGATTGCCAGCGCCCAGCCAAGGCGCCCCTGTGACCATGTGCGTTGCATACGGCACCTCGCTGTGTGCGCGTTGATGACGCGCGTACGATGCGCCGCATTCGATGTCTGGAAGCTTGATGACGTGGCGCCGGCAATGGCCTGGCACGGCAGCGTTCAGCAGGACTGCGCGTTGACGAATTGCAGCGCCGCAGAACGTGCGCAAGGCCGCCTGTGCGTCACAACGTCAGGGCAGTATTTGGCCGCACGCGCACACGGTGCCTAGCAGCGTGGACCCGGGCCAAGCTTGCATGCGGAAAGCCTCAGCCCTCACAACAAGCAACACCGGTTGTTGCACACGATCGGCGCGCCATGCCTCACGGCGCTGCGAAGCGAAACAACACCAGGCTGATCGCCAGCGTGCCCATACCCGATACCAGCCCGTAGACCGTTTCGTGGCCTTGTGCGTAGCGCTTTGCCGCGGGCAACAGTTCGTCCAGCGCCAGGAACACCATCACCCCGGAGATCAGCCCGAACACCGTGCCGAACACCGCTTCGGACAACACGCTGGACAGCGCCAGATAGCCGATGCCGGCGCCAATCGGCTCGGCCAGGCCGCTCAGCAGGCTGGCGCCGAAGGCATAGAACTTGTTGCGCGTGGCGAAGTACACCGGCACCGCGATCGCGATGCCTTCGGGAATATTGTGGATGGCGATGGCGAATGCCAACGGCATGCCCACTGCCGGGCTTTCCAATGTGGCGAAGAACGTCGCCAGCCCTTCGGGGAAATTATGCGCGGTGATCGCAATGGCCGTCATCAGGCCGACACGGCGAATGTAGGCGCGGTTGTCGTCGCGAAATTGCGGGTCGTCGGTGGACAGGCTCTGGTGCGGGTTGGGCACCAGGCGGTCGATCACCATGATCAGCAGCATGCCGCCGAGAAAAGTCAGCGTGCCGAAGGTAAAGCCCAGCTTGTCGTTGTAGGCGTTGGAAAATGCGGCGATCGACTTGTTGAGGATCTCCGACAACGACACGTACACCATCGCGCCACCGGCAAATGCCAGCCCGAACGCCAACAGGCGCGGATTGGGCTTTTTGGCGAACACCACCATGAGACTGCCGAGGCCGGTGGCAAGTCCCGCTGCCAGGGTGACTGCCAGCGCGGTCCAGACATTGTGTGTTGACACCTCAAGCATGCGACGCGACGACCTTGTGGAGTGGGGAGCGATCCTGCGGTGGTCAACGCAATCACAAGACCACTGGCGGCAGCAGGATGGTCAGGCATGGATGACGAAGCGTGGTGTCGGAGCGGAGCACATGTTCATGCGCAAGCACCGGCCAAGGCGACCGGTGTCGATGCGCGATGCATTGCGGTGGCAAGCGTCTTGCCCGTCGCCGCTGAGTCAGCGCCGCTGCAGCAGGCTGACTGCAGCGCTCAACCGCCGCGGCGCGCGCGTTCTTCGATGGCGAAGCATTCGTCCGGACGCGGCACCGGCGGCTTGAAGGCGACGGGCACCTGGATGGTTTGCGGCACGGCCTGGCCATTGCGGGTGGCCGCCTTGAACTTCCATTCGCGCACGCGCTTTTGTGCAGCCTCGTCCAGCACCGGCTGGCCGCTGCTCTGGGTCACCGCCACGTCAGTCGGTGTGCCTTCGGTACCGACGACGACCTTGAGCACGGTGGTGCCGCCAACGCCGGCGCATGCAAGCTCCGGTGCGTACTCCGGCGGCGGCGTCTTCAGCGCGGCAAGTTCTGTGGGGGCCACCGAAGGCGCGGCAGCCTGTTGCGGCGACTTGCCGCAGCCGCTGAGGCCGGCCGCCAGACACAGGCCGGCGAGGGCGGCGCGAGAAATGCTCATGCAGTGACTCCCTGATCGTAGAGTTGCGAGGTCTTGGCCGCGCAGATGAAGTCGTTTTCGCTCAGCCCGCCCACGTCGTGGGTGGAATAACGCACCACCACGCGGTCGTAATGCACGCCCAGATCGGGGTGGTGATCTTCGCGGTGGGCAATCCAGGCCAGCGCATTCACGAAGGCGAGGGTGCGGTAATAGTCCGCAAAGCGGAAGGTGCGCGTGATGGCCATGCCGGCCTCGGCCAGCTCCCAGCCGGGTATCTGCGGCAACAGCTCGGCCAGGCGGGCCTCGCCAAGTTTGTGGTCGCTACCCTTGCGCGGAAGGCAATGGGCCTGCTCCAGGGGAATCAGATCGGTCATGACGGTCTCGCAGGGGTGGCGGACGGCGCACCCACCAGGATCACGGTGTTCCATGAGCGAGGGCGCTTTGAGCGGTAGAATAACCCGCATGATCCAGATATCCGACAAAGCCCAAACCTATTTCCGCAAGCTCATCGAACGCGAAGGCGTGCCCGGCATGGGCGTGCGCCTGAGCGCGGTGGACCCGGGCACCCCTCGCGCAGATGCCAGGCTCGAGTTCGCAGAGCCTGCGGACCTGAGCGGCGACGAGTGGGCCATCGACTGCGACGGCTTCACGTTATATGTCGCCGCCGCCAGCGTGCCGTGGGTGGATGGTGCCGAGATCGACTACGTCACCCAGTCCACCGGCAACCAGCAGTTGACCATCAAGGCGCCCAAGATCAAGGGCGAAGCGCCGGCCGACTCTGCTTCGATGGTGGAACGCGTGCGCTGGGTGGTGGAAAACGAGATCAACCCGCAGCTGGCATCGCACGGCGGACGTGTGGCTGTGCAGGAAGTCTCGGCCGACGGCGTGGTGCTGCTGCGCTTCGGCGGCGGTTGCCACGGTTGCGGCATGGCCGATGTCACGCTGAAGCAGGGCATCGAAAAGACCTTGATGGGACGCGTGCCTGGCGTGATCGCAGTGCGCGATGCCACCGACCACGCCACCGGCGACGCACCGTACATTCCGCGCGATAGCGCGGCCTGATTCCGCGTCACCGGTGACAACGGCTGCCGATTTGCTGCATGCGCTCCGCGCGCGCATGCCGGGCAAGCTCATTCTGGATCGGCGCACCGGCCTGCCATATGGCTGGGCGATCTGGATGCGCAACCGCGACGACGCGGCGGCACCGTTCAACGACGACCAGGTGATGGATGTGCTGTTGGCACGTCCATCCGCCGTCCATGGTGCAGGTTCTGCTGCAATATTGACGCCGTTCCAGGCGTTTCGCAGCCTTTGGTGGCAGCACTGGGAGCCACGCCCGACCGATCAGCGCCGGCAACACTGGCTTGCGCTGCTGGGCAGTCTGTTGATCCACATCGGCTTCATTGCGCTGCTGATCTGGGTCGTCACCGTGCGCTGGGCGCCGGACGAGACCAAACCCGGCGAAGAGTCGCGCGTGCGCATGACCTTCATAGGCGACGGCGCAGCGGAGCAGGGGGGAGGGCAGGCAGAACCTTCGGCGGGAGCACAGGCGGCGTCTGCCGACGCGGCCGCCGTGCAGCAAGCCAGTGCGGATGCGTCGCCTGGAGAGCGGTCACAGCCGACGACACCCGCATCGAAAGCACCGCCGCCGCTGGCCGCCGAGCCTGTCGATGCGACCAGCACTGCGCAGGCGCAGGAAATCGCCCCCGAGCCGGTTGCCGCCGCTGCCAGCGAGCCGGTGACACCCGACGTGCCGCAAGTGACGGTGCAAGTGCCGCCGGCGACCCTCGATTCGCCGCTACAGGTGACCGAAACTGCGGTCGCCACCAACGAGTTTGTGGTTCCTCCACCGCCCAGCATCACTGTGGCGCCCCGGGCAATGACGCCGACCGCGCCGCAGGTGGAGGTGCGTCAGCGCGAGATTCAGACCGTGACCGACCGGCCGCAGCTGCACGAATTGCAGCGCCCGGCCGCAGCCGTCGCCGTGCGATCTGCCGATGCACCTGCCGTGCGCGAACGCGAAGTCGTGGTGCCGGACAGGCCGCAGGTTGCAGCACCTACGATGCATCCCAGGGAAGTCACCCCAACCGTGCGCATGCCCGAGGTGCCGGTGCGCACCACGGAACTGCCCAACGTGCCGGAGCCGGCATCTACGCCGGCGCCTATGGCGCCAGCCGCACCGGCAACTGCCGCACCGACGTCGGCAGCGCCTACATCGACAGCGAATGCCTCTGTTCCTCAGCCTGCACCCGTTACATCCGCGCCACAGGCAACAGCGTCCCAGGCCAAATCCGAGCAGTCCAGCAACAGCGCTGCCGCAGCATCTTCGTCAACCAAGCCCGCGACCAATACCGCTGCCGGGCCAGCAGCGGCGGACCGCAGCGGCGGCTGGGACGTCGCTGTCAATGCCGACGACTGGAGCAAATCCGACCGCAACCGTCGTGGTGAAACCACCGGTGCCAACGGCCAGCGCGATGGCATGTTCAACAGCGACGGCAGCGTGCGCGTGGCAGGGGCAGGCGATGCCGGCAAGGGAGCCGGCGACCGCGGACCGCCCGGCAGCGACACCGACACCTGGACCCGCGACCAGATCGCCCAGGGCGGCACCTGGCTCAAGCGCCCGCCTTACGGCTACACGCCGACCTCGCTGGATAAGTACTGGATGCCCAACCAGTCGCTGCTGCAGGAATGGGTGCGCCGTGGCTTGAAGAAGATCGAGATCCCGATCCCGGGCACCACCACCAAGATCAGCTGCGTCGTGTCGTTGCTGCAATTTGGCGGCGGCTGCGGCCTGAGCGACCCCAACCTCAACGATCAACCTGCCACCGCACGCCCGCCGCCGGATGTGCCGTTCAAGCGGGAGTTACAGGAGGACAAGGGGGCGGTGCGCCATGAGGGCGAAGAGCGGCGGCGGCCGTGAGCTTCTGAAATGGCTGGCTGCCGTTTCCATGACTGCGGCCACGCCTTGAAGATCCTGGGACTGGGTTACGTGGGAGACCGAGCGCAGTAGAAGCATGCTAATCCTCTAAATCCTGTAAGTGCGGATACTCTGACATAATATACATTATGCGAAATGGCGTGTTGACGCTCCTGTACGCCCTGGCGGCCTATCTGTCAGTTTTTTAAATTCGTGTCCTTTTTGCTCGGATCGTGCCCCGCCTTGATTTTTAAGGACTTTTTCTCTTCCACGGGACACGATCCTAAGTAAACCTAGGTGCTCACCGCGTAGTCAGCACGACACCATGCCTTGCTTGGCATCAGGGAGCCACCTTGCAGCGACTTCGCTTAGAGCGCAGAGGTTTTGGATGCTTAGGCTGACTCCGCCCCACATGCTGCTGCCAAGCTGCTTCAAGTGCTGCCGGCAGATCGTTCAATTTGACCAGTTGTGCTTCAAGCGCATCTGCGCGTGCCTGTTGGATCGTGAGGTCTTGGCGGAGCTCGGAAACATTGCCTTGTGCGCGCTCTAGCGCTTCCTCAAATCCGCGCTTAGCAAGCGCCGCCTCTCGCTGGTTGGTAGCTAGCTGCTGCTTGGCCTGCTTTGATTCCTGGCGCGCATGATCGATCTCCGCATGTGCCCGGTCCTCGGTGGCACGCATGTGTTGGGTCAATGTGTCGCGCTCGGCACGCGCCGCATCCTGCAATTCCTGGAGTTGGATACGCAGCATTTCATTGGCGCTTTCTGCACCGGTGGCACGCAAAGCTGAGGCGTCGCGCTGACCAAGTTCCGCCAGTTGACGCTGCAATTGTATCAGTGAGTTAGCGGATATTTTGAGGCAACAAAACTACACCGCCAACGCCAGTTCAGTCTCATACGGTTCCGGGATCGCCTCCACGTCAATGAGGTAATCCCCGAAGCGCTTTATATGGCTGGTCACGTACGGGCTGAGGAAGGCCACGTCCTCCCCTGTGATCTTCCACCCCTGCCGCATCAGTGACTTCATGATCCGAGTCTGTTCGACCACGTTGTAGAAGATGACGGCATTGGAGACCAGGTCGTTGTACTTGACGGCTTTCTCTTGCTCCACGGGGGGCGTTGTCTGCAATCACTCCTTCCCCGCCGAAGAAGAAATACTTCGCGAAGCCGTTGTAGGCTTCCACCTTGTTCGTCGAGGCCATGATCTGCTCGCGCAGCTGGCGGTTGGAGATGTACTGCAGCAGGAACAGGGTGCGCACGGCCGAATCGATCCGGAGTGCCCTGGGCAGGATCCAGCTGCTTTACAGCAGATACAAATCCAAACGCAGCAAGTTGATGACCAAGTCCGTGAAAAAGTTCTGCGCTGACAGCAAGTTAGCGCAATTTTTGCTGTTTTTTACACAAATCCCTGCCGACCCTCCTTTTGGCTGTTTTTACATGAATCCCTGCCGACCCTCATGTTGTTGCGTATTGCCCTACAGATCGCTCGCGACGACTATGAAGACCGCCGCGAGCATCAGCGTCAGGGCATTGAGCTGGCGAAGGCCAGAAACAAGTACCGTGGCCGCCCGGCCGATCCGGCCGTACATGCTCGCATCGTCGCATCGTCGCATCGTCGCGTTGCGCGGTCGTGGGGAGACCATCGCCAACACTGCGCGCCTGGCAGGTGCGAGCGTCACCACCGTCAAGCGTGTGTGGGCCGCTCACTGCGCGCAAGGTCACGGGAATTGACTGCTGTGCAGGACTTGAGGGTCGGCAGGGAATCGTGTAAAAGACCTTTACTGACAGCGAGTTAGCTCACTTTTGGCTGTTTTTTTTACACGAATCCCTGCCGACCCTCTTCTTGAGCGCCTTGCCCCAGTCACTGCGGGTTATTAGGGCTTGAACGGGATTTTTCGGAGGCGACTCCTTGGCTGCTCTTGGCCGCCCTGAGCGCTTCTCCGCCATAAAACTCCCGTGCGGAATCCTTACATACATCTTTGTAAAAAGCTTCAGCGTCCTCCACTTTGTAGCCAGCGCCGACAAAACACCCATGCGCAATTTCTCTAAGTGTATGACGCTCGCTACTGGCGTTGTCGTAAACAGCGTTCAGGCATCCAACTATGGCAACAACGTCTTGCTTGGAAAGCCTATCTTCGCCACTTAATAAGCGCGCATGATTGATATATGCCGACACGTTGTATCCGGTAAACGAATCAGCCAAGCCGGAAGAATCCTCAAAACCTGAGCAATCATCATTCATTTTGAAATGACAAATTGGGATGTACTTCATCTCTCCTAATTTTTTAGACCTAAGATCGCTCATCGACTCTTCATCTTTCTTATAAATCGACTTCTGTATCACCATGTTAAACTCATGGAGAAGCGGCCCAGCGACGCTCGTATTACGCCGGGCAACTCCTTTTTCGATGTCAGAGCGCTTAAACGGCCTAGTTTCGCCAAGACGTTGATTTTCACGGGCGGATGCCAGGCCTTTTTCCTCGAGAAAGGGCATTAGCACCTTGTGAGCGTCCCCCCAGGTTTTTGGGCCGCAGTACAATGGTCGAAGAATCAAAAATGCCTGCCCGGCCCGGAACTGGGCTTCCGGCATAAGTGATTCGGAATTCTCCAGCAGTGGTTGCAATGCAGCGATGCAGGCTTTTGGTGTCAACGCCCGGTCACTGGCGATTGCTTGGTCGTGATGTTTTTCGCCCTTCTCAATAAAAGGGTTGGAAATCGATCGTGATGCATAGCCGTAGGAACCAGTATCGTGGTTTGGAACACCTGAAAGCGAATATTTGTTTTTACCTTCAAAACCACCCTCCTTGGTTATATCGAAGTCAACGGGAGCTTGAGCAACTCCATGCTTGGTGAGCAGGGTTGGTTTTATGCGCTCACCAAGAATGCATGATATATTCAGCGCAATAGAGTCACGCGCCTCCTTGCTATTGATTAATTCTTTCATGTGAACCTTGGTGGCCGAGCGAAAATCTAACATCGTGACGAAAAGATTTTCTCCGACAAGCGTTGGCCATAATGAAGTGCGCGCCACCTCAACTTTTTCAGAGCAATCATGAGCATGGAATTCAGTATAATTAGCTTCTGCCTTTTTCTCCGCCTCCTGCAAGCGACAGTCACTGGTAAATCCTTGCTTCCCATCATGCAGTGATGTTGTTGAAAGAAAGAATCGGTTGGCGGTGTTGTCATAGACATAAGCAGCACCGGCAGCTCCTGCAACATATTTCATGGCGGTCTTTGCAAGACTTGCCATTCCTCTCGGATTTCTACTATTCGAAGATGTGTGGTTTGCATTCTTTGGAAAAGATACGAGTCCTGAGAGAATTCCATTCGAACTATTCGCTTCACCTATCGTTTGGGCTGAAGTGGGCGCACTCTTGCCAGACTCATTTATTAGCGCTGACGAAATCTTTTTCACATTATTTTTAGTTAATCGCATTGCCGGACACCTAAATATTAGAGTTAATTGGGAAATCCGCTTTGAACGCCGGATCGATATCCATCTAGCCTGGCTATCGCTTGCTTGCTCCATCATCTGCCTTCGCCATCTTCCTGGGTTTTGTTAGTTGCAGGAAATCCGAAAGCTGCTTGGCTCAATGCACATTGCCTATCTCAGTTGCAACCTGTCTGGCAAGCCTCAACTTATTGGAAGAGGCATGTCGGCAGGTAGATTGTCACCCGTATTAACTGGGCAGAAATAAGTTTGGCGCGGAGCGTTCTGACTCGCTTCGCCTTACCGAAGTCATGGCTGGGACGGCGAAGGCATTGATGTAATGACCCACTGAAGGGTTCACCCCCGTTACCACGGGCACTTACGAGAAGGCCGATTTAGGCCATGAGGAGTGTTCATGTCGAAGCGAAGGAAGTTCAGCGCAGAGTTCAAGCGCGGTGCCGTTGAGCAGGCCAGCCAGCCTGGCGTCAGTTGCGCCCAGGTCGCGCGCGAGCTGGGGATTCGCGACACCCTGCTGACCCGCTGGAAGCGGGAGGCCCAGGGCCAGGGGGCGGTGGCCTTCGGTGGCAGCGGGACGCCTAGGGATGAGGAACTGGCCCGTCTCAAGCGCGAGCTGGCCCGGGTAAAGAAAGAGCGAGATTTTTTGCGAGAAGCGGCGACGTTCTTTGCCAAGGGATCATCCTGAGGTATCGGGTGATCGAACGTTGCCGCGACGAGTTTCCGATTCGACTGATGTGCCGCTGCCTGAAGGTCTCGGCCAGTGGTTACTACGCCTGGAGCCAGCGACTGCCTAGCGCCCGGGAGCTGGCCAACCAACGCCTGACCGGGCCGATCCGCGAACTGCACGAAGACAGCCGGGGCACCTTGGGGGCCGGTCGCATGCGCGAGGACCTGGCTGATCAGGGCGAGAAGGCCAGCTTGAACCGGGTGGCGCGGCTGATGGCGGCCGAGGGCCTGCAGGGCTGTCCGCGGCCAAAGCGTCGTGGTCCACGCTCCCGGCCGGCACTGACACCGCCGGGCGTGCGCAACCTGATCGAGCGGGACTTCACCGCGCAGGAGCCGGAGAACAAATCGGTCACCGACATCACCGAGATCAAAACCAGCCAAGGCAAGCTGTATCTGTGCATCGTGCTGGATCTGTTTGACCAGCGTGTGGTGGGCTGGTCGATGTACCCCCGTCAGGACCGACAGATGGTGATCCGGGCCGTCCAGATGGCGGTGTGGCAGCGCCAAGGCGAACACAAGGCGATCCTGCATTCTGATCGAGGCAGTCAATTTCGTAGCGGCGACTACCAGCGGTATCTGGTGGCCAACAAGCTGGTGTGCTCGATGAGCGCAGTAGGTCACTGCGGCGACAACGAAGCGTGCGAAGGCTTCTTCGGCCTGTACATAGAACGGCGGCACAACCCGAGGATGCGCCGAAGGGTCGCCAAGCAAGACAACAAGTTCAAAGCCCTTTTACAACCGTCCGTGTTTTCGGGGTAGAACCCACCGTGTGGCCCGCAAACATGGCAGCTGGTGCTTGAGAGGTTTTTCAGGGGCGACCTATTACACACCCGGTGACCGACCGGCCGCGCACACTCGCCGAAAGACAGTTTAAGCACGGCCAGCCGCTGTCGCCTGACAAGCACTACGGGTCCAACACCGAGCACGCCGTGCGCGAGTTCCAAAAAGCCAACGGCCTGACAGAGGACGGTAAGGCTGGCCAAAACACGCTTGATGCGCTGGACAATGCAGTGCGCCAGCAAAGCAATCCCGGGCCGGTCCCCGTTACACCTGCTGACCGCCCCGCTCCCGCGCCTGCGGCACCGTCCGCACCCGTGCAGGAACAGGCCGCACCGGTCCGTGACCTTTCGACCGGCGAGCGCATCCGAGTGGTCGAGCCGATGGGGAGCGCCGACAACAACGCCAATCGGACCATCCCACATGGCACTTCGGGCGAAGACGCGTTCCGCGACATGCAGATCCACCACCCCAAGGCCAACCGCGAGGCCGTACGCACGGGCAATGCTGCACTGGCCGACCGCTCGTCGGGAATGGTCGAAGGGGAGTTGGAAACCGTCCGTACCAGGGGCGACCGCAATGGCATTCCACTGGTTCACAAGGACCTGATCCTGACTGATCAGGAATGGCGTCGTGACGTGATGATCCCCAATCCGGTCGCCGGCTGTGTGGAGGTCAATGAGAACAAGTGGAATGTAATGACCCATCGGTTTCTGCACAGGTCAGGTGGTTAATGTAGCGGCATAGGCTTGGTCAGGCGTCATCATCTTCAGTGCCTGATGCGGCCGCTGCCGGTTGTAGAACCCAATCCAGTCGCCAATGACGCGTAGGGCGTGGGCCAGGCTCTCGAACCGGTGCCGATGGACGCACTGTTCCTTGAGTGTTCGGATGACGCGCTCGACCATCCCGTTCTGCTGCGGACAGTGTGGCGTGATGAACTCCTGCTTGAGGCCGTAGCCGGCGACCAGGCGGGTGTAGTCGCGGCTGGTGAAGACCAGGCCATTGTCCGAGCGCAGCAGGAACGGCTCCTTGACCTTGCCCAGCGTGCCGAAGCGGGTGATCAGCGCCTGCTCCAAGGCCGCCACGGCGGTGCTGGCCCTGCCTGTGCGCGAGAGCTGCCAGCCCAGCAATTGCCGGGTATGGCAATCGATCACCAGGGCCAGGCTCAGCCAGCCGTCCTTGCCGCCCCAGACCCGACACAGATCGGTGGCCCAGCGTTGATTCGGCGCGCTGGCCACCGAGGGCAAGGCCTCGATCCGCGGTCGCTTGCCCACGGCCCGCTTGCGCACCTGCCAGCCCTTGATCTGAAAGATCCGCTGCACCGTGTTCTTGTTCATCCCCAACAGTCCGGCCACCGTCCGATACCCGAACGACGGCTCGGCCTCGATCATGGCTTCGATCGGTGCGGCCAGCTCCGGCTTCACCTTCGGCACTGCCTTGCGCGGCGTGTAGTACACGCTGCGCCGGGCCACACCGAACCAGCGGCACAGCTTGACCATCGAGACGTCGAACCCGTCCTCCTTCAGGCCCTGCTGGATCGAGACCATCAGCTCTCGTCCTTGCCCAGCAGGGCTGACAACTTTTTTCGGGCGCGCAGTTCCAGCATGGCCTCGCCGTAGGCTTCCTGCAGGTCCTTGAGCTGGCGTGCGTACTGCTCGCGCACGTCTTCTGGTTTGGCCCGCAGCGCGTTCTCCAGCCCGCGCTTACCTTCCTCGACCCAGCCTTCGATCTCATTGGGCGTCAGGTCGAATTGCCGGCTGGCCAAGGCCACCGTCGTCTTCCCCTGGATGATCTCCAGCACCAGCGCCGACTTGCGCCGGGCCGTCCAGCGCTTGATCTGTTCTTCGTCCATCACTGCACTCATCGATGTCTCCTCTGAAAACTAACACCTGAGCAGAGTTTCAGTGGGTCTTTACAGGAACTCCATCAGCATCTGGAGCCAACCGGCGGGTCACCCGAACCGCGAACTGCTCGGCCAGGTGCTGCACGGTGAGCGCGGCAGCTCGCCGTACAAGACCGGCGACTACGTCGAGTACGGCAAACCGCTGAACCAGCAGCGCGAACAGGAACAGAATCGCGCGCGCGGAATGTAATCCGCATGGGCTGCCAGTGGCGACGTATGCGCTACCGGCAGCCCGCAATGCGTTGAGGGGTGTTGGCGGCGTTGTTGGCTTCAGACGCGGACCCGGCGGCCGACGAGTCCATTGAAGACTTGCACGCACTTTCCGAGTTCGGCGCCACTGCACCCAAGCACTACGCTCGGCCCCCGAGGATGCGACAGCACCATGCGTCAAGTCGCTCAAATCGCATAGGCATCCAGCATCTTCAATGGCACGTGCAAGGTCTTATCTGCGGAAAACGCCTCCAGCAGGTAGTCCACCGTGACCCGCACACGCGGAGCGATCAGGGCGCGGTGGGGATACTGGATGACCATCTCGTAGCTGCCGGGGTGGTACTGGCGGTGCAGCACGATCTTCAATCTGCCCGAGACCAGTTCCTCCCATGCCAGATGCACCCCAACCTGTGCAATGCCGATGCCGTCGCGTGCGGCTGCGACCAGGCTTGCCGGTGCCGACAACGTCAGCAACGCAGTGTCGGATGGATCGAGGGTGACGATGCCGCCGTCTGTCGCGCGGAAACTCCATGTCGCCACCGCACCGCCCAGGAAGCGCCGCGCGATCAGCCTGTGCTGGCGCAACTCGCTGGGATTGCGCGGTACGCCGTGGCGCGCCAAATAATCGGGCGAAGCGACGAGGACGGTGTTCAGGCGACAGACCGGGCGCGATACCAGCGCGGAATCGCGGATGTTTCCCCCGCGTAGCGCCAGGTCGTAACCGCCGCGCACGAAATCGACGACGCGGTCGTCGAAGTCCACCTCCACCGACAAGCAGGGATACCGCGACAACAGGCCCGGCAGCACGGGCATCAGATGTTCCTGTCCGAACGAGACGCTGGTGGTGATGTGGACACGCCCGCTGAGCTGCTCGCGCTGTATGGCAACGGCATCGACGGCTGCGTCCAACGCTTCCAGCGCCAGCCGTGCCCGCCGCAGGAACGCGACGCCCTCGTCGGTGAGCTTGAGCGTGCGCGTCGTGCGGTTCATCAGGCGCACGCCCAGCACCTTTTCCAGCGTGGCGACGTTCTTGCTGACCGCAGCGGAGGTCACGCCAAGCGTGCGCCCGGCCGCCGCGAAGCTGCCGCCGTCGGCTGCGTGCACGAAGGAAAGAATGGCGCGGACGCGGTGTGGCGAATCCATGCTGTGCTCGGATGGCGGCGGCATGCCGGAAACCCGATTATCAACTGCAGGTTGATAGACGATCAACCAATTGACGACTTCTGGTTTAGAGATGCGCCGTGCATGATGCCGGCATGTCATCGACAAGCACTCCCCCGCCGAGCATCTGCGTCGTCTACGACAGCGGCTACGGCCATACACGCAGGCAGGCCGAGGCCGTCGCCGAAGGCATTCGCCGCGTGTCTGGAACCGAAGCGCGGTTGATCGCGATCTCCGACGGACCGATTCCCTGGCCGGCCCTCGCCGCCAGCGATGCCATCGTGTTCGGTGCCCCCACCTACAACGGCGCGCCCAGCGCTCGCTTCAAACAGTTCTGCGAGGACTCCACCGCGGTCGCCTGGAACGCGATGAAGTGGCGCGACAAGATCGCTGCCGGCTTCACCAATTCCGGTGCGCAAAACGGCGATAAGCTGCATTCGCTGATCCAGATGGCGCTGTTCGCCGCGCAGCACGGCATGGTGTGGGTGGGATTGGACCTGAAACCCGGCAATGACAGCAGCCGAGGCAGCGTGCACGACCTCAACAGACTCGGAAGCTGGCTGGGCGCGATGGCGCAATCCAATGGCGACCAAGGCCCGGACGACACCCCCATCGCAAGCGATCTAGAAACGGCCGCCTACCTTGGACAGCGCGTGGCCGAGACCGTATGCCGGTTTGGTTCCGTCGGACCTGCATCCGCCCGCGCTGAATCCGCCTGACGCACCTCCATCGATTTCCCACAAGGACCTGCCATGAAATTCCTCTGCCTCGACACGCCTCAGCCCGGCGCCAGCCTGGAGAAGTACCAGCCGCACATGCTGGACGAAGCCCGCCATTGCTGGCAGGACTACAAAAGCGGCTTCGTCCGCGATATTTATTTCCGCCAGGATCGCCCCGGCGTTGCGATCATTGCCGAAGCCGACTCGGTCGAAACGGCGCAAAAAGCACTGAGCGCGTTTCCGCTGGCCAAGGCCGGACTGATCGGCTGGGAGGTGATCCCGCTCGGTCCGTTCACGAACTGGGAAATGCTCTTCGCATCCGGAAACGCCCGAGTCCTGATGAACACCGATGGCCCAGCCGTCCCCTAAACCTACAGGGCAATTCCAGCGAGGACAGCAATTTTCCGGTGCTGGTCGGCATTCGCCCTGCCGGCGGTCTCGACCTTCTACACCTTGCCGGAGCCGCCGCCGCCACTGCTGGTCGCCGGCAGCAGAGCGTTATCAAGCAAGCGCTACAGCGACCAAGCCGATGCGCTCACCAAGGAGCCAGGCCGCTGTGGGTGATCGCAGGCACCACCCACATCGCACTGTCCGAGCTGCCGCACGACATCGATTCGACGGTTGCGGCGCTCGCGCATTTTTCGACAAGCACCTCGCCCTCGATGGAGTCGCTTGACCATCGACCAGAGTTCGCTCGAACACAGGAATCCCAAGACCATGCCCAAGCACGCCTCAGACCTCCTGCCGGTCCTCTTCGTCGTCACCAGCTGCGCGGTGAAGGGCGACACAGGCATTCCCACCGGCTACAACCTTGCCGAAGTCACCCATCCGCTGGAAAAACTGCACACGGCCGGCATCAAGGTGGAATTCGCCTCGATCCAGGGCGGCGACGCGCCGCTGGACGGGATGGAAGACCTGCACGATCCAGTCATCGCGCACTATTGGGCCGATGCGCAATTCCGCCATGCGATCGCCAACACGGTGCGCCTGGACGCGGTGAATCCCGCGCGCTACTCGGCGATCTTCTTCGCCGGTGGCCACGGTACGATGTGGGACTTCCCCGACAGCGCCGCTGCGCAGAACGCGATCCGCGAGATCGATGCGGCGGGCGGAATCGTCTCGGCGGTGTGCCACGGCCCGGCGGCGCTGGTGAACGCGACCCGTGCCGACGGCAGCCTAGTGATCGCCGGCAAGCAGATCGCCGCCTTCACAGACGACGAGGAAGAGGAAGTGGAATCGACGCACGTCGTGCCCTTTCTGCTGGCGTCCATGCTCAACGCACGTGGTGCGCATCATCAGAACGCATCCAACTGGGCCGACAACGTGATCGTCGACGGCCGGCTCATCACTGGCCAGAACCCGCAGTCTGCGGCGAGCCTGGGCGTGGCACTGCGGGACGCGCTGCTGGCGTGATCGCATGCGCGTACGGCCGCAGGCATTCACGCACTGCGCGAACTGCGCGCGTTGCCACTGACGACCATGGCTGTCTGCGTCCGATCCCTCTTTCAACCGGAGCATCATGAAACTGATCTGCGTCGAAGAACACGTGCTCGATCCAGCGATCGGACAGGCCGCGCAGGCGCGCGTACGCGCCGAGGCGCCTTACCTGGCCGACTGGGGCCGCCGCGTGGTCGATGGCCGGCAGGTGACCGATCCCAGTCGCCCGCATGTCATCGCGCCTGCCGAGTCCGCGCGCAAGGCGCTGGAGATGGGCGCGTCGCGCCTGGCCGATATGGACGCAGCCGGCATCGACATGCAGGTGCTGTCCTACGGCGGATTTCCGCAGCTGTTGCCGGCGGCCGACGCCATCGCGCTCAATTGTGCAGCCAACGACAGGCTGGCGGAGGCGGTGCAGTCCCACCCCACCCGCTATGCCGGTTTCGCCACCCTGCCCTGGCAGGCGCCAGACGCCGCGGCACGCGAGCTGGAGCGTGCAGTGAAGGAACTTGGCCTCAAGGGCGCGCTGATCAACGGCCGCCCTGGCCATACATTTCTGGACGACACCCGCTACGCGCCGATCCTCGCCGCGTTGGACGCGCTGAAGGTGCCGCTGTACATCCACCCCGGCCTGCCGCTGCCCGCGGTGCAGGCGCCCTACTACGGCGGCCTGGATTCCGAGCTGAGCGCACGCCTGTCCATGTTCGCCTGGGGCTGGCACAACGAAGCCGGCATCCAGGTCGTGCGCATGCTGCTGGCCGGGGTATTCGACCGCCATCGCAACCTGCAGGTCATCAGTGGCCACTGGGGCGAGATGGTGCCGTTCTTCCTGCAGCGGCTGGAGGATTCCATTCCGCAGCAAGCCGCGGGTCTGGAACGTTCCATCGTGCAGACCTATCGCGAACACGTGTACGTTTCCCCCAGCGGCATGCTCACCCTGCCGCACTTCCAGTTCGTGTACGCGCTGATGGGCGCGCAACGCATCCTGTATTCCATCGACTACCCTTACCAGAGCCTCGATGGCGCGCGCGCCTTCATCGACAACCTGCCTATCAGCGATGCGGAAAAGGCGCTCATCGCCCACGGCAACGCGGCGCGATTGCTGAGGCTGTGAGTCGGTCATGTCGAGCACGACGCCACCGCCTAGTAGGCACACGCTGCGCCAGGCAAACCCGCGTCAGCGGCCTACGCCTGGTGATGAACGCAAGCGTGGGCCGCACATCGAAATGATGCGGACGGCGGCAGGCAACATGGTCCGGTGCGCGTCTGGCATCACGCACTGGTCAGACGCGCGCCGTCCCGGCAACGCCCGTATTGTCGGCACCGGAAGACAGGAATGCCCGAACGACGATCAGTACCACCGTCGACGCGGCGCACCATGAATATTTCAATTTGTAAGCGCCCGTCGAACCAAGGTGGACTGACGTGAACTGCTGGAGAATTCTATTGACCACGGCAACGATGTTGCTCGCCCCTATCGCCGCCGCGCAGCCGGTGGTGCGTCTCTTCGAATTGCAGACCGATCCTGCGCGGGCGCAAGTATTCGATGTTGCGGGCCGGGACAACATGCAGGCCTCGCTCCGCGACGAGCCCGGTGTGCTGGCGATGCATGCGGTCGCCAGCCTGAGCACACCCGGCCTGGCCTACGTGCTCGAACTATATGCCGACCAGGCAGCCTATCGGCGCCACGTCGAGACGGCCCATTACCGGCGCTTCCTCGAATCGACGCGGTCGCTGGTCACAGACAAGCGCCTGGTCGAGATCGATCCAATGTTCCTCGCGGAGCAGCCGGCTGCGCTGTCGATCCTGCAGCGCGGCAGAACGCCGGAAGCGCGCATCGTCGAGGTGACGGTGAAGCGCGAAGACCTCGCCCAATTCCATCGCATCGTCACCAAGGAGATGCGCAAGTCCATGCAGGTCGAGCCTGGCGTGCTTGCCATGTATGCGGCCACCCGCAAGGGGCGGCCGGATCAATGGATCTTCTTCGAGATCTACGCCGACGCCGCAGCCTATGCCTCGCATCGCCAGACACCGCACTTCAAGGACTACCTGCGCCTGACCGGCGACATGCTGGTGGAAAAGAGCCATGTCGAGGTCGAAAACATCGCGCTGCAAAGCCGCGGCGGATTGCGGTTTGATCCACCGGCGAGTGACTAGGTGTTTGATCCCAGACATTGAAAGTGCACTCTTTCCCCACGACTGGAAGCAAGCACGATGGGCCAGGTTCTGCCCGGGAGCGCCACCACGGCAGAGGCAATGCGTCGAGCGAAACAACATCGTCAAGCAAGGCTGAGCGCGCTTTCCAAGCGCTACGGAATCAATCAAAAGACCGTGGCGAAGTGGAAGAAGCGGACCGCGGTTGCGGAGTTGCCCACCGGTCCGAGGCAGCCGCGCTCCATCGTTTTGTCCAGTGAGCATGAGGCGGCGATCGTTGCCTTGCGCATGCACACCCTACTGTCGCTGGACGACTGTCTCAACGCACTGCAGCCGACCGGTGACAACATGACTGGCTTGCGCCAAATCGCCGAGTGACTTGTGATTGGCCGCTTGGATCACGACTCATCGATCTGCAGCGCCCAATGCTGCGAGCAGTCCGCGTTAGGGTAGGAACGCCAGCAGCGGATCGCGAAAGGCACCAGGAAGTCGCTGATCTCCACGCCTGTGTTCTCCCCCACCACCGCAATCACCGCACGCGCGCGATTGAAGCGAGCGCGATAGGCGGGGATCAACGCGTCCTCGGTTGATGTGTCACTCGATGTCGCTGCTGTAAGTGGCGTCGCCTTCGATGGCGGCGCTGCACATCCGGCCGGCAAGACGCATGCAGCCAACATGGCGTGCCGAACCAATCCAGGGAAGATGCCAGTTGCCATGGTGCTGCTGTAAATGGGTGGTATGCGTGCATTATTTGCCCACTTCCCCGCAGCAACAATGCCGCTGTTGCGTCATTTCCTGCCATGCATCGATGTTGATCTGCCGTGCTGGTTGATGTCACCTGATCCAGCCTGCTGTACAGGACGCATGGTGGCGGCGCGCCGTGCGGTGCGCGCGCATCCCCCGAACGAGTCATCGGACCCTGCCCCGACGCGGTGTTCTGGATTCGGCCCGAGGCGTCCAGCATGAACCACATCGCTGGCGTCACTCGACGCCATGACCCAGCGATTCCCCCTCCAGAGAGATCGCGTCCATGACGATGTCTGATGTGTCGGGCCAGCGCCACGCGCTCGCTGGCAGTGCACTCCCCTCGCCCTGCAACCAGGCACATTGGCGTGCATTGGCGCGTAGACGCCCTGCCTTGCCGACCTGCGCAGCCAGTGCTTCAAACCAAGGGGTCGCACGATGAAGCCCTATTTGTTCTCGCTTGGCGCTGGCCTGCTGGTGGGTGTGATCTACAGCCTGCTCAATGTGCGCTCGCCAGCGCCGCCGGTCATTGCGTTGGTCGGTTTGCTTGGCATCCTGGTCGGTGAGCAACTGCCGCCACTTGTGCGCCAGCTGACAACGCGCAGCCAGGCCGAGGCCTGGTGGATCGGCCATCAGGTCAAGCCGCATATGTTTGGGCATCTGCCAGAAGGCAAACGCGTGCCGCCGGCTGCGCCGCAGGTGCCATCACCGCCACCCGCGCGCACCGACGAGGGCGATGCGTGAGCGCGCTCGTCCATGCGATCTGGTGGTGCATGCCGCCTGCGCATGGCTGAGTAATTCGCCGGCCAAAGTTCTGGAAAAACGGCGTGTCGATTCTTCTGTTTGGCGATGCGCGGAGCTGCAAAGCAGATCGCACGCGTGATCAAGCAACTTGGCAACAAACATAGCGCGATGCGGGCGGCGTCCTAGTCCAACCGGCACGCAAAAACGATTCAACTACATCCAACCACTACCGCAAATGCATCGACTGCCCATGGCCGGAGGTGCCGTCGCTGCCCTCTTTCCCCAAAGGAACTTCCATGCGTCCGCTACTTTCCCTGAGCCTGTCCGCCGCGCTGATGTTGAGCGCGGTCCTCCCGGTCCTTGCCGATGCTGCAGCGCCGGTGTCGGTCGGCCCGCAGTACGACACTACGCACGTTTATGTGGCACCTGCCGATGTGGATGCGTTTGCGCGCAGCTTCGCCGCGACCTTCGGCGGACAAAGCACGCGCCAGGTGATTGCCACGGTCACGCCAACCCCTAGCAGTACCAGCTCGCAACTGGTGCAGACGCCGGCAGGCACCGTGTCGTTGTTTGGATTTCGTACGCCGGTGCCTCACCCGTTCGGCAGCGAACGCACCGGCTACTTGGTGACCGACATGCAGAAGGCAATCAGCGCCGCACGCGCTGCCGGAGCGGAGGTGCTGGTTGCGCCGTTCAAGGATCCTATCGGGATGGATGCGGTGATCGCCTGGCCTGGCGGCGTCAACATGCAGCTGTACTGGCACGACACCCCACCGCATTACGCACCGCTGGCGACGATTCCGGAGAACCGCATCTACGTCTCGCCAGACCGCGCCGACGCATTCGTTAAAGGCTGGCTGAAGTTCTCGCATGGCAAGGTGCTGCACGATGACCGCCGTGCGGACGCAACGCTGATCGGCCGGCCTGGCGTCACTTACCGCAGCATCATCATCAGCTCCGGCTTCGGTGCGCTGCAGGTGTTGGTGACTGACGGCCACCTGCCCTATCCGTACGGCCACGAGCTCACCGGATACGCAGTGGACGACCTTGCGGCAACGCTCGCACGCGCCACCGCGTCCGGCGCAAAAGTGTTGGTGCCTGCGGTGACCGCGTCGGGTCGGCAGTCGGCGATGGTGGAGTTCCCCGGTGGCTATGTCGCCGAGCTGCACGCCGAACTCCACTCCTGATCGCACATGTCGTTACGCCTCACGCTGCCCTTGATATTGGTCCTGTGCCCGTGCGCCGATGCGTGGGCGCAGTCTTCGGTCGATGCCACCTCCGCCACACCGGTACGTCCTGTCATCAATTCGAACCGTTGGCAGGAAGACTGGTCGCCGCTTGCTGACCCGGCGCTGCGCACGCACCCGTTCGATCGCCTGAAATATGTGCCGCTTGGCGACGTGGGCTACGCATCGTTCGGCATCAACCTGCGCGAACGCTTCGAAAGCAACCACACGCCTGCGCTGGGTATCGGCCGCGAGAGCGACAGCTATCTGTTGCACCGCCTGCAGGCGCATCTGGACGTGCGGGTTGGCGAGCACTTGCAGCTCTTTACCCAACTGGAAGACGTACGCGCAGTACACAAACGCCGTATCGGCACGGCCGATGCCAATCGTGCCGATCTGCGCATGGCGTTCGTCGCATACACCGCGCCACTGGCCGATGGCGAGATAAAACTGCGCGTGGGCCGGCAGGAGTTTGCCTTCGACCTGCAGCGATTCGTCTCGCTGCGTGATGGCCCGAACGTGCGCCAGTCCTTCGACGCGGTATGGGTCAACTATGAGACCGGCCCATGGCGCTGGATTGCGTTTGTCAGCCAGCCGGTGCAATACGCCGATGTGCGCAGCTTCGATGACCTCTCCAATCGACATCTGCGCCTTGATACCGTGCGCGTCGAACGCCACGTCCTAGGCAGCGACGAACTGTCGCTGTATTACGCACGCTATCGGCAGGATGACGCCAGCTTTCTGGATGCGGCCGGCAACGAGCGCCGCGACATTGTCGATGCCCGCTTCGCAGGTGTGCGCACTGCGTTGGACTGGGATCTTGAGGCGATGGGGCAACGCGGAAAGGTCGGTAACAGCCGCGCGCGTGCCTGGGCGCTAGGCCTCAAGGCCGGCTACACCTGGCAGGACACCGCGTTGACGCCGCGTCTGGGGCTGCAGGTCGATACCGCCTCCGGCGACCGACATCCGGGCGATGGACAGCTTGAAACCTTCAACCCGTTATTCCCGAACGGCGCGTACATCAACCTGGCCGGCTACACCGGCTACAGCAACTTGCTGCAGATCAAACCGATGCTCACCGTGCGGCCCACCACGCAGCTGAGCGTTACTGCCTCGCTCGGCCTGTTATGGCGGCAAAGCACCGCCGACGCCGTGTATGTGCAGCCGGACATTCCGCTGGCCGGCACTGCCGGCACCGGCAGTCACTGGACCGGCCGCTATCTGCAGCTGCGCGGTGACTGGAAGCTCAACACACACCTGCAAACCGCCATCGAAGCGGTGCATTACCAGGCCGGCGACACCGTGCGTACCGCCGGCGGTCATGACAGCAATTACCTTGGCTGTGAGATGAAGTTCATGTGGTAGCTGGTGCTGGATCACCAGCGACTGTGATGAACTTGCTGATGACCAGGCATGCATGGCGAACGAATGCGCGCGTGCGACGAAAGCCAATGGATATTGATGAAGCACCTGCATGAGCCCATCCAATCCGTGGGTACCAATCCGCCTGTTTTTCTCGGCTAACGTTGTCGGTGGACTCGGTGGCGATGGTGTCTCCGTGTTGGTCTAGCTATCGGAGAAAGCGCATGAGTAGTGGTATCCAAGGCAAAGTCGTTGTCATCACCGGGGCTTCCAGCGGTATTGGTGAAGCCACCGCGCGTCATCTGGCGGCGCACGGCGCCAAAGTGGTTCTAGGGGCGCGGCGGGCGGAACGCCTCAACTCCCTCGTCGCCGAGATCGTCGATGCTGGCGGTGACGCTGTCGCGATCGCAACGGACGTCACCCGCGCGGAAGAGGTGACCCGGTTGGTCGACACAGCTGCCGAAACATTCAGTCGGGTCGACGTGTTGATCAACAATGCAGGGGTCATGCCGCTGTCGAACCTGGAAAGCCTCAAGGTGGCAGAGTGGAATCAGATGATCGATGTGAATATCAAGGGCGTGCTGCATGGCATTGCAGCAGTGATTCCGCATATGAAGCGGCAGAAGTCGGGACAGATCATCACCACCGCCTCGGTTGCCGGGCATCTTGTGTTCCCGGGGTCCTCTATCTATTCCGGAACGAAGTTTGCTGTGCGTGCGATTTGCGAGGGTCTACGGCAGGAAGTGAAGGCCTACAACATCCGCACCACGATCCTGAGCCCGGGTGCGGTGAAGACCGAACTGCTTGATCATATTTCGGACGAAGCGGTCAAATCAACGAACAGCGATTACGTGGCGAAGGTCGGCATTCCGGCCGACAGTTATGCCCGCATGGCGGCGTTTGCCATCAGTCAGCCGGACGATGTCGACGTCAATGAAATCATCTTCCGCCCCACTGCCCAGACACTTTGAGTGAGCGGTAGTACGTCTCCCGTGCGGCCTGCATTAGGTAGTCGGCTTGTTTTCACCTAGGAGGCAGTGGCAATCCAGCCTGCTTTCCATGATGACCGAGGCGTTGGCCTAACCCTCCCCCACCCTACTCAGCGTCACCCAATCGCAACCAGCGAGCAGAAATGGCAACCGCACACATCGCGGCAGCAACGAGCATCAGCGCGGCGGTCAGCCCCCAGCCGTGGGCGGCGAAGCCGATCAAGGCGGGGCCGGCCAGGACACCGGCGTAGCCAAGTGTCGTCATTGCGGTGATCGCCATTCCCTCGGGCATGGCGCGCTGTTGTCCTGTCATCGAAAACAACGCCGGTGCGATGTTGGCGCATCCCAACCCGATCAGCGCATAGCCCAGTAGCGAGAGCTGCCACCACGGCGTCAACACGGCAATCAGGAAACCCGCGCACGCGCACAGTCCACCGACCATGATGGATCGGACACGGCCCACGCGTTCCACCAGTGCGTCGCCAAACAGCCGCGTGGCGGTCATGGTCAATGCAAAGATCACGTAGCCTGCGCCGGCCTTGGTGGCATCGACATTGCGAACCTGCGTCAGGAAGACGGCGCTCCAATCCAGGATGGTGCCTTCGGCCAGAAACACGACAAAGGCCAGGATGCCGATCAACAACACGCTGCCCCGCGGCCAGGCAAGCAGCGGGCCTTGCTGGGTGCCCTGCTCCGCTCTCCAAGACGGGGCGGCGAGCGCGGCGACGATCAGGATGGTGAGTACGCCGATCGTCGACGCGATTGTCGGTGCGATGCCGACGCTGAGCAGTACAGTCATCAGCAAGGCGCCGGCAAAGCCGCCGATGCTGTAGAAGGCGTGGAAGCCCGACATCATCACTTTGCCGCTCTCGCGCTCGACAACGACCGCCTGCAGGTTCATCGTGCAGTCCATCGCACCAACGCCAGCACCGAACAGAAACAACATTGCGCCCAATGCTGCCGCCGACTGCATTGCGCTCAAAAACGGCAATGCAGCGCACATCAGGGCGACGGTGACCAGCATGATGCGCCTACAGCCTGCGCGCGATGCCCATACGCCAGCGATGGGCATTGCCATCAGCGACCCGGCGCCAAGGCACAGCAGCACCAGTCCGAGCCTCGCTTCATCCAGTGCCGACTGATTCTTGGCGAACGGAACCAGCGGTGCCCAGATCGACACGGCGAATCCAGGAATAAAGAACGCGGCGCGGGTTGCGTGCTGTTGCGCACAGTGTGAAGCACGAGACGTCATCAATCATCCAACTGCGAAGACACCGGCTGCCACGCGATAGACAGCATGAAGAGTCACTAAGAGCAGCTAACAAAACGCAGCGGTCAGTGGTCAGATGGATGCGGACGGCGCGCTCAGAACCGGGATGTACGCGTGGTACATGCCGCTCCGAGCAGCGGTCGCCACCGCCTGGCGGTAAACGCAGTCGTTTTGTTGGCCGATCTAGGAAAGCACAGCGAATAGTCGTCAGGTCGATGTACACAGTGCACTCAGAACCTGAGTGCACCTATGTCATGTGCCGCACCGAACATCGAACACGTCCGCCTGGCGGTGAACGCAGCTATTTTGTTGGCTGCGCCAAACCCTCAGGACAGATCGTGCAGATCCTTGCCGAGCACCGGGCCGAGCTTCCAGTCGGAGAAGTGCACCTTCAAGCCCTCGCGCTCTGGCGTGCAGGTCATCGGACCAACCAGATAGGTGCTGGCCACCGGGAATGGGCACAGCCGCACGAGCGGCCAATACGTGCCGTCCTTGGAGACCTGCAGACGCAGCACACCCTTGTCGACGGTGGCGCGGATCCAGAAGTCGGACGGGTCAGCTTCGTACGGACCTGTTGCCCAATCCGATGTGCCATCTGTCAGCACGCTGCTGAGCATCGCGCGACCGTCGCTGAGCTCGATGCCCGCCTTGACCCACTGCCGCTCGTTGACGCGGATCATGAGGCCGGCCTGGTCGTAGAGCTGCTCGAACTTTGCGCGGACGCGCAGCTGGCAGGTAAATGCTGCCGGCGCCGCGATGCCAAGAAAATGCCCGCTATCGCGGGTGAACCCGTAATGGGTTTCGCGCCAGAAGTCGGTGCCCTTGTCGGTGACGACCTCCAGCACATCGCCGCCCAGGATGCGGTGCGATTTGGGTTCATTGAGCCATTTGCCTTGTTGCCAATGGCTGGATGGCGCCGCACCTGCACCGGTTGCCATGACCACGCCGCCAGCAGCCAAACCGCCCAGCGTCGCCCTGCGGCCAACATCGACCTGGTGTTTTTCCGAACCCGTCATATCTAGTCCTCGTGACGAAAAAGCAATGCTCTCCGGTGCCTTCGTGCGGGCAGCGTAAAGCCAGCTGCGTCAATTTGTACATCTGTACCAATTGGCAAGTCAACTCTGGATTACCATCGCTCTGGTCGATACATGGGCAAAGACAGATGAGCGGCAGGACCTGGCAGCAAGACCCACATCGAAAAGAACACATCGAGCAGGCCACCTTGCAGGTGGTTGTCGACCATGGCGTGGCGGGGACGACCTTCCGCAAGGTTGCAGAACACGCGCAGGTGCCGCTGAGCGCGACCACCTACTACTTCGGCTCCATGCATGAGCTGCTGATCGCGGCATTCACCCGCTTCTCGCAGGAGGTCTCGAAGAACTTCGCCGCCGAGATCCGCGCTGCGAAGAACCGCGACCAAGCCTGCGATGCTGTGGTGAACATCATCTTCGCCGACAGTACCGCCTCGCCGCGGATCCTGCTGCTGAGCTACGAGCTGTACGCGTTTGCCCGGCGCCACCCGGAGATGACAGCGATCATGGAGCAATGGATGGCACGCAGCCGCGCGGCGCTGGAACTGCATTTTTCCAAGCCCGCTGCCAGTGCGATCGATGCCTTGATCGAAGGTATGACGATCCATCGTTCGGTGGTGCGTATGACCAAGAAGAGCGTGCGCAATGCGGTGGGGCAGCTGGCTCTACTGTGATGCATGCTGGGCGCTGCATAATTGAGCGGTGCGTGCATCGCGACCTCCACTGCATGGCGACGAATTGATCGATTCATACTGAATTTACGAGGTGATGTTTTGCGGATGTCGCTGCCGCTCGCGCAGCAACGCATGCGTGAGTCAAAGGTCTCCATCTTCCGCTGAATCTCAAAACGCCATGACCAACCCATAGGCTGCCCTTGACCTATCTCTCGCTGTTCGCGCTGTCGTTGATTGCCGCTACGCTGCTTCCCGCGCAGTCGGAGGCGGCATTGGTTGCGTTGTTGCTGGATGGCGGTTCGGTGGTGGGGCTTGTGGCGGCTGCGAGCGTCGGCAACGTGCTGGGCTCGCTGATCAATTGGTGGATCGGGCGCGAGCTGGTTCGCTTCCAGGGCCGGCGCTGGTTTCCTGTAACCCCAAACGCCTTGGCGCGTGCGCAGGCCTGGTATGGCAGATACGGCAAATGGTCGCTACTGCTGAGTTGGATGCCGATCATTGGCGATCCACTGACGTTGGCGGCCGGGGTCATGCGCGAACCGTTGCGGGTCTTCCTGCTGTTGGTGGCGATCGCCAAGGTCACGCGCTACTGCGTACTCGCATGGGCAACGCTGGCGCTTGTCCGGTAATGCCAGGACGTGGAACCTGCATGACGTGTAGTGCAGGTGGCCGCGCACGGGTTCTTAACGTGGCACGCCTATGCTGTCGGCGCGCTGCAACACATCTGCCGCGCATCCAGGGACATTGCACAATGGACATTGCAAAGGAGATCGTATGAAGAAGCTGCACAGCATGTTGCTCGCCGGATGCCTGCTCGGCCTGAGCACCCAGGCCTGGGCCGAAGTGGCCAACCTGACCAATAGCGCCGATGGCGCCAACCGCGAAGCCGGCATTGCCGCGGTGAAGAAAAAACTTCAGGATGCCTGCACCTCACGCAAGGGCAAGGTAGACATGGCCTCGTTCGAGGTGGTGTTCGAAAAAACCAGCACCAATCCCGACGTTCCCAAGCCGTATTACGTGGACGGCAAGATCAAGTGCGATCTGCCGTGATCACGGCGCTGGCGTAGCGCACTGGCTTGCGCCGCCGCATGCATGACAGCAAGGCCCCGCAAACGCGGGGCTTTGCATTTGTGGTAATGGTGCGTTGCAGTCGCCGTCGTTGGTGAATCGGCCAGACGCTGCGCAGCCACCATCAGCGCCATGCCGCAACTGCTGCAGGGCATAGAGTTGCGCGCGCAAGACAGGTACGCTGCCGGTCTACTAAGAGTGGCCAACAAAATGTAGCGAGCAGTCGTCAGGTAGGTGTGGACGGCGCGGAGGAACCGGAGTGTACGAGCGGTACATGCCGATTTCGAGCACCGGCCACGCCCGTCTGGCGGCTGCGCAGTCGTTTTGTTAGCTGCTCTAAACGCGATGCCGCTATGTGAGATGCGGCGCAGCGTAAGCATCAGGCACCTGGCGAGATGCGCTGTATCGGCTTCGCTGTCGCTGACAACGGTGATGCGCATCAAGCGGTATCAGCACCAGCCGTTGCAGCAGCCGCGTGCAGCTGTGCGCGCGCCACGTCCAGCGTTGTCATGATCTGCACCACTTCGTCGAGCGGATGCAGCGGCGACTCGCTACGGCATTCCCCGATATAGCGTGCGGCGGCGTTTGCCTGCCATGACAGCCCTTCATAGCCCTTGATGCCGGTCGGGTCGGTCCATTCGAGCGGCGTGCTGGCGTCGTCGTTACTGCCAATCCGCAGCGTGGTGGGATTGTGGAAATCGCCGGCCATGTCGATGCGCCCTTCGGTGCCGGTGACATAGGCCATCGAACTGCTGCGCGCGACGATGGAGCTGATCAAGGTGGACTGCGCCTGCGCGCGATGCGACAGCACGATGGTGGAAAAAGCATCGACGCCGGTGTCAGTGAGCTCACCGACGGCGGTGATTGCGGTGGGCGCGGACAGGATCATCGAGGAAAATTGCACGGCGTAGACGCCCAGGTCCAGCAGCGCGCCACCGCCAAGTTCGGGACTGCGTTGCCGATGTGCAGGGTCGCTGGGTCCACGCTGGCTCAGGTCGGCAAACACCTGGCGTACATCGCCCAGCGCGCCATCGGCAAGCAGTTTGCGGATCACCGAGGTCTGCGGCAGGTAGCGGCTCCACATCGCTTCCATCAAAAACAGGCCGCGTGCACGCGCTTCCTGCACGAGCAGGCGCGCATCGTCGGCGCAGGTGGTGATGGGCTTTTCGATCAGCACATGTTTACCGGCGCGTAGCGCCAGCAGCCCATGCTCCAGATGCTCGCTATGCGGCGTGGCGATGTAGACGATGTCGACGTTCGGGTCATCGACCAACGCCTGATAGCTGTCGTACGCGCGCTCGATCGCCCAGGTCTTCGCAAACGCATTCGCACGCTCACTGCTACGCGAGGCAACTGCCACCGGGCGTTGGCGGGTATTGCTGCGTAACGCACGCACGAATGCGGATGCGATCACGCCGGGCCCCAACACGCCCCAGCGCAGCGATGGCTCGCCTTGGCCAGGTACGAACAGATCGGGCTCGGGGATGTGGAGCATTGGCATGGGGTCGCTGCGTTGTCGTGGAGCGATCCATGCTAGCAAACCACGCGTTTTGATCTGCGCGGCATGGCTTGTTTCGCGCAGGACTGCAGCGGCGCAAAGCGGACGCGGCCAGTGCGCGTGCTATATGCGCTTGCATCTCGCGCTTGGCCTACTCATCCCCTTCCCCGCCTAGCGTGCGGCGCGCCGCCAGCCGGCATTGAGCGCATCCTGTGCCGAGCAGAAATAGCGCTCGCCCTTCTCGGTCGAAATGCGGGTGCGCGCGTAGTCGCGTTGACCAGGCATGTGGAAGATCTTGCTGCCCTTGCCCGAAATATTGCCCTTGATGGCGCACTTGCCCGGCACAGCTGCCGGCGCAGTTGCTGCTGCTGCGCGCGATGTAACGTGATGGCGTTTATTGCGGCGGTAGTCGGCAGGCTGCTGAAAGGTTCCCTGCCAGAGATTGCGTTTTTGCTGCTGCGCGATGCGCTCGTCGGCAATAAACGCGGTGGCGTATTGGCGATACGCCACCGCCCAGCCGTTGCGCACCATCCAGCCGTTGAGCGATTGCCCTTGCACGAAGCAGTCGGCAACGACGCGTCCGTAACGATCGGTATCCTTTTGCTGACACCGCACGGTCTTGTCCACCAGATATTCGTCCAGCGCGGCTGCAGAGCGACGACCGCAGGGCCATGGACGTCCGCCCGGATCATTGCACTGCTGTGCGCTTTCCGGCGCATCGATTCCCCATAACCGGATGCGTTTGTGCGCCACGCTGATGGTATCGCCATCGGTGACGGCGGCCCGACCGACAAGCTCTGCTGCGCCGGCAGGCAAAACGAGTAAGACACCCACAACACCCAACACCCATCTGAACAACATCGACAACAACGTCCCTTGGCGATCGGTAGAAGTCGTCCTTGCGTTCTTCCCGTGTGTGCATTCTTAGCCGGATGGCATTGTCCGACGCTATCCTGACGCCCGACGTCCACGCGGCAGTGCCGACGCAGGGCCGGCACTGTATGCGAATGCGATGGGGATGGCTATCTCTTGCGGGTTTCGCGTAACGATCTTCGGACGAGACAGTGCGCGGAGATGCACACAACCCTTCGCGAATCATCGTGCTTACAGCACGCACTTGTCCGCATGCATTGCGGTGCTGCGCCTCTGCCCTGCGCTACTCGGCGCACTGCCAAACGTCTGGCTGACTCGCCGTCTCGTGTGATCAGAAGGGCAAAAGAAAGCCCGCCCGGCGCATCATGCAACCGGGCGGGCTCTCGCGTTACTGCTTACTGTGGCGCGGCTGCAGTCGCCGCTGCGGGCGCGGCTGCAGCAGCCTCTGGCGTCACGCGCCAGATGATGTTGGCCAGGTCGTCGGCCACGATCAAGGCACCGCGCGGGTCGACGGTGACTCCCACCGGGCGGCCACGCGTCTTGCCGTCATCGCCATGGAAGCCGGACACGAAGTCGCTCGGCTGACCTGCCGGGCGACCGTCGCGGAACGGCACGAACACCACCTTGTAGCCCACCGGCGGGTCGCGGTTCCAGCTGCCGTGTTCGCCGACAAAAGCGCCGTCGGCAAACTTCGCGCCCATCACCGGCGAGGAGAACGCCACCCCCAACGCGGCGACGTGCGAGCCCAGCGCGTAGTCGGGGGTGATGGCAGAGGCCACTTTCTGCGGGTCCTGCGGCATCACACGTGCATCCACGTTTTTACCCCAGTAGCTGTAAGGCCAGCCATAGAAGCCGCCTTCGCGTACCGAGGTCAGATAGTCGGGCACCAGGTTCGGGCCGATTTCATCGCGCTCGTTGACGACTGCCCACAGCGCGCCGGTGCCGGGCTGGATCGCCAGTGCGGTGGGATTACGCAGACCGGTTGCGTATGGCTTGTGCGCGCCGGTTGCCGCGTCTACTTGCCAGACCTGGGCGCGATCGACCTCCGCCACCATGCCGCGCTCGGTGATGTTGCTGTTGGAGCCGATCGCCACATACAGGTAACGGCCATCCGCGCTGGCAGTGAGCGCCTTGGTCCAATGGTGATTGATGGCCGATGGCAGGTCGCTCAGCTTGCTCGGCGCGCCGCTGGCCTTGGTCTGGCCCTCGCGATAATCGAAGCGCACCAGCGCATCCTGATTGGCGACGTAGAGCGTATTGCCGATCAGCGCAAGCCCGTAGGGCGCGTTGAGCTTGTCGGCAAAGACCGTCTTCAATTCATAGGTGCCATCGCCGTCGGCATCGCGCAGCAAGGTGAGACGATTGCCGCTCTTGGCCTTGGACGTGCCCTTGGCCTTGATCGGGCCGGCGATGATGTCCTTGGGCTTGAGATTTGGCGCAGAGCCGCCGCGGCCTTCGGCCACCAGGATGTCGCCATTCGGCAGCACCAGCGTCTGGCGCGGAATGCCCAGGTCGGTGGCAATGGCGGTAATGCGATAGCCCGCCGGGACGGTCGGCTTGCGGTCGCCCCATGCACTTGGTTCGGCGATCGTCATGTCGGGCAGCACCCCGCGATCCGGGGCCGGCAGCTCTGGCGTGGCGCCATGCTGATCGAGCTCGGGCGCCTTGCCGCAGGCGGCCAGTGCAGCCGCAAGAACGGAAACGGCAAATACACGTGTGTAACGGCTCATCGTGCACCTCCCACGCGCAAACCCGACAGCCCCGACCAGGTAGCGACCAACGCGAACAATGTGGCGATTGCCGACAGCGTCAATGCCGCCGGCATGATGGCCCAGGCATCGCGCGCGTGATGCAGCGCGTCGAAGAATCCTACGATCCAGGTGGCTACCAATGCGATTATATAAATGAGGTTGCGGCTGCCGCGCACCAGCGCGACGATGGCGGCCACGAGCGCGATGGTGGTCACCACCATGGCACCGACCAACAGCCAGGACGCGAAGTTGCTCCATTGAATCTGGTAGCTGCTCCAGTAGGCGTAATCGCTCAACAGCGCGCCAAGGAACAAGGGCCACACACCGCCTAGCACGGCTGCATGGAACGGATGGATGGCCCAGCGACGGGGTGGAACGACGGCTGCATTCATGGCGGACTCGTTGGGGGCAATGGCGAAACGTGCGCCGATGCTGCCAGCTGGCGTGTGATGAGAAAGGCGATATTCAGCGCCTCACATCTCTACACGCCACGAACGCACTGTTGCACGCGCCAGGCTGTTGCGCTGTTGCGCTCGGCGATGCGGAGAGACCGCATGGCATCGTTATGGGATTGGTATGCGTCGACCGGCAGCCCGCATCGGCGCAGTTCACCCAAGTACCCCCGCTCATCCCGCCACACGATCACTGGACCGGCAGCCTGACCACCCGTCAAGGTGTTGCGGACACTCGCTGATGAGTGCATCTCATAACTGCATGCGGCGCACGCGGATGGAACAGCCATGCGGATACGGCATGCTGGCGCACTGCCCTGTCGAGCCCTGCAACGGTGCGTGCATGTCGTGTTCGCGCAGTGCGCCTGGCCTGCAGGTAGCGATTCACCAAGAGCACCGACAACACGACTGCGCGACGACCCAACGGGGCTGCGGGTGCTCGGAATCGGCATGTACCGCTCGTACATGCCGGTTCCCGTGAGCCGGCCATACCCGCCTGGCAGCCGCCCACGACGTTTTGTTGGCCACGCAACAGGAGGTTAACGCTTGGATTTCACCGTATTGATCCTTAGATCTGGATCTGAGAGACCGATCAATGCGCCTCGTCGGCCCCCTTTGATCGCTCGCCTAGTGGTCTGCGTCCTTGGCGCGGCCGCTGCCTGTGTCGTTGCCCCCTCCCCCGCGGCAGCACGTTCCCCGGAGTCCATCGGTATGCCCATCTCAGAGAGTCTCTCGCCCCGGCAGCAAGCCATCGCCCCGATTGCCGCGTTTGCGGCAACCGGCGATATCGACCGTTTGAAGAATGCGTTGGAGGCAGGCCTAGATGCCGGGCTGACCATCAACGAATGCAAGGAGCTGTTGGTGCAGGTTTACGCCTATGCCGGCTTTCCGCGCAGCCTCAATGCGCTTGCGGCGTTGATGCAGGTGGTCCAGGCGCGACAGCAGCGCGGTGTGACCGACGCGCAGGGCGCGCTGCCCGGACCGATACCGACCGGGCCAGAACTGCTTGCATTGGGTACCGCCAATCAGACGCAATTGGTGGGGGCTGCGGTGTCGGGACCGCTATTCGACTTCGCACCTGCTATCGATGCGTACCTGAAGACGCACCTGTTCGGCGACGTTTTTGCGCGCGACAACCTCGATTGGATGAGCCGCGAACTGGCAACGGTGAGCATGCTCGCAGCGCTGGAGGGTGTGGATTCGCAATTGCAGTCGCATTTGAAGATCAGCATGAACATCGGTGTGAGCAGCGCGCAGCTCAATGCGCTGGCGCAGGTGCTGGATAAACGGGTCGGTGCTGCGGCCGGCACTCGCGCCAAGGCCGCCCTGGCCAAGACGCAGTGAGGGTGCTGACGGGCTGATGCCGTCATGGCGAAGAGCGGCTAACAACACCTAGCGACCAGTCGTCAGGTCCGAGCACCGCCCACGCCCGCCTGGCGGCTGCGCACGCGTTTTGTCAGCCGCTCTACCCATCACGCGCTTGGTTCGCTGCTTGGCTGCAGGCGGGGTGACACGTGTCCGCCATGCGCGTGTCAGCTTACTGATCCATTAGCCAATGTGGCGCTCGGGACGTTTGCTGGCGATCTGCAGCATCAACACGGTTTTTAAGTCGCGATGACAATAAAAACGCTATAAACCATTCACCTGGCTGGACACGTTTGCGCAATCGGCACCTTCACGCAGTCCATTGCGAACAATCACACGACGTCAGCGACTGCCTGGAGCTTTTTAGGCGCCCAAGCGCGCGACAAACGCCCTGCGGCAGTTGAAACCACAGTACAGGTCGCCTGCTGGCCGCCACTCCTAAATAGTTGAGTCCGTATCGTCAAGCAAGCTGCCATGCACCACCTTGTCGGCTAGACAGCCCAAGCTGATGAATGGGCGCAACCCGATTATTTTGTCCAGGATCAGAATGGCGTCCTGCTCTAACGGTGTGCTTGAGTTCGTTTTGGATCGATATACCCGATTGACGGTCGACGCTGGTCGGTGGAATGCGGTATTTCTAGAGCCAGCAAAAATGCGCAAACTCACTGTTGCCGGTCATTTTGAGTATGCGCATGGACGCGGCCGCTTGATGGCGGCATGGTCGGGCTCTTTATCCTTCAGTGACCTCGATTGAGGTCGAGTCGCCCCGCAGTGTGTGATCTTCAACACGGAACTTGACGACATGACGCTTGCGCTGGGAGACAAAATACAGGAGCGCCACTTCGACTGGTCCGGCGTGCCGGTCGATCTCGGCGGGATGGAGCCGCTCGAACAGATCGCTCGCCTGCTGTGCCATGCGCTGGTCGCACCGGCGGCGGCGCTGACCATTACCGAGGCCGGCCGCATGCGGGTACTCGCGTCGCGCGGCATCAACACCCACCAGATCGAGCAAGCCATTGCGCTGTGTCAGCGTGCACCGGCCGCCGCCAATGGCGTGACGGAATTGATCGAACACGCTGCACTGGCGCCGATTCAACTGGGCGACGCCGCTTTCCCCGGGCTGCCTGCACGCTTTATTGCCTGCGTGCCGGTCGGTGCGCCGCAAGCCGGCATTACCGGCACGCTATGCGTGATCGACACGCGCGAGCGCCGCCTTGCCAGTCAGGAACATCAGCAGCTGCTGATGTTTGCCAACGTGACCGCTGCGCAGCTGGAGCTGCAGTTCGGCGCGGGCCGGCGTGAGCCGCACAGCGGTCTGCTCAACGCGCGGCAGCTGCAATCGGATCTGGATGCCCTGGCCTTCGGCAGCCACAGCGTGCCGACCATCGCGGCCTTCATCGAGGTCTACGACACGCAGGCGGCCAACGAGGCGCGCCAGGCGCTGGGCATGCAGCCGCTGGAAGAGCTGATCCGCCATGCCAGCTACGTGCTGACGCGCGCGCTGCGCGGCAAGGCTACCGTCTATCACGTTGCCCCAATGCGCTTTGCGTTTTTCCTGCTCAATTCCGCGCCCGACGAAATGGAAGACCTGTTGCTGGATTTGCGCGACATGCTGCACAAGCCTGTGGATGCCGCCGGGGTGCCGATGTCGCTGACCTTCCATGCCGGCGTGGTGCGCTTTGCACCGCAACAGCCAGATACCAACGATGTAATGCGCAAGGGCCTGGTGTCGCTGGGCGATGCCATCGGCAACAACGCGGTGGTGTGCTGGTATAGCGCCTCGCAGGACGATGCCATTCAGCGCTCGTATCGGTTGGCGCTGGATGCGGAAAAGGCGTTGGAAGCCGGCGATTTTCGGCTGGTGTTCCAGCCGCGTATCGATCTGCAGGACCTGTCGGTCGTCGGGTTCGAGGCACTGCTGCGTTGGCGGCATGCCAACCTGGGCCCGATCGGCCCGGACGAGTTCATTCCGTTGTTCGAAAAGACCGCTTTGATGTGCACGGTCACCAATTGGGTGATCGAAAGCGCGTTGCTGCAGTTGGCGCAATGGCGAGCGCAAGGCCTGGATTTTTCCATCTCGATCAATCTGTCGTCGCGCGATTTCGGCAACATCAATCTGGCCGCCGATGTGATCGATCGCTGCAAGGACCTGGCCATCCCCACCAACCGGATCGAGCTGGAAATCACCGAAGGTCGCTGGTTGCGCAGCAACGTCGAGGCCATCCCGCGCCTGCGCGCACTGCGCGACGCTGGCGTCAGCGTGGCCATCGACGATTTCGGTACCGGCTACAGCAATTTCGGTTACCTCACCGAATTGCCGGTCAATGTGCTCAAGCTGGATCGCTCGCTGGTCACCGGCATTGCCAGCAAGACCGGCATGCAGATGCGCGCAGAAGCGGTGGTGCGACTGGCCAGCGCGCTGGGCTACCGCACCGTTGCCGAAGGCATCGAGCATGCCGACGAAATTGCGTTGCTGCGTAGCTGGGGCTGCGATGAGGCGCAGGGATATCTGCTGTGCAAGCCGATGGAAGCGCAACTGGTTGCGGCGTATGTGCAGGACGCCAGGGCGCAGCAACGCCTGCGTTAAGCAAAAGCCGCGTGGTTGCGCTGGATCACATGCCAGTCGGCACCGCTTGCAGCACGCAGGCTGCTAAAGCGCGTCGCATGCCCGCGCCCACGCGGTGGCCTGGGTGTTTTCATCCCGCCGAGAGTGCGTAATCCAGTGCCGCACAAATCGCCGTGACCTGTGCAGCGTTGCACTGCTGCGGCGTGGCGCGCGGGCTGTCCGGGTACACCTCGGTGGTGGTGCGATAGCGCGCAGCGGTGACGCCGGCACATAGGCCAAGGCGTCGCACCGGGTAGTTGATCACCCCATGACCCGTAACCGGCGCACCGATGATCTGCCCCTGCGCATCGGCCGGTGCGATATGCGTGACCTGCTCCACCGCCGCGATCACCGCCTGCTGAAAGCCAGGCTGCGGGTCTTCGCTGTCGCCCACCAGGTAGAACCCGTCCGGAATGCTGCCAGGCACGAACGCCACGCCATCGCGTGCCGCCAGCGCGGGACGGAACTCGCTTTCATCGCTGTCGGTGGTTTCGTGCAGATCGATATGCACCAGCATGTTGCCAGTAGTCGCGGCAACCAGTTGCATCAAGGCCGCCGATTCTGCGGCTGGACTGTTGACGCGAAATGAGCGGTTCGGATCGACCGCGTCTGCGTTCCAGCGCTGGATCCGCTCATAGCCCCAGGGATTGACACATGGCGCCACCAGCAGGTTGACCCTGCCCGCATACTCTGCAGCGCGTTGCTGCAGAAACAGCAGTGCGCCTTGCACGCCACTGGTTTCGTAGCCGTGCACGCCGCCAGTCACCAATGCGCACGGCAGCGTGTTGTCCCACGCGGCACTGCGCAATGCCAGCAGCGGGTAATGCGCAGAGTCTGCCTCGATGGTGCCGTAGTGCACGCGTTGATAACGCTCATCCAGTGCATCGACGACCTGCACGACTTCGGCGGCGTAACTGCGCCGCATTAGTTGATGTGCGCGCCATGCATTGCGTTCGCCATCGCCCCACGGCTGGCCAGGAGTACCGATCGGATAATCGAGCTGCGTTGTCATAAGCGAGCCGCGTTGCCAAAGAGCATTTAAGGGTAAGCGCTCGCCGCGCAGAAATAAAAAGCCCCGTAGTGCGGGGCTCTCGTGGGGCCGACTGTACTGGCGCCGGTGGCTTACTTCTTGGCCGTCACACCTGGGGAGGCGTCGCGCGCCAAGAAGCCTTCGGTCAACTCGCGTAGATGTGCGAGCAGCTGGTCGGCCATGGCCTGCTCCTGCGGCAAGATCTGCTCGCAGACGCGCCGCGTCTCCACATCGCCCACCGTCTTGGCTGCGCCCAGTCGCGCGGTATCCGTGGCGATCTCAAGATGCTCGAACACGTCGCCGGCCATTGCGCCCTTGACGATCTCATCGGAGGTTGTCACGCCGGCAAGAAAATACGGCGGCTCCAGGTGAACGGTGTGTGGGGCGTGCACATGCCGATGATGCGTCGGTTGATGTGCATGCGCATTGCCCGCATGCACGCTGAATTGTGCAGCACCTGCAATCGCGCCGCACACTGCGTTTCCTTGCTCGCAAGGCGTGACACGCGGGCGGCGAGTTCGTCACTGACTAGCGCCCGTTGGCGAAACCTCTGAGCGTGTCTCGCCACACTGCAGACTTTGCGAGGCCTGCAAATTCTGCCGCCACTGAGGTGTGCGGTAGCGAAAGTCGGAAAATTTACCCTGCAATCGATAGTGGGCACACCCAAAGCTGCAGAAATTTCCGAAGCGTTAGGAATGCGTTGTGCTTCAAACAGTTATGGGCCCAGTCGTGCAGATTCCTTACCAGTCGCCTCCACCGAGGTCATCCAGGTGCAATCGATTGCTGGTTGGCGCACGCAGTTGGCGGGGCGTATGCCTGAAAAACAGCAGGCCCTGCGCCATCACAGCGCAGAGCCTGCGTCCCCTGAATCACTGACGGCACACTATTGCGTGCCGTGCCGTTGATTACGCGGATTCTTCCTGTGGCTTGGCCTGCTTGGACCGCCCGCCCTTGCTGCCGATGCGCGACATATGATCGCGGTCGCGGCTCACTGCCTGGCCACCCTTCCGACCTGCTTCGCGTGCCTCGTCGCTGGTGAATTCGTGTGCGTTGCCGCTAGCGTGCGCAGCTTTGCCACCGCTACTGGCCAACACGCGACGCTTCTCCGGGTCCAACGCGGCGAAGCCGCGCCGGCTACGAGTACTGTTCTGTCCGTCTTCCACTGTGCCTCCTCTCGATGCATCGGGTACGTCATTCGGTGAGGGGCTTAACGCAACATTCGTGCCAACCCTAAACACAGGCCAAATGGTGGCAAACGAACACATGCAGGAAAAAACGGCTGCGCTCGCTGCGCAAATCTTGCACACCTTGCTTGCAGGAAATGCCTTCTCGCATCGTGAGATAGATAGCGCTACCAGTGAGAGCGCCATGGCTGTCCAAGACTTGTCGTCCACCTCGTGGCATGCACCCATACATCTTTGGGGAACGGCATTGTCTGCGGGGTGCACATTTCGTAGCGATGTACTCGGTGCTGCACCCCGCCGTACCGGGTGGCTGGCGCATGCACAGGATGCGCCGACAGCACGCAGCGCCATTGCTTGATGCGGCCCACCCGCAGGATCGTTTTGAGTGCATCGCAGGTACTGGCTTCAAGCCACCGCCGCGCGGCCGACGCCCGTGGTGTGTGCCGCATCCGAGCCGTGTGACCGGTCGATCAGCGATCGCCACCAGAAGCGGCGCATGCGCATGCAGCATCGACACGTGCTCCAGCGTATCGCGCGAAGGCGAATCTACGTCGATCACCACCATATCCGGCTGCTGGCTCTGCACCGCATGCAGCAATGCACTTACCGATGCCACATCGTCGAGCACCGTGTAGCCGGCGCGCGTCAGCGCCTGGCGCAGTTCGCCAATGGGCTTTTCGGTATCGTTGACCAGCAAAACACGCATTGGCGGCAGCGAGGCGTGTGGACGTGGCCCGCTGGTGCCATGCAACATGCCGTCGGTGCGAGTCATCTTTCGGAGTGAACCTGATGCCGTTGTTCCCGTTGTTCGCAAATCTGCAGGGGCGTGCCGTGCTGGTGATCGGCGGTGGCGAGGTCGCCACGCGCAAGGTGCTCGCGCTGCTCAAAGCAGGCGCGCAGATCCGACTGTATGCGCACGCGCTGTCGCCCGAGCTTGCGGAGTTGATGCAGGCCGGGCGCTTCGAGCAACTGGGCGGCGAGTTCGACCCGGGCTGGATCGACACGGTGTGGCTGGTGGTCGCGGCCACCGACGACACCGACTTGAATCAACGCGTTGCTGCGGCCGCGGGGGCGCGTCAGCGGCTGGTCAACGTGGTGGACGATGCCGAGCTGTCGACGTACCAGGTGCCGGCGATCGTGGATCGCGACCCGTTGGTCATCGCCATTTCATCGGCCGGCGCGGCGCCGATGCTGGCACGCCGCCTGCGCGAGCGGCTCGAGCGCGAGCTGGATGCATCGGTGGGTCGCTTCGCTGGTTTGTTTGCGCGCTATCGCGAGCGTATCCGCAGCCAGTTTCCCGATATGAACCGGCGCAGGCGTTGGTTCGATCGCGTGATCGATGGGCAGGTGCCGTTGCTGCTGCAGGCCGGCGACGATGCCGCAGCCGACGCTGCGTTCAACGCGGCATTGAACGATGCTGATACCGTCCCGGCGCGCGGCAGCGTGCAGCTGGTAGGCACCGGCCCCGGCGATCCAGGGCTGCTGACCTTGAAGGCCTTGCGTGCAATGAATCTGGCTGATGTGCTTCTGGTCGGTGCGGACGTGCCGGACGCGATCCTGGAACTGGCACGCCGCGACGCCTCGCGGCGCGCCCTACCGCCCGAGCCGCAGGCACAACATGCGCTGCTACTGGAACTGGCAAGCGAAGGCCTGCATGTGGTCGCGCTGCGCAGCGGTACCGGCTACTGCGCTATGGCAGCGGCCCCGATCGAAGCCGCACTGCAGGAACGCGGACTGGCCTGCGAGCGCGTACCTGGCATTTGCACCGAACGGTGCAAGCGGCTCACGCCCTGACTGAGCGCGGCTAACAGAAACGACTACGCACCTACCAAGCGGGCACGATCGGTGCTCTGAGTGCGTGTGTATCGCCAATGCACTCAGCTTCCTGTGGGCCGTCCCCACCCGCCTGACGACGACTCGCTACATTTTAGCTGCTCTGATTCACAAGCAGACTGCAGCCGGGTCGGTGCTGGCCAGACCGCAGGACGAGCGCTTACCGCATTCCATCCCTGTGTCGGCCCATCACGCGCATGCAGCAAAGGCGCATCTAAGAAGTCAACTCACTGCTTCGGAAACCGCTTGCGCGCACTGTCGCGCACATCGATATCGAAGGTTACGTGCAGCGCCATGTGTTCTGCATGCCCGGCGCCCGCATCGAAACTGAAGCTCAATCCCTCGCGGCTCGGAAGTTGGCGGGCGTGGTGTTCCAGTGCGTCGCGCGGCACCAGCAATTGCCAGTGATCGGTGGCGCAATTGCACGCAGCATGACCGCCGGTAAGGCTGACGCTATGCCGCACTAGCCGCGCGCCCTGCCCGCTTGGAAGGCGGCTGAGATTGTCGACGCTGTGCCCGGCAAACAAAGCAGCCAGCTCGTCTTCGTCGATACGGAACCGCACCTGCTGACCTTCAATCTGGATTTTCATGAATGAGCTGACTCCACTGCTCGGGCGTATTGCAATTGACGAACGCGGCGCGTTCGCTGTCTGTGACAGTCACGCGATGGCACTGCAGTGAACGCTGCAGGGCGCGCAGCGAGCGTGACGCTGCAGCACCATGCATCAACGTCGACAACGCTTCACGCACGGTGGCATCGATGCATAGGCGCATCGGCAACATCTGCTCTTCGAAGGCGACACAGCGCTGCTGCGCGGGTGCCAGCAATCGCTCTATCAACTGCGTGGAAAGCAGCGGCATATCCACCGGCACCACTACCAGCGTGGTCAGATCGGCGACCTGATCGATCACGCTGACCAACCCACCGAGCGGCCCCAGATCCGGCTGCGCGTCGGCGATGCCGTCATAGTCCGGGCGCTGGCCGCTGATCAGTACATCCTGCGCACCCGCATCGCGTAGCAGCGCCTGCATCTGCGCAATCAAGGGACGCCCGCGCCAAAGCAGCATGGCCTTGTCCTGCCCCATCCGCGACGAGCGGCCGCCGGCCAGCACCACGCCAGTCCATGGAGATGCGGCGCTCATGCCGTGCACACGCCTGTGTGGCCCGCGTAGCGGTTCATGCCATCAACACCGGGGCTGCCGGTTGCAGATGGCCCAATCCGAACACGTCCGCCGTCATGCATGGCGCATCAGCATCGTCTTGCGGCTCCAGCACGGCCCAGACATTGGCCTGCAGCAACGGCGCTACCCGGAACGATTCCTGCTGCGGCAGGATCTGCACACGCAGCGCGCCCAGCGCGTTGCAATACAAGCGCGCACGCAGATGTTGGCGCCAGATCGGCCGCGCTTGCAGCGGCGTCTCCAAGGTCACGCGCAGGCTGCGCTCGGCTGGCATGCCCAATAATCCGCGCAACGCCGGTTCGACAAAAAAACGCAGCCCGGCCGCGCTTGCCATGGGATTGCCCGGCAGGCCGACATACAACACGCCGTCGGCAAACCGTGCCAGCAACACCGGCTTGCCCGGTCGTACCGCGACCTTGTGAAACAGCAGACGCGCTGCGTGCCGTGCCAATGCATCGGGGACAAAATCATAGCGACCGCGCGACACCGCACCGGTACTCAGGACCACATCGGCGCCAGCGTTGCGCGCCTGTGCAAGTGCGGCGTCGAACGCCGCATCGTCGTCACCGACCTGCCCTTGCCACACCAACTCTGCGCCCGCTGCGTGCACCTGGCTGCGCAGATAGCTGCTGGTGCCATCGCGGATCTGTCCGGGTTGCAGCGGTTGCGTGGGGTCGCTGATCAACTCGCGGCCGGTCGCGATCAGCGCAACCCGTGGTCGCCGCATGACCTGAACTTGCGCGCATCCCAGACCGGCCAGCACCATCAAATGCGCACCACGCAACACAGTCCCCGCTGCGATCACGACATCATGCAGGCGCACATCTTCCCCACGGCGGCGGATGTGCTGCCCCGCAAGCACATCGGCACGCAGACGGATACGGCTGGGCCGTGCGTCATGCTGCGCAAGCACTTCCACCTGCTCGATCGGCACCACTGCATCAGCGTCCGCAGGCACCCCGGCGCCGGTCATGATCTCCCACGCCGCGCCCGGCTCCGCCGCATCCGCATCGATCCCTGCTGGAACAGTGCCAGCCACCACATGCTCGCTGCCTGCTGCCGCACCAAGCCCGCGTGTGGCGATGGCAAACCCATCCATGGCGCTGTTATCGAACGGAGGCAACTCGGCCGGGCTCGACAACGCCTGTGCAAGCACACGGCCTTCGGCATCGGTGCTATCCACCCATTCGCTGGCCAGCGTGGCGACCTGTTGGTGCACGATGGCAAGTGCTTGGGCGTAGCTGATCATGAGCAATGCATTGCCGACCGATAAATGACCTGGCTAGGATACCGGCCTGCAGTGTGGCCGGTACAGCGCCGCTCGTCGCGTCACCGCGATGCCGTCAGTGGATCAAGCATCGTCGTCTGCGTCGTATCGACTAAGAGCAGCTAACAAACCTACTGTGCAGCCGCAAGGTGGGCGCGGCCGGTGCTCGGAATCAGCATGGACCACTCGTACACTCCGGTTCCTGCGTGCCTTCCAGACTCACCTGACGACTGCTTGCTACGTCTTTGTTAGCCGCGATTAGCAACGCCAAGAGCTTTGGAGCTTTGGAGCATCCGACGTCCCCCGCCCTAAGTAGTGATCGGTTCTAGAGTCCGGAGTTGATGTGCCCTACCCCCGATTCCAGGGCCATTAGCTAGTAGAGGTTTCGGCCTGATTTGGCTCCTGGGAATTCGCTTGGGACCCTTAATTTGGGGCGATTTCTTCAGGGGTTTTCCATGCCAATGCACTGTGGGGACGTTCCTCGTTGTAGAAGCGCCGCCACGCTTAAATTTTGCTCAGTGCATCTGCCACGGACAGAACCAGTGCTCGTTTAGGCACTCCTGCCGCGGCCGGCCATTGAAGCTTTCCACCATGGCGTTATCCGTCGGCGTCCCGCGTCGAGAAACGTCCAGCTCGACACCGTTTTCGTAGGCCCGCGGTCCATCACTTTGCCGGCAAACCCGCTGCCGTTATCGACCTTGATCGCGGCCGGCTTGCCGCGTTGGGCGACCAAGCGGGTCACCGCCTCGGCCACATCGTCAGCGCGCATAGACTGGTCTGCAACGATATCCAAGCACTCATGCGTAAATTGGTCCAGCACCGGCAACAGCCGAAAGCGACCGCCGTCGAACAACGCATCACTGACAAAAACCCATGCCCCATAGAGCGTTGGGCGCTGCCGCGATCTTGATCGGTTGCCGGCGAAGGCTGCTGCGGCTGCGCCGCGGCCGACAATGCCGCAGTGACAGGCCTTCTTTTTTGTAGATGCGATGGATCCCCCCATCTCTCTCGGGAAGAATGAGGCAGTTCTGGTTTCACACTGATCGGCGAATTTCGTAGTACCGCGTCAAGACCCCTGCTGCTTGAATCGCGTTGCCCCATCCGCTGTAGAAAGCGACATGGGCCAGTAGCTCACCGACCTCCTGCTCGGTCACTCCGAGGGTCAGCGCGTGTGCCAGGTAGGTCGGCAGCGACGCCAACTGCCCTTGGGCGGCAAAAGAGGCGATCATCGCCAGCGAACGGTCACGCGCTGCCAAGCCCGGACGACGCCAGACTTCGCCATGCAGCGGTTCTTCGGTGAAGTGCCTCAGTGCCTCGGAAGCCGGTGCGACGTTGGCCGCCAGGAACGCAGTGCGCTCAGCCGCGTCGGGCAAGACATCTTCCGTCGCCAGCAGCGTGGGCGAAGTACCTGGCAACTGATAGACGCCGATACCGCGCTCATCGAAGATGCCCTTGAGCACGCCGATCGCCCCGAATGCGTAGGCAAAGCTGGCATAGAACGCCAGGTGTGCGAGAAGCTCGGACAGTTCGGCTGGCTCAAGGCCACTGTCCAGCGCCTTGTTCATGTAGTGGGGATAGGCGCCGCCGGCGTTGCGCGACACCAGGATCGCGACCGTGACGAGGGCGCGTTCCCGTGGCGCAAGATCCGGCCGGCTCCAGAGTTCATCGACGATTCGATCCTTGGTGTAGGGCACTAGGACCGAGGCGACGGCACCGATCATCCGAAACAGTGGATCGGTTTGTTGGACGTCAGGGTTGCTCATGTTTCGTGCCTCTTCTTGCCAGGGCCTGTGCCGCGGCACAGGCCGTCGTGTTCATCTCACGCCTTCTTTGGCTGTAGCGATGCCATGTCGATGACGAACCGATACTTCACATCGCTCTTGAGCATGCGCTCGTAGGCTTCGTTGATCTGCTGGATCGAGATCACCTCGACGTCCGAGACGAGGTTGTGCTTGCCGCAGAAATCGAGCATTTCCTGGGTCGCCGCGACCCCGCCGATGAAAGAGCCGGCGATGGCCTTGCGGCCGAACACCAATGCCCCGGCCGCCACCGGCTCGTTCAGCGGCCCCATGTAGCCCACCAGTACCAGCGTGCCGTTGAAGGTCAGTGTCGGCAGGTACGGGTTGACGTCGTGCTCGTAGGGAACGGTATCCACGATGAGGTCGAACTGGCCGGCGACGGCCGCCATCTGCTGCAAATCGCTGGACAGCACCACGTGATCGGCACCCAGGCGGCGCGCATCTTCTTCCTTGCCAGGCGAACGGGTGAACAGCGTGACCTCGGCGCCGAGAGCCTTGGCCAGCTTCAGGGCCATGTGGCCCAGCCCGCCCAGGCCGACGACGGCGACCTTCTTGCCGGGACCCGCGCCCCACTGGTGCAGCGGCTCCCAGGTGGTGATGCCGGCGCACAGCAGCGGCGCCGCGCCGGCCATGTCCAGTCCGTCCGGGATGCGCAGGACGAACTTTTCGGACACGACCATCTGCTTCGAGTAGCCGCCGAAAGTCGGCAGGTGGTCGTGGCGGTCGGTGCCGTTGTAGGTGAACACGGCGCCTTCCATGCAGTGCTGCTCGTAGCCGTGCTGGCACGGATTGCAATGCTGGCAGGAATCGACCATGCAGCCGACGCCGATGGTGTCGCCGACCTTGAAGCTGGTCACGGCGCTGCCGACTTGCCTGACCCGCCCGATGATTTCGTGCCCGGGCACGACCGGATAGCGCGTGTAGCCGCCGTGGTTGCGCGCGATGTGCAAGTCGGTGTGGCAAACGCCGCAATACAGGACGTCAAGCACGACGTCATCGGGCCGCGGTTCGCGTCGCTCGAACTGGAACGGGGTCAGCGCGTCGGTCGCGGATTGTGCTGCATATCCCAAGGTGTTCATGGTGAAGTCCTCTCTGGTGTCAGCTGCGTCCGGCGACGAACTGTTGGGTTAGCTCGGCGACGCGCTTGCCCAGGTGCCGGGCCGTGTCCAGGTCGCTCCTGATGGGGGACAGATCCGGCGATTCGTCCTTGGAGAACGCCATCGCGCCTAGCCAGCCGCCAACGCGGTTAAGCTCGTCGTCGCTCTTGCCCGGGAACAGGTCCAGGCCGACCCAGACCATGCCGTGCTGGGCCGCGAACAGCGCCAGGGTGACGAGCGAATTGAGCTTGTCGCCGTGCATCGAGCCGGAGTTGGTGAAGCCGGCAGCGATCTTGTTGCGCCAGGTCTGCGGCACCCAGGCGGTCCGGGTCGAGTCCTCCATGAACTTCTTGAAACGCGCGCTGATGGTGCCGTTGTAGGTGGGCGAGCCGAAGACGATGGCGTCGCTGGCAGCCAGTGCCTCCCAATCGATCGGGCCGTCGGCCACGGCCAGCAGGTGGGCCTCGGTGCCGGGAACGCTGAGGACACCTTCGGCGATGGCTTCGGCCTGCTTCTTGGTGTGGCCGGTGCCACTGTCGTAGATGATGCAAACAGACATGGGATCTCTCCTTTTCAGAATCTGGTTTGCATGGTGCCGATCCTTACAATTAACTAGAAGTAGATAGTTGGTTGTTTTACTCTCAATATTAAGTTGACAATTGATGAAGTCCGCCACCGCTAGGATGGTCGGCCGCTCGGGGAGAACACATGGATTCATCACATCGGGTCAGAGCGATCCTTTCGTTCGTCCAGGCGGTGGATACCGGCAGCTTTGCGGCGGCCGCGCGCGTGCTGGGGGTGACATCCGCCGCCGTCAGCAAGAACGTCGCCAGCCTGGAAGCCGCACTGGGGGTTCGTCTGCTGAATCGCACGACGCGAACCCTCAACCTCACGGATGAAGGCAATGTGTTTCTTCGGCAGGCACGGGTCGCCCTCGAAGCACTCGATGCCGCGGTCGATGCTGTCGCGGCCCAGCGCGCCGAACCGAATGGCCGGGTGCGCATCTCGACCAGCGCCGCATTCGGTAGAGAGCAGTTGATGCCCATCCTCCCTGGCCTCCTGGCGCGCTACCCTGGGCTGTCGATTGCGGTGGATTTCGACGACCGCGTGGTGGATCTGGTTCGTGACGGCTATGACCTGGGCCTGCGGGGTGGCCACATCCGGGACTCAGCGCTGGTATCGCGTCCGGTGTGTCACCTCAATACGGTGCTGGTCGCATCGACCGACTACCTCGCTCGCCAAGGCCTGCCGCGCACGGTCGAGGACTTGCGTCAACACCGACTGGTTGCTCGGCGCTTCCTGAGCGGCGCGGTCGATGCCTGGAGTTTTCAAGCTTCCGACGGCAGCATCACCACGCTCGATCCGACGGACTCGGCGGTCTTGACGCTCTCCGCACCGGAGACCCTGGTCGAGGCCGCATGCGATGGCATTGGCGTGGCCCAGGTCGCCGTCCATCTTGCCTGGGAGCATTTCGTGTCCGGCAGATTGAAGGTCGTACTGCATCGGCAACATCATCCGGGGAGCTATGAGATGGTGATCCAGTACCCGCATCGCGCGCTGATCGCTCCTCGCGTGCGGGTCGTCGTGGATTACCTGCTTGAAGCATTTGCCGGCAACAGCACATTGCATGTGCCGCTGGATATTCTGGCTGAGTACGCAGGCTGACCTGGCCCCTCAATGGCACTTGCTTGTCGGTGTACATGCGAGATCCGGCGTGATCCTGCGGGCCGGATGTGAACCGAGCCACGCCGCAATCGGCACGGCGCAAAGCGCGAGCAGCGCGGTGATGAGGAAAATCTGCTGCAGTCCGATCACATTGGCGAGCAGCCCAAGAAGCGGCGCGAACAGGCCAAGCGCCAGGTCGATGAAGGCCGTATAGGCGCCCATGGCGAGGCCGCGCGCCTCGGCCGGCGCCCTTGCAACGGCCTCCATGCCGAGACTCGGGTACACCAGTGCGTACCCGAAGCCTGCGATGGCAGACCCGAGAAAGGCAAGCCACGCATAAGGGGAAAGCCAGATGAGGGCCAGCCCCGCGCTATGGATGACGATGAAGATCATCGCGGTTCGCGCGCCGCCCAGGCGATCCGGCAAGGGGCCGAAGAAGACACGCGCCACCATCAGGGCGACGGCAAAGGCTGTGAAGGACAGCCAAGCGGGTTGCCAGCCCTTCTGTACGAACAGCAGCACGGCAAATGCAGTCATGATGCCGTAGCCCACACTGGAGAAAGCCATCGCCAGCCCAGGTATCCAAACCGCCTTGAGAACCTGCCTGGTGGACTTGGGACACTTTGGCGCGGGTTGGACGGCGGGAATGAAGACGATCATCAGCCAAGTGGCCATGGCACCGGCAAGCGTTGCCCAGCCGATCGACGCAAAGCCGAAGGTCGTATACAGCATGCTCCCCAGCGGCGCGCCCAAGGCCAGAGCGACGAACATCGCCGTGCCGATCCACGCGATCATCTTGCCGACGTTGCCGGGACCTGCGAGCGACAGGCACCAGCTCTGCGCGCCAATCATGATGAAGCTCTCAGCGCCTCCGAGCGCCAGTCGGCCGGCTAACAGGATCATGATCGACAACATGGGGTTGCCGGCGGCCAGCATCGAGGCGACATAAAGCAATCCGGCGAGCGCCGCAAGCGCGACCCCTGCCACCACAGCAAACTTGGGGCCTCGCCGATCCGAGATCGTGCCAGACCATAGGCGGCAAAGCAGCGCCGCGGCGAACTGCGCGCCCGAGACCAGACCAACGACGAAGGCACTGAAGCCAAGGTCGCCATGGATATGCAGCGGCAATGCGGGCAGTGCTGCGCCCGTAACGAGAAACACGACAAACACGCAGGCCATCAGGGATAACAGCGTGTGATCAATAGATGGACGCGGAAGCTGAAGCATGGTTCTCGGCAGTGTATTTTCGTCAGGGAGCGGCGCGTCACGAGGTGGGCTATGTGGCTCCCGGCAGGAGGGGTCGCCAGATGCCGCACTGGAGCATGCCACGAGGGTTTAACGCCGCTTCGGGCCTGGTTGAGGCGTCACGCGCAGTGCGTTGACCACCAACGAAAAAGCATGCGAAGGCTGACGTCGGCTCGGGTAGTAGAGGTAGTAGCCGGGGAACGGCGGGCACCAGTCGCCCAACACACGTACCAGCCGGCCATCCTCCAGGTGTGGTGCGAATTCTTCTTCCGGCAGGAATGCGAGGCCCAACCCCGCAACGGCCGCCTCAACCATGCTCAGTGATGTGTTGAAGATGAGTTGTCCGTCCACCCGCACATTCAATTGCTGACCCCTGCGCTCAAAGTCCCAGACATAGAGGCCTCCTGCGGACTGCATGCGCATGTTGATGCAGTTCTGCTTGATCAGGTCGCGTGGCGTCTTGGGGATCGGATGGATCTCGAAGTACGCAGGCGAAGCCACGACGGCCATGCGCAACTGCGTGCCGATCGGCACCGCGATCATGTCCTTGTCGATGGTGTCGCCGAGCCGCACACCCGCGTCGAAGCGGTCGGCCACGATGTCCCGGAATCCGTAGTTGATGTCGAACTCGATCTTGATGTCTGGGTATTGGAGCATCAAGGGAGTGAGCTTGGGTAGCAGCGTAGTCCGAAGGATGTGCTCGCCGCACGTGATGCGCACCGTGCCTGCCGGCTTGTCACGCATCTCCGTCAGTTCATCCAGCTCCGCGTCAATCTCGTCGAAACGGTGGCCGATGGCATTGAGCAGGCGCTCTCCGGCCGCCGTGGGTGACACGCTGCGCGTGGTGCGCGTGAGCAGCCGGATCTCTAGCCGCGCCTCCAGGCCGCTGATGGCCTGGCTGAGTGCCGATTGCGTGACGCCCAGCAGCGAAGCGGCGCGAGTGAAGCTGCCTTCCCGCGCCACCGTCACGAAATACAGGAGATCCTTGAGGTTGCGCTTGACCATGGCAGCAGTTTCCCATGGAGGATTGATTAGTGAAAATAATATGCTCTTTAAGATTTAATTAGCTATTCAAGTTGACTTCCGCCCGCCAAAATTCGTGACATGCAAAGCTAAACACGCGTGCCTCTGGACTGGCCAAGACGCACGCTGGCCTCCCGTTGCAACCGATGAAAGTGGAGAGATTGAAGATGGCTAATACCGATCAGAAACACATCCACAAAAATCAAAACGTATCGCGCGGCCGCCGGCGCATGATCCTCGGCGCTGTCGCGCTGGCGGCGGCTTCGCTTCTGCCGGCCCTGCCGGCGTTCGCGCATCACGGGTGGTCCGGCTTCGACACCGACCATCTCGTCTATATCGCGGGAACGGTCTCTTCGGATGGTGTGTGGGGCAATCCGCACTCGCTCTTCGATGTCACCCTGGATAGTAATCTGCCCGCTCGCACTCCCAGACTGGCGATTCCAAAGGAGTTGCAAGATCCCGAGGACAGCACCCGAGTCAATGCCGCGCCCTCGTACAAAGGCCCCAACCAGAAACTGGAGATCATCATCGCGCCGCCAACTTGGTCGGGCAGGTGGGGCCTGGGTCGCGCGCTGAAGATCGGGGAGCGTTTTCAGGCGGTCGGCTACATCAATCGAACAGACGGCGGCCTGTTTCGGCCAGTCGTGTTCTGGTACGGGAATGACGCAGTGCCTGTGAATCAGGTGCTAGGTAATACGCTGCCGGTAAGAGCGCCGCTGCCGAAATAAGGCTTCTGCGACAGATGCGCGCGGTTTACGCCACCTACGCCATCACACCCGACGGAATTGAATGAGCTATGCCTGAACTGCTCAACGCGTTGCTGAAGCTGTTGCAGGGCTCTGCGCTCGGCGAGGCGGTGCGCAGCGCCGAATACCTCTATCCCGTGCTTGAGGCCAGCCACATCCTTGGGATCGCGCTCCTTGTCGGCCCAGCCTTCACCTTCGACCTCCGATTACTGGGAGTCGGACACCGCGTCGTATCGGTCACCACGGCTGCGCGCAGTCTACTTCCCGTCTCCCACATCGGCTTTGCCATCGCCGTTCTCACGGGCGTCGCACTGCTCAGCTCACAGGCGACCGTCGTCGCTGGTACTGGAGCTGCGCCTTGGAAGTTCGGCATGTTGATCCTGGCTTGCACCAACGTGCTCGTGTTCCACTGCGGTATCTACCGCCGCGTCAATGAGTGGACGGATGCCGCCGCGCCCCCTTTCGCCGCCCGCGTCGGGGCAAGCGTGTCATTGATCGCATGGACGGGCGTGACCTTCGCCGGCCGACTTCTGGCCTACACCTGATCTTCGAAGCGCCAGCATCGCCTCCAATCCTCCACCTATTCGCCTCGGCGCAGTGGAGATCGGACTGCTCGCGCTGCAACGCCCCGGGCCGCTGCAGGTCAGGATCGAGCGCATGCCCGACTGACCGTCTCCGCGCCGAGAGCCATCCATCCCCTCATCCACATTCAACTTGAAAGCCATCGAGCATGAGCACGCCAAACATCAATGATCGCGAGACCACAGAAGAGTCCAACGCCCCCCCGGGCGCGGCTTCCTGAAGGCGGCAGGCATTGCAGAGCTGCGTGCGCGGCGCTGCCGATCGGTGGCGCATCGTTGGCAAATTCGCCCTCGGCACAGACCACGCAGGCCCGTGACAGCAGTGGCCAGTCGTACATCATCTGCAAGCGCAAGCTGGGCAAGCTGAAAGTCTCGGAACTGGGCTTCGGCTGCATGCGCAACAGCCCCGGACACTGTGGCCCGGGCATGGGCCGCGCGATCAGCATCCGCGTGATCCGCGATGCCTACGATCGCGGCATCCGCTTCTTCGACACTGCCGGGGTCTATGACCCCTAAGCGAACGAGGAACTCGTCGCCGAGGCGCTGGGGCCGGTGTGGCTGACCGACGAGCCGACCGAGGTGTTCCAACTGACGCAGAAGAGCGAAGTCTTCAAGCGCACAGAAACCTCGCGCGCGAGCATCGGCCGCTTCTTGGCCGACCTCGTGAAGGACCTGCAACGCTACGCCAACCAGAACCTGGGCATCAGCAAGCCCGACACCGACGGCGAAAGGCTCGCATCGTACAGCTGAGGCCTACCGGATAAATCCACCATCTACGGCAAAGGAAAAAGTCATGAACCAAGCCACCCATGGGAACCATGAATATTCAGCGGCGAACCGCCCTCAAGGGCTTCGTCCAAGGCACGACGCTTGAAGTATCTGAAGGGCTGAGCCAATCAAAGGAAACGCACATGACAATCAAAGCCTACGGCGCCTATGCCGGCGACAAGCCCCTCCAACCCCTGGAGATCGCCCGCCGCGCGGTAGGCGAACACGACGTGCAGATTGACATCGCCTACTGCGGCGTATGCCACTCCGACCTCCACCAGGTGCGTGCCGAATGGGCGGGCACTGTGTATCCCTGCGTGCCGGGCCACGAGATCGTGGGCCGGGTATCGGCGGTGGGTGTCTATGTAGAGGGCTTCAAGAGCGGCGATCTGGTTGGCATCGGCTGCATCGTCGATAGTTGCAAGCACTGCGCCGACTGCGACGAAGGACTGGAGAACTACTGCGACGGCATGGTCGGCACCTACAACGGCCCCACGCCCGACGCGCCAGGCCACACCCTGGGCGGTTACTCCCAGCAGATCGTCGTGCATGAACACTACGTGCTGCGCGTGAGCCACCCCGAGGCGCAGCTGGCCGCCGTGGCGCTGCTATGCGCCGGCATCAGTACCTGGTCGCCGCTGCGCCACTGGAATGCAGGCCCGGGCAAGAAGGTCGGCATTGTGGGCATCGGTGGCCTGGGCCACATGGGTATCAAGCTCGCACACGCCATGGGCGCGCACGTGGTGGCCTTCACTACTTCCGAGTCCAAGCGCGCGGCCGCCAATGCCTTGGGCACCGACGAAGTGGTGGTGTCGCGCAACGCCGAGGAGATGGCGGCGCACGCCAAGAGCTTCGATTTGATCGTCAACACCGTAGCGGCACCACACGACCTCGATCCCTTCCTGGCCCTGCTCAAGCGCGACGGCACCTTGACGCTGGTTGGGGCGCCGGCCTCGCCGCATCCATCGCCCGAAGTGTTCAGCCTGATCTTCAAGCGCCGCGTGATCGCCGGCTCAATGATCGGCGGCATCGCCGAGACCCAGGCGATGCTCGATTTCTGCGCCCAGCACGGGATCGTCTCGGACATCGAAATGATCCGCGCCGATGAAATCAACGAAGCCTACGAACGCCTGCTCAGAGGCGACGTGAAGTACCGCTTCGTGATCGACAACGCTTCATTGGCGGCCTGACTTCCAAGGAGGCAGTCATGCGCGTTACCTACGAGTTCACGGGACAGGTCACCCTCGTCACCGGCGCCGGCTCAGGCAGCGGGCTGGATACGGCACGCGCCTTTGCGAAGGCAGCGGGGCCGTGGCCACGCTGGCCGACCTTGAATAGGCTCCGCTGCTCAAGGCGGTGGACGTCGATCGGCCACCTATGCCGTCGTTACCGTAATGGCGTGTGGCAGACCCTGGGTGTCTACCGCGATATGCCGCTTGATCCCCGACACCTTCTTGCCTGCGTCATCGCCCTTCTGACCCGCCGTGTCCGCGTTCTTCACGCTCTGCGCGTCCAGGATCAAGTAAGACCAAACGGCGTTGACGTTGACGCAATCACGCGCATTTCAGAGATCGGCCACACCGGCTGAGGCGCATCCACCGCATCGCCATGCCTGCACGCTACCGCTGCCTCGGTGAGGCCGATGACAAATGCTCCCATGCAACGTCATAGGCGCGAACGAAAACCAGGGTGCGAAGCCGTGCCGGCAATGCGATCTCGCACCTGACATCTCCACGACCAGGACAGGACGTCGTTGTTGGTCGAAGCTCACCGCCGTTTGGCCGCCTCGCAAAGCAGCGCTGTCTTGTTGAGCTCGTTATTGCACGTCACCTCCAGCCACTTCGTGAGTCTGGGTGCTCTGCCCTGACATGCCCTCCGAAATTATCAGGGCTCCCCACACAGTCTCCGCGCCAACTGCGGGCGGTCGTCGGACGGTCATACGCAAGTCAACGTTGTAAGACGCGCTTGGTGACGGGGCTTAACGGCGGCAGGATCGGCCTGCATGCGTCCAATTCCACAGTCAGCCAACACGCATCAAAACCCCGATATTTGCGCGACAATAGCGCCATGAGCAGCCATGACCTTCCCCCCGCCGACGCGCGCGCGCGCGCCCTGCAAGGCGCCCTGCTGATCGATATCCGGCAACTGCATGAGCGCGCCAATGGCCAGGCCGAAGGCGCGTTGGCGATTGCCCAACACGATCTTGAAACCGCACCCACCGAGCATCTGCCCGACCATGCACGCGAAATCCTGTTGATCTGCCAGAGCGGCAGACGCTCCGCGCACACGGCAGAGGTCTTGCGTGCACAGGGATACACCCAGGTTGCATCGGTACTGGGCGGGACCACGGCATGGACGAGCCATGGCCTGCCGCTGGTGCGCCCGACCCTGCCGGCGGACGAGCAGGATTTCCTTGAGCGCTATTCGCGGCATTTGCGCTTGCCGCAGGTCGGCCTGCAAGGCCAGCAGCGGCTGGCACGTGCGCGTGTACTGCTGATCGGCGCTGGCGGGCTGGGCTCGCCGGCTGCGTTTTATCTCGCTGCCGCAGGTGTCGGCCACCTGCGCCTGGCCGACGACGATGTCGTCGATCGCAGCAATCTGCAGCGCCAGATCCTGCACACCGAAGACAGCGTCGGCATTGCCAAGGTCGACTCGGCGGCGCAGCGCATCGGCGCGCTCAATCCGCGCGTGCACGTCGAGGCGGTGCAGACACGCGTCACCGCCGACAACGTGGAAGCGTTGTTGCAGGATGTCGATGTGGTGGTCGATGGCGCCGACAACTTTGCTTCGCGCTACCTGCTCAACGATGCCTGCGTCAAACTCGGCAAGCCGCTGGTGTACGGGGCGGTGCAACAATTCGAAGGTCAGGTGAGCGTATTCGATGCCGGCCGCCATCGCGGACAGGCGCCCTGCTACCGCTGCCTGTTCCCCGAACCGCCGCCGCCGGAATTCGCGCCCAGCTGCGCGGAGGCCGGCGTGCTTGGCGTCCTGCCCGGGGTGATCGGGCTATTGCAAGCCACCGAAGCGCTCAAGTTGCTGCTCGGCATCGGCGACGGCCTGAGCGGCCGCCTGCTCAGCTTCGATGCGCTATCGATGCGGTTTCGCGAGATCCGTCTACCGCCAGATCCGCACTGCCCGGTGTGCGCGCCGGGTGTCGCATTTCCCGGCTATGCGGACTACGCGTCCTTTTGCGGCAGCGCAGTCGGTTGAGTGAATCTTTCGAAGCGACATTGCAGGTCTGCAACGTCCGATCAGCGCCCTGATCGCGATAGCGACGCTAATCCGCCGGCGCGACTCGGCGGCCAATCAACGTCGGTTGAAACGCTAGCTCATCGCGCGGATCCGCCTGAAGCTCCTGCGTACCAGGGCTGCTTTTCCAGCACGGAGAAGTGAGCGGCACACGTGCTCCGCGCCGCTTACTTCTTGGCCTCGCGACAGCAGCGTCGCCGCGCAGACGAGTCATTTAGAGCAGCCAGAAAACGACGTTGCAGCCGCCAGACAGGCGCGGCGCATGCTCGGAATCACTCGTACACACGGATTCTGAGCGCGCCGTCCACACCACTTGACGACTGCTCGCCAGGTTTTGTTAGCCGCTCTTGGTCATATGCCTACAGCGCGTACGGAATCACCCGCACGATCTCGCCCGCCTCGAAGCGACGCGCCTGCTCCGGCAAGACGATCAGGGCATTGCTATCGGCCGCGCCACGCAGCAGATGCGAGGCGTCGCCACGATGCGGCTGCGCGCTCAGGCGTCCATCGGCACCACATTCCAATCGGCCGCGCAGGAATTCCAGGCGCTCGTGACGTTTTTCCCAGGGACTGGCAAGCGCGGCGTGCCACACCGGGCGCGGCTCGCTGCGTCCCTGCAACCCGTCCAGCAACGGCACACCGTAGGCGATCAACGTTGCCAGGACGGACACTGGATTACCCGGCAGGCCCAACACCAGGCAGCGCCCGATCTGCCCCAACACCGCCGGCATGCCCGGGCGCATGCGCACGCGCCAGAAATGGATCTGCCCCAGTTCCTGGATCAGTCCCGGCAGGTAATCCTTTTCGCCGGCCGACACACCGCCGCAGGTAATCACCACATCGAAGGCGGCCGCCGCATCTTCCAGCATGGTGCGGATGCGCTGCGGATCGTCCGGCAAGGTCGGCCACGCGGTCGGCGCATAGCCCAGCGCCCGCAGCTGCGCCATCAGCATGTCGCGGTTGCTGTTGTAGATCTGGCCGGGGCCGAGCGGCATGCCCGGCTCCACCAACTCATCGCCGGTGGCCAGCACCGCGATGGTCGGCCGCGGCGCCACCGCCAGCCGCGATATGCCCAGCGCCGCGGCCAGGCCGATACGTGCGGGAGTCAGCACCTGCCCGGTCTGGATCACCAGATCGCCTGCACGCACATCGCTGCCGGCCAAGCGCACCGATGCACCCGCACTCGGCGCCGACCGGATCGTCACGAAGCCGTCGCGCTCCTCAGTGTCCTCCTTGGGTACCACAGTATCGGCGCCCGCCGGCAGGAGAGCACCGGTGGTGATCCGCAGGCACTGCCCTTCGGCAAGCGTGCCGTCCCAGTGCTCGCCGGCAAACTGCTCGCCGACAAGCTGCAGGCGCGTTTGCGCGCCAGCCAGATCGGCATGCCGCAACGCAAAGCCATCCATCGCACTGTTGGCGAATGGCGGCAACGCCAGTGGCGCAATCAGGTCGGCGGCACAGATGCGGCCATCGGCACGCGCGGTGGCAATTGTTTCGTCGGGCGGACGATTGGCACCGGCGACGGCGTGCAGAATCTGCAACGCCTGCGCGTAAGCAATACGGGTGGGATAGTCGTTCATGGCACGAAGGATACCAGCGCGCCATCACTGCTCGGGGCCTACCGGGTAGGCCTGTCATCCAGATGCCGCATGCGGGCGCATTACCCGCCGCTCGCTACCCAACACATGCTGCTGCAATCCATCGATGCCACGGCGCCCAGGCGCCATGGCATACGGCAAAGACTTACTTGCCCTTGACGTGCCGCATCAAACGCCGCTTGCGCGCAACCTGACGGTCCGAAAGCGTGTTCTTCTTGCCCTCGTACGGATTGGCGCCTTCGCGGAAGATGAAACGCACCGGCGTCCCCACCAGTTTGAAGCGCTTGCGGAAGAAGTTTTCCAGATAGCGCTCGTAGGATTCCGGCAGCACCTTCAAGCGCGTGCCGTGCACGATGAAGGTCGGCGGATTTGCGCCACCCGGATGCACATAGCGCAACTTGGACACGTGACCACGAATGCTCGGCGGCGGATTGGTTTCGTAGGCGATTTCCAGCGCCTGATTCACTTCGCTGGTGCTGAACTCATGCGTGGCCGATGCATGCGCACGGTGGATCGCCTGGAACAGCTCGCGCATGCCCGAGCCATGCAGCGCAGAAATCCGCACCGCCTCGGCCCAGCTGACAAAGCCCAGCTTGCGCGACAACAGGTCTTCGGCCTGCGCACGTTGATAGTCGCTTTGCCCATCCCACTTGTTGATCGCAACAACCAATGCGCGGCCGGCATCCAGAATCGCGCCAAGAATGGTCGCGTCCTGATCGGTGACGCCTTCGCCGGCATCGAGCATCAGCACTGCAACCTGGCATTGTTCGATCGCCTGCAGCGTCTTGAACGCGCTGAATTTCTCCACCGCCTCTTCGACCTTGCCCCTGCGACGCAGGCCTGCGGTGTCGATCAAGCGGTATTGGCGACCGTCGCGATCCATATCTACCGCAATCGAATCGCGCGTAGTGCCCGGCACTTCCGAGGCGATCATGCGCTCTTCGCCGAGCAGGCGATTGACCAGCGTCGACTTGCCCACGTTCGGGCGACCGACAAAGGCAATGCGCACGCGTGCCGGATCGGTATCCAGCAACTCGCCGGCACCTTCCGCAGGCAGACGTGCACCGACTTCCTCGAGCAGTTCGTCGATCCCCTGCCGATGCGCAGCAGACAGCGCAACCACATCGGAGAAACCGTAGCGCGCAAATTCCGAACGCACGGTCTCTTCGTCGGTGCCGTCGATCTTGTTGATGACCAGCACAGTCGGCCTTGCCAGCTTGCGCAGCCAGGCCAGGATTTCGTCGTCCAGCGATGAGGCGCCTTCGCGGCCATCGACCACGAATAGCACCAGATCGGCTTCGCCTGCGGCAGCGCGTGCCTGACGCGCAGTGGCACCGGCCAGGCCTTCCTCATCGCCGGCGATACCACCGGTATCGACCACGATGAAGGGGCGCTCCTCGTCGAGACGGCAGACGCCGTAGTTACGGTCGCGGGTGACGCCGGGCTGGTCATGGACCAGCGCGTCACGGGTGCGCGTCAGCGCATTGAAGATGGTGGACTTGCCGACATTGGGCCGTCCAACCAGGGCGACCAGGGGCAGCATCGCAAGGTCCTTATTGTGCCAACCGGAAGGCGGTGAGATCGCCGTCGGTGTTTTGTACCAGCAGAATGCCATCGACGACTATCGGCTGCGCCAGCAGCGTGTCGCGTCCAGCGCGAGCGCGCGCGGCCAGTGCACCGTCGCTGAGTTTCAGCCAGTGCAGATACCCCTTGTAATCGCCAACCACCGCGTAATCGCCCTGGATGGCCACGCCGGTCAGCGAGCGACGCGCCAAGGCAGCCTGCGACCACATCGCCGCGCCAGTACTTTTGTCCAGGCCCCACACCGAACCGGTGTTGTCCGAGACCACCACCACCGCCGACGACACACCGACGCCACCGGCGCCGCCGTGATCGCGCGTCCATAGCGGACGGCCGCTCGGGCCTTCCAGGGCGAGGGTTTCGTTCTTGAAGCTGGTGGCGTAGAGCGTGGTGCCGTCTACCACCGGTGCGCCGTCCACGTCTGACATGCGCTCCAGCTCGGTGCGGCCTTCCGGCACGCCAATGGCCTGCTCCCACAACGGGCGGCCATCCTGCAGCGCCAGCGCACTCAAGGTGCCGCTATCGTTGCCGACGAACACCACGCCCGGGCCGGTCACGATCGGCGCATTGCCACGGACCGACAGGGTCGGGCCTTCTTCGGCATGAAACCAGCGACGCTCGCCGGTCGCCGCATCGAAGGCGCTGACGCGACCGTCGTTGCTGCGCACCAGTACCAGACTCTGTGCAATGGCAGGCGCGGCGATCACCTCGTTGGGCACCTTGGCGCGCCACTTCTCGGTACCGTCGGCCTGGTTCAACGCAATCACGTCGCCAGACAGCGTCCCGATCACCACCAGGCCTTCGCCAACACCCGGGCCACCGGACAGGCGCTGCTTGAACTTGCGATCGTTACGTTCTTCTTTCTTGGGCTTGTACTCCCACACGCGCTTGCCGGTCTGCAGGTCCAGCGCCTGCACGCCGCCGGTGATCGCTGCGGCATACACCTTGCCATCGGCCACGGCCGGGCGCTGACGCACGCCGATATGGCCTTCACCCTTGCCGATGCCGGTAGACCAGATCTTGTCGACCTTGACCGACGGCTCGAACTTGACCAGCTCGGCAGGTTCCTGCGCCTTCTTGGCAGCAGCATCCTTACCGGCAAACCAGCCCTTGACGGTGCTGCAACCAGCTAACGACATGCCCATCAGGGCGATCAACGCAATGCGCTTGTACATGGTGTCCTGCTTCATCAAATCTGCTCCGCCGGATCGGGCGCTTTGCCGCCCACATCCATCAGCTTGGTTTCCAGCAACCGGCGCTGCGGCGAGGCCACATCCACCGTGGTCAATGCCTTGGCGTACAACGCACGCGCTTCGTCGGTCTTGCCCTGCACGACCAGCGCATCGGCGCGGATCTCCAGGCTGGTGTGATCCTGCGCATCGGCCAGCAGCTTGATCGCCTCGTCGGGCTTGCCGCTTTCGGTCAGCACGCGCGCCAGACGCTGCTGCACGATGTGCTTGAGCTCGCCTTGTGCAGGCACGTCGCGTAGCGTCTTGATCGCTTCGGCATTCTTGCCGGCATCGACCTGCGCCTTGGCAAGACGTAGTGCGGCCAACTCGGCGTAGATACCGCCCTTGCCGTCGTCGAGCGCCACGATGTCCTTGGCCGCCTTGTCCAGGTCCTTGCCCTGGATCGACTTCACCACCGCTTCGTAACGCGCGTTGGCTTCAACCAATTCGGTGTTGGTGTGCTTCTGCCACCACTGCCAGCCCAGAATCAGGGCCAATCCGAGCAGGACGCCACCCACCAGTCCCGCGCCATTCTTTCTCAACCAGGAACGAACGCGTTCGCCTTGTTCGTGTTCGTCCAGCAGATCGTCGATCGCCATGCGTACTCTCGCTCCGTCGTCCCGGAGGCGCGGAACATCAAAAGGGGAAAATGAAAAACCGCAGTCCGCTTCACTCGGAAGCAGGTACCACGGAGCCGTCGGAGGATACCGCAAAACGTGCCACGTTAGCGCGCTGGAACGGTTTCACATCGACGATACTGCCGCCTTGCTGAACCTCTACCGCCGACGCATTGCCCAGTACGATGCGGCCCACCTGCCCCGGCGAATAGTTGCGGCGCTCGCCGGCGCGGATCAGCGCTTTTTCCACCGCACTGCCATCCGGTGCCAGGATCTGCACCCAGCTGTCGCCACTGAAACTCAGCGAAAGGCTTTTGCCGGCGCCCGCCACTGCCGGTGCTGCCTCGGTTTCCGGCGTTGCACGCGGCACAGGCGTCATCGACGCAATGTACGGTGCCGGCTGCTCGCGCGGCGCTACGGCCGGCTGCGCTGCAGGGTTGGTCGGCGCGCCTGTCTTCGCCGCGACCGGCATGCTGTCCAGCGACACCGTGCTCGGCCCCTTGCCGTCCAGATGCGAGCGTGTTGCGTACCAGACCGGCACCGCAAACACACCGGTGATGACGACATACATCGCCTTGCGTGCGGTACTTTCGAGAATGCGGCGAGCACGTGGCGTGTGGGTGTGGCTGACCAGCTTCACCGGTTCGATCGGTGCGATGCTGGCTTGCTGCAGCGACGGCTCCAGATCGATATGCAGCAGCCGCGCATAACTGCGCAACTGACCGCGCACAAAAACCGGAGCGCCCAGGCGCTGCCAGTCTTCTTGCTCTAGCGACCGCACCACGTGCACCGGCATACGCAACTTGCCGGCGACATCATCGATGCTCAGGCCCGCTGCTTCGCGTGCCTCGCGCAACTGCGGCCCGCAGCCCTTTTCCTGCTCGAAAGGGTTCGGATTGGAATCACTGATCACAATGCATTAGCCCCGGGGTTAGCGGTCGCTGCGTCAGGAAATTCCTTGACCAACCGCTGTTGGTAACGGCTGGCAGCTACCTTGTCGCCTAGCCCTTGCTCAATCTGAATGGCGAGTTGTAACACGGAAGCCGTTGCCGGTGCAGCCGCAAGCCGTCGTTCGATAAAAGCGCGTGCTTCGAAATACGTTTTCTGGCCGACCTCGTCACGCGCCATCGATTCGAGTGCATACGCGTTGGATGGTTCGAGTTCCAGTGCCTTGCGCAAGTCCCGTAAAGCACGCTCACGCTGACCGGCCTGCAACGCGCATCCACCGGCATTGGCGAGCGCCGGTGCCGGCGCATAACTTGCATCCTGCAGAGCGCGATCGAACCAGCCAAGCGATTCTGCCGCCTGGCCATTTGCGCACAGCCACGCCCCATAGTTATTGAGCACATCACCGCGCTGTGGCGCCAATTCGGCGGTACGGCGGTAGGTTTCTCCAGCAGCGGGGCTGCCTTGGCCCTGCTGGATCACGCCAAGAAACATCAGGGCATCGACCGAGTTGGGCGTTTTTTTCAATACATCGCGCACCAACTGCTCGGCAGCAGCGTAATCGCCGCTCTGCAGACGGTTATTAGCAAGCCCAAGCTTCTGCTCTAGTGCAAGCCGATCACGCGTTGCCGAGCTGTCGCGAAAGTCGTAAATGGGCGCAACTTGCTCCACGCTTTTGATCTTTCCCGGCTTGGCATTGCGACCACCGCAGCCGACCGCGCACAACGCGATCGCCACGGCCGCCATTAACGCAAGTTCACGCTGCCGCATCTCGATCGGCCTGCCCTTCCAATGTGCGGCGGAATTCCGCCTGGCGACGGGTGCGGTCCATGACCTGCCCCTTGAGCTGTCCGCACGCCGCATCGATGTCGTCGCCACGCGTACGGCGAACCATCGTCAGCACCTGCGCGTCGAGCAGAATCTTCTGGAATGCGCGGATCTCCGTTTCCCCCGAGCGCTCGTAGCGCGTACCGGGGAACGGGTTGAACGGAATCAGGTTGACCTTGCCGGCGTCCTTGGACTGCACCGCATTGTCGAACTGCCGCATCAGCCTGGCCAACTGGCGCGCGTGCTCCGGCTGGTCGTTGATGCCCTTCATCAAGGTGTATTCGAAGGTCACCGAGTCGCGCTTCTTGTTGCCACGCAGATAGCGCGCGCACGACTCCATCAACTCGGCGATCGGGTACTTCTTGTTCAACGGCACCAGGCTCTCGCGCAGCGTGTCGTTGGCGGCGTGCAACGAGACCGCCAGCGAGACATCGCTTTCGGTGGATAGCCGGTCGATCATCGGCACCAGGCCGGAGGTCGACAGCGTCACCCGCTTGCTGGCCAGGCCGTAGCCCAGATCGTCGCGCATCACGCTCATCGCGCGCACGACGTTGTCGAAATTCATCAACGGCTCGCCCATCCCCATCATCACCACGTTGGTGAGGCGGCGCTGCTGGTGCGGAACGTTACCCAGATGGCGCGCCGCCACCCAGACCTGCCCGACGATCTCGGCGGTGGTGAGGTTGCGATTGAAGCCCTGGGTGGCGGTCGAACAAAACGTGCAGTTCAACCCGCAGCCGACCTGGGAGGACACGCACAGCGTGCCGCGGCCCTTGTCGGGGATGTAGACCGTTTCGATGGCGTTCTTGCCGTCGGTGCCCATGGCCAATAGCCATTTATGAGTCCCATCGGTGGACGGCTTGTCGAAGACGACATTTGGAACCAGTACCTCGGCATGCTGGTGCAACTTCGCACGCAATGCCTTGCCGAGGTCGGTCATCTGGTCGAAATCGGTGACGTAGCGATGGTGAATCCACTTCATCACCTGATGGGCACGGTAACGCGCTTCGCCGAGCGTGTCGGCGAAGAAGCGCTCCAGTCCCTCGCGATCGAGGTCGAGCAGGTTCTGCTTGCGCAGTTCCGGGATACGGACAGGAACGTCCTGCAACACGGAGGGGATCACGACCTCATTCACGATTCGACTCTCTCGGCCTCAGCGCGAGACCACTTCGGTGGCGGCAAAGAAATACGCAACTTCGTTGGCAGCGTTCTCGACCGAGTCCGAGCCGTGGGCGGCATTGGCATCGATCGAATCGGCGAAGTCGGCGCGGATGGTACCCGGCGCAGCGTCCTTGGGATTGGTCGCGCCCAGCAGGTCGCGGTGTGCGGCAACGGCGTTTTCGCCTTCCAGCGCCTGGATCATCACCGGGCCGGAGATCATGAACTCGACCAGCGCGTTGAAGAACGGACGCTCGCGGTGCACGGCGTAGAAGCCTTCGGCTTCGCGGCGCGACAGCTGCTTGTACTTGGCGGCCACGACCTTCAGGCCAGCCTTCTCGAAGCGGCTGTAGATTTCACCGATGACGTTCTTGGCGACGGCGTCGGGCTTGATGATGGACAGGGTGCGCTCCAGCGCCATTGGGAATTCTCCGTTGGGCGGGCCACTGAAGGCCCGAGGTTATCATGAAAAAAACCCGCGTCAAAACGCGGGCTTAGGCTTCTTTGCGATAGCCAATTCTATCTCTTCGCCACCGTGTTTGCACACCACCCCCTGAATCGTGCTGCATTGCCGCATGACCGGCTCGCAACCAAACCCGTAGACTCAAACAATCGTTTGATTGAGTCCGACCCCAGCGCATGCCCAAGCCCGCCCACTTCTCCACCAAGGACCGCATCCTCGGTGCCGCCGAGGAGCTGTTCGCCCAGCACGGGTTTGCCGGCACCTCGCTGCGGCAGCTGACCACCCAGGCCGACGTCAACATCGCCGCAGTCAACTACCACTTCGGCTCCAAGGAAAACCTGGTCAACGAGGTGTTCCGCCGTCGCATGGACGAAATGACCGCTGCGCGCCTGCAACAGCTGGAGGCGGCGAAGAAATCGCAGCCCGGCGAACTCACCGCGGTGCTGGCCGCTTTCGTCGAGCCGGCGCTGGCGATGGCGCAGGACCGCCAGAACGGCGGCGCCTTCGTGCGGGTGATCGCACGCGCCTACGCGGAAAAGAACGACAACCTGCGCAAATTCCTGTCCGACCACTACGGCCATGTCCTGCGCGAATTCGGCAAGGCCATCGCCGGCTGCGTACCGGGCCTGAGCAAGGAGGAGCTCTATTGGCGGTTGGACTTCCTGGCCGGTGCGCTCACCTACGCCATGGCCGACTTCGGGCTGATCAAGCGCCCGGCCGGCGTCAGCGAGGCCGACCACCGTGCGCGTGCCGCGCGCGAACTCATTCGTTTCGCGGAACCTGGTTTCCGCGCTCATTCCACACCGTAAACGCTCCACAAGAGGCTAATTGCTATGTCCAATCCGTTGCTAGTTCGTCGCGCCGCCGTGCTCGGTGCCGGCGTCATGGGCGCGCAGATCGCCGCGCACCTCACCAATGCCGGCGTCGACACCGTCCTGTTCGACCTGCCTGCCAAGGAAGGTCCGGCCGACGGTGTCGTGCTCAAGGCCATCGCCAATCTCGGCAAGCTCAGCCCTGCCCCGCTCGCCAGCAAGGCGCTGGCCGAGGCGATCACGCCGGCCAACTACGAGAGCGGCCTGGAACAGTTGCGCGATTGCGACCTGATCATCGAAGCGATCGCCGAGCGGATGGACTGGAAGCAGGACCTGTACAAGAAGATCGCCCCGTTCGTGGCCGATCACGCCGTACTTGCCTCCAATACGTCGGGCCTGGGCATCAACAAGCTCTCCGACGTGCTGCCGGAGCAATTGCGCCACCGTTTCTGCGGCGTGCATTTCTTCAACCCGCCGCGCTATATGCACCTGGCGGAGCTGATTCCGGCCAAGGGCACCGACAAGGCCGTGCTGGAAGGCCTGGAAGCGTTCCTGGTCACCACGCTCGGCAAGGGTGTGGTGTACGCCAAGGACACCCCCAACTTCATCGGCAACCGCATCGGCGTGTTCTCGATCCTGGCCACCATCCATCACACCCAGGAATTCGGCCTGGGCTTCGATGAAGTGGACGGCCTGACCGGCCCGCTGGTCGGCCGCCCGAAGTCGGCAACCTACCGCACCTCCGATGTGGTCGGCCTGGACACCATGGCGCACGTGATCAAGACCATGGGCGACACGCTGCCGGACGACCCGTGGCACCAGTATTTCAAGTCGCCGAAGTGGCTGGACGCGCTGATCGGCAAGGGCGCGCTCGGCCAGAAGGTCGGCGCCGGCATCTTCCGCAAGGTCGGCAAGGACATCGTGGTGCTGGACCTGCAGAAACAGGATTACAGAACCGCTGATCGCACTGCCGCACCGGACGTAGTCGAGATTCTCAAGATCAAGAACCCGGCCGAGAAGTTCGCCAAGTTGCGCGAAAGCCAGCACCCGCAGGCGCAGTTCCTGTGGGCCACGTTCCGCGACCTGTTCCACTACAGCGCTTATCACCTGGCCGACATCGCCGAGACCGCGCGCGATGTGGATCTGGCGATCCGCTGGGGCTACGGCTGGTCGCTGGGGCCGTTCGAAACCTGGCAGGCCGCCGGCTGGAAGCAGGTGGCGCAGTGGATTGCCGAAGACATCTCCAGCGGCACGAGCATGAGCAGCGCGCCGTTGCCGAATTGGGTGTTCGATGGCCGCGACGGCGTGCATGGTGCTGAAGGCTCGTACAGCCCGGCGCACGACGCCAAGCTGCCGCGTTCGGCACTGCCGGTCTACAAGCGCCAGCGTTTCCCCGATCCGCTGCTGGGCGAGCAGTTCTCGCCGGGCGAGACCGTATTCGAAAACGACGGCGTGCGCATGTGGCATGACGGCGACGACATCGCGGTGGTCAGCTTCAAGACCAAGATGAACACCGTGTCCGACCACGTGCTCAACGGCTTGCAGGAAGTCGTCGGCCGCGCCGAGAAGGACTTCGCCGGTCTGGTGATCTGGCAGCAGAAGGAGCCCTTCTCCGCCGGTGCCGATCTGGCTGGCGCGCTGGGCCTGTTGCAGGCCGGCAAGGTGGACGCGTTCGAAGCGCTGGTCGCCAACTTCCAGGCCACCAGCCAGCGCATCAAGTATGCGCAGGTACCGGTGATTTCGGCCGTGCGCGGCCTGGCACTGGGCGGCGGTTGCGAGTTCCAGATGCACAGCGCCAAGACCGTCGCGTCGCTGGAAAGCTATATCGGCCTGGTCGAAGCCGGCGTCGGCCTGCTGCCGGCCGGCGGCGGGTTGAAGGAGATCGCGGTGCGTGCCTCGATCGCTGCAGGTCCGGGCGGCGACGTGTTCGCCGAACTGAAGAAGACCTTCGAAACCATCGCGATGGCCAAGGTTTCCAATTCGGCGGTCAACGCCCAGGAACTGGGCCTGTTGCGCGCCACCGACAAGATCGTGTTCAACAGCTTCGAGGCGCTGCACATCGCCAAGGCCGAAGCGCGTGCACTGGCGGAGGGCGGCTACCGCGCCCCGCTGCCGGCACGTCGCATCCAGGTCGCCGGCGACGTCGGTATCGCCACCTTCAAGATGCTGTTGGTCAACATGCTGGAAGGCCGCTTCATCAGCGAATACGACTATGAAATCGCCACCCGTATCGCCACCGTGATGTGCGGCGGCGAAGTCGATCGCGGCGCGCTGGTGGACGAAGAATGGCTCCTCAAGCTGGAGCGCAAGCACTTCGTCGAACTGGCCCAGCAGGAAAAAACCCAGGCGCGCATCGGCCACATGCTCAAGACGGGCAAGCCGTTGAGGAACTGATTGAAGCCGGGACCGGGGACCCGGGACCAGGGACTCGGGAAAGCAGGAGCAGCCAGCGCGCGCTTTTGACTTTTCCGGGTCCCCGGTCCCCGGTCCCCGGTCCCGAACCGCTAACTTCCCGCCATTCGAGACCTTATTCAATGAGCAAGCAGATTCAAGAAGCCTACATCGTTGCCGCCACCCGTACGCCGGTCGGCAAGGCGCCGAAGGGCGTGTTCCGCAACACCCGTCCCGACGACATGCTGGCGCACGTGCTGCGTGCGGTGGTGGCGCAGGCGCCGGGTATCGATCTGTCGCGGATCGACGACGCCATCATCGGCTGCGCGATGCCCGAGGGCGAGCAAGGCATGAACGTGGCGCGCATCGGCGTGCTCCTGGCCGGCCTGCCCGATACCGTGGCTGGCCAGACCATCAATCGCTTCTGTTCGTCCGGCATCCAGGCCGTGGCGATGGCGGCCGACCAGATCCGCCTGGGCAATGCCGACCTGATGCTGGCCGGCGGTACCGAGTCGATGTCGATGGTGCCGATGATGGGCAACAAGGTGGCGATGTCGCCGAACGTCTTCGCCGACGACCACGTGGCCATTGCCTATGGCATGGGCATCACCGCTGAGAAGGTCGCCGAAGAATGGAAGGTCTCGCGCGAAGATCAGGACGCGTTCGCGCTGGCCTCGCATCAGAAGGCGATTGCGGCCATTGCCGCAGGCGAGTTCCGCGATGAAATCACCCCTTACGAAATCCTCTCGCACCAGCCCGACCTGGCCGGCAACGTCATCGCGCTGCGCAAGCGTCTGGTCGACACCGATGAAGGCCCGCGTCCGGACAGTTCGCTGGAAGGCCTGGCCAAGCTGCGTCCGGTGTTCCGTAACGGGCAGTTCGGCGGCAGCGTCACCGCGGGCAACTCCTCGCAGATGAGCGACGGCGCCGGCGCGGTGCTGCTGGCCTCCGAGCAGGCGATCAAGGATTACGGGCTGACTCCGCTTGCGCGGTTTGTCAGCTTCTCGGTGGCAGGCGTGCGCCCGGAAGTGATGGGCATCGGCCCGATCGCGGCAATTCCCAAGGCACTCAAGCAGGCCGGCCTGACCAAGGACCAGATCGACTGGATCGAACTCAACGAAGCCTTCGCCGCACAGGCGTTGGCGGTGATCCGCGACAGCGGGCTGGACCCGTCCAAGGTCAATCCGCTAGGTGGCGCGATCGCACTCGGTCATCCGCTCGGTGCGACCGGCGCGATCCGAGCGGCCACGCTGGTGCACGGCCTGCGTCGTCGTCAGCAAAAGTACGGCATGGTCACCATGTGCATCGGCACCGGCATGGGTGCGGCGGGCATCATCGAAGCGCTGTAAGTCGTTTTCGTCCGGGATCGGCCACCGCGCCGATCTCGCGAACGCGATGAAGAGACGACCGAAGGCGTGCGCGAGCACGCCTTCTTTCTGGGCGGCTGAAAACCGCCGTCGGCCGGATCTGGATCGCATGCGAATTCGTATTCGCCAGTCGATGCACCCGGTGAACGCACCGCTTATACGCACCCGTGCGAACGTTGAGCGGACGCTCTTGGCGCGATCGCGGGAACTACCGCACGATCCAGGACGCACATCCGGACAGGATCGCCGCGCGCAATGCGCAGCGCAGCGCAGCGGGCAGAAACCGACGCCCGCACTATTCAATCGCTATAAAAATCTTGCAGCCAACGTGGCGGTCTAGCGTGCCACCAGCCACTGGCCTGCACGCGCACCGGCAAACATCAGCGCCAGCCCGGCCACCAGCGTCACTGCCAGATACACGCCGATCATCGTGGAGCGATCGGTGCGCGCAAACACCAGACACTCCATCATCAGCGAGGAAAAGGTGGTCAGCCCGCCCATCACGCCGACGATCAGTAGCGCACGCAGTGGCCAGCTCGACGGACCGCGTGCGTCCAGCCAGACCAGCAGCACGCCGGCGACGAACGAGCCAAGCAGATTCACCGTCAACGTTCCCCACGGGAAGCCGGCGCCAAAGCGCTGCAGCAGCGCTGCACCGATCGTAAAACGCAGCCCGGAGCCCAATGCGCCGCCGGTCATCGCCAACAATAATTGCTGCCACCACACCGGTGCGTTCATGGACGTACTCCGCAACCGCCCAGTGGGGTGTTCGAAAAAAACGTATGCGTGTTCGGCATCATCAATCCTGAGTCGAGAAGCGATGCCGGGTCACAGGCCTGCCGCCCCGGCGGGGGTGGACAGGCATCATCAGCGCGCAGACTGCGTGCGGTTCAAGGAGGAATGCCATCTCCCGTATCGCCGATTATGCCGTGGGCTTTCCTGCCTTGTCAGCCCGTGCCTGCGCACGCGCCTCGCGCAGCCGGTCGAGCTTTTCCTTGAGCTTGATTTCCAGTCCACGTGGCACCGGCCTGTAATACACCTGCTCGCCCATCGCGTCCGGAAAGCCGGTCTGGTCGAGCGCGACGCCGCCCTCGGCATCGTTGTCGTATTGATAGTCCTGACCGTAACCGAGCGTCTTCATCAGCTTGGTCGGCGCATTACGTAGGTGCAGCGGCACCTCTTGGGTGCCGGTGGCGCGCACCTCGGCCCTGGCTTGATTGAAGGCCGCGTAGCCTGCGTTGGATTTGGCGGTGCTGGCCAGGTACAGCACCAACTGTGCAAACGCCAGCTCGCCTTCCGGGCTGCCTAGGCGCTCGTAAATATCCCAGGCTTCAAGCGCCATGCTCTGCGCGCGCGGGTCGGCCAAACCGATATCCTCGATCGCCATGCGGGTCAGGCGCCGCGCCAGGTAAGACGGGTCGCAACCGCCGTCGAGCATGCGGGTGAGCCAGTACAGCGCCGCGTCCGGATTGGAGCTGCGCACCGATTTATGCAGTGCCGAGATCTGGTCGTAGAACTGTTCGCCGTTCTTGTCGAAACGGCGGGTGCGGTCGGCCAGCACCTGCAGCAGCGTCTGCGGCGTGATCTCCCCGCCCTCGCCGCCTGCCAGCTCGGCGGCGATTTCCAGCAGGGTCAACGCACGCCGCACATCGCCATCGGCCGCGCTGGCGATTTCCAACAACGACGCGTCGCTGACCTGGATCGTCTCCTGTCCCAGCCCGCGCTCGGAATCGTGCAATGCGCGTTGCAGCGCTTCGACAATGTCCTGCGGCGACACCGATTCGAGCACGTGCACGCGGCAACGCGACAGCAATGCGGAGTTCAATTCGAAAGACGGATTTTCCGTAGTCGCGCCGACGAACAGGATGGTGCCGCGCTCGATGTGCGGCAAAAATGCATCCTGCTGCGCCTTGTTGAAGCGATGCACCTCATCGACGAACAACACTGTGCGTCGGCCGCTGGCAAACCGTTGCGCGGCCTCGGCCAATACCTGACGCACCTCGGGCAGCCCGGACAACACTGCAGAAATGGCCTTGAATTCGGCATCGGCGTAATGCGCCAGCAGCAAGGCAAGCGTGGTCTTGCCGCAGCCCGGGGGGCCCCACAGGATCATCGAATGCACGCGGCCGGATTCGACTGCCCGCCGCAATGCGCTAGCAGGAGCCAGCAAACGCTTCTGCCCCACCATCTCGTCCAAAGTGTGCGGCCGCATCCGCTCCGCCAGCGGCCCCATCGCGCTGCGATCAGCATGCAGGAGATCGGGAGTACCCAAGTCGGGACGTTTGCGTTTGCTCACCTTTGCATTCTACCGCCTACGTCGGCTGCCCGCTCCACAACGCAGTGTTCGACGATCGCCTGCACACACGCCGACGTTCTCTTTCCAAGCGACTACTTCGCGCGCCCGCAAGGCATCGAACAAGCAGCATCATAGTGTTACTTAATAACGAGCAAGCGCGCGCAGCCATAGCTAGCCTGCACCCTGCATCTGCCGCGAGCGGCGCTCGCGCAATCAAAACGTTCAGCGCACGGATTTCCAACATGCCCCGCATTTCGCTCCGACCCTCTGCCATCGCTGCCTGTCTTCCAGGAATGGCCGAGACCATCGCTCATCCATCCAAGCCCTCGGCAAAGCGGCAGACGCACAACAAGTTGGCGACCCCCGATCCATGCGCCTTCGAAGCCGAATTGATCCAGGCCCAGGACGACCCGTTGGTTTGGTCTGCGGCGCTGCTGGAGCAGGCGACGCAAGCAAGTATCGTCGAACCCAGATTGAAAGCCGCTCCCAGACGCAAACACAAACTCCTGCGTCCCTTCCGGAAAGCCGCAGAGCTATTGGGCATAACTAGCGGCGCCCCGGAACCGCACGCAACCTTGCTGCGCTATTCCTCGGTGCAACTCGAACGGGACGGGCCAACCGTTCGGCCGGAACGCAGCGCCAATCATCCGATGCCTTCCTCACCGTTACCGAATGCCACACGTGATCTCAACGCCGCACTGATATCCCGCCTGAATCAGTCAAATCGAGGCCTGGCCGCTCGCATTTCCCAGCGTCGCTACGACGAATTAAATTATGCGCATGCACGTACGCTACAGGCCGCGCGCGAGAAGCTGGCGCTGGGAGCCCGGCGCGCCTGCAATCTCAGCGACAGCATCAGCGCGCTGACGCGCGAAGGCGCCGAGTTGCTAAAACAGCTGCATAGATGCAACGGGCAAGCCGACGGGGTAGTGGCAGCTATGCGCGAGCTCGAGTCGAAGATCGCCGCTGCGCGCGCCGCGCTTGACGTGCCACCAGGCGATCCCCAGTCGCTCGCTGTCGCAGCCGACCCCGAGCCATCGCCCGCCAGCGGACGCCAAGAGGCCAAAGCCTCGCCGCTGGAGCTCGCCGGCGCTCGCATTGAGAACGAGCTGCAAGCAGCGCGCGCGCGCGGCGATGCACCGTCCAAGGCGGTCTTCTTCGGCCACGGCTCGGCACAGGCAGATCACGCAAGCAGCTCTGCAGTTGCGCCGCCGCGTCGCTCGCTTGCGTCTCATCTTCTCGCCGAGCGCAAACAGGAAATCGAGGCACAGCGCATGCAGCTCAAGCGCGACGAAAATATGCTGTCCCTGCAACGCGCGCATGCAGAGCGTTGCCAGCGGCATGCGCGGCGCCTGCAGGAGCGCATCGCCCAGATCGACGCAAAACTGAAACAGGCACTGCATTCGTCGCAGGTCAATACAACCGAGCTGTGGCAACAGGAACAAACGGTCAGCGCGCTGGAAGCCGCGCACGACGAAATGCAGCGCGCGGTGGAAAACGCATCCGCACAACCGCCGCACATGCAGTCGCCAAACGATGAAACTCAGTCCGCTCACCCCGATGGCGCCACCACAGCCCTGGCGAACCTGCTCGATGCCCTACCCGGCTTCCGCGTCGAGACGATCAACCACATGAGTCGGCACGTCATACACGCCTGGGCAGACACTCTGCATGTCCGCAGCGCGGCGTTCGGAGTCGACGCCATGCAGCCTTTCGACACATTGAGCATCGCCCTGCAGGCCTTATCTATCGCCAGCGCGGGCGATGCCGCGGCCGCGGCAGCCGTACTGCAACGCCTGAGCGCGCTGCAGCTGCGCGAGCTGATTCCGCCGCCAGAGGTCTCCATCGCTGCCGAGACGGTTCCGTCCATGGATGCCGTCGCCGCCTGCCTGGGCTTGTTGGTCAGCGTGCCGCGCGGCATGCAGGTCCTGTCGCAGATGCTGCGCGAAGAGCCGACGCCCCCATCCAAAGAATGGCTAGAGGCGGCGCAAGTGCATCTGCGCGCCAGCCACCGGCTTTCACTGACGCCGGAAACAGAACAAGCCGAACAGGCCTGGTTGGGCGATGCGCAGATGGGAGCGCGGCATGCCGTGCATGGCGCCTCGCCGCAGCAGGGCTTGCAGTACGCGACCGATGCCCAACGCAGTGCATTCCACGCATTCCGAAACGGCTTCGAAACCACCCGTGCGGGTTCGCCTTATGCACGCGCCAATGCGTGCCTGCAGATGTTCGCGCAATGGGCCGGGGCTGGCAGCGCTATGCGGGGCGATCGCACCCTCAATCCCTTCAACGCACTCGGGCTGGGAATGAAGGTTGGCGCCTCCGAATCGCTGCCGACTGCTAGGCGGCGCGCCAACGAAGCCTTTCGTGAGGCCGCAGGCCACTTGACCAGCTGGCTCGCAGCGCGCCGCCAGATACAGCAGGCATACGGGCAGCTACCGTCGCAAGATGAGCTGGCGATGCAGGCGCTTTCCGAATACGTGCAATGGCTCCCGCACGAACAGGACGCAACCGACTTGATCTTCACTAGCAAGGTGCTGGGCAAGATCGAGCAGCGCGCCCTGCATCTCCAGCGATCGGCTGCTGCGTCCGTGAGCGAGACCCACGATCTGCAACTGGCGGCCTGCCATTCTGGGATCGCCTCCGCCTGGGCTGCGCTACGCACAGGCCGCATGCGTCTACCCGAAACGCTGCGCCTGATCCAACGCGGCCTGCTCGACCACCCCGCGCATCCGCTCGGTATCCCTGTCGGCGCGGCGCCCTTGCATGAGGCGCTGGCGGTAGCCGCGCGTCACAACTTTCATCAGGCCGTTGGTAGCGCCAGTCGCTTTCTGCATGAGGGTGACTCATCCCGCGTCAGGTCGCCACGCGCGCTGTTTGAGTGCCTGCGCAACCTGATGGAACGACTGGAGTGGCGCGACAAGCTGCGTATCACCGAGCAACGTGTGATAGGACTCAATACAACGCCGCTGTCCGCCGCGCTTGCGGTCATCCCGAGCGGGCTAGGGCTGAAATTGTCTGCGGGTGGTCAAACCAGTTCTGATCGTACGTTGGAAATTTACATGGGACGTACCGGGCTGTCGCTGCAGATCGGACGGCAGAAGACGCGGCAGTTTCAGGCCACGACAGGCATCAGTGCGGGCGTCATGCTGCCCGGCACCGAAAACGCACCGGTGGGTATCACCGGATCGGCGGACTGGCGCATCAAAAAGGAATCAGGCATCGAGCACGGTATTCAGATCCGCGTTCCACGGCGTGGCAAGGGTCATGAACTAGAGCAGCGTGCTCAATTCCTCGCCATGTTCGAGCACCTGCTGCGGCTTGCCGAGCAATCCGGCAGCGATGGCGTCCCGCTAGCCGAGCGCGACTTTCTAGCGGAATTGCTGGCGCACCACCCGAGCATCACCACCGGCCTGATCGGACATGCCGAGCGGAACTCCTCGGTAACCGAATCCAGCATCGGCGTCGCCGCGGGTGTGCGTGTGGGGAACATGGACGGTCAACCGCGGCGCGCGACGTTGGGTGTTTCGATCGGCCTCAAGGCAAAACGGGAGACCTCTCGTTCGCAGACGCCGATCGAAGGCTACATGACAATGGTGTTGAAGGATTCGAGTGCGCAATCCAGGGTCGAAATCGCGGCGCGCGCATCGGCCAGCATCGTGGCCCAGCAGTGGACGCGCCCCAGCGGCGGCAATGCGTCGCCCACGCCCGTCGCGCGCCTGTCCACGTCCATGCTCGACCTCGGCTACAGCAGAGAACTGCACTCGGCCGGCAGCACGACATTCTCTACCTTGTGGATGTTCAATAATGAAATCGATCCTGTCCGTACCGATCGCGGCATCGAATTCTTTAGCTTCGCTACATTCGAACACGAAGTGCGGCGGAACTGGCAGTTATGGGTCAACTACGGGATCTCCAAACTGCAAGGCATCGTCGACGACCAGCGGCTGTACATGGTGGCAGAGCACCAATTGAAGGACTTCGTGGACAGGGTCCGCATCTACATGCAGGACAACAAGTTCGCCTCGCTAATCGTAGACTGGGCGCTACAGGCGGAGGCAGCGCCCCGCCTCGATGCGTTGCGTGCGCAGTCCCAGTTGTTGCGAGCCGCCGGATGCGAAACGCAAGCTGCCGACACCGATCGCGCCTTCGATGAACTGATCGGCGACCCAGGCATTTGGGAACCGACCATCCTCATCCTGCGCGAAAAGGGAAAACACCACCGCGAACGCGGGATCGATTTCTTCGTCAAGCGCCAGACCAACCAATCGGCCGAGGCGATGCGTACGATCGGCCAATGGACGCCTTATGAACCGGTCCCGTAGCACTACTGCAGCCCCGCGTAGGGAAGGCGCTGCTTCCGCAGCGTGACAGTACTGCAGGGCACCATGAATGGCGCCACCAGGCATGCCGCGGTTACGCTTACTGCGCGTCTCCCACCACATCCACGCCTTTGGCCGGGGTGTAGCGGAAGGTGTCGGCCGCAAACGCGGGGTTGCGCTTCCAGCCGCTGAAGCTGATCGCAGTGCGCTGCCCCACCGCATCGACCACCTCCATCTTGGCCAGGCCGTCCTTGCCGAAACCGAGCGAGGCCATCTGGAAGCTGGCTTCGGTGTCGACCTTGGGCGTCAACGACAGCCATTGCAGGCCATCGCGCGGCGCTGCTTCTTCGCTGACGTCGTATTGCTTGTCCAGACGTGCGGGGTCGATCAACGCCACCAGCGGGCTGTTCTGCTCTTCGTTGCCCTGCGCGCGCACGGTCACCTGCTCCAGGTCGGGGTCGAACACCCACACCTTCTTGCCGTCGGCCACGATCAATTGCTTGTACGGCTTGGCGTATTCCCAGCGGAACTGGCGCGGTTGCGACAATGCGACCCGCCCGCTCGAACGCTCCTTGACCCGGCCGCTGGCATCGGTGACCTGCTGATCGAACTGCCCATCCAGGCCCTTGAGGCCACGGGTGAACGTGTCCAGCTCCTGGCGCGCACCGGCAAACGCGGTGCCGGCAAACAGAGCGGTGGCGAGGACGGCATAACGGAGCTGGCGATGCATCGCGGTCTTCCAGAAAGGAGTGCGCCAATTCTGAAGCTTCATAGATGAATGGGCGAGCGTTATCGCAAGGACGCGTTCATGCAGCGGCGGCGGCCTGGCTCAGTGCGCGGTCTGCACCTTGGACAGATCGCCGTAAACGATCTGCCCACGAAAGCCGCGTCGCACCTGCTGATACAGCTCGCGAAACGCACGGTAATCCTGTGGCTGGCACAAGGCCTGCGGCCCGTGCACCGCCGCGCGTTGCAGGCGATGGACTGCAGTGACCGTCTGTCCCTGGCGCGACCAGTCCACTGCGTATTCGCCAGCCGTGTTGCGAAACCTGCTGCTACGCGGGATGGCAATGATCGGCACCGTGTCGGGGAAGGTCACCACATAGGTTTCCTCACGCACGCTGTCGTTGCAGTAGAACGGGGTCAGATTGTCTTCGGCCGAGGTGGTGGTGTAGATCCCGCGCGTCGATTCGGCACCGGGCATGTCGGGCAAGGTCATGCCGCCGACCACCGAAAAATCCACCGCATCGTTGGCCTGGAAGCTGTAGCGATAGTTGAACGGCGTCTCCAGATCCAACGGATCGCCCTGAATCAGCAGATCGCCGGTCCCGACGAAACCGGACTGGGCAATGATCGATTCCTCGATGCGGTTGCGGTTCTGCGCATTGAGTTGCACGAACATCGCGCGCAGCCCCACCTCGCCGGTCTGGCCGCTGTCCAGGGTCGTCAGGCCCTGCAATCCGCCCTGTGGCGTGAAGCGGTACTCGGTCCGGGCAACGTAGCGATTGACCTTGCGATCGTTAGGTGGGGTCTGGGTGACCTTGCCGTCGCGCGTATGCACCACCGGCGCGCCAAGATCGCTGGCCGGCAGCTGGCCGAAGCGCGCGTACGGGTTGGTCGAATCGACGTAAAGATCGAATGCCGGGATGTAGGTGATGGCGTGATTGAAGCGCCCCAGCACCGGGATTGCCGGCAATGTCGGCCCGCCCTCCGCGCCGATCAGCACCGGTGTGCTGGCGATGCCCTTGGCCGCCAGCAGCGCCTCCAGAATCACGGTGTGGTCCTTGCAGTCGCCATAGTGATTGGCCAGGATGCTGTCGGCACTGTTGGGCTCCAGACCGCCATTGCCCAGGTACACCGCCACGTAGCGGATATTGCGCGCGACCCAGGCATACAACGCCGCCGCCTGTGCCCGCGGCTCATCGATTCCCTTGGTCACCTGGTCGGCCAATGTCTGGATCGCCGGTGTGACTGCGGCGGCGCGCCCGCCCTTGACGTGATACGCCAGGCCCATCTGCGACCAGCTGTCGAAGGTGCTGGCCATCAGCGTGGGGCTGAATTCCCAGGTCGCCGCGCTCCAGTTCTGGTTTTTCATCGGTGTGGCACGCTGGTAACGCCATTCCCAGCGCGCCTGATCGCCACGCACCACCGGCTTGGTGCTGCCCTGCAGACCACGTGCGGACAGATGCATCGGCAGCGACTTGGGCGCAACCAAGGTGACCACCGCATCGTCGTACTGCGCGAACACGCTGAAGGTTTCCCACAGACTGAAATAACCTGGGAAGTACGGCGTGTTCTGTGCGCGTCGCACGCGATAGACGATGCGCGCACCCGGCGCCAGATTCGGGAACACCACCACCTTGACCTTGCGGTCGGCGTACATCGCCGCCGAGGCGCTGGAATAGCTTTCCTGGGTGTAGATCTTGTCGGCGGCCACGTCCTGGCGCAGCCCTTCGGCGGTGACGGTGTACGCCTCCAGCACGTCGAGCGTCTCCATCTTTTCGCTATAGCTCAACCGCACCTGGCTGAACTGCTCAATCGCCGACTTGGTCTTGAGCAGGATCTCGTACTCGTCGGTTTCCACGCTGCTGGCATCGGCGCGCACTTCATAGTCGGCGCGATAACGCGCAAAGCTGTAATTGGTATCGGCCTGGGTACGCGCCGCCGCAGCAGGCGCGGGTCGCTGTTGCGCGTAGGCAAGCAGCGGAGCGGAGATCAACAGCGCGAGCAGCAACAAGGGACGACGCAGCATGGGTCTCGATCACGACGGGCCGGAGCGGCACTTGTCCGCTAGGGTAGCCGGTGTGCCCGGCAATGACAGGTATCGACTTCCAACAATGCTGCATTGGCAGGTATGGCAGCGCGCGTTGCGGCGACTACGCGAGGTGGATGCGACATGCGCCGTTTCGCACTGGAGTGTGTATGCCGATGCGGGGAGATCGAAAAGCGTCTTGCGACAAAAGCGCCCTGCGGCTAGTCGGACCCAGGCACTTAGTCGGACCCAGGCACTGGCCCTTTCGCCCCACTGCTCCACTGCAACGCGCAGCGACAACAGCCACCGCGGTTACTTCGGCGGCGGCGGCGCCAATACCGTGCGATCGCCGTTGTGCTCGGGCTGGCTGACCACACCGGCCGCTTCCATCGCCTCGATCAAGCGCGCAGCACGGTTGTAGCCGATCTTCAGGCGACGCTGCACACCGGAAATCGATGCGCGCCGGGTTTCGGTGACGATGCGCAGTGCCTCGTCGTACAGCGGGTCGGACTCATCCCCACCGCCGCCACTGCTCTCCGGCAAGCCGGTTGCGCCCACCACGGTGCCATCGCCCATGGTCTGCACTTCGTCGAGCACGCCTTCGACGTAGGACACCGGCCCGCTGGCCTTCAGATGCTCGACCACCCGATGCACTTCTTCGTCGCTGACGAAAGCGCCGTGCACACGATCCGGCAGCGCAGTGCCAGGCGGCAGATACAGCATGTCGCCATTGCCCAACAACGCCTCGGCGCCGGACTGGTCCAGGATGGTGCGCGAGTCGATCTTGGAGCTGACCTGGAACGCGACGCGGGTCGGGATATTGGCCTTGATCAGACCAGTGATCACGTCCACCGACGGCCGCTGCGTTGCCAGGATCAAGTGAATGCCGGCCGCACGCGCCTTCTGCGCCAGGCGTGCGATGAGCTCTTCGACCTTCTTGCCGACGATCATCATCATGTCGGCGAATTCGTCGATGAAGATAACGATGAACGGCAGCGTCTCCAGCGGCCGCGGCGCCTCGCCCAGCTCCGGATTCGGCTTGAACAGCGGGTCCATCATCGGCTGGCCGGCGTCGATGGCGTCCTTGATCTTCTTGTTGAAGCCGGCCAGGTTGCGCACGCCCACCGCACTCATCAGCTTGTAACGGCGTTCCATCTCCGCCACGCACCAGCGCAGGCCGTTGGCGGCCTCCTTCATGTCGGTGACCACCGGCGCCAACAGATGCGGGATGCCCTGATAGACGCTCAATTCGAGCATCTTCGGGTCGATCATCAGCATCCGCAGTTCCTTGTGCGAGGCCTTGAACAACAGGCTCAGCACCATCGCGTTGACCGCCACCGACTTGCCCGAGCCGGTGGTACCGGCCACCAGCAAGTGCGGCATGCGCGCCAGATCGGCCACGGTCGGGCGCCCGGCGATGTCCTTGCCCAGCGCAAGCGTCAGTGGGCTGGCCGACTTGTCGTATTCCTTGGAACGCAGCAGCTCGGACAGAAAGATCATCTCGCGGGTGACGTTGGGGATCTCCAGACCCACCACCGACTTGCCCGGAATCACGTCCACCACACGCACCGACTTGACCGACAGCCCGCGCGCGATGTCCTTGTCCAGCGAGCTGATCTGGCTGACCTTGATGCCCGGCGCCGGCTCGATCTCGAAGCGGGTGATCACCGGACCGGGATAGGCCCCGACCACCTGCGCCTCGATGCGGAAATCCTTGAGCTTGAATTCGATCTGCCGCGACAGCGTTTCCAGCGTCTCTTCCGAATAGCCCTTGGTCTGGGGCTTCGGATCGTCCAGCAATGCCAGCGGCGGCAGATCCGAGCCGTCGGTGCTCACGCCCTGGAACATCGGGATCTGGGTGTCGCGCTTGGCGCGCTCGCTCTTTTCCACCACCGGTGCCGGCGGAGGTTCGATCTTGACTGGCTCGCGCCTGGCCTGCTTGACTGCATCGACCTTGCGCACTTCCTCGCGTTCTTCGCGCATCACGCGGGTCTGTTGCCACTCGGTGGCCTGGTGGGTCTTGCGCTGCATCAACGGGCCCAGCGCCAGCACCCACCTGCCGATGCGCTCCATCACCACAAACCACGACAACCCGGTCGCCAATGTGATCGATACCAACAGCAGCACTATCACGAACAGATTGGCGCCCAGGGCACCAAAGCCCGAGCTTAGCGACCCACTGACCAGCTTGCCGAGAATGCCGCCGGCCTCGGCGACCTCGCCCTGGAACAGGCGCAGATGCAAAAAGCCGGTCGAAGAGATCAAAAAGCCCACCATGCCGACCAGCCGCAGCGCCGGCCCCAGATCGCTCTGGCTCTGCTCCTCGCGCTCGCCGATCAGCGCGATCCACGCCACCGCGCCCAGGATCACCGGCAGCAGGAAGGCCACATAACCAAACAGCTGCAGCAACACATCCGCCGCCATCGCGCCGAATCTGCCGCCCATGTTGTGGATCGGCGCGACCAGATTGCCGGTGCGCGACCAGCCAGGATCGGTTGCCGAATAGGTAAACAGGCTGGCCAGCAGATACAGCAACAACGGCGCCACCGCGATCAATGCCAGATCGCGCCAGAGCTTTTGCCGACGCGGATTGTCCGCCACCGCCGTCTTGCGCGACGACGATTTGCCCTCTGCGGGCTTGCTGCGTTCGGGAACCTGCTTTGCCACCTGTAGCCAGACCTTAGAAAAATGCTGTTAGTGGTTGATAATAAACGACTGAGGCCACGGTTTCAGCAGTTGAATGAGCACCGGCTGCCGGGGCGCCCGGCCGCCAACGAAAAACGCCGCACAAGGCGGCGTCGAACATGCAATCAGGGCGGACCATGCCATCTGCGGTTCAAGCAGTTCCATCGCGCCGCCTTGATTCACCGGGTGGGGACCGCCACTCTATGCCGCCACGGGGGCGCAATTCATCAGCGCCGTCCCTACCACTCCTAGACCGCGAGTATACATGAGCGCCTCATCTGCCAGTCCCGCCAAGCATTCCCGCCTGCTGATCCTGGGCTCCGGCCCGGCCGGCTGGACCGCCGCGGTCTACGCCGCCCGCGCCAATCTCAAGCCGGTGGTGATCACCGGCCTGCAGCAGGGCGGCCAGCTGATGACCACCACCGAGGTGGACAACTGGCCGGGCGACCCCCACGGCCTGATGGGCCCGGACCTGATGAACCGCATGCAGGCGCATGCCGAGCGCTTCGAGACCGAGGTCATCTTCGACCACATCCACACTGCCGATCTGTCGCAGCGGCCGTTCCGGCTGATCGGCGATAGCGCCGAGTACACCTGCGACGGGCTGATCATCGCCACCGGCGCCACCGCCAAGTACCTGGGCATCCCCAGCGAAGAGGCCTTCAAGGGCCGGGGCGTTTCCGCCTGCGCCACCTGCGACGGGTTCTTCTACAAGGACCAGGACGTGGTGGTGGTCGGCGGCGGCAACACCGCGGTCGAAGAAGCGCTGTACCTGTCCAACATCGCGCGCAAGGTGTACCTGGTGCACCGCCGCGACACCCTGCGCGCGGAAAAGATCATGCAGGACAAGCTGTTCGCCAAGGTCGCCGCCGGCAAGATCGAAACCGTCTGGCACCACGCCATCGACGAAGTGCTGGGCAACGATGCCGGCGTGACCGGCGTGCGGGTCAAGTCCACCCTCGACGGCAGCACCCGCGATATCGACGCGCACGGCTTCTTCGTCGCCATCGGCCACCACCCCAATACGCAGCTGTTCGACGGCCAGCTGGCCATGAACAACGGCTACCTGGAAATCCGCTCCGGCCTGAACGGCGCAGCGACCGAGACCTCGGTGGCCGGCGTGTTCGCCGCCGGCGACGTGGCCGACCAGCACTACCGCCAGGCCATCACCTCGGCCGGTTTCGGCTGCATGGCCGCGCTGGATGCCGAGCGTTATCTCGACAAGAGCGCCTGAGATGGCTGCTGACCGCCGGCCGCGCCGCGCGGACAGCACCAACGGGCCGCGCGCATGAGCGTGACGGCCCGCTGGTGTCGCCGGCTGGACGAGCTTCCTGCCGGTGCCTGGGATGCGCTGCACGACGGCCGCCATCCCTTTGTCAGCGATGCATTTCTGCAAGGCCTGGAACGCGAAGGCTGCCTGCGTCCGGATTGGGGCTGGAATCCGCTGCACCTGACCTTGTGGACCGGCGACACGCTGGTCGCCGCCGCGCCGGGTTACCTGAAAAACAATTCGCACGGCGAGTTCGTGTTCGACCATGCCTGGGCGCATGCGTATGCACGCTACGGGCAGGAGTATTTCCCGAAGTGGCTGTGCGGCGTGCCCTACTCGCCCGTCACCGGCCCGCGCCTGCTCGGCGCGCCCAAGTGGCGTGGGCACTTGTTGGCCGCGATGCGCGAACTGGTGGAGCGCAGCGGCTTGTCTTCGGCGCATGTGAATTTTCATCTGGCCGATGAAGATGCCGCATTCGATGCCGACTGGCTGGAACGCAACGATCTGCAATACCACTGGCACAACGCCAGCGGCTGGAGCGACTTCGAAACGTTTCTGGCGGCGATGGACCACAAACGCCGCAAGAACATCCGCCAGGAACGCGCCAAGGTGCAGCGCGCCGGCGTGCAGCTGCGCGTGGTGCATGGCGATGAGGCCAGCGAGGCGGACCTGGACGCCATGTACGGGTTCTATCTCAAGACCTTCAACGAGTACGGCAATTCGCCGGCACTGACTCCCGAATTCCTGCGCCACCTGGCGCAACACCTGCCGCGTCAGCTGGTGATGTTCCTGGCCGACCTCGATGGGCAAGCGATTGCCGGTGCGCTATGCCTGCGCGGCCACGACACGCTCTACGGCCGTTACTGGGGCGGCGAAGCCCTGCCTGGCCTGCACTTCGAAACCTGCTATTACCAGGGCATCGAATACTGCCTGCGCGAAGGTCTGAGCCGCTTCGAGCCTGGCGCACAAGGCGAGCACAAGATTGCGCGCGGCTTTCTGCCGACAGTGGTGCGTAGCCGTCACTGGATCGCCGACCCCGGCTTCCGCGAACCGCTGGCGCAATGGTGCGCCGACGAACGCGAGGCCGTCGCGCGGCACGCGGTCGAACTGGCAGACCACAGCCCGTTTCGCGACTGACCCAATGCGCACCGCCCGCACGCAGCACCGCTAGACTCACTCCATGTCGCGCGCCCTGCCCCACCTGCTGTCACAGGACCCTGCCAGCCCGTTTCCGCCGGTCGAGCGCGCCTTGCGCGAGCCCGACGGCCTGCTCGCCCTCGGCGGCGACCTGCACCCGCAACGCCTGCTCAACGCGTATGCGCACGGCATCTTTCCGTGGTTTTCGGAAGGGCAACCGATTCTGTGGTGGAGCCCGGACCCGCGCATGGTATTTCGCACCGATGGCGTGCGCCTGTCGTCGCGCTTCAAACGGCAGCTGCGCAACTGCAACTGGACCCTGCGAGCCGATACCGCATTTGCGCAAGTCATTGCCGCGTGCGCGTCCAGCCCGCGTCCCGGACAGAACGGCACCTGGATCACCGCGCAGATGCAGGAGGCCTATGTCGACCTGCACCATCGCGGCCACGCGCACTCGCTGGAAGTGTTCGACGGCGCGCGCCTGGTGGGCGGCATCTACGGCGTGGCGATCGGCCAGATGTTCTTCGGGGAAAGCATGTTCAGCGCAATCAGCGGCGGCTCGAAAGTGGCGTTAGCCGCCCTGGCCGCCGACCTGCATGCGCGCGGCTGGCCGCTGCTCGATGCGCAGGTGGAAAACCCGCACCTGCTCAGCCTGGGCGCGCAGCACATGCCACGCGCGGAGTTTGTGCAACACGTGCAGCGCCAGGTAGCCCTAGTGGAACCGGCCGGTAGCTGGTCCGAACGCTACGGTGAGCGGCCCGTCACGGCGCTGGGTGAAGCCCACTTAACATAAAATTTGCACCACGGGGAGATGGAGCGTAAAATGCCGTCCCTTACGGCCCTTCCGGGCCAGCTTTGATTGCACAGGATTACATGTCGAAAGACGACTCCATTGAATTCGAAGGCAGCGTCAGCGAGACGCTTCCCAACACCACGTTCCGGGTCAAGCTGGAAAACGGGCATGAAATCATCGCCCACATCTCCGGCCGTATGCGCAAGAACTACATCCGCATTCTGACCGGCGATCGGGTCAAGGTTGAGATGACTCCGTACGACCTGACCAAAGGCCGTATTACCTACCGCATGAAGTAAGCGGTTCTGGTGCTGAGACGCAAGGCGGCCCATGGCCGCTTTTTGTCGTGCCTGCGATTTGGTGAGGGACGTACCTTTCAGCAGCGCGAAGGGCAAAGCGTGGCGTATTCCTGGGCGAAAGCAATACGGCAGACGCGCCGCTGCCGGACATCCAATCGCGAGCCGACCTCTATCCGCGCGCTCGGAATTTCGCCCCTGAAAAATGCAGGCATGCGCTGATGCGGCAACACAGTGCTTATCTTGCGCCTTGGTTATCTTGCGCCGCTACACCCTGTTGCAGACGCCGGGTGTTGCGCTAAGCAATGTCGGGCACTGAAACGACGACTCGTTGTTCGCGCAGTATCGCGCTCCGGACATAAAAAAGCCGCTCGTTCGAGCGGCTTTTTCCAGTACACGTCAACCAGCTGCATCGATCAGTCGACGGTTGCCGGCAACAGACGCTCCGGCTCCGGATGCGCTTCCACCACCAGCTCGCCGTCCTTGACGTCGATATTGACCCGCCCGCCTTCCACCAACTTGCCGAACAGCAGCTCGTCGGCGAGCGGACGCTTGATCTTCTCCTGGATCACGCGCGCCATCGGGCGTGCGCCCATCAGCGGATCAAAGCCGTGCTGGGCCAGCCAGTCGCGCGCGGTCGGGGTGGCCGACAGCGAGACGTGCTTTTCCTGCAGCAACATTTCCAGCTCGATAATGAACTTGTCCACCACGCGCAGGATGTGGTCGAAGCCCAGCGCCTGGAACTGCACGATCGCGTCCAGACGGTTGCGGAACTCCGGCGTGAACCCGCGGCGGATCGACTCCATCGCATCGGTGGAATGATCCTGCTTGGTAAAGCCGATCGACCGACGTGAGGCCTGCGTGGCACCGGCGTTGGTGGTCATCACCAGGATCACGTTCTTGAAGTTTGCTTCGCGCCCGTTGGTGTCGGTGAGGATGCCGCGGTCCATGACCTGCAACAGGATGTTGAAGATGTCCGGGTGCGCCTTCTCCACCTCGTCCAGCAGCAATACGCAGTGCGGCGTCTTGACGATCTTCTCGGTCAGCAGGCCACCCTGATCGAAGCCGACATAGCCCGGAGGCGCACCGATAAGGCGGCTGATCGAATGCGCTTCCATGTACTCGGACATATCGAAACGCACCAGCTCGATGCCCAGCTGCAGCGCGAGCTGCTTGGTCACCTCGGTCTTGCCGACACCGGTGGGGCCGGCGAACAGGAAGTTGCCGATCGGCTTTTCCGGGTTGGCCAGGCCAGAGCGCGCCAGCTTGATCGAGCCGGCCAGCGTTTCGATCGCCGGGTTCTGCCCGAAGATCACCATCTTGAGGTTGCGCTCCAGGTGCTGCAGCACGTCCTTGTCGGTCGCGCTGACCTGCTTGGCCGGGATGCGCGCCATCTTGGCGACGATGGTTTCGATCTCCTCGATGTCGATCAGCTCCTTACGCACGCCATCGGGCAGCAGGCGCTGACGCGCACCTGCCTCGTCCATCACGTCGATGGCCTTGTCCGGCAACAAACGATCGCCAATGTGCTTGACCGACAGGTCCACCGCCGCCTGCAACGCATCGTCGGCATAGGTCACGCCGTGGTGCGCTTCGTACTTGGGCTTGAGGCCCTGCAGGATTTCGAAGGTTTCGCCGACGGTCGGCTCGACGATATCGATCTTCTGGAAGCGCCGCGCCAGCGCCCGATCCTTCTCGAAGATGCCGCGATATTCCTGGAACGTGGTCGAGCCGATGCAGCGCAGCTCGCCCGACGCCAACGCGGGCTTGATCAGGTTGGAGGCATCCATGGTGCCGCCCGAGGCCGAGCCGGCGCCGATGATGGTGTGGATCTCGTCGATGAACAGCACCGCATTGGGCACCTTCTTCAACGCGGTCAGCACGCCTTTCAGGCGCTTTTCGAAGTCGCCGCGGTACTTGGTGCCGGCAACCAGCGCGCCCAGGTCCAGAGAGAAGATCACCGCGTCGGCAAGTACTTCCGGCACGTCGTTATCGACGATGCGCTTGGCCAGGCCTTCGGCTATCGCGGTCTTGCCCACGCCGGCCTCGCCCACGTACAGCGGGTTGTTCTTGCGGCGGCGGCACAGCACCTGGATGGTGCGCTCGATCTCGTCGGCGCGGCCGACAAGCGGGTCGATCTTGCCATTGCGCGCCTGCTCGTTGAGGTTGGTGGCGTACTCGGCGAGCGCGTCTCCCTTGGCCTCGCCCTCCCCGCCCTCGCTCTTGGGCTCACCATCGGACGCAGACGGCTGCTCGCCGTCTTCGCCGAGCTTGGCAATGCCGTGGGACAGGTAATTGACGATATCCAGGCGGGTGATGTCCTGCTGATTCAGGAAGTACACCGCATGCGAGTCTTTTTCGCCGAAGATCGCGACCAGCACGTTGGCGCCGGTAACCTCCTTCTTGCCCGAGGACTGCACGTGGTAAACCGCACGCTGCAGCACACGCTGGAAGCCCAGGGTGGGCTGGGTGTCGCGGCCATCGTCTTCGGCCAGACGCGAGACCGAGGCCTCGATCGCCTGTTCCAGGTCGTTGTGCAGCCTCAGCTGGTCCGCCCCGCAGGCCTTGAGGACGGCTTGCGCGGAAGGGTTGTCCAGCAGCGAGAGCAGCAGGTGCTCGACGGTCATGAACTCATGACGCGCCTCGCGTGCTCGCTTGTAGCACTGGCCGATTGTTTGCTCTAGGTCTTTGCTGAACATTGGTAACTCCGAACGGCTGTTGCCAACAATATGCGGCTTTTGTTGGGATTTTCCACAACCCTATCGGATAGGCATGTTCAGACGGCGTTAGCACGTGATTGCAGCCACACTGTTGCACTGCTGGAACGGCCGTCAAGCTCGCTCAGGTCTGCTCCATCGTGCACAGCAGCGGGTGCTGGTTCATGCGCGAAAATTCGTTGACCTGCGCCACCTTGGACTCGGCCACTTCGCGGCTGTAGACCCCGCAAACGCCGCGCCCACGCGTGTGGACGTGCAGCATGACCTGGGTGGCCCGCTCCAGATCGAGGTTGAAAAACTGCTGCAGCACGGTCACCACGAAGTCCATCGGGGTGTAGTCGTCGTTGAGCAGCAACACCTGATAACGCGGCGGTGGCGCCACTTCAGGCTTGCTGGCTTCGACCGTGAGGCCATGATCGTGTTCGTGAGATGTCTTCCGAGGCATCGGGCCATTATACGGTTCATCGCCGCACGCATTGGACGATTTGCGCCGCGGCCCGCACAATTTGTCTCCGATTCCCCGGCTGGCCCTTGATGACCGATACCCCGACCGCGCTGCGACTGGCGCCGTCCTCCTCAGCATCCCGGCATGCCTGCGCGCCCCTGCACCCGTTGCGCGGTCGTGCGGGTCGCCTTGGCGCCGATGCGATGACGGGCGCAATGGCCGGCCCCTCCCCCGCCCAGGAGCACGACCGATGAGCACGTCCGAACAGCGCTGGCACCCGGATGTCACCGTGGCCACGGTGGTGGTGCGCGACGGCAAGTTCCTGCAGGTGGAAGAAACCATCGCCGGCAGGCTGTTGTTGAACCAGCCCGCAGGCCATCTGGAGCCGAACGAAAGCCTGCTGGATGCGGCGGTGCGCGAAACCCTGGAAGAAACCGGCTGGGACGTACACCTGACCCATTTCATCGGCACCTACCAATGGGTGGCGCCGAGCGGCCAATGCTTCCTGCGCTTTGCTTTCGTCGGCGAGGCGGTGACCCATCACCCCGAGCGCAGCCTGGATACCGGCGTGGTGCGTGCGCTGTGGATGACACCGGATGAATTACGCGAGGCGACCGATCGGCTGCGGAGCCCGTTGGTGTGGGAAGTGGTGGCCGACTTTCTGGCCGGACAGCGTCACCCGCTGGCATTGGTGCGGCACGTCGCATGAGCACGCCGCGCATCGTGGTGGGGGTGTCCGGTGGCGTGGATTCGTCGGTGGCGGCGTGGAAACTGGCGCAGCAAGGCGAGTCGATCGCCGGGTTGTTCATGCAGAATTGGGCCGACGACGGCAGTGGCGATTGCCGCGCCGAAGACGACCGTCGCGATGCGGTCGCGGTGTGCGGCGTGCTGGGTATCCCGTTCCACTTTCGCGATTTTTCGGGCGCATACTGGAGCGGCGTGTTCGAGCACTTTCTGGCCGAATATGCCGCCGGACGCACGCCCAACCCGGATGTGTTGTGCAACCGCGAGGTCAAGTTCAAGCATTTCCTGGACGCTGCCCAGGCGCTGGGCGCCGAGCGCATCGCCACCGGCCATTACGCGCAGGCGGCCTACAGCGGAGGACGCTGGCGGCTGCTGCGTGGGGCGGACCGTGGCAAGGACCAGAGCTATTTCCTGCACCAACTGGGGCAGACCCAACTGGCCGCAACCCTGTTCCCGATCGGCGATCTGGAAAAGAGCACGCTGCGCCGCATTGCCCAGGACGCCGGTCTGCCGACCCACGCCAAGAAGGATTCCACCGGGATCTGCTTTATCGGCGAGCGCGACTTCCGCGAATTTCTGGGGCGCTACCTGCCCGCCCGCACCGGCGAGATCCGAGACCCGCAGGGGCAACGCATTGCCGACCATCCGGGGGTGTTCTACTTCACCCTGGGTCAGCGCGAGGGCCTGAATATCGGCGGCGTGCGTGGCCGGGCGGCAGCGCCCTGGTACGTGGTCGGCAAGGATGTGACCAGCAACGTGCTGTACGTGGATCAGGACCGCGACAGCCCATTGCTGCAGTCGCGCTGGCTGCAATCCGAGCAGGCCCATTGGGTGACCGGCGCGCCGCCTGCGCGTCGCTTCAGCTGCACGGCGCAGACCCGCTATCGGCAGCCGGACGAGCCGTGCACGGTGGACGTGCAGGACGACGGCAGCGTGCAGGTGCGTTTTGAGCGGCCGCAGCGGGCGGTAACGCCCGGGCAGTCGCTGGTGTTGTACGACGGCGAGGAATGCCTGGGCGGTGGGGTCATTGCCGCCACCGATGCGCCGCTGGAACGCCAGCTGGCGGGATCTTCTTTTCCTCTTGAGGGTGTGGCTTGATGAGTGTTTCCATGGATCACCGTGTGCTGGCCCTTGCCGGCGTCGCCCAGGCCTTGCAGCAGGTGCGGCGGATTGCCGAGACCGGCCATTCGGAAGCGGCGACGGTGCGCACCGCCATGGACAGTGTGTTCCGGGTGGATGCAGCCTCGCCGGAGGCAGTTTACGGCTCGGCCGCGGCGGTGGCGCCCGGTCTGCGCCTGTTGCACAACTACTTCCGCAACCAGGCTCAGGACGATGTGCTGCCGCGCCTGGCGCTGGCGGTGCTGCAACTGGAGCGCCGCTTCGTGCGCGACACCACGACAGTGTCCACGGTGTCCGGCGGCATCGAGGCCGCTGCCCGCCAGGCGCAGAACCTGAACGACAGCGCTCACCCGGATGTGCTCAGTGCACTGGGCGGGTTGTACGCGCAGACCATCAGCCACTTGCGCCCCAAAGTCATGGTGCAGGGCAACCCGCATTACCTGGGCCAGGCAGGCGTGGTGGCGGAAATCCGCGCATTGTTGCTGGCAGCGGTACGCTCGGCGGTGCTGTGGCGGCAGATGGGGGGCAGCTTGTGGGATTTTTTGTTCGCCAAACGCGCGATGAGCGAAGCGGTGGACCGCGCGCTGCGCTAAGCGACGCAAATGCGGTTTCAGGCGCCCGCAAAGGGCGTTAGCGCCCACCGACCGCAAGCGCATGGGCAAGACGAGATGGCGATCGTCGCTAAAGACCACGGGGGTAGTGCCGATACAGCAACCGTGACTCTGCCGAGAACGCCCATGTATTCACGTCCACTCATCCGTCTAGCCGCTCCTTTGGCCCTGACCTTGCTGTTTCCCTTCGCTGTCGGATTCGACTGGCCCGCCTCGGTGCGCTGGGCGATCCTGGCGACCATGACCCTTAGTTGGTTGGTTTTCGCTGCCTGGGTGACGTATTCCCAGTTCCGGCGCAACCCGGACCAGACCCGCATCCTGCGCGAGCAGGACCAACTGCTCAACGAACTGCGTACGTTCGTCAGCAACGAAGTCGATGGTTCGCGCTCGGAAGTCGAGCGTGCCCGCGAACTGATCCGCCAGGCCGTGTCCGGTCTTGGTGGCAGCTTCGAATCGATGAACCGCAAGTCGCGCCAGCAAAGCCAGGCACTGGCCCGCATCGTCGACCGCGCAGGCGACGATGGCAGTGCCGGCGTCGATGTCGCCCGCTTCGCCCAGCACGCCAGCTCCCGCATGGAGCAATTGGTGGAAGCGCTGGAACAGGTGAGCGGCCAGAGCACCAACACCGTCCATCACATCGATGAGATGGCGCAGCATCTGGATGGCATCTTCGCGTTGCTGGAAGACGTCAAGTCGATCGCCGACCAGACCAACCTGCTGGCGTTGAACGCCGCCATCGAAGCAGCACGTGCCGGTGAAGCCGGTCGCGGCTTCGCGGTGGTCGCCGACGAGGTGCGCAACCTGTCCGAACGTTCCACCACCTTCAACGAACAGATCCGCAAGCTGGCACACAGCTCCAAGGAATCGATCGCCAAGGTGCGTGAAACGGTCTCGCAGCTGGCATCGCGTCACATGGACCGCTCCCGCGAGGCGCGCCATGAATCGGCCGCCATGCTAGAGAACGTCGCTCAGATCAACGCCTCGTTGGGCGATGGCATGCGCGAAATCTCCGAGTGCGCTCGCTCCATCGACGGCAGCGTGGCCGAAGCCGTCCGCGCCCTGCAGTTCGAGGACATCGCCACGCAGACGTTGAGCGGCATCCACACCCACCTCGATCGCCTCACCGCGATCAACCGTGAGGCGGTGGCGCTGCAGGAACTGCTGCATCGCAATGGCGGCGTGTACGACAGCGACCTGGTTGCGTCGCTGGCCAAGGTGTCCAGCCGTCTGCGCGACATGCGTGTGGAGTGGGAACGCCCGCCGCACAAGCCGGTCGCACAGCAGGGCATGGGTGCCGGCACGGTCGAGTTGTTCTAAGACCGATGGCTGCCCGCAGCTTCTGATCCCGACATTCCCCGGCCTTCCGGGGATTTGTCGTTCCGTAACGACCCGGTGTTCCGCTCATGACGCTTCTTGCCCCCACCCTCGATACCGACCCCAATGCCGCACTGCAGGCAGCAGCCTTGGCCACCGCCCATGCCGAGCGCATCGCGCAAAGCGAAGCGGCCAAGCCGGTGCTGAGGCGAGTACGGTTGCCGGCCGCACTGGAACGGCTGGAGCTGGCCGCCCGCGCGGAAATCAAGGCCTTGATCAACCCGCGCCGCGATTGCAGCGAAAACGACCTGCTGTTTGCGACCGTGGCGTGGGATCTCGGGCTGGACGGCGCCGCCGTCGGCGCGTCGGCACGCTGATCCCGTCAACGGCGGGGCGTGCCTCGGCAGGCGCCCCGCCGGTTGTTTTGAACTGCCCGATCTCAGGCTCGCCGGCTGTCAGTTGCCCCGGGCAACACGGCACTGCGCCGACCGCGCGCGCCGAACTGCAGCGCCTCCTGACCGATACGCAAACACGACCCAGGGCTCGTCAGCCACATGGACGAGGTCGCTCATCACTCTCGGAGCGCCGCCCCATTGCCGATCAGCATGGGAAGATCGCGTTCGTCCTCAGGTTGAGCGTGCTGGATATCCATGAACGCAAGTCGTTTGGTTTTATTGGCTGCAGCAGCGCTCCAGCCCGCGGTCGCAGTAGCTGCCGCCGCTGCGGCAAGCGAGAGTGTCTATCTTGAATTCCTCTGGGAGGCCCGGCCGCCTCACTCGATTGCACGCCAGCAAACCAACCAATTCCTGACCAATGGTCAGCACCATCACCAGGTCTGTGTCGCAACCGATCTTGCCGATACCGATGTGGGCGGGTTGGTGTTGAAGGCCTTCGACGCATCCGGGCAGGAAGTCTCGAGCCATCAGTACCCTGACTATCGTGGCGCAAAGCAGTGCTACGGCGCCGATCTGGGCCACGGGAGAGCGCCAGGCCTATGGACCTTCCAAGCAAAGACCGGCGACGGACGCATTGGGGAAAGTACGGTACGGGTCCATGCCAGGCTTGAAGATTCGCCACTGTCCACCGACCCTGGAATGCCTTATGTCGTGGGCCGACCGAACTATGATGCATCGATTCCCCAGAGCCAGTGGAGTGGCCGCCTTGTGTGGGACATGACGGTCGATGCGCAAGGCAAGGTGACCGCCGTATCCGTGTCGACCGCAGAAGGCGTCGGTCTGAAACTCCGCGACCGCGCCATCGCAGCAGGCTATTTATCCCTGTTCTTCCCAGACAAACAAAGAGAAACAACGCCGCTGATCTGGAGGCGCGAACTTTTATTTGCGCCGGAATGAAAACTGCGCCGGAGCGGTTGAGCGGGCTGGCTTGCGGATTTCACGTGCACCACTGACAACACGCCAGGGCGGCATGCGGATGCGATCACTGAACGTGCCGGACATCGGCCATGACGGTTGGCGCCGCGGCGCAGCCGGATCCGGACTGATGGTCTAGCAGGACGCTATCGCAGATAGCCATGACGGTCCGGATAGCAGTGACATCCACTGCGAGGCGCGCATCCAATCGTATGCGGTGTTGTGCGAAAATGCGCGTCTACCGGCGCGTGGGGCAAATGTGATGGGACACTCTTGCGCATCCACTCAGTCGCTTGCGCTAGGCGAGCTTGAAACCTGTCGTAATGAGCGTATGCCGCATCGGCGTATCAAGCAGCGACACACCTCTGCCACCATGTCGCACCATCAAGGCTGCCGGTGACAGCTAGGCCTATGCCTCAGCTGGCGATCACCAAGCGCGCACCCAGACGCATGCCGGCTTCGGCTTCGCGCAGCCACTGCGCCATGTCGCGCGGCGACAACGGGCGCGAGTAGAAATAGCCCTGGATCTCGTCGCAGCCCTGCTGGCGTAGCAAGGCGTCTTCCTGCACGGTCTCCACACCTTCGGCGACGACCTGCATGCCCAGCGCGTGGCCAAGATGCACGATGGCCTGGGTGACCTCGGCGGTGTTGGCATCGTCGAGCATGCCCTGTACGAAGCTGCGATCGATCTTCAGGCGCTGCACCGGGAAGCGGTTGAGGTAATGCAGGTTCGAAAAGCCGGTACCGAAGTCGTCCACCGCCAGCAGCACGCCGTTCTGCTCGAACAATTCGAAACAACGGCGCAGCGAGTCCGAATCGCGAATCAGCGCAGATTCGGTCAATTCCAGTTCCAGCCGCGACGGCGGCCAGCTGTTGTCGCGGCAGATTTCAAGCACGCGCTCGGCAAAGCCGCGTTCGCGCAACTGCACGGCCGAGACATTGACCGCGATGCGGCTGAAATGGAGCCCGGCGCGGTCCCAGACCACCGCCTGGCGGCAGGCCTCGCCGATCACCCATTCGCCAAGACGCACGATCTCGCCGCACTCTTCGGCGATCGGAATGAATTCGACCGGGCTGCACGGGCCATGGCCTGGGCGATTCCAGCGCATCAGCGCTTCGATCGCCGGCGATGCGTCGCCCACGGTGTTGACCAGCGGCTGATAGACCAGCGTGAACTCTTCGCGCTCGAGTGCACCTTGCAGCGCATGCTCGAGCTCCAGACGGCGCTGCGCACGCAGCAGCACATCCTGGCTGTAATAGTGGAAGGTGTTGCGGCCGGATTCCTTGGCCGCATACATCGCCGCATCGGCGGCGCGCAGCAGGCTGTCGAAGTCCGACAGACCCTCGCCCTGCAGCGCAATGCCGATGCTGGCGCCGAGTTTGAGGGTGACATGGTCCTTGCGCAGCGGCTCGCCGAGCGCGCTGATCAACTTGCGCGCAACGTGGCCGGCATCTTCCGGCTCGGAGAGATCGCTCAGCAGCACGATGAATTCGTCGTCGCTGAAACGTCCGAACAGATCGCTGTTGCGCAGATGCTGATGCAGGCGCGCCGAAGCGAGCTTGAGCAGGTTGTCGCCGGTGGCATGGCCGAACGAGTCGTTGATGCTCTTGAAACCATCCAGATCGATCAGCAGCATGGCCAGTACCTGGCCGCGCTCGTTGGCCTCGCGGATGGCGTTTTCGGCCTGCTCGCGCAGCAGAAAGCGGTTCGGCAGCCCGGTCAGGCGGTCGTAGTGCGCCAGCAGCTCGATACGCTCGTTGGCTTCGCGCTCGCGGGTGACATCGCGGAACAGGGCGACAAATCGCGGCGGCAAGCCTTCACGGCGGTCAAGTTCGATCAGCACCTGCACCCAGATGCGTTGACCGGAGTTGCGATAGAAGCACAGCTCCAGCTGCTCGGGCAGGCCGCCATCGGAAATGCGTAGCAGCGCCGCTTCGAAGGCGTCGCGCGAATCCTGGGTGTACAGCGCAAGCGCCTGCTCCAGGGTGATGTTTTCCTTGCGCAGGCCGTGGATGCGGTAGCACTCCTCGGTCCACTGCATGCGACGGGTATCGACCTCGATTTCGCAGCCGCCGATCCTGCCCAATGCGGAAACGCGATTGAGCAGTTCGGTGCGCCAGCGAATCAGCGCATCGGTCTGCCGCTGTTCGGTGACGTTCTGCAGCTGGCCGAGCACACGCACCATGCTGCCGTCGCCATCGAACACCGGTTGCGCCCAGACCCGCAGATGATGCGGATTGACGCCGAGCAGGCCGTTGACCTCCAGCTCGAAATCCACCGGCAGGCCTTCGTGCTTGATCTTGCGCCAGGCACCGCGCAGTTGCGCAATCGAGGGCCTGGCGAGCAGACGCAGCAAGTCGCGAATCCCATGCAGGGGCAGCTGGGTCATGCCCAGCTGCTGCAGGAAATCCTGCGAGATCCACAGCTGGTCCTTCAGCGAATCCCAGCTCCAGCTGCCCATGCTGGCGATGCGCTGGGCCTCTTCGAGCTGGGCCTGCTGCTCGCGCAGTTGCTGCTCGAGCAATTTTTGGTGATGCACGTCGGTATGGGTGCCGACCATGCGCAGCGGGCGGCCATCGGCGGTGCGCGAGACCACGCGGCCGCGATCAAGGATCCAGCGCCATTGGCCGTCGTGCTGGCGCAGCCGGAATTCGGCCACGTAGGTATCGGTACGCCCATCCAGATGCGCCTGGACGGCAGCGCTGACCTGCGCGTGGTCGTCGGGATGAATCAGCCCGGACAACGCGGTGAGATTGTTCGGCAGCGGTTGCTCGGAATAGCCGAGCATCCGGGTCCAGCGCTCCGAGCGGTACACCACGTCGGCGGGGATGTCCCAATCCCACAACCCGTGGTCGGCGCTGTCCAGGCCTATTTCCCAGCGGCTGGTGCCATCGGCGCCCATCGGCTCGGGAATGCTCAGGGTGAAGGCCATGATCTGACCATGCTCGTCGCAGACCGCGCGCAGCCAGCCTTCCAGCCGTCCGCCGCCAGTTCTCGGCAACACACAGGCCGCCATGCCACCGGTGTCGACCACCTGGGCACGGCTGCTCTCCAGCACTTCGGCATACGCACCAAGGGTTGCCGGCAGCCCGAGGGACTGCGCAACGCGATTGGCCGCCAGGGGCTGGCCATGCGCATCCAACAACACCACCGCTGAGGTCAGCGGGTGCTGCAGCATGCTTGCAATGACGCCTGAGTCCACTCTGGAACACTCCGAAGAATCGACCCCTGCCTCGGGGTCGCAATGGATAACGGCCGTCCAGCGGATTAGTTGAGGCAGGTGTGTCCAGCGCGACCGAACCGTGACGAGTTACGGCTAATATGTCGACATCGCCAGCTTCAAAGGTCGTCCGCGGACCCATGCACCAACCTGTCGCAGCGCCCGCGTTCTCGTCCCCTCCCGTGTCCCGACTTCGCCTGGCCGAACGCTTGCAGCAAGGCCTGTGGACGCTGACCGGGCTGTACCTGCTGATCGGGGTGGTGTGGCTGTTGCTGGGCAACCGATTGCTCAACCTGGCTGGCGCGGCGGTACCGGAGCGCTGGTCCGATGCCAGCTTCCTGCTGGTGTCGAGCATCGTGATCCATCTGGTGCTGCGGCGCTTCATGACCTTGATCGTGGAAGAGCATGCGCAACTGGCGCAGTCCGAAGCCCTGCTGCAGGCCAAGTTCCTGGCCCTGCCCAGCCCGGCCTTCATCTACGACCTGGCCACCATGCGCATCCTCGACGCCAACCCGGCGGCGCTGGAGTTCTTCGGCTGGGAGCGCGACGAATTCCTGCAGCAGACGCTGCAGGCGGTCTGGCCCAACGCCGATGGCGCGCGGCTGGAAGACATCATCACGCAGATCCGCGGCAAGGGCGATGCCACCTGCGTGTTGAACGAAGACCTGCTGACCCGCAGCGGGCTGCGGCATGTCGAGGTGCGCAGCAATCAGTTGCATCTGGCCAGCGGCCCTGCCCGTCTGGTGGTGACGGTGGACCGCAGCGAAGAACGCCAGGCGCAGCATCTGCGCGACGAAGCGCTGGAGCGCCTGGAAGAAGCCCAAGGTATCGCGCGCCTGGGTTCGTGGCAGCTGGATCGCGCCACCGGCCTGGGCCGCTATTCGTCGGCGGTGTATCGCATCCTGGGGCGCAGCGTGCCGATGCATCGGCGCGAACATCGGCTGGAAGAGCTGCTGACCGCATCCGACACCGCCACCCAGACGCGCATCGAACGCATGATCGAAGACATGTGTACCGGCGGCGATGTGCAGATCGATGTGCTGCTACCGCTCACCGGTGGCGACTCGCAGCCGCGCACCGTGCATCTGCGGGCTGAAAGCGTGACCCTGCCCAGCGGCGCAAGCCATGTGCACGGCACCTTGCAGGATGTCAGCGAGCGCGAACAGTCGCGGCGTCTGCTGCGCGAGCGCGAAGAACAGTTCCGCGAGTTGGTGCGGGTGCTGCCGGACGGCGTGCTGATCCTCGCCGACGAGCACGTGATGTACGCCAATGCCGCCGGCTCCACGCAGTTCGGCTTTCAGGGAGAAACCATTCTGGGCGAGCCGCTGCAGACGCTGGTCGGCGATTCCGACCTGTCGGTGGTTCGCGAGTATCTGCGTGCCGGCAGCGATCGCAATGAGCCGGTGTCCAGTGCGCGGGCAATGCGCCGTCGCGATGGCAGCACGTTCTACGCGGGCCTGTCGGCCGGCGATATCCGTTACGGCGGGCGCAGCTGCAAGCTGCTGGTGGTGCGCGATCTGAGCGAGCCCGAGCGCATTCGCGACGCGCTGGCCGAGAGCAATGCCGAATTGCAAGCGATGGCCAAGCGCCTGTTCTCGCTGCAGGAAGACGAACGCCGCGCGATCTCGCGCGATCTGCACGACGACATCGGCCAGGCGATCACCGCGATGAAGTTGTCTGCGCATGCGGCGCTGGACGAGCTCGACCCGGTCGCGCGTCGCGAAGATTTGCTGGAAGTGGTGTCGCTGGCCGATTCCACCGTGACCAAGCTGCGCAATCTGTCGATGCTGTTGCGTCCGCCGCAACTCGACGCGCTGGGGCTGGAAGCGGCGCTGCGCTGGCAGGCGTCGATGCTGTTCCGCGCCTCGCAAGTGCGCCTGGAACTGGACATCCAGGCGCTCGACGTGCGCCCGGGCAACGAGATCGAGCAGGCCTGCTTCCGGATTGCGCAGGAAAGCCTCACCAATGCCTTGCGGCACGCATGCGCCGGCGAAGTACGCATGAGTCTGCAATCGATCGACAGCGAGAGTTTCCGTCTGGAAGTCAGCGATGACGGCGATGGCTTCGAGCCGGAAGGCCCGCGCGGACTTGGACTGATCGTGATGCGTGAGCGTGCGCAAACCGTCGGTGGCGTGCTCGCGATAGACTCAGCCCCCGGAGCAGGCACGCGCGTGACGTTGCGCCTGCCCTATCACCCGGCCGGCGAGTCCGTCCACGAAGATGGTGGACGTTGAGTCATGTGGAGCCCTGTCATCCCGCCCGGATTGGAAATCGTCAAACCGACACGCCTGGGCGCAGGCAATCCCGAATTGCTGCATCTGGTCGACGCGGCGGCATCCGGTGGCCAACCGCTGATGATCTTCCATGTCGATATCGACCACTTTGCCTCGATCAACGAGAACATGAGTGGTGAGGTCGGCGACCAGGCACTGACGCTGGTGGCACGCCGCCTGCAAGAATTTCTGGGGACGCGCGGCAAGTTGTGGCGGCATGGCAGCGACGAGATGATCATCGTGGCGGTGCGCCGCGACGACACGCCGCTTCCGGAGGATTTTGCCGAAGAGATTCGTCAGCAGCTGGAATTACCGCTGTCGGTACTGCCATATACGTTGTTCATGACCGGCAAGGTCGGTATCAGCCTGTGTCCGGAACACTCGACCTCGCTCTCGATCCTGCTCGATTACGCCGAAGAAGCCAGCTACCAGGCCGCGCGCGAAGGCGGCAACACGGTGCGCCTGTACACGCGCAATTCGACCACCAACGCGCATAGCGAAAGCATCATTGCGCGGCAGATCGTCGATGCGATCCCGCATGGCGAGCTGCGCCTGCGTTATCAACCGCTGGTCAGCGCACGCGACGGCCGCATCGTCGGCATGGAGGCGCTGCTGCGTTGGCAATCGCCCACGCTGGGCATGCTGGTGCCGGAGCGCTTCATGCGCACAGCCGAGCGGCTGGGCGTGATCGTACAGATCGGCGAATGGGTGCTGCAGAACGCAGTACGCCAGGCGCGGCTGTGGCGCGACCAGGGCTTCGACGATTTCAGCATTGCGGTCAATGTCTCCACACTGCAATTGCTGCGGCCGGGCTTCTTCAACGAAGTGATGGCGATGCTGCAGACCGCTGGCGTGCCGGCGCAGTTCGTGACGCTGGAGATCAACGAAAGCGCGTTGACCAACAACGTCAACTTCGTCCACGAGACGATGGCCAACCTGCGCAACGAAGGCATCAGCCTGAGCCTGGACAACTTCGGCACCGGCGATTCCAGCCTGAGCGCGTTGGTGCGTTATCCGGTCGACCGCTTGAAGATCGACCGCAGCTTCATCAAGAGCGCGCCGGCCGGCAGCCGCGAGGCGGCAATTGCGCGCGCCATCATTGCGATGGGTCACCAGCTGGGCATGACGGTGATCGCCAATGGCGTGGAATCGCAGGCGCAACTGGGCTTTTTGCGACGCAACGATTGCGACATCTTCCAGGGCTATCTGTTCGGAGAACCGATGTCGGCCGAATCGGCCGGCATGGCCTTGCGTCGGCGTTATCTGCGTCCGGAATCGTTCGCCGAAAGCCGCCCCGACCGCACCCTGCTGCTGCTGGACGACGAAGAGAACGTGCTGCGCTCGCTGGTGCGCCTGTTTCGCCGCGATGGCTATCGCATCCTGGCGGCCGGCAACGTGCGCGATGCCTTCGACCTGTTGGCCACCAACGATGTGCAGGTGATCCTGTCGGACCAGCGCATGAGCGATATGAGCGGCACCGAGTTCCTGGGCCGGGTCAAGATGCTCTACCCCGACACCGTTCGCCTGGTGCTGTCCGGCTACACCGACCTTGCCACGGTGACCGAGGCGATCAACCGCGGCGCGATCTACCGCTTCCTGACCAAACCCTGGAACGACGACGAACTGCGCGAGCATATTCGCCAGGCCTTCCGCACCCATGACGAGCTACGCAACGGCCGGGAATAGGGAATCGGGAATGGAGAATTGGTAGAGCAGATATCTACCGCTTGACTCTCCGCGTGCCAAATCGTGCCTCAAAATCAGAGCACCAAATCGTGCCTCAAAATCAAAGCACCAGCGCATGCCGCTCTCCCGATTCCCTACTCCCGATTCCCGATTCCCGATTCCCAGCGCGTCAGCGCTACTTCGGCTGCCGGATCGGCAACACGATTCGGAAGCTGGCGCCCTGCCCCGGCACGCTTTCCACGTCGATGCGGCCGTGGTGCTTGTTGATGATGCCGTAGGAGATCGACAGGCCCAGGCCGGTGCCGCTGCCGACCGGTTTGGTGGTGAAAAACGGGTCGAAAATGCGCTGCAGCAGGTCCGGGGCGATGCCGGCGCCGCTGTCCTGGAACTGGATCCAGACGTTTTCCGCTTCGTCGCGCCCGGTGGTGACGGTGATCGTACCCCGCTCGACAATCGCCTGGCCGGCATTGAGCAGCATGTTCATGTAGACCTGGTTGAGCTCGGACGGCAGGCACTCCACCAGCGGCAGCTCGGCGTAATTGCGCTCCAGGGTCACCTTGTACTTGAGCTCGTTCCAGATGATGTTGATCGTGGATTCGAGGCCGGCATGCAGGTCCACCATCTTCCACGACTCGGAACGGTCCGAGTACGAGAAGTCCTTGAGGTCGCGCACGATGCGGGTCACCCGCTCGATGCCTTCGCGCGATTCGGCCATCAACTGCGGCAGATCGCGGCTGATGAAGTCGATGTCGGCACGGTTGCGGATTTCGTCGATCTCCGGAATCAAGGCCTTCGGGTCCGGCGCCTGCAGCGCGCGCTCGTAGGCTTCGATCAGCGTAAACAGGCTGCGCAGGTATTCCTGCAGGCTGCCGAGATTGGAGTGCACATAGCCGATCGGATTATTGATCTCGTGCGCCACGCCGGCGGCCAGCTGGCCGATGGAGGCCATCTTTTCCGACTGCAGCAGTTTGTCCTGTGCGCCGTTCAAGCGCATGTAGGCCTGGCGCAGTTCGGCGTGGCGCTGTTGCAGCTCGCGCTCGTAATCCTGCTGGCCTTCGATGTTGTGGAACAACGCCAGAAAGTGGCCAACGCCCTGCTCTTCGTTGTAATACAGGTGCGCGATGACCACGCGGTCGGCTACCGGCAAGCTGCCGGTCCAGCTGCCCTTGCTGCGCGCCTGATTCAGTGCATCCGATGGCAATACCTGCGAGATCCGCTCGCCAAGATTGCGATCATCGGCGGGGTCTTCCTTGCACAGGCTCTGACGCGCAACGGCGTTGGCCAGAATCAGCTGTCCATCGGCGCGGAACAGCAACACGCCCTCGAGCATCTGATCGCCGAATGCGCGCAGGGTGGTCGGGGACGGCAACAACGATTGATTGAGAAAAAACTTGGCGGTCACGGGACACGGCGGCAGCAAGGACGCCTCAATATACGCCGAACCCTTGGGCGGCCGCATCGCCGCTTGGTCTTGGGGTCGCTAACAAAACGACCGTGCGCACCGCCAGGCGGGCGCGGCCGGTGATCTGCATCGGCGCGCGTGCGTGATCTGACGACGGTGATTGCACGGCGCTGTTGTCTGTCGGCATTGCAACACGCCTGCCAGCCGGCTTTTTCGACGGCAGCAAACCCGCATCGCTTTGCCAAAGCATCCATCTGCGCGCACCACACAAGCTGCGTGCGCGCTATGCCGGAGGGCTAGCTCAGGCAACTGCCAGCGAACGTCCGCCGCGCAGCACGTTGGATTGGCCCTTGGCATCGTACGAGGGCGCGCTTTCGGTTCGCCCAAGGTGACGCAATGCCCAGTTCACTTCGCGGCGGCGGCGTGCCAGCAGCGCACCATTGGCGCGGTTGGCTTCGGCCAGCTCACGCAGACGCTCTTCTTCGCCTTCGGGCATTCGCGCTTCAAGCGCGCGCAGCGCCGATAGCTTGTCCTGCGTGTGCCGCATCAACCCGTCGATGTCGTTCTCGAGTAATGCCTGGCGTTCGCCGGCCAGCGCATCGCTGAGACGTTGCAGGAACTCGTTCACGTTCATCCTTTAAGTCGGGAATCAACCCGCCAGTTGCTGATTCAGATCCATCATGCGGCTGGCGATGGCATCCGGGTTGATGGAGTAGCTGCCGTTCTGCAAGGCTTCTTTCACCGCCTGGACGCGACCGGTGTCGATCGCCGAGGACTGCGAAAGCTCGCGCTGCAGGTTCTGCAGATTGGTGGCCTCGCCGGTCAGCTTGACGCTGTCGGTGGGCGGTAAGGCTGCAATCGGGGACGCGCGATCTTCGCCGGCCGGAACGATCTTGCTGCTCGTGGCCGCGGTGCGAAGAGTGGCAGCGGTCGGTAGATTGCCTTCGATTTTCTGGGTCATGTCAGGAACTCCTCTACAGGTCGTAGGGGATAACGGCACCCGGAAAAAAAACTTTATAGAAAATTTCTACCTGGAGACCAAAACGGTTCCGCTCGCTTCAACAATCCCGTGCACCACACGGTGGGACGAGGAATTTTCAACCGAAACCCGCTCGTTTTCGCCGGCATCGGAGAGTGCGCGACCGCTCATGCGCACCTCCAGACCGCCGTTGCGCGACACCAGCGGGACGGTGTCGCCGCGCCGGACCAGCCGCTGCGTCACCAGATCATTGGCCGAGAGCAGCGAGCCGGCCGGCAGGACGCGGCGGGCGGACTTGCCCACTGCGGCCACCGGGTCGGCCAGTACCGCACCGACGATGCGGGCGGCGTCACGCTTCTCGATACTGATATCGGCCAGCGAGATGGTTTCTCCAGCGCTGATGCCCCGACGCAGCACCAGTACATCCTGGTTGCGGCGCACCTTCAACGGCACGAACAGGCGCCAGCCGGCCGGCTGCGGGCAGGCCACTTCGACCGTATTGGTGCCGGTGGGCTGGGCTTGCAACGCGATGGGACAGGCCGGCATGCGCAGACCCGGATCGAGCGTGGCCTCGGCTTCGGCATCGGGGCCAACCGTGGCCAGCGCCGCTGCGCGAATGGAATCGACCGACTGATACCCATCGGCCCAGGCCGGGGCGGCGACCAACAAAACAACAAGCAGGAGCAGGCGCATGGGACCAGATCCGGAAGAAGACGCGGAAGCTCATGCAAGCGGTGTGCCTGTTTTTGCCGGGATTGGAGATTGGCTAGAGCGGGCTGTTGCATGTCTGCAAGGTTGCGGTGATTGCAGCCGGGCCTGCGTGGGCGCCTAACTCAAGTGAGTGGTGGTACCCAGACCAGGACATCGTCCGGCAGCCCGTCGCGGCTCAATCGCCAGATCCCTGCTCCAGCGCAGGCTTTAGCTTTAGAGCTTGATCCTGCTCCAAAACCAATCCCCACTCCCGAATCACCAATGCCCGCCTCCAAGCGAATCGCAAATCCCGACTCCCGAATCCAGACAGCGCCCCTCCGCCAACCACAAAGCCCTCAAGTTTCCGGGCGGCGCTGTCGATATCTGCCCCATGACCCACGATCTGCTCAACCGCATCGACCAGCGCACCCGACTGGCTGGCCACAACCGACTGGCGCTGCTGCTGTTTAGGCTGGGCGGACGCCAGCTTTTTGGCGTCAACGTCTTCAAGGTCCAGGAAGTGCTGCGCCGGCCGGAACTGTTTCAGGTGCCAGGCTTGCCCACCGAGTTCGCCGGCGTTGCCGACGTGCGCGGGCGCTCGGTGCCGGTGCTGGACTTAGGCCTGGCGATCGGCCACCCGGAACGCGATTCGCACTCCGAAAACGGCCCCGGCTATCTGGTGGTGGCCGAGTTCAACCGATCGGTCCAGGGATTTTTGGTCAGCGGCGTGGAGCGCATCGTCAATATTGCGGTGGAAGATATCCACCCGCCGCCGGAACTTGGCGCCGAAGCCACTTATTTGACGGCGGTGACGCGGTTCCAGGGCGAGCTGATCCAGGTGATCGACGTGGAAAGCGTGCTGGCCGACATCGCCAAGGTCAGCAAGGACGTGCAGCTGGACCCGTCGCTGCAGCTGGTGGCCTACGACCGTCAGTTCCAGGTGTTGGTGGTGGACGACTCGCGGGTGGCGCGTCAGCAGATCCGCAGCGTGCTCGACCAGCTGGGGGTGTCGGCAACCTTGTTGTCCGACGGCCGCCAGGCGCTGGATCACCTGCTGCAGGTGGCCGCGTCGGGCGAAAACCCGGCCGACCGCTATGCGATGGTGATCTCCGATATCGAAATGCCGGCAATGGACGGTTACACGCTGACGACGGAAATCCGGCGCACACCGGGCCTGCAAGGCCTGTACGTGCTGCTGCACACCTCCTTGTCGGGCGTGTTCAACAACGCCATGGTCGAACAGGTCGGCGCCAATGCCTTCGTGGCCAAGTACAGCGCCCACGAGCTGGCCGACTACGTGCTGGCACGCCTGAAAGTGGTTGCCGAAGCGGCCTGAGCAAGAGATCGACTGACCGGTTCGCCGGCGGCGGGGCGTTCGCAGCGCGCGGCCGCAGGTGCCGATGGCAATGAGAAAGAAGGAATGCCTCGCAGGCGCTCCTGGCGTCGGAGTTCAGGCGACACCCAAGCCGCCTTGGCGGCGCGCTCTGGATGGATTGCCAGCCTGCTGTTGGCGTGAATTACCGCCAACAGCGACTCATCACGACTCCCGACCTATCTCGTCACGTAAGACGATCGTCCGCAGCAGCGCGCCATCTTCGGCAACGCGCTCGATTTCCAAGGCGGTCGCATCCGTTGTAAGCAGCGCCTTTCTAGGGCTGCGAGCGGTCGCCGCTGCCACCTGACTCTTCCCGCTGGCCCCGACCGTTGCCGGCCGCGGCCGCTAGCCACGCGGAGCCTCGCACAGGACTTGCATAAGGTTTTTCGATAGCGCGCGAGGGGCCGAACCGGTCTTTGCAGGTTTGCCTTCCTCGCTGAAAGCGCGGCCCTGACCCATCAAGGCCCCACCAGGGCGCTTTCACCGCCCTCCCCGCGCAGCGGGTTCCGCCATACCCCTGATTTGGCACAAACATTGCTTCTTCCCTGGCAACACTTCGCGGGAGAGCACCGTGTCCAATCCCTTCTCGTCCTTCCTCGGCGTCCACGGCGACGCATTGTCGTTGCGCGAGCAGCGCATGAAGCTCATTGCCAGCAATCTGAGCAATGTGGACACCCCTGGGTACAAGGCCAAGGATCTCAACTTCGAAGCGGCGCTGAAGTCGGCCCAGGGCGTGCAGGACGGCGGCCTGATGCAGGCCACCGACGCCAAGCATTACGAAGTGGGTGGCGCCGCCGGGCTCAATCCGTTCCAGATCACCCGCGAGGCCGACCAGCCCAGCCTGGACGGCAATACTGTCGATCCCGATGCAGAACGCGCCGCCTACGGCCGCGCCGCGCTGGAATACCGCGCGTCGCTGAGCTTCCTCGAATCCAAGGTGCGCTCGATGCTCACCGCGATCACGGGCCAATAAGTCATGAGCAACCTTCCCATTTTCGATGTAGCCGGCTCGGCGCTGCATGCGCAGTCGGTCCGCCTGAGCACCATCGCCTCCAACCTGGCCAATGCCGACTCGGTCGCCGGTTCGGTCGAGGCGACCTACAAACCGATCGAGCCGATCTTCCAGGCCCAGCAGAGCCGTCAGGACCCCAGCCTGACCTCGGTGAACGTCAAGGAGATCACCACCACCAACGCGCCGCCGATCCGTCGCTACGAGCCCGGCCACCCGCTGGCCGATGCCGACGGCTACGTGTTCTCGCCCGACGTGGACCCGGTCTCGCAGATGGTCAACATGATTTCCGCCTCGCGCAATTACCAGGCAGGCGTGGAAATGCTCAATACCGCCAAGGAACTGGCGCTCGCGACTCTCACGATGGGTCGCTGACCCTCCTTGCTGACCTTTTTCCTACGGACCCTTCCCAATGAGCACGATCGGTAGCGACCTCTACACCAGCCTCGGGCTGACCTCCAGCAGCGCCACATCGACGAAGAAGAAAGAGGAATCGCTCGGCCAGGCCGACTTCCTCAAACTGATGACCGAGCAGCTGCAGCATCAAGACCCGCTCAAACCAATGGAAAACAGCGCGTTTCTGGGTCAGTTGGCGCAGTTCTCCACCGTGCAGGGTATCGGCGACCTCAACACCAAGGTCAGCAGTTTCTCCGCAGCGCAAAGCAGCGACCAGGTGCTCAAGGGCGCAGCGTTGGTCGGGCACAACGTGCTGGTGCCGTCGGCGCAGGTCGCCATCGATGCCACCGGCTCGGCCAAGGGCGTGGTCGCGGCGACCTCGGCCGGCTTCGTCAATTTCGAAATCACCGATGCCAACGGCGCCTTCGTCAAACAACTCAGCGTGCCGGCCAGCGCCGCCGGTGAGGTGTCGTTTGCCTGGGACGGCACCGACGCCAACGGCAACCGCATGGCCGCCGGCAAATACGGCATTACCGCAACCCAAACCGACACCGCCGGTGCCAAGAGCAAGTTATCCACCTACGTCGATGCACCGGTGGACAGCGTCACGATCGGCTCGGACGGCCTGTATCTCAACTTGACGGGGCTCGGCACCTCCCCGCTCGCCAACGTGCTCCGCGTCAGCTGAGCCGGCAACCGACACTTAAAGGAACTCATCCATGGCTTTCAACACCTCGTTGTCCGGCATCAACGCAGCCAATGCCGATCTGAACGTCACTTCCAACAACATCGCCAACGTCAACACGACCGGGTTCAAGGAATCGCGCGCCGAGTTTGCCGACATGTTCCAGAGCACCAGCTACGGCCTGTCGCGCAATGCGGTCGGTTCGGGCGTGCGGGTCAGCAACGTGGCGCAGCAGTTCTCGCAGGGCAATATCGACCCGACCGGGCGCAGCCTGGATCTGGCCGTCTCCGGCGAGGGCTTCTTCACCGTGTCGTCCAACGGCGCCAAGATGTACACCCGTGCCGGCAACTTCCAGACCGACTCCAACGGCTATGTGATCAACCCGCAGGGCGCGCGTTTGCAGGTGTTTGCGCCCAATCCGAGCGGCAATGGCTTCGACGTGGGCCGCCTGTCGGACCTGCAGCTGCTGACCACCGACAGCCCGCCCAAGTCGACCTCCACGGTCAACCTGGCCTTCACCCTGCCCGGCAACGCCACCGCGCCGACGGTGACCCCGTTCAACCCGGCCGACGACAAGACCTATAGCCACTCCACCGGCGGCATCAATGTCTACGACTCGCTGGGCGTCAGCCACGTGCAGACCTCCTACTTCGTCAAGACCGCCAACCCGAACGAGTGGCAGGTGCACAACTATGTGGACGGCACGGCAGTCGGTGCGCCGACCACGTTGCAGTTCTCCGACACCGGGTCGCTGACCACCCCGTCTAACGGCATCATCGCGATGGACCCGTTCACCCCCAGCACCGGTGCCGGCGTGCTGAACATGCAGCTCAATGTCAGCGGCTCCACCCAGTACGGCGAAGCCTTCGCACTACGCGACACCCGCCAGGACGGCTACGCCAGCGGCAAGCTCAACGAAATCAGCATCGACACCAGCGGCGTGGTGTTTGCACGCTATTCCAACGGCGCCGACAAGCCGCTGGGCCAGGTCGCACTGAGCAGCTTCATCAACCCGCAGGGCCTGCAGTCGCAGGGCAACAACATGTGGGCCGAAAGCTACACCTCCGGCGCCCCCCGCACCGGCGCGCCAGACACTTCGGACCTGGGCCAGATCGAATCCGGCTCGCTGGAATCCTCCACGGTGGACCTGACCGAGCAGCTGGTGAACATGATCGTGGCCCAGCGCAACTTCCAGGCCAACTCGCAGATGATCTCGACCCAGGATCAGGTCACCCAGACGATCATCAATATTCGTTAAGGGCTGGGAATAGGGAATAGGGAATAGGGAATAGGGAATCGTAAGAGCCGGCGTCACGTCTAGCGGACAACGGCCTTACCTCCCTCTCCCAGTCTCCAGCAATCCCGCTTTTACGATTCCCGATTTCCCACTCTCGATTCTCGGTGTCAAATGGACAAAGCCCTTTACGTCGCAATGACCGGTGCCCGCGCCTCCCTGCAGGCGCAGAGCACCGTGTCGCACAACCTTGCCAACGTCGATACGGTGGGGTTCAAGGCCGCATTGGCCAATACCGAGGCCTTCAAGATCCAGGGCAAAGGGTATCCGTCGCGGATCGATGCGCTGCATGTGGATCAGGGCTTCGATCGCAGCCAGGGCCATCAGAAAGTCACCGGCAACCCGCTGGACGTGTCGTTGCAACAGGACCGCTGGCTGGCCGTGCAGTCGCCCGACGGCAGCGAGGCCTACACCCGCAACGGCGAATTGGCGCTCACCGCCAATGGCCAGTTGGTCACCGCCAACGGACATGCGGTGCTGGATGAAGGCGGCAACCCGATGACCATCCCGCCGCACCAGGCAATGGAAATCGGTAGCGACGGCAGCATTTCCATCATCCCGCAGGGCGAAGGCCCGCAGGCGATGGATATCGTCGGCAAGATGAAGGTGGTCGATGCGCCCGCCGACCGTTTGACGCGACGCCCGGACGGCTTGATGCGCAATACCAGCACCGACCCGGCGCAGGCGTTTGCGGTGGCCACCGGCAAGACCGTCAACGGCGGCATGCTGGAAGGCAGCAATGTGGATGCCGCCGGTGCTTTGGTGGAGATGATCCAGCTGCAGCGCCAGTTCGAAATGCAGGTCAAGATCATCAAGAACGGCGACGACAACGCGCAGTCGGCCAATTCCTTGCTGCGGGTCAGTGGCTAATAACACCTGGCGAGTGGTCGCCAAGCGAGTGCGGCCGGCACGCCGGACCCGAGTGCGCAGCGATACCTGCCGATTCCAGGCGCCGGATGCGCTTGTCTGCTGGCCATCCAGCAGCCGTCAGATGCCCTAAACGTGATCGCCGAAGCGACTACGCCGTCAGGCGGATGACTATTGCGGTCATTTGGTCGATTGAAGCACGACGAGCGCGTTATTGCGGCGCGTTTATCCTAGCTGCCGTCCTCGGCTTCAGGCCTGAAAGCTGCCCGGCTGCACGCGGTCCAAACGCGCAGTGCGCATGGCGTCGCTCCAAGCCGTTGCACCCATTGCCCAGCGAAGACATCAGTCGACGCACGGCACCTGATTCAACCGCCACGTCTATCAACGCCGCGTTTATCTCAGTCGCCTACCAACACCGGCGGTGCTTGCGCGCGTGTAGGCGTGGGACCTTATGCGGCATGGATGCCGCGTAAGAGCCTTATCTGTTCGGAATCTGGCAGTTTAGGTGTCGAGAGCCGGCGTGGGCTGCCGTCAGAGCCTGGATCTCAGCGATCGCCATGTAGCTTGGTACCCACGCCGGATTCTCCCTTGATTCGCCCGAACAGTTGCCCGAGCTGACACTCGAAACGATAAGACTGGGCAAGCGAGGGAGCTCTCGACATTTTTAGCCTAGCGGAGATTTCCCATGAGCGGAATCGGGATCGATGTGTGCAAACACTTTCTGGACGTTGCCGTTTTTCGAGGCCAAACCCGTCAGTTCACCAACACCGCAGGCGGTCATCGGAAGCGTGTCGATTGGCTGAAGACGCTGTCGGTGCGGCAGGTGGTGCTGGAGGCGACCGGGGGCTACGAGCTGGCAGCGCTGGATGCCTTGCATCACGCCGCACTGCCGGTAGCGCGCGTCAATGCACAACGGGCACGCAACCTGGCCAACGGTTTGGGACTGGCCAAGACTGACCGGCTGGACGCGGCCATGTTGGCCTGCATGGCCGAGAAGATGGAACTCCATCGGTATGTTCCACTGGAACCCTGGCAGCGCGATCTGGGCGAGCATGTACGTGCCCGTCGGCAACTGGTCGAACTGCTGAAAGCAGCAAGGCAGCAGTTGCTGCAGGTTGCGGAAAAAGCGCTACGAAAGATCCTGCAGGGCAACGTGAACCAGCTTGTGCGCAGCGTGGCGCGGCTAGACAACCTGATCGCCGGGCAGCTGAAGACGCTGCTCATCGAGCAACCGCACCTGGCCGCGTTGAAGACGCTCAAAGGGGTCGGTCCGGTGCTGCTGGCCGTGCTGGTGTCCCGGTTACCGGAGCTTGGGACGCTCAACGGAAAGCAAATCTCCCGATTGGTTGGCGTTGCCCCGCTCTCGCGCGACAGCGGCGCGATGCGTGGTAAACGGGGGATCGGCGGAGGCCGAGCCGATATCCGGCAGGCGCTGTATATGGCGGCGATGTCCTCGGCTCGGCACGAGCCAGGTCTGCGCGATTTTTACAGATCGCTGCGCACACGCGGCAAGGAAGGCAAGGTCGCCCTCGTGGCGGTGATGCGCAAGATGCTGGTCATCCTCAATGCGCGCGTGCGCGATCAAAGAGCCGCTCTGCAGCCCACCTGAGCGCGCTCGGCGGCCGTGAGTAAACGCAAAAGCGTGCTAGCCAGCGGCCGGCACCTACCGATGAACACGCCCGAAGGAAACTGATCAAAGGTCGCGGATTGAGGTCCTGACCAACACAGTTGCTCCATGGACGGACTCACGGCGTCTCCCATGCCTACACGCGTGCAAGCGCCCTCAGCAGACCGCCGCATGCGCGCAAATTGGCAGCGGTGATGGTTGGAGACCTTGTGACCGGATAGCTGTAGTAAGCGGGTTGGTCGATGCGCGGCGCCGTCTCCGGGAGCGGGACACGCCGTGAATCCGTCCGTGGAGGCTCGGTAGCGGCATCCATGCCGCTACACGGTCTCGCCCCCGGAGACGACGCCGCGCTTCCACGGTTGGCCGCTGCTGATCGGCAAGCAATAACGGAAGGCATCAACGTTCACTGGCTTGCTGTCTGCACCCCGCTACATCCCTGCGGTTGTCCGGCCCCTCCAGCGCAACGATGCATCGTCTCCTGGCCGCCGCGTCTCGGCCTTGCGCCACGTGATCCACCGCACAGCCGGCAAGATTCCGACGCGGGTTTGGCACGGCACGTGCATGTACCCAGCCGTACCCGGAACACATCCCCGGGTCTAACGAGGAATCGGGTCATGAATCAGGCTTTGTGGGTCGCCAAAACCGGACTGGATGCGCAGCAGACGCGCATGTCGGTCATTTCCAACAACCTGGCCAATACCAATACCACCGGCTTCAAGCGCGACCGTGCCGCGTTCGAAGACCTGCTGTATCAACAGGTGCGTGCGCCAGGCGGTTCTACCTCCGCGCAGACGCAGCTGCCCACCGGCCTGCAGTTGGGTACCGGTGTGCGGGTGGTTTCTACCTTCAAAGGCTTCGACCAGGGCAGCCAGCAGCAGACCGGCCGCGCGCTCGACGTGATGGTCAACGGGCGCGGCTTCTTCGAGGTGCAGATGCCCGACGGCACCTCCGCCTACACCCGCGACGGCACTTTCCAGATCAATGCGCAGGGCGAAGTCGTCACCAACAGCGGCTACCCGCTGCAGCCCGGCATCCAGGTGCCGCAAGGCGCGCAGTCGCTGACCATCGGCAACGACGGCACCATCAGCGTGACCCTGGCCGGCCAGGCCGCGGCGCAGGAAATCGGTTCGTTGACGCTGACCGACTTCATCAACCCCTCGGGTCTGCAAGCCAAGGGCGAGAACCTGTTCGTCGAAACCACCGCCTCCGGCCCCGCGCAGAACGGCACCCCCGGCCTCAATGGCCTGGGCACCACCGTGCAGGGCGCGCTGGAAGGCAGCAACGTCAATACGGTGGAAGAGCTGGTGAGCATGATCGAGACGCAGCGCGCCTACGAAATGAATGCCAAGGCGATTTCCACCACCGACTCGATGCTCGGTTACTTGAACAACAACGTCTGATCGGCTCGCCGGTCGCTGCCCTCTCAGGAACTCACGCCATGTCCCGCCTGCCCTCTCTCTCCTCCCTGTGCTTCGCCATCGCCTGCAGCGCGCTGCTGGGTGGCTGCGTGGCAGCCGGCGACGTGCGGCCGTTCGCCGAGCTGGCGCCGATCGTGCCGGTGGTCGCGCCGGTGGCGCAGCCCACCGCCGGTGCGATCTACGCTGCCGGCCCGGGCCTGAACCTCTACGGCGACCGTCGCGCACGCGACGTTGGCGATCTGCTGACGGTGAATTTGGTGGAAAGCACCACCGCCTCGTCTACCGCCAACACCAGCATCAGCAAGAAGGACGCGACCACCATGGCCGCACCGACATTGCTGGGTGCACCGCTCACCGTCGGTGGCTTGAACGTGCTGCAGAACTCGCTGAGCGGCGATCGCAGCTTCGATGGCAAGGGCAATACCGCGCAGAGCAACCGCATGCAGGGCAGCGTGACCGTCACCGTGATGCAGCGCCTGCCCAACGGCAATCTGGTGATCCAGGGGCAGAAGAATCTGCGCCTGACCCAGGGCGACGAACTGGTGCAGGTGCAAGGCATCGTGCGCGCCGCCGACATCGCCCCGGACAACACCGTGCCCTCGAGCAAGGTGGCCGATGCCCGCATCGCTTACGGCGGCCGCGGCGCGATCGCGCAGTCCAACGCGATGGGCTGGCTGAGCCGCTTCTTCAATTCCCGTCTGTCGCCCTACTGAGCCTGCGACCATGAATCTGTCTTCCCTGCCCTTCCGTCTGCTCGCTGCCGCCGTCGCGCTGTGCGCGATTGCCGCACCGGCATCGGCCGAACGCATCAAGGATCTCGCCCAGGTCGGCGGCGTGCGCGGCAACGCGCTGGTCGGCTACGGCCTGGTGGTCGGCCTGGACGGCAGCGGCGACCGCACCAGCCAGGCGCCCTTCACCGTGCAGAGCCTGAAAAACCTGCTCGGGGAGCTGGGCGTCAATGTTCCGGCGAACGTCAACCCGCAGCTGAAAAACGTCGCGGCGGTGGCGATCCACGCCGAGCTGCCGCCGTTCGCCAAGCCGGGCCAGCCGATCGACATCACCGTCTCCTCGATCGCCAACGCGGTGTCGCTGCGTGGCGGCTCGCTGCTGATGGCACCGCTCAAAGGCGCCGACGGCCAGGTCTATGCGATGGCCCAGGGCAACCTGGTGGTCGGCGGTTTCGGCGCGCAGGGCAAGGATGGCTCGCGGGTATCGGTCAATATTCCCAGCGTCGGCCGCATTCCCAACGGCGCCACCGTCGAGCGCGCCCTGCCGGACGTGTTTGCCGGCAGCGGCGAGATCACCCTCAACCTGCATCAGAACGATTTCACCACCGTCTCGCGCATGGTCGCGGCGATCGACAGCAGCTTCGGCGCCGGCACCGCGCGTGCGGTCGATGGCGTGACCGTGGCGGTGCGCTCGCCCACCGACCCGGGCGCGCGTATCGGCCTGCTGGCGCGACTGGAAAACGTCGAACTCTCGCCGGGCGATGCACCGGCCAAGATCGTGGTCAATGCACGCACCGGCACCGTGGTGATCGGCCAGCTGGTGCGGGTGATGCCGGCCGCCATTGCGCATGGCTCGCTCACCGTGACCATCAGCGAAAACACCAACGTCAGTCAGCCGGGCGCCTTCAGTGGCGGCCGCACGGCGGTGACGCCGCAGTCCACGATCACGGCCACCTCCGAAGGCAGCCGCATGTTCAAGTTCGAAGGCGGCACCACGCTCGATCAGATCGTTCGCGCGGTCAACGAAGTGGGCGCGGCTCCCGGCGACCTGGTCGCCATTCTCGAAGCCCTGAAGCAGGCTGGCGCGCTGACGGCGGAGCTAGAGGTCATCTGACATGCGTATCGCAGCCTCGCCCATTGATCTCAACCCGAGCACCAAGGCCGATCCGGCAAAGATCGACAAGGTCTCACGTCAGCTCGAAGGCCAGTTCGCGCAGATGCTGGTCAAGAGCATGCGCGATGCCAGCTCCGGCGACCCGATGTTTCCTGGCGAAAACCAGATGTTCCGCGAGATGTACGACCAACAGATGGCCAAGGCGCTGACGGAAGGCAAGGGACTGGGCCTGTCGGCGATGATCTCCAAGCAGTTGAGTGGCGACACCGGCGGCCCGGCGTTGAACACCTCGCTGACCACCGCCAACGCGGCCAAGGCGTATGCGCTGGTGGCCGGCAAGCGCGATGCATCGCTGCCGTTGCCGGCACGCGATGGCGCCGTCGGCAGCGTCGGTGCCGGCACCGGCACGACCGGCGGACTCAGCGCAGGCGGCCTGACCGGTATCGGCATGAGCCAGGTGCTGGATCTGATCGCCGGGCGCAGCGGCGGCAGCGATGCCGGCAGCGACGACGCAGCCGCGCTGAGCTGGCCGTCGGCCAACGACCGCTGGGCCGATGTGGCCGCCAGCGATGCCGCCGTTGCCAATGCCGCCGTCAACGCGAGCGCGGCCAGCACTGCTGCGGCCAGCCTGGGCGAGCGCACGCCGGAAGGCTTTGTCGCCAAGATCTGGACGCACGCACAGAAAGCCGCGCGCGAACTGGGCGTGGACCCGCGTGCGCTGGTCGCACAGGCCGCGCTGGAAACCGGCTGGGGGCGACGCGGCATCGGCAACGGCGGCGATTCCAACAACCTGTTCGGCATCAAGGCCACCGGCTGGAGCGGCAACAAGGTCACCACCGGCACCCACGAATACGTCAACGGCGTCAAAACCACCGAAACCGCCGATTTTCGGGCCTATGGTTCGGCCGAGGAAAGCTTTGCCGACTACGTGCGCCTGCTGAAGAACAACAGCCGCTACCAGGGCGCATTGCAGGCCGGCACCGATATCCGCGGTTTTGCACGCGGCTTGCAACAGGCTGGTTACGCCACCGATCCGGGCTACGCAGCCAAGATCGCGGCGATCGCCAACGGCCCGACCATCGACCGTGCGGTCGCCGCCATCGGCAACGCAGCGGCAGATCTGTCCAACCGTTACGCCAGCACCGCCGAGCCTGCCGGGCTTGGCACCATCCGTCGTTGAGGTAAACGCCCATGTCCATCATGTCCACCGGGACCAGCGCGCTGATCGCCTTCCAACGGGCGTTGTCGACCGTTAGCCATAACGTCGCCAACATCAATACCGAAGGCTACAGCCGCCAACGCGTGGAATTTGCAACGCGCACGCCTACCGACATGGGCTACGCGTTCGTGGGCAATGGCGCCAAGATCACCGATGTGGGCCGGGTGGCGGACCAGCTGGCCATCTCGCGCCTGCTCGACAGCGGCGGCGAACTCTCGCGCCTGCAGCAGCTGTCGTCGCTGTCCAACCGCGTCGACGCGCTGTATTCCAACACCGCCACCAACGTGGCCGGACTGTGGTCGAACTTCTTCGATTCCACCAGCGCGGTGTCGTCCAATGCCTCCTCCACTGCCGAGCGCCAGAGCATGCTCGACAGCGGCAACTCGCTGGCGACGCGTTTCAAGCAGCTCAACGGGCAGATGGACAGCCTGAGCAACGAGGTCAACAGCGGGTTGACGTCCTCGGTGGACGAAGTCAACCGTTTGACGCAGCAGATCGCCAAGCTCAACGGCACCATCGGCAATAGCGCGGCCAACGCTGCGCCGGACATGCTCGATCAGCGCGATGCGCTGGTGAGCAAACTGGTGGGCTACACCGGCGGCACCGCGGTGATCCAGGATGGCGGCTTCATGAATGTCTTCACCGCCGGCGGCCAGGCGCTGGTGGTGGGGACGACCTCGTCCAAGCTCACCACCGTCGCCGACCCGTACCAGCCGACCAAGCTACAGGTGGCGATGCAGACCCAGGGGCAGAACGTCAGCCTCAGCGCCAATTCGTTGGGCGGCCAGATCGGCGGCCTGTTGGAATTCCGCAGCAGCGTGCTGGAGCCGACCCAGGCCGAACTGGGCCGCCTTGCGGTGGGCATGGCCAGCACCTTCAACGCCGGTCACGCCCAGGGCATGGACTTGTACGGCGCGATGGGCGGCAACTTCTTCAATATCGGCTCGCCCACCACTGCGGCCAACCCGAGCAATACCGGCACCGCCTCGCTGACCGCCAGTTTCAGCAATATGTCGGCCGTGGACGGGCAGAACGTCACGCTCAGCTTCGACGGCACCGTATGGAAAGCCACCAGCGCCAGCACTGGTGCGGCCGTGCCGATGACCGGCACCGGCACCGCGGTCAACCCGCTGGTGCTCAATGGCGTCAGCATGGTGGTCGGCGGCACCCCGGCCAGCGGCGACAAATTCCTGCTGCAGCCAACGTCCGGGCTGGCCGGCACCGTGTCGGTGGCCATCACCGACCCGTCGCGGATTGCCGCGGCCACCCCGGTCAAGGCCACCGCCACCGTCGCCAACCTGGGCTCCGGCAAGATCAGCGACGTCAAGGTCACCAATGCGCAGAACCCGGGGCTGCTGACCCCGTCGTCGGTGGAGTTCATCGATGCCAACCAATACACCATCGACGGTACCGGTCCGTTCGCCTACACCGCCGGCCAGACCATCAGCGCCAACGGCTGGAGCTTCACGCTGGATGGCGCGCCCAAGGCCGGCGATACATTCGGCGTCGGCCCGATGGGCGCCGGCTCCAGCGACAACGGCAATGCCAAGTTGCTGGCCAAGATCGACGATGCCAAAGCGCTCAGCGGCGGTACGGTCACGCTCAACGGCGCGCTGTCGGGACTGACCACCTCGGTCGGCTCGGCCGCGCGTGCGGCCGATTACGCCGCCGACGCGCAGAAGGTCATCAACGACCAGGCGCAGGCCAGCCGCGATTCGATTTCCGGCGTCAACCTCGATGAGGAAGCCGCCAACATGCTCAAGCTGCAGCAGGCCTATCAGGCGGCCGCACAGATGATCTCCACCGCCGACACCATCTTCCAAGCCATCCTGGGCGCCGTACGCTGATGACCGACCGTATTTCCACCAGCATGATGTACAGCCAGTCGGTCGCCTCGATGGGCGCCAAGCAGGCGCGGCTGAACCAGCTCGAATCGCAGCTGTCCAGCGGGCAGCGCCTGGTCACCGCCAAGGACGATCCGGTCGCCGCCGGCACTGCCGTGGGTCTGGATCGCGCGCTGGCCGCGATCACGCGCTTCGGCGAAAACGCCAACAACGTGCAGAACCGTCTAGGCCTGCAGGAAAACGCGCTCTCGCAAGCTGGCGACAAAATGGCGCGCGTCACCGAATTGGCGGTACAGGCCAACAACTCCTCGCTCAGCCCGGACGACCGCAAGGCGATCGCCTCGGAACTGAGCGCACTACGCGACAGCATGGTGAGCCTGGCCAACAGCACCGATGGTACCGGGCGCTATCTGTTCGGCGGCACCGCCGATGGCAGCGCGCCGTTTATCAAGAGCAATGGCGGCGTCGTCTATAACGGCGACCAGACCCAGAAGCAGGTCGAAGTGGCGCCGGACACCTTTGTCAGCGACACCCTGCCCGGCAGCGAAATTTTCATGCGCATCCGCACCGGCGACGGCACCGTGGACGCGCACCCTTCCAACGCCAATACCGGCACCGGGCTGCTGCTGGATTTCAGCCGCGATGCCAGCACTGGCAGCTGGAATGGCGGCAGCTACAGCGTGCAGTTCACCGCCGCCGACACCTATGAGGTGCGCGACAGCACCAATGCAGTGGTCAGCACCGGCACTTATAAGGATGGCGAAGACATCACCGCGGCCGGCGTGCGCATGCGCATCAGCGGCGCACCGGCGGTCGGCGACAGTTTCCAGATCGGCGCCTCCACCACCAAGGACGTGTTCTCCACCATCGACGACCTGGTTGGCGCGCTCAATTCCGACACGCTGACGCAGCCGCAGAAGGCGGCGATGATCAATACGTTGCAGACCTCCATGCGCGATATCGCGCAGGCCTCGTCGAAGATGATCGACGCGCGCGCCTCCGGCGGCGCGCAGTTGTCGGCCATCGACAATGCCAACTCCTTGCTCGAATCCAACGAAGTCACGCTCAAGACCACCCTGTCGTCGATCCGCGATCTGGACTACGCCTCGGCGATCGGGCAGTACGAACTCGAGAAGGCCTCGTTGCAGGCCGCTCAGACCATTTTTCAGCAGATGCAGTCGTCGTCCTTGTTCAACCTGATCCGCTGATTTGCAGCAGAAAATCCGCGGTTTCTTCGCTCCTGCGCGTGAGCGCTTGCGCAGGCGGACCGAGTTTATTTTTCGAAGAGTTATACCAACGCTAAAGATTTAAGGGGTGCTGCCGAATAAACCAAACCCCTTGATACACAACGCTTACGTATTTCGTCCCGCAGCAGAAAAACAGTAAAAAAATACTGAATTTCGCTAAAGGTTCCCGACGCAACGCCGTTATTCATCTCAGCAGCGGCAACGGCCAACTTGATGGCCCCCCTGCGGAGGCTCCGGGCAAGTCCCCCTTGCCGGAAAAATCGCTTAGGAGAAATCAAAATGGCACAGGTAATCAACACCAACGTAATGTCGCTGAACGCTCAGCGTAACCTCAACACCAGCAGCGCCAGCATGGCGACGAGCATCCAGCGTCTGTCGTCTGGCCTGCGCATCAACAGCGCCAAGGACGACGCCGCGGGTCTGGCGATCTCCGAGCGTTTCACCACGCAGATCCGCGGCCTGGACGTTGCTTCGCGTAACGCCAACGACGGTATCTCGCTGGCCCAGACCGCGGAAGGCGCGATGGTCGAAATCGGCAGCAACCTGCAGCGTATCCGCGAGCTGTCGGTGCAGTCGTCCAACGCCACCAACTCCGGTACCGACCGCGACGCGCTGAACTCCGAAGTCAAGCAGCTCACCGCCGAAATCGACCGCGTTGCCAACCAGACCAACTTCAACGGCACCAAGCTGTTGAACGGCGACTTCTCCGGCGCGCTGTTCCAGGTCGGCGCCGACGCCGGCCAGACCATCGGCATCAACAGCATCGTCGACGCCAACGTCGATTCGCTGGGCAAGGCCAACTTCGCTGCTGCCGTCTCCGCCGCCGGCGTGACCGGTACCGCCACCGCGTCTGGTTCGGTCAGCGGCATCAGCCTGTCGTTCAATGACGCCAGCGGCGCCGCCAAGAGCGTCACCATTGCCGACGTCAAGGTCGCTTCGGGCGACACCGCCGCCGATGTGAACAAGAAGGTCGCTGCGGCCATCAACGACAAGCTGGACCAGACCGGCATGTACGCCTCGATCAAGAGCGACGGTACGGTGCAGATCGAATCGCTGAAGGCTGGCCAGGACTTCACCTCGCTGACCGCCGGCACCTCCAGCGCCACCGGCATCACCGTCGGCGCCGGCATCACCACCGCCTCGGCCGCTTCCGGCTCCACCGCTTCGACCCTGAGCAGCCTGGATATCTCCACGTTCTCCGGCTCTCAGAAGGCCCTGGAAATCGTCGACAAGGCGCTGACCGCGGTTAACTCCTCGCGCGCCGACATGGGTGCGGTGCAGAACCGCTTCACCTCCACCATCGCCAACCTGAGCGCCACCTCGGAAAACCTGTCGGCCTCGCGTAGCCGTATCCGCGACACCGACTACGCCAAGGAAACCGCCGAATTGACCCGCACGCAGATCCTGCAGCAGGCCGGTACCGCGATGCTGGCCCAGGCCAAGTCGGTTCCGCAGAACGTGCTGAGCCTGCTGCAGTAACTTGCAGCAGTCACCAGCAGCGCTTTGCAGCAAGTCAAAAGCCCCTCTTCGGAGGGGCTTTTTTGTGGGCGCGGTTTTTTTTTTGACGCCGGTCGATTGGCGCAACAGGCACGGAAGTTGCATCGGCTTGGTGGTCAACAAGACGTGTGGCCGCCGCTAAAGTCCTCCCGGATGCGGCCGATACCCGTCTCGTAATCTCACGCATCCGCTGTCCGGATGCCCAGACGAGGAATGCAACATGGCATCGGTGATCAGTACGTCCGGCTCCGGGCTGGATATCCCCACCGTGGTGTCCACCCTGGTATCCCGTCAGAAGGATCCGGAGCAGGCGCGCATCAACAAGGCCGGCACCGCAGCGACCACGCAGCTGTCGGCCATCAGCCAGATCAAGAGCAGCATGACCACGCTCAAGTCTGCGCTGGACAAGGTCGTCGGCAGTGCCGATACCAACGCCTACAAGGCGACGGTGCCGACCGATGCCGGCTTCACCGCCACCACCACCAGCTCGGCCGCGCCCGGCAACTATTCGGTGGAAGTGGTCGCGTTGGCCACCTCGCAAAAACTGGCCTCCGGCGCATTCACCGCCGATGCCACGGTCGGCAGCGGCACGCTGACGATCGGCTACGGCGACCAGAGCGTCACCGTCGACATCAGCGGCACCGACAAGCTCACCGACATCGCGGCAGCCATCAACAAGGCCGCCGGCGGCAAGGGCGTCACTGCCAGCGTGGTGACCGCCAACGATGGCCAGCACCTGGTCTTCAACGCGGTCGACTCCGGCACCAAGGGCGCGCTGACCGTCAGTGCCAGCGACCCGAGCTTGAACAGCCTCACCTTCGGCGCCGGTGTCACTGGCGGCCTGACCCAGTCGGTGGCTGCCGCCGATGCGCTGGTGCGCGTGGACGGTTTCGAGCGCACCTCCAGCTCCAACACCATCAGCGACATCGTGCCGGGTGTGGTGCTCAACCTGACCAAGGCCGCTGAAGGCACCAAGTTCAACCTGGGCGTCGCCGCCGACACCAGCGGCCTCAAGGCCAATCTGACCGCCTACGCCGCCGCCTACAACACCGCCAATACCTTGCTGGCCAAGAGCAGCGCCTACGACGCCACCACCAAGACCGCCTCGGCACTGACCGGCGACTCGCTGGTGCGTGGCCTGCAGCAGCAGTTGCGCGGCCAGGTCAGCGGCAACGTCAACGAGCTCAAGTCGCTGGGCCTGACCATCGACAAGGATGGGGTGATGAGTTTCGACGGTGCCAAGTTCGACACCGCCATCGCCTCCGACGGCGGCGCTGCCGCCGAGGTGCTCGGCAAGGACAGCAAGTTCGGCTCCGGCATGACCAAGCTGCTGGACAGCAACGTCAACGCCACCAACGGCACGTTGACTCTGCGCTCGGACAGCTTGAACAAGACCATCAAGGGCTATGAGTCCGACCTGGACGACCTGGACGCGCGCATGACCAAGCTGACCGATCGTTACACCGCGCAGTTCACCGCGATGGAAACCATGATCAGCAAGTTGCAGAGCAGCGCCAGCTCGCTCAGCAGTCTGTTGAACAACTGATTTCGGTGATGACGCACCTCAAGTCCCGCAAGGGTCTTGCCGATACTAGAAGGGCCTATCGTGATGTCGGCCTTGCCTACTGGCAGGAGCGTCGTCGCAGGAGCACAGCGCTCCGGGACCAGCGAAGGTCAGCCCACTGAGGAGTCATCAATGTACGGTTCCAATCGTCAATATGCCGAGCAATACCGCAAGGTCGGCGTGTCCACCAGCGTGACCGAAGCCGACCCGCACAAGCTGGTGTCGCTGCTGTTCGCAGGTGCCTGCCAGCGCATCCGTCTGGCCCAGGCCTGCATGGTGCAGGGCGACCAAGCGCGCAAGGGCAAGGCTATTGGCGAAGCCTGCGCGATCGTCGGTCATTTGAACGGCTCGCTCGATCACGAAGCCGGCGGCGAGATCGCTGGTAACCTGTCGGCCCTGTACGACTACGTCATGCAGCGCCTGACTGCCGCCAACCTGCACAACGACGAGACCGCGTTGACCGAAGCGCTGGAGTTGCTCAGCGAAATCGATTCGGCGTGGAACTCCATCCCCCTCGAACAACGCGGCCTCGCTGCGGTTTCCTGAGTCCAGCCATGCATAGCGCGCAAAGCCTTCAAACCGAAATCGCCGACCTCCGCCTTGCCATGGCGCAAGAGGATTTCGAGGCGATGCCGTTCCTGCTCGACAGCCACGATCTGCACCTGCGCGAGTATGCGCAGCACGTGGATCTGAGCCAGGACCGCGACGCGTTGCAGACCTTGCACACGATGCAGCAAGATTTGATGCGGATGATGCTCGACCGTCGTCGCAAGCTGCTGGATCTGATCCGCGCCCAGCGCACCTCGTCGTCGGCCAGCCTCGCCTACGCCCGGGTCGGACGGATCTGATGACCGCGCTCGGCACACACGCGCCATCCGCCGATGCCGAGCTGTTTGCCGACACGCTCAGTTGCCAATTGCGTCTGCCGGCAGGTTTCCGCGCCGGCGCCGACGCCGGCTCGCACAGCGCCGCAGAAACGTTGCTGCGCAGCCTCGGCCAGGTCGAAGACCTGCGTAGCGAAGAAACCAGCGAAGACCGTGGCGAACTGCCGCTGCTGGTGCAACGCATGGATGCCAAGCTCGATCTGATGCTCGCGCTGATCGGTCGCCTGGTCCGCCCGGGCGACAGTGGCCTGATCCAGAATATGGTGCATTGGTCGGTCCGCGGCATCCGCCTCAATTGCGCAACCAGCTACGCACCCGGCACAACCGGCAACGTCTGCCTGCAGCCCTCCGACTGGCTTCCTGAATTGGTACAGCTTCCTGCCGAGGTACTGGCAAGCGCCAGCGATGGTCACGATCAGTGGCTGTGGCTACGGTTCGCGCCACTCTCACCGGGGTTGCAGGAGGCTCTGGAACGTCATCTGTTTCGTTTGCATCGCCGCCAGATCGCCGACGCCCGCCGCCAGCGCTGATCCCGATGGTTGGCGCCAGGCGCCGGGTCGGCTAAGGTGCCCTATACCGAAAAAAGGTCTCTTCTGCGCCGTGCGAGTCATCATCGTCGACGATCACACCCTTGTCCGCGCAGGCCTGTCCAGGCTGCTGCAAACCTTCGCCGGCATCGATGTCGTCGGCGAGGCCAGCAACGCGCAACAAGCCCTGGATATGACATCCCTGCACCGCCCGGATCTGGTGCTGATGGACCTGTCCCTGCCCGGCCGTAGCGGCCTGGATGCCATGACCGACGTGCTGCGCGCCGCGCCGCGCACGCATGTGGTGATGATGTCGATGCACGACGACCCGGTGCACGTGCGCGATGCGCTCGATCGTGGCGCGGTCGGTTTCGTGGTCAAGGACGCCGCGCCGCTGGAGCTGGAACTGGCGCTACGCGCCGCGGCTGCCGGCCAGGTGTTCTTGAGTCCGCAGATTTCGTCCAAGATGATCGCGCCCATGCTGGGCCGCGAAAAACCGGTCGGTATTGCCGCGCTGTCACCGCGTCAGCGCGAGATCCTGCGCGAGATCGGCCGTGGACAGAGCAACAAGGAAATCGCCGCCGACCTGGGCATCAGCGTCAAGACGGTCGAAACCCATCGCGCGCGCATGATGGAGTCGCTGGGCTGCCGTCGCGCCAACGATCTGGTCTTGCTCGCCGCCAAGCATCACAACGAACTGGTCTGAGCGATCGCAGCCGCACTCGCCGTATCGGTTATTCGAAATACCCGGCGCGGCCCGCACAGGGCCGCTGCGACGAAAACAGTGACGGAATTCCGGCGGGCACGCTTGAGCTCGCCCATCATGTCGGGGAGTTCCCGACAGACTGTCAGGAAAATCATCAGTCACCTCACCTGACTCCCTGATTAGAAACCCGTCGCTTTGTCCTGCAAGATGCGTTCCATCGCTGCTGCGTGCAGCGCCCTTCGGAAGCGCTTCCATGAAGACGACCATTTCCGCCCAGCTTGGCCAGCAACTGCACCTCACCCCGCAGCTGCTGCAGTCGATCCGTCTGTTGCAATTGGACGGCATGCAGTTGGAACTGGAAATCCGTCGTGCCCTGGAAACCAATCCGTTGCTGGAGTTGGAAGAGCTGGCCGATAACGGGGACGAGGCCACCACCAACGACGATGGCGCCGACGATATCGCTGCGTTCGACGAGCTGCCGGAAAGCACGATGTGGGACGTGCAGAGCAGCAGTTGGAACGATGGCGACGACGACCGCATGCAGCGCGTGGCCGCCGGCGAGTCCACCGATCCGCATGTGCGCATCCTGCGCGACCTGGCGCTGGACCTGGACGAGGCCGCTTTGGGGGCCGCCGCGTTCTGGTTGGAGCAGACCGACAATGCCGGGTATCTGACCGAGGCGCTGTCGACGCTGCAGCAGCTCGGCGCCACGCGCCTGGGGATGACCGTCGAGGCAGTGGAAGCGATCCGTCAGCGCCTGCTGCACGGGGACCCGGCCGGGCTGGCCGCCTGCGACCTGCGCGAGTGCCTGCAAGCCCAGTTGAACGCCCTGCCCGGCCGCGTCCCGGCCCGTCATCTGGCCGCACGCATCCTGTCCGGCGATCTGGATCTGCTGGCCAGCCACGACTACGCGCTGCTGGCGCGTGCGCACGATGCCGAAGTGGACGACGCGCGCGAAGCGGTGCGGCTGATCCTGTCGCTGCAACCGCGCCCGGGCGACGACCTGCTGCAGGAAAGCAACGCCAGTGTGATTCCGGATGTGCTCGCCTGGCATGCGGATGGCAGCTGGCGCGTGGCGTTGAATCCGGCCACCACGCACCGCGTCAGCATCAACCCGGTACACGAACGCGCATTGGCCGAGGCCGGCGATGCCGCGCAGCCGCTGCGCGACATGCTGCAGGAAGCGCGCTGGCTGACCCGCGGGCTGTCGATGCGCTACGAAACCCTGCTGCGCGCCACGCGTGCGATCGTCGAACGCCAGGCCGCCTTCCTGGCGCGTGGCGAAGAAGCGATGGCACCGCTGACGCTGAAGGAAATCGCCGACGAGATCGGCATGCACGAATCGACGATTTCGCGCATTACCACCGGCAAATATCTGCAAACCCCGCGTGGCACCTTCGAACTCAAACATTTCTTCGCCGTGCGGCTGGAAGGCGCCAGCGTCTCCGGCCAGGCGGTCAAGGCCATGGTGCGCCGTTTGATAGAGAGCGAGCCGGCGGGCCGCCCGCTGGCCGACGAAGCCATTGCCGGCCTGTTGTCGCGTCAGGGCGTTAATATTGCGCGAAGGACCGTGGCCAAGTACCGCGAACAACTCGAGATCGCCCCGGCCCGCGAGCGCCGCCGTAACAACAAACCGCTGCTTGCGCGAGCGGGATAAGGACTACTATGAGCAAACTCACCGTGCTGCTGGTCGACGACCACGAGGGCTTCATCAACGCTGCGATGCGTCATTTTCGCAAAGTGGAGTGGCTCAACATCGTGGGCAGTGCCGCCAATGGACTGGAAGCGATCGAGCGCTCTGAGTCGCTGCGCCCCAATGTCGTGCTGATGGATCTGGCCATGCCCGAGATGGGCGGCCTGCAGGCCACGCGTCTGATCAAGACGCAGGACGATCCGCCGTATATTGTCATCGCGAGCCACTTCGACGATGCCGAGCATCGTGAACACGCTCTTCGCGCGGGTGCTGACAATTTTGTCAGCAAGCTGTCCTATATCCAGGAAGTCATGCCAATCCTGGAGGGCCTGACGGAAGGAGCCAGGAATGAGTGAGTCCCGCATTCTGCTAATCGACAGTGACGCCGTGCGCGCCGAGCGCACCGTGTCGCTGCTCGAGTTCATGGACTTCAATCCCCGCTGGGTCACCGACGGCGCCGACATCAATCCTGGCCGTCACCGCCACGATGAGTGGATGGCGGTGATGGTGGGCTCGGCGCAGGACGCCGCGCAGGCCGATAAATTCTTCGACTGGCTGGCCGATGCCAAGCTGCCGCCGCCGGTGCTGTTGATGGAAGGCAGCCCGATCACATTTGCGCAGACCCACGGCCTGCACGAAGCCAATGTCTGGGCATTGGACACCCCCCTGCGCCATGCACAGCTGGAAGCCTTGCTGCGCCGCGCGAGCCTCAAGCGTCTGGATGCCGAGCATCAGGCCGGCGTGCAGCAGGACACCGGTCCAACCGGCAACAGCGAGGCGGTCACCCGCCTGCGTCGCTTGATCGACCAGGTGGCCGCGTTCGACACCACCGTGCTGGTGTTGGGCGAATCCGGTACCGGCAAGGAAGTGGTCGCCCGCGCCATCCATCAACATTCGCCGCGCCGCGACGGGCCGTTTGTCGCCATCAATTGCGGCGCGATCCCGCCGGATCTGCTCGAAAGCGAACTCTTCGGTCACGAAAAAGGCGCCTTCACCGGCGCGCTGACCACACGCAAGGGTCGTTTCGAAATGGCCGAAGGCGGCACCCTGCTGCTGGACGAAATCGGCGACATGAGCTTGCCGATGCAGGTGAAGTTGTTGCGCGTGCTGCAAGAGCGCAGTTTCGAGCGCGTTGGCGGTGGCCAGACCATCCGCTGCAACGTGCGCGTGATCGCCGCCACCCACCGCAACCTGGAAACCCGCATCAGCGACGGGCAGTTCCGTGAGGATCTGTTCTATCGCCTCAACGTGTTCCCGATCGAAATGCCGGCGTTGCGCGAGCGCGTCGACGATCTGGCCATCCTGGTGCAGACGATTGCCGGCCAGCTGGCGCGTACCGGGCGCGGCGAAGTGCGCTTTGCCGATGAAGCCTTACAGGCGCTGCGCAGCTACGACTGGCCGGGCAATGTGCGCGAACTGACCAACCTGGTGGAGCGCCTGGCGGTGCTGCATCCCGGTGGCCTGGTGCGCGTGCAGGACCTGCCGGCGCGCTATCGCGGCGATTTTGCATCGTCCATTCCGGTCGAGCTGCCGCCGGAACCAGCCTTTGTGGCGGCGCCCACCGACGCTGGCGCACTGCCGAGCAACGTGGTGACGCTGCAGCCCAAGACGGCCGATGCCGAACCGGCCGCTGCCGCCAGCCTACCCGACGACGGCATCGATCTGCGTGGCCACATGGCCACCATCGAGCTGGCCTTGATCAACGAAGCCCTGGAACGCACCCAGGGCGTGGTTGCACATGCGGCCCAGTTACTCGGCCTGCGCCGCACCACGCTGGTGGAGAAGCTGCGCAAGTACGGCATCGACCGCGAGCAGACCGAGCTGGCGAACTGAGCGGGCCACGGCTCCGCCAACGCCCGCTGGCATAGCGCTTGCTTCAACAGGATCACTCCGTCCGCAGTCACCGGTTGCGGCGGAATCCCGACATTCACCCGTCCCAGCGAGGCATTGATGCCCATCCCCGTCACCAGTCCGCTGCTGCCGCCGCTGGAAGACTTTCTGCCGTATCTGGAACGGATCTGGACCAGTCGCATCCTCAGCAACGGCGGCGAGATGCACCGTGCGCTCGAGCAGGCGCTGTGCGACTACCTGGGCGTGCCGCATCTGGCCCTGTTGACCAACGGCACCACGGCATTAATCACCGCCTTGCAGGCGCTGCGCATCACCGGCGAAGTCATCACCACGCCCTACTCCTTCGTGGCCACGGCGCACTCGTTGCTGTGGAAGAGCATCACTCCGGTGTTCGTGGATATCGACCCGGTGACGCTCAACATGGACCCGTCCAAGATCGAGGCGGCCATTACCCCGCAGACCACCGCGATCATGCCGGTGCACTGCTATGGCACCGCGTGCGACACCACTGCGATCACGCGCATCGCCGACATCTACAACCTCAAGGTGATCTACGACGCGGCGCATGCGTTCGGCGTGCGCGATGCCGGCGGCTCGATCCTGCGCCACGGCGACCTGAGCGTGTTGAGCTTTCATGCCACCAAGGTGTTCAACACTTTCGAAGGCGGCGCCATCGTGTGCCCTGATGAGAGAACTTATCAACGCATCGGGCATCTGAAGAACTTCGGCTTCGTCGACGAAACCACGGTGGTCGCACCCGGCATCAACGGAAAGATGAATGAGATCAGCGCCGCGTTCGGTCTGTTGCAGCTCAAGCACATCGACGAGGCCATTGCGCAACGCGGCGCGATCGACGCGCAGTATCGGCAGCGGCTGAGCGCAGTGCGCGGCATCCGCTGCGTGGCATCGCCGCAGCATTCCAGCGCCAATCACGCGTATTTTCCAATCCTGGTGCAGGACGACTACCCGCTGTCGCGCGATGCGTTGTATCAGTTGATGCGCGAACACGGCATCCTGGTACGGCGTTACTTCTATCCGTTGATCAGCGACTTCCCGATGTATCGCGCCCTGCCCTCGTCGGCGCCGGCGTGGTTGCCGGTGGCGCGCTCGGTGGCCGCACAGGTGCTGTGCCTGCCGATCTTTCCCGGCCTGCACAGCGATCAGGTCGACACCATCGCCGACCTGATCGCCGGCGCACAGGCAACATGATCGCAACACGCTGCACCTGCATTTCAGACTCCCATCTCTTCAACCGGCAACCAGGCGAGATCGCATGACCCAGGCAACATTTATCGAGAACTTCCTCTCCGCCACCGACTTCCAGGAACCGGTGGAGGTCACGCTGGACACCGTGCTGCTGGAATTGCCGGAGTGGGATTCGCTGGCCGCGCTGGGTGTGATCGTCATGTTCGACATGGAGTACGGCAAGACCATCACCGGCGAACATCTCACCACCGCCGTCACCGTGGGCGATCTCTACACACTGACCGAGGCGTAACATGCCGACCTCCACGCTGCACAACGTCCGCTTTGCCGGCATGGCGACCTGCGTGCCGAAGCGGGTCGTGTCCAACCTCACCGACTGCCGGCCGCAGATCCGTTCCGAGCGCGAGCGCCTGGTGCGCAACATCGGCATCGAGACGCGCCGCATGGCCTCGGAGTGGCAGTGCTTTTCGGACCTGGCCTTCGATGCGACGGAAGTGCTGCTGGACAAGCTGCAGTGGAAGCGCGAAGAGATCGACGCACTGATTGTGGTGACGCAATCGCCGGATTATCCAATTCCGGCCACCGCAATCATCCTGCAGGACCGGCTGGGGCTCTCGCACGCCACGGTCGCCTTCGACGTCAACCTGGGCTGCTCGGCCTACCCGTTCGGCATCAACCTGCTCGGCTCGATGATCGCCGCCGGCGGCGTCAAGAAGGGTTTGCTGCTGGTCGGCGACCGCAGCGCCAATCTGGAAGACCCAATCTTCTCCGACTCCGGCACCGCCACCGCGCTGGAGTTCAGTGCCGACGCGCCGCCGATGTATTTCGACCTCAACAGCGATGGCAGCGGCTACAAGGCCATCATCCTGCCGGTGGGTGGTCAACGCGAACCGGTTGCCATGCAGCACCTGATTCCGTTCCGCGAAGAACCCGATGGCCCCTGGCGCCGCGCAACCGACCTGATCCTGGATGGCGTGGCGGTGTTGAGCTTCTCCACTCAACGTATTCCACCGGCGGTGCAGAAGCTGCTCGACTACACCGGCGTTTCCAAGGATGAGATCGATTACTTTGTGTTCCATCAAGCCAACCGGATGATCAACGAGACCATTCGCAAGAAGCTCGGCCTTCCGGTGGAAAAGGTGCCCTCCACGTTGCGTGATTTCGGCAACTCCAGCGGCGCTTCGCTACCAGTTACCATGAGCGCGCGCATTAACAAGGAACTCGAAGCTGGCCCCAAGCGCGTGCTGCTGTGCGGCTTCGGCATCGGGCTGTCGTGGGGCACTTGCCTGCTCGACATCGAAGGAGCCGTTTTTCCGGATGTGATTGAATCGTGAGTATTGCCCCAGACCCGTTCTCGCTCGCCGGCAAACGCATCCTCGTCACCGGTGCCTCCTCGGGTATCGGCCGCCAGATCGCTATTTCCTGCGCCGAACTGGGTGCCCATTTGGCGATCAGCGGACGCGACCTTGCGCGACTAACGTCCACCCTGGAGGTGTTGCCGGGTGACGGGCACGTGGCAATTGCGGCAGACCTTGACCGGCAGGAGGACATCGATCGCTTGGTCGCCGACGTCGGCGTATTGGACGGGCTTGCACACGCGGCCGGGATTTCCCGGCTAGTTCCGCTGCGCCTGGTCAATCGGACGCATTTGGACGACATTTTTTCCAGCAACACATTCGCACCGATGCTGCTGACTCGTGGCCTGCTGGCGAAGAAGCGAATCGCTGCGAACGGCTCGCTGGTGTTCGTCGCTTCGGTCGCTTCGCACATCGGGCCGATGGCGAGCAGCGCCTACGCAGCCAGCAAGAGCGCCCTGCTCGGCATGGTGAGATCGCTGGCGCAGGAAGTTGCCAAAAGCGGCATTCGCGCCAACTGTATCGCCCCGGGTTACGTGCGCACGCCGCTGCTAGATGGCTTGCAGGGTAGCGGCGGCAACATGGAAGGGCTGTTCGAACTAACACCACTTGGCATGGGCGAGCCGGAGGACGTCGCCTACGCCACCACGTTCCTGCTGGCCGATGCGAGCCGCTGGATTACGCGTAACTATTTCGTCGTGGACGGCGGCCTCACCGTGCCGATGGATATCTACGCATGAACACGTCCGCACGCAACGCGTTTTCGCTCGAGGGCAAGACAATCCTGGTGACGGGAGCGTCGTCGGGACTGGGTCGGCAGATCGCTATCGCCTGCGCACAGCGAGGCGCCCGTATCGTTCTCGCTGGCCGCGACAAAGACCGCCTCGCACACACCCACGCGCAGTTGCAGGGAACGGGCCACGTTGGCGTGCTCGGCGACCTGACCAGCGCCGCCGATCGCGAGACACTGGCAGTTGCGGCCGGCGCGACGGTACATGGCGTGGTGCACTGCGCTGGCATGCAGAAGCACTGTCCGATCCGGCAACTGACCGAGGCGGCGATGACCGAGATGTACACGGTCAACTTTCTCGCTCCGGTGATGCTGACGCAGCGCCTGCTGCAAGCAAATGCCATCGCCCCGCAGGGCTCGATCGTGTTTATGCTGTCCACTGCCGCGCACCTAGGCACGCGCGGCGTGGGGCCGTATTCGGCGATGAAGGCTGGCCTTATCGGCATCATCAAGTGTCTGGCTCTGGAACAGGCCAAGCGCAGAATCCGGGTCAACGGCATTTCCCCGTCGGCCGTGGCCACGCCGATGTGGGGCGCCGACCAGCTTGAGGCGCAGAAGGCGCGGCATCCGCTGGGCCTAGGGGAGCCGCAAGACGTGGCCAACGCAGCCGTCTACCTGCTAGCGGACGCCAGTCGCTGGGTCACTGGAACCAGCCTGGTTATGGACGGTGGCGCGATCCTATGACTCATCCAGTTTTGATTGTTGGCGCCGGCGGATGGGGTCGCGAGGTCCTGGCGCAGATGCAGGGCGATCCGGCCTGCGGAACGCAGTGGCGTCTGGTCGGCTTTCTCGACACGCGGCCGCAGATACTTGATGGTCTGAACTGTGACCTGACCATTGTCGGCAGCCCGCTCGCATATCAGCCGCGAGACGAAGAACGCTTCGTCTGCGCGATCGGCGATCCGCATGCGCGCCAGCGCTACGCGCAGCCGTTGCTTGCGCAAGGCTCGCAATTCATTCCGATCATTACCGGCGCCTTCCTGAGCCCCCGCGTGCACATCGGCCAGGGCTGCTTCCTGAGCCATCGCGTACAGCTCAGCCCCGACGTGTGGCTGGGCGACTTCGCCAACGTGCATGCCAATACCATGCTCGGGCACGACGTCCATGTCGGTGATTACGCGCAGATCGGGGCGATGACCTTCGTCGGCGGCGGCGCGCGAATCGGTAAGCACGCCATCGTGCACCCACATGCCACCATCCTGCCCGGCATCCATATCGGCGACAGCGCCGTCGTCGGCGCCGGTGCGGTCGTGGTGAAGGACGTGCCGACAGGCGCCAGCGTATTCGGCAACCCTGCCCGAGTCATTTACCACAAGGATTCCTGAGGAAGCCCGCCGATGCGATCGCGAATGCACCCCAGCTACTACCTGTCGACGGAGATCTTCGAGCGTGAACAGCGCAAGATCTTCCGCAAGGTCTGGCTCTTTGCCGGCCTTAAGATGCTGCTGCCTGATAACAACTGTTTCATCACACGCAAGCTCGCCGGCATTCCGGTGTTGATCCAGAACTTCCATGGCCGGCTTCGCGCGTTCGAGAACGTCTGCCTGCACCGCAGCGCGCTGCTGCAGACCACTGCGGTGGGAAAGCGTCCGCTGGTCTGCCCTTACCATGCATGGAAGTACGACGCCGACGGTCGGGTCGAGAACATTCCCGAATGCGATGCCCTCTATGGCTTCGGCAATGAGGAACGTCATGGTCTGAAGCTGCGCGAGTTCGCTTTGCGCGAGGTGGGCAATCTGCTGTTCGTCAACCTCGACGACACGCCAATGCCACTAGAGGCGCAGTTCACGCCGGAATTTCTGCGCTCGCTAGAAAGCAGTTCCAGTATCTACGACAGCGAGGTCATGGTGACCACCTGGCAAGGCCGATATAACTGGAAGCTGGCCTACGAAAACCTGCGCGATGCAAACCATCCGCGATTCGTTCACCCAAAAAGCCTGGCGCGCACGGTCAAGTTCATTCCGCGCATCGATCGTGCGCTGCTGGAGGACTCTTCGCAGCCGCTGGCCGACACCAGCCAAGCCGGCCTCCGCCGCGAGATGGCGCGGTTCAGTAGTGGCGGCGCTGACGCCCCGCTCCCCGAGCTCAAGCACGTCGGCTGGCACGACAAGGTGCAGCGTTGGGGCGATCAAGACGTCTACTACAACTGGCTGGCGTTCCCGAACATGCACATTGCCAGCGCCAACGGCGGCCGCTCATTCACGCTGGAGAACCATACCCCGGTGGCGCCGGACCGCACCGACCTGGAGATCTACTGGTTCACGGCGCGCAAGACTCAGCCCTATGCGGGCTCGCACCAGGTGCTGCTGGCGCAAATGCACGGCAGCAAATTGGTAGTTGGCGAAGACGTGGAAATCTTGGAGCAGGTGCAAGCTGCACTGCACGCCGACGCGCCAGTGCCATACCAGGGCGCCTACGAGTCGACCAACCGGCTGGTCGAACGCTGGTACGCAACGTTAATGGAGAGCGATCATGGCATCTAGGTGGATCGTGGGCGCCGGCCCGTTCCTGGACGTGGTGGTTGACACCTGGCAGCAGGCGCTGCCGGACGAGTCGTTACAGCGGCTGGAGATCCCCATGCGCGAGGACCATACGTTCGACATCGAACCTCTTCAGCGCATCGATGGCGACAACCGTGGTGCGTTCGTGGCGTTCGATGAGCGCTTCGGCAACTTCAGACGCATGGAGCTGATGCGCGCGGCGATGGAACGCGGGCTGCGGCTGGAGCCGTTCGTGCACCCGACCGCACTGGTTGCGCGCAACGCATCGATTGCTGCCAACGCCTTCATCGGCCCCTATGCGGTCATCGGACACGGCTGCCAGATCGGCTACAACAGCGTGGTCCTTGCAGGCGTGCAGATAGGACACGGGACTCGTATCAAACCCTCGTGCTGGATAGAAGGCGGGGTACAGGTATGCGCGCATGTAGAGGTGGAAAGCCATTGCACTATCCGTGCCGGCACGGTGCTCCAGCGCGGCATCAAAGTCGGCCGCGGCTGCGAACTGGGGTGGCCGCAAGCCTATGCCCACGATATCCCGGCCCGGACCGTGTTCGACCCGCGCTACGACGCACCGATCCATGTATATGGCCAGTAATCCATTGGAGGCGGCAAGATGAAAGACTACGCGCTGAAAAGCGGCGAGCGATACCACACCCTCGACCCGAACCTTGTCGGCGGAGACCACTTGTGGCGATACCGTTACGCGGCTTCTCGCCTCGCCGGTGGCGACCGACAGCTATTCGGCGCAGACGTCTTCTGCGGCTCCGGCTATGGCGCCGCGCTGGTGGCGCGCCAAACCCAGGCATCAATCCTCGCGATCGACGGATCGGAAGAAAGCATCGCCTTCGCCGGGAGCAAGATCCACGCGCCGAACATCATCTGGGCGGCCAAGTTGTTCCCCTTCGATCTGCCCGATGGATGTTTCGATTTCGTCATGAGTATGGAGTCGATGGAACACGTGAAGAATCACGAAGCATTTTTCTGGGTGTTGACGAAATCATTGAAGCGCGACGGGCAGCTTTTCATTTCCTGTCCCAACGAAAACGTCATGCCCTACACGGGCTACAAGTGGCACTACCGCCACTTCGTTCCTGCGGAGGTGCGTGCGCTCGCTCGCGAGAATGGGCTGGAGGAAGTCGCTGCATTCTCGACCGTATGTTGCGGATTCAAGGATGGCAAGACCGCAGTGTTCTATCCGCACCAGATGGGTAATGACCAGCCACGGGATGTCGAAGTCGGCGACACCATGTTCTTCGAATTCCGGAAGCACTGACATGCGCATCTACGCCGCCGGCTGGGCTCTGCAGAGCCCAGCGCTCAACTTCTTCAAACGATTTCTGCGACTGAATGCGATGCAACTGTCCGGCATCATCTACCCGCGCCAGATACCGGACGACCTCGACGGCATTAGGGTGCTGGACTTTGATGCCGCCCGCAGCGTGGTGCGCATGGACGACATTGTCCTTGAGTGCCACCGCCCCGGTCTGGCGGATGTGCGGCTGGGTGCCGATCTGCGGGACTTCTTTGCCACGCTGGGAATCCGAACGCAGGGGGTTGCCGAGTTCATCAGAGACCTAGTGGACCAGGACCATGGGGACCGGTTGCGCTTTCCCCTCGCCGGCGTCACGTCGTCGGACCTGCGCAGGCTGCGCGATTGTCCCGTACCGCATCTCATCGGCAACGGCTTCGCCGATCTGCGCTCGCACCAAGTCGCCATCCAGTTGGACGCGATCGCCAGGAGCTGCGATTGGGACCAGATGCTTGCCTTCGACGACGACCGGACGCCGGACGACGAGCTGCGCTTCTTGCTCTGCGATCTGTACGCGTATGGTGCGCTCAAGCGCGTACATGTGCTGGACACGCCACTGCCCTTTCTGGAGGCGCTGCTGAGTTGGCGAATCCAGGAGCCCGACGCCGAATTGGACGTGGAGTTGTCGACCGCTGCTGCCGAAGCGCTGGGGCCACAGCTGGAATTCTACCGGCGCAGCCTAGGCTGCCTGCCTGTCGCCGAGGCGATGACCGACGCCGTTTATTTGTCCGGTTCCGCCGACGCGATCGCTTCTCTTCACCCCGAGCGCGCCGTCGTCCCTTCGGTGTTTTTCATGCGACGTTCGATCCTGGACCTGGATACCCTTCGCCACGCGCTTGATTCGCGCCCGCACCGGCTCTTGCTACGTCAGCCAGACACCGATCCGGGCAACCTGATCGCAGCGCTGCTGAACTGAAAGAAAAGCGCCTGGACCCAGATGCCCTGTGGGCCGCCACCTATTGCCGAACGCCGGCCGCGTTGGACTCCCTGTTTTCGAATCTCCCCGACGAAATGTTACGAGTCCTAGTTATCCAATCCTCGAACACGGTCCGCCCTGCATGACCTCCACCACCCTCGTCAGCATCGTCATGCCGACCTACAAACCTGCGTACTTCACGCAGGCGCTGGATAGCGTGCTGGCGCAGACCTACACGGCGTTGGAGCTGGTGATCTGCGACGACAACGGAGATGGCGCGATTGCGGCGTTGCTGGAACCCAGGCTGGCAGACGCACCCTTCCCGATCCGCTATCACCGCAATCCGTCGCGGCTAGGCGAACTCGGCAGCACTCTCGAGGGCATCGCGCTGGCACAGGGCGAGTACGTCAAATTCCTGCACGACGACGATGTGCTGGAGCCGGACTGTATTGAGCAGCTGGTGGCGGCGATCGAGCGCAATCCAGGCACGGCGATGGCATCGTCGCGTCGGTTGCGCATCGACGACGACGGTGCGCCGTTGCCGGACATCCTGGCCACCTGCTTTCCGTTTGCCGACGATGCGTTGATCGACGGACCGGAGCTGGTGTCGTTCCTGGCAGACCACACCATCAACTTCATCGGCGAGCCGAGTTGCGTGCTGTGTCGGCGCGCCGATCTGCTGGCTATGGGCACTGACTTGATGTCGTTGAACGGTAAGCCGATCCATTGGGTCGGCGACCTGGCGATCTACGTCAAGCTGCTGCGCCACGGCAACCTGGCGCTGCTGTCCAGGCCGCTCACGCACTTTCGGGTGTCCAATGCGCAGTTCAGCCAGGCAGGTCGTAATCAGCCCGGCATCGGCGACCAGGGCCACGAGGATCTGCGCCAGGGCATCCGCCAGCTGGGTTGGCGGCGCGAGACCAGCGACAACCGGCAGGTGCGGGTTGCGCCGCTCAGCCCACACAAGGCGCGGGTGTTCAAGTCGGTGGACCTGGTCAATGCGTTGATGCAAAGCGCCGGCATGGCCGAGCGGGTGTCGCCGGCCACCTGGCTGGGCGTGCGCCATCCCAGCGATGTGCAGCGCGCGTTGATCGATGCCCGCCTGCTGGCGCATGCCGGCGGGCCACGCATTGCGGTGATGCTGATCGACCGCGATGGCGATGCCGCCGCAGTGGCCGCAACCCAGGCCAGTATCGATGCGGTGGCCTGCTATCGAAATCAGCAGACCTGGTTGGTCGGCAGCGCACCGCACCAGCTGGCCGAGCACGGCGAGCGTGCGGTACTGATTGACGACGCGGGTCTGGTGGCCGCACTCAACCAGGCCATTGCAAGGCAACAGGAGGTCGATTGGGTGGTGCTGGTGGATGCCGGTAGTGTCTTTACGACCAGCGGCCTGACGATGTTGGCGCTGGGCATGATCGGGCTGCCCGAGCAGTGTCAGGCGGTCTATGCGGACGAAGTGGTCGCGCTGGACACCGCGCAGCTTGGGCTGGCGTTGCGGCCGGCGCTGTATCTGGATGCGCTGTTGAGCGCGCCGTCCACGCTGTCGCGGCACTGGCTGTTCCGCCGCAGCAGTCTGGTGGCCGACGGCGGTTTTCCGGCAGACCTTGGGCAGGCCTTCGAACTCGGCTATCAGCTTGGTCTGGTCGAGCGTTACGGCCTGGCCTGCGTGCAGCACATCGCCGAACCCTTGTTGGTTGCCGCGGCCCAGACCCGGCACACCGATGCGGACGAGCAACATGCCATTGCCCGCCATCTGGCCGCGCGCGGGTATGCGGACGCGCGCGTGCACAGTGCCGGCCCTGGTCGGCATGCGGTGGATTACCAACATACCCAGCAGCCGCTGGTCAGCATCCTGGTGCTGGTCGATGGCCGTTTGCCGCAGGTGCAGCGCTGCCTGGAAAGCATCCTGGCCAACACGACCTACCCGCATTACGAAGTGCTGCTGCTGGATCGCGCCAGCAGCTCCCCGGATCTGCGCGATTGGCTGGCCGGCATCGAAGCGCTGGGCATGCAGCAGATCCGCGTGCTGCGCTTTGCCGCGGAGCCTGCGCGTGAAGCGGTCTGCAACGCGGCCGCCGAGCATGCTCGTGGGGACGTGCTGCTGTGGCTGTCGGCCGGCGCTGCGGTGATGAAGGCCGATTGGCTGCAGCAACTGCTCAACCACGCACTCCGCCCGGAAGTGGGCGCGGTGGCGGGCAAGTTGCTGCGCGGCGACGGCACCGTGCATCACGCCGGCCTGCTGCTGGGCTTGGGGGCACCGGTGGCGCGCGCGTTCGAAGGCAGTGCGTTCGACGAATCCGGCTATCTGCAGCGCCTGCAGCTGGATCAGAACTACACCGCCTTGAGCGGCGAGTGCCTGATGCTGCCGCGCCAGCTATTTATCGACGCAGGCGGCTTTGCGCTGGAGCCGGCACTGGCGCAGTGGAGCGATGTCGACCTGTGCCTGCGCCTGCACCAGGCCGGGTACTTGAATGTGTTTGCCGCGCGCGCGCAGCTGTTGATCGACCCACCGGAGCAGATGCCTACCACTGCGCTGGACGAAGAGGCGATGTACGCGCGCTGGCTGCCGGTGATGGCCAACGACCCCGCCTACAACCCGGGGTTTTCGCTGGACCCCGGCGCCGGCTTTGCGCTGGCCGACCCGCGCGCCAGCTGGCGGCCGTTGCAGTCGTGGCGGCCGCTACCGAGCGTGATCGCACTACCGGCCGATATCGAAGGCTGCGGACACTACCGGGTGATCCAACCGCTGCGCGCCCTGCGCGAGGCCGGGCTGGCCGAGGGCGTGTTGTTCAACGGCTATCTGGAGATCAGCGAGCTGGCGCGTCAGGATCCTGACGTAGTCATCCTGCAACGTCAGGTCGGCGAAGCGCGGCTGGAGGCGATGCGGCGCATGAAGGCGTTGTCGCGTGCGTTCAAGGTCTACGAGCTGGACGACTACCTGCCCAACCTGCCGCTGAAAAATACCCATCGCGCGCAGATGCCCAAGGACATTCTCAAGACCGTGAGGCGCGGGCTGGGCCTGGTGGACCGGTTTGTGGTGTCCACGCCTGCACTGGCCGAAGCGTTTGCCGGGCTGCACAGCGATATCCGCGTAGCCGAAAACCGCCTGCCGCCGCATTGGTGGGCGGCGTTGCCGGAACGCAACGTCCGCCACGGCGGCAAGCCGCGGATCGGTTGGGCCGGCGGCGCCAGTCATACGGGCGACCTGGAACTGATCGCAGACGTGGTGCGCGAACTGGCCGACGAGGTCGAATGGGTGTTCATGGGAATGTACCCGTACGCGCTGCGCCAGCACGTGCACCAGTTCCAGCCGGGCGTGCCGATCGATCACTACCCGGCCGCGCTGGCCGCGCTGGATCTGGATCTGGCGCTGGCACCGGTGGAGCAAAACCTGTTCAACGCGTGCAAAAGCAATCTGCGACTCTTGGAATATGGCGCCTGCGGTTATCCGGTGATCGCCAGCGACGTGCGTTGCTACCAAGGCAACCTGCCGGTGACGCTGGTGAAAAACCGCTACCGCGACTGGATCGGCGCCATCCGCGAGCACTTGGCCGACCCGGACGCGGCGCGCGCCAAGGGTGCGGCCTTGCGTGAGGTGGTGCGGCGCGACTGGATGTTGAGCGGCAGCAATCTGGAGCGTTGGCGGGAGGCGTGGTTGCCGGATTAGCGCGGGGACGCTGCTTCAGCGTTCTCCCGCTTGCGGTAGAACGGATGCGTGGCTGTGTGTGAATTGACGGTGGTGCCCTCATCCGGCGCTGCGCGCCACCTTCTCCCGCCAGCGGGAGAAGGGAAAGCCTGGCTGCACGCGACTGGTTGGCTGCGCGCAACTGGTCGGTTGTACTGCACCTTGTCGCCCACCGACTCCCTTCCCTCGCTTGCGGGGGAAGGTGCCCGAAGGGCGGATGGGGCGATATCGCTGCAACGTTCCCGCCGACAGGCGCGACAGGAATACCCCCGTGCCGGAATCCCGGCGCGATTTCGGCACGCCGCTTGCATTGGTGTGGATGCCTCCCTGGCTGACCGCACCCATGAGCGACTCCGTTACCTCGATTCTTTCGCAGATCCGCAGCTACCAGACTCAGATGGGCCAAGGCCAGATGGGTGCGGTGGGCGATGCGGCGCGCGGCAATCAGATCCAGGGACTGGCTGGCGCACAGGGAACGCCGGCAACCCAGGCGCCCAGCTTCAGCGAGACCTTGCGCGGCGCCATCGGCGGCGTCAACGAGGCCCAGCAGAAATCCGGCGCGCTGGCCAAAGCATTCGAAATGGGCGACCCCAGTGCCGATCTGGCACGGGTCATGGTCGCCTCCCAGCAATCCCAGGTGGCCTTCCGCGCCACCGTGGAAGTCCGCAACCGTCTCGTCCAGGCTTATCAGGACGTCATGAACATGCCGCTGTAAAGGTTGACGACACATGGCTCTCGCGATCACCAAAGAAAACATGAACCAGAACGCCGAAAAGGCGGGCCAGTGGTTCGACCGTGTCCGCAGCCTGCAGATCACCCGCAAGCTGACCATGATGGCGATGATCGCCCTGGCGGTGGGTGCCGGCCTGGCGGTGTTCTTCTGGTCGCAGAAACCGGGCTATCAATCGCTGTACACCGGCCTGGACGAAAAGGGCAACGCCGAGGCGGCCGACCTGCTGCGCACCGCGCAGATCCCGTTCAAGATCGACCAGGGCACCGGCGCCATCTCGGTGCCGCAGGACCGTCTGTACGACGCGCGCCTGAAGCTGGCCGGCTCCGGCCTGACCGGCAAAGAGACCGGCGGCGGTTTCGAGCTGATGGAAAAGGACCCGGGCTTCGGCGTCAGCCAGTTCGTGGAAAACGCCCGCTACCAGCACGCGCTGGAAACCGAACTCTCGCGCACCATCAGCACCCTGCGCCCGGTGCGCGAGGCGCGGGTGCATCTGGCCATTCCCAAGCCCAGCGCCTTCACCCGTCAGCGTGACGTCGCCAGCGCCTCGGTGGTGCTGGAGCTGCGCGGCGGCCAGGGCCTGGAGCGCAACCAGGTGGATGCCATCGTCAATCTGGTGGCGTCCAGCATCCCGGACATGACGCCCGAGCGGGTGACCGTGGTCGACCAGAGCGGCCGCATGCTCTCCATCGCCGACCCCAACAGCGACGCCGCCCAGCACGCCGCGCAGTTCGAACAGGTGCGTCGCCAGGAAAGCTCCTATAACCAGCGCATCCGCGAATTGCTGGAACCGATGACAGGGCCGGGCCGGGTCAACCCGGAAGTCAGCGTGGATATGGACTTCTCGGTGGTCGAAGAAGCTCGCGAACTCTATAACGGCGAGCCGGCCAAGCTGCGCAGCGAGCAGGTCAGCGACAGCAGCACCAGCGCCACCGGCCCGCAGGGTCCTCCGGGCGCCACCAGCAACAGCCCCGGCCAGCCGCCGGCTCCGGCGGTCGCCGGTGCGCCGGGCACCCCGGCCGCCGCCAACGGCCAGGCCGCCGCCCCGTCCGCGCCGACCGAAAGTTCCAAGAGCGCCACCCGCAATTACGAATTGGACCGAACCTTGCAACACACCCGTCAGCCGGCCGGCCGCATCAAGCGGGTGTCGGTGGCGGTGCTGCTGGACAACGTCCCGCGCCCCGGTGCCAAGGGCAAGATGGTCGAGCAACCGCTCACTGCCGCCGAGCTCACCCGCATCGAGGGCCTGGTCAAGCAGGCAGTGGGGTTCGACGCGGCACGTGGCGACACGGTGTCGGTGATGAATGCCCCATTTGTGCGGGAAGCGGTTGCGGGCGAGGAAGGCCCCAAGTGGTGGGAAGACCCGCGCGTGCAGAACGGTCTGCGCCTGCTGGTCGGTGCGGTGGTGGTGCTGGCGCTGCTGTTCGGCGTGGTGCGCCCCACCCTGCGTCAACTCACCGGCGTGACCGCGGTCAAGGAAAAACACCGCAAGGGCGGCAACGATGGCACTCCGCAGAACGCCGACGTGCGGATGGTCAACGAAGACGACGACCTGATGCCCGGCCTGGAAGAAGACACCGCGCAGATCGGTCAGGAAAAGAAGATCCCGATCGCCCTGCCGGACGCCTACGAAGAGCGCATGCGTGTCGCGCGCGAAGCAGTCAAAGCCGATTCAAAACGTGTCGCACAAGTCGTGAAGGGATGGGTCGCCAGTGAAGCCTGATACACAACCGATGACCGGAGTGCAGCGCGCCGCCGTGCTGTTGCTGTCGCTGGGTGAAAGCGACGCTGCCGAAGTGCTCAAGCATATGGACCCCAAGGAGGTGCAGAAGATCGGCATCGCCATGGCCACCATGACCGGCATCTCGCGCGATCAGGTCGAGAAGGTGATGGACGACTTCAACGGCGAACTGGCCGGCAAGACCTCGCTGGGCGTGGGTGCCGACGACTACATCCGCAACGTGCTGATCCAGGCGCTGGGCGCCGACAAGGCCGGCGGCCTGATCGACCGCATCCTGCTGGGCCGCAACACCACCGGCCTGGATACCCTGAAATGGATGGACCCGCGCGCGGTCGCCGACCTGGTGCGCAACGAACACCCGCAGATCATCGCCATCGTGATGGCGCATCTGGATAGCGACCAGGCCGCAGAGGCGCTGAAGCTGCTGCCCGAGCGCACCCGCGCCGACGTGCTGCTGCGCATTGCCACCCTGGACGGCATCCCGCCGAATGCGCTGAGCGAGCTCAACGACATCATGGAGCGCCAATTTGCCGGCAACCAGAACCTGAAGTCGTCGAATGTGGGCGGCATCAAGGTGGCCGCCAACATCCTCAACTTCCTGGACACCGGCCCGGAGCAAGGCGTGCTGGGCGAGATCGGCAAGATCGACGCCGACCTGGCCAGCAAGATCCAGGACCTGATGTTCGTGTTCGACAACCTGGTGGATCTGGACGACCGCGGCCTGCAGACGCTGCTGCGCGAAGTCTCCGGCGAGCGCCTGGGCCTGGCCCTGCGCGGCGCCGACACCAAGGTGCGCGAAAAGATCACCCGCAACATGTCCCAGCGCGCTGCCGAGATCCTGATCGAAGACATGGAAGCGCGTGGCCCGGTGCGCCTGGCCGACGTGGAAGCGGCGCAGAAGGAAATCCTCACCATCGTCCGCCGCCTGGCTGACGAAGGCGCCATCAGCCTCGGCGGCGCCGGTGCAGAGGCCATGGTATGAACGACGTGGTCACCCGCTGGCTGGCCCCCGACCTGCACATGGCCCTGGCCGCGCCGGAACCGGAGTTCGACGAACCGGCCGTGTACGAGCCGGTGCTGCGCCCGCCGACCCTGGAAGAAATCCAGGCCATCGAAGACGCCGCCCAGCAGGAAGGCTTTGCCCGCGGCCATGCCGAAGGCTTTGCCCAGGGCCAGTCCGAGGTGCGCCGTTTGACCGCGCAGATCGACGGCATCCTGGACAACTTCACCCGCCCGCTGGCGCGGCTGGAAAACGAAGTGGTCGGCGCGCTCGGCGAGCTGGCCGTGCGCATCGCCGGCCAGCTGGTCGGGCGTGCCTACCAGGTCGAACCGCAACTGCTGGCCGACCTGGTCGGCGAGGCCGTGGATGCGGTCGGCGGCGCCGGCCGCGAGGTCGAAGTGCGCCTGCACCCGGACGACATCACCGCGCTGCTGCCGCATCTGGCGCCCAGCAGCACCACCCGCGTGGCCCCGGACATGAGCCTGAGCCGCGGCGACCTGCGCGTGCACGCCGAAAGCGTACGCGTGGACGGCACCCTGGAAGCGCGCCTGCGGGCCGCGCTGGAGACAGTCATGCGCAAATCCGGAGCGGGCCTGTGAGCGCCCTGTTCGGCGCCACCCCGGCCGATTGGCTGGATGCACGCAATCTGCGCCTGGCCACCCGCCTGGGCACCCTCGGCCTGGAACCAACCGCCGGCCGCACGTTGATCCGCGAAGGCATCCTGCGCCGCGCCGTCGGCCTGACCCTGGAAGCCACCGGCTGCGAAGCGCCGATGGGCGCCACCTGCAAGGTCGAAGTCGATGGCGGCTGGGTGGATGCCGAAGTGGTCGGCTTTGCCGGCGAACGTACCTATCTGATGCCCAGCGCCGAACTGCACGGCCTGCTGCCCAACGCCCGCGTGGTGCCTTCGCGGCGCCGCGGCGGCGTGGAAGTGGGCGAAGGCCTGCTCGGCCGCGTCATCGACAGCGATGGCACCCCGCTGGACGGCAAAGGCCCGATCCGCGGCGAAGGCAGCGTCAGCATGGCCGGCATGTCGATCAACCCGCTGGCGCGCGAGCCCATCACCACCTCGCTGGATGTGGGCGTGCGCGCCATCAACGCCATGCTACCGATCGGCCGTGGTCAGCGCGTGGGCCTGTTCGCCGGCTCCGGTGTCGGTAAATCGACGCTGCTGGGCATGATGACCCGCTTCACCTCGGCCGACGTCATCGTGGTCGGCCTGATCGGCGAACGTGGCCGCGAAGTGCGCGATTTCGTCGAAACCACCCTGGGCGAAGAAGGCCTGCGCCGCGCCGTGGTCGTGGCCGCCCCGGCCGACCGCCCGCCGCTGGCGCGCCTGCATGGCGCCTACCGCGCCACTGCCATTGCCGAATGGTTCCGCGACCAGGGCTTGAACGTGTTGTTGCTGATGGATTCGCTGACCCGCTTCGCCCAGGCGCAGCGCGAGATCGGCCTGTCGGTCGGCGAGCCGCCCACCACCCGCGGCTACCCGCCGTCGGTGTTCGCCAAATTGCCGGCGCTGGTGGAACGTGCCGGCAACGGCGCCAAGGGCCGCGGCTCGATTACCGCGTTCTACACCGTGCTGACCGAAGGCGACGACCCGCAGGACCCGATCGCCGACGCCGCCCGCGCCATTCTGGACGGCCATATTCTGTTGTCGCGTCGGGTTGCCGACAGCGGCCTGTACCCGGCCATCGACCTGGAATCGTCGGTCAGCCGCGTGGTGCAGGACATCGCCGACGAACCCTGGCGCCTGCGTATCCGCAAGCTCAAGCGGCTGCTCTCTGCCTACACCGCCAACCGCGACCTGATCGCCATCGGCGCCTACCAGCGCGGCAGCGACCCGGCCACCGACGAAGCATTGGCGCGCTGGCCGGAGATCGTCGAATTCCTTGGCCAGGACGTCCACAAGGCATCGCTGCTGAGCGACAGCCTGTCCGCGCTGCAGCAGCTGGTGGAACCCGAGAATTAATCCATGATGCAGTCCAAGCGAATCGATCCCCTGCTGCGGCGGGCACAGGAACAGGAAGACAAGGTCGCCCGCGATCTGGCCGAGCGTCAGCGCACCCTGGAGACCCATCAGTCGCGCCTGGAAGAACTGCGCCGCTACGCCGAGGAATACGCCAACAGCCAGATGGCCGGCACCAGTGCGGTGGCGCTGAGCAACCGCCGCGCCTTCCTGGACCGGCTCGACAGCGCCGTGCTGCAACAGGCCCAGACCGTGGAAAGCAATATCGCCAAGGTCGAATCCGAGCGCACCCGACTGCTGCTGGCCAGCCGCGAAAAGCAGGTGCTGGAGCAACTGGCCGCCAGCTACCGCGCCCAGGAAAACAAGGTGATCGAACGTCGCGACCAGCGCGAGATGGACGATCTGGGCGCACGCCGCTCGCGCCTGGCGCGGGCCGAAGATACTCACGGAGACTCCGTATGAACCCCCTGTCCGCGTTTGCCGCCGGCCTTGGCGCGCTTGCCAGCACCGGCAAGAAGTCCAGCTACAGCGACCCGTCGTCCGAGCAGGACCCGGCGCAGGACCAGTTTGCGCGCATGCTCAATCCGGCCAACACGCCCAATCACGCCCCGCAGCAGGCGCCCGAGCGCGTACCGGCCAAGCAGCCCGCGGCCAAATCCAGCCAGCCCGACAACAACGGCGCCGACGACGAGCAAGGCGATGACGCGCCGAGCGATGCGACCAAGCGCCCGCGTGCCCAGGACGGCGATGCCAAGTCTGCCCAGCCCGCCAAGGAACCGGCGGCCAAGGACAGCAATGCCGCCACCGCAACCGACAAGAGCGCAACCGCCAGCAAGGACAGCAAGGACGCCCCCACCGAGGCCGCCACGGCCACCGAAGCCGGCTGGCCGCCCGCGGGGCTGGGCGGTTTTGGCATGAACCTGCTGGCCCAGGCGGTCCCGGGCGGCGATGTGCTCGCCGCCGCTGCCGCAGCGCTGGCCACCAGTGTGGCCAATGCGGCCGGCGCCACGCCGACCGCGACCGCACTGCCGACCGACGCCACCACAGCCACGGCTGCCGCAACCGCCACGAGCGCCCTGCCCGCCCTGGGCGCACTCGCGCCGGCTGCCGCCGCAGGCGCCAAGCCCACCTCGACCACCGCGGTGAGCGGCGACGCGCAGGCCGCTGCGTTGATGAGCATGGCGGTCAAGGCATTGGAGCCGGCCGACGACACCGCAGCAACGGACGCGCCGGATGCCCCGGCGTTCGTGTTGCCGACCGCCGCGCCCACGCTCACCCGGCTGCAGGACCCGGCGCCGATCTTCGCCGCCTCGCCCACCCCGACCCCGGAGATGGGCAGCGACACCTTCGACGATGCCATCGGCGCCCGCCTGAGCTGGCTGGCCGACCAGAAGATCGGCCACGCGCACATCAAGGTCACCCCGAACGAGATGGGCCCGGTCGAGGTGCGCCTGCATCTGGACGGCGACAAGGTCAACGCCAGCTTCACCGCTGCCAACGCCGATACCCGTCAGGCCCTGGAACAGAGCCTGCCGCGGCTGCGCGAAATGCTCGGCCAAAACGGTTTCCAGCTGGGCCAGGCCGATGTCAGCCAGCAACAACAGAACCAGACCGGCAACCGCAACGGCGGTGGGCGCGATGGCAACGGCCTCACCCTGGACGACAGCCCGCCCGTCGGAATTCCGTCGGTGGTGTTACGCCAGCGTGGATTGCTGGACGCCTACGCCTGAGCCGCCGCGCCGGGGCAGCCTGGCGCCACGCAAAAACGCAGGTCGCGCTGACGTTGCGAACACCCTTTCCCCCGCGCAGCGCAACGCTCGCGGGGGTTTTTGCGCGCGCGTGCAGGCTGTGCCAGGAAACCGTCGCGGTTTTGGCATGCCAATTGCATCCATGGGATGAGCCTTCCCCTGGAGCAGAACGTGGCAGCGGCCAAGAAACCTGAAAAGACCGAAGAGAAAGAAGAAAAGAAGAAAGGCGGCAAGAAGCCTCTTCTGCTGATCGCCATCGGCGTGGTCGTGCTGGCCGCGGCCGGCGGCGGCGCGTGGTTCTTTCTCGGCCACAAGGGCGATGAAAAAGGCGGCAAGCATGACGCGCCCAAGGTGGCCGAAGTGCCCAAACCGGCGCAGTACTTCCCGATGGACCCGGCGATCGTGGTGAATCTGGCCGACCCCGGCGACGGCCCGCAGTACCTGCAGGTCGAAGTGCAGCTGGTCACCCGCGACCCGGAAGAACTCAAGCTCATCACCGAAAACGCGCCGGCCATCCGCGCGCACCTGTTGATGCTGCTGTCGCAGACCAAGGCCGCCGATGTGGCCGATCTGCCCGGCAAGCAGAAGCTGCAGAAGGCCGCGCTGACCGAAGCGCAAAAGGTCATGACCAGCGAAACCGGCAAGAAGTGCGTCGAAGAATTGCTGTTCACCAGTTTCGTTACCCAGTAAGGCCTGCCCATGAGCGTCAGTGATCTGCTTTCCCAGGACGAGATCGATGCCCTGCTGCATGGCGTGGATTCCGGAGCGGTCAATACCGAGCCGGAGCCGTTGCCAGGCGAGGCGCGGCAATACGATCTGTCCAGCCAGGACCGCATCATCCGTGGGCGCATGCCGACCCTGGAGATGGTCAACGAGCGCTTTGCGCGGCTGTGGCGCATCGGCCTGTTCAACCTGATCCGGCGCTCGGCCGACCTGTCGGTGCGCGGCATCGATCTGGTCAAGTTCAACGAGTACATGCACTCGCTGTACGTGCCGACCAACCTCAACCTGATCCGCTTCAAACCGTTGCGCGGCACCGGCCTGATCGTGTTCGAACCCACGCTGGTGTTCACCGTGGTGGATAACTTCTTCGGTGGCGATGGCCGCTTCCACACCCGGATCGAAGGCCGCGAATTCACCGCCACCGAGATGCGCGTGATCCAGCTGATGCTCAAGCAGACCTTTGCCGATCTGAAGGAAGCCTGGGCGCCGGTGATGGAGGTGGACTTCGAGTACATCAACTCCGAGATCAACCCGCACTTCGCCAACATCGTCACCCCGCGCGAGTACGTGGTGGTGTGTCGCTTCCATGTGGAGCTGGAAGGCGGCGGCGGCGAGATCCACATCACCCTGCCGTATTCGATGCTGGAACCGATCCGCGAGCTGCTCGATGCCGGCATCCAGAGCGACCGCAACGACCGCGACGACTCCTGGAACGTGATGCTGCGCGAGCAGCTCAACACTGCCGAGGTAACGCTGTCGAGCGTGCTGGCCAGCAAGCGCATGAGCCTGCGCCAGCTCACCGGTTTGAAGGTCGGCGACATCCTGCCGATCGATCTGCCCGCACAGGTACCGCTGTGCGTGGAAGAAATTCCCATGTTCACCGGCGAATTCGGGGTCTCCAACGGCAACAACGCCGTGAAGATCACCGCCGTCCGCCCGCCCGGCGTGCAAGCCCCGCGTGCCGTTCCATCCCAGGACCCCAGCAAATGATGAACTCCGACATCCTCGACGCCGCGCCCGCCACGTTCGACAACCTGCAGGCCGAGCACGACAACAACGCCACCGACCTCAATCTGGACGTCATCCTGGACGTGCCGGTGACGCTGTCGCTGGAAGTGGGCCGCGCCCGCATCCCGATCCGCAACCTGCTGCAGCTCAACCAGGGCTCGGTGGTGGAACTGGAACGCGGCGCCGGCGAACCGCTGGACGTGTACGTCAACGGCACCCTGATCGCGCATGGCGAAGTGGTGGTGATCAACGACCGCTTCGGCATCCGCCTGACCGACGTGGTCAGCCCCAGCGAACGGATCCGGAGGCTGCGGTGATCGGCCTGCTGGCTGCCGCCGCGCCCGTCGCGGCCAAGGCCACCCAGGTCGGCGCGCACGCGCCGTCCTCGCCCAGCCTGTTTGGCGCGGTCTTTGCATTGCTGTTGGTGCTCGCGCTGATCGTCGGCCTGGGCTGGTTGCTCAAGCGCCTGCCCGGCAGCGGTTTCCGCAACAGCGAGGGCTTGCGCGTGGTGACCAGCCTGGCGGTAGGTGCCAAGGAACGCGTGGTGGTGGTGGAGGTGAACGGCCAGCAGCTGCTGCTGGGTGTCACCGCCGGCGGCATCAGCACCTTGCACACCTTGCCCGAACCGCTGCCGCCCACGCCTGCACCCACCCTGCCCAATTTCAAGCAACTCCCCAATTTCGCCCAGCTGCTCGCTCAGAAGCTGCGCAAGGACCCGTGACATGTTCAGTTGTTGGAATCGCTGGGGGCGCAGCCTGCGCCTGATCCTGATCCTGCTGGTGATGAGCTGCCCGCTGCTGGCCGCCGCCACACCGGCCGCGTTGCCGTCGATGGCCCAGGCCGCCGCGCCCGCTGCCGCACCGGCGGTGCCGCCCGGCTCCAATCAGCTGCCAAACCTGCCGAACGTCAGCGTCGGCCGCATCGGCGACCAGCCGGTGAGCCTGCCGCTGCAAACCTTGCTGCTGATGACGGCGATCACGCTGCTGCCGTCGATGCTGCTGGTGCTCACTGCCTTTACCCGCATCACCATCGTGCTGGGCCTGCTACGCCAGGCATTGGGCACCGGACAGACCCCGTCCAATCAGGTGCTGCTGGGCCTGGCGATGTTCCTGACCGCCTTGGTGATGATGCCGGTGTGGCAAAAGATGTGGGGCGCCGGTCTGCAGCCGTACCTCAACAACCAGATCGATTTTTCCACCGCCTGGACCCTGACCACCCAGCCGTTGCGCGCGTTCATGCTGGCGCAGATCCGTGAGACCGATCTGATGACCTTCGCGGGCATGGCCGGCGACGGCAAGTACGCCGGCCCGGACGCGGTGCCGTTCCCGGTGTTGGTGGCGTCGTTTGTCACCAGCGAGCTGAAGACGGCGTTCGAGATCGGGTTTTTGATCTTCATCCCGTTCGTGATCATCGATCTGGTGGTGGCGAGCGTGTTGATGTCGATGGGCATGATGATGCTGTCGCCGATGTTGATCTCTGCGCCGTTCAAGATTCTGTTGTTCGTGCTGGTGGATGGGTGGGTGTTGGTGGTGGGGACGCTGGCTGCAAGCTTTAATGCGTCATAGGTGTGGGCGCGCTTTGCGCGTGCGGTAGCAGTCCCCCCAGCTGACTGAGTTTTGTTGAAACGTCGGCACAGCACAGCTGTATCACTCAAGCATCTGCGCCGCTTTCTGCCTTCCGCCTTCCGCCTTTTTGCTTTGTCTTTGTATTTCGCTCTGGCTTCCAGCTTCTCCGGGGCCCCATACCGCAGCGGCAGGCCATCCGGGGCAAACCCCGCAGGGGCGGCGCGCATGGATGCGCGACGTTTTTCAAAGGGACATGGACGTCCCTTTGAAAAATTCCCGGATGGCATGCGGACCTGGAGCGCGTAGCGCGGAAGGCGCGAGGACGGGGTGTGCTTTCTTTTGGTTACTTTTCTTTGCACAAGCAAAGAAAAGTGACTCGCGCCCGTAGGGCGTGAAAGCCCCTGACTTCACCTTCGAGCTTCATAGCAAGTGCGAAGTGCAGCCGCAGCCGCAGGCACAAGCAACTGCAGAGCTTTCGGCCCCCTTCGGGGGTCGAGTTACTTTCTTTGCTTGTGCAAAGAAAGTAACCAAAGAAACACACCCCCGTCCTCGCGCCCCTCCGCGCCAAGGCGCTCCGGGGAAGCAAGCCAGGTAGAAATTTTTGTAAGGGACGTCCATGTCCCTTACAAAAACGTCGCGCATCCATGCGCGCCGCCCTGCGGGTTGTATCTACCCGGCTTGCCGCTGCGGTATGGGGGATGGGAAGCCAACGGCAAAAGACGAAGGCGAAGGCGAAGGCGAAGGCGAAGCTCAAAACCATAGCCAAAACCAAGCCAAGCCAAGCCAACGTCCACAGCGACAGCGACAGCGACAGCGACAGCGACAGCGACAGCGACAGCGACAGCGACAGCGACAGCGACAGCGACAGCGACAGCGACAGCGACAGACAGTGCAACACGAGGTAAGTCAGATCGCCGCTCACCTACCAATCCCAAATTCCAAATCCCCAATCCCCACCCTTTGGCACCGCACTTGCATCAGCACTCCCCATGAGCCCTGAAATCGCCCTGACTGAATTACGTGGTGGCCTGGTCACCGTCCTGTGGATTGCCGGACCGATGTTGCTGGCGGTATTGATCGTCGGTGTGGTCATTGGCGTGGTGCAGGCCGCCACCCAATTGAATGAGCCCACCATCGGCTTCGTCGCCAAGGCGGTGGCGTTGACCGCGACCCTGTTTGCCACCGGCAGCATGCTGCTGGGGCATCTGGTGGAGTTCACCATTGCGCTGTTCCAGCGCATTCCGCATTTGATCGGCTAGCGGACCAGACCGGATGGATTCCGCTACCCAGATGGTGATCGACGGCCAGCGCGCGTTTGCGATGGTCGGGGCGATCATGTGGACCATGCTGCGCACAGGAGCCTTGCTCACGGCCATGCCGTTGATCGGCACGCGTGCGGTGCCCGCGCGGGTGCGGGTGATGCTGGCCGGGACCTTGTCGATGGTGCTGGCGCCGATCCTGCCGCCGGTGCCGGAGTGGGATGGTTTTACGGCGCAGGCAGTGCTGAGCATTGCGCGTGAGCTGGCCGTGGGCGCCAGCATGGGCTTCATGTTGAAGCTGATCTTCGAGGCCGGTGCGCTGGCCGGCGAGTTGGTGTCGCAGTCCACCGGCCTGTCGTTTGCGCAGATGTCCGACCCGATGCGCGGGGTGACCTCCGGCGTGATCGCGCAGTGGTTCTACATCGGTTTCGGCTTGCTGTTCTTTGCGGCCAACGGGCATCTGGCGGTGATTTCGCTGTTGGTGGACAGCTACAAGGCGCTGCCGATCGGCACGGCCATTCCCGATGCCCGCGCGTTCGCGGAGGTGGCGCCCACCTTGTTCCTGCAGATCATGCGCGGCGGGCTGACCCTGGCCTTGCCGATGATGGTGGCGATGCTGGCGGTCAACCTGGCGTTCGGTGCGTTGGCCAAGGCGGCGCCGGCATTGAACCCGATGCAACTTGGCTTGCCGTTGACGGTCTTACTGGGGCTGTTCCTGCTGTCCAGCTTCGCAAGCGAGTTCGCGCCACCGGTGCAGCGCATGTTCGATACCGCTTTCGATTCCGCCAGAGAACTGACGGGCTAAGAGCGGCCAACAACACATAGCGAGCAGTCGTCAGGTGGGTGTGGACGGCGCGAAGGAACCGGAGTGGACGAACGGTGCATGCCGCACCGGGCACCGGCCGCGCCCGCCTGGTGGCTGCACAGTCATGTTGTGAGCTGTTCTAACCGTACGGCCGCTCAAGTTTTGCACCCGGTCGCCGTCAACGCTAAGGACGATTAGCCCGTTCAATCGCACGACCTCTTTCCACGGAAGCCGATGTCCAACGTGTCTGCGCTGTTCGTTCCACCTGGTTCGCACGGCAAGGCGTTGCGTCGTCTGGCAGCGCTGTGCCTGCTCGGGTGGCTGATCACCGGCAGCGCATGGGCGCAAACCTATAGCTTTCGCGATTACGCCCAGGCCGATGGCCTGCAGGGCATGACCGTCAACAGCTTGCTCGAGGACCGACAAGGGGTGGTCTGGGTCGGCACCGAACTGGCATTGCACCGCTTCGAGCGCCAACAATTCATCCCCGTCGGCCAGGAAAGCGGCCTGGACGCGCGCTATATCCGCGCATTGACGCTGGATGCGCGCGGGCGCCTGTGGGTAGCCAGCGCCAACGGCGTGTTCGTGCGCAACGGCACCACCTTCAGCCCGGTGTTGCAGAACGGCAACCCCATCCGCGCCGACAGCGGCAATGTGATCGCCCCCTACGCGGGTGGCGTGGTGGTGGTCAGCGAAAATCAGCTGTTGCACCTGACGCCGGTCCAACAAGGCGGCTGGAGCGTCCGTGCGCTGCCGTTGCGTCTGGACGACGGCACCACCCTGCCCGCCGGTAAAGCCTTGCTGGCCGATGGCACTGCGCTGTGGGCCAGTTGCGGACAACGGGTCTGCCGCATCGATGCCAACGGGCGCATCGCCCAGCTAGGCGATGCCGACGGTGTGCCGGAGCGGCAATGGCGCGCGGTGTTTCGCGACCATCGCGGCGAGCTGTGGCTGCGTGGCGGCGGCATGGTGATGTCGCGCGCAGCAGGCGAGCGGGTATTTCGCAACCATGCACCTCCAGCCGGCACCAGGTTCGACACCTTGTCTGGCGCAACCACCTTGTCGGAAGATGCGCAGGGCCGCCTGATTACCCGCTCCGACCGCGGCATGGTGCGCTGGGAAGGCGATCACTGGCGCTATTTCGGGCACGACCAGGGGCTGTCGATCAGCCCGATGGTGGGCCCGTTGATGATGCAAAGCACCGGGCAGCTATGGATCGGCACGCGCGGGCTGGGGGTGCAGCGCTGGCTGGGCTACGGCAACATCGAACATTGGGACGAAAGCCAGGGCCTGGCCGAATCGCCGACCTGGGCCATCCAGCGGCTGCCAAGTGGTGAGCTGCTGGTGGGCGGCGATGCCGGCTCCAATGTGCTGGATCCGCACACCGGGCGCATGCAGCCGTGGACACTCGCCAACGGCGAGCCCTTGCTGCAATCGATCTCCATCGCGCTGTCGCCGAAGGATGGCGCGGCCTGGGTGGCGCGCTCCTCAGGCGCTCTCGCCCGTCGCGACCCGCAGACGGGCAAGACCTTCGACATGCTGGAGCTTGGCCTGCCCACCAACAAGCTGTTGTTCGACGCGGGCGGTGTGCTGTGGGTCACCACGCCGCGCGGCCTGTACTCCATCCCGCCCGAGCTGCCGCTGCAGGCCAGACGCGAGGAAGCTGTGCCGGCAGCGTTCGTGGGCGATATCGAACTGGATGGTCGGGGTCGCCTCTGGGCCAGTACGCGCGAAGGGCTGTATCGCCAGGAAAAAAATGGCCGTTGGTTGCAGGTGGAGGTGCATGGCAACCTGCCCAGCCACGATTACTTCCTGCTGGATTTTTCCGCCGACGGCCAGCTCTGGCTGTCCTTACGCGATACCGGGCTGTGGCACGGCGCGGTGCAGGACGATGCGGTGGTCACGCTGACCGCAGTGAGCGACACGCTGGTGTCGCGCGTGATGCCTTTCATCCTGCGTCACGACAGCAAGGGACGTTTATGGCTGGGCAGCAGCCAGGGCCTGGATCTGCTGGACCACGGACACTGGTCGCGCGCCACGCGCAGCGAGGGCCTGCTATGGGACGACGTGTCTGCCAATGCGCTGTTCGAGGACGACGATGGCAGCGTCTGGCTCGGCAGCAGCCGCGGGCTGACCCATCTGATCGATCCGTTGCGCGTGTTCGCTTCGCCGCCGCTACGGGTGGAAGTGCTGCGCGCGCAGCGTGGCGGGCAGACCCTTGCGGCCGGTGCGCAGGTGCCCTGGTCGCAGGTTCCGCTGGACGTGGATCTGAGCACGCCCGGTGCCGAAGGCGGCCCGGACCGCATCAGCTTCCGCTACCGCGTGGAAGGCCATCAGGCCAGCTGGACCAGCACCTCGCTCAGCCACATCACCTATCCGCTGCTGCCGCCTGGCCGCTACGCACTGGAAGTGCAGGCCGTAGACGCGGGCCAGCGCAGTGCTAGCCCGATCACGCGGTTCGCCTTTGCGCTCAGTCCGCCCTGGTGGCGGGGTATTCCCGCCTTCATTGCGTATGTGCTGCTGGCGATCGCCGCGGTGATCGTGCTGTTGCGCTGGCGCACGGCCAAACTGCTGCGACGCAAGCGCGAGCTGGAGCAGTTGGTTGCCGAGCGCACTGCCGAGCTGGAACAGGACAAGCGCGACCTGGAATCGGCACGTGCCGAACTGGCCCTCAAGGCCACCCACGACGAACTCACCGGCCTGCTCAACCGCTCCGGCATCCTCGCCGCGTTGCGCGACATGCTGTTGCGGGCCGATGCGACGGCACGGCCGCTGGCGGTGGTGTTGATCGATCTGGATCACTTCAAACTGGTCAACGATCAGCACGGGCATCTTGCCGGCGATGCGGTGTTGGCCGGGGTCGGTCGTCGGATGGATGCGCTGGTACGCGGCGACGACCGTATCGGCCGCTACGGCGGCGAAGAATTGCTGGCGCTGCTGCCGGGGCTGACGCACGAAGCCACGCATCGTCTGGACGCACTACATCGCGGGCTCTGCGGCGATTACCCCATCGATGGCGGTTGGCTGCACGTCACCTGCTCGATCGGCGTGGCCTGGTTTATTCCCGGCGAAACCCTCGAGCAATTGCTGGCGCGCGCCGATGCCGCGCTGTACAGCGCCAAAGGCAGCGGCCGCAATCGCATCTATTACGATGCCGGCCACCTCGCTAGGCCTGCGGCAGCCGGCAGTGTCGGCAATTGATTGCTGCGATCGGGCCACCCTGATCGCGCGTCATCGCAGGTAGGTGCAGTGAGGTCGGATGCGGCAAAGCGCCCGCATCAATCGCATGCGCATCGCTGCAACGACATGCAACGGCCGCGGGTAATGGAGATCTTGGTCGACGGACTGATTGGATCGAACATGCAGGTTGACCGTGATCTCGGCCGATCTACCGCATGCATGCGCATCGGTCGTGTTCGCTCGATGACGCCAAACATCGACGGCCGCGTCCTGCACATTGGCAAGCATGCGTCATGCCATCATCAAACACATTGATAGCGCGCAAGCGCGGTGATTAGATGCACACATCCGCTCAGCGCAGCAGTCGCGCCTGCCTGGCAGCTGCGCAACGACACTGGCGTTGGTCCTAAAGTAAAGCGCGTGAACAGCCGTTAGTCGTTATATCGCGGCCTGCTATGGGGGGCTGCCAATGGCAAGCGTGAGACACCGCGCGAAGGGCGCGGACCGCACGCACCGATGCGTGGGAGATTGCAACGCTCGTGGGGTTCTTGCACCGCCAAGGGAGGTCGTCGGGCCGAGGCGCATCGTTTGCTGCGATGCTGCTGCTGGCGTTGCTGTCGTTTGCCGATCTGGCCGGCGCACAGAGCGCCAGCATCCGCCGCTATGCCCACGACCAGGGCCTGCTCGGTCTTGCCGGCACCTGCCTGTTGCAGACCCGCAGCACCTTGATGTGGGTGTGCACCGAGAGCGGCCTGTATCGCTACAACGGCCGCATCTTTCAGCAGGTGATGCTGGACGGCCTGCGCAACGAACCGATTACATCGATCAGCGAAGCGCCCGATGGGCGTCTGTGGGTTGCCGGCTTCCAGGCGTTGTTCGTCGGCGACGAGCACGGCTTTCGCAAACTCGCGCGCGACGAAGCCGAGCACCTGCAGGAAGGCCTGCTGCTTGCCAGTCCTGCATGGGGCACGGTGATCGCCAATGGCGGCGAACTGGAAGTGCTGCGCGCGCGCAGCAATGGCCGTTGGCATAGCGAATATCTGATGGATACCGCAACGCGCGTGCGGGTGCCCGAGCTGTCCAAGGTGCTGAGCCTGTCGGTGGAAGGCGACACGCTGTGGGTCGGCTGCGGACGCAAGCTGTGCGCCATCGATGCGCAGCGCAAGGTGCAGGTCTACGGGCCCGATGAGGGCGTGCCGGACGATCGCTGGTACAGCGTGTTGCGGGACCACGACGGTGGGTTGTGGGCGCGTGGCGCCGGCACCCTGCTCTACCGCGCGCCAGGTGCGAGCCGATTCGGTGTGCGGCCGTTGCCGTTGCTCGACGGCACCACGGTCGGGCAACAGGCGCCGTTGGTGATGGACCGCGAAGGGCGTGTACTGGTGCGCCGCAACGACGGTCTGGCGCGCTGGGAAAATGGCGCATGGCGCAGCTTCGGCACCGAGAACGGGCTGCCGCCCGGCAGCAGCGACGCGATCGTGGTGGACCGCGATGGCGACGTCTGGATGACCGTCGACGGCGAAGGCCTGGTGCGCTGGGCAGGCTACGAATGGATCGAAAACTGGGACGCGTCGCAAGGCATGCCGGCCGCACCCACCTGGTCCATCGCACGCGATGCGCAGAACGCGCTGCTGGTGGGTAACGAGCACGGCGTTGGGCGTCAGGCCCGACCCGGCGAGCGGTTTGTGCCGGCGCTGCCGCAGGCGGGCATCCAGATTGTCGGCATGGCGCGCAGCGCGGACGGCAGCCTGTGGACGCTCAATTCTGCAGGATTCGTGCGCCGCAACTGGCCCGATGGCCGCAGCGATCAGATCGCCAAGCTTCCGCGTACCGGGCGACGCCTGCTGATCGATCGCCAGGGCCGACTGTGGATTCTCACCCTCGGCGGCATGTTCGTGATCGAGCGCCCGCTGGACGGCGGCACCTTGCAGCCTGTCGCCGACATGCCGGCAATCGCCTACACCGATATCCAGCAGACCGCCGACGGCACCCTGTGGGTATCCAGTGCCAACGGGCTGTTCCGGCTGCAGGACGAGCGCTGGTCCAAGGTGCAGGTGAAGGTCAACGGCGGCGACTCCGATCCGTGGATCAGCAAGTTCCACATCAGCGACAGCGGCGAAGTGTGGCTGGCGTTTTATCGCCCCGGTCTCTGGCACGGCATGTTGCTTGCCGCTGGTCTGGACCTGCAGGCGATCAACGACGAAGCGCTGCGCGATGCGGGCGTCTACCTGATGCGCAGCGACAGCCTGGGCCGGGTGTGGGTGGGCCATGCACGCGGCGTAGAGGTCTATAACGGCGAGCGCTGGGCGCATCTGTCGCAGTCGCAGGGCCTGATCTGGGACGACGTGTCCGAAGCCGCATTCTTTGAAGACCCCGACGGCTCGGTGTGGATCGGCACTGCGCGCGGCGTCAGCCACCTGGCGGATCCGGCGCGCCTGTTCGACGAGCGCCAGCCCAGCGTGCGCATCGACAGCGTCAGCCGCGGCGGTGTGCCGATACACGCCGGGCAACTGCTGGGCTGGAGCGACACGCCGCTGCACATCGAGCTGTCGACGATGGAGGTCTACGACGACCCCAGCCGGCTGACCGTGCGGTATCGCGTGCTCGGCCTGCACAACGAATGGATCGAGAGCGACGATCTGTCGATCGACCAACCACCGCTGCCGTCGGGGCATTTCCGCCTGCAGGTGCAGCTGCTGGATCGCTATCGGCGCACCGCATCGCCGGTGGTGGATCTGGCATTTGCAGTCGCGCCGTTGTGGTGGCGCAGCCCGCCGGCGATTGCGCTGTACGTGCTGATCGGCGGCGGCTTGCTAATCGGCTTGTGGAGCTGGCGGCACCGCCATCTGGTCGCGCGCGAGCGCATGCTGGCCGAGCTGGTGGCCGAACGCACCTATCAGCTGGAACACGAAAAACGCGATCTGGAAAGCGCTCGCGCAGCGCTGGCATTGAAGGCCAGCCACGATGCGCTTACCGGTTTGCTCAACCGCTCCGGCATTCTCGATGCGATGACCGAAGAGCTGCAGGCCTGCGCGCATGCCGAGCACCCGTTGGCGGTGGTGCTGATCGACCTGGATCACTTCAAGCAGGTCAACGACGAGCACGGCCATCTGGCCGGCGACGCGGTGCTGGCCAAGGTGGGCGCACGGCTCACCGCCTGCCTGCGCGATTCGGACAAGGTGGGGCGCTACGGTGGCGAAGAACTGCTGTTGCTGCTGCCCGGCATGACCCGTCAGAGCCAGCACCGGCTGCGCGCCATCCACGAAGCGATCAGCCTGCCGCTGTACGACGTCGGTGCCGCGCGGCCACTGCAGGTGACCTGCTCGATCGGCGTGGCGTGGTTCCGCATCGGCGACACCGCCGCCACGCTGCTGGCGCGCGCGGACGAGGCCTTGTATCGGGCCAAGGGCCACGGCCGCAATCGCATCGAACCGGAAGAACCTGAAAGTTCGGTGGCCTGATCCACCGCGTTGCGGGCTTGCAGGCTCAAGAACACGCGCACCGGGTCGCTAGCTCCTTGAGCAAGCGCGTCTTTCGACGTCGGAACTGGATGGGTGGTCGCAACTTATAACCTTGGCATGGTGCTGTTGTCGCTGGTGGTGGCCGTGTTGGCCTCCTACACCGCGCTGCATCTGGCCGCCCGCATGACCGCCAGCCGTGGCGGCATCGCCGCCGCATGGCTGGTGGGCGGCGCCATCTCGATGGGGATCGGCATCTGGTCGATGCACTTCGTCGGCATGCTGGCCTTCCGGCTGCCGATTCGGCTGGGCTACGACGTGGCGCTGACCGCCTACTCGATGCTGGCGGCCATCCTGGCCTCGGCGCTGGCGCTGTGGCTGACCTCGCAACCGCAACTGCCCTGGCTGCGGCTGGGCCTGGGCGCGGTGCTGATGGGGCTGGGGATCGCGCTGATGCACTACGTCGGCATGGGCGCGCTGCGCATGTCGCCCGCCATCACCTATGACCCGGCGCTGTTCGCGCTGTCGGTGGCGATCGCCGTCGGTGCGTCTGCCGCCGCGCTGTGGATCGCGTGCCGGTTGCGTCACGATGGCCGCCGCTACAGCCTGCGCCTGATCGCCGCCTTGATCATGGGCGTGGCGATCGTCGGCATGCATTACACCGGCATGGCCGCCGCGCAATTCGCACCCGGAAGCATCTGCGGCGCGGCCGCCGGAACGCACCTGCCGTTGTCGTGGCTGACCGCGGTGGTGGTGGCGGTCACGTTGGGCCTGCTGATCCTGGCGCTGGTGGTGTCGGTGCTGTCGCGCCGCCATCAGCAGCACACCGACGTGCTGGCGCAATCGCTGGCGCAGGCCAACGCCGATCTGGCGCTGGCCGCCCTGCACGATCCGCTCACCCGCCTGCCCAACCGGGTGCTGCTGCACGAGCACGTGCTGCAGAACATCGAGCGCGCGCAACGCGATGGGCAGCGCTTTGCGGTGATGCTGATCAATCTGGACGGCTTCAAGGTGGTCAACGACGGTTACGGCCATCGGGTCGGCGATCAATTGCTGGTGGTGGTGGCCGAACGCCTGAGCGCGCACCGGCGCGCGCACGGCAGCCTGGCGCGGCTGGGCGCGGATGAGTTCGTGCTGGTGGCCGATATCGCCGACCCGGAAGACGCTGCGGCCATGGCCGGGCATCTGGTGCAGGCGTTGGCGGTGCCGTTTTTGGTCGGCGATCAAGAGCTGCGCCTGAGCAGCAGCATCGGGATTGCGCTATATCCGGAAGATGCCGGCAGCGAGCACCAGTTGATGACGCACGCCGATGCGGCGATGGGCCACGCCAAGCAGGCCGGGCGCAACCGCTACCGCTTCTTCGAGCGCGCCATGACCGACACCACCCGCGAGCGCCTGCAACTACTGCAGGATCTGCCGCGCGCGCTGGAATCGGGCCAGTTCGTGCTGCACTACCAGCCCAAATACTGCGCCGACGACGGTCGCCCGATCGGCGCCGAGGCGCTGATCCGCTGGCAGCATCCAGAACGCGGCCTGGTGCCGCCGGACAGCTTCATTCCGCTGGCCGAACGCAGCGGCATGATCGGCCCGCTCGGCAGCTGGGTGCTACAGCAGGCGTGCCGGCAGATGCGCGCGTGGCGCGACGCTGGCCACGGCGACTGGCGGGTGGCGGTGAACCTGTCGGCCACTCAGCTGGCCTCGCCCAGCCTGCTCGATGAAGTGGCCACCACGCTGGCCGAGCATGCGATCGCCCCTGGCCAACTCACCCTGGAAATCACCGAAACCATGGCCATGCGCGATGCCGACGCCTGCCTGCGCACCCTCGGCCAGCTCAATGCACTGGGCGTGCGCATTGCCATCGACGATTTTGGCACTGGCTATTCCGACCTGCTCTATCTGCGCAAGCTGCCCGCGCACGAGCTCAAGATCGATCGCAGCTTCGTGCAGGCCATGGACAGCGGCGCCGAAGACATCGCTATTGTCGCCGCGGTCGTGGCGCTGGCGCACACCATGCGCTTGCAGGTGGTGGCCGAAGGCGTGGAAACCGCCGCACAGCGCAACACCCTGGAACGGCTGGGCTGCGATCAACTGCAGGGCTATCTGCTCGGCCGTCCGATGGAGGCCGACCGCTTCATCGCGCTGGTCGTCGCCCAGCGCGACGGCCCGCGCCGCCTGGCCAGCTGAGCAACAAACGACGTCGAACGACTCCCGGCCCAGCCTTCATGCTCAACGACTCCCAGCAGGCCGAGCACCGGCCTGGACGTGGAGCGGCTGACAGCGCGTAGCGAGCGTCTGCCGGGCAGTGAGCGCAGTGGCGTTGTCGGCCGCATCCTGCGGTCACAGGCCCAGGCCAAGCGCCGAGTAGGTCGAGTGCGCGGTGTCCTCACCGCTCGCGGGACACGCCGTGAGCCCGTCCCTGGGGGCTCGATGGCGGCATCCATGCCGCCAACGGTCCGGCAAGCGGCGAGGACACCGCGCCAGACGGCCGGCGGGTGACTTTGACGAATAGAAGGCACTGCGCCAGACCGTTGCTGGTTGCTTGGTGAAAGCTCTGCACAGCGACTAGCGTGACTGGTCCTTGCCCGCTCACCGTCGCGGGACCCTTGGCGGCATGGATGCCACCAAGGAGCGTACATGGACGTACTTGCAGGGTGTCCTGCGATAGTGGGCAGCAAGGACACTGCAGCCAAGTAGCAGATCAGCGGGCCTGCACCAGAGTGACGTCACCCAGTTTTGTTAGCCGCGCTTTTGTAGACCGACGGGCTGCCCTCGCCCCTCACCGTCGCCACAACCCTCCAGCAGCTCAACGTGGGGCCAGTGCTTTTTTCGATTCTCCAATCCCGATTCCCGCTCCGAAACTGGAACGCCGCTTGCATGAGACCAGGCTGATCCCCCACCGGCACCTCCATGTCCGAGTCCGACGACGGCGGCGAGCGTACAGAGCTTCCCACCGAAAAACGCCTGCGCGAGGCACGTGAGCAAGGCAACATCCCGCAATCGCGGGAGTTGTCCACCGCAGCGGTGTTCGGCGCCGGCGTGTTCGGCCTGATGGCGTTGGCCGGCGGCATCGGCGATGGCGCGGCGGTGTGGATGAAGACCGCGCTCAGCCCCGACCCGAGGATGCGCGAGAACCCGATGGCGCTGTTCGGCCACTTCGGCGACCTGCTGATGCAGCTGCTGTGGGTGATGCTGCCGCTGATCGGCGTCTGCCTGCTGGCCGGGGTGGCCGGCCCGCTGCTGATGAGCGGCCTGCATTTTTCCAGCAAGGCCATCATGCCCGACCTCACCAAGCTCAATCCGGCCAACGGGATCAAGCGCATGTGGGGCAGCAACAGCCTTGCCGAGCTGGTCAAGTCGATCCTGCGCCTGCTGTTTGTCGGCCTGGCGGCCTGGCTGTGCATCTCCAAGAACCTGCACGGCCTGCGCTCGCTGGTGAACCAGCCGCTGGAACAGGCCATCGGCAACGGCCTGCACTTCACCAAGAGCCTGCTGCTCTACACCGCCGGCGCGCTGGTGCTGCTGGCCGCCATCGACGCGCCGTACCAGAAGTGGAACTGGATGCGGAAGCTCAAGATGACGCGCGAAGAGATCAAGCGCGAGATGAAAGAAAGCGAGGGCAGCCCGGAAGTGAAGGGCCGCATCCGCCAGATGCAGATGCAGATGTCGCAGCGCCAGATGATGGAAGCGGTGCCCAAGGCCGACGTGGTGCTGATGAACCCGACCCACTACGCGGTGGCGCTCAAGTACGAAGGCGGCAAGATGCGCGCCCCGATCGTGGTGGCCAAGGGCGTGGACGAAATGGCCTTCCGTATCCGCGAAGCCTGCGAACAACACCGGGTGGCGATCGTCACCGCACCGCCTTTGGCACGCGCCTTGTATAGGGAAGCTCAAATCGGCAAGGAAATTCCCGTGAGACTCTATTCGGTCGTGGCCCAGGTGCTCTCCTACGTCTACCAGTTGCGTGGCTGGAACGGCGGCCCGATGCCGGAATTGCCCTCGCTGGACGTGGATGAGTTCGGTAAGGGAGCCAGCGCATGAGCGCCCAACCCACCCCGCTCAATGCCCGCCGCGTCATGGAGTTGCTGCGCAACGGCCTGGGCGCCCCGCTGGCGCTGATGGCCATGCTGGCCATGCTGATGGTGCCGCTGGCCGCACCGGTGCTGGATGCGCTGTTCACCTTCAACATCGCCATCTCGCTGATGGTGCTGCTGGCGGTGATCTACGTGCAGCGCCCGCTGGAATTCACCATTTTCCCGATCGTGCTGCTGATGACCACGATGCTGCGGCTGGCGCTGAATGTCGCCTCCAGCCGCGTGATCCTGATCAACGGCCAGGACGGCCACGCCGCGGCCGGCAAGGTCATCGAGGCCTTCGGCCAGTTCGTGATCGGCGGCAACTACGCCGTGGGTATCGTGGTGTTCGCGATCCTGACCATCATCAACTTCGTGGTCATCACCAAGGGTGCCGGGCGCGTGTCGGAAGTGACCGCCCGCTTCATCCTGGACGCCATGCCCGGCAAGCAGATGGCCATCGACGCCGACCTCAACGCCGGTTTGCTGACGCGCGAGGAAGCCAAGGCCCGCCGCGAAGAGGTCCGCGAAGAAGCCGACTTCTACGGCGCAATGGACGGTGCCAACAAGTTCATCCGCGGCGACGCCATCGCCGCCATCATGATTTTGTTCATCAACCTCATCGGCGGCATGGCGGTGGGCATGTTCCAGCACGGCATGAGCTTTGTGGATGCCGCGTCCACCTACACCCTGCTGTCGATCGGCGACGGTCTGGTAGCGCAGCTGCCGGCCCTGCTGGTGTCGTCCTCGGTCGCCTTGCTGGTGACCCGCGCCTCGCGTGCGCAGGACATGCGCGGCGCCATGATCAGCCAGGTGTTCGGCCAGCACCGCGCACTGGCGGTGGCCGCCGCCATCCTGGGCCTGGTCGGCCTGGTCCCGGGCATGCCGAACGTCGCGTTTTTGACGCTGGGCCTGATCCTGGGCGTGATCGCCTGGAAAATGTACAAGCGCAGCCTGGTGGTCGCCCCGACCGGCGACCCCGCCAGCGACCCCAAGGCCGCCGCCGCGGCGACCGCCGCGCAGGCCAGCGCCGAACTGAGCTGGGACGAACTGCGCCCGATCGACCCGCTGGGCCTGGAAGTGGGCTACCGGCTGATCCCGCTGGTGGACAAGCACCAGGGCGGCGAACTGATGGCGCGCATCAAGGGCGTGCGCCGCAAGCTCACCCAGGACATCGGCTTCCTGGTGCCGCCGGTGCATATCCGCGACAACCTGGAACTGTCGGCCAACGCCTATCGCCTGCTGGTGCATGGCGTGCCGGTAGCCACCGCCGAGATCTACCCCGACCGCGAGCTGGCGCTGGACCCGGGCGGTGCGCTCGGCCAGCTGGACGGCATTCCCGGCAAGGACCCGGCATTCGGCCTGGATGCCACCTGGATCCAGACCCATCAGCGCTCCTACGCCGAATCGATGGGCTACACCGTGGTCGACCCGGCCACCGTGGTGGCCACGCATCTGTCGCACCTGATCCGCGAACACGCCCCGGAGCTGCTCGGCCACGAAGAAGTGCAGCAGTTGCTTGCCACCCTCGCCAAGACCGCGCCCAAGATGGTGGAAGACCTCACCCCGAAGGCGCTGCCGCTGTCGGTGGTGGTGCGCGTGCTGCAGAACCTGCTGATCGAGCGGATCCCGGTGCGCCAGTTGCGCAAGATCGTCGAAGCGCTGGTCGAGCACGCCCCGCAGAGCCAGGACCCGGCCACCCTCACCGCCGCGGTACGCACCTCGCTGGGCCGCTTCATCGTGCAGGAAATCGCCGGCATGTCTGCCGAACTGCCGGTATTCACGCTGGCCCCGCAGCTGGAGCGCGTGTTGCAGGAATCCACCCACGGTAACGGTGTGGCGCTGGAGCCCGGCCTGGCCGAGCGCCTGCACCAGAGCCTGGCCGATTGCGTCGGCAAACAGGAAGCCCGCAACGAACCGGCCGTGGTCCTGGTCCCCGGCACGGTCCGCGCCGCCCTGGCCCGCCTGGTCCGCCACAGCGTCCCCAGCCTGTCGGTGCTGGCGTATAGCGAAGTGCCGGAAGACAAACGCCTGAAGTTGGTCGGCACGATCAGCTGAGCCGAACGCACATCGTCGTCGCCCCCCTTCCGTAGGAGCGCACCCGGGCGCGACAGCGTTACCGGGACAGCCCCATCGCGCCCAGGTGCGCTCCTACGACGTACTGGGTCATCCGACAACGCGGGTGAGCTTTGATCCAGACGGGTCAACCGCTGGGATACGAGATCCCAAGAAGACAGCACAGCTCGGACTGGACAACGTCGCCGACACCGCTTGTGTAGGAGCGCACCCGGGCGCGACGACTTCACCGGGACAGCCCATCGCGCCCAGGTGCGCTCCTACGAATGTATCAGCGCTCCGGTAGAGCCCGATAGCCTCTATCGCGTTCTCCAGCAATCACAGCAGGCCGGCCACCAACCGCCAACGCCACGCGCCGGAAATCCGCCACTCGGCAAAACCCCCAATCGATTGCATGACACCGACTCCGGGAAGCATGACGCGCGCGACGGTGTCGCGGTGCGCGCAGGCGTTCAATGCACTCCCAGACACCCGATCTGCCCCGCCGTCCGGCCCATGGGCGCAGTCGAACCGGCGACAACGCCGCCAAACATCCCAATCAGGACAAGCACTTAGCGCCGCGCACCCGGCTCAGCATCAGCGCCCAGCCGCCCTCGCCAAAAACCCAGCACCGCCGTTTTGGCACGCCGCGTGCATTAGCTCTGGCGAGACCGCAGACAGCACCACCGCTGCGGGGCGGATGGCAGGACTTGGAACAACCGAACGGGACAGGCAACTCATGACGCTGGCAACACACCCACATTCATCGCGCACCCGTCCGGCGTCCGGCGGGTCCCGTTCCTGGAGGCACGTGGCATGAAGATCAAACGCTTTGTCGCCCCGGACATGCGCACCGCATTCCGCATGGTGCGTGAAGAGCACGGCCCGGATGCAGTGATCCTATCCAACCGTCGTACCGCTGAAGGCATCGAGATCGTCGCCGCCAGCAACTACGACGAAGAACTCGTGCAGCGTGCACTGGAAACCGCACGCTCCGATGCGCCGATCACCCACACCGCTCCGCTGCAGCAGGCGCCCGTGCAGCAGGCTCCGGTGCAGGCCGCCGCCCGCCCCGCCGCTCCGGTGCATGCCCCGCTCAAGCCGGCCGCCGAGAACGGCATGAGCCACCGCCAGCGCGTTGCCAGCGCCGCCGAAGACATGATCGCCGCCATGGCGCTGCGTCAGCCGGTCAGCGTGCCGCGCCAGTCCCCGGTGGCCGCCCCGATCCGCAGTGCGGTGCCGATGCCGGCCGTGCAGGACGTCGCCGCCCCGGTTGTGCAGCGTCAGGAACACGCGCTGTCGGCGGTGCCGGAACAGCTGTTCGCCGACTTTTTGACTACCGCCCCGGTGCAGCGCCCCGCCGTGCAGGCCGCTCCGGTGCAGGCGCCGACCCCGGTCGTTGCCGCCGCCCTCGCCGCCCCGGCTTACGCCGCACATGGGCAGGACGACGATGCATTCGCCGACGAAGCCGACTTCGACCTGGACGACGCGCTGCCGCAAATCCTGCCGCCAGCCGCGTTGCCGCCGATCGTCGTCGCCCCCGCCGCGCTGGCCGCGGTGCCGGTGGCCGCCGCACCGGTCCCGCAGAACGACGAAGAACTCAAGCAGCTGCGTGGCGAACTGGCGCTGATGCGCCAGATGATCGAGCGCGAAATGAACCGCCTCACCGACGAGCGCCTGCGTGGCTCCCCGGTGCGTGCGCAGGCGCTGGAGCTGATGGACGACTACGGCTTCGATGCCGGCCTGACCCGCGATGTCGCCATGCAGATCCCGGCCGATACCGAATTGCACCGCGGCCGCGGGCTGATGCTGGGCCTGCTGTCCAAGCGTCTGCCGGTGGCTCCGATCGACCCGCTGGAACGCGGCGGCGTGATCGCCCTGGTCGGCCCGACCGGTGCCGGCAAGACCACCACCATCGCCAAGCTGGCGCAGCGCTTCGCCGCCCAGCACGCCCCGCGCGACGTGGCCCTGGTCACCACCGACACCTTGCGCGTCGGTGGCCGCGAGCAGCTGCACAGCTACGGCCGCCAGCTCGGCATTGCCGTGCACGAAGCCGATAGCGCCGACAGCCTGCTCGCGCTGCTGGATCGCCTGCGCGACTACAAGCTGGTGCTGATCGACACCGCCGGCATGGGCCAGCGCGACCGCGCCCTGGCTGCCCAGCTCAACTGGCTGCGCGCCGCCCAGCAGGTCACCTCGCTGCTGGTGCTGCCCGCCAACTCCCATTTTGCCGACCTCGACGAGGTCGTGCGCCGCTTCGCCCACGCCAAACCCCAAGGCGTGGTGCTGACCAAACTCGACGAGACCGGCCGCTTCGGCAGCGCCTTGTCGGTGGTGGTCGACCACCAACTGCCCATCACCTGGGTGACTGACGGACAGCGGGTCCCCGACGACCTGCACCGCGCCAATGCCGCCAGTCTCGTTCTTCGTCTTGAAGATTTACGGCGCGCTGCCGATAAGCCCTGTACTCCGGAGCACAACCATGCAGTCGCGTGAATACGCAAAGCTGACCAACGCCTTCCCCCTGACGGCGACCCGTCCCGAGCCCTTGGGCCCGGTGCGCACGATTGCCGTGACCGGTGGCAAGGGCGGCGTGGGCAAAACCAACATCTCCGCCAACCTGGCCGTGGCGCTTGCCGACATGGGCAAACGCACGCTGCTGCTGGACGCCGACCTTGGCCTGGCCAACCTGGATGTGGTCTTGGGCCTGTCGCCCAAGTTCACCCTGGCCGACCTGATCGCCGGCCGCTGCACGCTCGATGAAGTGATCATCGAAGGCCCGGGCGGCGTGTTGGTGGTGCCGGCCGCCTCCGGTCGCCGCCACATGGCGGAACTGGCTCCGGCCCAGCACATCGGCCTGGTCAATGTGTTCTCCGAACTGGAACGCGACCTGGACGTGATGGTCATCGACACCGCCGCCGGCATCACCGACAGCGTGCTGACCTTCTGCCAGGCCGCCCAGGACACCGTGGTGGTGGTCTGCGACGAGCCGGCCTCGATCACCGACGCCTACGCGCTGATCAAGGTGCTCTCGCGCGAACGCGGCGTGGACCGCCTGCAGATCATCGCCAACATGGTGCGCGACCCCAACGAAGGCCGCCTGCTGTACGACAAGCTCTCGCGCGTGTGCGAAAAGTTCCTCGGCGATGTGTCGCTGAACTATCTCGGCCACGTGCCGCAGGACGACTGGTTGCGCCTGTCGGTGCAGCGTCAGCAACCCGTCATCAAGGCGTATCCCGCCAGCCCGTCGGCGCAGGCCATTGCCGAAATCGCACGCCGTACCTCGCGCTGGCAGGCTCCCACCGTGCCGCGCGGCAACGTCGAGTTCTTTGTCGAACGCATCATCCAACGGGGAGTGGCCGCATGAGCACTGCTACCGCAACCACGGCCAGCGCGCAGTACCGCGCCGTGCAGCGCAATAACGCCAACGACGTGGTGACCCAGCACGCCGATCTGGTCCGCCGCATCGCCCACCATCTGGCGGCGCGTCTGCCGGCCAGCGTGGAAGTGGACGATTTGATCCAGGCCGGCATGATCGGCCTGATCGAAGCCTCGCGCAGTTACGACTCCGACCAGGGCGCCTCGTTCGAAACCTACGCCTCGATCCGTATCCGCGGCTCGATGATCGACGAAATTCGCCGTGGCGACTGGGTGCCGCGTTCGGTGCACCGCCGTGCCCGCGACGCCGCCGCCGCCGTGCGCAAGATCGAGCAGAACACCGGCCGCGCCGCCGCCGCCACCGAAGTGGCCGCCGCGATGGAAATGCCGCTGCCCGATTACCTGCGCCTGATGGAAGACGCCGCACGCGGCCAGGTGCTGAGCCTGGAATCGCGCATCGAAGATCACGGCGAGCTGGACACCACCGCCAAGGGTGGCCCCAACCCGCAGCAGATGATGGAGCGTGGCGAATTCGGCCGCGAGCTGGGCAAGGCCATCGGCCAGTTGCCCGAGCGCGAGCAGCTGGTGCTGTCGCTGTACTACGAACAGGAATTGAACCTGAAGGAAATCGGCGCTGTGCTCGGTGTCAGCGAGTCGCGCGTCTGCCAGATCCATGGCCAGGCCGTGGTGCGTTTGCGCGGCCGCCTCAAAGTCTTCGAACTGGCCGATGCCGGTGTCGAAATTGACGACTAATTTTTTCGCGTATTTTTTCGTATTAGGAGCTTGATGTGAATAAGAACATGCGGATCCTGATCGTGGACGACTTCTCGACGATGCGACGTATCGTCAAGAATCTGTTGGCAGATCTCGGCTTCACCAATACCGCAGAGGCCGAAGACGGCAACAGCGCGCTGGCTGCATTGCGCGCGGGCCCGTTCGATTTCGTGGTGACGGACTGGAACATGCCCGGCATGACCGGCATCGACCTGCTGCGCAACATCCGCGCCGACGCCAAGCTCAAGCACCTGCCGGTGATGATGGTGACCGCCGAAGCCAAGCGCGAGCAGATCATCGAAGCGGCGCAGTGCGGCGTCAACGGCTACATCATCAAGCCGTTCACCGCGCAGACGCTGGAAGAAAAGCTGGGCAAGGTGTTCGAACGTCTGGCGGCGACCGCCTGATGAACGCCACCGTGGAGACCAATGCCGAACGCGCTGCGTTGATCGAGCGTCTGCAAGGTGCACTTGATGCACTGGAAAGCGGTGACGAAGCTGCGTGGAAGCGCGAGGTCGATCACCTCGCCGCCCTGCGCACGCGTCCGATGATGCAGGGCCTGAGCCGGCTCGCGCGCGAACTTGGGCAAGCGCTGGGCGAGCTGCCCACCGTGCCCGAAGAAGCCGGCGAACTGGACGATGCCTGCTCGCGCCTGGACCACGTGGTGGAAATGACTGAAAAGGCCAGCCATCGCACCCTGGATCTGGTCGAAGAATGCCGCGAGCTGGCCAACAAGCTGCGCGACGGCGGTCTGAATCAGGACCAGGGCGCGCTGATGGACCAGATGCGCCACAACCTGACCGAGCTGTCGCTGGCGCAAAGCTACCAGGACCTCAGCGGGCAGATCATTCGCCGCGTGGCCGGGATCGTGCGCCGCGTGCATGAAGGCTTCGGCGCGCTGGGCCTGCCGCCCAAGAGCACCGAGCCGAAGAAAGACGACGGCGGTCTTGCCGGTCCTGCGGTCAAGGGCCTGGACCGTCACGCGGTGTCGCAAGACGACGCCGACGATTTGCTGTCCGGATTGGGGTTGTAACCATGAGTGCTGTTCCAGACGATATTGCTGCCGATTTCATCGTCGAGGCCCAGGAAATCCTGGATCGCCTCGGCGAACAGCTGGTGTCGCTGGAACAGGCGCCAGACGAAGCCGACCAGCTCAACGCGGTGTTCCGCGGCTTCCACACGCTCAAGGGCGGCGCCGGCTTTCTGGCGATCAAACCGATGGTGGAGCTGTGCCACGCCGCCGAAGAAACCCTCGGCATGGCGCGCTCGGGCCAGGCGGTGCTGCAGGCGCATCATTTCGATGCCGCCCAGCAGTCGCTGGACTATCTGCAGGCCATGCTGGATGCGATGAGCTCGGGCGAACCCGTGCCGCATGCACCGCCGTCGCTGATCGCACAGTTCGATGCCAAGAGCGGACCGCCGGCGGTCAAGACCGCGCCCAAGGCGGCAGCTGCCGCACCTGCGCACGACGACGGCCATGCCGCGCCGGCGCCAGGCGCCAAGGCCGCGCCCAAGGCCGCCGCCAAAGGCGGCGCCGAAGCCGAACAGACCGTGCGCGTGGATACCAAGCGCCTGGACGCCATCGTCAATCTGATTGGCGAACTGGTGCTCTCGCGCAACCGGTTGAAGACATTGCGCACCCGTCTGCGCGACGAAGAACTCGACCGCGCGGTCAGCGTGCTGGATATCGCCACCGCCCGCCTGCAGACCGCGGTCATGCGCACCCGCATGCAGCCGGTGAGCAAGGTATTCGCGCGCTTCCCCAAGGTGGCCCGCGACGTTGCGCGCACCCTGTCCAAGGAAGTGGAACTGGAACTGGTCGGCGCCGAAACCGAGCTCGATCGTAATCTGGTCGAAGCCCTGGCCGACCCGCTGGTGCACCTGGTGCGCAACGCGATCGACCACGGCATCGAATCGCCGGCATTGCGCGAAGCCACTGGCAAACCACGCAGCGGCCATGTGCGCCTGTCTGCGCAGCAGGAAGGCGACTACGTCAGCATCGAAATCCAGGACGACGGCGCCGGCATCGACCCGGAACGTCTGCGCGAAATCGCCCGCAACAAGGGCCTGATCGACGCCGAAGCCGCTGCGCGTCTGAGCACCGACGAGTGTCTGCATCTGATCTTCATGCCGGGCTTTTCGACCAAGGCTGAAGTCACTGACATCTCCGGCCGCGGCGTCGGCATGGACGTGGTGCAGTCGCGTATCCGCGAGTTGAGCGGGCAAATCCAGATCCAGTCCGAGCTGGGCCGCGGCAGCCGCTTCATGATCCGCGTGCCGTTGACCCTGGCCATCCTGCCCACGCTACTGGTGCAGGCTGGCGAAGCGGTGTACGCGCTGCCGCTGGCACGTGTGGTCGAAGTGCTGCACGCACCGCAGACCTCGCTGGGCTGGTTCGACGGCCGCGCCGTACTGGATCGCCGCTCGCACACGTTGCCGCTGATCGACCTGCGCCGCTGGCTGGGCGTGCCCGCCGATCAACCGCCGCTGCTGACCGTGGTGCTGCTGCAGGCCGGCGAAACCCGCTTCGGCCTGGTGGTGGATCAGGTCCGCGGCCGCGAAGAAGTGGTGATCAAACCCCTCCCCCGCGCCCTGCGCGGCCTGCCCGGCTACGCCGGCGCCACCCTCATCGGCGACGGCCGCATGGCGCTGATCCTGGATGTGGATGGATTGCGCTCCAGCGATCATTGATCTTTGGAATCGGGAATCGGGAATCGGGAATCGTCAAGACGATCCTATCTGCCTGATCTAACGACAACGGCCGCGTACTGCGGCCGTTATCGTTTCACCACCAGCATCGCTGCCGATCTACGCTGCTACGCGCGCAGGCATGGGCGCGATGGTTTGGCGACGGTCAGGCTGCCGTGGAACTGAAACTGGAACCGTTATTTCGGAACCGTTACTTCACTAGCCCTCACACCATCCGGTGTTGAGGCGCAATCGACTGCTCTCGCTGTTGCTCCTGCTGCTGGGATTGCTGTTGGCGCTGCGTTTCGCCCAAGGCCTGTAATTGCGCCAAGGATTGCTCGACGGGCTGCGCAATCGCATCACTCGTCTTCATATGCGCCATCTTGTGAGCGGGATCGTTCAACGCACCTTCCACAACGAAGACGTTCTCGCCCTGCCGCACGGACTTGGTGTTCTCGCTCAGCACGACATGATCGATTCGCGACAGCCCGTTCTCTTTGGCTAAGAGCCGCTAACAAAACTACTGTGCAGCCGCCAGGCGGGCGCGGCCGGTGCTCGGAATCCTCATGTACCACCCGTACACTCCGGTTCCTCCGCGCCGTCCACACCCACCTGACGACTGCTCGCTACGTTTTGTTAGCCGCTCTAAATACGCGCTGCTTGCTGCCAGCCGAGCGCTGTTGTCGTCGTACTCGCGGCCGAGGCCTTGTTCAAGGCGGCGAACGGCCTCTTCTGCTTGGTGATGCAGCGGATCTGTTGGCAGCACTCTCGCGAGCTGTGTTGCTTCCTGTCGTGGAGATACCTGCTCACCGGGCGGCTGCGCCTCACCAATCACCTTCTGCCAAAGTTCCTGCTTGGGCTTCGGATTGTTGTGCTCCTTATTCAACTCACTTTTAGGCACAGGAGCAGGAATGCTCTTGATATCATCTACGTTTTCTACGGGTCTGATATCCCCCTCAAAGCCTTTATCAACTCCATCTTTTGTCTTCCGGTGCAGTCCAGCGTGATTGAGCGCATCCCATGTGAAGTCGATACAACTGTTTTTAGCACCGTGATATTCCATATTGAACCCGTGCTTAGCAGGGGCCGCGCCGAAGGCCTCCAGCTTTTCATACTGCGCCTTATCGATCTCCATCGTGCGTGAGTAATACGGTTTTTGATAGGTGTCGACGTCATTGAACGAAACTTTTCCTGGCCCGCTAGCCTCGCCATGCTTGATGGGCGAGAACCCATAACTTTTGACAGTCGTTCCGTCGTCAATCGAGTAGTACATATGGCCACCGAAGGATGTGCCTCCGGCCATCAACGGCGTACCTGCGGCAGCGACGTAGACAGTGACTGCATAGCGCTTTTCCTGATCATCCATGCTCATCCCCCTCACTTTCCTTTGTAGGTGTAAGCGACAAGAAGTTGCGCATTAGCCGCAACCAGCGCCTCGGCGTTCTGATCAAAGCGCAGTTTGAGCCGATAACGGCCTGGCTGGACAGCATTGCTGTAGCCGAACGCCAACTCCCTGGACGCGGTCTGCTCAGTAGACAAAGTGGCGTTCTGCAGCGTTGTACCGTCCGCATCAAAAGCGAACAGACCAGGCGCCATACCATCAGCTGACAAGGGAACGGACGCCTGCTGACCTACTCCCACACGCTGACTACGCTGCAATTCCACGGCGACCGGACCGGATGGTTCAATACGCTCCAAGTGGAGCTCGGCCGAAACACCAGCGCTAATCAGCCTGTCAGCACTTTGGGAGACGGCAGTTGGATCGACACCTGTGATCCGCACACCGATGAAAACGGGCGGAGTCGCGTCGTCGGGCAGTGCGGGCACATCGAATTCCAGCTCTGTGGGCCCACGATCATGCGGGGTCAAGCTCCGTACCAACGGGACGACCGTTCTCATCTCTATCTGCTCCTTTGCGATAGGCACGTTTGCAGGCGGCGGTTGCAGGCTGCAGCCAGGGATCAGGCAGGTAATCAATGCCGTGAGTGCAAAGCGCATTCGATCGTTTGCAAGGGGCACGGTCTTTCTCCAATGAGTGTTGGTGCTGCAGGGGGAATTTTGACAGTTTTTCAATGCCATCGTGACATGCACGCCTCTCAACTACCCCCAATGCCCTATGCATGCATTGCTTTATGAGGCCTGACAACTCCAGGGCTGAGTGACATGTCCGCTACCTCAGCTTATCGGACGTAGACCCATTCGACGCATTTGTGCGCCACTAACTCTTGCGGTTCCGCAGCCTCACCTCGCGGAAAGACCTCTACTCGCATTCCTGGGCGCGTAAAGAAATCACTCATCCAGCGGCCGTCTTCGATGATGTTGCGCTCACGTGCAAACCCCATCTGCTCAAGCTGCTGGGTAAAGCGATCAAAGTCCAGGCGACAAATTTCGCTCATCGGAGGCGATGCACCGGCCACATTGCGATCGAAGCGGAATTCGAACCATCTGCCATCAAGCTTGGTTTCATCGACTCCAAATCCATAACTCCAATCCTTAGTGAGCCGGCCAAAGGCCCGGTATCGGCCTTCGTCACCTTTCACGAACTGAACCACCTGCCCCATCGTCGAATTCAAACGCTGTGGAGTGAAGTCGGAGGTGGTCTGGCTATCCTTGATCAACAAAAGCAGCTGACCAAGCAAGCCTTCAGCAATGGGCTTATTGGGCGGCACAGTGATAGGGCCGGATGCATTTATGGCGGATGTCTCCGTGACGGTTGCCAGGGCTGGGGTGGCCGCCGTGTGGGCGCATGCGCCCAGGGCGAAGGTGGCGAGCAAGGCGTAGAGGGGGCGCGCGATCATGAAGCGTCCGTAGTGCGCTGATGTCGCTGCGACGCTAGTAGCATGCGGCACTGAGGTCAATCGCAGGTCTCTGTCACCCGCACCATCATCGCCGCACTCTGCGCGCCTTGGCCGGCACCTCCACCGGCGGCAACACCTGCATCAGCAACTGCCCTTCGCTTGCAGTGATGCGCAGCTTGGTGCCGATGGCGAAGCCCAGTTGTTCCAGCCATAGGCCGCTGAGGCGGACGCGGGGCACGTGTTGGTCGCCGGCATGGTCTTGGGCGCCGGGGGTAATGGATGTAGCTGACGGTGCATTGGCGTGCGTAGCGAGGGGCATATGAGCACCCAGGCTTCATTCTGTTTTGTTGAACCTCAACGCGTCATCGACGGACCGGCCTGGGTAACGGCTTGTTGCGATTGCTCCAGCGCCTGCTGCTGTTCGCGCGCCTGGGCCTGAGTCTGGTTGATTGCCTGCAGGCGATCGAATGACTGGGCCTCTGGTGTCTGCACGGCATCCAAGGTTGGCATATGGGCACGCTGGTGTGCCGGGTCATTGAGTGCACCCTGGACAATGAAGACCTTTTCGCCACCGGCCAACTGCGGTGTCGGGTTGTTGAGCACGACATGATCCACCCGTGACAGCCCTTCCTCTTTTGCCAGCGCAAGCAGGCTGGCCGTCATGCGTTGGCTCGATGCATCCCACTCTTTGCCATGTTGGGCATCGAGCTGCATCACGCCACCTCTGATCTGCTGGTACAGCGCGTGGTCTGGGTGGCCCGGCTGTGATGGCATCTGCGCCGGGGAAGAAGGTGGTGATTGCGGGTCGCGCTCGCGTAGCTCCTGCTCCAGCGCCTGGGCAGAAATCGGCGAGACGTATAGATGATTGTCCTTGCTGTGCTGGAAGAGCCCAGGTGTTGGCGGCTGCTTACTACTGTCGAGGTACGGCATGGGACGGGTGTCACTGCCTAGATCGATGCCGTTGCGTTCCAGGATTTCCTCCTTGAATCCCAGACGCTGCATGTTCAGGATCATCGGCTGCTCTGGCTCGCCGGGCTTTGACTTGTTGTAGTGACGCTCGTAGATGGCGGCGGTGCCGACAACCCACGGACCATAATGATTGACGTAGTCGGACTGGCCCGCATGACCAATACGAGTGCTTTTGGCGGCCTTGTCGAAAAAGTTGGCTCCCATTGCCTCGACGTTAGCTGCAGTGGCCGGCATCGTCATATCTGCGTTCAAAGCAAGATTAAGCTTAAGCGCGTAATTTAATTGGGGCAGCCCGCCAGTTTGATCAATAAAATCGTTCATGCGCCCTGGAACTTCTCGAAAGATATCTTCCAGTGAGGGATTCGGATTTGATTGCTTTACTCTGCTTACCACTGCATTCCAACCGGCGATTTCCGCGCCTGCTTCATCTACCCGATTGCTTGATATCACTTTTTCCGCAGCATCAGAATAATCGTGCGTCGTCTTAGCGATTTTTACCGCAGCGATTTCAAAATCCTTACGGGAGGCGGCTGCGATCGGGCTGTACATGCCATGTTGAAGTTCATGCCCAAGCACAAACGTCATTTCGCCGGAATCAAGCATCTTTCCCGTAGGTCCATTGGAGAGCTTGGCAAGAGGCAGACGAATGGAATGGTCATCAGGAGTAAACGTCCCGCCCGCATTCGGATCATGGAGAGGCTTTAGACCTACAACGCGCTGCTTTGATACCGCATCATTGAACTGGTCGAGCAAAAGGGGCGAAGCGTTAAGTACGCCCTGCAAATTTACGATGTGCTCGGGAGTGACGCCTGGCTGGCGACCGAATTCATCGATAATGGCTTGCGCTTGCGGACTCAGTGGCATGACCGTTCCTTGGATTAACGAATGTAGATCCATTCAACACAGTGATGTTCCACGCGATCTTGCGGAGCATCAGCCTCGCCGCGTGGAAACACTTCCACACGCATGCCGGGGCGAGTAAAGAAGTCGCTCATCCACCTTCCGTCCTCCACCATGTTTCGTTGACGCACAAACCCTATCTTCTCGAGCTTTTGGGTGAAGACATCGAAATCGATCTTGCAGATCTCCGACATGGGAGCAGTGGCTCCAGCCTGTGTGGGGATGAAGGTGAACTCAAACCATTTACCCGCAGTTGGCGTCTGATCCACTCCGAAGCTGTAACCCCACTCAGGGGTGAGCGGACCGCTGGCACCGTACCGCCGGGGATCCTTGGCCGCGTGCGTCACCGCCCCCCCCATTTTTGATTGCAAGTAGCCTGGCGTGAGATCGTCAAGCCCGCGGATTCCTTCGATCAGTGAAAGCATGCGCGTCAGCGCGTCTTCCGCCGTTCTTATTGGGGTGCTGGGTTCACTGCCGGTAAGGGCAACACCGGAATCGGATGGGGAACTCATGGCAGATGTCTCCGTGACGGTTGCCGGGGCTGGGGTGGCCGAGGTGTGGGCGCATGCGCCCAAAGCGAGGGTGGCGAGCAAGGCGTAAAGGGGGCGCGCGATCATGAAGCGTCCGTTGTGCGCTGGTGTGGCTGCGACGCTAGTGGCATCCGGCACTGAGGTCAATCGCAAGGGGTCTGGCAACCGCACCATCATCGCCGCACGCTTTGCGCCTTGGCGGGCACCTCCACTGGCGGCAACACCTCCATCAACAGCTGCCCCGCGCTGGCGGTGATGCGCAGTTTGGTGCCGATGGCAAAGCCCAGTTGTTCCAGCCATAGGCCACTGAGGCGGACATGGGGTACGTACTGGTCGCCGCCGTGATTGTGGGCGCCGGAGTAATGGGTGTAGCTGACGGTGCATTGGCGCGGGCGGCGGGCGCGGCGGGGCGCGCCCAGCGTGCCAGGGCCTTGCGGGGAGGCGTCCGGGTCGGGCGGCAGCATCGGTGGAAGCTTGGTGCGGTCGGGTTCCACAACGACCCACTGCAGCCGCTTGGTCGTCGCGGGGCGTGCACGCTTGCTGCTGGGCTGTGAGGTGGCAGATGCCGTGGGTGGGCGGCGACGTGTCATGACGCCTCCGCGTGATGGTGGGCGATGCGTGAGGCGACGCAGCACTGCAACATCACATCAGCGCATGCGGATCGACGGCGCGAGATGTGCGGCAACACACCGAGCTGGCGACTCAGCGAATGTGCGGGATCGTTGATCGCTCGCTCAACAGCTGCGCGTGCTGCGAGCCGACGCAGCACTTGGGCTACATCCCGCCGCAAGCGGTGAGCAAAGGCTGGAAACAGATCAACCAACAAAGATGCCGGCATGCATGGTGCGGTAGACATGGCAACGCCCTCCTGGAACAACCCAAGAACCGCCACCAACGGCGACGGGATGTCGGGAGGTTCGAAACCGCTAGTAGCCGGCGGGCGTATTCCCCTTGCGGGTGTTGTATTAGCCGCCCTCCCGACGCAGGCATTGCGTCGGCTTGCACCTGCAGGATGCAGGCACAAAAAACCCACCGGTTTGACGGAGGTGGGTACCGCTACTAGAGGAGTTTCGACGCTCCTTGGGACTAGATTGCAAGTACACAGCCTGGCGTGTCAACACAAGCTGGTGGGTCTCGCGCGGCTATGTGTGCCGCTGGCGAAGTTCCATACCGGCCACGCAAGCCGAACGCCGTCGCCTGATAAGTGCACCTGACCCCATCACGGTCAGGCCAAGAGCTGCAAGCTGCATTTCTATGTATTCAAATAACGTTTTCAGATTCACTTCTTTCGTGATCAAACCCCTACCCCACGCCCTGCGTGGCCTACCCGGCTACGCCGGCGCAACCCTGATCGGCGACGGCCGCATGGCGCTGATCCTGGATGTGGATAGATTGCGCTCTAGCGATCATTGATTTTCGGGAATCGAGAATCGAGAATCGGGAATCGGGAATCGTCAACACGATCCTGGCTGCCTGATCTAACGACAACGGCCGCGTACTGCGGCCGTTGTCGTTTCACTACCAGCATCGCTGCCGATTTACGCCGCCACGCGCGCAGGCATGGGCGCGATGGTTTGGCGACGGTCAGGGTGCCGTGGAACTGAACCTGGAACCGTTATTTGGGCAGTGGAACTGAACCTGGAACCGTTACTTGGGCAGCCAGCGCATTCTGCGTGAAGACTGCGCTCCTCGGCAGAATCCCGCTAGCCACTACGTTTTCTACAGTGGCCGCAGGGTCGGCAACAAAGAAAGTCAGCACCAGCCCACGCTTGGCACGAGTGCAACAGACATACAACAATCGCAGCGTTCAGCTCCAGGTATTTTCATCACCGTTCTGGGCTCGTGCACGATCTGCTGCACGGGCATCAGCGCTGGCAAAGACCCGCTCGTAGTTGTACGTTCGATAATCACTCTCTTCCTCGTCCATCACCACAACGACGCGGTCGAACTCAGCGCCTTTCACGCCATGCTGCGTAGCATAGGGCGAGCCTTCAGAGACATATCGTTCGTATGGCCGAAGCTCTTGTGCGGCGCACCGGAAGAACTTGAGTATTGCCGCGTCCGAGGACAGTCCCTTCGCAGTAGCTGCATCAGCGGCCTCGGCTTCTTGAGCCATGTCACCGATGTCTCCGACGAACTCAAGCACTCGCTCATACCGCTCGTCGAAATCGAATAGGCCCGAGTCGCGGAGATGGATGGCTATGTCTCCAATAGTGGTGTCGGCCTCATCCAGCATGGCGACGAGTCTTAAAACGGCTGTGCGCAGCTCACGCAAAACGCCCGCAGCACGGCGGCCGGTCAGGGCGCCAGGCGTCAGGCGCGGGCTGAACTCCCGGAGCAGATTCATCGCGGCGAACTCGTTGCCGGCGTTCATCGCTGCAACGATTGGCAACACGAAATTGAGGAAGGGCCGAACAGGCCAGCCGGTACCGTCCTGCATTCCCTGCTTCATGGCCTCCGACGTCTTGTCGTTCAGAGCCGAGTAGATGCCACCAAAGCCAAGCCGGCTTGCGGCCATACGGTGCACGATAACAAGGATTTTGACCCCAAGATCTGGGGTAGTCCACCCTTCGTCGTTGTTCGCTGCCGCGCTCCATGCTCGGACCCTTGCCAGGGTCTCATTTCGGTTCAGCGTGTTCGGCAGGACGAACATCCGGGCCGAGCCCTCCACGGGTTTGAGCTCACCATCGACCCTCTCGTGCAGTCCGCGAACTTGCTCCATGCCGTCGCCCTGCGCGCGCACGGCGTTGGCGACGTCCAGGATTTGCATGGCGCAGCGGAAGTTCTCCGGCTTGGTGATGGCTTGCCAATGGTCTTCGCGCGGAATCTCCCCAGCGCCTCTCATGAAGATCGACTGCATCGGGTCGCCAAAAAAACCGAGACAGAACTTACCCCGCATCTGGGCTTCCACTTCCTTGAAGGACTTGACCACGTTCGGGAATGTGTCCTGACTCTCGTCAATGAACACGAACGGGTAGTTCAACGCCACGACCCTTCGAAACAGTGGGCGATTCTGCAGTAGGAAGTCTGCAAGCTGAAGGATGTCCTCGTGGCCGAGGATGCCCTTCGCGTAATCACTGCCGACGCCGTAATTGAACGTCTTGATGCCATCCAGAGCTTCCAGGTTTCGGGCATAGCGCTCCTGATCGGCCTTGTTCCTGTCACGCGTGGTTTGCCGAACGCGCGAGCTGTAGTTCTTGAACTCTTCTTCCAGCTCAGAGATCCGCCTGTAGATGTCGCTCTTCAGCCAGATCTTGATGTCAGCCTGAAACGTCTTGGCAATGGCCCAGTAGAAGCTATGGATCGTCGAGACATGAACCAGCGGACTGGAGTTGACGTCCGACAGGATTTCATTCGCGGCGAGGTCTGTGTACGTGATACAGGCAACCTTCTGCTTCTTTGCCCGCATGCTGGCGCCGTGCTCAGACATCACCCAGTCCAGCGCCTTGATGAGGGAGGTGGTCTTGCCGGAACCTGCGCCGGCACGAACCACGAAGGGCTGTGGTGGCGTTGCCGTAATGCACGCGTGGATCTCGCGGTCCGCATCGGTATCCGGGCTATCGACTCGCCTGCTCATGCCATCTGCTCCGCGCCAGCAATGACAGAGACAGTGCCGGCCGCAGTAGGCTCGATTGTCGCGACCTCGCTGGCGATGGCCGCATCCGCTTCAAGCTCATGGGCCACTTTCGCCTCGAGCCAGGCCAACCCCTCAGCGATGTACGTGGGAACCTTCCAGCCATTGAGCGGCCCACTTGCGAGGACCTCTAGCGCAAACCGTGTCTTGTCGAAGTTCTTGCCGACCACCCTGTCATGCAACTTTTCGGCCAGCTCCTCAGGACTGTTCGGTGCGCACTTCAGCTTGAGGCCGACCGCCCGGTTCGCCTCAACCTGACACCAGTCGGCGTTCTCAAGGCCAAAGGCCTCCTCAAGCGTGCGGCCGCAGAGCTGCGCGGTCGCCGACCCCACCGTCACCGAAACCTTTGTCTGATAGGCCACTCGGACCGCTGCACTGGAACCTTCAGCCAGCGACAACGTCTTCTGCTCCGCCGTAACTTCCCAGAGTTCGGCCACCGAGCGTTTCTTTGGAATCCAGCTAATGAGGGTCTGGTTGGCCGTGACGGCACCCTCCACGTGTGCATGGCAAGTGCTTCCGCGCTGCTTGGACTTCTTCTTGCCGCTCGGCTGTGTCGCGTCGTCGTCTTCGAGCTCGAAGGGTTTCAAGTCGTCGTCGTCATCCACGGTGTCGCCAATGCCGGCGGTTTGCGCGGCGGCCTTCTCGTCATCCGACTTAACTTTCACACTGTCAAGGTCTGTGACGACCAGCGTCGTGAGTCCAACGAAGTTAATGAGTTCCTGAAAGCGGTGCGCGAACGCGCCTCCGACTTCAAGGATGGTCAGGGCGGAGGAGCGAAGGCGCTTGGCAGCCGACTCGATCATGGCAGGCAAAAGCAAGCGCTCGACGTTGCCTTCCACCAAGATGACCGCGTCGGAAAAGAACAGGTCGCAGTGCGTAAGCTTCAAATACCGCTGCAGGAACTGGCGTGCTGGAGCGTCGGCCTCGCTCGTCTTGAAGAGGGACAGATTTCGTACATCGGTTTGATGGTCCAGCTGGTCGCTGACGCGACGGAAATACCGGATGGACGAGAACCCGCGTTCGTAGAGGATGTGTGGGGAATGAGTGGTAATGACGAGTTGCGTATGGAAAAACGTCGCGTGGTCGTTGGCATCCTCAAGCAGGCGCAAAATGTTCCTGATGAAGACCTGCTGAATTTGCGCGTGCAGATGAGCTTCAGGCTCTTCAATAAAGAGCAAGTGCAGCGGAGCCCGTTTGTCTTCTTCGGCTTTCCACTGCTCGTGCAGATCGAGGAGTTCAACCACCATGTAGACCAGGTTCTTGAACCCCAGGCCGTTGTAGCTGTCGGGCAGTTGGGCGGAAGCCGCGCCTGGAACCATATAGTGAACCTTGGCATCCTGCCCCAGGACAGTCGTCGGGTCCAACGCGGCCCGAATCACAATCTCGGGATTATTTACGCCTGGATAACCTAGCTTGGCTAGGCGCTTGAGGGTGTCACCGAAAACTTCCTCCAGGTGGATGTTCAGTTCCTTCTCCGAGGTATCGAGTGCTTTGAGAGCAGTATGGTCGTCGCCACGCTTCTCCAGGTTACGGTGATAGAAACGGCTGAGGCGCCGCGAAAGGCTTTCGGCGCGGTCAGAACTGCCAGTATCCGGGTCATCAAGGTGCCGCTGCGCGCGCAGGAAGTCCACCTTGACCAGCGACTTTAGAATGGCCGCGCCGCCAGGCTCCTTGCTCAAGGGCAGGGGCTCGTAATCGGCCTCTGAGGCCCGATAGCCGACGAAGGACCGCTCATCGAGCACGTAGTAACGGAAGGTGTATTCCTTGCTGAGTTCTTTTGTGAGGTACTTCGTCAGGCTTTGTGGCCAAGGCTTGTACTCGCTGGCCTCGGCTGCCTCAACCTCATGACCTGCTCCCGCCTCGGCAACAGAGGCACCGGCCACCTTACGCTTGGCCGCCATCGCGATCGCCACGTTGTTCGCCTTCTGATGCAGCTCATGGAAGCGCCGGACGAGCTCGTTGGGGTCGCGAGGCTCGAACGCCACACGGATTCCGACGCACTTGCCGTCCCAATCAGTGCTCGGAAGAAGCGACATCGCAGTGGCGAGATCATCTTCACCGACGCGGAACCAGAGATCCAAGAGGATGCATGGCAACCTCTTGGGCGCTTCCTCATCCCCTGGAGCCGACATTCCGATCGCGTCGATTTCAGCCCACAGCGCCGCGCTGAAATCAAAGAGTTCAAATTTCCTCGTATCGCCGCGCAGCATTGAGTACAGCCCCTGGACAGCAGACGTCTTCCCGCTGTTGTTGGCACCGACAAAGATAGAGATCTCATTATCGAGCTCGATGACAACGTCACGCAGCCGGCGATAGTTGTTTAGCCGATAAGCCTGTAGTTTCACGATCAACCCCCCTTTAATTTTCGCTGGCTATTCACGAAATAACGGTTCCAGGTTCACTTCTTTACCATCGCGCCCATACCGCCACGTGGCAGGCATGGGCGCGACACGCTGGGCCTAGAACTTGTAGGTCAGCCCCAGGTACGCCAGCCGGCCTGCGTATCCGCCGCTGTAGAAGCGGGCTCGGGTGTCCTCGCCCAGGTGCGAGCGCGACTCCTGCTTGGTCAGGTTCAACACCGAGGCGGTGAGGCTGAGCGCCGGGGTGATGTTGTATGCCGCGTTTACATCGATCTGGTAGTACGGCTCCTCAAAGACGTTCAACCCGTTGACCAGGCCTTGCACCAGTTCGCCACGACGGTTGTACGAGGCGCGCAGCAGCAGGCTATCGGCTTCGTAGAACACGGTGAGGTTGGTCTGGTTCCTGGCGCTGCCCGGCATGGACGTCTTGCCGGCCTCGGTGCCGTCTTCCAGCCGCACCGCCGCCTTGCTGGCATCGTTGTAGGTGTAGTTGACCTGCACGCCGAGGCCAAACGGCAGCGTGTGCTGCGCGTATAGCTCCACACCTTGCGAGACCGCGTCCTGGCCGCCGGCCTGGGTGCTGTAGTTCTGCACGGTGACCGGTTGGCCGTCGACCATCATGTTGACGTCGCTGATCACGTCGACCGCAAAATTCTCCACGTTCTTGCGGAACAGCCCCACACCCGCCACCGAGCCCGGGTGGAAATACCATTCCAGCCCCAGGTCGAACTGGTTGGCCTTGTACGGCTCCAGGTTCTTGTTGCTGCCCGAGCCGTACCAGGCCTGCTCGCTGGCACCGCCGGTCAGGCGCCGGTCGGCCACGTACTCGGGGCTGTAGAACTCCAGGCTGCCAGGCGCGGCGATGTCGTTGTAGCTGGGACGTGCGATCACCTTCGCGGCTGCCGCGCGCAGCAGCAGGTTCTCGGTCAGATCGTAGGCCAGGTTGAAACTCGGCAGCACGTCGGTGTAGTTGCGATCCAGCCCGCTGACCACGAACGACTCGGTGCGCTGCACGCTGTCGGACAAACGCCAGTAGCCTTCGGTCCCGCAATAGGTGTCGGCCGGGGCGCCGCTGGGCATGGCGGCGCCCTGCTGGCAGGCCAGCGGACTGCCGTCGGCGCCGTCGAAGAAATAGTCGTTGTAGGCGGTCACCTTGTCGGTGGAATCGGCACGCTGGCCGGTGCGCGCTACCCGCACGCCGACGTTGCCACGCAGCCGCTCGGTGTGGAAGTTGAGCTGCAGGTAGGTGGAATAGATCTCTTCGTCGACGTTGTAGACGAAGTTGTCTTCGCTGCGGGTCTGCATCGCGCCGTAGGTTTGGTTCAAGTAGCCGATGTAGCCAGGAAAGTTGATCGCCGGGAACGCGCTGGCGTTGACGCCACCGGCCAGGTTGTCCTGCGCGAACAGCAGGCCCGGCGAGAACTGCGTGGCGATGGCATTGCAGCGCCCGTTCCAGTAGCGGTTGTCGTAGTCGCTTGGGTCGGTGCCCGGGCACACCCAGTAGTTGTTGCCGGTGTTGCGGTGGATGCCGCCGTCGCGGCGCTTGAGCCCGAACTGCAGCGAGTCGAAGACCTCGCCGTCGAAATGCCAGGTGGTATCGATCTGCGCGTATTGCTGCTGATTGGTGTTGCGGGTCCAGGACGAGCCGGTCGAGCCCAGGTCGACTTGCAGGATGCCGTTGCGCAGGTTTTGCATCAGCTCCGGCGAGAACGTCATGCTCGGTGTGCCAGTCAGGTCCCAGGCGCTGGCGAAATTGCCGTTGGTCCAGCTGCCGTCGGCATTCTGCAGGCGCGGCTTGATTGGCAGGGAGAACTGCAGCTCCGGCCCGCCCTTGGCCCAGGTGCGGCCAGCCTTGAACGCCACGTCCACCTGCTCGCCACGCCATTCGCCGCCCAGGTCCACCGTCTGCGACTGCGACTTCTCGATGTTGTAGCTGCCGGTGATCTGCGGCGTCGGCACCGTGCAGTCATCCGAGCCCCAGCCGCCCGGCGGCAGGCCGGCTGCGGCGGCCTGCGCCTCGCTGCAGTAATAGGTCTTGCCCGGACGCAGGCTGTAGGCGGCGCCAGTGACAATCGTGCCGCTGGGATCGAACTGCAGCCCGTCGAGCAGACGGCCGCCGCGCCAGTTGCCGTCGCCGTTAAAGCGGGCAATGTTCCACTCGGGGATCTTGATGGTATTGGTCTGCGCGTTCTGCGACAGATCGAAGCGGAAATAGTTCGCGGTCAGGGTCAGGTCGTCGGTTGGCTTGAACTGCAAGGTCAGCTGCCCACCCTTGCGCTCGCGCTCCTCGCGTTTGGCATCCAGGCTGACCGCAGTCGGCATCATGAAACCGGTGGAGTAATTGCTGTCCTGGTCCCAGAAACCGGTCCCGCCCCACCAGTTGGCGTTGAAGTCCGACGGATTTCCGTTCACGTCCACCGCCGGGCCAACTTCGTCGCGGCCGTACCACTGCCAGCTCTCGGTACTGGCATTGAGCGTGCGTGCGGTGCGCTTCTGCTGCGTGTAGCCAACGAAGACACCGAAGCGGTTGTCCTTGTCGTGCCACGAGTACGAACCGGAGAACTGGCCGTCGGTGTTCTTGCTGGTATCGGACCAGGTGCCCTCGGCGGAAACGAAGCCGGAATGTGGTTCCAGTTCCAGCGGGCGCCGCGTCTGCAGGATCACCGTGCCGCCGATGCCGCCTTCGTCGATGCGCGCTTCCGGGGTCTTGTACAACTCCGCGCTACCCAGCAGGTTCGACGGCAGCAGCGTGTAGTTGAACGAGCGCGTCGGGTCGCCGTTGGACTCGGCGGTGGCGATGTAGTTGCCGTTCAATTCGGTCAGCACCAGCTCCGAGGACAGACCACGCACGCTGACGTTCTTGCCTTCGCCGCCGTCGCGGCTGATGACCACGCCGGGCACGCGCTGCAGCGCATCGGCCACGTTCTTGTCGGGGAACTTGCCCACGTCCTCGGCAGTGATCACATCGACCACAGCGTTGGCGTTGCGCTTCTGCTCCAGGCTTTTTTCGATCGCGTAGCGGTAGCCGGTTACCGTCACCGCGTCCAGCTCCGTGGCCTGCACCTCGGCCTGGCCCGCGGGCGCCGGCGTGCCGTCGGCCTGCTGGGCGGAGACGGTGGCGGAGGCGGCGCTCGCGAACAAGGCGATGGCGATACCGGCGGACAAGGTGCTGCGGTTGCGTGCGAATGGCATGCAGTTCATTTCGATCATGTTCTCCCAATAGTGATCGGCTTCGGCGGCTTTGTATCGATCCAACGATCGGACAAGAACACCGCGCGAGTGACGCAAAAATATCCGGCGCCGTTGCGGCGACCCGGTTTCCCTCCTCTTCTCTCCCCTTCTGCGCGGATGCGATTAGATCGTTCTAATGCAATGAAAAACTAAGTATCACAGCCCATGCGCCAGCGCATTCTGCCGCGCAGCAGGCCGCAGCGTTGTAAGGCATCCACGATGGCCGGCCGCGCTCGCCACGCTTGCACGCGGCACGGCACAGCCTGCTGCGTCGTCGGTAGCAGCAGCTCGATCGCCGCCAGCAACGCCCTCGCCCGCATCCGCGCGCAAGCGGTACCGAAGCGCCTGCGCACTCCCCATCATTTGCAACCGGGCTCAGCCAGAAGCAGGATCGATATGAGTGTTGGAACATTCCAGGACATGGCCACCACACGCCGCTTGGCTGCCATCGCCACGGCAATTCTGATACCGCGAGCATTCTTTATCGCTTGTGATTGCCTGGGCGTTCGATCAATGAATCTGACCCCGATCACGGCCGCACCGATGGCTCCACTGAAGCATTGCACGCAGTCGCGTCAACTGATTGCCGGGTATTCCGGGAGCCTGGCTCCCACCTTGCCGCCGCAATGACGCATGAAACGACTCACCCTCCTGTGGCTGATTGCGCATACGTTTTGTCGGCTGCTCTGAGGCCCGCCGGCACCCTGCGCCGCTGCGCGCGGCTGCACGTTGATTTCGGCCTCGGTGCGGTTGGGCAAAGTTGTCAGGTCGCAAGTGGCCTGCGGCGCGAGCCAGGATGCCGCGTCGCTACCGACGTGGCGCGCGAGTCGCGCAGCGGTATCGGCAGTTTACGATCCGGGTTGCCTGAGTAATGACAACGGCCGCACACAGCGGCCATTGTCGTTTCCGTAGATCTTGCTGCGCGCAGGTGCGTGACGAACTACATTCCGTACAACCTCGGCCCAAAGGTGGCCCGTACCCTCACCCCAACCCCTCTCCCGCAAGCGGGAGAGGGGCTTGTGCAGACGACTTCGTCCTTCTCCCACGGTCGGAGAGGGTGCCCGAATGGCATGCGATTTCATTCTTCTCCTGCATGCGTTCGTCCCTTCCCTCGCGTGCGGGGGAAGGTGCCCGAAGGGCGGATGGGGGCGGCATCGCCGACAGGGATCCGGCCGACAGTCGATCAACACAGACTCCCCCCCGATGAAAACGCACCAGTCTGTTGGCATTGGCAGAGTGGTCACGATGCGCTACCGGCTCCCATGACGCGCAAGCTGCGCACCGGAGCCCGCCAGCTCAACCCCGAGGTGCCCGTACCCTCACCCCTCTCCCGCAGGCGGGAGAGGGGCTTGTGCAGAACCGGCTCCAATGACGCGCACGCGGCGCGCACGCAAGGAAGCGGGCGCAGACCTCAGAACGACAAGTTTCTGGCGCTCTCGACCGCCCGCCTCTATCAAGTCCGCCGCGCCTGGGCCGATACCGCTTGCATGGACAGACTGAGCATTATCGGACTGGTGCTGGCGATCGTGGCGATCGTGGGCGGCAGCGTGTTGAAAGGCGCCGGCATTTCGTCGCTGTGGTCGCCGGCTGCCTTCCTCATCGTAATCGTGGGCACCGTGGCGGCGATCCTGCTGCATACCTCGCCGGCAGTTTTCCGGCGCGCGTTCAAGATCCTGCGCTGGGTGATCCAGCCGCCGGCCAGCGATCGCCCGCAGCTGGTGGCGCGGATCGTGGAATGGAGCAACATCGCGCGTCGTCAGGGCCTGCTGGGCCTGGAAGACCAGCTGCCGCGCCAGAGCGATGCCTTCCTGCGCAAGGGCCTGCAGATGCTGGTCGACGGCGTGGAGCCCGAATCCATGCGGCATATGCTGGAAATCGAAGTCGATAACCAGGAGCGTCAGGATCTTGCCGCAGCCAAGGTGTTCGAAGGCATGGGCATCTATGCGCCCACGCTGGGCATCATCGGCGCGGTCCTCGGCCTGATGGCGGTGATGAAGAATCTGGCCGACCCGGCCATGCTCGGCCACGGCATCGCGGCGGCGTTCACCGCCACCATTTACGGCATTGCCTCGGCCAATCTGCTGTTTCTACCGGTGGCGGCCAAGCTCAAGAGCGTGATCCATTGCAGCACCAACGAGCGTGAAATGGCGATCGAAGGGCTGATTGGGATCGCCCAGGGCGAGAACCCGCGCAACATCGAGTCGAAATTGGCAGGCTACTTGCATTAGAGCGTGCTATGGCCCGTCGTCGCAAACACCACGAAGAACATGGCAACCACGAAGCGTGGGCGATTCCGTACGCCGACCTGATGACCTTGCTGCTCGCCTTTTTTGTGGTGATGTACGCCATTTCCTCGCTCAACGAGGGCAAATACAAGGTCATGGCGCAGGCGCTGACCAGCGCGTTCGGCGGCTCGTCCACCAACGCCAGCCCGGTGCAACTGGGCAAGACCCAGAGCCTGGGCGCCGACTACGACCGCCCGTCGGTGATCAAGGCCGGCGCGCCGATGGCCGCCTCCAACGGCCCCACCGATCCCACCTTGCTGCCCTCAATGGCCGCGCAGATGCGCATGCCGGTATCGCTGCGCAATCAGACCCAGCTGGCCCGCGCGCAGCGGCAGATGGACGCAGTGGAGCAGCAGCTGAGCAAGACGCTGTCGCCGCTGATCGACAAGAAACTCATCACCATCCGCCGCAACGATCTGTGGATCGAAGTGGAGATCAACAGCGACATCCTGTTCGGTACCGGCTCGGCCACTCTGGCCGGCGGCGCCCGCGGAACGCTCTCCACCTTGGCGTCGGTGCTGCGCGATGCGCCCAACGGCGTGCGCGTGGAGGGCTATACCGATAACCAGCCCATCGCCACCGTGCAGTTCCCCTCCAATTGGGAGCTGTCGGCGGCGCGTGCGGCCAGCGTGGTGCACCTGTTTGCCGACGACGGCATCGCCCCGCAACGATTGGCGATGGTGGGCTATGGAGAATTCCGCGCACGTGCCGATAACACAACCGAGGCGGGACGGAATGCGAACCGGCGAGTGGTGTTGATCATCCTCGCTGACTCAGCTGGCTCACTCGCACCCGATCCGCCATCGCAGTTGCACGCGACCGCCGCCGGGGCGCCAAAGCTTCCCAAGTCAGACGGCGGCCAAACGGCCGTCACCACCGAAAGCGGCACAAGTTCCGTCCCCGCCGTAATTGAAGGAGTGCAGTGAGATGCGTATCTGGGCAATCGCCAACCAAAAGGGCGGCGTAGGCAAGACCACCACGACGCTGGCGCTGGGTCGCGGCTTGGCCGCGCTCGGCCATCGGGTGTTGTTGATCGACCTCGACCCGCACTCCTCGCTCACCCGCGCGTTCGGCGTGGCGGTCGACCCGCCGCCGCGCGGGGTACTGGATCTGTTCGGCACACCGCCGAGCGATCTGGCCAGCCTGGCGCACGAAAGCAGCATCCCCGGCCTGTCGTATGTGTGCGCGCAAGCCGCACTGGCCACGCTGGAGCGCCGTAGCGCCAATCAACCTGGCCTGGGCCTGGCATTGCAGAACGCCATGACCCGCCACGCCGGCCAACACGATTACATCCTGCTCGACTGCCCGCCTACGCTGGGCCTGCTGATGATCAACGCGCTGGCCGCCTGCGACCGCGTGGTGGTGCCGACCCAGGCCGAGCCGCTCGCATTGCATGGCCTGGCCAGCATGGTGCGCACTGCCGACATGGTGCAGCGCTCGCGCCGCCGCGAGCTGCCGGTGTCGATCCTGCCGACCCTGTTCGACCGCCGCACCCGCGCCGGCAACGAAACGCTCAAGGAAATGCAGACCACCTACGGCCCGGTGGTATGGGAAGACGCCGTCCCGATGGACACCCGTATTTGCAACGCCGCCGCTCTCACCGTCCCCGCCAGCGGCGCCGATTATCAGGGCCGCGGCCTGTCCGCCTATCGCCGCGCACTGGAATGGGTGCTGGCCGATGACGCGATGCGCATGGAGCAAGCAGCATGAGCAACCACGCCGCCAACGGTGAGCTGGACGACTATCTGGAAGGCTTGCTGCACGATGCCGGCGTGGAGATTCCCGCCGCCGTCGCGAGCGCGCCTGCCGCTGCAACCCTGGCCGCTGCGCCCGCTGCCGCGCTTGCCACGATCGAAGAGACCGACGTCGCTGTCGCCGAAGCACCGGTTGCCGTCGCCGCAACGCCGGACGTCATCGCCGCCGATCTGCTGGCCGACCTGCGCTCGGACCCGGCACTCGGTGCGCCTGTGATTGCCGCACCGAGCGCGGCCGACATCGCTGCCGATTTCCTGGCCGAGATGGATGCCGATCCGGCCTTCGGGCCGCCTGTGGTTGCCGCACCGAGCGCTGCCGACATCGCCGCCGATTTCCTGGCCGAGATGGATGCCGACCCGGCATTCGGGCCGACCGTGGTCGCCGCACCGAGTGCTGCCGACATCGCCGCCGATTTCCTGGCCGAGATGGATGCCGACCCGGCATTCGGGCCGACCGTGGTCGCCGCACCGAGTGCTGCCGACATCGCTGCCGATTTCCTGGCCGAGATGGATGCCGACCCGGCCTTCGCCACGGAAGCGCCCAGCCCGTTCATGAGCACGGCCGATCTGATGGCCGAAATGGACGCCGACCCGGCCTTCGGCACCGCCTCCTCTGCGGTGGACCTGCTGACTGCCGATCTGCTGGCAGAGATGGATGCGGACCCGGCGTTCGGGCTGGAAGCCGCACCGGTCGCCGTGCCGGCACCGGCACCCGCACCGCGTGCAGCACCGGCACCGCCGCGCGCCGCGCCCGCACCGGTGTACCCGCAAGGCCTGCAGGCACTGCTTGCGCCTGGTCAGGCCGACAAGATCCATGCCGAGCGCCGCGCCAGCGAACGCAGTACCCGCTGGCTGCGCCTGCGCTGTGGCGAACAAACCTATGCGCTGGAATTGCTCAAGGTGCAGGAAGTGGTGTTGCCGGTGCCGCTGTTGCCGCTGCGAGGCACCGCCAGCGCCATGCTGGGCATCATGAATCTGCGTGGCCAGGTGGTGCCGGTGATCGATCTGGGCATCCATCTGGGCTCGTCGCCGGTGGACATGGACCTGCACACCCGCGTGGTGGTGCTGGAAGAAAACGGCGAAACCATGGGCCTGCGCGTGTCGGCCGTGGAAGACGTCACCAGCCTGACCGATCACCAGATCGAGCCGCCGGACAACGCACGCCTGTGCCGCATTTCCAACAACCTGTTCCGCGGTGTCGCCCGCCTGGGCCATCAACCGATGATCCTGCTCGATGCCACGCACCTGCTGCATTAACGCAGGGCTTGCGCAATCTGGCGTATCGCCGATTCACCGTTAAAGCTTTTCCGCCTTCCGCCGTTAGTACGCATAGAACCAGCCGTTCGGAGCAACAATGAGCACAGTGATATTGGGTGAGGATCTCGGCATCGAGACCAGCGCCGACCTCAAGCAGAAGCTTGCCGGATTCCTTACCCAGGGCGGCGACCTGGTGCTTGATGCCGGTGAAGTCCGCCGCATCCACACCGCCAGCGTGCAGTTGCTCTGCGCCTTTGTGCAGAGTCGCCGCCAGGCCGGTCTGCATACCGAATTCGATGGCTGCAACGACACTTTTAGAGATGCGGCACGTCTGCTCGGCGTCACCGACGCACTAGGACTTTCCGCATCCAATGACAACCTGAAATCTGTGGAGAACGCCGCATGAGCGCACGTATCTTGGTGGTGGACGATTCGGCGTCAATGCGCCAGATGGTCTCTTTCGCCCTCACCTCCGCCGGCTTTGCCGTCGAAGAAGCCGAAGATGGCGCCGTTGCGCTGGGCCGCGCGAAGGGCCAGCGCTTCAATGCTGTGGTCACCGACGTGAACATGCCCAACATGGACGGCATCTCGCTGATTCGCGAGCTGCGCCAGCTGCCGGACTACAAGTTCACCCCGATGCTGATGCTCACCACCGAATCGGCAGCCGACAAGAAGTCCGAAGGCAAGGCCGCCGGTGCCACCGGTTGGCTGGTCAAGCCGTTCAATCCAGAACAGCTGATCGCCACCGTGCAGAAAGTTCTCGGTTAATCCTTACTCGCTTCACCATCGGATCTCACGCCCATGAGCATGGACCTGCAACGTTTCCACGCCACCTTTTTCGAGGAAAGCCGCGAAGGGCTCGACGCGATGGAGGCCGGGCTGCTGTCCCTTGAAGAGGGCAACCGCGACCCGGAAATCATCAACTCGGTGTTCCGCGCTGCGCACTCCATCAAGGGTGGCGCAGCCACTTTCGGGTTCGAGGCCGTCGCCGGCCTGACCCACGTGCTGGAGACGCTGCTGGACGAGTTGCGCTCCAACAAGCGCCAGCTCGAACCCAATGCGGTCGACGCCATGCTCGGCTCGGTCGATGTGCTGCGCGCCTTGTTGCGCGAAGCCGAACACGGCACTCCCGCCGACCCGGCCGCGGTCAAGGCCGTGCATACGCGCTTGAACGCGGTGCTGGCCGGCGAAGCGCCGGTGGCGGTGGTCGTCGCCAAGCCGAAGGAAGAAGAACCCGAAGCCTGGCACATCGGTTTCACCCCGGCGCCGTCGCTGTTCATGAGCGGCAACGACCCGCTGCGCATCATCCGCGAGCTGGAGCATCTTGGCCCGCTGCAGATTGCCGCGCGTCTGGAGCGCATGCCGGGCTTTGAAAGCATCGATCCGCTGGAAGCCTACCTGGCATGGGATCTGGGCCTGATCGGCAAGATTCCGCGCAGCAAGATCGAAGATACCTTCGCCTGGGTGGTGGACGATTGCGAGCTGGACATCCGCCCGATGGCGGTACCCGGCCCGCCGCCGAGCCTGGCAGTAGACGCCGCAGCGCCAGTGGCCGCCGTTGCACCGGCCGCTGCCGCAGCCGCTGAGCCTGCCGCTGCTGCTGCGACGCCGGCCAAGGCCGCCGCCGCAGAAGCCGAAAGCTCCATCCGCGTCAGCGTCGACAAGGTCGATGCGTTGATCAATCTGGTCGGCGAGTTGGTGATTACGCAAGCCATGCTCAAGCAGGTCTCCGCCGGGCTGGATCCGGCGCATGCCGAACAGCTGTTCGCCGGCCTGGACCTGCTCGAACGCAATACCCGCGATCTGCAGGAAGCGGTCATCGGCGTGCGCATGCTGCCTGTCGATGCGGTGTTCCGCCGCTTCCCGCGCCTGGTGCGCGACCTGTCCAGCCGTCTCGGCAAGCAGGTGCGTCTACGCACCATTGGCGAAAGCACCGAACTGGACAAGGGGTTGATCGAAAAGATCGCCGACCCGCTCGTCCACCTTGTGCGCAACTCGATCGATCATGGTCTGGAAATGCCCGATGCGCGCCGCGCCTCCGGCAAGGACGAGACCGGCACCATTACCCTGGCGGCCTCGCATCAGGGCGGTCACATCGTGATCGAAGTCAGCGACGACGGCCGTGGCCTCAATCGCGCCAAGATCCTGGAAAAAGCGGCCGAACGCGGCATTGCCGTGCCGGACAACCCGACCGATTCGCAGGTGTGGGACCTGATCTTCGCACCGGGCTTCTCCACCGCCGATGCGGTCACCGATCTGTCCGGTCGTGGCGTGGGCATGGACGTGGTCCGCCGCAACATCCAGGGCTTGGGTGGCGAAGTACAGCTGGAAAGCAGCGCCGGCAGCGGTACCCGCGTGCTGATCCGTCTGCCGCTGACCCTGGCCATTCTGGACGGCATGACCGTCTCGGTGGCAGGCGAAACGCTGATCCTGCCGTTGTCCTACGTGCTCGAAGCGCTGCAGCCCGCCGCCGAAGACATCCGTTCAATGGCCGGCGAAGGCCGCGTGCTACGGGTCCGCGGCGAGTATCTGCCGATTCTCTCGCTCACCAATTACTACGGCTTCGGCGGGCAACAGTCCTCGAAGGAACCGCTGGTGGTGGTGGTCGAAGGCGACGGCCAGAAAATCGCGCTGGAAGTGGACGAACTGCTCGGCCAGCAACAGGTTGTCGTCAAGAACATCGAAAACAACTACCGCCGCATTCCGGGCGTCTCCGGCGCCACCATCCTGGGCGATGGCCGTGTATCGCTGATCGTGGATATCGGCGGCCTGGTGCGCTCGTTGAAGGTGCCGCAGGCAGCCTGATGTCAGCGCAGTCGCTGCGGCAAGGATGCCGCGGTGGTAAGCCATAAGGACACGTAGGATCCGCCGACGGTCTAGGGCCCGCCGGCATGCGTCACCGCCTTGCTCCATGCATGGCGACGCCTCGGGCTTCACTGCCCCACTGCTTGATTCAGCGACCGTCCTCAGCGTTGCGACGATGCCGACGCCAACGCTTTCCATTGATCTTTTTGAAAGTCGACTCCCATGAATTGGTTTCGTCATCTCGCTGTTGCGCGCAAGCTCGCTGTCGCCTTCTTTTTCACTACCCTGATCACCCTGTGCCTGGGTGCGTTTGCGCTGGTGCGCATGCATACCAACGCGCAGCTGCTGCGCGAAATCGGCCACACCTGGGCGCCGGCCGTGCAGCAATTGAGCGAAATGCGCGCCTTGCTGGGCGAATTCCGCACCTACGAACTGGCACAGCTGGCGCGCGCCAACGATCCGGACGCGGTGAAGAATTATTTCGAGCGCATGGCCAAGACGCGTGCCGACGTGGATAGCGCACAGGCGGCGTATATCAAGACCATGACCGCTGGCAAGGAAACCGACCTGTATAACGCGGTCAAGCAGCAGTTGGACGGGTACTACGGCGCCAACGCGGCGATGGCTGCTGCCGTGCGCGCCGGTGACTTCGCTGCGGCCAGCAAAGTGTCTGACGAACAGTCACGTCCGCTGCGCCGCGAGCTGTTCGCCAAGCTGGTGGAGTTGACCAACTTCAACATCGCACACATGGATGCGGAGATCGCCAGTGCCGAAGCCGGGTATCAGAGCTCGCTGAAGATCATGCTGACCGCAATGGTCGTGGCGGTGTTGTTGGCCGCTTTTGCAGGCTGGTTCATCGCCCGCAGCATCGCCGGCCCGCTTGGCCGCGCCACCCGTGTGGCCGGCGCTATTGCACAAGGCAAGCTGGACAACCTCATCAGCGTGGACAGCCGCGATGAAACCGGCCAGTTGCTGCACAGCATGCAAGGCATGCAACAGCAGCTGCAGGCCGTGCTGGCCGCGCAATCGGACATGGCCAAGCGCCACGACGCCGGCCAGATCAGCTACCGCATGGACGCAGACGCATTCCCCGGCGACTACGGCACCATGGTGCGCGATACCAATGCCCTGGTCGGCTCGCATATCGCAGTGAAGATGCAGCTGGCGCAGATCATGTCGCGCTACGCCATCGGTGACCTGAGCCAGGACATGCAACGCCTGCCCGGCGAAAAGGCCGTGCTCACCGACACCATGGACACGGTCAAGCGCAATCTCTCTTCGATGAACAGCGAGATCAAGATGCTGGCGCAGGCTGCCGCCAATGGCGACTTCAGCGTACGCGGCGATGCGCAGCGCTTCCAGTACGACTTCCACGCGATGGTGGCGAGCCTCAACACCTTGATGGCCACCTCCGATACCAACCTGCGCGCGTTGTCGGGCGTGTTGCAGGCGATTGCAGCGGGCGATCTGACGGCGCAGATGCACGGCGAGTTCAATGGCGTGTTTGCGCAGATGCGCGACGATGCCAATGCCACCACCGAGCAGTTGTCGAGCATCGTCGGGCGGATTCAGCACGCCACCGTGTCGATCAATGCCGCGGCCAGCGAGATTGCCGCAGGGAATAACGACCTGTCGCAGCGCACCGAGCAGCAAGCGGCCAATCTGGAAGAAACCGCCGCCTCGATGGAGGAGCTCACCTCCACCGTCAAGCAGAACGCCGAGCATGCGCGTCAGGCCAATCAGCTCGCCATCGGCGCAGCGACGGTGGCCTCGCAAGGCGGCGATGTGGTCGCGCAGGTGGTCACCACCATGTCCGGCATCGAAGTGTCGTCGAAGAAGATCGCCGAGATCATCAGCGTCATCGACGGCATCGCCTTCCAGACCAACATCCTGGCGTTGAACGCGGCGGTGGAAGCAGCGCGTGCCGGCGAACAGGGCCGCGGTTTCGCCGTGGTTGCCTCGGAAGTGCGCACGTTGGCGCAGCGCTCTGCCGGTGCCGCAAAAGAGATCAAACACTTGATCGACGACTCGGTCGGCAAGGTCGCCGAAGGCTCGCTGCTGGTGGACCAGGCCGGCAAGACCATGGCCGATATCGTTGCCAGCGTGCAGCGTGTCACGGACATCATGGGCGAGATCTCCGCCGCATCGCAGGAGCAATCCAGCGGCATCGAGCAGGTCAACCTCACCGTGACGCAGATGGACGAGGCCACTCAGCAGAATGCCGCGCTGGTGGAAGAAGCCACCGCCGCCGCACGTGCGATGGAAGAACAGGCCGGCCAACTGTCCGATGCGGTCACGATCTTCAAACTGCAGCCCACCGCTGCAACGGCGATGGCAGCGGCGCGCCCTGCCCCGACAGCGCGCAAGCCGCTCAAGACGCTGGCGGCCAAGCGCACTGCCGCCAGCGCCGCACCGGCAGGCAAGCCCAAAACCGCGACACGCCCTGCGCTGGCAGCAGCCTCCGGCGGGGACACCAGCTGGCACGAGTTCTGAGGTCTTGCGCGAGATCGGCTGCGGTTACGCAGCCTGCACCACCAAGCCCTGGCAGCGATGCCGGGGCTTGCGCGTTTATGCGGGGCGCGTGCGGTCGGTTGTCGTCGCGCGCAGCCAGTACCGGCACGCGATGCCGCCACGGCCAACTCCGTCGCCGAGAGCGCCGCAGCGTCGATCGCGATGCAAGGCGTGCAATGGCTTGCAAACCCCTGTGCCTGCGTCATCACGTTGCACGCGCCAGCCGCACTACGCATCGCGCCACTGCGTCGCACTTGCGTCGAGCGCGCTGAACGCAAGCGTGCCAGGCAAACCCGAGCGGCTTCAGAAACCCGGCGAGCGAACGCTACCGGTGTACCTATTTCCCACCCTCCCTTAGAGAACACCATGAAATTCCTGCACTCCCTGACCGTCGGGCGACGCCTGGCGTTGGCATTCGCGTTGCTGATCGTTTTGTTGGCCGGCTCCACCACCCTGGCCCTGTACGAATTCAAGACCGTCAAACACCAGGTCTCGATCATCATCGAGGTCAACAACCGCAAGGCCGCGTTGCTCAACCAGATGCGCGAAAGCAACATGCTGGGCGAGCGCTACCTGCGCGACTTCATGCTGGCCACCCCGCAGCAACTGCCCGCCGTCGATGCGCAGCTCAAGGCCAATCGTGCGCATTACGCACAGCTCTGGGCTGCGCTGGAACAGTTGCCGGCCAACGCCGACGGCATGCGCGCGCGTCAAGCCATCCAGGACAGCCTCACCGCGACCCGTGCCACCAACAACCGTCTGCTCGGGATGGTGCGCGATGGCAATCTCGACGGCGCCAAGCAGCTGTTGAATGGCCAAGCGCAACCGCTGCTGGAGCGCCGCTCCAAGGCGATCGCCGCGGCGGTGGAATTGCAGAACCAGCAGAACGCCGCCGGTGCGGACACGATCCTGAGCAGCGTGGCGCTGGCCAATCGCGCCTTGATCGCCTTCGGCCTGTTGTCGGCCGGCCTGGCCGCTGCATTGGCGTGGCTGATTTCGCGCAGCCTGGTGCGCCCGCTGCAACAGGCCACCCAGGTGGCCGAGGCGATCGCGTACGGCAAGCTGGATAACCCGATCGGCCCGCAGCCGGGCGACGAGCCCGGCCAATTGTTGACCAGCATGCGCGGCATGCAGGATCAACTCAAAGCCGTGGCCGCTGCGCAGCAGGAGATGGCGCGCCGGCACGACGCCGGCCAGATCAGCTTCCGCATGGATCAGGCGGCGTTTCCCGGCGAATACGGCACCATGGTGCGCGACACCAATGCACTGGTCGCATCGCATATCGAAGTGAAGATGAAACTGGCGCAGATCATGTCGCGCTACGCCATCGGCGACCTGAGCCAGGACATGGACCGCCTGCCCGGCGAGAAGGCCGTGCTCAGCGACACCATGGATGCGGTCAAGCGCAACCTCTCGGCAATGAACAGCCAGATCCAGTTGCTTGCCCAGGCTGCCGCCAATGGCGACTTCAGCGTGCGTGGCGATACGCAGCGGTTTCAGCATGATTTTCTGGCGATGGTGGAAAGCCTCAACCAGTTGATGGCCACTGCCGACGGCAACCTCGGTGCGTTGTCCAAGGTGCTGCAGGCCATTGCCGCCGGCGACCTGACCGAGCGCATGCACGGCCAGTTCCATGGCGTGTTCGCGCAGATGCGCGACAACGCCAATGCCACCACCGAGCAGTTGTCCGGCATCGTCGGGCGTATCCAGCTGGCCACCAGCGCGATCAACACCGCTGCCGGCGAAATCGCTGCCGGCAACAACGACCTGTCGCAGCGCACCGAGCAGCAAGCGGCCAATCTGGAAGAGACCGCCGCCTCGATGGAGGAGCTCACCTCCACCGTCAAGCAGAACGCCGAAGGCGCACGCCAGGCCAATCAACTCGCCATCGGTGCCGCCAACGTGGCCTCGCAGGGCGGCGAAGTGGTCAGCAAGGTCGTCGCCACCATGGCCGACATCCAGGCATCTTCGAAAAAAATCGCCGACATCATCAGCGTCATCGACGGCATCGCCTTCCAGACCAATATCCTGGCCTTGAATGCGGCAGTGGAAGCGGCGCGTGCCGGCGACCAGGGCCGCGGCTTTGCGGTGGTGGCCAGCGAAGTACGCACCCTGGCACAACGCTCGGCCGGCGCGGCGAAGGAAATCAAGGAGTTGATCGACGACTCGGTGAGCAAGGTCGCCGAAGGTTCGCGGCTGGTAGACCAGGCCGGCACCACCATGACCGAGGTCGTGGCCAGCGTGCAGCGCGTGACCGACATCATGGGCGAAATCTCCGCCGCGTCGCAGGAGCAGTCGGCCGGCATCGAGCAGGTCAACCTCACCGTCACGCAGATGGACCAGGCCACCCAGCAGAACGCCGCGCTGGTGGAAGAAGCCACCGCCGCCGCACAGGCGATGGAAGAACAGGCCGGCCAGTTGTCCGATGCGGTGGCGATCTTCAAACTCCATCCCGGCGCGAGGCAGCCGGCAACGACCACCCGCCCTGCCCCGCAGCGGCTGACATCCGTGGCCTCGACGGGTGCGCCCCGCCACGTTGGATCTGCGAAAGCAAAGCTGGCGATCGAACCCACGATCGTCTCGCGCCCAGCCCTGGCAACGGCCGCCGATAACCAGGCGAACTGGCGCGCGTTTTAAGCGCACGACGCTCACCCACCTCCCGCACGGAGGTGGATTCCAGTGAGGGGACGGCTCAGCGTCACGGCTCCAGTCCTCCTCACGCTGCATCACCCAAAGCCCCAGAACGCCCCGGCCAACCACCGGGGCGTTCTGCTATCCAGACGCGACACCCCTGCATCGCCGGGCGCCTTACCAGGCCAACGATGCATCCACCGGCCTTGCCGTTGGTCGAAAGGCGATCAAGCGCAAGCTTCCGCGGCCGATACACACAACAATGAGGGCGCAAGCGCCCGCGCCATGTCGAGGACGTCCGCATGCATACCGCCAATTCCATCCGCTCTGCCCGCAACATGCTGGGCGCCGCGTTCGCCGTCGCCGTGCTGGCAGCGGGCGTGTCGTTGCCGCCCTCGTTTGCCGCACCGGCCGCACCGGTCTCGGTGCTGCTGGACAGCGTGCCGGTGAGCGCGTTGCAGTCGCTGGCCATCGACCTGGTGCAACTGCGCGACGACCAGCGGGCACAGCTTGCCGTCGCGCACGATGCGGCCCGCGTGCAGGCCTATGACGAGCGCATGGGCAACCTGCGTCAACGCATCGCCCGGCATGCCGGGTATTTCCAGGCCACCGCGCCGCAGGGTGAGCAGGCGCGCCAGTTTGCAGTGGTGCAGCAGCAGCTGGGCCAGTATCTGGAGCAACAGCGTCTGGCCAATCGCGCCCTGCATGCAGGTGACCTGTACCAAGCGCAAGCCTTGTCGCTTGGCCAACCCGGCGATACCCACCAGGTGCTCTGGACCGAGCTGCAGAACCTGCAGGCATCGGTGGCCAAGGTCGGCACGCCACAGCGCCGCTAAGCGCCTTGCAGTGTGTGCCGGCAGGCCGCAGCACGGCCACCGCCATCCCTCCCACAACACGCTTTACCGCTTCGCGTGATCTGCCTTGCGGCGATTCGTGCGCGCTGTGCCGTGCCTGCATGTTTTTGCGCGTCATCCTCAGCGTCAGCGGATGTTTCGTGTGACCCCGTAGTCGCTGTCGTGCTACCCGGCCGTCGCCAGGTTGCATACAGCAGTCGCACCACCGACGTCACGCAATGCTCAACATTTCTAGTACCGGGTCGCTATTCGAATTATCCCGGTCAAAATCCTCTCGCTGGATACCTGTCATGACGTTCAAGAGCTCGCTCGCAAAGACGTTGGCCAATGTGCCGCTCAAGCGCAAATTCTTCGCCCAGACCGCGCTCGTTGCATTGGGCATCGTCATCCTTGCCGTCGTCGCGGCACGCATGCAGTACGTCGATCTCACCGATACGCGTCGTGATGGGCTCAAGAGCCAGATCGAAATGGCGATGGCGGTGGTCAACGGCTACGCCGAGCGCGCCGAAAAGGGCGAAATAAACGTGGAAGCCGCCAAGAAGGGCGCACTGAGTACCTTGTCCACCATGCGCGCACGCGGCGGCGTGGACTACATCTACGTCACCGACCAGGCGCCGGTGATGCTCATGCATCCCACCCGCCCGGACCTCAACGGCAAGCCCTTGACCGACGTACTCAGCCCGGACGGCAAGCGGATCTTCCCCGCGTTCGTGACCGCCGCGCAGGCTGGCGGCGGTTATGTCGACTACACCTGGGCCAAGCCCGGGCAAAAAGACCCGGTGCAGAAAACCTCGTATGCGGCGCTGTACAAGCCGTGGGGCTGGGTGATCGGTACCGGTGTGTATCTGGACGACACCCAGTCGCAAGCGCTGGCCTTCACCGGCATCGTGACCCTGGCCGGTGGCATGCTGATGCTGCTCAACCTGCTGGTCGGCTGGATGATCGGCAACTCGATCCTGGAGCCGGTGGCGCGCGCATTGGCGGCGATCAAGGGCGTGGCGCGTGGCGATCTGAGCGTGCGCACTGCCGAGCATGGCAACGATGAAATCGGCCAGATGCTCAAGGCCACCGACGACATGGTGCACACCCTGGTGCGCTTCTCCGCGCAGACCAAGGTGATGATGCACATGCATGCCGGCGAAGACGTCACCCACCGCATGCCGAGCGATTTCCCAGGTGTCTATGGCGAATTGGCCAGCGGCATCAACACCATGATCTTCGAGCACCTGGATGCCATCGTCGATGCCATCGGCATCCTCAACGAATACGCACAGGGCGACCTGTCGCGCGATGCCGTGCGCCTGCCCGGCACCCGTGCGGTATTGCACGAAGCGATGGACGCGGCCAAGGCCAGCCTGCTGGCCATCAACACCGAGATCAAGCGCCTGGCGCAGGCGGCGGCCAATGGCGATTTCAGCCAGCGTGGCGATGCAGCGCGCTTCAAGCACGATTCGGCGCGCATGATCAACGACCTCAACGCGATGATGGATGTCAGCGACCGCAATCTGGGCAAGTTGTCCGAGCTGCTGGCGGCACTGGCCGAAGGCGACCTCACCGCGCGCATGGACGGCGAATTCCATGGCGTGTTCGCCCGCATGCGGGACGACGCCAACACCACGGCCACGCAGCTGGCCGGCATCGTCGGGCGCATCCAGCAGGCGGCAGGCTCCATCACCGGCTCGGCCAGCGAAATCGCCGCCGGCAACAACGATCTGTCGCAGCGCACCGAACAGCAGGCGGCCAATCTGGAAGAAACCGCCGCCTCGATGGAAGAGCTCACCTCCACCGTCAAACAGAATGCCGAAAGCGCACGTCAGGCCAACCAGTTGGCGATCGGCGCGGCCGGCGTCGCCTCGCAGGGCGGCCAGGTGGTGAGCCAGGTGGTGGACACCATGTCCGGCATCCAGACCTCGTCCAAGAAGATTGCCGAGATCATCAGCGTCATCGATGGCATCGCCTTCCAGACCAATATCCTGGCCTTGAACGCCGCGGTGGAAGCCGCACGTGCCGGTGAGCAAGGACGTGGTTTCGCGGTGGTGGCATCGGAAGTGCGCACGCTGGCACAGCGCTCGGCCGCTGCGGCAAAAGAGATCAAGCATCTGATCGACGACTCGGTCGGCAAGGTGGCGCAGGGGTCGGCACTGGTGGATCAGGCCGGCAAGACCATGGCCGACATCGTGTCCTCGGTGCAGCGCGTGACCGACATCATGAGCGAGATCTCCGCCGCCTCGCAGGAACAGTCGGCCGGCATCGAACAGGTCAATCTCACCGTCACCCAGATGGACGAGAGCACCCAGCAGAACGCCGCGCTGGTGGAAGAAGCCACCGCTGCCGCCAACGCGATGCAGCAGCAGGCGCAGCAGCTGGACGATGCGGTGTCGATGTTCCGGGTGGTGGCCGCATCGCCCGCGCAGTTTGGCAATGCAGGCGCACGCGCGCCCAAGCGCGTAGCGATGGCCGCTTACTAAAAGCAGCCAGCAAGACGCCGTCAGCGGCCGCGAGGCCGCTACGGCCCCCACAGCTGCCGCGTTCGGGAGGTACATGCCGCACCGAACAGCGCCCGCGCTGATGATCGCCGCCCAGTGAGTCTATTGCGCGTCTTACCTGCACTCCCGCGCCCCAGCGGGTTCCTCTCCCTTCTTTTGCAGCCACGCCCATGACCTCGCTCTCCTCGCACTCACGTTTCGACGGCCGCCTTGCGTACCGCCTGATGTTCGGCACCGCGGTCATCGCCTCGCTGTGCTTCGGCCTGACCGCGGCTATCAGCTACTGGCAGAGCAGCCGTGCCTTGATCGCCTCGGCGCAAACCACCATGCAGAGCGTGGCGCGCTTTCAGGCCGAGCAGGTCGGCAATGAGTTGGGGCAGGCGTTCGTCGCCGGACAGTCGGTGGCCAGTGCCCTGTTGGCACAACGCGCCCATGGCGGAATCAGCCGCGACGCAGCGGCCGCCATCGTGCACGATCAATTGCAGGACCACCCGGAATGGGTGGGCATGGGCACGTTGTGGGAGCCGCAAGCCTTCGATGGCAAGGACGACGCCTACGTCGGTGCCAAGGGGCACGACAGCACCGGCCGTTTCATGACCTATTGGGCCTATAACGGCCAGACCCTGATTCGCGAGCCGCTGGTTGGCTACGAAAAACCCGGCGACGGCGACTGGAACCTGAAACCGCGCGCATTGGGCCGCCAGATCGTGGCCGGCCCCTACGATTATGTGATCGGGGGCAAGCCGGTGCTGATGACCACCTTGTCCACGCCGATCATGGACAACGGCAAGTATCTCGGCGTGGTGTCGGTCGATTTCGCCCTGGCCGCGTTGCAGAAACGCTTGAGTGCGTTACGCCCCATGGATGGCGGCTATGTGGAGTTGATCTCGCCTGCAGGCGTGATTCTGGCCTCGCGCGATGTCGCACGGATCGGCCAACCAGCCACCGGCGAGGGGTATCGTGCGTTGCTGCAGGCCACCAGTGCCGGCAAGGATTACATCGACTTCACCCCGGACGCAGCAGGCAGCGTCAGCGCCTATGTGCCGTTGCAGATCGGCAAAGCGCAGGAGCGTTTTGCGCTGGGCGTGGTGGTGCCGCATGCGGCCATCATGCAGCAGGCGCATCGTCTGCTGTGGACGATCCTGCTGGTGGGCCTGGCCTCGGCGGTCGTGCTCAGCGGTGCGTTGTTCCTGCTGCTGCGCCGCCAGGTGGTGCGCCCGCTGGAATCGGCGGTCGGCGTGGCCGATGCGATCGCCTCGGGCAAGCTCGACAACCACATCGCCATTCAACGTCGGGACGAAGTGGGCCGGTTGATGGGTGCCATGCAGCGCATGCAGGACGACCTGCGTGCGCGGATCGAACGCGACACCGCCATCGCCAACGAAAACCTGCGCATCCGCACTGCGCTGGAGCATTCCGAAATGGAAGTGTTGCTGGCCGACGAACAACACAACGCGGTGTTCATTACCAAGGCGCTGCACACCTCGTTCAAGCACGGCGAGCCGGCCTTCCATGCCAAGGGCCAAACCGGCTTCAGTGCCGATGCGGTCGTCGGCAAGCCGCTGGACTACGTGTTCGGTACCGACAGCGAGGGCAAGGCGCGTGCGCAGAGCCTGCAGCACTTGCAGTCCACCACGTCGGAGCGCTACAGCTTCGGCCCGGTGACCCTGGATCTGACCATGAGCCCGCTCTACGCGGCCGATGGTCATCGCAGCGGCAGCATGCTGCTGTGGCGCAATGTGAGCACCGAAGTCAGCACGCAAAAAGAAGTAGCGGCGCTGGTGCAATCGGCGTTGATGGGCGATTTCGGCCAGCGTCTGGCGCTGGACGACAAGCACGGGTTCTATCTTGAATTCGGCCGCCAGCTCAACGGCTTGCTGGAAACCACCTCGCAAGGCCTGGAGCGTATTTCCAGCCTGCTCAGCGCGCTGGCCGAAGGCGACCTCACCGTGCGCATGGATGGACAGTTCGCTGGCGTGTTCGCACGCATGCGCGACGACGCCAACGCCACCGTGGCGCAGCTCACCGGCATTGTCTCCGGCATCCAGACCTCGGCCACGCAGATCAATGCGGCCGCCAGCGAGATCGCTGCCGGCAATCACGACCTGTCGCAGCGCACCGAACAACAGGCCGCCAATCTGGAAGAAACCGCCGCCTCGATGGAAGAGCTCACCTCCACCGTCAAGCAGAACGCCGAACACGCGCGTCAGGCCAACCAGCTGGCGATCGGCGCGGCCGATGTCGCCTCGCATGGCGGCGCGGTGGTGGCGCAGGTGGTCACTACCATGTCCGGTATCGAAACCTCGTCCAAGAAGATCGCCGAGATCATCAGCGTCATCGACGGCATCGCCTTCCAGACCAATATCCTGGCCTTGAACGCCGCGGTGGAAGCCGCACGTGCCGGCGAGCAAGGCCGCGGGTTTGCGGTGGTGGCATCGGAAGTGCGCACGCTTGCGCAGCGCTCCGCCGGTGCGGCAAAAGAAATCAAACACCTGATCGACGACTCGGTGAGCAAGGTGGCGGAAGGCTCGTCGCTGGTGCAGCAGGCCGGCACCACCATGAGCGAGATCGTGGCCAGCGTGCAGCGCGTCACCGACATCATGGGCGAAATCTCGGCGGCGTCGCAGGAACAATCGTCCGGCATCGAGCAGGTCAACCTCACCGTCACCCAGATGGACGAGGCCACCCAACAGAACGCCGCGCTGGTGGAAGAAGCCACCGCCGCCGCGCGTGCGATGGAAGAACAGGCCGGCCAGCTCACCGAGGCGGTCGCCGTGTTCAAACTCAGCCACGTGGCCGCACCCGCGAGCGCTGCGCTTACCGCCAGGCCGGTTGTGCGTGCCCTGCCCGCGTCCAAGCGCGCACCCACCGGCAGCACGCGTATCGCTGCACCTGCGCGCCAGTCGGCCAAGCCGTCGGCCAACACGTCCGGCAACGAGAGCCAATGGCAGGACTTCTAAAGCAGGCATGATCCAGCGACGGCGCCTGTGCAAGGCGCCGTGCTGCCTGCACTGAGCACTGCGCCTCACACTAGCGTGCGCAGTGTCGCCACGCACGTGGGCCCTGGCAATTGCGCGCTACGCCTTTCAAGCGCATCGAACCTGTTTGATAGCGTTGCCGCAACCACAACACCCACGTGCATGATGGCCGCTTCAAGCAGACGCAAGCGCTGCTGTCGGCCCGGCGCTGCACACACGCCCTGCCCCGCCTTGCGCCACCGATCGGCAATGCTTAAAGATTTATCTGGCGTTGCCGTTAGCCTGGGTGACAACGGCTGCCTGTGCACTACCGCAACAGCCGCTCACACACCGCATGCGCAGGTGCAGACAGCACGCGCAGACGCATGCATCCGAGGTTGGATCGTTGCAGGGGTTGCCATGAAGTCATCCGTTCTCGCCAGCTGTCTTGCGCTGTTGTGCGTCGCCGGCCATGCCCGCGCCGAAGACCCCATCGCCACCGACCGGCCCGATTTTGTCGAGTCCAGCCTCACCGTCGGCAATCATCGGTTGCAGGTGGAAACCAGCGCCGCTTGGGAACGCGATGCATCGGTCGATGGCTATTCCACGCCAACGCTGTTCCGCTACGGACTGGGCCAGACCTGGGAATTGCGGCTGGAAACCGATGGCTGGCAACGCATCGACCTGCCGGGCGACTCCAGCATCAGCGGCATGTCCGACGTCGCGCTCGGCATCAAGCATCATCTGGCAAGCTCCGACAGCGGCAAGACCTCGTTGGCCTGGCTGCTGCATGTGGATCTGCCCAGCGGCGCACGCGCCCTGCGCGGTCACGGCGCGCGCCCCTCGTTCCGGCTGGTGGCCGAATGGGAACTCAGCGAGAGCATCTCTGCCGGCGTGATGCCCGGCGTGATCTGGGACGACGACGGCGAAGGCCATCGCTACACCGCAGGCATCTTCGGCGCGGTGCTCGGCAAAGCCTGGAACGACCGCGTGCGCTCCTTCGTCGAAGTGGCATTGCCGCAGATCGCCAAGAGCGACGATGGCGGCAGCGTGGCCTTGCTCGATGTCGGCTCGGCCTGGCTGCTCAGCAACGATGTGCAACTGGACGCGGTCTATAGCCGCGGCCTCAACGATCGCTCACCCGACCACGCCCTCGGCGTCGGTCTGTCTTTCCGCTTCTGACACGGACCGCGCAATGAAGATCATGCATATGTTGGGCGTTCTGGTGCTGGTGGCTGCACTGGCGTTGCTCACCCTGGGCGGTGTCGGCTACAGCGGGCAGCGCGGGCTGCTGGAAGCCATCGCCGCGCAGGTCATTTCTTCCGACGCGCTGCGCAACCACATGCAGGCCGACATGATGCACGACGCCTTGCGCGGCGACGTCACCGCCGGGCTGCTCGCCGCATCGCGCCAGGACGATGCCGGCATCGCCGCCGCGCGCGCATCGCTGGGCGAGCATGCCGGTGAATTTCGCGATGCGGTGCAAGCCAACCGCAAGTTGCCGCTGGACCCGGCATTGCGCAGCGAGCTGGAAGCGGTAGCACCCGCGCTGCAGGCCTACATCGCCTCGGCCGAACAGGTCATGACGCTGGCCGAAACGCATGCCGACAGCGCTGCGGCGTACCGCGATTTCACCGACAAGTTCGGCCAGCTCGAAACCCGCATGGGTGCGATCAGCAAGCGCATCCTGGCCTTGAACGAGGCCAACCGCAGCCAGGCCGAGCAATACAGCCACCGCGTGATGTGGCAGCAAGGCGGCGCCGTCGTGCTTGCATTCGTGTGCCTGGCATTGGCCGCCGGCTGGATCCTGCGCTCGGTGTTCGGCCTGCTGGGCGGCGAACCGCAGCTGGCCATGGCCGCTGCACAGCACATTGCCGAAGGCCGCCTGGACCAGCCCATCCCGGTTGCCGCACAACATACGCACAGCCTGATGGCGGCGCTGTCGCGCATGCAGCGCGACCTGCGCGAACGCCTGGAGCGCGAGCGCAGCATCGCCGCGGAAAACCTGCGCATTCGCACCGCACTGGATAACGCATCCACCGGCATGTACATCGCCGACCCGGACCTGACCATCATCTATACAAACACCGCACTGCAGTCCTTGCTGCACGCCTACGCAGACGATATCCAGGCCTGCGCGCCGGCGTTCGATCGCAGCGCCAACCTGGTCGGGCAACCGGTGTCGCTGCTGGAAGTGGGCAATGCGCAGGACGCGGAAATCTACCAGCGGCTCGACCGCCAGGGCGCAGCACAACGCGAAGTGCGGTACCGCGCCACCTGCATCGCGCAGAATGTCTCGGCCATCCGCGACGAAGGCGGCGCGCATCTGGGTTTTGTCTGCGAATGGCGCGACCGCACCGCCGAAGCGCGGGCAGAAGTAGACGTGGCCGATGTGGTGCGCAGCGCCGCTGCAGGCGATCTGTCCAAGCGCATCGACAGTACTGGAAAAAAAGGCTTTTTCCTGCAACTGGCGCAACAACTCAATGCCCTGCTCGATGCCAATGCAGTGAGCATCAGTGAGGTGTCGCGTCTGCTGAGCGCACTGGCCGAGGGCGACCTGAGCACACGCATGCACGGCGACTTCCACGGCGTGTTCGCCACCATGCGCGACGATGCCAACACCACCGCCGAGGAGCTGGCGCAGGTGATCGGACGCATCCAGCAGGCCGCCGGCAGCATCCATACCGCCTCCAGCGAGATCGCCGCCGGCAATAGCGATCTGTCGCAACGCACCGAACAACAGGCCGCCAATCTGGAAGAAACGGCTGCCTCGATGGAAGAACTCACCTCCACCGTCAAGCAGAACGCAGAGAGCGCGCGTCAGGCCAACCAGCTCGCCATCGGCGCGGCCGGTGTCGCCTCGCAAGGCGGCGCGGTGGTGGCCAAGGTGGTCACCACCATGTCGGGCATCGAAGTGTCGTCGAAGAAGATCGCCGAGATCATCAGCGTCATCGACGGCATCGCCTTCCAGACCAATATCCTGGCGTTGAACGCGGCGGTGGAAGCGGCACGCGCCGGCGAGCAGGGTCGTGGTTTTGCGGTTGTTGCCTCGGAAGTGCGCACCTTGGCGCAGCGGTCGGCCGGTGCGGCGAAGGAAATCAAGCACCTCATCGACGATTCGGTCAGCAAGGTGGCCGAGGGCTCGCAGCTGGTCCACCAGGCCGGCACCACTATGGCCGACATCGTCGCCAGCGTGCAGCGCGTCACCGACATCATGGGTGAGATTGCCGCGGCCTCGCAGGAACAATCGTCCGGCATCGAGCAGGTCAATCGCACCATCACCCAGATGGACGAGGCCACCCAGCAGAACGCCGCATTGGTGGAGGAAGCCACGGCGGCCGCACGCACCATGGAAGATCAGGCCGGACAACTGGCGCAGGCGGTCGCGCGCTTTACGCTTGCCGATACGCCTCAGGTCGCGGCATTGGCACGCCCGGCCAAGCCGGCATCCATCGCACCCAAGCAAGCGCCACCCGTGCGCCGTAAAGCGGCCAGTGTGCCCACGGCCGCGTTCGGTAACGAAAGCCAGTGGCAGGACTTTTAAACCATCTCTGCGCCGTTGCAACCACGGCGCTGGATCGTGGTGTTTTAGCTAGATGAGAACAGATCAGCAGTTTTTCAGTGGCAATCCCCGCATTGCGCCCAGTTGCAGGACTGTTTGATTCATTCTTGCAATATCAAGAATCATCGCTCCGGGCCGCTAGCGTGCAGGACAACATCGCGATGTTACGCCCCGGAGTTACATGATGAACAAGTTCAACGATTGGCCCATTCGCCGCAAGCTGATGTTTGCGTTCTGCCTCAGTGCCGTGCTCACCGCCCTGCTCGGCGGCTTGGGTTTTTCGCGCATGAAGCAGATGCAGCAGCAGACCGCCCTCATCAATGAAGATGTGGTGCCGGTGTTGAGCAAGTTGTCGGAACTGCGTGGTTTCGCCGGCGAATTCCGCGTCTATGAAGTGGGTCAGTTCGTCAATCTGGACGACCCGGAACGCTATGCGTATTTCTTCAAGCGCATGGACGAAATCCAGGCCAAGTATGCGGAAACGCAAAAGACGCTGGACGCCAAGATCGGCCCGGATTCTCCGCTAAAAGCCGAATACGCCAAGCTGGCCGATGCCAGCACGCGCTACTTCGCCGCCAATGTGAAACTGCGCACGTTGTACGCAGACCCCGACCGCGCTGCGGCCATGGAGTTTTCGCGCAAGCAGTCCGGCGAGATCCGCAAGGAACTGTTCGCCTCGGTCGACAAGATGTATGCGCAGCAGTCCAAGGCGTTGAGCGACATGGTCGCGGCCAGCGCAACCTCGTTCAAGTTCACCAGCGCAGTGCTGCTGCTGGGCACCTTGTTGATGGCTGCGCTGTCGATCACCTTCGGCTGGCTGATCGCACGCAGCATCACCAACCCGCTGTCCAAGGCATTGGGCGCCATCCAGGCGGTGTCGCGTGGCGATCTGAGCATGCAGGTCAGCAAGACCAGCAACGACGAAATCGGCCAGATGCTCGAGGCCACCAGCCGCATGACCCAGATGCTGCGCCGCTTCTCCGACGAGACCGCACGCATGTCGCATCTGCATGCGGCCGAAGACATCACCCACCGCATGCCGGAAGATTTCCCCGGCGTGTACGGCACCCTGGCCGGCGGCATCAACACGATGATTTTCGAGCACCTGGACGCCATCACCGATTCGGTGCGCATCCTCAACCAGTACGCGCAGGGCGACCTGACCCAGGACGCACGCCGGTTGCCGGCAAGCCGCGCGATCCTGCACGAAGCGATGGATGCGGCCAAGGCCAGCCTGTTGTCGATCAACACCGAGATCAAGCAGTTGGCGCAGGCGGCAGCGGCGGGCGACTTCAGCGCCCGCGGCAACGCGGCACGCTTCAAGTACGACTTTGCGGTGATGGTGGCGGACTTGAACTCGATGATGGAAGTCAGCGATCGCAACCTGGGCAAGCTGTCGCAGTTGCTCGGCGCGGTCGCCGATGGCGACCTGACCGCACGCATGGACGGCCAATTCCACGGCGTGTTCGCGCGCCTGCGCGACGATGCCAATGCCACCACACAACGCTTGACCGACATCGTCGGCCGCATCAAGCACTCCACCCTGACCATCAATACCGCCGCCGGCGAGATTGCTGCCGGCAATCAGGATCTGTCGCAGCGTACCGAGCAACAGGCGGCCAATCTCGAAGAAACCGCTGCCTCGATGGAAGAACTCACCTCCACCGTCAAGCAGAACGCCGAACACGCGCGCCAGGCTAATCAGCTGGCGATCGGCGCGGCTGGCGTGGCCTCGCATGGCGGCAGCGTGGTCGGCCAGGTGGTCACCACCATGTCCGGCATCGAGACCTCGTCCAAGAAGATCGCCGAGATCATCAGCGTCATCGATGGCATCGCCTTCCAGACCAATATCCTGGCGTTGAATGCCGCGGTGGAAGCCGCACGTGCCGGCGAACAAGGCCGTGGGTTTGCCGTGGTCGCCTCGGAAGTGCGCACGCTGGCGCAGCGCTCTGCCGGCGCCGCCAAGGAAATCAAGAGCCTGATCGACGACTCGGTCAGCAAGGTGGCCGAAGGCTCGGCATTGGTGCATCAAGCCGGCACCACCATGAGCGAGATCGTGTCCTCGGTGCAGCGCGTGACCGACATCATGAGCGAGATCTCCGCCGCCTCGCAGGAACAGTCGGCCGGCATCGAACAGGTCAACCAGACCGTCACCCACATGGACGAAGCCACCCAGCAGAACGCCGCCCTGGTGGAAGAAGCCACCGCTGCCGCACGCTCGATGGAAGATCAGGCGCAGCAGCTCACCGAAGCGGTGGCACTGTTCCGTCTGTCGGCCGAACTGGAATCCCAGACCCGCGCCACGCCGGTCGTGCACCAACTCGCCGCCAAACGGCCCACCGCGCCAAGCAAGCCGGCTGCCAAGACGCTTGCCAAGCCGTCTGCTGCAAGGCCCGTCGCGCGCGCCGCAGTGGCGTCGGCACCGTCCAACGAATCGGACTGGGCCGAGTTCTAAACCACTGGATCGGTCGCATAGCGGCCGATGCTGTCGAAGCCGCGCTCTTTCGGGAGCGCGGCTTTTTTATTGGATCTGGTCGCTGGCCTCTGCCTCGATGCAGTGGAGCGATTCAGCGCGAACTCAATTACCAAGTCACCAACGCTGGTGCCGCGTTGGCGCTGTAAGATGCACCCGCTCCGCAAGACCTGTATCGCCAGCCGGCCAATGCCACTGACCGTCCCAGCCTGAGGAGCGCCGACTGGCGACGCGATGCAGGCGTGGACAACCCCACAGCGACGCCGATCGTCGCCAGCTACCAAAAGGCGCGCGAACTCAATTACTAGGCGACCAACGCCGCTGCCGCATTGGTCTTGAAGGATGCGCCCACTCCGCAGGATCCGTATCAGCAGCCGGCCAATGCCACTGACCGTCCCAGCCTGAGCAGCGCCGACTGGCGACACGATGCAGCGGACGGCCAGTGGCATCGGCTGGTCAAGACCGAGGTGTCGGGCGCCAACGATCGCGGCAGTTACGTGCAGGAAACCGCCCTGCCGCCCCGTGCGGCCGAACTGGACGCACAAGCGCAGGAGGTCATCGCCTGCACCTAGGATGCGTTGACTACCTCTAACCGCCAACGCTACTGTCGTGGGATAGAGTGTCTTTACTCAGATTCAAAATCATGTTGATCGGGAGCTTGACTGCAAGCATTGATGTTGTCTGTTGAGAAATGTGGTACTGCTTGAAGCTGAATCACTGGGTTGTTGATACCTAATTCTGGCAAAGTCACCATAACCGATAAGCTGTGGAGCAATATCCATGAACGGAACACAAGAAATAGAAGTGACTACTCAGAATAAACCGCAGAAAGGCGAGTTCTACATCTTGATGCCAGATCTTGAATACGGCCCTGAACTCGGGGTGGTGTTCGAAAACGTGAAAAAACTACTCGTACCTCCCAGATTAATTTTGAGGCCGAGCGAAGGGGGCTTTCCTACACTTCTAGAAAGACCACGCCTCATCTACGACCCATCGAAAGGTGTTATGCCTAAAGACCTGGAAGCCGGTTTCAGTGGCTATTGGCTCGTGTCCGAGCGTTTACACCAGGTATTTTCGACCGTCGATCCAGAGGGCTTCAGCTTCGTCGAGTGCGATTTCCTGATGGCCGATGGCACTCAGGGTCCTAGATACTTCCTGTGCGATGTAGTGCGAGTGCTGGACGCGCTTGATGAGGAGCAGTCGGAAGTAGAGATAGAAATTAGCGACGATTTCGTGAATGGAAAATTTTACGATCTAACTGGCGGTGCGAGCCTGGCTTTTCGGAAAGATGTGGTTGGAAATTCTCATGTATTCCGAACACCTTTCTCTGCTGACTACTATGTTATCTGCGATCGCACATTGTTAGATGCAGTGCGTGAAGCCGGTATCGGTGGCACGAGAAAATCTTCTAATGGACTTTGGTTTCGAGACGTTACTGACTGGAAAGACGCTTAATTTCAATAACGGAATACTGTCATGCCTAGACGTACGATTTTTCAAGAGCATCATATTGCTGAGCAGCAAACGCTTCGCAACAGTCCGTTGCTTGAAATACTTCAGCAGAAGAAAGCATTCAATATTAATGCTGACCGCAATCTGATTTATATGCCCAGTGAGCCAACACTGGCGCGTGCCTTAGGGCTTTCGCCACATAGCGGTGGACCTATTAAAGACTACCAAGATGGCTCCTTGGCCAGATTGGAGCGTTTGTCGCGGACCGCTGACGGTCAGTTGGCAATGGCTGGCGATCCAGATGCCATTGCGAGAATTTCCCCCAAAGTCGATCGACTGATCGATACGATGAGAGTTGGATTGGGGAATGCGGACCTTTACACCAACGCCCCAATCGGCATGGCTGCAGACGACATGCGGCCTGGCATCAATTCGTTTTTCAAGAACGCGCAGAACTACGACCGGAGTCTTGCATCTCAGATCGACGCAGTTCCAACGCTGCAAAGACCCGAGCTTGGCTGGTCATCAATCGTCCACTCCGAGCAGCGCGTCATATCTACACTTCAATACGTAGAGCAATCCAGCATCAATCTCACCAAAGGCGGCGATCCGGAGATCGGTCGAAATTCACTTTCCCAAGCGATCGCACAAGCCCATGGCGCAGGCCGACTGACACTTTCCGACCAAGGCATCCTGCAGGTCGAAAATGTGCTCGGCGAGGAAGCAGCACGACCATTACGCATTCCGTCAGGCCAACGCGGCTTCGCCACCGCAGAGCTACTGGCCGGTGATCTATCTGCAGGCCAAGCACTGCGCACCGCCGGCCTGCTAGCCACCGCCGCCGACACGGTGATGACCGGCCAACGCGCCACACGTTTTCTCGGTGAGAACAACCCGCTCGCCGCACAATCGGAGCTTGCCCACTTCGCCGGCCGCAACGTCGGCGGCTGGGCCGGCGGCACCGCTGCTGCTTACGCGCTGGGCAGCTCGGGCGCCGGGCCGATGGTGCTGATCGCGGCCGATGCGTATTTCTTGAGTACCGCTGGCGAAAAAGCCGCCGCGTTGCTGGATAACCGCGCCATCTACACCCAGACCGATCGCGCGGGCACGCAGTGGTCGTTCAACGGCGTCGCCTGGGCGCGCGACGGCAAGGCCGACACCACCAACGATGGCGTCAACAACCCCACCTCCACGCCCATCGTCGCCAGCTACCAAAAGGCGCGCGAACTCAATTACCAGGCCACCAACGCCGCTGCCGCGTTGGCCTTGAAGGATGCGCCCACTCCGCAGGATCCGTATCGCCAGCCGGCCAATGCCACTGACCGTCCCAGCCTGAGCAGCGCCGACTGGCGACGCGATGCAGCGGACGGCCAGTGGCATCGGCTGGTCAAGACCGATGTGTCGGGTGCCAACGATCGCGGCAGTTACGTGCAGGAAACCGCCCTGCCGCCCCGTGCGGCCGAACTCGATGCGCAAGCGCAAGACGTCATCGCCCGCAACGTCGCCAACAGCCCCGGCGCCATCGCCGCACGCTACGAATTGGCACATCACCGCAACGGCTGGGCGGCCGATGGGCTACCGATGTCGCCGGCCGTGCAACAGGCGCTGCCCGACCCGGATGCGTTGACTGCCTCCGACGGCCAGCGCTATTACCGCGACATGGAGGGCCGGTGGACCAGCAACGGTGCCCCACCCGATGGCAATCGCGTGCTGGAGTTGGAGACCACGCGCGCACTGCTGCAACCGGCACTGGCTGAGCAGGCGCAGGCGATTGCCGCCCTCCGGCAGTCGCCGCCGTCAGCGCAGGATCTGCAGCGCGAGGAAACGCAGTACCGCTATCGCATCGTCGGCACCGAGTTGCAGCCGCAATGGCGTGAGGCGATCGAGCTGGCGACCCAACGCACGCGCGATGAGTACGGCCTTATCGGCGCTGGATCGTTGAAACTGCAACGCGGCGCCGGTGGCATGTTTGGCGCCGATAGCCCCATCGCGCATCTACAGCGCGGCGCTGATGGGGTGGATCGCATCGCCGCCATAACCAGCAGCGAGGAGATTCGCCAGGCGTTGCAGCAGGTGCAGGCGCGGCAACAGCCGCCAGCCTTGCCGGACCAGCCAGCACGCCCACTAGCCGCCACCGCACGGGTATCGGAGGGATCGGTCGACAGCGAAGCATCGAATTCGGACACCTCGTCCAGCCCCCAGCTGGTACTGGATATGCAGGCGCGCATGCAGGCCTCTGTCGCGGCACAGGCGCGGCAAGAGCGCGAACAGCTAGATCGTCTTGCGCAAGAGCAACATGCCGCGCAGGTGCGCGAGCATCTCCAGCAGGCACAGCCTGAGCACGAAGATAGCTCACAAAGCGAACCTGCGGTCCAGGCACATGCGGTATTGGAAGGTCAGCGCCAAGTGGAGCTGCAACGCGAACAGGAAGCACGCCAGCAACAGCAGCGCCAGGCGCAGACCAGCCAGCAACGCGAGCTGCAGGAGCGTGATCAGAGGGATGTGCAGCAACGTCAGGCGCAGGAACGCCAAGCTGAGGAAAACCGGCAGCGGGAACAGCAAGACCGACAGACCCAAGAAGCCAGACACGTTGAGGTCCAGGAAGGTCAGGCGCAGCAAGCCCGGCATCAGCAGCAACAAATGCAAGAACTCGAGCAGCAGCAGGCCCAGCGTCAGCAAACCTCGCAGCAACCGAACATTCAACCGCAGGCTCAAGATGCCGCGCTGGCTCAACAAGCGACGGGTCCTCACTCGCAGCAGCAAGACGCGCGTCAGCAGCTCGAGGCGCAGAACCAGCAGGCACGCGAACACCTTTCTCACAACACACCTGACCCACTGAAGCAAACGCCCGGCCCAGGCGATGCGCAACCGGGACAAGCACACGAAACGGAGCGCGCGCTGGAAATGCAGGCGCTGGAGCATCGCGACACCGCGCGCCTCCAGGTGGCTCCATCCGAGATCCCGGAATCTCGCAGACACCCTCCGCAAAGCGCAGAGGCTAATGCAGTGCCATCAGCGCTGGACTACAGCGCTCAGGCGCAGCAACCTGAGATAGAGCAAGCATCGCTGCGCCAGCGAAACGTGGCGCACCTGCAGGAGCCAGCGCCGGGTCGCGTCATGGCCCAAACACCGCCTACGACAGCAGAGCCGTTGATTGCGTCGCGCTCCATAGTGTCTACCACGCCTGAGCAAGAAGCCGCCGCAGATCAGCTCCGCCCTTCAAGCGCTTCGCCCGCCGGGCATGGGGCGGCTGTGCTGCCCCCAGACCACCTCGCGCAAGCGCGCGAGCAGTCATCGGCAAGCGGTGCCGACACGCGCTGGCCTGTCGGGTCTGCTGACGCAGAAAACCAACAGACGCCATCGACCCCGGCGCAGGACCGCAGCGCCGCAGAACCAAGTAGCACCCTATTACTGGAAGAGACCATGCGCTCGCTGCGCCAACTGCAACAGGAGATTGAGGCAGCGGATCGGGAAGACGAGCGCTTCTACAAGGAATGGAGGGAGTATCGCGATCGCGGCGAACCCTATCCCTTCGCTCAAAAGAGGGTGCTAGACCAGGAGCGTGGCAGCATTGATGCATTCAGCGCGCACGAACAAGGCCACCGCTCTCCCAGTCAAGCGGCGGCGCAAGCCGATGCCTTCCCTCCGCTAGCTCAGCGCTTCGCCGGTGCAGCGGAAAGGGATGCGCCAAACGATGCGTCGAAAGCTGAGCGCAAATCCATCACCGGCGACCCTGACGTGGACGAAGTGCTCTATGCGCTGGAAAGCAAGAACGAGTTGGCGATCGAGCAGGCCCTGACGCGGGTGGCCAACAGCGCAGCCACCCAGGCGCTGATCAAACAAGGCAACGAGTTCCTGGAAGCCCAAGCGATGCAGGAAGCCCAGGAGCACGTCGCCACGCGCCAGGCACTGGGCATGGATGTCGCGACCGAGGTCAACACCAGTCGTGGTCCGGTGATGGTGATGACCTTGCCAGAGTTCGCCAAGGGGCCGATGCAGAACGGGCCTCAAGGGGATGGCGGTGGTGGTGGAGATGGTGGTGGGGGCGGTGGAGGGGGCGGCGGCGGTTAGTCAAAATCGCTTCCATGACTCGTTGAGCTTCGGAGACCTCATGGACAGGCAAGACGCTTCCGCAATGGCGGAAATGCTGGTGACGTTGAACGCATCGAATGCCTCGTTGCAGCACACCATCAAAGTATTGACGACGCTGGTGTCGTCCCTGCAACAGCGCGAACACAACCTGCGCGATCTCATCGCCGAGCAACTTCAGGTGCTGCAAGACGCGGTAGGGAGCGCCGATTACAAGGTCAATCGCGTGCTGGAGAATGCATTGCCGCGGCTGACACAGCTGAGCCAGCAGGCGTTGACGCAGACCCTGGAACCGGCCGCCAAGCGGTTCAACAAAGAAATGGCTGCTGCGGACGAGACGTTGCAGCAAGCTACACGGCGTTACGCGCAAGCGCAGCAATCATTGGAGACGCGGATCACACGTCGCATGGGCATCGCCTCGGTCACGATGCTCGTGGCGGGCGTCCTGGGCCTTGGTGCTGTGGCCTACTCGGTTGGCATCATCAACGAAAAGCGAGCCGAACTCGCACAGCTTCGCGCATCCATCGATTACGTGGACCGCATCTCGCGTGCCGACATAGCACCCTGTGGCGAAGGCAGGCTCTGCGCCACGTTCGAGAAGAACGGGCCGCGTTACGGCAACCAGAGGCAATACAGGGCGATCAATTTGCGCGCAGCACCTGGTTCGCGATGATGGCCACTGATCGCAGGCCTAGCGAGCCGCAGATCCGATTGGCTCGTGCTCTGGCGCCTGATCCGCCAGCTGCATTCGGACCAAGGGTGCGGCCTTAAAGCGTTGCGCTGACGCACAGCATCCTCAATGCGCCGCCTGGCGCAAGCGGGGCACCACCTGAGCGTCGTTAAAAATCGCTTGCAAGCACCGACGCGATCACTGCGTGCGCACGCGCTGATGTGCACTTGCTCCAGCGTGCGCTCGATGTCCACGCGGCGTGCCCACCCCAGTACGCATCGATACCGCAGCACGCGCTATCGGCGCTCGAACGGATGCGGATACGCCTCGCGGCCAGCCTTATGACGTACGACAGGGCCTTATCAGCAGTGACCCACGGCCGCGCTTGCCGCACGGGTGCGCGCAACGAGTGGCAAGCGTCCACCGGCAAGCGCATGGCGCAGATCGCGCCGCCCTCAGCGTCACCGGACACGACAAGCCAGGATAGAGACAACCACAAGACATCACAGACAACCTCGACAAATCAGCGGTCTAGTTCGCTTGCGGCATGGGATCCGGGCATTTTTCATTGATTAAAATGTCTCTTACCGAATGAGACAGCCAAAACATGTCTCTTTTTTTCATCTGCGTGACTGCGGTCATATTTTTTTCGCATAGCCGGCATTCAGACCTTGATACCTACGCCGTTATCTCGCATAGCGGCAAAGGTATTGCGAGACCGTCATGGCTTGCGTCGCAAGCAACAACTCCCGTCACGCCTTCGGAAACCCGTCAATGAACGCATTCTTGCAACGCTACAACGTCGGCCGCCGGTTGGGCGTGGCCTTTGGGATCCTGATTCTGCTGTCCGGCCTGCTGGTGGCCTCCGGGCTCAGCACGATGATCGAAGCGCGTAAGCAACTGGATTCCATCGTCAATAACAACCTGGTCAAGATTCAAATCAGCAACAACATGCGCTCGGCCAATGCCGACATCTTCATTGCCATCGGAACACTGGTGATGGTTACCAGTCAGGAATTGAATGAAAAGGCCTTGGCGACGATCAAGGAAAAGCGTGAAGCGTATGCGACCGAACGCAAGAAGCTGGAAACTTTTGCAGCCACCGCCGCCGGGCGCAAGGTGCGCACCGAGATCGACGCGGCACGCGATGTTGCCAGACTCCTGAACGATCAGGTCATTGCTTTGGGAACACAAAACAAGAATGCGGAAGCGCAGACGTTGATGAGCGAAAAGGCACGCCCCGCCATGCTCGCCTGGCAGGCAAAGATCGACGAAAACGCAGCAATGCAGCAGGAACAGGCCCAGCATAGTTATGAGCAGGCCGTCGCTGCGATGAACCGCGGCAAGGCCCTGTTGATTGGCGGGGGCGTGGCGGTGCTGCTGATCAGCAGCCTGCTGGCGTTTGCCATCACCCGCAGCCTGACCCAACCGCTCAGCCGCGCCACCCGCGCCGCCGAATCGATCGCCGGCGGCAAGCTGGACAACGATGTCGATACGCAGGCCAATGACGAGAGCGGCCGCTTGTTGAGGGCGATGAGCAAAATGCAGCAGCAGCTGCGCAACCTGATCGCCGCGCAAACCGAGATGGCCAAGCGCCACGACGATGGGCAGATCAGCTTCTGCATCGATGCGTCCGCGTTCCCGGGCGACTACGGCCGCATGGCCAACGACACCAACCTGCTGGTGGCCTCGCACGTGGCCGTGCAGACCGATTTGGCACGCATCATGGGTCACTATGCGGTGGGTGAGCTTTCAGAGGACATGAAGGCGCTGCCAGGCGAAAAAGCCGTGTTCACCGACACCATGGCGCAGGTCAAGAGCAATCTGTCGGCAATGAACCATGAGATCAAGCATCTGGCGCAGTCCGCCGCCAATGGCGACTTCAGCGCCCGTGGCGACGCCGCGCGGTTCCAATACGACTTCCGGGTGATGGTGGAAAGCCTCAATACCTTGATGTCCACCGCCGATGGCAACCTGCAATCGCTGTCCGGTCTGCTGCAGTCCATCGCCGCCGGCGACCTCACCGCACGCATGAGCGGCGAGTTCCGCGGCGTGTTCGCACAGATGCGCGACGACGCCAATGCCACCGCCACCCAGTTGGCCGAGATCGTGGGCAGCATCAAGACCTCGGCCATCTCGATCAAGGGCGCCGCCAGCGAAATCGCCGCCGGTAACCAGGACTTGTCGCAGCGCACCGAACAGCAAGCGGCCAACCTGGAAGAAACCGCCGCCTCGATGGAAGAGCTCACCTCCACCGTCAAGCAAAACGCCGAAGGCGCACGCCAGGCCAACCAGCTCGCCATCGGCGCCGCCAGCGTGGCGGTGCAAGGCGGCGAAGTGGTCGGCAAGGTGGTCGACACCATGGCCGGCATCGAAGCCTCGTCCAAGAAGATCGCCGACATCATCAGCGTCATCGACGGCATCGCCTTCCAGACCAATATCCTGGCCTTGAATGCAGCGGTAGAAGCGGCACGTGCCGGTGAGCAGGGCCGCGGATTTGCGGTGGTGGCCTCGGAAGTGCGGACGCTGGCCCAACGTTCGTCGGGTGCGGCCAAGGAGATCAAGGACCTCATCGACGACTCCGTGCACCGCGTCGCCGAAGGCTCCGCGCTGGTGCACACCGCCGGCAAGACCATGAGCGAGGTGGTTGCCAGCGTGCAACGCGTCACCGACATCATGGGCGAGATTTCCGCCGCCTCGCAGGAGCAATCGGCCGGTATCGAACAGGTCAACCAGACCATCACCCAGATGGACGAAACCACCCAGCAAAACGCCGCGCTGGTGGAAGAAGCCACTGCTGCCGCGCGTGCGCTGGAAGAACAGGCAGTCGGCCTGACCGAAGCGGTTGCGGTGTTCCGTCTGTCGGCCGAACTGGAATCCCAGACCCGCGCCACGCCGGTCGTGCACCAACTCGCCGCCAAACGGCCCAACGCGCCAAGCAAGCCAGCTACCAAGACGCTTGCCAAGCCGTCTGCTACAAGGCCTGCCGCGCGCGCCGCAGTAGCGTCGGCACCGTCCAACGAATCGGACTGGGCCGAGTTCTAAACCACGTAATCGGTCGCATGGCGGCCGATGCTGTCGAATCCGCGCTCTTTGGGGAGCGCGGCTTTTTTTGTTGGTTCTGGTCGCTAGACTCTGCCTCACTACAGTGGGGCTAGTGAGTCATAGATCCGATTGACGCGTGCTCTCGCCCTTGATCGGCCAGCTGCATGCGTTAGAGCTTTGCGCTAACGCACAGCATTTTTCAGTGCGATCCTTCGCGCACCGGGGCTAACACCTGGTCGCCCCTAAGAATCGCTTGCAGGCCCACGCGATCACTGCATGCGCACGCGCTGATGTGCACCTGCTCCAGCTTGCGCTCGATGTCCCACGCGGCGTGCCCACCCCAGTACGCATCGATACCGCAGCACGCGCTATCGGCGCTCGAACGGATGCGGATACGCCTCGCGGCCAGCCTTACGACGTACGACTAGGCCTGATCAGGAATGACCAACGGCCGCGCTTGCCGCACGAGTGCGCGCAACGGGTGGCAAGCGTCCACCGGCAAACGCATGGCGCAGATCGCGCTGCCCTCAGCGTTACCGGACCCGACAAGCCAGGATAGAGACAACCAAAAGACATCGCAGACAACCTCGACAAATCAGCGGTCTAGCTCGCTTGCGGCGTGGGATTCGGGCATTTTTTACTGATTAAAATGTCTCTTATCGAATGAGACAGCCAAAACATGTCTCTTTTTTTCATCTGCGTGACTGCAGTCATATTTTTTTCGCATAGCCGGCATTCAGACCTTGATACCTACGCCGTTATCTCGCATAGCGGCAAGAGCATGGCGAGATCGTCATGGCTTGCGTCGCAAGCAATATTTCCTGCCACGCACGCCTTCGGAAATCCGTCAATGAACGAATTCTTGCAACGCTACAACGTCGGCCGCCGGTTGGGCGTGGCCTTTGGGATCCTGATTCTGCTGTCCGGCCTGCTGGTCGCCTCGGGCTTTAGCACGATGATCCAAGCGCGTGCGCAACTGGATTCCATCGTCAAGAACAACCTGGTCAAGATTCAAATCAGCAACAACATGCGCTCGGCCAATGCCGACATCTTCATTGCGATGGGGACGCTGGCCATGGTCACCACTCAGGAACTCAACGACCAAGCCGCTGAGACGGTCAAGCAAAAACGTGAACTGTATGCACACGAACGCAAAAGGCTGGACGCCTTTCCACCCTCGGTTGCCGGGCGCAAGGTGCGCGCCGAGATCGACGCGGCGCGCGCGATTGCCAGAGGTCTGAACGACCAGGTCATTGCCCTGGCAATGCAAAACAAAAACGACGAAGCGCAGATGCTGATGAGCGAAAAAGCGCGCCCTGCCATGCTCGCCTGGCAGGCAAGAATCGACGACAACGTTGCACTACAGGAAAAACAGACCCAACAGAGCTACGAGCAGGCCGTCGCTGCGATGAACCGCGGCAAGGCCCTGTTGATTGGCGGGGGCGTGGCGGTGCTGCTGATCAGCAGCCTGCTGGCGCTTGCCATCACCCGCAGCCTGACCCAACCACTCAGCCGCGCCACCCGCGCCGCCGAATCGATCGCCGGCGGCAAGCTGGACAACGATGTGGACACGCAGGCAAATGACGAAAGCGGCCGCCTGCTCAATGCGATGCGCAAGATGCAAGAACAGCTGCGCAACCTGATCGCCGCACAGACCGACATGGCCAAGCGCCACGACGATGGGCAAATCAGCTTCCGCATCGATGCGTCCGCATTCCCGGGCGACTACGGCCGCATGGCCAACGACACCAACCTGCTGGTCGCCTCGCACGTGGCCGTGCAGACCGATCTGGCACGCATCATGGGGCGCTATGCCGTCGGCGATCTCAGCGACGACATGAGCAAGCTGCCCGGCGAAAAGGCCGTGTTCACCGACACCATGTCACAGGTCAAGGCCAACCTGGGCGCGATGAATGCCGAGATCAAACAGCTGGCGCAGTCCGCCGCCAATGGCGACTTCAGCGCCCGTGGCGACGCCGCGCGGTTCCAGTACGACTTCCGGGTGATGGTGGACAGCCTCAATACCTTGATGTCCACCGCCGATGGCAACCTGCAATCGCTGTCCGGTCTGCTGCAGTCGATCGCCGCCGGCGACCTCACCGCACGCATGAGCGGCGAGTTCCGCGGCGTGTTCGCACAGATGCGCGACGACGCCAATGCCACCGCTACCCAGTTGGCCGAGATCGTGGGCAGCATCAAGACCTCGGCCATCTCGATCAAGGGCGCCGCCAGCGAAATCGCCGCCGGTAACCAGGACTTGTCGCAGCGTACCGAACAGCAGGCCGCCAACCTGGAAGAAACCGCCGCCTCGATGGAAGAGCTCACCTCCACCGTCAAGCAGAACGCCGAAGGCGCGCGTCAGGCCAACCAGCTCGCCATCGGCGCCGCCAGCGTGGCGGTGCAAGGCGGCGAAGTGGTCGGCAAGGTGGTCGACACCATGGCCGGCATCGAAGCCTCGTCCAAGAAGATCGCCGACATCATCAGTGTCATCGACGGCATCGCCTTCCAGACCAATATCCTGGCCTTGAATGCAGCGGTAGAAGCGGCGCGTGCCGGTGAGCAGGGCCGCGGGTTTGCGGTGGTGGCCTCGGAAGTGCGGACGCTGGCCCAACGTTCGTCGGGTGCGGCCAAGGAGATCAAGGACCTCATCGACGACTCCGTGCACCGCGTCGCCGAAGGCTCCGCGCTAGTGCACACCGCCGGCAAGACCATGAGCGAGGTGGTTGCCAGCGTGCAGCGCGTCACCGACATCATGGGCGAGATTTCCGCCGCCTCGCAGGAGCAATCGGCCGGTATCGAACAGGTCAACCAGACCATCACCCAGATGGACGAAACCACCCAGCAGAATGCCGCGCTGGTGGAAGAAGCCACCGCTGCCGCGCGTGCGCTGGAAGAACAGGCAGTCGGCCTGACCGAGGCGGTTGCGGTGTTCAAGACCGACGCGACCTACGCGGCCCCGGCCGTGCGCGCTGTGCCGTCGCGGCCGGTAGTGAGTTCGGGTGTCAAGGCGAAGGTCGCTGCAGCCGGGCGTACGCCGGCCTCCAAGCCACGCGCGGTGGTCACCGCCTCCAGCAACGACACCAGCTGGCAGGAGTTCTGAGCAAGCGGACCGAACTGCCTGAACGGAGCCGGTCGGCAGCGATGCCGGCCGGCTCAAGGCATGACAGGGATGAGCCGATAGCCTGCGTACGCCTATGAGACGCACCGATGACCACTGTTCCCGCGCTGTTGCCACAGACCGCCCCACCCGCCCCGCGTCGCTGGACCAGCCGCTGGGACGATCTGGCCATCGCCAAAAAACTCGGTGCGATCGGTGTGCTGGCGTTGGTTGGGCTGGTGATCCCGGTGCTGCTTTACAGCGGCAAGCTCAATGAAAGCGTCACCATCAGCAGCAACGAATTACGCAGCTACGCCCCGCTTGGGCAGATGCTGGGCCTGATTACCGATCTGCATGCCGCCCACGTCGACGCTGGCAGTGCCGCCGACGCCGCAGCGCAACGCGCGCAACGCGATCTGCAGCAACTGCTCGCCTCCACTGCGGCCATGCCCGGCTTCGAACGCAGCCAGAAACAATTGCTCGCCTTACAGCAGCGCCACGTCGCCACCACGGCAGCCAGCGGCTATAGCGGCGTGAGCGAACAAGCCTTCGCTGCGCTGGATGCACTGCGCGACGACAGCCAACTGGTCTACACCCCCTATATCGAAAGCTACCACCTGGTAGTGGCGACCTTGATCTATAGCCCCGACGCCACCGAATCGCTGACCCGCCTGGATGCGGCCAACGATCCGTCGCAGGCCGGTGGCGACCGCGCCATGCTGCGCGAACAACTCAATCAGTTACAGCGCAATCACCTGCGTTTCCGGCATGAGCTGGACAAGGCGATGGGCCTGCTGGAACAGCCCGACCCTGCCCTGGCCGATGCCGCCAACGCCGAGGCCACGCGCGCCAACGACGCATTGAAATCGCTTGGCACGGCGCTGGAAGGCAGCGATGCGCAGGCCGACACGCAGTGGAATGCCGCACTCGATGCGCTTGGCCAGACCATGCAGGACCTGAGCAGCATCTCGCTGCAAGCCTTGCAGCGGCAATCCGAACGCCACCTGGTGGATGCGCACAACGCGATGTACCAAGCCGTTGCCGGCCTGTCGCTGCTCGCGCTGCTGATCGCCGCGTTGGGCTGGTACACCTTGTCCAACCTCACCCGCAACGTGCGCCGCGCCGCGACGGTGGCCGCCAACATCGCGCAAGGCGAGCTGGACGAACGCATCGTGCCGCCCAGCCGCGATGAAACCGGGCAGCTGCTCGACAACATGCGCCAGATGCAGGAACAGGTGCAGCGCGTGCTGGCCGCGCAGAGCGAGATGGCACAGCGCCACGACGCCGGCCAGATCAGCTACCGCATGCAGGCCGAGAGCTTCCCCGGTGCCTACGCCACCATGGTGCGCGATACCAACGCGCTGGTCGGCTCGCATATCGCGGTCAAGATGCAGCTGGCGCAGATCATGTCGCGCTACGCCATCGGCGATCTGAGCCAGGACATGCAACGCCTGCCCGGCGAAAAAGCCGTGCTCACCGACACCATGGATACCGTCAAGGCCAACCTGTCGGCGATGAACAGCGAAATCAAATTGCTGGCGCAGGCCGCCGCCAATGGCGACTTCAGCGTGCGCGGCGACGCGCAACGCTTCCAGTACGACTTCCGCGCGATGGTGGACAGCCTCAATCAGCTGATGTCCACTGCAGACGCCAACCTGCAATCGCTGTCCACGGTGCTGCAGGCGATTGCCGCGGGCGATCTCACCACCCGCATGCAGGGCGATTTCCACGGCGTATTCGCACGTATGCGCGACGATGCCAATGCCACGGTGACGCAGCTGGCCGATATCGTCGGGCGCATCCAACGCTCCACCGATGCCATCAACGATGCGGCCAGCGAGATTGCCTCCGGCAATCAGGACCTGTCGCAGCGGACCGAGCAACAAGCGGCCAATCTGGAAGAAACCGCCGCCTCGATGGAAGAACTCACCTCCACCGTGCGCAACAACGCCGAACACGCAAAGCGCGCCAGTCAGCTGGTGGTCGGCGCCGCCACCGTTGCCTCGCAAGGTGGCGAGGTGGTCGGCCAGGTGGTCGGCACCATGGCCGGCATCCAGGCAGCCTCCAGAAAGATCGCCGACATCATCGGCGTGATCGACGGTATCGCCTTCCAGACCAATATTCTGGCCTTGAACGCGGCAGTGGAAGCGGCGCGTGCCGGCGAACAGGGCCGCGGATTTGCGGTGGTGGCTTCGGAAGTGCGCACGTTGGCGCAGCGGTCGGCCGGTGCGGCAAAAGAGATCAAGCACCTGATCGACGACTCGGTCAGCCGGGTCGAACACGGCAATCAGCTGGTGGGCCAGGCCGGTCGCACCATGCAGGACATCGTCGACTCGGTGCAGAGCGTGGCCACGATCATGCACGAGATCAGCGAAGCCTCGCTGCAGCAGTCGCAAGGCATCGAACAAGTCGGCCAGACCGTGACGCAGATGGATCAGGCCACCCAGCAGAACGCCGCGCTGGTGGAAGAAGCCACTGCCGCCGCGCGCGCGATGGAAGAACAGGCGCAGCAGTTGCGCGATGCGGTGTCGGTGTTTCAGGTGAAGGCCGTGACCTCGCCTCGCCTTGGCCGGGCGGCCTGATCGCTGCCGGGCGCGATCGTCGCGCTTTTGTAGGCTGTGTAGACACAAGTGATCGAGGGCGAGGCGATCGCCTGCGATGCCACGCCTGTCATTGCTGCCGTCTTGTCGATCTGCTGACGAGGCGGCTGGCCGGGGTGTTCTGACGGCAACGCGGCAATCGCGATGCCACGGGGTATCACAGGGTGCGACCTGGGCGCGGTGTAGTCGCGCACCTGTCTACCCGGATCTGGCGCTACACCAAGTCGCTTCCCAAGCCGGTGCGTCCACCCGGCAATCCTCTTGGTCTGCACACGTCCATCACGCTTGAACGCGTGATGGAACAGTGAAATCCCAAGCCGCCGACGATGCCTTGCTCGCCCATCCAGCAGGGTTTTGGGCTCATCTGTGCACACGGGCGTCACCTCGGTGACGGCCGCCCATATGCGCTAGGCCTTGCGAGTTCAGCTGTAGCCACCAGCGCCGTTACCGGACACAAGCATGCAGACCTGCCTTGCAATCGAGTGCAGCGTGACCACCGGTCACGCACACCGATGGATCGGCCGGATGCATGCCCGCCCCGGCAGCGCTCGACGTATGGACGACGCGACCGCCCGATGCGCATCTCCCCTTCCCGCCCATCGCCTTGAGACTCAACATGATCGCTCTTCTTCAACGGTACAACGTCGGCAAACGGCTGACTTTCGCATTCGGTACGCTGATCCTGCTGTCGTGCGCCCTGGTGGCCGCTGGCCTGTACACGCTGGCGCAAGCGCGTCAGAGCCTGGATACGCTGACCAATCGCAACATGGTCATCGTCCAGCATCTGCAAGAGATGAATAACGCCGTCTCGGTGATTGCCGTGCAGTTGCGCAATATCGTGCTGCCGACCACCGCTGAAGAGAATCGTCGCTTCGCCGCCATCCTCGAAGAACAGCGCAGCACCTACGACAAAGTGCGCGAGCAGCTCTACGTCTTCTCGGCGACGCCGATGGGACAGGCCATGCGCGACAAGATCGATCAGAGCAACAAGAGCGCCAGCGCGCTCAACCAGCAGGTGATCGATCTGGGGCTTGCAGGCAAAACCGATGAGGCCATGCCATTGCTGTTGCAGCGTGCGGCGCCGGCCACGCAGGTGTGGCAGGACGCACTGCTGGACTATACGGCGCTGCAACGCCAGCGCGCCCAGGAAGCCAACTCTGTAGCCACCACGGCGATGGCGCGCGGCCGCGCGATGTTGATCAGCGGCGGCCTGGCGGTGGTGTGCATCAGTGGCCTGCTGGGTTGGGCCATCACCCGCAGCCTGGTGCGCCCGCTGGCGCAGGCCACCCGTGCCGCCGAATCCATTGCCAACGGCAATCTCGATAACGATGTGCGCACCAACAGCAACGACGAAACCGGGCGCCTGTTGCAGGCGATGGACAAGATGCAGGAGCAGGTACGCAACCTGATCAGCGCGCAGCTGGACATGGCCAAACGCCACGATGCAGGCCAGATCAGTTTCCGCATGGATGCCGGCGCGTTCCCCGGCGACTTCGGCCGCATGGCCAAGGACACCAACGAGCTGGTCGCCGCGCACATCAAGGTCAAGATGCAGACCATCCACCTGGTGGAGCGCTACGCCATCGGCGATCTGAGCGAAGACATGCCGCAATTGCCTGGCGAAAAAGCCGCGATTACCACGGCGATGAATCAGGTCAAGCACAACTTGTCCACGATGAATCACGAGATCAAGAATCTTGCCCAGGCCGCCGCCAATGGCGACTTCACCGCGCGCGGCAATGCCGAGCAGTTCCAGTTCGACTTCCGCATCATGGTGGAAAGCCTCAACACCTTGATGGCCACTGCCGATGGCAACCTGCAGTCGCTGTCCGGCCTGTTGCAGTCGATCGCCGCCGGCGACCTCACCGCACGCATGACCGGCCAGTATCAGGGCGTGTTCGCACAAATGCGCGACGACGCCAATGCCACCGCCGAGCAGCTGGCCAACATCGTGGGCCGCATCCAGGAAGCGGCCGGTGCGATCGGCCTGGCCTCCGGCGAGATCGCCACCGGCAATCAGGATCTGTCGCAGCGCACCGAACAACAGGCCGCCAATCTGGAAGAAACCGCCGCCTCTATGGAAGAACTCACCTCCACCGTCAAGCAGAATGCCGAACACGCCAGCCAGGCCAATCAGCTCGCCATCGGCGCCGCTGCAGTGGCATCCCAGGGCGGCGCTGTCGTGGCGAGCGTGGTCGCCACCATGTCCGACATCCAGGCCTCCTCGAAGAAGATCGCCGAGATCATCAGCGTCATCGACGGCATCGCCTTCCAGACCAACATCCTGGCGTTGAATGCCGCGGTGGAAGCGGCGCGTGCCGGCGAACAGGGCCGCGGTTTTGCGGTGGTGGCGTCCGAGGTGCGTACGCTGGCGCAGCGGTCGGCCGGCGCGGCAAAAGAGATCAAGCACCTCATCGACGACTCGGTGGAAAAGGTGGCGCAAGGCGCAACCCTGGTCGACCAGGCCGGTACCACCATGGCCGACATCGTGGCCAGCGTGCAGCGTGTCACCAACATCATGAGCGAGATTTCGTCGGCATCGCAGGAGCAGTACGCCGGCATCGAGCAGGTCAACCAGACCGTGACCCAGATGGACGAAACCACCCAGCAAAATGCCGCACTGGTGGAAGAAGCCACCGCCGCCGCCCGCGCCATGGAAGAACAGGCGCAGCAGCTCACCGAAGCCGTTGCAGTGTTCAAGGTGGCCGAACACGCGCCGGTGGCACGCCGTCTGTCGGCCATTGCCAGCGCACCGGCCAATGCCCGCACCGCGCCGCGCCCGGTTGTACGCCCCACCGCACCTGCCGCACCGCGACGTGGCGCGATGCAGACCGCGGCAGTGGCATCGGCCAACGGCGCTGGTGACTGGCAGGAGTTCTGAACTCAGCCGCAGCAAGCACTGCTGACATCCATCAACGCATGCAGTGAAACGCAGCAATCGCGTTGCGACAGACAACCACGCGGTGCGTGATCCACGCGCCGGGCAACACCCGCATCAGCAACACAGAAAATTCGAGAGTCGTTCGAGTCCGCGCTGCGCGGATCTTGTGGGCCGCTTCCCTTGCGAGGGGATGCGGCCCTTTTTTTGCCCTGCGTTCGCAAAACTCGGGAGCACCCGGGCGATTGCGCGCTCGACGTTCAACTGCCTTGAATTCACGCAGAACTTACATTTGCTCATCCCATGACCACACAACTGAAACCGCTTCCAATGAGCCGGGACTGAATAAATCGCCCCTGTTGTGCCGATTTCTACAGAAATGATCAATTTCGCGCATAGACGGCCGTTATCGCACTCACGCATCCGTAACGCCCTCCCCCGGGCAAGGCCACTCTTATGCATTTTTTCAACCGACTTTCCGTCGGCACGCGGCTGTCCGCATTGCTCACCCTGGTCATCGCGTTATCGCTCGGGCTACTCGCCCTGACCATCTACCGGCAATCGGCCGGCGACATCGAATCGCAAGTCAAGGCCGAGCTGCGTTCGAGCACGCGGCTGATGCAGCAGTCGGTGGCGATGTACGACGTCACCCTGACCGAAGGCACCGAGCGCCTGGGCAGCGTCTTCGACGACATGCTGCCGCGCGGCGCACGTGAGCTGGATACCGCCAGCACCGTGACCATCGGCGCGCAGAACACGCCCACGTTGCGCGCCGGTACGCAGGCGCTGAATCTCAATTTCGACGCGGTGGATCGCTTCGCGCAGGCCACCGGCGGCGTTGCGACCATCTTCGCGCGCACCGGCGACGACTTCGTGCGCATCACCACCTCGCTGCGCAACAAGCAGAACGCGCGCGTGATCGGCACCCTGCTCGATCGCAAGGGCAAGGCCTACGCCGCGCTGTCCGAAGGCAAGCCCTTCACCGGCCAGGCGCAGTTGTTCGGCGACCAGTACATGACCTACTACGCGCCACTGCGCAACGCTGCCGGCGAGGTGATCGGTGCGCTGTTCGTCGGTCGCAACTACACCCAGGGCCTGGCGGCGCTCAAGGCCCAGGTCAGCACCACCAAGCTGGGACAGGACGGCTACTTCGTGATCGCCGACATGGCACCTGGCGACCGTCAGGGCCAGATCATCGCCGCACCGCCGGGCGCGCCGGCGACGTTGTCTGCCCTGGTGCCGGCCGATCAGCAAGCGGCACTGCAGTCGGTGCTGGACGGCAAGCAGCCCAGCGCCAACCTGCAGCTACGCGATGCCAAGGGCAACGCGCAGGCGTTCGAAGTCACCGCACAGCGCTATGCGCCGTGGCAGTGGGCGGTGATCGGCACCCAGCCGCGCAGCGCCATCGACGGCCCGCTCGACCAGCTGATGGGCAGCATGCTGCTGTTCTCGCTGGCGGTGCTGGCGCTGTGCATCGCGGTGGTGTTCATCGCCGCGCGCAAGATGGTGACCCGCCCGTTGGTGGCGGTGGAACGCGTGCTCGGCGATGTCGCCGCCGGCCGGCTGGACAACCCCATCGAAATCGATCGGCACGATGAGCTCGGCCGTCTGCTGCTCAATGCCCGCACCATGCGCGACGACCTGCGCGCACGGCTGGAGCGCGATCACCTGATCGCCAGCGAAGCGCTGCGTGTGCGCACCGCGCTGGACGATGTCAGCACCAACGTGATGATCGCCGACATCCATCAGCGCATCATCTACGTCAACCGGCCGCTGCAACGCCTGCTCAAGGGCGTGCAGGAACAGTTGCGTAACGCTGCACCCGGCTTCGATGCGGACAAGCTGATCGACACCAGCGTCAATCAATTCCATGCCGCGCCGAAGGAGCACGAGCGCATGCTCGAACAGCTCACCGGCAGCAACGTCGCCCAGATCGCCGTTGGCGGCCGCATCGTGCGTCAGGTGGTCAGCCCGGTGCTGGATGCCGCGGGCGAGCGCATGGGCTTTGTCATCGAGTGGGCCGACCGCACCCAGGAAGTGCAGGTGGAAGAAGAAGTCGCCCGCATCGTGCAGGCCGCCGCAGCCGGCGACCTGAGCGGCCGCGTGGACACCGCCGGCAAGCAGGGCTTCCTGCTGCAGCTCGCCCAGCAACTGAACATGCTGCTGGACAACAACGCCGACGGCCTGTCGCGCGTGTCCGCGCTGCTGTCGTCGTTGTCGCAGGGCGACCTGACCGCGCGCATGCACGGCCAGCTGCAAGGCGTGTTCGCCACCATCCGCGACGATGCCAACGCCACCGCCGACCAACTGGCCGGCATCGTGCGTCGCATCAAGGATTCGTCGCTGGCGATCAACGCGGCCGCCACCGAAATCGCCACCGGCAATGGCGACCTGTCGCGTCGCACCGAGCAACAAGCCGCCGCGCTGGAAGAAACCGCCGCCTCGATGGAAGAGCTCACCGCCACCGTCAAGCAGAACGCCGATAACGCCGACCAGGCCAACCGCCTGGTGCTCGATGCCGCCGGCGTGGCCGCAAAGGGTGGCGATGTGGTCGGCCGCGTGGTGACCACCATGGCCGACATCGACGCCTCGTCCAAGAAGATCGCCGAGATCATCAGCGTCATCGATGGCATCGCCTTCCAGACCAATATCCTGGCCTTGAACGCCGCGGTGGAAGCGGCGCGTGCCGGCGAACAGGGCCGCGGCTTTGCCGTGGTGGCCTCGGAAGTGCGCACTCTCGCCCAGCGCTCGGCCGGCGCGGCCAAGGAGATCAAGCACCTGATCGAAGACTCGGTGACCCGCATCGGCAACGGCGCCGCACTGGCATCGGAGGCCGGCAGCACCATGCAACAGGTGGTCGGCTCGGTGAAGCGCGTCACCGAGATCATGGGCGAGATCACCAGCGCCTCGCGCGAGCAGGCCGCCGGCATCACCCAGGTCAACCAGACCGTCACCCAGATGGACGAAACCACCCAGCAGAACGCCGCCCTGGTGGAAGAAGCCACGGCAGCGGCGCGCTCGATGGAAGACCAGGCCGCGCAGCTGGTCGACGCGGTTGCAGTATTCCGCCTCGAACAGCAGGACAGCCTGAGCACCTTGCTGGCCAACGCACGCCACGCCTATCACTGATGCGAGAAACGATGGCTGAGGCACACGCAGGGTGAGTCGAGCGCGCGGTGCCCTCGCCGCTCGCGGGACACGCCGTGAACCCATCCTTGGGGGCGCGATGGCGGCATCCATGCCGCAAGCGGCGAGGACACCGCACCAGAGAGTTCGCTGGTGGTTTGTTTTCGCTGGTGGTTTGTTGAAGAGCGAGGAAACCGAACCGGACAGTTGCCAACTGCTCTGTTGAGACGCTACGCACCGACCGTCTCGACTGGCCCTTGTCCGCTCACCGTCGCAGGACCCTTGGCGGCATGAATGCCGCCAAGGAGCTTACATGGACGTACTTGCAGCGTGTCCTGCGATGGTGGGCGGGCAAGGGGGCCCTGCAGCAAACTCGCAGTATCGAGGGCGCGGCGCCCTCGCCGCTCGCGGGACACGCCGTGAACCCATCCTTGGGGGCGCGATGGCGGCATCCATGCCGCCAACGGTCCCGCAATCGGCGAGGACACCGCACCAGAGAGTTCGCTGGTGGTTTGTTGAAGAGCGAGGAACCGGACCGAACAGTTGCCAACTGCTCTGTTGAGACGCTGTGCACCGACCGTCTCGACTGGTCCTTGCCCGCTCACCGTCGCAGGACCCTTGGCGGCATGGATGCCGCCACGGAGCTTACAAGAACGTACTTGCAGCGTGTCCTGTGATGGTGAGCGGGCAAGGGCCCTGCAGCAGACGCAAAGACCTCGAGGGCGCGGTGCCCTCAGCGCTCGCGGGACACGCCGTGAACCCGTCCTTGGCGGCATCCATGCCGCCATCGATCCCGCAAGCGGCCAGGGCCCCGCACCAGGCAGGTGGCTGGTTGTCTTGCCGAAGAACGAAGACATCGCGCGCCAGAACCTTGATGGTTGCTGCGTCGAAAGCTCCATCGCGACAGGTCATTAGCAGCGCCAGGCGTACGAGTTTTGTCAGCCGCTGTTAAAGATTTGGGTTTGCCGCCGATATCAAGGCGACGCCGGGACAACCCTCCGGGCGCTTTCCCGCTACCACTGTGCTTGTGCCCATGTCCCAAGGCGATACCTCAGAGTCAGAGCTGGACCACGACGATCACCTTGCAGAAGGTGACGAACGCTATCTGCTGCGCAACAAACGGCAGATCCGTGGCTTGCTGCGCCAGCTGCTCGATCAACGCGCCGTGGTGACCATGCATGTGGCCGGCCGCGACATGGCCGTGCCTACCGCCGTGCTCGAAATCGATGAAGACGACGATTGCGTGATTCTGGACGGCAGCCACAACGACACCTCCAACCGCGCCATCGAAGATGCCAAGTACCTGCTCTGCTACGCGCAACTGGAGCGGGTCAACGTGCGCTTCCGGCTGGAAAAGGCCGAACGCATCGAGCGCGACATCCACGTCGCCTTCCGCGCCGAGCTGCCGGACGCGATGTACCACATGCAACGCCGCGAATCGTACCGGCTGGAAACGCCGATCACCGACTCGCCCGTGTGCATCATCCGCCAGGACGAAGCCCAGGGCGGCAACCTCAACCTGCAGCTGCGCGTGATCGACATCAGCAGCGGCGGCCTGGCGGTGTCGCTCACCGCCGGCATGCCCTTGCTGGAGCCGCACCGCACCTATCGCGACTGCACGCTGCACCTGCCCGACGTCGCACCGATCGCCCTGCCGCTCACGGTGTGCAGCCAAGACAAGCAGACCCTGCCCAATGGCAGCGAAGGCTTCCGCGTCGGCCTGCAGTTCAGCGATCTGCCGCGTGGCGCCGACGAAACCATCCAGCGCTACATCTTTCGGGTCGACCGCCAACGCAACGCGCGCAAGAGCGGCGTGTTCTGAACCCGCCCGCACCACAACAGCCCCATACCTAAAGTTGCACAGCGCCGCGCCGATGTTGCTATGGCAGCCTTTTCAACCTAGTGCCGCAACCTGACACTCAGCCGCAACGCCTGGAGTTTTCATGAACGACAAAAGCACTGCCACCGGCACCGGTGGTGAATTCCTCAGCTTCGCTTTGGGCGAAGAGCACTACGGCGTGGACATCCTGAAAGTGCAGGAAATCCGCGGCTACGATTCGGTCACCCGTCTGCCCGACGCGCCCGACTACATCAAGGGTGTGATCAACCTGCGCGGCACCATCGTGCCGGTGATCGACCTGCGCCTGAAGCTGCGCCTGAAAGAAGCGCGCTACGACGCTTTCACCGTGATGATCGTGCTCAACGTCGAAGACCGCGTGGTCGGCATCGTGGTGGACAGCGTCTCGGACGTGATCCCGCTCAACGACGATCAGATCCGCCCGACGCCCGAGTTCGGCGCTTCGGTGGACACCCGCTTCATCTCCGGCATCGGCACCCAGGACGATCGCATGCTGATCCTGCTGGATATCGAAACCTTGCTGGACAGCACCGAGCTGGGTCAGCAGCAGCTGGCTGAAGAAGCCGCCTGATTCAAGGTGGTTGGGTGCGGCGGCCTGCGGTCGTCAGAGGGATGCGGTGGTGGGCAAGCGCGGCGATGCAGCAGGTGTGCATCGCGACGCCTGCATACCCGGCAGCCATCTGACGGCCGTAATGATTTATGCACAACGCGCATACCACCATCAGGTGTGGGGAGCGTCCTGACACGAGACGCACCGCTAAATAGAAGTGAGATGCAATTCACACTTTTTGGATTCAAGTTGAACCCCAGTTAGCCGATAGCTGAATAGAAGCCCGCGTACACAAGCGGGTCACCGTTCGACTTTTGATTCTGGAGAATCCCCAATGAAGTTTCTGCTCTCGCTCCTCCCCGTCGCTGCTCTGGTGATCGTTGCTCCCACGCTGTCGGCTCAATCGCAGGAAATGATTCCGCCGGAGATGGCGACCCGCTTCGTCGGCAAGGACGGCATGGTCTGCGGCAAGGTCGAAAAGGCCAAGTACGCGCAAAGCTCGGAAGGCGAACCCACCTTCCTGTACATGGGCGGCATGTTCCCGCGCCACACCTTCTCGGCCCGTATCGACGGCGCCAACCGCGGTAAGTTCAGCTTTGCCCCGGAATCACTGGAAGGTAAGGACGTCTGCGTCCTGGGCAAGATCCAGCGCGACAGCTCGCGCGCCGAAATCGAAGTCAGCTCCCCGGCCAGCCTGAAGCTCGCCACCATCAAGTAATCGCACAGCAGATCGCCACGCCCATGCGTGGCGATCTGCTGTCTGGATTATGCGGACTGACTTTTACGGGGAAATCGTGTCAATGCAATGGATCAATAATCTGAAATTGATGCCGCGGCTGATGCTGGCGTTCGGCATCGTGCTGCTGATCATGCTGGTGCAGGGAATCATCGCGTATTCGGGCCTGGCCTCGCTCAACAACGTGACGCGCGATCTGGCCGGCAACACCATGTCCAGCGTGCGCGAAGCCGGCGATCTGCGCGGCATGCTCGGCGAATACCGGAATGCGTCTTATCAAAATCTGGTGCGTGCCAGCGATGCGGTCAAGCAGGAAGCCAAGGTCCGCGCCAAGCGGCTCAACGGCGAAATCGACGCAACGATCAAGGGCTACCCCCGCCTGATCGAAAGCCCGCAACAGAAAAAACTCTTCGACGTGTTCGTGGCCGACTGGAAGAAGGCCTCGGCCTCGTACGCCAGCGTCGATGAAATGATCGAGCTCAATCTCCCCGACGATGCCATCGACACCTTTGTCGGCGAGACCCGCACCCTGCACAACAAGGCCAAGGATTCGCTGGCTGCGTTGATCGCCGAGGATAATCTGCTGGCACAGGCCGCCAAGACCAAGGCCGAAAAGGTCCACGCAACCTCGGTCTCGCTGACCCTGGTGGTGTTGCTGATCGGCATTGCCGGTGGCCTGGGTCTGGCGTTCCTGTTCGCCCGTTCCATCGTGCGCAGCATGCGCGGCGCGGTGAGCACCGCCACCGAGATCGCCGGCGGCAAGCTGGATGGCCAGATCAACGCGCACGGCAAGGACGAAGTGGGCGAACTGATGCGCTCCATGCAGCGCATGCAGCGCGACCTGAAGGAGCGTATCGAACGCGACCAGAAGATCGCCGACGAGAACCTGCGCATCCGCACCGCGCTGGACAAGTCGTCCACCGGCACCTTCATCACCGATCCCGATCGCGTGATGATCTACGCCAACGACGCGTTCAAGAAGATCGTTGCGCAGTACGAAAGCAGCATCCGCCTGGCATCGCCCGAGTTCGATGCAAGCAAGGTCATCGGCCAGCACATCAGCTACCTGGGCCTGTCGGATGCGACCGTGCGCAAGGCCATCGCTGCGCTGGAACGCGACGGCGTCACCAGCTTCGAAGAGCGCTTCGGCGAAGTGGTGCTGGCGCAGACCGTCACCGGCATCAAGAACGAGCAAGGCGAAACCACCGGCGAAGTCTGCGAATGGCGCGACCGCACCATCGAAGTCCAGGTCGAAGAAGAAGTCGCCCGCATCGTGCGCGCTGCGGCCAGCGGCGACATGAGCGGCCGCGTCGAAACCGACGGCAAGCAGGGCTTCTTCCTGCAGTTGGCGCAGCAGCTCAACGGCTTGCTGGATGCCAATGCCGGCAGCCTGGAGCAGATCTCTGCGTTGTTGTCTGCGCTGTCGCGCGGCGACCTGACCGTGCGCATGCAAGGGCAGTTCAGCGGTGTGTTCGCGCAGATGCGCGATGATGCCAATGCCACCGCCGAGCAACTGGCCGATATCGTCGGTCGCATCAAGCTCTCGTCCAGTGCGATCAACTCGGCCGCCGGCGAAATCGCCTCGGGCAATAGCGATCTGTCGCACCGCACCGAACAGCAGGCCGCCAATCTGGAAGAAACCGCCGCCTCGATGGAAGAGCTCACCTCCACCGTCAAGCAGAACGCAGAGAGCGCACGTCAGGCCAATCAGCTGGCCATCGGCGCCACTGGTGTGGCCTCGCAGGGCGGCGATGTGGTGTCGCAGGTGGTCACCACCATGTCCGGCATCGAAGCCTCGTCCAAGAAGATCGCCGACATCATCTCGGTCATCGACGGCATTGCGTTCCAGACCAACATCCTGGCGCTGAACGCCGCGGTGGAAGCGGCACGTGCCGGCGAACAGGGCCGTGGCTTCGCAGTGGTCGCCTCCGAAGTGCGCACGCTGGCACAGCGGTCGGCCGGTGCGGCCAAGGAGATCAAGGGATTGATCGACGACTCCGTGCACAAGGTGGCCGAAGGCTCGGCGCTGGTGCGCAAGGCCGGTGCGACCATGGCCGAGATCGTGGCCAGCGTGCAGCGCGTGACCGACATCATGGGCGAGATTTCTGCGGCCTCGCAGGAACAGTCGGCCGGCATCGAGCAGGTCAATCAGACCATCACCCAGATGGACGAAACCACCCAGCAAAACGCCGCGCTGGTGGAAGAAGCCACTGCCGCCGCCCGCTCGATGGAAGAGCAGGCCGGCCAGCTGGCCGAAGCGGTGTCGGTGTTCAAGCTGGACGAATCGGCCGCGGTTGCGCAAGCGCATTTGCGCCCGGTTCCCTCGCGTCCGGTGGCGGTCAAGACCGCGGCCAAGCCGGCCGTGCGGACAGCCGCAGGCCCAGCGCGTGCTGCCAAGCCGCAGGCCGCACTGGCCGACGGTAACTGGCAGGAGTTCTAAGAGCAGCCAACAGAAGGGCTGTACAGGCGCCAGGCGGGCGCGGCCGGTGCGGCAGGTACCACGCGGACACTCCGCCTCCTCCGCGCCGTCCGCACCTACCTGGCGACTGCTCGCTACGTTCTGGTAACCGCTCCAAGTCACCGCTGTCACCCACAACGCCCCGGCACTGCCGGGGCGTTGTGTTTCTGCCTCTCGCAACGACAGGCAGCCTTCACCCCGCCGCTTTGCCCATGCACGCCGCCGCACTGCAGCGCTGATGCGATAGCGAACCCTGCCGCAGATAGCGATGGATTGGTGCTTCAGTTGGACGGCCACATGGCCGATACCACGTTATAGCTCCCGACGTGTATGGATATGACGACTACGACTCCCGCTTCAGACACGCGCGAATTCGATTTCGGCGACCGCGACTTCAAGCGCGTTTGCGACCTGATTTACCAGCGCGTCGGCATCTCGCTGGCACCGGCCAAGCGCGACATGGTGTACGGCCGCCTGTCGCGCCGCCTGCGCGTGCTCGGGCTGCGCTCGTTTCGCGAGTACATCGACCAGCTGGAAGCCGGCAACGACGAAGAAGAATGGCAGGCGTTCACCAACGCACTGACCACCAACCTGACCTCGTTCTTCCGCGAGCCGCATCACTTCGACAAACTGCGCGAAGAGTTGCAGAAGCGCGCCTCGCAGGCGCCCCTGAAGATCTGGTCGTGCGCCGCCTCCACCGGCGAGGAGCCCTACTCCATCGCCATCACCGCCTGCGAAGCATTCGGCACGCTGACCCCGCCGGTAAGCATCGTCGCCACCGACGTCGACACCCAGGTGCTGGAAACCGCCTCGCGCGGCGTCTACGCCATCGACCGCGTCGCCTCGCTGGATGCGGCGATCAAGCGCAAGTATTTCCAGCGCGGCAGCGGCGCCAACGAAGGCAAGTGCCGGGTCATCCCGGCGCTGCGCCAACTCATCGAATACCGCCAGTTGAATCTGCTGTCACCGCGTTACGACGTCGGCGGCCCGTACGCGGCGCTGTTCTGCCGCAACGTGATGATCTATTTCGACAAACCGACCCAGCGCGGCATCCTGTCGCGTCTGGTCAGTCACATGGGCGACGACGGTCTGCTCTATACCGGGCATTCGGAGAATTACCTGCACGCGGCCGATCTGATCCAGCCGTGCGGGCGCACGCTGTATCGGCGTGCCCCGCGTACGGGGGCATCTGCATGAGTACCGCCGTGCAAGTCGACGACGTGATGCGCTACCGCGATTCGCGGTTCCAGACCATCACCGCCAAGCTGCTGCCTACCCAGTATCTGGTGGTGGACGACGACACCGCGTTGACGACCACCTTGGGATCGTGCGTTGCGGCCTGCTTGCGCGACCCGGTGCTCAAGATCGGCGGCATGAATCACTTTCTGCTGCCCGAAGGTCAGGTCGGCGACGGTGCACCGGCGCGCTACGGCAGTTATGCGATGGAGTTGCTGATCAACGACATGCTCAAGCGCGGCGCGCATCGCAAACGCATCGAAGCCAAGGTCTTCGGCGGCGCCAACGTGCTCAAGGGCTTCACCAGCAACCCGGTCGGCACCCGCAACGCCGAGTTCGTGCGCCAGTACCTGCAGGCCGAACACATCCCCATCATTGCCGAAGATTTGTGCGGCATCCATCCGCGCAAGGTGTGGTTCTTTCCGACGACCGGCCGGGTAGTCGTGCAGCGCTTGCCGCATGCGCACGAAGCCGAAGTCGCCGCCACAGAATCGGCCGTGCGCGCCCGTCTGTCCAAAGCACCGGTCACCGGTGGAGTGGAGTTGTTCGAATGACGCTGGAAACTCCCGTTCGTGTACTGATCGTCGACGACTCGGCGGTGGTCCGTCAGATGCTCACCGAGATCCTCTCGCGCGATCCCGGTATCGAAGTCATCGGCTCGGCCGCCGACCCGATCCTGGCGCGCGAGAAGATCAAACGCCTCAACCCGGACGTGATCACGCTGGACGTGGAAATGCCGCGCATGGACGGCCTGGTGTTTCTGGAAAACCTGATGCGTCTGCGCCCGACGCCGGTGGTGATGATCTCATCGCTCACCGAGCGCGGCGCAGACACCACCTTGCAGGCTCTGTCGCTGGGTGCGGTGGACTTCGTGTCCAAGCCCAAGATCGACGTCGTGCGTGGGCTGGAAGGCTATGCCGAAGAAATCGTCAGCAAGGTCAAGATGGCCGCCAAGGCCAAGGTCAGCGCGTTGCATCGCCCCAGCACGCCTAAGGTGACCCTGGACATGCAGGCCGCGCCGGTAGCCGGCAGCGCGCTGCGCTTCCGCACCACCGACCGGCTGATCGCCATCGGCGCCTCCGCCGGCGGCACCGAAGCCCTGCGCGTGGTGCTCGAACACATGCCCGCCGATGCACCGGCGGTGGTGATGACCCAGCATCTGCCGGCCAGCTTCAGCACCGCATTCGCCGAGCGCCTCAATCGCCACTCGGCGATGTCGGTGCGCGAGGCCAGCGACGGCGAAGCGATCCTGCCCGGCCACGCCTATCTGCCGCCGGGCGGCCAGCACCTGCGCATCATTCGCGACGGTGCGCGTTGGCGCTGCCGTATCGACGATGGCCCGCCGGTCAACCGCCACAAGCCGGCCGTGGATGTGCTGTTCCGCTCGGTTGCCGCCAACGCCGGCCCCAACGCGGTCGGCGCCATTCTCACCGGCATGGGCGACGATGGTGCGCGCGGCCTGCTGGAAATGCTGCAGGCCGGCGCGCCCACGCTGGTGCAGGACGAAGCCAGCAGCGTGGTCTGGGGCATGCCCGGTGCCGCTTACAAGCTGGGCGCCGCCCAGGAAGTGGTACCGCTGGACCGTGTCGCCGAACGCCTGATCGCACTGTCGGCACAAGCGCGCTGATCGCACATGCGCGCCCCGCCCCCGCATCCGACCGATCTGCCGCCGCACGCCGGCGCACCGGACACCGTCGCGAGCACGGCGACGGATGCATGGGCGACAGCGGAGCTGGTCGGCGATACGTCATCGGTCGGCCCATTCGACCAGGCGCGCACGGCCGGGCAGATCAGGCCCGCCCCGCTCACCGCCGGTATGGCCAAACCCGGCGAAGCGCCGGACGAGCGTCGTTCGCGCCTGCTGGCCGAAGCGCTGGATGGCAGCAGCAGTGCCATCCTCATCTGCGATCTGCAATCTCGCCTGCTCTACGCCAACGATGGCTTCCAGCGCATGTTCGGCTACACCGAAGCCGAGGTGGTCGGCCAGCGCCCGTCGGATGTGTTGACCCGCGCGCAGAGCGATCAGGGCCAGATTGCACGCATCCGCGATCGCGCCGATGCCTTGCAGCAGACCCGTGCCGACTTGCTGGTCTATCGCAAGGACGGCTCGCCGTTGTGGATCTCGCTCAATTTCAACCCGATCTACGACGCCGGACATAATCCATCGCATTACGTGGCGGTGCTGACCGACATCACCGACACCAAGATGCACGAAGTGCTGCAGCACCGCGTGCTGGAAGCGCTGGTGCAGGAGCGCCCGCTGATCGAGGTGATGACGCTGATCTGCACCGAGGTCGAACGCATCGCGCCGGAGGTGTTGGCGACCGTCATGAGCGCCGATCCCCAGGGCTGCCTGCATTCGCTGGCCGCGCCGAGTCTGCCGCCCGAGTATGCCGACGCCGTCAACGGTCTGAAGATCGGCCCCAGTGCAGGCGCCTGCGGTACCGCGGCCTGGCGCGGCCGTGCGGTGATGGTGGAAGACATCGCCACCGACCCGTTGTTCACCGGCTACCGCGACCTATTGATCCCGATGGGTCTGCGCGCCTGCTGGAGCACCCCGATCCGCGCCAATAGCTCGCGCGTGCTCGGCACCTTCGCGCTGTATTACCGCAAGCCGCAACGTGCCGATGCCTGGCACGTACGGCTGACCGAACTGTGCCAGCAGCTGTGCACGCTGGCACTGGAGCGCGAGCAGATCCGTCAACGCGTGCATCAACTCGCGTTCTACGACGCGCTGACCGGCCTGCCCAACCGCATCATGTTCAGCGCGCGCGCCGAGCAGGCGCTGACCCAGGCCGAATACGCCGCCGAGCCGGTCACGTTGATGTTCATCAACATCGACCGCTTCAAGCTGATCAACGACAGTCAGGGCCATTCGGCCGGCGACGGCCTGCTGCGCGACATCGCGCTGCGCATCGGCGACCAGCTCGCGGCCACCGCCATGCTGGCGCGCGTGGCCGGCGACGAATTCGCACTGGCCCTGCCGCAGTGCAGCGCCGAGCAGGCCAGCGCCGCGGCCGAGCGTCTGCTTGGCACCATCGCCGGCCCGCTGTCGGTGGGCCATATGACCGTGCATCCCTCGGCCAGCATCGGCGTGGCGATGTTTCCCGAAGACGGGCGCGACATCAACATCCTGCTGCGGCATGCCGACCTGGCGATGAATCGCGCCAAGAAGGAAGGCGGCGGACGGTTCCGCTTCTTCAGCTCCGACATGAATCGCATGGCGCAAGAGCGCGTGGCGCTGGAAGCGGAACTGCGCCAGGCCATTGGCCGCGACCAACTGCAGCTGCACTACCAGCCGCAACTGCATAGCGCCGCGCCGCACGCGCTCTACGGCGTGGAAGCGTTGCTGCGCTGGAATCATCCGCAGCTGGGCGCCATTTCGCCCGCACGGTTTCTGCCGGTCGCCGAAGAGCAAGGCATGATGCCGCAGCTCAACGCCTGGGTTCTGCGGCGCGCCTGCGAACAGGTGGCCGACTGGCGTCTGCGCGGCGTGCCGGTCACGCGCGTCTCGGTCAATCTGTCGGCCAGCGGCTTCGAAAGCCCGCGCATGCTCCCCGACCTGCTTCGGTTGATCGCCGACACCGGCGTGCAAGCGTCCGACCTGACCCTGGAATTGACCGAAAGCGTGATGCTGTCCGGCCAGCCGGGCGTGCTGGAAAACCTGCACGCCATCCGCGAAGCCGGCATTTCGTTATCGCTGGACGACTTCGGCACCGGTTATTCCAGCCTGAGCCATTTGCACCGCCTGCCGATCGACGAACTCAAACTGGACATGAGTTTCGTACGCGATATCGAACACAGCGAAGACGCACGCGCCCTCACCACCTCGGTGCTGCGCATCGGCGAACACTTGCGCAAGCACGTCGTCGCCGAAGGCGTCGAAAACGAAGCACAGCGCCTGTTCCTGGCCGACCTGGGCTGCGAAGTCCTGCAGGGCTACCTGTTCTCGCGGCCCCTCCCGGCCCCGGCACTGGAAGCCTGGCTAAGCGCGCAACCGTAACCACGCAACATCCAGACGACCGCAGGCCTTACGCGACCGCAGCGCGTAGACGGCTGCAGCGCTTACAAGCCCCTCTCCCACCGGGAGAGGGGTTGGGGTGAGGGTACGGCCACCCACAAATCCCGCCGAAACCTACCCTCATCCGCCCTACGGGCACCTTCTCCCGACGGGAGAAGGAAACACATCTGAAGCTCCGACGGGAGAAGGAAGCAGCTACAAGCCATCTCACCCTATCGAAGCGGGCTGGGGAGTAAAGGCACGCGCGTCATTCCACGCGCTCCCTGCCCGCTCCAAGCTCACGACAAGGTGCGTTTGAACCACCCGAGCAACTGCGCGTTGACGAACGCCGGGTTTTCCAGCGATGCGATATGCCCGGCATCGGGCACCAGCTCGTAATCGCAGCAGATCGCTTCGGCCATCATCCACAACTCTTCAGGCGGCCGCGCAATATCTGCATCGCCACCGAGCAGGAAGGTATTGGCGGGATCCAGCCCAGACAGGGCATCCAATCGGTCGGCACGGCCGAAGACCAACCGGCCAAGCGGCACGATCGATGTGCGTAGCTGCTCGGCGGTCATCGCCGCCAGGCGCTGCGCGAACGCGGCCGGCAATGCCGAGGTCAGATCGATGCCGGGGCGGAAGAAGATCGGCACGATCGCCTCGATCAGCGCAGGCGTCACCTGCCCGGCCGCCTCGATCGCATCCAGCATGCCGAAGTAACGCGCACGCGTGGCCCGCGGCTCGGCGCCCAGGAAGGTATCCATCAACACCAGGCTGCGCACGCGCTCCGGCGCCATCAAAGCAAGCTCGGCGCCCCACATACCGCCCACCGACAGACCCACCACCGCGCACTGCGGCAGCGCAAGCGCGTCCAGCAGACCAAGCATCTGCCGGGCAAGATCGTCGATTGCCTGCGTGCCTTGCGGCAATTCACCCGATTGCCCGTGACCCCACAGCTCAGGAACGATCACCTGGTAGTGCTGCGACAGCGCCTGAATCTGCGGCTCCCACATTGCTGCGTCCCACAGGTAGCTGTGGCCGAGCAGGATCGGAAACCCGTGACCGTGCTGCGTGTAATGGAGTGTTTGACCTGCGATCGTGCAAGAGGGCATCGGCATCGACATAAATGGGAGGGCGGCCGAACTCTAGACCTCTGCACTTCAGAATTTTGTTGCGGTGCGACAAATGGTTTAACTGCGATTTGTTTTGACGCCATCACGCTCCAAACGACGCGAAGTCATTGCCCGATAAACGAAAAACGCCCGGCACTGCCGGGCGTTTTGGGGTGCACCTGATCCGCTGGATCAGGCCGCGACGGTGTCCGCCACGTCCTGATATTCCTGGATTTGATCGAAGTTCATGTAGCGGTAGATCTGCTCGCCACTGGTCTTGATCACGCCCACATCGGCCATGTACTCGTCCTTGGTCGGAATCCGGCCCAGGCGCGAGCAGATCGCCGCCAGTTCCGCCGAGCCCAGGTACACATTGGTGTTGCGGCCCAGACGGTTGGGGAAGTTACGCGTGGAGGTGGAGAACACCGTGGCGCCCTCGCGGGCCTGCGCCTGGTTGCCCATGCACAGCGAGCAGCCCGGCATTTCCATGCGCGCACCCGCCGCACCGAAGGTGCCGTAATGGCCTTCCTTGGTCAGCTCGGAGGCGTCCATCTTGGTCGGCGGTGCCACCCACAGGCGGGTCGGGATGTCGCGCTTGCCTTCCAGCAGCTTGGCCGCGGCACGGAAGTGGCCGATGTTGGTCATGCACGAGCCGATGAACACCTCGTCGATCGCCGCGCCGGCCACCTCGGACAGCGTCTTGACGTCGTCCGGGTCGTTCGGGCACGCCACGATCGGCTCATGGATGTCGGCCAGGTCGATCTCGATGACCGCCGCGTATTCGGCATCGGCATCGGGCTGCAGCAGCTGCGGGTCGGCCAGCCACTCTTCCATCTTCTTGATCCGGCGGCCCAGGGTGCGCGCGTCGGCATAGCCTTCGGCAATCATCCAGCGCAGCAGCGTGATGTTGCTGGTCAGGTATTCGATGATCGGCGCCTTGTCCAGGTGCACGGTGCAACCGGCCGCCGAACGCTCGGCCGAGGCGTCGGACAACTCGAACGCCTGCTCCACCTTCAGGTTCGGCAAGCCTTCGATTTCCAGGATGCGGCCGGAGAAGATGTTCTTCTTGCCCTGCTTGGCCACGGTCAGCAGACCGTCCTTGATCGCGTACAGCGGGATCGCGTTGACCAGATCGCGCAGAGTCACGCCCGGCTGCATCTCACCCTTGAAGCGCACCAGCACGCTCTCGGGCATATCCAGCGGCATCACGCCGGTGGCGGCGGCAAACGCCACCAGGCCGGAGCCGGCCGGGAACGAGATACCGATCGGGAAACGGGTGTGCGAGTCGCCGCCGGTGCCCACGGTGTCGGGCAGCAGCATGCGATTGAGCCAGCTGTGGATCACGCCATCGCCCGGACGCAGCGACACGCCGCCACGGGTGGAGATGAATTCCGGCAGCGTGTGGTGGGTCTTGACGTCCACCGGCTTGGGGTAAGCCGCGGTGTGGCAGAACGACTGCATCACCAGATCGGCCGAGAAGCCCAGGCAGGCCAGGTCCTTCAGCTCGTCGCGGGTCATCGGGCCGGTGGTGTCCTGCGAGCCCACCGAGGTCATCTTCGGCTCGCAATAGGTGCCCGGGCGCATGCCCTGGCCTTCCGGCAAACCGCAGGCGCGGCCGACCATCTTCTGCGCCAGCGAGAAGCCCTTGCCGGTGTCCGGCGGGTCCATCGGCAGGCGGAACAGATCCGAGGCCGGCAGGCCCAGGAACTCGCGCGCCTTGGCGGTGAGGCCACGGCCCACGATCAGCGGGATGCGGCCACCGGCGCGTACTTCGTCGAACAGCACGTCCGACTTCATCGCGAACTCGGCAATCACCTGCCCGTTCTTCAGCGCCTTGCCGTCATACGGACGCAGCTCGACCATGTCGCCGTGCTCCATCTGCGACACGTCCAGCTCGATCGGCAGCGCGCCGGCATCTTCCATGGTGTTGTAGAAGATCGGGGCGATCTTGCTGCCCAGGCACACGCCGCCGAAGCGCTTGTTGGGGATGTACGGAATGTCTTCGCCGGTCCACCACAGCACCGAGTTGGTCGCCGACTTGCGCGAAGAACCGGTCCCGACCACGTCGCCCACATAGGCCACCAGATGGCCCTTGTCCTTGAGGTCGGCAATGGCCTGGATCGGGCCACGCTTGCCGTCTTCTTCCGGCACGAACGCCGCGCCTTCGCGGGTGTTCTTCAGCATCGCCAACGCATGCAGCGGGATGTCCGGGCGCGTGGTCGCATCCGGGGCCGGCGACAGGTCGTCGGTGTTGGTCTCGCCCGGCACCTTGAACACGGTGACGGTCAGGCTCTGCGGCACTTCCGGCTTGCTGGTGAACCACTCGCCCTCGGCCCAGCTCTGCAGCACGGCCTTGGCGTGCGCATTACCGGCGTCGGCCTTTTCCTGCACGTCGTGGAAGGCATCGAACACCAGCAAGGTGTGCTTGAGCGCCTCGGCGGCGGTGGCACCCAGCTCGGCGTTGTCGAGCAGGTCGATCAGCGGCTGGATGTTGTAGCCGCCCAGCATGGTGCCGAGCAGCTCGGTCGCACGCGTGGGGTTGATTAGCGCGGTTGTCTCGGTGCCGAACGCCAGCGCGGCCAGGTACGAGGCCTTGACCTTGGCAGCGTCGTCGACGCCGGCCGGCACGCGCTGGCTGAGCAGCTCGACCAAAAAGGCGTCTTCGCCGGCGGGCGGAGCCTTCAACAGCTCGATGACCTCGGCGGTCTGCTGCGCGGTCAGCGGCAGCGGCGGGATACCGAGCGCGGCGCGCTCTGCAACGTGGTGGCGGTAGGCTTCCAACATGCGGGTTCTCCAAAAGGACAGCAGTGAATGTGTAAAAACGTCAGACGTGGATCAGAAGGCGTGGATCAGGCAACGGGCTTGGGGACGGTGATCTTCAAACCCTTGAAGTAGTCGCGGAAGAAGCCCTCGTCGCGGGTGATCAACCCGTCGCACTGGAGCATCGCGTGGGCGCCGATCAGAAAATCCGCCACCACCCGCTCGCGCTTGCCGCCACGTGCACGGAAGCGCTTGTTCATATGGCCGGCGCGCACCGCCGCCGCTTCCTGGGTGGCTTCGTAGCGCACCCCGATCGAGGCCAGGGTTTCCATCAGGTCGACCTGGGTGTCCAGCATGGCCAGCACTTCGGCCACCACCGCATCGCAGACCACGACTTCGTCGCGCGCCAATGCATCGCCGATGCAGATTTCCGACACCTCGCCATACACCGGGTCGCCGATGAGGATGTCCAGCAACACCGAGGAATCCAGGGCGATCATGGGTCGAACGGGTCCCCGGGCGCGCGGCCGCGGATGGCGCGCATGGCCTCGTCGGTGCTGGTCAGGCCATCGACCAGCTTGAACTTGCCGCGCACCTTGCGCAGCGCTTCGCTGACATCTTTACGCAAGATGATGCGCCCACCATCGAGTTCGATCTTGAGGGTGGTGCCCTTGGTCAGGCCCAGGGCATCGCGCACGGCCTTGGGCAGCGTGATCTGTCCGCGTTCGGCAACGGTGGCTTCCATGAGCATGCTCCAGAAAGTATGCATGCATGATACGTACTTGGACGGTCGTACTCAAGCAGGCAGATCGACTCGGACACACCGTGCGTACACACTGAATCGCTCAGAATAAGCGCCTACCTAAAGCCTTCGACGCCATAGGAGTGATGCATGAGCGATTCCTTTTCCACCCGCGCCTCGTTCGAGGTCCACGGCAAGCGCTACGACTATTACAGCCTGCCCAAACTGGGCGAGCGCTTCGATATTGCCCACCTGCCCTACTCGATGAAGATCCTGCTGGAGAATCTGCTCCGGCACGAGGACGGCGGTGTGACCGTCGGCAAGGACCACATCGAGGCAGTGGCAAAATGGGACCCCAAGGCCGAGCCTGATATCGAAATCGCCTTCATGCCCGCGCGCGTGGTGCTGCAGGATTTCACCGGCGTGCCCTGCGTGGTCGACCTGGCCGCGATGCGCGATGCGGTGGTCAAGCTGGGCGGCGACGCCGACCAGATCAACCCGCAGATTCCCTCCGAGCTGGTCATCGACCACTCGGTGCAGGTGGACGTGTTCGGCAAGCCCGACGCGCTCGACCTCAATGGCAAGATCGAATTCCAGCGTAACCAGGAACGCTACGGCTTCCTGCGCTGGGGCCAGAAGGCGTTCGAGAACTTCAAGGTGGTGCCGCCCAATACCGGCATCGTCCACCAGGTCAACCTGGAAAATCTCGCCCGCGTGGTGATGAGCGCGGACAAGGACGGCACCCTGGTCGCCTATCCCGACACCGTGTTCGGTACCGACAGCCACACCACCATGATCAATGGCATTGGCGTGCTGGGCTGGGGCGTCGGCGGGATCGAGGCCGAGGCCGCGATGCTGGGCCAGCCCTCGTCGATGCTGATTCCCCAGGTGGTGGGCTTCAGGCTCACGGGCAAACTGCCCGAAGGCGCCACCGCCACCGATCTGGTGCTCACCGTCACCCAGATGCTGCGCAAGGCCGGCGTGGTGGGCAAGTTCGTCGAGTTCTTCGGCGAGGGCCTGCAGCACCTGCCGCTGGCCGACCGCGCCACCATCGGCAACATGGCACCGGAATACGGCGCCACCTGCGGCATCTTCCCGGTCGACGAAGAATCGCTGACCTACCTGCGCCTGTCCGGCCGCAGCGAAGAGCAGATTGCGCTGGTGGAGGCCTACGCAAAGGCGCAGGGCCTGTGGCACGACGCCACCACCCCGCCGGCGCAGTACAGCGCCACGCTGGAACTGGACATGGGTGAGGTCAAGCCGTCGCTGGCCGGCCCCAAGCGTCCGCAGGACCGCGTGCTGCTGGAAGACATGCAGTCCAACTACCGCGAAAGCCTCAAGCCATTCGCCGAGGCGCGCAGCAAGCGGCTGGGCGACATCAAGCAGGAAGATCGCCTGAAGAACGAAGGCGGCGGCGGAACCGCAGTCGGCGCCAAGGCGGCCCATGCCGAAGGCGCGGCCGACAGCGGCGCCGGCTGGCAGCTGCGCGATGGCTCGGTGGTCATCGCTGCCATCACCTCGTGCACCAACACCTCCAACCCGGCGGTGATGCTCGGTGCCGGCCTGCTGGCACGCAACGCGGCCGCCAAGGGCTTGAAGGCGCAGCCGTGGGTCAAGACCTCGCTTGGGCCGGGCTCGCGTGTGGTTACCGATTATCTGAGCAAGGCCGGCGTGCTGGCCGACCTGGAAACGCTCGGCTTTTACGTGGTTGGCTACGGCTGCACCACCTGCATCGGCAACTCCGGCCCGCTGCCGGAAGACGTGTCCGCCGCGATCGCCAAGGACGATCTGGTTGTCGCATCGGTGTTGTCTGGCAACCGCAACTTCGAAGGCCGCGTGCATCCCGAAGTCAAAATGAATTATCTGGCCTCCCCGCCGCTGGTCGTCGCCTATGCGATCGCCGGCACCACCGACATCGACCTCACCACCGAGCCGCTGGGCACCGGTAGCGACGGTCAGCCGGTCTACTTGCGCGACATCTGGCCGAGCAACAAGGAAATCGGCGACACCATCGCCGCGACCGTTGGCCCGGAGATGTTCAAGCAGAACTACGCCGATGTGTTCAAGGGCGATTCGCGCTGGAACACCATCGCCTCTCCCGATGGCGCGTTGTACGAATGGGATGCCGCATCCACCTACATCAAGAACCCGCCCTACTTCGATGGCATGACCATGCAGGTCGGCCATGTGGAGGACGTGCACGGCGCGCGCATCATGGGCCTGTTCGGCGACTCGATCACCACCGACCACATCTCGCCGGCCGGCAACATCAAGAAGGATTCGCCTGCAGGACGCTTCCTGCAGGAACGCGGCGTACAACCAGCCGACTTCAACAGCTACGGCAGCCGCCGCGGCAATGACGATGTGATGGTCCGCGGCACCTTCGCCAACATCCGCATCAAGAACCTGATGTTCGGTGGCGAAGAAGGCGGCAACACGCTGTATTACCCAGCAGCTGGCGGTCAGCCGGAAAAGCTGGCGATCTACGACGCGGCGGTGAAGTACAAGGCCGATGGCGTGCCGTTGGTGGTGCTGGCCGGCAAGGAATACGGCACCGGCTCCTCGCGCGACTGGGCGGCCAAGGGCACCAACCTGCTGGGGGTCAAGGCGGTGATCGCAGAGAGCTTCGAGCGCATCCATCGCTCCAACCTGGTCGGCATGGGCGTGCTGCCGCTGCAGTTCCTGGAAAACGAAAACGCGCAGACGCTGGGTCTGGATGGCTCCGAGGTCTTGGACATCACCGGCCTGCAGGATGGCGCCAGCCGTCGTGCCACCGTCGATGCCAGGAAGTCCGATGGCAGCGTCAAGCAGTTCCAGGTCAAGGTGCTGTTGCTGACGCCGAAGGAAGTGGAGTACTTCAAGCACGGCGGCCTGTTGCAGTACGTGCTGCGCCAGCTGGCTGCACGCAAGACGGCCTGATCCTTGGCGTCTTACGCTGGACCGACATTCCCGCCGATTGGCGGGAATGTCGTGTCTGGGTCCGGTGCCGGTGTGACCGGAGCCAGACGCATGCCGCGGGCTGCCGATGCACTGCTCGTGCTTGGCAGGCAGCAACGCATTCGTCTACTGCGTCGTCGCCTCATGTTGCGGCTCGTTTCTCGTGGTTGGTGGCGTTGTGGTCCGCATGCGCGGCACCCAACCGCCCTCACTGCCCAGCCGGTTCCCATTGCGCGTGGTACAGCGTCCAATCGCCGTGCTGCAGCCGCCAGCCGGTGATCACCTGATAGGTCTGCGCCTGCTCGGGCACCCAGCCGCCACTGCCACCGGTGAGCAAGGCCGTGAAGCGAACGGTCGCCGTCTGCCCGCGCAGCTCTACCTCCAACGGGCCCACGGTGACGCCGATCTGTCGATTGCCCAGCATCTGCAGCTGCATCAAGCGTCGCAACCCGGCCGCGTCCAGACCGTTTTCGCCAACGAAATCGGCGGATACCGGCGCCATCGCATCGCCGATATCGCGCGCTTCAATCGCCGCATGCATGTCTTGCAAGGTCGCACGCAGGCGCTGCTCCGGCACATCGCGCGCGCAAGCGGCCAGGAGCACCGCACAAATGACCAGCCACCAGCGCCACTTCCACTGCCGAATGCTGCCGTGCATCACGCTTCGCCTTTTCCATCCATGACGTTATGCTGCCAGGTGTTGTAGTGCCGTGGAACACACCGCGTCACGTACTAAATTCCCTGGAGGGGGGCAGATGAATCAGGCACGTCCTTGGTTGCAAAGTTATCCGGCCGGCGTTGCCGCCGAAATCGATCTGGAGCAGTTCCGCACCGTTGCCGAAGTCTTCGCGACATCCGTCGCGCGCTTTGCCGATCGTCCCGCGTATCACAGCTTCGGCAAGACCATCACCTATCGCGAAGCGGACCAACTGGTCGAACAGTTCGCTGCCTATCTGCTCGGCGAGCTGCAATTGAAGAAAGGCGACCGCGTCGCCTTGATGATGCCCAACTGCCTGCAGTATCCGATTGCGACGTTCGGCATCCTGCGTGCCGGCCTGACCGTGGTCAACGTCAACCCGCTCTACACCCCGCGTGAGTTGAAGCACCAGCTGATCGACTCAGGCGCCAGCGTGCTGGTGGTCATCGACAACTTCGGCACCACCGTGCAGCAGGTCATCGCCGACACGCCGGTCAAGCAGGTGATCACCACCGGGCTGGGCGACATGCTCGGCTTTCCCAAGGCGGTGCTGGTCAATTTTGTCGTCAAATACGTCAAGAAGCTGGTGCCCGACTACCGCATCAACGGTGCCATCCGCTTCCGCGATGCACTGGCGCTGGGCCGCAAGCACAGCGTGCCGACGCTGCAGATCGAACCGGACGACATCGCGTTTTTGCAGTACACCGGCGGCACCACGGGCGTTGCCAAGGGCGCGATGCTGACCCACCGCAATCTGGTCGCCAACATGCAGCAGGCGCACCAGTGGCTGTCCGGCACCGGCAAGCTGGAAGAAGGCGCCGAGGTCGTGATCACCGCACTGCCGCTGTATCACATCTTCGCGCTGACGGCGAACGGTCTGGTCTTCATGAAGATCGGCGGTTGCAATCACTTGATCAGCAATCCGCGCGACATGCCCGGTTTCGTCAAGGAATTGAAGAAGACCCGCTTTACTGCGTTTACCGGCGTCAACACGCTGTTCAACGGCCTGCTCAACACGCCCGGGTTCGACCAGATCGATTTTTCCTCGCTCAAGATGACCCTGGGCGGCGGCATGGCCGTGCAGCGATCGGTGGCCGAGCGCTGGAAAAAAGTCACCGGCCTGACCCTGGTCGAGGCCTACGGTCTGACCGAAACCTCGCCGGCCGCCTGCATCAACCCGATGGACCTGAAAGACTACAACGGCTCGATCGGCCTGCCGATTCCCGCCACCGATGCCTGCGTCAAGGACGACGCCGGTGCGGAGCTGGCGATCGGCGAGATTGGCGAGTTGTGCATCAAGGGCCCGCAGGTGATGAAGGGCTATTGGAAGCAGCCCGCCGAAACCGCCAAGGTGATGGACGCGGATGGCTGGCTGCACACCGGCGACATCGCGCGGATGGACGAGCTAGGCTTCGTCTATATCGTCGACCGCAAGAAGGACATGATTCTGGTGTCCGGTTTCAACGTCTACCCGAACGAAATCGAAGACGTGATCGCCACCATGCCCGGCGTGCTGGAAGTGGCGGCGGTCGGCGTACCGGACGAAAAGTCCGGCGAAATCGTCAAGGTCGTGATCGTCAAGAAGGACCCAGCCCTCACCGCCGACGACGTGAAGGCGCACTGCCGCACCAATCTGACCGGCTACAAGCAGCCGCGCGTGATCGAATTCCGCAAGGAATTGCCCAAAACCAACGTCGGCAAGATCCTGCGCCGCGAACTGCGGGATGCGCCGAAGGCCTAGCCCACCGCGCGACGGCAGAGTTGAAGACGTTCAGTCGTCATGACGCCCGTAATGCCGCAAGGCCTTGCGGGCGCTTGCTTTTGCACGCATAGAATCCGATGTCGGCGCACGCTCAGGCGTTCACCCTTATCTCCGTCCGCAAGGCGGCCGGCCGGACGGTCTCTCGGAGAACCACCATGTCTGCAGTTCAACCCTTCATCCGCACCGACATCGGCTCGACCCTACGCATCATCGAAGAACCGCAGCGTGACGTGTATTGGATCCATATGCATGCCGACTTGGCCATCAACCCGGGGCGGGCCTGTTTCTCGACACGTTTGGTCGACGACATCACCGGCTACCAAACCAACCTGGGACAACGCTTGAACACCGCCGGTGTACTGGCGCCGCACGTGGTGCTGGCATCGGACAGCAACGTGTTCAACCTCGGTGGCGACCTGTCACTGTTTGGCCAACTGATTCGCGAAGGCGACCGCGTACGCCTGCTCGACTACGCCCAACGCTGCGTCCGCGGTGTGCATGCCTTTCATGTCGGTCTGGGGGCGCATGCGCACAGCATTGCGCTGGTCCAGGGCAATGCGCTTGGCGGCGGGTTCGAAGCGGCACTGAGCTGCCATACCATCATTGCCGAGGAAGGGGTGATGATGGGGCTGCCCGAAGTGCTGTTCGACCTGTTCCCGGGCATGGGGGCCTACTCTTTCATGTGCCAGCGCATCAGTGCGCAACTGGCGCAAAAGATCATGCTCGAGGGCAACCTGTATTCGGCCGAACAGCTGCTCGGCATGGGGCTGGTCGATCGCGTGGTACCGCGTGGCCAAGGCGTGGCTGCGGTGGAACATGTGATCCGCGAGAGCAAGCGCAAGCCAAATGCGTGGGCAGCGATGCAACAGGTGCGCGAAATGACTACCGCCGTGCCGCTTGAGGAGATGATGCGCATCACCGAAATCTGGGTGGACACCGCCATGCAACTCGGCGAGAAATCACTGCGTACCATGGACCGCCTGGTGCGCGCGCAGTCGCGTCGCTCAGGGCTAGACGCGGGCTGATGCGCGGCGGTCTATTCGTTACTACGGGGGGAGCACTCGCCGTCCTTGACGCCCTGCACGCGAGCGTTGAGTGCATCCTTTCCCGCGTTCAATTGCTCGCGCACTGCAGACAGCTGCAGCCGCCATTCTGCCTGCAGCTGCCAGTCGGCCATGCGCATCAGCTCGCCACCGCTGCTGGCAACCTGCGCCAGACCCAGGTTGCTGGCCACGCCGCGCAAGGCATGCGCGCTCTCGCGCAGTTGTTCCCAATCCGAGCGCATGCCATCGCGTTCAATGTGACCCACGCAGTTCTGTGCATCTTCCAGACACTGGCGCACAAACTGCCGTTCGAATTCCTCGCCCATGCCCAGCGCGGCCAGTTCGTCCAGCACGCTGGAATCGAGCACGCCTTCGGAACTTGTCGCCACCTGCACCGTGGTTGCCGGCGTCGCCAACGGCCGGGTGCTCACAGCCAGGTCGGCTAGGGTGTCGAGCAACTTGGCCGCCACGACCGGCTTGGCAAGAAACGCACGCGCCCCGGCCTGTTCGCAAGCGCGAATCGCTTCGGGCGTCACGTCGGCGCTGAGCACCACCACCGGCGTGTAGCGCATGCCGCTGGCATGCATCACCCGTAATTGCTTGAGCATGTCCAGGCCATTCATGCCCGGCATGTGCAGATCCACAATCACCGCGTCGAAATCCTCTTCGGCCATCGCATCGAGCACCTGCTCGGCGCCGTTGACGCACAGCACCTTATGCCCGGCCTTCTCCAGCAACCGCTGTAGCACCATACGGTTGGCCTCGTGGTCGTCGGCCACCAGCATGCGCATGCTGCGCACGCGCGCGCGATGACGCAAGAACGGGTTGGAAAACGCGATGACGTTGGAGGATTCCAACTCGTCGTGCGCATCCACCAGCGCTCCGGTCTGCACCCGTGCGGGCGAAGATTTCAGTGGCTCGCCGATCGCCATCGGTAGCTCGAACCAGAACACGCTGCCACCTGGTTGATTTTCCTTGAATCCAATACTGCCGCCCATCGCTTCCACCAGGCCCTTGGCGATCGTGGTGCCCAGGCCGGTGCCCTCGTAACGACGCGACAACCCGACATCGGCCTGCTCGAAGGCCTCGAACAGCCGCGCGCGCATGTCCATCGGTACGCCGATGCCGGTGTCTTCGACATCGAAGCGTAGCCGGACGGACTCGTCGGCACTACCGGACACGCGCGTGACACGTAGCAACACATGCCCGTGCTCGGTGAACTTGACCGCATTGCCGACCAGATTGAGCAGCACCTGACGCAGATGACCGGTGTCGCCCTTGAGCAGGTCCGGCACGTCGTCGGCCACCTGCGTGCCGTACTCCAGCCGGCGACCCTTGGCCTGCGGCTGCAAGATCATGTTGACCGAGCCGATTATTTCGCGCAGCGAGAAGTCGCGGCGATCAATACGGATCTTGCCGGCCTCGATCGCCGAAATATCCAGCACCTCTTCCACCAGCGACAGCAGGCTGCGCGCAGATGCCTGGATGGTGTTGAGGCACTCCTTCTGCTCGGCGTCCAGGCGCGTGGTCGCCAGCACTTCGGTCATGCCCGACAGCCCGTTGAGAGGCGTGCGGAACTCATGACTCATATTGGCCAAGAAACGGCTCTTGGCCTGGTTGGCATGGCGTGCTTCGCGCACCGCACGGGTCATGGCACGCAACAGCGAGTCGAAATACAGCGGCACCGCAATCAAGCCCAACAACAAACCCCAACTCAGATAGGGATTGGCTTTCCAGTAAGGTGAAATCAGGATAGCGCTGAGAAAACACAGGCTGCCCATTGCGGTCGCCGCACGTAGATAGTTGCTGCCGTAGCGCAGACCGTTGCCGATGGTCACCCACATGCACACCGCATAGAGCGGCGAGGCTGGCTCGCCCTGTATGGCCATGATCGCGCCGGTGCAGGTGTAGTCGAGCAGCATGCCGATCAGCCGGCGCGTATGCGACACCTGCGGACGCAGCAGGATCGCCACCATCAGCCCCAACGAGACCAGCAACTCGCAGACCAGGATCAACCAGGTGGCCATCAACGTATCGCCGTGGGTGTGCTGATAGCGCCATCCCAGGTACGAAATGAACAGTGTGGTGATGATGATGCGGATCAGATTCTGTGCGTGTTCCGAATCTGCTCGCCCTGACAGGCGCCGCTTCAACCATGGCAATGGAGACTTCATAGACGCCTCAGACGCGCGGCGGCGTCGGTGGGGTTGGGATCCTTCCGTGCTGCAATGCAGCGTCGATACCTAATGCGGGCGTCGACCCGGTCATTGCCTGATCCCGCTCGCGCAGCGTACGCAACAATGACATAGGAACCACGATCAACGCACCCAGAAGCGCGATCCCCAGACCAAGCTGGCCCTGCCAATAATTACTGTTCGCAAGCGTCGTGCCGAAGCTGAGCGTAGCCATGGCAACAGCGGTATGTAGCGCCTCGCTGCCGAAGCGCAGCCCATTGCCGATTGTGATCCAGAGCAACACGACGTACAGACTGGCCATCGGTGCGCCCATCCAGGTCATTGCCAGCCCGATCAAGCCGTAGTCGGCGAGCATCCCAAGCGTCCGCCGCAGATGCGAGCGCTGCGGACTTGCCACAATCCAGCAAAAGATCAGCAAGGCTGTCGCCTGACCGATCGCGATCAGGCAGAACAGCCGCTGCAACTGGCGCCCGGAGACCTGCCACCTGGGAGCACAGATCAGCGTGTAGACCAGGATCAGCGCAATCAGCGTGATGCGCACCAGGGCCTGACCATGCTCGCTGTCGGCGCGACGGGCAAGTCGAGCACGCAACTGGCTGAGCACCGCCATCACCTCACACCCCGGGTCGCGCCGATGCGGTGGAGAATTCCCCGCAGATCTGGTCCAGCTGCGCGCGGCCGCGCAGCAGCGCATCCACGCAGCGTGGGTCGAACAGGCGGCCGCGTTGCGCGTAGAGATAGGCCAGTGCGGCGTCCATCGTCCACGCTTCCTTGTACGGACGCGGCGACAGCAGGGCGTCGAACACGTCGGCCACCGCCACAATGCGCGCTTCCAGCGGAATCGCCTCGCCAACCAGGCCGTCCGGATACCCGGTACCGTCGTAGCGCTCGTGGTGGCGCAGCGCGATCAAGGCGCCCACCTGGATGAAGCGGTTCTGGCTGCCGCTGAGCAGCTCGTAGCCGATCCGCGGGTGGCGCTTCATCACGCTCATTTCGTCGTCGGTGAGCTTGCCCGGCTTGAGCAGCACCGAATCGGGAATGGCGATCTTGCCCATGTCGTGCAGCGGTGCGGCCATCTCGATGATGCGCACTTCTTCTTCCGACAGGCCCAGCTGTTCGGCGATCAGGCCGGCCACATGCGACATGCGCTCCAGGAACGCGCTGGTACCCGAATCGCGGTATTCGATGGCGCGCGCCAGTCGCGACAAGGTTTCGCGCTCGCGCTCTTCGACCTCGTTCATGCTGGCCAGCAGACGTTGTTCCAGCGACAGCGCGCGTTGCTTGACGCTCTCGCTCTGCTGACGCAACTGCAACAGATTGGAGCAGCGTGCCCGCAACTCGCGCGGGCGGATCGGCTTGACCAGGAAGTCGATCACCCCCGCTTCCAGCGCCGCCTGGCGGATCGGCTCGTCGCCGACGATGGTGATCAGAATGATCGGAATATCGCGATGGCTCGGCAGCCGGCGCAGGCGCCGCGCGAACTCCAGGCCATCCATCCCGGGCATGCGGTAGTCGAGCAGCAACAGATCCACGCGCCCGGCTTCGCACCATGCCAACGCGTCGAGCGGGTCGCCGAAGTCGTAGACCTTCAGCTCCGGCGCGATGTCTTCGATGACATGGCGCAGCATCGTCCGCGCGGACATCTGGTCATCGACAATGACGATGTTCAATCCCAGATCCGCCTTTTCCGCCCAGCTTCCCCATGTATCCGCCGACACCATGCCGTCCGGATTCCCTAAAACATCCTGCATAGCCGTTGCTCCTCTATCCCGAGAACGGAAAAGCGTGACGCCGACCCCTGTGTCGACTCCCCCGGACAGGACGCTGTCCGGAGCTGTGCCCTAGCATATGCAGTATCTGTGCTGTGAGCACGCGTTCGCACAAAAAAAGTCAGGCTTCCGGACGCATGTAAGGAAACAGCAGGACATCACGGATCGAGGTGCTCCCGGTCAGCAGCATTACCAGACGGTCGATACCGATGCCCAGGCCGCCGGTCGGCGCCATTCCATACTCCAACGCACGGATGTAATCGGCGTCGTAGTGCATCGCTTCGTCGTCGCCGCCGTCCTTGGCCTGCACCTGCGCCTGGAACCGCGCGGCCTGGTCTTCGGGGTCGTTGAGCTCGGAGAAGCCATTGGCCAGCTCCTTGCCGTTGATGAACAGCTCGAAGCGGTCGGTATACCCCGGCTCGGTGTCGCTGGAGCGCGCCAGCGGCGAGACCTCGACCGGATGGTCGGTGATGAAGGTCGGCTGCACCAAGGTGTGCTCGACGGTGGCTTCGAAGATTTCCAGCAGCAGCTTGCCCCAGCCGTAGGACGGCTTGGTGCGGATCTTCAGCCGCTCGCAATGGCGCAGCAGCGCGGCGCGGTCCGTGCAATCGGCCGCCGTGATTTCCGGATTGTAGTGACGGACGGCCTCATCCATGCGCCAGCGACGGAAAGCCGGCGCCAGATCGATGGCCGCGCCATCCCAGTCCACCTGGGTGGTGCCCAGCACCGACTGCGCGGTGTCGCGGATGACCTGCTCGGTCAGATCCATGATCTCGTGGTACGTGGCATAGGCCTCGTAGAGCTCGAGCATGGTGAACTCGGGGTTATGCCGGGTCGACACGCCTTCGTTGCGGAAGTTGCGGTTGATCTCGTAGACCCGTTCCAGGCCACCGACCACCAGCCGCTTGAGATACAGCTCCGGCGCCACGCGCAGGTACAGATCCAGATCCAGCGCATTGTGGTGGGTGGTGAACGGCTTGGCGGTGGCGCCGCCGGGGATGTAATGCATCATCGGCGTTTCCACTTCCAGGAAACGCCGCGCATCCAGCCAGGCGCGTATCGCACGGATGATCTTGGAGCGCTTGATGAAGACCTCGCGCGCCTCCGGGGTGACGATCAGGTCCACGTAGCGCTGGCGGTAGCGCTGCTCCACGTCCGACAGGCCGTGCCACTTGTCCGGCAACGGGCGCAGCGACTTGGTCAACAGCCGCAGCGCGCTGGCCTTGACCGACAGCTCGCCGGTCTTGGTGCGGGTCAGCCCGCCCTCCACCGCCACGATGTCGCCGACGTCCCAGCCCTTGAACGCGGTATAGGCATCGCCGAGCACATTGCCCTGCAGGAACAGCTGCACGCGCCCGGATTCGTCCTGGATCTGCGCAAAGCTGGCCTTGCCCATCACCCGCTTGGCCATCAGGCGGCCAGCCATTTTGACGGTGCGACCGCTGGCTTCGAGCGCTTCGGGGGTCCAGCTGTCGGCATCGGCGAATTCGGCTTGCAGATCGCCGGCGAAGTGCTCGCGCACGAAGTCGTTGGGATACGCGATGCCCTGGCCGCGCAACGCGCCCAGTTTCGCGCGACGCTCGGCGATGAGGCTGTTCTCGTCGACGGGAAGGTGTGGCGCGGGGGTCTGTTCGGTCATGGCGGGAATCGGTCTGCTAGAGGTCGGGCGCGTGCCCGGTGGGGAGTGAGACACCGGCAGCGCCGGGTTCTCTGACATTGACGGTGTCGCGCGAGGGTCGCCTGAGGTCTTTTTGCTGCCGCAACGCGGGGTCGCGCTGCGGTGCATGCGTAGCGTCGTGCAAGGTCGTCGCATCCGCTGCGACCTCGCGCGGCGGTCAGGCGTCCAGGCGTTTGGAGCCTGCCGCCAGACCGGCCTTCAGGCTGGCCTCGACGAATTCGTCCAGGTCGCCGTCCAGCACTTTCTGCGTGTCGCTGCGCTCGATGCCGGTGCGCAGATCCTTGATGCGGCTCTGGTCGAGCACGTAATTGCGGATCTGGCTGCCCCAACCGATGTCGGACTTGGTGGCTTCCAGTGCGTCGCGTTCGACGTTGCGCTTTTGCACTTCCAGTTCGTACAACTTGGCGGCCAGCATCTTCATCGCGTTGTCGCGGTTCTGGTGCTGGCTGCGACCGGTCTGGCACGCAACCACCGTATTGGTCGGGATATGCGTGATACGCACCGCCGATTCGGTCTTGTTGACGTGCTGACCACCGGCGCCGGACGAGCGGTACACGTCGGTGCGCAGGTCGGCCGGGTTGATGTCGATCTCGATGTTGTCGTCCACTTCCGGCGACACGAACACTGAAGTGAAACTGGTGTGCCGGCGGTTGTCGGAGTCGAACGGCGACTTGCGCACCAGCCGGTGCACGCCGATCTCGGTCTTCAACCAGCCGTAAGCGTATTCGCCCTCGATGCGGATCGTGGCCGACTTGATGCCTGCAACTTCGCCGCCGGACACTTCCATCAGCTCGGTCTTCCAACCACGCGACTCGGCCCAGCGCAGATACATGCGCAAGAGGATTTCCGCCCAATCCTGCGCCTCGGTACCGCCGGCGCCGGCCTGGATGTCGACGAACGCGTTGGCGCCGTCCATCTGCCCGGAGAACATGCGCTGGAATTCCAGCTTCTCGACATGGATCTGGTACTTGTCCAGATCGGCGGTCACCGCCACCGCGGTATCTTCGTCCTGCTCGCTGTCGGCCAGGTCCAGCAACTCGCCGGCATCGGTGAGCCCGGCCAGCACATCGGCGATGCCGATGACGGTTTTTTCCAGCATGGAGCGCTCACGTCCCAGGGCCTGGGCACGCTCGGCGTCGTTCCACACGTCCGGGCTCTCGAGCTCCCGGCTGACTTCCTCTAGACGCTCTTTCTTGACGTCGTAGTCAAAGATACCCCCTGAGCGAGAGCACGCGATCGTTGAGATCGGTGATGCGCTGGCGGATCGGATTGGTTTCGATCATGACGGACTTCCGGCAAACAAGCGGGCTAGTTTAGCAAGCGGGCGCCGGTGGCGGAACGCGGTGGCATCGGGGCTGGGCGCGGTGCAGAGGCGGTCGTCTTGAGGGCCTGTCATTTGCTGCGCGCGACCGCAAGCGCCCACAGCTCGGTTTAGCGCGCGCTTCGGTCGCAGCGGCCGGGACGAAGACGGGCGGAGCTGTCGGCCAGCTGGTCCGCCAACATGGCCTTGGCGGCCTCAGACCATCAACGCATCTGTCCGCGGCGCAGCGGCCCCCTGCCCTGCCCGCGCGCGCAGATCGGCCAGATGACTGCGACTGCACGGCAACACCGTGGCATCGCGCAGATGCACGCGCGCATCGCCGGAATCGACCGGCTCGATCGCCTGTACCTGGCTCAGATTGACCAGGTAGCTGCGATGGATCCGCACGAACACGGCCGGGTCCAACCTGGCTTCGATCGCCGCCATCGTGCTGCGCAGCGGATAGTCGTGGCCGCGCACATGTAGGTTGACGTAGTTGCCGGAGGCCTGGATCCATTCGATATCGGCGGTGGCGACCAAAAAGTCGCGGCCGAGCTTGCGCACCAAAAAACGCTCCGGGCGGTCCAGCGGCTCCTCCGGTGGGCCTTCATCCGGCGCCGCAAGCAGATGCGCCTCGCCCTGGCGCCGCCGCGCGTACCAACCCAATGCGTGCTGCAACGCCACCAGCATCGCAAAGGTACGCAGATCCTTGGACAACTCATAAAACCACTGCAGCGGCCAGCCACCGAAGTCGTAGTGGCTGCCGGCCAGCGCATAAACCAGCTTGCGCAGCAGCACCATGCCGGCGACGTGCGCCAGCCACCAGCCCAGCGCAGCCGCCAGATACACCGGCACACGGCGACGCCAGACATCGGCATGCAGCGGCCAACGTGCGCAGAGCCAGAGCACCGCGGGTAGCAACAGCAGCGATGCGGTGGCGCTGGTCAGCTCCCAGCTCAGCACCTGCCACAGCACGATCGCCTCGCCATCGCGACGCCCCGCCAACCATGCGGTCAGCGTGTTGCCCAGTGCGCTCAGGTAAAACACCAGCAACCAGATCGTTACCGCCCAGCGCGTGGCGAAGTGACGCGCACCGTCCTGAGATGTCGGCGCGCGCGGCCCGATGGTTTCCATTGCAGAGGTCCGCAGTTGGCAGTTGCCAATGATAGAGGCCCGCGCAACGGGGCGGCACCGTCATCCCCACTGCTCCCGTTCGTCCCTGGGAGGACGCAACTGGTCACTGCGCGCGGGCGTTTCCACCCCTGAACCCCTTTCTCCATGCGGGTCGGCGGGCAGGATGCGTGCACTTCCTCGACCAACCACCCCCATGACCGAGCGCCGCCACGATATCGACGCCTTGCGCGTCTTCGCCTTCGCCCTGCTGATCCTCTATCACGTGGGCATGGCCTACGTGGCCGGCTGGGACTTCCATTTAAAGAGCGCGTACACCACCGACTGGCTGCAAGCGCCGATGATCGCGCTCAACCGCTGGCGGATGCCGTTGCTGTTCATGATCTCCGGTATCGCGATCGGTCTGGCGCGGGCGGAACGTGCGCCGTGGCAGTTCGCCTGGCGACGCTGCGGCCGGTTATTGCCACCACTGCTGTTCGGCATGTTCGTGGTGGTGGCGGTGCAGGCGTACTGCCAGGGCGTCAGCAACGGCAAGGTCGTGCCCGGCTTCGGCAACTTCCTGCTGCGCTATTGGCAGGTCCGGCCGTGGCCGGCCGGCAGCTTCGATGGCTGGGAGCACGGCATCACCTGGAACCACCTGTGGTACCTGGCCTATCTGCTGCCTTACACCTTGTTACTGATGGCCATGGTCGCGCTGGGCCGCATGCTGCCCTTATCGCTGCGAGCCTTGCCGGCGCCCATCGCGCTGCCGGCCCTGCTGCTGGCCCCCATCCTGTGGGAGGCCTGCTGCCTGCTGTGGGTGATGCCGCGCCACCCACCGACCCACGCCCTGGTTGGCGACTGGTTTGTGCATGCCGAGTCGTTTCCGTTGTTCGTGCTGGGATATGCGCTGGCCCGTCACGCACGTTTCTGGACGTGGTCAGTGCAGCTGCGTTGGCCAACCCTGATCGCCGCGCTGCTGGCGATCGCCACCGAGCTGAGCATCCGCCATCTGGGCCGCTCGCTCGATCCGGTGCCGCTGCCCGCCCTGCTGGCGACAGTTCGCTGGGACATGGTCGAGCGGCTGGCGCGCGCCGCCTACACCTGGCTGGCATTGCTGACCCTGTTCGGCTGGGCAAGGCATGGCTTGAACCGCCCATTCGCGTGGCTGCCGTACTGCACCCAGGCGGTGTTCCCCTGGTACATCCTGCATCAGAGCCTGATCATCCTGGCGCTGTACTGGTTGGCGCCGTTGCACCTGGGCCCGTGGGTGGAACCGGTGCTGGTGTTGGCTGCCACCGTTGCCGGCTGCCTGCTATTGCACGAATACCTTATCCGCCGCGTGCGCTGGCTGCGTCCGCTGTTCGGGATGCCGGTGCGGGAATCGCCGACCAGGACGCGCGCCGCAGCAACGCTGACGCAAGTGTGATCGCTGAAAGCGACAGGTCGACAGGCAAGACCGAACAGACGATGCCGCTAGCGCATCGTCGCAAGGACAAGCCGGGCACCGCGCGAAGATCGCAGTCGATCTGCAGCGCGCAGTGTGATCGATTCGCGGGCGCGCGCCGATGCACCGCAGCGACCGGACACACTCACCGTGATGAATCGCGTTCACTGCCTGCGGACGATTCGCCTGGACGCCCTGCGGCAGGCATCGCAAGATGCAGGCCCGGACCTACGTTGAAGGAACTTCGATGCGTTACGACCTGCTTGCCGCGGCCTTGCTGTGCAGCCCCGCACTCGCGCTTGCCGCGCCTGCCACCAGTGTCGATTTCAGTCACGACGACTGGACCATCGCCTGCGACAACACCCGCACCTGCCGCGCCGCCGGATACCAGCCGGACGAAGGCGAGCACCTGCCGGTGTCGGTGCTATTGACGCGCAAGGCCGGTGCCGGCCAGGCGGTGACGGCCGAGCTGATGCTTGGCCAGTACGACGAGATCAAGCTGCCGGCGTCGCTGGGCCTGCAGATCGATCAGCGCGATCTGGGCAAGCTGGCGCTGGATGGCAAGAGCGGCACCGCGGTATTGAGCAGCACGCAGGTCGCCGCGCTGCTGGCGGCATTGACCCGCAGCAGCAAGATCGTGGCGCTCGGCAACGATGGCCGCCGCTGGCAGCTATCCGATCGCGGCGCAGCGGCAACGCTGCTGAAGATGGACGAATTTCAGGGCCGGCTGGGCACGCGCGGCGCGCTGGTGCGCAAGGGCGATCGCGACGAGACCGCCGTGTTGCCGGCGTTGCCGGTACCGCAGGTCCGCGCGGCCAAGCTGGCCGCAGCGCAGGCCGGCGACGCCCGTCTCGGCAGCTTGCCGGCGCTGTACCAGGCGCTACGCGCCACGCTTCCGGCCGATGAAGAATGCAAGGGTCTGGATGCCAGCGATGCCGCCGAACCGCTGACCGTCGCCCGCCTGAGCAACGACAAGCTGCTGGTGTCGACCGATTGCTGGATGGGCGCCTACAACGTCGGCACCGGCTTCTGGGTGGTCAACGCGCGCGCGCCGTTTGCACCGACCCTGATCACCACGCATGCCAGCGATCTGGATGGCTCCTCCATCCTGTCCTCGCAAAAGGGCCGCGGCCTGGGTGATTGCTACAGCGAGGAAAGCTGGACCTGGGACGGCCGTCGCTTCGTGCAGACCTCCAAATCCACCTCGGGCCTGTGCCGACTGGTGGCCGCCGGCGGCGCCTGGCAACTGCCCACGGTGGTGGCCGAGGTCAAGCAGTCACCTTGATCGAAGCGAAGACAGTGCATGCCTGCGCTGTCTTGCGAGAGGACCGGTCACGTTGGTCGGTGTGTAGCGCTTTCAATAAAGTCGCCAGGAAACTGTCTGGCGTGGTGTCCTCACCGATGGTGGGACCGTTGGCGGCATGGATGCCGCCATCGAGCCCCCAGGGACGGGTTCACGGCGTGTCCCGCGAGCGGTGAGGGCACCGCGCCCTCAACGTCCTCGCGTTTGCTGCAGGGTCCTTGCCCGCCCACCATGGCGGAACACGCTGCAAGTACGTCCCCGTAAGCTCCTTGGCGGCATCCACGCCGCCAAGGGTCCCGCGACGGTGAGCGGACAAGGACCTGTCCAGATGGCCGGTGTGCGTGGTTGCAAGCGGAGCATGACGCGTGTTTCTTGGATCACGGCGCGTCCGATCAGCTTCCCGGCACACGCCGAACAACACAGGGCATCCAAGAAAACACCTACAGAGTCGCCATCGCGAATCTTGAAAACAAGATGGTGATCTGGCCTGCATTGACCAGGTCATGGAAACGACAAGCCGAGGCGGCAACGTGGCCGGGGATTGGCGGAAAGCGGCACAGGGATGTGCCGCGGCGGCGAGTCAGACAGGATGTCTGACCGAGCCGAGGAACCGATCCCCGGACGCGCTGTCGCCCCTACCGAAGCCAGCGATTGACAGCCGCGCGCTCAGCCAGTGACTGCCGCCGGCTCGCAATGTTCGACGATCAACTGCACCGCACTGCCGCCGCGGTAATCGTCGCTCACCAACCGATACGCCAGCCGCACCTTGCGTGCCGGTTCGCTGCCGCGCCAACCGTTGAAATGGATGGCATTGAGCGGCTCGGCGCGGCCGGCGCAACGCAAGGTCAGCTTGAGATGGCGTTCCTTGAGCAGACGCCATTGCAATATCTCGAACTCGCCGTCGAACAGCGGCTCTGGAAAGCCCTGCCCCCACGGACCGGCCACACGCAGCGCTTCAGCATGCACGTGATCGAGTTCGTGCGCGGACAGCTCGCCATCGCTGTGCAACTCGGCATGCAGCAGCGACGCATCCACCATCGCGTGCACCTGCGCCTGAAACGCCTGCTCGAAGGTGGCCAGCGCAGCATGATCCATGCTCAAGCCCGCCGCCATCGCATGGCCGCCGAACTTCTGCAGTAAGCCAGGATGACGCGCATCCACCGCCGCCAGCACGTCGCGGATATGCAGGCCGGGAATGGACCGCGCCGAACCGCGCAACTGGCTGCTGCCCGGCTCGGCCGGGGCCAGCGCGATCACCGGACGATGCAACCGGTCTTTCAATTTGGAGGCGACCAAGCCGATCACGCCGGGGTGCCATTCCGCATCGAACAGGCATGCGGCGATCGGCAAGGCGCCATCGGCATCCAGCACCACCTTGGTCACCGCCTGCTCGGCATCGTCGGTCATCAACTGCTGCACCGCGCGGCGCTCGGCATTGATCTCTTCGAGCGTGGCGGCGATCTCGCGCGCCCGGCTCCAGTCTTCGCTGAGCAACAACTCGATGCCCAACGCCATGTCTTCGAGCCGGCCGGCCGCATTCAAGCGCGGCCCGAGCGCGAAGCCGATATCGCTGGCGCTCAGACGCGCGACATCGCGGCCGCTGGCATCGATCAGGGCGCGCAATCCGATGCAGCCTTTGCCCTCGCGCAGCCGACGCAACCCGGCCGACACCAGCGCGCGGTTATTGGTGTCCAGCGGCACCAGATCGGCCACCGTGCCGACGGCGACCAGATCCAGCAACACCGACAGATCCGGCTCGGCGCGGTCGGCAAACGCGCCGCGCGCGCGCAGCGCACTGCGCAGCGCCAGCAATACGTAAAAAATCACGCCGACGCCGGCCAGCGATTTGCTGGGAAAGCTGTCGACCGCCAGGTTCGGGTCGACGATCGCATCGGCCGGCGGCAGCACCTCGCCTGGTAGATGGTGGTCGGTGACCAGCACCGTCCAGCCGCGCGCCTTGGCGGCGGCCACGCCGGCATGGCAGGCGATGCCGTGATCGACGGTGACCAGCACCTCCGGTTGCAGCGCAGCCAGCTCGTCCACCAAGGCAGGCGACAGGCCATAGCCGTGCACCATGCGATTGGGCACGGCGTGGTGCACATCCAGCGCGCCGAGCATGCGCAAACCGCGCACGCCCACCGCGCAGGCGGTGGCGCCATCGCAATCGAAATCACCCACCACCAGGATGCGCCGTTGCTGGGCGATCGCATCGGCCAGCAAGTTGGCGGCCACGTCGCTGTTATGCAGCAACTCCGGCGAGAGCAACTGGCCCAGTCGCGGCTGCGCGCCCTGCGCATCGCGGACACCGCGCGCGGCGTAGATGCGGCGCAGCAGCGGCAACATGGCGTCGGGCCAGCTTCCGGCCTGCCCTGGCGGACGCCGGACGATCCGGGGAGTGGAGGTCATTGCGCCAGGCGCTGCCGTGGCGTGCGCCAGAACCGCCAGCGTTGCGTGCGTGCCAACGTCAGCGTTTCGCCGTCCTGGAAATCCAGCACCAGCCGATCCAGTTCGCCACGTGCCATCGCCGCCAGCAGCGGTGCCACTGCGTCGTCGCCAAACTGCTGCAGCGAGCGCAGATGGCGCAGGTCAACCAACGCATCCACCCGTTGATCGCCCTGCGCATCGGCACCGGCCGCCAGCGCCAGCGCGCGCAGCAACGACTCGCGGCTGCGCACCTGCCGATGCGGCGATGTCACCGCATGCGGCAGCGCGCCGCCACCCCAGAACCACAGCGAATTGATCGCCGGCTTGCCGCTGGCAATGCGGCCCTCATTCCACGGGTGCTGATGCAGCAACACCTGCGCTTCGGTCAGCAAGGCACGCCAGCGCCGGCCAGAATCGCCGGCCGGCAGATGCTCGAACAGGTCGTCGCCGATCGCCACATCCGGCGGCGCGAACTCCGGCAACTTGGCATCCGGCGACAGACGCAGGTACCAGCGCGATGGCGTCGGCGCATCGAGCAAAAATCCGGCATCGCCGAACATCGGCTTGAGGATCGGCAGCAGCACCGCCAGGTCCTCGGCGGTGGCACCGAGCGCCTCGCCGTAGCCCATCAGGCGTGCGCCCTGCATGTCCGGCACCACATAGGCCGGGTCGGCACGCACCCAGGTGGCGCCTGCGGCATCGCCGGCATCCAGTTGCCGGGTCAATGCCGCCACCGGCCACTGCGCTGGCGTCAGCGTGAAATGCCGCTGCAACTGCGCCACTTCGCCGGCATCGGCGGCGTGCAGATCGGCGCGCGCCAGGGCACTGGCCACCGCCGCGTTGTCCAGCGTTCCGGGCAGACGGCGTTTTTCGGGCAGCAGCAGCGTTGCGGTCGTCATCGCTCAGGCGTCAGTGGGTCAATCCAGATACGCGACGGTGACCACTTCGTACTCGCGTTGGCCGGCCGGCGCGTCGATGGTGACCGAATCGCCTTCCAGCTTGCCGATCAGGGCACGCGCCAACGGCGAGGAAATCGCGATCAGGCCCATCTTGATGTCCGCCTCCAGATCGCCAACGATCTGGTAGCGCTTCTCTTCATCGGTCTCGGTATCGGCCAGGGTCACGGTGGCGCCGAACACGATCTTGCTGCCGGCCGACAACTTGGTGATGTCGATGATCTCGGCATGCGAGAGCTCGCCTTCCAGCTGCTTGATGCGGCCTTCGATGAAGCTCTGCTGCTCGCGCGCGGCATGGTACTCGGCGTTTTCCTTCAGGTCGCCGTGCGCGCGCGCTTCGGCGATCGCACTGATCACCGCCGGACGCTTGACCGACTTCAACTGATCGAGTTCTTCGCGCAGGCGCATTGCGCCCTTCGCGGTCATGGGTGCTCTCATGCTTGAAGCTCCTTGTGCAGTTCCTGCAGCGACCAGACAGGGCCGGTGCCACGGAATTCCAGCGAATGCACCAGCGCCTTGGCGCCGGCGACAGTGGTCGAATAGGTCACGCGATGCTGCAGCGCTTCACGCCGGATCGAGAATGAATCCGAGATGGCGGCGCGACCTTCGGTGGTGTTGACGATATAGACGATCTCGCCGTTCTTGATCGAGTCGACGATATGCGGGCGGCCTTCGGCCACCTTGTTGACGATCTCGCAGTTCAGCCCGTTCTGTTGCAGCCAGGCGCCGGTGCCGCGCGTGGCCACCAGGCTGAAGCCGCGCTCCACCAACGCCTGCGCCACCGGCAGCACGCGCTTTTTGTCCGGGTCGCGCACCGAGACGAAGGCCTTGCCCACCGGCGGTGCCTTGATGCCGCCGGCTTCCTGCGCGCGCGCAAACGCGGCGCTGAAGCTGCGGCCCACGCCCATCACCTCACCGGTGGAGCGCATCTCCGGCCCGAGGATCGGGTCCACACCCTGGAACTTGGCGAACGGGAAGATCGCCTCCTTCACCGAGTAATAGTCCGGCACGATTTCCTTGGTGGCGCCCTGCTCGGCCAACGTCTTGCCGGCCATGCAGCGAGCGGCGATCTTGGCCAGCGGGATGCCGATGGCCTTGGACACGAACGGCACGGTGCGCGAGGCACGCGGGTTCACTTCCAGCAAAAACACCACATCGTCACCAGCCTCATCCACCTGCACCGCAAACTGGGTGTTCATCAGGCCAACCACGTTCAAACCTTCGGCCAGCATCACCACCTGGCGACGCAGCTCGGCCTGGGTCTTGGGCGAAAGCGAATACGGCGGCAGCGAGCACGACGAATCGCCCGAGTGCACGCCGGCTTCTTCGATGTGCTCCATCAGCCCGCCGATCAGCACGTTGCCGTCCTTGTCGGCAATGATGTCCACGTCCACTTCCACCGCATTGTCGAGGAAGCGGTCCAGCAGCACCGGCGAATCGTTGGACACCTTCACCGCATCGCGCACATAGCGCGCCAGATCGGATTCGCCGTACACGATCTCCATGGCGCGGCCGCCCAGCACATAGCTCGGGCGCACCACCAGCGGGTAGCCGATCTCGCGCGCCAGCACCAGCGCTTCTTCGGCATTGCGGGCAATGCGGTTCGGCGGCTGCTTCAGGCCCAGCTTGTCGACCAGCTGCTGGAAACGCTCGCGGTCTTCGGCCAGATCGATCGAGTCCGGCGAGGTGCCGATCACCGGCACGCCATTGGCTTCCAGCGCACGCGCCAGCTTCAGCGGGGTCTGGCCGCCGTACTGCACGATCACGCCCTTGGGCTGTTCCAACTCGACGATTTCCAGCACGTCTTCCAGCGTCAGCGGCTCGAAGTACAGACGGTCGGAGGTGTCGTAATCGGTGGAGACGGTTTCCGGGTTGCAGTTGACCATGATGGTCTCGTAGCCGTCATCGCGCAGCGCCAGTGCCGCATGCACGCAGCAGTAATCGAACTCGATACCCTGACCGATGCGGTTGGGGCCACCGCCCAGGATCATGATCTTGTCGCGATTGGTCGGCAGCGCTTCGCATTCGTCCTCGTAGGTCGAGTACAGGTACGCGGTGCTGGTGGCGAATTCGGCCGCGCACGAGTCGACGCGCTTGTAGACCGGGCGCACCTTCAACGCGCGACGCAGCGTGCGCACCGATTCTTCATTGCTGCCGATCAACTCGGCCAGGCGCGCATCGGAGAAACCTGCGCGCTTGAGCTTGCGCAGACGCGGCGCGTCCAGCGCGGCCATGCCATCGTCGGCCAGTTGCTGCTCGTGGCTGACGAGTTCTTCGATCTGATCCAGGAACCAGGGGTCGATGAACGACAGCGCATACACCTCGTCCACGCTCATGCCGGCACGGAACGCATCGGCCACATAGAACAGACGCTCCGGGCCGGGCGCCTTGAGCTCGCGCTTGAGCGCAGCGATATCGTCTTCGCTGCCCAGATCCAGGCCGGTCGGGTCCAGCCCGATCTTGCCGGTTTCCAGGCCGCGCAGCGCTTTTTGCAGCGACTCCTGGAAGGTGCGGCCCATCGCCATCACCTCGCCCACCGACTTCATCTGCGTGGTCAGGCACGCGTCGGCCTGCGGGAATTTTTCGAACGCAAAGCGCGGAATCTTGGTGACCACATAATCGATCGAAGGCTCGAACGAGGCCGGGGTCAGCCCACCGGTGATCTCGTTGCGCAATTCGTCCAGCGTGTAGCCCACCGCCAGCTTGGCGGCGACCTTGGCGATCGGGAAGCCGGTGGCCTTGGAGGCCAGCGCCGACGAACGCGACACCCGCGGATTCATCTCGATCACCACCACCCGGCCATTGGTCGGGCTGATGCCGAACTGCACGTTGGAGCCGCCGGTATCCACGCCGATCTTGCGCAGCACTGCAATGGAGGCATCGCGCAGGCGCTGATACTCCTTGTCGGTGAGCGTCTGTGCCGGCGCCACGGTGATCGAGTCGCCGGTGTGCACACCCATCGGGTCGAGGTTTTCGATCGCGCAGACGATGATGCAGTTGTCCGCGGTATCGCGCACAACTTCCATCTCGAATTCCTTCCAGCCCAGCACTGATTCCTCCACCAGCACTTCGGTGGTCGGCGACAGTTCCAGGCCGCGGCCGACGATGTCGATCAGTTCTTCGCGGTTGTAGGCGATGCCGCCACCGCTACCGCCCAGGGTGAAGCTGGGGCGGATGATGGTCGGGTAGCCAACACGGGTCTGGATATCCAGCGCTTCTTCCAGCGTGTGCGCCACTTCGGCCTTGGGGCAATCCAGGCCGATTTCGCCCATCGCCACGCGGAACAGCTCGCGGTCTTCGGCCATGCGAATCGCTTCGCGCTTGGCGCCGATCAACTCGACGTTGTACTTCTCCAGCACCCCGTGGTCGGCCAGATCCAGCGCGCAGTTCAGCGCGGTCTGCCCGCCCATGGTCGGCAACAGCGCATCGGGCTTTTCCTTGGCGATGATCTTTTCGACCGTCTGCCAGTTGATCGGCTCGATATACACCGCGTCGGCCATGTCCGGGTCGGTCATGATCGTGGCCGGGTTGCTGTTGACCAGCACCACGCGGTAGCCCTCGTCGCGCAGCGCCTTGCACGCCTGCGCGCCGGAGTAATCGAACTCGCAGGCCTGGCCGATGACGATCGGGCCGGCGCCGATGATTAGGATGGTTTTGAGATCTGTACGCTTTGGCATGAATCAACTCCGGGACCGGGGACCCGGGACCGGGGACCCGGGGTCAAGCTTGGCGGAAAGCGCCTGGTGAAGGCGGCGCAGCATTTTGTTGACCCGCTCGCAAACCTCGAGCGCGATCTTGATCTGTTCCTGATCGCCCAGGCCTAGGTCACTTGCAAGCAGTAACTGCGTTTGCAGTTCAGCGGCAGAACCACATGCCTGGGACACGAAGCGAGCGTAATCGCGCGTGGTAGCGCGCGCATTTCCCTCTGCGATATTCGATGGTATGGAGACGGCAGCACGCTGGAGCTGCGAAGTCAGGCCGTAACGCTCTTCTTTGGGAAAGTCCGCGACCAGCAGGTACACCGCCTTGGCCAGCGTCATCGACAGCTGCCACACTTCCAATTCGCGAAAGTGGGAAGCCATCAACCTGCCTTTCCCGTGTCCCCGGTCCCCGGTCCCCGGTCCCGCATCAGTGCGGTAAACCGGTCGAACAACGGCCCCACATCGCGCGGGCCTGGCGAGGCTTCCGGGTGGCCCTGGAACGAGAACGCCGGTGCGTCGGTCAGGGCGATGCCCTGGTTGGTGCCATCGAACAGCGAGCGATGGGTAACCCGCACATTGGCCGGCAGCGTGGTTTCGTCCACCGCAAAGCCATGATTCTGCGAGGTGATCATCACCCGCCCGCCATCCAGATCCTGCACCGGGTGATTGGCACCGTGGTGGCCGGTGATCATCTTCACCGTCTTCGCGCCGGCGGCCAGCGCCAGCAACTGGTGGCCCAAGCAAATGCCGAAGGTGGGCATCTTCTTGGCGATCAATTCCTGGATCGCAGCGATTGCGTAATCGCAGGGCTCCGGGTCGCCCGGGCCGTTGGACAGGAACACGCCATCCGGATTCATCGCCAGCACCTCGGCCACCGGAGTCTGCGCCGGCACCACGGTGACGTCGCACCCGCGCTCGGCCAGCATGCGCAGGATGTTGAGCTTCACGCCGTAGTCGTAGGCCACGACCTTGAACGTGCGTCCCTCTCCAGAGTCCGCACCTGCATGTGCGGACTTTCCACTCTTCAACGCACCGAGGCCGAGAAAGGTGTCGGAGTTCAGGTCGAGCGAGCCTTCCTGCCAGGTGTAACGCGTCTCGGTGGAGACCACCTTGGCCAGGTCCATGCCTTTCAGGCCGGGGAATTTGCGCGCGGCTTCCAGCGCCTTTTCGACGTCGATCTCGCCGGCCATCAGCGCGCCGTTCTGGGCGCCCTTTTCGCGCAACAGGCGGGTCAGCTTGCGGGTGTCGATGCCGGAGATGGCGACTACGCCGCGGGCCTGCAGCCACTCCGGCAAGGCCACCTGGCTGCGCCAGTTGCTGGGGCGGCGCGGCACATCGCGCACGATCAGGCCAGCGGCCCAGATCTTGCGGGCCTCGTCGTCCTGATCGGTAAAGCCGGTATTGCCGATATGCGGATAGGTCAGCGTGACCATCTGGCGGGCGTAGGAGGGATCGGTCAGGACTTCCTGATAGCCGGTCATGGCGGTGTTGAACACCACTTCACCGACGGAAAGCCCGGTGGCGCCTACGGATTCGCCCTCGAACACGGTGCCGTCTTCGAGGACAAGGATTGCGGGTTGGGTCACGTGGGGTCTCGCTCTGGCTGCCTGGGACTCCGATGCGCTTCCGGCCAAATTCCGGTTGCAGCAAAGCGCGGACGCGGTGCTGGGGACCGGTCCGACGCTGGTTCGGGCAAGCGAGAATTGTAAAGGCAAGTGCCCCGGCTTGCCAGCCTGCAACGCAATCCATGCAGCAACAGCACTGCAACGGCGGCATGAATACGCCGCGCAACCGCGCAGGTGTTCATGCGCTGTTGCGCGATGTCTTACAGCACCAGGTCGCGTACCCGGTAGCTGCCGGCGGGCCGGCCGATCAGGCGTTTGGCCGCGTGCAGGGCGCCGCGCGCGAAGATGTCGCGATTGGTGGCGCGGTGCACCAGCTCGACCCGCTCGCCCAGCCCGGTGAACTGCACCGTGTGCTCGCCGACGATGTCGCCGGCCCGCAGGCTGGCAAACCGCGGCTGCGCACCGCTGCCGGTGGCCGCCTCGCCCAGCGTCAGTGCGGTGCCGGATGGCGCGTCCTGCTTGTGCACGTGATGCGCTTCGATGATGTCGCAATCCCAGCCTGGCAAGGTGCCGGCGGCGCGCTCGACCAATTCGGTCAACACCGCGACACCAAGACTGAAGTTGGAGGCCCACACCAACGGAATCTGTTGCGCGGCATCGAGCAGCGCGGCGCGCTGCACCTCGTCCAGCCCGGTGGTACCGGACACCAGCGGCTTACCGCGTTGCGCGCACAGCGCCAGGATCGGCGCAAAACCCTGCGGCAGGCTGAAGTCGATGGCCACATCGAAGGCCGGCGCACCGCCCAGCTCGCTGGCGGCAAAGAACGGCACGCCGTCCACCACGCGCTGCGATGGCGAGCGCCCCACCACCGCGCCGACGATATGCAATGCGTCGTCTTCAGCCGCCAGGCGCAGCAATGCCTTGCCCATCCGCCCGGAGGCGCCGTGGATCAACACTTTTACAGGGGACGTTGTCATGCCCGCAGGCTAACGAGGCGGTGGGGGTTGCACAAGGTGCTGGGAATCGGGAATCGGGATTGGGAATCGTCAGAGCGGTGTGCGAGGTCTGAGCGCTTGTTGGGGATGTCGTGGTTTGGTGGATGTGGAGCCACTTGTGGCTTGTTGCGTGTCGACGTTTGCAGCTGCGCGGCGGCTGGCTGCGCGCATCTGTGGAGACTGTGCGTGCGCGGCAATGGCTTGTGCCTTCAGCGCCGCCGCAGCGCGTGACGTTGATTGGTCAACAAAACGCGGCCAGCAGTCGTCAGGGGGGGTGTGGACGGCGCACGAGAACCGAAGTGCACGAGTGTCGTAGAAGAGGATTCCGAGCACCGGCCGCGCCCGCCTGGCGGTGAGCACAGCGGTTTTGTTAGCTGCTCTTAGTCGTCGACGCCGGTCAGGCGCCTGCTCCAGCTTTCCCCTTCGCTGCGCTGCAGGCGGTGCTCGAACAGGGCCCGCCACGACGGCACCAGCGGAAGACGCAGCAGCTCGGTGATGGTCGCGACGTCGACTTCGCGTGCATACAGCACCTGCTGTAGCCGCGACAGGCTCCACTGCGGATGCGGTCGCTCCTGCAATGCCAGCGTGTTGCCGGACGCCACCACGCCGGGTTGCAGCACCCGGTAGTACCAGCCGGTGCGGCCGGTTTCCTGCACGCGGCGCGCCATATCGCGCACACCGAAGCGGTCCGACAGCTTCCAGCACGGCTGACGCAGCTGCGAGACTTCCACCACGGCCGTGCCCAGCGTAAAGCGGTCGCCCAGGCAGACCGTGGCCTCGGTCAGGCCGGTGCTGCTGAGGTTCTCGCCGAACGCGCCGGCCGCTTCCAGCAGTGCATGTGCGCCAAGCTCCTGGCGCCAGGCAGCATAGTGGTCGCGTGGATAGTGATGAATCGCCTTGTCCGGCCCGCCATGCACGCGCCGGTCGCCCTGCTCGTCGCCTTGCAAGCCTTCGACACCCAGCTGCAGCGACCCATGCACTGCGCGCTTGTCGATCGCGCTGCGGCTGTCGGGGCGAGTGAAGTCGCGCGCAACACCAATTGCGACACTATCGATGTGCGTGGCAACCGGCGCTTGTGGCACCAAGACGGGCGATGTCATGCGCCCTGCCCTGGCAGTTCGGCCAGCGCCTGGCGTAGCACCTCACCCAGCACCTGGATGCCGGCATCGATCTTCTCGCCCGGCACGGTGACGAACGACAGCCGCAGCGTGTTGACTTGCGGCAACGTCGCAAAGAACGGCGCACCCGGCACGAAGGCGACATTGCGTGCGATCGCACGCGCCAGCAGCACGGTGCCATCCAGACCGGGCGGCAGGGTCACCCACAGGAACATGCCGCCTTCGGGGCGATTCCACTGCACCTGCGCCGGGAAGTGCCGGTCCAAGGCTTCCAACATCAGGCTGCACTGCCGCGCATACAGTGCGCGGATCTGCGGGATATGCGTGTCGAGAAAGTCGTCCTGCAGCGTCTGATACACCACGCGCTGGGTAAACGAAGGCGTATGCAGATCGGCCGCCTGCTTGGCCTGGATCAGCTTGCCCAGCACCGCCTCCGGCGCGACGACATATCCCAACCGCAACCCGGGCGCCAACACCTTGGAGAACGAGCCCATGTAGATGACGCCTTCCGGGTTCATCGACAACAGGCTCGGCAAGGGTTCGCCGCTGTAGTACAGCTCGCCGTACGGGTCGTCTTCGACGATCGGCACGCCGGCCTCGGCCGCACGTGCGACCAGCGCCCGACGTCGCGCCAATGGCAGGCGACGACCGGTGGGGTTCTGAAAATTGGGCAGGCAATACAGAAAGCGTGCATCGGCCAGCAGCGCCGGATCCAGCGCATCCACCACCACGCCATCCTCGTCCGATGGCATGCCGACAAACGCTGGCTGGAACAACGAAAACGCCTGCAACGCACCGAGATAACTCGGCGTCTCCACCAGCACCTTGCTGCCTTCGTCGATGAACACCTTGCCGAGTAGATCCAGGCCCTGCTGCGAGCCGGTGGTGATCAGCACCTGGCTGGGCCGGATCGTGGCGCCATCGCGACTCAGGCGCGCGGCCACCCATTCGCGCAACGGCGCATAGCCTTCGGTGGGGCCGTATTGCAACGCCGCCTGCGGCGCATCGCGCAACACCTGATCGCTGGCTGCGCGCATGCGTTCGACCGGAAAGGTCGCCGGCGATGGCAGACCGCCGGCGAAGGACGTCACCTCCGGCCGCTCGGTCACCTTGAGGATTTCGCGAATCGCCGAACTGGTCAGCGCCTGCGCACGTCGGGAGATCTGGAAGGAGGTCGTCATACCGCAAGCATACCCAACGCCCGCAATGCCGGCGCTGTGCACTGCAGCGTGCGTGCTGCGATGTAGAGCGCTGGCAGAACGTGGCGAGCCGTCGTCAGGTGGGTGTAGACGGTCGCGGCTAGAACCGGAACGGACGAGTGGACACTGCCGTACCGAGCAGCGGCGGCGCCCAACTGGCGGTGTGCGCAGCGGCGTCGTTAGACGCTCTTAGGGAAGCTCTGAACAACGCTGCCTCAGGCCTTCGATCGAAGCATGAGCCAAGCTGCGTCAGCCGTAAGCGCTTGAGTTTTAGTAAGGACGCTTACCGGGATCAGGCGAAGCGACAAGCTTCCCCGCTGGTCGGCGAGTTGTTCAGAGGTTCCTTAGCGGAAGCAAAGAAGCCGCTGTCGCTGCAGGCTACCGATACGCCGGACCAACCCAGGCGGTGCCTTCGCTACGCGTGATCAAGGTCTTCCAGCGCTTGCGCACCACCTTGTCGCGCGAACGGAAGGTCATGCGCAGACCCGGCAGGCCGAGCGTGGCGCGTGTTTCGACCATCGCCGATTGCTCATCCGGCGCGATCTCGATCTTGGTAATCGAGCGCTTGTAGTCGATCAATTCTTCCGGCTCGGCCACGGGGCGCATCTGCTTCAGCACCTGTGCCCACTCGCCGTTGGACTTGCAGTAGTTGGCGCGATTGGTGGTCTCGCGCTTCTGATGGGAGTCCATGCGGTACAGCACCACCATTTCGAATTCCGGCGCGGTCATGGCGCAGAGCGCCTCACCATCCTGACTCACCATCGCCTTGTCGTGCGCCGCGTAGAAATCGCGCACCTGCGTCTCGTCAAGCGCATTGCCACCATCGTTGTACAAACCCGCAACCGCGGCCAAGACCGCCAACAACACCAGCAAACGCATGCACCGCCCCCTGTCGCGCCGCGTCCTGCGGCCGCGCAAGTGTAGCGGAGGCGAACGGGATCAATGCTTGCGCGTTGGCGCAGGGCCGCAACTGTCGCAACCACCGCAGGCCGCACTGCCCTGCGTGGCTGGAGGCGCCACGCGTCGTCCCAGGGTCTGCATCCAGGTCGGTCGTCCATCGCGCAGCAACGCCAGCGCCAGCGCGCCCCGCATCCCGCGCAAGACACTCGGGAACTGCTTCTTCATCACCACCCACAGGCTGAGCAGCACCGCGACGGCGATGACCATGTATTGCAGGGTGAGCGAAAGATCCATGTCAGCCGGCACCAAACAGCACAGCCAGCTGGTAAGTCACCAGCGAGGCAAGGTAGGCCAGTGCGAACAGATAGACCGCACTGATGGTCATCTGCTTCCACGAGTTGGTTTCGCGCTTGATCGTGGCCAGGGTGGAGATGCACATCGGCGCGTAGATATACCAGACCAGTAGCGACAGCGCGGTGGCCAGCGACCAGCCGTCGCTGATCAACGGCGATAAGGCCTGCGCCGCTGCATCGTCATCGGCAGCCGACAACGCATAGACGGTGGCCAGCGATGCCACCGCCACTTCGCGCGCAGCCAGGCCGGGAATCAGAGCGATGCAGATCTGCCAGTTGAAGCCAAGTGGCGCGAAGAACACCGCCATCGCGTGGCCGATGCGGCCGGCAAAGCTGTAGTCGATCGGCGGCAAGGTGGCATTGGCCGGCGCAGCCGGGAACGACAACAGGAACCACAGCAGAATGGTCAGCGCCAGGATGATGCCGCCGACGCGCTTGAGAAAGATCACCGCGCGTTCCCACAAGCCCAAGGCCAGGTCGCGCAGCTGCGGCACGCGGTACGACGGTAGTTCCAGCATCAAGGGATGCTCGCTTTTGTCGCGACGCCACTTCTTCATCGTCCACGACACCAGCAACGCGCTGACGATGGCGGCGGCATACAGCGCAAACAGCACCAGTCCCTGCTGATTGAAAATGCCCCACACGGTTTTTTGCGGGATGAACGCACCGATCAGCAGCGCATACACCGGCAACCGCGCCGAGCACGTCATCAATGGCGCGACCATGATGGTGGCAAGGCGATCGCGCGGATCCTGGATGCTGCGCGTGGACATGATGCCCGGCACCGCGCACGCAAAGCTCGACAGCAACGGAATGAACGAGCGCCCGGACAATCCGGCCGCCGCCATCATGCGATCGAGCAGGAATGCCGCACGCGGCAGATAGCCGGATTCTTCCAGCGCCAGAATGAAGGCGAACAGGATCAAGATCTGCGGCAGGAAGACGATCACCCCGCCCAGGCCGGCGATGATGCCGTCCTTGAGCAGACTGTTGAGCGGGCCCTCCGGCAGCGTGGTGCCCACCCACTGGCCCAGCAGTGCGGTGCCGGCATCGATCAGGTCCATCAGCGGCGTGGCCCAGGCGTACACCGCCTGGAAGATCAGGAACATCACCACCGCCAGCGTCACCAAGCCCCAGATGGGATGCAGCAGCCAACGGTCCAGCGCATCGTCCACGCGCGAGGTCCGCGTCGGCATGGTCACCGCCGCGCTCAGGATCTGCCGAACCTGCGCATGGTAATTACCGTCGACAGGCGGCGTGGCGGTCGGTGCCGCCAGGCTGGCGGCCTGCGCATCGATGCGCTCGACCAGCGCCTTGGCGCCGCCGCGTCGCACCGCCACGGTCTCCACCACCGGCACGCCGAGCGCCTGCTCCAGGGCCGGCAGATCGATCACGATGCCACGCCGTTGCGCCGCATCGACCATGTTCAGTGCCACGATCATCGGCCGCCCCAACTCGCGCAGCTCCAGCGCAAAGCGCAGATGCAGGCGCAGATTGGTGGCATCTATCACGCACACCAGCACGTCCGGCGCCGGCTCGCCGGGGTAGAAACCACGGCACAGGTCGCGGGTGATCGCCTCGTCCAGGCTGGCCGGTTGCAGGCTGTAGGCGCCGGGCAGATCGAGCACCGCAAAGTCGCGGCCGGACGGCGCACGGAAATGCCCTTCCTTGCGCTCGACGGTGACGCCGGTGTAGTTGGCCACTTTCTGGCGGCTGCCGGTGAGCTGATTGAACAGCGCGGTCTTGCCGCTGTTGGGGTTGCCCACCAGCGCCAGACGCAACGGCACGGCCGCCGCATTCATGCCGATGCTCCGTCTGGCCGCACCTGCACGCGCGCGGCTTCGCTGCGGCGCAGGGCAAAACGCGTGTAACCGACCTGCACCAGCAATGGCTCGCGGCCGACCGGCCCGGTGGCCAACACGGTGACCTCCTCGCCTGCGACAAACCCCAGCTCGCGCAGGCGCCGGGCGATCGTGTCGTTGGGGAGACGATCCTCCACGGAGTCCACGATGGCGGCGCGATGCATAGGCATGTCGGACAGCGTCACAAAGACGGCCTGATTGTTAGGAATGGTTCTCAATTCTAGCATCGACGCACCGCGTCATGGCTCCGGCGACCCGTGCCGCTATCATGGTTCGCATCCCATTCATGGACGCATCCGCAATGCAGGACACCGGCTTGATCGTTGAGGACCACGGACCGGTCCGCACGCTGCGGCTGCACCGCCCGACCGTGCACAACGCCTTCGATGCGACCTTGATTGCCGCGTTGACCGACGCGTTGCGGCAGGCCGGCACGGCGGCGCACATTCGCGTGGTGATCCTGACCGGTGACGGGGGCGCCTTCTCTGCCGGCGCCGACCTGCACTGGATGCGCGGTATGGCCACCGCCAGCGAGGCCGAGAATGCCGCCGATGCGTTGGCGCTGGCGCGCCTGATGCGTACGCTCGACGAACTACCCAAACCCACCATCGCGCGCGTCAACGGCGCAGCTTTCGGCGGCGGCGTGGGACTGGTGGCGTGCTGCGATATCGCCATCGGCTGCACCGAGGCGCGCTTCGGCCTGACCGAAAGCAAGCTCGGGCTCTTGCCCGCGGTGATTTCGCCGTATGTCATCGCCGCCATCGGCGCACGCCAGGCGCGCCGTTGGTTCGCCACCGGCGAGATCTTCGACGCCGGTACCGCGCAGTTGTTGGGGCTGCTGCATCAACTGGTGGCGGCCGATCAACTAGACATCGCGGTGGAGCGGCAGGTGCGCCTGCTGCTGGCGGCCGCGCCGCTGGCCGCCAGCACGGCCAAGTCGCTGGTCCGCTCGGTGCTGCCAGCCGCCGACCGCGATGCCGTCGATGCCGCCAACGCCGCATGGATCGCCCGCTTGCGCGTCTCTCCGGAAGGTCAGGAGGGCCTGGGCGCATTCCTGGAAAAACGCTCGCCGGCCTGGGTGCCGGAGAACGCGGCATGAGTGCGTTGGCCGTTGTGCGCGGCGGGGCTCGCGCATGAACGACTTCGTGCGCATTGTCGAGGTCGGCCCGCGCGATGGGCTGCAGAACGAGGCGCAGCCGGTCGCCACCGCCGACAAGATCGCGTTGATCGATCGGTTGTCGGCCACCGGCCTGCGCACCATCGAGGCGACCAGCTTCGTCAGCCCGCGCTGGGTGCCGCAGCTGGCCGACGCGGCCGAGGTCCTGGCCGGCATCACCCAGGCGTCCGGCATCGCCTATCCGGTGCTGGTGCCGAACCTGCAGGGTTACACCCGTGCGCAGGCGGCCGGCGCGCAGGAAGTGGCGGTCTTCACCGCAGCGTCGGAGGCCTTCAACCGCACCAATACCAATGCCGGTATCGACGAATCGATCGAGCGGTTCCGGCCGATCCTTGCACAGGCTGCCAGCGACGGCGTACGCGTGCGCGGCTACGTCTCCACGGTGCTGGGTTGCCCGTATCAAGGCGAGGTGCCAGTGGCCGACGTGGTGGACGTCGCGCAGCGGCTGTACGCACTCGGCTGCTACGAAATTTCGCTGGGCGACACCATCGGCGTCGGCACCCCGCGCAAGGCGCGCCAGATGCTGGCCGCAGTGGCAGAGGTGGTGCCGATGCACGCACTGGCGGTGCATTTCCACGACACCTACGGGCAGGCGCTGGCCAATATCGCCGCCTGCCTGGAGCAAGGCGTGCGCGTGGTCGATGCCGCGGTGTCCGGCGCCGGTGGTTGCCCGTACGCCAAGGGCGCCAGCGGCAATATCGCCAGCGAAGACGTGGTGTATCTGTTGCACGGCCTGGGCATCTCGACCGGGATCGACCTGCCTGCCCTCGCCCACACCGGCCGCTGGCTGGCGCAGCTCCTGGGCCGCGACACCGGCAGCAAGGTCGGCAAGGCGCTGGCGGCCGCCGGCTGACACCGCGCCGCTGCCGCTGCAGCACAAGCATCCCCCGGCACGATCGCGCAAAGGCTTCGGCTAGAATTGCCGGCCGTCTCGGCCACCGTTGGCGTGCCGGCAGCCGTCGGCAGTCATGTCTCTACCAGGGAACCACCGCATGCAGTCATCCTCTGTTCTTGCCGTCATCACCGGCGGCGTGTCCGGCCTGGGCCTGGCAGTGGCGCAACGCATCGTTGCAGACGGCGGCAAGGTCGCGTTGTTCGACGTCAATGCCGACAAGGCCGATGCGGCGCTGGCCTTGCTGGGTGCCGGCAACGCGCATTACTTCGCCACCGATGTCACCGACGAAGCGCAGGTGTCCGCCAATATCGCGCAGGCCGCGCAAGCGCTGGGCGGGCTGAATCTTGCGGTGAACTGCGCCGGCATCCTCGGCGCCGGCCGTGTGCTGGGCAAGGAGGCGCCCATGCCGTTGGCGACCTTCCGCACCACCGTGCTGGTCAACCTGGTCGGCAGCTTCAATGTCGCCAAGGCCGCGGCCGATGTGATGCAGCACAACGCCGCCGGCGACGATGGCGAGCGCGGGGTGATCGTCAACACCGCATCGGTAGCCGCCTATGAAGGTCAGATCGGCCAGGCGGCCTACGCCGCCAGCAAGGGCGGCGTGGTCGGCATGACCCTGCCGATGGCGCGCGAACTGGCGCGCTTCGGCATCCGCGTGATGACGATTGCACCCGGCGTGTTCTGGACCCCGATGGTCGACGGCATGCCCGAGGCCGTGCAGCAATCGCTGTCCGCCTCCATCCCGTTCCCCTCGCGCCTGGGCCAGCCCGACGAATACGCCGACACCGTCGCCTTCATCCTGCGCAACCGCTACCTCAACGGCGAAACGATTCGCCTGGACGGCGGCGTGCGGTTGGCGCCCAAGTAGGCCGGGAATGGGGAATCGAGAATGGGGAATCGCAACAGCGCCCTACTCTCAGCACCCCGCTACCGGCTTTTCCAATTCCCTATTCCCTACTCACGATTCCCATGAAAGCTAACGACATCAAGAAAGGCAACGTCGTCGAATACAACGGCGGCATTTACCAGATTCGCGACATCGAGCGCAGCTCGCCGCAAGGGCGCGGCGGCAACGTGCGCTTCCGCTTCATCATGTACAGCGTGCCGGGCGGCGTAAAAACCGATGCCAGCTTCGATGCCGACGACAATCTGCCCGAAGTGGAGCTGCTGCGTCGCCTGTCCACGTTTTCGTACAAGGATGGCGAGGCGTTCGTGTTCATGGACGACGAAGATTTCACGCCTTACACCCTGGACGCCGATGTGATCGGCACCGATGCCGGCTACATCACCGATGGTCTGACCGGCATCTATGTGCAGGTGATCGACGACCAGCCGGTGGCGGTGCAGTTGCCGCAGACGGTGACGCTGGAAGTGATCGAGACGCCGCCGGAGCTCAAGGGCGGCACCGCCACCAAGCGTCCCAAACCGGCCAAGCTCAACACCGGCATGGAAATCATGGTGCCCGAGTACATCACCAACGGTGAGCGCGTGCTGGTCAACACCACCACCGGCGAATTTGCCGGACGCGCCGACTGATGCGTCGCCTGGCCGTTGCCCTGACGTTGGGGCTGCTGGCTGCCTGCACCGCGGAACCGGCCCCTGCGCCGGCCTCCGCTGCGGTCGCCTGCACCGATCCCAGGGTGGAAGACGAATGGCTGCAACATCCGGCAGGCCTGTGCGGCATGCCGGAGGATGTGCGCAAGCTGGTGGAGGACTACGACACCTGCGAACACTTCGCCGGTGAAGAACCGTATGACGCCGACCGTCGCCACGAAATCGAAGTGGCGGTTGCGCAGTTCTGCACACCCGCACCGGCACGCCTGGCCAAACTGCTGCAGCGCTACCGCAACGATGCGCAGGTGAGCCGGTGGTTGCGGCAGTACGCCACCCAGGCGGATTTACAGCCGGCGAGCTGAGCAGCACGTGCAGAGAGACGTACCGGCTTGCTGCGCACTCGATGGCAGCAAGCCGCTCTTCCATGCTGAAACGTGCTGAATAGCGCGCATTTTTCGCTGGTTTTTGCGCGGGAACGCTACGTGCGCGCGGTCGTCGGCAACGAATCGCTCGCTCTGTCTAGAAGCGCCACTTAGTCGCACGCCTGTCCGATTGTCGACTGCACTTGCACGATGTCTGTAGCGCCATCATCAACCGACGCAGACGCCAACCTTATTGCTCGCCAAGCGCCTGGTGCGCCGGCACCGGCACCGACGCAACCGCCTGCACCGGCTGTGCAAGCATCCGCAATCGTGCGCGCAGCGTTTCGACGTTCGCCTCGCCCTGCTCCAGATCGGCACGCAACTCGGCCGGCAACTGCTGTCGGCCCAGTGCCTGCAATTGCTTCCACCCATCGGCCAGGCCGCTGCTCGCCCGGGCGACCTTAGCGCTCACACGTTGCTGCTCGTCGGCCTGCGGCAATCCGTAGCCGGGGCCATCGAAACCGGAGCCATCGAGAAGCGCCGCCGGGTGACTGAGCTGCGCCTGCCGGGCGAACAGACTCTGTAGTTGATCCTGCACTGCTGCACGCTCGGCGATGCCGGGCCGCAACAGGCGCTTGAGCGCATCGCGCGCCACCAGTTCCTGCCGCCGTAACGCGGCTTGTTCCAGCAGCAATGCAGCTGCGGTTTCGCGCAGGCCACCGCGCTCGAACCACTGCGCGCGTGCATCAGGCGCGGCATCCAACCACTGGGCCACACTCGTCTGCGGCACCGGGATGCCGCGCCGAAGCACATCGAACATGGCCTGATAATGCGCGGCCGCCGATTCGAAGTAATAACCCTGACGTGTGGCCTGCGCGCGGTCGTCCAGCACACGCAGGTCGGCAAGGCCGGCACGCTGCAGGCGCTGGCGCACGCCACGCGGAGTGATCGACGACAGCCCAGCTGCGGCCAGACGCGGCACCCCGTCGTGCAACAACTTGTAGGTTTCCACCGCGCAGTTGTTGCTGATGAAGTAATAGCGCCCGTCGTAGCTCCAGTGCACCTGCGCGGCGCGCGTCAGCAAAGCGGCGATCTCATCCGGGCTCAGCGCCAGCGGCACCGACGACAGGGCACGCAGTTCCACCTTGGTGTATTCGTCGATGACCTGGTTCAGCGGCAGCACGAACAGCCGCGACGGATACGAGCCGGTCAGCCCACGCCAGCTTGAGATCTGCACATCACCGACGAATGCCCGAAACGACAGCACGCGGTGATACTGCAGATCCAGCCGGCACGCCGGCCCGGGCACGCGACCGGGCGCGCAGATCACCAGCCGCAACATGCTGTGGCCCCAGCGACTCATCGGCTGTTCGTTGCCTTCGGCAAGCAGATAGTCCACTGCATAGACCCGCGCCGGGTCCAACGCCAGCAGCGACATCGCACCGGCATCGTTGTCGGCCTGCAGATACGGCAAGGTCGGCGCGCATGCTGCCGCGTCCTGCGGCGGTCCTAGCCGCTCGGAAAACCACGCCGCCAGCGCGGGACGGCGGCAGGCATAGTCCGCATCCAGCACGTAGTGCTCGAGATTGACCGCAACAAATTCGGCCGGGCTATGCCGCTCGTAAGCATCGGGACTGCGGTCGCTGAAGCGGTTTGCGCCGCGTCCGATTCGCCAGGGACGCACCTGCCAGCCGGCAAGATCGCGCAGGCGTGGGTCGCGCGACAACGCACTGCCCGCTCCACGATCGCGCACATGTGCCAATTCGTGCACCAACGCTGCCATCGCCGCCCGCGTGGCTGGCGCGCCGATGTCGGAGCGTGCGCTGGCGGACTGCATGCTCCAGGCATCCAACAGCGTCTGATCGAGCAGGATGCGATTGCCGATCGCGCGGCCGTGCACTTGCGCCGGCAGATCGCGGCGCCACTGCAATTGAATGGGTGCCGCGTCGCGCATCATCCAGCCCGTCGGCAACCGTTGTTCGACCTGCTGCACCAGCGCCTGGCTTGCAGCGCGCTCTGACGCAGTCAACTCCGATGCGACAACCGACACCTGCAGCGTGGGCGAAACTTGCGATTGGGCTTGCGCCGCCGGTGCGATCGCTGCGGCCAGCCACAGCCATGCACACCGGCGGCGACGATTCACTGCGCCAGGATGGACTGCGCCAGTTCCAGATCGCTGGCCACACGCGCCGCATCGCTGCGACTGCGCAATTGCAGCAACGCCGCTTCCAGACGCGCGCCGCGAATGGCGCCATCGCTGGCGACGAAGCCGGCCGCATCTTCGCGTGCGTCGGCAACCACCTTGTCGTCGCCGGAACTGCTGCTGTTGGACGAACCGGCAGACGATGCACCGGCCGAAGTCCCCGCAAGACTGGATGCGGCAGCTGCCAGCGGCAGCAGGGTCAAAGCACAAAACACCAGAGAGCGCATCATCGGCGTATCGATTCCATGTGAGGTGATGAAGAGACTACCCGGCAGGCGTCGCGCCGGGCAGCTCGTCCATGTCGAACAGCTTGCCGGGATTCAGCAAAAGATGAGGATCCAGCACATGTTTGACGCCACGCATCAGCGCAATTTCTGCGGCGGAGCGCGTGCTCCACAGGTACGGCTTCTTGACCAGGCCAATGCCGTGTTCGGCGGAAATGCTGCCGCCAAAGCGCTGCAAGGCGTGCGCCAGCACCTTGGTGACCTGATCGCAGGCCGTCACGAACTCGGCCTGACTGGTGTCGGCGGGTTTGAGCACGTTGATATGCAGGTTGCCGTCGCCGATATGGCCGAACCACACCACATCGAAGTGCGGATACGCCTGGCCGAGCAACGCCTGGGTTTCGGCCAGAAACGCCGGCATTGCCGAGATGCGCACCGACACGTCGTTCTTGTACGGCGTATAGCGCGCCACCGCTTCGGTGATGCCCTCGCGCAGCCGCCACAGTTGCGCGGCCTGCGCATCGCTCTGGCTGATCACCCCGTCGCTGACCCAGCCCTGCTCCATGCAGGTTTCAAAGGCAGCCATCGCGGCGGCTTCCTGCGCTGCATCGCCGGCGGCAAACTCGGTGACCACGTAATACGGGTGGACCTGCGCAAACGGTGCCTGCGCGCCGTGCGCGAGCACGTGCTCCAGCGCGCGGTCGGTGAAGAATTCGAACGCTTCCAGACGCAGCTGCGCGCGAAACGCGGCAAACACCTGCATCAACACCTCGAACGACGGCAGTGCCAGCAGCATCACATTGCTCGGCGGCGGCGGGTCGGTCAGCCGCAGCGTCGCTTCGACCACGATGCCGAGCGTGCCTTCGGAACCGATCATCAGATGACGGAAATCGTAGCCGCTGGAATTTTTCACCAACGCATTGTTGAGCTCGAGCAACTCGCCGCCACCGGTGACCACTTTCAAACCGGCCACCCACTCGCGGGTATTGCCATAGCGGATCACGCGAATGCCGCCGGCATTGGTGGCGATGTTGCCGCCGATCGAGCAGGACCCGCGTGCGGCGAAATCCACCGGATACACCAACCCATGCTCGCGCGCGGCGTTGTGTACCGCTTCCAGCGGCATGCCGGCCTGCACGGTGAGGGTGCGATCCACCGCGTTGAAGTCCAACGGCTTGTTCAAGCGTTCCAGGCTGAGCACCAGCTCGCCGTTGGCGGCCACCGCGCCACCGGACAACCCTGTACGGCCGCCCGATGGCACCACCGCCACGCCTTGCGCATTGGCCCATTGCACCACGGCCTGCACGTCTTCGACCGAGCCTGGCAGTGCGATGGCCAGCGGGTTTGGCGTCCAGCGCCGGGTCCAGTCGCGGCCGTAATGCTCCAGGTCGGCCGGCTCGGTTTTCACACGCAATGCCGGCACGGCCTGTTGCAACGAAAGAATGCGGGGATCGGTCATGGGGCACGGCGCGGCAGTAGGAACCGCACAGCGTGCCAGTGCGCGCCGGACTCGTCCAGTTGCGATGCGGTGTGCCGTCGCGGCGTTGGATTCAGCTGAAACCGTTACAGCGCAAGGGATTGCCGCATTCAACCGCTGCATGACAAGCGCCCCATCCGGCACCCCTTCTGGCATAGTTGCCGACCCGATTGCTGCAATGCGCTCCCCCATGTCGCCGAAGAAAACCTCGTTCCCCAAGCAGGACATCCGCGTCCTGTTGCTGGAAGGCATCAGCCCGACCGCCGTGGATGTCTTCCGCGCCGCCGGTTATTCGCAGATCGAATTGCACGCCAAGTCGTTGCCCGAAGACGAACTCATCGCGCGCATCGCCGATGCGCATATCGTGGGCATCCGCTCGCGCACGCAGTTGAGCGCCGAGGTGCTGGCGCATGCCAAGCGGCTGATCGCGGTGGGCTGCTTCTGCATCGGCACCAATCAGGTCGACCTGGACGCGGCCGAGCTGGCCGGCATTCCGGTGTTCAACGCACCCTACTCCAACACCCGCAGCGTGGCCGAGCTGGTGATCGCCGAGGCGATCCTGCTATTGCGCGGCATTCCGCAGAAAAATGCGCAATGCCATCGCGGCGGCTGGTCCAAATCGGCCGCTGGCAGCCACGAAACGCGCGGCAAGGTGTTGGGCATCGTCGGCTACGGCCACATCGGCACCCAGGTTGGCGTACTGGCCGAATCCTTGGGGATGCAGGTGATCTTCCACGACATCGAAACCAAGCTGTCGCTCGGCAATGCCCGTGCGGCGATCGATCTGGACGACCTGCTGGCGCGCTCGGACGTGGTGACCCTGCACGTGCCGGAGACGCCATCCACCAAGGACATGATCGGTGCGGCAGAAATCGCCCGCATGAAGCCTGGCGCGCATTTGATCAATGCCTCGCGCGGCACCGTCATCGACATCGATGCGCTGGATGCGGCGCTTACCTCCGGCCACATCGGCGGCGCGGCGGTGGACGTGTTCCCGGTCGAGCCCAAGGGCAACGGCGATGCATTCGAATCGCCGTTGATTGCGCACGACAACGTGATCCTGACCCCGCACGTGGGCGGCAGCACACTGGAAGCGCAGGACAATATCGGCATCGAAGTGGCCGCCAAGCTGGTGCGCTACAGCGATAACGGCAGCACCTTGTCGGCGGTGAATTTCCCGGAAGTGACGCTGCCCGAGCACCCCGACAGCCTGCGACTGCTGCACATCCACCGCAACGTGCCGGGTGTGCTGTCCAAGATCAACGAGTTGTTCTCGCGCCACAACGTCAACATCGACGGCCAGTTCCTGCGTACCGATGCCAAGGTCGGCTACGTGGTGATCGACGTCAGCGCCAGCGAAGCGCAGGCCACCGCGCTGAAGGAAGGCCTGGCCTTGATCGAAGGGACATTGCGGACGCGGATTTTGTATTGAGGTATCGGTGCAGGAACGGCCCTCATCCGGCGCGTTGCGCCACCTTCTCCCGCAAGCGGGAGAAGGGAGTGCAGGTCATCCTTCTCCACCTGGCCCCTGCTCCCGCTTGCTGCCTTCTGCCGCCCTCTGCCGCCAGCTCCCTTCTCCCAACTGATCCCTTCTCCCAACTGATCCCTTCTCCCACCTGATCCCTTCTGCCGCCTGATCCCTTCTGCCGCCTGATCCCTTCTCCCACCTGATCCCTTCTCCCACCTGATCCCTTCTCGCGCGCTTGATCCCTTCTCCCGCCTGCGGGAGAAGGTGGCCGCAGGGCGGATGAGGGCGCACGCCCTGAGCACCCATCACACGCCTCGGGTCACCCACTTCTCGGCCATACGCCGCATCGACGGATCCAGCTCTGGCTCGGCCAGCAGCTCGGCAATCGGGCGCCATGCCAGGGCCAGCGACTCTTCGCTGACGTCGAACGCTTCGTCCGCGCCTGCGACCACTACGTATCGCGCGTCGAAATGCCAGTGCCCCGCTACCTCGCCGCGCGCGGGAATCCAGTGACGGTCCAGGTCGAACAGCTCGGCATCTGCCAGCCGCAAACCGGTCAGACCGGATTCTTCTTCGGCTTCGCGCAGCGCCACCTGCGCCAGATCGCGGTCGCCGTCGGCGTGGCCGCCCAGCTGCAGCCAGCGTTGCAACTTGCGGTGGTGGGTCAGCAGCGTGCGGCTGCCGTCGGCACTGACCACCCAGGCCGAGCCGGTGAAATGACCTTCGACACGCTCGCGCACGAACGGATCGGTAGCATCGTCCAGCAGCTGCACGAACTGGTCGGCCACCTCGGCCTCGTCCGGCCAACGTGCACAGTAGGCAGCCAGTTGCTGCCGCAGGGTTGCATCCACCATCTGGCGTTCTCGGTTGCGCATGGATCAGCGACCATTATCGCCATTCATGCTGCGTACGCGCTTGTCGTGAGCGTGTAGCTTTGGCAAGGTAGGCCGCTTGCCTGTCCCATCGGGATGCGGCGCACACCTTCGCCCAGGCGCGCGCGCCTCCGTTCTGCCACTTAGGGATGTACCGAATGCTGAAGTCTCTGTTGAGGGTCAAACCGATCGAGCCCGCTGGACATGTGGATGCGGGCGAACCGGTCGAAGGCAGCCTGCAGGGCGAAGCGACGCTGCAACGGACCCTCACCGCCAAGCACCTGATCATGCTCGGCATCGGCGCGGTGATCGGCGCTGGTATCTTCGTGTTGACCGGGCAGGCCGCGGCCAATCACGCCGGCCCCGCAGTGATGCTGTCGTTCGTCTTCGCCGGTATCGCCTGCGCCTTCGCCGGCCTGTGCTACGCCGAATTCGCGGCGATGATGCCGGTCTCTGGCAGCGCCTATTCGTACTCGTATGCAACCCTCGGCGAAGGCATCGCCTGGTTCATCGGCTGGTGCCTGGTGCTGGAATACCTGTTTGCCGGTTCCAGCGTCGCGGTCGGTTGGTCCGCCTACCTCATCAGCTTCCTGACCGGCACGCTCGGATTGCCGTTCCCGGCAGAACTTGCGGGTGCGCCGTTGGCCTGGGACGGTCATGGCTTTGTCAGCTCCGGCAACATCGTCAACCTGCCGGCGGTGTTGATCGTCGCCGCGGTGAGCATGCTGTGCTACGTGGGCGTCACCCAATCGGCGTTCGCCAACGCGATCGTGGTGGCGATCAAGGTGGTGGTGATCTGCCTGTTCGTCGGTTTCGGCATCGCCTATATCGACCCGGCGAACTGGCACCCCTTCATCCCGGAAAATACCGGCCCGGGCCAATTCGGCTGGGATGGGGTGTTCCGCGCGGCGTCCATCGTGTTCTTCTCCTACATCGGTTTCGACGCAGTCTCCACCTCTGCCGGCGAGACCAAGGACCCGCAGAAAAACATGCCGATCGGCATCCTGGTGTCGCTGGCGATCTGCACCGTCATCTACATCATCGTCTGTGCGGTGTTGACCGGACTGCTGCCCTACACCCAGCTCGGCACGGCCAAGCCGGTGGCCACCGCGCTGGAAGCGCACCCGCAATTGAGCTGGCTCAAGACCGCGGTGGAGATTGGCGCGATCGCCGGCCTGTCTTCGGTGGTGTTGGTGATGCTGATGGCGCAGCCGCGCATCTTCTACACCATGGCCAAGGATGGGTTGATGCCCAAACTGTTCGGCAAGGTGCACCCGAAATTCCACACGCCCTACGTCGGCACCATCTTCGTCGGTGTGGTCGCGGCGCTGCTGGCCGGGGTGATTCCGTTGAATGTGCTGGGCGAACTGGTGTCGATGGGCACCCTGCTCGCTTTCGCCACCGTGTGCGCCGGCGTGATGGTGCTGCGCTTCACCAAGCCCGAGCTGGAGCGCCCGTTCCGGGTGCCGTTGGCAATGGTGATCTGCCCGTTGGGCGCATTGGCCTGCCTGTTCCTGTTCTTCCAGGCCTTCCAGGAGCACTGGAAGGTGTTCGTGGGCTGGACCGTGATCGGCCTGTTCATCTATTTCGGCTACGGCATCCGCCATAGTCGTCTGGCCCGCAAGGCTTGATTGCGAGTCCCTCGCAACAGCCCGCACATCCGTGTGCGGAGATTTGAAAACGCGAGTCCCTCACAACAGCCCGCACATCCCGCACAAGCACGCACCGTCACGCGCAGGGATTCAACAGGAATCGCTCCATGTTCAAACAACTTTGGGCTACCAAACACCCGCACGCCAGCCATGAGGCGGCCGACGGGCTGGGTCTGCAACGCGCGCTCGGTCCCTGGGGGCTGACCGCCCTGGGCATCGGCGCGGTGATCGGCGGCGGTATCTTCGTGATCACCGGCCAGGCGGCGGCCGACCATGCCGGCCCTGCGATCGTGCTGTCGTTCGTGCTCGCGGCGATCTGCTGCGCGTTCTGCGCCATGGCCTACGCCGAATTTGCCGCAATGGTGCCGGTGTCCGGCAGCGCCTACACCTATACCTACGCCACCTTCGGCGAGTTGGCGGCCTGGTTCATCGGCTGGATGCTGGTGCTGGAATACGGCGTCTCCGCCTCGGCCGTGGCGGTCAGCTGGACCGGCTATTTCCTCAGCCTGCTGGAACACTTCGGCATCCATTTGCCGGCCGCCCTGGTCAGCGCACCGCTGGACGGCAAGCTGCAACGCACCGGTGCGATCGCCAACCTGCCTGCTGCTGCCATCGTGCTGTTGCTGACCTGGCTATGCTATGTCGGCATCCGCAAGTCGTCGGCGATGAACATGGCGATGGTGATCCTCAAGACCGGGCTGATCATCCTGGTCATCGCGGCAGGCTGGAAGTACGTGGACCCGGCCAATTGGCATCCCTTCATCCCCGCCAACGTAGCACCGGGCAAGTACGGCATGGAAGGTGTGCTGCGCGGCGCCGCGATGGTGTTCTTCGCCTATATCGGCTTCGAAGCGGTGTCGGTGGCGGCGCAGGAATCGCACCGGCCGCAACGCGATCTGCCGATCGGCATGATGTTGTCGCTGGTGGTCTGCACCGTGCTGTATATCGCCATGGCCGCGGTGATGACCGGCCTGGTGCCGTTCACCCAGCTGGGTACCGATGAGCCTGTGGTGACGGCTGTAGCCGCGCATCCGCAGCTGGCCTGGTTGCGGGTGGTGGTGGAAGTGGGCGCGCTGATCGGGTTGTCGTCGGTGGTGCTGGTGATGATCATCGGGCAGCCGCGCATCTTCATGATCATCGCGCGCGATGGCCTGCTGCCGTCGATCTTCACTCGCATCCATCCCAAGTACCGCACGCCGCACATCAATACCGTCATCACCGGTGTAGGTATCGCACTACTGGCTGCCATCTTCCCGCTGGATGTGCTGGGCGAGCTGACCTCGATGGGCACGCTGATCGCCTTCGCTGCCGTGTGCGCCGGTGTCTTGATCCTGCGCCGCACGCATCCGGAACTGCCGCGTCCGTTCCGCATGCCGGCCGCGTGGTTGATCTGCAGCGCCGGTGTCCTGAGCTGCCTGGCGCTGCTGTCGGCAATGACCCTGCACAACTGGATGCTGATGGGGCTATGGACCCTGGTCGGGCTGGTGGTCTATTTCGGCTACGGCTATCGCCACAGCCGTCTGCGCGACAGCCGCTGAGCGAACGCAGGTGCTATGTCTGGGCGTGACAGGGCAAACACCCTGCTGCGCTGCACCTGACCGTAATCCGGTGGGGCAGTAGAATGACGCCATGAATGCGACCACTGCCCCCCTGCCCTATAGCGCCGCCCGTTTGCACGAGCTGGCGCAGTTGCTGATCGGCAACATCCGCGAGCTGGCCCAGGCCGGCTGGACGCCCGCCACCAGCAGCAATTTCTCTCATCGTCTTGACGAACAGCACGCCGCGATCACCGTGTCCGGCCGCGACAAGGGTCGCTTGGTCGAAGAAGACATCATGGTGGTGGACTTCGATGGCCAGGCCGTCGGCCGCCCGCTGCGTCCATCCGCCGAAACCTTGCTCCATACCCAGCTGTATCGCCGCTTCCCGGAGATCGGCTGCGTGCTGCACACGCATTCGCCAGTGCAGACGATTGCGTCCCGCCTGTATGCCGGCAGCGGCGTGATCCGCCTGGAAGGCTACGAACTGCTCAAGGCCTTCGAAGGCAATACCACCCACGAAACCGCGGTGGACGTGCCGGTGTTCGCCAACACCCAGGACATGCAGGTGCTGGCCGCGCAGGTCGACGCCTTGCTGGACAAACAGAGCATGTGGGGGTATCTCATCGAAGGACACGGCCTGTATGCCTGGGGCCGCAACATGGCCGAGGCACGCCGCCATCTGGAAGCGTTCGAATTCCTGCTGCATTGCGAACTCGAACTGCTGAAACTGCGCGGCCCGCGCTGAGTGTTGTCCGTCCCCCATTCGTGAGCCAGACCGCCATGAGCCGACTGCGTATCTTTGCCGACACCAACCCGACCACACCGGAATTCGACAGCCGCGATGGCGATGCGATTGCCGCCGAGCTGGTCAAGATCGGCGTCACCTTCGAGCGCTGGGCTGCCAGCCAGCCGGTCGAACCCGGCGCCACGCCCGAACAGGTGATGGCCGCCTATCGCACCGATATCGACCGCATCAGTCGCGAGCGCGGCTTCAAGACCGTGGACGTGGTGAGCGTCGCGCCGGATAACCCCAAGCGCGAAGAAATGCGCGCAAAGTTCCTGGACGAACACTTCCACAAGGAAGACGAGGTGCGCTTCTTCGTCGCCGGCTCGGGCTTGTTCACGCTGCACGTGGATGCCAAGGTCTATGAGATCGAGTGCGTCAAGGACGACCTGATCGCAGTGCCCGATGGCACCTTGCACTGGTTCGACATGGGGCCGGAGCCGCATTTTGTGGCGATTCGCTTCTTCACCGAGCCGGACGGCTGGGTCGGACATTTCACCGGCACCGAAATCGCCAAACAATTCCCCCGCTACGCCCCCGAGACACCTCATAAGGCCAGCTGACGATGACACGACCGCAAGCGATCCTCACCGATATCGAAGGTACGACCAGCAGCATTTCGTTCGTCAAGGACGTGCTGTTCCCGTATGCACGCCGCGCCGTGCCCGCCTACGTGCGCGAGCACGGCAACCACCCGCAGGTGCGTCACTGGCTCAACCAGGTGGCCGACGAGATCGGCGAAGACGTGCCGGACGAGGTGTTGATCACCACGCTGCAGACCTGGATCGACGAGGACCGCAAGCACACCGCGCTCAAGGCCTTGCAAGGCCTGATCTGGGGCGACGGCTACAAGACCGCCGACTTCACCGCGCACATCTATGCCGATGCGGCGATCCAGCTGCAGGCCTGGCACGCGCAGGGCATTCCGCTGTACGTGTATTCGTCCGGCTCGGTGCCGGCGCAGAAGCTGTTCTTCGCCCATAGCGATGCGGGCGACCTGAGTGGTTTGATCACCGACTGGTTCGATACCGAGGTTGGCCCCAAGCGCGAGAGTGCCAGCTATCGCCGCATTATCGAGCGCATCGGCAAGCCTGCAACGGAGATCCTGTTCTTGTCGGACGTGATCGAAGAGCTCGACGCCGCCAAGCGCACCGGTATGCGCACCGCGCTGCTGGACCGCCGCGAAGACTATCCAACGCCGCGCTCGGCCGATGACGTGGGCAGCCACCTGCGCGTGGAAAGTTTTTCGCAGCTGGTGTTTTGAGCCGGCAGGTTCGCTGAGACATCGGCTGCCGCGGTGCGGCGGCCGGTGAGGTTGCAAGAACGCCGTGTGTGATGCGTTGGACGTAGGACCTCCAGTCACTTGGACCGAAGCGTCGTGTGACGGATTGGCTCTCATAAGACGACTGATTGCGGTCGCATGAGGGCATCTTGCAAGCAGCACAGCCGTTGAAGCCACCGAAGCAGGCTGGCTTGGCGCTTGCCAGCTAGTGCATGCGTCAGTGGATTAGCTGGTTCGCCAGCTGATGCATGCGCCAACGACGGGGTGGAAGACGATGCGCAGCGGCTTGCAAGGCTGGACGATGCGTTCTGATCTGCGCCACGTTGCTGCCGGCTTGAGCAGTCTCCGCATCTGTCTGAGGGCAGTCGCAGTCGCCAGATGCAACGTTCGATCGACCGCTCCACACTCTCCCATTCCACGCATCATCGAGGCATCGGCGTTGTCCCCATCGTTCCAATCACCCTTGGCGTCGCACGCGTTGACACGCCGGATGCTGGTGCTGCTCGCCGTGGTCTTGCTGGTTGCCGGCTGTCATCCCGATGCGGGTGCGGCGTTGCCGGCACCCACCGCGGACGACGCGGCGCAGGTGGACCCGGTCGACCAGGCCGCGCTGAAAAAAGCGCTGGCCGCCGTGCAGCCGCAGCGCCCCGGCGTCACCGATCTGTATGTCGTCGGCTTTGCCGGCGATGCCAGCGACGACGTGTTTCGCAACGAAACGCTGTACCTCAAACAATTGTTCGAACAACGCTTCGACGCGCGCGGCCGCGTGGTCGCGCTGGTCAACAATCCGGACAATCTGGGCGAGCAGCCGTACGCACCGTTGGCGACTTACGACAATCTCTACGACACGCTCGCTGCGATCGGTAAGCGCATGAATCGCAAGGAAGATGCGCTGCTGCTGTTCGTCACCACCCACGGCACCGAAGATCACACGCTGTACGTGCAGGTGGATCAGAACGAAGAAGACTTCATCAGCCCGCAGGATCTGCGCAAGGCGCTGGACGATGCCGGTATCGACAATCGCATCATCGTGCTGTCGGCCTGCTATTCGGGCGGCTTCATTCCGGCGCTGCGCTCGCCGGACACGCTAGTCCTGACCGCGGCACGTGCCGATCGGCCATCGTTCGGCTGCGGCAACACGTCCAATGCCACCTACTTCGGCCAAGCCTGGCTGATCGATGCGATGAACCGCAGCGACGATCCGCTGGCCGCCTTCGACATCGCCAAGACCGCGATCACCGCGCGCGAGAAACAGGACGGCGAGTTGCCGTCATTGCCGCAACAATCGCTGGGCAGGCGCATTGCGCCGGTACTGGCGCGCTGGCGCGCCGGGCTGCACCTTGGCCCGGCAGTTGCCTATCCTTATCCGCCGCTGGAGGACGACCCCAACGCCGAGATGGACGCCGAAGCGCAGCGCGACGCTGACGCCGAACCGGCAGCCGATACGGCGGGAGCAGCTACGCCAGCATCGACTGCGTCGCGACGCAAAGCGCCGATTCGCACGACGCCCGCATCATCGCGATAAAGCCGACGCGCTGAGACTAATTCTCATTTCGCCAGTAATGTCTGCGCATCGCTACACTCGCGCAGCCAGCAAGCACTTCGCCAGCCAGCACAGATCTTCGCCAGCGCGCCTTCGCCTGCCAGCCCGGATCTCAAGACGCCTCCTTCGTGGAGGCGTTTGCGTTTGTGGGGCTCGATACCGATTCCCCCAGCGATGCCGTAGGAGCGTCCTTGGGCGCGACGGGCGTTACCGCCACGAACTGCTGCGCCGCCTTGCACGCGCGCATCTGCTCAAGGGTCGGCGCGCTGCAAGCGATACACCGTGCGTGCGCTGTATTGCCCGGTTGGCAAAGTAGCGCGCACCTCGACGACATGTTCGCCAACGCCGAGCGTGGTGGGCAACGCACTGCGCCACAGATGCGTCGATGGCGTGGCTTCGGGCGAGCGGTCGTAACCACGCAGTTCCGGCGCTGCATCGTCGCGCGCGTTTTCCGCAAGCAGCCCCGGGTCCGCACGCTCGACGCGCTTCATCGCCTGCCACGGCCCAGCATCGATACGCGACTCCACCACGGTGCTGTCCTGCCCCATGAACACATTGGCGTACACGCCCCAGGCCGGATACGCACCCTGCCGCAGCACCTTGGGCGCAGACAGCGATAGCTGTGCATCGTCGGCCGCGCGTGCGACGTGATAGGCCAGGGTGTAGTCGCCGCTGGAAGCGACCTTCAGCACTGCATAACCGTTGGGCGTGCCGTCGCTCATCGTCGCATCGGGAATACCGTCGGCATCCTTGACCCCGGACCAGAACGCACCGCAGGCGGCGCCAACGTTGTATTCGTGCAACGGGCGCGCGCCCTGCCAGCCTTCGTCCGCGCCATGCTCCACCTGCCGCTGCGTGTGGCTGTGCGCGCTGAGCACCAGCACATGCGGGAAGTCCTTCAGCAGCGCGAACAGGCGGCTGCGGTCGGCATGCCGGAAGGTCTCCTGCCCCGGGGCTGCATCGAACAATGGGATATGCATGCCCAGCACCAGCAGGCGCTCGCGTGGCAGCTGCGCCAGATAGCTCTGCAGAAACACGAACTGGTCTTCGCGCAGGCCGCCCACATATGCCGGCTTGCCGCCGGGCGTATAGATCACATCGTCCAGAAACACGAAGCTGGCGTTGGCTTCTTCCACCGCGTAGGTGTCCGGCCCGTACACCGCACGCCAGCTGTCGAGCGACTGCAGATCGTCGCCGGCATCGACATTCAGATCGTGATTGCCGGGCACATGGAACCACGGCACGCCGAGCTGCGTGGTGACCTTGTTCAAGGCCGGATACAGGCTCAGATCGTCGCTGACGATGTCGCCCAATGTGGTACCGAGCCGGGCGGCGGTCTTGCCGACCAGCGGCGCCACGATATCGCGCTGGTAATAGCCCACATCGGTGAGGCTGGCGGTCTGGCTGTCGGCAAACACCAGCATGTCGAACCCGCTGCCTGCCGCTTCCGAACGCGGCGTCAGCGCGAAATCCCAGTCATGCATCTTGCGACCGGTCGCGGCGATGCCTAGATACTTGCGCTTGATCGAACCGCGCGGCGCGTAGTGCCGCCAGAACCCGGGCAAGCCGTCGGCGGCACGTACAAAACTGCGATCGCCCGGTTTGATCACGAACACCGTCTGCCCCTCGCGCACCGGCAAACGATAGCGGCCTTGCGCATCGGTACGCACGATCTGCGTGCCGTTGGACACCGCCACATCGGCAAGACCGGGCTCATCGGCGCCGCGACCGGCACGCCCGTCGCGCTCTTCGTACACGATGCCATCGACCACCGCATCGCGCGCATACGCGCTGCCGGCGAGCACACCCAGGGCTAGAAGAGCGAAGCGAAGCTGCATGCGTGTTCCCGCCAAAAGACCAGCGGAAATTGTACCCGCCGAGGCAACGTGGACGGCGTAGGCGTGCAAATCACATCGCATCGTAGGAGCGCACCTGGGCGCGACGTGGGCCTTATCGGTAACGCGTCGCGCCCGGGTGCGCTCCTACCAATCGCTTTATTTGTGCCGCGACTCCAACAATGCCACTGCATCGCCCAGGCCCAGGCCGCGCGCGCGCAGCAGCACGATCAGGTGGTACAGCAGGTCGGCCGATTCGCCGAGCAATTCCGCATCGCCCTGCACCACGCCGGCCAGGGCGGTTTCCACGCCCTCCTCGCCCACTTTCTGCGCGATGCGGCGGATGCCTTGCTCGAACAGCTTGGTGGTGTAACTGTCATGCGGCCGCTCGCGCTCGCGCGTGGCGATCAATGCATCCAGGCTACCGAGGAATTGACCCGGCGCGCTCGGAAAACAACTGGTGCGGCCCAGATGGCAGGTGGGTCCGTGCGGACGCGCCAACACCAGCAACGTATCGGCGTCGCAGTCGGCTTCGATCGAGACCACGCGCAACACGTTGCCCGAGCTCTCGCCCTTGGTCCACAAACGCTGCTTGCTGCGGCTGAAGAAGGTGACTTCGCCGCGCTGCTGCGTCACTGCCAACGCCTCGGCATTCATGTAGCCCAGCATCAGCACGCGCAGGTTGTCGGCGTCCTGCACGACGACCGGCAACAAGCCATCGCCCTTGCTCCAGTCCAGCGCCTGCAGCGCGTCGTCGGTTGCCACGGTGTCACTGCCCATCACGTACCTCGATCTGTTGCGCGCGCAAAAATTGCTTGAGTTCCGGGATCGGAATCGCGCCGCTATGAAACACACTGGCAGCCAGGGCGCCGTCCACATCGGCCTGGTCGAATACATCGGCAAAATGCTGCAGTTCGCCTGCACCACCGGAAGCGATCAACGGCACCCGGCACAGCGCACGCACCTGGCGCAACTGCGCGATATCGTAGCCGCGCCGCACGCCGTCGTTGTCCATGCAATTGAGCACGATCTCGCCCGCGCCCAAACGCTGCACTTCGGCCACCCAGTCCAGCGTGCGCATCGGTAACGCCTGGGTCTTGCTCGGATCGCCGGTGTAGCGACGTACCCGCCACTGGCCGTCTTCTTCGCCAATGGAATCGATACCGACCACCACGCATTGCACGCCAAAGGCATCGGCCAGTTCAGAAATCAGCTGCGGGCGGCCGAGTGCAGGCGAGTTGATCGAAATCTTGTCGGCACCGGCGTGCAACACTGCACGTGCCGTTTCGACATCGCGGATGCCGCCGGCAACACAAAACGGAATGTCGATCAGCCGCGCCACGCGCTCGACCCAGGTGTAATCGACCGAGCGCCCTTCCGGGCTGGCGCCGATGTCGTAGAACACCAGCTCATCGGCGCCCTGCGCGCGATAACGCAATGCGAGTTCGACGATATCGCCCATGTCGATGTGGTCGCGGAACTTGACGCCCTTGACCACGCGCCCATCGCGCACGTCCAGGCAGGGAATGATGCGACGGCTCAACATGCCAATGCGTCCTTGAGATCCAGGTGCCCTTCGAGCAAGGCCTTGCCCAGCACGATGCCGGCGCAGCCCGAGGCCTTGGCCGCGGCGACGTCGGCAAGATTGCGCGCGCCGCCGGAGACCTGCACCTGCAGCTGCGGCGTGAGTGCACGCAAATGCGCGTACAGGTCCATGTTCGGCCCGGACAACATGCCATCGCGTGCGATGTCGGTGCACAGCAGGTGCTGCAGGCCGGCCTGCGCATAGCGCACCGCCAATTGGTCCAGCGTGGCCTCGGCCGCTTCGGTCCAGCCATGCACCGGCAGCTGCCACACACCCGCCGCATCCTGCCGCGTGTCCAGCGCAATGGTCAGGCGATCTGCGCCAAATTCCTGCAGCCATGCAATCACGGTGTCGCTCTCGCGCACCGCCAGCGAGCCGATCACCACGCGCGCCGCACCGGCATCGAGGATGCGCGCCACATCGTCGCGCGAACGCACGCCGCCGCCGGTCTGCACCTGCAAGCCGGTGGCGCGCGCGATCTCGCCCAGCGTACCGGCCAAGGTATAGCCACCGGCCTTGGCCGCATCCAGATCCACCAGATGCATCCACTGTGCGCCGGCATCGGCAAACGCCTGCGCGCGCGGCAGCACATCGTCGCCATACTGGGTTTCGCGCGCGTAATCGCCCTGCAACAAGCGCACCACGCGGCCGTTGCGGATATCCAGCGCCGGGTAGACGGTAAAACTCATGGGAAGCTCATCTCAAGAAAATTGCGCAGAATGCGGGCACCGGTCTCGGCCGAGCGCTCCGGGTGAAACTGCGCGCCGCAGCGCAGGCCTTGCTGCACCACTGCAGTGAACAAGCCGCCGTGATCGCAGGCGGCCACCGTGTCCGGGGTGACTGGCGCGGCGTAACCATGCACGAAATAGGCGCTGGCGCGTTCGGGCAGGCCGGCCAGCAAAGCCGATTCGCGCATCGTTACCAATTGGTTCCAGCCCATATGCGGCACGCGGATGCCAAGCGCCGGCGTCATGTGGCGCACCACACCCGGCAACAGGCCCAGACATTCCACGTCGCCTTCTTCGGAACGCTCGAACAGCAGCTGCATGCCCAGGCAGATGCCAATCAACGGCACCTGCAACTGGCGTAGCGGCTCGATCAAGCCTTGCGCGTGCAGACGCTTCATCGCTTCCGGTGCCGCGCCGACGCCGGGCAGGATCACCCGATCGGCGCCCTGCAAACCGGCCGCATCGCGCACCAGTCGGGCTTCCACGCCGAGCCGCTCCAATGCGTAGCGCACCGAGCCCAGATTGGCGCCACCGGCGTCGATCAGCGCAAGGTCGGTCATAGCGCGCCCTTGGTAGAGGGCAGCGCCGTGCCTTCGCGACGGATCGCCTGGCGCAGGGCGCGTGCAAGCGCCTTGAAGCACGCCTCGACCTTGTGGTGATCGTTCTCGCCCCGCACGCTCAGGTGCAGGTTCAGGCCGGACGCATCGCAAATGGAACGGAAGAAATGCGGGACCAGCTCGGTGGGCATATCGCCCACGCGTTCGCGCTTGAACTCGCCATCGAACACGAAGTACGGCCGGCCGCTGAAATCCAGCGCCGCGCTGGCGATGGTTTCATCCATCGGCAGGGTGAACCCGTGTTGCGCGCTCTCGCCCGCCGCAAGCCAGGGGCTTTCGGCCGGATCGAACCCATAGCGGCCAATTCCACGCTTGTTGCCCAGGGCTTCGCGCAGTGCCTGGCCCAGCGCCAGGCCGGTGTCTTCGATGGTGTGGTGCTCATCGATATGCAGATCGCCGTCGGCGCGGATATCCAGCGCAAAACCGCCGTGTTTGCCGATCTGCTCCAGCATGTGATCGAAGAACGGCAGGCCGGTGGCGGTATGCGGCTCGGCGACGCGATCCAGATCCAGCTCGACGCGGATCTTGGTTTCTTTGGTATTACGCTGAACCACCGCACGCCGTGGCGCATCGGCCAGTTCGTGCGCGATGCCCGGCCAATCCCAGTCGCCGCCGAATTCATCGGTACGTAGCTGGAAGCCGCGGATGTTGAGGTTCTGCGCAAACTGGATATCGGTCAGGCGGTCGCCCACCATCGCCGAGCGCGCCCAGTCGATGTTGCGGTCTTGCAGATAAGGCACCATCAGGCCGACGCCAGGCTTGCGTGTGGGTGCGTTGTCGGCCGGCCAGCTGCAGTCGATCAGCACTTCGCGGAACTCGATGCCCTGGCTGGCGAAGATCTGCAGCATCAGGTTGTTGGGGCCATCGAATGCGGTGCGCGGATAGCTCTCGCTGCCCAGACCATCCTGATTGGTGACGATAACGAACTGATAACCGGCATCGCGCAGCTTGAGCATGGCTGGAATCACGTTATCAACAAAGCGCAGCTTCTCGTAGGCGTCGATCTGGTAGTCGGCCGGCTCGGTGATCAGCGTGCCATCGCGGTCGACAAAAAGGATCGGGGTCATGCGGCCTCCTGCTTGCGCTGCAGCGCGCCAAGCACGCGTTGGTTCTGTTCGACCGTGCCCAGCGTGATACGCAATGCATCGGACAGGCGCGGCACCGCGCGTTGATCGCGTACCACCACGCCGGCTTCCAGCAGCGCCTGGAAGGCAGCCTCGGCGTCTTCGAAACGCACCAGCAAAAAGTTACCTTGCGACGCATACACCTGGCGGACGCCGGCAAGCTGCGTCAATGCCACGCGCACGCGCTCACGCTCGCTGCGCACCTCGGCAATGCGCCGGCGTGTGACCTCCAGTGCCGGCGCAGACAACGCCTGCTCGGCCATCACCGCGCACGGCGTGGGGACCGGATACGGGGCCTGGCAGCGTCGCAACAACGCGATCAATTCGGCATTGGCGATCAGGCAGCCGATGCGTGCAGCGGCAAGCGCATGCGCCTTGGACAAGGTGCGCAGCACGGCAAGATTCTCGTAGCGGTTCAGCAGCGTCACCGCAGATGGCACGTCCGAAAATTCGCCGTAGGCTTCGTCCACAACCACCAGCGCCTTGCCCTGCAGCGCCTGCACTGCGACTTCGATGTCCTGCAATGCAATCGCCGACCCCGCCGGGTTGGAGGGCGAGCACAAAAACACCAGCTTCGCCTTCGAGGTCAGTGCCGCTTCGACGATGGCGGCGATGTCTGCATGGAATCCATCGCTGCCATCGATCAATGGCACCTCCACCAGCGGCGCATTCTGCAAGCGCGCGCACACCGCATACATGCCGAACACCGGCGGCGTCACCACCACTGCATCGCGCTCGGGTACGCACAGACCGCGCACCAGCAGGTCGATCGCTTCGTCGCTGCCACGTCCAATCAGCAGTTGCTCCGGCGCGCAGCCATACAACTCTGCCAGCGCCACGCGCAGGCCCTTGGGTTGCGGGTCGGGATAGCGTCGCGTGCTGCCGTGGGGATCGGCCGGGTTGCCCCAGGCCGATTCATTGGCGTTGAGCCAGACATCGCCCTGCAACGCGCTGGTGCGCGCCGACGAATAGCCGGCAAACGCACGCAGGTCTTCGCGCACCAACTCAAGAATCGATGACGTGCTCATGCCGCCACTCCCATGCGCAGCGCCACCGCATTGGCATGCGCATCCAGGCCTTCGGCGCGCGCAAGAATCAACGCGCACTCGCCGATGCCATCGATGCCGGCCTTGCTCGCCGCCTGCACGCTGACCATGTTCTGAAAGCTGGCCACGCTCACGCCGCTATAGGCGCGCGCCGCGCCGCTGGTCGGCAGCACGTGGTTGGTGCCGCTGCAGTAGTCGCCCAAGGCTTCGGGTGTGTAGTCGCCGAGAAATACCGAGCCGGCCGCTTCCACCTGGTTCAACCATGCGCGCGGTTCGCGCAGCGCCAGAATCAAGTGCTCGGGGGCATAGCGGTTGCTGATGGCAAATGCCTCGTCCAGCGATTGCACCTTGATCAGGCGCGATTGCGCCAGCGCCTGACGGGCGATCTCCGCGCGCGACAGCTGCGCCAATTGCGCATCCAACTCCACTTGCACGGCGGCAATCAACGCATCGCTGTCGGACAACAGCAACACCTGCGAATCCGGGCCGTGCTCTGCCTGCGACAGCAGATCGGCAGCCACGAAGGCCGGCTGCGCGCCGGCATCGGCAATCACCAGCACTTCCGATGGACCGGCCGGCATATCGATGGCTGCCGCACCGGACTGCGCCACCTGCTGCTTGGCTTCGGTGACGTAGCTATTGCCCGGCCCGAACAACTTGTCGCAGCTCGGCACCGATTCGGTGCCATAAGCCATCGCCGCAATCGCCTGCGCGCCGCCGAGCTTGAACACGCGACGCACGCCGGTGAGCTGCGCGGCCACCAGCACTGCCGGATCCACGCTACCGTCCTTGCGCGGCGGCGTGCACAGCACGACCTCGCGACAGCCGGCCAGACGCGCTGGAACGCCGAGCATCAACGCGGTCGACGGCAACGGCGCGCTGCCAGCCGGCACGTACAACCCCACCCGCCCGATCGGCCGCACGATCTTTTCGCAGACCACGCCTGGCGCGGTTTCCACTGCATACCCTTCGCTCATGCCGGCGCGGTGGAAGGTGTCGATGCGCGCGACGGCGTCCTGCATCGCCTGGCGCAGCTCCGGCGCCACGACGGCTTCGGCGGCAGCGAATTCGGCCGCACTCACTGCAAAACTGTCCAGCGACACGCCATCGAAACGCGCGGTGATTTCGCGCAATGCCGCATCGCCACGCGCACGCACGTCGCTGATCAAGCTGGCGACCGCGTCGCGGGTCTGTGTGGCCACGGTCTGCACCGGGCGTGTCAAGGCGTCGGTACGCGACGCGCTGTCGAGTTGGGACCAATCGAGAATGTTCATGCCAGCGAGCGCTCCACTGTCAACACCATCAAGCCTTGCGCACCTGCGCGTTCGAGTTCTTCCAACCGTTGCCAGGTCACCGCACCGTGGCACATGGTCTGCAGCCGCAGTGCGCCGTTGCCATCGTCCGGCAGCTGTACCAGCGGGTCGGCATCGGGCAGCAGCCGGCGCAGCGCATCCACATGCGCATGCTCGGCACGGAACATCAGCAGTTTGCTGTCGCGCAGCTTGAGCACGCCGTCCATGCGTCGCAGCAGCATCGCCAGCAAGGCGGCGCGCGCATCGGCCGGCTCGCGTACCGCGCCGGCCAGCACGGCCTCGCTTTCCATCACCAGCTGCACCGGCTTGAGCTGGTTGGCCGCCAACGTCGCGCCACTAGACACCAGGTCGCAGATCAGATCGGCGGTGCCCAGGCGCGGAGCGATTTCCACCGAACCGGAGAGCTCTACCACCGCCGCATCGATGCCCTGCCGCTCCAGCCAGTCGGCCAAAATCGCCGGGTAGCTGGTGGCGATGCGCTTGCCTGCCAGTTGCTGGATGCCCTGCCAGTCCCATTCTTCCGGCACCGCCAGCATCAGCCGGCACTGGCCGAAACCGACCCCACGCACGGCATGGTAGGCGGCCGGCAAGCCAGCGCGACGACGCGACGACGCCTGCTCGTCCAGTTCGTTCTGGCCCACGATCCCTAAGTCGCAGACGCCGTCGGCGATCAGGCCCGGGATGTCGTCGTCGCGCACCAGCAGCAAGTCCACCGGCAACGATTCGCCATAGCAGAACAATTTGTCGCGGCTCTGCCGCCAGCTCAGCCCGCAGGCGGCCAGCAGGCTGCGCGCCGGCTCGGCCAGACGGCCGTTTTTCTGGATGGCAATACGCAACCGGTCACGTGCCGGCGCTGCCGTGGAAGCACTCATCTTGTTCTCTCAGTGGGAATCGACAGGGCGCGACGACTGCTCGCGCAAGGCCTCGGCATAGCCGCCGGCGCCATGATCCAGGGTGCGCGCAACGCGCCCGATGGTGGTCACGCTGACCTGGGTCAGCTCGTGGATTTCGCGGTACGGCACGCCCTTGATCAGCAGCGGCACCACCCGCCAGCGGTCGGCCATGGCTTCGAGCTCGGCCGGGGTGCACAGGTCGCGCAGAAATGCCTCGACCGAGCCGGGCGCGTCCAGGCATGCCAGCGCATCGGCCAGCATCTTGAGGGAGGCGGCAACGTCGGCGGTTTCGCGGGGGGCAGGTCGTTGTTTCATTGCGTTAATGTAATAGCGTGTTAGTACATTAACGCAAACGACTTGAATTGTCACCGGCTGGACGCAGTGTCTGAGTGGTCACCTGAGCTGAGGCGGCGGAACGCCCCTCATCCGGCGCTGCGCGCCACCTTCTCCCGTCAACGGGAGAAGGACATGACTCCTTGAGTTGGGGCTCTCACTGACGTCTCCCCACTCAGCAGCGAATGCTGACGTCTCCCACTCAGCGGCTAATGGGCGCAGCTCGTCCAAGTCAGCCCCTCCCCCTTCTCCCGCCCGGGGGGAGAAGGTGCCCGCCAGGGCGGATGAGGGGCGACAATGCTGCTCACATCACCTTGGCCTGTTCCAACTCAACCTGCAGCGTGCTTGCCAACTCTTCGCGCGCCACATCGAACTGCTGCTCGCGTACCAGGTCCTTGACCGCTACCACGCCGCGCGCCAGCTCGTCGTCGCCGGCCAGCACCACAAAGCGGATGCCGGCGCGGGCGGCGTACTGGAACTGCTTGCCGACCTTCTTCGGCTCCATCTGCACTTCGGTGTTGATGCCACCGATGCGCAGCCGGCGCGCGATATCCAGCGCGTCGTCCAGGCGGGTTTCGTCCATCAGCGCCACCATGGCCTGCACGCTGCTTTCGGCGATGCCCTGGATCAGGCCGGCCTCGCGCAGCTGCCAGAACAGGCGGGTCAGGCCGATCGAGATGCCCACGCCGGGCAGCTTGGACTTGGTGTAGTGGCTGGCCAGGCTTTCGTAGCGCCCGCCCGAGCAGATCGAGCCGATCTGCGGGTGGTCGGTGAGCGTGGTTTCGTAGACGGTGCCGGTGTAGTAATCCAGCCCGCGCGCGATCGAGAAATTCAGGCAGTACGCGCTTTCCGGCACGCCCAGCGCCTTGACCAGCTCCAGCACCTCGCGCAATTCGGCAATGCCCTCGCCCAGCGTCGCGCTGGCGCCCACCGAGGCTTCCAGCGCCTGCAACTGCGCCAGCGCATCGGCATGGCCGCTTGAGCGCACCGCCACGAACGCCAGGATCTTGGCGACCTGCTCGGCAGCGATGCCGAAGCCTTCGCCCACCAGCGTGTCGCGCACGTAATCGGCGCCGCGCTTGTCGATCTTGTCGACCTCGCGCAACACCGCCAGCTGCAACTCGCCTTCGGCCACGCCCAGGCTTTCGAAGAACCCGCGCAGCAACTTGCGGTTGTTCAACTGCACCTTGAAATCGCCGATGCCCAGCTCGGCAAACACCGCGTGGATCACCGCCAGCACTTCGGCGTCGTAGCGGATGCTCAGCGCATCCTTGCCGATCACATCGATATCGCACTGGTAAAACTCGCGGAAACGCCCGCGCTGCGCACGCTCGCCGCGGTACACGCGCTGCATCTGATAACGACGGAACGGGAAGCTGAGATCGTGCTCGTGCTCGGCGACATAGCGCGCCAGCGGCACGGTGAGGTCGAAGCGCAGCGCCAGCTCCGGCAAGCCGCCGTTTTCGGCACCTTCGTCGGCTGCGGCAGCCGCATTGGCCAGCGCGCCGGTGGACTGCACGAAATAGACCTGACGCTCGGTTTCGCCGCCGGATTTGGTCAACAACACGTCGGACAGCTCGAACACCGGGGTCTCGACCGGCAGGAACCCGAACCGCTCGTAGTTGCGGCGGATGACGTCCAGCATGCGCTGGAACGCGATCTGCTCGCGTGGCAGCAATTCCATGATGCCGGGCGGCGTACGGGGCTTGATCACGAGCGAAACTCCTGCAGAACGACTGGGGCGAGCCGGCAATTCTACCGGCTGGGCGGCCGCGCTGAGCGCATGGCGTATCATCGAGCTGCGTCCCAGGCAGTGCGTGACCCATGTATCGGCAGCTTTCAGACCCCAGCGTGACCTGCCCGGCGCCTAGCGCGGCAGCCGGCAGCGACGCGCCCGGTTCCGATTGCGCGCTATGCGCGGTCCGCGGCCGTGCGATCTGCGCGGCACTGTCGCCGCAGGAAATGGACGCGCTCGATGAGGCCACCACTGCGTCCAGCTATGCACCCGGCAGTACGCTGGTGCGTGCCGGCGATGCGCGCCAGCACGTCTACACCGTCACCTCCGGTGCCTTGCGCCTGGTGCGCACGCTCGCCGATGGCCGCCGCCAGATCACCGGTTTCGTGCTGCCCGGCGACTATGTGGGGCTGACCGAAACCGCGCAGCACCGCCACGATATCGAAGCCATGGTCGACAGCCGCGTGTGTCGTACGCCGATGGCGCAGATGCGCCAGTTGCGCGATCGCTACCCGCACCTGGAGCGCAAGCTGCTGCAGCGCGCCGGCATGGAACTGGCTGCAGCGCAGGACACCGGCCTGCTGCTGGCGCGGCTGCAACCCAGCGAACGGTTGGCGCACTTTCTGCTGCGTCTGGCCGCCCGCTCCACCCAGCCCGGCGCCAGCGGCGACACCGTGGCCCTGCCGATGAGCCGCGGCGACATCGCCGACCATCTCGGGCTGACCATGGAAACGGTAAGCCGCACCTTCACCAAACTCAGGCAGCAGCAGCTGATCGCGCTGCCGCAACTGCAGCTGGTGCAGATCCTGGACTACGCCGCCCTGCGCAGCCTGGCTGGCGACACGGTCTGAGCGCTATCTGGTCGATGGTGGTTGAACAATTGGTTTGATTGCATGTCCGCGCCACCGCGCGTTGGCGAAGACGCGGCGCCAGTGCTCGCGGCGGTGACGAAGACAGCTGTGTGCTGGCCGGATGGCCGCACTCAATGCGACAGCGCAGATGCGCTCAACTCACGCCGGCTGTGTTCTCAACTACGTTGTCGAATCACGACGCAGGGCACGACGCTTCAACGCCCACCCGCACTCGCCACCGATGCACCGCAGCCGCTGCTGAGGAGCTGCGACTGCCGCAGCCAGGCACGGTCCGGGTAATAGGCGAACACGAACGCGCCCTCGCGCAAGGTGTCGATCAGCTGCTTGGCCACTGCCGGCCGCACTGCCGGGCAGCCGAGGCTACGCCCCAGCCGACCCTGGCTGCGGATGATGGCCTCGCTGACGTAGGGCGCGCCGTGGATCACGATGGCGCGGTCGCGCGCGTGATCGTTGAAGCCCGGCTCCAGGCCTTTGAGCCGTAACGAATAGCCGTTGTGGCCGGTGTAGGACTCCTGCGCGGTAAACGCACCCAGGCTGGACTGGAAGCTGCCGTCGGCGTTGGAGAACTTCGCGGCCAGGTTCTCGCCGGTATTGCGCCCGTGCGCCACCCATTCCTGGAACAGCAACCGCTGCCGCGCCAGATCGAACACCCATAGCCGGCGTTCGGTCGACGGCCGGCTGTAATCGATAACGCTGAGCACACGCTCATCGCCCACCTGCTGGCGTTGACGCGCGCATTGCAACGCTTCGGTGGCCAGCGCCAGAACCTGGCGGTCCAGCGATGGCGCCTGACGCGCCAAGGCATCGATCAGCCCCGCACGCGGCGCGCCCAAGGGCGACACCGGAGACGCAACCAGGGCATCGGCCGCCACGGCCGCACCCGCCGCTGCCCAGCCGCACAACGCGGCGGCGACGGCAATCACTCGATAAGACATGCAGCAACCCACATCGAACGCGGCGCCACGCCGGGGCCGCACCCGGATAGAGATAGCCCCATGCGCGACACTTTCCAACCCCGGCTGGCTGAACGCGTTTGGCTTAGGCCGCATCCGCAAGCAGGCGCTGCCGGAACACGGCGTAATCCGGCGCCAGCGCTTCGGCGTGTGCGGGACGTTGCAGCAGCGCCGCCAATGCGGGCGGAACATCGACCGCGCGGTCGATCAACGGCTCCACCACCCCTTCGAACTTGGCCGGATGCGCGGTGGCAGCCACGGCCCAGTCGCCGGTGACGCCCTCGGCACCTTCGGCACGCAGTTGCTCCAGCACATGTACTGCGGTGGCGGTGTGCGGGCAATGCACTTCGCCGTAGCGCGCATAGCGCTGCTGGATGGTGTGGCTGATGGCCGCATCGTCTACCGACAGGGCGCGGAAAGCCTCGCGCAACGCCGCATCGTCACCTTGGTACAACCAGCGCAGCCGTTCGAAATTGCTCGGTGCACCCACGTCCATCGCATTGGCCAGGGTCGCCACGCTGGGCTGCGGGGCGTAGTCGTCGCCGGCAAAGTAATCCGGCAACACGTGGTTGGCGTTGGACGCCAGCGCGATCGTGCCCAACGGCACCCCGAGCGCGCGCGCCAGGATCGCGGCCAGCCCGTTGCCCAGATTGCCGGTGGGCACCACCAGATTCAGCACACTGCCCGCCGTCGCCTGGTGCTGCAGGGCGGCATGCGCGTAGTAGCTCATCTGCGGCAGCAAGCGGCCCAGGCTGATGCTGTTGGCCGAGCTCAGCGGTACCTGCGTCTGCAGTGCTGCGTCGCTCAAGGCCTGCTTGACCATCGCCTGGCAATCGTCGAACGAGCCGGCCACCCGCAATGCCTGGATGTTGTCGCCAAAGCAGCCCAGCTGATGCGCCTGGCGCGGCGACACCCGCCCGTCCGGATACAGCACCACCACGCGCAAGCCCGGCTGACGATGGAATGCCGCCGCCACCGCAGCGCCGGTATCGCCGGACGTGGCCACCAGGATGGTGAGCGGGCGGTCTTCGGCACGGCGCAGACGGGTCAGGCAGGCAGCCAGGAAGCGCGCTCCGAAATCCTTGAATGCGGCGGTGGGGCCGTGAAACAGCTCCAGCGCGTAATCGCCGGGCGTGGTCAGCGCCACCAGCGGCGCCGGGAAATCGAACGCCTCGGCGCAGATGGCGGGCAACTCGGGCGCCAACGCATCGCCTTCAAAAAACGGCTGCAGCAAGGTGGTGGCTGTCGCGGCCAGGTCGGCACCGGCGGCCAGCGTGCGTGCCGGCGGCACGGTCTGCGGCACATACAGTCCGCCATCGGGGGCCAGGCCGGCGGCAATCGCCTGACTCAGACTTGCGGCGGGTGCGCCGCCACGGGTGGAGATGAACATCAGCGTGACTCCAGGCAAAAACAGGACCGGGCGTGACCCGGCAATGAAATGATCGAGGCAATGGGCATGGCTGGCGCGGTTGCTGCGTTCCGCCGAATGGTCGCCTGCGCGCGCCGGCACGGCGCTATGCTGCGCGCACCTTTCCGTGGAGTCGGCAGATGATCAAGGTCAGTGTGATGTACCCCTACCGCGAAGGCGCCCGTTTCGACCACACCTATTACCGCGACCAGCACATGCCGCTGGTGGCCGCGCGCATGGGTGCGGCCTGCCTGCGTTACACGGTGGACAAGGGACTCAGTGGCGGCGAGCCCGGCAGTAGCCCAGCCTTCATCGGCATGTGCCATATCTTTTGCGACTCGGTGGAAGCCTTCAACGGCAGCTTCGGCCCGCACGCGACGGAGATCCTGGGCGACATCGCCAACTACACCGACTTGAGCCCGGTGATGCAGATCAGCGAGGTCGTGGTGGAATGAGGTGCTTGCAGCGTGTTGCGTGGTCCACACGCCGCACGCTGCATCCTGCCGCGCCGGGATATACAGATGCCGGCTCATTCGATCAGCCGTGCGGCCGGGCTGGCGATCGGCGACACCCAGGACTGGCTATCGAACCCGGCAGCGGCGAAGGCAGCCTGCACCGCTGGCGCCGCGGCTTGCGCGGCGGCGCGCGTTTCGAACCAGGCAAACACGCTGGGGCCGGCACCGGAAATGCTCGCGCCCATCGCGTCATGCTCCAGCGCAGCCTGCTTGGCGGCGGCAAAGCCGCTGATCAATGGCGCACGGCGTGGTTCGACCAGCACATCGCGCAAGCCGGCACGCACCAACCCGGCATCGCCGGCATGGCAACCCGCCAGCACCAACGCAAGATTGGTGCTCTGCGCGACAAACTCGCGCAATTGATAATCGCCGGCCAGAGCCGCGCGCGCGCGACGGGTTTCCAGCACGGCGTCGGGGTGCACCAACAGGCTATGCCACGCCGCCGGCACCGCGATCGGCACCAGCCGCTCCAGCGTGCACACCACCAAGCCCCCTAAGAACAACGGCCCCAGATTGTCGCCATGCCGGCTACCGCTGGCGACGGCTTCGCCATCGAGCGCATGTTGATACAACTGCGTCGTGCTCAACGGCGTGTCCAGCAGCGCATTTGCCGCCACCAACGCGGCCACGCATGAGGCTGCCGAGCCCCCCATGCCCGAACTCAGCGCAATGCCCTTGTCGATCTCCACTTCAAAGCCGTAAGGCAGCTCCAATGCAGCACGCAGCGACATCAAGGCGGCACCGGCGGTGTTGCGCTCGGCATCCAGCGGCAACGCGACGGTCGTGCCGCGAATGGCGGCGATGCGTACCACCGGCGCATCGATGCGACGCACCGTTACCGTATCGCCCACGCCATCGACCGGATACCCCAACAGGTCGAAGCCCACGGCGACATTGGCAACCGATGCGGGTGCGAAGGCGCGCGCTTGGTGCAGAGCGCCCGTGCCCAACGATGCACCGCTTGCTTGCGCATACGCGACTGCGGATTGACCGATCACCGCCTGACTCACAACCGCGCCCCCTCGCCCGCCGCCACGCGCAGCAGATCGGCAAAGACACCGGCCGCGGTGACTTCCGGCCCGGCGCCCGGGCCCTGCACCACCAGCGGGTTTTCGCAGTAACGCCGCGTGGTGAACTGCACCACGTTATCGGTCAGACGCAGATTGGCGAACGCATGATCGGCCGGCAGTTCCACCAGGCCAACGCTGGGCGCGCGATCGGGCGGCAGCTGGGCGACATAGCGCAACACATTGCCGCGTGCGCGCGCATCGGCCAGCCGTTGCGCAAATCCCGCGTCCACGTCCTGCAGATGCGCCATGAAGTCATCCACACTGGCCTGGCGCAAGGTTTCGGGCACCAGGCTTTCCACGTTGACGTCCTCCAGGCTGATCGCGCGCCCCGCTTCGCGCGCCAAAATCACCAGTTTGCGGGCCACATCCACGCCCGACAGATCGTCGCGCGGGTCCGGCTCGGTATAGCCCATGCCCCGCGCCTGGGTGACCAGTTCGGAGAACGCCACACTGCCGTCGTATTTGTTGAACAGCCACGCCAACGTGCCGGAGAAGATGCCTTCGATCGAGGTCACCGCATCGCCGGTATCGACCAGATCGCGCAGCGTGGTGATCACCGGCAGGCCCGCGCCCACGGTGGCCTCGTAACGGAAACGCGCACCGCTGGCATCGGCTGCCGCACGGATCGCCTCGTAGCGCGCCAATGGACCGGAGCCGGCTTGCTTGTTCGGCGTCACCACGTGGATACCGGCCGCCAACCAACCCGCATAGCGGTCGGCCACTTCGGCACTGCCACTGCAATCGATGATCACCGTATGCGGCAGATGCGCAGACAGCAGATGCGTGGTGAAACGCTCCAGATCGGTCTTGGTGGCGGCGGATGCAAACGCATCGCGCCAATCGCCGACCAGGCCGCGTTCTTCCAGCAGCATGCGTCCGCGCGAGACCACTGCACGCAGACGTAGATCCAGGTTCGCCTTGCCCAGCAATTGCGGTTGCGCGCTGCGCAGCTGATCCAGCAACGCCGCGCCCACATTGCCCGGCCCGATCACGCCCACCGAGAACGTCTGCGGCGACAGCCAGAAGCCGGCATGCGCCGCGCGCAAGGCCTTGGTCGCGTGCGCCGCATCGATGGCCACCGAGATATTGCGCTCCGACGAACCCTGCGCGATGGCCAGGATATTGACCTGTGCGCGCCCCAGCGATTCAAACAAGCGCGCAGCAACACCCGGCTGGCCGGCCATGCCATCGCCCACCGCCGCCAACACACTGATGCCGGTGGTCAACTGCACACGCTGCACCTGGCCAACGGTGAGTTCGTGCGCAAACGCCTGCAACAACGCATTGCGTGCACGCTCGGATTCGTGCTGTTTGACCACGCAGCAGATCGAATGCTCGGACGAGCCCTGCGAGATCATCACCACCGACACCTGCGCCGTCCGCAGCGCCGCGAACACGCGCTCGGCAGTGCCCGGCACGCCGATCAAGCCAGTGCCTTCCAGATTCAGCACCGCCAGGTCGGGACTGAGCGTCAACCCCTTGATCGGCCCGCTCACCGCGCTGCTGGCGGTAATGCGCGTGCCCGGATGTTCCGGCTGGAAGGTGTTGCGGATGATGATCGGCAGGCCGCGCTCGATCGCCGGCGACATGGTCTGCGGGTGCACCACTTTTGCGCCGAAATAGGCCAGCTCGCAGGCTTCGTCGTAGCTCAAGGTTTCCAGCTGCACCGCCTCGGGCACCACGCGCGGATCGGCCGACAGCACGCCATCCACGTCGGTCCAGATATGCAACTCCTCGGCATCGAACAAGGCCGCGAAGATCGCGCCGGAATAATCGCTGCCGTTGCGCCCCAGCGTGGTGATCCGGTCGGCGCGGTCGCGCGCCACAAATCCGGTCACCACGACCCGCGTCTGCGGATGCGCCTGGCGCCAGGTCGCAAGCCGCTGCGCGCTGACATCCCAGTCCACATCCACGCCGAGCTCACCACGGTTGACCACCAGCACATCACGCGCATCCAGTACCGCGCAGTCTTCGCCGATGGCGCGGAAGTGATCGCCCAGCAGTTGCGCCGAATACACCTCGCCCAGGCCCTGCACGCGGTCGAGCACCTCGCGCGGCAACTCGCCGATCACCGCCAAGGCACCCAGGATCTGCGCCAGATGCTCGAAGCGTTCGTCCAGCCATTCCACCGTTGGCCCCGAATGTTCGCCGAGCAAGGCCACCGCCGCACCGCGATGGCGCGCGCGCGTGTCATGCCAGCGCTCGCGCCACTCCGGGCGGTCCTGCGAAGCCAGCTCGGCCAGCTCGATCAAGGCATCGGTGACACCTTTCATCGCCGAAACCACGGTGACCTGCACGGTCTCCTCGCGCGCCAGCAACAGGCGCGCAACATGCCGATAGCGCTCGGCATCGGCCACCGACGTGCCGCCGAATTTGTGCACGACGGTGCGTGCGGAAGAGACGGCAACAGCAGCGGGTTTGAGCGAAACAACAGGCGATGACATCGACAGACCTCGTTAGGGAGGCCCCGTCCGCATCAGATGAGGGAGGAAAGCCCCCGCATCCTGATCCGGGTGCGGGGCCGTTGTTTTCGGAAGTTACGCGAAGACGACGGGCCGCACCGGGTGAATGGTGACGGTAGTAATGGTGGTGGTAATGCCGGCCACGCCCGCACCCGGCCGCAGCAGCGGCTGACAGAGAAGCGAAGCGGTGGCGCAGGCGTTAGGCATGTACGCAAAAGACATCACCGGGCCGAGGCCTGTCAAGCATTGCGTGAATGCGCGCTTGCGCCGCGATGATCGCGTGATCAGAAAACCTTGCTGGACAGTGCTTTAAGCAATCCTTCGGCAAGCGATTGATTGCTATGGAAACTTTTTAGACAGTGGCAAGACCGTTGCTTGCGCAGCCCATGTACTGACGGCAAGGGCGTCGCAGCAAACAAATGGACGCCTGCAGCTTTGTTCGCACGTTTCAATTCCCCACCCCGGGACTGGATCAAAGCGCCTCGGAGAGACCGCTTACAACACACCAGGGTTGAGCTGCCACACCGCGTAATTCAATGCTGCTGCAAAGCTGACCCATAACAGGTACGGCACCAACAACCACCCGGCCAACCGTTGCCGCTTGCCGAAGGCGGCAATCGTGCAGGCCAATGACAGCCACAGCGCAATGATGTCCGCAAATGCCCACGCCCCCTGATGCCACGCAAAGAACAACCAGCTCCACAGCCCGTTCAAGCCCAACTGCAGAACAAATAGACCAAGCGCTCCCCGGCACGCACGCCATCCCCCGCGTCTCCAGATCAGCCACGCCGCCACGGCCATCATCCCGTACAAAGCCGTCCACACCGGACCGAACAACCAACCGGGCGGCGCCCACGCCGGCCGCGCCAGTCCCGCATAGAAGGTGGCCGCCTGGATGGACGCCATCGCCCCAAGCCCGGCCACGGCGTAGCACAGCACCAACCACCCGATCAGCCCGAACCACTGCCCTTTCTTCGACATCATCACGGTATATCCCAGAGTGAAAAACGAGGCGCTGATGCCGCACTCGCAGAAGCCGCTAAGCTGCCATAACGGCTGTCCAGACGGTGCAAATGCTGCGTTCGAGAGTTTCAACGGAGGCTACCGGCGCGGCATGCTGGACATGCACATCTTCCGCACACCGAGCGAGTTGAGCGAGCAGACCACGCATTGGCTGAACGACTAGAACGAACAGACACCGCACGGCAGCATGGGCGGACTAACGCCCGCCGAGTTTCGTGGTCAATATCAACCGCGGACCTCTAAATTTCATGTGGTACTGAATTGCGGGGAGTCGACATCGATGACCCCGCTGACAAGCTGACCGGCGTACAGTAGTCCCCCGGACGATTTACCAACTACCTCAACTGTTGGAAGCTTCTCGACACTTCCAACAGTGGCGAGAGGCTGCCCATCAGAACCGATGCTTTGGGCGCCTTCAACATAAACCTTGCCCAGCAGCCCCAGAACCGACTTTTGATCCAAGATATCGAGCGAACCAAAGCTCTTGCCGAATTCCCTCTGAGCCGATGCTTCAACCAGCGCCATGCCCGCCATGTTGTTGGCGACGCCAGGCGTCGTAAGCGCTGCCGCAAGACTAGCCGGATCTGCACCATTCTTGATGGCCTCGTTGATCAGCGTACGCATGCCTTGCAGTAAAGCCTCATCACCGCCCGCCATCTCACGCAGAGCATCGGAGGCCAACAGCTGTCGCTTACCGTCCCGGTAGTCGTAGTAGCCATATTGCTGGGACGTGTTGGCAGCGATGGCGCCCGACGTGGCATCCCCCACCAGACCACCTGCGATCAGACCCAAGCCAATGCTGGCCAGATTCATTGCCCCTTCGTGAGCGACACCATCGCCGTCCAGGCCCTTATTGATGCTTGCTGACAGTTTGGTCAGAAATCCTTCGTTGGCAGCAACACCAGCAGCAGCGCCAAGAGCATTGCCTCCGCCGAGGCTCGCCTGGAATACGCCTGCCAGCACCTGCGTCGCCATCTTGGCGTTGCCGCCATCGGACCACTGCTTGAGGCTGGATTGAGCCGCGTCACGCCGCACCACTGCTGCCGCGCGCTCTTCATCGGTTGTGGCTGCTTGATAATCCTCGGCGGCAGCCTTCAGCTCTTCTGTTGCCGCGTCGCGCCGTGCAGCAATTACTTCCTTGGCAGTGCGGAATCCTACCTCGCCTGCAACCTGGCTCAGCTCGACCTGTTCCTGCAACTTGTTCGTATCAATTGCCTTGACGCTATTGCCGTCAAGCATTGATGCGCTGCGTTCCAGACCTTCGAGGGCACTGAGATCCTTACTACGTATTTCAATAGCACCAGCAGCAATGTCACTGCGAGTAGTACTCGTTGCGTTGCTATTGGCGCTTCCCAGAGCACTCAGCCCTGCACTTGCGGCGGATTGGGCTAATCCAGCACCACTGGTTCCCGCACCCACCCCGATGTTCGATGCCTTTGCTTTGGCTTCGTTCTGAAGATCTTCTACCGTCAGGCTATCCGTGGACAGGCGATTGAGTGTCGCATCCGCCGTACTTGCAATGGCACCGCCAACAAGGTGCGTATTGCCACCAACAGTGATGTCAAATCCACCCTTGCCAGCCTGAATTCCGCTTTGTTAATTGACACTGGTGTAAGTGCTGTTGACCTTCTGCTGGCTGTAGTTCGCACTGCTGCCGCTGAAGCCCCACACCAACGTCATACCCGCTTGTTGCTGCTTGCTCTTGTAGTCGCTGGTGTCTTGCTCACTTTGGATCAGTAAGTCACCGCCTACGTCAGCCAGCACTTTGTCGCCGATTGCTTGTGCACCCTTGATTGTGGTGTCGTTGCCACTGATCAACGTCAACCTATCGTTGGCGGCCACGACGCTCTCAGCGTGCACGTCGCTATTGCCCTTGGCACTGCCTTTACCCGCATAGGCAGTGAGATACACGCCCGTCGTGGTCCCGACGCTTACACCAATCTCGCCGCCTGCGTTCTTGTTCTCCGACTTGTTGGTGTTTGTCTCCCGGCTACTCAGCAGATTCAGGTCGTTCGCCGCCGACAGCGCGACATTTTCACCATTGATCTTGCTACCAATGACATTCAAGTCGCCGCCGGTCGCTGCGATGGTGACGTTGCCGTTACTTAGGATGCGGCTATCGCCAGTAGTTTCCTCATGTGTAGTCGTCTTGCTCGACGCACTGCTAGCGCCGATACCGATGCGTAAACTCACGCCCCCCATATTGCTGCCAGCGGCCGCGGCTGCCTGATACTCGGCCACGCCGTCGCTGACCGCGTAACCCGCCTTGGCGGCATAGAGTGCTTTTAGACGGTCGTCTTCCACCTCCGAGCCACGTTTGGTCGCGCTATAGGCCGCTTCCGCAGCAGCCACCACTCCACCCGTCAATCCCAACGTAATGCCCGCACTCTGCTGCTTGGACGTCTGCACCGTATCCATGGTGTTTTCCGCCGCGGCAATCGTGACTTCCTTACCCACGATCGTGGTGCTGGTGGCACTCAGCACATCGCTTCCGGTGATGGCCACTTTGTTACCGGCGGTCATTGTCACCGAGCCATCGGTACTGCCGACCAGGCTGCCGCTGTTGGTCACCTCGGTAACATCCAGGCCGTCGGTCTTTTTGCTGACGCCTATCGCAACGCTGAATCCGCCACCGCCATACAGGCCGGACTTCTCGACGGTCTTTTCGCGCTCTTCGCTGCGGGTGTTCTGCACCGTGTCCAGCGTGAGGTTGTTGCCTGCGGCCAACACCACATCGCCGGTACTGGCGACCTGCGCGCCCTGCGACAACAGGTCGTTACCTGCCGCAATCTGCACGGTGTCGCCACTGAGCGTGGTGGTGACCGCCACGTTGTCATGCCACTCATCATGCGTAGTCGTGGTCTTGCTTGAGAACGTGCCCTTCTTCTTCTTGGTCATGTCCTGCACGACATCGTGCTGCTCGCTGGCGGCGAGCAGGTTGACGTCGTTGCCGGCAGCCAGAGTGATGCCACCTTCCTTGGCGGCCGCAGATGCGGCGGTCAGGGTGATGTCGTTACCGGCCTGCATCGCCAAGTTACCGCCGGCACTGAACTCGGTGCCGTAGACGGTTTCATCGCTGGTCGCGGTGGTCTGCTTGAAGCGCTTGCGCGTTTCCAGGGTGTTGCTGGTGTCCACCGTCGTCAGCGTACTGGCATTGATGTCATTGCCGGCGCTGATGCCCAGGCCTTTGCCGGCGTCCAGCTTGGCCGCGACCAGATTGACGTCGTTGCCGGCGCTGAGGATGAGGTTGCCGCCGGCCGTCAGTGCTTGCTGATCGATGGTTTGGGTGGTGGTCGTCGTGGTGACGCGGGTTTTGCCTTCGCGTGTCTTGTAGCTGTTGGTCTCGCTGTCGTTTTGCACCGACTCGACGTTGAGGTTGTTGCCTGCGGCGGCGATCAGATCGCCGCCGGCGTTGACGTTGGCCTGACGGATGGTCAGGTCGTTGCCTGCGGTGAGTTGCAGGCTGTCGCCGGTGCTGATGGTGGTGCGGGTGGCGACTTTGCCATCCAGGCCCGTGGTCGGGGTCAGTGACAGGTTGTTGCCTGCTTGCAGCGCGGCACTGCCGCCAGCGTTGATGGTGACGCCGTGCAGTTGCAGGTCGTTGCCTGCCGAGACGATCAGATCCTTGCCGGTGATGACCGACACGGCATCGCCGCCGCGCAGCAGGCCGTTATCGTCGCGCAACGCGCTTGGGGTAAGGCTGAGGGTGTTGCCTGCGATCAAGGCCGCACTGCCGTCGGCCTGCACGCGGGTACCGGTCAACGTCATGTCGTTGCCGGCAAACAGTTGCAGGGTGTTGCTAGCAGTAATGCCCGACAGGATGCCGACGCCGTTGATGGCCTTGGTTGCTTCGCTGATCAGGTTGTTGCCAGCGACCAGGGCGACATCGCGGCCCTGGATCTGGCCCTGATTGAACAGGTCGTTACGTGCTTCCAGCGCCACGCTGCCGGTGCCGCTGATGCGGCCCTGGTTGAGCAGGTTGCCGGCGGTGATGCTGACGTCGGCACCGGCGATCACGCCCTGGTTGCTCATGGCATTGTTGGCGTTGAGCTCGACATTGCCGCCAGCAATCAAGGCGCCATTACCGCGCAACTGCAGCGAGTTGGAGGCCAGATACACAACCGGTACCAGCACCTTCTGGCCCTGGTAGTCCTGCTCCACCATCCACACGATGTCTTGCGTCAACGCGGCCGCCTGGGCGGCGGTCAAGCCCACGCCCATGCTCAGCTGCAGCTGGCCTGCGGCCGCGACACCGGACTCCAGCAAGGCGCGGTACTGCGCCACGCCATCGGCGTAGTTGCCCAGATAGCGACGGCCGGTGAGCTGGGTGATCTGGTCCAGCACCAGGCGCTGCTCGTAGAAGCCATCGCCCAGACGGGTTTGGGTCCACTCCGGGTCAACGCCCAATTTGTCCAGCAGGAAATCGCTGCTGATGAAATTGTCGTAATTGACGAAGCGCGGGTCGGTCTCGATCAGGTAACGACGGCCGGGGCCATTGCTGCGCCAGGCGTTGATGCCGCCCAGTCCGACTGCCGCACGCCCCATGGCCGTGCGATCGGTCGCGTTGCCATTGGACAGGCGATACAACCCGCCGATGGGCAGATCGATCTGCGTCAGCGAGGTCTGGCCGTCGCCAACGATGTTGGTCACCGGAATGGTGGCCGGATCGATGCGGGTGCGGCTTTCGTTCGCACCTGCGGTGACACCGGTACCGGCAGCGGTGGTCTGCACCGTCGCCTGATCGAGCGTGCTGCGCACCAAACCACTGTCATTGGACATGACCGGTGCAACCGACATCTTGACGATACCGCCGGACGCCGCGAGCGAGGCATCCTGCGTATTCTCACCAACCTGCGCACCCGCGTTGCCGGCTGTATTGCTCGCCACGCTGATGCTGGCTGCGCCGCCATTGGCCCGGCCGATGACCGCCTGACCAGCGACATTTGCCGCGGTCTGCCGCGTGCGGCCGCTCAATCCGCCTTGTGCGCTGACGCCATTGAGCGAGGCACCACTGACGCTACGGCCATCGCTGCCGACCGCGCCGTTGCTGATGTTGGCGCCGTTGATGCTGACGCCTTGGCCGCCGGTCATGCTGGCGCCCAGGGCGGAGTCCCGCTTAATTACCTCCGCCCCCTTTTTTTAATTTTTTTCGGCTTACTCATTTCTCCTCATGAAATGGTCTGACATTTTCAACAAATAGTCTTGGAGCTTATGCTCATCAGATGAAAGATCCTGGACCATTGCGAAACGCCCTTTTTTACTTACAACGTAAGCCCATTTCAAACCGAGCATTCTATCGGAAGGTATATTTATATCCCCCCTTAAAAAAAACATCCAGCAAAATTCTGCTTCCAGGTACCTATCACTAAATATCGGGAATTCATTTTCAACAACATCCCCCAAAATCACCCGAACTTCCTTTTCAGCAATTTTTAATGCTTCCACAACAGATATATTTTGCGCTTCATATTTCATAGCGGGGGCCTCCCGAGCTGAACGGTCACATCAGGATTTAGCTGAACTATCTTACCTAATTGGGTGTCGATAAAGAAAATTTTTCCGTCTTTATTTACAACATTAATAACATGACTAACCTTTCCCGGTTGTTCAATAATAAGCGGTCGCGCAGCACCGCTACCTTCCTTAAGCATTTCCTCTATAACTGCTGCAGGCTTACTCGGAGAATTAAATCCGAAGGGCGATGATGGAAGCAACGCATTCATATCCGCATATTTTGTTGCATCAGCAACCGCATCCAAATTTTTCCCAGAAAGCCGTTCCTGCGCCGCATTTACACAAGATACGCAGTTAGTGTTCACGCCTGACCCAGCACCCTCGACATAATGGGGATTCACCCCAATCAAATTTGGAAATTCATCTCCAAGCGGCCTTGTTTCCGTATAAATAGCGTCGGAAGCGCTGCCGAGCCTGGCATTTGACGCCCCTGAAGGAGTGCCCTTCGGTCGCAAAGAATTTATATAATCAATTACATCATCAGCCTTAAACGCATCGCCCACGCCTGAGGCTGCTTTGGCACCGACACCTGCCTTGCCTACATAGAGCTCTGGAGCAACCAGTGAGAATACGTCAACGCTGACCTTGCCACCGATTGCACCCGCCTTGGCTATGTCATAGATATCCCAAGAGCCGTGGGTGTTCGTGTAGGCCGCAAATGCAAGATCCTCTGCATAACCGCTGATACCGGTTTTTATTGCATTTAACGCGCCCTTTGCGTCGTTGAAGTTCTTATCGGCAGTTGCTGCGTAACCGTTACCCCACAGGTAGGCGAGTTGATCAATTGTCTTCCCGACCTGGCCGGCAGGACTCATACCTTTTGCCAACTCTGCCACACCGGCAACCATCTCCCAGACCCGGCCGGTAGCACCAACCGTACCTGCCCCCATACCCAATGCCGCGCGCAGCGCAGAATCAGCGGTTGCAACCGATAGCGGAATGCTGCCGTTCCATGCTGCCGAAACCAGCGCTTGGTTGCTGCAATCGCCTGCCATCGCACACGCAAGCTTGTGCCCAAGATCTGCAGTCGTCACATGGGTGACGAAGTCCTTGGTCAGCGTACCGTCCTTGTCGGAGTTGAACAGACCAGTCAATTCAGGCACATGACCCGCAAGCCACGCGGTGTATTCCCCTGCGTGATCGAGCTGATCCTGCATGGCTACGGCGGCCAGTTGTTTTTGCTCCGCGCACCCGCTACTGGCCGGATCGCTACACGCACCGCGTAATGCAAGATTGCGTTCTTCCGACAGTGCCTTTAGTTGCTCGGCGCGCTCACACTGGGTGCCAGACTTGGAACAAGCGATCAAGGCCGTGGCATATTCCATCCGTTCCTGATGGCCGAGGTAATTGTTGGACACCTCATTCAAGGCTGCGGCACCGCCTGCAGCACCACCGGCCGCAGCGCCTAGCGCGCTCGCTGACAACCCTGTCAACGTCGCAGCCACCGTTTTATTGATTCCTGCTTTCTCCAGCGCTTCTGCCAGGTACGGCGCAGCAACGGTGCCTGAGGCCGCGCCTAGCACTCCTTCTGTGCCACCTGTTAGACCACCCACAACCGCATGTGACAGCACGCGCAACGTGCCACCATTGCCCCAATCCTTCATCAACTGATCAGCTTCGGCACGCTTGCTGTCGTCACCGGTTGCGTCTGCTTCCGCATAGAGCTCGGCCGCCTTGTCAACTTTTCCCTGTGCGTAATCGCCAACAAACTTAGTCGCTTGCTGCCCTGACGTCGCGGTGATCTGCGCTTGTGCGGCGACCTGATCACGCAGTGCCTGACCATCCCACTGTTTGGTCAAGCCACCTGCATCATCGCCGCTGATCGCGTCGCGCTTCAGACCTGCCAAGGCATCTGCGGCAGTCTTGCCAGTCTTGGCAAGTTGCCCAGCCTCATCGGTGATGACCAAGCTGCCGCCACTGATCCCGCTGGTGGTGGTCGATGTCGCGTCGCCATTTTTGCTCCCTATGCCAGCCGCTGTACCGGTGCTTCCAGTCTGGAAGTTCTGCCACGACCAGTTCTCACCATTGTTGACGGTCGGCTGGACCTGACCGGCTTCCCCTTGTTGTTTACTGTCGTCTTTGCCCTTGCTGTAGCCGCCCGAGAGGCTGAATCCCTTCGCATCGTAACTACTGGTGTTTTCGATATCGCTATACGTGAGCGTGCCGGTCTGGAGGCGATTCACACCTGCGTCCACGGCCGTTTGCGTACTAGCGATCACCGCTCCTTTCAGGTCGGTATTGCCGCCGACGCGAATATTGAAACCGCCATCGCCGGCCTGGATGCCGCTCTGCTCGGTCACGCTGGCGAAGTCGCCACTGACTTTGTTGCTGCTATAGCTTGCGCTGGCACTGAAACCTGCGCCGAAGGTCACACTCGCACCTACGCTCTTGTCCTTACTGTCATAGGTGCTGGTGTCCTGCAAACTCTCGATGCTCAGATTCCCACCGACATCGGCGATTACATTGTCTGCCGACAGCTGCGCGCCCTTGAGCGTGGTGTCGTTGCCACTGATGACCGTGGCAGTGTTGCCTGCAGCCAGATGACTATTGCTGTAGGTCAGATCCTCGCCGTTGGCCTTGCCGCGCGATCCAGCTGCGCTGATCATCACGCCAAATGCCGCACCATCCGGGCCGTAAGTGATGCCCACACCCAGCGACGCACTGCTGCTCTTGCTGGTGCTTTTTTGCTCGGCGGTGTTCTTGGCTGCTTCGATGAGCACGTCGTGATCGGCTGCCAGCAGCAGATCATTGCCCGCCTTGATGTCACTCCCACGAATCAACAGGTTGCTCTGGTCGCCGCCGCCTGTCGCAATCAGGTTGACGTCACCCCCTGCCTGTAGTTTGGAGCCCTGTGCAAGACTGGACGTCTGCGTGCTCTTGCTCTCGCTCTTGCTGCCGCCGATGCTGATGGCAATGCTCAGATTGGCGCCCTGAGCCGCATCTTTTGCGCTGCCGCCTAGCGAACCGCCTGCCTGTGCGAGGGCCTGACCTGAGCCATATGCACTATAGGCAGCCGATCCGAGCGCAAGTGCTTCCATGCGACTGTCGCCCTTGACCTCCTTGCTGGCCTTGTAGCTGTCGTTTGCCGCCTGCGCCAGGCTGATCGCAGCCGAGCTCAAGGTCAGCGACAAGCCGCCTTGGCTGAACTTGCTGCGCTGTTCCGCGTCATTGTCGTTGTAAACCTCCGTGATCGCGATGTCCTTGCCGGTCGCGGTCAGGTCGCCCTGCAACGCCATAACATCACTGCCGGTGATCGCCAACTTGTTGCCGGCCACCAGTGTGACGTCACCCTCAAGGCTGCCTACCGTCGTTCCGGTATGCGTAGTCTGGTCGATGTCGGCGCCGGTGGTGACCTTTTGCTTGCCAAGCGTCACCCCGATACCGCCACTTCCGAACAGACCAGACTTGGTGGTGACTTTGTCATGCTCTTCGCTATGCGTGTTCTGAGCAGTTTCCAAGGTTAGGTTGTTGCCTGCTGCAAGCGTGACGTCGCCGGTACCGACAATTTGGGTGCCCTTCGACAGCAAGTCGTTACCCGAAACGATCTGCACCGTATCGCCACTCAGTGACGTCCCAACGGCCAGCGTGTCCTTCCACTCATCATGCGTGGTCGTGGTCTTGCTGGAGAACGTGCCCTTTTTCTTCTTGGTCATGTCCTGCACGGCATCGTGCTGCTCGCTGGCGGCGAGCAGGTTGACGTCGTTGCCGGCAGCCAGAGTGATGCCGCCCTCCTTGGCGGCCGCAGATGCGGCGGTCAGGGTGAGGTCGTTACCGGCCTGCATCGCCAAGTTACCGCCGGCACTGAACTCGGTGCCGTAGACGGTTTCATCGCTGGTCGCGGTGGTCTGCTTGAAGCGCTTGCGCGTTTCCAGGGTGTTGCTGGTGTCCACCGTCGTCAGCGTACTGGCATTGATGTCGTTGCCGGCGCTGATGCCCAGGCCTTTGCCGGCGTCCAGCTTGGCCGCGACCAGATTGACGTCGTTGCCGGCGCTGAGGATGAGGTTGCCGCCGGCCGTCAGCGCTTGCTGATCGATGGTTTGGGTGGTGGTCGTCGTGGTGACGCGGGTTTTGCCGTTGCGTGTCTTGTAGCTGTTGGTCTCGCTGTCGTTGAGCACCGACTCGACGTTGAGATTGTTGCCTGCGGCGGCGATCAGATCGCCGCCGGCGTTGACGTTGGCCTGACGGATGGTCAGGTCGTTGCCTGCAGTCAATTGCAGGCTGTCGCCGGTGCTGATGGTGGTGCGGGTGGCGACTTTGCCATCCAGGCCCGTGGTCGGGGTCAGTGACAGGTTGTTGCCTGCTTGCAGCGCGGCACTGCCGCCAGCGTTGATGGTGACGCCGTGCAGTTGCAGGGCGTTGCCTGCCGAGACGATCAGATCCTTGCCGGTGATGACCGACACGGCATCGCCGCCGCGCAGCAGGCCGTTATCGTCGCGCAACGCGCTTGGGGTAAGGCTGAGGGTGTTGCCTGCGATCAAGGCCGCACTGCCGTCGGCCTGCACGCGGGTACCGGTCAACGTCATGTCGTTGCCGGCAAACAGTTGCAGGGTGTTGCTAGCAGTAATGCCCGACAGGATGCCGACGCCGTTGATGGCCTTGGTTGCTTCGCTGATCAGGTTGTTGCCAGCGACCAGGGCGACATCGCGGCCCTGGATCTGGCCCTGATTGAACAGGTCGTTACGTGCTTCCAGCGCCACGCTGCCGGTGCCGCTGATGCGGCCCTGGTTGAGCAGGTTGCCGGCGGTGATGCTGACGTCGGCACCGGCGATCACGCCCTGGTTGCTCATGGCATTGTTGGCGTTGAGCTCGACATTGCCGCCAGCAATCAAGGCGCCATTACCGCGCAACTGCAGCGAGTTGGAGGCCAGATACACCACCGGTACCAGCACCTTCTGGCCCTGGTAGTCCTGCTCCACCATCCACACGATGTCTTGCGTCAACGCGGCCGCCTGGGCGGCGGTCAAGCCCACGCCCATGCTCAGCTGCAGCTGGCCTGCGGCCGCGACACCGGACTCCAGCAAGGCGCGGTACTGCGCCACGCCATCGGCGTAGTTGCCCAGATAGCGACGGCCGGTGAGCTGGGTGATCTGGTCCAGCACCAGGCGCTGCTCGTAGAAGCCATCGCCCAGACGGGTCTGGGTCCACTCCGGGTCCACGCCCAGCTTGTCGAGCAGGAAATCGCTGCTGATGAAGTTGTCGTAATTGACGAAGCGCGGATCGGTCTCGATCAGGTAACGACGGCCCGGCCCATTGCTGCGCCAAGCGTTGATGCCGCCGAGGCCGACTGCCGCACGCCCCATGGCCGTGCGATCGGTCGCGTTGCCATTGGACAGGCGATACAACCCGCCGATGGGCAGATCGATCTGCGTCAGCGAGGTCTGGCCGCCGCCAACGATGTTGGTCACCGGAATGGTGGCCGGATCGATGCGGGTGCGGCTTTCGCCAGCGCCTGCAACGACGCCGGTACCGGTCGCGGTGGTCTGCACGTTGGCCTGATCAACGGTGCTGCGCACCAAGCCACTGTCATTGGACATGACCGGTGCGACCGACATGGCGACGATGCCGCCGGATGCCGCAAGCGAGGCATCCTGCGTATTTGCACCAACCTGCGCACCCGCGTTGCCGGCAGTATTGCTCGCCACGCTGATGCTGGCTGCGCCGCCATTGGCCCGGCCGATGACCGCCTGACCAGCGACATTTGCCGCGGTCTGCCGCGTGCGGCCGCTCAATCCGCCTTGTGCGCTGACGCCATTGAGCGAGGCACCACTGACGTTACGGCCATCGCTACCGACGGCGCCGTTGCTGATGTTGGCACCGTTGATGCTGACGCCTTGGCCGCCGGTCATGCTGGCGCCCAGGGCGATGTAGCTACTGCTTGTGGTCGAAGAATTCAGCCTCTGGTCTTCTTCCTCGTAATAGCAGACGACCTTCTGTCCCACCGGCTGCATGCAGTCGTTGGTGATCGCAGTAACGATATGTTCGACATCACTCTGGCGAACCGTCTGGTTTAACGCGAGCGCCTGGTTGAACAATTGCTCGCCGCCAACAATCATGTTGTCCGAGAGCCCACCAAGACCCCGTTGATTTGCTGCAAAAAGCCCAGCAGCGGCGATAGTGGATGCGTTATTTGTGACGCTCCCGGAGAGCAGAATGTTTCCGCCTGCAGCAATTTTCCCCTCAGCGCTTGCCGATGACAGCTGTTCCTGCTGGATTACTTGGTAGTTGCGATAAATACCCGGCGCGAGCCCCCTGTAAGGGTAAGGCGCACGCGCACCCTGCAGATTCCTGATTGCTTTGCCTTCGATAAGCTCGCCACCCGAATACACATCGTCGCCGGGATCGGTAGAAACGCTGGTCGTATTGATCACCCGCCGCCGATTATTCAGCTGACTGGCCGCAATCAAAATACTTCCATCGGCCTCAATACTGCCCGACAGGTTATTCACCACACCGGTGCGCGAGACCAAGGTGCCACCACCATCCTGCGCACCACCAATGGCGATATTGCCCAGGCTGAAAATGCGGGCATCGCGGTTGAGCAGTTGATCGCGCACGATCAGGTTCATGTTGCCGGTGGAACCCAGCAGGGCCGAACCATAGGCAGCGTTGTCGGTCGCACCGCCGAAATCCGCGCCGTTGACCAACGTGCCGGTATTCACCGACACATTGCCGCCGACGATGCTGCCGGTGTTGTAGACGCTGTTTGCCACCAGCGAGAGCGCGGCGTTGCCGGAAATACTGCCGGCGTTGTCGATGACATTGCCGCCGTTGAGGCGGGTATCGTTGGACAGGATGTTGGCGCCGGCACGGTTGGCGATACTGCTGGCGGTGATGTCCAGGCGGCGCGCTGCCTTGAGCGTTGCCTCGTTGACCAGGTTGCCGCCCACACGCAGGTTGAAATCGCCATTGCTGGTGAGATCTGCGCCGGCGCGATGCGTGTAGTCGCTGCGCAAGGTCAGATCCAGCAGGTTCTGCGCCAGGATGCTGCCACCACCGTCGAACCCGACGGTATCGATCACCACATCGCCAGCGCCGCCGGTGATGCTGCCCGCGCCAATCTGGCCACCGGCATTGCTCAGGCTCTGCAGGTTCAGGCGAACTGCCTGCTCGGCTTTGATCCTGCCGTTCTGATTGTCCAGCGTGGCGCCTGCGCGCTGCAGCAGGAAGCTCGCGCCGGCATAGATGTTGCCGCCCTGATTGTTCAAGGTGTTGGTATTGGCGATCAAGTCGCCGCCTGCCACCAGCTGCCCGCTGTTATTGGCAATACTGGCAGCATCGATCACCACGCTGCCGCGTCCACCGAGATTACCGCTGGTGTTGGTCAATGCGCCGCCGGTGGTGATACGCGTCAGACCGCCGCCGTTGTTGACGATGCTGCCCTGCGTATTGTCGATCCGTCCGCCCGATACGGTGAGCGTGTTACCGGCGTCGAGCTGGCCGCCGCTGTTGAGCAGCGCGCCTGTCACCGCAACATTGAGATCGCGGCCCGCACTGAGTTTGCCGCTTTGGTGATTGTCCAGCTGGCCGCGTGCGGTGACGCTGAGGTCGCGCCCGGCTTGCAGGCTGCCACCGGAGCTTGCGATGTTTTCCGCAGTGATCACTGCATCGGTACTGGCACCGATGATGCCGTTGCCGTTATCCAACCCACGCGTGAGCTCGACGCGCAGACTGCCGCCCGTACCACCGCTGCTCACCGCCTGCAGCGTGCCACCGCTATTGCTGAGGCTATCGGCACGCAACGTCATCGCGCCACCGCTGGCCTGCAATAGGCCGCTACGGTTGTCGACAGCACCACCGCTTTGCACCGTCAAACCGCGTGCAGCGACCGAACCACCGAGATTGTTGAGGCTGGCCGCAGCAAGCGTTGCATCGCCAGCGGCAGCCACCGTGCCCCCCTGATTGTTCATGCCGCTGCTGGCGCCGATGTTCAGCGTCCCCTGCGAGACGATGCGACCGTTGGCATTGCCCAATGCGCCACGGCTGGTGACCGACGCAGTGCCGGTACCGGCGTGTTCGATCCGTCCCTGCGCATTCTCAAGGCTTGCGGCAGTGATGGTCAGATCCTGCCCATTGCTGGCCAAGGTTCCCGACGTATTGTCGATTGCGCCACCAATGCTGACGCGCGTCGCACCTGCACCACTTTGAACGAGACGGCCGCCGGCATTGTTCAAACTGCCGCCATCGATGCTGAGCTGACTGGCCTGGAGTTGGCCGCCAGTCGTCGTGAGACGGCCGTTATCGATGGTGCCGCCTGCCTGCACGGTCAGCATGCCGCCGGCGAGCAGGTCGCCGCCACGATGGTCGAGGCTACCGCCGGTGGTCAGCGCGACATTGCCGGTGGCGCGCGTGCTGGCGCCAGCCAGCTGCAGCTGGGCGCCTTGCGCGAGCAGATTGCCGCCTGCCAACAACTTGCCCGAGGCACTCAGCTGGCGATCGGCGACCAGGCTCAACGTACTGCCGGTTCCCAGGTTGCCATCGCCGGCAATGCCTGCTCCAACCGTACCGGCGATGCTGATTTCGCCCGCACGCAGGCTCAGATTTCCGGCGGCGGTGGTCTGCCCGGCGTTTTCGATCCGCGCGCCTTGCAGTCCCACCGTCGCACCACTGACCACGCCCTGCTGACGCACCACGGCGTCGCTGGCCAGCGTGACCTGCTGGCCGCGTAGCTGGCCTGCAATGGTCAGATCGCTTTTTGCGCGCAGGTCGAGCGTGCTGCCTGCACTCAGGGTGCCGCTTTGCGCCAACGCACCGTCGGCTTGCGCAGAGAACGCGCCCGCCGCTGCCAGGCTGCCGTCGAGCTGCAGGTTGCCACGGCTGATCAAGGCGACATCGCCGCGCTCGCTACCGAGCTGACCAGTGCTGGCGAGCTGCGCGGCCTCCACACGCAGGCCGTTGCCGCCAATCAAATCACCGCGATTGTCCACCGCACCTGCGGCGGTCAGACCCAAGCGCTGCAAGCCGTACGCCTGACCGGTCTGACGCAGCGAACCGACACCAAGCGTCAATTGATTGCCTGCGCGCATCGCGCCGGCATTGTCGAGCAAGCCAGCGATGGACAGCGTGGTGTCGCCTTGCGCCAGCAGCACGCCCGTCGCGGTGTTGCCTGCACTGGCTGCGGTGACGGACAGATTCTGGCCGGCGACAACCTGCGCCGCGTTGGTCAATGCGCCGGTCGCGCTCAGCACGACAGCGCGATCGGCCTGTGCCACCCCGGCCACTGCCAGGTTACCCGTGCTGCGCAGGGTCACATCAGTGCCCGCATCCAACGCGCCGCGGCTGTCGATCGCCGCGCCATCAAGACTGATCGCACCGCCGCCTTGCAGGACAGCAGTTTGTCCGGTGGTGACCGTCGCACCGCGCAGGGTTGCGTCGCCGCCAGTAGCAGCCTCCCCGTTCAACGCCAGCGTGCGCTGCGCCTGCAGGTCGAGGGACGACGCCGACTGCAACGTGCCTGCTGCAACCAGATCGCGCCCTGCGTGCAATGCGACCGACTGCGCCTTGAGCGACCCGCCTTGCTGCAGGTCGCCGGCAGCGGTTGCCTGCAGCGCGGTTGCGGCGGCCACAACACCTTGCAACGCGATGTCGCCGCGGCTGACCAGCGTGACGTTGGCTGTTTCGCTGCCAAGCTGCCCGCTGCTGCGCAGGGTGCCTGCGTCCACGGTCAACGCGTCCTTGGCGATCAGGTTGCCGCGGTTATCGACCAGCCCGGTCGCCATGACAGTCAACGCCTCGCCGGCGATGGCGGCACCGCTCTGGTCGATGCTGGTGGCGGTCATGCGTAAATCGCCACCGCTCTGCACGCTGCCTGCGTTCTGCAAGGTGCCAGTAGTGAGTGTGACGCCACCCTGTGCAGCCAGCGTGCCCAGGGCAGCATTGCTGACAGTGGCTGCCTGCACCGATAGGTCGCGACCTGCGACGACCTGGCTGGCATTGCTCAACGCGCCGTCGGCACTGAGGACGACGTCGCGATTGGCTTGCGCCACGCCTGCCAATGCCAGTGCGCCGGTACTGCGCAGACGCAGGTCGCTGCCGGCGTCGAGCGTGCCGCGGCTGTCGATGGCCGCGCCCTCCAGGGTGATCAAACGAGCGCTTTTCAGCACAGCAGCAGTGCCGGTGGCGATGCTGTTGCCACGCAACGCGGCATCGCTGCCTGCCTGCGCCTGACCATTCAGGACCAGCGCACGCTGCGCCTGCAAGTCCAGTGTGGAGGCCGACTGCAGCGTACCGCCGGCAGTGAGATCGCGACCCGCTTGCAGGCCAACTGTCTGCGCGGTGAGCGAACCGGATTGCACCAGGTCACCCACTGCAGTGGCCTGCAGCGTGGTGGCGGCAGAGACGAGGCCTTGCAGATCGATCGCATTCTGGCTGATCAGCGTCAGCGCGCCATTCACCGAGCCAAGCTGGCCGGTGCTGGTAATGCTGCCGGCGGCGATACTCAGATCCTTGCCGGAAACCAGCTGACCCCGATTATCGAATGCGCCGGTCGATGCGATCGAGAGCGCATCGCCGCTATAGAGTCGGCCGCGCTGCAACAGCGACCCTGTCGACAGCGCAAGCCCACGCTCGCCGTGCAAGGTACCGCTGTTGTCCAATGCGCCAGCGATCTCGACACGCAGATCGCGCATCGCACCCAGCGTCGCGTTCGTCAGGTTTTCGGCGCTGGCCGCCTGCACACTGAGGTCGCGTTTGGCGACACCTTGCGCGCCATTACGCAACGCACCAGTAGCGGTCAGCGCGACGTCGCGTCCGGCCTGGGCAATACCGCCCAATGTCAGATCGCCTGCGCTACGCACGCTCAGATCGGATGCTGCATCGAGCGAGCCATGGCTGTCGATCGCCGTGCCCTCCAGGGTGATGTTGGCACCGCTCTGCAGGACAGCCGTGCTGCCAGTGGCGATGGTTGCGCCCTTGAGGACGGCGCTGCCCGTGCTAGCTGCCTGGCCATTCAAGGCCAGCGTGCGCTGGGCTTGCAGATCCAGGGTGGATGCAGAATTCAGGGTGCCGCCGAGGGTCAGATCGCGGCCGGCCTGCAGTGCAATGGACTGCCCGTTGAGCGCGCCGGCTTGCTCAAGATCGCTGCCGGCGGTGGCGCGCAACGCGGTTGCTGCGGCGACCACGCCGCCCAGCTGCATGACGCCCTGGCTGGCCAATGTCACATCGGCACGTTCGCTGCCCAATTGCCCGGTGCTGCGCAGCGTGCCTGCATCGATCTGCATCGCCTCCTTGGCAACCAGCGTGCCGCGGTTGTCCAGCGTGCCCGCTACCGCAACCGTCATTGCCTTGCCTGCAGACACGCTGCCGCTCTGGTCCAGCGCTGCCGCGGTGAGCTGCATATCGCCACCGGCCTGCACGCGGCCGGCGGTGTTGAGCTGCGCCGTGGTCGTCAGGGCCACATTGCCCTCGCCTGCCAACACGCCAGCGGCAGTGTTGTCCAGACGTTGCGCCTGCACTGTAAGATCGCGGCCTGCAACAACCTGCGCGGCATTGCTGAAGGCGTTGGCCGCGCTCAGACGTACATCACGTCCGCTCTGTGCAATGCCAGCCAGAGACAGATCGCCATCGCTGCGCATTTGCAGATCGCCGCCTGCGTCGAGCGTGCCGCGGCTATCGATTGCGGCGCCGTCCAGCGCGATCGCACCGCCAGCCTGCAACACCGCACCCTGGCTGCTAATCACAGTGGTTGCACGCAATGCAGCATCGCCACCCACCTGGCCTTGTGCGGCAAACGTCAGCGTGCGCTGCGCCTGCATATCCAGCGTGGATGCAGCACGCAAGGTGCCGGCCGCAGTGAGATCGCGTCCGGCAGCGAGCACTATGGTCTGCGCGGTCGCGGAACCTGCTTGCTGCAGATCGCCACCGGCCGTGGCCTGCAGCAACGTCCCCGCGGCGACCACACCCTGCAATGCGATGTCGCCATCGGTGGTCAGGCGCACCTCTGCCGCTTCGCTGCCGAGTTGACCGCTGCTGCGCAAGCTGCCGGCCTCGATCTGCAAGGCGTTCTTGGCCACGATGTTGCCAGTGTTGTCGAGCGCACCTGCTACCGACGCCGACAGCGTATTGCCCGAACCGACCCGGCCACGCTGGGTCAGCGTGTCAGCGGCGAGCTGGAGTGCATTGCCGGCATAGAGGCTGCCGGCGTTGTCGAGCGCACCGGTGGTGCGTAAGCGCATATCGGCATCGGACGAAAACGCAGCGCCCTGCGCATTACGCAGCGACGCGGCATCCACCTGCAGTCCACCTGCTGCAACCACGTTGGCGCGATTGTCCAGCAGCCCACCTGCCTGCAAGGTAGCAGCGCCAGCGCTCTGCACCGTGCCGCTCAGGGCCAGATCGTGAGTGCTTGCAATCCGCAGATCGCCGCCTGCATCGATCGCACCATCATGATCGACCGTGGAGCCGCGCAATTGCAGCGCGCCGCCACTGCGCAGCTGCCCACGTTGACGCAATGCACCGTTCGCCTGCAGGTCGAGCACACCAGCCGAATGCACGATGGCATCGCTGCTCAGCGCGCCGCCGGTGGCGATATTCAGTGCACCACGCGTGCTCTGCAACGTGCCGGACACCGCTGCATCGCCGCCGCTGCGAAGGTTCACGCTGGCGGCATTCACCGCACCGGCAATCCGTGCATAAGTGCCGGCATCCAGCGCCAGCGTGCCGCCTGCCACCGTGTTCCCGCTCAAGCTCAAGCCAGCGCGGCTGCGCAGCGTGGCGTCGCCGCGTTGGCTACCGATGTCGCCGCGGCTTTCCAGCTGTGCGGCGTCTACGGTCAATGCATTGCCGGCGACGATGGTCCCGGCGTTGACCAGCCCGCCAACCACGGTTACCTGCACATCACGCGCGGCAGACAGGCTGCCGGTGGTGGTCAGATCGCTGGCCTGAACACGCAAGTCGCGCCCCGCGTAGCCGCTACCGGCATTGCTCAACGCGCCGGCGCTGCGCAGATCCAGATCCGTGCCAGCCGAGACGGCGCCGCGTTGCGCAATATCGATCGCAGCGGCGTTGAGCACGAGCGTATCGGCAGCGATCACCCGACCCTGCACATCCAGGCGGCCACCGGCCTGTATCTCTGCATCCTGCCCGGCCTGGGCCAACCCGCCCATGCGCACATCACCGCTGCCGACCACACGCAGTGCGGACGCTGCATCCAGCGTCCCCAGCGCATCGATGCTGGCTGCGTTCAATGCAATGGCGCTACCGCTCTGCAAGGTGCCGGACAATGCAATGCGATTCGCGCGCAGCGTTGCACCCGTGCCGCCGTAGGCCACACCGCCGCTGCGCAACACGCCGTCAGCGCCAAGCTCCAGCGCGCCGGTGGTATGCAGGCTGCCATCGGCGGTCAATTCGGAGCCGAACAGACGGATCGACCCCGCGCTGCTACGCCCGGTATGGCTCAACGCACCGTCGGCCTGCGCATTCAACGCGCCAGCGGCCACCAGGTCGCCGGCCAGGCGCATGCCTGCGCCGCGCAAGCTGACATCGCCCTGCTGCGAGCCAAGCACGCCGCGCTGGTCCAGATCACCGCTTGCCCGCACATTCAAGCCATCGCGTGCCACGGCGGTGCCGCTCAGACTCACCTGGCCAGCGCTGTCGATCTGCAGATCACCGCTCTGCGCGGCCAGGGTGCCGCGGCTGACCACGCCCACGCCGGCTTCGGTAGCGATCAGACGGATGCGGTCGGCATACATGCCGCCCAGTTGCGCCACGTCGATGCCGATCGACGGCGCAGCACCATCGGTACCAGGCAGCACGTCGAGCAACATGCCGTCGTAGTTGACGCGCCCAGCGCCTGCGCTCGCGACCAATTCCTTGGTCCAGATCGATCCATTGACGCTGAGCTGACGCGAGAGCAGATCCAGACGATCCACATTGAAGGCGTCAAGACCATTGCTGCCGATGCTGAGCGCACCGCCGGTGATGGTGAAACCAGTCAATGCGCCATCTCCGCCCAGGTTGGGCGTGCCGGTGGTCAGCGTGACGCGCGAGGTATTGAGAAATCCGCAGCCATCGCAGGAAATGCCATTGGGATTGGCAATGACCAACTGCGCCTTGGCGCCGGCGATTTCGGTGTAGCCCTGCAGGCGGCTGCTGGCAGAGGTGACCTCGTTGAGGATCAACGATGCCGCACCGCTGCGCTGCAGATTATTGTTGCCGGCCACATAGCCGCCCAGCTCGGTCTTGGAGATCTGCGCGCTGTTGTTGAGGATCAACCCGTTCGGGCCGACGTTGAAATTGCTGTAGCGATTGTGCGAAATGCCGCGCGCATTGGGGGCGACGATATCCACCACCGGCACGCCGTTGGCTGCTACCTGTTGGCCGGGCGTCTGACCACCGGGGTTGGCCGTCGGCGCAACCTGCGCCCACGCCGGGAACGATGTCCAGGTCACGGTGAAGCACAGCAGCAGCGCCAACGCGCGCTTGCTTTGTTCGGCTACGTAACCACGCACGCTCATCGCTTCGTTGTCCATCGTTTCTCTCTCGCCGCCCGCAGGCGTCATCCATCAACAAGCGCGCCGCCGGCTGGCAGCGCGATCCATGTCAAAACTGGTAGATCACACGCGCGCCGTAGGCCGGCTGCGCACTTCCAAATCCATCGGGCCGGTGAATCGCCCAGCCGGCAAATGCATCGACGCTGGCGCCGAACCAGCCGCCGCGCAGCCCCACCGCGCCACCGACCAGACTGCGACTGCGCAGCCCGCTGGCGCTGGTGCCATCGATGCGTCCCGCGTCCAAACCCAGGTAAGGCGTGAGCCCGATCTGCTGCACCGGAAAACTCAAGGTATTGCGCCAATACGCGCCTTTTTCGGCACCCAGGGTCGCTTCGCCATCGAAGCCGCGCACGCTGTACCGGCCGCCGATCGTGAAGAATTCCGAGCCAAGCAACAGTTCGCCCGCGGTCTGCGCGCGCAGGCTGCTCTCCCAGGCCATAGGCACCGCACCCCACTTGAACGGCAGCGCAGTGCTCACATCCAGCGTGGTCACGCCATACCGAAAGCTGGGGAAACCGATTTGCGGGTCATAGCCGGTCCATTGGCTGTTGAACCACGGCGTGCCGCGTCGGTGTGCGATGCGCACGTCCAGCTGCATCGCGCCCAGGTAACGCCGATGCGTGAAATAGAACTCGGCACTACTGGTGTCGCGCCGCTGGATGCCGATCTCCACGCCGTCCAGATAGCTGCGCGCACGCCGCCGCCCCACTGTCACCCCGGCAGAAGTCTTGCTGGTGCCATCGCGATGCAAGACGCGCTGGATGTCCAGCTGGGCATTGCTGGATTCGCCGCTGGACTGGAAGGTCTGCAAAAACCCGTCCACGCGCTGGTGATAGCGGTACGACGACGCCGACAGCGCAACCGTCCACCAGCCCCACGGCAGGCTGTAGCTCAGACTGTTGCCACGGGTGCCGCGCTCTTCATCGCGTGTCGCCAGATCGTGGCTGTAGCCGACACTGAGCAGGTCGTTGAGCCCCAGCGGATTGTCTAGCGACACATCCAGCCCGCCCTGCATGCGGCCGGTGGCTTCCACACCCGAATCCTCGGCGTTGACCACACCGCGCCAACGCCGCCCATGCTGCAAGGTGATGACCAGATCCGATTCGCCTGGCGCTTCGCCCGGTGCGATATCGATCTTGGCGTCCTGCGATGGCAGGCGCTTGAACTGCTCCACGGCTTGTTCAATCGCGCGCAGATCCAGCAGATCGCCAGTGCGCACTGGCAAGGCAGTCTTCCAGTGCGCACCGTCGGCATCAGACACCACGCGTACCGCGCGCAAACGGCCCGGCATCAGTTCGAAGCGCAACTCGCCGCGCGACAGGTCCTGCTCGGGCACGCCGATGCGCGTGGTGACAAAACCGCGCGCGACCAGCCGATCCAGTGCGCGACGGCGAATGACATCGATGCCGATGCGGCCGATGCAGCGCCCCTCGTAACGGCGCAGCGATTTCCACAGCCAGGCAAACCGTGCAGCATCCTGGCCCGCGCCCGACAGGCGCACGCGCGTGATCGAAAAACACAGCGCTTCTTCGGGAAGCACAGTACTGCGTGCGTCCACGCGCTCGGCATCCTCGCGCGGGCCGGCGAAAGGCGCCTGGCGCTCCTGCTCCTGCCGACGCTGAATCTCTTCGGCCTGGCGCAGTTGCTCCTGCCGGTCCAGGCTGGTCGGTGCCGATTGTTGTGCAGCCGCCAGCCCGGCGACCGCCCATAGGCAAGCCGCCAACGCCAACGGCGCCGATCGCATCCACATCTGTCATGCCCCCTGTGCAACGGTCAAACCTGGGCCTGCCGTTGCTCACATTGCCGCACCTGGCTGCCAAAACGGCAGCACAACCCTTGGGCACGGCGAACGCGGCGCCACTGTGCTGCAACGTTAAGAACAGGTCAACGCAGCGTGTAGGGGCCACCCTGTAAGAAAATGCCGACAAATTCATTTATGTGATAGAAATCACATAAATATCGGACGCAGCCGTAAGGGTCACGGAAATCGCCGGGGCGCTTAATCGCCCTCACAGGCCCGAAGTTCCGTCAACGCGCGGCTATTGAGACTATTCAAGACATGCACCGCAACGCATACCGTCACTTCTTCCTGCGTCTTAACTCATCCTTGAAGCGTGGACAGGCTTTTCAAAAGTGGGGCGGGACGCTGCTGTCGACTCAATGGATGGGCCGCTGCATTGGCGGCCATGATTGTGCAGACCTGCGCATTTATGCCAACCGCTCTCAAGTAATGAACATCCCATCAACATAGTGATGACATTCGCTTTACACGGGCATACGCAGTATCGCCGCACTTCATAGCCTGGATCGCTTGTGAACTTTTCTTCCCCCCTGTTTGCACATGCACGTGCAGCGCGGTCGTCCTGACCGTACAGGCGCACTCGCTCCCCTGATCAGCCTTGCCTTGTTTGCCGCATGTGTGCCCCTGGCGCACAGCGGCGAAGTGCGGTCGACAGATGTGACTGGCGCCTCCATCGCCCTTACGCCCATGCAGCAAGCCGAGCAATTGCGCGGCCAGCAGCGCTATGCGGAGGCGCTCGCCATCTACGAACGCGTGTTGCGTGCCGACCCGCGCGACAAAGGCGCGTACACGCTGCGTGCGCTCACGCTCAGCGATCTTGGCAGCGCGCAGCTTGCCGCAGAAGCGATGTGGCGCCATCCGGACTGGTTTTCGCAGCAGGAGCGCGAGCGCATCGACAACGATCGCGTCGCGCGCATGATCGGCTGGGCCAGCGCCGAGCCGGTCGATGCCGCGCACCGCTATGCCGAGACCGATCAGGCATTGGTCAATGTGGCGCGCATCGAGCGCGACGCACCACCACAGGTGGCCTGGGAAGCGACGCGCTTGCGTGTCGACAGCCTGGTTGCGCTCAATCAGCGTCAGCACTATCGCGACGTGGTGGCCAACTATCAGGCATTGCGTGCGGACGGCATCGAGGTGCCCAGCTACGTGCTGCCGACGGTTGGCGATTCGCTGATGGGGCTGCGTCGCCCTACCGAAGCCGAAGCCGTGCTGCGACAAGCGCTGCAACACACCCCGGACGACTTCAACACACAACTACTGCTCGGCTACGCGTTGCTGGAGCAGGAACGCTTCGATCAGGCGATGCCGTTGTTCGAGCAGCTGGCCGCGCCGCAAGCGCCTTGGCCACGTCGTGCCGGCGCAACCAGCGGCTACGAAAACTGGGACCGCTTTAGCGCCGATGTCGCACTCGCCACCGCGCGCTCCGCAGCCAACGACAACCGCGGTGCGGACCAGGTATTGCGCGAGCGCATCGCGATTGGGCCCGATAATGCCGAGCTGCAAGCGGCACTGGCATCGATCGAATCGCGCCGCGGACACACCACGCAAGCCCTGCAACGCAATCAGATCGCGCTGACGCTGGACCCGCATCAAAAACAGGCACGCAGCGGCGTGGTCGAAAACCAGCGCGATCTCGATCGCCTGGATCTGGCCGATGCGCAGTTCAAGACCTTGCGCACCGAGTACCCCGATGATGTCGGCCTGCAACGGCTGGGTGCGTCGCTGGAGCGCCAACGCGGCTGGCAGGTGCATCTGAGCCATGCGTGGGGCCGCAGCGACAACGACAACAGCGCCACCGCAACCTCGCCGCTCGGCAATCATTTCGGCAGCTCGCTGCTGGAAGCCGAATCGCCGCTGCTGGGCGAGCGCTGGCGCGTGGGCTTGCGCGCGCGCGAGGACTGGGCCGATTTTCAGGACACCCGCGTGCGCTATCGCAGCTTCTGGCTGGGCACGCACTACCGCTACGACCGGCTGGATCTGAGCGCCTACGGTGGCCGCGCGCTCGATGATTTCGATCGCGATGGCACCGCCTGGGCACTGGATGCGGGTTGGCGATTCTCCGATGCGTGGTACGGCAGCGTCGCCTGGCGCACGCGCGATCCGGAGGCCTCGTTGCAGGCGCGTCGGTTGGGCATCACCGGCGACAGCATCGGCGCGACGCTGCGCTGGACACCCAACGATGAAACGCGCTGGGACCTGCAGGCACGCCAGCTGCGTTACAGCGATGGCAATCGGCGCAACCAGCTCGATCTGTCCGGCAGTCAACGCCTGTGGGCACGCCCGCATGTGCTGGTCGACGGGCTGCTTTCCGCATCTGCCGGGCGTGCCGAAGACGACCGCGTGGTCGATTACTTCAACCCACGCCGCAGCGCAGGCGTGGCTGCGGGTGTGCGGATCGAACAGATTGGCTGGCGGCGTTACGACTACGCGTTTCGGCAGCGTCTGGAAGTCACCGCCGGCCCGACCTATCAATCCGGCTTTGGCAGCCAATGGGTGCCCGCGCTGGTCTATCGGCATCTGTGGTCGCTGGGCGATGGCAGCGCGTTGACGTATGGCGTGAGCTGGTCGCGCCCGGTCTACGACGGCCGGCGCGAACACCAACTTGGATTGGACCTGGATTTCCGATGGGGAGGTACGCCTTGATCCGCCTGCCGCTGTTGCTGCTCGCACTGCTGCTGATGACCTTCGCGTCGTCGGCGCATGCGGGTCTGCTGGTGCTCAGCTACCACGATATTCGCGACGACGTCGCCGCCAAAGGCGACCCGGATCGCTACGCAGTGTCCACCAGCAACTTCGCCGCGCATCTGGATTGGCTGCGCTCGCACGCGTATCACCCGGTGAGCGTGCAGCAGGTGCTGGATGCGCGCGCAGGACGGGGTGCCATGCCCTCGCGGCCGGTGTTGCTCACCTTCGATGACGGCTTGCGCAGCGTCTATACGCGGGTATTTCCGCTCTTACAGGCCTACGGCTACCCCGCGCTGGTCGCGCCGGTCACCAGCTGGGTCGAACTGCCTGCAGGCAAGGTGGTGCCCTACGGCACGCGCGATTTCACCCGCGACGACTTCGTCACCTGGGCGCAATTGCGGCAGATGCAGGACAGCGGCCTGGTCGAGATCGGCTCGCATAGCGACGACCTGCATAAAGGTATTGCCGGCAATCCGTTCGGTAACCAGACCCCTGCGGCAGTCACCCGGCTGTGGGATGCGAGCAGCGGCTACGAAAACGAAGCCGACTATCGCCAGCGCATCGAAACCGATCTGCGGCATAGCCGCGATGCCATCGTGGCGCATCTGGGCAAGCCGCCGCGCACGATGGTGTGGCCGTATGCCGCCTACAACCGCGCCAGCAACGCCATTGCCGCGCAACTGGGCATGACGCTCAGTTTCGATCTGGAAGGCCGCTCGCACGAAGCCGATATCGGCCAGCAAGGCCGCGACCGTGTGGATGGGCAATCGCTGGCCAGCCTCGGGCGCTTGTTGTTGTTCAACAACCCCGACGTGCGCGACCTGGCCGGCGAACTGCGCCGCGATCTGTCGCGCGATGGACTGCGCGCCATCCAGATCGACCTGGATTACGTCTACGACCCGGACCCGGCACAGCTGGCGCGCAACCTCGACATCCTGGTTCAGCGCGTCAAGGACATCGGACCCAGCCACGTCTTCCTGCAGGCCTTTGCCGACCCGGATGGCGATGGCGCGGCCGATGCGCTGTATTTCCCCAACCGGCATCTGCCGATGCGCGCCGACCTGTTCGGACGCGTGGCATGGCAGCTGCGCACCCGCGCCGGCGTGCGCGTATTCGCCTGGTTGCCGGTGCTCGGCTTTCATCTGCCCGACGCGCAGCAACAGGCCGCACTGCAGATCCATGCGAACGACCCGAAGGATGTGCCGCGTCTGGACCCGGGCAACCCGCGCACCCGCCAATTGGTCGCCGACGTTTACGAAGACCTTGCCGCGAATGCCTACTTCGAAGGCCTGCTGTTCCATGACGATGCCTACCTGCGCGACGACGACGTGCCGGCCTACGGCGGCGGCGATCCGGCCAGGCGCACGCAGGCGCTGATCGGCTTCACCCAGCAGCTCAAGGTCGCTGCAGAGCGCTGGCGGCCCAAGCTGGTCACGGTGCGCAATCTGTTCGCGCAGCCGGTGCTGGAGCCGCACAGCGAAGCGTGGTTTGCGCAGCGTCTGGACGCCTTTTCTGCCGCCTACGACTACACCGCGTTGATGGCAATGCCCTACATGGAAAAGGCCGACGACCCGCAGCAGTGGCTCACGCAACTGGCCACGCGCGTCGGTCAGCAGCCACATGGTTTCGACAAGACCATCTTCGAACTGCAGACCGTGGACTGGCGCACCGGCAAGCCGCTACCTGAGGGCGTGCTACTGGCACATTCCAAGTTGCTGCTGGCGGCCGGAGTGCGTCATCTGGCGTATTACCCCGACGATTTCATTGGCGGCCATCCGTCCCTGCCCGAAGCGCGCGAAGCCATCTCGGCCCGCCAATTCCCCTATATCGAGCGATGACCGATGACGACCAGCCTCTTACTGGCCGCCCTGTTCAACTTCGCGTTTTACTACCCGATCATCATGGCGTTTTTCTGGATGATCGGCGGTATCTACTACTACCTGCGGCGCGAACGCGGCACACCAGGGCCGTCCAAGCCGTCGCCGATGGCCAGCGAGCCGTTCGTGTCGCTGCTGATGCCTTGCTACAACGAGGCCAAGCACGTCGCCGAAACCATCGCAGCGATGAGTGCGCAGCACTATGCGGACTTCGAGATCATTGCCATCAACGACGGCAGCACCGATCGCACAGCCGAAGTCCTCGACGACCTCACGCATCAATACCCGCGTCTGCGCGTGGTGCATCTTGAGCAAAATCACGGCAAGGCCAACGCCTTGCGGGTCGGCACGCTTGCGGCGCGGTCCGATTATCTTGTGTGCGTGGATGCCGATGCGATCCTCGACCCCAACGCAACCCGTTGGATGGTGGGTCACCTGATTTCCGGACCGCGCGTCGGCGGCGTTACCGGCAACCCGCGCGTGCGCAATCGCACCACGCTGATGGGCCGTATGCAGGTCGGCGAGTTCTCCGCAATCGTGGGCCTGATCAAGCGCGCCCAACGCGTGTACGGCCGCCTGTTCACCGTGTCCGGTGTGATCTGCGCGTTTCGTCGCTCAGCCCTGCACCACGTCGGCTTTTGGTCCGACAACATGGTCACCGAAGACATCGACATCTCCTGGCGCCTGCAGCTCGATGGCTGGGATATCCGTTACGAGCCCAACGCGCTGTGCTGGATCCTGATGCCCGAAACCTTTGGCGGCCTGTGGATGCAGCGCCTGCGCTGGGCGCGCGGTGGCGTGGAGGTCTTACTGAGCCATGGCCGCCGCGCACTGGCCTGGCGCAGCCGACGCATGTGGGCAGTGCTGCTGGAATACACGCTGAGCCTGATCTGGGCCTACGTGATGTTGTTCATCATCGTGCTGTGGGTGCTCGGCAAGTTCATCGCGATGCCGCCTGCGTTGTATGTCGACACCATCCTGCCGCGTTGGCATGGCCTGGTGCTGGCAGTGGTCTGCCTGCTGCAGTTCGGCACCAGCCTGATCATCGAACGTCGCTACGAAAAAGGCCTGGCACGCCAGTTTTTCTGGGTGATCTGGTACCCCGCCGCCTTCTGGATGATCGGCATGCTCACTGCCGTCATCGCCTTCCCCCGCGCCCTCATCGCACGCCGCAATAAACGCGCGCGATGGAAGAGCCCCGACCGAGGAATCCAATGACCCCGCCCATCATCAACCTGCCGCAACGCCTCGGCCGCTCGCGCCGTCTCGCCTACGGCGCCGCCACCGCCGGCGCCTGGATGGTCTATTTCTATCTCTGGGCACCGCTGGCCACGCTGATCGCCTGGTTCTTCGGCCTGCGCAGCGCGTACACCGAGCTCTACCTACAGCACAACGCTATCGACCCGTTCGCCCTTGGCGCCCTGCCGGTTATCGCCCTGATGGCCGCCATCACCACGGTCGGCTGGGCCGAATACAACCGCCTACGCTTCGCCAAGGCCGACAAGCGCAAACGCCCCCGCACAGTGGCCGAACTGGAAGTGGACCAACGCCTGGGCGCCACCGAACAACTCGGCACCCTGCTCCGCCACACCCGCATCTCGTCGGTATCGATGGATAAGTCCGCACGGCCGGTGGGGGTGCGGGTGGTGCGACGTCCCCCCAATTTTGAGTAGCGCCTCAGTTTGGAGTCCAATTCCCTATCCCGAGGAGATTGGACGTGAAGAAGCGTTTTTCCGAAGAGCAGATCATCGGCTTCCTGCGCGAGGCTGAAGCGGGCATGGCCATCAAGGACCTTTGCCGGCGGCATGGCTTCAGTGAGGCCTCGTACTACCTGTGGCGCAGCAAGTTCGGCGGGATGAGCGTGCCCGATGCCAAGCGGCTCAAGGACCTTGAGGCCGAGAACACGCGACTGAAGAAGTTGCTGGCCGAGCAGTTGTTCGAGAACGACCTGATCAAGGATGCGTTGCGAAAAAAGTGGTGAGCGCACCGGCACGTCGTACGCTGGTGCGCGAGTGGATCGAGCGTGGTGCCAGCGAGCGTCATGCGTTGGCAGTGATCGGCATGAGCGCCAGTGCACTGCGTTATCGCCCGCGCGAAGATCGCAACGTCGAACTGCGCGAACGCATCGGTGCGTTCGCGCATCGCCATCGTCGCTACGGCGTAGGAATGATCTATCTCAAACTACGACAGGAAGGACGCCTGGTGAACTACAAGCGCGTGGAGCGGTTGTATCGCGAGCAGCAGCTACAAGTCCGGCGCCGCAAGCGCAAGAAGGTACCGGTTGGCGAGCGTCAGCCGCTGCTGCGGCCAGCGCAGGCCAACCAGGTGTGGTCGATGGACTTCGTGTTCGACCGCTCCGCCGAAGGCCGGGCGATCAAGTGTCTGGTGATCGTGGACGACGCAACGCACGAAGCAGTCGCCATCGAGGTGGAGCGCGCGATCTCCGGGCACGGTGTTGCACGCGTGCTGGATCGGTTGGCAGAGAGTCGCGGCCTGCCGCAGGTGATCCGCACCGACAACGGCAAGGAGTTTTGCGGTAAGGCCATGGTCGTCTGGGCGCATGCCCGTGGCGTGCAGTTGCGGCTCATCCAGCCAGGCAAACCAAACCAGAACGCCTACGTCGAATCCTTCAACGGCCGGCTACGCGACGAATGCCTCAACGAACACTGGTTCCCAACACTGCTGCACGCGCGCACCGAGATCGAACGCTGGCAACGCGAATACAACGAGGACCGACCCAAGAAAGCAATTGGCGGCATGACGCCGTCCGCTTATGCCCAACATCTGGCAAACACCGATATCATCAACCCCGGACTCTAAACCCGATCGCTACTCAGGGCGGGGGGACGTCGACCGACCCTTGGTCCGAGTGAACCAGGCAACCAGCGTTGGGTTTGCGCCGCCAGACCGCAGACAACAAGGCCTGCACGACCAACTCGGTACCGGCCCGATCGCGCATTGCCCAGCCGACGACCTGCCTGGAAAACAGATCGATCACAACCGCCAGGTACATCCAGCCTTCATGCGTGCGGATGAAGGTGAAATCGCTCGCCCAGGCCGTGTCCGGCGCGGTCACGTCGAACTGTCGGTCAAGCAGGTTGGCAGCCGCCTTGCACTGCATCCCTCCATGGAAGCGCGGTTTGCGACCATCGCCCACCTGGGCACGCAGTCCCTCGGTGCGCATCAGCCGATGCACCCGATGGCGACTGCAACGTTCCCACAGATCGCGCAGATCCTGCGCAATCTTGCGATGCCCATAGATGCTGCCGCTGGCCAACCAGTGGTGCTTGATCAGTCCCAGCAAGCGCTCATCTTCCTTGGCGCGCTCACTGTCGGGCGAGCGTCACCAGGCGTAGTAACCCGCCCGGTTGACGCGCAATACCCGACACATCGCGCACAGCCTGAATTCGCTGCGATGGGCCTGCATGAACGCGTACTTTGCCTTTACCCCTTGGCAAAGTACGCGGCGGCTTTTTTAGGATGTCGCGCTCCTCGGTCACTCGACGCAACTCTGCCTTCAGCCGCCGGACCTCGGCGCTCTGGTCCACCTCGGCGCAATGCACCACGCCAGGCTTGCCGAACTTGCGCAGCCAGGCGTACAGGCTGTGCGTGGCGACACTTCCATGGCCTTGAGATGTCTAGGAAACCCTTGGCGTATCAGTGGATCTCAGCCCAGTGTGACAAATTTTTCGCGCTTCAAACTCCAGCATGGGCACGGGTTGGTAACCAACTATCTACAACTGGCCATGAATTTTGACCGCACCTGGGACTCGACGCCATCTATTCTATTTATTTCCTTGAGGAAATCACATTTCGGCCTCAACCCATTAACGGGATATGTATAAACCCCCTCCCTTTCATCCAATTTATTCAAAGCCCACCATACACGCTTATCGCGATCCCGGAAGCGCACAGCCTTTACCCCATCAAGTTCAGATACAATAATCGCGGCTCTATCGCCCCTAAACCTTGCATCCAACGCTTGCAGCTGACCATATACTTCCTTATCCCTAAGGGAACAACCCAGTAGGTTTTGTAACAACATAAAAATCAATGAAAAATTTACAATCCTAAATATATCCTTCATTCTATTTTCCAGGATTCAAGAACTTCAGGCCAGATGGAACAACGCCACCCTTAGGAATATGATAATAACCAACTTTCAAGTCACTTCCGAGGAAATTCATAAATGCACCTCCAGGCAGAATCGAGCCATTATTCTCAATCCCAGCAGCTGCAAGGCCTACACCGACAGTGGTGGCGCAGTTACTTGAAAGAACATGATAAGGATTTTTTGAATCAGCCCTTATCGCCTCAATGATCGCCCGCTCTTGCTTAACATCAGTCTTGAGAACGATCACCTCCACAAAACGATCACTAATTTGATCATTTAAGTATTCATCAAAACTTGATCCAAAATCATGTTTAGTGCCACGACTATAAACACCCTGCCCTTCTATTGCGGTCGCCAAGTGGCCGAACGGATTATCAGCTGTTCCTCCTGACAATATCAACGCAGTATCGAGACCCAGCAAATCACTAGCAAATAAAGGATTACCTCTTACATAAGAATAGGTGTTTACCCCACCCCCTAATCCCACAGGATCACTCTTCGAGTAACGACCAGTTGCAGCGTCGTAGTCCCGGAAATAGTTCTGATTGAATCCGCTAGCTGTATCGAACCGCTGACCCGGAAAACGCATATCCAATATAAACGCTTTACCGTCACCATCGGGATCCTGATTCGGCGCCGTACTCCCAAACGCCTCACCCTTTAAGTTCCAAGTCCACACAGCCACATTACGCCCTGGATCAACCACCACGCGCGGGCTACCCAAGTGGTCAGGCTCGATGTAGGCCAACTTGGCATCCGCACCGGTGACGCCCACCGGCATGTCGTCTAGCCAGATCGCTTGCTGCAGCGAATTGCCCGCGTTGTCGTAGTCACCCATCCAGCGGCCGGACTCATCATAGAGCGTGTAAGTATTTGCAGCACCGAGGAAGCGACGGACCTGCTCGCCCTTGCCGTTGTAACGGTACTCGCGGGCCACAGTGCCATTGCGCTTGACCTGACTCATGCGGCCGGTCACGTCGTAAACGAATTCGCGCTCGGTTCCGTTGATCGAGGTTGTATCGCCTACGGCGTTGTAGACACGTGGTATTGCACCCACTTTCGTTAGCCGATGGCTGTTCGCTTCATAGGTGTAAGCGACCTCGCCGGCGGCCGACTTACTGCTCTGCCGGTTGCCGGTCTTGTCGTAGCTGTAGCCATCCAGCACTGTGCCGGTCACTCCATCCTTGAACTCGGTCAAACGTCCAAGCGAGTCGTAGCCAAGCGTGACATCCGCAACCGTGCTGCCTGCGGGGGTCAGCTTAGAGAGATTGCCCACAGGATCGAAGCCGAAGCCAACATCCAATCCCCCCGCACTTATGTCTTGAATCGCCTTTGGCCGGTAGTCCTGATCATAAGCACGCGTGAGTACACGACCATTGCCGTAGGTCCAGCCTGCAACCGGACCGAGCGGAAGATAGCTGGCGTTTTTCAAAAGGATCTGGCGTACGCCCGTCGCCGGGGTATAACCCACCTCGATGGCCTGGCCGAGTCCATTGCGAACGTAGTCGACCTTGGCTCCATCCGGGTAGATCACACTCGCCAGACGACCAGCCGTGGTGTAGCCATAGCGCAACACCAAGACTTTGCCGTTGGTCGTCTGCTGCTTACGCACCAGATCGCCGAAGCTGTTGTAGCAGTACTCCGTCGCCCCGCTACTGTCCTTGATGGACGCCAAGCGGCCGGTCGCGAATGTCTCTCCTGCCTGGCAGCTAGCTGGCACGGAGTCATAGGTATAAATGACATTGAAAGTGCTGGCTGGATAGCTCAGCTTGGTCAGTCGTCCCAACGCGTCATAACTCGAACTGATCTTGACCCCACGAGCTGTCGCTTCAAGTGTGCGGTTGCCGGCAGCGTCGTAGCCATAGGTTGTTGCGCCAGTGTCAGGACTAGTGAGCTTGCCAAGATCCCCGAGGCTGTTGTACTCGTAACGCGTAGTCAGACCCTTTGGATCGATTACGGCAGTGACGCGGTCCAGGGCATCCAGCTGCTGTGTCGTTTCTACCGCAAGACCGCCAACATCCTGAAGCGTGCGCGCGACGCGACGCAGCGGATCGGGATCCAGCTGCGTCTTGCGACCCAGCGCATCGGTCACCAATGTCAAATCACCGTTGAGGTCGTAGGCAAAATCAGTCGGATTAGCAGACGCATCTGCCTGCGTCTCCAATTGCCCGAGCTTATTGTAAACGCGCGTTAGAGTTTTCTTGACATTGCCGGATACATCTTTGACGTCTTCCGTCAGACGATTCCCGGCCGCATCAAGGACGTAATGAACGTTATTACCTGCGTCGTCGGTGATATCGGTCAGACGGTGTGCCGGATCATAGCCGTAAGTCACCGCGTTGCCATCCGGCTCTATCACCTGCTTTACATTTCCTGTCTCGTCATACTTGATCGTCGTTACGCGATCCTGCGTAGAAGCAGCGCCACCGGGAGCTGATCTGACAATTTTGGAAGTCAGCCATCCGCGAGGCGCGTAACTGATATCAGTCGCCATCCCATTCGAGTCGACGACTCGTGCAGGTTTGCCATTGGCGTCATATGACGCGTATGTGGTGACCTGCCCTATAGCATTTGTAGCCTGAAAGAGATCGCCAGCAAGATGGCACTGGCCACCTGCCGTACCACACCCAGATTCATCAGTGGAGGTAAAGTAGCGGTACGTCGTAACATCGTTCACATCCGTAAGTGGACCGTCCAATGAAAGAATCAAGCCCAATTGCGGACAGTTGACTGCGTCCACCTTTTCACAATAGCTCGTGCGCCACTGACGAACGCCTGCTGGTGCATTCGTGGCACTCCCACAGTCGTAGGAAGCAGCAGCCGCCACGGCCATGTTTATCTCGCAACGGGCCGTTTGCAGGCCAACAGCATTGTAGGCCCACTTCGACTTCGACTTGACGACATTACCAGCGTCGAGAACTGTGCGCTCAAGGGGCTCACGGATTCCTGCGTTCCAAATCGTGTTGATCGTTCTCTGCTGTGTGGAGCCTACTGCATCAATCTGTTGCTGAAGTAGACCATTCGTGTCGAAACTAGTCTGCGTTTTATTACCCTGGAAGTCTGTTTTTGACGCGACATAACCATTTGCATCGTAGGTTATGGACTTATATGGCTGGTTGCACTGTGTGCCGCAAGGCAAACCAGAACTTGCAAAACGTATCGCACCGGTCGCGGCATCAACGAACTTAAGATAACTACGCACTCCTAATGGACCAATCACGGATGAATTAACAATCCCATTTGTAGAATACGCATCGTAGTCGATCTTCGTAGTTTCAACCCCGCCAGCGAATGATGCCGATGTCGCTTTTCTACCTGATTGATATGTGACCGTCTCGTAACGAGCACCTTTTTCATCAGTTACGCCTGTCATCACGCCAGGAAGCGAATTACCCCCAGTAAAATTACTCTCATTATAAAGATAGCCGACCGACTTTCCGTCTGGGTACTTCACTGATGCCAGATAGCCATTTACATCGTATGAAAAAACAACCCTCCCTTTATCAGGAAGCGTTATCCCAGCCAACCTCGATTCACTATCGTAGTCAAAGTTCATCTTCCGTCCGCTTCTATCAGCGGCGCTCAAAAGAACTCGACCACCAACACCCGTGGCATCGGGGAGGCTGTAGGTCAGCAGATAGATCCTCTGGCCTGACTTATCGTAGACCTCCTGCAAAAGTCCCTTTGCATCATAAATCTCTGTCTGCTGGGTTGCTGAGATCGCCAGTGCAAAACCCGCACCATCTGGTCGTTCGACAATCGTTTCCGAGTAATCGGCGCTAGCCTTCCAGACGCCATTAGTCAAGTTGAACGTTACCGAGCTTCCATCTGGGCGATGGGCATTGATCGCCTGAGTGTCAGTGATTGCGGTCGTAGAACGTTGGATTTCCAGACTACGATCAAAGAAATGGCGCCATTGCTTCCCCATTGAGGTAGAGGTCACCGACAACGAGCTATTGTAAAACCTCCGAAATACAAGACCACTTGGATTGTCGTAGTCTGTATCTTGACGATAAAAATTCCCTGTCGCCGTATTGATAGGGTCACCTTCAAATACAGATCCAGGTTTATTTGCGTCAGCTGCGCTATCGCGGCTTCCGCGCGGCCCGGTCCCGTCCCTTCCGGTGCCCAGCCCTCCACTACAGGACATGTTACAGCTGCCAAGATTCTTTCTCGGCGAACCGACAGAATAGGTCGTTGGAGTAACAAAATAGCCAGATACATCATTCGGCCACATGACAATTGCTCCCGACGTGGTCGCATTGTACCTAACCACCGGCCAGGACGAACATCCTTGGGGCTTTGTTATACAACCCTTTGTCATCTGACCAATAATCCAATCCACACCGGCGCCTGCCGATTCAAATTTTGGATTACCGTAGATGGTGTTAAGTGTGTACGGAGGCCCGTAGTAAGTCGCCGCATTTGCATCTATTGAAAGAGTAGACAGCAATCCGACAGACAAGCAAAAATTGAAACACCGACCTAATGTACCCGCCACAATATTCACACCACACTCCCTGTGATTAAAGATTTAATTAAATTAAAATTTCATTACCACGATGATGGGTAAAAACAAAAATTTGACTCTTTCCACTGAAGCCCAGAGGCATACTTAATTCGCGTCAAGCTTAAAAACTACGGCTCAAACACCTTCCACCTGCACGCTTAGATAACACATGAATGTTGCATGTATTTGCCAGGGCGTGACCAATTCGATTCTGATCTAAATTTTCGCCCCCCCCTCCGCGATTTTGAGTAGCGCCTCAGTTTAGAGTCAAATTCCCTAGCCCAAGGGTATTGGACGTCGGAGTGCCACCGCGTTGATCAGTACATCGATGCCGCATCTGGTCCTCCAAGTGCCGCGTAGGTACTCAATCTAGCGCCGAGGAGGTTTCGAGGAGCGTTGCTGTTGGTGACTTGGCCACTGGATAACAGACTCAGCTGCGTTGGCATTCCAAGCACCAAGCAGATAGATCAATTTGATCGAATGGTGGCAACTAAACCTTCCAGGCCCGCGGAAAACGCATGGACAATTGCGTCGCTGGGTTACCGCCAATGGTGACCCCGGCCCGATTCGAACGGGCGACCTTCCCCTTAGGAGGGGGACGCTCTATCCAGCTGAGCTACGGGGCCAAGGGCGGCATTGTCGCATGTTCAGCCAGCTTGCCAAGCCGGCCGGGGGTGGGTGGAGCCTGCTAAAATCGGCGGCTACCCGTGTCGCTACCGGCCCTGGCTGCCGCGCGACCGCCACTGTTTCCAGGAGATTCCATGTCCGCTGACCTGCTCAAGGCGCTCGACCTCGCTGCGTCCAATTCCGGCACTTACCTCGGCGAGGCGACCTGGTCGCAGGCCACCGGCGCCGGCGTGCTGCAGCCGCTCAATCCGACCACCAATGCGGTCATCGCCGATGTGCAGGCGACCACGCCGGACGACTACGAACTGATCGTGGCGCGCGCGCAGGCCGCCTTCAAGGTATGGCGCACCACGCCGGCGCCGCGTCGCGGTGAGGCGGTGCGGTTGTGTGGCGAGGCGCTGCGCAAGCACAAGGATGCGCTCGGTTCGCTGGTGGCTTTGGAAATGGGCAAGAGCAAGCCCGAAGGCGATGGCGAAGTGCAGGAGATGATCGACATCGCCGACTTTGCCGTGGGCCAGAGCCGCATGCTCTACGGCTACACCATGCATTCGGAGCGTCCCGGTCACCGCATGTATGAGCAGTACCAGCCGCTGGGGCTGGTGGGCATCATCAGCGCGTTCAACTTCCCGGTGGCGGTGTGGGCGTGGAATGCGTTTTTGGCGGCGATTTGCGGCGATATCTGCATCTGGAAGCCGTCCAACAAGACCCCGCTGACCGCGATCGCCACGATGAAGATCTGCAATGCAGCGCTGAAGGATGCCGGCTTTCCGGACATCTTCTTCCTGATCAACGATGCCGGCACTTCCTTGTCTGAGAAGCTGGTCGAAGACACCCGCATCCCGCTGATCAGCTTCACCGGCTCGACCCAGATCGGTCGAGTGGTGGCAGAGAAGGTTGCGCACCGCCTGGGCCGTTGCCTGCTGGAGCTGGGCGGCAACAACGCCATCATCCTGGACGAGACCGCCGACCTGAAGCTGGCCATCCCCGGCATCGTATTCGGCGCGGTCGGCACCGCCGGGCAGCGCTGCACCACCACGCGCCGCCTGATCGTGCATGACTCCATCTATGACAACGTGCTGGCCACGCTGGTCAAGGCGTACAAGCAGCTCGACAGCAAGATCGGCGACCCTACCGACCCGGCAAACCTGGTGGGCCCGCTCAACAGCCGCGGCGCGGTGGAGCAGTTCCTGGCCTCGATCGCCAAGGCCAAGGCGGCCGGCGGCACGGTGGAAGTAGGCGGCACCGCGATCGATCGCCCGGGCAACTTCGTGCTGCCGGCCATTGTCACCGGGCTGCAGAACAGCGACGCGGTGGTGCAGCACGAGACCTTCGCCCCCATCCTGTACGTGATGAAGTACAGCACGCTGGATGAGGCGATCGACCTGCAGAACGGCGTGCCGCAGGGCCTGTCGTCGTCGATCTTTACCCAGGACCTGAAAGCGGCCGAGAAGTTCCTGTCCGCTGCGGGCAGCGATTGCGGCATTGCCAACGTCAACATCGGCACCTCCGGTGCGGAGATCGGCGGCGCGTTCGGTGGCGAAAAGGAAACCGGCGGCGGTCGCGAGTCCGGCTCGGATGCGTGGAAGGTCTACATGCGGCGTCAGACCAACACCATCAATTACTCCGACTCGCTGCCGCTGGCGCAGGGCATCAAGTTCGATCTGTAATCGATCACATCGCAGCGCGCCCAGCCATTGCCGGCGCGCTGCAGGTGTCGCATGGTCACCCTGCTACGGGCGGCCCGCAATCGCGATAGAGAGAACGGCACGCGCCACCCCGCAGCGGTTCGCCAAGCGCCGATGACGTCTCGGCCGGGACCGTGAGCGCATTGATAACGCCTCCCTGCCCCACGCAATCAGACAGTTCAGGCCACCCGCCCCGGCAGCCGATGGCCCGGCGATCGCGTTTCCGCCGCAGACGGCACGCCATTCGGGCGGCCGCTCTGGGATAATCGGGCCACGCCAGCCCTCTGCTGCCGTCAATCTCTAGGAGTTCATGATGAACGTTGTCGTTCGACAGACCAGTGCCATGGCGATCGTCAGCCTGGTCGCAGGCATTCTCGGCTGGACGCTGATCCCGGTCCTTGGCAGCGTGTGCGCCATCATCACCGGCCACCTGGCGCGCGCAGAAATCCGCCGCAACCCGCAGGGGCTGGAAGGCGACGGCTTGGCGATCGGCGGGCTGATCCTCGGCTGGCTGGCAGCGGCCATGTGGGTGATCGGCATTGCGATCTTCGTGCTGTTCTTCGGCGGCCTGGCCTGGCTTGCGGCCGCAAACAGTTGAGCATGGCCGCGCCCTCCTCGGCCCAGCGTTTCAACGACCGCGTGGCGGCCTATGTGCGCTACCGGCCCAGTTATCCGCCGCAGTTGCTGCGCTGGCTGCATGACGAACTTGGCATCACCCCGGCGACCGCGGTAGCCGATATCGGCGCCGGCACCGGCATTTCCAGCCGGCTATTTCTGGAAGCCGGCTATGCGGTCACGGGAGTGGAGCCGAATCCGGCCATGCGTGAGGCCGCGCAGCAATGGCTGGCGGGTTTCCCCAAGTTTCAGGCCATCGATGGCACAGCCGAAGCCACCGGGCTGGCCGATGCCAGCATGGGTCTGGTGTCTGCCGCGCAGGCCTTCCACTGGTTCGACACCCAGGCCATCCGTGCCGAATGGGCGCGCGTGTTGCGGCCCGACGGGCTGGCGGTGATCTACTGGAACTCGCGCGAGCTGGATACCACCGCCTTCTTGCGCGGCTACGAGCAGCTGTTGCTGGACTACGGCACCGACTACTCGGCAGTGGCAGAACGCTACCAGGACGATGCGACCATGCAGGCGTGGTTCGGCGATGGGTTCCGTGCGATGGCGCGCTTTCCCAATGTGCAGCGACTGGATTTCGACGCACTGCGCGGCCGCCTGTTGTCGTCTTCATATGCGCCGCTCGCACACGACCCACGCCATGCACCGATGCTCGCCGCGCTGCGCACGCTGTTCGACGCGCACGCACAGGACGGGCAGATCGACTTCCAATACCAGACCCGCGTGTTCGCAGGGACATTGAACTGACCCCATGTATTCGCTTGCCCGCCCCCTGCTGTTCACCCTCGATGCCGAGCGCGCGCATGCGCTGGCATTGCGCTCCATCGACACCGCCTACCGCACCGGCACCACGTCGCTGCTGGCCAAGCGCCCGGTCCCGCTGCCGACGCCGGCATTCGGCCTGATGTTTCCCAACCCGGTCGGCCTTGGTGCCGGCCTGGACAAGAACGGCGAACACATCGACGCGCTGCTGGCGCTGGGCTTCGGCTTTATCGAGATCGGCACGGTGACCCCGCGGCCACAGGAAGGCAATCCCAAGCCGCGCATGTTCCGGTTGCCGGAATACCAGGCGGTGATCAACCGCATGGGCTTCAACAATCTGGGCGTGGATGCGCTGGTGGCCAATGTGCAGCGCGCACGCCGACGTGGCGGGCTGCTCGGCATCAACATCGGCAAGAACAAGGACACGCCCAACGAAGAAGCGACCAGCGATTACCGCTACTGCATGGAGCGCGTGTATCCGCTGGCCGACTACATCACCGTCAACATTTCCTCGCCCAATACCGCCGGCTTGCGCGAACTGCAGGAAGAACAAGCGCTGCGTCGGCTGATCGCCGATCTGCGCGAAACTCAGGAAGCGTTGGCCGCGCAACATGGCAAGCGCGTGCCGATGCTGGTGAAGGTGGCGCCGGATCTGAACGACCGCGACATCGATGCCGCCGCGCGCGTGTTGGCCGACCTGGCAGTGGATGGCGTGATCGCCACCAACACCACGGTGACGCGCACCTTGATTGCCAATCATCCGCTGGCTGGCGAGGCCGGCGGCTTGTCGGGCGCGCCGTTGCTGGGGCAATCCACGCTGGTATTGCGGCGCCTGCGCGCGCGCCTGCCCGAGTCGATTCCATTGATCGGCGTGGGTGGCATCAATTCCGGCGCCGATGCGGTGGCAAAGATGGCGGCCGGCGCGAGCTTGGTGCAGTGCTATAGCGGCCTGGTGTATCGCGGTCCGCCGCTGATTGGCGAGTGCGTCGATGCCATCCGTCGTCGCCGCGAAGCGCCCAGCGGTGGCGCGGTCTCGCCGCTATGAGCGATGCAGTGCAGACCGGCTGGAGCTTGAGCGCGCACGCGCCGCTGCGCGCGCTCAATACGTTTCATGTCGAGGCAACGGCGCGCTGGTTGCTGAGCATCCACACGCCCGAGGCGTTGCCGCAGGCGCTGGCCGCGCCGGAGGTTGCCGAGCTTCCATTGCTGGTGCTTGGCAGCGGCAGCAATGTGCTGTTGGCCGGCGACCCGCAAGGGTGCGTGCTGTGTTTCGAAAACCGCGAGATCGCCATCATCGCGCACCACGCCGACCACGCCATCGTGCGCGCCGGGGCCGGTGTGAACTGGCATGCGTTGGTGCTGTATTCGTTGCAGCAAGGCTTGTCGGGTCTGGAAAATCTGGCATTGATCCCCGGTACCGTCGGTGCCAGCCCGATCCAGAACATCGGTGCCTACGGCGCGCAGGCGGGCGACTTCATCCACGTGGTGGAAGCGTTCGATCGGCTTGGCCAGCAGTTTGTGCGGATGACCGCGCCCGAGTGTGCATTCGCCTACCGCGACAGCGTGTTCAAGCAGCAGCCCGAGCGTTATCTGATTGTGGCGGTGGAATTCAATCTCCCATTGCTGCATGAGCTACGCCTGGATTACGCCGGCATTCGCGAAGAATTGGCCAGCATGGGCGCCGAGCTGGCGGGCGCGGCCGACGTGGCCCAGGCGGTGATCAACATCCGTCGACGCAAGCTGCCCGACCCCGATGTGCTGGGCAATGCCGGCAGCTTCTTCAAGAACCCGCTGCTGCCCAGCGAACAGATCGCCGCGCTGCAGGCCACCTTCGCCGACATGCCGGTGTATCCCGGCGAACAGCCAGGCCAGGGCAAGTTGTCGGCCGCGTGGTTGATCGAGCAATGCGGCTGGAAGGGCCAGCGCGAAGGCGATGCCGGCGTGTCGCCCGACCACGCGCTGGTGCTGGTCAACTACGGCACTGCCAGCGGCGCGCAGTTGCTCGACTTTGCGCGGCGCATCGCCGAATCGGTGCGCGAGCGCTACTCGGTGATCCTGGAACCGGAGCCGCGCATCATCGGAGCGCATTGGTGACTGCAACGCAGGTCTCGCGTCGTGCCGCGCTGTGGATGCTCACCAGTACCTTCGCCTTCGGCCTGATGGCCATCACCATCCGGTTTGCATCGAGCAACATCGCCACCACCGAGATTGCGTTCTTTCGTAACGCGTTCGGCTTGATGGCATTGCTGCCGTTGATCCTGCGACCAGGCAAGGCGCTGCCGCGCACCCGGCAGTTGCCGCAGTATCTGGCGCGCACGCTGATCGGCCTGGCGTCGATGTTGTGCGGGTTCTGGGCGATCGGCCACCTGCCGTTGTCGCAGGCGATTTCGCTGTCCTATTCCACGCCATTGTTCGTCACCGTGCTGGCGGTGATATGGCTGCACGAGCAGGTGCGCATGCGACGCTGGCTGGCGGTGGCGGCAGGCTTTGTCGGCGTGCTGGTGATCCTGCGGCCGGGCTCGTCCACATTCACGCCCGGGCTGCTGATCGCGTTGCTGGCCGCTGTCATCAGCGCGGTTGTCGCGATCCAGATCAAGCAGCTGTCGCGCAGCGACGATTCCGACACCGTGGTGTTCTATACCTATGTGTTCTGGGTGCCGATGTCGCTGATTCCGGCACTGTTTCAATGGGCCTGGCCGCACGGCATCGACTGGCTATGGCTGGTGGCGACCGGCGTCTTCGGCACTGCGGGGCAGTTGTTCTGGACCCGTGCGCTCAAGCTGGGCGAAGTCTCGGCGCTGCAGCCGATCAGCTTCATGCAGCTGCCGCTGGTGGCATTGCTGGGCTGGTGGCTGTTCGGCGAGGCGATCGAACGCCACACGTTGATTGGCGCGGCCATCATCATCGGCGCCAATGTGTATATCGCCCATCGCGAAACCGTGCTGGCGCGTCGCGCTGCCACGCATGCGCCCGTGGAGGGGGCAAAGCCGGGCGAGTGATGCAGCACCACTGATGCGATGCGTGCAACTGCAGCGCGCCTGTCTCTATGCATCTCACCTACATCACGACTGCGGCAGTGGCGTTGTGGCGCACTAAGCAGTTGTCGGCGGCGTCTCAGTCACTGCTGTCATGCGCCTGAGATCGTGTGCGACCATGCCGGCGAACCCGGTTGCGCCAGGACACTGCACGTGAAAACCATCGGGATGATCGGCGGCATGAGCTGGGAGTCCACCCTGCCCTACTACCGACACATCAATCAGGCCATTCGCCGCGAACGTGGCGGGCTGCATTCGGCCCGACTGTTGCTGTACAGCGTCGACTTCCACGATATCGAACGCCTGCAGCACGCCGGCGACTGGGAAGGCGCAGGACGCGAGATGGCGGCGGCCGCGCGTGCGCTGCACGCCGGCGGCGCGGACTTCATCGTGCTGTGCACCAACACCATGCACTGCGTCGCCGATGCGATCACCGCAGCAACGCCACTGCCGTTGCTGCACATCGCCGATGCCACCGCCGATGCCTTGCTCGCGGCGGGCATCACCCAGGTCGGCCTGCTCGGCACGCGCTTCACCATGGAGCAGCCGTTCTATCGCCGGCGTCTGGAAGCGCGCGGCCTGACGGTCGTCATACCGCCTGCCGATGCGCGTGCGGAACTGCATCGGGTGATCTACGAGGAACTGTGCCAGGGCGTGATCGATGCCGGGTCGCGCACGTATTTTCGTCAGGTCATGGCCGAACTCGACCGGCAAGGCGCGCAGGCGATCGTGCTTGGCTGTACCGAGATTTCATTGCTGGTGGATGCAGGCGATGCAGCGCGGCCGCTATTCGATACCGCCGTGCTGCACGCCGAAGCAGCGGCACTGGCCAGCCTGCGCGCTTGATGCGTCACCCCGGGCGCAGACACCACGCGTTTACCGAAGCCCGCAGACGTGCCATCCAGCGCAAGCGTGCAAGCTGCAATTCCTGACGCGCTAGCATTGCTGCCTGCACATGCACCGCTGCTCAGGCGCATCTGCGCCCCCACCCGCCACAGGATGTCACGCCGTGAAGACCCATCCACCCACCGGCATTGCACCGAAGTCGCAGCTCAAACGCGGCGACTACAAGACACTGGCCTTGTCTGCGTTGGGCGGCGCGCTGGAACTGTACGATTTCATCATCTTCATCTTTTTTGCCGCGGTGCTGGGCGAATTGTTCTTCCCTCCCGGCATCCCCGACTGGATGCGCCAGCTGCAGACCTTCGGCATCTTTGCCGCCGGTTACCTGGTGCGTCCGCTCGGCGGCATGGTGATGGCGCACTTCGGCGACCTGGTCGGTCGCAAACGCATGTTCGGCCTGAGCCTGCTGCTGATGGCGCTGCCAACGCTGTGCATCGGCCTGTTGCCGACCTATACGCAGATCGGCATCGCTGCACCGCTACTGCTGTTGGGCGCGCGCCTGTTGCAGGGCGCCGCGATCGGCGGTGAAGTGCCCAGCGCCTGGGTGTTCGTCGCCGAGCATGTCCCCGCGCACCGCACCGGACTCGCCTGCGGCACCCTGACCGCCGGTCTGGCCGGTGGCGTGTTACTCGGTTCGCTGGGCGCCGGCGCCCTCAACCGCCACTTCAGCCCTGCCGAGATCACCGACTATGCCTGGCGGCTGCCGTTCCTGGCGGGCGGCGTATTCGGGCTGGTATCGGTCTACCTGCGGCGCTGGCTGCACGAGACGCCGGTGTTCGCAGAACTGGTCGCCATGCGTGCGCTGGCGCGCGAAACCCCGCTCAAGCTGGTGCTGCGCGATCATCGGCCTGGCGTGCTGCTGTCGTTGGCACTGACCTGGATGGTGGCCGGCGGCGTACTGGTGGTGTCGTTGATGACACCCGGCCTGTTGCAGAGCAGCTATCACTACCCGGCGGCAGTGGCGCTGCAGGCCAATAGCCTGGCGATCGTGCTGCAGGCTGCGGGGTCGGTGCTGGCCGGTGCGTTGGCCGACCGTTACGGCAATGGGCGCGTGCTGCTGATCGGCAGCGTCGCGCTGGGCGTTGCGGCATGGGTGTTCTACCGCCTGGCCGGCGATCCACGGCTGGTGTTTCCGCTGTATGCGCTGCTGGGCGCCGCACTGGGCGTGCTTGGGGTGATCCCGCGCATCATGGTCGAGGTGTTCCCGCCGGAAGTGCGCCTGTCCGGCGTGTCGTTCGCCTACAACCTGGGCTATGCCGTGTTCGGTGGGCTGACACCGCTGCTGGTGGTGATGCTGGCCAAGCAACATCCCATGGGACCAGGCTATTACATGGTGTTACTGGCAGTGATCGGCACGACGATTGGACGACAGCTATGGCGCCGGGAACGTGCCGGACATCCCTCTGCGTAGAACGGCATCTGACAGAACGAGCAATCGTTGACCGGGGCGGCCAGCACTGAGCAACCGAATACAACCTGCACATGCCGCACCGAACATCAGCCGCACATGCCTGCCGATTACGCAGTCGCCCGGTTACCCTCGCTTAGCCCGACACGACCGGACGACGCCAATGCGGGCGCCGCGTGCCGCGGAACATCACCAGATACAGCCCCACCACCCAGACCAGTGCAGCCGACCAACCGCCGAGGATGTCGGAGGGGTAATGCACGCCCAGATAGATGCGCGAAATACCCACCAACGCGGCGAACAGACTGGCGGCGATGGTGACCGGCCAACGCCAGCGCGTGCGCCATGCCAGCGCGACGATCACTGCGGCAAGCGTCATCGAGCCCATCGCGTGGCCACTGGGGAAACTGAACGTGCTTTCCGGCGCGATCGACTCCCACAGGCTGGGCCGATCGCGTTGAAAGAACTGCTTGGCGCCCATGTTCAACAACGCCGAACCAGCAAATCCCAGCGCCGCAAAAGTGCCCTCGCGCCAGCGCCGTAGCACCAGCAGTACCAGCACGATCGCGATATCGATCGGGATCACGCCGTATTGATAACCCACCTTGGAAATCACGCCAAAAAACGTATCCAGCCCGGGCGTGGCGATGCTGCGCATGCTCCACAGCAAGGGCTCGTCGAAATAGAAGTTTTCCAGCTCATGCACTTCATCGGCCAGGTCGACGAACAACCCCAGCGGCAGCAGGACGCCGGCAAACAGCAGCGCCATCCGCCATGCATTGTTGCGCAACCACGCGCTGAAACCGGCCGGCGATTCAGCCGGCGCGGCGGACATAGGTGCGTTCGACGTACTGATCGATCAGATCGATGAACTCATACGCGATGTTTTCGCCACGCAAGGTGACGCTTTTTTCGCCATCGATGAACACCGGCGCCGATGGCGCTTCGCCAGTGCCCGGCAACGAGATGCCGATATTGGCGTGGCGCGATTCGCCCGGGCCGTTGACCACGCAGCCCATCACCGCAAGGGTCATGTTCTCGGCGCCGGGGTTAGAAATCTTCCACTCCGGCATCTTGGCGCGTACATGGTTCTGCACCACGCCGGCCAGCTCCTGGAAGAACTCGGAGGTGGTACGGCCGCAGCCCGGGCACGCGGTGACCATCGGGGTGAACGCGCGTTGGCCGGTGGTCTGCAGCAGCTCCTGCGCCACCACCACTTCCTGGGTGCGCGACTGGCCCGGCTCCGGCGTCAACGAAATGCGGATGGTGTCGCCGATGCCTTCCTGCAGCAGCACGCTCAAGGCCGCAGCCGAGGCGACGATGCCCTTGCTGCCGATGCCGGCCTCGGTCAGGCCTAGGTGCAGCGCGAAATCGCAGCGCGCGGCCATGTCGCGATACACCGCGATCAGCTCCTGCACGCCGGACACCTTGGCCGACAAGATAATGCGCTCGCGCGACAAGCCCAGCTCCACCGCACGCTCGGCCGAATCCACCGCAGAACGGATCAGCGCCTCACGCAACACGCGGCTGGCATCCCACGGCGTGTCGCGCTTGGAATTTTCGTCCATCAGCTGCGCGGCCAGCGACTGATCCAGCGAGCCCCAGTTGGCGCCGATGCGCACCGGCTTGTCGTACTTGATCGCGAATTCGATCAGCTGCGCGAATTGCAGATCCTTTTTCTTGCCGAACCCGACGTTGCCCGGATTGATGCGGTACTTGGCCAACGCTTCGGCACAGGCCGGCTCGGCGGCAAGCAGCTGATGGCCGTTGTAATGGAAGTCGCCGATCAGCGGCACTTCGATCCCCATCATGCGCAGCTTGTCGACGATGCGCGGGATGGCGGCGGCGGACTCGGCGTTGTTGACGGTCAGACGCACCATCTCCGAGCCGGCGCGCCACAGTTCGGACACCTGTTTGACGCTACCGGCGATGTCGGCGGTATCGGTGTTGGTCATCGACTGGACGACCACCGGATGGCCGCCGCCCACGATTACGCTGCCGATCTTGACGGCCTGGGTGATGCGGCGCGGCCAGGCGGTGGCGTCGGCGGGAGGGGTTGGGCGGGTCACGGCGTCATACATGGCGCTATTTTAGCCTGTCCGCCGTCCGCTCACAGCTGAAGCGTCGTGCGGGCCGCCATCCCGGCCGATGCGACGGTTTGTCGCAGGCCATCAGGTCCCTGAGCGCATAGCATTGCCGAGATGAACAGCTCCGACGCTTCCTTCCTAAGGACCCTGTGCAGCCTGCGCTGGCTCGCCACCGCCGGCCAGGCCGCCACCATCCTGGTCGCCTCCGGCCTGATGGGCTTGCGCCTGCCGCAACAACCGCTATGGGCAGGCGTCGCTGCGCTGGCGATCTTCAACCTGTATGCGCAGCTGCGCGTGGCGCATCGCGGCGCGGTGAGCCCGGCCACCGAGTTCGGCCACATCCTGGTCGATGTGACGGTGCTGACCTGGATGGTGGGCTGGAGCGGCGGCATCGCCAACCCGTTCGGCTCGTTGTTCCTGGTGTTGATCGCGCTGGCCGCGCTGGCCCTGCCGCTGAGCTGGGCGATGGCCGTGGCGGCGTCGTGCGTGACCGGCTATGTGGTCAGCGCCGCGTTCGGCCTGCCGTTGCCGTACGGCAGCTTCGACCCGCTCAGCCTGCATATGTGGGGCATGGCGGCCAACTTCCTGCTGTCCACGGTGGTGGTGCTGGCCTTCGCCACCCGGCTGGCGTTGTCGATGCGCGAACGCGAACGGGAAATCTCCACCCTGCGCGAGCGCTTCGCCCGTAATGAGGGCATCGTGGCGCTGGCAACGCATGCGGCGTCGGTGGCGCACGAACTCAACACGCCGCTGGCCACGATGACGCTGTTGGTGGACGACATCGCCGACCAGTGCGATCAGAACGAGCTGCGCGAAGATCTGGACACCTTGCGCGAGCTGCTGGTGCAGTGCCACGAGCGCGTGCTGGCGCTGGCGGCGCCGGCCGATAATGGCCACTTGAGCCGCGAAGTGGCGGTGCAGGAGGTGCTGGAGCAATGGCGGCTGGTCCGCCCCACCATCGAGCTACGCCGCAATGAAGACGCACCGATGCGGCTGATGCTGCAGCCCGGCGTCAGCCATCTGCTGATGGTGCTGCTCAACAACGCCGCCGACGCCGGCGAACGCGCCGGGCGCCCGCAGATCGATCTGACCTTACGGGTGGAACACGACCACCTCAGCGGCGAAGTCCGCGACTACGGCCCCGGCTTCGACACCGCGCAAGCCATGTTGCCGGGTACCTTGTTCAACAGCGGCAAGCACGACGGCATGGGCGTTGGCCTGGCGCTGTCGCATGCCACCGTCGAGCGCCTGCAGGGCGAGTTGTGGATGCTGCCAGCCGAAGGCAGCGGCGCCCGCGTCGGTTTCCGCCTGCCGCTTTCCGAACACGAGGCCTTGGCATGACAAGCACTCCGATCCGCACCGGCCTGTTGGTCGACGACGACACCTTGTACCTGCGCACCTTGCAACGCAGCCTGGCGCGACGCGGCGTGGAAACCCTGACCGCCACCGATGCGGCAAGCGCGCTGTCGATTGCGCGCAGCGCGTTGCCGGATTTTGCGCTGGTCGATCTCAAGCTCGGCCACGATTCCGGCCTGAGCCTGATCCAGCCGCTGCGCGAGATTCGCGCCGACATGCGCATCCTGTTGGTGACCGGCTACGCCAGCATCGCCACCGCAGTGGAGGCGATCAAACTCGGCGCCGACGACTACCTGCCCAAGCCAGCCAATATCCCCACCATCATGCGGGCGCTGGGCGAAGAAGACGACGACCTGCCCGAGCCGGACGAAGAAGAAACCGCGCAGGAAATGATGACTCCGCTCAGCCGCCTGCAGTGGGAACACATTCAGCAGGCGCTGCACGAAACCGGCGGCAACGTCTCCGCTGCCGCACGCTTGCTGGGCATGCATCGGCGCTCGCTGCAGCGCAAGCTGACCAAGCGGCCCAGCCCGGGACCGTTACGCTGAGCTGAGCGCTGATGGGCGCCCAGGCTGCGCGCAGGCGTGCGCCGGTGCGTTGCGCTTAGCGCCGCCGTGGCGCAAAGATGCTCGCCCTGCGCGAGGTCGCACGGATGCCGTCGGGGCCCTGAATCAGCGCGCGTCCCCAGTTGCTGAGCCGCGCCGGGTCCCAGCCCAGCACGATGTCCAGCGATTGTGTGCTGCTGTCGTTGCCCGACCACGACCAGCCCATGTAGCCGACGCTGTACTCGCGCGCGCGGCGCATGATCGCCGCTTCATCGACCTGCGCGCCGCGATGGTCGGCGCCGAATTCGCCGACCACTAACGCCAGCCCATTGCTGCGAAACGCACGCAGATAACTGTCCACCGTGGCGTCGTTGCCGAACACTTCGTACATGTGCACGCTGAAGACCAGATTGCGGCGGCTGTCGCGCGCCAGCAACGCCGCAGCATTGTCGCGCATGTAGAACTGCCAGTCCTGGCCCCAGTTGGGGGCGTCCACCATCAACGCGTGGGTGAGGCCGGCGTTGCGCAGCGTGGCGATCGCACGCGCATGGCCGTTGACCCATTCGCTGGCACTCAACTGGTTGCCGAACGGTTCGTTGCCGATGTTGATGATGACGTAATCCTCCTGCCCCACCAGCGCGCCGCGCACGCTGGTCCAGTAGTTGGCGGCATCGGCCAGGGTGCCTGCCGCGCCGTCTTCGCCGTAGCCGGTGGTGTCGTGCACTTCCAGCACGGCGATCAGGCCCAGGGCCTTGCAGCGCGCGATGATGCGCGCCACCTCCGCCTCCGGCGTGCGGTTCCAGCGGTGGCCGGTGCTGAGCACCACGCGCACGCTGTTGGCACCGGTGGCGGCAATCTGCGCCAGCGCCGCGTCGGTGCGATCGGCAAACCAGGCATGCGGCAGATTGATGCCGCGCAAGACCAGGGGGTTGCCATTGGTCTCTCGCAACTGCGTACCGGACACGGACAGGCCGGCATGCGCGGCCGAGGCCAGCGCCAGACCGGCGATCAGCAGCACTGCGCGCTGCGCCAGACGATTGAAGATCTTCATGATCGGCTCCAGGAGTGGGTAGCGCGGGCACGCCGGCACGCAATCGCATGCCCGGCCCACGTGCGCCCCACCGTGCCGATGGCGGGCGGGCGCAATCTGCGGCTGGTTCACAGATCCGAAAAAATTGCCGGATGCAGACCGAGCGCGCAGACCACGTGCCGGCGCGCTGGTAACGTTAACTTCCGTGCGTTTAAGCGTCGTGCGATGTTTGGGGGAAAGCGCGCTCAGCCTGACAGCGCAACGCGCACGCGATGCGTGACATTGCGCACTGCGGTGTTGCAGCGCGAAAACCGCACCTGCCGTATGCACCGCAGCCATCCCACGCGCGCTCGGTACTTCGCGCTGCAACATGCGATTGCGCTGCTGGCAGCTGAATACCCCAGCGCGACCACGTCAAGTGGATACGGCCGAGGCCGATAGAGCCACATGCAATCGCAGCCCGCCCCCGATACCCAAACGCCTCCCATGTCCGACGAAGCCACCCGTCTGGCCGTTTTACGCGGCCTGTGCCTGCTGGATTCGCCACCGGACCCGGTGTTCGAAACCATTGCCGCGATGGCTGCGAGCAGCCTGGGCGCGGAGATCGCGCTGGTGTCGCTGGTGGACGAACATCGCCAGTGGTTCAAGGCGCGCGTGGGCCTGGAGGCAACGGAAACCCCCCGCGACCAGGCGTTCTGCGCGCACGCGATCCGCTCGGACGAGGTGATGGTGGTACCGGATGCAACGCTGGATCCGCGCTTTTGCGACAACCCACTGGTGCTGGGCCCGCCCTTCATCCGCTTCTATGCGGGGGCACCCTTGCAATTGAAGGACGGTCACCGCATCGGCACCCTGTGCGTGATCGGCACCAGCCCACGCGAAGGCCTGGATGCGGAGGCAATGACGCGCCTGCAAGGGTTGCGCGACCTGGCCGTGCTGCGGGTGGAAAACCTGCGCAGCACCACCTATCGCGACGGGCCGACCGGGCTGCCGAATCGTGCGCGCTTCGGCGAAGATCTGGATGCCTGGCTGTCGCACCGCGATACCGCACCGGCCACCACTGCGGTGGCGGTGGACATCTGCGGCAGCGACTATTTCCGCGACATGGTCAAGGCGCTGGGCTGGGACTACGCCGACGGGTATGTCGCGCTGGCGCAACGTCGCCTGGCCGCCTATCTGCCCGCCAACACGCTGCTGTATCGGCTGGACCCGACCACCTTCGGCTTCCTCACCCAGGCCGAAACCCAGCGCCTGTCCGGCCTGTGCAACAAGGTCTCCAAGGCATTTACCGAACCGCTGGATCACCAGGGCATTCCGCACACCGCGGTGGCCTCGATCGGCGCGGTGTCGCTGCAGACCAGCTACGGCGCTTCCGACACCATCCGCTCGCTCACCACCGCAGTGGACATCTCCCGCGAACGCTGCCAGGTGTGGAGCCTGTACGAGCGCAAGCACGACGTGGCGCAGCGCAACACCTTTCGCCTGCTTGCCGCCCTGCCCGCCGCGCTGGACAGCGCCAGCCAGCTGCGCCTGCACTACCAGCCGCGCGTGGACTTGAACGACAACCGCTGTGTGGCGGTGGAAGCGCTGCTGCGCTGGCAACACCCGATGATCGGCCCGGTGATGCCATCGGACTTCATACCGATGGCCGAAAAGACCGCGCTGATCAACCGCATCACCGCCTGGGTCATCGATAACGGCATCGCCCAGGCCGCGCGCTGGCAGCAGCAGGGCCTGGACTTCAACCTGGCCTTGAATGTGTCGGCGGGCGATCTGGACCGCCCCGGCTTTGCCGGCATGCTGCGACGCGGGCTGGAACGTCACAAGCTCGACCCGCGCCGGCTGGAAATCGAATTCACCGAAAGCGCGATGATCCGCCACCCCGATCATCTGGCCGAACAGCTGGCCGATGTGGCCGCGTTGGGCGTGCACATCGCCATCGACGATTTCGGCACCGGCTACAGCAATTTCAGCTATCTCAAGCAGCTGCCGGCCAGCTCGCTGAAGATCGATCAATCCTTCATCCGCTCACTGCCGGACAACCGCACCGACCGCACCCTGGTGCCGGCGATGATCCAGCTCGGCCACAGCCTGGGCCAGCGCGTGGTGGCCGAAGGCATCGAGTCGGCCGAGGCGTATGCGCAGTTGCGCGCGTGGGGCTGCGACGAAGGCCAGGGTTACTGGATCGCCAAGCCGATGCCGGCCGCCGCACTGGAAACCTGGCTACAGACGCCGTGGCACACGCAATTCAACGCGCCGGCAACGTTGCTTGCAGCAAGCCTAGCTGCGGCGCGGGTGTAAGCACGCGCACCCGATGCCTGCACCATCGCGCGCTGCCGCTACGCAGCCGCTCGCCCTGCAAGCAACGTGACTGTCGCGGCTTGCTACGCCAGCGACGAACGCCATAACGCAACGCGGCGCGACACCGAAGTGTCGCGCCGCGTTGTTTTTCAGCCCTGGAGCAGCCGACAGACGATGCGTCGGCAACTGCATAAAAACGCCCTGACTTACCAGAACACCGTGTACAGCACGATCAGGATCGCGATCACGCCGACTGCGCCGACCTTGAAGCCCAGCGTGGTGCCGTAGGCCACATCGTCGGTACGGATCAGGTCGCGCGCCTGCGTGGGCGCGGTCATCAACGACACCACCACCGCCAGCACCAGTGCGGCCAGGAACACCACGCCGATGCGGTCCATGAACGGCAGTTCCGGCCAGGCGAATTTCAGCGCGAACGACAGCACCACCGAGCCGATCGCCGCAGTCAACGCGCCGGCTTCGTTGGCGCGTTTCCAGAACAGGCCGAGCATGAAGATCACCACCACACCGGGCGTAAAGAAGCCGGTGAATTCCTGGATGAACTGAAAGCCCTGATCGAAGTTGCCCAGCAACGGCCGCGCGGTGAGGATGCCGATCAGCACCGACACTGCGGCCACGATCCGGCCCACGCGCACCAGCTGCTTCTGCTCGGTCTGCGGGCGGAACTTGGCGTAGAAATCCAGGGTAAAGATGGTCGCCACCGAGTTGATCTTCGATGCCAGCGACGCCACGATCGCCGCCACCAACGCCGCAAACACCAGACCCAGGATGCCGGTCGGCAGCAACTGCATCATGGTGGGGTACGCCTGATCGGGCTTGGCCAGATCCGGCGCCAGCACCACCGCGGCAATGCCCGGCACCACGATCACCAGCGGCATCAACAGCTTCAAAAACGCCGCGAACACCATGCCCTTCTGCGCTTCGCCGATGTTCTTGGCGGCCAGCGCGCGCTGGATGATGTACTGGTTGAAGCCCCAGTAGCTGATGTTCATCACCCACAGCCCGCCGAGCAGCACGCTCAGGCCCGGCAGATCCTTGTAGAACGGGTTGTCCTTGGTCAGGATCATGTGGAAGTGCTCGGGGTGCGCATTCCACAAGTGCTTGAAGCCAGCCAGCACGCCGGCGCCATCGCCGATCCGCGCCAGCGTCAGCCCGGCCACCAGCAGCCCGCCCAGCACCAGCAGCGTGACTTGCACGATATCGGTCAGCGCCACCGCCTTCAGCCCGCCATACAGCTGGTAGACCAGCGCAAACACGCCGATCAGCGTCAGCGCCAGGGTCTGGTCCATGCCGGTAACCTGGCTGACCGCGATCGAGCCCAGCCACAGGATCGAGGTGAGGTTGACGAACACGTACAGCAGCAGCCAGAACACCGCCATCAGCGTACGGATCCACTTGCCGTAACGCTGTTCCAGGAACTGCGGCATGGTGTAGATGCCGTTGCGCAGGAAGATCGGCAGGAAGAACTTGCCGACGATCAGCAGCGTCAACGCCGCCATCCATTCGTAGGACGCAATCGCCAAGCCGATCGCATAGCCGGAGCCGGCCATGCCGATGATCTGTTCGGCAGAAATATTCGCAGCAATCAGCGAGGCGCCGATCGCCCACCACGGCAACGACTTGCTGGCCAGGAAGTAATCCTCGGCGCTCTTGCTGTGGCCTGCCTTCTCGCGCGACACCCACTGCGCGAGCACGAAGATGCCGGTCAGATAGACCAGCACAATCACGATATCCAACGTCGCCAAACCCACTGCACTCTCCTGTCTGGCTCTGGGGTATGCGCCGACGATCAGGCAGGGCTGCACACTGCCGCCGCCGCGCACCAGGTGCGCAATGGCAGCGCGGCGAACCGCGTCTGCAGGCCATCCCGGCCGATCGACAACACCGCCCCCGCGGCGGCTGATGACACCACCGCGATCGGTGGCCGCTTTGAGACGTCGCCGGGAGCGGCGACGCACCTGTTTCGCTTGACCTGCACCGTGCCCGGAAGCGTGCCTCCGGGCATGGGGATTACTTGACCGCGCAGTCCACCGCGACGTCGGCTTCGTTGAGGGCGCCCAGCGCGATCTTCGACACCGCCAGATCCAGTGCCGCACCGCTTTCGATGCTGGCGACCTGAGTCAGTTTGGTGACGTCGGCACCTGCCTTGGCAAAGCACTTGAGCGGGATTCCGACCACCTTCCACTGGCCTTGCGGCAGTGTGGCCAGGGTCTTCTGCGCATCGACGCGACCGCCGCACTTGTCGCCGCAACCCACACCCAACCACACCGGCGCGGTTACCGCGCTGTCGCGGCGCACGGTCAGCTGCAGCTGCACATCGCCGTTGCTCTCACGCGAGACATCCACCGGCTTGCCGGACACCAGCAGCACGCTGGCGGTCTTGGCACCGGACCACACCAAACGCCGTGCGTCTTCCTGCGCCTTGTGGTCGACCGCGCTCATCTTCAGGCTGCCGTCGGACAGGCCCACCGGCAGCGTGGTCGCCGGCATGTTGGCCTGGCCCGCGTTGGACAGCTGCATCGCAATGCCGAGCGCCGGCTTGCCGCGCACGAAATACACCCCGCCCACCGACTGCTCGCCGGACACGCCGGAGTCTTCCGGCAGTGCAGCCAGGTCGCCCTTGTCGGCGTAGGTCAGACCGAAACCGAACTTGAACTGCGGGTCGTAATCCTTCTGGCCCACGTTGTTGGCGAACTGCACCGCGGTCTTGGGCCAGGAGAAGCTAAGCTTGCCCTTGAAGTCGTTCTGCACGCTGCCATCGGCCTTGCGCAGCAGTACGTCGGCAATGCCCTCGCCTTCCGAACCCGGCAGCCATGCAGCGACGAAGGCATCGGCCACGTTGATGTACTGGTTCATCCACAGCGGACGGCCGCTCAGGAACACCGCCACCACCGGAATGCCTTCGGCCTTGAACTTCTTCAGCAAGGCCAGCTCGCTGTCGTCGCCCGGCTTGTACAGCAACGTGGCGATGTCGCCCTGGAATTCGGCGTACGGGTTTTCGCCGAACACCACCACCGCCACGTCCGGCTTGGTCTTGTAGGCGCCATCCACGGCCAGCTCGGCGGTGCCGCCGGCGGCCTTGATCTGCTTGTCCAGACCTTCCCAGATGGTGTTGCCGTTGGGGTAGTCGCTGCGCTTGGTGCCGGTGCCCTGCCAGTTCAGCGTCCAACCACCGGACTGCTTGCCCATGTCGTTGGCGCCATCGCCGACCACCAGCACACGCTTCTTCGGATCCAGCGGCAGGATGCCGGCCTGGTTCTTCAGCAGCACCAGCGACTCGCGCACCGCCTGACGGGCGATGGCGCGATGTTCCGGCGCGCCCAGCAATTCGTACTTGCCGCCGAGCGGGCGCTTGGACGGCTTGCCGGCTTCGAACAGGCCCAGGCGCAGCTTGACGCGCAGGATGCGGCGCACCGCATCGTCCAGGCGCTCGGCCGAAATCTGGCCGGACTTCACTGCCGCCAGTTCGGTGTCGTAGATGCCCTTCCAGCTGTCGGCAGCCATCGCCATGTCGACGCCGGCAATGAACGAGGCCGGGCAGTTTTCGTTGGTGCAGCCCTTGACCTGGCCCTGGCCGTTCCAGTCGCCAACCACGAACCCACCGAAGTTCATGCGACCCTTCAGCACGTCGGTCAGCATGACCTTGTTGCCGTGCATCTTTTCGCCATTGAAGCTGTTGAAGGAGGCCATCACCGTCTGCGCGCCGGCCGCAATCGCCGGCGGATAACCGGCGGCGTGGATGTCGCGCATGGTGGCTTCGGACACCTTGGTGTCGCCCTGGTCCTTGCCGTCGGTGGTGCCGCCGTCGCCGACGAAATGCTTCACCGACGAAATCACGTGGCTGGCGTCCAGAAACTGCGGGGTGCCCGGGGTGCCCTGCACGCCCTCGACCATCTTGCCGGCGAAGCTGGCCACCACATCCGGCGACTCGGAATAGCCTTCGTAACTGCGGCCCCAGCGGTCGTCCTGCGGCACCGCGACGGTGGGCGCGAAGGTCCACTCCATGCCGGTGACACGGGTTTCGGCGGCGGTCACTTCGCCAATTTTCTTGATCAGCTCCGGATTGCGCGTGGCCCCTAAGCCGATGTTGTGCGGGAACAGCGTGGCGCCGACGATGTTGCTCTGGCCGTGCACCGCATCGATGCCGAAGATGATCGGAATCGCGTTGCCGCCCTTGGAGGTGTCCATCGACGCCTCATAAAAGGCGTCGGCCAGCTTCAGCCATTCGGCCGGGCTGGCGTTGTACTTACCGCCGGGATCGGAGTTGCCGCCGGCCAGCACCGAGCCGAGGCGGTACTTGCGCACATCGTCCGGGGTCAGGCTGGCGATGTCGCCCTGGATGGTCTGGGCGACCTTCTCTTCCACGCTCATCTTGGCCATCACGTCGGTGACGCGCTGCTCCAACGCCGCATCCTGCGCAAACGGCCACTTCGGCGACGGCCACTGATCCGGATGGATGGTGGTGGATGCCTCGGCAGGCGCCGCGGCCGGCGCGGTCTTGCTGGCCTCGGCGGTGGCGTCCTTGCCTTGGCAGGCGGCCAGCATCAGCACCGCCGCAGCGGTAGCCAGAGAAAGGGCGCGGCGCGCGACGGGCGCGGCGGTACGGCGAAGCAGCTTGTCCAAGATCCGGGTCTCCAGGGTGGTTCTCCCACGGCGATGCGTTGCGCCGCAGGCCATTAGGCGGCGTACGCTTGCGTGATTCCCCTACCCTGTCAACCACGCTCGCCCGTATGCCGAATGACGGCCCACTTATTGGCCGGGGCTATAGCCTTGGAATACCGACAGCACCTGTCAAACCACGGAAAATCGCCAAATCCAGCGCGCCGCTTGGCCTTGGCCTATCTCGCACTTTGCTGCATCGCACCACCAGACTCGGACCGCACTGCGCAGGCGCCACGCCGCGTAGCGGACCGGTCGCGTCCGCTTTTCGCGCGGCATCCGAACCGACGCCAACGGGTGAGCTCGCCGTCAAACAACTGTCATATTGCGGGCCTAGCGTGACTCGCTTGCCGATGCGCCGTTGCCCATCGTTGATCGTTGTCTTTGCCTGGAGTTCCGATGTCCGCCTCCCCCGACCCCTCCCGTCGCCGCCTCATGCAACTGCTGGCGGCCGTTCCCCTGTTGCCGCTCGGCAGCGCCAGCGCCGCCGCGCTTCAGCAACTTGGCGGTGCCGCCATGGCCGCGCGTCCGTTACGGCCGTCGGAAACCCCCACCCGCCTGGTCTCGGCCACCTTCCACGGCATGCCTGCGCCCAGCCTGGCCAACCCGGCCGCGATGGCCACCACCACGGTGGGCTCGTCGCTGACCGTGGCCCGCAGCGACGGCAGCACCCAGCGCTATGCATTGGCCTACCACCCGTTCTTCGTCACCGGCGATCAGGTGCCCGACGGCAAGGGCGGCACCGTGCTGGCTGGCGGCTATTACGACATCCAGCACCGGCCCATCATCGACCGCTCCAAGCCCGGTGCCGAGCGCCCGTTCTTTTCCGACTGCCCGGACGGCTCGTCGCTGCTGACCCTGCCCGATGCCAAGGTGCCCGGGGTCAAGGGCAATCACGTGTTTGCGGTGGTGCAGTTCGAATACACCACCCGCGACCAGGCCGGCAACGACACCAACCGCCATCTGCCCGCGCCGATCGCGGTGCTGACGCTGGACCAGGATCCGGCCACCGGCAAGCTGTCGCTGGTGAAGTACCACAACGTCGACACCGCGCCGGTGCACGGGCTATGGACCACCTGCGGCGCCAGCCTGTCGCCGTGGAATACCCATCTGTCCAGCGAAGAGTACGAGCCCGACGCCACCGCACTGGCCGGCAATACCCAGTTCCGCAGCTACAGCACGCATCTGTATGGCGACCCGAACAAGGCCAACCCGTATCACTACGGCCACCTTCCCGAAATCACCGTGCATCCGGACGGCACCGGGAGCGTGCGCAAGCACTACTGCCTGGGCCGCATCTCGCACGAACTGGTGCAGGTGATGCCCGACCAACGCACCGTGCTGATGGGCGACGACGCCACCAACGGCGGGCTTTTCATGTTCATCGCCGACCGCAAGGCGGATCTATCGGCCGGCACCTTGTATGTCGGCAAGTGGCACCAGACCTCTGGCATCGGCCCGGGTGCGGCCACGCTGAGCTGGATCAAGTTGGGTCACGCCACCAGCGCCGAGATCCAGGCGATGGCCGACCGCCTCACCGCCGACGACATTCTCGACGTGCACCTGAGCGACCCGGGCGATGCCAGCTTCACCAAGATCCCGTTCAACGGCACCTTCAACTGGATCCGCATCAAGCCCGGCATGGAAAAGGCCGCCACGTATCTGGAAACCCACCGCTACGCGGCATTGGCCGGCGGCAGTCTGGGCTTTACCAAACTCGAAGGCACTACCGTCAATGCACACGACAAGGTCGCTTACATGGCGATGTCCTACATCGTCACCAGCATGCTCAACGGCTCGGGCGACGTGAAGGTGCAAGGCCCGGAATCCGGCGCGGTGTACGCATTGAATCTACGTGGCGGCCAGCGCGACAGCCACGGTGCGGCGATCCACAGCGACTGGGTGCCGATCGACATGGCCGCCCCGGCCGCGCTCACCGGCCATGACCTGGCCAGCGCCGACACGCTGGGCAATCTCGCCGACCCGGAACGCCTCGCCAACCCGGACAATCTCAAGTTCTCCGAAGCGCTGCGCACCTTGTTCATCGGCGAAGACAGCAGCCTGCACGTCAATAACTTCCTGTGGGCCTACAACGTGGACAGCGGCGCGCTGACACGCGTGCTGTCGGTGCCGGCCGGGGCCGAATCCACCGGGCTGCATGCGGTCGACCAGATCCACGGCTGGACCTACGTGATGAGCAACTTCCAGCACCCCGGCGATTGGGAAACCCCGCTGCACGACACCGTCAAGGCCACCCTGGACCCGCTGGTGCGCGCCAATTACAAGAACCGCTTTGGCGCTGCAGTGGGGTATCTCACCGGAGACCCGGTGGCGGTGCAATTGAGCAAGGCGTAAACGCAAGTTGTCGTCGCTCGCAGTGCTGGCAAAGCGCTGCGAGCGGCGTCGTCTTTCTGTCGTTTCAACTATGCGATGGACGACGGACGCTTGCGCGAGGGCGCGCTGGTGTGCGGCTATCTCATGCGGACAACGTAGTGCGTCGAATCCGATCCATCTGTATTTTTGCAATTCGGCAACCTGCATTTCTGCAATTCGGCAACGCGTTTGTTCTAACACACCGATGCCTGTCGAGGCTCGGAGATCGGCGCCCGTCTGTGCAATCGCGGCCTGCCTGCGGCACAGATGTTGAGCGACTGACACAACGTAGCGAGCACTCGCCTAGTAATGAATGCAGGGGTGTTGCACGCTGCAGATCATTCGCTCTGTTTTTTGATCCATCCGACTGTCTCATTCCATCCAGACACAAGATGAAAAAGCAGCCACGGATCTAAGTGGTAGAGGCGTCTAGATACAGTCAAAAGCTGAGTGAGTCGAGGGCACGGTGCCCTCACCGCTCGCGGGACACGCCGTGAATCCGTCCGTGGAGGCTCGGTGGCGGCATCCATGCCGCCACACGGTCCCGCAAGCGGTGAGGACACCGCACCACAAAGTTAGTCGGTTGCTTCTTTGAAAGCTTATTGGTGGCTCGGCTTGCGTTGGAAAGCTAACCGAAACCACGGTGATCCAAACAACATACATCGCGCATTGCTTGCACCATGCGGACCGACATTCCCGACTGGTCCTTGCCCGCCCACCGTCGCGGGACCTTACGCGGCATGGATGCCGCGTAAGAGCCTCCAGGGACGGATTCACGGCGTGTCCCGCGAGGGTGGGCGGGCAAGGGCCCTGCAGCCAGGCAGCAGATCAACCGGCCTGCGGTAGACCGGTGTGACGTAGTTTTACTAGCCACTCTGATGTTCAACGCATGCGTTGCGAATCAGGCAGGGAACTCGCGCAGCCCCACCCGGGTGCACGCTTCAAGACACGCGGCGCATTTCCAGTGCTGCCATCACAATGGGCTTGGCCCATTCCGGTACCTGTGCCAGCTCTGCGGGCGTCTGCGGGTAATGCAGACCGGCCCGATCCAGTTCCAGTACCAGCAGCGGCTCGGCCTGCCCGGATGCATCGGCAGCGGCGCTGTTGTCGTAGACATGCAGCACCGCCAGATGCGGCAGCAAGGCGATCAGATTGGCGCGCGAGGCATCGAAGCGCTCGCGGATCTTGTGCTCGGCGATCGCATGGCCGCCGCCGGCGACCCGCGCTGCAACGCGTTCGATATGCAATTCCACCGTCGACAAGCCACAGAACCAGACTGCCACCGTGTGCCGTTCGCAGGCCTCGCGCAGCAAGCGCGGGATGGTGGTCGCGCCCAGCGTGGTTTCGAAGGCGTAATCGCTGCCGTCCGCCATTGCCTGGCGCAACCGTCGCACACCTTCCTGCCAAGCCTGGGCATTGGCATCTTCCAGCGGCCAGCCCTGCTCCACCAGTTGCCGGGTGAAGGCATCCGGGTTGAACCAAGTGGCGCCGTCTTCCTGCAGCAAGGTGCCCAGCAGCGAACTCTTGCCGGCGCCGTTGACGCCGGCCAGTACCAGAATATGTCCCATCGATCAGAGCGACGGACCCAAGGGAATCTTGCGGCCACGGCGTGCGGGCTTGGCGATCACCGGTCCCAGCACCGCGCCATCGGTGACCGCGGCAAGATGCGCGTCGAATCTGACCTGCAAGGCCTGCAGCGACTGCGCGCGTGTGGCCGCATCGGCAAGCGCGCTGGCCTGCCGCACCAGCTGCCGGTATTCCTCCGCATCCACCACCACCGCTTCGGGGTGATTGTGATTGGTGATGACCACCGCGCCGTGGGTGCGCACCTTGCGCATCAGGCTGGGCCAGCCCTTGATCTTGATGTCGGCCGCTGGCGCTTTTTCGAGCTCGGGCAAGTCCTGATGACGGGACATGGGGCGGTCCTGCGATGTGAGTGAGCCCAGGCTACGCCAAAATACCCATTTTGGGAAATTTGTCCATTTTTGGACTATTCCACGCCCAACCCAACACAAGAGCGGCTAAAAACCGTAGTGGGCAGTCATCAGGTGGGTGCAAACGGCGCACTCAGAACTAAGACCGACGAGTACCCAGCACCGCCCGCGCCCGCCTGGCGGCGAACCCAGTCGTCTTGTTAGCTGCCTAAATTGAAACGAGGCCCGCAGGCCCCGTCGCTTGACGCTACAGCTGTGCGGCGGCTCAGCCGCGCAACTTGCTCAGCAGCTCGCGCGTCACCGGGTCGGCGACGTCGGCCGACTCGCCCTTCAGTGCCGGCAGCAACTGGCTGGCCAGTTGCTTGCCCAGCTCCACACCGAACTGGTCGAACGCATTGATGCCCCACATCACCGACTGCACGTAGACGCTGTGCTCGTACATCGAGATCAATGCGCCCAGCGCCTGTGGAGTCAGCGCATCGAGCAGAATCACCGTGCTCGGGCGACCACCGGGATAGCTGCGGTGCGGGTCGCTGCTGTCCTGACCATTGGCAAGTGCTTCGGTCTGGGCCAGCACATTGGCCATCAGCGCCACGTGGTTTTCCGCGTATGGATCGTCGTTGTGCACGGTGCCGATGAAATCGGCCGGCACCACACTGGTGCCCTGGTGCAGCGCCTGGAAAAAGCTGTGCTGCACATCGGTGCCCGCACCGCCCCACCACACCGCCACGGTGTCGCTGTCGACCGCAGAGCCATCGAGCTTGACCCGCTTGCCCAGGCTCTCCATCACCAGCTGCTGCAGATACGCCGGCAGCAGGGCCAGGCGCTGGTCGTAGGTCATCACCGCATGCGTGGCGCTGCCGAGCAGGTTGCGGTTCCACACCGCGGTCAGGCCATGCAGTACCGCGACGTTTTCTTCCAGCGGCGTGCTGAGCGCATGCGCATCGAACTGCGCGGCGCCTTCGAGCAGTTGTTCAAAACGCGCGAAGCCAATCGCCAGCGCAATCGGGAAACCGACCGCCGACCACAACGAATAGCGCCCGCCAACCCAATCCCACATCGGCAACACGCGGCTGGGTGCGATGTCGAAGGCCTTGGCCGCGCGTTCGGGGTTGGCGCTCACTGCAAACAGGCGCTCGCTGCCGCCCAACCAGGCATGCAGGATGCCGCCGTTGAGCAGCGTTTCCTGGGTGCCGAAGGTCTTGGAAATCAGGATGCCGGCGGTGCGTGCCGGGTCCAGCGTGGCCAGCGTGCGCTGCATGGCGGCGCCATCGACGTTGGAGACGAAATGCACGCGGAAGCGCACACCTGTCACCGGACGCAATGCATCGGCCACCAGACGCGGGCCCAGGTCCGACCCACCGATGCCGACACTGACGATATCGGTGACGTCGGTGGCTTCGAGTTGCTCGATCAACGCACCCATGCGCTGGCGCACTTCCGCAGCGGTGGCATAGGCCTCGGAGGCCACCGGCGCGTCGGTCAGATCGCCACGCAACGCGGTATGCAATGCAGCGCGCTGTTCGGTGACATTGACCTGCTCGCCACGAAACAGGCGCTGGAAGGCACCGGCCAGATCGCGCTCACGCGCGATGGCAAACAGTGCATCGAGCGCGGCGCGGTCGTACTTCTGGCGCGCGAAATTGAAGTACAACGGACCGACTTGCCTGGCGTACTGCGTCGGCCGTTCCGGCTCGGCGGCAAGCAATGCGGGAATGGCAGCGCCGCGCAGGCGCTGAGCGTGGGCGTGAAGCGCGTCGAATCCGTTGGTCTGTGTCATGCGGCCTGCGTGGGGATGCTGTGGTTGGTATGGGTAATCTTGTTGGCTCCGTCAACATATACCAGAGTGGGCTTGAAGGTTTCCGCTTCGGCTTCGCTCATGCTGGCGAATGCAGCAACAATGATCAGGTCGCCCACCTGCACGTGACGTGCGGCACCGCCGTTGAGCGACAGGATGCCGCTGCCTTCTTCGGCACGGATGGCATAGGTGCTGAAGCGCGCACCGTTGGTGACGTCCCAGATATGCACCTGTTCGAACTCGCGGATGCCGGTCGCATCCAGCAGCAGCCCGTCGATAGCGATCGAGCCTTCGTAATTGAGCTCGGAATGGGTGACGGTGGCGCGGTGGATCTTGGTTTTGAGCAGGGACAGGTGCATGGACGCAGGCAACAACGAAAGGAAAGCGGGTATTTTAGCGGAAAGCGCCCGCGCTCACCCGGGTGCCGCGCGGCCGCTGGTGAGGGCTTCAGGCGGCGGTGAAGCACGCCCTCTGGCGGGCCGGACGCGCCCATGCCCATCGCTCAGCGCGGGCGCACGCGGCGGCCTGCGCGGCGTCAGAATTCCAGGTTGTCGATCAGCCGCGTCGTGCCCAGGCGTGCAGCGATCAAGGCGACCCGCGCTCCGGCATTGCTGTCGCCCGGTTCGTTCAGATCGGGCAGGCGTACCACCGCGTAATCGACCCGGAAACCGGCCTGCTCCAGCGCCTGGGTGGCGCGTTCTTCGACCTGCGCACGCGGCGTACCGGCGGCATAACTGTCGCGCATCTGCAGCAGCACCTTGCGGATCTGCGCCGACACGGGCCGATCCTCGGCCGACAGATACTGGTTACGCGAACTCATCGCCAGGCCGTCGGCTTCGCGCACGATGCTGCCGCCCAGGATCTCGATCGGAAATGCGAGGTCGGCCGCCATCTGCCGGATCACCGCCAGCTGCTGGTAATCCTTCTTGCCGAATGCGGCCACGTCCGGCTGCACCTGGTTGAACAGCCGCGCCACCACCGTGCAGACGCCATCGAAATGCCCCGGCCGGCACACGCCTTCCAGCACATCGCTGACGCCGGGCGCGTGGACCGGCGTGGCCAACGCGGTGCCGAGCGGATACATCGTGTCCACGTCCGGCAGCCACAGCGCATCGCAACCGGCGTCTTCCAACCCACGCAGGTCGGCCTCGGGCGTGCGCGGGTAGCGGGCGAAGTCTTCATTGGGCCCGAACTGGGTCGGGTTGACGAACACGCTCGACACCACGCGGTCGGCATACTGGCGCGCCAGCATCACCAGCGAATAATGCCCGGCGTGCAGGTTGCCCATGGTCGGCACCAGCGCCACGCGCAGGCCTTCGCGCTTCCAGCCGGTGACCAGAGCGCGCAAGGTGGAAAGATCGGTAATGGTCTGGATCATGCGGCGTACGCGTGCTCTGCATCGGGGAAGCTGCCATCGCGCACGGCCTGCGCATAGGCACGCACCGCGCCGGCCACCGAACCGCCTTCGGCCAGGAAATCCTTGACGAACTTGGGACGGCGATGGCCGCTGTCCAGGCCCAGCATGTCGTGCATCACCAGCACCTGGCCATCGCAGCCCGGGCCGGCACCGATGCCGATGGTGGGCACGCTGAGGTCGGCGCTGATCTGCGCGGCAATCGGCGTGGGCACGCATTCCAGCACCACCAGGCTGGCTCCTGCGTCGACCACCGCCTGCGCATCGCGGCGCAATTGCTCGCCGGCTTCGCCGCGGCCCTGCACCTTGTAGCCGCCAAACCGCAGCACCGATTGCGGGGTGAGCCCCAGGTGCGAACACACCGGGATCTCGCGCTCAACCAGATAACGGATGACATCGAGTTTGTGCCCGGCGCCTTCGATCTTGACCATCTCCGCACCGGCCTGCAGCAGCAAGGTGGCGGCATCGAGCGCGCGCTCGGGCGTGGCATCGGCCTGGAACGACAGATCGGCCACCAGCAACGCCCGCTCCAGCACGCGCGCGACCGCGGCGGTGTGGTAGACCATATCGGCGGTGGTCACCGGCAAGGTGGAATCGTGCCCCTGCACCACCATGCCGAGCGAGTCGCCGACCAGGATCAGGTCCACGCCGTTGGCGTCGAAGCTGCGCGCAAACCCGGCGTCGTAGGCGGTCAACATGACCAGTTTTCGACCCGCCCGTTTGGCCTCGGCCAGGGCGGGCACGGTCCAGGGCTTGCTGTCGGCGTGGCTGCTCATGAAGTCATTACGTGGGGTGATAAGCCGCTCATTATCTACCCAATCGGCTCCAGCCCGCAGACATCGATGGCCTGCAATGCGTGCCGCACTGTTCCATGACCTGGAATGATCGCCTCCGGCGCCAGCTCGGCCAGCGGCAGCAGCGCGAAGCCGCGCGCGTGCAGATGCGGGTGCGGCACCTGTAGCTGCGGCAGGTCGATCACCTGGTCGGCGTACAGCAGCAGGTCCAGATCGAGCGTGCGCGGACCCCAGCGCTCGCCGGCCCGGCGCTCACGTCCGAACGACTGCTCGATGCCGAGCAAGCCCTCCAGCAGCGGCAGCGGCGCCAGCGCGGTGCGCAGCTGCGCCACGGCATTGAGGAAGTCGGGCTGGTCTTCGCGGCCCCAGGCCGGCGTGCGGTACAGGCGCGAAGCGGCAATCAGCGTGGACTGCGGCAGCGCGCCAAGCGCAGCGATGGCCGCGCGCACGCTGGCCTCGGCCGGGCCCAGATTGGCACCCAGGCCGACAAAGGCGGTGTGCATGCCCTACTCGCCTGCCGCAGCGCCGGTGCGACGACGACGGCGGCGACGCTTGCGCGGCGCACCCTCGTCGCCATCGTGATCGGCCTGCGCCGATTCGATCGCATCGACCAGCTCCTGGCCCGACGATTTTTGCGCCTCGCGCCAGAACTCCACATCGGCCGCATGATCGGCCGACGCGAACTGACGCAACACCAGAAAATCGAACGCCGCGCGGAAGCGCGGATGCGACAAGGTACGGAACACGCGCTTGCGTTGACGCGACGAGAAGCGCGTCTGCAGCAACCAGATTTCCTGCATCGGCAGCGAGAAACGGCGCGGCAACGCCACCCGCTCGAGCTGGTGCAAGGTGACCCGGTCGGCGGCGCGACGCTGGGCGTCTTCCGGCTGCACGCCCTGTGCCTGCAGTGCCATCAAGGTGCGGCAGAACGCCGGCCACAGCAGCAGCGCAAACAGGAAGGCCGGCGACACCGGCTCGTCGTTGGCCACGCGCGCATCGGTATTGCGCAAGCCTTCCAGCACCATCGCGCGCAATGCGCCGCTACGGTTGGATTTGAGCGCCGCCGCACTTTCGGGGAACAGCGCGCCGAGCAGGCCGTAACGCTCAAGACCTTCGAAACTGGCCACGCCGTGCCCGGACAGGAACAGCTTGAGAATCTCTTCGAACAACCGTGCCGGCGCAGCTTCGGACAACAGCCCGGCCAGGCGCGGGATCGGCTCGGCACTGCCGGCTTCGATCTCGAAATTCAGCTTGGCCGCCAGGCGCACCGCACGCAGCATGCGCACCGGATCTTCCTGGTAACGCAACTCCGGGTCGCCGATCAACTTCATCAGCCGCGCTTGCACGTCTTCGAAGCCACCGCAGTAATCGCGCACCGAAAAATCTTCGATCGCGTAGTACAGGGCGTTGCAGGTGAAGTCGCGGCGGATCGCATCGTCTTCGATGCTGCCGTAGACGTTGTCGCGCACCAGGCGGCCGTTATCCAGCTCGCGGTCGCCGCTGCCATCGTCGATGTTGGCGCGGAACGTGGCCACTTCGATGATCTCGCGGCCGAACACCACATGCGCCAGACGAAAGCGGCGGCCGATCAACCGGCAATTGCGGAACAGCGCCTTGACTTCTTCCGGCGTGGCGCTGGTGGCGACGTCGAAGTCTTTGGGGTGTCCGCCGACCAGCAGGTCGCGGACTGCACCGCCGACCAGATAGGCACCAAAGCCGGACTCGCGCAGGCGATACAGCACGCGTAGCGCGTTGGGGCTGATGTCCTTGCGCGAGATGGTGTGCTGATCGCGTGGGATGACGCGCAGCGTGAACGGGGATGTAACTGAGGGTTCGATGATGGCGCTTCCGTCTTGTGTTGCAGGATTGCCCAACGGCTATTACCTCACTATACTAGCGCGCTGCACAAGACGCGACAAAAACGCTCCCTTCGTCTAATGGTTAGGACGTGGCCCTCTCAAGGCTAAAACAGGGGTTCGAGTCCCCTAGGGAGCACCACGTTCGTCCTGCTGCAGACCACGCCAAAGCCCCGCATCGCGGGGTTTTTGCATTGTGGCGCAGGTATTTTTAAGGGGCAGTGCCGCTGCAGCGGCGGGCAGCGAGACCGCACAGGCGGTGACGTTCGGCAGCCTCCCGTCACAGCACTTTCCGGCCAATCGAGCCACCTGGCCGAGTCCGGTTGAGTGCCACACCATTGACCGACCTGGATGCAATCCAGATCGCACCCTGCCGAGCGATCTGCCGCACTGCCCCGCGTGCGCGGCGTAATCCGCAGCCTTGTCGATCACAGCAACACGATGAGTGCCAGCAGCACAGACAGATCGATCCCTGGCGCGCAGCGCATGTTGTATCGCCCCTGCCCCATCGCAACAGCCGACATGCCGTACTTGCGCGCCATCCGCGCGACACGCCTTGGATATTTGCAGTACATGGCCTCTCCTCAACTGGCAAACGGGTGGATGCGATCTCCATCGCTGCCGGTTTCGGCAACGGCGTCATGGGCATGCAGACTTTCCAGGTGGCGCACCGCCACATCGAAGGACGTGTAGCGCTCGGCCAACGCCATGCGCAAACGCCGCGCGGCATCTTCCACATACATCAGGTTGGCGCCGTTCAAACGTGCGAAGGCCTGCTCGTCGATACGCCGCACCGCCGCCTGCACGGGCGTCGCCAATGCCTGTTCGCAGACGCCGATCAACGCGCGGATATCCAGCCGCTGCAGGCAGGCCAACAGATCCACACGCACCCGTGCCAGGCTGCGCTGACTGTGCGGTGTGGCGTACGAACCGTGCACCTGCAGCCACTGCGCAATGTCGTCTAACGGCACCGCAGCGCGACCGGCGTGCTGCTGCACAAATGCCTCGCTCAACAACTGCCGCGACAATGCCGCCGAGCACGGGCAGGTCGAGGCATACAGCACGTCGATCTGCAGTTGGACCTGGCTGCGCCCCGCCCTGCACTGCGCATCGATGCGCACCGGGTATGCGCGCCACCCGGCCAGACCTTCGCTGAGCAAGGCCGGCGTACGCAGCATCACCTCGAACGACAGCGTCACCCGCGCCGCGCGGCTGCCGCAGTCGGCATGGCTGTCGATCAAGGCTTGCAGCAACTGCGACAGCATCGCCGGCGAGACCGGCTGCTCCAGATACCGGTCTAGCAAGCGGTACAGCCGCGACATATGGATGCCCTTGATCTCGGGGCGCGGCAGATCGACCTGCACGCTGGCGCGGGCCGCGACGGTACCGCTGGGCTCGGCCTCATCCAGGCGTACAGGGATGGCAATATCATGCATGCCCACCCAGCGCAGCGGTGCGCTCAACGCGGGCGGTTCGGTAACGGCAACATCGGGAAGCGTGGCGGACATCGGGCACTCGTTGATGATGAAGATGACAGCCGCGCATCAGGCGCGGCCAGGAAATGCCTGGAAGTAGTCGTCGATGCCCGCATGCAGGGTCTGCGCGAGCTCGTCCTGATGCGCATCGCCGCATAAGCGATCGCAATCGTCGCGGTTGCTCATGAAGCCGGTTTCCACCAGCAGCGAGGGAATGTCGGGCGACTTCAGCACCGCAAAACCGGCCTGCCCCACCTGAGGCTGATGCAGCCGGGTCACGTGCTGCAAGCGCTCCAGCATCAAATGACCGAACGCAACGCTGCTGGCGATGGTTCCGCTCAGCGACAGATCGGCCAGTACCTGCGACAGCACTGGATTGGTCGGCACGCGCAGCCGGCGTGCGTTGTCGCCCATCTCGTCTGCGGCGTTCTCGCTGTCGGCAATCCACCGCGCCAACGCCGAGCTGGCACCATTTTCAGACAAGGCAAACACCGACGCGCCGCTGGCCTGCGTGTTCGGCGCGGCGTCGGCATGGATGGACACGAACAGATCGGCGTTGTGGCGATGGGCGATCAACACCCGTTCGTGCAGCGGCACGAAACGGTCGTCGCTGCGGATCATGGTCGGTCGATAGCGCGTGTCGGCGGCGAGCCGCTGATGCAACCGCCCGGCCACCGCCATGGCGACATACTTTTCGTAACGCGCATCGGCACTGACCGCACCGGGGTCCTTGCCGCCGTGGCCGGCATCGATGGCGATCACGTACGGATGCAGGCGCGAGCGCGTCGCAATGATCGGCGCATCTTCAGCCACGACTGTCGACAGCGGCACCGCGCTGGATGCGGCAGCCAGATCCAGTAACAAAACATTGCCGTCCCAGTGCTTAGTGACTGCGACCGGCTGGGCCAGATCGAGCACCACACGCATCCCATCGGCGTGTGGCCCGCTGCGGATGCGTGTGACCGCAACATCGTCAGCTGGCGGCACGATGTGGGGCGGTTGTGCCGAGACACCGGATAAGTCGATCACCAAACGCGCAGGACCCGACAATCCGAAACTGCGATAACCAGCCTGTCCAGTCAAGGCCAGCCGAAGACGCAATGCATCGCCTTGCTGCTGCACGCTGCACTCAAGCAGGGAAGGAAGACCTTGCGTATAGCCGACGACGGGCGACAGCAGCAACGCAGCGCCAGCGCCTTGCAACAGGTGTCGCCGGTTCATCGTTGGCACCCGCGCCTGCCCGAGCCATCAGCTCGCCACGACAGAGGAATCCGTGGAGGGCGACGCACGATCGAACAGCATTTAGACAGAGGTAGGGGGTAAGACACGAGAGGCAGGAAGCGCGCGAAGGTCCGTAATTGTTATAAAGTAACACATTCATGCCGCAGCACTGCGGAACGTCCAACCTCTGAGCCACGACGTTCATCTACCAACCCGCCCTGGAGCCCGCCCGATGTCTGCCCACCTTCCTGATAGCTACTCTGCCTGGCGTCACTGCATCGAGATCGCTTGTGCCCAGCCGCTGACGCCGGTCTTCATTGCGCAGCGCCTCATCGAGCTGCGCGACACCGCCAACCACCACACCCAACAATTTCTGCGTCGTTGGGGCCTGGCACACCATCGGCAAGTGATTGATTGGTTCGAGCGTGCCGGCAGCGAGTGCTCGGCTAAGTAAGCACTTCTCAAAGCCGCGACGCTTGTTTGAAGAAGATGGGTCCGGGATGCGTACCGTGGTTGACTACGCTTATTTACGACCTGTGATATGTCGCCGCGTTTTTATGCGACAAACAATCAACAAAACGTCTCTGTCAACACGTAACGTATAAGCGCCTGAATTGCAGGCGGAGTTGCCCCATGCAGGGGGAAGGCAAGATCATGAAAAACGCGAAAAACTGGCTTCAGATTCTTTGCGTAGTCGCTGGATTTTTGGCATCAGGCGCCACGATGGCTCAATGTTGTGGAAATGGCGGCGTCGGCATACATGCAACAACAGGACTTGGCGACAGCAATCCCAAGGCTGTCAATCTCGCCATGGATGCTTCGTTTGCCATCTATGAACTGCATCGCGACGGAGTAACCTATCTCCAGATCAATGACATAACTGGAGAAGTCCGCGCGGTCGTTGCCAGGGTAGACAATGCGCTTTGGACGTTACCAATGGGCAAAGACGTGGATAGGGTATCACTACCCTCAGTCAATAAAATCTCTTCAAGTACGAACTCAGATAGCACGATCGCAGCTGATGCAATCTACCGTGATCAAGCACGACTCGTTTATAAGACAAAGAACTTTACGGTATTGACCCGGCGGCAAGCAGCTGGGCAGCAGTGGATAGTCTCGCCCTGACTGCCACGGAGTTAGGTTCGGCCACCAGGAATGTCACAACCAACGCATGGCGGCGGCGAAAGATGCCGCCATGCGCTTTCAACCTTGATTTCAACTCCGCTTCCACATCGCTGAAATCGCGCTGAGCAAACTCCGCGGACAAGGAGTCAGCGATCACCCGTACAGCAATACCCCTGGTCTCTGTTCCTCGCCATGCACGGGCTTGTATGAAATGCTTGCAGGACGAAGGTAAAACCTCCACACAATCAAGCACACTGCGATAAGCACTCAACTGAAGCTCCAATGACAAGCTCCTGCAGTCACCGCGAAGCACAAATTGAAACTGAGATTCGCAGAAACGCTCAAGTGCCGGCGAGCGCAACGTTCGATATAAACCATGCGTCTCAATTTCCAGTGGATATAGCGCGGCTACGTATTGCTGCAACAACTGCGATTCGAGGACACCAACGCGCGTCATCTCCATTGCAACTGAATGATGCCCCTTTGCTCTCAAATCAGCTATCACATCTTTGCGCATCTTGTTGATTTGCACATTGATATCAGAATATTCAAGCACACGATTGCGCAACATCCGCTCGGCGCTTGAATAGCTCGCTCGAGCAAACACAAAATCATCCTCCTCCAACTTGGTCAAAAAACCATCGCCAACGGGTGCGCGCAGACGAGCATTGAAGACGAAAATAGTTGTCGTCGTGGCAGCATAAAGCAGCTGAATATTGAAAACATCACGATCAAAGAACCCAATCTGGTAAACACGGGGCAGAGAGAACTCTAGCGCAAAACTTGCCAAAAGCGAGCCTAAAGCCGCCCCCTTCCATCCCTGCCTGAATGTCAATAACACCATCGGCATTAGCATTGCGATCATCAAAGGATTTCGGATTGATGAATCTCTTGAAATACTCAAGATGAAAAACAGACTTAAGATCACCACCACGGCGACGGCAAAGTCTCGCGGAAGACCGGGATGGGTTGGATCATCGTTCCAGTTGGACCACAGCATTGCTGGAAGCAGTACGACCAGCACACCGAGGTAGCTGCCCGACCAATAGCGCAACAACAGATCAAGCACAGGATCGGTCGGTGGTCCACCAAGCATCCAATTCAATAAAAGGCTACATGCGCCATTCCAGAGCCCTATGGCCAAAGCAGCGGGTATAAGCCATTGTTGGCTTTTGACGATACGAGGAACATGGTGGCGCAGCAGGCCGATGGAGCAGGCAATCAGAGGCGCATGCAAAAATGGGCTCAGGTACGACCAGAAGGGACTAAATCCTTGCAGTTCGCCCAGGGGAATGCGCAGGAACAGCATGGCCCCAGCATCCCCTATCAACAGGAAAGGCCACTCTCGATACGGCCGAAATAGCAGCGTGACTACACGCAAGCCGACCGGGAGATACCACTGATCAATCGATAAGCGCCAGAGAATCAGAAACACCAAGCAGTAGGACACGCTGATAAGCGCGCCTCTGATGAGTTCCTTTGCTGCTGTCATGGACTACCACTCCCTGGCTTGACGATTCGCTCTAGTTTGTAGGGAACGGCGAAGCCAAGTCTAGTCGGAGCGCACAGATCGCAGGAGTCAAGGCTTGGAGAGATGTGCTGCTGTCCGCAACTACGCGGGATTGGCACTGTTTTTGGTGCTTTGGCAATGTAGTGGATCGGAAGGCGAAATGCAGAAGGCCGCATTACGCGGCCTTCTGCATTTCCCATGGTGATTTCAGCACAACGCGCTGGTCAGCCCTCCATCTGCTCCAACTCCTTGCCCTTGGTCTCGTAGACGTACTTGAGCACGAAGAACACCGAGATGAAGGCGGCAACCGTGTAGATGCCGTAGGCGCCGGCAAGACCGATACTGCCGAGCAGGATCGGGAAGCTGACGGTGATGGCGAAGTTGGAGGTCCACTGTGCGGCGCCGGCAATGGCCAGGCCCGAGCCGCGGATCTGGTTGGGGAACATCTCGCCCAGCATCACCCACATCACCGGGCCCCACGAGGCGTTGAAGAACACCACGTAGACGTTGGCGGCCACCAGCGCCAGCATGCCCATGGCATCGGACATCGCCAGCTTGCCTGTGGCATCCAGCGAGGCGGTGGCGAAGGCGTAGGTCACCAGCGCCAGCGACACCGCCATGCCGACCGAACCGATCCACAGCAACGGCTTGCGGCCGATCTTGTCGACCAGCATCACCGTGACCAGGCAGGCGCCGATGCTCAGGCCGCCGGAGAGTACGTTGATCAGCAGTGCGTCCTGCTCGGAGAAGCCCACCGCCTGCCACAACACCGCGCCGTAATAGAACACCACGTTGATGCCGACCAGCTGCTGGAACACCGCCAGGCCGACGCCGATCCAGACGATGGGGCGCACCTTGCCGGTGGCCTTGCTGATCAGGTCGGAGAACTTGGGCTTGTGCTGGTCGGCCGACATGGACGCGGAGATCTCGGTCAGCTTGGTCTGCGCGGCAGCGTTTCCGTACAGCCGCTTGAGCACCACCAGCGCCTGCTCGCGACGGCCCTTGACCACCAGATAGCGCGGGCTTTCGGGGATCACCAGCAGCAACAGCAGGAACGCCAGCGAGGGAATCGCCTGCATCCAGAACATCCAGCGCCATGCGGCCTGCCCGGCCCACAATGGTTCGGTGGAGGCACCCGCCGCGTTGGCGAGCAGGTAGTTGCTCAGGAAGGCGCAAAACAGACCGCTGATGATGGCGATCTGCTGCATGGTGGCGAGCCGGCCGCGATAGCGCGCGGAGGCGACCTCGGCGATGTAGGCCGGCGAGATGACGCTCGCCGCACCGACAGCAAAGCCGCCCATGACGCGCGCGAAGATGAAAAAGCCGGAGCTGTGCGAGGCACCGGCACCGATGGCCGAGAGCAGGAACAGCGCCGCAGAAATGATCAGGACCGCGCGGCGGCCCCAACGGTCGGCCAGGCGGCCGGCGAAGAAGGCGCCGATGGCGCAACCCAGCAGCATCGAGGCGACCTCGAACCCGGTCTCGGCGGCGCTGGAATGGAAGGTCTGCTTGAGCCCGTCGACAGTGCCGTTGATCACGCCGCTGTCGAAACCGAACAAAAAACCGCCGATCGTTGCAACGCAACTGATCAGGACGATGAAACGGGTGTTCTCACCGGCATCGGGGGCGCCGTTTACGGAGACACTGGACATGGGTTCACCTGGAAACATGCAAGGGAGCGGTCACTGGTGTGGCCGCCGTCGGCCGGCGACGCGATGCGCCGCCGGCCACGGGACATCAACGCGTCAGGTACTGATTGATCAAGTTCTCATACGCTTCCTGGCGGCCGCTGATCTGGGTCGGCACGTTGCCGGCCGCATGCTTGGCCACGTCCACCAGCGTGCTGGTGCCATTGGCGAAGTCCGCACCGGCGCCGCTGTCGAAGCTGGCGTAACGCTCGGCGCGCCAGGTTTCCAGTGGCGAGGAGGTCAACAGCGCATTGGCCACTTCCAGCCCGCGTGCGAACGCGTCCATGCCGCCGATATGCGCCATGAACAAGTCCTGCGGGTCGGACGATTCGCGGCGCACCTTGGCATCGAAGTTCAAGCCGCCCGGTGCCAGCCCGCCCTGCCGCAGCACTACCAGCATCGCGCCGACGGTGTCGTACAGGTCGGTCGGGAACTGGTCGGTATCCCAGCCGTTCTGCGGGTTGCCGCGGTTGGCATCGATGCTGCCCAGCAACCCGGCATCGGATGCCACCTGCAGGTCATGCTCGAAGCTGTGGCCCGACAGCGTGGCGTGGTTGGCTTCGATATTGAGCTTGAAATCCTGGTCCAGGCCATGCTGACGCAGAAAGCCGATCACCGTGGCGCTGTCGAAGTCGTACTGGTGCTTCATCGGCTCCATGGGCTTGGGCTCGATCAGGAAATTGCCTTTGAAGCCGATCGCGCGGCCGTAGTCGCGCGCCAGGGTGAGGAAGCGCGCCATGTTGTCCTGCTCGCGCTTCATCTGCGTGTTGTGCAGGCAGGCATAGCCTTCGCGGCCGCCCCAGAACACGTAGTTTTCGCCGCCCAATTCCACGGTGGCATCGATCGCCGCCTTGACCTGCACCGCCGCACGCGCCACCACGTTGAAGTCCGGGTTGGTGGATGCGCCATTCATGTAGCGCGGGTGCGAGAACAGGTTGGCGGTGCCCCACAGCAACTTGATGCCGGTGTCGGCTTGGCGCTGCTTGGCGATGCCGACCATGTGGGTGAGGTTGCTTTCGTATTCGCCGATGTCGTCGGCATCCGGCGACAGGTCGATGTCGTGGAAGCAGTAATACGGCACGCCGAGCTTGGTGAAGAATTCGAATGCGGCATCGGCCTTGGCTTCGGCGCGACCCAGCGCGGTGTTGCCTGCATCCCACGGATACGCACGCGTGCCCGGGCCGAACGGATCGGCGCCGTTGCCGCAGAAGCTGTGCCAGTAGGCCACGGCAAAGCGCAGATGCTCGGCCATGGTCTTGTCGCCGATTTTCTTGTTGGCGTCATAGACCTTGAACGCGAGCGGGTTGTCGGAGTCGCGGCCTTCGAAGCCGATCTTGCCGATGCCGGGGAAATATTCCTTCGCGCCGATGAAAACGGTGTTGCTCATGGGGTGTGATGTCCTTGGTTCTGGGGGAGTGGTGAATCAGTCAGCGTAGAGCGGGCTGACGACGTGCAGGTGCTTGAGGAAGGCTTGGTAGTGCTCCTGATACTGGGCCACGCGCTGCGGGTCGGGCTGTGCGGCGAGTGCGTCGTCTACCTGCAGGTGCTCCAGCACCACCTCCGACAACGCGGCATCGCCACCATCGTCGCGGTCGCAGGCCCACAGCGCCTGCAGCGCAGCACCGAAGGCGGCGCCTTCGGGTTGGGTCGGCACCACGACCTGCAGATTGAATACGTCGGCCACCATCTGCCGCCACTGCGCGCTCTTGCTGCCGCCGCCGGTGAGCAGGATGGTATCGAACTGCAGGCCGGCCGCAACGAAGGCGTCGAAGCCATTGCGCAGGCTGTAGGTCGCCCCTTCCATCGCGGCGCGATAGAAATGCGCAGCGGTGGTGTTGTGCAGATCCATACCGAACATACAGCCGCGTGCATCGGGCAAATTGGGTGTGCGCTCGCCATTGAAGAACGGCAGCAACACCAGACCGTCGGCACCGGGTGCGGTGTCGGCAATCATCGCCTCGGTCTGCTCGCGGGGGATGGAGAACATGCGCATCACCGCTTCGGTGGCGACGGTGCAATTCATCGTGCAGATCAGCGGCAACCAGCCGCCGCTGGACGAGCAGAACGCGGCCCAGCGTGCGTCGTCGTCCACCACCGGATGATCGGCGTAGGCGAACAAGGTGCCGCTGGTGCCCAGGCTCATCGTCAGGCGGCCCGGCACCACATTGCCGGTGCCGATGGCGGCCATCATGTTGTCGCCACCGCCGGTGGTGACGCGCACGCCGGCCGGCAACTTCAATGCATCGGCGGCCGCATCGGACAGGGCATACACCGCGCCGGTTTCCACCAGCGGCGGCAACGCCGCGCGCAGGTCGCGCTGCGCATCGACGGCGCCGAGCATGCGCTCGGACCACTGGCGCGTACGTACATCCAGCCAGCCGGTGCCGGAGGCATCGCCCACTTCGGCAAAGCGCTCGCCGGTGAGCCAGAAATTGATGTAGTCGTGCGGCAGCATCACCGTGGTCATCGCCGCGTACGCCTCGGGGCGATGCTTGCGCGTCCACGGCAGTTTGGATGCCGTGTAGCCGGCCAGGATCGGGTTGCCTGCGGCAGCCACGCTGCCTGCCGCGCCGCCCACCGCGTCCATGATTTCGTCGCACTCCAGCGCCGTGCTGGTATCGCACCACAGCTTGACCGGCGCGGTGACGCTGCCATCGGCGGCTACCGGCACGAAGCCGTGCTGCTGGCCCGACACCGAGATGCCGCGCACGCGCGCGCGCTGTTCACCATCGAGCTGCGCGAAGCAATGCACGATGCCGTCGACCCACCACTGCGCCTGCTGCTCGCGGGTGCCGTCATCGCGGCTGATCAGCTCCATCGGTGCGGCAATCGTGGCAATCACGGCGCGCTCCTGTGCGTCGTAGGCCACCAGCTTGACGCTCTGCGTGCCCACGTCCAGTCCTACGTACAAACTCATTGCTTCACCAATCGGTTGTTGTTGAGTCCCACCTGCTGGGTGCGGCCCGCGCCCAGTTCCAGGTCCAGGGTCTGCCCTGCATAGGACAGTTGATAGCGTCCGCCACGATCGCTGTGCAGGCGTGCCTGCTGCAAGCGACCGCCATCCCATTCCAGATCGATGCTGGCGCCGCCACGTACGCGCACGCCGCGCAGGCTGCCGCGCGACCAGGCAGCGGGCAAGGCGGGTAGCAGAAATACACTGCCGCCCCAGCTTTGCAACAGCATTTCGGTGATGCCGGCGGTGCCGCCGAAGTTGCCGTCGATCTGGAACGGCGGATGTGCGTCGAACAGGTTCGGGTAGGTGCGCTCGGGCGAAATCAGCAGTTGCAGGATGCGATACGCATGCTCGCCATCGGCCAGCCGTGCCCACAGATTCAGCCGCCAGCCGATCCCCCAGCCGGTGGCGTTGTCGCCACGGATTTCCAGCGAACGCCTGGCGGCAGCGGCCAGCTCCGGGGTATCGCGCAAATTGATCTGGCTCGACGGATGCAGCGCGTAGAGATGCGAGACGTGACGGTGGTGGATCTCCGGCGCGTCCATATCCCAATCCTGCTGCCACTCCTGCAACTGCCCCGCCTTGCCGATGCGGTTGGGCGGCAGTTGCTCGCGCAGCGTGGCCAGCTGCTGCGCCAGCGCTGCATCGACATCAAGCACCTTGCTCATCGCGATGCACTGCGCGAACAGGTCGCGCAACAGCTGCGCATCCATGGTCGGCCCGGCACACACGGCAGCGCCGAACGGATGCTGATTTTCCGGCGACATCGATGGATTGGTCACCATCGCGCCCGTTTGCGGGTCGCGCATCAAGGTGGCAACGAAGAACTCCGCCGCACCCTTGAACAACGGGTAGATCTTGCTCAGATACGCACGGTCGCGCCCGTAGTCCCAGCGGTCCCACAGCTGCTGCAACAACCACACCCCGCCCATCGGCCACAGGCTCCACTTGGCACCATCGATGGGCCCGGCCTGACGCCAGAGATCGGTGTTGTTGTGCACCACCCAGCCGGGCGCGTCGTAGAGCGTACGTGCGGTCTGCGCGCCGGTGGTGGCCAGGTCGAACAGCATGGATTCCAGCGGTTCCACGCACTCGTGCAATGCATTGGCCTCGCTGGGCCAGTAGTTCATCTCGGTGTTGATGTTGATGGTGTACTTGCTTTCCCACGGCGGCTGCATCAGGTCGTTCCAGATGCCCTGCAGGTTGGCCGGCTGGGAGCCGGGCCGCGAGCTGCAGATCAGCAGATAGCGGCCGTACTGATGGTAGAGCGCGGCCAGTGCCGGGTCGTTGCCGCCGGCAAACCGCTGCACGCGTTGGTCGGTAGGTAGCGCTGCCGCGTCGCTGGTGCCCAGGTCGATCGCCACACGCCGGAACAGGCGTTGGTGATCGGCCAGATGCGCGCGCAGCAATACGACGTAGTCCAGGGTTTGGGCCTTGTGCAGGCTGGCTGCGGTGCCTGCGAGCGGGTCGCCATCTACTGCGTCGAAGCGTTGGTAACTGGTGGCTGCGGTGAGCAGCAAGACCACTTCATCGGCGCCTTCGATACGCAAGCGATCGCGCAACGCGGTCAGCTTGCCGCCTTTCACCTGCGGCAACACGCGCAACGCAAACCGCAACTTGCCGTCGATGCCGGCAAAGCTGCCGTTGCGGCCGGTGAACAGCAAACCGCCCTGCTCTGCGGTGACCTCGCCGTGTTGCGGGCTATCGATGCCCACGCGCAAGGAAATCGCGCGCGGCCGCTCGCACGACAGACGCACCACGATGCATTGCGACTGCGCAGAGACGAACACCTCGCGCCGATGCAACACGCCGCCAGAGCGGAAGCTGGTGGTGGCCACTGCGGTGTCCAGATCCAGCTGACGGCGATATTCGCTGATGCCGTCGACACGATCGAAATCCAGCAACAGATCGCCCAGCGGTTGATACGGCATCTGCTTGAGCGGGCGCGAGAGCAGCTTGGCATCGGCCAGTTGTTCGGCCTCGGCATAGCGGCCGGCAAAGATCAGCGCACGCACCTGCGGCAACGCGGCCAATCCCTCCGGGCTGGTGGAATCGTAGGGCCCGCCAGCGTAGAGGGTGTCTTCGTTGAGTTGCAGGCGCTCGTGGGCAATGCCGCCCCACACCATCGCACCGAGTCGGCCATTGCCGACCGGCAAGGCCTCCACCCATTCGTTGGCCGGTTCGCGGTACCACAGCTGCAATGCGTCAGCGGCCGCCACTCGCGGCAACGCGGCGTGTTTGGAAGACGCTGCAGCCTGCGCGGCAACCGGTGCGGCGCCCAGGACCGCCATCGCGGCCCCGGTTGCCTTGCACAGTTCGCGACGGGTCAGCACGGCCACCGCCGTGCTGCATCACCGGAACCACCCGCGACTGCCTTGCGGCGTTCCGGCATCTGCTTGCTCATCGACTGAAGACAGCCTGCGATCATCGACGACGCGCTTTGCCGGACGCAATCTTGCGCTGCAACACGCTGACCGCCTTGCCGTCGTACTGGAGGCTGGTGTCGGTCTTGGGTTCGAGCGCACCGGCATCGTCGCGCGGGCCATCGACGAAGCGCACATGGATGGTGCGTTTGGCCTGCATGCCGGTCCAGCTGCCTTCGCGCTTGCCGATGCTCAGCTCGCCCTTGGCCTGGTTCCAGCTCAGCGGAATGCGGCTGAACTCGCCCTTTTCGTAGCCATAGCCCTTGCCATCGTCTTCGTACAGCGAGAACTGGCCGTCGGCGCCGGTGTAGACCACCACGGTGAGCGGCGCGTCGGGTTTTTGGTCCACATATTCCTGCACCGGGCCGGTCGGCACGATGGAGCCGGCACGCACGAACAGCGGCATGCGTTCGATCGGCGCGGCCGCTTCGATGGTCTGGCCGCCGTCGTAACGCTTGCCGGTGGCGAAGTCGAGCCAGCTGGTGCCGGCCGGCAGATACACCTGACGCGAGGTGGCGCCGAAGCGGGTCACCGGTGCGACCAGGAACGCCGGTCCGAACAGGTACTGGTCGTTGATGTCGCGCGCCTTCGCATCATCCGGGAAGTCCATCATCATTCCGCGCATGATCACGCCATCGCGCTGATAGGTATCGCCGGCCAGGCTGTAGATGTACGGCAGCAACGCGTAACGCAGCCGGTTGTAGTACGCCATGCTGTCGTAGAACGGTGTGCCTTCCGGGGCGATGTTCCAGATTTCGCGATACGGGAACTGGCCGTGCGAGCGGAAGATCGGCACGAACGCACCGAACTGGAACCAGCGCGTATTGAGCTCGCGCCATTCCGGCAGATGCGCCGGGTCCTGGTTCTCGTAGCGCTTCTCCACCGCAAACCCGCCGATGTCGAAAGTCCAGTTGGGCAGGCCCGACAGCGCCATGTTGACGCCGGCGGAAATCTGGTCGTGCATGTCGTCCCAACGCGACACGATGTCGCCGCTCCATACCGCCACCGCATTGCGCTGGGTACCTGCATAGCCCTTGCGCGAGAGGATGAACACGCGCTTGTCGTCGGCCGCGCGGTCGCCTTCGTACACGCCATGGGTGTGCGGCAGCGGGTAGGAATTGAAGTACTCGGTGGACGAGCCCAGCGCGTTCGGCGTGGTGCGTGCCTTGCGCTCGCCGATGTCCAGGTTGGAGTGTACGTCCGGCTCGTCGGCGTCCATCCACCAGGCATCGAAGCCCTTGCTGTTGAGCTTCTCGTTGACCTGGCGCCAGTAGATGGCCTGCGCCTTCTCCGAGTACGGGTCGTAGAACGAGTTCTTGTAGCCCTTGCCAATCCAGTCCAGCTCGCCTACTTCCACGTTGCGCTTGTACATGAAGCCGGCGGCATCCAGTTCCTTGTAGTTGGCGGTGGTGGGATAGAACTTGGGCCAGATCGAAATCATGATCTGCGCGTGCATGTCGTGCACGGCCTTGACCATGCCATCCGGATCCGGGAAGTGCTTCGGGTCGAAATCATGCGAACCCCAGGCGTTCTCGGGCCAGTACGACCAGTCGAGCACGATGTTGTCCAGCGACAGCTTGCGCTTGCGGTACTCGGCCAGCACGCCGACCAGCTCATCCTGGCTCTTGTAACGCTCGCGGCTCTGCCAGAAACCATAGGCCCACTTGGGCAGCATCACCGACTTGCCGGTGAGTTCGCGGTAGCCGGCAACGGCCTGATCGTAGGAATCGGCCGAGACGAAGTAGTAGTCGATCATCTGGCCGGCTTCGGACCACAGCGACAGATCCTTGGCTTCCGCTGCCGGCAGCGGGTCGCGATGCAGCAACGCGATGTAGCTGGGGTCGATCAGATCCCATTCGACCTTGACGGTGTGGCGCTTGCCCGGCTCCAGCTCCAGCTTGAACTCGTGATTCCACGGGTTCCAGTTCTGCCGCCAGCGATCGATCACCAGCTTGCCGTCGACGTACAACTTGGCGTATTCGCTCGAATACAGCGAGAACGTGTGCTCGCCACCGGTGAGCGCTTCGATCTCGCCCTCCCAGGTGACCTGCATGCGGCTGTCCTTGTCCTTGGTGATGGCCTTCTTCGGGAACTTGGTCAGGTCGCTGAGGTACTGGTAGTTCACCTCGTTCTCGCGGCGCTCCAGCACCTGCTTGCCGTTGATGGCATAGCGTGCGGTCAGTGCGCCGGCCTTGCCCTTGGCGTCGTACAACTTGAGCGTCTTGGGCAGCGGCTGCAGGCCGCGCGGGTCGCCCAGGCGGCTGATCGAGTTGTTGTCCCACAGCAGGCCGTAGTTGCGGCTGGACACCAGGTACGGCACCGCCATGTCGATGTTGTTCTGCTGCAATTCGACGTTGCGGCCCTTCTGATTCATCCAGCCCTGCTGGTGCTGGCCGAAGCCGTACAACGCTTCGTCATCGGGCGACTGGAAGCGCTGGCGCACGCTCAGGTACTGCTTGCCTTCGACCTTGAGCGGGGCAAAGCTGCGCCCGCCGGCCACTTCGGACAGCACCGGCTTGCCATTGGCATCGGCAAAGCTGACATGGCCATCGACGGTGGACACCGTGGCGGTGACCTTGCCGGTCTTCAGCTGCACGCTGTCGCCCTGCTCGGCCAGCTGGAAGGCGCTATCGCCCTGCACCGGCACGCGCATCAGGCTGGGGCTGCGTGCGAAGTCGCCGTCCGGATCGGCACTGACGCGGATGATGCCGGCATCGACCACCTGCAGGCGCACCGGTGCGGCGCCCTTGGCGCTCGGCACCACGGTGACGCCATCGGCGGCCTTGCGCACGTCCTGCGCATGCGCGGCATTGGCCAGCAGGGCCAGCGACAACGCCAAGCAATGGGCAAGCGGTGTACGTCGGTTTGCAGGCGCGGCGCCGGCGGAACGGATGGTGGTTTGCATGGTCACTCCCTTTGAATTTCGAAACGCTGCCGCGGGGGCGGCAGCGCATGGGTTGCTGATTATTTGTAGGTGGCGAGCTTGATCCTGAGCAGCTGCGGCACGCTGGAAAAATTGACACCGTAATCGGTCTGGTCGCCATTCCAGTTGCGCTGGAACTTCCACTGGATGTCGTCGTACACGCCTTCCTCGACGCGGTCGTAGAACATGTTCGCGGTAGCGTCGCTGGCCGGGTGCAAGGTCACGCGCACGTGGTAACCGGTGACCAGAAATTCGTCCGGGCCCAGCTCGGCGATCAACGCCGCACCGATCGGTTCCGGGTTACCCGGCGGCTCGCCCTTGAACCAGAACTGCGGCACGCCATAGGTGATGGTGGCGCTCCAGCGGTCGTTGAGCTTGAGCTCCTGCACGGGCTGGCCGGGCTCTTCGGCGGTGCCGTGCAGCTTGCCTTCGGAGGCGGCCTTGGCGAACGGGCGCATGCCCATGCGCACGGCCTGGAAGCCGAGCGCGAACGGCGCCAGCGTTTCTTCGTTGACGTGCTTGGCGCCCAGCGGATAGTTGGAATAACGCGTGTAGTCCATGCCAAACGCCGACCAGCCGATACCGTTGTGGCCCAGCGTGGGATACAGGTAACGCGCGTATTCGGGGCGGTTGCCGGTTTCGGCCACGAACAAGGCGTTGTCCGGGCGCGCGTAACGCTCCAGCACGGTGGTGTACATGCGGTATTCGGGCATGTAGATGTCCGGCGCCAGCAGATCGATATGCGGGCCGGCCGCCTTCCAGACATCGAGCACGTTGTCGGTGGGGCCACCGCTGGCGTACTGGCCGGGCTGTCCCGGATTGAACGGGCCACGCAGCGCGGCATTGACGTACATCGGCAACGGATACTCGGCCTTGCCGGCTTCGGCGACCTGATCGATGTAACGCCCGATCGACCACGCATGGAAGATTTCATCGGCATCGGCGCCGAACACCTGCGCCCAGCTGCCCGGCTGCTTGTTCAAGCGCTTGAGCAGTGGGTCCGGTACCGGGCCGTCGAAAAGTTTTTGCGCCATCGGCGAAAAGTCGCGCACGCTGCCGTAGGTGCCCGGCTCGTTTTCCGGCTGGATCATGATCACGGTGTGTTGCGGGTCGACCTTTTTCAGGTGCTGCATGAAGGCGACGAAGGCCTTGCGATCGGCATCCAGCGTGGTCTGCGCATGCGGCGACAGCGATCCGATCGCCTTGCCCTCGCGAGTGATCACACGCGGGAAGCGCTGGTTGTCGGCCTTGACCCACAACGGCGCATAGGCCGGGCCATTGTTTTTCCAGGTCGCAAACCACAGCAGCACCAGCCGCACCTTGTGCTCGCGCGCCTGGCTCAGCAGCGTGTCGACGAAGGAGAAATCGAACTTGCCTTCTTCCGGCTCGACCTGTTCCCAGGCGATCGGCACCTGCACGGTGTTGGGGCCCAGCACCTGCATGGCCGGCCACACCTTGTCCATCACGCCGGGATAGTTGCTGGAGTTGTTGACCTGCGCGCCCAGGATCAGGAACGGCGCGCCGTCGACCATCAAGGCATGCTTGCCGTCCTTGCTGACGAACTGCGGCATCGGTGTCTGTGCGACCGGCGTCTGTGCGCTGGCCGGCGTTGCCGCGGCGGTGCTTGCAGCCGGCGCGGAAGCCGCGCGCTTATCTGCTTGGCCCTGCTCGCCGGACTGACAGGCAGCCAGGGCCAGCGTCAGCGCGGACAGCAGCAGCGGACGCAGGCAACGCCGCGCGTTGGAGCAAGAGATGGCATGTGCAACGGGGGAATACATGGACATAAGACTCCGTGTCACCAGGTATCGGTGCGGAAGGGGGAAACAGGAAGGGCGTCGCGATTGATCAGGTTGGCGTCGTCGGGGTTCTCGCTCCAGCCATAGCGCACGGCCACCGGTGCAGGCACCGCATCGCTGCGCACGATCACGCGGTCGCCCTCGATCTGCGCGGTCGCCGGATGGAACTGCTTGTCGGCACCAGCGACACGGAAGCCCTGCACTGCACCGCCGCCACGGACCTGCAGCGCACTGCCCTGCAGGTCGAATGTCAGCACCGCCTTGCCACCTTCAAACGTTACCCGCTTGAACACCGGCGCGCTGTACACCAAGGTTTCGCCATAGGCCACGTGCCGCGCCGCCAATGCCAAGCGATGGCCGACATCGCGCTTGTTGGTGGGATGGATGTCGGTGGGGTTGCCGATATCGATGATCACCGCCTGCCCGGTCGCCGGCAGCGCCAGCGTCTTGGACTGCGACTCGCGCAACAGCGCCCACGGGCTCAGCTCGCCCTTGTCGCCGCCGGCCTTGAAGTTGGCCAGCTGCACCCACAAAAACGGCAGCGCCTTGGCGCCGCGCTCGGCACGCCATTGCTGGATCATCGCGGCGAACTGTTTGCGATATTTGACTGCTCCGCTGTCGGTGGCGTTGGTTTCGCCCTGGTACCAGATCACGCCTTTGACCGGGAACGGCTGCAGCGGGTGAATCATCTGGTTGTAGAGCAGCGTGGGCAGCTGGTTCTTGTTGTCGACCAACGACACACGCACCTGCGCCGGGCGGAATTTCCAGCCGCTCAGCGCGCGCTTGGCGCCATCGCTGGTCTGCACGAAGCGCTGCTCGTCCGGGCCGTGCATGCCGCCACCGCCGCTGAGGTCTTCCACCCGCACGGCAATGTGATTGACGCCGGCATGCAACGCTGCGGCCGGCACGCTGTAGACGCGCGGCAGATTCCATTGCTTCTCGGTGCTGCCTACCTGCTGGCCGTTGACGTAGGTGATGTCCGAATCGTCGATCTGGCCCACGCCCAGCGTGATGCCGGCCTTGGCCTCGGCAGCGCTCAAGGTCACCGTGGTGCGGTACCAGGCGATACCGTCCATGCCGTCGTAACCGTTGGACTCCCATTGCTGGCTGGTGGGAATGCTGTCCCAATCGCTGTCGTCGAACTCGGCGTTGCGCCACTGCTGCATGTCGCCGTCGACCTTGGGCCAGCGCGCGATACGCTTGCCGGTGGCGGCCTGTGCGGCAGCGTCGCGTTGCTTGATCGCCTCGATCGCGCCCTGGTTCTGCGCAGCATTCAACCCCAGCGACGCGGCGTCCATCCACGCCTCGATCGCACTGCCGCCCCAGGTGCTGTTGACGATACCGATCGGCACGCCGGTGCTGGCGCGCAGTTCCTTGGCGAAGAAATACCCCACCGCGGTGAATTCGCCGGCGGTTTCCGGCGTGGCGGCCTTCCACTCGCCGCCGGTCAGGCGCGCTTCCGGCTGCACCGACCACGACTTGGGCACCTTGAAGTGACGCAACTGCGGGTCGTTGGCGGCGGCGACCGCCTGCGGACCATCGCTGGCCTGCGCCAACGTAAATTCCATATTCGACTGCCCGCTGGCCAGCCATACATCGCCGACCAGCACGTCGCGGACCTGCAGCTGCCCGCCATCGCCCTGCACGCTCAACACGTACGGGCCGCCCGCCTTGTGCGCGGGCAGGCTCACCTTCCATGCGCCCTGCGCGTCGGCCTTGGCGGTGGCGCGCTTGCCATCGAAGCTGACCGTGATCGCGGCATTGGGCGATGCCCACCCCCACACCGGCATGGGCTGGTCGCGCTGCAACACCGCGCCATCGGCAAACAACAGCGGCAGGGTCGGCTGGGCCAGCGCGAGCGGGCTGGCCAGCACCAGGCCCAGCAGGCAGGCGCGGCGAACGAGAGGTGCGGTCATGCGGTGATCTCCAGGAGCGGCGCGGCCGGTCGGCGCGCAACGAGGCGATAGGGAATGCAGCGGGTCAAGGTACGGCAGCGCGATGCCGCGCGCAGGCACGCAGCGCTCATCGTGGATCACCGTAAAAAATGCCACGGCCACCGGTGGCGAAGTAGACGCGACCAGGCCGTCGCGGGTCGCCGGTGACGCTGTAAGGCTTGCCGAAACGGTGCGCGTCGTCGTTGATGCGCAGCCACTGCGCGCCTTCGTCGTCGGAGCGAAATACGCCATCCACGCCGGCCACGCGCCCGGCAAGATACAGCGCTGGCGGTGCGCCCTCGCGCAGTGGCTTGCCGATGCCCAGCGAGCGCGCTTCGTCAGGCTTGGAAAGGGTCTGCAAGCGTCCGTTCTGCCAACGCATCACGCCCAGCGAAGGGCTGGCCAGATACACCACGCCGGCACGCCAGGGGTCGGGGCGCAGCTGCGGACGCGCACGCTCATCGCGTGCAGGGTTGCCGACCTGGTGCCCGGTATCGCGGAAGCTGGCCGCGCCATCGGTACTTTCGTAAAAACGTCCGCTGACGGTGTCGGCGGCATACCAGCGCTGCGCATCGACGCGGTCGGCCACCACCACCGCCGTGTCGGGCAGCCCTTGCACACGCTGCCATTGCTTGCCGAAATCAGCAGTACGCCAGTTGCCGCCGTGGTCGGGCGTCGAGACCACCTGCGATGCATCGGCTGCGATGGCAATGGTGCCCGCGCCCTGCCCGGCCGGCGGCTCGCTGGCAAACGCGCTCCAGTGCGCACCACCGTCGCGCGACAGCAGCGCGCGGATCTCGTTGTTACGACGCTCGCGCACGGTGCCGCTACGCACCACCGTCAGCGGCGCCTGCCCTGCAGCATCGATGCTCTCGCCATTGGTCAGGCGCGGGCCGACATACTGCAGCTGCGCGGTATCCAGAGCGTCGTGGCGGAATCCATCGATATCGCCCAGCGCGCTGAGCAGAGGCGCGCCGGCCATCGGGCTGAGCAAGTCCAACGGCACGGTCTCTTCCAGCCCACGGTCCTGAAACCACCACTGCAACGGCTGCCGCTTGCCGATGAAGTCGCGCATATTGCGCGAGGCCCAGATGCCGTAGCCGGTGACGAACAGCGCGTGGTTGCTGTCGAACGGATCGATCGCCAATGCGCCCATCCAGTGCGGTGTGGCCTGTGCGGTCCACGGCGCGGCGCTGTGATCGAACACCGCATCGGCCAACAACGGCGTCCAGTGCTTGCCGCCATCGACGCTGCGAAACAGCTCATCGCGCGGCGTCCGTCGGCGGAAGGTGCTGGCCAGCAACACCTGCGGATCGTGCGGGTCCACCGCCACCGCACCCCAGCCGAAACCATCGCCAGTGGCCGGCTGCGGAATCGGGCTGATCTCGCTCCAGCGCCCCTGCGCCGGGCTGTACTTCCACAACGCACCACCGGCCATCAAGTCCGGGCCGGGCTGATCGCCATAGCTGAGATACCACTGCCCATCGCGGCCACCGTCCATATGGCTGGGGCGCAAGCCGTGCGGCTGCCCGGCCACCGCCGACCAGGTGCGACCGGCGTCGTCGGACACATACAGGCTGGTGTGTGCGGTGGAAACGCCAACGTAGATCCGTGGCGTGGGACTGCCAGCGCGGCCGCTGGCGGCGTCGAACACGACAAAGGCGATCCCCACCGCCTGCTCGCCTCCGACATGGTTGCGCGCGGTGGCACCGGCCAGTGCCTGGGCAGGAAATCCGTCCACCCGCGCCCAGTGCGCGCCGCGATCGTCGCTGCGCCACAGGCCTGCATCGCGTGCGCCCAGCAACAGCACACGACCATCGTGCGGGTCCACCGCCAGCCGTTCGCCGTTGGCGCGGCCCAGTTGATTGCCGCCCAGTTTGAACGGCAAATCGGCGCGCTCGAAGCTGCGGCCGCGATCGAACGAGCGCAGCACCGCCGCATTGCCGGCGCGCGCGTGCATATAGGTCCCGGCGGCCAGATAGATGGTCTCGGGATTGGCAGGGTCGATGGCGAACGCATCGATACCCATCAGATTCCAGTCGTCGGCGCCCAACCAGTCGGTCAGTGCCACCCACTGTTGCGCACGCGCATCCCAGCGATACGCGCCACCGACATCGGTGCGCGCATAGGCAAGATCGCGTTCGGCGGGATGAAACAGCACACCGGTGACAAAGCCGCCACCGCCAATGGCCACGCTGCGCCACTGGTAAGGCCCCTGCGTGACGGGCTCGGCCGCGTACACGTGAGACGTCATGAAGAGCAACACCAGCGTCAGGCAAACGGCAGTCGGCCACGCATGTGCTGCGAAAAGGCGGCGCTTAGTAGGCGGATCGATCATGGCGATCATTCCTCCGGCTCCCTTCGCGATCGACGGCAGCGCCATCGATAGGAAAAACACCGGTCCAACGAGCTGCCTGCACAGCTCGCCGGACCGGAGACGCACTTCCTACGGCGCGTTCTACAGGCTGGCCCGCAATGTCAGGCCATACCGACGATCGTTGATCACAAAGTCGCGGTAGCGCGACTCGTTACCCAGGTAGCTTTCGCGACGGGTATCGAGCAGATTCACGCCGTCCAGCGAAATCGACCACACAGCATTGATGTTGTAACGCAGCGAGGCATCCAGCTGGCCGAAGCCCTTGTTGTAGACCGGCAGATTGCCGGTGCCGTTGCCTGCGGTGGTCACCAGCCAATCGCTGCGCCAGTTGTAGGCCACACGGCCCTGGAAGCGCGAGGTTTCGTAGCTGAGGATCGCGTTGTAGCTGTTCTTGGACAAGCCTTCCAGCGGCACCGTCAACGACTGGCCGTTGGTGTCGGTGGCAGTCGGGCTCGGGGCCTCGCTGTCGACGTAGGTGTAGTTGGTCTGCAGGCCGAAGCCGCTCAACCAGCCCGGCAGGAAGTCGAAGAACTGCGTGTAGCCCAGTTCCGCGCCGCGGATCTTGCCCGAGTCACCATTGACCGGACGGGTGATCTGCCACACCTGGCCGTCGTACACCTCGTTGAAGACGGCGTTGGCGATGAAGCCTTCCACCTTCTTGTAGAACAGGGTGCCGTACATCATCGAGCCCTGGCCGAAGTACCACTCCAGCGCGGTGTCGAACTGGTCGGCCTTGACCGCTTCCAGGTTCGGGTTACCCGCGTTGCCGGTGAAGGTCGACGCGCCATTGGAGGTGCCGGTGCTCAGGCTCAGGTTCGGATTGAGGCGGTCGAAGGTTGGGCGCGAAATGCCGCGCGAGGCGGCAAAACGCCACTGCAGCTGATCGCTCAGCATCCAACGCAGGTTCAAGCTCGGCAGCACGTCGGTGTAGGTCTGCTGCGCGTCGACCGGAATCAGACCGCCGCCTTCTGCGTCGGTGCCGGTACGCACGCCCTGCGAGCCGACTTCGGTCCGCACCACGCGCACACCGATGTTGCCGTCGAACGGGATGTCGCCATCCACGCCGAAGCGCAGCACGCCGTAGGCGGCGTAGGTCTTCTCGTTCTGCGTGTTGATGTTGTTGGGCGCAAATTCCAGCGGGCTGGCACCGAAGGTGGCCAAGGTCTGCTGATAGTTCGCCACTGCCGCATCCGATGCGGTCAGGGTCGGCCCGAAGGCGTGACTCTGACCACGGAAGAAATCGGTGATCGGATTGGTCACCACGCCCACGCTGGGGTACTGCGAGAACGGCGCGCCTGCGCAATTGTTGATGCACATGAAGCGATAGATATTGCCCTTGGTCTCGGCATCGCGGTCGGTGTAACGCACACCGGCCTTGAAGCTGCGCACGAAGTCGCTGTCGAACGCCAGATCCATATCGGAGCGCCAGGCGAACTCGGTGCCGGTGTTGTCGTCCTTGTTGTCCAGGTGATAGCGCCAACCGCTGTAGTTGTTGACGTCGGCCAGATAGCCTTCCGCACCGCTGGAATCGGTCACCGACAAGCGCGGCAGATCGCCGCGGAAATCGACATTGAACTGCGGGCTGGTGGCCTGACCGGTGGACAGGATGTAGCGCGTGCCGGTGGTGGTGGCATCGACATACTGGAAGTCGGTGCTCAGGGTCAGCTTTTCGTTGACCGTCCACTTGGCGCCCAACGAGTAATCGGTGGTCACCGAATGCCGCTCGGTCAGGCTGGTGTTGGATTCGGTCGGCACGTTCTGGAACGAGCCGTTGACGAACTCGTTGCGGCTGTTGACCTGGATGCCGGGCAGGCCCTGCATCGGGTTGGCGCCGGTCAACGCGAAGAACGAATAGTCGTGCCAGCTGAAGTCGTAATCCGACCGCAGCACCTGCGTATAGACCTCGACCGCATCGTTCGGGCGCCACTGCATCGCAAACGCGCCGGTCTTGCGCTCGCGCTCGCCGACGGTGGTGTTGATGCCGGCGCCGTGCGGCACCGAGATCTGCTGGCCTTCATAGCCCGGCAGATCGGTCTGGGTGTACCACGGCTCGATCGAAATGGTGTCCTGGCGGAACGGGCTCTTTTGCTGCGAGTAGTTCACCAGGATGCCGATCTCGCCGATGCCGGTCTGCCAGCGATCGCTGAACAGGCCAGAGAACGCCGGCTTGCCGTCGTCGGCGAGGTCGTAATAGTTGTACTGCACGCTGCCGGCGATCTTGCGGCCGTCGTAATCGAACGGCAGACGCGTGCGCAGGTCGACGGTGCCGCCCAGGCCACCTTCGATCATGTCGGCAGACGGGTTCTTGTACACGTTGACGCCGCCGAGCAACTCGGCCGACACGTCTTCGAAGCTCAGGCCGCGGCCGTCGTTGGCGGTGAAGATGTCACGGCCATTGAGTTCGGTGCGCACCTGGGTCAGGCCACGGATGGCGATCGAGCTGCCTTCGCCATAGTTGCGGGTGATCTGGATGCCGGAGATGCGCTGCAGCGCCTCGGCGACGTTGTTGTCGGGCAGCTTGCCGATGTCTTCGGCGACGATCGAATCGACGATCTGTTCGGCGTTCTGCTTGACCAGCTGCGCCTTGGTGACGCTGCTGCGCGTGCCGGTGACCTGCACGGTGTCCAGCTGCTGGGTGGTGGCGTCCGAGGCGGGCGCGGCAGGGGTGGTCGCATCCTGCGCATAGGCCTGCGCGCTCAGCAGCGTGGCCACACTGATGGCCATCACCGAGCGGCGGAAATCACGGATCGAACGCTGGCCCACAGCCCGGCCTGCCGGAATATGGCGATGTTGCACTGACATGGTGCTCCCTCCCAGGACGCATGTACTGCTAATTTTTAGCGGGTCGGTGCGCGAACGCCCTGCCCGTCGTTGTTGCTGGCCCGCATCCGCACCCGGCAAGACCGGAGGCACGGAGACGCGGTCGCCCTGGGGGGCAGACCTGCGGCTGCGGCGGGAGCATAGGGCGCGGCCGTCATGCCACACCAATGAAATATTCCTGGAAAGGTATTCGTTAAAACTATAGCAAGCACGGCAAACCCGGTAGCTCCGGCATTACCGACCGGAGCTACCGGACCCTCACCGACGAGCTCGACTGTGCAGATCAACGCACAGTCGAAACGTGACCGGTCGCACTTACCAGTTCATACGCAGCACCAGCGAATAGCGGCGGTCGTTGACGAAGGACGAGCGCGTGTACAGGCGCGGGTCTACTTCGCCATCCGCGTACGAGGTCGGACCCATCAGCACCTTGGTCACGGTGTTGGTCAGGTTGTTGGCCTGCACGCCCAGCTGCAGATGGTCGTTGAAGCGGTAGAAGAACGAGCCGTCGAGCTGGCCGTAGTCGTCGGCCCAGGTCGGCAGCCGCGTGGCCGCGTCGCTGGTGGTCAGCAGATAGCGCGAGCGCCAGTTGTAGGCCAGGCGCAGCGACAGCGGGCCCTTCTCGTAGATGCCGGCCAGGTTGTAGCTGCGCCGCGACAAGCCTTCCAGCGGCAGCTCGACGCCGGTCACCGTGGTGCGGGTGTACGGGTCGATGGCGGTATTGGCGCCGCCCTTGCTGTCGACGAAGGTGAAGTTGGCATTGATGCCGAAGCCGCTCATCCAGCCCGGCAGTTCGTCGAAGAACTGCGTGTAGCCCACTTCGGCGCCACGGATGGTGCCTTCGTCGGTGTTGTACGGCCGGGTCACCAGCCACTCGCGGTTGTCGTAGGTCTCGCTGCGGGTCTGGGTGGAGAAGTAATCCTTGACCTTCTTGTAGAACAGCGTGGTGTACAGCATGTCGCTGCTATCGAAGTACCACTCCAGCGCGGTGTCGAACTGGTTGGCGGTCATCGGCTTGAGGGTCGGGTTGCCCGCAGTGCCGACGAAGTTGGTCGCATTGCCGGCGTCGTCGGTTTCCACGTTGAGCAGCACGTACGGCTGCAACTGGGTGTAATCCGGGCGCGCCATCGCCTTGGACGCAGCGATACGCCACTGCAAGGTGTCGGTGAAGCGGAAGCGCATGTTCAAGCTGGGCAGCACATTGGTGTAGCTGCCCTGGGAGTTGTTGTCGAAATACTGGCCGGTGTAACGGGCCTGCAGCTCCGGCGACACGTTCAACCCGGACAGATTCTGAAACTGACCGAAGCCTTCGGCCTGGGTCTTGGTCTGCACGATGCGCACGCCGATATTGCCGTCCACCGGCACGCCCCACGCCTCGTCGTTGCCGAAGTACAGCGCCGCATACGCGGCCTGGGTGCGCTCGAACTGCCGATTGGTGTCCTGCGGCTGATAGGTATCCGGCGCCCAGCCGTAGCCACGCAAGGCCACGATCTGCTGTTGCAGCAGATCCGACGCGCGCCGGTAATTCTTGACCAGCCCACCGTTGGGGACCACCAGCGTGGTGGGCACGTTCACGCCGCCACGGAAGAAATCGGAGAAGGTGAACCGCGACGACTCGTCGGGCAGGTATTGCGACATGGTCGCCAGGCCGTTACTGCTGCCGGGAATCGCCGCCCAGTTGTCCGACAACACGCCCCAGTTGTACCCGGAGTTCTTGTTGGTCTGGTTGCGGTCGGTGGCGCGCATGCCAAAGCGCATGAAGCGCAGCCAGCTGCTGTCCTGGAAGGTGTATTCCAGGTCCACGCGGGTGGACAGCTGACGTCCGCGGTTCTTGCCCAGGTGATCCATCGCCGCCGCCCAGAAATAATTGGACGGGTCCTGGGTAAAGCCCTGGTTGGCGATCTGCACGGTCGGATACTTGCCCGACACGTCATAGGTCAAGCCAGGCAGATAGGTCGCACTGAACACGGTGAAGTCGAGCTGGTCGTTCTCCGACTGCACCAGCTGCACATCGCCCTTGATCTGCAGGTTGTCGTTGAAATAGTGGCTGAAGCCCACCGACAGGTCAGAGGTGGTGGTCTGCTGATCGGAGTAGCGGTTGTCGGTATTGAAGCGCACGCCATCGCCGGTCAGCGCGCCGCGCCAGGAATTGGACACCGGCGAGCCGCGCTGGAAGACACCGTCCTGGTCGTACTCGAAGGTGGTGCCGGGCGCCGGGCTGATGCTGTTGTTGCTGTCGTTGAAGAACGCCGCGCGCTCCTGCCAGTTCATCTTGTAACGCGAGCGCAGATATTGGGCGTAGATCTCGGTCTGGTCGCTGGGCTTCCACTGGAACGCTGCGGCAATCCCGTCGCGCTTGCGCTCGAAATCCAGCTGACGCCAGTTGACGCCACCGGGCACATACACCTCGCTGCGCCCGCTGCCGGCCAGTACCGCGTCGTCGGTGCGCCGCACATACGGCTCCACCTGGATGCCGTCCGAGCGCGTCGCCAGTTCCGAATGGGCGATATCGATCATGAAGCCCATTTCGCCGACGCCGGTCTGCCAGCGATCGCTGAACAGGAACGACGCCGACGGCTTGTACTTCTTGCTCATGTCGCCGTAGTTGACGTCGATATTGCCGCCGACGATGCGCCCCGGGTTGTCGAACGGCATGCGCGTGCGCAGGTTGACCGTGCCGCCCAGACCGCCTTCGATGATTTCTGCCGAGGGATTCTTGTACACGTCCACGCCGGCCATCAACTCGGCCGGTACGTCTTCAAAGCTCAAGCCACGGCCGCTGGCGGCGCTGAAGATATCGCGGCCATTGAGTTCGCCGCGCACCTGGGTCAGGCCGCGGATCATCACGCCACTGCCTTCGGCCGAAAAGTGGTCCGGGTCGCTGCGTGCGGCAAAGTGGTCGATGGTCACGCCGCTGACGCGCTGCAAGGTTTCGGTGACGCTGCGGTCGGGCAGCGCACCGATGTCTTCGGCGCTGACCGAATCCACGATCTGGGTAGAGTCGCGCTTGATCACCTGCGACTTGATCAGGCTGGCGCGCACACCGCGCACCTCCACCGTATCCAGATCCACGGCGCTGGCGTCGGCCTTGTTCGACACAGCGCCCGGCGACGATTGCGCCTGTTGCGCGTACACCGGTGCGGCAAGCAATACGCCGATGCTGACGGCCATGGCGGAATGACGCAGATGTTGCAGACGACGGGCGCGCACGCCCGTACCTGCCGAGGCATGGCTTGAAAACTTGGACATCTGAATCCCTCCCAGGACGCAAGACGACTGAAGACTGGTTGTCGCGGCGCAAGACGCCCCGCGTGATCAGGTGAGACAGGCGCTGATGCCGGTCTTCACCGTTACTTACATGGCGGCTTGGCCGCCGATCACCTGCCCGACTTCACGTGCGCTTCAGCGTGCGATCTGGCGCACAGATATAGGCGCACGGTCTAGCGTCAGCCAATGAAAAATTCACGGACTGGTATTACCCCAGGGAATACAAATGGAAGAGCCCGCTAGCTAAGGGATTCCGGCCCGCGCAGACCGGGGTACAAGCGGCGCGCGGTAGTCCGCAGCGCTTGCAGGATGCGCTCGGCGCCCGGCGGCAGGATGTAATCGCGCCGACGGATGATGCCGAACGACTCCATCCGCACCCCCAGCTCGATCGGCAGCACTGTCAGCAACTTGGCCTGGATCAGCGGCGCCACCGATTCCACCGGCAGCGCGGTCAGCATGTCGGTGCCGCGCAACAGGGTGGAGGTCACCGGCAACGACGAGGTTTCGATGGCGTTGGTCGGCGTCTGCACGCCGTGCTCCATGAACATCGAATCCAGCCGCGCACGCAGCACGCTGTCGGCCGGCGGCAGGATCCAGCCATACCGCACCAGGTCCGCATGCTGCAGGCCGACCCGGCTGGCCAGCGGGTGGCCGGCACGGGCGATCACCGAATGCGGCTCATCGGCCAGCGGCTCGAACTCCAGTTCGCCCACGCCTTCCGGGCCCAGGATGCGGCCGATCACGATGTCCAGCTGACCATCCAGCAACTTGGCAACGAGCGGGCGGCTGTAGTCCATCTCCACCCGCACCAGGATGTCCGGAAACTCGCGCTTGACCTCGGCAATCGCCTGCGGCACCAGATTGGTGCCTGGATTGACCACGGTCCCGATCGAGGCCTGACCCATGCGGCCGGCCCGCAACGCGGCGATTTCTTCCTGCGCCCGGCCGATCTCCGACATCGCCGCACGGGCACGCCGGATCAGCACATGGCCGTACCAGGTGGGCTCCACGCCGCGGGCATGCCGCTCGAACAATTTCACCCCCAGCATGTCTTCCATCTCGGCCAGCAGCTTGGAGGCGGCCGGCTGGGTCATGCTGGCGGCCTCGGCCGCACGCAATACCGAGCGTTGTTCGTGCAGATGTAGCAACAGCAGCAGTTGGCGCGTCTTGAGGCGGGCTGCGTTGAACCAGGGAGTACCGGAATTTGCCATGGGGTGCGATTGCGGCCGTGTATTCGTCGGGGGAATAGAATATGCCGAAAATTTCATTTGCAGCACATATCTCCCCGGGTGAGGCTAGCGCTCGCCGCAGCAGGAGCCCCTACCTCCCGGGCGCGGCCAGAACAGACGTGACCATCTTTGATTTAGGTGGCGACACGCACGCCATGACTGCGGAGGTGGACGACGATGACGGCATCTTGCCGGCCATTTATGGGCCGTAGCGCGACGCATGCACGTGCGGCACCTACGCATTGCCCAATCGCAAGCAGGCCCTCCCGCACTTCGTTTTTCTCTCCGGATGTGCAGCCGCAGCCTCTGCTTGCCGCGCGCAGTTGCGCAAGCTCCCCCGACGCTGCCGGCCCTTGGGCCGTCAGCGGCCGCTTTCCGATCTATCGCGAGTAACAGCATGACTTCACAGACCACCGCCAGCCTGTTCGCCTTGCCGCTGATTGCCATCCTGCGTGGCATCACGCCGGAAGACACGCTCGCCCATGTCGGCGCGCTGATCGACGCCGGCTTCGATGCGATCGAGATCCCGCTCAATTCGCCGCGTTGGCAGCAGAGCATCGCGCTGGCCCAGCAGACCTATGGCGAGCGCGCCTGGATCGGTGCCGGCACCGTGCTGCGCAACGAAGACGTCGACACACTGGCCGAGATCGGTGCGCGCTTCATCGTCACCCCCAACACGCGCCCCAGCCTGATCCGCCATGCGGTGTCGCGCGGGCTGACCGTGGTGGCCGGCTTCGCCACCGCCAGCGAGGCGTTCGACGCCATCGATGCCGGCGCAACGATCCTGAAGCTGTTCCCGGCCGCAACCTATGGCGCTGCGCATGTGCGCGCGCTGCGCTCGGTGCTGCCCACCCACATTCCGGTCTACGTGGTCGGCGGCGTCAACCCGCAGAGCCTGGCCGGCTTCATCGCCCAGGGCGCCGCCGGCGCCGGCATCGGTGGCGAACTGTACAAACCCGCGCAATCACTCGAAACGACCCAGACGCATGCACGCAACTTCGTGCAGGCCTACCAGGAACTGCAAGGATGAAGATCACCCGCCTCACCACCTACCACGCCGCACCGCGCTGGTTGTTCCTCAAGGTCGAGACCGACGAGGGCATCACCGGCTGGGGCGAGCCGGTCATCGAAGGACGCGCGCGTAGCGTGGAAGCGGCCGTGCACGAACTGGCCGGCTATGTGGTCGGCAAGGACCCGGCGCGCATCAACGACCTGTGGCAGACCATGTACCGCGCCGGGTTCTACCGCGGCGGCGCCATCCTGATGAGCGCCATCGCCGGTATCGACCAGGCGCTGTGGGACATCAAGGGCAAGGCGCTGGGCGTGCCGGTGTACGAGCTGCTGGGCGGGCTGGTGCGCGATCGCATGAAGACCTACCGCTGGGTCGGCGGCGACCGCCCCGGCGCCATCATCCAGCAGATCACCGCCTACCGCGCGCTGGGCTTTGACACCTTCAAGTTCAACGGCACCGAGGAAATGAAGCTGATCGACAGCGCGCGCGCCGTCGATGCCGCCGTGGTCAAGGTCGCCGAAATCCGCGGAGCCTTCGGCAACGCCATCGACTTCGGCATCGACTTCCACGGCCGCGTCGGCGCACCGATGGCCAAGGCGTTGCTGCGCGAGCTCGAACCGTTCAAGCCGCTGTTCGTCGAAGAACCGGTGCTGGCCGAACAGGCCGAGTACTACCCGCGCCTGGCCGCCAGCACCTCGATTCCGCTGGCTGCCGGCGAGCGCATGTTCTCGCGCTTCGAATTCAAGAACGTGCTGTGTGCCGGTGGCATCGGCATGGTGCAGCCGGACCTGTCGCATGCAGGCGGCATCACCGAGTGCGTCAAGATCGCCGCGATGGCCGAAGCCTACGACGTCGGCTTCGCCCCGCACTGCCCGCTCGGCCCGATCGCGCTGGCTGCGTGTCTGCATGTGGACTTCGTCTCGCACAACGCGGTGCTGCAGGAACAGAGCATCGGCATCCATTACAACGAAGGCGCCGACCTGCTCGATTACGTCATCAATAAAGACGATTTTCAGTGCGTGGATGGCAGTATCACCGCACTGCCCAAGCCCGGGCTCGGTGTGGAGATCGACGAAGAGATGCTCAAGCGCGCAAACGAAAATCCGCCTGACTGGCGCAACCCGGTGTGGCGCCACGCCGACGGCAGCATCGCCGAATGGTGAGCATGCCCGAGCACACCGCCGTACTGGCGGTCGACAGCCGCTGCACGCATGGCGAAGGCGTGCTGTGGTGCGAGCAGCGCCAGGCGCTGTACTGGGTCGACATCAGCGAAAAACGCCTGTGGCGGCATCATCCGGCCAGCGCGCAGACACGTTACTGGACGCTGCCTGATCGCCCCGGCTGCCTCGGCCTGATGAACGACGGCCGCCTTCTGGTCGCACTGGCCAAGGCCATCGGCATCGCCGACCCGGACAGCACCGAAGAAGATGTCTTGCCATTCGAAAAACTGGCCGATATCGAGACAGACAACCCGCTGACGCGCAGCAACGATGGCCGCGCCGATCGGCACGGCAATCTGGTGTTCGGCACCATGGACGAACACGACAACAAGGCCGCGCGCGGCGCGATGTATCAGTTCTCGCTGAAGCACGGCCTCCGCGCATTGCCGTTGCCGGGCGTGTCGATCCCCAACTCGATCTGCTTCAGCCTCGACGGCCGCACGCTGTATTACTGCGACTCGGTGCGCCCGCAGATCCTGTGCTGCGACTACGACCCGGAGACCGCGAAAACCAGCAACACGCGCGTGTTCGCCACCCTGGACCGCGACGACGCTGAGCCGGACGGCTCGATCATCGACAGCGAGGGCCATCTGTGGAATGCGCAGTGGCGCGCCTCACGCGTGGTGCGCTATCGCCCCGACGGCAGCGTCGAGCGCATCGTGCACCTGCCGGTCAAACACCCCACCTGCAGCGCCTTCGGTGGCGCGGCGCTGGATCGCCTGCACGTGATCTCCTCGCGCCTGGACCATAGCGCCGAAGAACTCGCACGCATGCCCGAAGCCGGCGGCCTGTTCGTCTGCGACGTCGCCATCGCCGGCCTGCCCGAAAGCCGGGTGGCCAGCGCATGATCGCGGTCGATTGGGGTACCAGCAGCCTGCGTGCCTACCTGCTCGACGCCACCGGCGCCGTGCTCGATCAACGCCGCGGCAGCGACGGCATCCTCGCCTGCCAGGGCCGCTTCGGCGAGGTCCTGCGCGCATTGATCGACGGCTGGGACGGCCCGATCGTGCTGTCAGGCATGATCGGCAGCCGCAACGGCTGGGTCGAGCAGGCCTACCTGCCCTGCCCGGCCGACACCGCCGCACTGGCTGCCGCCATGCGCCGCTACGACGATCTGCTGCCCGGCCGCACGCTGTGGTTCGTCCCCGGCGTCAGCACCGGCGCGCAGCATGGCGTACCGGATGTCATGCGCGGCGAAGAAACCCAGCTGGTCGGCCTGATCGCTGCACTCGGCGATGGCGACCACATCGCCTGCCTGCCCGGCACGCACAGCAAATGGGCGACGATCGCCAACGGCCAGCTGACCGACTTCGCCACCGTCATGACCGGCGAGCTGTACGCGGTGCTGCGCCAGCACAGCATCCTCGGCAAGCTGATGCCCGACGACCATGGCGATCTCGATGAGGCCGCATTCCTGTCAGGCGTGGATCGCAGCGCCGAACCTGGCGGCCTCAGTCACCACTTGTTCGGCACCCGCACGCTGGGCCTGTTCGACCGCCTCAGTGCACAGGCCCTGCCCTCGTACCTCTCGGGCCTGCTCATCGGCCACGAGCTACGCGAGCATCGCGGCAGCCAAGCCACTGTGCACCTGGTCGGTAGCCCCGCCCTGGCGCAACGCTACGCCCTGGCGTTGACGCACCTGGGCGTCGCCACCCAAGCACACCCGGAAGACCTGGCCGCCACCGGCCTGTTCGCCCTGGCCCGGCAACATGGCCTGACCTGAGTTCCCTGAGGGGGAGACAGGACGCAAAGTCCTTCTCCCCGTGGTGCGAGAAGGCACGGCTTGCGCGCCATCGACGCGCGCCTTGGAGCGCCCGCGCCGCAAGCGGGGGGCCGGGGCGCGGAGCGGGGGTTGGGGTGAGGGTACGGCGCAAGACAGCCAACCCACCCCGGGAGATCCAGGCATCAAGGCACCCGCAGACCACGATCACTCCACCATCTGCGCGGCAAACAATCTGCACCCCACCTCACACCCACCACCCGACTGCTTTAGAATTGTCAGGCTAAACGCCGGATTCCGCCATGCCTTTTGTTGTCACCGAAAACTGCATCAAGTGCAAATACACCGACTGCGTCGAGGTCTGCCCGGTGGATTGCTTCCACGTCGGCCCGAATTTCCTGGTCATCGACCCGGACGAGTGCATCGACTGCACCCTGTGCGAGCCAGAGTGCCCGGCCAACGCGATCTATCCGGAAGATGACGTGCCCGCAGGCCAGGAAGGCTTCGTCGCGCTCAACGCCGAACTGGCCAAGGCCTGGCCGGTGCTGACCGTGCGCCAGGAGCCCCTGCCCGATGCGGCAGACTGGGACGGCAGACCGAACAAACTACCGCTGCTGCAGCGCTAAGGCGCTGTCCCGACGCGCGACAGCATCCCTGCCGCGCAGCCACACCGCAGCAAACGCAAAACGGGCGCCCTGAGCGCCCGTTTTGCTATTCGGCCATGGCCAAACCACTCACTCAGCCGCCGAGCTTGCCCTTCAGCGCGCTGATCACCGCCACCGGTGCCGCAGCCGTGGCCGGCATGCCGCGCGGATCCACTGCCGACACGTAGCTGCCCGCCTCAACCTTGACCACGCGCACCAGGAAGCTGGAACCCTCGTAGCTCACGTCGTAAGAGCCCAACATCTGCGCCTTGCTGGCGACCGTCAGGCCGGGAATCTCGGCCAGCGCCGTGCCGACCTTGGCAAACACCTCATCGCGCTCGCCCGGCACGGTAAAACCGCTGTTGGCGCTTGCCGACGGCGGCGTGTTGGTCTGCTGGGTGGTCGACGCCAGGGTCGGCACCTTCATCGCACCGGAGGTGTCGGGCAGGTTCAGATCCGGCGGCACTTCCAGCGGGCGGGCTTCCGGGGCCAACGCATAGTCGCCGCGCGCGCCCTTGTGAAACCAGCTGCAACCACTCGTGGCGGCGACGGTGGCGGTCGCCAGCAACGCGAGCGACAGCACGCGGACGGGGGAAACGGAATGACGCATCGATAGATCTCCTGGGTCAGGCCGCGAGCATTTCGCGGCTGGAAAGTGCTTCCAACGCAACGGCGTCGGCGGCAAGGCGGTCGGCGGCAGGCTGGTGCGCCGTAGAAAGTGGCAGCAGCGGCAAGCGCAGGCCGTGCCCGATCCCGGCACGCTGCAGCAGCGCCTTGACCGGGATGGGATTGGATTCGATCCCGCAGAAGCTATGGTATTCGCTCAGGCGCGCATCCCAGGCGAGGGCCGCATCGCGCTGGCCATCGCGGGCCAGATCGCACAAGCGCCGGTATGCCGACGGCAATGCGTTGGACGCCACCGAGATCAGCCCTTGGGCGCCGGACAGCATCGATTGCGCGGCGCTGCCGTCATCGCCACTGAGCACCACAAAGGAGTCGCTGCGCAACGCCACCAGCGCGGCGATGCGCTCGGGCTCGCTACGCGCTTCCTTGATGCCGACGATGTTGGGGTGATCGACCAGCTCTGCCACCGTCTCCGGCAGCAGATCGCAGCCGGTGCGGCCGGGCACGTTGTACAACACCAGCGGCAACCCGCCGTTGTCGGCCACGGCCAGAAAATGCGCCTTCAACCCTGCCTGGGTCGGGCGCACGTACGGCGGCGTCACCACCAGCGCGTACTGCGCGCCCAGCGCGGCGGCGCGGCGCGTCTGCGCAATGGTTTTTGCGGTGCCGGACAGCCCGGTACCCGCCAGCACCGGCACCCGGCCTGCAACCTGGGCAACGGCGGCGCGCAGCAAGGTGTCGTATTCGTCGTCGCTCAGCGCGGCGGCTTCGCCGGTGGAGCCAGCGACCACGATTCCCTGCACGCCACCGTGCAGCTGCTGCTCCAGCAGCCGCCGCCAGGCATCCAGGTCGAGTGCGCCGTCCGGCCCGAAGGGGGTCGCCAGCGCGGTGATGATGCCGGAAAGGGACAAGATTCTGCTGCTCTTACGTGACTGAGGAGGCCCGCGCACACGCGGGTTGCGACCGTCTGCATGTTACTTGCGGCGCGAAACCACGGGCAAGTATGCTGGTCACCGCCAGGGCGCCTGCCCGGGCGGCCATTCAGCCTGATGCAATGCCGGAAGCCCCTTTGACTGACTCTACACCCCGGCCTTCGCCGACCGAAAATCACCTCCTGATCAACGCCTACACGACGCATCCGGAGTCCCCCCTATTGCCTGTCACCCGCCGCATCGCCGATAGCGGCTGCAATCTCGTGGACGCTCGCCTGGCCACGGTGGGGCGCGATGTCTCGGTCACCGCGCTAGCCACCGGCTCCTGGGATTCGGTCGCCAAGCTCGAAGCCATGCTGACCAGGCTCGAACGCGAGGAAGGCCTCAAGCTGGTCTGGTACCGCACCGGCCCCAAGCAGACCCAGTCCAACCTGCTGCCGTACATCGTGGAAGTGATCGCCGCCGACAAGCAGGGCATCCTGTTCCAGCTGGCCGATTTCTTCGACCGCCAGGGCATCACCATCGAAAACCTGCAAAGCACCCGCTACCGCGCCATGCAGACCGGCGCGGAGATGTTCTCTGCGCAGGTGACCATCGGGGTACCTGCCAACATGCACATCGCCGCGTTGCGCGATGATTTCCTGGAATTCTGTGATCACCTCAATCTCGACGCGATCATGGACCCGATGAAGTTCTAAGGCAGACGCACCGATGGCCATCGCCCAATCCGCGCTGAAACAGATGTTCGATCACATCCGCTCCGAGACCGACTGGAATCTCGACGGTCCGTTGCGCTGGGAATACTTCTTCGCCGACCCGGCGCAGCAGCCGCTGCAACAGCTCGCCGAGCAGCTGACCCAGGACGGCTACCGCGTCATCGACATCTTCCTGGGCGAGCGCGACGAAGACGACGGCGACGATGAGGAGTCGTATTTCCTGCATGTGGACAAGCGCGAGCACCACACCATCGAATCGCTGAATCAGCGCAATGCGCAGTTCGATGCACTCGCCAAACGTTTCCATGTAGCTGCTTATGATGGAATGGACGTCGGGCCGGCCTGATCGGCCGCCGACCGCCTCTCCCCTTCAGGCTGAGCAACGATGACCGACGCTGTACCGGAACTGCCCGCTACCACCCTCGACCTGCCGCTGGCGCTGTCCGGCGGCACCCAGACCACCCTGCGCGGCTATGCCGGCACGTGGGTGGTGCTGTACTTCTACCCGAAGGACAGCACGCCCGGCTGCACTACCGAAGGCCTGGACTTCAATGCATTGCTGCCGGACTTCAAGAAAGCCGGCGCTGCCATCCTGGGCGTCTCGCGCGATTCGGTGAAGTCGCACGACAACTTCTGCGCCAAGCAAGGCTTCAACTTCCCGTTGATCAGCGATGGCGACGAGGCACTGTGCGGCGCCTTCGACGTGATCAAGGAAAAGAACATGTACGGCAAGCAGGTGCTCGGCATCGAGCGCAGCACCTTCCTGCTCTCGCCCGAGGGGCGCGTCGTGCAGGCCTGGCGCAAGGTCAAGGTCGCCGGCCATGCCGAGGCCGTGCTGGCGGCAGTCAAGGCGCACGCCAAACAGTGACGCCCCTGGTTTCCCGTGTCCTCCATCACCCTGCATGTGCAGGCGTGATGGCTCGCCCCTGCTCCATCACTTGGAAGACCCAATGACCCGAGGCAAGCGCATCTACGTGCTGGACACCAACGTGCTGATGCACGATCCCACCTCGCTGTTCAAGTTCGAAGAACACGATGTGTTCCTTCCGATGCAGGTGATCGAAGAACTCGACAACGCCAAGAAGGGCACCTCCGAAGTCAGCCGCAACGCGCGCCAAGTCAGCCGCTTCCTGGACGAGCTGCTGGAAAACACCGACGCCGAGCAGATTCAGGCCGGCATCCTGCTCAGTCACCCGCAAGGCATCCAGCTCAAGGGCCAGGCCGCGATCGGCCGGCTGTATTTCCAGATTCACCCGATCGACCCGGGCCGCACCTTCGGCGCGATGTTGCCGGACAACAAGATCCTGGCCTCGGTGCTGGCGCTGCGCGAAGAAAACCCCGATGTGCCGGTCATTCTGGTGTCCAAGGACATCAACCTGCGCATCAAGGCCTACATCAGCGGCCTGGTGGCCGAGGACTACCAGAACGACCGCGCGCTGGACGATTTCAGCCTGCTGTTCACCGGCGCCATCGAGCTGCCGGAAGACTTCTGGCAGAAGCACAACGAGGATCTACGCAGCTGGAACGAGCGCGGGCGCACCCATTACGAGATCGTGCTGGCCGAGGACGAAGACTGGTACCCGAACCAGTACCTGTATCTGCCGGGCGAAGACGACGTGGAACTGCGCGTGGCCAAGGTCGGCGGCGGCAAGGCCACGCTGTGCCTGGTGGATGATTTCCGCCACACCCAGCACGCGGTCTGGGGCATCGCCGCGCGCAACCGCGAGCAGAACTTTGCGCTCAACGCGCTGATGGACCCGGAGATCGATTTCGTCACCCTGCTCGGCACCGCCGGCACCGGCAAGACCCTGCTCGCGCTGGCCGCGGGCCTGGCGCAGACGATGGACCAGCAGCGCTACCGCGAGATCATCATGACCCGCGCCACCGTCAGCGTGGGCGAAGACATCGGCTTTTTGCCCGGCACCGAAGAAGAAAAGATGACACCGTGGATGGGCGCGCTCACCGACAACCTGGAAGTGCTCACCCACAATCAGGACGGCGGCTCGTGGGGCCGTGCGGCCACCAACGACCTGCTCGCCAGCCGCATCAAGATCCGCTCGATGAACTTCATGCGCGGCCGCACCTTCCTGTCGCGGTATCTGATTCTGGACGAAGCGCAGAACCTCACCCCGAAGCAGATGAAGACGCTGATCACCCGCGCCGGCCCCGGCACCAAGATCGTCTGTCTGGGCAACGTCGAGCAGATCGATACACCCTACCTGACCGAGACCACCTCCGGCCTGACCTACGCGGTGGATCGCTTCAAGGCCTGGCCGCACAGCGCGCATATCACGCTGCGCCGTGGCGAACGTTCGCGTCTGGCGGACTTCGCCTCGGAGGTGTTGTGATGCGAACGCTTCGCAGCGCCACTGCCCTTGCAGTGCTCGCGCTGGCAGGCTGTGCGACCACGCAGGCACCATCGACAGTGCCGACCAACCTCAAGAGCGGGCAGTCGTGGATCATCACCCGCCAGAGCGTCGCCGAGCAGGTGCTGGACACCTGCTCGCGCGACAGTCCGGCGCGTCATCCGGGCCAGATCACCGGCTATTGGGAACCGAGCCATCAACAGATCGAGCAGCTCGAATCCCGGCAGGATGCGTTGACCCCGACCATCGCCGAGCCGCGCGAGTTCGACCGGCAATATGTGGGCGTGGTGATCGAGGGCCAGCAGCTGATCTACATCAACGCCTTCAAGCTGCCCAACGACCCGCCGGTGAAACCGGCGCGGGAAGCGATCAAGGTTTGCGACGGCGGTAGCGCCTTCTGGGGTGCGCTGTACGACCCGCAGACCGGCGGGTTTTCGCAGATCGCGGTCAACGGCACGCCCTGACGCGAGATGGGAATCCTGCTGCCGCGCTGGGTCTGGATTGGCGCGGTGGCATTGTCGAGCGTGGCCGGCATGGTCAACGTGGTCGGCTACCTGGGCTCGGAGCACCAGGTGGTCAGCCACCTCACCGGCACGACCAGCCTGCTCGGCGTTGCCCTGGTGCAAAACACTGCGCCGGAAATCGGCTTTCTCTGGGGCATCCTCATCGCCTTCTGCGCAGGCGCCATGCTCAGCGGACTGATCATCCAGGACGATGTCTTGCGGCTTGGACAACGCTACGGCGCGGCGCTGCTGATCGAGGCGCTGCTGTTGCTGGCTGCGATTCCGCTGTTCAAGCTGCATCATGTCGGCGGCGTGCTGTTCGCCGCTGGCGCCTGCGGCCTGCAGAATGCGATGGCGACCACCCTCAGTGGCGCAGCGGTCCGCACCACGCATTTGAGCGGCATGTTCACCGACCTGGGCATCGGCCTGGGGCACCTGCTGCGCGGGCGCCCGCTGCAAGTGCGTCGACTCACGTTGAGCGGGCTGATCATCAGTGGCTTTCTTGGCGGCAGCGTCCTGGGCACGTTGTTGTTCCAGCGCTGGCAGTACGACGCGCTCTACCTGCCAGCCAGCCTCACCGGATTGACCGGTGTCGGCTACGTCGCCTACCTGCAATGGCGTCGCTGGCGCACCTGATGATCCGCACATCCTCCAGGTAGCAGTGCAGAATCGGCGTATGACCACGCCCAGCACCCTGTCCGCATTGACCATCGCCGGCTCCGACTCCGGCGGTGGTGCCGGCATCCAGGCAGATCTCAAAACCTTCGCCGCGCATCGCGTGCATGGCTTGTCGGCGATTGCCGCATTGACCGCACAGCACACGCGTGGCGTCACCGCGGTGCACATCCCGCCCATCGCATTTTTGCGCGCACAAGTGGATGCCTGCTTCGCCGATTTCCAGATCCAGGCCGTCAAACTCGGCATGTTGGCCAATGCCGAGGTCATCCATTGCGTGGCGGACCTGCTCGAAACCCATCGCCCGCCCTTCATCGTGCTGGACCCGGTCATGGTGGCCACCAGTGGCGCACGCCTGCTCGAGGACGCTGCGCTGGATGCGCTGCGTACCCGCCTGCTGCCACTGGCAACCTTGATCACGCCCAATACGCCGGAAGCCGAGCTGCTGACCGGCCGCCGCATCGACACGGCCGACGCCGCAGAACATGCGACCGCCGCGCTGCTGGAGCTGGGTGCGAACGCCGTGCTGCTCAAGGGCGGCCATCTGCATGAAGGCGCGCGCGTGATCGATCGCTTCGATGACGGCGTCACCCAGGACGTGTTCATGCATCCGCGCGTCGATGTCGATGCGCACGGCACCGGCTGCAGTCTGTCGGCAGCGATTGCCGCGCAACTGTGTCAGGGCCTGTCGCTGCTCAATGCTTGCGAAGCCGCAATTGACTATGTGGCGCGTGCCATTCGCCTGGGGCAGCGCCCTGGGCACAGCGAGGTACTGGTGCTCGACCACTTCGGCGCTGCCCCAACGGGATGAGCGTGCACAGCGCCGCATTGGCTGCCAGCGCGGCGGATGGACATCGCTGGGAAGTGATGCGCATCGCACCGGCGCAACCGATCGCCACCTTGCTGTGGCTGCCGGCGTTGGGCGTGGCAGCAAGGCATTACCAAGCGTTCGCCCATGCGTTGGCCGCGGCCGGAATCGCGGTGTATCTGCACGAATGGCGCGGCAATGGCAGCAGCACGCTGCGCCCATCGCGTCGATACGATTGGGGCTATCGCATCCTGCTTGGCGATGACATCCCGGCCAGCCAGGCACTGATGGAGCGTCATGACCCGCAGCACCCGCGCATCGTCGGCGGGCACAGCCTGGGTGGGCAGCTGGCCTGCTGTCATGCCGCGTTGCAGGCGTCGCGATCGCCGTCGCAAGTCGACTGGCCTCTGACCCAGCTATGGCTGGTTGCCAGCGGCTCGCCGTATTGGCGCAACTTTCCGCCTCCCATGCGCTACGCGCTGCCGCTGGTGTATCGCGCCCTGCCCTGGCTTGCGCGCGTGCAAGGCGTGCTGCACGGGCGATCGCTCGGCTTTGGCGGCACCGAGGCACGCAGCCTGATCGGCGACTGGGCGCAGGTCGGACGCAGCAATCGCTATCGCGCTGCAGGCAGTGGCTGGGATCTGGAGCGCGCACTGGGCGCGTTGACGGTACCGATCAAGGCGCTGACTTTCGCCCACGATCACTTCGGCCCCGCCGCGGCGCTGCATGCACTGCTGCACAAGATGCCGCAGGCGCATGCAAAGGTGCAGCAGTTGGACGATGCGCAACTGGGCGTGCGCAGCGATCACTTTGCATGGATGAAGGCACCTGGCGCCGTTGCGGCTGCGCTGCAACGCATGCGTGCCGATGCAGTTGGCGACGATCGAATTTCACAAAGGGATTGACGAGTACGTCGGGCATCCGCATAATTCCGCTCCTGACGAGGCGCCCGTAGCTCAGTTGGATAGAGTACCTGGCTACGAACCAGGCGGTCGGGAGTTCGAATCTCTCCGGGCGCACCATCTTCAGGAACAAAAAAAGACAGCATTCAACCGCTGTTTTTTCGGTTAAAAAGTCCGGTTGCATTGCATCGGATTGCAAGTCAAACAAGATATGCGCCCGTAGCTCAGTTGGATAGAGTACCTGGCTACGAACCAGGCGGTCGGGAGTTCGAATCTCTCCGGGCGCACCAATCTTGAAGAAAACGACCAGCTTGCTGGTCTTTTTTTTTGCCTGTCGTTTTTGTCCTGCATCGCCTGCGAGTGCAGCGCATCGATCGCGCCGAGCGGCTGCGCTGCGGTGTCTGTTACCGACCCAGAGGCAGAACGCTCACGCTGTAGCCCCCAGAGCATCCGACTCGCCGACCACCACCACCGGCACCAACGAGGTCACCGGATGCCCGGCATCGCGCCATGCATCTAGCCCGCCAAGCAACGGACGCACATCACGATATCCACGCTCGCGCATCCTGCCTGCCAGCCATGCTGCAGACACTTCATCCGGGCACGCGCAATAAATCACCACGCTGCGATCGCGCGGCACGCTGGCCAGAATCTGCGCAAGCTGGCGCTCGTCGGCAAAGACCGCGCCAGGAATCGTGTACGGCTGCAGGTCGCGATATCCCGGAGCACGGATATCCAGCACCGTCGGCCGCAGACTCTCGTCGCCCTCCAGCAGCGGCACCAGCTCGTCCACTGCAATGCGCGCCTGTTCCAGCGAGCGCAGCAGCGTGTGACGCCGCCACCAGCGCCAGCCGACGTAGCAGGCCAGCAGCGCGGCCAACACCAGCACCGCACCGGAACCGAGCTCGGACAAGAACGCCAGCACGTCCTGCACCTGATGGGCGAACGCCGCCCCAAGCCCCAGCCCAACCAGCGCCCACAGCGAAGCGCCGAACGCGTCGTAACGCAGGAACGCGCCCGGCCGCACCCGCATCGCACCAGCCATCGGAACCGACACCATCGACAGGCCCGGTACGAACTTGGCCACTGCCAGCACGCGCACGCCCCACCGCGAGAAGAATCGCTCGGTCTGCTTCATGCAGGTATCGCGCGACAGCGACAACCGGCACAGCGACTGCAAGGTACGATTGCCGAAGCGGCGGCCTGCCAGATACCACACCAGGTCGCCAAGCAGACTCGCCAGCACCGACACGCCCCACGCGGCAAGACCCGCCAGCCACGCCTCGCTACCACCGCGCAGCGCGTAACCGGCGCCGACCAGCACCAGCGTCGGCAGCGCCGGCACCGGCAGCCCGAGCGACAATGCCAGCACGTTGGCAAACACCAGCGCCAATCCGTACTGTTCGATCAAGCCTTGCATGCGAGGACCCTGCGCGACGGCGAACGGCCATTATCCGCTCTTGATCACGCTTGCGACTGCCCGGCGGCAGCGAAACGATACGTTTCGGCAAGCGCTTGCAACCATCGTTCGAACAGACCATCGGCACGCAAGGCGCGCCGCCACCAGCCGAGCGCTTCGCCCTCTTCGCCCGGACGCCACGCCAGGTAGAAAGTTTCGTCGGCCTTGTGCGTTTCCACCGGCACCTTGCGCAAATGGCCCTCCCGCAGCGCGCCCTGCGCATACGGCTCAGGCAGAAACCCGTAGCCTGCCCCCGCCAATTGCAGCAGCAACTTGGTCTGCATGTCCGGCACGGTCAGCACGTCGCGGCCGGACAACAAACCGACAGTACGCGGCAGCAGACGCCGTGCCGAATCGGCCACGGCAATCGCGCGATGGTCGGCCAGCTCGGTCGCGCCGAGCAGCTGCGCGCCCGCCAGCGGATGCGTCGCCGCCACCGCGAACACAAAGCGCACGCTGCCGATCTGTTCGGCGACATAACCGCCGCCGCTGGGCCCCTCGCCCGCCGCCACGATCAGATCCACGCGCCGGTCCAGCAACGCCTCCCAGCTGCCGGACAGCGACTCGCTGAGTACGCGTAGCCGCGTGCTGTCGGCCACGGCGTAGAAGTCCAGGATCTGCGCCTGCAGCAGCGCAGCCGGCAACATCGCATCCAAGCCGATCGCAAAGTCCGACTCCCAGCCCGAGGCCACCCGCCGCACGCGCACCTCCAGCTCCTGCGCGGCCCGCAGCAGGTTGCGTCCTTCGCGCAGCAGCTCGCGCCCGGCCTGGGTCGGCGTTGCTTTCGGCCCCATCCGCTCGAACAGCTGCACCCCCAGATCGTCTTCCAGCTTGGAAACCGTGTAGGAGATGGTGGATGGCACCTTGAACAACACCTTGGCTGCCGCGGCGAACGAGCCGCGGCGGTCGATCGCATCCAGGATCTGCAACGCTTCCAGGCTGATTTTCATTGTTCGAATTTTTCGATGGTAGCAGCCAAATCTACTCGCTTTTTCTCTCGCCGGCAGAGGTGGAGACTACGCATCAAGCCGCTGGGACACCAATCCCACCCCCAGCGCCAATTCGAATCTTTCAAGGAGAAGCAACATGTTGAATGTCCGCAAGAGCGAAACCCGTGGCCGCGCCGAGCATGGCTGGCTGTCCTCGCGCCATACCTTCTCCTTCGCCAGCTACCACGACCCGCGCCACATGGGCATCGGCCCGCTGCGGGTGATCAACGAAGACAAGGTGACCCCGGGCGAAGGCTTCGGCACCCACGCCCACCGCGACATGGAGATCATTTCCTACGTCCTGGGCGGCGCGCTGGAGCACAAGGACAGCATGGGCACTGGTTCGGTGCTGCATTACGGTGATGTGCAGCGCATGAGCGCCGGCAGCGGCGTGACCCATAGCGAGTTCAATCATTCGTCCAGCGAGCCGGTGCACTTCCTGCAGATCTGGGTCATGCCCGAGCGCAACGGTATCGAGCCCAGCTACGAAGAAAAGCATTTCGATGCCGACAGCAAGCGTAACCAGTTGCGCCTGATCGCCTCGCCGGCCGGTGACGACGGCTCGCTGCGCCTGCACCAGGACGCACGGCTGTATGCGTCGATCCTCGATGGCGACGTGCGCCTGCAGCAGCCGCTGGCAGAAGGCCGCATCGGCTACGTGCAAGTAGCCCGCGGCAGCGTGAGCGTCAATGGGCAGGCGTTGTCGGCCGGCGATGCGGTGCAGGTCATCGGCGAGCCGGAGATCGTGCTGGCCGATGCACGCGACGCCGAAGTGCTGGTGTTCGATCTGCCGAAGTAAGCCGGTTGCGAACCTTGCAGCGCATGCGATGTGCATGTGCTGCAGGGGCGCTGATCGCAATACACAAGGCCCGCATTTGCGGGCTTTGTGTTGTGTGCGAGGCCTCGTTGCGACGCTGCGCGTGCGGCTTCCACGCTTGCCTGCGCTTCTGCGACCGCGCGTATCGCAAGAGTTCTATACCGCACGGCACATTGCTTCGGCGACGAAGGCAACCGCTTCACCGCCGATCCAATCTGGCCGTGAAAGCGGCGCAGCTGCGGTTATGCTGCCTGCGCTGACATGCGGGTTAAGCGGCGCGGATGGCATACGCGTCGCCACACGACATCGCGCATTGCTTCAGCGACGAAGGCAACCGCTTCGCGGCCAATCAAATCCGGCCATGGAATCGGCGCCGGCTGCGGTCACGCGGCCTGCGATTTGACCTGCCGGTTAAACGGCGTATCGAGCTGCGCAGCTCCGTCGGCATCGCCGTTGACCAGCGCAAATAGTGTGTCCGCATCGGCTTCCAGCACCCGTGCCGACCGCGCCAGGTCATCGACCATCTGCGCCTGATCGCGCGCCTGCATCCCAATGGACTGCAACGCCGTGTTCGCCGTCGAAAGGTCCTGCGCCTGCTCGTGACTGGCAGCGGCGATCTGCTCTACGGTCGCGGTGACACGCAGCACCGACGTCACCACGTCCTGCATGACCACACCGGCCTGTTCGGCAAGGCGCGAGCCGTCGCCAACCTGCCCGGCGGCATTGTCGATCAGGGAACGGATCTCCCTGGCCGACACGCCGCAACGCTGCGCCAGGCTGCGTACCTCGGTGGCGACCACCGCAAACCCGCGTCCCTGCTCGCCGGCGCGCGCTGCCTCCACCGCCGCGTTGAGCGCCAGAATATTGGTCTGAAACGCGATGCCGTCGATCACTTCGATGATCTGACCGATGCGGTCGGTTGCCGATCGAATCCCGGCGGTGGTCTTGACCACGTTGGAGATGACGTCTGCACCGCGCCGTGCCACTGCGGCCGAGTCGTCGGCCATGCGGCGTGCCGAGCCGGCATTTTCGGAATTGGTGCGCACGGTGGCGGCCAGTTGATCGATCGTGCTCGAGGTCTGCGCCACTGCCTCGGACTGTGTGGACACCCGGCTCACCAGCTCCTGATTGCTGGCAGAAATATGATGCGACTCGCGCTGCACGTTCTGCGCGATGCTCATGGTCTGCCGCATCAGCTCGCGCATGCGCTCGGCAGAGCGCACCTGATCGGTCACGTCGGTGGCGTACTTGACCACCTTGTACGGGCGCCCGGAGACGTCCAGGATCGGATTGTAGGACGCCTGGATCCACACCGCGCTGCCATCCTTGCTCAGCCGGCGATAGCGCCCCGCGTCGAACTGACCACGCGCCAGCTTTGCCCAGAAATGCCGGTACTCGTCGGAGGCGCGGTAGGCCGCATCCACGAACACCCCGTGATGCTGACCAACCGCCTCTTGCGCCGAGTAACCAACAATCGCCAGGAAATTCTCGTTGGCACTCAACACACGACCGTGCAGATCGAACTCGATCACGCCCATCACCTTGTCGATGGCGTGTATGCGCCCATCCGCATCGGCCGAATCGATGACCTGACGGGTGACGTCGGTGGCGTACTTGACCACCTTGTAAGGGCGACCGAGTTCGTCGAGGACCGGGTTGTAGGACGCCTGGATCCACACTTCCCTGCCATCCTTACCAATGCGCTTGTAGCGACCGGCATCGAATGCACCGCGCCCAAGCGATTGCCAGAACGCGCGATAGGACGCCGACTGACGCGTCTGCGCCTCCACGAACATGCCGTGGTGCTTGCCGCGAATCTCATCAAGCCGATAGCCCATGACCTGCAAGAAATTCTGGTTGGCATCGAGCACCGTGCCATCCAGCGAAAATTCGATCACCGCCATCACCTTGTCGATCGCATCGATGCGCCCTTCGAAATCGGCGGTCTGACGGACCTGCTCGGTGATGTCGGTGGCGTACTTCACCACGCGGTAGGCCTTGCCCGCACGATCCAGCAACGGGTTATACGAGGCGTTGATCCAGACTTCGCGACCCTGCTTGTCCAGCCGGCAAAAACGCCCCGCATTGAAGTCGCCACGCCGCAGCGCATCCCAGAACTGGCGGTAGCTCTCGCTGTCGCGATCACTCGTCGTCACGAACATGCGGTGATGCTGGCCGACCACCTCGTCACGCCGGTACCCCATCAGCGACAGGAAGTTGGGATTGGCGTCCAGAATACGGCCATCCAGATCGAATTCGATCACCGCCATCACCCGATCTACCGCATTGACCTTGTGCTGCAGCCCACGGCTCCAGGAAGAAAACAAGCGTCCAAGCAACGGTAGGCGCATCACGTGAAAATCCGAAATATTGGTCACGTCGTTAGCGACACACGTACGGCTTACTTGACCCCCGTCGCATGCCACAGAACCGAGCGATTCAGGCATCGGACGGCTTCTCCCTGATCGACCTCGTCATGCTCAACTCATGCTCGAAGTCGAGGCCCTCTTTTCGGGTGCACGAGGAAGACCAAGCCTTCTTCCCCGGCGCGGAAGACAGGCGCTGATTTAGTCAATTGGTCGTCAAGGCACGCGTAATCAGCGCGCCTGCAATTGCGTGCAATGGGTGATGCCCCACCTTGCAGCAGGGGGCGCCATATAAACACGCGAGCAAGACAACACGCAGAGACCTCTGAAGCCTTAGATCCAATGCCTACGACCTAGTGTCTTCGGCCTTCTGCCTGCAGTTAACGCAGGTTGACTGCCTGGTTGAACGCAGAAGTTTGACCATGCAACTTATTGTTCGCTTGTTGGCTGCAAGCGATAGCTGCAAGCGAAGAGAGTTCGCAGCCTGCCAAGCACATTCTCCAACGGCCTGTTTTCCAACATCAGAAAAGATAAAGACGCACACCGAGGCGACAAGCAAAGCATGCGGACCGAGCGAAGTGGTAGCCGCCCACGGACAGGTTGCCTCGACAGCGCCCCTCGGTGCCGACATCGGCGAGAGACGGGACCGGTCAGACCCAGCAACTACATGTCGGTTGCGATCTGTAGGTTGCGCCGCACTGCGGGGCGGCAGTACCAGCAACAAACTGATCGTCCTGCGGCATGTCCTGCCATCACTCAAATCACCAGCCAGCAACGACACTCGCGAACGGCACCTTGCGGCGGCCATCCGTTATCGCAGGCGATACCGTTGAGCAGAAGCGAGCGCTGCCATTTGCGCCGCTCGCGTTTCGCAAGATGTCGGAGCTTCCCGCGACCAAGCTATCGATTGCATCTTTGTGCGTCTTCAACTCAGAAGCTCGTTTGCGCATTTTCAACCCACAGATTCGCCTGCCCCGAGCGTCGTAGGCTCACATCGTTGATGAAAAACGTACGGCACGCCATGTCACCGGCGACAAGCGATCCAACAACCTCGATAGCGGAGGCCGCGACGGTCACGGCGATCAAGAAATAGCGTCGCGGGAAGGCATGAGTGCTGAGCAGTCCCAAAGCTCGAGCAACGCATGACATCCGCAGGCCGTCGCAATCGAGGCATTCGCAGTGGCGGTGGTTTGACTGCCGGCTATCGACTGGCGCTGCGCGCGCCCACCAGATCAAATAAAAACGCCCGCAAATCATTGATTTGCGGGCGTTTAGAACACTGGCGGAGCGAGAGGGATTCGAACCCTCGATAGAGCTTTTGACCCTATACTCCCTTAGCAGGGGAGCCCCTTCAGCCGCTCGGGCATCGCTCCAGTTTTTGCGTCCTGCCGCGATGTCCGTGGCAGGCCGCGAAGAATACCGGGTAACAGGGGCTAACGTAAACCCTTTATCACGATCAATTCGAAGAATCGTCGCCGTGATGCGCGCCAGAGGCAACCGGCTCGTCCCCACGTTGGATGCGCTGATAAATCTCTTCGCGATGCACAGCCACATCTTTGGGTGCGGTAATGCCAATACGCACCTGATTACCCTTGACGCCGAGCACGGTAACAGTGACCGAGTCGCCGATCATCAAGGTTTCGCCTACCCGGCGAGTGAGGATCAACATTTTGCAAATCTCCTGGAACCGGTGGGTTTCCCACCAGCATCGACGGTCTCGTGAGTGAGACGCGCCCTAGGTAAAGGGAATAGACCAGAAATGGTAGCGGGACATCCTGCTAGCCAGCAAGGCATAGCAGGACGAGTGTTCAGCCCAAGTGTTGCTTGACCCAGGAGGGCACACCGTCGAGTGCGGTCGCAAGGGCGGGCCCGTCCTCGCCACCACCCTGGGCGAGATCTGGACGGCCACCGCCCTTGCCTCCGATCTGACTGGCGATATGGCCGAGGAGTTCCCCCGCCTTCACCTTGCCAGTTGGGCTGCCATTCACGCCGGCGACAAGCGCAACCTTGCCCGCCGATGCACCGGCCAGCACGATCACCGAATCGCCGAGCTGCTGCTTCAAGCGGTCCATCGCCTCGCGTAGCGCCTTTGCATCGAATCCTTCCAGACGTACGGCAACCACCTTGATCCCCGCCACGTCGACAGCACTGGCGCCAAGATCTGCCGTCGCCCCGGAGGCCAACTTGGCCTTCAGCGATTCCAGCTCGCGCTCAAGACGCTTCTGACGCTCGGTCAGTGCACGTACCTTGTCGACCACCTCGGTGGTGTTGCCGCCAAGCAGGCTTGCCGCCTCGAACAAGCGACGTTCTTCATCGGCAACGTAATCCAGCGCACCCTGCCCGGTCACCGCCTCGATACGGCGTACACCCGACGACACGCCGCCTTCGGAGGTAATCTTGAACAGACCGATGTCGCCGGTGCGGCTGACATGGGTACCGCCACACAGCTCGGTGGAATAACCACCCATCTTCAGCACGCGCACGTGCTCGCCATATTTCTCGCCGAACAGAGCCATCGCGCCAAAATCCAGCGCTTCCTGCATGGCCATGTTGTGCACTTCGACACTGTGATTGGTGCGCACCTCGGCATTGACCTTACGCTCGACCACCGCAAGTTCTTCCGCGGTGATGGGCTGGAAATGCGAGAAGTCGAAACGCAAGCGATCAGGCGCCACCAATGAGCCCTTCTGCTGCACATGTGTGCCCAGCACTTCGCGCAATGCGGCATGCAGCAAGTGCGTGGCCGAGTGGTTGAGGATGGTCTTGCCGCGGCGCTGCACGTCGATGCCGCCTGCCAGCACATCGCCCAGCTCCAGCGTGCCTTCGGTGATGCGTCCGACATGCCCATGGAACTGGCCGGCGAACTTCTGCGTGTCTGCGACGTCGATGGACACGTCGGTCGTGCTCAGCTGTCCGCTATCACCGACCTGGCCGCCGGATTCGGCGTAGAACGGCGTGCGATCGGTGAACACGATGACCTCATCGCCGGCTTCGGCACGCTCGACCGGGCGGCCCTGCTTGAGCAGCGCGACCACCTTGAGCGCGTCGGCGTCATACGCCTCGTAGCCCAGAAACACCGTCGGCGACATGGTCGCAACCAAGTCGGCGGGCAGTGCGACGCCGCCACCGAACTTGCCTGCCGCACGCGCGGTCTCGCGTTGGCGCTCCATGGCGAACTCGAAGCCCTCCATGTCCACGCGCATGCCGCGCTCGCGTGCGATGTCGGCGGTCAGATCGACCGGAAACCCATAGGTGTCGTAGAGACGGAAGGCATCCGCGCCGGGAATCACGTCCTGCGAGCGCGACGCGACGTCGTCGAAGATTTTCATGCCGGCATCCAGCGTCTCGGCAAAACGCTCTTCCTCGGCCAACAGGGCGCGCGCCACGGTGTCGCGCGCAACCACCAGTTCCGGATAGGCCTCGCCCATCAGCTCGACCAGGGTGGGCACCATCTTGCTGAAGAACGGCTGGCGCACGCCCAGCATCCAGCCATGCCGCAGCGCACGCCGAATGATCCGACGCAGCACATAACCGCGCCCCTCATTGGAAGGCAGCACGCCATCGACGATCAGGAACGAGCAGGCGCGGATGTGGTCGGCGATGACCCGCAGCGACTTGTTTTCCAGGTCGGCGATGCCGGTCAACGCACTGGCCTTGCCGATCAAGGCCTGGAACAAATCGATCTCGTAATTGGTATGAACGTGCTGCAGGATCGCCGCAAGACGCTCCAACCCCATGCCGGTATCCACACACGGCGCCGGCAGCGGCACCAGGGTGCCGTCGGGCTGCCGGTCGAACTGCATGAAAACCAGATTCCAGATCTCGATGAAGCGATCGCCATCTTCGTCCGGCGAACCGGGCGGACCGCCAGCGATGTGATCGCCATGATCGAAGAAGATCTCAGTACACGGGCCGCATGGGCCGGTATCGGCCATCTGCCAGAAATTATCCGAGGCGTACGGCGCGCCCTTGTTGTCGCCGATCCGCACGATCCGGCTTTCGGGAATGCCGATCATGTCTCGCCACAGGGCGAAGGCTTCTTCGTCTGTGTGGTAGACGGTCACCAGCAGGCGGTCGGCCGGGAGCTTCCAGACCTGGGTCAACAGTTCCCAGGCCCAGGCGATGGCGTCCTTCTTGAAGTAGTCGCCGAACGACCAGTTGCCCAGCATCTCGAAGAAGGTGTGGTGGCGCGCGGTGTAGCCTACCGAGTCCAGATCGTTGTGCTTGCCGCCGGCACGCAGGCAGCGCTGCACGTCCGCGGCGCGCACGTAGCTGCGCTTTTCCGCGCCCAGGAACACGTCCTTGAACTGGACCATGCCGGAGTTGGTGAACAACAAGGTCGGATCGTTGCCCGGCACCAGCGGCGCGGACGGCACGATGGTGTGGCCCTTCCCCTCGAAAAACGCGAGGAAGTCACTACGAATCTGGGAAGTGCTGAATTTGGCAGGTGCGTTCATGGGCTGGCATTGGGCGGGCGGCAGTCCCGGTCACCCAATGACATGTGGGCGCAGATGAGCGGAACAACCTGAAACCACGAAGGGTAGCAGGCCTGACGCCCTCAGTCCTCAAGGTCGAAGCGCGTGGCGCTACGAATACTGTTGCCATCGAAACCGCGCCGGGCCAGCAGATCGGCGGCCTTGCGTCGCTGCGGCAGATCTAACGGACCCTGCTCGCCGAACCGGCGCCGGATCAGATCGCGTGCGTTCTCGGTCCAATCGCCTTCAAACGTCGCCATGGCAGCACTGATGGCCTCGCTATCCAGGCCATGGGTTCCGAGTTCGGCACGAATATGCAGGGGGCCATAGCCCGAGCCCGCACGATTGCGCACCACCGCGGCAGCAAACCGGGTGTCGTCCTGCCAGCCCTCGTCCGCCAGCCGCTCCACCGCCGCCTGTGCGGCATCTGGTTCGATACCGCGCGCCAACAGCTTGCGGTTCAATTCCTTGCGCGAATGCTCGCGTCGCACCAGCAGACCGAGTGCGCGCTGGACCGGCGTCTGCTCCTTGAACCGGCGCCCCCGCTTTGGTGCGGGCTCTTGCTCGTCCATCGTGACGTGTCCCCGATCGCTGAATCAATGCGCCCTCCATGGCGCCTGCCCTCCTGGCCTTCGATAGATCTATCGCGAGAAGCAACGGCACTGACTCCGCCGTCCCCGCGATAGAAAAACGTGCTGGCTTGCCGTTCCATCTGCAGCGAGATGTCGCCAAGCGCTTGAGCCCGTCATGCACTGCGAGCACATGACGGAGGTAGTGCGTAGTTCTGAGAGGCTCGACAGCAATGGCTTGCTGCCGGCAGCGCTTATTCCTTCTCGGCGTCGTCGCCCGCCTCGCGCGGAGCTTCGGCGGGCTGGAACTTCTCGCGCAGCTCGGCTTCGAGCTTGGCTGCCACCTGCGGATTGTCGCGCAGGTAACCACGTGCATTGTCCTTACCCTGGCCGATGCGCTCGTCGCCATAGCTGTACCAGGCACCTGCCTTTTCTACCAGCTTGGCTTCCACGCCCATGTCGATCAATTCGCCCTCACGGCTGATGCCTTCGCCGTAGAGGATTTCGGTCACGACCTGCTTGAACGGAGGCGCCAGCTTGTTCTTGACCACCTTGATCTTGGTCTGGTTGCCGATGATCTCGTCGCCCTTCTTGATCGCGCCGATACGACGGATGTCCAGCCGCACCGAGGCGTAGAACTTGAGCGCGTTACCGCCGGTGGTCACTTCCGGGCTCTGACCCGGCATCATGACGCCGATCTTGTGGCGCAACTGGTTGATGAAGACCACCAGGGTGTTGGACCGCTTGATGTTGCCGGTCAGCTTGCGCAGCGCCTGGCTCATCAGACGCGCCTGCAGACCTGGCAGCTGGTCGCCCATCTCGCCTTCGATTTCCGCCTTCGGCGTCAGTGCAGCCACCGAGTCGATCACCACAATGTCGACCGAGCTCGAACGCACCAGCATGTCGGCGATTTCCAGCGCCTGCTCACCGGTGTCCGGCTGCGACAGCAACAGGTCATCGACATTGACGCCCAGCTTGGCAGCGTAGATCGGGTCGAGCGCATGCTCGGCGTCGATGAACGCAGCGGTGCCACCCAGCTTCTGACATTGCGCAATGGCCTGCAGGGTCAGGGTGGTCTTGCCCGAGGATTCCGGACCGTAGATTTCCACGACGCGGCCCTTCGGCAGGCCGCCGATCCCCAGTGCGATATCCAACATCAGCGAACCGGTCGGAATGATTTCGACCGCTTCGATCACGCGATCGCCCATGCGCATCACCGAGCCCTTACCGAATTGCTTTTCGATCTGGCTCAGTGCGGCGGAAAGGGCACGCTTCTTGTTCTCGTCCATCTGGGTGATCCTTGTCAGTGATTTCGGTGTGGAGCAAATGTAGCGGCGGTGTATCGCACAGGCTGAGACTGGCTGCGACACACTCAGATTAAGGTTGCGAACGTTGCGCTGGCAGCGGCGAATCCTGCAATGCCGGCTGGGAAAAACGCCAGCACAGGCATCGGTGCAGCCCTCAGCGATTGGGCCTCAACAGCCCGCAATACAGGCCTTCGATGGCGAAATCCTGATCCGGCAATACTTCGATCGGGGCGTAATCGGGGTTGCGTGGCAGCAGCCGGATGCGGTCCTTGCCGATCTTGAGCAACTTGACGGTGATTTCTTCATCGATCCGGGCCACCACGATCTGCCCCGAGCGCGCGTCGCGGGTACGGTGGACACCGATCAGGTCGCCGTTGAAGATGCCTTCGTCGCGCATCGAATCGCCCTGCACCTTGAGCAGATAGTCGGGCGACGGCGAGAAGAACACCCGGTCGAGCACGACGAAGTCGTCGGACCCGATATCGGCGCCGATCGGCAGGCCCGCTGCCACGCGGCCTAGCACCGGCAGACGCAGCACGTCGTCGCGCACTGGCTCGGCGACCGGCGGCGTCCGCGACTGCGCGCCCTGCCCGGCCAGCCGGATGCCGCGCGCCTGACCTGGGACACGGCGGATCGCGCCCGCCTGCTCCAGTGCCTCCAGGTGATACTGCGCGGCACGTACGCCCTTGAAGCCGAAGGCGCGGGCGATCTCGGTCTGCGAAGGCGGGACGCCGTCGGCGTCGATGCGCTCGGCGATCAAGGCCAGGATTGCTTGCTGGGTATCGGTCAGGTCCATGGTTAGTAGTATTACTACTAACGACGCCATGCGCAATAGCCCAGCGGGCGAGAACCCAGTCGACCGTTAGCGCCGGCTGCGCCAGATCGAAAACAGGATCCAGATGCCGCATACCCCGGCACCGATGAAGCCGCCCACGCCCAGCGCCAGCAGCCAGCGGCTGGCGCTTCCGCCGACGCTGTTCATGACGATCGACGAACCGATCACCAGCGCCGCGGTCACGATGCCCATGGTGAGCCGATTGGCGGCGCGGTCGACCTGCTCGCCGAACTCGCGCAAGGCGCGCGTTTCCACGTGCAGCTGCAACTTGCCGCGCCGTGCGGCCTGGATCAGGCGCTTGAGATCGCGTGGCAGATCGCCGATCAGATCGATCGCGCCGGTCACGGTACGCCGGCTGCGACGCAACATGGCGCTGGGCGCGTACCGCTGCAACACCACGCGCTCCAGATACGGCCGCGCTTCGGTGGCCATGTCGAAATCCGGATCGAGCTGGCGCCCCATCCCTTCGAGGGTGAGAAAGGCCTTGATCATCAGCGCCAGATCCGACGGCAGGGTCAGCCCGTGGTCGCGCAGGATGGCGGTGACATCACCGAGCATCGCGCCGATGCGTAGCTCTTTCAGCGGCACGCCGCGGTATTCGTCGACGAACGCGCCGATGTCTTGTTGCAGCCGCGCCTCGTCGATATCCAGGCTGGTGCCGGCCCACTCCAGCAACACATCGATCACGGCGTCGGCGTCGTAGCTCACCATGCCGTGCAGCAGCTGCGCGACCTGGAAACGGCGCTGTTCGGAGACGCGCCCGACCATGCCGAAATCGATGACGGCGATACGCCCGTCGCGCAAATAGAAAATATTTCCCGGATGCGGGTCGGCGTGGAAGCAGCCGTCCTGCAGCACCATCTTGAGCACGATGCCGGCACCCGTGCGCGCAAGCGCCTTGCGATCCAGCCCAGCCGCATCGACCGACACCATGTCGCGCCCGGGGATGCCGTCGATGAACTCCTGCACATTGAGCGACTCGCAGGTCCACTGCCAATACACCGCGGGCACCACCACCTGCGGGTCGTGCGCGAAATTTGCGGCAATGCGCTCGGCATTGCGGCATTCGGCAGCGAAGTCGAGCTCGCGCCGCAGCGACACGGTGAATTGCTGTACCACTTCAGCCGGGCGGTAGCGCTTCAGATCCGGTGCGCGCGTTTCGACGATGTCGGCCAGCCGTGCAAGCAGACGTAGATCCGCATCGATGGTGTCGCCGATGCCGGGCCGACGGATCTTCAAGACCACCGGCGTGCCGTCGGCCAGCCAAGCGCGATGCGTTTGCGCCAGCGACGCAGCGGCCAGCGGCTGTTCGTCCAATCGCGCGAACACGCTTTCCGGCTCTGCGCCCAATGCGGCGACCAATTGCGGCCGGATCTGTTCGAACGGCAATGCAGGGACCGCGTTTTGCAGTTCGCTCAGCTCTTCGATCCATTCCGGCGACAGCAAGTCGACACGCGTCGCCAGCACTTGCCCCAGCTTGACGAAGGTTGGCCCGAGCTCCTCCAGCGCACGACGCACACGCGTGGCGGCGGACATCCGCAAGCGGCCCTCGGCGTTGTTCCAGTGCAGCAACCTGCCGGCGCGTTCGAGCACGTCGGCCAACCCGATACGGCGCACCACATCGCCAAAGCCGTATCGAATCAGGACCGAGGCGATTTCCTGCAGACGCCCGAGGTCACGCACAGTGCCAAGTGCCTCCCACATCAGTGCACCGCCTGCGCAGGTTCGAAACGGGTGGCTGGCGCGCTACACGCCTGTGCGCAGGCCCCAACGTGAGCGATCTCTCGATGCGGTCGCGCTGCCTTACGAACCGACCGGTCCACCACGACAGGCCCACCAGCATCACGTGCCGGCAAGCCAGCCGCGTGACTTCCCGCCTCACGTCGCGCAAGCCGGCGCACCTGCGCAGCAATAACCGGCGACGCACCAGGCGGACTGCGCCGGATGAAGATGGATGGCAACGTATCGAACACGGCAGTGGGAAACGCGAACATCGGCACACAGGCTGGCGAACAGACTCTAGTTTGTAGCCGATCTCCCTGCCGCTGTCGCGCTTCTGTGCGCTGTGGGCTTAGCGTGGATTGTGCTGCGCACACTCTGCAGCTTCGACTGTGCAGCAGCCAGTGCGGCGTAGCGGCCTCAATACCGCAGTCGCAAGGTTACGCCATAGGTGCGCGGCGCGCCGAGAAACGCATTCCAGGAGCCGGCCTGCAGCGGCGTATCGATGACGATCTGCCGATAGGTTTCGTTCCCCAGATTCTCTGCCCACGCTTCCAGCAGCCAGCGTTTGTCGTCGGCGCCGACGCCCACGCGTGCATTGAGCAGGGTGTAGCCCGGCTGCGCCTTCTGCGGATCCAAATCACTGCCGGCGTTGTACTCAGAAGTGTATTTGGCGCCGACATTGAAACGGCCGGTCAACCGATTGCCCACGGCATGCTCGTAGGTGACCGATAGATTCGCCGACCAGCGCGGCGCAAAGCTCAGGCGGCTGCCAGGCAACAACGCCAACTCTGTATCCGGCAACGGGTCGTCGCCATACGTGGTGTCCGCATAGCTGAGCCCGCCTTGCAGCATCAGTCCGGGCAAGGCGCCCTGCCACAACAGTTCGGTGTCGATGCCGCGCGAGACCACGGTAGGAATGGCGCGCACCACGAAGCTGGTGCCGAGGAAGTTATTGAGCTGGAAATCGCTGAAATTCTGGTAGAACAGCGTCGCGTTCAAGAGCAGGTTGCCGCCGAGCCAGGTGGTCTTGGCGCCGAGCTCATAGCTGTCCACGAACTCGCCTGGAAATGCGGTGTCGTCGACCGGCAGGATGCCTTGCACGCCACTGGACAGACCATCGGACGACTGCACACGATCCAGGTTGAAGCCACCGGCCTTGTAGCCGCGCGCCGCCGACGCATAGGTCATCAACGCATCATTCCAGCGATACGCCAGCTTGGCGGTACCGGACCACGCGCGCTCGGTGAGGCGTTGTTCGGTCAGGCGACCGGCGTGGGCACTATTGGCCCACGGCAGGCAGGTGAAGCCGATCACCTGCGGCGCGATGGCCGGCACTGCAGCCGCGGGCACGCCACGTGCGGTCAAGGCTGCGCCAATGCGTCGCAACGCCACCGGACTCACGCTGCCATTGGGTGCGAAATAACTGGCGCACGCCGGGCTGCCATCTGGATTTTCGAACGCGGATCGCAGGGCCTTGTGTTCGTAGGTGTAACGCAGGCCCACAACCACATCCAACGCGTCGGTGGCGTGCCAGGTGTTGTTGGTAAACAACGCCGCGCTGGTGCCATCTTGCCGAAAACGATCCTGGCTCCCCTGCCCGCGAAACAGGCTGCCTGCAGGCAGACCGGTGGCATCGGCCAGAAACCGCGTCGCATCGGCACGCGCAGCCAACGCCGGATTGACCCGTGCCAGTAGCACGCTGGACAGATAGGGTTCGTACGCACTGCCGAACCGATAGGATTCATTGCGATGCAGGGTTTCATCGGCGTAGAACGCGCCAACCAGCCAATCGATGCTGTCGGTGGATCCGGCCAGGCGCAATTCCTGGCTGAAGGTGCGGAATTTGGTGAGCATCTCGTTCTCGCGCGGTTCGCGATAGAGGATGTCGGCCGCGCCATAGTCGAAATCCAGGCCGTTGACCGACTTCCAATCGCGCAGCGCAGTGATCGAGGTCAGCACCGCATGGTTTAGCCAGGGAGTCGCCCAATCGACCTGCGCCGATACACCGCGGTCCTGGATATCCTGCGCGGTGCTGCGATTGCTGTAGGCACGGCGGCGGGCCGGCTCCGCGCGCGGACTGGTGCCCTGCCCACCCGGTGCCAATGCATCGATCAACGCAGCGGTCGGGCCACGCTCGGTGGTCACGGTGACGCAGCAATTTTCCTTGCGGCTGGTGGCATCGGCTGCCAGGTTGATATCCAGATCCTCGGTCGGTTCCCACAACAGCTGCACGCGCGCGGTCCGCAGGTTCTGGTCGCCATCATCGGTGGCGGTGCGTGGGCCGGCGCCGGTCACCACCTGTTCGAACCCATCGCGACTGCGCCTGGCCGCATAGACGCGCAACGCGCTGGTTTCGCCGAGCGCATCATTGAACGCGCTCGCGACGCCTAGCGCACCGTAGTTGCCGGCGGTGAGTTCGGCATCGGCACTGCGGGTAAAGCTCGGTCTGCGCGTGACCACATTGATCACGCCGGCCGAGGTGTTCTTGCCGAAGACGGTGCCTTGCGGCCCTTTCAGCACTTCGATGCGTTCCAGCTCACCAAGGTCGGCGAAGCTCACGCCATTGCGTGCGCGCGCCACACCGTCGATGACCACGCCGACCGACGATTCGAGCCCCGCGTTATCGCCAACCGTACCGATGCCGCGGATGCGCGCAGTGGTCTGCGCGGCGCTCTGGCTGCTGGTGACGATCAAACCGGGCACCAGCACCTGCAGTTCCTTGATGTCGTGCACGCCGCTGTCCTGCAACAGTTGCTCGGGCAAGACCGAGACCACTACCGGCACGTTCTGCAGCGATTCTTCGCGCTTTTGCGCGGTGACCTTGAGCGCAGACAGCGTCGTCGGCGTCTCATCCGCTGCGCTCTGTGCATACAGACAAGGCGCAGGCAGCGCAGCCAACAGTGCCAGCGTCAGCAAGGTGCAACGTTTCTGTTCGATCTTCATGCGTGTCCCCCCGACGGACGCCTGCGCGATGCGCTGCAGCCAATGCCGCAGCTGGCGCGAAACCTCACCTTAGCGATTTCGCTGCAATCCAAAGCGCGGGTAGCGGAATGCACGGAGCGCACGACGAATGCCGCCCCGCTAGGCATGCATGCTAGCCATGCGTCGCATGCGGCATTACTCAGGGCACGTGGAGACTCGGCGGTTGCAATCACAGGGCGATCCGAAACCACGGCATTGATGGTTTCGATTGCCCGCTCTGATGAGTTACAGCAGCGCGCTCAGGCCACGCAACGCCGCGACCACGGTTTGACGACGGACCGCATCGCGGTCGCCATCGAACTGGAACAACTGCGCTGTGGCGTAGCCGCCGCGGCGCTTCCAGCCGATCCATACCGTGCCGACCGGTTTGTCTTCGCTGCCACCACCCGGCCCGGCGATGCCGGTCACGGCGACCGCAATGCTGCCACCGGACGTCACCAATGCACCGGATACCATTTCGATCACGGTTTCCCGGCTGACCGCGCCATGCACCTCCAGCGTCTGCGGCCTGACCCGGAGCAGCGCCTGCTTGGCCTCGTAGCTGTAGGCCACCATGCCGCAATCAAACCAGTCCGAGGAGCCGGCAATGTCGGTCATTGCCTTGGCGATCCAGCCGCCGGTGCAGCTCTCGGCAGTCACCAGCCGCTCGCGCGCAGCGCGTAATTGGGCGCTCAGCGACTCGGCGAGCTGCAGAAGGTCGTGATCAGTGGGAGACGTCATCGCGGGGGTCAGGATTGGACAGCGGTCACTTTTATCCGAATTTGCCCGCGCTGTCTCCCGTCCGTCGACCGCTCAGCGATCGGTTTTGGACGGCTTGCCTGTTTCGGCAAGTGCCCTAACGCAATGCGGCTCAGCACCGAGGCAACTACAGCGGCATAGCGCCACCTGCGTGACTGTTCCCGCTGATCTGCACACAAAAGGCCAGTCGCGATGCAGGGAGCGCACGCGGCACCGCTGTCATGCCGTCTCTGACGATCCATATCTACGCGTCGCCCGGTGCGTCGTGACGCATGCGATCGGTGGACGGGGCCTGCGATGGGACGCTGGCGCGCAGCTAGCTGCGGCTAGCCCCGTCGAAGCGCCCGTCAGGTCTCCCAGTCTTCCCGACGGTCCGGCAGCATCGCGCGCAACGGCCCGCCGTCATCTCCGGCGGCAAGCCGTTCGGCTTCGACCATCGGCAGATCGACTTCCAGCAACCAACCGTCCTCGTCGGACTGCTCGTTGCGCACCACTTCCAGCTGATGCAGCTTGGAACGCAGGCGACCGGCCGACGACGGCAAGCGCAGCTGTCCGGTCAGATGACGCAGATCCAGGCGTTGACCGAGTGCGTGCTGCAGTTCCTGCAAGCCACGCCCGTCGCGCGCCGACACCCACACGCGTTCGCGCCGCGCCTGATCCGGAATGCCGTCCTGCGCATCGTGGCGAACTTCGGCACCGTCGATTTTGTCGATCTTGTTGAACACCAGCAACTGCGGTAGATCGCCAGCGCCGACCGCCTGCAACACCTCATCGACTTGCAGGATGCGTTCTTCGCGCAGCGGGTCGGCGGCATCGACGATATGCAACAACAAATCGGCGTCGCGTGCTTCTGACAACGTCGAACGGAAGGCAGCAACCAATTGGTGCGGCAAATCGCGGACGAAGCCCACCGTATCGGCAAGAATCGCACTGCCGCCTGGCAATGCGATGCGGCGCACGGTGGGGTCCAGCGTGGCGAACAATTGATCGGCCACATAGGCTTGCGCACCGGTCAACGCATTGAACAGCGTCGACTTGCCCGCGTTGGTGTAGCCGACCAATGCAATGCGCGGCAATTCGCTACGCATCCGCGCACGGCGCATCTGGGTGCGCTGCACCTCGACTTTTTCCAAGCGCTGCTGCAACTGCTCCACGCGCTTCTGCAGCAGGCGGCGGTCGGTTTCCAGCTGGGTTTCGCCGGGGCCGCGCAGACCAATCGCACCGCCGCGCTGACGCTCCAGGTGGGTCCAGCCGCGTACCAGCCGTGTGGCCATATGACGCAGCTGCGCCAGTTCCACCTGCAGCTTGCCTTCGTGGCTGCGCGCGCGTTGCGCAAAGATATCCAGGATCAGGCCGGTACGGTCGATCACGCGCCGCTCCAGGTAGCGCTCCAGATTGCGCTCCTGACCCGGCGACAAGGTGTGGTTGACCAAGACCAGATCCGCGCCAGTTGCCTCGGCGGCGGCCTTGATCTCTTCCAGCTTGCCGCTGCCGATCAAGGTCGACGGGCTGGGCTTGTCGATGCGTGCGGTGAGCGTTGCCGCCACCGTGGCGCCCGCCGACCTCGCAAGGTCGGCGAACTCCTCCAGCACATCGTCTTCGGCAGGCCCACCTGCATGGGTCTGAATCAACAGCGCGTGCTCACCCTTGCGGGAACGATCAAACACGCGTTACTCCGTTACTGCTCGACGTCGTCATCTTCCGCTTGATTACCTTCATTGGATTGCACATACCCACCACCCGGCCCCACGCGCACGTTGCGCGCCGGCACGACCGTGGAGATGGCGTGCTTGTAAACCATCTGACTCACGGTGTTGCGCAGCAGGACCACAAATTGGTCGAACGACTCGATGGTGCCCTGCAGCTTGATGCCGTTGACCAGATACACAGAGACCGGCACCCGCTCGCGCCGCAGCGCATTCAGGAATGGGTCCTGCAACGATTGCCCCTTAGCCATCGAAAAATCCTCTTCATTATTGTTCTTATTGTCCCGGTCGACACCTGCCATCCCCAGCCGGCCCCGGAAGCGGGATGTTACACGCCTGAAGCCTGCTGCACAGTGGAACGATGAGCGAGGAAGCCGACAAGTGCGTCGTCCAATTGATGCCGATCACGCTCCGGGTCGAACCAACGTGCGTCGAGCTCGCCACGTAGCCAGGTGAGCTGCCGTTTGGCCAGTTGCCGGGTCGCCTGGATCGCCTTGTCGCGGAACCCGGCCAAGCTGCCGGCGCCGTCCAGATACTCCCAGGCCTGGCGATAGCCGACCGCGCGAACCGCGGGTAGATCCAGCGGCGCAGCCACGGCGCACATCTGCGGCAACTCCCGCAATCGCCTGACCTCGGCCAGGAAATCCTGCGCCAGCATCGCGTCCAGCCGCTGCGCGATGCGTGTGTGCAGCACTGCTCTATCTTGCGGCGCCAGCACGATTTTCAAGACCCGCAGCGGCAGGCGCGGCCCGGGCGGAAGCGCCTGCCAGTCGCTGATCGGCCGCCCGCTGAGGCGATACACCTCCAGCGCACGCTGGATGCGCTGCGGGTCGGTAGCGTGAATGCGCGCTGCGGCGATCGGGTCGACCTGCGCCAGTTGCGCATGCAATGCGGCCCAGCCTATCTGTTCGGCCTCGGCGGCGATTGCGGCGCGCACTGTCGGGTCGGCTTCGGGCAATTGCGACAGCCCTTCGAGCACTGCACGGAAATACAGCCCGGTGCCGCCGGCAAGGATCGGCAACTTGCCGCGCGCAACGATGTTGTCGATCGCCTTGCGTGCATCGGCGGCGAACTCAGCGGCCGAATAGATCTGCCAGGGGTCGCGCAGGTCGAGCAGATGGTGCGGTACTGCGGCGCGCATCGCGGCCTCGGGCTTGGCCGCGCCGATATCCAGCCCGCGGTAGACCAGGGCCGAATCGACGCTGACGATCTCTCCGTTCCAGCGCTCCGCCGCCTCCAGCGCCAACGCGGTCTTGCCGCTGGCGGTAGGGCCCATCAGGGCGATCGCCAGCGGGCGTCGGTCGGCCGGCATCAGTCCTCGTCCGGCCAGCGAATGGTCGGCGCGGCCGGCGCACCGACCCGCGGGGTCGGAATCGCCGCCACCGCGTTCCAGACCTTCAAGGCATCCACGGTCGCCGCCACATCGTGCACGCGCAGCAACAGGGCACCGTGTTGCGCGGCGATCAGATGCGCGGCAACCGAGCCATGCACCCGCTCGGCGGCAACCTCGCGCCCGGTCAATTCGCCGATGCTGCGTTTGCGCGACAGCCCCGCCAGCACCGGCAAGCCGAACTCCTGCAGGCGCTGCAACTGCGCAAGCACGGTCAGGTTATGCGCGGTGGTCTTGTCGAAGCCGAAGCCCGGGTCGAGGATCAATCGGCGCTTGTCGATACCGGCCATCTCGGCAGCAAAAATGCGCTCGGCCAGAAAACGATGCACCTCGGCCACCACGTCGTCGTACTGCGGCGCGTCCTGCATCGCATGCGGCGCGCTGCGTGCATGCATCAGCACCACCGGCACGCCCAGTTCGGATGCTGCGTCCAGCGCGCCGGGAGAACGCAACGCATAGACATCGTTGATCATGCCGGCACCGGCCGCGACCGCCGCGCGCATCACCTCCGGCTTGAAGGTGTCCACGCTGATCGGCACGCCGGTCTGCTGCACCAATGCCTCGATCACCGGGATCACGCGCTGCAATTCGTCTTCCAGCGACACCGCCGTGGCGCCGGGACGGGTGGATTCGCCGCCGATGTCGAGCACTGCAGCGCCCTGCTCCACCAACCGCAGCCCATGCGCAATCGCTGCCTCGCAGGTCGCGTGCTGGCCGCCATCGGAGAACGAGTCCGGCGTGACGTTGACGATCCCCATCACCTGCGGCGCGTCCAGTCGCAAGCTGCGACCAGCGCAATCCAGCTTGAGGGCGGTATCGAACATCGGTGGTTTCTCCTGAGGCGGATGAAAGCGTGAGAGACGGAGCGCGGTGGTGCGCGAGCAGGCAATGGCCTGCAGATTCGGTTGCGGGCAGATGATCGCTATTGACCACAGCGATTGCGCAAACCCGGGGAACGGCTGGGACTAGCGGATGCTGCTTGTTGCCACGACACCGTTCATTGTCGCGCAGCTCGCAACGCGCCGCATCCCGTGCGTTGAGGATTCAATGCCACACCCGCCACCGCAATGCTGCACGGATCGCATCCGTCGACGCGACAGAAAACGCGTCACCGATTCCATCCGCCGGGACCACGTACCACACACTTCATTACCGGCCACCTGCTACCTGCCACCGGCAGATCGCCCAGCGCGTGTCGGTACTGCGCAACGCAGCGGGGCCAGGAATCGCTTCCTGGCCCCGCTGGACACCTGTAGCTGCAAACGCCTGCTTTAGATCTGCTCGGCAGGTCCTGCAATCGGCGGCAACGGACGCGGGCTACCCTTGTCGTTGTTGTTGCCACCGTCCTTGTCGGACTTGGCCCAACCGGCCGGCGGCGGCGGCTCGCGGCCTTCCATGATGGCGTCGATCTGCGGCACGTCGATGGTTTCGTACTGCAGCAGCAATTGCGACATCGCGTGCAGCTTGTCCAGGTTCTCGGTGAGGATGGCTTTGGTCTTGCTGTAGGCCTTGTCCAGGATCGAACGCACCACTTCGTCGATCTTGCGCGCGGTTTCGTCCGAGACGTTCTTGTGCTGAGTCACGGAGCGACCCAGGAACACCTCATCCTCTTCCTCGCCATAGGCAACCGGGCCAAGCTCGTCGGACAAGCCCCATTTGGTGACCATGTTGCGCGCCATCTTGGTGGCACGCTCGATGTCGTTGGACGCACCGGTGGTGACCTTGTCGCCACCGAAGATCAGCTCTTCGGCAACGCGGCCGCCATACAGCGAACACAGCTGCGATTCGATTGCGACACGGTTCATCGAATAACGGTCGCCTTCCGGCAAGTACATGGTCACACCAAGCGCGCGGCCGCGCGGAATGATGGTGACCTTGTAGACCGGGTCGTGCTCCGGCACCAGACGCCCGACAATGGCGTGGCCAGCTTCGTGATACGCCGTAAGCGTCTTCTCGTCCTCGCTCATGGCCATCGAACGACGTTCGGCACCCATCAGGATCTTGTCGCGGGCGCGGTCGAAGTGGTCCATACGGACTTCCTTCTCGCTGCCACGCGCCGCAAACAACGCGGCTTCGTTACACAGGTTGGCCAAGTCGGCACCGGAGAAACCCGGGGTACCGCGTGCGATGACCATCGGCACCACGTCGTCGGCCAGCGGCAGCTTGCGCATGTGCACGCGCAGGATCTGCTCGCGGCCCTTGACGTCCGGCAGCCCGACCACAACCTGGCGGTCGAAGCGGCCCGGACGCAGCAGCGCCGGATCCAGCACGTCAGGACGGTTGGTAGCCGCGATCACGATCACGCCTTCGCCGCCTTCAAAGCCGTCCATTTCGACCAACAACTGGTTCAAGGTCTGCTCGCGCTCGTCATGCCCGCCGCCGAGACCGGCGCCGCGATGGCGACCCACTGCATCGATTTCGTCGATGAAGATGATGCACGGCGCGTGCTTCTTGGCCTGCTCGAACATGTCGCGCACGCGGCTGGCACCGACGCCGACGAACATTTCGACGAAATCCGAACCGGAGATGCTGAAGAACGGCACCTTGGCCTCGCCGGCAATCGCCTTGGCGAGCAGCGTCTTGCCGGTACCCGGTGGGCCCACCATCAGCACGCCGCGCGGGATCTTGCCGCCCAGCTTGGTGAACTTGGTCGGGTCGCGCAGGAAGTCGACCAGCTCGCCGACTTCTTCCTTGGCCTCGTCGCAACCGGCAACGTCGGCAAACGTGATCTTGACCTGATCTTCGCCCTGCAGCTTGGCGCGCGACTTACCGAAGCTCATCGCACCCTTGGCACCGCCGCCACCGCCCTGCATCTGGCGCATGATGAACAGCCAGAAGCCGATGATGAGGATGACCGGCAGGAAGTTGAGCACCAACGACCAGAAGCCCGGCCCCGTGGACGGCTTCTGGCGGGTCATTTCAATGTTCTTGCTGTACAGCACGTCGACCAGCTTGTCGTCGCGCGGACCGTAAACCGTGGATTCGCTGCCGTCGGTGCGCTTGAAGCGGATCGCGTTGACCGCGAGGTTGGTCTCATCGGTGTAATCCACCGATTTGACGCGCCCGGAGTCCACTTCTTTCAGAAACTGGGTGTAGGTGATCGAGTCGGCACCGACGCCACCCGCCATCCGCGGCGAGAAGCTCTGGAAGACGACCATCAGCACAACCGCGACGACCACCCACAGCAGCAGATTCTTGGTCAAGTCGTTCATCCTCATTGGCTCCGGTGCCCTCTACTCTTCTATTCTTGAAATTCAATGATCATGGGCAGCTTACTTGATCTGGACACGCTTGCCCTGACCGAGCGCATAAACTTCCGGGGAGCGCTTGCGCGAGGCCGCCGGTTTGCGAATCGTCACCTTGTCATAGCGGCGGCGAAGCTCGCGAATGTAGTCGTCGGACCCAACACCCTGGAACAGCTTGATCAAAAACGCCCCACCCGGCTTGAGGTGAGTGTCGGCAAATTCCATCGCCAGTTCCGCCAGGTGCATCATCCGCGGTTGGTCGACCGCATCCATGCCACTCTTATTGGGGGCCATATCGGACAGAACAAGGTCCACCGGCACATCGCCCAACATCGCCTCGAATTCCGATAGGACGGCTTGCTCCCTGAAGTCGCCGTGAAGGAAGTCCACCCCTGCCAGGGCCGGCATGTCCAGGATATCCAGCGCCAGCACGCGGCCGCTGTCGCCCATGGACTTGCGCACCTGTTGCGACCAGCCGCCCGGCGCGGCACCCAGATCGACCACCACCATGCCGGGCTTGAGCAAACGATCGCGCTGCAGCAACTCTTCCAGCTTATAGGCTGCACGCGAGCGCATGCCTTCGGCCTGGGCCTTCTTCACGTAAGGGTCGGCGAAGTGTTCCTTGAGCCAGCGCTGGCTGCTTTTACTACGGGAAGGCATTGGCAACGGGGGTCCGAACGGGCCGCCATGATACCCTGAACACCCTTTGCTGCCTTTCGATCCTGCATGTCCATTGTTCTCACCTCCGCCCAGAACCGTTTCCTGCGCGGCCAGGCCCACGACCTCAAGGCGCTGCTGCAAACCGGCGGCAAAGGGGTCACGCCGGCATTTCTGGCCGAACTCGAGGAAGTGCTCGAGCGCCACGAACTGATCAAGGTGAAGGTGGCCTCCGAGGATCGTGAGACCCGCGACGCGCTGATTGCCGAGCTGGTCGGACAGACCGGTAGTGCGCTGGTGCAACGGATCGGCCACGTCGCCATCCTGTACCGCCCCAGCAAGGAAAAGCGCCAGATCGTGCTGCCGCGCGGCTGAGCAACCGAGTCTGTTATGCCTTTAAACCAGGAACACCCCGACTACACCTATGCGCTGCGCGCGGCCGACGGACGCCATGCCAAGGTCAACGAGCAGATTCTGCAGCAGAGTTTCATCCTGATGCCGGATGAACTGGTGGAACGCTGGCCGGTGCAGGATCTGGAACATCTGCAGGCAAGCCATATGGACGCGGTACTGGCGCTGGCGCCAGCCGTCATTCTGCTGGGCACCGGCGAACGCCAACGCTTTCCGAGCGCACAAGTCCTTGCCGCCTGCCTGACCCGCGGCATCGGTCTGGAAGCGATGACCAACGCCGCCGCGGCGCGCACCTATAACGTGCTGGCCAGCGAAGGCCGCCGGGTGGCGCTGGCGATGGTCTTGCCTGGCTGATTGGTTGGGACGGAATCGGGAATCGGGAATCGGGAATCGGGAATCGGGAATCGGGAATCGGGAAAGCGTGTTTCCGCAGGTTTCGCTGTCAAGCGAAAACTCCTCAACCCCGCAATCAGCCGGCCTTAGCGCGGCGACCCAGCCCCATCCCGCAGCATCAACAGCCCCAGGCTGTTACGAATCCCGAATCCCAAAATCACTTCTTCGGCAGATACAGCAACGGATCGACCGGCTTGCCGTTGTAGCGGATTTCGAAGTGCAGCATGTCGCGGGCGGCGCCGCTGCGGCCCATCTCGGCGATCTGCTGGCCGGCCTTGACGCTCTGGCCTTCGTTGAGCAGACGCTTGCGGTTGTGGCCGTACGCCGACAACCACTGGTCGTTGTGCTTGATGATGATCAGCTCGCCATAGCCGACCAGGCCGGCGCCCGAATACACCACCACGCCATCGGCGGCGGCGCGCACGGCCTGGCCGCTGGCACCGGCGATATCCACGCCTTGCTTGGTGGTTTCGCCGGCGACGAAGGTACCCACCACCACGCCATCGGCGGGCCAGCGCCAGGAAAAGCCGCTACTGACCGGTGCGGCGATAGGCGCAGCCGGACGCGGCGGCACCACCGTACCAACCACCGGCGCGCTGGTTCCCGGCTTGCTGGCACCGGGCGGATACAACTTCAAAGTCTGGCCGGGATAGATGGTATTGGGCGAGGCCAGGCCGTTCCACGCCGCCAGGTCCGGCGCGGTGATGTTGGTGCGGCGCGAGATCGCATACAGCGTGTCGCCGCGCTGCACCGTCACCGTCGCGCCCGGGCGCGGCACAGACGGACGTGGCGCTGCCGTGGGCCGCGAGGAAGACGAACCGCCACCTGCGCCAGGCGAACGCACCACTGTGGCGCTGCTGCAGGCGCTCAGCACGATGGCCACCGTGAGCACGACTGCTGTCTTGCGTACCAAATTCATCTGCGTCTTGCTCATCCGTTCGTTGTCTTCCACACAACCCAACCCGCGCCTGCGGCAAGCACCGCCATCGCCACCCAGCCCAGCGGCTCGATCCAGCGATGCAGCGCCGCTTCGGCCCGTGCGCCGCCGAGGCGGATCGCGCCGGCGACCAGATACACGCGCTTGCCGCGGCCGACCAGCATGCTGGCGATGAAAGGCAGGATCGGCACGCCGACCACGCCCGAGGCCCAGGTAAAAATCTTCAGCGGAATTGGCGTGAAGCCGACCAGCACCAGTGCCCAGAACGCCTTCCACGGCGACTCGGCCACCAGCGCGCGCAGGGTTTCGATCTGAGCCTGGATCTTCGCGCTCCAGCCCAGCCATTCGATCAGCGGCTGCAGCGCGGCGAAGGCGAAATGCCCCAGCAGATAGCCGACCAACGCCCCGCACACCGAGCCAACCAGGCTCAAGGTGGCAAACCATAATGAGCGCTTGGGCTCGGCAAGCGACATCGGCGCCAGCATCACTTCCGGCGGCACCGGAAAGATGAAGCCCTCCACGAAGCTGAGGCCGGTCAGCAGCGTCGGCGCGCGGCGGTGGCGCGACCAACGGATAGCCACGTCGTACAACGGCCCGAAAATCTTCATCGAGGAACTCTCATTGGTTCAATCCAGCATGCCCGACAACAGCGGGACGAACGTGACCGGCGCCAGAACCTGTTGCTCGATCTCGCCATCGGCAGCGCGGGTGAGCTGCACCAGCGACTGCGAGGACGCACCGCCGACCGGGGCCACCAGGCGCCCACCGACTGCGAGCTGATCGACCAGCGCATCTACCAGCGCCGGCGCGGCCGCGGTGACCACGATGGCGTCGTACGGGCCGTGCTCAGGCCAGCCGATACGGCCATCGTCATGCTTGCTTCGCACGTTCATGCCCAGATGGCGGAAGCGCTTGCGCGCCTGCCGCAACAGGTCGCCGATGCGCTCGACGGTGTAGACCTCCAGGCCCAGCGCGGCGAGGACCGCGCCCTGATAGCCGGAGCCGGTGCCGACTTCCAGCACCTTGGTCGGCGCCACCTGCAGCACGGCCTCGGTCATGCGCGCGACCACCCAGGGCTGCGAGATGGTCTGGCCGTGGCCGATCGGCAGCGCGGTGTCTTCGTAGGCACGCGAGGCCAGCGCTTCGTCGATGAACAGATGCCGCGGGACGGTGCGCATGGCGTTGAGCGTGGCTTCGTCCTGGATGCCGGCCTCGCGCAGGCGCTCGACCAGACGGTCGCGCACCCGCTGCGAGGTCATGCCGATGCCGACCGATTCCGGTTGCAGCATGCGCAGCCTCGGCGTCATGCCGGGCCGTCCAGCGCAGCGGTCAGCCCGCCGACCCAGCCGGCCACCGTCTCCAGCGCCTGGTAGCGGGTGAGATCGACATGGATCGGCGTGATCGAGATATGCCCGGTGCGCACGGCATAGAAATCGGTGCCGGCGCCGGCGTCCTGCTCCGGACCGGCCGGGCCGATCCAATACACGGTGCGGCCGCGCGGGTCTTGCTGCGGCACGCAAGGCTCGGAGCGATGCCGGTTGCCGAGCCGGGTGACTTCGAAACCGAGCACATCCGACCAGGCCAGATCCGGCACGTTGACGTTGAGGATGGTGTCGGCCGGCAATGGGTCGGCCTTCAGCCGCGCGACGATTTCCACTGCGGCGCGCGCGGCGGTGTCGTAATGATGGGCTTCGTGGTTATGCGTCACCAGCGACACCGCCACGGCGGGCAGGCCCAGGAAGCGGCCCTCCATCGCGGCAGAAACGGTGCCGGAATAGATCACGTCGTCGCCGAGATTGGCCGAGTTGTTGATACCGGAGACCACGATGTCCGGGTCGTAATCCAGCATGCCGGTGAGCGCCAGATGCACGCAGTCGGTGGGCGTGCCGGCCACCGCGCAGGTTTGCGCGTCGATGCGGCGGGTGCGGATCGGCACATCCAGCGTCAGCGAATTGCTGGCGCCGGAGCGGTCGCGATCGGGCGCGACCACCATCACTTCATGACCGGCATGCCGCAGCGCCTCGGCCAGGATCTGGATGCCGGGGGCGTCGACACCGTCGTCGTTGCTAACCAGTACGCGCATGAGACTCCTCGGAAAACCCGGCCATGATACCGGATGCGTCCATGCGCTTGGATGCTTGATCTTCGCGTGTGTCTGAGGTTGGACCGGTTACGCTGTACCGATGTCACACCCTGAAGACGAAGACGACAGCGCGCTGTTCCGCGCGGCGATCGGCGCGGTCAAGCCAATCCGCGAAGTGGCGCCGCCGGCCAATGCCAAACCGCGCCCGAAACCCCGCGCGCGCATGGCCGAGCGCGACGAGGCGCAAGCGCACACCGAATTTTCCCGATTGCTACGCGACAGCGCACCGCTGGAAGCCGGCGACACGGCCAGCTATCGCCGCGAGAATCTTCCCACGCGTTTGTTTCAACGCCTCAAGCGCGGGCAGTTTTCGGTGCAGGACGAACTGGATCTGCATGGCGCCACTGCAGCGCAGGCCGAGACGTTGCTGCGGCAGTTCCTGCTGGATGCGCATGCGCACGAACATGGCTGCGTGCGCATCATCCATGGTAAAGGCCTGCAGTCGGACAAGGGCGCACCAGTGCTGAAGAACCTGATGGACCGCCTGCTACGACAGCGCAACGATGTGCTGGCATTTCATTCGGCGCCGCTGACGCAGGGCGGTACCGGTGCGTTACTGGTGTTGTTGGCGCGGCGATAGTGCGGGGATGCGTGGGTAGGTGCTGGTGTGTTTGCTGCCTGACAGGCCGCAGTCGTGTTGAGACGGGTTGTGGCCTATCCGCGTGCAGCCTGACGCTTGCGTTGCGAAACCCATATCCAGTTCCGAACGTTCGCTGCGCGGGAGAGGCTGCTTCGCTTGCAACCGTGCTTGCGTGCGATTGATCAGCGATCGGTCGTGGAGGTCGCGGCCGGGGCCGCTCCTACGAGAGCGGGACTCGCTGTTGTGCGTGCGTCAGCGGACGGCTTGCTTGATCCGCTCAGTCGTCTTCACTCCCGAGTATTCGCTGCGCCGGATAGGCGGCTTCGCTTGTAGCCGCGCTTGCGTGCGGCTGACAAGCGATCGGTCGTGGAGGTCGCGGCCGGGGCCGCTCCTACGAGACGGATGGCTGCGTGGGGTCTGGCATCTGCGACATAGGGCGCTCTGGTTGAGCAAGCTCAATCGTCGGAACGACTGGTTGCCGCTGCACGACCCGCATCGCTGACATCGCCCAGCTCCCACAGCACTGCAGTGGCGTAGCAGCCCGGTGGCAGCGCGAATTCCACCTGCAAGGTCTGCTCGTCCAGCCAGCGATAGTGCAGATCCTGTGGCCGCAGGCGCAGCGCACGGCGCTCCTGTTTCAACTCGGCAGCCTCCAGTCCCTGGCGCAACACCTCCGATTGCGGGTCCGCTAACGCGCCCTGCTCCACCGCGGCGGCCTGAGCGGTGGGACGCAGTTCGCCCACGCCCCACAGCGGACCGCTCGGATGGATGTCGAAGCGTGCCAGCCGCTCGGCCAACACCTCGCTCCACGGCTCGGGGCCGAATACGCTACGCGAGCCATCCAGCATCCACGCTTCGCCATCCAGCGCCGCATCCCAGCTGCCCTGCGACACACGTGCGCTCAGCACGCGATTGAACAGCGACGAGCGCGCCGCAGATAGCAGGATCGAGCGTTGATCGTTGCGCAGACGCCGCTTGGGTGCCGGTACCAGCGTGCCGTCGGCCTCCTGTAGGTAACCGAACATCGCCAACGCAGCTGACACGTTGCCGCCATCGCGCCCGAAGCGCTGTTCGCCAAACCAGTTGGGGATGCCGCGCGCGGCGATTGCCTGCAAGCGTTGCTCGATGGCGGCGCGCTCGCCCTGCACCTGACGCAGCGTCAGCACGAAGCGATTGCCCAGCAGCGCGCCGCGTTGCAGCTTGCGGTTATGCCATGTGCTGTGGACCACCTGCATCTGCGCATCGTCGAGCGTGGCAAGGTCCGGCGCGATGCGCTTGGGCAGGTGCACACTGAAACGTTGCGTGGTCACCGCATGGCGATCCTTCAGCCCTGCATAGCTGACGCCCATCTCCGCGATGCCCGCCCATTTCGCAAGGTATTTAGCGATGTAAGCCGTGTTCTGCCCACGCTTGCGGATGGTGAGCAACAGATGCTCGCCTTCGCCCGAGGGCTCGAACGACGGCAGCTCATCGACCTGAAAATCTTCCGGCGTGCTGCGCATTGCCGCGCTGAGGACCGCTGCGCCATGCGCGCGCGGAAGGGAGGAGGTCTCGCTCATGGTGTGGTTCGCCTTCGCGCCGACGCGTCGTGCGCTATTTGCCGAGCTCTCGGCGCGGAATGTCGTGATGCACGCCGGCGACCCGGCATGCAGAAGTGCAGTTTAGAGCAGCCAACACACCGCTACGCTCACCACCCGGCGGGCGCGACCGGCGCTGGACGCGGCATGTACCGCTCATGCAATCGCGGCTCTGAGCGCGCTGTGCAGGCCTATCTCAAGAGTGCTCGCTAAAGTGTATTCACCGCGCTTAGGGCGCGATCTTGCCCAGCAGCACTGCAGCCTGCGCGGCGATGCCTTCGCCACGACCGGTAAAGCCAAGCTTCTCGCTCGTCGTCGCCTTGACGCTGACCGCATCGAGCTCGATGCCGAGCAGCCCGGCGATGCGTTCGCGCATGGCCAGCGCATGCGGGCCAACCTTGGGCCGCTCGCAGATCACGGTGATGTCGGCATTGCCCACACGCCAGCCGCGCTCGCGCAACAACTGATCGCAATGCTGCAGAAACTGCGCGCTGTCGGCATCCTTCCAGCGTGCGTCGGATGGCGGAAAATGCTGGCCGATATCGCCCAGCGCCAAGGCGCCCAGCATCGCATCGCAGAGCGCGTGCAACACCACGTCGCCGTCGCTGTGCGCGAGTACGCCCTGGCTATGCGCAACACGCACGCCGCCGAGCATCACATGATCGCCATCGCCGAACGCATGTACGTCGTAGCCCTGGCCGATTCGGAAATTGAAGGACATGGAAAACCCGTGGTGACTTAAGAGGCGTCGCTGCCGTGGTCGGCAACGGCGGCAAGCCCGGTATCGCTGTGCGCGGCTGGCGCAATCTCTTCGAAGGGCGCAGCGGCAGGATCGGCATCGACCGCAACGCCGCGGCGGACAAGTTCGAACTCGAAGCGCGCCAGATCCGCCGGCGTGGTGACCTTGAAGTTGTCCTCGGCCCCCTCCACCAGCAACGGACGCAGCCCGAGCCGCTCCATCGCCATCGCCTCGTCGGTGACGTCGACGCCGGCAGCCGACGCGTCGGTAAGGCCACGAATCAGCTGATGCCGCCGAAACAGCTGCGGAGTCAGCGCACGCCATAGGCGCTCGCGTGGCTCGGTGCGATCGATACCGCCGTCGTCGCCGGCACGTTTGAGCGTGTCGCGCACCGGTGCGGCCAGAATCGCGCCGACCGGGTCGCCACGGCCGATTTCCAGCAACCGGTCCAGATCCGCCAATGCCAGATTCGGGCGCGCGGCATCGTGCACTAGCACGAAGTCGTCCGCACGCACGCTCTCGGGCAGGGCCAGCAAGCCGGCCAGCACCGAGGCTGCGCGGGTAGCACCGCCAACGCAGGTCAACACGGGTTTGGACTGCACTGCCGTCCAGCCCGGCCAGTCGGCATCGCCCGGTGCAATCGCCACCAGGATGCCGGCGACCGCCGGATGCGCAGCCAGGGCTGCCAAGGTATAGGCCATCAGCGGTTGGCCCGCTGCTGGCAGATATTGCTTGGGAAGCGCGCCACCAAACCGCGTGCCGCGCCCTGCGGCCGGCACGATCGCCCAGATCGAACCGGTCATGGATGCGGTTCCGTGGTGGGTGCAGGATCGGATGTGGCCGGCGCGGGTGCCGCTTCGGCGGTTGCGGCAGGCAGTGGCGGTGCATCCTCGACCACGCGATAGAACGTCTCGCCCGGTTTGATCATGCCCAGCTCGCTGCGTGCGCGTTCTTCGATTGCTTCCTCGCCGTCCTTCAAATCCTTCACCTCTGCTGCCAACGCCTGGTTGCGTTGGCGCAGACCTTCGTTGTCTTGTGTCTGATGCGCGACCTGGGCTTCCAGCATCATGACTTCACCGGAATTCCCAGGCCCGAACCAGAAGCGGTACTGCAGCCAAGCCAGCAGCACCGCCAGCACCAGCAGTAGCCAGCGCCAGTTGCGCACGGCTTATCGCTTGATCGAAACGAACGCGTCGCGGCCGGCGTAACGCGCGCCGGAACCCAACGCCTGCTCGATGCGCAGCAGTTGGTTGTACTTGGCCACACGGTCGCTGCGGCACAGCGAGCCGGTCTTGATCTGCGTGGCGGTGGTGGCCACGGCGATGTCGGCAATGGTGGTGTCTTCGGTTTCGCCGGAACGGTGCGAGACGATGGACGCGTAGTTGGCTGCATGCGCCATGGCGATCGCTTCCAGCGTTTCGGTCAGCGTGCCGATCTGGTTGACCTTGATCAGGATCGCGTTGGCGGTGCCCGAGTCGATGCCCTGCTTGAAGATCTTCGGGTTGGTGACGAACAGATCGTCGCCCACCAGCTGCACCTTCTTGCCGACGCGGTCGGTCAGCAGCTTCCAGCCGGCCCAATCGTCTTCGGCCAGGCCGTCTTCGATGCTGATGATCGGGTACTGCGCCACCCAGTCGGCCAGGAAGTCGACGAACTGCTCGCTGGTCAGGCGCTTGTTCTCACCGACCAGGTTGTACTTGCCGTTGTCGTAGAACTCACTGGAAGCCACGTCCAGGCCCAGCAGCACGTCTTCGCCGGCGGTGTAGCCAGCCTTGCCGATCGCTTCGAGAATGGTGTCCAGCGCTTCGACGTTGCTGCGGAAGTCCGGCGCAAAGCCGCCTTCATCGCCCACCGCCGTGCTCAGGCCGTGGCCCTTGAGCACCGCCTTGAGCGAATGGAAGATTTCGGTGCCGGCGCGCAGCGCTTCGGAGAACGAGCTGCAACCGACCGGCAGCACCATGAATTCCTGGAAGTCGACGTTGTTGTCGGCATGCGCGCCGCCGTTGATGATGTTCATCATCGGCACCGGCAATTGCACATCGGATTCGGTGATGGTGGACAGGTACTGCCACAGCGGCTGCTTGCGCGAGGCGGCAACCGCATGCGCGGCGGCCAGCGACACACCCAGCAGCGCGTTGGCGCCCAGGCGGCCCTTGTTCTCGGTGCCATCCAGGTCGATCAGGCGACGGTCCAGACCCTGCTGGTCGGCCGCGTCGAAATCCTTGAGCGTCTCGGCAATGGTGCCGTTGACGTTGTCCACCGCGTGGCGCACGCCCTTGCCCATGTAACGGGTCTTGTCGCCGTCGCGCAGCTCCACCGCTTCCTTGGTGCCGGTCGAGGCGCCCGAGGGCACGGCGGCGCGGCCGAACGAGCCGTCTGCCAGCGTGACTTCGGCCTCCAGCGTGGGATTGCCGCGGGAATCGAGGATTTCGCGGGCGAGGATCTTGGCGATAGTGGTCATAGGTCGATCGGTTACCAGTAAGGGGGAAGTACACCGGAAACAAGCTGCCGGATTATCGCTGCACGCCGGTCCATTGCCAAATCGCATGGGGCCGGATGCCTGCCAGACCGGCAAGCCGGCAAGACTGCGCGACTAGGCTTTCAGGGCCAGCAGCGATAAACAAAACAGCAGTAGCAAGAGCAGCAGCAGCGCCAGGCCCATGGCTGCAGCGCCCGGCTGGCGACGCTGCGAAAACGCGACCGGGCTGGCGACAAGACCGCCCAGCGTCACCAGCGCGCCAACCAACAGCGTGACAACCATCGGAATGCGCGTGGCCTGCATTGCATGGCTGCCGTCGCCCGGCATGCCGATGCTGGCGGTCACCAGGAAGGCCATCACGGCCAGACAGGCCCATGCCGCGAGCGACAACCCCAATGCCATCCAGCCCCACGGCCAATGGCGCCAGTGCCAGCGTTGGCGACGCGCTGCCACCAACGCCCAGGGGTCGGAACTCATGCGACGTCGGAACTCATGCGAAGCGCGCGAACCCGTGCTTCTTGGTCACCGCATCCAGTTCCATCAGCGTTTCGAGCAGTTCTTCCATGCGGTCCAGCGGCCAGGCATTGGGGCCATCGGAGAGCGCCTTGGACGGGTCCGGATGGGTTTCGGCGAACAGGCCGGAAATGCCCACCGCCACCGCAGCGCGCGCCAGCACCGGCACGAACTCGCGCTGGCCACCGGAGCTGCTGCCCTGCCCGCCCGGCAACTGCACCGAATGGGTGGCATCGAACACCACCGGGCAGCCGGTGTCGCGCATGACGCTCAGCGAGCGCATGTCGCTGACCAGATTGTTGTAGCCGAACGAGGCGCCACGCTCGCAGACCATGATCTGCTCGTTGCCGGTCGACTTGGCTTTTTCCACCACCGGTTTCATGTCCCACGGCGCCAGGAACTGGCCCTTCTTGATGTTGACCGGCTTGCCGGCGGCGCAGACGTTCTTGATGAAGTCGGTCTGGCGCACCAGAAACGCCGGGGTCTGCAACACGTCGACGACCGCAGCGACTTCGTTCATCGGGGTGTATTCGTGCACGTCGGTCAGCACCGGCACGCCGATCTGCTGTTTCACCGCGTCCAGCACCTTCAGGCCTTCTTCCAGGCCGGGGCCGCGGAAGCTGGTGCCCGAGGTGCGGTTGGCCTTGTCGAAGCTCGACTTGAAGATGAAGTTGACCCCGAGCTTGCCGGTGATCTCCTTGAGCTTGCCGGCGACGTCGAGCTGCAACTGCATCGACTCGATCACGCACGGGCCTGCAATCAGGAACAACGGCTGGTCGAGGCCGACTTCAAAGTCACACAGTTTCATCAGGTCACCTTATCTCGATTGAAGCCTCTCTCCCGTCGGGAGAGAGGCTGGGGTGCGGGTACGTTTGCGAAGCGCTTGCGAAGCCCGATGGTTTGCCCTGGCTGGCGCGTAGCGACGCGTTTGTCATAGCTGGCAACTTCCAGCGCGTTGCGGCGCCCCCTCATCTAGCGCTTGGCGCCACCTTCTCCCGACGGGAGAAGGCACTGCTCACGCACGCGCTTCCTTCAGCAGCTTGCCGCCGGCCTTCTTCTCGCGCGCAGCGCGCACGAAGCCGATGAACAACGGGTGGCCGTCGCGCGGGGTGGACAGGAACTCCGGATGCGCCTGGCAGGCCAGGAACCAGGGGTGTGCATCGCGCGACAGTTCGACCACTTCCACCAGCGTGTCGTCCATCGACTTGCCGGAGATCACCAGGCCGGCATCTTCCAGCTGGGTGCGGTAGCGGTTGTTGAACTCGTAGCGATGGCGATGACGCTCGGCCACCACGTCCTTGCCATACACCTCGCGCGCCAGCGTGCCCGGCTTGAGCCGTTGCTCCTGCAAGCCCAGCCGCATGGTGCCGCCCAGGTCGGATTTTTCGTCGCGCTTTTCGACTTCGCCGGTGGCGGTGCGCCATTCGGTGATCAGGCCGATCACCGGATGCGGCGACTGGCGATCGTTTTCGGTGCTGTTGGCCGCGTCCAGATTGGCCACGTGGCGCGCGTAGTCCACCACCGCGGCCTGCATGCCGTAGCAGATGCCGAAATACGGCACCTTGTGCTCACGCGCGAACTTGGACGTTTGCACCTTGCCTTCGAACCCGCGATCGCCGAAGCCGCCCGGCACCAGGATGCCGTCGATGTCCTGCAAGGCCGCCATATCGCTGCCTTCCAGATCCTGCGCTTCCAGCCACTTCAAGTTGACCTTGGTGCGCTGGCGCAGGCCGCCGTGACGCAACGCTTCGGCCACCGACTTGTAAGCGTCCTGGTGATCGACGTACTTGCCGACCACCGCGATGGTGACTTCATCGAGCGGATGCTTGACCGCATCCACCACCGCCGCCCATTCGGACAGATCGGCTGCGGCGACCTTGTCGCGCAGCTTGAACTGGTCGATGACCAACTCGTCCAGGCCCTGGCGCAGCAATTCCAGCGGCATGCCGTAGAGCACGTCGATGTCCGGGCAGCTGATCACCGCGCGCTCGGAGACGTTGGTGAACAAGGCGATCTTGCGGCGCTCCGAATCCGGCACCGCCTGCTCGGAGCGGCACAGCAGCACGTCCGGCTGGATGCCGATCGAGCGCAGTTCCTTGACCGAGTGCTGGGTCGGCTTGGTCTTCAACTCACCGGCCGCGGCGATGTACGGCACCAGGGTGAGGTGCATGAACATGGCTTTTTCCGCGCCGCGCTCGGTGCGGACCTGGCGAATGGCTTCCAGGAATGGCAGCGATTCGATATCGCCGACGGTGCCGCCGATCTCGATCAGCGCCACATCGAAGCCGGCCGTGGCCTCGTCGATGCAACGGCGGATTTCGTCGGTGATGTGCGGGATCACCTGCACGGTGGCGCCCAGGTAATCGCCGCGCCGCTCCTTGCGGATCACGTTCTCGTAGATCCGGCCGGTGGTGACCGAATTCTTGCGCGACAGCCGCGTGCGCACGTAGCGCTCGTAGTGGCCCAGGTCCAGGTCGGTTTCGGCACCGTCGTCGGTGACGTAGACCTCGCCATGCTGGAACGGGCTCATCGTGCCCGGGTCCACATTGATGTACGGGTCCAGCTTCATCATCGTGACCTTGAGGCCACGCGCTTCCAGAATGGAGGCAAGCGAAGCGGCGGCAATGCCCTTGCCTAGCGAGGACACTACGCCGCCGGTAACAAAAATCAGGGGGGTCATGGGGCTTGAAGCCTCCCGGAAAGCCATAGTTTAGCGGGTGACGGGCGAATGCCCAAGGGTTGTGTGACACGACCAGGTGGTCTCACCCGACAAATGCGCGCACCGGCGCGTAAATGCACAACGCCCCGGCCGAAGCCGGGGCGTCCGTGGAACACGTCACGCTGCGCAGATGCGTCAGCGTGCGGGCTTCTCTTCCTCTTCTTCCTCACGCGGAGCGCTGTCGGCCTTGGGCTTTTGCGCGGCAGCGGCGGCACGGCGCTCGGCCTTGCGCTCGGCGTCGGTCTTGGCCTTGGCATCGTCAGCCTTTTGCGCGCTGGCGCCCTGCCCGGTCTGCTGCGGAGCGGCCTGGGCCAGCGCAGGAAGTGCGACGACCGCGGCCGCACCGAGGGTGAGCATCAGGATGTGCTTGAACTTCATGGCGTCCTCTTTGGCATCGGTGACATCCTCAGGTGGGGACGTTTGGTTCCGAAACCAACGCCAGGGTAGCTAGCGGCACCCGGCCGCGCACTGAACGTGGGTCGCGTGCAAAAAAGCCGCCCAGCCGCCACACTTGCGCGTCGTTTCACGTGCCAGCGAGATGCATGAACACCCGTTATAACGCCGCCGATATTGAAGTGCTGTCGGGCCTGGACCCGGTCAAACGCCGTCCGGGCATGTATACCGACACCGCGCGCCCGAACCATCTGGCGCAGGAAGTGATCGACAACTCCGTCGATGAGGCGTTGGCCGGCCACGCCCGGCAGGTCGAAGTCACCTTGTACAAGGATGGCAGCTGCGAAGTGTCCGACGACGGCCGCGGCATGCCGGTGGACATGCACCCGGAAGAGAAGATTCCCGGTGTCGAGCTGATCCTGACCCGCCTGCACGCCGGCGGCAAGTTCAATAACCGCAACTACACCTTCTCTGGCGGCCTGCACGGCGTGGGCGTGAGCGTGGTCAATGCGCTCTCGACCAAGGTCGAGCTGTTCATCAAGCGCGAAGGCAGCGAGCACCGCATGGAGTTCCGCGACGGCATCGCCGCCTCCAAGCTGGAGGTCGTTGGCACCGTCGGCAAGAAGAACACCGGCACGCGGCTGCGTTTCTGGGCCGACCCGAAGTACTTCGACACGCCCAAGTTCAATGTACGTGCGCTGCGCCATCTGCTGCGCGCCAAGGCGGTGTTGTGCCCCGGCCTGACCGTCAAGCTGCACGACGAAGCGACCGGCGAGCAGGACAGCTGGTACTTCGAAAACGGCTTGCGCGATTATTTGAAGGGCGAGATGGCCGAGCACGAGATGCTGCCGGCCGACCTGTTCGCAGGCAGCCTGAAGAAAGACACCGAGATCGTCGACTGGGCCGCCGCCTGGGTACCCGAAGGCGAGCTGGTGCAGGAAAGCTACGTCAACCTGATCCCGACCGCGCAGCACGGCACCCACGTCAACGGCCTGCGTTCGGGCCTGACCGATGCGCTGCGCGAGTTCTGCGACTTCCGCAATTTGCTGCCGCGCGGCGTCAAGCTGGCACCGGAAGACGTGTGGGACCGGGTCACCTTTGTGCTTAGCCTGAAGATGACCGACCCGCAGTTCTCCGGGCAGACCAAGGAGCGGCTGTCCTCGCGCCAGGCGGCCGGCTTTATCGAAGGCGCCGCGCACGATGCCTTCAGCCTGTATCTCAATCAGAACGTGGACATCGGCGAGAAGATCGCGCAGATCGCCATCGACCGCGCTAGCGCGCGGTTGAAGACCGAAAAGCAGATTGTCCGCAAGAAGGTCACCCAGGGCCCCGCCCTGCCCGGCAAGCTGGCCGACTGCATCAGCCAGGACCTGTCGCGCACCGAACTGTTTCTGGTCGAAGGCGACTCGGCCGGCGGCTCGGCCAAGCAGGCGCGCGACAAGGATTTCCAGGCGATCCTGCCGCTGCGCGGCAAGATCCTCAACACCTGGGAAGTGGCATCGGGCAGCGTGCTGGCGTCCGAAGAAGTGCACAACCTGGCCATTGCGATCGGCTGCGACCCCGGCAAGGACGACATCACCGGGCTGCGCTACGGCAAGGTGGTGATCCTGGCCGATGCGGACTCCGACGGCCTGCATATCGCCACGTTGTTGACGGCGCTGTTCCTGCAGCATTTCCCCGCGCTGGTGGCCGCCGGACATGTGTTCGTGGCGATGCCGCCGCTGTTCCGCGTGGACGTGGGCAAGCAGGTGTTCTACGCGCTGGACGAAGAAGAAAAGACCACGCTGCTGGACAAGATCGCGCGCGAGAAAATGAAGGGCCAGATCAGCGTGACCCGCTTCAAGGGCCTGGGCGAGATGAACCCGCAGCAGCTGCGCGAATCCACCATTCATCCGGACACGCGCCGGCTGGTGCAGTTGACCATCGACGACGGCGAACAGACCCGCTCGTTGATGGACATGCTGCTGGCAAAAAAACGCGCGGGCGACCGCAAGCAGTGGTTGGAATCCAAGGGCGACCTGGCGTCGCTGGAAGTCTAAAGTTCTGCAAAAACGCCCTCTCTCAACACAAAGAGGGCAACGTACACGCGTACGCTTCTTGCCCGCGTGTGCGTGGTTAAGCGCCCTCTCTCAGCGTAGAGAGGGCGTAGTACACGCTACCGACGCGCGCGTGGCGCCAAGCGCCTTGCCGCATGCATGGTTGCGCAGGCAAAGCAGATACAGCGATGACCGTGTGCGGTACTGATTTCCGGCAGCGATCCATCTGTTTGAACTGCAATGCATCGCGTTGAAAGACCAGGGCGCGCTGACGAGCTGGTCTAACACCCACCTCAACGCACGCCCGGCAACACCTGCGTTGCACCGGTCACCAGACCACAGGCGTGGTCCTGCACTTCTTCGCCACTGGCGCGGTTACCGCTGCGCGCATCCTGCCGCGTCGCCAGCAGAACGAACCCCGGTCGCCCGTCCTGCAGTTGCGCGCCGGCGACCACCAGCGAGTAATCGCGCAAGCTGGCATCGGCGGCAAGCGCGTCTGCGAGCAGGCGAATCGGATCTTGCTCCAGCGCATCGCCTTCCAGCGTCCTGGCCAGATACATATGGCCCCGCAGTGGCTCGGCCAGGGCATGCCATTTCGGGCCGATCTTCATGCGCTGACGCTGCAGCGCTGCGTACACGTCCGGACGCAGGCAATCGATGTGGATATGCAGTTGCTCCTGCGAGCGCCCGTGCGGCGAGTTCAACGCAAGACTCACGTATTGCCTTGGCAGCGGACGTTGCAATGCCTGCGCCACGAAGCTGCGCGCATCCCAGGCGCTGGCGAAATAATTCGGCGCGTCGGCGCTTAGCAACGCGGGGTCTTCGATTCCACTGACCCGCACGCTGGGCACCAACAAATACTGGAAGCTGCCGTGACGGTCTTTCAACACCACCGCCTGGCGCGCCGGATCCGACCACACGGCGGCGCAGTCGGGTGACCGCGGCGCCTCTGCCAGGCAGCGGGTGGAGACGATGCGCCACAACGCATCCGGGTCGCTGGCATGGCGCATCGGTGCAGGTGGCGCTGCCGCGCAGCCTGCCAACAACAGCGCCACGGCACATGCATAGCGAACGGCGCCAGGCCTCATCTGCAGCTCGATCACCAGGGCGCGCCATGATAGCGACCCGGCATCGGTGAGCGCGACAGCCATGTCTTTTTGCACATCCACCGCGCGACGCCGCGGCCTAGCATCGGCGTTCTTCCGTTCCAATGCCGATTGCCCATGCCCTCCTTGTTCCATACCGGCCTGCTGGCCTGCCTGCTGTTCGGCGTCCCGGCATTCGCCGCCGCGCAGGACAGCAAGACCGATTCCAAGCCTGACGCCAAGGCCGATACCGCTGCGAGCAAACCCGCACCGCTGCCGGCCGATGTCAGCGTGCGCCAAAGTACGCGCCTTGCCGAGCGAACGCTGAGTTACACCGCCACCGTCGGCACGTTGCCGGTGCGCGATGCGCAGGGCAAGACCACCGGCGAGGTGGTATTCACCGCTTATACCGTGGACGGCAAGGACCGCCCGGTGACCTTTGCCTTGAACGGCGGGCCGGGCGCGGCGTCGGTCTATCTGAACATGGGTGCGATCGGGCCGAAGGTGGTCGCCTTCGGCGCCGAAGGCGACAGTGCATCTGCGCCGGCGACCTTGCGCGACAATCCGGGCACCTGGCTGGACTTCACCGACCTGGTGTTCATCGACCCGGTCGGCACCGGTTTCAGCCGCGCACTGATCGGCGATGACGAGGCCAAGAAGCAGTTCTACAACCCGCAGGCCGACGTCGAGTATCTCTCGCGTGTGATCTACGATTGGTTGCTGAAGAATCGCCGCCTGCAGACGCGCAAGTATCTGGTCGGCGAAAGTTATGGCGGTTTCCGCGGCCCGCGCATCACCCAGTATCTGCAGACCCGCCTTGGCGTGGCCATGAGCGGTGTGGTGCTGGTCTCGCCGTTTCTCAACCCGACCCTGGACGACAACAGCGACGTCTCGCCGCTGGCGTGGATGCTGACCCTGCCCTCGATCGCCGCTGCGCACCTGGAGCGCCAGGGCCAACTCAGCGACAGCGCGATGCGCCAGGTGATCGACTACACCCGCAGCGACTACGCGGTGGCGCTGATGAAAGGCCGCACCGACCCGCAGGCCAACGAGGCGATGCTGCAGCAGGTCACCCGCATGACAGGGCTGGATCCGGCCTATGTGCGCCGCTCCGGTGGACGCCTGGAAACGCAGGCATATCTGCGCGAAGTGTTTCGCGACAAGGGCGAGCTGGGTAGCCGCTACGACGCCAACGTGACCGCCTTCGACCCGTTCCCCAACGACCCCACGCAGCGCGCCAGCGACCCGCTGCTGGACAGCATCATCGCCCCGACCACCACCGCGATGGTGGACTTCGTCACCCGGATCGTCGGCTGGAAAGTCGATGCCCGCTATCAGGCGATCAATTACGAGGTCAATACGGCGTGGGACTGGGGCGATGAGCTGCGCAAGGGCGCGGTGACGCAGCTGCGTCAGTCGGTGGCGATCGACCCCAAGCTGCGGGTGCTGATCGCACATGGCTGGAACGATCTCTCCTGCCCGTTCATGGGCTCGGTGCTCACCGTGGATCAGATGCCGGCGATGGGCGACCCTAACCGCGTGCAGGTACACGAATATCCGGGCGGCCACATGTTCTACAACCGCGCCGATAGCCAGGCCGCGTTCCGTCGCGACGTCAAGGCGATGTACGAAACGCGCTGAGCGCATGCAGTACCGGGCGTGCGACTCACGCCCGGCGATGAATCAACCGCGTCGTGACGCGTTAGACCGCGCCGGGCGCGGTCGCTTTCACGTTCCAGCCCATCCACTGGTACAGCCGATACCGCGCGATGCCCAGGTATTCGTGCAAGGCGACATCGGCCAGGGTGAAGTTGTAGCTCTGCGGCAGGATCGACCAGGAGGCGGTCAGCCAGTCGGCGCGCACCGGGATGGCATCGATCCCGAAGTGCCGGAAGTACAGCTCGGCGCGGCGCAGATGCGTGGCCGAGGACACCAGAACGACGCGATCGGGCCGGTGCGCGCGCAGCAAGGGCTGACTGAACTGCGCGTTCTGCCAGGTGTTCATGCTGGACGGCTCCATGATCAGATCCGCTTGATCGATCCCCAGCCCGATCAACACGCGCTGATACACCACCGCCTCCGACAGGCCCAGGCCGCGGGCGTCGCCGCCACTGATCTCGATCTTGCAATCGCCGCCGCTGTGCCGGCATTGCCGGTACAGCCGCGCCGATTCGACGATGCGGCCGTAGGCGAACAGATTGGCCTCGGCCACCGCATCGCGGCCTTCCGGACGCACGGTGCCGGCGCCCAGCAGCACGATGACGTTGCGCGCGCCCCACGCATTGAAATCATTGACGCCGGTACGCTGCAGGTTCTGCAGCATCCACGATGGCAGCGGCCCGCAACCGACCGCGAACACCAGCGCCAGGCTGGCCCCGGCCAGCACGCGCGACAACTGCCGCGATCCGCGACGGTCGATCAACCAGGCCAAGCCGAACAACACGCACACCAGGGCAAGCATCATCGCGGAAGGTTCTCACTCAGCACGCGCAGGCAGACCCGGTCACGGCAGATCCCCAGCGCAATAACACCGCAGCGTGACAGCGGCGCGTGACCGCACCGCGACATCGGCTCAGGTCCAGCCAAACAGCTCGAACAGCGTCAGGATCAGATACGCCACACCGCCTGCAGCGGGGATGGTGAGAATCCACGCCCACACAATGCGCTCGATCACGCCAAGCCGCAGCGAGCGAGGGTTCTTGGCAAACCCCACACCCATGATCGCGGTGGAAATGCTGTGCGTGGTCGACACCGGCATGCCGAAATGCGCAGCCACGGTGAGCACGGTGGCCGAGCTGGTTTCGGCGGCAAAGCCGTGGATGGGATGCAGCTTGACCATCTTGTGGCCGAGCGTCTTGATGATCTTCCAGCCACCGGATGCGGTGCCGGCCGCCATCACCACCGCGCAGGTCAGCACGATCCACATCGGGATGCCGTCGCCGGCGGCCAGGCCGGTGCCCGGATGCAGGAACGCCAGCCAGCTCGGCAGGTTGTCCAGTGCACCGGCCGACTGCGCGCCGATCAGGGTCATGGCGATGATGCCCATGGTCTTCTGCGCATCGTTATGGCCATGGGCGTAGCCCATGTATGCAGCCGAGGCGATCTGCGCCTTGCCGAAGAACGCATTGACCCAGCGCGGCCGCGCCAGTCGCCCGATCGGGCCACCGAGCCGCGACATGCCGGCGATGATGGCCCACAGCAGCAGCATCACCACGATACCGAGCAGGAAGCCGGCGATCGGCGAGGTGATCATCGGCACGAACACCTTCCACAACAGCCCCTTGTTCTTGGCCCAGTTGCCGACGCTTTCCGACCAGATCAACGCGTCCCAATTGTTGTGCGCGGCGGCCAGACCGGCGCCGCACAGGCCGCCGATCAGCGCATGCGAGGACGACGACGGCAGGCCCTTCCACCAGGTGATCAGGTTCCAGATGATGCCGCCCAGCAGCGCGCACAAAATCACCTGCGGGGTGACCTCGACCACGTTGGTGTTGAGCAGTCCCGAGGCGATGGTCAACGCCACCGCAGTGCCGGTCAGGGCGCCGATCAGGTTCATGCCGGCGGCCAGCATCACCGCCCAGCCGGGCGACAACACCTTGGTGGCGACGACGGTGGCGATGGAATTGGCGGTGTCGTGGAAGCCGTTGATGAACTCGAACACCAACGCGGCCAGGATCACCACCAGAACAAGGGTAAGCACGCGGCGACCTCAGCTGTTCTTCAATACGATCTGGTACACCACCACCCCTGCCTCGCGGCAACGGTCGATGGCTTTTTCCAGGATCTCGAAGAACTCCTTGAGCAGGAACATCTGCAGCGTGTCCAGGCGGCCGGAATAGATGTCGCGGTACAGCTCGAGCATCAGGCGGTCGGCCTCGTTTTCCAGCGTGCGCAGCTTGTCGTTGAGCGCAGTCATGCGATCGATGTTCATCTGCGGCAGGTCGGTGACCATTTCCACCACTACCGCGGCGGCCTGCTCCAGCATCGCCGCGCGCGGAGCGAAGTCGATGTGTTCCAGGTGCTTGGTGGCCAACGAATAGCGGTCGGCGAATTTTTCGACCTGCTTGGGAATCTTGTACAGCGCCGAGCCCAGCGCTTCGATGTCTTCGCGCTCGATCGGGGTCATGAAGCTGTCGACCAGCGCCTGGCCGATCTTGTCGGAGGCGGCGCGTTCGCGCAGGCGGGCCAGCTTGAAGGCGTCCAGCGCCGGTTGCCGGTCGGACGTGCGCATCATGGCGTGCAACGCCTTGGTGCTGTCGTAGGCGGCCTGCGCCGCTTCGTTCAGAAGCGCATAGAACTGCTTGCCGGAGCCGAAGATGGTCTGCAACGAGAACATGGGTGGAGAACTTCCTGCCGTCGAGGGAGAGACGGGCGCCAAGGACGAATTATGACCGTTCCATGACCTGTCTGGGTATATCGGCGCCGCGTGCGGCCTTCACACCGGCATTTCCCGGCTCGAATCACCCTGCGATTTGCTAACATGCCCCCGCGCCTTCGGGCGCACCCTATGGAAGACGACCCTATATTTCCCCGTTGCCGCCCCGCCTTCGCGCGCGCCGGCCAACCTCGTGCTTGCCCGCCCTCCCCTTCACTGACCGGGGAAGACGCCCGTGGTTGAGTTTTTGATCGTCATCGCACTGATCGTGTTGAACGGCTTCTTCGCCATGTCGGAGATGTCGCTGATGACCTCGCGCAAGAGCCGCCTGAAGCAGATGGCCGGCTCCAGCAAGCGCGCCGCGCGGGCGCTGGCCTTGGCCGAGAGCCCGGAGAACTTCCTGTCCACGGTCCAGATCGGTATCACCTCGATCGGCATCCTGACCGGCCTGTTCGGGGGCGAAGCCATCGGCGAGGCGATCGGCGAGCGGCTGCAGCTGGCCTTCCCTGCGCTGTCGGCCACTTTCTCGTTGGTTGGCGACCCCAAACCGTATTCGGCAGTGATCGGCAGCACCCTGGCGGTGGCGCTGATCACCTTCCTGACACTGATCTTCGGCGAGCTGGTGCCCAAGCGGCTGGCGTTGCGCAATTCCGAGGACATCGCCGGTTTTGTCGCGGTGCCGATGACCTGGCTGGCCAAGATCGCCGCGCCCGGGGTGTGGGTGCTGGCGCGCTCCACGCGGTTGGTGCTGCGCATGCTGGGCATGGGCAAGGACGAATCGGCATCGATCACCGAAGAAGAGATCCGCATGCTGGTGGCCGAAAGCCACGAAGCCGGCGTGATCGACGCGCACGAGCGCGACATGATGAACCGGGTGATGCGCCTGGGCGACCGCACCGCCGACAGCCTGATGACGCCGCGCAACCGCATCGCCTGGCTGGATGCCAATGCCGAGCCGGAACGTAACCTGCAGATGATGCGCGAGCACGAGTTCTCGCGTTACCCGGTGTATCGCGGCAGCGACCAGGACATTGCCGGCGTGTTGGAAGTCAAATCGCTGGTCACGCGGCTGGGCGGGCATGGCGAGAACCTGTTCCAGGCACTGCGCGATACCTTGTTCGTGTCCGAGTCCACGCATGCGATGAAGCTGCTGGAGATCTTTCGCGAAGAACAGCAGTCGATGGCGTTGGTGGTGGACGAATACGGCGAGATCCGCGGGTTGGTGACCATCAGCGATCTGATGGGCGCGGTCGTCGGCCGCCTGCAGGCGGTGGAAAACACCGACGAAGACGCGCTGGTGATCACCCGTGCCGATGGCTCGCTGCTGATCGACGGCTCGCTGCCGGTGGAAGAATTGCGCGAAGTGCTGGGCGCCGAACTACCGGAAGCCGACGAAGGCGATTACCACACGCTGGCCGGGCTGTGCATTTACTACTTCGGACGCATTCCGCAGGCTGGCGAATTCTTCGATTGGGCCGGTTGGCGCATCGAGATCGTGGATCTGGATGGCGCACGTGTGGACAAGCTGCTGTTGAGCCGCATCGGCGACGAGGATAGCGATGACATCGTCGGATAACGGCGTCCCGCCATCCGACGACTCCGGCGGCGAGCAGATGCGCTACCGCAATGAAGGCATCCGCAGCTTGCTGGCGGCCTTCAGCGACGGCGATCCGGAGCATGTGCTGCGGGTGCGCGAAATCCTGGCCGACCTGCAGCAGAGCGCGTTCGGGGTGTTTTTGTTCCTGGCGATCCTGCCGTCGTTCATCCCGATCCCGGGCGTGGCCGGCGGCATCAGCGGGCCGCTGACGGTGCTGATCGGCGTGCAGATGATGTGCTGCCTGCGCAAGCCGTGGGTGCCGGCCTTCATCGGCGAGCGCGGGCCGCGGCGACGCACCAGTCAGCGCTTCGTGGCGAAACTGGCGCCGACGCTGCAGCGGCTGGACCGCGTGCTCAAGCCGCGTTTGCACGGCATGCTCGATCGGATACCGGCGCAGGTGTTCACCGGGTTGCTGCTGGTGCTGATCGGTATCTTGCTGACGCTGCCGATCCCGTTTACCAACTATCTGTTCGGCCTGATCCTGCTGCTGTTTGCGCTCGCATTGCTGGAGCGCGACGGCGCATTGATGCTGGTCGGCTGGGCCGCGGCGCTGGTGTCGATCGCGGTGTTCGGCATCACCTCGGATCAGTTGCTGGATCTGATTCGTGGGTGGTGGCCGGTGGCGTGGCGTTGAGTTCTACCGGCGCGTGCGCGCCGGATTGGGCTTGCTGGCGCTGACGGATCAGCTCTGACGCTGGAATGGGTGACACTTCTTCGCTGGCGAAGGCTGGTTGGGATGTTCGTTCAACGTCGACGTTGCTGGCGGACGTACCCTCACCCCCTCTCCCGCAGGAGAGGGGCTAAAGCGCTTGGCGTGCCATTGAGCGATCTTGGGTTGCCGTGGTGTCGCGTACGCACCATGCGGATAACGTTGCGTTGTAAGCGAAGCCTTGCGCCATATGGAACCCAGACGGCCCGTGCGGCGATTGGTTTTCGCCGCATTTAGAATGACGAATCGTCTAGAACGCCCGATCGGCGTGCTAAAGACAAGCCTTGGTCATTAGATCGGGACTTGTCGGTTACGTCAGGTCCTGGTGCTCAGATCAAGTCTTTGCGCTTACGTCAGGTCTTGCTTACTTCAGATCGACCACGCGGTTGTCCGAGAGGCTGGCGGTATCGTCGGTGACGGCGGTCATGACGAAATACAGCGCCTTGCCCAGCAGGCCGCTTGGGCCGTCCCAATACTCTGCCGACTCGGCACGCACGTGGATCAGACGCAGGTTGGGGTCGTCCTTGCCGCCAGGGAAAAACACCTTCATTGCCGGCGACCACAACGCGTCGATCTTGGCGCGGTCGTGCACCACGCGGGCGGTGCCGGCGACCGACACATAGGTATTCTTGGATGCCGAGGCGTAGGCCACATTGACGCGCGGGTCTGCGGCGATTTCCGCCACTTTCGGGCTGTCGGCGGCGGTGGCGAACCACAGGTCGCCGTCGAACTCGACCTCCTGCGTGCCCAGCGGGCGGCTAACCAACTTGCCGTCCGCCGAGACGGTCGTGAACATCGCAATGTCCACGCCGCGAATCAATTCCGCCAACTGCTTGATGCTCTCGCTACGTTCCTGAAATTGCATGCCTGTGTTCCCAATGGAGATGCACGCATCTGAGCGGATTGCCGCGCAAAGCAACGTGAATCACGCCGTGGTCACGTCCAGCTCGCGCACCGCTTCTGCCGCGATCTCGAACGAACGCAGGCGCGCGGCGTGGTCGTAGATGTTGGCGGTGAACAACAACTCATCCGGGCCGTGGCGATCGATAAAGGCGGCCACGCCCTGCGCGACCTGGTCGGCATCGCCGAGCACGGTGCATGCAAGGGCACGCTCGACGCCAACCCGCTCATGCGGCTGCCAGAAGCTGTCGATGTCATCGATGGGCGGCGGGATCTTGCCGGGCTTGCCGCGACGCAAATTGACGAAACTCTGCTGCTGGGTGGTGAACAACCGACGCGCCTGCGCTTGGGTCTCGGCAGCCACCACGTTCAGGGCGAGCATGACGTGCGGCTTGGACAACTGCGCGGACGGGCGGAATTCGCGGCGGTATATCGCCACCGCCTCGTCCATCGCATCGGGCGCGAAATGCGAGGCGAACGCGAACGACAACCCCATGGCGGCCGCCAGGCGCGCACTGAACAGACTGGACCCCAGCAGCCACACCGGTACGTCGAGCCCGGCACCGGGAACCGCCTGCACCAACTGCCCCGGCACCGCAGGGGCGAAGTAACGCAGCAACTCGGCCACGTCCTGCGGGAACTGGTCGGCGCTGTCGAAATAGCGGCGCAAGGCGCGCGCGGTGGGTTGGTCGGTTCCGGGCGCGCGGCCCAGGCCCAGATCGATGCGCTGCGGATACAGCGACGCCAGCGTGCCGAACTGTTCGGCCACCTGCAGCGGTGCGTGATTGGGCAGCATGATGCCGCCGGAACCGACGCGAATGGTCTTGGTGCCGCCGGCGACGTGGCCGATCAACACCGCCGTGGCGGCGCTGGCAATGCCCGGCATGTTGTGGTGCTCGGCCAACCAATACCGCTGATACCCCCAGCGCTCGGCGTGTTGCGCCAGATCGAGCATGTTGGCGAAGGCGTGGGTGGTGTCGCTGCCTTCGCAGACGGGCGCCAGGTCGAGCACGGAAATGGGCGTCATCGGACGGCTCCGGAACTAAGTGATGTGCAAGAGATGGGGCTGCCCGAGCGGCATTGCCAGCCGCTTGCCTGACGCTGACAGGATTACAGCATTCCAGCAGCCGAACACCGGGCGCCGACAAGGGCCTGCGTCATCGAGCGCGGCTGACAACCCAATGTGCGGAAAGTCGTCAGGTGGATGTGGACGGCTCACAAGGACCGAAGTGCACGGTGGTCCATGCCGCACCTGCCACCAGCCGCGCCCGCCTAACGGCAGCACAGTCGTTTTATCGACCGCTCTATGGACAGATGGCCGCGCCGCTGCAGCAGAGATGCATCGACCAAGGCGCGAACACGTTGCCGGTGCCACGAAGGGCCGGAGCTACCGGATCAGGCCGCTGGCTATGATGCGGGTTGACCTGGCAATGCGAGACAACGATGGCGATGAGCGCCTCAGCCACCCCTGACTCCAGTGCCGCACAGATTGCCGCGCGCATCGACCGACTGCCGGCCAGCGCGACGTTGTGGCGGTTGGTCGGCCTGCTGGCGCTGGGCGGGTTCTTCGAGTTGTACGACCTGTTCCAAACCGCCTACATCAGCCCGGGACTGATTGCCGACGGCATTTTTGCCAAGGGGGCCGATGGGGTGTTTGGCATGTCGGATCAGGCTGCGTTCGCTGCGGCCACGTTTCTTGGCCTGTTCGTCGGCGCCGCGCTGTTGAGTCCGTTCGCCGACCGCTTCGGCCGCCGCCTGGTGTTCACCTTCGCACTGGTCTGGTACACCGCCGCCACCGTGGCGATGGGCCTGCAGAGCACGGCCACCGGGGTCATCGTGCTGCGCTTCGTGGTGGGGATCGGGCTGGGCATCGAGCTGGTGACCATCGATACGTACCTGTCCGAGCTGGTGCCGCGGCACATGCGCAGCGCGGCGTTTGCGTTCGCCTTCTTCGTGCAGTTTCTGGCGGTCCCCACGGTGGCCCTGACCGCCTGGCTACTGGTGCCGCATGCGCCGCTGGGAGTGAGCGGCTGGCGCTGGGTGGTGTTGCTGAGCGGTGTGTTTGCCCTGGCGATCTGGTGGTTGCGCAGCCGCTTGCCGGAATCGGCGCGCTGGCTTGCCGCGCAAGGCCGCCATGCCGAAGCGGATGCGGTGCTGAATCAACTGGAAGCGCGCTGCGTGCGCGATATCGGCGCGCCATTGCCCGAGCCGCAGCTGGCTGCCGCAGTGCCTGCCGCTCAGGCGCGGGTATCGGCCTTGTGGCAGGCGCCGTATCGCGGGCGCATCGGCATGCTGGTGGTATTCCATATTTTTCAGGCCATCGGTTTCTTCGGCTTCGGCAATTGGTTACCGGCGCTGATTGCAGCGCAAGGCACCGGTGTCACCAAGAGCCTGGGCTATTCGTTTGCGATCTCGCTGGCCTACCCGCTTGCGCCCCTGCTGTTGCTGCGCTTTGCGCAGCGCTGGGAAAACAAGTGGCAGATCACCGCGTCGGCGCTGGGCGCGGTGTTGTTTGGCGTGCTGTTTTCGCTGCAGCATGACGCCATCGGCATGGTGCTGTGCGGGGCCATGATCGCGTTCTGCAATGCCTGGATGAGCTTTGCCTACCATGGCTATCAGGCCGAACTGTTCCCCACCGGATTGCGTGCGCGGGCAGTGGGGTTTTGCTACTCGTTCAGCCGTCTGTCGACGGCGGTGAGCAGCGTGTTGATCGGTTGGCTGCTTGCGCAGGTCGGCAGCCATGGCGTGCTGACCTTCATCGTGATAAGCATGTCGATCGTGGCGAGCGTGATCGCCGTATTCGGGCCGCGCACGCGCAATCGTGCGCTGGAAGAGATTGCCCGCTAGCGCGTGCGCAGTGATGTGACAGCTCGGAGATGCACGCGGCGCACGTCATGCCCCGTAGCGTGTCACCAAGGCCGCGCTCTTGCCCTGCGGCTGCAAAACCGCTGCCTGCCCAAGCGCGATGGTGCGATCGGCCACCGAGGCCAGGCTGGTGCGATGCGAGACCACCACCAGCACGGTGTGCGGCAGACGCTGTCGCAAAGTACACAGCAGCTGATGTTCGGCCTGCGCGTCGAGTGCACTGGTCGCCTCGTCCAGCACCGCCAGGGTCGGCGCGCGCAGCAACACTTGCGCCAACAGCAGGCGTTGCAACTCGCCGCCAGACAGGCGGCTTTCCGGGCCGTTGATCGCTGTCAGCAAGCCATGACCGTCGCGCTGCAGACGCGCGTGCAAACCGACATCGGCCAGCGCCTGCCACATGCGGGCCTCGGTGGCACCCGGCAACGCCCAGTCCAGGCAGTCGCGCACCGTGCGCTGCCAGGGCCGCACGCCCTGGCCGATGTAGGCGCTGTGCCGGATCAGTTGCCGATAAGCGGCAAAATCCAGCCGACGCCCGCCCATGTGCGCATCGAACGCTGCGGGCGGCGTCTGCCCGGAGAGCACATCCATCAAGCTGCTCTTGCCGACGCCGGAGGCCCCGACGATCAAGGCCATTTGGCCGGGCACCAGCAGCAGCGGGCCGATATCCAGCGCAGGCAACGGCGCCGCCAGCTCGATGCGCTCCACATGCAAGGCGGCCGGCAGCGGCTGCGCTGCGTCGACCGATGCCTGCAAGCGCGTTGCACCCAGATCCACATGGCGCCGCCACAACTGCAGCGCCGGCCAGGCAGAACGCAATTGCTGCACGCTCTGCCGCGTGGTGACCAGATACGGCAACAAACGGCCGAGCAGCAGACTGACGGTGATCAGCGCGGCGCGGTCGGCACCTTGCCACAGATTGGCCAGCACCAAAATACCGGCGATTGCGGCCACGGCGGTGAGTTCCAGGACCAACCGGCTGCTGGCCACCAGTTCCTGCTGCTGCGCGTAGCCCTGCCCCAACCGCGTCGAAATGCGTTCGTAATGCTGCATTTCGACCGCTTCGCGCTGGAACGAACGCACATGACGCAGGCGACGCGGGAAATCCTCGCTCAACCAGAACAGCTGCGTCATGTCGGCCACATAGTCGCGGCTGATGCGTGCCTGCGCATCGCTGCTGGACAGGCGCACACCCAACCAGGCCAGCAGCAACAGCAGCGGCGTTGCAAACAGCAGCGCAGGTGCAATCAACACGGCAATGCACACGCTCACCACTGCAGTGATGCCCGCCACCAACAACTGCAGCACGGCGCTGAAGCCTTGCGTGGCGATCTCGATGTTGTAGGTGAGTACGTTGGCGATCTCTGCCGAGCTGGCGCCAGCCAATGCCGGTAACGGCGCATCGATCAACGCGGCATGCACACGTCGACGCAGGCCAACTGCATAGCGGCTGGTCAGGCGTGCGGCCAGGCGCGCCCCGCACCAACGTAGCGCAGCGAACAACAGGCTCACCACCACAAACAGGCTCACCTGCAACGGCAGACCACCCGGCAATGCGAGTTGGTAGCCGGCCAACTGCACGCTGTGGCCGGGTTGCACCAGCGGTACCAGGCACACTGCGACGATGCTGCCAACGCATGCGGCGGCCAGCGACAGCACGACGTACAGCGCGACAGCCGGCAGGTCTGCGGGCACCAGCGTGTCGGTAAAGCTGCGCAGCGCCGCTTGCATCCGGACGCTATGTGCGGGCTTATGCATCAGCTGCGCCGCAGGCTTGATGGGCCATTCGGTCCGCGACACGCGCCACACCGCACGCGTGCGAGATAGGCAAGCCCGTCATCGCAACACCTGCAGCACGGCCTCCACCGAGGCATGCGGGTGCGGACCGCGGCGCAGGGTAAACATGCCCACGCGCTGCACCTGCGCAACAAACCGCTGCCAGCCGGGCTGACCGGCAGCGTACGGCTGGTCGCGCGCCAGGGATTGGGCAATCTGCGTGAGCGGCACCGGCACCAGGCTTGGTGCTGAGGCATCGGCAGGCTGGCTGGACAGCATCAATACCGCGCTTAGCTGCAATGGCGTGGACGCAAGCGTGGCATGGCCGTGGCGAATATCGACCTCGTACTTTTCCACGCCGCTGCGGCGACGAATGCTGGGCGCTGCAGTGATCCATGCGCGCGTGCGCGCATCGAGCAGGCCAAGCGATTCCGGCCTTAGATGCAGAAAGTTGGCCACACCGGTGGTCAGCAGACTCTCCGGCGCCACGAACACGCCATCTTCGGCAATGAACTCCAGGCCGTGCAGCAGACTGTGCAGCGCCAGGGTGGATTTGCCCGCGCCACTGGCGCCAAGCAATAGCACACAGCGACCGTGCCGGCCCACGCAGGCACCATGCAAGGGCACCAGCCCGATGCCACGTGCGGCAAGCAGGAACACCGCAAATTCGATGAGCTCATAACGCACGTGATAGGCATGCGCCAGCATGTCTTCGGACACCACCAGCATCGCGCGGCGCTCGGGCACCGAGAGCATCAGGTAGTTGCAGGCATCCATCATGCCGCAGACCAGCCCGCCAACCGCATGCGTGCGTACCGGCGGCGGTACATCGACGACAGCGCCCGGCGCGCGTTGCACCAGATCCAGCGTGAGATGGAACTGCGGTGCGGCAGGCAGGCAGTGCGCCGGCAGGCCGGCATAGGCGGCATCGACCAGCGCCAACAGCGCCTCGCTATCGCTATGAAAGTGGAAGAGCGCACCGAGGACCTGCCGCTGCACGCTGAAGCGCCGCGCACGCTGCTCGCCGAACGGGTCTGCCGCGCCCGTGTCCGGTGCGAGCGTACCCGGCGGAACCACGCATGCGTGCTCGCTCACCGGCATGTGTTGCGCCAACGCAGCCGACTGCGGCATGCCTGTCATCCATTGCATCGATCAACCCGTGTGTGCGCGTTGTATCGCGAAAGGTTGCATTGCCGCATGCGCTGAACTGGCGCATCACAGCGACGCTACTACGCAGCGCGATGGCGCAACCAAAGGCGCCTGCGTGCGCACCTACTGCCGAGCCGAATGCCGGTGTCTGCGCATGCTACCGCTGCGCGTCATCTGGCAACAGAACGAGAGCCTTGTGCAGATGCTAAAGATCCAGGTCAGTCATTCGTATTTCCTGCGTTACGACCCGAAACAATGGGAGCGCGGCAAGCCGTATCCGCCGTTGGCCACCTTACAGATTGCCGCGTTGCTGCGCGAGCGTGGGCATGCGCTGAGCCTGTTCGACGCCATGCTGGCCGACGACGTGGAGGACTATGCCGGCGCGCTGCATGAGGCACAGCCGGACCTGGTGGTGTTCTACGAAGACAACTTCAATTTTCTCACCAAGATGTGCCTGAGCCGGATGCGCGACGCGGCCTGCCGCATGATCGGGCAGGCGCGCGCCGCCGGGTGTCGGGTGTTGGTGGCGGGCTCGGATGCCTCCGACAACCCCGATGTATTTCTGGCCGCCGGCGCACATGCGGTCTTGATCGGCGAAGGCATCGCGCCGTTGATCGAACTGATCGAACGTGTGGAAGCCACCCCGCACCTCGATGACCAGGCCTGGCTGGCGGGCGTTGCGCGCATTGCCACCAGCGACCCGGTGGCCGCGCGCGCGCATCCCGGTGCGCAGCCACCGGATGCACGCCTGAGCGGGCTGCCTGCCTGGGACCTGGTCGACATGCCGCGCTATCGGCAGTTCTGGCAGCAACGGCATGGCTATTTCAGCTTGAACATGGCGGCCTCGCGTGGCTGCCCGTTCCGCTGCAACTGGTGCGCCAAGCCGATCTGGGGCAACCATTACAAACGTCGCGGCGCCGAAGACGTGGCCGCAGAGATGATCCATCTCAAACGCAACTTCCAGCCCGACCATCTGTGGATGGCCGACGATATCTTCGGCTTCCATATCGATTGGGTCGAGACATTTGCGCAGCACTTGAGCGAGGCCGACGGCGCCATCCCGTTCACCATCCAGACCCGCGCCGATCTGGCCAGCGATCGCATGGCCGCCGCGCTGTCGCGTGCTGGTTGTACGGAAGCTTGGATTGGCGCAGAAAGCGGCAGCCAGCGCATCCTCGACAAGATGACCAAGGGCACGCAGGTGGCCGAGGTGATCGCTGCACGCGAACGGCTGGGCGCACATGGCATTCGCGTAGGCTTCTTCATCCAGCTGGGGTATCTGGGCGAGGAGCTCGACGACATTCTGGCCACGCGCGCACTGGTGACACAGGCCAACCCGGACATCATCGGCGTCAGCGTGTCGTATCCCCTGCCCGGCACCAAGTTCTATGAAGAAGTGAAGAACCAGCTGGGCGGCAAGACGCATTGGCAGGACAGCGACGACCTGGCGATGATGTTCCATGGTGCCTACGACTCGGAGTTCTATCGCAGCGTGCGCAATCTGCTGCATACCCAGGTCGACCTGCAGCAGGCGCGCACGACGATGACGGCCGACGCCGTTTCGCAAGCGTCAGAGCAGCTGGAAGCGCGTTGGGCCGCATTGATCGCATCGGAACATCTCCACCGCACCGAGCCGCTCGCCACCCTGGCGGCGCGTCAGCCACGCCAACTGGAAACGGTGCTGGTGGGCTGATCAACCACGGCAGCAAGCAGCCGCGTGACCGCCTTGATGGGGCATGCGCGCGAGTCGCATTGCAGCACTGCCGCACTGGCATCACCGCCCGCCAGCCGCATCACCAGCATCCTCCATCGCCATCCTGTTCGCCAACCTGTTCGACTTTCCGGATCACCTGCATGCAGCCTTCGCTTCGCACCATCAGACATGGCCTGCACACTGCCACCGAGCAGCTGGCGCACGAGCTGGCGCAGCCTGGCGACAACGCGCCGCAGTGGGACCGGCTGCAGTGGCAGCTGGCCGCGGCGGCCGCGGCGGCGCATGGCGTGTCGCCGTTGCTGCAGCGGCGCTCGTTGTGGCAGAACGCCGAATGGACGGCCTTCCTGAGCGAGCAACGCCGCCATGTCGAAGACCGGCACCGGCGGATTGCGCTGCTGCTGACGCAGATCGATGCAGCCGCACGTAGCGCGGGCGTCGCGCTGGTGGGGCTGAAGGGCAGCGCCCTGCATCGGCTTGGCGTGTATCTGCCCGGCGATCGCCCGATGGCCGACATCGACCTGCTGGTGCAGCCAGAGGACGCGCCTACGGCGGCAGCGTTGTTGTGCGAACTTGGCTACGTGGCGTCGTTCGAACAATGGAAGCACCAGGTGTTCAAACCGCTGCACGGCGACGCCGTTGCCGGCTTGGGCGAGCACCGCGACGCGCCGATCAACATCGAGCTGCATACGCGCATCCAGGAACGCCTGCCGGTGCGCAGCGTGGACATCACCGCGTGGATCTGGCCGGAACGCCCACAGCCTGGGCTGAATCCGTACCCCTCCACCGGCGCCTTGATGTGCCACCTGCTGCTGCACGCGGCCGGCGGTATCTGTCACCGCAGCATCCGGTTGATGCATCTGCACGATCTGGCGTTGCTGGCAACGCGCATGGGCTCACGCGACTGGCAGGAGCTGTGGGAAGACCCGGCCATCTCGCCCTGGTGGGCCTTGCCGCCGCTGTTGTTGCTGCAGCGCTATTACCGCGCGGTGGTGCCAGCGACGGTGATGGCGCGCCTGCATGCGCAGTGTCCGCGGCTACTGCGTATCCGTGCCGCCCGGCAAACGTTGACCACGGCCTCGTGCTCGAACCTGTGGTTGTCGGCACTGCCCGGTATCGAGTGGTCGGGATCGTTGCGTGAGGCGCGGCAGTATCTGCACCAACGCGTGGTGCCGTCGGCAGAGAGCCGCAAGGAGCGTGCCGACATGTTGCAGACCCAGTTGTGGCTGCAAGACCAACCGTGGGTGCGCCAGACCCAGGCCCGCCGCCTGATGACCCGGCTGACCCGGCCGGTCCCGCGCACCGACATGCTGTATGTGGTGCGTGCCGCGCTCGATGGGTATCTGCAGCCTGCATAAGGCTGCGTTGCTGTCCTGTGGCATGCCGTGCTGGCATCTGATGGCTGCGTTGGCGCGGAACATGCGCCGACACCGGCCTTGCATGCTGCGTTGGTCGTCGCGGTCAAGATGACTGAGGAATGCAGCAATCAGTGGATTGCTTCGTGATTAGCCACGCTACATTGCCTCTGGACTACAGAGTGCGTACTGGCTGCGCACGATGTGTCGTTGAATCGCGCCCTCGAGCGCGATCAAAACAACGTGGCGAGCAGTCGCCAGGTGGATATGGCCGGCGCGCTCAGCTCCGCCGGGTCCGCGTGCCATATGCCGAACCGAGTACCAGCTTTTTCAGCCTGGCAGTTGCGCAATAGGTTTTGCGGTCGCTCTAGTTTGTCGAGCCCAGCGGCCTGCGCTCGCATAACTGACGGTAGATCTGTTCGAACAGACGCGTGGTCATGGCCGCGTCTTCGCGCACCGCGCGGCACTGCGCTGCCCATGCCAGACGCAGGCGCAGTTCGTCATCGCCGAGCACTTGCCGAATGGCTTCGGCCATGCCCGCCCAATCGCCTGGCGGCACCGCCAGCGCAGCGATCGGCGCCCATTCCACTAAATGCCCGACAGCCGTGCCGACGGTCGGAACACCGGCCACGGCCGCTTCCAGCAGCACCATCGGCCCTGCTTCGTGCAGGGACGACATCACCAGCAGGTCGGCGGCCAGCATGATCGGGCGCAATTCGCGCTGGGTCTTGAAGCCGAGAAAGCGTACCTGCTGCTGCAGATCCAGCTGCTGTACCAGGTGCTGCATGGCACCGTCCAGCGTGTCGACACCGACCATGTCCAGCGTAAAGGCGACGCCGGCCCGCTTGAGTGCGACCATCGCGCGCAGCAAGGTGCTCTGGTCCTTGACCGGATTGAGGCTGGCCACGTGCAGCAAACGTGCAACTACGCCTTCGCGCGGGCGCGGTGGTACTGGCTGCCAGGCCCGCAGATCCACCCCTAACGGCACGCGCTGCGCGCCGATACCGAGCGCTTGCAACGAATCAATGATCGGCGCGCTGGCAGCGGTCACACGATCGGCCAGGCGCAGGATGACCGCTTCGCGCAGGCGCCCGCGCCACCGCCGCCGGCCGCCGTAGCCGATGGCATGTAGCGCCACCAGTTCACCGCCGGCGATATGCACCACGCTGGGACGTCGCAGCAGCTTGGCTGCACTCACCGCAATCAGGCTGCAATAGCCGGAAAAGATCGCCTGGATCACCGCGAACGGGGCGCGCCGATGTTCTTCGACAATGGCGCCGATGGCACGCAGCCGCGTACGTCGCGCGCCGATGTTGTGCACCTTGGCGCCGCGCAGCATCCAGGTATCGGGCAAGGGTTCCTGATGCAGCACGAACACGTGCACCTCGTGGCTGCGTGCCAGCCATTCGATCAAGGTCAGGAATACCGGAATCACGCGAACGTCGCCGCTGCGATCCACCCCGCCCGGCACCACCAGCGCCAACTTCATCGCGGGCGCGCTCGCATTGGCTTCAGCAGGCTTGCATACGCCTGCGCCCAGCGCTGCCCCACTGCCGCGAACGACAGCCGCGTATCAAAATGCGCCCGCACCTGCGCACGGCTGGGCCGCTGCCGCGCAACGCGCAACAACAATTCCGACAATGCGCTGGCATCGCCCACCGGCCATAGCTCGCCGACCGCGCCGTCATCGCTGAGTGCGCGGAAGGCCGGAATGTCGGTCAACAACGGCAGCGCGCCGCAAGCATAGGCTTCCAGTGCCGCATAGCCGCAGCTCTCCGCGTGGCTGGCGGACACGAAGACGTCGCTCGCCTGCAACAGTGCCTGCACGCGCGCATGCTCGACCTTGCCCAACAACTGCACACACCGCGCCAGACGCGCATCGTCGCGCATCCGCTGCTGCACCCGTTCCAGCAAGGGGGCCTGATCGAACACGCACCACAGCCGCAAACCGGGCAAGAGGCCGGCTGCCATGGCAACCGCATCGAGCACGCACAGCGGGTCCTTGGCTGCGCTCAAATGGCCAATCCACAGCACGCACGGGTCGCCATGCAGTTGCGTCTGCTCGCGTGCCAGCAGGCAATCACCTGCCAAGAAGCGGCTGCTGGATTCGGGAATCGCAAACAGCTGCGTACGGCTGCGAAACAGGCGCGCGCGCACAAACGGCTGTGCCATCTCCAGCGAGGTAAACGCGATGCCGGCAGCGGCGCCATAGCGAGCCCGCCACACTGCCCTGTTCCACCAATGTGGCGGGCGATTGGCATGCTCCTGCAGCAGGATCGGCATGTGCGGCAGCAGGCGCGCAAGCCTGCGCGCATCGCCAGCAAATTCCAGGCCATGCACGTGGATGACATCGGCGCCGATGTCGCGCAACAGCGCCGACAACGTGGCCGCGCGCGCAGCGCTTCCGCGTGGACCAAGCGCGACGAAGCGATAATCGACGCCCTGCCGTGCGATCTGCGTGTTCAATGCAGAAGCCTGGATCACCGAAACGCGCACACCTGCGCTGGCCACCGCCTCGGCAATGTCGGCAAGCGAAGGCCAGTGCGCGAAGACCTGCTCAGCGCTCAAACCGACAGGCGTTGGCAGCAGATTGAGCTGTGCAACATGCAGGGTCACGGCGCGATTGCCGATGGCTTGGCAGGGTGTGCATGGGCGGCGCAATCACGCTGAACGCAAGACGACGCCAGGTCATGCCGATTGCCTGCGCCGCATGGATTGCGGGGGCAACGTGTCAGCGCGATGCTCACGCCAGACGCCGCAGCCGCAGCACCAGCGCCACCGGCACCTGCAGCGCCGTCTGGTCGAAATGCGCGCCGGCAGGAATATCGGCCGGGTCCAGCATCGGCTCGGCCACCGCTTCGATCGCAAAGCCCAATGCCGTGCATGCGCAATGCCAATGGCTGTACAGATGCTGGGTATGGCGCACCGCATAGTGCCGGCCATCGGCCTTGAAGTCGCGGCGCCAGCCCAATGCATGGCCAATCGGATGCACGTCGCTGCACAACACGATGCCGCCGATGCGGGTGACGCGATGCAATTCTTCCAGCGCCGGCAACAGCCGTTGCAGGTGCCCGACCACCAGGCCGCACACGCTGAGGTCGGCAACCGCATCGGCAAGCGGCAGCTGGTCCAGGCTGCCCTGCTGCAACTGCACCCGCGCAGCTGGCCAATGCTGCGACAGTTCGGTTTGGGCGCGCGCGAGCATCTGCGGCGACAGATCGACACCAGTGACATGGCGTGCGCCACGGCGTAACGCATGCAGCATGTAGCGGCCGCTACCGCAGCCGGCATCCACCACATGCTGGTTCTGCAAGGTGGCGGGCATCAAGCCAAGCATTGCGCGCTCTTCGGCCTGCATCACCGGGTTATGCGCGTGCGGCGGATACGCCTGGGCCCACAACGCATACGCCGCGTCAGGCTCGAGCACCGGAACCGCGCTCACGACGCGACGCCCATCGCTGCCATTGCGCTCGACGCTTGCTGCAGGTCCTGCACACGTTGCAAGCCGGGTTCGAGCGCCAGCACGGCCGGGTCCGCCAAGCTGGCGTCCAGCAACTTGGGGCATCCATCCAGCACCACCGGAACGGTCCGGATGCCGGCGGCGTCGAACCACGGTGCAAAGTCCGGATCGGCGATGCGTGGTTTGCCATCGCGGATCACCGCGCGCAAGTCGCTGCGTTCGCAGCCGATCACGCTGCTGGCGGGTTCGCCGCCGCGGTCGCGCACGATCACCAGATCCGCAGCAGCGCCCGGCGCGATGCGCCCGCGCGTAGCCATGCGCAAAATGCGTGCGGATTGGTCGGTGGCCAGACCCAATAGCAAGTCCGGCGCCAGCCCGCTGCTGGCAGCAATACGCAGTTCTTCGAGCAGATCGCGTGCGCCACTGACGCGTGAGTCACTGCCCAGCGCAAGCCGCCCGGCCATGCACAACCGCCATGGATCGAGCGTGCGCCCGAGCAGCGCCAGATTGCTCGACGGGCACCACACCACCGCCGCGCCACGCGCGATCACCCGCTCGATATCCTGCTCGCCCATGCCAACGCCGTGAATCAGCACCGTGTTGGACGCCAGGCAACCGAGCCGATCCAGATCATCGAGTTCAGCCCGCGCCACCGCGTCGGTGCCTTCGGCCAGATGGATCATCCACGGGTGCGCCGCCGACGTTGCCGCAAAGCTGCCCTGCACCGGCGGGCCGTAGCCGGTCCACCCCAATGCATAACTCCAGCCGAATTCGTGGAGCACGCCGACCGGAAAATCGGCCTCATCCAGCGTGGCGTGCCATGGGTCGTGCTGCGCCACGCAGGTCACGCCGGCGAGCAGATTCTTCAGCCCGCCATGGCGCAAACGCACCGCCTTGGGCACGCGCAATGCGGCAGCCACGGACGGATGTTGAAAGTGCGCCTGAAACGCCTCGATCCATGCATAACTGTTGGCGAATGGCGCGCCCTGCGGCAGCGGCGGCACGCAGTTCACCTGCAAGTGCTCGTGCGCGTTGATCAGGCCCGGCGCCAGCACATGCCCCTGCAGATCCAGACGCAAGGTGCCGGTGCCCAGCGTGCCGCCGAAGCGGCCCGCGCGCAGGTTCACCGCTGCGCGCGACGGGCCCGCGAGCGTGATCGATCGCGCGCCCTGCAGACAGACATCGGCCATGGACATCGGCATCTCCACTCAGCGCTTGCGCATTACGATCAGGAAGTGATCGCCCATGTCGCGCAATAGCGGCAATCCGCCGAAACGGTCGTCCAGCCGGCCAAGGCGCTCGGAGACGCGCGGATGGCGCTCGCAAAAATCGACCAGATACGGGGGCGGCAGGAACAGGCTGAGGGCACGGTAGCTGTCCAGCACGAAGTGCTTTTCGAACGCGCGATAGAACTCGCGCGGCAGGTGGTACCAGGTCCAGATGGTGTGGCCGTTCATGCCCACCGCGGTTGCGCCCTTGGCCGCACGCACCGCGGCGCGCTTGAAGCGCCCGCGCAAGGTGTAATGGCCGATTTCCCACGGGCAGATGCGCCCGATCACCGAAAACACCAGGCAACCATCGGCGCGCAGCAGTCGCGCGCATTCGGCGGCCACCGCCGGCAGATCCGGCGCGCAATTGAGCGGGCCGAAATTGGAGTACATGCCGTCGAAGGTGCCTTCCAGCTGATCAAGCTGCTGGATGCCGACATGTGCGGCTGCCAGGCGTTCTTCCAGCCCCTGCGTGACGGCGCGATGGCGGGTGCGCTCGATCATGGCCGGCGACCAGTCGGTGGCCAGCACGCTGTAGCCGCGACGCGCGAACTCGCCCGCATCCAGGCCGGTGCCGCAGCCCAGATCCACTAATCGCGAGCCGACCGGCAACTCTGCGGCCACTGTGTCCCACAACGTGGTACGCATACGCTGGATCAGCGCATTGTTGCCGCGTGGGCCATCGTAATCGGGGGCGACGCTGTCGAACGCGCGTTGCGTTTCCAGCAACTGCTCCGGCGCGACTGTTCCGCCGCGCGCGGCATGCTCACTGACCACTGACATGCATCGCCTCCCCCACCCGTCCTGCTGATTTCACGACACTCTCCAGACGCGGCACCGCCAACGCGGTATCGCTTGATAGACCCGTGAGTGCCAGCACCAGCCGGTTTGGTTGCAGTCGGGCCGCGCGCGCGGAGTGCCAGGAATGATTGGCTGCAGATTCGGCGGCGACAAAACGCCGCCGGCAGCGCTGCGCGTGTCAATCACGACGTGCCGCGCGTGCGCGTGCCAACGGCGCAGTCAAGGGTCGGCCTTTCACTTCTGACGCAAGCACAGTGAACAGCGACGCCCTGCTGATCATGGAGCGGCTAACAGAACCTAGCGCGCAGTCGTCAGGTGGATGTGCACGGCGCAGTCAACGCCGGAGCGGCCGCGTTGCACATGCCGCGCAGCGCCAGCGCCCGCATGGCGTTGCGCGCAGTCGCGTTTGTCAGCTCTCACGCAATGGCACGAGCGCCTTCAACCCGACGGCGACGCCAGGCATTGCGCAGCACCGCCACCAGCACGCCCAACCCCGCGCCACCGAGCAGACCGACCGCCCAGATCATCAGCGCATTGGGAAATGCCCGCTGCTCGGGCACATACAAAGGCCACGCCAACGAGGTTTGATAGGTGTAACGCGCGGTCAGCCGCGCGATCAGATCGTCGCGCTCGCTCTTGATCGCACGGATGGCGGTGGTGTTGTCGGTCAGCAACACCCCGGCCAGCACCTGCGCAGGGCTTGCTACAGAGCCGGATTGCAGTTGCGTTTGCAGCTGCTCGCGAGTGAGCGTAGCAACGCGCAGATCCTCGTCCAGCCCCTGTAGGCGCGTACGTGCAAGCGCGAGCGCGGCGGTATTGGTGTCGCCATGCAGGCTCTGCAATGCGGTGACGGTGGCCATCGCCAGGCTGCGCGCCTGCTGCGCGGATTCGGCGCGAATGGTCACACCGATGAGATTGGCGTACGGGTCCGGATCCGGCTTCAGGCTGCCGCGATACAGCTGCGCGGCACGGCTTTTGAGCGGCACCCCGGCCTGGTGCAGCACCGCGTCCTGAAACAGCCGCGTCTTCATGCGATCGATCACCCGCTGGAACGGCTCGACCTTTGGGTCGCGACCGGCAGGCGTGGGTCCGATTTCGCCCACCTGGATCCAGGCGGTGGCTTCCCACTGCGGCGTCGCCACCCGCAGGAAGGCGAACGTCATGCCGAGCACCAGCACCCCCGCAGCCAGCGCCCAGCGCCACTCGCGCCGCAGGATGCGCCACAGGTCGATCAGGTAGATTTCGTCGTGTTGATTCATGGTACGCAGGCTCTGAAACGTGACAGTGGGTTGCCGCGCTTACGCGACAGACGGGTGTGCTGCATGGCGGCTGGGCAACAACACGGTGCAGGCGTGCAGCACCAGGCAGAGCGCAATGAAGCCGAGGTTGGTCCAGGTGAATGCCTGAGGCGCGAATGGCGACATCAGGCAGGCGTAGGCGATGCGCAGGAAGATCAGCACATGAAAAATCGAGAGCGAGCCATTGAGCCGGCGCACGCTCCACACCAGGCCGGCATACAGCGCCAATAGCGCCAGCAACGCCCCCGGCGCGCCCCAGGCCATCAGGAACGGAAAGAACTCGGTGCCCACATTGATGTTGGGCGCATCCAGCGGAATGCTGGTGCCGGCGGTGGCGATCGACCCGCTGAACGGCACCAGCTGGTTGACCAGAAAACTGGCGTTTTCGTACCCCTTGGCGAGGATGGCGCCAAAGTTGTAAGGCCCGGCGCTGATGTACAGCAGCAGCCATTGCACGCCTTGCGGCATGGCACGGTAGAACGCGCTGAATGGCAGTGCCACGGTTGCCAGCGAGCCGGAACGCAAGGCACCGAGTACCGAAAACACGCCGCCACCCGCAAGCGCCAGCACCCCGATCGTTTTCCACGGCAACGGGCGCGCTGGATCACGCCGCAGCAACATCACCAGCACGAACGAGAACAGGCCGGCAAAGATACGATTGCGGTCGATCACCACAATCGGGAACACAAACCCAAACGTCACCATCGCCGCGCGCAGACCGCGATGGCGCACGCACAGCAACGCGATCGGCGGCAGGATCCAGCACATGTTGGAGAGATGCCGCACGTGCGAGCGCAGCGGGCTCAAGGTGGCGTACGACGATGGATCGCTGAACAACGGAATCGGAAACACCACCACGTCGACAATGCAGAACACCGTGACCACCGCTGCCAGCGTCATCGCCACAAACGCATCGCGGGTGCCGGCGTAGCGATAGTGGCGAAACGCTTCCACCGCGGGCAAGCGGGTGCGCAGCGCAGCATCGAGGGCGAAGGTCGCCGCCGCAGCGATCGCCAGCAACACGATGCCGTCGAGGTAGCCGTCCGGCAGCGTATAGGTCAGCAGCGTCAACGCGCAGCTGAGCAGCATCGGCAAGGCCAGGTAGGTCGCAGGCCGTCGCAGCAACATGCTCACGCCGGCTCCGTCGCATTGCGCGCGGGCTTGGGCCGCCATGCGGCCGGCAGCGACAACCACGCATAGGCCAGCAGGTGAGCGATCACCGCATGAGGCCGGCGCTGCAGGAACGCCACCTTGGCGGCGATGTAGCGCGACTGCGCGTGCAGCAGCGTGCGATCGGGTTCATCGAACAACGCCGCGCAGCGCAATGCCACCTGTCGCGACTCGCTCAGATTGGCGATGCGTGCCGGCACGTTCGTCGTCTTGCTGAGGTTATTGCCGTGCAACCGATACGCACAGACCTGCATATCGATGAACCCCAGCGCGTTGCGCGCAGCCAGGCGCAGGAAAAAATCCCAGTCTTCGATACGTAGCGCTTCGTCCCAGCCACTGCGCGCATCGAAGGCGCCGCGCCGCAACAAGGCGACGGCACCACTGACGGCCCATTGGCGGATCACCGCGCGGCGGATGCCTTGCTCGGAGCGATACAGAGCGACATCCACCCCATGCAGATCGCGCATCGCACTGTCATGCAGCTGTTTTCCATGCTGATCGACCACGCAGGCATCGCCGATCACCGCAAGCTTCTGCGGATGCGCGCGTAGATAGCGCACCTGCGCATCCAGCCCGCCGGGCAATAGATAATCGTCGCTGGCCCCCAGGCGAAGAAACTCGCCGTTCGCGCGCAAGGCCAGCTCGTTGAGCGTGGCCGCAACGCCGCGATTGGCCCGCTGCACGAACTGCACCGGTAGCCGATGCCCGTGGGTAGCGATCCACTGCGCGATTTTCTCGCCGGTGGCATCGCTGGAGCCATCGTCGATGATGACGATTTCCTTGCTCGGGTACGGGTCCTCCAGCACGCTGTCCAGGCAACGCTGGACGAAGCGCTCATGGTTGAACGCGGGGATCAGCACCGACACCAACGGCCAGCGCGCGCGCCCTGCCGGTTGCGTAAGATCGTTCATGCCAACTGCACCAGATAGCGCCGCACCACCACGATATTGAACAGCAGATACAGCACGTAGTTGGCGACAAAGGCGTACATCGCACCGATCAGCCCGAAGTGCCCGGTAAACAGGTACACCAACCCCAGATAGCTGGCGGCAAACACGCACTCGGACACCACGAACAGGCGCGTCATGGCCTTGGCCAACATCACATACGACAACACGAAGGCGGCGATCTTGACCACATCGCCCACCAGCTGCGGGCCGTACAACGCTCTGGCCGCAGCAAACTGCGGGTCGAACAATAGCCAGGTCACCCAATCGCGGCACACATACACACCCAACGCCATCGCGATCACCGCCGGCATCACGTAACGATACGCAGCGCGCAGCTCGCGCCCCAATGCGGCACGCGCATCCAACGAGGCCAGCTTGGGCAGGTAATACACATTGATGGCGGTGGTGAAAAACAGCAGATAGGCATCCGACACCCGGCTCACCGCCTGCCAGTAGCCCACCTGCTCCCACCCGAACCGGGCAACCAGATGGTCGCGCACCAGAATGATTACCAGCTGCGGCACCAAGGTGGAGGTGAGCGTCATCACCGAGAAGGCCGCCAACCGACGCGTCATGACGGCATCGAAGCGCGGGCGCAACATCTCGCGCCGAAAATACGGGCTGCGCCGCAGCGCCGGCACCCCCGCCAACAGCCACACCACCTGCCCCAGCACCAGTGCGAGCAATGCCCCCTGCAGCTGCGCCATGCTGGACAGCCATGCCACCAGCGCAACGCTGATTAATGCGCCGCTCACCTGCACGATGGCCAGGCGGCGCACATCCATGAAACCGTTGATCACTGCAAGAATGTAATTGACCAGCGCGATGCCCAACTGCGCGACTGCCAGCACGCAAATCAGCGGTTGATAGCTGGCATCGCCCAACAGCCGCTCGGCAAGCAACCCGCTGAACGCCACCGCCAGCACCGCCAGCACGCAGGACGCACAGAACGCGTACCACAACGCCGCGCTGAGCAAGCGCGCCTGCGCCGGCGGGTCGTCGCGGTACTCGGCGACGTATTTGACGATACCGGCGCTGATGCCACCACCCGCCAACACCGCTAGCACCGCCATCACATTGAGAAACTGGCCGAGTCGCCCAACGCCCTGCGGCCCCGCGTAGACGGCGACCAACTTGACCACCACCAGCGCAGCGAGCAACTTCGCCAGCGTCGCGACGCCGGTGTAGGCGCTGCTGCGCACCAGATTCATGCGCCGGCGCCGAACGACTGGCAGGCGGCGATCACGCGTTCCACCGACGCTGCATCCAGCGCGGGGCCCATCGGCAGACTCAGCACTTCGGCGTGCAGGCGTTCGCTCACCGGCAAACAGGCATCACCGAGCGTTGCGTAGGCCGGCTGCCGATGCGGCGGCACCGGGTAATGAATCTGGGCGTGGATGCCATGCCGCAACAGATGCGCCTGCAAGGCATCGCGCTGCGGGCTGCGCACCACGAACAGATGCCAGACATGCTGTTCGTCTGAGACCACTGTCGGCAAGACGATCAAGGGGTTGTCGATGCCTTGCAGGTAACGCCGCGCCACCGCGCGCCGCAATGCGATCTCTTCATCCAGATAACCCAGCTTGACGCGTAACAAGGCGGCCTGCAGCTCGTCCAGGCGCGAGTTCACGCCCTGATAAAGATGCTGGTACTTCACCTCCGAGCCGTAGTTGCGCAGCGCGCGGATACGCTCGGCCAATCGCGTATCGGAAGTCACGACTGCGCCGCCATCGCCCAGCGCACCAAGATTTTTCGTGGGAAAGAAACTGAACGCGGCGGCATCGCCGAAAGCACCTGCGCGCTTGCCCTGCACGGTTGCACCATGCGCTTGCGCTGCATCTTCGATCAGCAGTAACCCGTAGCGATGCGCCAGCGTCTGCAGCGCCGCCATGTCGGCAAGCTGACCGTACAGATGCACCGCCATGATGGCGCGGGTGCGTGGCCCGATCGCCTTTTCCACACTGGCCGTGTCCATATTGAAGGTGACCGGGTCCGGCTCCACCGGCACCAGCACCAGATGGTTCTGGCTGATCGCCAGAAATGTGGCGATGAAGGTATTGGCCGGCACGATGATCTCATCGCCCTCGCGCAGCACGCCCAGTTCGCGGTAACCGCGCAAGATCAGCGACAACGCGTCCAGCCCATTGCCCACGCCGACCGCATGCGCCGCACCGCAGTAACCGGCGAACTCTTCCTCGAATGCAGCCAGTTCCTGGCCGAGCACATACCAGCCGGCATCGATCACCCGCGCGGCGGCGGCCTTGAGTTCATCCGCGTAACGTGCGTTGACCGCACGCAAATCCAGGAACGGCACATCCATTACAAGGTCCATCGATAGAAATCCTGCACAACCGCACGTGCGCCGAAGCGCTCCTTTTGTTCGACCAAACCCTCGTTGAGCACCTGCCCGCCGTGTTCGGTGGAAATGCCGAAACTGAAGTAGTCGCGCGCCGCATACACCTGGGTGATCAACTCGGCCAGCAGCAGGCTCAGCGCATCCAGCTGGCGCCCGCGTTCGGACACCGCCAGATACTGGGTATGCACGCTGCGGCCAAAGTCGTACACCAGCGCGGCGGCCAGCAGCTGCCCATCAGCGCACGCCTCGTGCAGCACGATGTGATGTGGAAACCGGCTCTGCAGCAGCTGCAGTTCGTCCAGCCGATGGGTGGGCGCCACGCCATGCCGCTGCAACACCTCGCCAAGCAAGGCATGGAATGCATCAAGCGTGGTGCCGGTCTGGATGTGCACGCCGGCCTTGCGCGCCTTGGCGATCGAGCGCCGCCGCTCGGCGCTGAAGGCAAACGGCTGACGCAAGGCAATCACCGACGACAGATCGCGTCGATACAGCTGTGCGCCAACCCGATGCAGCGCATACAGCTCTTCTTCGGCCGGATACGCATGAAACACATGCGGCACCGGCTTGTAGACGATCTCGCGCATGCCGGCTGCGCGGTAATGCGCGGCGATCTGCTCGAACACCTGCAAGGTGCCGCTGGCGCGCATGGCCGTCGACGACAGCAGGCCGGCGTAGGTGAGACCGGCATGGCTGCTGACGCAATCGCCTTGCACGCTGGCAGGAAACACCGCGAGCACCTCGCCGCCGCGTTCCACCAGCAACGAGGCATCCACGAAACGGTCGGCGTGATAGTCCATGTAGCCGCGCCGATGCAACAGATTGCCGTTGCGCGAGCACGCCACCAACGCATCCCAGGCCAGCGCGTCGCTGGCGACGTAAGGCCTAACCGAATACATGACAGCCCTGCAGCTCCACCGGCAAGGCCGCGTCGGCCAGGCCGAAGCCGGCCTGGCCCATCGCGTTGCCGTTGTAGAACATCAACACCCGCTCGCCCTGCTGGATCAATGCGGGGTAGCACAGCGTCTGCGCATCCCAACCCTCGCTGGACAACTGCAGGCCCAGCGCAGCATCCTCGCGCTCCCAGTGCACGCCATCGCGGCTGAACGCGATGCCGGGGAAGTAGCCGCCACGGGTGTCGCCGCGGGTGAAGTACATCAGATAGCGCTCGTCCAGCCGGTACACCCGCGGGCGTCCGATGCGGTATTCGTCATCGCGCGGAAGCAGACACACGCTGTCGGCCACCGGAATGCAGCGCAGGTCGTCGGTCTCCACATAGCGGATGTGGTAACGCGGATACGGCTGACCGCCGATGGTCTCCCAATCGTCGCCCACCGCGTACCACAGCCGCCAGCGCCCATCTTCGTAGCGTGCCGAATGCACCGCTGCAATGGTGCTACGGCCCGGGGCGCGGTCCAGCAGCGGCGTTTCCTGACGACGCTGAAACGTCTCGCCGCCATCGCGCGAGATCGCCAGGCCAGTGAATGCCAGAAACTTCGCCTTGGCCACCAGCTGGAAGCCCACATAGAACATGTACAAGCCGTCGGGGCCGGCGACCACGTCGCCCAGGATCATGCCGTTATCGTCGAAGCAGCCATCGCGCCCGATGTCCAGCACCGGCACCTTGCTCACACCAACGATCTGCGTCGGCGCATCGGCGCGCACATCCACATAGCCGATCCGGCTCACGCCCTGGCTGTCGCGAAAACCGGCATACACGCGCAACACCTGCGCGGACAGCCGGTACGGCGTCGGCGTCAGCGCCGCATGCTGCATCCAGCCGCCCACGCCATCGCGCGCGACATCGAAGACCAACCCACGCTTGGTCCAGGTAAACATGGCCTCAGAGCTCCACGTCGAAGCTGGACCTTCCGGCCACCGCGCGCGCCGGCGAACCGACGTACACACGCCCGGCCTCGGTATGCCGCGTCACCAGTGCACCGGCACCGATGATGTTGTCCGCGGCAACACGCACCTTGTCGCTCAAGGTGGCGTTGACGCCGACGAAGCTGCCGCTGCCGATCTCGCAATAACCGGAAATCACCGCGTGCGAGGCGATGAACACGTGGTCCTGCACCACGGTGCGGTGCCCGATATGGTTGCCGCTCCACAGGATGCAGTTGTTGCCGATGCTGGTAAACGGCTGGACGACATTGCCTTCGAAGATGAAACTGTTGTCACCGATCTGCGCATTGCGCCAGACAAACGCACGCGAGCTCACATACGTGGCGCAGCGGTAACCACGGCGCACCACGTCTTCGTAGAAGCGCATACGCAAGCGGTTCAATTGGGTTGCCGGAATCGCAACGAACACCGCGAACCGATCGGGCGGATAACGCTGCTCAAGTTCCTCGTAAGCCACCACCGGCAACTCGGCCAGGGTGGGCCGCAGCAGGAAATCGCGCTCCACGCTGAAGGCGACCACGTCGTAGTCGCTGTCGTACTGGAAGTATTCGCAGGCGATCTGCGCAAACTCGCCCGCACCGACGATCACCAAGGGTTTGCGCAGGCTCATGCTTCCAACCTGCATGCATCCAGGCGATGTTCCCCACGCACTTCGCCCAGAAATTCGTCGTAATCCAGGATGTAATCGCCCGGGTCGTAGAACTGGTCGGCCAGCACCATCAGCACGCAGTCTGGGCTGAAATGGTGCAGATCGCGCCAGACCATGCGGCCCAGCAGCAGGCCTTGCGAGGGATCGTTCAAGGTCACTTCGGTCGGGCCATCGCCCTTGCCTTCATCCAGCAGGATCGTCACCGAGCCATGCAGGGCCACCGCAAGCTGATTGAGCCGGCGGTGCGCGTGCTGGCCACGGTGTACGCCGCTACGGGTGCCGAACAGGTAGTACACGCGGCGTATTTCGAACGGGACATTGCGCTCCTGCTCCAACGAAATGAGCAGGCCGCGATCGTCGCCGTGGGTATGCAACTGGATGGGTTCGAAGGCCATGGTTCCGGGGCGTAACCGCTGACTGCACGTAGTGCGACATGCCTGAGTGCGTCGGGATGCGCGAAAGGTTGCGCCGGGTCACGGCACCGCGAAGCCAGGTGCGCATATGCGCAATCGCGCATCGAAATGTGCTCCGGCACGATAAAAATTCGTTGTGGCGATGCAACCTTTCACCGGCGGCACTGCACATATTGGTGCACGTTCACCTGGCCGCAGTTCCGGCCGGCGTGGGGAGCCAGGCCTGGCAGCGCAACACGCACTGCCGGAACCAACGACCACCACCGGTGAGGACACCAACCAGATGCATCCATCCCCCCAGGCGCCCGACACGGCAGCCACCGGCAGCGCCACAACGCTGCCATCCTCGACACAGGCCGCGCCAGCGGCACGCGTCACGCCCTTGCCCAAAGCGATGCGGGTGCTGCACTGGCTCACCGTGCTGTGCCTGGTGATGGCCGCGAGTTTGATTCTGTTGCGCGCCGAGCTCGATGGGCGCGCATTGCGTCAATGGCTGCTGGAAGGCCACCGCCACTTCGGCCTGATGGTGTTGCTGCTGTTCGTGTTGCGCGTCGGCCTGCGGCTACGGCTGCGCAAACTGCCGCCCGGCCCGCCCGCATCGTTGATCACGCGCCTGGCCGCAGGCGGCACCCATCTGGCGATGTACGGGCTGATGCTTGCGTTGCCCTTGATCGGTTGGTCGCTGAGCAACGCGTTCGGCAAGACGGTCTATCTGTTCGGACTGGCGCTGCCGAATCTCATCGAGGCAGACCCCGATCTGGGCGACACCCTGGGCGTATGGCATTTGAATGCCGCCTGGGCGCTGCTGGCCTTGGTGATCCTGCATATCGGCGCCGCGCTGTGGCACCACCTGGTGCTGCGCGATGGCCTGCTGTACCGCGTGTTGCCAGGCAAGCGCGCATGAGTCGCCGCACCTGCCTCGCCCTGGCCCGCTCTCTCTCCGTTGAACCCCGCACCGTCGAACAAGGACTTTCCATGCCTATTTCCCAGCCTGCTTCGCGCCGCGCCCACGCATCGCGCACCGCCTCCCTGACGTCCTTGTTGTGCGTGTCCGGCCCCTTGCTGCTGCTGGCCAGTACGCAAGCGCAGGCGATTCCCGCGTTCGCCCGCCAGACCGGTTCTTCGTGCGCGGATTGCCATATCGGTGCCTACGGTCCGTCGCTTACGCCCTACGGCATGCGCTTCAAGCTGGGCGGCTTCACCGATACCAATGGCGAAGGCACCAAGATTCCGGTGTCCGGCCAGCTCACCTGGGCGCGCAGCAATCCCAGCCGCGGCGACAGCACCGCACGCCTGACCCAGGCCGATCTGTATCTGGCCGGCCGCGTCAACGACAACATCGGTGGCTACTCCAAGATCCGCTCCAACAACAGCGGCAACGCCACCTTCGATACGCGCCTGGACGATGTGGATCTGCGCTTTGTCAGCAAGCCGTTCCAGATGGCCGGCAAGGACACCATGATCGGCGTCAGCGTCAACAACAATCCGGGCATCTCCGACCCGATCCATGTGTTGCCCAATGCCTCCACCCTGACGCCGGCCTCCAACGGCGGCGCATCCACCATGCTCAGCTCTTCGTCGCTGTCCAACCGCGTCATCGGCGCCAGCGTGTACGGGCTGTACGACCGCAACTGGTACGGCGAAGTCGGCAGCTACAGCGCGTTGTCGCCGTCTGCGCAGGATCGCCTCGGCTGGCCGATCAACGGCGACCCGGGCAAGCTCAGCGACACCAGCTATGCGCGGCTTGCCTATATGAAGGACATGAAGCGGCAGTTCTTCTCGGTCGGCCTGACGGCGCTCAACACGCGCCGCCAGCGTCCGCGCAACGGGCCCAGCGACGACCTCACCGACTTCGGCTACGACCTGACCTATCAGTTCCTGGGCACCCGCGAGCACGTGATGTCGCTGGCCTACGTCAACATCTACGAGCGCCGCAAGTACGGCAGCCCGCTGATGTCGGCCGACCCGACCATGCCCGCGCTGGAACGCGGCAACGTGCGCGATCAGACCATCAGCATGAACTACGCGTTCAAGCAGACCTACGGCGTACTGGCCGCGCACATGATCAACACCGGCTCGTTCGATGCCGCGCGTTACTCGCCAGTGGGCATTCCGGACACCACCAGCAACCTGATCCTTCTGTACTGGACCCCGTTCGGCAAGGAAGGCACCTACACCACGATCGCCAACCTGCGCCTGTCGGCCGGCTGGTTCCGGTTCGACAAGTTCAACGGCAGCACGTCCAACGTGTTCCGCGGCCCGCCGATCACCAACCCGCGCGATCTGGACAGCTTCACCATGTCGGTCAATCTGACGTTCTGATTCCCCACGCGTAAGGACCCCAATGAAGTCATTCCACACCACCCTGTTATGCGCGCCGCTGGCCGGCTTGCTGCTGGCCGGCGCACTGCTGCCCGGCTCGGCACGCGCCGCCGATGGCAAGAGCGTGTTCATCAGCGAATGCGCCGAGTGCCACAGCGCCACGCAAGGCAAGAACAAGAAAGGCCCGTCCCTGTTCGGCATCGTCAACCGTCCCGCCGGAAGCGTGGCGGACTTCAGCGGCTACTCGGCCGATCTCAAGCCGGGCAAGGGCACCTGGGATACCGCCAGCCTCAAGGACTTCCTCAAAAAGAATTCCAAGGCCACGTTTCCGAATACGAAGATGAAGTACGAAGGGCTCGAAGACGACAAGGAACTCGACGCGCTGATCGCTTATCTCAGCACCCTGCGTTGACGACAGGCCGGCCCGCTCCGGTAGCACCGGACGGGCCAGCAGGCAGGGGGCGAGCGGGCCCGGTGCGGGCCCGACGGACGTGCCGGCTTGCGGTATCGCTCGCACGGGCCTGAACGAAACGCATGCCATTGTGAAAAACGCTTCAAGCCCGGTACAGCCCGCCGGCCGCAGTGTCCGCGGCCTGCATCCGGGTCACCGCTGCACCTGCAAAGGTGCACGGACCCGCGTTGCCTGACACGAGCCCTTCGCGTATACGGACGGAACCGCCACACACAGGGCGGTCTCGCCCAGCGTGATGGGTCACTATCGCGCACCGCATCGGTTCATGCCCCGCCCTTGTTGAACGCTTCGTCCGCCCAGCAGCCACCTTCCCGACCGCGACGCCATGCCGTCTGCGACGGGCAGTCATGGCCGGCGTGCGGCGTTGCAAGACAGCATCGCCGCCGCCTGGAGATACCTCGCGCGTTGCTGCTCGCGCTGGTCGTGAGCCCCTGCGGGCCCGCAATGGCAGACAACGTCGGCGGCGCAGTGGCGGTGGCGTCCACCCTGATCGACCGCGGCATCTCCATCGCCCCCAACCGCGTCACCTTGCAGGCGGCCGGCTATTGGCTGCCCGCGCCCGGCTGGTCGATGTCGGCCTCCGCGGCGCTGCAGTCGCCTTCTTTCAGCAAACCGGTGGCGCTCACGTTGCAGGGCGCGCGTGGCTGGATGCTGGGCGATCGCTGGCAGATGCAGGCCAGCCTGCTGTATTACGCCTATCCGGCCGACCGCCAGTCGCGCACTTTCGACCGCCAGGAAGCCAGCCTGGCCTGGTCCTACCGCGACACGCTCACTTTCTCGCTGTCCACCTTCAATTTCCCGCGCGCGCAACGCTCGCCCTGGAACAAGGTGGTCGACGTCACCGCCAACGTGCCGCTGACCGGGGATTTCAGCCTGTCGGCCGGCGCCGGCATCTCGGACTTTCCGGCGATGACCTACGGCGCTGCCAGTTCCGGCCGCTATCGGTATGGGCAACTGGGCCTGAAGTGGAGCCGCGCGGCATGGGCAGTGAAGCTGGACCGGGTGCTGACCAGCAGCAATACCCCGCGCGCGCAGAACGGCCCCGGTGCACTGCAGTGGGTGGGCATGGTCTCCCGCAGTTTCTGATCCAAACGCAACCTTTTCTCCGTCTGGGGGCACCCAAGGGTGTCTTACGCCATGTCTGCTTCGATGAATGACTCCGATACCCTTGGCGACGCCACCGACCGCATGCTGTTGCGCCGCATGGCTGCGGGCGATCGCGACGCCCTGGCGAGCATGTACCACAGCTACCACGGCCGCCTGTGCCGATTCTTGTCGCGCCTGACGCGCCGCCCGGACATCATCGAAGAAGCCATCAACGACTGCTTCTGGATCGCCTGGCAAAAGGCTGGCGACTTCCGCGGCGACTCGCAGGTGTCGACCTGGATCATGGGCATCGCCTACCGCTGCGGGCTCAAATGCCTGCGCCAGCACGACGGCGAAGCCATCGACGACACCGCCGTGGTGGAAGACCACGCCCCCAGCACCGACGACAACGACGACCGCGAGCTGCGCGACTGGCTGGACAAAGGCATGGAACGGCTGTCGCCGGATCAGCGCCTGGTGATCGAACTGGTCTACGGCGTCGGCCACAAGCTGGAAGAAGTCGCCGAAATCATGCAGTGCCCGGTGGGCACGATCAAAGCCCGGCTGTTTCATGCGCGGGTCAAATTACGCAATGTGCTGCCCGGCCTGGCCGGCAACACGCCTTATACGGAGACCCTGCAATGAAGACGTTTTTCATCGCGCCTGGCAAGGAATGCTCGCACGCCTGGGAACTGATGCCGGCCGTCCTGCTGGACAGCGCCACCGAAGAAGAAAACGCCTGGCTGATCGCGCACGTGGCCAAATGCACCTCGTGCAGCGCCGAGTTCGCTCAGCAAAATCGCCTGCGACAGGCGCTGGCGCTGCCGTGCGCAGTCAAGCTGGACGCCAACGCCGGCCTGCAACGCCTGCTCGGCCGCCTGGATGCGCCCGAGGTCCGCACTGCACCGGCGCCTGCCGCACGACGCTCCGGTAGCTGGACCGTGCGTGCGCTGGCCGCCGCTGCGCTGGTGCAGGCCATCGGCCTGGGTGTCATGGGCGTCAAGCTCGCCTCGCCGGCACCGTCGCACGACTACCGCACGCTCAGCAGCGCCACCGCGCTGCCGGTGCCGCAAGGCGCCATCCGCGTGGTGCCGGACGCCAGCATGACCGTGGCAGACTGGGACCGCCTGCTGCATGCACAGCAACTGCAGGTGATCGGTGGGCCCAACGACATGGGCGCTTATACCGTGGTGCCTGCCGCGCCGCAGCCGCCGGCCCAGCCGCAGCGGACCGTGCAGCAGCTGCGCGCCAATCCAGGCATCCGGCTGGCCGAGATCGTCTCCGCACCATGAGCCGTTTTCTCGCCATCGGCATGCTCCTCGCGCTGACCGGACTGGGCCTGCATGGCAACGCGCAGGCGCAGGACGCCGGCGCCGTGCCTGCGCCTGCCGATGCGCACACGCCCGACAGCAGCCGCGACATCCTGCTGGCGGTGGCCAACCCGCTCAGCGCACCGCCGGCCCGCGCCGGCTCCAGCCTGATCGGCTACGCCTCCAGCTATTACGGCGCCGGCCAGAAGGCCGCCGTGCGCATGGAAGCCATCAAGCAGCGTTACAAGCTGCGCGAAGTGTCCGGCTGGCCGATCACCTCGCTGGGCCTGTATTGCGCGGTGCTACAGCCGCCACCGGGCGTATCGCGCGATGAGCTGGTTACCGCGCTGGCCGACGACGAAGGCGTGGAGCTGGTGCAGCCGGTGCAGGATTTCTCGGTGTTTTCGGCCGATGCGGCGGAAAAAACCACGCCGTTGTCCGGCTACAATGACCCGTACGTGGACATGCAACGCGGCTTCATCGATACCGATGCCGCCAGCGCGCAGGCCATCACCCAGGGCCGCGGTGTGGTGGTGGCGGTGGTCGATACCGGCGTGGACACCAACCACCCCGATCTGAAATCGCGCATCCGCGACGTGCACGACCTGGTCGACGACAAACCGGGCATGACCAGCAGCGATTCGCACGGCACCGAAGTGGCCGGGATCATTGCCGCCGGCAGCAACAACCATCAAGGCATCGTCGGCATGGCGCCCAAGGCCATGTTGAGCGTCTACAAGGCGTGCTGGTATGCGCCCACGGTGGGCGCCACCGCACGCTGCAACACCTTCACCCTGGCCAAGGCGCTGGCGGCGATCAACAACAGCTCCGCGCGCGTGGTCAACCTGAGTCTGGGCGGCCCGGCCGACCCGCTGCTGAGCAAGATGCTTACCCATCTGGTGCAGCAGGGCCGCATCGTGGTCGCGGCAATGCCGCCGAACGGGCGGCTGGACGGCTTTCCCAACGATGTGCCCGGCGTGCTGGTGGTTCGCAGCAGCAGCGCCAGCGCGGCCATGCCCGGCGTGCTGAGCGCACCCGGCAAGGACATCCTGACCACCCAGCCGAACGGGCGCTACGACTTCACTTCCGGCTCGTCGATGGCCACCGCGCATGTCAGCGGCATGGCCGCGCTGCTGTTGTCGCTGTCGCCGTCGATGGACGCCACTGCGCTACGCGACCTGTTGCAGCGCACCAGCAAGGTCTCCGACGGCCAGCTGCAGGTCAATGCCGGCGCCGCCGTCGATGCGCTGTCGCCTTCCAAACATTCCAACTGACGACACCGGCATGGCCAAGTGGATTCCCTTGTGGCTGCATAAACTCAGCTCGCCGCCGACGTTCTACCGCTTCGCCGGACGCGTGCGTCCGTGGGCGCTGGGCCTGGCCTTGCTGCTCGGCGCGTTGGCCGCTTACGGCGGACTGGTGCTGGCGCCGCCGGATTATCAGCAGCACGATGCCTACCGCATCATCTTCATCCACGTGCCCAGCGCCTGGATGAGTCTTTTCATCTACGCAGCGATGGGCGTGTCGGCGTTTATCGCGCTGGTGTGGCGGATCAAGCTGGCCGAAGTGGTGACCATGGCATCGGCACCAATCGGTGCAGCCTTCACTTTCATCACCTTGTGCACCGGCTCGCTGTGGGGCAAGCCGATGTGGGGCACCTGGTGGACCTGGGACGCGCGGCTGACCTCGGAGTTGCTGCTGCTGTTTCTGTATCTGGGCGTGCTGGGCCTGTACCACGCGGTGGAAGACCGTCGTCAGGCGATGCGTGCCGCCGGCCTGCTTGCGCTGGTCGGCCTGGTGAATCTGCCCATCGTGCATTACTCGGTGGTGTGGTGGAACACGCTGCATCAAGGCTCCACCGTGCGCCTGCTCGGCCCCTCAAAGATGGGCGCGGACATGCTGTGGCCGTTGCTGACGATGATGCTGGCCACCAAGTGCTACTACGTCGCCAGCCTGTTCGGCCGCGTGCGTGTGGAGCTGCTGGCGCTGGAAAGCGGCAAGGACTGGGCACGCCGCATCGTATTGACGGAGCGCACCGCATGAATACGTTTTTGGCGATGGGCGGCTACGGCCAATACGTGTGGACGTCGTATGCGTTGTTCGTGCTGGTGCTGCTGGCCGACCTGGCAGCGCCGTGGTTGCGACGCCGACGCCTGCCGCGCGAACTGCGTGGCCAGTTGCAGCGGCAAACCCCGCGTCGTGCGCGCGATCAACCGGCGCCAACGCTGGAGCGCGATGCGCCATGAATGCCACGCGCAAACAACGTCTGTGGCTGGTGCTTGGCGTCATCGCCGCCGCCGCGCTCGCGGTGACGCTGATCGTGCTGGCGCTGCAGCGGAACATGAGCTACCTGTTCACCCCCAGCCAGGTGCACGCCGGCGACGCGGCCAGCTATCAACAGTTTCGTCTCGGCGGCATGGTCAAGGCCGGCTCGATCCAGCGCGCCAGCGACTCGCTGAAAGTCAGCTTCACCGTCATCGATAAACATGCGGCCACCCAGGTCGAATACACCGGCATCCTGCCGGACCTGTTCCGCGACAACCAATCGGTGATCGCCAACGGGCGCATGCAGGGCGAACGCTTTGTCGCCAACGAAGTGCTGGCCAAGCACGACGAAACCTACATGCCGAAAGAACTCAAGGACGCGATGGCCGAAGGCCATGTCGGCAAGCCCATCCCCGCCACCGCCGTGCCGCTGGCCGCGCCGCGTTGAGGCGGCGTTGGCTGCGCGCCGCTCACTCGCCAATCTCTTTTTGCCGCACGCTGCGACCCACTCATGACGCCTGAACTCGGCCAGATCGCACTGATCCTGGCGCTGCTGCTGTCGCTTGCCCAGGGCGTGTTGCCGCTGATCGGTGCCTGGCGTGGCAATACCGCCTTGATGGGCGTCGCGCGGCCGGCAGCGGTGGGCCAGGCCGTGTTCGTGTGGATGGCGTTCGGCCTGCTCGCCTGGTCGCTGCTGTCGCTGAATTTTTCGGTCGGCTATGTCGCGGCCAACGCCAACATCGCCCTGCCCTGGTACTACCGCTTTGCCGCGGTGTGGGGCGCGCACGAAGGCTCGTTGCTGCTGTGGATCGCCATCCTTGCGACATGGACGGTGTTGCTGGCCGCCTTCAGCCGGCATCTGCCGCAGCATTTCGCCGCCCGCGTGCTGGCGGTGCTGGGCCTGGTATCGGTGGGCTTTCTGGCCTTCATCCTGCTGACCTCCAATCCGTTCGGGCGGCTGTCGCCGATTCCGCTGGACGGCAACGAGCTCAATCCGGTGTTGCAGGACCCGGGCATGACCTTCCACCCGCCGGTGCTGTACACCGGCTATGTCGGTTTCTCGGTGGCCTTCGCGTTTGCGGTGGCGGCGCTGCTGGGCGGCGAACTGGAACAGGCCTGGGTGCGCTGGGCGCGGCCGTGGACCAATGTGGCCTGGGCCTGCCTCACCGCCGGCATCGTGGCAGGTAGCTGGTGGGCCTATGCAGAACTGGGCTGGGGCGGCTGGTGGTTCTGGGACCCGGTGGAAAACGCCAGTTTCATGCCGTGGCTGGTGGGCACCGCGTTGATCCACACCCAGGCGGTCACCGAAAAACGCGGCAGCCTGCGTGCGTGGACCATCCTGCTGTCGATCCTGGCGTTCTCGCTGTCGCTGCTGGGCACGTTCCTGGTGCGCTCGGGCGTGCTGACCTCGGTGCATGCGTTCGCCGCCGACCCGCGCCGCGGGCTGTACATCCTGATCTTCCTGGTGACGGTGGTGGGCGGCTCGTTGCTGCTCTACGCCTTGCGCGCACCGAAGATCGCCAGCGGCAAACCGTTTGCCGCCGCCTCGCGCGAGACCGCGATTCTGATCGGCAATCTGTTGCTCACCGTCGCCGCAGCGATGGTGTTGCTGGGCACCCTGTTCCCGTTGATTGCCGACGCCTTCGGCCTGGGCAAGGTGTCGGTGGGGCCGCCATATTTCGGCCTGTTGTTCCCGTTGCTGATGTTGCCGGTGGTGCTGTTGCTGCCGTTCGGCCCCTACCTGCGTTGGGGCCAGGCCGACGCCGCACCGTTGAAGGCGCTGGGCGCGCGCGCCGGCATCGCCGCAATCGCCTGTGCGCTGGTCGGCAGCCTGTTTGCCGATGGCCAGGCCAAGGCGATTGCCGGCGTTGGCGTGGCGGCCTGGGTGGCCACCGGCACCGCGCTGTACGTCTACAAACGGTGGCGCGAGATGCCGCGCGGGCGGCGCTTTCCGGCAGAGATGGCCGGCATGTTGATCGCGCATGCCGGCGTGGCGGTGTTCGTCGCCGGCGTGCTGATCTCCGACAGCCTGTCGGTCGAACGCGACGTGCGGCTGTCGCCCGGGCAGAGCGCGGAGATTGCAGGCTACGCGTTCCGCTTCGACGGCGTGCAGCTGGTCGACGGGCCGAACTGGAAGGCCGAACAAGGCAGCGTGCAAGTCAGCCGCGATGGCAAGGTCATTGCGCAATTGCATCCGCAAAAACGCCTGTACAGCAGCGAACGCATCCAGACCGAATCGGCGATCGATCCCGGCATCACCCGCGATCTGTATGTCGCGCTTGGCGAGCCGCTGGACGACCAGCACATCGAACACGATTGGACCTTGCGGCTGTACTACAAGCCCTTCATCCGCTGGATCTGGGCCGGCGGCCTGTTGATGATGCTGGGCGGCTTCGTCAGCGCCTGCGCACGACGCTTCCGCGCGCCGGTCTCCGCAGGCAAGGCGGCTGCATCGCCGGCATACCAAGCGCCCATCATCGCACAGGAGTCGCACCCGTGAAGCGCATGCTGCCCTTGCTGGGGTTCTTGTTGGTCGCCGCCCTGTTCGGCTTCGGCATCTACTGGACCATGCAGCACGACCCGCGTGATGTGCCCTCCCCATTGATCGGCAAACCGGCGCCGGCCTTCTCGCTGCCGCGGCTGGATGCGCCCGACCAGCATGTCACCCGTGAGCAGCTGCTGGGCAAGCCGTATGTGCTCAACGTGTTCGGCAGCTGGTGCGCCGAATGCGTGCACGAGCATCCGGTGCTGATGGCGCAGGCCAGCCGGCTCGGTGTGCCCTTGATCGGCTACAACTACAAGGACGCGCCGGCCGATGCGACTGCCTGGCTGGCACGCTTGGGCAATCCTTACGCAGTGGTCATCGCCGATGAAGCCGGCCAGACCGCCATCGATTTCGGCGTCTACGGCGCACCGGAAAGCTTCCTGATCGATGCGCAGGGTACGATTCGCTACAAGCACATCGGCGTGCTCACCCCCGATGTCATCAACGATGAGCTGCTGCCCGCCATCGCAGCACTGCCCAAGGGCGCACCGTGATGCTGGGGTATGGCGTCTTTCAGGCGCATCGGCGTGACCAGGCGCGCAAGCTGCGCCTGTTGCTGGTGCTGCTGTTGGGAATAGTGCTCGCGCCCTGCGTGCAGGCGCAGGCGGTGGACCCGTTGCCGTTCAAGACCCGCAGCGAAGAAGCGCGGTATCAACAACTGACCGCGCAACTGCGTTGCCTGGTGTGCCAGAACGAGAACCTGGCCGATTCCAATGCCACCCTGGCGCGCGATCTGCGTCATCAGGTGTTCGCGCAGCTGCAGGCCGGCAAGAGCGATGCGCAGATCAAGCAGTACATGGTCGACCGCTATTCGGATTTTGTGTTGTACGACCCGCCGGTCAAACGCGGCACCTGGCTGTTGTGGTTCGGGCCGCTGCTGATGTTGGGCGCGGGCGCTGTAGTGGTGATTCACACCGTGCGTAAACGTGCGCGCGTTGGCCCAGCGGTGGCACCGCAGGCAGAGGAAGACTGGTGATGACGGGTTTTTATTTTTTGAGCGCTGCGCTGGTGGTGGTTGCGCTACTGCTGTTACTGCTGCCGCTGCTGCGCACACCTACGCGCAATGGCAATGCACGTTACACGCTGCCGATTCTGCTGGTGCTGGGCCTGCCCGTCGCCACCGCCGGTCTGTATCGGCTGGTCGGCGCGCCCGATGCGATCGCACATCCGGCCTACGTGACGGCGCCCCAGACGGCGCCCATCGCAACGGCTGCTGCAGCCGATGCGGCACCACCGCAACCCAGCGCTGCCGAACAGGCGCAACTGGCAGCGCTCACCTCGTGGATGGAACAGGCCAAAGCGCATGAGCAGAACAACCGCTCCGCCGAGGCGCGCGATGCCTACGCGCAGGCACTGAAGATCGCGCCCGACACCAGCGCGGCCATCGTCGGCTGGATCGCTGCCGACATGGCGACGCACAGCGATTTCGCCATCGATGCGACCTCGCGGACGCGGTTGCAGCAGCTGATCGCGCGCGAGCCGGACAATCAGCGTGGGCTGTGGCTACTGGGCATCAGCGATTTCCAGCAGCACGACTACGCCGCAGCCACCACCCATTGGCGGCATCTGCATGGCTTGCTGGAAACCGGCTCGCCGATGCAGAACGCGGTGGCGGACAAGATTGCCGTGGCCGAATCGATGGCGAGCGCTCGGCAATCCGGGCGTGCTGCACGCTGAAAACAGCAGCGCAAAAGCGTGCAGACGGCGGCGTCAGCCCACTAGGCGCATTGCCAGCAGTCATGGTGCGCAGCGGCGGTCGGTAGACGCAGAGCAACAGGCTGACGCGGAGCGCGCGAGGTTGCCTGCGCAGTCCGCAATGGTGTCTGGATGAAAGCCGTCGAGGTGGCGGCCAAGAAGCTTTGAGCGCGCGATGCGGCAGATCCCGCATCTGCATCGCTCAGGACGACGGCCCCAACACCTCGTGCAACTTCCCGCTGAACTCGCCCAGCGTAAAGGGCTTGGCGATCATGCTCATGCCCTCGGCAAGAAATTCGCCACGGTCGCGTGCGGTCTCCGCGTAGCCGGTCATGAAGATCACCGGCAGATCGCGGCGCGACTGTCGCGCAATCTCGGCCAACTGGCGTCCGTTGAGCCCGGGCAACCCGACATCGGTGACCAGCAGATCGATCCGTCGCTGCGAGGCCAGAATCGGCAGCGCGGCATCGGCATCGGCCACCACTTCGGCCTGGTAGCCCAGCTCGCCAAGCAGCTCGGTCACCAGCAGACGCACCTGTTCGTCGTCTTCCACCACCAGCACCTGCTGCCCCTGTCCGGCTACCACCGCGCCGATCTGTGGCCCGACCGCAACGCTCTGCGCTTCCGCACCGGCAGGCAGGTACAAGCTCACCGTGGTGCCAACGCCCACTTCCGACTCCACCCAGACCTGCCCGTTGGACTGCTGCATGAAGCCATAGATCATCGACATGCCCAGGCCGGTGCCCTGCCCGATCGGCTTGGTGGTGTAAAACGGCTCGAACACGCGCTCTAGCACATCGGCCGGCATGCCGCTGCCGGTATCGGCGACCGACACCACGACGTAATCGCCCGGCGCCAGCATGATCCCGCGACCGAGTTCGAGCCGGTGTTCGTCGACATGCAGATGCCGGGTCGAAATGCGCAACTGACCGCCGTCCGGCATGGCGTCGCGGGCGTTGATGGCCAAGTTGATCAACGCGCTTTCCAGCTGGTTTTCGTCCACATACGCCTGCGGTAGCGCATCGCAAAGATCGGCTTCCATGCGTACCGACTCGCCCAGCGTGCGCGCCAGCAATTCCTGCAGCGACACCACCAGATCGTTCAACTGCAGATGCCGGGCCTGCAGCGATTGCCTGCGCGAAAACGCCAGCAGGCGCTGGGTCAGTGCGGCCGCACGCAAGGCCGAGGCCGATGCCACATCCAGGAACCGCCCAAGTCCCTCGGTGCGCCCCTGGTCGATGCGCAGACGCGCCAGATCCAAGGCCGACAGGATGCCGGTCAGCATGTTGTTGAAGTCGTGCGCAATGCCGCCGGTCAACTGGCCCACGGCTTCCATCTTTTGCGCTTGACGCAGCGCGGCCTCACTGGATTCGCGCGCCAACATCTGCTGCTGCAGCTCGGCGGTGCGTTCGGCCACCTTGGCCTCCAGCAGGTTGGCCTGCTCCTGGATCGATTCCATCGCCAGCGCACGTGCGGTGATGTCGGTCGCAAACACGTGGAAGCCATCCACCTTGCCATCTGCATCCAAGCGCGGCATGTAGCGGATCTCCGCATCGCGGCGGCGCCCATCGGCATGCGGCCAGCTCGCTTCCACCGTCAGCGCCTGGCCGGCCAGTGCGGCTTCGATCCAGGCGCGTCGCTCGGCCACCACCGCAGGCCCCACCACATCGACCAGCGGCTTTCCGATCACGTCCTGCGGCGGAATACCGATCCAGTCTTCGTAGGAGCGGTTGGCGAAGCGGTAGATCAGGTTCTTGTCGATGAAAGCGATCAATACCGGCAAGGCATCGGTGACGCGGCGCAGCTCGGCTTCGCTCAATGCCAGCGCGGCACGGCCTTCGGCCAGCTCTGCCATCTGGTCGCGGATCACGAACTGTTTTTGTCGCGACCGCAATGCGTTGAAAATCGCGCTCAACAGCGACGACGAACTGAGCGGCCGCTCCAGCTCGATGACATTGGTCATCTCGGCAGGCAGGCTCACCCGGCGACCGTGCTGGCTGCCACGTGGGGCGCGCAGCAGCACGAACGGAATATCCGACCACGCCGCCTGGCCTTGCAGGATTTGCTGCAACTGCTGCAGATTGCCGCCCAAGGCTTCTTCGGTGAGCACCACCACACCGGAACTGTCGAGCAGATCGCCAGCCAACGCTTCCAACGCGCTGTAGACCCGGTGCGTTAGCCCACGCCCACCGACGGTGGTCGCGATACTCTCCGCATCGCGGCCGAACGGCGCGATGATGTGGACGACCGAGCCATCCGCTTCACGGTTTGTCAAGTGCACGGTCCAGCAACGGCGTGCCGTCTCCGACAAACTGCGGGGTGCCAGTCAACACACCATGGAACCTGTCCAACGGCTCGCTCAGGTGCAGACCGCTGCTGGTGATGCGCATCTCGCGTATCGAATCTTCATGCGCGCCGCTGCGGTTCTTGATGACCGACAAGGCCTTGCGGATCCGCCCCTGCGCTTCGAAGAAGCGAAACAAAATGACGGTATCGGCCATGTAGGAAATGTTGAGATTGCCGGTGGACATCGTCCCCACCAGACCATGCTGCGGGTTGATCAGGAACGTGGTCACGCCGCTCTGGTTGAGATAAGACAGCAACTCGTGCATCTGCAGCATCAGCTGCTTTTCCTGCGGCATCGACGACAGGTAGCCGTTGAGGCTGTCGATCACCAGAATGCGGCAGTTGCGCGCTTCCACGCTTTCGCGCACCGCCCAGGCGAACTCACCGGGCGTCAGTTCCGCCGGGTCCATCTGGTGCAGTTCCAACATGCCGGACGCCAGATGCTTGCGCAGATCCATGCCCAGGTTTTCCGCGCGTGTCAGCAAGGTGCCGGTGCGTTCGTCGAACTGCAATACGCAGCAGTGCTCGCCACGCTCGCAGGCGGCACTGACATATTGCAGGGCGACATTGGTCTTGCCCGAGCCGGCCGGACCGGTCAGCAAGGTGCTGGTGCCGCGCAGCGGGCCGCCATGCAACAGCGCATCGATACGCTCGACACCGCTGGACACCGCATCGCCGACAAACGAGACGTGATGATCGGAGGCGATCAGGCGCGGGTAGATCCGCATTCCGCCGGTGACAATGGTGATGTCGTGGTAGCCGGCAGTGAAGTTGACCCCGCGCAATTTCTGCACCTGCATGCGCCGGCGCGCCGCACCGAAATCCAGCGTCATGCGCTCCAGCGAAATCACGCCATGACACAGGCTGTGCAGATGCGCATCGCGCTGGCCGTTTTCGTCGGTGAGGTCATCGACCAGAAACACGGTGATGTTGCGCGGCGCGAAAAACTGCTTCAGCGCCAGCACCTGGCGCCGGTAACGCAACGAGTCCTGCGCCAACAGACGCAGTTCGGACAACGAGTCAAACACCACGCGCGTGGGCTTGACCCGATCGACCTCGGCCTGGATCAGCTTGATCGTGCCATCCAGTTCCATTTCCCAGGGATGCAGAATGGACTGCTGGCGCCCGTCGCCGAGAAAGGCTTCGGCCGAGGCAAGCTCGAAGATGTGCAGCGCTTGCAGCGACCACCCATGCGAGCCGGCGACTTCGTTGAGCTCGTCGATGGTTTCCGACAAGGTGACATACAGGCAGCTTTCGCCCTTGGCTGCGCCATCGAGCAGGAACTGCAGCGCCAACGTGGTCTTGCCGGAGCCGGGCTGGCCTTCGAGCAGGTACAGCCGGTTGGCGGGCAGCCCTCCGCGGAGGATGGTGTCAAGCCCCGTCGTGCCGGTGGTGATGCGGTTTGCGATCAGCGGCTTCACGTTTTCCATGCCGTTTAAGTTAACACGCGCGCGTGATCGTCAGCTTCCAACGACTGAATTGATCAGCTTGCCCGGCTTGACGCGCAGCGCTTGCGGCCTACCTCTGGCCGTGATCTGCGTTGCGGTTTTTGCTGCACGCCGTGTTGCAGATCGGCACTCTGCCGCGCCCCATGCTGCTCGATGTGACAACTCCGACACATTCGTCACGGGCGCACGCATAGCCTTGACAGTGAAGCAGGTCGCGTTGTTGCGATCGCTTGAGGATCGCGGTGAACGACGCATCATGTAACGCACGCATTCTGTTGGTGGAAGACGACGACGCCATTCGCGCGATGACCGCGGATATCCTCTGCGAAGAGGGCTACCAGGTTGTCGTGTCTGCCGATGCCGAACAGGCGATGGAGCAGCTCGTCACGGCCTGTCCGTTCGACCTGCTGTTGTCGGACATCTGCCTTCCCGGCATGAACGGACGCGACCTGGCCGACAACGCACGCCGGTTATATCCCGCACTGCCGATCATTTTCATGACCGGCTATGCAGGCGTCAGCGCCAAGCGCGCCGACTTTCTGGATACCGGCATGCGCCTGCTGACCAAGCCATTTTCATTGCGCGACTTGCTGGGCATTGTGCAAACGGCGTTATAACCGGGCGCAACCGCGGCAATCTCACACGCTGCAAGTGCAGCTCACAGAGCGCGCTGGACAAGTGGTGGCAAGGGCTGCGCTACATGCTCGATCAGGACGTGAGCCGCCCGACGCAGAACACTCGACTCCGCTGCTGGCGTGACTTACCGCATTGCCGTCGCATCATGGGGACCGCCGCTCCAGCAACTGCCGCACGCGCAGCTTCAGCTCGGCCGCCAGGAACGGCTTGGTCAACACCTCCATCCCGTCGTCCAGCTGCCCCGCGCCGACGGCTGCAGTTGCCGCATAGCCGGTCACGAACAACACCGGCAACGTCGGCCGATACTGCCGGCCCGCATCGGCCACCTGGCGCCCGTTCAAACCACCGGTCAGGCCGACATCGGTCACCAGCAGATCGATTGGCTCTGACGAGCGCAAGCGCTCCACCGCAGCGCTGCCTTCGGCCGCTTCGATGACGCGGTAACCGGCCTCGGTGAGCACTTCGGAGATCAGGATACGGATGGCGGTTTCATCCTCCACCAGCAACACAGTGCAGCTCTGCGCTGCAGCGCGCTGCGGCTGTTCCGGCGTGGCCGCTGCAGCGTCCTGTGCATGTGCGCCGGTGAACCGCGGCAGGTACAGCGCCATGGTGGTGCCCACGCCCACTTCCGAATCGATGCGCACGTGCCCACCGGACTGCCGGGTAAACCCGTAGATCATCGACAGGCCCAGACCGGTGCCCTGCCCGATCGGTTTAGTGGTGAAAAACGGCTCGAATACTTTGGAGATGACCTCGTCGGTCATGCCGGTGCCGGTATCCTGCACGCTCAGGCAGACGTAGTCGCCAGGCGGCAGATCCAGCGGTTGGGCCGCGGCCGAATCCAGCGAGCGGTTGTGCAGGCTAATGGTGAGTTCACCGCCATCGGGCATGGCATCGCGCGCATTGAGGCACAGATTGAGCAGCGCATTCTCCAGCTGCGGTGCGTCCACCAGCACCTTCCACGGCTGCGGCGCCGGCGTCACCTGCAAGGTGATCGATGGACCCAAAGTGCGCGAGATGATCTCACGCATGCCGTGCACCAGCGTGTCCACGTCCAACGCACTGGGGGCAAGCGTCTGCCGGCGCGAAAATGCCAGCAGGCGTTGCGTCAACGCAGCGGCGCGCGCGGCGCTGGTTTGCGCCATTTCCACATAGCGCTCCAACCGGTCGTACTTGCCTTGCTCGACGCGTGCCTGCAGCAACTCCAGCCCCACCGTGATGGAGGTCAACAGATTGTTGAAGTCGTGCGCCAGGCCGCCGGTGAGCTGGCCGACGGCTTCCATCTTTTGACTCTGGCGCAGTTTTTCTTCGGCCAGCAGCAACGCTGCGCTGCGCTCGCGCACGCGTTCTTCCAGGGTCTCGGTCAGCAAGCGCAATTGCTCTTCGGCCGCGCGTCTGTCGCTGGCATCCGTCGCGGTACCGAACCATTCCTCAATCCCGCCCTGCGCATCCAGCAACGGCACTGCGCGCAGCAACGTCCAGCGCACCTGCTGTCTGTCCAGCACGCGCAGCTCAAGCTCCAGCGCAGCCTTATCACCGATCGCAGCATGGATGGCCGCAAGCAACGGCGCACGATCGTCCGGATGAATCCATTCCTGCTGCCAGCGCGGATTGGCCGGACGACCATCGTCCAACAAGCCATCGCCGGCATGCAGGCGCAACGCGCCCCAGTTGGCAGTGGCAGAAAAGATCGCTTGCGACGACGCGCGCACCAAGGCGTCCAGCCGACGCTCGCTTTTGATCAATGCCAGGCTGGCCAGGCGCTCGGCAGTGCGGTCGCGCAGCACTTTGACAAAGCCGATCGCCACCCCGCTTTCTTCGCGCAGCACCATCAGCGACCCATTGGCCCAGAACCGCTCGCCGGATTTGCGCATATGCCAGCGCTCGTCCATGCCGCTGCCGCTCTCCAGCGCTGCGGCGGCTTCGATGAGGAGCTGTCGATTCGCCACATCTTCCGGGGTAAATGTGCGCTCGAGCGATTGTCCGAGCATCTCGGCCTCGGTCCAGCCCAGAATGCGGCGCGCACCTTCGTTCCAGGAAGTCACCCGGCCGCGCATGTCGGTCGCGATGATCGCGTAGTCCATGACGCTATCGAGGATCTGCCGGTTGCGCACCTCCGCCTCGCGCACGGCGCGCTCCAGGCTGATGCGATCGGTGATATCCAACCCTTGCACGAAGATGCCGGAGACCGTGCCGTCGGCGCCGGCAATCGGCTGATACACCAGGTCCAGCAGATGCCGCTCGGTCGGCCCGCCCGGTATTGCCTGGACGTCGTACACCAGCGCATTGGCCGTATAGGCGCGCCCGGAACGATACACCTCATCCAGATGGCGCAGATGCCCTTGCTCGAGCGCATCCGGCAACGCTTCGGCGAGCGGCCGCCCGATCACGTCGCGGTGGCCGATCAAGCGCGAGTAACACGGGTTGGCGAACTCCACGCGGTGCTGCGGCCCACTCAAAAACGCCATGAACATCGGCGCCTGCTCGAACAGGCGGATCAAGCGCTCGTGCTCGTCGGCAAGCCGTGTCTGCGCCAACTTGCGTGCAGTCACCTCGTTGGTCACGCAGAACGCGCCACCGATGCTGCCATCGTCCAGATAGATCGGCGAAAACGAAAACGTCCACCAGGTGTCTTCCGGCACACCGTAGCGATTCATGGCGATCGGCATTTCTTCAAAACGCGACGCACTGCCGGCAAACGCCGCCTCGATCGGCGCACGTACCGCCTCCCAGGCATCGGCCCACAGCTCGCGCAGCGGCGCACCCAGCGCGTGCGGCTGACGCGGCCCCAGGATCGGCGCATACGCATCGTTGTAGAAAAACGTCAGCGCCTGGCCCCACACCACGTACATGCTTTCCGGCGACGTGAGCATCAGACTGACCGCATTGCGCAACGGCGACGGCCACTGCGCGCTCGGCCCCAACGGCGTCGCCGCCCAGTCGTATGCGCGCACCGCCTGCGCCATGGCGCTGTCGCCATGCGGAAATGCAGTAGTCATGCCGCGCGTATCCGCACGCTCACGCCATGCCGCAGATCGCCTGCACGACACCACCGCATCGCTTCACTGCCTGCGCCCCGATGACTGTTCACCCATCCGTGCATCTGTGCCAAACCATTAGAAAAGAGCCCAAGACCGCGCGGGGTATCGCCAACAGGCACGATCGACCACCCACACCACCGTCATCATCCAACCTGCAACAGGCGACGTCCATCCAGCCGTTGGTGCTGCCGCAGCGCCACGGTACTGCGCCGCGTGTGAGGACATGTGTTAGCCAACAGCGACGTGGCGCGCAACGGCCGGCTGGTCAGCTTGTTGGGCGTGTTAGACGTGCAGATCGCTTACGTGGCGCTATCAAGTGCGCAATTCATCTTTACCGAGCCATGGCTCGACCGGCCCGTGGCTCGCGACTTTTTTCGGCGTCTTCAAGAACCCAAGCGCACGGTTGTCTTGGGCGTGACTGGCTGCTCTGTATGCGTTAGTGGCGAGCCGCAGATCTGCGCGCCGGCTGCACGGCCCTTGCCCGCCTATCTCCGCGGGACACGCCGCAAGTACGTCCATGTAGCAACTGTGTTGGTCAGGACCTCAATCCGCGACCTTTGATCAGTTTCCTTCGGGCGTGTTCATCGGTAGGTGCCGGCCGCTGGCTAGCACGCTTTTGCGTTTACTCACGGCCGCCGAGCGCGCTCAGGTGGGCTGCAGAGCGGCTCTTTGATCGCGCACGCGCGCATTGAGGATGACCAGCATCTTGCGCATCACCGCCACGAGGGCGACCTTGCCTTCCTTGCCGCGTGTGCGCAGCGATCTGTAAAAATCGCGCAGACCTGGCTCGTGCCGAGCCGAGGACATCGCCGCCATATACAGCGCCTGCCGGATATCGGCTCGGCCTCCGCCGATCCCCCGTTTACCACGCATCGCGCCGCTGTCACGCGAGAGCGGGGCAACGCCAACCAATCGGGAGATTTGCTTTCCGCTGAGCGTCCCAAGCTCCGGTAACCGGGACACCAGCACGGCCAGCAGCACCGGACCGACCCCTTTGAGCGTCTTCAACGCGGCCAGGTGCGGTTGCTCGATGAGCAGCGTCTTCAGCTGCCCGGCGATCAGGTTGTCTAGCCGCGCCACGCTGCGCACAAGCTGGTTCACGTTGCCCTGCAGGATCTTTCGTAGCGCTTTTTCCGCAACCTGCAGCAACTGCTGCCTTGCTGCTTTCAGCAGTTCGACCAGTTGCCGACGGGCACGTACATGCTCGCCCAGATCGCGCTGCCAGGGTTCCAGTGGAACATACCGATGGAGTTCCATCTTCTCGGCCATGCAGGCCAACATGGCCGCGTCCAGCCGGTCAGTCTTGGCCAGTCCCAAACCGTTGGCCAGGTTGCGTGCCCGTTGTGCATTGACGCGCGCTACCGGCAGTGCGGCGTGATGCAAGGCATCCAGCGCTGCCAGCTCGTAGCCCCCGGTCGCCTCCAGCACCACCTGCCGCACCGACAGCGTCTTCAGCCAATCGACACGCTTCCGATGACCGCCTGCAGTGTTGGTGAACTGACGGGTTTGGCCTCGAAAAACGGCAACGTCCAGAAAGTGTTTGCACACATCGATCCCGATTCCGCTCATGGGAAATCTCCGCTAGGCTAAAAATGTCGAGAGCTCCCTCGCTTGCCCAGTCTTATCGTTTCGAGTGTCAGCTCGGGCAACTGTTCGGGCGAATCAAGGGAGAATCCGGCGTGGGTACCAAACTACATGGCGATCGCTGAGATCCAGGCTCTGACGGCAGCCCACGCCGGCTCTCGACACCTAAACTGCCAGATTCCGAACAGATAAGGCTCGGTGGCGGCATCCATGCCGCATAAGGTCCCGCGACGGTAAGCGGGCAATGGCCCGTCGAGATGATCGGTGGGCGCGGTTTTCAAGCCAGCCGCTTACAAACCCATGTGGTGCGGTGGACTGGCCACGCGGCATACCGACGTTCTCAGCTCAACGCGCACACGGAACACCGCTGTCACGCGGTTGGCGCCATCGAACAAGGCACCGGACCCACTGTGCAAGGATTGGCAGGACGCCACGCATGGACGCGATGCAGCAGCATGCGGGCGCCGCCGATTGCAACGCGTTGTCGAGTTCAGTTGCGCCCAGCCATCACACCGCCATCGACGTCCCACACGGCACCGGTGACCCAAGCGGCCTTGTCCGACAGCAGGAACGCGATCACCTCGGCCACGTCCTGCGCAGTGCCGACACGGCCGATGGGGTGGAACCCATTGAAGCCTTGCAGTGCTGCATGCACGTCCGCTTTCGGAATGAATCCCTCGTAGATCGGCGTGTCCACCACCGCCGGGGAGACGGCGTTGACGCGGATGCCCTTCGGCGCCAGTTCCATCGCCAGATGCTGGGTCAACGCATGCAGACCGGCCTTGGCCATCGAATAGGCCGATGACGGCGTGGCCGCAATCGCCTGCTTGCCCCACATCGAGCCGATATTGACGATCGCACCGCTGCGGCCGTGCGCGACCAGATTGGCGGCGACCTTCTGCGTGATGAAGAAAAACGCCTTGTTGAGCGCCATGTAGCGGTCGTAGTCGTCCTGCTGGTGCTCCAGAAACGGCTTGGGGAAAAACACGCCCGCTGCATTGACCAGCAGATCGATCTGCTGATGCGACTGATTAATCGCCGCCAGCAACTCGGCAATGCCTTGCTGGCTAGTCAGATCGGCATTCAATGCCTCCACCGATCCGAGTGCGGCCAGCGCCTGGCGGGCTGCTTCGGTCTTCTCGGCGCGCTGGCCAACGATCACCGCATGCCCGCCACCAAGCAGGATGTGCCGGGCCACTGCATACCCCATGCCGCTGGTGCCACCGACAACCAATAGCTTCTTACCGTTGAATTGCGTATCCATGATCAAACCTCGACGTGCCTGCCGTCAGGCAGGTCAGAAAGACAGCCGGCGAACCTGTCGCCGGAATGAGCCAACACCACCCATCTGCATCGCCAACGAAGACGCGGCGGGCAGGCCGTGGGGTGGCGGCCATTGTTCGGCTGGGGCGGCATGGCCACAAACCAGTTAATGTGTCCCGACCTGAAAGAAAATCTTTATCGTGAAAAAGCCGCCTGTCCACCTCAATGCACTGCGGGCCTTCGAGGCCAGCGCACGCCATCAGAGTTTTTCGGCGGCTGCGGCCGAGCTGCATGTCACACCGGCGGCAGTCGGCCAGCTGGTGCGAACGCTGGAAGACTGGGTAGGCACCCCCTTGTTTCATCGCAGCCAGGCTGGTCGCGCCCGTTTGCTGCCCACGCCCGCCGCCGAGCAGGCGTTGCCCGATGTGCGTGCTGGGCTGGATCGCCTGACCCTTGGGCTGGAACGGCTGAAGGAACAGTCCGGCGGCACCATGCTGACCATGACCGTCAGCCCGGCCTTTGCAGCCAAGTGGCTGCTCCCGCGCATCGATCGCTTCCAGACCGCGCACCCCGACATCGACATCCGGCTTGAGACCAGCCTCAAACCCGTGGATTTCCTGACGCAACGGATCGACATCGGCGTGCGCTATGGCGGCGGACAGTGACCGGGCCTGGTGGCCCTCAAGCTGATGGACGAGGAGGTCTATCCGGTCTGCTCGCCAGCGCTGATCGGCCGGCTACACGCACCGGCGCATCTGACAGGCGAGACGCTGATCCACGACCTTTCGATGGAGACGCATCCCAACTTCCCGTCATGGAGCGCGTGGCTCGATAAGGCAGGCGTCGTCGGCGTCGATGCGATCCGGGGCTTGAAGATCAACAATGCAGCCGCCGTGCTGCAGGCCGCAATCGAAGGACACGGCATCGCGCTGGCGCGCAGCGTGATGGCGCATGACGACATCGCCACCGGCCGGCTGATCCGCTTGTTTCCGCAGATGCAGTTCCCCTCGCCCCTGGCCTATTACCTCGTCAACCGCCAAGAGAGCGCACATCTGCCGCGGATTGCCGCTTTCCGGCAATGGATCTGCGAAGAAGCCAGCGCAAACAGCGCGCTCGCGGCGACGCGCTAGAGCAGCTACGACCGCGCGGCCGTCTCGGTGCGTGGCGACCAATGCGCACCACATCGCTGCAGTGAAGCATCAAAGCGCGCATATCAAATATGCAAGCGACGCATGCGACAGCCCGTTGCGCAATCAATCGCGGCATCGCTGACCACACCGCCTCGGCGCTACGCAGCAACCCCATCGCTATCTTGCAGCTGCAACTCCGACCTCGCCTGTTTGAACGCCCGCATGCGCCGCTGCAGCGCAATCCAACCGCGCCTGAATATCGAAGGCGCGCTGCGCACAGTTTCAATGGTTGAGGCCGCTAACGAACGAGGCGAGACACGATCGGGGCAACAACGCAGCCCTGTCGACCTCTCGCTCATGCCCCCGCATCCCTGCCCATCCTGGGATTCCCCCGCGCTCCGTTTCTCCGGATCACCGATCTCCCCCTATGCACACCCTCTCCGATCTCCGCATTGGTCAACGCCTGTCCCTCGGCTTTCTCGCGATCATCGTCCTGATGGTGATCCTCACTGTTGTGGGCATCCAGCGCGTACGCAGCATCGACCGGCAATTGACTGCGATCAATGAAGTCAACAGCGTCAAGCAACGGTATGCGATCAACTTCCGCGGCAGCGTGCATGACCGCGCAATCGCCTTGCGCGATGTCGTGCTGATGGACGCGCCGGCCGACCGCCACGCTGCGGAGGAATTGATCGATAAACTCGCCGCCGACTATGCCCGCTCCGCGCAGCCGCTCGACACCATGATCGCCACCTCGAGCGACGCGCGCGAAAAAACGATTCTGCAGCAGATCAAATCCATCGAGCAGCGCACCCTGCCCTCGATTGCACAGGTGCGCGCGCTCCGCGACGCATCGGACCGCTCGCATGCCGAGCAACGCCTGCTGCAGGACGCGCGCCCGGCCTTCATCGATTGGCTGGCCAGCATCAATGCCTTCATCGATCTGCAAGAACAGAAAAACCGCCAAGCCGCCAAGCAGGCCGTCGCCACCGCACGTGGCTTTGCCATGCTGATGGTGATCTCCACCGTGATTGCGCTACTGCTGGGTGCAACGATTGCCTTGCTGCTCACGCGCAGCGTCGTGCTGCCCTTGCGTCTGTCGCTGCAACTGGCCGAACGCATCAGCGCAGGCGATCTCGGTACACCCGACACCAACGCAGGCAAGGACGAATCCGGCCAGCTCCTGCGCGCCATGCAGCAGATGCAACGCCGCCTGCGCGATGTCATCTCCGCGCAGCGCACCATGGCAGCGCGTCACGACGCCGGCCAGATCAGCTATCGCACCGACGCACAGCAGTTTCCTGGCGAATACGCGCACATGGTGCAGGACACCAACGCGCTGGTGCACGCACACGTACAGACCCAGTTGCGCATGACCGAGGTCATGGGACGCTATGCAATCGGCGACCTCGCCCCGGAAATCGAACACTACCCCGGCGAAAAAGCCGCCATTACCACCACCATGCAGCAGGTCAAGCAGAACCTGCGCGCCATCAACGCACAGATCCACGCACTGACCCAGGCCGCCTGCGCGGGCGACTTCGCGCTGCGGGGCCAATCGGAAAAGTTCGAGCACGACTTCCGCCTGATGGTGGAAAACCTCAACACCATGATGGCCACCGCCGACAGCAACCTGGCCAAGTTCTCGCAGCTGCTACGCGCCATCGCCGGCGGCGACCTGACCGTGCGCATGTCGGGCAACTTCCACGGCGTGTTCGCCGCCATGCGCGACGATGCCAACAGTACCGTGCATCGCCTCACCGACATCGTCAGCCAGATCCAAACAACCTCCAACAGTATTGGTTTTGCCGCCGAAGACATCGCCAGCGGCAATCAGGAACTGGCACGCCGCAGCGAACAACAGGCTGCCAATCTCGAAGAAACCGCAGCCTCGATGGAAGAGCTGACCTCCACCGTCAAGCAGAACGCCGAGCACGCCGGCCGCGCCAACCAGCTCGCACGCGGTGCCGCCACTATCGCCTCGGAAGGACGCGATGTGGTCGGCCAGGTGATCGACACCATGTCCGGTATCGAAGCCTCGTCCAGGCGCATCGCCGACATCATCTCGGTCATCGACGGCATCGCCTTCCAGACCAATATTCTTGCGCTCAATGCTGCCGTCGAAGCCGCACGCGCAGGCGAGCAAGGCCGCGGCTTTGCCGTCGTCGCCTCGGAGGTACGTACCCTCTCGCACCGCTCATCCGATGCCGCCAAGGAAATCAAGCGCCTGATCGACGACTCGGTACAGCGCGTAGCCGATGGCTCGGCCTTGGTGCACAAGGCCGGCACCACCATGGGCGAAGTCGTCACCAGCGTGCAGCACGTCACCGACATCATGGGCCACATCTCCGCCGCCTCGCAGGAACAGGCCGGCGGCATCGAACAGGTCAATCACACCATCGCCCAGATGGACGAAACCACCCAGCAGAACGTGCGCCTGGTCGAAGCCGCCAGCACCGCCGCGCGTGCGCTGGAAGACCACTCCGCGCAGCTGATCCGCGCTGTGGAGGTGTTCAAGGTCAAGGCTGCGGTGATGTAAGCGCCTGAGCGATCGTGTTGCTGACAAACCACGGGTAGCAACACGATCCTGGAGCGCGTCGCACGTCCACCGGCGCCTGAATGTCATGTGCGTTCAACAGCGCAACAAATGTCTCACACCGTTTGGTGGAATGACCGATTGTCCGGACCATTTCGGTTGCATCCCCCGCACACCGTGGAGCAAGTGCATCGGCGCTGGCGACCGCTGTCTTGTCGCGTATTGCAGCGACGGACCTTGATGGTGGCACGACAGCACTACCGTCTCCTGTGCCCACACACGGTGACGCGCACAGGTCAAGTCACAGCACCGCGCAGCGCTATCTTGAGCAGCATTTACCCGCTCGCTATGCCGCGCATCAACGCCAGCAATGCGTGTTCCAGATCGTCTTCGAAGCTGTAGCGCAGATTTTTAAACTCATGCAACGCGATGACCTGCGCTGCGACACCAACAGGATTACTCAGTGGCCATAGCCCGATGATCAGCGGCAGCGCATGCTTGATCACCTGTTCAAATGCCGGCGTCGTCAGCGCGGGGCAAAGGCTATGAAAGGCCGCAGCAGCCTGCTGCCGGATCGTCAACAACTTGCCCTTGAACTCGACCATGCGCTCGGACGACACGTTGCGCTCAAGAATCGAGGGCATGATGCTGATCAACCGGCATAGCAATGGCCGGGCGCAGAGCGTGGAGGCAAACGCGCGGGCGATGTGTTCGATCGTCGACCCGTTTTTCCCGGTGCGCGCAAGCGCCGCGCCAAGTTCATGCTGCCAAGCCGCAAATTCCTCGACCAACACGTCCATCAACACCGCCTCGCTGCTTTCGAAGTAGCGGTACACGTTGGACTTGGTCATCTGCGCGTGCCGCGCCAATTCGTTGATGCCCAGATCCAGCGCAGCCGGACTATCGGTCAGCATCGCGCGGGCAGTCGCCAGCAGGTGTCGGCGGCGCTCTTCTTTCTGCTGGGGCGAGCGTGCACGGGCGTAGGACGTGAAGGAATTCATAACAGATCGTCGATTTCGCTTGATAAAGGACCATCGGTCTTCTAAATTACAGACCACCAGTCTCCAATCTTGCCTGAAAGCCAGGTTGTCGGCCACCTCCGCCCTTCTGCACAAGGCACGACCATGCATAGCGATCGCAACACCTGGGTTCTCATTACCGGCGCATCCAGTGGATTTGGCGAAGAGTTCGCCAGGCAATACGCCGCCAAAGGCCATCCACTGATCCTCGTCGCACGTCGGCTGGACCGGCTGGACGCGTTGGCGAATACGTTGCGGCAAGAGTTCGGCGTCGACGTCATCGTCGAGCGAGTCGACCTCTCCAATATCGATGCCGTCACCGCCTTGCACCGCAATCTTCACGAACGCGGCATCGCAGTGGAGATCTTGATCAATAATGCGGGGCATGGCCTGCAAGGCGCCTTCCTCGATACCCCGATACACAGCGCGCTGGACATGGTGCAGCTGGATATCACAAGCCTGACCGTCATGACCCACCTGTTCGGCGCGGACATGCGCAAGCGCGGCCATGGAAAGATCCTGCTTGTCGCCAGCCTGTTGTCGCATTTCGGCGTTGTGAATATGGCTATCTACGGCGCGGCAAAAGCCTATGTCTTGCGCCTGGGCGATGCACTGCACCGCGAGTTCAAACGCGACGGTGTCACCGTCACCTCGCTCTGCCCCGGCATGTCGGACACCGGCTTTGCGCAGGCGGCAAATCAAAAAATTACGCTAGGCCTGAAGCTGCTGATGATGAAGCCGGCCCCGGTCGTCCGTGCGGGAATACGCGCACTCGATCGCGGCCGCATCAGTGTCGTTCCCGGCATCTCTAACAAGGCCACAACAGTCATGATCTGGGCCACCCCGCGCTGGCTGCACCAAGCGATTCTCGGATATTTCATGAATGGTTGAGCGCTCGACCAAGGCAGTCCATCGAGCCTAACCAGATCGTCGACGTTAAGGCGACACCGCCTGCAGCGCATCGGCGGCTGTAGCGTCATTCGCCGCATTATCGGCGAGTGACTGGCAGAGAGAGTGGGATCGGATCACCTCCGACCTAAGCCCTTCTCACCGTTGCAGAAAGCCTGCTTGGCAGGTTTCCTTTCAGTGTTTCCTCGATCATATCCGCCCAACACCATGCATTGCCAGCGAGGCGATGCAGGGCAGTGCTCTGTTAGTCAGGCTACCTGCCGATAGCTCCAAGGCAATACCTACCATCAAATTCCAGCGATTCAACTCGTTGAATTTGTGAGGTAAATCGCCAAGCGAGCTCTTGCGCACGAAGCGCCAACTGCTTGTATGTGTGCTTACCCAACACAGGAGCACCCATGCATCACCAAACGCAGATCCAGGTCGCCAGTCGCCTGCTCGGCCACCTCCTTCAGCAGCGCACCACGCGCCTTCCCCCTCACGAAGTAGAGGACATTCAATACGCGCTCGATTTGGCGGCAGAGCTGCTGAGGCTCGGCGGACCAGGGCCAGCCAGTCAAACCCAGGCGTCAGCGATGGCACCGCCTCAACCCATCCTCGTCAAACGAGCGGCCGTTGATCGCAGCGTTGTGCCGACCATGCCCGCTTCAATCGAGGAGTGGCGTGAAGCGCGAAAGAAAAACAAGGACGCGCCTCCCCGCCCCAAGGAGTCCACTGGAATCGAGCACATAGATCTGCGCCCTCGTCCTCGGTCCCGGCACTGAGGGCCAAGAGAAAAAAGCCCCGCATCAGCGGGGCTTTGACATTCATCAGGGCCGCGGGCGCCGGCTTCTTGGTCGCGGCGCTGGCATCGGCATCGAAGAGGGCTTAGGCGAGGCAGGAGCGACCTTGACCGACTCAACAAACCGGCTAGCAATTTCGAGCTCAGGATTCGCAAGAACCTCCCCACTCCACTGCTCCAGTTGAGCCGCACGGGTCTCTATCTCGTTCTCGTCGTCGTTCCACTGCTGCTCTGACATGGCTGCCTGGGCTGCCGCCAGTTCGTCTGCGCGCTTTTCGAGAACAGCCAAGCGTCGCCCCCGCCGCTTTTCCCATTCTTCAGAGGACCATTCGCCATTGGGACGGGGATGGTCGCCACTGAACTGTTCCCACGCCTGCTCGGCCAAGTGGAAGAGACGCTGGGCACGCCCCGACGTCCCCCCGCCCTGAGTAGCGATCGGGTTTAGAGTCCGGGGTTGATGATATCGGTGTTTGCCAGATGTTGGGCATAAGCGGACGGCGTCATGCCGCCAATTGCTTTCTTGGGTCGGTCCTCGTTGTATTCGCGTCGCCAGCGTTCGATCTCGGTGCGCGCATGCAGCAGTGTTGGGAACCAGTGTTCGTTGAGGCATTCGTCGCGTAGCCGGCCGTTGAAGGATTCGACGTAGGCGTTCTGGTTCGGTTTGCCTGGCTGGATGAGCCGCAACTGCACGCCACGGGCATGCGCCCAGACGGCCATGGCCTTACCGCAAAACTCCTTGCCGTTGTCGGTGCGGATCACCTGCGGCAGGCCGCGACTCTCTGCCAGCCGGTCCAGCACACGCGTCACACCATGGCCCGAGATTGAACGCTCCACCTCGATGGTCACTGCTTCGTGTGTCGCGTCGTCCACGATCACCAGACACTTGATCGCCCGGCCTTCGGCGGTGCGGTCGAAGACGAAGTCCATCGACCACACTTGATTGGCCTGGGATGGCCGCAATAACGGCTGACGCTCGCCCACCGGTACTTTTTTCCGCTTGCGGCGACGGACTTGTAGCTGCTGCTCGCGATACAACCGCTCCACGCGCTTGTAGTTCACCAGGCGTCCTTCCTGTCGCAGCTTGAGATAGATCATCCCCGCACCGTAGCGGCGATGGCGATGCGCCAACGCAAGAATGCGCTCGCGCAGTTCGCCGTTGCGGTCTTGGCGTGGGCAATAGCGCAGCGCGCTGGCGCTCATGCCGATCGCCGCCAAGGCACGACGCTCGCTGGCACCACGCCCGATCCACTCGCACACCAGCGCACGACGCGCCGGTGCGCTCACCACTTTTTTCGCAACGCATCCTTGATCAGGTCGTTCTCGAACAACTGCTCGGCCAGCAACTTCTTCAGTCGCGTGTTCTCGGCCTCAAGGTCCTTGAGCCGCTTGGCATCGGGCACGCTCATCCCGCCGAACTTGCTGCGCCACAGGTAATAGGAGGCCTCGCTGAAGCCATGCCGCCGGCAAAGGTCCTTGATGGCCACGCCCGCTTCAGCCTCGCGCAGGAAGCCAATGATCTGCTCTTCGGAAAAACGCTTCTTCACATCCAATCTCCTCGGGATAGGGAATTGGACTCCAAACTGAGGTGCTACTCAAAATTGGGGGGACGTCGGACCCACGAAAAGCACTCATGCTCAACGCATTTCGGGCTCAGTAGCTGAGGCATGTATATCAACGAAATGCCGCCTAGCTGTGGGACACTCGAGGCATCTTTGGACTGGCACCGAGCCATGGGAAATGAACGACTGAAAGCGGCCCTGGACCCTTGGATGCGCGTGGAAACGTGGCATACCTTTCACCCGCTTGACGAGCAGCGCTTTCATCTAGCACTGGCTGCCGCCTTCGAGGTGGTTGGCCTGCCCGCTGAAGCCTTGGAGTTTGAGACCGCGATGCTGGCGCTCGCGCGCAAGCACCACGGTGAAGTGATGCTCCATCACATTGACGCGATCGAGGCCTATGCGCAGCTCGCCGAGAACATCAGCTTCTATCTTCACAACACAAGAGCATGACTGCCGCCATGAAGCGTTTCCGCCACTTGCGCAGCCTGGTGCTTGCAATGCTTTTGGTCGTCTCACTTGTCGGGTGCGCAGCGACTGGCCCCGTCACTAGCCTGCCCATCGAAGCCCCGTGCGTCTGGGCGAGATTGCGGCGGTCGACGGGCCCAAGGTGCGCCCCGATCACGTCATTGAGGACAGCCGTTGCCCGCGGCCGACGTTCAATGCGTCGTGGCAGGCCGGTTGATCGTCAGGACGACCGTGATGGGCGGCGGCTGGTCTAAGCAGGTCGATCTAACGCTGGGTATCCCGGTGTCTGTCGCCGATGGTATGTTGACGCTGGTGGACGCCACACCAGTGCTCATCAGCGGGCACACCGCCATGTCATCGACCGCACGTTTCAGCTTCAAGTTTCAGGGCGGCCGCTAGCCAACGTGATCTGCTCTAAATTGATTGGGTGTGCGTCTTTCCGAACAATGGTTAGCTATCGACTTTCGCTGGATGACTCTGCCGGAAGTAACGCTTCTCTGAGCACGATAGCAAGTCAGCTAACCCACGCATCAGCTCTGCTTCCTACGCCCCAACCAAAGCACATCATTGCAAATGACGCCACAGCCGTCGGCACAGCAAGCCGGGGCTCTAACGGATGCGCCATTCTTTTAACAGCGCACGTGCCCGCAGTCCGATGAAGCTGTTCGCGTTGGCCTGCGCCTGTTCGGACTCCCGCTTGGCTTCTGCTTCCCCGATGACACCCTCCTGCGCTTCGTCGAAGTGAGCCATGGCCCAAGTGGTGGCGGCTTCTTGCGCAGCCTTTCCCTCCACATCGTGCATGGAAATGTAGGCCCGCAGCGGCGGCCACATCTGCGGACGTCCCGTGAGTTCGTTCATGCTATGGAGCAGCCTGTTCCTCGACAGACCTAGATCAGGATTTCGTATCGCCTCCTGCAGCATGCTCAGTGCCGCCTCCCGGTTTCGCGTGTGCATGAGCTTGTGCTTCAGCATTTCCGAAAAAGCGGTTTTAACATCACCCCGCACGGGCGGCCCGCCACCGCCTACCTGGGTCATGCCATCCATGTTCAGGGTCTTGACGGTGTGCTCGCTCAAAAACTCGCCGAAGCTGCTTCGGAATTCGGGAGACGTGATGGCCTCGGCCACCACTTGGTCCAGCAGGCGCATGTCGGCCGGCGTGATGGGACTGTGGAAGATCATGGCGTTTTGTGCCAGACCCTGCATCCACTTATCAAAACGCTCTCCCAGGTCGGCATCGATGCCCCTCAACATACGCGTGAACTCGGGCCCGCGGTTCCACGATGCCCCGGCCTGCTCTACCGCAGGCATCGCCGGTGGTCGCGTTCTGCCAGCGAGCGGCTGCGCCGCGTGCTGCACCGGCTGCGGGTTGCGGATTTGGGCCAATTGGCGGCGCAAATGATCCGGCACCTTGATTTCGCAGTTGGCGGGAAGCCGCGCAAGGGATGGCTGGAGGGTTTGCAGACCCGTGCCGCGAAGGTCCAGGAGTTGCAGCTGGGAAAGTTCCCCCACGCTGTCGGGCAGATGCCGGAGTGCGGAGCAGTCTTTCAGCGACAGTTTCCTCAGGTTGCTCATTTGACCGATGTCCTCGGGCAATTGCGCCAGCCGGCCGTTGGAGGACAGGTTGAGTTCTTCCAACCGGTGCAGCCGGGTGAAGCTGCCTGGCAGTTGCTCCAGCTTGGAGTTCGATACCACTTCCAGTGACGTGAGTCCCTGCATGTTGCCGATGTTTTCAGGCAACTCCCGGAAATGCGACGAGTACGACACGCTCAATTGGGTCAACTGGCTCAATTGGATGATGCTGGCCGGCAAGCGCTCATAGCGTCCGCCACCCAGCGTGAGGCTGCGCAGGCTTTGCATGCGCCCTAAGTCGCTCGGCAACTCCTCCAACGGTATCGCCGTCAACTGAAGGGTCTCCAGGTTGGGCAAGCTCGTCAAAGACGTTGGCAGCCTTTTCAAACCTGGGGTGGCGGCCACCTGCAGGTGGCGAAGCTGGCGGAGCTGCCCCAGGCTGTCTGGCAGCGACTGAAGCCCGGTATTGATCAGCAACAGTTCCTGCAGTGCTTCAAGTCGGCCGATTGCATCAGGTAGCGTCGTAGCAGGAAGGCCGTAGTTGAGTGCGAGCCTGGTGCTTTGGCGGGCGGCTGCACGGCGGATTGCGTCTGCCACGCCTTGCAGAACCTCCCGCGACATATCCCTCTCGCCGTTGTGCAGGTTGTAGCCGCTAGGGACCCGCTCTGCCATCGGCAGGCTGCGTGCGAGCCAATCTTCGATGTCGTGCTCTATGCTGCGCGGTGATGCAGAAGACGCGCCAGCTAGCGAAACTGGTTGCATCGACGAACGCAGAGGTGAGCGTAGAAAACGCCCTGGACTTCTAGGCGGCAATGCGTCGGTCGCTGACGTGTTTTCCCGACGTCGCGGCCGCGCACGCAGAGGGCTGAGCAAGCCATCCACCGCGCCGGACGGTTCGCGTGGCGTCGTGTCTTCGGCAGGCCTGCGCTCGGTGGTGTCAGTTCGCGGACGAGAGCGAAGTAAGCGGTTCACATTGAACATAGAGATCTACCTGACGGATTCGGCGGGACTGCATAGGCCCCTCGAACGCCAGGATACTTTCCTGTGATGCCCATCGCTGCGCGGAAGCGAAGAGGTTGCGTCCCCATGCGAAATCAGGCGCCTGTCTGCAAACGCCCCGGTCCTGCACACTCATGCACCCTGCGCGCCCAATCAGGAGATATCCGCCCTAATCGGCCTTTAGAGTAATAAGAGGTCGACCTGAGAACGAGCTTGCCCAGGCATAATGCGCAAACTGAGCAAAAGAAGTTGTGCGTGCCGATCTACATGGTGAGTTTCGAGTGCAAGAGTAGCGACAAGGACTACACAGGGTTCTTCTCAAAGATCAAAGAAATTGGCCATCCTTGGTCTAACGATGTGGGTTCGACTTGGCTCATCGGCCATCTGGGAAACGCCAGCACCATACGCGATGCATTGAAGCTACACCTTGATAAGGAAGATCGCCTTCTGGTGGCCAAGCTGGCAAAGAAGGACGCCGCGTGGTCAGGCTTTTCAACGATGAGTTCCGAGTGGCTGATGCGACACCTGAGCTAGACAGCAACCTCGGCGATTCAAACTGGGCCAGGAAAATACCTACAGTCAAGCGCACATTTCGCCGACAGTGTCTCAAGCCCTTTCTCTCCATGATGGCGTCTTGCCAAGGGCTGGCCCTGGCAGTTGTTTGTCTGACGATGTGTCATGCAACCAGAGGCGCATAGCACCATCAAGAAGGATCACTATTGAGCGTTACCGCAACTCGGCACGTGGGCGATTACCTGCTCACAGCACACATCACCCCGTCTGACGGGAAGTTTCTACCAGAGCTACTAATTTCCAGGCCCGGCGGCATCACGCTTCACCGCTACCCAGTCCCCAGTGTTGCTTTCCCTGATCGAAGCGCTGCGTATGACTACGCCAAGCACTGGATGGCTGCGTGTTATGTGTCGAGCACAGGCTCAGTAAGCGCGGCCTAACAACCGCCTGACCTCAGCCCTCGCCGTCCGCGTCTGTTAGCCCATGCCAAGACAAGATTTCCTAGGCCCGGCGGCCGACGAACTGCGCGTCCTCGCTCGTCGCTGCCTTGCTCTCGATGGCGGCGGCCATGACTATAAAGGCTCTCCAAAAGTGGCGGCGGTCAGGACTCGACGCGCGCAACGCTGGCACCGCTGCGTCTAGTTGATTGAGGTGGATGCGCAACTCGGCTCGGTCCATGAACTCAAGTATCGGCAGCGCTGTCGCATCGGTTGAAACACATGGCTGCGCCCCTCTGAAGGCGAAAGCTGAAGTAGGTGACAGCTTTGCACACCGCCTTGCCCTGGCTAAATCCGGATAAAGCTATGCCGCTGGCATGTGCGGACTCGATCTCCACTACGAAGGCTATTTGTGCCGGCAAGACGCTGCTCAAGCGTCCCGCGAGGTGAGCAACCATCGGTCCCGCGTCCGGCAAAGTCAGACTGCGCCGCAGGCGTTCCGTAGCCTATAGGTCTCACACCCCTTGGACTGTCAGGAAGCTCTGAGGCGGGCGTCCCTGTCGCCCTGCGAAATTGAAACCCGGCTTAGCCAAGGCCGAGCTGTCGACTCCCCGCAATTCAGTGCCAGCCAAAACTAGAGGTCTGCGGTTGATGTTGATCACGGAACTCGGCGGGCGTTAGCCCGCCCAGGCTGTCGTGCGGTATCTGTTGGTTGTAGTCGGCCAGCCAGTGTTCGGTCTGTTCGCGGACCTCGCTCAGCGTGCGGAAGAGATGCATATCCAGCACGCCGCGCCGGTAGCTGCCGTTGAAGCGTTCGATGAAACCGTTTTGCATCGGCCGTCCCGGCTCGATGAAATCCAATGCGATGCCTTTGCACTCGGCCCACTCGGCCAAGGCTAATGCGACAAACTCCGGGCCATTGTCCAAGCGAAGCTTAGCGGGATAGCCGCGCCAGGCTGCGATGCGTTCCAACGTGCGGATGACGCGGGCCGCTGGAAGATTCAAGTCCACTTCGATCGCCAAGGCTTCCCGACTGAAGTCGTCAATGACATTGAACGTGCGGAAACGCCGACCATCCCACAGCGCATCGGACATGAAGTCGATTGACCATCCAGCATTGGGTCGCTCTCCGCATGCCAGCGGTTGTGGATGACGCGTCGGGACCCGACGCCTGCTGCGACGACGCTGATTAAGCTTCATCAGGCAATACACGCGCCAGACCCTCTTGTGATTCCACACATGTCCGCGACGACGGATGATCTGAAAAAGTTTTCCAAAACCACGCTCGGGAAAACGCTCGGCCAATTCGGACAACAGTGCAATGACCTCCTCGTCGCGATCAGGACGACGCCGATAGCGCGCCGTCGAGCGAGCCACGCCAACGACCGCACAGGCCCGGCGCTCGCTCCAGCCATGTTGCTCGACGAGCCAGGCAAGAAGCGGGCGTTTATGCGCCGGGTCTACAGCTTTTTTGCGATGACATCCTTGAGTGCATGGTTTTCCATCGCAAGCTCGGCGTACATGCGTTTGAGCTTGCTGTGCTCGGTCTCCAGGTCGCGAAGGCGCTGCACATCAGCTACCTCCATGCCACCGTACTTGGACTTCCAGACGTAGTACGTCGCGTCGGAAATACCCAGCTCGCGGCACACATCCTTGACCTGGCGGCCGCCCTCAACCTGCTTCAGCGTGGCGACAATCTGGCTTTCTGTGAACTTGCTCTTGCGCATCGTTGGTCTCCTCGGTGGCTAGTGTGCCCGGAGACCTGTAGTTATGGATGGATCAAGTTTACGGGGAGTCGACAATGGCATGAACCTTCATCGTCGGCCCCAGGAACGCCACCAACGCCTCGATAGCCGTCTTCTTAATCGTGTAGGTCTTGGGCAGCGAGGAAGGCTTGAGCGTCGCCAGGAACGCGTCCCGGGCCTTGCCGAGCGTCATCGTCTCAATGGCGGGCGCTGCCGTCGCTGCGATTGATCCGCGAGGTGCCGGCATCGGAATGGATTGAGCCAAGACTGGCGAAGGACGCGACCGTGCATTCTCGGCATCCATCGCTTCCAGCTCCATCATTAGGCGATAGAGCTTCAGATCCTTTGGACTGTCAATTTGCCACTGCTCAGTCACTGCCCCATCCGGTTGGCGCGTGCGGTTGAGCGTTAGTTCCTGGAGGTTCTCGGCGCTCGTCAGTCGAGCAATGAGCAGGTCGGCATCAGACTTGCTGAGCTTGGCCACGCGTTGATCCTTCAACTGTGCGAAGAGTCGAGCATAGCCCGCCCCAGGCACCACCGCACGCACATGCGCCTGCGCCAAGTCCTTCGTTTGCAGGGTGCGTTTGATAAGCCGGCAGCCCATCACGGTTTGCAAATCGACGGGCACACGTTGGACGAACGACCAGCGGCCGGTGGACGACCGGCTCAAATGATGAGGGATGCGCATGCGAGTGTTTCCTCTGCATGCTTCCTGCCTCCAATCAAACCACCTAAAAAATTAATGATTTAAATCAATGATTTAAGGGTGACTGGCGGAGAGAGTGGGATTCGAACCCACGGAAGGTTTGACCCTTCGCCGGTTTTCAAGACCGGTGCCTTAAACCGCTCGGCCATCTCTCCGATGCTGCTGCGCGTGATCGCCGAAAGTATCGGTTGTCACGTCGGCGATCCGCATTGCGCGGGTGGCGCCCGACAGGGCCGCACGGTCATCGAGTGCGATTCTGCCAATCCCGGGATCGCTCCCGGGCGCGCATTCTCGCATGCCCGGGCGTGCTTTGCTAAGCGGCATCGCTAGCCTTACGCGCCCGGCTTGCCGGGGGCGCGTCAACCAGTGAGCTACCGCTACGCAGCGAAAGGTACCGACTCGCCAGTGAGGAGCACCGACGCAATCAGCGGTGCGTCGCTCAGCCCGCTTCAGCCACCAGACGCGGTGCGCTGGCAGTGCCTGCTGCACGCTTGAGCTTTTCGGCCAGTTCGGCGCAATTGCCGCCGCAGTCCAGGCGCGAGCGTTCGATTTCCTGCGGCAGGTGTTCGGCCAGGAAGTCGATGAACACCCGCACCGCCGGCAGCAGGCCGCGACGCGAGGCGAACACGGCATGGCAGATGCCCTGTGGCAACGACCAGTGCGGCAGCACCACTTCCAGTTCGCCACTGCGCACCGCTTCGGCGCAGACGGTTTCCGGCAGCATGGTGATGCCGAAGCCGTCGCGCGCCATCGATTGCAGCAGCGGGAAATCGAAACCGGCCAGCCGCGGCTGCAGGTCCACGCGGCGCATTTCGCCGTTGGGGCCGTGCAGTTCCCAGCGCTGATGCGCTTCGTCTTCGCTGGTGCTCATCGTGGTGTGGTTGGCCAGCTCGCTCGGGTCTTTCGGGCGGCCGGCGCGGTCCAGATACTTAGGGCTGGCGACCAGCAATTCCTGCACCTGGCCGAAGCTGCGCATCACCAGGCTGCCGTCGTCGTCCAGGCGCGAACGCACGCGTAGCGCGATGTCGTAACCCTCGTTGATGACGTCGACGCGGCGGTTGCTGATGTTGAGCTGCAGCCGCACCTTGGGGTACTTGGCCAGAAATTCGGGTAGCAGCTTGGGCAATTGAATTTGCGCGAGCGAGACAGGAACGCTCACACGTACAAGACCGCGAGGCTCCGCACTGAGACGATCCACCACCTCGCGCGCGGCCTGGGCCTCGGCGAGCATGGTCTGGGCGTGTCGGTGCACGCTGGTACCGACGTCAGTGACGGCGAAGCGCCGCGTAGAGCGTTGCAGCAAGCGCACGCCCAGGTCGGTTTCGAGTTGGCTGATACGGCGGCTCAGGCGCGACTTGGGAATCCCCAGCGCACGCTCGGCAGCAGCGAAGCCGCCGTGGTCCACCACCATCGCAAAGTAGTACAGGTCATTCAGGTCGTGCATGGCTCAGGTATCCATGGATAGAACGATAAGTGATATTTAACCACCTTTATCCCAACAGAGCAACGACCTAATCTGCGCCCCTCCGCGGCGTTGCCGCTTGCCATAGGTCTTCGCCATGAAGCTGCTCCATCTCGATTCCAGCGCCCTGGGCGCCAACTCCATCAGCCGCGAACTCAGTGCCGCCGCCGTCGCCCAGCAGCGCCTGCTGCACCCGCAGCTGCAGGTGACCTATCGCGACCTGGACCAGGAGCCGCTTCCGCACCTGACCGGGCGCTCGCTGGCGCAGGCCGACGCAACCGAAGCGGCGGCGGCCGAACAGGCGATGCAGCAATTTCTGGACGCCGACGTCATCGTGATCGGCGCGCCGATGTACAACTTCGCGATCCCCTCCACGCTCAAGGCGTGGATCGACCGCATTGCGGTTGCCGGGCGCACCTTCCGCTACACCGCTAACGGGCCGGAAGGACTGGCCGGCGGCAAGCGCATCATCATCGCCAGCGCGCGCGGCGGCATCTATGCCGACCCGACCAACGATTTTCAGGAGCCGTATCTGCGCCAGTTGTTCGGCTTTCTGGGCATCGACGACATCACCTTCGTGCGCGCCGAAGGCGTGGCGTATTCGCCAGAGCATCGCAGCAATGCGCTGGCGCAGGCGCTGGCCGAGTTGCAGCAGCCGGCGGAAGCGGCAGCCTGAGCGCGCAGGCTTTGTGCGGCTGAGATTAGGGAGTCGGGATTGGGGATTGGTAACAGCCGATTTCCGATAAACCGTGGAGTTCTACGTGACATCGCTTCCAGCACGGCACGCCGCGCAGGGTGTCGTCCTGCTACTGCGCGGTGATGGCAGGCGTTGTTGCACACCACGGCCGCGTCATGCCCCCCGCACGCGGCGCGCCTTGTGCGCAATAGCCGGTGTGGACTGCTGGTGGGGACAGTGAGGCCTGCACAAAAGAACGGGACCAGCGATGATCCCGTTCTTTTGTGCGTTTTTTAGTGTCTGTGGCGGCAACGTCACGCGCTACCCGCACGGCGTGATCAAAGACCAGACTCCGCCTGCGAGCACAGCACTGGCGTCCAGAACCATGCGACACGGACGTATGTTCTTCAGCCGACGCCGACCGCGACAAGCCCGATGCAGCCGCTTTCAGCCGATGCGTTCCAGCCCGCCCATGTACGGGCGTAGCACCTGCGGCACGTCGATCGAGCCATCGGCGTTCTGGTAGTTCTCCATCACCGCGATCATCGCGCGGCCCACCGCAGTGCCGGAGCCGTTGAGCGTGTGCATCAGCTCCGGCTTGCCGCTGGCCGGGTTGCGCCAGCGCGCCTGCATGCGCCGGGCCTGGAAATCGCCGCAATTGGAGCAGGACGAAATCTCGCGGTAGGTGTCCTGCGACGGCAGCCACACTTCCAGGTCGTAGGTCTTGATCGCAGCAAAACCCATGTCGCCGGTACACAGCAGCACCTTGCGGTACGGCAGCCCGAGTTGTTCCAGCACCACCTCAGCGCAGCGCGTCATGCGCTGATGCTCGGCATCGCTATCTTCCGGCGCGCAGGCGGTGACCAGCTCCACTTTTTCGAACTGGTGCTGGCGGATCATGCCGCGTGTATCGCGCCCGCCGCTGCCGGCTTCGGCACGGAAGCACATCGAATGGGCGGTCATGCGCAGCGGCAGCCGCTCGGCATCGACGATGTCGTCGCGCACGATATTGGTGAGCGGCACTTCGGAGGTGGGGATCAGATAGCGGCGCGATTCGCCCACTTCGGTCTGGAACAGATCGTCTTCGAACTTCGGCAACTGCCCGGTGCCGCGCATCGACTCGGCATTGACCAGCAGCGGCACATTGGTTTCTTCGTAGCCGTGCGCGCCCACATGCAGATCGAGCATGAACTGCGCCAGCGCACGATGCAGGCGCGCGATCGGCCCGCGTAGCACGGTGAAACGTGCGCCCGACAACTTGGCGGCGGTTTCGCCATCCAGCCAGCCGTGTGGCGCGCCGAGTTCCACATGGTCCTTGACCGCGAAATCGAAACTGCGCGGCGTGCCCCAGCGCGACTGCTCGACATTCTCGCTCTCGTCCTTGCCCAGCGGCACATCGTCGGCCGGCAGATTGGGCAGGCCCAGCGCAATGATTTCCAGCTTGGCGCGGATCGCATCCAGCGCTTCTTCCGAGGCCTTGAGCTCATCGCCGAAGCCGGCCACCTCGGCCATCAGCGCGGCCACATCTTCGCCCTTGGCCTTGGCCTGCCCGATCGCCTTGGACTTGGAATTGCGCATGCTCTGCAATTCCTGCGTGCGCACCTGGATCCGCTTGCGCTCGCTCTCCAGCGACTCCAGTTCCGCAGTGTCCAGGGAGAAACTGCGCGTGCTGCGCAGGCGCTCGGCAAGGTCGGCGGGATGTTGGCGAAGCAGGGCCGGATCTAGCATCGGAAGTCTGTGTGTCGGTAGGGAGCACCAGATTATCGCCTGTTCCGCCACCTGCTGCGATCGATTCACCGGGGCTATGCCAGAATTACCGCGATCCTTCAGGTGAGCCCTATGCCCGCGCCCCGCCCTGCATCCGATCGTCAGATCGTCCTGCGTCTGCCCCGCCACACTCTGAAAATTGCCGGTATCGCCTTCGGTGCCGGCCTGCTGCTGTTCCTGCTGGTGTGGGCCACCGGCCGCAAGGACGATTTTTACAAGGCCTCTCCGACACAGCCGACGGCTGGCGCGCCGGCCGCCGACGACACCATTCAACCGCTGCCGGCGCCGCTGCCTGCCCAGGACGGCGCCAGCGACATGCCGCAGGCCAAGCCGCCCGAAGAAACGCCAACCCTGGTGGAGACCGCACCAGCGGCCCCACCCGCGCCGGCGCCGTTGCCGGAAAACGCCGCGCCCGCTGCACCCGGTACTGCAGCGCCCTCCAACGCGCCGGTGGCAGGCGGCAACCGCCCGGTGCCCATGCAAGGCCAGATGCCACCGCCGCGTTATCCATCGGCAGCGCTGCGACGTGGCGATGCCGGCGACGTGGTCGTGCGCGTGGATGTCGATGCCACCGGCAATCCGGGCGGCGTGACCCTGGTCCAGCGCAGCGGCTCGCGCGATCTGGACCGCGCCGCGATGGAAGCGGTACGCCATTGGCGTTTTCACCCGGCCCAACAAAACGGCCAGCCGGTGGCCGGCAGCCTGGATATTCCCTTCGAGTTCAAGCCCGCGCAGTAAGCGCAGCCAAGCCGGGCGCCGGACCAGCAGACGCCACACACCGTGGCGAACACATGCAATTGGTTGTTTTGCAAGGGATTGGGTGGCGCTGTCTGGACGACGAGCGGCAGTGCCGTAGCGCCGTCAAAACATCACCAAACTGAACGACTGCGGCCCAGTAACAGCAGCTCGGGCGTTCGCCTTAGCTGCGCCTCAGGCAGCGCCGACCAGACTGGTTGCGTCATCCCAAAGATGCGCCCGGAGGCCGGCCATGTCCTTCATCTCCAATCCCTCTTCACACCACACGCCGTCGCTGTCGCGCTCCGCCCCTGCGGCGTCCGGGCGGGGACAGAACACGCAGGATGACAGCGCCTCGCCATGGCTTTGGGCAACGCTGCTGCCCTTGTTGGTGGTGATCCCGGCCTGGTGGTGGGCCAGGCACAGCGACGAGTCGCTCGCCACCGACACCCGCCCCGCGCCAGCTGCGAGCCGGCAGATTCTGCCCAGCGCGGATGGCCCGCGCGCGATGACCATGATTGCGCATCAGCCGGTACGCGCGGCGATCAGCAGCGTGGATGCCAAGCCATTACCGGGCAATACGATGCCCAGCTACCCGGCCGAGGTGGAACGTGCCGGGATTCAGGGCAGCCGCACCGCACGTCTGCAGCTGGACATGCAAGGTCAGGTTCGTGCGGTGACCATCGTCGACCGCAGCGGTAGCAACGACCCGCGTCTGGACGCAGCGGTGACCGAGAGCCTGCGCCAGTGGCGCTTCGAACCGGCCACGCGCGACGGCCATGCGGTGGTCAGCAGCGTGCAGGTGCCGGTCGAGTTCAGCCCAGAGCGCTGAGCCCAAAACCAGCGCCCTGCGCCAGAGTGTCGAAGCCCGGGAACGACGTGGCGACGTTGGCGATGTCGTTCACCTGCACGGTGCCGGTCGAACGTTGAGCAGCAATGGCAAACGCCATCGCAATACGATGATCTCCGTGGCTTTCGATCACGCCACTGCCAATCGTACCGCCGTGAATCGTGGCGCCATCCGGGGTTTCATCGACCTGCACGCCGAGCGCGCGCAGGCCGGTGGCCATGGCGGCCAGGCGATCCGATTCCTTGACCCGCAATTCGGCCGCGCCGGTAACGACGGTCTTGCCGTTTGCAGCCGCAGCGGCGACGAACAAGGCCGGGAACTCGTCGATCATGTCCGGCACCAGCGCTTCGGGGATCTGCGCACCGTGTAACGGCGCATAGCGCACGCGTAGATCGGCCACCGGTTCGCCGCCGTGTTCGGCATGGTTTTCTTCGCTGATGTCCGCGCCCATCAAGCGCAGCGCAGCCAGCAGCCCGGTGCGACGCGGGTTCAAGCCCACTGCGCGCAGCACGACTTCCGAATCGGGAATGATGCTGGCAGCCACGATGAAAAATGCTGCCGACGAAAAGTCCGCAGGCACTGCAATGTCGGTCGCACGCAAGCGCTGGCCGCCACGCAGGCGCGCGGTGCCCGGCGAGAACGCGATCTCCACACCGAACGCAGACAACATGCGTTCGGTGTAATCGCGCGTGGGGTGCGGCTCGGTCACCGAGGTCTCGCCTTGCGCGTACAGACCCGCCAGCAGCACCGCCGACTTGACCTGCGCACTAGCGACCGGCGACACAAACTCGATGCCGTGCAGTGCCTGACCGCCGTGCACATGCAAGGGCGGCGTGCCGTCGTCCTGGGTCTGGATCTTTGCGCCCATCTGCGCCAACGGGCCGGTCACGCGCCGCATCGGCCGCTTGGACAAGGACGCATCGCCGACCAGCACGCTATCGAAACGCTGCGCGGCCAACAGGCCGGCGAGCAGACGCATGCCGGTGCCGGCGTTGCCGCAATCCAACGCCTCGGTGGGTGGCTGCAAGCCATCCACGCCGACGCCATGCACAATGCGCTGCGATGCAGACGGCGTGTCGATCCGCACGCCCAGCGTGGCGAAAATGGCTGCGGTGGAGCGCGTGTCTTCGCCTTCAAGAAACCCGTCGATCTGCGAAATGCCATCGGCCAGCGCGGCAAACATCACCGCACGATGCGACACCGACTTGTCGCCGGGAATGGTCAACGTACCGCGCAATGCGCTGCCCTGCTGCGCGATCCAGTGTTGCGTGCTGCTGCTCATGCGAATGATCCGATTGCTGCGCCGCCGCCATGCAGGCGATGCGCTTGGTAAGAGATGGCAGCGCCGTCATCGCCAGAGCGGCGGCGCGCCAGTTGGGCGGGTGATCGAGCGCTTAGGGAATCGCGACAGGATACGAGCCCAGCACCTTGATCTGTGCCGAATGCGCTTCCAGTTCGGCCAATGCCTGCTTCATCGCCTCGTCTTCCACATGGCCGACCAGGTCGATGAAAAACCCGTACTCCCACTTGGCCTGGTGCGAGGGCCGCGACTCGATACGGTTCATGCTGATGCCGTGCCGTGCGAACGGGCTGAGCACATCGAACAGCGCGCCCGGCTTGTCGTGGATGAACACCAGCACCGAGGTGCGGTCGTGGCCGGACGACGGGAAGATCTGCCGGCCAATCACCAAAAAACGCGTGGTGTTGTCGTCGTCGTCTTCGATCGACTTCATGATGACTTTCTTCAAGCCATACACATGCGCCGCACTCTCGCCGCCGATGGCTGCAGCATCTTCGGCATTGCGTGCGCGCCGCGCGCCTTCGGCATTGCTGGACACCGCAATCTTTTCCACCTTGGGCAGGTGCGAGCGCAGCCAGCCGGCAGTCTGTGCGAAGGATTGCGAATGCGCATAGATGCGCTCGATATCTTCCAGCCGGCCGTTGCGCGACAGCAGATACTGATGCACGCGCAGCTCGACTTCGCCGCAGATTTTCAGGTTGGAGGTCAGGAACATATCCAGCGTGACCTGGATGGTGCCCTGCCCCGAATTCTCCACCGGCACCACACCGAAATCGGCGTTGCCGGCTTCCACTTCCTGGAACACTTCTTCAATGGTCCCCATCGGCAGGCCAACCGCCGAGCGACCGAAATGTTTGAGCACGGCCTGCTGGCTGAAAGTGCCCTCCGGACCGAGGTAACCGATCTTCAACGGCTCCTGCTGGGCCAGGCAGGCCGACATGATTTCGCGATACACGTGCACCAGCACTTCATCGCTGAGCGGGCCTTCGTTGCGGTCCACCACCATGCGCAGCACCTGCGCTTCACGCTCGGGGCGATAGTAATCCACCGCTGCGGCGAGCTTGCCCTTGGCCTTGCCGACCTGATGGGCAAAGTTGGCGCGCTCGGCGATCAAGGCCTGGATGTTGCGGTCGATCTCGTCGATCTTGGCGCGCACATCGGCCAGCACCGGTGCGGCGGCGGCAGGCTTGCCGATGGCCTTGCCCGGCGTGGTTGCGGGCTTGGCCACCTGTTTGGCCGACGATGTGTCCGCAGACGTGCTCGCTGTTTTGGTCTTGCTGCTCTTGGCAGCAGTGGGTTTAGTGGACTTGGGAGCCATCGCTGGGCATTCCTTGAGAAACGGCGCAAGCGCCTGCGCGGCCTGCGCCGCGGTCGAAGATGGGACTCAGCCGTGACGCTGCTGAAAGTCGTGCATGAAGGCGACCAGCGCTTGCGCGCCAGCCACCGGCATGGCGTTGTAAAGCGAGGCGCGGATGCCGCCGACGGCTTTATGGCCCTTCAGTGCCAACAGGCCGGCGGCCTTGGATTCGCTGACGAACAATGCGTCCAGCTGCTCGTTCGGCAGAAAGAACGGAATATTCATACGCGAGCGCACGGCCGGCTTGATCAGGTTGCGGTAGAAGCCGCCCGAACCATCGATGACGCCGTACACCAACGCGGCTTTCTCGGCGTTGCGACGCGCGAACTCTTCCACCCCGCCCTGTTCGAGCATCCACTTCACGGTGAGCCCGAGCAGGTACCAGTTCCAGGTCGGCGGGGTGTTGAGCATCGAATCGCGCGCGGCATGCGAGGCATAGTTGAAGATGTCCGCACGCGGTTGACCGGCGCGCTCCAGCAGATCGCGACGCACGATCAGCACCGAAATGCCGACCGGGCCCAGATTCTTTTGCGCACCGGCGTAGATCAACCCATAGCGCGAAATGTCCAGCGGCTCGGACGCAATCGACGAGCTGAAATCGGCGAACAGCGGCAAGGTGCCGACATCCGGCGTGTCACGAAATTCGACGCCGTGAATGGTCTCGTTGGCGGTGATGTGCACGTAGGCCGAGTGCGGCGACAAGGTCCAGCTGGCCACCGGCGTGATGTCGATAAACCCATCTGCCTGTGCGTCTGCGGCAATGCGCGCATCCACGTACGGCGCCGCCTGCTTGATTGCGGTCTTGCCCCAGTGCCCGGTGATCACATAATCGGCAGCCTGCCCGGGCGCGGCAAAATTCAGCGGCAACAGCGCCTGGATGGTGGTGGCGCCACCGGCGGTAAACAGCACCGCGTAGTCGTCGGGAATCGACAACAAACTGCGCAGATCGGCTTCGGCCGCGGCCGCGACGGCCATGAAATCGGCGCTGCGGTGGCTGATTTCCACGATCGAGGCGCCAACGCCATTCCACTCGACCATCTCCGCCTGCGCCTGCCGCAGGACCGATTCCGGCAATGTTGCAGGGCCGGCACTGAAATTGAACGCGCGTGTCATGGCACACCTTGTCGAGCTAGCCTTCTAGTATGCCGCAGCGCATCGGGCTTGGCAGCGGGCAAAAAAGTTGCAGCTGCATCCTTTTGACTGAGCATCACGTAACGTGGTGACAGCCACGGGACGAACTTTCACCCCGGTGGGCTACTCTCACGCTGCAGCCACTGCCGGAGCCTGCCATGTCGTTTCGCGATGCTTTCAAACTGCCGTCCAGCGAGATCACCGATGAGTCCGTCTACCGCGACCGGCGCCGGCTGCTGCAGCTGTTTGCGCTGACCCCGGCACTGGGCATTGCCGGGTGCGCCGAGGCCGACCCGCCGCCACCGCCCAAGACGGTGGTGACGCCGGCGCAGGCGCGTAGCGGCTTCCGCACCACCGAAGAATTGACCAAGCTGGAAGACGTCACCAGCTACAACAATTTCTATGAGTTCGGCACCGACAAGACCGATCCGTCGAAGGCCGCCAAAACGCTCAAGCTGTCGCCGTGGTCGGTGAAGGTGAGCGGCGAATGCGAAAAGCCCGGCAGCCTGTCGCTGGACGAATTGCTCAAGGGCATCACGCCGGAAGAGCGCATCTACCGGCTGCGCTGCGTGGAAGGTTGGTCGATGGTGATCCCGTGGACCGGCGTGCCGCTGGGCGAGGTGCTCAAGCGTTTCACGCCGACCTCCAAGGCCAAGTACGTCTCCTTCACCACCCTGGCCGACCCGCAGCAGATGCCGGGCGTGCGCTACCGCTCGATCGACTGGCCTTACCGCGAAGGCTTGCGCATCGATGAAGCGATGCATCCGCTGGCCTTGCTGGCCACCGGCCTGTACGGCAAACCGCTGCCACAGCAGAACGGCGCGCCATTGCGTCTGGTGGTGCCGTGGAAGTACGGCTTCAAGAGCATCAAGTCGATCGTGGAAATTCGCTTCGTCGAAAAGATGCCCGAGACCGCCTGGCACGATCTGCAGCCGTCGGAATACGGCTTCTTTTCCAACGTCAACCCGGCGGTGGACCATCCGCGCTGGAGCCAGAAGACCGAGCGCCGCATCGCCGGTACCGCCAGCAAGCTGTTTGCCGAACGTATCGCGACCAAGCCGTTCAACGGCTATGCCGATCAGGTGGCATCGCTGTATGCGGGTATGGACCTGAAGAAGTGGTTCTAGTGCGGCAACCGTCAGCGTGACATCCATCGCGTAGGAGCGCACCCGGGCGCGATGGGCATTATCAGGAAAGCCCATCGCGCCCCGGTGCGCTCCTACGTTTCATGCCAGCGCGCGCTTCATGCCCGCGCGGCATCGCTTCCCTCTTCGAGATCGCATGGCCAAGACCTCTGCTTCCCTGATTGCCGCCAAGGTGGCGGTGCATGCCGCCGCACTGACGCCGATCGCCTTGCTGGCCTGGCAGTTCTGGCAGGTGTGGCAGACCGGCAGCGATGCGCTGGGCGCCGACCCGGTGGCCGAGATCGAGCATCGCACCGGGTTGTGGGCGCTGCGCTTTCTGTTGATTACGCTGGCGATCACGCCGCTACGCCAGCTCACCGGCCAGGCCGTGCTGATCCGCTTCCGCCGCATGCTGGGGCTATACGCCTTTTTCTACGCCAGCGTGCACCTGACGGTGTACCTGAGCCTGGACCTGCGCGGCTTCTGGACGCAGATCTTCGAAGAGATTCTCAAGCGCCCCTACATCACCGTGGGCTTTGCGGCGTGGCTGCTGTTGCTGCCGCTGGCGATCACCTCGACCCAGGGCTGGATGCGTCGACTCAAACGCAACTGGGGCCGCCTGCATCAGTTGATCTATCCGATCGGTGTGCTGGCCGTGCTGCACTTCTGGTGGCTGGTGAAGTCCGATATCCGCGAGCCGGCGCTGTATGCCGGCATCCTCGCAGCCCTGCTGGGCTGGCGGGTCTGGAAAAAACTCAGCGCGCGCCGAACCACAGCAACGCGCTCAGCGCCGCCGCCAGCAACACCGCGCTGAGCAGCAGCCACGGCCAACGCGCCACCTTCATCGGCGCGCGCGCCGGCTCGCTGATGGCACGCGGTGGCAGCGGCGGTTCGGAATCGGGGATGTCCCAGGTGGTGCCGTGATGGATGCGCGGCACTTCCACCACGAAGCGGTGGCGGGCATCGAACACGACTTGGTCGCCGGCTTGCAGCCAGCCATCGCGCACCTGCACGCCGTTGATCCAGCTGCCCTCTTCCGACCCCAGATCGCGGATCAGCACGCGGTCGCCGTGACGCTCCAGGCGAGCGTGTTGCGCGGCAAAGGCAGGGTCGTCGATGACGATGTCCGACGCCGGGTCGCTGCCGACCAGGCGCGAGCGGTCGAGGGTAAAGCTGCGCCCGTGGTGACGGCCGCCCAGCCCGCGTAACAGCAGACAGACTTCGCTCAGGCCGGCATCGTCTTGTGGCGCATCGTTGGCCGGTGCGGTTGAAGGCGCACTGCGCAACAGCATCTCCACGCCATCGGCGTAGATCGCATCGCCGGGGCGCAGCAATGCCATACGGCGCACGGGGCGCCCATTGACGTGGATGCCGCGGATGCCGTTGGCCACCTGCAGCCAAAGACCACGTTGGTCCAGGCAGAACTGCGCCAACAGCAGCGCCCCCTGGGCGTCAGCCACCACACGCACGCTGCCGGAGGCATGACGGACGATCCGGTGGACGCCGGGCTTGAGGGAATGATCCGGCTGCTGCCGGTGAGTGAAATGAACTTGCAGGTCGCGCACCCGCCGCAGACTAGCAGGTTTGCTCACGCCCGCGGCCAACAACCTCGCGCTCTTGAGTGAATGCCGGCAGCGCGCGCAGTCGATGCCGTGCGTGTTCACAGCCTGTGTGCGCGGTCGAAATACAGGCCGCGTCTCCTGCCGCGCATCGCCGCGTGGTCGCTCTGCTCGCCGCAATGCGGCCTCGCTGCCCACGGCTGCACTTGGAGCCGGACGCGCGCATGCGCACAATGCGCGACTCCTTATCGTCTTACCCAGGCAGCTCATGTCCAGCATCGATATCCGCCACGACCATTCCCTGCCGCCGGCACAGGCCCGCGCGGCGATCGACGAGGCGGCGCGCAAGTTGACCGATCGCTACGGTGTCGCCTCGCACTGGGAAGGCGATACCTTGCGCATCTCCCGCGCCGGCGTGGATGGCGCGATCGCGCTGTTGCCGCAGCAGGTACATGTCACAGCCGAGCTTGGCTTCCTGCTGTCGGCCGTGCAGCCGATGGTGGAATCGGAAATCCGTCGCCTGCTCTCCGAAAAGCTCGCCTGAGCAGACGCGGTTGCTGCAGCTGCTTCAGCGCCAAGTCACCCGCCCCGCACGCGATGGGCGGATGCTTGGGGCCAGGCCGGGTCGGGCGCCGCTTCACCTGCCCGATGCAGGGCCGGCACTAGGGTGAACGCAACGTCACTTTGGCAATCGACAGGAGCATCGCATGACGACCGGATACGATCAGAACGGTAACCGCGACACCACCGCGTCGGGCTTCCAGGCCCAGGCAGAGCAGATTTCGCGGCGGCTTGGCGAGTCGGCGCAGACCGTGTGGCTAGCCGGACTCGGCGCACTGGGCCGCGTGCAGAGCGAAGGCGGCAAGTTGTTCGACTCGCTGGTGCGCGAAGGCGCTGCCTACGAGCGCACCGGGCAGCGCAAGGCCGCCGACAGCGTGGACGAGCTGCGCGAGGAAGTGGAGACCCAGTTCGAGCAGGCGCGCGATACTGCCGTGCGCGGCTGGGACAAGCTGGGCAAGGCGTTCGACGACCGGGTCAAAGGCGTGCTGCGCACGCTCAATATCCCCGAGCAGGACGAACTGGAAAACCTGCGTCGCGAGGTCGAATCGCTGAAGGCACAGGTGCGGGCCAACACCGCCGCCACCAAGCGGGCCAACCGCACCGCCAATCAGGCCGCGCAGGCCGCCAGCAGCGACACGGGCGGTGCGGGCTCGTCGACAGGCAATACGTCTGGGACCGGCAGTCCCGCTGCGTTCGACGGGGAATAAGCCCCACTGCCGCAGGTGGTAGCGAAATCCGATGCGTCGCAGCGGCGGATATCTCCCGTTAGCAATCGGGTCTGCACGTGGGTTGCCCGTGCAGACCTTCAGAAGCGGATCATCTGTGGGCCATGAGTACCACTGAGACGTCCTTCAGGCGGACGTTGACGGGCCCTAAAAGCAGGCTGCCCCAATTGCACACGATGGTGCGCGAGCAGTGTCAGTTCGGCGACGTTAGACACGCTTGCACGCTCTTGATTGATCAATCACCCCATCCAGTCCAATGTTGCAAAGCAACATTATTTTTCAGACAATCGGGACGGGCCCGCCAGTCCTGTAACACGAAGTCCGTTTGCTCCCCTCCCCTCACGGCTTCGGACTGGCGGGTCTTTCGTTGTCTGGGTCACGGCTCGCGACATCACCGCCTGAGATCCATTGACGAAACCTGCGCGAAGGATTCTTCTAGGCGTACCGATTCGTTATACGCGCCATACCTTCGCTTGATGCTTATGCCTTCCTGGATCTTGGCGCTCCTGGCTGCACTGCTGCTCTGGCTGGCGGTGTCTGTCTATTTCTGGTTGGTGCGACGCCGCGCCAACGAAACCGATGCGGGCATCCGCGCCCTGGCGGCCATGCACTGGCGCGATTTTTCCGCCGTGGTACTTCGGGTGCTGCAGGACCAACGCGGCTGGCAACCGCTTCAGCTGCCGCAGGACGGCCTGCCCACCGCGGACTTCATGATGCAGACCGATCACGGCACCCGCCTGGTGGCCTGCAAGCATGGCCGCGGCTATCGCATCGGCGTGGCGGCAGTCAATGAGCTGGGCGCAATGGCGCGGCTGGCCGGTGCCGGCGGCGGCGTGATGGTGACCGAGGGCCGCATGGAGCGCGAAGGCCTGGCCGCTGCAGAAAAGCAGTCCATCGAAGTCCTGGATGGCACGCGGCTATGGCCGCTGCTCAAGCCGTATCTGCCAGGCGATGTGGAAACCGACGTGGTCAACATGGCGCGGCGACGGGCGATCCGCCACAGCATCATCGCCGGTGCCGCATTGGCCACGCTGGCGCTGGTCGCGGTGCTGGCGCTGCGCCCGCCCGCCCCGGCGCAGACCGTGACCGCTGCGCGTACACCGGCTGTTGCGGCACCGCGCACACCATCGTTGGCCACCTCGCCAGGGAACGCGTCGCAGGCTGCGCCCGCTGCGGCGTCGACCACGGCAGCCACACCACCGCCGGCAACTGCGGCAGAGCCGGATGAGGCGACGCTGCAAGGCTATCGTCACGCAGTGTCCAAAACCCTGGCGCAGACGCCGGGCCTGGTGCGCGGCATCTGGATCACCCAGGCAACGCTGGCGGTGGATCGCACTGTGGAAGACAGCGTGGCCTGGCCCTTGATCTGCCAGGAGCTGGAGCGCTACCCCTATCTGCGCACGGTGCGCGTGCAGCTCAATCCCCGCCCGGGTGTGGACGAGCCGGTGCGCTGGCGGCAATGCACCACGATCTGATGGGGTTTGACTGATGGGGTTTGACTGATGGGGTGTGACTGATGGTGGGCGACGACGCGCGGATTGCCTCGCGCCATTGAACACGGCGGTTTGCTGTGGGCTCGACTGGTCGAGACGGCAATCGTGTTCACGATCAGCTGGAAACTCGTGCAGTCGTAAACACGATCAGCGACAAGCACAAGATGCCGTGACGCAGATGGGCCGGCTGATGACCTGCAGCCTTTGAAGGCGCGATGCTTTATTCGCCCGATCCCGCCGAGACAGCATTCGTACGCGCGAAGCGGCAAGGCGGCGATGGCCTGATGCAGATGGGCCAGCCGACTGCCTGCAGCCATCGAAGTCGCGGTCTTCTCTAAGCACGATGTTGCGATACACCGCGTTGCCGGCCGACGACGCGCGGTATTTCGCATTCGATTTGCGGCGTGAATGCAGCCGCTGACCAGATGCGAGCGACCATGCCTGCTACACGTCGCTATCGATCACGCCGCTATCAACAACAGCACCGTTACCGACGTCCAACCCAAACGTTCCAACACCGGCCCTCAACGCATCCCGGGCGCAAACCGCGCGACCAGATCGTAGGAGCCGCCCAGAAACAGTTGGCGCACATAGGTCACCGGTTGATCGCCGCGCCAGGTGTGGCGGTCGATCACCAGGCACGCCGCACCTTCGTTGACCTGCAGGCACTTGGCTTGCGCTGCGTCGACGCTGACCGCACTGATGCGGTGCTCGGCGCGCGTCCACGGCACGTTGCGCAACAGCCAGCTCCCGGGCGCCACGTCGGTGAACGTCTGCGCCAACGCGTCGGGTACGGTGGTTACATCGATCACGCGCTGTTCCAGCGCAAACGGGCTACCGTCGGCCAGATGCACGCTATCGAGCGCCAACAGCTTGCCGGTGCTGCCCAACGTGCGCTCCTGCGGCACGCGCTGGCGCACGTTGCGCAACCGGCGCGATAACAGCGAAAACGTGTAGAGGTGGCCGCGCGTGGTCATTTCCACTTCGATATCCGGGATCGAAAGCGCCACCTGCTCCAGATGCGGATGCGGCCGGGCCACGAACGAGCCGGTGCGGCGGCGGCGCTCGATCATGCCGGCATCGGCGAGCAGGCCGAGCACTTTGTTGACGGTCATGCGCGAGCAACCGTACTGCGTCATCAACTCGTGTTCGGGCGGGATGCGATGGCCGGGCGGCCAGTCGCCGCTATGAATGCGTTGCTCCAGATCCTGCCGGATACGGTGATGCAAGGTGCCGGGTGCGGCGATGGGGGGGGCGGTCAAAGCTGCAGTCTCCGGTCAGACCTGCATTGTGCGCGCATCGGCTCAGTTGCCCAGCATTGTTCGCAACACGTGGGCAAAACGCGTGGCGATGCGCGCACGATCGACATGCCGCCCATCGTGCACCACCTGCCGCCCGCCGCGCCAGACGTGACGCACCGTAGTGGCGCGTGCGGCGAACAGCCAGCTGTCCAGCAACGCGTCGTCGCTGCGTGCGAGCAAGGACGGATGGCTGGCGTCCAGTTCCACCAGATCGGCTGCAGCACCGACCCGGATCCCGTGCTGCGCGACACCCAGCGCCTGCGCTGCACCCTCGCCCGCCCGCTCGTACAACCAGCGCCCGCTCGAAACGTCGGCAGGCGCCAGCACGTTGCGCGCCTGCAGGCGCAGCCGTTGGCCGTATTCGAGCAGGCGCAGTTCTTCGGCCGCATCGATCAGCACGTTCGAATCCGAGCCCACGCCAAAGCGCCCCCCGGCTGCGGCAAATGGCTGCATCGGGAACAGCCCGTCGCCCAGATTGGCCTCGGTGATCGGGCACAGCCCGACCACCGCGCCACTGTCGGCGATCGCCTGCAGCTCCGCAGCGTCCACATGCGTGGCGTGCACCAGGCACCAACGCGCCGCTACCGGTGCGTTGGCCAGCAACCATTGCACCGGACGCTGGCCCGACCAGGCCAGGCAGGCGTCGACTTCGCGCTGCTGCTCGGCGATATGGATGTGGATCGGGCCATCGGTGAGCGGCACCAACGCCGCCAGTTGCTGCGGCGTGACCGCGCGCAAACTGTGCGGCGCCAGCCCGAGCACGGCATCCGGCAATGTCTTGAGACTGTGCCTGCAGTCCTCGAGCAGGCGCGCAAACCCATCGATGTCGTGGATCAGGCGCTTTTGCGCGGCGCTCGGTGCGGCCCCGCCGAAATCCGAGTGCGCGTAGAACACCGGCAGCAAGCTCAGCCCGATCCCGGTACTGGCGGCGGCGGCGGCGATGCGGTCGGACATCTCACCAGCATGCGCGTAAGGGGCACCGCTGACGGTGTGGTGCAGATAATGGAATTCGCCAACGCGGGTGAAGCCGCTCTCCAGCATTTCCACATACGCCTGCTCGGCGATTGCCTGCAGGCTGTCCGGGTCCAGCCGGTCGACGAAGCGGTACATCAGCTCGCGCCAGCTCCAGAAGCTGTCGCCGCTGCGTCCACCCACTTCGGTCAGGCCGGCCATGCCGCGCTGAAACGCATGGCTGTGCAGGTTGCCCAGGCCAGGCACCAGCACCTCGGCGCGCGTATCGGTGGCGGCGGCGGCCGCATCGGTCTGCACGGTGGCGATACGCCCCTGCTCGAGCGTGATCCGCACACCGCCCGCCCAGCCACTCGGCAACAGCGCCCGCGCTGCCCACAACGCTTGTACCGGTTGATCTGCCACTGGACACCCTCGATTGACGACTCTATTGTATATACATATCAGACACCACGAGCCTGCGCCATGCATTGCGACGTTCTCTGGCACAACGCGCAGCTGATGACCCTGGACGCCGGCGATGGTGGCCTGGGCATCGTGGACGATGGCGTGATCGCCTGTCGGGACGGCCGCATCGTGTATGCCGGCGCTGCGGCGCAGGCGCCCGCGCTTGAAGCCGATAGCACTCACGATTGCCAGCGGCGCTGGATCAGCCCGGGCCTGATCGATTGCCACACCCATCTGGTGTATGCGGGTAATCGCGCCAACGAATTCGAACAACGCCTGCGCGGCGCCAGCTATGCGCAGATCGCCGCGGCCGGTGGCGGCATCATGGCCACCGTGCGCGCCACCCGCGCCGCAGACGATGCCGCGTTGCTCGCCGCCAGCCTGCCGCGTCTGGATGCCATGCTTGCCGAGGGTGTGACCACGCTGGAAATCAAATCCGGCTACGGGCTCACGCTGAAGGACGAGACCAAGCAACTGCGCGTGGCGCAGCAGCTCGCAACGCTGCGGCGGGTCGAAGTCGTGCCGACCTTTCTCGGCGCGCACGCGGTCCCGCCGGGGAGCGATGCGCAGCAGTACATCGATGCGGTCTGCACGCAGATGATTCCGGCAATTGCATCGCAGGGGCTTGCCGAAGCGGTCGACGTGTTCTGCGAGCACCTGGCGTTCTCGCCCGCACAGGCCGAACAGGTGTTTATCGCCGCGCAGGCGCAGGGCTTGCGCGTCAAGATCCATGCCGAGCAATTGAGCAACCAGCACGGCGCAGCACTGGCCGCGCGCTACGGCGCGTTGTCGGCCGACCACATCGAGTATCTGGACCAGGCCGGCGTCGATGCGATGGCCGCTGCCAGCACCGTGGCGGTGTTGCTGCCCGGCGCGTTCTATTTCACCCGCGATACCCAGCTGCCGCCGATCGCTGCGCTGCGGGCGGCCGGTGTGCCGCTGGCGCTGGCTACCGATTGCAATCCGGGTACTTCACCGCTGACCAGCCCGTTGCTGGCGATGAACATGGCGGCCACGTTGTTCCGGATGACGGTGGACGAATGCATCGCCGGTTTCACCCGCGAAGCGGCGCGTGCGCTGGGCCGCAGTGCGCGACTTGGCCGGCTGCGCGCCGGCATGGACTGCGACCTGGCGATCTGGGACATCGACGCGCCGGCCGACCTGGTCTATCGCATGGGCTTCAACCCTCTTCATGCCCGCATCTGGCGCGGGCATTCGACCTGATTGTTCGTGGAGTTGTCATGAGTGCTTCTGTTGTGTTGCAACCCGGCCAGGTAACGCTGGCGCAGTGGCGTGCGCTGTATCGCGGCGCCGATGTGGCGCTGGACGCTGCGTGTGCGGCCGCGGTGCTGCGCAGCGCGCAGACGGTGGAGGCGATCGTCGCGCGCGGAGAGCCGGTCTATGGGGTCAACACCGGCTTCGGCAAGCTGGCCAGCGTGCGCATCGAGCGCGAAGACCTGCAGACCCTGCAGCGCAATATCGTGTTGTCGCATGCGGCCGGCGTCGGCGAGCCCACGCCGGTGCCGGTGGTGCGGCTGATGATGGCGCTCAAGCTCACCAGCCTTGCCCAGGGCGCTTCCGGCGTGCAACCGGGCACGCTGGCGTTGCTGGAAGCGATGCTGCGTGCGGGCATCACGCCGGTGGTGCCGTGCCAGGGATCGGTCGGCGCCTCCGGCGATCTGGCACCGCTGTCGCATCTGGCCGCGGTGATGATCGGCGTTGGCGAAGCCTTCGTCGGCGACAAGCGCCTGCCAGCCGCGGACGCGCTCGCGCAGGCGCAGTTGCAGCCACGCGTGCTCGGCGCAAAGGAAGGCTTGGCGCTGCTCAATGGCACGCAATTTTCCACTGCCTGCGCGCTGGCCGGCTTGTTCGAGATCGAAACCGTATTGCAGGCCGCCCTGGTGACCGGCGCGCTGTCGGTGGAAGCGGCAAAAGGCTCGGATACGCCGTTCGACCCGCGCATCCATGCCTTACGCGGGCAACCGGGGCAGATCGCCACTGCAACTGCCTTACGCGCCTTGATGGCCAACTCGGCGATTCGCGAATCGCATCGCCTCGGCGATGTGCGCATACAGGATCCGTATTGCCTGCGTTGCCAACCGCAGGTGATGGGCGCGGCGCTGGACATCATGCGGCAGGCCGCGCGCACGCTGGACATCGAAGCCAATGGCGTCACCGATAATCCGTTGGTCTTCAGCGATACCGGCGAGGCCTTGTCTGGCGGCAATTTCCACGCCCAGCCGGTGGCGTTCGCTGCCGACATGCTGGCGATGGCGGTATGCGAAATCGGCTCGATCAGCGAACGTCGTACCGCGATGCTGGTCGACCCGGCGTTGTCTGGTCTGCCGGCGTTTCTCACCCCGCGCCCGGGCCTGAATTCCGGTTTCATGATTCCGCAGGTCACCGCGGCGGCGTTGGTGTCGGAAAACAAGCAGCGCGCGTATCCGGCCAGCGTCGATTCGATCCCGACCTCGGCCAATCAGGAAGATCATGTGTCGATGGCGGCGCATGGCGCGCGACGTCTGCTGGCCATGGCAGAAAATGCCGCGCACGTCATCGGCATCGAGTTGTTGGCAGCGGTGCAAGGCTGCGATTTCCATGCACCGCTGCGCTCCAGCACTGCGCTGGAAGCGGCACGCGCGCTGTTGCGTGCGCAGGTACCCATGCTGCAGGACGATCGCTATTTCCACCCAGACATGCTGGCAGCCAGTGCGCTGGTACGCTCGGGCGCCTTGGCCAACGCAGTGGCGATCGCGCTGCCGGGTGTGGAGCAGGACGCATGATGCGGCGGGTTGCACATGACTTGCGCAGCGCCATGGCGCCGCGCGGTGCATGGGCTGGTAGCGCGGCATATGCACGCGAGACGGCTGCGTCGTGCACCCAGCAGCACAATGATCTTTATGCGTATCGCTGGCATAGCTTGCTCGCTGCTACGCGCGCGAAAGGAGCGCAGCGATGAACACCCTGCCCGATTGGTTGGAAGTACATCGCGGCGACGCGCCGTTGCTTGTCAGCTTTCCGCACACTGGCACCGAGCTACCCGACACGGTGGCCGACCAGTTCATGTCGCCGTGGCTGGCACGCCGCGACGCCGATTGGTGGGTGCACCAGGTATACGACTTCGCACAGGCGATGGGTGCCACGACGGTGCGCACCGCCATCTCGCGCTCGGTCATCGACGTCAACCGCGACCCGAGCGGCGCATCGCTGTATCCGGGCCAGAACACCACCGGCCTGTGTCCGCTGACCACCTTCGACAATCAGCCGCTGTATGCCGATGGGCAGGCGCCGGATCAGGCGCAGATCGATCTGCGTCGCACGCACTGGTTCGACCCGTATCACGCGGCACTCGCCGAGGAGATCGCGCGCCTGCGTCAGCAACACGCAACCATCGTGGTGTACGACGCGCACTCGATCCGCTCTTTTATTCCACACTTGTTCGACGGCGAGTTGCCGCAGTTCAACATCGGCAGCAACGACGATCGCAGCTGCGATCCGGCCCTGGCCGACGCGGTGGAACAGCTGTGCCGCAGCAGCGGCTCCAGCACCGTGCGCAACGGGCGCTTCAAGGGCGGCTGGATCACCCGCCACTACGCGCAACCCGAGCAGGGCGTGCACACCCTGCAGATGGAACTGGCCTGCCGCGGCTACATGCGCGAGCCGGACACCATCACCCCCGACAACTGGCCTACGCCGTGGCAGCCGGTGCACGCCGCCGCGTTGCGTGCAGTGCTGCGGCATGTGCTGCTGGCCTGCCTGCAGTTCGCCACTGCGCCCTTATCCGACACCGCGCCGCACGCGGCCAACCGTTGATTGCAAGGAACCCGGCATGACCCGTCACGATGCAACCCGCGTCATCCGCGCCGCCACCGGCACCACGCTCACCGCCAAGAGCTGGCTCACCGAAGCGCCGCTGCGCATGTTGATGAATAACCTGGACCCGGATGTAGCCGAGCGCCCGCAGGAACTGGTGGTGTATGGCGGCATCGGCCGCGCCGCGCGCGACTGGGAATCCTTCGATGCGATCGTGGCCGCACTCACCCGCCTGGACGACGACCAAACCTTGCTGGTGCAATCGGGCAAGCCGGTCGGCGTGTTCCGCACCCATGTCGACGCACCGCGCGTGCTGATCGCCAACTCCAACCTGGTGCCGCGCTGGGCCACCTGGGACCACTTCAACGAACTCGATAAAAAGGGTCTGGCGATGTATGGCCAGATGACCGCCGGCAGCTGGATCTACATCGGCGCGCAAGGCATCGTGCAAGGCACCTACGAAACCTTCGTGGAGATGGGCCGCCAGCATTACGGCGGCAGCCTGGCCGGCAAGTGGCTGTTCACCGGCGGCCTTGGCGGCATGGGTGGCGCGCAGCCGCTGGCCGCGGTGATGGCCGGCGCCTCGTGCCTGGCGGTGGAGTGCCGCCGTTCCAGCATCGACATGCGCCTGCGCACCGGCTATCTGGACACCTGGACCGACTCGCTGGACGAAGCGCTACGCCTGATCGAGGAATCCTGCACGGCGAAGAAGCCGATGTCGGTCGGCCTGCTCGGCAATGTCGCCGACGTGCTGGACGAACTGCTGCTACGCGGGATCAAGCCTGACCTGCTGACCGACCAAACCTCCGCGCACGACCCGGTCAACGGCTATTTGCCGCAAGGCTGGAGCGTGGAAGAGTGGGACGCAAAACGCGTCAGCGCGCCCAAGGAAGTGGACGCCGCCGCACGCGAGGCGATGGCCAACCATATCCGCGCCATGCTCACCTTCCACGCGCTCGGCGTGCCCACCGTGGACTACGGCAATAACCTGCGCCAGATGGCGCTTGAGCAAGGCGTGTCCGACGCGTTCGACTTCCCCGGCTTCGTGCCCGCCTACATCCGCCCGCTGTTCTGTCGCGGCATCGGCCCGTTCCGCTGGGTGGCGCTCAGCGGCGACCCGGAAGACATCGCCAAGACCGATGCCAAGGTCAAGGAATTGATTCCCGACGATGCGCATCTGCATCGCTGGCTGGACATGGCCGCCGAAAAAATTGCCTTCCAGGGCCTGCCCGCGCGCATCTGCTGGGTCGGCCTGGGCGACCGTCACCGGCTTGGCCTGGCCTTCAACGCGATGGTGCGCAGCGGTGAATTGAAAGCCCCGGTGGTGATCGGCCGCGACCATCTGGATTCGGGCAGCGTCGCCTCGCCGAACCGCGAGACCGAAGCGATGGCCGACGGCTCCGATGCGGTGTCCGACTGGCCGTTGCTCAATGCCCTGCTCAATACCGCCAGCGGCGCGACCTGGGTCTCGCTGCACCACGGCGGCGGCGTCGGCATGGGCTTCTCGCAACACGCCGGCATGGTCATCGTCTGCGATGGCAGCGAAGCGGCCGACAAGCGCATCGAACACGTACTCTGGAACGACCCCGCCACCGGCGTGATGCGCCACGCCGATGCCGGGTATGCGATCGCAACCGAGTGTGCGCGCGAGAAAGGATTGGATTTGCCGGCGATTCTGATCTGAAGTTGCGCGATAAAACGAATGCCGCGTGCTGATTGGACGAATGCACGTGTAAGCGACCGAATGCGCCTGCCACCACACGGTGGCAGCAGCGCTTGAGCCTGCATGCTGCATGCGCACCGCCGCTGCTGTCTCCAATGCGCCATAGCCTGCCAAGCTGGCAACGTTCGGCAATCTTCGCGCCTCTGGGCGATAAAGCTTGCATGTCGTGGATGCAGCGCACTGGCTCACACGAGGCGATTATGCATTTGCTGATCAACCGCCAATCTCGGCCTGCGTCGCCGTTGTTCAGCTCGATACACATGGTGACCTCTGTCACGATTGCTACAGCGGTGAAATGAAGCGATGACGCGCAATGCGCCGATCGACTAGGCTTGCAGCTGGTCAGATGCTGGGGGGTGCTCTGACCGTGGCAACTTCGCACCACATAGCAACATCGCGCCAGTTCAGGCGCGCGGTTTTTTCGCATGGATCACACTGAGAGCCCCCACTCATGCAGCAGGAACAGCGCATCGATTCGTTGACCGGTATTCGCGGCCTTGCCGCCTTGCTGGTGGTCTACGCACATCTGGCTGAAGAAAAATTCTTCACCGACACCCACCTTTATCCCGGTGAGATGGGCGTCATGGTGTTCTTCACCTTGAGCGGATTTTTGATGGCGTTTCTTTACGGCGAAAAAGAAGCCAACTACGGCTCGGTGGCCCGTTATGCGATTTCAAGGTTCTCGCGCATTGCGCCAGCCTATCTCACAGTTGTGCTGGCTTCGTACCTGATCTACAACCTGATCGACCCGCAGTTTGTGTATGCCATCAGCCACAGCAACCTGCTCCGTCACCTGTTGTTTTCAGGCAATGTCTCCGCGCTATGGAGCATTCCGCCGGAAGTTCAGTTCTACGTGATCTTCGTCGGCATCTGGTTCTCGTTGCGTGCTTTCCACAACAAGAACAATGTTGCATTAATGGTGGCGGTGCTCGGCACCATCATGGTGCTTATCGCCTACCGAGAGGAACTGCCCGGTACGTTTGTCGGATCGAAAATTCATTATTTTCTGGCGGGCGTGGTGTTTGGACTGATACGCAGCCGCGTGAATGCCAGTGGCAACATGACCACGCTGGCGATCCTGCAGGCAGCGGTCATCGGACTGATATCGCTGGTGATCCTCGGTGTGATCGATGTGGATCTTGGCTCCAAACGCGAGCTCTATCTCACGCTTGAGACGGCGGGCTTCTCCGGCATCTTTGTCTTCCTGTTCTCCTTCGATACCGGCCTCAGCAAGCGTCTGCTCGGCAACCGCTTCATGATGCTCAGCGGCGAATGCAGCTTTTCGATGTATCTGCTGAACATTCCGATGATCTATGCCGCGCTGGCGGTGATGGATGGCATGCCACCGAGGCCGGTCCTGGCGGTACCCATCATTGCGATCACGATCGCTGCGGCGTGGGCCATGTATCGACTGGTCGAAATGCCCGGGAACACCCTGCTGCGCCGGCTGGGCAATCGCCTGCTGCTACGCCCCGCGTCGGCGCCGGTGCTACCGCCCAATCCTCCCACGACACTGGCAACACAGGCGTCGCCTGGTACGCCTACGCAGCCCTGACACTTGCCCACTGTTTGCCGCCCTACGACGTACGCCTCCTGACCGGAGGCGTTTACGTTTAGAGCGGCTGGCAAACGACGGGGTGCCCAGATGGCGGGCACAGCCAGTGCGCGGAAGTGGCATAGCTCGCCCGTCTACTGCGGTTGCGCTGCGCCCTCCACATCTGCCTGACAGCCGCCCGCCAGGTGGTAGCGCTGACAACCAACGCGGCCAGATGGTGGCTATTGGGTCACTGAGCCGGTTGTCTGTCCACGATTGCCCTCAAGAACATCGTTGCCAAGCCGACAAGGTATGCAACGTTTCGAGGAATCCTCATGGGCATCCTGATCTACCTGGTGCCTGCTTTCGCACTCTGGGCGCTTATCGCCACGGGGCTGGCGTTCGTGCGTGGGCGCCAGCTCGCTGCCGAGTACGGGCAGCACGCCAGTACCCAGGACAGTCTTGCGCGCTATCAGGCGGCGCTGTCGCAGCTCAAGGCACGCGCTGCGGCCACCACGCTGGAGCTGGAATCGTTGCAGCGCAGTTACACCGTGCTCAAGCAGTCGCTGGAGCAGCATGAACAAAACGCCGTAGAACAGCAGCGCCCAGAGGTCCCCGAGCAAGTGATTCCGATGGTCATGGTGCAGCGTCTGGATATCGCCAACGAGATCGGCACGCTGTTTGCCCATGTCGCGCGCGTCGCACGCAGCCTGCGTCGCTACAGCGCCTATAGCCGCGGTCACAATGCGCCCGAGCCCAGCACGGCGCGCTACGATCTGCATTGGCTGGCCGACTGCCTGCACAGCTTCGATCAGGTTGGCCACGCGCTGGTGCGCGGCAATATCGCGGCATTGATCACCGCCTGCCAGGATCTGCTGTCGATGTACGAGCACTATCTGAAGGATGGCTCCGGCTACAACAGCCGCGACACCTTCCAGCGCTTGAGCAGCGATGTGCCGCTGTCGGAGGCCACCGACGCGATTCGCTCGATCATCGTCAAGGCGACGCTGGCGCAGGATGTGCAGGACGCGGTGCAGGACGATGAGGCGGCCGTGGCGGTGGCAGCGGAGCAATGATTCGGGAATCAGGAATCGGGAATCGGGAATCGGGAATCGGGAATCGCAAAAGCGTGTGATCGGGGAACTGCTGGGTCAACTCGCCTGCATGCATTCAAAGCATTGAAACTGCGCTTCGCTAGCACATAAAAAAACGCGCCGTTATCGGCGCGTTTTTGTTTCCACTTCCAGCACTAATGCTGCGGTAATGCGTAGGCGATCAACGCATCGCCGGCCGGGGTTTCCATGAAGTGGTGGCCGCCGGCCATGATCACCAGGTACTCGCGGCCGCCGTAGGAATACACCATCGGGTTGGCTTGCCCGCCGGCTGGCAACTTGGCGTGCCAGAGTTCCTTGCCGGTGGCCAGGTCGATGGCGCGGATCAGGTCGTCGGTGGCTGCCGCAATGAAGATCAAACCACCGGCCGTCACCACAGAACCACCGTTGTTCGGTGTGCCGATCTCGATCGGCAGGCCGGAGCGGATGCCGAACGGGCCATTGCCGCGTGCACTGCCGAACGGCCGGTCCCACAGCGTCTTGCCGCTGGCCAGGTCGATGGCGCGGATGCCGCCATACGGCGGTTCCTTGCACAACAGCTTGGTAAACGGCAGCCGCCAGCCGGCATTGACGTTGATCGCATACGGCGTGCCGGCCTGCGGGTCGCCCGCGCCTTCTGCGCCGCCTGCATCGCCGCGGACCTGGTCGCGCGGCGCCCAGCCCAGCTTGTCGGCCTTGGCACGCGGTACCAGCAGGTTGTAGTTCGGCATGTCGTTGTAATTGGCCACGATCACCCCGTGCTGCGGATCCACCGCCACGCTGCCCCAATCCGAGCCGCCGTTGTAACCGGGATACTCGATCGAATGCCGATCGGCTTCCGGTGGCGTGTAGATGCCCTTGTAGCTGGCCTTGCGGAACTGGAGACGACACACCAATTGGTCGATCGGGGCCATGCCCCACATATCGCGCTCGGTCAGATCCGGCTTGCGCAACGTGTGATACAGCGAAAACGGCTGGGTCTTGGCGCGCATCTGCGGCTCCACGCCACCGCCGGGCACCGCACGTTCTTCCACGCCAACCAGCGGCTTGCCGGTGCGCCGATCCAGCACATACAACTCGCCCTGCTTGCTCGGCAGCAACACTGCCGGCACATTGACGCCGTCCTTGGGGAAGTCGATCAGGCTCGGCTGCGAACCCAGGTCGTAATCCCACGCGTCGATATGCGTGGTCTGGAAATTCCACACCGGCTTGCCGGTGGTGCCGTCCAGCGCCACCAGCGAGGTGGCGTAGCGATTCTCCTGTGGCGTGCGCGAGCTGCTCCAGTAATCGGCAGTGGAATTGCCCATCGGCAGGTACACATACCCTAATTGCTCGTCCGCAGCGGCGGTGGTCCACATATTGGGCGTGCCAGGCGTCCAATTCTGGCCCGGCGGCGGTGCGCCATCCCAGTCCGGATGCGTCATGTCCCAGGCCCAGCGCAATTTACCGGTCACCGCATCGAAGCCTTCGATCACACCGGACGGCTCGTAACGCTTCTGCCCATCCAGCACCTGATGCCCGGTGACGACCACCCCGCGCACGATCGCCGGCGGCGAATTGATCGACACATAGCCAGGCGGCGTGTCGCCCATGCCGGCCGTGATATCGACCTGCCCATTGCTGCCGAAGTCCGGGCACAGCTCACCGCTGCGTGCGTCCAGCGCAATCAGGCGCCCATCCAGCGTGCCTTCGATCACCCGCGTGCGGCACAGCGCCGAGCCATTGGATGCCACTTCGGCAGCGCCGGCGTTGGCTGCCGCCGGCACCTCGTAATACGACACGCCACGACACGCGGCGGTATACGGAATCGCCTCGTCCTTGACCTTGGGGTCGTAGCGCCAACGCTGCTTGCCGCTGGACGCATCCAGCGCAATCACCTGGTTGCGCGCAGTGCACAGGTACAGGCTGTCGCCCACCTTCAACGGTGTGGTTTCCGCGCCCCAGCGCTTGCTCGGCAGATCGCCGGTATGAAAAACCCAGGCCTGCTGCAGCTGTGCGACGTTGTCGCGGTTGATCTGTTGCAGCGGCGAATAGCGCTGACCTGCCTGGCTACGCCCGTACGCCGCCCAATCGCCATCTGCGGGCGCGTTGGCCGGTTGCGCATCGGTCGTTGCAGATGCTGCCGGTGCACTGCGATTGACCAGACCACCGGCCGTCCCGGCGGCATGCGCCAGCGCGCCATCGGCCTCGGTGACGCCGTGCGGAATGAACGCCAGCACGAACGCGACCACAAACACTGCGGCCAATATGCCTGCCACGCTGCGCGACACCGCGCGCGATACCGGTCGTTGCAACTTGGGCAACAGCAGCGCGAGCACGAACGCCAGGCCCACGATCAGGCCCAGGCGCGGCACCCAACGCCAGTAATCGCTGCCCGACTCCCACCACGTCCACAGCAGCGAGCCGGCCACCACGGCTGCAAACCACCCCGCACCCGCGTTGCGGCCACGGAACAGCAACACGCCAGCGATCAGCATCGCCGCACCGGCTGGTGCGTAATACCAGGAGCCATCCAGCGCGGCCAACCACACGCCACCGGCCAGCAACACCGCACCCAGCACGGCAATCACGCCTCCCAATATCGCAAGCGCCCAATGGCCGCGACCGGAAGGACGATCCACATTCGTCATCAGTTGTTCCTCTTCGACTCAGCGACGACGCAACGCCGCCGCACCGCCAATCACCTTCGACCTGCGCCGGTGAAAGCACCGCGTTTTTCGCAGTGGGGGCGCTTAAACACTGCGTTGCACATGTCATCGCCTGCAATAAAACGAGCGCGCAATAAACAAAATGCAATAAAAAACGCCGGCATTGCCGGCGTTTTCGTTCAACTGCAGCGATGACGCTAGCCGATCATTCTTCAGTTGCCGGCGGCAGCGCGATGGACTCGGCGGTTGCGCTCGCCTCTTCCACTACGTCGTCCACTTCATCCAGCGATGCGTCCAGGCGTTCGACCGCCTGCAACTTCTCGCCCTTGGACAGACGGATCAATGTCACACCCTGCGTGTTGCGACCCACGCGCGAAATTTCCGAACCGCGTGTGCGCACCAGGGTGCCGCCATCGGAGATCAGCAGCACTTCGTCGGTGGCGCCCAGCAGTACCGCACGCACCAGCTTGCCGTTGCGCTCGCTGGTCTGGATACCGATCACGCCCTGCGTGCCGCGTCCCTTGCGTGGGTATTCGGACAGCGGAGTGCGCTTGCCGTAGCCCTTCTCGGTGGCGGTGAGGATGTAGGCCATATCGTCGCTCTCGGCGACGTCGATCACCGCCGCATCGGCGCCGTCTGCGCTATCGACGACGTCGTCGGCACCTTCTTCATCGGACTCTGTCTCGATCCCACCCGCCGGGTCGGACACGATCAGGCTGACCACTTCCTCGCCCTTGGGCATGCGGATACCACGCACGCCGGTGGCGGTACGGCCCATCGAACGCACGGTGGACTCGCCAAAGCGCACGGTCTTGCCGTTGGAGGCGAACAACAATACGTCGCGATCGCCATCGGTCAGCGCAACGCCGACCAGCGCGTCGCCATCGTCCAGATTGATCGCGATCTTGCCGCGCGCCAGACGGAAGGCGAATTCGCTGAGCGGGGTCTTCTTGACGGTACCGTTGCGGGTGGCGAAGAACACATAGCGGTTGTCGGCGTATTCGCGCACCGGCAACACCGCCTGCACCCGCTCGCCGGATTCCAGCGGAATCCAGTTGATGATCGGGCGGCCACGCGCATTGGAGCCGGCTTCCGGCAACTGATGCACCGGCAGCCAGAACACCTTGCCGCTGCTGGTGAAGGTCAGCAACGTGTCGTGCGTGTTGACCAGCCACAGCTGATCGATGAAATCTTCTTCCTTGGTCGCTGCGGCAGAACGGCCACGCCCGCCACGCCGCTGCGCGCGATACGCGCTCACCGGCTGACGCTTGGCATAACCGGCGTGCGACAAGGTCACCACAACGTCTTCCGGCGCGATCAGATCGAGAATATCCAGATCTTCTTCGCTGTGACGGATCTCGGTGCGGCGCTCGTCGCCGTACTCTTCGCGGATGTTGATCAGCTCGTCGCGGATCACCTGCAGCAGCACATCGGGGTTTTCCAGGATGCGGATCAGGCCCTGGATGACCTCGAGCAACTGCTTGTACTCGTCGGTCAGCTTTTCCTGTTCCAACCCGGTCAGGCGATGCAGACGCATTTCCAAAATCTGCGAGGCCTGCACTTCGCTGAGTTGATAGAAGCCGTTGGCCAGGCCCACGCCCGGCGCCAGATCTTCCGGCTTGGACGCTTCGGCACCGGCGGCACCCAGCAGCGCACCGACCAGACCGGGTTCCCAGGTCTTGGCGAGCATGCGCTCGCGCGCTTCCTGCGGGTTGGCCGAGGTCTTGATCAACTCGATCATTTCATCGATGTTGGCCAACGCAACGGTCAGGCCTTCCAGTACATGCGCACGCGCACGCGCCTTGCGCAGTTCGTAGATGGTGCGGCGGGTGACCACTTCGCGGCGGTGGCGGATGAACGCCTGCAGCATCTGCTTGAGGTTCATCAACTGCGGGCGGCCGTCGATCAGCGCCACCATGTTGATGCCGAACACCGACTCCATCTGGGTCTGCTGGTACAGGTTGTTGAGCACAACCTCGGCCGACTCGCCGCGCTTGATTTCGATGTAGATGCGCATGCCGTCCTTGTCGGACTCATCGCGCAGCTCGCTGATGCCTTCGAGCTTCTTTTCCTTGACCAGCTCGGCGATCTTTTCGATCAACCGCGCCTTGTTGACCTGGTACGGGATCTCGGTGACGACAATCGCCTCGCGGCCATTGTCGGCCACTTCCACATCGGCCTTGGCGCGGATGCGCACGCGGCCACGGCCGGTGCGGTAGCCCGCGGCAATGCCGGCGGTGCCGTTGATGATGCCGGCAGTGGGGAAATCCGGGCCCGGGATGTACTCCATCAAGCCTTCGACATCCAGCTCGGGCGTATCGATCAACGCAATGCAGGCGTTGATCGCCTCGGTCAGATTGTGCGGCGGGATGTTGGTGGCCATGCCGACCGCGATACCGGCCGAACCGTTGACCAGCAGGCTCGGGAACCGGGTCGGCATGACCGTCGGTTCCAGTTCCTTTTCATCGTAATTGGGCTGGAAATCGACGGTTTCCTTGTCGATATCGGCCATCAGCTCATGCGCCAGCCGCGACATGCGCGACTCGGTGTAACGCATCGCCGCGGCGGAGTCGCCGTCGACCGAACCGAAGTTACCCTGGCCGTCCACCATCATGTAGCGCAGCGAGAACGGTTGCGCCATGCGCACCAACGTGTCGTACACCGACTGGTCGCCATGCGGATGGTATTTACCGATGACGTCGCCGACGATACGTGCCGACTTGAAATAGGCCTTGTTGCTGTGAGCGCCCAGCTCGTGCATCGCGAACAACACGCGGCGGTGCACAGGCTTGAGGCCATCACGGGCATCGGGGAGTGCGCGGCCAACGATCACGCTCATGGCGTAATCGAGATAGCTCTTGCGCATCTCGTCTTCCAGGTTGACCTGGATGATTTCCTTGGCGGTTTCTGCCATTCGGGTTCCGTAAGTGAGGTGGCGGGCGAGCCGGAAAGCCGCGTTGGGAGCGCCTTAGTCACAGGCTGCCGACCCCACGCTCCCGCCGATCGATTCAAGCCCCGGATTGTACCACGAAGGCGCTTCCCGATACCGTCGCTTTACGGCCAGAAACAAGCACTTGCAGGGATTTTGACGGGGCGTTGGCGGCAATCTTGCTGCCGGTCCGGCTCAGGCCCCGAAGGCGGCCTGCATTCGCGCCGGATCGGGCTGCTCGATCACCCCCCGTTCGGTGACGATGGCATCGATCAGCGCGCCCGGAGTAACGTCGAACACCGGGTTCCAGGCATGGATGCCCTCGGCCACCGTCCGCACCCCGCCCACGCCGAACAGCTCGCCTGGATCGCGCTGCTCGATCTCGATCTGATCGCCATCGCTGGTGGCCATGTCCACCGTCGACGACGGCGCCACCACCATGAACCTGACCCCGTGGTGGCGTGCGGCAATGGCCAGCTGGTAGGTGCCGATCTTGTTGGCGGTGTCGCCGTTGGCGCAGATACGGTCCGCACCGACGATCACCCATTGCACCAGGCCGGATTTCATCAGATGCGCCGCGGCCGAATCGGCGATCAGGGTGGCATCGATGCCATCCTGTTGCAGCTCCCACACGGTCAGGCGCGCGCCCTGCAGCCACGGCCGGGTTTCGCCGGCGAACACCTTGGCGATGCGTTGCTGCGCCATGCCGGCGCGGATCACGCCCAGCGCGGTACCGAAGCCGGCGGTGGCCAGCGAGCCGGTGTTGCAGTGAGTGAGCACGCTGCTGCCCGGGGCGATCAGCCCGGCACCCAGCGCGCCCATGTGGCGATTGGCAGCCAGATCCTCATCGGCGATGGCCTGTGCCTCGCGTGCGATCACCTCGCGCCAGTCGGCGCCGGCCGCGGCCAGCACACGGCGCATGCGCATCAACGCCCAGGCAAGATTGACCGCGGTCGGACGCGCCGCATTGAGCCGCAACAGCGCCGGTTCGAGTTTCTGCAGGGCCGCACTGCCATCGTCGGCAGCGATGTCGCGCGCAGCCAACACCACGCCCCAGCCGGCCGCGATACCGATCGCCGGCGCACCACGCACGGCTAGCGAATGGATGGCCTCGGCTACCGCATCGCTGCTCTCGCAGCGCACATGCTCCACCACGAAAGGCAGCTTGCGTTGGTCGAGCAGTTCCAGGGCATCGCCGGTCCACAGCAGGGGGCGGATGTGGTCGTAGCGGGCGTAATCAATATGGGCGCTGTCGTTCATCGCCCTATTGTAAGGCGCGCGCGTAGCCCAGTCAGTGACCGGCGATGCTCAGCCCGTCGTCCTAGCGCGGCAGTGCATCAAGCGCAAAAGCCTGGTTGGTCGAGGGTACGGTGCCCTCGCCGCTCACGGGACACGCCGCAGGTACGTCCCTGTAGGCTCGGTGGCGGCATCCATGCCGCCACGCGGTCCCGCAAGCGGCGAGGACACCGCACCGGACGGTTTGCTGATTGCGTTGGAAAGTTGCCGGTTGCTTTGCTGAAGCCTGCCCGTCGATCGCAATGCGCTGCGAAGCTGATCAAACGCGGCGTTATCCAAACAACACACCATGCCTTGTTTGCAACCGTGCACACCGACCATCTCCACTGGTCCTTGCCCGCTCACCGTCGCGGGACCTTACGCGGCATGGATGCCGCGTAAGAGCCTACAAGGACGTACTTGCGGCGTGTCCCGCGAGGGTGGGCGGGCAAGGGCCCTGCAGCCAAACCGCACATCAGCCGCCCTCTGCAGCGAAATCCAAGATTATTCACCCAGCAATAGACCACGCAGCAGGTTCGTCAGCCGCTCAGTCGACGATGAATTCGGCGCGGCAACCGTCGTTGACCCATACCCCATCGCGGCTCCAGCCCCAGGTCTGGCCTTCCACGCACGGCGTTCTGGAGATCTGCCGGCCCAGGCGCACCTTGCGCTCCACCGATACCCCACAGGTGCGGCGGGTGCTCTTCTTCGACTCGCAGGTCACCATGCGCGGCACCGCAACGAAACCGGACCCATCTTCGGCACCGACTTCGAACTCGCCGTCGCAACCGCGCGACACCCAGATTTCGTTGCGGCGCGTTCCCCAGGTGCGGCCTTCCTTGCATGGCCACATCGAGCGCTGACGCAGCAGGCGTACCGGCGCGCCGCGCAGCACTACAGGGCATGCCACCTTGCCGCCATTGGAGTCGCAGCGCACCACGCGCCGCATCAATGCAGCCGCCGGCGCGGTGGTGGCGAACTCGGCACGACAGCCCTGCTCTACCCATACCCCATCGCGGTCCACATCCCACTCGCTGCCGCGGATACAGCTGGTTTCGGAGAGCTGGCGTACCAGTTGTACGCCGCTGGCGACATCCATCGCGCAATGCACGCGGGCCAGGTCCTTGGATTCGCAACGCACCACGCCGGAGGCTCGCTCGGCGGCACGCGCATCGACGAGCATCAGCAGCGGCAGGCACCACAAACCGCATAAGCTGATCAGCCACTTCATGCCAACAATCCTCACCCGAAACGATCGACGTCGCGCCCCCGTGGACGTGAAGATGAGAGCATCATCGATGTGAAGATAGCAATACGGCGGCGATGACAACGCCATGGCAGCGCCATGCGATCGTCCTCGTTGCACTGGCGGGTGCAGGCGGTATGGGCTGCATTGAATGGGTGGCGCGAGATGGGCGTGCACGTTCATCGGCGCAGGTTCACTGCGACCTAGCGCGACGCGGGAATCGCACTCCCGCATGGGGTCAAGAGCGGCCAAGAAAACCTGACGAGTAGTCGTCAGCAGGCATGGGAAATGCGCTCAGAATCGGGGTGACGCGCGGCACGGGCGGTACGCACCGCATCGCGCACCGGCTGCATCCGCTTGGCGATGAGAGCAGCAGATTCATTGGCTACTCTTGGTGCCTGCTGCACCGCCATTCCCTGCCAACACCTCAGGCACGTGCGAAGTCGAAGGCCAGTACGTCGGCAATCTGCGTAGTGCCGCGCAAGGCCATCAACAGCCGATCCACCCCCACCGCCACGCCTGCGCAATCGGGCAGCTGCGACAGCACCGTCAGCAGTTGCTCATCCAGCGGCAGCTGCGGCAAGCCGCGCGCCGCACGCACCGCGTTGTCGCGGGTGAAGCGCGCGCGTTGCTCCGGGGCATCGTTCAATTCGTGGTAGCCGTTGGCCACCTCATAGCCGCCCAGATACAGCTCGAAGCGCTCGGCCACCGGCGGGCTGTCGTGACGGATGCGCGCCAGCGCGCATTGGCTGGCTGGCCAGTCGTGCACCACGGTCAGCGTCTGGCTGGCAAAGCCGGGCTGGATGCGATGGGTCATCAGCAGGTCCAGCCAATCGTCGCGCGTCAGTCCCTGCGGATCGATGGCAACGTCATGCAGCGCTGCACGCAGCGTGTCGACCGGGTCCAGCAACGGGTCGATGCCCAGGCGTTGCATGAACAGCTCGCGATACGTGAGCACCTGCACGCTCGCCTCGCGCTGCACCAGGGCAAGCGCGCGCTGCACCAGTGCGACGGTTTCCTGCGCCAACTTACGGTCGTCCCAACCCACCCGATACCACTCGAGCATGCTGAATTCCGGATTGTGCCGGCCGCCGGCTTCGCCGTTGCGGAACACGCGCCCCAGTTCGTAACAATCGCCCAGGCCGGCGGCGAGCAGGCGTTTGAGCGGATATTCCGGCGAGGTGCGCAGCCAGCGCAGCGGCGTACCAGCATCCACATGTCCGCTGAAGCGGGTGCTGAAACTTTCGATATTCGGCTCGGTGTTGCCGGCCTGCGACAGCACCGGAGTTTCCACTTCCAGCACGCTGCGCTCGGCAAAAAAGGCGCGAATGGCGGCATTGAGCTGAGCGCGCAAACGCAGCCCGGCCAGATCGAGTTGCGCTGCCGTCATGGCTGTTGGCCGTGCTCGCCCAGGAAGGCCAGCAGCCGCGCTTCGTCCCAGATGTCCACACCCAGCGATTGCGCCTTGTCGAGCTTGGAGCCGGCCTCCTCGCCGGCCACCAGGAACGCGGTTTTCTTGGAGACGCTGCCGGCCACCTTGGCGCCTAATGCTTCGAGCCGCTGTTTGGCGGCATCGCGCGTCAAGGCGGCCAAGGTGCCGGTGATCACGACCGTCTGGCCGTCCAAGGGGCCGGCCTGCACGGCCTCGGCGTCGGGCAGGCGCGCCAGCACTGTTTCCATCGCCTGTTGTGCCGATGTGGCGAGTGCCGCATTTTCCGGGCGATCCAGCCATTGCAGCAGCGCGGCGACCACTGGTGCGGGCACGCCGGCCTGCAATAACGCGTCGCTGCCGACAGTGCGCAGCGCATCGAACGACGGCACCGCCGCCGCCAGTTGCTGCGCGCGCACCGGCGTCACCTTGGGAATGTCCATGTCTTCCAGCACGCTGGCAAAACTCAAGGCATCGCGCAGCTTGGGCGATGGCGGATGTGCATCGCCGATGCGCACGCCACGTTGCAGCAAATCGTCGATGGCCTGCTGGTTGCCCGGCTGATCGAGGAAGTGCCCGAGCGAACGCGCCACTTCGCCACCGATATCGGGCACGCGCTTGAACAGTGGCCACGGCAGATGGCGAATCAGCTCCAGATCGCCGAACCACGCCGCCAAGGCCTTGGCCGTACTCTCGCCCACATGCTCGATGCCCAGTGCGAACAGAAAGCGCTCCAGCGTGGTGTCGCGGGATGTTTCGATCGCCTCGATCAGGTTCTCGGCCCATTTGGTGGCGATCTTGCGACGGTTCCAATCGAAGCTCGGCAGCCCTGCACGCAGCAGATCGGCCTGCCAGGTCTGCGGCGCCTCATGTTCGCCAGCCAGATCTACACCGATGCGCGCCACGGTGGTTTCGAGCTGCGCATACGCACCGGTTGCCAGATGCTCGCGCGCCTCGCGCAAGAACGCATGCGGACTGTCCGCGGTGCTGATCAGGCGCAGTTGCAGCAGTTGATCGACGTTGAGCAGATACAGATCGGCCACACCTTGCACCAGCCCGCTATCGACCAGCACCTCGATGAATTTCTCGCCCAGACCGTCGACATCCATCGCACGCCGCGACACGAAATGCCGAAACGCCTCCTTGCGCTGCGCCGGGCAGGTCAACTCGCCCGAGCACCGCCATACCGCCTGGCCTTCTTCGCGCACGATCTCCGACCCGCACACCGGGCACTGGGTGGGCATGCGCCATTCCTGCGTGCCCGGCGGGCGCTGGTCGGCGACCACGCCGGCCACTTCCGGAATCACATCGCCGGCACGGCGCACGATCACCGTATCGCCCACGCGCACATCCAGCCGCGCAATCTGGTCGGCGTTATGCAAGGTCGCGTTGGTGACGATCACGCCGGCCACATGTACCGGCTTCAGTCGCGCCACCGGCGTCGCCGCACCGGTACGCCCGATCTGGATCTCGATCGCCTCCACCGTGGTGGATTGCTCCTGCGCCGGGAATTTGTGCGCAATCGCCCAGCGCGGCGCGCGCGAGACAAACCCCATCTCACGCTGGCCGGCCAGATCGTCGAGCTTGTACACCACGCCATCGATATCGAAGGCCAGCCCATCGCGCGCCGCACCAATGCGTTGGTAGTACGCCAACAAACCCTCGCTGCCCTGTACCACTTCGACCAGCTGGCTGACCGGAAATCCCCAGTCGCGCAATTGCGCCAGGATGGCCGAATGCGTCTGCGGCAAGGCGCCGTCGCGCACTTCACCCACGCCATACGCAAAGAAACTCAACGGGCGCTGCGCAGTGATGCGCGCATCCAGCTGCCGCAGCGAACCGGCCGCACCATTGCGCGGATTGGCCAGTACCTTGCCGCCCTGCGCGCGCATCTGCGCGTTGTACGCCTCGAACGCGGCGCGCGGCATGTAGACCTCGCCGCGCACTTCCAGCACCTTCGGCCACCCCTGCCCGCGCAGGCGCAATGGAATCGCCTTGACCGTACGCAGATTGGCGCTGACATCTTCGCCGGTGGCGCCGTCGCCACGGGTCGCACCCTGCACGAATTCGCCGTCTTCGTAGCGCAGGCTGATCGCCAGGCCATCGAGCTTGGGTTCGGCCGAGAACACCGGCTGTTTGAGCTCCAACCGCTCGCTGATGCGACGCACGAACTCGCTCACTTCCTCATCGCTGAAGGCGTTGCCCAGCGACAACATCGGCAGCGCATGCCGCACTTCGGCAAAGCGCGACGCGGCCAGATGGCCCACCCGTTGCGTTGGCGAATCGGCAGCGGCCAGTGCCGGGTGCTCGGCTTCCAGCGCATCCAGCTCACGCATCAGGCGGTCGTAATCGACGTCGGCCATCTGCGGCTCGTCGAGCACGTGATAGCGGTAGTTCGCGTCTTCGATTCGACGACGTAAGGCATCGATGCGCTGAGCGGGATCCGGGCTGACAGTCATACGATCGCTGGGCTGGCACTGGGCCGCCCATTCTAACGGGCCATGCCGATGCGCAAGCGATGATACGCCTGACTCCGGCGCCCGATCTGGTGCCCCTGACCGGATCGACCGATCCAGGCAAGCGCGCAAGCCCAGAGGCGATGCCGCCGCCAGCGCCTGGGTCGCGACCGGCCAGCAAACCCGGCAGGATGTGCCCGCGCGTGGTTGGGCGCGATGGGCGCGCCGGACCACCGGATCTGCCCGCTGACGGCCGACAGCTTGCCGCCCGGAGATTTCCCGATAGGCAGACCGGCACAAACCCGCTAGCGTGGCGCCCTCTTCGCCGTCCCCGTCTGGAGCTCACCCGTGTCGTTGCCCGTCTCGCGCCGTTCGTTTCTCAGCCTTGCCACCACTGGCGTGGCAGTTTCCGCATTGGGGCTGGCACCCGCGGCTGAGGCGGCCCGCAAACGCGCAGCCGCGCCGGCAGCGCCGGGCGTCGCACCGGCGGCAGGGACGGTGTTGCTCAATCTCAACGAACACCCGCTTGGGCCTGCTCCGGCAGCGCTGGATGCCGCAACGCGGTCGCTGGCGCGGTCGGGCCGTTATCTGCAGGAGATGGAGCAGGACCTGCGCAATCTGATGACCGGCGAACTGCAACTGCCCAACGACCATCTGGCGCTATTTCCCGGGTCCAGGGACGCACTGAATCGCGCCAGCAACCTGTTCACCTCGGCGCGTGCCGGCCTGGTGGTGGCGGACCCGAGCTTCGACCCGGTGATCGACAGCGCCACTGCCCGCGGCGTGCCGGTGCGCAAGGTGCCGCTGCGGGCCGATGGCGCACACGACGTCAAGGCGATGGCCAAGGCCGACCCGAGCGCCGGCCTGATCTATCTGTGCAATCCCGGCAATGCCAGCGGCAGCATCACCCCGCGCAGCGACATCGAATGGCTGCTGGCCAACAAGCCGGCCAGCGCGGTGCTGGTGGTCGACGAGGCCTACATTCACTACAGCAACGAGCCGTCGGTGGTCGACCTGGTGCGTCAGCGCCAGGACCTGATCGTGCTGCGCAGTTTCTCCAAACTCTATGGCATGGCCGGCCTGCGCCTGGGCGCGGCGCTGGCCCCACCGGGTCTGCAGACCAAGCTCGCCAGCTTCGGCAGCAACCCGTTGCCGGTGCCGGCGATGGCCGCCGGCATCGCCAGCCTGCGCGACCCGCAACTGGTGCAGACCCGGCGCGCGGACAACGCACGCGTGCGCGATGAAACCATTGCCTGGCTCAAGAGCAAGGGCTACACCTGCCTGCCCACGCAAGCGAACTGCTTCCTGCTGGACGTCAAGCGCGAGGCCGGCGTGTTTGCCGATTCGATGCAGAAGCAGGGCGTGATCGTCGGCCGCAGCTGGCCGATCTGGCCCAAGCGCGTGCGCGTGACCGTCGGCACCGAGGCAGAGATGGTGCGGTTCCGCGAGGCGTTTACCAAAGCCAAGCGCTAACCCTTCTCCCCTCGGGGCATTGTCTGCCTTTATGGGGGAGAAGGTGCCCCGCGGAGATCAGCCACCACCTGCCATGACAAACGCGTCGCCACGCGCTGTCAGACATGCAGCACCGACTGCTCTGCTGCCTCGCCTTCCGTACCCTCCAACTCTGGCTCGCGCTTGTGCCGCGCGCGCCCGAAGGCACGCGCGCCGATGGCGCGCAAGCGGCGTCTTATCGCCCCGTCGAGAGACTAGCTACTGCTCCAACGCGTCGCGCTGCGGTGTGCGCAGCGTGCGCCGTATCCACAGATAGCTGATGACGAAGGTCAGCCCCATCGAGCCTGCATTCCACAGCAACAACTCGCGCAGCATCGGCGGGCCTTGCAGGATGTGCGCGTAGTAACGGCGATCCAACAGCGCGATCGCATGCGGCAGGAATACGCTGATGAAGGGCGTCGGCACTGGCGCGACCAGCAGGGTGATGGCAGCAGCAAAACTGCCCACCACCCACGGCGAGTTGCGCGGGCGTTTGCGCAGGCGCGCGGTGATCAACGAAAAGATCCACAACAGCGGCATTGCCAGAATCGCCCACAGCACCAGCAGCAATGCCACTGCCAACACGCCCTGCAGACTCAACATCGCTCAACTCACCAGCGCGGGGACTTGGTCAGCGGCGGTGCCTGATGCTGACGATCGTAGGCACGTAGTTCGTCGCGGATATGCGCCACGCGCTGGCGACCCAGCGCATTGCGGCTGTCGTCCAGCACCACGCCATCCAGCAACTCGGCCATGCGCTGCACGGTCGGCAGCATCTTTTCCCAGGCATCCAGCGCGGTCATCGGCGCCGGCAGGGTCAGGAAGAACGCAATCGCCGGGGTCTGCATCTCGCGGATGTTGGCCATATCGAAGCTCCCCGGCTTGAGGATGCTGGCCATGCTGAAGATCGGCCCACGCTCCGGGTGCCCTTCCACCAGGCGGTGGAACACATTCATGTGGCCGAACACCAGGCCGGTTTTTTCCGCGGCAACCACCACGTCTTCGCCACGCAGGATCTGGCCGGCCTTGGCCGCCACGAACAGCGACACGATCTTGTCGAAGTCCTGATTGGGGCGCTTGCCGACGTCGTTGCCGCCGGCCGCATCCTGGTCGTCCAGGTTGAGCTCGCTCTGTTCGGCGCTGCCTTCGCTGCGCGCGAATGGGTCTGCGTCAATCCCCGCATCGCCGGAAATCACCGGCTCGCGGCGTTCGCGCGGTTGGCCGTCGTCCTTGTCGACGCGACGCCCCTGCGGCGATTTCTTCGGGCGGCCGAACAGAAAAATTGCAGCGACCAGCAGCAATCCCGCGATCAGGATCCCGATCCGGATCATGGCCATGTCGGACATTCAGCGTGCCTCCGCATAAGAGTGACAGGTGTCGATATTCCAACAAGCATGGCACGTCATGCCGCACCCGCCAAACGTGCCGCCTCTTCCAGGTCCACGCTGACCAGACGGCTGACGCCCGGCTCGCGCATGGTCACGCCCGACAACTGGCGCGCCGCTTCCATGGTCGCCTTGTTATGGCTGACGAACAGGAACTGCACCTTCTCGCTCATCTCGCGCACCATGTTGGCCAGGCGGCCGACATTGGCTTCGTCCAGTGGCGCGTCCACCTCGTCCAGCAGGCAGAACGGCGCGGGATTGAGCTGGAAGATCGCAAACACCAGCGCCACGGCAGTCATCGCCTTTTCGCCACCGGACAGCAGCGAAATGCTGGACACGCGCTTGCCCGGCGGGCGCGCCATGATGGTCACGCCGGTGTCGAGCAGGTCTTCGCCGGTGAGTTCCAGATACGCGTGCCCACCGCCGAACAGGCGCGGATACAGCGCCTGCACGCCGGAGTTGACGCGATCGAAGGTGTCCTTGAAGCGGCCGCGGGTTTCGCGGTCGATCTTGCGGATGGCGTCTTCCAACGTTTCCAGTGCGGTATTGAGGTCCAGGTTCTGCGCGTCCAGATATTCCGAGCGCTGCGCGGCCTCGCCGTACTCCTGGATCGCAGCCAGATTCACCGGCTCCAGGCGCCGCATGCGCCCGTCGATCTGGTTCACCGCCGCTTCCCATTCGGCCACGTTGGCGGACTCGGACAGGCCGTTGACCACGTCTTCGAGCACGAAGCCGGCCTTGACCACCGCAGCAGACAACTGCTCGGCGTTGAGCACCAGTGCCTGTTGATCGAGCTTGCGCTGGTTGATGCGCTCGCGCTGCGCCAGCGCCTGCTCGTCGCGCTGCTGGCGGGTCTGCTCGAAGCTGCGCAACTCACCGTCGATGCTGTCGAGCAACGTGCGCGTCTCGCTGAGCACGCGCTCGGTGCGGACGCGCTCGCTGAGCGCGGCCTGATGTTCGTGCTCCAGCGTTTCCACCGGCGAATCGCCGTCGCTGAGCTGGGCCACCAGATCTTCCAGGCGCGTATCGAGCTGGCCGCGCTGGCTGTCCATGCGCTCCAGGGTCTGGCTGAGCGAGGTGATCTGGGTGCGCTGCGATTCCAGCGTGAGCGCCAGCGCATGCATCGCATCGCGCACGCCGCGCGCGGCATCGCGCGCCTGGTCGCGCGCATCGGTGAGCCGGCGGCGTTCGTCTTCCAGCGCCTGCCGCGTGCCCTGCAGATCGCCCATCAGGGTGACCGCGTCTTCGAGTTTCGCTCGGGCCTCGCGGGCCTGTTCGCGGCTGGTATCCAGCGTTTCCAGCAACTGCGACAACTCGTTTTCGATGCGCTCGATGCGCGTGCGCGCCGCATCGACCTTGCCCTGCTGGCTCTGCAACTGACCAGCCAGTTCCGACACGCTGCGGTGCGCCATGTACAGCTGGCGCTGCGCGTCTTCGCGCTGCTGTTCGGCGGCCAGCGATTGCTCGCGGAAGCTGGAAAGACGCTGTTCGAGCTCGGCTTCGCGCTCCTGCAGGGTGTCGATCTGCGTGCGCAGTTCCTGAATGTCGCGCTCGCGCAGCAAGGCGCCCTGCTTGGCCGCGCCGGAGCGCGACACGCGCACCCAGCCCTCGCCCAAGCGCTCGCCATTGCGGGTGATCACCGAGTCGCCTTCCGGCAACGCGGCTTGCAACGCGCGTGCGGCCTGCAGGTCGTCGGCGGCGTGCAGCCGCGCCAGCAGACGACGAATCGCGATCGGCCCCTGCACTTTCGCTGCCAATGAGGTCGGTGCAAAGGTGGCGGCATCGGCGGCGGTGGACACCAGCGCGATGCGGCCTTCGCCCAACTCGCCCAACGCGTCGACCAACTGTTCGGGCGCCTCCACCAGCACGCCTTCGATCAACTGCCCCAGCGCGCTTTCGACGGTGTTTTCCCAACCGCTTTCCACCGTGATGCGCTCGCCCACGCGCGCTGCCGAATCCAGCCCGCGCGACTTCAGCCACGCCACCGCCGCACCCTGCTCCTGGCCGAGGGCGGCCTGCTGCAGGGTTTCCAGCGACGACAGCCGACCGCGCGCGGCCTGCGCCTGCTTGCGCACTTCGGCCAGCTCGCCCTGGCTGGCGCGCTGCTGTTCCTGCAGACCGCTCAATGCGTGCTTGCGCGCCTCGACCTGCTCGGTCAACCCGTCCAGCGACGCCTTTTGCGTTTCATGGCGCAGCTCGATCTGCTCGAACGCCTCGGCCAGCGCATCCAGATCCAGCCCGGCGCGTTCGTTGACCAGCGCTTCGCGGCGGCGGTCGGCCTCCAGCGATTGGCGGTCCAGATAATCGACACGCGTGCGCTCCACTTCGCCGGCGCGCGAGGCTTCGCCGGTGTCGCGGTTATGGGTTTCCCAGCGCTGCTGCCAGTCGGCCAGCCGCGCCTCGGCTTCGCGCAGCGACTCCTGGCGGAATTCATGGTCCTCGCGCAGCTGTTCCAGCTGCGGTTCGGCCGCATCCACCGCCTCGCGCAGCACCGCCAGTTTTGCCGAGTCGCCGCTGATGTGCTGGGTCAGTTCCTGCAGCTGGCTCTGCGCCTCATCGCGCGCCTTGTGCAAGCGATGCGCCAGTTCGCGCTGATGCTGAATCTGCTGCTCGATGCGCGCCAGCGCGCTGCCCACCTGGTAGACGTCGGCCTGCGCCTTGGCCACCGCGTCGGCGGCTTCTTCGCGGCGCACGCGCCCGGTTTCGATCCGCGCTTCGGCATCGCGCTGGTCGGCGATCAGCTGCTGCAGGCGGGTTTCTTCCTGATTCAACTTTTCGCGCAAGCCCTGCAATTGCCCGTCCAGGCCGCGGTACTCCAGCGCCTTCCATTCGGCATCCTTGATCCGGCGTTCTTCCTGCAAGGCCTGGTATTGCTCGGCCTGACGCGCCTGGCGCTGCAGATGCGCCAGCTGCTTGGTGATCTCTTCGCGCAGGTCGCCCAGGCGGTCGAGGTTTTCGCGGGTGTGGCGGATGCGGGTTTCGGTTTCCTTGCGGCGTTCCTTGTACTTGGAAATGCCGGCGGCTTCTTCCAGATACACGCGCAGATCTTCCGGGCGCGCCTCGATGATCTGGCTGATCATGCCCTGCTCGATGATCGAGTAGCTGCGCGGCCCCAGGCCGGTCCCCAGGAACAAATCGGTGATGTCGCGACGCCGGCACTTGGTACCGTTGAGGTAATAGGCGCTGTTGCCGTCGCGGCTGACCAGGCGCTTGACCGAGATCTCGTTGAACGAGGCGAACTCGCCGGTGATGGTGTGATCGGAGTTGTCGAAGATCAGTTCCACCGTCGCTTGCGACACCGGCTTGCGCGCCGAGGAGCCGGAAAAGATCACATCGGTCAGCGAGTCGCCGCGCAGCCGGCTGGCCGAGCTTTCGCCCATCACCCAACGCACCGCATCGATGATGTTGGACTTGCCGCAGCCATTGGGGCCGACGATGCCGGTCATGTTGGTGGGCAGGTGCAACGTGGTCGGGTCGACGAACGACTTGAAACCGGACAGCTTGATCGTGGACAGGCGCATGGGACGGACGGGTTCCGGGCACCGCGCGGACACAGCCGGCAGGCGCTTTTCCTGTGGAGCCGGCACCCAAGCCCTTGATCGGCAAGATCTGCAGGCCGTGGAACCGACAATGGGGCATGAGTATAACGGTGCCGTCGCTACGCTGCGGCTGGCCGTAAAAGACGAAGGGCGCCTAACAAGGCGCCCTTCGGTTCACACATGCAGCAAGGATCAGGCGTCGGATTCGACGATGACCTTGACCGAGGTTTCCACATCGGCGTGCAGGTGCAGCACAACGTCGTACTCGCCGACATTGCGGAATGCGCCTTCGCCCAGGATCACTTCGCTCTTTTCCAGCGGCAGGCCGGCGGCGGTGAACGCCTCGGCGATGTCGCGCGGGCCAACCGAGCCGTACAGCTTGCCTTCGGTGGACGCGTGCGCGCCGATGGTGACGCTGGCGCCTTCGAACTTGGTGGCGCGGGTCTGTGCATCGGCCAGGATGGTGTTGGCCTTGGCTTCGTACTCGGCGCGCTTGGTTTCGAACGCTTCGACGTTGGCAGCGGTGGCAGGAACGGCCTTGCCCTGCGGCACGAGGAAGTTACGGCCGTAGCCCGGCTTGACGCTGACCTTGTCGCCCAGGTTGCCCAGGTTGGTCACTTTCTGCAGAAGAATCAGATCCATGGTGGTGCTCCGTTATTCGTTAGCGCTGGCGCTTTGGCCGACGCAACGTTTGCTGTCCGAAAAGACGGGATTCGGGAATCGGGATTTGGGAATCGCAAGAGCACGATCAACACCGCATCTCGAATGACCGGCCTCTGTATTTTAATAACCCGCACATGGATGTGCGGGCTTTTGTGAGGGACTCACACAAAACCGTGCGGGCTCTTGTGAGGGACTCACATCAACGACTCGGATTAGACGTCGTGGTTGTCCGTGTACGGGATCAGCGCCAGGAAACGCGAGCGCTTGACGGCCGTCGCCAGCTGACGCTGGTACTTGGACTTGGTACCGGTCACGCGGCTCGGCACGATCTTGCCGTTCTCGGTGAGGTACTGACGCAGGGTGTTGAGATCCTTGTAATCGATCTCTTTGACGCCCTCGGCGGTGAACTTGCAGAACTTGCGACGACGGAAGAACTTGGACATGACAGCGCTCCTTAAGCGGCTTCGGCGTTGTCGCCGTCGGTATCGGTGGCAGCGGGGGCTTCGCCCTCTTCATCGTCGCGACGACGACGCTCGCTACGCTCGGGCTTGTCGCCCTTCTCGTCCTTGCTCTTCATGATCAGCGACTGCTCGGTGTCCGGGCCATCGCGCTTGACGACCAGGTGACGCAGCACCGCATCGTTGAAGCGGAAGCTTTCCACCAGCTCGCTCAGCACGGCCTGGTCGACTTCGATGTTGAGCAGCACGTAATGCGCTTTCACCAGGTTCTGGATCGGGTAGGCCAGCTGACGACGGCCCCAGTCTTCCAGACGGTGGATGGTGCCGTTACCGCCCTCGATCAGCGACTTGTAGCGCTCGATCATGGCCGGAACCTGCTCGCTCTGGTCCGGATGGACCAGGAACACGACTTCGTAATGACGACTCATGTTGTTTTACCTTTCGGATGTGGCCACGTGGGCCGGACAGCTCCCCGGTGGTCCGCGCGAAGCGGCCGGTGGAGCAAGGGTTCCCACCCGGAACCGGGCAGGAAGCAGGAAAGTATGGCAGTTCAAGCGCTTAGCCGCAACCGGCTAGCCTGGGAGCGGAACTCTAAAGCCCCTCTCCCGCCTGGAGAGGGGTTGGGGTGAGGGTACGGAGGCGATGCCCTGGCGACTTTCGACCGCGCTTGGCTTCGCCTCCGTCCCCTCATCCGCTCCTTCGGGGCAGCATCTCCCGATAGGAAAAGGAAACACTCCGACGCTGCTTGGCTTAACTCTTTAGATCAGCGGTGCTCGGCTTCGGTGGTGAAGCTTTCGCCGCAACCGCACTCGGCGGTGGCGTTGGGGTTGCTGAAGGTAAAGGTCTCGCTCAGCCCGTGCTTGCCGAAGTCGATGCAGGTGCCGTCCACCAGCGGCAGGCTGGTCGGGTCGACAAAGATGCACACCCCGCCCTGCTCGAACACCGCATCGTCGTCGCGCTTCTCGCGCGCCAGGTCGGTGATGTGGCCCCAGCCGGAGCAACCGGTCTTGGTCACGCCAAAGCGCAGACCCAACGCACCCGGGGTCTGCTGCACGAAACGCTGCACGCGCTCCAGCGCGGCGGGGGTGAGGCTGATGGTCATGCGGGTACTCCAACACAATGGCGTCAAGTATAGGGGCCGACCGGGCGGATCGGCATGCAGTCCAGATGGGGCCGGCCACGCCTGCACGCAAGCCGCTACGTCGCCTGCCTGTTCAGGCGCTCGCGCCAGCGCGGTCGCAGCCAGTAAACTCGCAGGCCATTCAAGATCGCTACGGCGAGGAACAGTCATGACGGTGGTCAGCGTTGAACATGCGCTTGCGGGCAAGCTCCCCGACGGCGGCGAAGTCACGGTACGGGGGTGGGTGCGCACGCTGCGCGGATCTGCCGGACTGGCCTTCATCAACGTGACCGATGGCTCGTGCTTCGCTCCGATCCAGGTGGTGGCCAACGACACGCTGGCCAATTTCGACGAGATCAAGCGCCTGACCAGCGGCTGCTCGCTGATCGCCAAGGGTGTGCTGGTGAAGTCGCAGGGCAAGGGCCAGTCGTTCGAGATCCAGGCCAGCGCTGTCGAAATCGTGGGCTGGGTCGAAGACCCGCTGACCTACCCGATCCAGCCCAAGCCGATGACGCCGGAGTTCCTGCGCGAAGTGGCGCATCTGCGCCCACGCACCAATCTGTTCGGCGCGGTGACGCGCATCCGCAACTGCCTGGCGCAGGCGGTGCACCGCTTCTTCCACCAGAACGGCTTCAACTGGATCAGCACCCCGATCATCACCACCTCCGATGCCGAAGGCGCCGGGCAGATGTTCCGCGTCTCCACGCTGGACATGGTCAACCTGCCGCGCGATGCCACGGGCAACGTGGATTTCAGCCGCGACTTCTTCGGCAAGGAAACCTTCCTCACCGTGTCCGGCCAGCTCAACGTGGAGGCGTACTGCCTGGCGCTGAGCAAGGTCTACACCTTCGGGCCGACGTTTCGCGCAGAAAACAGCCACACCACGCGCCACCTGGCCGAGTTCTGGATGATCGAGCCGGAAATCGCTTTCGCCGATCTGGCCGAAGATGCGCGCCTGGCCGAGCAATTCCTGAAGTACCTGTTCCGCGCGGTGCTGGACGAACGCGGCGACGATCTGGCGTTCCTGGCCGAGCGCGTGGACAAGAACGCGATCAGCAAGCTGGAGGCCTTCATCAATGCGCCGTTCGAGCAGATCGATTACACCGAGGCGGTGAAGCTGCTGCAGAACTCGGGCAAGACGTTCGACTTCCCGGTCGAATGGGGCCTGGACCTGCAGACCGAGCACGAACGCTGGCTCACCGAAGAGCACATCGGCCGCCCGGTGGTGGTGACCAATTATCCCGAGCACATCAAGGCGTTCTACATGCGCCTGAACGACGACGGCAAGACCGTGGCGGCAATGGACGTACTGGCGCCGGGCATCGGCGAAATCATCGGCGGCAGCCAGCGCGAAGAGCGCCTGGATGTGCTGGATGCGCGCATGGCGCAGTTCGGTCTGGATAAGGACCACTACAGCTGGTATCGCGATTTCCGTCGCTACGGCTCGGTGCCGCATGCCGGCTTCGGCTTGGGCTTCGAGCGCCTGGTGGTGTACGTGTGCGGGCTGAGCAACATCCGCGACGCGATCCCCTACCCGCGCGCGCCGGGCAGCGCGGAGTTCTGATGTGAGCACAGCGGCGGCCACCGTCACGATGTATCGCCCGTTGGGGCCGGAGGAATACGCACTGGTGCGTGACTCCGGCTTCCGACGCTGGCCACCGCGATTGCCGGAGCAGCCGATCTTCTATCCGGTCACCAATCAGCGCTATGCCGAAGAAATCGCATCACGCTGGAACGTCAAGGACAGCGGCGTGGGCTATGTGGCGCAGTTCGATGTGCTCGCCGCGTTCGTCGACCAGTACGCCATTCAAAAAGTCGGCGGCGCGCATCACACCGAGTGGTGGATTCCGGCCGAAGACCTGGACAAGTTCAACGAGGCGATCGTCGGTCTTATCACGATCATTGCCCGCTTTGACGCTCCGCCTGCCGAGCCCCGCACATGACCCTGTTCTTCGCGCTGTGTTTTGTCGGTGTCGCCGTTGCCGGGCTGACCGCGCTGCTGATCTTCTGGCCGCTGACCCTGGTGCACCTGCGCGACCGACACCCAGATGCGTTGGCCAGCTTCGGCGACCCGGCCTTCATCAGCCCGACCGCGTGGCGCTGGTTGTTGGCGCGCCGCTACCGCAGCTACCGCGACAGTGCCCTGTCCGGTCTGGCCACACCCGCCTGGCTGTCGCTGCTGACCATTTTTTTCGGCCTGGGCATGGCGGCCCTGCTCGGGCTGCTTTCCAAGGTACTGGCATGAACATCATCGACATCGACGCAGCCCACAGCTCCGACGGCCGCGATCAGTGGTGGCTGGCGACCATCGGCCGTACGCTGATCTGGGCGCGCCTGCGCATCAAGGAAGCCGGCACTGCCGAAGTGCTGGACAGCGATGGCAAGACGTTGGCCTACGACAGTGAAGACACCGCACGCGCGGCCTTGTTCGATGCCGAATTCGTGGCATTGGACGGGCTGGACGAAGAAGATGCGCTGATGCGCGGCTTTTCGCTGCATGAGGTGTCGCCACCGCGCGGCGATAACGATGCCGACCTGCGCGCACGCATGGTGGTGACCATGGGCGGCCGCGCCTGAGATGTACGCACCGCGCGCGTTCGCACAGACCGATCTGGCGCTGCTGGACTGGCTGCTGGCGCACGACCCGTTCGTCACCCTGATCAGTCAGAGCGACGACGGACAACCAGCCATCTCGCACCTACCGGTGCTGTATCGGCGCGACGACCAGCAGGTGCTCATCGAGGGCCACTGGGCACGCCCCAATCCGCAAGCGCGCCATGCGGGCGATGCGGTGATCGTCGTGCAGGGGCCGCACGCCTATGTGTCGCCGGGCTGGTATCCAGACAAGGAAGCGGCCGCGCGCGTGCCGACCTGGAATTACGCCATCGCGCATCTGCATGGGCAATGCACCGAGCTTGCCGATGAAGATGCGGTGAGCGATTTGATCGGCCGGATGAGCACGCACTTCGAGCAACGCATCGGCAGCGACTGGCAGTTCGAGATGGAGCGCGACAGCCATCGTCGGCAATTGCGTGGGCTGATCGGCTTCCGTTTCGTGCCAAGCCGCATCGAACTCACCTTCAAGCTCAGCCAGAACCATCCGGCCGGCAATGTTGCAGCAGTGGCCGATGCCCTGGAGCAGCAACGTTCAAGCGATGCGCAGGACGTGGCCGCACTGATGCGCAATGCATTGCGCGCGCGCCAGAGCTGATCGCCTTGGCATTGCGTTCGCGTTCCTGCACCACCGCTTTATGGCCCACCTCTGGCTTGCTTCCTCCCCGTCGTCATCTGGAATACTGCACGCATGAACGAGCTCAACCATTTACTTGAAAACAACCGCGCCTGGTCCGAGCGTATCCGTCGCGAAGATCCGGAATTCTTCTCCAAACTGTCGACGCAGCAGACCCCGGAATATTTGTGGATCGGCTGCTCCGACTCGCGCGTGCCGGCCAATCAGATCATCGACATGGCACCGGGCGAAGTGTTCGTGCATCGCAATATCGCCAATGTGGTGGTGCATACCGATCTGAACTGCCTGTCGGTGATCCAGTTCGCCGTCGACGTGCTCAAGGTCAAGCACATCCTGGTGGTGGGCCATTACGGCTGCGGCGGCGTGTTCGCCAGCCTGACCCAGAAGCGCATGGGCCTGGTCGACAACTGGATCCGCCACGTCACCGATGTGGCCGACAAGCACGAAGCCTGCCTGCACGATGCCGGCGATCTGCCGGTGCAGCATGCGCGTCTGTGCGAGCTCAACGTGCTGGAACAGGTGGTCAACGTCTGCCGCACCACCATCGTGCGCGATGCGTGGGAGCGTGGGCAGGAGCTGTGCGTGCATGGCTGGGTCTACAGCCTGCGCGACGGCCATGCGCACGATCTGGGCATGTCCATCGACCGCGCCGACCTGCTGCAGGAACGTTACGACGCGGCACTGGCGAAAATTCAGGCCGACCACGCCGAACGCTGAGTCGGCGCTGCATGTGTGACCGACCGCGGCGCCCATCGGCGTCGCGGTTGGCTATGCTGGAGACCTTCTGCGCCGAGGAATGTCGATGCTGGTCCCGCCGATCAACCTGCATGCCTGGATCGAGCAATACCGCCACCTGCTCAAACCGCCTGTCGGCAACAAGTGCATCCAGCAGGATGGCTTCATCATCATGATCGTCGGCGGGCCCAACGCGCGCACCGACTATCACTACGACGAAGGCCCGGAGTGGTTCTTTCAGCTCGAAGGCGAGATGGTCCTGAAGGTGCAGGATGCGGGCATGCAACGCGACATCCCGATCCGCGCCGGCGAGATCTTTCTGCTGCCGCCGAAGGTGCCGCATTGCCCGCAGCGCGCCGACGGTTCGATCGGCCTGGTCATCGAGCGCGAACGTCTGCCGCACGAACAGGATGGCCTGCAGTGGTATTGCCCGCAGTGCAATCACAAGCTGTATGAGGCGATGTTTCCGCTAGAAAATATCGAAACCGACTTCCCGCCGGTGTTCGATCACTTCTATCGCTCGCTGGCACTGCGGACCTGCACGCAGTGCGGGCATCTGCATCCTGCGCCGGAGCGCTATGCTGCAGTCGAGGCCTGAGTTGCGCTGGCGCCAGCGCATGCAATACACACGCCGGTCGCACCCACACAAGCACACAGCATGCTGCGCGCACTGATCGACCTCAAGCCGCGCGATGTGCCGCTGCGCGTGGCCTTGCGCAACACCGCAGCGGTCGTACTGCCGCTGGCGATCGGTGTGGCCACCGGGCATGTCGCCGCAGGCCTGGCGGTGTGTAGCGGCGCGCTCAACACGATGTTTTCCGATCAACCCGGGCCCTACCGCGCGCGCTTGCAACGCATGCTGATGGCGGCCCTGGCCGCTGGCCTGGCGGCCTTGCTGGGCGTGTGGGTCGGCCACAACACGCCTGCCCTGGTGATCGCCGGGCTGCTGCTCGGCCTGGGTGGTGGCCTGCTGGTGGCGCTGGGCCCGGTTGCGGCGCGGGTCGGCCTGACCAGCATGATCCTGCTGGTGGTGAGTGCAGACATGCGGCTGCCGGTGGAACAGGCGCCCGGCGTGGCTGCGCTGATTTTTGCCGGTGGCCTGCTGCAGGTGTTGCTGGCCTTGGCGGCCTGGCCCTTGCAACGGTATCGCCCGGAACGCTTCGCGCTGGCCGACCTGATGCGCCAGCTGGCAGCAATCGCACGGCAACGCCCGGAAGCCAGCGCGGCGCCGCCGGCAACCCAGGAAGTGCTCGATGCCATGGTGATGCTGCACGGCGAACACCGCTCGCGCGCGATCGCGGTGCAGAGCTTTCGCATCATTGCCGAGCTCTGCGACCGCGTGCGGCTGGAGCTGCTGTCGCTGGCCGATGCCCACACCCGCCTGACCGACTCGCAGGCGCGCCCGGCGATCGAGCGCGTGCTCGAACGCAGCGCCATCGTGCTGGAGCAGCTGGCCCACACTATGACGGTGGGCGAGGACCCGGTAGCGGCCAATGCGTCGATGACCGGTTTCGACGATCTGGTCGGCGCGCTGGCGCAGTTTCAGCACGACAACGCCGATACCCGCGAGCGCCGGCTGGTGCGTGTGGCGGTGGCTCGCGCGCAGGGATTGGGCGGGCAGTTGCGCGCCTTGATCCGCAACGCGCACTGGGCCAGCAGCCGCGGCGAAATCCAGGCGCAATTGGCCGAAGCGCAACTGCCGGCAGCGCTGCGCCCGGCAGCGACCTGGGCAACGCTGCGCGCAAACCTGGATCTGTCGTCGGTGGCGTTTCGGCATGCGCTACGCTGCGGCGTGTGCCTGGCACTGGCCATCGCGTTCCAGCGCTGGCAACAGATACCGCATGGCTTCTGGATCCCGATGACCACCGCCATCGTGCTCAAGCCGGATTTCGGCGGCACGTTCAGCTTTGGCGCCTTGCGCGTGGCCGGCACCTTCATCGGGTTGTTGGTGGCCACACTGCTGGCCCATTTTGCGATGGATGGCGCCGGTATCCGCATGGCCTTGCTGGCGCTGTTCTGCCTGGGTTTTCGGTTGTTGACCCAGGTGAACTACGGCATCGGCGTAGCGTTTCTCACCGGCATGCTGGTGCTGTTGCTGTCCTTCGAAGGCATGACGCCCGGTGAGGCGGTCGGTGCGCGGCTGCAGGCCACCGTGGCCGGCAGCGCACTGGCGCTGATCGCCTACGCGCTATGGCCGACGCGCGAGCGTCGGCATATCCGCGCCTCACTGGCGCAGTTGCTCACGGCCTATCGCGAGCATCTGCACAACCTGCTGCTGGGCCAGATGGATCGGCTGAGCGACAGCCGCGCCGCCGCACGCGTGGCGCGCACCAATGCGCAGGCATCGATCGAACGCCTGCGCGGCGAGCCACGCAGCCGCCGCAATCTGCACGAGCTCAAGCTGGCCGAATCGCTGCTGGCCAACGGCAACCGGCTGATCCGCGCCACCCTGCTGTTGGAGGCGGTGCTGCGCGATGGTCACCCGTTGCCGTCGCTGGATGCACTGCCCGCCTTCGCCGATGACGCCGACCAGGCGCTGGCCGAGCTGATCGCGTGCCTGCGCAACGGCGGCACGCCGGCTGCGGCAACGCTACGCAGCGCCGAGCGCAAACTCTCCGACGCGTTGGCCGCGCTGCCGGATGGTTCGCCGACCACCGCCGCGCTTGCCGACACCATCGACCGCGTCACCGACAGCATCGGCACGCTCACCCATCTGCTGCGCCCTGCCCGACCGGCCTCGACCGAGGCGCCTGCGGTGCATGACGGCGCGCAAGGTGCCGGCGGGTAAACTGCCGTATCGATCCAAAGCATGCGAGCCCGATGACCACCGACCCGCTGTCCCGTTCCCACGCCGTGGCGCTGGATGCCGCCGACCCGCTGCGCAGCCTGCGCGACGCCTTTGTGTTCCCGCAGCACGATGGCCGGGATCAGACCTATTTCGTCGGCAATTCGTTGGGCCTGCAACCGCGTCAGGCACGTGCGATGGTGAGCGAAGTGCTCGATCACTGGGGCGCGCTTGCGGTGGAAGGCCACTTCACCGGCCCCACCCAATGGCTGACCTATCACCAGCTGGTGCGCGACGGCCTGGCGCGCGTGGTCGGCGCGCAACCGGGCGAAGTGGTGGCGATGAACACCCTCAGCGTCAATCTGCATCTGATGATGGCGAGCTTTTATCGCCCCACGCTCGAGCGCGGCGCGATCCTGATCGAAGCCGGCGCATTTCCGTCCGACCGCCATGCGGTGGAATCGCAGTTGCGCCTGCACGGGCTGGATCCGGCCACGCAGTTGATCGAAGTGGACGCCGATGCGCCCAACGGCACGTTGTCGATGGCGGCCATTGCCGATGCCATCGCCACGCACGGTGCGCGTCTGGCCCTGGTGCTGTGGCCCGGCATCCAGTACCGCACCGGCCAGGCCTTCGACCTGGGCGAAATTGCGCGACTGGCACGCGCGCAAGGCGCTGCGGTGGGTTTCGATCTGGCGCATGCGGTCGGCAACATCCCGCTAACCCTGCACGACGATGGCGTCGATTTTGCAGTGTGGTGCCATTACAAATATCTCAATGCCGGCCCCGGTGCGGTAGGCGGCTGTTTCGTGCACGCGCGCCATGCCAATAGCGATCTGCCGCGCATGGCCGGCTGGTGGGGACACGAGCAGCAGACCCGCTTCCGCATGGACCCGCAGTTCGTGCCCTCGCCCGGCGCCGAAGGCTGGCAGCTGAGCAACCCACCGGTGCTGGCATTGGCACCGCTGCGGGCATCGCTCGACCTGTTCGATCAAGCCGGCATGGCTGCGCTGCGCGCCAAGTCCGAGCAGCTCACCGGACATCTGGAACAGCTGATCCACGCACGCGTGCCGCAGGTGCTGCAGATCGTCACCCCGGCCGAGCCGGCGCAGCGCGGCTGTCAGCTGTCGTTGCGGGTGGCCGGCGGACGCGCGCAAGGGCGCGCGTTGTTCGAGCATCTGCATGCAGCCGGCGTGCTTGGCGACTGGCGCGAACCGGACGTGATCCGCATCGCGCCGGTGCCGCTGTACAACCGTTTCGGCGATCTGCACACCTTTGTGGAACAGGTGGAAACCTGGGCCGCCGACTGAGCGCCGCACGCTGACTGCAACATCACCGGCCACGTGGCAGGCACGCGCGAAACCCGCAGACGCCCACGTACACTCCGAGCGCGCCTTCGGCAACGCAGGCGCGCTATAGCCAGCTGCTTCTTTCCTCACCTTTGCCGGCTCCCGCGTCCGGCCGCTGCCGGACATTGCATTGAGCCCCGTCTCCCCTCGCTCCCTGACCCTGATCGGCGCCGGCCTGGCCGGTTGCCTGCTCGCCATCCTGCTGTCGCGTCGCGGCTGGCAAGTCACCGTGTATGAACGGCGTGGCGACCCACGCATCAAGGGCTATGAATCCGGCCGTTCGATCAACCTGGCGCTGGCCGAACGCGGACGCCACGCATTGCGTCAGGCCGGTGCCGAAGAGGCGGTGATGGCCAAGGCGGTGATGATGCGCGGCCGCATGGTGCACCCGATCGAGGGCGAACCGCAGCTGCAGCGTTACGGACGCGACGACAGCGAAGTGATCTGGTCGATCCACCGTGCCGCGTTGAATATCGCCTTGCTGGATCTTGCCGAACAGGCCGGCGCGTCGGTGCATTTCTATCGCCGGCTGCACACAGTCGATTTCGACGCCGGCTACGCGCGGTTTATTGATGACCGCGACGATCAGCCGCACGAGATCCACTTCCAGAGCCTGATCGGCAGCGACGGTGCCGGCTCGGCACTGCGCGCGGCCATGCAACGCAAATCGCCGTTGGGCGAGCGCACCGAATTCCTGGATCACTCGTACAAGGAACTGGAAATCCCGCCACTGCCCGGCGGTGGCTTCCGCATCGAGCGCAATGCACTGCACATCTGGCCGCGTGGGCGCTACATGTGCATCGCGCTGCCCAACGATGGCGGCACCTTCACCGTCACCCTGTTTCTGCCCAACGCAGGCGACCCCAGCTTTGCCACCACCCGCACCGGCGAAGAAGCGCATGCGCTGTTCGCACGCGATTTTCCGGATGCGCTGCCGCTGATTCCGCAGCTCGAAGAACACTGGGAAGAACATCCGCCCGGCCTGCTCGGCACCCTCACCCTGGAGCGCTGGCACCTGGATAACCGCGCCTTGCTGATCGGCGATGCCGCACACGCGATGGTGCCGTTCCACGGCCAGGGCATGAATTGCGCCTTCGAAGATTGCGTGGCATTGGCCGAGCAGATGGACGCGCACGACGATATCGGCAGCGCGTTCGCCGCGTTCGAAGCTGCACGCCGCGACGATGCCGCCGCGATCCAGCAGATGGCGCTGGAAAACTATCTGGAAATGCGCGACCGCGTCGGCGATGCCGACTTCCTGCTGCAGCGCGAACTCGAGCAGCAATTGCAGGCGCGCTGGCCCACCCGCTTCGTGCCGCATTACACGATGGTGACCTTTCTGCGCACGCGCTATTCGATAGCGTTGGCACGCAGCGACATCCAGCGCGAAATCCTGGTCGAGGCCACGCGCGGACACAGCGATCTGTCGCGTATCGATTGGGCAGCGCTGGAAGCGGTGGTGCACGCACGTCTGGAGCCGCTGGAAGGCGCGCACTGAGAGCGGCCAAGACAACGACTGCGCTCACCACCAGGCGGGCGCGGCCAGTGCTCGGTGAGGTATGGACCATTCGTACCCGCTGGCCCTGAGAGGGACGTCCGCATCCACCTGATGACTGCTCGCCCTGTGGTGTTAGCTGCCTCAAGATCATGCTCAGGTTTGCGCCCTGTGCGCAGACGCTCACGCCGCGCTCGCAACACACGCCAAATGCAGCCCCCGAACAGCAAGCGCCTGCCCCAGCGCACAGCTGCGCCTCAGCGCGCCGGCGCTGCGATGAGAGATACTAGCGGCCACTGGCGGCGCATACGCCGTGCGCCGCGGATCTGGATCTCGCACCCGCATGCCTGACAGCTTTCTCTTCTACGACCTGGAAACCTTCGGCCAGGACCCGCGCCGCACCCGCATCGCGCAGTTCGCCGCCGTGCGCACCGACGCGCAACTGCGCGTGATCGACGAGCCGATCAGTTTCTTCGTGCAACCGGCCGACGACCTGCTGCCCTCGCCGTACGCCACCATGGTCACCGGCATCACCCCGCAGCACGCGCTGCGCGAAGGCGTGACCGAAGCCGAAGCGTTTGCGCGCATCGCCGAGCAGATGAGTCGCCCGCAGACCTGCACGCTGGGCTACAACTCGATCCGCTTCGACGACGAGTTCGTGCGCTGCGGGCTGTTCCGCAATTTCTACGATCCCTACGAGCGCGAGTGGCGCGGCGGCAATTCGCGCTGGGATCTGCTCGATGTGCTGCGGCTGGTACACGCATTGCGCCCGGACGGCATCACCTGGCCGCAGCGCGAAGACGGCGCCACCTCGTTCAAGCTCGAACATCTGGCCGATGCCAACGCAGTGCGCGAAGGCGATGCGCATGAGGCCTTGTCCGACGTGTACGCCACCATCGGCATGGCGCGCAAGTTTCAGCAGCATCAACCCAAGTTGTGGGAGTACGCGTTACGCCTGCGCGACAAGCGCTTTGCTGCCAGCTTGCTCGATGTGATCGCGATGGAACCGGTGCTGCACATTTCGCAGCGCTACCCGGCCTCGCGCATGTGCGCCGCCGCCGTGCTGCCGCTGACGCGGCATCCGCGCATCGACAGCCGCGTGATCGTGTTCGATCTGGACGGCGACCCGGAGGTGTTGTTGCGGCTAAGCCCCGATGAGATCGCCGACCGGCTGTATATCCGCGCCGCCGATCTACCCGACGGTGAGCAGCGCATCCCGCTCAAGGAAGTACATCTGAACAAGTCGCCGGCGCTGGTGGCCTGGCAGCATCTGCGCGCGCCGGATTTCCAGCGCCTGGGCGTGGACCCCGATGCGGTGCTTGCCAAGGCTGCACGGCTGCGCGAACTGGGCCCGCAGCTGGCAGAGAAGGTGCGCCAGGTCTACGGCAACGAACGTGCCGCGGCGCCGGCCGTCAACGATGCCGATGCCTCGCTCTACGACGGCTTTCTGGCCGAAGGCGACAAGCGCCTGCTTGCCCAGGTGCGCGCCAGCGCGCCGGACGAACTGGGCGCGCTGGAAACACGGTTTCGCGACCCACGCCTGATCGAGCTGCTGTTTCGCTATCGCGCACGCAACTGGCCACAGACGCTGTCATTCGACGATCAGGAACGCTGGAACCAGTACCGCCGCAAGCGCCTGCTCGAAGACCATGGGTTGGGCGAAGTCACCCTGGACCAGTACAACGCGCAGATTGCGGATTTACGGCTCGCTCACCCCGACGATGCTACCAAGCAAGCCCTGCTCGACCAGCTCGCCGCCTGGGGTTCGGACCTCAAACGCACGCTATGACCACCTATTTTTCAGACGCCAGCTTCAAGTTCCTGCGCGCCCTGGCCCGCCACAACGACAAGACCTGGTTCGCCGATCATCGCCACCAGTACGAGGCGCACGTGCGCCAGCCGTTTCTGCAGCTCATCACCGATCTGCAGCCGGCGCTTGCCGAGGTCAGCGAACACTATCGCGCCGACCCCAAGACCCAGGGCGGCTCGCTGTTTCGCATCTATCGCGATGCGCGCTTTTCCAACGACAAATCGCCCTACAAAAACTGGCAGGGCGCGCGCCTGTTCCATGAGCGCCGCCGGCAGGTGCCGGCACCGTCGTTCTACATCCATCTGCAACCGGGCGAGAGCTTTGTCGGTGCAGGCCTGTGGCACCCGGAGCCGGACACCCAACGCAAGCTGCGGCAGTTCATCTTCGAAAACCCGGGCAGCTGGAAGACGGCCGCATACGAGCCCAAATTGCGGCGCAAGTTCGCCCTGGACGACAGCGAAAAACTGGTACGCGCACCGCGCGGGTTTCCCACCGATTTCGAGTTCATCGACGATCTTAAGCACCGCAATTGGGCGTACCTGCGTCATCTGGACGACGCCATCATGACCGGGCCGCGCCTGCGCCAGACCATCGAGGCAGACCTGGTGACGCTGGCGCCGTTTGTGGATTATCTATGCGCCGCCCTGGACCTGGAATTTTGAGGCGAGCTACGGCGCAGGTATATCGCGCCACGGCGTTGCGGCGCCATCGGCGGCCTGGTGCTAGCGTCTGGATGCAGTCGAACACCCTCCCCTCACCGCGCATGGCAACGGAGTGCGAACGATGAAAAAGCGCTGGTGGATCGTGCCGCTGCTGGCCGTGGTGCTGCTGGCGAGTTATGTGGTGGCGGGGCCGTATCTGGCCATCCGCGGCATCAGTCAGGCCGTTGCCGATCGCGATGCCGCGCAGCTGGAAAGCTACGTGGATTTCCCCAGCCTGCGCGTCAATCTCAAGGCGCAACTGGACGATTATCTGGTCCGTCGGGCCGGCAGCAGCATGCAATCGAGCCTGCTCGGCGGCTTCGCGCTGCAACTGGCCAGCGGCATTAGCGGCGCCGGCGTGGATACCTTGGTCACCCCGCTGGGCATCGGTGCCCTGCTGCAAGGCCACAGCGTGTGGAACCGCGTCATCGGCGACACCGTCAGCGCCGATACCTACGCGGCACCGGCACCGGCGCGCCCGCTGCAAGGCGCCACGCAGCGCTTCGAATCCACCCGCCGCTTCACCGCCACCACGCAGACCGCCAACGGTGCGCCGGTGACCTTCGTGCTGACCCGCCAGGGCCTGCGCTGGCGACTGACCGATATCCAGCTGCCCTTGTCGACCGCACCGAGCGAGCAAACGCCGTAATCGCGTAGCGTGAAAGCCCAGATGCGGCGATGCACACGTGCGCATCCCTGACGCTGCCAATTAAACGCCTGCGTCGCCGCAGGCGGACGCGGCCGGTGCGCGACATCGGCATGTCCCACGCGTGCACTCCGTTTCTGCGCACGCCGTCCACGCCCAACTGACGACTGCTCGCGACGTTTTGTTAGCCGCTGTTGGCCGGATCTGCAGGACAAGCGACGCCTCAGGAAAACCGCCAGGCCCGTTCCTGCCACGCCGCCTGCAAACGCAGCATCGACGGCCGCAATTGCCGGCGTGCCGACCATGCCAACCCGGCCAGCGCGGCGTCCGGCGTCCCCGGTGTGCGTCGGCCGTTCCAGGCGAACACCACCTGGTTGCGCAGATCCGGTTCGGGCAGCAGCAGCACCAACCCATCGAACAGCTCGCGCAGCTGCGCCAGATGCTCGGCCATCGGCACCTGAAAGAGATTCAGCGCCAACACCCCGCCCTCGCGCAAGGCCGCGCGACAATCGGCGTAGAACCGAGGCGTGCACAAGGCCGGTGGAATGCCATGGGCGTCGTAGGCATCCAGCAATAACAGGTCGTAGCGTCCGGCGCGGTTGCCGATCCAGTCGGCGCCATCCCCCAGCGTGATCTCCAGCCGCGCGTCGTCGCGCGGAATTGCGAATGCATCGCGCAACGCCAGCACCTGCGGGTCGGCTTCCACCGCTTCCAGACGCGCGCTGCGCAGGTAGCGATGACAGAACTTCACCTGCGCACCGCCACCCACGCCGATCAGCCCGATGCACTCCGGGCGCGGTTGCAGCCACAGCGCAGCCAGCATGCTGCGCGTATACGGCAGCATCAGCCGATGCGGCGCCCAGCGCGACATGCGGGTCTGCACCGTGTCGTCGGTGAAGGTCAGTTCCAGCGTGCGCCAGGTCCGCAGTAGCCCAGCACGCGCTGACGACTGCGGCGACTCGCTCATCGGCTCGGCGGATCGTTGGCCACGCCGTGCGGCACGTGGCCGGCCGCCACATGCTGGTGCTGGCGTGCGCTGTCGATGTTGTGCTGCGAGTCGTCGAAGAAGATATCTGCGCCAAACGCTTCCAGAAACGGCCCCTTGTGCCGGCCGCCGAGAAACAGCGCTTCGTCCAGGCGCACGCCCCACTCGCGCAAGGTCCGGATCACCCGCTCATGCGCAGGCGCCGAACGTGCGGTGACCAGCGCCGTGCGGATCGGCGACGCTTCGCCCGGCGGGAACGCCGCCTGCAGCGCATGCAACGCCGACAGGAAATTGCGGAACGGCCCAACCGACAGCGGTTCGCGTGCGCGCTCGCGCTCATGGCGCCCGAACGCCTCCACACCTTGCTCGCGCGAGATGCGTTCGCTCTCGTCGCCAAAGATCACCGCGTCCCCGTCGAAGGCGATGCGCAGCTGCGTGGGCAGACGGCTCTCATCGTTGTCCACGATCGCTGCGGCCGCTTCGGCACGCTCGCCCGGCGCGCGCGGCATGATGGTGGCCGCGGCAATGCCGTGAGTGAGCGCACGCCGTACCGATTCCGGATTGGCCGACAGGAACAGATCGGTACCGAACGGTTTTACGTACGGCCAGGTCGGCTGCCCAGACGTGAAAGTCGCGCGCACGATGCCAAGGTTGTAGTGCTGGATCGAATTGAAGATGCGCAACCCGGTATCGGCAGAATTGCGCGACAGCAGAATCACCTCCACGCGCGGGGTTTCTTCGGGCACATCGTGGTTGAGCGCCAACAGCTTGCGAACCACCGGAAACGCGACGCCCGGCTGCAGGATGTCGTCTTCGTGCTCACGCTGAAACGCCGAGTAAGCCTCCACCCCGTCCGCCTCGAACAGCGCATGGCCTTCTTCAAGATCGAACAGCGCGCGGGAGGTCACCGCGACGGTCAATAACCTGGGTGAGTTGTCAGCCATTTGGGTGCCGGGAATGAGGAGTGGGGAATCGGGAATCGGTAGAAGCAGGCACGGGAGAGCGGAATTGCATCGGGCATCCGTGCAGCATCGTAGCGTGTAAGGACACGTCTAAAGCGCACGTGCGCTGCCCTTGCCGGTGCAAATCCCGAATGCCCAATCCCCGCGCCTCACACCGCAAACTGTTCGCTGAAGATGCGCTCTTCCAGATTGTGTTCCGGATCGAACAGCAACGTGACGCGGCGCTCGGTGGATTCGCGGATGGTGACTTCCACCACGTCGCGGATTTCGTGCGAGTCGGCGGTGACGCTGACCGGGCGCTTGTACGGGTCGAGCACACGAAAGCGCACTTCGGTATCGGCCTTGAGGATGGCGCCACGCCAGCGGCGCGGGCGATACGGCGCAATCGGCGTCAGTGCCAGCGTGTGCGAGCCCAGCGGCAGAATCGGCCCGTGCGCCGAATAGTTGTAAGCGGTGCTGCCGGCCGGCGTGGCGACCATCACGCCGTCGCCGATCAGTTCGGCGATGCGGGTCTGGCCGTTGAGATCCACGCTCAGATGCGCGGCCTGGCGGGTCTGCCGCAACAGCGAGACTTCGTTGTACGCCAGCGAGCCGGCACTGGTGCCGGATTCGGTCTGCACCAGCATTTCCAGCGGCCGCAAATGCGCAGGTTCCGCACGTTGCAAACGCACCAGCAGGTCGTCTTCGTCGTCGCGGTACTGGTTCATCAAAAACCCGACCGAACCCAGCTTCATGCCGAACACCGGCTTGTCGGCGGCACCGTGGCGATGCAGGGTCTGCAGCATGAAGCCGTCCCCACCCAGGGCGCAGACGATCTCGGCGGTCTCCAGCGGATGATCGCCGTAGCGCTGCACCAGACGCGCCCGCGCGTTCACGGCGGACTCGGTGTGACTGGCCAGAAAGGCAATGCGGGGTGATGTGGTCATCGTTGACTCCAAAGCATGCGAATCAGCATACCGCAGCGCTGTGGTGGGCTTGTTGGCGGCGCGCCCTGCCCTCGCACGCACGGCCGCCGCTGCGCAGTGGCCACCGCGACGCACGCAGCGGTCGCCACGCGGCACACCGCCACATCGGCCTGCCTCGGCTCAGGCCGTCAACCGCCAGGCGCGATGGATGCGTGCATGGCGTTCGAAATCCGGGTCGATGGTGCGTGGGCTGATTTCCTCGCACTGCGCGAACTCGGCCACCGCTTCTTCATCCAGCTTGAAACGGCGGAAGTTGTTGGAGAAATACAGCACGCCGCCCGGCGCCAGACGCGCCACCGCCGCGCGCAGCAAACGCACATGCTCGCGCTGGATATCGAAATCCTCTGCGCGCGCGGAGTTGGAGAAGGTCGGCGGATCGCAGAAGATCACGTCGAAGTGCGCGCGCTCGGCTTCCAGCCAGGCCAGCGCATCGGCCTGCACCAGCTTGTGCTTGCTGCCGGCCTGGCCGTTCAAGGCCAGGTTGTCGGCGCACCACTGCAGATAGGTGCCGGATAGATCCACGCTGGTCGTGGCGCTGGCGCCAGCCACCGCCGCCTGCACGCTGGCCACGCCGGTGTAGCAGAACAGGTTGAGGAAGCGCCGCCCCTTGGACTGCTGCGCCATGGTGCCGCGCAACGGGCGGTGATCCAGGAACAGGCCGGTATCGAGGTAATCGAACAGGTTGACCCGCAACAACGCGCCATGCTCGCGCACGTTGACGATTTCGTTGCGCTGCTCGAAGCGGCCGTACTTGCTGCCGCCCTTGCCACGCTCGCGCGACTTCAGTGCAACGCGCTCGGCCGGCACCTCGAACACCTCGCGCGCAGCCGCCAACAACTCGCCCAGACGCCGGCGCACATCCGCCTCGGGAATGGTCGCCGGCGCTGCGTATTCCTGCACATGCAGGAAGCTGCGTCGGTCGCCATCGGCTTGCTGATACACGTCGATGGCAGCGGAATATTCCGGCAGGTCGGCATCGTAGACGCGGAAGCACTCGATGCCTTCGCGGGCGCGCCACTTCTTGAATTTCTGCAGGTTCTTGCGCAGGCGGTTGGCCACCATCTGCGCGCCTTCGCTGAGCGCGGTGGGCGCTGCCAACGGGGTGCGCCGCGGCACCGCGATCGGGTCGCAGACGATCAACGCGCACTCGATCGCGCCATTGAACAACTGGTACTTCTTGCCCGCGCGCAAGCCAGTGGCGTAGGCCAGCTCGGCATTGCCGCACAGCAGGCTCGCGCGCCACTGCGGTACCACGCGCTGCAAGGTGTCGCCAAGCTTGCGATACAAGGCCGCATCGGCGGCCAGACGCTCGTCGTAAGGCGGATTGCAGACCACCACGCCGGTGGCCTGCGGCGGGGTCTGCAGGTCGCCGACCTCGCGCACGCCGAACCAGATCGCCTCGGCCACACCGGCCACCTGCGCGTTCTCCTTGGCGGCGCGGATCGCATGCGGGTCCATGTCGCTGCCATGGATCACCTGCTTCAGCGCGGCACGGCCTGCGCTGTCGCGTTCGCGTGCTTCATCGACCAGCTGCTGCCAGACCGCACGGTCGAACCCGCGCCAACGGCTGGGCACGTCGCTGCCGTAGCGCTGCAGACCAGGCGCGACGTCGGCGGCCATCAAGGCGCCTTCGATCAACAGCGTGCCGCTGCCGCACATCGGGTCCAGCAAGCCGCCGCCGTCGGCATATGCGCGCGGCCAGCCGGCGCGCAGCAGGACGGCAGCAGCCAGGTTTTCCTTCAGCGGCGCTTCGTTCTGCGCCATGCGCCAACCGCGCCGGTGCAACGGGCCGCCGCCCAGGTCGATCGAGATGGTGGCGCGGCCCTTGCGCAGCGACAGGTTCAACCGCAGGTCGGGGCTTTCAACATCCACCGACGGGCGTTCCAGTCCCTGACGGCGCATGGTGTCGACCACCGCATCCTTGATGCGCTGTGCGGCATAGCGCGCGTGGGTGATCGCGGTGCCGGAGACGTGCGCGTCCACCGACAAGGTGTGTCCCACCGACAGGTGCTCGTCCCACGGCAGCTCGGACACACCGGCATACAGCGCGTCCTCGTCCGGGCAATCGAACTCGGTGAGCGGCCACAGCACCCGGCTGGCCAGGCGCGACCACATGACGGCGCGCAGCGCGTCGCGCGGTTCACCCTCGACATTCACGCCGGAGATGGTGGCGGTGGCCTTGCCGGCACCGAGCGCGAGCAGCTCGTCGGCAAGCAGGTATTCCAGGCCCTTGGCACAGGATGCGAAGAATTTCACGTAGGCAGGTATCGATAAAGACGCTGGCGCGGCGGCGAGCGTGGGAGCAGGACAGCGGGCCGGCGCCCGGGTGGGCAGTGCCGTGGTCGCCGTGGATGGGCCGCAAATGGTCGACCATCGGGGCCGGCATTACCACCCCCGCCGTCCGCACCGCCGGGCGCACGGTTCACCAGGGCGCCAGCCGCCACTGCGCCTGCCCGGTGTCCAACCGCTGCTGCAGGCCCAACCGGTCCAGGAAGGCGGCATCGTGCGAGGCCACCAGCAGCGCGCCGGTGCAACTGCGCAGCAGCGTCTCGATCGCCTCGACAGAGGCCAGATCCAGGTGATTGGTGGGTTCGTCCAGCAACAGCAGCTGCGCCGGCTGAGCCCGATACAGCGCGCAGGCCAGCGCTGCCTTGAGCCGCTGGCCGCCGCTGAGCTGGCCGGTGGGCAGGTCGGCGCGCTGCCGGTCCAGCCCCAGCAAGGCCAGGCGCAGCCGCTGGGCGTGCTCGGCCGCGGCGGGGTCGGCATCGCACAGCTGCGCAGCGGCCGAGCGCGCCGGGTCGAGCATGGCCAGATCCTGATCCAGATAGGCCACCGGCACATGTACCTCGCACTGGCCGGCCTGTGCCGCCAGGCGTCCGCCCAACAGCTGCAGCAGCGAGGATTTACCGCTGCCGTTCGGGCCAACCAGCCCGATGCGGGGCTGGCCGTGCAGCAGCAGATCCACACGCCGCCCACCCAGCCGCCCATCCGCCAACTGCACCTGCTGCAGGGTCGCCAGGCGTTGCGACGCGCCTGCCGCCGTCGCTGGTGCCAGCAACGCAATGGCCGGTGGGGCCTCCAGCTGGGCTGCGGCCCGGGTTACCGCCTCGGACAAGCGCGCCTGTTCGGCCTGTCGATGCTGCTGCAGCCGGCCGGCACTGACCTCGCTGCGCTGCCGCTGGCCCCCGAGCAGGATCGGCGCCTGATTGGCCTGCGCCGCCGCGCGCGCGCCACGCGCCTGGCGTTGCTGCTGGCGCATGTGCTGCTCGCGCAATGCCTGTTCGCCGTGCGCACGCGCCTGTTTGCGCTGCGCAAGCAGCTCGCCGGCCGCCTGCTGCTCGCGTGCGTGTTGCTGCGCGTAGTGGGTGTAGTTGCCGCCATAACTGCGTACCCCGTGCGCGGACAGCGCCAGGATGCGCTGCATGCCGTCCAGCAACACCCGGTCATGGCTGATGATCAGCAACCCGCCATTCCACCCCTGCAACTGCGCCAGCAGCCGCTGTCGCTGCGGGCCGTCCAGATGGTTGCTGGGCTCATCCAGGATCAGCAGGTCCGGTTGCGTCAGCCAGGCGCCGGCAAGCGCCACCCGCATGGCTTCGCCGCCACTCAGATGCGCGGCGGGGGCCTGCGGATCGCGGCCACCCAGCCCTTGCTGCTTGAGCGCTGCAGCGAACTCGGCGTGGGCATTCCAGCGCTCGCCCACCCGCTCGAAATCGGCAGGCGCCACGCTCCCGGCGGCGATCCGGTCCAGCGCGTCCAGCAACGGCGCAACCCCGGCCAGATCGGCGATGCGCTGGCCCGGTGTCGCGCTCACGCGCTGCGGCAGGTAATGCACGCTGCCACGGCGTACGCAGCGGCCGCTGCTGGGGGCCAGCTGGCCGGCCAGCAGACGGCCGAGCACGCTCTTGCCCACGCCATTGCGCCCGACCAGGCCGGTGCGGCGCTGATCGATGTGCAAGGTCAGATCGGAAAACAGCGTGCTGCCATCGGGCAGCACGAACGCGACGCTTTCCAGCGTCAACGACGGACAGGTCATCAGTGACTCCATTGCATGCCAGGACACGTCGCGTTCCAGACGGAACGGCAACGGGTATGGCCGTCATCGCGACGGCGGCATCAATGGCGCATTGGACCAATCCTCGAACAGTGGGTGCAGCACAAGTGTAGGCCGGTCTGCGGCTGCACCGAAACCCCTGGACATCACTGGGCCGAACAATCCGCTCAACAACAGCGAAATATCCGCAGGAAAAACGCATGCCTGCACGCTTGCAGTCCGCCCTGCCGCTTAGGGCGGCTCACACCACGTAGCGACCAGTCGTCAGGTCGGTGCGGGGGGCGCGCAGAAACCGGAGTGTACGCGTGATACATGCCGCACAGAGCACCGGCCGCGCCCGTCTGGTAGTGAGCACATTCGTTTTGTGAGCTGCTCTTAGCCGACGCGCGCGCCTGGCGTTATCGGCATCCGCAATCGCGCGCCAACGCAGCGGACACTCCACTGCAACGTACCGACACGCCATGCCGCGAGAGAGTCGGTGCCTGGTCGCTCCCCTCAGGCATGCATCGGCTTTTGCGCAATCACAGTGGGAAAGATGCTGGCGCGATCGTCGATGAAGCGCACGCTTGCAAAGCCGGCACTTTCCAGCTGCGTGCGCGTCTGCGCATGGGTGCGAAACGATGCCCAGCGCGCCTGGACGACATCGATAAAGACCTGGCTCTGCAGCACCAGCGATGCCTGGTCCATCAGCGCCAGTTTCCACGGGGATTGCGCGCACAGGCTGGGCGGAGGCGTCAGGAAACTCGCCACCAGCGTGCCGCCCGGCCGCAGCCTGTTGAAGAACGCGCGATAGAGCGCGACCACACGCGCATCATCCGGCTCGTAGAGATTGAGGCCGTTGCTGGTCACCACGTCCACACTCTCTGCATCGCCCTGCGCCCAGGCATCTTCCAAACGCAGCGACAGCTGCTGCTCCAGCCCGTAGCGACGCGCCAGCTGCAGCGCGCCGTCCAGCGCTTGCGGGTCCAGATCGATCCCGATCAAGCGCACATCCGGGCACTGCCGGTAATCCAGACTCAACACATCGCCCATCCATCCGCATGGCACCGACGCGAGCGTCATGCCGGGCCGCAACAAGGCCTGCAATTGCGCACGGAAAATGCCGAACCGCTCGCGGGTTGCGAGCACGGCCGGCGTCTTCTCGAAAATTTCGTACTCCAGTGCCGGTGTGGTATCCGGCGGCAGGGTCCCCGCCTCATAGCTCACCAGCCGATGCGTCCATTCCGCATTGAGCCCGCGATTGCGTAGCAGGAATCGCCCGAGCTCCATCTCCCACAGCGCATCGACCAGTTGCAGCAGACGCTCCACTTCGGCAGCAGAACGGCCGGTGTCCTGCCGCAGTCGCGACCTGATCGACGCGAGCAGGGTCGCATCATCGTGCAAGGCGTCGCCCGCATGCGAAATCAGGCGCGCATGCGCCGCGTTTGGCGGCATCGGTGACTCGTCGTGTTGCATCTTTCACCTCGGCAAGCGTCGATCGCTGGTGCCGACCATGGTGACGAACGCGGCAATACGCTGCGGCCGGAAGCGCGATGCAGGGTGCCGGTGAGCGAACGGGCGCCGCGTGCGCGCAGCATCGCGACTGCATCCGGTCACGCGTGTGCAGCGCAGCGCGCGACTCAGCCCAGACCGAAAGCCGGGTGATAGGCCACATCGGCCAGCGGCAACAGCCGGTCGCCGAACGCCAACGCCTGCAATTCCGATACCGGTGCGTCGGGCATGCTCAGGCCCGGCTCGACGGCGAACCCAAACCGCCGGAAAAAACCGGGTTCGCCAAAGGCAACGCATCCCGCCGCGCCGCGCTCGCGCAAGGTCGCCAGGGCTGCGTGCACCAGACGGCTGCCCAGGCCCTGACGTTGGTGGCCCGGGCCCACCGCCAGCGGCCCCAGCGCGAACCAGCCGGACGAGCCGTCGGACAAGCTCACCGGCGACACTGCCAGATGGCCGACCACATACCCCTCGTGGTCGGCGACCAATGACAATGCCAGCGCATCGTCACCACGCAGCGCGGCGATCACATGCTGTTCGTCATGACGGCTGTGCTCGGCGCGCATGAACGCCACCATGGTCAATATCTCGATGGCTGCCGCGTCGCCGTCGCTGGCCTCGCGGATCAGCACCGCCATCGGCGGCTCGGGCTGCACCGGTGGCATGTCGTCGGCCTCGTGCATCACAGGCGCTGCAACAGCTCGGCGAACGCGTTCGCTGCCGTGTCCACATGCGCGGCAAGATCGTGCTCATCGTCGACCAGCAACAGCCGCGCCCGACGCGCCTGCGCCCAGGCGATGACATCTGCGGCGGGAATCAGCGCATCGCGCCAGGCATGCACCACCGAGATCGGTACCTGCGCAGCATCCAGCGCCGGCAGCGGGCCCATCGTGGTCGGCGGCACCATCAAAAACAGCCCACGCGTCGGCACCTGCAGCGATACCTGCGCGGCGATATAGGCGCCCAGACTGGAACCGACCAGCACCAGCGGCCCCTTGTCCGCGGCGTCGCGTGCGATCTGCAGCAATCGCTGCAGGCGTCCGCGTACGTCACCGAGCGGGCTGACATCGCGCAGCGCATCCAGATCGGTGAAATCCGGGCGTTCGTGGGTCCAGCCCAGGCGGTCGGCAACCTCGGCCAATGCGCTGACCTTGCGCGCCGCAGGGCCGCTCTCGAACCCGTGCGCCAGAATGCAATGGCCGCGGCTCATAGCGCCTGCACCGTATCGCCAATACGCAGCACACCGCCGCGCAGCACGCGCGCGCACAAGCCACCGTGTCCCCGCATCGCGTTGTAGCCGCCCGCGCCCAGCGCATCTTCCATGCGCGAACAGGGGTCGCACGGGTCGGTGCCTTCCAGCTCGACATCGCCGATGCGGAAGCGTCGCCCTTTCAACGCGATCAGCGGAATGCCCGACACCACCAGATTGCGTCGCAGCGTGGCCGGCGCGATCGTCGCATGCCCTGCCAACGCCGCGATCACCGGCAGATGCTCGGCCTGGATCAAGGTGATCCCCCGCTTGCCGCTGCCGCCCTTGTAACGATCGCCCACCAGCCCGATGCCGGTGGTGGCCTGTGCGGCGTCCACCTCCAGCATCTCCACATCACGCGCAGGACGCACGCCGATCCAGGTCACCTGACCGGTCTGCGGCAGCGTCGCCATCAATTTGCCCAGCGGGCTGTCGGGATTCAAAGCCATCGGGCAATGCTAGCATTCGCTTCATGTCCGATGCAGTCCTGCCGTCGCCGCCGATCACCTACGCGCCGTTGCCTTACGAATCGCGACTGGCACGCCGCCGGCTCGAGCAGATCGACATGGTGGTCATCCACTGCACCGAACTGCCGGATATGGCGATGGCACGCGACTACGGCGAGCGCGTGCTCTACGACAGCGGCACCGGCAACAGCGGGCATTACTACATCGATCGCAACGGCAGCATCCAGCAGTACGTGGCGCTGGATCGCGTCGCGCATCACGTGCGCGGCCACAACCCGCATACCTTGGGCATCGAACTGGTCAACAGCGGCCGCTATCCGCACTGGCTCGATTCGCGCCATCAGGCGATGCGCGAGGCGTATCCGGACGTGCAGATCGCCGCGCTGGTGACCTTGCTGCAGTGGCTGCAGCAGCAGCTGCCATCGGTGCGCCGCATCGCCGGCCATCAGGAGCTGGACACCACCCAGGAAGCGGCGAGCGACGATCCGGCACGCAAGATCCAGCGCAAGCTCGACCCCGGCCCGTTGTTTCCATGGCCCCGTATCGAAGCGGCGGTCGGCTGGGCGCACGCATTGCGTTGAGCGCGCGCCGGTTACGCGGCAGGCAACGCACGCAAAACCAGAGCGATCAAGGATCCATGGCGCGATAGGTTTTTTCGCCTGCATTCACCGCTACCGTCAGCCGATTTTCCGGCGGCGCGATCGGGCAGACCACATGCGGGGTGAACGCGCAGGGCGGATTTTCGGCCAGATTGAAATCGAGCAGCACGCGGCCATCGCGCGGCATCTCCGTGAACAGATAGCGCGCGCCGCCATAACTTTCCTTGCCGCTGGTGCGATCGGTAAACAGAAAAAACAGGCCGCTGCCATCGTCCTGCGCGAGCGGCTGCAGATGGTATTCCCGACCATCGCGGATAAACACCGCCTCGCCTGGAACCTCCGCCGTCAGTGGCGTGCCGATGGATGTCAGCAAGGTCACCGACCGTGGCGTGGCATACGGCTGCCAGCGCGCATCGACCCGCCACTGCGGGTCGATCGGAAAATACTCAAAGCCCTGAAATGCAGTCAATGCCGGCGCTGCCGGGTCGCGAAAACGCCAGCCAAACAACGTACCGGTCTGCACCAGATAGAACTGCCGGTTGCCCACATCGAGCCGGTCGCCACGCTGGTCCGCCCGCTCAGGCTCCAGACTGACGTCATCCACAGGCTGCCCGTTCAACCTCACCGACGCGCCGGCTGCCGCCTTGAAGCGCACATGACCCTGCCCATCCAGGCTCAATTGGCCCAGCTGTGCTGGGCCGGCAGGCAAGACGAGATCGTTGTGCGAATCGCTGCCCACCTGGTACTGACCTGCACGCACGCGACCGGAGCCGGTGTAGCTCAGCCAGCCATCGGGCGCACGCACCTGTGCCAGACGCTGCGCGCGCGCTCGTTCCAATGCAAGCCGGTACACCTGCTGCTTATCGGTCGTCGAACGCTTGGAGACACGCACATCGCCAGCGTCACCAGAGCTTGCCGAACACGCAGCCATCGCCATCACTGCGACGCACAAGGCGCCCTTCTGCAACTGCAACCGCATGCATCCACCCACCACTGCAAGAAACTGCGCTCCGCGCAGCGAGCCTGCGTCCCCACAGACCACCCTTCCTGCCGGTATTGTGCCTGATCAGGAAGCGGTCGCGACCGGACGTGCCGGATCCTGCAGCCAGCCGCTCCAGGAACCGGCATACACGCGCGCACCTGACAAGCCAGCCACTTCCAACGCCAACAGCAGATGGCAGGCGGTCACGCCCGATCCGCACATCACCACGGCCTGCTCGGGCGTGTAAGCGCCCAGCAATGCAGACAGCTCGGCACGCAATTCATCGGCCGGTTTGAAGCGGCCATCGCGGAGGCTCAGGCCCAGCGGGCGACTCACCGCGCCCGGCACATGCCCGGCAACCGGGTCGATCGGCTCCACCTCACCGCGAAACCGCTCGCTGGCGCGCGCATCCAGCAGCCAACCCGGAGCCTGCCCCAGCCGCGCCAGGATCTGTTCGGCATCCACCACGGCATCGGCATCGAAACTGCCGGGATACGCGGCGCCATCGCGCACTGCCGGCGGCTCGGTGGTCTCGGCCAGGCCGGCGGCACGCCATGCGGCCAGCCCGCCATCGAGCACCGCCACGCGGCGATGCCCCATCAGCCGTAGCATCCACCACGCGCGTGCCGCGGCCATGCTGCCATCGCCCGCGTCGTAGACCACCACCTGGCTGTGCGGATCGATGCCCCACGCGCCCAGGCGCCTGGCGAAGTCGGCGCTGCGCGGCAATGGGTGCCGCCCTTGATCGACACGCGACAGGTCGGCCAGGTCATGATCGAGATCGACGTGATGCGCGCCGGGCAGATGCCCTTGCGCATATGCCTTGCGCGCCGCCTGTGGATCGGGGGCGGTCGGCGGCGCGGCGCGCGCATCCAGCAGCCGCAGCTGTGGGTGCGGCAATGCCGCGGCCAGGGCGGCGCTATCGACCAGCGTGGTCCAGTTCGGATCGGCACTCATGCAACCTGCTCCAGGCGACGACGAAGATTGAGAAGAATGGCCGCGGTGGCGCCCCAGATGCGCTGTCCCGGCCAGGCGTATTCCAGCACGCGACGCGCACGGCCGCGGAATTCCAGCTCCACGCTGCGCAGATTGTCCGGGTCCATCAGATAGGCCAGCGGCACTTCGAAGATCTCGGCCACTTCCTCCGGTTGCGGCACGGCCACGAACGCGGGATCGATCACCGCCACCACCGGCGTCACCCGAAACCCGCTCACGGTCAGGAACGGATCCAGATATCCCAACGCGTGCACCTGCGGCGCACCCAGCGCGATCTCCTCGCAGCTCTCGCGCAATGCCGCCGCTGCCGCATCGGCATCGGAGGGCTCCATCCGCCCGCCCGGGAAGCTGACCTGCCCGGCATGGTGGCGCAGGCTGTCGGTGCGCCGGGTCAGCAGCACCATGGTGCCCTGCTCGCGCGGCACCAGGCCGCACAGCACCGCCGCTTCGGCGGACGCGCCACCTTCGCTCAGGTCGATCATTTCGGCATGGTTCCAGCCTGGGCCGTCGGGTGCGGTGTCCAGCGGATACAGCGCCCGGCGCAACTGCGCATACTCCGGCAGCGCTGCCATGAGCCCACGTGCAGGCAACACTGTGTGCAACAACTCCTGGCGTTCGGCGTCACTCATGCTCATCCAGCGTGCAATTTCATCCAGGCTGCGCAAGCAGCCGACACAGTGCGACTGCGCGTCCAATGAACATACACCGATACACGGGCTGGGCAGATCCCCGCGATTGGAATCGGTGTCGCTCATCGCGCGTTTCCGCAGCCGCGGCGTGGGTGTTTCATCGGTCTCTTCAGCAAGATTGGGACGCCAAAACGACAACGCCGGCCTGGTGGCCGGCGTTGTCAGTGCAACAGCACAAGAATTACTTGACGCTGACCAGCTTGATTTCGAACTGCACCGCGACGTTCGGCGGGAACGGCGTACGCGGGTCGGCGCCATAGGCCTGATCCGACGGCAACGTCACTTCCCACTTGGAGCCGGCCGGCATCTGCAGCAGGGTCTCGCGCATGGCCTTCATTTCGACTTCGCTGACCTTGATGGCCGGGATCTGCTGCGCCGGACGCGCCTTCTCGCGATCGCCGAAGGGGAACGGGCCGGCCACTTCCAGCTGCACGGTGCTGGCCTGGGTCGGCTTGGCGCCCTTGCCCGCTTCGATCACGCGGTACTGCACGCCGCTCGGCAGGGTCTGCACGCCAGCAGTGCCCTTGTTCTTGGCCAGGAACGCTTCGCTCTTGGTCTTGTTGGCAGCAGCGGCCTTGTCGTACTCGGCCTTGGCCTGCTGGGCACGGCCCTGCTCACGCTTCTGGAACGCTTCGACCGCCGGCTTGAGCTGGTCGGCGGTGATCGCCGGCTGCTTCTTGGCATAGGCGTCCTGCAGACCCTTTACCACCGCGTTGATGTCGAGCTGCTCGCCGCGACCGGTGAGCTCGGCAAGGTTATTGCCGTAGTCGTAACCGAAGTAATAGCTCAACTTGCCCTTTTCGGACGTCGTGTCCTGGGCCAGTGCATTGCCCGTCAGGGCCAGGGCCGCCACAGCGACCGCGATAGAACGCAACTTCATCAAACAATTCTCCAGGGTGGTGGCACAGGACGGGTCTGCCGCCTGAGATGACGCGCTAGGATAGCGGCCGCGATACCGAACCGCTACTTATCACGAAAGCTATGACCAGCAAGGCTTTCGGAAGTTCCGTATTTACTATTTTTTTACGTTCGCAAGGGTGTGCCATGTCCAATGACGTCATTCTGATCGCCGATCACGCCAGTGTCCGGACCATTACGGTCAATCGGCCGGACAAACTGAACGCATTGAACCGCGACACCATGCTGGCGCTGGACCAGGCGTTCCTGGACGCGGAAAACGCCGACGACGTGCGCGTGGTGGTCCTCACCGGTGCCGGGCCCAAATCCTTCGTGGCCGGCGCCGACATCGCCGAAATGAGCGCGTTATCGGCGATGGATGGCCGGGAATTTTCGCTGGTCGGGCAGCGTTTGATGCGCCGGATCGAACGCATGCCCAAACCGGTGATCGGCATGATCAACGGATTTGCGCTCGGCGGCGGGCTGGAGCTGGCAATGGCCTGCCATCTGCGCATCGCCGCATCCACCGCACGGCTGGGGCAGCCGGAAATCAATCTCGGCCTGATTCCCGGCTTCGGCGGCACCCAGCGCCTGTTGCGCCTGACCGGCCGTGCCGCGGCACTGGAACTGTGCCTGCTCGGCATGCCGATCGATGCAGCGCGCGCACTGCAACTGGGCCTGGTCAATCGCGTGGTCGAGCCCGACGCCTTGCAGGAAGAAACCCAGACCCTGGCCCAACGCCTGGCGAGCGCCGCACCGCTGGCATTGCGCGGCATTCTGGACGCGGTGGTGTTCGGCGGCGAATGCGGCATCGAAGAAGGCCTGCAGCTGGAAACCGCGCAATTTGCGCTGTTGTTCGCCAGCGAGGACATGCGCGAAGGCACCCGCGCGTTTCTCGACAAGCGCCCCGCACAGTTCCACAACCGCTGAGCACCCTGATGCCGCACGACCACCTACCGGCACCGCGCGCACTGGCCATGCGCTTGTTCGACTGCGTGCAGGCGGACGATCTTGATCGCGCACTGCAACTCGGCCTGATGGACTACCAGCCAGATCCGCACCTCGATGCAGCGGATGTAACGGTCGTGGCGGCCCTGCTCGCCGCACAACAGCGCCTGCGTACTGCATGGGCGGCGCGCGAACGCTATCGCGCACGTGCCGCACGGCTGCAACGCCGCGCTGCCGAGCGCGACGCACGGCGTGCACCCGCACCGGTGCCCAGCCAGCCGGCAGCGGCGGCGTTGCCACCGTTGGCCGCGGCGATCCTGGCGCGCGCCAAAGCCAAGGCAGCGGGAGGGACGCGGCCATGAACGCTGCACGCCCTGCACCGCCGGCACGCCGCGGCAGCACAATGCGCAAGCCCGAAATACAGGAAATGTTCGAGCGTCTGCGCGAACTCAATCCACACCCGACCACCGAACTGGAATACACCACGCCGTTCGAGTTGTTGATCGCGGTATTGCTGTCGGCGCAGGCCACCGATGTGGGCGTCAACAAGGCCACCCGCAAGTTGTATCCGGTCGCCAATACACCGCGCGACATTCTCGATCTTGGCGAAGAAGGGGTGAAGCGCTACATCGCCACCATCGGCCTGTTCAATGCCAAGGCCAAGAACGTCATCGCCACCTGCCGCATCCTGCTCGAGCAATACGGCGGCGAGGTGCCGCACGATCGCGCAGCGCTGGAAGCCTTGCCCGGCGTCGGCCGCAAGACGGCCAACGTGGTGCTCAACACCGCATTCGGCGAACCGACGATGGCCGTGGATACGCATATCTTTCGCGTCGCCAACCGCACCGGCCTTGCACCGGGCAAGGACGTGCGCGCGGTCGAAGACAAGCTGGTCAAGGTCATCCCTGCAGAATTTTTGAACGACGCACATCACTGGCTGATTCTGCATGGCCGCTACGTGTGCAAGGCACGCAAACCCGATTGCCCGGGCTGCGTGATCCATGACCTGTGCCGCTACCGCGACAAGACCGCGGCGCCAGCCGAACGGCCGCCAGCTTCGAAGCGCTGACCTGATCCAAGAACAGCTAACGACACGACTGCGCTCACCGCCCGCCCGGCGCGGGAGCTACCGGTGCTCGGTGCGGCGGTACCACGCGTCCCTTCCGGTTCCGAGCGCGCCGCCCACCTCCAACTGCAGACTGCTCACTACGTTTGTCAGCCGCTCCAATGCGGCGACATGGCTGACACTCTCTAGCTATTACATACGCGGTCGGGCACAAGCAGGTGCGCGGTAGGCATCACGTCCAGCCAACGCAAATACAAGCCGTCGCGAATCCCCAATCCCGAACTCCCACTCCCGGCCCAAAAAAATCGTGACCGGATGATGCGTCTTTCGGCGCCATGCATCATCCGGTCACGACAGATGTCACCCGGCGCGAACGCCCGGCGTTTATCACTGATTACGCCGCTTTGCGCGGTTCCGGTACCGGCACGCTTTCTGCGGCCGCTCGCCCTTCGACGCGTCGCTCCAGTTCCTTCCAGTCCACCACCAACTCGCATCCGCGCGAGGCCGCATTCCGGCTCCAATCGCGCAGCAATTCGATGCAGGCATGGTCGACGTGATGCAGCTTGGCCACGTCCAGATGCAGCGCGGTGTTCGGCGGCACGCTTTCCAACGTCCGCGCCATTGCCGGCACCTTCAGGAACGTTGCCGAACCCTGCAGGGTCAGATGCATCTCGTCCTTCTTGTCGGCGTGCTCGCGCACTTCGACCTTCAGACGCGAGGAATGCAACGCCAGGCGGAACAGCGACAGGCCGAAGCCGATCAGCACGCCGGTCAACAGGTCGGTCGCCACGATCGCGAAGGTGGTCGCCAGGTAGATGGCCGCAGTTCCACGACCATAGGTCGCCAACTCCTTGACCTGCCCGATCTTGATCATCTTCACGCCGGTATAGACCAGTATGCCGGCCAGACACGCCACCGGCGTCATCCGCAACAACCACGGCAGCAGCATTGCGAACACCAGCAACCAACTGCCGTGCAGGATGGTCGACGCACGCGTGGCCGCACCGGCCTGCACATTGGCCGCACTGCGCACGATCACGCCGGTCATCGGCAACGCACCCAGGAAGCCGCACAGCATATTGCCCACGCCCTGCGCCGCCAGCTCACGGTCGTACTGCGTCCGTGCACCCTGATGCATGCGGTCCACCGCCGCTGCCGAGAGCAACGTTTCGGCACTGGCGATGAAGGCAAAGGTCACCGCCGACACCAGCAAGGTGTGGTTGAACACACCAAAGATGTCGGAGAAGCTCGGGATGGACACCGCGGAGAACAGGTTGGTCGGTACATCGACCTTGTTGACGTTCAATCCCTGTAACTGCACGGTCGCGGTCACCACCACCACTGCGATCAACGCACCCGGCAAAAAGCGCAGACGCTGCGGACGCAGCTTGTCCCAGGCCAGGATGATGCCGATCGTCGCCAGACCCACGAACAATGCCGTGCGGCCGGTACCTTCGCTGATCGCCTGCCACAACACGGCAGGCAATGCGGCGAAGTTCTCCAGACCACGCGCCTTGGGTGCGGCGTCCATCAGCACATGCGCCTGCGATGCCACAATCAGGATGCCGATGCCCGACAACATACCGGCCACCACGGCCGGCGATGTCATGCGGAACCACACACCGGCCCGGCACAGACCGGCCACCAACTGAATCGCACCGGCCACCAGAATCACCGGACCAAGCGCGGCAGCGCCGTGCTCACGCACCAGTTCGAACACCAACACAGCCAGGCCGGCGGCCGGACCGCTCACCTGCAAAGGAGAGCCCGCCAGGAAGCCAACGACCAGACCACCGATGATGCCGGTGATCAGACCTGCGGCCGGTGGCATTCCGGAAGCGATCGCGATACCCATGCACAACGGTAGCGCGACAAGAAAGACCACCACAGACGACAACAAATCACGCCCAAACAGTCCCTGACGGAAATATCCGCCGATACCTGATGTGTTCATGGTCGACTCCGTCAGGCGAGTTCAGCGCGGACGACTTGCTGCAGTCGTGGGCGCGGAGTGGCTTCGGGGGTGCTTTCGGCCAGCAATGGGCGGAAGCCACCCTTCTCGGCATCGAAGGCGCGGATCTCCCCGTGGGCGATATCGTAGATCCAGCCATGAATGCGCAAGGTGCCCGCCGCCAGACGGGCTGCAACCACCGGCTGGGTCCGCAGGTGATCGAGCTGCGAGACCACATTCTCTTCGGTCATGCAGCTCAATGCGTCCTGGCTGGCCGGATCGTGGCCGTGATGCGCGGTGACGTGACGCGCCGCATCGGTGTGCTTGAGCCACGCCGCCACGGACGGAACATCTTCCAGCGATTCCGGCTTGAGCACGGCCTTCATGGCGCCGCAGTCGGTGTGGCCGCAGATCACGATGTGACGTACGCCGAGCACGGCGATGGCGTACTCGATTGCCGCCACCACGCCACTGACGTGCTGGGAGTAAGGCGGGACGACATTGCCGATATTGCGGTAGACGAACAATTCGCCGGGCTGCGCGGAGAAGATCAGCTCCGGCATGACGCGCGAGTCGGCGCAGGTGATGAACAAGGTATGCGGGCTCTGGCCGCCGGCCAGTTCCTGAAAGCGCGCACTCTGGCGCGGATACACTTCCTTACGGAAATGGCGAAAACCTTCTAGCAAACTTTCCATGGGAGATTCCTCTAGGCAACGGATGGCGACCCGCGGCGCAAACCGCGAATTGCAAAGACAAACAAATCAATCGGAAATCCGGCGCAGCGCACCGGGTACAGCGACAGCGGGGATCAGCCAAGCAATGCGTTTGGAGGACGCAGTTGCGGGATCAGGTCGCGTTTTTGATTTGCCGGCGCATGATGCGCGTGCCAAGAAGGGGAATACCGCGCCAGCATCGGCCATGCTTGGGAGAGCAAGGGGATATCGTCCGCAGGGTGGGTATCGACTTGGCTTTGCGTATCGCCTTCGTCCTGCGGATCTTCTGCTGCGTCGCGTTCTTCGCCAGCATCCACCATCACCGCCACGCCGCCGCCCACCAACGCATCGTAGATGCGCGTGTGTGCGTTGGCTGCCGACCACGCGGTGAGCGCGAGCAGGCAGACCAACAGCAATTGGAGGAATCGAGGAAACATGGCCTCGAAACTAACAATTTAGAAGCTGCAAGCGCAAGTGGTGCGTTGCACAACCTGACACATATGTTCAGTGGGCAATGGTTGCGGTTCAGGTCGCTACGCCAGGCAGCCTCGACAGCCGCCAATTCAGAGTGACGTGCAGCATTGTCACAGAGCAGCGTCGTTCAGGTATTTGACACGCGATGACACAGTCTAAACACGCGTAAACTCTTGTCTTTGTTGGCAAAAATCATTTATGACGTTTCTGTGGTTTTGTCACATTAACGCAACTTTCACACCATAGCCTGCGCCCACTTTCTCAGGTCGCAAGGCATCTATGAAACTCGCTCCCACCCTGCTTGGTTCGGCCCTATTGCTGGCACTGGCCGCACCCGCCGCGCATGCCGAAATCGCCATTGATGTCATTGGTGGCTCGGAGGTCTCGCTGGAAGGCCTGGTCCAGGCCGACGGCAACTGGTTCCACAACGATGTGCAGGACCTCAATGGTCCGATCGGTGCCAATGGCGACAATTCCGAATTCAGCATCCGTCGCGCCGAGCTGGTGCTCAAGGGCAAAGGCCCGGGCAACGTCGAATGGGTGGCCGGGTACGACCCGAGCGTGCTGAAGGAAGTGACCATCCGCGGCACCACCATCCGCAGCACCGGCCGTTTTCTGGACAACAACGTCAAGTACAAGTTCGGCGGCAACGCCAATAACTACCTGCAGATCGGTCAGTTCAAGCAGCCCAACAGCCTGGAAGAACTGTCCAGCACCAAGAACAACGATTTCGTATCCAAGGCGTCGGTGACCAATACCTACGGCATCTCGCGCCGGCTGGGCGTGGCGTACGGCATGGGCGACAACAACTGGAGCGTGACTGCCAGTGCATTCGGCCGCGAGCTGACCCGTAACCAGGCCCATGGCAGTGGCTACGGTGCGCGCGGCACCTGGGCCCCGATCAACGAAAGCGGCAACGTGCTGCACTTCGGCCTGAGCTACCTGGGTTACGACACCGATGACGACACCCTGCGCCTGCGCGCACGTCCGGACGCCGACCTCACCACCATCCGTCTGATCGACAGCGGCGCCATCACCAATGTGGATCGCGTGGGCGTGGCCGGTGCCGAAGCGATGTGGGTCACCGGGCCGTTCAAGCTGCAGAGCGAATATTTCCAGGAGAGCGCCAAGCGCATCGGCAACAACGCGCAGGATTACAAGAGCGACGGTTGGTACGTCAGCGGCGTGTGGAACATCACTGGCGAAACCTGGGGCTACAAGGCCGGCGTGCCGACCACCCCGCTGCCGAACGAACCGGCATCGGGCCTGTGGCAGTTGGCCGTGCGCTACGACACCCTTGACCTCAACGATGGTCACCTGATCGCCAATGGCAACACTCCGTTCGTGGACGGCGTGCTGGGCGGCAAGATGAACGTGTGGACCATCGGCGCCAACTGGTACTGGCGCTCCAACTTCAAGTTCGCGCTGGACTACGCGAAGGTGGAAAGCACGCGTTACAGCAGCGCCACGCGCGGCCTGGTCGATGACAACCCGTCGATCATCGAGGCACGTGCGCAGTTCTATTGGTAAGCGTCTGCGTCCCTGTCCACCGCGTGCGCTCGCCTGAGCGCACGCGGTGGCAGGATTCGCGTCAACGTACTCCGGCGCGCGCTGGCATAACGCCATTTTATTTCTGTCATCTCTCCGACACCTCACGGTCATGCCCTTGCCCTGCAATGGCGCAACCGCGGGACGTCGTGATCCCCACCCTCTTCTGGAGCTGTTCCGTGACCCACTCCTTCAAAACCCGTCTGGCCGTCGGCGTGCTCGCCGCTTCGCTGGCACTGTGCGCCCAGGCGGCCGATGTCACCGGCGCCGGTGCGTCCTTCATCTACCCGGTGATGTCCAAGTGGTCGGCCGACTACAACGCCGCCACCAAGAAGCAGGTCAACTATCAATCGATCGGCTCGGGCGGCGGCATTGCCCAGATCAAGGCGGCCAGCGTGGACTTCGGTTCCTCCGACGCCCCGTTGAAGCCGGAAGAACTGGCCGCTGCCGGCCTGGCGCAGTTTCCGTCGGTGATCGGCGGCGTGGTGCCGGTGATCAACGTGGCCGGTATCGCACCGGGCGCGCTCAAGCTCGACGGCAAGACCCTGGGCGATATCTTCCTGGGCAAGGTCAGCACCTGGAACGATCCGGCCATTGCCGCGCTCAACCCGGGCGTGAAGCTCCCCGACGGCAAGATCACCGTGGTGCATCGCTCCGATGGCTCGGGCACCAGCTTCAACTTCACCAACTACCTGTCCAAGGTCAACCCGGACTGGAAGAGCAAGGTGGGCGAAGGCACCGCCGTGCAGTGGCCGAGCGGCATCGGCGGCAAGGGCAACGAAGGCGTGGCTGCCTACGTGAAGCAGATCAAGGGCGGCATCGGCTACGTCGAGCTGTCGTACGCGCTGCAGAACAAGATGGCCTACACCGCGATGAAGAACGCTGCCGGCAAGTTCGTGCAGCCGTCCGATGAAACCTTTGCTGCGGCGGCCAACAGCGCTGACTGGGGCAATAGCAAGGACTTCTACCTGGTCATGACCAATGCCGCCGGCGATAACGCCTGGCCGATCACTGCCACCAACTTCATCCTGGTGCAGAAGAAGCCGAAGAATGCCGCGGGCCTCAAGAACACGCTGGAGTTCTTCCGCTGGGTCTACAGCAAGGGCGATGCGCAGGCCAAGGCACTGGACTACGTGCCGCTGCCGGACAGCCTGGTGACGCAGATCGAAGGCTATTGGGCCAAGAACCTGCCGCGCTAACCGCGTGCAGTGACGCCGCCGCGTGCATCGCCAGGTGCACGCGGCGGCCGTTGAAGACGGTGGTTGCGCGCGAGCACGGGCTTTGCGTGCATCCACCGGGCACGGCTGACACCTGCGTGTCACGTTGACTGGCCACTCTCAGCACGACAGGAACGACGCCGTCTCTCTCCCCGGCGTCGGGACCGGGACGCGGATCCCGGGGGGTGCGATGCCCTCCGCGGTCCGCGTCTTTTTTTGTGATGCCTCTCCAGAAGGCACTGTCATGCGGGTGTAACAAAAACATCATTTCATAGCATGGTCTGCCGGACACCCGGCCAATCCAGCCTCGGAGCTTCCATGAAATTGCAGTCGGCCAGCCTGACCGCCCTGTCCCTCACCATCGCCCTTGCCCTGGCTGCGTGTTCGCCCGGCAAGGACGCGCAGTCCGGCGAAGCCGCCAAGGGCGCCCCCGGCGCAGGCGCCACCGCCAGCGACAGCAAGGCCGCGGAAATCTCCGGTGCCGGTGCGTCCTTCATTTACCCGCTCGTGTCCAAGTGGTCGGCCGACTACAACGCCGCCACCGGTAACAAGGTGAACTACCAGTCGATCGGTTCCGGCGGCGGCATTGCCCAGATCAAGGCCGGCACGGTGGATTTCGGCTCGACCGACAAGCCGCTCGATAGCGCCGAGCTGCAACAGGCCGGCCTGGGCCAGTTCCCGTCCGCCATCGGCGGCGTGGTGCCGGTGGTCAATCTGGAAGGCATCGCGCCGGGCAAGCTGCGCCTGACCGGCGCGCTGCTGGGCGATATCTTCCTGGGCAAGGTCAGCATGTGGAACGACGCGGCGATTGTCGCGGCCAACCCGGGCGTGACCCTGCCGGCGACCAAGATCAATCTGGTGCACCGCTCGGACGGTTCGGGCACCACCTTCAACTTCTCCAACTACCTGTCCAAGGTCAGCCCGGAGTGGAAGAGCAAGGTCGGCGAAGGCACCTCCGTGCAGTGGCCCGGTGGCGTCGGCGGCAAGGGCAACGAAGGCGTGGCCTCGTACGTGCAGCAGATCAAGGGGTCGATCGGCTACGTCGAGCTGGCCTACGCGCTGCAGAACAAGATGCCGTACACCTCGCTGCAGAATGCCGCCGGCCAGTGGGTCGAGCCGAATGCAGACAGCTTTGCCGCCGCTGCAGAGAGCGCCGACTGGGCCAATGCCAAGGACTTCAATCTGGTGATCACCAATGCGCCGGGCGAGAAGGCCTGGCCGATCACGGCCACCAACTTCATGCTGATGCACAAGCAGGCCAAGGATGCGGCGCGCAGCAAGGCGACGCTGGACTTCTTCAAGTGGGCGCTGGAAAACGGCCAGGCCCAGGCCAGCGAGCTGCATTACGTGCCGCTGCCGCCTGAGCTGGTGAAGCAGATCGAAGCCTATTGGGGCAGCGAGTTCAAGTAATGCCTGCATCCCGCCTGCATGGCGGGCTGCGCGGCGGTGAGGTGCCTGCGGGCGCCTCACCGTTCCTGATGTCTCACGCTCCCGCCAATGCGCGGGTGACGAGTTCAATCGAATGAATGCCACCGCCCTTCCCGAAGCGATGACCGCCCCCCGCGGCCGCGACCTGCGCGATGCGCGCGCCGATCGCCTGTTCAAGCTTGCGCTGGCCGCCACCGTCGTATTCGTCCTGTTGGCGCTCGGCAGCGCAGCGCTGTCGATGTTGTGGGGCGGACGCCACGCACTGCAGATGCAGGGCCTGAGCTTTTTCTATTCCGCCGACTGGAATCCGGTCGAAAACAAGTACGGCGCGCTGGCGCCGATCTACGGCACCTTGGTCACCGCCCTGATCGCGATGGTGATTGCGGTGCCGGTGAGTTTTGGCATCGCCTTCTTTCTCACCGAAGTGGCGCCGCGCTGGTTGCGCGGGCCGGTAGGCACGGCAATCGAATTGCTGGCCGGCATCCCGTCGATCATCTACGGCATGTGGGGCCTGTTCGTGCTGGTGCCGGTGATGACCGAGCACGTGACGCCGTGGCTCAACGATCACCTGGGCACGCTGCCGGTGATCGGCCCGTTATTCCAGGGCCCACCGCTCGGCATCGGTTTGCTCACCGCAGGATTCGTGCTGGCGATCATGGTGATCCCGTTTATCTCCTCGGTGATGCGCGAAGTGTTCCTGACCGTGCCGACGCGCCTCAAAGAATCGGCGTATGCGCTGGGTTCGACCAAGTGGGAAGTCAGCTGGGACATCGTGCTGCCGTACACGCGCTCGGCGGTGATCGGCGGGGTGTTTCTGGGCTTGGGACGTGCGTTGGGCGAAACCATGGCGGTGGCCTTTGTGGTCGGCAACACGGTGCGCCTGTCGCCGTCGCTGCTGGAGCCCGGCACCACCATCGCGGCATTGATCGCCAATGACTTCGGCGAGGCCACCGAAACCTATCGCTCTGCCTTGCTGCTGCTGGGCTTTGTGTTGTTCATCGTGACCTTCATCGTGCTGGCGATCGCGCGCTTCATGCTGATGCAGCTGTCGCGTCGGGAGGGCAACTGATGTCTGCCTCTTCGGTCTCGCAATCGCTGTACAACCGGCGCCGCATCACCAATGTGGTGGCACTGTTGTTGTCGTGCATCACCGCGGTGTTCGGGCTGTTCTTCCTGGCCTGGATTCTGTGGACCTTGTTGTCCAAGGGCGTGCCCGGCATCGATCTCAATCTGTTTACCAAGATGACGCCGCCGCCGATGCAGGAAGGTGGCCTGCTCAACGCCTTCTTCGGCAGTGCGGTGATGTGCGGGCTGGCGCTGGCGATCGGCACGCCGTTGGGCGTGGCGGCCGGCACCTGGCTGGCCGAGTATGGCAATGCGCGCAAGGCCGGCATCGTGGTGCGCTTCGTCAACGACATCCTGTTGTCTGCGCCGTCGATCGTGCTCGGCCTGTTCGTCTACACCTTGTACGTGATGCAGACCGGCGGGCGGTTCTCTGCGTTTGCGGGCGCGTTGTCGCTGGCCTTCATCGTGTTGCCGGTGGTGGTGCGTACCACCGACGAGATGCTGCGGCTGGTACCGGCGCAGATGCGCGAAGCGGCCTTGTCGCTGGGCATTCCGCAGTGGAAGGTCACCGTGCAGGTGCTGTACCGCGCGGCATCGGCCGGCATTCTCACCGGCGTGTTGCTGGCGCTGGCACGCATCAGCGGCGAAACCGCACCGCTGCTGTTCACTGCATTCGGCAATCAATACTGGAACAGCAACATCTTCCAACCGATGGCCAGCGTGCCGGTGATCATGAACCAGTTTGCTGGCAGCCCGTACGAATCCTGGCAGACCCTGGCCTGGTCCGGCGCGCTGGTGCTGACCGTGTTCGTCTTGTTGGTGAGCCTGGGCGCACGTGCGCTGCTGTTGCGTAACAAGATTTCCAATGACTGACCTTTCTTTCCGGACACCCGACATGAACGATCTCCAAAACGCCAAGCCGATGCATCGCATCGCTGTTCCGGCCGCCAAGGGGGCGCCGACGGCGCAGGCGCCGGTGAAGGTGGCCGCACGCAATCTGGATTTCTATTACGACAAGTACCACGCGCTCAAAAGCATCGACATCGAGATTCCGGAAAAGCGCGTCACCGCGCTGATCGGCCCCTCCGGTTGCGGCAAGTCGACCCTGCTGCGCATCTTCAACCGCATCTACGCGCTCTACCCGAAGATGGAAGCCCGCGGCGAAGTGCTGCTGGATGGCGAAAACATCCTGTCGCCGAAGTATCCGATGAATCGTCTGCGCAGCAAGGTTGGCATGGTGTTTCAGAAGCCGGTGCCGTTTCCGATGACCATCTTCGAAAACGTCGCCTACGGCATCCGCCACCACGAAAAACTGTCCAAGCCCGACATGCAGAACCGCGTGGAACAGGCCTTGCGTCAGGGCGCATTGTGGGACGAGGTCAAGGACAAGCTGGGGCAAAGCGCGCTGGGCCTGTCTGGCGGCCAGCAGCAACGCTTGTGCATTGCGCGTGCAGTGGCGTTGCGGCCGGACGTGCTGCTGCTGGACGAACCCACCTCGGCGCTGGATCCGATTTCCACCAGCCGGATCGAACAGTTGGTGGAAGAACTCAAGCGCGACTACACCATCGTGATCGTGACCCACAACATGCAGCAGGCCGCGCGCGTGTCCGATTACACCGCCTTCATGTATCTGGGCGATTTGATCGAGCACGACCGCACCGAAACGATTTTTTCCCAGCCGTCCAAGCAGCAGACCGAGGACTACATCACCGGCCGTTTTGGTTGATGTAAGGCGACGCACCGCAACGCCCGCACTGAAGCAGCTCCGTCGCCCTGCCCTGCACGTCATTCGGCGCGGCTGACGGACATCCACCACTGCCACGAATCGAGATCACGATGAACCAGCACCTCAACGACCATATCGTCAAAAGCTACGACGAGGAGCAGCACCGTCTTGTCGCCGAGATCGTGCGCATGGGCGACACGGCGGTGGCGCAGCTGGAAGCGGCGCTGGATGTGGTGGAGCGTCGCGACGACAACGCCGCGCATCGCATCGTGGTCAACGACGAAGCGATCGACGCACTGGAACACGCGATCAGCCACGACGTGATGCGTCTGGCGTTGCGCGGCCCGATGGCACGCGACCTGCGCGAAATCCTCGCCGGCCTGCGGATTCCTGCGGATATCGAGCGCATCGGCGATTACGCGGCCAACGTGGCCAAGCGCTCAATCGCACTCAACTCCGCGCCGCCGCTGCCGCAGACGGTGGGCTTGCGCGCGCTGGGTCAGATGGCGGCCGATGCGGTACGCGAGGCCGTGCAGGCGTATCGCAACAAGGATGCCGATGCGGCGATCCGTGTGCGCGACGAAGATGCACGCCTGGACGCGCAGTACACCGCGCTGTTCCGTGAGCTGCTGACCTACATGATGGAAGACCCGCGCAACATCACGCCGTGTACGCACCTGCTGTTCATGGCCAAGAACCTGGAACGCATCGGCGACCATGCGACCAACATCGCCGAGAACGTGTGGTTTTTGGTGCATGGCGAACAGCCGCTGCCGCCGCGTCTGAAGCGCGACGACACCAGCACCACCGGCGTGATCTGATCGCCGTTGGGTACCGCCACGCGCTGTCGATAAGCAGCGAAAAGCTTCATTTAATTACGTATTCAGCTAAAAATCCCTACGGTGGGATTGCACACAGGCCGTTCCTGTGACGCAGGAGTACGCAGATGAAACGTCTCATCGGATCTTTCATGGTTGTCTCGCTGCTGACCTCGGGTGCCGCCTTCGCCGCACCCCAGCAGCATGACGATCACGACCGCGACCGCATCGAGCAGCGTCACGACAATCGCGGCCCGGACCGGCATGACGAGCATCGCAACGACAAGCACGACGATCGGCGCAGCGCATACCACGACGATCATCGCAACGATCGCCATGGCCCGCCCTTCCATCGCGGCGAGCGCCTGGCCCCGGACCATCGGGGCAGCCACGTTGCCGATTACCGCAAGCATCACCTCAAGCAACCGCCGCGTGGACATGAGTGGCGGCGCGTGGACAATCAATATGTACTGATTGCCATCGCGACCGGCCTGATTGCCAGCGTGGTCGGCGGGAGCTGATTCCGAGGCATCCGTATTCATTAGGCAGGCCTGATCCGTGGCAACGCGGATCGGGCTTTTTGTTGCGTGCGGTTGTGACTGTGGATGGCGGAATGAAGCAGGAGTGGCCTTTAGCGCATCCAACGAAAGCCGTGCAATACGGTTGATCGATGCTGGTTTATCGGCGGGAACGCATGCGGACGAAGTTGTGACAGGCCACGCTCTGGTAGGGACGCGGCCTCCCCTTGGAGCAACTGACAACACTCTTGCGCTCACCTCCGGATGGGCGCCGCTGGTGCTCGGTGCGGCGTGTACCACGCGCACTCCGGTTCTGTGCAGACCTTACACACCCTGCCGAGGACTACTCGCCCAGGCTTGGTCGCCGTTCTGAGCTATAGCGCCGGCCGTCATCGGCGCGTTGCCGTGCTGTCCATCCGCCTTGTCACTGCACAATCCACCGCTGCTGTCTCGACAGCATCGTGGCGATGACCGGCGATACTTTGCCTGCCGAGCAGATGCGCCAGACCGAAGACGCAGACACTGCGGGCGGGTGCACCGATCGGGCTCAGGGTGCGACCTGCTAGGCTATGCGGATGAACGAACCGGTCGATCCGCAGCCTGCCCCCTCCTTTCTGCCCATGTCGCGGCGTTTCCGCGGCTATCTGCCCGTGGTGGTGGATGTGGAAACCGGAGGGTTCGACTGGAACAAGCACGCATTGCTGGAAATCGCCTGCGTGCCGATAGAAATGGATGCCCACGGGCGTTTTTTCCCTGGCGAAACCGCCAGCGCGCACCTGGTCCCGGCCCCAGGACTGGAGATCGACCCCAAGTCGCTGGAGATTACCGGCATCGTGCTCGATCACCCGTTCCGTTTTGCCAAGCAGGAAAAGGACGCGCTGGACCATGTGTTCGCGCCAGTGCGCGCCGCAGTGAAGAAATATGGGTGCCAGCGCGCCATCCTGGTCGGGCATAACGCGCATTTCGATTTGAACTTCCTCAACGCCGCGGTCGCGCGCGTGGAGCACAAGCGCAATCCATTTCATCCCTTCAGCGTGTTCGACACGGTGACCCTGGCTGGCGTGGCGTACGGGCAGACCGTGTTGGCGCGTGCTGCGCAGGCGGCCGGTCTGGACTGGAACACCGCCGATGCGCACAGCGCGGTCTACGACACCGAACAGACCGCACGGCTGTTCTGCACCATCCTCAATGCCTGGCCCGGGCCTGTTTAGGGCTGGGATTGGGCATTTGGGATTCGGGATTGGCAAAAGCGGGGCGTTTGCGCGGCCGAAAGATCAGCCGGGTGCGGCAGCAACAGAGCAACTACTGCCCACCGCATGACCGCATGCAGCGTTGCCGGGCGTGCGGTTGGGGCCTTCGTACTTCCTAACCGCCCTACAGGAGCAGCAAAGCGCCAGACACAGCGCTTTTACGATTCCCGATTCCCGATTCCCCAATCCCCAATCCCGATTCCCCAATCCCAGCTCTAACCAGCACAGATCCGGTCGCGCCCTGCGCTCTTGGCTTCGTATAACGCGTGGTCGGCGCGCTGCATCAACGATGAGCCGGTGTCGTCGTCGCCCAACTCGGCCAGGCCGGCGCTGAAGGTCACCTGCAACCCTTCCACATCGCCCCAGTCGGCGCGCGCATGGAACAGCATGCGAATGCGCTCGCACAGCAGCTGTGCATCGCTCAGCGCGGTCTCGCCCAACAGCAGCGCGAATTCTTCGCCGCCCAGGCGCGCAGGAAGATCAGAGGTGCGTGCGGCTGCGGTCAGCAGCTCACCGACGTCATGCAGCACCGCGTCGCCAATGGCGTGCGAGTAGCGGTCGTTGATGCGCTTGAAATGATCGATGTCCAGGATCGCCAGCACTAACGGCCGGCCACTGCGACGTGCGCGGCTGATATCGCGCGCCAGCGCTTCGTCGAAGTGGCGACGGTTGGGCAAGCCGGTCAGTGCGTCCTCGTGCGCCTGGCGCTCGAACACATCGGACTTGATGCGCAGGCGCGTCAACAACTCGCTCTTTTCCTGATTGGCCTGCAGCAGGCGCTGCGCCTGCAGTTGCAGATCCTGCGTACGCTTGCGCACCAATTCGGCCAGGCGGGCGCTGTGGGTCCTGTAGCGATGCAGCAGCGCCCGATACAGCAGCGCCAGCGCCAGAATCGCGGCCAACGCCGCAACAAAGCGCACATCGTGGCGTTGCCACCACAGCGGCAGGACATCGAAGGTCCAGCGCGCCTCCTGCGGGCTCCAGGCACCGCCCGGATGGCGGGCGGCCACGCGCAGGGTGTAGTGCCCCGGCGGCAAGCCGATGAATTCCACGCTGCGCTGCCGGCCACGCGCGATCCACACGTTGTCCAGGCCGTCCAGACGGGTGCGGTATTCGATCCGCTCGGACAGCAGGAAACTCATGCCCACATACGAGACATTGATCCGATAGCCGCCAGGTAATTGCGCTTGTTGTCGCCAGGCCAGCGGGCGGCCGTCCTGTTGCACGCTTTCGATCAGCGGCGGCGGCGGGCGGCGCTCGCGAAACCGCTGCAGGCGCGCCGGGTCCACCGCGCTCACACCGCCAGCGGTGACCACCCACAGCGTGCCATCGGCACGTTCGATCATGCTGGGGCCGGAGCTGCCGTTGGCCTGCGCGTTGCCCATGCCGTCGATCTCGCCATAGCGCTCGATGGCAAGCTGGCCGCGGCCATCGGCCACCGCATCGAGCGCGGCAAACTCCGTGCGCAGCACGCCGCGATTGCTGCTGATCCACGCATTGCCCAGCCGGTCGTTAACGAGCTGGAACACCGTGTCCACCGGCATGCCCTGCTCCAGGCCCACGCGTGCAAGCGTGCCGCCGCGCACGCGATACAGACCGCGATCGGTGGAGATCCACACTGCATCGCCAATCGCCTGGAAACCGAATACGCTGCGCGCGCCGCCCAGGCGCTCCAGGTCCAGCTGCTGCAGCTTGCCGTCGCGCAACACCGCCGCGCCATCGACCGAGCCGATCCACAGCGCGCCATCGATGCTGGCCAACGCGGTGATCACGCCATCGGGCAAGCCCTTGATCGTCATCGGCACGCGCTTGCCATTCAGCAGTTGCACTACGCCGCGTTGAGTGGCCAGCCACACCGCAGCGTGCGCATCGATCACGATGGCGCGGATATGACCGCTGGGGATGCCGTCGGCCTCACCGTAGTGCTGCAGCACGCGGCCATCGCGCAGCACGAAGACGCCGTCGGCATAGGTGCCCACCCATAAGTCGCCCTGCCGATCGAGCGCCAGACTGAGCACCGACAGCCGGCGTCCCGACGGCGTGGCGACAGGGACCGGCACGATCCGCCCGTCCGGCAGCATGCGATCCAGACCGGCGGTGCTGGCGATCCACAGACTGCCGTCGCGATCTTCGAGCACTGCGCGGGCATAGTCGCCGCTCATCCCGTCGCGCTGGCTGTAGCTGCTGAACAAGGTCTCGCGCAAGCGGAACAGACCACCGTTGGCGCCGACCCAGATGCTGCCTTCTGCATCTTCGCGCAGGCTGACGATGCGCCCGGTGGGCAGGCTGCGGCCCGCCGGCAACTGCTCCACCCCGTGGCTGCCGATCCGCAACAGGCCCTGGTTTTCGCTGCCCAGCCACAGATCGCCATTGCGATCCTGCAGCATCGCAGTGAAGTGGCCCTGCCCCGGCAGCCGATGCACCAGCTCGGCGCGCTCGTCGTGCAGGCGATACAGTTGCTCGCCTGCGACCACCCACACCGTGCCATCCGGAGCGCGATACGGCCACGCCAGGCCCGGTGGCAGGCCGAATGACGCTGGCGCACGATGCATGCGCCCGTCCGGTTCGCGATAGATCAGCCCGTCCAGCGTCCCGATCAGCAACCGCCCCTGGCCGTCGAACAACATGCGCGGAAAACTGCTCTGCAGCGGCACGCCATCGCGCGGCGGAAAATAGTCGAAACGTCCATCCGGCCACAAACACCCAAGCCCGTGCCCTTCGAACAGCAGCCACATCCGGCTTTCGGCATCCATGGTCATCGCGTGGATCAATGCCTGCGGCCACTGGCCCTTGCGTTGCCACTGCCGCCACTGCCCATCGACGCCGTGACGCACCAGATTGCCGCGCGCATCGCTCAGCCACAGCGCGCCATCGCGATCCACGTACAAGGCGCTGACGCCGTTATCGGGCAGGCCCGGGCGCGTGCTGCGATCGATGACGTTGAATTCCAGGCCGTTGTAGCGCACCAGGCCTTCCCAGGTGGCGAACCACAGGTAGCCGTCGCGGGTCTGGGCGATATCGCGCAGCGAGTTGTGCGGCAGGCCGCTGCGCGAACTCCAGCTGTCGATGGCGTAGTCGCGTAATCGCGCGGTCCCGATAGGTGCGGCGATCGCCGCCAGCGAATACAACGCCAACAGCATGCAGATGCCAGCGCCGAGCCAGCGCCGCCACTGCCCATGCCGTCGTGCCGACGCCGTATCGGCATCTCTGTTCTCGCCCGTACCGCACGCGCCCACCCCAAGTTTCATCAGACACGACACGCCGGTTGCTGGCGATATGGTAGGCAAAAAGTTGTACCGGCGCTGCGCGTTTGCGCCAGCTGACGCCAACATGTCTGCTGCGGCGGCGTTGTGCCCGCCCTCGGTGGCGACTGTTCGCCAATCACCACACCGCACTCTGCGTGGATTGCCAGGTGCACGGCTCCGCGCAGCGCACCCATTGCATGCCGGAAGCAGCGCTCGATCGCGCGCTTCAATCCCGCGTACTCAGGCACCAAGACGCTGGCGCACGGCCTCGAACAGGGTCACGCCGGTTGCGACCGACACGTTGAGGCTTTCGATATCGCCGGGCATCGGAATCTTGACCAGACCATCGCAATGCTCGCGGGTCAGGCGACGCAGGCCATCGGCCTCGCCACCGAGTACCAACCCGACGTTGCCACGCAGGTCCACGCTGTACAACGACGCCTCGGCCTCGCCGGCCAGGCCGTACAGCCACACACCCTGCTTCTGCAGGTCGCGCAGGCAGCGCGCCAGATTGGTCACCGCCACCACCGGGATGCGGTCGGCGGCGCCGGCCGAGGTCTTGCGCACGGTCGCGTTCACCGTGGCCGACTTGTCCTTGGGGATGACCACCGCAGTGGCGCCTGCGGCCGCGGCGCTGCGCAGACAGGCACCGAGGTTGTGCGGGTCCTGCACGCCATCGAGCACCAGCACCAGCGCGCGACCTTGCGCAGCCTCGACCAGGCCTTCCAGTTCGTTCTCCGCCCACAGCCGTGCGGCGGCGTAGCGTGCGGCAACACCTTGGTGGCGTACCTGCCCGCCGACGCCGTCCAGCGCCTGGGTGTTGACCCGGCGCACGTCGATCCCCTTGCGGCGCGCCTGTTCTTCGATCTCGGTCAGACGCGGGTTCTTGCTACCGGCCTCGATCAGGACCTCGCGCACGTTGTCGGCGTCGTTCTCGACGGACGAGGCGACAGCATTGACGCCGACGATCCACTGGTTCTGCTTGCTCATTGCGCGGGCATACGAAGAAATGAGGGGGAATGGTAGGGCCTGCGGCCTGCTACGTCACGGCCGGGGCGTGGATTGCCCGACAAATCGGGCCAAAGTCGTGCCGCAATGCCATTGGCACCTGCGGGCGTCATGCGCCACTGGCTGCAGCGGGCATGCAGCAACCGTCTCGGCACGCCGGATGTCTTCGCGCTGCGTGAACCGCTATGGATGGCTGCCTGAACGCTTAGCGCGCCGACGTCGGCAACACGCCGCAACGCACCGACATCCGCATGTTTGAACACAGCAATGAGCTGCATTGCGAAGCCACATGACCGCTTACACCGGCCACCGCTCGGTGTCGTGATCCGGATGCTGATGCGATACAAGAGCTGCCTGAAACGCCCATGCAGCCGCGTCGTCCTCGCTCGGGCGTGTCAGCAGCTGCGCCAGGGTATCGACGAACGGCAACTTGCGCTCCAGCCCGTACTGAATGTGCGGAGGCAACCGCTCCGGCCTATCGAATGCACCGGCGGCAATCGCCACGCCGTCGGGCGCTTCATAGGTCAACGGCGTCCCGCACTCGGCGCAAAAGCCGCGCTGTACCACTGACGAGGATGCGAAGCGCTTGGGCTCGCCACGGGTCCAGCGGAACTCGGTGCCGCGCACCGACACCAGCGGCGCGTAATACGCCCCGAAGGCTTTCTGACACATGCGGCAATGACAGATCGATGCGTCATCCAGCACGCCGCGCACATGAAAACGCACGGCACCACATTGGCAGCCACCGCTGTATTCGCAAGATGCACGCATCGTTTGCCCCTCAGATCAGCGTGTGATGCAAGCCAACGCGTCATACCGGCACGCGGCGGCACTCATGACGCACTTGCCAACTCGATGCACTGCGGGCAGCCATTCCGGCCGCCCGCAACACCATGCATCCAGCATCAATACGACTTTTTCTTGCGCTTGGTCGGCTTCTCGCGCGGCGGCAGCGGTGCTTCTGTAGGCGCACCATCCTCTGCCAAACGGAAGTCGATCTTGCGTTCTTCCATGCTGGCCTTGAGCACCAGTACGCGTACCGGATCGCCCAGACGGAACTCGCGACCACGGCGCTCGCCGCTGAGCGTCTTGCGGATCGGGTCGAACTGGTAATAGTCCTGCGGCAACTGGGTGACATGCACCAGGCCATTGACCTTGGACTGGGTCAGCTCCACGAACAGGCCGAAGCCGGTCACGCCGCTGATCACGCCATCGAACTGGCCGCCGACATGCTTTTCCATCCAGGCGGCGCGATAACGCTCGTCCACTTCGCGCTCGGCTTCATCGGCACGTCGCCCACGCTCGGAGCATTGCAGCGACAGCGCCGCCATCTGCCGCGGCGTGTAGATGAATTTTTCCGGGCTGGCGCCGGTCAGCGCGTGCTTGATCGCGCGATGCACCAGCAGATCCGGGTAACGGCGGATCGGCGAGGTGAAGTGCGCATATGCCTCCAACGCCAGACCGAAGTGACCGTTGTTGTCGGGCGAATACACCGCCAGGCTCTGGCTGCGCAGCAGCACCGATTCCAGCAGCGCGGCATCCGGGCGCGCACGCACCTTCTTCAGCAGCTTGGTGTAATCGCCCGGGCGCACCTTGCTCCACGCCGGCAGGCTGAGCTGGAATTCCTTAAGGAACTCCAGCAGGTCTTCGTACTTGCTCTCCGGCGGCCGCTCGTGCACGCGATACGGTGCAGGCACATGCACGCCCAGCAGATAGCGCGCGGCTTCCACGTTGGCGGCGATCATGCATTCTTCGATCAGCTTGTGCGCGTCGTTCCGCACCAGCATGCCGGCCTGGGTGACCTCACCGGTGTTGTCGAGCACAAAGCGCACTTCGGAGGTTTCGAACTCGATTGCACCGCGATGCGTCCGCGCCTTCGACAACACGTTGTACAGCTGATGCAGATGCTGCACCTGCGGCAACAACGGGCCGATGAATGCCTTGGTATCGGCATCGTCTTCGCCAACCGCCTTCCAGACCTGGTTATAGGTCAGGCGCGCATGCGAGTTCATCACCGCTTCGTAAAAACGCGAGCCGGTCACTTCGCCATCGCGGCCCACCTGCATGTCGCAGACAAAGCACATGCGGTCGACCTTGGGCATCAACGAGCAAATGCCATTGGACAGGGTCTCCGGCAGCATCGGCACCACGAACCCCGGGAAATACACCGAGGTGGCGCGCTTTTGCGCTTCATCGTCCAGCGGCGTGCCGGGACGCACATAGTTGGACACGTCGGCGATCGCCACCACCAGACGGAAACCGTCGGCATTGGGTTCGCAATACACCGCGTCGTCGAAATCCTTGGCGTCCTCGCCATCGATGGTGACCAGCGGCATCTGCCGCAGGTCCACGCGCCCACCGATCATCTGCGGCTCGACCACCAACGGCACGGCGGCCGCTTGGTCCAGCACTTCCTGCGGGAATTCGTGCGGCAATTCATGGCCATGGATGGCCATTTCCACCACCAACGACGGCGTCAGCTTGTCGCCCAGCACCGCGATGATCTTGCCGATGGCCGGGCGGCGCGCGTCAGGCGGCGCGATCAGTTCGCACACCACCAACTGCCCTTCGCGCGCCTCGCCAATGCCGTCCGGCGCAATCTGCACGTTGCGTTGCACGCGCTTGTCGTCCGGGTCGACGTAGGCCACGCCATGTTCGTAGAAGAAGCGCCCGATCATGCGCGACATGCGCCGTTCCAGCACGCGTGCGATGGCGCCTTCGCGGCGGCCACGGCGGTCGATACCGGTCACGTTGGCCAATGCACGGTCGCCGTGCATCACCTTGCGCATTTCGTACGGCGGCAGGAACAGGTCGTCACCGCCCTCGTCCGGCTTGAGGAAACCGAAGCCTTCCGGATTGGCGATCACCACGCCGGCGATCAGGCTGGTCTGCTGCACCGGCGCGTAGCCGCCGCGGCGGTTCTGCACCAACTGCGCCTCGCGCACCATCGCCGCCAGGCGCTTGCCCAGCGCCTCGATGCGATCGCTCAGGCCCAGCTGCTCGGCGATCTCTTCGGCGGTCTGCGGGCCGTCGCAGGCTTCCAGCAGCTGCAGGATGGCCTCGCGGCTGGCGATCGGCTCGGCGTAGCGCAATGCCTCGCGGTCGGCATGCGGGTCCTTGAATCCGGTGTCGGCGACGGCCTGGACGGTGTCTTTCTGGAAACGTTCCGGCGGCGGCGCGGCCGGACCGCTCTTGCGTGGATGCGGCGCGCGGGGCGCAGCAGGCTCGACTGGAGGTGCCGGCTGATCGGACGACGCCTTTGCCGCAGCGCGCTTGTTGGCGGATTTGGTGGACGCACCTGCCGCAGCGCGGACCAGGAAGTCCGGCATCCAGCCCGGCAGTTTTTGTTGCTCGGCGGTGGTGGACTCGCCCGGGCTGGCGGATTTGCGGCGGCTGGGCCGGTCGGAATCGGGGGTATTTTTCTTTGTCATTGCCCTAATGGTAACCCCTGCGGTCATGACATGGGCGGCAAGGCTAGCCAGGCCGTTGGCGATTGCTACACATCACCCGTTGACAACCCCGCCAGGAGTCTGCAAAATTCGCGGCTCACCTGCCCAGGTGGCGGAATTGGTAGACGCACTAGCTTCAGGTGCTAGCGGGGGCAACTTCGTGGAGGTTCGAGTCCTCTTCTGGGCACCAGTTTAAAAAGACCTCCGAGCGATCGGGGGTCTTCTGGTTTCTGGGGTTTGAAAATGCGGGCGCTGCGGTTGAAGGCCGATGAGGTGATTCAGAGCCGCTAAGAAAACTTAGCGAGCAGTCGTCGGCCGGATGTGGACGGCGCGCTCAAAATCGCAATGGACGATTGGTAAGTGCCAGTTCCGGGCACCGGCCGCGCCCGCCGGGTGGTGAGTGCAGTCGTTTGATTAGCTGTGCTCCGCCGATTGATCCATCGACGTGACCGGATGATCGCGACGCCTACGCGGCCTTGCGCTCCACTTCATCACGACCGCCGATCAGAACGACGACCAACGCGTCGCTACCCAGACCTACGGCGCACGCTGCACCACGGTCAAACACCAAGACTTCGAAACGACAGCACCCACCTGCCTGGCGGGCGCCGCCGTGATGGCTGCCCTACGGAGCGGCCGTTATTCCAGCATCGCGCAGGGCCTGCGCCCAGATCCTGTAACCGGCTTCGCTGGGATGCGTACCGTCGGGCATCAGCGCCTCCGGCAGGCTGCCATCGGGCTGCAGCAGCTGCTTGCCGATATCGACCAGACGCACCGATGGGTTGGCCGCATAGCGTTCGCGCAGCAGGCGGTTGGTTTCGGCAATCGGGCCGCGTTGCGGATCCCTAGAAGTGCGGCCGCGCGGCATGATCGCCATCAAAATCAACTTACTGTTGGGCATGCGTGTGCGCACTTCGCGCACGATGGCATCGACGCCCTGCGCGGTTTCGGCTGGCGTACTCGCACGCGATTGCGCGGTGCCGGTGAGATTGTTGGTGCCGATATGCAGCACCACCCAACGCGGATCGAGGCCGTCGAGCTCGCCCTGGCGGATGCGCCACAATACGTTCTGGGTGCGGTCCCAGCCAAAGCCCAGATTCAATACCGGCCGCTGGCCGTACAGCCACTGCCAGGACTGCGGCCCGCTGACGCGCGTGGCCTGTGGCGGGCCGGCCCAGAAGTGGGTGATCGAATCGCCAATCATCACCACCTCCGGCTTCAAACTGCGCGCGGCAGCCAGCGCGGCATGATGGCGCGCGTACCAATCGTAGGAATCCTGCTCCAGCCAATCGACCGGCATCAAGGCAGTGGTCACGTCGCGACCGAGCTCGGCCACCGGCTTGACCGGCGCTTCACCCAACAGTCGCGCCAGGGTCGGCTCGATCGCCTCGGCGAGCATGCGCTGGCCCTGCGTATCCGGGTGCAATGCACCGGCCGCCGGACGAAAGCGCGTGTCGTAAAACAACTCGGTGCGCAGCTTGCCGTCGCGCTGGAACACCGCGCTCACATCCAGATAGGTCACACGCGGGTTGTCGCCGTAGCGCACCGCCAGACCCTGGTTGATCTGCGCATCGCGACGCGATTTTTCGCCGGAAACCGCGCTGGGCAGCACACTCAACAGCAGGATGTGCGTACGCGGCAGCTTTTGTTCGATTGCCGCGACTACCGCGTCGATGCCGAGCTGGGTCTGCTCTGCACTCTGGCCGAGGTGGCCGGTGTTATTGGTGCCGATCAGCACCAGCGCGACCTTGGGCTGCAAGCCATCCACTTCGCCATTGGCCAGACGCCACAGCACGTTTTCGGTGCCATCGCCACTGAAGCCCAGATTGAGCGCGCCGCGGCTGCCGTAGAAGGTCTGCCAGGTGGGCTGAAAGTCTTCGTCGGGCGCCTTGGATTTCTCGTAGTTCTGCGTGATGGAATCGCCGATCAACAGCAGCATCGTCTCAGGATGCTGTTTGACCTGCTCCAGCACCTGCGCGTGACGCTGAGACCACCAGGGCTCCTGCAGGCGGTCGGTGGGCACGATCGAGGGAGATGGCGTTTGCGCAAGCGCAGGCAGCATCAGCAGGCACCACGACATGCCAAGGCCGATCGCGGCAAGCGGCCGGATACGACCGCGAAACAGGGAGGGAAACGTAAGCATGCGTGACAGAAAGGATCGGAGGAATTCCGATTGTGGGCTGCGCCGTTGGCACCTCACAAGCTAATCCGACAAGCGCGCCCTTTCCGCCCCACTGTCGAGGCAGGACTAACGATGCAACGACTAGACGAGGCACCGATGCACCGACACGACACTCCCTTCTCCCGCCTGCGGGAGAAGGTGGCGCGCAGCGCCGGATGAGGGCCCCATGCGGGCCCATCCGCCTACGAAGCCCGCCTTCCCCGCAAGCAAGTGAAGGCAGAGGGATCTGCACGTCGCCTGGATAGATCTTGCTGCTCTCGATAGCGCGCAGAGCCGCATCGCGCAGCGCGCACTAGCCGCACGCGTCCGCGCCGACTTCAACGCAGCCCGGTTTCCCCGCGCGCAATCACCAGGCGTTGAATTTCAGACGTTCCCTCAAAGATTTCCGTGATCTTGGCATCGCGCAGAGCGTTCCAGCGTTGCCGCACCTGCGGCAGCGCTGGAGTGCGGACGACCTCAGCGTAGCCCGGTCTCGCCGCGCGCGATCACCAGGCGTTGAATTTCAGATGTTCCTTCGTAGATTTCCGTGATCTTGGCATCGCGGAAGTAGCGCTCAAGCGGCATTTCCTTCGAATAGCCCATGCCGCCGTGGATCTGCACCGCTTGGTGGGTGATCCACATTGCCGCCTCCGATGCGGTGAGCTTGGCGACCGCCGCTTCGGTGCCGAACGTCTTGCCCTGCCCCTTGAGCCAGGCCGCACGCAGCGTCAACAACAGCGCCGCATCCAGCTTGCACTTCATGTCAGCAATCTTGGCCTGGGTCATCTGGAACGTACCGATGGCCGCTCCGAAGGCTTTACGTTCCTTGACGTACGCAAGCGTGGCTTCATACGCGGCGCGCGCAATGCCGACCGCTTGCGAGGCGATGCCGATGCGCCCGGCATCGAGCACGCTCATCGCGGTCTTGAAGCCCTCGCCTTCCACGCCCAGCACCTCGTCCGGCTGGGCCACATAGTCGGCGAACTCGATCTCGCAAGTGGCCGAGGCGCGAATGCCCAGCTTGGGCTCGGTCTTGCCGCGATGAAAGCCGGGCTTGTCGGTGTCGACCATAAAGGCGGTGATGCCGCGCGAGCCCTTCTCCGGCTCGGTCACCGCAAACAACACGATGTACTTGGCCACCGGGCCGGAGGTGATCCAGCTCTTCTTGCCGTTGATGACGAAGCTGCCGTCGGCCTGCTTGACCGCGCGGCAGCGCATCGCCGATGCATCCGAGCCGGACTGCGGTTCGGTCAGCGCAAATGCGCCGATATGCGTGCCTTCGGCGATTGCGCGCACGTACAGCTGCTTCTGCGCCTCGCTGCCGTTCTTCAGGATGCCGGTGCAGAACAACGAGTTGTTGACCGACATGATGGTGGAGTGCGCGCCGTCGCCGGCCGCGATCTCGATCATCGCCAGCGCGTAGCTGATCGGGTCCATGCCGGCACCGCCGTATTCGGCCGGCACCTCGATGCCCATCAGGCCGTTTTCGCCCAGCAGCCGGATGTTGTCCAGCGGGAACTCGCCGCTGCGGTCGAACTGCTCGGCGCTGGGGGCGATCTTTTCCTGGGCGATCCGGCGGGCCACGTCCTGGATCATCAGTTGCTCTTCGGTAAAGCTGAAATCCACGTTCGACCCCTCCCGGGTATTGGCTGAGCAGCCATTGTAGCCCCAACCATTCGCATGCGTATGTAGTTGACCCCGCACCCCGCCGGGCCGAAAATATCTCCATATCGCGATATAGAGATATTCATGGATCTGGAAGACTGGTCGGCGCGCCTGAAAGTGTTTGCCGACGCCACCCGGGTACGCCTGCTGGCGCTGCTGGAACAGGAAGAACTCACCGTGGCCGAGCTGTCGGCCATCACCCGCCTGGCCCAGCCGCGCGTGTCCACTCACCTGGCCAAGCTCAAGGAAGCCGGGCTGGTGCGCGACCGCCGCGCCGGGGTGTCGGCGTATTACCGCTTCGACGAAGTGTCGCTGGACCCGGCCCAGCGGGCGCTGTGGCTGGCGCTGAGCACCGGTAGCGACGACCCGCTGCTGCGCCAGGATGCCGAACGCGTGGCGGCCGTGCTGGCCAACCGCGCCGCCGACCAGAACTGGGCCGATTCGGTAGCCGGCGACATGGAGCGGCACTACTCGCCCGGCCGCACCTGGGAAGCGCTGGCGCGTACCGCCCTGCCCTTACTGGAAACCGGCGACGTGCTCGACATCGCCTCCGGCGACGGCGTGCTGGCCGAACTGGTCGCCCCGCATGCCACCCGCTACATCTGCATCGACACCAGCGCACGCGTGGTTGCCGCTGCCAGCGAGCGCTTGCGCAAACTGCGCAACGTGGAAGTGCGCGAAGGCGATATGCATGCGCTGCCCTTCCCCAATGCCAGCTTCGACCTGGTGGTGCTGATGCACGCGCTGACCTATGCCGCAAAACCGGCGCAGGCGGTGGCCGAATCCGCACGCGTGCTGCGCCCCGGCGGGCGCCTGCTGCTGTGCAGCCTGGCCAAGCACGAACACCGCGCGGCCGTGCATGCGTATGGCCACGTCAATCTCGGGTTTGCCGCCAAGGAATTGCGCAAGTTCGTCGAAAAAGCCGGACTGGATGTGTCCAGCCTGGAGACGGTGACGCGCGAGAAACGCCCGCCCCATTTCGAAGTGATCTCGTTGATTGCGATGAAGCCGGGAGTCGGAAGTCGGGAGTCGGGATTGCTTGAAAGCAACAGCACGAGTGCGCGGAGAACTGGCTGATGACATCCCTGCCAATCGCAAAGTCCGAACCCCCAATCCCGTTCTCGCTGCCATGGCTGCGCCCGGACCGTGCAGCCAAGCTCACTGCCGCGCTGCGCGAACGCATCCTCATCATCGATGGCGCGATGGGCACCATGATCCAGCGCCACGATCTGCAGGAAACCGACTATCGCGGCACGCGGTTTGCCGAGGGCTACGACAGCGCGCATGTGCATGGCCCGGGCTGCGATCACGCCCACACGCAGGAAGGTCACGATCTGAAAGGCAACAACGATCTGTTGTTGCTGACCCGCCCCGAGATCATCGCCGGCATCCACCGCGCCTATCTGGATGCCGGTGCCGATCTGCTGGAAACCAACACGTTCAACGCCACCTCGGTCAGCCAGGCCGACTATCACCTGGAACACGTGGTGTACGAATTGAACAAGGCCGGCGCGCAGGTCGCGCGTGAATGCTGCGATGCCGTCGAAGCGCTGACGCCGCACAAACCGCGCTTTGTGATCGGTGTGCTCGGCCCCACCAGCCGCACTGCGTCGATCAGCCCGGACGTCAACGACCCCGGCTACCGCAATACCAGTTTCGATGCATTGCGCGCGACCTACCGCGAGGCTGTCGAGGGTTTGATCGACGGCGGCGCCGACACGCTGATGGTGGAGACCATCTTCGACACGCTCAATGCAAAGGCCGCGCTGTACGCGATCGAAGAAGTCTTCGAAGCACGCGGCGGGCGCCTGCCGGTGATGGTCTCCGGCACCATTACCGATGCGTCCGGTCGCACGCTGTCCGGCCAGACTGCCGAAGCGTTCTACGCCTCGGTCGCACACGGGCGGCCACTGTCGGTGGGGCTGAATTGCGCGCTGGGCGCAAAGGACCTGCGCCCGCATGTGGAAACGCTGGCGCAGATCGCCGACGCCTATGTCAGCGCGCATCCGAACGCCGGGTTGCCGAATGCGTTTGGCGAATACGACGAAACGCCCGAGGAGATGGCCGAGACGCTGCGCGAATTTGCCCAGTCCGGCTTGCTGAATCTGGTTGGCGGTTGCTGCGGTACATCGCCGGACCACATCCGCGCAATTGCCGAAGCGGTAGCGGATCTGCCGCCGCGGCAATTGCCGGGTGCGCAGGAGCTGGCGGCGTGATGCAGAACGTGGGCCCTCATCCGGCGCTGCGCGCCACCTTCTCCCGCGCGCGGGAGAAGCACGGCGCATTGCTAGGCAGCTGGACGAAAGCTTCCTTCTCCCGCACGCCGAAGAAGCATGACGGATTGCTCGGCACGTGGACGAAGGCCACCTTCTCCCGCACGCGGGAAAAGCATGACGCATTGCTCGGCACCTGGACGAAAGCTTCCTTCTCCCGCACGCCGAAGAAGCATGACGCATTGCTCGGCACCTGGACGAAGGCCACCTTCTCCCGCACGCGGGAGAAGCACGGCACATTGCTCGGCAGCTGGACGAAAGCTTCCTTCTCCCGCACGCGGGAGAAGGTGCCCGAAGGGCGGATGAGGGGCCTCTCGATCCGCGCCCTGCCGACCGCCAACCATCATCGCCTCGCCTGGACATTCGCCACGTCCGACGCCCACCAGAGCATCGCATGAGCACTCCCCGCTACACCCGCCTGTCCGGCCTGGAGCCGCTGGTCATCACGCCGGACCTGCTGTTCGTCAACGTCGGCGAGCGCACCAACGTCACCGGCAGCGCGCAATTCCGCAAGCTGATCAAGGAAGAGCGCTACGAAGAAGCGGTGGACGTGGCGCGCCAGCAGGTCGCCAACGGCGCGCAGATCCTCGACGTCAATATGGACGAGGGCCTGATCGATTCCGAAAAAGCGATGACACGCTTTCTCAATCTGATCATGTCCGAGCCGGATATCGCGCGTATCCCGGTAATGGTGGATTCGTCCAAATGGACGGTGATCGAAGCCGGCTTGAAATGCCTGCAAGGCAAGAGCGTGGTCAACTCGATTTCGCTGAAAGAAGGCGAAGCAGTCTTCATCGAGCAGGCGCGCAAGGTGCTGCGTTACGGCGCAGCCGCGGTGGTGATGGCCTTCGATGAAGTGGGCCAGGCCGACACCTGCGCACGCAAGGTGGAAATCTGCACGCGCGCCTACAAGGTGCTGACCGAGCAAGTGGGTTTCCCGCCGGAAGACATCATCTTCGACCCGAACATCTTTGCCGTGGCCACCGGCATCGAGGAGCACGACAACTACGCAGTGGACTTCATCGAGGCAACGCGCGAGATCAAGCGCACGCTGCCGCATTGCCACATCTCCGGCGGCGTATCGAATGTGTCGTTCTCCTTCCGTGGCAACGAGATGGTGCGTCAGGCGATTCACTCGGTGTTCCTGTTCCATGCGATCAAGGCCGGCATGGACATGGGCATCGTCAATGCCGGTGGTATGCCGATCTACGACGAGCTGGACCCGGACCTGCGCGAGCGCGTGGAAGACGTCATCCTCAACCGCCGCAAGGACGGCACCGAGCGGCTGCTGGAAATCGCCGAACGCTACAAGGGCAGCAAGGGCGCGGCCAAGGTCGAGGACCTGGCCTGGCGCGAAAAACCGGTGCGTGCACGCCTGGCGCATGCGCTGGTGCATGGCATCGATGCCTACGTGGAAACCGACACCGAAGAAGCGCGCAAGCAATCGACACGCCCGCTGGATGTGATCGAAGGCCCGCTGATGGACGGCATGAACGTGGTCGGCGACCTGTTCGGCGCCGGCAAGATGTTCCTGCCGCAGGTGGTCAAATCCGCGCGCGTGATGAAAAAGGCCGTGGCCTATCTGCTCCCCTTTATCGAAGCCGAAAAACTGCGCACCGGCGACGTTGGCAAGTCCAATGGCAAGATCATCATGGCCACCGTGAAAGGCGATGTACACGACATCGGCAAGAACATCGTCGGCGTAGTGTTGGCATGCAACAACTTCGATGTGGTGGACCTGGGCGTGATGGTGTCTGCACAGGTGATCCTGGACCGTGCGCGCGAAGAAAATGCGGATCTGATCGGGTTGTCCGGCTTGATTACGCCCTCGCTGGAAGAGATGTCGCATGTGGCGCGCGAAATGCAGCGACAGGGTTTTCAGATTCCGTTGTTGATCGGTGGCGCCACCACCTCGCGCGCGCACACCGCGCTGAAGATCGATCCGCATTACGCCGCACCCACGGTCTGGGTGAAGGATGCCTCGCGTGCGGTAGGCGTTGCGCAATCGCTGATCTCGCGCGACCTGCGTCAGGCATTCGTCGCTGCCAACGATGCGGACTACGCCGAGATCCGCGCACGCCATCGCAACCGTGGCGATGCAAAGCGGCTGGTGTCGTTGGAAAAGGCACGCGCACAGCGTTTCGATGGCGATTGGGCTAACTACACACCGCCCACTCCGCGTCAGCCTGGCCTGCACGTATTCGACGATTACCCGCTGCAAGAGTTGATCGAGCTGATCGACTGGACGCCATTCTTCCAGGCGTGGGAGCTGGCCGGCAAATTCCCCGCCATCCTCAGCGACGAGATCGTCGGCACCCAGGCCAGCGAGCTGTATCGCGACGCGCGACGTATGCTCAAGCAGATCGTCGACGAAAAATGGCTCACCGCCAAGGCGGTGTTTGGGCTATGGCCGGCCAATGCAGTAGGCGATGATGTTGTTACGCTGACCGAGCCTGCGGAATCGGGAATCGGGAATCGGGAATCGCAAGGCGATGCATCGGCGCCCGACCATTCCCGATTCTCCATTCCCCATTCCCTGCATTTCTTGCGTCAGCAAGTCGACAAACCCGTCGACCGTCCCGACTTCTGCCTGGCCGATTTCATCGCGCCCAAGAGCAGCGGCAAGCAGGACTGGATCGGCGGGTTTGCGGTCACTGCCGGCATCGGTATCGACCCGCATGTTGCGCGTTTTGAAGCGGCGCACGACGACTACAACTCAATCCTGCTCAAGGCATTGGCCGATCGCCTGGCCGAAGCTTTGGCCGAGCGCCTGCATCAGCGCGTACGTATCGAGTTCTGGGGCTACATCGACAACGAAGAGCTCGACAACGAAGCCTTGATTGCCGAACGCTATCGCGGCATTCGCCCGGCACCCGGTTACCCCGCATGCCCGGAACACAGCGAAAAACGCACGCTGTTCGATCTCCTCAATGCCGAACGCAACACGGACATGTCGCTCACCGAAAGCTTCGCAATGCTGCCCACTGCAGCGGTGTCCGGGTATTACTTCAGCCATCCCAAGAGCCAGTATTTCGTGGTCGGGCGGCTGGGCAAGGAACAGGTCGCCGACTACGCCAAGCGCAAGGGCATCACCCTGGCATTGGCCGAACGCTGGCTGGCATCGAATCTGGATTACGACCCGGAATAACACCGGGCCGGCATCGCCATCAGCAGCCAACCCAACGTAGGAGCGCATCCGGACGCGACAAGCTTTACCGATAAAGCCCCATCGCGCCCGGGTGCGCTCCTACAGCATGGCGCGGCCGCACAGACGGCCGCGCCCGGTCACACCCGCATCAAACTGCTGGACGCAACACGTTCAACACTTCGTAGCACGCGCCCATGGTGTGGTAATCGGTCTTGCCGGCCGGGCTCTTCTCGTCGCTGTACTTGCGGTTATCCGCATCCAGAATGCGATACCACGCGCCGTAGCGGTGGTCGACCATGTGGGTCCAGGAGTAGTCCCACAGCTTGTCGTACCACTGCCAGTAGCGCGCATCGCCACTGCGCTGCACCAACAAGGCCGCTGCAGCCAACGACTCGGCCTGCACCCAGAAATACTTGTCGTCATCGCACACCTGCCCGTCAGGTGCGAAGCCGTAATACAGCCCGCCGCGCTGCGCATCCCAGGAGCGATCCACCGCAACATCGAACAGATGCTGCGCAGTCGGCAACAACCAGTCTGTCGGCGCGTAGCGATCCAGCAGCATCAGCAGCTTGGCCCACTCGGTCTGGTGACCCGGCTGGAAGCCCCAGGGACGGAACAGATGCTTGGGGTTATCGCGGTTGTAGTCCCAGTCGATGTTCCATTGCGGGTCGTAGTGCTCCCACACCAACCCATCGGCCTTGGCCGCCTGGCGTCGGGTCATGGTGTCGGCCAGCTGCAGCGCACGATCGAGATAGCGCTGCTCGCCGCTGGCCTCGTAGGCGGCGATCATCGCCTCGCACATGTGCATGTTGGCGTTCTGGCCGCGATAGCGGGTGAAGTTGAACTGCGCATCGGCCTCATCGCGATACAGGCCGAAGTCCGCTTCCCAGAAGTACTTTTCCAGCAGCTGCCAGGTTTCGTCCATCCATTCGCGCGCTTCGGCAATACCGGCTTTCAGGCCGCACGAATACGCCAGCAGCACGAACGCCACGCCGTAGCAGTGGTTCATGTCGTCTTCGACCACGCCATCGCGCAGCGTCCACGCATACCCGCCAGTGGCCGCATTGCGGTGCACGTTGCGCAGATACTCCAGGCCGTGACGCACCGCTTGCAGGTACTCGGCGTTGCCGAATTCGCGATAGGCCATCGCGTAGTTGAAGACGAAGCGCGTGCTGCTCACCAGATGCCGGTGGCCGGCATCGTAGATGCTGCCGTCATCCTTGAAATACTGGAAGAAGCCACCGGCCGGGTCGATCGCGCGCGGGTGATAGAACGCCATGGTGTCGGCAATATGCTGGCGCAACACATCGGCCGAGCGGAAATCGGGGGCGGGAGATGCGGGCAACGGGCTCATGCTTGTTCCTGGATCAGAGAATGGACTTCATCGATGCTGGGCATCGCGGCGAACGCGCCCTTGCGCGTCACTGCCAATGCACCGACAGCGGCGGCGAAACTAATCACCTGCGTCATCGCCGCAGCATCGCCGCACAGGTGTTCAAGCGTGCTCGCACGTGCGGCCAGCTGATACAGCAAGCCACCGACGAACGCATCGCCAGCCGCGGTGCTGTCGCGCACCTGCACAGTGAACGCCGGCACCTGGCCGGAATCCCCCCGTGTCTGCCAATGCACCGGGCCACCGCCGTCGGTGACCAGCAGCCAGCGCGCGTGGCCCTGCCACAGCTTCTGCGTCACCGCGCTGGCGTCGCTATGCAAGGTGCCGGCCAGATACTCCAGTTCTTCGCGCGAGAGCTTGACCACGTCGGCCAGCGCCAGCGCTTCCCACAGCAACGCAGCCGGGTCCACATCCTGCGGCCACAGCATCGGGCGCAGATTGAGGTCCAGGCTGACGATGGCGCCGTCGGCACGCGCGCGGCGCATGCCGTCCAGCGTGCATTGCGCGATCGCATCCTCGGTCATGCTGTTGGAGCACACGTGCAGCACCGCGGCCTGTGCAAACCCATCTGCGGCAAAGTGCTCCGGACGGAACAGCAGGTCCGCCGCCGGTGGCCGGTAAAAGCTGAAACTACGCTCGCCGGCGTCGTCCAGCGCTACAAACGCCAGCGCGGTCTTGGCTTCATCGGTGCGCACGATGCCATCGGTGACAACGCCGGCCTGCTGCAGACTCTGCAACAGGAAATCGCCAAACATGTCGCGCCCGAGCATGCCCACAAAATGCGCAGCGCCGCCGAGCTTTGCCACCGCAACCGCCACGTTGGCCGGCGCACCGCCGGCATATTGTGCGAAGGTGCGCGCGTCATCGGTGCTGGCCTGCGGCAAGGCCAGCATGTCGATCAAGGCTTCGCCGAAGCAAACCACCTGGTTCTTGGCAGCACTCATGCGCGCGCCTCCGCCAGAGCGCCGCGCAAGCGCGAACCCCAGATGCCGTAAAACACGATGTACAGGTAGCACACCAGCGGCAGCACGAACGACTCATGCAGGCCGATGCGATCCGCCAGCAAGCCCTGCAGATACGGCACGATCGCGCCACCCACGATGGCCATGATCAACAGGCTGGATGCGCGCCCGGTCAGCGGACCGAGCCGCTCGATGCCCAGGGTAAAGATGGTCGGGAACATGATCGAGTTGAACAGCCCGATCGCCACCAGCGCATACACCGCCAGCATGCCGCCACTGGCCATGGTCAGGCCCAGCAGCAGGGCGTTGATGCCCGCAAATACCGACAGCAGCACGCGTGGCGACAGCTTGGCCAACAACGCCGAACCGATGAAGCGGCCGATCATCGCCAAGGTCCAGTACGCCGAGACGTACTTGGTCGCCTCGCGTTCGGTGAACCCGCCGATCTCAGGCAACGAGAAGTAATTGACCATCAGGCTGCCGATCGCCACTTCTGCGCCGACATAGAAGAAGATCGCCAGCACACCGAAGCGCACATGCGGGTGGCGCAGCGCATCCAGCAGCGAATGCTTGCTCTCTTCCTTCTGCGCGCCGGCATCGGTCAACGCGGGCAGACGGAACAGAAACACGAAGATCGCCAGCAGAAACAGCACCACGCCCAGCCCGATGTAGGGGCCTTGCACGGCTTGCGCTTCCTGCACGCGATAGGCCAGCTGCTCGGCGTCCGGCAACGCCTTGAGCTGGTCGCCACTCATCACCGTGTTGGAGAGGATCAACCAGCCGCCCAGCAGCGGCGCAATCGCGGTCCCCAGCGAATTGAGCGCCTGTGCCAGGGTCAGCCGGCTGGAGGCACTGCGCTCCGGACCCAGCAACGCGACATACGGATTTGCCGCCACCTGCAGGATGGTGATGCCGGTCGCCAGCACGAACAACGCCCCCAGGAATGCGCCGTAGACACGCAGTTCCGCCGCCGGCCAGAAACCCAGCGCACCGACCGCCGCCACCGCCAGCCCGGCCACGATGCCCTGCTTGTAGCCCAGGCGATTGACCAGCCAACCGGCCGGCAACGACATCAGGAAGTACGCACCGAAGAAGGTGAACTGCACCAGCATCGCCTGCGCAAAGTTCAGCTCGAACACCGCCTTCAGATGCGGAATCAGGATGTCGTTGAGACAGGTGAGAAAGCCCCACATGAAAAAGATCGTGGTGACCACCGACAACGCGACGCCGTTGTTGACGGGCGCCTTGTTGCCGCTTGGCACAGTGGATTGCGTGGAAAGGGAAACCATAGGAGTTGCCTGGTCAGCGGCCTGAGGCCTTGGTGGGGGAATGGACGGGGGAATCGCTTGCGGGATGTTGCGAAGACACAGAGAGGAGTAAGGGCGCGCAGGCGCTACTCGCGCGGACCTTCAGCGCCACTGCAGCTGTCAGCCGTTGCGACGCCAGGTCCGGGCTGCCGATGCGCTGCAGCACCAGCTGCGCCGCTTGCTGGCCGCGCGCACGCGGATCGGCCGCCAGCGTGGTCAACGCCGGGGTAAACAACGCGGCTTCGGCGATGTCGTCGAAGCCGGTCACCGCGAAATCGCGACCCGGCACACTGCCGTGCATCGCCAGCGCAGCCATCAGCCCAAGCGCAACGCTGTCGTTGTAGCAAACCGCCGCGGTCGCAGTATGGTCGGCGTTGTCGAGCATGCGCGTGCCACACAGTGCAGCGTCCTGACGATTGGGCGCCGACTCGACGTACTGCACCGCCAGACCCGCACCGGACATCGCGCGCGTATAGCCGGCACGACGCTGCCGGCACGAGCTGGATTCGGCATGACCGCCGAAGAACACGATGTGCCGATGCCCTTGTGCAATCAGATGCGTGCAGGCCAGAAACGCACCCTGCTCGTTGTCCAGCTCCAACAGGTCCCAACCGGCCCCGTCCACCTCGCGATTGAACAGCACCACGTTGCGCTGGCGGCCGAGCACCTGCGCCAGCGCCTGCGCCTGGCTGCCCTCGGCGGGCGACAGGATGATCCCCGCCGGCGTGTGCTCCATCAACGAGGTCAGTACCGCCTGTTGACGTTGCGTGGACTCGCCGGTACTGCCCAGCAGCGTCACATAGCCGGCCGCGCCCAACGCTTCGTCAACGCCAGCTGCAAACTCTGCGAAAAACGGGTTGGACAGATCGTTGATGACCAGCGCGATGCTGGACGAGGTACGCTGGCGCAGATTGGCTGCGGCCCGGTTGTAGACATAATGTTGCCGGTCCAGCTCGGCTTCCACCCGCGCGCGCGTGCTGGCATGCACCAGCGGGCTGCCCCGTAGCACCAGCGACACAGTCGCGCGCGACACGCCGATTGCGCCTGCGATATCGCGCAGCGTCACCGCGCCACGCCGTGCCTGGCGCGCGTCGCCTGCCTCCGGTGCGACGGAGGTCTGCTTGGGACGCGTCAAGCGCCGGACCCCGCTGGGTGAAAAACGCGCATGTAATGGACTTGAATTGGATCGATCCAATTAAGCCTTTTCCCGCCCTTCAATGCATGCGGCAGTGCAGCATGAGCAAGCTCACAGACACCGTGCGCAAGTGCCGCCACCGACCTCATCGGCGATGGTGGACTGCGACTTCCGATTACTGAAAGGCGATCGACACCCCGATCCCGCCCTGCCAATCCGGGCTTTCCGAGGTCAACCCGCGCAGCACCGAGACATCCAGCTGCATCGCATGCGGTAGCTGCCAGGCGCCGCCGGCGCCGGCCACACGCGAATGCTCGCTACCGGTATCCAGGCCCGCTTCCACATAACTGCTGAAATGCTCGCCCGAGAAGAACGTGTAGTTGGGCGAAAACGTCCAGGTGTGCCCGTCGTTGTCGCGTGCATAGTTGACGTACAACGCCAACGCGCGCTGCTGCGCCAGATCCCAAGATGCAGTCACCCCGAGCTCGCGGGAATAGCCATCGCTGAAAGCGGGGCTGCCGGTCGGCACGTGATAGGTGCCCAGTGCCGCCCAATGGAAACTCTCCGATCGCGACGGCAAGACAACCTTCAACCCGACATGGCTATCGCCGCCGCCGCGCACACGCGCACCACCGCCGTGCTGCCAGTTGTAGCTGTCGCTGCCCAGCTGCAGCTCCACATGCTCGGATACTCCAAAACGCAGCACCGTGTCGGCGGTATACAGCGTTGTGCGCTGACCATCCGCACGGTCGGTACTGGCATCCGGCAAGCCCTGCTCCCACGCGAATGCGCCGGGCTGCAGCACCTCGGCAGCGAACGGGATACCGGGACGGTCGAACGCCGGAGCGTCTTGCGACTGCGCAGATGCCTGCGGACTCACACCACAGCAGAGCGCAAACACGACGCCGGCCGACGCAACCAGGCGACCGGCATGCAAACGCAGCGCATCAGGTGCGGCCGATGAAACCGATTCGCTAGCGCAGGACTTCACACATTTTGAGGGCATGGACATAGGCGGCACCATCGGGAAGTGAGCAACAACGCACCAGACACAAAGCCTGCGTGCGCCAATCTGTCATGGCGCGCATAGTGCGGCCCCAGCCGTGACCAGCTTGTATAGCGAACGTACTCCCGACGCTGGTCCACAACAGGCCGCTGAAACGGCAATCCAAGCAAATCCACAGCAATGCTCGGCCTCGGTAAGTGATTGCGACTATTCGTGTTACTTGTCGCCCTACAAGAGTGCGTCGATGGCAGGCTCGGGCGGCGATCGATTTTTCGGCCGACCCTAGATGCAGCGTGCAGCGATCAATCGCGGTACACGAGACGCTATGAAACGGGCTGCGCCAGAATGACGTAAGCGCACCCAAAACGTTGCATGGCCCGCGAAAGCACCGCAAACACAAAGGCACCCGACAGGTGCCCACGTGTCACATTATCGCTGGATTACGCCATCACCAGACCAGATCGTCGGGCACCTGATACTTCGGATCGGCGTACGGGTCGTCGCCTGCCGGTGCATTCGGGTCCACCTTCAGGGCCACCGACGGTGCGAATACGGATTCGGCTTCGGCGAGCACCTGCGCGGTCACCAGCAGATAGCGCCCGTTGAGTTGCAGCACGCCCAGCTCGCCGGCATTGAGCGCCTTGAGCTGATCGGCGGTGACATAGATGCGCTTGATCTTGCCGCCATAGGGGAAATGCCGAGCGATGTCGGCATCGGCCTGGTTCAGGCCTTTGTCCTTGAGCAGCTCTTCGAGCTTGGCCTTGGCTTCGCGACGCAGGCGTGCTTCTTCCTGCTTCACGCGCTCGGCTTCGATGCGCTCGTCCTTTTCGCGTTGCGCACGAATCGCATAGGCCTTGGCCAGGTCGATGTCCTCGCGCGTGCGCGCCGGCCTGGGGCCGCGTCGGTCGGCATTGGGATGTTGCGGACGTGGCGACGCTGCCGGCTTGCCATCATGCCGCCGGTCGGGCCTGCCATCGTTTTTACGTTCGCTGGTTGCATCGGTCGCCGCAGCGGCGTGTGGCCGCTGCGGTCCCCTGCCCTGGCCACCCGGCCGGTTGCCGCCGGGTGCGGGCTTGACACCGTTGCCATGGTGACGCGCGGCAGGCCGTGCGTCGGGTTTGCGTTCGGGCTTGGGCGCGGACTTGAAGCCCAGGCCAAGCAACTGGTCACGTAAGGTATCGCTCATGGCGGTGGCAATCTGCAATCAATAGTGCGGAGGCGGCGGTTCGTCCGCTGCATCGGCAAACAACGTGGAGCGCACCTTGCCCAGATCCTCGAGCAGGTGGCGGATCAGTTCGGCGTTGCGGGCGCCCGTCAAACGGGCGTCCGCAAGCGCTTCACTCAGTTCGTTGAGCGCCTGCTCCTGGAAGGAGAGGCGCGTTTCCAGTTCCACCAACCGCGCGTCCAGTTCCTGGTCGCGCGGCGAGAGTTGCTCATGCATGCAACGAACGGCCTCGTCCGATGGCGTAGTAAGCCAGACCGGCGGCTTCGATTTCCTGCGGGTCATACAGGTTGCGGCCGTCGAACACGACGTCGTCCTTCAATGCCTGCTTGATCTTGCCGAAATCCGGGCTGCGGAATTGCTTCCACTCGGTGACCACAACCAGTGCGTCGGCGCCTTCCAGTGCAGCAAAGGCGTCGTCGCAGAAGGTCAGGTCGTCGCGCTCGCCGAAGATGCGCTTGGCCTCGTGCGTGGCTTCCGGGTCGTAGGCACGCACGGTGGCACCGGCTTCCCACAACTGCGCCATCAGACGACGGCTGGAAGCCGCACGCATGTCGTCGGTATTGGGCTTGAACGCCAGGCCCCACACCGCGAAGGTCTTGCCGGCGATGCTGCCGCCTTCGCCACCGTAATGACGCTGCACCAGTTCGAACAGGTGCCCCTTCTGCGCGTTGTTGACGCTTTCCACCGCGTTGAGCAGGGTCGGCTGCATGCCGTACTGCTCTGCCGTCTTGGCAAGCGCCTGCACGTCCTTGGGGAAGCACGAGCCGCCGTAACCAGCACCGGGATAGATGAAGTGCCAGCCAATGCGCGGATCAGAGCCGATACCGTTACGCACGTGCTCGACGTCCGCACCGACACGCTCGGCGATATTGGCGATCTCGTTCATGAAACTGATCTTGGTCGCCAGCATCGCGTTGGCCGCGTACTTGGTGAGCTCGGCCGAGCGCACGTCCATTTCCACGATGCGATCGCGGTTGCGATTGAACGGGGCATACAGACGACGCATGCGTGCGATCGCAGCCGGCTTCTTGGCGCCGATCACGATCCGGTCCGGACGCATGCAGTCGGCCACCGCATCGCCTTCTTTCAGGAACTCGGGGTTGGAAACCACATCGAACTCATGGTCCACGCCACGTGCGTCCAGCTCTTCCTGGATCGCCGCGCGCACCTTGTCGGCGGTCCCGACCGGCACCGTTGACTTGTTGACCACGACCGACGGGCCGTCGATATGGCGACCGACAGTGCGTGCAACCGCCAGCACGTACTGCAGGTCGGCACTGCCATCTTCGTCCGGCGGCGTGCCTACGGCGATAAAGGTGATTTCGCCGTGCGCAATCGCCTCGGCGGCGTCGCTGGTGAAGCGCAACCGGCCAGAGGCGTGGTTGGCTTTCACCATCGGCTCCAAGCCGGGTTCATAGATGGGAATCACCCCACGATTGAGACCATCAACTTTCGCCTGGTCGATATCCACGCAGATAACGTGATGACCTACTTCCGCCAGACAGGTACCGGTGACAAGACCAACATAGCCGGTACCAAAGATCGCAACTCGCATGGGTGGGGGTACTCCTGTGGGGGGTCAGGGAAGGATACCCATCAGTTCGACATCGAACGTCAACGTTGCGTCCGGTCCGATCGGCCCCCCTTGCGTGCCGTTCGGGCCATAGGCCAAGTTGGATGGAATCCAGAAACGATATTTCGAACCGACCGGCATCAAGGCGACGCCCTCGGTCCAACCGGGAATGACTTGATCCAGACCGAACTCGGCCGGCTGGCCGCGCTGATACGAACTGTCGAAGACCTGCCCATTGAGCAGCTTGCCTTCGTAGTTCACGCGCACTTTGCTGGTCCGCATCGGGCGTTCGCCGCTGCCCTGGCGCAGCACCATGTACTGCAGGCCGGACGCGGTGGTGATCACGCCTTTTTCGGTTTTGTTCTTGGCAAGGAAGGCGTTGCCTTCTTCGCGATTCTTCGCGCCGGCAGCGCCCTGCTTGGCAGAAGCGAAGGCCTGCATGGTGGCGGCCGCTTCCTGCTGGGTCAGACGCGTGGTGCCCTTGGCGAACACGGTACGCACCGCTTCCATCAGGGTCGACAGATCGATCTCGTCCTTGATGCCTGCCAGCGACGGGCCGACAGCGCGGTCGCCGAGCATCAGGCCGACATTTTCCTTGGACGGGGTGGCCGGCGTGGAACCCGGCGCCATGCCCGGCACCTGCTGGCCGTTACGGGCAGCGAGTGCGGTGCGCAATGCGGTATCGGTGGCCTGAGTCTGCTCGTCGGACAACAGCGGCTTGCCACCCTTGAATGCATTTTCGATGGCGCGTTGCATGGCGCTCAGATCGATGTCCTGGGCAATCGGCTCGAACGAGCGCGCCACGTCCATACCGATGGCGTAGCTGACGTTGTCGCGCGTGCTCTTCTCAGACGATGCATTCAAAACTGGCTTCTCCTTGGTGGCCGCTGCGGCCGGTTGCTGCGACATCGCCGGCATCGAAGCCGTCATTGCCACCATCAGTAGCGACGCCGCCGCGCCGCGCTTTCCCATCTTCATTCGATGCACTTCCCGAAAGTGAAAAGACACGCCACCGACGGCGCTGAACACGCATTGTCGCATGCGCACGCGGCGTTGCGAGAGCCGCGCTCAGCGCGACGGCGCATTGAGCTCGCGTTCGATCGCAGCCAGCACGCTCGGATCGTCCGGTTTGATCTTGCTGGGGAACTGCGCCACCACCCGCCCATCGCGACTAATCAAATACTTGTGGAAGTTCCAACCCGGCGCCACGCCCGTTGCCTGCGTCAACCGCTGATACAGCGGCGTCGCATCCTTGCCCAGCACGTGCACCTTCTCAAACATCGGGAACTTGACGCCATAGGTCAGCGTGCAGAATTCCTGGATCTGCTTCTCAGATCCGGGTTCCTGTCCCTGGAAATCGTTGGATGGAAAGCCCAACACCGCAAACCCGCGGCTGGCGAAGCGTTGGTTGAGCGCTTCCAGACCTTCGTACTGCGGCGTGTATCCGCATTTGCTGGCGGTATTGACCACCATCACCACCTTGCCGCCGTAACCCCGGTTCAGGTTGATTGGCGCCTTGCCGGCCAGCGGGCGGTAGTCCAGATCCAGCAACGGCGCCGTGGCGGCCAGCGCGGAGCTGGCAAAAAAACCAGCAAATACAACGACCAATAGACGTTTGAGCAGCATTGGCAGGCCCTCGAAGATGATGCGGCACCGGGTTTTGCGCAGGGTGCCATCAGTTGGGTGTGACAGACAGTTGACTGCCTGCGTGTCGGTGTTATAGTTTAATACAACACCAGTCATCCAACGCAGGGGGAAAGCATGAACAGCACACGTGTCACGCGACCAGTTCCGCTGTTGCTGTTCGGCAGCACCCTGTTTGCCATTGGTTGGCTGGGAGCCGCTTCCAGTCAGGTCACGGAGTCCGGCGCCGATTATGGCGTGTCGGAGGCGGTTACGGAAAACGCGACAACTCCCCCCGAGGAGCGCACCCGGCCTGGCCGGCACCTGCGCGCTTCGCTGTCGATGCCCTATTTCTCCTTCGCGCAGGTTCTGCGTCCACGGAGCTGATCATGAACGACATCCAATGGAGCGACGGCGCTCCCATCTACCGCCAACTCAAGGAACGGGTTATTGCCATGATGCTCGATGGAATCCTCAAACCCGGCGACGCCCTGCCTTCGGTGCGCCAGGTGGCGGCGGACTACCAACTCAATCCCATCACCGTCTCGCGCGCCTACCAGGAGTTGGCCGACGAGAACCTGGTGGAAAAACGCCGCGGTCTGGGCATGTTCATGACCCCGGAAGCCGCACAGAAGCTGCGCGGAAGCGAACGCGACCGCTTCTTGAACGAAGAATGGCCGGCGGTACTGGAACGCATCCAGCGCCTGGGCCTGTCCATCGACGATCTGTTGCCACAGGGGAAAACACCATGACCGCCGTCTCCACCGACCATGTCGTCGACGCACGTGGCCTGCGCAAGGCCTACAAACATCGGCTGGCGCTGGACAACACCAGCTTCACCATCGCCCCCGGCCGCATCGTCGGATTGATCGGCCCCAACGGTGCCGGCAAGACCACCGCGCTCAAGGCCGTGCTGGGCCTGACCGACTTCGACGGCGACTTGAAGGTGCTTGGCATGGACCCGCGCACCGAGCGCAACGCGCTGATGAACGAGGTCTGCTTCATCGCCGACGTGGCGGTGTTGCCGCGCTGGTTGCGGGTGGGCGAAGCGATCGACTTCGTGGCGGGCGTGCATCCGCGTTTCGATCGCGCCAAGTGCGAGCGCTTTTTGGCCAACACCCAGCTCAATCGCAAATCGCGGGTCCGCGAGTTGTCCAAGGGCATGATCGTGCAGCTGCATCTGGCGCTGGTGATGGCCATCGATGCGCGCATCCTGGTGCTGGACGAGCCCACGCTGGGCCTGGACATCCTGTATCGCAAGCAGTTCTACCAGCGCTTGCTGGAGGATTACTTCGACGAGCAGAAGACCATCATCGTCACCACCCACCAGGTCGAAGAGATCGAACACATCCTCACTGATGTGATGTTCATCCGCGACGGCCGCATCGTACTCACCGCCGACATGGAAGACGTGGCGCAGCGCTACACCGAAGTGCTGGTCGGTGCCGAACACCTGGAGACTGCGCGCGCCCTGACCCCGATCGACGAACGCGCCCTGCCCTTCGGCAAGACCGTGATGCTGTTCGATGGCGTACCCAAGGATCAGCTCGCCCGCTTCGGCGAAACCCGCAATCCCGGCCTGGCCGACCTGTTTGTTGCCGTCATGAAGGGGACCTACGCATGAATGCCATGACCAACCACGCATCGCCCGCCCGCACCTTCGGCTGGCTGCTCAAACGCGAATACTGGGAACACCGCGGCGGCTTCGTCTGGGCGCAGGTGATCACCGGCGGCATCGCGGTGTTCTTTGCGCTGCTGGGCGCGGTGATCGGCGCGATCAGCGCACGTCGCAACATGACCGGCGACAGCATCCGGATGGACGATCTGGCCGAATACACGCGCACCCTGGGCCAGGTCGGCGATGGACTGCTGCTCGGCGGCATCGGCATCGCCTCGGTGGTCCTGGCGTTCGTGGTGTTCTTCTACGCGCTTGGCAGCCTTTACGACGATCGACGCGACCGCAGCGTGCTGTTCTGGAAATCGTTGCCGGTGTCCGACGTACAGACCGTATTGTCCAAGGCCGCCTGGGCCTTGCTGCTGGCGCCGCTGATTTCCATCGTGATCGGGACGGCGGTCGGCCTGGCGTTATGGTTGATCGCCATCGTTGGCGCATCGATCGCAGGCGTGCCCAGCCCCTGGGCGATGGCCACCCACTCGCATCCGTTCGCGTTGCTGTGGCTGCTGTTGAAGACCGTGCCGATGAGCCTGTTGTGGTCGTTGCCGACCATCGGCTGGCTGATGTTCTGCTCGGCCTGGGCCGGCAGCAAGCCGTTCCTGTGGGCAGTGCTGTTTCCGCTGCTGGCCTGCGTGATGTTGAGCATTCTGGCAGCGATGCCTGGCGTGTCGCTGCCGATTGGCGACATCTGGTACATCGTTGGCTATCGCGGCCTGCTCAGCGCCCTGCCAGGCACGTGGTCGCCGCTTGCCGTCAGCGGCAACCTGGATAGCAGCGCGATGAAGAACCCCAGCGACCTGGTGCAATGGGCGTTGCAGCACACCGACAGTTCGCGGGTCTATGGCGACCCCGACATCTGGATCGGTGCCGCCATCGGCATCGCGCTGATCGCCGCTTCCATCTATCTGCGCCGTCGGCGCTCCGAAGCCTGAGGACACTCCATGCGCCTGCCTTTGACCCTGGCCATCCTGTTCGCATTGCCCGGCACCGCGGTGGCCGAGGAGCAGTGCAAATTCTCCGAGCCACGCAGCCTGGAGCTGCAGCTTGCGGGAGTGAAATCGGTGTTGTTCGACGTCGGTTCCAACGACCTGCACCTGGACGCGGCGCCCGGCAGTGGCAGCCGTCTGCACGGCCGCGCCTGTGCGGCCAAGGCCGATGGGCTCAAGAGCCTGACCGTCACCCAGAAGCGGGTTGGCGACCGGCTGGTGGTGACGCTGGCGGACGACCGCCTGCTGCGTATGTCCGTCGGCGAAAACTATTCGTATCTGGACCTGCGCGGCAGCGTGCCCAATCACCTGCTGGTGCAGTTGGATGTGGGCTCCGGCGATGCCGACATCACCGGCGCCGCTGCAGTGAGTGCGGATGTCGGCTCCGGCGATGTGTCCATTCGCCATAGCAAAGGGCGAGTCACCGCCAAGGTGGGCTCGGGCGACATCGAAATGGAAGACATCGGCGCGCTCCTTGTCCTGGCCGTGGGCTCGGGCGATCTGAAGGCCAAGCAGATCCACGGGGCGGCGGAGATCGGCAAGGTGGGCTCGGGCGACGTCACGCTGCGCGATGTGGCCGGCAGCATCAAGGTCGGCACGATCGGGTCCGGCGATATGGAGCTCAACGACGTGCGGGGAAACATCACCGTCGAGGCGATCAATTCCGGCGCGCTCAACGTGCGCAAAGTGAGCGGCGATGTGAGCGTTGCACGCAATGGCAGCGGCGATATCAATATCAAGGACGTCGCCGGCACCACGCGCGTGCCGGGCGAGCGCTGATCACTTCATCCACGATTCGAAGGGGACTGCTGATGAAATCATTTCTCTCTGCGGTGTTGGTCGGTGCACTGCTGGTTGGCTGCGGCAGGCCAGAGGTCGCCGTCGACGGCTCGGCGCACATCCAGGGCAGCGGCGTGACGTTCGATGGCAAGCGCCTGACGCTCAAGCGCGACACCTTGCCTGCTGCCACCATCGGCATGGATGGCACGCTCAGCATCGGGGGCAAGCCGGTGGCCCTGAACGATGCACAGCGCCAGGCAATGCGCGGCTATTACGCGCAGGTGCACGCGGTGGCCAACAAGGGCATCGACATCGGCACGCAGGGCGCCGCGTTCGGTGCGCATGCCGCGGGCGAAGCGCTCAAGGGCGTGCTCAGCGGCAACGTGGAGAAGATGGGCGACAAGATCCAGGCCGACGGCGAAGCCTTCAAGCAAAACGCCCTGCGCATCTGCGACCAGCTGGGCAAGCTACGCACCGCCCAGGACGCCGCCGTGCAGCTGGTGCCGGCGTTTGCGCCTTACTCCACCCTCACCCAGCACGACGTCGACGATTGCCGTAAGGAATGACGGGGGCCACAGCAGCTGCGTCGTCGCCGACAAGTGCAGCGGCTGTCAGCAACCCAAAGACGCGCGGGATCATGCGGTTTTTGGGCGCACGCCATGGCGCAGAGGCGGGACCTGCGACATTTTGTCAGCCGGTCCGGCTGGCCGCCGCGCTGATCGATAGCGCGGGGGCGGATTACACTAGACGCTTCCCACGACCGATCGACCCCATGAACAAGTTCGTGATGCTCTGCATGGCGCTGCTGCTGTGCACCCTTGCCGCCTGTGGCGACCAGTCGTCCCGTCGCGCCGAACGCGGCAAGCCGCGCGTTGCCATCACCACCCAGTCGGTGATGATCCGCCGCCCGCCGGCTGCCAATGCGGAAATCACGCCCGACGGCACGCTCAAGATCGACGATATCGCGCTGCCGCAGAAGGAACCGACCCGCGCCAAGCTGCAGTTGCTGTTCGGGCATTTGCAGATGCTGCGCCAGCAGGCCGTCAATGCCGCTGGCGCGGACCCCGAGTACAAGTCGATCAAGCTGACCGCCACGCCGGAGATCCAAACGCTCAGCAACGAATTGCTGGATGAAATCCCGTCGCTGCAGCCGTACCGCGAAAGTTTCGGCAACGTGCAGGCCGAGCGGCACTGAGTATTAGCGAAGCACGCGAAAACTCTGATTCGCAAGAACGGAAGGCTAGAACCCAGCATAGGAGCGCGCCCGAGCGCGACGGGGCTTTATCGATAACGCCCCCATCGCGCCAGGTGCGCTCCTACGCACACACGCGCATTGCGGTGATCAGCCACCGCCGCCACTGCTGCCGGCCTGGATGCCACCACGCGTCAGTGCAGCAGGATCCAGCAAACGGCGCAGGTCCGCTTCGCTGAGCCCGCTGTCTTCCAGGGCCACCTCCAGCACCGGCCGCTGTTCCTTGTAGGCGCGCTTGGCGATGGCTGCGGCTTTTTCGTACCCGATGATCGGGTTGAGTGCGGTGACCAGGATCGGATTGCGGTCCAATGCCTCGCGGACGCGGTCCTGACGCACCTTCAATCCAGCGATGGCGGTATCGGCCAACAGGCGCGACACGTTGCCCAGCAGGGTGATCGAATCCAGCAGGTTGTAGGCGATCAACGGCAGCGTCACGTTCAACTGGAAGTTGCCGGTCTGCCCCGCCACGGTGATCGCGGTGTGGTGGCCGATGACCTGCGCGCAGGCCATCACGGTCGCCTCGGGAATCACCGGGTTGACCTTGCCCGGCATGATCGAGCTGCCCGGCTGCAGCGCCGGCAATTCGATCTCGCCCAGGCCCGCCAACGGGCCGGCGTTCATCCAGCGCAGATCGTTGGCGATCTTGATCAGCGCCACCGCCAGCGCGTTGAGCTGGCCGGACAATTCCACCGCATCGTCCTGCGCGGCCAGGCCTTCGAACTTGTTTTCCGCGCTCTCGAACTTGGCGCCGCTCAGGCTCGACAGAGCCTTGGCCACCTTGCCGCCGAAGCGCGGGTCGGCGTTGATGCCGGTCCCGATCGCGGTGCCGCCCAGCGGCAGACGGCGCAGCCGCTTGAGCGCATCGTCGAGCCGGTCCTGCGCCGAACGCAATTGCGCAGACCAAGCCCCGAATTCCTGCCCGAACGTCAGCGGCATCGCATCCATCAAATGCGTCCGGCCGGTCTTGACGATCTTGTCCAGCGACCTGGCGCGCTTGTCGATGGTCTTGCGCAGATGCTTGAGCGCCGGCTGCAGGTGTTCCTGCACCGCAAGCAACGCCGACACACGGATCGCGGTGGGCACCACATCGTTGGAACTCTGGCCGAGATTGACGTGATCGTTGGGATGCACCGCGTCCTTGCCGGCGCGCGTGGCCAGTGTGGCAATCACCTCGTTGGCATTCATGTTGGACGAGGTACCCGAGCCGGTCTGATACACATCGATCGGAAACTGCGCGTCATGCGTGCCGTCGGCGACCTGCAATGCCGCGGCCTGCACGGTCTTGCTGATCGACTTCGGCAACAGCCCGAGCTCGGCATTGACACCGGCGGCGGCGGCCTTGATCAAGCCCAGCGCGCGAATGAAGCCGCGCGGCATCGGCTGACCAGACACCGGAAAATTCTGCACGGCGCGCTGGGTCTGCGCGCCCCATAACGCATCGGCGGGCACCTGCAATTCGCCCATGCTGTCGTGTTCGGTCCTGAAACGTTCGCTCATCTGCCTTCTCCGCACAGTGTTGGATTGTGGTGACGCAATGGCTGGCAGCGGGCGCACCCACGCTTGCGAGGGTCACTACGATACTCGCTGTCAGCGTTGCAACGATGTCATCGCGGCGCGTGGACTAGACTCACTGCTGATCCATACGAGGTACCACGCCGCCATGGGCGACGACCCTGACTGTAGAAACGCACTGCGCGCGCGCTGCTTCGCTGCACCCCGCACCACCACGCAAATGCCTGCATTGATGCATTCACCCGCCGCACCTGCAACGCGCGGAGGCGACCATGCTCGGTAATGTGCTGCTGTTGATCGTCGCGCTGTTGCTGGTGCTGTTGAACGGATTCTTCGTTGCCGCCGAATTCGCCCTGGTCAAACTGCGGCACACCCAGGCGGTGGGGCTGGCACAGACCCATGGCTGGCGTGGGCGTCTGTTGCTGGGCGTGCACGCGCATCTGGATGCGTATCTGTCGGCATGCCAGCTCGGCATCACCCTGGCGTCGCTGGGATTGGGCTGGGTCGGCGAACCTGCATTCGCGCATCTGCTGCAGCCGTTGTTCGATGTGCTGGGCATGTCCGAGGACGCTGCGCAGTTCACCGCCCTGGCAATCGCCTTCAGCCTGATTTCGTTCCTGCACATCGTGCTGGGCGAACTGGCGCCCAAGACCATGGCGATCCGGCGCCCGGAGCGCATGTCGTTGTGGACGGCCGCGCCGTTGTACGTTTTTTACTGGGCGATGTACCCGGCAATCTGGGTACTCAACACCAGCGCCAACCGGCTGCTGCGCCTGCTGGGCTGGGGCGATGTGGAGCACCAGTCGCACCGCTATTCGCGCGAAGAACTCAAGCTGATCGTCGGGCGCCAGGACCCCAACGCGCCCACCGCCGATCATGGGCTGGCGCTGATGAGCCATGCGCTGGAACTGCCAGATCTGGTGGCCGGCGACCTGATGCGCCCCCGCGAGCATATGCGCAGCCTGCGCGAGGACATGAACCTGGACGCGGTGCTGGCCGAGTTCAGCGAGTCGCGCTACAGCCGCTACCCCTGGTTCGACACCGATGGCGAACAGGTGCTGGGCATCCTGCATACCAAGGATCTGCTGGTGGCGATGGCGCGCGGCCAAGACCTGGACGACCTGCGTCCGTTGCTGCGACCACCCACCTTGCTGTCTCTGGAAACCCCCATTCCCAGCGCGCTGGAGCAGTTCCGCAGCGGCACCACCCATCTGGCGCTGTGCGTGGAGGACGAAGGCCGCATCCTGGGCTTCTTCACCCTGGAAGACCTGCTGGAAGTGGTGGTCGGCGAGATCGAGGACGAGCACCGCCATGTGGTGCGCGACGCTCCGGTGCGCAGCCAGGACGGCTCGCTGCTGGTCGCCGGCAGCACCTCGATCTTCCGCCTGGAACGCTTGCTGGGCCAGGACCTGAGCGCCCCGGACCATATCAATTCGGTCGGCGGGCTGATCGTGCATCAGCTGCAGCGGCTGCCAGAAGAAGGCGAAACCCTGGAACTGGACGGCCACGCGCTGATCGTACGGCGCATGGCCGGCCACCGCATCCAGGCGGTGACGGTGCGGCCGGTGGGCGAAGCGGGCGTCGGGGCGGCGTAGAATATCGGCCCCGCCAGCTTCCCAGTGCCCTCCCCATGTCGGATTCCGCCCTGCTCGCCCTGTCCCCGCTCGACGGCCGCTACGCCTCCAAGGTGGACGCGCTGCGCCCGATCTTTTCCGAATACGGCCTGATCAGGGCGCGGGTCAAGGTCGAGATCGAATGGTTGCTGGCCCTGGCCGCCGAACCGGGCATCGCCGAGCTGGCGCCGTTCTCGGCCGCCGCCAGTCAGCGCCTGCGCGCGCTGGCCGACGACTTCAGCGTGACCCACGCCGCACGGGTCAAGGAGATCGAGCGCACCACCAACCATGACGTCAAGGCGGTGGAGTACTTCATCAAGGAACAACTCAAGGACGATGCCGAGCTGGGCCCGGCACTGGAGTTCGTGCACTTCGCGTGCACCAGCGAAGACATCAACAACCTCAGCTACGGCTTGATGCTGGAGCAGGCGCGCCGCGACGTGCTGCTGCCCACGCTGGACGGCCTGGCCGCAACATTGCGCAGCCTGGCGCACGCGCAGGCCGCGCAACCGATGCTGTCGCGCACGCACGGCCAGACTGCCTCGCCCACCACGCTGGGCAAGGAAATCGCCAACGTGGTCGCGCGCCTGGAGCGCCAGCGCAAGCAGATCGCGGCGGTGGAACTCACCGGCAAGATCAACGGCGCGGTGGGCAACTACAACGCGCACCTGGTCTCGTACCCACAGCTGGATTGGGCCGCATTTGCGCAGCGTTTCGTGGAGAGCCTGGGTTTGGTGTTCAACCCCTACACCACCCAGATCGAGCCGCACGACAACGTGGCCGAAATCGGCGACGCCACACGCCGCGCCAACACCATCCTGATCGACCTGTCGCGCGATATCTGGGGCTACATCTCGCTGGGATATTTCAAGCAGAAGCTGAAAGAAGGCGAAGTCGGCTCGTCCACGATGCCGCACAAGGTCAACCCGATCGACTTTGAAAATGCCGAAGGCAATTTCGGCGTTGCCAATGCATTGTTCGAGCACTTCTCGGCCAAGCTGCCGATCAGCCGCTGGCAGCGCGATCTCACCGATTCCACCGTGCTGCGCGCATTGGGCACCGCGTTCGGCCACACTCAGGTGGCACTGGATTCGCTGGCCAAGGGCCTGGGCAAGCTGACCGTCAACCCGCAGCGCCTGGATGCCGATCTGGACGCGGCCTGGGAAGTGCTGGCCGAAGCCGTGCAGACGGTGATGCGCCGCCACGGCCTGCCCAACCCATACGAACAATTGAAAGCGTTGACGCGCGGCCACGGCATCACCGCCGCCTCGATGCAGGCCTTCGTGGAAAGCCTGCAGCTGCCCGACGAGGACAAGCAGCGTCTGCGTGCGCTCACTCCGGGCGGCTACACCGGCCTGGCCGAGCAGCTGGCGCGCGCGATCTAAGAACGCTCTCAACAACGTCAGGCGTGCCGAGTGGGCCCGGCATTTCGCTCACATGCGGCGACCTCCCACGCTGAAGATCAAGCACGTGCGCGTAGTGAAGAGTGCTTCGGTTGTTGATCGACAGCACGTGGAAAAGGCGTTCAACGCTTGCCTAAGCGGGAACACCATCGGCCGCACCACGCCAAGCGGGCGCGGCCATTGTCGGGGTGCGGTAGGTCCTGGAGGGTGCGGTAGGTGCTGGCATTTCTAGCGACGTGACGGAACGGCTGCTTCGCCGGGTATGCCGGCAACGCCCAAGCATCGAGCCGGCGTCAACGGCGCTCCCCGATGCGGCTGCTATGGTGCCGGCCTCATCCAAGCGAGGGATCACCCATGCGTGCAGTGCGTAGTATCGCGTCGCTGTTTGCCCTGTACAGCATCGCCGCATTGAGCGGCTGCGGCGCCGACGGCCCTGCGGCCCAGGCGCTATCGGCCGTCTCGTCCACAGTGACCGACCCGGCCAGCGGCGCCGATTGCGACGGCAAGGATGTGCGCCTGACCCGCGACGACAGCGAGTGGATCCTGCATGGCAACTGCGGCACGGTGACCATCACCGCCTCACGCGGCGCGATGAATCTGGACAACGCACGCAGCATCCGCATGGAAGGCAGCAACTTCACCGTGCTCAACAAACAGCTCGGCCAGCTCAGCGTCACCGGCCACGACAACACGCTCAATCTGAGCACTGTCGACAGCGTGGACATCCAGGGCAACAAGAATCTGGTACTGGCCCGCGCCGTCAAGCAGGTGCGTTTTTCCGGCAACGACAACACGGTCAACCCCTCCAGCAAGCCCACACTGGACGACCGCGGGAGCGGTAACAAGGTGATGTAACTCGGTGGCCGCGACGGCGCGGTGGCGCCGCCTTCGCCCAGCACGGCAATAAGGAAATTAAATGGTGAATGACGCGCCCTTGGTGCGCCACGCGTGCAGAGCGCGCATCTTTTTCGCAAGCCAACGCAGGCCGCGAAGCCGTCCACGCACCGCATCAGTCTTCACGGCAAGTACGCTGTTGCCGCCCGCACAGCGTTGCAGCACCTACCGACGTGACCGCCTGCCAAGCGCAGTCGCCGGAACCGCGCAGGCCCGAACCACCACGTCCCTGAAGCATTGCCTGTTGCCGGCCCCGCGCGCAGGTGCAGATCCGGCGCAGGCATCGGACAATGAGGTATCTGCGCCGGCCCTGCCCGCGCACCACTATTCCATCGACACCTGCAAGGACTCCCCATGGCTGCACGCAAGGCAAACCCTCCCGTCATCGAAGTCCAGGCCCGCCCCGGCCAGCCGCTAGGCATGCCGGTGGAGCGCTTTCTGCGCACCTACTGGCACAAGCACCCGCTGCTGATCCGCAATGCCTTCGCAGACTTCGCCTCGCCACTGCAGCCGGAAGATCTGGCCGGCCTGGCCTGCGAAGACGGCGTGCTGGCACGCCTGATCAGCCACGACCGCGCCACCGACGGCTGGAGCGTGCGTACCGGCCCGTTCCAGGAAACCGACTTCCCCGGCCTGCCCGATCACGATTGGACGCTGCTGGTGCAGGACGTGGACAAGTGGGACGCCGACGTGCGCGCACTGCTGGAGCAGTTCCGCTTCCTGCCGCGCTGGCGCATCGACGACATCATGATCAGCTTCGCCGCCACCGGCGGCTCGGTCGGCGCGCATGTCGACCATTACGACGTGTTCCTGCTGCAGGGCCAGGGCCACCGCCGCTGGCAGATCGACGCACGCACCTCGCAAGGCCGCAAGCCCACGCCGCTGGCGTTCCGCGACGACGTGGACATCAAGCTGCTGCGCGAGTTCAAGCCGACCCACGACTGGGTGCTGGGTCCGGGCGACATGCTGTATCTGCCGCCGCTGGTGCCGCATCACGGCGTGGCCGAAGACGCCTGCCTGACCTTCTCGATCGGCACCCGCGCACCGTCCTCGGCCGAGCTGATCGGCGATTACCTGGACACCCTGATCGCCGATGCCGACGAGTCGGTGCGCTATCACGACGAAGACCTCAAGGTGCCGGCCGACCCGTACGAGATCGACGTCACCGCGATGAACCGCGTGGTCGAAGCGCTCAACGCGCTGCGCATGAACGACCCGGATCGCCTGGGCGACTGGTTCGGCCGTTTCATGACCACCTATCGCGCCTCCGGCGACGTGGTGCCGGCGCCCGAGCCGATCCCGCGCGAAGCGGTCGAACAGGCGCTGGAAGAAGGCGTGGTGCTGTATCGCCACCCCTGGTCGCGGCTGGCCTGGCGGCGTGCCAAGCGCGGCGCCACGCTGTTTTGCAGCGGCCTGGAATTTGCGCTGTCGGCCAAGGATGCGGCGCGTCTGGCGGCGGCCGAAGAAATCGATGGCGGGCTTTACGCGCAGCTGAGCGCACGCGGCCGCGAGGTGGTGTTGGAGCTGTTGGCGCAGGGCCATTACCAGCGCGCCCATGACGACGCGCACGAAGACATCGACGACGACCAAGCGCATGTGCTCACCGTGTCGGCCGACCAACAAGACGATCAGGACGACGCCGACAGCGCGGACGCAAACGACGCCATCGATCCCGACGCCGATGTCGAAGCGGTGGCGGACGACGCAGATAGCCCGGCTGACATCGCAGACACCGCGCAGGACGAGGATGGCGACAGAGAGGCTTCGGATATCGCCGATGATGGCAACCACGACGAGACCCCGGAGCGCGCATGAGTCCGCACGGCAGGCCGCAAATCGTCGCGCTGGACCCGGCAGCCGATGCCGCGGCCCTGCGCGCGTTGCGGCAGGCCTGCACAACCGCCATCGCGGGCATTGCCCACGATGCCGAGTGGGATGCGTTGGACCCGCTCAGCCTGCACTTGGCCGCGCGCACCGACGACGGCCAGCTGGTCGCCTCGGTGCGCGTGACGCCGGATCGCCGCATCGACCGGCTCGGCCTGGTGCCGGACTGGCGGCGGCGCGGCCTGTCCGACCAGCTGCTCGCCGCAGCGGTGGATGCCGCAGCCGAGCGTGGCTGGCCCAGCCTGCACGCCCGCGTCACCGCAAACGCCGAGGCCGTGTTCGCACGCCTCGGTTTTTTACCCGAACTCCCCCCGCATTCTTCGCACGCGCGTACTGCCGATAGTGGCGCTGCGCCCGCCAAGCCCGTGCATCGCCGGCTCGACGGCCCGATGGCGGTGGACGATCTCGCCGCGGCCCTGGCCACCACCACCGGCCTGCTCAGCAGCGCGCGCCGGCAGGTGCTGATCTACACCCGCGCACTGGACCCGCCGTTGTTCGACAATCCCGCGGTGCTCGATGCGTTGCGCCGCTTCGCCACCGCCCGCCACGACAAGCGCGTGCAGGTGCTGGTGCAGGACACCGCCAGCGCCGCCGCCAGCAGCAGCGCGATGTTGCGCCTGGCCCAGCGGTTGCCGAGTGTGTTCCGGTTCCGCGCGGTCAGCGATCCGGTCGATACCAGCTATGCGGCGGCTTACGTCGTCGGCGACGACGCCTACTACTTTCGTCCAACAGGTCATCGCTACGACGATGGCGAAACCTGGTTGTCCGGTGCGGCCCGCAGCCGCCAGCTGGAGCGCGAATTCGCGCAGATATGGGAGCGCAGCACGCTCTGGAACGAACCGCGCGCGCTCGGCATCTGACGCCGCAGCGCCTCTTGCGCGTAGGCGCCCGACCAATTGGTCTACCCGGCCGGTCAGCTCGCAGACGCCCCCTCACAAGCGCAAGGGGGTATAATTTTTCGAGATTTGAGACCGACCGATAGGGCAACTCGCCCTGCCGCTTCCGCACAATCATCCCCACAGCAGACCCGACTTACCATCGTGGATAATCTCCTAAAGCAGTTCGCGCAGTCATCGCAGCTCGCCGGCGGCAACGCCGCCTATATCGAGGATCTGTACGAGCAGTACCTCGTCGCCCCGGACAGTGTCGATCCGAAGTGGAAGACGTATTTCGACGGCTTCCAAGGTCGCGATGCCGGTGATGTGCCGCACTCGGCAGCCATTGCCCACATTCTCAGCGCGTCCAAACAGGCCGCCAATGCCAGTACCGGCGCGGGCGCCAGCGACGAGCGCGAGCGCAATGTCGGCCGTCTGATCACCGCCTACCGTGCACGCGGCCACCTTGGCGCGCAGCTCGACCCGCTGGGGCTCACTCCGCCGGTCAACCCACCCGATCTGGACCTGCCGTTCCACAGCCTGTCGCAGGCTGACATGGACAGCGAGTTCAGCACCGGCGGTGTCGGTGGCCAGCCGCGGATGAAGCTGAAAGATCTGCTGGCCCGCCTGAAGGCGACCTACGCCAGCAGCATCGGCGCAGAATTCATGCACATCCAGGAATTCGACCAGCGCCAGTGGATCTACAAGCGCCTGGAAGATGCCGGCGGCAAGATCGCAGGCGATGCGGCAAGCCGCAAGCGCACGCTGGAACGGCTCACCGCCGCCGAAGGCCTGGAGCGCTACCTGCACACCAAGTACGTCGGCCAGAAGCGCTTCTCGCTGGAAGGCGGCGATGCGCTGATTCCGATGATGGACGCGATCATCCACCAGTCCGGCAAGGACCAGGTCAAGGACATCGTGATCGGCATGGCCCACCGCGGCCGCCTCAACGTGTTGGTCAACACGCTGGGCAAGAACCCGCGCAAGCTGTTCGACGAATTCGAAGGCAAGTTCGAGCACGCCCACGACGACCGCGCGCACACCGGCGACGTCAAGTACCACATGGGCTTCTCGGCCGATATCGCGGTGGGCGACAGCAACCAGGTGCATCTGGCGCTGGCGTTCAACCCCTCGCACCTGGAAATCGTCGACCCGGTCGTGGTCGGCAGCGTGCGCTCGCGCCAGGAACGCTTCGGCGATGCCGAACGCAAGACCGTGTTGCCGATCCTGATCCACGGCGATGCCGCATTCGCCGGACAGGGCGTGGTGATGGAGCTGTTCCAGATGTCGCAGGCGCGCGGTTTCGCGGTCGGCGGCACGGTGCACATCGTCATCAACAACCAGATCGGCTTCACTACCAGTACCCGCGACGACGCCCGCTCCACGCTGTACTGCACCGACGTGGCCAAGATGATCGGCGCGCCGGTCTTCCACGTGAATGGCGACGACCCGGATGCGGTGATCTTCGTGTCCAAGCTGGCTTACGAATTTCGCCAGCAGTTCAAGAAGGACGTGGTCATCGACCTGGTCTGCTACCGACGTTGGGGCCATAACGAAGCCGACGAACCGGCAGCGACCCAGCCGGTGATGTACCAGACCATCCGCAAGCACAAGACCACCCGCGAGCTCTACGCCGCCAAGCTGGAAAGCGACGGCGTGCTGAGCGCCGACGAAGCCAAGGCTCTGGTGGACGGCTATCGCAACAAGCTGGATTCGGGCGAATACACCACCGAACTGGCCACGCGCAAGCCGGACGAATTCGCCATCGATTGGTCCAAGTATCTGGTCGGCACCGCCGCCGATCCGGTGGACACGCGCGTCAAGCGCGACCAGCTGGACCGTCTGGCCAAGCTGATCACCACCATTCCAGAGGGCGTAGAGCTGCATGCCCGCGTCGCCAAGATCTACGACGACCGCGTCAAGATGGCCGCTGGCGATCAGCTGGCCGACTGGGGCTTTGCCGAAAACCTGGCGTACGCCACGCTGCTGGCCGAAGGCCACAAGCTGCGTCTGGTCGGTCAGGACGCCGGTCGCGGCACGTTCTTTCACCGTCACGCGATCCTGCATGACCAGAAGAACGACAACTACTACCTGCCGCTGCGTCAGCTGGTCGAGAACCCGGAAGACGCCACCATCATCGATTCGCTGCTCAGCGAAGAAGCGGTGATGGGCTTCGAATACGGCTACTCCACCACCGACCCGAACGCGCTGTGCGTGTGGGAAGCGCAGTTCGGCGACTTCGCCAATGGCGCGCAGGTGGTGATCGACCAGTTCATCGCCGCCGGTGAAGCCAAGTGGGGCCGTATCGCCGGCCTGTCGCTGTTCCTGCCGCATGGTTATGAAGGGCAGGGCCCGGAGCACAGCTCCGCGCGTCTGGAGCGCTTCCTGCAACTGTGCGCGCTGGAGAACATGCTGGTGTGCGTGCCGACCACGCCGGCGCAATGCTTCCACATGATCCGTCGCCAGATGCGCATGACCACCCGCAAGCCGCTGGTGGTGATGACGCCCAAGTCGCTGCTGCGTCACAAGCTGGCGGTGTCGAGCCTGGAAGAACTGGCCGATGGGCAGTTCCAGCACCTGATTTCCGATGCCAAGGCCGATGCCGCCAAGGTCAAGCGCGTAGTCCTGTGTTCGGGCAAGGTCTATTACGACCTGCTCGAAGACCAGACCAAGCGCGGTCAGGACGATGTGGCCATCCTGCGCGTGGAGCAGCTGTATCCGTTCCCGCGTGCGCAGCTGGCCACCGAGCTCAAGGCCTATGCCAACGCCACCGACGTGGTGTGGTGCCAGGAAGAGCCGCAGAACCAGGGTGCGTGGTACCAGATCCGCCATCACCTCAACTTCTGCCTGGCCGGCGGTCAGAGCCTGCATTACGCCGGCCGCGCCCGTTCGCCCTCGCCTGCCGCCGGCCACATGGCCGACCACATCGTCGAACAGCAGAAGCTGGTTGCCGATGCGCTACTCAATCCGTTCAACGACCAAGTCGCTGAATAACTCCTCTTCCCCAAAGAACGAAAACCCTAGGACGCTCCCCGAATGGCCACCGAAGTCAAAGTTCCGGTACTGCCCGAATCCGTTTCCGACGCCACCATCGCCAGCTGGCACAAGAAGGCCGGTGAAGCGGTCAAGCGCGACGAGAATCTGGTCGACCTGGAAACCGACAAGGTCGTGTTGGAAGTTCCTTCGCCGGTCGACGGCGTGTTGAAGGAAATCAAGTTCGAAGCCGGCAGCACCGTCACCAGCAACCAGATCCTGGCGATCATCGAAGAAGGCGCCGTTGCCGCCGCGGCTCCGGCCGAAGAGAAGAAGGCCGATTCACCGGCAGCCGCTGCACCCGCTCCGGCTGCGGCACCGGCTGCTGCCGCTGCGCCCAGCCCGTCGAAGTCGGCGGCCGATGCGCTGCCGCCGGGTGCGCGTTTCTCCGCGATCACCCAGGGCGTGGATCCGTCGCAGGTCGAAGGCACCGGCCGTCGTGGCGCGGTGACCAAGGAAGACATCGTCAACTTCGCCAAGGCCGGTGGCGTGGGCAAGGCCTCTGGCGCCCGTCCGGAAGAGCGCGTGGCGATGACGCGCGTGCGCAAGACCATCGCCAAGCGCCTGATGGAGTCCAAGAACTCCACCGCGATGCTGACCACCTTCAACGAAGTGAACCTGGCCAAGGTGTCGGCCGCGCGCAAGGAACTGCAGGACGAGTTCCAGAAGGCGCACGGCATCAAGCTCGGCTTCATGAGCTTCTTCGTCAAGGCCGCCGCCAACGCGCTGCAGCGCTTCCCGCTGGTCAACGCCTCGATCGACGGCGACGACATCATCTATCACGGCTACAGCGATATCTCGATCGCCGTGTCCACCGAAAAGGGCCTGGTCACGCCGGTGCTGCGTAACGTCGAACGCCAGTCGTTCGCCGAGGTCGAACAGGGCATTGCCGATTACGCCGCCAAGGCGCGCGCCGGCAAGCTGGGCCTGGACGATCTGCAGGGCGGCACGTTCACCATCACCAACGGCGGCACCTTCGGCTCGCTGCTGTCCACTCCGATCATCAACCCGCCGCAGAGCGCCATCCTGGGCATGCACGCGATCAAGGAACGTCCGATCGCCGAGAACGGCCAGGTCGTGATCGCCCCGATGATGTACCTGGCACTGTCCTACGACCACCGCATCATCGACGGCAAGGATTCGGTGCAGTTCCTGGTCGACATCAAGAATCAGCTGGAAAACCCGGGCCGGATGCTGTTCGGTCTGTAAGCCATCGCTCCCTCTCCCGTCTGCGGGAGAGGGTTGGGGTGAGGGCCGCGCCATCGTCGGCCGCTGCTGCCCTCCCTCATCCGGCGCTTCGCGCCACCTTCTCCCGCCTCCGGGAGAAGGAGAACGAATCAAGGAATTGCTAAAATGGCTGAAAACTACGACGTCGTCGTCATCGGTGCCGGCCCGGCCGGCTATCACGCGGCGATTCGCGCGGCCCAGCTGGGCATGAAGGTCGCCTGCATCGACGCGGCAATCGGCAAGGACGGCAAGCCCGCAATGGGCGGCACCTGCCTGCGCGTGGGTTGCATTCCGTCCAAGGCGCTGCTGGATTCCTCGCGCCAGTTCTGGAACATGGGTCACCTGTTCGGCGACCACGGCATCAGCTTCAACGACGCCAAGATGGACGTGCCCACCATGATCGCCCGCAAGGACAAGATCGTGAAGCAGTTCACCGGCGGCATCGCGATGCTGTTCAAGGCCAACAAGATCACCCCGTACTACGGCTTCGGCCAGTTGCTGCCGGGCAATATCGTCAAGGTCGCCCAGCACGAAGGCGGCGAAATCGAGCTCAAGGGCACCAACGTGATCCTGGCGGCCGGTTCGGAATCGATCGAACTGCCGTTTGCCAAGTTCGACGGCGACACCATCGTCGACAACGTCGGCGGCCTGGACTTCACCGCCGTGCCCAAGCGCATGGCAGTGATCGGTGCCGGCGTGATCGGCCTGGAACTGGGCAGCGTGTGGAAGCGCCTGGGCGCCGAAGTCACCATCCTCGAAGCGCTGCCGGACTTCCTGGCGCTGGCCGATGCCGAAGTGGCCAAGACCGCGCTGAAGGAATTCAAGAAGCAAGGCCTGGACATCAAGCTGGGCGCCAAGGTCAGTAAGACCGAGATCACCGGCAGCGGCGATGCCAAGCAAGTGGTGCTCAGCTACACCGACGGCGCTGGCGAGCAGACCCTGACCGTGGACAAGCTGCTGGTGGCCGTGGGCCGCAAGGCCGCGACCAAGAATCTGCTGGCCGACGGCACCGGCGTCAAGGTGACCGAGCGTGGCCAGATCGAGGTCGATGGACACTGCCATACCGGCGTCGACGGCGTGTGGGCCATCGGCGACTGCGTGCGCGGGCCGATGCTGGCGCACAAGGGCTTCGAAGAAGGCATCGCGGTGGCCGAGCTGATCGCCGGCCTGCCGGGTCACGTCAACTTCGACACCATTCCGTGGGTGATCTACACCGAGCCGGAGATTGCCTGGGTCGGCAAGACCGAGCAGCAGCTCAAGGCCGAGGGCGTGGCGTACAAGGCCGGCAGCTTCCCGTTCGCGGCGATCGGCCGTGCGGTGGCCATGGGCGAACCGGCCGGCTTCGTCAAGGTGATCGCCGATGCCGAAACCGATCGCGTGCTGGGCATGCATCTGGTGGGCGTGGGCGTCTCCGAGCTGGTGCACGAAGGCGTGCTGACGATGGAATTCAACGGCTCGGCCGATGACCTGGCACGTATCTGCCACGCGCATCCGACCTTGTCCGAAGCGATCCACGACGCCGCGATGGCGGTGAGCAAGCGCGCGATCCATAAGGCCAATTAAGCCGGGAATCGGGAGTTGGGAATCGGGAATCGTAAAAGCGGTCCCATCACCTCACTCCTCATGCTGACGCCGGACCTAGGTCCGGCGTCATGCGTTCTGGCTTCTATATTTGCTTTGACCCATTCCCTATTCCCGACTCCCGACTCCCCAATCCCCAATCCCCGATGAAATCAATCTGCGTCTATTGCGGCTCCAATGCCGGCAACAAACCCGTCTATGTCGAGCGCGCCATGGCGCTGGGCGATCGCATCGCCAAGCAGGGTCTGCGTCTGGTCTATGGCGGCGGCAATGTCGGTTTGATGGGCACGGTGGCCAACGCGGTGCTGGCCGCTGGCGGCGAAGTCACCGGCGTCATTCCGCAGCAGCTGGCCGATTGGGAAGTGGCGCATCGCGGGCTGACCACACTGGAAATCGTCGGCTCGATGCATGAGCGCAAGATGCGCATGTTCGAGCTGTCCGATGCCTTCGTCGCCCTGCCCGGCGGCTTCGGCACCATGGAAGAGATCTTCGAGATGCTGACCTGGCGCCAGCTCGGCATCGGCAACAAGCCGTGCGCCTTCCTCGATATCGCAGGCTTCTATGCGCCGCTGATCGGCATGATCGATCGCATGGTGGAAGAACGTTTCCTGCATCCGGATCAGCGCGCCGACCTGTGGTACGGCGACGACATGGCGCAGATGCTGGATTGGATGCAGTACTACACCCCGGCCCAGGCATCCAAGTGGATCGACGAGAAGCGCCGCTCGACGCTGGTGTGATCGAAGGCATCCCTGACCCGCACGGCCGCAACGCGCGTCGCTTTCTACAGGCGCGCGCAGCATCAACGCGCATCGCCCCAGCGAACGCATGCTCACGCTAATACCAGGCAAACCCGTGCGCCCGAACATTCCCTCAGGCGCGACGTCGGTCGCCAACGTCCCACGCACGCAACTGCCCATCGCTACGGCAGCAGCACGCTGCAATCGCCCCGGCCTGCCAGCTTGCAACGGCAGTCACGCTGACTGCAGCAATCGAGATCGCCGCCTCGCATAGAATGGCGACGATGCTCGATACCCTCGCCGCTGACGCGCAACACAGCCTGGACATCAAGCACAGTCGCTTTCTGGCCCATGCTGCTGCACTCGACTCTTCCGCGCAGGCGCTGGAGATCCTGCAGCGCGTGTCGGTGCCCGATGCCACACACAACTGCTGGGCCTACCGGTTCGGTCAAGAGTACCGTTCCAGCGACGATGGCGAACCCAGTGGCACTGCGGGGCGGCCGATTCTGGCGGCCATCGATGGCCAAGGCTTCGATCGCGTGGTGGTGGTGGTGACGCGCTGGTATGGCGGGATCAAGCTCGGTGCCGGTGGGCTGGTGCGCGCTTACGGCGGCACCGCAGCCGAATGTCTGCGCCTGGCCATGCGGCGGCCGCTGGTCGCGCTGACCCGGCTCGACCTGCAATGCCAGTTCGACGATCTGGGGCTGGTACACGCGGCGCTTGCCGCGTTCCATGTCGACAAGCTGGATGAACACTTCGACGCCCAAGGCGCAGCGTTACGCGTGCAATTGCCTGCAGATCAGCTGGCTGGCTTGAAAACCCGCCTGTGCGACGCCACTCGCAATCGTGTCCATCTCTCAACACCGGAAGCCGCATGAATCAGCCAGCCGCCGCCAGGCCCAACCCGTTGCGGAAGCTTGGCAGCCTGCGCACCTTGTGGCCGTTCGTACAACGTCAGCGCGGCCTGTTCGCCGCCTGGCTGATCGCACTCGCGGTGTCTGCGGCGGCCACGTTGAGCCTGCCGGCCGCGGTCAAGCGCATGATCGATCACGGCTTCTCCGGCGGCACGCAGATCAACCACGCCTTCGCCCTGTTGTTTGCGGTGGCGGTGGTGCTCGCCCTGGCCACGGCAGCGCGCTTTTACTTCGTAGCGTTGCTGGGCGAAAAAGTCGTCGCCGACCTGCGCGGCCGTCTGTATGCGCACCTGATCAGCCTGGACGCCGGCTTTCATGATCGCAGCCGCAGCGGCGAGCTGGTATCGCGACTGTCCGCCGACAGCGAGCTACTGCGGGGGCTGATCGGCACCACCATGTCGGTGGCGTTGCGTAGCTCGGTGACGGTGATCGGCAGCATGGCGATGTTGTTCGTCACCAGCCCGCGCCTGGCTGGATTCACGATGATCGGCATTCCGCTGGCGGTGCTGCCGATCGTGCTGGGCGCGCGCCGGTTGCAAAAGATTTCGCGCGCCAGCCAGGACCGTGTGGCCGATGCCAATACGCTGGCGGCCGAAACGTTGGGCGCAGTGCGCACCGTGCAGGCGCATGCGCGCGAGCGTTACGAAAGCCAGCGTTTCAGCCAGGCCTTGTTTGCGGCGATCGATACCGCGCGGCTGCGCATCCGCACCCAGGCCGGCGTAACCGCCATCGCCATCATGCTGATCTTCGGTGCCATCGTTGGCGTGCTGTGGTTGGGCGCGCATGACGTGGTGTCCGGGCGTATGACACCCGGCACGCTGGGCCAGTTCGTGCTGTATGCCTTGATCGGCGGCGGCTCGGTCGGCGCGCTGGCCGAGGTATGGAACGAGTTGCAGCGCGCCGCCGGCGGCATGGGCCGGGTCGGCGAGCTGCTCGACGAAGAGCCGGCCATTTTGGCGCCGGCCACGCCAACGCCCTTGCCGCAGCCGCTGCGCGGGGCGATCCATTTCGACCAGGTGGCGTTTCATTATCCGCAGCGCCCCGACGCACCGGCGCTGGACAAATTTGATCTGCACGTCAGCCCCGGCGAGACCGTTGCCCTGGTCGGGCCGTCCGGCGCGGGCAAGAGCACGGTGCTGGCGATGCTGCTGCGCTTCCACGACCCGGCCAGCGGCAGCGTGCGCATCGACGAGGTGGACCTGCGCCAGACCGACCCGGTGCGCTTGCGCGAGAACATCGCGCTGGTCCCGCAGCAACCGACCCTGTTCGCGGCCAGTGCCGCCGACAACATCCGCTATGGCCGCCTGGAGGCCAGCGATGCCGAGGTGGAAGCGGCGGCGGCGGCGGCAGAAGCCGATGTCTTCATTCGTGCCCTGCCCCAAGGCTACGCCAGCGAGCTGGGCGAGCGCGGCACGCGCCTGTCCGGCGGCCAGCAGCAGCGCGTGGCGATCGCGCGTGCCTTGCTCAAGGATGCGCCCATCCTGCTGCTGGACGAAGCCACCAGCGCACTGGACGCACAGAGCGAGCGCGCCGTGCAGCAAGCGCTGGACCGGCTGATGCAGGGCCGCACCACCCTGGTCATCGCGCACCGCCTGGCCACCGTACTCAAGGCCGACCGCATCGTGGTCATGGATGCCGGCCGCATCGTGGCGCAGGGCACGCATGCGCAGTTGATCGCCGAAGGCGGCCTGTACGCCGAGCTGGCACGGCTGCAATTCATCGATCAATGACGGCCGGTTGAGGCCCACTGCGGGCCACACGCTCACTCACCGGCCTGGCCGGCAGTGCGACTCCGAGCGACCCGACGTGCCGATGCGACCATGCCCCGCCCCAAGACCACCCTTCGCCAACTGAGTTACTTCGTCGCACTTGCCGACACCGGCAGCTTCACTCGCGCCGCCGAACAGATGGGCGTGTCGCAGCCCTCGCTGTCGCAACAGATCCGCGCACTGGAGACCATCATCGGCGCGCCGCTGTTCGAGCGCGGCGTGCCGGCCATCCTGACCCCGCTCGGGCGCGATCTGCTCGACCGCGCGCGCAGCATCCTGCTCGACGTGGCCGATCTGGAAGACCTGCGCACCACCGCGGCCGATACATTGATTGGCACCATCCGGCTCGGTGTCTCGCCCACGCTGGGCGCCTACCTGATGCCCAGCCTGGTTGCGCGGCTGCACCGCGAGCACCCGGCGCTGCGCGTGCACGTGCGCGAGGGTTTGCCCACCGTACTGGCCAGCGACCTGGCCAATGGCGTGCACGATCTGATCCTGGCGCAACTGCCGGTGGCCGGACGCAGCCTGCACAGCGAACGACTGTTCCGTGAGCCCTTGCACGTGACCATGGCCGCCGATCACCCGCTGCGCAGCAAACGCTACATCACCCCTGCCGATCTGCGCGGTACCAACCTGCTCACCTTGATGCCGGAATACCGATTGGCCGAACAGGTGGCCGCCATCGCGATGGACGTCGGTGCCCATGTACTGCGCGATTACGAAGGAACGAGTCTGGATGCGATCCGGCAGATGGCCGGCATGGGCATGGGGTTGGCGCTGTTGCCGGACCTGTACGTGCGCCAGGAAATCCGCGAAGGCGACGATGTGGTGGTGCGCCCGATCAAGGGCGGCCGCTATTACCGCGAGATTGGGCTGCTGTGGCGGCAAGGCGCAGGACGTGCGCCAGCGTTCGGTTTGATCGCCGATTTGCTGCGCGCTGCAGCCGCATAGGAAAATCCTATACAACGCATAAGCGCTCCGGCCTTGTCCTATAGCGGTAACTCGTCAATGCTTCACTGAACTCATCAATGGAAGTTCAATGGCGTCACAGCGGATCGGATGGCGGGAAGCGGCGGGCTGGCTGGCGGAAATCGTCGGGCCTGACATGCCGTACGTGCGTCTTGCCCTGGTGTACGGCGTGGCGATCAGCCTGCTGTCGCTGGCCACGCCCATCTCGGTGCAGTTGCTGATCAACAGCGTCGCCAATACCGCACTGCCCACGCCACTGTGGACGTTGTCGGGCCTGTTGCTGGGGCTGCTGCTGCTGGTGGCGTGCCTGAGCGCGATGCGGGTGTGGATGATGGCGCTGTTCGAACGCCGCCTGTTCGCGCGCGTGGTGGCCGAGATCACGGTGCGCGCGGTGCATGCGCAGAACCCCTTCTTCGCCGACCAGAACCGCGGCGATGTGTTCAACCGCTACTTCGATCTGGTGGTGGTGCAAAAAGCGGTGCCCAGCCTGGCGATCGGCGCCTTCACCATCGTGCTGCAGTCGGCCGTCGGCCTGATCGTCACCAGCTTCTACCACCCGTTTTTCCTCGGGTTCAACGCCTTGCTGCTGCTGATCATCTTCGCCATCTGGATGATCTGGTCGCGCGGTTCGATTCGCACTGCGGTCGACCTCAGCCACGCCAAGCACAATGCCGCGCATTGGCTGGAAAGCGTCGGCGGTTCCAATGGCTTCTACAAATCCAGCCGCCATCTCAACTTTGCGATGGACCGCTCCGAGGCGGTCACTGCGGCCTATGTCGACCGGCATCGGCGCCATTTCCGCTATAGCTTCACCCAGACGGTGGCGTTCCTGCTGCTGTACGCAGTTGCCAGCGCGGCGCTGCTGGCGCTGGGCGGCAGCTTGATCCTGCGTGGCGAGCTGTCGATTGGCCAGCTGGTGGCGGCCGAGCTGATCCTGAGCGCGGTGTTCTATGGCATCGCGCAGCTCGGCGCGTATCTGGACACGTTCTACGATCTGGTGGCCAGTGCCGAAGAATTGTCGCTGCTGTATGCCATTCCGCAGGAACGTGCCGTCGTGGCGGCCGGCAAGATCCCCGGCAACAGCGCGGTGCGGCTGGACGGCGTGGTGATCGAGGGGGCGCGGTTCGATTTCACCCTGGAAGCCGGCGAGCATCTGGTGACGCTGGCCGATGGCGGCGCCGAGCGGCTGCTGGCGATGGTGCTCAAGCGCCATGTGGTGCCGGATCGCGGCCTGGTGATGGTGGGCGGTGCGGACCTGGCCACCTTCGACATGTACCTGCTGCGCTCGGAAGTCACCGTGCTCGATCGACCGACGATTGTCGAAGTCACCATCCGCGAGTATCTGGCCATGGCCTCGGCCGACGTGAGCTCCGAAGCGATGCTGGAAGCCATCGACACGGTGGGGCTGCGCGCACGCATCGCCGCCTTGCCGCAGGGCCTGGACACGCGCCTTGCCGCGTCCGGCTTTCCGCTGTGGATCGGCGAAGTGATGGCGCTGAAGCTGGCAAACGCCTTGCTGGTGCGCCCACGCGTGCTGATGTTGTCGCAGCTCTACGACCTGCTCCCCGCAGAACGCCTGACCCGTGTGCTGGGACGCCTGAAGGAGGCCGGCACCACCGTGCTGCTGTGCACCGGCAGGCCGGAAGACATCACCCTGGATGGCTGGTTCCGCCTGGAACCCGCGCGCCAGCAGCGCTACGCCACGCGCGACGAACTCATCGCATCCACCCAGGAGGCCACCAATGCAGCACGCCCCTGATCGGATCGCGCACTTCCCCACGCTGGCCTCGATGCGGCCACCGAGCATCGCCAAGGCGCTAGCGTGGATGCTGTTGATCGGCGTCGCCATCGCAGGTTCCATCCTCGCGTTCGCACCTTGGGTGCAGACCGCCAGCGGCAAGGGCCAGGTGGTCTCGCTGGACCCGGGCGACCGCCAGCAGCAGGTCACCGCCTTCGTGCCCGGCCGCGTCGAGCGCTGGTACGTACACGATGGCCAGCACGTGTCCAAGGGCGACCCGATCGCACGCGTCGGCGACCTGGACCCGGATCTACTGACTCGGCTTGCCAGCGAGCGCGCGCAGGTCGCGGCGGAAATCGCCGCCATCCAGCAATCGCGCGCGGTCGCCAGCATCGACGTGGAACGCAGCCGGCAATTGCTCGCCGAAGGGCTGGCCGGGCGCCGCGATTACGAGCTGACCCAGATCAAGGTGGCCGAAGCCGACGCCAAGCTGGCCGAATCGCGCGCCAAGTTGACCCGCATCGACATCCAGTTGAACCGCCAGTCCGCACAGCTGGTGCGCGCGCCGCGCGATGGTCGCGTACAGCAGCTCAACGCCGCCAGCGGCAGCGCCATGGTCTCGCCCGGCACGGTATTGGCGGTGATTGCGCCCGAGCGCGTGGAGCGTGCCGTGGAGCTGTATATCGATGGCCGCGACGTGCCGTTGATTCGTCCCGGCCGCCCGGTGCGGCTGGAGTTCGAAGGCTGGCCGGCGATTCAGTTCAGCGGCTGGCCGTCGGTAGCGCACGGCATGTTCGATGGTCGTGTGCGCGCGATCGACCCCAATGCCGCACCGGATGGGCTGTTCCGCATCCTGGTCGAGCCGCAACCGGGAAAACCGGCGTGGCCGGCGCAGGAATTCGCCCGCCAGGGCGGCAAGGTGCGCGGCTGGGTACTGGGCGAAGCGGTGCGGGTGGGCTACGAACTATGGCGCCAGCTCAACAACTTCCCGTTGGAATTCGGCCGCCGCCCCGCCGCGACCACGCAGGGCGATGGCAAGGCCAAGCCTGCCGCCGACAAGTCCGAAGACGACGCGACGGGCAAGAAATGATGCGGCATCTGCTTGTCCTGCTGATCGCACTCTGCCCCGGTGCGGCCTTCGCCCAAGCCGCGCCACTGAGCCTGGACGAAGTGCTGCAGTCCTCGGCCCGCTCTGCGCCGCAGATCGTCGAAGCGCTGGCGAAAGTCCGCCAGGCCGAAGGCAAGGGAATCTCGGCCGACGGCGCATTCGACACCGTGTTCGATATCGAAGGCCGCTCGCGCGAGGCCGGCTACTACGACGGCAGCAGCATCGAAAGTGGCGTCAAGCGGCCGTTCGAGAACAACGGCGGCTATTACTACGGCGGCTACCGGTCCTCGCGCGGTGCGTTCCCGGTCTACGAAGACAAGTCGTATACCGACCGCGGCGGCGAAGTGAAGGTCGGCGCGCTGTACGCGCTGTTGCGCGACCGCGTGGTCGACGAGCGTCGCACCAAGCGCAGCGTTGCCAGCGCCGACATCAATGTCGCCCAGTACGAAGCGGAGATGGTGGCGATCGGCGTGCAGCGGCGCGCCGTGGACGCCTACCAGAGCTGGGTGGCAGCCGGCCTGAAATTGCGTGCGTACAACGACCTGTTGGCGTTGGCCGAGCAGCGCCGCAATGCGATTTCGCGGCAGGTGACGCTGGGTGCGCGCCCGACCATTCTGTTGACCGAAAACGACCAGAACCTGGTGCGCCGGCGCGCGCTGGTGGTGCGCTCGGAGCAGGACTTCGCCAATGCGGCCAATGCCTTGTCGCTGTATCTGCGCGACGACGCCGGCATGCCGCTGATCGTCTCCAGCGAGCGCCTGCCGCCCGATGCTTCCGCACTGGAAGGTCTGGCCGGTGCCAGCAAAATCACCGCGCCGTTGGAGCGGCCCGATTACCGCGCCGTGCTGACCCGCATCGACCAGGCAACCGCCCGGCTGATGCTGGCGCAGAACGACCTGAAGCCGCGGCTGGATGTGAGTTTCGAAGTCAGCAAGGACCTGGGCGACCCCGGCGTGGGCGGGCCGAACCGCTCGCCGACCGATGCGATCATCGGTTTTCGTTTCAGCGTGCCGCTGGAGAACCGTTCCGCCAAAGGCCGGGTTGCCGAGGCGCGCGCTGAGATCGAAGCACTGGATCAGCGCAGCCGCTTCCTGCGCGACCAGATCTCGGTGGAGGTGGAGTCCATCGTGATCTCGCTCAACGCTGCCGAGCGGCTGGCCAAGATGGCCGACGAAGAACGCGGCCTCGCCGACCGCCTGGCCGCCGCCGAACGGCGACGCTTCGAACTGGGCTCGGGCGATTTCTTCCTGGTCAACCAGCGCGAGGAAACCGCCAACGACGCACGCGTGCGTTTGATCGATGCGCAGGCGCGGATTGCCTCGGCGCGCGCAGAGTTGGCAGCGGCTACCGCTGACCGGGATGCGTTGCAGTTAGGTCGTTGACGCGTTGAGTCTGCGCTGGTCGCGCCTGCGCGCATTGGTCCTGCGCCATACCAATTGCGCCGCTGGCAGTGCTTGTAAGGGCTTATACAGCGTGGCCGGCGATATCGCAGGGCGATCCGCAGAACTGGCAGCGATCTCGACTGGATACGGCGCTACGGATTTCGAAGCTACGTTGCTTGCTGAGCTATAAGCAGCCGCGACGTTGCGAATCGCTGCAATGGGTTCGGTCCAAGACACCCAGCGTCGGACCCCGCATGGCGATCTCAACCTGCAGGTCGTTCGCCTCATCGTACGACGACGTCCGAATAACATCTGCGTGCGCATGCTCGGCGTGCCGGCCAACCGCTGGCGGTACGGGCCAATCGCCCGCAGGGCAACCTTGCAATCCTTCGGAGGTGCATATGTCTTTTCGGCAATTTCCCGCGATCGGCGCAGATGGCGAGCCGTACGTCATCATCGAATTTCGCAACGAGCAGTCGCCTGGCCAGGGCGCACATCCCGCGCCGCGTTACGAACTCCCCGACGGCCGTCATTTGCAACGGCAAGGGCAACGCTTCATCACCGAAGGCGGCGAGCTGCAACTCTCCACACCGTGAGCGCTGCCTGGTCATTTTTTGACCAGCCAGACGACAGCCCTTGCCCTGCAAGGGCTGCGCCAGCTTATCCACATGCTTGTGCAACTTTCATCCACACCCCGTGTGGATGAAATTGTGATTCTCTTCCGAACAGAGGCTTTGAATTTGCGCCGCTTGCAGCGCCGAATGCGACGTGCAGCGTTACGCAATTGATGATCAGGACACATCAACAACAGCATTTTGCCGGCTAACGTACAAGTCAACCGGCAAGTCAGTCTGCGACGCGATCCGACCGCTCCAGCACCCGCCCGATCCCACTAAGGTCGATCTCACTTGCCGCACGCGCCAATGCTGCACGATCACTATCGGATTCGAACCCGATCCGAAAATGCAGCTCGCCCACCGGCGTGCGCGAGGAATGGATCGAGGACAGGTTGACCCCGTGCCGCTCGAAGACATGCAACAGTGCGCGCAGCGAGCCGGGCTGGTCTTCGGGCAGATACACGCTCAAGGTCAGCGGTTCGGTGAGGTCGGCCAACAGGTAGCCCACGCGCTCGTAGGTGTAGTTGCCTGCGGCCAATGCGGTGTGTTGCAGGGAATGGACGTTAGCGTCCAGGAACTGACTGCGGAACTGCGCGCGCGCCGCGTCGTCGCCTTGCGCCACCAGCGCGCGTAAGTGCTGCAGCTGCGACAGCAGGCGGTCGAGCATTTCGCCGACGTACGGGTTACCGAACTGGATGTCTTCATAAATCGATGGATTGAGCGAGAGGATGCGCGCGATCACTGCAGTGTCGAGTTCGAACGATGCGGAGCGATACGGCATCAACGCCTGCAATTGACCCAACAGCGGTGCGTAGTCGCGCAAGGTGCCCGCCTGTGCCAAGTGAGTGGCGTGTACCATCGACTGCACCAAGGCCATCACCCGGTCGTGGTGCTCCGGCGTGGCGTAAACGCACTCTGCCTGGAGTGCCACGTACAAGGTCTGCACCCACGCCGACCAATGCTGCAGGCGCGCTTCGCAGACCACCATGACCCGCCCCTTCAAGGTTGGCGATTTCGGCGGCGCGGTCATCGGATGCAGGCCGACCACGTCTGCCTGCGACGCCAGCATCGCAGCGACCGGCGCCTGCTTGATCGAGGTGACGTCCATCCACAGCTGCGATGCAGCGCGTGCGCCGGCCAGTTCCACATAGCGTTGGATCAACGCGGCGGTGTGGCGAATCGGCGCAGAAAAAATCAGCACATCCGCACGCTGCGCCAGGGTGGCTTCGTCGATGTCGCCGCTGACTGCAGGATCGAAGCCGATCACCTCCAGCTGCATGCGGGTGCGCAAAAACTGCGCCAGCCAGCGTCCGTAGGCGCCGGCAATGCCGACGATGCCGACGACCGGCTGCGCACTCATGCCAGGCGCTCGACGGCAAAGCGCGGCCGTACCGCAAGCGCGGCCGGCGCGGCAGCCAGCACATCGAACTCTTCGTAACCTGCCGCCAGCGTGGCCTCCAGCGCGCTGTGCACACCGGTGAGCGCGTGTCCTACCGCCTGCTCGAACGGCATATCACGCAGCAAAAAACCGATCAACAGCGCCATCAACACATCGCCGGTGCCGGCCACGTCGACCGGCAGATGCGGGCTGGCCCAGCGATACACCGCATCAGTACTGACCGCCAAGGTCACCAATTCGCCTGCTACGCCGGCAACGCTGTGCGCAAGCACCCATTGCGGGCCGCGTGCGAGCAGGACGCGGGCCGCAGCAATGGCATCGTGCTGTTCCAGGCTGGGCATACCGGTCAAGCGTCCCAACTCGAACGCATTGGGCGTGACCAGCCAGGCATGCGGTAGCAAGCGTTCGGCGAACACCCGCTCCAGGCCCGGCTCGACGTAGGGGCCGGTGTGCGTGTCGCCGATCACCGGATCCAGGCAATAGCGCAGCTGCGGCGCCTGCGGCAGCGTCTGCTCCAGCCAATCGGCGAATGCTTCGCCATTGGCCAGGCTGCCGAAATAGCCGGAGACCAGCATGCGCGCCCGCTGCGGCAGGCCGCGTTCTGTGGCGCCGAGCAATAGATCGGCCAACCAGTCGGCCGGCAAGATACGGCCGCGCAAGGTTGCGTAGAACGGCGCGTTACTGAGCAAGGTGGTCGGCACTTCGGCCACACGTAATCCGAGCGCGCGCAGCGGCGGTACGGCAGCGCTGTTGCCGGCATGGCCATAGACCAGCTGCGACTGCACCGAGATCACATCGACCGGCGAAGGACCATCCGGGCGCTGGCGACGACCGTGGACGAGATGACTGTCGGTTGCATCGCTCATGGGAGGCGCCGTCGTGAGAGGAGAGCCCCATTATCTGCTGCAATACGTGAGCGCGTGGCGTGTTTGGAGCCGCGCGATGTGCAGTGCGACGCGCGTTGACTGGATGCGAGCTGGATGGCGCTGACATTCACGCCGTTTGGTGACGCAGACGTCGGAGCCGAACGCTTCAGCGCTGCGCATTCTCTGCAGGTTTTGCAAACGTTGCGATCTGACGAGGCGCGACAGCGCTGAGTGAGCGGGTATCGGCTCAGCGTCGGGATGGTGTCAGTGGCTCAGATGCGGTTTGCGGCATCGCGCAGTGATTCGATCGAGAGTGCTGGGCACTGCGCGCGCGAGGCGAGTGAAGCGCAGGCCTGCACGGAGGTCAGCCCGAAGCGTTATCACTTGGATATCTCTATTGATGCCCGGCTGCACCGGAGCAAGGCCAAGTTGCCGTTCTTAGGCGTTGACGATCGTTACGCCGCACCCTCATCCGCCCTTCGGGCACCTTCTCCCGAGGGGAGAAGGATGTTGTTCTTCTGGCACTTTCTTGCGAGGGAGAGCCTGGTACTTTCCTGCGAGCAAGCTTCTGGCAGTTTGTTTCGTTCCGGCAGTTTGTTTCGAACGCTCTTCTGGCAGTTCTTCCGAGCGGGAAGGATGTCGTTCGTGTAGCGCTTCTCGCGACAAGAAAAGGATATCTCCGCAGGAGCGCTTTCGATCGAGCGAAGGAAAGCTGTCTTCTCCTCATTCGCCTCACCAATGTCCACGCCTGCTCCGGGCAGGAGCAGGCACGCCCTTTGTTCGGCTGCGCCCCCTCACTGCCCATGACGTCGCTTACGACGTCATGCGATCCCAGAAGCCCTTGACGCCATCGATGAAGGTGGCCGACTTGGGCGAATGCTTGCGCGCATCCTCACCGGTGAAGGTTGCCTCGAACTGCTGCAGCAACTCGCGCTGATCGGCGGTCAGGTTGACCGGCGTTTCGACCACGACACGGCAATACAGATCGCCTTCGCTGCGGCTGCGCACCGAACGCACGCCCTTGCCGCGCAGGCGGAACAACTTGCCGGTCTGGGTCTCTGCCGGGATACGGATTTCCGCTTCGCCACCCAGGGTCGCAACGCGTACGGTGTCGCCGAGCGCCGCCTGCGAAATGCGGATCGGCACTTCGCAGTGCAGGTCGTCGCCGTCGCGCTGGAAGATCGCATGCTCGCGCACGCGCACTTCCACATACAGGTCGCCCGGCGGTGTGCCGGCCGGGCCGGCCTCGCCTTCGCCTGCCAACCGGATGCGGTCGCCGGTATCCACGCCGGCCGGCACCTTGATCGACAGCACCTTGTCTTCTTCCACGCGACCGGCGCCATGGCAGGTCTTGCACGGGTTCTGGATCAGCATGCCGCGGCCATCGCAGTGCGGGCAGCTTTGCTGCATGGCAAAGATGCCGCGCTGGATGCGCACCTGGCCGCGCCCATGGCAAGTGGCGCAGGTCTCGACCTTGCCGTCTTCCGAGCCGCTGCCGTGGCAGGGTTCGCATTCGATCAGGGTCGGAATCTCGATGCGGCGTTCGATGCCGGCGACGGCTTCTTCCAGATCCAGTTCCAGTACGTAACCGACGTCGGCGCCGCGTCGCGCAGCGCGCGGACCGGCGGCGCCACCGCCAAAAATATTGCCGAAGATATCGCCAAAGATATCTCCCATGTCCGGGCCGCCCGGCCCGCCACCGCCACCCATGCCGTGCTCGAATGCCGCGTGACCATGCGCATCGTAGGCGCGGCGCTTGTTGCCGTCCGACAACACTTCATAGGCTTCCTTGCACTCCTTGAACAGCGCCTCGGACGCAGCGTCGCCCGGATTACGATCCGGGTGGTGCTTCATGGCGCAACGGCGATAGGCCTTCTTCAGCTCGTCGTCGCTGGCACCGCGGGCAACGCCCAGCACTTCGTAGTAATCGCGTTTGCTCATAAGCGGGGATTCGTGGTTCGTGATTCGTGATTCGTTTGAAACGCGAAGGCGGACAGCATGCTGCTGGTCCGCCTTGGCGACGCGACGCGTAGAGGATATCGGGCGGGAGGGACATGCGCTTTAGCGCCTGCCCTCCCCATGCCCGACTCCCAAATCACGGCTTACTTCTTGTCGTCCTTGACCTCGGTGAACTCGGCGTCCACCACGTCATCGGCGGCCTTGGAGGCCTGCGCATTGCCGCTGGCCGCATCGGCGTTGCCGCCCTGCTCTGCCGCAGCGGCCGCTGCGTACAGCGACTGGCCGGCTTCTTCCAGCGTCTTGCTGCGCGCTTCGATCTGCGCCTTGTCGTCGCCCTTCATGGCGGTCTCAAGATCCGCCAGCGCCGCTTCCACCTTGCCGATCACATCGCCGCCGACCTTGCTGCCATGCTCGGTGATCGCGGTGCGGGTGGCGTGGATCAGACCATCGGCCTGGTTGCGGGTCTGCACCAGCTCCTGAAACTTCTTGTCTTCTTCGCGGTTGGCTTCCGCGTCGGCGACCATGCGCTGGATCTCTTCGTCCGACAGGCCCGAACCGGCCTTGATCTCGACCTTCTGTTCCTTGTTGGTCTTCTTGTCCTTGGCCGACACGTGCAGGATGCCGTTGGCGTCGATGTCGAAGGACACCTCTACCTGCGGCATGCCGCGCGGCGCCGGCTCGATGCCGGACAGGTCGAACTTGGCCAGCGACTTGTTGAAGCGGGCCTGCTCGCGCTCACCCTGCAGCACGTGCACGGTCACGGCCGACTGATTGTCTTCGGCGGTGGAGAAGGTCTGCGAGGCCTTGGTCGGGATGGTGGTGTTCTTTTCGATGATCTTGGTGAACACCCCGCCCATGGTTTCGATACCCAGCGACAGCGGGGTCACGTCCAGCAGCAGCACGTCCTTGACGTCACCGGCCAGCACGCCGCCCTGGATCGCAGCGCCCACGGCCACGGCTTCGTCCGGGTTGACGTCCTTGCGCGGTTCCTTGCCGAAGAAATCGGCAACCGCCTGCTGCACCTTCGGCATGCGGGTCTGACCGCCGACCAGGATCACTTCGTTGATGTCGCTGGCGCGCAGGCCGGCGTCGTTCAACGCGGTGCGGCACGGCTCGATCGACTTCTTGACCAGGTCCTCCACCAGCGCTTCGAGCTTGGCACGGGTCAACTTGATGTTGAGGTGCTTGGGGCCCGACGCATCGGCGGTGACGTAGGGCAGATTCACTTCGGTCTGCTGGCTGGTCGACAGCTCGATCTTGGCGCGTTCTGCCGCATCTTTCAGGCGCTGCAGCGCCAACGGGTCCTTGCGCAGATCGATGCCCTGATCCTTGTTGAACTCGTCCACCAGATATTCGATGACGCGGTTGTCGAAGTCTTCGCCGCCCAGGAAGGTGTCGCCGTTGGTGGCCAGCACTTCGAACTGCTTTTCGCCGTCGACTTCGGCGATTTCGATGATAGACACGTCGAAGGTACCGCCGCCCAGGTCGTACACCGCAATCTTGCGATCGCCGCCGTTCTTGTCCAGGCCATAGGCCAGGGCCGCAGCGGTCGGCTCGTTGATGATGCGCTTGACGTCCAGACCGGCGATGCGGCCGGCGTCCTTGGTGGCCTGACGCTGGCTGTCGTTGAAGTACGCCGGCACGGTGATCACCGCTTCGGTGACCTTCTCGCCGAGGAAGTCTTCGGCGGTCTTCTTCATCTTTTCCAGCACGCGTGCGGAGATTTCCTGCGGCGCCATGCGCTTGGCATCGCTGGTCTGCACCCAGGCGTCGCCGTTGTCATGCGCCAGGATGCCGTACGGCACGTGCGAGATGTCCTTCTGCACTTCGGCGTCGGTGAACTTGCGGCCGATCAGGCGCTTCACCGCGTAGAAGGTGTTCTTCGGGTTGGTCACTGCCTGGCGCTTGGCCGAGGCACCGACCAGCACTTCGCCGTCCTTGGTGTAGGCGACAATCGACGGCGTGGTGCGGTCGCCCTCGGAATTTTCGATGACGCGGGCCTTGCCGCCGTCCATGATCGACACGCACGAGTTCGTGGTGCCGAGGTCAATACCAATGATCTTGCCCATGGATACGCTCCTGATGATTCTGTAGCTGTGTCCGGCGACGCCGGGTCTGGCTGAGATGTGGGGGTGGCGCGCAGGTGTTCAAGCCATCCGTGCGCATCTGTGTTCTAACGGCGCGCCCGGCAGTTCAGCCAGACGCTGGCAATCAGTCGTGCTTGGCCACGACCACCAGGGCCGGACGCAACAGGCGATCGTTGAGCAGATAGCCCTTCTGGAACACCTGCACGACGTGGCCCGGCGCAATGCCTTCGGCCTCGCCCTGGCTGATCGCCTGGTGCTGGTCGGGGTTGAACGGCTGGCCGACCGGGTCCAGCAGGGTCAGGCCGTTGTCGGCGGCAACCTTGAGCAATTGCTTGTAGGTCATGTCCAGGCCATCGCGCAGCGGGCTGGGCTGGGCGCCGGCCGCAGTGAGCCCGGCATCCAGACTGTCGAACACCGGCAGCAGCTCGCCCAACAGCTTCTCGTTGGCAAACTTGCGCGCGTTCTCGACGTCGCGCGCAATGCGCTTGCGCTGGTTTTCCAGGTCGGCGCGCTCGCGCAGGGCGTCGGCCTTGACCAACGCGATCTCGCTGCGCAGCGACTCGATCTCGGCCTTGAGCGGATCGGTCTCGGGTGGATTCTGGGACAGGTCTTCGGAGTCGAATTCGGGGTGGTCTTGGTTCATATGCAGTTCCCGGGCAAGCGGAACGCCCGCCCCAACGTCACCCCGTATGTGGGCGCTCGGCCGCGTTTCAAGCAAAACGATGGCTTCGATTGCCGCTGGTTATCGCGTGCCGGGCGGCTCCATGGCCGCGCCCAGCACCTGGGCTGCGGTCTGCACCAGCGGAATCAGGCGGTCGTAGGCCATACGTTTGGGCCCGATCACCCCCAGCACGCCCAGCACCTGGCCATTGGCGGCATACGGTGCGGTGACCAGCGAGACGTCTTCCAGCGACACCATGCCGGTCTCCTCGCCGATGAAGATCCGTACGCCCGGCGCCTGGATGGTGCGTTCGAGCAGCTGCAGGATCTCGCGCTTGCTGGCGAAGGCTTCGAACAGCTCGCGCAGCCGGTCCAGATCCGACAGGTCATGCACGCCCATCAGCCGGGTCTGCCCGGCCATCACCATATCGTCCGCCTCGGCCGGCACCAGCGCCTCGCTGGCCAGGTCCACGCTGTGCGCCAGCAACTGCTCCATCTCGTTCTTGGCCACGCGCAGTTCGCGCAGCAGCGAGGCGCGGATGTCCGACAGCGCGCGCCCGGCGAACTGCGCATTGAGGTAGTTGGCCACCCGCTCCAGCTCGGCCGGCTCGTAGGCGCGGCGCGGCTCGATCACCCGGTTCTGCACTTCGTTGTCGGCAAACACCAGGATCGCCAGCACCCGCCGCGCATCCAGGGGCACGAAATCGATATGCCGGAACGCGAACTGCTCCCGGCGCGGGGCGCTGACCACCCCCACGAAGTGACTCATCGCCGACAGCATCTGCGAGGCGCTGCCCAGCAGCGACTGGGTGCCATTGCCGCTGGCCAGCTCCGCGCGCAGGCGCCGCACCTCTTCTTCGCCGGGCGGCTGCATCTGCACCAGGCTGTCGACGAACACCCGGTAGCCATGCGCGGTGGGAATGCGCCCGGCCGAGGTATGCGGGGAGCTGAGCAGCCCCACGTCCTCCAGATCGGCCAGAATATTGCGGATGGTCGCCGGGCTCACATCCAGCCCGGCATGCTGGGCAAGGGTTTTCGAGCCCACCGGCTCGCCATCGCGGATGTAGCGTGCGATCAAGGTGCGCAGCAACTGGCGGGCGCGGGGGTCGAGCATTGGGGACTGGGACGCGCGCATGGGATCATCCGGTGAGACTGGGCATAGATAATGTCTGGCCCCGGGGATGGCAAGCGTCCGACTCCCTGCCCGCCCCTTCCTGCCCTAAGCTTCCCCAAACGCATTCACACTCGACCCCCATGCTCAGACACCTCTCGATCAAGGATTTCGCCGTTGTCCGCGCCACCGAACTGGAGTTCGGCCCGGGCATGACCGTGGTGTCGGGCGAAACCGGCGCCGGCAAATCGCTGATGGTGGACGCGCTGGGCTTCTTGTCCGGCCTGCGCGCCGACAGCGGCGTGGTCCGCCATGGCGCCGACCGCGCCGAACTGTCGGCGGAATTTCAGCTGCCGGCCGCACACCCGGGCCTGAGCTGGCTGGCCGACAACGAGCTGGACGACGAGGCGCAGTGCCAGCTGCGCCGGATCATCCGTGCCGACGGCGGCTCGCGCGCCTGGATCAACGGCCGCCCGGTGACCTCCTCGCAATTGGCCGAACTGGCATCAAAGCTGGTGGAAATCCACGGCCAGCACGAGCACCAGGCCCTGATGGCTCGCCACAGCCAGCTCGCCCTGCTCGACGCCTACGCCCGCAACAGCGCCCAGCGTGAGCAGGTGCGCCAGGCCAGCCAGCGCTGGCAGGCGCTGCTGGACGAGCGCGATGCGCTGTCTGCGCAAGGCGATGTGTCCGACCGCATCGGTTTTCTCGAACATCAACTGGGCGAACTGGAACGCGAGGACCTGGACCCGGCCGCGATCGCGGCCCTGGACGTCAATCACCGCCGTCAGGCGCATGCCACTGCATTGATCGGCGCCTGCGACAGCGTTGCCCAGCAGCTCAACGGCGATGACGGCGCGTCGGCACTGGGCCTGCTGCAGGACAGCCGCCACGACCTGGCACGCGTCGCCGAGCACGAGCCGCGCCTGGGCGAGGTGGACGCGTTGCTGGACAGCGCCGTGATCCAGATCGAAGAAGCACTGGCCCTGCTCGATCGCGTGCGCGACGACCTGGACGCCGACCCGGCCCAGTTCGAAGCGATGGAGCGCAGTCTCGGCCGCCTGCACGATCTGGCGCGCAAACACCGTGTCGCCCCGGACGAGCTGGCCGCCCACCGCGAGCGCATGAGCCTGGAAGTGGAAAGCCTGCGCGGCGCCGACGAGCGCCTGCAGCAGCTGGACAAGCACATCGAGTCCGCCACCGGCGTCTGGCGCAGCGCGGCCGGCGTGCTCAGCGACAGTCGCAAGACCGCCGCCGAGGCCTTGTCCGCGGCCACCACCACGCTGATCGGCGAATTGGGTATGGGCGGCGGGCAGTTCCTGATCCAGCTGCAACCGCACGACAGTGCGCGGCCGGATCCCAACGGCGCCGAGCGGGTGGAATTCCTGGTCGCCGCCAATGCCGGCCAGCCGCCGCGCGCCCTGCGCAAGGTGGCCTCGGGTGGTGAGCTGTCGCGAATTTCGTTGGCGATCGAAGTGGCCGCACTCGGCCTGGACAGCGTGCCGACCATGGTCTTCGACGAAGTCGATTCCGGCATTGGCGGCGCGGTGGCCGATATCGTCGGCCAGAAGCTGCGTGCCTTGGGCGAAGAGCGTCAGGTGCTGTGCGTGACCCACTTGCCGCAGGTCGCGGCCAAGGGCCACGCGCACTACCGGGTCAGCAAGGCGCCGGTGGACGGCATGACCCAGAGCGCGGTCGAGCTGCTCGGCCCGCAGGCGCGCCAGGAAGAACTGGCCCGCATGCTTGGCGGTGTGGAAGTGAGCAAGGAAGCGCGCGCAGCAGCCCGCAAGCTATTGCAGAGCGCCTGATCGAGGTCTATTGCGGAGGCTGTGGTGTCGATGCGTTATCGCAGCCTATGCTGGCGGCTCCCAGTAAACCTCTCCACCCCGCATCGCACAACGCACAAGGCGGCCGAAGCCGCCTTGTTGCTCACCCACGCGGTGGCGCGTCCTCAGCGCGGACGCTTCTTGCGCACATACAGCACCAGCGAATGTTCTTCCAGCTCGTAGCCGTGCTTGGCGGCAATCTGACGCTGCAGCGCCTCGATCTCTTCGCTTTCGAATTCGATGACGTGGCCGGTGTCCACATCGACCATATGGTCGTGGTGGCCGCCGCGGTCGAGCTCGTACACAGCCTGGCCGCCTTCGAAATTGTGCTTGAGCACCAGGCCGGCGGCCTCGAACTGGGTCAGCACGCGATACACCGTGGCCAGCCCGATCTCGTCGCCATGATCGAGCAGCTGCCGATAGATGTCTTCTGCGCTGAGGTGGTGCTGGTTGCTCTTCTGTTCGAGCAATTCCAGGATCCGCATCCGCGGATGGGTCACCTTGAGCCCGACTTTGCGCAGGTCGTGGGTTTCCATATGTTCTCCGTTCATTGGCGATTTAGCGCCAGCTGCCATCAAACGGGTCGCGGCGACCGGCGGGAGTGTATCATCGGCGTGATTTCCTCAGCACTTATTCCCCGATGCGCAATCTCCTGCTGGTCGCCGCCGTTGCTCTCTCCACCGCTGGCTGCGGCATCATCTACAAGCAGCCGATCTACCAGGGCAATCTGATTAAACAGAATGCCGTGGAGCAACTGCAGGTAGGCCAGAGCAAGCAGCAGGTCAACGCGTTGCTGGGCACTCCGTCGATCCCGGACCCGTTCCATGCGCAACGTTGGGACTATACGTCCACCCAGCGCGTCGACCGTCTGGCGCGCACCGAAGTCAAGAATTTCACCGTGTTCTTCGAGAACGATCAGGTGGCGCGCTGGGAAGGCGACTACTTCCCGTCGCAGGACGAGCAGTTGGCCAAGTCGGCCCCCAAGCAGTTCGGCCGCAACCTGGCGCGCGACAAGAAGAAACAGCGCGGCCGTTGATGCGCTGCGTCAGAGCGATGAGCTGATCGCCTGACCACGAAAAGCACTCGAAAGCCGGCCTTGATGCCGGCTTTTTGCTTGCCCTTCTTCGCTGGAACGTTCTGCTTCAATTTACCGATTGCCGCGCGCTTCCCTGGCTGAGCAGAGCGCATGACCGGCTGATCGCGCCAATGCCAGCGGCGATGCTTTTGCGGCCGCGACTATCGGCGCAGCCGCCCGACTCAACGCAGATCTAGATTTTCTCGAAACTCGCTTCTGCGCACTCACCTCGGCATCGATATCTGCAGCTACTGCAACGCGAGGTCGAATCACACGACGCAAAAGCCGCAATGGCGCACTGTCCGGAAGAGTTCGCTCACCAACAGTGCGGGCGGGCGATGCGGCCAGATGCCGCCTTAGCGACCGGCATTGGCCTTGTTCGCAGGTGCAGCCCGACGGCGGCGCGCCTCTTTCGGGTCCAGCAGCAGCGGCCGGAGCAATTCGACCCGGTCGCCGGCGCGCAACACCTGATCCGGGCGCGCCACGACACCGTGGATGGCGAGCGCTGCGGGGGGGGTGTCCTGGCAGAGGCCGGATGCGGCTGCCGCCTCGGCGGCGGTGGCGCCCTCCGGCAGATCCAGCACGACCGCGCTGTAGCGATCCGGCCAGGCCAGGACGACTTCGACCCGCACGGTCACACGTCGCCGCGATCGGCGACCCGCACGAAATCGTTGACCATGCGATCGGCCAGGCCCTGAAATCCCAGCGCCAGTGCCGGCCCCAGCAAGCGCGAGCTGGTTTCCACTTCCAGGGTCAGACTCACCTTGCACGCGTTGTCGCCCAGCGATTGAAACTCCCACAAGCCTTCCAGGCGCTTGAACGGCCCATCGCGCAGATGCATCACGATGCGTTCGGGCCGCTCGAGCATGTTCTCGGTGGTGAACCAGGTACGGAACGAGCCCAGGCCCAGGTCCAGGCGCGCCACGATATGCGCATCGTCCTGCTCCAGCACATGGGCAGCGTCGCACCAGCCGAAGCGGCGCGGATAGGCGGCGACATCATTGACCAGATCGAACATGCGGGAGGCGCTGTGTTCGACCAGGGCGCTGCGACGGATGGTAGGCATTCGCTAACTTGTGAAAGACGGAAGATCGTTTGACGACGCCGAATCGGCGACAATGGCGTCATGAGCAAGCAACCATCCAAGGATAAAGCAAACGGCGCGAAGGCCACGAAAACCATCGCGCTGAACAAGCGTGCGCGCCACGAATACCACCTGGAAGAGCGCTACGAAGCCGGTCTGGCGCTGCAGGGCTGGGAGATCAAGGCGATCCGCGCCGGCCGCGCCAACATCGTCGACGGCTACGCGTATGTGCGCTCCGGCGAGATTTACCTGATCGGCGCGCAAATCACCCCGCTGATCCAGGCCTCCACCCACACCGTGCCGGTGGAACGCCGCGACCGCAAGTTGCTACTGCACCGGAGCGAAATCGACAAGGTGCTCACCCGCGTGGAGCGCGAAGGCTACACCCTGGTGCCGACCGCGCTGTACTGGAGCAGCAACAAGGTCAAGCTGGAAATCGCCCTCGCCAAGGGCAAGCAGAATCACGACAAGCGCGACGCCGCCAAGGACCGCGACTGGCAGCGCGACAAGCAGCGCGTGATGCGGCGGCATAACCGAGATGCGTGAATCGGGAATCGGGAGTGGGGAATCGCAAGAGCTGGTCTGCTGCTTGCTTCGGGCTTAATTTAGCTTCTGCCAGAGCACAAACTGACTCAGTGCGCGGCCTCTCAGCTTTGACGATTCCCGATTCCCCACTCCCGATTCCTCAGGTCGCGCCAAGCATCCGCATCAAATTCGGCACTCCCCTGCCCTGCACGTAGCGGTCGCGTTCCAGATCGGTGCAGGTGTCGAGCATCAATTGCTTGACCCGGTCCGGGAAGCCGATGAACTCGCGGCGTGCCGACAGAAAGCCGGCCAGCACGCCGGAGACATGCGGTGCGGCCATGCTGGTGCCGCTCATTTCCACCATCAGGCTGGCCGGATCTTTTGGGTCGAAGTCGTAATACGCCGAGACGATCTTTTCGCCCGGCGCCACCACGTCGGGCTTGCCGCGGCCGTCGGCGGTGGGCCCGCGCGAGGAAAAATACGACACGCCGTAATTGTGCGGGCTGCTTTTATGCACCGAGCCGACCACGATGGCTTCTTCCAGATTGCCCGGGTCGCTGATCGACAGATCCATGTTGGCCGGATAGGCATCGCCATCCTTGCCCATCAACCAGGCCAGCCCTTCGTTGCCGGCAGCCACCACCACCAGCACACCCTGCCGCCATAGCCGCCGCAACTCGTTGCAAAGCGGCGTAAAGCCGCAGCCATAGCTTTCCGGGTCGAAGTAACCGCCCAGGCTCAGATTCACCCCATGGATGACCAGCTCGCCTGCGCGCTCGTTGATGGCAGCCACCTGCTGTACGGCCTTGATCATCCACGAATCGCGCCCATCGCCGGCGTCGTCCAGCACCTTGAAGCCATACAGCTGCGCGTCCGGCGCCATGCCGGCAAATTCCAGCGGCGGGCCCGGCCTGCCCTGCGCATCCGGCAGCGTCGCCTGGCAGTGGCCGGCAATGATCCCGGCGATGTGGGTGCCGTGGCCGTGCCGATCGAGCCGGGCAAACGCATCGCCGTCTGCCCGCGTCAATCGCTTGGGCGCACCGCGCCGGGTGCAATCCCATTGCGCCACCACATTGTCACGCTGGCCTTTGACGAAAAAATGCGGGTGACTGGCGGCGATGCCGGTATCAAGTACCGCCCAGCCGATCTGCTGCCCACGCGCACGATAGGCGTTGCGTGCTGCGTCGGCATGCAGCACGTTGCCGGAGATGTGAATCAGCGCGCGCTTGCCGGCATCGCGCCACACCCGGCGAAACCCCAGCGCGCGGTAGCGATTCTGCAACGATTCGATTTCGAAGCGGGTCAACCGTGCCGACACGAAACGCTGCAACCCATCCTCCAGTTCGATCGCCTCATCCAGCGCGTCGCCCTCAAGGCCGGTGCTGCGCGCAGCGACCTCGCGCAGATGGCGCACCAGCACCGCGCGCACACCGGCCGGATCGTTGCCGGCGAGCCGCCGATCCAGCTCGATCAGGACTTCATGCCGATGCTCGGCGCCGTGCGCTTCGAGCTGCTCGCTGAGGTCCTTGATCAAGACCGCATTGGACACCGGCTGATCGAAGCCCACACCCACCGCCTGACGCACCGCCGCGCGTACCTGCGGGATCGACAGATAGCCCGATCCCGAATGCGCGTTGTGCTGCCAGTCGGGATTGATCCGCGCACCGGCAATGTTCTCGAAACGCCCCTTCGCGTTGGCGATGTCGTCGGTGAGATCCGGATCCAGCGCGATCGGGTCGCGCGTCTCGGCCACATTGATCCACTGCTGCACGCACGCGGGGAACGGCAGCTTGCGGGTGCCGGTCCAGCGCTTGAACATGCTGCGCACCTGCGGCAACCCGAGCGGCGACCCCAGGGTCAGGAACAGCGTAACCTCGCAATCGGCCGCCTCAAGCTGCCGCAGCACGTCGTAGGCGATCATCGAGCCCTGGCTATGCGCGACCACCACGAACGGCCCGCCGCCTGCACGCAGCCGCTGGGTCAGGCTGTCGCGCATCGATGCCGCGCGCTCGGGCACGAAGAACAGGTCGTGCACGTCCTGCAGCAACGCCGCAGAAATCAGCCGCAGCAGCACGCGGTTGATCGCATCGATCGGGCCCTTTGCCTGCACGCTGCCGGGTGCGCTCGCCGTCTCCAGTTCGTCAAGCAAGCGATGCAGGTCGGTCCGCTCCTGATCGCTCTGTGCCAATGCATCGGCGAGCACGTGCAGATCCTGCCCGCCCGGCACCAAGCCGAGCGTACTCAATGCACGCTGCACACTCTGATTGAGCGCCGGCCCCACATCGCGCCCGTCGCAATTGCCGGGCTCTGCCACCGGATACCGCTCGCGATTGACCCAGTACGCCAGCCGGGTGCGCTCACCCATCGGACGCCCGAACAACGCCTTGTCCCACTGACAACGCAACACTTCGGCGGGCGGCTTGTTGCCGATGCCGTGAATGTAGATCACGGTGCGCGCCTTTCCCTGCACGCGGGCTGCCGCGGCGGCTTGCGCGCCTGACTGGGATGAGCGCTTTTGTTGGGGCAGTGCCGGCTGCTTGGCAGTGGTAGGGCGCGGTGCTGCGCGTGTCGAACGTGGACGTGGGGGCTTACCTGTCGCCATCGCTTCGCTCCTTCGGTTACAGACTGTTCGGTCCGGTAGGACTGAAGCCACTGTAAGCGCAGTCCATCTCACCACTTGTGACAGGGCGCGCCGATCCCTACACTGACCCCGTCAGCGTTTGATGCTTTCCCCGGGGGTGCACTGGTTTCGACGGGGGTCGCGAAGTCGCTTGGCGCATGCCGAGGGGGCAGCTTTCCTCGTTAATCCAGCAGCAAACTTTTAGTTGCCAACGACGACAACTACGGTTCGGACTTCGCTATCGCCGCTTAATTGGCTTTAGTTGTAGTTCTACAGCCGCCTAAGGCGAACCCCCGAAACTACTTGTGCCCGTGCTCGTAGATGTAGGGTCATTATCACGGAACCGCCGGTGGTGGCTGCCTGTCAGCTACCGGCTAAATCAAGCAGGCTGGTTTCCAGGTGCGCTTTGCCCGCCGTGCTGCCTGGGGATGAGATCTAACGGAGGGATAAGCATGTAGTGCCGGGGATGGAGTGCTTCCGGACGGCGGTTCGATTCCGCCCACCTCCACCACACAACGGTCCTAAGAAGACCGACTAAGGCCGGGAATTCTCGCAAGAGGTTCCCGGCCTTTTTCATGGGCGCGGCTAGCAGCGACGCCGCTAGCGCTAGCGCCATCGCCTGCGCTCGCCACTGCCCGCCGCGTCAATTAGTGACGCGGGCGGTCGACTCGGATGTTGTGGCGATCGACCCTGCGAGAGGGCGGTCACACGCGTGGGCTAACGCAACGTCGCCGCGGAGTTGGTCGAACAGTGCGAGCAGCTCGGTCGCTTCCTGCTGCAGCAGGACCAGTGCGCTCTTGTTGGGCTCATCCATTGCATCTACTCCGACGGCGCTCGCCAGCGCCCCTGATGCACTCGAAGCAAACCGCATGCCAGCGTGCCGGTGCTGGTTGCTGCTCCGGCACTGGCTGGACCAACTAGGGCGAATCAGTGCCTGCAATGCGTGGCGCTTTCAGGCCCGGCTATGGCAGTGGCCTGGTTGACGCCCTCCCTTGCCTACACGTCGGCTCTGCACCGCTGGCGACCAACGCCCTCGGCTCAGGTGGAGTCGAGCTGCCGCTGCGCTTCGGCATGCATGGCTTCCATGGCATGGGACGCCCTGCCGGCACTTCGCCCAGCGAACACGGCGCTGCGTTGATCGGGGAAGCTAGACGCAAGCGTGGCGCCTGCGAGCCTGCGCTTCCCTGCCCGTGCCGCTGTTTCGATGCGTCAAACCCCGCCCCAAGACTCGCCGATGCCACGACTTGGGGCGGTACGACAGATCGGCCGACCGTTTCGAAGAAAAATACTCAAGGCGCGCTCGGTTCTGCAGTGCGGTATGAGCTCACTGGTGCCAGGGCATGGCACTGAGTCCTGCCGGTCTGTCGGCCACTACCCAGCTGATGGGCTGATTGAGGCACGCCGCTTGCATCGACCTCAACCAGACCATCGGGGTTGGGGGAACACGGTGTTGACCAAACAAGCAAAACGTCATGCAGCAGGGGCATTGCTGCTAGGCGGCGCCATCTTCGTCCTGATCGGCATCGGCGGCTACTTCACCACGCAGCGCTCGCTGGCCGATGCGGGATGGGTGACGCATACGCAGGAAGTGCTCGCGGGCATCGACGAAATCCAGGCCGGGCTGCTGTCGGCGGAGTCGTCGGTGCGTGGTTACGTGCTGACCGACAACGAGGCGTTTCTAGGCGTGTATGCCGATGCGATCGGGCGCCTGCCCGAGCGGATCGTACGGCTGGAGGCGCTGGTGCAGGACAACCCGGTACAGGGACGCAATGTGCGTGTGCTCAGCCGATTAGTGGACACGCGACTGGTGCAGATCAACGATCTGCTGCACAGCTATCGCACCCATGGCCTGGATGGCGCGCGCGGGTCGATCGCGCGTGGCGTGTTCCAGACCTCCTCGGCATTGCGGCGTCAGGTGCAAACCATGACCGAGCTGGAACGTCACCAGCTGGTGAAGCGGACGCAGACCAATGCACTCAGTGCGCAGTGGGTGCTGCGGATGACCGTGACCGGCATCGTCAGCGGGCTGCTGGTGATGCTGCTGGCCTACCGCTTGTTGGCGCGCGAGCTGCAACGCCGCGTGCGTGCAGAGGACGAGGCCAGCCATACCAGCGAGCAGCTGGTCGAATCGTTTGCGACGCTGGAGCGTACCTCTGCGGGACTGGAAGCGCTGGCACGCTACTCGGGATTGCTGCAGAACTGCCGCGACGCCGAAGAAGCGCTGGAAATTACCGCACGCACGATTGCGCCGCTGATTCCCGGCGCGGCCGGTGCGGTGTATTTGCTGCGCGCATCGCGCGATCGCGCTGAGCAGGTGGTGGCCTGGGGCGCGATGGCCGACGACGACAGCGCAAGCATCGCGCCGGAGACATGCTGGGCGCTGCGCCGCGATCGCACGCATGTGGTCGAAGATGCCAGCCAAGGCATGCTGTGTCGCCATACCGGCGCCAATCTTCCGACGCACGCCAGCACGGTGTGCATCCCATTGTCGGCACAAGGCACACAGTTGGGCATGCTGGCGCTGCGCAGCGACCAGCCGGGTGGCCTGAGCTCACTGACCGTGGCCGAAGCGGCAGCGGAACAACTCTCGCTGGTGCTGCATAGCCTGCGTCTGCGCGAAACACTGCGCCAGCAATCGATCCGCGACCCGCTCACCGGCCTGTACAACCGCCGCTATCTGGAAGAAGCGCTCAATCACGAACTGGCGCGCTGCACGCGCCGGGTGCAGCCGTTGTCGGTGCTGATGCTGGACGTCGACCACTTCAAGCGGTTCAACGATCTGCATGGGCACAGCGGCGGCGACCGGGTGCTGGCGGCAATCGGCGAACTGTTGCTGGCGCAGACCCGTGGCGAAGATATCTGCTGCCGCTACGGCGGCGAAGAATTGACGATCATCCTGCCGGAAGTGGATCTGGCCACTGCGCGCAGGATGGCGGAGAAGTTGCGCGCCGGGATCGAGGCCTTGCAGGTGATGGCCGATGGCGTGTCGCTGCCGAAGATCACCGCATCGTTTGGCGCGGCGAGCTTTCCCGAGCACGCGGGCAATGCGGCGCAGCTGCTGCGGCGCGCAGACGAGGCGTTGTACCAAGCCAAGCAAGCCGGGCGCAATCAGGTGATCAGCGCACCGGAAGCGGCGGACGCCGAATGTGCGCAGGAGTCCTGATGCAGGCAGGCTGGTCGTAGCGACCCTGGCAAGATGCCTTGATAGGCTTCGTTCAACTGCCAGCCGGGCGCCAGTGGCCGATTAGGCGCCTGGCGACCCAGGCGCAAATATGCACTGACACTTATATGCATCAGCGACAAATCGGGTCAGACATTTCGCTGAGCGCCGCTGCGTTGTTGAGAATACGGCTCAGACACCGCGCCGAGATTGGCGTTCGCCCTCGCCAACGCGCCCGCCTGCGTCGAGCAGCGCAGCATCACCGACAGGCGCGCCCCTCTCCGTCGGCACGAATCAGATCACCGCCTACCAGCATGCCGTCGACGCGGGTGCACACATGGGCCGCCTCTTCGGGTTTAGCGCCGCGCAGCACCGCTTCGGCACGCGCCTGGAAATCCAGAGACTCAACATCCGTATCTTCATCTGCAGGCAGCTGCGGCAGTGCGTTCTGCAACGCATCCAGGCGCGTCGCTAGCTCTTCGCATCTAGGCATAACAGGCTCCGACCCACAGCCGATACAGTTGCCGCAAGGCCGTCAACAACGCACGAAGCCTTGCCATGCAACGCTTCATTTTCCTACCCGCTACAGCGGTGATTGCATGCTCAACTTTCGCGCAACCCGGCCGATAATGATGCCGACTCCGACAGAACCTTGCCTGTGATCCTCCACCTGCGGCGGGATTTCCGCCTCGGCATCGTCAAGATGCTTGGGCCAATCACTGCGCTGTTGCTTTGCCTCTATGCGGTGTACCTGGCCATGACCGGCCAGGCGATTGCGTGCCTCATCACCGCAGCGCTGGGCGTGCTGGCGATCTGGCGCGGCTGGCAGATGCGCGCGGCAGAACGCACGGGCGCCGGCGGTGTCTGGTTGGCATCGATCAATGTCGCCGGTTGCCTGGTGGCCTGCTGGACCGGGGGCGACGGCGCCCTGCCCTGGCTGTTTCCGGTGCTGGCGACCAATTATTTTCTGTGCGGGCCGCAACGCGCGGTGTCGCTGAGCCTGCCATTGATGGTGGCCTTGTTGTTCTTGCCAGGCTTGATCGTCAGCCCCGGCCAGGGCGTGTCGACGGTCGTGGTGACGTTGGTGACGTTGGCGGTGGGGTATTCGTTCTCGCTGCGCATGCAGGACGACCGCGTACACCTGGAAGAGCTGGCGTCGCTGGATGCGCTGACCGGGTTACCCAACCGACGCATGCTCGAACGCGCGTTGACCCATCAGATCGATCAGCGCCAACCGCAGGAGCGGCTCAACAGTCTGATCATCCTGGACCTGGACCATTTCAAGGAGGTCAACGATCTGTACGGGCATGCCGCAGGCGATGCCGCGCTGTCGGATCTGGCAACCATCTTGCGCTACGAAGTCCGCGAGCCGCATCAGGTGTTCCGGTTTGGCGGCGAAGAATTCGTGGTGTTGCTGCGCGCCGGCTCATCGGCGGAACTGGAAGCGGCCACCGAGCGCTTGCGCAAGGTGATCCGCAATGGGTTGCGTGGCCCGGGAGGACGCATCACGGTGTCGCTGGGCGCTGCGCGCCACGATGGCGAAACGCACTGGCAAGACTGGTTTTCGCGTGCCGATGCGGCACTGTATCTGGCCAAGAACAGCGGCCGCGACAGCGTACGGGTTGCCGACTGAGCGTCGCGCTGCTGGCTGGCTAGATCGCGGCATCGAACACGACGGTTACGATCTTCTACCAGACGGGGCGACCCAGCGGCCGCCCCGTCCATCGGTCAACGGTTGACCACCGCCACCGGTGCGGCGGGTGCTTCACCCTGCTTCCAGCCGCCCAGCGCCTTGTACACACCGACCACGCCGACATTGACTGCCGCCTCGGCCTGGGCCAGGGCATCGTCTGCCGCCAGCTGGGTGCGCTGTGCATCCAGCAAGGTCAGGAAATCTTCCGACCCCTCGCGGTAGCGGATCTGCGCCAGCTGTTCGGCACGTCGCGCGGCATTGGCCTGGTCCACCACGATCGCCAGACGCGCCTGCTGACGGCCGTAGCCGATCAAGGCGTTTTCGGTGTCTTCCAGCGCCAGCAACACCGTTTGCTGGTATTGCGCCAATGCACCGTCGGCCTGGGCCTTGCTGGCACGCAGGCGTGCACGCACGGTACCGAAGTCGAATGCAGCCCAGCTGATCGACGGGGTGATCGACCAGGCCTTTGCATTGCCCTGGGTCAACCTGGCCGCATCGCCGGACAGAAAGCCGACAAAGCCGCTCACGCTGATGCGCGGGAACAGATCGGCCGTGGCCACGCCAACCTGCGCGGTGGCCGCCGCCAGACGACGTTCGGCACTCCGCACGTCCGGCCGCTGACGCAGCAATCCGGCCGTATCGCCCAGTGGCAACGGGCGCGCGAACGGCGGCATGCTGCGTGCGACCAGGGTGGCATCCAGCGCATTCGGCTGCTGGCCGAGCAACACGGCAAGCCGATGGCGGTATTGCGCCTCGGCGGTTTCCAGCAACGGAATATCCGCTTCGATGGCCTTCAAACGCGCCAGGCTGCTCTGTACATCCAACTCGCTGCCGGCACCCAGGTCCCAACGCGTCTGCGTCAGCTTCTGGGTGTCACGCAGATTGGTCAGGGTGCGCTTGGAGACATCGAGCTGCTTCTGGGTGCCGCGCAATTCGAAGTAATTGCGCGCCACTTCGGCCGCCACCGTGACCTGCACGTCCTGCAGGTTGGCCTGCTCGGCATCGAGATCGGCGCGCGCCGCTTCCGAGGCGCGGCGTTGGCGGCCGAACAGATCCAGCTCCCAGGCCGCATCCAGGCCCAGGGTGGTCTGCTCGGTGAGGAAACGCTGATTGCCGGCGATCACCTGCTGTTGCTCGCGTCGATCAAAGCTGCCCTGCGCGGTGATGTGCGGGGCCTGATCCAAACGCCGCTCCACAAACACCGCACGCGCCTGCTTCACCCGCGACACCGCGATGCGCAGATCGTGATTGGCGAACAAGGCATCGCGCACCAGTTGCTCCAGCACCGGGTCGTCGAACTGCGACCACCAGTTGCCGACAACGGATTCAGTGCTGAACGAGGCATCCTGCGCGCCCTGCAGCGTGACCGGGGGCGGCGGGTCGGGCCGGTAATCCGGCCCCACCGCGCAACCGCTGAGCACCAGCGCGGCCAGCGCCGCGCCGAGCAATGTCCTTACCATGGCAAGGTGTCTCCCAGGTGGGTAAAGCTGCCGGTGGGGCCGTGCGCATCAACCAATGCCATCTGCACGCTGCTGTGTGCGCCCTGCTCGATGTCGATCTCGCCCTCGCCCCCGTTCATGTCGGTTTTGACGTAGCCCGGATGGATGGCGTTGACCTTGATCGAGGTGTCGCGCAGCTCGTAGGCCAGATGCACGGTCCAGCTGTTCAAGGCACTCTTGGACGCGTTGTAAGCAGGCACCTTGAAGGTGTAGATCGGCGAGCTGGGGTCGCTGTGCAGCGTCAGCGAGCCGAGAACGCTGGACACGTTGACGATACGGCCGGCCAGCGAGCGCTGCAGCAGCGGCAGGAATGCCTTGGTCACGCCGACCACCGCAAACAGATTGGTGTCGAAGGTGCGCTTCCAGGTGTCCAGGCTCTGCTCGGACGGCTTGCGTTGCATGTCGTCGATCATGATGCCGGCGTTGTTGACCAGGATGTCCAGGTGGCCGTGACGCTCCTTCACCGTGCCGACTGCCGCAGCGATGCTGATGTCGTCGTTGACGTCCAGTTGAATCGCTTCCACCGGCAGGCCTTCGGCCTGCAGCTTGAGTGCAGCGGCCACTGCGTCGTCGCGCTTGCGACCGGCCAGCAGCGTATGCACGCCGGCCTGTGCGAGTTGACGAACGGTTTCCAGGCCGATGCCGCGGGTGGCGCCGGTGACCAGTGCGATCTTGGTATTGCTCATGTGGTGAATCCTCTTCAATTGGGGAGAAGTCATTGGCTTACGCCTTGACGGCGTCATGCGAAACGGCAGCCGGTGCAGCAGGCCCACGACGGGTCACCCACTTGCGCAGCGCCACGTAGAACACAGGGGTCAGGAACAGGCCGAACAGAGTCACGCCCAACATGCCGGCAAACACGGTGATACCGGTGACCGAGCGCACTTCGGCGCCGGCGCCATGACCGAACACCAGCGGCACGGTGCCGGCGATGAAGGCGATGGAGGTCATCACGATCGGGCGCAGACGCAGGCGGCAGGCTTCCAGCGCGGCCTCGACAATGCCCTTGCCGTGCATCTCCAGCTCGCGGGCGAATTCCACGATCAGGATCGCGTTCTTGCACGCCAGGCCCATCAACACCACCAGGCCCACCTGCACGAACACATTGTTGTCGCCGCCGGTGAGCCACACACCGAACAACGCAGACAGCAAGGTCATCGGCACGATCAGGATCACCGCCAGCGGCAGGGTCCAGCTTTCGTACAACGCGGCCAACACCAGGAACGCCAGCAACACCGCCATCGGGAACACGATCAATGCCGAGTTGCCCTGCGTGGACTGCTGATAGCTCAGGTCGGTCCATTCGATGTTCATGCCGTTGGGCAATACCTTCGGTGCCATGCCGGCCAGCGTGTGCATCGCCTCGGTGGACGACAGCACGCGCGGGTCCGCTTCACCGATCAGATCGGCGGCCGGGTAGCCGTTGTAGCGGATCACCGGATCCGGGCCGTAGGTCTGGCCCAGCGTGACCATGCTGCCGATCGGCACCATTTGGCCGTTGGCATTGCGGGTGCGCAGGTTGGCGATGTCTTCGACGCTGTCGCGGAACTGTCCATCGGCCTGGGCGATCACCTGATAGGTGCGACCGAAGCGATTGAAGTCGTTGATGTACGACGAACCCAGATAGGTCTGCAGCGTGTCGAACAGATTGGTCAGCGGCACGCCCTGCGCCTTTGCCTTGTCGCGGTCGACCTTGGCATCGAGCTGCGGCACGTTGGCCTGGTAGGTACCGATCGGGAACTGCATGCCCGGCGTTTGCGCGATCGCACCGGACATCGCATTCACCGCGCTCTGCAGCTGGCCATAGCCCAGACCGGCACGGTCCTGGATATACAGCGAGTAACCCGAGCCCTGGCCCAGACCCAGAATCGGCGGCGGCATGAAGGCGAACGCAAAACCCTGCTGGATCTGGCTGATACGTGCGTTGATTTCCGCATTGATCTGCGCGGCGGTACGGCTGCGCTGACTGAACGGCTTGAGCGTCAGAAACACCGTGCCGGTATTGGGCGTGTTGGTGAACTGCAACGGATTCAAACCCGGGAACGCAATCGCATGGTCCACGCCTTCGGTCTGCAGCGCGATCTGGGTGATCTGACGGATCACCTCATTGGTGCGCTCCAGCGAGGCGCCTTCCGGCAGCTTGGTACCGGCGATCAGGTACAGCTTGTCCTGGGTCGGAATGAAGCCGCCCGGCACGATCTTGAACATGAAACCGGTGCCGACCAGCAGCAACAGATACACCATGAACACCGCACCACGCTTGCCCAGCGCACGCGACACCGCACCTTGATACTTGTGCGAGCTGCTGTTGAAGAAGCGGTTGAACGGACGGAACAACCAACCGAACAAACGATCGATCAACCGCGACGGGCCGTCCTTGGGCGCGTCGTGCGCCTTGAGTAGCATGGCTGCCAGCGCCGGCGACAAGGTCAACGAGTTGATCGCCGAAATCACCGTGGAAATGGCGATGGTTACCGCAAACTGCTTGTAGAACTGGCCGGTCACGCCCGACAGGAATGCCATCGGCACGAACACTGCGCACAGCACCAGCGCGATGGCGATGATCGGCCCGGACACTTCGCGCATCGCCTGATGCGCAGCTGCCAGCGGACTGAGGCCTTCTTCGATATTGCGCTCGACGTTTTCCACCACCACGATCGCATCGTCGACCACGATGCCGATCGCCAGCACCAGGCCGAACAGGCTCAAGGTGTTGATCGAGAACCCAAGCAGATACAGCGCCGCGAAAGTGCCCACCACCGACACCGGCACCGCCAGCAACGGAATGATCGAAGCGCGCCAGGTCTGCAGGAACAGAATCACCACCAATACCACCAGCAGCACCGCTTCCAGCAGCGTGTGCACCACTGCGCTGATCGAGTCGCGCACGAACACGGTAGGGTCATACGCTGCCGACCAGGCCATGTCCTGCGGGAACTGCTTTTCCAGCTCGGCCATCTTGGCGCGCACGGCGTCGGACAATTCGATCGCGTTGGCGCCGGGCGACTGGAACACGCCCATGCCCACCGCGTTCTGGTTGTCCAGCTGCGAACGCAAGGTGTAGTTGCCGGCGCCCAGCTCCAGACGCGCCACGTCGCTCAAGCGCACGATCTCGCCGCTGTTGCCGCTGCGGATCACGATGTTGCCGAACTCTTCTTCGGTGGTCAGGCGGCCCTGCGCATTGATCGAGAGCAGGAAGTCGCTCTTGTTCGGCATCGGCTCGGCGCCGAGCTGGCCGGCGGAGACCTGCACGTTCTGTTCGCGGATCGCAGCGACCACGTCGCTGGCGGTGAGCCCGCGCGCGGCCACCTTGTCCGGATTCAGCCAGATACGCATGGCGTAGTCGCCCGAACCGAAGATCTGGATCTGGCCCACGCCCGGAAGGCGCGACAGCTCGTCCTTGACCTTCAAGGTGGCGTAGTTGCTCAGGTACAGCGAGTTGTATTTGCCCTTGGGAGAGGTCAGATGCACCACCATGGTCAGCGTCGGCGACTGCTTCTGGGTGGTCACACCCTGCCGGCGCACGTCTTCGGGCAGACGCGCCTGCGCCTGGCTGACGCGGTTCTGCACCTGCACCTGTGCCTGGTCCGGATCGGTGCCGGGCTTGAAGGTCACGGTGACCACCAGCACGCCGTCCGAGCCAGCCACCGACTTCATGTACATCATGTTTTCGACGCCGTTGATCGCTTCTTCAAGCGGCGTGGCGACGGTCTCGGCAATGACCTTGGGATTAGCGCCCGGATACACCGCACGCACCTGCACGCTCGGCGGTACCACTTCGGGGTATTCGCTGATGGGCAGCAGCGGCATGGCGATCAGGCCGGCCGCGAAGATGATGATCGACAGCACCGCGGCAAAGATCGGCCGGTCGATGAAAAAACGGGAAAAGTCCATTGGGGTGGTCCTGAAAGAGGTTGCCGCCGGGTGGCGGCGCGGCACAGCGGCCCAAATCCGGTCTGGGTGTCAGGCCGGTGGTCGAAGCGCGATGCAGCGATGAATCAGTTCGACGCGGTGCGCTTGTCCGGTGCGGCGGCCATGGCTACGGCCTTGGCATCGACCGGCATGCCGGGCATGAAGATCTTCTGCACGCCATCGACCACGACACGGTCGCCGGCGGCCAGACCCTTGCGCACGATGCGCAGCCCATCGGCGCTGCGACCGAGCTCCACGTCGCGGCGCTGCGCCTTGCCGTCCTTGTCGACCACGTAGACGTACTTGCGGTCCTGGTCGGTCAACACGGCTTTTTCGTCGACCAGCATGGCCTTGAACTGGCCGCTGCCCAGCAACTGCACGTGCGCATACAGGCCCGGCGTGAACTGCCGTTGCGCGTTGTCGAGCACGGCACGCACGCGGATGGTACCGGTGCTGCGGGTCACCTGGTTATCCAGGAAATCCACGCGCCCGGCGTGCGGAAAGCCCTGCTCGCCGACCAGGCCGATGCGCACCGGCAATTCACCGCCGCGTTCGTCCGGACGCTCGCCATTGCGGGCCATCTGCGAATAGCGCAGGAAGGTGCCTTCGTCGGCATCGAAGTAGACGAACACCTTGTCCAGCGACACCAGCGTGGTCAGCACGCTGGCGCTGTCGCCGGCGGTGACCAGGTTGCCGGCGGTGACCATCGCACGCCCGGCGCGGCCGTCGATCGGCGCGCGCACGCGGCTCCAGTCCAGATTGAGTTTGGCGGTGTCCACTGCCGCTTGTGCGGCCAGCAGATCGGCATCGGCCTGATCGGCGGCGGCGCGACGCTGCTCCCAGATTTCGGTGGAAATGGCCTGCTGGTCGGAGAGTTTGCGCGCACGTGCCGCTTCGCTGCGCGCCAGCGTGGCCTGGGTGCGCGCCCGCACCATCGCTGCGTTGGCGCGGGCGAAATCGGCGCGGTAGCTACGGTCGTCGATGCTGAAGAGCACATCGCCCTTCTTCACTTCGGCGCCTTCGGTGTAGTTCACCTTGTCGATGTAACCGGACACGCGCGGGCGCAATTCGACGCTTTGCACCGCCTCGATGCGGCCGCTGAATTCGTCCCACTGGCTGATCTCCTTCATCAGCACCGGCGCGACGCTGACGCTGGGCGGCGGCGGCGCGCCGGTCTGCGCAGCACCGCCGCCGCAGGCGGCAAGCACGACAGCGAGCACGGCGCCCGTCAGAACAGTACGCATTGGAAAACGGAACGGGGTGGCGTTCGGGGTCATGGAGAGATCTCTCGAGTGGGAATGGGCAAATGCAGACCGGCCAGCCGGTCCACCGACGGAGCGGTAGAAAGACGACGACTGACGGTCACGATGGGTTGGCCGGGCTGGCCAGGCCCGGTGATGAGCGAGACGGCGGCGCGGCCGACGTCCACGGCGCGAATCCATTCCGGGCATGCGTCCTTGGCGCGGCCCGGCGTGCACACCGGCTGTTCGACCGAGAGCAGATGTACGCGCACGCCCAGCGGTTTGGCTTCTTCATGCAGCACCTGGGCGAGCATGCGGATGGCGGCGGCGGCCACCGAACTGTCGCCGTGCGCCGCCCAGGCGCGTAACGCGCACGGGCTGCCCAGCAACAGATAGCGGCCGCCGCCGTCGGCTTCGGCCAGCAGCGGGAGCAGGTGACGTGCCGCCGCCAGATGCGGCAGCACGTCGCGCTCCAGGCGCCGACGCAGTGCCGTCACCGGCCGGTCCAGCAGGCGCCCGGCCTTCAGCGGGCTGCCCAGGCTGGCGATCACTGCGCCTAACGGGCGCGGGCGCTGCGCCAGCTCGGTGGCCAGCGCCTGCGCCGAGGCATCGTCGGCCACCGAGCCTTGCAGGGTTTCCAGCAGCGGGGCATTGCCATGCTGCGCGCGCAGCGCGTCGAGCTTGGCGGCATCGCGTCCAATCACCAGCACCGGCATGCCGGCGTCGAGCAACGCGGTGACGATCCCGGCACCCACGTTGCCCGCGCCGCCGATCACGACGGTTTCGGATTGGACCATCCCATTCATGGGACTTTCACTCCCGACATCGGGACAATTCCGCGCTGCACCCAGCGCGCCTGCAGCCCAGTCCGCTGCATCGGCGCACCGCCAGCCTGCCGCTTGGGCGAGGCGGAAAAGCCACGCGAAACGCTGGCGCGCGGGCTTCTTGCCGTGGAAACCACAGGATCGAAGGCACTTTCAATGGCGCTGCGAGAGTTGGAGGACAAGCCGAAGACATCGCACAACCACATGGCCGTGCTCCTGCGTTGAAGGGATGCTGCGTAGGCTAGGCCTCAAAGCAGCACTTGATTAGTCCGGATTTAGGGGAATAATCGTCCCGCAAGCGGTCTAATCCCTCCTGACCCCCGGAAGGCAGTGCCATGACACACGATCTCAACGACACCCTGATCTTCGTCAAGGTGGTCGAACAAGGCAGCTTCATCGCCGCCGCCAATGCGCTTGGCCTGCCCAAGACCACCGTCAGCCGCAAGGTGCAGGAGCTGGAAACGCGCCTGGGTGCACGCCTGTTGCACCGAACCACACGGCGCATCGGCCTGACCGAAGCCGGCTCGGTGTACCACGAGCATTGCCAGCGCATCGCCCGCGAACTGGAAGAAGCCGAAAGCGCGGTCGGGCAACTGCAGTCCGGCCCACGCGGCTGGCTGCGGTTTACCGTGCCGTACTCGCTGGGCATCACCTGGATCGCGCCGTTGCTGGGCGAATTCCACGCGCAATACCCGGAAATCCAGCTGGATATGCATCTTGGCAACGAAAAGCTGGACCTGATCGGCGGCGAAGCCGATCTGGCGTTGCGCGTCGGTGCCCTACCCGATTCGAATCTGGTCGCGCGCAAGCTCGGCAGCCTGCGCACGCAAGTGTTCGCCAGCCCGTCGTATATCGAACGCTATGGCGAGCCGCTGCATCCGGACGAGCTGCAATTCCATCGCACGCTGGCGCTGCGCAAGAACCGCAACGTGCAAAACAACCGCTTCTTCTGGTCGCTCAGCGACGGCAGCGATGTACGCGATTTTCCGGTCAATCCATTGATGGTGGCCAACGACCCGGCCGCGCTTAACGGTGCGGTGTTATGCGGCGAAGGGTTACTGCTGACCGGCGATGTGATGGCCAAACCGTTCGTGCAATCGGGCCTGGTGCGCCGCGTGCTCGCTGGCTGGACCGGGCCGGAAGTGGATTTCAACGCAGTGTTTGCCGGCGGTCGTCTGGTGTCGCCAAAAGTGCGCGCGTTCGTGGACTTTCTGGTGACGCGGATGAACTTCGACGCGGATTACATGATGGCCCAGTGCCCGGCACGGTTGGCCGCGCAAAAGGCCAACAGCGAGGCGGAAGTGGAAGTGGAGCTGGAAGCCGAGCGTGCGGAAGGCAAGCGTATTCTCGAACACGTGACTGCGTGAGTGCGCGCGTGAGCGCGTGAGCGCGTGATCGCTCGAGTGTGTGAGTCGGTTGGGCTTAGATGGATCCTTCTCCTGTCGGCAGGACGAAATCACGCCGCGCATTTCGCTTGAAATTTTTCGTTCGACATAAAAAAAACAGGCCGCTTTCGCGGCCTGTTTCCAGACTTCTGCGCTAGCGAGGAGTCACCAGCGCAGACTTCACAGGTACGAGGTACTCAACGCATGCCGGTGTTGCTGGCAGCGCCTTCCGCACGCAGCGGAATCAGGCGGATTTCCACCCGACGATTCTGCGCGCGGCCGGCGTCTGTGCTGTTGTCGGCGATCGGGTAGCGCTTGCCGGCGCCCATGGTTTCCATGCGCTCGCGCTGCACGCCCTGGGCGGTCAGATACTGCGCCACGGCGCCGGCGCGCTCTTCGGACAGGCGCTGATTCACCGCATCGCTGCCGACGCTATCGGTATGACCCACCACTTCCACCATGGTCTGGTTGTACTCGCGCAACGTGGAGGCAACGCCATTGAGCGCGCTGTAGAACTGCGGCTTCAACGCCGACTTGCCGAAGTCGAAGGTGATGCCGTCGGGCAGGTTCAAGGTGATGTTGTCGCCCTGGCGCTGCACGTCGATACCGGTGTTGGCGGTGCGCTCACGCAGCGCTCGCTCCTGGCGATCCTGGTATTGGCCGACCGCCGCGCCGCTGAGTGCGCCGATGCCGGCACCGACCATCGCGTGCTGACGACGCTCGGTGGCGCTGTCGCCGGTGAGCAGGCCCGCAGCCACACCGATCGCGGTGCCGATCAGCGCATTGCGGCCGGTACGGTTCTGCTGTTGCGTCTGGTCGCCGTATTGATCGCGCTGCACATACGAGCCGCCGGTGGCGCAGGCGGACAGCGCGATGGCGCTGGCCAGGGCAACGGCGAGACTCTTGGTGGCTGCTGGGGACATGGTGTGCGTGCTCCTGTGGCCGGAACATCCGGCACTCGATCGTGTCGGCGAGGATAAACAGACCAACGCGACTGGCGCATGATGAAAACGGCCGTCGATGCTGCGTGGATAGCCGTCCATTCAGGAAAACGTTTTCGGTGGCCACATGCGAAAACACGACGAAAACTGCAGCTACCTGCGTTGCGGCGCGACCGCATCGAAGGCGCGTTGGGCGTTGCGACTCGCCTGCACTGCAGGCGCACACGCACATGCCTCAGCACATGCGCCGCAGTCAGCCCCGCGTCTTTGCATACGCAGCCAATGCCGCATCGCGCCCTTCTGCAAGACCAATGATCGGTGTGCGCGGATACTCCGGTGCGAAGCGTGCGAGCGACAACGGATGCAGCCAGGGCGCGAAGCGCTCCTTCACCGCGAGCTTGCCGAGCTCGGGCACCCAGCGCGTGATGTAGATAGCCTGCGGATCGAATTTTTCTGCCTGCGTGACCGGATTGAACACGCGAAAATACGGCGCGGCATCGGCACCGGTGCCGGCCACCCATTGCCAGCCCATGGTGTTGTTGGCCAGGTCGGCATCCACCAGCGTGTCCCAGAACCAGCGCGCGCCTTCGATCCAGTGCACGCGCAAGTGCTTGCACAGCAGACTGGCCACGATCATGCGCACACGGTTGTGCATCCAGCCGGTGTGCCAGAGCTGACGCATGCCCGCATCGACGATCGGAATGCCGGTGCGGCCGCGTTGCCAGGCCTGCAGCGCAACCGGATCGACCTTGGCCCAGTCGAACCCTTCGAAGCGCGGATTGAGATTCTGGTGGGTGGTGTCGGGAAAGTGATGCAGCAGGTGATACGAAAAATCGCGCCAGCCCAATTGGCGGATGTAGCCATCGATCTCGGCGCCATTGCGCGCGTTGCGCTGCGCTTCCAGCATGCTGGCAATGCGCCACGGTGCGATCTCGCCAAAGTGCAGATGCGGCGACAGTTGCGAGGTACCGACGCGATCGGGCCGGTCGCGGTTTTCGCGATACCCGTTGAGCGCGCCGTCGATGAAGATCTCCAGCATTTCATGCGCACCGGCCTCGCCTGGCCGCCAGTGCTCCCAGAATCCTTGGTCCCAGTTCAAGCGCGGCAGCAACTCCAGCGACTCCAACGCAACGGTTTTCAACGTCGCCGGCAACGGCGGCAAGTTACGCGGCGCCGGCACGGCGGCCGGCAGCTGCAACTGGGTCAGCGCGTTACGCCAGAACGGGGTGAACACCTTGTACGGGCCACCTTGTTGGGTGGACAACTGCCAGGGCTCGAACAGCAATGCAGAATTGCAGCTTTGCACCTCGATGCCACGCTCACGCAGGCTGCGCTTGATCTGCGCATCGCGCGGCTGGGTGGCCGGTTCGTATTTGCGGTTCCAGTACACCGCCACCGCACCGGTCTGCGCGATCACTTCATCCAGCACCTGCGCGCTGTTGCCGGCACGGATGACCAGGCCGCTGCCCAACGCACCCAATGCCGCGTCCAGCGCCGCCAGCGAGCGATGTCGCCAGCTGCGCGAGGCCGCGCCGGGCGTCCATTCGCCCTCTTCGTGCGGTGCGTCGATGTAAAGCGGAATCGGGTCATGCCCGGCATCCAGCGCAGCGCGCAGGGCCGGGTTGTCCTGCAGACGCAGATCGCGACGAAACCAGACGATGGCGTAAGACATGCGAACTCGGCAGCGGCGGTGAGGCTGCGCAGCATAAGCCAGCGCACGCAACGATGGTGCGATGCCCTGCTTGCTCCAACGTGCAGGCGCATCAGTCCGCGATGCGCATCGGTAGACGTTGCGTCGCAGTGGATTGCTCAGGCGCTACCGTAGCGGCGGCGCTCACGCACATATTTACAGACCGGGCGCGTGCGATAACGCGCCGCTCTAACGCCCAACTGCCAGCTACGACCGCCTGTAACTAACGGTGGCAAGACACTTATTCGAAGCTGCCCACCGAATCGTGCGCCAGATTGTCGAAGCGGGTGTATTCGCCGAAGAACTTGAGCTTGCACGAGCCGGTCGGGCCACCGCGGTGCTTGCCGATGATGATCTCGGCCAGGCCCTTGTCGGGCGAATTTTCCTTGTTGTAGTAATCGTCGCGGTAGATGAAGACGATCATGTCCGCGTCCTGCTCGATCGCGCCCGATTCGCGCAGGTCGGCCATCACCGGGCGCTTGTCGGTACGGGTTTCCAGCGAGCGGTTGAGCTGCGACAGCGCAATCACCGGCACATTGAGTTCCTTGGCCAGGCCCTTGAGACCACGCGAGATTTCCGAAATTTCGGTCGCGCGGTTTTCGCTGTTGCCCGGCACCGACATCAGCTGCAGGTAGTCGATGACGATCAGGCCAAGATCGTGTTCGCGCTTGAGCCGGCGGCACTTGGAACGCAGCACTTCCGGCGAAACGCCCGGCGTGTCGTCGATGAAGATCTTGGTTTCCTTCAGCATCTTGATCGCGCCGGTCACGCGCGCCCAATCCTCGTCTTCCAGCGCACCGGTCCGCAGACGCTGCGCATTGATGCGGCCGTTGGAGGAGATCAGACGCATCGCCAGCTGCGAGGCCGACATTTCCATCGAAAATACCGCCACGCCCTTCTTGGACTTGATCGCAGCGTATTCGGCGATGTTCAGCGCCAGCGTGGTCTTGCCCATCGCCGGACGCGCGGCCAGGATGATCAGATCGGTCGGCTGCAGGCCGGCGGTCATCGCATCGAAGTCGGTATAGCCGGTTGGCAGACCGGTGATATTGCCGCCGTTTTCGAACCGGTTGCGTAGTTCTTCGAACGCGTCCTTCAAGGCGCCCGGCATCGCCACGAAATCGGTGCGTCCGCGCGCGCCGGCTTCGGCGATCTTGAACACCGCTTTTTCCGCCGACGCCAGCAGCTCCACGCTCTCGCGGCCTTCCGGCTGAAAGCCGTCGTTGACGATGGTGGTGCCCACTTCGATGAGCTGCCGCAGCACGGCCTTGTCGCGCACGATTTCCGCGTAGGCGGCGATATTGGCGGCCGACGGCGTGGTGCTGGCCAGCTCGATCAGATACGCGCCATCGCCCACCTGCTCCAGCTTGCCCTGCGACTCGAACCACTCGCCCAGCGTCACCGCATCGAACGGACGGTCTTTCTCGTTCAACTCGCGAATCGCGCGATAGATCAGCCGGTGGTCGCGCCGGTAAAAATCGTTGTCGGTGAGCTGGTCGTTGACCCGATCGAAGGCTTCCGGTGCCAGCATCAGCCCGCCAAGCACCGCCTGTTCGGCTTCGACCGAATGCGGCGGCACGCGCAACTGGTCCAGACGCGGCTCGGGACGATCGTAATCGTCGTCGTCGCGATCACGATTGCGCTTGGAACGGAAACCAGGACGAGCGGACATGGACGAACAAACCTGACGCGGGGAGACGAGGGCAGGAAGCATAGTCATCGACGGCGCCGACGACCATGCACAACTCTGTGGATAACTGGTGGACAGCCAGTGCATCACCCTTGTACGCGAGCACTGTCGCAGCAGCCGCGACCCCTGCCCTGCCTGGCTTTCAGCACCCTGACCAGGCTGCCCGGCAAGCGCGCACCCGCCGCGACAACGCTGTGATCAACTCAATGCTTGAGGTGCGCGACCAGGCCCAAAAACGCGTCGACAAAGCCCTGCAGGAACTTGCGGCTGTCGGCAGTGGCGATCTGATCGTCCGGGCCGAACAGGCCGTCCTTGTACTGCAGGAAGACCTCCGGCTGGCCGAGCACATGCATGTTCAGATACGCCAGCACGTTGCGCAGATGCTGCTGCGCGGTAGCAGTGCCGATCGCACCGACCGAGATGCCCACCACCGCGGCCGGCTTGCCGCTGAATGCGCTGTCGCCGTAAGGCCGCGAGCCGGTATCGATGGCGTTCTTGAGCACGCCGGGAATCGAACGGTTGTACTCGGGCGTGACGAACAACACCGCATCGGCCGCGCGGATCTGCTGCTTCAGGCGCGTGCCCTCGGCCGGGTAGTCGCCGTCGCGGTCCTGGTTGTACAGCGGGATATCGCCGATCTCCACATACTCGAACACGGCCTTGTCGCCGGCCAGATGCTCCAGTGCGCGCGCCAGCTGACGGTTGTACGACGCTGCGCGCAGGCTGCCGACCAGGACGGCGATGGTGATCTTGCTCATGGGGGACGCTCCGTGGAAACAGGGCCCCACCCTACCCAGCGCGATGCTCAGAGCCGGTGAAGTGCCGCCCGACTCCGGCAGATCAACCGCAGATAGACGCAAACGGTGGCGTGTCAGTCTGCAAGGCGCTGACGCCTCCTACCCGGCCTGGTGGCCGAACGGCAGCTTCAAGCGTCGGCAACACCTCAGCAACGGCAGCGCGGTGCGCGCGCGCCTCGCACTCGCGCACCGCGCAACGCTTAGTCGACGCGCGCAGGATCGACGCGTTGACCAAGATCAGCGCGTGATCGCCGCGCGTTGCTCGCGCCAATGCGCCTGCCAGGCCTGGAACATCAGCACCGTCCACAGGTGCGTATGCCATTTGCGTTCGCCACCGTTGAAGTCGCGCCATAGCCTGGCCACGGTATCGGCGGCGAACACGCCCTCGCGCTCCAGGGTGCCGTGCGCCAGCAGATCGTCTGCCCAACCGTGCAGATCGCCGCGCAGCCAGGCGCTGACCGGCGCGCCGAAGCCGCGCTTGCCGCGGTAGACCATCGGCTCGGGCAGATAGCGGCACAGCACGCGCTTGAGCAGGTACTTGCTGACCCCGTCGCGGTACTTGAGCGACAGCGGCAGCGACCAGGCGAATTCGGCCACGCGCCAGTCCAGCAGCGGTGCGCGCGCCTCCAGGCCCACCGCCATGGTGGTGCGGTCGACCTTGCACAACAGGTCGTCGGGCAGGTACGCGGCGAAATCGGCCAGCATCATCGCGTCGGCCGGCGTGCCGGAGCCGTGCAGCGGGTCGGCAAGGCTGTAGAAACTGTCCGGCTCGGTGGCACCCAACACCGCCGCCGCCGGGTCGCGCCAGCGCGAAATGCGATTGCGGTAGATGTCGCCGATGCCGCGTGCGCCGGCTTCGGCGACCAGCGCGGCCAGCCCGCCGGTGCGCGAAGATTCGCCATTGCTGCGCGCCGCTACCGCCATCAGCTTTCGCAGCGGGCCCGGCACCAGGCCGTGCATGCGCCAGTTGCGCAGCGCACGCTGATAGCGGCCGTAGCCGAAGAACAATTCATCGCCGCCATCGCCGGACAGCGCCACGGTCACGCCGCCGCGTGCCAGGCGTGCCGCCAGCGCGGTCGGTACCTGCGAGGCATCGGCGAAGGGCTCGTCGAACATGTCCGGCAAGGTCGGCACCACCGCCAGTGCGTCGGCGCCGCTGACGTACAGCTCGGTGTGGTCGGTGTGCAGATGCGTGGCCACTTCGCGCGCCAGTGGCGCTTCATCGTGATGCGAGCCTTCGAAGCCGATGCTGAAGGTATGCACCGGCTGGCTGCTTTGCGCCTGCATCATCGCGGTGACGATGGACGAGTCGGTGCCGCCGGACAGAAACACGCCCACAGGCACGTCGGCCACCATGCGTAGCGCCACCGCATCGCGCAGCACCGCATCGAGTTGTTCCTCGGCCTGCGCATCGGTGCCGGTAAATGGCGCTGCCAGTGCACGCTGCATCGCTTCGCGCGCATTCCAGAACGGCTGTTGCGCCTGGTCGGGACGGTGCGCGGCCGCACCTGCCGCCACGGTCTGCGCATCCATCCGCAACACGCGGCCGGGCATCAGCTTGAAGGTGCGCTCGTGGATGCAGGCAGGCGCCGGGATGTAGCCCAGGCGCAGCAGCAAGGTCAGCGCGTCGCGATCGACCCCGTTGTCGAAATCCGGGTGCTGCCACAGCGCCTTGAGTTCGGAACCGAACACCAGCGTGTCGCCGGCCCAACCGTAATACAGCGGCTTTTTGCCGACGCGGTCGCGCGCCAGGAACAGGCAGTTGTCGCGCTCGTCCCACAGTGCGATGGCGAACATGCCATTGCAGCGGGTCAAGGTGTCGTCCAGCCCCCATTCCACCACCGCTGCCAGCAGCACTTCGGTATCGGAATGCCCGCGGAAGCGATGCCCAAGCGCAGCCAACGCGGCACGCAGTTGCGCAAAGTTGTAGACCTCGCCGTTATAGGCCAGAACATAGCGGCCGTCGGCCGAACGCATCGGCTGATGGCCCAGCGGCGACAGATCCAGAATGCTCAGCCGCTGGTGCGCCAGTGCCACGCCGGCCTGCGCATCGCACCAGGTGCCGGCATCGTCCGGGCCGCGATGACGCAGGGCCGCGCCCATCGGCCGCACCAGCGCATCGAGCTGCTCGCCATGCAGACGCGGCGATGCCAGCAGCATTCCTGCCAATCCGCACATGCTCAGCGCTCCTGCCGACTCATGCCGCCACCGCCGCAGGTGCGGGCATCGGCACGAAGCCCGGCAGCGCTTGCACGCGTTGCAGCCAGGCACCGATCGCAGGCCAGCGCTCCAGATCGAAACCGCCGTCCTCGGCGCAATGGGTGTACGCAAACAGCGCGATGTCGGCGATGCCGTAGTCGCTCCCGGTAAACCAGGCGTGCTGCTGCAGATGCTGTTCCATCACCGCTAGCGCCTGTTCGCCGCGCACGCGCAGCTGCGGCAGTTCGGTGCGACGCGATGCATCGCGCGGTGTCCACAGGCTGATAAAACGTGCCACCGCCAGATACGGCTCGTGACTGTATTGCTCGAAGAACATCCAGCTCAGCGCCTGCGCGCGTTGCCAGGCATCGGTGGGCAGGTAGGGCGTGCCTTCGGCCAGCCAGAACAGGATGGCGTTGGATTCGGTGAGCACGCGGCCATCGTCGCGTTCCACCATCGGCACCTTGCCGTTGGGATTCTTGGCCAGGTATTCCGGCGTGCGGGTCTGCCCTGCCACGCTGTCCACTTCGACCCAGTGATACCGGCTACCCAGCTGCTCCAGCAGCAGACGCACCTTGTAGCAGTTGCCGGAACTGGACATGCCATGCACGGTCAACGGGGGACGCACGGTCGACATCAAGCTGGCTCCGCGACAACGACGAGGGGGCTGGCAGTGTCACAGCCCCGTGCGCCTTTGCAAAGCCCTTTGCACGCATCGGCAGCCGCCTGCCGCCACCCTTTGCATGCGCTGCAATCGCCAGCAGCATCGCAGCGATGGCCCGTCTCACCCCGTCGCCACGATCGCCACCGGCACGCCCAGCACCGCAATCACCACACCCAGCAGCGACAGCGTCAACGCCCAGGCACCGAAGGCGCGCGCGCGTCCGCACCCGGTGGCACCGGCAACGGCCTGCACCGAGCACACCGACCACCACAGGCCGCCCAGCATCAACAGCAGCACGCACGTCGACAACTGCGCCATGCCGGCCGGATCGCTGGCGCCGCTCTGCAGCAGGGCCGGCTTGCCCTTGAGCGCCACCAGCCCGGCGAGCACGCACACCAGCCATGGCAAGACGCTGCCCGCCATCGCCGGCAGCAGCCGCTGGACCTGCGCCGCACTGCCCATCCAGCGCAATAACTGTTTGAGCAGCACGCAGCCCAGCACCAGCACCACCCCAACGGCCAGAGCACCGGCCAGCTGCATCCACCATGGCAGCGCATGCAGCCACATCCACGCCGACACCAGCGTGGTCACGGCAAACACCGCCCAGGCGCTGCGGCGCAAACCAACCTGCTGCGGCATGCGCTGCACCGTGCCATGCGGGTCGAACAACAGCCCGCCCAGGCCGCCGCCACGCCACCAGGCCAGGCAACCGAGCACCAGCACGATCAAGGCCAGCAACCCCACCAGCGGATAGCTCAGCGCCCGCCAATCGGTCGGTTGCTTGCGCCGCTGCGGCTTGAGGTCGTGATTGAAGTACAGCAGGTCGCGCGCACGCTCCATATCGGCCGCCGCACGCTCCACCCCGTTAGCGGGAATGCGGTCGGTAAAACGCTGCCATTCGCCGACAATTTCGATGCGGCCATCGCGCATCGCGATCGTGCGCGAGAAGCGAAACCAGGGGTTGCTCACGCTCTGCGTGTCTGCATCCACCTTGGCTACCGGGTCGGTCTGCACGCGCACGGTCTGCCGCGCCAGCTGCGGCCCGCGTAGCACCAACGGGCTCTTGCGCGACTCCTTGGGCAAGCTATCCATCCAGTCGCCGAGCTGAAACAGCGGGAAACCCACTTCGTCGCCTTCTGCCACCGGCCATTCCAGCCGATAGGTTTCGTGCGTGCGTACATTCAATGCATCGCTATCGTCGATGGTCGGCGCATCGACCTGTGTCAGCGCGGTGTAGTACTGCTGCATGAACTCCAGATAGCGCTCGCCCATCGCTTGCGCGCCATCGTTTTCGAAGCTCGATGTCACCCGCTCGCCGCGTCCCTGCCGATACGTCGTGTCCACGCTGAAGGTGGCGACGCGCTGCGGTTTGCGCAACGAAATCGCGATGTCTTCGATGACCTCGACCTGCGGCAAGGTCGGCATCGGCGCCGGCACGTCGACCAGGGCATCCTGCCCGGCCAGGACCGGCAATCCACGTACGAACGGCAGCGGCCGACGCTGCGCAAGCGGGCCGTCCTCGCGGTCGCGCGTGGCGTCCACCCACACATCGCCCTGCGGCAGATGTGCGCGCACCACCACATGGTCGAACGCGTAAGGGCTGGGCAGGCGCTTGTCCAGTGCGGCGCCCTTGTCGCTGCTGACCAGCACCGGTTCGGCGCGGATGCCGGCCAGCTGCAACAACGCAATCAACAAGGTCGCCTTGTCCTTGCAGTCGCCGTAGCGGTTGCGCAACGTCACTTCCGGCGCATGCGGCGCGTGCGAGTTTTCGCCCATGTCCAGGCCGACGTAGCGAATCTCGCCCTGCACGAAGGCCACCGCGCGCAACAACGCGCCCTGCGCATCGTCGCTGTGCAGCCGCAGGCTCTGCCTCATGCTGGCGGCCACCTGCGCATCCTTGAACGCATCCGGATACAACTGCGCGGCCCATGCGGCCACATTCGCCCAGTTGCCGGCAGTGGACACTTCGATCACGCCATACGGGTCCACATCGTCGGGAGCGCCTTTTTCCTCCTGCACCGCGGCGATATTGCTTGCCCCGATGTTCAACAGCGTGACCCCATCGGCACTGCTGACATTGCGGCTGAAGCCTGGCGCGCTGATGCGCCACTGCAAGGCCATGTCGGCGGGATAACGCACACGAATCCGGCGTTCGCCCAGCGGCACGCCGTAGCGCGCATCGAAGATGTCGTAATAGCCCTTGCCGAACACCGGGTTGCTGCCGGTGATGGTCACCGCGTAATCCACCCGGTCGCCGACGCGCAGGTCCGGCAAGGTGATCGACAGCGTCAACGCGCCATCGATCAAGCCGTCTTCCAGGCCGCTTTCGCGGCGCAGCTTGGCGTAATGCGCGCGGCTGCGCATGTCGATGCGCTGGCCCGCGCGCCAGACCTCCAGGCTGTTGAGCTGCAGCGTCTGATATTGCGGCTGGTAGTCGATGGAGATCTGCCCGGCCTCGTCCAGGCTCTTGGCCCGCTGCACCGTATAGCTCAGCCGCCGATACGCGCGTACCGCGGGACCGGTCAGATCGACCTGATCGGACACCAGTTCATAGCGCAGCCCGCTCGCGCCCGGCACGCTGTCGGGCACCGCATCGGCGACCACCCATGCCGGTGTCGGCGCCATGCTCGGCGCCTCGTTTGCCTGCGCCGGCGGTATCGCGATTGCGGCAATCGCGCAGATCACGCACACCGTCCAGAAGACGCCTCTCAGGCGTCGCACCACATCCTTGCCGATCAACACCCACTCCTCGTCAAAACGCGTTGAGTCCCGTCAGCGCACGTCCCACCACCAGCTGATGCACGGTTTCGGTGCCTTCATAGGTAATCACCGATTCCAGGTTGAGCGCATGCCGAATCGCCACATGTTCGGTGGTGATGCCGGCCGCCCCCAGCAGGTCGCGGCATTCGCGTGCCACGTCAAGCGCCATGCGGCAATTATTCCACTTTGCCAGCGAGATCTGTTCCGGCCGCAACGTCCCGGCCTCCTTCAAACGGCCAAGCTGCAGCGCCAGCAGCTGTGCGGTGGAGATCCGCCGCGCCATGTCGGCCAGCTTGATCTGCGCGCTCTGGGTGGCCGCCAGCGGCCGGCCGAACAGGATGCGCTCCCCCGCGTAGGCCAGCGCCTCGCGCAGGCAGGCCACCGCTGCACCGATGGCGCCCCAGGCAATGCCGTAACGCGCCTGGTTGAGGCAGCCCAGCGGCGCCCTCAACCCGGCCGCGTTCGGCAGGCGCATCTGCTCGGGCACGAACACGTTGTCCAGGAACAGCGCCGAAGTGACCGATGCGCGCAGGCTCATCTTGTGGGCGATGTCCTGCGCAGTGAACCCGGGGCTGGCGGTGTCCACCAGAAAACCGCAGACGCCATCGTCGGTATGCGCCCAGATGATGGCCAGGCCGGCGATGCTGCCGTTGGTGATCCACATCTTGGCGCCGTTCAAGCGCCAGCCGTCGCCATCGCGCACCGCGCGGGTGGTCATCGCCGCCGGGTCCGAGCCGCCCTGCGCCTCGCTCAAGCCAAAGCAGCCGATCACCCGGCCGGCGGCCATCTCCGGCAACCAGCGTTGGCGTTGCGCGTCGCTGCCATAGGCATGAATGGGATACATGCACAGCGAAGACTGCACGCTGACGAAACTGCGCAGGCCGCTGTCGCCGCGCTCCAGTTCCTGGCAGATCAGCCCGTAGGACACCGCCCCCAGGCCCGCACCGCCATCGCCGACCGGCAGGCTGGCGCCCAGCAGCCCCAGCTGCGCCAGTTCCGGCACCCACTCGCGCGGGAACCGCCCCGCATCGAAGGCATCGCCGATCGCCGGCAGCACCCGACCATCGGTAAAACGCGCGACGGCATCCTGCACTGCCCGCTCTTCGTCGGTCAGCAGTGCACGGACATCGAACAGATCATCGGGACGCACCGGCATGCTGGTTTCCACCACAGGAGAAGCGGCGATTATCTGCCAGTTCCCGGCTCAGCATCGCTGTGTTTGTGCGGTAGCTCGCTGGGCTGAAACGAAAAGAGCCGGCAGTGCCGGCTCTTTCGTTGCAAGGATCTCGCTCCGTGCGCTTACTGACGGGTGCTGACGCCATTCTGGCGCACGCCGGAATCCCCAGCCGTCGACGCGGTCTGGGTCACCAGCTGACCATCGACCACCGGCAGACGATCGCTGGCCGGCTTGTCGTTCATCCGCACGGTCTTCTCGAAACCGTCGTAGCGGTAGGTCACGTCGTAAGCCACCACGTTGTCGGCGTCGCCCAGCGAAATGCGCTCGCCCGGCTTGCTGTCCATGCGCATGGTGCCGGTGGTGCCGTCGGCATTGCGGTAAGTCACGTCGTAACCCACCACGCGCGCGGAGCTCGAATTGGCGTTTTCGGTGTGGCACTGGCGCTCGGTGCGATCCACCACACGGCCGCCGACATGATTGCGGTCCACACGGTTGCCGACCATGCCGCCACCGACAGCGCCAGCCACGGTTGCCAACTTGCGGCCATTGCCGCTGCCGAACTGGTTACCCACCAGGCCGCCGATCACGGCACCTGCGACGGTGCCACCGACGTTGCCATCGCGCTCGGGCAAACGTTCCTGCACCACCACGTCTCGGCACACTTCGCGCGGCGAGGAGCTGGTGGTGGTTTCGCGGATTGCGGCGCTGTTGACGACCTGCGCGTACTGCGGCTCGCGCTGGGTGATCGGTGCGACCTTGACCACGTCGGCATACTCCAGGCCACGCGGCGCCGGCTGGCCGTTGGCGACGAAATCGCCCGACGACGGACGGTTATTCATGAAGGCGGCAGTGGCCACGCCTCCCACCAGCAAGGCACCGGCAGCGACCAGTATAGTTGTCGTATTGCTCTTCATAACCAGCTCCCTGCGGACGCACCGCGTTGTTGACGGGGTGATTCCAGCACGGCAACCCTGAACGAAAACGCCCTCGCTCATGAACGCCATGGTTAAGTTCAGCTAGCGGTTACTTCATGCACTTCTAACAGTCGGAGCTCTCGCATGCGAAATTCCCTGACCGCACATGCCCTGGAGTGGGCGGCCAAACTGCGCTATCCCACCTTGTTCAAGCTGGCAGCCGCGCTGTTCGTGGTGGATGTACTGGTGCCGGATCTGGTGCCATTCGTGGACGAGCTGCTGTTCGGCCTGACCACGCTGCTGCTGGCGAACTGGAAAACCCGCAAGGCACCGCTGCCGGCACCGGTGCGCCGCGACTGATGCAGTTGATCGACAGCCATTGCCACCTGGACGCGAGCGAATTCGACCACGACCGCCCTGCGGTGATCGCGCGTGCGCGCGACGCCGGCGTCATGCAGCAGGTGGTGCCGGCCGTCACCGCAGCCAGCTGGCCGGGCTTGCGCACAGTGTGCACGCAGGCCCCGGGGCTGCATCCGGCCTATGGCCTGCACCCGATCTTTCTCGATCAGCACCGCCCCGACCACCTGGAACTGCTGGCCGAATGGATCGAACGCGAGCGCCCCTGCGCGATCGGCGAATGCGGGCTGGATTTCTATCTGGAGGGCCTGGATGCGCAGGCCCAGCGCGACTATTTCGATGGGCAATTGCGCCTGGCCAAACGCTTCGACCTGCCGCTGATCGTGCACGCACGCCGCGCCACCGAAGAAGTCATCGCGCGCATCAAGGCCATTGGCGGCCTGCGCGGCGTGGTGCACAGCTTTGCCGGCAGCCCCGAGCAGGCGCAGCAGTTGTGGAAGCTGGATTTCATGATCGGCCTGGGCGGCCCGGTCACCTACCCGCGCGCCAATCGCCTGCGCGGCCTGGCCGCAACCATGCCATTGCAGCACCTGCTGCTGGAAACCGACGCACCCGATCAACCCGATGCCAGCATCCGCGGTGCGCGCAACGAGCCGGCCGCTCTGCGCACGGTGTTGGCATGCATCGCACAGTTGCGCGGCGAAGACGCCGACCATATCGCCGCGCAAACCACGGCCAATGCACGCGCCTTGTTCGGCTTGCCGGGCTGATGGACCAGCTGCCGCCGCCGCGCGCGCGTGTAGTTATGGCGACGCGGCAGCAACCTCGGCCGCCGGCCTGGACGCAGCGGTCTTGGGCTTGAGCAACATCTCCAGCGCCTTGCCCACCGCCACAAACGCGAACGTGCCGGTGATATGCGTGGCCGCGCCCAGCCCGGCACCGCAATCCAGCTTGAGCGTGGCATCGGCATCGAGCTGCGGGCGAATGCCGCACACGCTGCCGTCGGCCTGCGGGTATTTGACGTTTTCCAGCGAGTACACCGCCGGCACACCGAAATAGCGCTGCGCATTCTTGGGGAAATTGAAATCGCTACGCAGCTTCTTGCGGATCAGCGCCAGCATCGCATCGTGTTCGGTGCGCGAGACATCGCGCACGCGCACCAGGGTGGGATCGGTGCGCCCGCCGGCGGCGCCCACGGTCAGCAGCGGCAGCTTGCGACGGCGGCACCAGGCGATGGTTTCCACCTTGACCCGGAAACTGTCGCAAGCATCGATCACCAGATCCAGGCCATCGCCCAGCAAGGTTTCGATATTGCCGGTGGTGAGAAACGCCTCCACCGCATCGGCGGCGATCTCCGGGTTGATCGCGACGCAGCGCTCGGCCATGGCGCGCGCCTTGTTGCGCCCGTACTGCCCGGCCAGCGCCGGCAATTGCCGATTGGTGTTGGACACGCACAGGTCGTCGGCATCGATCAGCCGCAGATGCCCGACGCCGGTCCGTGCCAGCGCCTCGACCACCCACGAGCCTACCCCGCCCATGCCCACCACTGCCACGCGGCAGGCGGACAACCGCTCCACCGTGCCGACTCCGTACAGCCGGTCGATACCGGCAAAGCGTTCACGCCATTGTGCTTTCATCGGCCTATTTTACGCGCGCCACCTCCCGCGCGTCCGCCCCACCGCATGCCTTGTCCCGGAGCAGCTCGCCATGTCCGCCACACCTCCCAACCAATCGCGCGCAGCCCGTTACGCCTTCATGCTGGTGCTGGGCCTGTTGATCGGGCTGATCACAACCGTGATGGTGGCGCGCGTGTTGCAGGCGCGGCGCGACCCGGTGCCCGACAGCCTGATGCATGTGCTGGACTACCAATTGCGCGCCTTGCAGCCACCGTCGGGCGCGGTGTGCACACCCGCGCAGCAACTGGCGCGGCTGCAATCGCTGCGCCTGCTTGCCGACGAACTGGAGCCGGCATTTCCACAGATCGGCGAGGACCGCCGCTTCGGCGAACATGCCCAGGCACTGCGTGTCGTACTGGAGCAGGCGCGGCGCAGCGCGCCGTCCGGCTGCGCCGCGTTCGTGCCGATCAAACAGCAGATTTCAGAGGCCTGCGAGGCGTGTCACCGCGACTTTCGATGAGGTTGGATGAAGGCGGCGCTCGGGTTTCGTTAAGCCTGGAGTGATCCAGTTGGCAGAACGTTCACCTGGACCAACACAGGATGACGTCGCCGCGGCCCTGACCGCATTCAGAACCATCCGGAGACATCTCATGAAGACCCGACTGCTTGTTATTGGCCTGGCTGCAACCGCGACCCTGGTCGGCTGCGCCACGTCCCAGCCCCAGTACGGCAGCTATCGCGGCGACCGCGGCTACGACCAGGGCTATTCACAACCGGCGCCGCGTTGCGTGGATTGCGGCATCGTCACCCGTATCGATGAAGTCGGCCCCACCCGCACCGCCCCCACCGGCACCGGCGCAGTGCTTGGCGGTATCGTCGGCGCAGTGGCCGGCCGCCAGATTTCCAAGGAAACCGGCGGCAGCAAGGGCAACAAGAATGTGTCGGCCGTGGCCGGTGCCGCCGCCGGCGCGCTGGCGGGTAACGCCATCCAGAACAACGTCACCAGCGACAGCTTCGACGTGCAGGTGCGCATGGACGATGGCCGCGTCATCGTGGTGAACCAGCGCGACCTGGCCGGCGTGCGCGAAAACGCCTACGTGCGTGTGGTCAACGGCAAGGTGGTACTGCGCTGAGCAGTAGCTGTCGCCAACGTGCAGACAACAAAAAGGCCCGGCAGCGGGCCTTTTTGTTGGGCGCGTGACGGATCACCGTCGGTGCAGTGGCTCAGACCACCTGCACCGCATCGGCCTGCAGGCCTTTTTGACCCTGCACGACGGTGAAACTGACCTTCTGCCCCTCCTTGAGACTCTTGAAGCCCTGGATCTGGATGGCGCGGAAATGGACGAAGACGTCTTCGCCGTTTTCGCGACTGATGAATCCAAAGCCCTTGGCATCGTTGAACCACTTCACGACACCATTCTCGCGTTCGATGTTGGACATCTCGACTGACTCCCTACGACACTGTGATGGACTGGCGGTGGCGGCTGTGATTGCAAGGAGGAAGCGAGGTACAAGGATGTAGCGGATCGGGCGATCTACCGCATCAGGCCACGATTCACGGTGACCTTTGCAAACAGCAGCGGCTGCAACTTAACCCGGGCAAAACCAATTTTCAAGCACCTTTTGCGTATTTTTGTCAAGCCTGTAATAGGACATTTCTAAACCATCATGGACACCACTGTCGTTTATTACGTGCTGGCTGGCGTACTGGTGCTGGTCGGCCTTGCCGGCGTCATCCTGCCGGCGCTGCCGGGCTTGCCGCTGGTCTTTGCAGGGCTGCTGGTGGCCGCCTGGGCCGACGGGTTCACCCATGTCGGTTGGGTCGCGCTGGTGATACTAGGCCTGATCACCGCGCTGTCTTTTGTCATCGACTTCCTGGCCACCCTGTACGGCGCGCAGCGCGTGGGGGCCAGCAAGATGGCGATGTGGGGCTCGGTCATCGGCGCCATTGCCGGTATTTTCTTCATGCCGATCGGCTTGTTCGTCGGCCCGTTTGCCGGCGCGTGGCTGGGCGAGTACTACCAGACCCGCAAGACCGGCCAGGCCACCAAAGTCGGCTTCGGCACTTGGGTTGGGATCATGCTGGGCACGGCCACCAAGCTGGCGCTGGGCCTGTGCATGCTGGGCGTGTTTGCGATCGCCTGGTTCTTCTGACGCAGCAGTGAAAGACCGGCGCGGCCGCTGGCGCGCCAAGCGTGCAGAACCCGCAGGAAAGACCTTGCGAGCGTCGCGACACCTAACTAGGTCGACTTACCGTAGATGTTATGCCGCCGTGTACACACCGCGTATGCAGACGCGACCGTTAAGCTACGCGCCTGACGCGCCTGCCTGGCGCCTACACTCGGCCAGACTGCCCATGCCCAAGCACCGCACCCGTCCCCTGATGCTGATCGCCCTGGCCGCTGCGCCGTTGGCGCATGGGCAGGAAATCGCTCCGCAACCCGCATCGCCGCAGGCCTGTACCTCCGTGACCTCGGATGCCGCGCGCCTGGCGTGCTACGACCAGGCGCTGGGCTACACCCCGCAGGCCGTGCAGGAGGCAGATGCCGCGGCGCAGTTGGCCAAGCAGGCCGCCAAGTCGGAAGACACCCGCAAGATCGACCGCGTGGGCGATTTCTTCCGCGCCGACGGCCAGGGCCAGCCGAAAGAAGAAGCGGTCGCCAATGCCGGCCGCGGTTCGCTGCTGGATCGCCGCTGGGAACTGGCCAAAGACTCCAAGCTGGGCACGTTCCAGCTGCGTGGCTACAAGCCGGTCTACCTGCTGCCGGCGTTCTGGACCAGCGACACCAACCGGACCCCGCAATCGCCGAATCCGGCCAACTCGGTCAGCACGCCACAGCAGCTGGATAGCGCCGAGTTGAAGTTCCAGCTGAGCTTCAAGACCAAGGTGGTCGAAGACCTGTTCGGCGACAACGGCGACATCTGGATGGGCTATACCCAGAGCTCGCGGTGGCAGGCCTACAACTCCGATGCGTCGCGCCCGTTCCGCGAGACCAATTACGAGCCGGAAGCGATGCTGGTGTTCCGCAACAACTACAGCCTGTTTGGCTGGAAGGGCCGCATGAGCGGCATCAGCCTCAACCACATGTCCAACGGCCGCGAAGATCCGCTGTCGCGTTCCTGGAACCGGGTGATCCTCAACATCGGCCTGGATCGCGAGAACTGGGCGCTGACGTTACGCCCGTGGTTCCGCATCAACGAAGACCGTGCCGACGACAACAATCCCGACATCGAGGATTACATGGGCCGTGGCGATGCGACCCTGGTCTACAACAAGGACGGCCACGAATTTGCGTTGATCGCGCGGCATTCGCTGCGCGGCGGAGATCGCTCGCATGGCTCGGTGCAACTGGATTACGGCTTCCCCATCACCAACCTGCTGCGTGGCCATGTGCAGGTGTTCGATGGCTACGGCGAGAGCCTGATCGACTACAACCACAAGGCAACCTACATCGGCCTGGGCGTGTCGTTGCTGGAGTGGTTCTGAGGGCATCGGCGCTACCAGACGCGCACGTCGCAGATTGACCACGCGCTGGATGGTGTGTCCACGTCAGCGACGCAGCGGATTGCAATAAAAAAGCCGGCAGCGATGCCGGCTTTTTTATCTGTAGCGGTAGCGCAAGTAAAACAAGGACGCCTGAAGAACGTTGCCGACACCCTTGTTTCAGGCGGCGACTCAGACGTCGAAGAAATCCACCTTGCCGTCTTTCAATGTGTAGTACGCGCCCACCACGCGGCATGCGCCTGTGCGCAGCGGTTCGAGCAATGCGGGTTCGGAGGCGTCACGCAGACGATCCACGGTGCGCTTGACGTTCGCCTTCACCGACGCAGCCAGCAGGTCCTCGCCCCCCTTGCTCTTGGCGGCCAGCACGGCCGGGACGATGGGTTCGATCATGGCGCCGATCGCACCGGGGAAGAACGCATTCTGCTCGACCACCGACACGGCCGCCGCCACTGCGCCGCAGCTTTCGTGGCCCATCACCACCACCAACGGCACGCCGAGCTGGCTCACCGCATATTCGATCGAGCCCAGCGCCGTGGTGTCCACGGTATTACCGGCATTGCGCACGATGAACATCTCACCCAGGCCGCGGCCGAACAGCAGTTCCGGGGGCACGCGCGAGTCCGAGCACGACACCAGGATCACGAAGGGGGTCTGGCCGAGCGCCAGCTCCAGACGCCGCTTGCTATCGGAAATCACTTTCTTGGGACGGTTCTGGACAAATGCGTCATTGCCGTCGCGCAACGTCTGCAGCGCCTGTTCGGCGTTGAGGTCGGTCTTCTTGCTCGGCGCGGCACGCAGCGAGAACGGCAACGACGCGGCGGCGGCAGCCACCGGCACGCAACATGCGCATTGCAACAGCTTGCGACGGGAGACGGACTGCAACATGGTAGAGCCCCTGTTCTCTGGTATGTCGCGCGATCGTACACCCCAGCGGGCATAACCCAACGGACGCGACCGGTATTATCGAAAACAAAACTTCGCTTATGCCTGTGCGCAGGTCAGGTCCAGTCGGTCAGCCCTTCGCGCCGATAGGTTTCCTGAAATGCCGGGCGGGCCTTCATCCGCTGCGCATGCGCCTTCAGCGCCGGCCAGGTATCGGTCGCACGCGGCATGTTGCGCGACCAGCGCATCAACATGGTCAGCATGAAATCGGCGGCCGACAGGGTCTGGCCGAGCAGATACGGCCCGTGCGCGTGCAGATGCGCATCGACCTGGGTCCAGGCCGCTTCCAGTCTGTTGCGTGCCTGGGCCTGCGCTGAATCCCCGTGGGCAGCGCCGGCCGGCTCATGCGGGTAGAACCAGGCGCGATAGGCCGGCTGCAAGGTATTGGCGCAGAAAAACATCCACCGGTAGTACGCCGCGCGCTCGGGCGTGGCGACCGGCGGCGCCAGCCCGGCCTGCGGGTAGAGATCGGCCAGATGCATGACGATGGCAGCCGCCTCGGTGAGTAACTGCCCATCCATGACCAGCGTCGGCACCACGCCGGCCGGGTTGAGCGCCAGATACGCCGGCGCCTTTTGCTCGCCGCGTTCGAAATCCAGCGGATGCAGCACGTGGGCAACGTCCAGTTCGATCAGCAGCCAATGGACGACCAGAGCGGCGGTACTGGGGGTGTGGTAGAGCGTAGCGGCCATGCGGGTTCTCGGGTCAGTTGGTACAGGCGCGCAGGCAGGCGAGCTTGCGCGGTTCGCAACGATTGTCGTCGCTCTGCTGGGTGCAGTCGAAGACTTGCGCCATGCAGTTGGCCCGTTGCGCCGGATTCTGTACGTCGTCGCAGCGCTTTCCACGCGGTGCTGCCCTGCTGCTGCAACTTGACTCGCTGGGCCGGTCGGCGCGGCATTGTCGGGCGCTGCTGTTGCACTGCGCGATGCAGCGATCCGCAGCCGAGGGTCCGTTGAACCGAGTCGCGGTGTCGTTTGCCTTGAGTGGCTTGCGCTCTGCGAACGGCGCCGGGGCGGCAGGTGGCGGCGCGTAGTTGCGCGAGGGAAACAACACCGTGGGTGCCTTTTGCTGCTGCGCCGCCGAACTCAGGCTCAGGCACAACAACAACGCGATACAGACGAGTCGGAGCATTCCTGTTCTCCTTGGGGTATCGGCCAGTGCAGCGAGCATAGCCGGTTCGCGTGGAGCAACGTCGCTCTTCTCTCTGTCGAGAGGTCGCAGACGGTCGTTTCCTCGATAGCACTAGACCCGTCGCCTGCAACCGCTAACGTCTGCACGGTTATCTGCAGCAAACAGCAAGACTTGCCATCCCCTCGCCGCTCCACATGAGCCTGACGACCGCACTGGCGTGCACGGTCGTCAGCCGGATGCAGAAGTGCGGAGAAAACACACCCGCGTGGCCGCGTACGTCTTGCGCCAACTGGCGCAGCCCGCCTTGCTGACGGGCTGCGCAGTCGGTGCTAATGCGGTTATTCCACCACCACCGGAATCTTGCCGATGCGCGACTGCCACAACCGCGGGCCTGTCTTGTGCACCGATTCGCCGGTGGAATCCACCGCCACGGTGACCGGCATGTCCTTGACCTCGAACTCGTAGATCGCTTCCATACCGAGGTCTTCGAAGGCCAGCACGCGCGCAGCCTTGATCGCCTTGGACACCAGATACGCCGAGCCGCCGACCGCCATCAGGTAGACAGCCTTGTTGTCGCGGATCGCATCGATGGCCGCATCGCCGCGCTCGGACTTGCCGACCATGCCCAGCAGGCCGGTCTGTTCCAGCATCTGGCGGGTGAACTTGTCCATGCGGGTGGCGGTGGTCGGGCCGGCCGGGCCCACGACCTCATCGCGCACCGGGTCGACCGGACCAACGTAATAGATGAAGCGGTTGGTGAAGTCGACAGGCAGCGTTTCGCCGCGATTGAGCATGTCGATCATGCGCTTGTGGGCGGCATCGCGCCCCGTCAGCAGCTTGCCGTTGAGCAGAACCACTTCGCCCGGCTTGAAGCTGGCGACTTCTTCGCGGGTGATGGTGTCCAGATTCACCCGACGCGCGTTGGTCGGGTTGTAGGTGAGCTTGGGCCAGTCTTCCAGCGACGGCGGGTCCAGCATCACCGGGCCGCTGCCATCCAGGGTGAAATGCGCGTGGCGAGTGGCGGCGCAGTTGGGAATCAGCGCCACCGGCAAGTTGGCGGCATGGGTGGGATAGTCCTTGACCTTGATGTCGAGCACCGTGGTCAGGCCGCCCAGGCCCTGCGCGCCGATGCCGAGCGCGTTGACCTTTTCGTACAGCTCCAGACGCAGTTCTTCGGCGCGATTGGAGGCGCCACGCGCCTGCAGATCGACGATATCGATCGGCTCCATCAGCGCTTCCTTGGCCAGCAGCATCGCCTTTTCGGCGGTGCCGCCGATGCCGATGCCGAGCATGCCCGGCGGGCACCAGCCGGCACCCATGGTCGGCACGGTCTTGAGCACCCAATCGACGATGGAATCGGACGGGTTGAGCATGGCGAACTTGCTCTTGGCCTCCGAGCCGCCGCCCTTGGCCGCAACGATCACGTCCAGATGGTCGCCCGGCACGATCTTGGTGTTGACCACTGCCGGCGTGTTGTCGCGGGTGTTGGCACGCTTGCCGGCCGGATCGGCCAGCACGCTGGCGCGCAGCTTGTTGTCGGGATGGTTGTAGGCGCGGCGCACGCCTTCGTTGACCATGTCTTCCACGCCCATGGTCGCGTCGTCCCAGCGCACGTTCATGCCGATTTCCAGGAACACGGTGACGATACCGGTGTCCTGGCAGATCGGGCGGTGGCCTTCGGCGCACATGCGCGAGTTGATCAGGATCTGCGCGATGGCGTCCTTGGCGGCCGGCGATTCTTCGCGCTCGTAGGCGGCGGACAGGTTCTTGATGTAGTCGACCGGGTGATAGTAGCTGATGTACTGCAGCGCATCGGCGACGGACTGGATGAGGTCTTCCTGCTTGATCGAGGTCACGGCTGGCTCTACGGCTGGCGGGGGCAATCCGCACATTTTAGAGCAAACCGCAGGCGCGACCGGATCTGGCATCAATCGCAGCGATTGATAACTGGAACGCGCGCGATCGCCGGGACGGACTGCGCCGGCCTGCGGTGCCGACACCGCCACCCACGCTGCCAACGACCAGTCCGTGGCGCGATTGCCGGCTGGCGGGCGGGCCAACACTCCGCACCCACGCCGCGCGCGGCACACTAGCGCGATGTCAGCTTCCCGTTCCGGCGCCACTGCGCCCGCCGCTCCCCGTACCGGCCCCACCCTGCGCGAGCGGCTGGATGCGCTGCGTAATCTGCCCCCGTTCCTGCGCCAGATCTGGCAGACCAGCCGCTGGCTGAGCGCCAGCAGCATCGGTCTGCGCGTGCTGCGCGCGTTGATGCCGGTGGCCACGCTGTACATCGGCAAATTGATCATCGACGAGGCGATTCACCTGGTCGGACAGCCGCCGGGGTTCGAGTCCTTTACGCAGGCGCTGGGCAGCGGGCGCTTGAACCGCTTGCTGGAATTGCTGGTAGTGGAACTGGCGCTGGCGATCGGCTCGGACCTGCTCGGGCGCATGGTCGGTTATGCCGATGCGCTGTTGTCGGAGCTGTTCAACAACGCGGCCAGCGTGCGACTGATGGAACATGCCGCCCAATTGGATCTGGAAGACTTCGAAGACCCCGACCGTCAGGACAAGCTGGATCGCGCGCGGCGTCAGACCATGAACCGCATGAACCTGATGAGCCAGTTGTTCGGCCAGGTGCAGGATGCGATCACGGTGGTCAGCCTGGCGGTGGGCCTGGTGGTGTATGCGCCGTGGCTGATCGTGCTGCTGGCAGTGGCGCTGATCCCGGCCTTCATCGGCGAGGCGCACTTCAATGCGCTGGGCTATTCGCTCAACTTCCAGTGGACGCCGGAGCGCCGCCAGCTCGATTACCTGCGCCAGGTCGGCGCCAGCGTGGAGACCGCAAAAGAAGTCAAAATCCTCAACCTGCATCGCTTCTTGATCGCGCGTTATCGACGCCTGGCCGACAAGTTCTTCCAGGCCAACCGCGCACTGGCGCGCAAGCGTGCGGTGTGGGGTGCGGTGCTGGCGGCGCTGGGTACGCTGGGCTACTACATGGCTTACGGCTATATCGCCTGGCGCACGGTGCGCGGGGATTTCAGCATCGGCGACCTGACCTTTCTGGCGGGCAGTTTCCTGCGTCTGCGTCAGTTGCTGGAAGGTCTGTTGATCGGGTTTTCGCAGGTCGCCGGCCAGGCCTTGTATCTGGACGATCTGTATTCGTTCTTCAACATCGTGCCGGAAATCCGCTCGCGCCCCAACGCCTTGCCGGTGCCGCGCCCGATCCGCCAGGGTTTCGTGTTCGAGGACGTGGGCTTCCGTTATCCGGACGCCGAGACGTGGACGGTGCGGCACCTGGATTTCGAACTGCGCGCCGGCGAAGTGCTGGCCCTGGTTGGCGAAAACGGCGCCGGCAAGACCACCCTGGTCAAGCTGCTGGCGCGGCTGTACGACCCCGACGAAGGCCGCATCCTGCTCGATGGGCAGGACCTGCGCGACTACGACCTGGACGATCTGCGCGCCAACTTGGGCGTGATCTTTCAGGACTTCGTGCGCTATCACCTGAGCGTGGGCGAGAACATCGGCGTGGGCCAGGTCGATGCGATGGACGATGCGCCGCGCATCCAGGCCGCTGCGCAGCGCGCGATGGCTGGCGAGCTCATCGACAGCCTGCCCGATGGCTACGATCAATTGATCGGCCGCCGCTTCAAGAACAGCGTGGATCTGTCCGGCGGGCAATGGCAGAAGATCGCCATCGCACGCGCCTACATGCGCGATGCGCAGCTGATGATTCTGGACGAACCCACCGCCGCGCTGGATGCGCGCAGCGAGTTCGAGGTGTTCCAGCGCTTCAAGGAGCTGTCGGACAACCGCACTGCGGTGCTGATCTCGCACCGCTTCTCCAGCGTGCGCATGGCCGACCGCATTCTGGTGCTGGCCGACGGACGCATCGAGGCCAGCGGCACCCATGAGGAACTGATGGCGCAGGGCGGGCGCTATGCGGAGCTGTTCGAGCTGCAGGCGGCGGGGTATCGGTGAGGCCGGGAATCGGGAATCGGGAATGGGGAATCGTTAGAAGCGGCGTTGCGGCGGCTGACAGGAACTGAGCCTCCCGATCCTGCAGAGGCCCCAGATCTTGCGGCCCTGCACCCCATTCCCGATTCTCCATTCCCGCCAAATGAGAGTTCATCTCATTTGGCCAGCTTGAGGTAGAATTGCCGGGTACTCCTCCCACGACACTAAACCGGTATGTCTTCCGCTTTCGGCGCCGAAACGGTGCTTGAGGTCCGTCACTGGACCGATGCCTACTTCAGCTTCACCACGACCCGCGATGCCGGTTTCCGCTTCGAAAACGGTCAGTTCGTGATGATCGGGCTGGAAACCGAAACCCGGCCGTTGCTGCGCGCGTATTCGATCGCCAGCGCCAACTGGGAAGAGCATCTGGAGTTCTTCAGCATCAAGGTGCCGGACGGCCCGCTGACCTCGCGGCTGCAGCACATCCAACCGGGCGACAAGGTATTGGTCGGCAAGAAGCCCACCGGCACGCTGCTGATCAGCGACCTGCACCCGGGTCGTAACCTGTACCTGCTGGGCACCGGCACCGGGCTGGCGCCGTGGCTGTCGATCATCAAGGACCCGGAAACCTACGAGCGCTTCGACAAGGTGATCCTTACCCAGGGCGTGCGCTTCGTGCAGGATCTGGCCTATCGCGACTACTTCGAGCGCGAGCTGCCGCAGCACGAATTCCTCGGCGACATCCTGCGCGAAAAACTGCTGTATTACCCGGCAGTCACTCGCGAAGCGTTCGCCAATCAGGGCCGGCTGACCGAGCTGATGACCGATGGCCGTATGCAGCAGACGCTGGGCCTGCCGACCCTGGACCCGGCCAACGACCGCTTCATGATCTGCGGCAGCCCGCAGATGCTGGCCGACCTGCGCACCTTGCTGGACGCACGCGGTTTCCAGACCTCGCCACGCATCGGCACCCCGGGGCATTACGTGTTCGAGCGCGCCTTCGTCGAGAAATGATGCAACGTGCGGGGTAGCCGCTACTGCACCACCGTAGGAGCGCACCTGGGCGCGACGAAGCAATCCCGGTAACGCCTCATATCTGGCATGACGCCTCGCATTTTCGGCAACGCTTCGTCGCGCCCGGGTGCGCTCCTACGATCCAGGCACGTTTAAAGGTGGGCATGCGTTTGCTATCTCAGGCTCCTAGCGCACGCTCGATATCGGCGGCCAGCGCCTCCGGCTTGGTGGTCGGCGCATAGCGTTCCAGTACGGTGCCGTCGCGGCCGACCAGGAACTTGGTGAAGTTCCACTTGATCGCCTCGGAGCCCAGCAGGCCGCGTTGTTCGTGCTTGAGCCATTGCCATAGCGGATGCGCGCCATTGCCGTTGACCTCGACCTTGGACGCCAGCGGAAAATCCACCGCATAGTCGAGCGAACAGAACTGCCGGATCTGTGCCGCATCGCCCGGCTCCTGATGGCCGAACTGATCGCACGGGAAACCGATCACCACCAACCCGCGCTCGCGATAACGCTGCCACAACGCCTGCAATCCCGCGTATTGCGGGGTAAAACCGCATTTGGACGCCACATTGACCACCAGCAGCACCTTGCCGGCGTAGTCGGCCAGGGCATGCGGGTGACCGTCCAGGTCGGTGAACTCGAAGGTGGATAGCGCGGTCATCGACAGCTCTCGATAGGGAAGGCGCCAGCCTAACCCAGCCGTATCGGCCCACCACGCCATGCGCGCGCAGAGCTGCCGCTTCCGCCCACGCGACACGGTGCAATGCGCTCTCGCTGCGCATCGATGGCTGCTTGCCTATCTGTGTGCAGGACAACCCCGGCAGCGCGTTCGCGGGTCAGGCGCTGCCGCATGTCCTGATGTGTCGCCAAGCCGTTGCCGGCTCGTCTTGGCGAAGTCACCGCGTGCCAGCGGCCTTGGGTTGTGGCGTCTTCTGTTGCATGGTCGCGTCCGCCAGCCAGCCATGCCTTTTGTCACACGCCTGTCCCGGCGGGCTGGGTTAGCCTCGCCGGTTCGCACTTTGGAGCCACCCTCTTGACCACCCGTCTCGCTTTTGCTCTGGCCGCCTCCCTGGGACTTGCCATGCCGTCCTACAGCATCGCCGCACCCGCCACCACGCAGGCTGCCACCCAAGCCAACCCCTTCTTTGCCGACAGCACGCTGCCGCTGCATTACCCGCAGTTCGACAAGATCAAGGACAGCGACTTCGCACCCGCCTTCGACGCCGGCATGGCCGAGCAATTGAAGGAAGTGGACAAGATCGCCACCCAGAAAGCCAAGCCGAGCTTCGACAACACCATCGTCGCGCTGGAGAAGAGCGGCGCCACGCTCGATCGCGCCACCACGGTGTTCTTCAACCTGGTGGGTGCCGACACCAACGATGCACGCAAGAAACTGCAGGCCGACTACTCGGCCAAGTTCGCTGCGCATCGCGATGCGATTTCGCTCAACGGCAAGCTGTTCGCGCGCATCCAGACCTTGTACGACCAACGCGCCAAGCTGGGCCTGGATGCACAAGGCCTGCGTCTGGTCGAGAAGTATTACAGCGACTTCGTCCGCGATGGCGCCAAGCTCTCCGATGCCGACAAGACCACGCTCAAGGCGATGAATGCCGAACTGGCCAACCTGGGCACCACCTTCAGCCAGAACGTGCTGGCCGAGGTCAACGCGGCGGCGGTCGTGGTGGACGACGTCAAGCAGCTCGATGGTCTGTCCGACGAGCAGATCGCGTCTGCTGCCGAAGCGGCCAAGGCGCGCAAGCTCGATGGCAAGTACGTGATTGCGCTGCTCAACACCACCGGCCAGCCGCCGCTGACCCAGCTGAAGAATCGCGAGCTGCGCAAGAAAATCTATGACGCGTCGGTCTCGCGCGGCAGCCATGGTGGTCAGTACGACAACACCGCGCTGGTGTCGCGCATCATGAAGCTGCGCGCCGACAAGGCCAAGCTGCTCGGTTTCCCGACCTACGCCGCATATTCGCTGGAAAACCAGACCGCCAAGACCCCGGAAGCGGTCAACGCCATGCTGGGCAAGCTGGCACCAGCCGCGGTGGCTAACGCCAAGCGCGAGGCTGCCGATCTGCAGGCGATGATCGACAAGGAACAAAAAGCCGCACGCAAGCCGACCTTCAAACTCGAAGCGTGGGATTGGGCCTACTACAGCGAGAAGGTGCGCCAGGCCAAGTACAACTTCGACGAGTCCCAGCTCAAGCCGTACTTCGAGCTCAAGAACGTGCTGGAAAACGGCGTGTTTTATGCAGCCAATCAGGAATACGGCCTGACCTTCAAGCAGCGCACCGATCTGCCGACCTACCGCGACGACATCACCGTCTATGACGTGTTCGATGCCGACGGCAAGCAGCTGGCGATCTTCATTGCCGACATGTATGCACGCGAATCCAAGCGCGGCGGCGCATGGATGAACTCATACGTGTCGCAGTCGGACCTGACCGGTTTCAAGCCGGTGGTGGCCAATCACCTCAACATCCCCAAGCCGCCGGCCGGCCAGCCGACGCTGCTGACCTGGGACGAAGTGACCACCATGTTCCATGAGTTCGGCCATGCGCTGCACGGCATGTTCTCCGACGTCAAATACCCGTATTTCTCCGGCACCAGCGTGCCGCGCGACTTCGTCGAGTTCCCCTCGCAGGTCAACGAAATGTGGGCGGATGAGCCATCCATCCTGAAGAACTACGCCAAGCATTATCAGAACGGCACGCCGATGCCGCAGGCCTTGCTGGACAAGGTGATTGCCGCGTCCAAGTTCAACCAGGGTTTTGCCACCACCGAGTATCTGGGTGCGGCGATGCTGGATCAGAACTGGCATCAGATCAGCGCCAACCAGGTGCCCGACGCAGCCGGCGTCATTGCCTTCGAAGCCAAGGCCCTGCAGCAGGACGGCATTGCCTACGCGCCGGTACCGCCACGCTACAAGACCCCGTATTTCAGCCACATCATGGGCGGCTATGCGGCAGGCTATTACGCCTACATCTGGTCCGAAGTGCTGGATGCCAACACCCAGCAATGGTTCAAGCAGCATGGCGGGTTGAGCCGCGCCAATGGCGACCGCTTCCGCCAGACGCTGCTGTCGCGGGGCGGCAGTGTGGATGCGATGGAGCTGTTCCAGAACTTTGCCGGGCACGCACCGCAGATCGAGCCCTTGCTTGAAAAGCGCGGCCTGAGTGCGCAAGGCGGCGATGGCGCAACACCGCAGGCACCGCAGTCCAAGCCGTAATCGGATCTGCGTCACCATAACGCCGCCCGGAGCGATTCGGACGGCGTTGTCGTTTTGGCCGTGGCGTGCGACGCAGCTGGCGCGTGACCTTCAGATCTCTATGGCGTCCACGCCATTGAGCAATTTCTTCAGCAGCTTTTCCAAACGCACCTGCTCGGCCTCGCTGATGTCCGCCGTCTCCTCGTGCAACAACGTGCATGCTTCCGGTAACACGTTTTCGATCAACGCCAGCCCGGCCGGTTGCAGGGTCAGCATGATCTTGCGCCGGTCATCGGGACTGCTGCCACGTGCGATCAAGCCCTTCTCGCACAGCTGGTCGGTGAGCCGGGTGATGTTGGCCGGCTTCTCGCTGGCCGCCTCTGCCGCCTCGGTCGGCGTAATCGCCTGTTCGGGCGTGCCGTACAACATCATCAGGATTTCGTATTCCGGCGGACTGATCCCGTACGGCTTGAGTCGCACACAACTGATGGTGTGCAGCCGCTTGTAGACATGCTTGATCAACCTCACCAGGACACCCGGCTCCCGCGGAAAGGCTGGGTAGCGCGCGCAGGTGTGGTCCACGCGATTTGCGGTTGGATCGAAACTACTCATATCACCCGTTTGGCTACATTACTGAATGGCCGAACCATTCAATCACATCACTTACGGGGCGACACCTCAGCGAGCGAAAAGATGTACATATTCCGGCGCGATCCACGGCATCAACGTGGATGCAGCGACCTCGGCCGTTTGCGTGCCATCCGAGTACGGCCCGACCTGATAAGGCGGAAACACGAAGCGCACTGCAACGATCTGCCCGGCCGCATTCAACACCGGGACGAACTGCGCGAAGTTGTCCACTTGCGCTGCAGTGCCTTCGGCGATCATGCGGTCGGCCGATGCGACTTGTTCGGCCTGTTCTTCGACCGGCACCCGATCGGCTTCCACACGTTGAGTGGCAGCGGCATGCAATTGCGCAGCGACATCGCGACCGATCTTTTCCCATCCAGCCGGATCGGGAACCAACGCTTGTGCGGTCAGTTGCTTACGCTCCTTGATCAACCACACAAAGCGCGCCACCAGCGGCTCGCCGTGCGCGCCACCGGTATAGCGGCTGCCATCGGCAGAGATGACGATCAGGTCGGTGGTCTGCAATAGTTTTTCGAATGCCAGCGACAACTCATAAGGCGCCGCCGGCTTGTCGTTGCCCAGACCGGAGACGGCTTGCATCAGTTCGCTGCGGGCATCCTGCGCATACTTACGAATCAACGCGGCCAGTTCCGGATACGCATCCAGCCCAGGCGGATAGCTGATGCCGACCATATAGGCAGGCGCATGTTCGATCACATCTTCCAGCGGGCCGCTCTGCACCATCAGCGGTGCTGGAGCCGGCGTTGTCGCTGCGGCCACATCGGCGGCCGGTTCGATGGGCTCGACTGCTGCGGGTTCGCGCTGCGTACAGCCCGCCAACAGGGCCAGCATCAGCAGACCCCGCACACTCTTGAATCCAAGCAACCGCACCATTCCCACCTGCTCCCCTGATCGAACCATCTACTGCTGTCCGTCAGGCCAGCAGATCCTGAAACTGTTGATGCCGGCGCACGTAGGCGGCGGCGTAGCTGCACGCTGGCACGACCTTCAGGCCGGCCTCGCGCGCATGCTGCAAAGCAGACTCGACCAGCACGGCGGCAATACCGCGCCCTGCAATCGCATCCGGCACCAGCGTGTGCGTGATGGTCATGCGCGCACCCTCGATCTGATACACCAGCTCGGCGCGATGTCCCTCGGTGTCAACAACGAAGCGCTGCTGTGTCGGGTCGTGTTCGGCGTGCACTGTCGCTGCCTCCATCGTGGTGTGCGCCCGGCAGTGAATGTGCGGCAAGTGTGACCAGCGCGACGCCGCGCCTGCGTGAAAATGAATCCACGCTGTGACCGCCAGCCCGGCTTGGCAAAGACGTCCTTAAGTTCGCTCGGGCAGCGCCGATAGCTGACTCGAAGGCGCTTCCTGCGACCGGTCTCCGGCCTGGCCAGCGCCCTCGCCTTACCAACGAGGAGTCACCGCATGCACAACGATTCGGCAGGACACGGCACAGACAGCGACAGCTCGCTGCTGGAAGGCTTGTTCCAGTTCGCCATCACTGGCGACACCCACAACCCCGACTTCGCACAACTCAACGATACCGTCTACGAGCGTTTGCAGCAGGCCTACGGCGCGGTGTCGGGCGCGGCGCTCAGCACCGACCGGGAACGCAGCGCGGCCTGATGCCGGCATTTGTCCACCTGCCAGGACCTGTGACGCCATGGCGTCGGTCCTGGCACGGTTGCCGCACGCAACCGCTGCACTGATGCATTACCGCAACGCCGGCCAGCCCGGTACCCGAGCGGCCGGACCTGCCAGCGCCCTCAGCCGAAGCGCGGATTGGACAGCTGCTCCAGGAAGATCTGCCACACCCGCGGCTCCATGATCAGCATGAACATCACCCCGAATGCCGCACCGGCCAGGTGTGCGCTGTGGTTGATGCGATCGCCGCCGCGGCGGTCCATCCACAGGCTGTAGCCCACGTAGAACACCGCATAGATGATCGCCGGTGCCGGAATGAACAGCACCAGGATGATGGTCCACGGCTGCAGCAGGATGAAGGCGAACAACACCGCCGACACCGCACCGGAGGCGCCCAGGCTCAGGTAGTTGGGATTCTTTTGGTTCTTCAGATAGCTGGGCAGGATCGACACCACCAGCGCGGCCAGATAGAACAACGGATAGGTCAGCACGCTGCCGGTCAGCTGCGTCATCACGTTCTCGATCACCCGTCCGAAAAAGAACAGCGTGATCATGTTGAAGACCAGGTGCCCGAGGTCGGCATGGATGAAGCCGTAGGTCACCAGGCGGTCGTACTGGCGCTGTTTGTCCAACGCCGGCGGCCACAGGATGAGCCGGTCGGCCAGCTTGCGGTTGTTGAACGCCATCCACGAGACGATGCCGGTGATGGCGATCAGGATCAGGGTAATCATGCGGACCTCAGGCAGAACGATAATTGTCGACCATGCGATAACGGCGCGCGTACAAGCCAAAGGCCAGTGCTGCCAGAAATGCGAAGGCCGCGAAGAAAAACATCAGAAATGCCGCTTCGCTGAGCCCAGTATCGGCGATATGGGAGGTCACCGTCGCGTTGCGCACCGCCGCGTTCGATAGCAGCACCCACAGATTGCCCACCGTGGTGGTCAGATACCAGAAGCTCATCACCACGCCCTTCATCGACGGCGGCGCCTGGCTGTAGGCGAACTCGATGCCGGTGGCCGACACCAGCACCTCGCCGAAGGTGAGCAAGGCATAGGGCAGCATCTGCCAGGCGATGTGCATCGGCTCGCCGCCGTCCATGACGACCTGGATCGCGCCGACCGCAATCCACGCCACGCCACTGAAGGCGATACCGCTGGTCATGCGACGCAACGGCGTCGGCTCCCAGCCACGACGGCGCAGCAGCGGGTACAGCACCAGGTTGTTGAAGGGGATCAGCAACATCACCAGCAGCGGATTGAGCGCCTGCATCTGCGAGGCGGTGAACCACGCGGGCATGGTCATCTCGCGCCCCTGCAGCACCCAGGTCGAGGCCTTCTGATCGAACAACGAAAAGAACGGCGTCACCAGCGCGAAGATCACCAGCACCCGCAGCAAGGCGCGCACGCCTTCGACCGCTGCATCCGGATGCGTGCCACGCGCGCGTTCCAGCTGCCACCAGGTGCCGCCGCCGATCCCGGCCAGCAGCAGCACCAGCGCCATGCACAGACAGATGACGATGCCCAGCGGCTCGATCAGCGTCATGCAGGCCAGTGCAGCGACCACCGCGATGATTGCCAACGCCAGACCAGGCCGTCCTTGCCCTGGCGCGCGTGCCAGCAATGCCGTGCGCAGCACCGCGCCGAACCCGTGCGGGTCTTTCGGCGGCAACGGCACCAGCACGTAGCGCTTGCGCCCCAGCCAGAACACCAGCGTGGCCACGAACATCAAAATGCCCGGGATCCCGAATGCCCACGCCGGGCCCAGATGTTTCAATGCCAGCGGGATCAGCAACGAGGCGAACAACGAGCCGAAGTTGATGATCCAGTAGAAGGCATCGAACACCACCTTGGCCATGTGTTTGTTGGACTGGTCGAACTGGTCGCCCATGAACGAGGCCACCAGCGGCTTGATGCCGCCTGCGCCCAACGCGATCAGGCCCAGCCCCACGAAGAAGCCGTGACGGCTGCCCTCGAACATCGCCAGACACGCATGGCCCGCGCAATAGATCAGGCTGAACCACAGAATGGTGTTGTATTTGCCGAACAGCCGATCGGCCAGCCAGCCGCCCAGCAGCGGGAAGAAAAACACCCCGATCATGAAGCTGTGCAGGATGTGCTTGGCTTCGGCCTCGCGGCCTGGCCCGCCAACCTCCTGCAGCAGCAGCGAGGTGATCAGAAACTGCACCAGGATGTTGCGCATCCCGTAGAAGCTGAAACGCTCGCAGGCTTCGTTGCCGATGATGAAAGGAATCTGGCGCGGCAGACGTGCGCCGGCCGTGGGGCCCGGCAAGGTCGAGGTGGTCAAAGGCGGTCCGGTCGAGCGAAGACAGGCCCTATCGTACCGGCGCCGAGAGCCCGGCCGCCATGTGGGAGCAGATCGGCCGCTGGCGTCGCGCGCTACGGGCATTGCGCCATACGCATTCGGCGCCGAGTGCGGGCGTACGCAGAACGCGTCGATCCCCGGGCAAAAGCATTGCTTTCGATTCACTCGCGCTCGCTTGAAGTCGGCGGCCATGCCGCAGTGCAGATTGGCCTGCCAGCTCGGCTCGGCTACATTGCAAACGTTTTCCTGGAACACTGGACCGCTGGATGCCCCGCTTCACCCGCCTGGCCCTGAGCCTGTTGTTGTTGATCTGCGCCCCTGCCGTGCTGGCCGCCGAACCGCTGACCACCCAGGCCGAGCGCAGCGGCTTTGTGCAGACCGGCCGCTATGACGAAGTCATCGCACTGTGCGATGCGTTTGCGCAGCGGTATCCGCAGGCGGTGCGTTGCGTGGAGTTCGGCACCACACCGGAAGGTCGGCCAATGAAGGCGTTGATCGCCTCCACCAGCGGCGCGCTGGATGCGGCCAGCGCCGCGCAACGCAAACTGCCGGTGGTGTTGATCCAGGGCGGCATCCATGCCGGCGAGATCGATGGCAAGGATGCAGGCTTTCTGGCCTTGCGCCAGCTGCTCGATGGCAAGGCCGGCAAGGGCGTGCTCGACAAGCTAGTCTGGGTGTTCGTGCCGGTGTTCAACGTGGATGGACACGAGCGTTTCGGTGCCTGGAACCGCCCCAACCAGCGCGGCCCCGAGCAGATGGGCTGGCGTGTCACCGCGCAGAACCTCAATCTCAACCGCGACTACGTCAAGGCCGACGCGCCGGAGATGCAGGCCATGCTGCGGCTGGTACAGCAGTGGGACCCGCTGATGTACGTGGACCTGCATGTCACCGACGGCGCCAAGTTCGAGCACGACGTCTCGGTGCAGGTGGAGCCGGTGCATGCCGGCGACACCACGCTGCAGCGCGACGGCACGCGTTGGCGCGATGCGGTGCTGGGCGATCTGGCCAAGCAAGGCTCGCTGCCGCTGCCGTATTACCCGTCGTTCGTGCACGAAGACGACCCCAGCTCCGGCTTTGCCGACGACGTCTCGCCGCCGCGGTTTTCGCATGGCTATTTCCTGCTGCGCAACCGCTTCGGCATGCTGGTGGAAACCCATTCGTGGAAGGACTACCCCACGCGCGTGCGGGTCACCCGCAATGCCATCGTGTCGGTGCTGCAGCAGGCCGCAAGACATGGCAGCGCCTGGCGCGCCGATGCGCTGGCGGCCGATGAGCGCGCCAGCCAGCTGGCCGGCATGCCCGAGCCGCTGCGCTTTGCCGCCGGCCCTGCCGCACGCACCGTGGCGTTTCGCGGTTATGCGTATACGCGCACGCCCTCGCCGATTTCCGGCGCGTTGATGACGCGCTACGACGAGAGCAAACCGCAGATCTGGAAGGTACCGCTGCGCGATCAGATCAAACCCGATCTGGTGGTCGACGCACCGCGTGGCGGCTATCTGGTGCCGGCAGCACAAGCGGCCTTCGTCGCCGAGAAACTACGTCTGCATGGCATCGATTTCCGCACCGTCGCCAGTACGGCCGAGCACCCGGTGCAAACCTTCCGTGCCGACACCGCCAACTTTGCCGCGCGCTCGAACGAAGGTCACCAGACATTGGAGGTCGGTGGGCAATGGCGCGATGAAACCCGCAGCGTGCCGGCCGGCGCGTTGTTCGTGCCGATTGCGCAACCCAAGGCGCGCCTGTTGATGGCGATGCTGGAGCCGCAGGCACCGGACTCGTTGCTGCAGTGGGGCTTTTTCAACGCGGCCTTCGAGCGCAAGGAATACATGGAGGCCTATGTGGCCGAAGACGTGGCGCGCGACATGCTGGCCAACGACGCCGCGTTGAAGGCGCAGTTCGAACAGCGCATCGCCAGCGACCCGGAGTTTGCCAACAGCCCGCAAGCGCGCCTGGAGTTCTTCGCCAAGCGTCACGCTTCCTGGGACGAGCGCTACCAGCTGTATCCGGTGCTGCGTACCGCGCAGACCGACTTCTAACCGCGCCGCCTCTCCAGGCGAGCGACAGAGCGGCGCCTGCGCGCGCCTCCCATCCCGGCATCTCGCTGCCCCCAATTTCGTCATGACTCAGCACCACAAGGACACCCCGTGCCACATCCCGCTATGAAACCGTTTACAACGACCACTCTTCGCCCTCGCCCGCGCGTCTTGGCGGTGGTCATGGGCCTGGGCATCGCGCTGTCTGCGCCGTTGGCACTCGCACAATCCGCAGCGGCAGCGCCGCCATGGATGGACACCGCGTTGACCGCCGACCAACGTGCGGACCGCCTGCTGGCGCAGATGACCGACGACGAAAAATTCCAGATGCTGCGCAGCTATTTCGGCCTGGGCACCGACAAGATTCCCAAGCCGGAAGGCGCGCTGGGGTCGGCAGGCTATGTGCCCGGCATTCCACGCTTGGGCATCCCCGCGCAGCAGCTGGCCGATGCCGGCGTGGGCGTGACCAATCCGGGTGGCATCCGCAAGGGCGACTTCGCCACCGCGATGCCGTCCGGCCCGTCTACGGCATCCAGCTGGAACCCGCAGCTGGCCTTTGCCGGCGGCAAGACCATGGGCCGCGAATCCTGGCAGCAGGGCTTCAACGTGCTGCTGGCCGGCAGCGTCAACCTGCAGCGCGATCCGCGCAACGGGCGCAACTTCGAATACGCCGGCGAAGACCCGCTGCTGGCCGGCACCATGGTCGGCGAATCGATCCGCGGCGTGCAGAGCGAACACGTGCTGTCGACGATGAAGCACTTCGCGCTCAACGACATGGAAACCCGGCGCAACTTCCATAGCGCCGAGATTGGCGAGCAGGCGATGCACGAGTCGGACCTGCTGGCCTTCGAGATTGCGCTGAAGATCGGCGACCCGGCGTCGGTGATGTGTTCGTACAACAAGATCAACGGCATCTACGGCTGCGAGCACGATTACCTGCTCAACCAGGTGCTCAAGCAGGAATGGAAATACCCCGGCTATGTGATGTCCGATTGGGGCGGTGTGCACAGCGGCTCCAAGGCCGCGCTGGCCGGGCTGGATCAACAATCGGCCGGCGAAGTGTTCGATGCGGCAGTGTTCTTCGATGCGCCGTTGCGCATGGCGGTGGGTGCCGGTGTGGTGCCGCGCGCGCGCTTCGACGACATGGTCAAGCGCGTATTGCGCAGCCTGTTTGCGCATGGCGCGTTCGATCACCCGACCCAGCGCCAACCCATCGATGGCAAGGCCGGGCAACTGGCCGCACAGCATGTGGCCGAAGAAGGCAGCGTGCTGCTGCGTAATGAGCAGGCCCTGTTGCCGTTGTCCAAGGACGTGCGCCGCATCGCGGTGATTGGCGGCTACGCCGACAAGGGCGTGATGTCCGGCGGCGGCTCCTCGCGGGTGGACTACACCATCAATGGCGGCAACGCGGTGCCCGGGCTCACCCCGACCACCTGGCCCGGCCCGGTGATCATCCATCCGTCCTCGCCGTTGCAGGCACTGCGCGCCGCATTGCCGAACGTGCAGATCGATTATGTCGACGGCAAGGACCACAATGCGGCCGCACGTGCGGCCAAAGCGGCCGATGTCGCCATCGTGTTCGCCACCCAATGGGCCGCCGAATCGGTGGACCTGCCGGACATGCAGTTGCCCGACAACCAGGATGCGTTGATCGACGCAGTGGCCAAGGCCAACCCCAAGACCACCGTGGTGCTGGAAACCAACGGCCCCGTGCGCATGCCCTGGGCCGAGCGCGTACCGGCGGTGCTGCAGGCGTGGTATCCGGGCATCGGCGGCGGCCAAGCGATCGCCAACCTGCTCACCGGCGTGGTAAATCCGTCCGGCCATTTGCCGGTGACCTGGCCGGTGGACGAATCGCAGCTGCCGCGCCCGTCGATTCCGGGGCTGGGCTTCAAGCCGGCCAAGCCGGGCGAAGACAGCATCGACTACGCCATCGAAGGCGCCAACGTCGGCTACAAATGGTTTGCCGCGCGCAAGCTCACCCCGCGTTATCCGTTCGGCCACGGTCTGTCTTACACGCAGTTCCGCATGGGCGGCCTGCAGGTGGACGCGCAAGGCAGCACTCTCACCGCGCGCTTCGAGGTGGAGAACACCGGCCCGCGCGAAGGCGCCGCAGTGCCGCAGCTCTACGTCACCTTGCCCGATGGCCATGCCACACCGCTGCGCCTGATCGGCTGGCAGAAGCTCACGCTCAAGCCCGGCGAAAAGCGCAGCGTGCAGGTGGTGGCCGAACCGAAGACGCTGGCCGATTTCGATACCAAGGCACGTCATTGGAAGATCGCTGCCGGCACCTACCGCGTGCAACTGGCGCGCTCGGCGAATGAGCCGGTGCAGAGTGCGGAGGTTACCTTGCAGGCTGCACAGCTACCGTAAACGGCGGCGGCGGGCACGTGATCCATGCGTCCGCCACGCCCGGCTGCCGAGCGCTGCATGCCGCACACAAAAATGTAAGAAAGTGCGTTGACAGCCGCACGTGCAACTTGCACAATTCGCCCCCTGAGTCGCCCAGGTGGCGGAATTGGTAGACGCACTAGCTTCAGGTGCTAGCGGGGGCAACTTCGTGGAGGTTCGAGTCCTCTCCTGGGCACCAAGACTCACGGTAGATCGTAAAAAACCTCGCTTCGGCGAGGTTTTTTGCGTTTGGGCGTTTGCTCTCGCACGCGGAGCGATTGATTCCTGCATCGCGTGGCCAAGTCACTGAGCACCAGCCAAGCTCACGCCGAGCAGCAAGCACAGAAGTAGTGATCCATCGCGATGTGTTGCAAACGAAGACACATGGCTGCGCGTGGCCGCAGCGTTTTACGTAGATCCAACGCTGCACCGCGCCAGGCAGTGACTTTCGACACTCGCCGCACGCGATCCACACGCATGAGGATGCCGCGCCACCATCACGGCACTCCCCATGCGCCGCTCGCCGCCACGTGCCTCGTTGCTGATTGCCACGCTCAGCACGCCCGCGTGGGCACAGCAGGCGCATGCAAGCCCGTCGCAGACGCATCAGGCGCAGGTGTCGTCGCACCAATGCGGCCTTGCTTGGCACAGCGTTCAATGTGCTCGCCGACAGCGGAGGCATCTGGCTCTACCGCGACAGTGGCGTGTTGACTGCGCTTAGTCAGGACTGCTGGATCTGTCCTTGATCGTTTGTCTGATGCGCTTGGCGCGCGCGACATCTCCCGCCGCCTCATACGCCTCCGCCAGGCTGTCCCGCGCATTGCTCGATGCCGGGAACAAGTCCACGTTGAGTGCAAACACCCTGATCGCGGCGGTGGCGCCCAGGTTGGACAACACGGTGTAGCCAGTCGCGTTGATCGCCCGTTCGAGCGCCGCATCGGACAGGCCGGGCCGTGCCCGAAGTGCCTGCGCGAAGGTGCGAGTCTCCCGCTCGTCAGGAGCGTGCAGTGCGAAGGCGATCAGTGTTTCAGCCAGCGATTTACTGGGAAACCGTTGCGGTGAGAGCGTGGCAAGGACGCTGTCCAGCAGCACCCTGCTCCACACACCGCGCGCACGGCCATTAGTGAGATAGACCACGCTGTAGCTGTCACCATCAAGCGTCGTATCGAACAGGATCCGCACCCGCACTCGCGCGCCGCCATCGTGGCCGACAGATTGATACGCATCGTCTTGCCCGACCTCCCAACCGCTGGCGAACCAGCCGCGCTGCCCGTTGGGAAGCGTCTGCGGTTGCCAGAGCTTGCGCAGGGTCTCCTTGCCCACCAGGCGCCCGGTCCGCACCGCCTCCAGAAACGTGCTCAGATCGTCGACGTTTGTGTACAACTGCCCATGCGCCAGCGCGTACTCCGGCCAGGCGACAGTGGGCTCCGGCTCCAGCTTGCCGTCGGTACCGAGATACGCGCTGGCCACGCTGTGCGCAGGCAGCAGTGGGCGCCCAATTGATGTGCGCGTCAGATGCAGCTTGGCGATGATCCGCTCCGATGCGATCTGTGGATAAGGCTTGCGGTAGTGGGCCTGCAGTAGCTGCGCAAGCACCACGTAATTGGTGTTGGTATAGCGCGTTTCGCTGCCGGGAACGGCGGCCAAGGGCTGTGTGGCCAGTCGCTCGAACATCGCCTGCGCGCTGGACGCAAAGCGCGCATTGGCATCGTCCGCGCCACGCATCTGCGACGGTTCGAAGTACTCCGGCAGACCGGAGGTGTGATCGAGCAGCTGCCGAACGGTGATGTGCCTCCAGGGTTCGGGTAACGCAGGCAGATACTGGCTGGCCGGCTGATCCAGGTCGATCTGCCCTGCCTCGACCAGCTGCATGACCAAGGTGCTGACAAACAGCTTGGCGACCGAAAACGCCGGAAAGATCTGCTCGTCCGTGACCGGCTGCTGCGTCTGCAGATCGGCAACGCCGTCGACTCCGCGAAACACCCGCTTGCCGTTGTGCACGACAACCACCGCCTGGCCGACGATGCCGTAGCGTTGCCGATTGAACTGCATTTGCCGGGTCAGGCGGTCGGCAAGAGGCTCAGGCGTGGCAGCGACGGGAAAGCAACAGCACACCGCAAGACACAGCAGCAACCATACAAACCACTGCGGCAGGTGTAGTCGCCGCGCTGGCAGAGGCGATGATCGCGACGTGGCTGGCGAAGCTCCATCCGTGAATGCCCTACCTGCCCAACACCTGACCATCGGCGCTGCTCCTGAGTGAACAGCGCCAGTCTAGCCGAGCCGCACAACCTGCCGTGCGCTCAGTGCCCCCCAGCCGCCGCCGCGCCACCGGCGCCCGCGCCGAACGGTGGTTTGGCCAACCACAGGAAGAAGATGATAACCAGGAACGTCCAGCCGAGCAGATAGAAGATGTCGTTGAAGCCCATCTGCGAGGCCTGGTGGTTGATCATGTTGTTGAGCGAGGCCGCGCCGCGTTGCAGGTCGCCCTGCCCCATCGCAGCCACTTGTTCCTGCATGCCGGGCGTATACACCGAGATGTGTTCGGTGATGTGCGCGTGGTGCACTTGCGTGCGGCGCGCCCACAGATACGTGGTCAGCGATGCAGCGAAGCTGCCGCCCAACGTCCGCAGGAACGTAGCCAGGCCGGAGCCGGCCGCGATCTCGCGCCCGTCCAGATCCGATAGCAGGATCTGCAGCACCGGCATGAAGAACAACGCCACGCCGACGCCCATCAGCAATTGCACGGTGGCCACGTGGCTGAAGTCCACCTGCAGGTTGAAGTTGGAGCGCAGGAAGCTGGTGAACGACAAAAAGATAAAGGCGACGGTGGCGAGCATGCGCAGATCGAACCGCAATGCGTACTTGCCCACGAACGGCGTCATCAACACCGGCAGGATGCCGATCGGTGCGGTGGCCAGGCCGGCCCAGATCGCGGTGTAGCCCATGTCGCGTTGCAGCCACTGCGGGATCAGCAGACTCACGCTGAAGAACGCCGCATACGCCACCACCATCGCCAAGGTGCCGGCGCGGAAATTGCGGTGCCGAAACAGTTTGAGATCGACGATGGGGTCTTTGTCGGTGAGTTCCCAGATCACGAACACCACCAGCGCCACGGCAGCGACACAGGCCAGCACCACGATCTTGTCGGACGAGAACCAGTCTTCGTCATTGCCCAGGTCCAGCACCAGCTGCAACGCGCCCACGCCGACCACCAACAGGATCAGGCCGATGTAATCCATGCGCGGTTTTTCGAGCTGTTCGGGGCGATGCCGCAACTGTGAGCCCACAATACTGCTGGCAATGATGCCCAGCGGCACGTTGATCAGAAAGATCCATTCCCAGCTGTAGTTGTCGGTAATCCAGCCGCCCAGGATCGGCCCGGCAATCGGCGCCACCACGGTGATCATTGCGAGCAACGCCAGCGCTTGCCCGCGTTTTTCGCGCGGGTAAATCGACACCAGCAAGCTCTGGGTGATGGGATACATCGGCCCGGCCACAAATCCTTGCAGCGCGCGCGCGACCACCAGCATGCCCATGCTCTGGGCAAGCCCGCACAGCAGCGAGGCGATGGTGAAGGCCAACGTGGACCACACGAACAACTTGGTCTCGCCAAACCGCCGGCTCAACCAGCCGGTCAGCGGCAACGCGATCGCCGTGCTCACCGCGAAGGAGGTGATGACCCAGGTGGCCTGCTGCGAACTGGCGCCGAGATTACCGGCGATGGTCGGCAGCGAGACGTTGGCGATGGTGGTATCCAGCACCTGCATGAACGAGGCCATGGCCAGACCCATGGTGCACAACGCCACGCTGGCCGGACGAAAGCCGGCAGCGGGCGCCGGCGCCGCCGGGCCGCCGGACGCGGTGGGAGCTTGCGAAGACATGGTGGCTTAGCCCGCCTTGCTGGCAGCCTGCGACGGCAGGTTGTCCTGGATGATGCGATGGATGTCGGCGTCGGCAGCCTGCAACTGCTGCGCATACACATCGGTGGAGAACACCGAGCCGGTCGCCAGCTTGGTCGGCAGCACGCTGCCCTGCTGGTCATGCAGATTGACGTCGACCTTCATCGACAAGCCAATGCGCAGCGGGTTGTCAGCCAGTTGCTTGCTGTCCACCGCAATGCGCACCGGCACACGCTGCACGATCTTGATCCAGTTGCCGCTGGCGTTTTGCGCCGGCAACAGCGAGAACGCGCTGCCGGTGCCCAGGCCCAGGCTCTCGATGCGACCGGTGTAGTCGACGCCACCGCCGTACAGATCCGAATGCAGCTCCACTTCCTGGCCCAGGCGCATGTGCTTGAGCTGGGTTTCCTTGAAGTTGGCTTCCACCCACACCTGCTCCAGCGGCACCACCGCCATCAGCACACTACCCGGCTGCACGCGCTGGCCAACCTGCGCCGAACGGCGTGCGACATAGCCGGACACCGGTGCCACCACACCGGTACGCGCGTGGTTGAGATAGGCCTGACGCACCTGCGCTGCAGCCGTCTGCACATCCGGCTGATCGGACAGCGCGCTGTCGTCGATCAACGCACGGTTACGCTCGAAGCTCTCGCGCGAGCCGCTCACTGCCGCTTCGGCGGCAGCCAGTTCTTCGCGGACATGCGCCAGTTCTTCGTTGGAGATGGCGCCGCTGGCAGCCAGATTCTTGCGGCGCGCAAAGTCGGCACGGGCACTGCGCAAGGTGACTTCGCGTGCCGACAACTCGGCCTGCGCGCCTTCCACGCTGCGGTACAGACCGCGCACCTGACGCACGGTCTTGGCCAGATTGGCTTCGGCCTGCTGCAACGCCACTGCGGTATCGGCCGGGTCCAGTTGCACCAGCAGCTGGCCGCGTTCGACGCGCATGCCGTCTTCGGCGCCAATGCTGACCACCGTGCCGCCCACCATCGGGGTGATCTGCACCTGGTTACCCTGCACGTAGGCGTCGTCGGTGTCCTCGTACCAGCGGCCGACCAGGACGTACCAGGTCACGACGCCGATGATCGCCAGGATCACCACAATGGCCACGATGCGCAGCGCCGCACGGCGCTTGCTGGGTGCGGCGGGCGCGGGTTGGGAAGAAGTTGGAGTCGTCTGGCTCATCGTCGATGTCTCAGGAATTCGGTTGTGCGGAAGTGGGCGCGGTGTGTGCGGTGTCGCGTGCGGGCTCCGGCGTGAATCCGCCGCCCAGCGCACGCTGCAACCTCACCGAGGCCAAAAGTTGTTGCGACTGCAGCCCGGCCATGCGCTGGCGTGCGACGAGCAATTGCTCCTGCACGCTGAGCACGTCCAGATAGCCGCCGATACCGGCGCGGTAGCGCTGCTGCGCCAGATCGAATGCCGCAGCAGCGGTCTGCACGGCGTCGTCCTGCGCACGTGCGCGTTGCTCCAGCGAACGTACTGCGTTGGCCTGGTCGGCCACTTCGCGCAGCGCCGCGATCACCTTCTGGTTGTAGTCGGCCACCGCCAGGTCGTATTGGGCATCGCTGCCGGCCAGACTGGCACGCAGCTTGCCGCCGTCGAAAATCGGCAGGCTCAATGCCGGCGCAACCACGCCGAACACCGACGCGTTTTCCAGCAACTGGCCGACATCGCGGTTCACCACGCCGCCCAGGGCGATGATGTTGAAGCTGGGATAGAAGCGCGTCTTGGCCGTGGCGATGTCCTTGTCGGCCGCCTCCACGCGCCAGCGCGCAGCCACTACGTCCGGGCGACGGCCGAGCAGATCGGCCGGCAGGTTGCTCGGCAGCTGCGCGGCAATGGTCGCGCCCAGCACCGGGCGTGCGATGTCCAGCCCGCGGTCAGGGCCCTGGCCAAGCAACGCCGCCAGCGCGTTGCGCGCCTCGTCGATCTGCTGCTGCGCCGACTGCACCTGCTGCTGCGCGGCCGGCACCCGGGCCTGCGCCTGACGCAGCTGCAGATCGCTGTCGATGCCGGCACTGCGGCGCTGCTGGGTGAGCTCCACGGTCTTGCGCGAGCGCGCCAGTTCTTCGTCGGCCACATCGTGCAGACGCCAGGCGTAGTCGAGCTGCGCATAAGCTTCGGCGATCGCCGCCGACAGGTTCAGGCGCGCTGCCTGCGCATCCACCTCGGCCGCGTGCGCGGTGTCCACTGCCGCTTCCCAGGCGGCGCGCTTGCCGCCCCATAGGTCCACGCCGTAGCGGAAATCCACCACCAGCTGACCGTTACCGCCAAAGCGTCCGCCGCGTTCCTCGCCGGCCACCGATTCCGGCAACTGCACGCCTGCGTAGCCGCCGGAGACCGACAGGCTGGGGCCGCGATCGGCCTGCGCGGTGCCGATACGGGCCTGTGCCTGGCGCAGGCGCGCGTCGGCGGCGTCGAGGCTGGGGCTGTGCTGCAGGCCTTCGCCGATCAGCGCATTCAATTGCGCATCGCCCAGCGCGCGCCACCAATCGCTGGCCGGCCATGCCGCCGGGCTCAGCCCGGTTTGCGCCAGGGTGCGCTCGGCATGCAGCTGGCTGGCGTCGAGCACGGTGCCTTGCGGCGCCAGCCCACGGCTGCTGGCGCAGGCCGCCAGCACCAGCGTCAATGCGGTGAGAACAAGCGGCCGCGCCAGGCGCATCGAGCGCGGGCGCAGCGTCTGGATGAAGGAACTAGCAGCGTTCATGAGTTGAGTGCATCGCGGACACGGATAAGAAGGGAGGTGAGTTGCTCGCGCTCAGGGGCATCCAGGTCGCGCAGGCCATGCTCGATCGCACGTTCGCCACGCAAGCGCAGCCGTTCCCACAGCGCCACACCCTGCTCGGTCATGACGATCTGCAGCGCGCGCCGGTCCTGGGCATGCGGCTCGCGCCGCACTGCGCCCAAGGCCTCGAGCTTGTCGAGCAGGCGGGTTACCGCGCTCGGCGTCTGGTCCAGCGCCTGCGCCAGTTCGTTGGCCGTGCAGGGAGAACGCACTGCCAGGATCTTCAGACCGACGTAGTGGCTGAAACCGAAGTCGGGCAGCTCGCCCTTCATCTCGGCATCGAGCTGGCGCATCAGCGCGTCGCGCACCTGGCGCAACAGCAACCCGAACGACGGCGGAGCGGTGGGCGTTGAATTCATGCGACACATTTTGTTCTGAAAAATATATTTGTCAACGCAAATATCTCAACCGGGATTAAACCGTCAGCAAGGATTGTCACCTTACGCGCCGCTTTGGCTGGCCTGGTAATACGATCAAGCCAATGACTATCGAAAACCCGCCAACGACGGTGGATGCACTGCCGCCCGGCGTGCGTGGCAGCTTCGAATGGGCCGACGGCCCGGTGCTGATCGCGTTCCTGGCCGACCTGCGCGCGGTGTGGGCACCGGAAACCGCATGGCATGCGCATGTGCGCGGGCAGCTGATGGTCGTCGAGCAAGGCGTGCTGACCGTGCATACCGAACAGGGCGCGCTGTCGCTGCCGCCGGGCTGCGCCGGCTGGATGCCGCCCGGCCAGCAGCACACCGTGGAGCTGGCCGGTCCGATGCGCGGCTGGGGCGTGGTGGTGCGGCCGGATGCCTGCGCCGCCCTGCCCGCGCAAGGCGGGGTGATCCGGCTGACCGGGCTGGCCCGCGAAGCAATCATGCGCGCCGCCAGCTGGCCGCTGGATCAGCCGCTGGATACCGCCCAGCAACGGCTGGCCGCGGTGCTGCTGGACGAGCTATGCCAGGTCCAGATCGACCACCTGCACCTGCCGATGCCGGCCGACCGCCGCCTGCTGCGGATTGCCCGGCAATTGCTCGCCACCCCCGCCGACCCGCGCGCGCTCGATGCCTGGGCCGATTGGGGCGGGCTGTCGCCGCGCAGCCTGAGCCGGCATTTTCGCGACGAGACCGGGTTGAGTTTTGCGCAATGGCGGCAGCAGGCCCGGCTGGCCGAAGGCCTGCGCCGGCTCAGCCAGGGCAGCGCGGTGGCGCAGGTGGCCGACCAGCTCGGCTACAGCAGCCCCAGTGCCTTCGTCAGTGTGTTTCACCGCCATTTCGGCGCTCCGCCCACCCGTTATCTGGCTGCCGGCCACGCGCGCGGCTTGGCATCCCTCGCCGCATCCGGATAATCGGCGCTCTTCGAGTCCGCGCTCTGGTGCGGGCTCTTCTTTCGCAGGACCTGGCTTTACATGACCGATCTGACCCGCCCCACCTTCCACGGCTTCGAACAGCTGCCGCTGCGCGAGTACGCCGAACGCGCCTATCTCGATTATTCGATGTACGTGGTGCTCGACCGCGCCCTGCCGTTCCTGGGCGACGGCCTGAAGCCGGTGCAGCGCCGCATCATCTTCGCCATGAGCGAGCTCGGCCTGAACGCGGCCGCCAAGCCGAAGAAGTCCGCGCGCACCGTGGGCGATGTCATCGGTAAGTACCATCCGCACGGCGATAGCGCGTGCTACGAAGCGCTGGTGCTGATGGCGCAGCCGTTCTCGTACCGCTACCCGCTGATCGAAGGCCAGGGCAACTTCGGTTCCACCGACGATCCCAAGTCGTTCGCGGCGATGCGCTATACCGAGTCCAAGCTGACCCCGATCGCTGAAGTGTTGCTGGGCGAAATCAGCCAGGGCACCACCGACTGGGCGGCCAACTTCGACGGCACCCTGGAAGAACCGACCTGGTTGCCGGCGCGCCTGCCGCACCTGCTGCTCAACGGCACCACCGGCATTGCCGTCGGCATGGCCACCGACGTACCGCCGCACAACCTCAACGAGATCGTCAGCGCGCTGCTGCGCCTGCTCGACAACCCCGATGCCACGGTCGCCGACCTGTGCGAGCACGTGCCGGGCCCGGACTACCCGACCACTGCGGAAATCATTACCCCGGCTGCCGACCTGCGCAACATCTACGAGACCGGCCATGGCAGCGTGCGCGCACGTGCCACGTATAAAAAAGAACACGCCAACATCGTCATCGATGCGCTGCCGTATCAGGTATCGCCGTCCAAGGTGATCGAACAGATCGCCCAGCAGATGCGCGCCAAGAAGCTGCCGTGGCTGGAAGATATCCGCGACGAGTCCGACCACACCAGCCCGGTGCGGGTGGTGCTGGTGCCGCGCTCCAACCGCGTGGATGCCGAGCAATTGATGGGCCACTTGTTCGTCACCACCGATCTGGAACGCAGCTACCGCGTCAATCTCAATGTGATCGGTCTGGACGGCCGGCCGCAGGTGAAGAATCTGCGCCAGCTGCTGACCGAGTGGCTGACCTTCCGCAGCGATACCGTCACCCGGCGCCTCAACCATCGCCTGCAAAAGGTCGAGCGTCGCCTGCACCTGTTGGAAGGCTTGTTGATCGCTTTCCTCAATCTGGACGAAGTGATCCGCATCGTCCGCAGCGAAGACGAACCCAAGCCGGTGTTGATCGCACGTTTCGCGCTCAGCGAGGAACAGGCCGAATACATCCTGGAAACCAAGCTGCGTCAGTTGGCGCGCCTGGAAGAAATGAAGATCCGCGGCGAGCAGGAAGCGCTGGCCAAGGAACGCGCGCAGTTGATGGCCATCCTGGAAAGCAAGACCAAGCTGAAGAAGCTGATCAAGGACGAGCTCACCGCCGACGCCAAGAAGTTCGGCGACGCACGTCGCTCGCCGCTGGTGCAGCGTGGCGCCGCGCAGGCGATCGACGAAACCGAGATGGTCGCCAGCGAACCGATGACGGTGGTGCTGTCGGAAAAGGGCTGGGTGCGCGCAGCCAAGGGTCACGAGGTCGATCCGGCCGGCATGTCGTATCGCGACGGCGACAGCCTGCTGGCCGCAGTGCGCAGCCGCAGTACCCATCAAGTGGCGTTTCTGGATTCGGATGGCCGCGCCTATTCCACTGCCGTGCACACGCTGCCCTCGGCGCGCGGCAACGGCGAACCGCTGACCGGGCGTTTTTCGCCGGCCTCGGGCGCGTCGTTCCAGGTCATGGCCAGTGCCGACAACGCCACCCGCTTCGTGCTGGCGTCCTCGCACGGCTACGGTTTCGTGACCCGTTTCGAAAACCTCACCGGCCGCAACAAGGCCGGCAAGGCGATGCTCAACCTGACCACCGGCTCGCATGTGCTGAGCCCGGCGCATGTGAGCAACCCGCAGACCGACCGCATCGTCGCCGTCACCAGCGCCGGCAACCTGCTGGCGGTGCCGGCCACCGACGTGCCCGAGCTGGACAAGGGCAAAGGCAACAAGATCATCGAGATCCCCAAGGCCAAACTCGGCACCGAGCGCGTGGTGGCGGTGGTCGCGGTGGCACCGGGCAACACCCTGCTGGTCCGCAGCGGCGCGCGCACCATGAGCCTGTCGTTCAAGGATCTGGACACGTATGTGGGCACACGTGCGAGTCGTGGCTCGTTGTTGCCGCGCGGGTGGCAGAAGGTGGATGGACTGGAAGTGCAGTAACGGTCTGTCATCGCGGTGATGCACGGCGGCGCGGTTGGCATTGCCGCCTCCGCGGTTTACTGAGGCGCGGCAGAAGGTGGATGGACTGGCAGTGCAGTAACGGCCTGTCATCCAATCGGCGCGCGGCGGCGTGGCTGGCATCTCCGCCACCTCGATTTACCGAGGCGGCGGCAGAAGGTGGAAGGACGGGATTTTCCATTGCAATGAATCACCAACGCACCGCGCTGCGGCGCATTGGCTGGGAGGTTCAATGCTGTACGCGGATGGCCAAGAATCAAAAGCCGGTGATCTCATCGAGATCGACTCGCAATATCGCGGGAAAGTCGTTGCCTGCATGGATATGGCCGATTATCTTCCGGGACACGAGAGCTGGAGCTATCTTGGCAACGGCATCATGGTCGATACGGATTTTGCTGGCCTGGTTCATTACGATCAGGCGTCTGCGGATGCAGAAGGACTGCTGCTCATTGCGCGTCTGCAAGCCAGTTGAATCATGCAGTCACGTCCGTCCATGGCACGCGACCTGATTTGAGCAATTGCTGTAGCGTCTCTGCCAAGAGCAGCGAACAAAACGACTGTACTCACCGCCAGGAGGCCGGTGCTCGGTGCGGCAGGGACCACGCATACACTCCGGTTCCTGCGCGCCGTCCACACCCACCTGACAACTGCTGGCTACGTTTTGTTAGCCGCTCTAAAGCACCGGACATGTTTCGATGAGCCATCTTCGTGGCATGCAACCACGCAGGCAGCGATTTGATTGATGCGCTTGGCTGCAAAACGCACTCGATCATCCGCAACACTGAGCAGGCCTGCCGCGCTGCGCACACAGGCGCGATTTTTTTCGTAAGCGCGATGCCGCACTGCGTTGCACCAACACGACGAGACCATGGACACAAATTTCTGGCTACAACGCTGGCAGGACCGGCAGACCGGCTTTCATCAGGATGAGGTGATGCCGCTGCTGCAAAAGCACTGGCCCGCACTGCAGTTGCCACGCGCTGCATGCGTGTTGGTGCCGCTCTGTGGCAAGACGCTGGACATGCATTGGCTGGCTGCGCAAGGCCATCGTGTCCTGGGCGTGGAGCTCTCGCCGCTGGCCGTGACGCAGTTCTTCGATGAGGCCAACCTGCAACCGCAGCGCCACACCAGCAGCGCTGGCGAACATTTCGTCGCCGGGCCCATCGAAATCATCTGCGGCGACGCCTTTGCGCTGGACGCAAGCGTATTGGCCGATTGCACGGCGGTCTACGACCGTGCTGCGCTGGTGGCCTTGCCGGCGGATCTGCGCCGGCGGTATCTGCAAACCACCTACGCGCGCTTGCCTGCCATGTGTCGCGGGCTGCTGATCACGCTGGATTATCCGCAAGCCGAAAAGGCAGGCCCACCCTTTGCAGTGGATGCGGCCGAGGTACAGGCGCTGTTTCAAGCACAGTGGCAGGTGCAGCAGTTGGAACAGCGCGACATCCTGGAGCAGGAACCGCGCTTCCGTGCAGATGGCGTCACCGCGCTAGCTACCGCGGTATATCGCCTGCAACGCAGCTGACACCCGGCCTCACCGCCGGTGTCGGCTACATCGCGGCTGACCGCAGGCAACGTCGAGACAAGGTCTGCAACGCCACTCTCGACGTCTGGACGGCCTTGACGAAAACGTCGGCACCACGCCGGTGATCTATCTCAGCTCGACCAGCGGTAGAGCGATGAGATCAGCAGAGCCGATCTGGCGCAATCGATGCGTGGGCCGTCTATCGCGCTGGCCCATATGCCGAGGCCACCTCCGCCACCGCCGCGCGGCTTTGCACCGCACAACGGTCAGCAGCGATCCCGCAATCAACCGGCCACGTGGCCCTTGTCGATCTTCGAGGTCTGGTACAGCTCCAGACCGATCCGCTTGATCAGGCCGAGCTGCTGCTCCAGCCACCAGGCATGGTCTTCTTCGGTGTCCTGCAGCTGCTTGAGCAGCATGTCGCGGCTGACGTAATCGCCGTGCTCTTCGCACAGCTTCATGCCGGCAGCGAGCGCCGCGCGCACTTCGTATTCCACCACCAAATCGCGCTCGAGCATCTCGACCACGGTCTTGCCTGGCGCAAACTCGGCCGGACGCATATCCGGGTCGCCTTCCAGGAACAGGATACGACGCAGCAATGCGTCGGCGTGCTCGGTTTCTTCCTGCATCTCGTGATTGATGCGCTCGTACAGCGCCATCAGGCCCTGATCCTCGTAGCGGCGCGAGTGCAGGAAATACTGGTCGCGTGCCGCCAGTTCGCCGCGTAGCAGCTGCTTGAGGTAGTCGACGACTTCGGGATGGCCTTTCATGGTGTGCTCCAGCAACGCAATGCGCGCATGGTGCACTAAGCCGGCGGGCAATGATCTAATCGGAATCACTTTCAGTTGCGCTTGCGGCAAGACCGCTCGCGGTAATGATCTGCGGCCACACTGAGACGACCCACACCACCACAGCGCAGCGGCAAACGGGTGGTATCGGCCGGCATGCATTTGATGCGCCAGTGCTGCTGCTCCCGCCCCACTGCCGGCCCAGGTCTGTCGGCTACCCATGAACCACGCTCCAAGGAACAGACGATGCGCAAATGGCTGACCCGGCTGATGTTGGCAACTGTGGTGCTGGTGCTCGCCGCCGGCCTGACGCTGTATCTGCTGCTGCGCGGCAGCCTGGCGCAGCTGGATGGCGACACGCCCTTGACCGGCCTGGCCGCCGCCGTCAGCGTGCAGCGCGACCACAACGGCGTGGTCACCATCGACGCGGCCAGCCAGGCCGATGCGATGCGCGCACTCGGCTACGTGCATGCGCAGGAGCGCTATTTCGAAATGGACCTGATGCGCCGCGCGCCTGCCGGCGAATTGTCCGAACTGTTCGGTCCCAAGGCGGTGGATCTGGACAAGCGCAACCGCGTGCATCGGCTGCGCGCACGCGTGCATGCCAACCTGGACATCGCCGCCGGCAGCCAGCGCGCGGCTCTGCAGGCCTACACCGACGGCGTGAATGCAGGTCTGGCCGCGCTGCCGGTGCGGCCGTGGCCATATCTGCTGCTGCGCCAGACCCCGCGCGCCTGGACGTTGGACGACTCCATCCTCACTGGCCTTGCGATGTATGCCGACCTGCAGGACAGCGACAATCAGACCGAACTGGCTGCCGCGCGCATCCGCGCCGTGGTGCCGCCCGCCCTGGCGGCGCTGCTCGATCATCAAGGCTCCAGCTGGGACGCGCCGCTGTTCGGCGCCGCGCACGGCGATGCCGTGTTACCCGATGCGGTTGCGCTGGATCTGCGTCGCTTGCCGCATCCGCCCGCTACACCGCCTGCCGAGCACCCCACCCCGGGCAGCAATAATTTTGCGGTGGATGGCAGCCTCACTGCCGACGGCCGCGCCATCGTCGCCGACGACATGCATCTGAGCCTGCGCGCGCCCAACATCTGGTTCCGCGCGCGGCTGCGCTATCCCGACACCGCGGCGCCGGACGGCAAGGTGGACGTCACCGGCTTCACCCTGCCCGGCCTGCCCGCGGTGGTGGTCGGCAGCAATGGCCATGTGGCCTGGGCGTTCACCAACAGCTATATCGACACCGCCGACTTTGCGCGGATTCCCGCCGCCACGCCCGAGCATCCGCAAGCCCTGACCACGCATGTCGAAACGATTCGTGTGGCGGGCGCGGCGCCGGTGCGTCTGGACGTACGCGAAGCGGCGTGGGGGCCGATCCTGCATGAAAACCCGGATGGCAGCCTGCTGGCGCTGCGCTGGGCCGCGCAGCTGCCCGGCGCGATTCGTCTGGACTTCGCACAGATGAGCAGCGCACGCGACCTGCAGAGCGCATTTGAAGTGGCCGACCGCTCGGGCATTCCGGCACAGAACCTGTTGCTGGCCGACCGCAGCGGGCGCATCGCCTGGCGCCTGATCGGCGCACGTCCTGCACGCAACGCTGGATGCAGCCCGACCGGCATTGCCGAGCTTGCGACCTCTGCAGCGCAGCCGACCTTGCCCACACCTCCTGCGCCGGCCGGCACACCGCCGCCCACCTGCATGCCATGGCCGGTACGCAGCGATGCGGCGCCGGCATTGATCGACCCGCCCTCGCATCGGCTATGGACAGCCAATAGCCGCGTGGTCGACACGCAACAACTGGCCACGCTTGGCAACGCCGGCTACGACCTCGGCGCGCGTGCGCAACAGATCCGCGACGACTTGTTCGCAAAACAGCGCTTTAGCGAGCGCGATCTGCTGGCGATCCAGCTTGACGATCGCGCGTTGTTGCTGACGCGGTGGTGGCAGCTGTTGCGCGGCGTGGTCGAGCACAGCAAGGACCCAGCGTTGCAGCAGATCGAACAGGCAACGCGCCAGTGGGACGGCCATGCATCCACCACGTCGGCCAGCTACCGCATCGTGCGCGATTTCCGCAGCAAGACCATCGATGCGGTAGAAGCCGGTCTGCTGGCACCGGCCCAAGCCGCATTGGGCGAGCGGTTCCTGACGCCGCGCCGCGCACAGCTGGAAGGTATCGTCTGGCCGATCTTGCAGCAGCGCCCCGCCAACCTGCTGCCACCTGCCTTTGCGAGTTGGGACCAATTGCTGAGCGATGCTGCACGCAATGCGCAGGCGGAGTTGATGGCGCAGGCCGCCCCAGGCCAGCCACTCGACAAGCGCACCTGGGGAGAGCGCAATACCGCCGCCATCTGCCACCCGATCGCTCGCGCGCTGCCGGCGTTGGCCGCGCGCTGGCTATGCATGCCGGCTGACCAACTCCCAGGCGACCGCGACATGCCGCGCGTCCAGGGCCCGGCCTTTGGCGCCTCCGAACGCATGGTGGTGTCGCCCGGCCACGAACAGGACGGCATCGTGCACATGCCCGGCGGTCAGAGCGGACATCCGCTGTCGCCGTTTTGGGGGGCGGGCCACGACGATTGGGTGCATGGCCGCCCCACGCCATTCCTGCCGACCACCACAACCCACACGCTGCGTTTGCAACCGCAGTAAGCGCGCTGGCGTTGTCCGATCTGTCGGATACCGGTCTCGACGCAACCGAAGAAATGGCCGAGCCGCAGTCGCCCCTCTCCTGCGGGAGAGGGGTTGGGGTGAGGGTACGTGCGCACGCCATGCGACCGATGGTGTGCGATGCGACGCATGCTCGGCTTGTTTCAAGCGGCTTGTGCATGACAGACACCACGAGGTTTCGTACGTCCCCTCATCCGCCCTTCGGGCACCCTCTCCCATCGGAGGCAGGAGAGCGCTGCACTTCTGACGTCTGCATGTAGAGCAGCTAACAAAAAGACTGTGCAGCCACGAGGCGCGCGCGGCCGGTGCTCGATGCGGTATGGACCACGCATACGCTCCGCTTACTCCGCGGCACCCACCTGACGACTGCTCGATACGTTTTGTCAGCCACGCTTATGAGTTGCGTTTGGCGTTTGGCGTTTGGCGTTTTGGATGCTGCACCTTGCACATCTGCACGTTTAGCGTCCAGGCATCCGCATGGCTGGCGGGGCATGTCATCAAGCGAGCACAGCATGATAAGATGCACTTGATAACCATTATCATTAACGACCAATGCGCCCCACGCTTCTTGTCACCGCGCTGACCGCTGCGCTCGCCCTGCCCTCGCCATCCGCTTTCGCTCAGCACACCAGCAGCCCGCCTGCGGTCACCGAACTCGATGGCATCAACGTGGTCGGCCGTGCGCAGACGCTGTACAAATCCGACGATGCAGCGGTCGCCACGCGCACCGATACGCCGCTGTCGCTGGTGCCGCAATCGGTACAGGTGCTACCGCGCGAGTTGATCGACGACCAGGCCGCGCGCCAGATCACCGATCTGTATCGCAGCATCAGCGGCATCAGCTTCTTCAGCTACGCGGGCGTCACCTTGCGCGGGTTCCGCCAGGAAAACGTGCTGTATGACGGTCTGCGTGGCGATCCGTATGCAGGCTTCTCGGTGCCGCAGCTGTTCAACATCGAACGCGTGGAAGTGCTCAAGGGCCCGGCGGGTGCGTTGTATGGCGGCGGCGAACCCGGCGGCGTCATCAACTACGTCACCCGCAAGCCTGCGCACCAGACGCAGCGGCGCGTGGAGCTGCAGCTGGGCAATCAATCGTTCGGCGCGGCGTCGTTCGAAGCCACCGGCCCGGCGCGCGAAGACGGCCGCATCCGCTATCGCATCGGCGCCTATGCCGATGGCGAGGATGGCTTTCGCTGGAACACCGATAGCCAGAGCCAGATCGGCGATGCCTCGGTGGCCTTCGATGTCGGCGACACCGGCGAGCTCACCCTGCAATACACCGACATCACCCAGAACCTGGGCGGCAATCGCCTGCGCGGCGTGCCGGTCGATGACGACGGCAACTTCCTCACCGACCGTCGCTGGAACCACAACGAGCCCACCGATTTTCTCGACATGCGCGCCAAGGTCGCGTTCGCGCAATATCGGTTTGCACCTTCCAGCGCGTGGGATGTGGACATGGCGCTGCGCTGGTTCAAAAACGATGAGCACCAGATCTATCACGAGCCGATGGGCTTGATCGACCGCGATCGCGACGGCACGGCCGAATGGATGACGCGGCAGTTGCGCAACCAGTACCGCGACAACGATGCCATTTCCAGCAACGTCAATGCGGTGTTCCGCACCAGCACCAGTGCCATCGCACACAAGCTGCTGATGGGCGCCGATTACTATCGCCTGGACGCCGATTTCCGCGCGCAAACGGCCAATACCGCAGATAGCGGACGCGTGCGCGGGCCGGTGCCGGGCATCGACTTGTTCAACCCGGTCTACGGGCGCAGCGGCTTTTACGATTACGGTCTGGACACGCTGCCATGGCGTGCCACCAGCACGCGCAGCCTGCGCTACGGCGCGTATCTGCAGGACGAACTGACGCTGACGCCACGCTGGTATGCGATGGCCGGACTGCGCTGGGATGGCTTCAAGGACGACAACCTGCTGGATGGCTCGCGCATCACCGGCAACGACCTCAGCTGGCGCGTGGGCAGCACCTTCGTGCTGCGCGATGGCGTCAATGCCTATGCGAGTTACGCCAGCGGGTTTGTGCCGCAGGACGCGGCAAATCAGGATGCGAGCGTCGGCGGGCCGTTCGACCCGGAGCGCAGCAAGCAATGGGAGCTTGGCCTGAAGACCGCGCTCAACGATGGCGGCCTGACGCTCAACACCGCGCTGTATCGCATCGAGCGCAGCAACATCGTGCAGGCCAATGGCAGCGTCGTCGATGGCGTCAACCAACTATCTGCGCTGGGCCTGGTGCGCAGCGAAGGGCTGGAGGTCGACCTGCTGGCCGATCTGACCCAGCGCTGGGTGCTCAACCTGACCTACGCCTACAACGATGCGCGCGTGCTCGATGCCGGTAGCGACGGCATCACCAATGCATCGGGCGATCGCTTCGCCAACGCACCGCGCAACACGCTCGGGCTGTGGACCCGCTACGACTTGCCGGCCTGGCGCTCGGCGGTGGCCTTCGGCGCCGACTACGTGGGCGAGCGCGTCAGCCTGGACGGCCAGCGCGTGAAGCCGTACGCCATCTACGACATCAGCTGGCAGACGCAATGGGACGCATGGAAGCTGCAGATCAACGTCAAGAATCTGTTCGACAAGGTGTACGCGATGAGCGGCTTCAATGCGCGTGGCGGGCACTTTCCGGGCGAGCCGCGACGCATCTATGCGCAGTTGGCCTATACCTTCTGAGCACGGCGACTCGTCGCTCAAACATCTGCAGCACGCGACGCTTGCAACGCCGGCGTCGCCCTCCGGCAAGCATTGCCATCACGATCACGATTGCGTCCATGCAGCACGCACTCGCCGCCACCGCAACTGCGCGTTGAAGCACAGTTGCACTGCGCTCGATCGCCACGCAATGAACCTGCGCCGAATCGCGCAGGCCGTCATGGGCTGGAACTTAACGTTCGGTGCGACACACTAGAGGCCGTCGCGATCTGGAGATCTCTCCGCACCGATCGCCCCCCTCCCTTCACTGACCGGAATCCGCATGCCTCAGCTTGCCCGCTCCGTTTCCGCCCTGTTGCCCCTGGTGTTTGCAGCCGCCTGCTCGGCCGCACCACCGGCTAAATCCGGCCCACCCGACGCGCCTGTTGCCAGCTGCACCGCCAAGGTCAAGCCGGGGCAGGATCTGCAAAAGGCCATCGACAAACTGCCGCAAGGCGATACGCCGTCGGTGTTGTGCCTTGAAAAAGGCGAATTTCCGCTCAGTGGGCTGGTCTCGATCCACCGCGGCAACCTGACCTTGCGCGGCAAAGGCCCAAGCACGGTAGTGCGTATGGCCGATGGCGTGCAGCAACCGGCACTGGTGGTGGGAGACTACGAAAACCAGCAGCCGACCGGCGTGATCCGCAATGTCAGCATCGAAGACATGCAGATCGTTGCCAGCACCGGCGACAAGGAATTCATGCCCGAGCGCCCGTACCTGAGCAACAGCGCGGTGGTGGTGCGCTCCGGCCAAGGCATTCGCCTGGCTGGGCTGCAGGTCAACAAGTGCCGTAGCGCCTGCCTGTTGAGCGAATACGACACGCGCGAGATCACCATCGAAAACAACGATGTGTCCGGCGCGATCTGGGACGGCGTGTCGTTCAACCGCACCGCCAAGGTCACCATGGTCAACAACTACATCCACGACAACGTGGCGGCCGGGTTGACCACCGAACATCTGGAAGACAGCGAGATCCGCAACAACCGCTTCGAGCGTAACGGCAGCCAGGGCATCTATCTGTCCGATGCGCGGCGCAACCGCTTCAGCAACAACGTGTTCGATGGCAACAAGGTGGCCGGCGTGTTCCTGGCCTGCGCCATCCGCTATCGCACGCCGGAAATCCTGTGCTGGGACAACAGCATGAGTCAGGACAACGTGTTCGAGAACAACCGCTTCTCCAATACGCCGTTCACCTACACCATCGGTGTGGACCGTGCCGCCAACTGCACCGCGGCCGACTTCAAGCCCAACCTGTGGCGCAACAACCAGGCCGATGTGGCCGGTGTGGATATCGAGCCGCAGCGCTACGGCTATTGCGTGCGCCACGAGCAATAAACACGTGCACTACAGAGCGGCCGGCAGCGCGTTGGCGCATGCCGGCCGCTGCAGTTGCAACGCGCCTTACGAGGCCAGTGCCTGTTCGTGCACGCCGGCGATCGCACGGCCCGACGGGTCGGCCATCGCGGCAAAGCTCGCATCCCAGGCAATCGCGGTCGGCGACGAGCACGCAATCGACTTGCCGCCGGGCACGGTTTCTGCCGCCGCCTGGCTCGGGAAAAACTGCTCGAACAGGCTGCGATAGAAATACGCTTCCTTGGTCTGCGGCGGATTGACCGGAAAACGCCGGTCGGCCGCGGCCAGCTCGCGGTCGCTCACATGCGCGGCGGCATGCGCCTTGAGCCCATCGATCCAGCCGTAGCCCACGCCATCGCTGAACTGCTCTTTCTGCCGCCACAGGATCGATTCGGGCAGGTAGCCGGCGAACGCTTCGCGCAGCACGCCCTTTTCCATACGCGTGGCGCCGGTGCTGGTCTTGTCGATCATCTTGAAACTGGCATCCATGCGCATGGCCACATCCAGGAACTCGCGGTCCAGGAACGGCACGCGCGGCTCCACGCCCCAGGCCATCATCGACTTGTTGGCGCGCAGGCAATCGAAGTTGTTGAGTGCATCCAGCTTGCGTACCAACTCCTCATGGAATTCGCGCGCGTTCGGTGCCTTGTGGAAGTACAGATAGCCGCCAAAGATTTCGTCGCTGCCTTCGCCCGACAGCACCATCTTGACGCCCATCGCCTTGATGCGCCGTGCCAGCAAAAACATCGGCGTTGACGCGCGAATGGTGGTCACGTCGTAGGTCTCGATGTGACGGATCACTTCCGGCAACGCGTCCAGGCCCTCTTCGAAGGTGTATTCGAACCCGTGGTGCACGGTGCCCAGCGCTGCGGCGGCGACTTCCGCAGCGGCAAGATCGGGCGAGCCTTTCAAGCCGATCGCGAACGAATGCAGGCGCGGCCACCACGCTTCGGTGGTGTCGTTTTCTTCGATGCGATGCCGTGCATAACGCGCGGCGACGGCTGCGACCAACGACGAATCCAGACCGCCCGAGAGCAACACGCCGTACGGCACGTCGGTCATCAACTGACGATGCACCGCACGCTCGAAGGCTTCGCGCAATTCCTGCAGTTGCACCTGCACGCCTTCCACTTCGCCGTATTCGCGCCAGGCGCGTTCGTAGTAGCGGCTCAATGCGCCGGTGGCGCTGTCGTACCAATGGCCCGGCGGAAACTGTGCGGCATCGGCGCAATCGTCCACCAGCGATTTCAGCTCGGAAGCCACGCGCAGGCGGCCTTCGCGATCATGCCCCCAGTACAGCGGCACCACGCCGATCGGGTCGCGCGCGATGATCACGCGCCCGGCCGCCTTGTCCCACAGTGCGAACGCAAAAATCCCGTTGAGGCGGTTGAGATACGAGGCCGGCGCATCTTCGCGATACAACGCGTTGATCACCTCGCAATCGGAGCCGGTCTGGAAGGCGTACGGCTGCTGCAGCTCCTGCTTGAGTTCGCGATGGTTATAGATTTCGCCATTCACCGCCAAGGCCAGCTGCCCATCTTCCGAGAGTAAGGGCTGCGAGCCGCCGGCCGGGTCGACGATGGCCAGCCGCTCGTGCACCAGGATCGCGCCGGTGTCGACATACACGCCGCTCCAGTCCGGACCGCGATGCCGCTGCCGCTGCGAACATTCCAGCGCCTGCCGGCGCAGGGCCTGCAGATCGTCGCCGGGTTGCAGGCCGAAAATGCCGAAGATGGAACACATGGAAACACTCCTGATGAAACTGCGGGGATGGATGGCCGGTGGACGAGCATGCTGCTTGGACGTGACGCCCAAAAAAAAACCCGCATCGGCCGATGCGGGTTTTCTGATTCCTGGGCGTTTGGGTGTACTTCGCCTAGTCGCAGACCCGCGTCGGCCGCGCACGATTATTCGCGCGCAGCGTGTTGCGGTTGGCGTTATTAAGCTTGGCGAGGCGGATGACCATGCAGGCGACGCTAACCGTTCGTTTTCGCTGGCGCAACTGTTTCAGCGGCAACGACGGCGACGCAGCGCTTGCTCAACCGATCAACAAGCGTTCGACAAGCGTGCGGTACAGCGACGGCAGCGCCTCCAGATCGGCCACGCGCACATGCTCGTCGACCTGGTGGATCGACGCGTTGACCGGGCCGACCTCGATGCATTGCGCACCCAGCGGCGCGATGAAGCGCGCATCGGAGGTGCCGCCTCCGGTGCTCTCTTCCGGCGGTGCGCCGGCGAACTGGCCCAACACTTCGCGCGCAACGCTGCGCAGGCGCCCCTCGGGCGTGTAGAACGGCTCGCCGCTGCGGTGCCAGCGCACGCTGTAATCCAGCGCATGGCGATCCAGCACTGCGGTGATTTCTGCCTCCAGACGCGGCGCATCCCACTGCGGGGTGTAACGCAGATTGAAGGCCACCTGCAGCTCACCGGGGATCACGTTATTGGCGCCGGTGCCGGCATGGATGTTGGAAATCTGCAGGCTGGTGGGCGGGAAACTTTCGAAGCCGTCGTCCCAGCGCCGTGCGACCAATTCGGCCAACGCGGGCGCTGCCAGATGGATCGGGTTGCGCGCCTTGTGCGGATACGCCACATGCCCTTGCACGCCGTTGACGGTCAGCGTGCCGGACAGGCTGCCGCGGCGTCCAACCCGCAGCAGGTCGCCCAGCCGCTCGGTGGACGATGGCTCGCCGGTGATGCACCAATCGATCGCTTGCCCACGTTCGCGGAACAAATCGGCCACACGCCGCACGCCATCGATGGCATCGCCTTCCTCGTCGGAGGTCAACAACACCGCCAACGTACCGGGGTGCTCCGCATGGGCGGCGACAAACTGCTCGGCGGCGATCACGAACGCAGCCACGCTGCCTTTCATGTCGGCGGCACCACGCCCGTACAGCACGCCATCGCGGATCTGCGGATCGAACGGATCGCTGGTCCACACCTCGCGCGGGCCAGGCGGTACCACATCGGTATGCCCAAGCAGTACCAGCACCGGCGCGCCGCTCCCGTGCGTGGCCCACAGATTGTCGACCTCGCCCAAGCGCAGGTGCTCGCAGGCGAATCCGGCAGCGGCCAGGCGCTGCGCGATCACGGCCTGGCAGCCGGCATCCACCGGGGTCACCGAGGCGCGTGCAATCAAATCACGGGTCAGATCCAGCACATCACTCATCGAAACATCACCATAGCGAGGCCGCACCAGCGGCGTGGATGGATCATGGACAGCGTAGAGCAAGCGCACTGATCAGGTCCGCGCCGCGCGCGTTGATCACCGCTCGCGGCGCGTCGTGGTACGGCGGTCCAAACTGCACCCAGCATGGCCGTCTATCGCCACCGCACCAGCCACCGCTGCGGCGGCATTGCCGGCACCGTCGCGACTGCAGCTGCTCAGCCCACACCAAACGCTTTCTTGAAGCCGTTATCGGAAAAGCCCTGCGTCAACGCACCGTCATCGGTCACCACTACCGGCCGGCGGATCAGTTGCGGATACTCGCGCAATAACAGCTTCCACTCCGCCTCCGAGCCGGGCGCCTTCTTGTTGTCGGGCAGCTGCCGCCAGGTGGTGGACGACTTGTTGATCAAGGCATCGAATCCGCCCGCCTTGCCGGCCCACTCCAGCAGTGTCTCCGGCGACGGCTTGTTGTCGCGGTAATCCACGAACGTGTAAGCGACACCGAAGCGGTCCAGCCACTTGGTGGCCTTCTTGCAGGTGTCGCAGTTCTTCAATCCATACAACGTGGTCATGTCGTGCTCTCTTCAACTGCCTGGTGCGCGCCTGCACGCGCCAGCAGGGTGGTGGCCAACGCGGTGGGGTCTTGCCCGCGCGCAGGCAGGAACACCACCCGTGCGCGCTCACCGTGGAATTTCAACGCCAGCCGCACCGGTGGAACCAGCCAGGCCGGATCGACTGCACGCAACTGCGCCAGGTCCACACGCTGCGACCGGCCCTGCTGCACGATCTCCAGCACATCGCCGGCATCGCGCACCTGCGCCCATCGCCTGCACAACACGATATGCCGCACGGTCAGCCCTAGCATCGCGACAGGCGCCAGCCAGCGCAGCACATCCAGCTGCTGTGGGACGCCGTCGCGCGCCAGCGAGCCCGCCACGTAGACAGCCACCCAGCTCAGCCACAGCGCCGGGATGCCCCATCGTATCCAGCCACTGGCTGGACGCGACAGCAAGGTGCCGACGGGCGCGTGTGCGGTACTCAATCGGCCAGACCGCGCAGCAGCTCGTTGATGCTGGTCTTGCTGCGCGTCCTGGCATCCACCTGCTTGACGATCACCGCGCAATACAGCGAATGCGAGCCGTCCTTGGACGGCAACTGGCCGGATACCACCACGCTGTACGGCGGCACATAGCCGTAGGAAATTTCGCCGGTAGCGCGGTTGTAGATCCGCGTGCTTTGCGAAATGAACACGCCCATGCCGATCACGCTGTGATGGCCGATGACCACGCCTTCGACCACTTCCGACCGCGCACCGATGAAGCAATGGTCTTCGATGATGGTCGGGCTGGCCTGCAGCGGTTCGAGCACGCCACCGATTCCAGCACCGCCGGACAGATGGCAGTGCTTGCCGATCTGCGCGCACGAACCCACCGTGGCCCAGGTATCGACCATGGTGCCTTCGCCGACATAGGCGCCGATATTGGTGAAGCTCGGCATCAGCACCACGTCCTTGCCGAAATAGGTGCCGCGACGCGCGACCGCACCGGGCACCACGCGCACACCGGCCTTGCGGAAGTCGGCTTCATGGAAACCGGCAAAGCGCGATTCCACCTTGTCCCAGAACGGCGCCGGCTGCGCATCGATCACCGCCATCTCGTTGACGCGGAAATACAGCAGCACCGCTTTCTTCAGCCACGCGTTGACGGTCCAGCCGCCCTGCCCGTCCGGCTCGGCCACGCGGAATTCGCCGCTTTCCAGGCCATCGATCACGCGGGTGACGATCGCGCGGGTGGAGCCGTCGATCTCGTCCATGGTCAAGGTGGCGCGGCGCTCGAAGGCGCTTTCGATGCCGAACTTCAGTTCATCGTTACCCACATGGGTTGCCGCGCTGTGCACGGCCTGCTCGGCAATCGGCCGTTTCTTCGCAGCGGCCGCCTTCTTTGCAGCTGGCGCCGACACCACGCCGGTCGCCTGCCTGGCCACGCGCGGTGCGCTGGCGGTCTTCTTTTCAGCAGGCTTCTTTACAGCAGGCTTCTTTACAGCAGCCTTGTTTACAGCAGTGCTCTTGACCGGTGCGGTCTTGACCGCTGCCGTCTTGACGGCGCCCTTCCTGCCGACGCTCGCGACCGGCTTGGCCGTGTCCGCTGCGGGCGTCTTGGCGGCTTTGGCGGTGGAGGTGGCTGCGCGCTTGGGTGCGGCGCTGGCGGTGGTGGCGCCGGGCTTGCGCGCGGTCTTCTTGGTGGTGGCCATGGGGTCTCCGGACGGACTAGGTGGGGTCGAGACAGGCACACAACGCATCGCGCAGGGCCTGCCGGGCGGATTCGGACAACGGGCGATCGTGCTCGTCGGTGATCTGGAACTGATCTTCCGCACGCTCGCCAAAGGTGGCGATGCGCGCATCGTGCACGCGCAGATGTTGCATGCGCAGGACATGCGCGACATCGGCCAGCAGGCCGGGGCGATCGGGGGCGACCAGACTGATGCGGGTGCGGCGGCCGCCGGCGCTTTCGCTGAATTCCACCCGCGGCGCAAAGCGGAAATGCCGCAACTGGCGAGGTACGGCACGCCGCGATGGCCGTACTTTTTGCAGGTCGCCGGCCAGCACCTGGCGTAGCGCGGCGGCAAGACGCTGCGGATCGCCATCGGCATAGCCTTCCTGCGGCAGCACTTCGAACACGTCGAAGATCGCATCGTGCGGCGCATCCAGCACGCGCGCGCGATGGATGCCGTAGCCCTTGCGATCCAGCGTGGCGACGATCGCCGAAAATAGGCCATCGCGGTCTGGCGAATACACGAACAGTTCCAACGCATCGTTGTCCGGCACCGCACGACGCGCCTTGACCAGGGTCTGGCCGATCTGCACTTCGATCAGCGAGACGGCCTGCCAGGCGAGTTGCTCGGGACGGAAGCGCAGGAAGTTTTCGTCCGGCATGCCGGCGAACTGGCGGTCGATGGTGGCATCGTCATGGCCTTGCGCCTGCATCAGCGCGCGTGCGGAGTCGCGCGCTTCGCGCAAGCGTTCGGCGCGCGGCGGCGGATGTTCCAGGCCTTCGCGCAGCGCGCGACGCGCAGCAAAATACAGATCCGCCAGCAGCCGGTCCTTCCACGCATTCCACAGCTTGGGGCTGGTGCCGGCGATGTCGGCGCAGGTCAACAGATACAGATAATCCAGACGCTCGCGGGTGCCGACCAGGGTGGCGAAGCGATGGATCACCTCCGGGTCGGAGATGTCCTGCTTTTGCGCAGTCACCGACATGCGCAGGTGCTGCTCCACCAGCCAGGTCACCAGTTCGGTATCGCCTTCGCTGAGCCGATGCGCAAGACAGAACGCGCGCGCATCCACTGCGCCCAGTTCGGAATGATCCCCGCCACGGCCTTTGGCGATGTCGTGAAACAACCCGGCCAGCAGCAGCAATTCCGGCTTGCGCAGGCGCGGCCAGACTTCGTGGGTGATCGAAAAACGCTCGTCGGCACGGCCGGCGGCGAATAGCGCGATGTTCCGCAGCACCATCAGCGTGTGCTGGTCCACCGTGTAGACGTGGAACAGGTCGAACTGCATGCGCCCGGACACACTGGCAAACGCCGGAATCCACTGCCCCAGCACACCCAGCCGCGCCATGCGATTGAGCGTTTCCACCGCACGCGGGCCGCGCAGCAGCGCCATGAAACGGTCGCGCGTGGCGGCATCGGCCACGTCGTAAGCCGGCAGTTGCTGCAGTACTTCAGCCAGCGCGCGTGCGGTCAACGAATGCAGCCCGCGCACATCGCGATGCGCGGCCCACTGCGCAAACAGCGCGAACACCCGCAGCACATCGCCATCCGGCCAGCTGTCGGCATCGGCGGCCAGGTAGCCGCGACGCAAGCTGAAACCGTCGCCCAGCGGCTCCGGTACCGCTTCGCCATCGAACTGTTCTTCAAAGCGCTGCAGCAGCCGGTCGCTGATCCGGCGGATCAACGCAGCGCTACGGTAGAAGCGCTGCATCATTTTTTCTACGCCCAGACTTTCCGGGTCGTCGGCAAAGCCCAGCCGCTGCGCCAGGGTCTTTTGATAATCGAAACGCAGGCGTTCTTCCGGCCGGTTGGCCACGATATGCAGGCCGAAGCGCAGCCGCGCCAGTTCTTCGCGCTCGCGCCGCAATGCAGCCGCTTCGTCGAAGCCGACATGGCCCAGCCCGACCAATGCTTCCAGATCCTTGACCCCGAACGCACGCAACGCCATCCAGCCCAGGGTCTGCAAATCGCGCAGGCCACCCGGGCCGTCCTTGATGTCGGGTTCGAGGTTATCGGCGGTGTCGCCAAAGCGCTGATGCCGTGCCAGCAATTCTTCGCGCTTGGCCTGGAAGAAATCGCGCGGCGGCCACACCCATTGCGGCGCGATCGCCGCAGCCAGTGCCGCGCGCGCGTCGCCATCGGCAACCAACGGCCGCGACTCGATCAACGCGGTGAGCACAGTCTGATCGATCGCCGCGGCGGTGCACTGCGCCGGCGAGCGCACCGCGTGACTGATCGGCAGCCCCACGTCCCACAACAACGCGAACAAGCGGGCCAGCGCCTGCTCGTGGCGCTGCTGCACAGCGCTGTCGCCCAGTACCAGCACGTCCACGTCCGAACGCGGAAATAGCTCGCCGCGGCCATACCCACCAACCGCATGCAACGACAGGCCGCTATCGGCTGGGATGCAGCGGGTCCAGGCGTTGCGCATCAACTGGTCGACTGCGCGTGCGCGTAACGCAACCAACCGTTCGATCGGCTCGCCCTGATCGAAGCGTTTGCACAACCGCATGTCCGCGTGCACCAGCAGCGGACGGGCCTTCGCGGCCCATTCCGCATCGCCGGCGACGCCCGGGTCGGGTCGATCCGCCGGCGTGTCGGTCATACCGGCGCGGGCGAATTGGCCGACAGCGTGAGCACATCCACGCCGTCTTCGGTCACCGCGACCATGTGCTCCCACTGCGCGGACAACTTGCGGTCCTTGGTCACAACGGTCCAGCCGTCGGGCAGTGTCTTATGGTGATAGGTGCCTTCGTTGATCATCGGCTCGATGGTGAAGGTCATGCCCGGCTTGAGTACCAGGCCTTCGCCCGGACGGCCGTAATGCATCACCTGCGGTTCGTCGTGATAGACCTTGCCGATGCCGTGGCCACAGTAGTCGCGCACCACGCTGAAACGTTCGGCCTCGGCAAACTTCTGGATCGCATGGCCCACATCGCCCAGCGTGGCGCCCGGCTTGACCGCGCGGATGCCGCGCCACATCGCTTCATAGGTGGTGTCCACCAGGCGTTTGGCCATTACCGACGGCGTGCCCACGTAATACATGCGGCTGGTGTCGCCGTGCCAGCCGTCCTTGATGACGGTGACATCGATATTGACGATGTCGCCTTCCTTCAACACCTTGGCCGCGCTCGGAATGCCGTGACAGATCACGTTATTGACCGAGGTGCACACGCTCTTGGGAAAGCCGCGATAGCCGACGTTGGCAGGAATGGTGCCCTGCACGTTGACGATGTGGTCGTGGCAGATGCGGTCGAGCTCGGCAGTGGTCACGCCCGGCTTGACGTGCGGGCCAACGATGTCGAGCACCTCGGCGGCCAGACGACCGGCGATACGCATCAGTTCGATTTCTTCTTTGGTTTTTAGATTGACGCTCATGGCCCCGATTATCGCCGATCCGGGCTGAATCTGAACGACTTGCGTCAGCGTTTTTTGCAGGACGTTGTGTCGACAGCACAAACGGACCGGGCAACAGGAAACCGTCGCCAGCGCCTATTCATGTGTGACGCAGTTCTTCGCGCGTCAAATATTGCATGAGCGGAGTCATCTGCAGGACATCGCAAATCCGGCAAAAGAACCAAACAAAACAGCTAGATACAAGATGAATTCACCGTTATGTTTGGCACGACCGATGCATTGCAGGGAGGGCGACACCTCGTCGCGCCACCAAAGACCTGACCGGTCAAGGAAATGTCCATGCGTACTGTCCACCCTGTCCTGCTCTCCCTCGGCCTGCTCTCGACCATCGGCATGGCGACTGCAGCAGACACCACCACCTTCACCGTCAAGATCGCCGTCACCAAGGCCTGCACCATCACCGCCGCTTCCGCCACGGACGTCGACTTCGGTTCGGTGCTCTCCACCTCGACCGCCAACGCCGATGCGAACGGCAGCGTGACCGCCCAATGCACCGCGCTGACGCCCTACAACATCGCGTTGAGCGCAGGCAGCAACGCGGGCACCGCCAACGATGTGACCACCCGCCGCATGAAGAACGCCGACCCGCTGGTCACCACCAACAACTTCATCGCCTACCAGCTCTATCAGGACCTGGGCCGCAGCACGGTCTGGGGCAGCACCACCGGCACCAACACGCTGAGCCGCACCGCCACCGGCATCAACCAGGTCTACCCGGTCTACGGTCGTGTGACCAACCCGTCAGTCAACAACGCTGCGACCGGTAGCTACCAGGACACGATCACCGCGACTATCGTCTATTGAGCTCACGCATGCCATCGCAACCGTTGCCGTCCCGCCTTCGTGCGTGGCTGGTCCCGCTGGGACTGGCCCTGAACCTGTCACTGAGCGGCGCCGGGCTGGTGCCGTCCGCGCAGGCAGCCAGCCTGCAGCTGGCGCCGACCTCGCTAACCCTGAGCGCCGAACAGACCGCCGATGGCCTCTGGCTGAGCAACAGTGGCGGCGCGCCGGTGCAGGTGCAGACCCGCGCCTATCGCTGGACCCAGCGCGATGGGCAGGACCAGCTCGATCCGACCCAGGAAATCCTGATCAGCCCGCCGATGCGCACCCTGGCTGCAGGCGAACGCCAATTGATTCGCGTGATCCGCGCCGGGCCTGCGCCCAATCGCCAGGAGCTCTGCTACCGCATCATCGTCGACGAACTGCCCAGCGCCGATGCCGATCGCAAGGGCATGCAGTTCGTGCTGCGCTACTCGGTGCCGATCTTCGTCCTGCCGCACGGCAAGACCGAGCACACGCCCACGCTAAGCGCGCAGGTGGTCGCCGGCACCGACGGCACTGCGCAGATCCAGATCAGCAACAGCGGCTCCGGGCATGCGCAGGTGGCCGATCTGCAGCACCGGGTCGATGGCGCAGCCAAGACCAGCTTGAACGGTCTGGTGGGCTACGTGCTGCCGGGCCAGACCAAGCGCTGGTCGCTGGGCGCACCGCTGGCGCAGTTCGGCCGCGGCTCCATCGTCGCAAGGATCAATGGTGAGGCTAACGAACGCACCCTGTTGGCCGCGCCTGCGGCGCCGTGATGCGGCCCGGCTGGCGATGACCCTGCTTGCGACCGCCACCGCGCTTGCGAACGCCATGGCCGGCGACCTGGCCGATGTCGCAACGTTGCCAGACCAAGTTGCGCCGACCGCCGCCACACAAGCACAGTCGCTGTATCTGGACGTCACCTTGAATCAGGCCGACCGCGGCCTGGCGCCATTCGAGCTGGTCGACGGCCATCTGCGTGGCTCGGTGGAAACGCTGCGCAAACTCGGCTTCATCCTGGCCGATCGCGCACCGGACGCACTGATCGATCTGGATCTGTTGCCCGATGTGGAAGTGCGCTACGACGCCGCACTGCAGCGACTCGCGCTGCAGGTGCCGCTGGCGCAGCTGTCGCTGTCCACCACGATCCTCAAGCCGGAAGAAGTCGCCCCGCCCAGCGCCACCGCATCGCCGGGCATGCTGCTCAATTACGACTTCTATGCCACGCGCAATGCCGGTTCCAGCAGCATGTCGCTGGCCACCGAACTGCGCGGCTTCGGCCTGGGCCGCGGCATGGTCGAGACCACGGCCATCTTCCTGGCCTACGACCGCCCGCAGGACCAACGCTGGCGCAGCGAGGCGGTGCGCCTGGACAGCGCCTGGCAGATGGATTTCCCTGAGAGCGCCACCAGCCTGCGGGTGGGCGATTTCTATAGCGGCTTCGTCGACTGGAGCCGTTCGCTGCGGCTGGGCGGCGTGCAGATCGGCCGCAATTACGCGCTGCAGCCGTATCGGGTGCTGACCCCAACGCCCAGCTTCCTGGGCGAAGCGGCGGTACCCTCCACGGTGGAGCTGTATGTCGATGGCCTGCGTCAATACAGCGGCCAGGTGCCCGCCGGCCCGTTCCAACTGGCCGCGCAGCCGGGCATCAGCGGCACCGGGCAGGCGCAGATCGTGGTGACCGATGCCTTCGGCCGGGTGCGCCGGCTGGACTTCGCGTTTTACGGCACGCCGCAACTGCTGGCGCGCGGCATTTCCGAGTGGTCGGCCGGCATCGGCCAGCTGCGCCGCGACTACGGGTTGCGTTCGTTTTCCTACGCCTCGCAGCCGCTCGCCAGCGCCAGCCTACGCAAGGGCCTGCGCGACGATTTCACCATCGAGGCGCACACCGAAGCCGGCGGCGGCGTGATCAATGCCGGCGCAGGCGGGGTGTGGTTGCTCGGCGCCGGTGGCGTGTTCAATGCGGCCTACGCGCACAGCCGTATGCACGCATTGCGTGGCGGCCAGTACGTGCTGGGCTACGGTTGGAACAACCGGCGTTTCAACGTCAATCTGGGCACCCAGCGCACCCACGGCGATTACCGCGACCTGGGCGCATTGCAGGGCAGTCTGCCGGCGCGCGTCAGCGACCGCGCCGCGTTTGGCGTCAACGTCGACCCGATCGGCTCGCTGGGCACCAGCTATGTGCGCCTGAGCTATCCGCAAGGCGATACCTCGCGCTATGCCAGCGTGTTCTGGTCGCGCAGTTTCGGGCGCAATTGGGCCGCCAACCTGTCCGGCAACCAGAACCTGGATATTCGCAGCGATCGCAGCCTGTATCTGTCGCTGTCCACCACCTTGGGCGAGTTGCGCCAGGCCAGCGCGTCGATGCAGCGCAATGGTAATCGCACCGGAGTTGTGGCCGATGTCAGCCAGCCGCTGCCTGGCGACGGCGACCTGGGCGGCATCGGTTGGCGCCTGCAGGCGCGCACCGGCGACGATGCCAGCGGCGGGCTGGCCGAGCTGGGCTGGTTGAACCGCATCGGCCGCTACAACTTTGGCGTGGCCACCCAGGACGGCAACAGGTTCGGCTACGCCAGCGCCAGCGGCAGCCTGGTTTGGATGGACGGCCGCAGCTTTGCGGCGCGCGATGTACAGGACGCGTTTGCGGTGGTGTCCACCGACGGCCAGGCCGGCATTCCGGTACGGCTGGAAAACCGCTTGATCGGGGTCACCGATGCACGCGGCACCTTGTTGGTGACGCCGCTGCAATCGTGGCAGCGCAATCAGCTATCGATCGACACGCTGAGCCTGCCGGCGGACCTGCGCGTGGATCGGGTCGACACCACGGTGACGCCGCGCCAGCAATCCGGTGTGGCGGTGCGCTTCGGCATCACCCGGGTGCGGGCTGCGGTGATCGTGTTGCACGACGCAAACGACGCACCGGTACCGGTGGGCAGCGTGGCGCAACGCGAAGGCGATACCGAACGCGTGGTAGTCGGCTACGACGGCGAAACCTACCTGGACAATCTGCAGAACGATAACCGCATCCTGGTGGAGTTGCCGGAGGGCCGCTGCATCGCGCAGTTCGCCTATCCGGCCGACGCCGGACGCATTCCGCGGGTCGGCCCGTTGCGCTGCATCGCGACGCCGGCGCCATGAGCGTGCAGGCGCTCTGGCGGGTCTTGCTTGCACTGAACCTTGCACTGCTGTGGCTGACGCCCAGCCAGTCGGCGCATGCCGATACCACCTGCACGGTGACGCTGGGGACGCCCTTGGCCTTCGGCAACGTGGCCGCCAATGGCGCCACCGATGCGGTCGCAACCTTCAACGTGTCCTGCGCCACCACCGCGCTCAGCGTGCTGGGCGCGGCGCGGGTGACGTTGTGCCTGGACCTGGGGCCCGGCAGTGCAAGCGCAGGGGTGTATACGCCGCGCCGCATGCTCAACGCCACCAGCGACGCGTTGAGCTATCAGATCTACAGCGATGCGGCACGCACGCAGGTCTGGGGTGCGACCGGTTCCAGCACGCCGTCGCCGCTGTTGCTGAATTTGGCTTATTCGGTGCCGGTACTGGTCGGCGGCTCGCAGACCACCACGGTCACCGTCTATGGACGCATTCCCGGTAGCCAGACGCTGTCGGTGGGCAACCACACCAGCAGCTTCGGCGGCGCCGATACGGTGATGCGCTACGCCTACAACGAAAGCATCATCGGCGGCATCCAGCCGCCCGCCAACTGCAACACCGGCGCCAGCGGCGCCAAGACCGCCAGCAATGCATTCCCGTTCACCGCCTCGGCCAATGTGCCGGCGCGCTGCAATACCTACGTCACCACCGATCTGGACTTCGGCAGCATCGCCGGCAGCATCGACACCCAGATCGACCGCAGCTCGACCATCAGCCTGGCCTGCACCAACCGCACCGCCTGGAACATCGGCTTGGACGTCGGCGTCAACGCCAGCGGCAGCACCCGACGGATGCGCCACGCCAGCAGCGCCAACTTCATCACCTACGAGCTCTACAAGGACCCGGGCCGCAGCAGCCGCTGGGGCACCACGATCGGGGTCGATACCCTGGCCGGCACCGGCAACGGCGTCGCGCAGACGGTGACGGTCTACGGCCGCGCGCCGGCACCGCAGCTGCCCATCGCCGGCGCCTACAACGACACGGTGACCGTCTCGATCACTTACTGACCGTTAATTAAGTTCGCACCGGGGGCGTCGCTATTTGTAACGTCTCCAATGCAAACGATTGCCTTCATGACGCCGGTCAACCTGATTAAGTGCCTCACGCTGGTCGCCCTCGCTTGCAGCTCGGCTGCGGCAACCGCGTCGACGAACCGTGGCCCGGACAACTCCAGCCTGCATATCGGCCTGCGTCTGCTCAGCGGGTGCGAGTTGCGCACCACCGCGCCGCGCGCCAGCTGCTCGCGCGGCACGCCGGTCGCGATTGCGCAGCCGTCGCTCACCGTGGACACCCTGTCGACCACCAGCACCGGCCAGGACGCCAGCGCACTTGCCGGGCCTGCGCCTGCCGGTGCGACGCGCATCACCACCATCGCATTCTGAGCATGGCCGCCGCCCGCCCGCACTGGAGCTGGCTGATCCTGGGGGTGCTCTGCATGGCCGCCAGCGGTAGCGCTGGCGCTGCCGAGATCGCCATCGCGCCGACCACTTCGTACATCCCGGCCGACAGCAACCAGGCGGCCGTGTGGCTTTATAACCAGTCTGCACAACCGTGGCGCGCCGACGCCAAGCTCTACCGCTGGCACCAGGACGGTGGGCGCGAGCTGCTGGAACCGGCCACCGGCGCCGCCGTCAGCCCCAGCCAGTTCGAAATCCCGGCGCAAGGCCGTCAGCTGTTGCGGGTCATCCGCCTCGGCCCAAGCCCGGCCCGGATCGAAGACAGCTATCGGCTGGTGGTGACCCAGCACGCGGTCGGCGATGAAACCGAGCTGCTGCGCTATTCCACGCCGGTGTTTGCGATGCCGAGCGAGCCGGGTGAGCCGCAGCCGCAGCTGCAGGCGACACTGACCGGCCAGGGCAGCGGCCGCAGCTTGCACATTTACAATGCCGGCATGCACCACGCCCGCCTGGCCGACCTGGCCTTTATCGACGCCGGCGGAACCCGCCACAGCATCGGCGACGACCTGGCCGGCTATGTGCTGCCTGGCCAGACCCGGCAATGGCTGCTACCGGCCACGCTATCGGCCGGTCTGGGCCGCTTCGTGGCCCGCGTCAACAGCGATACCGAAACCACACTCGCCCTGCAGCCCTGAGTCCCACGTCCGCCGGTCCGCAGCGCCGCTGGCACCCCAGATTGCGTACAACCGGCCTGGCGGCTATACTCCGCCGGCTGTTTTGCGTCTTTGCCGCATTGCGTCGTCCACGTCGGACGTCACCGACGAATCCACACCTGCTGCCGCCATCCGTGCCGGGGTGCCCTCACACAGGGTTCGTCGCGGAGGCAACAGGGAAGCCCAACCCCGGAATCTTGTGCGTGTGATGCGAGCGTCTTCGCAACATCCGCACTCCCTGCGCTGACTTCAAACAACAGCTGCGCACGGCGATTCCGCTACCAGGAGTTTTTTCAATGCCTCAGGTCACCATGCGTCAGATGCTGGAAGCCGGCGTCCATTTCGGCCACCAGACCCGCTACTGGAACCCCAAGATGGCGCCGTACATCTTCGGCGCGCGCGGCAAGATCCACATCATCAACCTCGAGAAGACCGTCCCGCTCTTCAACGACGCGATGAACTTCCTCTCCTCGATCGCGCAGAAGCGCGGCACCGTGCTGTTCCTGGGCACCAAGCGCAGCGCGCGCGAGTCGATCAAGGAAGAAGCCGAGCGTTGCAACATGCCGTTCATGACCCAGCGCTGGCTGGGCGGCACGCTGACCAACTTCCGCACCGTCAAGCAGTCGGTTGCCCGCCTGAAGGAACTGGAAGCCGCCGAAACCGACGGCACCTTCGAAAAGCTGGTCAAGCACGAAGTGCTGGGCCTGCGTCGCGAGCGCGAAAAGCTGGACGCGTCGCTGGGCGGCATCAAGGAAATGAACCGTCTGCCCGACGCGATCTTCGTGATCGACATCGGCCATGAAGACATCGCCATCAAGGAAGCCAAGAAGCTCGGCATCCCGGTGATCGCGGTGGTCGATACCAACTACGATCCGGCCCTGGTCGACTACGCCATCCCGGGTAACGACGACGCCATCCGCGCCGTGCAGCTGTACGCACGTGCCGCTGCCGATGCCGTGCTGGAAGGCAAGGCGGCTGCGCCGAACTCGGCGTCGGTGCGCGAAGAAGAGTTCTCGGCTGACGCCGGCGACGAAGGCAAGGGCCGTCGCGCCCCGACCAAGAAGGCCGCCGAGAAGAAGGCCGACGCACCGGCCGCTGCTGCTGAAGCACCTGCGGCACCGGCTGCCGAGTAATCGGCATGCAATGCGACCGCCCCATGCTGGGCGGCCGCAGCCCCGACGGGTCCATCGCGCCCCGTCGCCGAGGCCACCAAAGATTCTTACGGAGACGGCCCGCACACTGCACCGTCTCCTCACTGGCGGAACATTTCCGCCGTACGCATTCGTCCATACGAGGTAATTCCATGGAAATCACTGCTTCCCTGGTCAAGGAACTGCGCGAGCGCACCGGCGCCGGCATGATGGAGTGCAAGAAGGCACTCGTCGAAAACGCTGGCGACATCGACGCCGCTGCCGAATGGCTGCGCAAGTCGGGTCTGGCCAAGGCCGACAAGAAGGCTGACCGCGTTGCCGCCGAAGGCCGCATCGCCACCGCACAGGCCGGCGGCAAGGCCGTGCTGGTCGAAGTCAATTCCGAGACCGACTTCGTCGCCAAGGACGAGAACTTCCTGGCCTTCACCGAGGTCGTCGCCAACGCCGCACTGACCTCCGACGTCGCCGATGCCGATGCGCTGAAGAGCGTCAAGCTCGACAGCGGCGAGACCATCGAAGAGCGTCGCGCTGCGGTCATCGCCAAGGTTGGCGAGAACCTGCAGGTGCGTCGCCTGGTCCGTATCGACAGCGCCAACAACGTCGCAGCCTATGTGCACGGCGGCCGTATCGGCGTGCTGGTCGAGCTGAAGGGCGGCGACATCGAGCTGGCGCGCGGTATCGCGATGCACATCGCTGCCATGAACCCGCCACACGTCAAGGCATCCGACGTGCCGGCCGAGTTTGTCGCCAAGGAAAAGGAAATCGAACTGGCCAAGATGTCCGAAAAGGACAAGTCCAAGCCGGCCGAGATCCTGGAAAAGATCATCAGCGGCAAGATCAGCAAGATCGTCAACGAAGTCACCCTGTACGGTCAGCCGTATGTGCTGAACACCGATCAGACCGTCGAGCAGGCCGTCAAGGCCGCTGGTGCCGACGTGATCGGCTTCCAGCGCCTGGCCGTTGGCGAAGGCATCGAGAAGGTGGTGGAAGACTACGCCGCCGAAGTGATGAAGCAGGCCGGTCTGGCCTGATCTTCGCCACAGCGTGAAAAAAAGCCGCGGCCATGCCGCGGCTTTTTTTTGCCTGCCAATCCCCACTGCATCGAAGCGCGCGAGACTGAAGCACACACATCCGTGGTGCCTGCAACCGACCTCGACGCTATAGATGTCGTCGGCCGTGCCGCTAAGTCTAGATGCCAACCAGACTCTCAGCACCCCTCACGCATGCGCTCCAGCGCAGCGACTGCGAGCCGTGGCGTGCTCAAACTCACCGAACGCAGCTGTATGCTTGCGTTCACTGTTGGCGATGACTCATGCAACCAGATCTTCAGGCCGCCCTGCACTACTGCCGTAACCTGCCCTCGCCGCCCGGCGTCGCGCTGCGCATCATCGAGCTGGCGCAGGACCCGGATGTGGACATGACCACCACCGCGAAGGTCATCGGCATGGACATGGCCCTGAGCGCGCGCATGCTGCGCGTGGCCAATTCGCCGCTGTACGCCAGTCGTCGCCGTGTCGACAACCTGGGCCAAGCGCTGACCATGCTCGGCCTCAACGCCACCCTGAGCCTGGCGCTGGGGTTTTCGATGGTGCACGGCGTGCGCAGCACGTTCGTCGCCCATCCGTTGCACGAGCGCATCTGGCGTCGCGCCGGGCTATGCGCGCTGGCCAGTCGCATCCTGGGCCAGGCCTACGGCATCCGCAAACCCGAAGAATTGATGCTGGCCGGCCTGCTGCAGGACATCGGCAAGCTGGCGCTGCTGCAAGGCGCGGCCGAGCTGTATGCGCCGCTGCTGGAACAGGCGCCCGACAACGCATCGCTGCTGGATGCCGAACGCGAACACCTGGGCGCCACCCACGCCGAGATCGGCGCCTGGCTTGCGCATCAGTGGCAGCTGCCGCATTACCTGCAGAACGCGATCGCGCAAAGCGAAGAAGAACCGGAAGGCCTGGAGCCGTTCATGGCCTGCGTGGCGCTGTCCGGGCGCCTGGCCGACATCTGGCTCTCCGCCAGCGCGGCCACCGCCACCGAGCATGCGCAGCGCCAGGCGCAGGACGTACTGGAACTGGATGCCGAACGCTTCGAAAAAGTGATCGAACGCATCGCCGAATCGTTGCCCGAGCTCGAAGCGTTATTCGACATCCGCGTGCCGCAACCCGAGCACATCCAGCTGATCTTCGAGCAGGCGCGCGAGCTGGCGACGCTGCGTACCTTGCGCGAATTGCAGGACGTGGCCGAAGCGCGCCGACATGCCGACGAATCGGAAAACCGCATGCGTCATCTGGCCGAGCAGGCCAGCCGCGATGCGCTGACCGGCGTGTTCAACCGGCATCAGCTCGGCACCGCGCTGGCGCATGAGTTCGAACTGGCATCGCGGCAGGCCTGGCCGCTGTCGATCGCCTTCATCGATCTGGACGATTTCAAGCGCGTCAACGATGCGCACGGCCACCTGGTCGGCGACGAGGTGTTGCGTAATTTTGCGCAAACGCTGCAACGCATGGTGCGCACCAGCGACCTGGTGGCGCGCTATGGGGGCGAAGAATTTCTGGTGATCCTGCCCAACACGCCCGCCGATGCGGCGTTGATGGTGATCGAGCGCATCCTTGCCGAGACCGCGCGCACGCCGATGGCGCAGCTGCAGGGCGGCCCGCTGCACATCACCTTCTCTGCGGGCCTGGCCACGCATGGCGGCATCGAGCGCCAGTTCGAAAGCATCGAACACCTGTTGCAGGCCGCAGACAGCACGCTGTACCGCTCCAAGCATCGCGGCCGCAACCGCGTCACCGCCTACGATGCGACCGATGTCCCGACGCCACCGAACCCGCGGGCGCACTGAGCGGCACGTCACCTCGATGACGACAAAGGAATTTTTACCACGCCCGGTGGCAGGCTTCCGCTAGAATTGCCGGCGTTTGCCGTCCCCCACCCCCGAGGTCTCCCCCATGTCTGAACTTTCCTATCGCCGCATTCTTCTCAAACTTTCCGGGGAGGCGCTGATGGGAGACGGGGATTACGGCATCGACCCCAAGGTGATCAACCGCCTTGCCCATGAAGTGATCGAAGCGCAGCAGGCCGGCGCACAGGTCGCGTTGGTGATCGGCGGCGGCAACATTTTCCGCGGCGCCGGTCTGGCTGCCAGCGGCATGGACCGCGTCACCGGCGACCACATGGGCATGCTCGCCACCGTGATCAACGCGCTGGCCATGCAGGACGCGCTGGAAAAGCTCGGCGCCAAGGTGCGCGTGATGAGCGCGATCAAGATCAACGACGTCTGCGAGGATTTCATCCGTCGCCGCGCCATGCGCCATCTGGAAAAGGGCCGTATCGCGATTTTCGCCGCCGGCACCGGCAACCCGTTCTTCACCACCGATTCGGGCGCTGCGCTGCGCGCGATCGAAATCGGTGCCGACCTGCTGCTCAAGGCAACCAAGGTCGACGGCGTGTACGACAAGGACCCGAAGAAGCACACCGATGCGGTGCGCTACGACAGCCTGACCTACGACGAAGTCATCATGCAGGGCCTGGAAGTGATGGATACCGCCGCCTTCGCGCTGGCGCGCGACAGCGACCTGCCGCTACGCATCTTCGGCATGAGCGAACCCGGCGTGTTGCTGCGCATCCTGCGCGGCGAGCAGATCGGCACCTTGGTGCAGGGCCGTAGCTGAGTTTTTGGGATTAGGGAATCGGGATTTGTGATTCGTCACAGCGTGGATCGGGCACTCCGCTCGTGCCCGATCCACCGCATCGCCTGGCGTGAACGCGCCAGGCAGGTGAACCGGCTGCGCCGGCCCATGCAGGCCAGCGAGTCGTGAAACCCCAGTCCCGGCTATAATCCCCGGATTCAGCTCCACACGGATTCCGGCGATGCTCAACCAGATCAAACAAGACGCGCAGGCGCGCATGACCAAGAGCATCGATGCTCTGCGCCATTCCCTGACCACCGTGCGTACCGGCCGCGCGTCGCCGGCGCTGCTGGACGGCATCAAGGTCAAGGCCTACGGCACCGACACCCCCCTCAATCAGGTTGCCAGCATCAGCGTGTCCGAAGGCCGCTCGCTGGTGATCAGCCTGTTCGACAAGGGCATGATCAAGGACGTGGAAAAAGCCCTGTACGCCTCGGATCTGGGCCTGACCCCGACCGTGGTGGGCACCGTGATCCGTCTGAACCTGCCGCCGCTGACCGAGGAGCGCCGCAAGGAGCTCAGCAAGTCCGTGCATGGCGAAGGCGAAGACAGCAAGGTCGCCATCCGCAACATCCGTCGCGATGCCAATCAGCAGGTCAAGGATCTGCTGAAAGACAAGAAGGTCACCGAAGACGAGGCCCGTGGCGCCGAAGACGACATCCAGAAGTTGACCGACAAGGCCATCAAGGATGTGGATGAGGTCGTCAAGGGCAAGGAACAGGAATTGATGACGGTCTGATCGTGGCATCCCCTGCCATGCATCCAGTCCCTTCTACCGACGCGGTACCGCGCCACATTGCCATCATCATGGATGGCAACGGGCGTTGGGCGCAGCGTCGGCGACGTCCGCGCATGATCGGCCATCGCGCCGGTGCGCGGGCGGTCAACCGCACCATCGATTTCTGCCTGGAAAAAGGCGTGTCGGCACTCACCCTGTTCGCGTTCTCCAGTGAAAACTGGGGCCGTCCGCAGGAGGAAGTCGATGCGCTGATGAAGCTGTTCCTGCATGCGCTGGACCGCGAGGTCGAAGAACTGCAACGGCGCGGCGTGCAGGTGCGTTTCATCGGCGAACGCAGTCGCTTCGCTGCGCCGCTGCGCGAGCGCATGGCCGCTGCCGAGCGCACCACCGCCGGCAACGCGCGACTGGTGCTCAGCATCGCAGCCAGTTACGGCGGCCGCCAGGACATCGCGCTGGCCGCGCGTGCGCTGGCCGAAGAGGTGGCTGCCGGGCGCCTGCAACCGCATCAGATCGACGAGGCCCTGCTGTCCAGCCGCGTCGCACTGTCCGACCTGCCGGCGCCGGATCTATTCATCCGCACCGGCGGCGATACCCGCATCAGCAATTTCCTGCTCTGGCAGCTGGCCTACACCGAGCTGTGGTTCACCGAAACCCTGTGGCCGGAGTTCGATGCCGGCGTGCTGCAGCAGGCGCTGGACGACTATGCCGGGCGCGAACGCCGCTTTGGCCTGACCAGTGCCCAGATCGCCGACAAGGCGACGGAGATCTCCTCCGCATGACCAAGACCCGCGTGATTGCCGCGCTGATCATGGCGCCGCTCGCCATCTGCGCGATCGTGCTGCTGCCCACCCAATGGCTGGCGGCGCTGGCAGCGATCCTGTTCCTGACCGGTCTGTGGGAGTGGCTCAAGCTCTCCGGCATCGACGACAGCCTGCCGCGCACCGTGCTGCTGATGCTCAATCTGCTGCTGATGGTGCTGATGGTGTGGGCCTCGGCCGGCTCCATGGTGCTGTTCCAGATCGCCGCCCTGGTGGGAGTGGTCTGGTGGGTCCTGGCGCTGCTGTGGCTACGCTTTTTCACCTTCGGAGCCGATCACGGCAACGGCCAGGCGCGCGCGCTCAAGCTGGCGGCCGGCACCCTGGCGGTGCTTCCGGCCTGGGCGGCGCTGGTGCTGCTGCACGCCAACCCGGACAAGGGCAACCTGTGGCTGCTGACCGCCCTGACCATGGTTTGGGCGGCCGACTCGGGGGCGTATTTCGCCGGACGTGCGTTCGGCAAGCACAAGCTGGCGCCGCGCATCAGCCCCAACAAGACCATCGAAGGCCTGCTCGGCGGGATGGTTGCCGGTATCGCGGTGGCCTGCGCGTTCGGCTGGCTGGCCGGGCTGACCCTGGCGCATGTGCCGCAACTGGTTCTGGTCGCGGCAGTGGCGGTGCTGGCGTCGGTGCTCGGCGACCTGTTCGAAAGCCTGCTCAAGCGCCACGCCGGCGCCAAGGACTCGGGCACGGTGATTCCCGGCCACGGCGGCGTGCTGGATCGCATCGATGGCGTGCTCGCCGCCCTGCCGGTGTTCGCACTCGGCAAGGAAATTCTCGGATTCTAAGCATGGCTGGCTCTTCTCCCCGCCAGGTCGCCGTCTTCGGCGCGACCGGCTCGATCGGTACGTCGGCACTGGACGTGATCGCCCGCCATCCGCAGCGGCTGCGCGTCAGCGTGCTGTCCGCGGGACGCCAGGTCGACGCCCTGCTGGCGCTGTGCGCCACGCATCGACCTGCGCATGCGGTGATTGCCGACGAGGCGCTGTACCCGGCCCTGCGTGACGGCTTGCGTGCCGCCGGCCTCGCCACCCAGGCGCACGCCGGTACAGCGGCGCTGGATGCGCTGGCCGGCAGCGATGCCTGCGACACCGTGGTAGCTGCCATCGTGGGCGCCGCCGGCCTGCCTTCGACCCTGGCGGCCGCCCGCGCCGGCAAGCGCCTGCTGCTGGCCAACAAGGAATCGCTGGTGCTGGCCGGCGAGCTACTGACCCGCACCGCGGCCGCGGCAGGCGCGGAGATCATTCCGATCGACAGCGAACACAGCGCCATCTTCCAGTGCCTGCGCTCGTGCGATGCCAGCCGCGGCGTGCGCCGGGTGGTCCTGACCGCGTCCGGCGGCCCGTTCCGGGGCTGGCATCGCACCGCGCTGGCGGCAGTGACGCCCGCGCAGGCGGTTGCGCATCCCAAATGGTCGATGGGCCCGAAGATCTCGGTGGATTCGGCCACCCTGATGAACAAGGGCCTGGAAGTCATCGAGGCGCATCATCTGTTTGGCCTGACCGGCGAGCAGATCGATGTGCTGGTGCACCCGCAAAGCCTGGTGCATTCGCTGGTGGAATTCGTCGACGGCTCCACCCTGGCCCAGCTCGGCCTGCCGGACATGCGCACCACCTTGGCGGTCGGTCTGGCGTGGCCGGAGCGGATGGAATCGGGTGTGGCAGGACTGGATCTGCTGCAACAGGGGCGGCTGGATTTCGAAGCGCCCGATACAGCCGCATTCCCGTGCCTGCGCCTGGCCTGGGAGGCTCTGCGCGCCGGCGGAACCGCGCCTGCGATCCTGAACGCAGCTAACGAAGTGGCTGTTTCAGCGTTTCTTCAGGGCCAGATAGGTTTCCTAGCGATCCCTGCGTTGGTCGAACACACGTTGACAACGCTCCCACGGCACAATGCCGACTCCCTCGACATCCTGCTTTTTGCCGATGCGCAAGCCCGGCAAATCACCGAACGCGCCCTCGCCAACCACGCCCTTCATGCCTGATCGATCCACGCAGCCGAGTTGCATCCATGGGTGATTTCATCGGTTCGGTCTGGTGGATGATCGTCAGCCTGGGTCTATTGGTGACATTCCACGAATTCGGGCACTTCTGGGTCGCGCGCCGCTGTGGCGTCAAGGTGCTGCGGTTTTCGGTGGGCTTCGGCAAGCCGCTGTGGATGCGCCGCGACCGCCACGGCACCGAGTTCGTGGTGGCCGCGATTCCGCTGGGTGGCTACGTCAAGATGCTCGACGAGCGCGAAGGCGACGTGCACCCGGCCGAACTGGATCAGGCGTTCAATCGCAAGACGGTGTGGCAGCGCATCGCGATTGTTGCTGCCGGCCCCATCGCCAACCTGCTGCTGTGCATGGCGATGCTGTGGGCCATGTTCGTGGTCGGCAAGCAGGATTATTCGGCCACCGTCGGCCGCGCCGATGGCCTGGCCGCCGAAGCCGGGCTGACAGCGGGCGAGCGCATCGTGCGCATCGACGGACGCAGCGTGAGCAGCTGGAGCGATGCCAGCATGCAGCTCACCACCGCGGCGATGGACAAGCGCGACATCCAGGTCCGCACCGCCGCCGAGGGTGGCGGCAACAACGAGCACACCTTGCGTCTTTCGCAGTTGCCGGTCGGTTTCGACGAGCGCCGGGTGGCATCGCTGGCCGGCATCGGCTGGCAGTTCATGTTGCAGCCGCCGGTGATTGCCGAGGTAGTGCCAGGGTCGGTGGCCGACGGCCTGCTCAAGCCGGGCGATCGCATCGTGGCCATCGATGGCCAGCCGATCCGCTCGGCCGAAGACATCATTCCGCAGGTGCAGGCGCTGGGCGCGCACGGCGGGCCGGGCATGATCGAAGTGGCGCGCGGCGAAGACCGCCTGGCGCTGGAAATCGCACCGCGCAAATCGCCGCAGGGCCAGTGGATGATCGGGGTCCGCCCGGCCGCCGTACCGGCGCCGGAATACGACAGCCGCCAGCAGTACGGCGTCTTTGCTGCGGTGCCGGCGGCGATCCGCGAAACCGGCAAGATGACCGCCGATTCGCTGGGCATGATGAAGCGCATGCTCACCGGCCAGGCCTCGGTCAAGAACATTTCCGGCCCGGTCACGATTGCGCGCGCGGCCAACGCCTCGGCCGAACGCGGGCTCGACTGGTTCCTGTATTTTCTGGGATTGCTGTCGCTCAGCCTGGCGATCATCAACCTGATGCCCATCCCGATCTTGGACGGTGGGCATCTGCTGTATTACCTTATTGAGTTGGTCAAGGGCAGCCCGATCAGCGAACGGGCCATGATTGCCGGGCAATATGTCGGCCTGGCGGTCCTGGCCGGGTTGATGGGACTGGCGTTCTACAACGACATCCTCGGCCTGGTTCCACGATGAAATTGCTCCACTCTTTCCGCCTGTTGTCGTCGTCATACGCCGGCACCCAGCAACACCCGAAATCGACTCCAACCGGATGTGACATGACGCGTCTTCCCACTCGCCGCCTGCTTGCCCTCGCTCTCGCCGCCGGCCTCAGCCTGCCAGCCGTTGCCCTGGCCGCAGAGCCGTTCGTTGCCAGCGACATCCGCGTCGACGGCCTGCAGCGCATCGCTTCCGGCACCGTGTTCACGTATCTGCCGGTGAACCGCGGCGACACCGTGGACGATGCCAAGGTGGCCGACTCGATCCGGGCGCTGTACCGCACCGGCTTCTTCGAAGACGTGCAGCTGGACCGCCAGGGCAACATCCTGGTGATCACGGTCAAGGAACGTCCGGCGATCAACAAGCTCACCGTGACCGGCAACAAGGACATCAAGTCCGAAGAGCTGCTCAAGGGCCTGGGCGATATCGGCCTGACCGAAGGCGGCACCTTCGACCGCCTGAGCCTGGACCGCGTGACCCAGGAACTGACCCGTCAGTACAACAACCGCGGCAAGTACAACGTCGAGATCACCCCGACCGTCAGCCCGCTGGACCGCAACCGCGTCGATGTGGCCATCGCGATCAAGGAAGGCAAGGCGGCCAAGATCCGTCACGTCAACCTGATCGGCACCGAAAAGTTCGCCAACGAAGACATCCTGGAGAACTGGGAATCCAAGGAGCACAACTGGGCCTCGTGGTATCGCCGCGACGACCAGTACTCCAAGGAAAAGATGTCCGGCGACCTGGAGAAGCTCAACTCCTGGTACCTGGACCGCGGCTACGTGGACTTCAGCATCGACTCCACCCAGGTGGCCATCAGCCCCGACAAGCGCGACATGTTTGTCAGCGCCGGCGTCACCGAGGGCGAGCAGTACAAGATTTCCGACATCAAGGTCACCGGCGACACCGTGCTGCCGCAGGCCGATATCGAGCGTCTGGTGATTCCCAAGGCCGGCGATATCTTCTCGCGCGCGTTGTTGGAGTACACCTCCGATGCGATCACCAACACGCTGAGCAACGTCGGTTACGCGTTCGCCAAGGTCAACCCGATTCCGACCCCCAACCGCGAGGACCGCACCGTTGCGGTGAACCTGCAGGTGGTGCCCGGCCCGCGCGTGACCGTGCGCCGCATCCTCTACAAGGGCAACAGCCGCACCTCCGACGAAGTGTTGCGCCGCGAAATGCGCCAGTTCGAAAACACCTGGTATTCGCAGGCGGCAATCGACCGTTCCAAGATCCGTCTGCAGCGCCTGGGCTACTTCGAGTCGGTGAACGTGGAGACCCCGGCGGTGCCCGGCAGCAACGACCAGGTGGACGTGATCTACGACGTCAAGGAAACCACCTCCGGCAGCTTCGTGTTCGGCCTGGGTTATTCGCAAAGCTTCGGTGTGACCACCTCGGTGCAGTTGTCGCAGAACAACTTCCTGGGCGGCGGTAACCGCGTGGCGGTGGAAGCCTCGCGCAGCACCTTCCAGCAGCGTTACGCCTTCTCCTACACCAACCCGTTCTTTACCGACGACGGCGTGTCGCTGGGCTACAACCTGTCGTGGCGTTCGCTGGATTACTCGGACTTCAACACTGCGCAATACAACAGCAAGAATGGCTCGGCGCAGGTGGTGTTCGGCGTGCCGATCACCGAGAACGACACCGTCTCGGCGATGATCGGCATCGACAGCAATCAAATCAACACGTTCCCGGGCACTCCCCAGGCGATCATCGATTACATCGATGCAGTCGGCACACGCACTTTCCATGCGTGGCGCACCGAGCTGGGCTGGGCACGCGATACCCGCAACGATTTCTTCATGCCGACCCGCGGCATGTACCAGCGCGTCGGCCTGGAAACCACCCTGCCCGGTTCCACGGTCGAGTACTACAAGCTCAACTACCAGATCTCCAACTACTGGCCGATCATCCCGGCGCTGGTGTTGAATACGCGCTTCGAGCTGGGCTACGGCGACAGCTACGGCAACGACAGCACACGCGTCGTGGCCGGCCCCAATGGCACCTCGCGCACAATCACTGCGTCCGGCCTGCCGTTCTACGAGAACTTCTACGCCGGTGGTACCAACTCGGTGCGAGGCTTTGAAGACAACACTCTGGGTCCGCGTTCGGAAGTACTTCCTGGATTTAACCGCGGTCAGCCACTGGGTGGTTCGTTCAAGACCGTCGGCTCGGTAGAAATGTATTTCCCGAAGCTGTTCGACAGCCCGTCGGCGCGCGTGTCGGCGTTTTTCGACTTCGGTAACGTGTACGACGGCGTGGACAACTTCAAGGCCAACGAGTTGCGCGCCTCTACTGGTGTGGCGCTGTTGTGGCGCGCCCCGGTCGGCCCCATCTCGATCAGCTACGCGTTCCCGCTGAAGAAGGAAGACAACGACGAGATCGAGCGCCTGCAGTTCACCTTCGGCGGCCAGTTCTAAGACGCACGCAAAACAATGGCGGCCCGACTGGTCGGGCCGCCATTGTTTGTCTGTGGTACCAGACGCGTTACGGTTCAGACGCGTTACGGGTTCAGAAGTAGCTCTGGAACAGCGTGCTCAGGCAGCTCGCCGTCCCGCTCCAATCGGATGTATTCACACACTGGACCTGCTGGTCCCAGAAGTTCTGAGCGTCGGCACGCTGCTGCGAAAGATCATCGGCCGAAGCGCTGCTGACTGCGCCCAGCAGGACAACGCCGGCAAACATGGAGAGGAGAGTTTTCATATGCTTCTTCCTGGATTAGCCGCTCGGTTGCGGCCAGGCAACAGATACGCCTGACTGTTTAGCAAATTCTTGGCGATGTTTTTTTTCCGTAAAAACAGCCACTTACTGTTTACGCGAGGTTTACCTGATGCCCCTGACCGCCAGTGCGATTGCCGAACAATTTGGTCTGACCGTCGTGGGCGACGGCGCGACTGAGGTCACCGGGGTAGCGACGCTGGCGCACGCTGGAGTCGGCCAGCTGAGCTTCCTGTCCAACCCGCGCTATCGGCCGCAATTGGCTGAGACGCACGCTGCGGTGGTGGTGGTGCGCGCCGACGATGCCGAGGCGGCGCACGGCACCGTGCTGGTTGCCAAGGACCCGTACACCGCATTCGCCAAGATCGCCGCGTTGTTCGACGTGGCGCCAGTGCGCGAGCCCGGCATTCATCCCCTGGCGGTGATCGACCCCAGCGCGCAGGTGTCGCCTGGCGCGCATGTCGGGCCGTTTGTGAGCATCGGTGCGCGCAGCCGCGTGGGCGATGGCTGCATTATCGGCACCGGCAGCATCATCGGCGAAGACTGCGTGGTGGACGATGGCAGCGAGCTGATCGCCCGCGTCACCCTGGTCACCCGCGTGCGGCTGGGCAAGCGCGTGCGCATTCATCCCGGCGCGGTGATCGGCGCCGATGGCTTCGGCCTGGCGATGGATGCCGGCCACTGGATCAAGGTGCCGCAGCTGGGCGGTGTGGTGATCGGCGACGATTGCGAGATTGGCGCCAACACCTGCATCGACCGTGGCGCGCTGGAAGACACCGTGCTCGAAGAAGACGTGCGCGTGGACAACCTGGTGCAGATCGCGCACAACTGCCGGATCGGCGCGCACAGCGCGATCGCCGGCTGCACCGGCATCGCCGGCAGCGCCAAGATCGGCCGCTATTGCCTGCTCGGCGGGCATGTCGGCGTGGTCGGCCACCTGGAGATCTGCGACAAGGTCGTCATCACCGGCAAGTCGGTGGTGCGCAATTCCATCCATGAGCCGGGCGAGTATTCGTCCGGCACCCCCCTCACCGACAATCGCACGTGGCGCAAGAATGCCGCGCGCTTCAAACAACTCGATGCGCTGGCAAGGCGCATCCTGGCTGTGGGCAAGGAGAACGCATGAGTCACCCCGTTTACGAGCTGCCGATCGACGTCAGCCAGATCCACACGCTGATCCCGCACCGCTACCCGTTTCTGCTGGTCGACCGGGTCATCGAACTGGATCTGGACGCCAAGCGCATCGTCGGGCAGAAGAACGTCAGCATCAACGAGCCGTTCTTCCAGGGCCACTTCCCGAACCGTCCGGTGATGCCTGGCGTGTTGATCATCGAAGCGCTGGCGCAGGTCGGTGGCGTGATGACCCAGCTCGGCCTGGGCCGCGATGCGTTGTCCCAGCTGTTCTACATGGTCAAGGTGGACAATGCCCGCTTCAACAAGCAGGTGATCCCCGGCGATGTGCTGATCATGGAGGTGCAGATGAAGCGCCTGATCCGCAACGTGGGATGCTTCCATGGCGAGGCCAAGGTGGATGGCGCAGTAGTGGCCAGTGCCGAGGTGATGTGCGCCGGCGCCAGGTAATGACCCGCTCCCGGAGTGAGACACGATGCGTGATTCGACACCTTTGATCCATCCCACCGCCGTCATCGATCCATCGGCCATGCTGGCCGACGATGTGCGCGTTGGGGCGTTTACGCTGATCGGCCCCGATGTGCAGATCGGGGCGGGCACCGAGGTGGGGCCGCATTGCTCGATCCACGGCCCGACCCGGATCGGCCGCAACAACCGCTTCATCGGGCATGCGGCGATCGGCGGCGAACCGCAGGACAAGAAATACGCCGGCGAGCGCACCGAGCTTACGATCGGCGACGGCAACGTGATCCGCGAATTCGTCACCATCAATCGCGGCACCGGCGGTGGCGGCGGCATCACCGTGGTCGGCAACGACAACTGGATGCTGGCCTACACGCACGTGGCGCACGACTGCCATGTCGGCAACCACTGCGTGTTCTCCAACAACACCACGCTGGCCGGCCATGTCACCGTGGGCGATTACGTGATCATCAGCGGCTTTGCCGGCGCGCATCAGTTCTGCCGCATCGGCGCCCACGCCTTCCTGGGCATGGGCGCGCTGACCAACGGCGACGTGCCGCCGTTCACCATGGTCGGCAGCGAGTCGCTGGGCCGCCCGCGCGGCATCAACAGCGAAGGCCTCAAGCGCCGCGGCTTCGATGCCGAGCGCATCACCGCCATCAAGCGCGCCTACCGCACGCTGTACGTCGCCGGCCTGCCGCTGGCCGACGCCAAGCTGCAACTGGCCGAACAAGCCAAGGACAGCGACGACGTCCGCGGCATGCTCGAGTTCATCGAAGCGGCAGAAAGGCCGTTGCTGCGATGAATATCGGGACCGGGGACCCGGGACCGGGGACCCGGGAAAAGCAAAGCACTGATGCGGTTGCGGTCACGGGTCCCCGGTCCCCGGTCCCCGGTCCCGGTCCACGCATCGCCCTGATCGCCGGCGAAGCCTCCGGCGACATCCTGGGCGCCGGGCTGATTGCGCAGTTGCGGCTGCGGTATCCCGATGCGGAATTCGTGGGTATCGGTGGCGATGCGATGCGCGGTGCCGGTTGCCAGACCTGGTTCGATGCCAGCGAGCTGGCGGTGATGGGGCTGACCGAAGTGCTGCGCCATCTGCCGCGCCTGCTCAAGCTGCGCCGCGCCTTCCGCGAGCGCGTGCTGGCGTGGAAGCCGGACGTGTTCATCGGCATCGATGCGCCGGATTTCAATCTGCCGGTCGAACGCTGGCTCAAGCAGCGCGGCATTCGCACCGTGCACTACGTCAGCCCGTCGGTGTGGGCATGGCGCGAGAAACGTGCCGAGAAGATCGGCGCCAGCGCCGACCTGGTGCTGTGCCTGTTCCCGATGGAGCCGCCGATCTACGCCAAGCACGGCGTGGATGCGCGTTTCGTCGGCCACCCGATGGCCGACGACATCGCCTACAAGGCCGACCGCGAGGCGGCCCGCGCCACATTGGGAATTTCCGCCTCCAGCACCGTGCTGGCGGTGCTGCCGGGCAGCCGGCATGGCGAAATCAGCAAGCTGGGCGACACCTTCTTCCAGGCCGCCTGGCTGGTCTCCGAACACCTGCCCAACCTGCATGTGCTGGTCCCCGCCGCCAACCCGGGCTGCAAGCAGTTGCTGGCCGAACAGTTGTCGCGCAGTTCGTTGCCGGTGATGCGCTCGCACCTGCTCGACGGCCAGGCGCGCACTGCGATGCTGGCGGCCGACGTGGTGCTGCTGGCCTCGGGCACCGCCACGCTGGAGGCGATGCTGGTCAAGCGGCCGATGGTGGTGGGCTACAAGGTCGCGCCGCTGACCTACCGCATCGTCAAGACGCTGGGCCTGCTCAAAGTCAACCGCTACGCACTGCCCAACATCCTGGCCAACGCCGACCTCGCACCGGAGCTGATGCAGGACGACTGCACCCCGGAACGGCTGTGCGTGGCGCTGCTGGATTGGTTCAAGCACCCGGACAAGGTGGCCGCCCTGCAACCGCGTTATCTGGCGCTGCACGCCGAACTGCGCCGCGATGCTTCTGCGCGCGCGGCCGATGCGGTGGCGGGGCTGGTCGGGACCGGGGACCGGGGACCGGGGACCGGGGCGAGCGACTCTGGATGAAAGCTTCCCGCACCGAACTGTCGCTGTTTCCCGGGTCCCCGGTCCCGGGTCCCGAGTCCCGGCTCTATGCCGGCGTCGACGAAGCCGGCCGGGGGCCGCTCGCCGGGCCGGTGGCGGTGGCGGCGGTGGTGTTCGACCCGAGCAAGCCGCGCATCAACGGGCTGGACGATTCCAAGCAGCTCAGCGCCGAGCGCCGCGAGCAGTTGTATGCGCGCATCGTCGACCGGGCGCTGGCGTGGTCGGTGGTGTTGATCGACAGCGAAGAGATCGACCGCATCAACATCTACCAGGCCACCATGCTGGGCATGCGGCGGGCGGTGGAAGGCGTGGCGCATGTGGCCGGGTTTGCGCGCATCGACGGCAACCGCGTGCCCAAGGGGCTGCCCTGCCCGGCCGAGGCCTTGATCGGCGGCGACGCGCTTGATCGCGCCATCATGGCCGCCTCGATCGTGGCCAAGGTCACCCGCGATCGGCTGATGCACGACCTGCACGCGCAGCATCCGGAATACCGCTTCGACCAGCACAAGGGCTATGCCACGCCGGTGCATCTGACCGCGCTGCGCACCCATGGGCCATGCCCGCAACATCGCCGCAGCTTTGCGCCGGTGCGGCTGGCGCTGGAAGGCCGTGAAAGCCGGGACCCGGGACCGGGGACCTGCGACCCGGAACAGCTGCAGGTCGTGGAGCTGGTTGTCCGGCCATAGGCGGCGGGCGTTCTGGCACCGTTGGTTTGGTCTTTCCTCGGGACCTGTGATCGGAACATCTGCACATCGTGCAATCCGTCGATGGGGTTGCAGGCATGGATCGTTCTACCCGCACAGAACCTGAATTCCTCATCAGCCAAATGCCTCCCCAAGGCCCCGGCGGCTGGCGATTCAACGCTTTCCCGGCTTTCTGCTGCCCGATCCCGCGTCCGGCCGCCACCTGTCAAGCCTTGTTCGTCCCCGCCCCCGCCGGTACCCTGACCGCGCATTATTCCGGCCTCGCATGTCCACTTCCCGTTTCGTCCATCTGCACGTCCACACCGAGTTCTCGTTGGCGGATTCCACTATCCGCGTGCCCGAGAAACCGGATCAGGCTGACCCGAAAAAGGCCAAGCAGGCCAACCTGCTGAGCCGCGCGGTCGAGCTCGACATGCCATCCCTGGCGGTCACCGACCTCAATAACCTGTTCGCGCTGGTCAAGTTCTACAAGGCCGCCGAAGGCGTCGGCATCAAGCCGATTGCCGGCGCCGACGTGATGATCGCCACCCCGGACATGACGCCCTGGCGCATGACCCTGCTGTGCCGCGACCGCGAGGGCTACCTGAGCCTGTCGCGGCTGCTGACGCGCGCCTGGATGGAAGGCCACCGCCCCGAAGGCGGCGTGGCGATCCACCCGGAATGGCTGCAGGCCGGGCACGCCAACCTGTTCGCCCTGGCCGGCCGCGACAGCCTGGCCGGCCGCCTGTTTTCCGAGGGCCGCGCCGATCTGGCCGAGCAACAGCTCGCCGACTGGCAACGCGTGTTCGGCGATGGCCTGCACCTGGAGCTGACCCGCACCGGGCGCGCCGGCGAAGAACGCTTCAACCAGTTCGCCCTGCATGCAGCCGGCGTGCGCGGGCTGCCGGTGGTGGCCAGCAATGATGTGCGCTTTCTGTATGCCAGCGACTTCAATGCGCACGAGGCGCGCGTGTGCATTTCCTCCGGCCGCGTGCTGGACGACCCCAAGCGCCCGCGCGACTACAGCGACCAGCAGTACCTGAAGTCCGGCGATGAAATGGCCGCGCTGTTCGCCGACGTGCCCGATGCGATCGACAACACGCATGCGCTGGCGCAGCGTTGCAACATCGAGATGCGACTGGGCACCTACTTCCTGCCCGCCTACCCGGTGCCCGAAAACGAGACGCTGGACAGCTGGATCCGCAGCCAGTCGCGCGACGGTCTGGCCGCACGCCTGGAAAAGAGCCCGATCGCCCCGGGCAAGACGCGCCAGGACTATGTCGACCGGCTCGAATTCGAGCTGGACACCATCATCAAGATGGGCTTCCCCGGTTACTTCCTGATCGTTGCCGACTTCATCCAGTGGGGCAAGAATCAGGGCATCCCGATCGGCCCGGGCCGTGGTTCCGGTGCCGGCTCGCTGGTGGCCTGGGCACTGCAGATCACCGATCTGGACCCGCTGCCGTACAACCTGCTGTTCGAGCGCTTCTTGAATCCAGAGCGCGTGTCGATGCCCGACTTCGATATCGACTTCTGCATGGATCGCCGCGACGAAGTCATCGACTACGTGGCGCGCAAGTACGGCCGCGAGCGGGTCAGCCAGATCATCACCTACGGCACCATGGCCGCCAAGGCGGTGGTGCGCGACGCCGGGCGCGTGCTCGGCTTCACGTACGGGTTGGTCGACAGCGTCGCCAAGCTGATCCCCAACATCCTGGGCATCACGCTCAAGGATGCGATGGGCGAAGGCAAGGACTCGGAGATGGCCTCGCCGGATCTGATCCAGCGCTATCAGGTCGAAGACGACGTGCGCGACCTGATGGACCTGGCGCGCCAGCTCGAAGACCTCACCCGCAACGCCGGCAAGCACGCCGGTGGCGTGGTGATCGCGCCCGAACCGCTGAGCGAGTTCTGCCCGCTGTTCGCCGAACACGACGCAGACGGCCGCGGCAAGAATCCGGTCACCCAGTTCGACAAGGACGACGTCGAAGCGGTGGGCCTGGTGAAGTTCGACTTCCTCGGCCTGCGCACGCTGACCATCATCGACTGGGCGGTCAAGGCGATCAACGTGCGCCATGCGCGCGCCGGCATCGACCCGGTCGACATCACCACCATTCCGCTCGACGACGTGCCCACCTACAAGGGCGTGTTCGCCTCGGGCAATACCGGCGCGGTATTCCAGTTCGAATCCTCAGGCATGCGCCGCCTGCTCAAGGACGCGCGCCCGGACCGTTTCGAAGACCTGATCGCGCTGGTGTCGCTGTACCGCCCCGGCCCGATGGACCTGATTCCGGACTTCAACGCGCGTAAGCACGGCCAGCAGGAAATCGTGTACCCCGATCCGCGCACCGAAGTCATCCTGAAAGACACCTACGGCATCATGGTGTATCAGGAGCAGGTGATGCAGATGGCGCAGATCGTCGGCGATTATTCGCTGGGCGGCGCCGACCTGCTGCGTCGTGCGATGGGCAAGAAGGTACCGGCCGAAATGGCCAAGCACCGCGAAATCTTCCGCGAAGGTGCGGCCAAGGGCGGCGTGAGCGCGGCCAAGGCCGACGAAATCTTCGACCTGATGGAGAAGTTCGCCGGCTACGGCTTCAACAAGTCGCACGCCGCCGCCTACGCGTTGGTCAGCTACCAGACCGCGTGGCTGAAACGCCATTACCCGGCCGAATTCATGGCCGCGACGCTGTCCTCGGACATGGACAACACCGACAAGGTGGTCGGCTTTCTCGATGAAGTGCGTAACCTCGGCCTCACCGTCAAGCCGCCGCGCGTCAACGAATCGGCCTACATGTTCGAGGCCGCCAGCCCGGACACGATTCAATACGGTCTGGGCGCGATCAAGGGCGTCGGCCAGGGCGCATGCGAGGCGATCGTCGAAGAACGCCAGCGTGGCGGCCCGTACACCACGCTGCTGGATTTCTGCACGCGCGTGGGCACCGCAAAGCTCAATCGCCGTACGCTGGAAGCGATGATCAATGCCGGCGCGATGGATGGCCTGGGCACCAACCGCGCCTCGCTGATGCTGCAATTACCGGAAGTGATGAAGGCCACCGAGCAGATGGCGCGCGAACGCGCCTCGGGGCAGAACTCGCTGTTCGGCGGGCCGGACCCGAGCGCGCCGGCAATGCGCCTGGATCTGCCCGAGAGCAAGGAATGGCCGCTGGGCCAATTGCTCACCGGCGAGCGCGAAACGCTGGGTTTCTACCTCAGCGGCCACCCGTTCGACCCGCACCGCGACGAAGTGCGCGAGCTGGTCGGCTGCGATCTTGGGTCGCTGGAAAAGATCCTGGCCTCACAGCAACGCGGCGGCGGGGGCGGCGGCGATGGCGAAAAACGCGCCTGGCGCCCGGAAATCAGCGCGATCCTGGCCGGCCTGGTGGTCGGCGTGCGCCGCAAGGGCGACAGCCAGGTGTTCGTGCAGCTGGAAGACGGCCGCGGGCGGGTGGAATGCAGCGCGTTCTCCGATGCGATGGCCGAGTTCGGCCACCTGCTCACCCGCGACCGCATCCTGATCGTCAAGGGCGGCCTGCGCGAGGACGAATTCAACGGCGGCTACAGCCTGCGCATCCGCCAATGCTGGGACTACGAGCAGATCTGCGCCGATCATGCGCAACGGCTGTCGCTGCGCCTGGATCTGCGCGAAAAACAGGCCTTCAAGCGCATCGACGCCCTGCTGGCCAAGCACCGCCCCGGCAAGACGCCGCTACGTCTGGATCTGCTGCTGCGCGCCCCCGGCGGCGGCGTGGCCGGCATGCTCGACCTCAATGGCAGCCACTCGGTGCGCATCGACCAGCACCTGATGGACAGCCTGCGCGCGGACCCGGCGGTGCGTACGGTGAAGATCAAGTACAGCCCACCGTGGGCGTGAGAATGGGGAGTCGGGAATGGGGAATCGCAAGGGCGAACCCCCGATGTCTTGCTCTGATTCCCGGTTCCCCATTCCCGATTCCTCTCCCAACCCCACCGTACGGGTCCATCGGACGCATTCGGCTACACTCCCCGCCTTACGTTGACGACGCCATTGCATGAATCCTAACTACCTCGACTTCGAGCAACCCATCGCCGATCTGGAAGCCAAGATCCAGGAACTGCGCAACGCCAGTACCGGGCCTGCAGTCAATGTGGAGACCGAGGTGCGGGCGCTGCGCGACAAGGCTCGCGTGCGCACCGCACAGATCTTCCGCGACCTGTCGTCGTGGCAGATCTCGCAGCTGGCGCGCCACCCGCAGCGCCCCTACACGCTGGACTACATCAACACTATTTGCGACGAATTCCAGGAGCTGGCCGGCGACCGCGCCTATGCCGACGACAAGGCGATTGTCGGCGGCCTGGGCCGCATCGACGGCCGGCCGGTGGTCATCATCGGGCACCAGAAGGGCCGCGACACCAAGACCAAGGTGGCGCGCAACTTCGGCATGCCGCGCCCGGAGGGCTACCGCAAGGCGCTGCGCCTGATGAAGCTCGCCGAGCGCTTCCGGCTGCCGCTGCTGACCTTCATCGACACCCCCGGCGCCTATCCCGGCATCGGTGCCGAAGAACGCGGCCAGTCCGAAGCGATCGCGCGCAATTTGCTCGAAATGGCCGAACTGAAAGTGCCGGTGATCTGCACCGTGATCGGCGAAGGAGGCTCCGGCGGCGCGCTGGCCATCGGTGTCGGCGACCGCACCTTGATGCTGGAATACGGCACCTATTCGGTGATTTCGCCCGAAGGCTGCGCCTCGATCCTATGGAAGGATGCGGGCAAGGCCAAGGACGCCGCCGAACAGCTCGGCCTCACCGCCAAGCGGCTCAAGGGCCTGGGCCTGGTCGACAAGGTGATCCGCGAACCCACCGGCGGCGCGCACCGCAATCCCGAGCAGATGGGCAAGCGCCTGAAGGCCGTGCTGCTCAACGAGCTGGACGCGCTGGAGAAAATCCCGGTCGACGCACTGCTGCAACAGCGTTACGAGCGCCTGCGCAGCTACGGCGCCTACGAAGGAAACTGAATCCTGCGGCTCCGCCTGGCGGAGCCACGAGGAACTTGCACCAGGGACAAGGACTCCTACCGGCATGAGCCCACTCATTCTTCTGTCGATCGTGTTGCAAATCGCCTGCTGCGTACATGTCGTGCGCAGCGGCCGGCCGCTGTACTGGATCTTGATCCTGCTGACGTTTTCGTATCTGGCCGTATTGATCTACGCGTTTGTCGCGGTCATCCCGGACATGCGTAACGACCCGACCGCACGGCGTGGCTTGCAGCGCGTGCGCCGCAAGCTGGACCCGCAACGCGAGCAGCGCGATGCCGCACGCAAACTGGATGTCTCCGACACCCCGGAAAACCGCCGCCAGCTGGCCCGCACCCTGCTCGAACAGGGCAACTATGCGCAGGCCGCCGAGGTGTACGAAGGCGCCTTGCGCGGCCTGTATCGCGACGACCCGGACCTGATGCTGGGGCTGGCGCAGGCGCAGTTCGGTCTTGGCAATGCCGCGCAGGCCCGCCAGACCCTGGATGCCTTGATCGCCGCCAACCCCAACTTCCGCTCGCATGACGGGCATCTGCTGTACGCACGCGCGGTGGAAAGCAGCGGCACCATCGAAGAAGCGCTGCACGAATACGAGACGCTGGTGCAGGGCTACCCAGGCGAAGAAGCACGCGTGCGCTATGCGCAGTTACTAAAACGCGCCGCGCGCCCGGAGGAAGCCAAGGCCATGTTCGACCAGGTGGTGCGTCGCGCTGCGGCCTCGCCCAAACATTACCAGCGCGAGCAACGCAGCTGGATCGACCAGGCGCGCAAGGGTCTGAGCGAGTTGGACGCCAGCGCCTGATCCAATCGTCACTCGGAGGCACCTGCGCAGCTACAGGCGACCTGCATTGAATCGATCGGCAATCTGATCAAGGCGACCAATCATGCAGAGAAAGCCGGACATCGAGGCAGGTCTCAAAGCCGAGATCGATCACTTGCTGGAGCATTCCGCACAGACATTTCGCAGCGGCGCCCTGGCGGAATCGCTCGCCCTGGGACTAAGGGCCTGGGCGCTGATCCCCGAGCCCAAACAGCATTGGGATGACTACCCGCAAAGCCTGTCTGCAAGTTTCGTGAAGGATTATGCCGACCGGCGCGACGAGGAGAACGTGCGAACATGGATCGAAGTGATGGCACTGATGTACGACGATCCAGGCCACACCGATCATCTTGTCCTGATGACCGAAGGCGAAGCGATGCTTCAGCTCGGGAATGACGCACGCGCCTGCGCTGTATTCGGCAAAATTTATGCGCTGTATGGCAGGAAGGGATTTGCTGGACACCAGAAAATCTATCTGGAGATGTTTCTCAAGCAACAGCAGACAGGCGCATAACCTCACTACGCCTGCCGCGTGCGTTAGACATCACGTTGGAGATCCTACGGATAGACTCATACAACTCTAATGGCGTTTACACCCCATGCCCACAACCGCTGAAACAGTTCCGCCCGCCATCCAGGAAGATCGCATTGATCGCTTCAATGTATCGGATACATGGAAGAAGCGTTTCAAGGTGATCGCGAAGGCGGGTGGTACAAAGCTGCCAGACTTTCGCTCCCTGAGCAGTGGCGAAAGGAGAGGAATCAACTTCAACTGGCTTGCATTCTTGCTGGGGCCGTTCTATTTCTTGGCAAAGGGGCTCTGGCGTCAGGCCGTTGTTTACGTGCTTCTCGCGATTGCCCTGGCAACCCTCTTGGAGCTCGTAGGCCTCGGTCAGCTCGGGAGAGCGGTAGGCTACGGATTCGCCGCGATCTACGCAGTCCGAGCGAACGTGAGCTATTACGCCAAAGTTGTCCAAGGGCAGGCTCCGTGGCTCTGATGTCTCGCAATGCATTCAAGCCGACGCCGCTTCGCGGCGCGGTTTGACTCAAGCGTCATCCAGTGATCACCGGCCGTGGCTGCATCGCGTGCGCAGATCGATCTGTCAGGTCAGTGGCTGGCCACCGACCGACGGCAGCGTGATGCGTCACGACACAAGGTCTGCATGCAGATCCGACAGCAGAGGCAGCGTCCCGCGCCTGCGAAACCGAACCGCGCAGGCGTGTTCCGGGCGCAGTGCAGAACGTGCTCAGAACGGCTTGGCCAGCACCAGCCAGATCACGCCGACCAGCAGAATCACCGGCACCTCGTTGAACAAGCGCAACGCCCGCCCGCTCGGGACCGCGCGGCCCTGGCCCGCACCCTTCAACCAGCGCCCGGCCACGATGTAATGCGCCAGGATGAGCGCCACCGCGAACAACTTGGCATGCAGCCAACCGCCGGTCACCATCGTCGGGAAATCGGGTATCACCCGGTAGCCTTGCCACAGCACCGCGCCCAGCAGCAGCGCCAGACCGAGCATGCTGTGGCCGAACCTGTAGAGGCGGCGGCCCATCAGCACCAGCCGCGCACGCACGGAGGGTTCGCTGCCGGCTTCGGCGATGTTGACCAGAATGCGTGGCAGGTAGAACACCGCCGCCATCCAGGCGATCACGAACAACAGATGGAAGGTTTTGATCCACACATACAGGGTCATGCGCTGGCTCCGTTGGCTCGCGTAGGATGACCCGCATTTTCACCTATCCGCGCACGCGAAAGCAGCTGAGCCCCATGCAGCAGTCAGACGAAAAACAGTACGACGCCCAGTATTTCCGCCGCTGGTACCGCGATGCCGGGCTGGCCGACCCGGCCCGGCTGCGGCGCAAGGCCGCACTCGCCGTGGCACAGGCCGAGTACTACCTGGAGCGACCGATCCGCAGCGTGCTGGATATCGGCTGCGGCGAAGCCGCCTGGCGCGCCCCCTTGCTGGCGCTGCGGCCCAAGCTCAGCTACCTGGGCTTCGACAGCAGCGCGTACGCCGTGCAGCGCTACGGACGCAGCCGTCAGATCCACCCTGCCCGCTTTGGCGATTTCGCCTGGCTACGTCCCTGCGCACCGGTGGATCTGCTGATCTGCGCGGACGTGCTGCATTACGTGCCCACGCGCGAATTCAACCAGGGCCTGCCGGGGCTGGCCGACATGTGCGCAGGCGTGGCGTTTCTGGAGACGTTTGCGCAGGAAGACGCGTTCGAAGGCGACCACGACGGCTTTCAGCCACGCCCGGCGCGCTGGTATCGCAAACGCTTTGCCAGCGTCGGCTTCGCCGCGCTGGGTTCGCATTGCTGGTTGTCGCCGCAGTTGGCAGGTGAGGCGTCGGCGCTGGAGCATGGTTGACGCAGCGTTGGCTGTTTGAGGCAGTTATCGTGTGTAGCGTCGCTCCGTACCCTCACCAATCTCCCGCAGGGAGAAGGGCTTACTCCCGTCAGACCCGCCGTTACCCTGCGGGCGAGCGCGATCTTCCAGCCCAGCGAGCTGTTTCTTCCCCCACCGGGAGAAGGTGCCCCGCAGGGGCGGATAAGGGTACGGACGAAGCCACAGAAAGTTGGATGCACATGTGGCTTCGCCCGTACCCCCCCTCTCCGGCAGGGAGACAGAGGCTTACCCCGCAGGCGAACGCGATCTTCAAGCCGTGCGAAGCCGCTCGAAAGACCACGACCAGCGGCAGCTAAGGCTGCTTACGCGTGCCCTAGCTTCTGTGACAGCGTCTACCGTCCGGAGCCCCATTAAGGTGCAAATGCGCCAAACCCGGTATGCTGCGCGGCAGCAAAACCGCACGGATGGGTGGAATGCTTTATCAACTGCATGAGCTGACCCGCAATCTGCTAGCCCCCTGGGTGCATCAGGCCCAGGCGAACGCCAAGATGTTCTCCGACCCCGACAGTCTGTGGGCCTCGCTTCCCGGCGCCGAACGTATGGCGGCCAGCAATGAGCTGTTCCATCGGCTGGGCAAGGAATACGAAAAGCCTGCCTGGGCGCTGGACGATGTCGAGGTCGACGGCCACTCGCTGCCGATCATCGAACGCGAGGTGCTGAGCAAGCCGTTCTGTCGCCTGCTGCGCTTCAAGCGTTTCAGCGACCACGTCGAGCTGATCGGCAAGATGAAGGAGCAACCGGCCGTGCTGGTGGTGGCGCCGTTGTCCGGCCATCACGCCACGCTGCTGCGCGACACCGTGCGCACCATGCTGCGCAACCACAAGGTCTATGTGACCGATTGGGTGGACGCGCGCATGGTGCCGCTGGAAGCCGGTGCATTCCGGCTCGAGGACTACATCACCTATATCCAGGACTTCATCCGCCATATCGGCGCCGAGCGCCTGCATGTGGTGAGCGTGTGTCAGCCCACCGTGCCGGTGTTGGCGGCGGTGTCGCTGATGGCGACCAACGACGAGCCCACGCCGCGCTCGTTGGTGATGATGGGCGGGCCGATCGATGCACGCCGCAGCCCCACCCAGGTCAATAATCTGGCCACGGAAAACGGCATCGAGTGGTTCCAGAACAACCTGATCCACACCGTGCCGTTCCCGTATCCGGGACATGGCCGCCAGGTGTATCCGGGCTTTTTGCAGCACGCCGGTTTCCTGTCGATGAACCCCAACCGGCACGTGATGTCGCACTGGGATTTCTACACCGATCTGGTCAAGGGCGATCTGCAGGATGCGCAGGCGCATCGGCAGTTCTACGACGAGTACAACGCCGTGCTCGACATGCCGGCCGAGTATTACCTGGACACGATTCGCGTGGTGTTCCAGGACTTCCTGCTGCCGCAGGGCAAGTGGAAAGTGGACGGCCAGCTGGTCAAGCCGTCGGCGATCCGCAACACCGCCTTGTTGAGCATCGAGGGCGAACTGGACGACATCGCCGGCCTCGGCCAGACCGAAGCGGTGCACGATCTGTGCACCGGTATCGATGCGGCGCACCGCCGCCATCTGGTGGTGGAAGGTGCCGGCCATTACGGCATCTTCAGCGGCCGTCGTTGGCGCGAAGTGGTCTACCCGCAGGTGCGCGAATTCATTGCGCGCTATGACGCAGACCCGGTGGGCAGCCGCGACCCGGCTACCGTCACGCCGATTCGCAAACGCGGCAAGCGCGCCTGATCTGCACAACAAAAAATCCCCGGCATGTCCGGGGATTTTTTTATGCTGAAAAATCGAGAGGCAATGTAAAACGCGGCATGCAAAGTGCGCTGCGCTATGGCCACGCGCGTGTTGCACGCCACTCTCGATCATCACGCATCCGCATCACCGCTTTTGACCAGCAGATGCTTGGCCAGCATGCCGTGCAACGTGCCTATCCCACGTGCCGCATGCAGGGTGACGAACAGCAACAGTACCCCCAGTAGAGACAACGGCACCACCATCAGCGGCATCACGATCACCTGCCCGTCCCAGGTGATGGACATTCCTTGATCGAAGAACAGCGCCAGCGGCGCAGCAGTGAGCGTCAACGCCACGCTCAGCAGAGTAGTAAACAGCGTGAAGTAGACACTGCCCAACGGCAGCATCAACACGAAGTACAGCAGCGTGCTCCAGGTCCGCACGTCGGTAAACATCGCAGCGATGCGCTGCAGCCAGCCGCCTTGCACGCCCGGATGTTGCGGGCGACGCGGCATGCGCACCCCGAGCAAGGTTTCCACCATGCGTCCTTCCACCAGCGACAACACGCGCACCGAGCCGAAGAACAGCACCATCAGCGGCACACCGATGATCAGGATCAACAGGCCCAGCGACAGGCTGACCCCGGTGACCACCCAGGTGAAATAGAACACGCCGGTGAGTAGCGACAGCAACATGTAGAACAGCGCGCCGTAGGTACGCGGGTCGGCGGCCACGCCAAAGAACTTGCCGATCAATGAAGGACGCTTGGGCGGCAGTGGCGGGCGCAACGCGCGGCTGACCGTGACCTCGGTTTCGCGATAGATCTCGGCCACTTCCTCGGGCGCACCGTAGCTGCCGGCGACCCCTGCAATGACCTCGGCTTCGCTCTTGCCGCTCTGTTCGGCAAGCTCGGCGCGCAGATATTCTTCGGCGTCGTAAAGCGCATCCTGGACCATCGCCGGATCGGCACCTGCCAGCGCCTGGCGCAACTGCGTCAGGTAATCGGCAATGGTGGTCGGCAACGGACGTGTCTGTGCGATCGTCATCATGAGTGGGTCCCCTCCAGCACTGAATCAACGGAATCACGGGTGGCGCGCCAGGCGGCGGTCCATTGGCGCAGGCAGTCACGCCCGCTGTCGGTAATGCGGTAATAGCGGCGCGGCGGCCCCGATGCAGACGGCTCGATATGGCTGTGCAACAGCCCCGCCCCTTCCAGATTGCGTAACACCGGATACAAGGCGCTCTGCTTGCCGCTGAGCACACCCTCCAGCCGCTCGAGCCGCTTGGCGATCAGATAGCCGTACAGCGGCTCATCGGCCTGCGCCAGCACCGCCAGCAAGGCCAGCGACACCGTGCCAGCACTCAACTCCTTCTGAAATTTACGCAGGTAGACATCCGGCTCGCTCATCGGTCATCTCCGCTAGGTCGAAGGTGATGCTATGTAGAACCTAGCTATAGCGAATGTGCCGGTAGTCATGGGCGGGGATTGGGGAGTCGCTTTTGGGGAGTCGCACAGGCCAAGGCCAAGGCTTGGTCGGCAAGCCACGTTGAGCATTATTGGTATCGCAATGAAGTTCACCGCATCCCGCAGCGCCGCCGTTGCGAATCCCCACTGCCGACTCCCCAATCGCCGCACCACTAGCGCCCGCCCGCGCAAACCCTAGTGCGTTCATGAGCTTAGAACCTTTGGGTTACTGCCTTTCTAGCACGGCTTAACTACAGTCGACGTCCCCCGTGCCGATAAGTTTCGCTCAGGGGTTTTTCACTTTTCGATGGGGCGATACGATGCAACTGACACGCTTGGCGCAGCCGGCCACGGCTGAAACTTCTTTTGGAGCCACCCGGCGCCTGTGCCTTGCGATCGGGTTGGCGCTGCCGGTACTGGGCTTTGCGCAGACACAACCTGCGCCAGCCAATGCCGAACAGACCCAACCGGAGCCCGCCAAGCCGCCGGTCACCGCCGCGCCCGCCACCGCCAAGGGCTATCCGCTCGAAGCGCAGGGCTGGGGCGCCAAGCAGGGCGGCAACATGTGGCAGGTGCGTTGGGCCGAAGATTGGTCGTATTTGAAGGACCCGTCCAAGCGCAAGAGCCCGTTCGATCCGCTCAAGTACATCCCGCTCACTGCGTCGGGCGATATCTACGTCTCGCTCAGCAACGAGCTGCGCCTGCGCAGCAATACCATCACCAATCCTGGCCTGATTCCCGGCAGCCATTCGCAGCAGCAATACCTGCTGCGCGCGTTCTTCGGTGCGGACCTGCATGTGGGCGAGCACTTCCGTCTGTATACGGAACTGGCGCACGGCAGCCTGGATGGACGCAACGAAGGCGCCAAGACCGGCACCCAGGAAAACAACGCGATCCTGCAACAGGTGTTCTTCGACGTGAAGGGCAACATCGGCGGCGCCGATACCGGTCTGCGTGTGGGCCGCCAGGTGTTCGTCGACGGGCCTGTCACCTTGATGGCGCTGCGCGACAACACCGATATCTTCGTGACCTTCAACGGTGCGCGCGCCTGGGCCATCGGCGACAAGACCCGTGTGGATCTGTTCGATTTCAATTTCAACCTGGACGGCACCGAAGGCCTGGGCGACGACCGCATCGACCGCTCGCGGCATTTCCGCGGCGTGGTGGGTGGCTATCGGTTGCCGACCGCCAAGCCGATGTATCTGGAGCCGTTCTTCTATCAGTTCCGCAACGACAATCAGCTCTGGGGCCGCCAGACCGCCGAAGAAAATCGCAACTATTACGGCCTGCGGTTGTGGGGCAACGTGGGCAAACTGCGCACCGATTCGTTCGTGACCGTGCAGCGCGGCAGTTTCGGCGGACGCGACCTGCGCGCCTATATGGCCAGCACCTCCAATGCGTGGACGCTGAGCGACACCGGTTGGAAGCCGCGCCTGGGCTTTCATAGCGAAATCGCCTCCGGCGGCGGCGGCACGTCCGGTACCGGCACGCTGCGCAACAACAATTTCCTCTATGGCAACACGATCTACTTCAGCTGGGCCACGTTCTTCGGCCCGGTGAACCTGGTCACTGCCGCGCCGACCTTCACGTTCTCGCCCACCTCCAAGCTCATCGTGAACCTGGAATGGGAAACCTTGTGGCGCCAGACCACCAGCGATGCGATCTACAACAACCAGGCGCGCGCCTACGCACGCACCCAGAGCACCGGCGAGCGTCGCATCGGCACCATGCCGCGCATCAACGCCACCTGGAACATCGATCCGAACTGGTCGGTGACCTTCCGCGCCGAGCACCTGATGGCCGGTCCAGCGCTGGAAAAGGCCGGCTACGGCGATTCGACCTTCGTGATGGGGTGGTTGAACTTCCGGTTCTAAACGCGGTGTTTGGTCAGCACGCTGCACTGTGCTGACTCGATGTGCATGCGTTTTGTTTTAACGAGTCGTTGCTCGATCACATGCCGCGTCCCGCAAGGATGCGGCATGTTGGTTTTCAGCATTGGATTGTTTGATGACCACGCGTCTTTCGCACGCGGCACGCAACAAACAATCGCTGCGTTCGGTCACTTGCGGCGACTGATTGTCGCGCGGCTCCAACGCTCGACCGATGCCGCCACTGGCTGCTTTGCACAGGCAACCGCGGTACGTATCCGCAATCGGTCTGCGCGTGCCAGGCACATCGAAAAGGCGCTCTTGTTACTGAATCGTCGTCGCCCGGCGCGCTGCCGCAAGCGCACTGCCGGCCAACGGCCAGCGGTCTTCAGCCGCGTTGCCTTCCGGCCGTGCGTACTGGTGCAGCAGCAGGCTGTTGCCGTCGGGGCCCGGCTGCAGCGCGCGTGCCTGCCCGCGCAACGAAGGCGGCAGCTCGGCAAGCCGCTGCACGAGCGGCCTTGCATCGGTTGGGCGATCGCGCAGCCACTGCAGCGCCGACAGCGCGCGCAACGCCGCGGCGGTGTCCTGCATCTTGTGCTGGTAATTGGCGTAGTCCGGCTGCCCTGCACGTGCCAGCAAGCAGCCCATCGCATTGGCGACGCAGGCCACCGATGCCGTTTGAGGCGCCGCAATCCATGCCTGCGGCACCGGCTGATCCTGCGCCAGCAAGGTACGCACCGGTGCGCTGCAGGCCCAGGTATAGGTCGGTGCGAGCAAGGCTTGGGTGCGTTCGCGATCGAACATGCGCAGCGACATGCGCTCTTCCCAGGACAGGTTGCCGTCTTGCGCAAGCACCCTGTCCTGCAGCAGCGAAAACGCCATGCGCGATTCACCGTGCAAGGCATTGCACAGCGCGATGTCCTCCACCGCCAGCGGTGCAAAGGCAGTGGCGCACTGTGCGGGCAACGGGTGCTGCGCCGGCAGTTCGGCCAGCATGTCGGCAAACAGATGCGCATTGCCGCGCAACATCGCCGCGCCGATCAACGGCATCACCAGATTGTCGCCACTGCGCAGCAACACCCGCGCAGTCTGCGCATCGGCGCAGACACCCGCTAACGCCTGCAAGGTATGTCCCTGCACGAAGTCCACTGCGTTGCCGTTCATCGACAACGATAACGGTGGCAGCTCCGGCAGCGGCGCATTGATGTCTGCGCGGAACGGGCTGCGGTAATCGGCGTACGTGGCCAGCGCGCGCAGCCTGGCCAGCAGCGGCGCCTGCGCGGCCAGCGCATCGGCATAGGCCTGCGGGTTCTGGCGCACCCGCTCCAGGCAGCCGCCGGCACTGGCGCTGCACAGCGCAGGGGCAGACGATGGCCAGCGCGGCGGGCCCGGCAGACGCGCCGCAGCACTCTGAAATGGCGTGCCTGCCGGCAACCGGTTGAACCGTTCCACATCCTCGGCCAGCAAGCTCTCTCGCTGCGTCTCGGGCATGGCATACGACAGCGACCAGAGCGCGACGAACATGTTGGTGCCGCGCAACGGCGGCGGCGGTTGCCGCAGCTGCGCCAGCGCCTGACGCTGCGCCTCGGGAATCGGCCAATGCCTGGAGACCGCATACAGCGCCACCAACGCTGCCAGCAGGATGCAAACACCCAACAACGCCGACTTGAGGAATTTGCCGAGCATGCGCGTTCCACCTTCCCTGGAGAGAGGCACATCTTAGTGCGACAGCGCGCGCATACGACAACCTGAGCGGAGGCGCATCGAGACAATCAACAGTGCGGTATTTCATGATGCAAAAATATCGACAGCCGTCCGACGGACAACCGCGCCCCGCTAGCCGAGACAGCACCACTGACCGCCCGCCGAAAGCGGTGTTTCGCTTGAGCAAGGCGGTGTCGGGCCCCGTCGCCCAGGCAGTGTCCTACGCGCACCCAGCGACGCGCACCTTGTTCTGGCAGAAGTAGAGAGTGGCCTGCCGCAGCCGTGGCACTCAACGTGCCGCTGCTCGATGGCGATGTTTCGCCACGCAGCAGCGCATCTTTTACCAATCCCCACGACCCAATCCCAAATCCCCGCCCCACCTGCACCGGACGCGGCCGAATGCCTACACTACGCAGATGTCCGAATCCCCCACTCCGCATACCCGCCCCTCCCTGCAACGCGTGTTTCTGACCGGGTTGCTCACCTTGCTGCCGGTCTGGCTGACCTGGGTGGTAGTGAAGTTCGTCTTCTCGCTGCTCTCTGGCATCAGCAGCCCCTGGGTGGTGCCGCTGTCCGGGCGCATCGCTGCCTCGTTTCCCGATTACCTGGGCTGGATCAAGGCACTGTGGGTGCAGAACACCATCGCCCTGGTCGCCACGGTGGCGGCGATCCTGTTTGTCGGCATCCTGAGCCGGCGGGTGATCGGCCAGCGTCTGCTGCGCTGGTTCGAGGCGATCATGCGGCGCATCCCGCTGGCCAGCGTGGTCTACGACAGCGCGCGCAAATTGCTCGACATCCTGCAGACCCAGCCCGGCAGCACCCAGCGCGTGGTGCTGATCGACTTCCCGCATCGCGATATGAAGTCGGTCGGCCTGGTCACGCGCGTGATCAAGGAGCAAGGCACCGGACGCGAGCTGGCGGCGGTGTATGTGCCGACCACGCCCAACCCCACCTCCGGCTATCTGGAAATCGTGCCGGTGGAGTTGCTCACGCCCACCGACTGGACTGTGGATCAGGCGATGAGTTTCATCATCTCCGGCGGCGCGGTTTCGCCGGAGTCGGTTCCTTTCACCCGTACTGCGGATCGCTGATGCCATGACACACACGCGTACCCTCGACGACCGTGCGGTCCGGCTGTTCATTGCCTTGGCGGCGTTCTTCTGCGTCAACGCAGCGCTGGCCGAGTTCATCGGCGTCAAGATCTTCGCGCTGGAAGACACGCTCGGCATCGCACCGCTGAACTGGAACCTGTTCGGCCAAACCGGCTCGCTCAGCTTCACCGCCGGCACCTTGTTATGGCCGGTGGTGTTCATCATGACCGACACCATCAACGAGTTCTTCGGCAGCCGCGGGGTGCGTTTCATCTCGTGGGTGGCGGTGGCGCTGATCGGCTACGGCTTCGTGTTTGCGTTCGCGGCCATTGCCCTGGCGCCGGCCGGCTGGTGGGTGACCGCAGCGCAGAGCCAGGGTGTGCCGGACTATCAAGCGGCGTTCGCCGCGGTGTTCGGGCAGGGCTTGTGGACGATCGGCGGCTCGCTGGTAGCGTTTCTGTTCGGCCAGTTGATCGACGTGTCGGTGTTCCATCGCATCCGCAAGGTCACCGGCGAAAAACACGTGTGGCTGCGTGCCACCGGCTCCACCGCAGTGTCGCAGTTGGTGGACAGCTTCGTGGTGATCTACATCGCCTTCGTGCTTGGCCCGCAGCATTGGTCCATCGACCAGTTCCTGGCGGTGAGCACGCTCAACTACGTCTACAAGATGGGCTTTGCGATCGCCCTGATTCCGCTGTTGTACCTCGCGCGCCGCGCCATCAGCGCGTATCTGGGCGCCGATCGCGCCGAGCAGCTGCGCGAAGAAGCCGCTGCCGACTAAGCGCAGCTAGCAAAGCAACTGGGCAGCCACCAGGCGGGCGCGGCCGGTGCTCGGTGCGGCATGTACCGTTCGTACGCGCCGGTTCCTCCGCGCCGTCCACACCCACCTGACGACTACTCGCTACGCTTTTTGAGCCTTTCTAAAGGCGGCGCCCCGCCCACACACTGCCTGCCCGTGGCCGGCTGTGCCCGTGGCAGCACGCTGCGCGGTGCGTTATCGCAGCGCACCATTCCAACGATGCACTGCGCCTGCCCGTGCCGCATCTGAATTGCATGTGCGCCGCATGCTCCGGATAGCTGGCCGTAATGGTGCGGATCGGGCAAGCTCCCCGCTCGCTTGTTTCCGGAGCCGGTAATGCCCCTCAGCTTTTCCCGCCTGCTGTCGCTGGCCCTCGCCGCTGTGTTGAGCCTGTCAGTGGCAGCGCCCGCCGATGCGGCCAAGAAGAAGACCGCCAAGGCACAGACCACGCAAACGCGCGCGAAGGCGAGCAAAGGCAAAAAGACCACCAAGCCGGCGGCCAAGGCCTCGAAGACGGCCAAGGGCAGCAAGGCTGCCAAGGCCAGGCCACGCGCAGTCGCCGCGCCGGTGGTGCTGACCAAGGCCCAGCAGCTCAACCTGCTCTACGACCAGTACTGGGACGCCTCGCTCAAGCTCAACCCGCTGCAGGCCACCTTTCAGGGCGAGAGCCGCTACAACGACCAGCTGCCCAACTTCCTGTCGCCGGCGTTCCGCCAGCAGTCGCATGATTTCACCGTGCTGTGGCTGGGCAAGGCAGAGGCGCTGGGGCCGGACGGCCTGAGCGGGCAGGACCTGCTCAGCTACCAGATCTTCGTGCGCGATGCGCGCAGTGCGCTGGCCGCCGAGCAGTTCCCCAGCTGGATGCTGCCGATCAACCAGTTCTACAACATCGCCAGCATTGCGGTGGTGCTGGGCTCGGGCACCGGCGCCCAGCCGTTCAAGACGGTCAAGGACTACGACAATTGGTCGCGGCGTGCGGTGGGCATTCCCGACCTGTTCGATCAGGCCATCACCAACATGCGCGCCGGCATGCAGGCCGGGGTGGTGCAGCCCAAGGTGCTGATGCAGAAAGTACTGCCGCAACTGGATGCGATCATCGCGCGCAGCGCCGAAGACAGCCTGTTCTGGGGCCCGGTGCGCAACCTGCCGGCCGATATGCCCGAAGCCGACAAGCAGCGCATCACCGCCGAATACAAGCGCTTGATCGAAGTGCGCATCATGCCGGCCTACCGGGAGCTGCGCGGTTTCATCGCCACCGAATACCTGCCCGCCTGCCGTGATACCGATGGCCTGGCGGCGCTACCCAACGGCGCGGCGTGGTACGCCTACGACGTGCGTCAGAGCACCACCTCCGATCTGAGCCCGGAGCAGATCCATCAGATCGGGCTGGACGAGGTCGCGCGCCTGCAGGGCGAAATCGCCGCGCTGGCCAAGCAGGTCAAGTTCCGCGGCACCCTGCCCAAGTTCTACAAGTTCATGCAGACCGACAAGCGCTTCAGCTTCCGCAGCGACACCGAGTTGCTGGACTATTACCGTGGCCTGCAGGGGCGCGTGCAGGGCGCGGTGCCGCGCCTGTTCAACATCCAGGGCATGCCGCCGCTGGAAGTGCGCGCGGTGGAACCGCAGCGGGCACAAGCGGCGGCCAACGGCTCGTACATGCGTCCCAGCGTCAATGGCAGCAACGGTGGCACGCCAGGCATCTTTTACGTCAATACCTCCGACCTACCCTCGCGCAAGACCTGGGAAGCGGAGAGCCTGTACCTGCACGAAGCGATTCCCGGCCACCACTACCAGCTCGGGCTGCAGCAGCAATTGACCGACCTGCCCAAGTTCCGCCGCCTCGGAGGCGAGACCGCCTACATCGAGGGCTGGGGCCTGTATGCCGAATCGCTGGGGCGCGAGCTGGGGCTGTATCAGGACCCGTACAACACCTACGGCTATCTGCAAAACGCATTGTGGCGCTCGATCCGGCTGGTCGCCGATACCGGCCTGCACAGCAAGGGCTGGACGCGTACCCAGGCGATCGATTACATGCTGGACAACTCGGCGATGAGCCGCACCGATGCCGAAGCCGAAGTCGACCGCTACATGGCCATCCCCGGCCAGGCGCTGGCCTACAAGGTCGGCGAGATGAAGATCGCGCAGCTCCGCGAGCAGGCGCAGCGCGAGCTGGGGCCGCGCTTCGACGTGCGTGCCTTCCATACCGAAGTGCTCAAGGACGGCTCGGTGCCGCTGGAGATCCTGCAGGACAAGATCCAGCGCTGGATCGCCACGCAGAAAGGCTGAGGTCGGCGATTGCGGCCGAGGGAAGGGTTATCGGCCGTCGCGTTCAAGCTGGTGTTAGACCTGGGTGCGGATCTGCGCTTGGCATGCGTCGCTCAACACCGGCATGACGTCGCCGGTTGCCGGTTGCGGGTGCTGCAGCGGCCACGCTCGCCGATTTGAGGCGTCCCCTCAAGGCGCGCCACCGACGAGGGTGGTGCCTTCAACCCACCGCCCGCGCCGCGGCCAATGCGGCGATATCGCGCGGCGTGGTGCGGCAGCAGCCACCGATCAACCGCGCGCCTGCGGCCAGCCACTGCGTGTGCTGGTCGGCCAGGGTGCACGCGGGCGTATCACCTGCATGCCAGCGTTTGTCGCCGGTGTCGTAGTGCTCGCCAGAGTTGGGATACACCACCAGCGGCAAGGCGGTCAGCGCCGACAGGCTGTGCAAGGCGGTGGTGACCCGATCCAGCGCAATACAGTTGATCCCCACCGCAATTACCTGCGCGCAGGCATCCAGTGCCGGCACGACCTGCGCCAATGGCGTGCCATCGCTCAAATGGTCGGCATCGCGCAAGGTGAAAGAGAACCACGCATGCAATTGCGGAAACTCTTCCAGCAGCAGACGTAACGCCACGATCTCGTTCGCCGACGGCAGCGTCTCGCAGGCCAGTACATCCACGCCCGCCGCTGCCAACGCGGCGATGCGCGGGCGATGGAACGCCATCAGCTGCGCCAACGGCAACACGTAGTCGCCACGGTATTCCGAGCCATCGGCCAGATACGCGCCATATGGCCCGACTGAGCCTGCCACCCACAACGGCGCAGCGTGCGGCTGCGCCTGCAGATGATCGGCACGCGCCTGTGCGGCCAGGGCCACGCTGCGTGCGATCAGCGCTTGCGATTGCGCCAGATCCAGACCGCGCGCGGCGAACCCCAGCGGCGTGGCCTGGTAACTGGCGGTGATTGCGCATTGCGCGCCGGCAGCGAAGTAGTCGCGATGCACCTGATAGATCAGCTCCGGTTGCTCCATCAGCACGCGCGCCGACCACAGCGCATCGTTGAGATCGCAGCCGCGTTGTTCCAGTTCGGTGGCAAGCGCGCCATCCAGCAGCACATAGCCATCGTGCTGGAGCGCCGCACTGAACGGCGCAGTTGCGCGCGGCTGGCGGGGAAGAATCGTCATGCGTGCAGTCTCCTGGTCGCGAGCCATTGGGTCAGCGCATAGGCGCCGTAACACAGCGCCACAAAGGGGATGCCGCACCACAGCGCGATGCGCTGTTGCGGATCGAATGCCAAGCCGATGCAGGCCAGCAAACACAGCGAGAATCCGAGGATCGGCGTCCACGGATACCAGGGCGCGCGATAGGCCAGCGTCTCCACGGCAATCCCGTCGCGGACCAGCTGCCGACGAAAGCGGTAATGCGATGCGCAGATGCTTAGCCACACCACCACCACCGCAAAGCCGGACACCGCGGAAATCGCAACGAATACCGTCTCGGCCGCGTATACGCCGGTGAGCAGGGCCAGCAGACCGCCCAGCATGCTCAGCAGCAAGGCCGGCAACGGAATGCCGCGACGGGTCAGGCGCGCAAGGCGCGCCGGGAGCGTGCCTTCGTTGGCCAACGACCACAGCATGCGCGCCGCCGCATACAGGCCCGAATTGGCCGCCGACAGGATCGCGGTCAGGATCACCGCATTCAAGATGTCCGCCGCGTACGGAATGCCCAGCAACTCGAACGCGCGCACGAACGGGCTGGTCTCGACGGCCGCCTGGCTGGCGGGCAGCAAGGCAGCAAGCACCAGCACAGTACCCACGAACAGCACCACCAGCCGCACCAGCGTCGTGCGGATCGCCAGCGGAATGGCGCGTGCCGGCTGCGCGGTTTCGCCCGCAGCCACGCCGATCAATTCGGTGCCGGAAAACGCGAAGTTCACCGCCACCATCGTCATCAAAATCGGCAACGTGCCGTGCGCAAACCAGCCATCGGCGCGCAGATGGCGCAAGCCGGGCGCAGGCGCACCATCGGCCAACGGCAGCAGGCCGATCACCGCCGCGCCACCGAGCACGATGAACACCAAAATCGTGATCACCTTGATCAACGAAAACCAGAATTCGCCTTCGGCAAACCAACGCGCCGACACCGTGTTCAAGCCGAAGATCAGCGCACAGAACAACAGACACCACGGCCACGCCGGGCTCTGCGGAAACCAGTACTGCATGCAGAACGCTGCGGCAGTCAGGCTCGACCCCAGCGCCACCGTCCAGGTCAGCCAATACAACCACGCCACCACATACCCGGTGGCCGGCCCCAGATAGCGCGTCGCATACACATGAAACGCCCCGGTCTGCGGCATCGCCACCGCCAGTTCGCCCAGGCATTGCATCACCAGATACACCACCAGCGCACCGATCAGATACGCGATCACCGTGCCCAGCGCACCGGTGCTGGCGATGATGTAGCCGGTGTTGAAGAACAGCCCGGTGCCGATCACCCCACCCAGCGACAACATCACCAGGTGGCGCACCTGCATGCTGCGCTGGAACTGCGGTGCGGCGCTGGAAGAAGGGTCTGGCATGCGTCGGTCTGATGGGCGGCGCACCATCCTGCCACGCGCATGCAGGCGAGCACAGCCATGCGGTGGCGAGCTGTGACGCTGTACAAGCACTTCAGGCAGGCGCGGGTATGCTCGCGTGCCGATCTTGCGGAGCACCGTCATGTCTGACACCCGTTACCGGCGCCTGCCTGCAGCGTTGCCGCCCCGCGCACGCTGCGCGCTACCTGCGCATGCGCCACACCGCCGCGCGCTGGATCTGCGCGAGGCGGTGATGGCGGTTGATCGCTGCCAGCAACAGGATCTGTCGGTATGGCAGCGGAGCGCAGCATGATGCTGGCCGGCATCCACCATGTGGCGATCATCGCGGGCGACTACGCGCGCTCCAAGCAGTTTTACTGCGAAATTCTGGGCTTGCGCGTGCTCGACGAGCATTACCGCCAGGCGCGCGATTCGTGGAAGCTGGATCTGGCTCTGCCCGACGGCAGCCAGATCGAGCTGTTCTCGTTCCCCAACGCCCCGTTGCGCCCCAGCCGCCCAGAAGCACGCGGTCTGCGTCACCTGGCCTTTCGCGTAGAAGACCTGGATAGCGCGGTGGCGCATCTCAACGCCCATGGCGTCATCACCGAAGACATCCGCATCGACGAATACACCGGCCGGCGGTTCACCTTCTTCGCCGATCCGGACGATCTGCCGCTGGAGCTGTACGAGATCGGCTAACTGCAGCTGCTCTGCCGCGCTGGCGGACGGGGGGTATCCCACGCTGACGTCGGCGTTGCGGCTAATGTGGTTACCGCGCCACGCACAGTCGCGCTGCGCGCATGCACCGGCAGCGTGCCCCCCTCCCCCCCGGTGCTTACGGCAAGACGGCACGTGTCGAACGCAATGCTGTAAGGCGGGACAGCGCCTACGTGGGTGGCTAGTTGATAAAACCTGATCGACGCAAGCATGCTCCAGGCCTGGATTCGCATCGGCACCGCCAGGTCGAAGTCACTGACCAGCGTCGACCATTCCCGAAATGCCGTGCCCAGCTCGCCGGCACTGCCGAGCCAGCGCGTACCAATGCCGCGCCGGCAACGCATGAACGCATCCCGCAGTGCGGCTTTCCGCCACCATACCCCACGGTATACATTCGCCATCAGGCCGCCGACGGCGGCCACAGCAATCCCTGGGAGGGGAACCATGCGCAAGACCTTCAAGACCCTGATGCTGGCTCTGCCGCTGGCGGCCGCCTCGCTGCTGGCCCAGGCCGCCGATTCGCCGGTGGGTCGCTGGAAGACCATCGACGACGAGACCGGCAAGCCCAAGTCGGTGGTGCAGATCGAACAGGCCGCCAACGGCACGTTGAGCGGCAAGGTGGTCGAGATCCTGCAGTCCAACAATGGCCCCAATCCGATGTGCGACAAGTGCGACGGCGCGCTGAAAGGCAAGCCGATCAAGGGCATGACCATCCTGTGGGGCCTCAAGGCCGACGGCACCGCCGTGTGGGATGGCGGCTCGGTGCTGGACCCGGCCAAGGGCAAGACCTACAAGGCCAAGATCACCCTGACCGAAGGCGGCAAGAAGCTGCAGATGCGCGGCTACGTCGGCATCGAAGCGCTGGGCCGTACGCAGACCTGGGTGCGTGAGTAGCTGGGATTCGGGAATCGGGAATCGGGAATCGCAAGAGCGGGCGTCCTTCGGGGCGCCTTTTTCTTTGCGGACCCGGAGTACCGGCAGGCGAGAAGACCTGACACGCAAAGGTGACCGTCATTGCGCTCCCACACCCGGCGACTAGCCTGCGCACATCAACATCGCGACAAACCTAGCCTGCTTCAACCGATTCCCCATTCCCAATTCCCCATTCCCGCCCCTTTCCCGACTAGTGCGATAATCGCGTGTCCCCCGCATCACGCCTGCCATGACCCGCACCGCACTTGTCACCACCGCTCTGCCGTATGCCAACGGTCCGCTGCATCTTGGCCACCTGGTCGGTTACATCCAGGCCGATATCTGGGTGCGCGCGCGCCGGTTGCGCGGCGACAAGACCTGGTTCGTCTGCGCCGACGACACCCACGGCACGCCGATCATGCTGGCGGCCGAGAAGGCCGGCGTCACCCCGGAAGCCTTCATCGCCAACATCCAGGCCAGCCATGAGCGCGATTTCGCCGCGTTCGGGGTGACCTTCGATCATTACGATTCGACCAATTCGCCGGTCAATCGCGAGCTCACCGAAGCGTTCTACAACAAGCTGGAAGCAGCCGGCCATATCAGCCGGCGCTCGGTGGCGCAGTTCTACGACCCGGCCAAGGGCATGTTCCTGCCGGACCGCTACATCAAGGGGATCTGCCCCAACTGCGGCAGCGCCGACCAGTACGGCGACAACTGCGAAGTGTGCGGTGCCACCTACGCGCCAACCGAGCTGAAGGAGCCCAAATCGGTGATCTCCGGCGCCACGCCGGAGCTGCGCGATTCGGAGCACTTCTTCTTCGAGGTGGGCCATTTCGATGGCTTCCTGCGTGAGTGGCTGGCCGGCGATGTGGCGTTGACGGGCGTCAAGGCCAAGCTCAAGGAATGGCTGGATACCGAAGGCGGCCTGCGCGCGTGGGACATCTCGCGCGATGCGCCGTATTTCGGCTTCCAGATTCCCGGCCAGCCGGGCAAGTATTTCTACGTGTGGCTGGATGCGCCGATCGGCTATCTGTGCAGCTTCAAGACGCTGTGCGCGCAGATGGGCGAAGACTTCGACGCGCATCTGGTGGCCGGCACGCAGACCGAGCTGCATCACTTCATCGGCAAGGACATCGTCAATTTCCACGGCCTGTTCTGGCCGGCGGTGCTGCACGGCACCGGCCACCGCGCGCCCACGCGCCTGCACGTCAACGGCTATCTGACCGTGGACGGCGCCAAGATGTCCAAGTCGCGCGGTACCTTCGTGATGGCGCGGACCTTCCTGGATGTCGGTCTGGAGCCGGAGGCGCTGCGCTATTACTTCGCCGCCAAGTCCTCGGGCGGCGTGGACGATCTGGACCTCAACCTGGGCGATTTCATCGCACGGGTGAATGCCGATCTGGTCGGCAAGTTCGTCAACCTGGCCAGTCGCTGCGCCGGCTTCATCGGCAAGCGCTTCGACGGCAAGCTGGCCGACGCGCTGCCCGATCCGGCGCAGTACGACCGCTTCGTCGCCGCGTTGGCGCCGATCCGCGAGGCGTATGAGCGCAACGATGCAGCCAGCGCGATCCGCCAGACCATGGCGCTGGCCGACGAGGCCAACAAGTACATCGACGACACCAAGCCGTGGGTGATCGCCAAGCAGGACGGCGCCGATGCGCAGCTGCAATCGGTCTGCACCCAGGGCCTGAACCTGTTCCGCATCCTGGTCGCCGCACTCAAGCCGATCCTGCCGCGCACCTGCGCCGAAGCCGAGGCTTTTTTGTCGGCGCCCATGGCCAGTTGGGACGATGTGCAGCGCCCGCTCACGGCGCACACGATCCAGCCCTACACCGCCCTGTTCACCCGTATCGACCCCAAACAGATCGACGCAATGACCGACGCTTCAAAAGACACCATGGCCGCAGCTGCGGCTCCCGCTACGGCCACCGCCAGCACTGCAACGGCGGCCAAGACCGATGCAAAGGCGGCTACGCCGGCCAATTCCCCTGCCTCCGTCTCGAATACAGGTCTTATTGGCATCGACGATTTCGCCAAGCTCGATCTGCGCATCGGCAAGGTGCTGGTGTGCGAGTTCGTGGAAGGCTCGGACAAGCTGCTGCGCTTCGAGCTGGATGCCGGCGAACTTGGCAAGCGCCAGATCTTCTCGGGCATCCGCGGCAGCTACGGCGAACCGGAAACGCTGGTCGGCCGCAGCGTGGTGTTCATCGCCAACCTGGCCCCGCGCAAGATGCGCTTCGGCATCAGCGAAGGCATGATTCTGTCGGCCGGCTTCGACGGCGGCGCCCTGGCGCTGCTGGATGCCGACAGCGGCGCCCAGCCGGGCATGCCTGTGCGGTGAAGCGGGATTGGGGAGTCGGGATTGGGGAGTCGGGATTGGGGAGTCGGGATTAGTAGAAGCCAGAGCTGATTGTTGAGAGAGACCTGACACGAGTGCTTGGCGCGTCCCCTCATCCGCCCCTGCGGGGCACCTTCTCCCGCAAGCGGGAGAAGGCGTTAGATCAGCGATATCGCAGCCCCTTTCCCGCGCGCGAGAGAAGGAGTTAGATCAGCGATGGAGCAGCCCCGTTCCCGCATGCGCGAGAAGGGAGTTAGATCAACGCTGGCGTAGCACCTCCCCCGCATGCGGGAGAGGAGAACAAACCGTCACCGCGCCCTCAACCCATCCCGAATCCCAACTCCCCAATCCCAGCCCCTATGCACCTGGCCCTGTTCGACTTCGACCACACCATCACCACCTGCGACACCTATGCGCGCTTCCTGCGCAAGGTGGCCACGCCCGCGCAGTTGGCATCGGCAAGGTGGCAGGTCGGTCCGTGGGTGCTGGGCTATCGGCTGGGCCTGGTGTCCGCTGCGGCGTTGCGTGCACGTGTGACCCGCATTGTGTTCAGCGGCCGCACGCTGGATGAGATGGCCGCACACGGCGTGGACTACGCGCGCACCGCACTGCCGGGCATGCTGCGTGCAGAGATGATGCAGCGCATCGACTGGCACCAGGCGCAAGGGCACGAGGTGGTGCTGGTGTCGGCATCGGTGGATCTGTATCTGCAGCCGTGGTGCACGCAGCATGGGCTGTCGCTGATCTGCAACCGGCTGGAGCACAGCGACGGCCGCCTGAGCGGGCGCTATGCCGACGGCGATTGCGGCCCGCACAAGGCCGCGCAGATTCGCGCGCGCTACGACCTGTCGCAGTACGCATGCGTGCATGCCTACGGCGACAGCCGCGAAGACACGCCGATGCTGGCACTGGCGCAACAGCGCTGGTATCGCGGCAATCTGCTGCACTGATCGTATGCCTGCCTCCGCCCCCTCCCTGGTCGAACGTCTCGACCGCCTGCTGCCACAGACCCAGTGCGGTCAATGCGGCTACGACGGCTGCCGCCCCTACGCGCAGGCCATGGCCGACGGGCTGGCCGACGTCGACCATTGCCCGCCCGGCGGCGATGCCGGCGCCCGCGCGCTGGCGCAGGTGCTGGAGGTACCGGCACGCCCGTTCGATCGCAGCCGCGGCGCGCACAAACCACCGCAGGTGGCCTGGATCGTGGAGGCCGATTGCATCGGCTGCACCAAGTGCATCCAGGCCTGTCCGGTGGATGCGATCGTCGGCGGGGCCAAGCACATGCACACGGTGATCGCGCCGCTGTGCACCGGCTGCGAGCTGTGCCTGCCGGCCTGCCCGGTGGATTGCATCGAGTTGCGCGCCGTCGGCTAGGCGCCGCGTGCGCACGCCGCTGCGCTACCCGTCTGGCACGACCGGCACTGGACATTGCATCGGCCACACATGGTGTTGCGATTGCCGCACTGGCGCTCGACCGATGACAAACGTGGAGGGGCTTGCCGGGCACCTCGATGCAGGTCGCAACGGTGATTCGGCCTGCCGGCATGACCAGCGGCGCCTCCCCACGCGCAACCGCCCGGGATCACGGCAACGCCAACGCCACCGGCCATGGCGACCGGGTCCTGCATTCAGTCAGGAACGTCCCGATGCCGCCGGCGCATCCATGCTGCGGCTGTGCCCGTATGCATAGGTACTCCCATCGAGGAATCGGCCGATGCGTCCATTTGCTGCTGTCGTTGCTGCGCTGGCACTCCGCTGCCGGCCGATTCCGCCATTGTTGCTGCTGGTGCTGGGCAGCGCGCCGCTCAACGCGGTGGCGGTCACGCGGGTGGACGGCGATGTGTTCGATGCCGACAAGGGCGCGCTGCGCTACCGCGAGTCGCACTGGCTGCTCGACGACGGCGGGCGGCTGGTGCTTTACCGCTGCCCGAACGGACAAGCGTTCGCACGCAAGCAGGTCGATGGCAGTGGCACTTCGCCCGATTTCAGCCTGATCGATGGGCGCGACGGCTACCGCGAAGGCGTGCGCACGCGCAATGGCGTGCGCGAAATGTTCCAGCAACAGCCCGGCAAACCCGAACGCAGCACAGCGTTACCGGCCGGCGAAGACGAGCGCGTCATCGATGCCGGTTTCGATGCCTATCTGCGCCGCCACTGGGATGCGCTTGCCAGCAAGTCGCAACGTGTGGACTTCGTGCTGCCCAGCCTACAACGGCAATTGGCGTTCCGGGTCGAACGCATCGACGACAGCGCCGGCCAGCGCCGCTTCCGCATTTCGCTCGACGCCTGGTATGGCGCGGCGGTGCCCTCGCTGGAAGTGCGTTATTCCATCGCCAACAAACGCCTGCTCGAGTTCCGCGGTGTGGGCAATCTGCGCGACGCGCAGGGGCGCTACCCGCGCGTACGCATCGTGTTCCCGGACAGCGCTGCGCGCGCAACCACTGCAGACGACCTGCGCCAGGCGCGCGAGCAGCCGCTGATCCGGAGCTGCAGCGCGTCATGAGCCAGGCCGGCACCATCTTCACGTTCGACCACGCGCCGTTGCGTACAACGGCCCGGGCACCCACTCCCCCTACAGGAACACGTCCATGGCAAAGGCCTATCTCTGGCTCAACGCAGTGCTCTACGTCGTGCTGGCGATCTGGTGCACGCTGTCGCCGGCCAAGACCGCAAACGCGGTTGGCTATACCCAGCTCTCGCCGGCCGGGCAATCGGAGTATCTGGTCATCTATGGCGGCCTGCAGTTGGGCATGGCGTTTCTGTTCGGTTATTTCGCCTGGATCAATCAACCGCGCACCGGCTTGCTGGTCGCACTGGCGTTCTACGTGCCCATCGTGCTGTTCCGCAACGTTGCGCTGTCGCGCTTGTGGCCGGTTTCCGCGCCAACCGTCGCGCTTGCCGGTGTCGAGATCCTGTTGCTGCTCGCCGCCGTGCTGCTGTGGTTGCGCAAGTGACAGACAGCGCCTGCACAGTCCGGTAGCATCGCCCCCACCTTACTCAACGCCCGACCGCATGAGTGCCATTCCTGGCCACGACGACGATGAAACCGGACGCCTGCTGACCGCAACTGCGGGTGGCGACCGGCATGCCTTCGAAGCGCTGTACCGGCAGACCTCGCCCAAGCTGTTCGGGGTCTGCCTGCGCATGATCCCGCAACGTGCCGAGGCCGAAGAGGTGCTGCAGGACGTGTTCACGCTGATCTGGCACAAGGCCGGGCAGTTCGATCCTACGCGCGCGCGCGGGCTGACCTGGCTGGCGATGATCGCGCGCAACAAGGCGATCGATCATCTGCGTGCCAATGCGCCGCAGCGCCGCAACGTGGCGCTGGACGATGCCGGCGAACTGCGCGATGGCGATGCGTCGCCGCTGGAGCGCACCGAGCGCGCCAGCACGCGCCGCCGCATCGACCACTGCCTGGCCGAACTCGAACCGCCGCGCAGCGAACTGATTCGCACCGCGTTCTTCGAAGGCATCACCTACGAAGAGCTCGCCGCGCGCACCGACACCCCGATCGGCACGGTCAAAAGCTGGATCCGCCGCGGCCTGGCCAAACTCAAGGCATGTCTGGAACGATGAGCACGCCCTTTCCCATCGACCAGGAACCGCCGCGCGACGTGTTGGCCGGCGAGTACGTGCTCGGCCTGCTGAGCGCAGAAGAACGCCTGGCAGCAGAACAACGCATCGCCACCGACGCCCAGTTCGCCCAGGCGGTGCTGCAGTGGCAGGATCTTCTGGCCCCGCTGCTGGAAGAGATCGCTGCCGTGACCCCGCCTGACCAGGTGTGGGCGCAGGTGCGGCAGGCGCTGGGCTTTGACATGCCGCTGCGTGCAGTGACGTCGGCCGCGCCGGCAGCCACCACCAGCAGACCGGCCGCGCCCTTGTGGAACAACGTGCGCGTATGGCGGTGGGCCAGCGCCGGCGGCCTGGCGACCGCTGCAGTGTGCGTGCTCGCGTTGTTGAACCTGCGCACGCCGCCGGCACCGGTACCGCCTGTTGGCGATACGCCGGTCGTACAGACCCCGGTCGCCCCACCTGCGACCACCACACCGCCGGCCACCGGCATTGCAATGACCTCCACGCTGGCCACCGAAGACGGGCGTCCGGGCTATGTGGCGCTGATGGATGCAGACAAGCACACCATCACGGTGACGCCGCTGGATCGCACCGCCACGGCCGACAAGGTGCCCGAGCTGTGGCTGATCACGCCGGACGGCAAGGCGCATTCGATGGGTACCTTCGACGATCAGCGTGCGCGTCGTGCGCAGATTCCCGACCAGCTGATGCCCATGCTCAGCAACGAGGCGATCCTGGCAGTGACGCTGGAACCGCCCGGCGGTGCACCGGGTGGCGTGGCCACCGGCACGGTGGTTGCCAAGGGCGGCATCAGCACGCTGGCAATGGCGCCCTGATCGGGCGCATGAGCACCTGCTGCGCGGCTGCGAGACGCGACGCAGCAGTGGCCTGACAGGGCCACTTCTCCTCACTGCCAATGTGTGCTGTCCGTCCGGGATGAGCACGCCTGCGTGGCGCTGCTCCCGCATGCTCGCCTGCGGCGCTCAGGCAGGCAACTTCACAAGCCGCCTCATCTGCGTCAGTGATACTGAGCGCACACATCGGTGCGCGCGCGTGCGTCATCGGGTTGCGCAAACGCGTCAATCCCGTCCGTGCGTGCGACGATCAAGCGGGCTGGTGCATCTGTTTGCCGGCAGCTTGCGTACAGGGTTTCGATAACCTACGGAGAACCACGCGTGCCGAGCACTGGACTCGACCCCCACGTCGCAACGCCTCAGCCCTCGCCCAAGCGGCGCGGCTGGGTTGCATCGCGCATCGGCAGCCTGCGTCGCTGGGTGGATTCGCAAACCGACGAGCCATTGGACGAGGCACGCGCCGACCGCATCGACTGGCTGCGTGCCCTGCCCTTCATCGCGCTGCATGTAGCCTGCCTGGCGGTGTTCTGGGTGGGCGTGTCGTGGTTTGCGGTGGGCATGGCATTGGCGTTGTACGCGCTGCGCATGTTCGCGCTCACCGGCTTCTATCACCGCTATTTTTCCCATCGCGCATTCAAGACCTCGCGCGTGTTGCAGTTCGTGTTTGCCGCCATCGGTGCGACCTGCGTGCAGCGCGGGCCGCTGTGGTGGGCGGCGCATCACCGCAACCACCATCGGCACACCGACACCGGCCGCGACCCGCATTCGCCGGCCCAGCACGGGTTCTGGTGGAGCCACACCGGTTGGTTCCTGACCCCGCGTAATTTCCGCACCGATTGGGAAGCGATCCCGGACCTGCGCCGTTTCGGCGAGCTGCGTTTTATCGACCGCTTCGACATCGTGATGCCGGTACTGCTCGCGCTTGGCCTGTATCTGCTTGGCGACTGGCTGGCCGATGCCGCGCCCGCGTTGCACACCAACGGCCCGCAGCTGCTGGTATGGGGATTCGTGCTGTCCACCGTGGCGCTGTTCCATGCCACCTTCACCATCAATTCGCTGGCGCACCGCTTCGGTAGCCGGCGATTCGAGACGCGCGACGACAGCCGCAACAACTGGCTGTTGGCGCTGATCACCTTTGGCGAAGGCTGGCACAACAACCATCACTTCTTCCCCGGGTCGGCGCGGCAAGGCATGCGCTGGTGGGAGTACGACGTGACCTGGTACGGCCTCAAGGCAATGTCGTGGGTGGGGCTGGTGTGGGACCTCAAGCCGATGCCGGCAATGCTCACGCGCCGCGCGCAACGGGTGGCGCGATGAGCGAGGGCAGGATTGCCGTGGTCGGCAGCGGAATCGCCGGCCTGGGTGCGGCTTGGCTGTTGTCGCGTCGCTACGAGGTCACCTTGTTCGAGGCGTCCGATTATCTCGGCGGCCACACCCATACGCACGACATCCAGCTGGACGGCCAGCGCTATGCGGTGGACAGCGGCTTCATCGTGTTCAACCCGCAGCACTACCCGCTGCTGACCCGCATGTTCGCCGAGCTGGACGTGGCATCGCAGCCGACCACGATGAGTTTTTCGGTGCACGATGCAGCCAGCGGGCTGGAGTACAACGCTGGTAGCCTGGATGGATTGTTTTGCCAGCGGCGCAATCTGCTCAGCCCGCGCTTCTGGCGCATGCTGGCGGACCTGCGGCGTTTTTATCGGCAGGCGCCAGCGGTGCTGCACAGCGACGAACGTTTCAGCACGCTGGGCGCGTATCTGCAACGGCATCACTATTCGGCCGCGTTTCGCGACCAGCACCTGGTGCCGATGGCGTCGGCGCTGTGGTCCTCGCCGTCGCAGACCATCCTTGAATTTCCGATGGGCCAACTGATCGGCTTCATGGCCAACCACCACATGCTACAGATCAGCGGCCGGCCGCAGTGGCAGGTGGTGCGTGGCGGCTCCAACAGCTACGTGCGTGCGTTGCGGCGGCGTTGGCAGGTGCTGGAGCGACTGTCCACGCCGGTGCATGCGATCCGGCGCACGCCTGACGGCATCATGCTCCGCTCGCTGCGCGGCGAAGAATATTTCGACGAGGTGGTACTGGCTTGCCATGCCGACGATGCACTGACCTTGCTTAGCGATGCCACCGCGTCCGAACGGCAGATCCTGGGCGGAATCACCTACCAGGACAACGACACCGTGCTGCATACCGATGCCGGCGTGTTGCCGCGCGACAAGCGCGCCTGGGCGGCGTGGAATGCGCATGTGCCGGCCGACCCGCAGGCGCCCTGCACGGTGAGTTACTGGATGAACGCGCTGCAGTCGATCGAGGCGCCGCAGCCCTTCATCGTCAGTCTCAACCGCGACCACGACATCGACCCGGCCAAGGTGCTGCGGCGCATGCGCTATCGCCACCCGGTACAGAACGCCGCCGCACTGGCGGCGCAGGAGCGCAAGGCAGAGATCCAGGGCCGCCACCACACCTGGTTTGCCGGTGCCGCATGGGGCTTCGGCTTCCACGAAGACGGCCTGCGCAGCGGTGTGGACGTAGCCCATGGCCTGGGAGTGACCTGGTGATGCAATTGCTGCGCGAAGCCAGCACCGACGCCGTGCCGCTACCTCCCGGTGAGGACAGCGGCACCGGCAGCGTGGCCGGCGGCTTGCGCAGCGCGATCTACACCGGATGGGTGCGGCATCGCCGCTTCGCGCCCAAACCGCTGGATTTCCGTTACCGCCTGTTTTTGATGTACCTGGACCTGTCCGAACTGGATCAGGTGTTCGCCCATCGCTGGCTGTGGTCGGTAGGTCGCGCCAATCTGGCGCAGTTCCGCCGCAGCGATTACCTGGGCGACCCCTCCATTCCGCTGGACCAGGCAGTGCGCGATTGCGTGCAGGCGCAGACCGGCGAGCGCCCGGACGGCGCCATCCGGCTACTGACGCATCTGCGCTACTTCGGCCATGTGTTCAATCCGGTGAGCTTTTATTACTGCTTCGATCGGCACGACGGTTTGCGCTGGATCGTGGCGGAAATCACCAACACGCCCTGGCAGCAACGGCACACCTACGTGCTGCCGGTCGCACAGGCACGCACGCATCGCGATGTGCATGCATGGCGGTTCGACAAACGCTTCCACGTGTCGCCGTTCATGGGCATGCAGCACCGCTACGACTGGCGCTTCAGCGTGCCGGATGCGCAGCTGCGCGTGCATATGGACGTGCTGGATGCCAACGACGACGTCGCTGAGTGCGCGATCGACAACAGCGGCACGCGCCGCTTCGATGCCACGCTGGTCCTGCAACGTCAGCCGCTGACCGCGCGCGCATTGGCGCGCACCTTGCTCGCCTATCCCTTGATGACCGTGCAGGTGGTGCTCGCCATCCACTGGCAGGCCTTGCGCCTGTGGCTGCGCGGCAACCCTGTCCACGACCACCCCCATCCGCCTGTGCGAGACCCCCGATGAACGCCACGTCCCTGCCCGATACTGCTGCGCCACGCGCGGCTTCATGGACGGACCGCCTGCTGCGCAAGCGCCTGCTGGCGACGCTCGGCGACCTGCGCGACGGCCAGCTGCAACTGCACGAAGGCGACGCGGTGACCACGCTGGGCACTGCCAGCGGTGCGCACGCGCTGCAGATGCAGTTGCGCGTCATCGACCCGGATTTTTATCGGCAGGCCGCACTCAACGGCAGCGTCGGTGCGGGCGAGTCGTACATGGATGGGCAGTGGCAGTGCGACGATCTGGTCGGGCTGATGCGCCTGCTGCTGCGCAATCGCGACCGGCTGGACGCAATGGAAACCGGCACCGCGCGCCTGGGTGGCTGGGCGATGCGTAGCCTGCATGCGTTCGCGCGCAATACCCGCAGCGGCAGCCGGCGCAACATCGCCGCGCATTACGACCTGGGCAACCCGCTGTTCGAGCTGTTTCTGGATCAGAACCTGATGTACTCGTCGGCGATCTTCGTCGATGGCGAAGAAGCGCAGGGCGAGGCGGCGCTGGAACGTGCGGCCACGCGCAAGCTCGAACGCATCTGTCAGAAGTTGCGCCTGGGCCCGCAGCACCACGTGGTCGAAATCGGCTCCGGCTGGGGCGGTTTTGCCCTGCATGCGGCGCGCGAACACGGCTGCCGGGTCACCACCACCACCATCTCGCGCGAGCAGTTCGATCTGGCGACACAGCGCATCGCCGATGCCGGTTTGAGCGACCGGGTCACCGTGTTGTTGAGCGACTACCGCGACCTGCAGGGCCGCTTCGATCGCGTGGTGTCGATCGAGATGATCGAGGCGATCGGCCACCAGTATCTGGACACCTACTTCGCCAAGGTCGGCAGCCTGCTTGCCGACGATGGCGAGGCGCTGATCCAGGCCATCACCATCGAGGATCACCGTTACAAGCAGGCGCTGCATTCGGTGGATTTCATCAAGCGGCATATCTTCCCCGGCAGCTTCATTCCGTCGGTTGCGGCGATGACCGGCGCGGTGGCGCGGGCCAGCGATCTGCGCCTGTTCCATCTGGAAGATATCGGCCCCAGCTACGCATTGACGCTGCGCGCCTGGCGGCAGCGTTTCATGACCCAGTTGCCGCAGGTGCGCGCACTGGGCTACGACGAACGCTTCATCCGCATGTGGGAGTTTTATCTGGCGTATTGCGAAGCCGGCTTTCTGGAGCGTTCGATCGGCGACGTGCACCTGTGGCTGAGCAAGCCCGGCGCGCGCCCACCGCAGTTCGTACCCGGTCTTGCGTGAGGCATGAAGCAGCTCGGTAACTATCTCGGCCTGCAGGTGCTCTGGGTGGTGGCGGTGGCCGCCGCCGCGCACGGGCGCGTGTGGCCAACGCTGCTGGCGCTGGCGTTATTTGCGCTGTACCAACTGCGGCCTTCGCGACGCGCGGTAGGCGATGTGCCGTTACTGATCGCCGCATTGGCGCTGGGCTTGCTGCTGGACACCACGCTGGCGGCCGGAGGCTGGGTGCGTTACGCCGCGCCGTGGCCCGGCAGCGCACTGGCACCGGCGTGGATTCTGGCGCTGTGGGTCGGCTTTGCGCTCACGCTCAATCATTCGCTGCGCAGCGTGATGCAACGCACCTGGCTGGCGGTGTTGCTGGGCGCCATCTTCGGCCCGTTTTCGTATTGGCTGGCGCAACGCAGCTGGCATGCGGTGGAACTGTTCCCGCCGCTGCTGCATACGGTGCTCGCCGTCGGCATCGGCTGGGGCGTGGCCTGCGGCGTGTTGTCGCTGTATGCACGGCGTTTGGCGCGACCATTGCCGCGTGACCTGACCGGAGAACTGCAATGACTGTGTGGCCGCTGCTGCATGTGGGCGTAGTCGCAAGTGGGGTGATGGTGCTGGGCTGGCTCTGGCAGCGCCGCAGCGGCAATGCCGGCCCCGTCGACGTGTTGTGGGCCGCCTGCCTGGCGGTGGCTGCGCCGTGTTGCGCGTGGATGTCCGACGGTGCGCTGCTGCCGCGCGTATTGGTGGCGGTGCTTGGCGGTGCGTGGGGCGCGCGTCTGGCCTGGCATCTGGGCGTGCGCGTGTTCGGCGACCCGCATGAAGACGGCCGTTATCGCGCGCTGCGTGAGCATTGGAACGGCGACCAGCGCAAGTTCCTCGGCTTCTTCCTGGCCCAGGCGGTGGTGGTGGTGCTGTTTGCGGTGCCGTTCCTCGCTGCGGCCAGCAACCCGAACCCGGCGTGGAGCGTGTGGAGCACCTTGGCGGTCGTGGTGTGGTTGATCGCGGTCGGCGGCGAGGCCGTGGCCGACCGGCAGTTGTCTGCACACAAGGCCGACCCGGCCAATCGCGGCAAGACCTGTCGCACCGGGCTGTGGCGGTATTCGCGTCATCCCAATTATTTCTTCGAGTTCGTGCATTGGTTCGCTTATCTGGCCCTGGCGGCCGGCGCCGGGCCCTGGCCGGTGGCGCTGTGCGCGCTCGGGCCGGTGGTGATGTTCGTGTTTCTGTATCGCTTCACCGGTATTCCCTACACCGAGCAGCAGGCCCTGCGCTCGCGTGGTGAGGATTACGCGCAGTACCAGCGCACCACCAGTGCGTTTTTCCCGCTTCCCCCTTCGTCCTGAGTTGCCTGGAGAGTTGCATGTCCACCGTCACCGCCCCGCCCTCCTCGCTGCCCGAAGAAGCCTTCGCCACCCGTCTGGCCGAATCCGGGGTGCTGCCCGACGCCGCGTTGCGTCATGGCATCCGGCGTCTGTGCGCGCAGCGTCTGCGCGATGAGCGCGGCGGCGATGCCGATGCCAACGGCGAGCGGCAGCGCGCTTTCATCGACAGCCTGCGCGCCAGCGCGATCGCGATCGAAACCGATGCCGCCAATCGCCAGCATTACGAATTGCCGCCGCAGTTCTTCACCCTGTGCCTGGGCAAGCGGCTGAAGTACAGCAGCTGCTACTGGGACGCGAGCACACCGGACCTGGACGCGGCCGAAGAACGCATGCTGGCGCTATACGGGCAACGCGCCGAGCTGGCCGATGGTCAACGCATTCTGGAGCTCGGCTGCGGCTGGGGCTCGCTGACCTTGTGGATGGCCGAGCGCTACCCCAACGCCACCATCACCGCAGTGTCCAATTCGCGCCCGCAACGCGCACACATCCTGGAGCAGTGCCGCCTCCGCGGCCTAGACAACGTGCAGGTCATCACCGCCGACGTCAACGCGCTGGCGCTGCCGCCGGGCAATTTCGACCGGGTGGTGTCGGTGGAAATGTTCGAGCACATGCGCAACTACCGCGATCTGCTTGCGCGTGTGGGCAGCTGGCTGGCGCCCGGCGGCAAGTTGTTCGTGCATATCTTCTGTCATCGCGATCTGGCCTATCCGTTCGAGGTGGCCGGCGAAGACAACTGGATGGGGCGGCATTTCTTCACAGGCGGGCTGATGCCGGCGGCCGATACCCTGCTGCATTTCCAGCAGGACGTGGTGATCGAACAACGCTGGGTCTTGTCGGGCGAGCATTACGAAAAGACCGCCAATGCCTGGCTGGAAAACCAGGACCGCCACCGCGCGCAGATCATGCCGCTGCTGAAGCAGACCTACGGCGACGACGCGCAGCGCTGGTGGCAGCGTTGGCGCATGTTCTGGCTGGCCTGCGCAGAGCTGTTCGGCTACGACCATGGCCGCGAATGGGGGGTGGCGCACTACCGCTTCGTCAAACGCTGAGCGCAACGCTGGGTCAAACGCCTGCACGGCGATGACTGACCAGCAGGCGCACCTGCCATGTATCCGCGTAGGCGACATCACGCGGACCATCACGGTAGCTGGCGATGTAGAGCAGGCGCGATGGATCGGACGCATCTATCGCGCGTCGGCCGGGCGCTTTGCAGTCGAGATAACGTGCACATGCTTCAACCTCGATGAGTGAAGCGTGCCAGGCACGACGCGGCTGAGCCCATGCAATCGCCCGTCATCCATGCACTGCGCTGACAAGCGCGTAGTGCGCGGGGGATGACAAACCGATCAAAGACGCCGCCGCGCACCCTGGCGGATACGCAGCCGTCTCGGTTGGCGCACGCGACGCGCGATCAGCCCGCCGCTGCGGTGATCACGATCTCCACCTTCCATTCCGGCCGCGCCAGTTTGGCTTCGACCGTGGCGCGCGCTGGGGTGAAGCAGTGCGGCACCCATTCGTCCCAGGCGACGTTCATGCCGTCGAAGTCGGCGATGTCGGCCAGGTAGATTTCGGCGCGCAGGATCTTGGTCTTGTCGCTGGCTGCCTGCGCCAGCAGCTTGTCGATCTCCGCCAGCACCTGGCGGGTCTGCCCGGTGATGTCTTCGCTGGTGTCATCGGCAATCTGGCCGGCCAGGTAGCACACGCCACCATGAACGGTCATCTCGGACATCCGCGGACCCGCATCGAATCGCTGCATTTCAGACTTCCTACGGTTGATTGGCCCGGCCATTGTCACGCGAATGCGGCAAACATGCAGCCTGCGCACGTATGTAGCGCGCCAACCACAGCCCAACCATCACCATCCAGGACACGATCGCCCCGATGGCACTCTTCTGGCTGATACCCAGCGGCACGCTGGTCACGCTGACGTGGAACAACAACAGCGCAAATGCCGCCAAGCCCAGACCGAACGCCGGTACGAAGTGCTGTCGCCACCAACGATCACCGCGGAAATACCAGGATTGCAGCAATATCGCTGCAATGACGCATAGAAATGCGGTATCCGCCGACAACAGATGCACCATCTCCGCCGCGTCGGGTGCGAACACCGGCATCCAGCTGTCGCCGATCGCCACAGCGCTCAGGCCTATTGCCGCCATGCAGAACAAGCCCACCACCGTGCGACTGCACGCTATCGGCGCCAGCGCCGCATACAGGCCCAGCGCCAGCAACGCCATGGCTGCGGCCAGCAGGCAATAAGCGGTGCGCAGCAGCAAGCCGTAAGCGCCGTGCAGGTAGGCACTCAGTTGTGCATCGATCCAGTCCAGATCGCCGCGCAGCCATTGCAGCGACACCACCAGAGCGATGAAGGCCATGCCCGTCCCTGCGGAGATCGCACCGGCGTAACCGCTCCAGCGTGGTGGACATGGCGGCCGGGTTTGCGCAGCATCGCGGTGATCGCCTGCATTGCCCGTCAACAGCCTGTCTCTCTCGCAACTGTCATCTGATCCATCTGGCTCCCCGACGGCACTTACGCGTGGCTTTGCCCTATGATGCGCGCGGCCGCCATGAGCGAACAACTAGCGGTATGGCAGAACCTTAGCGTTCACTTCATTTCTGCATTGACGCGATCACGCTGCACGCACTTCAATCGACCGGCCAATCCAGACCCTCCGCGCGCGCGGCACATTCCGTGCATGCACCCTCTTTCCCTCAAGTAGATCCCGTTGCCCTCATGACGGATACCCCCGTGTCTTCCGAAGCGTCTGCCAGCGGTTGGCGTCGCGCCCTGCCGGTCATCATCAGCCTGGCGATCCTGGCCATGGCGCTGCACGCGCTGTCGGCGCAGTTCACCGACCATGGGTACCGCCAGATCCGCCAGGCGTTCCGGGCGTTGGGTGCCGGGCAGATCGCACTGACCTTGCTGCTCGGGTTGAGCAGCTACGCATGCCTGGTGGGCTTCGACTGGGTCGGGCTCAAGCGCACCGGCAAGCGGCTGCATCCGGCGCGGGTGGGCATCACCGCCTTCATGGCACATGCGGTGGGCCAGACGCTGGGTTTTGCCGCGCTGACCGGCGGCGCGGTGCGCTTGCGCGGCTACGGCAGCGTCGGGCTGACCCTGACCGAGATCGGCCAGGTGGTGCTGATGAGCACGCTGGGCTTCATCTTCGGCGCCTGGGTACTGCTCGGGCTGGCCCTGATGCTGGAACCGGAAGCGGCCGCGCGTGCCCTGCCGATCACCGCCGAAAGCATCCGCATCGCTGGTATCGCCCTGCTGGCCGGCTATCTGGCGATGCTGGTGCTGGTGGGCAAACAGGGCCGCGAGTTCGGCATCCGCAGCCACCGCTTCTGGCTGCCCGACCGCACCACCGTGCTCGGCGTCACCGCCCTCAGCGTGGTCGAGCTGGGCCTGGCCGCGGCGGCGTTCTACGTGCTGCTGCCGCCGGACCCGGGCACCGGCTACTTCGGTTTTATCGGCATCTGGCTGGTGGCGGTGGTGGCCGGCCTGATCTCCACCGTGCCGGCCGGGCTGGGCGTGTTCGAGTGGAGCCTGCTCAAGCTGCTGCCACACGTGACGCCCGCCGCCGTGCTGGCCGCGGCGCTGGCGTATCGGGTCACCTACTACATCGTGCCGTTGCTGATTTCGGTGGCCATGGCGGCCGCCTCCGGGCTGGGGGCGCCGGTGCGCGCCAGCGCCAGCACCGCACGCACGGTGTGGAAGACGCTACGCCCGTGGCTGCCGCAGATCCTGGCCCTGGCGGTCTTCGCGGTGGGCGCGGGCTTGATGATCGACGGCACCCTGCCGACGCCGCGGGCGCGCCAGGAAGTGGCGCCGCTGCCACTGATCGAAACCTCGCATCTGCTGGTCAGCCTGGGCGGCATGCTGCTGCTGTTGATCGGCCAGGGCCTGCAGCGCCGCAGCCATGCGGCCTGGATGCTGGCGCTGGGCGTGTGCGTGCTGCTGCCGCCGCTGTCGCTGCTGCGCGGCAGCCATATCTCGGTGTCGTTGTCGGCGGCGCTGGCAGCGGTGGCGCTGTGGGCCGCGCGGCGCGAGTTCTACCGCCAGGGCGCGTTGCTGGACGAAGCCTGGTCATGGCGCTGGCTGAGCAATCTGGGTCTGGTGCTGGTGGCCACCTTTTGGCTGCTGTTCTTCGTCTACAGCCATGTGGAATACAGCAACGACCTGTGGTGGCAATTCGCCACCTCGGCCAATGCGCCGCGTGCGTTGCGCGCCGCGTTGATCCTGTGCGTGGGTGTGGTCATGTTCGGCATGGCGCGGCTGCTGCGCGGCGGGCGCCGCCCGATGCCGGCCGCCGATACGCAAACCCTGCAGACGCTGGCACCGATTCTGGAGATCAGCACCGACACCCAGGCCTGCCTGGCGTTGACCGGCGACAAGGCGTTTCTGTTCGATGCGCAGGGCCGCGGCTTTGTGATGATGCAGCGCTACGGTGGCTCGTTGATTTCGATGGGCGACCCGGTGGGGCCGCCGGAGGTGGCGCGCGCGCTGATCTGGCGCTTCCGGGAGGAGGCCGACCACATGGGCCTGCGCCCGGTGTTCTACCAGGTCGGCGAAAAATACTGGCAGACCTATCTGGACATGGGCCTGACCCTGGTCAAGCTAGGCGAAGAAGCGATCGTGCCGCTGGAAGGCTTCACTCTGGAAGGCCGCGACCGCGCCGATCTGCGCCAGGCCTGGAACCGCGGCAAGCGTGGCGGCCTGACCTTCCGCATGCTGCAACCCGAGCAGGTGGACGCGGTCTTGCCGCGCCTGGCCGAGGTGTCCGAGCAGTGGCTGGAAGAAAAATCCGGCGAAGAAAAAGGGTTTTCGCTCGGCAGCTTCGATGCGGACTATCTGCGCCGTTTCCCGGTGGCGGTGGCCGAGACCGACGGGCAGATCGTGGCCTTCGCCAATGTGTGGCGGGCACCGGCCGGCGGCGAGCTGTCGGTGGACCTGATGCGGCATAGCGCCGAGGCACCCAAGGGCACGATGGATTTCCTGTTCATCGAGCTGTTCCTGTGGGGCCAGGCCAATGGCTATACGCGGTTCTCGCTGGGCATGGCGCCGTTGTCGGGACTGGCCGAACACCGCCTGGCGGGCCGCTGGAACCGCTTTGCCAGCCTGGTCGCACGCCATGGCGAGCGCTTCTACGGGTTCAGCGGGCTGCGCCGGTTCAAGTCGAAGTTCGCCCCGACCTGGCGCCCGCGCTATCTGGTCGCGCCGGGCGGCATGCATCTGCCGGCCGCGCTGCTGGACGTAACCCGGCTGATCTCGGTGGACCCCGGCCGGCAGGAGTAACGCCGCTGACGCACCTGCGCCCTCTTCGGCGCAGCTGGGCATGCAGATCACACGATGTGCCTGGATGGCTTGGAGCAGCCGACAGAACATCGCCAGCCGTCGTCAGGTGGGCGCACTCACATCCCGCGCGCCGAGTAGCGCATCGCGGCACCGAACACCGGCCGCGCCCGCCTTGCAATGGGCGCGGTCGTTTTGTCGGGCGCTCTTACGTTCGGCAGGTGAGCCGCAGCGACCGGTGGCAGGGGCATCGTTGCGATGCCCTGCACCTTCAGGGTTTCGACAAGCCGTGCATCTGCTCCATGATCACCTTGGCCAGGGTGGCGTAGTCGCCCTTGAAGTGGTGATCGCCCGGCAGCGCCACGCGCTTGGCGGTCTGCGCAGGCAGGCTCGGGCACAACGCATCGTCGTCGTCCTGGCCGTAGATGCACACCGTGGTTCCGGCCGGAAGACGCTGTACTTCCGGCGCGATCGGCAGGCCTTCGTCGTCCGAGCCCAACCAGTTGCTGACATGGAATTCGTAATCGGCCAGCTTGCCCACCGACAACAACGCGGTCATGCGGATGTTCTGCCTGGTCTCCGCCGGCAATTTGTTGATCGCCGCCGGCAACACATCGGCACCTTGCGAGAAGCCGATCAGCACCACGCGCTTGCGCTGCCAGCGCTGCGCATAGACGCGCGCAATGCGGTCCAAGTCGTTGGCGAAGCCTTGCGGCGTGCGCTCGGTCCAGAAGTAGCGCAGCGAGTCCAGCCCGACCACCGGAATGCCCTGCGCGGCGAGCGCGGCGGCCACTTCCTCGTCCAGCCCGGCCCAACCGCCATCGCCGGACACGAAGATCACGACGGTGTCGTCGTCGCTGTCGCCGTCCGGCTTGGCCGGCAACTCGACCACGGGCAGGTCGGTCAGGCCGCCTGGCGGAGGCGGCAAGGCCACGCCCTTCTGCTCGCCCAGCGAACGGACGGCGGCGCGCAGGCCCGGCAAGATGTCGCCCTGCGCGGACCGCTTGAAGGTGCGGGCCTGCGGAATCTGTTTGAGGAAGGCGTCTTCGGCTGCCGCAGGACAGCGCTTGTCCTGGCTGCCGGCCAGCACCCACGGAATCTGCAGCGTCACCGGAACCAGGCGATTGCTACCAGGAGCCACACCCGGCTGGCAGATCGCCTGATCGGACACGGTGGCCGGGCACAGGCCATCGGTCAGCACCCCGGCCAGCACATGCGGCCTGGCCTGCGCGCCGATGGCGTAGGCCAGCGCCGCACCTTCGCCATCGCCAACCAGCAACGGCAGCCGGTAGGTGGGGATGTGATAGAAGGCCTGCAGATAGCGCGAGAAGTTCTCCACATCGCCCACCGAAAACGCGCACGTGCCGCCAACCTTGCGCAGGACAGCGTACAGATGCGCGGTGTCCACCACCGCCACCATCGCGCCATCGTCGCGCAGGGCTTGCGCCTGGGCCTGACGCGTGCCGGCATTGCCTGCGCCCGCCAGCCAGATCACCACACGCTGCGGCTCGCCCTTGGGCATCAACACCGGGATCTGTTCGAAACGCCCGTGGCTGACCGGTTCCGGAGCCTGCGCGGCGGCCACTCCCGACAGCGTCAACACCGCCGCGCCGCAGAGCGCGCTCCATCGTTCAAGTCGTCGCATGTCGCACCATCGGGAAAAGTGGTCCAAAGATAATCGTTCCGGCACTCGCCGCGAAGCGCGACGCTTCGCTCATCGCGCCTGTTCCGTCTGACGGGCTTCCCAGGCGGCCAGCGCCTGGCGATAACGCGTCAGTTCTTCGGCGTACAGATCGTGCACGCACAACGGGCAGCCGCTTTCGCAACATTCGTTGGGCGCCGGTGCCTGCGGCGGTTGCGGGCGGGGATCGGCGGCGGATGCGGTGCTGTCGTGCATGCGTCCATTGTAGCGTGCGCATCTACTGCTCCTGGTTGAAGCGGCGCGCCGCGGAAGCGCCGGCTCAGCGACCCAACCGGCGACGCAGGTTGTCCCGCGCTGCCGCGTCGATGCGTGCGTGGAAATAGTCGCTCAGAAAGATGCGCGGGCGCTTCAGCAGCCCGGCCAGGAAGCGGCGGCGATTGAGCCGGAACAGCAACGCTGGCACATGGCCCCGGTACTCCTCGGCAATCGCACGGTCGTAAGCGTCGAAGACGGCGGCGGGCGCGGCCAGAATCGCCATGTCGCAATCCAGGAACAGCGCCGCTTCCTCGTCCACATCCTGCGGTTGCAGTTGCCCATGACGCGCGGTGAGCAGGATCAGCGCCTGCACGCGTTGCAGATCCACCGCGGCCTGCGGCCACCAGCGCGGGATGCAGTCCATCGCCCACTGCGCAGATTCGGCTTCGTTGTCGCTGCGCCCGGGCTGATAGATCGCATCGTGAAACAGCACCGCCAGCCAGACCTCCGCCGGCTGCCGCCAACCCGGCCCCGCAGCCACCTCGGCGTAGTGCTGCAGTAGCGCGCGCACGTGGCCGAAGTGATGGTAGGCGCGCGGCGGCGTGGCATAAGCCTGCTCCAACGCGGCCAGATGGTCGGCATGCAACGGCAGAGGTGTGGTGGCATCCATGCGCGCAGGCTACCGCGTGCGCGCGCGTCTGCACACACCGTTGGGTCTCAACGCAGCGGCCAACGGCCTTCGATCTGATAACGCGACTGGCCAAGAAAGCTGCGCACCAAGGCAAAGTCGCGCACCGTCCAGGCAAGCGCGTCGCAGCGGCGTTGCGGCAAGGCCTGGTTGCAATACAGCAGCGTCATATGCGGCGTGTACTGCGCATCGCCGGCGATGCCCACATGCGCCAGCTGACGGCCAAGCGCCCCCTGCAACGCATACAGCCCGCGCACGCATTCTTCGCCACGCAGCACGCACGGCAGTTGCGAGCGCCGCCCACCGAAGGTGCCGACGCGATCGAACTCGACCTCAAAGGCCTCCATCGCCACCCGCTCGGCGGCCTGGCTGGCACGGCTCACCAACGAGGGCGGCAGCCCGCCGGCGTAATCGCCCAGATGATGCAAGGTCACATGCAGCCGCTCGCGCCCAAGCGGTTTGCCATCCACCTGCCCGCTCTGCAGCAACCCAGCGGCGATGCCAGCTGCGCACGCGGCGGTGGCCGCATCGGCCATCACCGCAAAGAACAGCCGCTCGGTGGTCTTCTCTTCCCCCAGGCCCAGCGACAACTGCGCTTCGGCCGATGACAGGTATAGAAACTGCTGCTTCATGGAGTGATTCCACGACCGCCTGCGCGGGCCTGGCTGAAGAAGGGCGGCGGATACTAGCAGACCCGATGCGTGTGCGAATACGCCACGCAATCCGGCGCCGACGTGGAACACGTCATCAGCGTGGAACGGCACTGTCGATCTGGCGACGTGATCAGCAGATCGCTGGCGGCATGCCGCACGCACAAAAAGAAACGGGCAGCGTGCGCTACCCGTTTCCCGCCTGTATCGATTTACTCCGAGAGCTGCATCAATGCCGATGCACCTCGGTCTTGCTGCCGTGTTATGCGGCGTTCTTCATTGCATGCTTGCGGTTGCGCATCACGTCGTGACATGCGCGCACTTCCGGCAGCAGACGCAGTGCGGCGTCGCGTGCCGCGGCCGGCGTATCGGCATCGGCGATGGTTTCATCGAAGGCCTTCAGCAGGCGATCTTCGGATTCTTCCAGCTCGGCCACGTAGCCGTACTTGGTGTCGCCAAGCGTTGCGCGCACCTTGCCGTAGAACTGCTGCATGCTGCCCACCATGGTGCCGTGCTTTTCCGGCGTACCGCCAGCCGATACCACCACACTGCTCAGGCTGCTCACGATGTCGGTCTTGACCCCGGCAATGCGGCGGAACAACGTCGCCAGCTCTGCATCGCCAACCTTGGCAGCGGCCTCGTCGTAGAAGTCCTTGCCGTCGCGGGAAATGGCGATGAGGTCGTTGAGGCTATGCTCGGTCTTGCTCTGAATGCTCATGTGTCGCTCCTTGTTGGATTCACCGGCGCTGCAGGAATGCAATGCGCTGGCTTTCGGGGGGTAGCGCAATCGATGCGTTGATTGCGCTGCCGTGACCTTGTGTACAGCTGCATCCTGGCGGCGCGACCATAACCGGCATGTGAGCGATACGGGCATCGTCCTCACGCCATCGTGCGGCCGATGAATTGCGATTCATCGATGGCAACGACGCATCAAGACCCTTTCGGCTGCCGACTCGCCCACATGTTGTCGATCAGATTGGGATACGGCCGCCCGGCGTCTTCTGCACGCTGCTTCGCGGCGGCCTTCTGTGCCTCGGTCAACGGTGTGGAGGCGGCTTTTCGCTTGGGATTGGGACGCTTCCACGGCGGTGGAGTGAATTCGGTCATGGCACTGTTCGGTCCGGTTGCACTGCGGGCAGTCTCGACGCACCGCTGTGAGGTGCTCGTGGATGCGCTGCGTGCATGCCGCACCCACCTCAATGCACACAGCGAACGCAAGCGCAGCGTCGCGTTGATCAGCCGATCATGCGGTCGACGAGCGCGCGTTGCACGCATCAAAGATGCAAGGGGTACAAGCAACATCCGCACGCGCCTCAAGCAGCGCAGCGCACGCCCGTCATCAAGCGCAACTGCATGGGTCAACCACTCAGCAGTTGGTCACCAACGTGCGCTGGCGTTGCTCCTGCCACACCGCCAGCGCGTAGACCAGCAACCCGCCCAGTGCAGTCGCTGCACCCACATACCCGGTAGAGGTCCAGCCCCAGCCCGCGGTGATCGCCATGCCGCCCAACCAGGGCCCCAAGGCATTTGCGGTGTTGAAGGCGGCATGGTTGGACGCTGCGGCCAAGGTCTGCGCTTCAGCGGCGACATCCATCAGGCGGGTCTGCAACGCTGGTGCCAGGGCGCCCATCGTGCCAACCGCCACGATGGAAACGAATACCCACAGGCCCGAGTGCGCAGCCAGCGGGAAGGTCAGCATCACCACGATCGACCACGCCAACAGCACCGGCACCGCGCGGAATTGCATGCGGTCGAACAACCACCCGCCCAGGATGCTGCCAAGCACGCCACCGACGCCGAATGCGGCCATCGCCAACGGAATGCGCGCAGGCGCTACGCCCGTGACCGCGGTCAGGGTCGGCGCCAGATAACTGAAAACGCAGAACATCCCGGAAAATCCCACCGCGCCGATCGCCAACGCCAGCCACACCTGCGGCTGATTGAACGCACGCAGCTCGCGCAGTGGTTGCTGACGCGGCTCGTCCGGCGCAGGCGGCAACAATGCGGCCACCGCCGCGACCGTGCCCAACGCGATCACCGATACCGACGCATACGCCCAGCGCCAGCTCACGATCTGCCCCAGCCAGGTCGCCAGCGGGTTGCCCACCAGCAAGGCAACGCTCAAGCCCAGCAGCACGCGCCCCACCGCGGTGGCGCGTTGATTGGGCGGGCTGATCGAAGCGGCAACCAGAGAGGCAACGCCGAAATACGCGCCGTGCGGCAGGCCAGCGATGAAGCGACACAGCAACATCGTGTGGTAGCTCGGCGCCAACGCACTGGCAATGTTGCCCAGCGCGTAGAACACCATCAGCAGCAGCAACAAGGTGCGGCGCGGCCAGCGCGCGCCCAGGATCGCCAGCAACGGCGCGCCGACCACCACACCCAGCGCATAAGCGCTGATGACATGACCCACCTGCGGCTCGCTGATCTGCAGGCCCTGCGCGATCTGCGTCATCAGGCCCATCGTGGAAAACTCGCTGATGCCGATCGCAAAACCGCCCATCGCCAGCGCAAGCAGGATCAGCACGTAATCGCGCCGTGGCACGCGCGGCGTTGAGGGATCGATATCGGACATGCCCGACTCCAGAATGACGGGGCGGCTTATTATTGTGCAATGCAGCAACCAACGAAAGGCGGCGGCCGATGACAGTTCAGCGCCAATCCGCAGCACATCACAGTTCGACCGGTTTGGCGCGATGCGGGGACGCAGTGTCCTATTGACGTCGCTCGAATCTGCTTGGGTCCGCCACCATCGCTGTGGGGCACCGCGATCGGCGTGGTGCCGCGCTTGGCGCGCTTCAACTCGAACTGGTTGCTGATGTCCAAATCCACTGAATCTCCGTTGTTTTCCCCGGTGCGCCTGGGCGCATTGGATCTTGCCAACCGCGTGATCATGGCGCCGCTGACGCGCAACCGCGCCGGCGCCGGCCAGGTGCCCTCGCCGCTCGCCGCCGAGTATTACGGCCAGCGCGCCACCGCCGGCCTGATCGTGGCCGAAGGCACGCAGATCAGTCCGCTCGGCCAGGGGTATCTCGACACCCCCGGCATCCATACCCAGGCGCAGGTCGAAGGCTGGCGCGCAGTCACCGATGAAGTGCACCGCCGTGGCGGCAAGATCGTGCTGCAGCTGTGGCATGTCGGCCGCGTCTCGCATACCAGCGTGCTGCCTCCGGGCGAAGTACCGGTTGCGCCCAGCGCCATTCGCGCCGAAGGCAAGACCTACACCAAGAACGGCTTTGAAGATGTGTCCGAACCACGCGAACTTGCGCTGGATGAAATCCCCGCATTGATCGAGGACTACCGTATCGCCGCACGCAATGCGATCGATGCCGGGTTCGATGGCGTGGAAGTGCATGCCGCCAACGGCTATCTGCTCGATCAGTTCCTGCGCGATGGCTCCAACAAGCGCACCGACGCTTACGGCGGCGACATCGAAAACCGCACGCGCCTGCTGAGCGAAGTGGTGCAGGCCATCGCCGACGAAATCGGTGCCGAGCGCACCGGCGTGCGCTTGTCGCCGGTGACTCCGGTGTACGGCGCGCACGACTCCGATCCGCAGCCCTTGTTCGAACGTGCGGTGGAGCGGCTCAACCTGATCGGTGGGCTGGCCTTCGTGCATGTGATCGAAGGCGCCACCGGCGGCCCGCGCGACAACATCGCCTTCGACTACGCCGCGTTGCGTGCCAAGTTCGATGGTGCCTGGATCGCCAATAACGGCTACAACCGCGGCATGTCCGAACAGGCCATCAGCAGCGGCTACGCCGATGCGATCGCTTATGGCCGCCCGTTCATCGCCAACCCGGATCTGGTGCGTCGCCTGCGCGAGAACGCGCCGCTGACGGAAGTCGACCAGACCACGCTGTACGGTGGTGGCGCCAAGGGCTATACGGACTACCCCGCACTGGCGGATTGAGTCCGACCACGGCTCGCCCGATCACCTCTGCAACGACGCGGCGGTGATCGGGCAGCGAATGCATCGCGCGCGCGCAGTGCGCGATGCAGTGCGGCACGACCACCGCAGACCAGCCAACTGGACGTCCTGCGTGTGCAGCCAAGGTTCGCATGGCGCGCCGACACCGCAGCATCGCCACATGACGCGCACATCGCATGCCGCTAGCATCCAGGCAGCCCTTGTTGCTGGACGACCCATGCGCCGCTTTCTCTCGTTTGCTCTGTGCTGCACGCTGCTGATCGGCGGGCCAGCGCTCGCCGTGCCGTTCTGGGGCGCGCACCAGTCCAGCCCTGCCGATACCTTGCCCACGCAGCTCAAACCAGGCGAATGGATCTGGGGTGGCGTCAGCAAAGGCTGGGGGCCGATGGCGGTGATCGTCAGCCTGACCGAACAACGCGCCTATGCGTATCGCAATGGCATCCTGATCGGCGTGTCCACCATCAGTTCCGGCAAGCCCGGGCACGAAACGCCGACCGGTGTGTTCACCATCCTGCAGAAGGACAAGGACCACCGCTCCAACATCTACAACGCCGCCCCAATGCCGTATCAGCAGCGGCTCACCTGGGACGGCGTCGCCCTGCACGCCGGCGGCCTGCCCGGCTATCCGGAATCGCACGGTTGCGTGCATCTGCCGTCAGAATTTGCGCGATTGCTGTTCGACAATTCCAACATGGGCATGGTGGTGGTGGTCGCGCAGGCCGGCATCAGTGCAGACGATGTGGTGCATCCGCGCGCGCTCAGCCCGATCGATCCCACCACCGGCGCCGAGCGCGCCCTGCTGCCGCTGCCCAACGGCCAGGCATTTGCCTGGCAGCCGGACCTGGCACCGACCGGCCCGATCTCCATGCTGATCAGCAGCACCGACCAGCAACTGGTGGTCTACCGCAACGGTGTGGAAATCGGCCGCGCGCAGGTTGCCTTGCATGCACAGCCCGGCGCCAAGCCGCTGGGCACGCAGGCGTTCATCGTCGGCCAGGGCTTTTTGCCGGGCGACCTACCCGGGTTGCCCGGTCAGCGCATGCCCAACTGGATGCGGATCGGCATTCCCGGCAGTACCACCGCCGCAGGGCAGGCGCTGGACGCCGCCACCATCGCGCGCCTGCAGGTGCCGCCCGCATTTCTGGCCGGGCTGCTGCCGCTGCTGACCCCTGGCGTGGTGTTGGTCGCCACCGACCAGCGCATCCTGCCCGAGACCACCGGCGCCAAGCTGCAGGTACTGAATTCGGATCCGCCTGAAACGCCATGAGCGCTATCGGCGCGCTGCCTGCCCAGGCGGCAACGGCACTGCTGTTTGCGTGCTGCGTGCTGCGTAACGTCGCGTGGTAACGGGCTGATCTGTCGCTGCGGGCAGCACGATTGTCAGCACAGCGCTGCTGGCACATGATGCGGCTACCTCATTGCCAAGGATGTGGGTGATGCGCCTGCTCGCTGCGGTTTTGTTCGGCATCAATGTTGTCGCATGGACCATGGCCGATGCATCGGCACAAACAGCGCGTCGTGCGCCGCCAAGCGCGGACTGCCTGGATGCGCGCCAGGTGACGGAATTGCATCAGGCCGATGCGCGCACGCTCGCGGTCGCACAACACGACGGACGCCTGTTCCGCCTGCAGTTGGTGCAGGACTGCTCACAGCTCGCCGCGCAGGCAGATGCCCATCTGCTCGCGCCGCACGGTTGGGTCTGCAATGGCGCACAGGCGTTTGTCAGCGTCGGGCAGCAACGGTGCGCCATCAGCCAGGTCGCCACGCTCAGCGCGCGCGACTACGCCGGTATTGCCCGGCAGCGCGACCGCGACGGTGTGCCCACGCTGGAAGGCGTCAGCGTGCGCGAGGCGCGTCGTCGCAACTTCGCCGGCGCGTCCAGCTACTGCTTCAATCCCAGCATGCTGCGCGCATGGTCGGAAGACGCGCAGGGCCTGGTGGTGGAAGTGTCGCCACGCCATCCCGGCACGCATCGCCATTATCGCGTCGAGTTGATGGATAGCTGCCGCGAACTCAGCAGCGCACCCCCCATCCGCTTCGTCTCCGGCATGGGCTTGAATGCGATCTGCGGCAATCCCGGCGACAAGGTCGATGTCCTCGACGAAATCGGCCTTGCCGGCGCAGGCGTCGGGACGGGCCAGCAAGGCGACCTGAGCACCACGCGCGGCGGGCAGTTTGCGCGGATGCGCCAGAGCTGCATGGTAGCCGCGGTCTATCCGCGCGATTGATCGCGCCTGCAAGACAGGCGCTGCATTGCACCGCGGGAGCGCGCGCGATGCAGTGCAGCTGCCCGCATCGCGCACAAGCGCATTCCTGCGCGAGCGATTTACCAGCGGGTGACGCTCACGCCTTGCGCAAAAAGCAGGTCTTCAGCACCAGTCCCTTGATCTTTTCCGAGTTGCCTTCGATATGCTCGGCATCGTCTTCGACCAGGCGGATATTGCGGATCACCGTGCCTTGCTTGAGCGGAATCGACGCGCCCTTGACCTTGAGATCCTTGATCACCGTCACCGTGTCGCCGGCCTGCAGCACGTTGCCATTGCTGTCGCGCACGACCGTCGCGCTCGCGGCGGCGTCGCCCGCACTCCATTGGAAACCGCACTCCGCGCAAACCGACAACGCGCCGTCGGCATAGGTGTTGTCCTGGCCGCATTGCGGGCAGGCGGGAACGCTAGACATGCGAGTCCTTGATCGAAACGGGCGTGGATTGTAGCTCCCCGGCGCTGCGATCACGCACCCGGCACGGCCGCGGCGCGATAGTGCCGTGCTTATCGAATACCCCGCAGGTCGCACGTGTCCAACCAGCCAGAGTCCCCCACACCGCGCGCCACACCCCCTGGTGACGCCGACGCTGGCCCCAGCGATGCGGGCCCGAGCAGCCCTGCAAAACCCAAGGGCTCGCACCTGGTGGTTTACGTCGCACTGGCGGGCAACCTGGCCATCGCAGTGGCAAAATTCATTGCGGCAGGCATTTCCGGCAGCTCGGCCATGCTCAGCGAAGGGGTGCATTCGCTGGTGGACACCGTCAACGAGGTGTTGCTGCTATACGGCTTGCGTCGTGCTGCGCAAGCGCCCACGCCCACGCACCCGTTCGGCTACGGACGCGAACTGTACTTCTGGAGTTTCATCGTCGCCTTGTTGGTCTTTGCGATGGGCGCGGGCGTCTCGCTGTACGAAGGCATCGTGCATCTGCGTCATCCCGAGCCGGCCAAGAGCCATCTTGTCGCCTATTGCGTGCTCGGTGTCTCGATCGTGTTCGAAGGCATTTCCTGGGTGGTGGCACTACGCGAATTCCGCGCCAAAAAGGGCCGCATGGGCTATTTCGAGGCGTTTCGCCAGAGCAAGGACCCCAGCACCTTCACCGTCTTGCTGGAAGACAGCGCCGCGTTGATCGGCCTGTTCATGGCACTGCTTGGCCTGGCCGGCGCGCAGTTGTTCGACATGCCCGAGCTCGACGGCATCGCATCGATCGGCATTGCCGGTGTGCTCGCTTTCACCGCGTTCCTGCTGGCGCGCGAAACCAAGGGCTTGCTGATCGGCGAGCCCGCGCATGCGCATGTCACCGAGTCGCTGCTGCGCATTGCCGCCAGCGACCCGGATGTGCGCGCCGCCAACGGCGTGCTCACCATGCAGATGGGCCCCAACCAGGTGGTTGCCGCGCTCAGCGCCGAGTTCGAAGACAGCCGCACCACGCCGCAGATCGAAGCCTGCGTCGGGCGCATCGAAACGGCAGCCAAGCGCCAGCATCCCGAGCTCACCGCGTTGTTCATCAAACCGCAGACACCGGAAACCTGGCGCGCGCGCCGCGCACAGATCGAACGTGGGGAGCAGACCGATTGAGCGCGCACATAGGTATCTGATGCGCACGCAATCCGCGCACAAAGTGCGGCGTTTCTAGTGATAGTGGCGCAGCACCTCTAACCAGCACGTGTGCCGCCACTGTATCGGCGCGGACAAGATAGCGAGCCGAACTGCACGCACATCACATGTGCCCGCGCGGCAAGGCACTGCGTCGCAGCATGGTCATGCCACGCTCTGCACCAAGCTGATCCTCGCCCCAACCGCAGCTGCAGCCACGGTTGCATCCCCGGCGTTGATTGCCTACGGTGTGCGGGCAACATCTCTTGGCATCGTGAATCAGCCGATGCACTCCCCTCGATCACCCGTCATGGAGGTTTCCAATGGAAATCAGCCAGGGTCGCGTTGCGACCATTCACTACACACTGTCCGACGACAGCGGCCAGGTGCTGGACCGCTCCACGCCGGACACCCCGCTGAGCTATCTGCACGGTGCCGGCAACATCGTTCCCGGCCTGGAGCAGGCACTGGATGGCAGGCGCGTCGGCGACACGCTCACCGCCGACGTGGCGCCCGAGCAAGGCTATGGCCCACGTCACGATCAGCTGATCCAACATGTGCCGCGCGATGCCTTCCCCAACGATGTCGACGTCGTGCCCGGGGTGCAGTTCGAAGCCCGCACGCAACAGGGTCCGGTGCTGGTGACCGTGACCGACGTCGGCCCGGAGCAGGTGACCGTGGACGGCAATCACCCGCTGGCCGGTCAGACCCTGCACTTCGCGGTGGAAGTGGTGGAGGTACGCGAAGCCACCACCGACGAACTGAACCAGGGCCACGTCGACGACATCGCGGCCTGATGCCCTGCGCCGCGTGCCACTTGGTAGGCGGCGCCTGGGCCTGGGCGCAACACCTGCGCGCCGGTCTGGACGGCGGATGCGGCAGCCGTAGTACAGTGCGCGGCCCGCTCTCAGGCACTGTGCATGAAACTCGGCATCGACTTCGGTACCAGCAACTCCGCCGCCGCGGCGATCGTCGATGGGAAGGTCGAACCGGTGCGTTTTGGCGAGGCCTTGCAGTTCCGCACCACGGTGTATTTCCCAGACACCATGCGCGATCCGGAGAATTTCAGCCTCACGCCAGCGCTGGAATACGAAATGGAGCGCCTGATCGACTCCGCCCGCCGCGATGCCGTTGCCGCCGGCCGTACCCCCAATCAGGACAGCCTGCGCCGCGAGGCGCTGCGCATCGTGCGCCGGCAATGGATGGAAGAGCAGGTGCGCGAGCCGCGCAGTTCCGCAGCACTGCTGCAAAACGCGGTGTACGGCGACGAGGCGCTGGATGCCTACTTCCTCGAAGGCGAAGGCAATCTGGTGCAGAGCCCCAAGTCGATGCTGGGCTATAACCTGCACCCGCGCGCGCGCCAGACCATCACCGGCATCGCCACGCACGTGCTGGAACATATCCGTCTCACCGCCTCGCGCCAGTTCGATCTCAACATCCGCAACGCCGTACTCGGCCGCCCGGTGCAATTTCGCAGTTCGATCGGCGAAGCCGGCAATGCACAAGCGCTGGAGATTTTGCAGACCGCCGCCATCGGCGCCGGTTTCGACAGCGTTGAGTTTCTCGAAGAACCCGCAGCGGCCGCGATGCACTATCACGTCAGCCACGACACCCGGCACGACACGGTGGTGGTGGACATCGGCGGCGGCACCACCGACATCGCGCATGCCAGCGTCGGCGGCAGTGCCCCGCCGCAGGTGCACCGCGCCTGGGGCATTCCGCGCGGCGGTACCGATATCGATCTGGCGCTCAGTCTCGCCGCCTACATGCCGCTGTTCGGCCGCGGCATCACCCGCGTGCCGGCGCACCACTATGTGGAAGCGGCGATGGTGCAGGACATGACCCGTCAACGCGAATTCCGCCTGCACAAATACCAGGACGTACCTGCCCCGTTCGACAAACGCCTGCAGGCATTGCAGGACACCGGCAATACCGCGCGCCTGTATCGCGGCGTGGAAGCCTGCAAGATCGCGCTCAGCGAGCTCGACCAGCATCAGGCATCGCTGGACTTCATTGAGCGCGGGCTGGGCGTGGATGTGCAGGCCAGCGCACTGGTGGCGTCCGCTTCCAGCTATCTGCGCGAACTGGAAGGTTTGCTTGCGCAGGTACGGGCCGACCTGGCCGCGCCACCGGCCACCTTGTTCCTGACGGGCGGCATGTCGCGCGCCGGCTATATCCGCGACACTGTGGCGGCGGCCTTCCCGGAATCGCGCATGGTGCATGGCGACCCCTCGTTCGGCGTGGTGCAGGGCCTGGCATGGGCGGCGGCACAGGGCGCCCGCCCGTCGGACGATTAACACAAATCGGCGCTCAGCGCCTATAATGCGCGGTTGCTGCCTGACGCCCCGCCGTCGTGTCAGCAAGGCACGCCCGTCGTGCCATCGCGATTGCGCACCGAACGCCATCGCACTTCTCGACACCGCTTTCGCGCGCACCACCCTGGCCGCACGCGGTGTCATTGCACTTCCCCGCTACAGGAGGCCACATGGCACGTCCCGCGACCAAGCAGAAATCCCAGCCCAGCATCGCTCGCAGCGAAGGCAAGTCGCAGCCGCTCAGTCGTGAGCGCATCGCTGCCGACATCGCCGCGTTCCGCAAGACCGGCGGCCGGATCGAAGTGCTCACCACCAACTTCGGCCCCGCCCGCAACGACGGCGACAAGATCGCGTAAGCAGCGAGCACGCTGTCACTTGCGCCCGCATCGCAGCGCGCGCTTGCGACAGTTGCCGCCAAGGGTTGCCTTGAAGTGTTACCGACGTGCCACCGCAAGGTGGCACGTCTTTTTTCGGCATCAGTTGCTGTAGTCGATACGCACCGAACCCGAGTGCGACTCCAGTTTGATATCGCCATTGCCGCCGCCCAGCGCCGCACGCAGGCTCTTGCCGGGGCCGTATTCCGGCCGTTCGACCTGCCCGGCCATCGAGCGGATGTCGCCACTGAAGACCTCCACATTCAGCGCCGCCGACACGTTGCGCGGCACACCCAGCGTGATCGTCCCGCTGACGCTCTCTGCAGAAATACTGCCACCCGGGGCCAACCCGGTCACCGTCACTGCGGTCGAGCCGGACACGCTCTGCGAACGCAACTGCGAGACCTGCCCCGCACCGATCCGGATATCGCCGGAGACGGACTCGGCCGACACGATGCCGCTGGCACCGGCTTGCGCATCGATCTGCCCGCTGACCGTGCCCAGCGTCACCCGCCCGCTGCTCACCGTGCTGCGCAACGTCCCACTAACCGTCTCCAGCTGCGCCTCCTTGGCGCGGCCGCGGGCCACCACATCGCCACTGACGGATTTGAGCTGCAGCCGTGCAAGATCGACCTGATCTACGTCCACCGAGGCGCTGACCGCATCCACCTGCAGCATGGCGGCCCGCGGTACGCGCAACTCCAGCTGCGCGCCCTTGCCGCTGCGACTGGTGCGCGGATAGATCACTTCCAACTGCAGCCGGTTCGAACTCGCATCGACCTTTAGCCGCTGGTCCTCGCCCAAGGTCCCGGTCAGCGCAACCTCGTCGCGGTCCCAACCACGCACGCGGATCTGCCCGGCAATGTTTTCCAGCTCCACACGTCCGCCGCGTGCCAACGGATGACTCTGGTTGACCGCAGTTTGCGCCACCGCCGGTGCGGCGCACACCGCAGCCAACAGCAACAGGGAAACAGATGCGTAGCGCATGAGCATGGTCCTCAACTTAGAAAGGGAGTCTGGCCCTGAGAGGCAAGACGGGTCAGTTGCAGCCGCTTGGCATAGGTGCGCTGCAGTTGCGATAACAAAAAAGCGGACCGCGGACTCTGCGCGATGGCCGCATGGATGGCCTGTGTGCTTTGATCCAGCTCGTCCAGCGCAGGGCGCAAATCGACCGGCACCTGCTGCAGCGGAACCTCGGCAATGGCTTGCTGGTATTGCCCGGCCAGCGCCTGCGCCTGCGCGACGAGGGCCGGCTGCGCAGGAGGCAGCGGCGATGTGTGTTGCCTGAGACCAGGCACCACCGCGACCCAGGCCACGGCCGCCGCCAACGCGACGCCAAGCACCGGCAGCGCCCAGCGACGACGACGCGGCCGGCGCGCCACCTCCGTGGCGTGCGGCAGCAATGCCGGTGCGATGCGCTCCCATACCTGCGCGGGCGGCTGACGCTGCTGCGGCAATGCCTGCAAGCGCGCGCGCAGCGCAGCGTCTTCGGCCATGGACTCGGCGTCGATGCGATCGGGGTGGTCGGGGGTCATGCGTGTTCTCCAAGCCGCGCGCGCAGCAGACCGCGCGCGCGATGCAGTTGCGCCTTCGAACTGCCGACTGCCATCTGCAATTGATCGGCAATTTCCTGGTGTTTCCAGCCTTCGATATCGTGCAGCACCAGCACCGCCCTGGCGCGCGGCGGCAGCGTTTCCAAGGCACGCTCCAGATCCATCCGGATCGAGTGACAACCGGCAGCATCGGGAACCGCCGCCAGCATCGCATCGGTGTCGTCACTGGCGTGATCGCCAAACGCCGCACGCGCGCGCAACTCCATCAACGCGGTATTGACGGCAAGCCGATGCAACCAGGTGCCCAACGCACTCTGGAAGCGAAACTGCGGCAATGCCTTCCACGCGGCGATGAAGGTGTCCTGCAATACGTCATCGGCGCGCGCGGCATTGCCGCCACACAAGCGCCAGACCAGCGCATACAGCCGCGGCGAGTGGCGCCGATAGATCGCCTCATACGCTGCACGCTCACCAGCCGCTGCCGCACGCGCCAACGCCGCGTCGTCGCGGTCGGCAGGAGTGGCACAAGGCAGGGCATCGATGGGCACGGAGGTGTCGAGCATAGCCAGTTGGATGCGCCGGGCAGCGGAAAGGTTTAAAGCCGCGCCAACTTTTTTTAAAGCCCGCAGAACGGCGCGAGCCCTGGCTGGTGTGCTGGCGGTGCCCCATGTCTGGATCCGGGGGAAACAGCCGTCCCACCACTGCAATCGCTGCAGTGTTCGCTAATACTCAGCGCAGTAGCCGATCACCACTGCGAGAGCGGCAGACAAAGCGTGGCGAGCAGTCGTCAGGTGGCGCGCAGGTAACGCACTCAGAACCGGGCGTACGGGTAGTCCCTGCCAATTCCCAGCCACGGCCGCCTGCCGGTAAGCGCAGTACGCATATTCGCGGCTCTAGACCTTTTGGCCGGCCGCCGCATCCAAGTCTGCAATGGCGCACTCCTGCGCCGCGGTGGCGCTGCCCGCTGGCGACACCGCGGCGCAGCGCCTGGTTTACGTTGGAGATCGTCATGCCACACCTGCTCGGACTGGCCCTGGCCTTGTGCACGCCTCACTGCCCCCAAGCGCAGCGACTGGACGCAGTGCAGCTCAGGCTGACGCCTAGCCGGATCGATGCGTGCTTATTGCAGAATCGTTCGACGCAGGGGTCCTGCATCGCTGCCAGCACGCCGGATCAGTGGATCCCTGTCCACGCGATTGCGCAGACGTTGAAGCGGTTAGCGGTCTTGGTGACGCATGACGCGCGTGATCGGCACTGACCTGAGGAGTGCTCACTACGTGTTGTGGGACGTTGATAGCGCAAGATCTGCGACTTGCTGCGCCGTCTACACCATGCCGGTGATAGGAGTCGCGACACAACGACACCGTCGATGCGCCTGTCTGCACACGCGTCACCGTCGCCAGAAAAGGCTTCCCGGGTGCGCGTTGTAGAGGTAGCACGCGCAACCAGCCGAGCATTCCGACGCGCAGACGTTCATCCCCTGCACCTGTCGCGTCCGGGTTGCGCCGTTACAATGGATATTCACTCCGCTTCCGCACGATCCGATGTCCGTGTCCGACCCCTTGCCCGCCATGATCCGCAGCCTGCTGCCTCACTGGAACCCGGAGTGGCTGGCAGTCGCAGTGCCAACGATCAAAGTCGTTCTGATACTTGCCTTGGCGGGCTTGCTACGCCTGTTATTGCGGCAATTGCTGCGACGCGTATGCACGCGCTACAACGTGCCCGCCGAGATGATGATCGGTATTCGCCGCGTTGGCAGCTCCATCATTTCGATCAGCGCGTTGCTGATGGTCTTGCACGTTGCCGGTGTCTCTGGCGAAACGCTGTGGACGGCGTTCACCGGTTTTGCCGCGGTCGGCGCGGTGGCGTTTTTCGCCGCATGGAGCGTGCTATCCAATATCTTCTGCACCTTCCTGATCATCACCACACGCCCGTTCCGCCTGCACGATCACATCGAGCTGCTCGAAGGTGGCGACAAGCCCGGCCTGAAGGGACGGGTGATCGATATCAACGTGATCTACACGACATTGGAAGAAACCGGCGACCATGCGGGCAGCGTGCTGCAGGTCCCCAACAGCCTGTTTTTCCAGCGCACCACGCGCCGGTGGCGCGAGAGCAGCGGATTTCATGCGCACTGAGCCGGTAACGGGCGCACAGAGTGCTGATGCTGTGATCGGCAGCCGCAAATTGCTGGAGCGTCTGCCCGTCTGACCGAGCACTCGCTCTCGTCCACACTCGCGTAAGGGTCAATCGAGGCGTCGGCAGCATGCGAGTGCTCCAAGGCACTCAGCGTAACTGGCTGTCCTTGCTGCCGCGACGGTTGAAGCCGCTTTGCGCGCCCTGCTCCAGGTCATGCGCCTGCTGACAGTTCACACACAAATGCACGCCAGGCACGGCCTTGCGTCGCGCTTCGGGAATCGGCGCATCGCAGGCTTCGCACTGGGTCAGACTTGGCCCCTGGTGCAGCTGACTGCGCGCACGCTTGATCGCGTCTTCGACGGTGGCATCGATCTGGTCCTGCACTGCCCCATCACCCGCCCATCCAGTCGCCATGATCGCCTCACCCTTATCCGGTCAGGCTGGATAGATGGTCATTGGCGCAGGCAAATCCAAGCCGGCCGTGCACGGTGCCCTCAAACTGAGTGCTCTAACATTCAGTCATCCGCACTCACAAGGATCCGCCATGGAACAACCTGTCCACCCGTTCTCCGAACTGTTCGCCCAGCTTGGCTTGCCTTCCGACGAAGCCAGCATTCGCAGCTTCATCGCCGACCATTCGCCATTGCCGGGCGATATGCGGCTGGAAGAAGCGCCGTTCTGGACACCCGCACAAGCGCAGCTGCTGCGTGAAGAACGTCTCGACGATGCCGACTGGATCGTGACCGTCGATCAGCTCAATATCGCGCTGCATATGACTGCTGACGATACCGGCGTCTAACTCAAGTTTGTCGGATAGTTGCGGTCGAGATCGCCTTCAACTATCGCGCTGTACAACGCGCTGATCAAAAAAGAGCGGCCAGTGGCCGCTCTTTTGCTTGCAGACGTGCAGCTCGCAGCAAGACGCTATCCGGCTGCACGCTGGACGTCAGGTCACCTTCTTGGCGATCGTCATGCCCAGCACGAACAGCACGATGGCGATGATGATGCCGGCCCAGAACAGGAACTTGGCAATTCCCATCGCAGCGCCTGCCATCCCGCCGAAGCCGAGCGCACCGGCAATCAATCCGATGATGGCGAAAATAATGGCCCACTTGATCATGTTGTTGTCTCCTAAACCGGCATGGCGCCGTTGTTCGATCGTGTGCTTGCGACACATCGCCGCAAAACATGCGCTGCACGCTACCCATCCGCATGTGCCGCGTTCGTGAATACAGCTGACACATACCGCCACACGCAGACGGCGTTCAGCGCTAACAGCGCACGGGTTTCCTGCAAAGACACTGCACGTTGACGCTTCGTCGACGTCACCAGGCAACTCGCGATCAATGCTGTTTTCAACACTGATCGAGTCGATAGCGACCACGCAGCAGGGGAGCTGATCGCGCTTCCCTGCATGAAACTGATGTCATTGACCGCAATCGTCGGGAACCATCCGAACGCTCTGCAGCGCGCCCGCTCCTCACGGTTAAGACAGATTCGCCAGCATCGGCGATCATGCAGCTCTTGCAGCAGTCGATCGCCATGGACACTCTTCGCTATCTCACCGGTTACCCGCCCGCCGTCCTGGATCAGGTGCGTGAGCTGATCGCACAGGACAAGCTCGCCGCGGTCCTGGCGCGGCGCTATCCGGAGCGGCACAGCATTCGCACCGATCGCCATCTGTACGATTACGTCAAGGCGATGAAGGAGCGTTACATGCGCTCCTCGCCCACCTTGCACAAGGCGATTTACGACAACCACCTGCAGGTGGTAAAGCATGCGCTGGGCACGCACACGGCCATCTCGCGCGTACACGGCGGCCGGCTCAAGGCCAGTCGCGAAATCCGGATTGCCTCGCTGTTTCGCGATGCACCGGAGCCCTTCCTGCAGATGATCGTCGCCCATGAGCTGGCGCACTTGAAAGAAGCCGATCACAACAAGGCCTTCTATCAACTGTGCAACCACATGACCCCGGACTACCACCAGCTCGAATTCGACCTGCGCCTGTATCTGACCCACCTGGCACTCGCAGCAGACAGCTGATCGCGTTGTGCCGGGTCACGGATTAGGATGCAGCCATGCACGCCTCGTCCCTCGCGCAACTCACCCTCGCCGCACAAGGCCGACAGCCCGCGGCCATCAATGCGTTGGCGCAGGCGCTGGTGCGCGCCGGCGAGACGGAGCAAGCTCTCGCCTGGTACATCCGTGGCGCAACCGCAGGCGATGCCACTGCCCAGATCGAAGCCGGCCGCATGCTGGCCTACGGCATCGGCGGTCCAGTGGATGTCGCTCAGGCCATCGCGCACTGGCAACACGCCGAACACAACGGCGTGGCTGCAGCGTCGTATCTGCTGGCGACGCTGGCTGTGGGCGAGGACCCTGGGCAGTTGGGAACACAAGCGCATGCGCGGTTGCACGCGGCTGCGGCGGCACACTACCCGCCGGCGCTGCGTGCGCTAGCCATTCAATCCGGTCGAATCGATCATCCTCAGCAGCAACAACAGTGCGTGCGCCTGCTGGAGCAGGCTGCATCGGCCGGCGATATACCAGCCGCGGTGCTGCTCGCCGAGCGCCTGCTGCGCGGCGAAGGCGTTACCGCTCAGCCAGACGCAGCAAAACAACTGCTCCAGCAATTGCAGCCACTGGGTGTCTCGGCCCTGCCCGACGTGCAGGTGGCGCCCCCCGATGCGGTCGATGACAGCGCGCGCGCGCACATCCACTTCACCCCACGCAGCGCGCCGACGCGGCTCCACCAGTGTCCAACGATCGAAAGGCACTCCGCGGTGCTTTCCGCCGACGAGTGCCGGCTATTGATCCTGCTGGCACGCCCGCATCTGCGTGCGTCCCAGGTGGTCGATCCGGACGATGCAAGCAGCCAGCGCACGCCGATCCGTACCAGCCGCGGCGCCACGCTTGACCCGATTCTGGAAGATTTCGCCGCCCGCGCCGCGCAGGCGCGGCTGGCCGCCTGCGCACGGCTGCCACTGAGGCACGCCGAGCCGTTATCGGTGCTGTGTTATGCGCCAGGGGAGCACTACCGCGCGCATCGCGACTACCTGCCGGCAAGCAGGATCGCTGCAGATCGTCCCGCTGCCGGCAATCGTCAGCGCACCGTCTGCGTCTATCTGAATGCGGTCGAGGCAGGTGGCGAAACCGACTTCCCGGTCGCTGGCGTCAGCGTGCAGCCCGGCGCGGGGTCGCTGGTGTGTTTCGACAACCTGCACGCCGACGGCCGACCCGATCCTGATTCGCTGCATGCCGGCTTGCCGGTGGCCGCCGGGACCAAGTGGCTGGCGACGCTGTGGTTCCGACAGCAACGCTATCGGGATTGGTGAACAGATTCATACACTGCGCCCTGCCGACGTGGTTTAAAATGTTGCAGCGCGACGTGATCGGACAGGGTCTGCAGACGTCGCTTTTTTGTTTCCCCATCGCACGGGTTCAGGCCCGGGGCCAGGGGAGGCACATCACGCAGCCCCGCGGAGCCTTCGATGCTTTTCGAAACCCTCGATACCACCGGTCACGAGCAGGTGATCTTTTGCCACAACCGCGACGCCGGCCTCAAGGCCATCATCGCCCTGCATAGCACCCGGCTCGGGCCAGCGTTGGGCGGCGTGCGCATGCGCCCCTACCCCAACAGCGAGGCGGCGCTCGCCGATGCGCTGCGACTCAGCCGCACCATGACCTACAAGAACGCGCTGGCCGGGCTGAATGTCGGTGGCGGCAAGGCGGTGATCATCGGCGACCCCAAAACCGACAAGAGCGAGGTGCTGTTCCGCGCATTCGGCCGTTTTGTCGACACCCTGGGCGGGCGCTACATCACCTCCGAAGATGTCGGCACCGACGTCAACGACATGGAACAGATCTACCTGGAAAGCGAGTACGTCACCGGCGTGCATCAGGTGCATCGCGGCTCCGGCGACCCGGCGCCCTTCACCGCCTACGGTGCCTTGCAGGCGCTGATGGCCTCGCTCAATCGCAAGCTCGGTCACGAAGAAGTGGGCAAGGCGAGTATCGCGATCCAGGGCCTGGGCCACATCGGCATGGAACTGGTGAAGTTGCTCAAGGAACGCGGCGCAAAGCTCTATGTGGCCGATCTGAATCAGGCGCTGGTGGATCGCGCAGTGGCCGAGTACGGCGCCGAAGCCGTGCGCCCGGACGAAATCCATCAGGTGCCGGCCGACGTGTTCGCACCGTGCGCGCTGGAAGGTGCGATCAACGAAAACACACTGCCGCAGCTCAAGGCCAAGATCATCTGCGGCACCGCCAACAACCAGCTCGCCAGCGCCGCCATCGGCGAAGAACTGCACAAGCGCGGCATTTTGTATGCGCCCGATTACGTGGTGAATGCCGGCGGGGTAATGAATGTGTCGCTGGAGATCGACGGCTACAACCGCGAACGCGCCATGCGCCTGATCCGCAGCATTTATCACAATCTGGAAAAGGTCTTCGACCTGTCCACGCAGTTGAACGTGTCGCCGCAGCAGGCAGCCGACCAGATTGCCGAAACGCGCATCGAGGCCATCAGCAAACTCAAACTGCCGCTGGGCCGCACTGCACCGCGTTTTTTGCATAAATTGCGCGGCGAATAAGCACGCCAACGCGCGGGCCGTGTTCGACGACCTGTGCGATGACGACACGTGCGTTGACGCAATCGCCGACGCACGCATGACGCCCGGGCATTGCACCCGGGCGTCATGCACACCGATCAGAAATCGGCGCTGTACTTCAGGCTCACCGCGCGGTCGTCGCCGCGCTCGCCCACGCGTTGGTCGTAGCCGAAACGCAACTGGCTCTGCTGGCCCAACGGCGCCGAGGCCGCAATGCCGAACACACCGCCCGAGCGCGCCGGCTGCATGCCGCGCAGCGGCGCCCATGCCTCCACACCGATGAAGCTGGCATCCAGCATCAACCCCTGGCTGCTCAACGCCTGCTGCCATTCGGCATAACCGCCCAACTGCAGGCCGCGCCAGCGATAGGCCGAACGCATGCCGGCCAGCAGTTGCGTGCGCGAGGACGTGCTTGCATCGGCACGCAGACCGAAACCATCGCCACCGCTTTCGCGGAACCCTTCGCTACGCAAACGCACGTAATCCAGGCCCATGTACGGCGTCAGCGACGCAGTTGCATGGCCCCAGCGATACCCGGTTTCCAGGTTGCCGCTGAGATAGCTGCCGCTGTAATCGCTGAAGGCACTGCTGCGGTCTTCGCCCAACTGCAGGGTGCGCTCGATCTGCCGGTTGACGTTACCGAAGCCCAGCTGGCCCAGCGTGTACGCCGACCCCAGCGTGGTGCCCCAGTACAACTGCGCCTGCACCTGCCGATCGCGGCCGCGTGCGCCATCCAGATCGCCCAGGCTGTTGGAACGTGTTTCGCCGAAAGCAAAGCCGGTGACCGCACCAGACGCCAAACGCAGATCGTTGCCCATCATCCAGCCGGAGGTAGCGAATCCTGCGGTGGTCACCCCACCCTCGCCCGGCCCGCCCAGTGCACGCTGCCAGGTGCCCAGCAGGCGCGGCTGTTGCGACAGACCATCGAAATGCGCCGCCAACGCGCGCCGGCCCAGATCGATGGTGTCGAAGGTCATCGCCGCAGAGGCCGCATGCGCACGTCCAGACAGACTGCGCAGCGAATCCGCTGCGGTTTTGGCATCGGGTGATTGCTGCAACGCCGCCGCGGCACGAATGAAGTCGCCGCTGATGCCACCGTTGCCCTGCAGCTGCTGCGCATCGACCTTCTGAAACGCCTGTTCGACGCGAATTGCCGACTCCATCGATGCCGTGCCGATTGCGCCCAGCGATGCGGCGACGGCCGTGACATCCATGCGCTGCAGCGACACGAACGCGGTGTTGGTGTCGTAGCTCAGAGTGGCGTTGAGGAAGGTCACCGCCGGCCCGCTACTGAGCGTGGCGAAGGTTCCCTGCAAGCCATTGGTCGCCTGCAGCACCGGATAGATCGTGTTGTCGACGACGTAATTGCGCCGGCCAAGCAATTGCAGGTCGCCTGCAATGGTCGCGGTGCCGGCGACATTCACACGGTCGCCGACATTCAGCGCCAAACGGCCGTTGCTGGCCTGGGTGTAGTTGCCGTTGACTGAGAGCACCGCGCTGCCGACCTGCAACGTGCCGGCATTGTCGACGCGGCCGCCGACCCTGCCAGCTCCGACCAGGCTCGCCCCGTTGGCGATCCCCACCCGCGCGCTTTGCAGACTGGCCGTCTGCAAGGTACCGCCCAGCACCTGCGTGTCACCCGTGAAGGTATTGGCGTCGCTGCCCAACACCAACGTGCCTGTGCCACGTTTGGTCAATCCACCGCTACCGCTGATGTCGTTGGCCCAGGTCGACCGTAAGGTATTGACCGTGACATCCACCGTGCCCCAGTCAAACCGCGCCGGCCCCAGTACCGCCTTGCCCACGTTGAGCAGGCCGTAACCGAATGTCGGATCGACGCCGGCCGCGCCCAGATCGGTGGCCGTTCCCAACAACGTCTGTCGGACCAGATCGTTGTTGAAATACGGAAATGCCTGCCACACCAATGCCGCCGCGCCCGAGACCAGCGGCGCGGCGAAGGAGGTGCCGCTGCCATAGAAATAGGTGATGTTGCTGGCGGTTGCATCGGGGTCGATAAATAGCGACGTGCCCGGTGCCACCAGGCAATACCGCATCGCCACGCCGCACGCGTTGGAATACGACGCCAGTTGGGTGGGGTTGGCGGTGTCCAGCGCGCCGACCACTAGCCAGCCGCGCTCCAGGTCTGCCGCCGGAAGCGTGCCGTTCGGACCCACCTGGCTGGGAAGCGCCGCCGTGTCGGACGGCTGCGCCCGCGACTCATTGCCCGAAGCGAACACCACCAGGCCATCGTTACCGATGACAAAGGCGCGATATTCCTGCGCGATCTGATTGGTGACCGTCGGGTCGTTCCAATACAGGCCGCCCCACGAGTTATTCATGATGCGCACACCGGCGCTGATCAGATCGGCATGCACTGGGCCCAGACCGAGCGGCCCGTCGACTTCATTGCCTTGGCCAGTGCCATCGTCCACCGGCGCGCGGTCGCTGATGATGCGCGCAGACACCAGGCCCGCACCGGGCGCAATACCGCCCGGCCATTGCCCCACCGCACGCCCGGCCGCCAGCTCGGCGACAACCGTGCCATGCCCGAGCACATCGCCCACGGCAACGTTGTTGGTGCGCGGGTCGACATAAAGGAAGCTGTCGCTCACACGCCCCTGCAGGGCCGGATGATTGGTATTGATGCCGCTATCGATGACACCGATGCGATAGCCCGCGCCGGTGAAACCCAGCGCCTGCGCGGCACGTGCATTGGTCAACGCCAGATGCGCGTCGATTGCCGGTTCCGGTGTCGGTGCAGTGACCGGCGGTGGAGGCGGCGGTGGTGAGGTGGGCGGCGGCGGCGGCGGCGGCGAGGTCGGTGGCGGTGCCGTCGGCGTGGTCGGACGAATACCGCCTCCGCCACCACCGCCGCCACATGCAGTCAACGCCACAGCCAACGCCGAGGCCAGGACAGTCCTGGCGACGTCTTTCTTCTTCATTCGTGTTCTCCCCGAACCCATTCCATGGATTGGGCCCCATCCCGGGCCCTAGTTCTCATCATATACGGCATCGCTTCGGGTCTGCAGCCGCACGTCAGCTTGCTGGCGCGAATCGGCCATGAGGCAGATAATCGTTTCACTTTAAACGGTATCCGCTCATGTCCGACATTGTCATCGTTGCTGCCAAACGCACTGCCATCGGCTCGTTTCTCGGTCAATTCAACGGGGTGCCGGCGCCGACGCTCGCCGCTGCCGCCATCGAAGGCGCGCTGGCGCAATCGGGAATCGCACCGGCCGACGTGTCCGAGGTCATCGTCGGTTGCGTGTTGCCGGCCAATCTTGGCCAGGCGCCGGCGCGCCAGGCGGCCATCGCTGCAGGTATCCCGACATCCACCGGCGCCACCACCATCAACAAGGTGTGCGGCTCGGGCATGAAGGCGATCATGTTCGGACACGACCTGATCAAGGCCGGCTCGGCCAGCATCGTGGTGGCCGGCGGCATGGAGTCGATGAGCAATGCCCCGCACCTGTTGCCCAATTCGCGCACCGGCAATCGCTATGGCAATTTTCAGGCGGTGGACCACATGGCGTGGGATGGCTTGACCAATCCATACGATGGACAGGCGATGGGCGTGTTCGGCGAAGCCACCGCAGAAAAGTTCGGCTTCAGCCGTGCCGATCAGGATGCCTTCGCCATCGCCTCGGTCGAGCGCGCGCAGGCTGCGCAGCGCAGCGGCGCCTTTGCCGATGAAATCGTTCCGGTGACCGTGGCCACGCGCAAGGGCGAGCTTGTTGTCGACAGCGATGAGCAGCCGGGCAAATCCGACATCGCAAAGATCCCGACCCTGAAGCCGGCCTTCAAGAAAGATGGCACTGTCACCGCAGCCAGCTCGTCGAGCATTTCCGACGGTGCGGCAATCACGGTGCTGATGAGCGCCGACGATGCGCAGCGCCGTGGCGTGACGCCGCTGGCGCGCATCGTCGGCCACGTCACCCATTCGCAGGCACCGGAATGGTTCACCACCGCACCGGTGTCGGCGATCCAGGCGTTGGTCGGCAAAATCGGCTGGCAATTGGACGAGGTGGACCTGTTCGAAATCAACGAAGCCTTCGCTGTTGTGGCGATGACACCGATCAAGGAACTGGGCATTGCGCACGAGAAGGTCAACGTGCATGGCGGTGCCTGCGCACTGGGTCATCCGATCGGCGCATCCGGTGCGCGCTTGGTAGTGACATTGGTGAATGCGTTGCGCACGCGCGGCGGCAAGCGCGGAATCGCGACGCTATGCATCGGTGGCGGTGAAGCGACAGCCATCGCTATCGAATTGATTTGATTGCCATTAACAGCGAATTTGCAAAGCTGAATGCGCATGCGCTTGACACTAGTCTTCGGGCCGTCATCATGTCGGGGGCGCGCAATAGCGCGTTGCCTAATCTAATCGACGAGGATTGAAACAATGACCATCAACAAGCTGCTGATCGCAATGGCTCTGGGCCTGGCCCTGACCGCTTGCTCGAAGCCGGAACAGGCTCAGGACGCTGCTGCTTCGGCTAACGAAGCTGCAACCGACGCTCAGACCGCTGCTGACCAGGCTGCTGCCTCGGGCTCGCAGTCGGCTGACGCCGCTCAGGCCGCTGCCAACACCGCCGCTGCTTCGGCCGACACCGCTGCTGACGCTGCCCAGGCTGCTTCCGGCGCCGCGACCGACGCTGCTGCCGACCAGGCTGCTGACGCTGCCAAGACGGCTGAAAACACCGCCGAAGCTGCTAAGGACACCGCCGAAGAAGCCAAGAAGTAATCACTTCTTAGCTCCAAGCGAGTTCGGAAAAAGCCGCTGGTTTCCAGCGGCTTTTTCTTTGCCTGCGATTTGACGCGCCGTTTGCGCACAAAGATGGATGCGCCGCGCCGGTGCGATTCAGACACGTGGCTTGTCCCAGGCAAGCCTGCCCCACGCAGGTAGCGGGCCGCACCTTGACGCAGAGTGCATCGGCTCCTGCATAAGCTCCGCTCTCCAACACCGGAACAGGAACAGGACCACTCATGAAGACGATCCGCATGCTGTCGTTGAGCGCTATCGCCGCCCTCACCCTCGCCGCCTGTCAAGGCCCTGATGCCGAGCAGGCCCGTCGCGATACCGCGTCCGCCGCCAAGCACGCTGCCGCTGCCACCGAGCAGGCCGCCGACCGCGCCGCAGTACAGGCCAAGGCCGCCACCGCCGATGCACGCGTAGCCGCACGCGAGATGGCAGCCGACGCCAGTCGCGCGACCGCCAACGCTGCCGATGCTACCGCCGACAAGACCCGCGAGATGGCCAACAAAGCTGAGCAGAATGCCGACAAGCACGACGCCGAGCATCCGCAGCACTAAGAACGACGAAAAACCCGCTGCGCTCGCCGGCAGGTGAGCGCAGCCCATCGCAAGAGTGGCGTTGCCCTATGCGCTTGGGTGCTAGAGGGCCGGCCAGTCAGCTGCAGCTTGCAATGCCCGTCAGCCGCTCTGAGCCGTGCATGTGCTGCGTCCACGCACAGACAATTTCGTGCTGGCGCACACGTCTTGCGTGGAGATTGATCTCGTCTTGTCGAGCCCGGCACGCTAGCATTCGGCATGCCCACCTCCTTTACATCGCGGCGCCGCAATCAGATGGCGCTGGTCTTCTCTGCGCTGATCTTTATCGCCATCGGCATCGGCATCTTTGTCGGCGCGCGCCGCTCGCTCGCCGATGCGGCGCTGGTCTCGCATACGCATGAAGTGATCGGGCGGGTCGACGAGATCCAGGCACGCTTGCTGGATGCCGAGTCGGCGCAACGTGGCTTCCTGCTCACCGGCAACGAGGCCTACTTACTGGATTACCAGACCAGTGTGGAACGCCTGCCGATCTTATTGAGCAATCTGCGCAGGTTGATTGTCGACAATCCTGCGCAAGAGCAGCAGCTGGATCAACTGCAAACCCTGGTGGAGACGCGGCTGCGGCAAATCCAGCACACGCTGGATGTCTATGCACAGGGCGGCCTGGAACCGGCACGCGCCGGCATCCGGCAAAGCGCGTTCCGCACCACCAGCGCCATCCGCGAGCAGGCGCTGACGATGGTGCAACGCGAGCAGGAACTGCTGGCGCTGCGCGCCGAAAGCAGCCGGCAAAGCGCCACCTTGTTGCTGACGCTGGCACTGGCCGGCATCCCGTTCGGGCTGCTGGTAGTCGGCGGTGTCTATGCGCTGCTGATGCACGAACTGCGGCATCGCGCACAGGCCGAACGCCTTGCCGCAAATGCCAATCGCGAGCTGGGCGATAGCGTCGGTGCATTGCAGCGCAGTGCCGCCGATCTCACTCTGCTCAGCCGCTATACCGGCCTGCTGCAAAGCTGCATCAGCGCCGAAGAAGCGTTGGTGGTGACCAGCCGTACCCTGGCCAGCCTGCTGCCGGGCATTGCCGGCAGCGTGTACCTGCTGCGCGCCTCGCAGGATCGCGCCGAGGCGATCAGCCACTGGGGCGAGCCGCTGGTACAAAGCGCACCGCATCTGTTGCCGGAAGAATGCTGGGCATTGCGCCGCGGCCAGCCGCACATCATCGAAGACCTCGCGCGGGATGCGCCGTGCGCGCATATCGATACGCCGGACACCCAGGCACCGATCACCACCGCGTGCCTGCCGATGTCGGCGCAGGGCACACAGCTGGGCTTTCTGTTTCTGTCCTCGCCTGGTCCGGGTCCGATGCCGCGCCTGGAAATCGCCGAGGCAGCGGCAGAGCAATTGTCGTTGGCGTTGAGCAATCTGCGCCTGCGCGAGTCGCTACGCCGCCAGTCGATCCGCGATGCGCTGACCGGACTGTACAACCGCCGCTATCTGGAAGAGTCGCTGAGTCACGAGCTGGCGCGTTGCGCGCGGCGCGGCCTGCCGTTGTCGGTGCTGATGCTGGACGTGGACCACTTCAAGCAATTCAACGATAGCCAGGGCCATGCCGGTGGCGACCTGCTGCTGGCGGCGGTCGGCGACCTGTTGTTGACCCGGTTGCGCGCCGAGGACGTGGCTTGCCGCTATGGCGGCGAAGAATTCACCGTGATCCTGCCTGAGGCCGATGGCGAGGAAGCCGTGCGCGTGGCCGAGGAGATCCGCGGCCATATCGCTGCGCTGGCGGTCAGCGATGGCCAGCGCGCATTGCCGCGCGTCACCGCCTCGATCGGCGTGGCCAGCTTTCCGGCCGATGGCGAGCTTGGCGCGAGCCTGATCCAGAAAGCCGACGCAGCGCTGTACGCAGCCAAGCATCGCGGGCGTAACCGGGTCGAGCGTCATGGCGGTGACGCACCGCTCGGGACCGACGTCGGGGCTTGAGCAGGCACGTTGTCGATCCCGGATTGTGCACTTCGTCACACAAAAGATCGATTGACGCAGCGATAGTCGGCCTTGACCCCCGAAGCGAGGCAATCCGATGTCGATGTGGCGCGATCAAGGTCCCAACAAGAAAGACGGCGTTCCCGCAGCGCCGGATGCTCCTGCCGCCGATGGGCGGCTGTTCAATGCCGACGCCAGCCCTGCCCCGCCGGTACCGGCGGCCACCGCCACGCCCAGCGTCGTCCCCACCGCCGCGCCGCCGCAGCGCCAGAGCGAGGCCAAGGAATCGCTGATCGCCGCCGACATCAGCATCGAAGGCAAGATCGAAGGTGCCGGCCACGTGCGCCTGGCCGGCCGCTTCAAGGGCGACGTCAACGTCAAGGGCGATCTGACCATCGAACGCGGCGCCAAGCTCAATGGCGGCGTGCGTGCCAACAAGGTCATCATCGCCGGCGAGCTGGAAGGCAATATCGAATCGGCGGCACAGGTGGAACTGCAGACCTCCGGCGTGCTGGTGGGAGACGTCAAGGCCGGTAGCCTCACCGTGGCCTCGGGCGCCCGTATGCGCGGCCAGGCCGACTTCGGCTGGGGCGAAGACACCGGCAAGCCGGCAAGCGCCAGCAAGGCGACTGTTGGCGGCGATAACGACGCCACATGAGTGCACCCCGCCCGGGCACGCCCGGAGCCACGCGCAGCTGTCCGCATTGCAAGGCGACGATCCTGGAAAGCGCCATTATCTGCCCTGCCTGCAAGCACCATCTGCGCTTCGACTCGGCGGCTGCGCAACACGCGCAGCCGGCGCCCATCGTGCCGTTGAAGGTCGACGGCACCATCCGTCATCCCGCCGACGGCGATCCGTGGGAATACACCGTGGTGGTGGTGGTGCGTAACGGCAAGGGCGAGGAGATTCGCCGCCACGTGGTCGATGTGGGCGCGATGCACGCTGGCGAAGAACGCGGATTTACGCTGGCTGTGGAAGCAAGCGCGGTGCGCGGATCGGGGCGGCGAACACGGCATTAGCGCGCTGGGTGCGGCATCGCCGCTGTGGAATCAGACTGGCGCAGCGGCAGCGCAGTTTTCGCAACGCCAGTGACGCTGAGCACAACAGCGTCCCTGGTAAAACCGCGTATCGCTTCGCCATTGCGCGCCGACGCAGGCCGACGATCGGCATCGCACTCCAAAGCTTGCAGCGGCTAACAACACCTAGCGAGCAGTCGCCGGGCGAGTGTAGGCGGCGCACTCAGCACCGGAGCGTACGCGCGGTGAATGTCGATTCCGACCACACGCCGCAGCCGCATGGTCGCACCGATGCGCGCCATTCCCATTCTCAGGATCTGCACACCGGCTTGGCCAGAGTTGCGGGCATGCGCAACGGCAACGACACGAACACACGCGGCGATCTGGTGGTGCTTGGCCCCGAGGGGCTGTATTGCCCGCAGGGCGACTTTCATATCGACCCCTGGCGACCGGTGCCGCGTGCGGTGATCACGCATGGCCACGGCGATCACGCGCGTGGCGGCATAGGCGAATACCACTGCACGCGCGACAGTCTGCCGATCCTGCAATGGCGGCTCGGCGAGCAGGTCTATCACACGCATGCCAATGGCGAAGCATTTACGTTGGGACACGCGCGCGTGTCGCTGCATCCGGCCGGACATGTGCTGGGCTCGGCGCAGGTGCGTATCGAAGTGGATGGCGAGGTCTGGGTGGCATCCGGCGATTACAAGCGCCAGCACGACCCCACCTGCACGCCGTTCGAAGTGGTGCCGTGCGACACCTTCATCACCGAAGCGACCTTTGGCCTGCCGGTGTATCGCTGGCCGGAGACATCCGATGTGGCGGCCGATATCGTCGCCTGGCGGCGCGAATGCGCCGAGCGCGGCGAGGCCGCTATTCTGTATTGCTACGCCTTGGGCAAGGCGCAGCGGGTGCTGGCCGAATTGCGCGCCTGGGACACGCAGCCCGCGCTGTTGCACGGTGCGATTGCGGCCGGGGTGGAGGTGTATCGCCAAGCCGGCATCGCGATGCTGGACACCCAACCGGTCAGCGAGCATGCGCGCGGTGCCGACTATGCCGGCCAACTGGTGCTGGCGCCGCCGTCGGCGGCGGGCAGCCCCTGGATCCGCCGCTTCCGGCATGCGCAACAGGGATTCGCCTCGGGCTGGATGCGCATTCGCGGCAATCGGCGTCGGCGCAATTACGACCGCGGCTTTGTGGTGTCCGATCACGCGGACTGGCCGGATCTGCTGCGCACCATCGAAGACACCGGTGCGCGCCGGGTGATCGCCACCCACGGCAATACCGATGCGTTGATCCAGCACCTGCGCGAGCGCGGCGTTGCGGCGGAAGCCTTCCGCACCGATTTTGGAGCCGAGGAATGAACCCGCCCCCCGTCTGCAGCGATGCGCGCGCGCGTTCGCGTCTGCGCTTGAGTGGCGCACTGGCGTTTGGCCGACACGCATTGGTCTGTCGCGTGCATCGCAGCGCGCCGGCCGCGTCAATCGGCCCACTCCGCCTGCGGCGCCGCGTGCGCATGTCAGGCGCATGTACTCGCCGTGCGCTGGAGCTGCGCGTTGGAGCTGCCGACACAACGCCCCAGGCGCTGCCGTGAAGCGTTTTGCCGCGTTGTACCGCACCCTCGACCGTAGTACCGGCACGCTCGACAAGCGCGCTGCGCTGGTGGCGTATTTTCGCCAAGCGCCAGCGCTGGACGCGGCCTGGGCGCTGTATCTGCTGGCCGGCGGCAAGGTCGCCGGCGCACGCATGCGCATCGCCAGCAGCGGCGAGCTGCGCGAGTGGATCACCGACACCGCCGGCATTGCCGATTGGTTGGTCGCCGACAGCTACGACCATGTCGGCGATCTGGCCGAAACGCTGGCGTTGTTGCTGGACGACCCGATCATCGAAGCACCGGATCTGCCGCTGGCGGAATGGATCGAACAGCGCTTGCTGCCGGTCGCCAACCAGGACGTTGCGCTGCGCAAGGCATGCATCGTGCAGGCCTGGCGCAGCCTGGCCTTCGATGAGCGGCTGGTGTTCAACAAACTGTTGACCGGCGCATTGCGCGTGGGCGTTTCGCAGCGGCTAGTGCAACAAGCGCTGGCCGAACTATCGGGCGTGGACATCGCACGCATCGCCCAGCGCATGCTCGGTAATTGGCGACCGCACCCGACCTATCTTGCCGATTTGCTGACCAGCGAAGAACTGCCGGGCGATCGTCAGCAGCCCTATCCGTTCTTTCTCGCCTCGCCGCTCGACGCCGAGGTCGACACACTGGGCGCCATTGACGACTGGCTGCTGGAATGGAAATGGGACGGCATCCGCCTGCAGCTGATCCGGCGCGCCGGCGACGCGGCGCTGTGGTCGCGCGGCGAAGAACGCCTGGATGGCCGTTTCCCGGAAATCGAACACGCCGCAATGCAGTTGCCCGACGGCACGGTCATCGACGGCGAGCTGCTGGCCTGGCAACCCGAGCAACCGGTGCCGATGCCGTTCACCGCCTTGCAGACGCGCATCCAGCGGCTCAAGCCCGGCCCCAAGACATTGGCGGCCGCGCCCGCGCGCGTGGTGGCCTACGACTTGCTCGAACTGGACGGCGTGGATCTGCGCGAGCGCCCGTTGCACGCGCGGCGTGCGCTGCTGGAGGGCGTGCTCACCGCGCTCGACGATCCGCGCATCGTCGCCTCACCACGGGTGCAAGCCGGCGATTGGCACGCCGCCGCACAGCTGCGCGTACAAGCACGCGAACGCGGCGTGGAAGGGCTGATGCTCAAGCGCGCCAACTCGGTGTATCAGGCCGGCCGCCGACGTGGCGACTGGTGGAAATGGAAGATCGACCCGCTCACTATCGATGCAGTGCTGCTGTATGCGCAGGCCGGCCATGGCCGCCGCAGCACGCTGTATACCGACTACACCTTCGGGCTGTGGCACGAGGGGCAACTGGTGCCGATCGCCAAGGCGTATTCGGGGCTGGACGACAAGGAGATTTTGCAACTGGACCGCTGGATTCGCGCCAACACTACCGAGCGTTTCGGTCCGGTGCGCGCGGTCAGCCCGCAGCATGTATTCGAGCTGGGTTTTGAAGCGGTCAACCGCAGCGCGCGGCACAAATCCGGCATTGCGGTACGGTTTCCGCGCATCCTGCGCTGGCGGCACGACAAGCCGTTTGCCGAGGCCGATCACCTGAGCACTCTGCAGGCATTGGCGCGGTGACGGCGACGCAGCAGGCACGCGGCACGCCATTGCAGCAGTGGCGCGACTGGTTCGCGCAGCGCGGCTGGGCACCGTTGCCGTTTCAACGCGATCTATGGAAGCGCTATCTCGCTGGCGAATCCGGCTTGCTGCATACGCCGACCGGGAGCGGCAAGACGCTGGCAGCATTCGGCGGCCCATTACTGGACGCATTGGCCGCGCGTGGCCACACGCTGCCGGTCACATCGGCCAAGCCTGCCGCTGCCGCACGCCGACAGCAACAACGCAACTTGCAGGTGCTGTGGATCACGCCCTTGCGTGCGCTGGCCGCCGACACCGCACGCGCACTGCGCGAACCGGTGGACGCGCTGGGACTGGAGTGGCAGGTGGGTTTGCGCACCGGCGATGCCAGCGCGCGCGACAAGCGGCTGGCACGCAGCGGCAAGCTAGATGTCTTGGTCACCACCCCCGAATCGCTGGCCTTGTTGCTGTCGTATCCGGACACCGCAGCGCAGCTGTCCGCGCTGCGCTGCGTGATCGTCGACGAGTGGCACGAACTGCTCGGCAACAAGCGTGGTGTGCTGCTGCAGCTGTGTCTGGCGCGCCTGCGCGGCTGGGCGCCTGCGCTGCGCATCTGGGGCCTGTCGGCCACGCTGGGCAATCTGGCGCAGGCACGCGATGTGCTGCTGCCGCATCGCCCCGATGCGGCGCTGGTGTCGGGGGTCAAACCGCGCGCCATGACGCTGGAAACGCTGTTACCCGACAGCGGCGAACGCTTTCCGTGGGCGGGCCATCTGGGTCTGGCGCAGTTGGCGCGCGTGCTGCAAAAAGTCATGCAGCAGCGCACCAGCCTGGTCTTCACCAATACGCGCGCACAGGCCGAGTTGTGGCACCAAGCGTTGAGTGCGGTATGGCCGGACGATCTCGCCACGCTTGCGCTGCATCATGGCTCGCTGGACCCCAGTCTGCGCGCCGCCGCCGAACAGGGGCTGCGCGACGGCAGCCTGCGTTGCGTGGTCGCCACTTCCAGTCTGGATCTGGGCGTGGATTTCCCGGCGGTGGATCAAGTGCTGCAAGTCGGCAGTCCCAAGGGCATCGCGCGCCTGCTGCAACGCGCCGGCCGCGCGCGTCACCGTCCCGGCGAATCCGGGCATGTGGTGTGCGTGCCCTCGCACGCCTTGGAACTGGTCGAATACGCCGCGGCACGTCGCGCCATCAACCACGGCCATATCGAAGCGCGGCCGCCACCGCGTTTGTCGCTGGATGTGCTGGCCCAGCACTGCGTCACCCTCGCCCTGGGCGGCGGCTTCGATGCCGCTGCATTGTTCGAGCAAGTGCGCGGCACCGATGCCTTCGCTGCGCTGGACATACCCACCTGGAACGCAGTGCTCGACTTCATCGTGCAGGGCGGCAGCGCATTGGCGCATTACCCGGATTTCCACAAGGTGGTGCGCGACGAGAACGGCGTGTATCGCGTCACCGACCGCCGCGTCGCGCTGCGGCATCGCCTGTCCATCGGCACCATCACCAGCGATGGCAGCGTGCGCGTGCAGTTCCTGCGTGGCGGCCGACTCGGTGCGGTGGAAGAACAATTCGTCGGCCGCCTGCGCCGCGGCGATCGCTTTCAATTTGCCGGACGTTTGCTGGAACTGGTGCGTCTGGAAGACATGACCGCCTACGTGCGTGTGGCCAAGGGCGGCAGCGGTGTGGTGCCCAAATGGATGGGCGGGCGCATGCCGTTGTCGTCGGCATTGGGCCGCGAAGTGGAAGCGCTGTTCGCCGCGCCCGGCGATGCGCCTGAAATGCAGGCGCTGGCCCCGCTGCTGCACTTGCAGGCATCGCTCTCGGCGCTGCCCGGCCCGGATCACCTGCTGGTAGAAAGCATCAAGGCGCGCGATGGCCGGCACGTGTTCGTGTATCCATTCGCCGGACGGCAGGTCAACGAAGGGCTAGCCGCGCTGCTTGCCGCGCGCTGGGGCCGACGTCAGCGCAATACCTTCAGCTTCGCTGCCAACGACTACGGCTTTGTGCTCTCGCCCGCGCAGGATGTGGAGATCAACGCCGACGTGCTGCGCGCCTTGCTGTCGCCGGCCGGGTTGTTGGACGATCTGCGCGACAGTCTCAACCTGGGCGAGCTGGCACGCCGGCAGTTTCGCGAGATCGCGCGCGTGGCCGGGTTGCTGTCGCCGTCCCTGCCCGGCCGTGCACCACGCAGCCTGCGGCAGCTGCAGGCCTCCAGCGGACTGCTTTACGACGTGTTGCAGCGCTTCGATCCGGAGCATCTGTTGCTGGCCCAGGCCGAGCGCGAAGTCTTTGAAGGCCAACTCGAACTGGCACGCCTGGCGCATGCATTGGAGGACTGCGCACGCCGCGACCTGCGCCTGTGCACGCCACGCAGCCTCACCCCGTTGTCGTTCCCGCTGTGGGCCGAACGCATGCGTGGTCAATTGAGTACCGAGGACTGGAAGGCGCGTGTGTTGCGCGCCGCCGAGCAACTGGAGCGCAAGCATGGGCGATAGCGTGCAGCTGCAGTTGGCCGGCGAAACGGTGGAACTGCTCGGCGAACGTGCCTTGTATCGACCAGCGCAGCGCGCCTTGCTGATCGCCGACCTGCATCTGGGCAAGGCCGATGTATTCCGGCGCGCCGGTATCGGCCTGCCCGCAGGCGGCACCGCGCACGATCTCGAGCGCCTGGACGCACTGCTTGCGCAGCGCCAGGTCGAGGCATTGTGGATACTCGGCGACCTGTTGCATGGTCCTGCCCCGCGCGCGGCCTGGCATCGCCGTTGGAGCGCATGGCGCGAGCAGCATGCCGACCTGCGCGTGATTGCCATCCGCGGCAACCACGACCGCGCCGTGGCCGGTGCGGATCTGCAGATCGAAGCGGCCGACGAACAGGTCGAAGACGGGCCGTTCGTGCTGCGCCACGATCCGTTGTCGCATCCCACCGGCCACGTGCTGTGCGGGCATCTGCATCCGTTGGCGGCCCTGCCGGGCCTGTCGCGGCGCTGGCCGGCGTTCTGGTTGCGCGAACGGCTCACCATCCTGCCGGCGTTCTCGCATTTCACCGCTGGCGTGGTACCGACACTGCTCGAAGGCGAGCGCCTGGTGGCCTGTGTGGAGGGCGATGCGGTGGCCTTGCCGGTGCGTTAGCCGCTGCGCTGCTGTGAGCGGCCAGCAAAAGGACTGCGCACTGCCAGGCGGGCGCGGCGGGCGCTCTGTGCGGTATGGATTCCTGGCGCACTCCTACTCGCGCACTCCGGTTCTGAGTGCGACGTCTACACTCGACGCCTGCTCGCCCGGCTTTTTAGCTGCTCCTGGCAACCGTGCGTACACCCGCTACGTCAGCGTTGCTAGGACGCGTGATGGCACCACATACACCACCCCGAACCATCGTCGAGCGGTGTGGCCGATACGCTCGACACCAAAGCATCCAACGATACCTGCCCCTTCCAACTACCCGCCACGCGGGGCGAGCACCTGCGTCCGCTCAGCCGCTGTTGGCGACGCTCTGCGGCCGTGGCAGCGCTTGCGGTAATGGTTGCGACAACGCGTCCACGAACTCCGGCGCCAGCGCCAACTTGCCGAACCAGCCATGCTGGGTGCCGCTGAGCACGCGCAGCATGTGGCCACGACCGCCCGGTACGCGCCCCATCGGCTGCAGCAACAGATCGCGCCCGCGTGCCCACACATCGCGCTCGGATTGAAACAGCGGCGTGAGCCAGCGGCTCCAGCGGTGATAGATCGCCACATGCGCCTGGCGCTCGCGCTGATAGCGCTGCAAGGCGTCATCGATATCTTCGCCCGCGCGCAAGGCATCGCGCATGGCCAATGCATCCAGCAATGCCATGTTGACGCCCTGGCCCAGCTGCGGGCTCATCGCATGAGCGGCGTCGCCGGCCAGCACGAAACGGCCACGATGCCAGCGCGTCATCACCGCATCGCGGTAGCTGGCGCGTGCCAGCGCGGTGTGCACCTGCACGCTGTCCAGACGCAGATGCGCGTCCGGCCACATCTGCGCCACCTCATCGCGCCACGCGCCGATGCCGCGCTGCTCCCAGGCGGCGAAATCGCTGCACGGCAGGCTCCAGAAAAAACTCAGGCGCGGGATGTCGTCGCCAGGCCGCGTGCCTACCGGCAGCAGCCCGATCATCTTGCGCGCACCGATATAGCGCTGGCGCAGTTCGTCGACAAACGGCCAATCTTCGCGCGGCAACAGACACCACAGCGCGCCCCATGGATACACCCGATCCAGCCGGGTGCCCTGCACCTGCGCGCGGAGCGTGGAAGCCGAGCCATCGGCGGCGATGATCAGATCGTACGGACCATGCCATTGCCCGCGCTGGTCCTGCACGCGCCTACCCTCGTGATCGATGGCGGTGATCTGGGTATCGGTCTGCAGCTGCGCGTACTCGGGCCAGGCATCGCACAACAGCGAGAACAACGCACCGCGCTGCATGCCCAGACCCATCAGGCGGGCATCCAGATCGCGGTATTGCATGTCCATCACCGCGCGCCCGCAGGGCGTTTCGCCGTACAGGCGGCGCACCGGCGCGCCATGCATCAGGGCCTGCGACAACAGGCCCATCTTCCACAACACCTGCAGGCCGCTGGGCTGCAGCAGGAAGCCGGCACCGACCGGCCCCGGCCTGGCGGCGCGCTCGAAGACGTCCAGTCGATGGCCATCGGCGCCCAGCAAGACCGCCAGCGCCTGCCCTGCCGTTCCATAGCCCACTACCGCAATCCGTAATGCTTGTTGCATCGTCCCTGCTCTGGTTCGCGAACACCGTCCTGCGTGGACCGGTGCAAAAAAAACCCCGCCGTGGCGGGGTTCTTCAACCGCACAATCGAGTCAGATTACTCGACCGGCGTGATGTTCGAAGCCTGGGCACCCTTGGGGCCCTGGGTCACGTCATAACTGACGCGCTGGCCTTCCTGCAGGCTGCGGAAGCCCTTGGAGTTGATCGCGGAGAAGTGCGCGAAGACATCGGCGCTGCCGTCCTCCGGTGAGATGAAGCCAAATCCCTTGGCGTCGTTGAACCACTTGACGGTACCGTTCGGCATGGTGATGCGAGACCTTTGCAATAATTAATGGGTGGTGTACGGCGGTGCGTACGCGCCGAGTATGCAAAGCTTATTCCCCAATGACAATCACCCGCGTGCAAGTTCGCCAATCAGTTCGGGCAACCCGGACGAGGCGGCATCCACGTTGGCCAACACCTCGGCCATGGTGATTTCCTGCGCGTCGCCGCAACCGGCCGCCCAGTTCGCCACGATCGCCAAACACGCATATTCCAGGCCTTTTTCGCGCGCAAGCCCGGCTTCGGGCATGCCGGTCATGCCGACCAGATCGCAGCCGTCGCGACGCATGCGGGCGATCTCTGCAATCGTTTCCAAACGCGGCCCTTGCGTCGCGCCGTAGCACCCGCCGGCCACCATCGTGACCCCGGTCACCTTGGCCGCAGCGATGACCTTGCTGCGAAACATCGGCGAATACGGATGACCGAAATCCACATGCTGCACCTCGCTGCCCGGCTCCTCGCAGAAGGTGGACACGCGCCCCCAGGTGTAATCGATCAGCTGATCGGGGCATGCCAGCACGCGCGGGCCGAACTGTTCGGTGATGCCACCGACCGTGTTGAGCGCAAGCACGCGCGAGGCGCCAATTTGCTGCAACGCAGCGATATTTGCGCGGTAATTGACCTTGTGCGGCGGCAGCGAATGACCTTCGCCATGCCGGGCCAGGAACGCCACCCGATGACCTAGCAGCATGCCGACGCGGATCGGCCCCGACGGCGCGCCGTAGGGCGTGTCCAGCTCGTGGGTCTGCACGTCATCGAGCTGCGCGAGCTTGTAGACACCAGTGCCGCCAATGACGGCCAATGCGATGGAATGGGAAGACACAACCGACCTCTGCAACGTAACGGACGTGGAAGCGCGCAAACGCGCACGAGTGCCCGCGCGGCGGCGGGCCAGTGATTCAGAAGCGACCAGTAAAGCGTAGCGAGCGATCGTCCGGCGGCGATGGGCGCCAAGGCAACACCGGGAGACACAAACCGTGCACGCCGATTGCGCGCAGCGGCCGCGTCCGCCTGGCGGCTACGCCGCCGCGTTGCTGATCACCGCGCGCGCTTTACTGCTTCATCGCATAGATGGCAGGAATACCGCGCAGCTGTTCGTTGACGTCCATGCCGAAGCCGAACACATAGCGGTCGGCCACTTCGACGCCCACGTAATCGGCGGTGACGCCCGGCACGCAGCGGTCGTGACGCTTGACGGTCAACACAGCCACGCGCACGTCGGTGGCGCCCTGCTCCAGGCACCACTGGCGCACGCCCTGCAGCGTGTAGCCCTCATCCAGAATGTCGTCGACCAGGATCACCCGGCGGCCGAACAGCGCGGTGGCCGGGCGGTGCTTCCAGACCAGCTCGCCTCCGACGGTTTCGCCACGGTAACGGGTGGCATGCAGGTAATCGAACTGCAGATCCTGCCCACGTGCGCCCAACTCCAGCGCCAACTGGCCGGAGAACGGCAGCGCGCCGTGCATGATGGTGAGATACACCGGCACTTCGCCGGCGTAGTCGCGCGCGATGGCATCGGCAATGGTGCCGACGGCGGCATCGATGGCCGGGCGGTCGACCAGCAGATCGGCTTGGGCCAGGGCCTGGGAAATGGTGAGCGTGGACATCAGGCAATTGATCCGAAAGGGGCGGAAGGAGTGTTGAAAGAGGCATCGGTGCCGGCAAGCAGGCCGTCCCAGCCGAGCGCGCCGCGGCCGATCAGGCCGATCAGCGCTGCGGTATTGAGGCTGCGGCCTTGCACGGCCTGCAGCGATTCGTCGACCAGTTCCGGATGGCAGACCAGCACCACGTCGCAGCCGGCATCCAGGTGCGCATGCACCCGGCCCGCCACGCCGCCGGCGCTGAACGAGGCCGCCATGCCGATGTCGTCGGAAAACACCACGCCGCGGAAGCCCATCTGGCCGCGCAGGATCTGCTCGATCCAGCGCTGCGAATAACCGGCCGGTTCCGGCGCGACCTGCGGGTAGACCACATGCGCCATCATCACCGCGTCGGCACCGGCCTCGATGCCGGCCACGAATGGCAGCAGATCGTCGGCCTGCAATTGCTCCAGCGAACGCGGGTCGCTGGCGTGATCCACATGGGTGTCTTCGAGCACCGTGCCGTGGCCGGGGAAATGCTTGAGCGTGGCGGCCATGCCGGCGCCGTGCAGCGCCTGCACATAGGCGCGGGTGAAGGTGGCCACGATCTGCGGGTCGTCGCTGAAGGCGCGATCGCCGATCGCGCGGTTGCCGCGCCCCAGGTCCACCACCGGCGCAAAGCTCAGGTCCACGCCGCTGGCGCGCACTTCAGTGGCCATTAGCTGCGCGTGCGCACGGGCCGCGGCGAGCGCGCCTTGCGGATCCTGCAGATACTGCGTACCGAAGCTTTGCAACGGCGCCAGCGCGCTGAAGCCGTCGCGAAACCGCTGCACGCGGCCGCCTTCCTGGTCCACGCACAGCAGCACCGGGCGCGGCGCGGCAGCGCGGATGGATGCCGACAGCTCGGCCACCTGGGTGCGCGAGGCGAAGTTGCGCTTGAACAGCACCACGCCGGCAACGGCATCGTGCTGCAGCCAGTCGCGTTCCTGTGCGCTGAGTTCGGTACCGGCAACGCCGATCAGAAGCATGTTGGGGGACTCCCGGGCCAGGCGCCACGAGGGCGCAGCGCGGCATTGTCGCAGATGCGCGTTGCAGCGTCAGATCGCGCATTCAGACAGGGGGACCCAAGCGCCTTGCGGCCAGGCGTTGCGGCGCCCGCGCACCGATACCGCGAGCCGCGTGATCGCCTTTGAGCTCGCGCCCCTGGCGCTGGCAGCGCCGGTGCCGTTATTCGCACCGCAAACGCAACAGCCTGCGTCCCCGGGCAGACACTCCGGCTGTGCTGCCCAGCTCGCCAGCGGCGTACGACACGCGGCGGTCTGCAGTAGGACGCATGCGGCAGGTTCACGACCGCACTGGCCGCCCAGCAGACAACTTCGGTCTACGCCGCCTCAAAGACGGTCCAGATTCGCCCGCCAATGTGCGGCCTGGATCTGGATGCCCTCCAGCACCTCGGGCGCCATGCCATCGAGCTGCCGATACGGCATCGCCAGGCGTTCGTTCGTGCCCAGCAGCGGGCGCTGCCGCGCGAGGAAATCCCAGTACAGCGCGTTGTACGGGCAGGCCCGCGCACCGGTGCGCGCCTTGCGCTGATAGCTGCAGCCGCTGCAGTAATCGCTCATGCGATCGATGTAGGCCGCACCACCGATATACGGCTTGCTGCCGAGCAGGCCACCGTCGGCAAACTGACTCATGCCCACCGTGTTGGGCAACTCCACCCACTCGAACGCATCGATGTAGACACCCAGATACCAGCGATGCAGCGCCTGCGGGTCCAGCCCCGCCAGCAGCGCAAAATTGCCGATCACCATCAGCCGCTGGATGTGGTGCGCATGCGCATTGGCCAGCGAGTTACCGACGGCATCGGCCAGGCACCGCATGCCGATCTGCCCGTCCCAGAACCACTGCGGCAGCGGCGCATGCTGATTCAACTGATTGGACTGCGCATAGCCGGGCATCTGCGACCAGTACACGCCGCGCACGTATTCGCGCCAGCCCAGAATCTGCCGGATAAAGCCTTCCACCGAGGCCAGCGGTACGTGCCCTTGCCGCCACGCCGTTTCGGCACGCGCAATCACTTCGGCCGGGTGCAACATCTTGACGTTGAGCGCGAACGACAGCAGCGAATGGAATAGCCGCGGGCTACGCGTGCTCATCGCATCTTCGTAGCGGCCGAAATCCGGCAACGCAGTGGCGATGAAGGCATCCAGATGCTGCAAGGCTTCATCGCGGTCCAGCGGCCATGGCAGCGCCTGCGCATTTGGCGCGCCGAAACTGCGCACGCCGGCAGCTTCGATGCTGCGCCACAACGCGCCATGGTCGTGCGCGGCGCGCCACTCCTGCGGCGCTGGCGGATCGCCGGGCCACGGCGCGCGGTTGTCGTGATCGAAGTTCCAACGCCCACCTTCCGGTTGGCCGGAGGCATCGAGCAAGATGCGATGGCGCGTGCGCATCCGTCGATAGAAGACCTCCATGCGCCACTGACTTCCGGCGCGGAAACACGCCGCCACCTCAGCGCGCTCGGTCAGAAAATGCTCGCTATCGACCATGTGCGTAGCGAATGCGCAGCCCGCGCTCCAGTGGCGCAGCGCCTCATCCAGCCGCCACTCATCCGGCGCCTGGTACTGCAGATGCTCGGCGCGGTAATGCGCCATCAACGCCTCGAGATTGCCCGGGATGGATTGCCGATTACTGGGGGCATCGATCGCGACATAGCGTACGCGGTGCCCGTGCTGCCGCAAACGCGCGGCAAACGCGCGCATTGCCGCAAAGATCGCCAGGATCTTCTGCGCGTGATGCAGCACGTAATCGGTTTCCTCGCGCACTTCCATCAGCACGTAGACCACGCCGGGGTCGTGCGTCGCAAACCAGCTGTGCTGCGGGTTGAGCTGATCGCCCAGGATCAGGCGCAGCGTATGTGCGGGCGTTTGCGAGGCGCTGCTGCGCGTATCGGACTCATGCATTGGTGCTGAGCTCGCGCACGCATGCAAGACACGCTTGCATCAGCGCGGCGCTCGGGTAGGCATTTTGAAACGCTGCACACGACATCTGTGCGTCTGCGTTGTCTGCAACGCAAACCCCGCTCTGCCATTGCGCGGCACTGATGCTCAAACACCACGGATGCGCCACCGGCTTATGCATCCGTATGGTGCGTGACATCGTCGGCACACACCCGCTGCGCCAAGGCGGTTCCGCTTTGCCACGCGCCCTCCACCTTGCCGCCCGCCAACCAGTCGCCACACATGCCAAGGCCAAGCTGCGCATCCCAGAAGCAGCCGGTCTGCAACGGCGGATCGGTGCTAGCCACCTCCCACCGATAGGCATCACAGGCCTGCGGCAGCGGCAGGCCGAGCGCCGCCAGTTCCGGCAGCAGCATGGCGATGACGTCCTCGGGCGTGGCATCGAAATGCAGCTGGCTCCAGTCGGCGGCGGCATGCAGCAGCCAGGTCTCGGCGCCCTGCCGTGCCGGTTTACTGGAGTCGCGCGCTACCCAGCGCAAGGGGCCGGCGTTGACGAACAGCGCGTCGTAGCCGGGATCGATCCGCGCGTCGAACCGCAGCACCACCGCCCAGGCCGGCTGCATGCATGCATCGCCGGCGATGGTCGCAAGCGCAGGCGCGACCCCTGCCAACAACGCCGCCGCATCCGGTGCGGCAAGTGCGAGCAGCAACGTATCGACCACATGCAACGCGGGCGCGCCGTGCACGCCCAACGCCCAGCCCTGGCCCCTGCGTTGCACGCTGCGTACCGCTGCATGCAACCGAACATCCAGCCCTGCCGCCAGCACGCGAGCGGGAGCGGCCATCTCCGGTACTCCAACAAAACGCGCCAACGCAGTGTGCGACGCACGCATCTCAGTTCCATCCCAGCTTGCGATGCGTGCTGGCCAGCGCGCCGCCACGCCCGCGGCGACCCATGTGCTCACCACTGCGGCAAAGTCCGGATCGCGCGCGGTGAAATATTGCGCGCCCACATCGCACTGCCAACCTTTGCCTGCACGGGCACGCATGCGTCCACCAGCCGCATCGCCCTGCTCGTACACCGTTACCACCGCGCCGGCGGCCTGCAGCGCCTTGGCACAGGAGAGCCCAGCCAAGCCGGCGCCAAGCACCGCGACCGTGCGCGGGTGGCGCGACATCGACGGATCAGTCACCGGCACGGGCATGACGCAGGCGATCTCTCACACCGCACATCCATCGGGCCCGCACGCATCGGCGCCGCCAATCGGCACCGATTCGGCGGCCAACTGCAGCAACGCCTGCGCAAACGTCTCCGGTGGCTGCGCGCCCTGGATCAGACTACGTCCGTCGATCACGAAGCTGGGCACTGCACGGATGCCCAGCGCGCTGGCCTGTGCCAACTGAGCCTGCACCTCCACAATGCCTTCGTCGGAGTCGAGCATCGCCTGCACGCGCGAGGCTGCAAGCCCGCCGGCCTCACCCGCACGCAGCAGCGTGTCGGTCGCAGCCACGTTCTGGCCTTGCGCAAAATGCGCATGAAACATGGCTTCCATCACCGTACCGACATCGCCTTCGTGCGTAGCCAGCCAGAGCAAGCGATGCGCCCGCAACGTGCTGACCTGTACCTGGCCGCGCCCGAAGTCGAACGGCAGGCCTTCCGCGCGTGCGGTGTCCTGGGTCTGCGCAAGCATCTGATCCACGCGCGCGGCACCGCCGAACTTGCGCGCCAGTGCATCGCGCAGCGGCACCGGCTCGGCACCGGCATCCGGGTCGAGCTCGAACGCGTGGTAATGGATGTCCAATACCGGCAGCTGCGCACCAAGCGCAGCGACCGCCTGTTCAAAACGGCGCTTGCCGATCCAGCACCAGGGGCAGACCACGTCGGACCAGATGTCGATGCGCATAAGGCTCGGATTCGTTGGTGGGAATTCGGGATTGACAAAGCATAAGCCCAATACCGAGACAGGGATTGGAGAATCGTGATGGGTGATGCGCAAGGCATCGCCCAAGGCCGACACATGCGCCTTGGCTCTTACGAATCCCGAATGCCCACTCCCGACTCCCGGCGGTCCACCCACTGCGAGAACGGGTGTGAGGCAAGCGCCAGGTTGTAATAGCGCACGTCGTCGGTGACTTCCGCACCGATCCATTCCGGCTTGGCGAACGTCTCGTCAGCACTGCCAAGCTCGATCTCGGCCACCACCAACCCTGCGTTATCGCCCAGGAATTCGTCCACTTCCCACACATGCCCCTGGTACTCGACCAGATGCCGACGCTTGTCGATCAAGCCGCCCACGCACAACGCCAGCAACGCGCGCGCATCGCCGAGGGGGATCGGGTATTCGAACTCCTGACGTGTGTGCCCAACCTCGCGCGACTTCAGATTGAGAAATGCATTCTCACCCTGAAGACGCACCCGCACCGACGCGTTCTGCGCGCCGCTGCGCAACGACGCCTGATCGTTGATGTATCCCTGCGCCATCGGGATCACGGCATGCGCAGCGCTACGCCAGCCATCGCCGGTGACAAGAAACTTGCGTTCGATTTCTAGAGGCATGGGAATCGGGAATCGGGAATCGGGAATCGGGAATCGCAACAGCATACGGCGAACCGCCTTCACCATTCCCGATTCCCTAATGACTAATCACCGCCGTTCAAACACCGCAATGCTTTCCACGTGCGCGGTGTGCGGAAACATATCCATCGCACCGGCCGACACCAGCGTAAAACCCTGTTCGTTGACCAGGTAGCCGGCGTCGCGCGCCAGCGAGCCCGGGTGGCAACTGACATACACGATGCGCTCGAATTTCTTCAGCGGCAGTTGCTGCAGCACGTCCAATGCGCCCGAACGCGGCGGGTCCAGTAGCAGCTTGTCGAAGCCCTGACGCATCCAGGGCGTATTGCGCTGATCCTGGGTCAAATCGGCCGCATAAAACTGCGCATTGTCCAGGCCATTGCGTTGCGCATTTTCCTTCGCGCGCGCCACCAACCCGGCATCGCCTTCCACGCCGACCACCTCGCGCACCGTTCTTGCCAGCGGCAGAGTGAAATTGCCCAACCCGCAGAACAGATCCAGCACGCGGTCATCGGGTTTGGCATCGAGCAGCGCCAGCGCGTGCGCAATCATCTTCTGGTTGAGCGAGGCATTGACCTGGATGAAGTCCAGCGGCCGAAATGCCAGCTCCACATCCCATTGCGGCAGGTGGAACGACAGCGGAACGTCCTGCGGCCACAACGGATGCACGCTGTCCACGCCGCCGGGCTGCAGGAAGATCGCAAACCCATGCGCCTGCGCAAACTCCGCCCAGGCCTGCCGATCGCGCTCGCTGAGCGGCTGCATGTGGCGGATGGTCAACGCCACCGCATCGTCGCCGCCGATGAACTCGATCTGCGGGATGTCGCGCTTGCCGTCCAGGCTTTCGACCAGGGCGGCCAGCAGCGGAATCTTCTCGCCGATCTGCGGGATCACCGTGTAGCAGACCGACAGGTCGGCCACAAAGCGCGGGTCGAGTTCGCGAAACCCCACCAGGGTCTTGTCCTTCTTCTCCACCCGCCGCACCGAGAAACGGCCTTTGCGCCGATAGCCCCAGGAGTCGCCCACCAACGCGGGCAGCACCGTCTGCGGGCTCACATGGCCAATGCGCTCCAGGTTGTCCGTCAGCACGCGTTGCTTGGCTACGATCTGCTGCGACTCCTCCAGATGCTGCAACACGCACCCGGCGCATACGCCAAAATGCGGGCAGCGCGGAGCCACCCGCTGCGGCGAGGCCTCCAGCACGTCGACCGTTTTGGCTTCATCGAAATGGCGGCTGCGCGCGGTGGGCTCGGCACGCACCAGTTCACCGGGCAAGGCGCCGCTGATGAAGGTGACCTTGCCGCCCTCGCCGTCGCGGCGCGCTACTCCGCGGCCGTCATGGCTCAGGTCGGTGATGGCGGTCTGGAAGGGGGTACGGTCGAAACGGTTTCGGGTTCTGGCCACGTGGCGACAAGCTGCGGGCAAAAAGGGTGCGTATTGTCGCAGATGCGATCGACCGAGGCCGCCCTGGGCGGCGTAGCAATTGTCGTGCCCTGCAAACACAGGCAAACTCCGCGTGCGCGCCGAAGTTCAGGATGCGTAACCGCTGACAAGGAGGCAGCAATGAATATGGCGACACGTCAGGAACCCCATCCACGACTCTTGTTGGTGGAAGACGACCCGATTAGCCGCGGCTTTCTGCAGGCTGCCCTGGAAAGCCTTCCGGCCCAGGTGGATTGCGCAGATTCGTTGTCGTCGGCGCTGGACCGCGCGCGCGAACGTCGCCACGACCTGTGGCTGATCGACGTCAATCTCCCCGATGGCACCGGCAGCGGCCTGCTGGGCGCGTTGCGCCTACTGCATCCGGACGTGCCTGCGCTGGCGCATACCGCCGATGGCGACATGGCGGTGCAGCGCGGCCTGCAGTCCGATGGCTTTCTGGAAATGCTGGTCAAGCCGCTGACCACCGAACGCTTGCTGCAGGCGGTACGCCGCGGCCTGGCGCGGGGCCGCTACAGCGTGGCGCCGGTCGGCGTGGTCGACATCGCCGCCAGCGATTGGGACGAGGCGGCAGCGCTGAGCGCGCTCAACGGCCAGCAGCATCACCTCAACGCACTGCGCGAACTGTTCCTGGCAGAGCTGCCGGGCACACGCGACGCAGTCACCTCGGCACTGAACATCAGCGATGAGCAGGCGCTGCGCAACCATCTGCATCGGCTGCAGGCCAGTTGCGGTTTCGTCGGCGCCGCGCGGCTGGCCGGCGCGGTCCGCCTGCTGCGTGGCGACCCGCAATCGCACACGGCGCAGACCCAGTTTCATGCGGCGGTGGCGGCCTTATTGCACTGAGTCGAGGGTGTCGTGATCGGTCGGCAGCGTCAGGAGCGTCAGGCGTTGAGAGGAGTACGTCTCCCGGTTGAATGACGCGCGGCAGTGCGCTCGGGCGGCGGCGTATCGATCAACGCCGCCTCGCCAGATCTTCGAGCATTTCCCAGGATTTCAGGCCGCGTCCGTTCAGATGATGCAACAGCACGCTGCGCATGCTGCGGCGCAGGCCGGGCATGTCATCGGTGGCCGGCATGGCGTCTTCCCCCAGGGCCAACAGCGCAGCACCAGTCACGGTTTCGCGCCGATCCTGGGCCAGACGTTCGCTCAGTACTCGCATGGCGCCCTCCTGCGGATCGAGTCGATAGCGCGCCGCCGGGTCGATCGGTTGCCCGTCGCTATCGTGTTGCAGATCGAAGGCAAACCCCAGCCCGTCCAGCACATCACGCTCGAACCGGCGCAGCCCCCATGCCAGCGACAACTCCGAGGCCAGATGCGCACGTGCCTGCGCGTAGCACGCATAAAGCTCCGGGACCGCATCATTGCGTGGGGCCAGACGCAGCAACAGCTCGCTGATATAGAAACCGGCCAGCATGCGTTCGCCCACCAACCGCGGCGCGGTGTCCAGCGCTTCGGCCTGACGCAGTTGCGCAAGTTCGCCACGCTGCACGGCCGTGAACTGGATCAACTGCAGCGGCTGCAGCGCCGCCCGCAGGGCCTGCTTGCGCGGGCCCTGCACCCCACGCGCCAGCAGCCCGACCCGCCCGTGCTGCTCGCTCAGCACTTCCACCAGCACGCTGGTCTCGCGCCAGGCGCGCACATGCAGGACGAAGCCGTGTTCGTGCTCGATCAGCATGGAAGCAGTTGCCGGGACTGGGGACCCGGGACCCGGGACACGTAGACAGCAAGGGCAGCGCCTCCGGAATGGCGACGGTGCGCAGCAGCGCTGCCCGAGCTGCATGCGCGGTCCACAGACACGCGCACCATTTGCACAACGCTTATCCCGGCATTGTTCCGCAAAGCTGAAAGCTCCGCCTCGTGTTGAGCGAGCGCCGCTCGCTCAACACGAGGCGCAGCATGCCGAGATATCGCCCGGCGACATGTCCTCAGCATTGGCGACGCACTTACGCATAGCGTGCGCTTTCCGGGTCCCGGGTCCCGGGTCCCCGGCCCCGGTTTCATTCGTATCCGAAGGCCTTCAACGCCGCTTCGTCATCCGACCAGCCTTCGCGCACGCGCACCCAGGTTTCCAGGAACACTTTTGCACCGAACAGCCGCTCCATCTGCAGCCGCGCCTTGCCGCCGATTTCCTTCAGACGGGTGCCGCCCTTGCCGATCACGATCGCCTTCTGGCCCTCGCGCTCGACCCAGATCACCGCACCGATCCGCAGCAGCGCGCCGTCTTCGGCAAAGCGCTCGATTTCCACGGTGGTGGCATACGGCAGTTCTTCACCCAATTGACGCATCAGCTGCTCGCGCACCAGCTCGCCGGCCAGAAAACGCTGGCTACGGTCGGTGATTTCGTCCTCGCCATACATCGCCTCGGCTTCGGGCACCAGCTTGAGCAGATCGCTCACCAGCGCTTCCAGCCCCTTGCGCTTGAGCGCGGACACCGGATGCACGGCGGCAAACGTACGGCCTTCGCTGACCTGCGCCAAAAACGGGAACAATGCGGTTTTGTCCTTGAGCCGGTCGACCTTGTTGACCACCAGCACCACCGGCACCTCAGCGTCGCTGAGCACGCGGAACGCCAGGGTGTCTTCTTCGTCCCAACGGCCGGCCTCGATCACCAGCACCGCGGCGTCCACACCTTCGAGCGACCCACGCGCGGCGCGATTCATCACCCGGTTCATCGCGCGCTTCTGCTCGCGATGTAGTCCGGGCGTGTCGACCAGCGCCAACTGCCCTTCCGGGAAGGTGGCAATGCCCAGCAACCGATGCCGCGTGGTCTGCGGCCGATTGGACACGATGCTGACCTTGGCGCCCACCAGGGCATTGGTCAGAGTGGATTTGCCGACATTGGGCCGGCCGATCACGGCAACGCTGCCGCTACGGTGGGGAGTGGTTTCGCTCACGTGTTTACATCCAGTTGTGCGATGACGGTAGCCGCCGCCTGTTGCTCGGCAAGGCGGCGCGACGTGCCCTGGCCCTCGGCGCGGGCGATGGGCTGCTCCAGGATGCAGGCGACGTGGAACTGCTTGGCATGCTCGTCGCCGCTCTCGCTGATCAGAGCGTAATTGGGCAGCGGCAGCTGCCGTGCCTGCAGCCATTCCTGCAGCCGGGTCTTGGGATCTTTTTCGGCCTTGCCCACCGGCAATGCTGCAAGCGATGGTTCGAACCACGGCAGCACCACCGCACGGCAGCGTTCGAATCCGCAGTCCAGATAGATCGCCGCAACGATCGCCTCGACCGCATCGGCCAGGATCGAATCGCGCCGATGGCCGCCGGACTTGAGTTCGCCCGGGCCCAGCGTCAGCCGCTCGCCAAGATTGAGCGTGCGCCCGATCACCGCGAGTGCGCCTTCGCGTACCAGCTCGGCGCGCGCGCGCGTCAATGCGCCTTCGTCGGCCTTGGGCCAGCGCTGATACAGCGCCTCGGCAATCAGCAGGTTGACGATGCCGTCGCCGAGAAATTCCAGTCGCTCGTTATGCGGCGTCCCGGCACTGCGATGCCGTAGCGCCTGGGCAAGCAGAGCCTGATCGGCGAATGCATGCCCGATCGGATCGCCACGTTGGAAGGTTCTATTCGACACCGCGCTTCGTCAAATCCTGTTCCGTGCCGAACTTGCCGACAACATCCAGATTGCCAACCAGCTCACGACGGACCTCGTAGTTGACCTTCATCCGCCAGCCGCCTTCAACACGCTCGAACTTGACGTCTTCTTTTTTGACGTTCTCCGAGTAATTGATGTACAGACGACGAAAGAACAGGTCCTGCAACTTGGACGGGTCCATGGTGGCACTGCCCGGCTCATTGGCCAGGCCCTTCATCGCAGTACGGACGGAGTAATACTCCTGATACATCGGAAACAGCTTCATCCCGATATACAGGCCGAATCCGACCACCGCCAGCACCACCACGAACGACGTCAACGTCATACCGCTTTGCTTGCGCTTCATTGTGCTTTCCCCGGCACGCCGTGCGTGCATTTACTGGATTCCAGTCCCGATCCGCGACGGATCGAAACTCCCCTTGCAGAACCACCCTTCGCAATTGAGCCAGATCAAAAACGCCTTGCCGCGCAGATTGGCTTCCGGCAGGAAATGCGTCTGGGTCCAGAACCGGCTGTCTTCACTATTGTCGCGATTGTCCCCCATCACGAAATAGCTGTCTGCCGGCACCGTCCAGTCGCCCTGGCCGGCAGGCATGTTGCGATCCACCCACTCCAGCACGGTATGCATGCGGCCCGGCAGGTCCTCGACCAGCAGCGTGGTGCCGGTCATCTCGGCGCCCTTACCCTTGCCGATGTACTCGCCCTTGACCGTATAGCGCATCGGCTTGTCGTTGATATACAGCGTGTCGCCGTGGAAGCCGATCTTGTCGCCCGGCAGGCCGACCACGCGCTTGATCCAGTTCTGATCCGGCGCATGCGGGGGTTTGAACACCACCACGTCGCCGCGCTTGGGCTCGCCGGTCGGGATGAACTTGGTATTGGTGATCGGCAGACGGAAACCGTAGGCGAACTTGTTGACCAGGATGAAATCGCCGATCAGCAGGTTGGGCATCATCGAACTGGACGGAATCTTGTACGGCTCTGCAACGAAGCTGCGCAGGATCAGCACCACCGCCAGCACCGGGAAGAACGCGCGCGAGTAATCGATGATCGCCGGCTCGCTGTCCAGCAGCCCGGCACGTGCGGCACGGCGCTTGGCCAACAACAGCTTGTCCAGCAGCCAGATGAAGCCGGTGCCAAGCGTCAGCACAACCAGGATGATTTCAAACCATTTCATTGATGTTCCTTCGGAAAGGGAATCGGGAGTCGAGAATGGGGAATCGGAACGGCAAGAGCGCGCAAGCCTCTGCGATTCCCCATTCCCGATGCACTATTCCCTGCTACTTATCCATCTGCAGCACGGCCAGGAAAGCCTCCTGCGGAATCTCCACGCGGCCGACCTGCTTCATGCGCTTCTTGCCTTCTTTCTGCTTTTCCAGCAGCTTTTTCTTGCGCGAAACGTCGCCACCATAGCACTTGGCCAACACGTTCTTGCGCATCGCCTTGACCGTGGAACGCGAGATGATCTGCGAGCCGACGGCGGCCTGAATCGCCACGTCGAACATCTGCCGCGGGATCAGTTCCTTCATCTTTTCGCATAGCTCGCGGCCGCGCCGGTCAGCATGGCTGCGGTGCACGATCAGCGACAACGCATCGACCTTGTCGCCGTTGATCAGCACGTCCACCCGCACGAACGGGCCGGCATCGAAACGCACGAAGTGATAATCCAGCGAGGCGTAGCCACGGCTCACCGACTTGAGCTTGTCGAAGAAGTCCAGCACCACTTCAGCCATCGGCAGTTCGTAGCTGATCTGCACCTGGCTGCCCAGATAATTGATGCTGATCTGGGTGCCGCGCTTTTCTTCGCACAACTTGATGATGTTGCCGATGTATTCCTCGGGCGTCAGCACGTTGGCGCGAATGATCGGCTCGCGAATCTCCTCCACCAGGTTCAACTGCGGCAGCTTGGCCGGGTTGTCCATGTTGATGATGGAGCCGTCGGTCTTGAGGACTTCGTACACCACCGTCGGCGCGGTGCTGATCAGGTCCAGGTTGTATTCGCGCTCCAGGCGCTCCTGCACGATTTCCATGTGCAGCATGCCCAGAAATCCGCAACGGAAGCCGAAGCCCATCGCCTCGGAGCTTTCCGGCTCGAAACGCAGCGCGGCATCGTTCAGACGCAACTTGTCCAGTGCTTCGCGCAGATCCGGATAATCCTCGGCATCGACCGGGAACAGGCCGGCGAACACGCGCGGCTGCATTTCCTGAAATCCCGGCAACGCATACGGCGCGGGGTCGGCAGCCAGGGTCAAGGTGTCGCCGACCGGCGCGCCATGCACATCCTTGATCGAAGCATTGATCCAGCCCACTTCGCCAGCGCCTAGCGAAGGCAGCTCCTTGCGCTTGGGGGTGAACACGCCGACCTTGTCGACCAGGTGCGTGCGCCCGGTGGACATCACCAGAATCTTGCTGCCCGGCTTGATCTGGCCCTGCATCACGCGCACCAGCGACACCACGCCCAGGTAATTGTCGAACCAGGAATCGATGATCAGCGCCTGCAGCTTGTCGGTATCGCGCGGCTTGGGCGGCGGAATGCGCTGCACGATCGCCTCCAGCACCAGGTCGATGTTGAGACCGGTCTTGGCGCTGACCGCCACCGCGTCTTCGGCATCGATGCCGATCACCGCTTCGATCTCGGCCTTGGCACGGGCGATGTCGGCGGTGGGCAGGTCGATCTTGTTGAGCACCGGCACCACTTCCAGCCCCTGCTCCACCGCGGTGTAACAGTTGGCGACCGATTGCGCTTCCACGCCCTGCGCCGCATCGACCACCAGCAGCGCGCCTTCGCAGGCGGCCAGCGAGCGGCTGACTTCATAGGAGAAGTCGACATGCCCGGGGGTGTCGATGAAGTTCAGCTGATAGACCTGCCCGTCCTTGGCCGTGTACGGCAAGGACACCGACTGTGCCTTGATCGTGATGCCGCGTTCGCGTTCGATCGGGTTGGAGTCGAGAACCTGGGCCTCCATCTCGCGCGCCTGAAGACCGCCGCATAGCTGGATGATCCGGTCGGCCAGGGTGGATTTCCCGTGATCGACGTGGGCAATGATGGAGAAATTGCGGATGTACCGCATTGAATCAGAGGACATTGAGGTGGGCGCCGGCGGTGCCGTCGTCAGGGTAACGCAGCATTATCGCACGGCCGGCCCCATTGGGGCCGGGGGAATTGGGAATCGGGAGTAGGGAATCGTGAAAGCCAAGGCAGGCCGCGCTCTTACGATTCCCGATTCCCGATTCCCGGCCTCGATCACCCGCCGGCCTTCAGCGCCACATAGCTGGTGGCCTTGCCGTCGGTGACCAGCAGCATGACCACGTCGCCCTTCTTGTAGCTGGACAGCGCGCGGTTGAGTTCGGCGACGCTGCCCACCTTGGTACGGCCGACGCGGGCGATGATCAGCCCCGGCGACAGCGGCGGCTGGGTGCTGCGCGCAGCAGCTCCAGTGACCGCGGCAATCCGCACGCCCTCACCCGCTTCCAGGCCCAACCGACTGCGCTCGGCGGCGGTCAGGTCGGCCACCTGCAGGCCGAGCAAGGCCACACTGGCCGGAGCCTCCGGCTTGACGTCGGCCGCTGCGGTGCGTGGCGCGGCGTCCTCACTGCCATCCTGCAATGGCGCCAGCACGACTGACACCTGACGCGGCTTGCCGTCGCGCAGGATGTCCAGGTTGACCTTGGCGCCCGGCGGCATCAGGCCGATCATCGGCGGCAGATCGCTGGCCACCTCGATCGGCTTGCCATTGACCGCACGGATGACATCGCCCACCTCGACACCGGCCTTTGCGGCCGGGCTGCCGGCGGGGATGTCGTTGACCAGGGCGCCGCGGCTATCCGGCAGGCCCAGCCCTTGCGCCTTGAGCGAGTCGATCGCGCCAACCTGCACGCCCAGCATGCCGCGACTGACCCGGCCGGTGGCTTTGATCTGTTCGGCCGCACTAAACGCCAGGTCGATCGGGATCGCAAAACTAATCCCCATGTAGCCGCCAGACGCGGAGAAGATCTGCGAATTGATGCCGACCACTTCGCCGCGGGTGTTGAGCAGCGGGCCACCGGAGTTGCCCTGGTTGATCGCCACGTCGGTCTGGATGAAGGGCACGTAGCGCTGATCCGCGTACGGATTGCTGCGGCCGGTGGCGCTGACGATGCCGGCGGTGACCGAGTGATCCAGCCCGAACGGCGAGCCGATCGCCACCACCCACTGACCTGGCTTGAGCGTATTGGAGTCGCCCAGGCGCACGGTCGGAAGCCCCTTGGCCTCGATCTTCAGCAGCGCCACGTCGAACTGTTCGTCGCTGCCCACCACCTTGGCCTTGAACTCGCGGCGGTCGGTGAGCTTGACGGTGACTTCGCTGGCGCCATCGACCACGTGGTGATTGGTCAGCACATAGCCGTCGGCGGAAATGATGAAGCCCGAGCCCATCGACTTGCCGGCGATGCCGCCATCGTCATCGCCACCGCCCTGGCCCGGCCCCTGCCGCGGGCCGCCCGGCATCTGAAAATCCGGGCCGAAGAAGCGCTTGAAGAACTCCGGCATCTGCTCGTCGTCCGGCATGCCGCCCTGACCGGGCATGCCACCCTGGCCACCGCGCCCGCCACGCGCCGAACGCGCCATCGCATCCTTGCGGGTGATGGTGGTTTCGATATTGACCACGCCTGGGCCGACCTGTTCGACCAGATTGGTGAAGTCCGGCAGGCCGGCGACCAACTGCGGCGCCGGGGTGGTGCTGCGGTTGGCGGCAATCGGCGCACTGGCCTTGGCGGCCGGCGCTGGCGCGGTTTGCTGAGCACAGGCTGCCAGCGGCAACGTCATGGCGATCAGGCCAAACATCTGGGTACGCATGCGGTGATTCATCGAGTTGCCTCCGATGGCAGGGCGACAGGGGCCGGAACCCGCGAGATGACACGGGCCCGGCAAGTTAACGGGAGGAAGCGCGCCGACTGGATGAAGATCGGCGGCCGGATCAGTTCTGCGGGACCTGCACCGGCAGCGGCCGGCTCTGCGCAGGGTTGCCGGTCGCCTGGGGCGCAGGCTCGAACGGATAGAACGCCGGACCCTGGCGGCTCTGGCTGAAACTGGCGTTGAGCGGGCTATCGCCGGCGCCGGACAACGCGGCGCGTGGCCACGGGCGCGCCTGCAGTGTCGTGTCCGGATGGGTAAATGGATTGGAGGTTGCCGCCGGGCTCACCGCAGCAGCCGGGGTCGCGGAAGCCACCATCCGGGCCGGGGTCTGTTGCTGACGCGTCGCGACATTGCGCGCCACCTGTTGGTTACGGGTAGCGGCACCGCGACGCGTGGACGCCAGCGCCGCAGCCGGCACCGCCGCCACAAGCGCGCCACCGTCGCCAGGGTTGGCCGGATCCGGCATGGCTGGCGCCTTCGGCGCGACTGGCGGCCGTGCGATGGCAGGCACTTGCGCCGTGGTGGCATACACCGGCACAACGGAGGCTGGCGGCGCCGTCTCGGGCAAGCGCTCGCGTGCCATGAACAAGGCGATTGCGGCAACCGACGCAGCAATCGCCGCACCTCCACCCCAACGCCAGCGTGCGGCCGAGCGCGGCGCCGGCTGCGCTTGCGGCGCTGGCTCATCGGCAATGGCGTTGCGCACACGCGCGGCAAAATCCAGCGGCGCCGGCGCACTGGCCGCACCGCGCAGTACGTCGCCGCACAGCTGCCAGCGTTCGTGGCAGCCGGCCAGCTCCTCATCGTGCGCCAGACGGCGCAGCAAGAAGCGCGACTCGTCGGCGTTCAACTCTCCGTCGACCAGCGCAGACAACTGCTGCCGGTAGTGACGTTCGAATTTGTCGGTGGTGGACATGGCAGGGTTATCGCTCATACACGGTGTCGCTCACGGGTAGCGCTTTCGGTCTCCAGCAGAGGCCGCAGCTCGATGTCGATGGCCTCGCGCGCCCGGAAGATGCGCGAGCGCACCGTTCCGATCGGGCAATCCATCTTTCGCGCGATGTCCTCATAACTCAGCCCCTCCACCTCGCGCAGGGTGATGGCCGACCGAAGTTCTTCCGGCAGGGCTTGGACCGCGCGCATCACCGTTTGTTCCAGCTCCTGTCGCATCAATTCGCGCTCCGGGGTGTCGTTGTCGCGCAACCGGGTCGCTCCGTCGAACTGTTCGGCATCGCTGATCTCGATGTCGTCGGTGGGCGGGCGGCGGTTGTGCGCAACCAGATGGTTCTTGGCAGTGTTGACGGCAATGCGGTGCAGCCACGTATAGAACTGGGAGTCGCCGCGGAAACTGTTGATCGCGCGGTACGCGCGCACAAACGTATCCTGGGCCACGTCCTGACATTCGCTCCAGTCGGCGATGTAGCGCCCGATCAACGCGACGATCCGATGCTGGTATTTGCGCACCAGCACATCGAACGCCGCGCTCTCGCCGCGCTGCACACGCCGGACCAGTTCCAGGTCCAGCTCCTGAGGTGTATCGACTTCGGCCATGTTGGGCCGCACTCCTGTCAGCCCACCGAAGTCGGGCAATGAGACCGCCGTTGAAGAGGAAAGTTCATACCGATCGGTACGATCGTCACGTATCAGGGTAGCGGCCCGGATGCGCCGCTGGCGACGCCTCCCGCGAAGCGCATGCCGTCCTGTCGACTGGTATGGGTATTTGACGTGATGGAAACAACCTCTGGATGATAACGGCCTTTCCTTATATCGCCGGACGGCCAGACGCATGCTTCCAGGTTTCGACGGGCTCCGATTCAGCCATTGGCAGGCCGACCTGCGCGAGGACGGCGTGGTCGTCCTCAGCCTTGATCGCCAGGGCGCACCGGTCAACGCGTTTTCGCAGGAGGTGCTGCTCGAACTCGGCGCGCTGGTCGAGCGGCTGGCGCTGGACCCGCCCAAGGGCGTGGTACTGCGCTCGGCCAAGTCCAACGGCTTCATTGCCGGCGCAGACCTGAAGGAATTCCAGGACTTCGACCGCAAGGGCACGGTCAACGATGCGATCCATCGCGGCCAGCAGGTGTTCCAGAAACTGGCCGAACTGCCCTGCCCCACGGTAGCGGCGATCCATGGCTTCTGCATGGGCGGCGGCACCGAAATCGCGCTGGCGTGCCGGTACCGGGTGGCATCGGACGACGCCAGTACGCGCATCGGCCTGCCGGAAACCAAGCTCGGCATCTTCCCCGGCTGGGGCGGCAGCGCCCGCTTGCCGCGCCTGATCGGCGCACCGGCGGCGATGGATCTGATGCTGACCGGTCGCACGGTGTCGGCCAAGGCCGCGCGGGCGATGGGGCTGATCGACAAGGTGGCCGCCCCTGCGGTGCTGGTCGATGTTGCCGCCGCCCTGGCCTTGAACGGCACCACGCGCCCGTTCAAGCAACGCGCGACCGCGTGGGCTACCAACACGTTGCCGGCACGCAAGCTGCTCGCGCCGCAGATGCGCAAGCAGGTCGCACGCAAGGCGCGCAAGGAGCATTACCCGGCGCCGTATGCCTTGATCAACGTGTGGGAGCGCGCGGGCGGCAGCGGCATCCAGGCGCGGCTTGCGGCCGAGCGCAAGGCGGTGGTCAAGCTCGCCAGCACCCCGACTGCGCGCAACCTGATCCGCATCTTCTTCCTCACCGAGCGCTTGAAGGCGCTGGGCGGCAAGGAGGCAGGCGCGGCGGCGTTGCCGCCGATTCGCCATGTGCATGTGATCGGTGCCGGCGTGATGGGCGGCGATATCGCCGCGTGGGCCGCCTACAAGGGCTTCGAGGTCACCCTGCAGGACCGCGAGCAGCGCTTTATCGATACGGCACTGACGCGCGGCGGCGAGCTGTTTACCAAGCGGGTGAAGGACGACGCCAAGCGGCCGGCGGTGGCAGCGCGGCTACGTGGCGATTTGGCTGGCGCGGGTGTGGCGCAGGCGGATCTGGTGATCGAGGCGATCATCGAAAATCCGCAGGCCAAGCGCGACTTGTATCAGTCCATCGAGCCGCAACTCAAGCCCGATGCAGTGCTGACCACCAATACCTCGTCGATTCCGCTGACCGAGCTGCGTGGTCACATTCAGCGCCCCGCGCAATTTGCCGGCCTGCACTATTTCAACCCGGTGGCGATGATGCCGCTGGTGGAAATCGTGCAGCACGATGGCCTGGATCCGGCCAACGTGGCGCGCCTTGCGGCGTTCTGCAAGGCGCTGGACAAGTTCCCGGTGCCGGTGGCCGGCACGCCCGGATTCCTGGTCAACCGCGTGCTGTTTCCGTATCTGCTCGAAGCGGCCACCGCGTATGCCGAGGGCATTCCGGGACCGGTGCTGGACAAGACTGCGGTGAAGTTCGGCATGCCGATGGGGCCGATCGAGTTGATCGACACGGTGGGGCTGGACGTCGCTGCCGGTGTCGGTGCCGAGTTGGCGCCGTTCCTGCATCTGCCGATTCCTGCCGCGCTTGCCACGGTGGACGCCGGCAAGCGCGGCAAGAAGGACGGCCAGGGCCTGTACACATGGGAGAACGGCCGCGCGGTCAAACCCGAAGTGGCCAGCGGCTATGCCGTGCCCGCAGATCTGGAAGACCGCCTGATCCTGCCGCTGCTCAACGAAGCGGTGGCCTGCCTGCACGACGGCGTGGTGGCCGATGCCGACCTGCTAGATGCCGGCGTCATCTTCGGTACCGGCTTCGCCCCGTTCCGCGGCGGCCCAATACAGCATATCCGCAGCGTCGGTGCGGATGCCCTGCTCGAACGTCTGCAGGCACTGCACGCCCGTTATGGCGAACGCTTCGCCCCTCGCCCGGGTTGGGATTCGCCGGTGTTGCGGGAGCCGGTGGCCTAAGCAGCGCTGCGGTACAACGACAACGAAAACGCCACCGCAAGGTGGCGTTTTTCTTTGCCTAGCAGCTGCGCGATCGCTTCGTCAGTGGTTCTAGTGCGAGTGCTTGTGCGCGCAATGCCCGTGTGCATGATCATGTACATCGTCGGCAGCAACCTGCATGGACGGCGTACCGCAGGGTTCGGTACCGCAATCGCCGCTTTCCACCTGCAAGGTGACGTGGGCGATGTCGAAGCGGTCGTGCAGCAGGTTGCCGAGGGCGTCGCGCAGGCGATCGCGGTCGGTGGTGTCGCCGACCACGACATGCGCGGTGAGTGCGGGCGTGCTGGAAGCCAGGGCCCAGACGTGCAGGTCGTGGACGTCGTCGACGCCGGGGTAGCTAGTCAAGGCTTGACGGACCTGCGCCAGGTCGATGCTTTTGGGGACGCCTTCGAGCAGGACGTTGATCGCTTCGCGCAGCAGCACCCAGGTGCGTGGCAGCACCCACAGGCCGATGAGCACCGCCAGTACCGGGTCGATCCATTGCCAGCCGGTCCAACGGATCAGCAAGGCGCCGATGATCACCGCCACCGAGCCGAGCATGTCGCTCCAGACTTCCAGATAGGCGCCCTTGACGTTGAGACTTTCGCCGCTGCCGGCATGCAGCAGCTTCATCGCGATCAGGTTGATCACCAGGCCGAAACCGGCGATCAGCAGCATGCCGTTAGAGGAAATATCCTGCGGCGCGTGGAAGCGTTGCGCGGCTTCCCAGAGGATGTAGGCACCGACACCGAACAGCAGCGCGCCATTGACCAGTGCCCCCAACGCTTCGAGACGGACATAGCCGTAGGTGCGGCGCGCGTCCGCCGGGCGACGGCTCAAACGCACCGCGAGCAGGGCGATCATCAGACCGAGCGTGTCGGTGGCCATGTGCGCCGCATCCGACAACAGCGCCAAACTGTTGGACACGAACGCGCCGATGACTTCGGCCACCAGAAAGGTGGCAGTGAGGCCAAGCGCCCACCACAACGGTGTTTCATGGCGGATTTCGCTGGGTGCGTGGTTGTGATCGTGTCCCATGGGGTGCAGTGGCCTTGTGCGATGCGCGCACCTTAGGCGCGTGCGATGGCGGAGACTATTACACCTGGGCGTGATGAGATTACATCACGTGAGCGCGGCGCGGCGCTTCGTTGTCCAGGCCGGGCAGCCACTCGGAGCGGCTAACAAACGCTCTCGAACGCCGCAGCAATGGCGGCAATGTGGGAACCACACTGCCTTCGTTGGCGGATGGAGTGATGTCGTCTTGGCAGTGACGTTGCTCAGATGGAAAGAAGCCGACCAGACCGCACCTCATCAGACGGCCGCGCTGGGTTCACTGCTTGCCCTGCTTGCAATCATGCGTACCGACCCTCCCGACCGGCCCTTGCCCGCTCACCGTCGCGGGACCTTATGCGGCATGGATGCCGCATAAGAGCCTTATCTGTTCGGAATCTGGCAGTTTAGGTGTCGAGAGCCGGCGTGGGCTGCCGTCAGAGCCTGGATCTCAGCGATCGCCATGCAGTTTGGTACCCACGCCGGATTCTCCCTTGATTCGCCCGAACAGTTGCCCGAGCTGACACTCGAAACGATAAGACTGGGCAAGCGAGGGAGCTCTCGACATTTTTAGCCTAGCGGAGATTTCCCATGAGCGGAATCGGGATCGATGTGTGCAAACACTTTCTGGACGTTGCCGTTTTTCGAGGCCAAACCCGTCAGTTCACCAACACCGCAGGCGGTCATCGGAAGCTTGTCGATTGGCTGAAGACGCTGTCGGTGCGGCAGGTGGTGCTGGAGGCGACCGGGGGCTACGAGCTGGCAGCGCTGGATGCCTTGCATCACGCCGCACTGCCGGTAGCGCGCGTCAATGCGCAACGGGCACGCAACCTGGCCAACGGTTTGGGACTGGCCAAGACTGACCGGCTGGACGCGGCCATGTTGGCCTGCATGGCCGAGAAGATGGAACTCCATCGGTATGTTCCACTGGAACCCTGGCAGCGCGATCTGGGCGAGCATGTACGTGCCCGTCGGCAACTGGTCGAACTGCTGAAAGCAGCAAGGCAGCAGTTGCTGCAGGTTGCGGAAAAAGCGCTACGAAAGATCCTGCAGGGCAACGTGAACCAGCTTGTGCGCAGCGTGGCGCGGCTAGACAACCTGATCGCCGGGCAGCTGAAGACGCTGCTCATCGAGCAACCGCACCTGGCCGCGTTGAAGACGCTCAAAGGGGTCGGTCCGGTGCTGCTGGCCGTGCTGGTGTCCCGGTTACCGGAGCTTGGGACGCTCAACGGAAAGCAAATCTCCCGATTGGTTGGCGTTGCCCCGCTCTCGCGCGACAGCGGCGCGATGCGTGGTAAACGGGGGATCGGCGGAGGCCGAGCCGATATCCGGCAGGCGCTGTATATGGCGGCGATGTCCTCGGCTCGGCACGAGCCAGGTCTGCGCGATTTTTACAGATCGCTGCGCACACGCGGCAAGGAAGGCAAGGTCGCCCTCGTGGCGGTGATGCGCAAGATGCTGGTCATCCTCAATGCGCGCGTGCGCGATCAAAGAGCCGCTCTGCAGCCCACCTGAGCGCGCTCGGCGGCCGTGAGTAAACGCAAAAGCGTGCCAGCCAGCGGCCGGCACCTACCGATGAACACGCCCGAAGGAAACTGATCAAAGGTCGCGGATTGAGGTCCTGACCAACACAGTTGCTCCATGGACGTACTTGCGGCGTGTCCCGCGAGGGTGGGCGGGCAAGGGCCCTGCAGCGAAGTGACAGATCGGTGACTCTGCAATCGATCTATCCACGCTGACCCATTCCTCCTCAGGGCTTGGCAGCAGCCTTGTCATCGCCGGTACTGAACACCGTGCGGCAATCCACGCGGATCTGTTCGTCGTTCCTGCGCCAATAGAACAGATCGCAATGGCGCTTGCCTTCGACGGTCTTTTTCACCGCCACCGCGTAGAACGATTGCGCGATCTCGTTGCGGCTGGCAGTGCCGTCGCCGTTCCAATCCATATCCTTGAACTCGACGCCCTGGGTGATGGCCATGCCCACGCTCCAGGCGTAGGCCAGCCACGCCAGGATCAGCACGATCACGCCCAACAGGATCTTGCGTCGGGTGGTGAATCGCCCGCGCAGGATCATGCGGTGCGCTGGATGGTCGCGCCCAGCGCCCCCAGCTTCTCCTCGATGTTTTCGTAACCACGGTCCAGGTGGTAGATGCGATCGATGGTGGTGTCGCCGTCGGCCACCAGCCCGGCCAGGATCAGCGAAGCCGACGCGCGCAGATCGGTGGCCATCACCGGTGCGCCGCTGAGGCGCTCGGCGCCGCGCACGATCGCGGTATGGCCTTCGACCTGGATGTCCGCGCCCAGGCGCAGCAGTTCGTTGACGTGCATGAAGCGGTTTTCGAAGATCGTTTCGTTGATCACGCCCACGCCCTCGGCCACGCAGTTGAGCGCCATGAATTGCGCCTGCATGTCGGTGGGAAACGCCGGGTACGGCGCGGTGGTCAGGTTGACCGCGCGCGGGCGCTTGCCGTGCATGTCCAGGGTGACGCTGTCGGCGGTGGTGGTGATGGTGGCGCCGGCTTCGGTGAGCTTGTCCAGCACCGCATCCAGAGTGTCCGGGCGCGCGCGACGCACGGTGACGCTGCCACCGGTCATCGCCGCAGCGACCAGGAAGGTGCCGGTTTCGATGCGATCCGGCAGCACCGCATGGTGCCCGCCCCCCAGACGCTCCACGCCGTGCACCACGATGCGCGGCGTGCCGGCGCCTTCGATCTGCGCGCCGAGCGCGATCAGGCAATCGGCCAGATCCGTGACTTCCGGTTCCATCGCCGCGTTTTCCAGCACCGTAGTGCCTTCGGCCAGCACCGCGGCCATCAGCACGTTTTCGGTGCCGGTGACGCTGACCATGTCGAACACGTACCGGCCGCCCTTCAGACGCCCATTGCTGGTGGCCTTGATGTAGCCGTTCTCTACGCTGATCTCCGCACCCAGCGCCTGCAGGCCCTTGATGTGCTGGTCCACCGGGCGCGAACCGATCGCGCAACCGCCGGGCAGCGACACTTCGGCGGTGCCGTAGCGCGCCAGCAGCGGGCCCAGCACCAGGATCGAGGCGCGCATGGTCTTGACCAGCTCGTACGGGGCAACCTGATGGGTCACCGAGCGCGGGTCGACCAGGATCGAGCGGCCCTTGGCCAGGGTGCCTTCGTCGATGGTGACCTCGGCGCCCAGCTCGCTGAGCAGCTTCACCGTGGTGATCACATCGTGCAGGTGCGGCACGTTACTGATTTCCACCGGCGCATCGGCCAGCAGGGTGGCGCACAGGATCGGCAGCACTGCGTTCTTGGCGCCGGAAATATTGACTTCGCCATGCAGCGCTTGGCCGCCGGTCACTACGATTTTTGCCATGGGAGCTTGGGAGATCCGAAAGAGATGTCGGGGGAATGAGATATCGCGGGATTAAGAGCTGAGACAACGGCGTGCCGGACGACGCGCCCCGGGCGGCACTGCGGCCGGGGCCGGTCTGCCCGACGGCGCCGCTCAGCCTTCGTCGGGGGTCAGCGTCTTGAGCTGCAGCGCGTGGATCGCGCCACCCATCAACTCGCCCAGGGTCGCGTAGACCATGCGGTGACGCGCCAACGGGGCCTTGCCGGCAAATGCCGGGCTGACCACGGTCGCCTCGAAGTGCACACCGTCGTCGCCGTGCACGTCGACGCGGGCTTCGGGCAAGCCGGATTCGATGAGTTTACGGATGGTTTCGGCGTCCACAGGGCGTTTCCTCATAAAATGAGTGCACATTCTACTCTTCACCCGAGTCCCGCATGGCCGTCTCGCACCTGCCCACCGCCACCGTCAGCGACGCCAGCCTGGTCGCCAGCGGGCAGCGCGTGCTGGAGATCGAGCGTGAGGCGCTGGCCAGCGTGGGCGCGCGCATCGGCGACGCGTTTGCCGCGGCATGCCGGCTGGTGCTGGCGTCGCGCGGGCGGGTGGTGGCCACCGGCATGGGCAAATCCGGCCATATCGCGCGCAAGATCGCCGCCACCCTGGCGTCCACCGGCACGCCGGCGTTCTTCGTGCATCCCGGCGAAGCCGGCCATGGCGACCTGGGCATGATCACCGAGGCCGATATCGTGCTGGCGCTGTCGTATTCGGGCGAATCGGACGAAGTGCGCATGTTGCTGCCGGTGCTCAAGCGCCAGGGCAACCCGATCATCGCCATGACCGGCCGCCCCGGCTCCAGTCTGGCCCTGGCCGCCGACGTGCACCTGGATGTCAGCGTCTCCGCCGAGGCCTGCCCGCTGCACCTGGCACCGACCTCCAGCACCACCGCCTCGCTGGCGATGGGCGATGCGCTGGCGGTGGCGCTGCTGGATGCGCGCGGTTTCACCGCGGACGACTTTGCGCGCTCGCACCCGGCCGGCAGCCTGGGCCGGCGCCTGCTGCTGCACATCACCGACGTCATGCACGGCGGCGATGACCTGCCCAGCGTGCGCGAAGATGCCAGCCTGAGCCAGGCGCTGATGGAAATGAGCCGCAAGCGCCTGGGCATGACCGCGGTGGTCGACGACGACGGTCGCCTGATCGGCCTGTTCACCGACGGCGACCTGCGCCGCGCACTGGACAGCGACATCGACGTGCGCAGCGCCGGCATTGCCGAGGTGATGACGCGCAACCCGCGCACCATCGGCGCCGACCAGCTGGCAGCCGAGGCCGCGCGGCTGATGGAGGACTACAAGATCAATGGCCTGATCGTGGTGGACGCCCAGCAGCGTGCGGTCGGCGCATTGAACATTCACGACCTGTTGCGCGCCAAGGTGGTTTAACAGGTTCAGTTTTCAACTGCGGAACCCCGTCCTCACCGATTCGTGCCGATGCCCTACTCTCCCTTGCAGCACCTCCCCGCCGAGCTGATCGAACGCGCCGCGCGTATCCGCCTGGCCTGTTTCGACGTCGACGGCACCCTGACCGACGGGCGCCTGTACTACGACCATGCCGGCAACGAGAGCAAGGCGTTCAACGTGCTCGACGGCCAGGGCCTCAAACAGCTCGAATACGCCGGCATCCATGTCGCGCTGATCACTGCGCGCGCCAGCCTGTCGGCGGAAAAGCGCGGCCAGGATCTGGGACTGCACGTGCAGATCGGAGTCAAGAACAAGCGCCTGGCGGTGCTGGCGCTGTGTCAGGAACACGGCCTGTCGCTGGACCAGGTGTTGTTCATGGGCGACGACCTGCCCGATCTGCCGGCGTTGCTGGCGGTCGGCCTGCCGGTGGCGCCAGCCAACGCGCACCCCTGGATCGCCGAGCGCGTGCAGTGGCACACCCAGGCACGTGGCGGCGAAGGCGCCGCTCGCGAGGTCTGCGATGTGGTGCTCGCCGCGCAAGGCCAGGTCCAGGGCATCATCGAAAGGTTTTCCGCATGAGCGTGAACTGGCGCACCACCCTGGGCGTGGTGCTGTTTGCCGCCGCCGTCATCTCCGGCTGGTCGGCATGGCAGCAACGCGCCCGCCCGGTAGCGGCAGCCGTGGATGAGTCGAAAGTCGACTATGTGCTGCGCGACTTCGAACTGATCGCCCTGGACAAGCAGAGCGGCAAGGAATCGATGACGCTGCGCGCGCCGGAAATGCACCGCAACCGCGCCGACCAGACCTCCGACATCACCACGCCGGTGTTCCTGCTGCCCGACAACGCCAACCAGCCGTGGACGCTGCGCGCCAAGACCGGCTGGGTCAGCCCCAAGGGCGACGAGCTGCGCTTGCGCGGCGATGTCCAAGGCGACAGCCCGACCGCCGGCGCGACGCCGCCCACCACCTTCCGCACCGAAAGTCTGGACGTGTTTCCGCAGCAGAACCTCGCCAAGACCGCTGCTCCGGTGACCATGCGCCGGCCGGGTATCATGCAAAGCGGGGTCGGCTTCGAAGCCGATCTCAAATCACGCCAGTACAAGCTCCTTTCTCAGGTCAAGACCCGCTATGAACCGAATGCTGCCCGCTAAACTGGCGTTTGCCGCGCTGCTGTTGCCTGCCATGGCGATGGCCAAGACCAGCGACCGCAATCAGCCGATGGCGATCGACTCCAATGCCAACGATTGCAACATGCTCGACGACAGCGGGAAGTGCCGTTTCAGCGGCAATGTGGTGATCACCCAGGGCACGCTGGAAATCCACGCCGATACCGCCGACATCTTCCAGAAGAACGGCCAGACCGACCGTGTGGTGCTCAACGGCAAGCAGGCCACGCTCAAGCAGCAGATGGACGACGGCGCGATGATGAACGGCCAGGCCGACAACATCGAATACAAGGTCGCCGACGAGATCATCATCCTGACCGGCAACTACAAGGTCGACTCGCCCAAGGGCACCAACGCCGGCCAGCGCATGGTCTACAACACCAAGACCGGCAATATGCAGAGCGGCGGCGACGGCAGCCGCGTGCGCACCATCATCCAGCCCAAGAATGCAGCCCCCACCGCGGCAACGCCGGCACCGGCCGCCAAGCCTGCTGCCAAGCCGCAGGGGAAGAAGTAATGCTGGTCGCCACCGGTCTGCGCAAGAAGTACAAGCAACGCGAAGTGGTCAAGGAATTCGGCCTCACGCTCGAGGCCGGCGAAGTGGTCGGCCTGCTCGGCCCCAACGGCGCCGGCAAGACCACCTGCTTCTACATGATCGTGGGCCTGGTCGAAGCCGACGCCGGGCGCATCGAGCTGGACGGACGCGACCTCACCGCCGAGCCGATGTACGCGCGCGCCAAGCTCGGCGTGGGGTACCTGCCGCAGGAACCGTCGATCTTCCGCAAGCTCACCGTGGCCGACAACATCCGGCTGGTGCTGGAGCTGCGCGAGGAACTGGACACCGCCGGCCGCGAGAAGGAACTGGCCTCGCTGCTGGAAGAATTGCAGATCACCCATGTGGCCGATCAGCTCGGCGCCAGCCTCTCCGGCGGCGAGCGCCGCCGCTGCGAGATCGCCCGCGCGCTGGCCGCAAAGCCGCGCATGATGCTACTGGACGAACCGTTTGCCGGCGTGGACCCGATTTCGGTCGGCGAGATCCAGCGCATCATCATTCACCTCAAGGAACGCGGCATCGGCGTGTTGATCACCGATCACAACGTGCGCGAGACCTTGGGAATCTGCGACCGCGCGTATATCCTCGCCGAGGGGGGCGTGCTGGCGCAGGGGGCACCGGACGCGCTGCTAGCCAATCCCGACGTCCGTCGCGTGTATCTGGGGGAAACTTTCCGCCTTTGAGCGCGTCGCCGCGCCATCGATTCTTCCAGTCAGTGCCTGCATGAAAGCCCGGCTTCAGACATCGCTAGGACAGCAGCTGGTCATGACGCCGCAATTGCGTCAGGCGATCAAGCTATTGCAGATGTCCACCACCGAGCTGGAACTGGAAATCGCCGAAGCGGTGGAAACCAACCCGCTGCTGGAATGGGCCGACGAAGCCGCGCATGCGGCCGGCGACACAGCGGTGGAGTCCGCGTCGTCCTCGTCCAGCGAGGAACCCCAGCGCGAAGAACCGGCGCCTGCCGAACGCGACGACGATTGGTCGCAGGACGAATTGCAGTGGACCGGCTCGGGCAGCGGTGGCAGTTTCGACGATGACGAGTCCGGCGATGCCGCCGAGCGCGTGGCCGAATCGGAAACCCTGGCCGACCATCTGCTGTGGCAACTGCACTTGTCGCCGTTGTCGCCACGCGACCGCCAGATCGGCGCGCTGCTGATCGATGCGCTGGACGAAGACGGTTATCTGCGCGAGCCGCTGTCGGCCATTCTCGAAACACTGGCGCTGGGCGCTGCGGTGGACGAGGCGGAAGTACTGACCGTGCTGCATCAGATCCAGCGTTTCGACCCGGTCGGCGTGGGTGCGCGTACGCTGGGCGAGTGCCTGACCTTGCAGCTGGCGGTGCTCGACCCGGCCATCCCCGGGCGCGAGCTGGCGCTGCAGATCGTCGCCGGCCCGCTGGAACGGCTGCCGCGTGCCGGTGTGCCCGGCCTGGCGCACGAACTCAAGCGCTCGGCCGCCGATGTCGAACAGGCCGTGCAGCTAGTGCGTTCGTTGGACCCGCGCCCGGGCAAGCAGATCGGCGACCTGTCACAAGACACCTACGTGGTGCCCGACTGCGTGATCTGGCGCCAGCGCGGCGTCTGGCGCGCGTCGCTGGCCGGCCGCTCGCAGCCCAAGGTCACCATCCATCGCGGCTACGAGAACCTGATCCGCAGCTGCGGCGAATCCGACGCCGGCTACCTGCGTGGGCAATTGCAGGAGGCGCGCTGGCTGCTCAAGAGCCTGGAAGCCCGCGGCGAAACCCTGCTGCGGGTGGTGCGCTGCCTGTTGCAGCACCAGGCCGGGTTTCTGGAATTCGGCGCGCAGGCGCTGCGCCCGCTGACCCTGCGCGAGATCGCAGGCGAGCTCGGCCTGCACGAATCCACCATTTCCCGCGCCATTGCCCGCAAATACGTGCGCACCCCGCGCGGCACCATCGCGCTGCGCTCGTTCTTTGCCTCCGGCATCGACACCGACAGCGGCGGCGAAGCGTCCAGCACCGCCATCCAGGCCATGATCCGGCGCTTGATCGACGCAGAAAACCCGCGCAAACCCTTGTCGGACGCCAAGTTGGCAGATCTGTTGAAGACTTCCGGCGTACCAGTGGCGCGGCGCACCGTTGCGAAGTATCGTGAGGCCATGAACATTTCCGCCTCCCACGAACGCGTACGCATCGCCTGACGTTGCAACCACCGCAACGCCGGCCTGCGCCGGGTGAGTCGGATCACCGGAAAGGTTCATTGGCCCACCGACCAATGGAGGTATCCGATGCGCATCGAGACGTATGGCCACCAGCTTGAAGTGACCCCCGCCCTGCGGGACTACGTGGCAAGCAAGCTGCAGCGACTGCAGCGCCATTTCGACCAGCACTGCGAAGTCCGAACGCAGCTGGCCGTTCGCAAGCCGGACCACCACGTGGTCGCCACCGTCAACCTTCCCGGTCGCACCCTGCACGCAGATGCCAGCGGTTCCACCATGTATGCAGCCATCGACCTGCTGGTCGACAAGCTCGACCGCCTGGTGCTCAAGCACAAAGAAAAGAAATGTAACCACCACGCACGCGAGGTGCGCGACAATCCCGCATGACGCTTCCCGCTTGATGCCCTCATGCCTTTAACCGATCTGATGGCGGCCGTGCGCACCGTGGTGTCGCCGGCCGCCGATCGCGACACCGTACTGCACACCGCCGCCGAGTTGCTGTCCTGCCGACAGGCCGGTGCCGACGAGCTCTACGCCAACCTGTGCGAGCGCGAGGCACTGGGCAGTACCGCCATCGGCCATGGCATCGCCATTCCGCATGGACGCTGCCCCAATCTGACCGAACCCCGCGGCGCGCTGCTGCGGCTGGATGCGCCGGTTGCGTTCGGCAGCGATGAGCCGGTGGACCTGGTGTTCGCCATGGCGGTGCCTGCGCACTACACCCACCAACACCTGATGCTGTTGTCGGAACTGGCCGAGCGCTTCTCCGACGCGCAGTTCCGTCAGAAGCTGCGCGCCGCGCCCGATGCCGACGCGCTGATGGCCCTGCTCACCGATGCGCCTCCACCACAGGCCAGCGCGGCATGAATACCAGCATCACCGCACGCGAATTGTTCGACCAGCAACGCGACAAGCTGGCGCTGCGCTGGGTCGCCGGGCAGAAAGGCGAGCACCGCGAGATCCAGGCAGGTAGCAACAACGCCCGCCGCCCGTCGCTGGCCGGCTATCTCAATGTGATCTATCCCAACAAGGTGCAGATCCTGGGCACCGAAGAGCTGGCCTGGCTGGATTCGCTGGACGCGCGGCAGCGCTGGGAGACCATCGAAAAGATCATCCAGGTGCAGCCGCTGGCACTGGCGATCAGCAAGAACCAGTCCTGCCCGGAAGATCTGCGTGCGGCGGCCGACGAATCGAATACCCCGCTGTGGATCTCGCCCAAGCGCGGCCATGAGCTGCTCAACCACCTCTCCTACCACCTGGCGCGCACGCTGGCGCCGCGGGTCACGCTGCATGGCGTGTTCATGGAGATCTATTCGATCGGCGTGCTGATCACCGGCGAAGCCGGCTCGGGCAAGAGCGAGCTGGCGCTGGAACTGCTCAGCCGTGGTCACCGCCTGGTGGCCGATGACGCGCCGGAATTCACCCAGATCGCCCCCGACGTGCTGGACGGCACCTGCCCCGAACTGCTGCAGGACCTGCTGGAAGTGCGCGGCTTGGGCGTGTTGAACGTGCGCGACATGTTCGGCGACACCGCGGTGAAGAAGAACAAGTACCTGCGCCTGATCGTGCACCTGACCCGGCCGATGACCGAGCCCACGCCGTCCGGCTACGAGCGCCTGACCGGCGATTCCGGCAGCCGCCACGTGCTGGATCTGGATGTGCCGCTGATTACCCTGCCGGTGATGCCGGGCCGCAACCTGGCCGTGCTGACAGAGGCCGCCACCCGGCTGCATATCCTGCGCACCAAGGGCATCGACCCGGCGGCGATGTTCATCGCCCGCCACAGCAACCTGCTGGAGCGACGCACGCCATGAGTACCGCGCCCTCCACGTTGATGATCGTGAGCGGGCTGTCCGGCTCGGGCAAATCGGTCGCATTGAAGACCTTCGAAGACCTGGATTACTACTGCTCGGACAATCTGCCGGTGGAGCTGCTGCCGGACTTCGTCAAGAGCCGCCTGCGCGGCAACCCGATCGGCGACCAGCGGCTGGCGGTCGGCATCGACGTGCGCAGCCGCAGCGACCTGACCCAGCTGGCGCAATGGCGCCAGGCCGCGCAGGAATACGGCATCGAGGCACGCCTGCTGTTTTTCGAAGCCAGCGATGAAGCGCTGATCAAACGCTATGCCGACACCCGCCGCCGTCATCCGCTGAGCCATCTCGGCCTGGCGTTGCCGGAGGCGATCACCCGCGAGCGGCAGTTGACCGAACCGCTACGCGCGCAGGCCGACGCCATCATCGATACCAGCACGCTCAACGTGCATCAGTTACGTCGCCGCGTGGTCACCGAGTTTGCGCTCGGCTCCAACGACCGCCTGTCGCTGCTGTTCGAATCGTTCGCCTACAAGCGCGGCGTGCCGGCCGAAGCCGACTTCGTGTTCGATGCGCGCGTGCTGCCCAACCCGCACTGGGACCCGGAGCTGCGCCCGCTCACCGGCCGCGATGCCGGCGTACGCAACTATCTGGACAACGAGGCGGACGTGCAGCGCTACAGCGCGCAGATCGTGGACCTGCTCGACACCTGGCTGCCGCGGCTGCGCAACGACACCCGCAGCTACGTGACCATCGCCTTCGGCTGCACCGGCGGCAAGCATCGCTCGGTGTACATGGCCGAACGCATGGCGCGGCATGCGCGCGAACAGGGCTGGCCGGAGGTGGCGACGTTTCATCGCGAGCAGGACTGATTGGGGCCGGGATTTGGAATTCGGGATTGGGGATTCGTCAAAGCGATCAAGCGCTGTCCTGAGTGCTGTGACGAATTTGACTGAACTGGATTGGAAGGTTTCTTTTGCGGGTTGACGCGTTGCCTACGCGTCGTTGGCGTGGATCGCGGGACTGGATGTAGCTGGCGCGCTTTGTCGCGGCTTCCTTAGTCTTTACGCGGTATTGCGGATTGCAGGTGCTTCGACACTCGCGTGCGCTTCGAAAAGCCTGCAAACCTGCACCGCATCTGGACGTGCACTGCTCCGCAAAGTGCCAACTGCAGCGCTCGCTTACTGTGCGTTCGGCAGCGACCCGATGCGGGTCACGGATCATTGGTCATACCCGCCGCAACGCGCTGGTTGCGCGCCGCGCACGCGCTCTGTTGTCGTGGTCCTAAACGGCTATTCAGTTCGCAACGCATCGGTGCGGGTAAACGCTATCGCGCGGTCACGCTGACCTGTTAACGTTTCGGCATGGCCTGTGGCATTCTCCTCATTACTCATCCCGGCATCGGCGCAGCGTTGTTGAACGTGGCGACGGGGCTGTTGCGGCATTTGCCGCTGAAGACCGAAGCATTCGATGTGCCGTTCGATGCAGACCTGGGCGCGTTGTTGCCCCAGGCCTCGGCGGCGATGCGTCGGGTCGACAGCGGCGACGGCGTGCTGGTCATGACCGACCTGTATGGCGCAAGCCCCAGCAATCTCGCCAGCCGGTTGGCCACGCTGGGCACGCCGGTTCGCCGGGTGTCCGCGCTCAGCCTGCCGATGCTGCTGCGGGTGATGAATTACCCCGAACAAGGTTTGCAGGAGCTGCCCGCCACCGCGGCGGCCGGTACCCGCAACGGAGCGATCATCGACGATGCTTGAACGCGAACTCATTGTGTCCAACCGACTCGGACTGCATGCGCGGGCAACCGCCAAGCTGGTGCAGACGTTGTCGTCCTATCGCAGCAACGCCACGCTGGCGGCCAAGGGCCGCGAGGTGAACGCCAAGAGCATCATGGGCGTGATGTTGCTGGCCGCCGGCCAAGGCACCAGCGTGATGGTGCGCCTGGATGGCGAAGACGAAGCGCAGGCCTTGCAGGCGCTGGTGGAGTTGTTCGAGCGTCGTTTCGACGAGGACAGCTGAGCATGCGTCGCGTCGGTGCCGTTGCGACCGACACGGCGCCACTGCGCCAGGCACACGCATGAGTCTGCGCCTGCGCGGACATGGCGCCTCGCGCGGCAATGCGCTCGGGCGCGCGCGCGTACGCCAGAGCCACACGCTGGAAGTGGCCGAGCAACGCGTGCCCGCCAACCAGGTGGAAACGCAGTTGCAGCGCCTGCACACCGCCATCGAGGCAGCACGTGTCGAAATGCAGGAACTGCGCGACCGCCTGCATGGCGCGCTGGCGCGCGAAGTCGGCGAATTTTTGGAACTGCATGCGCTGCTGCTGGACGACCCGGAATTGCTGCAAGGACTCGATGAGCTGATCCGCACCCACCGCTACAGCGCCGACTACGCGCTGCGCGTGCAGCGCGACCGGCTGGCGGCCGTGTTCGATGGCATGGAAGACGCCTATCTCAAGAGCCGCATGGACGATCTGGATCACGTGATCGGCCGCATCCATGCGTTCTTGCACAAGCGTGCGCCCGACCTCAAGGGCGTGGCCGGCGAGATCCTGGTCTGCGACAACGTGGCGCCGTCCGAACTGGCGCAGCTGCAGGCGCAAGGCGTGGTCGGCATTGTCACTACCGCCGGCAGCACGCTGTCGCATAGCGCGATCCTGGCGCGCAGCCTGCATCTGCCACTGGTGGTGGGAGTCAGCGATGCGGTGCAGCGGATCGACGATGGCGACGTGCTGATCGTCGATGCCGGCTCCGGCCAGGTCATCGTCGACCCCACGCCCGACCATCTGCGCGACTACCGCGAGCGTTTACGCACGCTGGCCAAGGAGCAGCGCGAACTCGGCCGGCTGCGCTCCAAGCCCACGCGCACCCGCGACAACGTCGATATCACCCTGCTGGCCAACGCCGAGTCGCTGGAAGACGTCGCGCGCGCGCATGCGCTGGGCGCCAGCGGCCTGGGCCTGTACCGCACCGAATTCCTGTTCCTGCAGCGTAACGAGCTGCCCGACGAAGACGAGCAGTTCCACACCTACCGCGACACCGTGCTGGGCATGAGCGGCCGCCCGGTGACTATTCGCACGCTGGATCTGGGCGCCGACAAGGCCGACCGCACCGGCCTGACCTTGAGCGACGAAGACAACCCGGCCCTGGGCCTGCGTGGCGTGCGCCTGTCGCTGGCCCGCCCTGCGGTGGCGCAGGCGCAGTTGCGCGCGATCCTGCGCGCCTCCGGCTACGGCCCGGTGCGCATTCTGGTGCCGATGGTCAGCGGCCGCGAAGAAATCCAGTTGGTGCGCAAACAGCTGAAAAAGCTCGCCGCGCAGCTGCGCGACGAAGGCCACGAGATTGCCGAGCACATTCCGCTGGGCGCGATGATCGAAGTGCCTGCCGCGGCGCTGGCGCTGGATTGCTTTATCGACGACATCGACTTCCTGTCGATCGGCACCAACGACCTGGTGCAGTACCTGCTGGCGGTGGATCGCAACAACGAGGCGCTGGGCGAGTTGTATTCGCCATTGCATCCGGCGGTGTTGCGGCTGATTGCGCAGGTGATCGCCACCGGGCGGGCATACGGCAAGCCGGTGGCGGTGTGCGGCGAGATTGCCGGCGACCCGCGGTTCGTACCGATGTTGCTGGCGTTGGGGCTCACCGAATTCAGCCTGCACCCGGCCACCTTGCTGGAAGTGCGCCGCGCGGTACGCGACATCCACCTGGGCGAGCTGCGCGTGCATGGCGACAAGTTGTTGCGCGCACGCGACCGCAAGGGCATCGAGAAGTGGCTGGCCTGCAATGCGCAGGCCGTGTTGCGTTAGCGCCACAGGCGACTGAGAGCAGCCAACAAAACGACTGTGTTCACCGCCATGCGTGCGCAGCCGGTGCTCGGTGCGGCATGTACCACACGGACATCCGGTTCCTCCGCGCAGCCCGCACCCAGCTGACGACTGCTCGCTACGTGTTGTTAGCCGATCTGATCGCCTCTGCCCTGCGCGCATCGCGACACGCAGAGTCGGCCATTTCATAGCCACTTGCGCACGCCGCACGTCGTTGGCCCGATGCGGCAAGCGCCGGCGCAATGCGCTCACCCTTTCAGGGCGCATCCTGCATCGCTTCGGCAATCCGCATGCGGATCGCCAAACCGCTGTATGTTTCGTCACCATGCGCAAGCGATAATGCCGTGCTGATCCAGCACCGCGTCTTCCACTGACGGCGCGTCCACTCTTCCGGGGAGCCGCGCATGGCCGAAGCCGTCCGCCACGACAAGACCGCGCGCCAGCTACGATTGCTGTCCGACGCGCTGGATAGCGGACGCTTGGGGCCGGTACGCCGGCTGGTCAACACGCTGGCGCCGGCGGAGATCGGCAACCTGCTCGAATCGCTGCCGCCCGGCAAGCGCGAAGTGGTGTGGGGGCTGGTCGACCCGGAAGACGATGGCGAAGTGCTGCTGCATGTCGGCGACGAAGTGCGCGAGAGCCTGCTGGCCGACATGGATACCGACGAAATCGTCGCCGCGGTCGAAGACCTGGACATCGACGATCTGGCCAATCTGGTCGAAGACCTGCCCGACACCGTCATCGACGAAGTGCTCAAGTCGATGGACCGCGAGAACCGCGAGCGGCTGGAGCAAGTGCTGTCGTATCCGGAAGACACCGCCGGCCGCCTGATGAACCCGGACGTGGTGACGGTGCGCGCCGACGTCAATGTCGATGTGGTGCTGCGCTATCTGCGCCTGCGCGGCGAGCTGCCCGATCACACCGATCACCTGTATGTGGTGAGCCGACGTCATCAGTACCTGGGTCGCGTGTCGCTGGCCGCGCTGGTCACGCATGAGGACAGCACGCCGGTCAATCGCTTGATCGACGACGAGCAACCGGCGATCGATGTGGGCGATGGCTCGGACGAGGTGGCGCGGCGCTTCTCCGATCACGACTGGATCTCCGCGCCGGTGGTGGACGACAACAACATCCTGCTCGGCCGCATCACCATCGATGACGTGGTGGACATCATCCGCGAGCAGGCCGAGCACCAGGCCATGAGCGCGGCCGGTCTGGACGAAGACGAGGACATGTTCAGCCCGGCGCGGCGTGCATTCCGTCGCCGGCTGATCTGGCTGGGCATCAATCTGTGCACCGCTTTTCTGGCCTCCAGCGTGGTCAGCCGCTTCGAAGGCACCATCGAAAAACTGGTGGCGCTTGCGGCATTGATGCCGATCGTGGCCGGCATGGGCGGCAACGCCGGCACCCAGGTACTGGCGCTGATGGTGCGCGGCCTGGCGCTGGGGCAGATCGGCTCGTCCAACGTGATGACCCTGCTCAAGAAAGAGCTCACGGTCGCGCTGATCAACGGCCTGTGTCTGGGCGTGGGGCTTGGGCTGATCGTGCTGGCCTGGTTCGGCCAGCCGATGCTGTCGCTGGTGATCGGCACGGCGCTGACCTTGAACATGCTCACCGCTGCCTTCGGTGGCGTGCTGGTGCCGGTGACGCTCAAACGGCTGGGCTTCGATCCGGCGCTGGCCGGCGGCGTGATCCTGACCACGCTGACCGACGTGATGGGCTTCTTGAGCTTCCTGGGCCTGGCCACGTTGATCCTGATGCCGTGAGCGCGTGCGCCTGACCGCGTGCACGCGCAACCGAAAATGGTGGAGCACATGACGCATCCACGTTGCTCGCCGCAACGCGACGTGCCAGCGCCCCTGCATGCGGCGATACTGCAGCTTGGTGATCGATGGGGAGTGCTGCGTGATTGCTCGTTGCGTCTTACTTGGAATTCTTGCGCTGGTGCTCGCCGGTTGCTCCAGCATGGCTGAGCGCAAACATGATGGGCGGCGCGGCCACTTCGTCGCCCGCACCCTGCAGCTGGAAGGCCGGCTATACCGCTATCAGGTGTTCGTGCCGGCCGCCAAGGCGCCGCAGCCACGGCCGATCGTGTTGTTTCTGCACGGCTCCGGCGAGCGCGGCGACAACGGACGCGACCAGGCCGAAGTCGGCGTCGGGCCTTACCTGAGCGAACACACCGCCGACTTCCCGGCACTGGTGGTGTTGCCGCAGGTACCCGACGACGAGGAATGGCTGGGCATCAATGCGCGCATGGCGATCGCCGCGCTGGATGCGGCCAGCGCCGAGTTCGCTGCCGACCCGCAACGCACCTACCTCACCGGCATCTCGATGGGCGGCTATGGCGCGTGGGAAATCGGGCTGATGCAGCCGCAGCGATTCGCCGCGATCGTACCGGTCTGCGGCGCGCTCAAGGCGCCACGCGACGAGCGCCGCACGCTGTACGTCAGCCTGGTGGCCAAGGAGGCCGACCCCTACACGGCAGCGGTCACCCAGCTCAAGCACGTGCCGATCTGGACATTCCACGGCGCCAAGGACACCTCCGTGCCACCGCACGACGACCGCGCGTTGTACCGCGCGGCAAAAGGCGTGGGCGCCAACCTGCGCTACAGCGAATATCCCGAAGGCAACCACAACGTCTGGGACGTGACCTACGCGGACCCGGCGATGTGGGAGTGGATGTTCAAGCAACGTCTGCGCTGAGCGTGTTGCAGTTGGCCGCAGTGGACGCGCGCTCAGGCGCGCGGAGATTGCTGCAGTGAAGGCGAAGGCCGGCCGTGATCGTGCCGGCGCCTACCTGGCGCTAGCGCGCGTTGCGCCTGCCAAGCGAGTTCGACCTACGCAGCAGTCGAAGACCTGACCGCCGCCATCAATGGTGGTAGCCGGTTTCCGCGGTGATCTTGCCGCGGAACACCCGGTACGACCACACCGTGTAGCCCAGCACCAGCGGCAGCAACATCACCAGCCCCACCATCGCAAACAGCTGCGAGGATGGCGGCGCAGCAGCCTGCCAGATGGTATAGACCGGCGGCACCAGATACGGCCACATGCCCAGCACCAGGCCCAGGAAGCCGAGGACGAACAAGCCCATCGCCAGCAGGAACGGCGGCGTATCCGGCCGCCCCGGTTCGGTGGCGCGCCACAGCGCATAGCCCACCACGGCAACCAGCACCGGTACCGGCATCAGCCACAGGTAATGCGCCTCGTTGAACCAGCGGTCCATCACATGCGATTGCAACGACGGCAGCCACGCGCTGACCAGGCCGATGAAAACCAGCACGCTCAGGGTCAATGGCCGGCTCAACTGACGCGCCAGCGCGTGCACGTGACCTTCGGTCTTGAGGATCAGCCAGGTGCTGCCGAGCAGCGCATAACCGAACACCAAGGCCGCGCCGGTCAGCATCGCGAACGGGCTGAACCAGCCCCAGATCCCGCCCACATAGCGGTCGTTCTCGATCGGCAGGCCCTGCACCAGCGCGCCCAGGATCACGCCCTGCGCGAAGGTGGCCAGGATCGAGCCGGCAGCAAACGCATTGCTCCACAACCGCCGCGAACGCTGCGCCTTGAAGCGAAACTCGAACGCCACGCCGCGGAACACCAGCGCCATCACCATCAGCAACACCGGCAGATACAGCGCCGACAGAATCACCGCGTAGGCCTTGGGAAACGCCGCCAGCAGCCCTGCCCCGCCCAGCACCAGCCAGGTTTCGTTGCCGTCCCAGATCGGAGCGGCGGTGTTCATCATCAGATCCAGCTGCGCCTCGTCCTTGCGAAACGGCGCCAGGATGCCGATGCCGAGCACGAAGCCGTCCAGCACCACGTACATCAACACCCCGAAGCCGATCACCGCGAACCATGCCACCGGCAACACTGTTGTCATGTCCATCATGCGGCTCCATCGATCGGTTCGTCCGCGGCCGAGAGCGGCCGTGCGGGGGTGTGTTCGCCATGGTCCAACTGCGGCGCATCGTGCGGGGTCGGCCCGATCTTGCCGATCTTGACCAGGTACCAGATGCCCCAGCCGAACACGAACGCATAGCCGGCCACATACACCGACAACGAGATGGCGGTCATCAGCGTCGACTGCGGGCCCACTGCGTCGGCTGTGCGCAGCAGCCCATAGACCACGTACGGCTGCCGGCCGATTTCAGTGACGAACCAGCCGGAAATCAGCGCAATGAAGCCGCTTGGCAGCATCCAGCGCCAGGTCGCCAGCAACCAGCGCCACTGCACCAGCGTGCCGCGCCACAGCGCGAATGCCGACACCCAGGCCACCAGCAACATCAACGAACCGATCCCCACCATGATGCGGAAGGCGAAGAACACCGGCGTCACCGGCGGGCGGTCGCGTGCCGGCACCGAGGTCAGCGGCGCGATGTTGCCGTCCAGGCGGTGGGTCAGGATCAGGCTGCCCAGGCGCGGAATCGCCAGCTCGTAATCGTTGCGCTCGGCCTGCGCATTGGGCACGGCAAACACCACCAGCGGGAATCCCTTGCCTGGTTCTTCGGCATGCCAGTGCGCTTCCATCGCCGCGATCTTCATCGGCTGATGCTTGAGCGTATTCAAACCATGCATGTCGCCGACAAAGATCTGCAGCGGCACGGTGATGGCCGCAAACACCACCGCCAGCTTGAGCATGCGCAGGCCGGCCTCGCGGTGCACGCCGCGATGCAGATACCACGCACCCACCGCGCCCACCACAAAACAGGTGGTGATGAACGAGCCCAGCGCCATGTGCGCAAGCCGATACGGAAACGAGGGATTGAAGATGATCTTCAACCAGTCCACCGGATGCACGATGCCGTCGATCACCTCGTAGCCGGCCGGCGTCTGCAACCAGCTGTTGGACGAGAGAATCCAGAACGTGGAAAACAGCGTGCCCAGCGCCACCATGCAGGTGGCAAAAAAGTGCAGGCGCTCGGAAATGCGCCCCCAGCCGAACATCATCACGCCCAGAAAACTGGCTTCGAGGAAGAACGCGGTGAGCACTTCGTAGCTCAGCAACGGCCCGATCACCCCGCCCGCAATGCGGCTCAGTTCCGGCCAGTTGGCACCGAACTGGAAGGCCATCACGATGCCGCTGACCACACCCATGCCGAACGACACGGCAAAGATTTTTTGCCAGAAGAAGTACAGCTCGCGCCAGACCGGCAGACGGGTGCGCAACCAACGCCATTCCAGAAACGCCAGCAAGCTGGAAAGCCCGATGGTGAAGGCGGGAAACAGCACGTGGAAGGCGATGACGAATCCGAACTGGATACGCGACAGCAGCAGGGCGTCCATGGAGAGTGCTCCAGGAAAAGGTGGGAAGCGTCGGCGCACATGCAGCAAATCGATCGCCGAGACACATTGCGGTGGTCGATCGCGACGTCTACGCGACACCCTCATGGTATGGACGGATGCACCCGTTCCCGATGCGACATGGCGTCGCATCTGCGGCAGTGTGTCGCAGCTGCCAGGCAAAAACGGCGCACCGGTGCGCATGCGGCTAGGCCCTGATCAGTGCGGCCCGTTCAGACGATGCGCGCACGTCGAACCGATTGCCGTGCCCTTAGATCGGCGAACAAAACGTAGCGAGCAGTCGTCAGGTGGGTGCGGGCGGCGCGGGGGAACCGGTGTGTACGAAGGGTAAAGGCCGCACCGAGCGCCGGCCGCGCTTGCCTGACGGTGAGCACAGGCGTTTTGTTAGCTGCTCTTGGTCGTCCGGCTCCCTGCCGACACCGGCACCGTTGAGCCGATTACAGCGCATTGCCCTCCCATGCCGTCGCCGCATCACCCAGGCCGCTATGGCCGCACCTGCTCCCAGACGCGCAGGAAATTGCCGCTATAGACATCGACGATACGCTGGACAGGCCAGCCTGCATCGAGCATTGCCTGGGTGAGCCGGGGCAGATCCGCGCCGCTGCGCATGCCAGTCGGCAGGCTGGAGATGCCGCCATCGAAATCGCTTCCGAAACTCAGATGCTTCCACGGATCTTCGACGATTCCCATGCCGGCGATCAGCCGGGCAAAGGCTTCGTAGTAGCCGATGACGAAGGCCAGATCGGCATCCATATTCGGGGTGCCGTCGGCCAGATACGCATGTTGCAGAAAGTACGGCGCCAGAATGACGCTGATGCAGCCACCGGTCTGCACGATGGCGCGGATCGCCGCATCGTCGAAGCCGCGCTCGAGATGACGCGATGGCCGCGTTTCGGTGCCACGGGTAATGCTGCGCGATGCGGCGTGCGAGGCCATGACCGGCACGTTGCGCTGCACGCAGATCTCGCACGCGTCGATCACCCCCTGGCTCGAGGTATGCGACAGATCCACCAGCAGTCCGACCGCGATGCAACGCTCCACGACCTGCCGACCGAATTGCGTCAGCCCCGCCCCTTCGATCGTGCGCCACGGATTGAGCGTGGCATAACCGGCCTGCGAGATGTCGGTATGGCTGAAATGGTTGAGTGTCAGGTAGGCGGCCCCTTCCTCGGCGGCGGTGCCCAGACGCTCCAGTCGCAACGCCTGGCTGCGACTGCCGCGTGGACCGAGCATATGCGCCCCCTCCAACGACAGGATCGCGCAACACAGACCTTCGGCCCGAATCGCACGCAGCTCGGCGGCGCTACGTGCCAACCGCATGCGTCCCCGGCTCGCTTCTACCATCGCCTCGACATAGCGCCGATGATCCACCCAGTTTTTCCAGGGATCGAAGAACGGCACGGCAATGAGGTTTTCCCAGAGCGCATGGGCACTGAAACAGGCACCGCCATAACCGCCCGCGAGAAAGTCCGGGCCGCTCACATGATGCATCAGCGGTTGATTGCGACCTCTCGGCGAGGTCTTGTTCATCAGCCAGAGGATCAACGAGCGTCGATGCGCCTTCCAGTCGCCTTTCCAAAAATCGTAACCGCCCAACCGCGACAGATACAGCGAATCCAGATGCGTGTCGACCGGATAGGCAAGCGCATGCACGGCCTCCAGCGTCTGCGCAACAGTCAGGTCTGCAGACTCCTGGGATGACACCGCACTCATGGACGCTCCGGCAATGACCCTGAAACACGCACGACTCACCGCGCCCTATGATCGTTGGATCATAAAAGATGGCATCCGGAAAACGCGCTGAAAGCGCTGGATTCGACTGCATAAAACCTAATGGAACGGTTCCGGCAAGTCCATGGCCGCAGCGCTTTTTTGAGAGCGCATCCACAAGGCGACGTCGTGCTCATTGGCGTCGATGGGCAGCCGACCCTCTGCCTGGCGTCATCTGACCGCAGGATGCGCGCTTGTCATGGCATTGCCGTCGGCAACCGCAAGTGCGTGCAGCGACGGGATCGAGCCGGCGGCATGACGTTGCCGCCGATACCCGCCTGCAGGTCGATGAACTGCAGGCGTCGACAGTTTGCCGATACAAACCGATGCGTCGGTTCTACGCACCCGGCACGATTACGCCGCGGCGCGTACCCGGCGTGCCAGTTCGCTGATCAACGCGATGCCGGCAGTGAGCCCCACCATCGACAGGAATTGCGCGCGGGTGTCGGCCGAGGACGCCAGCAGCACGAAGATCACCGCCAGGATCGCCAACGCCAGCAGCGTCAGCACCGGATACCCACGCATACGGAACGGCAAGGCGATACCGGCACGGTCCGCACGCGCACGCAGGATCAACTGCGACACCAGCGAGATGGTCCACACCAGCAGGCAGGTGGCGCCCACGATATTGAGCAGCATCGGCAGCACCTTGCCCGGATACAGCAATTCCAGCACCGCCGCGGCAAAACCGAACAGCACGCTGGCGATCACCGCGACCAGCGGCACTTGCTGGCGGCTGGTGTTGCCCAGCCAGCGCGGCGCCTCACCGCGCCGGGCCAGCGAGAAGATCATGCGCGAGGCGCCGTAGAGATTGGCGTTGAGCGCCGACAACAGCGCCACCACCGCCACCAGCGTGATGCCTGTAGCCGCGCCGGGAATCCGCGCCACCTCCAGAACAGCGGCGAACGGCGAACTCAGCGCGGCGCTGGTCCACGGCACCACCGCCACGATCACGCTGATCGAGCCGATATAGAACACCAGGATGCGCCAGGCCACGGTGCGGATGGTGCGCGCCAGGCTGCGCCCGGGGTCGGCGGTTTCGGCCGCCGCCACCGCCACGATCTCGGTGCCGCCGAAGGCGAACACCACTACCAGTAATGCTGTGCCCACTCCGGCCAGGCCCTTGGGGGCGAACCCGCCGTGCTGGGTGAAATTGGACAGCCCCGGCGACGCCACGCCCGGCAGCAGGCCGGCCAGCAACGCGCAGCCGATCAAAAGGAAGATCACGATGGCGATCACCTTGAGGATGGCGAACCAGAATTCGAATTCGCCAAAATTACGCACGCCCAGCAGGTTGATCACGGTGAAGCTGGCCATGAAGATCGACGCCAGCATCGGTACCGGCAATGCCGGCCAGACGGTGGCCAACAGGCTGGCCGCGCCCACCGCCTCGGCGGCGATCACCACCACGATCTGCAGCCACCACAGCCAGCCCACGGTGGCGCCGGCGGTCGGACCCATCGCATCGGCCGCGTACACCGAGAAGGCGCCGCTGGCAGGCTTGGCCGCGGCCATCTCGCCGAGCGCGTTCATCACGATGATCACCAGCGCGCCGGCAATCAGGTAGGACACCAGCACGGCCGGGCCGGCTGCATGGATGCCCACCCCCGAGCCCAGGAACAACCCGGCGCCGATCGCCGTACCCAGGCCCATCATCATCAATTGCCGCGGTTTCAAGGCATGGCGCAATGCAGGCGCAGCGGTCTCAGCAACAGGATCGGTCGGAAGCGACATGGACGGGATCGGGAAGGTGGTAACGCGACACGATACCGCGTCGTGACGCCGACCGCGCCTCTTGACGAAGACGTCCAGGCCAGGCTGAAGCTGCGGCCGCGCTGTCGACAGCCGGCACTCCCAACCGAAGCGATTGCCCAAGGCCATGCCGGTGCGCGACGCGCGCGCGTCGTGCTGCAGTGCACACTGGCCGCAGGAGCAACGCCGACGGCGGTACTGGCATTGCCAAGGCGACGCGACGCGCTGATCGGTCGGACGACACGGCTGCAACGCGGCGACCTTGCCGAGCGTGCGCGCTCATCGAAGGCGGCCTGTGCACACTGTGATCTCGTACCGCGATAACTCGTCTGCGGCGCCATCCCACCAATCGTGTGGCGATACGCGGTCGTCATCGCCCTTCCCTCCTCCCGACGGCATGTCGCTGCGGCGCGCGGCTACGTCAGACACGTGCAGAAAGCGTTGCCTGCAACAGCGCTGCACATAAAAAATCCCCGGCATAGCCGGGGATCGGTGGATGCAACGCTACGCCGACGCTTACTCGGCCAGATTCTTGCCTGCACCTGCGGTGGCGATCACCTTGGCCTTGACCTGCGCGGCCGGCGTGACGGTGTAGATATAGCCCAGCGGCTCCGGGAACACCTTGGAGCTGACCCAGTTGGTGGCATTGGCGTAGGGCTTGCTGCCATCCGGCGTGCCCCAGGTGATGCCGCTGCCGACGTAGTTGTTGATCAGGTCCCAGTAGCCGATCTCGCTGCTGTCGCGCGAGGTCACCGGGTTCTTGATGTTCTCGAAGTAGTTGGACTCGATCTTGGCCACGCCGCCCATGCGCACGTTGATGCCGGAGGTGCTGACGTTGTTGAAGTAGTTGTTATAGACGTGGCTCAGCCCGCGACGCTGCAACGGCACGCGCGAGTCCACGTTCTCGAAGCGGTTGTGGTGGTAGGTGGTGCGGGCGGCCGAGTTCTTGGTGTCGCTGTCGCTATAGCCGTTGAGCGCGACCTTTTGATAGTTGTAGACATAGTTGTAGGACACGGTGACGTGATTCACGCCCTTCTTCATGTCGATGCCGCCATCGAACGAGGCATCGCCGGCGCCGGAGCATTTGGTCAACGAGGCGAACACGGTGTTGTGGTCGACCCAGATCCTGGACGGTTCGCCAGTGGAATTGCCTTCCAGCGAAATCGAATCGGCATCTTCGCCGCCTTGCAGCAGGCCGATGGTCATGTTCTGGATGATCACGTTATGCGCGTCGCCCACCACGCGCACACCGAAGTTGGCCGCCGAGCCGTTGGCACCCTTGATGGTGACATCGCTCTTGTTCTTGATCTGCACGGTCTTGGCCGGCAGCTTCCACTGCGCGCAGACGTCCTTGATGGTGCCGAAGTCGAACTTGCCGGTGTAGTTGAGCACCAGCCCGCCAGTGCCGGAATAACTGTCGATCGCAGCCTGCATCGCTTCGAAGGTGGCCACGTTGATAGGTGTCTTGTTGCCGCCGCCGGTGGTGGCAGCGCCGTAGCCAACCGGGCCGGCGATGGCGCTTGCAGCGCAGGTGGACAGTGCGAGCGCGAGTGCGCCCTGGAGCATCTTGCTGGTCATGCAGCCTCTCCCAAAGAAGTCGATAGGCGATGCGCGACGTCTGCGTGATGGCAAGGACGTCGGCAAAGCAGTGCGTGGGGGCCGCATTCTTCGCGCGATTTAAAACATAAAACAATTATCCATCTTTGAAACTTTGACGCACCACGGTGTTCTCCTTGCGGGACATGCAAAAGAGACAGCAGGAGACACGCAGGACAGGACACTGCCGTGCGTGCAAATTGATACGTGATTGACGAGGTCCGGTTGCGTGCGAGAGTCGCTGCGTCAGCGTTGACTGCTGCACGGTTGCGCTGCTGCAACGCGTTGATTCAATCTGTCGTTGCAGTGCGATGCCGCGCACCGCACCTCGATGCTGTGCAGTGCGGCAGAGAGAGACGTCCCCGCAGCATCGATGCATCGCACCTGTCTTGTAGCGCTGAAGTGACGCGCACTTGCCGCAGATACACCTCGCTGCTGCAAGTGCTGATGACATGCCTGCGCAAGCTGCGCAGTGTCAGATCAGACGATGCTCATGGCGATAACGGCCTTACGCAGCCACGTGTTGCATGCAGTACGCACGACCGACAGCGCGTGGATTGCGACCGCTATGACGCCGCAGTGGGTGCGGAAACCCTGCTTGATGCCCAATTGCGCCACAGGCAACGTCTTGAACGATCAGGGTGACGCACATCGCCGACTCACGCAGCCGATGTGTGGTCGAGCGCTGGCGCGGTGTTTTCACGCGGCAGGACGCGAGCGCGATGCACTGCACCACGCTCGCGCGAGAATGCGCGGCTTGCACACCGGTCGACGCGCGACAGCGACAACGCGACGCAGCAGGCAAGCTACCCACCAGTAGCGCCACGCCTTTACACAGCGCGAGTGATCGATCCCGACAGATGCGCAAGCTCGCCGCCCGGCCACGGCGTGTGGTCCTCGAGAAAGTCGCCGACCAGACGCATGCAGGCAGCGCGTTCTTCCACGTGCGGCATATGGCTGGAATTGGCGAACACGTGCCACCGCGCATCCGGAATCAAGCGCGCGTACGGCTCGACGGTTTCCGGCGTGGCTTCGTCGTACTTGCCCGACAGCACCAACGTGGGCGCCATGATGCGGTGCAGCCGCTCGATGATGCTCCAGTTGCGCAGACTGCCCACCACGTGGAATTCGGTTGGGCCATTCATGGCGTGATACACGGTGGGGTCGGCATCGATGGCGGCGAAGGTGCGCGCCACCTCGTCCGGCCACGGCACCAGGCGGCACACATGCTGTGCGTAAAACACCTGGCTGGCCGCCCGATATTCCGGGTGATCCAGCGTGCCGGCCGCTTCGTGTTGGTCCAGCGCGCCCTGTATCTGCTCGGGCAGGCCAGCGCGCAGACGCAGTGCTGCCGCGCGCCACAAGCCCATCGACGCCGGCGAATTGGCGATCACCAACGCACGCAACCCGCTGGGCCGGCGCACCGCGTGCTCGGCGGCCAGCATCCCGCCCCACGACTGGCCCAGCAACGCGTATTGCGACAGGCCCAAGTGCTCGATCAGCGTCTGCAACTCGTCCAGAAACAGCCCGACCGTCCAGAACCCGGGATCCGCGTTGGGAAGATGGGTGGAGCGGCCATTGCCGAGCTGGTCGTAATGAATCACTGCACGGCCATTGCCGGCCAGGTCCTTGAAGCTGTCGACATAGTCGTGAGTGCAACCGGGCCCACCGTGCACCACCACCAGCGGGCAGGCATCGCTGCGCAGGTCGCCGCTGATGCGGTACCAGGTGCGATAGCCGCGGAATTGGACGTACCCCTCGGTGGACTGCATGACCTGCGCCTGTCTCGGCAATGATGAACGCCGAGCCTAGCGGGCAGCCGTGTCTGCGTTAACTGGCAAATCTCACAGGTTTGCAGCGGTTTCGGAGCCATCGCGTGGGTGGCTTGCGCGTTGGACACGCTACGGATAAACGCCTATGAAGTACCGACGATTGCGCAGACCAATCGCAAATTCGATGTTCAAGGTCGACGACTATCGACCACATCGCTGCAACTGCTGCGATGCGCAGCGTGACCAGGTCTTCAGCATCACGCACTGCGCCGCAGGCGCGTGCCCTGCTAGCAGTCGGTCGTCTTACCTCAGCCTGCGCAACACAGCGCTGGCCATTGGAAGCGTCGATCGCCAAGCATCGATGTGCGGTGTGCACTCAATGCCACAAGCAGCCACCGCAACGTACTCAAGGCTCCAGCAATCGGTAGTGCATCCCGCGCACCACCGCCTCGACACGATTGCGCGCGCCCAGTTTGCGCGCGGCCGAATTCAGATGCAGGTTGACCGTGGCGGTGGACCGATTGAGCGCGGCGGCGATGCTCTTGGCGGTCAGCCCCTTGGCCGAATACTGCAGGCATTCGCGCTCGCGCCGGGTCAGGGCGATGTGGTGGCAGCGTCGCTCCTGCGGGTCCAGCAGTTCCTGTGCGCGCGCCTGGAACACATGCGCAAGCAGCAAGAACGGAGCAAGCTGTGCTTCGGCCAGGCGCGGCGCTTCGGCGGCACTCGCATCGACCGCGCCACTGAACGTGGCAAACGCCCCGCCTGGCAGATGCAGCGGCACGGTGACACCGGTACCCATGCCGCTATCGCACAGATAGCGCGTCACCTGGCGGTGCTGCGCACCGACGTATTCCACCCCGGGCCGGTTGCCATCGGTGCGGTACGACCACACGAAGGGCGTGGTGCGTTGCGTGGCACGCTGCTGAACGGGGTCATGTTGGTAGTAACCGTGCTCGCACCAAACATGTTGCATATCGCCGGGCGCATTGCGCTGCATGAACACGCTCGGGGTAATCAGCGCGCCTTCCATGCTCAGCGGCACCGGCGCGTAGTCGTATACCAGCGACTGGAAGCCCAACACGCACACGTCGCCGAACACCCGATCCAGACAGGCGTTGAGCGTACGCAGTGCCTGCAGATCGCGGCCCAGGCTGGCCAGAGTGTCGAACATGGGGGTCCTTCGGAGCGGTTGACGCCTCTGCTGGATGACATCCAGCACGGAAAACCTAGCACTTTTACCAATGGATGGGCTTGCCGGCCACATTATCGTCACAATGCCGGTCACATAGCTGCAGGGCAGCATCGGCTTTCCGGACCGCGCGCCTGCGCTGAACCTGCCTTCCTTACAACGGACACTTGCATGACCGAGACACCACGCCGCGACGATGCGGCAGAGCTGCAACGCTTTGGCTACGCGCAGGAACTCAAGCGCCAGCTCACGCTGAAGGATCTGCTGATCTACGGCCTGGTGTTCATGGTGCCGACCGCGCCGTTCTCGATCTTCGGCGGGGTGTTCGACATCAGCGCGGGGATGGTGCCGCTGGTGTATCTGGTCGGCTTCGTGGCGATGCTGTTCACCGCCTTGAGCTATCAGCAGATGTCGCAGGTGTTTCCGGTGGCCGGCTCGGTGTATGCGTACGTCGGCCGTGGATTAAGCAGCGGCATGGGTTTTCTGGCCGGTTGGGCGATCCTGCTCGATTACCTGCTGGTACCCACCCTGCTCTACGTGGTTGGCGCCAATGCCATGCACAACGTGTTGCCGGCGGTGCCGCAGCCGGCATGGATCGCGTTCTTCGTGGTGCTCAATACCGTGGTCAATCTGCGCGGCATCGAAACGACGGCGCGGGCGAATCGGTTCTTCTTGTCTGCGCAGCTGGTGGTGCTGGCGGTGTTCGTGGTGCTGGCAACGCTGGCGATCCAGCGCGGCGTCAACGGTGCGCACTGGAACCTGCGCCCGTTCTACAACCCGCAGGCGTTTTCGCCGCAGCTGATCTTCAGCGCACTGTCGGTGGCGGTGGTGTCGTTTCTGGGCTTCGATGCGATCTCCACGCTGTCGGAAGAAGCGCGTGGCGGTAACCGCGTGGTAGGCCGCGCCACCTTGCTGGCCTTGGTGCTGGTGGCGGGCCTGTTTGTGCTGCAGACCTGGCTGGCCGCGTTGCTGCAACCGACGCTGCAGCGTTACCCAAGCGCGCAGGCATCCAACGATGCGTTCTTCGAGATCGGCCGGCTGATTGCCGGGCCGTGGTTGCAGATCGTCATCGCGTTGACGGTAGCCATCAGTGCGGCAATCGCCAATTCATTGGTGGCGCAAGCGGCAACCTCGCGGCTGTTGTTCGCCATGGCGCGCGACCGCCAGTTGCCGGCGTTTCTGCGCTACATCCATCCACACACGGGCGTGCCGCAGCGCGCCATCCTGCTGGTGGCGGCGTTGAGCATGGTGCTGGGCGAGGTATTCGTCGGCCAAATTGCGCTGCTGTCGTCGCTGTGCAACGTCGGCGCGCTGACCGCATTCGTACTGCTGCATCTCGCCGTGCTCTGGCACTTCCGCAACCAGGGCCGGATCGTGTTGCATGGCTTGGTGCCGCTGATCGGCATCGTGATCCTGGCCTATGTGTTGATCAACGCCGACCGGCATGCGCAGCTGGGCGGCAGCGCATGGATGGTGGTGGGGTTATGCGTGCTGGCGTTCCTGAAACTCAGTGGCCGCTCCATCGAGTTCCGCGCCAGCGACGCAGTGGAATAGCGCTTCGCGCACGGCGTTGAGCGCATGCACTGTGCGTCTGCCACCGTGCACTGCGTGCGCGCTGCAGTGCGCGCGTCTGCTGCAGCCATCACCGCCCGCTCGAACGCCACATGCCGTGCTGCATTCGTCGCGCGCGTATCTTGCGTCGACCTGTGGAGTCCCGTAGCCAGTCTCCCTAACGTGCTGCCCCAACAGCGCTGTGCACGCACGCGTGCACGTGCGCGTAAGTACATGCGCGCCGACGCTGCCATGTTCATCGCACATGCGACGCAACGCATCGATGTGCGCAAAAGCGATTGTATTTTTATTGATCGCCCATCTCTGAACGAGATTTTCAGCACATATTCAGTTGTAAACATTCGCTAGTCTCGTTCCGCGCCAACGATGGCGCCGCAGGGTGTGGCCCCCGCCGCAGCCTGCCGTTCCCTGACGAGAAGGACTACCCATGAATCGCAAGAATGCGTTGTACCTCGCGCTGCTCTCTGCTGTGTCCGGCGTTGCGCTGGCTGCGCCACCCACCGAGATGGATGCCGCACCGGTGAGCAGCGCGCCGCAGGCGGCCAAGCTCGGCGCGGCGACCTTGCAGTCGGCTAGCCTGCGCGGCGGCATCATGCCAACGCGCGTGGCGCAACTGGCTGCACCGAGCAGCAAGGAACTCGGCGCCGTGCGTGAGCGCCGCATTGCGCAGGTCAAGCATGGGCAGCCGCTGCAGATCGGCTTTTCGCGCGCGGTGGCGCAGCCGTTGGTCAACCTGGCCAAGCTCGATTGGCAGATGGCCGGCGACGGCTCACGTGTTGCGACCTTGAAGCTGGGCTCCGCGCAGGCGGCATCGTTGCGTGCGGCGTTGGTGCTGCGTGGCGCCGGCGCAAAACCGGGCGACCCGTCCAGGGTGACGCTGCGTTTTGCCGGCGACGACGGCCGCGTGTTCGAACAATCCGGCGCCAGCTTCGTCGGCACCGGCGATGCCATCGGCTGGTCACCGACAGTGAGCGGCGAAAACCTGCTGGTCGAGCTGTCGCTGCCGGCAGGCCTGTACCCGGAGAACTTCAGCCTCAGCGTTCCGCAGCTGTCGCATCTGGATATCAGCCCCACCGCCAGCCCGCGCGACATGATGACCATTGCCATCGGCGAGAGCGATTCCTGCCAGAACGACATCGTCTGCCGCGCCAATCCCACCGCCGGCTTCACCAGCGCCGCGAAGGCGGTGGCACGCATGGTGTTCACCACCAGCCAGGGCTCGTTCCTGTGCACGGGCACCCTGCTCAACAACACCAACACGCCCAAGCGCAATCTGTTCTGGACTGCGGCGCACTGCATCAGCACGCAGACGGTGGCCAATACCTTGCAGACGTACTGGTTCTACGACGCGGCTAGCTGCAATGGCAACACGGCCAGCGCGCAGGCGACCACGCTCAGCGGCGGCGCATTCCTGCGCCATGCCAATACCACGCGCGACACCGCGCTGCTGGAACTGAAGACCGCACCGCCGAGCGGCGCGTTCTATGCCGCCTGGAACAGCGCGGCGATCGGTGCCACCAGCACTTCGATCGTTGGCATCCATCACCCCGCAGGTGACGTCAAGAAATACTCGCTGGGCACGGTCAATGGCCTTAACACCTCCATCGACGGCAAGACGCCGCTGTACCGCGTGGTCTGGAACGATGGCGTCACCGAAGGCGGTTCGTCCGGCTCGGGGTTGTTCACCATCGCCAGTGGCGGTGCGTATCAACTGCGCGGCGGCCTGTATGGCGGCTATTCGTATTGCACGGCGCAGACCGATCCGGATTACTACTCGCGCTTCTCCGACGTGTATTCGTCGATCTCGACGTTCTTCGGGCAGTAAGCGTCCAGGCGTTATCGAGCAAGGCGTGGCAGGCGTTAGATCGCCTGCCACGCGTTTGCAGGACACGGGTTGGCGCGTTTCGACCTTGAGCGACCGATTGGTCTACTGCGCACCCGTCGGGCGGGCATGGCCGGTTCCCAACATTCTCATGGACCACTTGTAGACTCCGTTTCCTGAGCGCCGTCCACACGCGCCGGACGACTGATCGCCACGCTTTGTGAGCCGCTGCTGGACGCGAAGCAGTGCTCCGCACAGCCGCCTGCATGATCGATGTATGAGGCGTTTTGTCTGGCGCAGTTACGGCAACGCGGTGATGCGCTCACGCGATGGGTCGTTCCACAACTGTTGCTTGCTGAGATCGTTCAACAGCGTGGTCGCGCTGCTGTTGCCGGTGCGATGGGTGTACAGAATCCAGTTCGGCAGACCCGGGAAAGCACGGTTCGTTTCGATCGCGCGAGCGCCCTGAAAACGCATCAACCGGTACACCCAGAACGTATGCCAGCGACGGTCGCGGGTTGCAGCCGGGTTGGCGGTGATTACCGACAGCTGCAGCAACGCGCAAGCGCTACTGCGTGGCACGCGCCGGTAATCATCGGGTGTGGGTTCGTGCGTGGGCACACGCAAGGCGCGGTAGCGATCGCCCTGCGACACCACCACGGTGCGCCACGCATTGCCGCCGGCCAGACCAACGCCGCCACTGCCCAGGGTCACCACGTAATCCGGACGACGGTCGCCATTGAGATCCACGCGCTCCACGCCATGAAAACCAAGCAGCCCGCCACCCAATTCGACCGGTGGCAGCAGCAGGCGTCCGGCTGCATCCTGCACCTGCAACATCGGCGCTGCGCCGCGGTTGTCCATGGCGAGCACGGTATTTGCATCGCGGAAATGGGTCACGCCCTCCCACTGCACGCTGCCTTCTACGGCGGGTAGTGAGTCCACTTTGCACTCGGAGCCAACGGGCGGCCGCGACCAGGGCGGATACTGCGGATGCCAGGCCTGCGCCTGCGCCGACAACAGCAACGTCAGCACTGCGAGACGGCATGCGTAGCGACCGCGCTCACGCCGTCTCGTGTTGTTGCGCACATCCATAGCGGCGACGCTCTTGTTCCGATGATGCCGCACTATGCGGACTCGCCTGCATGGCGGCAAGCGTGTGCGGCGCTGCCAAGGCAGTGCGGGTGCCAGGCAGGATGACGCCGCGTCGCAGGACGTTGGGCCGACCTGCTTCGGAGACCGACTGGCCTCGCGGAGATGCCACCACGCACAATCCCCGGCAGTCCATGTGATCGTATGCTGCGGTGCCTGCGCTGCCTGCGCTGCCTGCGCTGCCTGCGCTGCCTGCGCAGCCATCGCTGCGGCGATGCGGCGATGCGGCGATGCGGCGCACACTGGTGCCACGCCAAGCGCAGCGTACGTCAAGCGAGCAAAGCGCATGGCAATCCTGCAGACTGCCAACACTTCCATCGCCAGGATCGGCATGCCGTTTCCCCATCGCTGTCGCCATGCTGTCACCGCTGCGCTGCTTGTCGCAGTGTCCACTGTCTCCACTGCCGCGATGGCGGCGACGCCGGCCGCCGCGGAAGACGTCAAGGCCTACGCACTGCAGCTGTGCCTGGAGCAGAACTACCAACGCAGCGGCCGGCTGGAACCCGACCAACTGCGCGACCGCTCGTATCTGCTCACCACCTACGCGCTGGACAATGCCAGCCCTGGCGCCACCGGGCGATTGCAGGCCTTTGTCGCGCAACAGACGGCGAACTATCACCGTGGCGAGGTGCCGATGAAGGACGAAGCACGGCGCGGTCCGTTCACCACCATCTTTGCGCAATGCATGGCGTTCTATCACTCACCCGCGCTACGCGACTTTGTAGCGAAACAACGCTGAGTCTTACCGGAGCGACGTGTTTCGATCGCTGCCGACATCCTGCCCCCCGATGATCCCGGAACCGCGATGACCAGTTTCACCAATCTCCGCAGCCGCCGCGGTGCGCTCAAGATCGCACTCGGTGCCGGCGCATTGCTGGTAACAGGCCAACTCGCCGCCGGTGCCCGCAAGGCGCATGCGACCGACGGTGCGGCACCTGCACCCTTTCCGGCCAAGGGCAGCGTGCTGGTGCTGCTCGGCACCAAGGGCGGGCCAACGCCCTCGCCGCTGCGTGCGGCGGCAGCCAATGCACTGGTGATCGACGGGCAGCCGTACCTGATCGATTGCGGCAATGGTGTGGCCCAACAGCTGGCCAAGGCCGGCATCCGCCTCCCCACGCTGCGCGATATCTTCCTGACCCACCATCATTCCGATCACAACGCCGACCTGCTCACTGTGGTGTGGCTGGCCTGGGCCAGTGGCTTGCAGACGCCAGTGCATCTGTATGGGCCACCGGGCATCGGCAAGATGGTGGATGCGTTCGTCGAAATGCATGCCATCGACATCGAGGCGCGTATCCGCGAGGAAGGTCGCCCGCCGTTCAAGCAGCTCATCCACGTGCACGAGTTCGACCACGCCGGCACCGTGTTGCAGAACGATCAGGTCACGGTGACGGCCACGCTGGTGGACCACTACACGCTCAAACCGGCGTTCGCCTATCGCTTCCAGGCACGCGACCGCACAGTGGTGTTCTCCGGGGACACGCGCTACCTACCGGCGCTGGCTGCATTCGCTCGAGACACCGACATCCTGGTGCATGAGGTGATGTATCTGCCTGCGCTGGAAAAGATGCTCAAGACCAACGACAACGCCCCTACCTTGTTGGACCATCTGCTCAAGAGCCATTCCACCAGCGAAGAGGTTGGACGGATCGCCGCCGCGGCCAATACCAAGATGCTGGTGCTCAATCACTTCGTGCCTGGCGGCGATCCCAGCATCACCGATGCGATGTGGAGCGAAGGCGCGCGCAAGCACTACGCCGGGCCGATCGTGGTCGGCGCCGATTTGATGCGGCTGTAGCCGGCGGAACTACACTATGCGTCAAAACAATGTTGCGCAGACTTTAGAATAAATCCAAAATTTAAGAGATCGAAAAAGTCAAATTTCATTATTTTAGTTACCCGTTGCAGGGCATTTCGCAGGCCAAAATAATGTCGCAAGATATGGAACCACCCGTTGATCCAATGCAGGAAAATCGCCGTCTGCGCGCGTCGATGGAGCGCATGCGCTCTAACCAGCGGCTTGCTCGCAGCGGTGTACTGATCGCAATGTTCGCCGGCATGGCGTTTTTCCAAGTCCGACATTTATTCAAGGACAACGCGTTACTGCTGATCGGCGTACTTCTGTCGACGGTGAGCGGCATCATTATCGTACTAACGGCGCTACCATTTCTGCGCAGCCCCTGCCCAAAATGCAAGCGTTCCTATCATGGTCCAGCAGTACTGCTCCGCTCGGCGGAGCAGCCAGCACCTTGCAGGCATTGTGGCTTCCAGATCAATCAGCACGTTTCCCGTTACTCCTGAAACGCAGTGCACCTAATCGCCTTCATGTCGTGATCTTTGGTTGGAGCACGCAGGCATCTTAAGGTGTGGGGAACAAGCAACTAAATATCCTTACATAGCCACCCGCCTGCGCCCACCCCACAGCTGCTCGTCAGCCTTGCAATAGCGCTCGATAAACTCCTGCTGCGACGGCATCTGCTCCACCACACGTTGGATCGGCTGCGCAATGCCATCCAGCAGGCGGCGCAGATCGGTGTCGGACAACGCCGCTGCCAGCGGATGATGCTGCAGCGGCACGATGCCCTGTCCCAGCAGTACATGCGTCCAGGAGTCCACGCGAAACAGTTCATCGGTGCCTTGCCAGGCATGCGCGCGCTCGCGCCAGGCACGCAGACGCAGGCGCAGCGAGTCGGGCAGTTCCATGTCGCGACACTGCTGCCACAGCGGCTCGTCGCGCTGGGTGGCGTGGTAGTGCAAGGTGACGAAATCGCGCACGTGCTCCATCTCGGCGCGGCTGATGTCGTTGAACACATCGACCTGCGACGGCGCGATGCCATCGGCCGGGAACAGCGTAATCAACCGCACCACCGCGGCAATGGTGAGATGGATGCTGGTGGATTCCAACGGCTCGATAAAGCCGCTGGCCAGGCCGAGCGAGACCACATTCTTGTTCCAGGCCTTGAGCCGTCGCCCGGTGCGGAACGGCACCAGCCACGGCTCCTTGACCGGGGTTGCGGCCGTGTCGCGCAGCAGCTTGGCGTGCGCCTCGTCATCGGACATGTGCTGGCTGGAAAACACCAGCCCGTTGCCAACGCGATGCTGCAACGGAATATGCCAGCGCCAGCCCGCCTCATGTGCGATGGCGCGCGTATACGGCACCGGCGGCCCTACTGCTTCGGTCTGCACCGCCACCGCGCGGTCGCACGGCAGCCAGTGGCTCCAGTCTTCGTAGCCGGTGTGCAGCGTCTGCTCGATCAACAGACCGCGGAAGCCCGTGCAATCGATGAACAGGTCGCCTTCGATCACCTGCCCGTCCTCCAGCACCAGCGCGGCCACATCGCCGCTATCCGGCTGCAACGTCACCTGCTGGATCTTGCCCTCGACACGCGTGACCCCGTACGCTTCGCTGCGCGTGCGCAGAAACCGCGCGTACAACGCCGCGTCCAGGTGGTAGGCATAGTTGACGGCCGGCTCGCGTGGCAACGCGAAGCGGTCCAGCCGCGAGGCCACGGTTTCCAGGCAGTAATCGCCGAACGCGCCGGGCATGCCGCGGCGCTGACTTTCCAGCCACAGATGATGGAACGCGCACACCAGCGTGCTCTGGCCGGTAATGCCGAAGGGGTGGATATAGCGCTCGCCCTGCCGGCGCCAATGCTCGAACGAGATCGACAGCTTGAAGGTGCCGGCGACCGCACGCAGAAACTCCTGTTCGTCGATCTGCAAAAACCGATGGAAGGTGCGGATGGGCGGCACCGTGGATTCGCCCACCCCCACGGTGGCGATCTGATCGGACTCGACCAGGGTGATGTCCAACAAATCGCGAAATTGATGCGACAACGCACAGGCCGCGATCCAGCCGGCGGTGCCGCCCCCGGCGATGACAACCTTGCGAATCCTGGCCTGGTGCACGGCGTTTTCCTGTCAGTGGGAGCACAACACGATGGAGGCGATCAGCGATTGAGCTTGCCGATCAGCATGGCGCGCAGCTGGCGCGCGAGTGTGGGGTCGATCGGGCCCAGCACCTGGCGCGCGTGCTCGGGCAGATGTTCGCCGGCACGCTCGGCAGGGCCGAACACGTAGTAATCGAACAACGCACGCCAGGCGGCCTTTTCCGACGCCGGGCGGTCGCGGATGGCCCACAGCGCGTGATACAGCGCCTGCATCGGTGCAGGCAGCTGCGCAGGCGCCGTGCTCCACCAATAATTGACCAGGACATTGAACGGTTGCAGCGACTGCACGTGGTGCCACCACATGCTGGGGATGAAAATCGCATCACCCGGCTCCAGCACCGCCGTGCGTGCCTGCGACAACGCATCGGCCATGCGCGGATAGCGCGCAAGATCCGGATTGGTCACATCCACCATGCTCACCACCTGCCCGCCCGGCGTGGGCTCCAGCGGGCCCGGATACAGATTGGCCACCTGCTCGGGCGCAAACAGCGTGAAGCGCCGCTGGCCTACCGCGCACACCGCAACGTTATTGGGCGCATCGAAATGGCAGGAGGCGATGACCCGGTTGCCGATCCAGATGCTGGGCGGCACGGCGTTGCCGTCTGCGCTGACATCCAGCGCATTGCCTGCCGCAAAACCCGGCAGGTGCGCATCGATCGGCAACGAGGCCAGGTAATACGTGGGCGGCTGCGGATCGTCCAGATGCGCGTCGATTGCATCCAGCAGCGCGCTCAAGCTGCCGCGCTGCACCTCGAAGTTGAGATCGCTGCAATCGTCGCGATAGAACGGCCTACCGCCGATGTCCGGAGCGCCATACGAATACTGCAGTGCCCGGCCGGTATCCATGCCGCGCAACTGTGCCATGGCCTGCGATGTACCACGCTGCGCTGCCTGCACCAGCGCCCAGTCGCGCGCCACCCCGCGCAGCACCAGCGGCTGCGCAGCCGCGCACAACTGTGCCAGCAATGCCGCATCCGGCTGGCAGTCGCTGCGCTCGGGCAGCGGGGCGATCGATGACAGTGCGCGCATGCGATCAGGCGTGTGCTGCGGCTGCCGCAGCGGCCTGCGCGTGCTGGAGCCGGCGCTGTTTTTCGCCCATCAGCCGGCGCAGGTTGTACTGCGAGGCCAGCATCAGGAAGGCACCCTCCAGATACCCGGCGTGATGCAACTGCTGCAGGGCGGCACCATCCAGCGCAGCCAATCGCTCGCGGTCGATGCTGTGCAACCCTTCCAGGTGCACGCCATGGCTATCGTCGAGCACCATATCCAGCTTCACCGGTTGAATCAGGCCCAGCGCATCGAATGCCGCGCACATCGCCTGCACCGCATCCATGCCGTCACGGATGCCGCGCAACACGCTGATGATGTGCTCCAGATACGCACTGTGCCCGCCCTGCGGCAGAAACACCGGCTCGCCGTCGGCGCGACTGATGCGCGGGTGCTCCAGGTCGACATGAATCACCGGCTCCTGCACCAGCGCGCCATCGATACGCTGCTCCTGAAACCCGATCAAAAATGGCCCCTTGGCGACGATGCCCGGCAGGTAACCGGCATTCCAGCGGCCGTCCTGCAGAAACAGGTTTTCATCGGGCGCAAAGCCCAGCAATGCCACCGACTGATAGGCGCCGGTGGCCGCATCCTTGCGAAAGAACAGCGGGTATTCGCGTTGCAGCTCGGCGTACTCGGTGACGAACGCCGGCACAAAACCCACCGCATCGCCAAATTCGGCACCAAAGCGCAGAATCACGCGCAGATCGTGGTGCGCCACATTGTTGAGCACTGCATATCGCGACATCTAAGGCTCCAGCAGTAGCCGGCGATGGGCACTGCACTGGTCGGGGGATCGATCACGCGACGGCATGCCGCGCCTGCTGCCCGCGAGCATTGCCAAAAAGTGCGAAGCCGGCAAGCGGCAGAGCAGCATGCGCTGGCGGAAGGCAGACGAAGGTGCGTCGATTGGCGGACACGTCATCCGTCCGCCGGTTTCGCTTCGATGACGCAGCGCACCTGTGCCGACTGTTGCGCTCGCCTGGGATATCGCTGCCGGATGACGCGCGCGGCCTGTGTGGCTGGCGCCGCAGCGTCTCGCACGCACATCCCACTGACGCAATCGCAAGCGCCGACCGCGCAGAGGCAATCTGCGCGGCAGCCGGCGTGCACCAAGGCACACACCGGCTGCGCGTCTGCAACGTCCTGACGTCAGAACGTCAACCCGTGCGCTTCACTCAGAACGCGTAACGCACGCCCAGCGTGTAGCGCGGCTGCTGGTCGATCAGGCGGATCATCTGCTTGTCCGACCGCCCATGCCACCGCACGTCTTCGCCGGTCAGGTTGATCGCCTCAAAGCCCACCGACAGCTGCTTGCTGAAGCTGTAGCTCAAGCTCAGGTCCCATTGCTGGTAGGCCTCCACGTAGTACGGATTGCGGTTGGCGCCGTCCTGGTTGGCGGCGATCAGATACTCGTCACGCCAGTTCCAGGCCAGACGCGCGCTCCAACCGTACTTTTCGTACATCAGCATCACGTTGGCGGTATCGCTCAAACCGAGCAGTGCGAACTGGTCGCGGTCGATCACCGTGTTGTCGAAGCCCACATCGCCCTCGACGATGGTGTAGTTGGCATAGATACCGAAGCCAGTGCTGTCGAAGAAATACTGCCCGCCCAGTTCCCAGCCATGGATGTTGGCCTTGTCCTGATTGACCGGCCGCGACACATCGAATTGATACAGCGGGTCGGAAGCATTGCCGACGATGTCGTACGCATTCTCCAGCGCAAGACTCTGCGCAGAGCTGCCGTTATAGGCGGCCAATCCACCGGTCGCCGCAGCGTTGCGCAACAGCGCCATCGCTGCGAACAGCGAGGTATCGTTGGCCGAGCAGGCGGCCGCTGCGTCATTACCGGCCGCGCCAACCTGCGCTGCGCAGGCACCGCTTTGCAGGAAGGCCAGCGCAGACTGCGCGTCTGGTCCCGAGGTGGGATCTCGCAGCCCGTACAGCGATTCGCGCGACACCGTGTTGCCGATGAAATTGCTGACGCGCTTGTTCCAGAACGTGGCCGAGACATAGCTGGCATCGGCGAAGTACCACTCTAGCGCCAGATCGAGATTGTCCGATTCCAGCGGATCCAGCGTCGGGTTCTGCGAGCTGCCGGAGGCACGGGTGGAAGGGTTGATCAGGATCGATCCGCTCGGTGTATTCGGCGTCGGCCCGGCGATCAGGTTGTTATAAGGCGCACGCGCGATCGTCTGGCCGAACGACGCGCGGCCTTTCAGCTGATCGGTGATGTCGATGCTGAAATCGAGATTGGGCAGGATGTAGTTGTAGCTGGTCTTTTCGCTGAAGGGCTGCTGCTCGGTGGAGCGCAGCAGCTGGAAGTCGTTGTTGGCCTGCCAGAGCAACGCAGTGGGCGTGGCCACCTGCGAGGTGGATTCCACATCGGTCCGCTCGTAGCGCAAGCCCAGTCGCGTATTGGTGGTCATGCCGGAGATGTCGCCCTTCAGTTCCAACTGCACATAGGCGGCGCGGGTCTTCTCTTCCACCTGGTTGTCGGCGCTGTACTGCGGGTTGTAGCGGGTGGTGGCGCCATACTGGCTACCGCCCCACAGGGCCAGCTGGTCGGCATCGCCACGCCAGGCATTGGGCGCCGCACCGTTGGCGTTGAAGTCCTTGAACATGCCGGTGATGCTCACCGGGCGCAACAACGCCTGCATGCCGGGCTCGTTGCCGGCATTGGCCACGCCCCAATCGCCGAGTGTCGAATAGGTGTCGCTGGTCAGCCGGTTCATGGTGGTGTTGGCCGTACTCACACCGAACTGGAAGCGCCCGTCGTCGAAGTCGAAAGTGCCATCCATGCGCCCCTCTTTGATCTCGGTCACCTGCGATTGGTAGTAGATGCGCAGCACCTGCGAGCCGAGTTCGGCGGGGGTGAAGTCCGGGTTGACCACACCGTTGGTGCCGGCCAGGGAATCGGCAGCGGTGGGATACCAGGTGCGTGCGCCGATCGGCAACGAATTGTTGAACGAAAGCTCCTGTCCCCATTGACCGCCACAGGACGGGCCGTTGACGCAGTTATTGGTGCCGGCGAAGCTGAAGTACGTGGCACTGCCGCCGGTGGTCGGGTCGTTGGGCATGCTCTTGGTTTTCGAGTTATGCGCATCGAAGGACAATTGGAAGCGGTCGCTCACCTGCCAATCGGCATTGAAGCCGAGCGAGCCGAGCGTGTACTTCTGCTCGTTACGCTGCTGCTCCATGCCGAAGTCCTTGGCACCGTTGGGTACATCGCGCAGATACACCGGCGTTGCCACCGCCTGGCCAGTATCGAAGGTCAGATCGGTGAAGCTGTTGGCGCGTTGCAGCCAGATGCCCTGTTCGCCGCGTTCTTCGCGGATTTCATTGGACGAGTAGGTGTAATCCAGGGTCAGGGTGAGGCTGTCGCTCGGGGCGAATTGCACCACCGCCTGGCCGTTCATGCGCTCGCGCTGGAAGTCGGCGAAGGCATAACGCAGGTCGTTCGGCATGCCGTAGAGCTGGCCGATCTGCGGTGCGTTGGTCACGACCGCGCCCGGACGCAAGGCCGGATCCGTGCCTGTCCAGGGCTGGATATTCCAGGTGTTTTCGGTGGCCTGCACCGAACCGCCATGACGCTTCTGGTAGCTGGCGCTCAGGCCGATACCCAAGGTCTTGTCCGGGTTGGTGTAGCTGAAGATGCCCGACACTTCCGGGGTCAGCGAATCGCCGAACGGCTGCGAGCGGTCGGACACCATCTTGGCGCCGGCATTGGCCACCACGCCCTCGTGATTGAACGGCTTGTCGGTCTGGATGTTGATCGTGGCGCCGATACCGCCGCTGGGCGCAGTGGCGCGGCTGGTCTTGAACACCTCGATGCCGGTGATGGCTTCGGAGGCGAGCTGGGCGAAGTTGAACGCACGCGTGCCCACATCCACGCCACCGATCGGCGTCTGCCCGGGCGCACCGAAGGCGTCGGCACCGGGAATCAGGCGGCCATTGAGCGTGACCGTATTGAATTGCGGACCGAAGCCGCGTGCGGTGACCTGCGCACCTTCGCCATCGCGGCGTTCGATCGAGATGCCGGTGATGCGTTGCAGCGACTCGGCCAGGTTGGTGTCCGGAAACTTGCCGATATCTTCGGCGCTGATCGCATCCACCACACCGGCGGCATCGCGCTTGATGCCCATCGATTGGTCCAGGCTGCTGCGGATACCGGTGACGTTGACGGTATCGAGCGTGGTGGCGGCGTCGCTGCTGGACCGCGGCGCGGGTGTCGGCGGCGCGACGTCCTGCGCAAACGCGGGATTGATGACCAACAGGCCGCCAACGAAGGTGAACATGGCCTTCGACTTGAAGCTGTTCAACGTACGACGCATCGATATGTCCTCGGGAGTGGAGTCCAACCGCCTACGGCCGATGTCGCGGCATGCGACACGGCGAAGTCATGACCACCGCCCGGTAGGCGATGGAACAGCACTGCTGTGAATAAGGTCCCCTAGCGCGCATGCCACCGATCGCCCCTTCGATCCGCGGCCTGCGTTGTGCGTTGCATGCCTGCGGCTGACAGCGCCGACACAGGTGGTGTCGGTGACAGCTGCGCAACGCATGCCATGCACGGCGTGCCGGCCAGTGATAGCGCTAACACGCCACGCAGCCTAGTCAGGCGAGAAAGGGCTTGTCACCGTGCGTTGCAGCATAGTGATGGGCACGCACTGTTACAGCCGATACGGCAGCCGCTTGAGCCCGCATGCAGTCTTCAATGGCAGTGCGGCTGTAAGCGTTATCATCGGATTGCGCAAAAACCGGCAGCAGGCGCAGCGAAACTTGCACAATCAAACTGCCGCAACAGCGTCGCGCAAGGCGACTGCGCAAACGGCGCATCGACGACAACGTGATTGCGTCAAATGCGCGATGCACACGATGGCCATGCAGTGATGGCGACCGATGGTGTGGCGCTGGACATCAGTGCAGCGTTGACGGATGCATAAAGAAAAAACGGCGCAATCTTCGCAATCGATTGCGCCGTGTAGCGCGGTTGCCGCGCGCGTCAAGTGCGCGCATCGGTCAGCGGGATCGTCAGCCCGCGCGCGCTGGCGACGGTCAGCCGATCACATCCACGCGATCGTCGCTGCGGTCGGCATCCGGCAGCGCATGATCCGGGTCCAGAGTCACGTGCAGCACTTTCTGCGTGGTGGGCAGCGTCAACGTCGGGGCGGTGTTCTGCAGCCAGGTCTCCACCGGCACGCGACGGTCCAGGTGGCTGCCGTCGGCCAGATCCACGCGCACGGTGACCGGCATCACCAGCTTCTGCCGGCTACGCAGAGTGAGCTGCAGCCCCTTGGCCGGGTCGTGATCGACGTACTGCGCGCGGGCGATACCCATGTCCAGCTGCCAGTTATTGAAATACCAGCCGCGCCACCACCAGCTCAGGTCTTCACCGCTTTCGCTTTCCATCAACCGGAAAAAATCCGAAGGCGTGGGATGTTTGTAAGCCCAGGTGGCGATGTATTTGCGAAATGCCGGATCGAAGCGCTCCGGCCCCAGAATCTGCTCGCGCAGCAACACCAACCCCAACGCGCCTTTGAAATAGGTCAGCGGATGACGGTAGGTTTCGCTGGTGGCATCGGCGATATCCATCAAGGTGGGTGCCGTGCGGTCCGCCAGCAACGGCAGGATTTCATCGACCGGGTTTCCGCCCTTGGGCGCATATTCCGAGTCGCGCTTGGGCGCGTATTCGCCCTTGTTGAAAGCATCCGATGCGTACACATCGATGAAGGTATTGAAGCCTTCGTCCATGAAGGCATGGCGGCGTTCGTTGGAGCCGACGATCATCGGGAACCAGGTGTGGCCGATCTCGTGGGCAGTGATCCAGAACAGGTCCTTGCCGCCGTCTTCGAAGCCATCGAAGACGATGCCCGGATACTCCATACCCGCGCCATAGCCGCCCAGGTTGATCGCAGCCGGCCACGGGTACGCATACCACTGGGCAAAATGTTCGATCGCACCTTTAACGTATTCGGTGGAGCGGTTCCATTTATCCGCGCCCACACCTTCCACCGGGTACACCGACATCGCCAGCGACTGCTTGCCGCCCGGCAGGTTGATGCGTGCGGCATCCCAGACGAACGCAGGCGATGCGGCAAACGCGACATCGCGCGTGTGCTCCATATGGAAGCGCCAGGTGCGCGTGCCGTTGCCTGCCGGCGCCGCTGCGCGTGCGGCGACCTCTGCAGGCGTGCGGATCAGCACCGTGCGGTCGCTGTCGCGCGCCTGTTGCAGACGTTGCTGCTCGGCGCGGCTGAGCACCTCGGCCGGGTTGGTCAACGCACCGGAGCCGGCCACCAGAAATCCATCCGGCACGGTCACCGCGTAATCGAAGTCGCCGTACTCCAGATAGAACTCCGAGCCCAGATACGGTTGCGTGTCCCAGCCGCGCAGATCGTCGTACACGGCCATGCGCGGGTACCACTGCGCAATTTCGTAGATCTCGCCCTGCTTGCTGGCGCTGTAGGCGGTGCGCCCGCCCCAGGTGCCGGGAATGCGGTAGCGGTAACGGATCTGCAGCGTCAGCGCCTTGCCCTGCCCGGCCAGCGGCTGCGGCAGATCCACCCGCATGCGGGTGTCGTCCACCACGAAGTGCACGGGCTGGCGGCGGCCATCGCGCTCGATCTCCACGCTGGCGATCTGCATGCCCTCGGTGAACTGGGTGCGCCGCGATGGACGGCTGGCCGCCGCGCGCGCGTCGGCGCGGTACATGTTCTGGTCCAGCTGCAGCCACAGCACGTCCAGCGTGTCCGGGCTGTGGTTGGTGTAATGGATGGCGGCGGTGCCGCTGAGCGTGTGGCTGGCCGGATCGATGCGCGCGTCGAGCTGGTAGTCGGCACGGTTCTGCCAGAACAACGGCCCGGGCACGCCACTGCCACTGCGGTAGGCATTGGGTGCATCGGGCAAGTGCAACGGTGCGAACAAGGCCAGTGGATCGAAAGGGCTGGCCGGTGCGGGTACTGCGGTTGCGGAACTGGCTGGTGCGGGAGCGGCAAGTGCGGGCGCGGCAACGCATGCCAGTGACAATGCAACGGTAAGCGATCGGCGCACGGTGGGGGTCATGCGAAATCCTGCGGCGTGGGGGGCTTCCATCCTAAGGCGCGGCGCGCCGCGCGCGGGAATGCCATTGGTCCCGGATGGCGCTGCACGATTCCGCAGCAGCAGCGCTCCGCTCGACGATCTGTGCGACGGCCATGCCGGTGATGCTGAGAACCGCTACCAAAACCAACCCACGCCTGCCTATCGCAGAGCGGCTGATCTGCGGCTTAGAGTGGCTAACAAAACGTAGCGCGTAGTCGTCAGGTGGGTGTGGACGGCGCGCTCAGAACCTGAGTGTACGAGGGGTACATGCCGATTCCGAGCACCGGCCGCGCCCGCCTGGCGGTGAGCACAGTCGTTTTGTTAGCTGCTCTTGGTTGCAGGGCCCTTGCCCACCTACCATCGCGGGACACGCTGCAAGTACGTCCGTTTAAGCGCTTACGCGGCATCCATGCCGCGTAAGGTCCCGCAAGGGTGGGCGGGCAAGGACCAGTCGGGATGGTCGGGATGCATGGCGTTGAGTAAAGCAGCCAGCAAACTCTCTGGTGCGGTGTCCTCGCCGCTTGCGGGGCCGTGTGGCGGCATGGACGGGTTCACGGCGTGACCCGCGAGCGACGAGGGCACCGCGCATTCGATCCACTCAGCGTTTGACCTGGACTTCTGACCGCATCCACCAAGACACGGCCGACAACACCAGACTCACCGCCAGGCGCCCGCTCGCTACGTTTTGGTAGCCGCTCTTATTCCGGAATCAAGCTGCCCAGTCGCAAAGCCCCCTCACCGTCCGCGCCGAGTGCGTCGTCCGGATTGCTCAAGCGGCAGCGCTGCAACGACAGGCAGCCGCAGCCGATGCAATCGGTGAGCTGGTCGCGCAAGGCCTGCAGTTCGCTGATGCGCGCATCCAGCTGCCCGCGCCAGCGCGCGGACATGCGCGCCCATTCCGCGCGCGTGGGCGTGCGCTGATCCGGCAATACCGAGAACGCATCCAGCACCTGCTGCAAGGGCACCCCGAGCCGTTGCGCGACACGAATCACCGCGATGCGCCGCAACACATCGCGCGCGTAACGCCGTTGGTTGCCTGCAGTACGCAGGCTGCGGATCAGGCCTTTGCGCTCATAGAAATGCAATGCCGACACCGCCACGCCACTGCGCTTGGCCACTTCGCCCACCGACAACTCACGCTGCATTGCCTTGACCTCAACCTTGGTTGAGGCAGGATGCTGCGCGGCCATGACCGACGCAAGCGCCACGGTCACGCCCCTGCTCACTCGCTCTGGATGTTCGATGCCCAACGATACCGCCCTGCCCGCCACACCGCCCCACCCCGCGCACCCCACCTCGATCCTGGCAGCGCCGTATCGCGCCGCCACACTCGGCATGGTCGCGCTGGTATCGCTCAATGCCTTCGAGTCGCTGGCGGTGGCCGCCGCCATGCCCACCGTGGCGCGCGAGTTGAACGGCTTGCCCCTGTATGCGCTGGCCTTCGGCGGCACCCTGGCCACCAGCGTGGTGGGCATGACCGCCGCCGGGCGCTGGAGCGACCGTCGCGGCCCCGGCGGCGCGCTGGGCGTCGGGCTGCTGTGTTTTGTGATCGGGCTATTGATCGCCGGACTGGCGCCGAGCATGCCGTGGCTGATCGCCGGGCGCCTGTTGCAGGGCCTGGGCGCCGGCGCGTATTCGGTGGCGTTGTACGTGATTGTCGGGCGGCTGTATCCGGAAGCGTTGCGGCCACGCGTGTTTGCGGCATTCTCCGCCGGCTGGGTGGTGCCGTCGTTGATCGGGCCGAGCATCAGCGGGTTGATCGTGCAGCACGTGGGCTGGCGTTGGGTGTTTCTGTCGGTGCCGCTGCTGGCGATCCCGGCCGGACTGATGCTGTGGCCGGCATTGCGCGGGCGGAGCTGGACCAATGCGGATCCGGCCGCGCCGACTGCGTCGCTGGGCTGGGCCATCGGCGCGGCATTGGGCGTACTGGGCGTGTATCTGGGCGGTCAGTTGCACGGCATGACTGCGCTGGGCGCGATGCTGCCGCCGCTGATGCTCACGGTGTATTGCGCGTGGCAGCTGTTGCCGGCCGGCACGCTGCGGCTGGCGCGCGGGTTGCCCAGCGTGATCGCGCTGCGCGGCATTGCCGCGGCGGCGTTCTTCGGGTTCGAGGCGTTCTTGCCGTTGCTGCTGTCGCGCGAACGCGGGCTCACGCCACTGCTGGCGGGCGTGGCACTGAGCGTGGGCGCGCTCGGCTGGTTCAGCGGTTCGTGGTACCAGGGCCACAGCCGCGCAGGTTGGTCGCGGCCGCGCCTGCTCAAGACCGGCGCGCTGCTGATGACGCTGGGCATCGTGATCGGCGCAGGCGCGGTGTGGCCGGCGATTCCGGTGCCGCTGGCAGTCGCCGGCTGGGCGCTGACCGGCCTGGGCATGGGCCTGGTGTATCCCAGCCTGTCGGTGCTGACGCTGGCCTTGTCGCCACCGGCGCAGCAAGGCGCCAACAGCTCTGCGATGCAGCTGAGCGAAGCGATTGCCGTTGCCGGCATGCTGGCACTGGCAGGCGCGCTCTTCGCCGCGCTCTTGGCGTCGGCACCATGGGCGGCCTACCTGAGCGTGTTCGCGCTGGCCTGGTTGCTGGCGATGGCGGGCTTTTTTGTGGCGCGGCGGGTGTGACGAGGGCTGCGTGGTTGGCGCGGTGAGTCGTGGTGCCGAGATAGGCCGATGCCGCATGCGCATCGGATCGACGCGGATACGTCGTGCATCGGGCAGGCCTTGCGCAAACGATCATGCCCGGTTGGCCGACTGCATCCGCAGTGACATCGCGACGCAGAGCCGATCAAGGACTTTGCCGACCCTGCCGAGATCGCTGCGCAAAACGCTCCTGATCGCCCACCGCGAGCGATTGGTCATTTTTTCGCCACCCATCTTGACAGCGTTGCGGGCCGGGGCCTGCACGCAGTTGTCCACAGCCTTGTGCAAGTTCCATCCACAGGGGGTGTGGAAAACCTGCGCTGCGTCGCACAGCGCGCAGGGCTTGCGCGCAACTGCGGCGTATGCAACGCAAATGCCGCAGTTGCCTGGACACGCGTGATGCGCATCGTCGGTACGACCACATCGCCTATCTGCAACGCGCCGACGCGTTGAAATCAGTCCACGATCACATGCGGCACGAAGCGCGAGGTGTCGCGGGTAATCGGGCCATCGTCGTCGCGCATGCCCAACCCGGCAGGGCGATCGGCCACCACCCAACTGCCCACCAGCGCATGGCGGCCATCGAAGACCGGCAGCGGGTGGTGCGCCTGCAGGATCGCCGGGCCGTCCACATACGGGCCATCGGTGTGTGCGGCCTCGCCTTGCGCAGTGACCAGCGCGATGTTGGCGCCTTCGCGCGAGAGCAGCGGTTTGCGTACCCAACCGGCGGCGGGTACCTCGCCGGCCTGCGCAAAGCGCGCTGCCAGCAGATTGGGATGCCCTTCATGGCGTTCCCACAGCAGCGGCAGGATGCCCTTGTTGCTCAATACCGATTTCCATGCCGGTTCGATCAGGCGCACGCGGTTGGCGATCAACGCCGGGCCGAAGCGCTCTTCCATCATGAATTCCAGCGGATACAGCTTGAACAAGGTCTGGATCACGCGGTCCTGGTCATCGGTGAACCAGCCTTCGGCGCTCAGGCCGATGTCTTCGATGGCGACTTCTTCGGTCGCAATGCCGACCTGATGCGCGCAATCGCGCAGATAACGCACGGTGGCGCGGTCTTCCAGCGAGTCGCGCACCGCCGAAAAATGCATCTGCGCACCCAACGCGCCATCCACCGCCAGCGCGCCCAGCGTTTCGCACAACAGATCCTGGATCAGGTTGTATTGATCGGTGCCGGCGGGCAGCACGCCGGCGGCGATCTGCTGCTCCAGCCACAACCACTGGAAATACGCAGCCTCATACAGCGAGGTGGGCGTGTCGTAATTGAGCTCGTACAACTTGGCCGGGCCGTTGCCGGAGTACGCCAGGTCCATGCGGCCATACAGATGCGGGTCGCGGTTCTTCCAGGAGCTGGCGATCCAGTCCCAGTAAAACGGCGGGATGGCCAGCTTGGTCAGCAGCGCCTCGGAGCCGACCACTTCGTCCACCAGCTGCATCGCCATGTCGTGCAGGTCTTGGGTGGGTGCTTCGATGTCGTCTTCGATCTGCCGCAACGAAAACGCGTAATAGGCGCGCTCGTCCCAATACGGCTCGCCGTCGATGGTGTGGAAATGGAAGCCGAGCGACTCGGCCTGCGCGCGCCAATCCGGGCGTTCGGCAACTGCGATACGTTGCATGTCAGCCGCCGAACCCGGAACTGCGCCCGCCGCTGCCGAACGAGCTGCGTGCCGCCGCGCTGGAGCCAAAGCCCGAGCGCGACACGGTGATCGCGCGCGTCGGCATGTCGATCGCGCCGCTACGCCCGCGTACGGTGCCGATGCGATTGCTGGCCAGATCGCCATTGGGCTTGTAATAACCGCCGCTGCGGTAATCGCGATACAACGGAATCGAACCGCCATAGCGATAGCCGCCACCGCCGGTCATGTTGCCCAGCGCGTAACCCAGCAAAAAACCGCCCATCGGCGGAATCCAGCTCTGCTGGCCCTGGTTCTGCACCGCAGTGCAGCTACCGAACTGTTCGTCGCACTCGTAGCGGGTGTTGAAACGCGGCGCGGCCTGCTGGTGCTTGGCCACCGCCTCGTCGTAGGCCTTGAGGCATTGCTGGATGTCGTTCTGTTCCTGCTTGACCTGGTAGCAGTCGGAAGCCGACTGCAGCACCACGCCGGTTTCTGGCTCCGAGCCGCAGCCGGTGACCAGCGCGGCCGGCAATGCCGCCATCAGGGTGAGCTTGAGATTGCGTGATCGCTTCATGGCGCAGGCTCCGTTACGGCGTGATCGCTGCGGCGTTGATCAGGCCAACCGCAATCGACACGCCGGCAGAAAAAATACCGGCGGCGGCGACGTTGTCGGTGATCTGCCGCGAGATGCGCCCGGCCACCAGGTTGGCCAGCAGATACGCCACCACCTGGATGCCGCAGGCGACCACGCCCCAGATCAAGGCATCGATCAGACTCACCGAATGGGTGATGGCCGAATGCAGCGGCAGCGCCACCCCAATGAGGTTGCCGGCCAGTGCGGTGGCGGCGGCCACATTGCCTTGCCGCAGCAAGGTGAAATCCTTGTGCGGGGTGACCAGGGTCACCAGCACCACCGCGACGATCAACACGCCCAGGCCGGTACCGAAGTAGGAAAGAAACGCGAGAAAACTCTGCAGATTGATCGGATTCATGACAGGACCGGTTGAGTGAAGGGCGAGCGCGCGCTCAGGTGATGTCCAGATCGGCGACGGTGACGTCGATACCGACTGCGTAGGTCACGCAGAATTCGTTGGGGCCGGAATCCTCGCCGGTCACCAGCAAGAATTCTTCGCGCTGCAGCTCCGGCACGTCGCGGCTGTAGAGCATGGCGTAATGGGTCAGGTCGCCATCGCGGCGCGGCGGCTGATAGCGGTACAGCACCTCGTCGTAGGCGATCGGCGGGATACGCGCACTGTCGTCGGTGGATTGGGTGGCGCGCTCCCAGCGTTTGCCGGCGTACTCGATCTGCGCCGCGCCCAGGTGCGGGTGCTGCATCACGAACTCCTGAAACGCCTGCTTGCTCGGCGGGTTCACCGTCTCGCAATACACGAACGCCTTCATCGCCTCCAGATCGCCGCCCACGGTGGTGACCTGCAAAAACGCATCGTCGTCCAGATAGAACCGGTGCAGCGAATAGCCATCGCCCAGATTGACGTGGCCATAGCACGGGATGCCCTGATTGCCGCCCGGCAACTCGGCGGTCATGGCATCCGGCGCCATGCGGTACAGCGTGGTATCGATGGCCACCTGCCCCCCCACGCGCAAGCCCAACGGCAGTGCGTGCCCGATGGCGCCGGTGCCGGAGCTGGGCAACGGTGGCGGTTGCGGTTGGCCGAACAACTTGCTGAAAAAACTCATCGTCAGACACCTTGTGGCGATGCAGGAATGGGGGCGGCCGAAGCACGCAATGCCTGCCACGCAATCGCCTGCGCAGGCACCCGCTGTTCGGCCAGGTAATACAGCATGGCACCGCCGGCGACAGCGGTGCGTGCTGACGGATTCAAGCGCAACGCGCCATCGGGCGCACGCAGGCCCAGCAGCAAGGCACCGCGCTGGCTGAAATCGGCGGCGAGCCGGCTGTAATCCAGCGCATCCACCTCCGCAGGCACGGCAAGACTGAACTGGGTGGGGCCATCGTCCACCGACAACAACTCGGCGGTGATGGCGGCACTGCCCGGGTCCTGCGCGGCGCGGGCCAGGATTTCGGCGGTCATCGGGCGCGTGCACTCGATGGCCGGGTAATGGTGATTGACCAGGCGCGCGGCGCTGGCCGAGTCGAAGTGCGCCACCACATGCGCGCGCGGCGCATGCGCCATCAACGCGAACACCGCCGCCAGGGTCTGGTCGTCGGACGGTGGGTTGACGATCACCCGCGCCGCGCCCGCAATGCCGGCGCGCAGATACACCTCGGTATGCGTGTACGACTCGGCGGCGACAAAGCGCATATGGTCGGGCATCGGGTTTTCAGCGACGCCTTCGGCGATCAGCACCACGCCTTCGTCGTCGGTGGCGGTGTCCGATAGCAGCAGCTCCAGCAAGCGCGTGGAGGCAGTGCCCTGCCAGCCGATCAGAATGGTGTGCCCGGTCAAATCGGCGTAGGCCATCTTGCCCATGGAATGGCGCCTCCAAAACGTGATGAGGACGCCGCTGGTCTTGGCCAGCACCGTGGCGAACAACGCCACTGCGCCCGGCATCAACACAAACGCGGCGATATAGCGCCCGGGCACCGAGCCCGGCGACAGGTCGCCATAGCCGATGGTGGTGGCGGTAGTCATGTAGTAATACGGAAACGCGTCCAGACCGACGAGCTTGTGCTCGCCGGCCAGCCACAGCAACGCCCAGCTCAGGCCCATGTGGGCCAGCAGCGCCAGCGCCACCATGCCCCAACTGACGCGGCGCACGTGGCGCCGCAAGACCCGGAACAGCTTTCCAACAATGATCATGGCGCGTCCTGTGCCGTGGCGTTACGGGTCAGCTGTCGCTGCGGGGAACCTGCTGCACATCGCGCACCTGCCCGATCAACGGCGCGGTCCCGCTGGCGGTGTCGTGGCCGAGTTGGGCGGCCGGCTTCTTGAAGCGTGCCAGCACCGCGGCCGCATTGGATTCGCCTTCCATCAGGCCGGCTGCGGCCAGACGTCGATTCAGATCGCCATCGCCGGTGGACGATTCGAGCTCTTCGGCCGATTCGATGCGGGCGGAGGTTTCGGCCTGGCGCGCCTTGATGCGCTCCAGCGATTCCAGTGCCGAGCCCATCTTGCTGCTGGCACCGGAATGCCGCGCAGCGATGGCGGCCTGCGCCTTCTGCACCGCATCGGTCGCCTTGACGGTATCGATCTGCTGGCGCATGCCGCGCAGCTGGTTTTCGGTCTTCTGGATGGTGGCCTTGAGCGTCACCACCGATTGGTCCAGCGCTGTCTTGGAGGCCTTGTCGCCGGCGTCTTCGCTTTCCAGCGCGGCCAGCTTGACCGCCACGTCGTGCGCCAGTGCCTCGTCGTTCTTCGCCAATGCGCCTTCGATGTAGCGGGTGTATTCGGCCATCTTGCCGGCACGTGCGTCGATCTTCTGCTGCGCCAGCTTGCTCTGCGCCATCAGTTTGGTCAGCTCTTCGCGCGAGCGCGTCAGCTGGGCGCCGGCATCGCGCATTTCCTGGTCCAGGATGCGCAACGCATTGGCGTCGACCGCTTTCTGGCCGGTTTCGTGTGCAGTACCACGCAGCAGCGTGATCAGTTTGGAAAAAATACTCATGACAACACGCCTTTAGGAAAAGAACGGCTTGAGAGATTCGGCGGCATCCAGCGTATTGGCCGCCAGGGTCTGGATTTCCTCGTCGATCTGGTCGAGCGTGGACGACGCCGACAGCTCGCCGAAGACCACATAGCTATCCTTGCCATCGACCTGGACCAGGCCCAGGTTGGACAACGGGTTGAGCGGATTGAGCCGCAGGCAGGCATCGTTGAACGCTGCGCGGTCGTTGACCTGGTCGGCGTTGGCCAGCAGCGTGGAAACGAACACCTGCGAGCCGGAGGCGGCAACCTGGATCTGCATGTCGCCGTGGTCGGCCAGGGTGAGGTTGATGGCCGGCTCCAGCCCGTCGATCAGTTCGACCTCGATCGGCTCGCCGCGGTAGCGCTCGGCCAGCAGGCCGTGCAATTCGACAGTGGTGTACTGCGTCATAGGATGTCCTGTCCTTCGGTCATGGGGCGATGTGATGCAGCAAGAGCGTGCAATGGGCGGACATACTACAGACTGTCTGCGACCGGCAGAAAGGGCCGCAAGTCCGCTGGTCAGGCAAGCTGCAGGCGGAAGCAGCCCCCCGTTCAGTTGGCTCGAAACCGCACGCCGCATGCGCCGCCTGCGCGTCGCTGTCTTCCAGCCGCGCATCGGAGGCCAGCTCCGCGCAGCCCCGCTCCCGGGTCCACTGGGCCGCCGCTGCCACCAGCGCACGACCGAGTCCGCGGCCGCGCCAGGCCGGAACCACCTACCCCCCGTTCCAGAAAGCCAACCGGGGTGCTTTCGGTGCCATTGACGTAGTCGTGGCGCACCGATAGCTCGGCAAACTCCGGTGCCGCATCCGCGTCGTCTACTGCCAGCAGATGACTGGCGTCCGAGCGCACGAGCGCCGCCTGCAGTTGGTCCGCGTCATCGTCGGCATCCGGCCACAAGGCCAGGCGCAAGGCCCGCGCATCGGCACCGACCGCCGCGCGCACCCGCCACCCGGCCTGCGCACTCACGGATACAGCATGCGTTTGGTCCACCGGCTGGCCGCATCGGCCTCGTAGCGCCAGCGCTCGTGTAGCCGGAACTTGGCGCCGTACCAGAACTCGAACGCCTGCGGCACCACCCGGAAGCCGCCCCAGCCGTCCGGACGCGGCACCTCGCGGCCTTCGAAAGTCGCTTCGACCTTGGCGATCGCCGCATCGAACTCCTCGCGCGAGCCCAGCGTCTGCGATTGCAGCGACGCCCACGCGCCGATCTGGCTCATGCGCGGGCGCGAGGCGAAATACGCGTCCGATTCGTCCGCGCTGACCAGCTGTACACCGCCTTCGATACGCACCTGGATGCCGGCTTCGCGCAGGCTGCGCCACAAGAACAGCAGCGCCGCCTGCGGATGGGTCTGCAGATCGCGGCCCTTTGCGCTGTCCAGATGCGTGTAAAACACGAATCCGCGCGTGTCGAAGGCCTTGAGCAACACGGTGCGCGCGCTCGGCCGCCCGTCCACGTTGGCGGTGGCCACGGTCATTGCGCTGGCTTCCAGTTCGGCGCTGTTCTGCGCCTCGGCATACAACGCGGTAAAGGTGGCAAGCGCTTCTGCGTACAGATCGGGCATGACGGTAGGTGGCAGCAGGAGAAGCGCCCATTGTGGGCGCATTGCACGCGCTTGTCGCATGGCACGGCTGTCGCCGCCTGTGCAATTGGCATTGCCATCGGCGCCTACGTGTTGTGGCAATCACCGGCTCTGCGTGGGCCGCACCGATGAGCCGCGTCGAGCCGCCCGATACGCGAGTGCGAAGGCGAATGCTACGATCCCTGCGCATGAACCCCGCACCCAATCTCGTGATGATCGGCCCGATGGGCGCCGGAAAAAGCTGCATCGGCCGCCGCCTGGCCGAGCGCTTCGGGCTGGAGTTCGTGGATGTGGATCAGGCCATTGTCGAACACGTGGGCAGCAGCATCCCGGCGATCTTCGAACAACATGGCGAAGCGCACTTTCGGCAGCAGGAAGCCCAGACCTTGCAGACGCTGCTGCAACAGGACAACAAACTCATTTCCACCGGTGGCGGCGCAGTGCTGGATCCGCTCAACCGCGCGCGGATTCGTGAGCGCGGGTTTGTGGTCTATCTGCACGTGAGCGTGCCGGCGCAACTCACCCGGCTGGCGCGCGACCGCAATCGCCCGCTGCTGCAGCGTGCCGACCGCGAGCAGGTGCTGCACGCGATGGCCGCGCATCGCACTCCGCTGTATCAGGAGGTTGCCGACCTCACCCTGGAAACCGATCATTTCTCCCCCGCCGAGGCCACCGCGCAGCTGGTGCTGCGCCTGGCTGCGCAATGGCGCATGTCGAGTACCCCCGCATGACACTTCCCCGTTCCTCGCGCAGCGTCGATGTCGACGGTGCGCAGCCGTACACCATCACCATTGCGCCTGGCCTGCTGGCCGATGGCGCGCGCCTGGCCAGCCATGTGCGCGGCCGTCACGTGCTGCTGCTCAGCGACACGCAGGTGGCGCCGCACTATGCGGCCGGCGTGCGCAGCGCGCTGCTGCAGGCGCGCCCGGACCTGCAACTGGGCGAGCTGGTGATCGCCGCCGGCGAAGCCTCCAAGACGCTGGACAACTTCGGCGCCGCCATCACCGCGCTGGCCGAACTGGGCGCCACGCGCGATGCCTGCGTGTTCGCGCTCGGCGGCGGCGTGGTCGGCGACCTGGCCGGCTTCGCCGCCGCCTGCTGGATGCGTGGCGTGGACTGCGTGCAGCTGCCCACCAGCCTGCTGGCGATGGTGGATTCGTCGGTCGGCGGCAAGACCGCGGTGGATATCCCGCAGGGCAAGAACCTGGTCGGCGCCTTCCATCCACCACGCGCGGTGATCGCCGATACCGACACCCTGCTCACCCTGCCCGCCCGCGAACTGCGCGCCGGCCTGGCCGAGGTGATCAAGTACGGCGCCATCCGCGACCCGCTGTTCTTCCAGTGGCTGCACGCCGAATGCCGCGCCTTGCTCGACAGCGATGCGGCGGCGCTGGCACAGGCCATCGCCCGCAGCTGCGAACACAAGGCCGAGATCGTGGCGCGCGACCCGCTGGAAAAGGGCGAGCGCGCCCTGCTCAACCTGGGCCACACCTTCGGCCACGCCATCGAAACCGAGCAAGGCTATGGCGCGCCCGGCAACGACAACCTCAACCATGGCGAAGCGGTGGCGGTAGGCATGGTGCTGGCCGCGCGCCTGTCGGCCGCGCTGGGTATGAGCGAGGCACAGGACACCGACGCACTGCGCACCCTGCTGCAGGAGTTCGACCTGCCCACCGAGATCCCGCCCGGCCTGTCGCCCGAGTCCCTGCTGGGGCGCATGCGCCTGGACAAGAAGAACGTCGCCGGCCGCCTGCGCCTGGTGCTGTGGCGCGGCATCGGCAAGGCCGAAGTGGTGCCCGATGTGGACGAGGCGGCGGTGCTGCGGATTCTGGCGGGGTGAGGCCGTGATGGTGGGTTGAGGTGAGCGTTTGTCGGTTGAGATGGAGGTTGGCCGGTCGATGTTGACCTTCGCCGGTCGACGGTGGGTTGCGACCTGCCGGGCTTCGATGACCTTGGCCGATTGAGATTGCACCTGGCCGGCTGAGAGTGAGGTCAGCCAGACAGGGCGGGCACGGATTGCGAGACAGCTACGCAACACCACCGTCGATCGCCGCCCCGGACCCCGGCACTCACTGGTCCGACAGCCCCCTGCGCCCGTAGGAGCGCACCTGGGCGCGACGGGCCTCACCGGTCAACCCCGTTCGCGCCCGAGTGCGCTCCTACGGAGCGTGTGCACACTGCGGCGCGTGCAACGCGAAGCGTCGGTTGCGTAGGAGCGGATCAGCGCGCGCGGGCTTTCCCGACAGCCACACTGGACCTGATGAAGCTTCGTAACCGGAGCAGCGCGGCGCGCCCACTGCCCCCAGCCTTCAGCACTGCCCGGCTACAATCGGGCGCATGCGCATCCTCCTGCAACACGATTCCGGCGGCAACGAGCCGCTCCGCTACGTCCAGCTGACCCTGCAACCGGACCTGTTCGGTGGCTGGGAACTGCTGCGCGAAAGCGGCCAGATCGGTGGGCGCACGCAACTGCGACGCGACCAGTACCTGCTGCAGGACGAGGCCGACCGGGCGTTCGAAAAGGCCCGCGACACCCAACTCAAACGCGGCTTCCAACTCATCACCGGCGGCGCCGACGCGCCGCGCTGAGGACACATCTCCCATGCTCAAGAACGATCGTCTGCTGCGCGCCCTCAACCGTCAGCCCGTGGACCGCACGCCCGTGTGGTTGATGCGCCAGGCGGGCCGCTACTTACCGGAATACCGCGCCACCCGCGCGCGCGCCGGCAGCTTCCTGGGCATGGCCAAGAACCCGGATATCGCCTGCGAAGTGACCTTGCAGCCACTGGCGCGGTTTCCGCTGGACGCGGCGATCCTGTTCTCCGACATCCTCACCATCCCCGATGCGATGGGCCTGGAGCTTTACTTCGTCGAAGGCGAAGGCCCCAAGTTCCGTCACCCGGTGCGCGATGCCGCCGCCATCCATCGCCTGGGCGTGCCGGACATGGAAACCGAGCTGCGCTACGTGATGGACGCGGTGCGCCTGATCCGCCGTGAGCTGGACGGCGCGGTGCCGCTGATCGGCTTCTCCGGCAGCCCATGGACGCTGGCCTGCTACATGATCGAAGGCGGCGGCAGCAAGGAATACGCGCGCATCAAGGCGATGGCCTTCAATGCTCCGGACGTGCTGCACCACCTGCTCAGCACGGTGACCGATGCGGTGATTGCCTACCTGTCCGCACAACGTGCGGCCGGTGCGCAGGCGCTGCAGGTGTTCGACACCTGGGGCGGCGTGCTGTCGCCGGCGATGTACCGCGAATTTTCGCTGCCCTACCTCACCCGCATCGCGCGTGAGCTCGAACGCGGCGACGGCGCGCAGCGCACTCCGCTGGTGTTGTTCGGCAAGGGCAACGGCGCCTACGTGGCCGACCTGGCCGCCAGCGGTGCCGAAGCGGTGGGTGTGGACTGGACCATCTCGCTGGCCGACGCCGCCCAGCGCGCCGGCGGCCGCGTTGCCCTGCAGGGCAACCTGGACCCGGCCACCCTGTACGGCTCGCCCGAAGCGATCCGCAGCGAAGTCGGCAAGACCCTGGAAAGCTACGCGCAGGGCAACGGCGGCTCACGCGAGGGTCACGTGTTCAACCTCGGCCACGGCATGTCGCCGGATATGAATCCCGACCATGTCGGCGTACTGGTGGAAGCGGTGCAGAGCCTGAGCAAGCGCTGATGCTAGGGGTGATCGACAGCGCCGTCATCTGCTGTCGATCACCGCTTGACGGTGCGCGCACGCGGTTGGTTCGCGTAGCGCTTGATGTGTCTTGCCCGCGCGAGCAAATGGCTGGTCGGGGAAGCGAAAAACACAGGTTTGGCACCCAGCAAGATGCTGGCGCAAGCGTGGTATCCGCGCGCTGAGCCAGCGGTGAGACAAGCGGGTGGAACGTCGCAGCTGCTGCGTGCACACCCCACTGTCATCCATCTCTTCCATCGTCGATTTGAGGCACCACTCTGTGCCCACACATACCGTGTGGATTGACGTAAACCCAACGCATCGCGCATGACCGCGCATACCGGGCCAGAGCGCGCAGATAGCGCGCGTCGCGCAGACACGACCCGGCATCTGCACTCGCACCCAATGAGGTATTGGTCAATCACAGGCTCGCAGCGCTCGCACTGGCAAAGCAACGGACGCAAACCCTGCTCATCACTGGCAGCGCACCACCAACCATGGATGCGTCTCACGCATAAAGCCGAATCCTGCGTCGATGGCAAGCCAACACGCGCGCATTAGCAGACTCAGCCGCAGCCAGCCATCGACACGCATCTGATCGTCCGGCACACATCGGAAACGCGATCGCGCGCACAACATGCAGCGCTTGGCGCAGCCAGAGCCATCAAGCGAAAAAACGTTCAAAGATCATCGCGACTGCCAACTACCGCGCCCTCATCGTTTCTGCATGGATTTAATGCAAACCGCATCGCGATTTACCGCTGAACGCGCGGCAAGATTCGATAAAAGCGGTATTAAGTCAGGTGCAGCGCTAAAGCAGCGCCGCATTCACGTCGTTAACCCCGTGATTGCCATCGTTAACCCCAATTCCCCAAACCGATGGCGCTCTATTGTGGCGACACGGTGATGCGGTGGCACCGCAGCATTCTCTCGACAGGCCAACGATCTGCCAAACCTCGACACCGTCGCGTTTTTCAAGCACTCCAACCGTCATTCAATTCCAAGGAGAAAAACATGGCATTTCCCACCGCCGTCAACGACCAGATCACCGACTCCGTCACACAAGCCAATACCAAGGTATTGGGCGATGCACCGGCCATTGCCATGGGCAATCTGTACCAGGCCACCGCACAAGCGTTGGCGAATGCCGCGCACAACGCGACCAATGCGCAGCAGCAAAGTTACGTCACCGCACAGTCAGCCACCACGATGGGGGTCGCCACGCTCTACTCCATCGATACCGCCACTACCGGAGTGGCGACCAAGGAGATCCTGAGCACCGGCGTCAAAGGCCTGGGCTGAGTTAATCGCATCGACCCCTGAACCATAAGGAGCAAGAAATGGCATTCCCGACCGCAGTCAATAGCCAAATCACCGATTCCGTTACCCAGGTCAATACCAAGGTGCTGGGCGACGCGCCCGCGATCGCCATGGGCAATTTGTATCAGGCAACCGCGCAAGCGCTCGCAAACGCTGCCCACAACGCGACCAACGCGCAGCAGCAGAGCTATGTCACCGCGCAGTCGGCCACCACCATGGGCGTGGCGATGCTGTACTCCATCGACACCGCCACCACCGGTGTGACCACCAAGCAGATCCTGAGCGTTTAATCGCCAGGCTGACGCCAAGGACATTCGCGCATGGCATTTCCCACCGCCGTCAACGACCAGATTACCGACTCGGTCACCCAGGCCAACCTGCAGGTACTGGGAAGCTCCCCTGCCGCAGCCATGGGCAATCTGTACCAGGCCACCGCGCAGGCGTTGGCAAACGCAGCCCACAACGCAACGCTCGCGCAACAGCAGATGTACATCACCGCACAAGCGGCGACCACGATGGGTGTTTCGCTGCTGTATTCGCTCGATACCGGCGCCACGGGCGCCGCCACCAAGAAGATGCTCGGCTAACCGCTAACGCCGCAGCGTCTTCCTTCTTTCACTACCTCAAGGAGCTATCACCATGGCCTTTCCGACTGCCGTCAACAGCCAGATCACCGATTCGGTTTCCCAGGTCAACACCAAGGTCCTCGGCGATGCGCCGGCGATCGCAATGGGCAACCTGTTCGTTGCCACCAGCCAGGCGCTGTCCAACGCCGCCCACAACGCCACCAACAACCAGCAGCAGTCCTACGTGACGATGCAGGCATCGACGACCCAGGGTGTGTCCACCTTGTATGCGATCGACACCGCGTCCGATGGCGTCGCCACCCGGGAAATCCTGAGCGCCGGGCTTCGGTAAGCGGCAACCGGGCGCCGCTGCCGCCACAAGAGCGGCGCCCGGTCTGCACTGCCATTGCCGCTCTGACCTAACCCTTGGACGCATCGAGAAAGGACGCATCATGTTGCAACTACATCATGTCCCCACGTCCAACACACTGGACGTGGTTGTGAGACTGATCAGAGGCCGCACCATTGTGGCGACGTTCGCGCCGCACCAGAAAGCGGTGATGAACATCGAGTTCGACGGCATCCTGCCGGTGATTCCCGGCGTTGAGCCCTTGGTCTACCGCCAGCAGTCGGACAGCGTGATCGACGTGCCGTACGGCAATTTCGCACTCCTCGAACGCGTACACAACGGCGTGGCCTTGCAGTACGCGTGCAAACACGAGCCACAGACCAGCGTCCTGTTCGCGGCATCGGTCAGCGTTGCCCAGCGCAGGCCGTTGTTGGCCTAGCACGCAAACGCCAGCGCACGGTCATGCAGCCCAGTGCAGGTGCCGCAAGCGTGGCCAGCCTGGTCGGCACTGCCGCCACGGGCGCGGCGCTGACCATCGGGCAGGCCCCGGCTTTTGCAATGGGCGCGACGTATCTGGCGCTAGCGGACTCGATCGCACTGGCGATGGAAAACGCCGTCGCCGGCCAGCAACGCGGACAGGTGCTTGCCGATGCCGCCCTCACCCAGATTCTTGCCTTAATCATCCAGAAGGGAGCGACTTCGTCATGATCGACGACAGTACCGTGAACAGCCAGATCGTCGACGCCGTCAGCAGCATCGTGACGCTGACCACCGGTCAGGCACCTGCGCAGGCGCTCGGCATGCTCGATGCCGTGATGCTGGAGACGCTGGGCATGGCGATGCACAACGCGGTCAACCGGCAGCAGGGCGCCGGCATGATCAATGCCGCAGCGATCACCGCGGCTTGCGCCAAGATGATTTCCGCACCGTTCCCGGTTCCGGCGCCGCTGCCACCGGCACCACCTGGTCCTGCGCCGACGGTTGCGCCATTGCCAGGCCCGCCTCCCTCACCGCCTGCGCCGGCAGCGCTGATCGCGGCCGCCGCTGCGGAAGCCAAGGTGGCCGTCGATGTGCTGAAAACGCAGGCGCAGGGCGCGTCGGCAAACGCGGCGACCGCAACCGCCGACCTGATGCAAGTGCATGCGCTGAGCGTGCCGCCCCCTCTGCCCATCAGTCCTCCCGCCACCGGCGCCGGCCCAGATCATGCTGCCACTTCTGATGCTTCTGCTGCTGCACCCACAGCTGCACTCGCAACTCCAGCCACTGGCGCAGCCTCTGGTGCTCCTGCATCTGCACCTGCTGCTTCTGATGCATCTCCATCTAGCGCTGCATCTCCATCTACATCTACGCCATCTGTGCAGTCATAGACCGTCTGCGCAGATGGCGTGCTTCTCCTCTATCACCAGGCCTGATTGAAAGGCCGCAGATCCTTCCATGGGAACCAAGATGGAACCGACAAAGGTCAATGCGCAGGTCATCGACGTCATCAACCAGGTGCAGCTTGCGACCATGAGCCCGCAGGTCGTACTGACCAGCGGGGCCGGTAAGGCCTATCAATCGGTGGCGCAATCGACTGCCATCGCAGTACAGGACGCCACCGACGCACTGCGCAATGTCTCGACCATCGCGACCACCGCGGTCGGCGTGGCGATGGCGCAATACCTGGCCACCGGCGACGAAAAATATGTTGTCGCGCTCGTCCAGGCGCAGGCACTGATGCAGGGCGCCACCGACGACTTCGCCAGGATCGGTTCGGCGGCAGGGCTGGTGCTGAAGAATTTCCCCGCTGGTTGAATCCACAAGGAGTCATGCAATGTCCGTTTCGATCGCAGGCCGCCTGATCTCGATGCCAAGGATGTTGTCGTCACTGGGCAGGCAGGCCATGGCGTTTATTGATGGAGGCACGCAATGGCTGGACTGGGCGATCCAGTCGCCCGGCGCGCGCTATGACTTCCCCGACGAGACCAGCTTGCTCGACGAGGTGCAGCAAGGTCTGCATGGCTCGCGCCTGACCTTGCTGCCGCAGCTGGCGCTGAAGGTCAGCCCGGTCAAGCTGATGACCTTGAGCCCGGCCGACCTGGGCACGCTCGCGCAGGCAGAATCCGGCGATACCGGGTCGGTGGTCAAGGCGCAGCTGCAGCGCATTTTTCACGACAACGCCTTGTTTACCGCAAGCGACCTGGCCGCAGGCCGTAGTCTTCTGACGCAGTTGAAGGTCGACGGCGCCGGGGTGTTCCAGTCGCTGGACCTGGAGGAAAGCCTGGCGCTGCGCCAACTGGCCGCCGAAGCGCCGCCAGCCAACGTGACGCCTGCGCTGCAGCAGGAGGCCGCCGCATTCGCCATCGAGCAGGCGCGCACACCGCTGGAATTTTGCGATTACTACCGCTTCTATCTGGCCTGCACCGCCACGCTCGCCACTGAGGACGAGCGCGCGCTTGCCGCGTCCTCGGCACTGCAGACACTGCTGCCGCTGCTGTTCACTGCCCTGGATTGCCCACAAGTGCAGGGGCTGCCCTCGCCCAACGAGGTCGCAATGAGCGTTGCCGAATGGCTGGCGCGCGGTCGCCAGATCGGCTTTGCGCGGTTATCGCTGGCCGCCCAACAGATCGTCCAACACACCCGCTACCAGGGCGGCGGCGACAACCAGGCAGCGAGCGATGCAATCCGCCTCTACATGCAGTCTGCACAGGCATTCCTGGCGGCCAACCGGCCCAGCCATGGCGTGCTGGGCCAGGATGGCAACAGCTGCGTGTTCGCCATCCATAACGACAGCCTGGCTGCGTTGCTGCAGGTCAACAACGGCGTTATTTCGCTCCGCGATTTCGGTACCGCACCCGCGTCCAGCAATGGGTCGTACGAGGCGGATGCGGAGGCTACTCAGTGAGCACACCGGCCCCGCGCCTCGATGCAACTGACGAGGCCGCACCGACGACCAGCGCCGCCGACGCGGCCCGCGATGCGGTACACGCAGGTCGCGCAGCGGCCCTGGCGGCCGCACGCCAGGGCAGGACGCAGGCCGAACACGCACTGGGCGAGATGCTGCGCGCGCTTGCAGCGCAGCGCCCGCCTGATACCGCATCGCTGCCGGCACCGATACGGCAGCAGCGAATCAATGACGTTGCCCCGCTCCACTGCGCTTCCACTTCAGGAGACACCGACATGTCCGACGACACCCTTCCGACCCCATCAGCCACGACCGCTACAGCGCCGACCACAAGCACTGCGCAACCGTCCGCGCCGTCGGCAATCGAGGCCGCGCTGCAGGCAGCGCAAGCTCAGGTCGAACAGGCAATAGCCGCCAGCGACAAGGCCGTACAGGCCGCGATGCAGGCCGCAAACGCCGCCGTCGCCGACAACGAGCAGGCGGCTTATGCATCCCGTCAGGCATTGCAGCAGGCCGATGAAGCCGCAACCGCTGCCGTTGCCGCCGCGCAGCAACAGGCCGAGCAGGCGATGGCCGCGACAGTGGCGGCAACGCAGACGGCCGCAGGATCGCCATCGAACGGAGGCTGAGGCCATGCAGGTCTATGCCGCGTTATGGGATGAAGCGGGCACCTATCTGATCGCACGCAAACGCTGTTTCAACAACTGGTGGGGGGATCACTCCGCACCGGTGTTGGCGGCGGAAGCGGTTGCCCTGTTGTGCAAGATCACTGCGAATGCAGCCGGTGCCAGCCCACCCTTTGCAGAGGCCGACTGGGACAGTGCTCGAAACTGCCTGCGAGGGGCGTGGCTAGCCGCCAACGGCCTACGGGAGAAAGATGCAGCCTATATCGGCGCAGCGCAGGCACTCGGTCTTGCATACCAGAATGCCTGCACCGACAGTCCAAGTTGCGATGTGGTCACCGACAAGGCCATGGAGGGCGCCGGCCACCTGCTCAGGGTGAAATTCGGGCCGAGCTCATCTCGTGCAAGGGCAGGCGAATCGCTGGAATCGAAAATCAAAGGCGCCGGCAGCGATCCTCTGCAATGGAACGCTGCATGTGTGGATGCCGACACGCTGGTACGCGACATGCGGGAATGGGCCCGGCAAAAACCGTTGGCAATCGTGAACCAGGCTGGCCAGTGGTCGCTGCCTGGCGGCGGTCTCAATCCCGGGGAATCTGCCGAGCAGGCGGCACGGCGCGAATTTACCGAGGAAACCGGCTTCGCTCTTGAAAATCCCGCCGACTTTTTGCGGGATCTCGACATCGAACTGAAGGATCCCGGCGGGAACGCGTTCCAGCTGGTGCGTTTCAAGAGCACGGCGGCGCTCGACGGCATCGTGGATGTCATCAATCGGGCGATCAGGTCGCGAGTCGGCGCCAATCGACCGAACGCAAGTGCGGTGTGCGATTGGGAGATCGCGTCGGTGCAACGCATCGATCGATCGCAACTGACCCACTACCTCGGCGTCCACCAGCCGTTGGCACCGCAGACCATCGAGGAAGGCGCCTACGTCAGCGCAAAACTCGCTTATCCACCTAAGCCAGGCCCGCCCTATCCAACCACTCGTGACGACACTTGGCCGCGAAGAGAAAGCCAGGCAATTGGTTGGTACGCACAAATGGCCACGCATCTGCAGACATCTCCCTGATTCCGATCTCGATGCTTCCTCCCCTCGACGCGGAGTTTCACCATGACCTTCCACACCGGCTTCGACACCGACCGCTTTCCGGGCCTGCCCGCGCTGGCCTGGCTGAAGACAAATACCAGCCTTGCCTGGTGCGGCTATTACCTCGCACCCGCGCCCAGCCATGCCGACACCGGCTGGATGGGGTGGCGACCGACGCTGGTCGCCAATGGCTGGGGATTGGCACCGGTCTATCTGGGCCAGCAGACCACGGGCCCAGGCGCGCACGTCGTCACCGCCGAGCAGGGCGGCATCGACGGCGCGCAGGCCGCCGCGTTGGCCGGCAGCGAAGAATTTCCAACTGGCGCCACCGTCTACCTGGACTGGGAGGACGGCAGCCGCCCCGGCGCCGCTGCGATCGCCTACATCCGCGCCTGGATCGCCGCACTGGCTGACGCCGGTTATTCCCCAGGGCTGTATTGCTCGCATGCGCTGGCAGCGGATCTGGTGGCCGATCTGATGCCTGGGCCGAGTCCGCAGATCTGGGCCTGGCGTGTCGCGACCGTCGGCAGGCACCCCTATGCCGGCGACATTCGCACGCTGACGGCATCAGATCCGGCCGGCTGCGGCGATGCGCACGCGGCACTCTGGCAGTTCGAGCAGGACGCAGTGCTGTCGCTGCCCGGAACGCCCTGCGATGGTCTGGAAGTCGACCTGAGTCATGCAGCCGTCGCGGATCCGAGCGCGCCGTGAGCACAGATTTTTTCCACAGGTTCGCAGACAAGGCCAAGCCATGAAGGAATCTCCCGAACAAGAAGACCTGCGCCGTGCGATCAGCGGCGAGCTGACCAAGCGGATCAACGACGCTGCGCGCTATCCCAACGTGCGCTCGGCAGTGATCCAGGCGTTGGGCAGCATCCAGGATCGGATCGCAATTCTGTGCATCGAGTTACGCGAACGTTTCATGCTGCGCGCCGACCAACCGCTGGCCCGTTTCTACATCAAGGGTGGCAATGCGTTCACCGCCTGCATGGATCTGCTGCAGGGACACGACCAGCATCTGTTCGACTCGGGAAGCTCGGACTGGGACACGCAGGTGGCGATCGACCCCTGGCTTCCCGGCGCCGTGCAGGATGCGCTGCATGCAGAGATCGAAGACATCGTCGTCGATGAAATGAGAAAGGCCGGCGTGCTCATCGCGTTCGAGCTCAGCCTGCTTGCGCCTAACGCGTCGCCGTTGGCACAGCAGGTCTACCCCATTCCACGTGCCCAATGGCCCCCGCACACCACCGACGTGGGGTGTTTGCTCAAGTGCGACGAGCCGCAAACCTTTCGCCGTGTCTTCGACCGCGACCGCACCGGCTTGTCTGCCTACAGCGGTGTGGAAATCGCCAAACCCGGCGAGCGCGGTATGCCCTCCCCACCGGGTATCGTGCTGAACGATGGGATCAAGCCCTTTGTTCTCTATCGACTGGGCTACACCTGGCAAGCCACGCTGATCGAAGGCTACCCCGACCACATCGTTTCGCAGCCGGCCAGTCCACGCGGCATCCTGATGGAACTGATCGATGTCAGCGTGCCACGCCGCGATACGATCGAGGCAATCGCGATCTGGTCGGAAATAGGCAACGGGCACCTGACCATCGCCACCGCCGCCGGCCAGCAGGAACGCTGGCAATTGCCGCTGCCGGATCTGGACTACCATCTGCGCGAGAATCTGATGATGTTGTGCGAGATCGCCAGCGATCCGTTGGCACTCGGTGCGCACAAGGAAGCAAAGCGCCGCGAGCGCGTCGCTGCAATTTACGCCTGGTACGCATCCACCGCTCAGCTGGCGCATTTTCAGAGCGTGCTCGCCGGGATGGCCGGCAGACACGTAGGCGCGTTGGGCGACGATGCCGCCACGCTGGTCAACGCGTTGATGGCGTCGGTGCGCACACGCACCACGCAGGCGGCGCCGGACTATGCCAATGGACAGCCGACCGACGCCACGCGCGCGCGCATTCTTGCCGCACGCCACGGCACCGGCACCCTGCTCACGTTGCTGTCCGGTGCGTTCACCGCGCCGGTGCTGCTCTCGGCCGCCTTCAGCGACGACCTGCTGTTGATGAACACCCTCGCACAAAGCCCGTCTCTGGCCGTCGATCAGCTGCACTTTTCCGGCGTGGACATGGCAGCGGTTGCACGGGTCAGCTACAAACAGCTGCAGGCACTGGACATTGCCGCATTCGCGCACTCTGTGGGAGGTTGGCTTGGCGAGGACGTCCAGGTTCTGGCCCAACCGCACAACACGCCGCGCGTGGGAGGCATCAGCTACGAATGCACACTGGTGGTGTTCGTCAATGCCAAACAGCCACCGTTCGAAAAAACCGCCCTGGCGTTTTTGACCCTCACCACTGCCACGGACGCGCAGGCGCCGTTCCACTCCGGCCCGGCCGGTCAAGGCAGCGCTTACGCAGCGCTGCTGGATATCAACGGCCAGCGCAAGGCGGCTGCGGCGCTGGTCGAAGAGTTCGTGCTGCGTGAACGGCTGTCCAAACAGCACGATGCCATCAAAACCCTGTTGCCTCAGGCTTAAACCGGAGACACATCTCCTTGTCCGCGCGCGTTGCGAAACGCGCGCGGACTCACCCCCACCAACCGTCGAAAGCTCTTTTCGAAATGACTCAAGTCCCCGAAGCCGACCTTCAGCGCCACTTCGGTCACACGCAGTTTTTGCTCGCGCTGCAGCAGATCCTTGGCCTTCTCGATACGGAGCTGCTGCAGCAGCGGCTTGAACGTGGTGCCCAGCTCCTCGCGGAACAGAAAGCCCAGATGCGACTGACTGACGTGCGCCTGCTTGGCCAGATCGCCCAGGGTCAGCGGCTCTGCATAGTGTTCGCCAAGATGCACCAGGGCGCGCCGCAGCGCGTCGTGCAAGGTGGCAAGGCGTTGGCCTGGGCGATGCGGAAGGCCGTCAATCCAATCGACAGGGGCTGCCGGTAGCGTGGGCGCAACTGGGCGATCGTCCGGCTGCGATGGCACTGAGCTCGCGACACGCTGCTGTGCTTGCAGCAGGCTTGCGGCCAGGACAGGCGCATGCCGCTGAAGATCGACGATCTGGACCGGCCTGCCTGCGGTCATGACCGCCAGGCGCAGCACCACCCGCTCCAGCTCCTGCAGGTTTTCGGGCCACGAATAATTCGTCAGGGCATCCATCAGCGTGTCAGTCACCCAGTGCCGGGAATCGAGGCCGTGCCGTGCCAGGATGCGTTCGAGATGAAACGCGATGTCCGGCAACCGCTCGCACAACGCGGCAAGCTCGATCGATAGCACATCGAGTTGCGACAACAGCGCACGCGAGAAACGCCCCGCGCGCACGCACTCTGACAGATCGGCAGTGGTGGAGGCGATCACCCGGGTGAAGACATCGGCACCCGAGGCGCGCCAGTGGCCGTGCCGGTCCCGAAGACACCGAGCCAACTGACGCTGCAGCGCTGCATCGAGCGCGTCCACCCCTTGCAGGAACAGCGTTCCGCCGGCCGCGCGCTCGAACCATGCCAACGGGTCGCCATCAGGATCGTCGCAATCCACCACAACGAACGGCCCGTTCTGCCAAGGCCCGTTTGCATGCAGCAAGATGGCCACCTCATCATTCTCGGTGCCGAAGTCCCCCCTCACGATCGCCGGCAAGCGACTGTCTGCAGCACGCTCGACGAACGCGTCGACCATCCACACCTGCTCGCACACGCCTACTACAAGCGATGGTCGATCGAGTCGATTTTCCGCCCAGGCACGCGCGGCATCGCGCTGCATCAGATAGGCACAGCACTTTGCGATCCGTTGACACAGCGTCACCGCCTGCGTGCTCATCCCGTCTTGGGCCGGCGTCACTTTCAGGGTGCCGAGAACGCGATGGGCATACTGGACCGGAAAGCAGCGCGCGATCGCCATCTGCTCGCTTGCCAGATCGGGCGAATGCGCATCGCTGTCCTGCGCGCCGACAAACGCGCATGCTGCACCGTTCAAGAGCCCGCTCTGGGCCAGTTCCGCGGCAATCTTTTCGAGCATCGTTGCGATGGAATCGCCCGGAAGATAGGCGTGCTGTACTACATCGAAGACCTGCTTTTGCATTGATAGTCCGACCTGATGACTGGCGCGCTCAGAAGGCGGCCATACCCAAGTCGCGCCATCCCTGACCAGACCGTCGGCAATACTCCAAGCAATGATTCCGCTCTTCGGGAAAATCCAACACGTCCCTGGCTTCCCGCTCGATCGATCCATCGCACAGTGGGATGAACCTCGCTTGCGCTTACCAGACCCGTTGGAGGCACCGAGCAGTCGCCGGCGAATCAGACGTTTGTTGCAAGCCACCTGCGGCATTAACACGCCGCCTGACGGCTGTCCCGGCGATTGGTGATTGGTGGCCGACTCCGTCGTCCATTGGGTGAGGTGGGTCTCATTCATTACCGCTGCAGCGACCACGGATGGCCTGCGGCGACGGGCTCAAGCAGACATCCTTGCAAGCGAGCAGGCTCTCCCCGGCGACCGGACGATGCCGGCCCAGGCGTCGGGGCGTGACCTCATGCACTCTTTCAGACGCAGCGATGCAGCGCCGTACCGCAAGGCGTCCGCCCCGGCACCGTGCAGGGACATGCGTGTGGCGCGGCCGTGTCAGCACCGCGGTAACGCTTCTGCCGATCTTTCGATGGTCGGCGCGCCGAACACGTTTGATCAACCAGCCGTCCACATTCGGATCACATGCGCACGCCGTTGCGCGTTTCTGCACAGCGACGCTGAGACAATTCGCGGTCTTTCCGATGGACATCCCGATGGCGATTCCAATGCCCCCTCCGGTCCCCGTCCCGCGCGCCTACGCCAGCATCAAACCGCTGTTGTGGCTGGTGTCGCTGGCGATCTTCATGCAGATGCTGGATGCGACCATCGTCAATACGGCATTGCCGTCGATGGCGCGCAGCCTGCACGAGAGTCCGCTACAGATGCAGTCGGTGGTTTTCAGCTACGCGCTGGCGGTGGCGATGTTCATCCCGGCATCGGGCTGGATCGCAGATCGCGTCGGGACACGGCGTACCTTTCTGGCCGCGATCGTCGTGTTCACGCTGGGCTCGTTGCTGTGCGCAGCAGCGCAACAGCTGCCGCAGCTGGTGGGCGCGCGCATCGTGCAAGGCATCGGTGGTGCGATGTTGTTGCCAGTGGGCCGGCTGGCGGTGCTCAAGACGGTGGCGCGCGAGGACTTCCTGCGCGCCATGAGTTTTATCGCGATCCCCGCGCTGATCGGCCCGCTGATCGGCCCGACGCTGGGCGGTTGGCTGGTGGAAGTGGCGTCCTGGCACTGGGTGTTCTTGATCAACCTGCCGATCGGCATCATCGGCTTCATCGCTGCGTTGAAGATCATGCCGGACCACTACGGCGATGCGCGCAGGCGCTTCGATCTGGTCGGCTATCTGATGCTCGCGGTCGGCATGGTGGCGTTGTCGCTGGCGCTGGATGGTATTTCCGAACTCGGCCTGCAGCATGCGTTTGTGATGTTGCTGGCGATCGGCGGGCTGGCTGCGCTGGCCGGTTACTGGTTGCATGCCGGCAATACCGGCAACGCGCTGTTTCCGTTGGCGCTGTTCAAGGTGGCCAGTTATCGCATCGGCATCCTGGGCAACCTGTTCGCGCGCGTCGGCAGTGGCTCGATGCCGTTCTTGATTCCGTTGTTGCTGCAGGTGGGCCTGGAGATGAGCCCGATGAATGCCGGGCTGATGATGGTGCCGGTGGCGCTGGCCGGCATGGCCGCAAAACGCGCTGCGGTGAAGCTGGTCGGGCGCTTCGGCTACCGCACCACCTTGATGATCAATACCGTGCTGGTGGGGCTGGCGATGGCAAGCTTCGCACTGATCGATGTGGGTCAGCCGCTGTGGCTGCGGCTGCTGCAGCTGGCCTGCTTCGGCGGCGTCAATTCGCTGCAATTTACCGTCATGAATACCGTCACCCTGCGCGACCTGGATCGCGATCAGGCCAGCCCGGGCAATAGCCTGTTGTCGATGGTGATGATGTTGGCGACCGGTTTTGGCGCGGCGGCGGCGGGCAGCCTGCTGGCCGCCTTCAACACCCATCTGGGCGGTACGCACGGCGCCACTGCGGCACTGCATGCCACCTTCCTGTGCGTGGGTGGCATCACGCTGACGTCGACGCTGATCTTCTGGCAGCTGGCCGATACACGTCCGCATCCCAGGGACGTGGAAGCGGTGGCTGAGTAACGCGTCGCACGCTTCGATCAGGCGCTATGCCGCGCCTGGCGTGCGAGCCGTGCGTGGCACCGGCGCCCTCAGTGGTCGGCAGCGCCAAGGGCAGCCACCAAGACGACTGTACTCCCAGCCAGGCGGGCGCGGCCGGTGCTCGGTGCGGCATGGACCATGCGTGCGTTCCGGTTCCTGCGCGCCGTCGCACCCAGCTGGCGACTGCTCGCTAGGTTTTTTAGCTGCTCTAGATGTCCTGGCGCGTGCGGCCCCGTCGCAATGCATCGGCAATGGTGTCGGCCAACATGTCACCGGTCAGCGGCTTGCGCAGGAAGCTGTCGAAGCCGGCCTCCTTGGCGGTGGGTTCGGCGGCTTCATCGGAGCGCGCGGTCACCGCAATCAGCGGCATCTCGTAGCCGAACACGCGCAATTGCCGCGCCAGTGCGAACCCGTCCAGCCCGGGCAGATCCAGGTCCAGCAGTGCCAGGTCGAACGTATTGTCGGCAGCTTCGGTCAATGCGGCCAGACCGTGCGGCGCATGCACCACCGAGTGGCCCTGCGAGCGCAGCAGGCCGACGATGACCTCGGCGATGGTCGGGTCGTCCTCCACCAGCAGGACGCGCTGCGGCGCAATGGTCGCGCTGGCACGCGTCACTTCACCACTCAGCGCAGCGTTGGAGGTCACCCAGCGCAGCGGCAGGTCCACGACAAATCGCGTCCCGGCGCCGAGACGGCTGATCACTTCGATATGCCCACCCATCGCCAGCGCCAGTTCCTGGCAGATCGCAAGACCCAGACCGCTGCCGCCGTAGCGCGAGGTGGTCTTGGCGCCATCGCCCTGCTCGAACCGCTGGAACAGCCGTGCCTTCTGATCGGCATTGATGCCCGGGCCGGTATCGGCGACTTCAAAGCGCAGGCCCTGATACGACCCCAGCGTGGTCAGCTTCAAACCGACCACACCGCGCTCGGTGAACTTGATCGCGTTGCTGAGCAGATTGAGCAGAATCTGGCGGATGCGGGTGGGATCGCCGCTGGCGGTGATATCGCCCAACAGGCCGACGTCCAGGCTGAAACGCAGGCCGCGTTCCTGCGCCAGCGGCGCCATCAGCGCCTCCACCTCGGCCACCAACTGACGCACCGAGAACGGCTGCAGATCCAGCTCAAGGCGCCCGGATTCGATGCGCGCCAGATCCAGCGCATCGTTGACCAATCGCAGCAGATGCGCACCCGCGCGCCGGATCGATTCGGTATAGCTGCGTTGCGTGTGATCGAGCTGGGTCTTGAGCAGCAGCTCGCTCATGCCCATCACGCCGGTCATCGGTGTGCGGACTTCATGCCCCAGCGTGGCCAGAAAGCGGGTCTTTGCCAGCGACGCCTGCTCGGCCAACTCCTGCTTGTGCACCGCCAACTGCCAGGCATTCAAGCGGCGCAATCGTCGGCGATACAACAACACCACCGCCACAACCACGCACACCGCCAAGGTGACCAGCAACACCAGCCCCCACGGACTACGCCACCACGGCGGCAGGACCTGAAATTTGAGTGTCTGGCTCGCCGACCAGATGCCGTCGGCGGTACGCCCCTGCACTTCCAGCGTGTAGTCCCCCGGCGGCAGCCGCGAGAACAGACGCTCACCGCTGGGGCCGACATCGATCCAGTCCGGGTCGTAGCCGCTCAGCCGGAAGCGGTAGCTGGACGACTCCGGGTGGGTAAAGGTGGGCATGCGCGCCACGATGTGCAGGTCGCGGTCGTCGTCCTGCATCCTCAACGGCTCTTGGCCGGTGATATCCAGCCCACGTTCGCCTCGCCGCAAGCCGACGCGTTCGATCAGCAAGGGCGGCCTGCGGGTGTTGGGGCGCATGGCAGTGGGATCGAACACCACAACGCCGTCGGGCGACCCTGCAACGATCTGCCCGCCCGTTGCCTGCACCAGGGTATTGGGCTGCAATTGCGGGCTGGGAAGCCCGTCGTGCACCCCATACACCCGCACCAGCTTGCTGCCGGGATCGATACGGATCAAGCCGCGCTGGCTCGACACCCAGGCCACGCCCTTGGCATCGACCACCAACCCGTTCGGCGCCACCATCGGGAATTCCTGATCTTTCCCCACCGTGTCCAGATGCTTGAGCTGCCGACCATCCCAGAGGTAGCGCCGTATCTGCCCCGTCAAGCCGATCCAGACGATGTTGCCTTCAGCAAGACGAAAGACCTGCGTTGGCAGCGTTGGCGCGCCGCGCACCGGCACAAACCGGTCGGCCGCCGGATCCCAGCGCCGCAACCCGGCATTGTTGGCAAGCCAGATCTGTCCATCCGGACCCGCGCGGATGTCGAGAATGGTCAACGCTTCCAGCCCATGACTGCCTTCGACGATGGTCCGAAGCAATTGCCCTTCCTCGCTTCTGATCTGCAGCCCCTGCTGCACAACGGTGACCCACAGTCGCCCCTGCGCATCCTCGGCCATGCGACCTGCCCGCTCCAGGGATGCATCGGCATCGACATTGCTGCCCAACTGCCAGCGTTTGACCTGGCGCGAGCGCGGGTCATAGCGCACCAATTCGGCGTGGACCCCAATCCAGACGTAGCCGGCCCGGCTTTCGAGCATGTAGTCCGCGGCAACGTATTTGCCGATCTTGGGCCGCTCTTGCCGCAGGTTCCCGGTCGCCGGGTCGAGGTATTCCAGCACGCCTTTTGTGCCCGTCAACCAGATGCCGCCAGAGGCCGCCGGCGTCGTTGCCGTGATGGAGGGATTGGCCGGCGACTGCAGCGCGTTGCTATGGTGCGACAGCACGGCAAACATGTCCCAGTGGGGAGGCAGGTGCCACAAGCCTCCTTCAAGCGCGGCAAACCACAATCCACCTTCGCGGTCTTCGTATGCGGCGATCCAGTTCCGCTTGACCAGGCCGTGTGCCGAAAAGCTGTAGATCGGCACGTTACGAATGTCTTTCCCTGAAAACGCCAAGCCGATGCCACCGTTGGCGTCCAGCCAGTACCGCCCACCACGATCGTGCAGCAGCACGCCCAGGATGCGTTGCTTGTGCGAGATGTCGCGCCATGGCTGGGGACGGGCCTGACCATCGGCCTTCATCCCGAAAAAGTCGCCGGTAAGATCCGACACCCACAGTGTGTCGCCGCTACGCTCCAGGTACAGCCGATTGACGGCCTGGGAGCTGCCGGGAAGCGCCACACGTTCTAGACGCGTGCCGTTCCAGCGTGCGAGCCCGCCGGGAGTGCCCATCCACAACGTCCCGTCCGGTGCCACCTCGAACCCCGTGACGCTGTCAGCCGGCAGGCTCGTGTCGTCGCCCGGCACAGAGGTGAATCGCTGCACGCTGCCATCGGGGCGCCGCCGATACAGACCATGGGTTGCGGTGCCCAGCCAGATGTCGCCGTTCGGGGTCTGCGCCAACGCCCACACCGTGATTTCGCGCAATTCCGGAAACTGCGGGCTCTCCAACGGCGTGAAGATGCGCGTCTTGTTCTCCAGGAAACCGGCACCGCCGTTCTCGAAGCCCATCCACACCCGATTGTCGTCGCTGACACAAACCGTCCAGACCGCATTGCTGGGCAGCCCTTCTTCCATGCGCCAGATGCGGAAGTTGCGCCCGTCGAATCGGGCCAGACCATCATCGCTGGCAAGCCAGAGATAGCCCTGCTTGTCTTCGGCGAGTTCGCTGATGGTCTCCGACGGTAGCCCATCCGCAAGCGTGATCTGGGTAGGCACCGGAGTGACCGGTGCCCGTGCTGCCAGTGCGGGTGACACGGTCGTGCATAAGCCAAGCGACAGCAAGACCATCAACCAATGGAGAACAGATAAAAAAAGGCGCACTGGACACGTTTCACGACAAGTCGCCGCATAGTGCGGGCCGCGCGCTGCGCGGGCAAGCCCAAGCGACCTCAAGCGATCGCTCCGGCAGCGCCAGCAAATCGATCGCAACGCCGTGGCTACCGGCTACCGGCACCAGGGTGTCTAGCCCACGCAGGATGGGCACCATGGTCATTTGACCAGATTGCAGCATCGCCAGCGGCACCCGCACCGCAAGGCCATGGGCTCAAGCTTCGGCGAACTGCCGTTGCCCGGCAGATCACAAGGCTTGCGTGGCCGGGTTGGCATACCCGTGGCGCGCGCTGCCAGGCAGCGTTGATGTGCGGCCCACTGCCCGCATGCCCATCCCGATGCGGGCCACCTCCAGTGCATCGTTGCCATCTCCGTCATGGCACTGAAGCAGGCCGTGCGCGGTGAGCGCTGTGCGCCAGCTCAGCCTGGCATAGGCATGGACTGGTCGCGCGCGCGCGCCGTTGCGCATGCCGCCGCAATCGCATCGATCAACATGTCGGCCGTCACCGGTTTGCGCAGGAATCCATCGAAACCGGCGATCTGCGCCTGGCGTTCGGCATCGCCATCGGCACGTGCGGTGACGGCCAGCAACGGGAAGCCGTGACCGAGCCGGCGCAGTTGCGAGGCCAGCGCGAAGCCGTCCAGGCCCGGCAGATCCAGATCCAGCAACGCGACATCGAAGCCGCCATCGACCGCTTCGGACAATGCCGCCAGACCGTGTGCGGCATGCACCACGCGATGGCCGCGCCCGATCAACAGCCCGCTGATCACGTCGGCCACGGTCGGATCGTCTTCCACCAGCAAGATGCGCAGCGGCGCGCCGGCCAGCGTGCGTGGTTCGCCCGCAGCACTGCGCGGGGCCGACCGATCGATCGGCAACGGCAGATCCACGGTGAACTGGGTGCCAACGCCGAGTCGGCTGCGGACACGGATCTGGCCCTTCATCGCCACCGTCAGTTCCTGGCAGATCGCCAGCCCCAAGCCGCTGCCGCCATAGCGCGCGCTGGTACGCGCGCCTTCGCCCTGTTCGAAGCGTTGAAACAGACGCTTCTGCTGCTCGGGCCCGATGCCGGGACCGGAGTCGCGCACCTTGAAGCGCAGGCAGTCGCCGTGCCGGCTGACGGAAAGCCCTACTTCACCGCGTTCGGCGAACTTGATCGCATTGCCAAGCAGGTTGATCAGAATCTGCCGCACCCGCGTGGCGTCGCCCATCACCGACAGATCGGCGGGCAACTGATTGCGGTAATGAAACCGCAGCCCACGCGCCTCGACGATGGGGTGCATGAAGTCGGCCAGTTCCTGGGTCAGCTGCGATGGATCGAACGGCTGCTGCACCAATTCCAGCTTGCCCGCTTCGATCCGTGCCAGATCCAGCGCATCGTTGACCAGCCGCAGCAGATGCGCACCGGCCTTGCGGATCGCATCGACGTGGCTGCGCTGTTTCGCATCCAGCGGCGTAGCCAGCAGCAGCTCGCTCATGCCCAGCACACCGGTCATCGGCGTGCGCACCTCATGCCCCAGCGTGGCCAGAAAGTGCGACTTGGCGATCGAAGCCTGCTCGGCAAGTTGCTGGCGCTGCTGCGCCAGCACCCACTCCTGCTGACGCCGCACGCGTCGCCGCCAGCCCCACACGCCCAGGCAAAGCAGCAGCACGCCCAACAGCACCGCAACCAGTTGCGCCGGCGTACTCAGCCACCACGGCGGACGCACCTGCAGGTGCAGCGAGGGTGCGGCGATCCAGTTGCCGTCGCCGGCACGCGCCTGCACGTCGATGCGGTAGTCGCCCGGCGGCAGCCGCGACATCACACGTTCGCCGGTGGCGCCCTGCTCCACCCACCCCGCGTCGTAACCCTCCACACGGTAGCGATAGCGTGCCGAGGCAGGATCGACGAACGACAGCAACCGCGCGCTGATGCGTAGATCGCGATCGCGTGCCTGCAGCACGATCGTCTCTTTGTGCGGCAGTAGCTGCAGACGCTCGGCATCGTTGCGGCGGACCTGCACCGATTCGATCACCAACCGCGCCACCGGTGCCGGTGCAAAGGGCTGCGCGGGATCGAACAACACGATGCCGCTGGTGGTCAGTGCCAGCACCTGCCCGCTGGTGCCGACCACCGGTGGGCGCATCGAAAATTCGCTGTCCGGCAGGCCGTCGCGCTGCCCGAACATGCGCACCTGCGGTTGCCCGCGCCGGTAGGCGTACAGGCCGCGCGAGGTGGTCGCCCAGACAGTGTCCGTGCCGCCAAGCGCCAGTCCGCGAATCTCGGTGGAGGGCATACCCTGCGCGTGGCCCACCCGCTCAAGCAACTGCGCATTGGCACCATCCCAGCGGTAGCGCTCGATCGCCCCAGGCCGCCCGGCCCAGAACTCGCGCGGCGACACGAACGCCAACGCATAGACTTCAGGCGCAGCGTCGGCGCCGCCGATCACCTTGCGAAAGCGCTCGCCCTGCCAGACCCACAGCCCATCGCCGGCGGCCACCCATGCCGAGCCATCCGGGCGCACGAGCAGTTGCTGCACCATGCCGCCCACTTCGCTGAGGTCGGTACCGAAGCGAAAGGTTGCCAGCAGGCGGCCATCCGCCGCACGCCGCTGCACGCCGCCTTCGACGATCGACAACCAGAACTCGCCATCGATGCCCGGCGTCATCAGTTCCACGCGACGCGCATCGGAGGTGTCGATCTGCATCGCCAGCGCATGTTTTTCTCCGGTCTTGGGCTGATAGCGCGTCACCCCCTTCTGCAGCGCCACCCACAGGCTGCCATCGCCGGCCGGTAGCACCGACTGCACGCTGCCGCCTCCCAGCACATCGCTGTGCAGCACGGGGACGATCTCGCCTTGATCGCCGACGCGATACACCCCTTCGCCGGTCGTCACCAGGAAGCTGTCGCCGTCGGCGGCTGCGTTCATCAGGTACAGGCTTTCCAGCGGCTTTCCTTGCGCCTGCAGGATCGTGGAGAAGCGCCGCCAATCCGGCGGCAGATAGGCCAGGCCCTGCGAAATCAGCCCCAGCCACACACCGCCCTGACGGTCCTGCATCACATCGAGCACGCCACTGTGCGCGGTGAGAAAGCCGCTGCCCCGATCGCCCTCCATGACGCGTAGTTTGGTTTCGCCCGGCGCAACGCGGAAAAACCCATCGGCCGCACCCACCCAGTAACCGCCATGCACGTCGTGCACCACGCTGCCGGCACGCACGCTGGAAGCTCCTTTCCAGGGCGCAGGTTCAAGCACGCCGGCCGGGGTCACCCGATACAGGCCTTTGCCGCTTCCCACCCACAGCGTGCCATCGGGATCCTTGCTGAGCTTTAACACCATCGCGCTCAGGCGGTCCGGCGCGACGCGCACGAAGCGCTCGCCGTCGCGCATCACCAGCCCGCCAGCGGTCCCGATCCACAACCGGCCGCGCGCATCGGTGAGCATGCTCATGATGGTGTCGCTGGGCAGCCCGTCCGCTGCGTCGGGGGTGGCACGGAAGACCGTGATGCGGCCATTTTCCTCGCGGCGGCACAAGCCACCGCTGCTGCTTCCGATCCACAGCGCACCCTGCGCCTGCGCCAGCGCCCAGACCTGCCCGCCACAGGCTTGCGCAACGTCCGGAAAGGTCGTGAATGCCGCACGGTCCGCATCCAGCATGCTCAGTGGCGAGTCGTTGACGCCCAACCACACCCGGTCGCGATCGTCGACCAGGAGCGTTTCCACCTCGTTGCCGGGAATCGAGCGGGCATTGTGCGGGTCGTGTTGCCATACCTGCAGGCCGATACCGTAATGACGCGCCAGGCCGTCGCTGGTGGCCGCCCAGACATAGCCCTGCCGATCCTGCGCCAGTGCCAGCACCATGCGCGAAGGCAGACCTTCGCTCGGGCCGAACCGGCGCATCCGCGGCGTCTCGATCTGGTTCACCGCCGCTGCCTCCACGCCGATCAACAGCGCCACGACAGCAAGCACGGACAGCACTACCTGTTTCATCGTCATCCTTGTCCCAGCCACCTGCGCGATCGCGCGCACTCCCCGGCCGGACTGCACTGTACCCGCTCCGGCGCACTTGCCCCTAGTCGGCGGCGCTGTCGTCCGGCGAGTCGGCAGCCTCGGCAAGCGCCCGTGCCAGAGCGTTCGCCAGCAGCTCACCGGTGACCGGCTTGCGCAGGAAACCATTGCAGCCAGCCGCCATCGCCTGCGGCTCGGCATCGGCGTCGGCCCGCGCGGTCACCGCCACGATCGGGAAGCGCACCCCGCGCGCGCGCAGTTGCGCCACCAGCGCGGCACCGTCCAGGCCGGGCAGATCCAGATCGCATAACCCGGCGTCGAAGCTACGCGTACTCACCTCGGCCAAGGCGGCCAACCCATGCAAGACATGGGTGACCTGGTGCCCGCGCGTCTGCAGCAACCCCACGATCACCTGCGCCACGGTCGGGTCGTCTTCCACCAGCAGCAACTGCAGCGGTGCCTGATCCCTGGCAACGACCGCGCGTGCTGGAGCCGGGGCCGCCGCAGGCAACGTCGCCACCCAACGCAGCGGCAGCTCCACCACGAAGCACGCGCCCTGGCCCAATTCGCTGTCCACGCTCACCACGCCGCCCATCGCCGCAGCAAGCTCACGGCAGATCGCCAGGCCCAGCCCACTGCCGCCATGCCGGGCCAGGGTCAGTGCGCCTTCGGCCTGTTCGAAGCGCTGGAACAGGCGCCCACGCTGCTCGACGCTCATGCCGGGCCCGGTGTCGCGCACCTCCACCCGGATGCCTTGTGTCGGGCTCTGCGGCAACGCCGAGACGCGCAATTGCACGCCGCCGCGCTCGGTGAACTTGACCGCATTGAACAGCAGATTGAGCAGAATCTGCTGCACGCGGCTGGCATCGCCATGCAGTGCCGGCGGCAGCGCGTCATCCAGTTCGCACGCGAACGCCAGCTGCTTCTGCTCGGCACTGGGACGAACCAGTTCGACCACTTGCCCGATCAGCAGACGTAGATCGAAATCGCGATTGTCCAGCGGCAGCTTGCCGGCTTCGATCCGCGCCAGATCCAGGGCATCGTTGACCAGTCGCAGCAAGTGCTTGCCGGCCGACTGGATCGCGCCGGCGTAGCCCTGCTGGCGCGCATCCAGCGGTGTCTGCAACAACAGCTCGCTCATCCCCAGCACACCGGTCATCGGCGTGCGCACCTCATGCCCCAAGGTCGCCAGAAAGCGTGTCTTGGCCAACGACGCCTGCTCGGCCAGCTCGCGCTTGTGCTGGGCCAGCTGCCACTGCGCCCGCATGCGCACACGATGCCGGTAGGCCGCGGCAAGCAGTGCACTGAGCAACAGGCCGACCATGCAGATCAACGCAATACCGACGTCGCTGCGCCACCAGGGCGGCAGCACCGAGAATTGCAGCGATTGCACCTGCGATGCATTGCCAAGCGGATCCACACCCTGCATCTCAAGCACATAATTGCCCGGCGGCAACGATGAAAACTCGCGCATGCCCGCAGCCCCATGCTCGACCCAATCGGTGTCGAAGCCTTGCAATCGCGTGCGGTAACGGTTCGCCATCGGGTCGATGAAAGACAGCAGCCGCATATTGATGCGCAACTGTCGATCGCTCGGTACCAGCGAAAAACCACCGCCGATCGGCAATGCGCGACGTCGATCGCCCTGCTGGACGCTCACCGCTTCCAGCCGCATCTGCGGGGTAAACGAGGGAACGTCCGGCGCGTTGGTATCGATCAGCAGCGTGAATCCGTCGGCGGTCCCGCCCACCAACACACCGTTGTTGGACATCAGCAGGCAGCGGCGACTGAACTCCTGGCTGGTCAACCCGTCACGTGCACTGAAACTGCGGATTTTGGCAGGCGTTGTGCGGGGGTCGATACGCCATAGGCCACGCGGGCCGGACATCCACACGCGCCCAAGCGCATCCAGCTCAAGACCGTAGGCATCCATGGCGGGAAATCCTTCGGCAGCGCGAATGCGGCTTACCCGTTTCCAGACGCCATTGCCTTGCTCCCAGCGCTCGATGCTACCGGCGATGTAAAGCCATATGCGATTGCGATCCTTGACGACAAAGCGCTGGATAAAGTCGACATCCAGCCCCGGCACCAGCATGAATCGATGCGTGTCGGCATGCCAGGCATACACTCCGCCAGTACCGCTGATCCACACGCGCCCATCCGGCCCCATGCTGATCTGGTAGTACGGCAACTCCTTCAGGCCATGCAGATCGTTTGGGGAGATCGTCTCCAGGATGCGCCCGCTGACGAGGTCGCGTCGCTGGATCACTTGCTCGAACGCTGTCCACACGGTGCCATCGCCGGGCTCCCCGATCCAGAGCACCGCCTCGGCGGGCCCATCCCCGGTGAAATGGGTCAGCTCTCCAGTGGTCAGGTCCAGACGCGACAGTGCATGCCGCGCGTTACCGAGCCAGAGCTGCCCGCGACCGTCTTCCAGCGCGGAGGTGACTTCCATCTCACGCAGATCCGGATGCTGGATTCCGGTCTGCACCAAGGCGCCAGACGATGTGTCGTAGCGCAGCAACCTGCCACTGCTATCGAACTGCCACAGGCCGCCAGAGCGATTGGCCGGTGCAAGGCTGCAAGAGATGCCTTTGCCCTGATCGTTGACCTGCTTGAAGGCTGCCGTCCGACGCCAGTCCTCGCGCAGGTAGGCAAGCCCGCGGCCATGCAGGGGTACCCAGATCCCCCCATGCGGACTTCGCCAGATGGTGGTGACATGACGATTGGAAACCAATGGTTCATCCCCGTTGTTGACCGGCGTCGGTGGATGATCGGCACGGGTGTGCCATAGCCCCTGCTCGGTGCCGAGCCAGAATTCGCCATCTCCGGCATCGGCCACCGTCCAGACCCGATTGCCTGCCGCAAACATCGAGGCCCAGGTGGGCGTATGCCACCCACCGGAGGAATCCATATAGCGCAACCCGGTGTCCGAGGAGCTCCACAGCCGCTGGCCTACCCACTGCAGCGCATTGATGCCGCTGGCGTCGCCATCCGGTCGCACGCGGTGCAAGGCCAGCCCGTCGTAGTACGCCAAACCGCCGAGCGTCCCGATCCACATGCGCTCACGGTCGTCCAGGGCCAGGGCGTAGACCGGATTGGGGTCTAGCGGATCTTCCATCTTGGACAGATCGAGTGAGCTGAAATGCCCCTTGGCATCCAGACGCAAGACATTCCCGGTCGACATGCCGAGCCAGATCTCATCGCCGCGGCCGGCAATGGCATAGATATCTCCCAACGCCAGCGCAGCAATGTCGTCGGGAAGATAGGCGGTGAATTTGCTGCGATCGGCGCTCAGCGTTGCCAGCCCGGCACCCGCCAGTGCCAGCCAGATGCGATCCTGGTCGTCGATATACATCGCCTGCAGGGCATTGCTGCGCAGCGAGTAGCGATCGGTCGGATCGTTACGCCATACCTTGAACTCGGCGCCGTCATACCGAACCAGGCCATCGGTGGTGGTCATCCACAGATAGCCCGCACGATCCTGTGCGATTGCGGTAATCATGGTCGAGGGCAGCCCTTCGGCGGCACCCACAATGCGAAAGCGCGGGATGGCAGGCACCTCGGCCAGGGCCGGCAACGCCATCAACGCAACGAGCAACCCCAGTAACAGACCGCGCATGCGGGAATCCTTTCCACGTCCAGCCGGCATGCTCGCAATGGATCGTTGCAAGCGCAAGCCGCGCGCGCAGCGCCGGGATGTGTCTAGAATCCGCCCATGACGCCCATCGCCCGCCTGCTGCTCCTTCCTGCCCTGGCACTGACCAGCCTGGCCGCCTCCGCCGCACCGGTGCGCTATGCGCTGGACCCGGTGCACACCCGTGTGCTGTTCGCGGTCGACCATGCCGGCTTTTCCAAGGCATTGGGCACCGTGTCGGGCAGTAGCGGAACGCTGGTGTTCGACCCGGACGACTGGGCCGCCGCGCGGCTGGATGTGACCGTGCCGCTGCACCGTGCCGACCTGGGCGATGCCAAGTGGAATCAGGCCACCCTGGCACGTAACCTACTCGACGCCGAGCGCTTTCCCGACGCGCATTTCGTCTCCACGCACGTGGAGGCCAGCGGCGAGAACCAAGCCAAGGTCACCGGCAACCTGACCCTGCACGGCGTCACCCGCCCGGTGACCCTGGACGTCACCCTCAACGCGCTCAAGCGCCACCCGCTGCCGCCGTTTCGCCGTACTGCCGGCTTCTCGGCAACCGCCACGCTGAGCCGGGCGGAGTTCGGGGTCGATGCATGGAAGTCGATGATCGGCGACACCGTGGAGTTGCGCATCGAAGCCGAAGCCGTGCGCGAAGGCCGCGCCGACGACGACGCAGCGCCGGCGCAAGCCGAACCTGCCACCACTGACGCGCCTGCCGCCCAGGAATCGGGAACATGAGCCTGAAAAACAGCGAGCGCTGGGGCGGTGTCAGCCAGACCCTGCATTGGCTGATCGCCTTGCTGATTCTGGTGCTGGGCATCGTCGGCCTGACCATGGGCGAACTGCCCAAGACACCGAAGTACTTCTGGGTCTATACCGCGCACAAATCGGTGGGGCTGACCGTGCTGGCGCTGGTGATAGCGCGCCTGGGTTGGCGTCTGTACGCAGGCGCGCCGCCGCCGGTGGCGGGCACCCCGCGCTGGCAGGAACGGATCGCCGGGCTGACCCACTGGCTGCTCTACGCCATGATTTTCGCCATGCCGCTGTCGGGCTGGCTGTACGACTCCAGCAGTGGCTTGCGCCCGTTCCGCTGGTTCGGCCTGTTCGCGGTGCCCAAGCTCAGCGGCCCGGACGAGCAGCTACGCGCCGCCTCTCATGTCGTCCACGAGTGGGGCTTCTGGCTGTTGATCGCTGTGGTGCTGGCGCACGCCGGCGCTGCGCTGTACCACCATATTTTCCAGCGTGATGCCACCCTGGCGCGGATGTTGCCGCGCGGCTGGCTGTCCTCCAAACCCTAAGGATTTCCCATGTCGTCCAAGTTGTTCGCCTCTCCCCTGCTGGTCGCCGCGTCGCTGGTCGCCACTTTCGCCACCGCGCCGGTGCTGGCCGCCGACTACGTCCAGGCGCCCGGCTCCTCGCTGGTGTTCGCCAGCAAGTACGACGGCGAAGTGTTCACCGGCAAATTCCCCGGTTTCGACACCACGCTGAGTTTCGATCCGGCCAATCTGGCCGCAGCCAAGCTCGATGTGCGCATTCCGCTGGCCAGCGCGATCAGCGGCAACAACGATCGCGATTCGACCCTGCAAGGCCCGGACTTTTTCAACGTCGCCAAGTTCGCCACCGCGCGCTATCGCGCCGACAAGTTCCGTGCGCTCGGCGGCAACCAGTACGCGGCCGACGGCACACTGGAACTGCGCGGCGTCAGCAAGCCGGTCACGCTGTCCTTTACCTGGACGCCGGGCGCGCAGCCGGTGCTGGCGGGCAAGGCGGTGGTCAAGCGGCTGGACTTCGGTGTGGGCGGCGGCGACTGGGCCGACACCAAGACCATCCCCAACGAAACCGCGATCAGCACCAAGGTCGTGTTGAAGGCGAAGTAAGGCCACAGGCCGCAACCGGACGCGGCCACTGAGCGGCGGACTACCTCGTCGGGTCCGCCGCTTTTTTTATGCTCGGCGGCCGGATGACACCGCACGACAGCTAGACTTGGCGTCCACTCATGGACGCCGCCAATGCGCACACAGGGGACGTTGACCCGCTGGACTGCCGATCGTGGCTTCGGCTTCATCAGCCCGACACAGCCCGGGGACGACTTGTTCGTCCACATTTCTGCGTTTCCACGCAGCCCGATGGCACCGCGCATCGGCGAGTTGATTTCCTTCGAGACCGAGCCGGGCCCGGACGGCCGCCCACGTGCCGTGCGCGTCATGCGTGCCGGCACACAGGCAGCCAAGCGCAGCCCGCGCCGGCAGCATGTAGCGGCGCAATCAACATCGGCTCATAGCCCCGTCCGGCTTGGCAAAGTCATGTTGCTCTTGCTTGTGGCAGGCGCTGGAGGCTACGCGTATCTCAATGGGGAAACGCGGATGCCAGACCCTGAGCTCCCCAAGACTTCGTCAGCGTCAACGGCACCGACATCTGCACGAGCACGAACACCGGCAGGCAGGACGCTGCCAGCCCGTACCTCGGCTCAGAGCTCGCCTGTGGTAACGGCACCCGCATCTGCAAGCAGAACGTCCGCCACGCCCGTCCACACACCGCACTACAGCTGTGGAGGACGCACGCATTGCTCGCAGATGAACTCCTGCGAAGACGCCACTTACGTACTGCAGCACTGCCCAAATACCGTAATGGACGGCGACAACGATGGCGTGCCCTGCGAACAGCAATGGTGCCGTTGAATCAATGCGGCTGACGTCTTGAACGGTCGGCCGACAAGAATCGTGTGTTGGCCGCATCTTGTTGGATGCAGTCAAAAGCCCAGGTCAAATGCCGAGTCGGTCGAGGGCGCGGCCCCGTCACCGCTCGCGGGACAGGCTGCGAGTACGTCCGTGTAAGGCTCGGTGGCGGCATCCATGCCGCCACCCGGTCCCGCGATCGGCAAGGACACCACAGCAGAGAGTGAATCGGTGGCTTTTTTCAAGCCATGCACCCCGACCAACTCGACTGGTCCTTGCCCGCCCAGCGTCGCGGGACCTTATGCGGCATGGATGCCGCGTAAGAGCCTTATCTGTTCGGAATCTGGCAGTTTAGGTGTCGAGAGCCGGCGTGGGCTGCCGTCAGAGCCTGGATCTCAGCGATCGCCATGTAGCTTGGTACCCACGCCGGATTCTCCCTTGATTCGCCCGAACAGTTGCCCGAGCTGACACTCGAAACGATAAGACTGGGCAAGCGAGGGAGCTCTCGACATTTTTAGCCTAGCGGAGATTTCCCATGAGCGGAATCGGGATCGATGTGTGCAAACACTTTCTGGACGTTGCCGTTTTTCGAGGCCAAACCCGTCAGTTCACCAACACCGCAGGCGGTCATCGGAAGCGTGTCGATTGGCTGAAGACGCTGTCGGTGCGGCAGGTGGTGCTGGAGGCGACCGGGGGCTACGAGCTGGCAGCGCTGGATGCCTTGCATCACGCCGCACTGCCGGTAGCGCGCGTCAATGCACAACGGGCACGCAACCTGGCCAACGGTTTGGGACTGGCCAAGACTGACCGGCTGGACGCGGCCATGTTGGCCTGCATGGCCGAGAAGATGGAACTCCATCGGTACGTTCCACTGGAACCCTGGCAGCGCGATCTGGGCGAGCATGTACGTGCCCGTCGGCAACTGGTCGAACTGCTGAAAGCAGCAAGGCAGCAGTTGCTGCAGGTTGCGGAAAAAGCGCTACGAAAGATCCTGCAGGGCAACGTGAACCAGCTTGTGCGCAGCGTGGCGCGGCTAGACAACCTGATCGCCGGGCAGCTGAAGACGCTGCTCATCGAGCAACCGCACCTGGCCGCGTTGAAGACGCTCAAAGGGGTCGGTCCGGTAAAGGGGTCGGTCCGGTGCTGCTGGCCGTGCTGGTGTCCCGGTTACCGGAGCTTGGGACGCTCAACGGAAAGCAAATCTCCCGATTGGTTGGCGTTGCCCCGCTCTCGCGCGACAGCGGCGCGATGCGTGGTAAACGGGGGATCGGCGGAGGCCGAGCCGATATCCGGCAGGCGCTGTATATGGCGGCGATGTCCTCGGCTCGGCACGAGCCAGGTCTGCGCGATTTTTACAGATCGCTGCGCACACGCGGCAAGGAAGGCAAGGTCGCCCTCGTGGCGGTGATGCGCAAGATGCTGGTCATCCTCAATGCGCGCGTGCGCGATCAAAGAGCCGCTCTGCAGCCCACCTGAGCGCGCTCGGCGGCCGTGAGTAAACGCAAAAGCGTGCTAGCCAGCGGCCGGCACCTACCGATGAACACGCCCGAAGGAAACTGATCAAAGGTCGCGGATTGAGGTCCTGACCAACACAGTTGCTACAGGGACGTACTTGCGGCGTGTCCCGCGATGGTGGGCGGGCAAGGGCCTCGCAGCCAAGCCGCAGATCATCCGCTCTACAGCCGATGCCCCTCGTTCGATCAGCTCTCCAGACGGATGCTAACTGCCACTCCGGCTACGCCTCCTTGAAGGTGGGCGTACACGCTTTGTTAGCGGCTCTCAAACCTTGGCCACCAGCTTGATCACGCTGGAGAAATCCAGCGCGCCGTTGCCGGCCGTGCTGTTCATCGCGTACAGGTTGCGGGCCAGCTCGCCCAGCGGGATCGACACGCCGGCCTGCACTGCAGATTCGGCCACCAGGCCCAGGTCCTTGAGCATCAGGTCGTTGCCGAAGCCGCCGCTGTAGCCGCGCGAGGCCGGTGCGTTGGGCAGTACGCCGGGCCAGGGATTGCAGACTTCGGTGGCCCAGCTACGTCCGGTGCTGACCGCCATCATCTGCGACAGCACCGCCGGGTCCAACCCCTGCGCGACGCCAAGCGCCAACGCTTCGCCGGTGGCGGCCATGATCACGCCCAGCGCCATGTTGTTGCACAGTTTGGCGACCTGGCCGGCGCCGTTGTCGCCGACATGGAAAATGTTCTTGCCCATGGCTTCCAGCACCGGACGGGCGCGCTCCAGCACGTCGGCAGCACCACCGACGATAAAGGTCAGCGTGCCGGCAGCAGCACCCGCGGTGCCGCCGGAAACCGGCGCGTCCAGCATCGACAGCCCGCGCGCGCGCGCGGCATCGGCCACCTTGCGCGCGGACACCGGCGCGATGGTGCTGCAGTCGATCACCAGCGCGCCGTCGGGAATCTGCGTCAGGATGCCGCCATCGCCCAGATACAGCCCTTCGACATGCCGGCTGGCCGGCAGCATCGAGATGACGATCTCGGCATCAACCAGGGTGTCGTGCGCCGAGGTTGCTGCGTGGGCGCCAGCGGCCGATGCCGCATCCAGTGCGCCCTGCACCAGATCGAAAACGCGTAGCTGGTGCCCGGCCTTGATCAGGTTGGCGGCCATCGGGCCGCCCATGTTGCCCAGGCCGATAAAAGCGATCTTGCTCATCGTGTCGATCTCCAGAGTGGAGCAGGTATCAAAAGGGTCGGGAGGCGCTCAGCGCGCAATGCCGCGCAGCGTCGCAAACAGCGTTACGCACGCAGCATTACGCACGAAATCTGCGCGGTGGTTGCATGGTTGCGCCAGACCTGCGGGGCACGCGGCTGTCATGCCTGGTGCGCGCCAAGATCTGCCAGCGGATGCTGCGCTGCCGACCATGGTGCGTTGAAAAATTCAGCCGCCCATTGCGTATCCGCTTCGCTCAGCAATGCCGGCTGCCACCGCGGCTGGCGGTCCTTGTCGATCAGCAATGCCCGGATGCCTTCGGCAAAATCGCCGTGGGCGGCGGCGTGCAGCGCCACCACATATTCGGTGCGGAAGGTATCGGCCAGCGTCTCATTGCCGGGATGACGTTGCAGCTCCCATGCCAGCCGTGCCGAGCCGGGCGCGCCGGCGGCCAGGGTCGTGCGCGCAGCCTGTAGCCACCCATCCTCGCTTTGCAGCGCCCCGATCGCCTCGACCACCTGCTCCAGCGTGTCGCCGGACACCAGTTGCTCGATCAATGCCGCATGCAACTGCAGCGGGCCCGGTTCCAGCGGCTGCGCGATTCCATGCAAAAACGCACCGAGTTGCTCACGATCGTTGCCGGCATCGCCGGTCCACGCGTGCGCGCTCAAGGCATCCAGCACGGCGCTGTATTGCGCGTGCTCCAACCGCACATCGGCCAGACCGGCGTAGATGGCATCGCTGGCATTGAGCGGTGCCCCGGTCAAGGCGAGAAACACACCAGCGCCGTGCGGCACGCGCCGCAGCAACCAGCTGCCGCCTACATCGGGAAACAAGCCGACGCTGATCTCGGGCATCGCCAGGCGCGAACGCTCGGTGACCACGCGATGGCTGGCGCCGGACATCAGGCCGATTCCGCCCCCCATCACGATGCCATGGCCCCAGCACAGCAGCGGCTTGGCATAGGTATGGATGCGGTAATCCAGCCGATATTCTTCTTCGAAAAATGCGGCGGCATGCGGATTGTCTTGCGGCCTTGCACGGCGCTGGGCCGCATCTGGTACCGCATCGCGATGCGCGCGCATGCTCTGGTACAGCCCATGCAGATCGCCGCCAGCGCACAAGGCTTTATCGCCGGCACCACGCAGCACCACGCAGGCAATCTGCGCATCGTCGGCCCATGCACTTAACTGCGCATCCAGCAGCCGGGTCATCTGCAGCGACAGGCCATTGAGCGTCTTGGGCGCATTCAAGGTTGCAATGCCGATGCGATGCCCGTCGGCACAATCGCGCTGCTCGAACAGCACCGGCGCCTCGTCGGTGGCGCTGACGTCCGTCATCAGCGGTTGCTCCACTGCGGCGCGCGCTTTTCCAAAAATGCGGCAACCCCTTCGGCCTGGTCGGCCTGTTCGAACAGGTCGACGAAGGCTTCGCGCTCGGCAACCAAGGCTGCGGCGTGCGTGCCATGGCGGGTGGATTGCACCAGCCGCTTGCAGGCGGCCACGCTCACCGGACTCTGCTTGCCGGCACGCTGCGCCCACGCAATTGCCAGCGCGCGCGACTCGCCCTTGCCGACCACCTCTTCGACCAGACCGATACGGTGTGCGGTGGCGGCATCGATACGCTCGCCCAGCAGGATCATGCGTTTGGCCCAGCCTTCGCCGACCAGGCGCGGCAGGTTCTGCGTGCCGCCCGCGCACGGCAACAACCCGACGCTGGCTTCCGGGAGCGCCAGATGCGCCTGCTGCTCGGCAATGCGCAGGTCGCAGGCCAGCGCGCATTCCAGACCGCCGCCCATGGCATAGCCGTTGATGGCGGCGATCGACACGCCACGAAACGCGCTCAACGCCTCGAACGCTTCGCCGAAACGACGCGCGGCCGCGCGTGCAGCGGCCTTGTCGCCGTCGGCAAACTGCTTGAGGTCGGCGCCGGCGCTGAAGAACTTTTCGCCTTCGCCGGTGATCACCAGCGCATACACGCTGCGGTCGGCGTCCAATGCATGCACCAGGTCGCGCAAGGCGGCCAGGCTCTGCACGGTCCAGGTGTTGGCCGGCGGGTTGCTCAAGGTGACGATGGCGACATGCCCATCGCGCTCGACCTGCAAGCCGGTATGCACACGCCCTTCCCATGCGCTCATCGCAGTTCCTCCTCGCCGTTGAGCAGATGCCGCGCAATGATCATGCGCATCACTTCGTTGGTGCCTTCCAGGATGCGATGCACGCGGCTGTCGCGCAGCAGGCGTTCGATCGGGTACTCGCGGATATAGCCATAACCGCCGTGGATCTGCAGTGCGTCGTCGCAGATGGCAAAACCCGCATCGGTGGCAAAACGCTTGGCCATGGCGCACCACACGGTGGCATCGTGGCTGCCGGCATCGAGCTTGCGGGCGGCGGTGTGCACCATCTGCCGCGCGGCCACCAATTGTGTGGCCATGTCGGCCAGCTTGAATTGCAACGCCTGGAAATCTGCCAGTTTCTTGCCGAACTGGCGGCGCTCGCCCATGTAGCGACGTGCGGCATCCAGTGCACCCTGCGCGGCACCCAGCGAGCAGGCGGCGATATTGATGCGGCCGCCATCCAGCGCCTTCATCGCCATCTTGAAGCCTTCGCCTTCCTTGCCGAGCAGATTGCCGGCCGGGATGCGCACATCGGTGAATGTCACCCCGCGCGTGGGCTGACTGTTCCAGCCCATCTTTTCTTCCTTGCGGCCGTAGCTGATGCCGGGCGCGTCGGCCGGCACCGCAAAAGCGCTGATGCCGCGCGCGCCATCGTCGCCGGTGCGTGCCATCACCACCAGCACATCGGTGGCGCCAGCGCCTGAAATAAAGGCCTTGCTGCCGTTGAGCACGTAGCTGTCGCCATCGCGCTGGGCGCGGGTTTTCAACGATGCCGCATCCGAGCCGGCACCCGGCTCGGTCAGGCAGTACGAGCCCAGCTTGGCGCCGCTGGTCATCGCCTCGCCCCATTGCGCACGCACGCCGTCGTTGCCATAGCTGGCAATCAACCATGTCGCCATGTTGTGGATGCTGATGAAGGCCGAGGTAGATGGATCGACGGTCGCCAGTTCCTCGAACACCACCGCCGCATCGAGCCGACGCATGCCCAGGCCGCCCACGCCTTCGTCGGTGTACAGGCCGCAGAAACCCAGTTCAGCGGCCTTGGCAATCGCCTCGCGTGGAAAGTGGCTCTCCGCATCCCATTGCGCGGCATACGGCGCGAGTTCCTTGTCGGCGAAGTCGCGCGCGGCAGCGCGGAAGGCTTCCTGCTCGTCGTTCAGATCGGCCGCGTTGGGGTGTAGCTGGATAGCTGCATTCATGGCGTTGGGGTCACTTGAGAGAGATGGTGGTGTTGACGCCATGGCCCAGCGTCTGGTCGTCGAACCAGCGCGCGGTGACGGTCTTGGTCTGGGTGTAGAACATCACCACCTGCTTGCCGTACGGGCCCAGGTCGCCGAGCTTGGAGGCGCGCGAGCCGGTGAACGAAAACAGCGGCACCGGCACCGGAATCGGCACGTTGATGCCGACCTGGCCCACGTCGATGTCTTCCTGAAAACGCCGCGCAGCAGCACCGGACTGGGTGAACAACGCGGTGCCGTTACCGTTGGGATTGGCGTTGACCAGCGCGATCGCATCGTCCAGCGTGTCTGCGCCCAGGATCACCAGCACCGGCCCGAAGATTTCTTCGTCGTAAATGCGCATGCCCGGCGTGACGCCGGAGAAGATCGTCGGGCCGACGAAGTTGCCGTGTTCGAACCCGGTCACGGTGGGGCTGCGACCGTCCAATTCCAGCGTGGCGCCCTGCTCCACGCCGGAGGCGATCAGGCTCTCCACGCGCTCGCGCGCCGCACAGGAAATCAGCGGGCCGACGTCGGTGCCCTGGGCGTTGCCCGCGCCCAATTTCAAGGTCTTGGCCTTGGCGACCAGGGCGGGAATCCACTGCTGCGCGTCGCCCACCAGCACCAGCGTGGAGGCCGCCATGCAGCGCTGGCCGGCCGCACCGAATGCGGCACCGACCATCGCATTGAGGGTCTGCTCCTGATTGGCGTCCGGCAGCACCACGGCGTGATTCTTGGCGCCCATCATGCATTGCACACGCTTGCCGGCCAGCGATGCGCGGCGATAGACGTGCGTGCCCACCTTGGTGGAGCCGACGAACGACAGCGCCTTGATGTCCGGGTGATCGCACAGTGCGTTGACCACATCTTCGCCGCCGTGCACCACGTTGAGCACGCCCTTGGGAATGCCCGCTTCCAGCGCAAGTTCCACAAGGCGCATGGTGACCATCGGGTCCTGCTCGGACGGCTTGAGCACGAAGGTGTTGCCGGTGGCAATGGCCATCGGAAACATCCACAGCGGGATCATTGCCGGGAAGTTGAACGGGGTGATGCCGGCGCACACGCCCAGCGGTTGCAGCAGGCTGTAGGTGTCCACGCCGGTGGCGACGTTGTTGGCCAGCTCGCCCAACTGCAGATTGCCGATCGCCGCGGCGTGCTCCACCACTTCCAGCCCGCGGAACACATCGCCTTCGGCATCGGCCAGAGTCTTGCCCTGCTCGGCGCTGAGCAGCGCGGCCAGCTCGGGCATGTGCTCGCGGATCAGCTGCTGATACTTGAGGAAGACGCGTGCGCGGGTGCCGATGGGCGTCTTGCGCCAGCTGACGAAGGCGCGGCTGGCCGCAGCCACTGCAGCGTCGACTTCGGCCGTGGTGGCGAACGGCACCTGAGCCAGCACCGACTGGTCGGCCGGGTTGACCACGTCCTGCCACTGGTCGCTGGCGGAGACCAGCATTTGTCCATCGATCAACAGGGACACGCGGGGGACGGATTCGCTCATCACAGGGTTCGCTCGCAGAAGACATCGGGCCGGCTGGCCCAGTACTTCGCATTGTTCGCAGCCCAACCTGCCATTCCCAGCCCACATTTGCTTAATCGCGCTAAGCTGGCCGCACAATTTTGCGAATCTTGCGAATGCCCCAGTCCTCGCCGCCCGTCCTCCGCCATCAACTCGGCCTGCGCCTGCAGCGGCTGCGGCAGCGCCACGGCCTGACCCAGGCCGAGCTGGCGCGCCGGCTGGCGTTATCGCCGAGCTATCTCAACCAGATCGAGCGCAACCAGCGCCCGCTGACGCTGGCGATCCAGCAGCGGCTCAAGGCCACGCTGGGCGATCTGGACGGCCTGCTGGATCTGGACGACCCGGCCGCCCTGGCCGACCCGCTGGACGAATCGCTGCGGAGCCTGGGCCACACGCTGTCGCCGGCCGAGTTGCGCGCGCTCACCGGCAACCTGCCGCAGGTGGCGCAGGCATTGCTGGATCTGCATCGCGCCCATCAGCGCCTGCAGGAGCGCAACGCCGCGCTGCAAATGCAGATCGGCATTGAGCATGCGGCGATGCCGTCGCTGTCGCCGGGCGAGCAGGTGCGCGATTACTTCAACCGCGCCCACAACTACCTGCCCGAACTGGATGAGCACGCCGAAGCCTTGTATGCCGAACTCGGGCTGACCCCGGAAAACCTGCCGCTGCGGCTGCGCCAGCGCCTGGCCGATCGCCACGGCCTGCTGGTGCAGGAGGCGCCCGATCTGCACAGCGACAAACGCAGCGTGGATGCGCAGGCGCGCGTGCTGTGGCTGCCCGCCCATCTGCGGCCCGGCCAGCAGGCGTTCCAGATGGCCACGCAGCTGGCCTTGCTGGAATGCGCACCGCTGCTGGAGGCGCGCATCGCCGATGCCGGGTTCGAAGATGCCGAGCGCATCGCGCTGTCGCGGATCGGGCTGTCCAACTATTTCGCCGGCGCGCTGGTGATGCCGTACAGCGATTTCCTGCACAGCGCGCAGCGCTCGCGCTACGACATCGAGTGGCTGGCGGACCGCTTCGGGGTGGGCTTCGAGGCGGTCTGCCATCGTTTGAGTACCTTGCAGCGACGCGGTGCGGCGGGCTTGCCGATCTTCTTCATGCGGGTGGATCGCGCCGGCAATGTGTCCAAACGCCATTCGTCCACCGACTTCCACTTTTCGCACGTGGGCGGCGCCTGCCCGCTGTGGATCGTGTACGAGGCGTTCAACCAGCCCGACCGCATCCTGACCCAGATCGCGCGCATGCCCGATGGCCGCCGCTATTTCTGGCTGGCCCGCCAGGTCAGCAGCGGCGCCCCCGGTTACGGGCGCCCGCGCAAGACCTTTGCGCTGGCGATGGGCTGCGACCTGCGTCATGCCGACCAGCTGGTCTATGCGCGCGGCTGGGACCTGGGCGCGGTAGACGATGCGGTGCCGATCGGGCCGGGCTGCCTGACCTGCGAGCGCAGCGACTGCGTGCAGCGCGCATTCCCCGCCCTGCCCCGGTTGCCGGTCAGCGCGCGCTAGCGACGGGACCACGCTTCGTGCCCGCGACCTGGGCAACGTTTGATCGCCCGCCACGCACTCACGCCGGACTGTGACGGAGCAAACGCTAGCGCTGCACTGCAGCATTCCAAGCCGAGATAGCTCACGCAAAATGCTTCATTGGAATGGAATGACTCGCGCTTCTACCCTGAAGCGGACACATGCAGGACAGGGGGACGCCCGCGCGATCGTCGATCGCGACAGCGCCACAGCAACGCACTCACCGTCACCGCACCACCGCACCACGCCACGTCCGCTCGATCGCGCCAGCCCCAGGTCGGCACCGGCGGGCCGCAGCAGCCGCCATCACCTTATTCGGTCACTTAGTCCTGGGAGGGATCAACCGATGCCTGTTCACCACACCGGTCATTCGGCAAGCCGGCGCCTGCGCCGCACGCCGGTCCGCGACGTCCTCTGCACCACCATCGCCTGCGTGCTGGCCACCGCGTTCAGTGCGCAGGCACAGGACACCGCGCCCGCCGCGCCGCCGGCCAACACCACCAGCAACACCGCCAGCAACGCGCAGGCCCCGGTGACGCTGGACAACATCACCGTGATCGGCCAGCGCGCCAGCCTGAATCAGGCCGTGCAGGCCAAGCAGATGTCCGATCACGTCATGGAAGTGATTTCCGCAGACAACATGGGCCAGATGCCAAACGTCACCGTGGCCGAAGCGCTGGTGCGCCTGCCCGGCGTCAACGGCACCCGCGACCGCGGCAACGAGAGCCTGGCCACCGTGCGCGGCCTGGGCCCGCGCATGACCATGGGCACCGTCAACGGGCGCGAGATCGCCTCGTCCGAGCCCAATCGCGCAGTGCGCTGGGAAGTATTCCCCACCGAGATCGTCTCCACCGTCAAGGTCTACAAGACCCAGTCGGCCGACCTGATCGCCGGCGGCCTGGCGGCGACCGTGGACATCTCCACCATCAGCCCGCTGGACTACACCGGCCCCGGCTTTGTCGGCACCGCCGGGCCGGTGTTCTACGACCACGCCAAGGACGTGGACGGCTACACCCCGTGGGGCAGCCGCTTCGGCGCCAGCTGGGTGCACAAGTTCAACGACAATCTGGCCGTGGCCTTCGGCGCCACCTATCAGAAACAGAAGAACGCCAGCTCGTCGATCGGCAGCTGGGGCTACACCGATGCCACCACCTCGCGCGACGTCGATGGCGATGGCACCGTGGACCCCACCCCATTCGGCGCGGCCGACCAGCTCAAGCTGATCGAGCAGACCCGCACCGGCGCGATGGGCACCGTGCAGTGGCGCTCGGGCAATTTCGAGTTGAAGTTCGACGGCCTGTATTCGCGCATCGAGATCGACGAAGACCAGTTGCAGAACTGGTTCAACGGCCTGGCCTTCAGCACCTTCTCCGGCGCGACCAACCCGTACACCACGCCGGGCTCGTCATACACCATCGTCGATGGCGATGTGGTGGCCGGCACCTTGGCCAATTCCAACCTGCAGGTCGACCATGTGGTCAGCCACTACAACGAGGTCAAGACGCTCACCGCCGGTGGTTTGAATGCCAAGTGGAACGGCGATGTGTGGACCTTGGGCAGCGACCTGTCGTTCTCGCAGGCCAAGCGCGACAACACCTGGCAAGCGGTGCGCTTCGGCAGCAATCCGGACACGGTGTCGTTCGACTTCCGCCGCAGCGTCACGCCCACCATCAGCACCAGCTCGGACACGCCCGAATACGGCATCGCCGGGCAGACCGAACCGCAGGCACTGCGCGACAAGATCGCCGCGTTGGCGCTCAATGCCAGCCGTGCGGTGGATGCGGGCCCGTTCACCTCGCTGGAATTCGGCGCGCGCGCCGCACGCCGCGAAAAGCAGAACCGGCATTTCATCAGCAACCAGTCCGGCTACGACCAGCCGATCTCGGCGTATCAGGGTTTGATCTACCCGGTCACGATGCCGGACTTGAATGTGCCCACGCTAACCGGCGGCAACCTGGGCGAGATCGCGCGCGTCGGGTTTGGCGGCTTCGATCCGAGCACGCTCAATGAGCAGATGCTCGACCACTGGAACGTCAAGGAAGACGTGCGCGAAGCCTTCGCCAAGGCGGTCTTCAGCTCCCAGCTGTTCGGTACCGATGTCACCGGCAATGTCGGCGTGCGCCTGGTCAATACCAAGACCAGCAGCGACGGCTTCGATTCGGTCGGCGGCACCGTGCAGGCCAGCAGCGACAGCAAGGAGTACACCGACGTGCTGCCCAGCGCGACGCTGAACTTCCTGATCGACGATCAACGCATCCTGCGCTTTGCGGTGGCCAAGGTGATCGCACGCCCGCCGCTGGACGAGCTGCGCACCGGCCGTCGCCTGGACGACCCCACCGTGACCGTCGGCCAGCTGACCGGCAGCGGCGGCAACCCGCAGCTGGACCCGTTCAAGGCCACCCAGGTCGACGTGTCGTACGAGTGGTACTTCCACAAAGAAGCGCTGGCGGCGTTGGCGGTGTATCGCAAGGAAGTGGATTCCAGCATCGGCTACCGCACCGATCGCGAAGTGATCAACGGCCTGGATTACCTGGTCAGCGCGCCGTTCAATGGCGGCGGCGGTTACATCAATGGTGTGGAACTCACCTTCCAGACGCCGTTCTTCTTCATCCCGCACATGGAAAACTTCGGCGTCTATTCCAACTATTCGTTGGTCGATTCCAACCTCAAGGAATTCTCGCCGGAAAACAACCCGCTGCCGCTGAGCGGCCTGGCCCGCAAGACCGGCACCTTCGACCTGTGGTACAGCAACGGCACCTTCGAAGCGCGCGTGGGCTACAAGTACCACAGCCCCTACACGGTGGTGTACGGCTGGAATGCCGCGCGCCTGGCACGCCTGCAGAGCGAAGGCACCGTGGATCTGAGCTTGAACTGGCAGTACAGCAAGCAGCTGGGCTTCCGCTTCCAGGCCGGCAATCTCACCAACGAGCCGCTGCGCGCCTACACCGATAACAAGCCCAACCGTCTGGCCAATCAGGACGATGGCGGCTACCAGCTGTTCGGCCGTCGCTACCAGCTGGAAGCGACGTACCGCTTCTAAGCATCGCGGACGCATGACGCGCAGTCGCCGGCAATGCATGCACGGCACGCAGGAACCGACAGGTACGCGTTGTACCTGCCGGTTCTGTGCAGGCCACCATGTACCTGCCGCCTGCACCGTCGTGTTCGATCGCCCCCACAGACGCATCCGGCGCCTGCTGCGCCGGGCAGCAGGCCAGTGACGTCGATCCGCGGGAACGCACTGCGACTCTGGTTGCGCTTCCGCACACCGCCTGCGCTGCACGATGGCCACATGCAGCATGCTGTTGGCCGCTCCATGGTTGATTTGTCGAGGAATGACATGCGCTCTACACGCCGCTTCTGGACGCCGACGCTGCTGGCGTTGGCATTATCCGTTTCCGCACACGCCGCCCAGCCTCCCGCCACGTTGTATCTCGGCGCGGACCTGTCCTACGTCAACGAGATGGAGGAATGCGGTGTGCAATACCGCGAGAACGGTGTGGTCACCGATCCGTTCGAACTGTTCCATGCGCATGGCGCCAACCTGGTGCGTGTACGGCTGTGGAACGATGCGCGCTGGACCAAGTACAGCGACCTGACCGACGTCAAAAAGACCATTGCGCGCGCACGTGCACAAGGCATGCAGGTGCTGCTGGACCTGCACTATTCCGACGATTGGGCCGACGGCGAAAAACAGCTGATTCCCAAGGCCTGGGCCAGCATCACCGATACCGACGAACTGGCCCGCACGCTCTACGGCTTCACCTACGACACGCTCAGCGCGCTCGATCGCGCCGGGCTGATGCCGGAGCTGGTGCAGGTGGGCAACGAAAGCAATTCCGATCTGATGGACAGCCAGCCCTGGGACAAGAAGCGCCCTATCGACTGGCAACGCAACGCCAAGCTGTTCAACGCCGGCATCAAGGCAGTGCGCGACATCAGCGCGCGTTCGACGATCAAACCGCGGGTGATGCTGCATATCGCCCAGCCGGAGAATGTGGAGCCGTGGTTCGCCGCCGCCACCAAGGCCGGCGTCACCGACTTCGACCTGATCGGCATCAGCTACTACCGCAAGTGGTCCACCCAGTCGATGGCGCAGCTGGGCAAGACCATCCAGCGCTTGCGTGGCCGCTTTGATGCCGACGTGGTGGTGGTGGAAACCGCCTACCCGTGGACGCTGGAGTCCGGCGACACCTCGCATAACCTGCTCGGCGAAGACGCGCTGATTGCCGGCTACCCGGCAACGCCGCAAGGCCAGTCCAAGTACATGATCGATCTGACCCAGCTGGTGATCGATACCGGTGGCGCCGGCGTCGTGTACTGGGAACCGGCATGGACCAGCAGCAGCTGCAAGACGCGCTGGGGTACCGGTTCGTCGTGGGAAAACGCCAGCTTCTTCGATTTCAAGCATGGCAATGACGTGCTGCCGGCGATCGATTTCATGCACCATCCATACACCGGCGCGCCGCCCTCGTACACGCCCGCAGCGCACACACCTGCATCGGCACACCCAGCAGGCGCCAGCACGAGGACACAACCATGACCGGCATCAATCGCCGCGAGCTACTGCGCGGCATGCTTGCAAGCGGTGTGAGCGCCGCACTTCCGGTCGGCGCGGCTACCGCGCTGGTGCCAGGTAGTGCCGGCGCCGCATCGGCGACTGCCAAAAACACACCACCGGCTGGCCCATTAGGTGACGCAACGCTGGCGCCACGCGAGCGGCTGCTGTTCGACTTCGGCTGGCGCTTTCATCTGGGCCATGCCAGCGACCCGTCGCGCGATTTCGAATTCGGCACCTTCCAGCGCACCTTCGCCAAGGCCGGAAAAGACACCGCCACCGCTGCGCAACTGAGCTTCGACGACAGCAGCTGGCAGCAGGTGGATCTGCCGCACGATTGGGCCGTGACCCTGCCCTTCCGCCCGGAGCCGATCTCCGCTTCGATGACCGAGGAAGACCCGGCGGCGGCACACGGCTACAAGGCGTTGGGAACGAGCTTTCCCGAAAACAGCGTGGGCTGGTATCGGCGCACGCTGCAGATTCCCGCAAGCGATCTGGGCAAGCGCATCTGCCTGGTGTTCGACGGCGTGTTCCGCGATTGCGTGGTGTTCTGCAATGGCCACATCGTCGGGCGCAATGCCAGCGGCTATTGCGGCTTCGAGGTCGACCTGAGCGAAGTGCTGGACTACGGCAAGCCCAACCTCATCGCCGTGCGCGTGGATGCCACGTTGGGCGAAGGCTGGTTTTACGAAGGCGCCGGCATCTATCGGCATCTGTGGCTGCAGAAGACCGACCCCCTGCATCTGCCGCAAGATGGCGTGTTCGTGCGCAGCACCGTGCAGGGCGACAGCGCCACTGCGCAGGTGTCAGCCGAAGTGCGCAACGACGGCACCGCCTCGCGCCAATGCAGCGTACAGGCCCGCATCACCGCACCCGATGGACGCGTGGTGGCGCAAGCGGTGAGTGCATCCATCACGGTGGCGCCGGGCCAGGTGCAACAGCTCGAACAGACCCTCCCGTTGGGCCAGGCGGCGTTGTGGTCGATCGACACCCCGCAGCTCTACACCCTCACCACCAGCGTGCACAGCGATGGCAAGGCCACCGATGCGGTGGCCACCACCTTCGGCGTGCGCAGCATCGCGTTCGACGCGCAGCGCGGTTTTCTGTTGAACGGCGCGCCCCTCAAGCTGCACGGCACCAACAACCATCAGGACCATGCCGGCGTCGGCACCGCCATCCCCGACGCCCTGCACGAATGGCGCCTGCGCCAGCTCAAGTCGATGGGCTGCAACGCGTATCGCAGCTCGCACAATCCAGCCACCCCCGAACTGCTTGCCCTGTGCGACCGCCTGGGCATGTTCGTGATCGAAGAAACCCGCCGCATGTCCACCGACCCCGAAGCGATGGGCGAACTGGAAACCATGGTCCGCCGTGGACGCAATCATCCCAGCGTAATCCTGTGGTCGCTCGGCAATGAAGAACCGCAGCAGGTGACCGAGCGCGGCGCGCGCATCGTCGCACGCATGCAGCAGCGCGTGCGCCAGCTCGACCCCACCCGCCCCACCACCTTTGCCATGGACAAAGGCTTCGGCGACGGCGTGGGACAGGTGGTGGACGTGGTCGGCTTCAATTACCGCACCAGCCAGATGGACGGCTTCCACGCGCAATACCCCAATATCCCCATCTACGGCAGCGAAACCGGCAGCACCGTGTCGGTGCGCGGCAACTATCAGCGCGACGACGCACGTGGCTATACCCGCGCCTACGACCTGGACCACCCCTGGTGGGCGAGCACCGCAGAAGCGTGGTGGAGCTACGTCGCGCAACGCCCGTACATCGCTGGCGGTTTTATCTGGACCGGCTTCGACTACCGCGGCGAACCAACGCCCTACAACCGCTGGCCGAATGTCGCCTCGCAGTTCGGCATGCTCGACAGCTGCGGGTTCCCCAAGGACAACTACTGGTACTACCGCGCACAGTGGACGCGCGAACCAGTGCTGCATCTGTTCCCGCACTGGAACTGGGACGGCCTGCTGCAGCCCGACGACAACGGCCACCTCGCCGTCTGGTGCCATAGCAATCTCGACGCGGTGGAGCTGCTGGTCAACGGCGTCAGCCAGGGCCTGCAGCAGGTGCCGGCCTACGGCCATGTCGAATGGCGGGTGAAATACGCCCCCGGCGTCATCGAAGCGCGCGGCTATCGCGGCGGCAAACTGGTGCTCACCGAGCGCCGCGAAACGGCCGGCAAACCGGCAGCGATCCGCTTGAGTTGCGATCGCACCGCACTGCGCGCCGATGCCGAAGATGTGGCAGTCGTGAAAGTGGAGATCGTCGATGCGCAAGGCCGCCTGGTCCCCGATGCCGACAACCAAGTGCACTTCGCACTGCGCGGCCCCGCGCAGCTGATCGGCGTGGGCAACGGCGACCCCGGCAGCCACGAAGACGACAAGGCGCCGCAACGCAATGCCTTCAATGGTTTGTGCGCAGCGCTGCTGCAGACAACGCAAAAGACGGGCGACATTGTGCTGCAGGCCACCGCCCCTGGCCTGATGTCGGCCACCCTGCGTATCACTGCAAAAGCGGCCACGCCACGCGCAGCAGTGGCCTGAAGCAACTCGCCCCGTGGCTACGGGGCGAGACTGGCTGCTCGGTGATGGCAAGCAGCAAACGGCAGCAGACACCGTGCCGCCATGTCGTGTCCAGCAGGCCGGGCGACAGCGTCATGTCATTGCGCTGCGCTTGGATCCAGGTACTCAAGCCTGAGTGCTTCCGGCATCCGGATCGCGTGGAAAATACCGATTGAGCTTTTCATCCCAGGCCTGGAACTGCGCAAGCGTGTAACCGTCCATCGGACGTGGATCGTCGGCTACCGCTTTTTGCTGCGCCACGTAGGCGATGCGTTGCGACGATAGTTCGTCCCACGCTTTGCGAAGCGTGACCGGATCCGGATGCGAGACCAGCATCGCTTCCAATAGCGTGGCTTGCGCAACACGTGCAGCCAGCAGATCGCTGAGCGCATCGGTGACTGCGCGCATCCATTCCTCGTTACGAGTGTCCATGCCAAGCGTACCGCGAGCGTTGATAGAGCCCGAGCGTATCGCGTGCACGCCAATGGCAATGTGCACTGCCCTTGGCCGGCCACCCGCTGCGCAATGGTCTGCACAACGCAGCACAGAAAGCCGTTGCATTGTCAGTCGGTTTTTCCCCGACAACCCGGCAATACCGGCTAAATACGAGCTCGACCGCAGGATTTCAGTTCTGTGCCGGTTGGTCGCTATCCAGTTGCCGATTCATCACATGCGTTTCACGCACAGGTCGATCGGTGCCTTCCCCATGGACATCAGGACCATCCACATGACCGCTTATTTGCAACGCTATAACGTCGGCCGCCGTCTCGGCGCCGCGTTTGGAATCCTGATCCTGCTGTCGAGTCTGCTTGTGGCAATTGGCTTGAGTTCCATGGCCAATGCCAGAAAACAATTCGATTTCATCGTGCTGGACCGCATGGCCAAGATCGAGATCGGCAACAGCATGCTCGATGCCAATTCGTCGATCTTGATTGCGCTGGGCACCTACGCCATGACGACCAGCGACGAACTCAACAAGGAAGCGGTCGCAACCATCAAGAGTCAGCGGCAGCGGTATACCGACCTGCGTGCCAAGCTCGATACGCTTTCCAGCTCGGAGGCCGGACGCAAGATCCGCGCGGAGATGGACGAGCGCCGTGCTGTAGCGGGCAAATTCAACGATGAGGTCATGGCGCTGGCTGCCAAGAACGACAACACCCAGGCGCAAGCAGTGCTCAGTGAGAAAGCACGTCCTGCCACGACGGCGTGGCAAGACAAGATTCGTGAACTGGTGACGCGTCAGGAAGTCCAAAGCCAAGAGGCCTACGCAGAAGCGGTGCAGTCGATGAACCGCGCCAAGCTGCTGTTGCTGATCGGCGGAGTCGCCGTCGTGGCGATCAGCAGCCTGCTCGCCTGGCTGATCACCCGCAGCCTGACCCAGCCGCTGGCACGCGCCACCAAGGCCGCCGAAGCCATCGCCAACGGTCAGCTGGACAACAACGTCCAGACCGATGCAAAAGACGAAACCGGCCGCCTGTTGCGTGCCATGAGCGGCATGCAGGTACAGCTGCAAGCCTTGCTCAGCGCACAGGGCGACATGGCCAAGCGCCACAACGATGGGCAGATCAGCTTCCGCATCGATGCCAACGCATTTCCCGGCGATTACGGCCGCATGGCGCAGGACACCAATACCCTGGTCGCCTCGCATCTTGCGGTGCAGACCACGCTTGCGCGCATCATGGGCCGCTATGCGATTGGCGACCTGAGCGAGAGCATGGACGCGCTGCCCGGCGAAAAAGCCGTACTCACCCAGACCATGAACGAGGTCAAGGCCAATCTGTCGGCGATGAATGTCGAGATCAAGCAGCTGGCGCAGTCGGCGGCCAACGGCGATTTCAGCGCACGCGGCGATGCCGACCGCTTCCAGTACGACTTCCACATCATGGTCGACAGCCTTAACCAGCTGATGGCCACCGCCGATGGCAATCTGCAGTCGCTGTCGTCGCTGCTGCAGTCCATCGCGGCGGGCGATCTCACTGCCCGCATGAGCGGCGACTTCAAGGGCGTGTTCGCACAGATGCGCGACGACGCCAATGCCACCGCCGCACAGCTGGCCGAGATTGTCGGGCGCATCCAGCACTCGGCGGTGTCGATCAATTCGGCCGCCAGCGAAATTGCCGCCGGCAATCAGGACCTGTCGCAGCGCACCGAGCAGCAGGCGGCCAACCTGGAAGAAACCGCCGCATCGATGGAAGAACTCACCTCCACCGTCAAGCAAAATGCCGAACATGCACGCCAGGCCAATCAGCTGGCCATCGGTGCCGCTAGCGTCGCCTCGCAGGGCGGCGACATCGTCAGCAAGGTCGTTGGCACCATGACCGGCATCGAAGCCTCGTCCAAGAAGATTGCCGACATCATCAGCGTCATCGACGGCATCTCCTTCCAGACCAACATCCTGGCGCTGAACGCAGCGGTCGAAGCCGCACGCGCCGGCGAACAAGGTCGCGGTTTTGCGGTGGTCGCCAGCGAAGTGCGCACCCTCGCCCAACGCTCCACCGCGGCGGCCAAGGAGATCAAGAGCCTGATCGACGATTCGGTCGAGCGCGTGGCCGAAGGCTCGGCACTGGTGCACAGCGCCGGCACCACGATGGCCGAGATCGTGGCCAGCGTGCAGCGCGTCACCGACATCATGGGCGAAATTTCCGCCGCCTCGCAGGAGCAGTCGGCCGGGATCGAACAGGTCAACCTCACCGTCACCCAGATGGACGAAACCACGCAGCAAAATGCCGCACTGGTGGAAGAGGCAACGGCCGCCGCACGCTCGATGGAAGAACAGGCCGTGCAGCTCAGGCAGGCGGTGTCGATCTTCAAGATCGAAGCCGAACGCCCGTCAGGTGTGCGCGCAGCTGCACCGACCGTGCTGCATCCCAGGAAGCCGGCCGGCGTTGCCGCAGCGAAGCCACGCGTTGCCGCGACATCGATCAAGCGCCCGGTCAGGCAAGCGGTAGTCGCCAGTGCGTCGAGCAATGGTGCGGATTGGCAAGAGTTCTAAGCCGGCGTTTTTAACAAGAGATGGCGCAATACGAAGGCCGGCTGCGTGAGCAACCGGCCTTCTGCATTGCACCCGATTGCCCTCCAATCAATGACGACGAGACAACGATCAGCTCCACTCGGCCAGCAACTGCGCCATCCGCGCAAGACCCAGCTCCAGCTCCTCAGGCGACACACCGCCGGCCCCCAACCGCAGGTGCTGCGGGCAGGCGTACGCACCGCCGGACATCACAAACGTCTTGTACGGCGGCGCCAGCAGGCGGCTGCTGAACGTATCGGCATCGATCGGCAGGTTGAGATGCGCCAGACCAAGCAGCCCCGCCTGCGGCCGCTGCCATGTCAGTGCCGGCTGCTCGGCCACAAAGCGGTCCAGCAGATCGATCCGCATCCGCCCCATCGCACGCGAATGCGCAACCGCAGCGTCGAAATGCTCCGGACGCAGCGCAACCTCGGCAATGCGCTCCCCCAGTACGTTCATGATCTCGCTGGTGTTTTCGCGCAGGACCATCGCCGCATTGAGCAAGGCTTGGTCGCGCGTCACCAGCCAGCCGGTACGCAGCCCCTGCAGGCCGAGTAGCTTCGACACGCTGCCGGTGCTCACGCCGCGGTCGTAAAGGGTCGCGATGCGTGGCGTCTCCTGCCTGTCCCACTCCAGGCCGCGATAGACCTCGTCGGAAAGGATGTAGGCACCCACGCGCTCTGCCGCAGCCACAATGCGCTGCAACGTAGCCAGGTTCTCCACGCGTCCGGTCGGATTGTTGGGATTGCACAGGAAGATGAGCTTGGTCTTGGGCGTGACCAGCGCTTCGAGCTGGTCGATATCCAGTGCCCAGCCGGAGGCCTCCGAACGCGTCACCAACTTGGGCACCGCACCGATTTGCTGTGCCAGCACCAGCGGTTGCTGCCACCCCGGTGCATCGATGACGAACTCATCGCCGGCAGCGAGCAATTGCGTCAGCACCAAGTAGTTCGCCTCCTGCGCGCCGGCGGTGATCAGCACATCCTGCAACCCGCATGTGCTGGCATACCCATACTGCGCCAGCACCCGTTCGCGCAGCAGTGGCAAGCCTTGATAGTCCTCGCCGGTCCAGTCCAGCGACTGCGCAGGATCCAGGTGCGCCAGATAGCGCTGCAATGGCGGCGAAGGCGACAACGAATAGGTGACGCAGGCATCGGGCTTGGCACGATGCGCGGTGAGCCATTGCTCCCAAAAACTGTTCGACGGCACAGGCATGCGTCAGGCTCCCTTATCCCATGACGGCCGGGCACACGCCCAGCCCAAGCGAAGCATCGATCACCGCGCCGCGTAGAATGCGGGCCTCATCGCGGCACAGGTAAAAGCACAGGTCGGCAATCTCCCGCGGCGCGATCAAGCGCCCGCCGGGCAGCGATGCTTCAAGCGCCTGGCGTTGTTCGTCCGACAATGCATTCAAGGTACTGGCCTGAAACATCGGCGTGTCGGTGGCGCCAGGACAGACAGTGAAGACATCGATGCCTGTGCAGGCGTAGGTGGCCGCAAGTTGCCGCCCCAGAAACGCCACCGCCGCCTTGCTCATGCCATCGGCAGCGCGAAAGCGCGGAAAGTGCGTGATCCCGCCGTCCACCGAACTCATGAACACGATCTTGCCGTGTCCGCGCGCCAGCATGCTCGGGATCACATCCTCGCTGAGCCACAGCGGCCCCAGCGTATTGACCCGGAAAAATACCTCGTCCTGTTCCTTGTAGCTGGCCGCAGCACGTTCGACGGTCTTGGTGCCGACGCCAGCGTTATGGATCACGATGTCCAGCGGCAGAGACAGCGTTTCCATCAGCTGCGCGTGGCTTTGTCGGTCGCCTACATCCAGCGCTAATGCGTGCACGTAGTTCTCGCCTACCTCATCGAGCAGCGCCTGCGCCCGTTGCCGGCTCTCCTCCCCCGGGCGGTAGGTAAAGCTCACCCTGTAACCGGCCTGCGCAAAAACGTGCACCAGTTCGACGCCGATGCCTCCTGCACCGCCGGTAATCAGCACATGTTGACGATCGATCCCGAGTGCATTCATCGCGCAACTCCCGCAGTAACGGCCTGCATCAGCGCATCCCGTTTGTCCAGTGCAGCAAAGGCGCCTTGCAACGCACCGCCCAGTCGAACCACATCCTCCATCGCAGCGTAGACCTGCATGGAAACGCGCAGCACGTAACTCGCGTCGTCTGGCCAGGCGCTCACTGCCACGTCAATGGCATGGGTGTCGTACAGCCAGTCCTGCAGCGCAGCCGCATCGGGATGTGCCGCACAGAGGCGAGGCGGCAGCGCGAAGGCCACCATGCTCCCCAGGTGGTCGTCGGTGGCCAGACGTTTCAGCGGCAATCGCGCCGTCAGGTACTGCGCACAGCGCAGCGCCGATGCATGGTGATGTGCGAACACTGCAGGCAGGCCGCCAGGCAGCACGTTCCGCAGGAAAACGATCGCTTCGGGAATGCACAGCAGCGGCGTCGGGTCGGAGGTACCCAGCCAATCGAATTCCAGATGCAGGCGCGGGCGAGCGCTGCTGCTGTCGCCGTAGCCGCGACTGATCACCGGCGGATGCACGCCCGCCTGACGATCGCGACGCACATGCAAAAATCCCGCACCACGCGGGCTGCACAGCCATTTATGGCAATCGCCCGCGTAATACGCCGCTCCGATCGCCTGCACGTCCACCGGCAACATGCCTGGTGCATGCGCACCATCGACCACTGTATCGATGCCACGTTCGGCCAGCGCAGCGACCAGGGCTTCGATCGGAAATACGATCCCGGTCGGGCTGGTGACGTGATCCAACACGGCAAGCCGCGTGCGCGGCGTGACCCGTTCCAGCACGGCCTGCACGACATGCTGCGGGTCCGACACCGGCACGCCGACCTGCGCAACCACGACGGTGGCCCCGGTGTTGCCGGAGACAAAGTCGAGCAGATTGCGTGCAGACAAATACGCATGGTTGGTAGTCAGAATCTCGTCGTCGGGCCCAAAAGAACGCGAGCGCAGCACCGCGCTCAATGCGGTGGTCACGTTGGGCAGCAACACCAGGTCGACTGGATCGGCGCCGATGACCCCGGCCAGCGCCTCGCGCGAGGCATCCAGCAAACGCGGTAGATCGCGCAGGATGAACACAGACGGCAGCCGCTCGATCTGCGCGCGAAACGCCGCCTGGCGTTCCAGTACAGCGTTGGGGCATGCCCCCAGCATGCCGTGATTGAGACAGGCGACGCCTGGATCGAGCGCAAAACGCTGCTTCATCCGCACAGCCGGTGCGTCGGATTCCCACGGTGATTGCATCAGACACGTCCTCTCGGCAACGGCAGATCAGGAAACAAGGGTGGGTTCGGCCGTGACGCGGTGCTGAGCGATCAGCTGCAGCAGCGTCTCTCGCGAAGGTGCGGCCGACGATGGCACGGCAGGTGTCGCGGCAAGACTGCGCACCCGCGTGACGACGTCGTGCCGATTGAAAATTGCAGATGGGTCTTCAAGCATTCCCGTGCGCCGCGCCAATGCGTGCCAGACCACTGCATCATGGCGCGCGGCCGCAGCGATATGCTGCAAGCCGATCGCATCCGGGTGCTGAAATGCAGGCGGTTCGCCGGCCCACAGCGCGCTGCGTGTGCGGTCTTGCGCCACGCTATCGACGTACCAGGGCCGCACAAGACGCTGTGCAAGCGCGTCGGCATCGATGGCAAACCGCAGCGGGTCATCCAGTCCTTCGCGATGCGCAAGATCGGCGACGGCATATGCATAGCGCATCGCCAGCGACATGCCGCGCGTATAGGTCGGATTGGTGGTGCACAACGCATCGCCGACCGCGATGGTCCCAGCCACGGTCGGCATGCCGCTCGCCACCGCAGACCGATAGCGGTTTTCGCACACTGGCCAGCGCAGCACATCCGACACCGGCTCGCAGACGCCAGCGTCGAGCCAGGGCGCGATGCCGGCGTGTGCGCATGCGGCTGCAGTGAACACCGCTGGCTCAACCATGGCATGCCATGCGCTATCGCCATGCGGTGCCATCAGCGTGATGGAGACATAGCCGTTATCGGCGGGACACACGATGCAGCCACTGGACGCAGCATAGCCACCCACCGAAAAACCCGCAGTGAGTTGCACGTTCGGCCGCTGCCGGCAGCGATACCACCGCGTGAAATATGCGAGCCCGCAGTTGTCCACCAAGGTATCGGGCGTCTGCACACCGGCCTGTCGCAACCATTTGCCGAACGCCGAGCCGCGCCCCAGCGCATCGATGGTCAGCGCCGCGCGCAGCTCACCGCGCGAGCTGCACACCCCTTCCACCAGTGGACTGTCGTCGGTGCGAACCAGCAGGCCGTGAACGCTGGTTGCGTCGTGAACCGTGATGTTCGGCTCTGCCAGCACCACCGCACGAACGACGTCCTCGATCAACGAGCGGCGCGTCGACAGACCGAACAACTCCGGATCATCGTTGCGAGGCACAGCGACACCTGGCGCAAGCGTTGCGCCGAACGGCATCTCGATCGCACCGGCATCCAGCAACGCCTGCCAGATATCCGGCGCGCGTTCGCGCAGCACCTGCCGCCCCAGCGCGGCCAGCGCATGCGTATGACGCGCGTGCGGCACGCCTTTGCGCCACCACCGCTGCGTGGGCAGATGCGCATCGCGCGCCAGCGATGACCCGCCGACGACCCCGTCGCGTTCAAGCACGGTCACCTGGTAGCCGTGCCTGGCAAACGCCAGTGCGCTCATCAAGCCAGCGATGCTGCCGCCGACCACCAGCACCTGCGACGCATCGGTCATGGCGCACACCCTGCGTCCGCATCGATCAGGCATGGCGGCAGGTCGTACGCAAATGGCAAACGGGTGGCGACCACAAACCCCGGCATCATCGGCCGCCCTCCATCGCCAATCCATACCCGTCCGGGTTGTCGAGCGCAGGCACACTGGAGATGCGCAGCAACAACGAGCGCGCCGTCCACAGTTCGGCAAAAATTCGGTAGCGCAGCGCGGTCTGATCCAGGTAGTCCACACCCGCGGAACCGCCCGTGCCAACGCGACGGCCGATGAAGCGCTCCACCATGCGCGCATGCCGCTGCCGCCAGATCAACATCGCCTGTTCCAGCTCGACCACGCTTTCCAGCAGTTCGCGCGGCCACGCAAGCTGCGGCAACTCACGATGACTTTCGACAAACACCAAGGCCGCACGTACCGCACGGTGTGCGTCGTGGGCGGGCGCGTCGAGCTGCGCATGCTCGTCGGCCAGCAGGAACGCCTGGGCGCTGTCGTCTTCCGCCGCGTGCCGCGCACGCAGCCGTTGCAGCTCTTCTGTACTGCCGCCACGCTCGGCGGCCAGACGCCAGCGACGCTCGCTGTCCGCGCGCATCGCCTGGATGTAGCGACGCGCGAAGCGCTCCTTCGCTGCCGGCGTGGTGCCGCCATCGATCGGTAGCCGAGCCAACCATGCATACAGACACTGCTTGAGGGACGGGCCGGCCTTGGCGCGCGCGTCGACGCGCTGCGCGGCAGTCGAAGGACTGCCATCCGGCAATTTGAGCGCATCGCGATAGGAACCCGCGCCGATGGAAATGCGTTGTGCATCTTCAAGGCCTAGCAGGATCTCGATCTCGCGCAGTTGCGCCGATTGAAACCCGCTGGCAGGCGTCAACCGCTCGCGAAACTCCAGAAAGTCGCGCGCGGTCATCGTTTCCATCAGTCGAAAGTGCTGGTTTGCCTGCTCGAACACCGTGATCGCACGACGGAGCGAACGCACCCCGGCAACGACCTGATGCCCTACCACTTCCGGTGCATTGAGCAGGTCACGCGTAAAGGTCAACTCGCGCAGCACCAGCTTGAACCACAGCTCGTGGACCTGGTGCACGCTGATGAACAAGGCCTCGTCGTTGCTGACCGCTGCCTCGTCATCGTCAAGTCCTCCCTGCAAGGCCAGCAGCTGCTCGACCTTGATGTAGTCCCAGTAGTTCGCCGTTACCGTCCGCGTGCCTTTCCGGCGCTGCGAAGCCAGGGCGGGCTCTGCATTCAACCGGCCAGCATCATCCAAGCAGATGCTCCCTTTTCAGTTGCGTCCACGCGGCGAGATTGGCGTAGGCCATCTTCTCCAGATCGTCCCAGATGGCCGTTTGCGCCACCTCCGGCTTGACGATCAGCTCCAGGCGATGCCCGTTCGGGTCGCGGAAATACCACGACCTGGCCAGTTCGGCATGCCGTCCATCCCCGGCCACGTCATGGATCACGGGCCCTTCCACCTCGACCCCGCTGGCACGCAAGCGAGCGCAGAGTACGTCGGCCCGCTCGCTGTCGCGTACTTCAAGGGCCAGATGCTGCGCCCAGTCTTCCTCGACCGGCACCAGCGGCAGCGCACTGCCAAGCACCTCGAAGAAACAGATATAGCTGCCGTCTTCCATTTCAAAGAAGACATTATTGTTCGTTGCCTTCAGACCACTGGAAGGAACGTGATCGATCAGTGCCGCCGCAAACTTCAAACCCAGGGTATCGACATAGAAACCCACTGTCTCTGCCGCATCCCGGCAGCGATAACCTACATGATGAAGTTTACTCAACATATCGCACCCCCATATTCCGCCCATAGAAATTCAACTTTCAATTAAATGAAAGGTCTTCAACGCATATTTTCTAGCCAGCGACAACGCGCACCATGCTTGCGCACAGCTTATTTAGCGACTGCAGCTATCGGACGCAGCTAACCCTTGCGGCATCCTAAACCGGCGATGCTGGCAAAGAGCCGACGGACCTCGAGCGTTATCATCCACAACGAGATGGAACTTAGCACTTATAGCAGGAGATTTTTATTAATACCTCGACGATTTTTCAAAGACATTTGCAATCGATCGCGAGTTTTTCCGCTGGCGCCGTAGATCGCTACCGATGGAAAAACTCAACTCTTCACGAGAGTTGCAGGTGAGCACGCAGATCCGTCGAGACATGCATCACAAAGTGATGCTCTGCAGATCTTCCAAAGACCATCGGAGGTCACCTGCAGAAACTTCGAGATTTACATCAATTTCTCGAGGCAGATCTCATTCCAGCATAATCAACACATGGTTACTTAAGCGGAACCATTATCCATCCCAGTTTCCGCCTTAGGGATAAAGAGTCGCAGGCTGTCACCGAGACGACACCCTGGACGCGGATACATGGCCAGCTCACACGACAACCTCCGCACAAAAAATCGGCTATGCTCGGGCGCGACACTCTGCACGATCATCGCAAGCTGCACTGGCCCGATTGGCAGCGGATGTCTCACACCGAACCCGGGCACCGAACCAGGCGTTCTGACCCCATCGGCATCGCTCCCCTTGTACGTCTGCCCAAGCGTCCAGTGCTGCACCCTGGATCGCGGTTCCAGCCCGCTCGGCTTAAACTCGGCTTCCACCGGTCGCCCCGACCACCGCAGCGGCCTTTCGCAGTACACGGCAGGCCGACGCCGCACGCCCTGCACGCCACCGCTTGCCCCACCGGGCCCAGATTTCGGAAGACGTTTCTTGCAAAGCACTGACACCAAAGACAAATCCAAGCCCAGCAGCGGGGCTCCCGAGCACACCCCGCTGATGAAGCATCACGGGCGTATGATTTTATATATCTGTTTTTAAAAGGAATTTTATTGGATTTCAACCGCTGAGAATCGCAGTTGCTACGCCACTGCTACGACGTCCTCCATGCCCTAGCGTGATCGCCCCAGGTTGACTTCCCCTCCTTGCATGCTATCGATTTAACTGAGCCTGGGTTTCATTCCTTCCCAGCTCACTAAGCCCCCAGGCTTCCGGCGTTCTGACCTCCTCCCTCAGGAAGCTGGAAACCCATTCCTGGGGGCTTTTTCTTTTCTGCCTCTTGCGCTTTTCTAAAAATCCAATACCCCTGAAAGCATCCATATCTTTCTGGGAGGAAAGCATGAAACCCCGCAGCAAATATTTTCCCGTGTCAGCGGCAATCGCTTTAATGGCGGTGGCTGGTTGTTCAACCATCAAACCCGCCCCCTCTAATCCAACGCCACTATCTCTGAGTTGGACAACCCCAAAGCAACACGGCACCATTTACCGTCTCTTTCATCCCAAGCAAGAGCGAATCTGGAAAGGGGTTTCGCCCTCGTTGCGGGAAAAGGTAGAAGCCATCTTAACCCAGTTGGCAGCAGAGGGGTTTGACGTGCGGCCGGTAGAGGGGTATCGAAGCCCAGAGCGCCAAGCAGCATTGATGGCGTCGGCCAGCGGCGTCACGAGTGTTGGGGCTTGGTCCTCTTGTCACAATTACGGCTTGGCGTTGGACGCAGCCATTTTCGTCAATGGCGAGCCAAGCTGGAACTTGAACGATCCGCACGTGATGGCCGGCTACCTGCGATTTGGGGAACTGTCAGAAATCGTGGGATTGAACTGGGGCGGGCGATGGACCAGCCCCAAGGACTACCCGCACGTGGAACTGAAAACCGAATGCGGACAAGCAAAGTGGGCCTATCGCCAGGGCCGAAAGCTTCCCACTTTTGAAGTGGTGGACGAGGAACCCTCTTCGTATCTGCTTGCCCAAGCACTGGCGCCGAGCTGGTGCCCTCCCGGCACGGTTTGGGCGTGCGCTGCCTGGGGACTTGAAAACCCTTTGGCATGGAAGTGGGTCACGCCTACTCAGGTTTGTCTGGCCACCTTTCCTAACAACCCGAGAAAGATCACCTGATCGCCTTGCGCAAATGAAATCCCCTGCTATGGATTTAAATATTAATCCATAAACTCGGGAGGGTTTTCATGTCTGCATGCCGTTTTTCTATTTTAACCGCAGTGGTCAGCGCTGCTTTGTTTGCGTCCCCGCTCTATGCGCAAACCGCCACCGGCACGGGAGCCACGGCTTCCGGGCCAAACTCTACGGCCACAGGGGAACAATCCCAAGCTTCTGGCCCCAACTCCACCGCGACGGGGGCTTACTCCACCGCGACCGGTAATGGAGCCGTGGCGACCGGTGTCCAGGCCAATGCCTCAGGTGACAACGCGCAGGCCTCCGGCACCAATGCCCAGGCGTCTGGCCAGAACGCGGTGGCCATTGGTCAGGCCGCAAACGCGGCGGCCGAGAGGACTGTTGCCATCGGCACTTTGAGCTTTGCTGGTGGCGAAGATGCGGTAGCAGTTGGACAACAAGCCGTCGCGACCGGTGTTAAATCGTTGGCCCAAGGGGTGCAGGCGCAAGCCAGCGGCGACTTGTCCATGTCTTTGGGCTACTTCAGCCGTTCGCGGGGCAATGCATCGATTGCTCAAGGCAATTTGGCAGAGGCAAACGCTGATCATGCCGTCGCCATTGGCACTTCTGCCGTTGCCGATGCATTTCAGACACTAGCGCTGGGCGTTGGGGCTGAGGCCCGTGCTCAGGATTGTGTCGCCCTGGGCTCCCATAGCCGGTGCTGGGCCAGCGATGAAGTCAGCGTGGGCTCCACTTATGAGGACGGGGGCCAGAGCACCCGCCGGATTACCAACGTTCGGGCCGGAACATCCGACACCGACGTGGCGAACCTCGGGCAGGTTCGTCAGGCTGCACAAGCGTTTGGCGGCGGTGCCACATTCGTTAACGGGAACTTTGTCGCTCCGATCTACCAGTTCCGAAGCGGGGCCACGCATCAGACCGTGGGAGCGGCGTTGGACGATCTGGATGGGCGCGTCGCTGCCGTTGAGCAAAGCCCGGGCAGCGGCTCCGGTAATCCTGGGCCACGCGGCGCAGACGGCCTGAGCGCTTACGAGGTCGCGTTGACCAACGGCTTCCAAGGCAATGAAAGCGATTGGCTGGCGAGCCTGAAAGGCGAGTCCGGCGCGCAGGGGCCAGCCGGCAACGATGGCGTGGACGGAACCGCAGGCACCGGTTCCGGCTCGGTGGCCAAGGCGGGCAAAAACGTTGAGGTCACCACCAACGCGGACAGCACCCAGACCGTTTCGGTCAGCGACAACGTGCAGCTGTCGGACACCGGATCGGTGAGCGTCGGCGCGACCACGGTCAACGCCCAAGGCGTCTCCATTCAAGGGGGCCCCTCGTTCACCACTGCGGGGGTCAATGCCGGCAATCAACGCGTGAGCAACGTTCAAGCCGGCCGGCTCGAGCGTGGCTCGACGGACGCGGTCAACGGCGGTCAACTCTGGGACGCGCAGCAAGCCTGGAACGACCGCTGGACGGACACCGACCGCCGCGTGCGTCATCAGGACCGTCGCATCAATGCGTTGGGAGCACAGCTCGGCGCAATGAGCCAAATGGCGACAGCTGCAGCGCAGAACGGCGGCACGGCGGTGGGCCAAGTCAACCTCAACATGGGCGTCGGCTTCTCTGGGGGCGAGGCGGCAGTGAGCATTGGCTGGGGGGCCCGTATCTCCGAGCGCACCAGCGTTTCTGCCGGCCTGTCCTTCGGCTCCGGGAACAAGCCGGTTGCCGGGTTTGGGGTGAGCATCAACTTGGGGCGGTAACGCATTCGTAGCAGCGAGAGGAGGTGATCGTATCTCGGCAAGGGTCCTTCGGGGCCCTTGTTCGTTGATGGCCCTTGACGAACTGATCTTCTCTTCTATGGATATATAGGAATACTCATTTATGGAGGACCCTTGAGCTGGAAACGCAATCAAAAACACCTACCCCGTCCTCGGCATCTCTACGGCCTGTTCTTTAACAACGGCTGTTGCTACGTGGGGCAAACCGTGGACTTGAAGCAACGGGAGCAGCAGCACCGGAGCCCTCGTGGGGCCTGGCAGGGCAAGTCGTTTTCATTCGTTCCGCTGAGTGTCATGACCGGCACCCAGGCCGATGCCGAGCTCCACGAATACGCGTGGCGCTACAAGGCGTTTCAGAAAGGCTGGCGCATCTACGCCAAGCCGCCGGGAATACTCATCCGCAACCCGCGACGTCGGACATCGTGGGCAATGAAGGGCCTTGCTGCGAGTTACACCTGGCCAGGCAACGTCCCCGGCCGCGCACCGTCGGTCGTCACGACCTCTGCAAGCGGTGTCCGCCTGCTCAAACCCGCACTCACATGGCTCTTTCTCTACCCAATGTTCCTGATGCTCGTTGTGCTGGCGTCGCGCTCGACGCTTTAAGCACCCGAGGGGTAGGGGCATCCCGGGTGCCAGATGGGGGGCGACCAGACAGCTCTAGGGACTTGCGGACTGATTTGGCGCGAAGTAGGATCTTAGGTAGGCGCCCGCCGAAGCTTTGGACCGCTTGAAAAAGGCAGCAGTTGAGACATGTAGTTCCGCTTTTGATCTTCCTATCCTTTCCGGCATGCCGGCTGCTCGATAGGCGACAAAAGGTCCAGCGCACCGAGCAGTTACGAGAGCATACGGATGAAATCCTTTATTAGTTCTGCCGCTTTTGCGGCTTCCCAGACCATGTCTCACGCGGGCCACGCGATTAAGCGTTCCCACCTCGTGGAGGTGATCTCGGCCATGTTGGGCTACCGAAGCTTTGCCGCGCTTTGCGTCGAAGAGGCGGACATGGCTCTAGACAATCACTTGGCCGACGCAGAGCTTTACGTGCTCAACCTGCCGTTGGCCGAGGACCGTGCGAACAAGCTTGGTGTGCCGCAGTCCCTGGATGCGTGTAAGGCCGCCGTCGTGTCAACTTTCCCCGTTCCCGTCTATGACGGCATTGATGAGTTCTGGGATAGCCACGCACGCGAGCTGCTCGAAGGGGAAATCGCAGATGGCGAAAACACGGCCGCCGCCATGGCCGGTTGCAATGCAGCTTTCCCCGACTCCCCCGACCTTGAACCGCCAGAAGACACTGGCGATCTGTGGGCGAGCACTGATAGGTGGGCCATCGAGGCGAGTGGCACAATGAGTGGCGAGTATGACCCTGACGGTGACCGGATGTTCAACGGTCACACGTTAGAGGTGTGGGGTGAGCTCTCCTACATAAAGGCGGGTCGATCCGGCCTGATTTTTGAAGAAAGCAAGGAGGGCGCAGAGTTGGACGACGACTGGCGTGATGACGATTCTGACGATCTAGACGTGCAGTTCGCCGAGCGTATGGGAAGGGACGCCTGACCGTTTCACACCAGCTTGGCCGTGCGCGGCCAAGCTGGCTTTTCAAGTTTCACTGGTGATTGGGTTTGTGGCGTCGTTAACGAACCATGTTCTGCCTGGAAGGCATCTTTGAATGCACATGCTCCACATGCAACACCTGTGACGTCTCTTGGCGTCCAGCCAGATCCAATACCTCCAGCAAACGGTGCGCCTTGCGCTTGCTGTCAGTCATTGCACGGCGTGTTCCTTGCCCTTCTTTGTGCTCGTGGAATAGCGCATCGAGCTTGTTTTGAAGAGCCTCGGCCTGTGCCCTAGGACGTTGAGCTTTTGATGTGGCAGCCTGCTGCTGCTTGATTCCGGCATCTAGCACGGTTGCCTTCAAACGCTCCAAGCCCAAGCGCTCGTGCAGCCGCTCCACGTCGTCGTAGGTGCCATAGAGCTTGTAGCTGCCCTTGGTGAGCCGAGTGAAGGCCACCAGCGATGATGCGTTGTCCATCATTCCCAGGTTCATCAGGTGGAAGACCTCGCGCTTGCCCTGTCCCTGGCTCTTGTGGACCGTTACCGCGTAATCGTGGACCAACGCCTTGTGCTCATGCGTGTTCCAGACGACCTTGCGCCCATGTTCCTTGGGGTTCTCGGAGCGCAGGGTGCCCACGATGTCGTAACCGCCTGACCGAGAGGGCTTGATCGACTGGATGGTGGCTTGGGTGCCGTTGACCACGCCCAGGTCCTTGTTCTTCGCCGTGAACATCACCCGATCCCATTGCACCAGGGCTAGGTCAAATTTGCGACCGTTGCAGCGTCCTTCAACCGTCACTTCCTCCGCGCCAATCTCACCGCGCTCCTTCAGCCCCTTGCGTATCCCTGCATTGAGCGCGCTCACCTCGGCTCGGCTGTGGGCCAGCACCAGCTTGTCGTCCAGCTTCGCCGGATTCTTGAAGTAATCGGCCACCAGCCGCTCGATGCTCTTCTCCTGCGACTCGGCCTCTACGATGGAATTTAGCAGCATCGTTTTGAGCTCGTCGCCCTTCTCTAGAGTTTCCCGACGGCTGCGCGTGCCTTTCTTCAGATCGATGATCTCGCCGTGCTCGTCTTTGGCGTAAAACGCCATCGCCAGCTCTCGGTCTTCCACCCTCGCCTGCCGACGGATCTCGGTCAGCTTCACGTCACCCACTGCTTGCTTGGTGAGCTGGAAGCCTGAGCCGGCGCCGATGGGCTGCAGCTGCTCAGCGTCGCCTTGGAGAATGACCTTGGCATTCGCCTTCTCGGCATGAATGAGTAAAGCCTGCGTGTCTCTGGTGTCCACCATTCCGGCCTCGTCAACGACCAGCACGTCGTTGGGCTGGAGTTCTCGCTTGCCCTCTGCAAGATCATGGAGCATCTGGGCCATGGAAACGCTTGGCATGCCGCTCTCCGACTCGAGCTTTTGGGCGGCCTTGTTCGACACGCACACCCCTAAGAGCACCATGCCTTCCGATTCCAGGGCTTCCTTGTAGAGCTCGGAGATCGTGGTCTTTCCCGTGCCTGCTAAGCCGCTCAAATTGGCCACACCTCCACTGTTGAGGCAGATGTGGTCCACGGCCACCCGCTGCTCTTGCGACAGTTGGAAGCCCTTGGCCTCTTCGTAGTCCGCAATGACACGCTTCACGGTCTCCGGGCTGGCGTGGTGCTGGGTCTCCTTCGCCCGGCGGTTGGCGATGTCCACGACCGACCGCTCGGCTTCCAGCATCCAAGGAGCGCAGAAGCGATCTTCTCTGTGCTTGCGAGTGAGCGTGGCCCCCTGGTCTTCTTCGGCGAGGCGCTCGGCATTGACCAGCACCAAGCCGTTGTCCGTCTTGAACTTCTCAATGAGGGCTTCGAGCCCTTCCGCATCCACCTTGCCGGCGTATTCCATCCCCAGCACTCGCACCAAGTCGATGTCGTTGAACACCGCCTCGTTCTGATGCAACAGCTCCAACAACTCTGCGTCGCTCTTGTGCTCCATCATTTCCAGGTTGCCCTGGGCAAGCTTCAACGTCTCTGTGCTCACGTTGAAGTCTTTAAGAGCCTCCTGCCAATGCTCCACCAGCTCCTGATACGTAGGTTCATTCTTGTGTTGTCGCGTGGCCTTGTTCGCCTGCTGCTTGCTGACGCCATGCTGCTCGGCGTATTCGATCAGCGCCTTCCGGCGCTTGCTGAAGGCGTCGATTACCTCCTGGTCCACGCCAGCCAGGCGAGCGAAGGTGCGGTTGGTCTCCCGGCCATCATCGTCCAGTTCCCGGATGTGCTCAACCGGGTAACCCAGCGCCTGCAGGTTTTTGTAGAGCTCCAGCTTGTAGACCTCATCGACCGATCGGGCGTTCCGCCAAATCTCTACCGCGTCGAACGTGGATTCCTTCCCGTCCTCGCCCAATGCCACCCCGTAGACCAAATGGTGGGTGTGTAGGTCCATGTCCAAGTCTCGTCCGGCGAAGTGTTGGTGGCTGGACCACACCAAGCCCTGCACGCCGATCACGTCCTTCCCACCCTTCCCTCGTCGCGTTTCCACCTGGGCTTCCAAGCGCCCCATGGCCAATGCCGTAGCGGCTTGGTGGGCCTGAAGGATCGCATCGCGTTCCTCAGGCGTGCCCAAAGCGAAAGCAATGCCCACGTCTTTCGGAGCAGAGATGGTGACGTCATAGCCGACCCTGTGCCCGCCTACCACGACAACCTCTGGCTGGCCCTTGTCGTCCACTACGGGGGCTCCGTGCTTGTCCACCTTGGGCTTGAGCTTCCCCTTCTCCCCGGCGTTCTGGCAAAGCGCCCTTCCCGTCACTGGGTCGAAGCCCGCGGCAAGCTTCATCATGCGCTCGCGCGTCACCGTCGAAGAGAGAAGGTTGAGGTGAGCCGCCATCTTGCCGCCCCATGCCATGGCCTCCTTCGCATGGCCATCCTTACTGAGGTAATACTCGGTGGCCATCAGGTATTCGACCACGGCTGCACCGGACTTGCTGTCCTTGCCTTGCGCGGTTAATGGCGTCACGTTGATCATACGGTCTCCTTTTTACTGGTGTTCCTTCATGCATAGCAAAAAAGCAAGGATGGGCAATGGGAATCGGAGGCGGGAATGATCTATTTCTTCATTGAGGACACCGACGAGCTGGTCAAGATTGGTCGAGCCAAAGACATCGAACGGCGCCGTCGAAATCTGCAGACCGGTAATCATCGCAAGCTGTTGCTGCTCGGCTGGATCCGCACCGACGACGATGTCCGCGTGGAGAGAGAGGTCCACGAACACTTGAAGGTTCGGCGAGGTCGCGGCGAGTGGTTCGACCTTGAACCAGCTGACGTGCTTCCCATCCTGTCGCGATTTGGCATCGATGGCTTCGTTGGAACCACTGACGATCCGTTTGCAGTGACGGGCTATGATCGCGATGGCGTGCCCGAATACATGGGTGTCTGGAAGTGGGGCGATCTTGAGCATGAGGAATGCTGCCCATTCTGCGGTTCCTTCTGCGGACTGCACTTCCAGGACGCGTCCAGCATGTATCACTGCATCAACTGTGACGCTTTGACGTCGTTCGACTTTCTCTCGTCTGAGGACGAAGAGGGCGAAGAGGACGAAGAAGGCCGCTGAGCTGGGTCATTTCTTGAAGATGGCTTCCAGCTCGTCGTCGCTGACGGCGCGCAGCTTCGGGGCTGCAACGCCCCGCTTCTCCAGTTCGGCAGCGGCTTGTTCGGCGGTCATTTTCAGCACCCGCTGAACCTCGGCAGCGCTTTGCGCGTTGCTCGGGGGCAAGGGCTTCTGCTCCACTGGCTGGGCCCCCTGCTTTGTCCACCTCGCCCGCTTCTGCCCCTCCCGCACTTTCGGGTAGCTCACCCCGGGCCAGTCCAGCAGGAGCAAGTCTCCGGTCGTCTGAACGATGGCACGGATGCCCCAGCGCTCTTGGCCGCAGGCCTTACCCTTGCGGAACCCCAAGTCATCGGTGAGCCGACCTGGCCCCACGATGGCCTTGGATTCCTCGTGAATCGTGGCCTTCTCATCGTGTGTGCGCCAAGCGACCGTTCGCTTCCCCAGGTTCCTGGAGATCTTTTCACGCGTCTCACCGACCTGGAGCTGGCAAATAATGTGTGTTCCAACCAACCCAGAAAAGGCTTGGGCGGTTTTGTCGCCGTAGGCTTTTTCAACCTGACTCCAGTCCTGAACCGCCATACACGCCACCACCCCTTTGCTGCGTCCCAACGCAAGCAGCGGCTCGATGTTGAGCTTACCGGCAGAGGTCAACTCATCAAAGAAAAAGCCGAGGAAGCGACTGGATTCGTCGTCCGACAGGCTTGGCCCGATCACCTCAGGCACCGTGACGTTTATCATCGCGCTGATGTAGCTGCGCGCCAGGACTTCATCCGGGCCGGATTGAACGATGACCTGTTTGCGCCCGATGTAGTCGTCGCGGATCCAAGCCAGCATGGAGAACATGCGATCTGGGTTTCGCTTTGGCCAGGCAAGCGCCAGGCGCTCGATGATCGCTGTTCCGTTCGCGACACATGCCATCACGCTGCTCGTCGTGCCGCTTTCGACATTAGAAATCAAGACAGCGGCGCGGGGGTAAGCGATAGAGAGCGCGGCGTGCATGGTTATTGCGTCTCGTGCCAGTCGATCTGCCAGTTCACTCCACCCCCATGCCTGTCCTCGCGTCGCTTGAAGCTCTCGGACGCAGCCTTCAACGATTGCCTGAGCGGCAGACGCCCAGAACGCTCCTGCCCCTTCTTCGGGCGGGATGATGGTTTGCGCGAAGGCAGCGGCTTGCGTGACAGTGGAAACGTCCCGGCCCACGTCCCAAATCCAGCTGCGCTTGTCGAACGGGCAGACGATCACCGGGCGCTTGAAGATCGAGGTGAAGTCGCCCTTGATGTCGTAAATAAATGCTTTCTTGTCGAGCCGCACCACCTGCTCCAGCAGGTGCTTGAGGATGACGCTCTTGCCCGAGCCCACGCTTCCGTAAAGAAATATGTGACGAGCGAGGAGCTTTTTGGAGACAACCCAAGCCGGGTGCAGCGACAAGGCATGCAGCTCGTCCGCCTGCTCTTGCTTTGTCAGTGACCGGCGACGGGCTTCGGCCAGAGCTTCTTTCCCCTGAAGCAGTTGAGCACCTGATACGTGCCAGGTATTCGAGCGAGGGATGAGCCCTCGGCGCGTCACCCAAGCGGACGCCGAGCAAGCCACTCCAGCCGCGATGCCCACCCGGGCCAGGGTTCCGGCCGTCGCCTGCTCGCGTGCCAGGTCCCACCAGGCTGCGGCTGGCTCACGCAGGGACATGGTGGCCGTCGCAAGGTTGCCCAGCGCTGCGGCGCTGCCCGTGAGCGCCTGCCCGAAGTTCATCAACGAATGGGCAGATGGGATCTGCCAGCCCAGCCAAAGCACCGCGGGATAGGTCAGCGCCGCAACGCAAGCGCCTGACAGCAGAGCCTGGGGCCAGTAGCGAACGTCCGTGCTTGGCGCGACGTGGCTCGGGACCTGCCACGACCAGCAGTCATAGATCGATGACACGTCGTTTCTCCAGCTTGTGTTCCCGGTGGATCTCGCCCGGCTTGCGGCCGCCGCTGTCCCGATGATTGGGATCAGCTCCCCCGGCCATCAGCTCCAGGCAGGCCCGGGCATGCTTGTGCTGAGCGGCCAAGTGAAGCGGGGACTCGCCAAAGGCATTGGTGAGCGAAGGATCAGCCTGAATCTCGATCAGCCGGCGAACGATGGCGTGGGCGCCCATGCGAGCAGCCTGGTGAAGAGGACGATCTCCCGACTCATTCGCAAGGTTTGGATTCGCCCCCAAGAAAAGCGCAGCGTCGATGACTTCCGGTGACACCAGCAAAATTCCTTCCTCCAACCAGCGCTGGAGGGGCGCTCGGATCGGCAGATAGGTTCGAAGCGCGAGCGCCGATGCAAGAACCTCGGCTTCGTGGAAGCGAGCAAGCTGGACACCATGAGAAGCGATTAGCCGCTGTTCCAGCTCAGCGGCTTGCACGGGGTCTACCCCGTAGCGCTCCAGTTCTTCAGCAGGGAAGTGCCTCACGCGTTTTGCCAAGCCCAGCGCGACGTAGGTCTGGGCCACCAACTGCCCGGCTGCCATATCGAGCGTCCTCGTCCCGGAGGGCCCTTCAATCGCGGGATCAGCACCGTGATCGAGCAAGCGCCGGACGATGGCGCCATCACCTTGCCGTGCGGCCAAGTGGATGGGCATCAACCCACGGGCATTGGGGCAGTTCGGATCGGCACCCATGCCCAAGCACGCGTCCACCGCGGCCAGGTTTCCCAGCGTGGCGTTTTCGCAAAGCCAGGTCTGCCACGGCGCCCCGAACAGCCCGGGGTGTTGGCAATGCGCGTGTGCGGCGGCCAGCACCTCGCTCCCGTGCATCGTGGTCAGCGCGCCGCCGTGGGTCTGAATAAGGTGCTGCTCGGTGGCTTTGGCTTGGTCCTCTGGGACTTCGTAGCGCTGAAGCAGCCCGGCGATGTCCAGGAGTGGTAGGGATAGCGAAGGGAGCTCAGGCTGGGTCCTCATGGCCCGAAGCCGGTGAGCTGCGGTGCGGTTGGCCTGAACCTGATTGATCGATTCGCGGAGCTCCGACAGCAGTCCGGCGCGTTGGCCGTCGAGTAGATTCGTGTAAGCATGGCCCAATGCCGGGTGCTGCAAAGCGCTCCTGTTGAACGCCTGCTCGAGCGCTGCGGGATCGGTGACGTGGATAAGTGCTACGGATGCACCTTTCCATAACTCCAAATCCATCCCCCCGAGCTGGTCGTTCGATCGAATGACCCAATCGAAACCCGCCGGTGTTGAGGTATCCACGCCTGCCACTTGGTCCTCGCGACAGAACTTCTCGGCCAAGGCGAGGGCCTGCCAAGCATCAGCGTTGGCGAGCGCTTCGTGGTGCTTGCCGTAGAACCGGGCCAGGGTCAGTGGGTGGAGGACGGGGTGGAGCAACGGCTCGTGGGGACGATTCAAAAAATCGCCCCCGCTCAGGTTTGCTTGATTGTTGATGTGGGGTTCCATCCCCATTGCATACCGTTTTTTTTCAGTTTGGCAATCAGCTAAAAATCTCGATGCTCTAGGCCATGCCGATTAAAAGTCCTGCCTGAAGGACAAACAAGACGATGTGCAGATCCATTTGCTCCAAGTCCTCCCGGAGCCAGGCCGTCATGCAAGCCAACCTGCGACGTTGGCGACCACGTAGCTCACCACGGAAAAACCGCCCAGCGTGAGCAACAGATTTCCCACGTTATCCACGGAATATTCGTAAGCATCAGCGAAAATATACATAGGGACCTCCCCCGGTTGTGTTTTGTGTAAACCCAGTCAAACACAAATGCACACATTGGCAAGCGCAGAAATGCGAAATTCCGGGCAGTTTTTCTGTTTAGTCAACTCGTTGGTTGTTGCTTGATGAGATGGGCTTTGATCAGCCGGGAGAGAGCGTCTGCCAGGGAATAACCGTGTTTGCGCGCATACGCCTCCAGGGCTTCGCGGCACTCGGGCTCCACCCGTGCATTGAGCACTGCGGTGCGTTTGGGCCTGACAAATCGCTTGGGGTTGTTGTTGTTCATTGTTTCAGGATGCGTCCGCTTTTTCCTTTGTCAAACCCCCCCACCCATGCTGTTGCTTTGAGCCGCTTTTGATGTTGCTTTTATGGGTAGGTGGACTCATACACGATCGGACGCTGCATAAGCTAAGGGCCCCGTAGGGGCCCTGAGGTGTGTGTCGGTGTGACTGAAGGTCATTGGCGGTAGATGTTCTTCTGGGACTGAGCCTCCTGCTTGTTCCAGTCGTAGTTGGCTTCATAGTTCTTCATGAACTCGGCCTCTTTCTTTGCAGTCGCCGCGAAGTTCGCGTAGCCCAACTTACCGGGGCCCATGGGCTGCTGACGTTGCGCAGCAGTCAGCATGGGCGGGGCTTCCCCCTGCTGCTGCCCTTCGTCCTTTTGCTGGCGCTTTTGGCGCCATTCGTCGATGGTGCCGAACATGACTTGGGCATGTTTGTCTTCGGGGACGGCCTGGGCGCGTTCCTTGGCCTGCGAATCCATCTGGTCGCGGAAAGCGGCGATCTCTTCGGGCTTGGCTTGTTTGGCCCAATCCAGCACCGCCTGCTGCTTCTCTTGGATCGCGGATTGATCCTTCGCCAAGGAACCATCAAAGGCGTCCTTCTGCTGGGGCTGGTGGTCGGTGGGTCGATGGCCGGCCAACTTGGCTCGGCGCTGGTCGCGGGCGGCCAGCAGATCGGTCATTGCATCAGTGGGGGCAGTGCTCATGAAATCCTCCTTCAAGGGAATGGGTCGTAGGGTCAGCATTGATCGATTTGAGAAAAGGGCAAGGGGGTAACCCTTGCCCTTCGCGTGCTCAATCGTTGGGCATCAGCTCAACCAAGTCGGTGCGGTTCACGCCAGCCCGGCAGAGCGACACGATCGCGTTGCCGCGCGCCGTGGTGAGGGCCGGGTATTCCTCTTCCAAGAAAAGGGGTTGAACCTCTCGCTTGCCGCCCGTGGGCATGTCGATGTCCCGTGCCAGCTCTTCCTGGCCCAGCGTGTCCTCAGCCCCAATGCGCCAAGTGCGCCCGGTGGCTGGATCCACACGCAAGGCCGTCAACCGACCTGCGCCCTGCATCAGCATCTGCTCGTAGGCCGCTGCGTAGGGGTGCGCCGGATCCATCAGAACAGAGTGCCGGAAGTTGGACAGCCCGCCGTCGTAGTCAATGCCGCGGGTTTTTTGCTTGAACCGAGTCAGTTCTGCCTTGCCCAGCCGTTTCATCAGGTAGTTCCGAGTAACGAAGGAGTGACTGAGGGCATAGAACGACTGCATGGTGTTCGCCAGAAGATCAGCCTCGTTTTCCGAGCCATAGGCGTTGATAAGGCTCTCGTGGCCTTGAACGGCCAGTGCTGTCATCAGCCCAAGGCTACGAGAGGTGCTGAAAAGGAGCACGTCATCAGAGGTCAGCAGCAGGTGGGCCTCGTCCATCATCAACAGGACTTCGGTTTGGCATGGCAGCATTTCACGCCATTTGTCGCCATGTGCACCGCGCGCCCGAATGCCGTTCATCACCCGCTGCTTGAGCAAGCGTTGCATCATGTCGCCGGCATCACCGAACTGGGTTGGCGGCAGGAACAAGCCCACGAACTTGCCGTATAGCGCCTGGGAAACGTCGACCTCGCCCGTCTCAATCGAGTGCCACGGGATGTCGTTGGCGTCTCGCAGCTTTTCGCCACGCAACAACTTCTCGATAAGACCACGGGAGTTGAGGGTGAAGGATTGGCGCTGTTCGGCATGCATCGCAGGCACTTCCAGCAATGCCCACTCCAACGAGCTTTGAAGTTGGGACATGGGCCGGAGCAGGTCCGGATGCACAGTCTCGGACTGGGTCGCCAAGCGGTTCTGGTAAGCCTCGTGATAAGCGGCATATGCCTCGCGCTCCTCGTCGGTCACGCTCATATTGGGGCGTTCCAAGCCCAACCAGTTCACCAGCTCCAGCACCCGGGGACTGGCGATGCCGCCCACTGGCGACGGCAGGACGCGCTCAACCATGGAGAGCAGCTTTGCATGGTGGAACGGGGTGTAGAACCAGGCGCGGGAAGATTCAGCAACAAGGGCATGCGTGCCGATCTGCTCCTCCACCCTGGCCAGATCAGAGTCCAAGCCTTCCACCCCCGTGCCGCGCTTTTCCAACTCTTCACGCTCAAGCAAGAGCATCAAGCGGACGTGTTCCAGAGCTTCCAACTTGGCGATGCAAAAGTCGCGATACGCCTGATCGTGATGGCACGCCGCTTTCAGAATGATGCCGGTGTGGAAGAGGAACGCGTCGCCACCATCGCTCCACAACTTCGACTTCTCATCCACCTTACCGCCCGTCGCACCGCGCAGCGCTTTGGTGATCTGATCCGGCTCCAAGCCCTCGTAGGGCGCTACCGACATGCCGGCTCGCACGATGATGTCGAAGGCGTCATCGCCCAGGTCGGAAATGATCGCACCATCCTTGGCATCGAGGATCAGCGCACCGCCAGCACTGCCGTTCATTCCACGTTGGGCAGCCAGCGCCAGCGCCGACTTCCGGTAACGACGCGCCAACGGACGCAACCCGCTGTAGGACTTGCCCGAACCAATGCGCCCGTAAATGATCAGGCCTTGCGTCAGGTCGCGCCAAGACAGCATCATGATCGCGCCTTTGTCAGGCGCATATCCGTATCCGCGATCATTGAGGTGGCCTGACGCCCGGCCCACGGCCAGCAATGGGGTCTTGTCCCGCAACGCCTCTGCCGCCTGCTGTTCGCGCGCCTTGACGTGCGATGTGGACAACGCCCCTTGGGTCGCTAGATTGTTGTCGTTGTTCTGCAGGTAGAGTCGGGCCGCCGTCTGGATGAAGTTGCCCTCGGTAAACTGCAAGGCATACATGCCAGCGATCACGAAGGCCACCCCCACGCCCATGCCGTCCGGCAAGAACTGGGAAAGGCAAACAAGCGCCAGGATCACCGCCATCCACTTCATCAACTGAATGAAGCGCTCAGCCGTCCCACCCAGCACGCCGCGATGGGGACTGGAGGCCGCAGCAAGGAAAGCCATAAACAGCAGCAAGCCCGGGATGCTCAAGACCAAAGAGACGATGCCAGCGGCCTTGATGAAGATCCCGATGTTCGCCAACATGTTCGGCAAGTCGCCAGCACCCGCCTGCCGGACAGAAAGCGATTGTTCCTGCACTTGCCTGAAGGCATCGAACAACGCACTCGACGTTGCACCGATCAGCACTGGAAGGATCATCAGGGCCATTCCCTTGAACGCTTCCTTCATCCCTTCCGCCTGCTTCAATGCAATGAAGTAAGGAATGGCCGCCAGCAGAACCACGTAGCTGAATGCTCCGATGAGCGAGCCCAGAAAGTATTGAACGGCGCCGATTAGCGGGAATGCAAGATACATCAGCGGGGTGGCGGTGCTGTCTCCCCCCAACGCCATGTCGTCGCCCACCACGAACCCTTCGGCGCGACGTCCCTGCTTGGTGATGATCATCCGTGCTTGGGTGTTGCGGAGATCTTCGGGCACCATCGGCCACCACATGTGAAACAGCTCTACGTCCACCCCTTCAGGAACAACCAACGCCATTTCTTTCTCGTCCCACAACGCCCCTGCTTTCACGGCGAGTTCCGTGTCCTCCATGGGCACGTCCAGCACTCGACTCTTGACCCGATCGCTGACGTCAAAGCGCCCAACCAGATTCTCGTAACGTTCGTTCCCGTCCAAGATGATTTGCTCCAGCGTGCTCGACGCTTGGCTCTCCTTCTTGAACACCTTCCGAACAATGTCTGCCGTCCAATCCAACGCTGACAACAACATGCTCATTGTCCCCTCCTGTTCCGCCGGTGAATTTCTTCTGCCTGTTTCTCGCACTGGGAAAGCTCAGCACCGAAGAGCGCTCCTTTGTCGCTCTTCTCCTGACACTGCGCAGGCGTCAGGCTTCCAATACTGACCGGGACCGTGGCTTTAACTCTCTGAACAATCATCGCCGCAGCACAGAGCATGAGGCAGGCAGCCGAAGTCACGATGAACCCGGCTTTGGAGACGTGCTTTTCGCTCGCGTGGCGAACCTGGCTGGCCCGTAGCGCGTCCAACTTCCACGCATCGAACTCGCCGTCGTCTGTGACCGGGATCTTCCGATCTGCACGCAAGTAGTAGTAAGACGTCAACACGTTGTCGCGGCAGTCCTGAAGGCCAAAGCGCTCCGGGCTTCCAATTAAGAGACGGCCATGCAGGTTGAGCCACTTCGATCCGAAGTGGAGCTTTCCTGGCTTCCGATATTGTGTGAAAAACCACGCAAACATATTTCCTCCCATTGTTTAATGGATACACATTCTTTCTAACGAGCATTCCGAAATGCGCAAGCGCCTTACTTGATCTTTTCCGCCCACGCGTCGATATCGTCGTTCGCCTGATCCTGCCAATCGGTTTTTGGTTCGGCTTTGGGCGCTGACTTCGGAGTAGCCCGAGGCTTGGGTGTCGGAACGGGCGTTGCATCTGTCCGGGTAACGGCTGCTGGCACTACCGCAGGAACGACAGCGGCCGCTTCAACCTTGGGTGGTGCTGCCGCATTGGGAGCCTCCGACACGGAGGGAGCCTTTGGGGGCGTCTCTTCCTGCAGGATGATCACGGCCGGCACGGCTCCAGCGATGGGTGGAGCCGGTAGCACCGGAGCTGCAGCCACTGGGATCTGCTCAGGAGCTGTCACCCCGGCCGTGGCATCGATACGCGAATCGGAAGCCGCGTCACTGGAGCGGTGGGAGAACCACCAGGCGAGAGCGCCAGCCAGCGCCAAGACGACCACGCCCACACCGGCAATACGTCGCCGTCCCTGCCTGGCGTTGACCTGCGCTGACGGGGCAGGCGAAGACGTGACGGGCTTGTCCGGGCGCCCGTGTGGTTTTGCCGCGACCTTAGTCGGCACTGGCTTGACAGCGCTCACCAACGCCTGAGTCGGCTTGCTTGGAGCAGCCTCCTGAACTTCCGAGACTTGAGGCTCGACAGCTGCTTGCGCGGGTCGCACTGTCTCTTCCACTTCTCGAACACCTGGAGCCGAAGTGCTCATCACCACGTCGGCGTCGGATGCGGAGGTGGCTTTTGGCTTCTCTGCAGGCGCGGGTGCAACGTCCGTTACCAACGGCTCTGGCATCGTGGGCGTGGGCTCGGATTGAGTGGACCTGTCCTCGCCCGCCTGCGCTTCGGTCCGGGCATGCGCCATCTGCTCGGCCATTTCTCGGGCCCGCTCGGCTTCCAGTCGCTCCTGCTCGGCTGCATATGCGTCCTTCTTTGCCTTGGCTTCCTCGGCACGGCGGGCCATGGCTTCTTGAGCCTCGCGCCCCTTCTCCGCAGCCAACGCTGCCGCATGCTTGGTTTTTTCTGCCACCGCTTTGCCGAAGCTCGCTGCCAAACGGCCGGCGCTCTTCAGGTTCTCTTTGGTGGCATCGCTGACGATCTTCTCGTCGTCCGATGCCCCGGTGGTTTTGGCCTCGGCGGCCCTGGCGAGCAGCTTGCGTTGCTCGCGCTGTTTGATGAGTTCTTCGGGTGTCATGGTCCCTCCCACGCGCTTGAAAAAGATTGGGCTAGGGGCGTGCGCCCCCAGCCCACGATTGGCATCAACGAACGTCGGGGATCGGCGTTACGCGAATGAGGAACGGCTCGTTGTTCTCCCCGCACGCCACTTCCGAGCGGTGCCCGGTCAACGCCCCGCGGCGGTGCAGCTCCTCGGCCGGGATCGGGCACACCGCAAGGTCACCGCCTTCAAAGCGAATCGTCAGCTGGTTCTTCGAGGCCTTGAGCAGTGCCGCCAGCTTGTCCAGAGTCGCGGCGGTCTTCGGATTGCTGCCCTGCATGTCTTGAGGGTTGTAGCGAATGGTCAGCGCATCCAAAGCCTCCGCCGGCCCATCCTTGGTAGTCACCGTCTTGGTATGCACTTGGGCATCCAGTCCCGCCGCCTTGGCCGCTTCGGCCACTTCCTTGGCCTCGTTGAGCTGGGCTCGATAGGACGCAATGCCGCCAACCACGGCACCCGCCGCGCAACCAGTTAGGGCTTTGTCTTTCTTGCCAATCAACAACGCGATACCTGCGCCGGCCGCGCATCCAATGCCACCTGCCTTGAACAGTCGCAGCTTGTTGGTCTTTTGCCGCTCGGGCGGTGCGGTGTCCTGCGCAAGCGCGAGACCAGGGGCCAACAGAGCCGCGATGGTGAGGGTGAGAGCGAAACGTTTCATGTAGACCTCCTTGAGGCAGTGGGGAAAGAGTTAGGGCTTCGGTGGAAGGAAAGCTGCAGCGCTGCGGCTGGACGGCTTAGGAGACGGCTGCTTGGTATCTGGTTCGGGCTGGGCCAGGAACTGGCTGAAGGCCTGGAGGGTTTTCGTCACCAAGTCCTCGTTTGCTTGGAGCACAGCGGCGACTTCAATCCGCATGTCGGCAAGTGCGCTTTCCAACGTCATGGCATTGCGCGCTTCGGATTCGCGAGCCGTGGCTCGAATCTCGTTGAGTGTGTCCGTCGCTTCCAACCCTTGGATAACACCTCGGGTTTTCTCAATGACCGCGAAGCGCAGGAACTTATTGAGCGAAACACCCTGCTCTTTGGCGCAATACCGGGCGCGCTCCAGCTCATCGCTGGCGATGTTGAACGACTTGGTTAAAAGCGACTGGCGAACCACTTACCCTCCTGCATTGAAAACCCATGCACCATGGATTAGCAGAGGATTCAGTAAGCGCAAGCGGACTAAGGAAGAAAACTTTAATTCTGCTGGTTCTCCAGCATTTTCCAGATGATCTCTTGGCCAAGTTGTTAGCCAAGACGTGAAACAAGGCGCAGCAAGGCATTTATGGGTGGAAACGCGCAGCGTTTCTAGCCAAGTCGGAACTCACCGGAGGTGCGACTTGTGTATGCCCCACTCCCTTCACCCTTCGGAAAACCTTCAACGGTGAATGGGGAAACAAATCGGTTTCTCGCATTCGCCCCCCAGTTTTTGCTCCACCGATCTTGCTCTTCCGCATTTCCCCGGTAGTTGTATGAGAAAGCCCATCCCTCATAGCAACCCGGAGACCCCAATGCCCTTCGCCCCCGCTCCACTCCATCCCCTAAAAACGTTTTCGCAACACCCTGCCCCGCTCTCCACTCCGGCCCCCGTCACCCTGCTCCCCAACTATCAGTCCCCCGCCTCTTTTCGTAACAGTTCCCCTTTCAACCCCCATGTCCCCGCCACACCTGTCACCCCTGTTTTCGTTGAGCGATTCCTTGGGTGCTGGCTGGCGTGTGCTGGAGTTCTGCTGTGCTGCTCGGGTGTTCGGAAAGCCCTGACTCCATCCGTTTTAGTCAACTCTTCATGGGGGTTCGGGTGGTCGAGTGCTGGGGTTTCGGCGGTCTGTTTGGGTGCCCTGAAAGCGTTGACACAAGCCGTTTTAGTCAAGCGGCCTGTCCTTGCTTCCGTTCGCTGCACCTCGGACTTCGATCAGCGTGTTGAGGTCCAGTGCTGGCCTGGGACCGGATCAGCGAAGCGGGCTCTTGGTTTTTGTTGGGCGGTTGCTGGGGGCGTTCGACAGGCTCGGCAAAGCGTTTTAGTCAAATCTTTTTCAGGCTCCTGCAGTGCACCTCCGCCCCCGTTCTGCGTTCTGGGTGCTGGGTCTGCGTTGAACGGATTGGGGGCTTCCCATGCTTGAGCTGACCCCGTTCTTGGATGCCATCGCCCGAGTCGATGCCCCGCTGGAAGGCAAGGCCAATGGGTGGCAACGCAAAGCGGGCTTGGCGGAGTTCGGCGACGCCTGCGCCTTCTGCTCCGATCCGCTGGACCTGTCCTCTTCCAAGTCCTGGACTGCTACGCCGCTCGTCCCCGCGCAACTGGGCGGCCCCGCTGGCGTGGTGGAGAACTGGGTGCCTGCCTGCCGTCCCTGCGCCGCGGCAAAGGGCATGCGAGATATCGTGGGGTGGTCCGAGTGGCAGGCGTCAGCACACCCTGACCGGGTTGCCTTGCTGCTGGAGCGGCGGCGTGCTGCATTGCTGTATGCCGAAAATCACTTCTCCCCATTGAGCCGTCACGCCAACCGTGAGCGGCTGCTGGCCAACCTGTCCGCTCGTTTCGACGAGCCCCGGTTCCGGGTCTATGCGTGGTCCGGTGAGGTGGATGGGGAGCGCGCGTGCTTGGTGGGCTGGAGCACCAGAGCCGGGGATGACCAGGCAGTGGGTGAGAGCAAGCTGGCGTTACGGATGAGGGACGGTGCAGAGGTGTTGGCAGAGGGCCAGGTGACCCTTCTGCGGGTTCCGGTGAGCCGCTTCTTGCCTGCCGTATGGGCACTCATCGAGGCCCATGGGATCGTCGTGGAGCTGGATGTGCCAGGCGATGGCCCGGTGGACGTAGACGACTGGCGGGAGTGCTGGCGCCACCGAGTGCAGGATCCTGTCAGCAACCACAAGCGGGTTCCGATGACCGGCGGCCCGGCGCTGCCGCATGCTCCCCGTGTGCTGTCCACGAACCCGGACTCGGTTCGCCGGCTGGCCCAACTGCGGGCCTCAAAAGGGGCGGACAGGCTGGAGGAAGCGGAGCTGCTGTATCGCAAAGCGATGGCCCGGAAGGCCAAATACCTGGAGCGGGTGAAGCGTGGCTTGGAGGCCCCTATGCCGCTGGACGAATACGGGGCTTGGGCCGATGAGGTTAGATCTCTACAGACTGCCTGGGCGCGTTTGGTAAACGAGAGCCCGGGCTAACGCTCGGCGCGGAATGCGGGCCTATGCACCAATGACGTATTCGTTGCCCTTGATCTTCTGCAAGTAGGCCCATGTGCCAGACAGCGCCAGGTTCGAAGGCGTTGTTTGCAAGCGGAAGGCGCGATCGCGGTAGGCATCGCCCGAGTCGCAGTAGGCGGTGATGAAGTCGTAGCCCTCCTTCCCGTGGAAGCGGAACCGATCCCCTTCTACACACTTCAGCAAGGCCTCTGGGAAGCATTCCAGCACCTTGCGCCTCCCGAACTTGACGGTGAGCGTCGGCGGCCCGTCCTCGTCGAACACCACCTCGTATGAGCTGGCCTCAATCTTCAGGAGCTCGGACAGGTGATGGATGGTTCCATAGCCGTCGTTCTCCACCTGCCCGCACATGATCGCCATGCGAGCGTCGGCCGGGAAATGCTCCCAGCGCCAGTTCTGTATACGGTGAGGATAGGGGAACCAGTGCTTCTCCAGGCACTCGGGCACGAGCGTGTGAAGTTTTTTAGCGTTGAACCGTGGGCTGCGGGACACGATGGAGCCGGCTTGGGCGACCAGACAGCGTATCTGCTCCACGTCGAGGCTCTCGCCTTTCAGCCGCTCATCTGGGATGCCGTGTGCCTTGAAGGCCTCTTCCGAAGATGGCCTTGCCACCTCCTGGTAGCCGGTATACATGGCAGCAGGATGCGCTTTGCCGTCCTCCCCCTTCTCGACCAGCACGCACATGACGTGGATGATCGGATCGTCTCGGGTCACACCGGTAGTGTCTGCCTCCACCAGCAGCACGGGGAAGTCGATGGGCTTGTTCCTTGCCATGGCTATAGCATCCCTGACGCATGAGGCGGAAGTCCGTGTAAGCCCACATCTTACAGTTCGCCGGCCTCGGCCTCGCCATTGGCTTGTTGGTTGAACCACCCCGCATAGGGGGAGTTCTTCACCAGGCGCTGGTTCCAATCCGGATCCCAATCCGCCCATCACACCGGGCACCGTTCGCCTAATCCCCTCTTCGCGCTGTCCACGGCTTGGCGCGGTTGCCAGGGCGTCGGCGTCCCCGGAGGCCTTAGCGGTCTTCACAGCCCGGCGGACGTCCAACAGTTCGTTGACCAGGCGCTGCCTCTCCTTCTCTCCCAAGCTTGGGTTGGTGGTTCGCCAGAGCCTGCATCTAACGTGAGGTAGCGGCCGTCTGGAGTGATGAGTGGTGGCACATGAAACTTAAGGAATTGGGTAGTGGAGCGCCAAGTCGCATGTGCGCCGGCCCTAGCCGCTGGATCGCATCGAAGCGGAGCTTGTAGTCCTCCACCTCCCAGAGCCAGGCCTCCTGGACCTCGTAGCCAGGGTTGTAGAGGATCCAGATCAGACGGTCCCAATCGTAGTTGCGGGGCTTCGGCACCCAGGTCACCACACTGCCCCTCTTCCCACTGGGCCGGTTCCCTTTCACTTGGTAGCGCACACCCTGATAGATGAAGTCATAGCCCCGCTGGACCGCGGTAGCGGCCCTCATGCTGGCGGAGTAGTCGGCCAGCGAGCAGCCCAGGAGAACGGCCGCGTCATGCTCGGACAGAGCTGACGTGATTGCGGGGGCATTGCCAAAGGCATTCTCCCAGGCCAGCGTGGTATCAACCAGCTGGCGACGAAGGTCTAGGTCAGAAATATCAGAGTTCATCTGCTATGGGTCATCCAGCGGTTAATTCGAACAAAGAAGATAGCCACTTCAGCTTGTTCCCAGTGTAGAGCGTAGCAATCAGACCCACGAAGGCAAGGAAAGCCGGCACGTAGACCTTATATGCATTTGACCTCCACTCATTCGCATACCGGCGATCTCTAATCCGCAATCGCAGCCTGAAGAGGTAGCCTCGCAGTCCCAGATCACCATGACAGCTAGTTACGGATAGATAGCGGAAAAACGTATTGAAATGCATTCGAAGTCTGCGTTCGTTGAGCGAGGTAGCGCAGCCGTAACGAGCAATGATCAACTCCTTTTCATCCATCCTCATTTTTGTTGATGAGTATGGCGAGATGAACACCGTAACCGCACCAGTTGCATCTTGAGAATACCAGAGCTGGCCTCCCCTTTCGTCCAAGAGCATCCTCTTCTGATTGGAGTCAAGAAACTGGACATTGAGCGGTCGGCCACCAACAATGATCCATACGGCATTGAGAACAGAATCTGGATAAGTTCCCTTGAGTGCGGGCATGTCCCTCTGATTCGAAAGATAGATATTCCCGATCTCATCACAACCTAGATCTTTAGCCTCATTGAAGAGCCTATCAATCCTTCGCTCAACATCTAACCATGCGACACGACTTACAAAGGCCTTGATCCTCCCTCTATGCAGGCGGCTTTGCGTTCTTTCCAACTGCTTCTTCATACCTGCCCTTTAAAGCTGTCCCCTGATGGTTCGTTTTAGTTCTTCTTCCGCGCTTGTCCGACAATCGCCTTCCGGACCTGCTTGCGCACCGGGTCCAGGTCATCAGCCGCTGTTGTGACCACCAAGCGCCGCTTGCTCTTTTTGAGCTCCTGGCAAGCCCAGGAAGCCAACGCGATGATCGCTGTGGTAACGATAGGCTGCTCTTCACCGGTGACATCCTGAATCTGCTCGCGGAGCTTCGGCGGCACGGTGACCATCGTTCGCTCCACACGCGCCCCGTTCTCGTCCCGGTAGTCAAACATCGTTGAATCGCGGCCCACCTCCAGGTAGATCCTCTGCCCGGATCGGGTGTAGGGCGCTTCTTCGCTGTAGTCGAAATACGTTTTGCGCCCTGGGGCGTCCCCGGCAGCCACCATCAGTTCGGCCAGCTCCTCTTCGGAGAACTGCCTCAGGTTGATGAGTGGCGCGTATTCCCGCTTCGGCTTGGAGTGCACCACCTTGGCGGCGGTTGCCAGGTTCTTGCGGGCAGGCACCTTCTTGGAAGTAGCTTTCTGGGTGGGGGACTTCTTGGCAGCCATGAGGTCAGGCAGGGGTAGCAACGGGGCCTCCATCATGCAGTCCCCCGCGCGTCGGTCAACCTTTTTTGGATAGCTCCACCCACCCTCAAAATGTCCTCCCGCGCCTTCTCCACGCCTGCGCCCCTCATGCTAAAAACCGTTTCGCCCAGCTCGTAGTAGCTGGCCAAGGCCGCCCGTTCGGGGATGACGATGGCTCCGACCAAGCTAGGATCCTCCAGCCGGCGGCGGTGTTCCGCCCGCTTCACATTGACCCGATTGGCCACTGGCAGGAAGGCCTTGCCCTGGCGACGCAACGTGTCGATGGTCCGCAGGTAGACGACAAAGCTGCCTCCGTCGAGCAGGGTTGGGACGATGTAGAGATCGGCGTCCGGCAGCTGATCTTTCACCGGGGCGCTGGGCGGCAGGTCCTGAATCTCCAGGTCAAACCCTGGGGAGGAGGAACGACCGACGGTGAACGGCGTTTCGTCGGACAGGGCGGCCCACGCAACGGACCCGCATTGCGGATCGCGATCGTTGACCAGCACGCGGGACTGGCTAGCAAAGGCGGCCGCCAGATTGAGTGACAGCGTGGTGCGTCCTACGCCCCCTTTGAAGCAGCAAACAACCAGTCGCATCGCGCGGATTCCTTTTATGAGTAGGTTATGCAACACACTACGATGCAAACCTATTCCCGCAAGGTCCGTGCAGCTAGGGGGTTGTAGCCATGCAGACGTCTGGGATTAAGAAGGGCCCGGGCCCGGCGGAAACCGTGGCCCTCCCCGCCCTTTCTCCCCGACGCTTTTCGGCGGCGAGCAGCCGCCGGCTCTGGCCTCATGCGACTTCCGCAATGTGCCGTGGGGATTGAACGAACGCCGGGTGGTGTCGGTGGAGTTCGGTGTTCATCCGGTCCACAGTGTGGCGCGCAAACCAGGCGTGCATGGCGGGGGCAAGGACGCCCTCGCAGACTTCAGCCAGCGTCTTACCATCGGCTACACGCCGCTGTTCCAGCTTTCCAAGGTGGTTCCTCTTAACGACGAACCGCTCACCGATCCGCACCAAGGGATTGGCTCCCGCATCCAGAAGCGCTGCAACCATGGCCGCATACCGGCCTGCTCGGTGGCGGTCTGATTTGAGCACGTTGGCATACATGACCGCGGCCACCGCCAAAGGGGTGATGCCTGGGTCACCGACCACGCCGGCATCCAGGTCCGGGGTTCCTTGTAGCGCGCGCAACCAGCCGTAGAAAGCCAACGAATCGTTCGTTTGGATGGCCCGGATGAGGTTTTCCGTTGAGGCGCTCATGCGAACCGCTCCTGCTCGTTCTTCCAACGGCGCTCGGCGCGGGCCTTGGCAGCCAGTCGGGCGACGCGCTGCCGCTTGGTGACCAAGTGATCCAAACCGTTGGAACGATCCAACGTCAGATTGGGGGTCAGTAGCTGAAACGACGCCACATCAGCAATCGTGTCGATCGAGTTCATCGTAAATACTTTCATGGTGCATCCTTTTATGTGTTGGTCGATTTACCCATTAAACCGACAAACCCATCCAACCACGCCCACAACGGTTGTCAACCCACTGATTTGACTGATATTTGACTAAAAGTCTAATCGCGGCGGGGGCTTGCCAAATCCGGGTCCTGTCACATGCTGAAGAGCATGAAAACAACCGCTCGCCGCCGCTGTCGTTCCTTACGTCCCCATGGTTTTGGCCTGGTGGAGTTGCTCATCGCGCTGGGCGCAAGCGCAGCCATAGGAGCGGCAGCTCTGATCTTCTATCCCCGGGTTCAAACGCGCGTGTTTGTCGCAACGGACGTGGAGAACTTGCGCGCCTTGTCCAGCGCGATAGACCGGTCCTACGGCGTCATTGGCACCTATCGAAACGTCAGTGCGTCAAGCGTGGTTGAGGACAACCTGGCCCCCACTGATTTCCGGAAAGCGTCGTCTGTGTCGGCGCTGACCAACGCTTGGGGCGGCCCCATCGCCATCACACCGACTACCGTTCGACGCTTTGGAGACAGCTACACAGTGGCATTCGCCGGCGTGCCTCGCCGCGCCTGCGTGCCCTTCCTTTCGACGATGGCCGGTGATCCCAACGTGCTGGACGTGATCGTGGACAACACCAGTGCGAAGCGAAACACGGGCGGGCAGCTGGACGTGCCGACGCTGGCGGCCGCGTGTGAGGAAGGAGGCCAGCGACTGGAGGTGCTTTACTACTCCGGCCTGGCCGGCGGTGGCTCTGTGGCCGCCCTTATTGATCTACCCGTTCCACCGGCCCGTTCTTCCCTTGATCCCCCGCAGGCGATGCCGGTTGGTCCGATTGGCTCGGCGCCAGACGTGGGCGATGCGTTGCCAGGCGCACCCGGCGCTCCTTTCCCCGGCGTGTCGCCTCCGGCTCCCCCTGCAGTCCCAGCCCTGCCCCCGGCCGCGTCGATCCCCTGGGTGCCGCAGCCCTTGCCCATTGGACTTCCTTACCCGTTGCCACCGGCCTTGGTGCCCTGCAAGCAGGCAGAAGCACAGACGCAGACGAGCACGTGCCCGGCGGGAACGTGGGGGACGGAAACGCTACGGACTCGGACCGTTTGTTCGGACGAAGGCGTCGATCCCAACACCGACGCGGCGTGGGAGCATCCGGAAGCGTGGGTCAGCCCTGTTGTGGTGACGGCAACGATTGCCAGCAGCTGCCAGGCATGCCCCACCAACGAGCGGCAAACGCAGGCCCAGTGGGTCACCCGCACCGGGTCATGCCCTTCCGGGATGACCGGGAACGTGTCGCAGGAGTGGGAGCAAGTCCACTCGCGGGACATCACCTACGCCTGCCCTGCTAGACGCACCACGGCTCCATCGCCCAACGTCGGTGGATGGTCCGCCTGGTCGGATACCGGCAACCTACGCAATCCGGTCAATACGTGCGTTCCAACAACCCCGCGCTGCAGTGACGGGAGCCTACAGGTTGCGGCGTGGTATTCCTCAGATTACGTGGATCTTCCACCCGCGTCGGGGTCTTCAGCGAACCAATATTGGTATCCAGACGCAGTGGTTCGTTTGACTTCAGCGGAGAGTGCACGGCTGCGATGGGCATTGAACAACGTTCCGGTGACCCGCGTGGAGACCCCTGCCCCGATACCAGGGAACTGGCCGGCGAACGTCAGCGAGTCAGCGAACTACGCAGAGCAGTGCAACGCGTTGGGAGACGTTGGAAACATCAACTACGCCTACTCCTACGACTTCGAATGCGTGTCTAACATGGGCATGCACTACTGCGACTACAACTCGACCGGTGGGGGCACTTCCATGGCGGTTTGTCGCCAAGCCTGCGCCTCAGACTTGGTTGGGAAAACAAACAATCCCTACCACTGGGAGTGGCCGAGCACCGCGATGGTTTCTTCCATCCCCTCCGTTACGTGCACGGGTCAGCCAGGGTGCACGCCCAACGGCGGGTATGGGAGCCAAGCCGGATTGCCTGCATGCACTGAGAGCAACGCGGGCCAAGCCATCGCTTATCGCTGGTATCGGCAGTTCTACAGCCCAGTGAGGGTGAACTACCAGGCGCTTACGCTAACTTGCCGAGGGCCCGTATGAGCTACAGGTAGGATGGGGTGTTCAGCTGTGGCACTCATTGGCAGACCAGTGAAGCTACTCAGTCGGCGGCACAAACGATGCCTGGCTTGGCGTCCCCATGACCTTCTGGACAAGCTCGTAACCTGAAACCTCCTCATATCGGGAGGGGATTCTTGCCTTGAGCCCATGGAGGCGACGATTCGCCGTCAATGCGAGCTGGTTGTAAGTAGTCGCCGTCACGCGACCGCGCCGCGAACCGTTGTATTCCCGGTCAGTTCCCGTCGAGATGTTGGATGCCACCGAATGACCGACAACGAACGCATGGAAGAACGGAACCCCTTCAATGCCGCCACTCGAGACAAGCTCATCGACATACTCAGCTGCCTGATTCATCTCAGGCCGGCCTATTTCAGAACGCCCCTTCTTTAACTCGATGAGCAAGACATCGCGCATCATCACGAGATGGTCTCTCGCGCTATCGAAGCTCTCTGTCCCCACCATCGAGATGGTGGCATCAGCGAGGACGACGATATCCGGGCGTTTCGCAGCATTGGCGAAGGATTGATCTAACTTTCTCGCTTTAAATAGGCTGGTGGCGACCGTGCGCAGAGTGTTGTTCGACGCATACTCCGAGCTATCGAACTCCGGTCCGAACAGCCAACGCGCCTGTGTCACAAGCGGGTGGAGGGTGTGCAGTTCGTCCGCTTCCGGGTCGCCGCTGAGCTTCTCCATGGCGGCGATGATGGACAGACGACTGTCGATCTCATCCAGAACGGTAAGCGCATCCTCCACAGTCCACTGCCCAAGCAGTCGATCCAGCCCGTCGATGTCATGCTCATCCAGCTGCATCAGCTTGTCGAGGAAACTTGCACCGCTGCGCCCCTTCTGAATCTTGATCACCGCCTTGACCACTTTACTGAGGGTCTCTGGCGATATGCCTGGTTGGTCCTGCACTACGGTTTTTGTGAACTGGGCCACTTCAAGCATGGAACGTCGTGGGAGCGTCCGCAGATCTTCTCGATTCTTGTAGAGAGCGTCCTCGGAGTTTTCCTCGATCAGGTTGGCGGACAGCTTTTCGACCATTTCCTGGGCATAGTCATTGATCGCTTTGAAAAGGTGCTCAGTGCGCTCCGTGGACTTGAACTTCGACCAGTCCGGTTCGACTTCTGATAGCCACTCCGCTCCGCACTCAATCACAATGGCGTAGCGCTTCGCGAAGCGCACCCGCCCGTCCAAAACGGCCCTTGGCCCAACAGTCCAACTCGGCAGACCAACCAACCGATTGCTCACCCAGAACGCTACGCCCTGGTAGCGCGTGGATTTGGCCGTGCGTGTCGTGTCCACCACATAGGCGGTGACGCTGAATCCGCGTTCGACCTGAATGTTGCGCTCTTCCAGAAGGCCTTCATGCTGGGACAGAGGAACTGACTGGCCGTTCACCGAGACTATGAACTGCGGGTCGTGCAGGAAGCGACCCGACAGAACCGTCCTGATCCGATCTGGATCGGGGCGGTGTTGTTCAACTTCCACCAACAACCGGGTGCCATGGCCCAACCGCCTGCCCACTTGATGACTATGAATGTAGAACGGCGACGGCTGATTTCTGGTCCCAATCACGAAGGTAGAGAGAACACCGTTCGTCCAGGTTTCGACTGTGTAGTGATCAGAAAAGCACAACAGACCGTGGCGACCTATGCCGTTGCGCCCAAAGGCCATGCGCACCCAATCGTCGCGTTCAGAGGGAAACTGGACGTTTTCCCCCTGGGTTCTTTGCCGGTTGTATCCCAATGTCATCCAGCGCTTACGAAACTGGTCCTCGGTCATCCCATGGCCATCGTCCTCAACCGAAAGCAACCCACCCGTCTCCGCCGGGATGATCACACCTACTTTGGCCGCCCCCGCGTCCCACGTGTTAGCTACCAGCTCAGTGAGGGCCATGTCTGGGTCATAGCCAATCCGCCCCAGTGACCGCAGCACGTAGTCTTCTTCAAAGAGAGCTTCGTTGGCTGCCGTGCCCTTCTTGGCCATGTGGATGCCCGCTAAATGCTTGATTGTGAATGTGTGCAGGACTATGCAGCCTTCCGCCGACTTTGGCAAAAAGCTACGCCTTGTCCATCTCACCCGCCGCGACGCCGGCGGGCATGAGTTATCTGGGGAGCGCGGTGCGATCCCACGCCCGCTTCGCGCAGCCGGCCACCACGGCCATCACAACCAACACCGGCAATCCGTAGAGGAAGGCTCCGTAGAAAGCGTAGTTGGCAAACGTCCCATAGAGCGGGTCGTCCATCAACCGCAAGCCGAGCCACGCCGCCGACACCACCAAGCCAACGCCCAGCAACGTGCCAACCGCCGCCCCCTTCAGGAAGCTGCGGTGGCGGAACATCGGCACACGACCGGTTTGGACGTGCCATCCCCAAAGCCGCTGGGCTCGAACATGGAGCGCTAGGCAGAAGGCCAAGAAAGCAAACATGCCCGCTCCGGGAATGCAGCAGACCAAGCCAACGAAGAAATCACGCTTCATCACCTCCAAGCCCGCGGCCAGGGCCAGCAAACCTAGGGGACCGAGAATGACCATGGGCAAGATCATCTGCGACGGACCCGGAGGAGCCATCATGCGACGGTGCGGTGCGTAGTTGCTCATGGTTCTCTCCCCCTAGCGGTCTTGCTGCACGCTTGATCGGAACCTGTGTGCAGTCAAGACGATGGCATGAAGGCGTTTAGCCTGCAGACGTCCCTTCGTCTTTCACCTCCACCGCCTGCCATCCCTCGCCTTGCGGCCGGAAAGTGACGTGCATCTTCACCTTCATGCTCTTTCCTTCCTGGCTCGTGGGCTGCCCTCCCAAGTGGCCCAAGGCGGTGACGGTCCCCGACACGTCGCAAGCGTGGTCGTCATTTGGCTTCTTCTCGCATTTCAGCGACAGATCGCTTGCGTCGGTCACCTCAAAGCGCCATGTCCGCTGAAGCGTCGCTTCCTTGCCTTGCTGAGTGAAGTAAGCCTCCACCGCTTTGACGGCGTCTTGGTTCGTTGGTCGCTTGTCTCCCGAACACCCCGCCAAGGCCAACACGGTGAGCGCTGCGAAAGCCTTCATCTCTCGGCTCATTTCATGCGTCCTTGTCTTTGGAGGGGGTGATGCCGATGACTTGGTTCTTGTAGCCGATCTCCAAGCGGTCGATCTGCAACACGATGTCTGGCAAGCCATTGGGCTGAAGGCCACCCTTCAGCACTTTGAAAAAGATTCGGTCCCCGGTCGCGTCTCGCCCCGCCCGGTTCAGTTCAGCCACGTCTTCTGGCTTCAGGCGCAAGGCGGCGTGGTAGCGGCCTCCGTGCTCCACCCCGACCACGGCTGATCCCTTCCCCAGCGGAGATGCCCCGACCACTGCAGTGGGTAGAAATCCGGGTGAGTGCGGATACCAGGCGTTGTCGAACACCTTCGCATAGGCGTGGAGGATCCCGGTCTTCGGATCGATCTCCACGTCGATGTGAGGACGCAGGTAAAACTGGTCCGTGGCAGCGAACTGGCGCGCCTTGGCGTCGAAGGCGGTCGTTGGGTCGCCGGTCTGCCCAAGCCGCTGATAGAGGTGCTGCCAACTGCCAATGCACCGGGTGCGTGTCGATGGCGCCATGGCGTAACCCGCCTTGGCCTGAGCTAACAGGTTGCCTTCGCAAAGGTCGAATCCGCCAGAGGCCGTGGCGGCAAGGCCCCACCGAACGCGGGTGTAGCCATCCACAACCGGGGGATCGCCGTCGTCCCAATACGTGCCTGCAGGCTCCAAGTAACGCTTCGTCGCTGGCGCGGACACCACGCCTTTACCCGCGTGCATCAGTCCTTTCCCAATCCGTCCCAAGATGCCGTCCTGAGCTCCAGCGGTCCCACTGGCCACCGCAATCGCAATGGCCACTGCTCCTATCCCCAGCTTCATGCACGCCCCCTGTGTGCGGCCGCCCTGGCCGCATTTGCCATTTTGGCAAATGCGGTGCAGCATTGGAAGCGGCAGACTGTGGGGTCGTTACGGATCCGTTGATCTCCCATGCCTGCTCCTCTCGCCCCTGCTCATATGTTCGGTCGTCGCTTACGCGAGGCCCGGCTTGCCAAGGGGCTGACACAAGCGGACCTGGGGGCCGTGCTTGGGTTGGACGAGGAGAACTCCGCTGCCCCCAGAATTTCTCGTTACGAGAGAGGCGATCGGGTGCCGGATCCTGCAAGCATGGAAAAGCTGGCCGAAGCTCTGGGTCTTCCAGTGGCCTATTTTCATGCTGCCAACGATTTGATGGCCGAGACGCTGCTGGTGATGTCTCGCTTGAACCCCGACCAGCAACGTGAGTTGCTGGCGAAGGTCAGAGCCTACGCGCTCAGCAATGGCGTAGATGTCGATCCGACTCCCGAGTAGCGGCATTCATCGGCCCCAAGAAAGAGCCCTCATGTTGAATCGTTTGAAGCAATGGTGGTCCCAGCGACGCCCACCGCGCCCCATGGCTCCTGAGCAGATGCAGGCCCTGGTGGAAATCAACTTGTTGGAAATCCAGTTGGCCACGTTGGACAGCCGTCGGATCGGGGCAGCGTATAACGGGGCAGTGAGCACTCGAATTCGCGCCTGGCTGGCCACCCTCCGGCGTCAGGGCCTAAACGTTTCCCACGACTGGGCCAAGTTAAAGGCAGAAGCCCGGGCATTGAATCGCGAGCTGGCACCGATCCTCCATGCGACAACTCCTGGTTCTTTCTCCGAATCACTCAACGAACCGAACCCTTCGCCTCCGCCGAAGGCCTGTCCTGACGCCCACGACGGACACCCACTTGCCCCGGGCCTTGACCAGCGTCACCATTGAATGAGGGGGAGGGGCCTTCCTGGCTCACCGCCGAACACAGGGGATGTGATCCATGGCGAAGAAGGACGGGGCCGCTGCGCCCACGGCGCTGGAAGATTGGTTGAATGGCCGCCCAAGCTGGCTGCGCATGGCGGCGGCCATCCTCATCGAGCACCGTCGCATGCCGACAGAAGAAGAGATGGAGGCCCTGGCTGCCCATTGCCTGGCAGAAGCAGCCAACACGCTGGACGCGCCACACCCGCCATTGACGCCTGGGACCATCTTGGGAACGCCATCGGCGGCAGATCTTCGCATCGATTCGGTCTCAACCATCCGCGGCGTCAATGCCATCGGGGAAGGCGCCACTTTGGATCTTAGCCAGGGGCAGATGACCGTGGTCTACGGGCCCAACGGAGCCGGAAAATCGGGCTACGCGCGCTTGATGAAACACGTCTGCGGGGCACGGGCCAAGGGATCTATCCACGGGAACGTGTTCAAGCAGGGCTCTGCAGCCGCTTCCGCCCTCATCAAGGTCACAGCGACGCGGGCCGACGGCACCACTGCGTCTGCCGATCTCGGATGGGAAGAGGCACACGGCCCCCATCCGAAGCTAAAAGCGGTCCCGGTCTTCGATTCGGCTACGGCGCTGGAGTTCGGGGACACCGCCACCACGGCCACCCACCTTCCACGCGCAATGCGGTTTGTGGGCATGCTCATCCAGATTTCCGATGGCATTGCCATTCGACTGAAGGCCCGCGCAGCCAAGCTCACCAGCAGCCTGCCCCTCATCCCGGCGGAGCATTCCCAAAGCAGCGCTGCCACGTTGCTCCACAAGTTGACAGCAAAACTGACCGAGGACGATATCAACAAGGCTTGCGCCTTCCCCTCCGCCTTGGATGAAGAGCGATTGGCGTTGGAGACGGCGCTGGCACAGGCCAATCCGGAAGTGGCCCACGCCAAGGCTGTCGGGGAGCTGGAGCGCCTGTCGCAGATGGCCACGAGCCTCTCGACGCTGAAAGACAACCTGAGCGATGGGAAGGTCAAAGCGCTTACAGAGGCGCGCACCGCTGCGGAGGTCAAACGCCAAGCCGCCACCGCCTACGCCACGGCCTTCCTCAACGGTCTGCCGCTGAAGGGCGTCGGGCAGAAGGTGTGGCGAAGCCTTTGGGAGGCAGCCAAGGCGTATTCGACCGGCCACGCTTACCCTGCCCACCCCTTCCCGCACGTCGGTGAGGGGGCCTGTTGTGTCCTTTGCCAGCAACCGTTGGGCGACGACGGCAAGGCACGGCTGGCCAGCTTTGAGCACTACCTCAACGACATGCTGCAGACGGAAGCAAAGTCAGCAGAAGACGCCTTGGAGGCATTGAAGAAAGCGCTGCCCGCCCCCCTCGCCGATGTTGCTTGGCAAGCCCAGTGCGCTGCCATTGGTCTGGAAACCGAGCAAGCCACGCAGCTTCTCAAAGCCATCCATGCAAGGTTGAAAGCCATGACCGAGGCCACGGCGGCTCCGGCGGTGGAGTGGTCGGTGTGGACCAACGCCTATGATCAGAAGGTCAAGTCGACGACCGCAGAGCGCAATGCCTTGGCGGTCCTGCTGGACCCCAAAGGCCGTGCGGAGAAGGAAACCCGCCTTCGCGAGCTGAAGGCTCGACAATGGCTGGCCGGCCAGCGCGACGCGGTTTGGGCCGATGTGGTTCGCCTCAAGCGCGTAGCAACGGTTGAAACCGCCGTTCGATCCACATCGACCAATCAGCTAACGTCCAAGAGCAACGATATTGGTGAGTCCGAGCTGGCCCAAGGCTACTGCGATCGATTCAATGCCGAGCTTCAGGCCTTGGGGGGCAACTTGCTTCCCGTCCGCATGGCCTACCGGGCCGTAGGCAAGGGCGCGTTCACCTTCTACATCGAACTCAAGGACGCGACCGGCGGGGTGAAAAACCGGGAGATCTTGAGTGAAGGCGAGCAACGCATCGTCACCTTGGCCGCGTTCCTGGCCGATGCGACGGGCCTGACGCAAGGGCTGCCGGTGATCTTCGACGATCCCATCTCATCGCTCGACCAACGTTACGAGGAGGCGGTCGCCAAACGCCTGGTGGACTTGGCCGAGCATCGTCAGGTGATCGTGTTCACGCACCGACTGTCGCTGATGGTCCTTCTCCAGAATGCCGCTGAACAACGGGCCAAGCTCGATCAGCCTGCGGTCAAGGTCTCGGTTGAATCGATCGCCCGCGATGGCAGCAGCACCGGCATGCCGGCGCAGATCAACACGTTCTCGCTCAAGCCCCAATCCGGCTTTGGCCAAATGGTCGGCAACATAGGGCAGCTCAAGAAGCTGGATGCGCCCTTGAAAGAACTCGCGTTGAAGGCAGCCTGCAGCAACTTCCGAATCCTGGTCGAGCGGTCCGTGGAAGACGACCTCTGTTCCGGCATCGTCAACCGCTACCGGCGCGAGATCAAAACACTCAACAAGCTCAAGCGGCTCAACGCCATCGCCCCAGCGGACTGCGCGTTGATCGATGGGATGATGTCCAAGTATTCCGCGTTTGAGCACTCGCAACCCACGGACACCCCCAGTTGGCTCCCAGAGCCAGATGATTTATTGGCAGACGTTCAAGCGATGCTGGAGTGGACGAAGGAGTTCAACAAGCGCGCCGAAGCGGCGGCCAAGCCCAACAGCTAGTTTGGCGCATTCGCATTCCGCCTATCGGACTAGCGGATCATCGGGCATCAGAAGCGTCGCTTGCCCTTGCAGGCGGCGCCCAGCGCCTGAGGGAGGTCTTGCCGCAACTCGTGGGCCCTTAGCAATGTATAGAGCCAGGCGACTCAACACGGGCTTCGACTGCGAAACAAAGATCCATGCCAACCGATGAAAGGAGCCATATCTTGAAGATCACGATCCGAGGTTCAGCCGGAGGCAACGACTGCCTCTTTGCACACAAACTACTGCTTTCAGAAGTCAGGAGCGGACACTTTGAGCCAGGTTTGTTAGATCCGCACGCCCAGGCCGGCCTCATGGCCAATCTGGAAAGCATTCACTTAAAAGGCAACCGCAAGGACTCGAACGGAAAAGTATTACCCGCCCAGATGACCATCGCAGAAATCAATGGCTCACCAGTAGGCTTTATTGTGACCAGCGTGCTTGAGATCTATACGGCTAGAGTGAATGAGATCTGGCTTGCAGCGGTATCGCCGGAGCATCGTAAAAATGGAGTCATGACAGAACTTCTTCGCTTTTTCTGTAGTCACCTGGATGCCCAGAGTGAGAGGATATTTGCCCGTTTACTCCCAGCCTCAGACGAGATGAGAAGACTTCTATCAGCGCATGGATTTCAGCATATCGAGACGCTAAAAAATGGCTACGCGCTCTTAGAGAGAAAAGCAAGGACGCAATCCAACTGAGCAATCGAAGTGCAATTAATTTCGATTTCTTTAAATCAATCCTCATCCACGTTCTCGCAGACAAGCGTTTGAAAAAAAATCGCACTACCCTCGACCTAGTGCTTGTTGGCCACCAGCTCGCAGCTGTTTGCACGGTCGTCCTACGCTTTAGCGAACTCGACCGGGCGTTTGTGGGTGAGGATCCCAATCGACTGCCTGACCCGGAACGCTAACTTCAACGCCGGCATCTCCAGCCTCTCTACGAGCGAAAAATTGAAGATGTAGTCCTCCATTTGAGCGCTTACCAGTCGATGTTGTCAGGCATACCACTGGGGATCCCGGCCATCGGCCCCGAGTAACCGACCTGCTGAGTCAAGCCCCGTGTGATTTGCCCCATGCGGACCAGGCGTTCGCTGGCCATGTCGAAGGCGAAGATTGCGAGTCCAAAGATGGCGATGTTGAGAAGCTTGTTGAAGATCTTGCGCATGGCTGGTTTCCTCCTGTTTCAGGCATTCGGTTTCAGTTGAGTTGGACGTGCTGGGCGATGCCGAAGAGGCAGAGCGACCAAACGGCGATAACCACGACCGGCACCAGGCTGAGCAGCAGGCCGGCGGTGATGTGCTTGAAGCTGGACCACGGCCCGCTGAGCAGTTGCCAGCCCATCTGGCCGATGGCCAATCCGCTGACCCCGAAGACGACGTAGTGGAGCAGTGCGAGCGGGGTTGAGGCCGGCGGGGGCTGGGGAATCTTTTTCAAGTGGCTGGCGGTGGTGCTCATGCATTCCCTCCAGCGCTTTTCAGCTCCAACAGTGCTTCCAGCTGGAGATTCAACACCTGCTCCCGAAGCTCGTTGTAAGCGAAGTTGTAAAGCTGGTAGTCCGCAAAGCCGATCTCGTCTTGGCGCGCACTCGCCTCGCGAATCTTTTCAACGAAATGGTCTTCAAGGGGAGCAAGGAAATCTCGGACGTTACTGCAGGCCTCGTCTCCTGCGGCCCCTTGAGCCAACTTGAGAGCCTCAACCTGGGCTTCGAGCTTTTTATTGAGCCGATTGCGTTCTGCTTCGTATGTAGTGGCTGCGGCAACGCCTTCTTGGTGCAGGAACTGAAGTTTCATTAGGATTTCCTTAGTTGAAATAGGGGTTGGATTCGATGCAATCAGCGATGGCGAGGCCAGCAACAAGGCCAATGAGCAGGCTTGCGGTGTAAACAGCGAGAGTGATAGTGAGCATTTCTTGGTTTCTTTTTACTAGCAGGAAAAAATTTCCCTTCCCTGACTTCAGGGTATTAGAAAAAAGAATTTTGGCAATACGTTTATAGATTCTTTTTAAGACTAAATATTTAAATTGACGAACCAAAAGCAGTTCCACCAAACCTTTGCACCGTCTCACATTTTCTACCAAACCGCATGCAAGGCGGAATCTGCCGCTTTTCTCCGCCTCTCATCCCAAGACGCTTTTAGCCGCTCTTGCTCTTTGCTATAAAAGAACGCGGCGTTGCCGCGCTGAAAACCAAAAGCATCGTGAGAGAGGAAAGGCCCCGTGCCAGGGCTCCCGCCCCGCCACCGCTGCACTATCCCTCCCCCACGCTCGCCTGTCCCTTCAAAGGGGGCAGTTGCCCCTTTCCTGCAGCAGCGGATCGCCATGCGCAAAAAAGGCGGCCATCGCCGCCCGATCCCCCGCCAACCCTCAGCCCATCAACCGCCCGCCTGGACACACCTCACGACCAGCTGGCGGACGGCTTCAGTCATGCGGATGCCGGCCCGGTTGGCGTCGATCAACAGAGCCATGCCGTCCTCTGGGGACACTTGGACGGCTGGCAGAGCGGCGTTGTAGGTCGTGCGATCCAGAGCGGCATTGATGCCCCACGGACGCGGGGTGCGGGGCTCGAAGGGCTGGCGGAGTTGGGCATGGAGGGTGATCAGCTGCGCCAGCGCCGCACGTGAGCTCAAGCCCTGCGATTGGGCCAAGTCATCAAACGCGGCTTTCGTGGCCAGATCTATTTTCACCGGATGGATGTGTCGACTCCCCGTAAACTTGATCCATCCATAACTACAGGTCTCCGGGCACACTAGCCACCGAGGAGACCAACGATGCGCAAGAGCAAGTTCACAGAAAGCCAGATTGTCGCCACGCTGAAGCAGGTTGAGGGCGGCCGCCAGGTCAAGGATGTGTGCCGCGAGCTGGGTATTTCCGACGCGACGTACTACGTCTGGAAGTCCAAGTACGGTGGCATGGAGGTAGCTGATGTGCAGCGCCTTCGCGACCTGGAGACCGAGCACAGCAAGCTCAAACGCATGTACGCCGAGCTTGCGATGGAAAACCATGCACTCAAGGATGTCATCGCAAAAAAGCTGTAGACCCGGCGCATAAACGCCCGCTTCTTGCCTGGCTCGTCGAGCAACATGGCTGGAGCGAGCGCCGGGCCTGTGCGGTCGTTGGCGTGGCTCGCTCGACGGCGCGCTATCGGCGTCGTCCTGATCGCGACGAGGAGGTCATTGCACTGTTGTCCGAATTGGCCGAGCGTTTTCCCGAGCGTGGTTTTGGAAAACTTTTTCAGATCATCCGTCGTCGCGGACATGTGTGGAATCACAAGAGGGTCTGGCGCGTGTATTGCCTGATGAAGCTTAATCAGCGTCGTCGCAGCAGGCGTCGGGTCCCGACGCGTCATCCACAACCGCTGGCATGCGGAGAGCGACCCAATGCTGGATGGTCAATCGACTTCATGTCCGATGCGCTGTGGGATGGTCGGCGTTTCCGCACGTTCAATGTCATTGACGACTTCAGTCGGGAAGCCTTGGCGATCGAAGTGGACTTGAATCTTCCGGCGGCCCGCGTCATCCGCACGTTGGAACGCATCGCAGCCTGGCGCGGCTATCCCGCTAAGCTTCGCTTGGACAATGGCCCGGAGTTTGTCGCATTAGCCTTGGCCGAGTGGGCCGAGTGCAAAGGCATCGCATTGGATTTCATCGAGCCGGGACGGCCGATGCAAAACGGTTTCATCGAACGCTTCAACGGCAGCTACCGGCGCGGCGTGCTGGATATGCATCTCTTCCGCACGCTGAGCGAGGTCCGCGAACAGACCGAACACTGGCTGGCCGACTACAACCAACAGATACCGCACGACAGCCTGGGCGGGCTAACGCCCGCCGAGTTCCGTGATCAACATCAACCGCAGACCTCTAGTTTTGGCTGGCACTGAATTGCGGGGAGTCGACAGATGGTCTCCACCCGGCGTTGAGTTTTTGGCTGCGGCTTGAGCGTGTAGCGGGGCGTCATGGGGTCCTCGGGCCGGGTCGTGGCAGCCAGGCCTGACGGTTGGCCTCCTCCTGGGTCAGCAGCGAAGAGGTGTGGAGGCACCTGGCCAGGTGGAAGTAAGCCTGGGTGTGCGGGTATCGCTGCATGTGTTCATGCATGGCTTTATCAAAGTAGCACGTGCTACCCGAGCGGCGTTCGTAGGCGTAGTAACGGCAGCGGCGTTCACTGGTCATTGGTAAATCCTTTAAAAGCGATGCCGCGCCGGACTTGTCTTCACTGCTGCCGGCAATGCGTAGTCCAAGAACTGCGAGCGCTCGGCGCTATGTTCAAGTTGCTGCAGGTAGTCGCACACATGCGACTGCTTCCAGCCGTCTTCATAGAAGCGTGCCCGTTCTGCATCCGACATTTCGGCGCCAGCGGCCAGAAGCGCTTTCACTTGGTCGAGGTTCCCACCAATGGCTGCCTCGTAAAGCACCGAAACCCCAGCAGTATTTCTCAGATTTGGGTCGGCGCCGGCAGCGAGCAGCGCGGAAACTGTGGTCGCGTTGGTATTGCGACGGAGCCGCTTGGCAGCAACATGCATGGGGGTGTCGCCCTGGCCATCCCGTGTGTTGGACTGATGGACGCGCACGGCCCAATGAAGAGGCGTATCGCCTTGAGCGTTCTGCGCGTTCGGATCCGCGCCTTCCGCAAGAAGCTCCCTTAATGCTGCATAGTTTTTTTCAATGTCGAGGATAGACATGTTCAACCTGTTTATGCGGAGGACCCATTTCCTCCTTACAAATCCAGGTTATGGCAGACCCAATAATTCGCAATAGGTCTGTAGATTCATTTTAAGACTAAATATCAAAACTGACGGTCGAAAAGCATAAATTAGGACTATCTGCACCACATCCCATTGTCTGCAAAACCGCAGGCAGGGCGGGAGCCGCTACCGCTCTTTCTGCCTTTTTCTCCCAAGACGCGGCGGCGCCGCCGGCTCTTAGGCTCTTAGCCGCTTTTGCTCTTAGCTCTAAAAGAACGCGCCCAGTGGCGCGCCTGAAAAGCCTAGAAGCATCTTGAGAGGAAAGGCACCAGGCCAAGTTCTCCCGAACCCCAGCCGCCGTTTCACTATCCCACCCACCCTCGCTTCCCCGCACCAAAAGGCGACCGCCCCTTTTGGCAATCCCCTCCCACAAAAAAGCCCCGGTTTCCCGGGGCTCCAGTTCAACCCATCGCGCCGATCAATCCGTAGTGTAAGGGTATGCGGGATATTTTTCGTTCGGGTGCTTCTTCTGCCAAGCCTTGCCTTCGGCCGTCGCGAGCCAGTTCAAAAACTTGGTCGGATGCTTGCCATTTCCTGCCCAGGTCGTGCCGTCGGCGATCTGATATTTCGGTGCCCGAGTCGCCGTTCCGCCCACCTTCCCGGCTTTCTTCTCGACAAACCCCAGCAGCGCGCCCAGCTCACGCTTCTGCTGCGTCGTGTAGTGCTCTGCGTAGGTGCTCAAGAACTCCACCACCTCCGGAAAGCGTTTCGTGGCTTCGGCCTTGGCAATGTCTTTGGCCTCTTGCTCCAGCTTTACCAGAAGTGCCTGCGCCTTGGCTTTTTCAGCAGCGATGTCTTTCAGAGTGCGAGCCATGTTTCACCCATGCATTCGTAAATAAGAACGCCGATCCTGCCTGTTCAGTGGATTGAAAACAATGCTTACCTTTCCATACCCTGCTTTTCTTTTCCTACTGCCAGTTCCAAAGGGCTTTTCCCCTGGAAATCACGCAACGAGGGATCCACGCCCGCGGCAATCAACCGCAAACAGCTCTCCGTGTCCCTGACCTGCGCCGCAAAGTGCAGGGGCGTCTGGCCGTTGTGGTTGAAACTCCCTCGCCCAAGCCCCGGCCTCCAGCAGTGGCACCACCAGGCCCGGGTGCCCGTTGAGGATGGCTTGGCGCAGGGCCGTGTTCCCGCCCGCGCCTGGCGCGTTGACCGCCGCCCCAAGCCCCAACGCCGCTTTCAGCAATCCTGCATCGCCCTTCTCAACCGCCTCGTCCAGGAACGCTTGACGCCCGCAGGTCTGCTGGAGGTGCTGCGCGTGGTGCTGCCGCTCGCGGAATGCGATGCCATCCATCGCGATGGCTGCGAGGGTGTCGGCGCGGTCCTGTCTGACCAGCTGCTCATCCAGGTAATCCAAGATCACGCCGCTCACCAGCGCCACGTCGCCGTCGTGGAGGGCCATGTCCACGCTCTCCGGAGTGATGGGCCCCAGCATGAGGATCTCTCCCCTTTCGCCGTGGCAATCCAGCGCCAGCTTCACCCATGGCCACCCTTGCTCGGCGCCCCCTGCGGTCCAAGTCAACGCCCCGGAGCCGTCCACGCCATCTACCGGCTGCTGAAGGACCGTAACGGCGGCGTGGAAGACGTGGGCGGGGTGATGGTCGCCCACGTCCAACTGGGATCGGACGTGGTTGGCGATGATCGAGGTCGGGGGCGATGCCCATGCCGGGTGTTCGAGCGTTTCGAGCAGCTCGGTGATGCCTGGGGATGTTTGCGTGTCCATCCCCAGGTTCTACCGTGCAATCGGCGGATGTAAAGCGGCTACCTGGGCGGCAGCAACGCCCCAGGCATCAGTGCCGCAATCCGGGCATTCAGCCAGTCCAACAGTGTCAGGGCGTGAGCGCAGCAACGAGGTGTCGGCGGTCATCGGCAAAAACAAACCCCGGCTTTCACCAGGGTTTGGTCGTCGGCGCTTGGATGGAGGCTGTTAATCCCCCGACCCCCTTCCCAGCTCACGTGACCTAGGGTTTCGTGAGTGGTTCCGTTCTCATTGGTGCTTCCATTGCTCGGGTGTTGGTGGCCTGGACGGCTTGGATAGATTGAACGTTGCCGATCTTCACTGCTATCGGACTCAAACACTACAAAGGATAGGATTTTTCCTAACTTGCGGTCGGATTCGGCTTGCGCTACAAAGCGATTGCCTGCTCGGCAAAAGCCCAGGTGTTGTGCCCGCATGCCAAACGGCTCCGGGTGCCCGAGGTCCACCCAATGGGGGCACGGGAATCGAACCTTGATTCCAGGAGCCTTCCATGACCCGCCTTCAATTTCTCCGCACCCTCGCCTTCCATGCCCAGCAGGGCCGTTGCTGCTATTGCGAGCAGCCAATGTGGCTGACCTCTCCAACAGAGCTCAAGCTGTCCCATCGATCCGCACGTCGCGACCAATGCACTGCCGAACACCTGACTGCACAGCAGGACGGCGGCAAAGACACGCGAGGAAACATTGCCGCAGCGTGTTGGACCTGCAACCAGCGCCGGCACAGGCGCAAGAAGCGTCTAACTCCAGAAGCTTTCAAAGCCCTGGTGCGCCGGAGGGTTGCAGCAGGCAAATGGTGGCCATCAACAGACAGCACGAATGCCAAGGCTTCGTATCGAATCAAGCCGGCAAGCAAAGGACCAAAGCAGCCGCCAGGCATCTCGATGCTCCACTGACCGAACGAGGTCAGCAGGCATCACCGCGCAGCCGATGGTGTGCGTAGGTTGATCGCTCTGTATTGCCTCTGGTTGCCGTAACGCGGCCCGTTCTTCTCAAGCGTGGCGCAAAGCCTTCCTTCCCCACAGGGAGCTACGTCCGCACGCGACACGCGATCCAGGTAATCGATGGACGCTCGAAGCTGTGCAAGTTCGGTTCGCTTTTCGTTGATGATGCCCACCGAGTAGGCCACCGCCCCTAGGCCCAACACGCCGGCCACGAGCATCGTGGCGGATGCAATGCCCATGCGTCGCGTGATCCGTGTCTCCAAGGACTGCTGGGCCTGCGCATAACGTCGAGTGGCTTGCTGCAACGTCTCGTCCGCATGGGCCATTTCTTTGTTGAACCGCTTGGCGGCCGGTTCCAGTGTCTGGGTCAACGCCTGATTGGTCAGCTGCGTCAGCCTCGGCAGTGCACTCTCCAGCACCCGATTGACCTTGGCATCGGCGTTGCTGGCCGCGTGCTGGAGCACCTGGAGTTGCTCGGCGACCACCTCGCGCAACCGTTGTTCGCGCCGCTGCATTGATGCCACCAGCGTCGTTAGCACTTTGACCGTTTCCTGCAACGAGGCGTTCGATGCGTTCAACGTGGCCATCATTTCCGCCATTGCGGCGGCGTCTTGCCTGTCCATGAGGTCTCCTAACGTGTCTGGTCACAGAAGCGATTCTGACTAACCACCGCCCCCACCACCACCGCCTCCTCCGCCGCCGTCTCCGCCTCCACCGCCGTCCCCTTGGGGACCGCTCTGCATCGGTCCCTTGGCGAACTCCGGCAGCGTCATCACCATGACGGGCCCGCGACTGGTGTTGATCTCTGCTGAGACATCCATCCCCAGCGCTTGGCGCGTGGCGACGTGCTCTTGGGCCTCCTGCTGGGCCTGCGCCTCCAGGAACTCATTGCCTCTTTTGATCAGCGCCTGCGTTGCAGCGCTGTTGGCCACCCGATTCAAGGCCTGCTCGATCGCCAACTCGTTTTTGCTGTCGAGCGCATAGAGCACCTCGTCCACGTCCGGGTCGCCCGTGATGGATTTCCGCTCAGGCTGCGAAGAGTCGTGTGGCGCATCCCTTCCCCCTGACCCGATGGAGCGCTGGGCTAGAGGTGGGAAGGCATCGGTTTGCTCGACCGCTTCACTGGGAGAGCGTCGTGCTTGCTCGTGCTGCGGGAACCCATCAAGGCTTGCGCCTTGCGCGCTTCGTGTGTCGTCGCGAACGAAGGGATAGGGTTCTCCACGGTCGCGATAATTCTTCCACTCCTGGTGGAAGCGTTCGTCTTCCCGATCGGCCGCCTCAATCTCTTGTTGCAGCTGGCGCAGCGAGCGCATGGACTCTTCCAAGAACAGGGCGCCCCCCGGGTGTGCGGCGCTGCGATCCTGGGCCGGGATCGATTGGTCCTGCTGGTTTTCCGCGTCTGCTGGCTCCTTGGGAAAGCGATTCTCTACGCTAACTTCCAGCGATTGCCCGTGTGCCTGCGCGAGGTATGCAGGCGATAGCGCTGGCGCGTCATGCTCAGCGAGAAACATGTCCGAAGGACGGTTCTGCTCTGACTTCGTTTCTTGCTCAGGATTGCTAGACGCTGCGGCCTGCGATGCACTCAACGGCCCTGCTGTCACAGGCGTTGTTTGGGCCATGACCCGAACCGGCGCTGCCTCCTGCTCACGCGCCATGTCTTGCTGGCGGACCGACGCTTGCCCCATCTCAACCTGCTGCGTTTGCACGTGGCGAGACAGCGCTGACGGCCCCGCATCGGCCTGCACGCTCTGGGAAGGTTGGCTGTCCTGCTCCGGGCCTTCGGAGGAAGACACTTGGACGCGGGCGGCGGCGCGGCTCTCCATTGCCTGTATTTCCGGAGCGCGCTCTGCCTCTTGTGCTTGATGCGGCGGCGCGTCACCTGGACCGGACGTCTGCTTCAGTGGGTCAGGTGTGTCGTGAGCCAGGTTTTCGCCTGTCTGTTGGTTCTGTGTCTCTGGCCGCTGGCGCGCGTCTTCCTGTTGCGACTGAGGACTCGTTACTTGGTGAGCCAGCGCGGCATCTTGAGCATTCGGCTGAGTGTCTGGTTGCTGCGAGGCTTGCTGAAATTCGTCCTGTCCCTGCGCTTGCTGAGCCTGACGTTCCTGGACCTCAATTCGCGTTGCTTCTTGAACCTGGCGGTATTGCTGCTGCTCGCGCTCTTGGTTGTCCTGAGCCTGGCGCTCTTGCGCCTGACGTTGCTGGACGTCCCTTTCCTCATGTTCCTGCAGTTCGCGCTGTTGGCTGGTCTGCGCTTGGCGCTCCTGCACCTGGCGCTCTTCTTGTTCGCGTTGCTGCTCCGCTTGGCGTTGACCTTCCAGCACCGCGTGCGCCTGGACCGCTTGTTCGCTTTGTGACCTGTCTTCGTGCTCAGGCTGTGCCTGCTGGAGGTGCTCGCGCACCTGCGCTGTGTGCTGCTCTTGCGCGAGGCGATCTTGCTGTTCGCGTTCTTGCCGCGCCTGCGCCGCGACGGAGGCTTGCATGCGTGCCTGGATATCCAGCACTTGCTGCGGATTGGACGACTCGGATGTAGAGGTGTCCGCGTCTGCCGTTCCCTCAAGCACGCGCCCAAGGGTCGGCGATTCTCGCCGATTGCCTTGCGTCTCACTCAGCGCCTGCCGAATGTCGTCGCTGCTGGTCACAGCCACCACGCGTGCGATGCCATCGGGCCCTTGCTGCAGGTGTGCGATGGGGCTGTCATAGCCGTATTGCCCGGACTCGTTGCGCTGGAGTTGCTGCATGGTCGGTCCGGTGATGCCGTTGGCGTCCCTGGTCCGCTGCGTGGCCAGCTCCACGGCCTGCTGGGTCTGCGGGTTGACGTTCAAATCAACGCCTGCGGCCCGGTAGCGGTGCAGCAGCTCGTTCTGCTCCATCTGCGCCGCCGTAGGCGCGGGACGCGCTTCAATCGCCGCCAGGGTCTCCTGAGCGCGCTCCAGCGAAGGCTGGCGCATCTGGTTGGTGAGCTCCAGCTCCGCCGCCAGGTTGCCGGTCGCCAACCCTTCCTTTCCAAGCCACTGCCCAGCCTCGTTGCGCTGGTAGGCCTGACCATCGTGGCCTTGAACCCGGTCCGGCTTGGCCAGCGCCGCTTGCACCGCCGCCGGCACCTCCACTCCATAGTCGCGGGCGCGCTGCGCGGCGTGGTTTTCCAGGTAGGTCGCTGCGATGGCCTCACGGCCGGTGGCGATGTTGCTCTCGATGCGCGCCAGGGCTTCCTGGTTGAGCTGTCGCGCGCGTTCCGGGGGCGCGAGTTGGAGGGCGTAACTGCCAATCTCATCGGTGCCGGACGCGGCGGTCCTGACTTGGCGCTCCCAAGTCTGACGCTCGGGATTGCGCTCCCAATTCTGGTTGTCCAATCCCAATTGGTCGCTTGCCCGTGCTGGGAGGTTGAACGGGTTCTGGGGTGGCGGAGCGTTGCCCAACGCCAGCTCCACCGCCTTCGCGTTGGCCAGGGCCCCCAGTTCCTGGGATTTCTCATAGCTTGCAACCACGGGCTGCTCGCCCGACGTGCGGCGGCCATCCTGGGCGAGGTCAATGGCGGCTTCGCGCTGGAAGTTGCGACCGTTGAAATTCCACTCCACGTCCGCTTTGTCGGTCTGATGGTAGATGGCACGGTTGTCCAGCAAATCGGCGCCTTTGTCGAACGCCTTGCTCATCAACAGCGCGTCGCCGACCACCAACGCCGCAGGCACGAAGCCGCTGCCACCCAGCGCTGCTGCCGTGGACGCGCCACCGGCCCAGCCGCCCGCGTTGCGGGCCAAAGCATGGGTGACCTCGGATTGCGCGGCGGTGGCGTTGCCTTGCTCCAACAACGCCGAGGCCGTGCGCGCGGTCATGACCGCATCTGCGCCAGTGGTCAGAAGCCCACCCGCACGGGTCAGACCCCGAGCAGATGCCTCCCCCATCAACAACTCCATGGCGGCTTCGCCACGTTGGCCACGAGGCACGCGTAGATGATGTGCGGCTTCCTCACCGAGAACCTGCTCGACCTTGAGGATGCCCTGCTCAGACAAGACCACGCGCCCATCGTAGTGAGCATTTGCGATGGCGAGCGACAATCCGCTGCGCTGAAGCTCGATGTCCCCGCCTCGAATGATGGCGGTGTTACTGACCTGGATCTGGCTGAGCGTGGTGACGATGCGCGACTCGGAATGCGCAACAGCTCCCCAACCGTGGTCCACCCCCGTGAAGCCCTTCAAAGCCTCGATTTGCTGGGCGTGGGCTTGGTGATATGCAGAGATATCACGAAAGAACTGGCGAACTCTCTGGTTGGTTTGCGTCGGAACCTCACCTAATGGCGTGTTGGTTTTTAAGTCATTGTTGATCAGTCCGACCTTGACTGTATCGCGCAGCTGCTCCACGCGCTTAGCAACTCTATCCATAGCCGCCGTGTCGCCTTCCAGAGCTGCCTGACCGTCCCGCGTCAGCTGAATGCGATTCAACCGTTCAAGCATGCCCTTTTGGTATTCCGCTAAAGGGCCGCCACTGTGCGGCGTTACCCCAAGCGCGTCAGCCAGCTGAGGACTAGCGGGCAGAAACAAACGGTTTTCAGGCGCATGGATATGAAACTTCCCGACCTCTTGCAACCTTGCCAACAACTCGCTGTTCTTCAGCGTCTGCTGTTCGATGTTGTGATGGTCTTGGAAAAGTGTCCGATAGTTCGCCATGGATCAGGCTCCTTCCTTGCTGCCCTTGTTTGCAAATCAGCAGTTCACAACGTCGTAGAACCAAAGCCCATTGGATTTGCTAGACGTGACAATGCCCGCCGCCTCAACGGCCTCCTTGAACGCTCTATCGCAGAAAACGCCGCCATGGAAAGACAACCTGAAAACATGTGCAGAACCCAGCACATCTCGCCGGAAGGCCAGCCGGATGTCGCCAGTGAGGTCGTAGTATTTCCCCGCTTCGAAGTCGTCACTGATCTCGATGTTCAGCTCGGAGGCCTCTTCGTCCAAGGCATCCAATGTGCGGACGACATCGCAGAGGAAGACGGTCGGACCTTTGGAACCATCGGCCAAGCGATAGTCAGCGTCAGCGAAGACGAAGGCAGCCGCATCCACTGACTCCATCACACGCCGCAGCCTTTCGGAAACCAACCAATAGCCGCTGAAGCCTCCCTCTAGGTCTTCAGGCAATACACCTTCACTCGGGTGGTAAACGAGGCGCGGGGTTTCGCGCAATGGCGGGAACCCGCCCTCCTTTGGCTTTACGATCAATCTAGGAGGTGTTCGCAGAATCTTCTCGTTTTCAAAGACCACCCCATGCCCTTTTCCTCCACGCCGAGCGTCTGGCTGCAGTTGGAAGAACTCATCCTTTTTGGGCTCATTGTTCATCGTCGTATCCCCGCGTTGCGCCCAGTCCTTCAAACTCTTCCACGACAACAAACTTACTCACAAGCCAGCCAAATGCGTCACTGAGGGCGTCGGCAATACCGTCTTCGCTCTCGCATTCGACCGTGGCTTCAGCCGGTAACGAGCGACGCTTGCCGTCGGCCTCCCAAACAATCCCACGCACGTGAAACGCCTTCATTCCTGCCCCATGGAAGTGGATGTGTATCTGCCATGGCAGTCTAGCTTCGGCAGATGCATGGGTGAAGGGGCGGGCTATGCCCACCCCCTGGCCGCCAGGCTGACGCTCTTCTGGCCGCCGATGACCAGGTGGTCGAGGACCCGGATGTCCAGAAGGCCCAATGCCTCCTGCAGGCGCTTAGTGACTTGGCGGTCCGCTTCGCTGGGCTCGGGATTTCCGCTTGGGTGATTGTGGAAAAGGATGAGCGCGACTGCGTTGAGCTCCAGCGCGCGCTTGGCGACCACTCGGTTGTGGACTTCGCATCCGTCGACGGTTCCAGTGAACAGGTGCTCGACGGCCAGGATGTGGTGCTTGGTGTCGAGGAAGACGACGCCAAAGACTTCGTGCGGCAGGTGGGCGCAGCGGGCGACCAGGTAGCTGCCGGCCTGCTCGGGGCTGTGGATGTGGCCCAGCCGCTGAAGGCGCTGCTCCAAGATGGTGGCTGCTGCGAGCAAGATGCCCTCCTCGTCCATCTGGATGTGGTATCGGGCCGTGCTGTCCTTGGTGCTGCGCTTCATCGGTTCTTCTCCACCAGCGCGTTATGCGCCTCGTGGGAACCGATAGGCAAAGCGTCCGGCCCTACCGCACCCGAGAGCAAGCACCGCGACAGCGGCGCGCAGCGAAGGGCCGCAACAAAGCGCCAGCGCCGAGAAGGATGCCTGTCCTTGCGGTTGGGACAGCGAAGCTAAGGTCCCTTTCAGAGGCCCAGCGCTGGTAGAGAGTGGTGATGTGCGACTCCCATGTCAGTGGTCGAACAGCCAAGGGTGGGCCGGATGCTGCTCGCGTGCCGTTGCCATCTGCTGCACTAGCCTTGTCTCTGCCTGCCAGCACCCAGCCGTTTGCGATCCGTTGTCAGCACCAGCAGCCTTGAGCGTCTGTCCACAAAAGCACTCCTACTGAGCGCATTTCTGACGCAGTAGCTGAGGCGTGCATCTCAACGAAATGTCGCCACGCTGTGGGACACTCGAGGCATCTCCGGACTGGCACCGCGACATGTGAAATGAACGACTGAAGGCCGCCCTGGACCGGTGGATATTCGCTTTCAAGGCAAGCATGCCTCGCATGTCCGCATCCGCCCGGGGGATCAGAACCATCCGCACCGAGCGGCGTCTGCGTAGCTGAAAGCACGCAGATAGTCGACCACACCTTTAAGAGCTTCCGAACCAAAGGGGGCAGCTCAGGCTCTCATCTACCGCAGGAGGGCGAAGTGGGTCGGACTATCGGCGGTTCTACTGGGGAGAGCTGGTAGTAACCAACGCCAACTCAGCCTTGGCCGTCCGAGCCTTGTAACGCTGGCGCTCATGAGGTCTGCATAGCAACGAGGGCAGCGGACCTCTTTTGATAGAGGTCTTCCGCCACCTGGGGCCACTCAATTAAGTCGTGCACCGGAACGCCAACCCATGCATGGTAGACGCACGGCAGTGCGGGGATGGCTAAAACCAGCCAAGGCGTCCATGCATGCCATTGCGAAAGAGCCGCGATGCCGGAGCCAGCCATGTTCCAGTCCAATGCCACCAACGTCACCCCGACCCAGCCCGCTCCCACCAGGGCCTGCCACCTCCCCTCGTCAATCGCGCGCTCCGCGAGTTGTTTCTCCACCGCCTTCGGGCGAGCCGACTCGGCCACTTGGGCCAACGCCTTCTCGGCCTCCCACCGATGGACGTAACGCGTCGGGTCCGGGTTCTGCGGTGGGATAGGGGTTGCCAGCCAGTGCTGAATCTTGGGCACAAACAGTTCCAGCACGGCCATTGCCAAGGAAGAAATCAACCCAGCGCCTAGGGTCATCATCACGCTGTAAGCAAGGACCAACAATAACCAGGGACCTGGGCGCGAGGCGATGTCGTTCCACTTAAAGGCCCATAGGTTGGATCCCGTCATCAACACCAGGAACACATCCGCCAGCGCTGCAAACGCCAACAATGCGAGAGCAAAGCGAAAATCCCGAACTTTCTCTAACAGGTTCAACTTTTCAACATCGAAGGCCATGGCAACAACTCCAAGGGTAGTAGCCCGGACACCATGCCCCAGCGATGTCTCAGCAGCTGCGACGCCTAGGGCTTGGGGAAGCACCATTCCCACTCGGGGATGCCATCGACCATGCGTCCGGTAGCGATTGCACCCACTCGCTGAAACAGCTGTTGATAGGCTGGCGAAAACTTGCGGACAAGAAAAACGATCCGCGCGACCCCCAGTTCACGCTGGATTGATTCAGCAAAGCCCCGAAGCAGCGGCTCGCCAAATCCCTTTCCCTCCAGCTCCCGCGCCACCGCAAAATGCCCGACCGTAGCCGCCGCGCCTCTCAGCACCCATTCGTGGACGTAGCCGGCATGTCGCCCTGCGAAATAGACGTAGAGATTGGGCGATTGCTCGATAGCATTTTCGAAGTGTTCCAGCCCACGCTGGCTTCCAAAGGTTCGCGCGTAGTGTAAGAACCGCGTTCGTAGCTCTTGCCGCATTCTTTGGGTGCCCCACGCGCATCGTTGACGCCACTCCCACATGTTCATTGCCCTCCGTGTAATCGGATTGCGATCCACGCCATCCAGCCCGACTGTGCCGTGGAGGCGCTCGCCATCACGGCCCCGTGACCGGGGATGACTTTCAGCTGGTCCACGCCGGCCCGGTCTTGCGGGAAGAACGGGCCATCTGGGCCGTAGACGAAGTGATCGCCCTGCAGCGCGTCGCAGGCCTGGCAGTGGTTGCCCAAGTAGGTCCGGTCAGCCGTTTGCGAGTAATTGGGCTTGAGCCAGGGAGCCTCGGCCTGGACCCGGGCCATCGTTCCCACGTCCAGCTCGCTGATGTATTTCAGCAGCGAAGGCCCGCCCTCTTGCGGGTATTCCTCGTCTTCGTTGTCGATGAACCCTGGCACCCAAAGCGCGGTTACGGGGATGGTTGCCGAACACTTCCAGCAGGTGGTTTCGCCCTGCAGTAGGGCGTAGCTGGTGGCCGCGATGTTGAGATCAGTCATGGGGACACGTCCTTATAGACACCTCGATCCCAAGAGCGGTAGCGCCATGGCACCACGTCCTCCAAGAACGTGACGCGGGGGCTGGGGAGGTTTTTCAAACCGCCGATGGCGTATTGGAGGCCCTTGGCGTTGGCCTCGGGGACAAACAGCCAAGGTCTGGCGCTCCAATCCAGGGGCACACCGCTGTCCCTGGCCAGCGCTGCCCTGACCCCTGGCCAATGCTCGTCCCAGGCCCGCAGACGCGCCAGGAGCGACGGCGCGCGTGCGGCGTAGGTGATTTCGCAGAGATAGGTGGCCTGCTCCTTGAAGCTCACCGCCACCGCATCGCAATACCAGTGCGGCCCGCTGGTGTCCGGGTTGGCGCCTTCGTTGAGCTGGATGCAGCACTGGCTGTTGACGAACAGCGCCCGATCAGCCCGTAAGTAGTCCAGCACCACGCCTTCAAAATGGTCCATCACTTCGTGTCAGGGATCTTCTAATGATCGAAACAACCGTCCGGTCCGGGCCACGGAACGTGGCGGACGGAATGCTCATTGGTTCAACAGCTTGCTCTTCTGCGAATCGAACTCGGTCTGCGTCAGGATACCCTGCTCTTTGAGCTTCAGAAGCTTGGTCAACTCATCGGCAACCGAAACGGCTTGAGCTACGGGGGTGGTCACTGTGGTCGAGTCCCCAGCGACGCTAGCGACCTGAGTGGCAGCGGGTCGGTAGTCACGTTCAACGGTGAGTGCCAGCGCAGAGCCATTGCGCGTCACGTCGAGTGGATAGGTCGGCGCCTTAGTGGCTTTAGCCAAGCAGTCCAAGAAGTCGCTATCGGTCTTGAATTTCTTTCCGGCAACCGAAGTAATGGTATCCCCTGCCTTGAGGCCTGCTCGGTCCGCAGCTGCACCGGGCGTTTGAACCGCCCCGGGAATCGCGGAGGCTGTTTGATCGAAGTCAGGCTGCCATCGCGGCGGCTTGACTGGCGAGTTGTTGATAGTAGTTTGCTTCGGCCTCTGCTGGCGGGATGTAGCCGATGGATTGGAGCAGGCGCCGACTGTTGAACCAGCTCACCCATTCCAGTGTGGCCAGTTCTACCGCCTGGCGGGTTTGCCATGGCCCACGGCGATGGATCATTTCAGCCTTGTACAGCCCGTTGATCGTCTCGGCCAAGGCGTTGTCGTAGCTATCGCCCTTGCTGCCGACCGAAGGCTCGATGCCGGCCTGGGCCAGACGCTCGCTGTAACGGATGGAGACATATTGAACGCCGCGGTCGCTATGGTGAATCAGGCGGCTGTCAGGCCCAGGCTGACGCGCGTAGAGCGCCTGCTCCAGTGCATCCAGAACAAAGTCGGTGGTCATCGACTGGCTGACCTGCCAGCCCACGATGCGCCGGGCAAAGACATCCACGATGAAGGCCACGTACAGCCAACCCTGCCAAGTCGAGACGTAGGTGAAATCGGAGACCCACAGCTGGTTCGGCCGGTCGGCATGGAACTGCCGGTTCACCTTGTCCAGCGGGCATGGGGCCTTGGTGTCACTGACGGTAGTGCGCACCGCCTTGCCACGCCGCACCCCACGCAGGCCTAGCCGGCGCATCAGCCGCTCGACCGTGCAACGGGCCACCGCCTGGCCTTCCCGGTGCATCTGCTTCCAGACCTTGTCAGCACCGTAGACCTCCAGGTTCTCGTGCCACAGCGCTTGGATCCGGGGCATCAGTGCGCTCTCGCGCTGTGCCCGGACGCTGCGTAACGAAGGATCACGTTGTCTTGCTGCGTGGCGGCGATAGGCCGATGGGGCAATCTGAAGGACCGCACAGATCGGCTCGACCCCGAAGCGCTCGCGCTGCCCATCAACCAGGGCGTACATCACTTCAGCCGGCGGTCGAGCTCCGCCTGGGCGAAAAACGCGCTGGAGACCTTGAGGATCTCGTTGGCCCGGCGCAGTTCCTTGTTCTCACGCTCCAGGTCCTTGATCCGCTGCGCCTCGGACGTGCTGACGCCGGGGCGCTTGCCAGCATCAACTTCCGCTCGCTTGACCCACTCCAGCAGCGTCTGCGGCACGCAGCCGATCTTCGGAGCAAGCGACTCGATGGCCGACCACATCGAGGCGTAATCCCCGCGATGTTCCTGCACCATCCGCACCGCCCGCTCACGCACTTCGGGGGAGAACTTGTTCGTCTTGTTCATGGCTTCATCCTCTCAGGAGTTGAAGCCTCCGCAAAACCCGGGGCGGTTCAGTTTGGAGACCATGCATATGCGTTCTTGGCATAGACAAAGAGATGGTCGTGGTCGACCGAAAAGTGCCTTGCAGACGACTTGGGCGAATAGTTCTTACGCCAGACAACATTCGCAATGAAGTTCTTTCGACCGAACACCTCGTCTGCTATGACCTTGAAGTAGTGGGCTTCGTTGTCGTCCAGCGTGATCCAGATCGACCCATTCTCGGACAGGAGCTCACGAAGAAGCTCTAGTCTCGGGTAGATCATTGATAGCCACTGCGAGTGCTCGATGTTGTCGTCGTAGTGCTCGCTGACCGCTGATTTTGTGTTGTAAGGCGGATCGATAAAGATGCACTTCACCTGCCCGGCGTAGTAAGGCAACAGCGCTTTCAGCGCAGCCAAGTTGTCGCCTTCGATCAGCATGTTGGGAGAGTCCACTTCCCCATAGGATAGACTGGCCACCGGCTCCAGGAGGCGGTAGGGCGTCAGGGCGGAACGGGTCAAGTCTTCATCACGGTCAGACCAGTTGAGCAGCGGCATCTAATACATCCCATCGAACAGGCCCCAAGTATCGTTCAGCAGCGCGTCTGGACCAACGTTCCCGAACATCTCCGCCCGTAAGTGCCTGATCGGACGAGCCTTAGAGAGAGCAGAGCTAAATCGCGGTCCTTGGACATGGCCTACCGGAGGATTGGACCGCTAGGAGCCTTCCCCTACTAGGAGGCGATGAAGCCTGTCTTCCTGCAAAAGCGGTAGACCGCCGAGCTGCTCACCCCCAGCTCCCGAGCCAACTGGGCCCTGCTGATGGACATCAAGCGGGTCTGGATCTGCGCCCGGTCCAGTCCCCGTAAGGTCCGCCCCCGGGGCCCCTTCAATGCGCGGACAACGCCCAGCGCCCGACGGTCCACGCTTAAGGTGGCAGTGGAAATCCCCAACCGGGCCGCCACCTCCGCCGAGGTCCGCCCCTCTCTCAGCAGCTGTCGCACCCGCCGGCGACGTTGAGCCACTTGCTCAGCTTGCCGTGATCGGTAGGACTGCAGCCCCACAGAAAGGAGGCCATGGCGGTGCACGAAGCGGCTCACGGCCTGGTGCGTGACGCCCACCCGTTCGGCCAGGGCGCGCTGAGTGAGGCCCTGATCGAGCCGCGCTTGGACTTGCTCCGGTGTTTGACCGCCCAAGCGGCCTTTGCGTGGGGTCATCAGGCGATGGCCTTGACGTCGCCACAGATAACGCCAGGCGACACCCCCAGCGCTTGTGCGATTGCCACAGGAGCCATGCCCGCAACAATCCCGGCACGCACCGCATAACGCCGCTGGCGCACGTAGGCATCGCGCCGATCATTAGGTGTGGCAGGCATGGCATCGCACGGATCTAGGCGTTGGGCGTGCGCGATCTGCGCCGGCTCGCCGTGGGCCTGACGATGGGCCGCCAAGGCGTCGTCCAGCTCCGTGCCGTAGGGAGTGCCTCGCTGTGCTGCGTCGTAGATGGCTTGGAGGCTTGGTGGCATTGGCAGCAACTGAAAGCCGCCGCTATTCGACAGCGCGACTGGCGCAAACAAGGTGGAGCGCACGCGGCTCATTGCCTCGCTCCGCGCGCGACAATGCATGCACCCAAGCCGACCACAAGCAGGAAGAGGCCTACCGGCCAAGCACCGAAGGTGCCCACCGCCGCGACCATCCCCAGGAAGGCGACCCCCACCCCAAACAAGGCGGCTTGGATAACGAAGCGGCCGTAGGTTCGGCCGTGTCGCTCTCCAGCGCGGACGCGGATCCATGCGGCCTTTGCTTCCGCGAAGCGGTTAAGGGTCCAGAACGGCACCGTGAGCATCAAACCCAGCAGCAACACCAGCAGAAGCGCGCTCATCATTGGCGTGCACCCCGGGCAGCGGACAGCGGGTTCGCACGGTAAGCCGGAGCTTGGCCCCATGGCTTCGACTGGATGTTCCAACGAACAGGCAACTCCGATGTCGTCTGGCGCCGAATGCCGTCAGGTAAGGTTCCGCCGCACTGGGACGAGACAATGGATATCGGCGGGGGTTGGAAATCTGATTTCATCGACGACGCTCCCACCGGGAAGGGAGATCTCGCCAGTCGTTGTGGACAACGCGCCCTCCGCGATGCGGCGAATGGCGGTGCCTCATTCCCGCATTCCCTATTGCCCAACGGTCTTCCAGCTTGAGCGTCAAGTTCTGCCTGTTTGCACGACTACAATCCACGCTGGCCCGCACGATTTCAGGCGTGATGTTCAAAGCCTGAACGCTGGGAAGATCGTCGTGTTCTGTCGGAAGGCAGCTCATGCCATCAAAGATGAGATGCTCGTAGTCGCCGCTTATGAATGCCCGTTCCATCAGCGCTGCCCCTCAATCGGCACGACGCGGGTCTTGCTGCCCTTCCCCGTCAAGAACACCTTGTCACCGGTGCGAACCAGCAGATCCGCGGATTGCACGATCGCCTGGACCTTGCCGCTTTCCAGATCGCGCACGTAGATCTCGATGCCTCGGCGCTTGCTGATCCCGTTCTGGATGGCAGTTCCGGCGACGCCCCCAATCACCCCTCCCGCTACACGCGCGGCGCTGCGGTAGTCGCCTTTGACCTCGCGGGCGGCACCGTAGCCGACGGCCGCACCTATGGAGCTTCCAGCGTTCAGGCGTTTGTCGCTCTTGATGTCCACCGAGCGGACCATCAGGACTTCACCCAGACGGACGCTCTGGACCGACAGGGCTTCAGATGTGCCGTAACGGCGGGCGGAGGTGGAATCGGCAGCAGAGGCCGTCAGCGGGAGCAGGCTGGCGATGGCCAGGGAAAGGATGAGTGCGCGCATGGATGCTCCTTTTTCGTGTGGGTTGATATACCCATAACAAAGAGTTGGAGTTACGCAAGGGGCTCAGACAAGGGAAAGGCGGCTCTCGCCGCCTTTCTCCTTCAGCCACATTTCAACTGATTAGACCAGTGGGGATAGATCTTGGCCGACGCTCCAGAGCCGTATAAGCAGGCGAAGGATGTCGAGCGAAAGTAGTCCACGGTCAGTTGAGCGGACTTGCTCACAACGAGCTCCTTTACGCGGGCGCCATCGATATCCAGGTAGGCGACCTGTATGTTGTCACCGGCTTCCTCTGCACGCATCACCTTCACCAGTGCCCCTTGGCCTGATGGCCTATCCGTGCGAATGAAGGCAGCTGGGGTCGGCCCAATGGGCGCGGCGACAACGGATGCAAAGGGACCATTCCCATGGACGAATACACCGTCATTGGGTTGAAGCGCAGGCCGCCCATTAGCAAAGGCTGGCTGGACGATCGCCCTTTCGACATCCTTCGGTCCAATCAGGCGGTAGAGGACCAACCCGCCATCAAATCCTGGCAGCCAGACGCCCTCCACCCCGACGGCCTGGTGCGAGCGCACGCTTTCTGTGGTGTTTTCTACCGGTTCAACAGACAGGACCACGTAGCCAACCTGTGGGTCTTCAGAAGGGGGCGAACCTGCCGTCTTTTCGGACGAGCAGCCAGCCAGAACAAGCAAAGCACCGGCGATAGCCGAAACAGTAAAGATGCGCATGAATACTCCTTTTTTGTGTGGGCATATACACCCATAACAAACAAATGGATTTGCGCAAGGGATGGGAGAGAAAAGAAAGGCGGCTTTCGCCGCCCCTTGATAAGCGAAAACCGCGACCGAACCGGCTGAGCTTTCAGTAAGAGAAGTCAGACGATTGACTCGCCGCACATCGGAGAGATCGCAGCTCCGTTGGGACGACTTCCCCTGCCTTCGGTCCGCGGAACCTCCTAGCACAGCGCGCGAGCACTACCCATGAGCTACTGTTTGCCCCCGAACGCAGATTTTGAACCTCATGACCGGACCCACCTTCCCTATCCAACCCTCCAGCGTTCGCTTCATTAAACTTGGCAAAGGAGGCCAGTGGGAGCAACTGAGCATCAAAGAGCGACAGATCTTGTGCTTCGGCTTTGATTCCTCGGACCTCAAGCAACTACAGAAGATGAGGGACGGCGATTGGGTTGGGGTCAGAAGTGGCTGGCTCGATGAGAACCGGGGCGCCGGGTTTCCTACCTACGTGACCAACGCATTGAAGGCCTACTTCCAAGACGACGGCACCACCTTGTGGGTGACCTTCTATGCAGGGGACCTGTATTGGTGTTTCCTAGAACCCGGAGAGCCCGTGCCGTTGCCTGACAGCGCCGAAGGCTATAGTTTCCGCAAAGTTCGCGGCGCTTGGTCTAACAAGGACTGCAAAGGCAACGTCCTCAACCGCCGTAACTTATCGGGTGCCATCAACGCTGCGTCGCGGGTCCAAGGCACAACCCACCTGCTGTCTGCTCACAAGCAGCTCTTGCAGCGTCTGAATGGCCAGAGCCCCAAGGCCGTCGAAGACGCAGAAGTCGCCTACAAGGCGCTGGTTGAATCGGTCAAACCGCTGATCGGCGAACTTACCTGGCAGGACTTCGAAGTCCTTGCCGACCTCATCACCACGGCAAGCGGGTGGCGTCGAAACAATCAGCGCGGAGGCGGCGAAAAAACCATTGATCTAGATCTCGAGCTACCGCTGACGGGCGAAATCGCCTTTGCCCAAATCAAAGCCAAGTCTAAACAAGCCGAACTGGACAGCTACATTGAGCAAATGGCCCAGCGCGAAGGCGTAAAGATGTTTTACATCCACAACTCCGCTCAGGATCTTCAGACAGAGACACCAAACGTCTACATCATCGGTCGAGAGCGCCTCGCAGAGCTGATCGTTAAGCTCGGCTTCGTTGAATGGTTGGTGGACAAGGCGCGATGAGCAACAGGGAAAGCTTTTTTGGAGATCAGCAATCAACCATATGAATTTCCGTCAGTTTGATCGCAATGATTCTGCCTAATTTAAGGAGGGCTATGCTCGCCTTTTTTTGGTTAGTTTTTTACCGAGTCCGTGCGCGCGTTCCCGCTTGGCTCGCTGAGCGTGACAGAGAAGTTTGTTAGACAACGACAAGCACTCTTCCTTCAACGAGTCTGATGATGGTGTCTCGCTGAGCTTCTTCATCAAACCAGCGCTAAAATGTCCATCGTCATCGACTAACATCCACCCCCAATTAGCGAAAGCCGGACCGACCGCTCCCGCCTCGTTGATCATGCTGTCAAAAGCGATATTGTAACGTGAACGCATGATTTCCTTATTGAACAAACAATTTCAAGGAACGATGAAAAAAAATCTCCCATCCCACTCTGAAGCGTTGATTCGAGAACTGGAACCATCGGTTCCGGACGATCACGCACGCAATCTTGCATCCGTTTGGGACGAGATCGTTCATCGGATAATTGAGTCGATGCTGGATGACCAGAGCGAAAATCAGCACCCAGAGCTGCACATCAACGTCCGCGCCGACATGATTCATCACATTGCCAAGTTGACTCACTTTATAACAATGAAAGTCGTAGAAGATCGTGTCGCTGGCAGAGGCATTCTCGAAATAGATCCTGAAGTTGAGCAATCCATCTGTTTCAGCCCCGAGGGCACGACGAAGATCATGACAACCGCTCAAATCTTTCACGAGCGCTTCTGGAAGAAGATGATGGAGACTCGATGGCTCCCAAAATCAAAACGAGCTATTGAGAATGACTCATCTCCGCCCCAAGCGAAAGCACTTGCCGTAAAACCGGTTCAGACCCAACACTACATTAGCCGCTGGCTGATCCGAGATCACTGGGCACAAAAGGACAAGGCAATCCGGTGGAGGAGGAATGGACAAAGATGGAGCAGGAGCTCTATTGGCTTTGGCACATGGGGACATCGCCAGCGTCTTTGGAGCGACCGACTTGAGGCTTATTTCAGCCTACTCGAAGGAGATGCAAAAGGCCCGATCAATAAATTACTGTGTATTGAGCCCTTGAATCCACCGCAACAGCAAGCCTTTGTCGCTTTTTTGATAATTCACATTTTGAGAAATCCTTCCCACATTGAAAACCTACGCTCAGGGACACGAACCGTTGTTGACGCGTGGGCATCAGACGCTGGCATGTCCACCGAAGAGGCAGCATCAAAGGCCTTCGATGGAATTTTTTCTAACCATGACATCTACAAAATCTACGCCGCGCCCTTGTTAGAGAGTCGTTGGACGATCGTTTCGTCGAAGACGCCTATTTTCGTGATGCCCGACTCTTTTTGCGCAACTGGGATGACCACCCAGGGCTTACGATTCGTCGTCCCGATCTCACCCTTTAAGTGCTTTGTCACTTTACCTATTACAGAGCAAGAAAAGCGGATTGTTCCATACCAATACGCCGCGAACGAGAGCATAGCGATGTTGCTTGCAAGTCTCCTTGCCGCGAGCGCGAAGAAAGATTTCCTCGCACATCCCGATCTTGAACATGCACCACGGCAATCCGAGCTGTCGCTTGAACAGGTTCTTATAAGCCTCCAGGCTACTGTCCTCAACAAAAACCCGCACTTCTAGAAGTGACTCTTTCATAGACAACTTGTGATGCAGCAACCATGCAAACTTTAACTAAACGCAGCCTCGCGCTCCTTCCTCTTCCCCGAGCTTTCGGCCACCGGGGTTGAAGCGGGCTTTTCGGCTTCCTGTTCTTTTCTGACGACTGGCAAGGGCTCCCGCTCGAATGCCGGGATATCCAGGAAGGTCATGACCTTCTCAGCCTGGGACGCTGCACGAAACAGGGTTTTGGGGTCGTCGGCCAAGGCTTTCATCCAGGACTGCAGATAAGCTGCGTGCTGCTCTTCGTGTTCCTTTCCCAGGCCTATTCCCAGGCGCTCGGAAATAAAAAGGCTTGAGAGCTCGGCCACCAGCTCCTCTTTCGCGTAGTCCTCGCTGCCAAATCGGCCGCTCTGGTCTCGATCGAGACGATGCTTGGCGCCGGTCCAGTGAGCGAGTTCGTGCAGGAGCGTGGCCTGATAGCTCACATCGTCGTTGAACTCCGCGTGCTTGGGCATATGAATCGAATCGACGACGACGCTGTAGAACGCGCGATTACCCCCGTCATGGTGGATTTTTGGCTGGTGCTGATCTAGCAGCTCTCGAACCCGGAGGTTGCGAATCGTCTGGGGCATGACGAACGGCGGGGGGGGCGGTGCGAGGTTGCTTACCTGCGAGCCATTAAAGACGGTGGCCACAAACACTGATGGGCCTTGATAGCCCTTCTCTTCGCCCTCCATACTTGATTGCTGGCCTTCTTGCGCCTTGCCGGTCTTGCTGAAATCCCAGTAAGCGATCTGCTGGCCCACTTCCCCTCGGCGCACCTGTCCGCCAACAGCCAACGCTTGCTTATACGTCAGCCAACGGCTGTCCTCGTAGCCGTTGACCAGCTGTGCCCCTCTCAGGATCAGAGTGTTCGACCCGCGATACTGCTTGCCCGTGGTGGGATTCCAGGGCCCGTTGATAAGGCCGTTCGGCGGGGCGTCGCGATCATTCCATGGCTGGCGCCAGGGGATGGTTCCCTGCTGCATGAGGGCGAGCATGCGCTCGGCGGTGGCTTGGATGAGATCGGAATACTTGGACATGCGTTGTGCCTCAAATCTTTTTCAAACGCCTGCGCCTCTTAAGCAGGTGCTTATGGGTGGATGGGGTTGGTTAAAACTCGAAATGCAGGTCTACCGATTTGCGCCGATCCAGAAGTCGGCGGACCAGGTCAACGATGTCACTCTCACTTCGCAGACCTTCGTCCCCGTCTTTGCCGGGTTTGACGTGAAGGCCGAACGCGGACTGGACCAGCAGGTATTGCGGATCGAACTCAGGGCCTTCTTGCCGCAGGTCGGCGGCGGTGATGGCCTCTTCGTTAAAGGCGTCGTCGGGGATGGTGGAGGTGGGCGGTGGCATGGGAGGGGTTCCTTTTCTGAGGGATACCCCTTTGCAATACCGCGGCCTGGGGAAAAGTAAAGGCCTGCGCCCTTACTCTCCTGCCGCTTTCTTTTTAGCGCCCTCGGCCTTGCGGCATTCCCGTGCCTCCGTCTCGCGTTTGTCCTGGGACACCCAACCTGCAGCCTCCTTCGCCTGACTTGCGCGGGTCTCGCGGCGTTCGGCCTGAACCTGCTCATACGGCGTGGTCGCGCTGAACCCAAAAATCTCGCGGATCTCCGATGGTGTTTCCTCCCAGTCCTTTTTTGACAGGGCTTCAGCCCGGGCCACGCTGGCCTGGTTGGATTCATCGTTGGCGGCGCGCATGGCGCTTACCTCGGCCTGCCGTTGCTCGGGGGTCATAGAGGCCAAGCGCTTCTGGGCGGCTTCCTCCGCACGCTCTTGGTCGGTTTGCTCCCCCTGCCAGATGCAGAGGAAGCAATCGGCCTCCTCTCCATTGATCCGGCGATTGGAGGGCCGCCCGCGCAGGTGCCCGGCGGTCTTCAGACCGCGGGTGAACTGGCGTTGCGAGAGGATTTCCTCGGCCTCAAAGCCCTTCTTTTGGCACCAGGACGCGTAGCGGGTGTGCATGGCCTTGATGCTGCTCCACTGCCCGCTGCCGGCCGCTTCGCCAAACACCACTCGGTCCGAATGCACCCAACTGGCGATGGAATCGGCGTTGTGGATCACGGCTTGTTTGTAAGCACGAGCAGCCTCCGGCAGCTCGTGGTCGGCCATGAAACGGCCGCGTGCCACGACCCGGCGGGCGCCTTCCAGCATCCAATCGAGGAACAGCTGTCCCTCCTCGGCAAGCAGTCTTTTGTGGAAGTCTGGGATCCGCTCGGACTCGGGGATCGCGTTTGCCCATTCCACGATAGAGAGGCGTCGGGCCACCCCGCCAGACTTGTCACGGAAGAACGGCGCGGAGTTCGACGTGATGATCCACTTCGCTTTGGAGTGGTAGTTCAGAACGGACAAGTGCTTGCGGTTGATCCCGATGCCGTTGCCACTGACCAGGGTCTTGAACGTGCCTTCCTTCCAGCGGTCGCATTCCACCTCATCGACCAAGATCAGGTTCGCGCCGATGATGTGCTCCAGCGCGAACACGTCGCTCAACGTCGCAAGATCCAGGCGGGCTACCTTGTTGTGCATGCCCTCTACCGCTTCGGCCAGGCTGCTTTTGCCGGAGCCCGCCGCGCCGTGCCACCACGCTGCCATCTGATAGCTGCCGGGCAGCAACGTCATGCCGCACTGTTCCTGCACTAGGTCCCGGACGCCTTCGTCGGGCAGAGCCCGGGCCAGAAACGTCGCCAGCAGGCTGTCGGCAGGCAGGGGCTTAAGGGTGTAAGCCTGGTCATGCGCGGCGTTGGTGGTGATGTTGATCGCGTGCGTCATGCCATAGCGCGGCGCTGGGGCCAGTGCGTGGATGCTGTCTTTGTTGATCTCCAAGTAAGCGTCCTTGCAAGGCACCAGCGAACGGCCTTCCAGTTGCGGCAAGGGCGCTTGCTGGCCCAACCGGGTGCGTGCGTAGGCCCAGAGCCCGGCGGCGGTCTTGTCGCAGGCCTTGGCGGGGATGTTGGTGTCCAGCCAATCGGACGCCAGGCCCTGCCCTTTGCCGCCATGGACCATGGACCAGTGGTTGGTTTCCCATCGATAGATCAGCGTGGACTGAGTGGCCCACTCGTCGCGGACGCTGGCCCAGAGGTTGCCGTCCAGGCCAAGCTGGAGGTGGCGAGCGTAGAGATAGTCCAAGCTTTCCGGGCGCAACTCGCCTTTGTTGAGCTTGGCCTGTTTGTGTCGATCCAGTGCCCGGTGCTCCACCTTCAGGTTGCTGGAGAACTCCTCGCGATTCTTCTCCCAGTGCTTTTCGATCAGGAAATGAACGTTTGCGGGCTTGACGGCCGACGGATCTTCGGCCACATTAAGTTTAGACATTGTAGTTAGCTCCAACGAACCCTCGCCCTGCTAGGCGGGGGTTTCGCATTTGTGGGGTTAGGCGACTTGCGGCAAGGCGTTGTCGAGGATGCGCCGCAGCTTTTCACTGGGAGAAATCCCCGAACGCTTGGCGTCGGCTTTCAGCCGTTCAATCAGCGCCCGTTCCATTCGAGCATTGAACGGGTCTTTCCGAATCGAGGACTGAGGGGTTTTCTGCGGCTGCATGGAATCTCCGTATTGCTTGTGTAATACATCCAAGAAAGCAGGTTTCCGGACAACGTCAAGCCCAAAGCGAAAATAAAGTTTTTAGTTGCTGGTTAACTCTGCTGCTGGTTTTCTGCTTTTTCTTAAACCAGCACCCAAACCAGCAACTAAAAAAACTTCAAGTGATTGATATTCATTATTTTTGTTCAAAAAATAAGCTAACTGCTGGCTTGCTGGTTTAAAATTTAGCTTTTACGCTCGCACAATGTCTCAACAAAGATTGAGATTTTTGAACCTCTTCACTAATTTCATCACTGAAGAAAAGTCGAATAAATTGACCAGCAAACCAGCAGAAGCGGGAAGGCCTTGCCCTGTATGGCTTTAGCTGCTGGTTTGGCTGCTGGTTTACGGTTTGAGCGTTAACCAGCAGAGACGTTAACCAGCAGAAAACGCTAACAACATGGATACGGATGAATTCTTTTCCGCATGGTTTTACCAGTGAGTGGCAGGGAATAAGCGCCCGTTACCTGCGGGAGAAACAAAAGCAAAAGCAGCTCAAAGCAAAAGCGCCTGGGAGGCAAATGCGAGGCCTCCGGCCTTTTTTCACTCACCAAGCGTCGCCATCACTCGTCGTTTGCAGCCTCGCAAGCTCCGGCCACCATGCCCACGCGGGCCATGTCCAGGTAGCCACCCAGGATCTGCCCTTCGCTAACCGCCAGGCGAAGCCGCCGTGCCGCCTCCTCCCCATAAGCCACGAACACCGGGCCGCAGGGCGGCGCGTCCCCAGGTGTTCCGTCCTGACGGCAGAACTTCAGCCTCCCGCGCTGGAACACAATGGCGCTCGTGGCAGGGTGGTTGAGCACGTGGTCCTGGAACCAGGCCGTGTCGGTCCTGGCAAACACCAGTGCGATGCCACCGCTCGGGTGGTTGGCCAGCTTCTGCATCCAGGCATCCTGTCCGCGGCCGAACGGCGGGTTCATGAAAACGAAGGCGTCTGCGGGCCAAGGCGTCGCCAAGCCGTCCTCGATCGGCGTCAGCATCCGATTCGCCGTGGGCCAAGGCATGTCTTCCGGCGTGCACGGATCGAGGTCAAACGGACCCAACCCCGTGAAGCATTCTCGCGGGCTCCCCCAGATCAGCTCCGGTGGCGTGAGCCAGGTGTCCGTGGTCTGCGCTGCCGGCAGGCGGTCGTAACCGACCATGGCGGACGCGAGCTTGGTTGCCCGCGGGGAGGAGGTGTTCCTGCGGGCCTTGGGCAGCGACAGGGCGTTGTGATCAGCAAGGACATTTGCAGCATTCATGGGTAATCTCCGGTTTTGATTGGTGGTTGGGCAAAGCTCCACCAGCACGGCCGGTTGGCCGCGTTTTGCGAAAGGGGTTAAGGGGTTGGGCCAAGCTTGGCCCGGACTACTTCAGGCGTGTCAGGCCATCAGTCGTTGGCGGCGTCCTGGACGTCAAGGAAGCGCTCCAGGGTGGCGATCTGCAGGGTGAGAACCTGGTGGGCCTGAAGCGCCGTCATGTCCCCGCAGGCCACCATGACCGACTGGGCAATACCGGCATCGAACTGGGCCAAGGCCTGGGGAAGCGCGTCGGCGAGGACGTCAGCCAGGGCCTGAGGCGTGAGCGCGGCCCGGTGATGACGAGCGGCGGCGGGATCAAGCTGGAGGATGATCGGAAGCATGTCGGCGGGTCCGTGTTGGTGTGGGAATAGCATCCTTTGAACCGACAATCGCGTCTGGCGGAAAGGGGCGGTTGCCCCTTTGGCTTGACGACGGGCACAAAAAAGCCCCGGACGTGAGCCGGGGCTTGGATAGGTCGACCTGGCGGCGGCGGAAGCCGGCGCCTTCCTGCCTCTTCTTCCCCTACGCTCTTCGGCGGCGAGTAGCCGCCGCACGTTCGCTCCAACGATCGCCTCTGCCTTAGAACCGAAACGGTGGCCGCTCGATGGGCGGCCCTGCGGGCGGAAGGGTCACGTCCAGGATCGCGCCGCGCACCTCACTGACCTGCATCTCTAACGCTCGGCTTTCTTCGGCCCATTGTTCCACCAACGCTTTGTGGGCGTCCTGGGCATCCACCTTGTCCTCCTCCGGTGTGAGATTGGGGATCACGTTCTGGACACGCTGCAAGTGCTCTTGGAGCTCACTTCTAATGCCTTCCAGCCCTCCTGTGTATTGGCTCACCCACTCATTTTTGAGTGTCAGGTCGGCCCAAGGCAACTTGAACGCCTCGGGCAGTGTGGCCTGCTGAAGCATCACGATCCCTCGGCCATCTTCCTGCAGAGCCCCCCCCTTCGCTCTGAACAAGTCCAGAAGCGCGTCACGCTCGCCCGCGCTCAACTTTGACAGGTCCAAAGAGGAAACCTTGCCCTCCACCAAGGTGATATCAACCACACTTTCCTGGAGAAGCTTGAAGCGAGCTAGTGGAGGCATTGGGGCTGTCCGCCCAAGAATGTCCCCATCTTCTCGGCTTTCCCGCCACCGTCGGATTCGCGGATAGGCATCGGCCCATTCCAGCAACCGAGATATGGGAACGGCGGTGTGCGTGCCGTCGTCTACCAACAGGGGACCCGTCGGACTGTCGCTCTTGGCCAACTCGCGGAACGCCTTCTGCGATAGGTTAAGCAGCCCCGCCGCTTCTGCGGAGGTCCAAGGCCTCGACTCGCTCGGACGCGCGCGTCCGGCTCTAGCGGCCACGCGTGCCTGGTGATCAGCGACCGCTTCTTTCTCCACATCCCGCTTTAGGCGCGCCCATGACACGCCCTTGCCGCTCATGAACTCAGGGTTCCCGGGGGCGTAGGTCTCGCGGTAACGCTCGATCAGTTTGACGAGGACTTCTTGCTTGGAATCAAGAGACATGTGGGCTTGCCACCAAGAGGAAACCTGATGGTAGGCGATCAGAACCGGAACGGCTTGCGCGTGCTCTCTGGCGCCGTGGGCGGCGGCAGCCTGTCCTCCAGCCCTCGAGCCCGGTCCTGGTTTCGCGTGTGGTCCAGGGCACGCTGGAAGGCAGCTAGCGCGTCCTTCATGGCGTCATCGAAGGGATCGCGCGCCTCAACACTGATCCACGGCTCCAACAACGCGTCGGCCAAAGGCGCATCCCAAATCTCACCGTCGGCCAGGGCCCGGTCCAACGTGTCCTCGCCCACTGTGAGCACGTGCCCGGCGATCAGGCCTTCCACTACGGCCCAGGCGTGGGAGGTTGCCCAGCCCTCGTGCGACGTCACCAAGGCGGCGTAGCGTCCAGCGTTCTTGCGCAGCTTTTCCAGAGCCACCTTGGCCTCATGGATCTGTCTCTCCAGTTGCAGCTCCCGCTGCTGTTGATTCAGCCGCTCCAACTCCGAACTCAACCGGCGCTCTTTCGCAGTCCTGCCCTGTTGACCATCTTTCCAGGCCACCAGCTCTTCGTAATCGTATTTCACCCGCTGGTTGGGGCCGTCCAGGGCACTGCCGGACGCTTTTTGAAAACGTGGGCCCATGGGCGGGATTCGGCGGCGCCACTCGCCCAGCGTGTCGGCATGGATGCTCAGGAACAACGCTGCAGCCTTGGCGGACACCATCCCGCCCCCCGCGCTTTTGGCTCGGATCAACTCCCCATTCCAGGCCGCTTCGGCTTTGGCACGGAAAGCCTCTTCTGTGCGAACTGGTTCAATCCTCGTCATCGAACGCCACCTTCTGATTTCTTGCGGCAAAGATCGTAGCTGGCGGGTCGTTGACCTCGTCAAGCCGCGGCTTGTCCGTTCCTTTCCAGCGGTTCCACACCCTCGGGCTGCTGGCCATCATGTGCTCCTCTACGAGGGCAAACGCCTCCCGTAAAACAGCCCATTCCTGCTCCGTGTAGATCGCATCGGTGGAAGCGGAGTCTTTGTCCTTGACCCTGTGGTGAAGCATTTGCGATACGACCCGAGCTTTGCCGCTGTGGAGCCGTTCTGCGTAGCGCCCCAACGTGCGGCGCAAATCGTGAGGGGTCAGGCCGATGTCCACCTCCTCGCGCAAATCGATCAGCCCGGCGTCGCGGCGCACGTTGGCGATGATGGACTTGCTGTCGGAGTAGTGACCGGATTTGCTGCGCCGGGACCTGGCCGGAAAGACGAAACGGGTTCGATCCAGCGCGTGCTCGGCGTTGGCAACCGCGGCCTGAAGGGTTTCAATCAGGGCCGCGTGTCCGCCCCGCTTGATTGCTGTGGTGAGCGCGGCCTTGGCGGCCTCCAGCCCTTTCTTGGCCCCGGCATCGTCCTCGCGCTCGTTGAAGCGTCGCTGCAGGACGCGCTCGGCAAAATAGGTGACAGGCAAGAACCGCTGCTCTTTGTTCTTGGTTTCAAACAGGTAAACCTGGCTGCCCGCGCGCTTGGTGGTTGGGTTGATTTCCTCGGGGGCCGCCAGCCAAACCCAAGACACCAGTTCCTGCGACAGCTCACCCGGGGTGCAGCGGTCATACCACCGCAACGGCGCCGCTTCGCTACGCCTGGTTCCCCAAAGCAAGGTCAGCAGCAGGTAGTCTGCACCGGCCGCGTTTCGCCCGCCTTGCTCGTCCCGCCGTGCTGCAATGGCTTTGAGGACCTTGGGCAGGGTTTTGTCATCCAGGGGATTGCGAACCTCGGCGCGGCTGTAGTGGCTGCGCAGTTCGTGGGCTTCGCGGAGCATGTCCCGAGTATGGATAACCACCAGGGGGTTGTAAAAGTGGCGCTGGGGTCGGCCGAACTGGTGATCGCGCGCTTTCTCCTCTTCGATGATGAAGTCAACCGCTCGCCTCGCGTCCGAGAACGTGTGCTCGGTTGAAGAAAGCCCGGCTGCTCGGACCCGCTGGATGTATTTGCCGGTGATGCCCAGCGCTTCCAACTGGGGAACGGTGAGCTTGGCCCAGTCCTCTACCTCCGCCAGCTTTTTGCTTATTTCCCGGGGAATGCGGTTAGACAGTTGCATGGAGCTGATCCGGCAAGCGTCAAAGGCTTGCTGGATGACCTCCAGCTGGAGCTGACTCAGGGTCTTGTCCGACAAGGCAACCGTGGGCCGTGAAAGGCGGGACAAACTGTCGCGCACCGCATCTACGCTGACCGGTTTGATCTTCTTGTTCTTTGCGCGGGAATCCAGGTGCGCGATGTAACGCTCCATCCCCTGCCGCAAGGTTAAGTCCCCGAAGTCTTTTTCCGATTCCCTCTCCTGGGTTTCCAGTAGCTGCCGCCGTTTGACGTGGACGGGGTTCTTCCCGGTTTGCTTGAGCAGCGCTAGGTGCTCTCGGCAAACCTCCCTCGCCTCGTCCAGAGGCATATCCGCGACGTTGCCCAGGGTGAAGCGGATTGGCTTGCCATCGGGCCCACGCTTCTGCCCCACGTAAGTGGTCATTGTGGAACCGACGCGGAAGCCAAACCCGGAGGGCGCCCCCGGCCCGCCGTCCAACACCAAGTAGGGCCTGCCCTCCGACCGGGGAGCGAGGCGGACCTTGCCCTGCGCGTCCCATGCGGGGGCCTTGGTCAAGGACAAGGCCAGGACTTGGTTGTAGGTCAGATTAAACTTGAGCGATCCAGCTCTCTTGCTTGCACTTGTCGCGGTCTTCGTCATTGCACCCCCCCTACACCTCATTGCTACATTAGCGCACGCCATCACCAGCTTCTACGCCCCGTTGCTACATCGATTTTACGTCACTTCAGCCATGCCGCTACTCAATTGCTACAAAAAACACCGTCACTCGTCATTACTCGCCCCTACTCGCCGCCATTGCTCAACCACACAATAACTATCAAGTGACTGATTTTAAAGTGATAAACAGCGAAACCAAGGACGTGAAAGAACACACGCCTGCCATGAAGCAATTCTTCGCCGCCAAGTCGGACTACCCCGATCTGCTGCTGTTCTTCCGTATGGGCGACTTCTACGAGCTGTTCTACGACGATGCGCGCAAGGCGGCGCGGCTGCTCGATATCACCCTGACCCAGCGCGGCAGCTCCGGTGGTGCGCCGATTCCGATGGCCGGCGTGCCGGTGCATGCCTACGAAGGCTATCTGGCGCGGCTGGTGGCCTTGGGCGAGTCGGTGGCGATCTGCGAGCAGATCGGCGACCCGGCGCTGGCCAAGGGTCTGGTCGAGCGCAAGGTGGTGCGCATCGTCACGCCGGGCACGGTCACCGACGAAGCGCTGCTGGATGAGCGACGCGACACCTTGTTGATGGCGATCTCGCGCAGCAAGCAAGGCTATGGCCTGGCCTGGGCCGATCTGGCCGGCGGACGTTTTTTGGTCAATGAAGTAGACAGCGTCGACGCGCTGGAAGCGGAGATCGCGCGGCTGGAGCCGGCCGAACTGCTGGTGCCCGACGAAGACAACTGGCCGGAATTTTTGCGCGGGCGCATCGGCGTACGTCGCCGGCCGCCGTGGTTATTCGATGCAGACAGCGGGCGTCGTCAATTGCTGGCGTTCTTCAAGCTGCACGACCTGTCCGGCTTCGGCATCGACGACAAGCCGTGCGCCACCGCTGCCGCCGGCGCGCTGCTCGGCTATGTGGAAGAAACCCAGAAGCAGCGCCTGCCGCATCTGACCTCTATCGCCATGGAAGTGGCCAGCGAAGCGATCTCGATGAACGCGGCCACGCGCCGGCATCTGGAACTGGACACGCGCGTCGATGGCGATACCCGCAATACCTTGCTCGGTGTACTCGATAGCACGGTCACGCCGATGGGCGGGCGGTTGCTGCGACGCTGGCTGCATCGTCCGTTGCGCTTGCGCGATGTGCTGATGCAACGTCACCACGCGGTCGGCAGCCTGATCGATTCCGGCGCCGATGCCGACGTGCGCGAGGCCTTCCGCGCGCTTGGCGATCTGGAACGCATCCTCACGCGCGTGGCATTGCGCTCGGCACGCCCGCGCGATTTTTCCACCCTGCGCGATGGCTTGGCCCTGCTGCCGAAGGTACGCACCATCCTGGCGCCGCTGGATTCGCCGCGCCTGCAGACCTTATTCGCCGAACTGGGCGAGCACGACGCCACCGCGCATCTGCTGATCGGCGCGGTAGCCGAACAACCGCCGCTCAAGCTCAGCGATGGCGGCGTCATCGCAACCGGCTACGACGCCGATCTGGACGAGCTGCGACGGCTATCTACCAATGCCGATCAATTTTTGATCGACCTGGAACAACGCGAACGCGCCAGCAGCGGCATCGCCACGCTCAAGGTCGGCTACAACCGCGTGCATGGCTATTACATCGAGATCAGTAAGGGACAGGCCGACAAAGCGCCGCTGCACTACAGCCGCCGTCAGACCCTGACCAATGCCGAGCGCTACATCACCGAAGAACTCAAGAACTTCGAAGACAAGGTGCTGTCGGCACGCGAGCGCTCGCTGTCGCGCGAAAAGCTGCTGTACGAAGGCCTGCTCGATGCACTGGGCAGTGAGCTGGAAGGCCTCAAGCGCTGCGCCAACGCACTGAGCGAGCTGGATGTGCTGGCCGCCTTCGCCGAGCGCGCGCAGGCGCTGGACTGGGCGCAGCCCGAACTGGACAGCGCGCCGTGCCTGCGCATCGAACGCGGCCGCCACCCGGTAGTGGAAGCGGTGCGCGACCAGCCGTTCGAACCCAATGATCTGGACCTGCACACCGACCGCCGCATGCTGGTCATCACCGGCCCGAACATGGGCGGTAAATCGACCTATATGCGACAGAACGCGTTGATCGTGTTGCTGGCGCATATCGGCAGCTTCGTGCCGGCCAGCCGCGCGGTGATCGGGCCGATCGATCGCATCCTCACCCGTATCGGCGCTGGCGACGACCTGGCGCGCGGGCAATCCACCTTCATGGTGGAAATGGCCGAAACCAGCTACATCCTGCATCACGCCACGCCGCACTCGCTGGTCTTGATGGACGAGATCGGCCGGGGCACGTCCACCTACGACGGTCTTGCCTTGGCCGACGCGGTGGCGCGCCATCTGGCGCACACCAATCGTTGCTACACGCTGTTTGCCACGCATTACTTCGAGCTCACTGCACTGGCCGACGAATCGCATGCAGGCGGCGCCAGCGGCATTGCGAATGTGCATCTGGATGCGGTGGAACACGGCGAGCGTCTGGTGTTCATGCATGCCGTCAAGGACGGCCCGGCCAATCGCAGCTTCGGCCTGCAGGTGGCCGCACTGGCCGGCTTGCCCAAGGCGGCGGTGACGCAGGCGCGGCGGCGCCTGGCCGAGCTGGAACAACGCGGCGGCGAAAGTCACAGCGCACACATGGCGCCCGCCGCGCTGGACGCCCCGCAACAGTTCGGGCTGTTCACCGCACCCTCTTCCGCCGCGCAGGAAGCGCTGCAGGCACTGGACCCGGACGAACTCACCCCCAAGCAGGCGCTGGAAGCGCTGTATCGGTTGAAGGCGTTGCTGTGAGGGCGGGGATTGGGGAGTTGGGATTTGGGATTGGTTAGAGCGCAGTTGGGTGGTTTTATCTTTCGACCCACGGTATGCAAACACCACAATTCCGCCGCATGATCGGATGCGTTCGCCTCGCCGCCTGTGGCGTGAGCGCTACGCAGCTGCCTTGCATCACGCTTCGCGCGCGCCGGTCCGCTGGTGGATTGCCCTGACGCCGCGACAGGCGCACCCTGCCGCAACGCTTTGACCACCAGGGAACCCGTCGCATGACCACCTCTGCCTCGTTGACCGATCAGCTGGCCGCGCAGTTGCAAGGCCCGCAACTGCAACAACTCGGCAGCCGCCTGGGCATCGCGCCAGAGCAGGCGCAATCGGCGGTGCAGACCGCGCTGCCGCTGTTGATGGGTGCACTGGGACGCAACAGCCAGCAGGCCGGCGGTACCGATGCCTTGCTGGGCGCCCTGCAGCGCGATCACGCCGCCAGTCCGGACATCGGCAGCCTGTTCGGCGCGCTGCTGGGCGGCTCGGCCAGCGGCGCGCAAGCCAACGGCGCCGGCATCGTGAGCCATCTGTTCGGCGACAAGGCACCGCAGGCGGCCGCAGGCCTTGGCCAGGCCACCGGGCTTGAACCCAGCAAGGCCGGCCAACTGCTGCAACTGCTCGCGCCCATCGTGATGGCCTACCTGGCCAAACGGTTTCTTGGTGGCGATGCTGCCACCAGCACCCAGCTCGGCCCCGCCCTGGCGCAGGAACATCAGCAGGTCCGCAGCACTAGCGGTGCCGGCGGTTTGCTGACCAGCGTGCTGGATCAGGACGGCGACGGCCAGTTGGATCTGGGCGATGTCATGACCCTGGGCGGCAGCCTGTTCGGCAAACGCTGACCACGAGGCGATGCGCTGATGGGGCACCACCGTGCTATCCATAGCGTGACGCTATCGATATGGTTGAATAATTCGAATTCACCAAATGATCGATGCTCCTTATCGTGTGCCAACGCCGCCATGATGCGTCTGCCTGAAACAACTTCCTGTCTCGTGTTTCTGTCGTCAGCTCGCGTGCACTTGCAACGCCAGGCAGACGCTAGCATCGGCAGACCCGGCAGCATTCGTGGAGCTGCAGCCGCATTGATTTGTCGTCGATGATCACACTCCAAGCACTGCTCCACTTCGATTCCACCAGCACGTGCCGCGCACCGGCACGCAGCTCCCCAAGTGCTCACGCACATAGGTAAACGCCATGACCACCGAAGCAAAGTGCCCGATCAACCACGCCGTCGTCGGCGCCGGAACCACCAATCGCGATTGGTGGCCGCAGCAATTGCGTGTGGACCTGCTCAGCCAGCATTCGAGCAAGTCCAATCCGTTGGGTGAGACCTTCAATTACGCAGAAGCATTCAAGCGCATCGACCTGTCCGCGCTCAAGCAGGAATTGCGTGCGCTGATGACCGACTCGCAGGACTGGTGGCCGGCCGACTTCGGTCATTACGGCCCGCTGTTCATTCGCATGGCCTGGCATAGCGCCGGCACCTACCGCATCGGCGACGGCCGTGGCGGCGGCGGTCGCGGCCAGCAGCGCTTCGCACCGCTCAACAGCTGGCCGGACAACGTGAGCCTGGACAAGGCGCGCCGCCTGCTGTGGCCGATCAAGCAGAAGTACGGCCAGGCCATCTCCTGGGCCGACCTGATGATTCTCACCGGCAACGTCGCGCTCGAATCGATGGGCTTCAAGACCTTCGGCTTTGCCGCTGGCCGCGAAGACACCTGGGAGCCGGATCAGGACCTGTACTGGGGCCGCGAAACCAAGTGGCTGGGGGGCGACGAACGCTATGCGCACGGCTCGCCGGGCGTGGACGAAGCGCACGGCGTGCTGGTCAAGGACGACGACAGCCAGGTCAAGCACACCCGCGATCTGGAAAACCCGCTGGCCGCCGTGCAGATGGGCCTGATCTACGTCAACCCGGAAGGCCCGGACGGCAATCCCGATCCGTTGCTGGCCGCCAAGGACATCCGCGACACCTTCGCGCGCATGGCGATGAACGACGAAGAGACCGTGGCGCTGATCGCCGGTGGCCACACCTTCGGCAAGACCCATGGCGCCGGCCCGGCCGATAACGTGGGCGCCGAGCCGGAAGCCGGCGAGCTGGAAAGCCAGGGCCTGGGCTGGCACAACCGCTACGGCAGCGGCAAGGGCGCCGACACCATCACCAGCGGCCTGGAAGTCACCTGGACCACCACGCCCGCGCAGTGGAGCAACGACTACTTCGACCATCTGTTCAAGTTCGAGTGGGAACTGAGCAAGAGCCCGGCCGGCGCGCACCAGTGGGTGGCCAAGAACGCCGACGCCATCATTCCCGATGCGCACGACGCGGCGAAGAAGCATCGCCCGACCATGCTGACCACCGATCTGGCGCTGCGCTTCGATCCGGCGTACGAAGCCATCTCGCGCCGCTTCCACGCACACCCGGACCAGTTCGCCGATGCGTTTGCACGCGCCTGGTTCAAGCTCACCCACCGCGACATGGGTCCGCGTGCCCGCTACCTGGGTCCGGACGTGCCGGCCGAAGAACTGATCTGGCAGGACCCGGTGCCGGCGGTCGACCACGCCCTGGTCGATGCACAGGACGCTGCTGCGCTGAAGCAGACCATCCTCGCTTCCGGCCTGAGCGTGGCGCAGCTGGTCACCACCGCCTGGGCCTCGGCATCCACCTTCCGCGGCTCGGACAAGCGCGGCGGCGCCAACGGTGCACGCATCCGCCTGGCACCGCAAAAGGACTGGCAGGCCAATCAACCCGAACAGCTGGCCAAGGTGCTCGGCACGCTGGAGCGCATCCAGGCCGACTTCAATGCCGCGCAATCGGGTGGCAAGAAGATTTCGCTGGCCGACCTGATCGTGCTTGCCGGTAACGCCGCGGTGGAACATGCAGCGCATGCCGCAGGCCATAGCGTCACCGTGCCGTTCGCGCCGGGCCGCACCGATGCATCGCAGGCACAGACCGATGTCGAATCGTTCGCCGTCCTCGAGCCGGTGGCCGATGGCTTCCGCAACTTCGCCAAGCGCCGCTACGCAGTGCCTGCCGAAGCGATGCTGATCGACAAGGCACAGCTGTTGACCCTGACCGCACCGGAGTTGACCGTGCTGGTCGGCGGCCTGCGCGTGCTCGGTGCCAACGCAGGCGACGCGAAGCATGGTGTGTTCACCACCCGCCCCGGCGTACTGAGCAACGACTTCTTCGCCAACCTGCTCGACATGCGTACCGAATGGAAAGCGACCTCGGACGCGAAGGAGCTGTACGAAGGCCGCGACCGCAGCAGCGGCGAACACAAATGGACCGGCACACGCGTGGATCTGGTATTCGGCTCCAACTCCATCCTGCGTGCGGTGGCCGAGGTCTACGCCAGCGCCGATGCACAGGAGAAGTTCGTGCACGACTTCGTCGCTGCCTGGACCAAGGTGATGCAGCTGGATCGGTTCGATCTGGCCTGAGCGCAGCTAACACACCGACTGTGCTCGCCACGAGGCAAGCCCAGTCGGTGCTCGGAACCGGCGCGGACGAATCCATACTGGTTCCGAGTGCGCTGTCCACAGCCACCTGACGAGTGCTCGCTACGGTTGTCAGCCGCTCCAAGCCGCAGCAGTAACGCAAACGCCCCCGATATCCGGGGCGTTTTTTTGCGGCAGTGCAGACGCAGTGCCATGCGTTCCGACTGCCGTGATGCTGTCGATCAGATGCGTTGCTGCTCCGCATCGTCGTCGCTCCGAACAACAGCCAGTCTCCTTCGACAGGAGCGCAGGTTTTCAGCTGAATCGCACGCCTGGATGGTTTGCCATGGCCGCCTCTGTGCAGCGCATGCGTCCCGCACCCACTGATTTTTTACAACGCATCGATATCGCCCAACGCGTTGATCAACCGGCGGGCGCGCTTGTCCGGTTTTCCTTCCGGTGCGCGGTAACCGGTGCGCTCGGCAGCGCGCTGCAGCCGCCATTGCGCACGCGCCTCGCGTGAGGCATCGCCTTCCACATACAGCGCCTGTGCAACCGGCGCGGGGCCGCGCACGTCGCTGAGTGCGGACACCGTGACCTCAAAGATTTCGCCCCCGCGGTCGATGCGCAATTGCTCGCCGCTGCGCAGCGTGCGCGACGGCTTGGGCCGCTGACCGGCCACATCTACCTTGCCGGTCTCCACCGCCGTCTTGGCCAGGCTGCGCGTCTTGAAAAAGCGCGCGGCCCACAGCCACACATCCAGCCGGACCGTCTTGCCCTGTTCCAGCTCCAGATTCATGCGTCTTGCTGTCTCGTTCTCTCAGGTAAGCAATGTTTGGGCAGCCATTCGGGAACTCAAGCTGGACCGTCAACCCTCCGATGGTGATCGATTGCCAGAGGTCGATGGTCGGTGCATCCCCATCCGCCCTGCGGGCACCTTCCCCCGCAGGCGGGGGAAGGGACCTGTTGTCCGTGTGCAACGCCGATCCAACAGACGCTCGCAAACCCCGGCCCTTCTCCCGCCTGCGGGAGAAGGTGGCGCGCAGCGCCGGATGAGGGACACGCCCCTGCTCTGCAGCGTATCCCGAACAGCGAGCGCAGCATCTTGCAAAGGCGGTCACCGCTGGTATCGAACGTGGAGCGTGTCCCAACCCGAAATATGCAGCGCAAACCAAATGGCACTGCATCGGATCTCACCCAGCAATGCTAGTGTGCGCAGCTTCTGCGCGACGATCTACCTGCTATGCCCAAATCCGCTGTCCTGACCGAAGGCCCGATCGGCAAGAACCTGCTGTTGTTCGCCCTGCCGATCATGGCAGGCAATATCGCCCAGTCGCTCAACGGCTCGGTCAACGCGATCTGGATCGGCCGCTATCTTGGCGAAGAAGCGCTGACTGCCGCGGCCAACGCCAACAGCATCATGTTCTTCCTGATCGGTTCGGTGTTCGGCATCGGCATGGCCTCCACCATCCTGATCGGCCAGGCCATGGGTGCGCGCGACATCGCGCAGGCACGCAAGGTGATGGGCACCAGCGCGAGTTTCTTCGGCGGGCTGTCGGCGGTGATTGCCGTGCTCGGCTGGTATCTGGCGCCGCACCTGCTCACCGCCATGGGCACGCCCGCCGCCTCGCAGACGTTGGCCGAAGAGTATCTGCGGGTAATCTTCCTGGCGATGCCAACGCTGTATCTGTTCGCCTTTCTGTCGGCGGCATTGCGCGGCACCGGCGATGCGCGCACGCCGTTTCGCTTTCTATTGTTGTCGGTGCTGCTGGATATCGTGTTCAACCCGTTGCTGCTATTTGGCATCGGCCCGTTCCCTGCGCTGGGCATTGCCGGTGCGGCATGGGCCACGCTGATCGCGCAGGTGGTCGCACTGGCCGGCCTGCTGATCTATCTGCGCAAGAAACGCCACGTGCTATGGCTCGGACGGCGCGATCTGCATCTGTTCCGCATCGACCCTGCCATCCTGCGCGCCCTCATCGTCAAGGGCGTGCCGATGGGCCTGCAGATGGTGATGATCTCGCTGGCGATGATCGCAATGCTGTCGCTGGTCAACGGCTTCGGCACCGACACTGCGGCCGCGTTCGGTGCCGGGCTGCAGCTATGGAATTACGTGCAGATGCCGGCAATGGCCGTCGGCGCCGCCTGTTCGTCGATGGCCGCCCAGAACGTGGGGGCCGGCCTGTGGTCGCGCGTGGATGCCGTGGCACGCACCGGCATCGCCGCCAACTTCCTGATGACCGGCCTGCTGATTGCGCTGTTGATCGGGTTCGACCGCTGGACCCTTGCCCTGTTTCTGCCCGAAGGCAGCGCCACGTTGGACATCGCACGGCACCTCAACCACATCGCGATCTGGTCGTTCCTGTTGTTCGGGGTCAGCTTTGTGGTGTCGGGCGTGGTGCGCTCCACCGGCGCGGTGATCCCGCCGCTGTTGATCCTGGCGTTTTCGCTATGGGGCGTACGCGTGCCGTTGGCCAACTTCTTAGTGCCGCATCTTGGGGCTGATGCGGTGTGGTGGAGCTTTCCGATCAGCTCCACCTGCTCGATGCTGTTATCGCTGGCGTATTACCGCTGGGGCGGCTGGCGCAAAGCGCGCATGCTGGCCACACCGACGCATCCGTCGGCACTGGCCGCCCCGGCTGAAGTACCCGCACATCCCGCTTCGCCGGTCGCCGACACCGCCCCCACCGCCGAGCGGACGCAGACACGATCGCCCTGAACGCGCACGTCAAGCGCAGCCAAGCCGTGTGATCAATGCAGATGCGCAAAGGTGTTGATTGGCTTCAAGGTGTCGCGCAGACCCAACCACTGACACGTGATAAATCCAAGCAGCTTCATTCTGTTCGCCCGATGTCGTCATCCGTCGGCATCCAGCAACGCCTGACATCCTGACGATCAAGCAGCATCTGCCCTGCACTTGGCCTTGCCTGAAACAGTGCAGCGGTTTACAGCGCCGTGCGTGAGCAGATCCGTGAGTTGCTGCATCCGTCGCGCGGACCCTATGTCCCAGACGCATAGAGTGGATCGACATGCGAGTGTTTGCCGACATGCATCCACTCCAGGGACCGGATGCGGCGAGATGCCTTGCATCTGCGTCGATCCATCTACGTCGATGACGGCTGGCGATCTGCACAGCGCGCAATCCGCTACTGCGATGGCATCAACATCAGCGCATCGCCCACTGAGCGCACCATAGAAAACGCCTACCCTGAGCGCGGTCGACATTTCCCATTCCACAAACGCAAACGGCCGCCCGAAGGCGGCCGTCTGGCAGTGGCAGATCAACGACCTGCCAGTGTGGCTTACTCGGCCTTGGCAGCAGCCTGGCGAGCAGCCTTGGCCTGTGCAGCAGCGGCCAAATCTTCCTTGATGCGGGCAGCCTTGCCTTCCAGACCACGCAGGTAGTACAGCTTGCCGGCGCGGACCTTACCGCGGCGCTTCACTTCGACCGAGTCGATGATGGCGCTGTGGGTCTGGAACACGCGCTCGACGCCGAAGCCGTGCGAGATCTTGCGCACGGTGAAAGCGGAGTTCAGGCCGGCATTCTTGGTACCGATCACGACGCCCTCATAGGCCTGGACGCGCTCGCGGTTGCCTTCCTTCACCTTGACGTTCACCACAACGGTGTCGCCCTGGTTGAATTCCGGCAGCTTGCGCTGAATCTGGGCGGCTTCGAAGTCAGCCAGGATGGTCTTGTTGAGTTTGCTCATGATGGGCACCGCGTGTCTGGTGATATTGGACCGGCAGTCGCCGCACGGCGATTGCTCGAGGTTCGTAAAGAGGGCCAGACGCAAGGCTGGCCAGCAAGCCGCATATTGTACCCCAATCAATCTTGCAAGAGCTAGGGGTGAGCCCTTATTTCTCATTACCGGGTTTATCGTCGCTTGGGGCGAGTTCGCGGCGAAACTCGTCCAACAGACGGCGATCGTTCTTGTCCAACCCACCCTCGTCCAGCAGGTCCGGGCGTCGCAGCCAGGTCCGGCCCAGCGACTGCTGGCGGCGCCAGCGCGCGATAGCGCCGTGGTTACCCGAACGCAACACGTCCGGTACATCGCCCCAGGCATGGGTCGACGGATGGCTGAAGTGCGGGCAATCCAGTAGGCCTTGCGGGCCCTCGAAACTGTCCTGCGCGGCAGATTCGGCGTCGTTCAACACACCGTCCTGCAACCGCGTCACCACATCCACAAGGACTGCAGCGCCCAACTCACCACCGGACAACACGTAGTCGCCGATGGAGATTTCCATATCCACCGCCTGCGCCAGGAAGCGCTCGTCCACCCCTTCATAGCGCCCGCACAACAAGATCATGCGCGGCAACTGCGACAGCTCGCGCGCGCGCGGCTGGGTGAGCGGCCGCCCCTGCGGGCTGAGGTAGATCACCGGCGCCGGCTGCGGATCGGCGGCTTGCACCGCGTCCAGACAAGCCCGCAATGGCTCGATCAACATCACCATGCCGGGCCCGCCACCGAACGGGCGGTCGTCCACCCGGCGGTAATTGCCCTGCGCATGGTCGCGCGGATTCCAGCCTTGCAGCTCCAGCAAGCCACGCTCCTGCGCCCGCCCGACCACACCGAACGCCGCGCATTGCGCGATGAACTCGGGGAACAGGCTGATGACGTCGATGCGCACTTAAGAATCGGGAATCGGGAGTGGGGAATGGTTAGAGCAAGAGCGAAGCCGAGACACCGCTCCGATCAGAAATCCGGATCCCAGTCGACCACGATCAAGTTGGCCTCGAAGTCCACCGATTTGACGAACTCCGGCAGCACGAACGGGATCAGCCGCTCGCGATCGCCGCGCACCACGACCACATCGTTGGACCCGGTGGAAAACAGATGCGATACCGTCCCGAGCTTGACGCCCTCGACGGTTTCCACCTGCAGTTCTTCCAGATCCACCCAGTAGTACTCGTCGGGCTTTGGTGGCGGCAAGACGCTGCGGGAGACATAGATTTCGGTCCCGTGCATGGCCTCGACCGTATCGCGGTCGGTCACGTCTGGGAACACCGCGATCAGGTTCTTGCCCTGGTCGCGCCCACGCACCCCGCTCACGACCGTTTCCTGCCCCGATGGCGAACGCACGATCCACGGCTGATACCGGAAGATCGCACTGCGCGGCTCGGTCCAGGATTCGAGCTTGAGCTCGCCCTTGACACCAAAAGCGCCGACAACCCTGCCTAACAGGATGCGGCGCTCGGTCGGCTTCATCTGTGTCGACTCTGGGCCAGGCGGCGACGCCTGGCCCTCAAGATCAGGCCGCAGCGGCCTGGGACTTGGATGCTTCGCGATACAGGTTACGCACCTTGTCGGTCAGCTGTGCGCCCTGGCCGACCCAATGGTCGACGCGTGCAACGTCCAGCACGATGCGCGGTTCTGCGCCCTGTGCAACCGGGTTGTAGTAACCCAGACGCTCGATGTTGCGGCCGTCGCGCGCGCTGCGCACGTCGGTCACGATGATGTGGTAGAACGGACGCTTCTTGGCGCCGCCGCGGGTCAGTCGAATCTTGACCATGGTGTCGTTTTCCTGAGTTGCCCAGTCGCCAGAGTGGCGCGGTAAGCCGGCGATTATAGCGGGCTCCGGCAGCGAAGCCAAGTCAGCCGGCGCCGGCACACCAGATCGCTCAGATCGCTTGCCAGGCATGGGTTTGCAGGGCCCGCTCCAGCAGCGGCAACTGCGCGGCATGCGGCCCCCAACGTGCCGGCCCCAACGCCACGATGGCCTGCTGCCCACGCGCATTACAGGCGAATGCGCCATCGAAGCGGTCCAGCTCGCTCAGCTCCACCGGGCGACTGACCTGCGTGACGCCCAGCGTTTTCAGGCCGGATTGCAGCAACTGCTGCCGGGTGCCCAACAGCGACGCCCCTTGCGGCCAGACCACCCCGCCGCGTTCCCACAGCCCCAGATTCCAGAACGCCCCCTCCAGCACCCTGCCCTGGCGGTCCTGCAGCACCACATCATCATGGTCGGCCTGCATGGCCAGACGGCGCAGATGCAGTAGCGGAAACGTGCCGACATGCTTGAGTTCCGGCCGCTCGCGTACGTAATCGGTGACCTGCACGCGCAACCCGGTCTCGGGCATGTGCGCCGGCGGCGAGATGGCGACCAGCACATCCAATGCGACCTCGCGCAACGGCTCGCGGAAATCGTAGTCGGGCGCGAACACGGTGACGCGCAGACTGGCATCGGCCATGGCCGACGCCACCAGCGCAGCGTGCAACTGCGCCCGCAACTGGTCAGTTTCCAGTTCCTGGCCGAACAATGCGCGGCTGCCTTCCTGCAGGCGCTGCAGATGCAGGTCCAGCCCCAGCGTGGCGCCGTCGCGCACCTGCAGTGTGGTGAAGTGGCCGTAGTTGATCAGCGCCGCAGCACCGAGCTGTTGCGCGCTTGCCGGCGCGCCGTTGCAGAAGATCAGCGACATAACAGTGCCTGCGCCTGCGTCCACCACTGCGTGACCAGTTCACCGGCCGGCTGCGCTGGCGCCATCCATGCGGATTGGCCCGCCCAGGCCTGCATCGATGCCAAATGATTGTCGCGCGTCGCTGCCTGGCGCATCGCTGCAGTCAAGCCGCGCTGCACCGGATACGGCGCAGGCGGCGGTGCATCCGGTGCAGTGGCGGCGCGCACGTAGGGTGTGAGCAACGCCCGCCCCAGGCGCCCGGAAAACGCGCGGGTTGGCTGGGTGTGCTCCGGCTCGGCGGCAGCCAGGGCATCGGCCCACGCATCGGGCAGCGCCGCTTCGGGCGTGCGCAGCAGGCCGGTGCCGATCTGCACCCCGCTGGCGCCCAGCGTCAGCGCCGCGGCAATGCCGCGCGCATCGGCGATACCACCAGCAGCGATGACCGGAATCTGCAGCCCATCGACAAGCCGCGGCAGCAACGCGAACAACCCGGTCATCTGCTGCGCTGCCTGGCTGGCATCGAACGCGCCGCGATGGCCGCCGGCTTCAGCCCCTTGCGCAACCACCGCGTCGGCACCGGCAGCCTGCGCCGCACGCGCTTCGTCCAGGGTGGTGGCGCAGGCGAACCAGGCGATGCCGGCCGCCTTCAGCCGCGCAACCTGGTCGGGCCGGAACAGGCCCATGATCGAGGACGCCACCGCCGGGCGGGCAGCGAGCAAGGCATCGAACTGCGCATCGAAGTCGGCTGGGGTGGCATCGCCTGCGGTCTCGGCCACCGGCGGACCCCACTGCGCAAGAAACCCGCGCAGGCGCGCTTCCGCATCTGCATCGCGCGCCGGGGCCGGATCGGGAATCCACAGATTGACCTGCGCAGGCCCGGCACTCGCTTCACCAAATGCGGCCATCCACGCCACGATGTCCTGCGGCTGCGACAACACTGCCCCCATCGCGCCCATGCCACCCGCATTGGCGACAGCGACCGACAACGGCACCGGGCAGGCGCCGGCCATGGGGCTGAGCAGGATCGGGACGCGCAAGCCAAAGCGCTCGCAGAAAGGGGCGATGTTTGAGTACGGGCCATCCAACGCGAGCGACTGTGTCATGACACCCTCAGCGATAGCCTTCAAGCAGTTGCACGATCCTGGGCCACTGCATCTGCCGCGCCAGGTCCAGCGCAGTGTTTCCCGAGGGCGTGCGTAGCGACGCATCCGCGCCGTGCTTGAGCAGCAGCGAGACCGGCTGATAATTACCGGCCAGGGCATCGCGCTGCAACAGCGTCCAGCCAGCGTCGTCGCGGAAATGCACCATGTCGGGCTGATCGCGCAGGCCCTGATCGAACTTGGCGCCCATGTTCTCGCTCATCGGATGCTCGCACTGGGATGGGTCCTGCTGCGCTGCGGTGGGCTGAGCCGGCTTGCTGCCGAACAGCTTGCCGAACAAGCCGCCTTTGCGCTCCTGCACGCGCGCAGGCACCAGGCGCACGGCACCCGGACCACCGAAATCCAGACCCCACGCGACATCGTGTTCGGCGCGTTCGTCCTGCGGCATGGTGCGACGCATCGCATCGATGGTGTGGCCGCCGTAAGCCAGCCCGTCGATGACGTACATCCAGTCTTCCAGTTCGCCGATCGGCGCAGAGACAGCGTCGCCGGCGGCAAGCTCCGAGATCCATGCCGGGTCGTTGAGCAGGCTGCCGGACAGCTGCTCGCCATCGAACTGCACGTCCGATACCCACATGTGCTCGTGCGACGGCGCACCAACCGCGGATGCGTCGGTGGCAAACGGCAATTTGATCGCTGCCAGGGACAACGCCGGCACGATCCGACGATATTCCCAGGACAGCTCACGCCAGAAAAACTTGAACGTCGCGCGTGCATCGGCGTACGCCGCCAACATCGCAGCGTCGTCCTGGGCGGGATACATACGGCTTTCGGTCATGGTTACCTCGACTAAGAGCCGCCGACAAAACTACTTCACGCCAGTGTACTGCAGGCGGGCTGATCTACTGCCTGGCTGCAGGGCCCTTGCCCGCCCACCATCGCGGGACACGCTGCAAGGACGTCCTTGTCAGCTATTACGCGACGGTAGGCAGGCAAGGACCAGTCTGGATGGTCGGGATGCATGGCGTTGAGTAAAGCAGCCAGCAAACTCTCTGGTGCTGTGTCCTCGCCGATTGCGGGACCGTGTGGCGGCATGGATGCTGCCACCGAGCCCCCAGGGACGGGTTCACGGCGTGTCCCGCGAGCGGTGAGGGCACCGCGCCCTCGACCCACGCAGCGTGTGATCTGGACCTCTGACTGCATCCATGCAATCGCACCTGCATCTGCATCTGCGCGAAACCCTACATTGCAAGCGCAGGGCCAGTGCGGCGTCGCACCGGCCGCGTCAGCGCATCACTGAACTCAACGGAACGGCATGCCGCCGCGGCCGCCCATGGCGCCCATCATGCCCTTCATGTTGCGCATCAGGCCCTTCATGCCGCCGCCGGCCAGCTTGCCCATCATCTTTTCCATCTGCTGGTACTGCTTCATCAGCTTGTTGACGTCGGCCGGCAACATGCCCGAGCCACGCGCGATGCGGGCGCGGCGCGAGCCGTTGAGCAAGGCCGGGTTGCGGCGCTCTTTCTTGGTCATCGAATTGATGATGGCGATCATGCGCGGCACTTCCTTGCCGGTGACCTGCTGCTTGACGTTGTCCGGGATCTGGCCCATGCCCGGCAGCTTGTCCATCAGCCCATGGATGCCGCCCATGTTCTGCATCTGCTCGAGCTGCTCTTTCATGTCGTTGAGGTCGAACTTCTTGCCCTTGGCGACCTTGGCGGCGAGCTTGGCGGCTTTTTCCTGATCGACGCTGTGCTCGACCTGCTCCACCAGCGACAGCACGTCGCCCATGTCCAGGATGCGGCTGGCCACACGGTCCGGATGGAACACGTCCAGGCCGTCGGTCTTTTCGCCGGTACCGACGAACTTGATCGGCTTGCCGGTGATATAGCGCACGCTCAGCGCCGCACCACCGCGAGCGTCGCCGTCGGTCTTGGTCAGCACCACGCCGGTCAGCGGCAGCGCTTCGCCGAACGCCTTGGCCGTGTTGGCGGCGTCCTGGCCGGTCATGGCATCGACAACGAACAGGGTTTCGGTGGGGTTGATCGCGGCGTGCAAGGCCTTGATCTCGTCCATCATCGCTTGATCGATCGCCAGACGGCCGGCGGTATCGACCAGCAGCACGTCGGCGAAGGACTTGCGTGCGTCGCTGATGGCGGCGCGCACGATGTCGACCGGCTTCTGCGAGGTATCGGAGGGGAAGAACAGCACGCCGACCTGTTCGGCCAGGGTCTTGAGCTGCTCGATCGCGGCCGGGCGATAGACGTCGGCCGAGACCACCATGACCTTTTTCTTGCGCTTTTCCTTCAGGTGCTTGGCGAGCTTGCCGACCGTGGTGGTCTTACCCGCACCCTGCAGGCCGGCCATCAGGATGATGGCCGGCGCCGGCACGTTGAGGTTGAGGTCGGCAGCGGCAGCGCCCATGACGGCGGTGAGCTCGTCGCGCACGATCTTGATCAGCGCCTGGCCCGGGGTCAGCGACTTGAGCACTTCCTGGCCGACCGCACGCACCTTGATGCGCTCAATCAGCGCCTGCACCACCGGCAATGCGACATCGGCTTCGAGCAGTGCGATGCGCACTTCACGGGTGGCTTCGCGGATGTTTTCCTCGGTCAGGCGGCCGCGTCCGCGCAGGCGCTCCATGGTGCCGGAGAGACGTTGGGTTAGGGACTCGAACATGCGCAAAGGACCGCGTAAGGGGAAACGGGCACCGATTATAGCGGCACAGGCCAAGCGCCCGCCCCGGCACCGCTCACCCCTTCGGCGTTTCGGATTCGATACCCGGCGCCACGCCTGATGCCCGAGCTCCGCTGCGGCCTTCGGCGCCCATGTGTCGAATCCCGAATCACCAATCCCGACTCCCCGCCGCCAATATGCGAAACTTCAACGATGACAATCGTTCTCATCGCGTTCGCCTTGTATCTGCTGGCCACGGCGCTGCTCACCCAGGCGGTGCTGCGCGATGGCAATCAGGCCCCTGCGCGCTGGCTGGCACCGGCGCTGGCGGCGGTGGCGCTGCACGCCGGGTATCACGTGCTGGTGGCGTTCCGCACCGCCGGCGGGCCGGACATGCATTTCTTTGCGGCACTGTCGCTGTGCGGCCTGGGCATGGCCGCGCTGACGGCGGTGTTCGGTGGCCGCGGGCGCATGGCGGCGGTGGGCGTGGTGGTGTTTCCGCTGTCGGCGATCCTGCTGGCCAGTTATCACGCCTACGGCCACGAACCTAGCGCGGATCTGGGCTGGCGGCTGGAGTTGCACGCCTGGATGGCCTTGCTGGCCTACGCCACCCTGGGCATCGCCGCGTTGCTGGCGATCATGCTGTGGCTGCAGGAACGTGCGCTGCGGCGGCGCGACTTCCATACCTGGCTGCGTGCGCTACCGCCGTTGACCGAGCTGGAAACCTTGCTGTTTCGCACGATCGCGGTCGGCTTCGTGTTGCTGAGCCTGACCCTGCTGACCGGGCTGCTGTTCGTGCAGGACTTCCTGGCGCAGCGGCTGTTGCACAAGACCGTGCTCAGCATCCTGTCGTGGATCGTGTTCGGTGCGTTGCTGGTCGGCCGCTGGCGCAACGGCTGGCGCGGCACCAAGGCGGTGCACTGGACGCTGACCGCGATGGCGTTGCTGGTGCTGTCGTTCTTCGGCAGCAAGTTCGTGATCGAGCTGGTGCTGGGGCCGCGTTGATGGCGGTGGGCGTGGAGCTGTGCCGCATGTCATCGGGGCGGGACGGCACGCTGGATTTCCGCCCCTTTTCAGGCAGCGGCTGCGCAGCTCAATCGCACCCCATTCCTTCGACGCCAACCCTCACGCATCCAGCGCCACACTGACCACGGCCCACGATTGGTCCGGGCCAGGGTTGGCGAAGCGATAGACGATACGGCGGCGGTAGATCTCGCCGGGCCGCAGGATTGTCGACGGGAAGTTGGGGTGATTGGGCGCATCCGGGTAGTCCTGCGGCTCCAGACACACGCCGCGGCCCAGGCCGGGATGATGGGCGTCCAGATGCTGGCCTTCGTAGAGTTGCACCGCCGGTGCATCGCTGGTGATGCGTAGCGCTACGCCACTGTGCGGCGAGTACAGCTCGGCAACGCAATCGGCGTCGGCTGCCAGTACCAGGCATTGGTCGTAGCCTTTGCCGAGGATCACTTGCGGATGCCTAGCATCGGTGTTGTCGGCCAATGCCGCAGGAGTGCGGAAATCGAACGGTGTACCGGCAACGGACGCGATTTCGCCGGTCGGAATCGATTCGGCATCCACCGGCAGATAGCGATCGGCCGGCACGCGCAGCACCTGCGCGGCGGCGCGGTGATGCGGGTCGCCGGACAGGTTGAAGTACGGGTGATGTGTGAGATTCAACGCGGTGGCGGCATCGCACTGCGCCTCGAAGTCCAGCTGCAGCTTGCGTCCTTCCAGTTGCAAGCGCGCACGTACCTGCAGATTGCCGGGATAGCCTTCTTCGCCATCGGGCGAGTCGTAGCCGAGCAGCACCTGATCCGGTGCCTGCTCCAGCACGCGCCACACACGCCGCCCGAAGCCGCGCAATCCACCGTGCAACTGGTTGCGCCCTTCGTTGGCCGCCAGCGTGTGGGTGACGCCATCCAATGTGTAACGCGCACCGGCGATGCGATTGCCGAAGCGGCCGACCAGGATGTTGAGGCTGTCGCCATCGGCGGCGTAAGCGGGCAGATCCGGCAAGGCCAGCAGCAACGGCACCACGCCATGTGCGGTGGTCAGCCGCAGCGCATGCAGGATGCCGCCATAGGTCAGCACCTCGGCCTCCAACCCGGCATCGCTGCGCAGGGTAAGCGCGTGGACCTCGACACCGTCTGGCAACTGCCCGAAAACGCGCTGCATGAATCGCCCCGCCACTGATGGAAGCTGGCGAGCATAGCGGTGTCGCGTAGCTGCCGACCATGCCGGCGCACACATCCTGGCCCTAGCACATCGCTTTCCTTGGCAACCAGCACAGCCTCGGCGTGCTCGCTTGCCTGTCAATAGGCTGGAGCGGCGCATCAGTGCATTCCTAAACCGCGTAAGCAGGCGCTAGACGAAAAAGCTGCAACCATCGCCGAACGCGACAGCGCAAAGGCTTCAACAACAGTCCTTGTTGAGTAAGTCGACCGCGTGCAAATCGTGCGGGAAGCCGGCGCCACCATCACCCGCGAGATCCCGATCTATGTCACCCCTAAAGCAGACGCTGCTTGCGCTATCCCTGCTGGTTTTGTGCGGCTGCACGACGCCGCCGCCTCGGGCAACCCTGCCGGGCCGCCCACCGGAGATCCTGATGCGCCGGCCGCCGGCATTACGCTCTCTTGCATTGCCGGCACCGTCGCCGACAACTACACCCGCTGCCACGCCACCGCCACGCAGCTGAGCGCACTGCAGGACTGGATCGAGCTGCATCTGCCGGCAGCATCACCGTGATCAAGCCCGCCAGTCTGCGCGCGCATCTGGTCGCGGCCCTGCCGGATTTGGCACGCGATGCCGACCGGCTGCTGGTGTTTATCGACGCCGGCAGCCTGGTCAGCACGTTCCAGCCGGGGCTATCGTTCGAGTACCAATACACGCTCAACCTGATCGTGACCGACTACGCCGGCCACCCCGACAGCGTGATGTTGCCGCTGCTGGAATGGGTGCAGGCCAATCAGTCCGAACTGCTGTCCAATCCGGCGCGGCGCGGCGACATCGCCTTCGAGGCCGACATCCTCGCCAACGATGCGGTGGATCTGTCGATCAAGTTGCCGCTGACCGAGCGCGTGGTGGTGACGGCCAAGGCCGGCGGCGGCCATGACATGACCCACGCGCCCGAGCCGCAGATCGATCCCACATGGATGAGCTGACCGCACTGGAGACCTGGGCCGCGCCATTACTGGCGCGCCTGCAGCCTGGTGAGCGCCGCACGCTGGCACGCAAGATCGGAACGGAACTGCGGCGCTCGCAAAGCCAGCGCATCGGTAAACAGCAGGCACCTGACGGCTCACCGTACGCACCGCGCAAGCAGCAGCTGCGCGACAAGTCCGGACGCGTCAAACGCGCCAAGATGTTTGCCAAGCTGCGGCAGGCCAAGTACTTCAAGGTCAGCGCCAGCCCTAACCAAGTGAGCGTGGGATTCGTGGGCCGCGTGTCGCGCATTGCCCGGGTGCATCAAGAAGGGCTAGCTGAGCGAGTGCGGCCCGGCGGCCCCAGGGACCGTTATGAAAAACGCGTGCTGCTAGGCCTTTCCGCTGAGGACCGACAAATCGTACGCAATCAACTCCTGAATCACTTCGGTGAGTGAAGCAGCCAAGTCAGAAGCATGACAGTCCGCGCGAGATACGCGAGCAAAGATGACCATGCCCACACTAGAAGCGTCGGGTTTTTGACGCATGAATGAAATGCGGGTAGTTTGCCCTTGGGGAGGCAACGGAGTGCTGCAGCGACCTGGGGCTCTCCCATCCCCCGAAATCATGGAGTGATTTATGAAGCGTTTCTTTCAAGGCAAGTCAGTAAGGCTGCTTCCAGAACTTCGCTACGCTTGTGCAGCTGTCGCGATATCAGCAGCACTGACAATTGGCTCGCCGGTGCTCGCAAGCCCTGCTACCCCTAGCATGGCAAGCCTGACTACTCAACAAAAGGCCGACCTCAGTAAGATGCTGACGACTGAACTTCAGCAGGTGGTCAACAAGCAAAAGAGGCTTCCAGGACAGAAAGTACAGCCGATTTCCGTGCGACTTGATAGTCAGACCTCAACTGTGATGATTGAGATGGGCCGCGACTTCATCCCGAAGGGCGACAAGTACATCTCAGGAGATGTGGAAGAACAACTCCATCAACTCGAAGTAGTGGCGTTCCAGATAGTGGGCGATTCCTTTGTCGTCGAAGGCACTACCTTTACATTCGGCGGCGTACCTGGGGACAAATTGTTCGCGCCCACGAAATGGAAGCCCGAACACCTGAGGAATAAAACAACCGTAAACCCTTCTGCTGATGCAGACAGTCCAGTGGTTGTGTCTGCGGGACATGGGCGAACCAAGGTAACCGGTGGATGGGGATGGCAGCGACCTGCAATGAACGGCTGGCATGAGGATGTCGACAACCCAACGCTAGCATCGAAACTCGCAGAATTTCTTCGCACACGATCCGACGAAACGATCACATTTCCTCGATCCACATCCGCAACCATCGAAGGGCAGACCAAGCTGCCATGGTGGCAGCTAGCTGCCAAATACCACTTGGCACGGATTTTACCAAACGAAACAAACATCTGGAATAGCCCTGACGTAACCTCAGAGAAGGACAAGGATGTTCATTCTCGGCCCAGATATGCCCGCTATCTAAATGCAAAAGCAATTATAAGTTTGCACACTGACGCAGCAGATGACACGACAGTGAGGGGCACCAGAGTTATCTACCAAACTGGCAGCACACCGAGTCAAGAGCTGGCGACAGCGATATCCTGCTCAATGAAAGAAATCATTAACGCTACCACGGGGTACGAAACCTGGCGAGTAAACACTCCAACAGCAGGAAACTATGGGGAGAACAGAGAAGCCATTGAGGTCCCGGCAAATATAATTGAAGTTGGCTTTCATTCAAACCCACAAGATGCCGCAGCTTTTAGAGACACTGTATTCCAAGAAGCAGCCATGAAGGGAATTGAGAAAGGCTACAGAGTCAACAGAGACGGAAAAACCTGCGTCCCTCAGAAAATCACCTCTGTACCCAAAGCGGTCGCGAACTTGAATGGCCCTAAGCTTCAAGTACCGATCACGTTTATTGGGAATCCGCAATTTCCCGTTAAGCGGGTCCGAAAGATCACGAACTGCCCTGCCGGATGGACCTGCCCAGATGATGTATTCACTTATGAACAAGAGCAGACAACTCCGTTCAATACGACATGGTGGTGCAACGGTCCTACCGACACCAAGACTCAAGTCGTAGACGTATTGGTGACCTTAGAAGACGCTGACGGCGTTAAGAGCGAGTTCAAAACGAACTTTACCTGCAAAGCAGCTTAATTCCGTAGCCAGGCAACATACATAGATAGATCGTGGTCGCTCAAGGTCCACGCGCGAATAATTTAACTTCGCACGTGGACCTCCTATGGCTTCTTTCACTGCTGTCGATCTTTCAAAAATTCAAGCGTCAGACCTGATCGAGGCGCTGGACTTCGAGACGATTTTTTCGATGCGCTTGCGCAATTCCGCAACCTGATGCCGGAGTTCTCCGCGCTCACCGAAGCCGACCCGGTCTACAAGCTGCTACAGCTGTTTGCGGCCCGCGAACTGCTGATCCGCCAGCGCGCCAACGACAAGGCGCAGCAAACCATGCCGGCCTTCGCCACCGGCACCAACCTCGATCACCTGGGCGCCCTGTTCGGTGTTGCGCGCCTGGTGCTCGATCCGGGCCAATCGGATGCCGGCGTGCCGCCGGCCTTTGAGTCGGACGTGGACTTCCGCCGCCGCCGCATCCAGCTGGCGCACGAAGTTTCAGTATTGCGTGTGCCGGGGACGCCTACCTGCGGCATCTGCTTAGCACGGCGACCGTGCCATGGACGCCACCCAAAGATCTAGCTCCTTGCGCATGCGAGGAGTTACGGCAAGCCGGGTGTGCCCGAGCCGACATGAGGCGCTTCTTCAGCGGCACCCCGACGTAGCCGGCACGCGATGCGCGCGCGCTTTTACGAGCTGAGGCGATGCCGCCACTGGCGCAGACATCAGCCCTTGCTCGTACTACGCTGATGGCGCGCCTGCCCATCCAGCAGCGCGTGACCAACCCCGACGACCAACACAGGAGCGCCAAGCCGATGCAGTGGATTTCCCTCGCGTTGCGGACTTCATGCAAACGGCTGACGCAGACCGTCGTTGCGGCCGCCCTGGCGACCGGCGTGTGCAGCGTGTCGGCGGCCGAGGTCAAGGTGACCGGGACGCTGCGTGCGGACCAACCAGGCGCACAGGTCTCGCGGCAGCTCTTTGGTCAGTTTGCCGAGCATCTGGGCACCGGCATCTATGGAGGAGTGTGGGTCGGCGAAGACTCTCCGATTCCCAATACGCGTGGCTATCGCAACGATGTGGTGGCCGCTTTGAAGGCGATCGCAGTGCCGAACATCCGCTGGCCGGGTGGCTGCTTTGCCGACGAATACCACTGGCGCGATGGCGTCGGCAACCCGGCCAAACGCCCGATCCGCGTCAATACGCATTGGGGCGGCGTGGAAGAGTCGAACCGGTTCGGCACTCACGAGTTCATGGACTTCACCGAGTTGCTCGGCACCCAGGCCTATATCGCCGGCAACGTGGGCAATGCGGCGCCGGACGAGATTGCGCAGTGGACCGAATACATGACCGCGCCCACCCGCTCCAGCCTGGCCAACGCGCGCCGCGCCAACGGCCGCGATACGCCCTGGCAGGTGCCCTACTTCGGTGTGGGCAACGAGCTGTGGGGATGCGGCGGCAATATGCGGGTGGAATACGCTGCCGACGTGTATCGGCGCTACCAGACCTTCGTCAAGGCGCCGGCCAATCAGCCGCTGCTCAAGATCGCGCCCGGCCCCAACAATGACGACTACCACTGGACCGAGGTGATGATGCGCGAGGCCGGCACGCTGATGGACGGACTGAGCCTGCATTACTACACAGTCCCCGGTGGCTGGCCACCGCGTGCTTCGTCGACCGACTTCGACGAGAGCGCCTGGATCGACACGCTGTCGCGTACGCTGGTGATGGACGAGCTGATCACCAAGCACAGCGCGATCATGGACAAATACGACCCAGGCAAGAAAGTTGCGCTGGTGGTCGACGAATGGGGCACCTGGTATGCAGGCTTGCCCGATGCAAACCCTGGATTTCTACATCAACAAAACAGCCTGCGCGATGCGCTGGTGGCCTCGCTGAACATCGATATCTTCAGCACGCATGCCGAGCGCGTGCGCATGGCCAACATCGCGCAGATGGTCAACGTGTTGCAGGCGATGATCCTCACCGATGGCGACAAGATGGTGCTCACGCCGACCTATCACGTGTTTGCGCTCTACAAGCCCTTTCAAGACGCCACGCACCTGCCACTGCAGCTGCAGACCCCCGAATACCGCCACGGCAACACGCATGTGCCGGCGGTGCACGGCTCGGCAGTAAAGGCGAAGGACGGGCATGTGTATGTCGCGCTGACCAACCTGGATGCAACTGCCGCGGCAAGTGTCAGCGTAGACGTGCAAGGGCTGTCTGCACGCCGCGTTGACGGAAAGATTCTGACCGCGCCGGCGATCACTGCCCACAACACCTTTGTGCAGCCGCGCGTCGTCGAACCGAAGCCATTCAACGGCGCCCGTCTGCAGGCGAAAGTATTGACGGTCGCGCTGCCTGCGCACTCGGTGGTGATGCTCGAGCTGCAGTGAGCGCGCTATCGCGAAGTTATCGCGTCAAGAGCGCGTAACAAGCGACGGCGCGACCACCACGCAGGCGATGCAGGCGCTCGGAATCATTAGGTAATGCGCGCACTCAGAGTGAGTGCGTCATCCACAAGCGCCTGGCCGCCGCTCGCTACGTTTGGTTGACCGATCTAGACCGATGTAGGCGCCGATATCGGAAGCACGTCCGGCTCGGCGACGCGCCACTCTGGCGGCAAGCGTTCGAGTAGGTGCGCCATGAAGGCGCGCACCTTCGGGGTGAAGTCGCGGCGGTCGGCCACGCAGAAAAACAGCCGCAATGGCTCGACGGCCGGCTGCGTCGCGTCACTACCGTCGGGCACGAATAGTGCTTGCAACTGCCCGCGCTGCAGGTAGGGCTGTACTACGAAGGCGGCCAGGCGGGTGATGCCACCGCCGGCCGCAGCCATGGTGGCCAGCGCATCGACATCGTCGCTCACCATCGCCTGACTTAGCTGCGGCTGAAAACGCACGCCGTCGCGCACGAAGTTCCAACGCAGAAAACGCCCGTCCACCGGGTAGCGCAGCAACAGACAGTCGTGATACTTGAGCTCGTCCGGGTGCTTGGGCAGGCCGCAACGGGCCAGATACTCGGGCGCAGCGCACACCACGAACGGCACCTGCGCGATGCAGCGCGCCACCAGGCCGTCTTCGAGCTGCGCTTCGATCCGCAAACTGACATCCACGCTTTCCTGCGCATGCTGCACCACACGGTCGGTGCACAGCAGTTCGATCTCCAGCTGCGGATACTGCTGACGCAGCGCAGGCAGCATCGGTGCGAGCACATGGCGCGCGAATGCAGCAGTGCTGGCAACGCGTAATCGCCCCGCCGGCGCCTGCCGGGGGCCGGCCACCAACTGCCGCGCGCGCTCCAGGTCGCGCTCCAGTTGCCGCACGTGGTCGAAGTACAGCGCGCCGCGCTCGGTCAGCGCCAGGCTGCGGGTAGTCCGATGCAACAGGCGCACACCCAGGTGCTGCTCCAGCCGCGCGATGTTCTGGCTGACCGCGGCGGCGCTGACGCCCAGCAACTTGGCTCCACCGGCAATACTGCCGGCATCCACGGTGCTGACAAAACTGCGAATAGACTGAAGAATATTCATTTATTGAGTAGGCATTCCCAAGCAATTCGTAAGATTTACTTATGTAAGCCGCAAGGTTACGCGATCTACCCGGCCTGCGACGCGCATCCTACAGTTGCCCTACGCCGCTGGTTCGCGGCCATCGAGGCCACCGTATGTCGTCATCGCCACCCTCCTCCGCAGTGGCACGCTCACGCTGGAAGCTCGGCGTACGCGCCACCCCGTTCGTGTTCGCGTTCTACATGGCTGCGATCATGGCGCTGCTGATGTGCATCGTGATTACCGGCGCCAACACCGGCCTGGCGCCAGGGTTCGGATGGCGTGTACTGGACGCCTACCGTGTGGCGATGCCCACCGCGTTTTGCTGCGTGCTGGTGGTGCGGCCGTTGGTGATCCGCCTGGTTGCGTGGACCGTGCACGCGGGGCATTGAGCAGCGCCGGCACATGCACTACTGGTGATTGACACAGGCGTGCATCGACGACGCGCGGATGTCATGCATCCGCTGCAAGCGTTTCCATCGTCCTCGACACCCCTAGGGGGTGCCCGAGACACGCACAAACGTGCATCGGCGAGGCAACGCCAGCCCCACGTTCTTTGCGATCGCTGCAAGGCTGCTGCCACGCAACATGCAGCAGCCGACGTTTGCGACCGGCGTCATACCAATAATTGATTATTCCGTAATGAACACCACGAAACGGAAACAAGTCGAAAAATTGCTTTGACTCTGAACTAAGTGATGCGCAGCGTCGCTCCTCCACGGACACCGTCCATCGTTGGAGTTACGCATGAGCGTCGTACGCAGCGTCACCCTGCAGTTCGCTGTTGTGCTGGGCATCGCACTGGCACCTTGCGCGCAGGCGCAGACCCTGGTGTGGGAAGACAACTTCAACGGGCCGTCCATCGACGGCACCAAGTGGACCTACGACGTCGGCAACGGGTGTCAGATCGGCTTGTGCGGCTGGGGCAATGGTGAGATGCAGTACTACACCAGTCGCCCCGACAACGCGCGTATCGAAAACGGCCGGCTGGTCATCGAGGCGCGCCGCGAAGCATTCGGCGGCATGCCGTTCACCTCGGCACGGCTCAAGACCGAAGGCCGCATGCATTTCACCTACGGCACGCTCGAAGCGCGCATCAAGACGCCGGTGGTCGGCAATGGGCTATGGCCGGCGTACTGGATGCTGGGCACCATCGGCGTGTGGCCCGGGCGTGGCGAAATCGATCTGATGGAAGCCGGCATGGCTGCGGCGATCGCCAACGGCACTGCCAATCGCCGTATCGGTGCGGCGGTACACTGGGACTACAACGGCGCGCAGGCCGACTACGACACCAGCTACACCAGCCCGGTGAATCTGCACACCGATTTCCATGTGTACCGCATGACCTGGGACCCGCAGTTCATCCGCATCTCGATCGACGGGCAGCAGTACTTCGAATTTGCGATTTCCAATATCGAAGGCGCTTCGTTGCACGAGTTCCATCAGCAGCAGTATCTGCTGCTCAATCTGGCGGTGGGTGGCACCTATACCGGGGTAACCTCACCGGCCGCGGTGACCGCACCGCTGCCGGGCAAGATGGAGATCGACTACATCCGTCTGTATCAAAACCCCGGTTCGCAATTGTATGTGGGCAGCCAACACGCCATGCCGGCCGGACGCTTTGGCGTGTTCACCGACCAGGCCGATACCAGCGCGCGATTGACCTTCGGCCAGGATGCCGAACTGTATCTGTGGAACAACCTCACCCCGATCGCGCAGGCGCCGTTCGAAGGTTCCAATGTCATGGCGTATCGCGCCAACGCGGGGGCCTGGTATGGACTGGGAATACAGAGCGATTACCGCAATCTGGCCGCCTACGCCGGCGGTGCGCTCAAGCTGCAGGTAAAGACCACCACCGCGTCGACATTCAAGATCGGCATCAACACCAGCTTCGGCGACAGCTGGGTGGATTTTGCGGCCGGCGGCAACCAGTACGGCCTGGTGCGCGATGGCGCGTGGCACGAGGTGAGTATTCCCTTCAGTGCGTTCTACGACCTGGATCTGCAGGCGGTCAAGCAGCCTTTCATGCTGGTGGCCGATCCGCCGGCAACACCAGTGGAGATCGCCATCGACAAGGTCTACTACCAGAGCCGTTGAGGCCGCTGCGGACACTTACCCGCAGCCAGCGCTCAGGCGTTGGCTGCGTCGCCTTTCAACAGGTCGATGAGCTGACGCAGGCGATAGGGCTTGGGCAGGAAGTCGACGCCTGCCGGCAGCGGCGGCAGCTGCGCCTTCGCAAAGCCCGATGCCAGGATGACGCGTGCCTGCGGCAACAACTGCGCCACCTGCTCGCTCAGTTCGATCCCCGACATGCCGTTGGGCATGCGGATATCGCTGAACACCACATCGTAGGGGCCGCTGTCGCGCAGCATGTGCAGGGCGTCTTGCGCATCGTCGGCGGTGTCGACGGTGATGCCCGCATCGCGCAGCGCCTCGCCGATCAACTCGCGCAACTCTTCTTGATCTTCCACCATCAACAGACGCAGGGGTTCAGTCATGCTCGGCCTCCTCGATGGCCGGGAGAAACAGGGTGACGGTGGTGCCGCACCCAGGTGCGGTCTCCAGATCGACGAAACCACCGGATTGGGACGCAAAGCCATAGACCTGGCTCAATCCCAGGCCGGAGCCCTTGCCGACATCCTTGGTGGTGAAAAACGGCTCGCTGGCGCATTGCGCCACCTGTGCCGACATGCCTGGGCCATTATCGCGCACCGCAATGCTGACGTAGCTGCGCGTTGCCCCATGCGGCGCCGACGGTGCAACACGCTGCTGTACGGCGGTGATCACCGCGATGGCGCCACCGGCCGGCATCGCATCGCAACTATTGAACACCAGATTGAGCAGCGCCGCTTCCAGCTGGCTGGGGTCCACGCGCACATCCGGCAGCGCATCGGCAAAGTCCAGCGACAGTACGACTCCGGCCGGGCAGGCGCGACGCAACAGCTCGAGCGTGCGCGTCACCACCGCGTTGGCGGCATGCCGCTCCGGAACCAGGCGCTGCCCACGGGCGAAGGCGAGCAGCTGGCGTGTCAGCAAGGTGCCGCGATCCACCGCGGTTTGCGCCGTTTCCACCAGCATGCGCGTGCGCGCATCGTCGCCGGCGCGTAGCGCAATCAGATCCAGGCTGGTCACCATCACCGTCAGCAGGTTGTTGAAGTCGTGCGCCATGCCCAGCGTCAACCGCCCCAACGCCTCGACTTTCTGCGACTGCAATAGCGCGTGCTGGGTCTGCTGCAGCAGATGTTGCGCCGCATGGCGGTCGGTGACATCGCGGGTGATCTTGGCGAACCCGACAAGCACGCCGAATTCGAGCACTGGCTCGATCACCACGCTGGCCCAGAAGCGGCTGCCGTCCTTGCGTACGCGCCAGCCTTCCACGGCAAGACGCCCCTGGCGTCTGGCGATATCCAGGTTCTGCATCGGCTCGTCGCGCTGCGCATCTTCGGGCAGATAAAAACGCGAAAAATGCGAACCGAGCACTTCGGCGGCGGAGTAGCCCTTGATACGCTCTCCACCGGGATTCCAGCTGCGCACATACCCGCCGGTGTCGAGCATATAAATCGCGTAGTCGGAGACGCTTTGCACCAACAGCTGGCACTGCCGGCTGTCGTGCGACAGCGGCCCTGCACTGTCGATGGGCGTTTCCGTCTCCATCGCGCGATGTTTCCCCCGGAAAAGCGCGCGACCATAGTGACGTCGCCGTGAAGGTTGCGTGCAAGCCAACCCGGCCGGAAAAGCGTCAAAAACCCGGCGATTGGCGCGTGAAAGTTATCGGCTACCATGCCCCCCCCTCCCCGTTCGGTGCGCGTGCCTCATGCAGAACATCTCGACCACACGCGACCGCTGGATCTGGGTCATCGCGGGGGCCTTGATGGCTGGCACGCTGGGCGTGGAACTGGTCACGCCGCTGGGCTATGCGGTGTGGCTGACCTACTTCATGGCAGTGGGCGTGACGGTGTTTCAGAACCGGCCGCAGGCGCCGCTGGTGGTGGCAGTGCTGTCGTGCGCGCTGCTGGCGATCGGCTTCCATCTGGCGCCACCCAGTACCAATTCGAGCTTCTCGTCGATCAACCGCAGCATTGGCGGCGTGTCGTTTCTGGCGATGGCCCTGGTGGTGACGCAGGCGATCCGCGCGCGTCGTCAGGCCGAAGTGGCGTTGTGGCTGCAGCAGGCAGAGAACACGGTCGAAGCCAGCCTGCGCGGCGATCAAAGCCCGGAAGAATTGGCCAATGCCGCGCTACGCGCCCTGTGCGACACGCTGGATGCGCAGGTCGGCGCGCTGTACCGCGTGGAAGGCGAGCGCCTGCGGCTCACCGGCGGCGCGGCGCTGCCGGTCGACATGCCCAAGACGCTGCCCAGCAATGCGGGCCAATGGGGTGAGGTGTTGCAGCGTGGCACGGTGCGCCGCGTGCGTGGTGTGGATGCCGGGCATCTGCAGATCGCCTCCGGCCTGGGCCAGAGCGCCTGCCAGGAATTGCTGCTGGCCCCGGTGACCGCCGATGGCCGGGTGATCGGCCTGCTGGAACTCGGCCGGGTGAGCGACGCGCAGATATCCGGCACCCGCGAGGAAGAGTTGCTGGCGCGTTGCGGCGAGAACATCGGCCTGGCGCTGCGCACCGCGCTGCTGCGCGCGCAGTTGGTGACCTTGCTGGAAGAAACCCAGCGGCAGAGCGAAGAACTGCAGACGCAGCAGGAAGAACTGCGCGTGGCCAACGAAGAACTGGAAGAACAGAGCCGCAGCCTGCAGCAATCGCAAAGCGATCTGGAACAGCAGCAGGCCGAGTTGGAACAGACCAATGTGCAGCTGGAAGAACGTACCCAGGCGCTGGAAGCGCAGAAGCAGGCGCTGCTGGTCGCGCAAGGCCAGCTGGTGCGCAATGGCAACGAACTGGCCACCGCCTCGCGCTACAAGTCGGAATTTCTGGCCAACATGTCGCACGAACTGCGCACGCCGCTCAACAGTGCGCTGATCCTGGCCAAGCTGCTTGCCGACAACAAGGACGGCACGCTCAGCGCCGACCAAGTGAAATACGCGCAGGCCATTCTGTCGTCCAACAACGATCTGCTGGCGCTGATCAACGACATCCTGGATCTGTCCAAGATCGAAGCCGGTCACGTGGAACTGACCGACGACACCGTCGCCACCAGCTCGGTACTGCAGCGACTGCGCGACACCTTTGAACCGCTGGCGCGACAGAAGGGCCTGACCCTGGAGATCGGCACCGAGGCCGACGCACCGACGCAACTGGTGGTCGACAACCAGCGTCTGCAGCAGATCCTCAAGAACCTGCTGGCCAACGCGATCAAGTTCACCGAACGCGGCACGGTAAGTCTGTCGATCCAGGCGAGCGCGCCGGGCCGGGTGCTGTTCAAGGTCGATGACACCGGGATCGGTATTGCACGCGAGCAGACCGATGTGATCTTCGAAGCGTTCCGTCAGGCCGATGGCAGCACACGGCGTCGCTATGGCGGCACCGGCCTGGGCTTGTCGATCTCGCGCGACCTGGCACAACGCATGGGCGGCAGCATCAGCGTGGACAGCGAACCCGGGCGCGGCAGTTGCTTCACCCTGGAATTGCCGTCCGACGGTGCGCCAGCAGAAGCGATCAGCGCCGCCGAGGCGAACCCGACGTCGGCGGTAGCGTCGCGTGCGATCAATCCTGCGCAGTCCATCTATCAGACCACCGGCATTAGGATCGCTGCGCGGCTTGGCGAGCCGCGCGGCGCGGCGTCCACTGCCGTGCCGCTACCGAGTCCTGCGCCCAGCGCTGCACACCATCAACGCGCGCAGGACGACCGCGATCAGCGCACTCGTCCCGGCCGGCTGATCCTGGCGGTAGAAGACGACACCCGCTTTGCGCAGGCCCTGGTGGACCTGGCGCACGAGCTGGACTTCGATTGCGTGGTCGCACCCAGCGCCGAAGAAGCGCTGCGACTGGCCGCCGAGTTGCGCCCCAGCGGCATCCTGCTCGACATCGGCTTGCCCGATGCCTCCGGCCTGAGCGTGCTCGAACGCCTCAAGCGCGATCCCGCCACCCGTCACATCCCGGTGCACGTGGTGTCTGCACTGGAACGCAGCCAGATCGCACTGGAACTGGGTGCGGTGGGCTATCTGATCAAGCCGGCAACGCGCGAGTTGCTGGCCGGTGCGATCCGTCAACTGGAAGACACCAACGCGCGTGCGGTGCGTCGCCTGCTCATCGTCGAAGACGACAGCGCCTTGCGCGAAAACCTGCAGTTGCTGTTGGCGCGCGACCAATTGGACATCGTTGCGGTGGGCAGCATCGCCGAGGCGATGGCGCAGTTGGCCGGCTCAACCTTCGACTGCATGGTCACCGATCTCACCTTGCCCGACGGCAGCGGCTACGACCTGCTCGAACGCATGGCCGGCAACGACGCCGTCGCATTCCCGCCGGTAATCGTCTACACCGGCCGCGCGCTCACCCGCGACGAAGAACAGCGTCTGCGCCGGTATTCCAAGAGCATCATCATCAAGGGCGTGCGCTCGCCCGAACGTCTGCTCGACGAAGTGACGCTGTTCCTGCACAGCGTGGAAGCTTCGCTGCCCAGCGACCAGCAACGCCTGCTGCGCGAAGCGCGTCGCCGCGATGCGGTGCTCGATGGCGCCACCGTGCTGCTGGCCGAAGACGACGTACGCAACATCTTTGCGCTGTCCAGCGTGCTCGAACCGCTGGGCGTCACCCTGGAGATCGCACGCAATGGCCGCGAAGCGCTGGAACGCCTGGCCGAGCGCGAGGTGGACCTGGTACTGATGGACATCATGATGCCGGAGATGGATGGCATCACTGCGATGCGCGAGATCCGCGCCAATCGCCAGTGGCAGGATCTGCCCATCATCGCACTGACCGCCAAGGCCATGGCCGACGACCGCGAACGCTGCCTGGAAGCCGGTGCCAACGACTACATCGCCAAGCCCATCGACGTGGACAAGCTGGTGTCGCTGTGCCGGGTCTGGTGCTCGCGGCAATGAATCCGGTGGAACTGTTCGATCTGGAACTTCGGGTGCTGCTGGAAGCGGTGTACCAGCGCTATCACTACGATTTTCGCGATTACGCGGTGTCGTCGTTACGGCGGCGCATGCGCCATGCCATGGCGCGTTTGGAGTGCGCGCGCGTGGCCGATCTGCAGCATCGGCTGCTGCACGAACCGGAGACGTTTGCGCAGGCGATGCAGTTCTTCACCGTGCAGGTGTCGGAGATGTTTCGCGACCCGGCGTATTTTCGCGTACTGCGCGAGCATGCGGTGCCGGTGTTGCGCACCTATCCGTCGATCAAGTTGTGGGTGGCAGGCTGCAGCACCGGCGAAGAGGTCTGGTCGCTGGCGATCCTGCTGCACGAAGAAGGCTTGCTGGAAAAGGCCGTCATCTACGCCACCGACATCAATCCCGAAGCGTTGAATATGGCCGAAGCCGGCGCGTACGGCATCGATCGCATCGCACAATTCAGCCGCAACTATCTGGATGCCGGCGGCCGTGGGTCGTTGTCGGACTACTACACCACCGCCTACGACGGTGCGGTGTTCGACCGCCGCTTGAAGCGCAATATCGTATTCGCCGATCACAGCCTGGCCACCGATACGGTGTTCTCCGAAGTGCATCTGGTGTCGTGCCGCAATGTGTTGATCTATTTCAACCGCGGCCTGCAGGACCGTGCCGTGGGCCTGTTCTTCGACGCACTGGTGCACCGCGGGTTTCTGGGCCTGGGCAGCAAGGAATCGCTGCAATTCGGCGCACATGCGCAGGCCTTTGAAACCTGCGCATGCGAACAACGCCTGTATCGGAAGGCCGCATGAGCAGCACGCCTGCGCACCGACAGTTCGATGCCATCGTGATCGGCGCCTCCGCCGGTGGTGTGATCGCGCTGCAGGCGCTGTTGTCCCAACTGCCCGCCGATCTGCCGATGCCGGTGCTGGTGGTGCTGCATCTGCCGCGCGACCGCACCAGCCATCTGGCCGAGCTGATGGATGCGCGTTGCGCGCTACCGGTGCGCGAGGCGGACGACAAGCAGCCATTGCGCCCCGGCACCGTGACAATCGCCCCACCCGACTATCACCTGCTGGTGGAAACCCGCGACAGCCTGGCCCTGTCGATGGATGCGCCGGTGCTGTTCTCGCGCCCGGCGATCGACCCTTTGTTCGAATCGGCTGCGGATGTATTTGCCGAGCGTCTGTTGGCGATCCTGCTCACCGGCGCCAGCAGCGATGGCAGTGCCGGCGTGGCCGCGGTGCGCGCAGCAGGCGGCACCGCCTGGATCCAGCTGCCCGATGATGCCGCGTCTCCGCTGATGCCCGCCTCTGCCCTTGCCCACGCCGGTGCCGATGCGGTGCTGACCCTGCAGGCGATCTGCAACCGACTGGAAGTCTTTCACCCATGAATCTCACCACGACCAGCCTTGCTGCGCACGGCGATGAACCCGCCAAGCTCCTGATCGTGGACGATGTGCCGCAGAATCTGGTGGCGATGGAAGCGCTGCTGCAGCGCGACGGCATCCAGGTGCTGTGCGCATCCTCCGGTGCGCAAGCGCTGGAGCTGCTGCTCGAACACGATGTGGCGCTGGCCCTGCTCGACGTGCAGATGCCGGAAATGGACGGCTTTTCGCTGGCGGAGTTGATGCGCGGCTCGCAGCGCACCCGGCATGTACCGATCATCTTCCTGACCGCCTCGCCGAACGATCCGATGCGCGCGTTCCAGGGCTACGAAAGCGGTGCAGTGGATTTTTTGCACAAGCCGATCGAGCCGCACGTGATCCTGAGCAAGGTCAATGTGTTTATCGAGTTGCACCAGCAGCGCCGGCTGCTCAAGGCGCGCAATGCCTCGCTGGAACGCGCGCTCACGCTCAACGAAACCATGATGGCGGTGCTCACCCACGATTTGCGCACGCCGCTGTCGGTGATCCTGTTGTGCGCAGACAAACTGAGCCTGGACATCGATGGCGGCGGCTCGGCCGCACGCACGCTCGAACACCTGGAAAACAGCGCGCGACGCATGGCGCGCATGGTCGAACAATTGCTGGATTTCTCGCGGCTGCGCACCGATGGGCTGTCGATGCAGTTCGGCCCCTGCAATCTGGGCGAGGTGGCGCACAGCGTGGTCGGCGAGGTAGCGCAGGCCAACCCGCACACCACCATCGACCTGCGCACCGAGGGCGACCTGGACGGCGACGGCGACGGCGACCGGCTGGCGCAGGTGGTGTCCAACCTGGTCGGCAATGCGGTGCTGCATGGCGGCAGTCATCCGGTGCAGGTGCATCTGGACGGCCGCGAGCGCGACGTGCTGCGGCTGTCGGTCCGCAACACCGGGCACATCCCCGACAGCCTGATGCCGCGCCTGTTCGAACCGTTCAAGGCCAGCTTCCATGCCAGCCAGGGGCTGGGGCTTGGGTTGTTCATCGCCGATCAGTTCGTCAAGGCGCACGGCGGCACGCTGCAGGCACGCAACGAAGACGGCGATGTGGTGTTCGAAGCCAGACTGCGGCGGCACAACCTGGCTGCATGATCGCAGCACGCGCAGGCGGCCAGGCAACGCACTGGCGGCCTTCGACAACGCATGCGGCCACGCTGCGCTGTGCGGCGAGCCGCCCGCGCAATGCCCGGCGCAGGCGCAGGTGCACTCCGCACCACCAGCCCATCTGAGCGTTGCAGCATCGCAATCGCATCTGGCGCGCGCATCCAACGTGGATCGCACGTCATCGGCGCGCCCTGTAGCGCATCGCCGGACTCAACCGCAGCCGTTGGGGTCATGCGAGCGCGAGCAGTGCCAGTGACCGAAATGCACCGTATGCTCCGGTAGATGCCTTGGCGCCACGCGCCGGAACACGGCTCTCCACGTTCTTCGATCGCACCAACATCTGTTCGTCATCATCAGGCGCACGCCGTGCGTCATGTCAGCGGAGGCGGTTATGTCGTATGTCGATGGGTTTGTCCTTGCCGTGCCCAAGGCCAACAAGGATGCGTTTCAGGAGCACGCCCGCATGGGCGATGCGGTCATCATGGAGTACGGCGCACTGCGCGTGATGGAGTGCTGGGGCGACGACGTGCAGCGGGGCCAATGGACCGACTTTCAGCGCGCTGTGGATGCCACCGACGACGAGGTCGTGGTGTTTTCGTGGATCGAATGGCCGGACAAGGCCACCCGCGATGCGGGCATGCGCAAGATGATGGACGACCCGCGCATGGACCCGGCCGTCAACCCGATGCCCTTCGATGGCAAACGCATGATCTACGGCGGCTTTGTCCCGATCGTGACGCTTGGGCAATCGGCCTGAGCGAGACCGCACGCGTCTGCACGCGCGCGATCGCCTGGCGGCCGAACGCAGCGGGCGCGGCCGCCAGCCTCCCGGCATAGCATCGACAGCGGTGGCCGCTACACTGGTGGCATGCAGCCGCATTCGCCGCCAGCGGTGTCTGGGCGTAGCGACTGCACTGCTTGCCCACCGGAGACCACCGCATGACCGACGCACCGTTGCTGATCGCCTGCCCGAACTGCGCTGCCATGAACCGCGTTGCGCGCGCACGCCTGCACGATGCGCCCAACTGCGGCAGTTGCCATCGGCCGCTATTTCTGAGGGCGCCGGTGACCTTGTCGGCGGCGGATTTCGACAAGCACGCCGTGCGCAGCGAGCTACCGCTGGTGGTGGATTTCTGGGCGCCGTGGTGCGCGCCGTGCCTAAGCATGGCACCGCAATTTGCAGCCGCCGCCGCGACGCTGGAGCCGCAGGTGCGGCTGGCCAAGGTGGATACCGATCTGCATCCTGCACTGGGCACGCGCTTTGGTATCCGCAGCATCCCCACCCTGCTGGTCATCCGCGGCGGGCATGAGATCGGCCGTCATTCCGGCGCGGTCAGCAGCGCGCAGATCGTCAGCTGGGTGCGCTCGGTGCTCGATAGCCGCTGATAAAAAGCCAGCTGCGCATGCACGCAGCTGGCCTTTGTCGATACAGGCGCGGCGACGACGCGGACGCCGCACCCCGAGGATCAGCTGGCGATCACTGCCAGTTGACGTTGACCGACACGCCCACGATGCGCGGCTCGTTGTACACCGCCGCCATGTAGTTTTCGATCACGCCCTTGACGTTCTTTTCGTTGGTGATGTTGCGCGCGAATGCCGCCACTTCCCATGCACCGTAGCCGCCGGTGTAGCCCAGCTTGAGGCCACCTTCGAAGTTGCCGTCGGCACGGAACTCGGTGGAGTCGTACAGCACAAAGCTGGTCTCGCCCTGCTTGTTCCAATCGGTGGACACGAAAAACGCGCCGTCGTTGCCCATCGGAATGTCGTAGCGCGCGGCCAGGTTGAGGTTGTACTTGGGCGCGTTGGGCAGCGGGTTGCCGTCGATCTGCGCGAAGGTGTTGGCGCCGACGCGGATGGTGGGGTCGTTGACCGTGCACACCACCACGCCATTGAGCGCGCAGGCCTGCGCAAACACGCGCTTGTCGTTGATTTCGCTATGCAACAGGCTCAGGCCCGCGGTCAGCGACAGGTTGGAGATCGGGCGCCAATCCAGGTCTGCTTCCAGACCGTAGGCCTTGGCCTTGTCGGCATTGAACAGCACGCCGTTGCCGTCCGAATCGTTGCCGTTGAGCTGGATGTCATCGACGGTGTAGGTGAAGCCGCTGACATTCAGGCGTAGCCGGTTCTGGAACAGGCTGCTCTTGATGCCGGCTTCCCACGACAGAATGGTTTCCGAATCGGCGGTGGTGAAATCCGAATTGAACACCGCGCTGCGGCCCTGGATGGTGGGGCCGCGGAAGCCGCGTGCCACGCGTGCATACACGCTCAGGTCCGGGTTGAGTTCATACATCGCGCTCAGGTCCCAGCTGGGCTGGGTGTCGGACATGCGCACATCGCGACGGCCACGGTAGGTCACCGCACCGGCCGCGGTGTCGGCGGTCTTGAGCAGACGGGTTTGCTTGGTGTCCTTGGTCTGGCGGATGCCAGCGGTCAGCGTCAGCGCATCGGTGGCCTTGTAGCTGAGCTGACCGAAGCCGGCCCACGAGGTATTGGTGTTGCGCAGCCGTACCCAGTTGTTGGGATTGCGCGCGGCAGTGCGCAGGAAATACGCACGCTGATAAAAATCGGTGGTGTCGCGGCCATCGAAATAGAACGCGCCCACCTGCCACTGCAGCGCGTCGTCGCCCTCGCTGGCCAGACGCAGCTCCTGGGTGTACTGATCCAGATCGCGAATCTGCCCCATCGATTGGCCGAACCCGTTCGGCACGCCATTGACCGGGTAGTTGGCCGCCGCACCGCCATCGGTGTCGCCACGGCTGTAGCCGGAGGTGGTTTCGTAAGCGGTGATCGAGGTCAGCGAGACGCCGCCAAAATCGTAGATCGCCTTGATCGAGCCGCCATCGGTCTTGTAGGCCTGCGGGTTGTCGTTGGCTTCGTCGTAGGCCACGCGGTCGCGCGGCACGTCGACCTTGTCGCTGCCGCGCGTCACCGCATTGCGCAAGAACAGCGTGGAGGTGCCGTCGTAGTCGCGGGTGTGCACCGAGCCCAGCAGCGAGAACGCATCGTTGGGTTTGAGCAGCACCTGCAGGCGCGCATTGCGGTCGTTGTAGCCGCCCATCGCGTCCTTGCGCGGGGTGCGCGTGCCATCGGCGCTGCTGCCGGCAAAGGTGTTGTCCACCCAGTCGTCGCGGTGCTGGTACAACGCCGACACGCGGAACGACAGCACATCGTTGATCGGCCCGCCGAAGCCGCCATCCAGCGACACCGTGTTGTAGCTGCCGTAGCTGGCGTCGACGCGGCCGGTATAGGTATCGCCGGGCTTGACGGTGTCGAACTTGACGATGCCGGCGGTGGTGTTGCGGCCGAACAAGGTGCCCTGCGGGCCGCGCAGCACCTCGACCTGGTCCACGTCATAGACCGGGTTGGATTTGAGTACCACGTGCTCCAGCACCACATCGTCCTGGATGATGGACACCGGCTGCGAAGCCCCCAGATAGAAGTCGATATTGCCCAGGCCACGAATATAGAAGCGCGGGAAGATGCGCCCGGTCGTGGTCTCGGCGTAGAAGCCCGGCACGCGGCCGGACAGTGCCAGCAAGGTGTCGTCGCCGCCGGCGGTGTACTCGCGCATCGCCGCGCCCTGCACCACGCCCACCGACACCGGCACCTCCTGCAGGTTCTGCTCGCGGTGCTCGGCAGTGACGGTGACCGCGTCCAGCGCGGTGGGGCTGCCCTCGCCCTGGCTGGCCGGCGCTTGCTGGGCCGATGCGGCAGCGGCCATCGAGGCGAGCAGCAGACCGGCGCAGGCGCGTGCCAGCGGCGTACGTTGCGGTGCACGCGCATCCAGATGCGCAACAACGGACCTCAGCGACGGAGAGACAGACGAGTACAACGACATGCGGGTTGATCCTTGGGTAACGACACGAAGATGAGTCCGTTCGGCATGGGTCTGCCAGAAGGAGGCGCCGCATGGCGCCGCGCGCACGATATGTCAGCAATGTTGCAGCGAAGTGGCAGGCGCACCGATCAGCGCCCACCGGCCACATTGCGCACAGCCATGCCGCCACTCACGTGCGGCATGGCAAAACGTCATGCCCTGCCCGGCGGCGAGCTGTCATGCTGCCGCGAAGCTGGCGCTACGCCAGTGGCGCGCATCGGGGAAACTGTCGTGAAACCAATCGGATGGATGCTGGGCCTGATGGCCGCCATGAGTTGTCAGCTGGCCTACGCCGGCAGCGCACTGATCACTCAGGTGGATTACCAGGGCGATGACGGCGGCCCGTTGCCGACCGAGGCGCAGTACCGCAATCCGGTAGTGGCCGGGTTTTATCCGGACCCGTCCGCGATCAGGGTCGGCGACGACTTTTATCTGGTCAATTCCACGTTCGGCTATTTTCCCGGCCTGCCCGTGTTCAAGAGCAGCGACCTGGTGCACTGGAACCAGATCGGCAACGCGATCGATCGCGCCGACCAGATCGACTACGGCCGCGACGAACTGACCCGTGGCCTGTTCGCCGCCAGCATCAGCCACCACGACGGCACCTTCTACATCGCCAACACCTGTTTTTACTGCGATGGCGGCAACTTTCTGATCACCGCCACCGATCCGGCCGGGCCGTGGTCCAGCCCCATCTGGCTCGACGCCAAGGGCATCGACCCGTCGCTGTTCTTCGATGACGACGGCAGCGCCTGGCTGGTCAACAACGATGTGCCCGCCGGCAAACTGCGCTACGACGGACACCGTGCCATCTGGCTGCAGCAGCTGGACCTGACCCGCATGAAGTTGGTCGGCACCCGTCAGGCGATCGTGGATTCGGGCTTTCAACCGGCCACCAATCCCGAGCACATCGAGGGCCCGCATCTGTTCCGCCGCGATGGCTATTACTACCTCACCGCGGCCGAAGGCGGCACCGGCGAGCAGCATGCGCAGATGATCTACCGAAGCCGCCAGATCACCGGCCCCTACGAGCCCTGGAGCGGCAATCCGGTGCTGACCCAGCGCGACCTGGACCCGAGCCGCAGCGCACCGATCACCTCCACCGGGCACGCGCAGTTCGTCGAGCTCAAGGACGGCAGCTGGTGGGCGGTGTTCCTGGGCACCCGTCCGTATCAGGGCAACCACTACGCGCTTGGCCGCGAAACCTTCTTGTTGCCGGTGCAATGGCGCGACGGCTGGCCGCAGGTAGTGCCGCATGGCAGCGCTGTGCCGCCGGTGGCCTCGCGCCCGGCATTGCCAGCCGGCACCCAGACCCTGCCCACCAGCGGCCCGATGCAATGGAGCGAGCGCTTCCGGGAAGCGCGCGTGCCGATGCAATGGATGACCATCCACCCGCCCACCCAACCGTGGTACCTGCCCGGCCCGCAGGGGTTGCGCATCACCCCGTCGCAGGTCGCGCTGGGCGACATCGGCCGCGGCCAACCTGCGTATCTGGGCCATCGCCTGCAACATCACCACGCCACGCTGGCGGCCAGTGTCGATGGCAGCGCGCTGGCGGCCGGCGAACAGGCCGGCCTTGCGCTGGTGGCCAAGGAAAGCCACTTTTTGGCAGCCATGCTGGTGCGCGATGAAGCCGGCGCGTCGGTGGTGCTATATCGCCGCGCCGGCCTGCAGGACCCAAGCATCGGCACCGTGCTGGCACGTGCACCGCTGCCCGATGCAACGCAACCGGTGCAGCTGCGCTTTGCGCTGGATGGCGCGCGGGTGCATGTGGATTACGCAGTGGGCAGCGGCCAGTGGCAGACGCTGCTCGAACAGGGCGACGCCACACTGCTCAGCACCGAGACGGCCGGCGGCTTTCTGGGCGCCACGTTCGGGCCGTACGCGTATTCGCGTTGAGTGCCGACACACGTACACCGCACTGCCGCGCAATCAGCCCCATGCAGTGCACGCGAAAACCGGCGCGCACTATTGTTTGCGGTGTCTGCGCCTGGCGCAGGCCTGATCGAACGCGTTACTGCGGATGCGATTTATCGCATCAAGTGCCGCAACAGCAGCGTCGTGCCGCAGCGTCGCCGTCTCTGTCTCCGTAGACGCATCGCATCCACCCGTACGCGAATCAACAGGCGTTACGCGCGCCCCAGCACGCTGCTGTCGAGCATCTGCCCCACCGTATTGAGCAGATCGTTGAGGCTGAAGGGCTTGGGCAGCAAGGCCATGCCGTCGGCCAGGAACTCCTGCCGCGTGATCGCGTTTTCTGCGTAGCCGGTGATGAACAGAATCGGCAGCCCCGGACGCAGCGTGCGCGCCACGTCGGCCATGTCGCGCCCGTTCATGCCCGGCAGGCCGACGTCGGACACCAGCAGATCGATCTGCACATCGGTGCGTAATTGCTCCAACGCGCCAATGGCATCTTCGGCTTCGATCACCTCATAGCCGGCGTCGCTGAGCACTTCGCTCACCATCATGCGCACCACGTCGGTATCGTCCACCAACAAAATGCGCGCGTTACGCGCCCGTGGCGTGGTCGGCGCCGCTGGCGACGGCAACGCGCTTGCCGAAAGCCCCCGCGGCAGCAACAACGCCACCGTGGTGCCCTGGCCGATCGCACTGGTGATACGCGCAGTACCGCCGGATTGGCGCGCAAAGCCATAGGTCATCGACAAGCCCAGGCCGGTGCCTTCGCCGATGGGTTTGGTGGTGAAAAACGGCTCGAACACCTGGTTGAGGATGGCCGGCTCGATGCCGCTGCCATTGTCGATCACGTTGACTGCCACGTACTCGCCATCGTCCAGTTCCGGATCGTTGTGCGCAACGTAGGCGGCGGTCTGCACGCGGATGGTGCCCTGCCCGCGCAATGCATCGCGGGCGTTGATCACCAGATTGAGCACCACGTTCTCGAGCTGGTTGGCATCGGCAATGGCCACCAGCGAGGCATCGGCAAGTTCCAGCTCCAGGGCGATGTTCTCGCCGATCGAGCGTTGCAGCATGTCTTCCAGCGAACGCACGCGCAGATTGACGTCGAATGGCTGCGCATCCAGCGATTGCTTGCGCGCAAAGGCGAGCATGCGCTGGGTCAGCGCTGCAGCACGATGCGCAGAACCGGTGGCAATCTCGGCCAGACGCGGCACGCGCTCGATCCGGTTGGATTCCACTGCCAGCTGGATCATGTCCAGGCCGGAAATGATGCTGGTCAACAGGTTATTGAAATCGTGCGCGATGCCGCCGGTGAGCTTACCCAGCGCTTCCATCTTTTGCGCCTGCAACAGCTGGATTTCGGTGCGCTGGCGTTCGGCGATCTGGTGCGCCAGTTCGGTGGTGGCGGTATCCAGCTCCTGGCGCTGCTCGCGCTCGCGCTCGCGCCGCTCGGTGACGTCTTCCACCATCAGCAGGCCCAGATCCGGCTCGCGGTACGGCGACACCCGCCATTCGGTCTCACACAGCTTGCCATCGCGCAGGATCGACAGCATGCCGCTCCAGCGCTCGCGCTGCCCCAATGCGCTGGTCAGCGCCTGCACGGTAGCCGTTTGATCCAGCCCCGCAGCGTGGATTGCATCACCCGGCGTGGCGTCGCCGATCAGGCGCTGAAACGCCGCGTTGCGTTCATGGGTGTGCAGCGCGGCATCGACCACGGCGATCGGCGCGCTGATGTGCTCGAAGATCTCGCGGAAGCGGGCCTCGCTGACCCGCAACGCGTCTTCGGCATTGCGCGCGCGCAACAGCGTGCGCAGCGTGGCGACCAGCACATTGGGGTCGACCGGATGGATCAGGTACGCATCGGCGCCGGCATCCAGACCGGTGATCATGTCGCCGGTGGCGATCGATGCGGCAGACACGTGTACCACCGGCAACAACGCGGTGCGCGGCTCGGCACGCAGGCTACGCACGATGTCGAAGCCGCTCATGTCCGGCAGATTGACGTCCAGCACCACACCGGCAAAGGTCTGCATCGCCAGCTTGTTCAGGCCTTCGGTGCCGGTGCCGGCTTCTTCGACCACAAAGCGGTGATGCTCGAGCACGCGCCGCACCGAATAGCGCGTCACCGCGTTGTCGTCGACGACCAGAATGTGCTGCTTACTGCTCAAGTGCCTTCTCCGCTGCCAACGTCACCGGCAGGACCACGAAAAATTCCGAACCCTGCCCGACCACGCTGTTGATGCCCACCCGTCCGCCAAGCAATTCGGCAAACCGCTTGCAGATCGCCAACCCCAGTCCGGTGCCGGTCAGGCGCTTCTGTAGCGGCGAGTCCACCTGTACAAAATCCTCGAACAAGGCGTCGTGAAGCTCGGGCGCGATGCCGATACCGGTGTCCTGCACGCTGAAGCGCACGTGGTCGTCGCCTTCCATCTGCGCCAGCACGCGCACGTGGCCGTGCGGGGTGAATTTGAGCGCATTGGAAATGAAGTTGCGCAGGATCTGCGCCAGTTTCTTGTCGTCGGTGTAGAGCATCGGCAGCACCGGCGGATCTTCGAAGATCAGCGTGGTGGTGCCCACATCGGTCAGCGGGCGAAACATGCCTCGCAACGCTGCGAACAGGTCCATCAAGTCGAACCAGCCCGGCGAAATGGTCACCCGCCCGGCTTCGATCTTGGCTAGATCCAGCAGGTCGTCGACCATGTCGGTGAGTTCGCGTGCCGACGCGCTGACAAAGCGCACCTGCTTGAGTTGCTCGTCGTTGAGCGGCCCGTCCATGCCGTCTTCCAGCAGCCGGGTGATGCTCAGGATCGAGCCCAACGGGGTGCGGAACTCATGACTCATGTACGACAGGAAGCGGCTCTTGAGCTCGGACACCTCGCGCAGCTGTTCGGCCTGCTGGTCGAGCTCGGCATACAACGCCAGCACGCCCTGGTTGGTTTCTTCCAGTTCCTCGCGCAGCGCCTGGTTCTGCTCGCGCAGGGTCGCAAGTTCGGTCATCGAAGCGCTGCCCGGCCCTGCATCGGATGCGTTCATTGCATGCCTCCCAGGCGCATGACGAAAACGCACGCATCGTCGCGGCCGCGCGCGTAATCGCGTAGCAGCACCGCCGCAATGATGCGTGGATGGCGCGACAACAGCCCGGCGTGATCGCGCAGGTTCCAGCGCGTCTGCAGGCCGTCGCTGTGCATGACCAACAGTTTGCCTGCGGCCTGCGGAAAATCGAACGGCCTGGCGCTACGAAACTGCACGCCGACGATGCCCGGATGCGAGGGCATGCCGCGCACACCATCGCCGTCGCACAAGGCTGCGGCGATGTTGCCGACGCCGGCAAAGCGCACCTGCCCGCTGCTGGCGTCGAACTGCATCACCGCGGTCGCGCCGCCACGGCTGCCGGTCATGCCGGCATGCAGCAGCGCGAGACGTGCGTCGGGTTCGCCACTGGTAGTGGCGGCAATGCGGGTGCCGGCATCGGCGGCATCGGCCGCGCCCGGACCGTGGCCCAGCCCATCGATCAGGGTGACGGTGACGTGCTGCGTATCGATCGCCAGATGCCAGGCATCGCCGCACACCACTTCGCTATGCAGCGGCAGCCGGATGGCGCCATACGGCAGATCGGGCGTGGTGTTTGCATCGGCATAGACGCGCGCCAGCACCACCGCACCGGTGCGGTCCGAATAGGCATCCAGCAGCGCCGCATGCCGCCGCACCGCGCCCAAGCCATTGCCGGGCGTGCTGCCGGTGGAATAGCCATCAGGCAGGCAATCGGCGAGCACGAAGCCCGGGCCGTGATCGAGCGCACACAGCTCCACGCCGATGCCGTGGCGACCGGCCACGCTGCACAGCTGGATCTGCCCGCCGCCAGCGTGGTTGAGCAGATTGGTACACAGCTCGGTCGCGACCAGCGCAACGCGGCCGCAGGCGCCTTCGTCGAAGCCACTGGCTTGCGCAAGCGCCACCGCATCGCGGCGCACCTGCCCCACCTGTGTCACTTCTTCGACGCGGATGACCTGGGTAAGTGCACCGGCAACATTCACTTCCATTTGGTGATGGTAATGCGCGTGCCCTTGCCGGCCGCAGTGTCCAGCACAAAGTCGTCCACCAGCCGCCGGCTGCCGGACAGGCCCAGCCCCAACCCGCTGCCGGAGGTCCAGCCGTCGGTGAGTGCCAGATCCAGATTGGGGATGCCCGGGCCTTCGTCGCGGAAGGTCAGCTGCACGCCCTTGCGGATGCCGCTTTCCACCAGCGCCCAGTCCATGTCGCCACCACCACCGTAGATCACGGTGTTGCGCGCCAGCTCGCTGGCGGCGGTGACCAGCTTGGTCTGGTCGACCAGGCGCAGGCCGCATTGCACCACCAGCTTGCGCACCGTCTGACGCGCCAGCACCACGTCCTGCTCGGTGCGGACCGGTTGCGAGCCGGTGGTCATGATGCGGGGTCGGGTTGCTGCAACAGCCGCATGCCGCGTTCGACATCGAGCGCCGTGCGCACCGACGGCAAGGTCAGCCCCAGTTCCACCAGGGTGATCGCCACCGCCGGTTGCATGCCCACCACCACGGTGCGGGCGCCCATCAGCGTCGCCAGCCCGGAGATGGTGCTGATCATGCGGCCGATGAACGAGTCGACGATATCCAGTGCGGAGATGTCGATCAGCACACCACGCGCGGAGGTGAGGCTGATCTTTTCCGACAGATCTTCCTGTAGCTGCAGCGCGAGCTGGTCGTGCATGTCCACCTGGATGGTGACCAGCAACAGATTGCCCATCCGCAGGATCGGGATGCGCTCCATGTCAGAGCGCCTTGCTCACGATCACGCCGGTGCGCTTGAGCGCCAGTGCCAACGCATCGGCCAGATTGGCCTTGGTCACGATACCCTGCAGATCCAGCCCCAGATGCACGATGGTCTGCGCAATCTGCGGGCGCACGCCGCTGATGATGGCGTCGGCGCCCATCAGCCGGATCGCGGTGACGGTCTTGAGCAAATGCTGCGCGACCAGCGTGTCCACGGTGGGCACGCCGGTGATGTCGATGATGGCGATCTCCGAGCCGGTATCGACAATGCGCTGCAGCAGCGATTCCATCACCACCTGGGTGCGCTGCGAATCCAGCGTGCCGATCATCGGCAGCGCCAACACGCCTTCCCATAATTTGACCACCGGGGTGGACAGCTCGAGCATCTCTTCCTGCTGGCGCGCGATGATGTCTTCGCGGGTCTTCTGAAATGCCTTGACGGTATACAGGCCCAGGCGGTCCAGCAGTTCGGACAGCGCCCAAAGCTGCTGTGCGAGGTCTTCCGGAGTATTGGCGTATTCGCGCTGCACCAGCTCGAACAACACGCGCTTGAGCGAAAAAATGAAGTTGGCGGTTTCCTGGGAATCGAAGCCGCGGGTGGCGCGGTCGCGCGACAGGTTCTCCAGGAAGCGACGCACCTCGCTCCACTCGGCGCTCTCCAGACTGCTGCCATCGTCCTTCAACGCGGCGGCCAGCAACCGCAGGAAGTCCGCGCCCTGGGCCTGCAGATCCTGCGTAGAAATGCGCGCATCGTTGCCGAGGCCTGAGCCCAACCACGCAGCCAACAACGCGGCTTCCTGGCCACGGATCGCGTCGATCGAGCGCTGCTGCAATGCCACCATGAGATCACCCGCCAAAGAAGATAAGAAGAGAAGCTGGCATGCGGGCTGGACTGCGCCTTGGGCGGCGCGGCGCGCGCCCTACGCCGATGCGCAGCAGAGTAAAGCAATTCAGTTTCGGCAACCAGCAACCAAACCTGTAGCGGTCAGAGGACGCTACCGCCTGCAGTTTGACATTGCCGCGCAAGTACCGAACGTGCGCCGGGACACGTCGTTGGGATTGGCGATCGGGATTGGGGGCCAGCTGCAGGCAGTGGGCTGTTTGGTATCGAACATCCGCAGGCGGCAAGTACGCGTGCGTCAGTGGTTACGGGTGCGTGTATCTGAGCAAGGACTCGTGCCGGCTGCTCAGAAGCTGCATGTCGCAGCATTGCAGCGCCCGCTGCGTTGTCGCACAGGTCATGCGGGTGAGCGCACGCGCCTGAAAAGCGCGCCTGGCGCCATTGCGGTGCGATCGAAGACACTCGCCTTCGCGTGAATCAAACGCATAGGCGTGGGCCTGTGGAGCGCAGCGCGGGCTTCAGCAAGCTGCCGCCATCATCCGCGCATTGGCTGGAACGCCAAGGCAACCGCAGCTGATCGAACACGGACTGCGTTGCCGCGAACGCGGCAACGTATTGCTCAGACGAACGATGTGCCCCACCCCACTGCAATCGTTGCACGCGCGGCAATCAACGCACCTTCGCACGTCCCCGCCGACGGTACGGACGGCGTGCAACACAGCACGCCGATCCCGAATTCCCAATCCCTGCGGCGTCACGCCGCCTTAAAGCCCGTAACGCTCAACCGCTTCCAGATGCGGGCGGGTGTCCTGCTCGCAGGCTTCGGCCAGCCGCAGCCAGCACATCGGATGCGACCAGCGCGAAGTCGTACATCGCAGCACGCGATGCAGTTCCTGCGGCGCGACGTTCTCCGGAAGCGCCACGGTGAACAGCACGCCCGGCAGTCCGGACGTTGCATCCTCCGGGTCGAACGCATCCGGATGATCCGGGTCGACCACGCGATAGTCGTCGCGACTATGCAGCCACATCTTCCAGCCGCGTGTCTCCATATCCGTGCGCATCGCCTCGATCACCTCGTCGCCGGGGTGCACGCCGTCCACCAGCCAGCTGCTGCCATAGCCGCCGGTTTGCAGCACATGCACCTGCGCATAGGTCGGCACGAAGCGCGCGCGCTCGGCCTCGTCCTCCGGTGCCGGATACAACAGGTCCGCATCGAACACCACCCAGTCGCCCACATGCTGACGGCGATGGGCCGGTGCGTTTTCGATGATGCGCGCGGTCACCGGACCGGTGCGGCGTGCGTAGTACTCGGCCACTTCGCCGTCGTCTACACACCGTACGATCACCCAACCCCAGTCTTCTTCGACAACGCCACTGGTGCTGCTCAACTCCATGCCGATCGCGGCAGCAGAGGTACGCACGGCATCCCAATCCTGCGCGGCACTGGCGGCGGTCATATGGTCCCAATGCGCCGAACGCGGCTCGTCCATCAGCGCGATCAGTTGGCGGTAGACATCGGCCGCCTCGGCAAAACGGCCTGTATTGAGGTACATGCGCGCCAGCAGCCCGCGCGCACCATGCGAGCCGGGCGACAGCTCCAGCAGCGCCGTGCATGCCTGTTCCAGCGCCGGCCAATCGGCCAACCGCTGCGCAAGCTGGGCCTCGCACCACAACGCCACCACCGGTACCTGCGGCCGATACAGCAACGCCAGACGGCGTACACCGGCGTCATCGCCACGGCCCAGCAACAGATTCATCAGGCGGAAGGTGGGGCTGGTTTCGCGGTCGGCATGCCGCTCCACGAACGCCCACAGCAGCGCAATCGCTTGCTCGTCTGCGGCGCAGGCGCTCAATGCGGATGCCGCGGTATCGACCAGCTCGGCATCGTCCGGCAGCTCGGCCACCGCCTGCAGCAACCATTGCGCTTCGCGCTCGGGATTGCGCACCGCATCGTCGCCCTGCGCGTTCAACCATTCCAGCAATTGCGCGGCCGGCACCGGTGCATCTTCGCCCGCCGATGCGGATGCGATGCGCGCAGCCCAGCCATCCAACGCTTGGGTAGCGCCACGGTCCTGCCGCAACTTGGGCACATGCGCACGCGCAAGCATCAGATGCCGGCGTGCGGTCCATACCGCACCGCGCTGCAGCGCCAGATCGATCGCGAGTTCGGCGGCCTCGATCAGGATGCGATGCGCACCGACCTGCGCGTAATGATCCAACATCACCTGCAGGCGGCTGCCCAGGTCCCAGGTGTTGCGCTCGGGCGTGCGCGAGGCCAGCACCGCCACCGCGCGCAACCAATGCAGGCGATAGCGTGGCGCCACTTCGCGCCACGGCAGCAATGCATCCATGGCTTCTTCATCGCGCTGCAACAGCGCCAGCGCACGCGCCTTCTGCAGGCGACGCGGTTGACTGCAGTTGGCCCACTCCGCGCCCTCGCGCGCGGCCTCGACTTCGCGCTGTTCGATCAGCGCCAGGGCATCGGCTGCGCGTCCCAACGACAGCAGGATCGAGATCCGCATGTCCGGCACGCCGTCGTAGATCTGGCCGCCGTGCGCCACGATGGTCTGCGACTGCTGCTCCAGATAGCTCAGCGCCGCATCGCCACGGCCATCGTCGAGCAAGGCATCGGCTTTTTCGCAGCTCAGGCACTGGTAGCACGACCAACTCGGGTCGATGCGGCCCAGGGTTTCATCGCAGACTTCGATGCGCTCTTGCACCCAGCCCGGGCCATCGATGTTGGCGTAGCAGGCCGCCAGATCCTGGGTGACACACACCGATTGCGGGCACTCCACCGCATCGGCGCGATGCGCGCGCTCGAACAGCGCCACCGCATCGCCCAGCGCGCGCTCGCCTTCGCACAGATTGCCGACCCGGTTGCGCATTTCCCAATGGCCGACAAACACTTCCAGCCAGGGGTTGGCCAGCGTCTTGCCCAGCGCACGCGCCTCGGGCAACAGCGCTTCGGCACGCTCGATCTGCAGATCGCAGATATGGTCGGTCAGGCGCGTCAGCAGCTGCGCATTTTGCGGCTGCCCGGCTTCGCCCAGATCATCCTGCAGCTTCTCCACCCAGTTCCAGATTTCCATTGCGTTGTTCCTCGTATGCAGCGCTCAGCGCGCCAGCAATTGGGTCACGGCATCGGCAAAATCGCCGAACGCCTTATTGAGATCCGAACCGCCCGATTCGGCGCCGCCGGTCTGCGGCTGCGCGCGTCCTTGTGCAGACACGATCACCTTGAGCGAGCGCAGCAAGCGTGCGGCGACCGCGGCCTGCGGGTTGCCGGCACGCTGTGCGGCCAGCAATTCCTGCAGCGCAGGATTGTCGAGATTGAGATACAGCCGCTGGGTTTGACGCGCTTCGATCCGCGCGGTGAACTGCCGCGCCAGCCGTAGCGCTGCAGTGGACACACGCTTGTCGTTTTCGTCCTGCTCCAGCCGGCGTTTGAGTTCCGCCTCGCGGTCGGGCACCAACACCAGCGGTAGCTCTTCGGGGCTGAAACGCGCCGGAACCAATGCCTCGCCATCGCCCAGATGCTGTTCCAGCCACGCCAGTTCGTCGGCCGGCAACGTATCGAGATGGAACAACTGGCGGTTGCCATGCTCGGTGCCCAGCTCGACCAGGCGCACGCCCTTGGCCTGCGCCCAGCGACGCAGAAACGGCACTACCGCGTAGCGGTTTCCGTACGCCACCGGCACGCCCATCGCACGGAACAGCATTTCCTCGAAACCGCTGTCGCTGTCCAGGATCACGTGCACCGCGCCACGTGCCGGTAGCTGCTGCGCCGGCAGGTCGCCTTGCGAGGTCGGCACGCGCACATGTTCCAGTAGCAGGTCAAACAAGCGCTCATCGCACAGCGCCGCACCCAGCAAGGCCTCGTTATGCCGCAACAGGATGCGACGCCAGGCTTCGGGCTGTTGCCGCGCCACCTCCGCCAGGCCCTGCACCAGGGCTTCGGACAAGGCGTGCTGCACCGAGCTATACACCGCATCGCGCTGCAGATCCTCGCGGCTCGCGGTCGGCGTCAAACGGTTGGATTCGATCACCCCGCCGATGAAACCGGCCCATGGCGGCAGCAATTCGCGCGCATTGTCGTCCAGCAACATGCCACGCAGGAACACCGACAGATTGCGGTTATCGCTGGTGCCGTAGGTGGCGCCGTCCTGCACCCACAACAGGCCGACCGCATCGCTGCCGTCGGCGGCGCGTACCGGCATGCAGCACAGCGGCTCGAAATTGCGTTCGAAGCGCGCCGCAAACTCGCGTTGCCGACGCCATGCCTGCACCGGATGCAACGGTACCGCATCGTCCATGCGCCACGGTGGCGGCTCTGGATTGATCGGCTGCGCATCGGCACCGACCCAGATCGGCTCGCGCAACAACGCGCAGTAGCGCGACAGGATCTCGTGCAGGCGCGCGTCATGCGCCAGTGCCAGATACTGGTCGTGCAGTTCCAGCACCACCTCGGTGCCCACCTGCGCGCGCGCCGGGATCGGGCTGACCGTGTAGTGCTCGGCATTGCTGGAGATGTAGCAATGGCCCAACGTCGGGTTCTGGTACGAGGTGGTGCGCACGGTAACGCGCCGCGCCAGCACGAAGGCCGACAAAAAACCCAACCCGAACATCCCGATCAGGCCGCTGTCTTCGTGCCCACCCTGACGCAGCCCACGGGTGTAACCCACGCCCACGGTGGCCAGAAAATCGTGGATTTCCTGCTGGGTGAGCCCGGCACCGGTATCGGTGATGCGCACGATGCCCTGGGCCGGATCGCCATGCACATGGATGCGCGATTCGCCTTGCCAATCGGGCTGTTCCAAGCGGCGCCGCAGGATAGAGTCGTGCGCGTTCTGCACCAGCTCGCGCAGCGCGACCACTGGTGTGGAGTATAAGTGTTTGCTGAGAACGGACATCAGTCCATTGAGATCGACGCCGGCGCGGCGGATCTGTGAGGCGTCCGTCGCCTCGGAGATGTGATCTTGCATGATCGTCGTCGTTTCCTTGGCGGCCACGCCCATCCTCGGACGCGCCTCCTGGGTGGCAGTGCGAGCCAGCAAGGATAGCCGCAAGCCTTCCTGGACGCACGTCTCACTTCGGCTTCTGCTCCAGCGTGCGTACAGCTGCGTTCCTACGGCGGACTGCGCCTGAATCGGGCCGTTGGAAACGATGCGCCACGGCCCGGCGTGCATGCCGGGGCGTGGCGCTGTGGACTAGCGTTGCAGGGTCTCCATCGGTGCCTCATTGAAATGCTGGCGGTAGCCTTTGGCCAGCGCTGAACGGCTGCCAACGCCCCAACGGCTAGCCGCCTGCAACACGCTGCCGCAACCGCCTTCGGCCAACAACTCGTCGCGGATGCTCTGCATGCGGTAACGCCGCAGCACCTGGGTCGGGGACAGCCCGGTGGCCGACTTGAATGCCTGCTGCAACGCGCGCCCGGTCACTCCGATCTGGGCGGCTACTTCGTTGATCGACAGGTCCGAGCGGTGCGCGTTGGTGATCATGTAACCGTAGGCACGGCGGTACTTGGCCGGCAGGCGCGCGGAGATATCGTCGCTGACGTGCGCCGGGGTGCCGCTTTCCAGCAGGCGTGGCGCCTGCACTTCGCTGCGCAGGCATTGCACCGCGCCCAGCGCGTAGCGGTTGTACAGCAGCAGGGCCTGTTCGGTCCGGCCTAGCGCCTGGCTGATCTTGGCCTGGCAGTACTCGAACTCCAGGTTCCAGCGCGGCGCATGGTGACGGCCGGCACCGGCCAGGGCACGCTCGGCCAGATCGGCGCGGCCAACTGCCAGTGCGGCCAGCGCCAGCTCCACCTGCGCATCCTGGCGCGCGCAGGGCGGGCAACCGGTTGCCGCGGCCGGCAGCGCATCGATCTGCGCGTCGAACCCAAAAGTATCGCCACCAGCGATCCGCAGCAGGTTGCGGACATGCCGCATCCGCTGTGCCAGCACCGGCATGCTTTCGGCCAGATCGGCGATGCAGGCACGCAGCTCGCTGGGCTCGAAGGCATGCGCCGCATCTTCCTGGCGCAGCGTGGCCTGCCAGAACACATGGTCGCTCATGCGGTCGGCGCGACGGATACGCAGCTGGGCAATCATGTCCAGACGCAGCGCGGTGGCGATGCGCAACCAGTCGGACGCACCGGTTTCCAGCTCGGACAGCGCCTCACGCGCACGTTCCAGCGTCTGCAGGGCCAAGGTGCTCTGGCCGAGGTGGAAGTGGGTCAGCGCCTTGCCTAGCAGACCTTCGCCACACAGGCAGGCCGGTGTGTCGCGGTCCATCGCAAGCTGCGCAAAGCAGTTCAGCGCCGCGCTCAAACGCCGCTGGCTCAGCATCAACCAGGCAGTATTGCGGCACGAGAGCAGCCGCAGCTGCCGCTGATGGCCGCGCATTGCCTTCAATGCTTGGCGGTAGGCGTCTTCGGCCTCTTCCTGGTATTCGAGAATCAACAAGGCATCGCCGCTGGCTCCCAGCAGGCTGACCTCATCGTCGGGGCCGTCGGGCGTTGCCTGGCCATCACGGCGTTGTTGAAGATGTTGCAGACCTTGCGGCCAGGCACCAACCAGCATCCTGCTTGTATAGGTAGGAAGACGATCTGCGTAAGACAACGCAGAAATCGCTGCGAAGTAGGTTGAAAGGATCATGCCGGGCTCTCTCTGAGGGGGGCGAGCAAAAACAAACATGCGCCGGTCTCGCTGGCGCAAACGATTGTATGCAGCGGATCCAATGGAATTTCCCACCTGCGAGCACCGCAAAAATCAAAAAATCTCACTCTGTCTTCCAATACTTCCGCCGTGCGTTTTGCATATGCGGCATTCCATTTTGCACAGCGCATGCAGTGTCCAGCGATAGACATTCCCCACCGTCTGGACGCTGGTTGCGGTTGCGGCATCACCAGGCAAGCGCGGCGTCTTCAGGCAACGTCTGCCAACGCACGGCCTGAACGCAGATTTTGGGGTATTTGGCTCAATTGCGGTCAGCACGATGGACCGACCGTGGCCACGCTGCTGCGCACACGCCCGACTCATAACCAAAGTAACTTTCGTGTTACCTGCTCGCTGGACCTATTCCCTGCGAGCGCAGCGCTCGCCGTAATCGCAATACCTTGGTCTAGACCTTTCCAACCAATTTCCGCGCACCGCGCCAACAAACATGTCCAGGCACGCTGTCTGCATATGCGTAGATACGCACACCCACATACCCAATGCGTAAGAGCTCGGTGACGTGTAGATGAGCGCAAGTTAAAGCGCGCGGACCCAAACCCGAAGAAAAGTACGCGGCAATGAAACTTTCTACCGCGGGAATGGTACATACCATTCGTCCGACCTCGGTCAGACCCTCCCCCCCCTTCGCAGCCGGATGGTATGGCAATGCACTTATCTCTATCTGTGGATTTTGTAGCGGCGCCTGCCGCCCGTCACCGGCATCCCACACACGACTGGTACGTGTGCCGTCATGGGAAGGCCGGATGATGCCCGCCTCCTCTCCCGGCAAGCATGGGTCGGCGTTCCTGTTGACCCAGGACGCCCGTCTGACATCGCAGGTCAACGCGAGCCTGGCCTCGTTGGCACCGCAATTGGCGGTGTTTTCCGATGAGTTGGAGCTGTTGCGCTGCTTGCGGCATTCGCCATGCGACCTGCTGATATTCGATGCAAGCTGCGTCGCTTCGGACGATAGCTCGGTCCTGGCCTGGCATCGCTGCCACAGTGGCCATCCCACACCGCTGATCGTGCTGGGGCGGTTCGACTGCCCCGACGACATCCTGGCCTGGTACCAAGCGGGTGCGCAGGAAGTGCTAGCGCTACCATTCAACTCTTGCGAACTGCAGGTGCGGGCGGCATTGGCGATCTCTCCCGCCGCCGAGACCTGCCAGGAATCGCAACACCTCACCGTCGGCCCGTACCAGCTGATCCGCGAAGAAAACACGGTTTACCTGCACGGCAAGCCGATCGTGCTCACCGCACGCGAGTTCTCGATTGCCTGGCTGCTGTTTTCTAGCCCCGGCGTCTGTTTCCGCCGCTGCCAGCTTGCCAAGGCGGTCTGGGGCAGCCACACCGAGTTCACCGACCGCACCATGGAGCAGCACATCTACAAGCTGCGCAAAAAATTGCAGCTGTGCAACCACAGCGGAGTGGTCCGCATCAGAACCGTGTATTCGCATGGCTACAAGCTGGAGCTTGCGTTACAGAACAAGGACCCGCTGACGCTGGGCAAAAGCGCAAGTCCCAGCGCCGGAAACCACGCGGCCGCTTGCTGAGCGATGATTGGGCAGTGATCTAATCCAGAGCAATGCACTTATCGAAGTAAGTGCGTTGCCGATCGTGACGCTAGCGGCCTGCGCCGGCTTGCCATGGCGCCATGCGCCCGCCACTTGCCGGTTTCAGCGCGTTTGAATCACCCAATTAAGTCCATTATCGAACTATTTAGTTCAACTTAACCAAGTTGAATCAACTAAAGTGGGGATCGGCTGCAGCTCAGGCTGCGAATAGTAAATCCAGACCGGTCCACTTTTCATGCACTCCGCCAAGTTGGCAAACAGCCGGTCGAAGCAACTTGCGATCTTTAGAATGCTTTTCGCCCCAGTTGCATGAGCAACAGACGCCTGACACAGGCACCCTTACAACCGATTGCGATGAGGCGCTGCACCGGAGCATCTCGCCCGCTGCAGAAACCAAGAGCTGCCAACAGAACGCCTGCGTCGTCGCCAGGCAGGAGCCGGCTTGATGCAGATGCGACACGTTGCATGTCCATGCTGGGATGCGAAGTGCTCGATCTGCCACGCGCCAGATGGCTCGCCCTGGGCTGGCTGCAAGCGAAATCGTGAGATAGCGCGCTTGCAATGCGGCCCCGGCGTGAGGTCTATGCACACCTCACGAGCGCACGCGACGCGTTGCCAGCCGCTCCAAACCACCTAAACGACGATGGCGCAGGAAAGCCCTGCGCCATCGTTCAATCCACTTTGTGCGAAGCGATTACTGCTTCGGGCTCTCGCCGTACTGGTTCGGGCCCGGCGTGCCTTCCAGGCACATGAACACGAGCACGATAAACCCGCCGACGTAAGGCACGAAGCTGATCAGGTAGAACCAGCCCGACTTGCCCTGGTCGTGCAGCCGGCGCACGGTCACGGCAATGCTGGGCACGATCAGCGCCAACACGAAGATCGCCATGATGGCACCGACCACCCATGCCAGCGGACCGGGGCCGTTTTCGCCCCCCATCACCGCCGCTGCGATACCAAACATGATGCCCAGCACCACCAGAACGATCACCTGCAGCAGCATGAACATCCAGTATTCCTTGCGACGCGAGCGACCTTCGAAGTCGGCGTAACGCTTGAGCGGCAACAACATCCATTCCATCGTGGTTCTCCAGTACGAGCAGTCAGCGGTGTTTGTGATCCGATGCACAGTGCAACGGGCCGCGCATGGTGCCATAGCTGCACTCTGGTGAAAACGTTTTCTTCACACTCGAATACAAATTGCCGCGATCAGCCGACAAACGGTTGCCCGCTTCGGTAGAGTCCGTTAAGCGATGGCGAAGTTGGGCAGTTCCACCTGCGGGCAGGCGCTCGGTCAGCTCGGCCAGCAGTCTGCCCCGCATGCCTCAGTCGGCCGCGGCCTCCAGCGCCTGGCTCAGCCGCTCCACCGCGATGATCTCCATCCCCTTGATGCTGGCCGTCTTAGGTGCGTTGGCACGCGGCACGATCGCGCGCTTGAAGCCATGGGTGGCGGCTTCCTTCAGACGGTCCTCGCCATTGGGTACCGGACGGATCTCGCCGGACAACCCGACTTCGCCAAAGGCAATCGTCTTCTCGGACAACGGCCGGTCGCGCAGCGAGGACAGCACCGCCAGCAACACCGGCAGATCGGCCGCGGTCTCCTGCACCCGAATGCCGCCGACCACGTTGACGAACACGTCCTGGTCGCCCACCACGATGCCGCCATGCCGATGCAGCACCGCCAACAACATCGCAAGCCGGTTCTGCTCCAATCCCACCGCCACCCGGCGTGGATTGGACAGTGGCGAGGCATCCACCAGCGCCTGCACCTCCACCATCAGCGGCCGGGTGCCTTCGCGGGTCACCATGACGCAGCTGCCGGGCTGCTGGGTGCTGCCGCCAGACAGGAAGATCGCCGACGGGTTGGAGACCTCCTTGAGGCCCTTCTCGCCCATCGCGAACACGCCCAGCTCGTTGACCGCGCCGAAGCGGTTCTTGAACGCGCGCAACAGGCGGAACCGGCTGCCGCTCTCGCCTTCGAAATACAGCACCGCATCGACCATGTGCTCGAGCACGCGCGGGCCAGCGATGCCGCCTTCCTTGGTCACATGCCCGACCAGGAACACGGCCGTACCGGTCTCCTTGGCATAGCGCACCAGCCGCGCCGCGCTCTCGCGCACCTGGCTGACCGACCCAGGCGCTGCGGTCAGCGATTCGGTCCACAGGGTCTGTACCGAGTCGGCCACGATCAGTTTCGGCCGCGCCACGCTGGCGTGCTGCAGGATGTTTTCGATGCCGGTTTCGGCCAGGGCGTTCAGCCCTTCCAGCGGCAGATCCAGCCGCACCGCGCGGCCGGCTACCTGCGCCAGCGATTCCTCGCCGGTGACGTACAGCACCGGCAGCGTTGAGGCCATGCTGGCCAGCGCCTGCAACAGCAGCGTCGACTTGCCGATCCCCGGGTCGCCGCCGATCAGCACCACCGCACCTTCGACCAGGCCACCGCCCAGCACGCGATCGAACTCGCCGATGCCGGTGGACACGCGCGCCTGTTCGGACTGCTGCACATCCTTGAGCGCGGTGATCTTGGGTGCCTCGGTCTTGCCGGCCCAACCACTGCGACGCGACGCCGCCGGCGAGGCCTTACCGCCAGGGGTGGCACTTTCCAGCACGATTTCGCTGAGCGTATTCCACACACCGCATTCGGTGCATTGCCCCTGCCATTTGGTGTACTCGGCGCCGCACTCGCCGCAGACATAGGCCGTCTTCGCCTTCGCCATCGTCGTCTTGCCTGTTGTCGTTGATGCGACAGGATAGTGGCTGACGGTCTCAGCATGCGCGACGGCGCTGCATCGCGCGGCCGGCACGCGATCAGGGAATTCTGATTCTGCAGCCATAAAAAAGCCGCAGGATCGACGTCCGTCGACCCTGCGGCTGCGTTGGCGACATGCACGCTGACGCACGCACGTCAGTCACTTACTTGGCTTTATACAGCTCGCTCAAACGGTCAGGCTTGCCGGCGATGCGTTCCAGATGCGGATACAGAAGACCGCCGTGGTAATCGATGCGCACGGTGTCGTAACGATCCAGGCGTTTGACCAGCAACTCGATAGGCGCGGTGGTGCCCTTGGCTGCCTTGATGGCGTCCTTGATCACCTCACTGCTGAAGGCGCGGCCGTTGACCGCCACGATCGTATTGCCGACGATCAAGCCGGCGTTGAAGGCCGGGCCGTCCCACAACACATCGCTGATATCGCCCGAGGCTTTCAAAGACAGTCCAAGCGAATAGGTCAGGCTGGCATCCTTGTCATCGCTCTCGTCGGCCTTGGTGGCCAGATTCGGCTCCTCGTTGTAGACCAGCTTCCAGCCATTGGCTTCGATGCCGCCGTTCAAGGAACCATGCCCGTCCATGCGGCTGCGCAACAGGCTGGCCCAGTCGTAGGCGGCCACGCCGTTGAGCGTGGCGACAATGTCGTCGAAGGTGTACGGATTGACGTCCCAATCGCCGTTCTTCATGCCGAAGAACGCCTTGCCGAAATCGTCGATGGAGCGCTTGTTGTTGGTCAGCGCGCGCAGCTTGCTGTCCACTTCCAGCCACATCATCTGGCCGCCGGAATAATAGTCTTCGGCCATCTGATAGCTGCGGTATGCCTTGGGACGGCGCATCGACATGGTCGGGTCGTTGGTGGTGTCCTGCACCGTGCGCCAGGCCATGCCGGGGCGACCGCGCTCGTAGCTTGCCGCCACGCCGGCCAGCATCTCGCGCGCCTGATCCTGCGTCCACAGGCCCGAACGTGCGGCCATCACTTCGCCCCAGAACTGGGTCTGGCCCTCGTACAGCCACAGCAGGCTGTCGCCCATCGGCACGTTGAAGTTGGGCGTGGCCAGATCGGCGCCGCGGCGGTACTTGCCGTTCCAGGAATGATTGAACTCATGTGCCAGCAGGTCGCGCCCGGTCCAGCTCTTGTCCCACTCGGTGAAGTAAGTCGGCACGCCGCTGTTTTCGCTGGAGCGATGGTGCTCCAGGCCGATGCCGCCCAACTTCTTGGTCAGCGCCAGCAGGAATTCGTAGTGATCGAAATGGCGCGCGCCGTAAAGCTTGTCCATCTGCTGCACCAGCGAAGCATGCGCCTTGATCTGCTCGGGCTTGGCCTCCAGCGACTTGGCTTCGTCGGCGAACACGTTGAGGTAGACCGGCTGCTTGCCGGCGCTTAGCTCCACGCGCTTGTAGTACTTGCCGGCGAACATCGGCGAATCGACCAGGTCGTCGAAATCGATCGGCTTGAAGGTCACGGTGTCGCCGACGCGGCGGTCGGTTTCCAGCGCCGTGGCATAGCTCCAGCCGGCTGGCAGCGTCACACTGGCCTGCGCCTTGATGTTGCGTGCGAAGACGCCGGCCGGATACAGCGCCGTGGTGTTCCACTGCAGGTTGAGCATCTCCGGAGTCATCATCACGCGGCCCTGGTTAGGGGCCTGCGGCGAGAGGAACTTGAACTCGGCCACCAGCTCGGTAGCACCCTGCGGTACGTCCACGGTGAAGGCGTACACATCGAACTGGTCGCGCTTCCACGGCACCACCTTGCCATCGACCTTGATCACCAGACCGGCCAGCTTGTCGATCGGGCCGGTGGGCGAATGATTGCCGGGAATCCACTGCGGATACAGCAGCGTCATCGGGCCGGGCTTTGCCGGCATGGTGGTCTTGACCTTGAAGATGCGGTGCGCCAGATCGGTAGCATCGACGTCGATCTTCAAGGTGCCGTCGAACGGCACGTCCTGCGGCGGCGCGGTTTGCGCAGCGGCGGGCAACGACAGCGCTGCCAGCAGCGACACGGACAACAGGGTGGGCATCTTCATCGCAACTCCGCAGGTGACCTGGAACAGGCAAGCCCACGATGCTAAGCGCCCACCACGGCTTCCCCGTATGCCATTGGTCATGCCGCAGGCAAATTCATGCGCAAAAAAAAAGCCGCCAATCGCTGGCGGCCTTCTTCATAACAGCATGACGCGATCCGGCATGGCGCCGTCTCAATGCATCATGTTGACATTCATGTTGTGCAGCACCCACAGCGAACCGACGATCACGATGCCGATGATCAGCAGCGAGAACAGGCCCACCTGCACGTTGGAGCGCTGCTCGGGCGTGCGATCCATATGCAGGAAGTACACCATGTGCACCAGCATCTGCACCGCGGCCATGACCGAGATCACGACGATGGTGACGCCCTTGGAGAACGCCCCGCTCATCACCATCGCAAACGGGATGACGGTGAGGATGACGGCCATGACGAAGCCGATCAGGTAGGACTTCAAACCGCCGGCATGCGCATCGGCCGCGGTCTCGGTGTGGTGGTGATTGGCCATTACAGCGCTCCCAGCAGATAGACGACGGTGAACACACCGATCCAGATGATGTCCAGGAAGTGCCAGAACAGACTCAGGCAGGCCAGACGCGTGTTGTTGCGCGCAGTCAGGCCGTTCTTGGAGATCTGGATCACCAGCACCGCCATCCACAACAGGCCCGACGCCACGTGCAAACCGTGGGTTCCGACCAGGGTGAAGAAGGCGGACAGGAACGCGCTGCGCCCCGGGCCGGCACCTTCATGGATCAGGTGGTTGAACTCCCAGACTTCCATGCACAGAAAGCCGATACCCAGCAGCGCGGTCACGCCCAGCCAGCCATACAGGCCGGTCATGCTGCGCTTGTGCGCAGAGATCATCGCGAAGCCGAAGCTCAAGCTGCTGAACAACAGCAGGAAGGTTTCCACCAGCACGAACTTCAGATCGAACAGCTCCTTGGCGGTCGGCCCATCCACCGTGGCGCCGGAGAGCACCGCATAGGTGGCGAACAGACCGGCAAACAGCAGGCAGTCGCTCATCAGATAGACCCAGAACCCGAAGACGGTGTTGCCACCGCCGTCGTGATGCTCGTGGTCGTGATCGTGGCCGCCCGCGTGGGCGGCGTGGTCAAGCGTGGTCGAGGAAGCCATGGTCATACCACCTTCGCGGCCTGCGCCGCCTGTTGCTGTTCGAGCAGGGCGAAGCGCGCGTTTTCGATGCGCTCCACTTCATCGGCCGGCACCCAGTAATCGATGTCGTCGTCGAAGGTGCGCACGATGAAGCTGCCGATCATGCCCACCAAGCCGAGGATGGCCAGCCACCAGATGTGCCAGATCAGACCGAAGCCCATCAGCACGCTGAAGGCACCGATATACACACCTGCACCGGTGTTACGCGGCATGTGGATGGCTTCGTACTTGGACGGACGCACCCAGCCCTTGCCGTTCTGCTTATCGGCCCAGAACTGATCGCGGTCGTCGATGTGCGGCAGCACGGCGAAGTTGTAGAACGGCGGCGGCGAAGAGGTTGCCCACTCCAGCGTACGGCCATCCCACGGATCGCCCGTGTAGTCCATGTGCTCCTTGCGCTTCCACACGCTGTACGCGATCTGCACCAGATTCAGGAAGATGCCCATGCCGATGATCGCAGCACCCACCGCAGCGACATACAGCCACGGCGCCCACTCGGGATGGTTGTAGGTGTTCATGCGACGGGTCATGCCCATGAAGCCGAGCACGTACAGCGGCATGAAAGCCACGAAGAAGCCGATGATCCAGCACCAGAACGAGGCCTTGCCGATCTTCTCGTTGAGCTTGAAGCCGAACGCCTTCGGGAACCAGTAGGTCAGACCTGCCAGGTAACCGAACACCACGCCGCCGATGATCACGTTATGGAAGTGCGCGATCAGGAACAGGCTGTTGTGCAGCACGAAGTCCACGGCCGGAATCGCCAGCATCACACCGGTCATGCCGCCGATGGTGAAGGTAATGATGAAGCCGATCGTCCACAGCACCGGCGAGGTCATGTGCACGCGACCGCGGAACATGGTGAACAGCCAGTTGAAGATCTTCACGCCGGTCGGAATCGAGATGATCATCGTCGTGATGCCGAAGAAGGCATTGACGTTGGCACCCGAGCCCATGGTGAAAAAGTGGTGCAACCACACCACGAACGACAGCACACCGATGCACGAGGTGGCGTAGACCATCGAGGTGTAACCGAACAACCGCTTGCGACTGTAGGTGGCGATCAACTCGGAGAAGATGCCGAACGCCGGCAGGATCAGGATGTAGACCTCCGGATGACCCCAGATCCAGATCAGGTTGACGTACATCATGGCGTTGCCGCCACCGTCGTTGGTGAAGAAGTGCGTGCCCAGGTAACGGTCGGCACCCAGCAGCGCCAACGCTACGGTCAGGATCGGGAACGCAGCGATGATCAGGATGTTGGTGATCAACGCAGTCCAGGTGAAGATCGGCATGCGCATCAGGGTCATGCCCGGCGCGCGCATCCGCATGATCGTCACGAAGAAGTTCACGCCGGTCAGCAACGTGCCTAGGCCAGAGACCTGCAACGCCCAGATGTAGTAGTCGACACCGACCCCTGGACTGTATTCCAGCCCCGACAACGGCGGATACGCCAGCCAACCGGTCTGCGCGAACTCACCGACGCCAAGCGAGATGTTGATCAGCGCCGCACCGGCCACGAACAGCCAGAAACTCAGCGAGTTCAGGAACGGAAACGCCACGTCGCGCGCACCGATCTGCAGCGGCACGATCAGGTTCAACAGACCGGTCATGAACGGCATGGCCATGAAGAAGATCATGATCACGCCGTGCGCGGTAAAGATCTGATCGTAGTGATGCGGCGGCAGGACGCCTTCGCCACCGTTACCCGCCAGTGCCTGCTGGGTACGCATCATGGCCGCGTCGGCAAAGCCGCGCAGCAGCATGACCAGCGCCACGATGATGTACATCACGCCGATGCGCTTGTGATCCACCGAGGTGAACCACTCCTTCCACAGGTAGCCCCACAGCTTGTACTTGGTGATGGCGCCCGCGATGAGCAGGCCGAGCAGGCCTGCACCACCCAGCGCGACCATGATGATCGGCTCGTGGTACGGAACCGCCTCGATCGTAAGTTTGCCTAGCATCACTTGTCTCCAGAAGTGCACATGGCGACCGGCTCTGCAGCCGATGCCTTATGGTCGCCGTGGCCTTTGTTATGGCCCGGACCATTCATGTATTTGTCGACCAGCGACCGGAACATGCCGTCCTGCACCGACGAGTAGTAGGTGACCGGATACTGTTCCTTATCGTTGCGATTGGCAGCCAACACCTGATACTCGGCGGCATTCAAGGACGTCGGCGATGCCTTGACCTTGGCCACCCACGCATCGAAGCCGGCTTGATCGACCGCATGCGCCTTGAAACTCATCTTCGAGAAGCCGTGACCGCTGTAGTTGGTCGACAGGCCGAAGTATTCGCCCGGCTCGTTGGCCACCAGATGCAGCTTGGTTTCCATGCCCGCCATCGCGTAGATCATGGTGCCCAGATGCGGAATGAAGAACGAGTTCATCACCGTATCGGAGGTGATCTTGAAGTTCAGCGGCGTGTGCACCGGGAAGGCGATCTCGTTGACCGTGGCGATGTTCTGGTCCGGGTAGATGAACATCCACTTCCAGTCCAGCGACACTGCTTCGATGTTGATCGGCTTGACGTCCGAATCCAGCGGCCGGTACGGGTCCAGCGCATGCGACGAGCGCCAGGTCAGCACCGCCAGCACCAGGATGATCACGCACGGGATCGACCACACCACCACTTCGATGGCGGTGGAGTGCGACCAATCCGGCTCGTAGCGCGCCTTCGTGTTGGATGCGCGGTATTTCCACGCAAACGCAATCGTCATCACGATCACCGGGATGACCACGATCAGCATCAGCACCACGGAGGTGATCAGCAGTTGCTTCTCGTCGTGGCCGATCTGGCCTTTCGGATTGAGGATGGCCGAGTTGCAGCCTGCCAACAGCAGGAACGGCAACATCAGACCTGGACGAAGTAAACGCCCGAGATGTTTCAGCGGAATCATCGGTCGATCCAAGTGCGAAGGAACGCCAGCCGCGCTTCGTCTCCAGCGAAGAAGATGTCCGACGGTGCCCTTCTTGTTGAAGGCGGGCCCGCGCAGACCGAAGTCACGGGTTAGCGCAGCAATTTTAATCTTTGCTGCACCTGCACGAAACCCATTGGCAATGATCTGCCGCAATAAATGCGCGCAAAATCGTGCGACATGTTGTCGCAGCGCAGCGCAAGCTAAAGATGGAGGCCATGCCGACCGTCGTTGCGGGCTGCAGTCGCACTGCACTGCATGCGACAAAAGCGTGAAATCCGCTAGCAGACGTCAAAAACGCAACTGGGCCGACCAAGGGCCGACCCAGTACTGACGCGATGGTGCCGGAAATAGGAATCGAACCTACGACCTACGCATTACGAATGCGCCGCTCTACCAACTGAGCTATTCCGGCGAGCCGTGCATTGTAGGAGCGGAGCCGGGGGCTGGTCAATCGCCGCAGTGGCCGGCGGCCTGCGTGTGGTCAGAACCATTATCTGACGGCATCCAGACGCTGCCCACCCCGCCTGAGCAATGTTGGGCAACGACGCACAGTCAACTGACCAGACGCAGCCGTAGCTCCTTGGGCAGCGCGAACACCATCGATTCGGGCTCACCTTCCAGCTCGGACACAGTACCCGCGCCCAGCTCGCGCAAGCGCGCCAGCACGCCATCGACCAGCACCTGCGGTGCGGAAGCGCCGGCGGTAAGACCGATGTGCTGCTTGCCGACAACCCAGGCCGGATCGATCTCGCTGGCGTTGTCGATCAGGTACGACTCCACCCCGTCGCGGCGGGCGAGTTCGCTCAGCCGGTTGGAATTGGAGCTATTGGGCGAGCCGACCACCAGCACCAGGTCGCACTGGCGCGCCAGATCGCGTACCGCGTCCTGGCGGTTCTGGGTGGCGTAGCAGATGTCGTCGTGGCGCGGCCCCTGCATCGCCGGGTAGCGCGCGCGCAGCGCCTCGATGATGCCCATGGTGTCGTCGACCGACAGCGTGGTCTGGGTGGTGTACGCCAGGTTTTCCGGCTGATTGATCTGCAGCGTGGCGACCTGCTCGATATCTTCGACCAAGTAGATCGTGCCCAGGCCACGCTCGCGGCTCCACTGCCCCATGGTGCCTTCCACTTCAGGGTGCCCGGCATGGCCGATCAGCACCACATCGCGGCCGGCCCGGCAATGCCGCGCGACCTCGAAATGCACCTTGGTCACCAGCGGGCAGGTGGCGTCGAACACCTTCAAGCCACGGCGCTCGGCCTCCTGACGCACCGCCTGCGAGACGCCGTGCGCGCTGAAGATCACCGTGGCGTTATCGGGCACCTCGTCGAGCTCTTCGACGAAGATCGCGCCGCGTTGCTTGAGGTCGTCGACCACGAAACGGTTATGCACCACTTCGTGACGTACATAGATCGGCGCACCCAGCGTCTCGATCGCGCGCTTGACGATCTCGATCGCGCGGTCGACACCGGCGCAAAAACCACGGGGATTGGCGAGCAGGACATCCATGGCGGGCATTCTACGGGAATGGAGAAAGAGGGGTCGGACCAAGCGGCACGCATCGGTAGCCGGGCTTCAGGGGCGATTCCCGATTCCCGGCTCGCGCTTGCCGCCCTTGTCGAACAGCCCGAACAGCGCAATCCCGATGGCCCCGCCCACGATGGCCGAATCTGCGATGTTGAATGACGGCCAGGTGTGGCTGCCGATGTACCACTGGATGAAATCGACCACGTGGCCATGCATCAGCCGGTCGATCACATTGCCGATCGCCCCACCGATCACCAGCGCATACGGCAGCGCACTACGCCATTCGCCGCGCGCGGTGCGCGACAGCCAGAACGCCAGCAGGCCGCTGATGCCCACCGCCAACGCGGTGAAGAACCACAGCTGCCAGCCGCCGGCATCGCTCAAAAAGCTGAAGGCAGCGCCGGTGTTATAGGTGCGGTACCAGTTCCAGAAGCCGTCGATGACCGGCACCGGGGTGTACTCGGGCAGGCTGGACAGCACCCAGGCCTTGCTCCACTGGTCCAGGCCGATTACGACAGCCGACAGCACGAGCCAGATCAAAGCAGAGGGTTTGGGTCTTGCGGTCATGGAATCACCTTAGCTGTTGCTACTCCCGGGCTCGGGAGAAGCTGCCCGACGGGCAAATCGGCAAGCACCGCCGGATGCGCCGGTACGACCCTCATCCGGCGCTGCGCGCCACCTTCTCCCGCTCGCGGGAGAAGGTGTATTGAAACGGACTCCCGCTCGCGGGAGAAGCAATCACGACATCAGAACCAGCGACGCTAGAACCAGCGACGCTCCTCGCCAGGGCCTTCGATATTGCTGACGCAACGGCTGCACAGCTCCGGGTGACGCGCATCGCTGCCCACGCTGACCTGGTGGTGCCAGCAGCGCACGCACTTGGCCTTGGTGGTCGGCTGCGCGCTGACGAAGATGTCGTCGGTACTGGCCGCGGTCACGGTGACGTCGCCACTGATGAACAGAAAGCGCAGTTCCTCGGCCAGCGGCTGCCAGCGCGCGGCGGTCTGCGCATCGGCGGCCACGGTGATCTCCGCTTCCAGCGCCGCACCGATGGCGCCATTGGCACGCATCGGCTCCAGCACCTTGGACACCTGCTCGCGCAGGGCCAGCAACTTGTCGACATCCGCACTGGTCAGCGCGGCAGCGGCAGGCAGCGGCGCCAGCCCGTCGTACCAGGTCGCGAACAACACGTTGCCGACATGCTCGCCCGGCAGATACGCCCACAACTCTTCGGCAGTAAAGGTCAGCACCGGCGCCACCCAGCGCACGAACGCTTCGGCCACGTGATACATCGCGCTCTGCGCCGAGCGGCGACCGCGCGCGTCTTCGGCCATCGTGTACAGACGGTCCTTGGTGACGTCCAGGTACAACGAGCCAAGGTCCACGCTGCAGAAATTCAGCAGCGCCTGCACGATCTCGGCGAAGTCGTAGCGCGCATAGGCGGCGACGATCTTTTCCTGCAGCTCATGCGCGCGATGCACGATCCAGCGGTCCAGCAGCACCATGTCGTCCAGCGCCACCAGATGCTGCAGCGGGTCGAAGCCATGCAGATTGCCGAGCAGGAAGCGCGCGGTATTGCGCAGACGGCGATACGCATCAGCGTTGCGCTTGAGGATCTCCTGCGACAGCGACATTTCGCTGCTGTAATCGGCCGATGCGATCCACAGGCGCAGGATATCCGCGCCCAGGGTCTTGATGATCTCCTGCGGCTCGATCCCGTTTTTGTCTGACTTGGACATCTTGCGGCCGTGCTCGTCCACGGTGAAGCCATGGGTGAGGCACTGCTTGTAGGGCGCCGCCTTGTCCATCGCCACGCCGCTCAGCAGCGAGGACTGGAACCAGCCGCGGTGCTGGTCGGAGCCTTCCAGATACAGATCGGCCGGTTTGGGCAGGCCGCGGTCGACCAGCACTGCTTCATGCGTCACGCCGGAGTCGAACCACACATCCAGGATGTCGGTGATCTTGTCGTAGTCGGCCGCTTCATCGCCCAGCAGTTCGGCCGCGTCCAGCGTGTACCACACGTCCACGCCGCCCAGCTCTACGCGGTCGGCCACCTGGCGCAGCAGCTCGGTGCTGCGCGGATGCGGCTCACCGGTTTCGCGGTGCACGAACAAGGCGATCGGCACGCCCCAGGTGCGCTGGCGCGAGATGGTCCAGTCCGGGCGGCCTTCGACCATGCCGGCGATGCGCGCCTGGCCCCACGCCGGGTACCAGGTCACCTGCTCGATGGCCTTGAGCGCATCGGCACGCAGATTGGCCTGCTCCATCGAGATGAACCACTGCGGCGTGGCGCGGAACGCGATCGGCGTCTTGTGGCGCCAGCAATGCGGGTAGCTATGCTCCATCTTGCTCGCCGCCAGCAACACGCCGGTGTCGCGCAGCGCCTCGATGATGATGTCGTTGGCCTTCCAGATATGCAGACCGGCCAGCACGGTGTCGCCCAGCGGCGGCGTGGAGGGCAGATACACACCACGCCCGTCCACCGGATTGATCTGCGCGGCGGTGTAGCGCTCCAGCAGGCCGTACTGCTTGGACACCTGATAGTCCTCCTGACCATGACCGGGCGCGGTATGCACGGCGCCGGTGCCTTCCTCGGCAGAGACGTGCTCGCCCAGCAGCAGCGGGATCTCGCGCTCGGCATAGAAGGGGTGATTGAGGAGCATCTGGTCCAGCACGGCGCCCTTGGCATGGCCATGCACCGTCACGTCGTCCACGCCATAGCGCGTCAGCACCCTGGCCGCCAGGGCTTCGGCCACCACCAGCCAGCGCGGCTGACCGCGATCGGCCGGGCCTTCGACCAGCACGTAATCGAGCTCTGCGCCCAGGCTCACTGCCAGAGATGCCGGCAGCGTCCACGGCGTGGTGGTCCAGATCGGCACCGCCACGCTGGTGCCTGCCGGCAGGCTGGCGCCGAACGCAGCAGCGACCGCCGCCGGATCGCGCGCCGGATAGGCCACATCCACGGTCGGCGACACCTTGTCGGCGTATTCGATCTCGGCCTCGGCCAGCGCCGAGCCGCAATCGAAGCACCAATGCACCGGCTTGACGCCGCGGGTCAGATGGCCGTTATCGACCACTTTGGCCAGCGCGCGGATTTCGTTGGCTTCGAAGCGGAAATCCAGCGTCTTGTACGGGTTGTCCCAATCGCCGACCACGCCCAGGCGCTTGAAGTCGCGCCGCTGCAGATCGATCTGCTCGGTCGCGTATTCGCGGCACTTCTGACGGAACTCGGCCGCGTCGAGCTTGACGCCGACCTTGCCGTATTTCTTTTCGATCGCGATCTCGATCGGCAGGCCGTGACAGTCCCAGCCGGGGATGTACGGCGCATCGAAGCCAGCCAGATACTTCGACTTGACGATGATGTCCTTGAGGATCTTGTTGACCGCGTGGCCCAGATGGATCTGGCCATTGGCATACGGCGGACCGTCGTGCAGCACGAACAACGGGCGCCCTGCCGCGTTGGCGCGCAGCTGCGCATACAGCCCCTCGCGCTCCCAGCGGTCCAGCATCGCCGGCTCGCGCTTGGGCAGGTCGCCGCGCATCGGGAATTCCGTCGCAGGCAGATGGAGAGTGGCTTTGTAGTCGTGGGTCACAGGAATCTACCGTTGCGCTGCATGAGGTGATGGACGGGGATGTTGCGAGGGAGTGGCATCGACGGCGTCTGCCTCTGCCAAGCGGCGCGAAGAACCGCCGTGTTGCCCCTGCATGGAAAGACCGGCGGAGCGTGCAACGCTTTCATCGGCAGCAGGCAGTCGCGAAGGGCTCGCCTTGAGCACGGCGCGCGCCTGCTCGGCATCGCGGTGCATCTGCACGGTGAGCGCATCGAGCCCATCGAACTTTTCTTCGTCGCGCAGCTTGGCGACGAATTCGACTTCGATATGCCGGCCATACAGATCGCCCTGAAAATCGAACAGGTGCGCTTCCAGCAACGGCTCCACACCGGCCACGGTGGGCCGCGTTCCGAAGCTGGACACCGATGGCCACGGCCGCTCGGCCACGCCATGCACCCAGGTCGCATAGATGCCCGATAACGCAGGAGTGCGCGGAAACCGCAGATTGGCAGTCGGGTAGCCCAGCGTGCGCCCCAGTTGTTTGCCGCGCACCACCCGCCCACCGATGGTATACGGGCGGCCGAGCAGTTCGCCGGCATGCACGAACTCGCCGGTGCCCAGCAGCTCGCGAATGCGCGTGGCAGAAATCCGTTCGCCATGCAGGTGCACCGGCGCGATTTCGCCAGCCGCAAATCCATGCTGCTCACCCAACGCATGCAGCAATGCGATATCGCCGCCACGCCGATGGCCGAACCGGAACTCCGGGCCGATCCACACTTCGCGCGCACACAGCCGACCCACCAGCGCCAGGCGCACGAACTCTTCTGCAGGCATGGCCGACAAGCGGCCGTCGAAACGGATCAGGCCAACGCTGTCGGCACCGAAGTCGTACAGGCCTTCGATCTTGGCGCGCGCCAGGGTCAGCCGCGGCGGCGGCGCGGCCGGGGCGAAAAATTCGCGCGGCAGCGGCTCGAAGCTCAACGCCACCGCTGGCACGCCCAACGCACGCGCACGCGCGATGGCGTGCTGCACCAACGTCCGATGCCCCAGGTGCAGGCCATCGAAGGCGCCGATGCAGACCACGCTTCCGTGCGGGAACAGCGTCCCGCCCTCGACGTCTCTAAACAGCCTGCTCATTCCTCGATCCAAACAGATGCCGACCTGGCGGCCGACCCTCGCTGATACATAACCTGCAAGTATAGCCGTGCCTGTCAAGCCGCATGGGCGGGGCCCCGGCACGCGCAGCGTCACCAGCACACGCGGCCTTGGCGGGCGGCGGCCGACAATCGCCCCCCAGCCGCACCGTCGGCAAAGACCGCGGCGGAGCTTCCACGACTGCGCGGCCCTTGAAGAGCGCAGACATCAGCGGCGCTCGCCGGGGACCACTACAGTGTTCGGCATCCGCGACTCAGCTCTCGCGCAGATGCCGCGGCCGCAAGCCCAACGCCAGTTGCGCGACCACATAGGTCAGCCCGCCACTGCCGACCAGCACCGCCAACCAACCGATACGATCCCACTTCTCCATCACGGTGAACGATGGCAGCCACCACAGCAGGCCCAACAGCACTGTCACCATCGCCGCGCATGCCAGCAGCAGGCGCGCTGCATAGCCGCCCCACCCCGGCCGGCGCTGGTACACCCCGGACTTGCCGAGCCAGTACCACAGCAAACCCAGGTTGAGATAACTCGACAGCGCGCTCGCTATGCCCAGCGCCAGGTGCAGGCCAGGCTGCTTGCCCAGCGCCTGCATTACGCCCTGCGCCTTGAGTTCGGGCGGCACCATGATCTGGTAGACCACCGCCAGCAACGCGAAGTTGAACACCATGTTGGCGATCAGCGCCGCCACGCCGGCACGCACCGGGGTGCGGGTGTCCTGGCGGGCGTAGAACGCCGGCAGCACCACCTTGAGCATGGCGTAGGCCGGCAGACCGAAGCTCAGGCCGTAGACCGACATCGCGGTCATCCGCGTATCGAAGGCAGTGAACTGCCGATACTGGAACAAGGTCGCCACCAGCGGCTCGGCCAGCAGCAGCAATCCGAGCATTGCCGGCATCGCAATCAACAGCGTGGTGCGGAAGCCCCAGTCCAACGCACTGGAAAACGCCACGCGGTCGGTCTTGACGTGATGGCGCGCCAGCGCCGGCAGGATCACCGTGCCCAGCGCCACCCCGAACACACCCAGCGGCAGTTCCAGGAAGCGGTCGGCCAGCGACAGCCACGACTGCGAGCCATCGGTCAGCTTGGCCGCGATGACGGTGTCCAGCAGCAGGTTGATCTGCGCGATCGATGAGCCAAACAGGGTCGGCACCATCAGGGTCAGCACCTTGCGCACCCCTGGATGTCGCCAGCCCCAGCGCGGCAGGGTCAGCAGGTTGATGCCTTTCAGCGAAGGCAGCTGGAACAACAACTGCAGCATGCCTGCCGCCAGCACCGCCCAGCCCAGCGCGATGATCTGCTTCTCCGGCGTACCACCCAGCTTCGGCGCCAGCCACACGGCGCCGGCGATCATGCACAGGTTGAGGATCACCGGAGTCAGCGCCGGCATGGCGAACTTCTGAAAACTGTTCAGCGCCCCGCCCGCCAGCGCGGTCAGCGAGACGAAGAGCAGGAACGGGAACGTCAGACGAAACAGATCCACCAGCAGGCCATGCTTGGCCGGATCCGTATCGACCCCGCTGGAAAACAGCGTGGCCAGCGCCGGCGCGAAGATCAGCGCCAGCGCGGTGACCAGCAGTAGCGTTCCACCCAGGGTGCCGGCCACGCGCGCCATCAACTCGCGCAGCTCGGCGTGCGGACGGGTTTCCTTGACCTCGGTGAACACCGGCACGAACGCGGTGGCGAAGGAGCCTTCGGCAAAGAGCCGGCGCAGGAAATTGGGTACCCGGAAGGCCACCCAAAAGGCATCGGTCACCGCGTTGGTGCCGAAGGTGGTGGTGATGACTTGGTCGCGCACCAGTCCCAGCACCCGCGACACCATGGTCATACTGCTGAATGAGAGCAGGCCCCTCAACATGCCAGGCTTGCTCACGCAGCCTCCCTCTTGACAACTGACTTGACGTACATAACTAAGCCCATCATACTTTCCCGCTTGCTTTTTCCACCATACCGATTTTTCAGGAACCCACCACCGTGGCCAATATCAAGTCCGCCAAGAAGCGCGCCAAGCAGACCGTCGTGCGCAACGAGCGCAACACGGGCCAGCGTTCGATGCTGCGCACCGCCGTCAAGAAGGTGATCAAGGCCCTTGACGCCAACGATGCTGCAGGCGCCGAAGCTGCTTTCGCCGTTGCGCAGCCCATCCTCGACCGTTTCAGCGCCCGTGGCCTGATTCACAAGAACAAGGCTGCGCGTCACAAGAGCCGCCTGACCGCTCGCATCAAGGCCATCAAGGCCGCGTAAGCGATCAGCTGCGACGTCGCCGGAAGCCTGACTTCCGGTAGCACAGAAAAACCCGGCCTCGGCCGGGTTTTTTGTGTGCCTGTCCGTACACTCAGCCCGCATTGCGCGCCTCGAGCTCGTCCTCGCGCTGACGGTCGAAGAATGCCATGACGTCCTTCATGATCGGGAAGGTGCCATCGCGCCCCAGCGCGGACACCAGGTACCACGGCGCGGTCCAGCCCAGCTCGGCCACGATGGTTTCGGCGGCGGCACGCGCCTCGTCCTCGAACATCAGGTCGGCCTTGTTGAGCACCAGCCAACGCGGCTTCTTCAGCAGCTCGGGGTCGTGGCGCTCCAGCTCGCGCTCGATGGTGCGCACCTGATCCACCGGCGACGCATCCACACCCCCGTCCATCGGCGAAATATCCACCAGATGCAGCAGCAGGCGCGTGCGCTGCAAATGGCGCAGGAACTGCGTGCCCAGGCCGGCGCCATCGGCGGCACCTTCGATCAGGCCCGGCACGTCGGCGATCACAAAGCTGCGGTAGGCCTCGACGCTGACCACACCCAGATTCGGATACAGCGTGGTGAACGGATAGTCGGCCACCTTGGGCGTTGCCGAGGACACCGCGCGGATCAACGTGCTCTTGCCGGCGTTGGGGAAGCCCAGCAGGCCGACATCGGCCAGCAGCTTGAGCTCCAGCTTGAGCAGGCGCTCTTCGCCTTCCTCACCGGTGGTGGACTGGCGCGGCGCACGGTTGACCGAGCTTTTGAAATGCATGTTGCCAAGGCCGCCCTTGCCGCCCTTGGCGACCAGCAGGCGATCGCCGTGCTGGGTGAGGTCGCCGATCACTTCATCGGTCTGCACATTGACGACCATGGTGCCGACCGGCACCACGATGACGCGATCTTCGCCACCCTTGCCATAGGCCTGGCGGCCCATGCCGTTCTCGCCGCGCTGCGCCTTGAAGGTGCGCTCATGACGGAAGTCGACCAGGGTGTTGACGTTCTCGTCGGCGACGATCCAGACGCTGCCGCCAGCACCGCCGTCGCCACCGTCGGGCCCGCCAAGCGGAATGAACTTCTCGCGGCGAAAGCCGACACAGCCATTGCCGCCATTACCGGCGGTCACCAGGATTTCTGCTTCGTCGACTAACTTCATGAGCTTACAACCGGGAATTGGGAATAGGGAGGGGGAATCGGCCATAGAAAAGCGGCGTGACTCCTGCCAGCGAGCGCACTCACCGGCACGACAGCAGAGAGCGAAACGGAGTTAGGAGCCGGCTTTTCCGATTCCCATTCCCCATTCCCGATTCCCAGCCGTCAAACGAAAAACCCCGCCGAAGCGGGGCTCTCCGTGTCGTTCGCAACCGCGCTGGCGCGGCTGTGAACTGGCCTGCATGGAGCGGGCGATTACGCCTCGGCAACCACGCTGACGGTACGACGCTTCTTCGCACCCTTGACCGAGAACTCGACCTTGCCGTTGACCAGCGCAAACAGCGTGTGGTCGCGGCCCAGGCCGACGCCAGCGCCCGGGTGGAACTGGGTGCCGCGCTGACGCACGATGATGTTGCCGGCGCCGATGGCCTGGCCACCGAAGATCTTGACGCCGAGGTACTTCGGGTTGGAATCGCGACCGTTGCGCGAGGAACCTACGCCCTTTTTATGTGCCATGACTGGTTCTCCTTACTTCTTGTCGCCACCGGCGATGCCGGTGATCTCGATTTCGGTGTAGTACTGACGGTGTCCCTGACGCTTCATGTGGTGCTTGCGGCGACGGAACTTGATGATGCGCACCTTGTCGGCGCGGCCATGGGCCACAACCTTGGCGGTGACCGAGGCGCCCTTCAGCGCATCGCCCAGCTTGATGCCATCGCTATCGCCCAGCATCAGGATGGTGTCAAACTTGATCTCGTTGCCTGCTTCGACTTCGAGCTTTTCCACGCGGAGCGTTTCGCCCTGCGCGACGCGGTATTGCTTACCGCCGGTTACCAGAACTGCGTACATGACCAGGTTTTCCTCTGTAGTTATTATGGTCGCACTGACGTGCCCTAGGGCAGACAGGAGCGGGATTGTACTGGCTTAGCGGGTTTCGGGTCAACCGGCAAGCAGTTCTGCCGTCGCGCACCCGAATCGGGCGGGGGCAACGCATCATCCGGTCGCCACAACGGCCCGGTCAGACTGGCATTTGGGGCAATTGCCCTCACCTAGGTCGGCGGGTAGGCTGATCGACTGCCACTCATTCCTGCTGAGCACGCTCGCACCACTGCCGGTTCGCCGGCCCGACATCGGATCCCCCATGGCGATGGATTTCATCCGCATCCGCGGCGCGCGGACGCACAACCTCAAGAACATCGACCTCGACCTGCCTCGCGACAAACTGATCGTGATCACCGGCTTGTCCGGCTCGGGCAAGTCGTCGTTGGCGTTCGACACCATTTATGCGGAGGGCCAGCGCCGCTACGTCGAGTCGCTGTCGGCGTATGCGCGCCAGTTCCTCAGCGTGATGGAAAAGCCGGACCTGGACCATATCGAAGGCCTGTCCCCGGCGATTTCGATCGAACAGAAGTCCACCTCGCACAACCCGCGCTCCACCGTGGGCACGATCACCGAGATCTACGACTACCTGCGCCTGCTGTATGCACGCGTCGGCCAGCCGCGCTGCCCGGATCACGGTTTCCCGCTGGAAGCGCAGACCGTCAGCCAGATGGTCGACCACATGCTCACCCAGGATCAGGAGCAGCGCTACATGTTGCTGGCACCGGTGATCCGTGACCGCAAGGGCGAGCATGCGCAGGTATTCGAACAACTGCGTGCGCAGGGCTTCGTGCGCGTGCGCGTGGATGGCGAGTTGTACGAGATCGATGCGGTGCCGGCACTGGCGCTGCGCCAGAAGCACACCATCGAAGCGGTGATCGACCGTTTCCGTCCGCGCGAAGACATCAAGCAGCGGCTGGCGGAAAGTTTCGAAACCGCGCTCAAGCTCGGCGAAGGCATGGTGGCGGTGCAGTCGCTGGACGACCCGGCCGCAGCCCCGCATCTGTTCTCGTCCAAGTACAGCTGCCCGGTCTGCGATTACTCGCTGCCGGAGCTGGAACCGCGGCTGTTTTCGTTCAACGCACCGGTGGGCGCCTGTCCCAGTTGCGATGGCCTGGGCGTGGCCGAATTCTTCGACCCGGACCGGGTGGTGGTACATCCGGAACTGTCGTTGTCTGCGGGTGCGGTACGTGGTTGGGATCGGCGCAATGCCTATTATTTCCAGCTGATCGCCTCGCTGGCCAAGCACTACAAGTTCGACGTGGATGCGGTGTGGAACACGCTGCCGGCCAAGGTACGCCAGGCGGTCTTGTTCGGCAGCGGCGATGAGGTGATCAGCTTCACCTACTTCACCGATGCGGGCGGGCGCACCACGCGCAAGCATCGCTTCGAAGGCATCCTGCCGAATCTGGAACGGCGCTACCGCGAGACCGAATCGCCGGCCGTGCGCGAAGAGCTGACCAAGTACGTCAGCCAGCAGCCCTGCCCTGCCTGCAACGGCACACGCCTGAATCGCGCTGCGCGCAACGTGTTTGTGGCCGACCGCCCGCTGCCGGAGTTGGTGGTGCTGCCGGTCAATGAAGCGCTGAACTTTTTCCGCGGACTGTCGCTGCCGGGTTGGCGCGGCGAGATCGCCAGCAAGATCGTCAAGGAGATCGCCGAGCGCCTGGGCTTCCTGGTCGATGTCGGCCTGGATTACCTCACCCTCGAGCGCAAGGCCGACACCTTGTCTGGCGGCGAAGCGCAGCGCATCCGTCTGGCCAGCCAGATCGGCGCCGGCCTGGTCGGGGTGATGTACGTACTGGATGAGCCGTCGATCGGCCTGCATCAGCGCGACAACGAACGCCTGCTCGGCACGCTGACGCGATTGCGCGACCTGGGCAATACGGTAATCGTTGTCGAGCATGACGAAGACGCGATCCGGCTGGCCGATCACGTACTGGACATCGGCCCCGGTGCCGGCGTGCACGGTGGCGAAATCTGCGCACAGGGCACGCTGCAGGACATTCTGGAGTCGCCACGCTCGCTGACCGGCCAATACCTGTCCGGCAAGCGCCGCATCGAGATTCCCAAGCAGCGCCACAAGCCCAACCCGAAGATGATGCTGCATCTACGTGGGGCCACCGGCAACAACCTCAAGAACGTCGACCTGGACATTCCGGCCGGCCTGTTGACCTGCATCACCGGCGTGTCCGGCTCGGGCAAGTCGACCCTGATCAACGATACCTTGTTCACGCTGGCCGCCAACGAGATCAACGGCGCCTCGCATACGGTGGCACCGCATCGCGAAGTGGAAAATCTGGACCTGTTCGACAAGGTCGTGGATATCGACCAGTCGCCGATCGGGCGCACGCCGCGTTCCAACCCGGCGACCTACACCGGCATGTTCACCCCACTGCGCGAGCTGTTCGCCCAGGTGCCCGAATCGCGTGCGCGCGGCTATTCGCCGGGGCGTTTCAGCTTCAACGTGCGTGGCGGCCGCTGCGAGGCATGTCAGGGCGACGGCATGATCAAGGTAGAGATGCACTTCCTGCCCGACGTGTATGTGCCGTGCGATGTCTGCCATGGCAAACGCTATAACCGCGAGACGCTGGAGATCCGTTACAAGGGCTTCAACATCAGCGACGTGTTGCAGATGACTGTGGAAGACGCGCTGCGCCTGTTCGAGCCGGTGCCATCGATCGCGCGCAAGCTGGAAACGCTGGTCGATGTGGGCCTGAGCTACATCAAGCTGGGCCAGAGCGCGACCACGCTGTCCGGCGGTGAGGCGCAGCGTGTGAAGCTGTCCAAGGAACTGTCGCGCCGCGATACCGGGCGCACCTTGTACATCCTCGACGAACCGACCACCGGCCTGCACTTCCACGACATCGAAGCGCTGCTCGGCGTGCTGCACAAGTTGCGCGACGAGGGCAACACGGTGGTGGTGATCGAACACAATCTGGATGTGATCAAGACTGCCGACTGGATCGTGGATCTGGGTCCGGAAGGCGGCCATCGTGGCGGCACCATCCTGGTGTCCGGCACACCGGAAGACGTGGCAGCGCACGAGGCGTCCTACACCGGGCAGTTCCTGGCCAAGATGCTGCCGTCGGTCAATGCACGCGAGACCCGCCCGGCCGCAATGGCCAACAAGCCGGATGCGCGCCCACCACGCAAGGTCAAACCGGAGAAGGTGGCCAAGGTCGCCAAGTCCGCCACCAAGAAGACTGCAAAGAAGAAGGCAAGCTGATGAGCGAACACAAGATCCTGGCACGCATCCCGATCAGCGTGCGCTGGCGCGACATGGACAGCATGGGCCATGTCAACAACGCCAAGTACATTTCGTATCTGGAAGAGGCGCGCGTGCGCTGGATGCTGGGTGTGCAGGGCGTGTCGATGACCGACCGTATCGCGCCAGTGGTCGCCGCCACCAACGTCAACTACAAACGCCCGCTGGTGTGGCCCAACGACATCACGGTGGAGTTGTTTGTCGAGCGTCTGGGCAGCAGCAGCATCACCATCGGCCATCGCATCGTCGACCAGAAGGACGAGGGCGTGCTGTATTCGGACGGCAACGTGGTGGTGGTGTGGATCGATACGCAGACCGGCAAGAGCGCGGCACTGCCGGAGCCGGTGCGCGCAGCGAGCAGCTGATCGCGCGCAGCACAGACGCGGTTGAATGACACACGGCGGCTTCTTTATGGAGCCGCCGTTTTACTTGCGCGTTTCCCGGCCCTGGTGAAATAGCTAGCTCCGCATGTGCGCTTGATGCTGCAATGCGCCTGCGCCCACACGCACCACCGAACCAGCAGCGCGCTTGCATGTACGCACCGCATGCAGCGACGGCCGTCTATCATGGCCCGACTTTCAGGAGCCTCGCATGAGCATCCAAATCCTCGACCACGGCCGTCTTCGCGAAATCCGTCTGGCCCGCCCGCCGGTCAATGCACTGGATACCGCGCTCTGCCAGGCACTGAGCGCGGCCGTGCAGGAGCTGGACGCTACGGTCGACGGCGTGGTGCTGTCGGGCAGCGAACGCATTTTTTCCGGCGGCATGGACGTGCCGTACCTGCTGTCGCATGGCACCGACCGCGCTGCGCTGCTGGCCAGCTGGACGGCCTTCTTCGAGGCAGCGCAGGCGCTGGCCAATTGCCCGGTACCGGTGGCGGCGGCGATCGGGGGCCATGCACCGGCCGGTGGTTGCGTGCTGGCGCTGTGCTGCGATTACCGGGTGATGGCACGTAGCGCCGATACCGCGCGGCCCTACACCATCGGCCTGAACGAAGTGCAGGTGGGGTTGGCGGCACCGGAAGGTATCCAGCGACTGCTGCGCCGCGTGGTCGGCGCGCATCGCGCCGAACGCTTGCTGATTTCCGGGCAATTGCTGCCCGCCGAACAGGCCGCCCAGATCGGCCTGGTGGACGAGCTGGTGGACGGCGAACTTGTCACCGCACGTGCGGTGGCGTGGCTGCAGGAGCTGCAGCACCTGCCACGGCAGCCGATGCTGGCCACGCGCGCGGTGGCCAGGGCGGATTTGCGCGCGGCGCTGGCGCCGGAGTTGATCCAGCTGGAGCGCTTCGTCGATGGTTGGTACGCGCCCGATGCCCAGGCCGCACTGCGGGGCCTGGTCGCACGGCTGCAAAAAGCTTGAGTCCGCCCCTGGCACGGTGGCATGCAGGCGGCCCGCTATAATCGTGGTCCGTCGCACGCCCAGGCCAGCCCCTTGTCCGCCACCGCCGAACCCGTCGTCTCCGAACTGATCAGTCTGCTGTCGCTGGAGCGCCTGGAAGACAATCTGTTTCGCGGCCAGAGCCGCGACATCGGCACCAAGTACGTGTTCGGTGGACAGGTGCTGGGCCAGGCCCTGTCGGCCGCGCAGGCCACGGTGGAAAACGGCCGCCAGGCGCATTCGCTGCATGCCTATTTTCTGCGTGCCGGCAATATCGACCACCCGATCGTCTACGACGTCGACCGCACCCGCGATGGCGGCAGTTTCTCGGTCCGGCGGGTCACTGCGATCCAGCACGGCAAGGTGATCTTTTTCTGCGCGGCCTCGTTTCAGGAGCACGAAGACGGTGCCGAGCATCAGTCAGTAATGCCGGTGGTGCCGCCGCCGGAAGACATCGAACCGGCCGCACCGCTTGCGCCGGAGGTGCTGGCGAACCTGCCGGCAAAGGTGCAGCGCTGGCTCTCGCGCGGTGGCCCGTTCGAGTTTCGTCACGTCTTTCCGCGCGACGAACTCAAGCCACCCAAGCGACCACCGTTCCAGCAGATGTGGCTGCGTCTGAACGACCCGATCGGCGACGATGTCGGCCTGCACCAGGTGCTGCTGGCCTACGCCTCGGATTTTCAGTTGCTGGGCACCTCCACGTTTCCGCACGGCATCAGTTATTACACGCCGAATGTGCAGATGGCCTCGCTCGACCATGCGCTGTGGTTCCACCGCCCCTTCCGCACCGACGATTGGCTGCTGTACTCGTTGGACAGCCCCACCGCGCAGGGCTCACGCGGCCTGGCACGTGGGCAGTTCTTCACCCGCGATGGCGTGCTGGTGGCCAGCACCACGCAGGAAGGCCTGATCCGCGTAGTGCCCGAGGGCAGCGCGATTGCCGTGCCGGCCAAGGGCTAGGCGCAGATGGGTGGCGCTGTCGTGTCGCAGACTCATCAATCGATGGCGCAGGTGGTGGGCATGCGGCCGGTTCGCCGCGCAGCACGCAAGCTGTTACGACGACGCGCCGGCCAGCTCACCGGCGCGCGTGCAGCCACTTAGCGACAGTCATTACCGACATCCTTCTTTTCATCTTGAACCGGCGCAGCACTGGCGCCATCTGTTCCGGACCCAACGGCGGTTTCCACCAGCATGCGCAAGATCTTCAGCAGTCAACGTATCGAAACCGCCGAGGGCGTGGCCGATCTATTGCGTAACGCGGGCATCGATGTGCGCATGAGCAATGGCCGCTCGTATGAGAGCAAGCGCACCGGGCAGTTCAGCTACCTGGAGCAAGGCAACGCGCAGGCGTATCCCACCGTGTGGATCGTGCATGCCGACGACCAGCCGCGCGCGCGCGACCTGCTGCGCGATGCACGCCTGCTCGACACCACACGCCGCGATCTGCCGAATGTGGAATACACCTTCCGCGAAGGCGAAAACGGCTCCAGCACCACCGCGCGCAGCTGGGCCTGGCGCATCCGTCTGGTGCTGTTGCTGGTGATCGGTGCGGTGGCCATGTTTGTGGTGATGCGCCATCGCAGCGCACCGGCGCCGGTCGCCCCGGCAACACAGCCCGCATCGCAATCGGCACCGGACGCAACGCCGCCGGTGGAGGACGACGAAATGCGGGTGCGGATTCAGCCGGCACGCTGAGCGCCTCTGCGCTGCGGTGCCGTGGCGTGGACTCACCGGGTTTAGCCGACCTGGCAACGCACACACAAAAAAAACGGCCTCCTGCTGACGCGGGAGGCCGTTTGTCGATCGGCGCCTTGTTACCTGTTGCGAATGAGTCATCGCCATGACGGCGATGCCATCCCACCACTGCACTACTCAACCAGTTGCACTCCACCTAAGAACAGCTCACAGAACTACCGTGCTTGCCGCCAGGCGCGCGCGGCCGGTGCTCGGAATCTGCACGTACCACCCGCACGCTCCGGTTCTGAGCGCGCCGTCCGGACCCACCTGACGACTGCTCGCTACGTTTTGTTTTCCGCTTTCAATGCTCAGTTACCCGCAGCAGGCTTGGCCGGCATCGGACGCTTGCCGTGATCGCCACGGTCGCCGTGCTCACCCGGGCCACGCGGACCATGCTCGCCGCGCATCTTGGATGCGGCGTCGAACTCGGCCTTGCTCAGCTTGCCGTCCTTGTCGGTGTCGGCCTTGGCAAACCACGCATCGCGATGCTGCTGCATGCGTAGCTCACGGTCGGCGCGATCCACAAAGCCGTCCTTGTTGACGTCCATCTGATCGAAGCGCGCGGCAAACTTCGGGTCGGCCTTGGCTTCCTCGCGGCTGATGCGGCCGTCCTTGTTGGTGTCGAGTTTAGCCATCCAGTCGCCACGTCCCTCACGGCCCGGGCCGCGATGCCGCGGGCGCTCATCGCGCGAGAGCTTGCCGTCCTTGTTGGTGTCCAACGTGTCGAACTGCGCGGCCAGCTTGGGGTCGGCGGCGGCTTCGCTACGATCGATGACGCCATCGTTGTTGCTGTCGAGCTTGCCAGGACGCGGTGCATCGCCGGCAGCAGGCGGAGTGGCAGCGAACACGACGCCGGTGGACAGCGCAGCCAGCACGGCCAGGGCGAGGAAAGGTTTGCGAGACGTCATGAGAAACTCCTGATTGTGGGAACCACACGCGGCACCTGCATGGGCCGCATCGCGTGGGTGGCGCATCCGGAGAGGCCGTGCGCTGCCACCAACACTCACATCAACGAGCCATCGGCGCGCACGTTGACGCGCACACCTGGCGTATTCATCCGGCGGACAGTCGCCGCTGTTGCGACGCACAGGCGCTATCCTGCGCGCATGGCCATCCACGCCGACACCCACGACGACCTGCGACTGTTCCAGACCGGCGAGCATGCCTGCGGCTACTGGCCCGAGCGTCGTGCGCGCGATCTGGTGCTGGACCCGCATGACCCGCGTCTGGGCACGATCTATCCGCAGGCATTGGCATGGGGGTTTCGTCGCTCCGGCGATCTGGTGTACCGGCCGCATTGCGAACGCTGCCGCGCGTGCGTGCCGGTGCGCATTGCAGTGGATGCATTTCGACCCGATCGCAGTCAACGCCGTTGCCTTGCCCGCAATCAGGATCTGGTCGTGCGTGTGGTCGCAGCGCAACGCACCGACGAGCAACTCGCCCTGTATCGCCAGTACCTCAAATCCCGGCATCCCGGTGGCGGCATGGACGAGCATGGCGGCACCGAATTCGATCAGTTCCTGATCGGCGGCTGGTCGCATGGGCGGTTTCTGGAGATTCGTGAACCGGCGGTGGCGCATGCACCGGGGCGGCTGCTCGCCGTTGCGGTCACCGACGTTACCGAGCATGCGTTGTCTGCGGTGTACACGTTCTACGCGCCTGACGCGGCCGCGCGCGGCCTGGGCACCTTTGCGATCCTGCAGCAGATTCAATGGGCTCAGCGCGAGCGACGCGCGCATGTGTATCTGGGCTACTGGATCGACGGCCATGCAAAGATGAATTACAAGCGCCGTTTCAGCGCACTGGAAGCCTACGACGGCCGCCAGTGGCGCGGGCTGCCGCCGACCGCATCGGCGCCGTGAATCGCAGCGCGCGACATCGGCCTGTCGCATCCAGCATGCGAGAATCGCGCGATGATCAGACCTCTCCTGCTGCTTGCGCTGACCGCGCTCTGCGCCGCCTGCACCCATCGCACGCCGGCATCGGCCGATAACGCCACCGGCGAACCAGTGCCGACACAGCTGCGCATCGCCACCTACAACACCTCGCTGTACTCCGACGAGGCCGGCGGCCTGGTGCGCGAACTGCAGGGCGACAGCGCGCATGCACGCAAGATCGCTGCGGTACTGCAGCGCGTACGTCCGGATCTGGTGTTGCTCAACGAATTCGATTTCGACCCGGAGCACCGCGCCGCCGATCTGTTCCAGCAGCGCTACCTGCAGGTCGCCCAGCCGGGCGGCGGCGAACCGTTGCGCTATCCGTATCGCTATCTGGCACCGGTCAACACCGGCGTGCCGAGCGGCCTGGATCTGGACAGCAACGGTACCGTCGGAGGCGACGGCCGCTCGCGTGGCAACGATGCCTGGGGCTACGGGCTGCACCCTGGTCAGTACGGGATGCTGCTGCTGTCGCGGTATCCGATCGATGCGCAGGCCGTACGCAGTTTTCAACTGTTGAAATGGAGCGCGCTGCCGGGTGCGCTGCGGCCGCTGGATCCGGGTACCGGGCGGTCGTTCTATAGCGATGCGATCTGGCCGCAACTGCGCCTATCGTCAAAATCGCATTGGGACGTGCCGGTGCGCACGCCGCTCGGTGTCGTGCATGCGCTGGTGTCGCATCCGACCCCGCCGGTGTTCGACGGTGCGGAAAAGCGCAACGCCGCACGCAACCACGACGAGCTCGCGCTGTGGCGTGCGTACCTGGACAACGCTGCCGACAGCCAGCGCTGGCTATGCGATGACAAGGGACTCTGCGGCGGCCTGGCGGCCGATGCGCACTTTGTGATCCTGGGCGATCTGAACAACGATCCGATCGATGGTGCCGGCCGCCACGACGCGATCCGCGCACTGATCAATCACCCGCGCGTGCTGCAATACCCCACTCCGCGCAGCGACGGCGGCCCGGAAAAGACCGCCGACTACGCCGCGCAAGGCATCGTGCACACCGGCGACCCACACCAGGTCACCGGTGACTTCGGCCCGCAAGCCGGCACCATGCGCCTGGACTACGTGCTGCCGTCGCACCAGTTCACCCTGATCGGCAGCGGCATCTTCTGGCCGGCCAGCACCGCCCCGGAAGCGGCAATTGCCGATGGCAGCGACCATCATGCGGTGTGGGTGGATGTTGGTTTGTAGCCGGGATGAGCGATTAGGGAGTTGGGATTGGTAACGTCGCGTTCTGGAATCTGCCGTACTTCCCAAGCCTGCGATGACAGGGTCCATGGACGCAGGCATCGCTTGCGCTAGCCTTGTAGAGAGCTGACGACAGCTGCACTTCGGCGAGTGATCGCTCGCACAGCCTGCCATCGCTGTTGATGGCAAACGCATCGACACATGCTTGCAGCTGGCGTTCTGAAAGAAGTGCAGCACCAAGCTGCATTCTTTCAAGCAAGGCACTGCTCAGTCTTTCAACTGAACCGTCAACGCTGCCGCCGCCACACGCGCTTTCTCGCGTGCTGCATCGATGCTGTCAGCGCGCGCCAACGTGACGCCGACACGGCGGTGGCCGTCTACGCGCGGTTTGCCGAACAAGCGCAGCGCGGTGTCCGGGTCGCGCAATGCATCGGCAACGTTGTCGAACACCGGCACGCCATTACCGTGCGCAAGCAGCGCGCAGGACGCCGACGGGCCGCTCTGACGGATGACGCCACCGTTTTCAGCACCCACCGGCAGGCCGAGGATTGCGCGGGCGTGCAGCGCGAATTCGCTCAACTCCTGCGACACCAACGTTACCAGCCCGGTGTCGTGCGGGCGCGGCGAGACTTCGCTGAACCACACCTCGTCGCCCTTGACGAACAACTCCACGCCGAACAATCCCCAGCCGCCCAGATCGTCGGTGATGGCTTTCGCAATCTCCTGCGAGCGCTGCAGTGCGGCAGCCGACATCGGTTGCGGCTGCCAGCTTTCGCGGTAGTCGCCATCCTGCTGCCAGTGGCCGATCGGGTCGCAGTACGAGGTGCCGCCCGCGTGCCGCACGGTCAGCAAGGTGATCTCGTAATCGAAATCGATGAAGCCTTCGACGATGCAACGCCCGGCGCCGGCACGTCCACCGGTCTGCGCGTAGTCCCAGGCCGCATCGATGTCGGCCTCGCTGCGCAAGGTGCTCTGGCCTTTGCCCGAGGACGACATCACCGGTTTGACCACACACGGCAGGCCAACCGCGGCGATCGCATCGCGGTACTCGGCAGCGGTGTCGACAAAGCGATACGGCGAGGTCGGCAGACCCAGGGTTTCGGCAGCCAGGCGGCGGATGCCTTCGCGGTCCATGGTCAGGCGTGCGGCGCGCGCGGTGGGGATCACGCGCTGGCCCTGATCGCACTCCAGCGCCACCAGGGTTTCGGTATGGATGGCTTCGATCTCCGGCACGATCAGGTGCGGCTGCTCGGCGGCGATCAGCGCGCGCAGCGCGGCAGGATCGAGCATGTCCAGCACGTGCGAGCGGTGCGCCACCTGCATCGCCGGTGCATTTGCATAGCGATCGGCCGCGATCACCTCCACCCCGAAGCGCTGCAGCTCGATCGCCACTTCCTTGCCCAGTTCGCCCGATCCCAGCAACAGCACCCGGGTGGCGGAAGGCGATAACGGCGTGCCGAGAGTAGTCATGAGCGCGGGTCCAGATTCGGGAAGGGGCGGCCATTCTAACGGGCCGGCATGGATAACTTCGGTTGGCATCCTTGCATCGATTGATATCACTTTGATATATTCTTGCCTCGCCATCCAAGGAGAGTCACTCATGAAAGAGAAGCCGATTGGCTCATTGCCGGGCATCCCCCTCGTCCTGGTTGCCGGCGCCGGCCTCATCGGCGCAGCCTGGTACGTCTTGACGGCAATGGCCAGCAACAGCATCACGCCGGGTGGGCTTGTCGGAGCGGGCCTGGTCGCCGCGGCATGCATCTTCATGCTCGCCGGCCTCTACACCCTGGAACCGAACCAGGCTGCGGTGCTGAGCCTGTTCGGCAAGTACGTCGGCACGGCCAAGGACCCAGGCCTGCGCTGGAATGTGCCCTTCTACGCCAAACGCCGGGTCAGCCAGCGCGTGCGCAATTTCGAAAGCGGCCGGCTCAAGGTCAACGAACTGGATGGCAGCCCGATCGAAATTGCTGCCGTGATCGTGTGGCAGGTCATGGACGCGTCGGAGGCGGTCTACAACGTCGACGATTACGAAAGCTTCGTGCATATCCAGTCCGAAGCCGCGCTGCGCGCGATGGCCACCAGCTATCCCTACGACCAGCATGAAGACGGGCAGATTTCGTTGCGCAGCCATCCGGCCGAAATCAGTGAGCAGCTCAAGCGGCATCTGGACGAACGCCTGACCCAGGCCGGCGTGGACGTGATCGAAGCGCGCATCAGCCACCTGGCCTACGCACCGGAAATCGCCCAGGCCATGCTGCAGCGCCAGCAGGCCAATGCGGTGATCGCCGCACGCACGCGCATTGTTGCGGGCGCCGTGGGCATGGTGGAGATGGCACTGGCCGAGTTGCAGAAAAACGGCGTGGTGCAGTTGGACGAAGAGCGCAAGGCGCATATGGTCAGCAACTTGCTGACCGTGTTGTGCTCCGACCGCGGCACCCAACCGGTGGTCAACGCCGGCTCGCTCTATTGAGGTGAAACAATGAATGTCATGGTGCCGTTGGTGGTCGCTCTGTCCGGTTTGCCCGCCTTGGCGATCGCCGCCTCCATCGGTGCGGACGACGACGACCGCGCACGCGGCCTGGGCCTGCGTTGGGCGCTGATCAGCCTGGTGATCCTGATCGGTGCTGCCTGCCTGTACTGGGCCGGCGACAACCGCGCCGGCATCTATGCGGTGGTGATCGGCATGATCATCGGCGTCAACGTCGTGATCGTCTCGATGGTCATGCACCTGCGCCGCCACAGCGGCCGCGGTGAGCGCGAGTGAGCGAAAAGAAGGCCTATCCGCTGCGCATCAACGCCGATGTGCTGGCTGCCGTGCAGCGCTGGTCCGACGACGAGTTGCGCAGCCTCAACGCGCAGATCGAATACGTGTTGCGCGATGCGCTGCGCAAGGCAGGGCGCTTGCCGAAGCCGCAGGGCGACAAGGAGTCGCAGACATGAGCAGGCGCTGCAACGGGCGAAGCATCGCGGCATCGCTGTCATGTCTCCACGCCGTCAACGGCGATGACGTCCAGGTCGCGGCGGCCCTACCGAACAACCCCGGCATGCTCGCTGTCGTGCGCCCACACGTATTGCCAAGCGTCACGCCACAGGTGCCGATCGAGGACGCCTGATGACGACGCGATCCGGCCAACGCCACGGCAACGTTGCACAGCACACGGCACACACCGGTCACCGCCAGCCACCGCACGGACGCGAGTACGCCGTCGCTCCGGTCGCGCCCTGGGGGCTTGCGCTGTGGCTATGGCTTCCGTTGCTGGCTTTCGCGTGCGTGATCGTCGTGGTACATGCGGACAATGTCCGTAGTGGACATCCTGCCGCTCTGTACGCCCACCTGGCATTGCTGCTGGCAATCGCAGTGAGCTGCACCGCCGCGCATGCGCGACGTGGTATCCGACTGCAGGACGACCGCTTGATCGTGCGCTCGACACTGTTCACCAAGCAGGTACCTGTCGACCAGATGCGGCTGGACACGGCGCGCGTGGTCGATCTGGCCGAGCACCCTGCCTTCAAGCCAGGCCGAAAGTCGTTGGGCTTTGGCTATCCGGGTTTCCATTCCGGGTACTACCGCAGCAGACAGGCAGGCCCGGGGTTCTATCTGATCACCCAATCGGCCCGCGTGCTGACCCTCCCACTGAAGGACGGCAGCGTCGTCGTGCTCAGTCCCGAACAGCCGCGCCAGCTGCTGCAGGATCTACAGCAACTGGCCGCGCAACGCGCTTAGCCCTACCCTGTCGCGATGCGCCCAAGACTGTCCCTGCTGCTCAACACCACCGCCATCGAACTGGTGCCAGCTGCCCTCATGCGCGCGCGCAGCAATGCCGATGCGCGCGTACTGGCGCAGGCCGACTGGCTACTGCGGCGCAAATGCGATGGGCGCTATCTGGCCGCGCAGCTGCCGCACGGGCTGATGCCGCTGGTGCCGCGACTTGCGCGCGAAGCTGGTCTGGACGAGGCACTGGACCGGCTGCAGGGCGCCACTGGGCGTTCCAGCCCACGCGACGAGGGCGTTCTTGCGGTCGACGGCGTGCAGCAACGTCTGACCCAGCTCGGGCTTGTTGCCGATGACTATGTGCAACGCACCGGCCTGCGCCTGATCGCCGAACCGGCAACGTTGCAGTTCGCCGGGCACGATCGCTTCGGCCGGCCGCTCTGGCTCAGCGCAGGTGCCGTGCGTGCGTGGCAGCAGATGCGTGCGGCTGCGCTGCGTGCGGACATCGTGCTCGATGCGATCTCCGGCTACCGCAGCCACGATTACCAACTGGGCATCTTCGAACGCAAGTTCGCACACGGGCTGACGCTGGAGCAGATTTTGGCGGTCAATGCCGCACCGGGCTTCAGCGAACACCACAGCGGCGATGCGCTCGACATCGGCACTCCGGGCGAACCACCGGCCGAGGAATCGTTCGAGGCCACCACCGCGTTTGCCTGGCTGCGCAGTCACGCGCCGCACTTCGGCTACCGCCTGAGTTATCCGCGCGACAACCCGCACGGCATCGTCTACGAACCCTGGCATTGGCGGTGGCACGCGGCCTGATGCGTGCCGCAATCAGGTGCGGCGCGATGCGCGCGCCTATTCCTGCGAGCGCGGGGTCGGCACCTTGGTCGCGACGCTGAAGTCGGCGATCTTCCATAAATAAAACGCGGCGTAAGTGCGGTAAGGACCCCACCGCTGCCCGCGCTCGGCAAGCTCCTTGGGCGTGGGCATCTGCTTTTGTTTGTCTACGCGCTGGGCGCCCTTGCGCACACCCAGGTCGTCGATGGGCAGCAGGTCCGGGCGGCCCAGGCGGAACATCAGCATCATCTCCACCGTCCAGCGGCCGATGCCGCGTACCGGCACCAAGGCCTCGACGATGGCGTCGTCTTCCATGAAGGCGAGTTTGCGCAGCGAGGGGATTTCACCCAGCGCTTCGCGCCGGGCAAGGTCGCGCAGTGCCAGCGCCTTGTTGCCGGACACGCCGCAGGCGCGCAGGGCGGCATCGTCCACGCCTCCCAGGGTGTCGGCATGCAGCCGGCTCGATCCGATCGCCACCTCCACCCGCGCCACGATCGTGGATGCGGCCTTGCCGCTGAGTTGCTGAAACAGGATGGCACGCGCCAGCGCGTCCACCGGGTCGAACGGTTTGCGCCAGCCCGGCTGCGGGGCGATGGGGCCGATGCGCTTCATCCACGCACCCAGCGCGCGGTCGCGCCGGCTCAACTGCGCGAACGCTGCCTCGACATCGAATCCGCGGGCATGCCGTGGCATCTCAACGCCTCAATGCGCCGATCGCCAGCACCACCCAGCCCAGCATCAGGCCGACCCCGCCGATCGGTGCCAGGCTGGTCGGCCAGTGCAGCAAGGCGCCACCGACCAGGCTGCCGGCAAACAGCAACGTGCCCAGCAATAACAGATACAGCCCGACGCGCGCGAGCGCGCGCGTCTCGGTGGCGCCCAGCACGACCAGCACAGCGCCATGGCCGAATGCATACAGCGATGCCAACTGCAGCCGCGACTGCACCAGCGCGTCGGTCACGCCGTGCGAAGCATAGGCCGACAACCCCACCGCGACGGCGGCCAGCAAGCCGCCGCAAAAGGCCAGCAACGAGGGATGTTTCTTGCGACGTTCGATTAAAGACATGCGGGCATTTTCCGTTGCGGCGCCGTGGCGCAAAAAAAAACGCGCCGCAAGACTGCGGCGCGTTTTCGTCTGGATCAGATCATCGTGGTGAAACGATTACTTGATGGCCCAGTAGACGTCATAGGTACCGTCCTGCGTAAACGACTTGTCCACGCCGCCCTTCCAAGACTCGTACGGACGCTCGGTCACGTCGTTGCCGCTGGTGGCAGCCCAGGCACGCAGGGAGCTACGCACTGCATCCAGGCCGGCCATGTGGCCTGCGTAGGTTGCAAATGCCGAACGGTGCGGCTTGGTGCGCTCGTACTTCACCGGTGCTTCGGACGGGATGTTGAGCTTGAGCTCTTCGCCCGTTGCGGCAACCGGCGTCGCATCGACCGGCGCAGCAGCCGCTGCGTCGTCCTTCTTGGCATCGGTCTTGGCGGTGTCGGTCTTGGCATCGGCCTTCGGCGCGCCACCGGCACGCTTGCGGACCGGCTGCACGACGTCGAACGCGTACTTGTCGCTGGCAAAGTCGGTGGTGACGATCCGGACCGGACCAACAGCTTCCAGGCCATTGGCGTCCATCACGCGCTTGATCCACTCCTGGTTGTCCTTGATCGACTTCTTGATCGTCTCGTTGTCACGATCAATGTTGCCCGCGGTGACGACCAGCAGGTCCTCGGCCGGCACATCGACGATCTTGAGATCGCTCAACACCGGCTTGCCATCCAGCTGCGCGCGGTAGTCGAAGTTCGGCACGGTGGCCAGTGCGGTTGCAAGACGCGACAGACCCAGCTTCAGGTCGTCGCCCACATGGCGGCTGACATACAAGCCGGCATAACGACCGAACAGGTTCCAGCCGTATTTGACGCTGTAATCCTGGGTGATCTTGACGTTCTTGTTGTTCTTGCCGGTCGGAGCCAGAGTGAAATTGGTGACCTTGTCGTAGCCCTTGGTGGGATCTTCGATCGCGATCTCAACACGCTCGTTCTTGACGGTGTTTTTGATTTCCCAGCTGCCGTTGCCGATATAGCCCTCGGTGGAGCTGTATTCGACGCGTGCACCCTTGCCCTCTTCCGGGCCGGCCAGCTTCAGCTGAATCTTCGGGTCACGCAGCACAAGCGGGTTCCAATCCTTGAAACGACGGAAGCTGTTCACGGTGTCGTAAACAATCGTCATTCTGCGGTTGGTCTCAACACTCTCGGACATCTGCCGCTCCGAGGGCAACACCAAGCCCACCACGACAAACAAGCCAGCCACGATCCCCAAGGCGATCAGGAACTCGATAATACGGGTCATTCAGGAGGTCTCCGGGGCCGATCCCACGGCCGGGTTGAGTGAAGCGAAGCCACCATCCTAGCAGGCTTCGAGAAAGATGTTCAGTTGTGCGACGGGTAGCGCGGTCTTGCGGCGTCATCCAGCGCGCGAAACGCCGTTGCGAAACCGCGCAATCCCAGCCTGCGCAAGGGTTTGCGCCGATTGCGCGCAGTCATGATGCACATCGTGCGCTGCGTGCGTGTGATGCCGCGTCCGTTAGAGGTATGCACGGCCGTATCACCGTCCTATTCGGCGCGGCGCAACTGCGTAACAGAGTGCGTGCAGGATCGCGATGCCGCGTCACGCAGCAATCGCTGCGCGCCGGCATCGCATTACGACAGCACGGCCGTCAGACCAGCTGCAGCTCGAAGGCCTTGAGTACCGCGCGGGTGCGGTCGCGCACGCCCAACTTGGACAGGGTGAGCAGGCGCTGCCTGCAAGCCGCAGGCTTGCGCGCCCGCGAACGCCCGGCGCGCTGCGCCGGGCGGGACATCCTGCTATCAGACCAGCTGCAGCTCGAAGGCCTTGAGTACCGCGCGGGTGCGGTCGCGCACGCCCAACTTGGACAGGATGTTGGACACGTGATTCTTGATGGTGCCCTCGGCCACGCCCAGCGAATTGGCGATCTCCTTGTTGGAAAAGCCACTCGCCATCAACCGTAGGATCTCGGTCTCGCGATCGGTGAGCGGATCGGGCCGGTCCAGGCTGACGAACTCGTTGCGCATGTGCTCCAGGCCCGAGAGCAGGCGTTGGGTCACCGCCGGCTGCACCAGCGAGCCGCCGTCGGCCACGGTACGGATCGCGCCGACCAGCTGTTCCAGCGAGACATCCTTGAGCAGATAGCCCTTGGCGCCGGCCTTGAGCCCGGCCAGCACCAGTTGGTCGTCGTCGAAGGTGGTCAGGATGATGGTCGGCGGCAGGGTGCCGTTGCGCGAGAGCATCTGCAGGGCTTCCAGGCCGGACATCACCGGCATGCGCATGTCCATCAGCACCACGTCCGGCTGGATCTGCGGAATCTGCTCCACCGCCTGCTTGCCGTCCGAGGCCTCGGCCACAACTTCGATGCCGTTGTCCAGCGCCAGCAGCGAGCGGATCCCCTGGCGCACCAGGGTTTGGTCGTCGACCAGGCACACACGGATCATCAGAACACTCCTTGAGTAACGGCCGCAGGCATCAGTGCCGGCGCGCCTGGAACGCAGATGCGCAGGCCGAAGCCGTCGCCGCGCCGGGTTTGGATTTCCAGCTTCCCACCATACTGGCTGAGCCGCTCACGCATGCCGCGCAAGCCGTTGCCTGGCGCCACCGCATCGGCGCCATGGCCGTCGTCGCGGGCGTCGATCAGCACGGTGTCCGCGTCGCGTCGCACCTGGATCCACAGATTGCGCGCGCCGGCATGGCGCACCGCGTTGGTGATGATCTCCTGGGTGCAGCGCAGCAGCACGTGCGCACGCTCGGGGTCGTCCAGGGTCAACGGTTGGGCGATATCCAAGTGGATGTCCAGCGAGGGGACCTGGGTCACCAGCGGGCGCAGCGCCGCCTCCAGATCGATGGCGCCGCTGTCGCGCAAATGGCTGACCGCCTCGCGCACATCGGTGAGCAGCAGCTTGGCCAGGGTGTGCGCCTGACGCACGTGTTCCTGCGCCTGGCCTTCGGTGATGTGACCGGCCACTTCCAGGTTGAGGCTGAGCGCGGTGAGATGGTGGCCGAGCAGATCGTGCAGTTCGCGCGAGATGCGGGTGCGCTCGTTGATGCGCGCGCTTTCGGCCAGCAGCGCGCGGGTGGCACGCAGTTCGGCGTTTAGCCGGCGCTGTTCTTCGCGTGCCTCGGTCTGCTGCCGGGCGACCAGGCTGGTGACGAAGATGAACATCGAAAAGCCGCCGTACAGCAGCGATTGCATCAGCGCGCCTGAGACCGGGAACCCCAGCAGCAGATGGTAGACCGGCAGCACCGCCAGTTGGCTCAGCACCAGCCACACCACGCCCACACGTAGCGGCAACAGCCAGGGGATCACCCCGGCCGCCACCATCATCAAGATACTGCCGAGGCCGGTTCGGGTGAGATAGCTGACCGCCAACGCGCAGACCGTGAGCAAGAGCAGGATGAGTCGGTCGTACCAATGCGCATGACCGCCACTGCTCAAGCCGCGCGTCAACCAGAAATAGCTGACACCGAAGCCGACGAAGAACGCCGACATCGTGGCCGCCTCCAGCACGCTGCGGTGGTCGCCATCTTCGGCAGGCGCCCAGTAGATGAACACCAACGGCATGGCGATCATCGCCCAGGTGAACAGGCCGGCGAAGCGCAGGACGCGCGTATGACTGAGGTATCCCAACATGCTGGCATCTTAGGCCCAAGCGCCGCCGCTGCCCTCTTGCCGGAAGTCATGCATGCACGCGTTCGCCTGCACGCACCTGCCGGCCCGGCCGGATTTGCGCATCTGCGTTGCCCTGCGCGAAGGCGACTTGCGCGCCGGGGAGCACGCGGCGGGTCGCCGCTTCAGGCCACGCATGTAATAATCCGACGCAGATCCGATTTCGGATCGAGAGCGTTACCCCACGGAGTCCCAATGTCGATCGTCATCCGCGACGTGCGCGAGCACGAGCTCGATTCCGTCCTGGCCCTGAACAACAATGCCGGACTGGCGATCCTGCCGCTGGATTCAAACAAGCTGCAACGCTTCTACGAGCAGGCCGAATATTTCCGCGTCGCCGAGCGCGACGGCAACCTGGCCGGTTTCCTGGTCGGGTTCGGTAGCGGCAGTGCCCATGACAGCAGCAACTTCGCCTGGTTCCGGGACCGTCATCCGGAATTCTTCTACATCGACCGCATCGTGGTCGCCAGCCGCCGTCGCGGCGGCGGTGTCGGGCGGGCGTTCTATGCCGATGTGCAGAGCTATACCGAGCTGCGCTACCCGCAGCTGGCCTGCGAAGTGTTCCTGGACCACGGCGCCGATGCGGCATTGCTGTTCCATGGCAGCTTCGGCTTCCGCGAGGTCGGCCAGAACACCATGCCGGACGTGGAAGTGCGCGCGAGCATGCTGATGAAGGACATGAGCAGCTATCCGTGGGTCAAGGAGACCTATGGCGGCAAGTTGCCCGAAGAATTGCCGTGGGTCGGCCGGCCGCGGCATGCCGCCGTCACCGACAACCCATCGACGGGGAGCTGAGCGTGTCGAGTGTGAATGTGGATTTTGAACAGGCCGGCGAACTCAAGATCGGCCAGGTGGGCATTGCCAACCTGCGCGTGCGCACGCTGGATGTGCCGCGCCTGGTGCAGGAAATGCGCGAGCGCGTGACCCGTGCGCCCAAGCTGTTCGGGCGGGCGGCGGTGATCCTGGATTTTGGCGGTCTGTCGCAGGTGCCGGACGTGGCCACCGCCAAGGCGCTGCTGGACGGCCTGCGCGATGCCGGCGTGCTGCCGGTGGCGCTGGCCTATGGCACCAGCGAGATCGACCTGCTCTCCCAGCAGCTTGGCGTGCCGCTGCTGGCCAAATTTCGCGCGCAATACGAGCCGACCGCGGTCAGCCCACCGCCTCCACCGCCGCCGGCGGCACGCACCGAACCCGCAGCGCCGGCCGCGCGCCCGGCGCCGGGCCGCATGCAACGCAATGCGGTGCGTTCGGGTCAGCAGCTGTACGCGGAAAACTGCGACCTGACCGTACTCAATACGGTCGGCGCCGGGGCGGAGGTCATCGCCGACGGCAGCATCCATATCTACGGTACCCTGCGTGGCCGCGCTCTGGCCGGCGCGCAGGGCAACCCGGACGCGCGCATCTTTTGCCGCGACTTCCACGCCGAACTGGTCGCCATCGCTGGCCACTACAAGGTGCTGGACGATGTTCCCATGGACCTGCGTGGCAAGGCCGTCCAGGTCTGGCTGGAGCAGGATCAGATCAAGATCGCTGCGCTTGATTGACGCGGCCCAACCACAGAAATATTCGGAGAAATCCTTTGGCTGAAATCATCGTAGTCACCTCCGGCAAGGGCGGCGTCGGCAAGACCACCACCAGCGCGAGCCTGGCCTGCGGGCTGGCACGGCGCGGCAAGAAGGTCGCCGTCATCGACTTCGACGTCGGTCTGCGCAACCTGGACCTGATCATGGGCTGCGAGCGGCGCGTGGTGTACGACTTCGTCAACGTCGTGCATGGCGAAGCCACGCTCAAGCAGTCGCTGATCAAGGACAAGCGCTTCGACAACCTGTACGTGCTGGCGGCCTCGCAGACCCGCGACAAGGATGCGCTGACCCAGGACGGCGTAGAAAAGGTGCTCAAGGACCTGGCCGCCGACGGCTTCGAGTACATCGTCTGCGACTCGCCGGCCGGCATCGAAAAAGGCGCGTTCCTGTCGATGTATTTCGCCGACCGCGCGGTGGTGGTGGTGAATCCGGAAGTGTCCTCGGTGCGCGACTCCGACCGCATCATCGGCCTGCTCGATTCCAAGACCCGCAAGGCCGAAGAAGGCAAGACGGTGCCGGCGTTCCTGTTGCTGACCCGCTACAGCCCGGGCCGCGTGGAAGGCGGCGAGATGCTCAGCATCACCGACGTGGAAGAAGTGCTGGGGCTCAAGGCCATCGGCGTGATTCCCGAGTCCGGCGACGTGCTCAACGCCTCCAACAAGGGCGAGCCGGTGATCCTGGATGGCGAGTCCCCGGCCGGCCAGGCCTACGACGACGCGGTCGCACGCATCATGGGCGAAGAGCGCCCGATGCGATTCATATCCGTGGAGAAGAAAGGCTTCTTCAGCAAGCTGTTCGGAGGCTAAGCATGGGCCTGCTCGATTTTCTCAAGAGCAAGAAAAACACCGCCGAGACGGCCAAGAACCGCCTGCAGATCATCATTGCGCAGGAGCGCAACCACCGTGGCGGGCCGGATTACCTGCCGCTGCTGCAGCGCGAATTGCTGGAAGTGATCAAGAAGTACGTCAACATCGACGCCGATGCGGTGCGGGTGGATCTGGTCAAGGACGGCGAGCACGACGTGCTGGATATTTCAGTCGCCCTGCCGGAAGACGGCGACAAGTAATGCGGTCGTTGCCGCCAGCGTGCAGCCCGTAGACGCTTGCGCGCTGTGTGGCGCCGCCGCATCGCCCTCCTGACGGTACCGTGTTCGCACGGTGCCGTTTTGGTTTCTGTCCCACTGCGCGCCATTGCGGCGCGCCCGACCGCGAGCCACTGCGCGTGATTCCACATCCTGCTTCCGCATCCGATGCTTCCGCTGTGCTGTACGTGGCCGATATCGGCCTGGACGCACCGGCGGCCTTGCTGGGCCGGTATGGCCTGCGCCTGCATCGCGTGGACGCGGGCGCAGCGATTCCAGGCAGTTTCTGGGGCGAACCGGAAGCGGGCATCATCGGCTGCGATGTCTATGTGCGCGACGACACGCCGGTGCATTCGATGCTGCATGAAGCCGGGCACCTGATCGTGCTGCCTACCGACAAACGCGCCGCCGTACATACCGATGCCACCGATTCGGTGGACGAGGAAGACGCCACCTGCTACCTGCAGATTCTGCTGGCCGACCAACTGCCGGGTGTGGGCAGTACGCGACTGATGGCCGACATGGATGCCTGGGGCTATACCTATCGACTGGGGTCCACCCGTGCCTGGTTCGAGCAGGATGCGGAGAACGCGCGCCGCTGGTTGCACGAACGCGGGCTGCTGCCGGTCTGAGCTGGCTCCATGATGGCGCGGTGCGCGCTGTGGCGCCCACCAAGGGGCAAGACGATTGCATGACGTGGTGGTGCGGGCTAAGGACGATTGCCTGTGCCTGCGGATCACCGTACGCGATCAACATGCCGTCGCAACGTGCGCCGTGCACTGCACCGTCTTGCGATGCAGGCAGTGCGCACGCTGATGGCTATGCGTGTGGGGGCTCGATCGCGGCCACGGCACCGAACAGATCCAGCGTTGCGACCGTGCCCTGCCCTGCATCGGATTCCAGGCTGAGCTTCCAGCCCAGGTGTTCGCACAGCCGGCCGATCAGCTCCAGTCCGATGCCGTTGCCTTGCCGTGCATTGCCGCGTGCCAGGCGTGCGTAGATCGCGCTGATTTCTTCCGGCGTCATGCCGTGGCCCGGGTCGGCGATGCGTACCATGCCGGGCGCCGATAGCGCGATGCGGATAATGCCGCGGTCGCTGTTTTCGATCGCATTGCGCAGCAGATTGCCGATGGCGGTCTGCACGATGGCGACCGGCGCGGTGAGGCTGCACGGCGGCAACGGCTCGATGACCAGCTGCAGATCCTTGTCTGCGCAAAGATGCGCGTGGTCGGCGACGATGTCCGGAATCAGATGATCCAGCCGCAACGTATCGCTGCTGCGCACCAGCCGGCTTGGGTCTTTTGCCAGCACCAGCAACAAGGTGATCAGTTGCTCCACCGATGCGCTGGTCTGTGCGATGCGCTGCAACTGGTGGCGCACCGCCGGCGGCGTGCCGGGCTGCTCCAACGCCAGTTCCACCGCGTTGCCGATCACCGCGATCGGCGTGCGCAACTCGTGGCTGGTGCTGTCGATGAAGGCGCGCTCGCGCTCGACGAACTGGCCGTTGCGCTCCAGATAATCGTTGAGCGCATCGGCGATGACGTACAGCTCGGCGCTGCCCTGCGCGTCCACCGTCACCTGTTGCGCACGCTGTTCCGGGCGCAGCGCACCGATGTCGCGGGCCAGCTCCACCAACGGGCTCACCAGTCTGGCCATTGCATAGGCGCCCATCAGCAAGGTGATGCCGATCAACGCGACGCCGGCGGCCAACATCCAGCGGGTGAGGAATTTTTCCAGCGCTTCGAAATCGGTGATGTCCAGCACCAGCACCAGGCGCCCCGCATGCGGCGTGTCGCGCACCATCAACGCGCTCGGGCGGCCATCGACGTCGCGCTCATGCAGGCCGGGATGCAAGGTGCGTAACACCGGCGGCACGGGCTTGCTGCCATCGAGGCGATACAACCGCAAGGTGTCCGAATCCTGCCAGTGATAACCGGGACTTTGCGCGCTGCTGTCCAGGATGCTGTCCAGTTCCGAGTTGAGCAGCGAGCGCCACACGCCATGCTCGGCGCGCTCGTGCAGGTATTGCGCGGTGCCGAACACCGCCAACGTCATCAGCAAGGTGTAGCCGAACAACCACACCATGACCCGACGTCCCAACGGGCGCGGCTTAGCCATCGGCGCGATCGCTGCTCGTCGGTTCGCTGGCGCCATCGAGTTCTGCCAAACGGTAGCCAAGCCGTGGCAGGGTATGGATCAGCTTCTGCGCGAACGGGCCGTCCACGCTGCGACGCAGCTCGTAGATATGCGAGCGCAGCATGTCGCCGTCGGGCGGGTCGTCGCCCCACAACGATTGCTCCAGGCGCTGCCGGGTGACGGCGGCCGGGCTGGCCTGCATCAACACCTCCAGCAATTTGCGGCAGGCCGGGTACAGGTGCAGCACCTGTCCGTCGCGGGTGGCCTCCAGGGTGGCCAGATCCAGGCGCAGATCGGCCACCTGCAACAGCTTGCCGCGGCGGCGGCCATTGGCACGCGCAAGCAAGGCCTCGATGCGCACTTCGAGCTCGGGCAGCGCGAACGGCTTGGTCAGGTAATCGTCCGCACCGGCGCGGAAGCCGGCGATCTTGTCCGGCAATTCGTCGCGCGCGGTGAGCATGATCACCGGCAGTTCGGACTGATGCTGCTCGCGCAGGCGGCGCAACACCTCCGGCCCGTCCATGCGCGGCATCATCCAGTCCAGCACCAGCACGTCGTACTGCTGGGTGGTGGCCAGATGCAGGCCGGTGACGCCATCGGGCGCTGCGTCCAGGGTGTGCCCGCGCGCTTCGAAATAGTCGAACAGGTTGGCAACCATGTTGCGGTTGTCTTCGATGACCAGCAGCCGCATGGCGGTTTCCAGAACAGCCCGACAGGGACGGTGTGCGCATCCTAACCGAGCCGGGCCGAACCCGACCGCTCCAGGCGGCTCGGCGCGCGTTCCGACAAAACTCCGACCCGCTTGCCAGCTATCGTTCTGCCCCTTTTAATCAGGGCATGCACGTGTCGCCTGCCAGCTCTGCCTCTCTCCCTCGTCGGCGCGCGCTGCTTGCCGCGTTGCTGCTGATCGTTGTCAGCCTGCTGGCCGGGCTCGGGCTACGCCAACCCAATCCGCCGGACGAGCCGCGCTTTGTGCTGGCCGCACGCACCATGGTCGAAAGCGGCCATTGGCTGCTGCCGCACCGTGGCAGCGAGCTGTATGCAGAAAAGCCGCCGGTGTTCATGTGGCTGCAGGCGGCAAGCTATGAGCTGGTGCCGCACTGGTCTATCGCGTTTCTGTTGCCCTCGCTGCTGGCCGCGCTGGCAACGCTGTGGCTGACCTGGGACATGACGCGCCGGCTGTGGAACCGGCGCGTGGCCGGCTACGCGGTGCTGGCGTTGTTTGCGGTGCTGCAGTTCGGCCTGATGGCCAAGCGCGCGCAGATCGACATGGTGCTGGTGGCGCTGACCACGCTGTCGCTGTGGGGGATGCTGCGGCATGTGCTGCGCGGGCCGGATTGGCGCGCGTGGACGCTGGGGTTGTTTGCCGCTGGCGTCGGCACGGTGACCAAGGGCGTCGGCTTCCTGCCGCTGCTGCTGTTGCTGCCGTGGATGGCGTTGCCGCGCCGGCATTGGAGCGTGCTGCCGGCGCGTGCGCAGACCGGACGCAGCTGGTTGCTGGTGCTGCCGGCATTTTTGGCTGGCACCGCAGTCTGGCTGGGGCCGCTGGGCATCGCCCTGCTGCATAGCGATAACCCGCAGTTGCATGCATACGCGCACGAGTTGCTGTTTAAGCAGACCGGCACGCGCTATGCGCACGCCTGGCATCACGTCAAACCGTTCTGGTACTACTTGCAGGTGATCGCCACGCTGTGGCTGCCGGGCTGCCTGCTGTTGCCGTGGCTGCTGCCGGCATGGTGGCGCCGGCTGCGCCGCGGCGACCCGCGCTATGTGCTGCTGCTGGCGTGGAGCGTGCTGGTGCTGCTGTTTTTCAGTGCCAGCCCGGGCAAGCGCGAGGTCTATATCTTCCCGATGCTGCCCGCGCTGTGCATGGCGGCGGCGCCGTTGCTGGCCGGGCTGCTGCGCCGTCGCGGTGTGCGTGTGCTGCTCAACGGCTATGTGCTGCTGCTTGCGCTCGCCGGTCTGATTCTGGGTGGTGGCATCGCGCTGCATCTGCATTGGGCCGAAAACACCGCGTTGAAACGCGGTATGGAGCTGGCGTCGTTGCAGTCGGTGGGGTTCTGGTTGATCGGTCTTGGCATCGTCGGCCTTGCAGTGATGGCGTGGTCGCGCGGCCGCCGCGCGGGGACCGCGGTGGTGGTCATGACCGCGGCGCTGTGGAGCGTGTACGGCCTGGGCTTGATGCCCGCGCTGGACCCTTACAGTTCGTCCGCGCGGCTGATGCAGCGCGTCGGCCAGCGTATCGGCCCGGATGCCGAGCTGGGCATGCTGGCCTGGCGCGAGCAGAACCTGCTGCAGGCCGACCGCGCGGTGACCGACTTCGGCTTCAAGGCGAGTTGGCAGCAACAGTGGGACAAGGCAGGCCCGTGGCTTGCGCAGGCGCCAGAAAAACGTTGGTTATTCGTGCTCAAGCAGGCTGTACCGGCATGTATCGATCCGGCGCAACGCATCGATATCGGCGAATCCAATCGCAATCAATGGCAATTGGTGCCGGGCACCGCGTGGCACGCCGGTTGCATCGCCACGGCGTCCGACACCGAACAAACCGGTAGCGATGGCGATACAGACTGAATGCTCGGAGTCGGGTTAACGACTGAGCAACTTCAGTCCGACCGCTCTCCGACATCCGGGTTTCGAAGATGCCGGGCAATGACACAGGCCGACATCTTGATGAGCACGCTTCCCGTCCATGCGCCAGTTCTGGCGCGCACCGCCCGTGATGTGCAGGCGCGTTTCTTCGTTCGCCATCTGTGGATGCCGCTGGCGGGTGTGCTGTTGGTCAGCGCCTTGTTGATGGGCGCAGGCGGCGACCAGTGGATTGCCGATGCGTTGTACCGGCTGGAAGGCGGGCATTGGCTGCTCAAGGACCACTGGTTCACCAGCGGCGTGATCCATCGCGTCGGCAAATGGTTGAGCACGGCTGCGGGTGTCAGCGTCGTAATCCTGGCGGTGGTTGCCTGGTGCAAGCCGCGTTTGCGTGTGCTGCGTTGGCCGCTCACCTACCTGGCCGCATCGATCGCGTTGTCGACCTCGCTGGTGTCGTTGCTCAAGTCGTGGACGGCGATGGATTGCCCGTGGGATCTGAGCCGGTATGGCGGCACGCAGGCGATGATCGGCTTGTTCGAATCGCGCCAGGGCATTGCCGCGTCCGGTTGTTTTCCGGCCGGCCATGCCAGTGCCGGGTATGCGTGGGTCGCGCTGTATTTCTGTGCGTTGTCGCTGCGTCCTGCGTGGCGCTTCCCAGGTTTGTTGATAGGGTTGGTGGCAGGTCTCATTTTCGGCGTTGCGCAGCAACTGCGTGGCGCGCATTTCCTCTCGCACGATGTATGGTCGCTGGCAGTGTGCTGGCTGACGGCACTGGCCTTGTACTGCGTGATGCTGGCGCGTCCGCATCGCGCGTCTGATTCGCTGTTGGCATCGGGGGATGCAGCATGAGCACCTGGTTACCGGAACCGCGCGGGCGCACCAGCGCGCGTGCGCTGACATGGAGTACCCGGCCGACCGTGTCGACCGAAGCGCTGGTGTTGCTGTCGAGCCTGTTCTTTGCGCTGGTATGCAATCAGCTGTTCTGGCGCACGGCAATGGCCACGCACCCGGGCAGTATCGGGTTTGCCATTTCATTGATGGCGCTGCTGGTCGCCGTGCACGCGCTGTTGTTGGGTCTGCTGGTGTGGCAATGGAACGCCAAACCGCTGCTGACCCTGCTGCTGTTCACCACCGCGCTGGCTGCGCACTACATGGACAGCTACAACGTCTATCTGGATGCGGACATGCTGCGCAACGTGCTGCATACCGACCACAAGGAATCGCGCGAGCTGCTCACGCCGGGGCTGATTTTTCCGCTGGTGTGCTACTTCCTGATTCCCACCGTGCTGCTGTGGCGTACGCGCTTGCGTGCACGCAGCACAGTCAAGTCGCTGCTGGTGCGGGTCGGCTTCTTGCTGGCGGTGGCGGTGGTGGGTGCCGCCGGTACCATGCTGTCGTCGCAGGATATTTCGGCGTTGATGCGCAATCACCGCGAAGTGCGTTACCTGGCCACGCCGATCAACTACATCGTCGCACTGCGCCAGAACCTCAAGTCCGATTCGCCGATCAAGCACGCGCCCAAGCAACCCATCGAACACGACGCCATCGCCACCCCGCGCGCGGCTGGCAGCCGCCCGCGTCTGTTGCTGCTGGTGCTGGGCGAAACCGCACGTGCGCAGAACTGGGGCCTCAGCGGCTATGCGCGCCAGACCACGCCGGAGCTGGCGCAGGCAGGGGTGATCAATTTCCCGGACATGCATTCGTGCGGCACCAGCACCGAAGTGTCGGTGCCCTGCATGTTCTCGCCGTTCGGCCGTCGCGATTACAACGAAGACATGATCCGCGGCCACCAGTCGTTCCTGCACGTGCTTGAACACGCCGGCATCTCCACGCTGTGGCGCGACAACCAGTCTGGCTGCAAGGGCGTGTGCGACGGGCTGGAGATCCAGAAGCTGGACGATGCCACCACGCCGGAGCTGTGCGCCGATGGCCGTTGCATGGACGAAATCCTGTTGCGCGATCTGGCGGCGCAAGTGCGTGCCAAGCCCGGCGACCGCGTGGTGGTGGTGCATCAACTCGGCAGCCACGGCCCCAGCTATTTCGAACGCTACCCGGCGCAGTTCGAGCGCTTCAAGCCGGTATGCAAGACCGCCGACCTGGGCAGCTGCAGCCGCCAGAGCATCGTCAACGCCTACGACAATTCCATCGGCTATACCGATCATTTCCTCAATCAGGCCATCCATACATTGCGCGGCTTGTCCGACTACGACACCGCGATGATCTATCTCTCCGATCACGGCGAATCGTTGGGCGAGAAGGGCCTGTATCTGCATGGCGTGCCGTATGCCATCGCACCGAAGGAGCAGACCCACGTGCCGATGGTGATGTGGTTCTCGCCGGAGTTTGCGCGCGACCGCGGCCTGGATGAGACCTGCCTGCGCCACCGCGCCGGGCAATACACCGACCAGGACGCGCTGTTTCCCTCGGTACTGGGCCTGATGCAGGTCAAGACCAGCGTGTATGCACGCGAGCGCGATGTATTTGCGCAGTGCACCGGGAAAGGCTGAGCGTTATGGCACCGCCAAGGACGGGATCGGTCGCCGCTGCGTGGCATCCGCAGCGGCGCCGCTGGACCTGAAACACTGCTTGCCCTGAAGCCTCGCGCGCTCTAGCCTTCGCCGGACTTCACTGCAAGGACCACCCGTGAATCCTCGTTTGCTGTGGCTGGCACTGGCTGTGGCCGCCGGCACGTTATCGCTGTCGGCCTGCCGCAAGGATGCCCCGACACCGGCCAAACCCGCCGCGACCAACACCGCGCCTGCCGAAAGCGCCGACCAGTTCGTCGCACGCATCAGCGCCGAGTACAAGGCCGCCTACCCGGAAGTCACTGCCGCGCAGTGGCTGTCGTCGACCTACATCAACGGCGACTCGCAGCTGCTGGCCGCCAAGGCCAACGAGCGTTCGCTGGCGCAGCTGGATCGCTGGATCGAACAATCCAAACACTACGTCGGCACGCCGATGTCGGCAGACAGCGCACGCGCACTGCAGCTGCTCAAACTGATGAGCGCCCTGCCCGCGCCGCGCGACCCGGCCAAACTGGCAGAACTCACCCGCATCGCCGCCAAGATGGAAGGCGACTACGGCGCCGGGAGTTATTGCGTGGGCGACAGCGAACAACGCCGCTGCCGCCAGCTCGGTGAGCTGGAACAGGTGCTGGCCAGCAGCCGCGACTACACCGAACAACTCGATGCCTGGCAGGGCTGGCATAGCACCGCCCAGCCGATGCGCAAGGACTACCAGCGCTTTGTCGAGCTGGCCAACGAAGGCGCGCGCGGCAATGGCTTTGCCGATGTCGGGGTGATGTGGCGCAGCGGCTACGACATGCCGCCGGCGCAACTGGCCAGCGAGACCGACCGGTTGTGGGAGCAAGTCCAACCGCTGTATGCGCAGCTGCAGTGCTATGCGCGCGGCAAGCTCGATACGCAGTACGGCAAGGACAAGGGCGAAGTGGCCGGCGGCCTGTTGCCGGCGCATTTGATGGGCAATATGTGGCAGCAGGACTGGAGCAATCTGTGGGATCTGCTACAGCCCTACCCCGGCGCCGGCGATCTGGACATCACCTCCGCGTTGGAAAAGCAGTACCAGGGCAATCTGAGCGCGATACTGGCGCGGAATACCGGTGGCGACGGCGGGACGGCGGCACGCTTCAATGCCGAGCGCGAGGCTCAACTGCGCACCGCCAAACAGATGACCGAGCGCGCGCAGGATTTCTACACCTCGCTGGGCATGCCTAAGCTTCCCGACACCTATTGGCAACGCTCGCAGTTCATCAAACCGCTGGACCGCGATGTGGTCTGTCATGCCAGCGCATGGGACATGAACATGGGCGGCGAGCCGACCCAGAACATCGGCGCCGATGTGCGCACCAAGATGTGCATCAAGCCCACCGAAGAAGACTTCACCACCATCTATCACGAGCTCGGCCACATCTATTACGACCTGGCCTACAACCCCTTGCCGCCGCTGTTTCAGAACGGCGCCAACGACGGCTTCCACGAAGCGATCGGCGACACCATCGTGCTGGCGATGACGCCGAAGTATCTGCAGTCGATCGGCATGGTCGGCGAACAGCAGGCCGGGCGCGAAGCGTTGATCAACTCGCAGATGCGCATGGCCTTGAGCAAGGTCGCCTTCCTGCCGTTCGGTTTGATGATCGACCGCTGGCGCTGGGGCGTATTCGATGGCTCGATTCCGCCGGAGCGCTACAACCAGGCCTGGTGGGAACTCAAAGCCAACTACCAGGGCGTAGCACCGGTAACCGCGCGCGGCGAAGAGTTCTTCGATGCCGGCGCCAAATACCACGTGCCGGGCAATACCCCGTACACGCGCTATTTTCTAGCGCATATCCTGCAATTTCAGTTTTACAAGGGGCTGTGCGATGCGGCCGGGCATCAAGGCCCGCTGTACGAGTGCAGCTTCTACGGCAACAAGGATGCAGGGCAGAAATTCTGGTCGATGTTGCAACGCGGATCGAGCCAACCCTGGCAGACCACGCTGAAGGAACTCACCGGCAGCGAGAAACTCGACGCCGGCCCGATGCTGGAGTACTTCGCACCGATGAGCGAATGGCTCAAGCAGCAGAATCAGGGCCAATTGTGCGGCTGGCAAGCAACTGCGCCTGCTGCCGCGAGTAACGCGCCTGCGCCTGCCGCATTGCACTGACGCGCCGCTGTGCCTGCAGCATGCGACGGCCATCACCCAGGCCGCCGCATAACACTCCTTTGATAAACGCCTGAAATGCCGGCGATATACTGCGCGCCCGCTGCACAGGCGCAGCATGCAGGAAGCATTCCAATGAGCAACGCCTCCACCGGCCCGGACGCGCGTGATGTGGACCGCAACAAGCAGGTCATCGACGACGCGAACGATCGCGCATTCAACCCGATCTACAGCAGCTCCAACAGCGAATACGCGGCGAAAGTTGGGAGCAGCACCGTCTCGGTCAACCCGGCAGAACAGTCGGCCAAGTATGCGCAAACCAGCCAGAAGAGCAGCGGCAGCCCGACGCAGCCGCTGGGCGAGATCAGCCTGCGTGGCGGCGGCTCGCTGAGCGCCGGAAGTCTCAGCGATGTCAACGCAAAGACCACCACCTTCAGCCTTGAAGCCGACGCGCAGACCGGCCAGCAACAACGTCTGCAGTCCAAGCTCGGCGACAGCAAGCTGAGCATCGAGGCCGGCGCCAATGCCGGGCAGCGCATGCGCTACGCACTGACCCTGCCCGGTGTCGATCAACCGCTGGAAGCCGCCAGACAGGTCAATCCGCTGCAGCCGGAGAGCCTTCCGATCGGCGCACGTGCAGTAATGGACACCCAAACCTTTGTGCAGCGCGAATCTTCGGCGAGTCTGCGAGGGCTCGCCACGCAGAGCAAGATCACCGAAGCCAGCGGCCGTAGCTACATGATCGAACGCGTCGACGAGCGCCACGTGCGTGTGGTGACCGGGCCGAACGCGGCCATCGAGGCGGTGAATGCGCTTGGCGTCAAGGCCGGACCGGCGCAGGCCCTGCTCGGGCGCGCAGACTCCCTGGGCCAGTCGCAAGTGCACAGCGCGCAGTTCGATCTGGCCGATCCGCGTGCGCGCGCGGCCATGGGCGAGTTCGTACGCGAAGGCAAGCTTGCACCGGGCGTGCCCGGTGTCGATGAGATGCAGACGCTGGAGCGCATCAATTTCAGCTCGCAGCAGCGTCTGCAGCTGGAACTGGGCCCGCTCAGCGCCGATGTTGCCGGCAACCGCAACCAAGGCAGCCAGGTGCGCATCAGCACGCCGGGCCAGGACGGCTACACCGTGGTGCAACAGCTGCAGTACGGCGACAACGTGCCGCTGACGATCGTGCGCCAATACGACGGCAACGATGCCGAACGCGTGGAGCAGCGCAGCTACCGTTTCGAGATCGATGGCGATGTGGCCGCGCCGGGCTGGTTGCAACGCCTGGGCGGACGCAACGAGGCCAGCGAAGAAAAGGCGATCGCGCAGACGCTCAACAGCGCGTTGGACGGCAAGATGACGGGCACCGGCGCGATCGCGCCAGGGCAGAAGACCACGCTGGAATTGAGCGAAGTGCAGATGCAGGCGCTGCTGAAACAGACCCGAGCCAGCGCCGACGCCAGCAAGATCGGCGGCAGCGCGCTGACCTCGCTGCTCGGCGATCGCAACGGCACGTCGCAGTCGCCCGAGCAGTTTGCGATCGCGATGGCCCGCAACGTGGGTGGATCGCCTTATGGGTTTGCCGAGCGGCTGCAGCGTATCGCCGACGGTGCCGATGGCGCGTACGACGGCCAGCTGCAGCGTGTCGATGCCACCGTCCTGCCACGGCCGACGGACGCCACCCCGGCGCTCCCGGACCCGCGCGATCCAGCGCACCCGGATCATGCCTTGCTGCAGCAATCCACCGCGGCAGTGGAGCGCCTGCAAGCCGCACCCGGCCCAGCCGCAGGAATGGACAGCGAACGCCTGGCCTTGGGGGCGGTGGTGGCCGCACGCGAGCATGGCTTGCAACGGGTCGATCACGTGGTGCTTGGCAACGATCTTGCGCGTGGCTTTGTGGTGCAGGGAGCACTCGACTCGCCCGCGCATCTGCGCGGCAGCTTCGACGCCAAGGCGGTGCAGGAGGAGCCCGTTGCCGCCAGCCTGCAGCGTCTGCAGGCGCTGGAACCCGGCACGGAGCGCGATGCTGCTGCGCAGTCGCAGGTGTCCCAGCAGGAAGCGCAGCGACAGGCGCAGACGCGCTGAGAACGCGCCGGGTGGTTGCACCTGAATCCCCAGATCGAACGCGTTCGATCACACGTGTGGCCAACCCCTGAGTTGGCCCCGTGTGCTGAATCGGGAACGATGCGCATGGGTAGCCGCCGATGATGCGCGACCCATCTACCGGGCAGCGCGGACGCACCAGACCGAAGGCTTACCTGCTGCACACCCTTGCGGCAGGCACGGCAGCTCGCTCGGTGTCCGCTCAAAACGCCGCGCACCTCCGCGCGCCAGCGAAGGCACGCTGCGCGGGTGACTCAGTTGAGCTTGGCGCCACTCTGCAAGCGCTCGCTCAACCGGGCCTTGAACTGCTCGAACTCCATGCCATCGGCCTGGGCCTCGGCATGCGCGGCATCTTTCAGCGCGTCCGAGTAGGTCAGGCGCACGGGGGTGCCCTGGCGTTCGTGCAGTTCGGCGGCGCGCATGATCAGCGTCAACACCTGCGCGGCGCTGGTGCTTTCGCCAGCGATGCGGCCGTCCATGCCCAGCACCCACTCGCCGTCGCGGCGGACGATGCCGGCCAGCAGCGTGCGTTGCTGGTCGCGCAGCTCGGCATGCGCCTCGATCGGCGATTCGGCCGTGGCCTTGGCGGCGGCCTGGTTGCGCTGGCGCTCGGTTGCACGCTTGCGGGCATCGCGGCGCAACTTGGAATCGGTGGACATGCGGGCTCCTGTGGGGTCAAAGATGGTCGGCCGGCTCCAGAGGCACTGCCTCGGTGGCCTGGCGGTGCCGCAGACGGCGGCCGCTGCGGCGCTCCCAGCGCCAGAATAGCCAGCCAAGCAGGAAAAAACCGGTCATACCGATCGCCAGGTGCCGCGGGTGTTCACTCAGCAGCGGCGACAGCACCCCGGCCACCACCGTGTTGGTCATCAGCTGGGTGAAGGCCTGCAGCGACGACGCCAGGCCGCGCTGCTGCGGGTACATGTCCAGCACCGCCAGTGCCAGGATCGGGAAGATCAACGCCATGCCGACACCGGCCAGAAAGATCGGCAGCACCGCCCATGGCAACGCGATCTGCGCCACCGACAAGGTGTAGCCGAGGTTGGCGAGCGCGGCCACGCCGCAGCAGATGAAGCCGATGCGGATCTGCCGCACCGGGTTCATCTTTCCGGCCATGCGCCCGGACAAAAACGAGCCCAGCGTCATGCCGCCGATGGTGGGAATGAACAACCAGGCAAAGTCGCCTTCGCCCAGATGCAGGTGCTGCATGACCAGCACCGGCGCCGAAGCGATGTACAAAAAAATGCCGGCGAAGTTGAACGCACCGGCCGCCGCCAGGCGCTGAAAACTCGGGTTGAAGCCGATCCGCACATAGTCGTGCAGCAGGCGCTTGAGCTGCAGCGGCGTGCGCGCTTCCACCGGGTGGGTTTCCGGCAGCCAAGTCATCGTCGCGATCAGCAGCACCAGCCCGAACACCACCAGAAACCAGAAGATCAGCGGCCAGCCGGCACCGCTGAGCAGGATCCAGCCGCCGATGATCGGCGCGATGGCCGGCGCGATGCCGAAGATCATCGAGACCTGGCTCATCAGCCGTTGCGCGTCCGGGCCGTGGAACAGGTCGCGGATCACTGCCCGCCCGACGATCATGCCCACGCCCGCCGACAGGCCCTGCAGCGCGCGGAAGGCCAGCAGCGTGGGCAAATCCTGCGACAGCGCGCAGCCGATCGAGCCGGCGATGAACAACACCAGCCCGCCCAGGATCACCCGCTTGCGGCCCCAGGCATCGGAGAGCGGCCCATGCGCGATGCTCATCACGCCGTAAGCCAGCAGGTAGACGCTGATGGTCTGCTGGATCGCCACCTGGTCCACCGCCAGGCTGCGGCTGAGCCGCGAGAACGCCGGGAAGATGGTGTCGATGGAGAACGGGCCGAACATCGCCAGCCCGGCGAGCAGCAGCGCCATGCGACGGGTGGAAACACCAGCAGAGGTCATGCGCAACGGTATCCGGAGGACTCACCAGCACGCCGATGACGGCATCAGTCGCCAACGACCGCAACGGCGCGCACGGGTGCAAAAAGAGCCGCCACTTTACGTCAATTGCCGCGTCGTGAGACCGGCGAGTGGGTCGAGCGGCGTACGAGCACGCACGCGCAGTCGAGGCCGCCACGCTTGACCTGCCGCCAGTCCGGCCGGTCGATCAAGCGCACGTAGGGGGCGGCGGAGGCGCACGCCATCGCCACGCGATGCCATCGCAGGACCATGGGCAGGCCGCTATCGCGGCACCTCGGCTGCGGCCAGATCCTGCAGGCGCTGCCACTCGGCGATGGGCTGATCGCTCACCACCCGTCCGCGCTCCAGGGTGATGACGCGCGCGGCCATGCTCACGGTTTCGCGCCGATGCGCCACGATGATCCGGGTGACCTGCATCGACTGGATCGCGCTGTTGACGCGGCGTTCGTTCATGACGTCCAGATGGCTAGTTGCCTCGTCCAGGACCAGGATCCGCGGCGACTTGTACAGGGCGCGCGCAAGCAGGACGCGCTGCCGCTGCCCACCCGACAGGCCCGTGCTGGCGTCGCTCAACTGCGAGGCGTAACCGAGCGGCATCTGCTCCACCTCCTGGTGCACGCCTGCGATGCGTGCGCAGCGTTCCACGTTGGCCTGGTCCGGCTGCGTGTCGAAGAAGCTGATGTTCTCGGCCACCGAACCGGTAAACAACAGGTCGTCCTGCATCACCGTGCCAACGATGGCCCGATAGTGCGCCAACGCTGCGGGGCTAAGCGGACGCCCGCCAATCTTCACCTGACCGGCGCTGGGTTGCAGCAACCCGAGGATCAGCTTGACCAAGGTCGTCTTGCCGCACCCGGACGGACCGGTGATGGCCACGCACTCACCGCTGGCGATCCGCAGGCTAATGTCTTCGAGCACCGCAGGAATATCGTCGGCGTAGCGGAAGCCGATCCCGCACAGTTCGATGCCGGTGTCGCTCCATGGCGGCATGTCCACGTGCTGTTCGGCCGCCTCGCGCGGATGGTGGACAATGTCGGCCACGCGTTCGAGATGAACGCGCAGCAGGCGGAACTCCACAAGCCGGTCGATCAGCTCGGACAAGCGCGTGGCGAACTGCTCGCGATAGGCCATGAAGGCAAGCAGCATCCCGAGCGAGAGCTCGGCGCGCAGAATCGCGAACGCGGCCAGCCAGATCACCAACACCCGCTCGACGCCGAACAGCAACAGCCTCAGCGCCGATTGGAAGACCTCGCCATGCGCCAGGCGCAGCTGTGCATTGGTCTGCTCGGCAAGCAGGTGGGTCCAATCCATGCGCCGCACATGCTGACGACCGAACAGCCGCACCCCCTGAATGCCACGTACGCTCTCCAGCAGATGGGTGTGCTGCCGCGCGTCCCACAACAGCTGCTCGGCGGCTGCCGCACGCATCCGGCCAAGCCAGAGCAAGCGCGTCGCCGCATACAGCGCCACCGCCGCCATGGTGATTGCGCTGAGCGAAATGCTGTAGACCAGCATCAGGCCGAAGGTACCGAGCACCAGCACCCCATCGACCAGCGTCTGCGCAAAACCGGTGGTCAAGGTGCGCTGTACTTGCGCGATGGAGGCAAAGCGCGACTGGATTCCGCCCAGATGACGCTTCTCGAAATACGCCAGCGGGAGCGCCAGCAGGTGCGCAAACACCTGCCCCATCCATTGAAAGCCCAGTTGCGCCGAGAAGCTGGCGATCAACCACCCCCGCAGCAAGTTGATGCACGACTGCAGGACGACCAGCGTCAGGAACCCTGCACCCAGGACATGGATCAACCCACGGTCGGCCGACGGCACCGCCTGATCGATAATCCACTGCAGCTGGAACGGCATCCCCAGACTGAGCACCTCCAGCGCCAATGCCAGCGCCAGCACCTGCCAAGCCGACCGCGCCAGCCCGTGGACGCGACCGATCAACGAGGACAGCGCCACTGGCGGCGCTGCAGGCTGCGCACGGAAGTCGGCGGTCGGGCTCAATTCCAGCGCCACCCCGGAAAAATGCCGGGCAAATTCGCCAGGCGTCAACGCGCACGGCCCGCTGGCCGGATCGTGGATCTGCAGACGGCGCGCGCCCACCCGTGTGAGCACGACAAAATGGTTCAGGTCCCAATGCACGATGCAGGGCAGTTGCAGGTCCGCCAACGCGTCCATGTCCAGCCGCAGGGCGCGCGCCTGTAGCCCAAGCGCCTGCGCAATCGTCACCAGCGTGGCCAGGTTGGTGCCCTGGCGCGAGAGCAGGAATCGGCGGCGCAACTCGGCCAGACCGATGTGGCAACCATGGTAGTGGGCGACCATGGCCATGGTCGCCAACCCGCATTCACCGACCTGACCCTGCAGGATCATCGGCACCGCGCGCGCGCCCAAGACTCTGCGCAACTGCGCCACCCAGCGGCTCATCGCAGCGTGTTTCGCAGGCTGAACAACGGCTCGAACGCCCACTGCGAAAAACGCCGCCATTCCAACGCGAGCGTGCCCTGCACACGCATGCCTGGCCGCAGCACCGCCGCAAGTCCTGCCCGCGTCGCCGCATCCCCGGCCAGACGGACCCGCACGCGGTACAACGGCTCGCTTGCCGACGCCGTGCCGCCACTGGCGGGCTCCGGTGCTGCGGCGATCTCGACCACCTGCCCGGCGAATTGACCATAGTGCTCGTAGGGCAAGCCATCGAACCGCAGTTGCACCTGCATCCCTGGCCCGATCAGCCCTGCGGCCCGGGACGGCGCATACAACTCGATTTCCTTGCTGATGGACATCGGCAGCAGATCGGCGAGCCGTTGGCCTTGGCCGACCGCCTGCCCGCGCTGCAGCGGCCGCAACGCGACACGACCGGCGCGCGGTGCGCGCACCTCCCAGCGCGATTCCGCCGCCTGTTCGATCGCCGCACGCCGGTCCTCCTGCAGCACGGCTCCCGCAACCGCCAGTTGTTGACGCAAGGCCACCGGCATCTGCACCAATTGGGCCTGCGCCTGCGCAAGCGCATCGGCCAGGGCGCTGCGTTCGCGCTCCAGTTCCAGTGTCCGCACGCGTTGGTCGAACACGTCGGCCTGCTTCTCGTCCACGAATTGCTGGCTGACCAGACCGCGTGTCAGCGCGGTGTGGTAGCGCTGCTCGATCTGTTGGCTCAACTGCTGCCGGTGGCGCAGCAAGCCGAGTTGGGCATCGAGCAGACGTTGGCGGGCCCGCAGACTGACCAAGGCCTGCTCGGCCGTCTGCTGCTGCAGGCGGGCCTGGGCCCTGAGCTGCGCCATCGCCTCGGCGGCCAGGCGCTGCCGCTCGGCCAGCGCCGCGGCGGCCTGCTGCGTCGGCCGCCCTTGATCATCGCGATGCTCGGACGACACCACGAAGAGCAACTGGTGCGCCGCGACCACCTGTCCCTGCGCAACGGCGACCTGCACCACGACTCCCGAGCGCGCGGTGGTGATCGCGATCATGCCCTCGGCCGGGATGACCGCGCCATACAAGGTCTGGCTGCGTGCAAATCCCAGGCTGAAGAATCCCACCACCACGAGCAGCACCGACGCCACCAGCACTGCAACGCACCAACGCAGCGGCCCATGCTGGCGAAGCACCACCGGCCCGAGCCCACTGCGTTGCCGGTGGTCCATCGCCTCGCGCCGAAACAGCGACGTCATCCGGCCGCAACCAACCGCAGCCGGGCACGCGGCGTGCGGGCAGTGCGGTGCCTCTGCCACGCCCGCACGTGCTCGCAAGGCGCGCTGTCGCTCATACCAGCAGCGCTACGTGCGATGGCCCGCTCTCCCAGAAGGCCAGTTGCTGCAGCTGATCGAACAGCGCTGGCGGCAACACGCTGCGGCGTGGCACGTAGCTCACCCCACAACGTACCCGATGCAGCCCCGGACTCTGCAGCGCGGTATCGAACTGCGCCGACTCGGCCTGGACCCCGGCATAGTCGTGGGCGAAAAAGGGCAGCTGCAGGAACGCATAGATCTGTTCCATCGCCTGCGCCGGCCGCTGCGCCAGAGTCTCGTAGCGCACCAGCAGCAGGCGATCGGCATGGTCGCCGTAGAACGCCTGGCGCAGTCCATCGAGCGCATAGCCCACCACGCCGCGTGGTCCGGTCAGCAGGTCCGCGCGCATCGACACCGAGTCCTCCGGGTCGTAACCGAACAGCGCCGACAGGCGCAGCGGCTGGGCCTGCGCCAGCCGTTCGAAACTGTCCACGATCCAACCGACGTCACGCACGCAACACACGATGCGGCTGTGCGGGAACAGCGTCGCCAGCCCCGCCACGCGACTGCACCAGGCGCGGTTGGTGTCCAACACCGTGCGCACGCCCTGGCGATCCTGGTAGTAGGCGTCGAACACAGCGCGCATCAGGCGGACGCGCTGCGCATCGTCGATCTGGATATTGGAGGGATGTTCCTCGCTCATGCCCATCAGCATGGCCGCATAAAGCCGCGCCACCGGCGAGGTGACATCGGCGTGCACGTGCGGGTTCTGCCGCAGCAACGCCGCCAGCAACGACGAGCCCGCACGCGGCAACCCGGAGATGAAATGGTAATCCACGTCGCAGCGTTGTCCTGATCAGTCGGTTGCTTCGGGCTCGCGGCGGGAAGCCGGCGCGACGCGGGTAGTCAGCGTTGCATGGCGCAGGGCAAGCCCAGCGGACGCGTTGCGCAAACGCGCTGCGCTTTGCGAATGCCGCCGATCGGGTAGTGCGTTGGGCGACTTGCGCTGCGATCGCCATCACGCTCTTGGCAACCGCAGCACACCTGCTGGATGCGACCTTCGGTCGCGAGCACATGCCATCGTGCGCCAAGCCTGCAGGCACCTGGCAACCGTGGATGCTGGGGTGAAGGCTCACGACATCGTCGGCGCGCGCCGCGATGCCCAGCGACCACTCTCGTCTCACCGGCCACCGAAGACGTGGCCGATGCGGTCACGCGGCCGTCCCTTCGGGCGGCGTGACGCTGCACACGAAGGGCACAACCAGAGAGAACGTCGATAATGAACCTATCGAACCAAGCAAAAGCCAACGGCGCAGTCTCGCTGCGGCAGACAGCCGCATCCAAGGGCAGGATCGAGCCGCTGGACAAGAGTCTGTGGAAACATGTGGGCGGTGGCGACTACCCGCCGGCCGGCCCAAATCCGCGTCACGACCCGAAAAAACCGCCACATCCCCCGCTCAAGGGCTGATCGCAGCTCACGGCCAGCAGCAAGCAGGCGCTGCCGCCTCCGGAACGCCCCGTTGACAAGCCGCGGCCGATAACTTGAACCGGACACCTGGGCGAGGCGACTCGCCCAGTCATCATGGCGACGTGGCGCCAGCAAGGCGCTTCGCCAACCGGTGGGGGGCTGGCTATACTATCCAGGCAACACGGTGGGAGAAGCGGCACTGCCGCTGCCGAAGGCGCAACAGCCCGTAATCGCTCAGGCCCGATACCATCCGCAGTACAACTCTGGAGAGACCGGCCGATGCCGGCGCCGAAGGGGCACGGAACGCAGGCAGGCCAATGGCCAGGCCGCGTTTTTAAACTCTCAGGCAAAAGGACAGAGGGGCGCGAGGAAGACCGTCGCTGCGACGGGCCGTGGTGCGCGTGCGCGCCGGGCCGGTCGGGGGGGCGTGTCGACCATTCGTCTGCCCCCTGCCCCGGATGCCCGCCATGTCCCAGACCTCGTCTTCCCTGCGCGACCTCGAACACCACAGCGCGTTCGTCGAACGCCACATCGGCCCCAACGACGCAGAAATCGCGCAGATGCTGGACGTGGTCGGCCACGCCTCGCTGGATGCGCTGACCGACGCCATCGTGCCGGGCAACATCAAGTCGCCGGCTGCGCTGGCGCTGCCCGAGTCGATCACCGAAGAAGAAGCGCTGGCCAAGATTCGCGCCATCGCCAGCAAGAATCAGGTGCAGCGCACCTTTATCGGCCAGGGCTATTACGGCACCCACACACCCAAGGTCATTCTGCGCAACATCCTGGAAAACCCGGCCTGGTACACCGCGTACACGCCGTACCAGGCAGAGATTTCGCAGGGCCGCATGGAAGCGTTGATCAACTTCCAGACCCTGTGCGCGGATCTGACCGGCATGCAGATCGCCAACGCCTCGTTGCTGGACGAAGCCACCGCTGCGGCCGAAGCGATGACGCTGGCCAAGCGGTCGGCCAAATCCAAGTCCGACATCTTCTTCGTGCACGACGCGGTGCATCCGCAGACGCTGGAACTGCTGCGCACGCGCGCCGAGCCGCTGGGCATCGTGCTGCGCGTCGGCACCCCGGACGAAGCCTTGCAGGCCGAGTGCTTCGGCGTGCTGCTGCAATACCCGGACAGCTTTGGCCGGCTTCACTTCGACACGATCGGTGGCCACGCTGCGCTGGCCGATGCGGTGCATGCGCAGGGCGGCCTGGTGGCCGTGGCCACCGATCTGCTCGCCCTGACCCTGATCGCCGCGCCCGGCGAATGGGGCGCTGACATCGTGGTCGGCAACTCGCAGCGCTTTGGCGTGCCGTTCGGGTTTGGTGGCCCGCATGCGGCCTTCATGGCCTGCCGCGACGCGTACAAGCGCTCGATGCCGGGCCGCTTGATCGGCGTGTCGATCGATGCCGCCGGCAACCCCGCATATCGCTTGACCCTGCAGACGCGCGAGCAACACATCCGCCGCGAAAAGGCCACTTCCAACATCTGCACCGCGCAGGTGCTGCTGGCGGTGATGGCCTCGATGTACGCGGTCTACCACGGCCCCGATGGCCTGACCCGCATCGCCCGTCGCACCCATCGTCTGGCCGCGATCCTGGCTGCGGCGCTGCGTAGCGCTGGCGTGAGCGTCGGCGAGCAGTTCTTCGACACGCTGCACGTCAAGGCGATCGATGCCGATGCCATCCATGCACGTGCGCGTGCGGCCGGCATCAACCTGCGTGTGATCGACAGCGAAGCGGTGGGCATCAGCCTGGACGAAACCAGCACGCGCGCCGATGTGGTGGCGCTGGCGCAGTTGTTCGGTGCCCAGGCGGATATCGATGCGCTGGATGCCGTCACTGCCGATGCGTTGCCGCAAGGCCTGCTGCGCACCAGCGCGTTCATGACACACCCGGTATTCAACACCCATCACAGCGAACACGAACTGCTGCGCTACATGCGCTCGCTGGCCGACAAGGATCTGGCGATGGATCGCACCATGATCCCGCTGGGCAGCTGCACCATGAAGCTCAACGCCACCGCCGAAATGATCCCGGTGACCTGGCCGGAATTCGGCGCGATCCATCCGCTGGCGCCGGCAGAACAATCGGCCGGCTATGCGCAGCTGATCGAGGAACTCGAAGCGATGCTGGTCGAGTGCACCGGCTACGACGCGGTGAGCCTGCAGCCCAATTCCGGCGCGCAGGGCGAATACGCCGGCCTGCTGGCGATCCGCGCCTATCACCGTTCGCGTGGCGAGGCGCATCGCGACATCTGCCTGATTCCCGAATCGGCGCATGGCACCAACCCGGCCTCTGCACAGATGTGCGGCATGACGGTGGTGGTCACCAAGTGCGATGCCAACGGCAACGTCGATGTCGAAGACATCCGCGCCAAGGCGGAGAAGTATTCCGATCGTCTGGCCGCGCTGATGATCACCTACCCGTCCACGCACGGCGTGTTCGAAGAAGACGTGGTGGCGATCTGCGAAGCGGTGCATGCGCATGGCGGCCAGGTCTACACCGACGGCGCCAACATGAATGCCCTGGTCGGCGTGGCCAAGCCCGGCAAGTGGGGCTCGGATGTGTCGCACCTCAATCTGCACAAGACCTTCTGCATCCCGCACGGCGGCGGCGGCCCGGGCGTGGGCCCGTGTGCGGTCAAATCGCATCTGGCGCCGTTTTTGCCCAAGACGCTTCCTATTGCCAGCGTCCGTGCCGGCGAGAATCAAACAGCTGCCATCCATGGCAGCGGATCCAAGTTCGGCGAAGGCGATGTGGGCATGGTCAGCGCGGCCAGTTATGGCTCGGCCTCCATCCTGCCGATCAGCTGGATGTACGTGACCATGATGGGCGGTGGCGGGTTGCGCAAGGCCACGCAGGTGGCATTGCTCAACGCCAACTACATCGCCAAGCGGCTGGCACCGCATTACAAGACGCTGTACACCGGCCGTAATGGCCTGGTGGCGCACGAGTGCATCCTGGATGTGCGGCCGCTGGAAAAGACCAGCGGCATCGGCGCCGAAGACATCGCCAAGCGTTTGATCGACTTCGGCTTCCACGCGCCGACGTTGAGCTTCCCGGTCGCCGGTACCTTGATGGTGGAGCCGACCGAAAGCGAATCGCAGCACGAGCTGGACCGTTTCATCGACGCGATGATCCAGATCCGCGAAGAGATCAGCGCCATCGAAGACGGCCGCCTGGACCGCGACGACAACCCGCTCAAGCACGCCCCGCACACCGCCACGCAGGTGTCGGCCAGCGAGTGGACCCATGCCTACCCGCGTGAGCTGGCCGCCTTCCCGCTGCCCAGCCTCAAGCAGCAGAAGTACTGGCCGCCGGTGGCACGCGTGGACAACGTCTATGGCGACAAGAACGTGATGTGCGCCTGCATCCCGGTGGATGCGTACAAGGAAGATGCCGAGGTCTGAGCAACGTTGCAGACGCGGTCACCATCAAACCCGGCCGGTAAGACGGCCGGGTTTTTTTATTGCGTCCTGCGATGCGAGCCAGATGCACGAGAGGGGTGACATTGATGACGACCGAGTACCGGTTGCAGCACTGCCAGTGATCGCGCCGTATCGACATACCGGCAGCGACACCGACGCTACCGGAGCCGCTGCTGGAGCTACTAGCATTCATTGAACCTGCACTTGCAGAGCGTGTGGGTAAGCAATATCTCGCTTCGAAGCCATCGCCGATCGCAGCGACCGACGCATGCCGCGCACTTATTTCGCGCGTGTATTTGCCTCGCCTACACGTGTAATAGGCATGATGGCGAACGCCTCCCAACATGGCAGCCCCTTGCGCATGCTTGAACTGAAACATCTCGGCACCTTGCTGTTGGCAGCCACCCTGCTACTCGGCTGCGCGCCACGTCGTCCCGGTGAGGTTCCAGCCCTGGTGCATGCGCCCGATGCGCGCGGTGAGGTGGTACGCACCGATACCGGTGCGGTGCGCGGTGTGGCCAGCGCACACGGCAAGGCGTTTTTGGGCGTGCCGTTCGCCGCGCCGCCGGTGGGCGCGTTGCGCTTCCGTGCACCGCAACCGGCAGCGGCCTGGAAGGATGTTCGCGATGCAACACAGGCCGGGCCCGCCTGCCTGCCGCACTATCGCTTCGGGCAAAAGCAGGTCTCCGAAGACTGCCTCACGCTGAATATCTACGCACCGCCCGGCCCTGCGCCCGCCCACCCGCGCGCGGTCATGGTGTGGATCTACGGTGGAGCATTGGAGCTGGGCAGCAATGCCGACTACGACCTGAGCGCGTTGGCGGCGCGGCAGAATGTGATCGTGGTGGCACCCAACTATCGGCTGGGCGCCTTCGGATTCTTCGCGCACCCGAGTCTGCGTGGCCAAGGCGAAGGCGCGTATGCACTACTGGATCAACAGGCCGCATTGCGCTGGGTGCAACGCAATATCGCCGCCTTCGGGGGCGATGCGCATAACGTCACCGTGTTCGGTGAATCCGCCGGCGCGTGGAGCATCTGTTACCAGCTCGCATCGCCAGGCGCGCGCGGCCTGTTTCAGCGCGCGATTCTGCAGAGCGGTAGCTGTCTTGCATCCGATTCGAGCGTGACGCGCGCCGAGGCCGAGCGCGGCGGTACGCGCATGGCGCAGACGCTTGGCTGCGGGCGGGCAAGCGATGTAGCCGCGTGCCTGCGCACACTGCCTGCCGAGGCGTTGGCCGATGCAACACCGCAGCGCCGCGGCTTGACCGGCAGCGATGCCTGGGCGCCGATGGCCGGCGGCGATGTGCTGCCGGTAATGCCTGCCGAAGCGATTGCCAACGCGCAGCATGCGCAGGTCCCGGTCCTGATCGGCAGCAACCGCGATGAAGGACGCCTGTTCGCCCAACTGCTGTCCTACATCGGCAAGCTCACGCTGCGCAGCGGTTATGAAGCGCGCATCCAGCGCATGTATGCGGCACCGGCACCGATCATGGCGCACTACGCAGATGTCGCGGCGCAGTCACGCTGGGAAGCGTTTGCCGACATCGTCACCGACGGCGGCCTCGCCTGCCCCACGCGCCGGCTTGGGCAGGCGTTGCGCACGCATGCTGCGGTGTATGCCTATGAGTTCGACGACCCGCAGGCGCCGTACGGCCTGTGGCGCTTGCCGTTCTCGCGCCCCTTGGGCGCATATCACGCCTCAGAATTGGTATATCTGTTTCAGCGCCCCTGGGTGCTCAGTGGCGACCCGCAGTTCAGTGCCGCGCAACAGGCGTTTTCCAACACCTTGCAGGATTATTGGGGCGCGTTCGCCCGCACTGGCGATCCCAATGGCGGTGGGCGACCACAGTGGCCGCGCTTCGATGGCGACACACCATTGACGGTGTCGCCACACAGGATCGGTGCCACACCCGACTTCGTACAGCGGCACCGCTGCGCGTTCTGGGATGCACATGCGCATGCGCAGGCCGCTGCAGCTCTGCTGCCTGCGCGTTCGCAACAGCATCAGCCGGGCCTCACACGCGATGGTCAACGATGAGCGTGTCCTAGCTGCAGCGAAGCGAGCCGATGAAGCAGAGGCGACGTGCCACACGTACCGGCTTCGCTCAGTGACACGCAATCAACGTTACGGGAGTGCTCCATGTCCACATCCACGTCATCCCCCTGCTCCGAGGTGCTGCTGCGCACCGGGCGTCGCGTCGCAGCGCTTGGCCTGGGCTCCTGGAACCTGGGCCAGGGCCGGCATCCATCGCCGCAGGAGATCGAGGCGTTGCAGACCGGTCAGCAGCTGGGCATGCGGCTGATCGACACCGCCGAGATGTACGGCAACGGCCGTTCCGAACAGTTGATTGGCCAGGCCATCGACAGCGCACAGCCACCGTACCTGGTGTCCAAGGTGTTGCCGAGCAATGCGAGCGCGCGCGGCATTGCGCGTGCCTGCGAAGCCAGCCTGCAGCGGCTTGGCGTGCGCACCCTGGATCTGTATCTGCTGCATTGGCGCGGCGGGAGCGATCTTGCCGAAGTGGTCGCTGCGTTCGAAGCCTTGCGCGACGCCGGCAAGATCCGCGACTGGGGCGTGTCGAATTTCGATGTGGACGACATGCAGGACCTGTGGCGCATCGATGGCGGGCAGCGCTGCCTGGTCAATCAGGTGCTGTATCACGCCGGCAGCCGCGGTATCGAATTCGATCTGCTGCCGTGGTGCGCCGCCCATGAAGTGACGGTGATGGCGTACTCGCCACTGGGCAGCCGCGCATTGCTCGATCACCCGGTATTGCATGCCATCGGTGCACGGCATGGCGTGGCAGCCACGGCAGTCGCATTGGCGTGGGCGATCCGCAGCGGCCGGGTGATCGCCATCCCCGAATCGGGTACGCCCGCACACGTGCGTGAAAACGCTGCGGCGTGCACGTTGCAGCTGGATGCGCAGGACCTTGCCGCACTGGATCGCGCGTTCCCGCCGCCAACGCGCAGACAGCCGCTGGATCTGCTGTAGTTCCGACACCACACGCAAGCACATGCATATTGCGCATGCGGCGGTGTTCGCATCATGCGTGTGGTTGAGTTGGCATTGCACAGCGCGCGGTAGCGCACGCTTTGCGTTGCGCGACCCAAGCGTGTGAGTGTTTGTTCGCATGTAGACACACCCATTTAACAGCGCCACTCCCAGGCTCGGTTGGATCGCTAGCACCCCAGCCCGCCAACGTGGAGTCCCCCATGGCCAAGTCCCCAAGTAAAGCCGCACAGGTTCCTTCTGTCGGCAGTTCCGCCAGCGCGCAGGAACTGCGCGGCACTGGTGACGAACTGCATCAGAAAGCCGGCGGCTCGCATCCGCAACTGACCACCAACCAGGGCATCCCGGTTGGCGATAACCAGAACTCGCTACGCGCCACGCCGCGCGGGCCGACGTTGCTGGAAGACTTCATCCTGCGCGAGAAGATCACCCACTTCGATCACGAGCGCATCCCCGAGCGCATCGTGCATGCACGCGGCAGCGCCGCGCATGGCTACTTCGAGTTGACCAAATCCCTGAGTCGGTACACCACCGCCAAGCTCTTCACCGAAGTGGGCGAAAAGACGCCGTTGTTTACGCGCTTTTCCACGGTTGCAGGCGGTGCCGGCTCGGTAGACACGCCGCGCGATGTGCGCGGGTTTGCGGTGAAGTTCTACACCAAGGAAGGCAACTGGGATCTGGTGGGCAACAACATCCCGGTGTTCTTCATCCAGGACGCGATGAAGTTCCCGGACCTGATCCATGCGGTGAAGATGGAGCCGGACCGCGGCTTTCCACAGGCTGCCAGCGCGCATGACACGTTCTGGGATTTCATCTCGCTCACTCCCGAATCGATGCACATGATCATGTGGGCGATGAGCGACCGCACCATCCCACGCTCGCTGCGCATGATCGAAGGCTTCGGCATTCACAGCTTCCGCTTCCTCAACGCTGCCGGCGACAGCACCTTCGTCAAGTTCCATTGGCGCCCGAAGCTTGGCCTGCAATCGACCATCTGGGACGAGGCAGTGAAGCTGGCCGGTGCCGACCCGGATTTCCAGCGGCGCGATCTGTTCGAGTCGATTCAAAACGGCGACTTCCCCGAGTGGGAGCTTGGCGTGCAGCTGTTTACCGAAGCGGAGGCCGAGGCGTTTCCGTTCGACCATCTGGATTCGACCAAGGTCATTCCGGAAGAACTGGTACCGCTGCAGATCGTCGGCCGCATGGTGCTGGACCGCTGGCCAGACAACTTCTTTGCCGAAACCGAACAGGTGGCGTATTGCCCAGCCAACATCGTTCCCGGCATCGATTTCAGCAACGACCCGCTACTGCAAGGACGCCTGTTCTCGTATCTGGATACGCAGCTGAGCCGTCTGGGCGGGCCGAATTTCCATCAGATTCCGATCAACGCACCCAAATGCCCGTTCGCCAACAATCAGCGCGACGGGCATATGCAGATGGGTGTGCCGAAGGGCCGCGTCGCCTACGAACCCAGCTCGCTGCAGGCCGACGCGCCGCGCGAAGCGCCGCGTGGATTCCCCAGCCATGCAACGCCTGCCGAAGATGGCGCAAAGAGCCGCGTGCGCGCAGAGAGTTTTGCCGATCATTACAGCCAGGCACGCTTGTTCTACCGCAGCCAGAGCGCACCGGAACAGGCGCATCTGGCCTCGGCGCTGGTGTTTGAACTGTCCAAGGTCGACACCGCGCACGTGCGCGAGGCCATCGTGGGTCATCTGCGTCATGTCGACCCGGCACTGGCGCAGCGCGTGGCCGACGGCATGGGCATGACCAAGCTGCCGCCTGCACCTCCGGCAGCGGTTGCGCCAACCGACATGCCGTTGTCGCCCGCGCTGCAATTGATCGGCAAGATGAAGGACACCTTGCAGGGCCGCACGGTGGGCATTCTGATCCATGACGGTTCGGATGCCGCAGCGATCAAGGCCGTGCGCAAGGCCGCCGCAGCAGCCGGCGCCACAGTAAAAATCGTCGCGCCCAAACGCGGCGGCGCCAAGCTCAGCGATGGCAAGCAGTTGGCCGCCGACGGCCAGTTGGCGGGCACGCCGTCGATCGTGTTCGATGCCGTGGCCGTGCTGCTGTCGTCGGAAGCGGCGAAGTTGCTGACCAACGAATCGGCGGCATTGGACTTCGTCAGCAATGCCTGGGCGCATCTGAAGGCGATTGCCTTCGACGACGGCGCGCAACTGCTGCTCAAGGCAGGCAATGTCGGCAAGGATCCAGGCATTGTCCCCGCGGCCGACACCAAGGCCTTCATCGCAGCAGCAAAAACCCGCCAGTGGGCACGCGAGCCGAAGGTGCGCCTGTTGGCGTAAGCGCATCCGCACAGCCTGCGCAGGCTTGGGCACGAGCGACGTTTGCGTCGTTTCGCGCCCACGTCGCTTCTGCACGCAGCAATTCTTCCCCAGCAGTAAACCAACGTCTCCGACAGGACAGCCAGCTTTTCAGTCAGCCGCCCACCAACGTGGTGGCGCAGTGCCCTGGTCGCTTGCAGGTCTTGCCGCCAGGGAGCCTGCAGGAACGGATGCATGGCATGTCCCGCAAGCGGTGAGAGCACCGTGCGCTCGACTCACTGAGAGCGTTGGCTTAGGTCCCTGATTGCACCCAAGCGCTGCATGGTTTGAAGTCTCGATTGGGTCGGGCGTGTTGCCCTGGGTCCTAGACACTGCGGATAGATCAGGCACGACGCGGCCGATCTGCGGCCTGGTTGCAAGGCCCTTGCCCGCCCACCACCGCGGGACACGCCGTGAATCCATCCCTGGAGGCTCTTATGCGGCATCCATGCCGCATAAGGTCCCGCAATGGTGAGCGGGCAAGGACCCGTCGAGATGGTCGGTGTGCATGGTCAGGAGAAGATCATGACGCGCGCTGTTCGGATAATGGAGCAGCCGATAACCATCTCCCCTCGCAAGCCGACCAGCAGGCGGGCTTTCAACAAAGCCACCTGCAAACTTCCTGGTGCGGTGCCCTCGCCGGTTGCCGGACCCTTGGCGGCATGAATGCCGCCAAGGAGCCTCCACGGACGGATTCACGGCGTGTCCCGCAAGCGGTAAGGGCACCGCGCGCTCGACTTACAGGGCTGTTACCCGTCTCCACTCAACGACGCCGGAATTCGAGCTCGATGGACTCACGCAGTTCCCCGCAAGCGGCAAGACACGCGGGTATTCGACCAACTCCGCTGTTGAGCAGTCGTTTTGTCAGATGCGCTAAGACGGTTCGGCAGAAAACGGCGTCGTGCTCGCCAGCGCGCGGTACTCGCGCGGCGTCATACCCACCGCTTGCTTGAACTGTCGCGCAAATGCGCTCTGATCGCTGAAGCCGCAGGCATGGCCGATTTCGGTCAAGCTCTTTTTTCCGTGCAGCAAATGCATGGCCATCTGCAAACGCAACTTGGCCAGCACCTGCTGCGGGGTGAGCTGGAACACCTTGCGGAACGAGCGTTGCAGCTTGGACATCGAAAACCCGGTGATCTCCACCAATGCCTGCATGCGCACGTTCTGCGCGTAATTGGCGTTGAGATACGCCAGCGCAAGCCGGAGTTTTTCGTACTGCGATTCGTGCCCGTCCTGCGGGCCGAGATCGCGCGAGATGCCGATGATGCCTTGCACCTTGCCGTCGACCAGCAGCGGACGTTTGCAGGTAAGGCACCAGCCCGGCTCGCGGTTGGCGAACAGGTGCAGTTCCAGCAGGTTGTCGATCACCTCACCGGCCAGCACCTGCTCGTCCTGATTGGCGTAGTTGGTGCCGAGACCGCTCGGGTAGACCTCGGCGACACGCTTGCCGATCAGTTCCTTGCGCGACTTCAGGCCCAGGCGCCGCAACATGGTCTGGTTGACGTGGGTGTAGCGACCCTCGCGGTCCTTGACGAAAAACAGCACGTCCGGCACAGCATCGAACAACGCTTCCAGATCGGCAGGATCGATGCTCTTCATGCGAGAGAATTCATGCAGTGCGAGGGACTCGGGGCCAGGAGAAGCGCAGCGGTGTAGCGACGCACCAGCGTCTGCACACACCACCGGTGCGCAACGTCATGATACGCCGCGCCTGTCGCTTGGCTTGCAGGCGCTCAGCGCGGCTGTTCGGCCAAGGTGCCTGTGACTGCAGCAGCCGAGGCGTCCTTCGGGGCATCGATGGACGCGCTGGTGGCGCCCATGCGATCGGCCGGCGTGCGCCGCGCCGCCCAGGTATGCACCACTGCCGCACCCGATTGCGACCCCACCTGCACGCGCAGACGCGCGCCGGCCGTGGACGCGACAAATTCGATTTCGCAATCGCCCGCGGCCATGCAGCTGTCCGCTGCCAGCGGGTCGACCGGCTGCCAGCCCTGCTCGGCGATCGCCCGCGAAAACGCACGGTAGCTCATGCCAGGCTTGAGGCTCGCCGGCAACGGCACCAGCAGCTCGCTGTTGGCGGCCTCTGTCGCGTTGGCAGCGACGGGCGCAGCTGCCACCGGCGCGCGTGCAGGCACCGCCGCCGCAGGCCGCGGTGCGGCACTCCAGGCAGGGCTGAAAATCAGGGCAAGCCCCAGGACGGCAGGGCGGACGAATGTGCGCATGCGAAAGATCCTTGCGATCCTGGCAGGGATTGGAAAAGTTAAAGAAGCGCTATTTTGACACGCCGACAGGACGCCAGGGCGATGGTGCCGGCGCCCGATCAGCCGCCATTTCATCGCCGGTTATCCAACGGCAGATCACAAGCACGCTGGACTGAGGGCTTATCGGCCGCACACCGGTTTGCTTGAGCGAGCGCTGCAGCAACCGCCATTTCCAGCTGTCTAACAGCGGCTAATACAACGGAGCGCGCAGCCTTCAGGTGGGTGTGGACGGCGCGCAGGAACCGGAGCGGACGAGCGGGACATGCCGCACCGAGCACCTAGCACCGGCCGCGTCGGCCTGGTGGTGAGCACGGTCGCTTTATTGGCTGATCTAACTCGACACGACGCATTTCCGGACGATACGCAGTTGCCCAATCGTCGATCGCCAGCAGCATCCGCCTGCTGCAGGTCGATGCTCGCGACACAAAAAAACCGGCACGCCGCGGCAAGGCGGCATGCCGGTTTTTTTAAAGCATTACTGGCCGATATGCTGCTTCAACCAGCCGTTGACCGTGTCGTGCCACAGGATGCTGTTGTCCGGCTTGAGTACCCAATGGTTCTCGTCCGGGAAGTACAGGAACTTGGAATCGATGCCCTTGCGCTGCAGCGCGGTGAACGCAGCCAGGCCTTGTTCGACCGGGATGCGGAAGTCCTGCTGGCCATGGATCACCAGCATCGGCACCTTCCACTTGTCCACGTGAAGCACCGGATTGAACTTCTCGTAGCCAGCCGGGTTCTGCCAGGGCGTGCCGCCGTTTTCCCACTCGGAAAACCACAACTCTTCAGTGGCGTAGCCCATGGTGCGGTTGTCGAATACCCCGTCGTGATCGACCAGGCATTTCCACGGCTGATGCCAGTTGCCTGCCATCCAATAGACCATGTAGCCGCCATAGCTGGCACCTAGCGCACAGGCCTTGTCGCCGTTGAGGAAGCCGTACTGCTTCTGCGCGGCAGCCCAGCCTTTTTGCAAGTCTTCCAGCGGGCGGTCGCCCCAGTGCTGGCTGATCGCATCGGTAAATTCCTGGCCGTAACCGGTGGAGCCGTGGAAGTCGATCATCACCACCGCATAGCCCTGGCCGGCGTAGGTCTGCGGGTTCCAGCGGTTGCTCCAGCCATTGCCGAAGCTGCCCTGCGGCCCGCCGTGGATCAGGAACGCCACCGGGTAGGTCTTGCCCTCCTGGTAGTTGTACGGCTTGACCACGTAGCCGTACACGGTGTCGTTGTTCCAGCCCTTGAACTGGAACTGCTCGTAGTCGCCGAACTGCACGTCGGGCAATTGCTCGCCAGCGGTCTGGGTGATGGCACGCAGGTTCTGGCCCTGCACATCGCTGACGAAGATCTGGTCGCCGCTCTTGAGCGAGTTGCGGGTAAACGCCAGCGTGTTGCCAGCCAGCGTCGGTGCATGCACGCTGCCCTCGCCCACCAGCTTGGTCGCGTCGCCGCTGGCGATGTCGATCTTGAACAGCGGGTGTTCGCCCAGGTCGTCGGCACTGGTATAGATGCTGCTGCCGTTATCGCCCAGCACGATTTCGCCGGCCGAGCGATCCCACTTCGGCGCGATCTCGCGCGTCTTGCCGCTGGCCACGTCCATCGCCATCAGGCCGAAGCGGTCGGCCTCGAAGCCGGGGCGTTTCATCGCGCGGTAGTACAGGGTTTTGCCATCGGCACTGAATACCGGGCCGGCATCCCAGGCCGGGTTGGCGGCGGTCAGATTGACCGGCGCAGACTTGCCGGCCGCATCCAGGCGATACAGGTCGAAGTTGGTCTGCCACGGCTCGTCGTTGCCGGTCGGCTTGGTGGCGGCCTTGGCGTTCTTACCGGCCTCTGGGCCATGCGGTTGCGGGATGCGCACGCTGGCGACCACACTGGCACCGTCTGGCGACCAGGTGTAATCGTCGTTGCCGCCGAACGGCTTGGATGGCGCATCGCCGGCCAGCGTGGCACTGATCGCCGAGGCGCCGACCACCGGTTTGGCGCCGGTTGCGGGCAGCTCGGAGACGAACAAGGTGTTGCGACGGCCATCGTTCCAGGTGTCCCAATGGCGCACGAACAGCTGGTCGTACACCACGCCGCTGGCCTTGGCATTCTTCACGCTGGCGAGCTTTTTCTTGGTGCAGTCCAGGTCCGACCCGCAGTCCTGAAACACGCCCGCACTGAAGGCGATGCGCTTGCCGTCTGGGGAAAGCTTGTAGCTGTCCACGTCCACCGCAAACGCGGTGAGTTGCTGCGGGGTGCCGCCAGCCAGCGGCTGTGCGTACAGCTGCTGGCTGCCGGATTTGCTGCTGAGGAAGTACACCGTCTTGCCATCGGGCGACAGCGCCGGGCTGTTGACGTTCCAGCCTTCCGGGGTGAGCCGCTTGGGCAGCGACAAATCGCGGGTACGCAGGTTGCGCATCCACAGGCCGGTGGCCGGCTTGCCGTTGGCGGTCTTGGCCTGGCGCTTGGCGAACACCACCACGCCGCCATCGGGGCTGAGCGTGGGCGAGGACACCCGATCCAGCGCGACCATGTCGCGCACATCGAAACCGCGCGCGGCGGCAAGGGTTGGCAAGGCGGCCAACAGACACAGGGGCAGCACGGCGTGACGCAGCTTCATCGAGAGTTCCTGCAACGGCAAAACGTCGATGGTAGGCGTTGCTGCGGCGCACGCGCAAAGACTTGCGCTTGCGTCTGCCTGCGCAACCCCGTGGGCGTCGCCTCGTGGATGGAATGGCGCGCATCAGCGCGGCGATCAGAAGGACCTAAGGCGCGTGCTGTCGAACGCGGATAGCCGGCGCGCTTGGCGGCATGGTTGACGCGGGCAGGAAGCCCGATCAAGCCGCCCAAGCCCGCTTGACACGTGCGCGCTGCGTTGGACAGCTGATTGCAGCAGTCTGCGCACGGGCCGCGGCTACGCCGAGCAAGGCCTCCATGCGGCAACTGCAGCTCAGCGTTGCTCAAGCATCAGCAGCGCCTGGTTTGATGCGGACTGACGTTGCCAGGCGCCAGTCGACCTGGCGCCTGGCAACCTTGACCATTCGCTACAACGCGGGGTGTGCATGTACGACAGCACACCCTGCCCTGGCTCACCACACGACTCAGAAGCGGTGCGCCATGCCCACATACACCTGCGCATCCGGGGTACGGTCGTTGAGCCCGAAGTTGGCGCCCACGTCCAGTTGCAACAGCGGGTTGATCAGATACGCAGCCGCGATATCGGCCGAATACTGCTCGATGGTTTCGGCCGGGTCGCGATTGATCGAAGACCACACTTCCACTGCCATCGACAACTTCGGCGTCAGCGGGCGTGCCAGGTTGATCGCATTGACGATGGCGACATGCTTGCCGCTGCCATCGCTGTCGGCCAGCCAGTCGACTTCCGGGCCGAAGGTCAACGAGAAGCTGTTGGGCAAGGCGAAGTTGATCGGCAACGCGACACCGCCTTCCCATTCGTCGTTGCCCAGACCGGTGCGCGCGGTCGGCGCCTTGACGAACGGCAGCACCGCGACGGTGGCGGTGTCGCTTTCGTAGAACCGCGCCTTAATGCGTAGATAGATGTCGCCACCGCCGCTCAGGCTGCTGCGTGCGCCAGTAGCGCGATCGGTGGTCTTGACCTGCAGCTGCGGCGCCCAGTTGAGCTGCAGATCGATGCGGTCGCTGACGCCGTATTTGAGCGTGGGATTGGTGAACACCGAGGTTTCGATGCGTGTGCCGGGCTGGCTGTCGCGGGTGTAGCTGCCGATGTCGGTTTCCAGCTGCCAGGCGCCGGTCGGCACGGTACAGGTGGAATTGGCCTTGGTCGGCCGATCGGTGCACAGCGCCGCTTCGGTGGCGTCTTGCGCTTGCGCTTGCGTGGCCAGGCCGCACAGCGCACCGGCCATGGCGATGGCCAGCAGAGGGGTGCGCGGTGCGCGGGATGAGGAACGGGGACTAACAGTCAGCATTGCAGGAACTCCATGGCAGAGCGCTGGATCGATGACACGACAAGCCAGCAGTGAGTGGGTGGGAGTGCGCGTGGAGAGGTGGATCGACTGCATGACGCTGGAATATCGGCGTCTGGTCGATCCTATCGAACTGTCGAGCTCGCCAGACAAAAAGCGACCGCAACCGCACCTTGGAAGCGGCGCAATGTGATTGGGCTAACGTTTTTGGTAGCAGCAGCGGCGGCGCGATGGCCTATGGCGCGCAGATCAGCGGGGTCGATCGAGGCATGCGGCAGCCGTAACGCATCATCCGTGCGGGAGACGGCACGATACGCAGCGGCGGCATAAAGGCGCTATGCATGAGCGCCGGACCTGGCATAAAGCCGGCGCAAAGACGGGCTGCAGACGAGGAAGTGCCGTCACGGACGATCGACGAGGTCTGCAGCGGCGATGCGTGGGAATGGTGCAGATGGCGCGCTGCAGGCAGGTCGCCTTGCGCGCCTGCCAGAACGGCGCATGCATCGCATGCGCCGTGTCTGTCGCAGGCTCAGGCCGCCTGTTCGCCGCGCTTGCCGACGCGATACAGCAGCCAGCCGACCACGGCGAGGATGGCCAGACCAACCCACTGATTGAGCTGCAAGGCAGCCGGCAGTGCCAGCACATCGGCGCGGCTGGACAGCACGATCGGCACCGCGATGGCGATACCCATCAGCGCCTCGCCGGTGATCAGCCCGGCGGCAAACAGCACGCCCGGACGATGCACCCGGTCGCGGCCGTCTTCGTCGTCGGCGCGGATGTTGTGGAAGCGCTCGACCAGATGCGCGATCAGCCCACCGATGAAGATCGGCACCATCAGCTCCAGCGGCAGGTAGATACCGATCGCCGCGGCCAGCACCGGCACGCGGAAGCGCTTGCCGGTCGCCTTCAACCATTCGTCCAATGCGATGATCGCCGCGCCCACCACCGCTCCAATGGCGATCATGGTCCACGGCAACTGGCCGCCGAACAGGCCCTTGGCCACCGAGGCCATCAAGGTGGCCTGCGGCGCGCCCAACGCGTTGGGATGCTGTGGGGTGGCCGGGCCGATGCCGTAGGCCTGCGCCAGCAGGTTCAACACCGGCGCCATGATCAACGCACACGAAAACGCACCGATGCCGAGCATCAGCTGCTGCTTCCACGGCGTGGCGCCGACCAGATAACCGGCCTTGAGATCCTGCAGGTTGTCGCCGCCCACCGCCGCCGCGCAGCACACCACCGCACCGATCATGATCGCCGCCACCGCGCCCAGCGGTGCGGCGCCGATGCCCACCGGCACCAGCCCGTCCTTACCCAGCAGCAGCACCAGCACCGCCGAGGCGAACAGGATGGTGGAGATGGTGATGCCCGACACCGGGTTGTTGGACGAGCCGATCAAACCGGCCAGATATCCGGACACCGAGACGAACAAAAAGCCGGCCACGATCATGATGATGGTCATCGGGATCGACACATGCCACTGCTGCACGATGGCCTGATACAGGCCAAGCAGCGGCAAGGTGCACAGCACCAGCGCCACCAGCATCCACTTCATCGGCAGATCGCGCTCGGTCTCGGCGACTACGCCGCCCCCGCTCTTGCGCGCGGCGGCAAAGCCGCTCTTGACGCCGGAAAACAGCGATTTACGCAGCGAGAACAAGGTCCACACGCCGCCGATCAGCATCGCACCGACGCCCAGGTAGCGGATCTTCGCGCCCCAGATGCCGAAGGCCGCATCGGCCGCCGGCGCACCGACCAGGCTCTGTGCCAGCGCCGGGTCCGAACCCATGAAGAACTGCTGATACAGCGGGATGGCGATGTGCCAGGACAGGATGGAACCGGACAACACCACGATGCCGACGTTCAAGCCGACGATGTAGCCCACACCCAGCAATGCCGGCGACAGGTTGGTGCCCAAATACCCCACCAGGCGGCTGCTGCCCAGGTAGGTGGCCTGCGCCCAGGTGTCCGGGATCACCCGCAAGCCGCTGGCGGCAGCGAGTTTGACCAGCGCGCCGATGGCACCGGAGGCGGCCAGGATCTTCAGGCCCGGGCCGGGGTTTTCGCCGGCCTTGAGCACTTCGGCCGCGGCTTTGCCTTCGGGGAACGGTAGCGGGTCTTCGACGATCATCGAGCGCCGCAGCGGCACCGAGAACAGCACGCCCAGCAAGCCGCCCATGCCGGCGATGCCCAGCACCCACCAGTACTTGAAGTCCGGCCAGTAGCCCATGATCACCAGCGCGGGGATGGTGAAGATCACCCCGGCGGCGATCGACGAACCGGCCGAAGCACCGGTCTGGACGATGTTGTTCTCCAGAATGGTGCCGCCGCCAAGCAGGCGCAGCACGCCCATCGACACCACCGCTGCCGGGATGGCCGTGGCGATGGTCAAACCGGCAAACAGGCCGAGGTAGGCGTTGGCGGCCGACAGCACCACCGCCAGCACGATGGCCAGCACGACGGCGCGGAAGGTGAGCTGGCGCGGTTGCGCGTCATGGCGCATTGGGCATTCCCCTGTGGGCAAAAAATCCGCACCACGCTAGCGCCTGCGCCGATGCGAGTCCAGCTGCGACGCGGCGTGACAGTGTGCCTGCTTGTGGCGGGTGGGCTGCCGCCAAGCACACTGACGCGGTGATTGCGGCGCTGCAAGGGCTACCTGGCTCTGGCGCCACCCAGCGTGGTGGACAGGAAATCCAGCAATTGGGTGTAGAAGGCACGCCGATGCGGCTCGGTATAGAAACCGTGGCCCTCCGTGTCGTAGTAGAGCGTCTGCACTGGTACGCCAGCCGCTGCAAGGGCGGCCTGCATCCGCTTGCTGTGCTGGATGGGCGCCCGCTGGTCCTCTCCGCCGGCTGCCAAAAACACCGGCACCTTGATCTGCCCGGCCAGGTTGACCGGTGAGCGTGCCGCCAGCGACGCCGGATCACCCAGCCACTCCTTGAGAAAATGCTCACCGGAGCGGGCCTGCTGAATGTCCCCGCGGTTGTACATCATCGGCAGATCGTAGACACCTACATAACCGACCGCGCACGCATACAGATCCGGCTCTTTGGCCGCTCCCATCAGGGCTGCATAGGCACCGTAACTTGCACCGAAAATGCAGATGCGGCGTGCATCGGCATAGCCCTGCGCGATTGCCCAGCGCGTGGCATCGGTGACATCGTCCTGCATGGTGCCGCCCCACTGGCGAATGCCCGCTTGCTCAAAGGCGCGCCCATAATTTCCGGAGCCGCGGAAGTTGACCTGTAATACCGCGTACCCGGCCTGGGCCAGCAGTTGTGCATCATCATCGAACTGCCACGCATCGAAGATGCCGAATGGCCCGCCATGCGGCAGGACGACCATCGGCAGGTTTTTGGCAGCGCTGCCGCGCGGAATGGTGAGATAACCGTGCAGCGGCAGGCCGTCGCGGGCCTTCAATGCAATCGGCTGCACATCGGCCATGTGCTCAGGGTCGAACCACTCGCGGCGACTGATGATGTGCTGGGCCTTTTTCTCCTGGGTGTCGAACACGTAAAAGTCGCCAGGATTATGACCGGCATAGGTTTGCACCATGATGTAGCGGCCATCACGGGTACCGGAACTCACACGCACTGCATTGCCTGCGAACGCCGCTTCCAGACTGTGGTAGATGCGCGCTTCGCTGCCTTGCTCGTCAAAGAAACGGCTGCGTGGACGATCCGCCATGAAGATCGCACCCACTGGAACCGAGGTGCCGTTGCGATAGATGATCTCCAACGGATCGGCGACCGCATCGCCGAGCACCTGCTCGCGCCGATTGGCCGCGATATCCCAGGCCACGATCGCATCCGGCCCGGCAGGGGTTTGCACGCGCAGATAGGCGATCCGGTCGTCCTGCGAAAAACCGATGGGCGTTTCGATATGTCCGCTGGCGCCCTCATCGTTGATCAAGGTCCAGTCGGTACCCGAGGCGCTGCGGTGGTATAGCTTGTTGACATTGTCGGCACCGGCTCCCATTGCAAAACGCACATCCCCATTGTGATCGGTGGTGAAGGTGGCGCGCTGGACCGGCGCCCGCGCCAGTGGGAGGCGGTGGCCGCTGAGGACATCCAGCTTCTCGGCGCGGGTATACGGCTCGTTGCTGGAAAACGGCCAGATACTCACGACGACGTTGCGGTCGTCGTTGGGCAACGTATCGGTCAGATACGCGGCCACTGCCTCGGTCTTCTTGACCTTGATATTTGTTCCCAAACCGCTCCCTTTGGCGCGATAGCCCACCAGCAGTTCGACGCCGGAGCCATCGGCATTGATGGCGTAGAGCTCACCGGTTGGCTGTGGTTTGTCGAGCAGACCGAACTTTTCAGCAATGCCGATCACCACGCGGGTATCGCTGACCCAGGCGAATTCGCTTACATAGGTATTCTTGCCGAGCTGGAAGGTCGCGCCGAGGCTGTTGTCCGCGCGACGCATGATCGCAAGCGCGGTCTTGTCGTCCATCGGCACGGTTGCAGCGAAATACTCGCCACCGGGCGACAGCTTGATATCGGTGAATTTGTCTTTTTTGATAAAGGGGCCAACATCCACCTGCGCAGCAGCGTTGCCCGTCAACAGCACAAACCCCAGGGCGACACAAACGATCCATGTCCGCATTACGTTATCCATATTCACGATGTGTCAGATCGCAAAATTAGCAGCAAGTTGGAGCCACAGGAAGTCCTGCTGCTATCGCGCCCGGCACAAAAGAGGCGCTACGTTCGCGGCGAGCGGTAGCATCCTGAAGATCGGAGGTAGGTGCGACGCAATCACGTTGTAGGACGCAACCAGCACTGCCAAGTTAAGGCAAGGCAAGCACCGGCCGATGCGACGCGGTGCGTGCCTTGTCCGCAAGGCGCAGGCCTCAGTGCAGCAATTCAGCGAACGCGCGATCGGCCTCGATGACGTCCGGCAAGGTAGCGAACAAACCCTCCAGATCCACACCATCCATCAGTGGTGCGCGCAGCGCGTCCAATGCCTGCGGGGTGGCACCTCCGTGCGCGTGCAGTGCGTCGGAAACCTGCACTGCCTGGGCGACCAGCAACGGCATGCGGGCACCGTCGGGCGCGGCGGCCGGGCGAACCTGGTAGGCGATGGCTTCCTGGATCACCGCCGGCAATTGCCAGCGCCGCACCAGCTCGGCGCCCACTTCCGGGTAGCCGAAGCCCAGTTGCAGGGTTTCTTCGGCGGCATGAGCCGCCGATGAGGTGTCGTGATTGATGCGGCTGGCGTAATCCGGTGCGCCGGACTGGATCAGCAGTTCGCCGATGTTGTGCATCATCCCGCAGGTGAAGGCGGTTTCCGGGTCCAGGCCGTGCTGGCGCGCCAGCAGGCGGCAGATGCCGGCCACCTCGAAACTGTGCCGCCAGAAGGCCTTGAGATCGAAGCCCGGGCCGGCGCGGAAGGCGCCAGTCATGGCCGAGGCCAGCACCAGGGTGCGCAGCGTGTTGAAGCCCAAGCGCATCGCGGCGTCTTCCACGCTGGTGGAATCGCGCAAGCCGTGGAATCGCGCCGAATTGGCCAGGCGCAACACCTTGGCAGCGATCACCGGATCGCGCTCGATGGTGTGCGCCAGTGCATCGATATCGGTTTGCGGATCGTCGAATTGACGGATCAGGTCCTGCGCCACCTTGGGCACGGTGGGTAAGGTGTGCAACTGGTCGAACAACGCCTCCAACTTCATGATCGCCTCGTGGGTCAACGGATAAGCCAGCGCGGCTGCGCAGACCTGCATGGTGTAGCACAGACCGGCTAGCTGTCGGTGACCGAGGCCGGGCTTATTCATGCACGCGTATGGGTTTTTGCGCTTGAGGCGACATCCCGCACGCTCCAGGGCGGCGATCACGGCCACCAGCGAACCCGACAGTGATGCGCAGGCGATTGCGCGGATGCCAGCAGTGATGCGGTTTGGCTGTCGATCAGTGGGGGTGACGGGCGCGCAGCGATGCACGGTTGCGCTGCGCGCAGCCGCATCAGGCGCATGGACATGACGCATCGTTGCGTTGCCGGTATGTGCTTGCTTCGGCAGCGCTAATGAAAATCGCGCGATGGCAGTTGCATCTCGCCGAGCAACTCGCTGAGGTCGTACAAATCGCCGGCGATCAGATGCTCCACGTCGTCCACGCGCTCCCAGCGGCCACGCACGGCGAGCAGGCGCGATTCGAGCAATGCGCGGCGTCGGCGCAGCGCCAGATGCGACCAGACGATGACGTTGATCATGCCGTGCTCGTCTTCCAGGGTGACGAAGATGGTGCCCTTGGCGGTGGCCGGGCGCTGCCGCTGGGTGACCAGGCCGGCCACATGCACGCCGCTGCCATGGCGACGGCCTTGCAGGTCGCGCAGCCCCAGGATGCGCCGTTGCTGCATCTGCGGGCGTAGCAGCGCCATCGGGTGCTGACGCAGGCTCAAGCCCACCGAGCGGTAGTCGGCCAGGATCTCTTCGCCCATCCGGGGCGCTGCGAACTCCACAGCGCGTTCTTCCGGACTGCCGGGCAGCAAGGGCCGGCGCGCTTCCACGCCAGCCATCGCCCAGCGCGCGGCATTGCGATTGCCGACCAGGCCTTGCAAGGCACCGGCTTCGGCCAACGCCAGGCGCGCCTTTTCGTCGAGTGCCGCGCGCAGGCACAGGTCGCCGATGTCGGTGAAGGCGCGTTGCGTGCGGGCAGCGACAATCCGATTGGTCACCACTTCCGATAAGCCAGCGACCTGGCGCATGCCCAGCCGGATCGCCGGTTGTTCGCCAGGGTCGGCATCGCTGCACCACGCGCGGCCGCCCACCAAGGTGTTGTCCCAGTCGCTGTGCAGCACATCCACCGGCAAGACCTCCACGCGCGCGCGCTCGGGGCTGCCGCGGCGTGCGTCCTGCACGATCTGGCTGGCCGAATAAAATCCCATCGGCTGCGCATTGAGCAGCCCGCAGGCAAATGCCGCCGGTTCGTGGCGTTTGAGCCAACAACTGGCGTAGACAAGTTTGGCGAACGAGGCGGCATGACTTTGCGGAAACCCGTAGGAGCCGAAGCCTTTGATCTGCTCGAAGATCTGGTCGATGAAAGCCGAGGCATAGCCTTTCTTTTCCATCAACCCGCGAATACGCACGCGATGCGATTCCATATCGCCACCGCGGCGCCAGGCCGCCATCGAACGGCGTAGCTTGTCGGCCTCGTCAGGGTCGTAGCCGGCGTGGATCACCAACTCCATGACCTGCTCCTGGAACAGCGGAATCCCCAATGTCGGCCCGAGAATTTTCTCTACGCCTTCAGAGGGATAGCTGATCAGGCTCTTGTCTTTGCGACGTTGCAGGTACGGATGCACCATGTCGCCCTGGATCGGGCCAGGGCGCACGATCGCCACTTCGATCACCAGGTCGTAGAACACTGCGGGCTTGAGCCTTGGCAGCATCGCCATCTGCGCACGCGACTCGATCTGGAACACGCCGACCGTATCGGCGCGCTGGATCATCTTGTAAGTAGCGGCATCTTCATCCGGCAAGGTCGCCAATGCGTAGTCGCGACCACGATGGCCACGCACCAAGTCCAGCGTCTTGCGAAGACAGGTCAGCATGCCCAGGGCTAAGCAATCGACCTTGAGCAGTTTCATGGTTTCCAGATCGTCCTTGTCCCACTGGATGATGGTGCGGTCGGCCATCGCGGCGTTTTCCACCGGTACCAGCAGCGACAACGGTTCATCGGAGATCACGAAACCGCCGACATGCTGCGACAGATGCCGTGGGTGATCGCGCAGATGTTCTGTCACAAGCAGAATCTTGTTGATCAGCGGGTTGGCCAGATCGAACCCGGCTTCTTCGATACGCTGCTCCATCGGCGTTTCCCCATTGCCCCATCCGTAGCAATTGGCCAGCAACGCGATCTGGTCCGGCGGCAGGCCGAACGCCTTGGCAACATCGCGCACCGCGCTCTTGCCGCGATAGCAGATCACCGTCGCCGCCAGCGCCGCGCGTTCACGCCCGTATTTGGTGTAGACGTATTGCAACACCTCCTCGCGGCGTTCGTGCTCGAAATCCACGTCGATATCTGGCGGCTCGTTACGTGCTTTGGACAAAAAGCGCGAGATCAACAATCGCGTCTTGATCGGATCGACCGAGGTGATACCCAGCGCATAGCAGACTGCCGAATTTGCCGAGGATCCACGCCCCTGACACAGGATTTTTTTGGAACGCGCAAAGCGCACCACATCCTGTACCGTGAGAAAGAAAGCCTCGTATTTCAGTTCGGCGATCAATGCCAATTCTTTCTCGATGTCATCGCGAATTTTCTCCGGCGTACCCTCCGGCCAACGCTCACGCATGCCGGCTTCGGTGAGTTGGCGCAGATAACTGGCGGGCGTATGGCCTTTGGGCACCAGTTCGCGTGGATAAGCGTATTTGAGGGTGGAAATATCGAAGGTGCAGCGTGCGGCCAACTCCACCGCGGCTTGCAACAACGCACCCGGATAGATGTTGCCCAAGGCGCGCCGCGTGCGCAGGTGGCGCTCGCCGTTGCGGAACAGATGCGCGCCGCACTCGGCCAGCGGGGTGGTGTGGCGGATGGCGGTCAAGGTGTCCTGCACGATGCGCTCGCGGCGCTGCGCCATGTGCACATCGCCGCTGGCCAAGGCGGTCATGCCCAGTTGCTGCGCCAACTGTTGCAAGGCGTGCAGACGCGCCGCGTCGTCCTGCTCGCGATGCAGTTCCACTGCCAGAAACGCGCGCGCGCCGAACACCTGCTGCAACCAGGCGCCCTGCTCTGCCTGCGGCTGCGCGCCAGGCAACCACAGCGCAAAGACACCAGGCACAACATCGCGGAACTGCGCCTGCAGCTCCGCACGCCCCAAACGATAATCGCCCTTGCCCGCTGCGCGTCGTGCGGTGGTGATCAAGCTGCACAACTGCGGATAGCCCTGCGCATGCTCCACCAACAGCACAAAGCGGGTGCCATCGACGAGGGTGAATTCACTGCCGACGATCAGCCGCACGCCGGTGGCGCGCGCCGCTTCCAGGCCACGCACGATGCCGGCCAGCGAACATTCGTCGGTGATGGCCAGTGCGCTGTACCCGCAGTGTTGCGCGCGCACGAACAACTGCTCGGCACTGGAGGCGCCACGCAAAAACGAAAAGTCCGAAAGACAATGCAGCTCGGCATAGGCAGGCAGGCCATCGGCGAGCTGCGTATGGGTGATGTCGTCGTTGGCCGCGCGCAGCCGTGCCGCAACATTCCAGGCGCGCGGCATGCGCCCGCCCGGCGTGTCGCGGTCCACGCCATCGACAGCGTCATCCCAGCTCATGCGCGCATCCCTTCAAGCATCGCGCTGCCAGCGCAGCGTCTTTGCAATGCGCGGCAGATCGTTGGGTTGCAGCAGCGCCTTCGCGTCATGCTGTCTCGGGCGCTTGCGGTAGCGCTGCGATGACCCGCCAGGCACCCAACGCTGCGCTCTGACAGTGGCATGCATCGGATCACGCAAACCACCCATGCAGCATCCAGCCTTGGACATGGCCAGGCGCAGCAAAGACCCAGCCGCGTCGGCCGCGTGCGGTCTCCACCACGTAGTAATCGCGACGCGCCTCGTCGTCGTCCCACCAGCCGCTTTCCAGCCGCTCGGGGCCGGAGACGATGCGCAGGTGCGGATCGTGCAGAGGCACCGGCTGCGGCAGCAACCAGGTGGGCCGCGGCGGACGTGGCGGCGCTGCCGTTTCGCGCACCGCATCGCCGATGGCACGGCGCCAGGCGCGTTCCGGGCGCGGGTCGTCGGCCGGCAACACGCGGTACACCGCCTCATCGCCCAGGCGCGCACGCAGACGTTCGCGCAGTTGCGGCCAATCCACCGACTGCTGCGCACGTTGGTCGAACAAGTCGCGCATCGCCGGCACGAACGGCGGCAGCTGGCGCGCCAACAGCCGCATCGCCACCACCGGCCGCGGAATCTCCACCCGCTCCAGCCGGTTGCGGGCCAGCTCGAACAACAGCGTGGGCGCACGCTCCGGGGTCAGCAGACCGATCTCGACATCGGTGGCGCCTTGTTCGTGTTCCAGACGCAGCAAAAAGCGTTGCACGCCGCCATCGCGAATGGACAGATAGGTGCACAGATCACCGATCAACCTGCGCAGCGGGAACAGCAACGCCGGATGGGTTTCCACCTCGTAGCCCAGCTCCACGCGTTGGTCGAAGTGGTCCGGAGGGGCGTAGTACTCCAGCGTGTCATCGGCGTTGCCGTAGAGCCGGTCCAGATGATCGAGCAGGCCGGCACCGAAGCGCCGCTGCAGCCCATCGCGCGGCAAGGCACGTACCGCGGCGAGCGTGCGCACGCCCATGTGCTGCAGGCGCTCGCCGGCATCGCCGGGCAAGGCGGCACGGCGCACCGGCACCTTGTTGAGGGTGCTGTGCAAGTCCGGCACCTGGGTCACCACCATGCCATCGCGCAGCCCGGCCAGCACACGCGCCGCGCGTGGGGTGGGCGCCAGTGCAAGCCGGTGCTGAAATCCCAATGCCTGCAACTCATCGCGCAGGCGGCGCTCGAAACGCGGCCACGGGCCGAATAGACGAAAACTCGCGCCCGCCTCCAGCACGATGGCGCGCGACCATTGCTGGCTCACCAACGAACTGTGCCGGTACGCCCAGGCCGCAAGAAAGCGTTGCGTGCGCGCTTCGTTCTGCGCGTCGTAATCGATCGTGCGTACCTGCGCCATCAAGGCATGCGCCGCAGACAGGCGCATGCCCGGTTTCAATCCCGCAGCGGCAGCGGCGGCATTGACCGAATGCAGGCTGCGCAGCTGCGCCGGCCCCTGCACCAGCACCAGCGGCGCCTGCGGCTCTTCAAACCGCCGTAGAACGGCGTCCAGTGCCAGCTGCGGCAATAAGATGCAGGCCCACAACATGCGCGCGGCTCAATGCGCCAGCCGCAACGGCTGCGAGGGCACTTGGCCGCCGCGGCACTTGCGCACCTGCCAGGCATCGCGCTCGGGCAGAAATTCCAGCCGCAAGGCCGCCGGCGATGCATTGATCGCGTGGCGACGATCGCGCAACGCAAACGCGCAGCAATTGCCGCTGTCGGCCGCGACCTGCAGCCGCCGCAAGGCGCGCGCATCGCCGGTCTGCGGCCAGCCCAATACCGCCGCGCAGGCGCCGCTGCGCAGGCATTGCTCGAACGCCCACAAGGCGTCGCGCGGCGCGGCCTGCACCACTTCCAGATGCTCCAGCACCACCCCGCCCGCCTGCCAGGCCGGCGCATACGGAATGAAGGGCGGCGCCACCAGCACCACCCGGCTGCTGGCGCCGGTCATCCGCGCCAGCGTGGGCAACAACAAGGCGATCTCGCCGATGCCATGTGCGGGCAACAGTAACTCGGTGAGCGCCCGCCGCGGCCAGCCGCCATCGGGCAGCAGCGCATCCAATGCGGCATGGCCGGTGGATTCGCCGCCATTGGCCGTGGCGGTACCGTGGCCTGCACGCCATACCGTGCGCGCGGCCAGCAAGGCGTCCAGCGGCATGGCCAGCGCGGCATTGCCGTGGTGTCGCAGCTGCACGGGCTCGCTCATCTCAACCCTGCCGGATCAGGCCGCAGTACAGCCCTTCGATCGCGAAGTCGGCGTCGGCCGCCACCACGATCGGCGCATGCGCGCGGTTGCGCGGCAGCAGCCGGATGCGCTGGGCGCCGCGCTCCAGGCGTTTGATGGTGATTTCGCCATCCACCCGCGCCACCACGATCTGCCCATCGCGCGCGTCGTTGCTGCGATGCACGCCGACCAGGTCGCCATCCAGGATGCCGTCGTCGATCATCGAGTCGCCCTGCACTTTCAGCAGGTAATCCGGGCGCAGCGAAAACAGCGTGCGGTCCAGCCACAGCTGCCGCTCCAGCCCGATATCCGCCCCGATCGGCACACCGGCCGCCACCCGACCCAGCACCGGCAAGGCCAGCAAGGCATCGCGCCCGGCGCCGCCTGGCACGCGGATGCCGCGCTTCTGGTTGGGCAGCAATTCGATCAACCCGACCTCGGCCAGTGCCTGCACGTGCTTTTGCGCGGCATTGCGCGAGGCGAAGCCGAACGCCTGCGCGATCTCGGCCAGGCTGGGGGATACGCCGGCCTGGGCCTGCTGCTGCAGGAAGGCCAGCACCGCAGCACGTTTGGGGGACAAGGGCGTCATGGAGAACAAGGACCGCACGGGACAAGGTGTACATTTGTACACTTATCGGTCGCAGCAGGCGAGATTGGCTGGTGCAGGTTGCTGAGCCGCTCAGCACGGCTGCTTGCGAGCGTACGATCAAAAAGTTATAACTTACGTAATAACGCGAAAGGACTGCCATGAAACTCAAGATCACTGCCATCGGCAACTCCGCCGGCGTCATCCTGCCCAAGGAACTGCTCGCCCGTTTACGCCTGGGCAAAGGCGACGAGCTGTATGCGCTGGAAACGCCCGACGGCATCAAGCTGACCGCCTTCGACCCCACCCTGGCCGCGCAGATGGAAGTGGCCGAGCAGGTGATGCGCGAGGATCGTCAGGTGCTCAACAAGCTGGCCAAATGAACACGCGCATGGTCGTGTGGATCACGCGTGGACTTGCCTCGGCCATCCATGAGCGTCAATTGAGCGAACACGGCGGCGCTGCTGGCGTGCGCGACGAGGCATTGCTGGATTCGGCACTGGCACGTCCGCAACAGCTATTTTCCTACGGCGATCCGCCACCGGACCTGGTGGAGTTGACCGCAAGCCTGGCCTATGGGCTGGCGCGCAATCACCCCTTCGTCGATGGCAACAAGCGCACTGCCCATGTCTGCTATCGCGTGTTCCTGATGCTCAATGGTGCCGAGCTCATGGCGTCGCAGGAAGAGAAGTATGTCGCCATGATGGGATTAGCAGATGGCGCGTGGAGCGAAGCCGAATTTGCCCACTGGTTGCGCCCACGTGTGCGCTTGCGTGCAGACACGCAGGTGCATGAACCGCAGGGTCAGTACGGTTGATGCGTTGTCGGCGCCATGCGGGTCGCATGCGATGGGTGTACTGACCTTCCATGCAGCTGCGACGTTTTGCATGCACAACTGTATCTCTCTACACAACAACAGCGACGCCGCGACCCATCGCCTGCGGCATCGCTTGGCAGCTTGCGCATCGTGGCCATCCATGGCCGTGCATCGCTAAGTTGCAGCTGCGTGATGTCTGCCTGACAACGCGCCGAAGAGTGGCTCAAAAAACGTAGCGAGCAGTCGCCAGGTGGGCGTGGACAGCGCGCTCGGAACCGGAGTGTACGCGTGGCACATGCCGCACCAAGCACCGGCCGCGCCCGCCTGGCGGTGAGCACAGTCGTTCTGTTGGCGACTCAATCCTTCGCATACACCACACCCAACTGATCGATCTCGTCGCCGGCACGGCCGGTGAAACCGGCGATGTGCCAGCCGCTGGGAGCAGTCAGCGTATAGCGCTCGTTGCTCGGGGTGCCTACCTGTACGCTGCGGCCGGTGTTGGTGCGCAGGCTCAGCGAAAACACGCGGGTGCTGTCGTTGTACTTGCCCACGCTGAAGGTGGCCGAAGACAGCGTTTCGTTGGCACCCAGCGACAAGGTCGTTGCCTGCCCGCCACTGCCGCCATGCGCCAGCAGTTTGCCGCTGTCCAGGATCAAACCCACGCCATCCAGGCGCTCACCGCCGCGCAAGGTCACGCCACTGAGTCGGCGAGCGCCGGGATTGCCGGCCAGGTCGTTGAACGGAATGCCGTGCGGGCCACCGAACTGATCACTGGTGCGCAGTTGATCGCCTACCGCCCAACCGAACTGCGTATACACCGGGTAATGATCGGACAAGGGCTTGCCGGCGCTGTCGTAGAAGCCGCCAGCATCGAGCTGATAGCGATTGGCCACCAGGGTCAGTTGCGGTGCATCGCGGTACAACATCTTGTCGACCACCTCGCAGCGATTGGTGGGCGGCGTGCCGCAGAGCAGCGGCGTGGCGCCGGGCGCCGGTGCGCTGCCCTTGATCAATTCCACCCACGCATCGGTGAGCCCATTGGAGGCGATCAGCTCGCGGATGTTGTCGTCGCTGCGGGTGTAGCGCGTGTTGGAATCCATCATCAGCAACACCGCGTTACCGGCCGACCAGGTCTGGATGAACTGCGAGAGCTGGCCGATGTTGGCGCGACGCGCGGAAAGATCGCCCGCTTCCACACCGGCATTGGGGTGCGCGTTGTAGACGTCCAGCAACACGCCATCGGCCAGGCGGACGCGCATGTAACTGAAACCTTTCGGGGTCAGGCAGTCGGTGCCGTTGCACTGCTTCCACTTGACCCGCGTGAAATCGCTGAAGGGATAGTTGCTGAGCGTGTTGAGCCCATCGCCCAGCGCGGCGCCACCACTGGTGGCGGTGCGATACGGATGCGCATCGCCGGCGTACAGCGCGGCATGGTAGTTGAAGTCTTCCTGCACATGCACCAGGCCGTAAGGCGCCAGTTTTGGTGCCAGCAGTGCGGTGTTGGTGGCCGGCGTTCCGCTGGACAGCCCTTCGGGCAGACCGGCGACGTTGTAGGTCAGCACGTCGAGCACGCCGACAGTTGTTTGTGCCTGGGCAGTGCTGGCGCAGGCAAGGCTTAGAGCGATTCCGAGACTGACGAGTGTGCCTAAATGCTGGAGCATGGATCACCTCTTGCAGAAAGGAAAAAACCGCTGGCACGGCGGCCAGAAAAGCGGCGTCCACGACGCCGATGCGACCACGTGCGACGGCTATTGGCCGGCGCACGCAGCGTCATTCGCTCAGGTACTGCGGGTCGATCGCCGCGTCGATCAATGTCGCCAAGGTCGGTAGCGGGCAGTCGTACTCCGGCGTGGCATTGCTGCAGCCGGGAATGAAGACCGGCGAAGACGGCGGTGGCGCCTGCGCTGTGAGCGCGCGGCGCTCGCGCAGTTGCGCCAGGGTCTGCGCGGTGTAGCGCACGCGGATCACGCGTTGCCCGTCGGCACGCCGCCAACGCTCGAACACCAACGCACCACCGGGCACGGTCTGGTCGGGCTGATACCCCGGCAGCTGCCAATGCAGATCGAACATTCCGGCCAGCAAGGTCAGCGTGCCGTCGTGACCGGACAGCACCACCAACCGTGCATCTCCACCCATCGGCGTGGCGTGCGCGGTATTGGTGTTTGCACGGCCGTTGGTTTCGCTGCCTTGCTGCAAGGTTGCCAGCAGCCGCGCCGCCAATGGCGAACTGGCCATACGCGCCACCGTCGGCGCACGCAGGCGCAACGCGAACTCGGCCTGATGCGGTGCGAACGCGCGCAGCAGGCTGGCTTCGTCCAGGCCTTGCCAACCCAGTGCGGCAAAGTCCTGGCCGTCGGCCCAGCCCATCAACAGACTCTCGCTGATGCCCGATGCGGCAGGTGCCGGGCCTTCGACTCCGGCGATGCCGTCATGCGCATCGCCCATGCGTGCGGGCACTGCATCAAGGCGTCGCTTGCCGGCACCGGCCTGCGCCGGGCACGGCCGTTGCGCGCACTGCAACAGCAGTTGTTGCAAGGTGTCGATCGCATCGTGCTGGGCCGCATTCCAGCCCGCGACATCGCCGCCGATACGGCCGGCGATGGCAGCGCGCATCACGTCCGCGGCAGCGGGTTGGCGCAACGCCGGTGTGCCATCGAACAACGGATCGGACGCGCCATCGGCAACGTGGTGCACCGTGTTCGTGCACCCCGGCGTGAGCGTGCTTGCCAGCGCCTGTGCCGAGGCGATGGTGCGCTGGGTGCGATTTGCCCAGTAATACACGCTGTCGCAGCCATCGCCATCGAACAGGCCGAGCGGTGCGTAATGCGCGCGATAGTAGCTACCGAACAATGCTTCCAGACGTGCGCCGTTCTCGGTCAGGTGACCGGCCGGCACGCCGAAGCGTGGCCAGGGACGTGCGGAATACCGGCCCAATGCTTCCGGGCTGGACATCGCCGCGCGCACACCGTGGCGTTTGAGGATGACGACTTTTTCAAGCGTGTCCGGCACTGCGGCGGCGTGCACGGTTCCTAGTGGAACCAGCGCAGCAACGACAGCAGCAAAAAATCCGAAACACAGACGCGGTAGCGATGACATGCATTCGATCTCGATCGTGGCGCGCCCCGTATGACGCGATAGGGCGTGGCGTGCAGTGGCAACCACGCCACCGCGGGCGCCGTTGCTGGTGCAGAGGACGTCTTGCTGGAAGGCGCCCGGTTGTGGCCTCAGTCGTTGCCGGCAACGCTGGATCGGCGATCGGAACGGCTGCGCCACCAGGCGGCTGCAGCATGTGGCGCTGCACCCGTGCCAGATCGAGCGCAGCGTCCTTAGCCCACTCATCCATGCTCACCGGCTTGCCTTGGCCCCACTCAAAAACGCGCGCGCAAGCCCACCGACCAAGTGCGGCCGTAGTCGGTATAGCCACCGAACAGGTGATCGCCGACAAACTGGCGCTGCACTTCGCCGGTGAGGTTGATCGCATTGACGAACACCGACAGCGTGTCGTTGACCTTGTAAGCCACGTTGGCATCCAGGCTGCCGAACTTGTCGCTGTTGAGCGTGGCCACATTGGCGGTGCCGACGGCATTGAGAATCTCGTCGCTCCAGCTGTAACTGACACGCGCCATCAACGGGCCTTTCTCGTAGAACAGCACGGCGTTGTAGGTATTTTTGGCCACGCCTTCCAGGCTGTCGGTAAAGCTGCTGCTACCGTCGTGATAGGTCGCCTTGCTGTCGGTCCAGGTGTAGTTGAGCTGCATGCCCAGGCCATCCAGCGGCGACGGCAGGCCGGTAAACACCTGCTGATACGCCACCTCTGCACCCTGCACCATCGCCTTGCTGCCGTTGGTCTTGGACGACAGCAGGTAGGTCTGGCCCTGGTAGACCAGGTTGGACATCTGGGTCTGGATGAAGCTGGAAATATCCTTGTAGAACAGCCCCCCGGTCAGCGCCGAGGTTCCATCGATATACCACTCGAAGGTCAGGTCGTACTGCCATGCTTCGAACGGCTGCAGCGCGGGATTGCCGCCACTGGCGGTGAGGATTTCGCCACTGGAATTGAAAGTGAGTTTGGACGACAGGTCGGTGAGATCCGGGCGTGTGATCACCTTCGCTGCGGAAGTGCGCAGCACCATGTCATCGCGCACGTCCCAGGCCGCGTTGAACGACGGCAGCACGTTGGTATAGCTGCGCTCGAAATGCACTGGCTGCGCCGTGCCGTTGACGTCGGCATGACCATCGGTGGCCTGCTCGGTGCGCACCACGCGCGCACCGAGGTTGCCGCGCAGCTCGCGGCCGGCCAGGTCAGTACCGAAATCGGTCATCGCGTAGGCCGAAGCGATCTTTTCCTGCACCTCATAGGAATTCTGCAGATCCGCGCTGTTGGGCGTATTGCGCAGATCGGCGCTGGTGGGCCAATTGCCCCAGAACGCGGATTCGACCGGCGCCAGCCACTGCCGCGGCAGGTTGCCGTTGGCGTCGGCCAGCATGTCGCTCACCGGCAACGCAGTGAAGTTGGTGGCCGGGAAGCGCACCCCGGCGATGCTGTTGAGCAGCAGGTCGGCACGGTCGTAGGTGCGTGAGCGCTCCCGATATTTGGCGCCTACCTTGATGTCGCGGAAGACGCTGCCGTCGAGCGTACGCTTGGCATCGAACTGCAGTGCGTCTTCCTTGTCGCGCGCATCGATCTGCCGCCATTCCAGCCGACGTCCTGCCACGGTGGCCGGGTTGGTCGGATCGAAGCCGTTGGTGAAGCTCCAATCGGGCACGTTATCGCCGTCGGCCTGCGGCATGTCCACGCGCATCGACAAGTTGGTGCCGCTGCGCAGGCGTGTGCGTCGGATCGGGTCCGAATCGTAGCTGTGCGCCTGCGAGTGGAAGGCCACCGCGCCCAGCGTCCATTGGTCGCCGCTCCAGGTGCTGGACAGGCGCGCACTGCGATTGTCGTCGGTGATGCCGGAGGTCTCGCGCGAAATCTGCACCTGGCCATTGCGGTAATCGAAGCCGGTGATGCCGCCGTTTTCCAAGTGCAGATTGCTCATCTTGGCAAGGCTGTCGAAGCCGACACCCAGACTGTATTCGTCGTAATGCACGGTCTGCTTGGCGTAGAGCAGATCCAGCGTGGTTTCCCATTGCGCGCTGGGCTTCCATTGCAGCGACGCGGCCACGCCGGTGCGTTCGCGCTCTTCCAGTTCCAGCGTCGGGCGCAGACCGGTCGGCACGTAATTGGCACCCGGTACGCCCGGCACACCGCTGCGGTAGTAGTCCCAGCTCACCTCGTTGACGCGGTCCTGGCGCAGCGTGCGTTGCGCATACGCGCCAGAGATCAACATGCCGAAGGTGCCTCCGGCATTGACCCAGTTGAACAGGCCGGACACGCGCGGATCGTTGGCATGGGTGCGTTGCGCCTGGCTCGATTCCAGCGACACATTGGCCAGCGTCTTGCCCAGTTCCAATGGGCGGAACGTGCGCACATTGACGATGCCGCCGATGGCGCCTTCATCCAGATCCGCGGTGGGGCTCTTGATCACGTCCAACCCGGATACCAGTTCGGCCGGCAGCGTGTCGTAGCGAAACTGCCGCCCGGTCTGGCCGGAGGTGCGCACGTTTTCGTTGACCGCCATGGTCTGGCCATTGAGCGTGGTGACCTGAAAGTTAGGGCCCAGGCCGCGCACGCGCACGTACACGCCTTCGCCGCGGTCGCGCACGATCGACACGCCAGGCACCCGCTGCAACGCTTCGGCCACGTTTTGTGCCGGCAACTTGCCGATGTCCTCTGCCGCAATCACATCCACCACGCTGTCGGCATAGCGCTTCTGCCGCAATGCGGCGCTGAGGCTGCCGGCATAACTGCCAAGTACCTGGATGCTGTCCAGCTCCTGCACCGGTGCGTCTGCGCGTGGTACTGGCAAGTTCGCCACTGCCGCCGACGTCGGGGACACCTGCGTCTGCGCGCCAGGCGCGTCCTGGGCTGTTTCGATGGTCACTGTGGTCGGATTGAGATAGCGGTAGCGCAGGCCGGTACCGGCAAGCAATTGCTGCAAGGCCTGCTCCGGCGCGATGCCGGCAGTGGTAGCACGGGTCTGCGGGTTGCCGGCAACGCCTGCGGCATACACGAATTGCAGGCCGGTCTGACGCGACAAGGCATTGAGTGCACGTGCCAACGGCTGGGCGGGAATCGCATCGACCGATACGGCCACCGGCGTGGTCTGGGCACCGGCAGTACCGGCATGCAACGCGAGAGCAATCGAAAGAACCAACGTACGACGCATCGTGGAATCCAGTAGGGGAGGAAGCAATGCGCAGCGCCACGCACAGGCGGGAATGCTGCGTTGTACCCGGACTACGAGGGACGACAGCGACGATCGGGCACCGGTTTTTGATGAATTTTCTGTGACACGTGCGTGGTGGCGTCGCGCAGGCACGCAGGCACGCAGGCGCACGACGCTGAGTGAGCGATGCGGTTGCATCTGCGCGCGTGCGCAGGCTGGCCAGTCTTGAAAGGGACATGGCTGCTGTCAGAGCGCGGCATGCACACGATGCTGCTCAGCCGGGCGCGCCTGGCTCGGGGCTATCAGCTGGACAACGACGGTGCCACTCCCCGCCGCTGTCGTCAGTGCGCAGCGTCGCCCTGCGCTGGTCGGCTGCTCACGCGCAACACGCCCGGCGCAGCGACCACGCGCAGGTTGGGTTGGTCGTCGAGAAACGCGCGCAGGGATGCGACATCGCCGCCGCGCAGGTTACCGGTGAGCCGCAACGCGCCGGCGGCGGCATCGTCGATGAGCAGGCGGGTGCGATTGAGCCGATTGAAATCCTCGGCCACGGTGGTCAGCGGTGCATCGCGGAATACGATGCGCCGCTGCCACCACGCATGCATCGCGGCGACATCCTCGTTGGACACGTCGACCCGGCCGGACACAGCGTCGATCCGTGCGCTCTGCCCGGCGCCCAGGTTCGCCAGCATCGGCTGCTGCTTGCGATCATCGCGCCACACGTGCACACGGCCCTCGGTGACTTCGATGCGCGCCTGCTGCCGATACAACGCAATATCGAAGGTGGTGCCGATATCTTCAACACGCAAACGGCCCGCATACACCTGTAACCGACGGCGGTCCTGGGCCACTTCAAAGCTGGCCTGACCCTGCAGCAATTGCAGGCGACGACTCCACGGTGTCATGGTCGCGCGCACGCTGCTCAGCGCGTTCAGATGCACCACGCTGCGATCGGCCAATTGCACGCGGCGCTGCTCGCCATGCGCGGTGGCATAGGTCTGCGTGCGCGGCCACGCCCAGCCGGTCAAGACCGCCACACCGCACACGGCTGCTGCCAAACCCAGGCTCCAGCCGCGAATACGCGCACTGCGCTGACCATCGGCGTGGTCCGGCGTTGGCGCATGTCGAGGCTGTTGTGGTTGTGGTTGTGGTTGTGGTTGTGGTTGCGGTTGCGGTTGCGGTAATCGCGACGGCAACGGCAACACGATCACATTGCGCGACGCTGCAGCCGCACGCGTGCGGCGATCGTCATCGAGCAAGGCATCCACATCCAGCTGCATGCCACGCAAGGCATCGCCCAGCTCGCCGGCCACGCGCAGCACGGCCATGTATTGGCGCACATGCAGCGGCGATGCGGTCAGCCATTGCATGAAGCTGGCTTGCTGCTGCGCGTCCAGCGCCTGCATGCGTTGCAGTGCATGCCAGTGCGCGGCCTCGCTGGCAGCCCTGCGGGTGGCCCAAAGACGCGTACTCACCAGCTTTCCCCGCTATCGGCAACCGCCTGCCTGCATGCCGACAACCCACGTACCACATGTTTCTTGACCATATGCGCAGACACGCCCATGCGCTCGGCGATCTGCTTGTAGCTGAGCCCATCGCGGTACTGCATCACCAGTACCGCGCAGGTGCGCTCGGGCAAGGTGGCCAGCAAGGCCTGCAACCGTTGCTGGCGCTGCTGACGGTGCGCGGCGTCTTCCACATCCTCGCCTGCGGCCAGCAATTGCGAAAACTGTTCCATTTCTTCAATCTGCAACGGCGCCTGCTTGCGGCGCACCGCCTGCTCGCGCGCAAGATTCAGCGCCACCGTGTACAGATAGGCTTCCGGATTGGCGATGCCCTCGCCCTGGTCCTGCTGCGCGCGCAACAGGCGTAGATAGGTTTCCTGCACCAGATCCTCGGCGTCTTCCTTGGCACCGCGGCGCACAAAGAAACCGCGCAGCACAGATCCGTGCTGCGTGAACACCTGGGTCCACGCGCGGCTGGCGTTGGCTTTCATCGTGCGCGCTCCCCTTGCGCTGGGTGGGCTAGCCTGGCCAATTCAGGTGACACCACGATGACGCGCAACGCGCAACGCACCTGCAAAGCGGGCCACTGCGCTGCGCAACCGATTGCCCAATTGCACGCCATCGCAATGCAGCTGAGCGAACGCCACAGCAACGCGGTTGACGTGCGCAAGCGCGATCGAGCATCGCTACATCTACACCGTCCCTACACCGCACCTTGACCCTACGCGCGTCAAGGTGAGCTCCCTCCAGCCATCGCCACGGGGTTCGCATGAATGCCACGCCCGCCACTGCCGATCACACGGCGCCGGCAATCGCCACCGCTGCGCCGACCTACCCGGTCAACCTGCGCATCAATGGCCAGCCCTATCAATTGCAACTGGAGGCCTGGATCAGCCTGCTCGATCTGCTGCGCGATCGGCTCGATCTCACCGGCACCAAAAAGGGCTGCGATCACGGCCAATGCGGCGCATGCACGGTGCTGGTCGATGGTCGCCGCATCAACAGCTGCCTGACGTTAGCGGTGATGCAGGACGGCGCCGAGATCACCACCGTTGAAGGCCTGGCCGATGGCGAGCAGCTGCATCCGCTGCAGCGCGCCTTCATCGCGCACGATGCGTTTCAGTGCGGGTATTGCACGCCGGGGCAATTGTGTTCCGCAGTTGGCCTGCTCAATGAAGGCAAGGCGCGCGACCGCGATCAGGTACGCGAATTGATGAGCGGCAATCTGTGCCGGTGCGGTGCGTATCCGCAGATCACCGATGCGGTGATGGAGGTGATGGGCAAGCCCAGCGACAGCAGCGACAGCGCTGCCACGCCGTGGACGCCCGGGACGGTGCCGGCATGATCCCGCTCAGCTACGCGCGCCCAGACAGCGTGGATGCCGCTCTCTCTGCCATCGCATCGCGCGGCAACGACCCGCAGCCGGTGCCCTCCGACGCATCCGTGCGCCTGATCGCCGGCGGCACCAACCTCACCGACTTGATGAAGCTGCAAGTGATGCGCCCCAGCAGCCTGGTCGACATCAATCGCCTGCCGCTGGACAGCATTACCACGCTGCCGGAGGGCGGCCTGCGTCTGGGCGCACTCGCACGCAATGCCGACACCGCGTATCACCCGGACGTCGAGTCGCGTTACCCGTTGCTCAGCGCGGCAATCCTGGCGGGCGCGTCGCCGCAGATCCGCAACATGGCCAGCAACGGCGGCAACCTGTTGCAACGTACGCGCTGCCTGTATTTCTACGATCACGCCACACCTTGCAACAAGCGTGCACCGGGCAGCGGGTGTTCGGCCATTGGCGGGCTGACCAAGTACAACGCCATTCTCGGCACCAGCGCGCACTGCATCGCCACGCATCCGTCGGATATGTGCGTGGCATTGGCCGCGCTGAATGCGGTGGTGCATGTGCAAGGCCCGCAAGGCGAACGCGACATTGCCTTTGCCGATTTTCATCGGTTGCCTGGCGATCATCCGGAACTGAACAGCACGCTGGCGCCGGACGAGTTGATCGTGCATATCGATCTGCCCGACGCGCAGCGCTTTGTCGCCCATAGCGCCTATCTGAAAATCCGCGAGCGCCTGTCGTATGCGTTTGCACTGGTGTCGGTGGCTGCTGCGCTGGATTTGAACGACGACGGCAGCATTGGCGAGGTGCGTGTCGCACTGGGCGGGGTGGCACATAAGCCGTGGCGTAATCCCGATGCAGAAGCGCAGCTGGTGGGATTGCCAGCGACCGCAGACACGTTCGCAGCTCTGGCCGATGTCTTGCTGCAAGGTGCACAAGCGCAGGGCGAAAACGCCTTCAAGCTGCCAATGGCGCGCCGCGCCATCGTGCGCGCACTCGAGGTCGCACGCGAGGGCACCACCGACAACCGCGGGCGCACCAGTGCGCTGGAGCAATCGCCATGAACGCACGCAACCCCGATCTATCCAACAGCGAATTGACGCCGCCGGTCGCCGATCAAGGCACCGGCTTCCGCCCCACCGGCACGGGTGTACCGCGCATCGATGGGCGTGCAAAAGTCACCGGCCAGGCGCGCTATGCCGCTGAATGGCCGGTACCGGATCTGGCCTATGGCGTGGTGGTCAGCAGCACCATCGCCAAGGGCACGATTGTCGGCTTCGACCTGGCTGCCGCACGCGCGGTGCCGGGTGTGCTGGAGATCGTCACCCACGACAATCGCCCGCACATGCGTGGCATGGATCTGTTCTACAAGGACATGACCGCGCCGGCCGGCTCGCCGTTTCGCCCCCTGTACGACAATACCGTGCGCTACAGCGGGCAGCCGGTGGCACTGGTGGTGGCAGATACGTTCGAGGCTGCGCGCCATGCAGCGCATCTGGTGCAGGTGGAGTACGCCCAGGAGCCGCACGCAACCAACTTGATGACCAATCTGGAGCGTGCGCACAAACCCAAGGCGTTGAAGGCAGGCTTTTCGCCACCGCCCAAGGACAGGGGCGAGCCGGACACCGCCTTCGTCAATGCCGCCTGTCAGGTGCAGGCCGAGTATTACAGCGGCGTGGAGCACCACAACCCGATGGAGTTGTTCGCCTCTACCGTCATCCGCGAGGAAGACGGCCACTTCACCATTTACGACAAGACCCAGGGCTCGCAGAACAGCCGCTGGTACGTGTCGCATGTATTCGGCCTGAGCAAGCGCAAGGTCACTGTGCGCAACCCGTATGTGGGCGGCGCGTTCGGCTCCGGCCTGCGGCCGCAATATCAGCTGGCGCTGGCGGTGATGGCCTCGATCATGCTGGACCGCTCGGTGCGTGTGGTGATGACGCGGCAACAGATGTTTACCTTCGGCCATCGCCCGGAAACCGTGCAGCGGCTCAAGCTCGGTGCCGACCGCGATGGCCGCTTGCGCGCCATCTGGCACGAGGCCATCGCCGAGACCTCTCGCATCGAAGATTACGTCGAGGTGGTGGTCAACTGGAGCGGGCAGCTGTATGCCTGCGACAACGTGCATCTTGGCTACAACCTGGTCAGCCTGGATCAGTACAGCCCGATGGACATGCGCGCGCCCGGTGCCACCCATGGCATGCATGCGCTGGAAGTGGCGATGGACGAGCTGGCCTACGCGGTCGGCATCGATCCGCTGGCGCTGCGGCTGAAGAATTACGCCGAGGTCAATCCAGCCGATGACAAGCCGTTTTCCAGCAAGGCCTTGCGCGAGTGCTACCAGCAAGGTGCCGAGCGCTTTGGTTGGGCACAGCGCTCGCCGCAACCGCGCGCACGCAAGGAAGGCCGCGAGTGGGTCGGCTGGGGCATGGCCACCGGGCAGTGGGATGCGATGCAGATGTTTGCGCGCGCTCATGCCGTGCTGCACGCCGATGGCCGACTGGTGGTGAGCAGTGCCGCCAGCGACATCGGCACCGGCACCTACACGGTGATGGCGATGATCGCTGCCGAAGTGCTGGGCCTGCCGCTGGAACAGGTGAGCTTCCAGCTTGGCGACTCGACGTTGCCTGTCGCACCGATTGAAGGCGGCTCCTCGCATGTCGCCACGATCGGCTCGGCAGTGGACGGTGTCTGCGGCAAATTGCGCACGCGCCTGCTGCGCCTGGCCCAGGCCTTGCCCGATTCGCGCTTTGCGCGGGTCACGCTGGACGATGTGGTCTTTGCCGACGGCACGATTGCATTGCGTGCCGACGCCAGCAGCGCGATTGCATTGCCAGCCCTGTTGCATGCAGCCGAGCTGGCGCAGATCGAAGACAAGTTCCTGCTGCTGCCCAACGTGCTCAAACAGCGCAAATACACCCGTGCCACGCACGGGGCGGTGTTCGTAGAAGTGCGTGTGGACGAAGAACTGGGCAGCGTGCGGGTGACGCGTGTGGTCAGTACGATTGCTGCGGGGCGCATTCTCAACCCGACCACTGCGCGCAGCCAGATCATCGGCGGTGTGGTGTGGGGCATCGGCCAGGCCTTGCACGAACATACCCAGGCAGATCACCGCTTCGGCCGCTTCATGAATCACGATCTGGCGCAGTATCACGTCTGCGCCAATGCCGACATTCACGACATCGAGGTGATCTTTGCCGACGAAGACGACCGCGTGGTCAGCAGCCTGGGGGCGAAAGGCGTCGGCGAGATCGGCCAGGTGGGTGTGTCGGCAGCCATCTGCAATGCCATCTTCCACGCCACCGGCAAACGCATCCGCAGTACGCCAATGACGCCGGACAAGGTGATGGCAGACTGAGCGACCTGTTGCGGGTTCTCAGGATCTCGCAGTCAGGGCTGATGGCGTCTCCCCACAGGCTCGACATCGCACGATGTCGGGCCCGCTGCGTGATTGCGAACGCGCCGTGCAAGCACAAGCTAACCCGGCTCAACCACTCAACGAGATACAGACCGCACAGCTCGCCGACATCCGGCAGGCGCCATCACGCCTCTGTCGCCGTTGAGCACGCGACACAGTGCCGCTTGACGACTGACGTCAAAACGCGATGACCACCCCAGATCAACACGCCGCACCAACCCGCTCACCTGCACGCCACCGGCATCACCGTCCGCGCACGGCCTTCTTCTTGCCCGGCGTCTGCGCACTGCCCGCCTGCACCGTCGACAATGCCATGGTGATCAGACCGGCGATCAAACGGCGCAACACCGCTTCGTTGTCCGCCGATGCCTTGAGGCTGGTGGTGGCAAGCCGCAGGATGTAGGCAAGATCGGCCGCAGACATCGCGCTGTTGTCGCGCACATGCGGGCGCAGCAGTTGCACCAGGGTGTCTTCCATCTGCTGGTACAGCGCATCCAGCGCGTCGGGCGCATACACACCGCAGTTGGCAACCAGATCCAGCCCGTTTTCGGAATCGATCACCGCAGCCACCGGCTCCAGCACCCAGATATCGAACAACTGCCGTAACTGGGTCTGCAGATCCTGCGTGTCGCGCACGCGTTGCGCGGTTGCGGCCGCGCAAACGTCGCGCTGACGCATCACCTGCGCGGCAAAGATCGCCTCCTTGTTGGGAAACGCGGCATACAGCGATGGCCGCGACATCTGCGCAGCCTGGGCGATGTCGCTCATGCTCACCTTGCGGTAGCCATGCCGCAAAAACAGCTGCAGCGCGGTCTCCATGACACGCGCCTCCTTGCTTTCGGCAGGCGCTGTGGCGGGGATAGCCGCCTTCTTCGATGACTTTACACTTGACATTATTTGTAAATACGTAAATCTTACACGTTCCGCCAATTGTAAAGCACAGCGACCACCATGACCTCTGCCAATCCGCACACCAGCGGCGCCAGCCGCACCACCCGCGCCTATGCGGCGCTCGAGAAAGAAGGCGCCATGGTGCCGTGGCAGTTCGAACGCCGCGCGGTACGCGCCACCGATGTCGCAATCAAGGTGCTGTTCTGCGGCGTCTGCCATTCGGACCTGCACTCGGTGAACAAGTGGGCCAGCGAATACCCGCTGGTGCCGGGCCATGAAATCGTTGGCGAAGTGATCGAGCTGGGCGCGGAGGTCGAAGGGTTTACGCTGGGCCAGCGCGTGATGATCGGCACCATCGTCGATTCCTGCCGGCACTGCGCGCCCTGTCAGGCGCATGACGAAGTGTATTGCCACGCCTTCCCCACCCTGACCTTCGATGGCGTGGATCGCGTGGACGGCAGCCGCACGCGCGGCGGCTATTCGGAGTACTACGTGTCCGACGCCCGCTTCGTCTACCCATTGCCCGACGGCCTGGACCCGGCCGGCGCCGCGCCATTGCTCTGCGCAGGCATCACCTGCTTTGCGCCGCTGCACCGCTACGGCATCGGCCCCGGCCACACCGTGGGCGTGGTCGGCATCGGCGGGCTTGGCCATCTCGGCATCAAGTTCGCCCGTGCCATGGGCGCGCATGTCGTCGCCTTCACTACCTCGCCCAAGAAAGCCGCCGAAGCGCACCGCCTGGGTGCGCACGAGGTGGTGGTCTCCACCGATGCGGCGCAGATGCAGGCACAGGCCTACCGCTTCGATTTCATCCTCGACACCGTCTCGCGCAGCTACCCCATGAACGACATGCTCAAGGCGCTCAATCTCGACGGCACGCTGTGCACGCTGGGCCTGCCCGACCAACTGGATTTCCGCCCGGTGTTGCTGGCCATGGGCCGCCGCAAGGTCACCAGCTCCGGCACCGGCGGCACCGCCGACACCCACAGCATGCTCGCGTTCTGCCAGCAGCACGGCATCGTGGCCGATATCGAATTGATCAAGCTGCAGGACATCAACGCCGCATTCGAGCGCGTCCACAACAACGATGTGCATTACCGGTTTGTGATCGATCTGCAGGCATCGGCCTTGTAAGCCGATATCCGCGCAGTGCCGGCGCGGCCGCTACGCGCGTCGGCACTCCTGCGTGCGTTGCCACGTCTGCCCAATGCACGGGCCATGCTCTTCCGAAGCCCCCACATCGATTGCGAACCCGACCCGCGCGTGGGGCATCGCGCTGATGTAGCGTGAGCGTCTCTTCCGCCCAGCAAGGCTCCGTATGCATCCGCGTACTACGCGTCGTCAGTTGCTCCGTGGTGCGGCCACGCTCGCAGTGCTGTCGCGCATTCCGAGCGGGTGGGCGCTGCCGCCGGGGCCATCGCATGGCCCGGCCTTTATCGAGGCGCTGATCGCGCGCATGAGCGTGGAAGAAAAGGCCGGCCAGCTGAGTCTTTTCAGTTCCGCAGAACAGGTCGACAAGGCGATTGTCGCCAACCCCGTCCGCAAGGACGCAGCCGGACGCAACCAGCTGGCCGCGGCACGCGCCGGGCGCTTGACCGGCGTATTCAACGGCTCCAACGTGCGCTGGCATCAGCAACTGCAGCAGGCTGCGCTGAAAAGCCGGCTGCAGATTCCGCTGTTCTTCGCCGCCGATGTGATTCACGGCTTTACCACGGTGTTTCCGGTGCCCTTGGCCGAAGCGGCCAGCTTCGAGCCCGCGCTGGCCCAACGCACCGCGCGCGCCGCGGCGATGGAAGCCAGCGCGGTGGGGATCGACTGGACCTTCGCCCCGATGGTGGACATCGCCCGCGATGCGCGCTGGGGGCGCGGCGTGGAGGGCGCGGGCGAAGACGTGCTGCTGGCGCAACGTTTCGCGCAGGCGCGGGTGCGGGGGTTTCAAGGCGATGCCGGCCTGGCGCATGCCGATGCACTGGCGGCCTGCCCCAAACACTTTGCCGCCTATGGTGCAGCCGAGGGAGGACTGGACTACAGCACCGTGGACATCTCCGAGCGCACCCTGCGCGAGGTGTATCTGCCACCGTTTCAGGCCGCCTTCGCGGCCGGTGCGGTCACCACCATGGCTGCGTTCAATGCGCTGTCGGGCGTGCCGGCAACCGCCAATGCCTGGCTGCTCGGCACCGTGCTGCGGCAGGACCTGCGCTACACCGGGCTGGTGGTGTCCGACTTCACTGCCGACAAGGAGCTGGTTGCGCATGGCATTGCCGCCGACGATCGCGACGCGGCGCGGCTGGCGTTTCTGGCCGGGGTGGATATCAGCATGGAAAGCGGCCTGTATCTGCAACACCTGCCCGCGCTGGTGGCCGCCGGCGCGATCTCGATGCAACAGCTGGATGCCTCGGTCCGCCGGGTGCTGTGCTTCAAGGCGGCACTGGGATTGTTCGACGACCCGTTCCGGCGCATCCAGCCTGCCCGTGCGCAACCACGTCAGCGCCGTGCAGACAGCATGGCCTTGGCGCGCGAAGCGGCGCACAAGTCGATGGTGTTGCTGAAGAACGACGGCGAGCTGTTGCCGTTGCGACGCAGCGGCCAACGCATCGCGCTGATCGGGCCGATGGCGCGCGACTGGGTCGATCATGCCGGGCCGTGGAGCCTGTTCGACCAGGATGATCGCGACAACACCGTGGCCGCAGCGCTGTCGCGCACCATGACGGACCCGCAGTTGCTGCAGGTGGTGGACGGCAGCGGCTTCGACCGCCCGCTCCCCGGCGGCGTGCAGGCTGCAGTGGCCGCCGCGCGCAGTGCCGACGTAGCGCTGCTGGCGATCGGTGAACCCATGACCTACTCGGGCGAGGCGCAATCGCGCACCGAGATCTGCATCCCGCAGGTCCAGCAGCAGTTGCTGGCGGCAGTGGCGGCCACCGGCACGCCGGTCGTGTTGCTGCTGAGCACCGGCCGCGCGCTTGCGTTGCAAGGCCCGGCGCTGCAGAGCGCGGCGATCCTGGTCACCTGGTTTCTGGGCTCGGAAGCCGGCAACGCAATTGCCGATATCGTGTTCGGCGTGCAGGCGCCGTCTGGCCGCTTGCCGGTGAGTTTTCCGCACGCCGCAGGCCAGATACCCTACACCTACGCGCATCCGCCCAGCGGCCGCCCCAACCTGGATCCGCACGGCTTGCAGCCGTACACCACGCACTATCGCGGCGTGCCCAACACGGCGTTGTTCCCGTTCGGCCATGGCCTGACCTATGGACGCATCGCCTACACCGATCTGCAGCTGAGCGCGCCGCAGATGACGGCCACCGGCAGCCTGCAGATCAGCGCACGCATCAGCAACCATGGCAGTCGCGACGCCGACGAAGTGGTGCAGCTCTATCTGCGCGACCGCACTGCCAGCGTTGTCCGCCCGGTGCGCGAGCTCAAGGACTTCCGCAAGGTCAGGGTGCCGGCCGGCGGCAACGTCACCGTGCAGTTCGAGCTGCGTCGCGCGCATCTGCTGTTTGTCGGGCAGGCAATGGCCCCGATCGTGGAGCCGGGCCTGTTCGATGTGTGGCTTGCGCCATCTGCCGAAGCCGACGGCCTGTCAGCCAGTTTTGAACTGCTGGGCTGATGCATGCTGCGATGACCCGCGTCGCTGCGCGGGTCATCGACACGGTGTGCACGGCGGGTCGGCTCACCCTGATCGCCTCCTGCCGCATGCGCCGCGTTGATGCGCCACCATCATCGGCGCACTGACGCTGCTGGCCTCACGCCGTCGTGTGAGGCTGTTGCAAATGCGCGTCCGCTGGCAGGACCGCATTCAAGCGAGCCAAGCGCAGACATGCTCATTGCGTATCGACCAGGCTGATATCGCCTTCGGCAACCGTCCGGGGCACGCCATCGTCGCCAGACGGGCCATTCAATGTCGCCATCACGGCAACCCGCGCCTCCTCACCCAGGTCGCGCGCACGCATCATGGTCTGCTGCGCGGCACGTGTCTGTGCACCGATCTCGCGCACCGCATCGGCTTCTTCAACCAGCCTGGCGTGCAGGCCCTGCGCCAACGAGACCAGCACACCGATGCGATCGCGTGTCTCGGTCCATTGCTGCCGGACCCTGCCCAGCGTCGTTTGCGCATCGTCAACGGCCCTGACCGCCGCAACCTTTCTGGCGGTGTCGTTGGCTGAAGCATCGGCGCCCGACGGCTGCATTTGCAGTGCCTGCAGCGCCTGGCGTCGGTTGTCGGCATCGCGCTCGGCGTCTTCGACCGACCGGCGCTCCAGATCAGACACGCGCTGCAGATCCTTCAAACGAGACATCAGGTCGTTCAACCTGTCGTCCACATCCTGCAGTTGCGCCTCCTGCGCGTCATACGCCTCTTCGGTCCGACGCAGGAGCTCGTGGACCGCTTCAACCAGGGAGGACTCGCTTTGTGTAACCCGCTGCAGGAACTCGAACGCATGCTGAGCGACCGCAATGTCATCCACCCCGCTGGGGCTGGCCATGTGGCTGCGCAGGAGCTGGTGCGCCTGGGCGAGCGCGTCATCGGCCTGTGTCACCCTGGCGCGATCAGCCTGCAGCGACGCAAGCGCCTGGCGCAAGCTCCACGGTGCAATCGCCACCTCGGTGATGCCCTCGCCTGTCGGTGCAAGTGCGGCCAGCAGCCGGTCGATGCGTTCGCTTGCCTTGGCCTGTGTCAGGCCCACCTTCTCCAGCAAGGCAGCGCAGTGACCGCGCTGCGCGTCCACGCGCTGTGTCTGTTCTTCCAGGCGGGTCAGTTCGCGTGTCAGCGCACGCACGTGCGGACCGTCCGGTAGCGTGCCCGCCTGCACAGACCGTTCGAACACATCATCGCGCGCCTCCTGTAATCCTGGGCGTTCACCACGCGGAGAGGCCGGGCCAGGTGGCGGCACCTGCGCCCGCTGAGGTTGCCCCAGCGCCTGCACGCCGGCCTGCTGCAGGCGGTCCAGTGGGCGGCGTAGCGCACGCGCACCGGCTTCGAGGACTTCCGCCCCCTCGATGCGATCGTACAGCCCGTACCGGAACTGAATCTCCGCCTCGAACAATTGGTGCGACGCCACCGACGTCGCCGCCACATTCAACAGTGGCAGGCCGACACGGCTGGTGACCGGATTTTCGTCGGTGTTGTGCGCGGCGATGGCCGCAAGCCGGTACAGATCCGGCGATTGCTGAGCATTGATGAGAACGTCCTGCCAGGACATTCCGTCGTTGGACGTGTGCACCCCCAGTGCCGCTGCCGCCTGTGCATGCTGCCTGGCGACCAGTGCGTCGTTGATCGCCACCATGGCCTGCGGCCGCATCTCAAACACGAAGCGGACCTGATTGACATGCGGGATGTCCTTGAACCTGCGCAACACCTCGTCCAGCCCGGGAATCTTGCGGCGCATCTCGGCAACGTCGCGCAGCTTCTCGCCCAGGGCGTAGTGGCCGATGGCATGACTGACTACCGCATCCAGCGATTCGCGTCCGAACATGTTGATCTCCACGCGGGCGCCGGGAATGACGCGCGCGCGCTGCTGGATGGCTGCGGCATCCTGCTGCCGCAGCTGATGCAGCATGTCGACGACCGACGCGCGCTCGGACGGCGTGCCGCCTGTCCATAACGATGCCGACGCAGCATCGGTCGCGTGCGCGGCCCGCGCCCGTTGTTGTGCCAGAGCTGCCCCAGCAAGCGCCGCGCCAGCTTCGATGGCCAGTGCCTCAGGTCCCTGGATACGTTCGAGCACGTTGCGCAGCACGACGCTGCGCTCTTGCGGCGTGGCCGGATACTCCATCGCGCCCAGTTCGGCGCTGCCTTCCGGAAAGATGGCCTTGAGCCGCGCACGCAGCATGTCCCATCCCTGCCGCGTCACTGGCTGCGCTGCGTGCGTATCCAGGGTGCGCTTGTAGCTGGCGGTGCCCAATAACGGACCTGTGCGCGTATCGTCCAGTACCGCGTCGGTTGGCAACTGCACGTCGCTGGATGCCACCCGCACGCCTGCCAGCTGCAGCGTGCCGGCACCGGTGGCGGCATTGACCAGCCGCTTGAAATTGCGTCCCAGCACCGATGTCAATGCGCCGCCCAGATTGATGCCGCTATTCACCTCGGCATTGATGCCGACACGCCCCTGGAATTCCAGCCCGATGATGTCTCGCCACGCGTGGTCCAAATGCAATTCCATCTGGCTCCATTGCACCCCCATCTGCGCCGTCACGCCGAACGGCAAAGACGCCGAAACCGCGCTGCGCGGGTTAGCGGTGGCTGCGCCCGGTGCGACGGGTTGTTTCGCACCGTAGGGATGCCGCACTGCCAGCGGCTGCACGGTCAGGTTGGCGTTGAGCGACGCGTTGACATTGGTTTCGAACAGATCCAAGCCGATCGCCCCTTCCTCCACGCCTGCGCGTAACAGGTCGGTGGTCTCGCTGGCGTGCCGGTCGAACAACAGCCTGGCGAATTCGGGAATGGTGTCCGGCGACAGGATGACCGCGGCGCCCACACCATGTTGATAGGTCCCGCCCATCCCGAGATTGGCCGCCCCGCCCCAGGTTGCAGACACCGTGTTTGCTGAGTCGTCGTGGTACACATGCCCGCCTGTTCCCGGCCCGGGACGAAGATCGATGCGCAGGCCTGCGGTTCCGGACGCGGTGGCCTTTGCGTGACGCACGAAGAAGGCAACCAGGCCCGCGTCGCCGTCCTTCGAATCGCCGATGCGCTCGACGCCCAGCGCGTGGATGGCCTCACCGCCCATACCGACATTGATCGGATTGACATGCATCCATTGCGCCGAACCCAGCGAGCCGCGCAGTTCGGCCGAGCGCACCCGACTTGAGAAGAAGGTGCTGCGATTGAACAGGTCTTGCAGCACATCGATCATGCGCGAGGCCATTTCATCCGGGGCGCTCCCCGGCGGCAAGCCAAGACTCTTGAGCAGCTGCAGCTGGCGGGCGTTGCCGGGCGTGGTGACCTCCTGCCGAAACGTCGACACCACATCATCGAATGCCTCCAGTTCATGCCAGGACGACAGGCCCCACTTGGCCAGCGCATGCAGCCCGGACTGCTCTCGCCGGGCGACTGCTGACTCCAGCGCGTGCGCATCGTCGACGCCCAGCAGCGCGTTGTACTCGACCAGACCTGCGAGCAGGCAGGCGCCTCGCAGCGCATTCGGCGCGTCGGCGGCTTGATCCTTCTGGGCGGGCAAGGCGACCTGGACGGTCTTGAGTCGATGGCTGACCTCGCGCAACTCGGCAAGCAGCGCATGCTCGGTGTCGCTCAACGCCTGCGGATGTAGCGCTGCGCCACCGGCCAGGGCAGCGATGCAATGGTCAAATGACGGCAGCAGGTCATCGTCTTTCTGGACCGCAACGCGTGTGACCGCAGAGCGCGCCCGCCGCCAAAGTTCAGCGGCGCGATAACTGGCCGTGGAACTTGCGCGCTGGATGGCAGCCCCGTCCGCCATGGAAAAATCGGCGGCCAGCGCACCTTCGCGGAATCCGATCTTGCGCAGATCGCGCAACAGGCCGGCCAACGCCGTTTCGCGCAACCCGACCAGCTGCGCGTGCTGATCGGGCGAAAGTCCCTCGACCGGTTGGCGCGGACATGGCGCAGCAGCAATGCGTACCTCCGCAAGCACCGGCAAGGTGTCGAACAATTCCAGCGCCAGCGACTGCGCCTGCGCCGCTTCCTGACGGAAGCCGGCAAGCCGTTGTTGTTGCGCAGTGGGTGGCTGTGCCACGCCGGTCCAACCGGCCATGGTGCGCGCCGCGCCTCCGGCCATGTCGACGGCCACCTGCACGAGCGTGGCCGCCTGCGCGCGACCGCTCTGGGCCAAAACCTGCGTAGTCGAGCGCAGGGTCAACGGATCGGTGGAGGTGGTGCCCAGCAAGGTCGTGCTGATCGCGGCGTCGTGGTCGGGCGTCCTGATCCGGGTCGCCTGCTGCTGGTTTACCTGGGCATTGGTCCCGGACTGGGTACCGGCAACAGCCAACGCATCGGGTGACGGATGCACAGCCACGCGTGCCGGCAAGCGGATGCCATCGGCACCGGTCATCGCTGGCAATAGGGCGTGCCAGCGCGCGCCGATCTGCAGCTGAAGTTGCCCGGTCCGCGTGCTACGGAGTGCACCGGGCGGCGGAAGCGTCTGTGGCAAGGTGATCGGTACCACGTCCCACTGCCCATGCTTGGTCAGCCGGTTCAGCTGCGCAGGCCCTTCGCCCGATTGGTTCAAGGCATACAGCACATCGTCCAACCCGACCGCGATGGCAAGCGGGCGCTCCAGCGCAGGCAACATGCCGAGGTTGCCTTCCGCATCCACCTTGATCAACTTCCGCGACGCCGTCATCACCACCGCGTTGCGGTCTGCGTGCATGGCCACCTGCGCGACGGCTTCATCGAAGCGGGCAAGCGACGTACAGCGCACCTCCACCACATCCGGCACCACGGCGAGCGGCCCACCGGAGGGCGTGCTGGGCACCGGATTGGCCGCCAACCAGGTGGTCCGTCCGGGAAGCGTGATCTCGACCAGTTGCGGCGGCTCAGCCAAGAGCGCAAACACAGGCCGACGATCGACGAAGCCACGCACCCCGGTATGCAGAGAAACAACACCGGTGAGCGGCGCGCCATCGGCAAGGGTCAAGCGCTCCCATGGCTGGTCCGGCGCGGGCGAATAGTGCAGCACGCCCTCCAGGTGCCCCAACCGGGCGTGTCCATCCAGCACCACCGGCGACTGTATCGCCTCATCGACAGGCAGCTGCAGCCCTTGGCTGCGCATCAGTACAAGCGGGCGGTCAAGCATGAACGCCGGCTGGAATCGCGCCTGCCCTGCCGGCCGTTGCAACGAGATGCGGTGCCCGGCACTGTCTTCCAGCACAAGATGCACACTGTGATCGGTCGCCAACCCCATCGACGTCACCGCCCATCCCTGTGTGCGATCCATCCCTTGCGGCAGCTTCAGGCGGCGCGCAACGATCGGCCCGCTACCGCGCATATCGGCCTCATAAACGCGCCCTTTGTCATCGAGCACCAGCGCAGCCTCGCCGTCAGGATGGGCCAGCGGCAACACATCGACCGGCAGCGCAGGCGTCGATTCGAACGCGGGCCCACCCTGCACCGGGCGCAGCAGCTCCACCACCCGGCCGGGGCTGTCCTCATCGCAGCGGCGCAGCACGCCGTCATGAAGCATGCACGGCCGGCCATCTGCATCGAAGCGCAGCACGGCACCGGCAGGCGGATTGTCCACGCTGACGGAGATCTGCTCGCTGCCGGCACGCCAGCAGTGTGCGCCCGCCTGCAGATACACCGCACCATCGGCCTGCCGCCCGAGCATGCGGATATCCACGTGCGCACGGCAGCTGGCGGGTAGCGGAACCGGTGCCCAGCCCTGGCTCGCATCGGCACGATGCAGCTGGTTGGCACGATAGGTGAAGCATTGGCCATCGGCCGCCTGCCAGATGCCGGTCAGCAGACCAATCGGCGGCTCTGCAAGCTGGCTGGCGATCTGGTCGGCTGTCGGCGCCGTACCAGTGCGGTGTTCGACGTCCGGATGCACGGTCAACCCTGCGATCAGCAAACCCGGCGTTGTGGTGAAAAACGCCTCGTTGCGTGGCATCCGCGGGTCCTTGGGATCGGCCACATAGCGCAGCAGACGTCCACCGCCGCCCAGCGCCGATTCGCTCTGGATCGCCGGTCGACGCGCAAGACAGGCGTCGATCATGCGTGCGACATCGCGATCCGACGCCGCCGAGCCGTCGAATTGCACACCGGCACGTCGGCCATGCTGCGACTGGGAACTGCGCACGCGGACCGTGGCGGCCGAGGTGCTGGACGCGCCTCGCCTTACCGGCAAGTCGGCCAGCGCATGCGGCGCAGGCTCGGGGGACGGCGCCTGCGGTGCGGGTGTGGTCGGCATCGGCGCGTCGACTGACGCTGGTGTCGGCAGCAGCCCAGACGCACGCGATGATGCGATGGAATTGTGTGTGGTCATCGAACGATCCAAAATTAGGATGCGCGGCGCGAAATCTGTGCGGTGACGCCTCACATCGAGTGAAGTACCAGAGCCGTGCATCACGACCAGGCAGGCCTGTGGATGCTTCACGCTGCACAACGCGTGCGCGAGGCAATCCATTCGGCTCGATCGGCAGCACTCAATCTGGCGCGGGTAACGCCGAGGCACGCAGTGGCGCACTGATGCACCACCAGCTCATGCCAAACGTGGAATCCTCCAGAGACGCGCGCTCACGCGAGCGTCGGCACACCGATGGCGTGCACGCGATGGAACAGGCTCTCGCCACCGAGCGTGACGCTGTTGTCTTGACGCCATTAAGCGCATGTCGCCCTCCCTCCCAGAAGAGATGACACCTTGTCAGCATGTCGGGTTGCCGGCGCGTCGGGCATCCAACGTGTCGCCGTCCCGCTAACAAGATAGTGCGCTGAAGATCGCGCGGAACTTCACATGCGAAACGTTGCGCGAGATGGCGAAGCGCGACATCGTTTGAATTGCGACCTTATCGGTCAGTTGCGACCTGTGTCGCCTAAACGATCAACGCCGCTAGAAACGCAGCGGTATGGCTATGGGCGTGTTGCGCCACTTGCGCCGGCGTGCCTGCAACCACCACGTTGCCGCCGGCATCGCCCGCGCCCGGCCCCATGTCCAGCACCCAATCGCTGCTGGCAGCCACGCGCATGTCGTGCTCGACCACGATCACCGTATTGCCGGCGTCCACCAGTCCTTGCAGCTGGGTCATCAAGGTATCCACATCGGCCGGATGCAGGCCGGTGGTGGGCTCGTCCAGCACGTAGACGGTGTCGCGCCGCTGGGCGCGTTGCAGTTCGGTGGCCAGCTTGATGCGCTGCGCTTCGCCACCGGACAACTCGGTGGCCGGCTGGCCCAGACGCAGATACCCCAGCCCCACTTCGCGCAAGACCTGCAGCGGCCGCAGCACGCTGGCGTCGTCGGCAAAAAATGCCACCGCCTGATCCACCGTCATCGCCAACACCTGCGCGATGGTGTGCCCGCGCAATTCGATCTCCAGCGTCTTGGCGTTGTAGCGCGCGCCGTGGCAGGTGGGGCACGGTGCGTACACGCTAGGCATGAACAGCAGTTCCACCGACACCGAACCTTCGCCTTCGCAAGTGGCGCAGCGGCCCTTGGCGACGTTGAAGGAGAATTGCCCGGGGTCGTAGCGACGGCGGCGCGCAGTGGGCGTGGCCGCAAACAACTTGCGCACCGGATCGAACAAGCCGGTGTAGGTGGCAAGGTTGGACCGCGGCGTGCGGCCGATCGGTTTCTGATCCACCCGCACCAGCCGGCGCACGCGATCGAGCCCGCCGACGATCGCACCACCCAACGGCACCTGCGTGCCGCGCTCCAAGGGGTCCAGCGCGTCGTCCTCTTCACACGCTGCATGACCAAGATGCGCAGCCAGCAATTCCACCAGCGCCTGGCTCACCAGCGACGACTTGCCCGAGCCGGACACACCGGTCACCGTGGTGAACACGCCCAACGGCAGATCCACATCCAGCGCGTGCACGTTGTTGCGGGTGATGCCGCGCAGCTGCAGCCAACCGGTCGCGGCGCGCGCATGGCTTAGCACCGCCGGTGGCGTGCCGAACAGATAACGCCGCGTGGACGATGCCTCCACCGCGTCCAGACCCGCTGGCGGGCCGCTGTAAAGCACCTGCCCGCCATGGACGCCGGCCGCAGGACCCACGTCCACGATCCAGTCGGCATGGCGGATCACATCCACCTCGTGCTCGACCACGAACACCGAATTACCCGCCGCCTTCAACTGGTCCAGCGCACCCAGCAGCGCCTGCGCGTCGGCCGGGTGCAAGCCCGCCGATGGCTCGTCCATCACGTACACCACGCCGAACAACTGCGAGCGGATCTGCGTGGCTAGCCGCAGGCGTTGCAGCTCACCCGGCGACAGCGTAGGCGTGCTGCGCTCCAGGCTGAGATAGCCCAGGCCCAGCGCCTGCACCACGGCGATCCGCGCACGTAAATCTGCGGCAATCCGTTGCGCGGCGATCACCTGTTCCGGGTGCTGCGCGGCGCCCTTCTTCTTTGCCTGCGTGCGCACATCGGCATCGGCAGCCGGGCGCAACAGCTCGGCCACCTCATCCAGCGGCCTGCGCGACAGCTCGCCGATATCCAGCCCGGCAAAGGTCACCGACAACGCCTCGCGTCGCAGCCGCTTGCCATCGCATTGCGGGCACAGCGTACTGACCAGATACTGCGCCACACGCTTTTTCATCTGCGCGCTCTGCGTGCTGGCAAAGGTGTGCAATACATAGCGCCGCGCACTGGTAAAGGTACCCATGTAGCTGGGCTCTTCCTTGCGTTTGAGTGCGCGCTTGACCTCGGCCAGGCTGTAACCGGCATACACCGGCACCACCGGTTGCTCATCGGTGTACAGAATCCAGTCGCGGGTTTTCTTCGGCAGCGTGTGCCACGGCACATCTATATCGTGGCCCAGCGTGGTGAGGATGTCGCGCTGATTCTGCCCATGCCAGGCGCCCGGCCAGGCGGCTACCGCGCGCTCGCGGATGCTCAGGCTGCGGTCGAGCACCATGGTGGCTTCGGTGGCGTCGTAGATGCGACCCAGGCCGTGACAGGTGGGACAGGCGCCGGCCGGCGTATTGGGCGAAAACCCGTCTGCATAGATGATCTCCTGCCCCGGCGGATAACTGCCCGCACGCGAATACAGCATGCGCAGCGAGTTGGAGATGGTGGTGACGCTGCCCACCGAGGAGCGCGCACTCGGCGCGCCGCGTGCCTGCTGCAGCGCCACCGCTGGCGGTAGCCCGTCGATGGCATCCACCTCCGGCACGCCCACCTGGTCGATCAGGCGACGCGCGTACGGCGAAATCGAATCCAGATAGCGGCGCTGCGCCTCGGCAAAAATAGTGCCGAACGCCAGCGACGACTTGCCCGAACCAGAGACGCCGGTGAACACCACCAACGCATCGCGCGGAATGTCCAAGTCCACATTCTTGAGGTTGTGCTCGCGCGCACCGCGCACACGCACCAGGCCGGAGGACGACGAGATTGCGTTGGACATGACCACCAGACCGACTTTCGGGAGCGCACTAGCCTAGCGCGACGTGCATGCAGCCGATGTCGTCGTGGCATCGCTCGGTGCAGCCGAGTGCTTGGGGTCAACAGCCTAGGTCGGTCGAGGGTACGGTGCCCTCACCGCTCGCGGGACACGCCGTGAACCCATCCCTGGGGGCTCGGTGGCAGCATCCATGCCGCCACACGGTCCCGCAAGCGGTGAGGACACCGCACCAGAGAGTTGGTCGGTAGTTGATTAAGAAGCTGGTGATCTTGTGAATTGCGGCTTGCTGATGAGGGTCGCAGAACCGCAGGTGAGCTAGCGAGTCAGAAGCACACTATGCATCTTGCGAGTCTGCGCACCGACCATCTCCGGTGGTCCTTGCCAGCCCACCGTCGCGGGACCTTACGCGGCATGGATGCCGCGTAAGAGCTTACAAGGACGTACTTGCAGCGTGTCCCGCGATGGTGGGCGGACAAGGGCCCTGCAGCCAAGCCGCAACTCAGCCGCTCTGCAGCGCTACAACCGACGTATCCACACCGTAAATCGCACCTGGCAACCCGGTCGTGGATCGATGGGAACCACACCCCGGCCGCGCGCACCTGGCGGTGAGCGCAGTCGTGTTGCCGGCTGCTCTACAACCCGCTCATCCCAGCGCGTGCGCCGGCACCGGCCGCTCGGCGGTATCGGCAAGTGCCTGCATGCGCATGACAACGCCACTAAACAGCCGCGCGGTAGCGGCATCGCGCGTGCGAAAGATGGCTTCCAGCTCACCGTAGTACCACAGCGTGCCCTCGCGGCCGGCAGTGAACACGTCGAAGATGTCCTGGCCCACCGCCGGGTTTTCCAGGTCCTGCACGATGGTGCGCGCGTTATAGAGCTTGTCGCAACCGGACACCAGCAGTGCGCGCTCCGGCGTGTTGCGCAGATGCTCCAGGTAGGCCTGCTTGCGCTCGCGCCAATCTTGCTTGCGCGCACGCGCACTGGTATCGCCCTCGGCCTTGTCTTCGGCAGTGGCATCGGTGCAGGCCATCACGATGTCGGCCACGGTGTCGCCGAACTGCGCGCGGATCGAGGCCTCGTGCCCGCCGCCGCAGTCTTCCACCACATCGTGCAGCAAGCCGGCAATAGCCTGCTCTTCATCGCCGCCGCATTCCAGCACTAGCGTGGACACGCCAAGTAAATGGCTCAGGTACGGAATCTGCGTGCCCTTGCGCACCTGTCCGGCATGGGCGATGCGCGCGTAGTCCACGGCCTGGGCGTAACGTTCGGTGAGAGCGGTCATGGGGCGTCCGATGCGAGCGATGGCACAGTATCGCCGAGCCGAACCACACGCGGGGTGAGGATGCTGCGCTGCGCAATTTGGGCTCAATGACGCGCCATTGCGGCCGATAAGATTAAGCTCGATCCACGCCGCACGATTGTGTCTACGTCATGACCCAACTTCCTGTTTGCAACGCCTGCCGCGACGGCCAAGACTTTCCCACCGCCATCACCATGGCCTTCCAGCCGATCGTGGACGTCTCCACGCGCAGCATCTATGCCGGCGAGGCCTTGGTGCGCGGCATCAACGGCGAGTCGGCCGGCAGCATCCTGGCCGCGGTGGATGAGCGCAACCGGTATGCCTTCGACCAGGCCTGCCGCATCAAGGCGATCGAATGCGCCGCGCAGATCGCGCTACCGGCGCTGCTGTCGATCAACTTCATGCCCAATGCGGTCTACAACCCCGAGCACTGCCTGCGCGCCACGCTCTCGGCCACTGAGCAACACGGCTGGCCGCTGGACGCGATCATCTTCGAGGTCAGCGAGCAGGAACACCTCACCGACCCCGCACATCTGCTGGACATCCTGCGCACCTATCAGGCACGCGGCATGAAGACCGCCATCGACGACTTCGGTGCCGGCTATGCCGGGCTCGGCCTGCTGGCCGACTTCCAGCCGGATCTGCTCAAGCTGGACATCGCCCTGATCCGCGGCATCGACACCGACCGCAGCCGCCAGGCCATCGTGCGCCACGTCACCCGCATGTGCGAAGACCTCGGCATCGCCGTGATCGCCGAAGGCATCGAACAACCCGACGAATACCGCACCCTGCGCGACATGGGCATCCACCTGCAGCAAGGCTACCTGTTCGCCAGACCGCAGATCGGCCTGCTACCGCAGGTGCAGTGGCCGGAGTAAGTGCGTGCAGGCGTGCGCATGAATGAAACGAAACAGAACGCTCATCACCCCGCCTCACCAACCATCAGCAACACACCACGCGGCCCCGGGAAGCATCAAAGCGCACACAAACCGCTCCAACGATTCCCCACTCCCGATTCCCGATTCCCAGCGGCGCGCCAGCCAACCATCAGCACCCCACCAACCCGACGCGCCGCTCACACATACCGCGGAATCGGCCCCAGCTGCGGCGTCTGATCCGGCAACTCCACTTCCACCTTGTCCACATAGCACCAGCCCCAGCCTTCGGGCGGGTCGTAGCCTTCGATGATGGGATGGCCGGTGGCGTGATAGTGCGCGGTGGCATGGCGATGCGGGGAATCGTCGCAACAGCCCACGTGGCCGCAGATGCGGCACAGGCGCAGATGCACCCAGGCGCTATCGATGGCAAGACACTCTTCGCAGCCACGCGCACTGGGCGTGACGTCTTCGATCTGCGCGGTGTGGGTGCAGTGGTGGCTCATGCGGTGGTCGACTCCTGATTGGCGCTGGCAAGTTCGGAGGCCGGCACCGGGTTGGCCTGATGGGCGAGGTATTGATGGATCTGCGCAACCACGGCGGCACCCTCGCCCACGGCGGCCGCCACGCGCTTGACCGAGCCGGCACGCACATCGCCGATGGCGAACACGCCGGGGCGATTGGTTTCCAGCGGCAGACACGCCGGCACGCCGTCGCCGCGCGCGGTGCCGGTAATGACGAAGCCGCGCGCATCGGTGTCCACGCATTGCTGCACCCAGGCGGTATTGGGGTCGGCGCCGACAAACAGAAACAGGTGCCGCAACTCCACCCGTGTGGTTGCACCGTCGCCGCGCGTCCGCAGCACGGCGGCCTGCAGGCCGCGATCGTGGTCGCCTTCCAGCGCGGTCACTTCGGTGCCGGTATGCAGCTGCACGTTGGGCAACGCGGCAATGCGCTCGATCAGGTATTGCGACATCGAGGCTTCCAGCCCGGTGCCGCGAATGATCAGGTGCAGTTCCTTGACGCGCGGCGCCAGAAACGCCACCGCCTGCCCTGCAGAATTACCACCGCCCACCAGCGCCACCACGCCGCCCTCGCACAGGCGCGCTTCCACCGGCGAGGCCCAGTACGACACGCCGTGGCCTTCGAAGCGGTCCAGCCCTTCGATCTGCGGGCGTCGATAGCGCGCGCCCGAGGCGATCACCACGGTGCTGGCCAGCAGCTGCTTGCCGTCGGCCAGATCCAGACGCAGCGCGCCGTCGTCGCGACTGCACTCCAGCGTTGCCGCTTCGATCGGGATGGCCAACTCCGCACCAAATTTCAGTGCCTGGTTATAAGCGCGGCCGGCCAGCGCCTGCCCGGAAATCCCGGTCGGAAAGCCCAGATAATTTTCGATGCGTGCCGATGCGCCGGCCTGCCCGCCGATGGCGCGCTGGTCCATCACCAGCACCGACAAACCTTCGGACGCGGCGTAGACCGCCGTCGCCAGACCCGCAGGGCCGGCGCCCACAATCGCCACGTCGTAGCGCTTGTCCGGGTCGATATCCGGCGTCATGCCCAGGCAATGCGCGGCTTCGGCATCGCTGGGCTGGCGCAGCACGCGGCCGCTGGGGCACACCATCACCGGCAGATCGTGCTCCTGGATGCCCAGCCGCTCGACCAGGGCGTGGCCCTCGGCATCGGACACATCCATCACCGTGTTGGGATAGCCGTTACGGGTCAGGAACCCCTGTAACCGGGTCAGATGCGGATCGTCCGGCGCGCCGATCAAGACCGACCCCGACGCATCGCCTTCGATCAGGCCCACGCGGCGCAGGATCAACGCACGCATCACCACCTCGCCCACTTCGGCCGAACTGATCATCAGCGCGCGCAGATGCGCGGTGTCGAAGGGCAGCGCCAGGCAGCCGTCGGTCCCGGCACGTCCAGCCGCCAGCGATGCGCGACCGGCCAGTTGACTCACCTCACCGGTGAACTGGCCGGGCGTGTGCCGGGTGATCGGCTTTTCGTTGCCGAGCCCGTCGCGGCGCACCACCTCGATGGCGCCTTCCAGCACCACCCACACCGGTGCGTGCGCGTCGCCGACCTCGAACACGATCTCGCCGGCGTCGAACCGCTGCGCCGGCCCGCTGGCGAAGCGCCGCGTGATCGCCAACTGGCCCACGTCCAGCTCGGGAAACATCTGATGGTGACGGGTAGCGTCCACAGGCATGGATCGGCAGCATTTGAGAGGGGAGTGCATGCAAGCATGGCCAGTGGTGACGGCAATGGCAATCACCCGAAATAGGCAATGTCAGGCATGACAGACAAGACAGAGTGGCAAGCGCGCGCGAGCGCGGGCAGCTGCGAGAAATACGCGTGTTTGCCGTCCTGCACCCGCCAGCACCCAGCCGAGCGCCACCGGGCGTACAACCGCACGCGCACGCATCAGCGCTGCGCCGGCTGCCAGTGCGGGCCGTGCTGCCCTGCCGCCATGCGCTCGGCCGGGCGCACGCGAAACACCACGCTCATCCGCTCGCCCACGGCCCGGCTGGTCTTGGGAATGCCATGCGTATACGTGAGCTGCGAGGCATGGCTCATCGCCAACAGGCTGCCCGACGCCAATTCCATGCTGATGGCGCGGCTGCGGCCATCGTTTGCGCGCAGATGCATGCGCCTTGCAGCCCCCAGCGACAGCAGCGCAATGGGATGCGGCGCAACCAGCGTGTGTAGCGCGTCGTGATGCATCGCCACGCTGTCGCGCCCATCGCGGTACAGATTCAAGCCCGCCGCGTTATACGGGGCGGGTAACACCGCTTGCACCATCTCCAGCAGGCGCTGCAGCGGCAGCCCGGGCGGCACTGCGGCATCCAACCGATAGGAGGCCAGCAAGCGCGGCACCGCCACCACGCGGTCGTACATCTCACGCCGCTGGCTGTGCCAGTCGGCGCGTTCGCGCAGTGCCGCGAAGCACTCCAGCGCCAGTGCAGGCATCAGCAGCTGCGGCCAATAGCGCACGCCGCCTTCGGCATCGTCCAGCACCTGCAAGGGCGCGATGGGAGTGTCGAACAAATCCATCTGCGCCATATGCGGGCGACTGCCGTGGATTTCAGCTGCGCGCTGCCGTTACGCAGTGCGCCAACCCGACCAGTTCAGTTTCATGCTGCGGGACGCAAATGCCCTGCGTGTCGTTAACGCCAAGGACTACGCGTGGATGTCTGGAAGCTGTAGCGTCGTTATGTGCATTGCAGCTCTCCTGCCGAGGCCGTGGTTTGCGGTGTGTCCAGCTGCGTTAACCAAGCTGCTGCCAAACCAGTTGCCGTTGCCGTTGCCAAGCAAATCGCGCACATCGTGTTGGCCGCACGCAGCGAGGCGGTGTTGCATGCAACTACCGCGTGGAGCGGCGCAACTGGCGCACGTAGCGTAAAAGTCCTTCTCGCACATATCAGCGCAAGCATGCCGGGCAGATCAAGGCACAAGCGGGAAGCGCGCAACACTTCATCGCGCGGATCGATTGACGATGGCGGCGTGCGGCGTTGCGGCGTCGTTGAATGGCAGATGCTGATTGACGCAGACGCACACATTGAAGCATCGCAACGCATAGCCATCTACGAGGGCGCCGCACGCCGCGCGTCCACTGACCACGGCATGGCTGCTGCATCCCTGCTTGCATGCTCGCTTGGCGACGCATCGCTACCCCATCTGCACCTAGCGAGCCCAACAACGATCAATCCGTCGTACACGGCGTGACGCCTGTGGCAGGCAACGTCGCTGTGCTACGGTCCGGCGCTGCATCCGCCGGAGACGTTTCGCATGCCGCATCGATCGGTCGCATCCTCACCTCTGCGTTGGCTGGTGCTGCTTGCCGGCCTTGCCGTCACTGCCGGCAGCGCAGCGCCCTGCGCGGCCGAGTCTGCCTTCAACGCGGTGGACCCGTTCATCGGCACCGGCGGCGAAGGACACACCTACCCCGGCGCCACGGTGCCGTTCGGCATGGTGCAGTTGAGTCCGGATACGCAGATCAAACCGCGCAAGGATGCCTACGGCTGGGCTGCGGGGTATCGGCATAGCGACAGCACCATCGTCGGGTTTTCGCACACGCATTTTTCCGGCTCCGGCCATTCGGATCTGGGCGACATCCTGCTGATGCCGCAAGTTGGCGAGGTCAAGCTGGAGCGCGGCGATGCCAGCAAACCCGGCAGCGGCTATACCGCGCAGTTCGATCACGCCAGCGAGCAGGCGCAACCTGGCTATTACGCAGTGACGCTGAAAGACCGCGCTATCCGTGCCGAACTCACCGCCAGCGCACGCGTGGGCGTGCATCGCTACACCTTCCCAAAGGGCAGGCCGGCGCATGTGCTGGTGGATCTGCGCACCAGCCTGTACGACTACCCCGGCAAGGTGCAGTGGTCGCGGCTGCGCGTGCGCAGCGATGGCACCGTCACCGGCTTTCGCGAAACACGCGGTTGGGCGCCGGGCCGGCAATTGTATTTCGCCATGCGTTTTTCGCGCCCGCTCACCGCCACGCAGCTGCACGACACCGAGCAGGACATCCCATACAAGGGCTTCCCGCCGCCGGGCGACACGCACCCCGCGCAACGGGCGCAGATCGAAGGCCGGCAACTGGTCGGCGTCTTCGATGTGGCCAACGACGGCACACCACTGGTGGTCACCGTGGCGCTGTCGCCGGTCAGCGAAGACGGCGCCATCGCCAATCTGCAGGCCGAAGTGCCCGACTTCGATTTCAACCGCGTCCGTGCCGATGCGCGCGCGCAATGGACCCAGGCGCTGTCGGCGATCGATGCGCAAGGCACACCGCAACAGCGCAGCCAGCTTTACACCGCGCTGTATCACACCCTGCTCGGGCCCACGCTGTTCATGGACAGCGATGGCCAGTACCGCGGGCCAGACAACGCCGTACATCAGGCCACTGGCTGGACCAACTATTCCACCTTCTCGCTGTGGGACACCTATCGCGCCCTGCACCCGCTGCTCACCCTGGTGCAGCCAGCGCAACGCACCAGCGACGTGGTCAATTCCCTGCTCGCGTCGCGCCGCGAAAGTGCCTACGGCATCCTTCCGGTTTGGGCATTCCACGGCCTGGAAACCTGGTGCATGATCGGCTACCACGCGGTGCCGGTGATTGCCGATGCCTACATGAAAGGCATCGGCGGCTTCGATGCCAACGAAGCGCTCGATGCCATGGTCGCCAGCGCCAACTACGGCCCCTACGACGGCATCGCGCAATACCGCGAGCTTGGCTACGTGCCCATCGACGAAGAAGGCGAAGCCGCATCGAAGACGCTGGAATACGCCTTCGACGACTGGACCATCGCGCGCATGGCCGGTGCGCTCGGCAAGCGGGAGATTGCAGCCGAATTCACCAAACGCGCCGGCAACTGGAAGCATGCCTTCGACCCGGCCACCGGCTACCTGCGAGCCCGCACCCGTGCTGGTAATTTCCGCGAACCGTTCGACCCCTCGGCCAGCGGCTATGGCAGCGACTATACCGAAGGCAATGCGTGGCAATACTCCTGGTACGTGCCGCAGGATGTCGCCGGGCTCGCCACCGCGCATGGCGGCGAAAACACGCTACTCACGCGGCTGGACGCGGTGTTCGACGCCAAGGTCGACCCCAAGGTGTTCGAGCATATGGAAGACATCACCGGCTTGATCGGCTGGTACGCACACGGCAACGAACCCAGCCACCACGTCGCCTATCTGTACGCCTACGCGGGCCAGCCGTGGCGCACGCAGGCACGCCTGACCCAGATCATGGACAGCCAATACCACGCCGGCCCCGAAGGCCTGGCCGGCAACGACGACCTCGGCCAGATGTCGGCCTGGTACGTGTTCACCGCACTGGGGTTTTACCCGGTCGCACCGGGCAGCAACCAATACATCATCGGCCGCCCGTTCCTGCCGCGCGCCACGCTCAACCTGCCCAACGGAAAGCATTTCAGCATCATCGCAGATGGCGTGAGCAAAGCGCGCCCGTATATCGGCAGCGTCTCGCTCAACGGCACGCCTTTGACTCGCGCCTACCTGACCCATCAGGAGATTCAGGCCGGCGGTGAACTGCGCGTGCGCATGCAGGAAACACCGAACACCCAATGGGCTACCGACCCGGCGCAGCGGCCGTATTCGATGTCGGCGCCGACTCCGCCTCAGTAATAGATACCCATCCGCAACCCGCAGGCATCGCGCTCCACCACCGCTGGCAGACTGCAAGCGGTTCCTGCGGCAATGCGCTGCGCGCTCCAATCGGCCACCAGGGCATCGAGGACATCGTCTGGCTGGGCGCATGCGCGCGGCACGCGCTCCAGCAGCGACGCAACGCGCGCCGCACCATAGTGATCGCCTAACAAGCTGCGCCGTTGTCGGTGCCCCTCACTGCTTTTCTTGGGTGCCGCCAGGCCTTGCCCGCCGGCAAGCGCTGCGAACGACACTTCCGGATGCACCTCGAATACATGCTCCGCCCATGCGGTGTCTGCACGCAACGCGCTGTCCCAATCGCGAATCTTGGACAGCAATGCAAACGACTGCACGCCAAAGCCGCGTTGCTTTTCATGATCCAGCACGCGATGCAACGCCGATGCTTCTGCCTGTGTTTCAGCCTGCAAGATGCCGCGCAACGGCGCGGCAAAGATGCTGCACGCACGGCGCCCGCCGACAAAGCGGCGCGCCTGTACATCTGCCGCACGCGGCGCATGCTCACTCAAGCCCAACGGAATATCGACGCCCAGCACATCCACGTTGCGCAACGCCGCCGCCAGCTCGGTCACCGTTGCGTAATAAGCAAATTTAAGCGCATCGCCCGCCTCCCAGACCGTAATCCAGCCGCTGCGTGCGCCATCCACGCCAGCACAGTGATGTCGTTTCACGTCCCCATCCTCATCAATGGACTGCATCGGGTGACCGTCATGTAACGCAACAGCGCCCGTCACGCGTTCACATGACGCACAACATTTATTCACCCCTGCGCATCATCGCCGTTCCCACACTGGCTTGCATCGGCACGCTGTCTCAATGCGCGCCGCGCTATCCCCCAATGCAGGAGACCGTGCATGTCCAGCGCGAAAAACCAGTACGCAATGCAGAACCCGCTCACCCAATTCCCGCAACCGAAGTTTCCGAAGCAGACCCAGCAGGCGCCGGGCACCATCCATGCGCTAGAACCCAAGGCTGACCACGGCGAACAAACGTACAAGGGCTTCGGCCGACTGGTCGGCCGCAAGGCGCTGATCACCGGCGCAGACTCCGGCATCGGCCGTGCCACTGCCATTGCGTATGCGCGCGAAGGTGCGGACATCGCGCTCAATTATCTGCCGGAAGAAGAACAGGACGCCGCCGAGGTCGTCGCACTGATCGAGGCCGAAGGCCGCAAGGCGATCAGCATCCCCGGCGATCTCAAGGACGAAGTCTTCTGCAACCAGTTGGTCGAGCGCGCGGTCAAGGAACTGGGCGGTCTCGATCTGCTGGTCAACATCGCCGGCAAGCAGACTGCCATCAAGGAGATCGCCGACATCACCACCGAACAGTTCGACGCGACCTACAAGACCAACGTCTACGCGATGTTCTGGCTGTGCAAGGCCGCCATTCCGCATCTGCCGCCGGGCGCGTCGATTATCAATACAGGCTCGATCCAGTCGTATCAGCCCTCGCCCACCCTGCTCGACTATGCCTCCACCAAGGCGGCCATCGTCAATTTCACCAAGGGTCTGGCGCAACAGGTTGCCGAGAAGGGCATCCGCGTCAACGCTGTTGCACCTGGCCCGGTGTGGACCCCGCTGCAACCCAGCGGTGGCCAGCCACCGGAGAAGATCCCCGAGTTTGGCTCGGAAACCCCGCTCAAGCGGGCCGGCCAACCCGTCGAGATGGCACCGCTCTACGTCATCCTGGCCTCGCAGGAATCCAGTTACGTCACTGGCGAAGTGTTCGGTGCCACCGGTGGTCTGCTGCTGTCCTGACTACCACAACACGCGTTTCCAGCACGACGCCACCACAACCTTACCGATCGCGGCATGCGCAGCGATCGGTAAGCGTTTCTTCGGTGGCGTGTTGGTACTGGCGATAGCATCGACTGGCGGGGCATCAGCAAGACTGAGATCCAGGGTAGTTCGACCCGTTACTCGACGATCGCTTCGACGCCACACCCCTTTTCCCGCTGGGAGAAGGGGCGCGAAAGGCGGATAAAGGGACGCAATCGCCACCAACACTCCGAGCACCATCCACGCTTACCGCGTCATCACCACCGTCTGGATCGCATGCGCCGGAATCTCCAACGCACTGGATGCCTCGCCCACATACAGGTTGTAGCGAACCGCCACGTCGCTGGCGTTCATCACCACCGTCGCCAATGACCCATCGCGGTTCGCAAATGCAGTCGTCATCAGATTGCTACGGCTACTGGCCGCACTTACCCGCCGCGCCCCGGGGCGGATGAACTTGGAAAAATGGCCGATATACCAATAGCTCGGCGTATAAGTCACCTCACCCGTGCGCGTGTCGGCATGCACCGGGGCAGAACAGTAATTGCCCACATGATTGGGCCCACCGTTCTGGTCGAGCAGGATGTTCCAGTCGGTCCAACCCACCGCGCCATGATTGAGGTCGTTGATGATGGCGGTGCCATAACGCTCGCCATTGGGCCAATACTGCAACTTCGCGGGGTCGAACTTTTCCACCGCCGCTTCGGTGAGCAGCAGGTGCTTGTCCGGGTATGCCTGCGCCACTGCTGCCACGTTCTCCACCATCGGTTCGAATCCGGCCCAGGTTTCGTACCAATGAAAGCCCATGCCCCACGCGTATTTGGCCGCGTCCGGGTCGTCGAAGATCACATGCGCGCGGTGCACCATCATGTCGCGGTTGTGGTCCCACACGATGATCTTGCGGTCGCCATAGCCGGCGCTGGTCATGGTCGGGCCGAGATGGTTCTTCAAGAAGTCGCGCTCTTCTTCTGCCGAAAACAGCATCGACTCCCAGGTCTGCACCGCCATCGGCTCGTTCTGCAGGCTGATGCCCCAGATCGGGATGCCGGCCTTTTCGTAGGCCGCGATAAACCGCGTGTAGTAGCTGGCCCAGGCCTGCGCATACTCCGGCAACAGCTTGCCGCCCTTGAGCATATTGTTGCTGTCTTTCATGAAGGCCGGCGCGCTCCACGGGCTGGCAAACGTGGTGAGCGTGCCGCCAGCCGCAGCGATGGCCTGGCGCAGCATCGGAATGCGGTATTTCGCATCGTGCTTGACCGAAAAACTCTTCAGCGCTGCATCGCCGTCCTTGATGTAGGTGTAGCTGCCGCTGCTGAAATCCGAGCTGTGGATGGTGGTGCGCGCCAAGGTATAGCCGATCCCCTTTTGTGGGTCGTAGTACGCGGTGAGCAGCGCGCGTTGCGCCCGCTTGGGCAGCTTGGCAAAGGTCTCCGCGCTGGCGTCGGTAATCGCCCCACCGATGCCCAGCAGCTCCTGGAACTGGCGCTGCGGATTGACGAAGATGGAGTTCTCTTTTTCGGTCAGCGCATGCCCTGCCACCGGTGCGGCCGCAGCGCTGCGTACCAGTTGCGCGGGTGCGCCTTGCGCACTGGTGTACACGATCAACGCGGCCGACGCGGTAGCGCGCGCGCTCGATGTGTCCTGTGGCGTCTGCGCGCCGGCCAGGCCAAACGCACCCAGCATGCTGGCCGTTCCCATCACTCCCATCGACCACGCCATCGTTCGCTTCACCATGCACCCTCCCAGGTTGTTCACGACGCAGCCTAACCGAGCAACGCGCTGCAACATCGCAGCGCAAACGGGCGCAACCATGCATCCCTTCTCCAGCCGCACCGTCGTCCCATCCGGAGAAGGTGGCCCGAAGGGCAGGATGAGGGTACGTCTGCACGGACTAGATCAACTCAGCAATAGAAATGCCGACCAAGGCAACACGTCCTGACAACCAGCCATCGTAAGCACCCCGCTCCGTGCCCCGGCCTGCATCTTGCGACGCGAGCGCTCACGGACAAGCGCGCCAGCGCCTCGCAAGCGTTGCCTTCTCGCGCCACCGGGTGAAGGGTTTACATCACCGGTAGCCGTCTAGCGCGCAGTCCGCGCCAATCGATCCAAAATCCCAGGCACTTCCAACCCAAGCTCGCGCGCCAAAAATCCCACCGTGCCAATCCGCCTGGCCAACTGCTTGCCCGCAGCGGCATGCACAAACACACCCCACAACGCCGCCGTCAATGCATCGCTGCCACGCGCGGCAAACCCGGCAATCAACCCGGCCAGGGTATCGCCCGAACCGGACGTCCCAAGGCCAGGCACGCCGCCACGGTGCACCCACAGCGCACCGTCAGGCCCGGCAATGACACTGTCGGCACCCTTGACGATCACCACGCTGCGCGTCTTCTTTGCAAACGCCAACGCGTAGTCGCCGGGCGCCGCTTCCACCGCCGTCTTGTCGTCGCCGGCCAGCGTGGCCATCTCGCCGGCATGCGGCGTCAGTACCAACGGTCGGCCCATCGACGCGCGCAAGCGTGGCGACAACGCGCCCGCATCCAGCACCAGTGTGCACACCGCCTGCGCAATCGCGCGTTCGACCAACGCCGCAGTGGTATTGGTCGACGCCATGCCCGGCCCGATTACCGCCGCGTCGCAGGACGCCATGGCCGCATCGAGCGTACGGTGCCCGCGCACAATCTCGCCTTGCGCGTTCTGCCCCAACCCGAGTACCAGGGCTTCCGGCACCGCCAACGCCATCCCCGGTGCAACGCTCTCCGCGGTGGCAATCTGCAGTTTGCCCGCACCCGCACGCAATGCCGCCTCGCCGGCCAACAACGCGGCGCCTGGCACACGCATCGATCCGCCCACAATCAGCACGCGCCCACGCTGCTCCTTGTCGCCACCGGGCAACGGCAGCGGCATCGCGCGCAATGCTGCGGCAGTGAGCGTGCGCACGCGTGCCGCAGCCATGTCAGCGCGCTCCTGCCGGCCGATCGGACTCGGTGGTCACCGGCTCCTGTGCAAGCTCCGGCGACACGAACTTGGTGCGCACCAGCTCCAGCGATTGCCCATCGGCCGCGGCAACGTATTCGGTCACCCCGCAATTGGGCACATCGCCCTCGCGGTCGATGCCCAGAATGGTGGCTTCGTCCATCCGCTCGATCAGATAGCGGAAGCAATTGACGATCACCTGATGCCCCACGATCAACACGCGCGCGCCCACATGATTCCGCTGCAAATCGCCCACGATGCTGCGCAGGCGAAAGATCACATCGCACCAACTTTCGCCACCGGGCGGGCGGAAGTAGAACTTTCCCACCAGATTACGTTGCTCAAATAGCGCGGGAAATGCATCTCGAATGCCGGACGTGGTGTAACGGTCGAGAACGCCGAATTCTTTTTCGCGCAGCCGCTCGTCCACGCTCACTGCCGCAGCGGGCTGGCCCAGCGCCCTGGCCACCGCCGCAGCGGTCTGCCTTGCACGCACATAGGTCGAACTCAGGATCAAGGTCGGCCGTTCGTGCTCTGGCAAGCCTGCCATCCACGCACCCAAGGCGTCCGCCTGGCGCTCGCCCAGCGGCGAAAGCGGAATATCCGCATCCCGATGCTCCAGCTCGATCAGCGCCGCTCCCTTGGCCTCGGCCACATCGCGCGCCACATTGCCTGCGCTCTGCCCATGCCGCACCACCCACAACCGCGCCGGCCACTGCGCCGACACCCCTGCAACCGCACTGTTCTCACTCACACGCATCTCCTGCAACGAGCCCCATATGTTGCACGGCGGCCGTGAAAAAACGGTCGATCAGCGCATCTGCACGAACTGCAACACAGCGCACGCAGCACCCATGACCAATGGCCTATAGCCCAGCGAACGCAACGGATGGGTAACGCAACGCCGCTATACTGCAGCCCCCCGCCGACTTGCTCCCCATGTCCAACGTTCTGCTGCTACGCACGGCGAAAGAGCGCGAAGAACTGCTGCTGGAAGAGGTGCTGGATGCCACCGAACAGTGCATCGACGAGATCGGCCTCAACGCCACCAGCTTCGAACTGATCGCCGAACGCGCCAAGGTCTCTTGCGGCAGCCTGCTGCAACGTTTCGAAGACAAGGACGCGCTGGTGCGCGCATTGCTGGAGCGCAACTACATGCGCGCCATCCGCCAGATGTGGCTGGTGGAACGCCCGGCCAACGTGCACGTGGTGGATTTCATCGCCGGCCTGCTCGAAGAATGGCTGCTGCAGGAAATCAACATCAAGCGCACCCGCATCGACCTGGAGCTGCACCTGGCCACCCTGCGCGACCCGGTGCTGGCCGCCTTCATGCGCCGCCAGAGCGCATCGCTGATCGAACACCTCAGCGCCCTGCTCAAACGCCTGCTGCGTGGCCACGCCGACCCCGCCAGCAGCGAACAGGAATTCCAGGCGCGCGTCTTCGCCGTCGCCGCCATGTGCGGCGGCCTGCACAGCGTGATGACCAGCGGCATGGAACTCAACCGCATGCATTTGCAACTGATTCTGCGCGAGAGTTTGTCTGGCATCTTGAAGTCGGCGCCGGTGTAGCTTGGAAAGCCCGGCAGGTCATGCATAGCCCAGCGTGTTACTCAAAGCAGCAAGGCATGGCGTCGGCTTTTAACTGCCGGACGGTACCGACGGTTGTGCAGACGCGCGCGCTCTTGCGGCAACGAGCAACTGCGTGACCAACGCGCAGGCATCGTCGCCAGCTCCGCTGGCGGCGCGCCAGAGTTCTGGGGGCAATCGTGCACGGTCTGCAGTTGTCAGGTTCTGAAGATCTGCCGCCAGCGCAGCCCGCTCTTCCTCGCTCATCTCCCCTCCGGGGCCGGCCGACTCCCCATCGTTCACCAGGGCGATGGCCCGATCCAGACATGCTTCGGTGACGCCCAACGCCTTGGCCCTGTCGCCCTTGCTGACGCTCGCCTGCGGATACGCTTGCAGGTAGCGCTTCGCGAGATATTGCACTGCAGACAGCGTGCCCATCAGGACGGTGTAAGCCAGGGCTGGCGCAAGCGTGACCCCCGCATTCTTTTTCCAGGACAGATCTCCCTTTGCATACTCATATGCCGCCACAGCAGGCGCATGCACCGCGTCCACAACCGCAGATTCGGTAGCCCCTGCCACCGCAGAAGCGGCAAACCGTGCTGCGTGCAACCCGGTGTTTGCAATATGCACACCCACCGGCACCTGCGGAGCCTTCAACCGCGCTGCACGCACCGGCGCGCGCGGCAGGTCGTTCTGCAATTGGACGTTGGCCTGTGGGTCGCCCCGTTGCAACGGGCGCCCCACATCGCGCGGGGCCTGCACCTCCTGTCGATCGCGTTTGGGCGCGACAAGCGCCGCAGAAGGCATGGGTATACGGACCATGTATCGCCTCTTCTAACAAATTCAACAAATCGACCAAGAGCAGCTCACAAGACGACTGTGCGCACCGCCAGGAGGCTGCGGCCGGCGCTCGGTGCGGCATGCACCACGCGTGTACTCCGGTTCACAGCGCGCCGTCCAGACGCACCTGACACCTGCTCACCGGGTTTTGTCAGCCGCTGCAGGGGGGCGTCGTGATGCATTGCGCATGATCGACACTGGCATGATCTGGCGGCACCCAAGAGCAGATGACACGACTCAACCAGCGGTCGATGCACAGGCCTCCGCAGATGCGCGGTGGCGCGCAACCTCAAGTAAATTGCTGACCAATTTATAGGCATCGTCGCCGACCCCATTGGCGGCATCCCAGAGGTCAGACGGCAATCGAGAACGGTCCTCCGTTACCAAGTTCTTGAGATCCATGGCAAGCGCATTCCGCTCCCCTTCACTCATGTCGGGGCCTGGCGTATCTGCATCAAGCAGGCTCACCATTTCGATGGCAGCATACAAACATGTTTCAGTCATCCCAAGCTCGTTCGCTCTAACCGCAATTGGGACGTTTGCCTGTTCTTGTGCTTGGGCTTGCAGATACCAGGCTGCCAAGTACTCAACCGCATACAGCCCGATCATCGGAGGATAGAAGGACAGCGCTGTTGAAACCGATACATTCGCATAGTTTTTCAACCACGCATCATCTGTTGCGTAACCATACGCCGCCACGAAAGGTGCCGGCAATGCGCCCACGCTGAACACCGCGGCAGGCACCGATGCCACCATCCTGCCGAAATGTGCAACCTTCATCCCGAAGTCCGCAATCTGGACACCGAGCGGCCTGCGCGGCTCCCTGAGCCGCGCGGCACGCATTGGCGGCCGTGGCGCCAACTGTTGCGCCAATTGCGTGTTGGCGTGTGGGTCGCCCTGGTGCGAGGAAGAGCCCACGTCGTGCTCGGTAGGCCCAGCGGTTTCTTCTTGCCTTGCCCTTCTATGGGTCGCCACGGTCAGGTTCACTGGACGCATGATTCATGCCTCTACATCGATTGACCAGGTGATCACTGTGCTACCCGAATGCGATGTGATGCAGCAGAAAACCGAAAGATCGCAGCGCTGGGCGAAACGTTTAAACCTCCATCTTGTAGACGACCCAAACAATCGCTTTACTGGCTAAGCGATTGCGATTGTCTGCAGCCACTCGCTTGGCAGGAGCAACTGACAAAGGCACAAATAGTCATCGTCAAGCGGACGGAAGGTATGGACAGCGTGCAAGCTCCAGTTCGGCGATCGCGCTATTACCAAACTGACTCACGCTTCCGCATCAAAGCAGTGCAACAGAAAATTTCCGCTTCGTTTCGTTCTAACGTCCTTCGCCGATCGATTTGCCAGGCAATGCAGTCAGATAATAATTGTATGGTCATTGCTGGACATCGACACGAAGACAGCAAATGGACTCCATCAGGCATCAACGCCGCCCCATATGCATGTAAACGCGCAGGACGTGCACGAGGACGAAGCTAAGCGCACCGTCACTGCGTCAACTGACCATCCTTTCCCAAGCTGCGAGCCCCGCGACGGAATGCTGCAGGCGTTACCGCGAAAAAGCCAATCTCACGCGCGCGCCATCAAACGTTCACTCAGTGCACCTCCACTGACGGCAACACAGCGACGCATGCTCGCCGAACTCGGTGCCGAAGGCGGCACATGCCTCACGCCCGACGAAGCGGCCGTGCTGCGGGAGCTCAGCTTCCACACGCCGGCGACACCGTGCGACACGGTGTTATTTACCGACCCCAACAAGGATCCCGATGACGTGGTCACCTATGTCATTGGCAAGCAATTACAGACCGCCGGGTTTGTGCGCGTTACCGGTGTTGCGGTGACGCTGGGCGATGCAGACGTGCGCGAAGAACGTGCACGACTCGCCAAGGGCGTGTTCAACCGCCTGCAATTACCCGACGTGCGTGTGGCACGTGGTCAGGATTACCCCATAGGTGCCAAGCAAGCCAAGGACCATGCCAAGTTCCTGCAGGAAGGCCGCCATTGACGCGCTGAACCGGGCGACCTTTGCGGCAGCAGCCTACAGCTCATGCACGACCAACTGATGCAGGCATCGAAGGGACTGAGCATGGTGGTGATTGCAGGCATGACCGACGCCAATGCGCTGGTCGATGCGCATCCGGCGCTTGCGAGCGAACGCATCAAGACCATCACCGTCATGGGCGGCGTCGACCCGGCCAAGGACGCAGACGGCTATGTCCAGCCGGACTCGCGCGCCTACAACAATGCGACAGACCTGCACGCGGCCCGTGGTCTTTATCGCAAGGCACAGCAACTGCGCATTCCATTGCGCATCGTCACCAAGGAAGCCGCCTACAAGACAGCGGTGTCGCCGTCGTTCTATGAGGGCCTGGCGAGGAGTGGTCATTCCGTGGGCACATACCTCAAAGACGTGCAGAAAAATGCATTGAACGGCTTGTGGGACGGGATCCAGGCAGGGCTGCTTCCCGGCCTTGATGAGGCGTGGTTCTTTCGCACGTTCACCGCAGACGCCCTGCCGCAGGCGAATCGCTTGCAAAGTTGCGCAAGACAAGCCATTGCGTTCGACCAAGTATGGCCGAGGGTCACCAAACTCAAACTTGTACGACCCGTTGACACTACTGGCGGCGGTTCCCGGCGCAGCGAACATGTTGTTCACGTCAAGGCAGATACAGACCGATGCATTCAGCTTCGTGGAGCAGGTGGGCGAACAGGAAGTCAGGCATCCAGAAAAGGCGAAGCTGTTGATGTCTGCTTTGGCAAAAGTGGCGCTTTCTTCAAAATGAAGAGTAAATCCGCCTTAGAGGTAACGCAATTATCTAGCTAAATAGCGCGGAAGGGTACATTTAAAAAATACCCCACCCCTCCCCGGGGGCTTACACCGGGGCAAGCTCAACCGAGCACGCAAAGTCGGCTGCGAACTGCATCTGATCGTCGATCGCAACGGTTTCATCGAACGCCTCGACGGCAGCTAAGGGCGCGATGTGCTGGACACGCATATTTTCCGCGCACTCAGTGCAAACCGAGCATTGGCGGCCGACTACAATTAAAAGATACGAGACAGCAGCAAAGGCGGGCTGATGCCCGCCGATGTCCACGATGAACATCAACCGCAGACCTCAGATTTTTTCTGGCACTGGATTGAGAGGATTCGGCATCGCCAGCCTGAAGTGGATCCTATATAAATTCACTAAACCATTGGTTATTGACCCACTTCGCACCAGCTTATGATTTTTCGCAATTAATCGGTGGCAACGCACCGGCAAAGCTATAGTACGAGCCATATCCAATTCACATGGAAACTATATACATCATGCCAATCAAAACCAACTACACCGGAATTTACTCACAAAGCATGTCTAATACGCAGCGCGACCAAGAACGGTTTAATGCGGAATTGAATGTGCATCTCGACCATCTCAACTCTCGTTCCACTGGAAACCAGTTGCTGAACGAGCTACAGCAACTAAGTCAAATAAGAAGACACAAAGCTACTATTCATGAGATCGCGCGCAACCAAAATCCATGTGCAGAACCGGTTCTCTCACGGCACCAATTAGACGCTCACCCTGAGCTCACCAGATTCAAAGATATTCGCGAGAAAGCCGGCCTTTTATATGCTCTCAAGAAGCCAGAAGAGGGAAAAAACGAGGGGTCAAGTGTTGTTATTTCATGGAGCCCCCATCAGACAAGCATTGAGTTGGACGAAGATGGAGACCCAACCGGCAGGACGACCTCCAGTCCCATTGACAAAGTCTCGGTGCTCGCACACGAATTGGTGCATGCAAAGCATATAATGGCTGGGACGTGGAAGGGTTCATATGAAGATGAACGCAACCCAGACACTCCCACCGGAAAGGAAGAGTTGCGTGCTGTTGGCTTAGGAAAATACAAATATTCTGAGTCAGGCGAACCATCGGAAAACTCTATTCGGGCCGAGCACGGTTTACCAAAACGGGTTAGCTACCATTACAGTGGCTATAGAAGCGAGTGAATCAAACGACGACATGACCTTGTGCCCACGCGATTTTGACGAGAGCGTATTGCCTGCTATCGGCTGCGTCGAAATATAAGAATTCGCCACGTCATTGACCATGTTTAGCCGATAGTGGATCTCTTGTATCCCAAAGCGCAAGACCTTTGGCTGCATTCATCCCTGGCTGAAGCTCAGTCCTCACCTTGACAGCCGACTCTGGCAGATCTGTGCGGTGCGAGCCAACGGTTGAATGCCAACGGACAAGCCCCCAGACACGGGAGCCGATGCTCGGGCAACCTGTTGAAGCGGGGCCGCTCCAACCTGGGACGCACGAGTAAGCTCATCGGCCGACGGCATGGCCGCGAGGGCATCCAGCGAGTACGGTCCGGAAGCGTGCTCCAGATCTCCCCATGCCACGTTAGCGATCGTGGGGCTGCCTTCACCGGCCGGTACAAGGCGAGGTGAGTTTCGGGCTGTCGGCGCGCCGTTTGCTGACCATCTCGTCTGCAGCGCTGCAGCTGGCGGCGGGGCTTTGGCACGTCGCTGCCAAACCACCGGACGAAGACGCACCATATAGCAGCCGTAACGGGCGCGCAGGCGCAAGGCCACAGCGGCCCATCAAAGCCGCTGAAGCTCCAACTGGACCAGGATGTTGCACATGGCACCGGCCGCATCAAAGATCGCGCTGCCCAGCACGGGTAAGGTGCGGCGGTCCAGCCGATCGGTGTTGCCGGCAGCGATCACATCGCCATGGGCGGCGATAGTCGGCAACAGCTGATCCAGCGCATCTACTTGCTTCACGGTGACGCCGAAGGCAAGCGCATCACACGGCTTGTCATCCCCTGCCCGCCGTCGCGCGCCGGCCGATGCCATCACTGGCCGGCTCATGCGGCCTTCCCTGCGTCAGCGCGCTCACTCTCAGAGGCACCGGGCTCCAGGCGCGCGGGCCACTGCGCCTGTGCCAGTGCCTGCGTTACCTGCTCGGCCAGCAGCTCCAGGCAGCACGCCAGCTCGTCCATACAGATGGCCGGCTGCCGCGCCTGCTCTTCGGCTCTTGAGCGTGGCTGCGCCAGGCGCGCCAAAAAACGCATGTGGTCGCGCAGCTGCTGCAAGCGGTACTGCGCGCCTTCTGGCAGGTAGTAGCCCGGGTGTGACTGCACATCGCGTACAACGTCCGACATGGCCTGCTCCTCATTCCATGGAATCAGCCCGCCCGCCGCAATGCGACGGACGGGAAGTCGGGAGGCTCGAAACCGCGTATAGCCGGCGGGCGTATTCCCCTTGCGGGTGTTGTATTAGCCGCCCTCCCGACGCAGGCATCGCATCGGTTGCGCCCCTAAACAAGCAGGCACAAAAAACCCACCGGTTTGTCGGAGGTGGGTACCGCTATACGTGGAGTTTCGAGGCTCCGTGAGGTGATCGTGCTACTGGCAAAGCTTGGCGTCAAGACTAGCCGGCAATCGACGCAGTGACCTCTTAGCAGCGAGCCGATCGGAGCGCGTTCAATCCAAAAGCTCGGCGGTACCGCCACAAAACCAGTCAAATCGCGCAATTGGCGCAACCAATCAGATCTTTCAAATCCCTTCTACGTCCATCCCGTGCTCGGCAAGCCATGCCTTGCGCTGCGCATAGTCCGGCATCGCACGCTCCAACCGTAGCCAGAACGCCGGGGTATGGTGCGCCTCATGCAGATGCACCATTTCATGCACCAGCACGTACTCGGCGATGCGCGGCGGCAGCAGGATGGTCTTCCAATGGAAGTACAACCAGTCGCCCTTGCCACACGAACCCCAGCGGTAGCCCAGATCCTGGACCTTTACGCCCGCTGGCGCGACTTCCATCCGGGCCGCATGCTCCACCATGCGCGTGGACAGCCAGGCTTTGGCACGTACCCCATACCATCGGATGAAATGCTCCCTGGCCTCGGGCAAGGCCTGCGACGCCAGGCAAAAACGCCCGGCGGCCAGTTTCAGCGGCACGGTCTGGTCGGACATCATCTTCAGCCGGTAGCTCCGCCCTAGATAAAGAAAACCCTCCCCACCCACGAACTCCTTGCGCGGCGCATGTCGCTGCAGGCGATCCTTCTCTGCCAACCGGGTGTAGATCCAGAAGCGCTTTTCCTGCACAAAGGCACGCAACCTGGACTCTGCCACGTCCGGCGGTGCAGACAACACCAGCGCGCCATCACGCTCGACGGTAATCTCCATCGTCCGGCGGCGCGCACTGTGTCGCACCGTGAACAGCAGATCGTCCACCTGCAGACTGGAGGCTGTCATGGCTGCTCGCATGGCATCACACCTGCATCAACCGCTCATGGCTGGCACGTGCCTGTTCCATCAGCTTGTCGGTGAGCAGCCCCGCCGCAGCTTCGTCCATCAGCGGGGGACGCAGCCGCATCAGACGGTCGAACAGCAAACCATTGAGCTGTTCCTGTGCCGCGCGCTTGTGCAAGCTCCAGATATTGCGGTTGCTCTGCAGCTCCTGCACCAACAGCTCGACCAGCTCCACGGTCACGTCCATCAACCGGAGCAGTTCCGTCGGGGGCGGCTCGCGCCCGGCACAGACCACGTCCATCACCGTGCGAAGAAACGGCACGCAGTGCTCCGGCACACCCGCTGGCGCATCGGCAACACCGGCGCTGCCGTTGCGCACATCGTCCACCAGTGCCTGCAGCTGAGCAACCTGCTCGCTCCATTGCTCACCCAACGCCCGCAAGATCTCGTTCAATCGCTCGGAAAGCTTGCGGTACAGCACCGGGTCCTCGTCGGCGTGCTTGCGGATATGCGAGCGCACCGCGTGTTCCATTTCCGAAGCCTTGGCGCGGTCATTCGCGGCCCGGCTCACATGTGCATCGAACTGGGCATCTGTCAGCTGGATCGGCGCAATCTTCGGATCGATGCCCAGAGAGATCACATGGTCATCAATCAGCTTGCGCACCTTGGCGCCCACGTCCTTCCCAAGCACCGGCGTGTCCTTGTAGCGATTACGGGCGCGCGCATGGATATAGGCCAGGCGCTTGGCATCGGCAGAGAACGGTAGGCCTTCCGGACGTGGCAACACCGTGTCCAGCGATCCAAGAAAGGCTTTGAGCTTGACCACGAACTCCGCTCTGAGCTTCTCGTTACCTAGTGCATCCACACAGGCCTCGGTGTCGGCTAGTGATGCGATGCCCCGTTCGCGGAATAGCTCAACCACCCGCCCATGCCGGTCGCGTAGCACCGGCACCTCGTCCTTCAAGCTTGCCAATGCGCCAACCACATCTTCGTCGGCGTAGGCAGCCAGCGCTTCCTTCAGGTGCTGGGCCACACCGTAATAGTCCACCACGATGCCGCGGCGCTTGCCAAAGCCGGTGCGATTGACGCGCGCAATGGCCTGCAGCAACTCGGCCTCGCGAATCGGCCGGTCCAGGTACATCACACCGGCGATCGGCGCATCGAATCCCGTCAGCAGCATCGACTTGACCACCAGGAACGCCAGCGGATCCGCCTTGGTCATATCCGGATGCAGCAGCGGCTTCTTGAAGCGTTTGATCAGGGACTCGTGGCCTGCATGGTCGGTCCAATGCTTCCAGCCTGGATCGTCGTTGTTGCTGCCGGAGATGATCGGCGCAAACTCGATACGCGCCAGCACCTCACGATAGCGCCAGGCCTGCACCACTGCCCGCACCTTCGGCAGCCGCAGGCACAGGGCCTCATCATCCATCGCCTTGTCCTGCGGGCTCAGCGCATCGGCCTCCTGCAGCAGCTCGTCGCGTGCAGCTTTCAAGGCGACGAAATAGCGAGTGGCAGCCAGCCGGCTGTAGGCCACCACCTGGGCCTTGTAGCCATTGGGCAGGATGTTGGCGACGTAATGGCGCAGGATGTCGCGCGCCTTGTCGGCAATCAGCGCCGGCGCATCGAAGATATGACCCTTGGTGGCATACTTTTGCTTGATCGCTTCCAGCTCTTCCGGCGTGTGCTGGCGGAACAGATCCTCGAACAGTTCGTCCAGGTCCGCGCCATCTTTGATAGCGCCGTTGGCAGTACGTCCTTCGTAGAGCACCGGCACCGTCGCTCCATCGGCCTCGGCCTCCTTGATGGTGTAGCGGTCGATGAACTCACCGAAGATCTCGTGAGTGCGCTTCTTCTCGCCCATGATGATCGGCGTGCCGGTAAAGCCGATGCGCGCGCAGTTGGGCAATCCGGCCAGCAGGTTGGCATGCAGGTCGCCGGCCTGGGTACGATGCGCCTCGTCCACCAGCACCAGGATGGCGTCGTCATCGTTGAGCACCTCGAAGTGCTCCGCAGACGCTTCGGCCTTGCCGTACAAAGCCGGCGCCTCCTTGACCGCGTGCCCAGCACCCGGCAGATCCTCGGCCTTCAGCGGCGCATCGTTGGCGGTGTCGCCATCGCGGTACTTCTGGATGGTGACGAACACCAACCCCGGCCCCTTGCGCCGTGCCAGGGCTTTCAGGCCTGACGTGCTGTTGGCCACCTCCACCGTCTCGCCGGTGAGCGTGGCGGTCACGGACAGCTGGCCTTGCAGGTCCTTGCGGTCGGTGACCACCACCACCTTGAAGCGTCGCAGCGCCGGTTCGGCGCGCATCTTGCGCACCAAAAACACCATGGTCAGCGACTTTCCCGAGCCCTGGGTATGCCAGATGATGCCGCCACGCTGATCGCTTTCGCCATGCTGCAACCGGGTCTGGCCGCGCTTGAGCTTTGCGATCGCACGGTTCACCGCACGGTATTGCTGATAGCGACACACCGATTTGATGGTCTGCCCGCCCACCTGCATGAACAGCAGGAAATGCTTCACCACATCCAGCAGGTTCGCTGGCGCCAGCAGGCCGGCAATCAAGCGCTCCTGGGCGTTGAGCGTCTGCTTGCCGAAGCGTTGCGCCGCCTCCGCCTCCGATCCTGCGCCGTCCGGCCCCACTACCGTCTTCCACTGCGCGAAGTGCTCGAAGCCCGCGCCGATGCTTCCCACCCGCGCCTCATCCACGCAGCTGGCCACCAGCAACTGGTTGGTGGCAAACAGCGTCTCGTTGCCCTCGTTCTCGTCCACTTCCAGCGCGGCTTTGCGCTGATTGCTGTAGCGGCGCAATTGGTCCACCGCCTCGCTCAACGGCTCGGGGATGGACGGACTCTTGCACTCCACCACCACCAGCGGGATACCGTTCACCAGCAACACCAGGTCCGGCACGATGAAGGCCTTGGCGCTGTTGAAGCCGGGCGGGCAGTCCACGCGGTACTGGCTGACCACGGTGAAACGGTTGTTGGCCGGTGTGTCCCAGTCGATATAGTGGATCGTCTGCCCGCGCCCACCATCCCAGCCGGCCAGCCCGTCGACCGTCAGCCCCTTGGTCAGCAGCTCGGTGGCCTGCTGGTTGGCCTCCATCAACCTGTGCGCACCCAGGCGCGTGATCGCAGCCACTGCCTCAGCGAGGCGAGCATCGTCCAGCCACGGCTTGCCGTCCGGCCCCGGATTTAGCTCGAGCAGGTGCTCGCGCAGCCGGGCTTCCTGAACGACCTCGGCAAAGCCGCTCCGTCCCGTGACGGCGGGGTCGTCCAGGCTGCCGGCCAGATGCGTCCAGCCCACCGCCTGCAGCTGCGCCACGAAAGGCTTCTCAACGTCTTCCAACTCCCAACCCATCAACGTCTCCCTGGCTGGATGCAGGCATCCATGAACATCCCAATATTTCCCAAAAACTCCCAAAAACTCCTAAAGAGCCCCAAAGCTTCCCAAAGCGCCCGGTTCGCCTGCCGACCACCGGTCAGTCGTCAGGTTCGATGGTGTAGTAAGCCGAACGGCGTGTCCCATGTTGGGACAGCCGCCCTTGCTCCCTTAGCTGCCACAACAGGGCTTTGGCCTGATCGGCGCCCAATCGGCACAACTCCATCACCTCGGCACGGCGGATCTGCCCGTGCTGCTGCACGTAGTTCAGCACCAACTGCGCGTTCTGCAGGCTGGTGAAGCCGGCTTGCCGGGTATAGGCGGCCTTCTCGCCCTGGCGCTGATACACGGCCGCCGACAAGGTGTAGCTCCGCCCACGGGTCTGGCCGTGCGCCTCGATCAGGCCGGCCTCGGTCAGCGCCTCCAGCGTCCGCTTGGCGCTGGCCGGGTCGCGCTGGATGCGCGCGGCCAACTCGTCGGCGGTCACACGCTTGAGCTCGCGCAACGCGGCCAGCGCGATCAGGCTGTCGATCGGCAGTTCGCCATTACTGCGCCGCTCCTGCTCCACCACCATGCGGCCGAAGTCGAGGTCCACCACACCGGTATCCAGCCGCACCACCACGCTGTGGCTGTCCGTGCGGGAGTAGTCCGGCGCCGAGCGGCCGAAGCGCAGCAGACCGCGATAGATCGTGTCGACCCCGCGCCCCGAGCGTTCCACCACACCGATGCGCTTCATCGCATCGGCAAGTGCGCGGTTGCGTGGACGCGGCTCGGTGGTCAGCAGGTTGTCCAGCGTCACCCCGTCGACCAGGCCGCCAGGGTTGCTGACCACCAGCGCATCGTTCTCCAGCCGCACATGCACCGCGCCCAGGCGGTGGTAATCGCGGTGGATCAGCGCATTGGCCACCGCCTCGCGGTAGGCACCCATATCGACCTTGGGAACCGGCACGCGAAACAGGCCCACCTGCAGTTCTTCCTCCGGGTTATAAGGGCGGAAGTTGGTCTCCAGCCAATCGATGGCCTGAAGCAGCGGCACGCGGCGGAACTCGTTGAAGCGTACGGCCTGCTCGGCCAGCACCTGAAACGCAAACTCATGTGTGGCCACATGCTGGCGCAGCGCCTCGACGCGCCCGATTACCAGCAGACCGCACAACGTCGGCACGCGGCGGCCGTCGGGCTGGCGCGTCGTGAAGCCCAGCGCGCCGTCCAGCGCCTCGTCGTCCAGTTCAAGCAGCACGCGGTCGCCGCCATACTGTTGAACGGCCTGGCGTAGACGCTCACGCTCCAGCGGATCGAAATCCGAGAGTTGCGCGCCGGCCACCGGCTGCGCCGAGGCATCGGCCAGGCCAAGCTGGCCGAGGCGGCTGTCGCGTTCATGCGGCAGCATCGGCACACATTCGGGCGTGCCATCGTGCTTCAGCCGGCGGCGCAGATAGACGCCACCTGCGGTGGCCACCACCGTGGCGGCCTTGGGCACCACGATCCGCGCCACGGGCACACCATCGATCTCGACCGCCTCCACCTGCACCGCGATGGCCGGCGAGGTGCGCGCAGCGATCAGGCCGGGCAAGCCGACCAACTGACGGTGATCGGCATGCAGACCGGTCGCGGTGCCATCGTCTTCCACGCCCAGCCACAGCTCGCCACCGTACGCGTTGGCCAGACACACCACGGCCTCGGCCAGCTCAGTGTCGGACAGCTTCCTGCGGTCGCTCTTGAACTCGACCGTCAGCGATTCGGCGGCTGGCAGGGGGTGGGTCATGCGGTGGCAGCATCCAGCAGCGGGGTGACACGGACGCGGCCGGTGAGGAGGTCGTCCATGAGGCCGGACTTGAGCTCTCGTAGTGAAGACAACTGCAAATCCTCACTTTCAGCTTGCCGCTCAGAGGATCTGACAGCCGCAACAATCTTCTGCTGTTCGTCGAGCTCTGGACAGGGAATGGGAAATGCTTTCAGCTGAGTCAAGTTGATGGACGCGAGGTTGGTGGACTGCTTAGATGAAAGGAGGAAAAATCTCTTCCCACCCGAAGATGCCGTGTAAAAAGCAAGGAAATCGGCATCAAGACACGAAGGATCACAGCGGACACGAAAGACGTGATTCTGGTGAAGGCATGGCTCGATTTGAGAACGCCAGACCGCGCCACGTCCAAGCTTGTCGTAGTCTCCCCCTTCATTCATCAGCACGTCGCCATCCATAAGCTTGTACCTTTCAATCTCATCAGTGAGAACCCGAACTTGCTTAACGCTTGCGAGATCGAAATACCCATCCTGCACATTCGCGACACGTAGGTATGGAAGCTCAACAGAGTTGGGACCAGCTAGATCTCGCCCAAGGGTGACGCCGCCAGCGATGGAAGCACAAGCACCAAGCCGGCGCACGCTCCACTCGAAGGGAATCCATCCTAGCGGTGATGACTTGTAAAGGTGCGGGGCCTCAGCCTGTGGCGGCCGTAGTTCGCCGTTGGCGTCGATGCCGCGCGTCAGCAGGTCGTGCAGCAGGCCCTGCTTGACGGCCTTGAGCTTGGCGATCAGCGCTTCGGTTTCGTGAATGGCGGTGTCGAGGGTATCGAGGACTTCTGCGATCTTTCGCTTCTCGGCATGCGGAGGAGACGGCAACCGGATCTCACAGAACTCGGCGCCCGAGATTTCGAGAAACGTTGTTCCAGACGCGCGCCGGGATATCTCCGGCTTAACTTTGTCAAATGCATGCAGATAGAACCGTGAGTCGTCGGCCGTATCGAAGACGATCGACTTGAACCCCTGATTCGTTGCCATCGGAACCGCATTGATCGCGCGCGCTCCCAAAGTTGCACGTGTCGTGACCATCAACGAGCCAGGTGGAAGTAGATTCGCTCCACTGCTCGATAAGGCGGAAACACTGATGTGCTCGTTCGTATCCCACAGAAGCATCGGTATCCCGCTGCTCACCTCACTTGGCGTTGCCCACGGGATCGCCCCCCGCCAGAACGACATGACGTTGCGAGACGGCGTTCCACCTCCGACGACCTTTCCCAGCTGCCGGACTCTGAGTTGCTGCCAGTCATGCGGGAGATCTTGGAGAAATCTCTGATACCGGTTATCAGGCTCTCGCACTTCGATTTCAGACATACCCCAACCCATTCAAGAACCCTTGCAACGCCCGCGCTGCCTCATCGCGCTTGCCTTCGATATCCGCCAGCGTCACCCGGTACTTGTCCCACCAGGTCTCGAACGCCGCCACAACATCCTTGCGCTGTGCGGCGACGTAGCGCTCGACGATGGCGCGCATGTCGTCATGAAGGATGGTCAGCAGCAGCGCTGCGGCCGCTGCGTCGTCCAATGCATCGACCTTGCGGTCGAGCTCATTGGTAAAGCTGTCCTTCTGGGCCTTGAGTTGCTTCTTTACCGTGGCCAGGTCTTTCTTCCAGTCCTTGAGCTGTGCCTCATCGACGGTATCTTCGTTCTCGTCCGCATCGGCCGGTTCGGCATCGCCATCCTCGCCATCGGCGTCTTTCGATGCCTTGGGGTCGGCCGCCTTGATCTGGCTGTCCAGCTCGGCCTTCTTCGCGTCCAGTTCGGCGATGGCCTCGACGAACTCGGCCAGCAGGAAACGCACCAGCTTGTGGTCCAGCGGGTTGTCCTTGCTGGCCTTGTCCTCCAGTGCGGTGACGATGCTGGTGCGCCAGGCATCAATGACGCCACGGGCGCCGCGCACCATCAGGGTCTGAAACTCATAGCGGGTCTGCACCCAGAAACCGGCGATGATGCCGCGCACCTGAAACGGATTGAGCAGGCCGATTGCTTCCAGCGCTTCGCTGAAGCTGGCCAGCAATTCGTGGCGCAGCGCGACCAGCGCAGCGGCGTCATTCTGGCGCCCGGCCAGCGCGGTGATGCGGGTACCGTGCGCCTGCCACCAGGCCTCGAACGCGTCGCGCAACGCAGCCTCCTTCGCCCGCAGGCCGGGATTGCCTTCGACGGCAGGCTTGAGCTCGGCGCGGGCGGTCAGCGTCGGTGCGAAATCGAGATACGCCGCGTCACGCGCGACGAACAGCTCCTGCGGGTCCAGGCCATGCGCGGCGAACAGCGCGGCCTTGGCCTGCACCTCGGTCCTCGGCACGCCCCCGACCAGATGCGCGCGCACGTCGTGCGGTTCCGGCGCTGGAGCGTTGTCGGCATACCGGCGGATGTTGAGGTTGCAGCCGTTCTCCAGCAGCGTGGCGTTATCGACGATGGCGGAAAAGCCGTCGATGGCGCGGAATTCGTCGAACGTGGTGACGATCTTCTCGATGTGCTCAGGCAGCAGGTAGTTCTGTGCGCGCCCCTCGAAATACTCTCGGTCGGCATTGATGAAGAGCACCTTGCCCCGGCGCTGTGCCGGCTTGCCGCTGACGCGGTTGCCGCCGTGCTGCACCTGCTGACGTAGCACCAGGATGCAGGCCGGGATGCCGGTGCCGTAGAACAGGTTGGGCGCGACGCCGATTACCGCTTCCAGCAGGTCATCGGCAATCAACCCAGCGCGGATGCGCGCCTCGTCGCCACCGCGGAACAGCACGCCATGCGGCATGACCGTGGCGATCATGCCGCCATCGCGGGTCACGGCCACCATGTGCTGCAGGAACATCAGGTCGGCCTTCTTCGCGCCCAGCGGCACCTGGCCGTAGCGGAAGCGTTCGGGGAATTTCGGTGCCCAGGCCGGCGTACCATCGGTGTTCTTGTCGGCGGTGCCCCAGTTGATCGAGAACGGCGGATTGGTCAGCACGCGATCGAAGCGCTGCAGCTCGCCACCGGCGACATGCTGCGGCTCGGCCAGCGTGTCCTCGTTGCGCAGGTCGGCGGTGCTGATGCCATGCAGCAGCATGTTCATTTGGGCGATCGACCAGACCGTGCCGTTGAACTCCTGCCCAAACAGGTTGGCCTTGCGGCCGTCGCCGCCATGTTCGTCGATATAGTCCTTGGACATGATCAACATACCGCCCGATCCGCTGCAGGGATCATAGATGTCGTGATGCTGCTCGGGCTTGAGCAGCTGCACCATCATCCGAACCACCGAGCGGGGTGTGTAGAACTCGCCGCCCTTCTTGCCGGCGGAGTCGGCGAACTCGCCGATCAGGTATTCGTAGGCCGCACCCAGCAGGTCGGGAAACTCGAAATCCTCGTTGCGCAGACGGTGCAGGCCGAAGTGGGTGATCAGCTGGCGCAGCTTGATGTCGGGGAGCTTGCTCTGGCCGACCTTGCGGGTGAAGTCGATGTGCTCCAGCACGCCATCAAGGCTGTTATTAGTGTCTTCGATCCCGGACAGCGCCTTGTTCAGCGCATCACCCACGTTCTGGTGGGCATCGTTGACCAACGTCTGGTAGCGCGAAATCCGCGGAACCCAAAACGCACCTTCGACCTTGTACCAGCGCGGATTTTCGGCAGAAGCGTTGGCTTGCGCCTCGCTTTCACCGGCGCGCTTGCGCTCGGCGATGACCTGCTCGCGGCGCTGCTCAAACACGTCAGAGCAACGCTTGAGGAACAACATCCCGAAGATGTATTCCTTGAATTCGGACGCATCCATCTTGCCGCGCAGGATGTCGGCGGCCTTGAACAGATGGCGTTCCAGCTGGGGGAGAGTCAATGGCATGAATCAAACTTCTCTTTAGTAATGCTTAAATTCGAGTGACAGATCGGCATCAGTTTCACCTCTCAGCACGGAGTGACGGCGCTAGATGATGCGTTTTGTGCAGGCATCTCACTGCGACCATCAGCTTTCCTAGCAGGGCTTTCGTCAGCTTTCTGAAGCAAGGAACCAAACCGGCTTCAATGGCAGTTGTGTGCGGGCAGTGTCACTGAGCTGCGCGTAATGCGTCGTCCATAGCTCCACCAACTTCCGCGCATCGATCAAGTTGATCCGCCGATGCGACTGCCTCGCTTCGTAATCAGCGTCCTTGGTGAAGCCGGACAATGCGACGAACAAACCGACATCGCCCTCTCCCAGAACCGCCATAAAGCTGCGCAGGCCTGTCACATCGATCCGCGGCGAGTTGGCATTGCGCTTGACCTGCACCTTGATGCGCGGCGGGCGGGTGCCGAGCGGGTCGTTGTAGGCAATGATGTCGGTGCCACCGTCCTTGCCGGGCGGTGCGACCCAGGCCACGTGATACCCCATCGCCCGCAGCAGCGACGCCACGAGTTCCTGGAAGTCATACGGCGGCATCGCGGCGAGGTAAGCCTCGATCTCGGCCCATGCCATCTCTTCGGCTTCTTCCAGCGTGATGCTGGCCGATTCCTCGGTGAGCTCGCCTTCGGGATCGTCGACCTCGTCGGAGACGGGCTGGGCGCTCTTCCACTTCTTGTACAGCTGGCCGACCGCCCGGATGAACTGCTCTGGATCCGGGTAGGCGTGCAGCGCCGCTTCGCCCTCTGGCGTGAGGGTCCAGATGCCTTTGTCCTTGACCAGCCAGCCGGCCTTGACCGGCGCCACGGTGCTGAAGCGTACGATCTTCTCGAAGCGACGGCCGCCGGTTTCGTAGTCACCCGCTTCGTACTCGGTGAGCACGACCTGCTTTTCCAGCGAGGCTAGTGCATCGGACGCACGCATGCCTTCCGGTTGGGCCTTGAGGATATGGAACAGCGCACGGGTCAATTCCCCCGTGCGATGCCTGCTGATATTGGCCATCTACTTCCCCTGTGGCGCGACGTTGGCGCTCACGCCGTGCTTAATGATAGTCGTCTTCACGCTGATGCCTGACGGCCAAAACGGTGACGACCTGATCGCTTTCCACCTCGAACAGCAGCACATAGCCGCTGGCACCGAAGCCGATCACCAACTCCCGCAAGAACGGGTCTGCCACCCCCGCCTTGCGGCAGCTCAACGGCGCCAGTTCAAGCACGGTGACGCCGTCGTCGATGGCCTGCAGCGCGCGCTCGGCCACGGTGAAGTCGCCTTCGGCACGCTGTAGCAGCCAGTCGTAAAGCCGCGCGAGATCGTCGCGCGCTTGCTGAGTGAAGCGGACAGAAAATCCCACCTTGGCTCAGCCCTTGCGCGCCTTGTCCAGCTGGGACTGCAGCCCGGCCAGCACATCCTTCGCGTCGATGTATCGGTTTGATCCCTTGGCGCTGTCACGCGAGGCCAGCCCACGCGCAATGAAGGCCTCCTGGTGCTGGCGCTGCTGCACCTGGGCGCGCACGGAGTGCTCGACGAAGCTGGACAGCGTCTCACCCTCCTGCAACACGGCTTCGGCCGCTTCGCGCAGTGCGGGGTCCACCCGAAGTGACGGCAGAGATGCGGATTTCATGGCAGACCCAGTGCGTTGCAATTGCGATGCATCATCGCAAGCGAGCGGCGGCGCTTCAAGGTTTTCTTTGCAGACCTAAGCCGAAGATGTCGCAGCTACGTTGATGCGATGTCACGTAGACGCTGAAGCACGATGCTTGCGCGCTCCGGTTCGGCGACCAATCCGGGTAGCGCGTTCACAAAAGCCGGGTTGTCTATTAGCCCTACGAACACATCGGCGACCCACTGCCGAAGGTCTGCATGCTCCACGGCAAACTCTTCCACCAGCTCAGCCCGGCCATCGACGACATTGAGTACGTCCTCCAGGTCGTGACTGGAAAGGAAGTCGCTGTTGCCTCGGGTAGCGAAGGCTTCGAGCTTGGTCGCCACGAATGCTGTCGCTGTCACCAAGCGGATGGACAGGCGATCGCTCAAGGCAAACACTTGCGCCGTCTTTACAGCATGGGCATACCAGCGGTTGGAGAAGCCAAGCACGCCTTCATCCACCGGCATCAGGTCGAAGAGGATGCCCGACGCTTGGTGTATCCAACGGCAGACGACACCGCTCTGCATCTCTCGCGCAAAGCCCTGCGATTCCACACGCGCCTCGATGCCGCGGAATCGGGACCAATCAAAATTGACCACCGCATCGACGTCATAGGTGGCGCGGACGTTTTCAGCCAATGGATACGACACCAGCAGGCCAACGACTGCCCCGCCGAGGAAGACCATGTGGTCGCAACGTTCGCCCAGTGCATCCGCAATCACACGCAGATGCGGTAGTTAGGATCATCAGACCGCATCGCCAAGCCCCAGCAACTGCTTGAGATAGCGCGCCGCCAGCGTGCGCTCGCGGGCGCGCCCGCTACGCAGGGCGTCCTGCAGCGCCAGCAGCTGGTGCAAGGCCGGGTCGGCCAGCGCAGCGTTGGGCGCACCGGCCGACAACGGCGACAAGCCGGGGCCTTTGGCCGTGCCCTGCGCGCTTGGCCACACCGGTGCATCCCCTGGGGAGCTGGCAATCGCAGTGGACAGTGGGGGCACGCCAAAAGCCGTAGGAATGCCACGCTTTGGCGGCCCGATGACCGCAGGAAAGGCATAACGCACGCCGTGGACCGCAAACTCGTGCAAGGCCGTGCGCACCGTCTCCCACTCGCCGCGGCTTTTTTCCAGCGCCAAGCCGGATGCCACCGCGCGCTTGACGCTGCGATGCACCTGAGAGGCGCTCATGCCCAGCGCTTCTCCGAGGGATGCATAGGTCCAGGCCTGGCCCGCCTGGGCGACCTGCTTGTACAGCACCACCAAATCCTGCGGCTTCAGTTCCACGGCCAAGCCCGCCTTATTCCATATTCCAGAATATGGAATATCCAGCGAACAAACTGTTTTTGCAAGCAGTCTTTGCGACACGCTGACCTAAACGAGGATCTAGCGCTCGAAGGCGGAAGCCAGACACTCTCATCCAATGCTCCGCGGCTTAACCGCCTCCTCCTGCGCCAACGATCTCTCCTGCGCTTGGCTTTGGCTCTGCGCCAAGTTGCGCGCGTCGAGTTCTTGCAGCTTTGCCAGCGATTGCTCCACCGGCGTACTGACGGCCACGTCAGTGGGCATGCTGGCACGCAGATGGGCCGGATTGCTGGGCTCGCCCTGCACCACGAACACGGTAGCGCCAGCCGCCGCACGCGGTGTCTGGTTGCTCAGCGACACATGGTCAATCCGCTCAAGCCCGTGCTCCTTTGCCAGATGCGCCAAGCTGGCACTCATCCGCTCGCTGTGCGCATCACTGCTCCGTCCCATGCTGGCATCCAACTTGCCAACCAGAGTCGTTGCCTGTGCATGCAGGGGGTGAGGTGCCTGCGGCGTGGGTTCCAGGTCTGCCTGTCGCTGCCTGCCGTGCACCGGCTCTGCCGGCCCACCTTCTTGCCGTTGGGGATGAGGCGGCTGATTGCCACGCGGCTGAGGGCCGGGCCGTGCTCCCTCCTGCTGAAGCCCTTGGTCTAGCTGCTGCTCTCGCACGGGGCCAGGGGTCGTGCTGGTCAGCACGTATTGCCAGCGTGTTTGCGCAGGGTTGCCTTGAACAGCATCCATGAACGGCTCGTAGTCGTCCGCGTGGATAGTCTGGCAGCCGGCCGAGTCTGTGCTGCCGCGTGATCCGCGGTGGATTTTGAATGTGTCGTTGAGATCCTGTGTGCCGTTGACGTCGGCGTGATCAAACCAGCCGTCGGCATTGCTGTCCCGCTGCACCATGCCGAGACCTGCAGTCACTGCAGCCTGGCTAGGCCGCAGCGCATCGTCCATGGATCCAGCCAGCAATGGATTGGGATGCTGCGCCCTCTGCATTTCGATCGTGCCTTCGCCCAAACGTCCGAGGTCACGGACACCATCCCCCATTTACATCGTCACCCTCGATCTTGCGCGGCCGCGTAATGCTCTCAAACCCGGGGGAGGGATCGAATCGGCGGTTTTTACGACCGCCCTCGCCCAGCGGCCTCGCTCCGGTATTGCCCGCGTGGTGATCGTATTGCGCAGTGGGCTCGGTGTTAGAGCGGTTCGCTTCAACCACATGAGCGGTTCCGTCTGCGTCCTTCCACAGAACGACCAGGCGATCGTTGTAGACACCGCTGCCACCGCGTGACTCATCGCGAGGAGTTGCCGGGTTATCTGACCGCCTTTGGGTTGGATGTGCCGAATCTTCCATGGCGTCGAGCGTGGAATTCTCTTGCTGCAGGCCAAGGATGACCCGTTGCCCTGGCGTTGCAAGCGCCTGATCTGCTGCCGTATTGCCACGCGCTTGGGCGATGCTTGCGTAAACGTCGTATTTTTGACCGTCGGAGAGAGTCGCCATCTCATTGTCGGCTGGAAATCGCGGTGCAGTCGTGTGAATGCTTTGCAGGCGTTGTAGCGCTGCGGTAACGCCTGGCGTCTGCGCGCGGCCTGCATTGGCAGCGATATCACGCTCTGCCTGGATGCCGACGTAGCGATCCATGCTTTCTTGCACGATTTCTGGCTGTCCTTGCCGATGCCGTTCCAGCAATGCCACTGCATCTGCGGGACGGTTGGCATTGAACAACACCACAACCTCGTCTGCACGCTCTTTGATATTGAGCTCTATGACACGCGCCATCTTTGCTCTCCCTGCATCGATTAATGAGTGACGAAACGGTCGCCCTTGTTGTCCAGCGGACCAGAACAGGCAGCCTTTCCTTCAGCGACGGGCCTGCACGGCCATCGCGAGCGATCAACCGTGTTCATCAAGTCAAAGCGCTGCCCGTTCCAGACCAGAAATCCGAAATGCAGGTACGCCCAATCGTTGTAGTAGCGCGGATCACTGGCAAGCGGTGCGTCCGGGTCGAACTCGATCACCCAGCGCAGCACGGGAACCGCCCACAGACGCGACATATCAAGAAACGGGACAGGTTCCGCGTAAGGCTGGTAACGACGGATCTCGTCCTCGGTCAATGTGGGTGCAGGCGGCAATACCTCTTTACTAACATCGGCCAGCTGTCCTTTCGCATCGAAACGGAATGCGCGTACGCCACCCGAATCCTTGCAGTCCACTGCCTGATCGGTACACCGCACCCCACCAACCAGGTATACGACATCAAGAGGATCGGGTGATTCGAAAGAGCGCACCCAGAATGCATCGGTCGCCAGCATGAAATCGGCACGCTTACCCAAACCAGCAGATGCAACGTAAACAGCATGTTTCAAGGCGTCTGCGCGCGTGTCGGGAGTGATTGCCAGATCAGATGATGAAAGCGCCAAGATAACTTGAGCTAAAGGGCGCGGCGCAGGGCCGATGCATTCGTCGGCAGGCAGAAGAACACTGCGGCCAGAAGCGCTTCGCTGCAATCGGGTTGTACAGGTGGCGCCCATGTCTTGCTCCAGCGCGAACTGCTTCCATGGCTTTGGAGAGGACAAGGGCACTTCCGGGTAGACGTTCTTGGCGGCAGCTATCGTCGCTGAAGGGCTGGTTGCCGAGCGAGCGCTGTCTTGGGCGCATCCAGCTGCAACGATGAGCACGACACCCACAAGCAATCCGTTCAAATGGCGATGATGCATGCTCTGCTCCGTGTGGGTTGCCTAAGCTTTGATCGGCTTGTTGTATCAGGACGATATCAATCATGCCTTGTCGTGCTGGTTACTGCTTTGGCCTGGTTTCACCTGTGCGCTTGCGCTCACCCTATGCCGCGCGCCATGGGTTGGCACCCTTTGAATTAATGGGAAACGAATCGGTCCTCACCATCTGGATAATCAGAATATGCTGGTTTGCCCGTGCGTTGTTGACGACACGGCCACTGCGCTCTTGCAACCCGTTCGACGCGCTCGAAGCGTTCGCCCGTCCATCGGAGAAAGCCAAAATGCGCATAAGCGCCGACCCGCCTTGGGTCATCGGCGGCAAGCGGCTGGTCGGGGTCAAACTCCATTAGCCATCGCATGGTTGGCGCCATAGGTAACTTGTCGTCGAACAGAAAAAGCTCCGAGCCGCCGTGTTCGTTCTGCCTGGCGATATATTCAGCAGTCAGGCTGGGCGCTGGCGGGAAGATCGATACGCTGACGTCGGATGCATTGCCGTCCTTATCGAGGCGATAGGCTTTGCGCCCTTGGCCTGATTGGCATGCAAGGCCTGCGTCACCCGCACTGCATTTCACTGGCCAGACCAGATACACCGTCTTGTCAGGATCGGCACTTTCGAACGAACGAATCGTGAGCTCACCTGCGGCCACAGTGAAATCCGCGCGTCGTCCCAACCCAGGTGCGGCCACGTAGACCGCATTGCGCAGACTGGCTTCGCGCGCCTGCTGCGAAGTATCGACGGCGTCTGCACGCAGAGCCAGCAGTGCGCGCGCCATGTGCGCGGGTGCCGGGCCTCGGCAAAACGCGTCCCTCAACAGCGGTGCAGGCGCAGTGCCCTGCGATTGCATCCTGTCAACACAGATAGCCCCCATCTGCCGCTCCAACTTGAAGGGGATCCAGGATGTGGGCGAAGCAGCGGGTGCCTGAGGAAAGGAGGACACTTCCTCGGCATCGCGCAAGGGCTTTGCTGCAGCAGCTTCTGTCGAAAGTCGTGCACACCCAAGCGTCATGATGGGCATTAGCGCCGTGGCTACCAGGCAACGCATCAGCTTCTTCACGAGCATCCCCTGAGCAGAGAAAACAGACGCTCCGGACTGTGTCCGCGTAACGGGGTGAGGTCAAGCATCGGCATGGCATTGATTGATCTGGCCCAGAGGTTGGCAGCGCCTGTAACAGCCTGTGCAGCATATGGGGGCAGTACGACATCTCGCGGCTCTATTGAGTACCGGAGGTCAGTTCCTCCCGGTCGTACATCAAGGCACGCCCCAATGCTGCAGGTCTGCATATCCACTCGCGAAAGTCACCGCTACCCTTCTGCGCTCATTGCATTTTCTTGATACGCACAGCCGATCAGTGCTTGTGCTTCGATCCAGAAGTAGCCGCAAGCGCCAGCCGAAATCGGCATCGGTCTTGTTGATACCTAAAGAGGGTCGAACGCCGGTCATCGATGTGGTCAACCTGTCCCGCCATCGCTTATTTGCCTATAGTTCTCGGTAGACCCTGCAATGGATTGACCAATGCACATGATGTCATCCGGCCGGTGCCTGACGCTTGCACTTGCCGTCGCTGTGACCGGCAGTGCGTGTGCACGGACGCCTTCAACCGAACAAAAAAGGACTTCCCCCATGTCTGACACCGTCACCACAGGCCGCACCATCAACGGGCATACCTATTCGGATGCGCCTGTGGACGTGAAGCTGGGGCCGAACACGTTCCGTATCCCTGCCAACTACCTGGACAGCCAGATCGCACCGTGGCCGGGCGAAGGCGTGACGCTTGTCATCGAATGGCCGGACATGACCCCCACCCCGCCCGGTGCGCGCGCGAACCCGCGTACGAACGATTTCCGGAAGGAAATTTCGGTCGCGATCGACTACATCGACCGCGCACCCATCGAAACATCACTGGAGAGGCTATCGTCCAACGAGGCCATCACTGAAGACGGTTCGGTGGAACGCCGAGATCCAAGAGATCGACTTGACCTACGCGTTGCCCAAGCCGAAACCATGGGGCTGATGCTGTACGCCATCGACGAAGCAAAGATGGCGGGGTATACAAAGGAATACGAAGCAAACTATGGCAAACCACCAACCCGTAATCCCGGCTACGAAGACGACTGGTATGTCGCCCGCGGACCAAAGGGCAAGCTGACGACATTCATCAAATGCGATAGCAAGACGTTTCGAGGAGATGGAGTGCGCCTGGAAGGTGATCAGGTTCTTAACGAGGATGGCGCGGTTTCGGCGGGTTGCTTTCATTATTTCTCGGATATCGACAACAAGCTCTCGATCAGGTTGACCTACAAACGAGCCTTCCTGAAGGATTGGAAGCGCATGGAAGACGCAGTACGGGATGTCCTGGCGCGAACCAAAGTTCAGTAATCCGCCTATTACAGGAGTAAATCATGAGTGGATTGACTAAGAAGGATTTGGCGGTCCTGACCAGCTATGCCAGAGATGGCAACCGCGAACTCTACTGGAACTATCTTTCACAGTTGCCAGGTGCCGATGGCTACGGAACGTTGGCACTGGGTGTGGTCCGCAATGACAGTTTGCCTGGCCGAGTTGCAAACAGTTATGCGCAAGATTATGCCAGGCATCAACACGACAACGGATCACGCTTTGCCAACGCAGAACTGAGTGAGCGCCAATGGGAGGTATTCGGGCAGACGCTGGTCAAGCAGGATTTGGCGCAAAGGATGCATTGGATGGAACAGCGCCGCCCAGACCTGGCCTTGAATCTTCCCGGCAAGGACGTAATGACTGCACATGATCGAGCATTCGAGTTCCACCAGCTCGACCCCAACTGCTGGACACCCCGCGTGCTCCTGCAGGCAGCATTGGAAAAAAGCGGCCCCCAGAAGCTGGAACAGATCTGGACCAACATGCTCGACAACGCGTACGTCGGCGCCACCCGCATCAGCAATACCGGCTACGAGACCTTTGCGCAGATGGGCGTGGTGGACGGTAGCCAGTACCTGGCCAAGCTGGGGGCAACCGAAGCGATCCAGATGCTGGAGGGCCGTTCTGCGATCGATCCAAATGTGATCGGCAGCAACAGTTTCTATGCGATGTACTTCGAAAAAGAACAGAAGTGGATGAATGTCAGCGTCGGTGGCGGGCATCCTTCCATGCGCGAAGAAACCAATCCTGCGCGCCTTGCAGAACTCAACGATACGCGCCAAGTCCGCATGGAGCGCCAGCAGAAAGCGACGCAGTTTCATGAGGACGATCAGCACCGCTCCATCACTCGCAGCCCGTTCACGGCATCGGTCGATGGCGTGCCCGATCGGACCCAGGCACCTACCAAGCTGGCCGATATCGGCCCGGGCCACCGCGACTACGCGTTGCTGCAACAGGTGAGCGCAGGTGTGAGCGCTATCGATGCGCAAGCCGGGCTCACACCGGACGAAAACAGCGAACGCCTGGTGGCCAGTGCCATGAGCCTGGCCCGCCAGAACAATCTGGACCGGGTGGATCATGTGGCGTTGAGTACGCAGACCGCGCAACACCCGGCCGGGTACACGGTGTTTGTGGTGCAGGGTGCATTGAACGACCCTGCACACCTGCGTGCATCGATGCCCACCGATGAGGCGGTACGCACGCCGGTGGGGCAATCGCTGCAGCAGCTGGAAACTGCATCGGTGGATCGTCAGCAGGCAGCGCAGCAGAGCCAACAGCAGGAGATGGACAACCTCTCACGCGAGGCTCCTGCAATGCGGATGGCTTGAGTGCAATCTGGCATGACGCAGCGTTGCGAGGCATCTCTGCAGGGCAAGACGGATTACCCCTAGACGATCAGCGCCGCTTCGTGATGCAAGTGGCCATGTTGAAACGCTCAAAAAACGCTGCCTGCCGCGCAACTCCAGAAGTCGCACTAAGCTCAAACGCACAACTGCGTGCCCCTCCATCGCCGTACGCCCTTGCGCGAATCGGCAAACTGCAAGGCGGCACTCACCTTCAATACGCGACACGAAAAAGCCCGGCAGTTGCCGGGCTTTTTTCAACTGGTCTCCGGTAATGCTCAGCCCTTGCGCGCCTTCAACCATGCCTCGATCTGCGGCACCAACGCCGCGCGCAGCTTGATCCGGGTCTGGATGCCGGTGATGGCGGTCTCTGCGTCACGGCGCGAGGTGGGAGCCAGATACTGATCGGCGTAGGCCTTGATCTTGTCGGCCATCTTCGGGTCGACCGAGCCCGAACCCAGGCGTGGGTAATAGCGGGCACGCGAGGTGGAGTCGACCAGGCCATCCACCTGTGGCCGATGCGCCACGGCGAAGTCGAAGGCCAGGTCCGGATGTTCGCTCGCCACCATGTCGATCATGCTGGCACCGGTGGTGGCGCCTGGCTCGGCGGTCAAGGCCAGCTCCAGTGCACGCTTGGCCAAGGCCTGGTCTGCTGTTGCCGCCAGCAGGCCATAGTACTGGTCGCGGATCATCGAAGAGGTTTCCTTCTTCGCCATCGCATGCAGCGCGTCCCAGGTGGCGGCATCGGCATTGCGCGCGACGATGCTCAGCACGCTGGTGCGCAGCTCCGGCGACAGCGACGCCGGGTCGGCCTGGAAGGCGGCAAAACGGCGGCGCGCTTCGGCAATGAGCTGCGCGTCGTCCATGTCGCTGAGGCTGCCAATCAGCCGTGTGCGCAGTTGCTTGATCTGCGCCGAATCGCCAGTGCGGTCGTCCCAGCCCAGGGTGGCAAATTGCGGTGCCAGCCGCGAGGTGGCATACGACCGCCATGCGGCACGGATGGCCGGATGTTGCTTGAGCATGTCGTCGACACTGTCCACAGTGCCGGCCACCGTTTCCCACAGGTCCGGCGAAGCGCCCACCGCCACCTTGGTGGTCAACTCCAGCGCATCTGCCTGCGGTTGCAGGCCAACCGTGGCAAGCGCACTGGTATCCATCATCAAACCAAGCTGGTCCACCACCGGCAGGCTGGAAAATGCAGTGCTGAGCGCCTTGAACTGCGCTGGTGCATAGCGGGTGCGGAAGTAGCCTTTCTGCCCGGCGTTGACCACCACCGGTGCATCGCAGCCGGGCAGTTGCAGCTGTGCGCTGCCATCCACCAGCACGCGTACCGGCACGCCGTTGCCGGCACGCACGGCGACCGGCACATGCCAGCGCAGCGGCTGCTTGTCGGGGCGGTCGAGCGTGTATTCGCCCTGCTGCAGGGTGAGGTGGGTCTGCCCGCCCACACACGTGGAGGCGACATTGATCAACGGCACGCCGGGCTGGGTGGTGAAGTCGTGTGCGACCTGGGTGAATTGCTTGCCCGGTGCCATCGCATCGACCTGCTGCCACAGCGCATCGGTCACCGCGTTTCCGTACTGATGCTGCTTGATGTAGTTGCGCACGCCGGCACGCCATTGCTCGGCGCCGACGTAGTCTTCGAGCATGCCGATGACCGCTTCGCCCTTGTCGTAGGTGATCACGTCGAATGCCTGGCTGGCCTGCTCCACGGTGTCCACGTGCTGCACGACCGGATGGGTGGTGGCATAGGCGTCGCGCCGCATCGCCGCGCGACTTTTGAACGCCGCGCTGGTCTTGTCGATATCCCATTCCGGGTGAAGCATCGCGGTCGTTCGCGATTCCATCCAGTTGGCGAAACCTTCGTTGAGCCACAGGTCGTCCCACCACGCCATGGTGACCAGATTGCCGAACCACTGATGGGCGATTTCGTGCGCAGCGGTCGTGAACACGGCCTGCTTGCTGTTGATGTCGGCCACCGCCGGGTCGAGCAGCAACACGAACTCGAACGTAAAGATCGCGCCCCAGTTCTCCATGGCGCCGAAAAACTGGCTCTGCCCGGGCGCAGCGATGTTGTCCAGCTTGGGTAGCGGATACGGCACGCCGAAGTAATCGTTGTACGCATGCAGCACATCGCGGCTGGATTCCAGTGCGAACTTGGCTTGATCGACCTTGCCAGCCTGCGCGATCACACCGATCTCGGTGCCGTTATCGGCCTTGACCGTGGCGCGCTCGAAGTCGCCCAGGCTCATGAACAGCAGGTAGGTGGACATCTTGGGCGTGGTCTGGAAAACGACCTTCTTCATCCCGCCCGCCGCTGCGCTGGAACGCGCCACCGGCATGTTGCTCACCGCCATCTGCTTGGCCGGCGCATTCACCGCAAGGTCGAACGTGGCCTTGAAATTGGGCTCATCCCAGGACGGAATGAAGCGGCGCGCATCGGAATTTTCGAACTGGGTGAACAGCGCGCGGCGCTGGCCCTGCGGCGTGGTGTAATCCAGCGCGAACAAGCCATTGGCCTGCGTGTTGATGATGCCGCTGTAGTCGATGGACAACACGTAGTTACCCGGTGCCAGCGGTGTGCCGGTATCGAAGCGCGCGGTCTGCGCATCGGCGTCGGTGGCGATCTTGGTCGCTACCGGCTTGCCGCCCGTTGCTGCGAGCGTAGCTTTGGAAAAGTGCAGATTGGCTGCCTGCAACACGATGGCATCGGTAGCGGTGAGCACCTGGACATCGATGCGCACCTTGCCGTCGAAGGTCATCTTGTCGGCATGCGGGGTGATCTCCACCGCGTAATGCGTCGGCCTGGCGGTTCGCGGCAGCTGGGTAGTGACCTGCAAGACCGATGGGGCCCCCGTCCCGGGAGCAGCGGCAGCATGGGCCACGGTAGCGGCGGACGTGCTGGCCAGCGCCAGTGCAATTGCAGTCACCAGGATATGGCGCATGTGGTTCCTAACGTGATGGAAGTTGTCCGTGCCGAATCATCGCGTCAACGCAGATACCCCAACACAGCCGAAAGTCACGTCCACGCCTTGCAAGCACGAAAACGTAGACGCGGAAAAGAAGCGTTGGTGCTGCCGATGATAATCAAAGCAAGCCGGCGCGAACGGACACCGGTTGGCGGGTGTCATGCTACAGGCCAGCGGTGAACACGACTCGTATCAAGGCGGCTGGCGCGCGGTGGCAATGACCGTGATGCGTCGCGCGCTCCATATCTCCAGCACCACTCGGCATCACGCTGACCCAACACATCCGCCGTCGTTGCAGTCGGCCTGCCTGATCGGCTGCGCCACGTGCGCAAGCGGGCCTTGGACTGCGATCAGGCTGCCGGACTTACACCATTATTCCGCTACCCAAGGCGACGGGTGATAGCGTGACAAAGAAAAGCCCCGCTTTCGCAGGGCTCTCTTGTTTCGATAGTGCATCAGGCGATCAGGCGAACGGGTCCTGCAGCACCATGGTGTGGTCGCGGTCCGGGCCGGTGGAAACGATGCTGATCGGGCAGCCGGCCAGTTCTTCAAGCGCGCGCAGGTAGGCGCGTGCGGCAGGCGGCAGCTCGTCCCACACGGTGATGCCGTGGGTGTTTTCGGTCCAACCCGGGAACTCCAGGTACACCGGCGTGCACTCTTCCCAGCCCTGTGCATCCAGCGGCGCGTATTCGGTGCGCTTGCCGCGGTATTCGTACGCGATGCAGACCTTGAGCTTTTCCATGCCGTCCAGCACGTCGAGCTTGGTGATGCACAGGCCGGAGATCCCGTTGATGGCTACCGCGCGCTTGAGCGCGACGATGTCCATCCAGCCGCAACGACGCGGGCGGCCGGTGGAGGCACCGTACTCGGCACCGCGGTCGCGGATGCCCTGGCCCACTTCGTCGTCCAGTTCGGTCGGGAACGGGCCGCCACCCACGCGCGTGGCGTAGGCCTTGGCAATGCCCAGCACGTAGTCGATCGCATCGGCGCCAACGCCGGTGCCGGCCAGTGCGCCGCCCACCGTGGTATTGGAGCTGGTGACGTACGGATAGGTGCCGTGGTCGATGTCCAGCAACGCGCCCTGCGCGCCTTCGAACAGCACCCGCTTACCCTGCTTGCGCAGGTCGTGCAGGATGCCGGCCACGTCGTACTTCATCGGCTGCACGTAGTCGCCGAACGCCAGCGCTTCGTCGTAGGTCTTCTGGAAATCGACCGCTTCCACGCCCAGGTACTTGGTCAGCACGAAGTTGTGGTAATCGAGCGCGGTGCGCAGCAGTTCTTCCAGCTGCGGCGGGTAATGCAGGTCGGCGATGCGGATACCGCGACGCGCCACCTTGTCTTCGTACGCCGGGCCGATGCCGCGACCGGTGGTGCCGATGGCCTTGCCGCCGGCGGCCTTCTCGCGCGCCTGATCCAGGGCGATGTGGTACGGCATGATCAACGGGGCAGCCGGGGAAATCTTCAGGCGCGAACGCACCTCCACGCCGGCGCCTTCCAGCTCGCTGATTTCCTTGATCAGCGCGGCCGGGGAGATCACCACGCCATTGCCGATCAGGCACAGCGCGTCGTCGCGCAGGATGCCGGACGGAATCAGATGCAAGACGGTCTTCTTGCCGTTGATGACCAGCGTATGGCCGGCATTATGGCCGCCCTGGAAGCGGACGACCGCACCGATCTCTTCGGTAAGCAGATCGACGATCTTGCCTTTGCCTTCATCGCCCCACTGGGCACCGAGCACGACAACTGACTGACCCATGACGGGTGGACTCCTGAGTTTTGCTGCGGCCATCGGGGCCGCGGGATGGGACCGGTTCGGGGCTGGAGGCGCCACCTTGCGCGCGGCTCCATCGGGGAGCGTTGCAGCGGCGACCAGCCCGGACACGGAAAAAGCCGAACGGGGTGCTCTGGTTGGAGCGTGCCCGGCCGGCTTTTGTGCATTATCCGGGTTTCGGGTGACGTGCACTACCCCTTCGAGGACGGCGGAATGGAGGCTGGTCAGATTGCGGATGGCCGTCGGTTGGTGGGTGATCCGACCGCTGCCGGGCTCTAGACTGGTCGTCGAAAATCTCCAATCCCCCCCGGGCCGCAGGAGCGCACCTGGGCGCGACGCTTTGCTGGGAATGCCTGTCGCGCCCAGGTGCGCTCCTACACTGCCCTTGCTGCGGGAATGGATGGCCTCCTCAGTGGCGCACGATCCACAACGCGATCGCCCCCATGACCAGGGTGACGCCGCCGATAGAGCGCAATTGCGCAGTGGGCAGACTGAACAGTTGCTCGACCATGCGCTTCCAGGCGGTTGGCGCGGCAAACAGCAGCAAACCTTCAATGACGGCGATCAAGCACAACGCTGACAGAAACTCGTGCATCAACAACACCAGGACAACGTGGGGATCTGCAGTGTGCCGGTTCGGCAACCAACAGGCTTACATCGTAGGAGCGCACCCGGGCGCGACAGGCGCATTCCCTGTAAAGCTTTCGCGCCCAGGTGCGCTCCTACGCGGCTGAGTCTGGCTCATAAAACCAAGTAAGCCTCACTCTTCATCTGGGACGCCCGGGCGCGATCGACACCCTGGGATCTACAAAAAGACAATCCACCCGGCAGGCAGGCCAGGCAGGCATGCATCGTAGGAGCGCACCCGGGCGCGACGGGCATCACCGGTAATGCCCGTCGCGCCCGGGTGCGCTCCAAGCTGCCCAGCCTCACAGCCAGATTGCGTCCCAGAAGGGGGAATCGCCGATGCGGGCAACCAGTCCGGCCCGCAGTGGATTGGCGATCAGGTAACGCGCCACTGCATGCAGGTCGTCGTCTTTGCGCAACGCATGGTCGTGGTAGCTGCGGCTCCAGACCGCCACGCGATGTTGACGCTGATCGTTCACCGCACGCGCTGCGCACGCTTTCATGCGCGATACGGTGTCGGCCAACGATGTGGCGCTGCCGAGTTGCACCAACCAATGCACATGATCAGGCATCAACACCCAGGCCAGCAGCCTGGCATCGAGTGGCGTTGCTGCGGTAAACGCCCGACAGGCCGCGGCGGCGAGCAGAAAATCTGCGAACACAGCGCGACGCTGCCATGTCGTGGTGGTCAACAGGTAACCGCCGTTGGGCAAAGACTGTCTGCCGCGGCGCAGCGCGCGATTCCCGGGTGAGTGGACGTTGGCCATGCGGCAATGCTGATGGCTTCGCAGCATGAGGAATATCGGGGGTTGCTGGGTTTTGTTTTAGGAAATCTACGTTTTACCCGGCTGTTTGAAGTTTGAAGACAGTCGGTTGGGTATGCCGGGAAGGCCCTGTCGCGCCCGGGTGCGCTCCTACGTCGTGGGCTCGTTGGGCGAGCATGCAACTGTTTGGCGGTGACGGGCACAGACGAAAACGCCCGCATTGCGCGGGCGTTTTCGGTTCAACACTGAGCACCTCGGTACAAGGTGATCAGCAATTCAACACTCAGCGATCAACGATCGCTCTTGAGGTACTGCAGGAACGGGTCGTTCTTGTCGAGCACGATCACGCCGTTGCCGTCGGCCATCGATTCGCGATAGGCCTCCAGACTGCGGTAGAAAGCGTAGAACGAGGGGTCCTTTGCGCCGGCCTGGCCGTAGATGCGGGCGGCATCGGCATCGCCTTCGCCACGCAGTTTCTGCGCATCGCGTTCGGCGTCGGCCTTGATCACCGTGCTTTCGCGGTCGGCTTGCGCACGGATGGTCAGTGCCTGCTCTTCGCCTTCGGCACGCAGCTTGCTGGCTTCCTGCTTGCGCTGGGCGCGCATGCGCTCGTAGACGTCGGTGATCACCTGGCTGTCGGTCGGCAGGTCGATCTGCTTGATGCGCAGGTCGGTGATCTGCATCCCTAAGCCCTTGATGGCGCCGTTGATGCCCTTGAGCTGGCTGGCGATCAATTCGCTGCGGTCGCCAGAGACCAGCTGCTGCAAGGTGCGCGAGTTGATCTGGTTGCGCAGCGAGTCTGTGATGATCGGGGCCAGGCGCGAATTGGCCACCGACTCTTCACCGCCGGTGGCGCGATAGAACGCACGCACATCGGAGATGTAGCCGATGGCGAAGAAGTCCACGCTCACGTCTTTCTGCTCGGCGGTGAAGTACCGCGCCGGGGCGGTATCGAGCACCTGGAAGCGGCGGTCGAACACGCGCACCGATTCCACCACCGGAATCTTGAAGTGCAGGCCGGGCTTGAGGTCGGCGCGCACCACGCGGCCCAGGTTGAGCACCATGGCGGTCTGGTCTTCGCGCACCACGAACACCGAGCCCATCAGGGTCAGCAACACGGCGACGATCAGGCCGATAACTAGCGAATTTTTCATTGGTCGGTTCCCTCACGGCCGGTCGGGCGCGGGCCGCGTTCCGGGTTGCGGATGGCCTCGCTGGTGGCGCTTTGCGGCGGATTCAACAACACGTCCTGCGGCACCATCGACGGCATGCCGCCAGTGCCCACGTTGCCGCCGGCGTTGGCAGCCTTGCCAGCATCTGGCAGCGGCACATAGATGACCTGGCGGCCATCGCTGCCGATCACCTTGCGGTTCTCCGACAACACCTTCTGCACGGTTTCCAGCCACAGCCGCTTGCGCGTGACTTCGGGAGCATTGGCGTACTGCTCCTGCAGCAGGGTGAAGCGATCGGCGTCGCCCTCGGCCTTGGAGATCACTGCCTGCTTGTAGCCTTCGGCGCCGGTGCGGGTGCGTGCACCCTGGCCGCGCGCTTCCGGCACCACCTTGGCGGCGTAGGCCTGGGCTTCGTTGATCAGGCGCTCGCGCACCTGCTGGGCACCGTTGACCTCGTCGAAGGCCGGCTTCACTTCTTCCGGCGGGCGCGCGTCCGGCAGGGTCACGCCGGTCACGGCCAGGCCGGTGTTGTAGGCATCCAGCGCCATCTGCAGACGGTCCTTGGAGGCGATCGCCAGCGGGCCGCGATTGTTGAGCACGGTATTGAGGTCGGACCGACCCACCTGCTCACGCACCGCGCTCTGCGCGGCCTGCTCCAGCACCAGGTCGGCATTCCGCGAGCCGAACAGATATTTGCGCGGGTCGCTGATCTGGTACTGCACGTTGAGCGAGACGTTGACGATGTTCTCGTCGCGCGTCAGCACCGGCACCTGGTTGCTGAAGGTCTTGATCTCGGTTGCATTGACCTTGCGTACCGACTCGATCGGCCAGGGCAGCTTGAAGCTCGGGCCGGGCTGCAGGATGCGCGAGAACTGGCCGAAGCGCAGGACCACGCCACGCTGCTGCTCGCCGATGAGCTGGAAGCTGGAGAACAGCACCATCAGCACCACCGCGACCAGAATCCAGCGCCCCACGCCGCCGTCGAACAGCTCCTTCAACGGCGCGGGCAGATTGCCCCAGCCACCACCGTTGCCACCACCGCGCGGGCCCCAGGACCTGCGACGGTTGGGATCCGGGCCGTCTCCGCCCTTGTTGCCGGGTGTGTTCCAGGCCATGCACGCTCCATGATCGAGGGGCTGTGCGGGCCAGTCCCGCAGTGCCGCCGTGTTGTTTGATTCGCCGATTCTACTAGATGGGGCAGACCGGCCGTTTTGAAAGGCCCTGATTGGTGCATCGGCGGTTTAGCCGGCGGGGTGAATCAAGGGGTTGGCAGTTCCTGGCGTGGGTGGAGACGAGGTAGCGGCGCCAGGTTATAGGTCGGCAGGAGCTTCCAATGCGCGAAACGGGTGCCGAGATCGAAGCCGCGGAGCCGACCGCTCCGCTACCGGGAGGTTTGGCCGAACCGGCCCAGCGCGGCCGACGCCCCTGGCGCTCCTGCGCACGACCTGGGTACTTCGAGACCGTGACCGGCACCGGCACCGGCACGCGCGCTGACGACAGCGGCTGTACCGCGCCAATCAATGGCGACAACGACTGGGTTGGTGCACTCACGCGCACTGGCACATCGGCCTGAAGAGACGGCTGGTACTGGAATGGACGGCTGCTGATCGAGGACAGCACTGCCGTGGCACATCGCTCGCATGGCGCTGCGCTTTGACAGCGCATGCAATGTCGCGCTTGCAGGCATGTGACCGACTATCGACCACCCGATTGATTGCGCTGTGCCTGCTAAACCCGCGCGGCAGCCAGGCGTCTTGCGGGTGCCATCGCGCAGGCGCGCTTCGGGCTCGATGCAGCGATGGCACGGCAGCGATGATTAGCTGCGGCCCGTCGTGCACTGTCATCGACATCGTGGGCAGCGGCGGAGAACTGGGTGCTGCAATACAGCGGAGCGGCGAGACAACGAGCCCCCCATCAAGCGTTGCCGCACCGGACGCGCCCGATGGCAAGCACGCACGAGCGCAGACCGCTGGCAATTGCCGGTTCGCAGCGAGGCGTTTGTCGTTCGCTACGGCGATGACGCCGGAAGTCATCGCCTGTTCGCCCGAGACTCCCGGCGCAGTTGCCGCGGATCTCTGCGATCACCCCTTCGGCGGCTCGTCCTTCTGATTGAACACCCGCTCCATCACTTCCAGCAGCTCGTCTTCGGAAAACGGCTTGGTGATGTAGGCGCGCGCGCCTTGGCGCATGCCCCACATGCGGTCGGTGTCCTGGTCCTTGGTGGTCACCAGGATCACCGGGATGTGCTGGGTGGTGGGCTCGCGCTTGAGCGTGCGCGTGGCCTGGAAGCCGTTGAGGTTGGGCATGACCACGTCCATCAACACCAGATCCGGCAGCGACTCCTTGGCCGCTTCCACGCCGGCGGCGCCATCGGTGGCGGTGATGGTTTCGTGTCCCAACTTCTCGACGATGCGCTGAATCCCCAGCAGCTGCGACGGCGAGTCGTCGACGATCAAAATGCGTGCCATGTGTTTCCCCTAGTGTGCGCGGCGAGTGTAGTGCGCCGGCAGTGCTTTCGGTAGCTGGGGGCGATAGCGCGATGGTCGAAGCCTGTGCTGCGCCGCGGCGCAAGCCGTGCTCGTCTTCGCACTCCTGTGCACCGTGGTGGGCGGTGAGGGGTTGGAAGCGAGGTGCAGGCGAGAGGCCGCGCTTCGGCGACGGGCGCCGCTGGGGCTGACTGCGGGAAGAGTGCGTCGATCCAGCTTCGCTCGCTGGGCGCAGCGTCTGCCATTGACGTGGCGCCCGGCCGAAGTTGACTGACGCCGGCAGCCGCACCGGGCGGCCGTACCCTCACCCCACCCCCTCTCCCGCAGGAGAGGGGCTTTCGCGCCGTCTCATATCGGGAGGCTCGCGCGGTGCGACGGGCGAGACATCTGGACCTCAGCGCCCCTCTACGAAGAGAGGCGCCTGTGGACCTCACACCGTCTCGCCGAAGGCCTTGGCCAGGTTGCGGTAGGCCTTTTTCTGCGCGTCGTCGGTGGGGGCCGGAGCCAGGATTTCCAGTTCCACGATCTGATCGCCCGGGGTGGTACCCGGCAGGCCGCGGCCGCGCAGGCGCAGTTTGCGACCGGCATCCGAATCGGCGGGCACCTTCAATTCCACCGAGCCGCCCAGGGTGGGCACGCTGATGGTGGTGCCCAGCGCCGCCTGCCAGGGCATGACCTGCAGGGTGTAGAGGATGTTGCGCCCGTCCACCTCGAACTGCGGGTGCGCGGCGTATTCGATCTCCAGCAGCAGATTGCCGCCGCCGTTGCCCTGCCCGCTCAGGCGAATCACCTGGCCGGGCTGCACTCCCTTGGGCACGCGCACGTCCAGCTGCTTGCCGTTGATGGTGATACGGACGCTGTCGCCCGAATGCACCGCTTCCAGCGGTACCGCCAGCTTGGCGCGGGTGTCGCCGCGCGCCTGCGGCCCCGGCCCTGCGCCGGGACCGGCACCCGGGCCGCGCGGGCGGCCGCCGCGCTGGCCGGCGAACAGGCTTTCGAAAAAGTCGCTGAAGCCGCCACCGGCGCCGCCATTGCCGAACACTTCTTCATAGTCGAAGCCCTGCCCGCCGCCGTGGCTGGGCGGTGCCTGGAACTCGTCGCCCGGGCGATAGCCCTGCGCCTTCAACTGGTCGTAGGCCTTGCGCTTTTGCGGATCGCGCAGCGCCTCGTAGGCTTCGTTGATCGCCTTGAATTTGTCTTCGGCGCCGGCTTCCTTGCTGACGTCGGGGTGATACTTGCGCGCCAATCGGCGGTACGCGGTCTTGATCTCCGCATCGCCTGCGCTGGGCTCCACGCCCAGCGTTGCGTAGTAATCCTTGAATTCCATCTATTCACCTCTGGAAAAAAAACGGCCCGCAGCCAGGGCCACGAGCCAGTTCGAGAGGCAGACACCAGTGGGGACGGCCATGCATGGCGCGGGCGGTGGGAATCGTAGGCATGTGCTGTACCTGCCGACTCCAGACACCAACCGCGCCCGCGTGGCGGTCACGCAACTGGGTTGCTGGCCGATCTCTTCGCAGCCGGGCGGGCGACCGCGCCTATTCTACGGCGCGGCCGTCGCCTGGGAGCGAAGTCGGTGACCTCGCTCCAGGTCCACTACCTGGAAGCGCGCGCCTCGCAGCACGCCGCAATGCCGGTCGCCGGTAACTGGCCGGGCGGGCCGGGATGTCATGTACACCCCGGCCACAGTCCAGACCAGCTGCCATCGCGCAGGCAGCCGCTGCGATGACGCTTACTGCACCGTGCTGCCGCCGGTGTCCTGCCCGTTGCCCACCTGAATGCGACGCGGGGTCGCTGCCGGGCGCTTGGGAATGCGGATCTCCAGCACGCCGTTATGACCGGCAGCGGTGATGCCGTCGGCATCGGCGCTGTCGGGCAATGCGAAGCGGCGGTGGAAGCTGCCGTAGCGGCGTTCGATGCGCGAGAAGCGTTCTGTCTCGGTGCTGGACTCGCTCTTGCGCTCGCCCTTGATCGACAGGATGCCCTTGTCCATCTGCACCTCGATCTGGCTGGGGTCGATGCCCGGCAGGTCGGCATACAGCACGAAGTGATTGGGCTCCTCCTTGATGTCCACGCGCGGCACCCATTGGGCGGTGACCACGGCCGATTCGTCGGTATCGCTGTTCTGTTCGAAGAAACGGTCGAACACGTGCTTGATCTCGTTTTGCAGGGCGTGCGTGGGCCACTGGGGATAACGAACGATGTTCATTGCAAGCCTCCAAAAGGTTGGGTGAAGGACCGGCGGTTGCGGCATGCACCACCGCGCCGGCCATGTGCGTCAAATAGGCGTGGCCGTGCGGATTTCAAGCGCGTTGACGCGCTTTTCCCCTGCCCTTTTCTAGAATTCGTTCAGCCACACAGAGACCAGCCCCATGACCATCGCCGTTGGTGACAGCATTCCCGAAGTGGTGCTCAAGCGCATGCGCGAAGGCATCGAAGCGGTCGACACGCATCGCTTGTTCGCCGGCCGCAAGGTGCTGCTGTTTGCAGTGCCGGGCGCATTCACGCCGACCTGCTCGGCCAAACACTTGCCGGGATATGTGGAGCACTTCGAAGAATTCCGCAAACGCGGCATCGACGTGTTGTGCACCGCCGTCAACGACCCGTTCGTGATGCAGGCCTGGGGTCGCAGCCAGCTGGTTCCCGATGGTCTGCACCTGGTGCCCGACGGCAACGCCGAACTGGTTCGCGCGCTAGGCCTTGAAATCGACGTAAGCGGTTCGGGCATGGGCCTGCGCTCGCGTCGCTATGCGTTGTATGCCGACGACGGCGTGGTCAAGGCCTTGTTCGTCGAAGAACCCGGCGAGTTCAAGGTGTCTGCGGCCGATTACGTGCTGCAGCATTTACCTGATTGAAAAAGCGATTCCCCCGTCCACTCAGAAGGAAAACGGCCAGCCATGTCTGATCAGCCAGCCAGCAAAAACCCCGCCGGTATCACCGATACCGCCACCTTGCGCGCACGCGCACGCCAGAGCATCGAAGACGGCGCCATTACCGAGAGCTACCACGCCGATCGCGAGAAGGTGATCGAACTGCTCAACACCGCGCTCGCAACCGAATATGTGTGCACGCTGCGCTATTACCGCCACTACTTCATGGCCAAGGGCATGCTTGCCGACGCGGTCAAGGGCGAGTTCCTGGAGCATGCGCAGCAGGAACAGGCGCACGCGCACAAGCTGGCCGAGCGCATCGTGCAGCTGGGCGGCGAACCGGATCTCAATCCGGACACGCTGACCAAGCGCTCGCACGCCGAATACAAGGAAGGCACCGATCTGCGCGACATGGTCAGGGAAAACCTGATCGCCGAGCGGATCGCCATCGACAGCTATCGCGAGATGATCGACTTCATCGGCGACAAGGACACCACCACCAAGCGCATCCTGGAAAGCATCCTGGCCCAGGAAGAAGAGCATGCCGACGAATTTGCCGACATGCTGGAAGGCTGGATCGGCGAGTGAGTGCGTTGCGTCGGTGCTGAGTGCGCCGATGCGAATGCATCGAAGACGCAACACAAACAGGGCGCCAGTGGGCGTCCTGTTTTTTTGGAGGGGTGTGGGTCGCAACCATGCCCCGCGTAGGAGCGCACCTGGGCGCGATGAAGCCTTACCGTTAACGCCCCATCGCGCCCGGGTGCGCTCCTACGGGTACGTCGGTATGCCCGCAACTTCGTCAAAGCATTGTCGCCGGCCATTGCGGTGAGAGGGTGCTGGCTTGCCGGGCCTTGCTGATTACGCCGATGCGGCTGCGGCATCGAAAACGCAATACAAACAGGGCGCCGTTGGGCGCCTTGTTTGGGTTTGTGGTCTGGTGCAGACGGTGGCAGAAACCATGGTCCGCGTAGGAGCCCACTCAACGCAAGACGCGGAACCGCACCTGGGTCCAGGCGCCGTCGCTGGCCATGGCGGTGAGCGTGTGCTCTCCCACTTCGGCAAAGTCGCGCTGAAATCCCTGGCGCCCATCGGTCTGTGCAATCCAGCGACCGTCCAGCAGCCAGTCGATGCGCGCTTCGCTGCCCAGCGCACGCAACTGCAGGCGCACCGGGCGTGCGGTGTCGTTTGCGCGGGCCAACGTGGCGCGGTCGCTCAATCCATCGATGCGCAGCACGCCGCCGCCGGTCATGCGCCCGTCCGGTAGGCAGTCCGGTGCCAACGGCGGCAGCTGCGCGGCGGTGCGTTCGGCCGCGCTGAGCCAGGGCGACACCAGTGCCGGCCAGCGTGCCAATGCGCGTGGCGTGCGCGCATGTGGCTGGGTGCACTCCTGCGACAGGCGCTGGCCGCTGTGCGCATCCACCTCGAACTGCAGCCGCCCGCTTTGCCACAACCGCGCATCGCGTTCGGCAAACGTGGGGGGCAGCGCGCCATCCAGTGCGTAGGCCTCGGCACGCCGCGCGCACAGTGGCGGCGGCGTCTGCTCCAGCGCACCGCCGAGCGGCCAGCAGATCTCCCTGGACTGCACCGTGGCCGGCATCGGCAGCGGCGCACTGTCGCCAGCGTTGCGCGGCAATGCATCGATGACTTCGAACATCAGCGGCAATGCGGTCACCGCACCGTACTGGCCCGGCAACGGCGTGCCATCCGGGCGGCCAACCCACACACCTACGGTATAGCGCCGTGTGCCGCCGATGGCCCAGGCATCGCGGTAGCCGTAACTGGTGCCGGTCTTCCAGGCCACCCCCGGGCGTGCGGCGGTATCGAAGGTGCCGCTGCCGTAGCCGGGGCGCGGATTGCTCTGCAAAATCTCGCGCACGATCCAGGCCGCGCCCGGCGACATCAACCGTCGATCGATCCGTGCATCGTCCGGCGTGTAGCGCACGCGCCCGGCGATACCGCCACGATTGAGCGCCGCGAACGCGCCCACCAATTCCTGCAATTGCGCGCCGGTGCCGCCCAGGATCAACGCCAGCGATGGCGTGCTGCCACGCGGGAAGTGCAGCGCAATGCCGGCATTGGACAGCCGCGCGGCAAAGCGTGCCGGGCCGATGCGATCAAGCAGGTCCACCGCCGGCACATTCAAGGACAAGCGCAATGCGGTGGCCGCACTCACCGGTCCGTTGAACGCGGCATCGAAGTTGCCGGGCCGGTAGTCGCCGAAGCTCTGCGGCGCGTCCACCAGCAGACTTTCCGAATGGATCAAGCCATCGTCCAGCGCCATGCCGTACAGAAACGGTTTGAGCGTGGAGCCGGGCGAGCGCCAGGCCTGCACCATGTCCACATGGCCAAGCCGTTTGCGATCGCCGAAGCTGGCCGAGCCGACATAGGCGCGCGCTTCCATCGTGGCGTTGTCGACCACCAGCAAGGCGGCCGAAGTGCGCTCGGGCAGTTGCGAAAAATACGTGGCCACGCGTTCTTCCAGCGTGCGCTGCAATTCCGCATCCAGCGTGGTGACGATGCGTGCGGTGCGCGGTTGCGCGCTATGCAACCGCTGCGCCAGCAGCGCGGCATGCAAGGGCGGCTTGAGCGCGCGCGTCACCACCGGCTCGATGCGGGCATCGTCGACCTGCGCGCGCGACCACACGCCCAGCTCCACCATGCGATCGAGCACCTTGTCGCGCGCACGCTGCGCCGCTTCAGGGTGACGGTCCGGACGCAGCCGGCTGGGCGATTGCGGCAACACCGCCAGCAACGCCGCTTCGGCCTGCGACAAGGCAGTGGCCGGCTTGCCCAGGTACGCCCAACTGGCCGCGTCCACGCCTTCGATGGTGCCGCCGTAGGGCGCGCGCTCCAGATACAGGGTGAGAATCTCGCGCTTGCTCAGATGCGCTTCCAGCTGCAGCGCGCGCAGCAACTGCTTGGCCTTGCCCCATGGCGTGCGCGTATGCGGGTCCAGAATGCGCGCCACCTGCATGGTCAAGGTCGAACCGCCGGAGACGATGCGCCCCTGCCCCAACCACTGCCCGCCGGCACGCAACAAACCCCACGGGTTGACGCCGGGATGCCGCCAGAACCAGCGGTCTTCGTAGTTCAACAAAGCCTGCAGATACAGCGGCGACACCGTGTCCGGGCTGGCCGGATAGCGCCACACACCGTTGCGATCGGCGAACGCGCGCAACGGTGTGCCATCGCGCGCCACCACCAGGGTGGAGGTGTCGCGCGATTTGGGCAGCGGCAGCGGGAAAGCCAGGTCCAGCACCAGCACCATGGCCAGCACCGCCGCTGCGCTCCAGCGTAGCCACCGTCGCCAGTGGTACCTGCGTGTGTGCGTCACTGCCTTGTGCTCGGCCACACAGTCCTGTGTCGTGGTGCTCATTGTGTCGGTGCGTGGATCATCCATCGCGCAAAGCATGCAGTGGCACGCGAATTTCGGCCACTGTGCCAGGCGCGTCGGTGCGTGCGTGCAGGCTCAGACTGCCGCCTTGGGCTTCGATGATCTGCCGCGACAGCACCAACCCGATGCCGGAACCGCCAGGCTTGGTGGTGAAGAACGGCACAAACAGGTTGTCGCTGGGCGGGAGCCCGGCACCACCGTCGACGATCTCGATGCAGGCGTCGGTGTCGCCGCCCCGCGCGCGTAGCCAGACCTGTGCCTGCCCACCGGCCTCCAGCGCATTGCGCACCAGATTGATCAGCACCTGCTCCAGTTGATCTGCATCGGCCTGCACCTGCAGCGCAGGTGCGATGTCGATGCACAGGCGTGGGTCGTCGAGCAGATGTTGCACGCGCGCGCACAGCGGTTGCAGCGCAACTGGCATTACGCTCGGTGCGGGCAGGCGCGCCAGGCGTGCATAGCCGCCAAGAAAGCGCTGCAGTGCGGCGCTGCGCTGCTCGATCACCGCCAGCCCGCCGCGCAGATCGGTGTGCAGCTCCGCATCCACCACCGCTGACGGTGGCGGCACCATGCGCGCCAGGGTGTCGGCAATCGAGCCGATCGGCGCCAACGAGTTGTTGATCTCATGGCTGAGCACACGCAGCAAGCGCCGGAATGCCTGCGCCTCTTCATCGCGCAAGGCGCGCTCCATCGGCTGCAGCACCAATAGATGACCGGCCTGGCTGCGGCTGCGCAAGGCCGCATGCCCTACCTGCCAGCGCCCCTGCTGGCCGGCGAATGTCTGCACGTGGATGCTTCCGGAGGGCACCGCGAACAACGCCGACAACCCAAGCGCTTCGGCGGAGCGGCCCAGCAGCGCCTCGGCCGTGGCACCCAACAAACGCTCGCCGGCCGGGTTGACCAGGCGCAGACGCCAGTCCTGCTCGAAGGCGAACACCGCACCGTCCAGCGCCGCCAATGTCTTGCTCAACAGTTGCAGGCTTTCGTGTACGTCGCGCTGCTCGTCCTGCAACCGTTGCGCCAGCAAATTAAAGCGCGCAAACAGCATGGCATCGCTGCCGGCAACCGAAACGGCGCGCACGCTGTAGTCGCCCTCGCGCAATGCGTCCAGCAATCCGGCCAGCGTGCGGTGGCGGTGACCGTCACGACGCTGACGCAGGCGCACCACCGCGGCCGTAAGCAGGACCACGCAGGCGAGCAACAGCACGGCCTCGGTGGCCGCCGGCGCTCCCACACACAGCACGACCGCCAGTGCGAGCAGCGCGGGCACGGCCACCCACCACGGTTGCCAGCGCAAGGGTTTACCCGACATCGTCGCCACGCAGCCCGTGCTTGCCGATGCGCCGATACAGGCTTTGCCGGGTGATACCCAACTGCTCTGCGGCGCGCTGCAGGTTGCCCTGCTGGTCGGCCAGTGCGGTGCGCAGCAGCAGCGCCTCGGCCTGATCCAGGGTCATGCGTGCTGCCACAGTCGTTGCGTCATGGGGCACGGTAGGCATACGCAGGTCCTGGGCACCGATGACGTTGCCATCGACCAGCAGCGCGGCGCGCTCCATCGCATGCGCCAGTTCGCGCACGTTGCCCGGCCATGCGTAGCCGAGCAAGGCCTGCTCGGCATCGCGCGCCAGCGTGGGCAAGGCCCGCCGATAACGCGTGCACGCCGCAGCCAGGTAGTGCCTGGCGAGCGGCAGGATGTCGTCGTGGCGTTCGCGCAGTGGCGGCACGCGTAGCTGAAACGTATTGAGGCGATACAACAGATCTTGGCGGAAGCGCCCGGCAGCGACATCGGCCTCCAGATCGGCGTTGGTTGCCGCCACGATGCGCACATCCACGCGCTGGGTGCGCGAGGCGCCGACCCGTTCGAACTCGCCGTCTTCGATCGCCCGCAACAGCTTGGCCTGTTGTTCCAGCGGCAGGTTGCCGATTTCGTCGAGGAACAACGTGCCGCCATCGGCCAGCTCGAAGCGGCCGCTGCGGTCCTGGCGCGCATCGGTGAACGCGCCACGCACATGGCCGAACATCTCCGACTCGAACACGCTGGCGGCCAGCCCGCCGATATTGACCTTGATCAGGGGCTGCGCATGCCGTGCGGACCATTGATGCAGCAGCTCGGCCACCACACTCTTGCCGGTGCCGTTTTCGCCGAGCAACAGCACGCCGACATCGCTCTTGGCAATGCGCGACAGATCGTCGAGCAGGCGGCGCATCACCGGCGACTCGGCGATGAAGCCGCCGGCCGCTTCCTGCAGCCGCAACGCCTGCGCCTGGCTGAGGTGGCGCTCGCTGCGGCGGCTACGGTCCAGCGCGATGCGGCTCTCCAGCACACTCAATACGCGCGCGTTCTGCCAGGGCTTTTCGACAAAATCCACCGCACCATGCTGCATGGCGTTGACCGCCAGCCCGACGCTCGCCCAGGCCGTCATCGCAATCACCGGCAACCCCGGCCAGTGCGCGGCGATCTGCGCGATCAAGCCCAGCCCTTCCTCGCCCGAGGTGGTGTCGCGGCGGTAATTCATGTCCACCAGCACCGCGGCAAAGGTGTCGCCACGCAGGCAACCCAACGCGACCTCCGGCGACTCCGCGCCGACCATGCCGTAGCCGGCGCTCTTGAGCAGCAGCCGCATCGCCTCGCGGACGTCGGGCTGGTCGTCGACCACCAGGATGCGGGCGGCGGGGGTTGAAGGAACCGTCATGTGCAGAGTCTAGCGGCCACGCGCCGGATCGCGGCACAGTGCGCTGCGCATGCCCCGCATGGGGCTGCAGCGCCCACCAGCGCTAACGCTGCTGCATGCGTGCGCAACTGTATCGTGTATGCGGCTTGCCCGCGGGTCGGTGGAGCGGTGCATGTGGTCATTCCAGCCGCAATGCCTGCATCGGCGACACGCACGCCGCGCGCCAGGCCGGGACCAACGCGGCGAGCAGGCCGGCCAGGCTCAGTGCCAGCAGTACGCCACCAATGGCCAAGGGGTCGGCCACCCGTACATCGAACAAGAACCGTTGCAGCACGCGTGAAAGCGCCATGGCGATGCCCAAACCGATCGCCAGGCCAACACTGAGCTGCAGCGCCGCTTCGCGCAGCACCTGGCCCAGCAAGCGCGCGGACGAGGCGCCCATCGCGGCACGCACACCGAACTCATGCCGCCGCGCGGTCACCGCCACCGCCATCACCGCGTACAGGCCGACCACGGCAAGCAGTAACGCCAGCCCGGCAAGCAACCCAACCAGCAACAGGTTGAGCTTCTGATCGCTGGTGGTGGTGGCGACCACGGTTTGCATGGATTCCAGCCCGGCGATGGGTTGCTGCGGGGCGACCTCGGCAATGGCGCTGCGCAAGGCTCGCTCGTCCACACGCTGCGCCTGGGCACGCAATTGCACCGCATAGGTCAAGCCGCCGAAGCTGCGCAGGATCTGATACATCGCATCGCTCATCTGCGCCAACGGCTGATAGACCATCGGTGGCGCAGGCTCGGTGGGCCCGGCCTGGCGGACGTCCCCGACCACCCCCACCACACGCATGGGCACGCGCTTCCCGCTGCCGTCGTCTTCCAGCACCACCTGCTTGCCGATGGCGTCATTGCCCAGATAGCGCTGCGCAAACGACGCACTGACCAGGCAGACTTTTTCAGCGCCGGCGGTGTCGTTGCTGCCGATCGCGCGGCCGGCAAGCAGCGGGATCTGAAAGACTTCCATAAATCCCGGCGTGACCAGGCGGTATTGCGTATTGAACGACGGCGCCTGCGCGGTCGACACGCTCCAGCTCAGCTGCGTGGTGGTGGGTGGATTGGTGGAGACGCCTGCCAGCGCAATCCCCGGCTCGCGCTGCAAGCGTTCGACGATGCGGCGCGCCTGCTCCACCGCGTCCGCCGCCGTGGCGTAGCGCTGCTTGACCGGTGCCAGGGTAAAGATGGCTGCGGCCCTGCTTTCGAAGCCCATCGGCACCTGTGAGAGTTGCTGCAGCGAGCGTGCAAACAAGGCCGCCCCGACCAACAACACCACGGCAATCGCCACCTGCACCACCACCAACGCACGCGCCAAGCGCCCGGCCTGCAGGCTCCATCCGCCGCGCCCCCCGCCGACCAGTTCCAGCACCAGGTTGCGGTTGCGATTGCGCGCGACACCGAACACGGCCGCGAGCACGGCAGTGCCGATCCCTGCCAGCAGCGCAAACAGCGCACTGCCGCCAGTGAGATGCGCACTGTCCCCGCGCAACCACATCACCGGCACCCAGCTGCCCAACAGGCGCAGGCCGATCCACGCCAGCAGCACACCGCCCAGGCTGCCGATCAGACCGATCAACACACCTTCGGCCAGTGCGGGCAGGCTCAGCCGACCCAGCGATGCACCGAGCGCCGCACGCACGGCGCTGTCATGACTGCGGCCGAGTACGCGCAACGCCATCAGGCTGACCAGATTCACCGCAGCAATCACCAGCACGCATGCCGCGGCGGCAAAAAACAACCACAGCGTGTTGCCGCTGTTGGCGCCATACAGCGCGTTCTTCAGCGGCAACGCGTTGGCCGGATGCCGCTGAAGTTCCTGAAACCAGGTGTCGGTCATGCCGGGATTGGTGCGCAGTGCAGTCTCCAAAGCCACTGCCACCTGCGCAGAGGCCTGCTCCGGACGCACACCCGGCTTCAACCGCCCGACGATGATTTCGTTGGTGGAGAGATTGGTGGTGGCCAGGTCCGGCTGCATGGTCTGGATCAGATCGAACGGCTGGGCCCACGGAAACTGCGCCGGCAACACGCCGACCACTGGGACCGCCCGGCCTTCCACCTGCAACACGCGCCCCACCGCCGCCGGGTCGGCACCAAAGTAGCGCTGCCAGAATGCGTAACTCAGGATCACCGCCGGCGGACCACCGGGCTGATTTTCTGCATCGTCGAAGTTGCGCCCGGCCGCCATGCGGACACCCAGCGTCTGCAAAAAGCCGCGGTCTGCGCTGATCGATTGCACCACGTCGGCGCTATCGCCGCGGGCGATATTGATTGGCAACGGCCAGGCACGCAGCATTCCGGTAGCCGACAGCCCCGGCAAGCGGCGCAGCGGTGCGTAATAGCCCGGCCCGGCCACGTTGCGCCCCTGCTCGGAGGGGCGTCCCAAGGTGACCAATTGCTCGGCCTGCGGAAACGGCAACGGTGCCAGCAACGCCTGGTCCAGCAGCGCGAACACCGCAGTGGTGGTCGCCACGCCCAGCGCCAGGGTCAGGCTGGCCAGCAGCAGGTAGCCGGGCCGGCGCAACAGGCCACGCCACGATTGTCTGGCTTCGCGCCACAGCAGCGCATGCGCCATCACGGCGATGGCTCCGTGACCAACGTCGGCAAGACGCTGTCGTGTGCGTGGCGAATGCGTTCGAAGGTGTCTTCGTCGACGATGCGGCCGTCGAGCATGTGCACGATCCGCGAGGCCCGGCGCGCAAACGCGGGATCGTGCGTGACCATGCACAAGGTGGTGCCGGTGAGATTGAGCTGCTCCAGCAACTGCATCACGGACTCGCCGTTGCGCGTGTCGAGATTGCCGGTGGGCTCGTCGGCGAGCAGGATCGCCGGCTCGCCCACCAGCGCGCGCGCCACTGCCACGCGCTGCTGCTGGCCACCGGACAATTGGCCGGGATAGTGCCGCTGCCGGTGGTGCATGCCGACCAGTTCCAGCACCTCGCGCACCCGCTGGCGCAGCGCGGCAGCACTGACGCCATCGCGATAGGTCAGCGGCAAGGCGACGTTTTCTTCGACGGTGAGATCTGCGATGAGGTTGAAGGCCTGGAAGATGAAACCGATATGGTCGTTGCGCACGCGGGCACGCGCGCGGGCGGTAAGGTCGGCAACATTGCGGCCCTGCAGCAGGTAGTCGCCGTGGCTGGGCACATCCAGCAGGCCCAGGATCGACAGCAGCGTGGATTTACCGCAGCCCGACGGCCCGGTGATCGCAACAAAATCGCCCGGTGCGATATCCAGCGCGATCTCGGCGAGCGCGTGGGTTTCCACCTCATCGGTGTGAAACACCTTGCTCAATCCCTGCAGGCGAATCAGCGGGGCGGTGGGGGTGACTGTGGGCTGCATGGAGCTCTCCTTGAAGGTCTAGCGTAGACGCAACCGTGGAAACGTTGCCCACTGGCTGGTATCGGACAGGATGAGTTGGTCGCCGGGCCGGAGCCCGGCACGTATTTCGATACGGTCGCTGGAGACGGCGCCAAACCGCACCGGCACGCGGATGGCGGCATCGCCGCCGGGCTGCACGACAAACAGGGCCGCCGATGAATCCGGCGCGGCCAGCGCAGGGCGCGCGACGCTGATGACATCGCGCAGCATGCCAAGCCGGATACGGCCATCGACCGACAGATCCGGCCGGGCGCCGGCAGGCAGCGGCTGCACGAAGCGCACGTCCACGCTGACGCTGCCGTTACGCACCGCAGGGTCGATACGGACCACGCTGCCGGCGACCAGGCCGTTGCGGGTATCGACGCTGACCGGTAGATCCAGCAACAGATCCTTGGCCAGCACTTCCGGCACCTGCAGCCGCGCCAGCAACTCATCCGGTCGCGCCACCCGTGCCAGCTTGGCACCTGCGGCCACCTGCTGGCCGGGTTCCACGTCGACCTGCTGCAGGATGCCCGCGATGCCGGCACGCACCTGCAGCGCGGCCAGTTGCTGACGCGCGATCGCCAGGCTGCTGGCCACCTCGTCGCGGCGTGCCTGCGCGGCACGCAACTGGGCGGCCATGTTCTGCCGGAATGCGGCAACGCGCTGCTGTTCGATCTGCGCGCGGCCGCGCTGCTGCGCTTCGTTGATCTGGCTCTCGCGCAATTCGATTGCCGAAATGACACCCGCCGCATGTGCGCGCTCATAGGCCTGCGTCTTGACTTCGGCAATGCGCCAATCGGAGTTGGCGCGCGCTTGCAGCGCCTGTTGATCGAGCAGTTGCGAGGCCAATGCGGTGCGTGCAGCGGACACCTCTGCTTCGGCGCCGGCCAATGCCGCCGTGGCCTTTTCCTGGTTGGCCACCAGCTCGGGATTTTGCAAGCGCAGGATCACCGTCTCTGCTTCGACCCGGCTACCGGCCTGCACCACCACCTGCTCCAACGTGGCCGGCGCGCCAGCGGTGATCCAGCGCGTGTCGCGCGGGACCAACACACCGGTGGCGCGGATCTCGCGCACCATATCGCCGCGCTCGGCGGTGCCGATCCACACGCTGGCACGCTCCACGCGGGGGCTGGCGCGACCAAGTCCCACCGCGGCGATGATGGCGGACAGCACCACGGCGCCACCAACGAGCGCACCCACATGCAGGCGGCGCAGACGAAAACGACTGGGAGACTTGGCGATATCCATGCCAAGGTGAGAGCAGGACGCGTGCCATGTCTTAGCGGCCTGCAACCCCTTGATTTTCAATGTACTCGCCGATTCGACGCGCGCATTGCGATGTACGATTTCGTACATGCGCCATCGATACCGGACAGTGACGCGGCCTGCACCTGCATGCGCGCGGCAACGTTGTGCGAACCGAGCGGTGCGGATGCCGCTGGTGCGAGGCTCTACGACGTGCGCGTGTCACGTCCAGAAGGGGTTGCTGCATCGCGCTTCATCGAGCACGACAAGCCGCCGCATCGAAGCGCGTGGCGCCGGTGATGCAGGCTCTCGATCGGGCATCGGCCGCAGCGTGATCGGCTTGGAGCGGCTGACCCACCGCTGCGCTCATCGCCAGGCGGTTGAGGTTGATGCGCGGTGCGGCAGGGACGGCTCGTCCACTCCGGTTCTCAGTGCGCTATCCACGCCCACCTGATGACTGCTCGCTATGGTTGTAAGCCGCGCTCTCAGCGTATCGATGTCATCGAAGTACGCGCTGGCGCTTGTGTGCCTGACGAGACGCTGCGCTTGTCTGCGCGCAGACTGCGGCCCTTATTGCCGCAGCGCCAATCGCAACCGCTCTGCTCAGCCGCAGCAAAGCTGGTCGCACAGCGATCTCCATTACCGTTTTTCAAGCGTCTGCCGATACCGCAACAACGCTTCCGGCGCATCGGTCTGGATGATCGACACACCATCGCGGTACAGACGCCCCCACACTTTGTCCGGGTCGCGCTCGGCATCGGCGTCGCCGCCGTAGCCCGCGATAAACCCTTCCCACAGCGAGTTGACCATCAGACGCACGTTGTGGGCCTTGCTCACTGCCGCCAAGGCCGGCAATTGCGAGGCGGCCATCCTGGGCAGTTCGAAGGCCATCGGGCGCGCATTGCGGGTTTGCGCAGTGGCGATCGCGGCCAGATCGGCCGTGCCGTGTGCGTTGATCAGGATCGGGAAGAAATACACGCGGTCGAACGGCTGCATCGCTGCCAGCGGCGAGGTCGCAATGCCGGCTTCGGCCTTGACGATCACCTGGTGCTGCATGCCGGCACGCGTGACCGCATCGACCACCTGCACGTAGATCGCATCCTTGACGTCCAGATTGAGCAGGATGTGGCCCTTGGCGGCAGCCAGCATCTGCTCCAGCGTGACTACGCGCTGGTCGGTCAGCGCCGCCTGCGCGCCGCCTTCGTCGCTGCGCAACCGCAGCTTTTGCAACTCGGCCAGCGTGAGCTCGGACAGCTTGCCGGTGCCATCGGTGGTGCGGTCCACGGTGGCGTCGTGCAACATCACCAGCGTACCGTCGGCGGCGCGGCGCACGTCGGTTTCCATCACATCGGCACCGATGGCGATGCACCGCTGCAGCGCCGCCAGCGAGTTCTCCGGTGCGGTGTCGGTGAAGCCATGCTGCGGCGCGGCCGCGTGGCAACCGCGATGGGCCACCACCACGATGCCGCCTTGCGGGTTGGTCAAGCGCGCCTGGATCGCCGCGACACCGGTGGGCGCTGCATTCACAGGGCTGGCGAGGGTCGCGCACAGCATGGCGGCGACAGTGGCAACAGAACGTAGTGTCATTGAACAACTCTCAAGTGGGTGACTGATCGCCCGACGGCATCTGCGCCAGGCGAAGCACATGCAAGCTGGGTGCGGGACGCACCGCTCGCACGTCCGATCCAGCGCGCCATGGGCATCCGGCCCATGGCGACTTTATTTCAAGCGCTACGCTCAAAACGTCGGCGTAAAGCGCAGACCAAACCAATAGGTGGTGGGCACCGAATAACTGTCCTTGAGCAGGTTCTGCCCTGGGCCCGTCACGCTGGTGATGCGGCTGTGGGTGATGTTGCTGACCTGGCCGATCAAGCTGAGCTGCTTGCTGATGGCATAGGTGGCGGTGAAATCCAGCTGCGAGCGCGGCGACCAGTACAGATCCTGCCAATCGATATTGCTGACGATGGACCGCAAGGCCTTGCCCTGCCGGTTGTAGGCCGCACGCAGCTCCAACCCGCCGGTGTTGTAGAACAGCGTGGCGTTGGCGGTGTAGTCCGGTTGGCCAACCAGGTTGTCGAGCTTGCGTTCGCGCTGAGTGACATTGCTGCCGCTGCCGACGCTGTACGGCACGTCCAGGCTGCCATCGAGCACGGCGAGGTTCGCGCTGAAGCCCACACCGCTGAGCCACGGCGCGATCGGCGCCAAGGTGTTGACGATGCCGTTGAGTTCCACGCCGCGAATGCGCGCCTTGGCGGCATTGGCCGGCGTACTGATCAAGGCATTGGCATAGGTGGTGCCGTCGAAGCTGAAGCTGTCGGTGCGCGAGAGCGTAAAGATCTCGTCCTGGATACGCTTGTCGAACACGGCAGCGGAGGCGAACGCATCGAAATCGCCAGGCAGGCGCCATTCCAGCGACAGATCCAGGTTATTGGACACGCGCGGTTTGATGTCCGGGTTGCCGATGGTGACGGTGACGCCCTGCGCATTCGGGTTGCCGGCGTCGGTGGTGTTGACGAAGCCGATCGAGGTGCGCGCCGCGTACGCATCGTATGGCGGGCGGCCGAGCGTGCGGCTGGCACCAGCGCGCAGGTCCAGCGCGTCGGTCAGATGGTAGGTCATGATGGCCGACGGCAGCAGATAGTCGTAATCGGCACTGGTCGGATTGTCGACGTAGACGTAGCGATTGGTCGCGGTATCCAGCTGACGCTGGCGGCCCACCGTGTCCAGCTTGGTGCTATCGAAATGCACACCGGCCTGCACGTTGAGCCGATCGCTGCGATAGCTCACCAGCCCATAGCTGCCGAAGGTCTTTTCGGTATGGGTGAAGTTGTCCTGGTTGCTGAAGGCCTGCTGGTCGGTGCTGTTGAATGCGCTCAGCGGTGTTGCTGCCAGTACGCGGTTGGCCTTGTCCGGATCGATGGTGATCAGGTTCAAGCCGGCGTAACGCATCGGCGCCCTGCCGGTGCCGGCCACGTCGGCCAGGCCGAAGGCCGGCGCGCTGGTGTTGGGCTGATACTCGACACGATAGATGTCGTAGGACGGCTTGTCGGTGGTGTACGCCACGCCCGCCGCAAAGCCAATGCCCTGATCGCTTTCGCCCTGATTGAAGCCGTAATCGAGCCGTCCGGTGAGAATACGGTCGGCCGCAGTGCGTTTGTAGTCCGGCCGCCAGTACGACAGGCTGTAGTTATCCAGGTTGTTATACGCCTGCGGCGACACACCGAAGCGCTGATCGAACCCGGAGGTGTCGTAGTTGAACGCATAGTTGGGCGTGGCATTGAGGGTCACGCCACTGCCGGTCTGGCCCACCGGCACCGCTGCGGCGCGGGTAATGCCGGTGGCGTATTTGATCATGCGGATCGGCTCGTCGTAGGTCGCATTCGACCACGCCCCGCGCGCGGAAAACTGTTGCCGATCGGTCGGCCGCCAGATCGTACCCAGCTGCGCGACCTTGGTGCGCGTGGTGACGATCTGGTTGGAATATCCCACTTCGATATCGCCACCGGGATACCTGCCGGAGGTGGCGGTCTGGTTGAACACCTGATTGCGGTTGCGCGGGTCGATGATGACCTCGTTGCGCTCCATGTTGTCCTTGAAATAGTAGTAGCCGGCCATGGCATACGCTTCGAGCGCCGCACTGGGCCGCATTTCGAACTTGCCGGTGACGCCATAGCGGTCGCGCTGATTCTGCACGTACCAGTACTTGTCCTGCTGCGGCACCGCCCAGCCATTACCGAGATTGGCGCCGGTCTGCAGCACGCCGTTGTTGTCGTAGAACCCGTAATGCACCGTGTCGGTGGTCATATGGGTTTCGGTGTAGCTGCTCAGCGTCTGGTAGTTGGCCGACAGGGTGAAACCGTATTGCTGTTCGCTACCGAAGGTGCGGCTGCCGGTGGCATTCAAGCGATAGCCCGGGTCGTCCTGGTCGCGCGGCTTGCCGACATCGTTGGCGTGGCCCAGCGCCGCTTCGGCACTGAAGAACGGCTTGCCGCCGTTTTCGAATGCACTGCGCGTCTTGAGATTGATCGCACCGCCGGTGGCGTTGGGGTCCAGATCCGGCGTAAACGTCTTGACCACCTGCAACTCGCTGACCATCGAGGCCGGCAACAGATCCAACCGCACGCCGCGGGTGATCGAGCCGAGCGTGCCGTTGGGCGTGCCGGGCGAGGCGATGGTCAAGCCATCGATGGTGACGTTGTTGTACGACGGACCCAGGCCGCGCAACACCGGCGTGGCCGCTTCGTCGCGCGGGTGCTCGTTGTCGGTCGCCGGCAATACGGATAAACCCGGCACGCGGCGCAGCGCTTCGACGATGGTGCTGTCCGGCAGTGCGCGCACGTCGGTGGCACTGATGACATCGGTAATGTTGGTCGCTGCGCGCTTGCTCTCCACCGCCGCCGCATTGGCACGCCGCACGCCGGTGACCTGCATGGCATCGAGGGTTTGCACGCCGGTGTTGGTGGCCGCGCGCGGTGCGTCGGTGTTGGCTATTTCACCTGAGGACGCGACGGAGTCGGTACCCACCGCGTCGCCCGGTGCCGCGATAGCGCCTGCGGGATTTGCAGGTAACGCAGACGACGATGGAACAGTGCGCTGCGCGCTAGCAGAAGCCGCGTTGGTCTGCGCCTGCAACGCTGGGGAACATGCCGCGATGGCGACGGCCAGAACGGATAAGTGAAAACGGTACGAATCGGAGCGCTGCATGGAATCTCGAGATCGCGCAGCAAGGGCGCCACGCCGGTGAGAAAGCAGGCCACCTTAGCCAGTAGAAATGACCCTTGCGTGTCGCTTGCATCGCACCCAAAAGACAATGCGAAGCGATGTCGCGACATGCGAAGAGGGTAGCCGACGCTTGGCAAAGATCTGCCGCGTCAAGTTTCAAAAACGCCATCCCTTCCGTCAGGAGAGCGAACGTGTATGCCAGCAGCGATCGACGCCGGGACTGAACATCCAACAGCAGCCATCAAAAACGGCTGTATTGCCCGCCAGGCGGGCGTGGCCGGTGCTCGGTGCGGCATCGCCCACGCGTACGCTGCGGTTCTTCAGCGCCGTCCGCACCCACCTGGCGACTGCTCGCTCCGTTGTGTGAGCCGCTCTCAATCCTGTTCCGAGAGATTGAGTGAGCGACTTGGTCGATGGAGCCAAGCGCAGCCTCAAGGTCGGCCCGCTGGTCTTCAATGACGGATCGCAGCACGGCGAGAGCGGCATCAGGCTCACTTGGAAAGTCGCGCCGCATTTCTGCGGCGCATTTCCGCCTCGTTTCAGGACGGACGTCGGATGGCTAGCCGGCGAACGACTGCCGGTGGTCGCGGACGAAGTCGTCGAAGGTGCGCGGCGGCGTCCCGGTGAGCCGCTCGATCTCGAACGTGGGGTCGATGTCGTGATGGCCTGCCACCACGTCCGCGAATTGCACAGTCAGCCCCTTGGCCATCCATGACGAGTTGCCCGTCGCACGCATCAGCACACGGAACACCGGCGTCGGCAGATCCAGATAACGCACCTTGCGCCCGGTGCCCTTCGACAGACGCGCCGCGGCCGTCTTCATATCGAAGGTCTCCGGGCCGGTGAGGAAATAGGTCGCCCCTGCATGCGTCTGCTGGGTCAGCACCGCAGCGGCCACGCACGCGATGTCGCGTGTATCGATCCAGGACACGCTCCCACTGCCGGCCGCCAACGGGAACACGCCTTTGGCGATCGGATCCTTGAACCACAGGAAATTCTGCATGTAAGCGGTGGGCTTGAGGATCGTCCAGCCGATACCCGACCCACGCAGGTGGTGATCGATCAAGGCATGGGATTTCGCCCACGGCACCGGTGACCGCACGTTGCAATCGGATGCCGACACTTTCACGATCCGACCGATCCCGGCACGCTTGGCCGCATCGATGGCAGCGATTTCCTGGTCGACCTGCCGGGGCGTGGGCGGCGTGATGAGAAACATCGTGTCGCAGCCCTGCATCGCGCCGGACAGCGTTTCGGGCGTATCGAAGTCGCCCAGCACGGCGTGCATGCCCTGCTTGTGCAGATTGTCCACCTGCGCCTGCGTGCGGCACATCGCGCGGAACGCCGCACCTGCGTCATGCAAGCGCCTGCACAGTTCGCCGCCGATACCGCCTGTCGCTCCTGATACGAGAATCATGATTGCATTACTCCTGCGGTCTGACGATGGAAGTGGGAGCGCCGGACGCATCGTCCAGCCACGCGGAGATGACGGCGCTCATGTCCTCGAGCGTGCGGATGGCCTCGCGGATGCGATCGATGCCGATGCGCTCGGCGATCGCCTGGTCGAGTGGGGCTACGGCGTTCTCGGCGCCGTTCACTGCCTCGATGCCGGCCTGGGTGAGGGCAACGAGCTTGGCGCGGCGGTGATGGGGATTCGGCTGGAATTCGACCATCCCGTGCGCGGCAAGCACATCGACGATGCGCTGCACCGCCTGCCGGGTAAGGCCCATGTTGCGGGCGATCGAGGCCGCAGGAAGCGGCGCGGGCGCATACCGTAACGCCGCCAATACCTGCCACCACGCACTGGTGAGCCCAAGATGGGCAACCAATTCGTTGCCAGCACCGATCAATCGGCCGTTGGTCGCAAATACCGCCAGCGCCAGCTCACGTACCGGCACCTCCATCGCCTGCATACGACAACCCCTTTTCAAGTTGACAACATGCTGTCAACTTGGAGGTGAGCGATGCGTGATCGGGTGGTTGCAAGCCGCCAGCGGGGCATCGCGGGATGGCCTCGGCATTGGCCGACACTCAACACCGGGTGCACTTATTAACGAGGTCGATCTGCCCGTTTCCTGGAGAGATACCAGGACAGCCTTTTGCGGGGTGCCGGGTTGCCGGGTTGCCCGCGTCAGTCATCGTGTCTGCGGAATGGTTTGCGCGACCTTCTACCCGCCCCAACCCTCCCGAGCGAGCTGCGTGACGGCTGCTCGCGCACAGCTGCATCGCGTGCATCGGTAACGGTGACGTCGGGAGTCCACGGTTCCGCTTTCGGGCATCTTCCCCGCACATGAGAAGGCAGGCCATCGACCGTTGCAGCCACGCCGTCCTGTCGCCTGCGGAAGAGATCGGGGTCAGGGCATGGGCATAAATCACGGGGCAATGCAGGACGCCAGGCATCGCAGCCGCCCGCATCGATTGCCTCATCCGCTCCCGCGGAGCGTGCCGCCTACCCATCACCATGCTACGTGGCAGCACGAGCAGCGCCCCGGTCATCGCCCTTTCCCCGGAGGGAGAAGGGCTAATGTTTCTCAGCGCGAAAGGCCAATGCCCTCCTACGGCTGCACCACCGTGATCGTCGCCGGGGTGGTGCGGCCTACGCCACGCAGCTCGGGGCGATACATGTCTTCCACCAGCGACGGCGGCACGGTGTAGGTGCCCGGCGTCACCGCGCGCACCAGGTAATACACCTGCGCCTTGCTGCCCGACGACAGCGCCAGCGCGGCCACATAGCGGTCGTCGCGGAACTCTTCATGCTTGACGTCGGCGGCGCTGGAGCGCTCGCTGACGCCGATACCGTCCACCACCACATCGGCCCATTGCTTGGCATCGCCGAGATTGAAATTCTCGATTTCCAGGCCGGCCGGCAACAGATCGGTGAGCAACGCATCGGGCATCGATTCGTTGGCGGTGATGGTGACGCGCACGATCAGCGCCTCGCCTTCCTTCAGTGCACGCGGCGTCCACGGCTTGCCGTCGGTGGTGTACCAGCTGCGCTCCACGCTGAGGTGGCGCGTGTCTGCTTCCGGTGCAGTGCGCGGGATGCCGGCCACTTCCAGACTGGCATACATCGGCGCTTCGCCTTGCGGCGCGAACTGCACGCCGCGGGCCAGCGCCGCACTGTCGAAGCTGCGTCCGAACACGCGGGCCGGTGCGATCTGCTGCACCTCGTCGCCGACGGTCAAACTGCCCGAGACCTGCTTGCCCTGCCCCACCATCAACGCCTTGCCCAGCCGCGCCAGCGCAATCTGCTCCTGCGTGCTCAGCCACAACACTCCGCCGGCGCGGCGTGCATCCAGTGCCTGCCCCAGGGCCACCACACGGGTGTCGTACTCGGGCTTGGACAAACCGCGTTCGTGCAGCAACGCCATCATCAAGGCATCGTCGCGCACCACGCTGCCGTAATCGCTCAGATAGCGCGGACGCTCGGCGCTGTCCTTGGCAAACCCGGCCCTGATCGCCGCGTCGCCGCGCTTGGTGTCGCCCTGCAGCGACAACGCCGCGCCCAGATGCACCAGCGACAGGCCGGTCAACGCCTTGTCGCGCTGGTTGTCGTACAACGCACGCAGCGTGCCCAGCGGGGCACGGTTGACGCGTGCCAGCACGTAACCCGACCACGCCTGGTTGGCGAACTTCAGGTTGTCGCGACGGTCCTGCCCATAGAACTCGTTGCCGCCGGAGAGCAGATCTTCGCTCAGGCGATTGAGTGCCTTCTGCAGCACGTTATCGGGCACCGCAAAGCCGGCGTCCTTGGCGTCGAGCAGGAACTCGGCGATATAGGGGGTCAGGCCCGGATTGACGTAGCCATCGTCGCCCCACATCGAAAAATGCCCGCTGGCGATCTGCATCGACGCCAGGCGGCCGAACGCGCCTTCCATGCGCTCGCGGCGCGTGGCCGCATCCAGCCCCTTGGTGCCCAGCGCCTTGGCGGTGGCCTCGTCGAGCAACAGCGCCGCATACCCCTTGCTGGTGGTCTGCTCGGCGCAGCCGTACGGGTAATCCAGCGCGCCCTGCATGGCGCTGGCGAACGGAATCGGCGGCAGCGGGCTGACCAGCATGCGCGCAGTCACCGAGCCGGCCATCAGGCCGTCGGCAAAACTGCTGTCCAGCGTCACCGGCGCCAGCGGATCGAGCACGCGGGTCTGCGTGCGCAACACCTGCGGCCACCCGGCACGCACCGGCAGCTCGTAGTTGCGGTCGGCCCTGAAGCCATTGCCGTCCACACGCACGCGCACCTTGGCCACGCTATAACCTTCGGTGGCCGTCAGCGGGAAGCTCAGCGTCTGCTTGGCATCCACGCCCAGCTTGATGCTGCGCGCCGCCTCGGCAATGGCCAGCGGGCCGATGCCGTCCACGCGCACGTTGAACTCGCCCGGCTTGCCGGTGAAGTTCTGCACGTCCAGCGTCACCGTGCTGCGGTCGCCCGGCGCCATCACGCGCGGCATGCTGGCTTCGGCCAGGATCGGCGCACGCACGATGGTTTCCATATCGCGGTTGCCGTAGCGCGTGTCCGAATACACCAGCGCCGACACCCGCAAGGTGCCATTGAAATCCGGCACCGGCAGTTGCACGCGCGCATTACCCTTGGCATCGAGCGTCACCGACCCGGAGAACAGGTCCACGGTCTGCACGCGGGCGGTCGGGCGTTTGGCCTGCGGCAGCGCTTCCAGCGCCATGTCGCCGCCGAACTTGAGCTTGCCGCTGGCGCCTTCGAAACTTTCGATCACGCGGCCATAAATGTCATAGGCATCGGTGCCCAGGCGCCGTTGCGCGAAGAACTGCGCGTTGGCATCGGGCACCGGGAAACGGGTGATGTTGAGGATGCCCACGTCCACCGCCGAGATGGTGACATGCGCCGCCTTGCCCGCCAGCTCCGGCACGCTCACCGTCACCGGCAACGATTGTTCGGGACGCATCTGCTTGGGCGCGGACAAGCCCACCGCCACGCGCCGTGCCTTGCGATCCATCGGCACATGCGCCACGCCCACCGCACGCGCGGGGGTGATCTTGCTCGGCGCGGTACCGCCACGGAACACCAGCGCGGTGACGTACACGTCATGGCGCTCCCAGGCTTCTGTCACCGGAATTTCGAACGTGCTGCCCGGCTTGACGTCGATATCCTGCACGTACAGCAGCTTGTCGCTTTCCACCAGCAACACGCCCTTGCCGGCGTGCGGCGGGGTCAGCGTGACCTTGAGCGTGTCGCCGGCGCGGTAGCCGGTCTTGTCCAGCGCCAGCTTGACCTTGTCCGGGCGCGCATCCAGGCCGCGGTTTTCGTCGTTCCAGCTCCAGCCGGCACGGAACGGGTAACGCGTGGTCAGCCCGGTGGCCGGGTCGAACACGTCCAGGCGGTACTCGCCCCACTCCACCGGAAAATCGAGCTTGGCATTGGCGCTGCCCAAATCGAGCGTGCGGGTGTCCTTGTTCTCGAAGCGGCGGGTGAAGTCGTAGTCCCAATGGTCGTCGGTGTAGTTCCAGTGGTAGTCGCGCAGCTCGCGCACCAGGGTGGCCTTCAGGCCCTTGGCCGGCTGCGGTTTGCCATCGGCATCCACGCGGGTGAGTTCGAAGCGCGCATTGCCATTGGCATCGGCGCCGTCTTCGTCGTCGAACAACGGGCGCACGCCGACCAGCGCCTTGGCCGGCCACAGCACGCGCTTGACGGTGCGGGTCACCGTGCGCCCGCCGGTTTCGTAGACGCTGCCGGAGACCACTGCCGCGATCGTGCTGACCGGCTTGGCTTCGGCCGGCAGCGCGATGTCTTCGCGCAGGATGCCGTCGCTGCCGAACTCGGTATCGATCACGTCCTTGGCTTCGCGCGGCAGCTCCAGGGTGGGGTCGCCGAAGAACCAGCCCGGCAACGACTCCAGCGGATGCTGCTCGACGCTGACCGCGAGTTTGGCGGTGAAGCGGTTGCCATCGGCCGGTGCGCCGTACAGATACGCGGCAGTGGCGACCAGCTTGAACGGCTGGCCGGCACTCAAGGTCTTTTGCGCGGCATCCAGGTCCAGCTTCATGCGCTCGGGCAGAAACTCTTCCACGCGCACGGTCATGCCCTGCACGGCATCCTTGCTGGCCGGGTCGGTGCGGAACTCCACCTGCCAGCGGCCGGTCGCGGCATCGGCAGGAATCTGCTGGGTGAATTCGAAGTAGCCCTGCTCGCCCGGCTGCAGTTTGGTTTCGCGGAAGGTCTTGCCGTCCGGCTGCTTGAGGCGCAGGAAGACCGGTTGCGGCTTGGTAGGCTTGCCATCGTTGTCGCGCAGGATCGCCGACACACGCATGGTTTCGCCGGGGCGATACAGATCGCGGCCGGCCCAGGCGAACACGTCGAACCACGCACTCTGACGCCCGGCCACCGCGAATTCGCTCAGATCCAGCGCCGGTTGATTGAACGGCAGCAACGAGACATCGGTCTTGCTGCGCGCCACCAGCACGTGGCCGGCATCGAGCGTGTAGTTGAGCAGCGCATTGCCGTTACCGTCGGTGGCGCCCTTGAGGAACAGCTCGCCCTTGGCATCGAGGATGCGCACTTCCACATTCTTGATCGGCTCGCCGCTCTGCAGCGAGGCTGTGTGTACGAACAACTTGTCCTTGTAGGCGCGCGTGTGCAGGCCGATATCGCTGACGGTGAAGAACGCCGTCTCTTGTTCGTTCTCGAAGCTGCCGGCGCGCTTCATCACCGCAAAGTACAGGCCAGGCTCCTGCAGCTCCTTGATGTCCTGCGTCGGCAGGTAGGTCAGCACGCGCTCGTTCTGCTTGCCGCCCAGGATGAACCGGTTGACGTACACCGGCTCGGCCAGCCTGGACAGCGGTTGCTTGTCGTTATATTCGCTCTCAAGCTCCCAGCTGCCACGACGGCCGCCGCGCTGGAACTGCTGGAAGAACGCCGGCAGCGACTTCTCGCGCACGCGCAGAAATTCCACGTCCACTTCCGGCACGTTGACCGACACCACCGGCAGGCCGCGGCTTTCGCGTGCCGGCAACACGCTGCCCTGCGAAGCGAACCCGACCACCGGCTTGAGTTCGCCGGTGTAGACCTTCTGCTTGAGCGGCTTGCCCAGGCGGCTGCCATCGGCGGCCAGCAGATTGGCGTCGATCAGCACCGTGTAGTCCTTGGCGGCTTCCACGTACGGGTAGCGCAACGTCTTGCCGTCATCGGACAGCGACCAGCTGCTGTCGCCGGTACCGACCTTTTCTTCGAAGCGCACCAGCGCATCGAAATCCTGCGTGCCCACCAGCGGACGCGAGAATTCCAGCGCCAGCGACAGGCCGTCGCCGGTCTGGTCGGGATAGGCGCGCGCGAGCGCAAACCCGGTAATCGCCTGCTTGTCGGCCTTGATCGCCTCGCCGCTGGCGGTGGGCAGCTGCCCGCTTTCGTTGCGTTTGCAAGCCACCCCGCCGATCGCCACGGTCAGCAGTACCACCCAAAGCAGCATGCGCCGCGCGCCAAACCACTTCATCCCTGATTGCTGCCTGTCCATTCGCGCTACCCCATGACTGAGGCGGCCAGTATAGCGATGTGCTTCACGCCGCCGATGTCGGATGTGTGGTCGGTCGTGGACTTGCCGATGGGCGGTGATCGTGTGCAGCGGTAGACGCATGGCGACGGTAACGGTGCGCCCGACTGGCGATCAGCGCAGTGGTGTACTCAGTCCGCTTATAGCGACCAGTCAAACCACTTCACGCCATCGCTTAGAGGGCCGCTGGGCTACGACTGGGCTGCAGGGCCCTTGCCCGCCTACCATCGCGGGACACGCTGCAAGTACGTCCTTGTAAGCTCTTACGCGGCATCCATGCCGCGTAAGGTCCCGCGATGGTAGGCGGGCAAGGACCAATACAGATGGTCGGTGTGCATGGTGCAAGCAATGCATGACATGAGTTACCTGGATCACCGCGTGGACAATCAGCCCCATATCGCAACGAAATCCACGACAGCGTTTAAAAGGCAGCCGGCTCACTGTCTGGCGCGGTGTCCTCACCGATTGCGGGACCGTGTGGCGGCATGGATGCCGCCACCGAGCCTCCATTGACGGATGTACGGCGTGTCCCGCGAGCGGTGAGGGCATCGCGCCTTCGACCAACCAGGCGTTTGACTGCATCCCAAAAGTGCAGCCAACAAAACCACTGCGCTCACCGTCAGGCAGGCGCTAACTCCGTTGGTTCGCTGCTCTTAAGAGCAGCGAGCAAAACGTAATGAGCAGTCGTCAGGCAGGTATGGACGGCGCACTCAGAACCGGAATGCACACGTGGTACATGCCGCACCGAGTAACTGCCACGCCCGCCTGGCGGCTGCAAAGTGGTTTTGTTGGCTGCTCTCAGTGCAACTGCAACACCGTGCGCATGTATAGGTCGATCAACGCCGGCTTGTCCGCACGCAGACAGGCCTGCACGTTCGGCGTGCCCGGCACCTCGCGCGTATCGCCTTGCGCATCGATATCCAGATGCAGCGGCGTGGTCGGGCACAGTTCGGGGCGCAGCAACCAGGCCACCGGCACGGCATCGAACAAGGTCGGCGTTGCGCTCGCCCAGGGCTGGTCGGTGTTGCGCCATTGGTAGTAGAGCTGGGTGAGCGCGTCGGTCAGGCCATCGCCGTGCGCAAACAGCGCGATACGCTCGGGTTCTTCCAGGGTGATCTGGGTGGCATCCAGCGGCAGCAGGACGATTGGCACACCGGCCGCGAACACGCGCTGCGCGGCCGCCACATCGGACACGATGTTGTACTCGGCGGCCGGCGCGCTGGCCGGGCGATACGCGGACTTACCGTAGCCCACCCGCACCGACCCGCCCATCGCCACGATGCGCTTGAGCTTGGCAAAGCCCGCCGGGTCGCGTTGCTGCGCCAGTGCGGCATCGGTCATGGGGCCCAGCACCAGCAAGGTCACCTCACCCGGGTGGCGCTGCGCCTGCTGCAGGATCATCGTCGCCGCATCGGGCAAGCCGCTCGGCAGCTGCCCTTTCGCAGCCCAGCGCGCCTGACTGAAGGCGATCGTGCTGGTGGTGCGCTTGCCCATCGCCAACGGGATGTCGCTGCGCCCGGCCTGCTGCAACAAACGCTGCAACAGCTGTACACGCAGCGTGGTATCCCCCCACGCCGATGCAATGCCCAGCACCTGCACCTGTGGGCGACGCAACAGCAGTGCCAGCGCGAACGCATCGTCGATGTCGTCGCCGATATCGGTGGACACCACCACCATGTCGGCAGGCGCAGCTGCGCTCTGCACCGCCGCCGCGGGCGCCTGCGCCCACGCGGCGGCGCAGAGGCACCACATCGCCAGCATGCTCCAGGTGCGTTGCCATCTGTGTTGCATCTGTTCTCTCCTCCCGCAAAAAAAAAACCGCCGGCATGCTGGCCGGCGGTTCGCGTTCTACCGTACAACGGTGCCGATCAGAAGTTGGCGCGGAACTGGGCGCCAACGATGCGCGGGTCGTTGATGAAGCCGGTGAGGTTGTTGAAATCGATCGCACCGGTCACGCGGATCTGGTTGGTGCAGTTGCGGCAGAACACCGACAGCTCGTACGCACCGGCGCCCCAGTTGTAACCAATCTTGGCGCCGCCTTCGACCAGCGGCTGGCCGGTGAATTCCTTGGAGTCGTACAGGAAGAAATTCACTTCGCTGCGGTAGGACCAGTCGGTGTAGAAGAACAGCTCGCCATCGTTGCCCATCGGGATGCCGTAACGCAGCGTGGCGTTGGCCATCCACTTGGACGCCTGCGGCAGATCGTTACCGTCGATCAGCGCGCGGCCGGCCGCATTGAGCGGGTCGGTCACGGTGCAGGTGCGGCACACGCCCACCGACAGGTTCGGGTCGTCGATACGGGTCCAGTTGTAGGCGCCACCGGCGGTGACGCGCAGGTTCTGGGTGAGCAGCGCTTCGAAATCGAACTCGGCGCCGCGTGCCTTGGTCTTGTCGGCGTTGAGCAGACGCACATCGTTGGAGGCGCCGCCCACCGCGGTGAGCTGCTGGTTCTTGACCCGGAAATCGTAGATGTCAAAGCTCAGACGCGCGCGGTTGTCGAACAGATCCGACTTGACGCCGATCTCGAACGAATCCACCGTCTCCGGCTCGGCCACGGTCAGCGGCGCTGTGCCCGAGGGCACGCCGAAGCTGGCGCCGCGGAAGCCACGTGCGGCACGTGCATACACGTTGACGTCGTCGTTGATGGAGAACGTCGCCGCCAGGTCGCCGGTGACCTTGGAGTTGTCGGTCTCGCCGCTGGATGGCTCGACCAGCGTGACGCGATCCAGCGCCAGCACGTCGAAGGTCTTCTTGTCATAGGTGTAGCGGATACCGGCGCGCAGGTTCAGGCGATCGGTGGCCGCATAGTTCAACGAACCGAATGCCGCCCATGAGGTATTGCGCTGGCGGGTGAGCTGGTAGCTGGCCAGATCGCCGCCGCTGAAGGTGTTGTAGGTGTAGTTTTCGCCCTCCACATCGTCGTGGAAGTAGTACAGGCCGGCCTGCCAGTTGAGCGGGCCTTCGTACTGCGATTCGGCACGCAGTTCCTGGCTGTACTGGTCCAGGCTCTTGATGCCGCCGGCGGTTTCCACCGGGAACGGAATCGCGCCCGGGCCGGACGGCGGTGCGAACACCGCGCCGAAGCCGCCGTCGATGTCGCCACGGCTGTAGTACTTGCCGATGCCTTCATAGGCGGTGATCGAGTGCAGCGCGATATCGCCCAGGTCCCAGGTCAGATTGGCGCTGCCGCCATAGGTCTGCAGTTCCTGGGTGTTGGCGCCGTCGATGAAGGATTTTTCGGCGTCGAAGCCATCCACCAGCTGGTTGGTGCCGGGCTGGATGATATTGGCGCGGAACAGGCGCGCGGTGCCGTCCAGATGGCGCGCGTGCGCGTTGAACAATGCGCTGAAATCGTCGCTGGCCTGGTACAGCAACTGCAGGCGCACCGCCGAGTCGGTATAGCCTTCCAGATCGCGGCCGTCGCGGTTCTCCACCCAGTCGTCGCGGCGCTGGCCCAGGGTGGACAGACGCGCCGCCCAATGCTCGCCCATCGCGATGCTCAGGCCGCTTTCCAGCGTCATGGTGCCGTAGGTGCCATAGGACAGGCTGGCGTAGCCGTCGTTGGAGCCGATGGTCGGCTTGACCGAGTTGAACTTGACCACGCCGGCCGGCGTATTGCGGCCGAACAAGGTGCCCTGCGGGCCGCGCAGCACTTCCAGGCCTTCCAGATCGAAGATCGGGAAGCCCTTCAGGAAGGCGTTTTCCTGTACCACGTCGTCATAGATCAACGACACCGGCTGCGAGGCGTAGGTATTGAAGTCGGTGTTGCCGTAGCCGCGGATATACACGCGCGGGAACACACGGCCGTTGGACGATTCGATGTTCAGGCTCGGCGCCTTACCGGCCAGCACGCGGATGTCCGAGCCGCTGGTGGAAATGGCGTCCAGAAATTCCGGGCGCAACACGCTGGCAGACACCGGCACATCCTTGGAGTCTTCCGAGCGACGCTCGACCGTAACCTTGACCGCATCCAGACGCACGACACCGTCGTCGCCAGAGGCCTGCTGCGCAGCAGCGTGGAACGGAAGAAGCGAAACGACGGCAACGGCAAGCGCGCTGATCTTGAGCGACCGGCTGGCTGACATGGGAAGACTCCGAATTCGGTTGGCGGAGCGGCCTGATTTCCATGCCGCGTTGCAACAGAATTAACACGAATTACACAAATATGGCAGAGCGCGTGCGAAAAAGTTTTCTAAATTCGCAAGAGCGTTCTAATTAATGCAACAGAGGCGTGCAATTTGGGCGCTGGAGCGTTGCGTGTCTCAGCAGGCAGTGCTCAGCAAATCGGGCGCAGCAACAGGCTTGGCTGCACTGGACCCGGCGATGGCATAGGTCGCGGCGCATGCGCGAGCCCCAGGAAGCCCCATACGACGACTGCCCCCAATACCGATTGACGAGCGCGTAGACAAGCCGCAATGGACCGCCGGCAGGTTTTTAAAGCGGCGTGGATGCGCCCACTCCGCCCGCTACCGGAGACATCCACCCACGTGCATCCGTGTTCCGTTCACTCGACGTTGGCAACATCACCAGGCACGCGCACCCAACCTTCCATCAGCACGCGCGCACTGCGGCTCATCAGCGCCTTGGTCACCTGCCACTGCCCGTCCACCAGCGTCGCCTCCGCACCGACACGCAAGGTGCCGGACGGATGGCCGAAACGCACCGCCGAGCGCGTCGCGCCGCCTGCGGCCAGATTGACCAGGGTGCCGGGCACCGCCGCTGCGGTCCCGATGGCGACGGCGGCGGTACCCATCATCGCGTGGTGCAACTTGCCCATCGACATCGCACGCACCAGCAGATCGATCTCGCCAGCAAGCACCGGCTTGCCGCTGGAGGCGGTGTAGTCGGCCGGCGGCGCAACGAAGGCGACCTTGGGGGTGTGCTGGCGCGTGGCGGCGTCGTCGATGTTGGCAATCAACCCCATCCGCACCGCGCCATGTGCGCGCAGTGTTTCGAACATGGCCAGCGCACGCGGATCGCCATTGATTGCGTCCTGCAATTCGGTGCCGGTGTAACCCAGGTCATGCGCGTTGACAAAAATGGTCGGGATGCCGGCATTGATCAGCGTGGCGGCGATCGTGCCCAGGCCGGGAATCTCCAGCTGATCGATCAGCTTGCCGGTGGGAAACATCGCGCCGCCCTCGCCCTCGGCCGCATCGGCGGGGTCGAGAAATTCCAGCTGCACTTCGGCAGCGGGAAAGGTCACCCCATCCAGCTCGAAGTCGCCGGTTTCCTGCACCTGTCCGTCGCTCATCGGCACGTGCGCCACGATGGTCTTGCCGATATTGGCCTGCCAGATCCGCACCGTCGCCACACCATCGTGCGGCACCCGCGCCGCATCGACCAGGCCATTGGCGATCGCAAACGGCCCCACCGCCGCCGACAGGTTGCCGCAGTTGCCGCTCCAATCCACGAACGCACTGTCGATGGACACCTGCCCGAACAGATAGTCCACATCATGCCCGTCGCGCGTACTGGCAGAGACGATCACGCTCTTGCTGGTACTGGACGTGGCCCCGCCCATGCCATCGATCTGCTTGGCATACGGATCGGGGCTGCCGATCACCCGCAGCAACAACGCATCGCGCGCCGGCCCCGGCTGTTGTGCGGCAACCGGCAGATCCTGCAGGCGGAAAAACACACCCTTGCTGGTGCCACCGCGCAGGTAGGTGGCGGGGATGCGGAGTTGGGGGAGATAGATCATGGGAGGGCCGGGATTGGGGATTGGAGAATGGGGATTGGGTGGCAGAACCACGGCAAGGGCCATAGACGCTAGTGCGGTTGCGGTGCTGATGTCGCCTTCAACTCATCTCGATTCCCGACTCCCGATTCCCGGCTCTCAAGAAAATCCTGCGCAAACCGCTGCAACACGCCGCCGGCTTCATAGATCGCCACTTCTTCCGCAGTATCCAGACGGCAGGTCACCGGCACCTGCAGCTGCTCGCCGTTACGGCGATGGATCGATAACGTCAGCGTTGCGCCTGGCGTGCGCTCGCCCATCACGTCGAATGTTTCGCTGCCGTCGATACCTAGTGTCTTGCGATCGGTGCCCGGCTTGAATTCCAGCGGCAATACGCCCATGCCGATCAGGTTGGTGCGGTGGATCCGCTCGAAGCCTTCGGCCACGATCGCTTCCACGCCCGCCAGCCGTACGCCCTTGGCCGCCCAGTCGCGCGACGAGCCCTGCCCGTAATCGGCGCCGGCAATGATGACCAACGGCTGCTTGCGCGTCATATAGGTTTCGATCGCCTCCCACATGCGCACGACCTGCCCGTCCGGCTCCAGCCGTGCCAGCGAACCGGCGGTGACCTGCCCATCCACCACGGCCATTTCGTTGACCAACTTCGGGTTGGCGAAGGTGGCGCGTTGCGCGGTGAGGTGGTCGCCGCGATGGGTGGCGTAGGAATTGAAGTCTTCTTCCGGCACGCCCATCTGCGCCAGGTATTCGCCGGCCGCACTGCTGGCCATGATGGCGTTGGAGGGCGACAGGTGATCGGTGGTGATGTTGTCGCCCAGCACCGCCAGCGCGCGCATGCCATGCAGCGTGCGTATACCGGCCAGTGCGCCCTCCCAATACGGCGGACGGCGAATATAGGTGCTGGTTGGGCGCCAGTCGTACAGCGGGCTCACGCGCGCGCCCTGCCCGACGCTGCGCTTGAACATCGGGTCGTAGACGCTGCGGAAATGTTCTGGCTTGACGCTGCGCGCCACCACCGCATCGATCTCCGCATCGGTCGGCCACAACTCTTTGAGCGTGATCGGCGTGCCATCCGCATCGATGCCGAGCGCATCCTTTTCGATATCGAAGCGCACCGTTCCTGCGATGGCATAGGCGATCACCAATGGCGGCGAAGCGAGAAACGCCTGCTTGGCATACGGATGGATGCGCCCATCGAAATTGCGGTTGCCCGATAACACCGCCGTCGCATACAGGTCGCGATCGATGATCTCCTGCTGGATCACCGGGTCCAGCGCGCCGCTCATGCCATTGCAGGTGGTGCAGGCAAACGCCACGATGCCGAAGCCCAGCTGCTCCAGCTCGCTCAGCAGGCCGGCCTCTTCCAGATACAGCTGCACCGCCTTGGAGCCGGGCGCCAGCGAACTTTTCACCCACGGTTTGCGGGTCAGGCCGCGCGCATTGGCGTTGCGCGCCAGCAGGCCGGCGGCGATGACGTTACGTGGATTGGAGGTGTTGGTGCACGAGGTGATCGCCGCGATGATCACCGCGCCATCGGGCATCTGCCCTGGCACGTCTTCCCATGCAGCGGCGATGCCACGGCTTGCCAGCTCGGTAGTCGCCACCCGCTTGTGCGGGTTGGATGGCCCGGCCATGTTGCGTACCACGCTAGACAGATCGAACTGCAGCACGCGCTCGTACTGCGCGGTGACCAGAGCGTCGGCCCACAAGCCGGTCTGCCGCGCATAGGTTTCCACCAGCGCAATCTGCGCGTCCTCGCGGCCGGTCAGCCGCAGGTAGTCGATGGTCTGCTGGTCGATGTAGAACATCGCCGCGGTCGCGCCGAATTCCGGCGTCATATTGGAGATGGTGGCGCGGTCGCCGATGGTCAGCGCGCTGGCGCCGGCACCGTAAAACTCCAGGTATGCACCGACCACGCGCTGCTGGCGCAGGAATTCGGTCAAGGCCAGCACGATGTCGGTGGCGGTGATGCCCGGCGCCGGCCGGCCCAACAATTCCACGCCGATGATGTCGGGCAACCGCATCCACGACGCGCGCCCCAGCATCACGGTCTCCGCTTCCAGCCCGCCCACACCCACGGCGATCACGCCCAACGCATCCACGTGCGGGGTGTGGCTGTCGGTGCCCACGCAGGTATCCGGAAACGCCACGCCATCCAGTGTGTAGATCACCGGCGACATCTTCTCCAGATTGATCTGATGCATGATCCCGTTGCCCGGCGGAATCACCTCCATGTTCTCGAACGCACGCTTGGTCCATTCGATGAAGTGAAAGCGATCGGCATTGCGGCGATCTTCCACGCTGCGATTCTTGGCAAAGGCCTGCTTGTCGAAGCCGGCGTATTCCACTGCCAGCGAGTGATCGACGATCAACTGCACCGGCACCACCGGATTGACCTGCGCCGGGTCGCCGCCCTGCTCGGCGATGGCATCGCGCAAGCCGGCAAGGTCCACCAGCGCGGTCTGCCCCAGGATATCGTGGCAGACCACACGTGCCGGAAACCACGGGAAATCCAGGTCGCGCTTGCGCTCGATCAGCTGGCGCAGGTAGGCCTCCAGCAGTTGCGGCTCGGCGCGCCGCACCAGATTTTCGGCATGCACGCGCGCGGTGTACGGCAACGTTGCATACGCGCCCGGCTGCAACGCATCCACTGCGGCGCGTGCATCGAAATACTCCAACGAGGTGCCCGGCAAGGGCTTACGGTACTGGCTGTTCATGGCTGGCGATATCACAAGGCGGGCGAGGTTTCTTGCGGTTGCGGTACTGCTATTGCGGTGCGATTGCAGTGCTGCGATTGCGTTGCTGTTGCGGTGCTGCTACACGGCGCCACTGCTACCGCGATGCGGTTGCGGTGCCCTTCTCCCGCAAGCGGGAGAAGGTGCCCGAAGGGCGGATGAGGGCCAGCGCCGCCCACACAGTCAGGCGCGCTGGTCCAACGGCACGAAGACCTGATCTTCCGGCCCGGTGTAATTAGCCGACGGGCGAATGATCTTGCCGTCCACGCGCTGCTCGATGATGTGCGCGCTCCAACCGGCCGTGCGCGCCAGCACGAACAGCGGCGTAAACATCGCCGTCGGCACACCCATCATGTGGTAGCTCACCGCACTGAACCAATCCAGGTTGGGGAACATCTTCTTGATATCCCACATCACCGTTTCCAGGCGCTCGGCGATGTCGTACATCTTGCGGCTGCCCTGCGCATCGGACAGCTCGCGCGCCACATCCTTGATCACCTTGTTACGCGGGTCGGACACCGTGTACACCGGGTGGCCGAAGCCGATCACCACTTCCTTGCGCTCCACGCGCGCCTTGATATCGGCCTCGGCTTCGTCCGGCGTGTCGTAGCGCTTCTGCACTTCGAACGCCACTTCGTTGGCGCCGCCGTGCTTGGGTCCGCGCAGCGCGCCGATGCCACCGGCGATGGCGCTGTACATATCGCTGCCGGTGCCGGCGATCACCCGGCATGCGAACGTGGACGCGTTGAACTCGTGCTCGGCATACAGGATCAGGCTGGTGTGCATTGCACGCACCCACGACTCCTTGGGCGCAAACCCGTGCAGCAGATGCAGGAAATGCCCGCCGATCGAATCGTCATCGGTCTCCACCTCGATACGCTTGCCGTTGTGGCTGTAGTGATACCAATACAGCAGCATCGAGCCCAACGACGCCATCAGCTTGTCGGCGATGTCGCGCGCGCCCGGATGATTGTGGTCGTCCTTTTCCGGCTGCAGGCAGCCCAGCACCGAGACGCCGGTGCGCATCACATCCATCGGGTGCGCCGACGGCGGCAGTTGCTCCAGCGCCGCTTTCACTGCAGCCGGCACGCCCCGCAACGACCGCAACTTGGCCTTGTAACCGCGCAATTCGCCGCTATTGGGCAGCTTGCCGTGCACCAGCAGGTACGCAATTTCCTCGAACTCGCTGGTGGTTGCCAGATCCAGAATGTCGTAACCGCGATAGTGCAGATCGTTGCCGCTGCGCCCCACGGTGCACAGCGCAGTGTTGCCTGCGGCAGTGCCGGACAGGGCAACGGATTTTTTCGGCTTGAAACCGGGGATGGTGGTGTCGTTCATGCGATGAGCTCCCAAGCGGTGGCGTGTTGCGGTGTCACGGAGGAGTGACCAGGTGGACGCAGCAAGCGGCGATCATGCGCCTTTGCGTGCAAACAGTGCATCCAGGCGTTGTTCGTAGTCGTGGTAGCCGATGCGTTCGTAGAGTTCTTCGCGCGTCTGCATGGTTTCCAGCACTGCTTGTTGATGGCCATCGCGCCGGATCGCGGTATACACATCCTCGGCGGCCTTGTTGGCCGCACGAAATGCCGACAGCGGAAACAACTGGATCGCCACGCCGGCAGCGGCCAGTTGGTCGCGCGTAAACAGCGGCGTCTTGCCGAACTCGGTGATGTTGGCTAGCACCGGCACGCCCACCGCATCGACAAAGCGCTTGTAGGTGTCCAGGTCGTAGGCGGCCTCGGCAAAGATGCCGTCGGCGCCCGCTTCCACGCAGGCAATGGCGCGCTCGATCGCCGCGTCCACGCCTTCCATCTGGATGGCATCGGTCCGTGCGATCAAAAAGAACGCCGGGTCGGTCTTGGCATCGGCCGCCGCCTTGACCCGGTCCACCATCTCGCCCTGACTGACGATCTCCTTGCCCGGCCGATGCCCGCAGCGCTTGGCGCCGACCTGGTCTTCGATATGGCAACCGGCCGCGCCCGCCTTGATCAGCGATTTGATGGTGCGCTCGATGTTGAACGCGCTCGGCCCGAAGCCGGTGTCCACGTCCACCAGCAGCGGCAACCCGCATACATCGGTAATGCGGCGCACATCGATCAGCACATCTTCCAACGTATTGATGCCCAGATCCGGCAGCCCCAACGAACCCGCCGCCACGCCGCCGCCCGAGAGATAGATGGCCTGATACCCGGCACGCTGGGCCAGCAGCGCATGGTTGGCATTGATCGCACCGATGACCTGCAGCGGCGACTCGGCGGCCAGCGCCGCGCGGAAGCGGGTACCGGCGGAAGAAATGGGCGAGGACGTCATGGCGATTCCTGGGATGGGATAGTGGATAGTTCGCAAACCCTGTGCCAATCGCAAGCGCTTGATTCCACTGGGCACCGTCAGCGAATCGTTGCGAATATGCAACGCCTGGCGCAACATGAAACACTTATGGAACACGCCAACGTCGATGCGTAACCCCTCCCCCGCCGACCCGGCAGACACATCGCCGCCGGTGATCTGGACCGTCAGCGTGTCGCGGCTGACCGGCCTGCTTGCCGATGTCATCCCCGAATTCGACCAGCGCGCGCGGATCGAGCAGATCAACCTCGGCTTTGCCGACGCCGTGGACGTCATCGGCCAGCGCCTGCGCCGCGAGCGCTGCGATGTCTTGGTCGCTGGCGGCTCCAACGCCGCCTACCTGCGCAGCCGGCTTGCGCTGCCGCTGGCGCCGATCCAGGCCACCGGCTTCGACCTCATGGAAGCGTTGGCGCGTGCGCGCCGCATCGCACCGCGCATCGGCGTGGTGACCCATGCCAGCGACGTTCCCTCGTTCCACGCCTTCCAGCGCAGCTTCGACCTGGACATCGAACACCGCCGCTTCGTCACTGCCGAGGACGCGCGCGACTGCATTGCCGACCTGCGTGCCGGCGGTATCCAGGTCATCGTGGGTACCGGCATGGCGATCGATTTCGCCGAACAGGCCGGCCTGCCTGGTGTGCTGCTGTATTCGGCAGATTCGGTCCGTCACGCACTGGAAAACGCCATCGCATTAGGCACTGCTTCCAGCCAGGAACGCCCAACCGCCCGCAGCAACGCACGACGGACACGCCGCAGCGACGCGCTGCTTGGCGACGACACGGCAATGGTGCACGTCCGCGAGCTGGTGCAGTTGTATGCGCCGCACGCGGGCACCGTGTTGATCAGCGGTCAGACCGGGACCGGCAAGGAGTTGGTCGCCCGACAACTGCATGTCGGCAGTCGCCGGCGCGGCCGCTTTGTCGCGATCAATTGCGGCGCCATCACCGAATCGCTGCTGGAAGCGGAATTGTTCGGCTACAGCGATGGTGCGTTCACCGGCGCACGCCGCGGCGGCCACACCGGCCTGATCGAAGCCGCGCAGGAAGGCACGTTGTTTCTCGACGAAATCGGCGAATTGCCGATGGCGCTACAGACGCGCTTGCTGCGCGTACTGGAAGAACGCGAAGTGCTGCGCGTCGGCGCCACCGTGCCAATTGCCGTGGATGTGCGCGTGATCGCAGCCAGCCTGCAGGATCTGCATTCCCTGGTCGAGCAAGGGCGCTTTCGCCGCGACCTGTTCTATCGCTTGAACGCACTACGCATCGCACTACCGCCGTTACGCCACCGCCCCGACGACATTGCGATGCTGCTGACGCATTATTTTCAGCAACTGGGCAGCATCGCATCGCCATTGTCGCCCGCAGCACTGCACCGGCTGCAGCAGCATGCATGGCCGGGCAACGTGCGCGAACTACGGAACCTGGTCGAACGCTTATGCATTCACTGGAAGGCGCAGGCGCACGACCACCTAAGCCTGGAACAACTCCAACGCTGGGCGCCGGAACTGTTCGACGCACACGTCAGCGACCCTGCACCACAGGCGCACACCGAGCTTGCAGCATCGCGCCTGCAACTCACCGCCGCAGCGGTGCGCACGGCAGTGGAACGCGCCAACGGCAACCGTGCCCTCGCCGCCCAGGCGCTCGGCGTTTCGCGCACCACCTTGTGGCGTTGGATGCAGGCACAGGCCATGGCGCCACAGCGTTGAACACCGCACGTTAGCTCGGCTTTCAGCCCAGGTTGGACAGGGGCAACGCCGTACATCGGGTGATGCACTACTGCATGCAGCACCACCACACGCTACTGAGCGTGACAATCAGCACGCACGCGTCGATACGGCGATTACTTGATCCGCGTGTACTCGGTATCGCCCGTGCTCAGACGGCCTGTCGCCTCGTCGATCGCATAATTGACCGTACCGCTGCCGCTGGACACCTGCAGCACACCCTTGGTCAGCAGCGCCGGATAATTTCGGGTCCTCACGCCACTACCGAACAGCTCCGGCGTGGTATCGCGAATGATGAAGCTTTCGCCATTGTGCTCGATGCTCAGCACATTCTTCTGCGACTTCACATTGACCCACTTGCCCACGTACTGCTCGCCAACATCGCGCGCGCACCCGGCCAACAGCAACATCGCAACCAGCGCACTTCCAAGCAGCGTCTTCATCGCCACTCCATCTCGATCCGGGGCTTTGCAGGATGGCAAGTCCCTGTCGAGCTCGCAAGGCACCGACCCTAGCGAAAAGTGCTTACGTGCACCGCTTCTCGAAATGCAATGCAGCGTCACTACCAAGTGTGAGACAGCGACCCTGGCACACGGATTCATCACTGGTGCAATCGATTAACCGCAGCGTCCAAGCCATGCAGATGGCCAGTCCTGATCGAACGCGCAAGAAACGCGACATCGCGATGTCTCGCGCCAACGCGAACCACCGCACAACACGCATGCCGCTGAGTGAGTGGCAGTGGCTGCCGAGTGCTGCATAAGAATGAGGACTGCGGCGCTATCGCATCGCCCATCCATGCAGTCGCTACGACACTGCGGCAAAGAAAAAACCGGCTTTCGCCGGTTTTCATCTGACTCTGAATTCATGGTGGGCGGTACAAGGTTCGAACTTGTGACCCTTGCCGTGTGAAGGCAATGCTCTACCGCTGAGCTAACCGCCCGGTGACGCGAGCCGCACATTATAGGGCAGCCGCAGCAATCGTCAACAGCCGCGTTCGCGCCGGCGGATGCCTACTGAAACCACGGCAGTTTGCAGACGCCGGCTTCCTCTCGTCAGCCGGCGGCGCTGCACCTCTCGACCCGGCATCACGCACGTTAACTGCCTGGCCGTAGCGCCAAGCCGATCACTTGCCTGGCGCCTGATGGCTCATTCCCACCTGGCAGGAGTCTCACCTACACCGCAGTCAGCGCACTGCAATCAGTGGCAGCCCTGCCGCTGCAGTTGTGCGGCGGCCGGCCGCATGCCCAACAACAACCGCATCACATCGTATGCGTCGGCTTGTCCGAGGTGGTCAGGCCGGCCAGCAGGGTTTCGATCTTGTTGCGCACCGCCTCGCCTTCCGGGCCGTCCGGAAACTGCACGCCGATGCCGGCGGCGCGGTTGCCCTGCGCGCCCGCAGGCGTGGTCCATATCACCTTGCCGGCCACCGGCAGGCGCTCGCTGGAATCGGGCAGGGTCAGCAGCAGGAAAACTTCATCGCCCAGCATGTAGCGCTTGGGCGTGGGCACGAAGATGCCGCCGCCTTTCACGAACGGCATGTACGCGCCGTAGAGCGCCGGCTTGTCTTTCAACGCCAGCGACAAAATGCCTTGGCGTGCATTCATTGCACTCATCGAGTTCCCCTAGAACGTGTCTGGTGCGCTCCATCGCGCCAGGCCAGCAGCAATTCCGTCACTGCCAGGTCGGCGCGGACGGTGGTGCGCAGCAGATCGCGTGTGCGATTGGCGGCGTCGAACCAGGTCGCCAGCTTGTGCAACCGCGATGGATCGGTCAAGCCAGCCGAGGCCTGCGCCAATGCCAGGTCTGCGGCGTGCCGCAACCGCTGATCGGCCTGGCCGTCGTTGGTCCAGCGCTGCGCAACCTCTACCGCACCCGCGCGGCCGCTGGCGATCTGCTCCAGGTCCTGCGCCACCGCGCGACGCACCGTCAGGCCATCCTCGCGCAACCACTGTGCGGCCAGCCCGGGGTGGCCGCGTGCAGCGTCCAGCGCTTCCTGTGCCGCCCGCTCGCTGACGCCCTGTGCCAGCAACCAGGCCAGCGCTTCATGCGCGGGCGGCAGCTTGAATTCCAGGCGCTGGCAGCGGCTGCGGATGGTGGCCGGCAAACGCGCCGGCTGCGCGCTGATCAGCCACAGGTAGCGGCCCGGCGAAGGCTCTTCCAGGGTCTTGAGCAAGGCATTGCAGGCGGCGCGATTGATCGCATCGGCCGGGTCGACGATCACCACCTGGGCGATGCCGTACTGCGGCGTCAGCGACAGCTTTTGCGACACCTCGCGCACCTGCTCGATGACGATTTCCGTGCGCAGCTTGTCGCCGGTGCGATTGGGAATGAACGAGATCAGCTGCAGATCCGGATGGGTGCCGGCGGCGATCAGCTGCCGCGTGCGCTGCGCCAACGCCGGGTCCGGTGAGCTGGCCAGCACGTGCTCGGCCAGCGCCAGTGCCACGCCGCGCTTGCCCAACCCTTCCGGTCCGCAGATCAGCAACCCGTGTCCGAGCCGGCCAGCATCCAGCGCCGCCACGGTCTGGTCGAAGGCGCGTTGCTGCCAGGGCGAAAACGCGGCGGTCATGGCGTGGGCTCCGGTGGCGGCATGTTCGGCAGGCGGCGACGCTGCAGGTAGCGCGCCACTGCCGCGTTATGGTCGGCCAGGGTGGCCGAAAACGCATGCGCGCCGGTGCCGTCGCCAACGGCGACGAAATACAGCGCATCGCCGGGGGCCGGGCGCACTGCAGCCAGCAGCGCCTCGCGGCCGGGCATGGCGATCGGTGTGGGGGTCAGGCCGGTGCGGGTGTAGGTGTTGTACGGGGTATCGGTGGTCAGGTCGCGGCGGCGGATGTTGCCGTCGTAGCTGCTGCCGATGCCGTAGATCACGGTGGGGTCGGTCTGCAACTTCATGCCCAACTGCAGGCGGCGCAGGAACACCCCGGCGATCAACGGCCGCTCGCTGCCCAGCGCGGTTTCCTTTTCGATGATGGACGCCAGGATCAGCGCCTGCTCCGGCGAGGTCAGCGGCACGTTGGCGGCGCGCTGCTCCCAGGCCTGCGCCAGCGCGGTGTCCATTGCTGCGTGGGCGCGCTTGAGCACGTCCAGATCGCTGTCGCCGCGTTGATACAGATAGGTCTCCGGCAGGAAGCGGCCTTCCGGGTGCTGGTTGGCGAAACCCAGCCGCGCCATCAATGCGGCGTCATCCAGCGTGCCGATGGTCTGCTGCAACGGCGTGGCGGTGGCCAGCGCGGCGCGCAGCTGACGGAAATTCCAGCCCTCCACAATGGTGAAGCGGTACTGGATCACCCGGCCCTGGCGCATGCGACCGAGCAGTTCGCGCGGCGACAGGGCCGGCGCCAATGCGTACTCGCCCACCTTGAGTTTGCCGGCCGCATCGACCTGGCGCGCCAGCAGTTGCCATTCCAGATCGGTGCCTTGCGCGATGCCGGCCTCGCGCAATTTGCGCAAGGTGGCCCTGAGCGAATCGCCCGGCGCAATCACCACGCTGGGCGCCGTGGCGCTCACCGGCGTCTGCGCGAAGTGCAGGTAATGCCGCCATGCCACCAGCGCGGCAATCGCCAGCAGCGCTACGAGCAGCAATGCCGTGCCCAGCACGGCCAGACATCCGCGTTTGCCAGTCACCGCCACACCCACCTCGTCATTGCCCTAGCGCCGCGCAGGATACCGCGCGCCGGTGATGTCCCGTTGAAGCGCTCATGTCGGCTCGATCGCACGCAGCACGCCCCGTGCCTTGGCGCGGGTTTCGTCCAGCTCGCGTTGCGGGTCCGAGTCCACCACGATGCCGGCGCCGGTGCGAAAGCGCACCTGCGCGCCTGCCACCTCCGCGGTGCGGATCAGGATGTTCAGATCCATGTCGCCGTCGCGGTTGAGCCAGCCGAACGCGCCGGTGTAGGCGCCGCGCGCGGTCTGTTCGAGCTCGGCGATGATCTGCATGCAGCGCACCTTCGGACAGCCGGTGATGGTGCCGCCCGGGAACACCGCTGCGATCACCTCGCCCGGCGTGACCCCTGCGCGCAGACGGCCACGCACGTTGCTGACGATGTGATGCACGTGGGCATAGCTTTCCACCGCCATCAGTTCGTCCACCTCGACCGTGCCGGGCACGCAGATCCGGCCCAGGTCGTTGCGCTCCAGGTCGATCAGCATGACGTGCTCGGCGCGTTCTTTCGGGTGCCCGACCAGCTCGCGGATGCGCGCCGCGTCGTCGTCGCCGGCAAAGCGCGCGCGCGTTCCGGCGATCGGGCGGGTCTGCACCGTAGCGCCGTGCACCGACACCAGCCGCTCGGGCGAGGAACTCACCACCGCGCGCCCGGCCGCCACGAACACGCCGGCGAACGGCGCAGGGTTGGCCGAACGCAGCCGGGCGTGCAGCGCCGCCGGATCCACCACAGCGGCAAAGCGTGCATTCCAGGCGCGCGAAATATTGGCCTGGAACACATCGCCGGCACGCAGGTAATCGAGCACCCGCTGCACCGCATCGGTAAAGCGCTCGGGCGCATCTTCGTCCACCGCAACCGGCCCGACCCAGTCCGGCAACGGCGGCAGCGCGGCGCAGGCGGCAATGTCGTCGACGATACGATCCAGCAGATCGTCGCGACCAGGTTCGGCCAGCGCGATGCAGCGGCCTTCCACGCGATCGCGCAACACCGCTGCCGGCGCACGCAAGGCGATAGCGCTCGGCAGGCGGTCGGCCCGCGCAGGCAGCTGCAGGATCGGCTCGATCTGCGCGGCCAGTTCGTAGTCCAGCAATACCGCCCAGCCACCGCGAAACGGCAATGCGCTGGTCGCATCGCGCGGCAGCCGTTCGGCATGCCAGGCGGCATCCAGCGCGTCCAAAAAATTGCATTCGAGCGCTTGACCATCGCCATCGCGCGTCACGCCATCCGGATCCAGCCGCAGGCTGGCGCCATCTGCCAGCAACAGCACATCCCAGCGCCCATGCTCGGTACCGGAAGCAGTGGATTCCAGCAACGCCGGATACCGTTGCGGCGCCAACCGATGCAGCGCCAGCAAATCGATGTCCGCGTGCAGTGGTCGAGTGAGCGTCATCGGTCCGGGGTGGCGTGAGATGCGAAAGCGCGCCGCCTTCTAGAAGGCAGCGCGCGCGATGGGTAGATCAGGATTAGGTCAAGCCAACACTGTCCGGCTGGCCGCACGAACGCAGTGGGCGCGGCGGCCAAGGACTGTTGCGTGGCGCGCCGTGCGAGCGCGCAGACGCGCCGACTCAGATGCGCTTGAACACCAGCGTGCCGTTGGTGCCGCCAAACCCGAAGCCGTTGGACATCACCGCATCCACCTGCACTTCGCGCGCCACGTTCGGCACGTAATCCAGGTCGCAGCCTTCGCTGGCTTCTTCCAGGTTGATCGTCGGCGGGATGATGCCGGTGTGCAGCGCCATCACCGAGAAGATCGCTTCCACACCGCCGGCCGCGCCCAGCAGATGCCCGGTCATCGACTTGGTCGAGCTGACCATGGTCTTGTAGGCGTGGTCGCCCAGCGCGCGCTTCATCGCCAGCGTTTCGGCCAGATCGCCCAGCGGCGTGGAGGTACCGTGCGCGTTGAGGTAACCGATCTGCTCGGGGTTGAGCTTGGCATCGCGCATGGCCGCGACCATGCTGCGCGCCGCGCCTTCGCCGTCTTCGCTGGGGGCGGTCATGTGGAACGCGTCGGAGCTGGCACCGAAGCCGACCAGCTCGGCATAGATGCGCGCGCCACGCGCCTTGGCGTGTTCGTACTCTTCCAGCACCAGCACGCCGGCGCCGTCGCCCAGCACGAAGCCGTCGCGCTGCTTGTCCCAGGGACGCGATGCAGCGGTGGGGTCGTCGTTACGGGTGGACATCGCCTTCATCGCGCAGAACCCGCCCACCGAACTCGGCGAGGAACCGCGCTCGGCGCCGCCGGCCAGCATCACGTCGGCGTCGCCGTACTGGATCATACGCATCGCCGTGCCGATCGAGTGATTGGACGTGGCGCACGCCGATACGGCCGAGAACGTCGGGCCCTTCAGGCCTTTGATCAGGCTGACCTGGCCCGGCAGCATGTTGATGATGGTGCTGGGCACATAGAACGGCGAAATCTTGCGCGCGCCGCCCTCATGGAATTTGATGGTCTGCTCTTCGATACCGAGCAGCCCGCCGATGCCGGAGCCGAGAATGGCACCAGTGCGTTCGGCATTGCTTTCGTCGATGACCAAGCCGGAATCGTCCAGCGCCATGAACGAGGCGCCGACACCGTAGTGGATGAACGAATCCATCTTTTTGACGTCCTTGGCGGACACAAAAAGCGTGGGGTCGAAATTCTTGATTTCGCCAGCGATCTTGGTGGTGAACTGCGAGGCATCGATCTGCGTGATCGGGCCAATGCCTGAGCGCCCGTGGATGATCCCATCCCAGCTGCTGGCCAGATCATTGCCCAGCGGCGACACCATGCCCATGCCGGTAACGACAACACGACGACTCATTGCAGATCTCCTCACCACGGAACGGACGGTGCTTGCGGTTTGCGGGTGACACTTGAAAAACACAGGGCCGCATCAGCGGCCCCATGGAATGTCTGACGCAGTAGCGGCGCAATGCACGCCACCGCAGTCAGGAACAACGCATCAGCTCTTGACGTGAGCCTTGACGTAGTCGATCGCCTGCTGGACCGAGGTGATCTTCTCGGCCTCTTCGTCCGGGATCTCGCACTCGAACTCTTCTTCCAGCGCCATCACCAGCTCGACGGTGTCCAGCGAGTCGGCACCCAGGTCATCGACGAACGATGCGCTGGTGGTGACTTCCTCTTCCTTGACGCCGAGTTGTTCGACGACGATTTTCTTGACGCGTTCTTCGATGGTGCTCATTGGGGATATCGCTCCAGCTGGAGTAGTGGTGGTACGAAAAAAACGCCATCGCCGCTGCGATGGCCGCGTTGGATAGTGTAGTGGAAGCGCCCGAGCCTTGCATTGCATCACAAGTCCCGGCCGATCAGCCACTTAGCGCCTCCCGGCGGCGCACGCTCACGGCATGTACATGCCACCGTTGACGTGCAGGGTCTCGCCGGTGATATAGCGGGCGGTCGGGCCGGCCAGGAACGCCACCGCGTTGGCGATGTCCTCCGGCGCGCCCAGGTGACCGAGCGCGATCTGCTGCAGCAAGGCGGCCTTGGCCTCCTCCGGCAACGCCTTGGTCATATCGGTATCGATGAAACCGGGCGCCACCACATTCACGGTAATCCCGCGCGAACCGATTTCCTTGGCCAGCGACTTGGAGAACGCGATGATGCCGGCCTTGGCTGCGGCGTAGTTGGTCTGGCCCGGATTGCCGGTCACCCCGACCACCGAGGCGATATTGACGATGCGGCCCTTGCGCGCCTTCATCATGCCGCGCATCACCGCCTTGGACGTACGGAACACGCTGGTCAGATTGGTGTCGATGATGGCTTGCCAATCGTCGTCCTTCATCCGCATCAACAGGTTGTCGCGGGTGATGCCGGCGTTGTTGACCAGAATCGAGATGGCGCCGAATTCCTTGCCGATCGCCTCGATCAGGCCATCGACCGCCGCCGCATCGGTGACGTTGAGTTCGCGACCGTGGCTGCCGTGGGCCGCCAGCCGCTCGCCGATGGCCGTGGCGCCGGAGGCCGAGGTAGCGGTACCGATGACGGTGGCGCCCTGGGCGGCCAAGGTGTCGGCAATGGCCGCGCCGATGCCGCGACTGGCGCCGGTGACCAGGGCAATTTCGCCCTGCAGAGGCTTGCTCATGACTACTGTTCCTCGAAGGGGGACGCTGCGATCAGTGCCGCGAGCGTCGAGGGATGCCGGTAGCACCGGCATGTGCGTCGGATCAGTGCGCCCACGCGTCGAGCGCGCCGGCGTAATCGGCTGGCGTGGCCAACGGGCGGGCGTCCAGGCTCTTGTCGATGCGCTTGATCAGCCCGCTCAACACCTTGCCCGGGCCGCATTCGGCGATCTTGGTGATGTCATGGGCCGCCAGCGCCTGCACGCAGCCGGTCCACTGCACCGGTAGGTACAACTGCTCGACCAGGGCCTGGCGAATCGCCGCGCTGCCCTCGTGCACGCGCGCATCGACGTTCTGCACCACCGGAATCTGCGGCGTCTGCCAGCTCAACCCGGCCATCGCTTCGCCGAGCTGATTGGCCGCATCGCGCATCAGCGGCGTGTGCGACGGCACGCTCACCGCCAGCTTGACCGCCTTGCGCACGCCGCGCTCGGCCAGCAAGGCCAGCGCACGATCCACCGCCGCCGCATCGCCGCCAATCACGATCTGCCCGGGCGAATTGAAGTTGGCCGGCACCACCACCTGGCTGCCTGCCGCCTCGGCGCAGACTTCCAACACCAGGGCGTCGTCGGCGCCCAACACGGCGGCCATCGCACCGACACCCGCCGGCGCTGCGGCCTGCATGAATTGTCCGCGCAGCCGTACCAGGTGCGCACCGTCATGCAGCGACAAGGCACCAGAGGCCACCAGCGCGGTGTATTCGCCCAGGCTGTGCCCAGCAAGCAAGGCCGGACGCGCACCACGCTGCGCAGTCCACAGCCGCCACACCGCCACCCCCGCCGCCAGCAGCGCCGGCTGGGTGTACTCGGTGCGGTTGAGCATCTCTTCCGGGCCGCCCTGGGACAGCGCCCACAAGTCGACACCGGCGCCTTCGGAGGCTTCGGCAAACGTTTCGCGAACCTGCGGATGCAGTTCGGACAGTTCGGCCAGCATCCCCAGGGACTGCGAGCCCTGGCCGGGGAAGACGAAGGCGAGAGTGGATTCGGTCACGCGCGGCTGCCAGCAAAAATCGAGCCGGGATGATACGTGCGAAATCGCCCTAGCGTCTGTACTGCCGCGTATGCAGCAGAGTTTGCGACAGGACTCGGCCGGGCTGAAAGAACCGCTGCAACCGGCCAATGTGGCCGCCGATAAACCTTCAAATGCATACGGCCAATACCGAAGCCGGAGCGAACGCACCCACCAAGGAAAAGACTGGCTGGCGCGTGGCAGGGCGCGTGTAGAGTGCCGCAACGATGGCGGCGCGTAGGCAAATCGGCAGCACAGGGCTACCTCAAAACAAGCGAGCGTTGTCGCTCAGAATCAGCTCGATTTGGTCGCAGCCAAGCAAACTCGCGGACTATTGACCGCATCCGCATGCAACTCGCCGATCCGCTACACACGCAGGACCGCGCGCGGAATTGCCGCCACGGCGCAACACGGGGCGCACGGCACCCAGGCCCCAGCAGCATGCAAAGAGATGAAGAGACCGAGCGAGACCGGCCAATTGCAGCGGCAATAAGGCTTACGCCGGAGCACGGTCCAGCGATCACAGCGTGTTTGAGTTCGTTTCTGCAGGACGCATCGCCCTGACAGCGTCAGACCCTGTCCACCGTCGAGGTGGCAGGGCCTGCGTAACTCAGTAGCGCAGCAGCGCCGAGCCCCAGGTAAATCCACCACCGAACGCTTCCAGCAGCAGCAATTGGCCACGCTGCACGCGACCCGAGCGGACCGCTTCGTCCAGCGCCAGCGGCACCGAGGCCGACGAAGTGTTGCCGTGGCGATCCACGGTGACGATCACCTGCTCCATCGGCAGATCCAGCCGCTTGGCGGTGGCTTCGATGATGCGCAAATTGGCCTGATGCGGGATCAGCCAATCCAGGTCGTGCTTGTCGTAGCCGTTGGCGGCCAGGGTCTCATCGACCACCGAATCCAGCGCTTTGACTGCATATTTGAAGACGTCGTTGCCTTTCATCAGCAACGCGCCGCCGCCATTCTTGCCTTCGCCGAAACCGACCGACACGCCCACCGGGTCCCACAGCAGCTCTTTCTTGCTGCCGTCGGCATGCAGATGGGTGCTGAGGATGCCGGTCTCTTCGTCGGCCTTGAGGATCACCGCGCCAGCACCGTCGCCGAACAGCACGCAGGTGGTGCGGTCGGTCCAGTCGACGATACGAGTCAGCGTCTCCGCACCCACCACCAGCACGGTCTTGGCATCGCCGCTGCGCACGAACTTGTCGGCCACGCTGAGCGCGTAGACAAAGCCCGAGCAGGCGGCGTTGACGTCCATCGCGCCGCAACCGATGTTGCCCAGACGCGCCTGCAGCAGGCAGGCCGTGGACGGGAAGATCAGGTCGGGCGTGGTGGTGCCGATGACGATCAGGTCGATCTCGTCGGCGGTGACGCCGGCCGCTTCCATCGCCTTCAGCGAGGCGAAGTACGCCAGATCGCTGGTGGTCTGGTCGTCGGCGACGATATGACGTTCACGGATACCAGTACGCGAGAAGATCCATTCATCGCTGGTGTCGACGATCTTGGACATGTCGTCGTTGGTCAACACCTTTTCGGGCAAATAGCTACCCGTGCCCGCGATTCTGGAATAGATCCGCTTGCTCATGCTGTTTCCTGGTGCAAGAGCCGCGGTGATTGGCGGCTCCGGAAGTATCGAGGGTCACCCGCCAACAAAACTGCGGCGGGCGCCACGGATCAATCTTCTTGGACGGCCGACGACTTGGTCGCGATCACCTTCTTGCCACGGTAGTAACCGTCAGCGGTGATGTGGTGGCGCAGATGGATCTCGCCGCTGGTCGGGTCGGTCGACAGCTGCTTGGCGGTGAGGGCATCGTGCGAACGACGCTGGCCGCGACGCGACGGGGTGACACGGGATTTCTGCACAGCCATGGGATTGCTCCAACTTTAGTTCGATAACTTGTCTGTTGAGTCGAACAGCACGCTCTACGCCCGCGTCGACCTGTCTTTCCGCCCTTAACAGCGGCGGTTACTGTTTCTTCAACGCTGCCAGCGCCGCGAACGGACTGGCCTTGTCTTGCTCTTCCTGGCTCGGCACCCACTCAGCCTCGACGGCTTCGCTGCCCGGCGCCATCGGCACCACCGGTACCGACAGCACCAGTTCGTCCTCCACCAGATCCGTCGCCCGCAGCATGCCGTCGTCGGGCACCAGCAAGGCTTCGTAATCTGGCGGCAATGCCGCCTCTTCGTCCTCGTTGCGGATCAGGCCAAGGCGCTGGCTGATCTGCACCGGGTACAGAAAACGCTGCAAGGTGCGCTGGCAAGCCAGCGGCAGCTCGACATCGATGCTGAGTTCGACATAGGCGACCTTGAGCAGATCGTCCTGATCGAACTGGAGCGAATAAACACATTCGCCATCGGTATCGACAAGGCTCCCCTGCAAACGGGTCATCGCAGAGAGCGGGATGCGGCCATCGAAGCGCCTGCGCGCTGCGACCATCCGCCAAGCATCCAGCATTTCGGGTACGTTCGCGGACATAAGCCGCAGAATGTTAAAGACCCGCAGTAGCCATGTCAAATGCACCCATTCACATGTGCCGCGCGGCGCGCGGGCTGGCAGACTCCCGTGCCCGCCTCTTTCGACGTTCATGATGCCACGCCTGATCCTTGCCTCTACCTCCGTCTACCGGCGCGAGCTGCTCGGCCGCCTGCGACTGGACTTCGCCACCGCCCGCCCGGAGGTCGAAGAGCAGGCGCTGCCGGGCGAGGCGCCGAGCGCGCTCGCCAGCCGCCTGGCTGCCGAAAAGGCCGCCGCAGTGGCCGCGCATGCGCCCGACGCTTGGGTCATCGGCTCGGACCAGGTCGCCGATCTGGACGGGCGTGCCCTGGGCAAACCGGGAACCCTGGACCAGGCACGCGCGCAGCTAGGCGCCATGTCCGGGCGCGTGGTGCGCTTCCACACCGCCGTCAGCCTGATCGGCCCCGACCAGCACCTGCACGCGCTGGACGTGACCGAGGTACAGCTGCGCCCACTGACACCGGTGGAGATCGAACGCTACCTGGCCGCCGAGCCCGCGCTGGATTGCGCCGGCAGCTTCAAATGCGAGGGCCTGGGCATCAGCCTGTTCGATGCGATTCGCTCGGACGACCCCACCGCGCTGGTTGGCCTGCCGCTGATCGCGCTGGCGCGGCTGTTAAGGCAGGCCGGGTTTACGATTCCGTGAGGCCCGATTCGAGTGCGGCGACGCTGTTCAGGCGCATCGATCGAAAGTCGGCCGTGACAGTACAGACATACAACCACGAGGGTGCTGAAGCGGCCACTGAAGCCGCGCATGACCATACACAGCTGCCCGGCCGCACAACGCCTGGCCGCTTGCACTACTGCGGGCGAGCGAGCTCGCAGAACTGGTAGGGGTATTGGGCTTGTCCGACATGCGAGGACAAGGTGCGGCAATGTGACGGATCCAGGGTCAGCCCATACGCAGCCAGGCGCTGCTGCGCAGACTCGCGCACCGCACGATCTGCAGCGGCGATATCCAGCGCTTTGCCCTTGGAAACCTGCAGCACGCAGCGCCCCGGCGACACTTCCAGCTCCGCACGCAGACCGCGCGCGATCAACCAGCGCAACCGCGTGCACCGAGGCTGGATGTCCCAGGCAAACTGCCGCGCCCAGCCGTTCATGCGATCAATCCGCAATTGCTGCTTGTCGCGTGTCGCACCCAACATCGCGTACAGCTGCGGCCGCTCGGCGATCAAGGCCTTGACCCGGGCGCGGTACTGATCGGTCTCGGAGAGATTGGTCGCAACCCCGATATAGCGCGCCTGCTGCGGCAGCAGCGGCACACGCCAGGACTGCGGCTCGTCGCCGACCAGCAGCACCGTGGATGCCGCAGGATCGGCAAGCGCTGGTTGCTCGACCTGAAAACTGTCGCGCGCCCATGCCTCATGCCCCCAGTCCTTCCATCCAACCACCGCAACCAGCGCACACGCACCGATCAACCACCCAGCCTTGCGATCTGCATTCACCGCGAAGGCGCGCCGGCACACGACCCACAGCGCCAATGGCGCAAGCAGCTCCAGTACCAACAGATAGCGGTGGATACTGAAGACCGCTTGCCACAGCGCGTAGGCAATACCGAAGAACACCAACAGCACAACCGCTGCGCGATCGCGATTCGTTGCGGGCACGCGACGACGCAGCACGGTGCGTCCCGCGGCCATCAGCGCGACCGCATACAACACCGCCCACCCCGCCTGCACCAGACCGAGATCGCCGATGCGTTGCGGTTTGAGCGTAAACAGCAGCGGCCAGATCAGGTGTTCGCCGATGCTGCGCGGCAGCCATCGAACATCCGCAATCGACACCGGCTGAGCCAGCGGCGACTTGAACACGCCATTGAATTGCGGAAACAGCGGATTGCCCAGGTGTTGCCAGACCTGCCAGTACCAAGGCCCGGCCACGAGCAGCAAGACCAGCACGGCGACACCGGCAAGCACGCCCAACCCCAGAACCCGTGAGCGCATGCGTCCACCGTCGCAAAGCACCGCCGGCGCCAGCGCCAACGCGTACAGCGCATTGGTGAGCTTGAGCGCGATCGCCAGACCGATCAGCGCGCCGGCGATAACCCATAACCGCGTGACACGTCGGTCCTGCCGCGCGTTGGCCTGCGCCAACAGCACGACCGCCAACGACGCCAGCACCGGGATCGCGCTGGCGGTATCGCCCATGGTGTTGCCCAGTTCGGACAGGAACACCGCACTGCACATGCCGGCCAGCGCGAAGAGCGGGGCCCACTGCGCGCGTTGCGATTCCTTGGACAGGACACGCCACGCCACGGCTGCCACCGGCATGAACACCACGGCATGCAGCGCGCCCAATAACGCCCCGATCAACGGCCCGGGCAGATGCAATATCAACCAGGCATGCAGGCTATCGAGCAGCGGACTGAAGTAGCTCTGCATCTGCGCCGGCGCCAGATCCACGCCCAGACGGTTGTGGATCCACGCATCACCGATGTACAGGTGGTAATTGCGCAAATCCCAATTGGCATCCTGGCCAAGACCGAGCGAAAACAGCGCAGCGAGCAGCGGCACGGCAATCACCGCAGTGATGACCTGGCGCTGCGAATGAAAGCCGAACCGGCCATCCGCCCAGCGCAACACACGCTGCCGAAGCGTCGTCCACTTCGACATGCTCATCGATGTCATCAACGCGCTTCCTTGTCATGCGAGGCGGTCACACGATTGCCCACGCCCGGCTCGGCGAGATACGCCAGATGTTTGGCTTCAACGCGTCCACGCGTGACCGTATCCAGGATCAGCCCGCAGGCCAGCAACAGAAACCCAAGCAGCATCAGCGCCACGCACAGGATCGCGGTCGGAAAGCGCGGCACCAACCCGGTTTGCAGATAGGTCTCGAACAAAGGGATCGCCAGCACGATCGACAGCGCGGCGCTGAGCGCAAACCCGATCGAGAAGAACAACAACGGCCGCTCGGCCTTGAACAATTTTGCAATGGTGGTGAGGATGCGCCAGCCGTCGCGCCAGGTATTCAACTTGCTTTGCGACCCTTCCGGGCGCACGCCATAGGCCGTTTCGACCTCGGCCACCGGCATGCGCAACTGCAAGGCATGCACGGCCAGCTCGGTTTCGGTCTCGAACCCCTGCGCATGCGCCGCAAACGATTTGACGTAGCGCCGCGAAAACACCCGGTATCCGGACAACATGTCGTCGAAACTGCGCCCGAACAGCAACCCCGCGCAGCGCGTCAGCAGGACATTGCCGAGCCGGTGCCCTGGCCGATACGCGGCCTGCTGTTGATCGCGTCGCGCGCCGACCACCATGTCCAGCCGTTCGTCGATGAGCTTGCGCACCAGTGCCGGTGCGGCAGCCGCGTCGTACGTCGCATCGCCATCCACCAGCACATAGATATCGGCTTCGACATCGGCAAATCCACGCCGCACCACATTGCCCTTGCCTTGCAACGCAACGCGGCATACCTGCGCGCCCGCCGCCGCCGCGCTCGATGCGGTGGCGTCGCTGGAATTGTTGTCCAGCACATGGATGATCGCTCCCGGCAATGCCGCAGCGAAATCGCCGACCACGTCGGCAACGGTTGCCGCCTCGTTGTGGCATGGCACCAGCACGGCAATTCGAAACCCGGACAGATGTGCGGGATGGGCAGCGGGCAGGGCGTCGGTCATTGCGTGATCTAAGGTGCGGAAACGGTGACAGGCTGCTCAGACCAATCCTCGACGCTGCCGTCGCGGCCGTGCAGGCGCAGGCCCAACCAATGCGTGCCGGATGGCAGCGCGTGCGTGTCGAGCGTGGCGGAGAAGCCGACGTTGGGGTGCTGCGGGTCGGTGGAAATCTTCCAGTACGGGCGGACGTCCATCGGGCTGCCGTAGGCGACCTGCGCGACCGGGCGCCCATCGAGCAGCAACTCCACATCGGCCAGGCCGATGCCGTCCTTGAACGCCCACCCGCGCACCTGGACCTGGCCCGCCACGCGCACATCCGGTAGCGGCGTATCGATCCAGGCCATCGCCGGGGCGATGCACGGCCCGGGCGCGCGTTGCGCCGGCAGTGCGAACAGCAGAAAACGTTGATACCCGTGATCGGTGGACACCACCGTAGGCGGTGGCAACGGCCCGACCATCTCGCAGATGGCGTGATAGCGTTTGAGCAGGTCGCGGTAGCGCTGATCGCTGGGCGACAGCACCAGCAGACGCGGGCCATCCCGGCGTCCATCGCTGAGCAGGCCCCATTGCTGCAACTGCGCGCTGCGCCCGTGCTTGTCGTTCAAGTCGGCACGCAAGACCTCGATCTGCGCATCGTGCAACTGAAAACCTAGTTCGGCGCCCACCTTGAAGTTTTCGGCCAGCACGCGCGTGCCCGGTGGCATCTGCGCCAGCTGACGTTTGACCGCACGCGCCAGATCGTTCCAGCCGGCGAAATTGCGTGGATAGTATTTTTCGCCGGCCGCATGCGCGCGGATCGACGGCACCGACACCGCCAGGTAATAGCCGTACGCCCCCAGCGTGCCGAGCAGCGCAAGCAACCATGCAGCACGGCGCAGCGGAAGCGGCCAACGCAACAGGATCACCGGCACCGCCACCAGCAACGCAAGATAGCCGGGCAGCGGCCAATGGAAACTGATGCGTTCGGCATCGCTGAAGAAGCCGAGCACGAAGATCGCCACGGTCGAGATGCCGCCCAGCAACCCGAAGTACCGCCATTGCGCACGCGACCCGCCGCCGGAGCGCGTCCCGGCCAGGCTCACCTTGACCATGGCCCAGGCCAGCAACGGCGTCACCGCCACCGTCTGGATCAACAGGAACCACAGCCCGCCGACCTGGAACCGCCACGGATGCCGGTCGACCAATTGAAAGCGCAGCCCGGCCTCGTCGTGGTCGGTATTCCAGAACAGCAGCGGTAGCCAGCTCACCGCGCCCACCGTCAGCGCCAGCCAGATGCGCGGGTCGCGCAGCACCGCGCGCCCCTGCGGAATGCACAGCAACGCGATGCAGCCAACGCCGATCACACCCACGAAGCGGTAGTGGCTGAGTGCACCGATCGCCAGACCGATCGCCAGCTCCAGCGCGCTGGTGGCATCGACCTCGCGCAGCAGGCGCGCGCCGGCATCCATGCACAGCACCGCTGCCAAAGCCATCGGCACGTCGGGCACCGCCAGCATGCCCAGCGTGGCCGACAGCGGCATCAACAGCGTCAGGCTGCCGGCCTGCCAGCCCAGGGTGGAGCCGAACCAGCGCGTGGCGATGTGCGCAACCAGCCACGGCAGCAGCGCGGCGATGGCCAGAAACGGCAGCCGCAGCGCCAGCAGATGGTGCCCGCCAACTTCCACACCCAGGCGCGCCAGCCAGGCAGTCAGCCCCGGCAGATCCGAATACGCCGCAGCCAGGTGCTGGCCTTCCTGCCAATAAAACGCTTCGTCCACGAACAGCGGCAGCCGTGCGGCAATCAACAGCTTGACGGCCGTCGCCAGTGTCCACAGGATCACGAAGGTGCGATGTGCCCGTTGGTCCCCCTGCATTGCCCTGTGCACTCTTCTTTTCACCTACGGAATTGTGATGTCGACACCGCTGCGTTCCACGGAAATGCTAACCGATGCGCTGCGTCAATCGCTGCGGCGCGCGCAAGACCAGGTCAATTCGCTGTTGTTGGGCAAGGCGCAGGAAGTGCGGCTGGCGTTCGTGGCACTCCTGTCCGGCGGACATCTGCTGATCGAAGACCTGCCCGGCCTGGGCAAGACCACCCTCGCCCATGCGATGGCTTCCAGCCTGGGATTGGGCTTCCAGCGCGTGCAGTTCACCTCCGATCTGTTGCCGGCCGATGTGCTGGGCGTGTCGGTGTACGACGCGGCCTCGCGCCAGTTCCAGTTCCACCCCGGCCCGGTGTTCACCCATGTGCTGCTGGCCGACGAGATCAATCGCGCCCCGCCGCGTACGCAGAGCTCGTTGCTGGAAGCCATGGCCGAGCAACAGGTCACCCTGGATGGTGTGACCCACGCCTTGCCCGAGCCGTTCTTTGTGATCGCCACGCAGAATCCGGTCGACCTGTCCGGCACGTTTCCGTTGCCGGACTCGCAGCTGGATCGCTTTCTGTTGCGGCTCAGCCTGGGCTACCCCAGCGCCGATGCCGAGCGCGCGCTCCTGTCCGGGGTGGACCGGCGCGAACTGATCGCCCAGGCCGCACCGCAGCTCAGCGATACCGACGTGGTCGCGCTGCGTGCGGTGGTCAGCCAGATCCACAGCAGCGATGCGTTGATCGGCTACGTGCAGGCGCTGCTGCTGCGTAGTCGCCAGCATGCCGGCGTGCGGGTTGGCCTGTCGCCGCGCGCCGGCATCGCGCTGCTGCGCGCCGCCAAGGCGTATGCGCTGTTGCTCGGACGCGAGCATGTGCTGCCGGAAGACGTGCAGGCGCTGTTCGTGGCCGTGGCCGGGCATCGACTGGTGCCGGAAGCAGAATCGTCCTCCGGGCCGGCGCTGGCCAAGGCGCTGCTGCACAGCGTGCCGGTGGACTGACACACGTGCGTGCACCCTTGCGCGGCATCGGCCGCCGGCTCAGCCTGCTGGCCCGTCCGCGGGGAGCGGAAGCGTTGCCGATCGTGCTGGATCGGCGGCGTATCTATGTGTTGCCGACCCGCTTCGGGTTGTTCATCACCGGCTTGCTGCTGGCGATGCTGATGGGCGCGTTGAACTACAACAACAACCCGGCCTTGCTGCTAGCCCTGCTGCTGGCCACCGCCGGGATCGCCAGCAGCATCATGGCGCATCTGCAGTTGTCGGCGCTGCGCATCGAAGCGGTCTCGGCCGAGCCGGTGGTGGCCGGCGAGCCGCTGCGCATGCGGGTGTCGCTGGCACGTCGCGATACCCGCGTGCGGCGCGGGCTGCGGCTGGACCACCTGCAAAGCAGCGGTTTCTGTTCGCTGGTCGAGCACGAGATGGCCGACGTCGATCTGCTCGTGCCCACCACGCAGCGCGGCTGGCAGGACATCGAACGCATCCGGCTGTCGAGCACGCAGCCGCTGGGCCTGGTGCGGGCCTGGTCGTGGGTGTGGCCAGAAACTCCGCTGCTGGCCTATCCCAAACCCGAAGACCACGGCCCCACGCTGCCCGACGGCGCCGGTTCGCCCAACCAGACCCGCCTGCACGCGCAAGGCGAGGAACTGCATCAGCTGCGCCCGTACCGCGCCGGCGATGCGCCACGTACGATTTCCTGGAAGCATTCGGCGCGTCGCGACACCTTGCTGGTGCGCGAATACGAACAGCCCCTCGGCATCGAAGTGACGCTGGACTGGCGCACGCTCAACGCGCTGCCGTACGAACGCCGCATCGCGCGGCTTGCCCGCTGGGTCAATCTGGCCGAGCGCGACGGGCGGCGTTACCGCCTGCTGTTGCCGGGCCAGCCGCCGCTGGGGCCTGCGCAAGGCCCGTCCCACCAACACCTCTGTCTACGCGCCCTGGCGCTGCTTCCGCATGACTGAGCCGTCGCTTCCGATCAGCCAGGCCAGCCGCGGCTGGGTGCTGGCCACCAGTTGGCTGGCGCTGGCGCCGTTGCTGCTGCAGCTGCCCGGCCTGCTCGCCGCCACCATTGCGGTGGCCGCGGTCCTGGTCGGCGTGCTGAGCTGGCGCGGCACCGTGATGGCACCGGTGCGGGTATTGCTGGTGATCGCAATGCTGGCGGCGGTGTACTGGCAGATCGGCATGCGCTTCGGCCGCGATACCGGGTGTGCGGTGCTTGCCGCGATGCTGGCCATCAAGGCTTCCGAACTGCGCACCCTGCGCGATGCGCGCAGCCTGCTCGGCTTTGCCTTGTTCGCGCCGTTTGCGGCATTCCTGCTCGACCAGGGGCCTGCCACGATGGGCCTGGCGCTGCTGGCGGTGGTCAGCGCCTTGCTCAGCATGCAGCGGCTGGCCGACGAAGAGCATCGCACCCACACACCTGCGCTGCGCCTGCAGTTGCGCGGGATCGGCAAGCTGGTGGCCATCGGGGTGCCGCTGGCACTGGCGACCTTCTGGTTGCTGCCGCGTCTGAGTTCGCCGCTGTGGGGCGTGCCCGAGCGCGCGCTGTCGCGGACGGGCCTGTCGGACAACATGTCGCCGGGCGAATGGATCGACCTGATGGCCGACGACAGCCCGGCGCTGCGCGTGCAATTCACCGGCAAGGCGCCACCGCCGCAACAGCGTTACTGGCGCGGGCCGGTGATGTGGGATTTCGACGGCCGCACCTGGCAGCGCGCGCGCTGGACTGGTCGCGGCCAACCCGCGTCGGTCACGCCCGGCCCGCAGACCTATCGTTATCGACTGGATTACGAGCCCACCGACCGTCGCCAGCTGGTGTCGCTGGACCTGCCGACCCAGGGCGTGGCCGACGCCGAGCTGTCGCCCGATTACGAACTGTTCGCGCAGCGACCATTGAGCGCACTGACCCGTTGGGAGTTGCAATCGGCGCCACCGGCACGTTTCGATACCGACCTGCCCGATCAGTTGCGCAAGCGCGCACTCGCACTGCCGCCTGGCTTCAATCCGCGCACCGTTGCGCTTGCCAGGCAATGGCGGGCCGAAGCCGGCAACAACGACGATGCCGTCGTGCAGCGCGCACTGGGATGGATCACCCGCGAATTCGCCTACACGCTGGATACGCCACTGCTTGGCCGCAACAGCGTGGATGAGTTCCTGTTCCAGCAGAAAGCCGGGTTTTGCGAGCACTTCAGCTCCTCGTTCGTGGTGCTGATGCGCGCGGCCGGCATCCCCGCACGCGTGGTGACCGGCTATGCCGGCGGCACCTACAACCGGCTGGGCAACTACTGGGTGGTGCGCCGCATGGATGCGCATGCATGGACCGAAGTGTGGCTGGCCGGCCGCGGCTGGGTGCGTGTGGACCCCACGGCCGCCGTGGCGCCGGAACGCATCTACGACACGCTGGAAGATCGTCTGCAAACCGGTGGCAACAACTTCGCCCAGCTCGGCACCTGGGCCGGCCTGGGCCAGGTCAGCGATTGGCTGCGGCGCGGCTGGAACGATCTGGTGCTGTCCTTCAATGCCGACCGCCAACAACGGCTGCTGCAGCCGTTCGGTATCGACCGCCTGGAGCCCACCCAACTGGCCACCATCTTCGGCGTATTCGCGGTCAGCGCGCTGGCGTGGATGAGCTGGTTGCTGGCGCGCGGCGAACGCGAACGCGACCCACTGCTGCGTGCCTGGCATCGGCTGAGCCGGCGCTACGCCAAGCTGGGCCTTGCCCGCGAACCGCACGAACCGGCTATTGTCTGGGCGCAACGCGTCGCCCGCACCCACCCCGACACACCACTGTTGGCACTCAGCCAACGTTTCGCTGCCGCGCGCTACGCTGGCGCTGATTCGGACAGCGCCTCACTCCTTAAAGATCTGCAGCAGCATCGCCCGCGAACCGGAGTTTCCTCATGAGTACCCGCTTTCTTTTTCCCATTGTCGCTGTGCTCGGGCTCGCAGCCTGCGCCACCGCGCCCAAGCCGCTGCAGGGCCAGTTCCCCACGGTCAGCCCGAGCGATTCCACTGCCAGCGCGCAGCTCGGCACTTCGGTGCGCTGGGGCGGCAAGATCATCCAGACCAAGCCGAGCCAGGGCCAGACCTGCTTCGAGTTGATTTCGCGCCCGCTCAACGCCAGCGGCCGTCCGGACCGCAATGCCGTGGACGCCAGCGATGGCCGTTTCCTGGCCTGCCGCTCGGGCTTCTATGACCCGGCAGTGTTCGAGCCAGGCCGCGAAGTCACCTTCATCGGCAAGATCGAAGGCTATGAGACCACCAAGATCGGCGAGTACGACTACAAGCTGCCCAAGGTGGCGGCGGACGTGGTCTACCTGTGGCCGGAAGTGCGCGACGTCGACGTGATTCCGGCATACCCGTATGGTCCCTGGGGCGACCCGTGGGGTCCGCGCTGGGGCGGCGGTTGGGGCTGGGGCCGCGGCTGGTGGTAAGCGCCCGCTGAGTCCGCTGTGATCCAAAACGCCGCTCTTGAAGGAGCGGCGTTTTTATTTATGCGGGCAAGTTTGTTTGTGTGGGTAAGCGGCCGGTATTAGCGCGTTTCTGCTGGATCCTGATTTCGCCATTTCGCCAGCCCCGGCGCTGCGCGGGCGCTACAAGCCCTACTGGAGCCGCGACTGCGCGGCTGATATGAGCGCCTGCTTGTGTACATCGGCTCGCAACCGCAGCACTGGCGATCGGCCATGCCCAACCCTTGCCAGCCCTTTCCGCGGGAGAATCTGTTCGGTCACAGCGATGGCAACGCCCAGCGCTTCCGTCAGGGCGTGCCGAAGCGACCCAGCGGTGCACCGGCCAGCAGATGCAGATGGATGTGGAACACCGTCTGCCCGGCATGCTCGCGGCAATTCATCACGATGCGATAGCCGTCCTGCGCCAGGCCCTGCTCACGTGCGTACGCGGCAGCGGCGAGCGCCAACTTGCCGACCAGCAACGCCTGCTCCGGCGAGACGTCGTCCAGCGTGGAAATGGCGTGCAGCTTGGGAATGAAGAGCACATGTACCGGCGCCTGCGGCGCGATGTCTTCGAAGCCCAGCACCTCGTCGTCTTCGTAAACGATGGTGGCCGGGATTTCGCGACGGATGATCTTGCTGAAGATGGTGTCGGACATGGCGGGGATTAGGGATTGGCCATTTGGGATTGGTAAGAGCTTACCGCGCGCGTGGTCTGGCAGCTTTTGTGCAGCCTCGACCCGTGCCCAGCAGCAATGAGCTGTTTTAGAGGAGCGGCGCCTCCATCGCTTTCATCAACGCGGTAGCTGGATGCTCCCAGCGGTCAGCCGGCTGGTGATTCGAGATTCGAGATTGATGATTCGGGCTTCGTAGAATCTGAAGCGCACAGCCAAACCGCTTTGACCAATCCCAAATCCCGACTCACCAATCCCAGCCCTCAGACCACCTCACTGCGGGTGCCGAAGGCGTGCGACAGCGTGCCGCGATCCACATATTCCAGTTCGCCGCCCAGCGGCATGCCTTGCGCGAGCCGGCTGGGGCGCACGCCATGCTGGCGCGCCAACTGCGCCAGGTAATGCGCGGTGGCCTCGCCCTCCACGGTGGCGTTGGTGGCGATGATCATCTCAGTGATTTCACCGGCGGCCAGGCGTTCGCCGAGTTGGTCCAGCCCCAGCTCGCGCGGGCCGATGCCGTCCAGCGGCGACAGCCGTCCCTGCAGAATGAAATACACCCCGCGATAGCCGGTAGCGTGCTCGATCGCCAAGCGATCGGCCGGTGATTCCACCACGCACAGCTGCTGCCGGTCGCGACTGGCGTTGGCACAGATCGGGCAGATTTCCGCCTCGGTGAAGTCGCGGCATTGCACGCAATGGCCGACCTTTTCCACCGCACTGGCAAGCGCCGTCGCCAGACGCCGCCCACCCTCGCGCTCGCGCTCGAGCACGTGATAGGCCATACGCTGCGCCGATTTCTGGCCCACGCCCGGTAACACCCGGAAGGCTTCGATCAATTGTTCGAGTAAGGAGGACATTGGGTCGGGAATCGGGAATCGGGATTGGGGAATCGCAAAAGCTAAAGACAATCTCGGCCTTACGATTCCCGATTCCCCACTCCCGATTCCCCGCCTCTTAGAACGGCAACTTCATGCCCGGCGGCAGCTGCATGCCGGCGGTAGCCGAACCCATGCGGTCCTTGGATTCGGCATCGATCTTGTTGGAGGCGTCGTTGAAGGCGGCGGCGATCAGGTCTTCGGCCATTTCCTGGTCGGAAAGGATGCTGGGGTCGATCCGCACCTTGCGGCACTCCTTGGCGCCGGTCAGCGTCACGCTGACCATGCCGCCGCCGGCGGTGCCGGTGACTTCCAGCTTGGCCAGTTCTTCCTGGGCGCGCTGCAGGTTTTCCTGCATCTTCTGCGCCTGCTGCATCAATTGGGCAATGTTTCCACGCATGATCGTTACTCGTCGTAAGGGCGGATGGAATCGGGAACGACCCGCGCGCCCTGCTGCTGGATCAGCTGCTGCACATTCGGGTCGTTCATGAAGGCGGTTTCGGCTGCGCTCTGGCGCTCGCCTTTCTGCCGGTTGGCACGCTCATGCAAGGTCTCGACATCGGCATTGCCGGTTTCGATCACGATGCGCGGTGTGTCTCCGAGGACCGGCGCCAGCGCCTGCGCCAGGTTGGCGATGGAGCGTTCGGAGTTGAGATATTCGAAGCCCGGCGCCAGCGCCAGCCGCAGCACGCCATCGCGATGGCCGATAAACGCCGCATTGGCCGCGAGCTGACGCGACGGGCCGTTCAACCCGCTACGCGTGACCAGCTCAAGCCATTGTTCGGCGTCGGCAATGCGGCTGTCGTCGATCAGCGTGCTCGAATCGTTGCTGGACGCCGATGCGGATAGCGATGCTGAAGCTGGCGAAGCTTCGGCAGACGCAGCCACAGCAGAGAGCGCATCTGCAGCCGTCTCTGCCGGCACTGGAGCAGCGGCGGCAGCAAGCGCAGGCACACGTTCGGGCACCGCCATGATCGGCGCCGCAATAGTGGCTTCCGGCGGCAACGCCATTGCAGATTCGGGTGCCAGCACAACCGCCGTATCGGACACGGACGCTGGCGCAGCATGCGTGCGCACCGGCGCATCGTCCACCGCCCACGGCGGCGTGTCGTCAGTGCGCGCAGCAGCGGACGAGCGACCATCGAGCGACGGCTCCGCCGCAGCAAGCACCACAACCGGAGCCGAGGCTGCGTCGGCTGATGCTGCCGTTAGTGCTGCCGTTGGTGTTGGTGTTGGTGCCGATGTTGCTATCGGTGCCGATATTGACGCCGAAGTTGCCGTGGCTACCGGCGCCGTAGCAACACCCACGCCCGACGCCGCTTCAACCACCTCGACCGGCCTGACAGGCACTGCAGCCGCAGCGGTCACTGGTGCCGCCGCCTGCATGCCCACAGCAGCCGCGCGTGCACCGCCGCCTGCGCTGGCGCCGCGTCCATCGTCGCTGCTTCCAGCCGGCACCGCCGCAGCGGGGCGGAACGCCAGCATGCGCAGCACGGCCATCTCGAAACCGGCGCGCGGGCTCGGCGCCAGATACAGATCGCGGCGCCCGTTGAGCGCCATCTGGTACCACAGCTGCACCACTTCCGGCCGCAGCTGCGCCGCGAACGGGGTCGGGTCGATGCCGTCGCCGACAAACGCCACCGACGGCACCAGCTGCTGCACCTGCACGCGGTGCAAGGCCTCGGCCAGGGCTTCCAGCACGCCACCCCAGTCCGGCGAAAACTCCGCAAGTGCGGCCACCACCTGCAGCAGGCGCGCGCCATCGCCGTCGGCCAGCGACTGCAGCATCGCCCCGACCTGGGTGCGGTCTACCGTGCCAAGCATCGTGCGCACCACATCCTCGCGCAGCGCACCGCCGGCATAGGCGATCGCCTGATCCAGCAGCGACAAGCCATCGCGCAGGGAGCCATCGGCCGCCTTGGACAACTGCACGATCGCCGACGGATCCGATTCGATCTCCTCGGCGGCCAGGATGCGGGTCATCTGCCCCTGAATCTGGTCCTCGTCCAAGCGCTTGAGGTTGAACTGCAGGCAGCGCGACAACACCGTCACCGGCAGTTTCTGCGGGTCGGTGGTGGCGAGCAAGAATTTCACGTGTTCCGGCGGCTCTTCCAGGGTTTTGAGCAGCGCGTTGAATGCCGCCTTGGAGAGCATGTGCACTTCGTCGATCAGGTAGACCTTGAACTTGCCGCGCGAGGGCATGTACTGCGCGTTCTCGATCACCTCGCGCACATCGTCCACGCCGGTGTTGGACGCGGCGTCGATTTCCAGCAGGTCGATGTAGCGGCCGGCATCGATGTCCAGGCAGGCCGGGCAGCTGCCGCACGGGTCGGCACTGGTGCCGGTCTCGCAGTTCAGCGACTTGGCGAAAATGCGCGCAATGGTGGTTTTGCCCACGCCGCGCGTGCCGGTGAACAAAAACGCGTGGTGCACGCGCCCGCTGTCGAGCGCGTTGGTGAGCGCGCGGACCACGTGTTCCTGGCCCACGAGTTCGGCAAAACGCTTCGGGCGCCACTTGCGGGCAAGAACGAGATAAGACATCGGGCAACCAGCTTGTTCTGAGCCGATATTGTGCCACGGCCCGTCTCACCGACTGCGCCGGAAAGATTCAGCTTGTGGTACGGGCCGGCGACCGCTAGAATTTGCGACCCTGTTAGACCCCGGTCGTACAGGTACGGAGAGGTGTCCGAGTGGTTGAAGGAGCACGCCTGGAAAGTGTGTAAGCGTCTAAACCGCGCTTCGGGGGTTCGAATCCCCCTCTCTCCGCCAGTTTCATGATTTGCGCAATGACACCACTGTCGCAAATCGCAGGACCATGCCAGTGGCCCACGTCTTATGGTGGCCCCGTCGGTCCCTCGCGACGCTAGATCGAAAATCCCGCCAGGGCCGGAAGGCAGCAACGGTATCGATTGATGCGGGCGCCGAGGTCAACCGGCGGGGACACCACCCTACTTGTCTGTGCACGCGCTGGATCGACCTGGTCGATGCCACAGGCGCATGCCGTTGCCCGCACTCAGCCGCATCCATGACGGATGCGGCCTATGCCATGTCCAAGATCATCTTGGGTACGCTCTTGCACACGTCATTGCGACCGGGACGTCACGGCGATTCAGGATGCAACCAGCCCGCGTCGCCTTCCAGGTAATGCTCGTGCTTCCAGATCGGCACGCGCGCCTTGACCTCGTCGATGATGTAGCGGCACGCGTCGAACGCGACGCCGCGATGCGCCGCACTGACGCCCACCCAGACCGCCATGTCGCCGATCTGTAGCTCGCCGACCCGATGCACGCAGTGCGCATGCACGATGGCGAACCGGCGCGTCGCTTCATCGAGCACACGCTGACCTTCGGCCTGCGCCAGCGCGGCGTAGGCTTCGTAGCGCAACCCCGCAACGCCACGGCCTTCGTTGTGATTGCGCACCCAGCCTTCGAAACTGGCAAACGCACCGGCATGCGGATGCGCGGCGCCGGAACGCAACTGCTCCACCGGCAATGGCAGATCGGAAAGCGCAAAGATGGACACGATGTCATCGCTCACGGTCAACCTCCCGACACTGGCGGAATGAACACCACTTCGCTGCCATCGCGCAGCGCATCGTCCCAGCGCGCGAAGGCGCCGTCGACGGCAACGCGCAACTGCGCAGGCGTCCAGCGCAGGCCGTGCCGCGCATCGAGTTCGGCATACAGGCCACGCAGATCCGGCGCACCGGATTGCACACGCTCATCGGCGATCCCGGCCGCTTCGCGCAGGCTGGCGAAATACAACACCGTCACCGTTGCAGTCATTGCGCCACTCCGATATCGCGCTTGCCGCCACGCTTGGACACCAATTTGGTCGGCCCGATCGTCATGCCGTGCGATAACGCCTTGCACATGTCGTAGACCGTCAGCGCCGCCACGCTGGCGCCGGTGAGCGCTTCCATCTCCACACCGGTGCGATGCACGCAGCGCACGGTGCAGTGAATCTCCAGCAACTGCTCGCCTGCCCAGTCGATCTCGAAACGACAGGCATCGATCGGCAATGGGTGGCAGAACGGAATCAGCTCATGCGTGCGTTTGACGGCCATGGTGCCGGCGATCACTGCGGTCTCGACGATGCCGCCCTTGGCGCTGCGCAGGCCGTTGGCGCGCAACTGCGCGGCGACGGACGCCGGAAACCGCACCCGGCTGGTCGCCGTGGCGCTGCGTGCTGTGACCGCCTTGTCCGAGACATCCACCATGGTGGGGAGCCCGGCATCATCCAGGTGGGTCAGGCGCGTGGAACGGGACTTGGCAGGCATGGGAAACGACACGGTGATAGACGCTCAGGATGCGGCATTGTCGGTGAATGGGGTGCCTTGATGGAACAGCATCCGCCAACTGCGGGCGTGTTTACACCATAACGAACTGCGCAAGGCATGCCGTTCGACCCCATCGCGGCGATCGCGCATGCGCTAGCAACGCTGCGCGAGATCCGGCACCAGCAGTACTCCCGCGAAGGCATCTGCGTGGTTATCGACAGCAGCGGCATTGGCACGCAGCGCAGCGTCAATCTCGCTCTGCGTGTCGCGGCGCCAGGGGACGGCGAATTCAAGGAGTTCCGGATCGAGTCGTGCTGCCTGCGCCTGCGTGTAGTCCCGCACCTATGGATCGAGCAAGCGCGGCTCCAGCACGCACCTGCCGCACAAGCGTGCGCTCACTCATCCGCCGATCAAAAACATCTCGACCGGCTTGCCGCGACGCGGTTCCGATGATGCACGCACTTCACTGTAGCGGTCGCCACGCATGCTCCAGCGTTGACGCAAATGCGCCGCCAGGCCTTGCTCGCCGTCGGCCAAGGCCGGCTTGAGATCGTGGCCCTGGCTGGCGAACAGGCAGGTGTACAAGTGACCATCTGCCGACACGCGCGCGCGCTGGCAGTCGCCGCAAAACGGCACGCTAACCGAACTGACAAACCCCACTTCGCCCGCGCCGTCGACAAACGCGTGGCGTTGCGCGACTTCGCCGGTGTAATTGGCGTCCAGCGCCATCAGCGGCCAGCGTGCGTGAATGCGCGCGTGCAACTGCGCAGAGCTCACCACCGCTTCCGGCGTCCAGCCGTTGCAACTGCCCACGTCCATGAATTCGATGAAGCGCAACACATGCCCGGTGCCGCGGAAGTGCTCCACCAGCGGCAGCACCTGATCTTCGTTGACGCCACGCTGCACCACACAGTTGATCTTCAACCGCGTAAAGCCGGCCTGTTCGGCGGCGGCAATGCCGGCCAGCACCTGCGCGATGTCGCCGCGGTCGCCGCTCATGCGCTTGAATAGCGCCGGCTCCAGCGCATCCATGCTCACCGTGATGCGCCGCAACCCGGCCTGACGCAGCGCCTCGGCCTGCCGCGCAAGCAAGACGCCATTGGTGGTCAGCGCCAGATCCTCAATCCCCTCGATGGCGGTGAGTCGCGCAATCAAGGTCGGCAAATCGCGACGCAGCAACGGCTCGCCACCGGTCAAGCGCACCTTGGTGACACCCACCGACACGAACGCCCGCACAAGCGTTTCCAGCTGATCGAAGCTCAAGCGCTGTTGCGCATCGAAGCCGTAATCGTCGGGCACGCGGTCGGCCGGCATGCAATAACCGCAGCGGAAATTGCAGGCTTCGATCACCGACAGGCGCAGATCGCGCAGCGGGCGACCGTAGCGGTCCTGCATCGGGGCACCGGCCAGGGTCGGCAGCGACAAGGCGCCCATCAGCGCACCGTGTCGGCGGCCGGGTCCGCCAACGTCAAGTGTTGTCCGGGCACGGCCACGCTATGGCCGCGTGCACGCAGCACGTCGCCGTCGGCGTCGCTGGCATAGTGGTACAGCAGCATGCGGCTCAACAGGTCCTGCGGGTATTCCCGCTCCAGATCATCCACGCCAGTATGCGACGGGTTGCCGTGAACACCGCAGTCATGCGCGATGAGCTCGTTGTCGTCCGCATAACGCTTCAGCATTTCCGGAATCGGCCGGGTATCGCCGGTCCACACCAGCGCCCCTTTCAGGCGCAGCCCGTAGGCCGTCTCCGGCCAATGGTGGCGCACCGGGAACACCTCCAGCCGTACTCCGTCGTGCCAGAAGGCATCGCCGACCGGCACCAGCTGAAACGCATCCCAGAAGTTCGCCCCGCCCTCGGCCAGCACGTTCGGGTAGTCGGCGATGCGCCGCTGCAGCAGCGGCACTACCGGCGCCGGCACATACAGGCGCGTGCGCCCGCGTCGCTCGGAGAAGTAGCTGTCGACGAAGACTCGCTCCAGCCCGCCAACATGGTCCAGATGCACATGGGTGATGAAAATGGCCTGCGGCAGGTGGCCGTAATGCGCTTGATAGGCGGTCAGCCCCTCGCTGCCGCAGTCGATGGTCAGCCACGGCGCACCAGCGCGCTCGAGCGTGGCCATCGGCGAACCGAGCGCCACCGCCGACGCATTGCCGACCCCCTGCACGCGCAATGCCCACTGCATCAGTAGCCCCGGCCCCAGGCCAGCTCGTAGGCGCGATGCAGCCGCTCGTAATCCTTGTCGACATCTTCGCGGCTGCGATTGCCGCGCAGCTTCAACAGCGACCGATGCAGCCGCTTGAGATTGCGCTCGCGCCAGCGCGTGGCCGGAATGCGCAGCACGCCACGGTCGAAATCGATCAGCCAACCATGCCCGCCGGCATCGAACAGGATGTTGTGCGCATTGAGATCAGCATGATCCAGGCCGGCGCGATGGAAACGCGCAATCAGTTGCCCGGTCGCTTCCCACGGCGCGCCACGCCCGGCCACCTGCGCGTGATCGGCCAACGAGCGCACATCTTCCAGCCGCTCCATCAACAGCGCCGCGCGATAGCCCAGGCCTTCGCGCAGATAGCAGGCCGCCAGGGGGCGTGGCACCGGCAGCTTGCGTGTGATCAGTTCGCGCATCAGCCGGAACTCGGCAAAACTGCGTGTGCGCCCCGCGCCTTTCCAAAGATACCGGTCGCGGCTGACGCGCGCGGCCATGCCGCCGCGCAGATACTGCCGCAACACACTGCGGCCGAACGGCGCATCCACAAACCAGGCGCCGCCGCGCCCACCTTCGTCGACCGGCCGCGCCCTGTCGCCCCAGTGTTGCGGCGAAAACAGCCCGGCGTCGGCTTGCCGCAGCCGTTCGCGGTCGAACAGAATGGCGCCATAGCCGCAGCCCTCGCGGTACGGCGTCAGCGCTTCGGTGGCGTCGAAAGAAACCATCTATCGAGTCTAACAACACCATGGCTGTAACGCCTGCATCGCTGTGTTTGCTGCGCTTGTCCGCCCTGGGCGACGTGACCCATGTGGTGCCGCTGGTGCGCACGCTACAGGCGGGTTTCCCGCAGACGCAGCTGCACTGGATCATCGACAAGGCCGGCCTGAAGCTGCTCGACGGCCTGCCCGGCGTGCACTTCCATGCCTACGACAAACGCAGCGGCGTGTCCGGCATGCGTGCGCTGCGCCAGGCAATGGCACCGCTGGGACGCTTTGAGGCCCTGTTGCAGATGCAGGTGGCGTTGCGCGCCAATGTGCTGTCGGCATTCGTACCGGCGCGCCGCCGCATCGGCTACGACCGCAGCCGCTCCAAGGATCTGCACGGCCTGTTCGTCAACGAACGCATTGCCGACCGCCCCGGCATCCACGTGCTGGACGCCATCGGCAGCTTCGCCGAGCCGCTGGGCCTGCGCCAGACCCAGGTGCGCTGGGACCTGCCGGTGCCCGACGCTGCGCACGCCTGGGCGCGCGCGCAATGGGACGACGATGGCCACCCGGTGCTGATGATTTCCCCGTGCTCCAGTCACGTGCGGCGCAACTGGTACCCGGACCGCCACGCCGCGCTTGCCGACCATGCGGCGGCCCAGGGCTGGCGGGTGGTGCTGTGCGGCGGCCGCAGCGAACTGGAACGCAGCACCGCCGATGCCATCGTGGCGAATACGCACGCCCCGGTGCTGGATCTGGTCGGCAAGGACACCCTCAAGCAGCTGCCTGCGCTGCTCGCCCGCGCCAACCTGGTGGTCACACCGGATTCGGGCCCGATGCATATCGCCAATGCGATGGGCAGCAAGGTGCTGGGATTGCACGCGGCCAGCAATCCACGACGCAGCGGCCCGTATTCGGACGTGCGCTATTGCGTGGACCGTTACGACGCGGCGGCGCGCAAGTTTCTGCACAAGCCGGCCGATCAGCTCGGCTGGGGCACCAAGATCGAGTTCGACGATGTGATGTCGCTGATTACCGTCGACGACGCGATTGCTGCGTTCGAGCGCTATCGGGCGGATCATCTCCGCTAACGGCCGGCGACCGGATCTGTCCAAGTGATGGCCGGATCCGTCTGGCGAATGACGCGTCGCGCCGTTCTTCGTCCGCGCAAGGACTGAGTCACCAGGCCGATGCACCCTGCATTGCTCAAGCCGTCTATCGCGATGAAAGACGACCCTCGCATCAGTGTGCCGATTGGTACCGGCGCACTCGGTCCATCACTCCGCTCAGGCGCCGGTCGCGCGATAGTCCTGGTAGGACTTCTCTTCCACGTACGAAGACCCCAACGCCAGATTGATGTCCTTCTTGATCCGCGCGCGCTCGTCGTTTTCGATATAGACGCTGCGCGCCAGCTGCACAAACGCGTCGTCGAAGGTTTGCGCCTGCTCCTTGAGCCGGATGTCGTCTTCGATCACCCACAGCCGCTCGTTGACGGCCTTGAGCTCGGCGCGCAGCCGCACGATGTCGTGGCCGGCAGCCGGATGCGCCATCCAGCTGGTTTCCAGCGCTGACAACTCATTACGCACATTGGCCAACTTGGCCGCATCGCGGATGCGCTCGGACTTGATCTGCAGGATCGCGATCTTATCGAGCAGCTCACCAAAGGACACGGGCACCAGGATCTCGGACATGACAAGCCTCCAACGGGGATCGAACGGATTGTAGTCGTCGCAACGCCAACCGACTGCGACACATAAACAAAAGCCCCCTTGCGGGGGCTGATGCGAATCTGGCTGTGAGTCGTGGGGATTCACTCGGCACTACGTGCCTTCGCCCTGCGGGCGGCTTCGCCGTGCACACAGCGATGCCATCTGTCGAACCCGGGGCTTCTCACCCCACCAATGACGCCGGCAAAACTCACGCGTCATTGGCACAACTTGTCGCCTCAATCTGGCGGAGAGGGGGGGATTCGAACCCCCGAGGCGCTATAAACGCCTGCCTGATTTCGAGTCAGGTACATTCAACCGCTCTGCCACCTCTCCAGATGGTCCCCAGTGTCCTGGGGCCGTGCATCATACGGGCACACGCTTCAGGCCACAAGCGGCCTGAGCCATCGCCGGGCAGACCCGCCGCCGGCCCGGCGTGAACCGGCACTACCACTGGCGCGAGCGCCGTGTTGCTGCCGGCCGGCCGGGCCGCGATGATGGGCACGCATCTTCTCCCTGGCGACCCGGCCCCATGCTCGAATTCGGACACCTCACCCACGTCGGCCTGCGCCGTGACCTGAACGAGGACACCTATTACGGCGACAGCGAACTGGGGCTGTGGCTGGTGGCCGACGGCATGGGTGGGCACGCCTGTGGCGAGGTAGCCAGCGCACTGGCACGCGAAACCATCGTGCGCGAAGTCCGCGCCGGCACCCCGCTCGCGCAAGCAGTGCGCATCGCCGACGAAGAGATCATCAAGACCTCGCGCCGCTGCAACGACACCTTGCCGATGGGCACCACCGTGGTCGCCGCACGCGTCCTGGGCCATCGTTTCGAGGTGGCCTGGGTCGGCGACAGCCGCGCCTACCTATGGCGCGACGGGCGGCTGGCGCAACTCAGCCAGGACCATAGTTACGTGCAGGAACTCATCGCCCAAGGCACGCTCACCAGCGAGCAGGCGCGCGCGCATCCGCATCGCAATGTGGTCACCCAGGCACTGGGCGTCACCGACCCGGTACATCTCAACGTTGCCACCATGCAGGGCGAGCTCAAATCCGGCATGCAGCTGTTGCTGTGCAGCGACGGGCTGACCGAAGAAGTGGACGACACGGCGATTGCGGCCACCCTGTCGCAAGCCGATTGCAGCGCACAGGAGTGCGTGGAATGCCTGGTCGCCGCGGCACTGGACGGCGGCGGCTCGGACAACATCACCGCGATCCTGGTGCGTAGCTACTGAGCAAGGCTGCGCAGCGTCGATGTCGGACGTCGGCCTTCGCATACGCTGCAGACCTCCTGACGCCCTGACCATGCGCGGTACACGCAGTCGGTGGCGTGTGCCGCAAGCAATGGACAGCAGCGCCGCCTCAACCGGCGACAGCGCTCTCTTCAGCCGGCGCATCCCACAGCGCGCGGCCGGCCTTCTTGCGCAACTGCGCCAACCGCGCTTCGTGCGCCTGCGATTCCGACGCAGTCACCACCACGCGTGGGCGCGGCAGCAGCAATGCGGGGTCGAACGCGATCATGCCGCTGCCCTCATTGTTGTTCCGGCCGGCATCGGCACTCGCAAAGCCGATCTCCTCTTGACCGGACGTCAGCGCGATATACACATCGGCCAGAATCTGCGCATCGAGCAAGGCGCCATGCAACTGGCGATGCGCGTTGTCCACGCCCAAGCGTTTGCACAGGGCATCGAGCGAATTGCGCTGCCCCGGGTAACGCTCGCGCGCCATCATCAAGGTATCGACCACGGTGGCGCGGTCGATGATGCGGCCGTAGCCATTGCCCAGCAGCGACAGTTCGTTATCCAGAAAACCCAGATCGAACGCAGCGTTGTGGATGATCAATTCCGCGCCGTCGATATAGGCCAGGAACTCCTCCACCACATCGCCGAACAACGGCTTGTCGGCCAGAAATTCCAGGGTCAGCCCGGTAACTTCCTGCGCCCCCGGCTCGAAATCGCAATCCGGCTTCAGATAGCGATGAAAATTGTGACCGCTCGGGCGCCGTTCCAGCAGCTCCACCGCACCGATTTCGACGACGCGGTTGCCTTTGCGCCATTCCAGGCCGGTGGTTTCTGTATCGAGAATGATCTGACGCATGAATCCTCTTACGCAGTTGCAGCGCCGCCGCGCTGGGCGATGGTGGCCTGATTGCGGGCAAGCACGTCGACGCGCTCGTTGTCCGGGTCGCCATTGTGGCCTTTCACCCAGCGCCAATCGATGGTGTGCCGCTGGGTGGCCGCGTGCAGCCGCTCCCACAGTTCGCGATTCTTGACCGGATCGCCGCCAGCGGTTTTCCAGCCGCGTCGCACCCAGCCGGACATCCACTCGGTGATGCCCTGGCGCACGTACTGCGAATCGGTATGCAGCACGATCTGGCACGGCTCGGTGAGCGTTTCCAGCGCCATGATCGCGGCCATCAATTCCATGCGGTTGTTGGTGGACAGCGTTTCACCGCCGGCCAATTCCTTTTCGCGGCCGTTGTAACGCAGCAGGGCCGCCCAACCGCCTGGCCCCGGATTGCCGAGGCAGGAGCCGTCGGTATGCACTTCAATTGATTTCATCAGCTTCCACAGTTGTCGCGTACTAAGGTCAGATCGTGGCCACCGGTTGCGGCCAGCGCGTTGGCCGCGCGATCGGTGTCGGCGCAATCGGTGCGGAGGCGCGTTTTTCCACTTCGAGCAAATACACCGCCCGCCATGGCGCACGGCCAGGATCGGAGGAACCGCGCCCGGTCCGCCAGATCGGCCCAAGGTAGCGCTCGGTTTCCACGCACTGCAAGCCGGCCTGCTGCGCGAGCGATCGCCAGCGATCCGGGCGCAATGCCACCGGGCCGCGCCGCGCCCAATGAAACCGATATGGGCTCAGCGGATTGAGCGTGAACAGCCACAGCCGGCCTCCCGGCATCAACAGCCGCTCGCATTCGGCCAGAAACTCCGCCGCACCGCCAACCACCGCATGCTGCACCACGATGGCCTGCAGGCTTTCGGTGGGCAACGGAAACGGCATCGCGCACCGGGCATCGCCGGCAAAGCGTCCGGCGCTACGAAACAGGCGCAACCCGCGGCCATCGAGCAACTCGCGTTGCGGCAACTCCTTGGTCGGCGCCACCCACAACCAGGGCTGGGATGGCCTCGTCTGCAGTGCCTCCAACGCCAGGCGGCGCTCGGACTGGAGCAGGCTGCGCCCCGCATCCGTATCAAACCAGGATGAGACGCCAGCTTGACGGGAGAATGGGGCGGCAGGCATGGTCCCAATTCTATGCGACTGACCGCCCTACCCGCATTCGACGATAACTACATCTGGGCGCTGGTCGCCGCAGAGGGCCGTGCCGTCATTGTCGACCCGGGCCAGGCCGAGCCGGTGATCGCCGCCGCCGCGCGCGAAGGCTGGACGCCCAGCGCGGTGCTGCTCACCCATCATCATGCCGACCACATCGGCGGCGTGGCAGCGCTGCAGCAGCGTTGGCCCGAGCTCGAACTGTTCGGCCCGGACGACGAGCGCATCCCCGCAGACGCCCGCCGCGTCGGCCAGGGCGAGCGGTTGCGGTTGCTGGACACCAGATTCGATGTGCTGGAGGTGCCCGGCCACACCCGCAGCCATATCGCCTTTGTGACAGACCGCCATCTGTTCAGTGGTGATACCCTGTTCAGCCTAGGCTGTGGGCGGATGTTCGAAGGTACAGCTCCTCAGATGTTCGACTCGTTGCAGCGCCTGGCCTCTCTGCCCGGCGAAACGCTTGTGTGTTGCGGCCACGAATACACCCTGGCCAACGCGGCCTTTGCGCTGCACGTCGATCCCACCAACGCTGCCTTGCAGCGCCGTCAACAGGAAGCCCAGGCCATGCGTCAAGCAGCCCGTCCTACCCTGGCGATTTCGCTCAAGAGTGAACTGGCCACCAATCCGTTCTTACGTACCAGCCGTCCTGAAATCCGCGCTGCGGTGGCACCACGTGCCGCCGGCGTACTTTCCTCCGAAGTAGACGTTTTCGCCGAACTTCGGCGCTGGAAAGACGAATTTCGCGCATGAGGCGCCTGGTTCTGGCAGTACTGGTCGCCGTTGCGGCCATTGCACCGGCAGCGGCTGCACCGGCAGCGGCCCCGTCCAATGACGCGAGCCGCCCCACATCCGTCGACAGCACCGCTGTCGCGTCCAACGCTCCCAGCATGCGCAACGGGCGTGAGATCTTTTCGTCGTTCCTGGAAGGCCGCGCCGACCCGGGCTGCGACAGCGAACACAGCGATACCCGCTGGGAACAGCACTTCTCACGCGCTCCGGCCCGCCTGGCCGACGACGCGCAGGATGTCCTGCCGCTGTTCGGGTATGTGGTCGACGAACTGCGTGCCGCCGACATGCCGACCGAATTTGCGCTGATTCCGTTTGTCGAGAGCGGCTACCGCCCTGGCGCGCGCAACGGCAGCGGCCCGGCAGGACTTTGGCAGTTCATTGCCACCACCGCGCGCAATCACCACGTGCCGGTCGGGGCGCAGTACGACGGCCGCCTATCGGCCGTGGATTCCACCACTGCAGCGGTGCGATATCTCAAGACGCTGTATGGCATGTTCGGCGGCGATTGGCGCCTGGCGCTGATGGCCTACAACGCTGGCGAATACCGCGTCCTGCAGGCCATGCGCAGTGCCGGCATGAACGCGCAGAACGCGCGTCCGTCGGAGCTGCCGGGCATGTCCAAGGTCACTTACGACTATGTCGAAAAACTGCATGCGCTGGCCTGCGTGCTCGATCATGCGCAGCAACAGGGCGCGCTGATGACATCGCTGGATCGCCCAGTCCCGGTATTGACCGAACATGCACTTCCGGCTGGTACCAGCCTTAATACCTGGGCCGGGCAGCGTGCGATCGAGCCGCAACTGTTGGCCCGCCTCAACCCTGCAGTGGCAAGCGCCCGTGCGGCCCCCAAGGGTGTCCACGTGCTGGCCCCTGCCGCGGCAGCGAAGCCCGGCTCCAGCGGCGAAGTGGTGGCATCCACCTCTGCAGGTATGGACGTCGACACAGCTGGAGCCGCAACAGCGGTCGCCAGCACTACGACGGCCCAGCCATCGCGCTCCTCGCCCGCCCGCACCCACACCGTGCGCACTGGCGAGTCTGCATGGGCCATCGCACGGCGCTACGGCATCACGGTCGCCACCCTGCTCGCAAGCAACGGCCTGGATAAGCAGGCCGTGTTGAAGCCGGGCATGGTGCTGTCGTTCAACGACACGCCCTGAGCGAGCCGCTTGATCAGCCGCGCATGCGGCTGGTTATCGCGAGGCTTTGCTTGACTGATCGCCGTCGTTTGAGAACTCATCTAGGTCTCGAAGCGCCTCGACTGATTGCTGCCGTTGCATCGCGTGCGTCTTGATAACTCGCTGGCATCGGTCGACGCAGAACTTTACTGCATCGGCGGGCGAGTCATCGGACTGCAGCTTCCCGTATGGCTCGCAGCTGCCCGAACTCAGGGAAAAGGCGCCGACACGTTCCAAGAACGGTCGGCGCAGCGCTGGCCAGACATCCGCGCTGCCAACACCCAAGCCACATGCTCACGACGGAGCGGCACATGGCCAGACCAACCGCCAGGAGCGGCCAAGCGAACCCAGCGAGTAAGTCGTCAGAGGGGCATGGACGGCACACTCGGACCCGGACCGCAGGAGCGTGACACTCCGCACCGAAGACAGGCCGCGCGCGCCGCGGCTATAAGCGTCTATCAGCCGTTCGTACCGTGCTGTGTATGCTCGACGGCAGACCGGCTGGACACTGACTGCTCACCACTTTGCATCGACGGCTGAAACACGACCACATACCAATGCGCAACGCCAACAGCGCACAAAGAAAAAGCCCGGTCACCCGGGCTCTCTCTTTGCATCCGGCGACAGCCAGCCGTTACAACTGCGCCTCTTCAATCTGGATCTTGTAGCGCTTGCGCATTTCCTTGACGTAGGCCTGCGCGGCGTTGTTGCCGTCGATCTGGCTCAGCTGCTCGCGCAGCATCGTCTGCTGCTCGGCCGGCATCTGCTTCAGGTCGCCCGGCGTGGCCTTGCTGATCACGAACACCGCAAAGCGGCCGCCATCCAGCTCCACCTTACCCACCGACGGCTTGCCCTCGGTCGGACGCGGCGCGCTGAAGATTGCCCGATTTGCGGCCGACGTCGGAATCGGCGCAGTGCGCGGCAGGCCCGGGATCGGCTGCACCTGCAGCTTCTCGCTCGCCGCCAGCGCCTGCAGGGTTTCACCCTTCTGCACGCGTGCCAGCAGCGCATCGGCGGCCGCGGCTGCAGCCTTCTCGGTACGGTCGGCATGTACCGCCGCAATCACCTTGTCGCGCACCTTGTCCAACGGCAACGCCTGCTCGGCGGTGTGGTTGGTCACGCGCAACATCACGCTGTGGTTCGGTGCGATGGTGATCGGGTCGCTCACCGTGCCGTCCTGTACCAACGTTTCGGAGAACGCCGAACGCAGTACCGCCGGATTGGCGGCAATACCGCTGGCGTTGGTGCGCGAGAACGGGCCGAGGGTCTGCACCGGCAGACCGACCTGCTTGGCCGCCGGCTCCAGCGCAGTCGGATTCTTGTAGACCTGGTCCACCAGCTTGCCGCTGATATCGGCATACGCCTTGTCGGCATCGGCCTTGAGCTGCTCGGCGGCAAGCTGGTAACGCACCTGCTCGAACGACTTGCCCTGCCCGCCCTTGACCTCACGCAGCTGGATCACGTGATAGCCGAACTCGGTCTTGATCGGCCCGACCACATCGCCGGCCTTCATCGAAAACAGCGCGTCTTCGAACGGCTTGACCATGGTGCCCTTCTCGACCCAACCCAGATCGCCACCGGCATCCTTGGAGCCCGGATCCTGCGAATTGGCCTTAGCCAGCGCAGCGAAGTCGGCACCTGGCTGCTTGGCTTCGGCAGCAAGCTTGGCCGCCTTGGCTTCGGCGGCTTTCTGCGCAGCAGCATCGCTACCGGCGCTGATCAGGATGTGCGACGCCAATCGTTGATCCGGCTCGACAAAGCGCGCCTTCTCTTCTTCATAGCGCTTGCGCAACGTCGCCTCGTCAGCTGCCGTGGCCGGCGGCATCGTGGCGGCATTGAGCTCGACGTACTCGATGCTCACGGTCTCCGGCTGACGGAAATCCTGCGTATGCGCGTCATACCATTGCTTGATCTGCGCATCGCTGACCGGCGCGGTATCGGCGGCCGGCGGCGGCAACATTGCCAACTCCACGTCGCGCGTTTCGCCCATCAGCTTGAGCAGGCGCTCAAACTCGGACTTGGTTGCAAAACCCGATTCGGCCACAGCCTGCGGGATCACCGACTGCTGCAAGCTGTCGCGCACCAGCGCATCGAACTGCGCCGGCGTGCGCGGCGGTGTGCCCTGCGCCAATGCGGCGCGGTACTGGTCGGGGCTGAACTTGCCATCGACCTGGAACGCCTGAATATTGGTGATGTAATCGCGCACCGTGGCATCGCCGATCACGATACCGGCATCTTCGGCACCCAGGCGAACCACTTGCTCGTCCACCAGCTGGTCGAGCACCTGTAGCTTGTTTTCGCGGGATTCGAAGGTGCGCGGGTCGAAGTTCTCGCCCTGACGCTGGCGCTCCTGCATGCGCGCCTGTTCGAAGCGCGCGCGGAAATCCTGCGTGCTGATTTCGTGGTGCTGCCACAGCAGCGAGATCGGCCACCAGGTCGGCGCGGATTTCCACCACGTCGGCGGCGCCTGCACCTTGGCCACATTGTTGGCGCCAATGCCGCCCAGGTAGCTGTTGTCGATGACGAACAGGAACGGAATCATCAGCAACCCCAGGATGGCGGTAGCGATCCAGCCTGACGTCTTGTCGCGAAGTTTCTGCAGCATTGGCAAATCACGGCCTGTGGGCGAGCCGCGCAGTGTAACCCGCTTGACGCCACGCACCCAGCCCAACGCCCGTTAGCCTCGGGTCAAGATGCAGCAAAGCTGCGGCGCTGCATCGGCAAAGACGGCGAGCGCGCCGCAACTACAGTCGTTATCGCGCCGCGTTACCGCCGCACCCGAACTGTGCTCCCGCCACCAAAGGCCAACGCGCCGTCCAACCGCGGAACAAGGCTTGAACAGCCAATAAAAAAGCCCCCGGCACAAGGCCGAGGGCTTCGGTATAACTGGCGGAGCGGACGGGACTCGAACCCGCGACCTCCGGCGTGACAGGCCAGCATTCTAACCAGCTGAACTACCGCTCCGCTTTAAACTTGGACATCTACCCCACTGCATTCGCTTCGCAAATGTCGTGGAGAAAACGAAGCCCCCAATTGCTCAGGGGCTTCGGTGTAACTGGCGGAGCGGACGGGACTCGAACCCGCGACCTCCGGCGTGACAGGCCAGCATTCTAACCAGCTGAACTACCGCTCCGCGCTTAAAACTTTGCCTGGTGCTTAGTGGTGGGTGCTGAGGGTTTCGAACCCCCGACCCTCTCCGTGTAAGGGAGACGCTCTACCGCTGAGCTAAGCACCCTAGCGAGTCGACTAGTTTACTGCATCCTTCAGGGCTTTACCAGCCTTGAATGCAGGATTCTTCGAAGCAGCAATCTTGATGCTATCGCCGGTCTTCGGGTTGCGGCCGGTACGCTCAGCGCGCTCGCGGACCTGGAAGGTGCCGAAGCCAACGAGGGTGACAGCGTCGCCCTTCTTCAGCGCCTTGGTGATTTCGCTCACAACCGCGTCGACAGCACGGCCAGCTTCAGCCTTGGAGATGTCAGCGGCAGCGGCAACGCCATCGATCAATTCGGTTTTATTCATTCTTGAAACTCCCTTTGCGGCAGATGCCGCGGAATCGACAATCGGCGCTCTTGCCGTTAGCGAAGAACCCGACACAAGTGGTATCGCGTGACGCATCACATTTTGCCGCGCCCACGAGTCGTGCATTTATACCAGCGCCCCCAACGGCACGCAAGCCAAAACCCAATAACGACGCGGGTTTTGGCTTGTTTCGGGACGTCTTAGACAGCGCACGTTAGTGCTTGACGCGGGTACCCGGAGTAGTGCGCGACTTGCCGCGCACGGCAACGCGCGACGCGGTCTTGCGGGCTTTTTCCTTGCCTGCCTTCTTCGGTGCCAGCGGACGCTCCAGGGCGAGATCCAGCACTTCGTCGATCCACTTGACCGGCACGATCTTCAAGTCGCGCGTGACGTTGGCCGGGATGTCGGCCAAGTCCTTGCGGTTCTCGTCCGGGATCAGCACGGTGCGAATGCCGCCACGCAGTGCCGCCAGCAATTTCTCCTTCAAGCCACCGATTGCCGACACGCGACCACGTAGCGTGATTTCGCCGGTCATCGCCACATCGGCGCGGATCGGCACCTTGGTCAATACCGATACCAACGATGTCACCATCGCGATACCTGCACTTGGGCCGTCCTTCGGTGTGGCGCCATCGGGCACGTGCACATGCACGTCCTGTTTCTGCAGGAAATCCACATCGATGCCCAGACGCTCGGCGCGCGAACGCACCACCGACAGCGCCGCCGATGCAGACTCCTTCATGACGTTACCAAGCTGACCGGTCAGGATCAGATTGCCCTTGCCCGGCACCAACGTCGATTCGACCTGCAACAACTCGCCGCCGACTTCGGTCCACGCCAGACCGGTGACCAGACCGATTTCGTTTTCTTCTTCGGCGCGGCCGAAGTCGAAGCGACGCACGCCCAGGTACTTGTCGAGATTCTTCGACCCCACCGTCACCAACGCCTTCGGCTTGCCCTTCTTGGCAACAACTTTCTTCGCAACCGGCTGCGGGCCGGCGAGTGCGATTTCCTTGACCACCTTGCGGCAGATCTTGGCGATCTCGCGCTCCAGATTACGCACGCCCGATTCACGGGTGTAGTAGCGCACGACATCCTGGATCGCATCGCTGCCGATCTCGATCTCTTCCGGCTTCAGGCCATTGGCCTTGATCTGCTTGGGCACCAGGTAACGCATCGCGATGTTGAGTTTTTCATCCTCGGTATAGCCGGGGATGCGGATCACTTCCATGCGGTCCAGCAGCGGGCCGGGGATGTTGAGCGAGTTAGAGGTGGCGACGAACATCACCTCCGACAGATCCAGATCCACTTCCAGATAATGGTCGTTGAAGGAATTGTTCTGCTCGGGATCGAGCACCTCCAGCAATGCCGACGACGGGTCGCCGCGGAAGTCCATCGACATCTTGTCGATCTCGTCCAGCAGGAACAGCGGATTCTTGCTGCCGACCTTGTTGAGGTTCTGCACCAGGCGACCCGGCATTGAGCCGACATAGGTCCGGCGATGGCCACGGATCTCGGCTTCGTCGCGGATGCCGCCCAGGCTCATGCGCACGAACTTGCGGTTGGTCGCCTTGGCGATCGACTGCCCGAGCGAGGTCTTGCCCACGCCCGGCGGGCCGACCAGGCACAGGATCGGGCCCTTCATTTGCTTCACCCGCGACTGCACTGCCAAGTACTCAAGGATGCGCTCCTTGACCTTGTCCAGACCGTAGTGATCGGCGTCCAGCGTATCTTCGGCAACCTTCAGATCCTTGCGAACCTTGGTGCGCTTCTTCCACGGCACGCCCAGCAGCCAGTCCAGATAATTGCGCACCACCGCTGCCTCGGCGGACATCGGCGACATCTGCTTGAGCTTATTGAGCTCGGCCTTGGCCTTGGTCTCGACCGGCTTGGGCATGCCGGACTCGGCGATCTTGCGCGCAAGTTCTTCCAGCTCGCCCGGCGCGTCGTCCAGGTCGCCCAGCTCCTTCTGGATCGCCTTCATCTGTTCGTTGAGGTAGTACTCGCGCTGGCTCTTTTCCATCTGCGACTTCACGCGGCCGCGAATGCGCTTTTCCAGCTGCTGGACGTCGATTTCGCCATCCACCAGCCCAACCAGCAACTCCAGGCGCTCACCGATCTCGGTGATTTCCAGCAGGCGCTGCTTGTCGGCCAGGCGCACGCCGATGTGCGCGGCGATGGTGTCGGCCAGGCGGCCCGGCTCGTCGATGCCGGCCAGGGTCTGCAACAACTCCGGCGGCAACTTGCGGTTGGTTTTGACGTACTGCTCGAACAGGGACATCAACGAGCGCGCGATCGCTTCCACTTCGCGCGGCTCACGGCCATCGCTGGCTTCCACTTCGGTGCCCTGCCCCTGCAATGCGCCGTCCAGCTCGACGACCTTGTCGACGATGACCCGCGACAGGCCCTCGACCAGCACCTTGATGGTGCCATCGGGCAGTTTGAGCAGTTGCAGCACCTGGGCCAGGGTGCCGACGGTGTACAGATCGCCGGCGGCCGGGTCGTCGGTTTCGGCCGATTTTTGCGCCACCAGCAGGATGCGCTTGTCCGCATCCATGGCCTTTTCCAGCGCGCGCATCGACTTGTCACGGCCGACGAACAGCGGAATCACCATGTGCGGAAACACCACCACGTCGCGCAGCGGCAACACTGGCAGATCGAGAACTTCTGGTTGGGACTGGGCCATGGGGCGCTCCGCAGGAATCGGGGAAATTAGGGCCTAAAAAAAGCCGATGGCCCCGTTATGGGGCCATCGGCGAGGTGTTGCAAGTAGCAGTCCGAAACCCTTTATCCGCGAGCGAGGCCAAGGCCTGGCAACGCGGATACGGAGCTCAATCGCCGGACGCAGCCTTGGCCGGGGCCGGTTGCGCCTGGTAGATCAGATACGGCTCGGATTTGTGTTCGATCACCGACTCGTCCACCACCACCTTGCTCACATTTTCCTGCGAAGGCAGCTCGTACATCGTATCCAGCAGCACCGATTCGACGATAGTGCGCAGACCACGCGCGCCGGTCTTGCGCTTGAGCGCCTTCTTGGCGATTGCAGACAACGCGTCCGGGCGGAACTCCAGTTCCACGCCTTCCATGTCGAACAGCTTCTTGAACTGCTTGGTGATGGCGTTCTTGGGCTCGGTCAGGATCTTGATCAGCGCCGGCTCGTCCAGCTCCTCGAGCGTGGCGACCACCGGCAGGCGGCCGACGAATTCGGGGATCAGACCGAACTTGATCAGATCTTCCGGCTCGACCTCTGCCAGGATCTTGCCGACTTCCTGCTTACGCTCGCTGCTCTTGACCTTGGCACCGAAGCCAATGCCGCCAGCGTCGTTGGAGCGTGCCTGGATGACCTTGTCCAGACCGGCAAACGCGCCGCCACAGATGAACAGGATATTTTTGGTATCGACCTGCAGGAATTCCTGCTGCGGATGCTTGCGACCGCCCTGCGGCGGCACCGAGGCAACCGTGCCTTCGATCAGCTTCAGCAGCGCCTGCTGCACACCTTCGCCGGACACATCGCGGGTGATCGACGGGTTCTCGCTCTTGCGCGAGATCTTGTCGATTTCATCGATATAGACGATGCCCTGCTGTGCCTTTTCGACGTCGTAGTCGCACTTCTGCAGCAGCTTCTGGATGATGTTTTCCACGTCCTCGCCGACATAGCCGGCCTCGGTCAGCGTGGTGGCATCGGCGATCGTGAACGGCACATTGAGCAGGCGCGCCAGCGTTTCGGCCAGCAGCGTCTTGCCCGAACCGGTCGGACCGACCAGCAGGATGTTGGATTTCGCCAGTTCGACGTCGTCGTTCTTGCTGCGGCTCTCGATACGCTTGTAGTGGTTGTACACCGCCACGGCAAGCGTGCGCTTGGCGCGCAGCTGCCCGATCACGTACTGATCCAGCACCTCGAGGATCTCGCGCGGCTTGGGCAGACTGGAACGGGCCGACTGCGCCTTTTCTTCGAGCTCCTCACGAATGATGTCGTTGCACAGCTCAACGCATTCATCGCAGATGAATACGCTGGGACCGGCAATCAGCTTACGGACTTCATGCTGACTCTTACCGCAGAACGAGCAGTAGAGAATCTTGTTGCTGTCGCCGGAACGACCTTGGCGGTCTTCGCTCATGCTTCTGTTACCCAGTTACCCCACCCGATGCACGGGGGTTCGATTTCGAGAATAGCACAGGGTCGGAATGAGGTTCGCCCCACCCGACCCTGCCGGATTTTCCTGCAATTTCAGCGGCCTGGCGATCAAGACGGCTGGATCGACTCTTCCGGACGACGCTCCAGCACCTGATCCACCAGGCCATAGGCCTGTGCATCGACCGCGCTCTTGAAGTTGTCGCGTTCGGTGTCGCGCGCAATGGTCTCCAACGACTGTCCGGTGTGCTTGGCGAGGATCTCGTTCAAGCGCGAACGCAGGGTCAGGATCTCGCGCGCATGGATGTCGATATCGGTCGCCTGGCCCTGGAAGCCGCCCAGCGGCTGATGGATCATCACGCGCGAGTTCGGCAGCGCATAGCGCTTGCCGGCGGCACCCGAGGCCAGCAGCAGCGCACCCATCGAGGCGGCCTGGCCGACGCAGATGGTGGCAACGTCCGGCTTGATGTATTGCATGGTGTCGTAGATCGCCATACCGGCGGTGACCACGCCACCTGGCGAATTGATGTAGATGCTGATGTCCTTTTCCGGGTTATCCGCTTCCAGGAACAGCAGCTGGGCAACGATGACGTTGGCCATATGGTCGTCGATGGGACCGACCAGGAAGATCAGACGCTCCTTCAGCAGACGCGAGTAGATGTCGTACGCACGCTCGCCACGGCTGGTCTGCTCGACCACCATGGGCACCAGGTTCAGGGCTTTGGTCACAATGCTCATCAGTCTTCCCGTTGTGGCAGCGGCCTGTGCCGATGCCCGTGTTCGACGTCCGCGCCCTCGAGACTGCAGGGCGCGGTCCTTCTTGCTAACGCATCAGACGCGAATGGCGTCCTGGAACGACAGCGGCTGCTCGGTGTGCTGGGCGCGCTCGGCGATCCAGTCGATCACCTGCTCTTCCATCACACGGCTCTGCAGCCCCCCCATCAGTTGGGGGTCGTTGCGGTACATCTCAATGACCTGTTCCGGCTCTTCGTAGGTTGAGGCGATCAGACGCAGCGTTTCGCTGACGCGCTTGGATTCAAGACGCAGCTCGTTACGGCGGGCCACTTCGCCGACCAGCAGACCGACCAGCACGCGCTTGGCGGCAGCATCCATGAACCCCTGGTACGCATCGTCCGGCACCTGACCCGGATCGCGACCGCTGCGACGCACCTGCTCGACCTGCTGGGCCAGCATCGAACGGGCTTCGTTCTCGACCAGACGCGGCGGCATCTCGACGTGCGCGTAGGCGGCGATCAGCTGCTCGCCCACTTCGCGACGCAGACGGTTCATCAGCGCGCCCTTGAGCTCGCGCTCCAGGTTGGTGCGGATATCGGCGCGGAATTGCTCGGCATCGCCGCTCTTGACGCCGAAGCTTTTGATGAACTCCTTGTCCACCACCGGCAACACCGGCTCGGACACTTCGACTGCTTTGACGTGCACCTGCACGGTCTTGCCGGCCAGCTGCGGCACGCGCCATTCGGCCGGGAAATCGACGGTCAGGGTCTTGTCTTCGCCCTTGGCCAGGCCTTCCAGGCCTTTTTCGATCTGGTCGAACATCACGCCCGAACCCAGCACGCTGCTACCGGTCTCCACGCCTTCGGCGGGCAGACGCTCGTCGCCGGCCTGCGACCAGGTTTCCAGCGCCACCAGATCGCCGACCTGCGCACCGCGCTCGACCGGGTTCCAGGTACGGCGCTGCAGACGCAGGTTTTCGATCATCTGGTCGATGTCGGCATCGGTTACCTCGGCGGTGTGGCGCACTACCGACAGCTTGGCGACATCGATATCGCCGAAGTCCGGCACCACTTCGAAGGTGGCGACGAAGTCGAAATCGCTTTCGCCTTGATCGATGCGCGGGTTGCCGGCCAGACGCAGCGAGTGCTCGCGCACGGCCGAGTCGAAGGTTTCACGCAGCAGGCCTTCCATCGCCTCGGCACGCACCTGCTGACCGAAGCGCTGCTCGATGACCTTGGTCGGCACCTTGCCGGGACGAAAGCCCTTGATGCGCGTGGTCCGCGCCAGTTCGCGCAGGCGGCCACCGACGTGGGTCTCCAGACGCTCCTGCGGCAAGGTGAAGGTCAGGCGGCGTTCCAGATTGCCGGTGGATTCGATCGATGCTTGCATGTTGACTCCTGCCACCGACAGCACAAGCGTCGGCACGAGATGGAAGAGACGGGTTGACGGATGGCGAGAATGCCGCCGAGCCTTGTAGTTTCGCCGATAACGGCGGCGGCTGCCAGCGGAACGCGCACACCGGCGTCTGCAGTGGAAAAGACTGGTTTGCCGGAGGAGCTGCGGCGGCCGGAGCACTCACGGCCGCACTGCATTGGTGCGAAAGGGGGGACTCGAACCCCCACGCCTTGCGGCGTCAGAACCTAAATCTGGTGCGTCTACCAATTCCGCCACTTTCGCGATGTTGCAGGTGCGTGTGCATTGTTGCAGGGATGCCGGCAAAGAAAAAGCACTGCGAACGAGTGGCGAGGCGGTGCGGGTGTGAGGCAGGCAGGACACGGACACCTGCCGAGTCGCAGTTCTGCAGGCCAGTGCGAACCGACCTCAACTGAACGGTTTACGCTCCCAGCCTGATCCCAGCCCTAACCTGGTCGGCGTGGTTGCGCATGACTGCGTCAATATTTGCGAAAATTCCGTTAAACCAAAGCCGAGAGAGCGCCCCGTCGCAATGAGAGACCGATACCGTCAGATCGTGGCACTGTCGCGAGACTGCATCAAAGAGATCGACCTCGACGGACGGATCACGGAGGTCAATGCCAACGGACTCACCGTCCTGGGCGCCAGTGACCCCGGGCAGCTGATTTCTCGCCGCTGGCGCGAGTTCTGGCCGGCCGAAGCCGCCGAGTTGATCGATATGGCCCTGGCGGCATCGCTGGCAGGGGCGGTGCATGAGTTCGAGGCCAGCTGCGTCAACTTCGTTGGCGTGCGCCAGACCTGGCAGGTGGTCACCAGCCCGTTGTTCGACGAGGCCGGCAAGGTCGAGGCGATCCTGGCGGTCAGCAAGAACATTTCCGACCGCCGTGCGTTGGAGGCTGCCTTCCATACGTTGGATCGCACCTTGAAGGCGGAGCGCGAGTTCTCCACGGGCGCATTGATGCTGGCGCGCACGCGCGCGGATTCGCTGTCGACCGAGTTGCACAGCCTGCGCGATCTGCGCGAGCGCATCGAAGACGATCTGGACATTGCGCGCGCCGCCCAGGGCGCTGCCGAAAAGATCTCAGAGCAGGCACAGAAGGGCGAGGCGGTTGGACAACTACTGGCAGGTGTCGTGCACGATCTGAACAACGTGCTGCAGGCCGCTACCTCGGCGATCGACCTGGTGGTTCAACGTGGGAAAATCGACGCACAGGACACCAAACTGCTCGCCGTGGCCGATGCCGCGCTTCAACATGGCTCGGTCATGGCGCAGCGGCTGGTCGGATTTTCGCGCCAGTATCCGTATAGCCCCGAACCGGTTGATCTCGCCGCACTGGCCGACCAGCTCAACCCGTTGCTTGAGCAAGTCGTCGGCGCAGACCTGCGCTTGCACGTGAACACTGCTGCGGGCGGATGCTGCGCCATGGTCGACCGGCATACGGTGGAACGCGCGATCTTGAATCTGGTCATCAACGCGCGCGACGCCTGCGCAAGCGACGGTGTCATCCGCGTGGAGACCGGTCAAACGCAGGTCGCCAAGGCCGATGCAACGCTGACCAAACCCGCTGGCGAGTTCGCCACCATCGCGGTCGCCGATGACGGGCACGGCATGGACAGCCATGTGCAGTCGCGGCTATTCGAGGCGTACTTCACCACCAAGAGCGCAGACAAGGGAGCCGGCCTGGGCCTGGCCCAGGTGTATAGCGCGGTGCGCCAGGCAGGCGGCTTTATCGAGGTGACATCGGCACCAGGCAAGGGCGCGCGCTTCCTGCTTGCGTTTCCGCGCGTGGAACAGGCGTAACACTCGGCCGGCGACTGCAGAAGCGCGCAGCTGCACGCGCGTGGCGCAGGTAAATTGACGTGAATTAATTGCTGCGGCGATTGCGCGCGGCGCTGTAACTGCAGAATTCTTTTGCAACTACCTGCAATATATAGGTAACACCCTTGACTTAATCGAGTCGAAGGGCAGTTTCGAATATCTAAGGCAGCATTTGGTAACCCGCTGATCAAGTGATGCAGCCGCATCCATTCGGCATTCGATATTTCTTACTTAGAGCGGCTAACAAAACGTAGCGAGCAGTCGTCAGGTAGGTGTGGACGGCGCGCTCAGCACCGGAGTGTACGCGTGGACCACGCCGCACCGAGCACCGGCCGCGCCCGCCTGACGGTGAGCACATTCGGTTTGTTAGCTGCCCTTAATGCACATGCAGGTTCTCCCGGCATGGAGATGTCGCGCCACCGAGCGGGAATGCACAGCCCACTGTCTGCAGCGCCGCGATAGCGAGTTACCAGTAGGGAACCATGAGTTGCGCATCGCGCTGCCGACTTCAATCGTTCTGCGAATCTACTGCGTCAAATGCCTGGTAAATGCAGAGCGGCGAATAAGCGCCTCACGCAGCGCGCGTTCGCACTCGGAGTGCGGGCTTCGTTGTTGGGAAATCCTGGGCTATCCGATAAGCACATCATCTGGCGCTGCCAACTTGCAATCGCATTATCGGCATATCGCATACCCCCACTTTTTTAAAGCCTGCTGGTCGATACGCGCCTGATTGCACGTCGTTACCGGATAGAAGACCTGCACCACCAGCAAGGAATTGCTCCTGCGGCGGGAAGTCTTCGAATCCCCGGTCGCTCTCCACGCAAGCCGTACTTTTCGGGTCGCCACATGATGAGGCAGCACACCATGGTCCAGCAACGGATTCGCAATGCGTCACACCTGTTCACGGCTATTGGGACGGCGCTCGCCTTGCTGCCGATGATCGCAATGGCATCGCCTGCGCGCGGCACCCTGCTCAACAGTAACTTCCTGAGCAGCTACACCCGCTCGGCACTTGCCGCATTGCTGCCCGACGACAAGGCCAGCGACCTTCCGACATGCGATGTTCGCGTGGCCGAGTTCACCTACGCCACGATCGGTGTCCAAGGAGAGCCGACCACCGCGTCGGGCGTTCTGCTGGTGCCGGGCGGCACACGCTGCACAGGCCCCTACCCCTTACTGAGCTGGAACCAGGGCACCCAACCCAAACGTACCGCGGAACAGGCGAAGGACATCCGCGATGCAAAGGGCGACGACCCGCTTGTGACTCGACTGGCAGGCAAGGGCTATGTGGTGGTCAGCACCGATTACCTGGGACTGGGCAAGTCGCAGTATCCGTTCCATCCTTATCTGCACGCGGCCACCGAAGCCAGTGCGAGCATCGATGCGATGCGCGCCGCACGCCAGGTTCTGGCACGTTTGCACACGCCACTGTCGGGCAAGGTCATGCTGTCGGGATATTCGCAAGGCGGGCATGCGGCGATGGCGACCCAGCGCGAGATCGAGGCGCACGACTCCAAGGAATTCAATCTGGTGGCCAGCGCGCCGATCTCCGGGCCGTATGCGCTGAGTCAGACCTTCCTGGACAGCTGGAGCGGAACCAATGCGGTTGGCGAAAGCACGTTCGGCTTGGTGCTGGTCACTTACGCGCTGGTCGGCATGCAGCATGCGTATCACAACATCTATCTCGCGCCGTCGCAGGTCTTTCAGGACCCGTGGGCGGGCAAGGTCGAGGGATACTTTCCGGGTAAGGATGAGCTGACCGATCTTACGATCGGCGACGCACTGCCGGGCATCGACAAGATCGGCAGCTATTTCCAACCGAGTTTTTACAAGGATGTACCGCGCAATCCGAACAACCCGTTCCGCAAGGATTTGGTGCGCAACGATCTGCTGGACTGGACGCCACGCACACGCACGCTGCTGTGCGGCTCGTCCAATGACGCCACCGTTCCGCTGAAGAACGCCACTACCGCCATCGACAGCTTCAGGCGACACGGCAGTATGCAGGTCTCGGTGCTGGATCTGGGAAGCGGCAACCGCGACGACAACAGCGCTCTGGAGCACCTGATCATCAAGGAGAGCTGCATGATTGCCGTGCGCCAGCAGCTGCTGGACAAGCAGCGCTAAAGACGAGCGAGCGACGCATCGTAGCGCTGCGAGATAACGACACCGCAGGCGGCGCGCGGCGCACTGCCGCCGCCTGCGGTGTCGTCACCCGGCCTATCCGAAGTGACGAGGAACGAGCGAATCGATTCGCACGTCGACGTGGCAGCAGGCGTTGCGCTAACGGCGTAGGTGGCTGGGTAGCGATACAGGCAATGCAGTGCGCCTGGACCAGGCATCGGCACAAAGAAAAACAGCCACTCAACTTTCGCTGAGTGGCTGCCTGTCTGGTGGGCCGTCAAGGATTCGAACCTTGGACCTATTGATTAAGAGTCAACTGCTCTACCAACTGAGCTAACGGCCCTGAAACTTAGTCGCGCATCTTAAGCGCTTTTTTGCTTCGTTGCAACACCCCGCGATGCGTCGGGTCAAACTTTCCTGCAATCAGTGGGGTGGCTGAGGGGACTCGAACCCCCGACATCTGGAATCACAATCCAGTACTCTAACCAGCTGAGCTACAGCCACCACTGAAAACCTACTTCCTACCGTACCGCCGATGGCGCGCCCGACAGGACTCGAACCTGTAACCGCCGGCTTAGAAGGCCGGTGCTCTATCCGGTTGAGCTACGGGCGCCCGGACCGGACTTCGCATTCCCACGCCGTCAAGAGCTCGGAATGGTCGGGGTAGAGGGATTCGAACCCCCGACATCCTGCTCCCAAAGCAGGCGCGCTACCAGACTGCGCTATACCCCGGCGGGACCTTTCCATCCCGAAGGCTGGAAAGGTCGGCTATTTTGGGAACGATTGGCCTCGCTGTCAATCACCCTGTGTAAATCGGGCGATCCGGTATCCTCATCGCAACGCTCACCTGCACGGCGAGCACCACTTTCATGGAGAACACGCATGCGTAGCGGTAACCCGGCTCTTCGGGAATCCACGTTCCTCGACCTCGGCTCCGGCTCGGTGGTCACCCGCGACGGTCAGGCGATGACCCTCAACGGCACCGTCAACAAGACTGGCCTGCTGTTGCTGATGGCCGTCGCCACCGCGGCTTTCGCCTGGTCGCAATCGATCGGCGCCGATGGCGCACCGCTGCCGGCAGCGCGCCTGTACATGATCGCCGGTGCGATTGGCGGGCTGGTGTTTGCACTGGCGACCAGCTTCAAACCGACCTGGGCACCGGTCACCGCGCCGCTGTACGCGCTGGTGGAAGGCTTTTTCCTTGGGTCGATTTCGGCGGTGTACGAGGCACGTTTCAACGGCATCGTGTTCCAGGCGGTGCTGCTGACCTTCGGCACCATGTTCGCGCTGTTGTTCGCGTATCGCAGCGGCTTGATCAAGGCCACCGAGAACTTCAAGCTGGGTGTGGTCGCGGCCACCGGCGGCATCGCGCTGGTGTACCTGGCTACCATCGTGCTGGGCTTCTTCGGTGTGCGCATTCCCTTCATCCACGACTCGGGCCTGATCGGCATCGGCTTCAGTCTGTTCGTGGTGGTGGTGGCAGCGCTGAATCTGGTGCTGGACTTCGACTTCATCGAAAGCGGCGTCGAGCAGGGTGCACCCAAGCACATGGAGTGGTACGGCGCGTTCGGCCTGATGGTGACGCTGGTGTGGCTGTACATCGAGTTTTTGCGCTTGCTGTCGAAGCTGCAGTCGCGCAATTGAGCGGGGAATCGGGAATCGGGAATCGGGATTAGGGAATCGCAATAGCGATCCCTTGGCCTGATGGTTTGACACTGACGTTAAGCAATCCGCTTCCACCAAAAAGAAAGGGCGCCTAGGCGCCCTTTCTTTTTGTGCGATCTACCCGCGCGCTCAGAGGCGGCTGGCGATGGCCCTGGCGAAGCCCATGGTGTTGCCGGTGCCGCCCAGGTCGGGGGTCAGCGAGTCCTTGGCTTCCAGCGTGGCGACGATCGCTTCGCGCAGGCGCTCGGCGTTTTGCGGCTGTCCGATGTGGTCCAGCATCTGCGCGGCGCCCAGCAGCAGTGCGCATGGATTGGCCTTGCCCTGCCCTGCGATGTCCGGCGCCGAGCCATGCACGGCCTCGAAGATCGCCGCATCCAGACCGATGTTGGCGCCCGGGGCCAGGCCCAGGCCGCCGACCAGACCGGCGCACAGGTCGGAGATGATGTCGCCGAACAGGTTGGTGGTCACGATGATGTCGAACTGTTCCGGACGCATCACCAGCTGCATGCAGGTGTTGTCGACGATCATTTCCTGGAATTCGATTTCCGGGTACTGCGTGGCGACGTCACGGGCGACTTTCAGGAACAGGCCCGAGGTCGACTTGATGATGTTGGCCTTGTGCACCGCGGTGACCTTCTTGCGGCCGGTGGCGCGCGCCAGGTCGAAGGCGTAGCGCACGATGCGCTCGGAGCCCTTGCGGGTGACGCGGGCGCCGGAGAAGGCGGTCTCGCCATCCTCGGACACGGTCTGGCCTTCGCTCAGATACGCGCCCTCGGTGTTTTCGCGCACCGTGATCAGGTCAACGCCATCGGCGAAACGCGACTTGGTGTTGGGGAACGACTTGGCCGGACGCACGTTGGCGTACAGGTCGAACTTGCGACGCATGGCCACGTTGATCGAGCTGAAGCCCTCGCCGACCGGCGTGGTCAGCGGGCTTTTCAAAGCCACCTTGTTCTTGGTGATCGAGGCCAGGGTGGACTCGGGCAGCAGATCGCCGTGCTTTTCCAGCGCGACCAGGCCAGCGTCTGCGTACTCGTAGGTCAGGCCAGCTTGCAGCGCGTCGAGCACGAACAGCGTGGCATCCATGATCTCCGGGCCAATACCGTCGCCGCGGATGACCGTGATTGTCTGCGTCATAACGTTGGGGTTCCGAACTTGAAGGGGGGAGCGCCAGCCGTCAAACCCGGCAGAGCGGCGCAAGGAGGTTTCACAGGCAATTATGCCCGATGCCGCTGACCGCGCCCAAACCGACCATCGTCTAAGGGGCTGGCAACAGGGGCAGCGGCCGCAGCGCGCGTGGCCCGGACGGGCGTCGACCCGGTGCGTGTCCTCCCAACCCCTGCAGGCTCTCCACGACACCGCGCGCGGCAGCGCGAACCAGATCCCGTGCGCCGGATGGCGCCAGGCCCCCAAACGCAGTGCGCCGCCTCGATGGGCGGCGCACCGGAACCGCAGCGGCAGTGGATCAGCCGTGGCTGTGTTCGGCCGGCGCAGGCGCGCCGCCTTCGAGCTGGTCGAGGAAATCCACCGCGCGGCGCAGATGCGGGATCACGATGGAGCCACCGACCACCAGGCCGACCGAGAAGGTCTCGAAGAACTCTTCGCGGGTGACGCCGGCCTCTTTGCATTGCGCCACGTGGTAGCTGATGCAGTCGTCGCAACGCAGCACCATCGAGGCGACCAGGCCGAGCAGCTCCTTGGTTTTCACATCCAGCGCGCCGGCCTGGTAGGTCTGGGTATCCAGCGCGAAGAAGCGCCGCACGACCTGATTGGGCTCGGCCAGGATGCGCTGGTTCATGCGCTGGCGGAAGTCGGTGAACTCGCGCAGGCGATCGGCGCTGCCGTCGTCGGAACCACTCATGCCTGACCGCCTGCGGTGGCGAACAGCGGTTCGAGTTTGCCGGCGCGGTGCATGGCCATCATGTCGTCGTAGCCGCCCACGTGGACGTCCCCGACGAAGATCTGCGGCACGCTGGTGCGTCGCGCCAGGGCGACCATCTTGTCGCGCTCGACCGGGTCCAGGTCGATCCGCACCTCGGTCCAGGTCTGGCCCTTGCTCTTGAGGAAGTTCTTGGCCGCCACGCAGTACGGGCAGATGGCGGTGGAATACAGGGTGATCTGCGGGCCGGTGGCCGCGTCCTGCCCGGTGTGGTCTTGGCTCACAGGAAACTCCGTGGTGGGTCTGAGGTCTGACACATGGTAGCGGGCGACTGGAATTTCCATGTCGTCACCGCAACACTGTGGATTAATTGCCGATTCACACCGCTGCGCTGCGCTGCCCGCATGCTCCGCGCACCACCTGGGAGTTTCACTTGCGCCTGCTTCCGCTCGCCACCGCCCTCACCCTGGCCCTCGCCATGGGCGTGGCACCTGCCCAGGAAAGTCGCCTGCCCGATATCGGCTCGTCGGCGGGCGAGCTGCTGACCCCGGCCCGTCAGGCCGAATACGGCAAGATGATGCTCGCCGAGTTGCGCAACTACGACTATGTGCTGGACGACCCGCTGATCGGCGACTGGCTGCAGACCATGGGCACCCGCCTGGGTGCCAACAGCGACCAGCCGCAGCAGCCATTTACCTTTTTCATGCTGCGCGACCGCCAGATCAATGCGTTCGCCACGCTGGGCGGCTATATCGCGGTCAATGCCGGGCTGGTGCTGACCGCCGAGCGCGAGGACGAAGTGGCCGCAGTGCTGTCGCACGAAATCGCCCACGTCACCCAGCAGCACGTGTTGCGTGGGGTGGAACGGGCGCAGCGCGACCAGATTCCGATCCTGCTCGGCATGCTGGCGGCGGTGGTGGCGGCGCAGCAGGCCGGCGGCAATTCCAAGGGCGATGCCACCATGGCCACCATCACCAGTGCGATGGGGCTGATGCAGCAACGCCAGATCGACTACACCCGCTCCAACGAATCGGAGGCCGACCGGCTGGGCATTCGCACGCTGGTGCGCAGTGGCTACGACGTGGACGCGATGGCCGGCTTCTTCGAGCGCATGTCGGTGGCGATGCGCGCCAACGAGGGCGGCTACAGCGCGCCGGACTTCCTGCAGACCCACCCGGTCACCACCACCCGCATCAGCGAGGCCAAGGCGCGCGCCGAGCAGATGAAGAAGAACACCGTGGTGTTGACCACCTCGGTGCCGGGCGGAACGCGCCAGGAGCGCGTGGACCCGGCCGACCCGTCGTTGTCGGAACCGCTCAGCCGCAATGGCAATGCGCTGCTGCCGTATGCGCTGCGGCTGCCGGTGGATGCGTTGAGCCGTGGCGGCGATCAACAGGGCTTCGACTGGGCCAAGGAGCGTCTACGCGTGCTCAGCGCGAGCACGCCCGATGCGGCCATTCGCGAATACGAAAACCTGCGCCGCAGTGCCAAACAGGGCCTGACCGATGCGCAGCGTTATGGGCTGGCGCTGGCGCAACTGCGCAACAGCGGGAGCCGGCCGAGCGAGCCGGTGGCCCAGTTGGCCGGCCTGCTGGAGACGCATCCGGACAACCTATGGCTGGCGCTGGGCCTGAGCGAAGCGCAGGCGCGCGTGGGCCAGCGCGAGGCGGCCAACGCACGCTTCGATGCGCTGCTGAAGCGGCTGCCGAACAACCGTGCAGTGGCGCTGACCTATGCCGGCGCGCTCAACGAGCAAGCCAGCAAGGAATCCGGCCAGCGCGCGCGCCAGGTGCTGGAACCCCTGCTCTACCGCAACGGCGAAGACCCGTTGCTGCAACAGACCTACGCGCGCGCCTGCGAACTCGCTGGCGACCAGCTGCGTGCCAGCGAGGCCTATGCCGAATCGGCATCGCTGAACGGGCGCCCGGAGCAGGCCCTGATCCAGCTGGAAGCACTGAAAAAGAAAGATCTGGACTATGTGACACGAGCGCGCGTGGATGCGCGTATTGCCGCAATCACGCCGACGGTGCTGGAACTGCGTCGTCAAGGCATCCGCGACCCGGATCTGTCCACGCAGTGACGGCGAGTGCGCGGATGCGTCCGCGGCAGCATGTTGTGCCCGGCTTGAACGCTTGCAGCGGCTCAGTCCGCTTCGCAAAACGGAAGTCTGGCGTGGAGCAACCCGCACCATGTCACATTAGAGTCACAAAACCGTAGTCTACTGGCGATCACCAAAGCCAGACGGTAAGCCCCGCGTGCAAAAACGCATTCTGATCGTCGATGACGAACCCGCGATCCGCGACATGGTGGCGTTCGCGCTACGCAAAGGCGAGTTCGAGCCCATCCATGCCGGCGACGCGCGCGAGGCACAGACTGCCATTGCCGACCGCGTGCCCGACCTGATCCTGCTGGACTGGATGCTGCCGGGCACCAGCGGGCTGGATCTGGCGCGGCGCTGGCGCAAGGAACAGCTGACCCGGGAGATCCCGATCATCATGCTGACTGCGCGCGGCGAAGAGAACGACCGCGTCGGCGGGCTGGAAGCCGGCGTGGACGACTACGTGGTCAAGCCGTTCTCGGCACGCGAGCTGCTGGCGCGTATCCGAGCGGTGATGCGCCGCACCCGCGAAGACGACGAAGACGGCAGCGTGGCCGTGGGCCGGCTGCGCATCGATGGCGCGGCGCACCGCGTATTTGCCGGCGATGCGCCGGTGCCGATCGGCCCGACCGAATACCGCCTGCTGCACTTCTTCATGACCCATCCGGAGCGCGTGTATACGCGCACCCAGTTGCTGGACCATGTCTGGGGCGGCAGCGTGTATGTGGAAGAGCGCACCATCGATGTGCACATCCGACGCCTGCGCAAGACGCTGGAACCGTTTGGCCTGGAAAACATGGTGCAGACCGTGCGCGGCTCGGGCTATCGTTTTTCGTCGGCAACCTAAGTACGTGCCGCACCGCAACCCGGCCGCTGTCTGGCCGGGTCGCCTGCCTACCTGACGCTTCGTGGTAACGCCTTCCATGCCCCAACATATCCGTTCCGCCTGGCTCAAGACGCTCGGCACCCTTGCGCTGTTGTTGGGCGCTGCCGTCGTGGTGGGCGTGCTGATCGGGCATGTGTGGATGGCGCTGACACTCACCGCGCTGGGGGTGCTGGCCTGGCATTACTGGCGGCTGCGCCAGGTGCTGCGCCGCCTCACCGCACGCCAGCGTGCCGAGCCTGCCGCCGGTATCGGCGCCTGGAACGAACTGGACCGGCTGCTGTATCGCAGCCAGGCCGAAATGCGTGGGCGCAAACGCCGCTTGATCGACATGCTGCGCACCTACCGTGCCGCGGCGCAGGCGCTGCCGGATGCGGTGGTGGTGGTGGATCGCAACAGCCAGCGCGTGCAGTGGTTCAACAAGGCGGCCGGCGGGCTGCTGGGCTTGCATCATCCCGGCGACATGGGCGTGTCGGTGGTGGAGCGGCTGCAGCCGTTGCCGCTTGCGCACTGGCTGGCGGCCGGTCGCAACGCCGAGCCGATGCTGGATGCCGCCTCGCCGGTGGACCCGGACCTGCGATTGAATCTGCGCCTGATCCCCTACTCCGACGACTACTGGCTGCTGGTGGCGCGCGATGTCAGCAAGCTGCTGCGTCTGGAACAGGTGCGTCGCGATTTCGTAGCCAATGTGTCGCACGAGCTGCGCACGCCGTTGACGGTGGTGCACGGCTACCTGGACATGCTCGACCCGGAGGACTTCCCGGACTCCGGCCCGATGCTGGCCGAGATGCGCAAGCAGTCGCAGCGCATGGCGCAGCTGGTCGAAGACTTGCTGACCTTGTCGCGGCTGGAATCGCAGGAAGAACTCGGCGAAGAACACGTGGCGATGGCGCCGATGCTTTCGACACTACGCCGCGAAGCCGAGGCGCACAGCCAGGGCCGGCACACGGTGGACGTGATCGATGAGGCCGGTGTGGATCTGCTCGGTTCCAACAAGGAATTGCACAGCGCGTTTTCCAACCTTGTGACCAACGCGGTGCGCTATACGCCCGGCGGCGGCACTGTGACGATCCGCTTCATGCGCGAAGGCGATGGCGCGGCGTTGGCAGTGCGCGACACCGGCTATGGCATTCCGGCCTCGCATCTGCCGCGCATTACCGAGCGCTTCTACCGCGTGTCCAGCAGCCGCTCGCGCGAGAGCGGCGGCACCGGGCTGGGGCTGTCGATCGTCAAGCACATCCTGGGGCTGCACCAGGCACGGCTGGAGATCGAGAGCGAAGTGGGACGCGGCAGCGAATTCTCTTGCCATTTCGGTGCCGCACGCGTCGTGCAGCGCGAACAGTCCCTGCCACTGTCACGCTCGGCGTGATATGTAGGGAGTGCGCGTCGACGCGCGACGCGACGCGATGCACCTGCGCAACGCACGTTGCACGCGGTAACACGCACACCAACCCGTCTTGATGACCGACTCCATGGGCCACGCCAAACAACTGCACGACGTCACACCTTCCGAGGACATCGCCACCGATCCCTTGCGTGATCCGGCGCTGTACATCAACCGGGAACTGTCGCAACTGGACTTCAATTTCCGGGTGCTGGCGCAGGCGCTGGACGAACAGGTGCCGCTGCTGGAACGGCTGCGGTTCCTGTGCATTTCGTGCACCAACCTGGACGAATTCTTCGAGATCCGCGCCGCCACCGTGCGGCATGCGCAGGAGTTCGGCCTGCCGCCGGCGCCGGACGGATTGAGCCCCACGGCCATTCTCAACGCCGTGCACGACCGTGCGGCCAAGCTGGTCGAGCAGCAGTACCACGCGTGGAACGACGTGCTGCGCCCGGCGATGGAAGAGGCCGGCGTTGCCGTGCTCGGTCGCGCGACGTGGACCTCGCGCCAGAAGCGCTGGCTGCGCGCCTACTTCCGCAACGAGATCATGCCGGTGCTGTCGCCGTTGGGCCTGGACCCGGCGCATCCGTTCCCGAAGATTCTCAACAAGACCTTGAACATCGTGGTGGTGCTGGAAGGCCAGGACGCGTTCGGGCGCGCCGGTCATCTGGCCATCGTGCGTGCGCCGCGCTCGTTGCCGCGCATCATCCAGTTGCCGGCCAGCCTGTCGCCGGAGGGTGCGCAGAGCTTTGTGTTCCTGTCCTCGGTGTTGTCGGAGTTCGTGGACGAGTTGTTCCCGGGCATGCAGGTCAAGGGCTCCTACCAGTTCCGCGTCACCCGCAATTCCGAACTGGTGGTGGACGAAGAAGAAGTCGAAAACCTGGCACTGGCGCTGCGCGACGAGCTGGTCACGCGCGGCTACCGGCCGGCGGTGCGGCTGGAGATTGCGCACGATTGTCCGGCGCCGATCATGCGCACCTTGCTGCAGAACTTCGGCTTGAACGAGAACGCGGTGTATCGCATCGTCGGGCCGGTCAATCTGAGCCGCGTCACCCAGGTCTACGACCTGGTGCAGCGCCCGGAGCTCAAGTACCCCTCGTTCAACCCGCGCACTTTGCGCGACAGCGAGGGCATCTTCCAGATCGTCAGCAAGGGCGATGTGCTGCTGCATCATCCCTTCGATGCTTTCACTGCGGTGCTGGATGTGATTCGCCAGGCAGCGGTCGACCCGAACGTGCTGGCGATCAAGCAGACGCTGTATCGCACCGGCAAGGATTCGCTGATTGTCGATGCGCTGATTCTGGCCGCGCGCAACGGCAAGGACGTCACCGTGGTGGTGGAGCTGCGCGCGCGCTTCGACGAAGAGGCCAACCTGGGCCTGGCCGACAAGCTGCAGGAAGCCGGCGTGCAGGTGGTGTATGGCGTGGTCGGTTTCAAGACCCACGCCAAGATGCTGCTGATCGTGCGGCGCGAGGGACGCAAGCTCAAACGCTATGTGCATCTGGGCACCGGCAATTACCACAGCGGTACTGCGCGGCTGTATACCGACATCAGCCTGATCACCGCCGATGCGGAGATCGGCAACGACGTGCACATGCTGTTCCAGCAGTTGTCCGGGCTTGCCCCGCGCATGAAGCTGGAGCAGTTGCTGCAGTCGCCATTTACGCTGCATGCCGGTGTGCTGAAGCGGATCGAACGCGAGACCCGCCTGGCACGCAATGGTCGCCCCGGGCGCATCATCGCCAAGATGAATGCCCTCAACGAACCGCAGGTGGTACGTGCGCTGTATTCCGCCTCGCAAGCCGGCGTGCAGATCGACCTGATCGTGCGTGGCGCCTGCACGCTGCGCCCCGGGGTGCCGGGCGTGTCCGACAACATCCGCGTGCGTTCGATCGTGGGGCGGTTCCTGGAACATAGCCGCGTGTACTGGTTCGGCAACGATGGGGCGGCCGAGTTGTACTGCGCCAGCGCCGATTGGCTGGAACGCAACCTGTTGCGCCGTGTGGAAACCTGCTTCCCGATCCTGGACCCGGATCTGGCCAAGCGCGTCTATCGCGAAGTGCTGCAGAACTATCTGGACGACAACGTCAGTGCCTGGGAACTGGATGCCGAAGGCGTGTACAACAAGCGCACCCCCGGCCCTGGCGAACCGGCCCATTCGGCGCAGATGACCTTGCTCGATCGGATCTGAGAACGCCGCGGCCGTGGCCTCTCACGTGGCCGACCGCCCATCGGCTACCATGCGGCCATGCCAACACCCTCCCCCACGATTCCGCCCCTGCGCGATGGCGATTTTCTTGCCGCCATCGACCTAGGGTCCAACAGTTTCCACATGGTCATTGCGCGCTGCCTGATGGGTCAGCTGCGCGTGGTCGACCGCCTGCGCGAAACCGTGCGCATGGCCGACGGCCTGGATGGCAAGGGCGGTCTGTCCAACGAAGCGCGCCAACGTGCGCTCGAATGTCTGGCGCGCTTTGGCCAACGCATCCGTGAAGTGCCCTCGCTACGCGTGCGCGCACTGGCGACCAATACGGTGCGTCAGCTGCGCTCGCCGCAGGCCTTTTTGATGCCGGCCGAAACAGCGCTGGGGCATGCGATCGAAGTGGTCAGCGGACGCGAGGAAGCGCGCCTGATCTATCTGGGCGTGACCCATGCGCAACCGCCCAAGCCCGATCAACGCCGGCTGGTGATCGACATCGGCGGTGGCTCGACCGAATTCATCATCGGCCGCGGGTTTCAGACCCTGGAACGCGAAAGCCTGCAGGCCGGTTGCATTGCCAGCACGCGGCGATTTTTTCCAGGCGGCAAGTTGTCGAAGAAAAAATGGAAGGATGCGCTGACCGAGATCGGCGCCGAATTCCAGCAGTTTGCCGGCCAATACAAGGCGCTGGGCTGGCATGAGGCGATCGGTTCGTCCGGCACGCACAAGGCGATCGGCGAGATCTGCGCCGCGATGAAGCTCACCAAGGGTGCGATCACCGCGCAGGCGCTACCGGCGCTGCGCGATGAGCTGCTCAAGGCCAAGCGCATCGAAGACATCCAGTTGCCCGGCCTGGCGGCCGAGCGGCGGCCGATCATCGCCGGTGGAATCCTGGTACTCGAAGCGGCCTTCCAGGCCCTGGGGCTGGAGAAGCTGATGGTCAGCAAAGCGGCGATGCGCGAAGGCATCCTGTACGACATGCTCGGCCGCGGCGGCGAGAACGATCCGCGTGACAGCTCGGTGGCCTCGCTGGTGCAGCGTTACGGCATCGATGAGGTACAGGCGCAACGCGTGGAAGCCACCGCCTGCCGTCTGTTCGACCAGGTGTGCGAATCCTGGCAGCTGGATGGCGACGATGCGCAGGTGCTGCGGCGTGCCGCACGCCTGCACGAGCTGGGTCTGATCATCGCGCACAGCCAGTACCACGTGCACGGCAGCTACATCCTGGAACATTCGGATATCGCCGGTTTTTCGCGACAGGAACAACAGGTCCTGGCAGCGCTGGTGCGTACGCATCGGCGCAACGTGCCCAAGACCGCCTTCGACGCGCTACCGGACCGGCTGCTGCTGCCCACCCGCCGCAAGGCCGCGCTGCTGCGGTTGGCGGTGCTGCTGCACCGTGCGCACGAATCGGACCCGATCCCGACACTGGAACTCACCGCCGACGACACCCGGCTGTCGTTGATCCTGTCGCAAAGCTGGATCGATTCGCGCCCGCTGCTGCGCGCCGATCTGATCGGCGAAGTCGAAAGCATGGCCGGCCTGGGCATCGCGTTCAAACCGTTTGTGGCCTGAGGCCTGCGGCCTCAGGCGGGAATTGGGAATGGGGATTCGGGAATAGTCGACCACGGGGCTCTGAGAAGTTTCTGACTGGTGGCGATTGCGCTGACGAGTGCAGCACGCTGCCTTTGCGATTTGCGATTCCCCATTCCCCATTCCCCATTCCCCATTCCCCATTCCCCATTCCCCATTCCCGGCTCCACTGTCACTGCCACGTCTTGTCGGCGCAACATCAATGCCATCGCCCTGCCGGAAGCTAGCGAAAACGGGAGAGCGGCATGCGCTACGCGATCGTTACCGAAACCTATCCCCCAGAGGTCAACGGTGTTGCGCTGACCGTCCATGGCCTGGAAACCGGCCTGCGCGCACGTGGACATCAGGTCGACGTGGTGCGTCCACGTCAGAGCAGCGACACCGGCACATCCGATGCGTTGCTGGTGCGTGGCGCTGCGCTGCCACGCTACCCGGGGCTGAAATTCGGGCTTCCAGCGACCCAGCGGCTGATCCGTCATTGGCGAACGACGCAACCGGATGCGATCTACGTGGCCACGGAAGGCCCGCTGGGCTGGTCGGCGATGCGGGCGGCACGCAGGCTGGGCATTCCGGTCGCTTCCGGCTTCCACACGCGCTTCGACGAATACCTGCCGAACTACGGTGCCGCCTGGCTGCAAGGCACCGCGCTACGCTGGATGCGACGCTTTCATAATCAGGCCGACGCCACGCTGGTGCCGACGCGCGAGCTGCAACAGTTGCTGCGCGACGACGGCTTCGAACGTGTGCAGTTGCTGGCGCGCGCGGTGGACAGCCAGCAGTTCGATCCGGGCCGTCGCGATCATGCGCTGCGTGCCGAATGGGGTATCGAAGGCGACGGCTTTGCGGCGATCTATGTAGGACGGATCGCCAACGAAAAAAATCTGCCATTGGCGGTGCAGGCGTTTCGCAAGCTGCAGCAGATCCGCCCGAAAGCGCGCTTTGTGTGGGTCGGCGATGGCCCGGCGCGCGAGAAGATCGCGCACGAGAATCCCGATTTCATCTTCTGCGGTGTGCAGCGTGGCGATGCATTGGCGCGCCACTTCGCCAGCGGCGACCTCTTCCTGTTCCCCAGCCGCAGCGAGACCTTCGGCAACGTGACTCTGGAAGCGATGGCCAGCGGCGTGGCGACGGTCGCCTTCGACTATGGTGCCGCCCGCGAATATCTGCGCAACGACCGGACCGGCGCGGCGGTAGAGACCGATGCAGACTTCATCCAGGCCGCCGTCACGCTCACTCAGGACGACGCGCTGCGCCAACGCCTGGGTGCGGCAGCGGCGCAGGCGATGAAAAAACTGCATCCGGACAATGTGGTGTCCGACTTCGATGCCTTGTTGTTGGGCATCACTGCGGCACGGGGGCGTTATGTCGTCAACGCGGCTTGAGGTCTGGCGTGGCCACGAAGCGCGCTGGTGCCGGCGCGCCAACCATTGGTGCCGCCGCCACACGGTGCGCCGCACCTTCGCCACCATCAGCCGCCTGGGCGATGGAGTGTTCTGGTACAGCCTGATGGGCCTGCTGGTGCTGCTCGACGGCATGGACGGCGTTCGCGCCTCGGCGCACATGGCGGCCACCGGCGTGCTCGCCTTGACCCTGTACAAGGCGCTCAAGCGCTGGACCCGCCGCCCGCGCCCGTATGCGGCCGATGTGCGCATCCGCGCCTGGGTGGCACCGCTGGACGAGTTCAGTTTTCCCTCCGGCCACACCTTGCACGCAGTCTCCTTCAGCATCGTGGCGCTGGCGTATTACCCATGGCTCGCACCGTTGCTGGTGCCCTTTTCGGCATGCGTGGCGCTGTCGCGCGTGGTGCTTGGGCTGCATTACCCCAGCGATGTGCTGGCCGCCACGGCGATCGGGGTGGTGCTGGCGAGTCTGTCGTTGTGGGGGCTGCCGGCGCTGATTGGGTAGCGCTGTGTCGAGGCATTGCGCTGCGCGCGCTTGCGTGGCTTCGCCCCCGTCTCCTCATCGTGATTGCGCGGCACAGAACACTCCAGGCCGACTGGCCTGCACAGGCATGTACCGCTGCGATGCGGTGATCGCCCGCTTACGCCATCGCAGTTCCCGCGCCTCGCCATCCGGCGGTCCGGCCTTACAATGGCGCGATGACGACACTGTTCATTTCCGACCTGCATCTGGATCCGGCCCGGCCGGCGATCACCGCGCTGTTTCTGGAGTTCCTGCGGACGCAGGTGCCCGGTCGCGATGCGCTGTACATCCTTGGCGATCTGTTCGAGGCCTGGATCGGCGATGACACGCCGTCCACCGCAGCAGATGAGGTGGCGGTGGCCTTGCATGCGGTGGCCGATGCCGGCGTCCCGGTCTTTTTCATGCCGGGCAACCGCGATTTCCTGGTGGGCGATGCCTATGCGCAGCGCGCAGGCTTCCGCATCCTGCCCGACCCCACCGTGATCGATCTCTACGGCCATACGACGCTGCTGATGCACGGCGACCTGTTGTGCACCGACGACACCGCCTACCAGGCGTTTCGCGCGCAGACGCGCGACCCAGCGTTTCAGGCGCAGTTTCTGGCGCAGCCGCTGGCAGCACGCGTGGCGTTCGCGCAGCAGGCGCGTGCGGCCAGCCAGGCCCGCTACGCCGAACTCAAACAGGGCGACCAGGCGCAGCTCGAAACCGTCACCGACGTGTCGCCGGCCGAGGTGGAAGCGACCTTCGTGCGGTACGGGCTGGATCGCATGATCCACGGCCATACCCATCGCCCTGCAATCCACACCCTGCAAGCCGGTGGCAACACCTGCACGCGCATCGTGCTGGGCGACTGGTACGAGCAAGGTTCGGTGCTGCGTGTGGATGCCGATGGCGTTGTGTTGGAGCAGTTGCCGCTGTAGATCCGGCGCGCGCAGCTGCAACTACGTGCCGGGATTGCGCCGCGGTGAGTCCTGACACCGCCGGTTGTGCGCGCGGCGCCGCTGTTATCCGCATCGCAGGCCAATCGTGACTCATGCTTCGCAAGCACGACAGCGTGCCACCGGATACCGGCAAGGACGTTCGGTAAGGCCAGCCAATGAAGAGCGCGCTCAAAACGACGCAGCGCGCGCGTTCTGCATTTCAATCCCAGTGTCGCAACGAGTCCACCCGGCATCGGACATATCGATGAATCGCGCTGTTGAAGGGCCACACTTGGCGACACTCATCGACAACCGATGCCGCTAGCAATAGCGCGCTTTGGTGCGGAAATCCTCAATTCTCAGCGCTCGGCGGCAACCCAACGCGGGCGCGCACTCCTGCCTGGCCAAACCACTTCAACGCGTCACTGCATGCTGCGCGCACGCTCGGCGTAGTCGACGAAATCCGCATTGACCACGTCGTACCAGAACAGCGTGCCGTCGGCCTGGACGCGGAAGCGGTCGCGCACCGGGCTGGTCTGCGGGTCGCCTGGGCAGCCGTCGCCGTGGCGTTCGTGCACGGCAAATTCAAACACGTCCGGCGATGGCGGATCGGCCGGTTCGGCCATGATGCTGATGCAGTTATCCGAGTACACCTTGTCGCTCTGCAAGCGCGTTTCGAGTACCTGCAACGCACGCGCTTCGGCAGTGTTTTCGGCGGTCGGCGCTGGCGCCGCAACTGCGGGCTTGGGTGGAGTGGCGGCGGGCTCGGCAGGTTGCTGTTTGCATCCGGCAACTGCCAGCGCGGCCAGGCACAGCAGCGCATAACGCGAGGACATGGACATGAGTGCTCCGCTGACGGGACGTGGCCGGCAAGCGCCGACGGTGCGTCTAGTCTGCGCGATCACCGCGCTCGGGTGTAGCGCGATGGCCCGACACCTGCCGGTGCCGGGCCATCGCAATCACACAGGGAATCGGCGGAAACCGCAAAGATCAGCGGAAGCCGGCGATCGTGGCCTTGGTGTTGACCAGCACGCGCTGATTGTCGGCGGTGCTGGCATTGCCCATGGGCACGCCGTTGTAGCTGATGTTGGGGTTGGACCAGTAGTTCAGCCGCGGGCAGCTGCTGCTGCAGTCGTAAGCCATGATGGTGCGCCAGCTGTTGCCGTAGCGATAACCGTGGCCGTAGGCGTATGGCGAGGTGCTCGGGTCGTTGGTGGCATCGTGGCGGGCGCTCTGCAGATGGCCGATTTCATGCGCAAAGCTGTAGTAGCCGGTGGCGCAATCCCAGTACACCGATGCGAAGGCGCTGGCGGCCGTGGAGCCGATGCCCGACGCCAAGCCGCAGTAGCTGCTGTTGTCCAGCAAGATCACGCCTACATCGGCGGTGTAGGTGTTGCGGCTGGTGTGGATGCTGTCCATGTAACCATCGTTGGTCACGCGGAAGCGCTGCAGGTCGGTGGTGAAGTTGCCGGTTTCGGTGTAGCTGGTGGTCTCGTACCGCGCCAGCTGCAAGGTGATGCCGACATTGCTGTTGATGTAGCCCTGGTTGGCTTCGGCCACCGCCAGTTGCACCAGCGACTGCATGTTGCCGCCGTAAGCGGTTACCGCCTTGTTGGTGGCCACGACCAGCACGCGGATGGTGGCCGGGCTGCCGGATGAAGCCGCCGCCGCGGTCACGCGCCCATCGCCAGGCATGTCGAACTTGGGCAGCAGGCTGTATTCGGCCGGATGCTCCTGCGGCATGCGCTGCTCGTCGACCTGCACCAGTACATGGCGGCCATCGGCCAACGGACGCAGGCGATACAGCTTGCCGGCGTAGCGGATGGTGCCGGTGACGGTATCGCCGCTGCGCACCAGGATAGCCGAGTTCAATGGGTCCACGCCGGACAAGGTGCGTGCACGGGTGCCGGCGCGCGGGCCGAGGTTGCCGTACCACACGCTGTCGCCGCCTTCCAACGCATCCACCTTGGCCTGCGTGGCGGTGATGGTCTGGCCATCCAGCTGCAATTCCAGCAGTTTTTCGCCGGCGGTCACCGCGGCGGCATCGAGCTGCACCACCTGTGCGTTGGTGGTGGACGGGGCGCTCAACAGGCGTTGCAGCGAGGGTTCTGCGGTGGCGGTTGCCGCGGCGCTGCGGCTGAGCGCCGGGCCGGTTTGGTACAGGGGCTTGCCGGCGGCGGCGGCCGACCCGGCCAGGCACATGGCGATCAGACCCACCGTGGTGCACATCGACTTCGACTTCATCGTCTCTCTCTCCTAAGACATGGAAGCAACGGGTGCGAAACACCGGGCCCCTGTCCCCGGGACGCCATTAGGGCGCCCCGTAATGTACCGAATGCAAGTTGTTGCAAAAGAAAATTACATTTCTGTGATGCTTGCCGATGACTGGATGCGATTCCGGCGCGCATGCGCAACGACGTAGCGCACAGTTCCGGTCGCAAGGGGTGTCGGCGATGTGCGCGGTGTGCTGCATCGCGGCGGTGAGGGGCAGCTGGTTCACGCAGGTGCATCGACAGACCGAGAGTCGGTAGCACATCACTGCGTGTCGATCAGCCGGGTGTCGGTGTTGTTCGGCTGGGCCTACATCACGTGGGCATGCCGGGTGCCGGGTGCGCCTTCTGCAGCCATCTGTCTCTTGTTCGCGGCGTCTTGTCAGCCGCTCTAACAGCGAGGGAGCTCTCCGCTATTTTGGGAAGCTTGGGTGCTTTGACTGTGTCGATTGCGGAGCGCTTGATCTGCGCTTTATCTGCAGGTCCCTTGCCCGCCCACCATCGCGGGACGCGCCGTGAATCCATCCCTGGAGCTCTCCCGCTGTCTTGGGAAGCTTGGGTGCTTTGACTGTGTCGATTGCGGAGCGCTTGATCTGCGTTTTATCTGCAGGGCCCTTGCCCGCCCACCATCGCGGGACACGCCGCAAGTACGTCCGTGTAGCAACTGTGTTGGTCAGGACCTCAATCCGCGACCGTTGATCGGTTTCCTTCGGGCGTGTTCATCGGTAGGTGCCGGCCGCTGGCTGGCACGCTTTTGCGGTTACTCACGGCCGCCGAGAGCGCTCAGGCGGGGTGCATGGCGGCTCTTTGATCGCGCACGCGCGCATTGAGGATGACCAGCATCTTGCGCATCACCGCCACGAGGGCGACCTTGCCTTCCTTGCCGCGTGTGCGCAGCGATCTGTAAAAATCGCGCAGACCTGGCTCGTGCCGAGCCGAGGACATCGCCGCCATATACAGCGCCTGCCGGATATCGGCTCGGCCTCCGCCGATCCCCCGTTTACCACGCATCGCGCCGCTGTCACGCGAGAGCGGGGCAACGCCAACCAATCGGGAGATTTGCTTTCCGCTGAGCGTCCCAAGCTCCGGTAACCGGGACACCAGCACGGCCAGCAGCACCGGACCGACCCCTTTGAGCGTCTTCAACGCGGCCAGGTGCGGTTGCTCGATGAGCAGCGTCTTCAGCTGCCCGGCGATCAGGTTGTCTAGCCGCGCCACGCTGCGCACAAGCTGGTTCACGTTGCCCTGCAGGATCTTTCGTAGCGCTTTTTCCGCAACCTGCAGCAACTGCTGCCTTGCTGCTTTCAGCAGTTCGACCAGTTGCCGACGGGCACGTACATGCTCGCCCAGATCGCGCTGCCAGGGTTCCAGTGGAACATACCGATGGAGTTCCATCTTCTCGGCCATGCAGGCCAACATGGCCGCGTCCAGCCGGTCAGTCTTGGCCAGTCCCAAACCGTTGGCCAGGTTGCGTGCCCGTTGTGCATTGACGCGCGCTACCGGCAGTGCGGCGTGATGCAAGGCATCCAGCGCTGCCAGCTCGTAGCCCCCGGTCGCCTCCAGCACCACCTGCCGCACCGACAGCGTCTTCAGCCAATCGACACGCTTCCGATGACCGCCTGCGGTGTTGGTGAACTGACGGGTTTGGCCTCGAAAAACCGCAACGTCCAGAAAGTGTTTGCACACATCGATCCCGATTCCGCTCATGGGAAATCTCCGCTAGGCTAAAAATGTCGAGAGCTCCCTCGCTTGCCCAGTCTTATCGTTTCGAGTGTCAGCTCGGGCAACTGTTCGGGCGAATCAAGGGAGAATCCGGCGTGGGTACCAAACTACATGGCGATCGCTGAGATCCAGGCTCTGACGGCAGCCCACGCCGGCTCTCGACACCTAAACTGCCAGATTCCGAACAGATAAGGCTCTTACGCGGCATCCATGCCGCGTAAGGTCCCGCGACGGTGAGCGGACAAGGACCAGTCGTGATGGTCGGTGTGTCTGGTTTTCAATCGAGCAATCGAACAAGGCCCTGGTGCGGTGTCTTCAGCGCTTACGGGCTCCAGAGGCGGCAGCGATGGGATTCACGGCGCGTCTTCCGATTGGTGAGGGCATTGCGACATCGACCAGCGCAGCCTGCGAAGCTCCGATGACGCCAAGCGCACGTAACGCACCACTCTGCGGCCAGTGCCCGACCAGGCATGTGTGTGTTCCACTCCACAACAGCACGATCAACCCACTGACTCAGCCGGCCTGCTCCACCAGATCGGCCAGCTCGTCTTCGTCGAAACCGGCAAGCAGCCGCGCCTGCAGATTGAACGGGCCATGCAGGTAGCCGCCGGCGTATTCGCGCAGCAACGCCTTGAAGCGTGCCCGTGGTTCGATACCGGCCTGTGCGCAATACCATCGGTACCAACGCGAGCCGGCGGCCACGTGCGCCACTTCCTCGCGCAGGATGGTCTCCAGCACCTCGGCCGTGGCGGCATCACCGAGCGAGCGCAATTTGACGATCATCGCCGGTGTCACGTCCAGGCCGCGCGCTTCCAGCACTCGCGGCACCAGTGCCATGCGCGCCAGACCGTCATGCGCGGTTTTCTCGCACATTTCCCACAAGCCGTTGTGCGCGGCAAAGTCGCCGTAGTCGTGTCCATGCGCCTGCAGGCGCGCGCGCAGCAGCATGAAGTGGCGGGATTCGTCGTCGGCCACCGCCACCCAATCGGCATAGAACGCATCGGGCAGGCCGCGGAAGCGATAGACCGCATCCCAGGCCAGGTCGATCGCATTGAGTTCGATATGCGCAATCGCATGGATGAAGGCCGCGCGCCCTTCCACCGTCCCCAGTCCACGCCGCGGCAGCTCGCGCGGATGCACCAGCACCGGTGTGGCCGGCCGGCCGGGCATGCAGATCGGCGCAGGTGCTGGAGCGGCCGCATTCATCAGCAGCCCGCCATCGCGAAACGCGGCGGCGTACTGTTGCGTCAACGCGACTTTTTGCAGCGGATCGGCAGCATCCAGGCAGGCGCGTGCGGCGTCGAACAGATCGGTGATCACGGCGCCTGCCGCACCTGTTGCTGACCCAGTGCCGCGAGCGATGCGGCACGCACCCGCTCGCAGGCGTTTGCCTTGATCCGTAACTCGCAAGCGGTGCGTTTGGCACACACAAGCGCGAACAGTCGCGTGCGATCGGCCGGTGCAGGCGCTGGCACCGATGACGACAGCGCGCCCGGGCCGCCCGCGCCAATACCGATACCGGCACCGAGCAAGCGCGCCTGGTCGCTGCGGCAATCCACCGCGCACGTCCATTCCGCCAAATCCGCTGGCGCAGCGCCTGCGGCGGCTGCCTCGCGCAGGCGCACAACAACAAGTGACTCATCCACGCGCGTGGCGCCGGCAAGATCCAGCCGTTGCGCGCCGGCAGGCGTGGCGAATACGGGGGCCAGTGCGGCCTGTTGCTGCCAGTCCAATTGCATGTCCAGTGTGGTGCGCAGCGCAACAGGCACTTGCCCGTTGCGCAGGCGCGCATCGTCCACGGTGCGGATCGGTGCAGCGCCATCGGCAGCGCAGCTCGCCAGTAGCGTCGCCATCCCGGCCGCGACTACAGCCAATAGCGCGCTGCGCCGTGACAACTCAGGCGCGGCGACGCTTCTTGGCATCGTCCGAGCGCAGTTGCTGGATGCGTTCGAAATAGCCCGGTTCGATGCCGGTGATGTACTCGCCGTTGAAGCACGAGGAATCGAACTGCTTGATGTCCGGGTTGCCTTCGCGCACCGCCACTTCCAGATCTTCCAGGTCCTGGTAGATCAGCCAGTCGCAACCCAGGAATTCCTGGATTTCCAGCTCGCTGCGGCCATGCGCGATGAGTTCTTCGGCGGCCGGCATGTCGATGCCGTAGATGTTGGGATAGCGCACCGGCGGCGCGGCCGAGGCCAGATACACCTTGCGCGCGCCGGCATCGCGCGCCATCTGCACGATCTGCCGGCTGGTGGTGCCGCGCACGATGGAATCGTCCACCAGCAGCACCACGCGGTTGCGGAATTCCAGGTGGATCGGGTTGAGCTTGCGACGTACCGATTTCTGCCGTTCGCCCTGCCCCGGCATGATGAAGGTGCGGCCCACGTAGCGATTCTTGACGAAGCCTTCGCGATATTTCACGCCGAGCACGTTGGACATTTCCAGCGCCACATCGCGCGAGGTGTCCGGGATCGGAATGATGGTGTCGATGTCGTGATCCGGGCGCAGGCGCAGGATCTTTTCGCCCAGCTTCAGGCCCATGCGCATGCGCGCCTTGTGCACCGAGATGTTGTCGATCATCGAATCGGGACGCGCGAAGTACACGTACTCGAAGATGCACGGCGCATTGATGGTCGGGGCTGCGCAGACTTCCGAGAACAGCTCGCCGCGCGCAGTGATCACCATCGCCTCGCCGGGACGCACGTCGCGCACGCGCTGGTAGCCGAGAATATCCAGCGCCGCCGATTCGGAGGACACGATGTATTCGGTGCCTTCGGCGTGCTCGCGCTTGCCCAGCACCAGCGGACGGATGCCGTGCGGGTCGCGGAACGCCACCAGGCCCAGACCCAGCACCACGCTCACCACCGCATAGCCGCCCTTGCAACGACGGTGCACGCCGGCCACCGCGCGGATCGCCGCCTCGGGAGTGAGCATGCGCTGCGCGTCCAGCTCGTAGGCGAACACGTTCAGCAGCACTTCGCTGTCCGAATCGGTGTTGATGTTGCGGCGGTCGGCTTCGAACACCTGCTGGCGCAAGGCCTCGGTGTTGATCAGGTTGCCGTTGTGGGCCAGCGCGATGCCGTAGGGCGAATTGACGTAGAACGGCTGCGCCTCGTCCATGCCTTCCGAGCCTGCGGTCGGGTAGCGGCAATGCGCGATACCGACACGGCCTTCCAGCACCGCCATCTTCTTTTCGTCGAACACATCGCGCACCAGGCCATTGGCTTTTTGCACGCGTAAGCGCGTGCCGTCGGCGGTGGCGATGCCTGCGGCGTCCTGCCCACGATGCTGCAGGACGGTCAGGCCGTCATAAAGTTGCCCGGCGACGTTCTGGTTGCCGACAATACCGACGATGCCACACATGGTGCGCGTTCTCCGCTGCGGCTTGCGCCGTTACTGTGAAGGTGGCCGTGCCTGGCCTTGGGATTCGACCCGAGCCGGGTCGCTTTCTCCGCCGCGAACCTGCGCCGGATCGATATTGGCCGGCATCGCCTGCGCCGGATCGCGTCCGTCGCTGGCGGCGTTGCCGGGTTTGCCGGGTTTACCGAGCGCCCGCGACACGGTGTCGCTCAAGCCGGACCCGGACAGCATTTTGCCCAGGTCGGTATTATCGCCTGTCGAAGGCAACTTCCCCAACTCCGTGGGCAAGTTGCCGAGTTCCATGGATGGCATGTCCATCGATGGCATGCGCCAGGCCGGCAGTTGCGCTCGCATCCAGCCGGCGCCGGGCTGCAGGATCGGCAACAGCACCGATTGCCGCCACGCCGGCTCACGCGGCAACGGCGTAAACCCCATCAGCAGCACCAACACGCTGGCCAGAAACCCGCCACGCACCACGCCCAGACCGAACCCGAGCATGCGGTCGGTCCCGCCGAGCTTGACCGCATCCACGCCGGCGCGAATGACCATGCCGATCACCGCCACGCTGATCAGCACACCGACAAACACCATGGCATAGCCACCGAACGATTCAGTGGCCGACGGATGCTTGCCATCGGCCAGCCAGCGCGCCGCCGAGCCGCCAAACAAAAACGTGGCCCAGCCCGCCAGCAACCACGACAAGGTGCCGACCACGATCGCGACAAAGCCGCGTAGCAAGCCCAACAGCGCCGACACCAGAATGATGACGCCCAATACCATGTCGATCATTGGCGAGGTCTCCGCGCGGCGCATGCGCCGGTCCAACGTGGCTTGCTGGTCATTGCCTTCCCCTCCGTGGGCGTGAGGCTGTCGAAATTGCGGGTGTGGCCGAAAGACGCCAGCGCCGATCATCCGCCACTGCGACGCCTACAACATGTGGACGGGACGCGTGGCTCACACCGATTCGCACTGCTGTCGCGCTCGCTGCGTGGCGGCGCGACGCGTTGCGCTCATCTCAAGGATGCGGACGCACCATGCCGGAAATGCCGACCTTGGCCGCAACCTGTGCGCGCAACTGCTCGGCATCGCCACGATTGGCGACCGGGCCGACGCGCACGCGGTTAAGCGCGCCCTTGTCGGTACGGACCTGCTCGACAAAGGCGCTGAAGCCGGCAGCGCGCACGCGGTCGCGCAGGGCATTGGCGTCTTCGGCGCGGCCGAACGCGCCCAGCTGCACGGCAAACCCGACGCCACTCGCGGCAGGCGCCGCCGGCGCGGTGGGTGCGGCGGCAACGGGCTTCGCAGGCTCGGGCTTGGCCGGTTCTACCTTGGCGACTTCCGGCTTGGGCGGTGCCGGTTTGGGCGCTTCGGCCGGCTTGGGAGCAGCGGCGACCGGCTTGGCCGGCTCCGGCGGCAGGCTTTCGATCTTGGGCGCGGCAGGCGCGCTGGCAGCGGCCACGCTGCTGCTGGGTTTTGCGGCCGACGTGGGCGTTGGCGTCGCAACCGGCGCCGGTGCGGCGGCATTGGCGTCCAGCGTCACCACCTGCGCATTGACGTCGCCGCGCACCTTCACTGCCTGCAGCCTGGCCGACTCGGCCTGGGCCTGATCGGCATACGGGCCCACGCGCACGCGCCAGGCGGGGCGGCCATTGATCTGGGTCTTCTCGCTGAAGCCGGGCAGCTGCGCCTGCTTGAGCCGCGCGATCACCGCATCGGCGTCGGCGCTGGTGGCATACGCACCAAAATTCACTGCGTAGTTGCCGGCCGCCACGTCCGGCGCAGACGGCGCGCTGCTGGGGTTCGCCAGGTCGGCTGCGTCCGGGTTGTCTTGCACCGCCGCAGGAGCGCTGGGGGCACCAGCCATGCCCAGCGCACCACCCGCCGGCGCATTGCCAGGGGTGACCAGCGGCAATTCGCGGGTTTCGAACTCGCCATTGCCGGGCGCGGCAGGCGCCTCCAGCGGCACATCGGCGACGCCGCTGGACGGCGCAGGGCCCTTGACCAGCATCGGCAGGAAGATCACGGCAAGCGCCACCAGAACGATGGCGCCAATCAGTCGCTGTTTCAGAGCAGTGTCCACAGTAAAGAGAGCTACAGGCGTGGCGGGGTGCCGCGGCGATTATAAGGCCGGCGCCACCTCGCCGACCCTAGTGGGCTGAACGAAGTGCGTTCAGCGCGTCGGCAACGGTATGAAACGAGCCAAACACCAATACGCGGTCGCCCGGGTTGGCCATGGCGAGCACCGCATGCACGGCGCTGGCGACGGAGTCATGGCATGGCGCCTGCGCAGCACTCGTGCCTTGCAGGCGGTGCCGCAGAGCCTGTGCAGACTGGCCACGCGCACCCTGCAACCCGGCCAATGCCCACTGATCGACCTGCGCAGCCACCGCCTCCACCACCGCCGAGACGTCCTTGTCTGCCAGCGCCGCGTAGATCGCATGCGTGGCGCCAGCAATCGGCTGCGCGCCGAGCGCCTGCGCCAGCGCGCGCGCGGCCTGCGGGTTGTGCCCCACATCCAGCAACACTTCCACCCCGGCGACGTCGCTGCGCTGCAGGCGCCCCGCCACCTGGGCATCGGCGATGCCCCGCGCCCAGGCAGTCTGCGGCAGCTCCACCTGCAAGGCCTGCAGCGCGGCGATGGCGGCGGCGGCATTGGCCAGTTGCACGGGGGCCTGCAATGCCGGCATCGGCAGCTCCAGGTGCACCGCTACATCGCGCCAGCGCCAATGCTGTGCGTCGATCGGCTCGAAGAAATAATCGCTGCCGGCGCGGATCGCGTTGGCACCAAGTTGGTAGGCGCGACGCAGCACGCTGGAGGGCGGGTCGATCTCGCCCAGCACCACCGGCTTCCACGCGCGGATGATGCCCGCCTTCTCGGCGCCGATCGCCTCGCGGTCCTCGCCTAGCCAGTCGGTGTGGTCGATATCCACGGTGGTGATTACCGCCACATCCGAATCGATGAGGTTGACCGCATCCAGGCGCCCACCCAGGCCGATTTCCAGCACCGCCAGGTCAAGTTCGGACCGCTGAAACAGCCACAGCGCCGCCAACGTGCCGTATTCGAAATAGGTCAGCGGCGTCGTGCCACGCGCCGCCTCCACTGCCGCAAAGGCGGCGACCAATTGCGCATCGTCTGCTTCATGTCCCTCGATGCGCACACGCTCGTTGTAACGCAGCAGATGCGGCGACGTGTAAGCGCCCACCTTCCACCCAGCGGCGCGGCCGATCGCCTCGACAAAAGCCACCGTCGAGCCCTTGCCGTTGGTGCCGCCCACAACGATGACATGCTTGGCCGGCGCCTCGATCTGCAGCCGCGCAGCCACCTCGCGCACGCGCTCCAGCCCCATCGCAATGCTGCTGGGGTGTTGCTGCTCGATGTAGGCGAGCCAGTCGGTGAGTGTGGTGGGAGTGGTCACGGGGTTACCTGGAGTTTTGCAACCGCCATTATCGCGTTTTCACCATGCATCCAGAAAATCGGCTTGCTGTCCGATGCTCTGCGTAGCGTAGCTGAACTGATTTGACGGAACTGGCATGCGGCGGGCGCGGGCGTGACGAGAAAGCAAGCTTCCTTGCTGCTTATTGTGGTCCGTAGATTTTGCTGACACGTGAGCCTAAGAATGAGCGCTCGCCCTTCAATGTCACCGCAATCTGCTGATCAGGATAGCGCAGGTAAGATACTTCATTGATGCACAGATAGTTTGGAAATGCATGCTCCACTGGCCCACCCCGCAACTGATACTTACATCCCGCACTCGACTGGTAATACGTCTGCATGACATAGGCCTCTTCAAACTCACTACCAAAAGTCAACGTCAATAGCCAAGGCAAGGTTTTTGCCAGCAGCAACCAAAATAGAAATCCCATCATCACCGGCATTCCGAAGAACATGGCCACTTTGGTAACCCTCCCTTCGCCATCAAGCTCGAGCGACAAACCGAGACGACGGTTACGCCTGTGAAGCAGCATAGTCAGCAGGATCCCGACCACTAAGGCGGGCCACTTCCAATAACGCCCCTGTAGAAATTCGGCCGGGATGAATTCAGTGAACAGGCTCAGCAAAATGAGTCCCATCATCACGAATATGGAAGCCACTTTCAGTAACGCAAATAGCTTTGGCTTCGGCATCACCAAAAACCCTTCGGAGGCATTATCAAATAACCCGAACAAAACAGAACAATGAAGAGCTGGACTCGGCTCAACCAACATTCCACAGGCGATGCAAGCGGCAATACACCGGACCTAGACAAACCACGCATGCCTGGGCACCGAGAACGCCGCAACACGCTTTCATGAGGGCAACGCTGTCGCTGCTAAAGCTACAGCGCCCGATGCTTGGCTTCCCCAAAGAACGGGGTGTGGTGCGCGCAGTCGTTGAGGCGGACTACTTCCAGATGATCCACGTCGTCGCCTTCGAGCAGGTTGAGCGTGGTCGGAGCCTGGCGGAAGCTCCACAGCTTGGACAGCGGCAGGCCGAGGATCTTGCACAGGATCACGCGGTTGACCGCATCGTGCGCGACCACCAGCAAGGTGTCGTCGGCGCCCAGGCCATCGGCCGCGCGTGCCAGGCCGCGCCAGCTGCGGTCCAGCACCTGACGCAGCGATTCGCCGCCCGGCATCAGCACGGTGTCCGGCTCTTCGCGCCAGGCGCGCAGGCGCGCGGGGTCCTTGTCGTTGATCTCGCTGGCCAGCAGGCCTTCCCACTCGCCGTGAGCGATTTCCTGCAGGTCCGGATCGGTCTGCAGCAGGCTTTCGCGCGATGCGCCCAACGCAGCCTTGGCAGTGGCCTGCGCGCGCGACAGCGGCGAGGCGACCGCACGGGTGATCTGCAACGCCTGCAGCCGCTCGCCCAACGCACGCGCCTGGCCTTCGCCAACCGGCGACAGCGGAATATCGATCTGGCCCTGGTAACGGCCTTCGGCGTTCCACGGCGTCTCGCCGTGACGAGCAAGCAGGATGCGCATGCGCTGAGAGTTCCTTGGGGGAGGGGGCGGCACGCCGCGGCGAAACCGGACCGCATCATAACCGCTCCCCGCCCCTTCCCTCTGCGCTTCAGTGCACGCCCTGTTCCCTGCTGACCGCCGCGCGGCCGTTATGCACCCCTTTGAGCCTGTACACCCTGCACGGCTGCGGCTGTGCGCTTCCGATCCTCGGATCCTGGTGAACTTGTCGAGGCCGGCAGCGGTGCCGGTGCGTTCAACCTGGAGATCGGCCGCTGTGTGCCGGCGTCACGCGCGATGCAGCGAACAGCACTGCCACGCTGGGCCTGCAGCCCTTGCGCGCAGTACGCCACCCGATACGGCAGGGCGCTGTTGCGGGCCAATATCCGCCACTCTGCGAGGCGCACTCAGACGCGACCGAACACCGGATCGCTGTGGCTGGGCTTGCCGGTTTCCAGGTGACCGGCCAGACGCCGCCGGAACGCGCCGGCCGGTTGCTCCACGACCACGTCGTACCAGTGGTCGCTTGCGGCGAGCGGCAACTGCAGTGTCTGGCGCTGACCTGCAGAAAGTTGCAGCGCGCGCGGGCTCGGATCTGCGTAGTCCAGCGCACGCAGTTGCAGCGTACAAGGCTGTTGTCCGGCGTTACCGATCTCCAGCACCAGCGTGCCGCCGTCCTGGCGCGCTTCGAGCCAAGGTGCAGCAGCAGCTTGCGGTGTCGTAGCCAGATCGCCGGCAAATTCGCGCAGGAATCCGTTCGGCCCGTGCACGCGCAGCGCATATGCGCCGTCGTGCGCGGCACCCACCGGAACGTCATCGAGCCGGGTGCCAGGCAATACCGTGTAGTACCAGGGCCCGCCAGTAGGCGCGCTGGTGTAGACATTGAATGCCGCCGCAGCCGTCCCGGTGTTGACGAATTGCAACTGCAGCGCGCCATCGTGCTGCACGCGTGCGTGCACCTGCAAGGCATACGGCAAGGCGCGCGCCGGGCGTTGGCCGGGCTCTTGCCGTGGCATGACGGCGTTGGTCGGCGGCACCGGCAATGGTTTGTTGCGTAACGCCGCCGTACGTGCGCGGTAGTCGCCGATGGACGGCAATGCGCTCAGTGCCGAATCGTCCGGCTCGCGGAAATCGAACACACTGGTGAGATCGCCACTGACCGCCCGACGCCACGGGCTGATATTCGGCTCGGCCACACCGAAGCGACGTTCCAGCAACCGCAATACCGAGGTGTGATCGAACACCTGCGAATTGACCCAGCCGCCACGCGTCCATGGCGAAATCACCAGCATCGGCACGCGGATGCCCAGGCCTACCGGCACGCCGTTGTAGGCCTCGCCGCGTACATCGACATTGCTGCGGCCCATGCGCGCGTCCAGCGCCGGCAATGGCGCCGGCACATGATCGAAAAAACCGTCGTTCTCGTCGTAATTGATGATCAAGGCTGTTTTCGCCCAGACCTGCGGATTGGAGGTCAGCGCATCGATCAACCGCGCCACCAGCGATTCGCCGTAAGCCGGCGGCGCTTCGGGATGTTCGCAATATGCGGTGGGCGGAATGATCCACGACACCTGCGGCAAGCGATTGCCCTGCCCGTCGGCGGCGATGGCGGCAATCAGGTGGTCGGCCTGGGTGCTGGCTGCATTGTCTGCGGTGGATCCGGGCACACAGGCACGCGCGCGGCGATAACGTTCGTCAGCTGTGTCCAGTCCTCTGTAGTGCGCAAAATACGCCAACGAGTTGCAGCCGAAATTGTCGTATTCCTGATACACGCGCCAATCGATGCCGGCCGCCTGCAAGCGCTGCGCATAGGTGGTCCAGCCCATCGCCGCGTAACCGGGTTTGTCGCGCGCCATGTCGGCGGTCCAGTTGCCGTCATCGGCGTTGTCGGCCACCTGCGCGCGGGTATCGCCCACGCTCAGGCCGCTGGTGCCGGTGAACAGATACATGCGATTGGGATTGGTCGGCCCGTGCATCGAGCAGAAATAGCCATCGCAGATGGTGAACGCGTCGGCGAGTGCGTGGTAGTACGGAATGTCGTGACGTTGGAAGTAGCCCATCGTCAACTCGCCCTTGTAGGGCACCCACGCGTCGTATTCGGCCCAGCGCGCCGGGTCCTGCCCGTGGCCGGCTTTCCACGAATGATCCAGGCTTTTGATCAGCGGCGCGCTCGTGGTTTGCGCATCGAAGGCAAACGGCAGCAGCCGGCGCCCATCGGCTGCCGGCTGACTCCACACCGGGTGGCCATCGCGCAACTGCAACGCACGCGGATCGCCGAACCCGCGCACACCGCGCAGCGTGCCGAAGTAATGATCGAACGAGCGATTCTCCTGCATCAGGATCACCACATGTTCGATATCGCGCAGCGTGCCGGTCCGCGCATTGGCCGGCAGTGCCAGCGCGCGACCGATCGACGACGGCAATGCCCCGGCGGCGGTGAGCGCAGCAACGCGCTTGAGGAAATCGCGGCGCGAAGAAGATGACGTCATGACAAAAAACCCTGCAAAAGTCGGTGACGCGCAACGCACGCGGCGGCCGCACACGACACGTATAGCGGGCCTACGCGACAGTTTTGCGACAGCCACCGTCATCAATGTTTCATGAGCCATTGACACCCTGCGTCGCGAAACGCCGGTCTTGCACCGTGCGTCCGCCCTCAGCCGTGCTCGAACAGGACTCCCCCATGACTCCCGCCCGTCGTTTCCATGTCACGCCACTGGCACTCGCCCTCGCCGCGCTGCTTCCCGTTATTGCGCACGCCACCGATCCGATCGCTGCCAGCGTGGCGGACGCACCGGTCACGTCCGCCGATGCGGCCGGCAACGCGACTCAGCTGGATGCGATCAACGTGGTCTCGCAAGGCAGCACGCGGCAGGTGCAGCGCATCAGCCGGCAGGACATCGAGCAGCTGACACCGGGCAGCAGCGCCTTCAAGGCGGTGGAAAAACTGCCCGGCGTGCAGTTCCAGTCCGCCGATCCGTTCGGCACCTACGAGTGGTCCACGCAGGTCACCCTGCATGGCTTCGACCAGAGCCGCCTGGGCTACACGCTCGACGGCATTCCGCTGGGCAACATGAGCTACGGCGTCACCAACGGCCTGCACATCACCCGCGCCATCATTTCCGAAAACCTCGGTTCGGTAGAGATCGCACAAGGCGCCGGCGCACTCGGCACCGCGTCCAACACCAACCTCGGCGGCACCATGCAGTTCTACTCCGCCGACCCGCAGACCACGCCCGGCGCGCGGCTGGTGCAGACGGTGGGCAGCGATGCCACGCGACGCACCTTCGTGCGCGCCGACACCGGCGATCGCGATGGCTTGTCGGCGTACCTGTCCTACGCCAATGCCACCACCGACAAGTGGAAAGGCTTCGGCGATCAGCAATCCGAACAGGCCAACCTCAAGACCGTGTACCAATGGGGCGACGGCAATCGTCTGAGCCTGTTCCTGGATACCTCGCGGCGCAAGGAATACGACTACATGGATCTGTCGTTGACCAGCCAGCGCGCACTGGGCTGGGACTACGACTACCTGCAACCGGATTGGGCCACCGCGGTACAGATGGCACGCGCCTACCAAAGCACCGGCGCCACCAGCGGCGTGGCCAACGGTTACCCGCAATCGCTAGCCGGATTGCCCAGCGATTACAGCTGGCTCGATGCCAGTTACTACGCCGGCGGCGGCCTGCGCCGCGACAATCTTGCCGGCCTGTCGGGCACGTTCGTGTTCGGCGGTGTCACGTTGGATGCCACCGGCTACTACCACGCCAATCGCGGCGAAGGACAGTGGGTCACGCCGTATGTCGTCACCTCGGCGCAGATTCCGGTGTCGATGCGCACCACCGACTATGGCCTGGACCGTTTCGGCGGTACCAGCGCACTGAAGTGGTCGTGGGGCACTCACGATCTGGAAGCCGGCGTGTGGGCCGAGAATGCGCGCACCACGCAGGGCCGCAACTACTTCGCGCTCGGCAACGAGGGCTACACCTCGCTGTACAACGTGTACGAAGCGCAGACCCCGTTCCGCCGCGACTTTCTGCAGCGCTACACCACCCAGACCCGCATGCTCTACGTGCAGGACACCGTGCGTTTGCTCGATGACCGCCTGACGTTGAACTACGGCGCAAAGGCGCTCAACACCACCACGCGCGCGCAATCGCTGGTGCCCACCACATCACTGGCGCAAGGCCGCATTCGTGCCGAAGACAGCTTTCTGCCGCAAGTCGGCGTGAACTACAAACTCGACGAACGGCAGGACATCTACGCGTCCTACAGCAAAAACATCGCCGCCTTCGGGTTCACCCCGTTCGCCACCTCGCAGGCCGCGTTCGATCGCAGCCGCTCCACGCTGGAGCCGGAAGAGTCGCAAACCGTGCAGATGGGCTACCGCATGCAGGACGAGCAGTTCCAGCTCTCGGCCGATGCCTACTTCACCAAGTTCTCCAACCGCCTGCTGACCACCTCGCCGTGCACTGCGGTGCAGACCTGTGCATCGATCCTGAGCAATGTCGGCGCGGTGCATAGCGCCGGTGCGGATCTGGCGGTGATGTGGCGCCCGACTGACGGCCTGAGCTGGTTGAACTCGCTGTCGTGGAATCGCTCGCGCTATCAGGACAATTACCTCAACAACGGCGTGGTGGCGACCTCGGGCAAGGACGTGGTTGGCATCCCGGCGCTGATGTTCTCTTCCAGCGCCAGCTACCAGCTGGGCAACCTGCGCCTGGATCTGGACGGCAAGTATGTCGACAAGCGCTACATCACCTTTCTCAACGATTCGCAGGTGCCCTCGTACTGGCTGTTCAACGCCGGTGCGCGCTACGACTTCGGTCGCGTCGGCGGCGTGGCGGATATCGCGCTGGCGCTCAATATCACCAACCTCACCGACAAGCGCTACTTCGCCAGCACCGGCACCAACGGCTACGTCGCTTCCGATCCGGACGGCTACAACCAGACCATGGTGGTCGGCGCCCCGCGCCAGTACTTCATGAGTCTGGACGCGAAGTTCTGAGCAGCCCTGCAATCGCCGCTCTCCCGCTGGGGAAGCGGTTGACGGGCGCCAAGCGAGGGCGCATGGCAACGCGGTTGTGTGGCTGACTGCCTCGGTGCCTGAGGCGGCCCTCATCCGGCGCTGCGCGCCACCTTCTCCCGCACGCGGGAGAAGGCATGCGAACGATCGCCTGGCGTCTTGCGCAGATCCGCCGCTGCCCACCCCGACCCAATCCTTCTCGCCTTCTCGCCTTCTGGCCTGCGGGCCTTGTCGCCCTCTCGCCTTATCGCCTCCTGGCCCTCTCGCCTGCGGGCCTTCTGGCCTTGTCGACTTGTCGACGTATTCGTTTTCTCGTCGTGCTCTGCTTCTCTGGCATCCCCGCCCTTCCCCCGCCAGCGGGGGAAGGTGCCCGCAGGGCGGATGGGGGCAGCAGTGGTCAGCCAACCCACGCATGCGGCCCCCGCCCATCCAGCGCCGCCCTCGCCACCACTCACCCGAACGGCAGCCATCACTGCAGACCGGTTCTTGCACCGCCGCATGGCAGCCACCTCGCCCCGCATATAATCAGCAACTTACTTTTACTCAGCAGGCCCCGCCAGATGGCGCAGACGATGAAGGCGCTGGTCAAGCGCGAAGCGAACAAAGGCATCTGGATGGAGCAGGTTCCCGTGCCCACGCCTGGCCCCAACGAGGTGCTGATCAAGCTGGAAAAGACCGCCATTTGCGGCACCGATCTGCACATCTACCTGTGGGACGAATGGAGCCAGCGTACCATCACGCCTGGCCTGACCATCGGCCATGAATTTGTCGGCCGTGTGGCCGAGCTCGGTTCGGCGGTCACCGGTTACCAGGTCGGCCAGCGCGTCTCGGCCGAAGGCCACATCGTCTGCGGTCATTGCCGCAACTGCCGTGGTGGCCGCCCGCACCTGTGCCCCAACACGGTAGGCATCGGCGTCAACGTCAACGGCGCATTCGCCGAATACATGGTGATGCCGGCGTCCAACCTGTGGCCGATTCCGGACCAGATCCCCTCCGAGCTGGCCGCGTTCTTCGACCCGTACGGCAACGCCGCGCATTGCGCGCTGGAGTTCGATGTCATCGGCGAAGACGTGCTGATCACCGGCGCCGGCCCGATCGGCATCATTGCCGCCGGCATCTGCAAGCACATCGGTGCGCGCAACGTGGTGGTCACCGACGTCAACGATTTCCGCCTGAAGCTCGCCGCCGACATGGGCGCCACGCGCGTGGTCAACGTGTCCAACACCTCGTTGAAGGAGGTGATGAAGGACCTGCATATGGAAGGCTTCGACGTAGGCCTGGAAATGAGCGGCAACCCGCGCGCGTTCAACGACATGCTCGATTGCATGTACCACGGCGGCAAGATCGCCATGCTCGGCATCATGCCGCGCGGCGCCGGCTGCGACTGGGACAAGATCATCTTCAAGGGCCTCACCGTGCAAGGCATCTACGGCCGCAAGATGTACGAGACCTGGTACAAGATGACCCAGCTGGTGCTGTCGGGTTTCCCGCTGCAGAAAGTGCTGACGCACCAACTGCCGATCGACGACTTCCAGAAAGGCTTCGACCTGATGGAAGAAGGCAAGGCCGGCAAGGTCGTGTTGAGCTGGAACTGACCGAGCGGCAGTGAGCAACGCAAAAGGCGCCGCAAGGCGCCTTTTGCATGTTGCGTGTTCGGTGTCAGACAGTTGCATCACGCGTGGCAGTCGTCGCCCGCCACGCATGCACCAGCCACGCGTCTAACGCATCGCACTCACGGCCAGGTGACGGTGGCGGTCGCCACCAGATGGTTCTGCGAATTTTGCCGCCCGAAGCCGAATTCGGCCGCTTCGCTGGTGTCGTAATAGCCCACGGTCAGACCCAGCGGGCCGAAGGTCTTGCCCACGTTCACGCCGAAGTCGTTGTAGTCGTGGTCCACCTGGCTCAGCGCAGAGGTGTAAATGCTGTGCCCGGCATGCGCGCCAACGGTGAAGTCATGCGGCAACGCCCAGTTGGCATCCAGCGCGTAGTAATACCCATCGGTGTCGGTGCCATACAGATCGTTGGTGTAGGCAACGGTCAGGCTGTAGGTCTTCAGGAACGTGGTTTTGGTGATCAGCTCGGCGTAGTTGGAAGCGCCCGCGCCCAGGTACTGGTAGCGGTTCACCATCACATCGAGATTGAAATTGGTGCTCAGATCGGTGTTGTAGCCGACAAAACCGTCCACTTCCCAATCCGGATCGCCAGCGCCGAAATCGACATTGGAGGCCCAGGTGCCGACGTAGAACCCATACGGCAATTTGTAGGTCAGCCCGGCCTGAAACGCGGGTTCTTCGTTGGTCTGCGAGATACCGCGGAATAGGTAATCGCTGGTCACCGCAAAGGTGCCGCCGAGCGGCGAGGCGGGCGTTTCTTCGTCCTGTGCCTGTGCAAGCGGCACCGCACCCAACAGCAGCAACGACGACAGACAACAAGCGAGCGGGGAAGGCTTCATGGGCATCTCCTGAAACGATGGGCGGTCGGTTGGCGAGCGAAGACTGCACAGACTTCTTAGTCCAACTGTCATTGCAGCGCAACATATACGCCACGCTCGCTTGATCCAGCGCACATCCGCAGAGGCGATGCGCTGATCAGATCTCCGTCTCATCGACCGATTGCGCCGAATCTTGATGGCGGAGAGTGCGGAATGGGAAGTGAGGATTCGCACCAACCGTAGCAGGGCTCCTCTGGCGAATCGTCGGTAGCGATCGCTTACCCAGTCGCAGGGCGTCGCCCGCCTGTCTGCATCAGGCTGGAAACACGCCGTAGTGCCGTGCGGCCAGTCGCAGCTGCTGACCGGGCTCGAAGCTTCCTGCCGAGGCCGGTAGTTCCACTTCCACCTCGTTGCCGGCAGGCTGCAGCGTGGCGCGCAGACGCAGGCGCGCCCCACTACGCTGCGACCAGGCCACCGTGGCCGGCCAGCCGGCGTCGTCGGGCACCAGATCTTCCGGACGCACGTACACCTCGACCGGGCCGGCGGCCAGTGCGGCGTTAGCAGCCGGCAACGCGTGGCCTGCCACCTGGATCTGCCCTTGCGCCAGCACACCGGGAATGCGGTTCACCGCACCCACGAACGAATACACGAACGGCGAAGCCGGTTTGTCGTAGATCATCGCCGGGGTGTCGAGTTGCTCGATGCGGCCACGGTTGAGGATGGCGACACGGTCGGCCAGTTCCAGCGCTTCTTCCTGATCATGAGTCACGAACACCGTGGTCAGACCGGTCTGTTCGTGCAGCGCGCGCAGCCAGCGCCGCAGATCGCGGCGCACCTGCGCATCCAGCGCGCCGAACGGCTCGTCCAGCAGCAGCACGCGCGGCTCGATCGCCAACGCACGCGCCAGTGCCACCCGCTGCCGCTGCCCACCCGAGAGCTGGGTGGGATAGCGTTGCTCCAGGCCCTGCAATTGCACCAGCGCCAGCAGCTCTTCCACACGCGCACGGATACGCGCTTCGGCCCAGCGCTCGTTGCCGCGGCGCACCCGCAGCCCGAAAGCGATGTTCTCGAACACGTCCATATGCTTGAACAACGCATAGTGCTGAAACACGAAGCCGACCCGGCGCGACTGCACGCTCATGCGGGTAGCATCTTCGTCGCCGAACAGCACCTGCCCGCCATCGGCATGCTCCAGCCCGGCCATGATCCGCAGCAGCGTGGTCTTGCCCGAGCCCGAGGGGCCGAGCAAGGCGAGCAACTCGCCCTGACGCACATCCAGGGTGATGTCGTCCAAGGCGGTAAAGGTCTCGAACTGCTTGCGCAGGCGGTGGATGCGGATGCCCATGGTCACCTCAATGGCGGTGGTTGGCGGCCAGCGAATCGCCGTGCCGCCATTCCAGATACGTCTTCAGCGCCAGCGTCAGCAGCGCGGTCAAGGCCAGCAGCGACGCGCACGCGAACGCGGCGCTGTAGGCGTATTCGTTGTAAAGAATTTCCACATGCAGCGGCAGCGTATTGGTGCGCCCGCGAATATGCCCGGACACCACCGATACCGCGCCAAACTCGCCCATCGCGCGCGCCGCGCACAGCAACACGCCATACAACAGGCCCCAGCGGATATTGGGCAAGGTCACGCGCCAGAACATCTGCCAGCCATTCGCACCCAGACTCAGCGCGGCCAGTTCTTCGTCGCTGCCCTGCTGCTCCATCAGCGGCATCAACTCGCGCGCAATGAACGGGAAGGTGACAAAAGTCGTCGCCAGCACGATGCCCGGCAGCGCGAACACGATCCGCGGCAGCTGGATCACCAGCTCGCCCAAGGCCGGCAACTGCACCCGCCACCCTTCGTCGATCAACGGCCAGGCCCAACCGCTGCGGCCGAAGATCAGCACGAAGATCAAGCCCGCCACTACCGGCGAAACCGAGAACGGCAGGTCGATCAGACTGACCAGCAGGCGTTTGCCCCAGAACTGATGTTTGCTGATGGCCCACGCGGCGGCAACGCCGAAGATCAGGTTCAACGGCAACACGATCGCCGTCACCAGCAGCGTCAGCTTGATCGCCGACAACGCATCCGGGTCGACCACCGCGCGCAAAAACACTTCCCAGCCGCCGCGCAGCGCTTCGGCAAATACCAGCACCAGCGGCAGCAGCAAGAACGCCAGCAGAAAGACCAGCGCCCCCAGAATCATCAGCCACTGCACCCAGCGCGGCTCGTTGGTGGCCGAATCGGTGATGCGGCGTGCCTGCTCGGTCATCGCGCGGGTCTGCACTATGGAAGGCAGCGATGAAACAGCATCGCTCATGCGGACCTCCGTTGATAGCGCAACAGGCGTGCCTGCAGCGTGTTGACCAGCAGCAGCATCACGAACGACAGCAACAGCATTGCCGCTGCGATTGCGGTGGCACCGGCATAGTCGAATTCTTCCAGCCGGATGGTGATCAGCAGCGGCGCTATCTCGGTGGAATTAGGCAGGTTGCCGGCGATGAAGATCACCGAGCCGTACTCGCCCACCCCGCGCGCAAACGCCAGTGCGAACCCGGTCAGCACCGCCGGCCACAACCCCGGCAGCACCACCCGCCACACCGTCTGCCAGCGCGAGGCGCCCAACGTGGCGGCGGCCGCTTCCAGCTCACGCTCGCTTTCGGCCAGCACCGGCTGCACTACCCGCACCACGAACGGCAACCCGACGAACACCAGCGCCAGCACGATGCCCAGCTGGGTGTACGCAACCTTGATGCCGATCGCCTCCAGCCACCGCCCGACCCAGCCGTTGCCACCGTACAGCGCGGTCAAGGCAATGCCGGCCACGGCCGTCGGCAACGCAAACGGCAGGTCGATCACCGCATCGAACAAGCGCTTGCCCGGAAAGCTGTAACGCACGAACACCCACGCCACCCAGGTACCCATCACCGCATTGAATGCGCCCGCGACGAAGGCCGTGCCGAAGCTCACCCGCAACGCCGACAGCACGCGCGGCTCGCTCCATACCTTCCACAAGCCTTCCCAGCCCAGGCCGCTGGTCTTGATGAAGATCCCCAGCAGCGGGATCAGCACGATCAAGCCGAGCCAGGTCAGGGTGATGCCCAGACTCAGGCCCAGCCCCGGCATCACGCGTCGGCGCGATGGCGACGCTGGGCGTGCAACCGACGTCTGCATGCCTACTTCTTGGCCTGGATCTGGTCGAACAGGCCGCCATCGGCGAAGTGTTCCTGCTGCGCCTTATCCCAGGAGCCGAACGCCTGCTGGATGGTGACCAGCTTGATGTCCGGGAAGCGGGCCAGGTCCGCCGGGTCGGCGAATTCGGGGTGGCGCGGGCGATAGAAATGCTTGGCGGCCAGCTTCTGGCCTTCCGGCGCGTACAGATAACGCAGATAGGCCTCGGCCACATCGCGCGTGCCGTGCTTGTCCACGTTCTTGTCGACCAGCGCCACCGACGGCTCGGCCAGGATCGACAACTTCGGCACCACGATCTCGAACTTGTCCTTGCCCAACTCTTCGCGCGCCAGCAACGCCTCGTTTTCCCAGGCCAGCAGCACATCGCCGATGCCGCGCTGCACGAAGGTCGTGGTGGCGCCGCGTGCGCCGGTATCCAGCACCGGCACGTTGCGGAACAGCGCCTGCATATAGCGCAGGATGCGTTCGCGATCGCCCTTGAAGATGTGATCGGCGTAGGCCCAGGCGGCCAGATAGTTCCAGCGCGCGCCACCGGAGGTCTTGGGGTTGGGGGTCACCACCGCCACGCCAGAGCGCAGCAGATCCGGCCAATCGTGGATGTTCTTCGGGTTGCCCTTACGCACCAGGAACACGATCGTGGAGGTATACGGCGCGCTGTTGTCGGGCAGTCGCTTCTCCCAATCGGTATCGATCAACTTGGCCTTCTGCGCGATGGCATCCACGTCGTATGCCAGGGCCAGCGTGACCACGTCCGCCTCGATCCCGTCGATCACTGCGCGTGCCTGCTTGCCGGAGCCACCATGCGAGGTCTCCACGGTGACTGTGTCCTGCGGGTGTTGCTGCTTCCACTGCGCCGCAAACACCGTGTTGTAGTCGCGGTAAAACTCGCGCGTAGGGTCGTAGCTCACATTGAGCAGCCCGATGTCGCGCGCCCCCGCCGGTCCGGCCAGGGCCAGCAGGGTGCAAAGAAGGGAAGCAAGACGGATACGGGGGTGTGTCACAACGATCTCCTGGCCGGTGGGCGCAGCTGAACAGCAAGCATGCCATGCTGCGCAGCGGCACGCGGGCGGTGAAATGACATCAGTGCCGCCGCTTATGCCGATTTTGCATGACGTAGTGGTATGCCATTGTGATCGTTAACATTGCGCTTCTTTCTTTGCCACAGCGACCGCCATGACCCGTCCGCCTGCCGCGCTCACCGCCCACTACGCCGCCGAACTGGAGACGATCCAGTCCCAGGGCCTGTTCAAGTCCGAGCGCATCATCACCGGCCCGCAGTCGGCGCGGATCACGCTGGCCGACGGCCGCAGCGTGCTCAACTTCTGCGCCAACAACTACCTGGGCCTGGCCGACCACCCGGACATCATCCAGGCCGCCAAGGACGCACTGGACACGCACGGCTTCGGCATGGCATCGGTGCGTTTCATCTGCGGCACCCAGGATCTGCATAAGCAGCTCGAGCGCACCATCGCCGCGTTCTTCGGCACCGAAGACACCATTCTGTATGCGGCCTGTTTCGATGCCAACGGTGGCCTGTTCGAGCCGTTGCTCGGCGAGCACGATGCCATCATTTCCGACGCACTCAACCATGCCTCCATCATCGACGGCGTGCGCCTGTGCAAGGCCAAGCGCTTCCGCTACGCCAACTGCGACATGGCCGATCTGGAAGCGCAGCTGCAGGCCGCCGATGCGGCCGGCTGCAAGACAAAACTGATCACCAGCGACGGCGTGTTCTCGATGGACGGCTTCATCGCGCCGCTGGACGAGATCACTGCGCTGGCGCGCAAGTACAACGCGTTGGTGCACATCGACGAATGCCACGCCACCGGCTTTCTCGGTGCCACCGGGCGCGGCTCGGCCGAGGTCAAGGGCGTGCTGGACCAGATCGACATCTTCACCGGCACCCTGGGCAAGGCGATGGGCGGCGCGCTGGGTGGTTTCACTACCGCAAAGCGCGAGGTGATCGAACTGCTGCGCCAGCGCTCGCGCCCCTACCTGTTCTCCAATTCGTTGCCGCCGCACGTGGTAGCCGCCGGCATCAAGGCGTTCGACATGCTGGAAGCGGCCGGCGACCTGCGCACGCAACTGGTCGACAACACCCGCTATTTCCGCGAGCGCATGACCGCCGCCGGCTTCGACCTCAAGCCCGGCGTGCATCCGATTAGCCCGGTGATGCTCTACGACGCACCGTTGGCGCAAAAGTTCGCCGAGCGCCTGCTGGAAGAAGGCATCTACGCCATCGGCTTCTTCTTCCCAGTGGTGCCCAAGGGGCAGGCGCGTATCCGCACCCAGATCAGTGCCGCGCATACCCGCGAACATCTGGATCAGGCCATCGACGCCTTCATCAAGATCGGCCGCGAACTGGACGTGATTCAGGCCTGAGCATGCGCACGGTGCTGCGCCAACGGCTCCTGCTCGCGGCGCACACCGATGCCCAGGCGCAGCTGCTCGCCGGCAGTTGGGAAACCCGCTGCCTGCATTGCCGTCGCCGCCTGCAGATTCGTGTCGATGGCGAACCGCTGGGCCACACCACCCTCGAACACGTGGTCCCGCAGGCCTGGTTCGGACGCCGCGCGGCGGCAGCGCTGTGCGCGCTGGTTGGCGACGACCCCAACGACGCGCGCAATCTGGCGCTGGCCTGTGCCGGCTGCAATCACGCCAAAGGACGGCGCCACGATGCCAATGGCGCCGGCGATGCACGCGCCGTCGAGGTCGTCAGCGCGCTGCTCAGCGCGCGTCTGGCACGCTGGCGGGAGCCGACGTCAGCGCCTGGACTTCCTCCGCGCTGAGCATCCGCCAGGCGCCTTTGCCCAACGCGCCCATCGGCAGCGACCCGATCGCCACGCGCACCAGCCGCAGCACCCCGATCTCCACGGCCGCCAGCAACCGACGAATCTGCCGGTTGCGGCCTTCGTCCAGCACGATTTCCAGCCACGCATTGCGCTCGCCCTCACGCAGCAAACGCACCTGCTTGGCGCGCAGCAGCGCGCCATCACCGTCGGGGTCGGGATCGATCACTCCGGCCTGCAGCTGCGCCAGCTGCGCGGCGCCGGGCCGGCAGTCGACCTGCACGTGATAGGTCTTGTCGGGCCCGTTCGCCGGGTCGGTCACCGCCGCCGCCCATTGCGGGTCGTTGCTGAAAAGCAGCAAGCCCTCGCTGGCCTTGTCCAGGCGCCCCACCGGCGCAATCCACGGCAGGCCGGCGCCATCGAAACAGCGATACACCGTGTCCCTGCCCTGCTCGTCGCGCACCGTGGTGACCACGCCGCGCGGCTTGTTGAGCATCAGATAGACCCGCGCAGGCCCGGCCAACGGCTGGCCATTGACCGTGATCGCCTCGTGCTGGTCGGCACGGATCGGACATTCGGGGTCGCGGATCACCCGCGCATCCACGCTGACGCGCCCATCGGCGATCCAGCGTGCCGCTTCGGTGCGCGAACACACCCCTAGCTTGGATAACACCCGTGCCAGCCCATGCCGTGGCAGGGCGGTCACCGGCCCTGCCGCCGATGGACGCGAGACACGCGTTGGCGCCGCCGACCCACGGTTGCGATGCCGGGACGTGGCCGGCGGAGGTCGCCGGGGCATACCGTCCCGACCGCGCGGCTTACTTGTTTTCGACCGGCTTGGCGTCGGCCGCCGGTGCGGGCACCGCTGCCGCCGGCGCTGCGCCGGCAACCGGGCGCGCCTTGACCACACGCACGCCGCGCGCCTTCATCCAGGCATCGAACTCTTCGGCGGTCATGCGCTTGCCGTTCTGGCTCATGTCGAAGCGCCACGGCGTGTTGTCGAACGCGGTGGTGGCCTTGTAGGCCGCCGGATCGTTCGGATTGACGGTGCCGCCCGGCGGAATGACCTTGGCCAGATCCTGGCAACCTTCCACGCGCAGGCGCAGCAGCACGCGGTCCACCGACTGATCGCTGCTATACGGCTGTGCCAGCACGCCGGTGGGCATGCCCAGCTGCACGCTGCGGGTGTAGAACTCGGCGGCTGCCGGTGCGATGACGGTGGCGGGCAACGGCAGCGGCTGGGACACCGTGCTGCCGGCGCAGTTCGGAGCGGCGTAGGCGGCGGGAATCAAGGCGAGACAGAGCAATCCTGCCGAAGCGGTACGCAGCATCGTTGGTTCTTCCAATAAGAGTGTGGTGTCGACGCGGCGAGTGTAGGCAGCGATGAACGCTGTTTCAACCGGAACCGTGCCGGGATGGCAACACAGACAGCATTGCAGCCTGTGCGCGGAGGAATGTGGGGACGTTCGGAGCGCACATAGACAAAACCCGGCGCAAGGCCGGGTTTTGTATGGAACAAGCTAGCGGTCCGATTAGTTCTGGACGTTCAGCTCGGTACGACGGTTCTTCGCACGGCCTTCCGGATTGTCGGAACCATCCGGGTTGGCGTTCGGAGCAATCGGACGGCTCTCGCCGTAGCCGATCGGGCCGACCAGACGCGACGCATCGACGCCGTTCTTGGTCAGGTAGTCGTACACGGTGGTCGCACGACGCTCGGACAGCTTCTGGTTGTACGCGTCGGTACCCTTCGAGTCGGTGTGACCGGCAACCTCGACCTTCAGGTCGGGGTAACGCTTCAGGATCTCGGTCGCTTCGCTCAGGATCGACATTGCGTCAGGACGCAGGGTCGACTTGTTGAAGTCGAAGTTCACGCCCTTCAGGTCGATCGACACAGGCACCGGGCAACCGTCCGGACCGATGGTCTGGCCAGGCTGCGAAGCCGGGCACTTGTCGTCGCAGTTGTTGACGCCGTCACCGTCGTCATCCAGGTCTGCGCAGCTCGGAGCAACCGGAGCCGGAGCCGGCGGCGGCGCGGTCGACGGAGCCGGTCCCAACGGGATCACGACGCCGACCGAAGCCAGCACGTCGCCGAACCAGTCTTCCTGCGGAGCAGCAACGCTCTGGTCGTTGAAGTCGGCGCGGTAGGCCAGTTCAGCACGCACGGCGACGCGCTTGTCGAAGGTGGTCTGCAGACCGACACCAGCCTTGGCGGCAAAGTTGCCGTCCTTCTGCTGGCCCGGCGAAACCGGGTTCGGGGTTGCGTCGAACTCTTCTTCCGAACGCTGATAGCCCAGACCGAACAGCAGGTAGGGGTTCCAGCCGCGGCCTTCCTGGATGAAGTGGCGACGCAGGTCGAACGAGATGCCGTACTGGCTCCAGTTCTGATCCTGGTTGGCATCGAAGTTCGGGTTCTGATAGTTCAGTTCACCGTCGATCGACCAGTTCGGGCTGACAAACTTGCCCAGGCCCAGGGTGACGAACGGAGCATCATTGGTCAGACGATCGCTGTCCTGGAAGTTGAAGCCAGCGCTACCGGTCAGGTACCAACGGTCATCGAACTCCTGCGCGGAAGCAGCCTGGGCAACTGCCAGACCGCCGAGCAACGCGGCAGTGAGAATTTTCTTGTTCATTTATACAGCTCCTTCTTTGGGAGATAAACCGATAGAGGCGTGTTCTTGGTAAAGATGCTCATCACATCCAGAGCCATCGGGGCGCAGATTAAGCCGGCTTCAGTGAAGATCGCGTTAACGGTCATATAACATGTGAAAGCAATCACCATGGCGGCGCAGCCCATCCAATACTACGTATACAGTTTCATGAAGGAAAGGACGGGGCACCCACTTCCGCGTATCAGCGCATCTGAACGGTAGCCGACTTGAGCCGGTTGAAGACGGTTACAGGCATGCCGGTTCGCAGCGGTTCCGTCGGCATCGAAAACCACATTGGTGAACGCAACGCCCCGTCCGAGCTGAATTGCGGGGTCGGTGGTTGCAGCCGCCTCGCTTCACAACGCACCCTGAACTCCCCACCAGGAGCGCCCCGATGAAAGCCGTCGTCCTTACCCGTTATCTGCCGATCGACGATCCGGCATCGCTGCTTGACATCGACGCGCCCGCCCCGGCAGCGCCGTCGGGGTATGACTTATTGGTCCGCGTTGAAGCGATCTCGGTCAATCCGGTCGATACCAAAGTGCGCGCGCCCAAGCCGCAGCCCCTGGCCGAGCCAAAAATTCTGGGATACGACGCTGCGGGCGTGATCGAAGCGGTGGGCCCGGAGGTCACTGCGTTTGCCGTGGGCGACGAGGTGTACTACGCCGGCGACATCGGCCGGCCGGGCAGCAACGCGCAGTATCAACTGGTGGATGCGCGCATTGCCGGGTGCAAACCCACCTCGCTGAGTTTTGCCCAGGCGGCCGCATTGCCATTGACCACGCTGACCGCGTGGGAGCTGCTGTTTCAGCGCATGCCGTTCGCATTCGATGGCGCACGCAACCGCGGCCGGCATCTGTTGATTATCGGCGGCGCTGGCGGGGTGGGTTCGATCGCGATCCAGCTGGCGCGGCACGCCGGCTTCACGGTGATCGCCACCGCCTCGCGCCCGGAGAGCATCGAATGGGTGCGGCAGATGGGGGCGCAACATGTCATCGACCACCATCAACCGCTGCACCCGCAGTTGCAGGCGCTGGGTCTGCAACAGGTGGATGCAGCACTGAATCTGGCCGATACCGACCGCTACTGGCAGCAGCTGGGCGAGATCCTGGCGCCGCAGGGGCATGTGGGCCTGATTGTCGAGCCACGCGGCCCGCTGATGATTGGCGACCCCTACAAGTCCAAGTGCATCGGCATCCATTGGGAGCTGATGTTCGCACGGTCGCGCTACGCCACCGACGACATGGTGGAGCAGCACCGCATCCTCAACCGTGCCGCGAGCCTGATCGATGCTGGCGAGCTGCGCACGACGCATACCGAGACGCTGTCGCCAATCAATGCCGACAACCTGCGCGAAGCGCATCGGCGGCTGGAGGGCGGCAGCACCATCGGCAAGCTGGTACTGGCCGGGTGGTAGCCGCAGCGGCTGGCGCCGCCTGTTTGCACGGCAGTGAACTGCAGCCCGGAGGCGCCTGCGCCAGCTTTCGGGCTGCACGAACGCTGTGATCAAGCGCCGCCGCCGCATAGGCAGACGCTCGGTAAGGCAGGTCTTGGCATAGCGGACGGTGTGACGTCGGCCAACTAGCAGGTGCGTCGCGGCCGGCAGCGCCAAATCCGGCACCTTGGGACTTGCCGCCACGCGCGTTTGCCTGCATCGTGCGCACTCCGTACGCCAGCGTATCCATATCATGTCGCCCGCCACCGGCCCTTCCGCCGCCTCCTTCCCGTACCTATTCACGCCACTCGATCTGGGTTTCACCCAATTGCGCAATCGCGTCCTGATGGGCTCGATGCACACCGGGCTGGAAGATCGCGCGCGCGATTTCCCCAGGTTGGCCGCCTATTTCGCCGAACGGGCGGCGGGCGGCGTCGGCCTGATCGTCACCGGCGGCTTCTCGCCGAACGTGGTGGGTTGGCTCAAGCCGTTCGGCGGCAAGCTGTCGTGGCCTTGGGAAGTGCGCCCGCACCGCCAGGTCACCCGGGCGGTGCACGAACAAGGCGCCAAGATCTGCATGCAGTTGCTGCACGCCGGGCGCTATGCGTATCACCCGTTGTCGGTGGCGCCGTCCAAGCTGCAGGCACCGATCAACCCGTTCACCCCGCGCGCGTTGTCGGCAGCGGCGGTGGACCGGCAGATTGCCGCCTATGCGCGCGCCGCGCGGCTGGCGCGCGAGGCCGGCTACGACGGTGTCGAGGTGATGGGCTCGGAAGGCTATCTGATCAACGAGTTCACCGCCGCGCGGACCAACAAGCGCAGCGATGCCTGGGGCGGTGACGCAACCAAGCGCATGCGGTTTGCGGTGGAGATCGTGCGCCGCATCCGTGAAACCTGCGGGCCGGACTTCATCATCATCTACCGGCTGTCGCTGGTGGACCTGGTCGAAGACGGCAACCAGTGGCAGGAGATCGTGGCGCAGGCGCAGGCCATCGAAGCCGCCGGCGCGACCATCATCAACTCCGGCATCGGTTGGCATGAAGCGCGCGTACCGACCATCGCCACCTCGGTGCCACGCGCCGCATTCGCCGGCGTTACCGCCAAGCTCAAACCGCACCTGCGCATTCCGGTGGTGGCGAGCAACCGCATCAACATGCCGGAAGTGGCAGAACGCATTCTGTCCGACGGCGCAGCGGACATGGTGTCGCTGGCGCGCCCGCTGCTGGCCGACCCGCAGTGGACCAACAAGGCCCGCGCCGGGCAGTCGCATGCCATCAATACGTGTATCGCCTGCAACCAGGCCTGCCTGGATCACGTGTTCGAAAACAAACTGGCTACCTGCCTGGTCAACCCGCGCGCGGTGCACGAAACCGAGCTGATCTATACGCCCACGACGACACCCAAGCGCATTGCCGTGGTCGGCGCCGGACCGGCGGGGCTGGCGTGCGCGACGGTGGCGGCCGAGCGCGGCCATCGCGTCACCTTGTTCGATGCGGGCAGCGAGATTGGCGGGCAGTTCAATATAGCCAGGCGTATCCCCGGCAAGGAAGAATTCAACGAAACGCTGCGCTATTTCCGTCACCGGATCGAAGCCACCGGCGTCCAGTTGCGTCTGAACAGGCACGTGCAGGCAGCAGACCTCACGGACTTCGACGAGGTTGTGCTGGCGACCGGCATCGAGCCGCGCAAGGTCGACTTCCCCGGCGCCGACCACCCGATGGTGGTGAACTACCTGGATGTGGTGTTGGGTCGGCATGTGGCTGCCCCCAAGGTGGCGATCATCGGCGCGGGTGGCATCGGTTTCGATGTCGGCGAATTCCTGGTGCACGCCGGGGAGTCGTCAGCGCTGGATCCGCAGCGCTGGATGGCCGAATGGGGCGTGGACCCGACCTTCGAGGCGCGCGGCGCGCTGGCCAAACCGCAACCCGAGCCCCCTGCCCGTCAGGTCTGGCTGCTGCAGCGCAGCCCTGGGCGCCCGGGTGCCCGCCTGGGCAAGACCACCGGCTGGATCCACCGCGCAACGCTCAAGGCCAAGGGCGTCAAGATGCTCGGCGGCGTGGAGTATCTGGGCGTGGACGATGCCGGCCTGCGCATTCGCGTGGACGGCACCGAGCAATTGCTCGACGTGGGCACGGTGGTGATCTGTGCCGGTCAGGAACCGCGACGCGAGCTGCTGGCCGCGCTGCAGGCCAACGGCCAGCAACCGCATCTGATCGGCGGCGCGGACGTGGCCGCCGAACTGGACGCCAAGCGCGCGATCAACCAGGCCAGCCGGCTCGCTGCGAGGTTTTGATGCGTGCGCTCCACCAGATGAGGCGGTACCGCGCCATCCCGGAGCGATAGCGGTCGATGCGCAAGCCCCTCTCCGCTCGGGAGGGGCTTTGAAGCTGCGGCGCCACGGCTCCTAGCCTCGTCTGCGCCAGCGCTCTCATCACCATCTCGCGTGCGCCGTTCTTCGTTTTGTCTTGGGGCTACGGTATAAGCGGCGCATGCCGCCTTCTTCGACAAAGCGCCCGCCCCCTGGCCTGTCAATGGAAACCTTGCTGGCGTACACGGCTGCGCACTTCGGTAAAAGCCTGCTCTGGTACACCGGCGAGTTGTTGCTGATCTTCGCCCTGACCGAATACGTGGGACTGAGCGCAACCGCTGCCGGCGTGTCGGTTGCTGCCGGGCTGCTGGTCAGTGCCGCAATGGGGCTGTTCGCTGCGCGCCGCTGGCAGACGGGCGTCAGCCTGGCCTGGGCCGGACGCGCGCAATGGCGAGGCATGGCGCTGGCGGCGGTGACGATGTCCTTGCTGTTTGTGGTGCCGCTGTTACCACCACCTGCACGTCTGCCGTGCGTGCTGTTACTCAGCCTGCCGTTTCGTGCGGCCTACGCCATCGGCGATGTTGCGCAGAACACGTTGCTTGGACTTTGCCATTGGCCATGGCGTGGAGCACAAGGCGTGAGCGCACTGCGCTTGATCGGCAGCGGTCTGGCTGCCTTATCGATGAGCGCAGTGATCGGGCTGCTGCTCTCCAGGCCGCATGCGGGTGCCGCCACGGCAATGACGGTTGTTTGCATTGCGAGCTGTATCGCAGTGACCTCGTCCTGGTGGTTGCGTCTGACGCTGCAATCGCAGACGCAGGACGTCAACAGCATGCCTGCCGATCGATTTGTCGCATCCTCGCGTCATCATCAACTGTTGCCGCTGGTAGTGATTGCGCTGCTGTCGCTGACCTTGCCTACGTTTACCAAACTGGCACCGTATCTGGCGCAGACACTGGTTATTTCGCAACGTTGGGGTAGCGCGCTGCTGATCAGCTACGCCATGGGCTCGGTGGTCGTACAACCACTGGCAGCACGCCTGCACACCGGCGCGTTTCAGCGACTCGGATACAGCGGTGCAGTGCTGGTCGGCTGTGGGCTGCTGTTTGCGTTGCAGACAACGCGCGGCATCTGGCTGGATGCAGCGCTGGCACTTTGCGTGGGCATGGCGGCGGGCAGCGCCGGACAATGGGTGTGGGCGCGCCATGCCGAACTTTCCATACAGTACAGCCCCGCACAACAAGCTCGCCGCTTTGCCGTGCTGACAGCCGTGGCACAGGTTGCGCTTGCCCTGGGCAGCGCCGTGGTCGGCCTACTGCTGAGTCTGCACAACACGCACGGCGCAGCTCAAGCGCAGCTTGCATGGTCGATGGCAATCGGGCCTGTGGTCTGCGGCGCGGCGTGTCTGTGGCTGGCATGGAGCAACCGTGCATCGCTACTTGAGCGAACATTGGCTGCCGAAACGACACCACTCCAAACTTGACGGCATGTTTGGGGATGCACGCTATGTGGATCCTCGACGACAACGGCGCGAAGATTTTTCGCTTGATCCGCGCTGAAATATTTAACGGCCAACAAAGCGTAGCGAGTCATCGTCAGACAGGTATGGACGGCGCACGAGAAGCGGAGTTTGCGAGTGGCATAGGCCACAAGGTGGACAGGCCGCGCACGCCTGGCAGCTGTGAGGCTTTCAGTCGCCTTAGACGTCTTTAGCGGATTGGCCAACATGGCCGACACATGAAAAAACCTTTCACTGTACTTATCGAAGCCACTTGCTCATTCAATGCGCGTGGCCGCCCGACTCACTAAATGACGTTGACGCTGCGGTAGCAGACGGGTGTGTGATCGTAGATGGAGATTGGGCATCAACTGACGATGCGCATGACCCTGGCGCATGATCATCATGACAGCGCCACGCAGCTTGGTGATCTCGAATGTACGACTGGCGAGTGACGCCTGAGCGAATCACGCAACACAGTTGAGCAACCATGACTGCGAAAGCGTGGCCATCAGTTTCGTCGCGATACCGATGCAATAACGCAACGTTTGAAATCGCATGCAAAGTTGCTGTGCCCATTTGCAGACAACTACGTGCTAAATGATTCCGCAAGGTGTGCGATGCACGCACGCAGCGCGTCCAACTGACCACCATTTTTCCGTGCAACGACGCGTACATTCGACGCCTATCTTTTCGCAGCACCAGAGAACGCGTGCAGCCAGCGTGAAAGAAGAGTTCTTCAACGATCTAGTTTCGCCATGCACGCAATATCAGCGCCAAACACTGCGCGCGATCAACTGTCGCCGAGCGAATGCGACGCGCATGACATGGTGCGTTGCGTGATACGTCGCGGGCACAACGCAGGCACAGCCGATGTCGCGCCGCGTCAACCCCGCCCATTCAGCCAAGATTGTGTGATCGCCGCCTAACTTGCGCCAACTTTTTGACCCACCTCATTTGGTGGGCACCTTCGGTAGATCTCTCTTTCACCGAAGACCGGGCGGCCCGTGACAGGTCGCCTCCCCATGACGCCAAGCCTTTCGCACTGGTGCATCCACTTTGGAGGCTCTGCGGACCGGCCCATACGGAGCAAGGAGTTGTATGAAGATGATTTGGATATTCTGGCTCGCGCAATTGATGCCGCAGCCAGCTGCAGATTCGCTGTGTTTGAGTACGACCGTTTATCTGGAAGCACGCGACCAGACCTTGCGTGGCCAACAGGCTGTTGCGGAAGTTGCGTTGCGTCGGCTGGACAGCGGTTTGTGGGGCGACTCGATGTGTGAGGTGGTCACCGCACGCAAACAGTTTGCACCGACGATCGTGGCACCAGGCACGCAGTTGAAGAACGACGATGCCTGGAACAAGGCGTTGGGTGTTGCCCTCGCCGCAGAACGTAACTGGGCGTTGCCTGTGGGTCAGCGCAAGGAGATCGTACCTGGCGCGAGCCACTTTGCTGCCAGCGCGATTGCCAGCCCGAGTTGGCGCAATGCGTATCAGGTTGCAACCATCGGCGATCACACCTTCTACCGCGTACAGAAGCTGCGCCCGCGTACTGCGTCGTAACGGCACGATGGGCCGATAGCGCGCTGCAACGTGCCCGCACCGTTGCGATACCGAATTGGACCAACGACTCGCTGTTTTCGCGCTCGCCAGTTCGCAAGAGCCAGCGCGTGAGAGGCTCTGCGCATGATTGCTCGTGATGCATGCACTCGTGATGCGTGCAAGCGCATCATCTGCGCTGCCAATAAATCGGTATGCGTGATGATGCCGATGACATATAGCGTGTGTTACCCGTCTCACACGACTGGGCGGCCGGCGCCGGCGATGTGATCGGCCGCTTCGCGTAGCGAATGCTGATCGTCGAAGATCACCAGCCAGCGGCGCAACAGCGCAGAGCGCGGCACGCTAACGCAGCGCGCTGCACCTAGCGCTAGAGGCCGCGATACGCCCGCCTACGCATCACCGCACTGCGGCTCTGACGGCAGCACAGCTTGCCGCCTAACCCGGCTAAGCTTGCATCCCCTCTTCCTCACTGGACGCACATGAAGCTCTACACCAAGCCCGGCGCCTGTTCGCTTGCAGACCACATTGTGTTGCGCTGGTCCGGGCTTCCGTTCGACCTGGTCGTAGTCGACGCAACCACCATCAAGTCGCCCGAGTATCTGCAGCTCAATCCCGCTGGCGCAGTGCCGTTGCTGGTGGTCGATGATTGGGCATTGACCCAGAACGCGGCCATCCTGAATTACATCGCCGATGTTGCGCCGCTCAGCAGCCTGGGCGGTGACGGCAGTGCGCGTAGCCGCGCCGAAATCAATCGCTGGATCGCCTTTTCGAATGCCGATGTGCATCCGACCTTCAAGCCGATCTTCGGCAGCACCGCGTATCTGCAGGATGAGGCATTGATCACGCGCAGTCACGACGATGCACGCAGCAAGTTGCGCGCGCTCTACACGCGCGTCGATGCGCATCTGCAGGGCCGGCAGTGGCTGGCCGGCGACAGCCATACCGGCGCCGACGCCTATCTGTTCGTGACCTTACGGTGGGCCAACAAGGCAGGCGTGGACCTCAGCGGCCTGACCGCGCTGGATGCGTTCTTCAAGCGCATGCAGGCCGATGCCGATGTGCAGGCCGCGCTGAAGGCCGAAGGCCTGTCGTAACAGGCACCGCGGGGTGACGGGTGACGCCACGTCACACGGCAAGGCAAGGCAACCCATCGCAGTGCGTGCAGATCATCGCCTCGCGTCGTCCGCAGACCATCGCCGCAGATCGAGCTCCGCATGCAGGTCCAGCGCCTGCATGCGGACACAAAAAAACGCCGGGCAGTGCCCGGCGTTCTCGTAGCAACTACAGCTGCGAACCTCAGCCCAGCAGATGCGACACGCCGCTGCGCTCTTCTTCCAGCTCGGCCAGGGTCTTGTCGATGTACTTCTGGCTAAAGTCGTCGATCGGCAGATCCTTGACCAGGGTGTACTGACCGTTCTCGGTGATCACCGGGAAGCCGAAGATCACGCCTTCCGGAATGCCGTAGGAGCCGTCGGACGGCACGCCCATGGTGACCCACTTGCCGTTGCTGCCCAGCACCCAATCACGCACGTGATCGATGGCGGCATTGGCGGCCGATGCGGCAGACGACAGGCCGCGCGCTTCGATGATCGCCGCGCCGCGCTTGCCCACGGTCGGGATGAAGGTAGACGCGTTCCACTCCTGGTCGTTGATCGCATCATTGATGGATGCGCCATCGGAGGTGGCGAAACGGTAGTCCGGGTACATGGTCGGGCTGTGGTTGCCCCAGACCACCAGCTTCTCGATGCCGCCGACCGGCTTGCCGAGCTTGAGCGAGAGCTGGCTCAGGGCGCGGTTGTGGTCCAGACGCAGCATGGCGGTGAAGTTCTTCGGGTTCAGATCCGGCGCCGACTTCATCGCGATGTAGGCATTGGTGTTGGCTGGGTTACCGACCACCAGCACCTTGACGTCACGCTTGGCCACCTTGTTCAACGCCGCGCCCTGCGCGGTGAAGATCTTGGCGTTCTCCAGCAGCAGGTCCTTGCGCTCCATGCCCGGACCGCGCGGACGCGCACCGACCAGCAGGGCGACGTCGATGTCCTTGAACGCCACTTCGGCGTCGTCGGTACCGACCATGCCGGCCAGCAGCGGGAACGCGCAGTCTTCCAGCTCCATCATCACGCCCTTGAGCGCGGCCTGGGCCTTCTCGTTGGACAGTTCCAGCAATTGCAGGATCACCGGCTGATGCTTGCCCAGCATTTCGCCCGAGGCGATGCGGAACAGCAGGGCGTAGCCGATCTGGCCGGCAGCGCCGGTCACAGCAACACGAACAGGTGCTTTCATGGGGTATTTCCTCTGCTAAAAAGCGTTGGTGGGGTCGCGCGCTGGCGTGGCGCAAGGCCTGGCGGCGCGCGTTGACAAGCAAACGGCCGCACATGGCGGCCGTTCGATCAGGGTCAATCAGGCGGCGAGGATCTTATTCCACTCCGCAACGCGGTCGGCCTTGGCGGCCAGCACGGCGTCAGTGTCGCCTTCAATGGTGAGCGTGTTGATGGTGTCGCCCTGGGCAACGCTATCCACCACGTCCAGGCCCTGGGTGACCTTGCCGAACACGGTGTGCTTGCCGTCCAGCCACGGGGTGGCGGTGTGGGTGATGAAGAACTGGCTGCCATTGGTGTTCGGGCCGGCATTGGCCATGGACAGCACGCCGCGCTCGTGGCCGACGCCATTGTTGGCCTCGTCTTCGAAACGATAGCCCGGGCCGCCGCGGCCGGACCCTTCCGGGCAACCGCCCTGGATCATGAAGTCGGCGATGACGCGGTGGAAGCTCAGGCCGTTGTAGAAGCCGCGCTTGGCCAGATTGACGAAGTTGGCGACGGTCAGCGGTGCCTTCTCCGGATACAGCTCAACAACGATCGGGCCGCGGGACGTGTCGAAAGTGGCGATCAGGGACATGGAAATCCTTGCAGGTTCTGGGGTGATCAACAGCCCATTAGGATACACCCGGGCGCACAGACGACTGCGCAGGTACGACCATGGTCCAAGGCCGTCGTCGGGCCTGGATTCGAGCAGCCGTCACGCTGCCTGAATGGGCGATCTGAATCGACTTGCGTCAATCCGCAACGGCAACGCAACGAAACCGCTATAATGTTGGGCTTACCTCATCTCAAGACTGGCGCCAGACAGGGGCCCTTTCCGCATGTCCATTGAAAAACTCCGCAATATCGCCATCGTCGCCCACGTCGACCATGGCAAGACCACCCTCGTCGACTGCCTGCTGAAGCAGTCCGGCACCCTGTCCGAACGCACCGTCTTGGCTGAGCGTGTGATGGACAGCAACGATCAGGAAAAGGAACGTGGCATCACGATCCTGGCCAAAAACACGGCCATCACCTGGAACGGCAACCGCATCAATATCGTCGACACCCCCGGACACGCCGACTTCGGTGGCGAAGTCGAGCGCGTGCTGTCGATGGTGGACTCGGTGCTGATCCTGGTCGACGCGATGGACGGCCCGATGCCGCAGACGCGCTTCGTGACCCAGAAGGCCTTTGCGATGGGCTTCAAGCCGATCGTGGTGGTCAACAAGATCGACCGTCCCGGCGCACGCCCGGACTGGGTGATCGACCAGGTGTTCGACCTCTTCGACAAGCTCGGCGCAACCGACGAGCAGCTGGACTTCCCGATCGTCTACACCTCCGCGTTGAACGGCTACGCCAGCCTGGATTCGGACGTGCGCGACGGCGACATGACCCCGCTCTATGAAGCGATCATGCAGCACGTGTCGGCACCGGACGTCGACCCGGACGGCCCGTTCCAGATGCGCATCAGCCAGCTGGACTACAACAACTTCGTCGGCGTGATCGGCATCGGTCGCATCCAGCGCGGCGTGCTGAAGAAGAACATGCCGGTCAGCGTGATCGACCGCGAAGGCAAGAAGCGTCAGGGCAAGGTACTGCAGGTGCTGGGCTTCCTGGGCCTGGAGCGTATCGAGCAGGACACCGCCGAGGCCGGCGACATCGTCGCGATCTCCGGCGTGGCCGAGCTGACCATTTCCGACACCGTGTGTGCGCTCGATCACCCGGAAGCGCTGCCGGCGCTGACCGTGGATGAGCCCACCATCTCGATGACCTTCCAGGTCAACAACTCGCCGTTCGCCGGCAACAAGGACCTGTCCGGTGGCAAGTTCCTGACCAGCCGCCAGCTGCGCGACCGTCTGGACCGCGAGAAGGTGCACAACGTGGCACTGAAGGTCGAGGAAGGCTCCGACGCCGACAAGTTCCTGGTCTCCGGCCGTGGCGAACTGCATCTGTCGGTGCTGATCGAAAACATGCGTCGCGAAGGCTATGAGCTGGCCGTGTCGCGTCCGGAAGTCATCATCAAGGAAATCGACGGCAAGCAGATGGAGCCGATCGAACAGCTGGTGGTGGACATCGAAGAACAGCACCAGGGCGGCGTGATGGAAAAGCTGGGCAGCCGCAAGGGCCAGCTGAAGAACATGGAATCGGACGGCAAGGGCCGCGTGCGCCTGGATTACATGATCCCGGCGCGTGGTCTGATCGGCTTCCAGAACGAGTTCCGCACCCTGACCCAGGGTTCGGGCCTGCTGTTCCATGTGTTCGACCATTACGGCCCGAAGGAACAGGGCGCCATCGCCAAGCGCCAGAACGGCGTGATGATTGCCAATGCTGCCGGCGCCACTCCTGCCTATGCGCTGGGGCCGTTGGAAGAGCGTGGCCGCCTGTTCGCCGCCGAAGGCGACAATGTGTACGAAGGTCAGCTGGTCGGTATCCACTCCAAGGACAACGATCTGACCGTCAACGCGATCAAGACCAAGCCGCTGACCAACATGCGCGCCTCGGGCAAGGACGATGCCATCAAGCTGACCCCAGCGATCAAGTACACGCTGGAGCAGGCGCTGGACTTCATCGAGGACGACGAGCTGGTCGAAGTCACCCCGAAGGAAATCCGCCTGCGCAAGAAGGGCTTGACCGAAAGCGACCGTAAGCGCTCCGGCCGTTCCGGCTGAGTTGCTGACTAAGCCACAGTCGTGAGCAACAAGCCTTACAGCCCGGATCCGCGCGCGCACCCGGGCCTCCACGCGATCGCCTTGCTAGAGGCGGTCAAGGGTGGGCTTGCGCTGCTGGCGGCGACGGGCCTGGAAATTCTGGGCCCGCTCCCGCTGCAACATGCGGTCAGTACGCTGATCCGCCGTTTCAATCTGGATCCGGACCACGGCGCATTGCCGTCGTTACTCAAGACCATCAGCCCCGATGCGGTGCATCTGGCGGCCGCCGCCATGCTGGCCTACGGGCTGCTGCACGTGGTGGAAGCCTGGGGTCTGTGGCGTGCCAAGGCCTGGGCCTCGGTACTGGGCTGCCTGTCGGCGGCCATCTACCTGCCTTTCGATATCTACGCCATCATCCGTCATCCTGGCTGGACCGCCTGGGGCGTGCTGGCGATCAACCTGATCGTGGTCGGCGTGCTGGCACGCGATCTGGTCAAGCGCCGGCGTCGCTGACCCTGCCCGCCCGTCCATGGGCGCGCCAGCACGTTGTCACCCCGACGCAGCGACGTTAGCCTGCGGAAAGTCCCCCGCGGAAAACCGCCCATGCGCTCCACCACCTTGTGCTTTGCGCTGCTGCTGGCGTTGTGCAGCTATGCACATGCCGATGACCTGCAACATCCGGCCACAGGCAACGCCTCGGCGGCCAAACCGCTCGACCTGATCGATGCCGATGTCGCCGGCCTGCAAGCCCACATGGCCCGTGGCGAGACCACCAGCCTGGACCTGACGCGCGCCTATCTGCAGCGCATCGACACCATCGACCGCGCAGGTCCAACGCTCAACGCCGTGATCGAGCGCAATGCGCAGGCCGAGGCGGACGCCCGCACCCTGGACGCAGAACGCGCCGCCGGCCGCGTGCGCGGACCGCTGCACGGCATCCCGGTGCTGCTCAAGGACAACATCGACGCGCTGCCGATGGTCAACAGTGCCGGCTCGCTGGCGCTGGCCGAATTTCGCCCCGCCAACGATGCTTTCCTGGTGCAGCGCCTGCGCGCGGCCGGCGCGGTAATCCTGGGCAAAACGAATCTGAGCGAATGGGCCAACTTCCGTTCCACCCAGTCCAGCTCCGGCTGGAGCGCCCGCGGCGGGCTGACCCGCAATCCCTATGCGCTGGATCGCAACCCCTGCGGCTCCAGCGCCGGCACCGGCGCGGCGATTGCCGCCAGTCTGGCCACGGTGGGTATCGGCACCGAAACCGACGGCAGCATCACCTGTCCGGCTGCGGTCAATGGCCTGATCGGGCTCAAGCCCACCGTTGGTCTGGTCAGCCGTGACGGCATCATTCCGATCTCCGCCAGCCAGGACACCGCCGGCCCGATGACGCGCAGCGTTGCCGACGCCGCCACGTTGCTGCAGGCCATCGCCGCGCCCGATCCGCAGGACCCGGCGACGCGCACTGCGCCGTCTTCCACCCCGAACTATCTCGCCCACCTCAAGCCCGACGGCCTGCGCGGCGCGCGTCTGGGCCTGCTGCGCAATCCACTGCGCGAAGATCCCGCGATCACCGCCGCATTGGAGCGCGCCGTACAGACCTTGCGCGCGGCGGGTGCCACGGTGATCGAAACCCGCCTGCCCACCGATGGACAGTGGGATGCCGCTGAGCAGACGGTCCTGTTGGTCGAATTCAAGGCCGGCTTGAATGCCTATCTACGCAGCCACGCCGCACCGGTCAAAGATCTGGACGCGCTGGTTGCCTTCAATCGTGCCAATGCGCGGCGCGAAATGCCCTACTTCGGCCAGGAGTTGTTCGAGCAGGCGCAAGCTGCGCCCGGCCCGGAGGACCCGGGCTATCTGAGCGCGCGCGCCAACGCCAAGCAGCTCGCCGGCGAACAAGGTATCGACGCAGCACTGAAAGCCGACCGCCTGGACGCCCTGATCGTACCCACCACTGGCCCCGCCTGGGTCACCACGCTCGGCAAGGGCGATACCTTTCCCGGTGCCGGCTACGGCGCCGCGGCAGTGGCCGGGTATCCCAGCCTGAGCGTGCCGATGGGGCAGACCCAGGGTCTGCCGCTCGGATTGCTGTTCATGGGCACCGCGTGGAGCGAGCCGCGCCTGATCGAACTGGCCTACGCCTACGAGCAACGCAGCCACGCGCGGTTTGCGCCGGGCTACGCGCAGAGCGCACCGCCCGCGACATCGGGCGCATCGCAACCGAAGACGGCCGACTGACCGCACCGCCAAGCAGCACTGGGGCGGTGCAGGCATCGACGTGGTGAGACAGCATCACCCGAATGTCGCGCTGCTTACCGCCCAGCCAGCGCAGTACTGCCACGGTGTCGATGCGCCGCATCGCGAACCGGTTGGGCGCCAGCGCACGCACTGCGGCCAGGCGCGTCGACAGGCAACGCTAGATCGATGCCGCCGGCTCGCCGTCTTCCGCACCCGGCGAACGCACGCTCTCCGGCGAGATCGGCCCTGCAGCAAGCGATACCGGCTTTTCCTGCGCCGCAATTTCGGCACGGATCCTGGGCAGCGCGTACGCGTGCTCGCGGGTCAGAAAGTCGATCATCCGCTCGCGCACCACGCAGCGCAGGTCGAACGCATCGCCGGAATTGCGCGCGCTCACCAACAAACGGACCTGGATGGTGTTGTCGCTGGTATCGGTGATCTGGGTGACGCAGACGCGCCCATCCCACAGCGGCTCGCTGTGGCAGATACGCTCCAGTTCCGCGCGCACCGCCGCAATCGGGGTGCGGTAATCCAGCCACAAGAACGCGGTACCGAGCAGGTCTGCACTGGCCCGGGTCCAGTTCTGGAAGGGGTTTTCGATGAACCAGGTCAGCGGCACCACCATGCGCCGCTCGTCCCAGATACGCACCACCACATAAGAGCTGCCGATCTCTTCGATCCGGCCCCATTCGCCTTCCACGATCACCACATCGTCCAGACGAATCGGTTGGGTCAGCGCAATCTGCAGCCCCGCAATCAGGTTACCGAAGACAGGCTTTGCCGCAATACCGGCCACCAGCCCGATGATCCCTGCAGACGCCAATAGCGTCTTGCCGATCTGGCGCACCTGCTCGAAGCCGAGCAGCACCACCGAGATACCGAGCAGGATCACCGTGCCCATCACCACGCGACTCAAGACCCGTGTCTGGGTCTGGATACGCCGCGCGGTGAGATTGTCCGACACCTCGATCGGATTGCTGCGCAGGATCGCCATTTCGCCGGCAGCGACCGCACGCACCAACAACCAGGTGACGCAGCCGACGATGCCGACATGCAACAGGTGCTGCACCGCTGCCAGCGCCTTGCCGGACAGCGGCGTGGCCTCGGTGGCGATGCCCAGAAACAGCAGCGGCAGAATGAAGGCCGCCGGCAGCGTGACCACGCGGATGATGCGTGCGCGGCGATAATCGCGGCCCTGCATGCGGCGAAACAGCCACAGCATCAGCGACCAGGTGACGACGCCCGCCAGCAGCGCGGCGCCCAGCGGAATTGCGTATTCGCGGATGACGTTCCAATCGGCAGTCAAACCGTTCCTCCTGTGGGGGGCGAGAGGGATGGCTGCCAGAGCATGCCGCATGCGGCATGAGCATCACGTCATACGCACAGTGACTTCATGCGCCCAACGGCTGCGATGCCACCTGTTGCTGCTTGCGTACGATCGCCATCGCAATTTCCAGCGACTGCTCATAGTTCAAGCGCGGGTCCACGCTGGAGCGATACGCGCGCTCAAGATCGCGCTCGGTCAACTCGCGCGCGCCGCCCGTGCATTCGGTGACATCTTCGCCGGTGAGTTCCAGATGCACGCCACCCAGCCGCGTGCCGGCCGCCGCATGCAGATCGAACGAGGTTTCCACTTCACTGCGAATATTGTCGAAACGCCTTGTTTTGTAGCCGTTTCCGGTGCTTTCGGTGTTGCCATGCATCGCATCGCAGACCCACAGCACGCGTCGGCCATCGCGCTTGACCGCCTCCAGCAGCGGCGGCAATTTTTCGGCAATCTGCATGGCACCCATGCGATGGATGAAGCTCAAACGCCCGGGTTCGTCCTCCGGGTTGAGCACATCGATCAGGCGCAGCAATTGGTCCGGCTGCACCGACGGCCCCACCTTGATCGCAATCGGATTGCGCACGCCACGCAGATATTCCACATGCGCGCCATCCAGCGCCGCGGTACGCATGCCGATCCACGGGTAATGCGTGCTGAGGTTGAACCAGCCCCACTGCCGCGGCACCTGACGGGTCAGGCCTTCTTCGTAGGGCAGCAACAACGCTTCGTGCGAGGTGTAAAAGTCGATGCGATTGAGGTTGTACACCTCCGACCCGGACAGGGTTTCCATGAAGCGCACCGCATCGCCGATCGACGCCACCATCTTCTGGTAGTCCGCCGCCAGCGGCGAATAGCCCACCCAGTCCAGGTTCCAGTATTCGGGGTGGTGCAAGTCGGCGAAGCCGCCATCGATCAACGCGCGCACGAAGTTCATCGTCATCGCCGACCGCGAGTGCGCAGTGATCATGCGGCGCGGGTCGGGCACGCGTGCGGCCTCGGTGAAGGCCGGCGCATTGATCACATCGCCGCGGTAGCTGGGCAAGGTCACGCCGTCGCGCGTTTCGGTGTCGGCCGATCGTGGCTTGGCGTACTGCCCGGCAAAGCGCCCGACCCGCACCACCGGCAGGCGCAGGCCATGCACCAGCACCAGACTCATTTGCAGCAGCACTTTCAGCCGATTGGAGATCGTGCCCGATTCGCAATCGCTGAAATTCTCCGCGCAATCGCCACCCTGCAACAGGAAGCGCTTGCCTTCCTGCGCCTCTGCCAGCTGGCGCTTGAGCGCGAAGATCTCCCACGAGGTCACCAGCGGCGGCAACTGCCCCAACTCGCCCATGGCGCTCTGCAGTGCGGCTTGATCCGGGTATACCGGCAGCTGCAGCGCGGGTTTGCCACGCCAGCTGCCGGGCGCCCACGCCGAGGCAGCGGAATCGGAAACGGGAGAAGCGGCGGAAGGATTCATGGCAACAACACTCCTGGACAGCCTGCGATGGTGGCAGAGCCGGCGCGTCACGCAAAGCGCCGGTGCGCCTGATGCCCTTCTGGATGAAGCCATCGCTGGCGCGCAAACGCTTGCCGCGCAGATGCGCACGACTGAACGGCAAGCAAAGCCATACGCCCAGGCATGACTTTCGGCCTACGCTAGCGCCCGCTCGTAAGCGGAGTGTTACGAGGTAACACATCCTCCCTAGCCCGTCCTGCGACCGCCATGACTCCTCGCCTCCTCCCCGTTGCCATCGTTTCCATTCTCTTGTCTTCCTGTGCCGGCGCCGCACTGGCCGCAGATCCCGCCGCCGCGCAAACCACCGATCTGGACACCGTCAACGTGATCGCCAAGCTCGAAGCGGCGCGCAACGCCTTGTCTCCGGATATCGGCAGCAGCCAGTACGCCATCACTGCCGAAGACATCGACCGTCTTCCGCTCGGCGCCTCCACACCACTCAACCAGGTGCTGCTGCAGGCACCGGGCGTTGTGCAGGACTCGTACGGCGGCATCCATGTGCGCGGCGATCACGCCAACCTGCAATACCGCATCAACGGCATCATGCTGCCCGAATCCATCTCCGGCTTCGGCCAGAGCCTGGAGCCGCGCATCATCAAGAACCTCAAGCTGCTCGATGGCGCCTTGCCCGCGCAGTTCGGCGACCGCACCGCCGCAGTTGTGGACATCACCACCAAAAACGGCGCCGAGCTGGGCAATGGCGGCAGCGTCGGCATCACCGGCGGCTCGTACGACACGGTCAATCCAAACGCCTCGCTGTGGGGCAGCAGTGGGCGCTGGAGCTGGTTCGTGACCGGTGACTACGAACAGAACAGCCACGGGCTGGAAAACCCGGTCGACAGCCGCTCGCCCGAGCACGACAAGACCCATCAGGGCAAAGGCTTTGCCGATCTGAGCTATCTGATCAATGAGAACACGCGCCTCAGCCTGTTGGTCGGCTACACCAACAACCGCTTTCAAATCCCGAATAATCCCGGCCAGACCCCGGCGTTCGATTACCTGGGTACTACCGATTTCGACTCCTCGCGCCTGGACGAAAACCAGCGCGAAGCCACCCGTTTCGGCACCTTGGCACTGCAAGGCACGCTCGGCGACACCAGCTATCAGCTGTCGGCCGGCCAGCGCTATAGCAGCGTCGCGTTCTCGCCCGATGTGGCCGGCGATCTGATCTTCAACGGCATCGCCTCGCAGGTGGACCGCAGCAATCGCGCCAACACCGTGCAGGCGGATTTCTCCACACCCTGGGGCAGTGCACATACGCTGCGCTATGGCCTGTACGGCAACTTTGAACACGCCATCGCCAGCAACAATTCTTCTGTCTTCCCGGCCGATGCAGACGGCAACCAGAGCAGCAACGTGCCGGTGTTCATTCCCGATGGCAGCCGCTTCCACGCCAGCACTTACGCGATGTATCTGCAGGACGAATGGAAGATCGCCGACGACTGGACGGTCAACTACGGCGTGCGCGGCGACCGGTACAAGGCCTTCGGGGCAAGCGAGAGCCAGCTCAGTCCGCGTCTGGGTGTGGTCTGGACTGCAAGCCCCAGCACCACCGTGCACGCCGGCTACGCGCGCTACTTCACTCCGCCTGCCAGCGAGCTGATCTCCACCAGCGATATCGCGCTGTACGACGGCACCACCAACCAGCAATCCACCGGCGGCGGCCCGACTACGCCGCTGAGCGAACGCAGCGATTACTACGACCTCGGCATCTCGCAAGAAGTGAGCGATCACCTGACCCTGGGCCTGGACACTTACTACCGCAAAGCGGACCGGTTGCAGGACGAAGGCCAGTTCGGCGCCGCTTATGTCTATTCCACCTTCAATTATCGCAACGGCCGCATCCGCGGTGCCGAGTTCAGCGCCGACTACAGCAATGGCCCGGTGACCGCGTATTTCAACCTCGCCTACAGCAAGGCGATGGGCAAGCAAGTCATGACCAGCCTGTACAACTTCGACCCGGATGCCTTGGCGTACGCACAAAACAACTGGATCCATCTGGACCACGACCAGAAGCTGACCTCCTCCGGCGGCATCAATTACGCCATCAACGACAACAGCCGGATCGGGGCGAATTACCTCTATGGCAGCGGCCTGCGCACCGATACCGATACCGTGCCCAATGGCGGCGAGCTCCCGTCGTACTTCCAGTTGAATCTCAGCGCCGGGCACGATTTCGCGCTCACCGCGCACCCGCTGCACGCGCAGCTGGCCGTCCTCAACGTGCTCGATCGCAGCTACCAGCTGCGCGACGGCGGCGGCATCGGCGTATTCGCCCCGCAATGGGCACCACGCCGTGGTGTTTACCTGAGCCTGCAGCAGACATTCTGAGCGCGTTGCTAGAAACACCGGCAAGTGTGCGACGCGGCGGAAGGACCTGGTCGATTCCAGATCCTTCTGCTTTGCAGGTTCAACGAAATGGACAGACTGATTGGCATGCGCCAGACCTGATCGCAGACTCGCGCTGGTGATCGGTGTTCCGTCGCGCCTGGCCATCCATCAAGGCCGCGCCTGTTCAAGTAGCGCACATCGCGTACCGGTACCGTCACCGATGTCATCGGCGCGCTAAAGAAACGCGTTACTGGAACAGACAATCTGCTGCGATCTGTCCATGTAATGACGTTGAACCGGCCAACTCGAAGCGTGGACGCCAGCGGCAAGAGTACGCGGGCATTGGCTTGTACAAAGAATCCAAGCGCTCACAGACTTGGTTTCAAGTACCGACCTTGCCGCCCCGCAATCGGGACAGCGCTATCGGCCGCTATCAACGCATGTCAGTGATGCACTGACGTCCGACGCGCTTTGAAACCTGCGTATAGCGCCCACAAGGCCAACGCCACAAACCACACCATGCTCCACATCGGCATGCTCAGGCCCAGGAATCGCCAGTCGATATTGCCGCAATCCCCCGTGCCGGTCAGCACGGTGCGGAACACCTCGAACGGCCCCATCGTCTCGCTCAGAAAGCTCAGCGGAGGCCCGCACGACGACATCATGTCCTTGGGCCGGATCTGCACCCACACATGTCGCGCCGCGATGCCCATGCCCACGCCGGCAGCGATGAAACTCAGCACGCCATACACCTTGCGCCCACCGGCCGCGCGCGGCCCGTGCAGCGCACCCAGCAGGAAAAACACCGCCAGCGCCGCAAATGCGATCCGTTGAAAAATACACAGCGGGCAAGGCTCAAGGCCCAGGTGCAGTTGCACATAAATCGCGTAGGCCAGCAGTCCTGCGCAAGCAACAAACCCCAACAGAAACTGTGCCCGGAAACCCCAACGGAATGGATTCATCGTGACCGCTTGCCTAGGACCAAGGCGTCGATTATCAGCCATGACCGCCGCCGTGACCACGGATGCATGCGTCTGACGGAGCGCCTGCTGCGAAGCGCTGCTAGATCTGCGTGGTGCTGTCGGCTGCGGGCAGAGCACTCAAGCGCTCCTCAAGAATTGTGGAGGCATCCAGATCACTTGGCGTGGATGGTGATCCGGCTCGGGCACGAACGGTTGATGCGCCTTGATCGCCTCATCGCTCGACGCTTGCTGCGGGCAAGCTGCAGCCATTGCCACGCGAAACCCGCACAAACCCTCTATTTCTATGCTGTCCACTAGGCCGCTGGGAGTTCCACGGGTTCCGGGAACAAGAGACCGACCCGCGTCCCATCCAATGCGTTAGTGGCGCTCACTTGTTACCCGGCGCTTCTGATATGAGGTGCGTCGCTCAAATATCCCAACACCGCCTTCCCGTCCAACACACGCTCCGATGTTCCCGCACTCCAAACTCGCATTTGTGCCTTTAAACCAGGCGACAAGCGCTCGCGGATTCTTCAACTCACGCTGGCATTACCGCAGCGCCCCGCAATCCCACCAAACCAGCCATGCCCTCCCCCCGGCTGCGTCGATTGACAACCTAGACGCCCAATAAAAAAGCCCGGCGCAAGCCGGGCTTTTTCGAAAATCTTGACGAAGGGATCCGATTACTCGGCCACTTCTTCCGCCACGACCGGACGGTCGACCAGCTCGACATACGCCATCGGCGCATTGTCACCGGCACGGAATCCTGCCTTCAGGATGCGCAGGTAGCCGCCGGGACGGGTCGCGTAACGCGGGCCCAGTTCGACGAACAGCTTGCCCACGGCTTCCTTGTCGCGCAGGCGAGCGAACGCCAGACGACGGTTTGCAACGCCATCGACCTTGCCGATTGTGATCAGCGGCTCGGCGACGCGACGCAATTCCTTGGCCTTCGGCAAGGTGGTCTTGATCAGCTCGTGCTTGAACAGCGAAGCCGCCATGTTGCGGAACATGGCTTCGCGGTGCGCGCTGGTGCGGTTGAACTTACGACCGGATTTCTGGTGACGCATGAGTGTGATTTCCTAAGGAATGTTGAGACTACTGAGAGACGTTGTCGCCATCCTGGCGCTGTTGAATGGACTGCGGTTGGTCCGAACCGGCCGTCCTTCGACCGGGTGTCACCGCGGGCTTTGGCCCGTCGATGTGGAAAAACAAACACGGGCGCCCGAAGACGCCCATGCCTTGAAACATTAACCAAGCATGCCGTGCTGGGCGACACCGGCCGGCGGCCAGTTCTCCAGCTTCATGCCCAGTGCAAGGCCGCGCTGTGCCAGCACTTCCTTGATTTCGGTCAGCGACTTCTTGCCCAGATTCGGGGTCTTGAGCAGCTCCACTTCGGTCTTCTGGATCAGATCGCCGATGTAGTAGATGCTCTCGGCCTTGAGGCAGTTTGCCGAACGCACAGTCAGCTCAAGGTCGTCGATCGGGCGCAACAGCACCGGATCCACGCCGCTGGCAGCCGGCTTGGCCGCACCGCGATCGCGGTGGGTGAAATCGCCGAACACCGACAGCTGATCGCTGAGGATGTCGGCGGCGGTGCGCACGGCTTCCTCGGCATCGATCGTGCCGTTGGTTTCGATATCGATGACCAGCTTGTCGAGGTCGGTGCGCTGTTCGACACGTGCAGCTTCCACAGCGTAGGCAACGCGACGCACCGGCGAGAACGACGCATCCAGCATCAGACGACCGATGGTACGGGTCTCTTCGTCCGGACGACGACGCGCAGCAGCCGGCTGATAGCCGAACCCACGCTCAATCTTCAGACGCATGTTCAGTGCGGTGTCTTTGGTCAGGTGACAGATCACGTGCTCGCCGTTGATGATCTCAACGTTGTGATCGGTCCTGATGTCGGCCGCAGTGACCGTGCCCGGACCCTGCTTGGACAACGACAGCGTGGCGCTGTCGCCACTGTGCATACGAATCGCCACGTCTTTCAGGTTGAGCAGGACGTCAAGCACGTCTTCCTGCAAACCCTCGACCGTGGTGTACTCGTGCAGCACGCCGTCGATCTCGACCTCGGTGATCGCAAAACCGGGGATCGACGACAACAGCACACGACGCAAGGCATTGCCCAGCGTGTGCCCGTACCCGCGCTCCAAGGGCTCGATCACGACCTTGGCACGGTTGTCGGTAAGACGTTCGATCTGCGGACCACGGGGGCGCAGAACCTGGTTGGCGGTAACCGTCATGTTGCGGGGTCTCCTGCGAACCTCCGGCAGTGCCGGAGGTTCTCCAATGTGAATTACTTCGAATACAACTCGACGATCAGCGCTTCGTTGATATCCGAAGGCAGGTCAGCGCGATCCGGCACGGCCTTGAACACGCCGCTGAACTTCTTCGAATCGACTTCAACCCACGACGGCGTCATGTCGTGCTGCTCAGCCACGGTCAGGGCTTCCTGCACGCGGAGCTGCTTCTGTGCTTTTTCCGACAGCGTGATCGCATCGCCAGCCTTGATCTGGTACGAAGCCAGATTCACCGACTTGCCATTGACCAGCACGCCACGGTGCGACACCAGCTGGCGCGCGGCCGGACGGGTGACGGCAAAGCCCATGCGGTAGCAGACGTTGTCCAGACGGGTTTCCAACAACTGCAGCAGGTTCTCGCCGGTGTTGCCCTTCTTGGTCGAGGCCTTCTTGTAGTAGTTGCGGAACTGGCGTTCCAGCAAACCGTAGATGCGCTTGACCTTCTGCTTTTCACGCAGCTGGGTAGCGTAGTCGGAGAGCTTGCCCTTGCGAGCCGCGCCGTGTTGGCCGGGTTTCTGCTCAAGCTTGCACTTGGAGTCCAGCGCACGCGCCGGGCTCTTGAGGGAAAGGTCGGCGCCTTCGCGGCGCGCGAGCTTACAGGTAGGACCGATATAACGAGCCATTTCTTATCGCTCCCTTTAGACGCGACGCTTCTTCGGCGGACGGCACCCGTTGTGCGGGATTGGCGTCACGTCGATGATGTTGGTGATCTTGTAGCCCACGTTGTTCAACGAACGCACGGCCGACTCACGGCCCGGACCCGGACCCTTGATACGTACTTCCAGCGACTTCACGCCGTAGTCGAGCGCAGCGCGGCCAGCCTTTTCGGCGGCAACCTGAGCAGCGAACGGGGTCGACTTACGCGAACCACGGAACCCGGCGCCGCCGGACGTAGCCCACGACAAGGCGTTGCCCTGGCGATCGGTGATGGTGACGATGGTGTTGTTGAACGAAGCGTGGACGTGAGCGACGCCATCAGTGATGACGCGCTTGATCTTCTTCTTCGTTTTCTTTTCTGCTGGCTTTGCCATGATCTATCCCTTACTTCCTGATCGCCTTGCGCGGACCCTTACGGGTGCGGGCGTTGGTACGGGTGCGCTGACCACGCAGCGGGAGACCACGGCGATGACGCAGACCGCGATAGCAGCCAAGGTCCATCAGTCGCTTGATCGCGATACCGATTTCGCGGCGCAGGTCGCCTTCGACGACATACTTGCCGACTTCGGCGCGCAGGCGCTCGATTTCGGGTTCGGACAGATCACGAATCTTCGTGGTCGAGGTAACGCCTGCGGATTCGCAGAGCTTCTTCGAACGGGTACGGCCGATGCCGTAGATGCTTTGCAACCCGACCCAGACGTGCTTCTGGGCTGGCAGGTTGACGCCTGCAATACGCGCCATGACGCGATTCTCCAACTGAGTGATGGCCCGACAGCGCCCAGGCGCCATCCGGCAGGATGGATCAAAAGTGAACTCGGAATTATAGCAAGGCCTCGGATTACTTTGAAGCCCGTGGAACCAAGGGTTCCATGGACCCGGCGTGGGGAGTGTGCCCTCGCTCCGGCGCCGGACGGTGTTGATCCAGAAAACTTCTCCGAATCGCCTGTGCTACTCCCGCACAGGACCACCCCGTCACACCCGCGCGCGAGACGTCGCGCGAGCCGCCCTTCTGATCGGAAGATCGTGGCCCGGGAACCAGGCCGTCTTCACGTAATGAAGTTCTAGTGTACCACCTAACCGCGCGCCAAGCCGCCGCGCGAGCCGCCCTTCAGATTGGCCTTCTTCAGCAAGCTCTCATACTGATGCGACATCAAGTGCGCCTGGATCTGCGCAATGAAATCCATCACCACCACCACCGCGATCAACAGCGAGGTGCCACCGAAGTGGAACGACGTGCCCAGCTGCGTGCGCATGATCTCCGGAAGCAGGCAGACGATTACCAGGTACAACGAACCCGCCGCCGTCAGCCGCGTTAGCACGCCATCGACATAATCTGCCGTGGCCTTGCCCGGACGGATACCAGGAATCAGTGCGCCTGATTTCTTGAGGTTGTCGGCCGTTTCCTGCGAGTTGAACACCAGCGCCGTGTAGAAGAACGCGAAACCGATGATCAGCGCTGCGAACACCAACATGTGCACCGGCTCACCCGGCCCGAGCGCGTTGGCGATCTTCTGCAGCCACGAACCCACGCCGCTGCCCGATGCCGCCTGACCCGACCACATCGACAGCGTCGCCGGAAATGCCAGGATGCTCGACGCGAAGATCGGCGGAATCACGCCGGCCATATTGAGCTTCAACGGCAGGAACGAGGTCTGGTTCATGTACGCATTGCGACCGCCCTGACGGCGTGCGTAGTTGACCGTAATACGCCGTTGTCCACGCTCGACGAACACCACAAAAAGCGTAAATGCCAGAATGGTGATGACGATCAGTAGCAGCGAAATGAAGCTCAGATTGCCTTCGCGAAACGCCTCGACGGTCTGGATTGCTGCAGACGGCAGGCCAGCCACGATGCCGGCAAAGATGATCAGCGATACACCGTTACCGATGCCGCGCTCGGTGACCTGCTCGCCGACCCACATCAGGAAAATGGTACCGGCCGTCAATGCGATCACTGCGGTGAGCACGAAGCCCATGCCCGGCGCGTACACCACCGGAGCGCCGCCCGGCGCAGTCTGGTTCTGCAGCGCGAGCGCGATACTACCGCCCTGCACCACCGCCAGAAGCACCGCGCCAATGCGCGAATACTGGGTGATCTTGCGTCGGCCCGACTCGCCTTCCTTCTGCATCGCCTTGAGGGCGGGAAAGATGTGCGTGGCCAACTGGATCACGATCGATGCCGAGATGTACGGCATCACGTTCAACGCAAAAATACTGAAACGGTGCAGGGCGCCGCCCGAGAACATGTTGAACATGTCCACGATGCCGCCACCCTGCGCCTGCATCAACGAAAGCATGGCATCGGGATTCACGCCCGGCACCGGCACATAGCAGCCGATGCGATAGACGATCAATGCCCCGAGGACGAACAGCAGCCGCTGACGAAGTTCCGTGAACTTGCCGAGCCCGCCACCGAGGTTACCAATGCCAGCCTGCGCCATCTGCCGATTACTCCTCTACGCTGCCGCCGGCAGCTTCGATTGCTGCCTTGGCGCCTGCGGTCGCCGCAACGCCCTTCAGCACGAACTTCTTGCTCAGCTCGCCCTTCAGCACGATCTTCGCCTTCTTGGCGCGGCTCGGGACCAGATTGGCCGCACGCAGCGCTGCAAAGTCGATTTCACCTGCTTCCAGCTTATCCAGCTGGTAGGAAAGCACTTCTGCGCTGTCGCGTGCCATCTTGGACCGGAAACCGATCTTCGGCAGACGACGCTGCATCGGAGTCTGGCCGCCTTCGAAGCCAGCCTTGATCTTGCCGCCGCCCTTACGCGCGAACGAACCCTTGTGGCCACGACCACAGGTCTTGCCAAGGCCAGAACCGATGCCGCGGCCGACGCGCGTACGCTCGGTACGGGCGCCATCGGCGGGCTTGAGGTCATTGAGATGCATAGTCATGGAATTAGTCCTCAACCTTGACGAGGTAGTGAACCGTGTTGATCAGGCCGCGCACCTGCGGGCTGTCCTTGAGTTCACGCACATCGTTGATCTTATTCAGGCCCAACGCATGCACCGACAGGCGGTGACGCGACTGGGTACCACGCAGGCCGCGCACCAGGCGCACCTTCACAGTCTTGCCAGTGTCCTTAGCCATGATTGAGCTCCTCCACCTTCTTGCCGCGCTTGGCCGCAACACGGGCCGGCGACTGCACTTCCGACAGACCCTTCAGGGTTGCACGGACCAGGTTGATCGGATTACGCGAACCGACCGCCTTGGCCAGCACGTTCTTCACACCAACCGCTTCCAGCACAGCGCGCATGGCGCCGCCGGCGATGACACCGGTACCTTCGGAAGCCGGCTGCATGTAGACGCGTGCGGCACCATGACCGGACTTGACCGCGTGCCACAAGGTACCGTTATTCAGATCCACAGTCGCCAGATTCTTGCGCGCCTGCTCCATCGACTTCTGGATGGCGACCGGCACTTCACGCGCCTTGCCGTAACCGAAACCAACCTTGCCCAGACCATCGCCGACAACGGTCAGCGCGGTGAAGGTGAACTGGCGACCGCCCTTGACCGTCTTGCTGACGCGGTTAACCGCGACCAGCTTTTCGATCATGCCATCGTCGACTTTCTCTTCGCGGTTACGGTCGCGATCACGACCCCGCGGTGCACGTTCTTCTGCCATCTTGATTCCTTGATTGATTGAATATGTACGGCTCGAGGCCGCTTATGGTTGTGGAATGAAGCGGTGTCCCCGTTGCCGTTGCAAAAGAACGGGACGGTCCGGCATCTCCCTGCCGGCGGAAACGCGGACGCGGCCGATGGCCACATCCGCAGCAGTGCTTAGAACTGCAGGCCGCCTTCGCGAGCCGCATCGGCCAGCGCCTTGATGCGGCCGTGGTAACGGTAGCCCGAGCGGTCGAACGCGACCTTCTCGATACCGGCAGCCTTGGCGCGCTCGGCGATCAGCCTGCCAACCTTGACGGCTGCATCGCTGTTCTTGCCGTTCTTCAGGCCATCCTTGACGTCCGCCTGCAGGGTGTTCGCCGCAGCGATCACCTTGGAACCGTCGGCAGTGAACACCTGCGCATACAGATGCTGACCGGTACGCAGCACCGACAGACGGGCGACACCCAGTTCGCGGATATGCGAGCGGGTGGATTTGGCGCGACGCAGACGGGCAATGTTCTTGTTGATGCTCATGATATTTATCCTACGGAAGCTGAAGGAAAAGCGCGCTCCTGTTAAAAGTCCGCACATGGATGTGCGGGCTCTTGCGAGGGACCCGCCATTAAGCCTTCTTGGCTTCCTTGCGAATGATGACTTCACCGGCGTACTTCACACCCTTGCCCTTGTAGGGCTCCGGCGGACGGAAACCGCGAATCTTGGCGGCGACTTCGCCGACGCGCTGCTTGTCGGCGCCCTGGACCACGATTTCGGTCTGGGTCGGGGTCGACAGCGTGATGCCTTCCGGCGCCACGAACACCAGCGGATGCGAGAAACCGAGCGCCAGGCTCAGATCCTTGCCTTGCATGGCGGCACGGTAACCGACGCCGACCAGCTCGAGCTTGCGCTCGAAACCTTCGGACACGCCCTTGACCATATTGGCCAGGATGGCGCGCACGGTGCCGGTGATGGCGAGCTGCGACGGATCATTCGCCGACAGGGTTGCAACGTCGCCGTCGATGGCGATTTCCACGCCCACCGGCTTCGGCAGGGTCAACGTGCCCTTCGGGCCCTTGACGCTGACCAGCTCAGGCTGGACGTTGAGTTCAACACCCTTCGGAAGGGACACAGGCTTCTTGGCTACACGGGACATGTTCGATTCCTTCCCTTAGGCCACGAAGCACAGGACTTCACCACCAACGCCGGCTTCGCGAGCCTGCGCATCGGTCATGATGCCCTTCGACGTGGAGATAATGGCGATACCCAGGCCACCAAGGACCTTGGGCAGCTCGGTCTTGCCGCGGTACTGACGCAGACCCGAGCGCGAGAAACGCTTCAGGGTCTCGATGACCGGACGGCCTTCGAAATACTTCAGCACGATTTCCAGCTCCGACTTGTTGTTTTCGGTGGCCGTAACGCGCAGGTCGGTGATGTAACCCTCGTCCTTGAGGACTTGGGCGATCGCAACCTTGATCTTGGAGGACGGCAATTTCACCGTCTGCTTACCAACCGCGGCCGCATTCTTGATGCGAACCAGCAGGTCGGCGATGGGATCAGTCATGCTCATATGAGTACCTTTGAGTGCACCGATATCCGCTTTCGCGAAAATCTTGTGTTTTCCTGGGAACGGGCCAGGACCCTTGGCGCCATGCCAAGCCCCTACGGGCAAGACAGAAGCGGAAGTATACGACAAAAGAGCCCGACTTGCGTCGGACTCCGTTGTTGAACAGAACAATCCTGTTCAAACCGGCCGCGAACGGCCGGGATGCTGTTACCAGCTTGCCTTGCGCAGACCCGGAACGTCGCCGTTCATCGTGGCCTTGCGGAGCATGTTGCGACCCAGACCGAACTTGCGGTAAACACCGCGCGGACGACCGGACAGCTCGCAACGGTTACGGTGGCGGCTCGGCGACGAATCGCGCGGCAGCTTCTGCAACTTGGTCGAAGCATCGATCTTCTCTTCGTAGGACGCATCCTGACTGGAGAGAATCTTCTTCAGAGCATCACGCTTGCCTGCGAATTTCTTCGCCAGCTTTGCACGCTTGATGTCGCGGTGGATCATGGAGGTCTTTGCCATTTCGGATGTCCTCGACGGTCAGTTACGGAACGGGAACTTGAACGCTGCCAGCAGCGCCTTCGCTTCCGCATCCGTCTTGGCGGTGGTGGTGATGGCGATATCCATACCGCGAATCGCGTCGACGGCGTCGAAATCGATTTCCGGGAAGATGATCTGTTCCTTCACACCCATGTTGAAGTTGCCACGACCGTCGAAGGAACGACCGGACACACCACGGAAGTCGCGCACGCGCGGCAACGAGATGTTGATCAGGCGATCCAGGAATTCGTACATCTTGGCGCGACGCAGGGTGGTCTTGCAGCCGATCGGCCAACCGTCGCGAATCTTGAACGATGCGACCGAAACGCGCGACTTGGTGACCACCGGCTTTTGACCGGAGATCTTGGACATGTCGGCGACCGCATTCTCAAGAATCTTCTTGTTGGTAGCCGCTTCGCCCACGCCCATGTTGAGCGTGACCTTGACCAGCTTCGGCACTTCCATCGGATTGGTGTAGCCGAATTCCTTCATCAGGGCCGGCACCACATTTTCCTTGTAAAACTTTTCGAGACGAGTATTCATGATCTCATTCCTCAGGCGTCGAGCGCCTCACCGCTGGAGCGGAACACACGCAATTTGCGTCCATCCTCCAGCACCTTGAAGCCAACGCGCTCGCCCTTGCCCGTTGCCGGGTTGACGATATTGACGTTGGAGATATGGATCGACGCTTCACGCTCGACCACGCCGCCGGCGACACCCGCCTGCGGGTTCGGCTTGGTGTGGCGCTTGATGATGTTGGCGTTGGAAACGATCACGCGATCGCCGTCCACACGCACAACCTCACCCTGCTTGCCCTTGTCCTTGCCGGTGTTGATGACGACCTGGTCGCCCTTCTTGATACGGTTAGCCATGTGTATGTCCTCCGCTCACAGCACTTCGGGAGCGAGCGAGACGATCTTCATGAACTTCTCGGAACGCAGCTCGCGCGTCACCGGCCCGAAGATGCGGGTCCCGATCGGCTCCTGCTTATTGTTCAACAGCACAGCGGCATTGCCATCGAAGCGGATCAGCGAACCGTCGGGACGGCGCACACCCTTGCGGGTACGCACCACGACGGCGTCGTAGACTTCGCCTTTCTTGACCTTGCCACGCGGAATGGCGTCCTTGACGGTCACCTTGATGATGTCGCCAATGTGTGCGTAGCGGCGCTTCGAGCCGCCCAGCACCTTGATACACATCACTTCCTTGGCACCCGAATTATCGGCCACATCGAGGTAGCTCTGCATCTGGATCATGATTCAGATCTCCCTTAGCCGGCCGAACGGGTGACGATTTCGACCACCCGCCAGTTCTTGGTCTTGGACATTGGAGCAATCTCGGTCACACGCACGACGTCGCCTTCATTGCAGGCATTGTCGGCATCGTGTGCGTGCAGCTTGGTCGAGCGCTTGATGTACTTACCGTACAGAGCATGCTTGACCTGGCGCTCCACCAACACGGTGACCGTCTTGTCCATCTTGTTGCTGACGACACGGCCTTCGACCGTGCGCAGCGCTTGCTTTTCGTTGTTGTCGCTCATCGCGGCCGTCCTTACTTGGTGCTGCCGAGCAGGTGCTTAACGCGAGCAATCTCGCGGCGCACCCGGCGGGTATCGTGGGTCTTCGGCAGCTGGCCGGTGACCTGCTGCATACGGAGCGAGAACTGCTCCTTACGCAGATCGGTCAGGTGGGCCTTCAGTTCGTCAGCCGACTTCTCGCGGAGTTGTTTGATATCCATCAGCGCACCGTCCGGGTCACGAAAGTGGTCGTCACCGAGAGCTTGGCAGCGGCAAGGCGGAACGCCTCACGTGCGGTCTCTTCGGGAATACCCTCGATTTCATAGATCATGCGGCCCGGCTGAATCTGCGCGACCCAGTACTCCACGTTGCCCTTACCGGAGCCCATGCGGACCTCGATCGGCTTTTTGGTGATCGGCTTGTCGGGGAACACACGAATCCACATCTTGCCGCCCTTTTTGACGTGGCGGCTGATCGTGCGGCGTGCTGCTTCAATCTGGCGCGCGGTCAGCTGACCGTGCGCCGTGGCCTTGAGGCCGTATTCGCCGAAGCTGACGGCGTTTCCGCTCCATGCCAGACCGTCATTGCGGCCCTTGTGCATCTTGCGATATTTGGTTCGCTTGGGTTGCAACATTGCCGTTACCTCGCTTCACGAGCCGGGCGCGACGGGCGGTCACCACGATCGCCGCGATCGTTACGATCGTTGCGCGGGCTGTCGTCCTGCTTTTCCTGGCCAACCTGAGAGAAGTCGAAGACTTCGCCCTTATAGATCCAGACCTTGATGCCGATGATGCCGTACGTCGTGGACGCCTCGGCAAAACCGTAATCGATGTCGGCACGTAGCGTGTGCAGCGGCACGCGACCTTCGCGGTACCACTCCGAACGGGCGATTTCTGCACCGTTGAGGCGGCCAGCCACATTGACCTTGATGCCCAGGGCACTCAAGCGAATCGCGTTACCGACCGAGCGCTTCATTGCGCGGCGGAACATGATGCGACGCTCAAGCTGCTGCGCGATCGATTCAGCGACCAGCTGCGCATCCAGCTCCGGCTTGCGCACTTCGGTGACGTTGATGTGCGCCGGAACGCCCATCAGCTCGCTCACTTCCTTGCGCAGCTTTTCGATGTCCTCGCCACGCTTGCCGATCACCACGCCCGGACGGGCAGTATGAATCGTCACGCGGGCGGTTTTGGCAGGACGCTCGATCAAGATCTTGCTGACACCTGCCTGCGCGAGCTTCTTGCGCAGCATTTCACGCACTTTCAGGTCGGCTGCCAAATAGGCAGCGAAATCGCCCTTGTTTGCGTACCACTTGGAGTTCCAGTCTTTGGAGATACCAAGACGGATTCCAGTCGGATGAACTTTATGACCCATGGTCTTTTCCTTTCCGCTTACTTGGCGGCGCCAACAATCACAGTGATGTGACTGGTGCGCTTGAGGATGCGGGTACCGCGGCCTTTCGCCCGCGCCATGAAACGCTTCAGGGACGGACCTTCATCAACCATGATGGTCTTGACCTTCAGCTCGTCGACATCCGCGCCCTGATTGTTCTCGGCATTGGCAATAGCCGACTCCACAACCTTTTTGATCAGGTGCGCAGCCTTCTTGTCCGAGAACTTCAGCAGATTGACCGCACGCTCGGCGGACAAACCACGCACCTGGTCAGCGACCAGGCGGGCCTTCTGCGGGGAGATGCGCGCGGTGCGCAGGATTGCTTTCGCTTCCATCGTCATCTCTCCTTACCTGCTCGACTTCTTGTCGCCACCGTGACCCTTGAAGGTCCGGGTGACGGCAAATTCGCCGAGCTTGTGGCCGACCATATTCTCGTTGACGAGCACCGGAATGTGGTTCTTGCCGTTATGCACGGCGATGGTGATGCCTACCATTTCCGGCAGGATCATCGAACGGCGCGACCAGGTCTTGATCGGCTTCTTGCTACCCGCAGCGGACTCCACCTTCTTTGCAAGGTGGTGATCGACGAACGGGCCCTTCTTGAGTGAACGTGCCATGGTCGATTAGCCCCTACGATCGCGGACGATGAATTGCTGGGTGCGCTTGTTCTTGCGCGTCTTGTAACCCTTGGTCGGAACACCCCAGGGGGTGACCGGATGCGGATTACCCTGACCAGCCTTCGCTTCACCACCACCGTGCGGGTGATCGACCGGGTTCATGGCCGCACCGCGAACGGTCGGGCGAATACCGCGCCAACGCTTGGCGCCGGCCTTGCCCAACTTCTCGAGGTTGTGCTCGTCGTTGCCGACTTCGCCGATGGTGGCGCGGCATTCGACCGGCACCTTGCGCATTTCGCCCGAGCGCAGACGCAGCGTGGCATAGATGCCTTCGCGAGCGACCAGCTGGACGGCTGCACCGGCAGCACGTGCGATCTGAGCGCCCTTACCCGGCTTCAGCTCGATACCGTGCACCGTCGTACCGACCGGGATGTTACGCAGCGGCAGCGTGTTACCGGTCTTGATCGGTGCATTGGCACCGGCAACAACCTGGTCGCCAGCCTTCAGGCCCTTGGGGGCGATGATGTAGCGACGCTCGCCGTCGACGTAGCACAGCAGGGCGATATGAGCGGTACGGTTCGGATCGTATTCGATCCGCTCCACACGCGCCGGAATACCTTCCTTGTTGCGCTTGAAGTCGATGATGCGGTAGTGCTGCTTGTGGCCACCACCGACGTGACGCACGGTGATGCGGCCATGGTGGTTACGACCACCGGACTTGCTCTGCGAATCGAGCAGCGCCGCGTGCGGTGCGCCCTTGTGCAGATCGGGAGTAACCACGCGCACGGCGGAACGACGGCCGGGAGAGGTGGGTTTGAACTTCATCAATGGCATGGGATGGACCTCAGGCCTTGGCCGTTACGTCGATGGACTGACCATCAACCAGGCGGACGTACGCCTTGCGCCAATTGCCACGGCTGCCAGCACGGTTACGGAAGGACTTACTCTTGCCCTTGACGTTGACCACGTTGACTGCCTTGACCTTGACGTCGAACAGCTGCTCAACCGCGGCCTTTACATCGGCCTTGGTGGCTTCGTTCGAAACTTCGAAGACATACTGGTTGGAGATTTCCTGCAGGCGCGCGGTCTTTTCGGAGACTCGCGGAGCACGCAGCACGCTGAAGATTTTTTCGTTGCTGCTCATGCCAGCCACTCCTCGATCTTCTTGACCGCATCGGCGGTGATCACGACCGTATCGGCCCCGACCAAAGCGACCGGATCCAGACCCTGCACATCACGCACCTGCACATACGGCAGATTGCGAGCGGACAGATACAGGTGCTCGGAGGCTTCTTCGGTGACGATCAGCGGGCGCTTGCCCACATCCAGTCCCTTCAACTTCTCGATCAGACCCTGGGTCTTGGTGGTTTCGACGTCGAACGCATCGACGATCATCAGGCGACCCTGGCGATTAAGCTCAGAGAAGATCGCGCAGATGGCCGCACGGTACATCTTGCGGTTGACTTTCTGTTCGAAGCTACGCGGCTTGGCCGCGAAGGTCACGCCGCCGCCGACGAAGATCGGAGCCGTCAACGCGCCATGACGCGCACCGCCGCCCTTCTGCTTCTTCGACTTCTTGGTGGTGCCCGCAACTTCCGAACGCGTCTTCTGTGCCTTGGTACCAGCGCGACCGGCGTTGCGATAAGCGACGACGACCTGGTGAACCAGATCTTCGCTGAATTCGCGACCGAACACGGCATCGGAGACCGAGACCTTGTTGTTGCTACCCGTGATAACGAGTTCCATCGTCATCTCTCCTTATGCCTTGCTCGCCGGACGGACGATCACGTCGCCACCAGCTGCGCCAGGCACGGCGCCGCGGATAGCAATCAGACCACGCTCGACGTCGACCTTGACCACTTCCAGGTTCTGCGTGCTTTGCTGCACGGCGCCCATGTGGCCCGACATCTTCTTACCCGGGAAAACGCGACCCGGGGTCTGGCGCTGACCCAACGAACCCGGCGCGCGATGCGACAGCGAGTTACCGTGAGTTGCATCGCCCATACGGAAGTTGTAGCGCTTGATGGTGCCCTGGAAACCCTTACCCTTGGTGACGCCCTGGACGTCGACCTTTTGGCCGACCTCGAAGATGTCCGCCTTGATTTCGCCGCCGACGGCGAAATCGCCGAGCTGCGCATCTTCAACGCGGAATTCCCACAAGCCGCGACCCGCTTCGACCTTCGCCTTGGCGAAGTGACCGGAGGCCGGCTTGTTGACCAGTGCGGCGCGACGCGCGCCAACGGTAATCTGCACTGCGCTGTAGCCGTCGGTTTCAACGGTCTTGATCTGCGCGATGCGGTTCGGAGTTGCTTCGATCAGCGTAACCGGCACCGAGCGGCCATCTTCAGTGAAGACGCGGCTCATGCCAGCCTTGCGGCCCACGAAGCCCAACGAATATTTCTTCGTCATGGTCGTAGTCCTCAGGTCAACTTGATCTGTACGTCGACGCCAGCCGCGAGCTCGAGCTTCATCAGCGCGTCCACGGTCTTGTCGTTGGGGTCGACGATATCGAGCACACGCTTGTGCGTGCGGGTTTCGTATTGGTCACGCGCATCCTTGTCGGCATGCGGGGATACGAGGATGGTGTAACGTTCGATCTTGGTCGGCAACGGGATCGGGCCACGCACTTGCGCACCGGTCCGCTTAGCCGTTTCGACGATCTCGCTGGCCGAACGGTCGATCAAACGATGATCGAACGCCTTCAACCGAATCCGGATCTTTTGTTCCGACATGACGGAAGCTTCCTTCGTTAAAAGAGCGACGGGCAAGGCCTCTGGGATACCTGCCCCGGTATTCCTGCGTTGGTGAAATCGCCAGGCATCCTGCCGACGAGGGCTTTCCTCCGCCCAAAAACTGAGGCAGACCGGTAAACCGGCCTGCCCAGACGGAAAAGTATAATGCGCAGCTAGAGCACGGTCAACAACGACTGAGTTGTTGAGTACTCCATGCAACGCGACCTTCCCGGTCTGGCGAACACGAGCGGCGTCCTGCCGTTCTTTTCGCTGTGAACCCAGCGCCCTACCCAGGGACACCGAGCCGCGCATTATAGCGACGGATCTTTAGGGGTGCAAGCGTCTATCCAAAAGAATCCGGTATCCCATTCGCATTGCCTACCTTCAACCAAAAAAAGGGCCGGCTTGCGCCGACCCTCCGATTGCATCGGCGACCGAGGCCGCCGAACTGCAGGCATTGCTTACTTGATGACCTTGGCAACCACGCCGGCGCCGACGGTGCGGCCACCTTCGCGGATTGCGAAGCGCAGACCTTCGTCCATCGCGACCGGGTTGATCAGCGTCACAACCATCTTCACGTTGTCGCCCGGCATCACCATTTCCACGCCTTCCGGCAGCTGGCAGGCGCCAGTGATGTCGGTGGTACGGAAGTAGAACTGCGGACGGTAGCCCTTGAAGAACGGGGTATGACGACCACCTTCATCCTTGGACAGCACGTAAACTTCGGCTTCGAACTCGGTATGCGGCTTGATCGAACCCGGCTTGCACAGCACCTGGCCGCGCTCGACGTCGTCACGCTTGGTGCCGCGCAGCAGCAGACCGGCGTTGTCGCCTGCCTGACCCTGGTCCAGCAGCTTGCGGAACATCTCAACGCCGGTGACCGTGGTCTTCTGCGTATCGCGGATACCGACGATTTCGATTTCGTCGCCAACCTTGATGATGCCACGCTCGATACGACCGGTCACCACGGTGCCGCGGCCAGAGATCGAGAACACGTCTTCGACCGGCATCAGGAACGGGCGATCGACGTCGCGGGTCGGATCCGGAATGAAGCTGTCCAGCGCATCGACCAGCTTCAGGATCGCCGGCACGCCGATTTCGCTCTGATCACCGTCCAGCGCCAGACGCGCCGAACCGTGAATGATCGGGGTGTCGTCGCCCGGGAAGTCGTACTTGCTCAGCAGCTCGCGCACTTCCATTTCGACCAGCTCGAGCAGCTCGGCATCGTCGACCATGTCGGCCTTGTTCAGGAACACGACGATGTGCGGCACACCGACCTGACGCGAGAGCAGGATGTGCTCACGGGTCTGCGGCATCGGGCCGTCAGCGGCCGAACACACCAGGATCGCGCCGTCCATCTGCGCTGCACCGGTAATCATGTTCTTGACGTAGTCGGCGTGGCCGGGGCAGTCAACGTGGGCGTAGTGGCGGTTCGGGGATTCGTATTCGACGTGTGCGGTCGAAATCGTGATGCCGCGCGCCTTCTCTTCCGGTGCTGCGTCGATCGCGTCGTACGCCTTGAACTCGCCACCGAAACGCTCTGCACCGATCTTGGTCAGCGCAGCGGTCAACGTGGTCTTGCCATGGTCAACGTGACCGATGGTGCCGACATTGACGTGCAGCTTGGTGCGCTCGAATTTAGCTTTTGCCATGACTTACTACCTCTAATTAGAAAATTTTTGAAGCGGCTGAGCGAACTCAGCCCTTCTTGGTAACGGCGTCGGCGATGTTGGCCGGCGCCTCTTCGTAATGGTCGAATTCCATCGAGAACGTCGCACGCCCCTGGCTCATCGAGCGCAGCGAGGTCGCGTAGCCGAACATTTCACCCAGCGGAATCATCGCATTGATGATCTTGCCCGACGGACTGTCGTCCTGGCCCTGCAACACGCCGCGACGGCGGCTCACGTCGCCCATCACGTCGCCCAGGTAATCCTCCGGGCTGACGATCTCGACCTTCATGATCGGCTCGAGCAACACCGGGCTGGCTTTCGCAAAGCCCTGCTTGAACGCCATCGATGCGGCCAGCTTGAACGCCATTTCCGAGGAGTCGACGTCGTGGTACGAGCCGAACACCAGCTTGACCTTCACGCCTACCACCGGGAAGCCTGCGATCGGACCACTGGTGATCGTTTCGCGCAGGCCCTTTTCGACCGAGGGGATGAATTCCTTCGGAATGATGCCGCCGGTGATGTCGTTGATGAAGAGGAAATCGTCTTTGACGTTATCGCTCTTGCGATCTTCTTCGGTCATCGGCGACAGCTCGATCACGACGTGACCGTACTGCCCCTTACCACCGGACTGCTTGGCGTGCTTGTAGTCGGACTTGACGTCGGTCTTGCGGATCGTTTCGCGATACGCAACCTGCGGCTTGCCGACATTGGCCTCGACATTGAACTCGCGACGCATGCGGTCGACGATGATGTCCAGGTGCAACTCGCCCATGCCGGAGATGATGGTCTGGCCGGATTCTTCGTCGGTCTTGACGCGGAACGAGGGATCCTCCTGCGCCAGGCGACCCAGCGCCGTACCCATCTTTTCCTGGTCCGACTTGGTCTTGGGCTCCACCGCCATCGAGATCACCGGCTCCGGGAAAACCATGCGCTCCAGGGTGATGATCTTGTCCTGCGCACACAGCGTGTCGCCGGTGGTGACGTCCTTCAGACCCACGGCCGCGGCGATGTCACCAGCGCGCACTTCCTTGATCTCTTCGCGATTGTTGGAATGCATCTGCAGGATGCGGCCCACGCGCTCTTTCTTCGACTTGACCGGGTTATAGACCTGGTCGCCGGAATTCAGCGTGCCCGAGTAGACACGGAAGAACGTCAGCGAGCCTACGAACGGATCGGTCATGATCTTGAACGCCAACGCCGAGAACGGCGCGGTGTCGGTCGCAGGACGGCTGTCTTCCTTCTCGTCCTCGTCGATGCCGGCAACCGGCGGACGGTCGGCCGGCGACGGCAGCAGATGCACGACGCCGTCGAGCATGGCCTGCACACCCTTGTTCTTGAACGCCGAGCCGCAGAACACCGGCACGATCTCGACCTTCAGGGTGCGCTCGCGCAGACCCACCAGGATCTCTTCTTCGCTCAGGTCGCCTTCGTTGAGGTACTTGTCCATGAGTTCTTCGCTGGCTTCTGCAGCCGCTTCGACCATGAACGAACGCGCCTCGGTCGCAATCTCGACCAGGTCGGCCGGGATGTCGCCGTATTCGAAGGTGGTGCCCTGCGACGCGATATCCCAATGAATCGCCTTCATCTTCAACAGGTCGACCACGCCCTCGAAACCGTCTTCAGCGCCGATCGGCACCTGCATCGGCACGGCGTAGGCACCCAGACGGGCTCTCAGCTGTTCAACGACCTTGTCGAAGTTGGCACCGGTACGGTCCATCTTGTTGACGAAGGCCATGCGCGGCACGGAATACTTGTTGGCCTGGCGCCACACGGTCTCGGACTGCGGCTGCACGCCACCGACCGCACACAGCACGAACACCGCACCGTCGAGCACGCGCAAGGAGCGCTCCACTTCGATGGTGAAGTCGACGTGCCCGGGGGTATCGATGATGTTCAGGCGATGCTGCGGCATGGACTTATCCATGCCCGACCAGAACGCAGTGGTCGCAGCGGAGGTGATGGTGATACCACGCTCCTGCTCCTGCTCCATCCAGTCCATCACTGCAGCGCCGTCATGGACTTCGCCGATCTTGTGACTGACACCGGTGTAGAACAGGATGCGCTCGGAAGTGGTGGTCTTGCCGGCATCGATGTGGGCCATGATGCCGAAGTTGCGGTAACGCTCGATAGGGGTGGTGCGGGCCACGGGGAGCCTCTCAATTTCTTGGATTTCGGATGGCCGAACGCCGCCTTTCGGCGGCCTTCGGATTGAATGCGACGCGAGACGCGCCGCAAACAGCACTCATATGGTGCTGAAGGGCCCCGTTACCAAGGCCCCCGAGGTCACCAGCGGTAGTGTGCGAACGCCTTGTTCGCTTCCGCCATACGGTGAGTCTCTTCGCGCTTTTTGATCGCGCCGCCACGGCTTTCCGAGGCGTCCAACAGTTCTGCAGCCAGCTTGCGCGGCATGGTGTTCTCGCCACGCTTGCGCGCGGAATCGATCAACCAGCGCATTGCCAGCGCTGTACGACGTGAGGAGCGCACTTCGACGGGCACCTGATAGGTAGCACCACCGACGCGACGCGATTTAACTTCGACAGCCGGGGCCACGTTGTCCAGTGCTTTCTGCACCAGCTCGACGGCATTCGGATTCTTTTCGCCAATGACGTCCATCGCGCCATAGACAATTTTCTCAGCAACCGACTTCTTGCCACTTTGCATCACCATATTGATGAAGCGGGCAATGGTTTCGCTGCCATGCTTTGGATCAGGCAGGACGGTGCGCTGCGGAGTAGAACCTTTACGGGACATTGGAGTATTTCCTTAGCTCTTCGGGCGCTTGGCGCCGTACTTGGAACGACCTTGACGGCGCTTTGCGACGCCGGCGGCGTCCAGCGAACCACGGACGGTGTGATAACGCACACCGGGAAGATCCTTGACGCGACCACCACGAATCAGGACCACGGAGTGCTCCTGCAGGTTGTGGCCTTCACCACCGATGTAGCTGATGACCTCTTCCTGATTGGTCAGGCGCACTTTGGCAACCTTACGCAGGGCCGAGTTCGGCTTCTTCGGGGTAGTGGTGTAGACGCGTGTGCAGACGCCGCGGCGCTGCGGACACTTGTCCAGTGCCGGGGAGGCACTCTTGTAGGTGGTCGCTTGCCGAGGCTTGCGGACCAGCTGATTGATCGTCGTCATCAGTTGATTCTTCTGATTAGAGAGGCCGAGACGGCCTTGCACGAAAACGAAGGCAGGCCGAAAAACGGCCCGCCGAGACAGGGAAGTATAGCTGGCAGGACGAAACTCCGTCAACTTCACGGAAACCCAACCCTGCTGGCCCATCCAAAGGCCGGAAAACGGAGGGCTTCCTGCCCTCCTCTGGCTTGGCTGACGGCGATCTTGCGAACGCCGTCGCAAGCGCTTACTCCTCGTCCGCCCCAGCGTCCGCCACAGCTGCGACCGGTTCGGCAACTGCAGGCTTGCCCGACAGCGTTTCCATTTCCGAGTCGGTCAGACCCGACGACTTACGACGGCCGGCGTGATACGCCAGACCGGTACCGGCCGGGATCAGGCGACCCACGATCACATTTTCCTTCAGGCCGCGCAGGTTGTCGCGGGTACCGCGCACGGCAGCCTCGGTCAACACGCGCGTGGTCTCCTGGAACGAGGCCGCCGAGATGAACGACTCGGTGGCCAGCGAGGCCTTGGTGATACCCAGCAGCACCGGATCGTACTTGGCCGGCAGTTCGTTGCGCTTGACCAGGCGGACATTTTCCTCGATGACGCGCTGGCGCTCGACCTGCTCGCCATTGAGGAACTTACTGGTGCCCTGGTCGGTGATCTCGACCTTGCGCAGCATCTGGCGAGTGATCACCTCGATGTGCTTGTCGTTGATCTTCACGCCCTGCAGGCGATACACGTCCTGGATTTCCTTGACCAGATACGCGGCCAGCGGCTCGACACCCAACAGACGCAGGATGTCCTGCGGGCTCGGCTCGCCGTCCACCACAGTCTCGCCCTTGGTCACATGCTCGCCTTCGAACACGATGATCTGGCGGTACTTCGGGATCAGCTCTTCGTGTTCCGACCCATCGGTGTCCTTGATGATCAGACGCTGCTTGCCCTTGGTGTCCTTACCGAAGCTGATGATGCCCGAGCGCTCGGCCAGGATCGCCGGATCCTTCGGCTTGCGTGCTTCGAACAAGTCGGCAACGCGCGGCAGACCACCGGTGATGTCGCGGGTCTTGGACGCTTCCTGCGGGATCTTGGCGACCACGTCGCCCACGCCGACAGCGGCGCCGTCCTGCAGGTTGACGATGGAGCGCGGGGGCAACAGGTACTGCGCCGGCAGATCCGTATTGGGGATCGTCAGGTCGTTGCCCTTGCCATCGACGATGCGCACGATCGGGCGCAGTTCCTTGGCATGCGCACCGCGACGCTTCGGGTCGGTGATTTCGCGCGAGGCCAGGCCAGTCAGTTCGTCGGTCTTCTCGATGACGGTGACGCCGTCGACGAAGTCGATGAAGCGAATGAAACCGGCCACTTCCGACACGATCGGGTGGTTATGCGGATCCCAGTTGGCCACGCCCTGCCCGGCCTTGACCGCATCGCCGTCTTTGGCGGTGATGGTGGCGCCGTACGGCAGCTTGTAACGCTCGCGCTCGCGGCCGTGGCCATCGAGCACGGACAGTTCGCCAGAACGCGAGACCGCAACCAGTGCGCCGCTGGCATGCGCCACCGACTTGAGGTTGTTGAACTTCACCGAACCGGTGGTCTTGACGGTGATGTTGTCCACCGCAGCCGCACGCGATGCCGCACCACCGATGTGGAACGTACGCATGGTCAGCTGGGTACCCGGCTCACCGATCGACTGGGCGGCGATGACACCGACCGCTTCACCGATGTTGACCTGGTGACCACGTGCAAGATCGCGACCATAGCAACGTGCGCACACGCCGAACGACGATTCGCAGCTGATGGTCGAACGCACCTTCACCGACTGCACGCTGGCGTCTTCCAGCTTGGCAACCCAGGCTTCGTCGAGCAGCGTATTGCGGGTGACGATCGGCTCTTCGTCGTTGCCCGGCAGGTACACGTCCTCGGCCACGACACGGCCCAGCACGCGCTCCTTCAACGGCTCCACCACGTCGCCGCCTTCCACGATCGGGGTCATGATCAACCCTTCGGTGGTGCCGCAATCGACTTCGGTGATCACCACGTCCTGCGCGACGTCGACCAGACGACGGGTCAGGTAACCCGAGTTCGCGGTCTTCAACGCGGTATCGGCCAGACCCTTACGCGCACCGTGGGTGGAGTTGAAGTACTCCTGCACGTTCAAGCCTTCGCGGAAGTTGGCCTTGATGGGGGTCTCGATGATCGAGCCGTCCGGACGCGCCATCAGGCCGCGCATACCGGCCAGCTGACGGATCTGCGCCTGGCTACCACGCGCACCGGAGTCGGCCATGATGTAAAGCGAGTTCATCGACTTCTGGTCGATGGTTTCGCCCTTGGCATTTTCAACCTTCTCGGTACCGATGGTGTCCATCATCGCCTTGGCGATGCGCTCGCTGGTACGCGACCAGATGTCCACGACCTTGTTGTAACGCTCGCCGGCGGTGACCAGGCCCGACTGGTACTGCTCCTGGATTTCCAGCACTTCGGCTTCAGCCTCGGTGAGGATGCCCTTCTTCTCATCCGGGATCAGCATGTCGTCGATGCCGATCGACACGCCTGCGCGGGTGGCGTAGGCATAACCGGTGTACATCAGCTTGTCGGCGAACACGACGGTGTCCTTCAAGCCCAGCAGACGGTAGCTGGAGTTAATCAGACGCGAGATGTTCTTCTTGGTCATCTCGGTGTTGGCCAGCTGGAACGGCAGGCCTTCGGGCAGGATTTCGCTCAGCAGCGCACGACCGACCGTGGTGTCCACGATCGAGGTGCCGCTGGTGCGCTTGCCGTCGACGGCGTCGACGTCCACCTGAGTGATGCGGACCTTGACCTTGGCGTGCAGTTCCACCACGCGGTTGTCGTAGGCGCGCTTCACTTCGCTGGTGTTCGCAAACACCATGCCCTCGCCCTTCTTGTTCTCCAGGGCGCGGCTCATGTAGTACAGGCCCAACACCACGTCCTGCGACGGCACGATGATCGGCTCGCCGTTGGCCGGCGACAGGATGTTGTTGGTGGACATCATCAGCGCACGCGCTTCCAGCTGGGCTTCCAGCGAAAGCGGCACGTGGACAGCCATCTGGTCACCGTCGAAGTCGGCGTTGAAGGCGGTACATACCAGCGGATGCAGCTGGATGGCCTTGCCTTCGATCAACACCGGCTCGAACGCCTGGATGCCCAGACGGTGCAGGGTCGGCGCACGGTTCAGCAGCACCGGATGCTCGCGAATGACTTCTTCGAGGATGTCCCACACCTCGGCCTCTTCGCGCTCGACGAGCTTCTTGGCGGCCTTGATGGTGGTGGCCAGGCCGCGACGCTGCAGCTTGGCGAACACGAACGGCTTGAACAGCTCGAGCGCCATCTTCTTCGGCAGGCCGCACTGGTGCAGCTTGAGGTACGGACCGACGGTGATGACCGAACGACCGGAGTAATCCACACGCTTGCCGAGCAGGTTCTGACGGAACCGGCCCTGCTTGCCCTTGATCATGTCGGCCAGCGACTTCAGCGGACGCTTGTTGGTGCCGGTGATGGCACGGCCGCGACGGCCGTTGTCCAGCAACGCATCGACCGATTCCTGCAGCATGCGCTTTTCGTTGCGCACGATGATATCCGGAGCGTTGAGCTCCAGCAGGCGACGCAGACGGTTGTTGCGGTTGATCACGCGGCGGTACAGATCGTTCAGATCCGAGGTCGCGAAGCGGCCGCCATCCAGCGGCACCAGCGGACGCAGGTCCGGCGGCAGCACGGGAAGCACGGTCATGACCATCCACTCCGGACGGTTGCCCGATTCCAGGAAGGCTTCGATCAACTTGATGCGCTTGGTCAGACGCTTGAGCTTGGTTTCCGAACCGGTGCTGGCGATTTCTTCGCGCAGACGGGTCATTTCCGACTGCAGGTCGATGGTGCGCAGCAGCTCGTACACGGCCTCGGCGCCCATGGCGGCGTCGAAGTCGTCGTTGTACTCCTGGCGTGCGGTCAGATACTGCTCTTCGGTCAGCAGCTGGCGGCGCTCGAGCGGGGTCAGGCCCGGCTCGGTGACCACGTAGGCTTCGAAGTACAGCACGCGCTCGATGTCGCGCAGGGTCATGTCCAGCATCAAACCGATACGCGAGGGCAGCGACTTGAGGAACCAGATATGCGCGACCGGCGAGGCCAGGTCGATGTGACCCATGCGCTCGCGACGCACCTTGGCCAGGGTGACTTCGGTGCCGCACTTTTCGCAGACCACGCCACGGTGCTTCATGCGCTTGTACTTGCCGCACAGGCACTCGTAATCCTTGATCGGGCCAAAGATCGCGGCGCAGAACAGGCCGTCACGCTCCGGCTTGAAGGTGCGGTAGTTGATGGTTTCGGGCTTCTTCACTTCGCCGTAGGACCACGAACGGATCAGGTCAGGCGATGCCAGCGCGATCTTGATCGCGTCGAAATCCAGCGTCTGGCGCTGTTGATTGAAGAGGTTGAGCAGGTCTTTCATTGGATATCTCCGGGTCGGAGGAATTTCGTATCTGAGATGAAACCGAGGGCATTACGTTCCGGATCCAGGCACCGCATGACGGCGCCTGGATCCAGCTCGATCACTCTTCCAGTTCCATGTTGATCGCCAGCGAGCGGATTTCCTTCACCAACACGTTGAAGGACTCCGGCATGCCCGCGACCATCTCGTGCTCACCATCGACGATGTTCTTGTACATCTGGTTGCGGCCCTGCACGTCGTCGGACTTCACCGTCAGCATTTCCTGCAGGGTGTAGGCCGCGCCGTAGGCTTCCAGCGCCCAGACTTCCATTTCGCCGAAGCGCTGACCACCGAACTGCGCCTTGCCGCCCAGCGGCTGCTGGGTCACGAGCGAGTACGGGCCGGTCGAACGGGCATGCATCTTGTCGTCGACCAAGTGGTTCAACTTCAGGTAATGCATGTAACCGACCGTGGTCTTGCGATCGAACGCTTCGCCGGTGCGACCGTCGTACAGCTGGGTCTGACCGCTCTGCGGCAGTTCGGCCAGTTCCAGCATGCGCTTGATTTCCGCTTCGCTGGCACCGTCGAACACCGGGGTGGCCATCGGCACGCCGTCGATCAGGTTCTTGCCCAGGTTGAGCAGCTCCTCATCGCTGAACTGCGACAGATCCACACGCTGCGCATTGATCGCGCTGTCGTGGTTGTAGATGTCGTCCAGGAACTTGCGCAGCTCGCTGACCGCGGCCTGTGCTTCCAGCATGCGCTGGATCTTGCGACCCAAGCCCTTGGCGGCCCAGCCCAGATGCACTTCCAGAATCTGGCCGATGTTCATACGCGACGGCACGCCGAGCGGGTTCAGCACGATGTCCACCGGCTCGCCGGTCGCCATGTACGGCATGTCTTCGACAGGCACGACGTTGGAGACCACACCCTTGTTGCCGTGGCGGCCTGCCATCTTGTCGCCCGGCTGGATGCGACGCTTCACCGCCAGGAACACCTTGACCATCTTCAGCACGCCCGGTGCGAGGTCGTCGCCCTGGGTGATCTTGCCGCGCTTGTCGGCAAAGCGTGCTTCGAATTCCTTCTCGTGCGCCTGGATCTGCTTCTGCGCGCGTTCGATGGCGTCGGCAGCGTCTTCGTCCTTCATGCGCAGCTGGAACCAATCGGACTTCTTCAGCCCGTCAAGATACGCGTCGGTGACGTTGTCGCCCTTCTTCAGGTTCGGACCGCCATTGGCGACCTTGCCCACGATCTGCGAGCGCAGACGTGCGTAGATGGCCGCTTCCAGAATGCGGAACTGGTCGTCGAAGTCCTTCTTGACGCGCTTGATCTCGGATTCTTCGATCTGGCGCGCACGCTTGTCCTTCTCGATGCCGTCGCGGGTGAAGACCTGCACGTCGATGACGGTGCCGTCCATGCCCGGGGGCACGCGCAGCGAGCTGTCCTTCACGTCGGACGCCTTCTCACCGAAGATCGCACGCAGCAGCTTTTCTTCCGGGGTCAGCTGGCTTTCGCCCTTCGGCGTGACCTTGCCGACCATGATGTCGCCGGCGCGCACTTCCGCACCGATGTACACCACGCCGCTTTCGTCCAGACGGTTCAAGGCCTGCTCGGACACGTTCGGGATGTCGGCGGAAATTTCCTCCGGCCCCAGCTTGGTGTCGCGTGCAACGCAGGTCAGCTCTTCGATGTGGATCGTGGTGTAACGATCCTCTTCCACCACGCGCTCGGAGAGCAGGATGGAGTCTTCGAAGTTGTAGCCGTTCCACGGCATAAAGGCGATCAGCATGTTCTGACCCAGCGCCAGCTCACCGATGTCGGTGGACGGGCCGTCGGCCAGCACGTCGCCGCGCGCGATCACGTCGCCCACATTCACCAGCGGACGCTGGTTGATGCAGGTGTTCTGGTTGGAGCGGGTGTACTTGATCAGGTTGTAGATATCCACGCCGGCATCGGTGCCGCCGCCAATTTCTGCCTCGTTGACCTTGACCACGATGCGGGCCGCATCGATCTGCTCGATCACGCCACCACGCAGCGCGTTGACGGTCACGCCCGAGTCGCGCGCAACCGCACGCTCGATGCCGGTACCGACCAGCGGCTTCTGCGAACGCAACGTCGGCACGGCCTGGCGCTGCATGTTGGCGCCCATCAGTGCGCGGTTGGCGTCATCGTGTTCCAGGAAAGGCACCAGCGCCGCTGCGACCGACACTGTCTGCATCGGCGACACGTCCATGAAGTGGACTTCTGCCGGCGGCTTGAGCAGCGACTCGCCCTGGAACCGGCACGGCACGAACTGCTCGGTGAGCATGTTCTTGACGTCGGTCAGCGCGTTCGCCTGGGCGATCACGTACTCGTTTTCTTCGATCGCCGACAGGTATTCGACGTCGTCGGAGACCTTGCCGTCCAGCACCTTCCGGTACGGCGTCTCGAGGAAGCCGTACTGGTTGGTGCGGGCGAACACGGCCAGCGAGTTGATCAGGCCGATGTTCGGGCCTTCCGGCGTTTCGATGGTGCAGACGCGGCCGTAATGGGTCGGATGCACGTCGCGCACTTCGAAGCCTGCACGCTCGCGGGTCAGACCGCCCGGGCCCAGTGCGGACACGCGACGCTTGTGCGTCACTTCCGACAGCGGGTTGTTCTGGTCCATGAACTGCGACAGCTGCGAGGAACCGAAGAATTCCTTGATCGCGGCGGCCACCGGCTTGGCGTTGATCAGTTCCTGCGGGGTCAGACCTTCCGACTCCGCCATCGACAGACGCTCCTTGACCGCGCGCTCGACGCGGACCAGGCCCACGCGGAACACGTTCTCGGCCATTTCGCCGACCGAACGCACGCGACGGTTGCCCAGGTGATCGATGTCATCGACCACGCCGCGACCGTTGCGGATTTCGGTGAGCACCTTGATCACTTCCAGGATGTCGGAGGTGTCGGTGTGCTCGGCGACCAGACGCTTGGATTCTTCGTCGTTACGCTCGGCAAAGTACTTCTTGTCGTACAGCACCGACTCGCCCAGCACTTCCTTGCGGCCGACGCGACGGTTGAACTTCATGCGGCCGACCGTGGACAGGTCGTAGCGTTCGAAGGTGAAGAACAGGTTGTGGAACAGGTTCTGCGCGGCTTCCTTGGTCGGCGGCTCGCCCGGACGCATCATGCGGTAGATTTCGACCAGCGCTTCGAGCTGCGTCTTGGTCGGATCGATGCGCAAGGTGTTGGACAGGTACGGACCGCGATCAAGATCGTTCACCCACAGGGTGCCGACCGCGTCGACGCCGGCCTTGCGGAAGGCAGCCAACTGGTCTTCGCTGATCTCGTCGTTGGCATTGGCCAGCAGTTCGCCGGTCGAACCATCGACCACGTCGTGCGACAGGATGCGGCCGACCAGGTAGTCGTCCGGCACGGCCAGCGCAGCAACGCCGGCGGCTTCCAGCTGCTTGACGTGACGGGCGGTGATGCGCTTGCCCGCTTCCACGATGACCTTGTCGCCATCGGCCAGGTCGAAGTTCAGCGTTTCACCACGCAGACGCTCCGGCACCAGCTCCAGCTGCACGCCTTCGTCCGGATTGATATGGAACGTGTTGATCTCGAAGAACTCGGCCAACATCTCTTCGTTGTTGTAGCCAAGCGCGCGCAACAGGATCGACACCGGCAGCTTGCGGCGACGGTCGATACGGGTGAACAGCGCATCCTTCGGGTCGAACTCGAAGTCCAGCCAGGAACCGCGGTACGGAATGATGCGGGCGCTGTACAGCAGCTTGCCCGAGCTGTGCGTCTTGCCACGGTCGTGGTCGAAGAACACGCCAGGCGAGCGGTGCAGCTGCGACACGATCACGCGCTCGGTGCCGTTGACGATGAAGGTACCGTTGCCGGTCATCAGCGGGATTTCGCCGAGATAGACCTCCTGCTCCTTCACGTACTTGATGGCCTTGGTCGACGACTCGCGGTCGTAGATCACCAGACGCACGGTCACGCGCAGCGGCGCGCCATAGCTCATGCCGCGCTGACGGCATTCGCGCTCGTCAAACACCGGCTGACCCAGCTTGTAGCCCACGTACTCGAGCGCAGCATTGCCGCTGTAGCTGGAGATCGGGAACACCGACTTCAGAGCAGCATGCAGACCGAGGTCCTTGCGCTTGGTCGGCTCCACATCTTCCTGCAGGAATTCGCGATAGGAATCCACCTGGATGGCAAGCAGAAACGGCACTTCGAGAATCGAGCGCTGCTTACCGAAATCCTTGCGGATACGCTTTTTTTCGGTGAACGAATAAGACGTCATGAGGTCTTCACCCTAGGCTGCGGGGGCCGCGTCGCGGCGGCCCTGAAATAACAAAATTGTCAGTTGGAAGTCGCTGGTATTGCCGGCACCAGCACGCCTTCTCCTGCTACTTCCAACTACCAACTCGGTGAGGCCGGGAATCGGGAGCGGGGATTCGGGAATCGGAAAAGCGCAACCTTGCAGTTGCAGATCTCCAACTCCCATTCCCGACTCACGTCCGAAACGGCCAAAGGCCGGGGGCTTTAGGCCCCCAGCCTTCAGTGCATCACCGTAAAACGCTGGCGATGCAAGATGCTGCTTACTTGACTTCGACGGTCGCGCCGGCTTCGGTCAGTTCCTTCTTGATCTTCTCGGCTTCGTCCTTGGACGCGCCTTCCTTCAGGATGCCACCGGCTTCGGTCAGATCCTTGGCTTCCTTCAGACCCAGGCCGGTCACGGCACGGACGGCCTTGATGACGCCGACCTTGTTGGCGCCGCAGTTGACCAGCACCACGTTGAACTCGGTCTGCTCTTCGACCACAGCAGCCGGGCCAGCTGCAGCGGCAGCGACCGGAGCGGCGGCGGAGACGCCGAACTTGTCTTCGATGGCCTTGACCAGCTCCATCACTTCCATCAGGGACTTCTCGGCGATGGCGTCGACGATCTGTTCGTTGGTAAGGGACATTGTGATTACCTTTTAGAAATTAATTCTGGAATGGTTTCTAGCAGACGCTAGGACATCAAGCTTCGGCAGTCTCGGCGACCGGCTCGGCGGCTTCGTCGCCACCGCCCTGCTTGTCGCCAACGGCCTTGACGGCACGGGCGAACATGGCAGCCGGTTCGGACAGCACGCGGGCCAGCATGGCCAGAGCCTGGTCACGGGTCGGCAGCGAAGCCAACACGTCGACGTGGCTCGCCGGGAACAGTTCCCCGCCGATTGCCACAACCTTGGCCTGCAGCTTGTCGTTGCTCTTGGCGAATTCCTTGATCAGGCGACCGGCAGCGCCGGGCTCCTCCATCGAAAACGCATACACCAAAGGACCAACCAGCTTGTCAGACGCGACAGCAAATTCGGTACCTTCGACGGCACGCACGGCCAGGGTGTTCTTGACAACTTTCAAGAACACACCGGTTTCGCGGGCCTGCTTGCGCATCGCGGTCATCTGGGAGACCGTGGTGCCAGCGTATTCGGCGGCGATCAGGGAGTGGGCCTTGGCGGCGATGTCTGCCAGCTCGGCGACTACTTCTTGCTTCTGGGACAGATTGAGAGCCATTGCACTCCTCCGTTAAAGCTGAGATGTGAGATGAGCGGTTCGGGATTCGCCGAAAGCCATGCAGCAGCTCCTGCCAATCCCCAACGCCGAATCTCCAATCCCGGCTTCAAACTACTCCGCTCGCGGCTCCTGCCGGTTGCGGTCCAGGGCAGCTTCCGTCCTGGAAGCCGGGAACATCGACCGATGTTCCTTTGGTGGCCGTTCTAGACCTGGAGTGGACTCGATCCGGGATGTCCCAGACGCGCGTAAACCAGAAAACTCCAGAAGGGCGACACCATCTACGCCGGCCAGTTCGAAACGAACCAATTAAGCGATCCCGCTGCATCGACGGCGACTCCATGCCAGTGCGAGCATCCCTGCCCGTCGTCGATCTGCGCTGACCGCGCCTGCGGTCTTTGACGGCTACCGCCGGACACGCCGGCGATCGCCTTCAAAATGTCCGTTACCCTAAAGGAGGGAACGGACTTCCAGCACACGGTTACCCGGGCCGGAAAAACAATGCAGTACTGCACAAACACGTCAGGCGCATGACGCCCGACGCATTCGATTACTTCAGCGACAGGCTCGACTGATCAACCGTCACGCCCGGGCCCATCGTCGAGCTGACCGATACCTTCTGCAGGTAGGTGCCCTTCGAGGTGGCCGGCTTGGCCTTGACCAGATCCAGCAGCAGCGCCTGCAGGTTCGACTTCAGCGCTTCGTCGTCGAAGCTGGCCTTGCCGATGGTGCAGTGGATGATGCCGGCCTTGTCGGTGCGGTAACGCACCTGGCCCGACTTGGCGTTCTTGACCGCTTCGCCCGGATTCGCCGACACGGTGCCGACCTTCGGGTTCGGCATCAGGCCGCGCGGACCCAGCAGGGTGCCGAGCTTACCGACAACGCGCATCGCGTCCGGAGTCGCGATGACTACGTCGTAGCTCAGATCGCCGGCCTGCATCTTCTCGGCCAGGTCGTCCATGCCCACCGCTTCGGCGCCTGCAGCCAGGGCTTCGTCAGCCTTGGCGCCCGCCGGCGCAAACACTGCAACGCGCACGCTCTTGCCGGTACCGGCCGGCAGCACGGTCGAACCGCGCACCTGCTGGTCGGACTTCTTGGCGTCAACGCCCAGGCGCACGGCAACGTCGATGGATTCGACGAACTTGGCCTTGGTGGCGGTCTTCAGGATCTTGATTGCGTCTTCGAAGGCATAGTTCTTGCCCGGGACGACAGCGGCCGCAATGGCCTTAACGCGCTTATTCTGTGCCATATCTTAGCCCTCCACCGTCAAACCCATGCTGCGGGCAGTACCCGCAATCGTGCGAACTGCCGCTTCGAGCTCGGCTGCCGTCAGATCGGCTTCCTTGGTCTTGGCGATCTCTTCCAGCTGCTTGCGCGTCACCTTGCCAACCTTGTCGGTATTGGGACGCTTCGAACCGGAAGTAACACCTGCCACCTTCTTGAGCAACACGCTGGCGGGCGTGCTCTTGGTGACGAAAGTGAAGGTACGGTCGGAATACGCGGTGATGATCACTGGCGTCGGCAGACCCGGCTCCAGCTTGGAAGTCGCAGCGTTGAACGCTTTGCAGAATTCCATGATATTCAGACCGCGCTGACCCAGTGCAGGGCCGACCGGCGGTGCAGGATTGGCCTGACCGGCCTTAACCTGCAACTTGATGAAGGAAGTGATCTTCTTAGCCATTTCGATACTCTCCGGGTGCTAACGCCTGACAACAGGCTCCCCATCGGACCGGGAGAATCACGCGTCCCGGCGTCGCGCTGTGTACCACACGCAGATGGCTGCCATGCGGCAGCCATTATTTCCCGGCGGTCGCCAGGTCAGCGAGCCGCGCACTATAGCAGCATTTAAAGCAGGCGCCTAGCAGGCGCCCGCCCAGGTCAGCCCTTCTCGACCTGACCGAACTCGAGCTCGACCGGCGTGGAGCGGCCAAAGATGAGCACGGCGACACGCAACCGGCTCTTCTCGTAGTTGACTTCTTCGACAACGCCATTGAAGTCGTTGAACGGACCATCGGTGACACGCACCATCTGACCCGGCTCGAATAGCACCTTCGGACGCGGCTTTTCGACGCCATCCTGAACACGCTGCAGGATCGCATCGGCTTCTTCGTCGCGAATCGGCAATGGACGATCAGCCGTACCGCCGATGAAACCCATCACCTTGGAAGTCTCCTTCACCAAGTGCCAGCTTTCATTATCGATGCGTGGAATACCGGCTTCTTCGTGGGTCTCGATCTGCACCAGCACATAGCCGGGGAAGAACTTGCGCTCGGACCGACGCTTCTGGCCGGCGCGCATTTCGATGACTTCCTCGGTCGGCACCAGCACGTCACCGAAACGATCCTCCATCTCGGTGCGAACGATGCGATCGCGCAATGCCTGCGCAACCGATTTCTCAAAGCCTGAATAGGCGTGAACGACGTACCAACGCTTCACTGCTTGATTCTCCTCAACGAGCCAGGAACCACTGCGTGAGCTTCTGGATGACGAAGTCGAAGCCGCCCAACAGCAAACTCAGAATGATCACAACAACAATCACAACCCAGGTGGTGCGAATGGCTTCCTGACGCGTCGGCCAGACCACCTTACGCAACTCAAACCTGGATTCGGACATGAATTCGCGGGTTTCCCGGCCTTTGCCGGTTCCCAGAAAGACAAATGCACCTGCCACCAACCCGACGATGACAGCCAGCGCACGCAACTGCGGCGTCCAGGCTCCCAACTGCGTGGCCCGCTCCGGCGCAGAAAACCAGAACCACACAAATAACCCCGCAACCACCAGGATCGCGGAGACAGCGTATTTCACGATATCAGCGCTGGCAGCAGACGCGCTTTTGGAAGGCTCGATTTTGCTATTCATCCGGCTCTAGTTACCGATCTGACCCGAATCGCTGGGCCGGAAAGAGGAGTGGCACGCCAGGAGGGACTCGAACCCCCAACCTGCGGTTTTGGAGACCGCTGCTCTGCCAATTGAGCTACTGGCGTATGTACTCGTTTACCGCAAACCCTAAGACAACGAAGGCGGACCGCGGTTCAGCCGGCCCGCCATTCGCGCAAATTCGGCGACCGAGGCCGCCGAACTGCAGGCATTGCTTACTTGATGACCTTGGCAACCACGCCGGCGCCGACGGTGCGGCCACCTTCGCGGATTGCGAAGCGCAGACCTTCGTCCATCGCGACCGGGTTGATCAGCGTCACAACCATCTTCACGTTGTCGCCCGGCATCACCATTTCCACGCCTTCCGGCAGCTGGCAGGCGCCAGTGATGTCGGTGGTACGGAAGTAGAACTGCGGACGGTAGCCCTTGAAGAACGGGGTATGACGACCACCTTCATCCTTGGACAGCACGTAAACTTCGGCTTCGAACTCGGTATGCGGCTTGATCGAACCCGGCTTGCACAGCACCTGGCCGCGCTCGACGTCGTCACGCTTGGTGCCGCGCAGCAGCAGACCGGCGTTGTCGCCTGCCTGACCCTGGTCCAGCAGCTTGCGGAACATCTCAACGCCGGTGACCGTGGTCTTCTGCGTATCGCGGATACCGACGATTTCGATTTCGTCGCCAACCTTGATGATGCCACGCTCGATACGACCGGTCACCACGGTGCCGCGGCCAGAGATCGAGAACACGTCTTCGACCGGCATCAGGAACGGGCGATCGACGTCGCGGGTCGGATCCGGAATGAAGCTGTCCAGCGCATCGACCAGCTTCAGGATCGCCGGCACGCCGATTTCGCTCTGATCACCGTCCAGCGCCAGACGCGCCGAACCGTGAATGATCGGGGTGTCGTCGCCCGGGAAGTCGTACTTGCTCAGCAGCTCGCGCACTTCCATTTCGACCAGCTCGAGCAGCTCGGCATCGTCGACCATGTCGGCCTTGTTCAGGAACACGACGATGTGCGGCACACCGACCTGACGCGAGAGCAGGATGTGCTCACGGGTCTGCGGCATCGGGCCGTCAGCGGCCGAACACACCAGGATCGCGCCGTCCATCTGCGCTGCACCGGTAATCATGTTCTTGACGTAGTCGGCGTGGCCGGGGCAGTCAACGTGGGCGTAGTGGCGGTTCGGGGATTCGTATTCGACGTGTGCGGTCGAAATCGTGATGCCGCGCGCCTTCTCTTCCGGTGCTGCGTCGATCGCGTCGTACGCCTTGAACTCGCCACCGAAACGCTCTGCACCGATCTTGGTCAGCGCAGCGGTCAACGTGGTCTTGCCATGGTCAACGTGACCGATGGTGCCGACATTGACGTGCAGCTTGGTGCGCTCGAATTTAGCTTTTGCCATGGGTGCAAGTTCTCGGTAATCGTTTGGAGTTTAAGACGATTGAGTAATGGTGCTCACGAAAGGAATCGAACCTTCGACCTCCTCCTTACCAAGGAGGTGCTCTACCGACTGAGCTACGTGAGCGAGTTTTGCATTATGCCATGCATTTGCGTTCAATGGAGCGGGAGACGGGAATCGAACCCGCACCATCAGCTTGGAAGGCTGAGGTTCTACCGTTGAACTACTCCCGCGCCGGGAACTGCATGCCACAACATGAAACTGGTGGAGGGAGGTGGATTCGAACCACCGAAGGCGTAAGCCAGCAGATTTACAGTCTGCCCCCGTTGGCCGCTTGGGTATCCCTCCAGCTTTTACTACCGGACCGTAGCGCGGTTAGGCGATTCGGTTCGGGGTGAAGCAGCCCGTTATTTTGTTATGGGACACACCCGGTGTCAACAAAAATTTTGAACCCTTCGTCACTGCTGAATACGCGCGAAGCTCGGCGCCGCACGCACCGGATCAGACGTTGAAACGGAAGTGCAATACATCGCCTTCCTGGACCCGATATTCCTTGCCTTCCAGGCGCAGACGACCCGCGTCTCGCGCGCCAGCTTCGCCGCGATACTTGATGAAATCATCGAAGCCGATCGTCTCGGCGCGAATGAAGCCCTTCTCGAAATCGGTATGGATGACCGCCGCCGCCTGCGGTGCAGTGGAGCCGGCCCTGACCGTCCACGCGCGGACTTCCTTGACGCCTGCAGTGAAGTAGGTCTGCAGGCCGAGCAGCGTGTAAGCGGCGCGAATGACGCGATTCAGACCGGGCTCGCTCAAACCGAGATCGGCCAGAAAGGTGTCGCGATCTTCATCATCGAGCTGGGACAGCTCTTCTTCGATGGCGGCCGAGACCGGCACCACTTCTGCACCCTCGGTGGCGGCGTGCGCACGCACTGCGTCCAGGTGCGGGTTGTTTTCAAAGCCGTCTTCCAGCACGTTGGCGATGTAGAGCACCGGCTTGAGCGTCAGCAGGAACAGGTCGCGCACCAGCGCCTTCTCTTCCTCGTCCAGACCCGCTGCACGGCCGGATTTACCCTCGGCCAGCGCGGCCTGCAACTTGGCCAGCACCGGTTTGCGTGCGGCTGCGTCCTTGTCGCCGCCCTTGGCGCTGCGTTCGGCGCGGTTGAGCGCCTTTTCCACGCTGTCCAGGTCGGCCAACGCCAGCTCGGTATCGATGGTTTCGATATCGGCGATCGGGTCGACCTTGTTGTTGACGTGGATGACGTCATCGTTCTCGAAGCAACGCACCACGTGGGTGATCGCATCGACTTCGCGGATGTGCGCCAGGAACTTGTTACCCAGGCCTTCGCCGCTCGCCGCACCGGCAACCAGGCCGGCGATATCGACGAACTCGACCGCAGTGGGAATCAGCTTCTGCGGCTTGACGATCTCGGCCAGCTGGTTGAGGCGTGGGTCCGGCACCGGCACGATGCCGACGTTCGGCTCGATGGTGCAGAACGGAAAATTGGCCGCAGCGATGCCCGCCTTGGTCAGCGCATTGAACAGAGTCGACTTGCCGACATTGGGCAGGCCGACGATGCCGCATTTGATACCCATGGGTCACATCCGGGATTCGGGATTCGGGAGTGGAGATTCGTCGCCGCGCGGCTGCGAATCCCCACTCCCCAATCACGCGTCCCTGGCGGTATGCAGGCGCTTCATCGCTTCGTTGAAATTGCCGCCCATCGCCAGCGGCAGCACATCGATGGCCGCATCCACTGCAGTACCGATTGCCGCATCATCGTCGCGCCCTGCCCGCCCCAGCACCCACGGCACCACACGGTCCTTGTGACCAGGGTGACCGATACCGACGCGCAAGCGGTGAAATTTGCCGTGCCCGAGCAGGCGGATCGTGTCACGCAGGCCGTTCTGCCCACCGTGTCCACCGTCGAACTTGAGCCGTGCCGTGCCCGGCGCCAGATCCAGTTCGTCGTGTGCGACGAGCATCTGCTCCGGTTCGATCTTCCAGAACCGCAGGGCGGCGGTGATCGATTTGCCACTGAGATTCATGAAGGTGGCCGGCTTGAGCAGCCAGACCGGTTGCCCCGCGATATCGACCTTGGCCGTTTCGCCGAACAACTTGCTGTCCAGACCCCAGCGGGCGCCACTGCGCTCGATGAGGGCATCGACGAAACGAAACCCGGCGTTGTGCCGGGTTTGCGCGTGTTCCGGGCCCGGATTGCCGAGCCCGACGATCAGCCGAAGTGCAGACATGCCAGTCACCGCGGCCGATTCCCCGCAGATGCGAGGAACCGGCCAACGGATTACTTGGTTTCTGCGCCTTCGCTGCCTTCTTCACCGGCAGCGTCTTCTTCTTCGACACGCACGTGCTTGGCAGCAACCACGGCAACGTCATGTTCCTTGCCCAGCTTCAGCTCGGGGATTTCCACACCGGCCGGCAGCTTGATTTCGGACAAGTGGATCACGTTGCCCACTTCTAGCGCACCGAGGTCGACTTCGATGAACTCCGGCAGATCCTTCGGCAGGCAGACCACCTGGACTTCGTTGAGCTCGTGGGTCACGACCACTTCGCTCGACTTACCAGCCGGCGAAGTTGCTTCGTTGACGAAGTGCAACGGCACCGCGGCGCTGAGCTTCTCGTTGGCGCTGACGCGCTGGAAGTCGATGTGGATGATCAACTGCTTGAACGGATGGCGCTGCATGTCACGCAGCAGCACCTGCTGCACGTCGCCATTGAGGTTCAGGTCCAGGATCGACGAGTAGAACCACTCGTTCTGCTGGGCGAGCCAGATCTGCTCGTGGTTGAGCTGGATGCTGACCGGCTCGAGTTCGCCACCGTAGACGATGGCCGGAATGACGCCAGCGTGACGTAGGCGGCGGCTCGCACCCTTCCCCTCGTTCGCGCGGCGCTCGACCTTGATTTCGTGAGTCTTTGCCATGTTGTTTCACTACCTAGATTGGAATACCGCCTCGCGGCGATGAAGCGTCTCACCCGCGACCAGGAGAGACGTAGTACGGCACCCGGAGATCCGGGCGCCGAATGGGATATCAGTCGACGTAGAGCGAGCTGACCGATTCGCCGAAGGCGATGCGGCGGATGGTCTCTGCCAGCAGTTCGGCCACGCTCAGCTGACGAATCTTCGGGCAGGTACGCGCCGCTTCGTTCAACGGAATCGTGTCGGTGACCACAAGCTCGTCGAGCTGTGAGTTATTGATGTTGTCCACCGCCGGGCCGGACAGCACCGGATGAGTGATATAGGCCACCACCTTGAGCGCGCCGCGCTGCTTGAGCGCTGCGGCGGCCGCACACAAAGTGCCGGCGGTATCGACCAGATCGTCGACCAGCACGCAGGTCTTGCCCTGCACGTCGCCGATGATGTTCATCACGGTGGCGACATTGGCGCGCGGACGGCGCTTGTCGATGATGGCCAGATCGGCGTCGTCCAGGCGCTTGGCGACGGCGCGCGCGCGCACCACACCACCCACGTCGGGCGATACCACGATCAGGTTGTCGGTGCCGTAGGCGCGCCAGATGTCGGCCAGCAGCAGCGGCGAAGCGTAGACATTGTCGACCGGGACATCGAAGAAGCCCTGGATCTGGTCGGCATGCAGGTCGACCGTCAACACGCGGTCGGCCTCCATCGCGCAGATCATCTTGGCGGCGACCTTGGCGGTGATCGGCACGCGCGAGGAGCGCATGCGACGGTCCTGACGCGAATAGCCGAAATACGGGATCACCGCAGTCACCGAGGCGGCGCTGGCGCGCTTGAGCGCGTCGATCAGCACCAGCAGCTCCATCAGGTTTTCCGCGCTCGGCGCGCAGGTCGGCTGGATGACGAACACTTCCTGCCGGCGCACGCTCTCCTCGATCTCGACCTGCACTTCGCCATCGGAAAAGCGCGTGACCAGCGCTTTGCCCATGCGCACACCGAGCTCCTTGCAGATGCTCTGGGCAAGCGGCTTGTTGGCATTGCCGGAGAACACCAGCAGGTTACGTTGGTCTTGCATGGGATCTCTCGGGCGGCGGCGAAGAGCGGGCAGGCGATGGTGGAACGGGAGAGCCGACCTAATGCCGGGCTTTTCTTTGAACCCCCGCACATGGATGTGCGAGCTGTTGCAGAGGGACCTGCATGTACGACTTTTGCAGAGGGACCTGCATCAACAACTGGCAGGGGCGGTAGGATTCGAACCTACGAATGCCAGGATCAAAACCTGGTGCCTTGGGCCTCTTGGCGACGCCCCTGCATCAAAACGTTGTTGCATCCAGTGCGTCGAGCAATGGCGAGTGCGCTGCACCCTCCACCACCCACGCCCGCAGGCTGTCCGGCAACTGCGCCAAGGCCTGCTCTGCGGCAGCGCGCGTGGCGAATTCGACGAAACACCCACTTCCCGACCCGGTCAAACGTGGCGTGCCGATCTGGGATAGCGCCTGGAACACAGCCTCGACGGCGGGTTCGCGGCGCCGCAGGACCGGCTCGAACGCATTGTCGAGCAGAGAACCGGAAGCGAAGTCCGCTATTTTCACGGGAGCAGCATCCCGCGTCAATTCCTGTGATTGAAATAACGCCGGCGTGGGCACGTGAACGCCTGGATCGACCAGCACATACGCGGCCTGCGCAAGCGCAATCGGGGTGAGTTGCTCGCCCACGCCCTCGGCCCAGGCATTGTGTCCGCGGACGAAGACCGGCACGTCCGCACCCAGCTGCAGACCCAGCGCGGCCAATGCATCGACCGGCAAGCCCAAGCTCCACAAGGCGTTGAGCGCGACCAGCACAGTTGCCGCGTCCGACGAACCGCCGCCAAATCCGCCACCGGCGGGGATGCGCTTGTCGACGCGGATCTCCGCACCCGCCCGCGTGCCGGTGGACGATTGCAGCAGGCGCGCGGCGCGGATCACCAGGTCATCGTCTTCAGCGACGCCGGGCAAACTGTCGCCGATGCGCCGGATCAGGCCGTCACTGCGCAAACGAAGATGAATGGTGTCCCCCCAGTCCAGCAGCCGGAACACGGTCTGCAGCAGGTGGTAGCCGTCGGCACGGCGCCCGACGATCTGCAGAAACAGGTTCAGCTTGGCCGGCGCAGGCCACGCCGACCAGCCGTCCAGCGCTGCCATCAGGGCGATACCGTCCACTGATCCACCAGCAGACGGACCTTGGCGCTGCCGTTATGGGCTTCGATGCGTTGCGGCAGCGCGGGCTGGCCGTCGCCGGCCGGCGCCCAGGCGAGAAATTCGATGGTCCAGCCATCCTGTTGCACGGTGCGCGGGCGCCCGGCAGCGTCGAGATCGACGCGCTGCGTGCCGGCATCGGCAATGCGCAGCGCGCGCACCCAGTCCGGCATCTGATTGAACGGGATGGTCCAGCCGGTCGCTTCCAGCAAGACCTGCTCGGCATCTGGGCCGCTGCGCGGACCGCCGTCCAGCCCTTCGAGCCGACCGGCGCCGGTAGTGGTATCGCCGGTGAGCACCCAGCTCTGCCGGGTCACCGGGGCACTGAGCTGCACGCGGTACTGCGGGCCGTTCTGCTGCCAGTCGATGCGTCCGCTGCCGCCGTTACGGTCCTTGCTGATCGCTACCCGCCCCTGAAACGACCATTGCGGATGGGCCTGCAGCCAGGCCTGGCGCGCCGCTTCGGCAATACGTGCTTGATCCGACACGCGCTCGACCACCGCCGCGCCGCCGCCCTGCCCGCGCGGCACGCTGACGCATCCGGACAGGCCGACCAGCACCAGCCCGCTCAGGGCCAGCGCGCGTCGTACAGCGCTCATAGCCCGAACTTTTCCACGGCGCGTTGCAGCGCGCGGTTATCAGGATCCAAGCGGCGGGCTTCGTCGAAGTAGCGCCGCGCCTCGTCCTGCTTGCCGCTGACCCACAGCACCTCTCCCACGTGCGCGGCGATCTCCGGGTCCTTGACCAGCGCCCAGGCGCGGCGCAGCTGCACCAGCGCTTCCTTGGCGCGGCCCATGCGATACAGCACCCAGCCATAGCTGTCGACGATGGCCGGGTTGTCCGGGTCGGCGGTGCGGGCGCGATCGATCAGCGCCAGCGCTTCCTTGTAGCGGGTGGTGCGGTCGGCCAGGGTGTAGCCCAGCGCGTTCAAGGCCGCCACGTTTTCCGGCTCGGCGACCAGGATCTTGCGCAGGTCGGCCTCAGCGCGCGCCACGTCGTCGCGACGCTCCCAGGCCAGGCCGCGGGCGTACAGCAGCGCGCTGTCGTCCGGGTAGGCGGCCAAGCCACGTTCGAAGGCATCCAGCTCGCCCGGGGCGTCGTCGGCGCGCTGATGCAGCTCGGCTTCCAGCACATAGGCATCGCGACGGGCATCGTCGTCGGCGCTGGCATCGCCCTGCAATGCACGTACTTCGGCCAAGGCTTCAGGCTTGCGGCCCAGCTCGTACAGCGCGCTGGCGGCGCGCAAGCGGGCTTCGCTCATCTGCGGCCCGCCGGGTACGCCGCGGTACCACTCCACCGCTTCGTCGTAACGCTTGAGGAATTCGGCGATCTTGCCCAGCAGCAGGCGGCGATCCGGGGCGGGCTTGGTGGCGCTGCTCTTGAGCTCGCCATACAGCGCCTCCAACGCGGTGCGGTCCTTCTCTTTGGCGAGCATGGACGCGCGCAGGCCGTAGGTCTGGGTGTCCTGCGGGCCGGTGGACAGCACGCGCGCCGCCGCTTCGGTCTGGCCCATGGCGTCGTAGGCGAAGGCCAGCGCGCCGCGCAGCTCGGAATCCTTCACCGCCTGCGGTTCGACGTTCTTCAGCAGCGCCAGCGCTTCGTCGTTCTTGCCTTCCTGCTGCAGCTGGGTGGCATGCAGCAAGGCCACGCGCGGCTCTTCGGGGAAGCGGCGCACCACTTCGTCGACGATGCGTTTGGCCAGCGCCGGGCGCTCCATGCGCAGCGCGAGCCGGCCGAATTCCTGCCACACCTCGATCTGGTTGGGGATGGCGCCGGCCTTGACCAGGTCTTCGAGTACGTCGGCCGAGGCTTCCGGCTCGCGGCCGCCATTGGCCAGCGCGATCAATGCAAAGCGCCAGCCGCGCGGGTCGGGTTCTTTGAGCAGGCCCAGCAAGTCGCGGCGCGCGGTGCGCAGATCGTTGCGGCGCAGGGCCAGCGAGGCTTCGGTGCTGCGCATCGACATCGACGATGGCGCGCGGGCGCGCCATAGCGCCAGGGCTTCGATGGCACGCGGGTCGTCGTTGGCCAGCATGGCGATGCGGGCGGCGCGCTCGGCCAGCCCGGCGTCGCCGGCCTCGGCCTTGGCGGCGTCCAGATAAGCGCGTGCAGCTTCGTCCAGCTGCCCGGCCTGCAAGGCGAATTCGCCGGCGAGCACAGGTTCCAGCGAGGTGGCGCCGGCACTGCTGGCGGGTGGAGCGGGCGGTGCTTTCTTGGGTGCTGCCGTGGCGTTGGCGGACACTGCTACCAGCAAAAGAACACTCAGGATGCGAATCGGTACAGGCATCGGGGGCAACCGGGCCGTAAAATGGGGCCCTGAATGGCCGCCAGCTTATCGCAAGCAACTGAACAATGACGTTGTGGGTGCTCGGACTGAATCACCAGACCGCACCTGTGGACCTGCGCGAACGCGCGGCGTTCGCAGGTGACGCGCTACCGCGCGCGCTCGAATCGTTGCGGGCCTTGCCGCAGGTGCGCGAGGCCGCGCTGCTGTCCACCTGCAACCGCACCGAGCTGTATGCGGTGGCCGACGATGCACAGGCGCTGGCCGGCTGGCTGGACGCGCATGCGCCGGGATTGAGTAGCTATCTGTACCAGCATCAGGATGCGGACGCGGTGCGCCACTTGTTCCGGGTCGCTACCGGGCTGGATTCGATGGTGCTGGGCGAGCCGCAGATCCTGGGCCAGGTGAAAGATGCCTGGGCGGTGGCGCGCGCGCATGGCGCGCTGGGCAGCGGGTTGGATCGGCTGTTCCAGCAGACCTTTTCGGTGGCCAAGCGCGCGCGGACCGATACCCGTGTCGGCGCCAACCCGGTGTCGGTGGCCTCCACCGCCGTGCGCCTGGCACAGGAGTCCTTTGCCCGGCTCAACGAATCGACCGTGTTGCTGGTCGGCGCCGGCGAAACCATCGAGCTGGCCGCCAAGCACCTGAGCGAAGGCCGCGTGCGGCGCCTGTTGATCGCCAATCGCACCCTTGCGCATGCGCAGACACTGGCCAGCCAGCACGGCGGCTATGCCTTGCCGCTGACGGATCTGGAACGCCATCTGGCCGAGGCCGATGTGGTGTTTTCGGCCACCGCCGCGCGCGAGCCGGTCATCACGCGGGTGCAGGTGGAACAGGCGCTGCGCGCGCGCAAACGCAAGCCGATGCTGTTGTTCGACCTGGCGGTGCCGCGCGATATCGAAGCCTCGGTAGCCACGCTGAGCGATGCCTACCTGTACACCGTGGACGATCTGGAACGCGCAGTCGAAGACAACCGCCGCAGCCGCCGCGAAGCCGCAGACCAGGCCGAGGCGATCATCGACCTGCAGGTGGCGCGCTATGTCGAGACCGTGCAGGCCAACGCGCGCCAGGCACCGCTCAAGCGGCTGCGCGCGTTCGGCGACAGCACCCGCGACGAACTGCTGGCCAAGGCGCGTCAACAGTTGAGCAACGGCAAGCCGGCCGACGAAGTATTGGAGCAGCTGGCGCATGCGCTGACCAACCGCTTGTTGCACCCGCCGACCGCCGCGCTGCGCGATGCCGCGCTCAACAACGACCTGGAATTGACCAGCGCGGCCGACCGGCTGTTTCCGGAAAAGCCCGGTTATCAACATCCCCCTGTAGCTACCCCGATCGTGAGGACTGATGACGCCGACCCTGCGCCGTAAGCTCGAAGCGCTGGCCGAGCGCCGCGAAGAACTGCAGCACCTGTTGTCCGACCCGGACGTGGTCAACAACAACGACAAGTTCCGCAGCCTGTCGCGCGAGCTGTCGCAACTGGAGCCGGTGGCCGTTGCGCTGGAAGACGAGGCGCGCGCCAAGGCCGACCTGAGCGCGGCCGAAGCCATGCGCAACGACCCGGAAATGCGCGAGTTGGCCGAAGAGGAGATCGCTGCGGCACAAGCGCGCCTGGACGAACTGGATGCGCAGCTGGCATTGCTGTTGGTCCCGCGCGATCCGCGCGACGACGGCAACCTGTTTCTGGAAGTGCGCGCCGGCACCGGCGGCGATGAGGCGGCGATCTTTGCCGGCGACCTGTTCCGCATGTACGCACGCTATGCCGAGCGCCAGGGCTGGAAGGTCGAAATCGAATCCGACAGCCCCGGCGAACACGGCGGCTACAAAGAAGTGGTGGCACGCGTGGTCGGGCGCGGCGCGTATTCGCGGCTGAAGTTCGAATCCGGCACCCATCGCGTGCAGCGCGTGCCCGCGACCGAGTCGCAGGGCCGTATCCATACCTCGGCGGCGACGGTGGCGATCATTCCCGAAGCCGACGACGTGGAAGAGATCGCGATCAATCCGGCGGATTTGAAGGTGGATACCTTCCGTTCGTCCGGCGCCGGCGGCCAGCACGTCAACAAGACCGAATCGGCCATCCGCATCACCCACGTGCCCAGCGGCGTGGTGGTGGAATGCCAGACCGAGCGCAGCCAGCATGCCAATCGCGACAAGGCGATGAAGCGCCTGAAGGCGCAATTGGTGGAAGCCGAACGCAGCAAGGCCGCGGCCGCCGAAGCGCAGACGCGCAAGTTGCAGGTGGGCAGCGGCGACCGCAGCCAACGCATCCGCACCTACAGCTTTCCGCAGGGCCGCATCACCGACCACCGTGTCGAAGGCCTCACGCTATACGACCTGCCCAACATCATCGAAGGCGATCTGGATGCGTTGGTCGCACGGTTGCTGCACGAGCATCAGGCCGACGAACTGGCGCGGTTGAGCGACAGCCCGTGAGTGCCAACGTCCCGCGCGAGCTACTGCAGCTGCGCGAAGCGGTGCAGCGGCAGCCCGGCGATTTCGTTGCGTGGTTGATGCTGGCCGATGCCGAACTCGGCATGGGCGGCATCGCTGCCGGCGAGTTGGCCGTGCAACGCGCGGTGGCCTTGCATCCCGGCCACCCGGAAGCGATTGCGCGGCTTGGGCGCGTGCGTTGGGCGCAACAGCGGCACGCCGAGGCCTCGCGTCTGCTGCAGCAGGCATCAGACCTGGTGCCGCAGCATCCGGGCATTGCGCTGTGGCTGGGCCATGCCTTGGAAGACGCCGATCAGCCGGAGCAAGCGGCAGCGGCCTATACACGCGCGTATCACCTGCTGCCCGACGAGCCGTACATCGCCGCGCAGCTGCTCAACTGGCGACGTCGTTTATGCGATTGGCGCGGTCTGGATGCCTTGGCCGCGCAGGTCCGTAACGCCGTGGCGCATGGCGCAGCGGTGGTGGAGCCGTTCGCGTTCCTGAGCGAAGACGCCACTGCGGCCGAGCAACTGGCCTGTGCGCGCACGCGCGCGCAGGCCATCGCTTCAAGCCTGCAGCAACTGCCACCAGTTGCGCTACGCAGCCGCGGCGGGTTGCGCGTGGGCTTCGTGTCCAATGGCTTCGGCGCGCATCCCACCGGTGTGTTGACGGTGGCATTGTTCGAGGCATTGCAGCGGCGCCAACCGGAGCTGCAGCTGCACCTGTTCGCGACCAGCCACGACGACGGCAGCGCGATTCGCGCGCGCCTGACCCAGGCCACGACGCTGCACGATGTCACCGCGCTTGGGCATCTGGCCACCGCCCAGCACATCCGTGCGCAGGGCATCGACGCGTTGTTCGATCTGCGCGGCTGGGGCGGTGGCGGACGCCCGGAAGTCTTCGCGCTGCGGCCGGCGCCGGTGCAGATCAATTGGCTGGCATACCCGGGTACCTCGGGTGCGCCGTGGATGGACTACGTGCTGGGCGACGCCTTTGCGCTACCACCGTCGCTGGCGCCGTTTTACAGCGAGCAGGTGCTGCGCTTGAACCGCGTGTTTCAGCCGTCGGACACCACGCGCACGCCTGGCGAGCCGCCATCGCGCACCGCGTGCGGTTTGCCCGCGCAGGGCCGGGTGTTTTGCTGTTTCAACAACAGCTACAAACTCAATCCGCGCAGCATGGCGCGCATGCTGGCGGTACTGCGTGCGGTGCCCGGCAGCGTGCTGTGGCTATTATCGGGGCCGGGCCAGGCCGATGCGCGGCTGCGTGCGGCAGCACAGGCGCAAGGCGTGGATGCGCAGCGCCTGGTCTTCATGCCGAAGTTGCCCCACCCGCAGTATCTGGCGCGTTACCGGCACGCGGATCTGTTTCTGGATACGCATCCTTATAACGCGCACACCACCGCCTCCGATGCGTTGTGGGCGGGTTGCCCGGTACTGACCACGCCCGGCGAAACGTTTACCGCGCGGGTGGCGGGCAGCCTCAATCAGTATCTGGGGCTGGAAGAGATGAACGTGGCCGACGACGCTGCATTTGTGGCCAAGGCAGTGGCATTGGCAAGCGATGCGGATGCGTTGGCCGATCTGCGTGCGCGGCTAGCTGAGCAACGACAGCGCAGTGGCGTTTTCGATATGGATGGCTTTGCGGACGATCTTGCGGCCCTGCTGCAGACGATGGCGCGGGAGCGTGGTTGGTTGGGGGTTTAGATGGTGGTTGGTGGGATGCGGCGCTGAAGCGATGGTGTGGGCCGCTGTGGCTCAAGGCGCGATTTAGAACAGCTAACAACACTACTGTGCAGCCGCCAGGCCGGCGCGGCCGGTGCTCGGTGCGGCATGGATCGCTCCGTACACTCCGGTTCTGAGCGCGTCATCCACACCTACCTGACAACTGCTCGCTACGTTTGTTACCCGCTCTTACTGCAGCGGCATTAGGCCAAAAACTGCCGATAGACCTGCTCGCTTCTCTCGTCGGGAGAAGGTGGCGCGCAGCGCCGGATGCGGGTGCGAGCAAGCCTGCCATGCGCAGGCTGCGACCGATCGCCGATCCTCGGGGCTCTGCTGATCGCTGCGGCCTTGTGCTCACCCATGTAGCAAGTGCTGCCATTGAGGCTTCGCCCGTACCCTCACCCCAACCCCTCTCCCGCAGGAGGGGGGCTTTTGTCACTGCACGCTGAGAGTCGCAGCGCGCGTAGTGGCTGACGCTCGATAGCCCAACACTGATCGACGTCCACCATTGACCGAATTCCAGCAGTGAGCGATCCCCACCGCTCGGCTTCCCTCAAATTCACACCGCGGCGCTGTACCCGGCCGCGGCAGCTGGTTACGCTGCGGCCATGCCTTCTACTCCCGACTTCATCCCCCTGCGCCTGTGCGTGCTGACCGTGTCCGACAGCCGCACGCTGGCCGACGACCGCTCCGGCGATTACCTGGCCGATACCCTCACCCAGGAAGGCCACGTGCTGCACGACCGTGCGCTGTGTCCGGACGACCGTTACCGCATGCGTGCAATTGTTTCTGCGTGGATTGCCGATGCGCAGGTGGACGGCATCCTGGTCACCGGCGGCACCGGCTTTACGGGCCGCGACAGCACGCCGGAGGCGATCACACCGCTGCTGGACAAGATCATGCCGGGCTTCGGCGAGATGTTCCGCGCCATCAGCATGGAAGAGATCGGCACGTCTTCGCTGCAATCGCGCGCGTTTGCGGGGCTGGCCAATCACAGCTTCGTATTCTGCCTGCCCGGCTCCACCTCGGCGTGCCGCACGGCGTGGGAAAAGATCGTGGGTGCGCAGTTGGATGCGCGCACCAAGCCGTGCAATCTGGCGACATTGCGTCCACGGCTGGGCGAATAGCCTGGGTGTTCGATCGCCGAACGGAACCTGCATGTCGCACCTGAAACGCAAGGCCTACAAAAAGTTGCTGGCACCGCTGCAGTTGGAGTTGGTCGGCATGGCGCGCTGGCTGCGCCACACCAATCAACGCGCCCTGGTGCTGGTGGAAGGCCGCGACACCGCCGGCAAGGGCGGCGTGATCCAGACCATCGCCAGCCATCTCAATCCGCGCCAGTGCCGGGTGGTGGCGCTACCCAAGCCCAACGACCGCGAAAGCACGCAGTGGTATTTCCAGCGCTATGTGGCGCATCTGCCGGCCGGCGGCGAGTTGGTCCTGATGGACCGCAGCTGGTACAACCGCGCCGGCGTGGAGCGGGTGATGGGCTATTGCACCGACGCGCAATACGAGGCGTTTCTGGAGCAGGCGCCTCGCTTTGAACAGATGCTGGTCGATGACGGCATTCTGCTGTTCAAGTACTGGTTGTGCGTGGACCAGGCCGAGCAGGAAGACCGCTTTGCCGAGCGTCACGAAGACCCGCTCAAGGGCTGGAAGCTGTCGCCGGTAGACTTGCAATCGCGCACCAAATACGACGATTACACCGCCGCGCGCGAGCGCATGCTCGAAGTGACCCATATCCCGGATGCGCCGTGGACGCTAGTGGACTTCAACGACCAGAAACGTGGCCGGCTGAGCCTGATCCGCGATCTACTGGATCGGCTGCCGGATACTTCGGTGCCCGACGAGCCGCTAGCGCTGCCGCCCTTGCACGGCAAACCGCATAAGGAGCGCTACGGCGTGCTGGAACCGATCGACGATTACGCCGGCCAGTCCTGAGAGACTTCGTCGCTGGCCGCGGTGGCGCGCGGCAGCGGATGCAGGCCGGCCTGGCGTTCGGCCTGCTCGGCCTGCAGCACCAGCTGGCTCAGGCGCTGACTGAACAACTGCATGAAACCGCGGTGCAGCGGGCGCATCGCTTCCATATAGTCCACATCGTCGGCCTGCGCGCCGAGCGGGCTGCAGGACGACAACAGCACTTCATCCAGGCGCAGGGCGCTGTCGGGCAAACGGACCAGCGCAGCGCGGCGCAACCAGTCGCGCATGCCTTCTCGGTATTCGGCGGCCAGGATGTAGGCCACTTCGACCTGGTCAAGGTCCACGTCCGGGTTCCATGCCAGCACCTGGATCACCTGCGAGCGCTCGTCCAGCATGCGGCCTTCGGCCACCAATGCATGCAGTTGCTGCAGCAGCCGCCACTGCACGCCTGCCGCATCGCGTTGTGCGGCAGGCATCGCCTCGATGGCCAAGGCCAGGCGGCGTGCGAACAGGGCCGGCACATCGGCCAGCACGATCGGGCCCGCGTCGGCGCCCAGCAGGAAGCGCTCGGTGCGCAGTGCGGCGGTGTCGGGCAGGTAGCCGTCCTGCAGTGGGCGCATCACGCCGTGATCGAGCAGCGACAGCACCACGTCGAGCCAATAACGGCGCTCCTGCTGCAGCGTGCGGTTGACCGAGGCGTTCTGCCAGGCGGTGCGCACTTCGTCCAGGCGTGCGATGCAGGCCTGGGCGTCCAGTCCATCCCATGGCGCGCGGGTGGCATCGTTGGGGTCGAAGGTTTCGGCGCTGAGCATGCCGGCGCCGAAGCGGTGCCAGGCGGCGCCACGCTGGGTGTCGTTCGGGTCGAGGCGGGGTGCGGCAAGCGCGGTCGGAGCCGCCGGGCGCAGCAACGCCGCATAGGCATCGGTCCACGATTCGGGCAGGCGTGCCGACATCGGGTAGGTCGCCGATGGCTGCACCAGGCCGCGACGGGCCAGACGCAGGCTCCACGCCACCGCACCGATCACGATGCCGCCGAACGTCCACGCCAGCAGCCAGCTGGTGGCCGCCTGTTCGGGCTGCAGGACGCGGGTGGACGGCTGCACGAACAACAACCAGCCACTGCCCAGCAGCGCGCCGAGATACAGCCACGGCCCGACCTGCGTCAGCTGGCGATTGCGGCGATGTGCCGCCGGAGCGTGCCCGTCGTTGTGATCTTGAGATGGAGCGGCCATTACATTCCCCTGAACGCCTGATCGCGTTGAGAAGGTTATCGGCGAGGCAACGCAACTCTGTTGCCCCGCCGTGGCGGCACGCACTCAGCCAGTTACAAATTCTTCAGTCGGCGGAACCGCGCACGCCGTGCGTGTCACCGACGTCACCTGCGCCGCTGGCGGGCCCTGCCACAGCCAGATTTCCAACGCATCCAGTGCGGCCTGGCTGCCGGCGGCGACCACCTCCACGCTGCCGTCCGGCTGGTTGCGGGCGTGCCCGTACAGGCCCAGCGCCAGCGCGCGCTCGCGGGTGGAGGCGCGGTACCACACGCCCTGCACTGTCCCGCTGACCACAAAGCGCGCCGCCTGCATCACCCCGCCTTGCCGGTGATGCCGACCGCCGCTTCGATGTCGCGGGCGGTGACCGGGCCGAGAAACTGCTTGGCGACCTTGCCGTCCGGACCGATCAGATAGGTCATCGGCAGGCCGCGTGGCGTGGCGAAGTCCTGCGGCGGCTGATACGGGTCCAGGATCGCCACCGGGTAAGACACTGGGTGATCCTTCAAAAACGCCTGCATGTCGGCGGCGGTGATGTCTTCATAGGCAAGGCCGACCACTTCGACGCTGTCGCGCATGGTGTGCAGTGCCGACAGCTCCGGCATTTCCTTCAGGCAAGGCGCGCACCAGGTGGCCCAGAAGTTGACCACCACCCACTTGCCGCGATGCGCGGCCAGGTCGTAGGTCTCTCCCGACACCGTGGGCAGCGACAGCTTGGGCATCTCGGCGGTCTGCTGCACCACCGAGGTATTGGCCGCGCTTGCCGGGTCAGCGGCGGGTTTTTCGGGTGTCTGGGTGGTTGCGGCAGGCGCAGCCGCCGAATCGGCCGCAGCGGGGGTGCCCTCGCCGGTAGGCTTGCAGGCGGTCAGGATCAACAGCGGCAACAGCAGCGCGCATGCGCCGCGCACAAGACGCATCGTCATAGGGGATCTCCGGGGAGGTGGGTGTAGAGGTCGCCGACCGGTTGCGCCAGCACGCCACGCAACGGTTGACGCAATTGTTCCAGCGCGGCGGCGGCGGCCTGGCCGTAGGCATCGTCGCGGCACGGAAGCGGGCGGTCTTCGATCGGCACGCGCAGCTGGCAGTTTTCGTAGAGTTCGGCCATTGGCACCACGTCCAGATCGCGCGCCAGCAGCCATTGGCCGCGTTCGTCGCGCCGCAGCAGGCGGATGCGTTTGAGCTCGCACAGCAGCTCCTGCATCAGCGTGTCGGTGAGCATCGGCTCCAGCGCCAGGATGCGGTCTTCGTCCAGGCCATTGCCGTGGATGCGCGCCTGCCGGAACCGGCCGAGCAGGCGCAGCAGGCCATAAATTTCGAAGCCCGGCGGCAGGCGCATGGCTTCGGGCTGATAGCGGAATGCGGACATCGACGACGCCAGCGACGCGCCCAGCAACACCGACACCCAGCTCAGATAAATCCACAGCAGCAGGATCGGCAGCGCCGACAGCGCGCCGTAGATGCGCTGATAGGTCTGGAAATTGCCCAGATAGAAGCCGAAGCCCCACTTGACGATTTCCATCAGGATCACCGCCAGCAGCGCGCCAGGCAGCGCGTGCCGCAGGCGCACCGCATGCTGCGGCACCACGCGGTAGATCAGCACGATGCAGACGAACTCCACCGCCATCGGTGCCAGCCGCCAGGCGAATTCGGCCAGCCACTGGCCTTCGGTGGTGCGGAACAGCGGCAGCGCGAACACGTAGGCCGCCATCGCCATCGAGGCGGCGGCGAGCATCGTGCCCAGGGTCAGCACGGTCCAGTAAATCAAGAACCGCGTCACCTTGGGCCGCGCGGCAGCCACCCGCCAGATGCTGTTGAAGGTCTGCTCGATGCTGTGCAGGGTGATCAGCAACGAGGCCACCAGCGCCACCATACCGGCGACGGTGAACTTGCCCAGATCCTCGAGCGAGCGGTTGAGATAGTTCTGCACCGAGCGCGCGGCGCCGGGCACGAAATTGTTGAAGATGAAGTCGGTGAGCGCGTCCTTCCACTCGTTGAATGCAGGAAACGCCGACAATACGCCGAACACCACGATGGCCAGCGGCACCAGCGCAAACACCGTGGTGTAGGCCAGCGAGGCCGCTGCCTGGAACAGGCGGTCGTCCAGAAAGCGGCGCCACAGAAAGCGCCCGAAGCTCACCGTCCGCGCGCGATCGCGCAGACGCTCTTTCCATTGGTGGAGTTTGTTCACACGCGACATCGCGCAAGGGTACCCGATGCGCCGTCATCGCGGCCTTGTCGCACCTGCGGCGTGCAGGCAGGCGGCGGCATGGCCGATACTGCGGCAACTCAACAGGCGGCAGAGGCACGATGGCGGAGATTCTGGTGCTGTATTACAGCCGCGGCGGCTCGGTGGCGCGGCTGGCGCGGCAGATCGCGCGCGGCATCGGCGAGGTGCCGGGCATGAATGCGCGGCTGCGCACGGTGCCGCCGGTGGCTGCGGTCACCCAGACCAGCGCCCCACCGGTGCCTGACGAAGGCGCGCCGTATGTGGACCGCGTCGATCTGGCCGAATGCAGCGGCCTGCTGCTGGGCAGCCCGACCCGCTTCGGCAACATGGCCGCACCGATGAAACACTTCCTCGACAGCCTGGGCGCCGAATGGGCCACCGGCACCCTGGCCGGCAAGCCGGCAGGCGTGTTCACCTCCACCGCATCGATGCATGGCGGCCAGGAATCCACCCTGCTGTCGATGCACCTGCCGTTGCTGCACCACGGTTGCCTGATCGTCGGCATCCCGTTTACCGAGGCCGCGCTCAGCCACACCACCAGTGGCGGCACTCCGTACGGCGCCAGCCATGTGTCCGGCGCCGCTGGCGACCCGCAACCCAGCGAGGACGAAACCCTGCTGGCGCGCGCGCTCGGCCGCCGCGTGGCCGACATCGCGCGCCGGCTCGCCACGCCGTGAGCCTGCGCGCCGTGCATTGGCTGCTGACGCTTGCGCTGCTGGCGCTGGCGGTGGTGTACGTGATCTGGTTTCACGACGACCCGCATCGCACCGCCGCCTTGCTGGTCTTCGCGCTGCCGCCGGCACTGACCGGCGTGCTGGCCGTGCGCAGTGCCCGTGCCCGCTTCTGGGCCGGCACCTTTGCGCTGGGCTGGTTCAGTCACGGCGTGATGGCGGCCTGGAGCCAGCCCCACGTCCGTGGGCTGGCGTGGCTGGAACTGCTGCTGGCGCTATTGGTCATCGGGCTGGTCAGCGGGCCCGGCGTTGCCGCGCGCTTCGGCAAGAAACGTACCCCGCGCTAACGGCTGCGCCCTGCAGCGCGGGGCGCCGCGCCGTATCATGACGGCCCTCGCGCGGCCTGCACCGCGCACGTTTGAAGGATTGGCAGCAATGGAAGACCTCCTGATCGTCACCACCGGTGGCACGATCGACAAGATCTACTTCGACGACAAATCCGATTACCAGATCGGCGACCCGCAGATCGGCCAGATCCTCAAGGAGCTGGGCGTGACCTTCCGCTTCTCGGTCATTCCGATCATCCGCAAGGATTCGTTGCACATCACCGATGCCGATCGCGAGCTGATCCGCGCCACCATTGCCGCCCAGCCGACCCGCCACGTACTGATCACCCATGGCACCGATTCGATGGTGGCAACCGGCAAGGTGCTGCAGTCGATCGTCGACAAGACCATCGTGATGACCGGCGCGCTCAACCCGGCGCGTTTCCGCGGCTCGGATGCGGAGTTCAATATCGGTTGCGCGGTCGGTGCGGTGCAGTCGCTGCCGGCCGGCGTCTACATCGCCATGAACGGGCGGATCTGGAACCCGGAACAGGTGCGCAAGAACGTCGCTGCCAACCGCTTCGAATCGGTCTGAGGCGATGAGCAAAGCCACCCGCGCGACCAAGGCATTGGACGCTGCCGGCGTGGCCTACGTGCTGCACCCTTACGACTATCAACCCGACGCAGATGCCAAAGGCCTGCAGGCGGCAAACGCGCTGGGGCTGGCACCGCAGACGGTGCTGAAAACATTGATGACCTGGGTCGACGACCTGGCCGTGTGCGCGGTCATTCCCTGCAACCGGCGCCTGTCGCTGAAACAACTGGCCAGCGCGTGCGGCGGCAAGTCCGCTCGCATGATGGACGTGACCGATGCCGAACGTCGCACCGGCTACAAGGTGGGCGGTATCAGCCCGCTCGGCCAGCAACGGCAGGCGCCGGTGCTGATCGAAGCCACCGCGCTGGACGCACCGGCGCTGTGGATCAACGCCGGCCAACGCGGGTTGCTGCTGGAATTGCCCGGCGCGCAGCTATTGCAGGCCCTCAGTGCACGGGCTTGCGTGCTGTGCGAGTAGGAGCGGTCAACAAACCGTAGCGCGCCCCCGTCAGGTCCGCATGGACGGCATGCTCAGCACCGGAACGTACGCGTGGCACAACCGCAGCCAGCATCGGCCGCGCCCACCTGGTGGCGAGCGCAGCCGGTGTGTCGGCGGCCTTACGCCGCATCGGCAGGGGTGTTCCCGCGATACTCAGTACGCCGCCGTGACGCTGACGCCTGAAAACGCCAACGTCGCTTTCAACCGCACGTAATACGTGCCGGCCACCGGTGCGTTCAGCGTGCAGCTGTCGGCATTGCCCGGCAGCAGGCTGCGGCAGGTGTAGGCGGTGTCGGTGGGCAGTGCCGCTGCGCGTAGCGACAGATCGGCATTGCCGCTGCCCCCGTTGAGCGCCACCTTGAGCGCGCGCGTGCCGGCCGGCACATCGATCTGGTAATACAGCACATCCGACTGCGCTGCACTCAATCCGGTACGTGCCGCATTCCTGGCCAAGGTGGTCGACGCGATCACCGCCGCCACCGCGCCATCGGCATTGACCAGCCCCGCACCGCACCCCTGCGTGCAGGCAATCGGCAACGGCCGGGCGCTGCTCTTGAGCAGTGCTTTCACCGTGGCCGGCGTGAGCGGATTCAGTGCCACCGACTGCATCAGCGCCACCACGCCAGCCACATGCGGCGCGGCCATCGAGGTGCCGCTGTAGGACGCGTAGGCCGCAGTCCCCGGCACCGTGGTGCCGCTGTTGAGCGTGGAGACGATGGCCTGCCCCGGCGCTGCAATATCCACGCCTTTGCCGAAGTTGGAGAAGCTGGCCTTGGCGCCCGCCGAGGTGGTGGCCGCCACTGCGATCACGTTCGGGCAATTGGCCGGCACGCTGGTGGCCACATCCATATTGCTGTTGCCTGCCGCCACCACCACCGAGCTCCCCCGCGTCACCGCACCGGCGATGGCCGTGCTCAGCGTTGTCGAACAACTCCCCGCACCGCCCAGCGACAGATTGATCACCGTGGCCGGATTCGGATTGGCCGGCGCACCGGTGACCTTGCCGCCCGATGCCCAGACGATCGCATCGGCGATATCGGACATGTACCCGCCGCAGCGGCCCAATACGCGCAGCGGCAGCACCTTGGCATTGAACGCCGTGCCGACCACGCCGCCTGCATTGTTGCCGACCGCCGCCACGATGCCGGCCACATGCGTGCCGTGCCAGCTGGAGCTGGAGGCGGACGCACCGGGCCCGCATTCGTTTGCCGCCGTCCAGTCGCCCTGGTCGGTGGCACTGGCGTCGCGCGCATTGCCGTCGCGCGCGGTCGCCGGGTCGACGATGAAGTCGTAGCCGGGCAGCACATTGGCGTCCAGATCCGGATGTTTGGTGATGCCGGTATCGATCACCGCCACCACGATGCCCTTGCCGGTGGTGCGGTCCCATGCCGGCCGGATGTTGAGACCGGCGGTGCTGGTGCCCATCGCCCACTGCTGGGACACGCCGGGATCGTTGGGCACCAGCAAGGGGCGCATCAATACGTCCACTTCCACACGTTTGACGGCCGGGTCGGCGGCAAGGCGCCGCATCAGGCTTTCCGCATCCACGCGATCCAGTTTGCGATCGGCCACCAACAGCATCGGGCCGGTGCTGAGCCGGCGCGTGGCGGACAACCCCAGCACGCGCCCGCGCTGTGCAGGCACGACGCTGGCGATCTCGCGCCACGGCGCAGACAGGCCGGTCGCGCGGCTGCTGCCGACACGGTCCTTGTAGCTGACGATGAAACGTTGATGGGTGGAACTGGACGCCAGCCCTTGCAGACTGACCTCGCCGGCCGTGGCATAAAACGTGCAGGACAACGCACAGACAAACACAGCGTGGCGCAGCACACCAACCGAGACATGCGACATGGATCAACCCTCCCCAAGGCGTTGAACGTTCGGAAGACAACGCGCTGACACCCTCTGCGACGCGCACTGCCTGATCGTGGGGCGGTTGCACACGGCCATACCTCACGTCGGCTGGCTATCGGCATGCCATCCGCGTGGCTGAAGCGGTCGGTAGTCAATGCCAAGCGCTTTGTTCAGCCATTGCCGCCGCCGGTTGACCAATGCCCAGGTCTGGCCAAGGCCCAAACGCACACTGCCCCGCCGAAGCGGGGCAGTGCAGGTTTCAAAACACCGACAGCGGCGTCGGGGCCGGCCCGACGTCGATGCCGGCGGTCAGGCCGGCATCGCGCCTCGCCGTCGCCTTACGGGGTCTGGCTGACCGCACCGGCCGCGTTGACGATGCCGGCACCGCAGCCGCCCGAGCAGGCACCCGGCAACGGACGTGCGGTGTTCTTCAGCAGGGTTTCCACCGCCGCCGGCGTCAGCGGACGGCTGGCCGCCGATTGCACCAGCGCAACCACGCCGGCCACGTGCGGGGCCGCCATCGAGGTGCCGTTGTAGGACGCGTAGCTGGCGCTGCCCGGCGTGGTGGTGCCGCTGTTCAAGGTCGACAGGATCGCCGAGCCCGGACCGGAGATGTCGATGGTGCTGCCGAAGTTGGAGAAGCTAGAACGCGCGCCGGCCGAGGTGATCGACGCCACCGAGATCACGTTGGCGCAGCTGGCCGGGGTGAAGTTGGCCACGTTGGCATTGCTGTTGCCGGCCGCCACCACCACCGTGGTACCGCGCGACACCGCACCGTTGATGGCGTTCTGATAGGTGCTGGAACAGGTGCCGTTGCCGCCCAGCGACATATTGATCACCTCGGCCGGATTGGCGTTGGCCGGTACGCCGGACACCGTGCCGCCGGAGGCCCACACGATGGCGTCGGCGATATCGGAGGTGGTGCCACCGCACAGGCCCAGGGCACGGATCGGCACGACGCGCGCATTGAACGCGGTCCCGGCCACACCGGTGCTGTTGTTGGTGACCGCAGCAATCGTGCCGGCCACATGGGTACCGTGCCAGCTCGAGTTGGAAGCCGGCGAACCCGAGAAGCACTGGTTGGCTGCGCTCCAATCGCCCTGGTCGGCCGGATTGTTGTCGCGGCCGTTGTTGTCGCGTGCGCGCGCCGCATCGCTGATGAAGTCGTAGCCCGGCAGCACATTGGCGTTGAGATCCGGGTGGCTGGTGATGCCGGTGTCGATCACCGCCACCACCACGCCGGTGCCGGTAGCGGTGTCCCAGGCCGGGCGCACGTTGATGCTGGACGCGGTGGTGCCGAAGCCCCACTGCTCGGACAGCCGCGTGTCGTTCGGGGTCAGGGTCGGATACATGATCTGGTCGACTTCCACGTAGTCCACGCTCGGATCGGCGGCGATGCGGCGCATCAGCGTCTCGGCTTCGGCACGGTCCAGGCCACGGCTGGCCTTGAGCACTTCCGACCCCAGCGCGGTGCGGCGCACGTGGTTCAAACCCAGCGCGCGACCGGCGCGGGCCGGCACCGCGCTGGCGACGGAATTGAGCGATGCGCGCATCGACGTCGGACTCACTGCCGGGCTGCTGCCGTCCTTGTACTTGACGATGAAGCGGTCCAGCGTGGGCTGCGATTCCAGGCCAGACAAATTGACCTGACCGGCAAACGCCGGCACGGCCAGCAGGGAGGTCAGCGCGGAAACACCCAGCACCACCAGTGCGCGTGCAGGTGCACGACGTTGCGACACATTGGACATCGATCGTTCCTCAAGAAAGTAAGAAGTACCGCAGCTGCGGCGAGGTGGCCGAGCCCTTGCCGCAACACCGCGGATCGGGCCGGACGAAACGGGCGATGACGCCCGTCGAAACGACTGACCGGTGTCCATTCCGGCCGAGCGGCACTGCCCTGCCTGCGCCTGCCGAAACGGCAGACGTGGGCGGACATCGCAGATGGGATGCAGCGCCGGGTCGGCGCTGCCTGGCCAGCCGGCCAGACAGCGCAACAGCGTCGAGCGGCAACGTTTAGTAGCTGGCGCTCAAGGTCACGCCAGAGAACGTGCTGTACGCCTTGACCCGCACGTAGTACGTGCCCGATGGCGCGCTGATGCTGCAGGTTTCGGCATTGCCGCTGAGGTACGGACGGCAGGCGTAGGTGGTGTCGGTCGGTGCGCTGCCGGCGCGCACGTACAGGTCTGCATCGCCGGTGCCGCCGCTGATCGCCACTGTCAGCGTGCCGCTGCCAGCAGGAACGGCGATGGTGTAGTTCAGCTCCGCACCGCTGGACGCGCCCAGGCCGGTGACCGGCGTGCCGTTGGTCAGCGTGTTGCCGGTTCCGCCACCGCCACCACCGTTGCTGCCGCTGATGGCCGCCGTCACTGCGGCGTCGGCATTGACGATGCCGGCGCCACAACCGCCGGAACAGGCACCCGGCAACGCGCGCGCGGTGTTCTTCAGCAAGGTTTCCACCGCTGCCGGAGTGAGCGCGGTCGGTGCGACCGACTGCACCAGCGCGACCACGCCGGCCACATGCGGCGCCGCCATCGAGGTGCCGTTGTAGGACGCGTAGCTGGCACTGCCCGGGGTGGTGGTGCCGCTGTTGAGCGTGGACAGGATCGCCGAGCCGGGGGCTGACACATCGATGCCGGCACCGAAGTTGGAATAGCTGGCCTTGGCGCCCGCCGAGGTGGTGGCCGCCACCGCGATCACGTTGGCGCAGTTGGCCGGCAGCGAGCCGGACACGTTGGCCGAGCTGTTGCCCGCCGCCACCACCACCGTGGTACCGCGCGACACCGCGCCGCTGATCGCGTTCTGCATGGTGGTCGAGCAGGCACCACCACCGCCGAGCGACATGTTGATGACCTCGGCCGGGTTGGCGTTGGCCGGAATGCCGCTGACGCTGCCGCCCGATGCCCAGACGATGGCGTCGGAGATGTCCGACAACGAGCCGCCACACTTGCCGAGCACGCGCACCGGCACGACCTTGGCGTTGTAGGCGGTACCAGCCACGCCGGTACTGTTGTTGGTCACCGCGGCAACCGTGCCGGCCACATGGGTGCCGTGCCAGCTGGAGTTGGAGGCCGGAATCCCGGTGCCGCACTCGTTGGCGGCATACCAGTCGCCCTCGTCCGCAGGGTTGCTGTCGCGTCCATTGCCATCGCGCGCAGCCGTCGCGTCGCTGATGAAGTCGTAGCCGGGCAGGATGTTCGCAGCGAGGTCGGCATGGGTGGTGATGCCGGTATCGATCACCGCCACCACGACGCCGGTGCCGGTCGCCTTGTCCCAGGCCGGACGGATGTTGAGGCCGGCGTTGGTGGTGCCAAAGCCCCATTGCTCGGACAGCCGGGTGTCGTTGGGTGTCAGCGTGGCATGCAGGATCTGGTCGACTTCCACGCTCTGCACATTCGGGTCGGCGGCCAGCTGGCGCATCAAGGTTTCGGCCTCGGCGCGGTCCAGCGTGCGGTCGGCCTTGATCAATTCAGGCCCCAGCGCCAGACGGCGGACAGAAGCCAGGCCCAGTGCCTTGCCGGCCTTGGCCGGCACCGCACGTGCGGCGGTGCGCAGCGAAGTGCTCAGCACGGTGGGACTGGCCAGCGCCGTGCTGCCGTCCTTGTAGGTCACGATGAATTTCTGATGGGTTTGGGCGGTGGCAAGACCGTCCAGGTAGACCTCGCCGGCAAACGCAGGCGTTGCCAGTAGCAGGCAAGTCAGGGCGGTGGCGCCCAGGACGGTAAGCGTGCGCGGACGCTTGCGGAAAGACTCGTTCGACATTGAATTCCCTTCCAAATCAAAGAGAACCGCCTTGGCGGTGTAATCCGGCACCGCCTGCAATAGGTCGGCGCCGAGTCCCCGGAATCAATCCCCTGTTATCGATCCGTTCAGCGAACCTATCTCACTGAAACCAAACTGGACAATACGAAATCGACACTTTTGAAACTTGAATATCATTTTTGTGACAAGCATCATGTCTGCTCAGCCCGCTTCCCACAGTTTTTTGACCGTCAGCATGTCGGCGTGCTGCACGGCAGGCAAAAAAAAGCCCCTGCACTGACGCGCAGAGGCCTGTTTTTGACGCTTTAGCGCTGACTCAGGACAAGCGCACCAGCCAGCCATGCCGGTCCGGCACGCGGCCGTACTGGATATCGGTCAATTCCTGGCGCAGCGACATGGTCACCTCGCCCGCCGGCGCGGACAGATCGCCCACCGCAAAGCCGTCACCCTTGAGCTCACCGATCGGGGTGACCACCGCGGCGGTGCCGCAGGCGAATACTTCAGCGATTTCGCCCGACGCCACACCCTGCTTCCATTCGTCGATGGACACCTTGCGCTCGACCACGCGCATGCCGCGGTCGCGGGCCAGCTGCAGGATGCTGTCGCGGGTGATGCCTTCCAGGATGCTGCCGGACAGTTCCGGGGTCACCAAGGTGCCGTCCTGGTAGACCAGGAACACGTTCATGCCGCCCAGTTCTTCGATGTACTTACCTTCCACCGGGTCCAGGAACAGCACCTGCGAGCAGCCCTGCGCATAGGCTTTTTGCTGCGGCAGCAGCGAAGCGGCGTAGTTGCCGCCGCACTTGGCCGCGCCGGTGCCGCCCTTGGCCGCACGCGCGTATTCGGTGGACAACCAGATCGACACCGGCGCCACGCCCTTGGCGAAGTACGGGCCGGCAGGACTGGCGATGACGTAGTACGAGGCCTTGTGCGCAGCGCGCACGCCCAGAAAGGCCTCATCGGCAATCATGAACGGGCGGAAATACAGGCTGGTTTCCGGCGCCGACGGCACCCAGCCGGCGTCCACGGCCACTAGCTGGCGCAGCGATTCGACAAACAGGTCCACCGGCAATTCCGGCAGCGCCAGACGGCGCGCCGAGCGCTGCAGGCGCTCGCCATTGGCCTGCGGGCGGAAGGTCCAGATCGAGCCGTCGGCATGCCGGTAGGCCTTGATGCCTTCGAAGATTTCCTGGCCGTAATGCAGCACCGAGGCCGCCGGATCCAGCTGCAGCGGGCCATAGGCGCGCACTTGCGCGTCGTGCCAGCCCTGCTCGTTGTTCCAGGAAATGGCGACCATGTGGTCGGTGAAATGCAGCCCGAAGCCGGGCGCGGCCAGGATCACGGACAGTTCGTCGGCACTGCGCGGCGACGGAGAACGGGTGGAAGCGAAGGACACGGACACCGGAAGATTCCTGTATGGCGGGCGAAAGGACGCGGCGCCACATCTGCAGACATGGCGCCTGACGATCAGAGCATGCCGGTCTCGAGACGGGCCGCTTCGGACATCATATGCCGGCCCCACGGCGGGTCGAACACCAGCTCGACATCGGCCTCGGCAATGGTCGGGATCATTTCCACCTTGCTGCGCACGTCGTCGACCAGGATCTCCCCCATGCCGCAGCCGGGCGCGGTGAGCGTCATCTTGACGTCCACCCGGCGCTGGTTGTCCTCTTCGCGATGGCTGACCACCGCCTCGTAGACCAGGCCCAGATCGACGATATTGAACGGAATTTCCGGGTCGAAGCAGGTACGCAGCTGCTGCCACACCAGCGCTTCCACTTCTTCGTCGCTGGCGTTGGCGGGCAATTCCAGCCCCGGCGGGGCCTCCTTGCCGATCGCATCGCCATCCTTGCCGGCAATGCGGAACAGATTGCCTTCGACAAAGACCGTGTAGCTGCCACCCAGGGCCTGGGTGATATAGCCATAGCTGCCTGCGGGCAGGGTCACCGAATCGCCCTGCGGCACCATGACGGCATCGCAATCGCGTTCGAACTGGACGGGTTCGCTGCTACGGGAGTACATGGGCTGGATATGGGGCCGCGCCGGGTGCGCGCAAGTCGGCCATTCTAGCCGACCGTGGTGGCGCCACCGCCGCCGGCCGCCCATTCCATCGACGACGCTGCATTCCATCTGCCGACGCAGTGCATCGCAAAGTGCGGCATGCGCTCTATCATGTGCGCACTGTCAGGAGCTCCAATGCCGCCCACCTCCGCGTCCGCCAGAAGCGCCCACTGGCTCTGGCCCCCGCTCCTGTTGCTGGGAAGCGTCACCGCCCTCATCGCCTGGCTGCTCATCGCCCTTGCGCTGGGCAACCAGGCCGGCTGGATGGCAGTGCTGGTTGCGCTGGAAGTGGCCTGGATGCTGCGCCTGGGCACGTTGCGCGCCGGCCGGTTGCGGATTGGCGTGGCGGTGGCGACCACCGCACTGATCATCGTCGGCGCCAATTGGGGCATCGCCTCGGCGCAACTGGGCGGATCGCTGGGCCTGGACCCATGGACCTCGGCGCAGAAAATGGGCCCGCGCCTGGCCTGGACCCTGCTGCAACTGGCCACCAATGCGTTCGATCTGTTGTGTTATTTCGCAGCGGTGCTCGTGGCGTGGTGGGCTGCGCGCTGAATCAGGCGCGTTTGTCGCGGTAGCCCAAGCACAGATGTGTTGAAGCGGATGCCTCAGTCACACAGATCCAGATGGCGCTGTTCTTCGAAGGCTGTCATGCCTCATTGTGCCGACGCAGCGATGCCTGAAGCTCTGCAACTTGGCTGCAGGCCCTTACCCGCCCACCCTCGCGGGACACGCTGCAAGTACGTCCTTGTAAGCTCTTTGGCGGCATCCATGCCGCCAAAGGTCACGCGACGGTGAGCGGGCAAGGACCAGTCAAGCTGGTCGGTGTGTGTGGTTGCGAGCAGGGCATGACGTGCGCTGATCGGCTCACTTTGCGTCTGCCAGCTTCTCACCACATTCTCATCGCAAGCCGAGCAGCAGACCGGCTTTCAACACGCAATCCAAAAACTTTCGTTTGCATAGCGCAGCGCAACACCCGCAGCACGCTTTCAAGAAAGCAGCCGACCAACTCTCTGGTGCGGTGTCCTCGCCGCTTGCGGGACCCCTGGCGGCATGGATGCCGCCAAGGAGCCTCCACGGACGGATTCACGGCGTGTCCCGCAAGCGGTGAGGGCACCGCGCCCTCGACGAGCTGAGCGTTGGACTACCCCTGAACACTGCTGCGATTCGAAAGCTCGGCAGCTTATGTGCGACTGGCTGGAGATTGCGGATGGCTCACGCGTGAGCTGCCGATCTGGGCCTTAGCTGCGAGGAACTTGGCAGCGAGCACAGCGCCCTAGACCAATCGGCTTCTCAAGTGCATCCGCGACATCAGTCGTACGAGGCCTCAATGCCCGCCCCCATCCAGCGCCTTCAACTCGCTGACCAGCGCGCTGGCCGCTTCGGCACCGTCTCCGTAGAGCATGCGGGTGTTGTCGGCGTAGAACAGCGCGTTTTCGATGCCGGCAAACCCGGTGCCCTTGCCGCGCTTGATCACCACGGTGTTGCGTGAATTGACCACGTCCAGGATCGGCATGCCGTAGATCGGGCTGGCCGGGTCGGTCTTGGCGACCGGGTTGACCACGTCGTTAGCGCCGATCACCAGCGACACATCGGTGCTGGCGAACTCGGGATTGATGTCGTCCATATCGGCGATCAGGTCGTACGGCACGCCGGCTTCGGCCAGCAGCACGTTCATATGCCCGGGCATGCGCCCGGCGACCGGGTGGATCGCAAACTTCACCTTGACCCCGCGCGCGATCAGCCGCTGCGCCAGCTCCCAGATCTTGTGCTGCGCCTGCGCCACCGCCATGCCGTAGCCGGGCACGATCACCACCCGCTCGGCGAAGGCCATCATCGCGGCAACATCGCCGGCCTCGATGGGTTTTTGCGCGCCACTGATTTCCTGCGCCTGTCCGCCGCCACCGAAGTTGGAAAACAGCACGCCGCTGATCGGCCGATTCATCGCCTTGGCCATCAGCCGGGTCAGCAGGATGCCGGCCGCACCCACCATCATGCCGGCGATGATCAGCGCTTCGTTACCCAGCACATAGCCTTCGAATGCCACCGCCAGGCCGGTAAAGGCGTTGTAGAGCGAAATCACCACCGGCATGTCGGCACCGCCGATCGGCAGCGTCATCAACACGCCTAGCGCGAGCGCCGCGGCGAAGAAGGCGATGATCGCCAGCGGCTGCAAACTGGTGGCGGCCCAGATGCCGAGCGCCAGGACCGCGAGCGCCACCAGCAGATTGACCGCTTGCTGGCCGGGAAAGGTCACCCGTCGGTCGAGCCGGCCATCCAGTTTGGCCCAGGCGATGATCGAGCCGGACAAGGACACCGCCCCGATCGCCGAGCCGATCACCGCCAGCACCACCGTGGTGGTGTCCGGCCGCCGCGCCGCCAGCTCGGCGATCGCCTGCGCGCTCCAGTGCGCGGTGTCGCGATTGGCAAAGAAGGAAAACCGCAGCAATTCCACCGCGCCGATCGCCGCCGCCGAGCCGCCGCCCATGCCGTTGTACAGCGCCACCATCTGCGGCATGTCGGTGATGGCCACTTTCCTGGCCGACCACCACGCCACCCCGGTGCCGATCGCCAGCGCTGCCAGGATCAGCGGCACGTTGCGCAGTTCCGGCAGGAAGAACGTGGCCACCGTGGCGATCAGCATGCCCAGCCCGGCCCAGCGGATGCCGCTACGCGCGGTCAGCGGCGAGGCCATGCGCTGTAAGCCCAGCAGGAACAACGTAGCGGCAACCAGATAACTGGATTTCACCAGCCACGACAGTAATTCAGGGGTAGAAACCGTCATGTCGCATCCCCGCTGGGCGGCTTCTTACTCGACTTGAACATGTCCAGCATCCGCTCGGTCACCACGTAACCCCCGGCCGCATTGCCCGCGCCCAGCACCACCGCGACGAACCCCAGCGCTTTTTCCAGCGTGGTATCGGCATGCCCAAGCACCACCATCGCACCGATCAGCACGATGCCATGGATGAAGTTGGAGCCGGACATCAGCGGGGTATGCAGGATCACCGGCACCCGCGAGATGATCACGTGGCCAGCGATGGCCGCCAGCATGAAGATGTACAGCGCTACGAACCCGTCGCTCATCGTCTTTCGCTCCACTGGCCGGTGCGGCCCGCCGATCATACCCACGCATCGGGCATGTCAACCGAATCGGCGCTGGGCCGTTGACGTCGTATCGTCTTCGCGGAAGCTACGCTGTGCTGGTGGGAACCTCTTTCGATCCGCAGCCTTCTGCAACGGCCGCCGCCGTCCCGGTGTCGCTGGACGCCTTTCTGGCCGGCATCGGTCCGCGCGCGTTCCGTTTTGCCGAGGCCGGTCTGCGTCACCGCGAAGACGCGCTGGATGCCGTGCAGGACGCCATGGTCAAGCTGCTCGGCTACCGCGAGCGGCCGGCCGAGGAATGGACGCCGTTGTTTTGGAGCATCCTGCGTACTCGCATCATCGACCTGCAGCGCCGCCGCACGTTCCGGCTGAAATTCTGGGCACCGGCCGAGCGCGCCGATGACGAAGGCCCGATCGAGTGGGCCGACCCCGGCATCGGCCCGGTCGGCGCGCAGCAACATCAGCAGGCTTACCAGCGGCTGGTCCAGGCGCTGCGCAACCTGCCGGCACGCCAGCGCGAGGCATTCACGCTGCGTGTGCTGGAAGACCTGGACGTGGCCACCACCGCCAAGGCGATGGGCTGCTCCGAAGGCTCGGTCAAAACTCACCTGTCGCGCGCGCGCGACGCGTTACAAAAACAGTTCGAGGATTTCCTGTGAACCGCTCCCACGATCCGGCCCAGTTCGATGCGCAACTGCGCCAACTGCACGCCGCAGCGCTCACCAGTCTGCCGCCGCAGACCCTGGCACGCCTGCGCCAGGCCCGCCACGCGTCGGCGGCGCGTCCACGCCGCGGTTATTGGTTGCTGGCCACCGCCTGCTCCGGGCTGCTGGCCATCGGTATCGGCCTGCAATTGCGACCGGGCGACAGCGCGTCCGCAGGCGTGGCCCCGACCCAGTCCGTGGCCACCGCCGGCAATGCCGCCAGCACCGATACCGACGACCTGCTGACCCAGAACCCCGACCTGTATGTCTGGCTCGGGTCCGATACCGCTTTGGCCATGGAATGAACACGATGACCCGCACCACCCGCCTGCTGTTGACCCTGCTGCTCTGTGCCGGGCCGTGCGCGTCGCTGTTGGCCCAGGACCGCCCGCCGGGCCCGCCAGGGCCACCGCCGATGGACGGACCCGGCCCGCATGGCCCGGGACCGCGCAACGAGACGCCGATGCCGGAGTGGGACAAGCTGACCCAGCAACAGCGCCAGGTGCTGATCGATGCGCTGCGCGAGCGCTGGAACGATGTGCCCGAAGAACGCCCGCGCATGTACCGGCACGCCAGTCGCTGGCTGGACATGACCCCCGAACAGCGCAAGCAGGCCAAGGCCGGCATGGACCGCTTCCGCAACATGAGCCCGGACCAGCGCCGCGAAGCCAAGGCCTTGTTCGACCGCATGCGCGCGCTCAACCCGCAACAGCGCAATGAGCTGCAACAACGCTGGCAGAAGATGAGCCCGGCCGAACGCAGCGCCTGGTTACGCGACCACCCGCCAACGGACGATTGAACGCGGCCGCACTGGCTGCCCGGATGCTCCGGCGTGCGATCACACCTTCAGAGTTCAGACACCAGCGCGCGCCAGCGGGTCTTCGAAAGTCGCCGCGTGCGTTGCAGACAGACGGCGCGTTACGTCGCCGCTGTCGCCGCTGTCGCCGACCAACGCGTCTTCGCCAGCAACTCATCGTTCCAGTCGAATGACAGCGCACCGTCGCTGATCAACAACGCGGCGAACGCGTAGACGTTGCGCGCAAACATCTCGCTGGCATGCACGGCGCCCTGGCTTGCCAGATTGAGCGGCCCGGCGACCACCACGCCATCGAGCTCAACGGTTTCGCCCGGACGCGTGGCCGCGCAATTGCCGCCGGTTTCCGCCGCAAGATCCACGATCACGCTGCCGGCGCGCATGCCCTGCACCATCTGCGTGGTCACGATCTTTGGCGCCGGCCGCCCCGGCACGGCCGCGGTGCAGACCACCACATCCACGCCTTTGAGATGCTCGGCCAGGCGGCGCTGCTGCTCGGCGCGTTCGTCGTCGGTGAGTTGGCGCGCATAGCCGCCTTCGCCGGCAGCGCTGACGCCCAGATCCAGAAAGCGCGCGCCTAAGGACGCGATCTGTTCGCGGGTTTCCGGGCGCACGTCGAAGCCTTCCACCTGCGCACCCAGCCGTTTGGCCGTGGCGATCGCTTGCAAGCCGGCCACGCCTGCACCGATCACCACCACCTTGCAAGGGCGCATGGTGCCGGCGGCGGTGGTGAGCATCGGGAAGAACCGCGGCGCCAGTTGCGCGGCCAGTAACACAGCCTTGTAGCCGGCCATGCCGGCCTGCGAACTCAGCACGTCCATCGATTGCGCGCGCGTGGTCCGCGGCAGGCGCTCCAGCGGAAACGCAACCAGCTCGCGCGTGGCAAATGCCTGCGCGCGCGCCGGGTCGGCATCGGGTGCGAGCATGCCGATCACCACCGTCTGCGGCTTGCAGTGCAGCAGGACATCGGCCGGCGGCGCCTGCACGCAGAGCAGCATGTCGGCCTGATCGAGTGTCTGTGCATGGGCAAGTTGCGCACCGGCCTGCAGATACGCCGCATCGTCCATGCTGCTGGCGCGGCCGGCGTCCGGCTCGATCCACACATGGGCCCCAAGCGCGACCAGCTTCTTGACCGTTTCCGGCGTTGCCGCCACCCGGCGTTCGCCCGCCGCCTGTTCTTTCAGCACCAGCACCTGCACAGCCATGGGTTGCTCCGGTCTCGCGCTCAGTGCGGCGATGCTAGCAGAGCGCGGCTGCGGCGCCTGGCACATGTGCTGCGCTGGCTGTCGGCCAGGTCGCACGTCACCACGTACCGCACGTCCCTCGCAGATGGCGCCTCAGGGCTCCAGCACCGCCTGCAGCAACGGCGCGAACACCACTTCAGGCGCAAACGCCCGCAGTGCGTCGTGCTTGCGGTCGATCGCAAGCGACGCATAGCCATGCACGGCGCTCCACGCCAGCAGGGTGCGCTGTTCCAGCAGCTCGGCACCTGGAGCGCTGCCGTGACGAGCACTCCACTGCGCGCGCACCGTATCGCGCAGGCAGGCCATGGCCGCCTCGCTGGCCTGCAGCAACCGTGGCAGGCGGCGCGAACGCAGGTCCAGACCCAACATCAGCCGGAACTGCTGCGGATAGTCGATGGCAAATCGCAGGTAGCCCAGTCCGCAGCCCAGCAACGGGTTGGCAAGTTCCTGTTGGGTTGCGTGGATGCGCGCAAGCATGCGTTCATAACCATCGGCCGCCAGTTCCGCCACCAACCCGTCCAGCGAGCCGAAGTGGTGCGCGGGTGCGGCATGCGAGACCCCGGCGCGGCGCGCGCATTCGCGCAAGGTCAGCCCACGCACGCCCGATTCGCCGACCAGCTCCCAGCCAGCGCGACGCAATGCGGCCGGCAGATCGCCGTGGTGATAGCCAGCAGGAACGTCTGATCGCGACATGGCGGCTTCGTTTATCGGGAGCTCAGTGGAGCAGATCATCTTGACGCTGACAAGATTGAATCGGCAAACTTGTGGCGCATCTTGTCACCGACAAGATATGCGACGTGCCCTCACCCCACAAGGACTCCCCCATGAGCTCGTCCATCGCCAAGTTGCGTGCGCAGCTGCTCCGCGGTCTGATGAGCGGCATCAGCCGGCTGGCCCCCGGCCCGACTGGCCGCTCTCTGGCGCGCCGTTTCGTCACCCCGGGTGCGGCCGGGCGCCGGCAGGCCGCCGCTATCGCCGCAACGCTGACCGATGTGCAGCAGCAAACCCTGCGCATCGACGGCATCGACATCGCCGTCTATCAATGGGGCGACCCCGCGCAGCAGCCGTATGTGCTGCTGTCGCATGGCTGGGCCAGCTACGGGCTGCGCTTTGCGGCCTGGGTACCGCAGCTGCGCGCACGTGGCTATGCAGTGCTCGCGTTCGATCAGGCGGCACATGGCCTGAGCAGCGGCAAGATCAGCAACATGCCGCATTTCGTGAAGATGCTGCGCCAGATCGGCGAGCGCTTCGGCCGCCCTGCGGTGTTCATCGGCCACTCGCTGGGGGCGGCATCGGTGGTGTTTGCCGACGCCCCGGCATGGCGTCCGTCCCGTTATGTGTTGATCGCCCCGCTGCTGGCGCCGGCCGCCAGCGCGCAACGTCAGTTCCGCGCGTTCGGTATCGCACCCGGCGCATTCGTACCGTTCGAAAACTGGCTGATCCAGATTACCGGCAAGCGTTTTGCCGACTTCGATGCCACCGCGTACCTGCCGCACTTCGATCGCCCGGCGCTGATCATCCACGACCGCCGCGACCGCGAGACGCCGTGGGAAGAAGGCGCGCGTTTTGCCGCACTGTGGCCAGGCGCGCAGCTGTTCAGTACCGAAGGACTGGGCCATAACCGTATGGTCGATCACGCCTCGGTGATCGCGCGGGCGCTGGAGTTCATTGGCCCGGCATCGGGCTGAAGACCGCGCTCCGGGATGCGGTCATCGCAGGCGTGGCTGCCGGAGTGCGAGGATCAAGGCAACTGCATCGGTTAAGAGCGGCCGACAAACGGGCGCGGCCGGTGCTCGGTGCGGCATGTACCACGCGTGCACCCCGGTTCCTCCGCACCGTCCGCACCCACCTGGCGACTGCTCGCTACGTTTTGTTAGCCGCTCTAAGCGTGCTGCACAATCCGATCGCAAATGCAGCGCTCACGTATTGCGCGATAAGACAGCACACGCAGCGTTTGCTGCTGCAATGATTCCGCGCCTGCCGATGAGTCACTTCGAAAGAGTCGCGTGGCCATCCGAACCGCCACGACGCCGCGAACATCCGGCGTCTGCCGCAGGAGCCCAACGGCTCTAGGAGTCCGAACGCCGACCCGGCAAGACCCTCGCGATGGCCGCGCCAGCGACGCATATCCACTCTCGAACGCACGCTCGCCGAAGACAGCGACACGGCCTCCGCGGCGCAGCGAAATCGCCGCGCAGTCCATGCAATCGCTCAGTGCACCGTGCCGCTGTTGTGCAGCGGATCCAGCCGGTCGATCACGCCCTGCATCGCACTGTCGAACGCGCCATCGTTGATGTGTTCGCGCAGGCGACCCAGCCGCACCATCACCGCCAATTCTTCCGGCGAGGCGACGCAGAAACGCACACCGCGGCGGTTGACGAACAATAGCCGCTGCGAGATCGGGCTGACCCACGACAGCTTGCCAGCCTGCACCTTGCCGTCCTTGTCGACGAAATCCAGCCAGGTGCCGATGTCCATCGCACGGAACCGTTCGGCGTCGGCACTGTCGATGCTCTGCGCCACCGCTTCGGCACCCAACACCACGCTGACGCTTTCGGCCGCTGGCGGCGGCAGGTTGACCTGCGGCAGTTCCGGCAAGGCTTTTTCCAGCTCCGGGCGTGCCTCGGCGATGGCTTGCAAGGTGTCGTGCAATGCCGTGATCGCTACCACCACCGCGTCGCCATGCAGGCCAACGCTGGCGAACACGCGATGCAGCGCCGGTTGCCAGACCTGCAGCCACGGCTTGCCGATGATGTGGCGGCGCGCCTCGCTCAGTTCTTCCAGCACGCCATCGGCTAGCGCCAATGCCTCGACCGTGCCGGGACCTTCGTCGCCGTCGCGCAGGATCGCCATGGTCAGGTGATGCAGCCACGGCTGGCGCAGGAAGTCTTCCACTGCCTTGGGCAACGGCGCACCGGCCAGCACGCGCTGCTCCAGCTCCGCCAGCGCGCGGTTACGCGCCAGCTCCAGTTTTTCCTGGCCGCGCTGGGTTTCGGTGGCGCGGCGTTCGGCAATTTCCACACGGCGGCGGTGCTGCGACAGGAAATCGCGGAACTCTTCTTCCAGGGTCAGGAAGATCGCCAGATTCTCGTTGAATTCGGCCACCAGGCGGTCGACGATTTCTTCGACCTTGCCCATCAGCACGCGCTCGGCGGCGCTATCGCCGTTATTGCCCTCGCAGGCCTCGGCCAGCGAGTTGAGCAGGCGCCGTGCCGGGTGGGTCTTTTGCACGAACATCTTGCGGTCCAGCAGCGCCACCTTGACGAAGGGCACCACCAGCCGGCCGATCATCTCGCGCGAGCGGTTTTCCAGATCGCGCTCGTCCAGCATCACGTCGAACAGCATGCCGACCAGGTCGATCGCATCCTCGTCCATCGGATCCAGCCGTGCGGTGGCCGGGTCCACGCCCAGACGCGTGGCGCTGTTGAGCACTTCGTTCTTCAGGCGCTGCGCAAGCGATTCGTTGTCGTCGCCGATGGCCGCCTGCAGCGTTGCGCTGGGCGTGGCCTGCAACAACGACAACACCGACATCATTTCGCGCTGGCTCAGCGGGCGTTGCTGGCCCACCGCCACCGACGCGGCCGAGGCTGCGCTGTCGCGCACGCTACGGGTCTGCTGCAACAGCTCATGCAGCGCATCCAGCAGCATGCCCTGGCTGCCACCCGGATGATCGGCCTCGCCTTCCATGCCGCCAGCGCCGCCACCATCGGCATCGCCGCGTTGCGCCGCGGCCTGCATGCGGCCGCGACTATGCGCCCAGCGGTCCAGGAAGCGATTGGCCCAGGCTGGCGCGTATTGGTCGTTCTGATCGTCGCCGCCCATCTCGGCATTGCCGCCATAAGCGTCGGCCTGCGTGCGCGCTTCGGGCGTCTGCCCGCGTGGCTGCATGCGCGGCGGCGGGCGCTTGGGCTGCGAAATCTCCGGCATCACGCCAGCCTTGGCCAGGGTTTCGTCCAGGCGCGCGTACAACTTGCCGATCGGTTCGGCCAGGTCGCGCTCGCACAGTTTGATCACGACCAGGCGCACTTCCGGCGCCAGATCGCAGGTGGCGAACGCTTCGTGGATCGCCACGCCCAGATGTTCCGGACCGAACGGATTGGTGTCGGCCACTAGTTCCAGGCCGCCGGCAATCCAGCCCAGGCGGCGGTCGACACGCGCCAGCACCTGCTTGAAATCGCGCAGCAGCACGGTGGCAAGGTTGCGCACTGCCAAGCGCGATTCGAGGACATGCTCGGGCACCAGACTGAGCGGGCCGGTGCCCATGTCGCCGGCCAGTACCACTTCGGCCGACAACGGCGTGCCGAGCAACAACGCCTGCCAGCCATCTTCCAGCTGTTGGCGGAATTGGGTGGTCACGTCCTCGCGCTTGCGGCGCAGCTCGCGCATGCCATCGAGAAACAGCAACTGTGACGCGCCAGCGGATTCGGCGCGATCGAACAGCACATCATCGAAATGTGCGACTGCAGCTGCAAACACCTGCACCAGCGCGGGCACAAACGCGTCGTGCGCCTGCTCGAGCAAGCGTTGGTCACGGCCCGGGTGTCCCGACGGACTGGGCTGAAAAGTCATGCGCAAAGGCTCCCCGCCTCTGCAGGCGTGAAAATATTCAAACGAGGAAAAACCGACGCGGCCCCAAATTCCGCCCTCGCATGGTAGGCGTTTCGCTCGTTCGTTAAGTGTGACGCAACTCTCACTTTACTCGTGACCGCCCAGGGTTTGCGTGTCAAGCCGACATCCTAGCTCGCAACGCCGTGGTGGAGCCTGCCGTTGGTCCTTATACGCCTGCGGGGGTTAAGGCTTCAGGTTGGCTGCCGCGTCCAGCCCGTCGACCACGCCCTGCATCGCGCTGTAGAAGGCGTCTTCTTCGCGATGCAGACGCAGCCAGTCCAGCCAGACCCATCATGACTCGGCCTCGCGCGGCCCAATGCCGGCCAGGGCAAGGCCTCCAGCAGCGCCGCCCGCCGCGCGTCCAGCGCGGTATCGCCGCGTGCAGGCGTCAGCTGCGCCAACACGGCGTCGCCCACTGCAATGGCAGCGTCCAGGGCCGGGCCGGCATCGACGCGCAACGCAACCTGTTGCACGCTCGGACGCCAGACACGGCTGAGAAAGTGCTCCACCACCGCCGGCAGCGATCCGTGTGCCAGCCGCTCTGCCAGCACCTGCGCGGCAATGCGGGCAGGAAGGAGCGATGCTATGACGGCAGGCATCGCCTGGCCGGCCAGCATGCGACAGGCATCGGGAAGAGCCCGTCTATAATTGGGATATCCGTTGCCCAGAACCGCAAATCATGCACGCACCGTATTCGCTACAAGCGCTGGACGCGCGTCGTTCGGTCCCCTCCAAACAACTGGGTGAGCCCGGGCCGGATGAAGACACCTTGCTGCGCATGCTGACATCGGCCGTGCGCGTGCCCGACCACGGCAAGCTGGTGCCGTTCCGTTTCCTGCGCATCAGCGGCGACGCGCGGCATGCCTTGGGCGACTTTCTGGCCGACCGCACCCAGGCCGCCGATCCGCTGGCGCCGCCAGCCGTAGTCGAAAAAGACCGCAAGCGCTTCAGCGACGCACCGCTGGTGATCGTGGTCATCGCCGCGCTGCGCCCGGAGCACAAGGTGCCCGAGCAGGAACAACTGCTCACCGCCGGCTGTGTGTGTTTTGCATTGCTGCAGGCCGCGCAGGCGCATGGTTTCGGCGCGCAGTGGCTGACCGCCTGGATGGCCTACGACCCGGCCGTGACCGGCTACCTGGGCCTGGGCGAAAACGAGCGCATTGCCGGCTTCATCCATATCGGCACGCCGCGCATGCAGGTGCCCGAGCGCGAGCGTCCGGACCCGCGCGCCTTATTGCGCGACTGGACCCCGTGAGCACGCTGCCGGGTGCCATTGCCGCGGCGCTGCCGGGCGGTCCGCGCCCGGAGCCGCTGTATCTGATCGATGCCAGCCTGTACGTGTTTCGCGCCTGGCATTCGATCCCGGACGAGTTTCAGGACGCGCAAGGCTGGCCGACCAATGCGGTGCACGGCTTTGCGCGGTTTCTGCTGGACCTGCTGGAACGCGAGCGCCCGCAGTACATCACCATCGCCTTCGACGAAGCGTTGGACAGCTGCTTTCGGCATGCCATCTACCCGGCCTACAAGGGCAACCGCGAGCCGGCACCGGATGCATTGCGGCGCCAGTTTGCGCATTGCAAGGCACTGTGCGCGGCACTGGGCCTGAGCGTGCTGGCGCACCGTGAGTACGAGGCCGACGATCTGATCGGCAGCGCCTTGCACAGCGTGCGCGCGCAAGGCTTGCGCGGGGTGATCGTGTCGGCCGACAAGGATCTGTCGCAGTTGCTGTTCGAGCACGACGAACAGTGGGATTACGCGCGCAATCTGCGCTGGGGCATGGATGGGGTGAAGGCGCGCCATGGCGTGCATGCGCATCAGATTGCCGACTATCTGGCGCTGTGCGGCGATGCGATCGACAACATTCCCGGCATCACCGGCATCGGCGCCAAATCGGCAGCCGTGCTGCTGGCGCATTTCGGCAGCCTGGATGCCTTGCTGGAGCGCATCGACGAGATCCCGTTCCTGCGCTTGCGCGGCGCCGCGCAAATGGCCGTGCGGCTGCGCGAACAGCGCGACCATGCGCTGCTGTGGCGCCAGCTCACCACCATCGCGCTGGATGCACCGCTCGACCTGACCGACGCCGGCTTCACGCGTGCACCGGCCGATGCGGACATGCTGATCGGCTTGTGCGACAGCCTGCGCTTCGGACCGCTCACGCGCCGACGCCTGCTGGCCGTGTGCGACGGCGCCGCGCTGCCGCCCCCTCCCGCTTCCCTGTCTCAAGGCACCTACCCATGAACCGACACGACACCCCGCCCACCGTGGTTTACGAAGGCAAGTACCAGCGCATGGTCGTACGTGGCACCTGGGAATATTCCGAGCGCGTGCACGCCGGCGGCCTGGCCGCGATCATCGTGGCGGTGACGCCGGACGATGCGATGTTGTTCGTCGAACAATTTCGCGTACCGCTGCAGGCGCGCACCATCGAAATGCCGGCCGGGCTGGTGGGCGATGTGCATGCCGATGAATCCATCGAGCTGTCGGCGATCCGCGAACTGGAAGAAGAAACCGGCTGGACCGCCGAACACGCCGAGATACTGATGATCGGCCCCACTTCGGCCGGCGCCAGCAGCGAGAAGATCGCCTTCGTGCGCGCCACCGGGTTGCGCAAGGTCGGCGCCGGCGGCGGCGATGCCAGCGAAGACATCACCGTGCACGAAATCCCGCGCGCGCAGGTCGGCGCGTGGCTGGTGCAGAAGATGGCCGAGGGCTATCAGATGGATCCAAAGTTGTGGGCCGGGCTGTATCTGGTCGATCACGCACTGGATGGCACGCCGCGTGGTTGATGCCGCTGCCGGTCACTTGCTTGGCCCCGAGGATCCGCCAGCGTTCACCGTGCACAACGCGCAGGCGGCATCGCCGTGGCTGTTGATCGCCGATCACGCCGGCCAGCGCGTGCCCGCACGGCTGGCCAATCTGGGCCTGCCGCAACAGGAGCTGGATCGCCATATCGGCTGGGATATCGGCATCGCACAGGTCACACGTCTGCTGGCCGAGGCGCTGGATGCGATCGCCATCACCCAGACCTATTCGCGTCTGGTGATCGACTGCAACCGGCCAGATGGCGCGGCCAGCCGAATGCCGGAGATCAGCGACGGCACATCCATTCCCGGCAACCTGGCGTTGACCGCCGCCGATCGCCAGCAACGTATCGATGCAATCTTCGCGCCTTACCACGCACGCATTGCGGCCGAACTGGATGCACGCGCGCAGCGCGCCCAACCGACGCTGCTGGTGTCGATGCACAGCTTCACCCCGGTGATGGCCGGCAACGCGCGGCCCTGGCATGCCGGCGTGCTGTACCACCGAGACGCGCGGCTGGCGCATCGCTTGCTGGATGCGTTGCGCGCAGAACCGGACCTGGTGGTTGGCGACAATCAACCGTACGCGGTAAGCGATGCCACCGACTACGCCATCCCGGTATACGGCGAAGGCCGCGGCCTGCTGCATGTGGAACTGGAAATCCGCCAGGACCTGATCGGCGACGCCACCGGGCAACAGGCATGGGCAGATCGATTGGCGCGCATCCTGCCGCCGCTGGCCCAGGCGCTGTTACCACGCTGAAACGACAACCACCGTAGGAGCGTGCCTGCGCGCGAGGAAGCGTTGTCGATCACGCCTCATCGCGCGCAGGCACGCTCCTACGGGTCATGCGCTCGTGTGACCGGGCGCATCACTCGCCTGTGCCCGACGGCGTCGCTCAAACGAACCCGTCGGTCGCGCGCACCAGTGCATCGACATTTTCCGGCTCGAAGGCCGAATGTCCCGATGCCGGGCTGATCTGCAGCTGCGCCTTCGGCCAGACCTTGTGCAGGTCCCAGGCGCTTTGCAGTGGGCACACCACATCGTAGCGGCCATGCACGATCACGCCGGGGATGTCGGCAATGCGGTGCGCATCGCGCAACAACTGGCCTTCCACCTCGAAGAAGCCCTTGTTGACGAAGTAGTGGTTTTCGATACGGGCGAAGGCCAACGCAAAGTGCGCGTCTTCATGCCCGGTAACGAAGTCTTCGTCCACATGCAAAAAGCTGGTGGCGCCTTCCCACACGCTCCAGGCCTTGGCGGCGGCCAGGCGCGTGGCCTCGTCGTCGCTGGTCAGGCGGCGATGGAAGGCGGCGACCAGATCGCCGCGTTCGTCGGCCGGGATGGCGTTGATGTAGTGCTCCCATGCATCCGGGAACAGCCGGCTGGCGCCTTCCTGATAGAACCAGTCCAACTCGAAACGACGCAGCAAAAAGATGCCGCGCAGCACCAGTTCGGTGACCTGCTGCGGGTGGGTTTGCGCATACGCCAAGGCCAGCGTCGAGCCCCAGCTGCCGCCGAACACCTGCCAGCGGTCGATGCCCAACTGCGTGCGCAAGCGCTCGATGTCGGCGACCAGATCCCAGGTGGTGTTGTCGGTGAGATCGGCATGCGGGGTGGACCGGCCGGAACCGCGCTGATCGAACAGCACGATGCGGTACTTGGCCGGGTCGTGGAAGCGCCGCATTTTGGCGTTGCAGCCGCCGCCCGGGCCGCCGTGCAGCATTACCACCGGCTTGCCCTGCGGGTTGCCGCACTGTTCGAAGTACAGCGTGTGGCGGTCGTCGACCTTCAGACTGCTCTGTTCGTAGGGCGTGATCTCGGGATAGAGCGTGCGCATGCGTCGGTCCTGGGCGAAAACCCGCATTGTAGCGATCGACGATGGAGCCGACGGCTGCGTCTTCCCGTGGCGAGGTGTGACTGCGCAGGCCGGCGCGCAATGCCGGCGTGACCACCAACGCTGCGTCATCCACCAGCATCACCGCATAGTCCCCTCCTCCCAGCAGCCCAACGTCACACGATCGCGCTGTTCCAGATCCTGATGCGTGGCCACCTGCGTAAACCCGCGCGTGCGCAGCAACTCGGCCACGGCCGCGCCCTGATCCCAGCCATGCTCCAGCAGCAACCAGCCGCCTGCGCGCAGATGGCCGGGCGCATCGGCCACGATCAAGCGAATGTCGTCCAGCCCGTCGCTGCCCGATGCCAGCGCGCTGGCCGGCTCGTGGCGCAGATCGCCCTGCGCAAGATGCGGGTCGCCGGCTGCGATATACGGCGGATTGCTGGCGATCAGATCGAAGCGCTCGCCGGCCAGCGGCGCGAACCAGCTGCCGTGGCGGCAGTGCACGTTCGATAGGCGGTGACTGTCGGCGTTGCGCTGGGCGATGGCGAGCGCGGCCGCGCTGGCGTCGGTGGCGATCACCTGCGCCTGCGGCCGCTCGCTGGCGATCGCCAGCGCGATCGCGCCGCTGCCGGTACCAAGATCGGCCACGCGCCGGCCGGGCGCCTGGTCCAGCCGTTCCAGCGCCAGCTCGACCAACGCTTCGGTGTCGGCACGCGGAATCAGCGTGGCCGTGGAGACGGCCAGGTCCAGGGTCCAGAACCCGCGCGAACCGGTCAGGTAGGCCACGGGCTCGCCCGCCTGCCGCCGCTGCACCAAGGCGTCGAAGGCCTGCGCGACGGTCGGCGGCACCGGGTCGCGGCCGTGCGCGAAGAGCCAGGCGCGGTCGCGGCCCAGTGCATGCAGCAGCAGCGGCTCGGCATCGGCACGCTCGATCCGCAGCGCGGCCTGCCGCAGCAGCTGTTCGGCGGGGATGCCTGCAGGATCGTCGCTCATACGAATCATTCACTTGTGCGAAACATCGGCCGACCATTATCGGAGATGGAACGGCCTACCCGCAGCGCCAGATGCCGTCTGCAAAATCGATAGCCAAAACCTATCTATGCAATTCCATCAATCGATTTGAGATATCTATCGATCCTGCCTACCATGGCCACTGTTCCATCCCCCGCCCCCCTTTCATCGCACGAGGAAACTCAATGTCTCTCATCAACACCCAGGTCCAGCCGTTCAAGGCGAATGCGTACCACAACGGCAACTTCATCGAAGTCACCGAGGCCAGCCTGAAGGGCAAGTGGTCGGTGCTGATCTTCATGCCGGCTGCATTCACCTTCAATTGCCCGACCGAAGTGGAAGACGCCGCCGACAACTATGCCGCGTTCCAGAAGGCTGGCGCCGAGGTGTACATCGTCACCACCGACACGCATTTCTCGCACAAGGTGTGGCACGAGACCTCGCCGGCCGTGGGCAAGGCGAAGTTCCCGCTGATCGGCGACCCGGCCCACAAGCTGACCCGCGCCTTTGGCGTGCACATTGAAGAAGAAGGCCTGGCCCTGCGCGGCACCTTCATCATCAATCCGGAAGGCGTGATCAAGACCCTGGAAATCCACGACAACTCGATCGCCCGCGACGTCACCGAGACGCTGCGCAAGCTGACCGCAGCACAGTTCGTGGCCAACAACCCTGGCCAGGTCTGCCCGGCCAAGTGGAAGGAAGGCGCCAAGACCCTGGCTCCGTCGCTGGACCTGGTCGGCAAGATCTAAGCCGCCGCGCATCCCTGGCCCGGTCCATCGGGCCGGGGGTGAACCGGAGCCGGTGCCGGGCTGCCCGCCAGCCATCGCCAGCACGCATCCCGACCTCGCGCCGGCTGCGGTTCACCTCCTTCCTTCCCCGGCGGCCTGCCCTGCGGCAGCGACGCCACGCCCTCCCCTTGCCCATTCCCAGGAGTTTTCCATGTTGGATGCCAATCTCAAGACCCAGCTGACCGCCTACCTGGAACGGGTGACGCGCCCGATCCAGATCCATGCGTCGATCGACGACAGCACCGGCTCGCGCGAAATGCTCGACCTACTCGAAGACCTGGTGCTGCTGTCGGACAAGATCAGCCTGGACGTCCACCGCGACGATAACCAGCGCAAGCCGTCGTTCGCGCTGACCACCCCGGGCCAGGATATCTCGCTGCGGTTTGCCGGCCTGCCGATGGGCCACGAGTTCACCTCGCTGGTGCTGGCGCTGCTGCAGGTCGGCGGCCATCCGTCCAAGGCCACCGCCGAGCTGATCGAGCAGGTGCAGCATCTGGATGGCGACTACCAGTTCGAAACCTATTTTTCGCTGTCTTGCCAGAACTGCCCGGACGTGGTGCAGGCGCTGAATCTGGCGGCCGTGCTCAACCCGCGCATCAAGCATGTCGCCATCGATGGCGCATGGTTCCAGGACGAGGTCGAAACCCGCCAGATCATGTCGGTGCCCACCGTCTACTTGAACGGCGAGCTGTTCGACCAGGGCCGCATGACGCTGGAGCAGATCGTCGCCAAGCTCGACACCAACGCCGCCAAGCGCGACGCTGCCAAGATCGCCGCCAAGGAGGCCTTCGACGTGCTGGTGGTCGGCGGTGGCCCGGCAGGCTCGGCAGCGGCGGTGTATGCCGCGCGCAAGGGCATCCGCACCGGTGTGGCCGCCGAGCGTTTCGGTGGGCAGGTGCTGGACACCATGTCGATTGAAAATTTCATCTCCGTGCCGGAAACCGAAGGCCCGAAGATGGCCGCCGCGCTCGAACAGCACGTGCGTCAATACGATGTGGACATCATGAATCTGCAGCGCGCCGAGCAGCTGATCCCGGCCGGTGCCGACGGCCTGATCGAGATCAAGCTGGCCAATGGCGCCTCGCTCAAGAGCAAGACCGTGATCCTGTCCACCGGTGCGCGCTGGAGGCAGATGAACGTGCCGGGCGAAGATCAATACAAGAACAAGGGCGTGGCCTATTGCCCGCACTGCGATGGCCCGCTGTTCAAGGGCAAGCGCGTGGCGGTGATCGGCGGCGGCAATTCGGGCGTGGAAGCGGCGATCGATCTGGCCGGCATCGTGGCGCATGTCACGCTGGTGGAATTCGACGACAAGCTGCGCGCCGATGAAGTGCTGCAGCGCAAGCTACGCAGCCTGCACAACGTGCGCATCATCACCAGCGCGCAGACCACCGAAGTGCTGGGCGACGGGCAGAAGGTCACCGGCCTGGTCTACAAGGACCGCACCGGCGGCGATATCCAGCACATCGATCTGGAAGGTGTGTTCGTGCAGATCGGCCTGCTGCCCAACACAGAGTTCCTGCGCGGCACGGTCGAGCTGTCGTCGCGCGGCGAGATCATCGTCGACGACCGCGGCCAGACCAGCGTGCCCGGCGTGTTTGCGGCAGGCGATGCCACCACGGTGCCGTACAAGCAGATCGTGATCGCAATGGGCGAAGGCTCCAAGGCCGCACTGAGCGCATTCGATCACCTGATCCGCTCCAGCGCACCGGTCAGCGCCGAAAACGTTGCGCAAGCCGCGTAAGCGCAAGCGCAGCCATCGCCCGGCCATGCCGGGCGCTAAGCTGGATCACGCGTCAGTCGTTAACCGTCACCGCCTTGAGGGCTGCTGCACATGAATCTGCGTGACCTGAAATATCTGGTAGCCCTGGCTGACCACAAGCATTTCGGCCGCGCCGCGACGGCGTGTTTTGTCAGTCAACCGACGCTGTCCACCCAGATCAAGAAACTCGAAGACGAGCTGGGTGTGCCGCTGGTGGAACGCGCACCACGCAAGGTGATGTTGACGCCGGCCGGCCGCGAAGCGGCGATGCGCGCGCGCGGCATCGTTGCCGAAGTGGAACAGATGAAGGAAGCCGCACGCCGCAGCCAGGACCCGGAGGCGGGCACCGTGCGGCTGGGCATCTTCCCCACGCTGGCGCCGTATCTGTTGCCGCATGTGGTGCCGCGCATCCGCGAGCGCTTCCCGCGCCTGGAGCTGCTGTTGATCGAAGAAAAAAGCGATCAGCTGATACACCAGCTGCGCGAGGGCCGCCTGGATGCGGCGCTGCTGGCGCTACCGTTGCAGGACGACCAGTTGCATGCCGAATTTCTGTTCGAAGAACCCTTCGTGCTGGCGGTGCCGGAGGGCCACCCGCTGTCGCGCCACGACAGCATGACGCTGGACGATCTGTCCGAACAGCGCCTGTTGTTGCTGGAAGACGGCCACTGCCTGCGCGAACAGGCGCTGGATGTCTGCCATCTGGCCGGTGCGCTGGAAAAGTCGGAATTCCAGGCCACCAGTCTTGAGACCCTGCGTCAGATGGTGGCCGCCAATGTCGGCGTCACCCTGCTGCCGCTGCTGGCAGTCAAACCGCCGGTGGCCCGGTCGGAAAACATCCGCCTGATCCGCTTCCGCGAAGACAAGCAACCCAGCCGTCGCATTGCCATGGCCTGGCGTCGCAGCTCGGCCATGACTGCTTTCCTGGAGCAGTTGTCGCAGTTGTTCAAGGAATTGCCGGACAGCCTGTTTACGCTGGATCAACCTGCGACCGGCCCCAAGGCGGTTGCGGCTTAGGGAATCGGGAATCGGGAATCGTAAAAGCGTTTCACGGATGTGGTCGCTTCGCGCGACATTCGTAGACAACACACATTGGCGGCGCGGAAGCGGCGCCTTTGGTTTTTCTTCAGCTGCTGTTTTTGTACCTCTGCAGATTCATCTGTGCAGCCACTTCCGTCTGGTGGCGTACATGCGCGGCGTTCGATCCGGCCATCTGCGCCCTGGAATTCGCTCACCGCGCTCGCTTGATCGCCTCGTTAACGCCAGTGGCTTGAAAAAAGAACCGCGTCGGCCTGAGACAAGTCACCGCACGTTTCCGCCGGGCAGCATGTATTGGGATCGGCCAACGGCGCCCTCATCTTGTCGGTGCCGCTTGCCATGTTGGCGAGCCGTATTCGTCAGGAGAGTGCCATGACTTCGCAACATCACAGCGGCTTGCCGCCATCGATCCTTGTCTCCAGCCACGACCTCGCCCGGCTTGAGGCCTTGCTCGATTCCCCCGCGTTCAACAAGCATCCCGCCGCCACTGCGCTGAGCGACGAACTGGGCCGCGCACGCGTGCTGCCGCCCGACCAGATTCCCGGCGATGTCGTCACCATGCACTCGCGCATCGAATGCGAAGACCAGCTGCACGGCGAACGGCATACGCTTACCCTCGTGTACCCGCATGAGGCCGATGTCCAGCACAGCCGCATCTCGGTGCTCGCGCCGGTCGGCAGTGCGCTGCTCGGCCTGTCGGTTGGCCAGAGCATCGACTGGCGCACGCCTGACGGGCGCGACCTGCGCCTGCGCGTGACCGCAGTGCACGATCAACCCGCTGCTGCGGGCGACTTCCAGCGCGCGGCGCGCTAACGTAACGCGCTGTGTCATCCCCGACCCGTTCCACGATTCGAGAGAACCCGCATGACTGCATCCCCCTCCAAGCTTGCCCAACTGCGCGACCTGTCTGTGGTCGTTGCCGACACCGGCGATTACGACGCGATCAAGCGCCTGAAGCCGGTCGACTGCACCACCAATCCTACCCTGGTCAAAAAGGCGCTGGACCTGCCGGTCTATGCCGACCTGATCGAGCGCGAACTGGCCTGGGGCCGCGAGCACGGCGGCGACGATCGCACTGCCACCATCCACGAGGTCGCCGACCGCCTGACCATCGGCGTGGGCGTCAAGCTGGCCGAACTGGTGCCGGGGCGCGTGTCCACCGAAGTGGACGCCGACCTGGCCCACGACACCGAAGCCACCATCGCCAAGGCGCGCAAGTTCATTGCGATGTACGCCGAACGTGGCGTGTCCAAGGACAAGATCCTGATCAAGATCGCAGCGACCTGGGAAGGCATCGAAGCCGCCCGTCAGCTGCAACGCGAAGGCATCGACTGCAACCTCACCCTGATCTTCAACCGCTCCCAGGCGCTGGCCTGCGCAGAAGCCGGCGTGTTCCTGATCTCTCCGTTCGTGGGCCGCATCCTGGATTACTACGTCGCGCAAGGCCAGACCCCGGCCAGCATCGACGAAGATCCGGGCGTGGTGTTCGTGCGCACCGTCTACGACGAATTCAAGCGGCGCGGCTCGTCCACCGTGGTGATGGGCGCCTCGTTCCGCTCTACGGCGCAGATCGAAGCGCTGGCCGGCTGCGACCGCCTGACCATCTCGCCGGACCTGTTGGAAAAGCTCGACGCCGAACACGGCGAGTTGCCGCGCAAGCTCTCGCCGGCCAAGGCCGACAATGCGCAGATCACCCCGATCAACAGCGACAGCTTCGCCACCGACCTGGCCGCCGACCCGATGGCCACCGAAAAGCTGGCCAGCGGCATCGACACCTTCGCCAAGGATCTGCAGGCCCTGCGCAAGACCATCGCCGACAAGCTGGCCGGCTGATCGTCTTAGCGTACAAGCGCGACCAACAACGCCTGCAGCCGATGCTGCGGGCGTTGTCATTTCCGACGTGCAGCGGGGATCGCACTGCGGTGTTCAAGCCTGCGCGGACACGACGGCCCGCAACGCGCAAGCCACTGCCGCTGCGTCGCGCACCTCTCTGACGCTGGTACACGCTGTGTATCGAGTTAAAGCAGGTAACGCGACGGATCCGATCGACACCGCGTGTCTCGCAGATCGTTGCCATCCTCCACCGCCCCGCGCATCGCGCAGGCAACCTCCGTTCGAGCAGCCGATGGATCAGATCGCGATCCGGCCGCCCGCCTGTCTGTCTGCACACCCTGCTTACAATCGCCGCGCGCGCACTGCCTAGAATCCGGGTACCTCAACTGGCGTAGCGGACAATGGCAAACATTGCAGTGGTGATGGTCGACGGCGTGGCCGATTGGGAAATCGGTGTGGTGCTGCCAGCGGCGCGCGAATGGTTTGGCGATCAGGTGGTCATTGCCAGCATCGATGGCCAGCCGGTGCAGTCCATCGGCGGTCTGCGCATCACTCCGGAATTTGCGCTTTCGGATCTGGCGCCGCTGGATGCCGACCTGTGGATATTGCCCGGCAGCGAGCGCTGGCAGGCGGGGGAAATCCCCGGCTTGAGTGGTCTGTTGGTGGAGCGCGTGCAACACCAGCGTCCGGTCGCGGCGATCTGCGGCGCCACCATCGCGCTGGCCTATGCCGGCCTGCTCGACGACCGCGCACATACCAGCAACACGCTGGCATTCTTGCAGGAACACGTGGTGCCGTATGCCGGCGCCGCACAGTATCGCCACGAAAAAGTCGTTACCGCCGACAGCGTGATTACCGCACCAGGCACCAGCCCGGTCGGCTTTGCGCTGGCCTGCATGCGTTTGCTGCATCCCGAACGCACCGAGACGCTCGCGCAGCTGCGCGGCATGTTTGCCGGCGAATTCGTCTGATCCAACGGACTCAAGCACGCCTAGCGCATTGGCTGCATGCAATGACTGCTGCGATTCGCCGCACCGACGCATTGCAGCAATTGGCTGCAATGATCCGCTGGGCCAGTTCGCCTATCAGGCACACATGGTAGTGGCGGCGCGCCTTGCGCACGCCACACAAAAAAAGATGGCCACGCCGTCTCCGACGCAGCCATTCAAGTTGCCTGGCATGCACTCCCATGCGCGCCTGATCGTGATAACGCTGCCGGTCACTGTTGGCCATCGGCACGCTGCCACGATCACGTGGTTGTCAGCGTTTCAATCCGGCCCGCCTTTCCGTCAGGCATCCAGCCCGATCGGGCAGCTCACTCCCGTGCCGCCAAGCCCGCAATAGCCATTGGGGTGCTTGGCGAGATACTGCTGGTGATCGTCTTCGGCGTAGTAGAACGTGGGCGCCGGGAAACGGATCTCCGTGGTGATTGCGCCATACCCTGCAGCATCCAGCTGCTGCTGATAGGCGTCGCGGCTGGCGAGTGCCGCATCGTATTGCGCCTGCGTCGTGCAATAGATCGCCGAGCGGTATTGCGTGCCGACATCGTTGCCCTGCTGCATGCCCTGGGTGGGGTCGTGGCTTTCCCAGAACGTGCGCAGCAACTGCGCAAACGACACCGACGTTTCGTCGTACACCACCAACACCGCTTCGGTATGGCCGGTCTGTCCGGAACACACTTCGGAGTAGGTCGCATTAGGTGTCTCACCGCCGGCATAGCCCACTGCGGTGGTGTACACCCCCGGCACGTTCCAGAACTTGCGTTCTGCGCCCCAGAAGCAACCAAGCCCGAATTGCACCTGGGCCAGGCCGGTAAATTCCCCGCGCAACGGGTGACCGTTGATCAGGTGCGTGTTATGCAACGGCAGCGCTTGCTCGCGGCCAGGCAGTGCCTCGCCCGGACGTGGCATGCGTTGTTTGAAGGCGCCGATTCCCAGCATGGTGCAACTCCGCAATCGTGAGGATTGCCTGCTGGATGGCGCCGGCCGCAGCAGCTTTCAAGCCTGCCCGGCCGGCGCGCGTTGCCGATGCAGCACTTACTTGGTCTTGGCGACTGCCGCTCGCGTGTCCACTTCCGGCATCGCCGAGCTGTGGTGGTTGATGATCAGCCACTTGCCGTCGCGCTTTTCGTACACGAAGGTGTAGCGCGCCTGCACATTGCTCTTCTTGCCGGCCTCGTCGGTCAGCGTGAAGGTGTACACGCCGGCATCCACCGCGCTGTCGTCATCGAGCACGCGCACGGTGCGGTAATTGACCACGCCCTGCGGCTTTTTGGTCAGGAACATCTCGAAGTACTTTTCGATCTGCTCGCGCGAGGCACGCACTTCGTTGGAGACCGTCGGCAGCAGCACGCCATCGGGTGCGTACAGATCGGCCACCTTGTGCGGGTTGCCCGTCGCCAGCGCGGCGTTCCAGGTATCGAACAGCGCGGCGACTTCACGTGCTTCACCGTCGACAGGCAGCGCCGCCTTTTCGGTGTAATGCATCACGCCGGCGGCCAGCGCCGGGGTGGCAGCCAGAGCCAAAGCCAGAGAGAACAGGGTGCGACGCATGGGAAATCTCCGTTGGGTTGTTGTGGGGTGCCTCATCGGGCGAGCTCAGTATCGAAATCCAGCAGCCCCAACAATTCTGCCGATTGGCATATACTCAAATATGCTGATCGGCCTAGAGCGAACCCATGGAAACCCCTACCAATGCTGGCGATTGGCGCCTGAGCTTGCGACGCGAGGCCTCCGATAGCGCACGTTGGCAGGCGTTATGGGAGGCGGCCGTGGCGCTGCGTCAGGCGAACACGCCCGAGCACGCCTGCGATGCAGTGCTTGGCCGCGTGCTGCTGTTGCTGGGCCTGGAACACGGTGCTGTGCTGGCGCAGCGCGAACCGCGCGCGCAAGTGCTTGCCAGCCGCGGGCGGGCACTGCCGCCCGGTGCCAGTGCGGCCGGCGACGGCCACGAAGCCGCCTGGTTGATGCCGCCGCGCCCCAGCGACATACGCGAGGCCAAGGTGCCGATCCATGCACTGGGAACGACCCACGGCATGCTGTGCGTGGCCTGGAACGACAACCGCCCCGCGCCCGGCAACGACGACGTTCAGGCGCTGCAGGCCTTCGCACTGCTGCTGCCGGCGATGGTGGCCGAACCGGCCAAGCCGATCGCCACGCGTCGGCGCAAACCGATGCAGGACGACCGCCTCAGCGCGCTGAGCAAGCGCGAAAAACAGGTGCTCTCACTGCTCCCGCGCGGACTCACTAACGCGACGCTCGCAGCTGAACTGGGGATTTCTCCCGGCACGGTAAAAGTGCATGTGGAGCGAATCCTGCAGAAACTTGAGGTAAAAGATCGCACCCAGGCCGCGGTGTACGCGGTCCAAGCCGGACTCGCGCTATGAATGCATTGGCGGTGCGTTGGAACGATTGGCCGATCACCCGCAAGAGCCTGGCGGTGGTGACCCTGCCGCTGCTGTTGCTGGCCGTGGCACTGATGGCGATCTACAGCGTGGAGCGGCAGAACATCGCCGCCGAAAACGACGTGCGCCAAACCTTGGAAGTGTTGAGCGATCTGTACGAAGCACATGCGCTATTGGCCGAAACCGCAGCAGGTGTGCGCGGCTATCGCCTGGTGCGCCGCGATGAATTCCTTACCCCTTACCGCGATGCCGAACCGCGGTTGCAACGCGTGGCCGAACGGCTCTCGCAACGCATCACCGACCCGGTGCAGGCGCAACGGTTTGCGCGCATCAAGCCGCTGTTTGCGGAAAAAATGCAGGGTTGGCGGCGGTTGCTGGCCCCGGACCTGAGCCGCGAAGAAGAGATCCGTCAGCTCTGGGACGGCAAGTACAAGCTCGACATCCTGCGTGCGGAACTGCGCGAGTTGCGCAACTACGAAACCGCGCAGTTGCAAGTGCGCACCGCCAAGGCGCAAGGGCTGCGCCAGCGCAATCTGATCATCACCCTGAGCGCGGCCATGCTCGGCGGCCTGGGCGCGGTGTTTGCGGTGGCGTGGTTCGCCTCGGCCTTGTCCGGGCGGCTGCGCACGCTGGCGGCCAACGCCGACCGCCTGGGCGAAGGCCTGCCGCTGGCGCCGCAACCGCGCGCCGGCGATGAGTTGGGCCAGGTCGGCCAGCGGCTGGCGCAGGCCAGCGAACTGTTGGCCGCACGCGCGGCCGAAGCGCAACTGGCACGGCGCGAGGCAGAAACCGCCAACCGCGCGAAAACCGAATTTCTCTCGCGCAGCAGCCATGAACTGCGTACGCCGCTCAACGCGATTCTGGGCTATGCGCAGGTGCTGGAAATGGACCTGCCCGAACCGGGCCACCGCCGCCATCTGCAGCACATCCTGGGCGCCGGCCGGCACTTGCTGGGGCTGATCACCGAGTTGCTGGACATCGCGCGGATCGAAGCCGATCAACTGGATCTGAGCCCGGAACCCATCTCGGTGCGCGCCGCCGTGCACGAAGCGCTGGGCCTGATCGCGCCGGATGCCGACAAGTACGGCATCGCGTTGCAGCCGGCCGCCATCGAAGGGCCGTGGACGGTCCGCGCCGACGCGCAGCGGCTGCGTCAGGTGCTGCTCAATCTGCTGTCGAACGCGGTCAAGTTCAATCGCCCCGGCGGCCAGGTGCAGGTCACCGCACAGGCAGATGGCGAACAGGTGCGCATCACCGTGGCCGACCAGGGCACGGGGCTGACGCCGGCGCAGATCGAGCGCTTGTTCACGCCGTTCGAGCGACTGGGTGCCGAGCGCTCGGCGGTGGAAGGGACCGGTCTGGGCCTGGCACTGAGCAAGCGTTTGATCGAGGCGATGGGTGGGCAGATCGGCGTGGACAGCAGCCGCGATGGCGCACGGTTCTGGATCTCGCTGCCGCAGGGCGAGCCGCAACGCAGCGAGCCGGCTCGCACCCTGCTGCCGCCCAGCACCAGCGGCAGTGGGGTGTGCCGGCTGCTGAGCATCGAGGACAATCCGTCCAACCAGGCGCTGATCCGCACCCTCACCGAGCGTCGCCCGCAATGGCAGTTGCTCGAAGCCGCCAGCCTGGCGCAGGCGCGCGACTTGCTGCAGCACGGCGTGCCGGATCTGATCCTGCTGGATCTGCACCTGAGCGACGGCAACGGCGAGGAGCTGTTGCGCGAGTTGCAGGCGCAACCGGCCACGGCGCAGGTGCCGGTGGTGGTGATCAGCGCCGATGCCACCACCGCCACCCTGGCGCGCGTCGGCAATCAGGGCGTGCGTGCGTATCTGACCAAACCGCTCGACGTGGCGGAATTCTTCACCGTGATCGACAGGTTGCTGGCATGACACGCGACGAAATTTTGGGCTCCCGCATCCTCATCGTCGACGACGAGCCGGCCAATGTGCGGCTGCTCGAAGACCTGCTGCAGCGCGAAGGCTTTCAGCAGGTCATCGCCACCACCGACCCGCTGCGGGTCATGGGGCTGGTGTCGGCATTCGCGCCGGACCTGATCCTGCTGGATCTGAAGATGCCCGAGCTGGACGGTTACGCGCTGCTGGAGCAGCTGGCGCGGCTCTCCGACCCAGGGCATTTTTTGCCGGTGATCGTGCTCACCGCCGACCCCAGCCGCAGCGCGCGCCATCGCGCCCTGGGCCTGGGCGCCAAGGACTTCTTGACCAAGCCGCTGGATACCTTCGAAGTCGCGCTGCGGGTCTGGAACGTGGCCGAAACCACGGTGCTGTTCAAACGCCTGCGCGCGCTGGCTGCGCCAGAGGCCGCGCCGCCAGGATGGCGTCAGCCGGAATGATGCCTGCGCGTCGTAGGAGCGCGCCTGGGCGCGATGGGGCTTTGCCGATAAACGCCACATCGCGCCCGGGTGCGCTCCTGCAACGCTACAGCGCGCGGGTGACCTCGCCGCACAGGCCGATCTCGGCCAGCACGGTCTGCGCCTGACTCAGATGGATGTCGGCCACGCACACCTGCAGCACGCCGAAGGCCGGCAATTCGCCGGCGCCACCCAGCAGCGATTCGCCGAACACGAAGGCGGTGATGCCGGCATCTTCCAGCGCGTGCTTGGCCAGATGCGCATCGATGATGTGACTGGCGCGATAGGCGATCTGCATCAGCCGCGCTCCGCGCGTTCGCGTTCTGCGCCGTTGCGCCATTCGCGCAGCGCCGGCAGCGCATCCAGGGCGGCCAGGTAATCGCCGGCGGCCTCGAACAGCGGTACGCCATAGCTGGCAAAGCGCAGCGCCACCGGGGCATACATCGCATCGACGATGCCGAATTCGCCGCACAGGAAGTTGCCGGCATGGCCGTGCTCGGCGCGCAGACTGGCCCATAACGCCTGGATACGGGTGATGTCGCGCTCGGCCGCCGCATCCCACTGCGCCGGACCAGGCGGACGCGCTAGATCCATCGGCAGTTGCGTGCGCAGGGCGGCAAAGCCCGAATGCATTTCGGCCGCAGCCGCGCGCGCCTGGGCACGCACCGCCAGGTCCGCGGGCCAGCCGCGGCCGTCGAGCCAGCGTTCGTTGATGTATTCGCAAATCGCCAGCGAATCCCAGACATGCAGGGTGTCGTCCCACAGCACCGGCACCTTGCGGGTGGGCGAATACCCGGCGATGCGCGACTGAAACTCGGGCGTGTCCAGCGGCAGGCAGACTTCCTCGAACGGCACCTGGAAATGCCGCAATAGCAGCCACGGTCGCAACGACCAGGAAGACAGGGTTTTGTCGCCGATCACCAGGCGGGGCAAAGGCATGCGCAGCTCGCTGCAGAGGGTCGGCGCAGCGTACGCGTCGGGGCCGGCGACCGCCAGCGGTGGACGATCGGGCGCTGCCAGCGCCTTTCACGCAGCATCGCAAGCGCATCACTGCCCGCCACACCTTGCGACCCTGGAGAATGCCCATCGCACCACCGGATGGCGCCAGTGGCCGGGACAACAGGGCCGGCTGATGGGCCGAGCGGCGACAGAAAACACCCGCCGACCACGCAACACGCCCAGCCGCCTACCCCTAACCGGTGCCACCGCCTAAACTTGCGGTTTACTTATTGCCGATGCCCCGCATGTCCGAGATTCCAGCCACCGACGCCACCGCCCCGGCGGAGAAGAAAGACTTCATCCGTCAGATCGTTCGCGAGGACCTGGCCAGCGGCAAGCACACGGTCATCCGCACCCGCTTCCCGCCCGAGCCCAATGGCTACCTGCACATCGGCCACGCCAAGGCGATCTGTCTGGACTTCGGCCTGGCAGCCGAGTTCGGCGGGCTGTGCAACTTGCGCCTGGACGATACCAACCCGGCCAAGGAAGACCCCGAGTTTGCCGCCGCCATCCAGGACGACGTGCGCTGGCTGGGCTACGAATGGGCGCAGCTGCGCCACGCGTCGGACTACTTCGAGGTGTACTACCTGGCCGCGCAGAAGCTGATCCGCGACGGCCACGCGTTCGTTTGCGATCTGAGTGCAGAGCAGGTGCGCGAATACCGCGGCACCTTGACCGAGCCGGGCCGCAATTCGCCGTACCGCGAGCGCAGCGTCGAAGAAAACCTTGACCTGTTCGGCCGCATGCGCGCAGGCGAATTTCCCGATGGCGCACGCACGCTGCGCGCCAAGATCGACATGGCCAGCGGCAACATCAACCTGCGCGACCCGGCGCTGTACCGCATCAAGCATGTGGAGCATCAGAACACCGGCAACGCCTGGCCGATCTATCCGATGTACGACTTTGCGCATTCGCTGGGCGATGCGGTGGAAGGCATTACCCACTCGCTGTGCACGCTGGAATTCGAAGACCACCGCCCGTTGTACGACTGGTGCGTGGACAAGGTGGACCTGGCCGGGCATCCAGCGCTGCTGCAGCCGCTGCTGGACAAGGGCCTGCCGCGCGAAGCCGCCAAGCCACGCCAGATCGAGTTTTCGCGCCTGAACATCAACTACACGGTGATGAGCAAGCGCAAGCTCACCGCGCTGGTGGAAGAACAGTTGGTGGATGGCTGGGACGACCCGCGTATGTACACGCTGCAAGGCCTGCGTCGGCGCGGCTATACGCCGGCGGCGATGCGGCTGTTTGTGGACCGGGTGGGCATCAGCAAGCAGAACTCGCTGATCGACTTCTCGGTACTGGAAGGCTGCCTGCGCGACGATCTGGATGCCGCCGCCGCGCGCCGCATGGCGGTGATCGACCCGCTCAAGCTGGTGCTGACCAACCTGCCCGACGGCCATACCGAGACACTGCAGTTCTCCAATCATCCCAAGGACGAGAGCTTCGGCACACGCGAGGTGCCGTTCGCGCGCGAGCTGTGGATCGAGCGCGAGGATTTTGCCGAAGTCCCGCCCAAGGGCTGGAAGCGGCTGGTGCCGGGCGGCGAGATCCGTCTGCGTGGCGCCGGCATCGCGCGCGTGGATGAGGTGATCAAGAACGACGCCGGGCAGATCGTCGAGCTGCGCGGCTGGCTGGATCCAGAGTCGCGCCCGGGCATGGAAGGCGCGAACCGCAAGGTCAAGGGCACCATCCATTGGGTCAGCGCAGTGCACGCGGTGGAAGCGGAAATCCGCCTGTACGACCGTCTGTTTTCGGTGGAAAAGCCCGACGACGAATCCGACGGCAAGACCTACCGCGACTACCTCAACCCCGAGTCCAAGCGCAGCGTGCACGGCTATGTGGAACCGTCGGCGGCGCAGGCGGCAGCGGAGCAGGCGTTTCAGTTCGAACGCACCGGGTATTTCGTGGCCGACCGCCGCGACCACAGCGCGGCCACGCCGGTGTTCAACCGCAGCGTGACCTTGCGCGACACCTGGGCCAAGTGATCGCGGCAGCCACGTCGGCGATGCTTGCTGCAAGGCAGGCGTCGCTGCGTGTTTGGAGCGGCGAACAAGACATAGCGAGCAATCGTGAGGTGGGCGCGGACGGCGCACTCAGCACCGGAGTGTAGAAGCGGCACATGCCACGCCGGGTACCGACCTCGCCCGTCTGGCGGCTGCACGGTAGTGTTGCCAGCTGTTCTGGATGTGGGCATGGAATCGTTCGCCCACTTTGTTCGAACAACCCGCTTTCGGCCATCCGGCGGCTGATCGCTGCGGTGCCGTGGGCCACAACGCCCACCCGTGGACGCGGCGGCCAATCATCCGGCACCACGTCGGCAATCGAATGATCGCTGAGAGCAATGCCAGATCGCATTGGGTACGCGGCTTACGGGCACACGACTGTTGACCCCTTTATCGCCACAGACAACCACCTCACGGCAGCGAGCATGCGTGATCGGCGAGCTTGATCAACGCTGCGCCGCACTGCACGCTGCAGTGCATGGCATGAAGGAGACGCACGATGCGTGAGCGCCTGATGATGGGCGTGGCCTGCGGCATCGGTGCGGGCGCGTTGTGGGGACTGGTGTTTCTGGCACCGCAGTTGTTGTCGGCGTTCACGCCGCTGCAATTGGCGGTAGCGCGCTACCTGTCGTATGGCGCGGTGGCCGCGCTGGTGCTGGCACCGCGTGCACGACAAACCGCCGCCCGGCTGGGCCGTGCCGAGTGGTGGGCGCTGGTCCGTCTGAGCCTGATGGGCAATCTGATTTATTACATATTGCTAGGCAGCGCCGTGCAGTGGGCCGGTAGCGCGGCCACGGCGCTGATCATCGGGTTGCTGCCGGTGGTGGTCACCATCATCGGCACGCGCGCGGCCGGCGCGGTGCAATTGCGGCAGCTTGCCGCGCCGTGCGTGCTCTGCGTCATCGGCGTGGCGCTGGTCGCGCTGGACACCGTGCAGGACGACTCCGGACAACAGGCAAGCGACAGGCTCACCCGCATCGCCGGCTTGCTGTGCGCAATCGGTGCACTGGTCTCGTGGTCGGCATATTCGATCGCCAATGCGCGCTGGTTGCGCCGCCGTCCCGACCTGTCCGGTGGCGACTGGTCGCTGCTGACCGGCGTGGTCACCGGGGCGCTGGCCGCATTGCTGGCGCCGGCGGCGCTGATCGGCAGCGCAGCGCATGCAGCGATCGACTGGGCCAGTTTCTGGGGCGTTTCGCTACTGCTGGGCATCCTGGCGTCGGTGATCGGCAATGCTTTGTGGAACCGCGCCAGCCGCGTGCTGCCGCTGACCCTGGTCGGGCAGATGATCGTGTTCGAAACCGTGTTTGCGCTGCTGTACGGCTTTGCCTGGGAAATGCGGCTGCCTACGCCACTGGAGCTGGCCGCGATCGCCTGTTTGCTGGTCGGCGTGCTGTGGTGCGCAGCGCTGCATGCGGAAGCGAATTGACGCAACCGACCTGCGCGCGCATCGGCCTAGATTGCACGCTGTCTCCAATGGAACACCGCCATGTGCCTCCCACAATCAGGCCAGCGAGCACTCTACGGAGCCGTCTTTTCGCTTTCGATCGGCTTGGCGGGCTGCTCGAAGCCGCAGCAAGACGTACAAGCGGTCACTCCGGCCGACGTGCTGTGCATGTTCGTCCCCAACCCGCCGGACGCCGAGCTGCCCAACGCTGACCGCGACGAAAGCATGCAGCAGCTGGCGCTTGCCACCCGCTGCAGCTCTGCGCTGCGCCGTCATCGATGATGACGTCGCAAAAATCGGCAGCTCCGACCAGCGGATGGCGATTGCCTGCGACAGCGCCCGCCATTGCGATGACCAATGCGCGTTTCAGCACTGCATATCGGTGCGCCCTTCTACGGCCGGCTCGCTCTTGCGCGCGTTGTGACCGGCAAATGGCGCAGTGCGTCACCCGGCCGGGCACTCTGCGACGCGTCAGGTGGCATGCGGACCACAGTTGCGGCGGCCAGGACTTACCATGAAACTTACTTACCGTGATCGGAGCAGCCACATGTCCCGTGCCTTGTCCTGGTGTCTGAGCACTCTGTTCCTGATCGCGCCCGTGGTTCTGATGGGCTGTGTCATTGCACCGCCCACCGAAGCGGCAACCCGTCCGGCGGCCTCGCCGATCAAGCTCGCTCAGGTGGATACCACCTGCCGCACCGATGCCGACTGCACGGTCAAGAACGTGGGCAGCTGTTGCGGCGCGTCGCCGGCCTGCGTCAACGTCAACAGCCCCACCAATCCCAAGGCCGTCGCGGCGCAATGCCGGGCCAGCGGCATGATGGGCGTCTGCGGCTTCCGCCCGATCGACGCCTGCCAGTGCGTTTCCGGCCAATGTGCCGCAACGCGGGCAACGACCGATACACTGAGACCTTGATCCGTCTCAGCAACCGGTCCACTGATGCTCTACGCGCAAGTCCACCTCACCCTGCCCGCCTGGATTCATGAGTTTGTAGACGCCAGCCGCGCCTATCCCGGCGACGACGACAAGGTGGCGCTGGCCATCGCGCTGTCGCGGATGAACGTGGAAGCGCGCAGCGGCGGCCCGTTTGGCGCTGTCGTGTTCGGCCCGGATCATCACATCATCGCGGCTGCGGTCAACCGCGTGGTGCCGCAAAATACCTCGCTGGCGCATGCAGAGAACATGGCCTACATGCTCGCGCAACAGCGCCTGCAGACGCCACGCTTGAACGATGTGCTGTCGCCGGTGACGCTGGCCACCTCTGCGCAGCCATGCTGCCAGTGCTATGGCGCCACGGTGTGGGCCGGTATCGACCGGCTGTTGATCGGCGCACGCGCCGAAGACGTGATGGCACTGACTCAATTCGATGAAGGCCCGCTGCCTGCTGACTGGGTGGGCGAGCTCACCCGCCGTGGCATCGAGGTGGTCCGCGATGTGCAACGCGAACAGGCCTGCGCGGTGCTGCGTGGTTACGGCGAGGGCGGCGGTGATCATTATTGACCTGTCCTTGCGAGCGCTGCGATGAGCGGTCTGCTGTGTTATTGCCGCCAAGGCTTCGAGCCGGAACTGGCGGCCGAACTGAGTGCGCGCGCCGCGTTCGTCGGCATCGCCGGCTATGCGCGTACGCAGCGCAACGATGGCTATGTGCTGTTCGTCTGCGATGAGGCCGCGCAACTGGCGGCAAAGCTGCCCTGGCGCGAGCTGATCTTCGCGCGACAGAAACTGGTGGTACTGGCCGAGCTCAAGGGCATCGACCCCAAAGACCGCATCACTCCAATCCTGGCCGCGCTGGAAGGGCAAGCGCGCTTTGGCGATTTGTGGGTTGAGCACCCGGATTCGGACGCCGGCAAACCGCTGGCGGGCCTGGCGCGCAGCTTCGGCAATGCGTTGCGCCCGGCACTGCGCAAGGCCGGCCTGCTCACCGACAAGCCGCAACCGCGACTGCCGCGCTTGCATGTGTGTTTTCTCGATGGCGACCACGCACTGCTGGCGGTGGCCGATGCCGACGACAGTGCGCCGTGGCCACTGGGCATTCCGCGGCTGAAATTGCTGCCGGAAGCGCCATCGCGCTCGGCACTGAAGCTCGACGAAGCGCTGCTCACCCTGCTCACGCCCGAGGAACGCGAGCGTCTGGTCAAACCCGGCATGCGCGCGGCCGATCTGGGCGCCGCGCCCGGCGGCTGGACCTGGGTACTCACCCGCCAGCACGTGCATGTCACCAGTGTCGACAACGGCCCGCTACGCGAGCATGTGCTGGAAACCGGGCTGGTCGAACATCTGCGCGCCGACGGCTTTCACTGGAAGCCGGCGCAACCGCTCGACTGGATGGTCTGCGACATGGTCGAGCAACCGCGCCGCGTGGCCGAACGCATGGCCACCTGGGTGCGCGAAGGCTGGTGCCGCCACACCATCTTCAACCTCAAGCTGCCGATGAAAAAGCGCTGGGACGAGACGCGCCTGTGCCTGGATTTATTCGAACAGCAGGCCGAAAAATCGCTGACCGTGCGTGCCAAGCAGCTGTATCACGATCGGGAGGAGATCACCGTGCTGGCGATGCGCGACTGAGCTGAGCTGGGATTGGGGAGCGGTAGAAGCGGTTGGTCGGCGTGTTGTTTGCATGTGTTGGCCGTAGATTCCGGCAGTCATTGCGCGGTGAGCACGGTGTTTGTGATGCGCATGCAGACGCTGGAGCAGATGCGGGGATGCGGGAGTTCAAGAATCGGGATTCGTAGAAGCGCTTGATCGGCGCGTTGCCGGCACATTCTCACCGTGACTTGCGCCAGTCATTGCGCGCTGAGCGCTGTGCCTGACGTGCACAGGCGCTGGAATGGAAGTGGAACAGCGGTGGCTGGTGGTGGATCTTGAAAGCTGCTGGAAGCGTCCGCCCCCATGCTCCGGTCGCCCATTGCCACGACTTGCTGCTTCACTGTTTCGGCGGCCCAGCGACCGCCGAAACCTGCCGACTTACAGCACGATGCGCTTGCTGCCTTCGCGCGCGGAGCGGTAGATCGCATCGACGATGCGGATATCCCGCAAGCCTTCTTCGCCCGGGGCGCGCAACGGTGTGCCATGCATGATCGCCAATGCGTCTTCGTCCATCTGCAAGGCCTGCTGATGCGGCACTTTGGCATCGAAGACGCGGCCGTCGCTGGCCTTGCCGGTGACGCCTTGATAGCTCTGAAACGGCGACAGCTCGTACCAGCCGCGCTCGCAGTCGGCGCGCAGCACATTCATGTTGGCACCGAAGCTGGTCTTGCACGCCGCCCGCACGGCATTGGGAAATTCCAGCGTGAAATCCATATGCTCGTCGACCTCGTCGAACAACTCGGGACGGTCGGTCCAGCGCTTGGCGGTGACTGCCAGCGGCTCGGCACCCACGGTGTAACGCGCGGCATTGAGCGGATAAACGCCCATGTCGTACATCGCACCGCCACCGAATTCCGAGCGTAGCCGCCACGGGCGATCGGCCTTGGTCGTATCGCGATAGCCGTTGTAACCGGCCTCGGCACGCACGCGTTGCATCGCGCCGAACGGCTTCTCGCCGGCCATCGCAATCAGGCGCCGCGTATTGGGTTCGTGCTGCATGCGGTAGCCGATCGTCAACGCCACCTTGTTGCGTTTGCAGGCCGCAATCATCGCTTCGCATTCGCCCGCATGCATCGCCATCGGCTTTTCGCACCACACGTGCTTGCCGGCCGCCGCCGCACGCAATGCCAGCGGTGCATGCATGTGAGTCGGCGTGACGATATAGACCACATCGATGTCGTCGTTGTCGGCGATACGGTCGAAGTTGTCGTAGTTGTAGACGTTGCGATCGGCAATGCCGTACTTGGATTGCCACTGCGCAATCTTCGACGGCGTGCCGGTCACGATGCCTGCCAGCTTGCAGTGTTTGGTCAAAGCCAGGCCCGGCGCGAGTTGCTCGCTGGCATAACTTCCCAGCCCGGCCAGTGCCACATTGAGCGGTTTTCCAGGCTTCTTTTTCGGCAACGCCCATGCAGGTGCGCCAAGCAGGATGCCGGCGCTGCCAAAGGCGGCAAGCAGGCGGCGACGCGTCAAGGATTCCACGGACATGCAAACCTCCTTCGTAGAGAGAATAGCGACCAGCGTTTGACCAGCGGCCTCATGCAGGCAGCGTCAGCGCATCGGACATTGCGACGCGTGCACGACATGGCACGCATCAGCCACATCGGCTCGACGACACGCCTTGATGTATCGGCTGCTCCGATCCACTACTGCCCGCGCACCTTACTTGATCGCACGTGATCATCGCCATGGTCGCGCTGCACGGTCTGGCACACTGCCGACGATCGTCTATGGAGGATTCCGCATGACCACGGCTGCCCGCCATCGTTTACTGCCACTGGTGTTCTTGTTGTCCAGTTCGCTCGCCATCGCTGACGACACGCCATTTGTTGCACGCGACCTGATTGGCGATGGCGCATTCACGCATAACGCCGAAGGCCCGGCCGCGGGCCCGGACGGCGCACTGTATGCGGTGAATCTGGGCAAGGACGGCACCATTGCACGCATCGCGTTGCACACAGACGGCAGCGCAACTGCCGAGGTGTTTGTCACCTTGCCTGCCGGCAGCACCGGCAACGGCATTCGCTTTCGCGATGGCGCGATGTACGTGGCCGATTACACCAGCCACAAGATCCTGCAAGTGAATCTGCACACGCGCGCGGTGAGCACCTTCGCCTCGCTGCCCGATTCCGATGGCCCCAACGATCTGGCATTGGCGCCCGATGGCAGTTTCTATGCCAGCGACCCGAACTGGAAAGACAACAGCGGCCGCTTGTGGCACATCAGTCGCGACGGCGCAGTGCGGCTGTTGGAATCGGGCATGACCACGCCGAATGGGCTGGACGTCAGCCCGGACGGCAAGCGCCTGTACGTCAACGAAAGCATGTCGCGCAAGGTGTGGGTGTACGACCGCCTGGACGATGGCAGCGTGCGCAACAAACGCCTGCTGATCGCGTTCCCCGATTTCGGTATGGACGGCATGCGCTGCGATGCCGACGGCAATCTATATATCGCCCGTTACGATGCCGGACAGATCGCGGTGGTGTCGCCGGCAGGCAAATTGCTGCGCACCATCGCACTCAAGGGCCGCAAGGCCAGCAACGTCGCCTTCGGTGGCAGCGATGGCAAACAGGTGTTCGTGACCTTGCAGGATCGCGGCGCAGTTGAAACGTTCAGATCCGATCGCCCCGGGCGCGAAACCGGACGTTGAAACTGCTGCGCGCGTCGCATCGGTTCTCAGGCCGCGCAACAGCATCCTGGCATCCTGCAAGTCACCCGCGGAGGACTCCCCCATGCAACCGATCGAACTCAAGGACGCGGCCGCCTTTGGCAGCGAATTCCTGCGACTGACCCTGTTGCAGGGGTTTCAGTCGCTGACCAAACGCGACCTGGAACTGTTGATCTTCGTGCTGCTGGAGCGCGATGGCGCGATCTCGCGCAATAGCTCCAACGCCCTTGTCGCACTGCAGCTGCGTGTCACTTCGGCCAAGGTCAAGGCCTTGCGTCGCGATGGCTATGCCCGTTGGCGCGCGTTGGTGCCCGAAGAAGGCGACGCGGCGATGCAGCGCATCGTGGCCAACGTGCTCACCGAAGACAACCTGCGCTCCGGTGCCAAGCACGTCAGCGAACGCAGCCGCAAGGAAGGTTTTCTGGCGGTGCGGATCGAACATCCCGACGACGCCCAGCAGTTCGAACAAGCCATTCTCGATGTCGGCGCGTTGCCGGTATACGAACGCAATCGCGAAGTGGTGGCAGTGCGCTTCGACACGCTGCTGAAAATCGCCGAACGCTGGGGCTATCTGCAGCAGGATCCGCAGGCAGCGGTACGCGAATTGCAAAAGCTCACGCCCACTGCCGAAGAAGTGGCGGATCTGTTGAAAAAGGACATCGCGCAGCTGCGCTGGGATGATGTGCGTCGCGCACTCAACAGTCTGGGTGCCAAGGCCGTGGCCAGCACGGCAGAAGGCGGCTTGAAGGGCTTGCTCAAGATCGTGTTTCCCTTCATCCCCGGCTGAGTGGCTTGCAGGGCGACGGCAACGCGCCGTCGCCCTGTCAGACCCAGCGTTGATGTCCCCGGCTCCGCGCTTGCGCTGCGGCCAGCTTGCGTAATGAATCTTGCGATGCGCTGCCTCTACCGCGCGCGCCACCCACCGCAAGCTGCCCACAGCCTCTATCCTTACCAGCTGTTCCAAATCAGGGGGATCTGATGACCATCTGCCGTCTTGCAACATGTACCGCACTGCTGCTCGTTTGCGGCCTCGCCTCCGCCCAGCAGGCACCTACGCCGGCCAGCAGCATGCCGCTGGTCGATGTGCCCAATGTCATCCGCACCCAGCCGCTGTCCAGCGGTGAGGTCACCCATCAGACCCGACTGGAGCGCCCGCGCGGCGAATCCAGCGTGATCGTGCGTTCGATCCAGCCCAGCAGCGTGGTCGGCAGCTACCGCATCGATTTCGAGGCCATGGACGTGGATGGCGACGGCCGCATCAGCCGTGCCGAAGCCCAGGCCAACCCCGCGCTGGGCGACGAATTCGATGCGCTCGACACCCGCCACAGCGGTTACCTGACCCGCGAGCAGTTGGCCGGCTGGCTGACTCTGTGATCTCCCCGCACACCTGAGCGGCAGGCAGGCGCGCCAGCAGGACGCGGGCGCGCACTGCACTTCAGGTTCCGATGCCAACACCTCTTGCAGCGCCCGCTTCGGTCGGCTAGATTGTATTTAACGGATACAATTTGGATGGATCGATGACCGCTCGCCTGGCACTTGCCAAAGACCTCGGCTACCAACTGCAACTGGCCACCTTGGCGTCCAGCCATGCCGCCCGCCAGGAGCTGGCCGAGCTGCATCTCACCCCGGCACGCGTCACTGCGTTGATCCACATCCGCGACCAGCCCGGCTGCGACCAGACCGAACTCGGCAACCGCCTGCTGGTCAATCGCGCCGCCGGCATGAAGATCGCCAACGCGCTGGCCGAGCAAGGCCTGATCGAACGCCTGGCCGGCCGCGACCGCCGCAGCAAGGGCCTGTACCTGACCGACCAGGGCCACCGCACGCTCGAGGTGGCGCAAGCCTGCCTGGCGCGCGCCGTTGCGCGCACCTGCACCGGCCTGCAGGCCGGCGAACAGCAAACCCTGCTCCGCCTGCTGTGCAAATTGAATGCCAGCGCCACGCTGGAGCGGACGACTGCGGCAGAGACCGCGTTGGCCGAAGACCTCTGATCCCGCAGCCCCCGACTTGAAGGAGACGCCGCTTGAACGAGCATGACGTGGTATCGGTTCGCATCGAAAACCGCATTGCCTGGGTGAAGTTCGCACGCCCGGACAAGCGCAACGCGATGAGCCCGGCGCTCAACCGCCGCATGATGGATGTGCTGGACGAACTGGAATTCGACGACAACGTCGGTGTGCTGGTGCTCGGCGGCGAAGGCACCGCCTGGTCGGCCGGCATGGACCTCAAGGAATACTTCCGCGAGACCGAAGCGCAGGGCCTGCGTGGCGTGCGTCGCTCGCAACGCGAATCCTACGGCTGGTTCCGTCGCCTGCGTTGGTATCAAAAGCCCACCATCGCGATGGTCAACGGCTGGTGCTTCGGCGGCGGCTTCGGCCCCTTGTTTGCCTGCGATCTGGCCATTGCCGCCGATGAGGCGCAGTTCGGCCTGTCGGAGATCAACTGGGGCATCCTGCCGGGCGGCGGCGTGACCAAGGTGGCGGTCGAGCTGCTGTCCATGCGCGATGCGATGTGGATGACGCTGACCGGCGAAATGATCGACGGCAAGAAGGCGGCCGAATGGCGCCTGGTCAACGAAAGCGTGCCGCTGGAACGGCTGGAAGCCCGCACGCGCGAAGTGGCCGAGCTGTTGCTGCGCAAGAACCCGGTCGCGTTGAAATACGCCAAGGACGCGGTGCGTCGCGTGGGCACCCTGACCTACGACGAAGCCGAAGATTATCTGGTGCGTATGCAGGAAGCGGCCAACTCGTTCGACAACAACGCCCGCAAGGAAGGCATCCGTCAGTTCATCGACGAGAAGAGCTACAAGCCCGGCCTGGGCGAATACGACCTCACCAAAAACAGCGCCTAGCACGTCCCATGGCGCCTGAAGCGATGCGTGCACGCCACGCATCGCTGGCGCTGCCAGTGGTTTTCTGCACCGAGGAGGGAGTATGGAAGCCTTATCCGCAACGCTGCGCGGGATCGCCGCGCGTGGGCCGCTGGGCCTGTTCATCGATGGCCGGTGGCGCGCAAGCAGCGGCGATCGCCATGTCGATGTAATCGCCCCGCATACCGAACAACGCCTGCTGCGCTACACCGAACCATCGCACGCAGATACCGAGGCCGCGGTGGCCGCGGCGCGTGCCGCCTTCGACACCGGCCCCTGGCCTCAGCTGTCGCCTCCCGAGCGCGGGTTGATACTCAAGCGCGTTGCCGACCAGCTGCGTGCACGCATGCCGGAACTGGCCGAAGCCTGGACCGGCCAGGTTGGCGCCACCATCGGTTTCAGCCGGCGCGCCTCGCAACAGGCGCCCGGCCTGTTCGATTACTACGGCGACCTGATCGCCATGCACCCGTTCGTGGAGCCACGCGCACGCGCCAATGGCGGCCGCGTGCACGTCGTGCAGGAACCGGTGGGTGTGGTTGCGGCGATCACGCCCTGGAACGCGCCACTGGTCTTGCTCTGTTACAAGGTGGCCGCCGCACTGGCCGCCGGCTGCACGGTGGTGGCCAAGCCCTCGCCGGAAACCCCGATCGATGCGTACATCCTGGCCGAATGCATCAGCGCAGCAGGCGTGCCCGATGGCGTGTTCAACCTGTTGCCGGCCGGTCGCGAAGTCGGCGACCAGCTGATCCGGCACCCGCTGGTCGACAAGGTCAGCTTCACCGGCTCCACCCAGGCTGGACGACTGATCGGTATGGCCTGCGCCGAACGCCTGGCGCGGGTCGGCCTGGAGCTGGGCGGCAAGTCGGCCGCCATCGTGCTTGAAGACGCCGACCTCTCCAAGGTGCTGCCCAGCCTGGTGCCCTACTCCATGCCGATCACCGGCCAGGTGTGTTTCTCGCTGACCCGCGTGCTGGTGCCGGCGCAACGGCGCGACGAAATCCTGCAGGCGTATTGCGCGGCACTGGGCGCACTCAAGCTCGGCGATCCGTTCGCCGCCGATACCGGTATGGGCCCGCTCGCGCTTGGCCGGCAACTGGAACGTGTGCAGTCCTATATCGCGCAGGGCAGCGCCGAAGGTGCGCAGCTGGTGATGGGCGGCAACCGCCCGGCGCATTTGCCGCGTGGATTCTTCATCGAGCCGACGGTGTTCGCCAACGTCACACCGGACATGACCATCGCACGCGAAGAAATCTTCGGCCCGGTGGTGAGCTTCATCGACTATCGCGACGAGGCCGATCTGATCGCCAAGGCCAATGCCAGCGACTACGGCTTGCACGGCACCGTCTATGGCGAGGATGTCGATCGCGCGTATCGCATCGCACGGCGCGTGCGCAGCGGCAGCCATTCGATCAACGGCATGTGGGTGGATATCGACATGCCGTTCGGTGGCGTCAAGCATTCCGGAATCGGTCGCGAAGGCGGCATCGAAGGCCTGCATGCGTTTCTCGAAACCAAGACCGTCTATCTCAGTTGAGTTTTACGTCACCGACGACGCGGCGAGCATGCCGACGTAGTCGCACTGCAGTGCGCTGCACACCACGGCATCTCATCTCCAGTAGTGCGTTAGCAACGTATTCGGTGAACGCGAACTGCCGCGTTGTGCACGCGCGCCAACCTTCCTGCCATCTCTGTCGCACGCACGTTTGTCACTCCCCCATTGCGCCCTCGGAAGACAACGCCATGACCATGCCGACCGACTCGATTTCCTTCCATGCCCGCCTCACACCGCAACGACTTGCCGCGCGCGACCTGGTGCTGGAGCACGAATGGACCTATGCCGAACTGGACACCCTGATCGGCCAGCTCGCCGCCTTGCTGCAGACGCGCGGCTGCGTCGACGGCGAACGGCTGGCGGTGCTGGCCCGCAATTCGGTCTGGCAGGTTGCGCTGCATTTCGCCTGTGCGCGGGTCGGCGCGATCTATGTGCCGCTCAACTGGCGGCTGAGCGCTACCGAGCTGGACACCTTGCTGCAACGCGCGCAGCCGCATCTGCTGCTGGGCGATGACGTCGCGGCCGGACGCGCGCATGTGGAAGCCTTGGCCAGTTTTATCGACAGTGCCAAGGCGCTGGCGCCCGCCGAAACGTCGTACATCCCGCCCGAGCGCGTGAGTCTGATCCTGTTTACCTCGGGCACGTCCGGCCAGCCCAAGGGCGTGATGTTGAACGAGCAGAATCTGCAGCAGGTGGCGCACAACTTCGGCGTGACCACACGTGTGGATGGCAACAGCAGTTTCCTGTGCGAGGCGCCGATGTTCCACATCATCGGCCTGGCCACCAATGTACGTCCGGCGCTGGCGGTAGGCGGGTCGATCCAGGTGTCGAGCGGCTTCGAACCGAAGCGCACATTGGGCTGGCTCGGCAACCCGGCGCTGGGCATTACCCACTATGTCGGCGTGCCGCAGATGATGCAGGCGTTTCGCAGCCAGCCCGGTTTCGATCCGGCAAGGCTGCGTCACCTCACCGCACTGGTCAGCGGCGGCGCGCCGCACGCCGCCGACGACCTGCTGGGCTGGCTGGACGATGGCATCCCCATGGTCTGCGGCTTCGGCATGAGCGAGGCGGGCACGGTGTTCGGCATGTCGGTGGATTGCGCTGTGATTCGTCGCAAACTTGGTGCGGCAGGTATTTCATCGCCCAGCGTGCAGACGCGGGTGGTGGACGGCGATGGCAACGACTGCCCGACAGGCGTACCTGGCGAATTGTTGTTGCGCGGCCCCAACCTCAGCCCAGGCTACTGGCGCGACCCGCAGGCCACCGCTCAGATGCGCGACGCACAGGGCTGGTTCCGCACCGGCGATATCGTCAGGTGCGATGACGACGGCTTCTTCTGGGTGGTGGACCGCAAGAAGGACATGTTCATTTCCGGCGGCGAAAACGTGTATCCGGCCGAGATCGAAGCGGTGCTGGCCGATCACCCGGACATCCGCGAATGCGCGGTGGTCGGCATGGCCGACCCGCAATGGGGCGAAGTGGGCTACCTGGCGATCGTGCCCGCCGCTGAGGCGACGGATCTGGAGCAGATTCGCAGTTATCTGATCGAGCGCCTGGCCAAGTACAAGGTTCCCAAGCACCTACGCCTGGTCGAGGCGCTACCACGCACGGCGACCGGCAAGCTGCAGAAGGCGCGATTGAAGGATGCCTTGGCCAAGGAAGCCTGATGGCATTGGCAGCCATGTCACGCGAGCGTGCGCATCACCGCGCACGCTCGGACGGGACCGATGTCGGTCACCGCACTCCATGGTGCTTGATTCGCCCGGCGCAGGATCAGCCGGGCGCGGCGCGGGTTTCAATCAAACACACACGGCCGTCGAGTCCATCCACAACTGCATTCGAACAGCGCAACTGTCCAAGCAGGCGATAGGCAGCACTCGTCCCGCTCGGCGATACACCTTGCGCCTGGCAATACGATCATCCGTTACGCAGACGCATCCAGCAGCATGTCGTCTTCGCCGATATGCTCATCCACCCACACCGCGCCCTGCTGCGCCATCAGCGCCAGTTGGTGTTCCAGCTCACGCATCAACAACCGCACACCGGGTTTGAGGATGGCACTGCTGTCGCGATAGATCACGCCACCTGCGCGCGCTTGCGAGGGCTGCTGCAGCTGGAAGGCACGCAGTTCGCCGCGTGCGATGTCGCCGGCCACCATCATGCTTGGCATCACCGCAATGCTGTCGGTGCCAAGCAGGATCTCGCGGGTGAAACTGGCAGAGCTGGAACGCAGTTGATCGCGCGTGGCCAGCCCGTGCTCGCGCATGACCTGCGCCACGTCGCGCTCCACATGCTGACTCAGGGTCGGCAGCACCTGTCGGTACGCAGCCGCTTCGGCGATGCGCACCGGGCCATTGGCAAACAACGGATGGTCGCTCCGCGCCACCAGCGCAATCGGGTCCTGGTACAGCACCTTGCGCACCAACGCGTCGTAGCGCGCCAGCGGATACAACCGGCCAACGACCAGATCCACCTCGTTTCCGGCGAGCTTTGGCAGCAACTCATCGGTGCGTCCGTGCAGCAGCCGCACACGCAGCGTGGGTTCGGTACGGTACAAGGCTGCCAGCACTGCCGGCAGCAGGCCGCTCGCAGCCACCGGCAACGCGCCGACAGTGATAGTGAGCGCATCGTCCTGCAGCAACCCTTCGAACGTGTCCTGCGCGCGGCGTAACTGGCCCAGCACGACGTGCGAGGTCTGCACCAGCACCTCGCCCATCGCATTGGGACGCACGCCACGCGAATGGCGCTCGAACAAGGGCGCGCCGACGATCTCTTCGATCTCCTGCAAGGCACGCGTGAGTGCAGGCTGGGTCACGTTCAAGACGCGTGAGGCGCGAAGCAGGCTTTTTTGCCGGTCCAGCGCCTCGATGACACGTAGATGCCGGACCTTGATGCGGTGTTCGAAGAACACGGAGGACATGGTCATGGGGGTGGGCCTTACGTTGGGAAGTCGGGTGGAAGCGCCCGGTCACTGGCCGGGACGCGCAGCTCAGCGTGCCTCGGGCACACGCCGGGTCTGCATGAAGTCTTCGAACGACTCGCCGCGCATGATGGCGTAGACCTGCAGATTGGTCATGCGCACCACGCGGGCGAACTTTTCGATCACAAAAAAATTGGCGCCGTACTGCACCAATCCAAGCCAGTCACGCGCCCGCACCAGCGCTTTCTCGCGCTCGGTGAGCTCGGCTTCCTGCATCAACACTTCCGCGTCCTGCAAAAAGCGATCGCGCCATGGGGCGCGGATCATGTGCCAGAAAAAACGATTGAGGCGCAGTGCGCGATTGCTGGTGCGCAGATCGAACAGATAGGTACCGTCGATCTTGTCCATGCCGTCTACTTGCGGATTCATCAGCAGGCCCTCATGCCGCGTTGGCGGTGCGCGCCAGCAACTCTGCCGAGCGCGGTGCGTCGGCGCGTTCTTCGCCCGGCTCGTACAACACCACGGTCATCGCGGTGGTCGTCATCAGGTAGTAGTTTTGATGCAGCTTGCGGATCGGCCCATCCAACGCGCCGCGCATGGCTAGCCACATGATCTGCTCCACGCTCTCGGCACCGCCCAGGCGCACGTAGTCGGTGTGGGTGAGATCGGTCAGGGTTTCCGGCGCGTGCTGGAAGCGATCCAGAAATTCCATGTCCCAGTCAGTGTTGTTGAAGCCGGTGCGTTCGCCATGGATCTGGTGCGACAGCCCACCGGTGCCGACCACCACCACCCTGAGATCTTCCGGATACGACTCGATCGCACGACGCACCGCCTGGCCCAGCCGGTAGCAGCGGCGTGCGGTCGGCAGCGGGTATTGCAGGACGTTGATCGCAATCGGCACCACCGTGCCCGGCCAGTCCGGCACATGCGGCCACAGCAGCGGCAACGGGGCCGCGCAGCCGTGGTCGATCGGTTTGTCCTGAAACACGGTCAGGTCGAATTCGTCGTTGACCAGGCACTCGGCGATATGCGCCTGCAGCTGCACATCGCCGCGGATCGGAGGCAGATTACGCAGCCCTGCGCCTTCGTCGGCGACCGGGAAGCGCTCGCCCACGCCTAGCGCAAAGGTCGGATACAGATCGAAGAAGAAGGTCGTGCAGTGGTCGTTGTAAAAAAACACCAGCACGTCGGCACGTTGTTCGGCCAGCCACTCGGCCACCGGCGTGTAGCCGTCGAACAACGGCTTCCACACCGGATCCTGTTGTTTGCCCTTGTCGTAGGCCACGCCGATGGTGGGAACGTGCGAGGTCCCGATGCCGCCGATGATGCTAGCCATGCTTTGCTCCTGCGACGCAGCGCTGCCAGGTAAAGGCGGAGCGCACGTCATTGATTGAGTCAGGATTGACGATGCAATGGATCCCAACACGGACGACCAAGCAATCCGGATCGCCAAAACGGTATCCTTGGGATCCAAATTGCCATCAAGCGATCTCATCCGCAAGGTTTTTATACAAGTAATTGCTAGTTTTCCCCTTCGAAGGAACGTGCGCTGCGGTACGGCGCGAGAGAATGGAGCCAATGGCGAACAACCACCGATTGCAAGCGGTCCAGCAGCTACGCGAATTGATCCTGTGCGGCACCTTCGCCCCGGGCGAGCGCATCACCGAGGCAGCCCTGGCCGAGCGCCTGGCCATTTCGCGCACGCCCATCCGCCAGGCGTTGCCGGCGTTATGCCAGGAGGGCCTGCTGGTGCAGGTCGGTAACCGGGGCTATGCGGTCCGCCGTTTCAGCCAGCAGGAAAGCCTGGATGCGCTGGCGGTACGCGCGCTGATGGAGGGCATGGCGGCGCGCACCGTGGCCGAACAGGGCGCGTCGGCCACATTGCTCTGCACCCTGCACGATTGTCTGTGCGAAGGCGACCGGCTGTTTGCCAAGCGCAGCCTCGATGTCGGCGATGAGCAGACCTACGGCGCGATCAATGCCCGCTTCCATCGCGCCATCGTGTTGGCGGCCAACAAACCGATCCTCACCGAGACGGTGGACCGCTGCACGCTGGTACCGTTCGTCAGCCCGGTCAACGTGGTGTTCGGCCAGCGCTCGCCCACCCTGGCCTATGACGATCTCTATTACGGCCACCGCCAGCATGGCGCGATCGTCGCCGCCATCGAACAACGCGATGGCGCACGCGCGGAATTGCTGTTCCGCGAACATGCCAATACGCAGCGGCACAGCATGGGGCTGTGAGTCGCCGCCGGTCCTCGCAGCACCGGCGCCGCGATTGTGGCGGGCACTCCATTGGCTGGCCCCACCGCGCCTGCCGCCCTTGCGGAGCAACAGGCATGGTGCATGCACGCAAACGGTTGGCGACTGCACGGACCGCGTGCCAGCCAGCTCGGCGCGCTATAGCGAATGCACGAACATCAGGTTGAAGGTGTTTCCGGCCACCGAGTTCTTGACCTCGACCGGCAGGTAGACATTGAAATTGAGCACGTTCTTCGCGTCCAACCGCCACGAGAGCCCTGGCCCCATGTAGAACTGTGTGCGTTTGCTGTCGGGCACGCGCTGGCCATTGGTCCGGTTGTCTTGCAGCTGCCGTAGGTAGAAGCCGTTGACACCGACCCGCAACTGCTCGGTCAGCTTGACCGAGCTGGCAAAATTCAGCCACGCCAGATCGCCTGCCTGGCCGTTGCGGAACTGGAAGCCGGGAATTGGCGGCACCCCACCGGCACGGTCGGTGCGGAAGTTGTACATGTAATGCAGCCGCATGCTGACCTCCCAGTTATCGGTGGGCTGTACCGTGAATGCCCAATGCGGCGAGAACGACCAGTAGCCGGTGCTCTGGTTGATCGCGATATCGCGATCGAACTTGCCCACCGGTGCAAATGCCACCAGTGCGAAGCGCTGAAACAGCAGGATCCGGTCGTTGCGCATCACCGGCGGCATCTGCAACGCCGCCCCGACCGCGATATCGCCAATGCCGAATCCGTTGTCGCTCAACCGCACCGGGCTGTCGGCGGCAAACGCGGCATTCTGGTTGACCAGCGGCACGATGGCATCGACGGCAATCGTGCCGCCCAACCATTTGTAGGGCGTTACGTAGATGAGCTGGGTCAGCGCTGCCGAGCTGCTGATCTTCGGATCACGAAACGCCGGCGAATCGTTGCCTTGCGCATCCAGCACGGCATTCAGATGCGCATGGCGCAGATATTCGACCACCGTCCAGCCGGGTTGGGTGGAGCCAAAACCGTCGAAAAAGCTGGTGCCCCCCAGATTGATGCCTTGCGGCACCGGAACCGTGTCAGGCACGGCCTGTGCGAAGGCCGCCGCTGGCGCCAGCGCAGCCAGCAGCAGAGTCAAGCTGCCGGCGCGCAGGCGATGCGACCGGGGCGATGAGCGACGACGACCAACAGACGAACATGCGCGTTCCACTAGGCGATTCTCCAACGAAGATGGGCGATTGAGGCAACGCGACTTGGGGGAGAGCAGTGTCGAGATGTCGCCTTCAATGGCCGGCGGCATCGTTGAACAGGCAGGCAGCGATCACTCTCGGTCAGTGCGCCTCGACGCGCAGCAGCAATGCGCCGAGGCGTTGCTTGAACAGCCATTGGTTGTCCTGGTGCACCAGCACATCGTCGAAGGTGCCGATCAGTGCAGGCGCCTGCGCCGTCCAGGGAACAGACGCATCGGTCTGCGGTGCGCTGTAGAGCAGCACATGGCTATGCGCATGGGCCAGCGTGCTCGATTGGACGCTGACCAGGGTATTGAGCATCAAATGACAGGTGTTGCGTGGCGCGCGAGCGCGGAAGGCCTCCAAGATCGCGTCGCGTCCATGCACGGGCGCATCCGGCGCACTCGGTCGTGCAAAGACGCCGTCGGCAGTAAACAGGGCAGCCAACGCCTGGTGCTCATGGCGGTCGTTATGCAGGGCAAACCGACGAATCAGCTGTTCGCACGCAACGATGATCGAAATGTCTGCAGACACGCAGCAGCCTCCCTTGGCGGTGGAATGACACAAATAAAGCGCTGGCGATACTTCAGCGCAGGGCAATTGCCAAGACGACCGGGCTGCCGCCTACGGCGCGGGCGATCACGTGCTCAGCCACTCGCGCAGCGCGGTGCTGACTGCAGCCGGCGCTTCCACCGGCGCCATATGCCCGCAATCTTCGAATACGACCAGACGCGCCTGCGGAATCTGCCGCGCCATGTCCTGATGCCGTGCCAGCGGGCTCCAGGCATCCTGGCGCCCGACCCCCAACAAGGTGGGGCAGCGAATCTGCGCAAGCACCGGCGCGGCATCCGGGCGCTCCAGCAAGGCGTTGACCTGGCCAGCGAAACTCTGCGCGCTCTGCCGCTGCACCATCGCGCTGAGGTCTTGCATCAAACCTGCATCGGCGCTGCGTGCGGGGTGCAGCATCGGTGGCAACCAGGCCAGTGCCAGCGCCTGCATGCCTTGCGTCTGCGCCAGATCCACCAGCGCCTGGCGTTCCTCGCGTTCGCCATCGCGACGCGGCGCAATGCCGGTATCGAGCAGTGCCAGCTGCGTCACCCGCTCGGGCGCCTGACGCATGATGTCCAGCGCAACCCGCCCGCCCATCGAATGCCCGGCCAACGCAAACTGTGGCGGTGCGCCAGCCAGCACGTGGGCCGCCATCTGCGCGATGCTGTCGAACCCGGGAAAATCCAGCACCTGCACATCGGCCAGATCCGCCAGCGCGTCGCGCTGCGGTTGCCAGATAGCGGCGTCGCAGAGCAGGCCGCAGAGCAGCAGCAAGGTGGGTCTGGAGGTGTGCGAAACGGAAGTCATGGCGCGACTGTAGCCACGCCGGCCGCGTGCGTCGTATGGAAGATGCGGCCTGCGCTATAAGCTCAAAGACATAGAACGTCAGCTATGCCGGCCAGCCACAGCGCAGGCCGGCAGACGCGAGATGGCTTACGCGCCGCCGGAGGCGCGCTTCCACAGCACATCGACCAGCGGCGGCAACCTGCCGGCGAGGCCAAGCGCGGCACCGCGCAACAGGGTCAGGTGCATCTCGTCGTTGGAAAACACGTTGTTGATCGCATCGAAACCGTAGGCGGCCACGGTATTTTCGCTGCGGCGGGTGCGCGCCCAGCGCTGCAGCCGGTGCGGCGCGGCCCAGTCCGCACGTTTGGCCAGCGCGGCGCGCACTTCCGCGCGAAGTGCAGCGACATCGCGCAAGCCCAGGTTGACGCCCTGCCCCGCCAACGGATGCACCACATGCGCCGCATCGCCCAGGGTCAACACGCGGCCACTGACGTACTGCTCCACCAATTGCCGTTGCAGCGGGAACGCAGTGCGTGCGGAAGTGACACGTACCGCGCCCAGGCGCGCAGCAAAGGCCTGGGTCAGCTCGCGCGAAAACGCCGCATCGTCCAGTTCCAGCACGCGCTCGGCCTCGCGATCGGGCAAGGTCCAGACAATCGAACTGCGGCCTTCGGCAAACGGCAGGAACGCCAGCGGCCCGGTGGTCAGAAAGCGCTGCCAGGCCGTGGCCTGGTGCGGTTGTTCGGTCTCCACGAATGCAACCACGCCGCGTTGTGCGTAGGCGTGCCGCGACACCGGCAGGCCGGTCAAGTCGCGCAAGGTGGACGACGCGCCATCGGCGGCGATGGCAATGGCCGCTTCCAGCCGGCTGCCATCGTCCAGCCGCAGGCGCACGCTGTTGGCGTCCTGCTCCAGTTCGGCCACACGCGCCGGGCAATGCACTTCGATCCCCGCGCTGTGCACGGCCGCCCACAGGCGATCGACCAGCAGCGCATGTTCGACGATCCAGCCGAGTTGTTCGCGGCCCAGGGTGTCGGCGTCGAAACGCAGCTCGCCGCCACCGCCGGCATCCCAGACCCGCATGCGCCGATACGGCTGCACGCGCCCGGCGCGCACGCTGGCCCACACGCCAAGACTGTCGAGCAGCGCGGCGTTGTCGGCGGCGAAGGCATAGACACGCAGGTCGGGGTGATCGGCATGCCAGCGCGCGGGCTCGCGCCCTTCCACCAGCGCAACGCTCAAACCAGCGTCGGCCAGCGCCAGCGCGCAGGCGGCGCCGACCACGCCACCGCCGACGATCACCGCATCGCGCGTACCGCGGCGGCTCATGCGATCCACCGGCACAGCTGCGGCACATCGCCACGGAACCCCATCGCCCCGCCGACCAGCATCGATTGCAGCGGCGCGGCCTGCGAGGTCGCGAGCAATCCCAGGCTGCGCAGCGGCCGCAGCAAGGGTGCCGGATTGCCGGTCAGCCGCGCCAGCCCGCCGGAGAAGCCGATCGTCTGCTCGCGGTCCACGCGCCGACGCGCCACATAGTCGGCCAGCAGCGCGCCGGCTCCGGCATCGCTGCGATCGTGTTCGATCAGCTCTGCCAAGGTGAGCGCGTCGCGCAATCCCAGATTGAAGCCCTGCGCGCCGATGGGGTGCAGCGTCTGCGCGGCATTGCCGAGCAGCACCACGCGCTCGGCGATCAGGTTATTGGCCAGCACCTGCACCAGCGGGTATGCGCTGCGTTCGCCGCTGGCGACAAAGCGCCCGGCGCGCCAGCCGGCCGCGCGCTGCAGCAGGGCCAGCCAGCCGGCCTCGTCGAGCGCGGCGACCATCTCGGCCTCAGCGCGTGCCACGCAGTGGATCGCGCCGTAATGGCGGTCGCCCCGCGGCAACAGCGCGGTCGGCCCGTGCTCGCCGAAGCGCTCCCACGCGGTGCCGTCCGGCGGCCGGGAGGCGCGCACACGCGCCACAAACAAGGTCTGCAGGAAATCGTGCGTGTCGGTCTCGATATGCAGCAGTTCGCGCACTGCGCTGTGGCTGCCATCGGCACCGACCACCAGCCTGGCGCGGACACGCTGCTCGCCGTCGTCGGTCGCCAGCCGTAGCGTGCGCACGCCATCCTGCACCGGTTCCACGCCGATGCAGCGCGCAGGACGGTACCGGCGCAGCTGCGTCAATTCGTCCAGGCGTGCCTGCAAGGCGTCGCCGAAGTCGCGGGCTACCACCACTTGCCCAAAGCTGTCGCGACCGTAGTCGGCGGCGTCCAACTGCACGCGCCCGAAATCGCCGGCGCGGCTGACGTGGATGCGCCGGATCGGCCCGGGCGGGCTACGCAACTTGGCCATGACGCCCAGCACGCCCAAGGCGTTGACGGTGGCGGCGGCGAAACTCAGATTGCGTTGATCGAACACGGCCGGCGGCGTGCCGGCTGGCGTGGCTTCCACCAGCCCGACATCCAGGCCGAGGCGGTCCAGCGCAATCGCCAGGCTGGAGCCGACCAGGCCGCCGCCAACGATCAAAACGTCATGTGGGTCTATCATCCGCACATGATAAGCCCTCGCCCGCAACCCATCGCGCGCGCCAGATGAGACACGTTGACGCGCCTTCTCGGTAGGCCGTTGTCGTCTCTACCGGCCGCCGAGCGCACCGCAGGCCTGGCGATGGCGCGGGTGCGCCAGGTTCCACGCTACACTCCCGCACCTGTAATCCGGCCACCACCGCGCATGACTTCTCGCTCGCACGACACCCTGATTCTGAGCCTGCTCGCCGTCCTGATGGCGGCCACGCGGATCAATCACTTCGCGCCGGTCCCGGACGCGTCCTGGGCGGTGTTCTTCATCGGCGGGTTTCATCTGGCTGCGCGCAGCAAACTGGCGTTCCCGCTGCTGATGGGCCTGGCGGTCGCGGTGGACTGGCTGGTCATCACCCAGCAGGGCATGAGCTTCTGGCAGCACTACTGTGTGTCGCCGGCGTACTGGTGCCTGATCCCGGCGTACTTCGCGCTGTGGGCCGGTGGTGTATGGCTGCGCCGGCACTATCACGGGGCACAATGGACTGCGCTGGTCGCGCTGGTGCCTGCCCTGCTCATCGCCGTGGCGCTGTGTCAGCTGATCGCCCAGGGCAGCTTTTACTGGATCAGCGCCAGCGTGAGCGAACCCACCCTCGCCGGCTGGTTCAAGAACTACAGCGACTGGCTCTGGCCGTACCTGCGCAGCGCCGCGCTGTACGTCGCGGCCGCAGCCCTCATCCAGGTGGTTGCCGAGCGCCTGGCTGCGCCCCATCGCCAGCGCCAGGCCGGCTGAGTCATGGGCAACCGGCTTTCACGTATCTATACGCGCACCGGCGACGACGGCAGCACCGGATTGGGCGATGGCAGCCGGACCGGCAAGGATGCCTTGCGCGTCAACGCCTACGGCACCGTGGACGAGGCCAATTCGGCGCTCGGCGTGCTGCTGGCCGCGCCCGGCGTGCCCACTGCGATTGCCGAGCTGCTGACCACCGTGCAGCACCAGCTGTTCGACCTGGGCGGCGAGCTCTGCATCCCCGGCCATGCTGCGATCGAGGCGGCCGACATCCAGGCCCTGGAACGCCACCTGGACCACTTCAACGACAGCTTGCCGCCGCTGCAGGAGTTCATCTTGCCGGCCGGTGGCGAAGCGGCCGCGCGCTGCCACCTGGCGCGGACCATCGTGCGCCGGGCCGAGCGCGAGACCGTGGCGCTGTCGCGCCAGGAAGCAGTGCGCAGCGAGGCGATCGGCTATCTCAATCGACTGTCGGACCTGCTGTTCGTGCTGGCGCGCGTGCTGGCACGCGTGGATGGCCAGCAGGAAGTGCTGTGGCGGCACGACCGCCGGCGCGGCTGACCATATGCGCGGCACGGCAAAAAGGCTAACGTCATCTCATGCTGGTCTTCACCCATCCCGCCTGTCTCGGTCACGACGCCGGCCCTGAACACCCCGAAAGCCCTGCCCGCCTGGAGGCGGTCGTCGACGCCCTACGCGCGGCCTTTCCGGACCTGGACTGGCGCGAGGCGCCGCTTGCCAAGCTGGGAGACCTGTGCCGCGTGCACGAGCGCGAACAGGTGGACGCGGTGCTGGAAACCGCCTTCGAAGGCTATCGCCAACTGGATGTGGACACCCGCATGGTACCGGCCTCGCGCGCGGCTGCCCTGCGCGCCGCCGGCGCCGGCATCGCCGCCGTGGACGCGGTGATGCAGGACCTCACCCGCACCGCCTTTTGCGCCGTCCGCCCGCCCGGCCATCACGCCACCGCGCAGGTGTCGATGGGGTTCTGCCTGTTCAACAACATCGCCGTGGCCGCCGCCCATGCACGCGACCGGCATGGCCTGGAGCGCATCACCATCGTCGATTTCGACGTGCACCACGGCAACGGCACCCAGGCGATCTTCGAACGCGACCCGGCCGTGCAGTATCTGAGCACGCATCAGTCCGGGCTCTATCCGCACTCGGGCAGCGTCCATGAGCGCGGCGTTGGCAATATCCACAACCTGTTGCTGCCGCCCGGCAGCGATGGCTTGCGCTTCCGCAACGTGTGGGAAGACGAGATGCTGCCGCTGATCGACGCCTTCCGCCCGCAGCTGATCCTGATTTCGGCCGGCTTCGACGCGCATCTGCGCGATCCGCTGGCCGATCTGATGCTGGACGACGATGATTTCGCCTGGCTGACCGGCGCGCTACGCACCCTGGCCGAGCGGCATGCGCGTGGCCGGGTGGTGTCCATGCTGGAAGGCGGTTATGACCTGCAGGCCTTGCGCGAAAGCAGTGTTGCCCACGTCGCCGCACTGCGCTGACCCACAGCGGCACGCCGGTCGCGCCACGGTTTGCGATGAACCTCGTCCTCTTCACTCTGGCGCTCTTCATTGCCCCTATGCGGGGTATGCGGCAAGCTAGTCGCCATTTTACTGGTTGAATCCACGCGTGCGCCGAGTTCTCCGCCTGCTGCCCCTGCCCTTGAGCATCGCCATCTGCCTTCCGGCCATGGCTGCCGACAAGCCGTTGAATTGGGGACTGTGCCCGGCCGTGGACCCGCTGCCTGGTTTCGAGGGCGCCCCTGCCGCCGACCCCAAGGCTGCCGAAATGCGCCAGCAGCTGCCGACCGACATCGAGGGCGACCAGCTGTCCGGCACCAGCACCACTCCGCAGTACCAGGGCAACGTGGCGCTCAAGCGCGGCGACCAGTTCCTGGGCGCGGACAACCTGCGCATGGATACCGAGACCGGCAACTACATCGCCGAGGGCAATGTCCGCTACCAGGACACCTCCTTCCGCATGGTCGCCGACCGCGCCGAGGGCAATCAGGACACCGACGCCCACAAGGTCTCCAACATCCAGTATCAGATGGTGGACCGCCGCGGCAATGGCGTGGCGGAATCGGTGGACCTGCAGGGCCAGGTCGGCCAGATGCATCGTTCGACCTACACCACCTGCGATCCCTCGCAGCCGATCTGGCGGGTGCGCGCGCCCGAAATCGACGTCGACAACGAAGAAGGCTTCGGTACCGCGCGTAACGCCGTGCTGCAGATCGGCAAGGTGCCGGTGCTGTACTTCCCGTGGTTCAAGTTCCCGATCGACGACCGTCGCCAGACCGGCCTGCTGTTTCCGCAGTTCGGCCTGTCCGGGCGTAACGGTTTCGACTACCTGCAGCCGATCTACCTGAATCTGGCGCCCAATTACGACGCCACCTTGTTGCCGCGCTACATGAGCAAGCGCGGTTTCATGTTCGGCACCGAGTTCCGCTATTTGTACGACGGCGGTCGCGGCGAAATCACCGGCAACTACCTGCCCAACGACAAGTTGCGCGAGAAGGACCGTGGCAGCGTTTTCTATAGCGGCTACCACAACGTCAACACCTATTGGCAGGCGCGCAGCAGCATTTCCTGGGTCAGCGACACCCGCTATGTGGAAGACTTCACCAGCCGCTTGAACGGCATGGGCTCCGCATCCAGCCTGCAGAGCACCATCGGCATCTACGGCACCGGCGAAACCTGGACCGCCGGCCTGATGGCCGACCGCTGGCAGCTGACCGACTACACCCTGGACGAGCAGGCGTTGCCCTACAACCGGCAGCCGCGTGCGTATTTCACCTGGGAAAAGCCGTTCGGCATTTTTGAGGCGGGTGTGTATGCCGAGGCGGTGCGGTTTACGCATGACGATTCGTACCAAGTCAACTTCGTCCCGAACACCAATGGCAATAACAATAGCAACAACGGCGACGAATACGTCCGCACCAATATCCGCAACAGGGAATATGGCAGCGGCTCGCGGCTGGACGTCAAACCCTATATCTCGATGCCGTTGTCGGGTGCGGCCTGGTTCGTAACGCCGACGGTGGCCTGGCGTTACACCGCCTACCAACTGGATTCGACGCTGGCCAATACCGCACCGCTGACCGGCGACCGTTCGCCCACGCGCAGCCTGCCGATCGCTTCGCTGGACGCCGGCCTGTACTTCGATCGGGAAACCTCGCTGTTCGGCACCAATTATCTCAATACGCTGGAACCGCGCATGTACTACTTGTATGTGCCCTACCGCGACCAGGACGACCTGCCGGTCTTCGACACCCGTCCGTTCACCTTCAGCTACGGCCAGCTGTTCCGCGACACCCGCTATACCGGCGCAGACCGCCAGAACGATGCCAACCAGTTGACCCTGGCGGTCACGTCGCGCTGGCTGCGCCAGGACGACGGGCGCGAGAAGCTGTCGCTGAGCGCCGGCCAGATCCTGTACTTCAACGACTCGCTGGTCACCATCAACAACAGCACCAACTCCGCGGCAGGCAGAGAACAGCCCATTGAGCAGGGCAAGTCCGCCTGGGTGGCCGATGCCAACTACATGATCAACGATCGCTGGTCGATGGGCGCCACGTATCAGTGGAACCCGAACTCGCGTAAGGAAGACCTGGCCAGCCTGCGCACCCGCTATCTGCTGGGCAACGACGGCATCATCAATCTGGCCTACCGCTACCGTCGTAACCTGATCGACGACAGCGACCAGCTCAAGCAGGCCGACTTCTCGTTCCTGTATCCGATCAATCCCACCTGGAGTGCGGTCGGTCGCTACTACTACTCGCTGCTGGACCGTAAACCGCTGGAGATCATCGGCGGCGTGCAGTGGGACAGCTGCTGCCTGGCGGTGCGCGCGCTGGTGCGCCGGTTCGTGCGCAACCGCGACGGCGAGATGGACAACTCCATCCAGTTCGAGTTCGTGCTCAAGGGCTTGAGTTCGTTTGGCCAGAACACGGACCGCACTTTGCGCCGTGCTATTCTCGGCTATTACCGCGACGACCTGTACCTGGTCCCGCCCAGCAACACCACGACCAATCCGGACGATTACGATCCGAACCTGATTCCATGACCAAGCCTTTCTCTGTTCTTCTTGCCTCGTTGCTGGTAATCACCAGCACGGTCTCGCCGGTGGCATCGGCGCAGCAATCCCAGCCGCTGGATCGTATCGCCGCTATCGTGGACGAAGACGTGGTGCTGCAGAGCGAGCTCGATCGCGCTGTGCGCAACGTCAAGTCGCAGTATGCCGGTCGCGAAAACCAGCTGCCGCCGGACGATGTCCTGCAGCGGCAGGTGCTCGAGCGCCTGGTCCTGGTCAAGTTGCAGGTCGGCCGTGCCGATGGCAGCGGCATCCGCGTCAGCGACGAGGAACTCAACCGCGCCATTGCCAGCATCGCCCAGCAGAACGGCACCACCGTGGATGGTCTGCGCCAGAAGCTGGCTGCCGACGGCATGGCTTACGGCGACTTCCGTGCTTCGGTGCGCGACGAAATCATCGTGCAGCGTCTGCGCCAGAGCTTTGCGCAGAGCCGCATCAGTGTGAGCGAAGGCGAAGTGGATACCGCGCTGGCCCAGCAGGCCACGACCGGTAGCCAGTATCACCTGGCGCATATCCTGGTGGGCCTGCCGGAAGGCGCGACCGCCGACCAGATCGCCACCGGTCAGAAGAAGGTCGATGGCGTCAAGGCCTTGATCGACAAGGGCGAGCTGGATTTCTCTGCGGCGGCGGTGCGTTATTCCGATAGTCCGAACGCGCTGGAAGGCGGCGACCTGGGCTGGCGCAGCCTGGACGAAATCCCCAACGCATTTGCCCAGCTGATCCGCGACATGCAGCCTGGACAGGTCGCCGGCCCGCTGCGCGGCCCGAGCGGTTTCCAGCTGCTCAAGCTGGTGGAAATGCGCGACGCCAATGCCGGCGGCGAAAAGAAGATGGTCACCGAGTACAACGCGCGCCATATCCTGGTCCGCATCGGCGACAACCAGACCGACGCGCAGGCCAAGGCCAAGATCGATACGCTGCGGGCACGCATCGCAGGCGGCGCCGATTTCCAGGCAACGGCCAAGGAGTCCTCAGAGGACACCAACAGCCGCGGTCAGGGTGGCGATCTGGGTTGGTTCCCGGCCGATGCGTTCGGCCCGGATTTCGGCAAGCAAGTCGAAGGCCTGGCTGACGGCGCAGTGTCCGAGCCGTTCCGCACGCAGGCCGGTTGGCATATCGTGCAGCGCGTCGGCAGCCGTCAGACCGACGTCAGTGCCGAGAACCAGCGTGCCCAGGTCCGTGAAACGATCGGCCGTCGCAAGCTGGAAGAGGAATACAACCGCTACCTGCAGGAACTGCGTGGCGAGGCGTATGTGAGCTACCGCACCGGCGATCGCGCCGACGGCAATGCCACTGCCGAGCCGACCAAGCCGGCAGAACCCGCAGCCCCGACCCCGCCGCCGGCACAGCCGGCGCGCTGAGTCGATGATGGTTCCGTCGCTCGCGCTGGTGCCAGGCGAGCCGGCCGGGATCGGGCCGGAGCTGTGCATCCGCCTCGCTCAACAACCGCGCTCCGATGCGCGGCTGGTCGCTTACGCAGATCCCGATACCCTCAACAGCGCCGCAAAGGCGCTGTCTTTGTCTGTGCGCCTGCTCGACCCCGATCAGCCGGCACGCATGCCCGGCGATCTGCCGCTGTTTCCGATTCGTCAGGCCGTCCCGACCCGCTTCGGCACTGCAGACCCCGCCAATGCAGCGACCGTCATTGCCGGCCTGCGTACCGCTGCCGGCGACTGTCTTGCCGGCCGACGGCAAGGCATCGTGACCGGCCCGGTGCACAAGGCAGTGATCAATGCCGGCGGGATCGCCTACACCGGCACCACCGAATTGCTGGCCGAACAGGCCGACTGCCCGGTGGTGATGATGCTGGCCAACAGCATCGTGCGCGTGGCACTGGTGACCACGCACCTGCCGCTGCGTGCGGTGGCCGATGCGATCACCGCCGACGCGGTTGCGCGCTGTCTGCGCATCACCCACGCCGCGATGCGCCGCGACTTCGGCCTGGAGCACCCACGTATCGCCGTGCTCGGCCTCAATCCCCACGCAGGCGAAGACGGCCACCTGGGCCGCGAAGAACTGGACATCATCATCCCGGTGCTGGAGCAGCTGCGCGGCGAAGGTATGCAGCTGATCGGCCCGTTGCCGGCGGACACCGCGTTCTTGCCGCAGAAACTGAGCGGCTTCGACGCAGTGGTGGCGATGTACCACGACCAGGGCCTGCCGGTGCTCAAGTACAGCGGTTTCGAGCAGGCGGTGAACATCACCCTGGGCCTGCCCTACCCGCGCGTGGCGGTGGATCACGGCACCGCGCTGGAACTGGCCGGACGCGGCATCGCCGATCCATCCAGCCTGATGGCGGCAACCGCGTTGTGCGCGCGCTTGGCGGCACGCGGCTAAGCGCGTCGCACCTGTGCGATCGCCGCAGGTTATGAGCGACTTATCGGACTGTGACAGCCTGGACGCGCAGCACCGACACCGCGTGCAGCCGCCGGCTCCGTTAAACTGCGCGCATGAATTATTCCTTCAGCGCACCGGCCAAGAAGTCGCTTGGCCAGCACTTTCTTGCCGACCGGTATTACATCGACCGGATCGTCCAGGCGGTGGACCCGCGCGCCGGACAGCACCTGGTCGAAATCGGCCCCGGTCAGGGCGCGATCACCTTCCCGCTGCTACGCAAGCATGGCGCGTTGACGGTGATCGAGTTCGATCGCGACCTGATTGCTCCGTTGACCGAGGCCGCCGCACCGATCGGCGAACTGAGCATCATCCATCGCGACGTGCTCAGCGTGGATTTCACCGAACTGGCCCACGGCACGCCGATCCGGCTGGTCGGCAACCTGCCTTACAACATCTCCTCGCCGATCCTGTTCCATGCGCTGGACCATGCCGCTGCGGTGGCCGACATGCACTTCATGCTGCAGAAGGAAGTGGTCGACCGCATGGCCGCCGGTCCCGGCAGCAAGGTCTACGGCCGGCTCAGCGTGATGCTGCAGGCGTACTGCGAGGTCACCGCGCTGTTCGTGGTGCCGCCTGGCGCGTTCCGGCCGCCACCGAAGGTGGACTCGGCGGTGGTGCGGCTGGTGCCGCGCGACCCGGCAACGGTGATGATCAACGACCGCCGTCGCTTCGCCGATGTGGTGCGCGCCGGCTTCGGGCAGCGTCGTAAGACCCTGCGCAATGCCTTGTCCACCGTCTGCGAACCCGCACATTTCGAGGCAGCCGGCGTGCGTCCGGATGCCCGCGCCGAACAACTCGAGGTCGCCGATTTCATTCGGCTGGCCAATGTCGAGCTGGCTTGAGCGCCGCTCCCACACCGTTTTATTTAGACTTTTCCCATGCAAGATGATCCACGCTATCGGGTCGAGGTCGAGGTGTCGCCGCGCTTCCTCGCTAATCAATCGACCCCGGAAGAAGGCCGCTATGCCTTCGCCTACAGCATCCGCATCCACAACGCGGGCGCCGTGCCTGCACGCCTGATCGCGCGCCATTGGCAGATCACCGACGCCAACGGCCGCACCGAGCAGGTGGATGGCGAAGGCGTGGTCGGCGAGCAGCCATGGCTGCGCCCCGGCGAAGCCTTCCATTACACCTCCGGTGTGCTGCTGGAAACCGAGCAGGGACAGATGCAAGGCCACTACGACATGGTGGCCGACGATGGCACCGAATTCACCGCCCCGATCGCCGCCTTTGTGCTGAGCGTACCCAGGACGCTGCACTGATGACTGCTGGATTGATGGAGCGCACACGATGAGCGTCTGGGCAATTGGCGACCTGCAAGGGTGCTACGACATTACCCAGCGGTTGCTGGAAAAGATCAATTTCGACCCCGCACAGGACACGCTGTGGTTCTGCGGCGATCTGGTCAACCGCGGCGGGCAATCGCTGGAAACGCTGCGGCTGGTGCATTCGCTGCGCGCACACAGCGTGGTGGTGCTGGGTAATCACGATCTGTCGCTGCTGGCGATCGGTGCGCGCTCGGAGGAAGAGCAGCGCAAGGTCAATCCGGATCTGCAGCGCGTCGTGCTGGCGGAGGACCGCGACGTGCTGCTGGACTGGCTGCGTCTGCAGAAGCTGGCCCACGTGGACCGCGAGCTGGGCTGGATGATGGTCCACGCCGGGCTGGCGCCGAAGTGGACCACGCAGCTGGCCGAAAAGCATGCGCGCGAAGTCGAGCAGCAGCTGCAAGGCGGCGGCTATCGCAAGCTGTTGCGCAACATGTACGGCGATCAGCCGGGATGGTCGCCAGGCCTGAGCGGGTACGACCGCAGCCGCGCGATCATCAACCTGTTCACGCGCATGCGCTATTGCACCCCGCGCGGTCGCATTGCGACCGACGACAAGGGCACGCCGGGCACGCAGGCACAAGGACTCTACCCGTGGTTCGAGGTACCGGGCCGGGTCGAGCGCGATCTCAAGATCGTGTGCGGGCATTGGTCCGCGCTGGGATTGACGATTACCCAGGGCGTGCATGCCATCGATACCGGCGCGGTGTGGGGCGGCAAGCTCACCGCCCTGCAACTGGATACCGACGAACTGCGCGTGGTGCAGGTGCCGGGGCGCGAAGTCACTGCCCCGACCGCACCTGCCGCGAATGCACCACGGCGTCCACGCGAAGGTCAGGGCCGCCCGCGCGGGCGTGGCCGAGGACGTGGCAATGGCGGTGGCGGTGGCGGTGGCGGTGGCGGCAACAATGCGGGAAATGCGGGTAGCGGCACCGCTGCACCGGCCAAGCCGCAGAGTGGCGTTGTTCCTGAGTAAGAGCGACTCACCAACCGGCTGCGCCCCGATGCGGGAGCAGCCGTTGCTCGGACCGGCATGTGCCACGCATCCGCTGCGCTCCAGTGCGCCGTCCACGGTCACCGGGCAGCCGCTCGCTAGGTTTTTCTTTAGCGGCGCTTAGTTGTATGGAATCGGGCGCGCTGATCGCGCGCTGCGTCCTTGCCGGCTCAGCGACGCAGGTAATCCACAAAGGAAAACGCGAACGCATGGCGGTCATCGGCCGCATGCGTCTGGCGATGCCCTGGCACCCATACCGCCGGGTCGATCGGTGGGAAGTGCGTGTCGGCCCCATCCACCGCGGTGTCGACCTCGGTCACCGCCAGCATGTCGGCACGCGCCATCGTCAGGCGGTACACCTCGCCGCCGCCGATCACGCATAACTCCTGCGCGCCCTCCCGCTCGGCACGCGCGATCGCCTGATCGACCGATGCCACCGCGTGCATGCCCTCGAACGGCACCTGCCCCGAGCGCGTCAGCACCAGATTCAAGCGCCCCGGCAATGCGCGCCCGAGCGATTGCGCCGTCTTGCGCCCCATCAGGATCGGCTTGCCCATCGTCAGCGCCTTGAAGCGCTTGAGATCGTCCGGCAACTTCCACGGCAGATCGTTATCGCGTCCGATGGCGTTGTTACGGTCGAAGGCGACGACCAGAATCAGCTTCATGTGTCTGGAGATAGCTCGTTATAGATTTTCATTGCCGCATGCCGAGCAAGCATCCCCAAGAAAAAAATCGCAAGGTAGGCCAAGGCAATCGCGCCCAATGCTGGCTGCGATTGCTCGCTGAGCATTCTCGTCAAATCCAGTCGCTCACCTTTATACAAGGCAACTCCAAAGAAGCCGATGGGCGCAATGAGAACGATGCTTGTCAGATTGACGAAGAGACTTGCTTGCATCGTCATCAGCGAATCGGCAAGTTTCTCTCGTGCTTTGTTCGAATTTTTCGTCATGACGCTCCTCCTCTTTCGATGAAAATCAGCATGCGCAGCCTGTGTCTCATCGGTCGAGATCCGGCTTACACCGCCACCGGCGCCTTGATCGCCGGATGCGGGTCGTAGCCTTCGATGGCGATGTCCTCGAAGCGAAACGCAAACAGGTCTGTCACTTCGGGATTCAGGCGCAAGGTCGGCAATGCGCGCGGGGTGCGCGTCAGCTGCTCGCGCGCCTGTTCGACGTGATTCGAATACAGATGCGCATCGCCCAGCGTATGCACGAAATCGCCCACACCCAGGCCGGTGGCCTGCGCCACCAGATGAGTCAGCAGCGCATAGCTGGCGATATTGAACGGCACACCCAGGAAGATGTCGCCGCTACGCTGGTAGAGCTGGCAACTCAGTTTGCCGTCGACCACGTAGAACTGGAACAGGCTGTGGCACGGCATCAATGCCATCTGCGGCAGCTCGCCGACGTTCCAGGCGCTGATCACCAGCCGGCGCGAATCCGGGTTGCGTTTGATCTCATCGACCAGCCATTGCATCTGGTCGATCTCGACGCCGTCCGGGCCGGTCCAGCGCCGCCACTGCTTGCCGTAGACCGGGCCAAGGTCGCCATTGTCGTCGGCCCATTCGTCCCAGATGCGCACCTGGTTGTCTTTCAGGTACCCGATGTTGGTATCGCCCTGCAAAAACCACAGCAGCTCGTGGATGATCGAGCGCAGATGCAGCTTCTTGGTGGTGACCAGCGGAAAGCCGGCATTGAGATCGAAGCGCATCTGCCAGCCGAACACGCTGCGCGTACCGGTACCGGTGCGGTCGGACTTTTCGGCGCCGTGTTCCAGCACGTGCTGCAGCAGATCCAGGTACGGCTTCACTTCGCCGCCTCCACCGCTACGGCGGTGGGCACTACCGGCTGCAACACCGGCGCACGGCGCGACATCGCCAGCAAGACCAGGCCCACCGCAATCAACGGCAAGCTCAGAATCTGGCCCATCGTCAACCAGTTGAAGGCCAGATAGCCGATCGGCGCATCCGGCACACGCACGAATTCCACGATGAAGCGGAACACGCCATACAGCAGCGCAAACAGCCCCGACACCGCATAGCGCGCGCGCGGCTTCATCGAGAACGCCCACAACACGACAAACATCACCACGCCTTCCAGCGCGGCTTCGTACAGCTGCGACGGGTGACGGGCGAACCGATCCAATGCGCCGGCGGCGTATTGCGCGTGAATCTGCGCTGGTGCGATATCGGCCAGTTCCGGCGCATGCGGGAAGATCACGCCCCAGCCGGCCTGCGTGAACTTGCCCCACAACTCGCCGCCAACAAAATTGCCGAGCCTCCCGAAACCAAGGCCCAACGGCACCAACGGCGCGACAAAATCCATCACGTCGAAGAAGTGCAGGCGATGCTTGCGCGCCCACAACCAGCAGGCGATCAACACGCCCAGCAGCCCGCCGTGGAAGCTCATGCCGCCTTCCCACACCTTGAACAGGATCAGCGGATTGGCCAGGAAGGTCTCGAACGCATAAAACAGCATGTAGCCGATGCGGCCGCCCAGCACCACGCCGAGCATGCCGTAGAACAACAGGTCGGAAAAACCGTCCATGTCCACGCCGGGCAGACGGCCGCGCAGGATGCGCGAGCGACCCAGCGCCCATGCCGAGAAGAAGGCGGCCAGATACATCAAGCCGTACCAGTGCACCTGCACCGGGCCAAGCGAGAAGGCGATGGGGTCGATGGCGTGCAGATAGATCATGCGGACCGCGTATCACAAAAAAGCGAGGCGTCTATTCTGACACCTCGCACGCCTTCAGCCTAAGAGCTGGGGCCGATCGGGCAGCTCGTCTTCATTCTGCACGTCGGCGCCGCGCGGGAAATGCGCGACCAGCAGCTCGGTTACCGCCTCGATGCCGGCCAGCACCGCCGCCTCATCCTGGCGCTCGCGCAGGAACTGCTGCATACGCCGGCACACCTCCGCCCACTGCGCCTCCGGCACCTGGCTGCGCAAGCCGCGGTCGGCAACCACTTCGATGGCGTGGTCGGCCAGCAACAGATAGATCAGCACCCCGTTATTGGCTTCGGTGTCCCAGGTGCGCAGCTGCGCGAACGCCTGATCGGCGCGCTGGCGAGCGGTGTGGGCGCGCCACAGCGCCCCGAGCGGCAGGTCCGCCTCGACCGCCACCATGATCTGGCCGGTATGGCTGCGCTCGCTGGCGGCCACCGCCGCCGTGATCGCATCCATGCAACTGGTCGGAAACCTGCGCTGCGCCGACGGCGCGAAAAGATGCCTGAGCCACCGCATTACCAACTCCCCGAGGCGCCACCGCCTCCCGATGATCCACCGCCGCCGCCCCAGCCGCCACCGCCAAAACCACCACGGCCACCGCCCCCGAATCCTCCGAATCCGCCACCGCCCCAGCCACCGCCGCCGACAAAGCGCCCCGGCGAGCCGGAGACCAGGCCCGCCAGCAGACCGATGACGGCTGCACCGGCGCTGGCGAACAGCAACGAGGTAAACAGCAAGGCGGCGCCCCCGGCCGCGACGCCGGTCAGCACGGCGCGCAGCGGACGCGGCAGGGCGCCGAGGATGCCGCGCGCCACCATCGCGACCACAAAGCCGATAAACAGCGCCATGATCCAGCCGCCCCCACCTGCCCCATTGCCGACGCCACCCTCGGCGTGCCCGCTGACCGGTTCCGGGAGAGCTTCTCCTTCGATCAGGCCCGCCAGCGTCGCGGTCGCATCGCGGATACCGCCGCCGTAGTCGCCCTCGCGGAACCTCGGCGCCAGGTACTCCTGGATGATCCGGTTGGCCACGATGTCGGGAATGGCGCCTTCCAGGCCATAACCGGGCTGGATGCGCACGCGGCGATCATCCTTGGCCACCAGCAGCAGCACGCCATCGTCCACGCCCTTGCGCCCGATCTTCCATTGATCGAACACGCGCTGGGTGTATTGCTCGATCGTCTCCGGCTGGGTGGTCGGCACGATCAGGATCTGCAGCTGCGCGCCCTTGCGTTGCTGCAATGCCAGCGCCTGCTGCTCAAGTTGCTGGAGCTGCGCCGCATCCAAGGTGCCGGTGACATCGACCACCGGCGAGCGCAGTGGAGGGATGGCTGCAGGATCCTGCGCCAGCACCGAGGCGGGCAGCAGCAGTAGCGCCATGATCCAAAACACCCACAGGTGCGTTTTCCGCATTACCAACTCCTTGATAAGTACCGACAGTGAATCAGCACTGACACTTAAAGCTTTGCTAATAAAACGTAGCGAGCAGTCGTCAGGTGGGGGTGGACGGCGCGCTCAGAACCGGCGTGGACGAGTGGACCATGGCGCACCGAGCACCGGCCGCGCCCGCCTGGCGGTGAGCACAGTCGTTGTGTTGGCCGCTCTTGGCTTTCCCTTCTCCCTGCGGGGAAGGTGCCCCGAAGGGATAAATGAAGGAACGAGCGAAGCTACGTGCAGTGTCGTTATACGACGGCTTCGTCCCTCACACCCACACCGCTCCTGAGGGAGAGGGACTTGATGCTCCGCATTTGAACGTTGGTTGATCACGCAGGCGATAGGTTGCTTGCCATCGCACACGTAGCGATTGCCTCGACATGCCGTGCAGCACACCGCGCAGTAGTTGAGCCTGCGCAGGTGCATGTATTTACTGAGCCGGCTGCTGCTGTGGCGGTTGTTGCTGCGGCGCTTGCTGATTGCCGAAGTCCACCTGCGGCGCGCGCGAAATCTGCGCTTCGTTTTCCACGCTGAAATTCGGCTTGGGCTGGTAGCCGAAGATCTTGGCGGTGATCACCTGCGGAAACGAGCGGATATAGGTGTTGTAGTCCTGCACGGTCTGGATGTAACGGCCGCGGGCCACGGTGATGCGATTTTCGGTGCCTTCCAGCTGCACCTGTAGATCGCGGAACGACTGGTCGGACTTGAGCTGTGGGTAGTTTTCGCTGACCACCAGCAACCGCGACAGCGCACTGCCCAGTTCGCCCTGCGCCTGCTGAAAACTCTTGAGCGAGGCTTCATCGTCGGCATTGACCTGGATCTGCCCGACGCGTGCGCGCGCATTGGTGACTTCGGTCAGCACCTGACGCTCCTGCTGCGCATAGCCCTGCACGGTGCGTACCAAGTTGGGAATCAGGTCGGCACGGCGCTGGTACTGGTTGAGGACTTCCGACCAACCGGCTTTGACGCCTTCTTCTTTTTGCTGGATCGCGTTGTACCCGCACCCCGACAGCGAGGCGGTCAGGAGCAGCAATACCAGAGCACGCATCAGGACAGACATGCAGGCGATTCCGTTGAAAGAGAGCCGCAGCATGCCACGCGCCAAGTCAAACCCGCATGCACATGCGCCTGCCAGGCGTGCGAGGGGTAGTGCGCCTCGAAACGACCGGCAGTCCCTGATGAGCAACCACGTCGATCTGCGGTCCGTGGCGACGGCGCTCGCACCCTGAGGCGAGCCCGTCGACGCATGGCGCCGCGTATTGACAGGCCATGCGTGCCGCGCGAGCTCGCGCCCCTCTCCACCCCGAGTGCACCAAGCGCAAGTTGCCAATCTCGTGTGTTTGCGCAACACGTGGCGCGCGCCTGATCGAGCAAGACATGTCCAGCCCTGCCGAGCGTACCTGCGCGCTGTTGCCAAAGCAGGAGATCGCCCGGCGGCGGGCCGTCCGCATGTCTGCGCGATTGATCAGGATGTGATGCGCAACCGGCTGACCGTCAAGATCGCACCCGTCTCAAAACACCCGCGGCAACAGAATCAACCCCCAGCACAGCAGCACATTGATCAGCAGCAGAAACACCGCTGCCGATCCCATGTCCTTGGCGCGGCCGGCGAGCACGTGGTGCTCGGGGCCATAGCGTTCGATCACCGCTTCGATGGCCGAATTCAACAGCTCGGCGGCCAACACGATCAACAACGGCGCGATCAGCGCGATGCGTTCCAGCGGCGACTGACCGAGCCAGATGCCCAACGGAGCCATCACCACGGCCAGGCAGACTTCCAGCCGGAATGAGGATTCGTGCAGCCAGGCTGCACGTAAGCCCTGCCACGACCAGACCGCGGCCTTGAGCATGCGGCGCGGTCCGCGCGGCACGTGTCCCAATTGATCGGCCATGCGTCAGTGCTTCCGGCCGCGAGGGCACGTCAGGGGACAACAAGAACGCATGGCATGATCGCTGCTGGGGAAAGTGCGAATCTTGCACCGTGACGCCGCGCATCGCCAGCCACGGTGTGGTTTGCCCTCAGCTCGCAGACTGCTGCACCATGGGCAGCCCGCTCTCTCGCTGCAGGTTTCCGTATGACTCGACGCGTCTTGCGCACACTGCTGTGCACCCTCGCACTGCTCTCCGGCCAGGCCATCGCGCAGGCCCATCAGGCCCCACACGCCGCGCCTGCGGTGCCCGCACAGGTGTCCAACGTGGCCTGGGAAGACGACATGCAGCGCTTTGCGGCCAGCGATGCGCGCCAGCCGCCGCCCAGGCACGGCATCGTGTTTGTCGGCAGTTCGTCGATCCGCTTCTGGGACACGCTGGCGCAGGATTTCCCCGGCAAACCGGTGATCAATCGCGGCTTCGGCGGCTCGGAGGTGCGCGACAGCACCTGGTACGCCGACCGCATCGTGATTCCGTATGCGCCACGTCAGGTGCTGCTGTATGCCGGCGATAACGATCTCAACAGCGGCCGCACGCCCGAGCAGGTGCGCGATGACGTGGTGGCGTTCGTCGCCCGCATTCGGCGCGATCTGCCCAAGACGCGCATCAGTTATCTGTCGATCAAGCCCAGCCCCTCGCGTGCGCAGTTGCTGCCGTCGGTGATCGCCGCCAATCGCCTGATCAAGGACGCACTTGCGCCGCTGCCGCGCGTGGATTTTGTGGATGTCTACACGCCGATGCTCGATGCCAGTGGCAAGCCGCGCCCCGAACTGTTTCGCGAGGACATGCTGCACATGACTGCAGACGGCTATGCAATCTGGCGTAAGGCAGTGGCGCCGGTATTGGAGCAAAAATAAGGATCAAGTGGAACAGCCCATGCCGACGCTATCGAGCGGCGACAACGCGCCTGGCAAGCACCAACCGACCTACGCCACCACCACCGCCACCGAAGTCCCTAGACCTGCCTCGCTGTGCAGCTCGATCCGCCAACCGAAGCGGTCGCACAGCCGCCGCACGATCGACAGGCCCAGCCCGGTGCCTTGCGGGCGCGTAGGGTCTGCGCGGAAAAACGGCTCGAACGCGCGTGCACGTGCCTCCTCGCTCATGCCGATACCGGTATCACGCACCACGATGCGATCCTGGCTGACTTCCACTTCGATGCTGCCGGTGTCGGTATAGGCGCAGGCGTTGCGCAATAGGTTGCTCAGTACCACCCGCATCACCCGCGGCGGCGCGAACATCTGCAGGCTGCCCTCGCCGACCATGCGCAAGGAAACCGGCTTGTCGCCGAGCAATTCGCGGGCGCTCTCGACCTCTTCGCTGGCTAGCTCAGCCGCGTCGAAGGTCTCGCTTTGCGGATCGATCTCCGCTTCGCGCGCCAGGATCAGGAACGCGTCGATTACCGCTTCCATGTCGCGGCCGGCACGCTGGATGCGGCGCAGGCTTCGCTGGGTACGCTGCGATAGCTCGTCGTCGGCCAGCGCCATGTCGCTGGCCACACGGATCACCGTCAACGGCGTGCGCAGTTCATGACTGGCATCGCGGGTGAAGTTGCGTTCGCGCGCGACGTGGTCGCTGACCCGCTGGCCGAGCGCGTGCAATGCGGCGGCCAACTGCCGGGTCTCGCCTTGCAACTCTGCCGGCAACCGCTCCGGCGATAATTCGTCCACATCCGGGTTGCGCGGGTCCCAGTGCGACACGCGTCGCGCGAGCCAGCTGATCGGCGACACCAGGCGCTTGGACACGCGGTAGGTGAACCATGAAACGCCGTAAACGCCCAGCAGCACGATGATCGCCGGCACCACGCCGAACCACAGCGTCAGATGCGCGGCCCGCGAGCGCGGAAATACCAGATACAGGCGTCCTTCGGGGCGTTGGTCCACATAGACCAGCGCATCGGCAGCGGCCACCTCGCTGAACCCCGGCGACAGGGTTTGCAGCGCGCGCGGCGCCGCATCGGCGGCGGTGCCGGCAGGCGAGAAATACCCTTGAATATTGCGCGTATTCGGCGGCCGGTTGTCCGGCGCGCTCTTGTGCATGCGCCAGAAGTGCACGGCCTCATCGGCCAGCACGGTGCGCACCAGGCTGTACTTGATCACGAAGGAAATCAGATACCCGCCTAGCACGATCGCCAAGCTCGCCAGCGCGACCTGCAGCAGGAAGGCGAGACGTATTTTTCGCGGGAGCCCGTGTGGCATTGCTGCATCCAGGGGAGAGCGCCGGATTATAGGCAACGCTTCCGTGAGTCCGTCGTGCAGCCAGCCGGCCGCACGGGAGAACGAGCGGCGCGTGTGCGCCTACAGGATCGGCCGGCCGCCAGTCGGCAGCCGGCCGGCGACATCAGGCCATCGGTTGGGCGATGTCGGCAATGCGATAGCCGGCGCTCTGCACGGTGTGCAGCAGCGGGCGATCGAACGGCTTGTCGATGATCTTGCGCAGGTTGTACAGATGGCTGCGCAGGGTGTCCGAGTCCGGCAACCCATTGCCCCAGATTTCGCGTTCGATTTCCTGGCGTGTCACCACGCGCGGCGATTCGCGCATCAGGATGGTGAGCAGGCGCAGGCCGATCGGCGAGAGCTGCAGCTCGGTGCCGGCACGGGTGGCGCGCATGCTGACCGGGTCGAGCACCAGGTCGGCGACCTTGAGCACTTCCGAGCCCACCTGACGACGCTCGCGGCGGATCAGGGCACGCAGGCGCGCTTCCAGTTCCTGAATCGCGAAAGGCTTTGTCAGGTAATCGTCGGCGCCGAAACCCAGGCCGGTGAGCTTGTCGTCCAGCGTGTCGCGGGCGGTCAGCATCAGGACCGGAGTGGACTTGCGTGCGTCGTTACGCAGACGGCGGCACACTTCGATCCCGTCCAGGCGTGGCAGCATGAGGTCCAGCACGACCACGTCGTAGCTGTTCTCGGCGGCCAGACGGTAACCGTCCAGTCCGTCCTGCGCATAGTCGACCTCGAAGCCACGGCCTTCCAGGTACTCGCCGATCATTTCGGAGATATTGCGGTTGTCTTCGACGACCAGCACGAGGCCGGACGTTTCCTTGGTCTGACGCATGGACTTTCCTCGGTCTTCAGCTTTGTGAAACATGCCGGATCGGCGGTGGAAAGCACGTGAAGACCAAATAACGTTACATGACGCGCCTGGTTCAGCGCGCCAGCAACGGGCGCAGCGCGGGCCACACCGTTTCCAGCACCTTGGGCTGCGCCGCCGCGGTCGGATGCAGGCCGTCGGCCTGCATCAAGCCAGGCTGCAATGCGACCTTCTCCAGGAAGAACGGCACCAGCGCGGTGTTGTACTGTTTGGACAGGTCGGCGTAGGCAGCTTTCAGGCGCTCGCGATAGGCCGGGCCGTAGTTCGGCGGCACATCGATGCCCAGCAACAGTACCTTGGCGCCGGCCTGCTGGCTGAGCTGGATCATCTTTTCCAGGTTGCCCTTGAGCTGGGCCGGGGTCAGCCCGCGCAGCGCATCGTTGCCACCCAGCTCGATCACCACCACCCCGGGGCGATGCTTTTGCAATAGCCCTGGCAGCCGGGTCAGCGCGCCCGATGTGGTCTCGCCGCTGATGCTGGCATTGACGACCGGCGGTGGCGTCGCCATGTCACGTTTCAGGCGTTGGTCCAGCAAGGTGACCCAGCCGGACTGCACCGGGATGTTGTGCGCAGCGCTCAGGCTGTCGCCGACCACCAGGATCGGTGCGGTCGCAGCCGGACTTTTGGCAGAGGCAATTCCCGGCGCAAGCAGGGACAGTGTCAGCAGCCACAAGACCAGCGCGCCATATTGCAGTGTTCTTTCACGCATTCGGAGATTCCTCATCGACAGTCTGGCCCCCCGCTCCAGCACCCGCACCGCCATCGACGTCCGCGAGGTCGGCAAATCCGTCAGTGGACCGGAGGGAACACTCCACATCCTCGACAACGTCAGCTTGACGGTCAGTGAAGGCGACAGCATCGCCATCGTTGGGGCGTCCGGTTCGGGCAAGACCACCCTGCTCGGCCTGCTCGCCGGGCTGGACCTGCCCACCCGCGGCAGCATTGCGCTGTCCGGCCAGAACCTGGGCCAGCTCGACGAAGAAGCGCGCGCGGCCCTGCGCGCGCGCGAGGTCGGCTTCGTGTTCCAGAGCTTCCACCTATTACCGGCGCTCACCGCCGAAGAGAACATCGCGCTGCCACTGGAACTGGCCGGGCGCGAAGATCCGGCGCGGGTGCGCGAGGTGCTGGAGGCGGTGGGCCTGAGCGCACGTGCGCGGCATTACCCGCGCCAGCTGTCCGGCGGCGAGCAGCAACGTGTGGCGCTGGCGCGCGCGTTCGTGGCCAAGCCGCGCATCCTGTTTGCCGACGAGCCGACCGGTAGCCTGGACCAGACCACCGGCGCGCAGATCAGCGACCTGTTGTTCGCGCTCAACGCCACCAGCGACACCACCCTGGTACTGGTGACCCACGACATGACCCTGGCGCAGCGCTGCCATCACATCTACCGCATCGACAGCGGCCGCCTGCACGCGCAACCCGGTTCTGCCGCATGAACGTGCTGCGGCAGGCCGCGCGTGCGGTACGGCGGGAATTTCTGGCAGGCGACCTGCTGACCGTGTTCGCCGCGCTGGTGCTGGGCGTGGCGGTGATGACCGCAGTGGGCACCCTGGTGGACCGGGTGACCCTGGCACTGACCTCCAGCGCAGCCGAAGTGCTGGGCGGCGACCTGGGTGTCACCGGACGCCAGGAGATCCCGGCCGACTTCACCGACGAGGCGCAGCGACGTGGGCTGCAAAGCACGCGCATGGTCAGCTTCCCGAGCGTGTTGTTTCATGGCGAGGCCAGCCAGATGGCCAACATCCGCGGCGTGGGGCCCGGCTATCCACTGCGCGGTCAGTTGCTGGTCTCCAAAGGCGCTAGCGACCCGGAAGGCACCCCCGCCACCGCACCGCCGCCGGGCCAGGCCTATGCCGACCCGCGGCTGCTGGAAGCCCTCGGCCTGCGCGTAGGCGAACAGCTGGAGTTCGGCGCCGGCCATCTGACCATCACCGGCGTGCTGCGCGCCGAGCCGGACGCCTCCGGTGAGTTGATGCAGCTGTCGCCGCCGTTGCTGGTCAACCGCGCCGACATCGAGGGCGCCGGCCTGCTGGGCCCGGGCAGCCGTGCCTCCTACCGCTTGATGTTTGCCGGTGCGCCGAACGCGATCGCCGACCTGCGCGCCTGGCTCAAGCCGCGCGCCAGCGAATACCGCCTGGTCGGCATCGAGGACACCCAACGCGGCATGCGCGCCGCGTTCGATCGCGCCGGGCGTTTCCTGGCCCTGTCGGCGTTGCTGGCGGTGTTGTTGTCCGGCGTGGCCACCGCACTGGCAGCCAATCGCTTTGCGATGCGCCGCATCGACACCGTGGCGGTGCTGCGCTGCCTGGGCGCAAAACAGCGCGACATCCTGGCGATGCTGTCGCTGCAATTGCTGTTGACCGCCATCCCGGCCTGCCTGGTCGGCATTGGCTTGGGCATGCTGGCGCAGGAAGGCCTGGTGCAGGCGCTGGGCAGCCTGATCCCGAACCGGCTGCCGTTGCCGCAGGCCACCCCTGCGCTGGCGGGTGCGGGCATCGGCCTGGTGCTGCTGCTGGGCTTCGGCCTGCCGCCGCTGCTGCGGCTGCGTAACGTGCCGCCGATGCGCGTGCTCAACCGCAGCTTTGCCGCGGTGCCGCCGAGCTCCCTGCTGGTGTATGCGGCCGCGTTGGCCGCCACACTGGCGCTTACTGTCTATGCCACCGGCAACCTGGTGCTGGCCGGCTGGGTGTTGGGCGGCCTGGCCGCGCTGGCGGTGGTGGCGATGCTGCTGGGGCTGGGATTGCTGACGTTGCTACGGCCGATCCAGCACCGCCTGCGCGGGGCCTGGAAGCTGGGTCTGGCCTCGCTGACGCGCCGACGTGGGTTGAGCGTGGTGCAGTTGGTCGGTCTGTCGCTGTCGTTGTGCGCGCTGTTGCTGCTGGCGGTGGTCGGCCCGGGCCTGCTTGGCCAATGGCGCGACCGTTTGCCTGCGGACACGCCCAACTACTTCCTGATGAACATCCAGCCCGAGCAGACCGCGCCGGTGCTGCAGACCTTGCGCGGCCTGGGTGTGGACAACGCGGCGGTGGAGCCGTTTTCCACCGGGCGGCTGATCGCGATCAACGACAAGCCGCCTGTCCGCGGCGACCGCGACCCGCAGGACGATGGCGACGGCGACAACCGCCCGGTCAATTTTTCCTGGCGGCATGCATTTCCGCCGGCAAATACGCTGTTGCAGGGCAAGTTCTGGGCAGCCGAGAGCACCGCAGCGGAAGCCTCGGTGGAAGAAGGCTGGGCACAGCGCTATCAGCTCAAGCTCGGCGACCGCATCACCTTGTTGCTGGGCGAACAACAGCGCAGCTTCACCGTTACGAGCATCCGCAAGGCCGATTGGGATTCGTTCCGGGTCAACTTCTTCCTGCTGCTCAACCAGGGCGCGGTGGGCGATGCGCCGTACAACCTGATTTCTGCCTTCCATCTGCCGCCCGGTAGCGCACCCAAGCTGGCGTCGCTGAGCCGCGACTACCCCAATATTTCGGTCCTGGATATCGACGCCATTCTCGGCCGCGTGCGCGAGGTGATCGACCAGGTGGCGCAGGCCGTGCAACTGGTGATGGGCTTCAGCCTGCTGGCCGGCGTGCTGGTGCTGCTGGCCGCGTTGCAGGCCACCGCAGGCGAGCGCCGCTACGACAGCGCGGTGCTGCGTACCTTGGGCGCACGGCGCGGGCAGTTGCGTGGCGCCGTGCTGGTGGAATTCGGCGCGTTGGGGCTGCTGGCCGCAGGCCTTGCGGTGACGGCCGCCGCCGTCATCGGCGCGGTGGTCGGGCAGCAGGCGTTCGACATCGCACTTGCACCGGATTGGCCGCGGTTGTTGCTGGGTGGCGCGTTCGGGCTGGCGTTGAGCCTGCTTGCAGGCTGGTCGGGCACCCGGCGCATTCTGTCCACGCCACCTGCGTTGGCGCTGCGCACCGAATAACGCCCGCCATAGACGCGGCCAAGCGTTGGCTATCGGCTGAGTCGTCCGCCACCAGATGCGCTCCATGACCCACTGTCATGGAGCGCTGCGCCTTACGACGCGATCGGCATCGCCGGTGTCGCGCCGCATATACCTGCAGCGCATAAGCACCTTGCCAATCGTACGTTCGCAGCGGCGGCCGGACTGCCTAGAGTGATCAGTCCGGTCGCCGTTCGGGCGGCCTTTAGCTGTCGTCGAGGTGCCACCGTCATGGCCAGCGTGAGTTCTGCAGCGCGCGTGCAATCGCCGCGCAACGATGCCGCCGCCGTGCAGACGTCCGGCGTGCGAATCGTGCCGTTCGACGCGCCGCTGGGCGCGGAAGTCCTGGGGCTGGATCTGTCGCAGCCGCTGGATGCCGCCACCTTTGCGCGTATCCATCAGGCACATCTGGACCATCACGTGCTGGTGTTCCGCGATCAACGCATCACGCCCGGGCAGCAGGTGGATTTCAGCCGCCGTTTCGGGCCGTTGCAGATCCATGTACTGCGCAACTTTCAGCTGCCCGGGCATCCGGAAGTGCTGGTGGTGTCCAACATCAAGGAGAACGGTGAGCCGATCGGGCTGGGCGATGCCGGGCATTACTGGCACTCGGACCTGTCTTACAAGGAAACGCCCAGCCTGGGCTCGCTGCTGCATGCGCAGGAACTGCCCAGCGAAGGCGGCGACACCTTGTTCGCCAATCAGCAACTGGCCTGGCAAACGCTGCCCGAGCCGCTCAAGCGGCGCGTGCAGGACCTGCGTGCCGAACATAGTTATCTCGCCAAATACGAAGCGCTGCGCGCACGCAACCCGTGGCGCCCGGCGCTGACGCCCGAGCAGATTGCCGAAGTGACGCCGGTGCAGCATCCCATCGTGCGCACGCACCCGGAAACCGGGCAAAAGGCGCTATTTGTCAGCGAACACTTCACCACCCGTATCGTCGGGCTGCCCGACGACGAAAGTACTGCGTTGCTGCAGACATTGTTCGAACACAGTACCCGCGATGCCTTGGTGTACCGGCATCAATGGCAGGCGCACGACATGGTGTTCTGGGACAACCGCTCGGTCATGCATCTGGCTGCCGGCACACCCGACCACCTGCGCCGCCGGCTCAACCGCACCACCATCGAAGGCGATGCGCCGTTCTGAGCGTGCGCCTGCCCCCTCCTCCCCCTTTCGACTGGAGCGCCGCATGCGTTTGACCGTCACCTCTCACGCACCGTCGCAGCGCCGCACAGTCTCGAGGCGCGTCGCGGTGTTGCTGCTGGCAGCACTGCCGTTGCTGCTGAGCGCCACCGCGCAGGCAGAAGGAAAGCTGCGCATCGCCAAGCAGTTCGGCATCGTCTACCTGCTGCTGGATGTGGTACAGGACCAGAAGCTGATCGAGCAGCAAGGCAAGGCCGCTGGCGTGGACATCGATGTGCAGTTCCTGCAGTTGTCCGGCGGCGCGGCGGTCAACGATGCCTTGCTCACCGGTTCGATCGATATCGCAGGCGCAGGCGTCGGGCCGTTGTTCACCATCTGGGACCGCACCCGTGGCCGGCAGAATGTGCGTGGCGTGGTTTCGCTGGGCAATTTTCCGTACTACCTGATCAGCAATGACCCGCGCATCAAGAGCATCGGCGACTTCACGCCGCAGGACCGTATTGCAGTGCCGGCCACCGGCGTGTCGGTGCAATCGCGGTTTCTGCAACATGCCTCGCAACAACGCTGGGGCGACAAGGGCACCCATCAGCTGGATCCGTTGCAGGTGGCATTGCCGCACCCGGATGCCGCCGCAGCGATCATCCGTGGCCGCACCGAAATCACCGCGCATTTCGCCAGCCCGCCGTTTCAGGAACAGGAACTGGCGCGCAACCCGGCCGCGCATATCGTGACCAGCTCCTATGACATCGAAGGCGGCCCGTCGTCGGCCACGGTGTTGTACGCCACCGAAAAATTCCGCCGCGACAACCCCAAGACCTATCGCGCGTTTGTGGCCGCACTGGATCAGGCGGCGAAATTCGTCACCGCGCACCCGGAGCAGGCGGCGGATATCTTTTTGCGTCGCAATGGTTCAAGCATCGATCGCGCGCTGGTCTTGCAGATTCTCAAGGACCCCAAGGTGCAGTTCACCGTGGCGCCGCAGAACACGCTGAAGCTGGGCAAGTTCATGCAACACAGCGGTGCGATCAAGCAGGCGCCTGCCAAGGTGGGCGATTATTTCTTCGATGATCCGCTGATTGCAGGCGGGAGCTGAGCGATGAGCACACCCTTGCTGCAAGTGGATCATGTCAGCCTGGAATATGCATCCGCGCAGCGCGTGGTGCGCGCAACGCATCGGGTGCGCTTCGATGTGCATGAAGCCGATCGTTTTGTGCTGCTTGGGCCGTCGGGATGCGGCAAGTCCACCTTGCTCAAGGCGGTGGCCGGCTTCGTCAGTCCGCGCGAAGGACAGATCCGTCTGGACGGGCGCACAGTGACCGGACCAGGGCCGGATCGAGTGGTGGTGTTCCAGGAGTTCGATCAACTGGCACCGTGGAAGACCGTGCGCGAGAACGTGATCTTCGGCCTGCGCGCAGCGCGCAAGCTCAGCCGCGCCGAAGCGCGCGAGCGTGCCGACGAAAGTCTGGCGCAGGTCGGGTTGAGCGCGTTTGCCGAGGCCTACCCGCACACCTTGTCCGGTGGCATGAAGCAACGCGTTGCCATTGCCCGCGCACTGGCGATGCGCCCGCGGGTGCTGTTGATGGACGAGCCATTCGCTGCGCTGGACGCGCTGACGCGCTCGCGCATGCAGGAGCAGGTGCTGGAACTGTGGGAACAATTGCGCTTCACGCTGTTGTTTGTCACCCACTCCATCGAGGAAGCGCTGGTGGTCGGCAACCGTGTGTTGCTGCTGTCGCCGCATCCCGGCCAGGTGCGCGCCGAACTCAACGCGCACGCGTTCGGGCCGCACAGCGCCGGGAGCGTGGCGTTTCAGCAAACCGCGCAGCGCATTCACCGCTTGCTGTTCGACCTGCCCGACGCCACGCTCGACAACGACAAGGTGGCGCCGTTGCGTCGCCCGGCCATGCGTCAACGCGAGGCACTGCCATGAGCCGCAGCCCTGCCGCCAGGCTGCCACCACTCCCGCCGGTGCGCGCCGAGTACGAACTGGCCGTCCAGCCACTGGACCCCGCACTGATCGCCACGGCCGCGCCTGCGCGCTGGCAGGCGCCGCCATGGCTGCGCAAGGCGCTGGTGCTGGCGGTGCTGGTGGCGGTATGGGAAATCGCCGCGCGGGTAGTCGGCGACGATCTGATGCTGCCCAGCGCATGGCAGACCGCACGCGCGTTTTTTGAGGGGCTGCTGTCGGGCGAATTGCTGCGCCGCGTGGGTGCCTCGCTAAAGGTGCTGGCGCAGGGGTATGTGCTCGGCGTGGTGCTGGCCTTCGTGCTCACCGCCCTGGCCGCCTCCACGCGCTGGGGCCGCGATGTGCTCGGCACGCTGACGGCGATGTTCAACCCGCTGCCCGCCATCGCGCTGCTGCCGCTGGCCTTGCTGTGGTTCGGGCTGGGCACCGGTAGCCTGGTGTTCGTGCTGGTGCATTCGGTGCTGTGGCCGCTGGCGCTGACCACCTACGCCGGCTTCCAGGCAGTGCCCGAGACCCTGCGCATGGCCGGCCGCAACTACGGCTTGCGTGGTCCACGCTATGTGGCGCAGTTGCTGATCCCGGCGGCCCTGCCGGCGATCCTGTCCGGGTTGAAAATCGGCTGGGCGTTCGCCTGGCGCACCTTGATCGCGGCCGAACTGGTGTTCGGCGCCACCTCCGGCCAGGGCGGCCTGGGCTGGTACATCTTCCAGAACCGCAACGAGCTGTACACCGACAAGGTATTCGCCGGCCTGGCCATGGTGATCGTACTGGGCCTGCTGGTGGAAGGCGTGGTGTTCCAGGCCATCGAACGTCTCACCGTGCGCCGCTGGGGGATGCAGCGCTAGCAGGGTGAGCGTGGGAGCCGCGATGTGAGGTCAGTCGTTTTGCATGGCCCTGTTGCAGACCAGCGTATCCCCCGGGCCTCCGACCACCTTAGCCTGCGCCCGGCGCATCGAAACGGTCGCGTGCGCTTAACGGCACTGGCTTATGCTGCCGGCCCCTTTCCTGCCGTCCGCCGTCATGCCTACCGCCTTCACTGCGTACCTGTACCCAATCCTGCTGCTGCTCGCCAGCAACGTGTTCATGACCTTCGCCTGGTACGGGCATCTGAAGTACAAAAGCACGCCGCTGATGATCGCGATCCTGGTCAGCTGGGGCATCGCGTTTTTCGAATACTGCCTGCAGGTGCCGGGCAATCGCCTGGGCAGCGCGGTGTATTCGGCGCCGCAGCTCAAGGGCATGCAGGAAGTGATCACGCTGCTGGTGTTCGCCGGCTTCTCGACCTTCTACCTGGGCCAGTCGCTGAAGTGGAATCACTGGGCCGCATTCGGGCTGATCCTGGTGGCGGCATTTTTGATGTTCAAGGAATAACGTCTGCCTTGCCCGTAGGAGCGCACCTGGGCGCGACGGGCATTACCAGGAAGGCCGCGTCGCGCCCGGATGCGCTCCTACGACGTTCTTGTGCGTCATTCATCGGTTCGACACGAGGTGATCAGGTTGCTGGTGTTTGCCGGCTTCTCGACCTTACGTCGCTGAAGTGGAATCACTGGGCCGCATTCGGGCTGATCCTGGTGGCGGCATTTTTGATGTTCAAGGAATAACCGCGGTCTTGCCCGGAGGAGCGTACCCGGGCGCGACGGGCGTTACCGGGAAGGCCGCGTCGCGCCCGGGTGCGCTCCTACGAGAGCCGGTGGTTAGTTCGCAGGCTCCACCCACTGCGCGAAGACCGCGTCGAGTTGCGCGTCCTTGACCGGCTTGCCCTTCTGCACGGTGTCGGCCTGTTCGAAAATCGGCATGATCATCGCCATGCCATCGGGCTTGGTTTTCAGATGCAGGCCTGGTGGGGTGTCGAGGAAGGTGGCCCAGCGCGAGCGCACCTTGGCCCAGTAGCCTTGCGTGGCTTTCCAGTAGGCGTAGGCCGGCGCAAAGTCGACCTCGGTGGTCTTGCGGTAATCGTTGAAGCCGAACTCGCGCGCGATGGCCTGCTGGCTTCCATCGGGATTGCGCACCACCTTGGTGTTGAACTGTTCGTGCGTCCAACCGCTGGGCGTGAGCGTATGGCGATTGATCACCGACAGCGCGTTGTAGTCGCTGCGCTTGGTGTATTCGCGGCGCGGCAACGGACGCCAACTCAGGTCGCTGGTCCAGGTGGGGTGACCGTCGGCGTAGTCCCAGCGCCCGGTGCCGCAATAACGCGGCGCATCGCTCACCTCGAACACGCATTGCGTCCATGCACCTGCAGTCGTCGTCGCCGACACAGCGCGCACCTGCCAGGTCTGATCGGAGCTGAATTCGAAACGCTGCGGCACTTCGTAGACCCAATCCTGCCGCCAGTGCTTGGTCACATGCTTGGTCTTCTCGTCCACCAGCAGGTGCTGCAGCACGATCTTGCGTGGCGTGTCTTCCACCACAATCACCACCTCGTTGGCAGCGCTGCGCATCGCCGACGCGCGCTCGTAACCGGGCTTGAGCAACACGGTTTCGTCGAAGGCGAAATCCACCGCGTATTCGCCCTGCATCGCCAGGATGCTCTGGCGATCGCGATCGCGATCGGGCTCTGCGGCCGCAGTGGCGACCACCGGTAACAGGCTCAGCATCGCTGCAGGAAAATACGCGAACAGTCGGCTCATCGGAACTCTCGGTCGTGGTCGTGGTCGTGGGAACGTCAGCGGCGCAGTCGCAGCAGCGACGTGGTCATCTCGGTGGGATCGGTACCGCGCGAGGCGGCAGCGCGTGCGCAGCAGCAATCGTCCGCTGCCACACGCCCGTCGATGCCTTCTTCGCGGGCCAGGCGCGCGGCAACCTCGGCGCCCAGCGCAGACACGGTCGCAAGGCTGGCAACCAGCGGCTGCTGGCGGTTGGCAGTGGACTGCAGGCGCAGCGCGCTCAAGCGCCAGCTCTCACCGCGCAGGCGTCCGGCCAGCCGATGCCATAAGCGTTCGCCGACACCCAGGCCGTGCGTTTCCGTCGGCAGTGGCGGCAAGCGCGAGACCAGACGATCCCAACTCAAAAAATCGCTGTCCGGCAACAGATACAGCCGCCAGCAGCATTGGCCGTCGGCATCGAAAAACCAGATGCTTTCGCGCACGCCATCGCTGTCCACCTGGCGCGAGACGGCGGCATCGACGGCGTGCTGCCAGCCATCGAGTTCATTGCCCAGCGCTGGACGATACAAACACAGCACCGTGCCCAGCGCCGACAACTGCGGTACGCGCGGCAATGCCGCGCGGCTGGCACCTGCACCCGAGGACAACGGCTGTGAGCGGGGGATAGGCATGGCGGCTACCAACTCACGGCCAAGCTGACCGACGCGGTGCGTCCGGCGCCGGTAAACCGATCCAGCACCGTGCTGCTGGCCAACGTGCCGTTGGGCAGCGCATTCCAGTCCACGTAGCGGCGGTCGGCCAGATTGAAAATGCCTGCAGTGACCTTGGCGCCGGGTGCGAATTCCCAATGGCCCATCACATCCAGCGTGGCGTAGCCGGCCGGCGTGTAATAGCTGTCCAGCTGCGGGCGGCGCTTGCGTGCGACAACGGTGCCGATCAATTCCGCACCCCAGCCATCGCTGTCGAAGGCGACGCCCAGCGTGCCGCGCAACGGGTCGACCGAATTCAGTGGTGTGTCGTCGGTGAGGTTGTCGCCTTGCGAATAGGCCACCGCGCTGTTCAACGACCAGCCTTGCCAGCCGGCCAGCGCGCCCAGATCCAGCCCGCCGCGCGCTTCGGCGCCCTTGATCACCACATCGTCGACATTGCGCGACTGGAACAGCAGTAAACCCTCCGCGTTGGTGCCGGCTGGTGCGTACGATTCGATGAAGTTGCGGTAGTCGGTATAGTACACGCTCACCCCCAGATAGCCGACGGCATCGTTGAAGCGCAGCCCCAGCTCGCCGCCGCGACTGGTCTCCGATTTCAACTCCGGGTTGGCGATGGCGGTGTAGCGCGCCTGCAGATTGGTAAAGCCGATATTGACGTCGTTGTACGGCGGCGCGCGAAAGCCGTGCGCATAGTTGGCATACGCCGACCAGGCTGGCGAGAACCGCCACACCGCGCCGAATTTCGGCGACACCTGCGTCTGGTCGATGGTGGCCACCGCCACGCCGGGATTGTCTTCGCGGAAGATGTCGTCCAGCTGCGGCGCCAGACGGAAATAATCCACGCGCACGCCTGGGGTCAGCGACAACCTGCCATCCAGCAGATCGATTTCGTCCTGCGCATACAGACCGAGCTTGGTGGTTTCGCTCTTGGGGAAATCGCGCACCGGAAACACGTCCTGGCCAACGCGGCTGCTGACCGCGCCATTGGCCAAATTCACCGAATACCCGTCGCGCTTGGCGCGCGTGTCGGTCCAGGTGCCGTCCAGGCCGTAGGTGATGTCGTGGGTCAGCGCCACGGTTTCGATGCGCTTGTGCGCATTGACCAACAACCCGTACACGCGCTGGTCGAAAGTGTGTTCGTTGTGGCGGCGCGTATTGTTGCCACGTAATTCATCGGTGCGTTGCAGGCTCTCGCTGTCCTGGCGATAGAGCTGCCATTGCAGATCGTCGGCCAGCGCCGTGTCCAATGCATCCAGCTCATGCCGCAGCGACACCCGCGCACGGGTCTGATGATCGCGGCCGTCCTGCGACAGGATGCGCAGCGATGGCGTGGTCACACGCGGGTCGATGCCGCTCAGCGCTTCGATGCTGCCATAGTCCTCGTTGCCTTCGACGGTGAGCTTGAAACGTTGCTGCGCGTTCGGTGCGTAGACCAGTTTGGCCAGCACGCTGCGCCCGTCGATGGTCTGCGGATTGGCCGCAGTACGCGTGAAGTCGCGGCTCCGGTTATCGCCCTGGTTTTGCGCTTCCTGGCCCTGGCGATGCGCCACGGCGACCATGCCGCTCCAGCGCTCGCCGCCGAATGCGGCGGTCGCACCGGCAAACAAGCCATTCCAGTCGCCTTCGTAACCGAACTTCAGCCCGACATAGCTGCGCTTGTCGGCGCTCAGATAATCCGACGGGTCCTTGGTCACAAACGCCACCACGCCACCCAGCGCATCGGAGCCGTACAGCGAGCTGGCCGGCCCACGGACGACCTCCACCCGCTTGAGCGTTTCGAGGTCGACAAAATTGCGGTTGGCATTGAGATAGCTGCCGAAGGCGAAGGTGTCCGACACCGGCACGTTGTCCACCAGGATCGCGACGCGGTTGCCATCCAGCCCACGAATGCGGATGCCGCTGGCGCCGGCAAAGCGGCCGCTGTTGCTGGTCACCGACACCCCGGGCGTGTAGCGGAACAAATCCTTGAGCTCGCGCACCAGCTGGTTATCCAGTTGTTCGCGGTCGATCACATCCACCGTGCCCGGCACATCGATCAGTGCGCGCTGGGTACGCGTGGCGGTGACCTGCAGGCGATCGAAGTCGTGCACCTCACGCGCAGCATCGCCGCCGGCGTCCGAGTCGGCAGCATAGGCACACAACGGAACAGCAGGCAGCGCAAGCGAGAGCGCGACCACCAGCGGATGCAGGCGAATCATCTAGGAACCTTTGCGGGAGAACCCCGGCAGCGCACGCTGCGGCATGCCGCATGCGGCAACCGGGGGTGGAGAGGTCGGCGGTGGGCAGCGGCGGCATGCCCACATCGATCGTAGTGTGCGGCTGCCGGTCGGCACGGCCGCACTGCGCAGCGCAACATCGGCTGCGAAAACGCAATCACTGCGTGGCGCGATTGGAGCAGTTGCGCGGCGCGTCTGCCTCAAGGCCGCTGCCGGACGACCCGCATCGGGTCGCCCGCATCGGCTCGGCGCGACTTACTTGGTCAAAATGAGCTTGTCGTTGCTGGTATGGCGCAGGCGATAGACGCGGTCGCCATGCTGGATCAGCACTTCGCGGCGCCCCTTGAGCAGCGCCTGGCTGCTGATGAGGTCTTCGGCAGGCACAACACGCGGCACGGCGCGGTCGCGCAGGTTGACCGGTTCGGAGCGGAGCAGCACGGGATGAGCGGTCATGATCGGGTTCTCCAGTCGGTTGGCCAGACAAATAATAACCATTCTCATTTAATGATCAAGAGCCATTCTCATTTGGATCGCTCGATCTTTGCATCGCTTCACAGTTATCGATTGACGCAACCAATCGTTTCTGCTGCACGACTCAGCGCGTCGCTGCGTCTACTCGCTCCCAGCCCGCCGCATCCACCTGCGCCAATGTGTCCAGCGCACCGAGATTTTCTTCCAACTGAGAGACCCGGCTTGCGCCCAGGATCACCGTGGACACGTGCGGGTTGCGCAGGCACCAGGCGATGGCCAGCCGTGCCGGGGACTGCCCGAGCTCGGCAGCCACCTCACAAAACGCGCGGGCCCGCTCGAGACGGCGCGATTCGGGCGTGCCCAGCACTTCGTCCTGCAGCCAGGCATTTTCCGGCTGGCCCAGGCGGCTGTCGGCCTCCACGCCGCCGTTGTATTTGCCGGTCAACAAGCCCGACGCCAGCGGCGACCAGATGGTGGTCCCCAGCCCGGCCTCGCACAGTGGCGCGTACTCGCGCTCCAGCCGCTGCCGATGCAGCAGGTTGTACTGCGGCTGCTCCATCGCCGGCGCATGCAGGTGTTCCTGCTCGGCGATCGCGATGGCCGCACGCAACTGCTCGGCGCTCCACTCGGAGGTGCCCCAGTACAGCACCTTGCCCTGGCGAATCAGCGCGTCCATCGCGCGCACGGTTTCCTGGATCGGCGTGTCCGGATCGGGCCGGTGGCAGAAATACAGATCCAGATAGTCCACGCGCAAGCGCTTGAGCGCCGCATGGCAGGCGTCGGTGACGTGCTTGCGCGAGAGCCCGCGCTGGGTCGGGCGCGGGCTGTCCACCGCACCGAAGAACACTTTGCTCGACACGCAGTAGCCATCGCGCGGCAGACGCAGATCGCCGATCACATCGCCCATTACCTCTTCGGCGCGGCCGCGTGCGTAGACCTCGGCGTTGTCGAAAAAATTGATGCCGTTGTCCCAAGCAGCGGCGATCAGGTTGCGCGCCTCGCCGCGCCCGATCTGCTTACCGAAGGTCACCCAGGCCCCGAACGACACGGCCGACAATTGCAGCCCGGTGGAACCCAGACGACGGTAAAGCATGGCGATCTCCTGCGACCTCCAGGGCACCTGCCCCGGACCGGTTTGCGCAGTTTACCGGGCCGGGCGCCTGCGCAAGCCTGTGACGGCCTTCTGAATGCCGCTCGCCTTGCCCGCCGACACCCCCTGCTCTAGGCTTCATCGTTTTGCCGTTAGCAGCCCGGGGAATGGAATGGTCGAAGGTTTGGGAAGGATCGGTTTCGGCCTGTTCGGTCTGGCGGTGCTCATCGGCATCACCTGGCTGTTTTCGACCAACCGCCGCGCGATCGACTGGAAGCTGGTCGGCACCGGCCTGTTGCTGCAGATCTCGTTCGCCTCGCTGGTGCTGCTGGTCCCGGGCGGGCGCGACGTGTTCGACTCGCTAGGCAAGGGCTTTGTGAAGGTGCTGAGCTTCGTCAATGAAGGCTCCACCTTCATTTTCGGCAGCCTGATGAACATCGAAAGCTACGGTTTTATTTTCGCGTTTCAGGTGCTGCCCACCATCATCTTTTTCTCCGCGCTGATGGGCGTGCTGTACCACCTGGGCGTGATGCAGGTGGTGGTGCGTGCGATGGCCTGGGCGATCACCAAGGTGATGCGCGTGTCTGGCGCAGAAACCACCAGCGTGTGCGCCAGCGTCTTCATCGGCCAGACCGAGGCGCCGCTGACGGTGCGCCCGTATATCCCCAAGATGACCCAGTCCGAATTGCTGACGATGATGATCGGCGGCATGGCGCATATCGCCGGCGGGGTGCTGGCCGCATACGTGGGCATGCTCGGCGGCAGCGATCCTGCGCAGCAGGCGTTTTACGCCAAGCATCTGCTGGCCGCCAGCATCATGGCCGCGCCGGCCACTCTGGTGGTCGCCAAGCTGCTGGTGCCGGAAACCGGCACGCCGCTGACCCGCGGCACGGTCAAGATGGAAGTGGAAAAAACCACCAGCAACATCATCGATGCGGCCGCGGCAGGCGCCGGCGATGGCTTGCGCCTGGCGCTGAACATCGGCGCGATGCTGCTGGCCTTCATTGCGCTGATCGCCTTGATCAACGCACCGCTGACCTGGCTGGGCGAGGTGACTGGCGCCGCTGCAGCGCTGGGCCGGCCGACCAACCTGTCGACGATCTTCGGTTACGTGCTGGCGCCGATCGCCTGGGTGATCGGCACGCCGTGGGTGGATGCCACCACGGTCGGGTCGCTGATCGGCCAGAAAGTGGTGATCAACGAGTTTGTTGCCTACAGCGAGCTGTCGCGGATCGTGAAGGGCGAAGTGCCTGGCGTGGGTCTGAGCGCCGAAGGCCGCCTGATTGCAACCTATGCCCTGTGCGGCTTTGCCAACTTCAGCTCGATCGCGATCCAGATCGGGGGCATTGGCGGGCTGGCGCCGGAACGTCGTCACGATCTGGCCAAATTCGGCCTGCGTGCGGTGCTCGGCGGTTCGATCGCCACCTTCATGACCGCTACCATTGCCGGCGTGCTCTCGCACTTCGGTTGAGGCGGCGCGGGTTCATCGGTGTCACGGTCTAATCGCCGGACGCCACGTTTCATTCGAGTCATTCACGCAAGCAGGTATTTATGAGTTCGGTCGTCGTTGTCGGGTCTTTCAATGTCGATCACGTGTGGCGCTGCGATGTGCTGCCGGCGCCGGGTGCCACCATCGCCGGCCGCTACAGCACCGGCCCGGGTGGCAAGGGGTTCAATCAGGCGGTTGCGGCCACACGTGCTGGCGCCAAGACGCATTTTTTGTGCGCGCTGGGCGACGATGCAGGCGGCGCGCTGGCGCGCGCGCTGGCCGCGCACGACGGCTTCACGCTGATCGCCGAACCGAGCAATGAACCCACCGGCACCGGCGGCATCTATGTCGATGGTCACGGCCGCAACACCATCGTGATCGGCGCCGGCGCCAACTCGGTGCTGAGCACCGGGTTCGTCAAGAACCAGCGCGCGCTGGTCGCCTCGGCACGCGTGCTGCTGGCGCAGCTGGAATCGCCGGCGGAAACCATCGAATCGGCGCTGGCCCTGGCTCACGAATGCGGTGTACTGACCGTGCTCAACGCCGCCCCGGCCAATGCACCGACCTCGATCAGCCTGCTCAAGCTGGCGGATGTGCTGACCCCGAACGAAACCGAATTCGCCGCCCTGCTCGGCCGCCACGTCGGCGAGCGTATCAACGCCGACGATGTGGCCGCATTGGATGGCAACACGCTGCATTCGCTGTGCCGCAAGCTGCTGCCGGGCGGCACCGTGGTGGTGACGCTGGGCGCGGTCGGCGCCTTCATCTCGCACGCCGAAGAACAGCTGCGCGGCGATAGCGCCGCGCATTACCGCGTGGGCGCAGAAAGTGCGCAGACGGTGGACACCACCGGTGCCGGCGACGCCTTCAACGGCGCGCTGGTGGCCTCGCTGGCGCAGTCGCCGGGTGCGAGCTTCATCACCCACGTGCGTTTTGCCACCCGCTACGCGGCGCGCTCCACCGAAGTGGAAGGCGCCGCTGCATCGATGCCGCGGTTGCTGCCGGACGCCGGCTAACCGCCTGCGCCGATGGTGGCATCGGTTTGCGTTCACTCGCCCCACCCCGCCACACCTGACCGCCCGTCACCGTGACGGGCCTGCATCACGACAAGGAGTGTTCGATGCGTCGTTGTTCCCTGATCCCGTTGGTTGCACTGTGCGCCCTGCTTGTCCCGCTGGCGGCCGCTGCACAGCGCTGCGACTGGAACGGCGCTGCCAGCGGTGCCGACCGCGCAGCGGTGACCATGTCTGCAGACAGCCTGCAACAGGCGATCGCACCGCACTACGACGATGCCGAGCAGGAAGACGGCGCCGCGCTGGCGCGCACGCTGCTGCAGCGTGCGCAGTCGCCGCAGCTGCCGGGCAAGCTGGACGGCCGCTGGAAGGTGCGCTCGATCAAGGTCGACCAGCGGTTCGCCTATGCCTACCCGTATTTCAAGGCCGAGATCAGCCGCGATGCCTGCGGCTATCGCTTCAGCAAGGTCAGCGGCTCGCAGCGCCGCAGCGGCACGCTGTATCCGCTGGCCAAGGACAGTCGCGAGTTCGCATTCCTTGGTGCCAGCACGGTCAACGACGAACCGGAAGGCCGCTACGCGCCAGGCAATATTTCCGACGGCACCAACGGCAACAGCGTCGGCCGGCTGGTCGCACTGGGGCCGGACGAACTGCTGCTGATCCTGGACGGCGGCGCCAAGGGCTTCGAGCTGTATCAGCTGATCCGCTGATCCTGGAATCTTCGGCCCGGCCGCGTCCGCGCGATCCGGCGGGCGCATGCGCTGGCTTGCTGCAGTCCAGGGTCCGCGTTCGCTACTGCATGCGTCCTCCGGCAGCGCTCGAGTTGGCAGCAGCGGCAACCGCGGCGACAATGCGCACATGCAGATCGGCCCTTACACCATCGCCCCCAAGGTGATCCTCGCCCCGATGGCGGGCGTTACCGACAAGCCGTTCCGGCTGTTATGCAAGCGGCTGGGCGCCGGACTGGCGGTGTCGGAGATGACCATCTCCGATCCGCGCTTCTGGGGCACGCGCAAGTCGCTGCACCGCATGGACCATGCCGGCGAGCCGGACCCGATCAGCGTGCAGATCGCCGGTACCGAGCCGCAGCAGCTGGCCGAGGCGGCGCGCTACAACGTGGACCATGGCGCGCAGCTGATCGACATCAATATGGGATGCCCGGCCAAGAAGGTCTGCAATGCCTGGGCCGGCTCGGCGTTGATGCGCGACGAGGCGTTGGTGGCGCGGATTTTGCGCGCGGTGGTGCAGGCGGTGGATGTGCCGGTGACGCTGAAGATCCGCACCGGCTGGGATTGCGACCATCGCAACGGCCCGACCATCGCACGCATCGCGCAGGAGTGCGGCATCGCTGCGCTGGCGGTGCACGGGCGCACCCGCGACCAGCATTACACCGGCAGCGCCGAGTACGCGACGATTGCGCAGATCAAGGCCGCGCTGCAGATCCCGGTGATCGCCAACGGCGATATCGATTCGCCGCAGAAGGCGGCGCAAGTGCTGCGCGAGACAGGCGTGGATGCGGTGATGATCGGCCGCGCCGCGCAGGGGCGGCCATGGATCTTCGGCGAGGTGGCGCATTACCTGGCCACCGGCACGCTGTTGCCGGCGCCGACGCTGGCCTTCGTGCGCGACACCCTGCTCGACCATCTACACGCGCTGCACGCGTTTTACGGCCAACCGCAGGGCGTGCGCATCGCGCGCAAGCATCTGGGCTGGTACGCCAAGGATCACCCGCAAAGCGCCGACTTCCGCGCCGTGGTCAATCGCGCCGAAACGCCCGAAGCGCAGCTGGCGCTGACCCGCGATTACTTCGACGCCTTGATTGCCGGCGTCGCGCCGCCGCTGCCGAACGCCGCCTGAGGAGTCCCGGCTGCGTTCGAACGCGTGCCTGCGCGATGCGTGCGCCGCGTGCTGCCATCCGCTGCGCGCCATGGCGTGACGTGGCTAACCCACCTGGCGCGCAGGCGTCAGCTGGGTGTGGGCAGCGCGCTCACCCGGAATCCTAGGAGCGCCACATACGCACCGGGCACATGCAGCGCCCGCCTGCCGGCTGCACAGTCGTTTTGTGAGCGACTCTTATTGCGTCGACGCTGCCGGCGTAGCCACCGGCGTGTCCACCTGCTCCAGATCGCCGGTCAGCGCCGTGCCGGCCGGTGCATGCCAGATGCGGTGCCACATCTGCGCCAGCACCGCACCGATTTGATCGCGCGCCACCGGTGCGCGATAGGCCGCCTGGACCTGGCGCGGAACGATGGGCTGCCATTGCCCGCCGTCGCGGTGCGCGACCACGAAGTTGAAGTTGTAGTCCGGCTCCAGGCCCATGCGCAGATCGCTGAGCATCAAATCGTCGTCGACCAGGCGCGCACGCATGAAGCCGCGATTGAACCAGGTCAGCCGGCGCACCGAATCGAATGCCGCTACTTCGCCCAGTGCATGGGTATTGCTGGAAAAACCACGGAACTGCATCGGTCCGGTGTCGGCCACCAGCGAACGCTCGCCGATCACATAGCCATTGGGCGTCATCGCCACCACCCGCCATAGCAAGGTGTTAAGCGGCATCGGTACCGAGAAGCGTGGTGCGTCGGCCAGCCCCATCGCCGCCAGCGCGCGGTCGGCTTCCTGATCGACCAGATGCTTGGCGATCAACGACCAGCCCAGATAGGCCGAACTTGCCACCAGCCCGATCACCAGCACGTGCTGTGCAAATGGACGCGCACGCGCGAACCAGGCGACGGCGCAAGCCAGCAGCAGCCATAGCGTGTAGGCCGGGTCGATGATGAAGACGCTCGACCACATGGTCGGATGCGGCTGCAGCGGCCACCACAGCTGGGTGCCGTACACGGTGAAGGCGTCCAGCAGCGGATGGGTGATCAAGGCCAGCTGGATCGCCCAGAACCAGCGCGTGGGTGCGCTGGCCACGCGCCCGTTGCCGTAGCGCCGGAACAGCCACCAGATCAGCCAGCCGAGCAGCGGCAGCACGAACAGCGAATGGCTCACGCTGCGATGCACGGTCATCAGGGTGACCGGATCGTCGGTCAGCGACAGCAACGCCAGCGCATCGAGGTCGGGCAAGGTGCCAAGGGCCGCGCCAGCCAATAAGGCAGCGCGCCGCTGTCCGGGCGGCGCGATGGCGGCGGCGATCGCGCCACCAAGAACGATCTGGGTCAGGGAATCCATCGCCCGATGCTAGCAGGCCCGACATGCACGGATCGGCATCGCCCAACGCGCTTTCAGTCGGCACACAGCTGCCTCTGCGCGGGCCTGCATCGAAGATGCGCGCCGGGGCGACCAGCATCGCATCGCAGCAGCCGGCACGCTGCGCAGCTGCAGCGGATTGACGGGCGCGAGCGCGGCCTTGACGAGCGGGCGCCGTGTGTGGGGAACGCTACGCATCTGTCGCGGCAGATGCGTAACAAGTCCCTCGACCTGCTGCATGGCGACGCCGCGCAAGTGCCCCTCCTGCAACCTGGAGCAGACCGACAAAGAGCTGTCTCGGCGTAACGGCCAGCGCGACAGCAGCCTGCGCAACAAGGACCTGGCGCGGATGGTCCACCGTTGGGAAGTGCCGCCCCCGGGCGGAGGCCGAGGCGGTCGAGTCCCTTGTCAGCCAGGGTTGCAGGCCGCACTGTGCGCGCTCAGGCAAGGAGTGCGGCAATGCCAGACAAACAGCACCAGTACCGCGTGAAGGTCACCTGGACCGGCAACCAGGGCAGCGGCACCTCGGGGTATCGCGCCTACAGCCGCGACCACCGTATCGAGGCCAAGGGCAAGGCTAGTGTGATCGACGGCTCGTCAGACCCGGGCTTTCGCGGCGACCCGGCACGCTGGAACCCCGAAGACCTCCTGGTCGCCTCGCTGTCGGCCTGCCACAAGCTCTGGTATCTGGGGTTGTGCGCCGGTGCCGGCATCATCGTGCAGGCCTACGAGGACAATGCCGAAGGCGCCATGCTGGAGCAGGCCGATGGCGCCGGGCAATTCACCTCGGTGGTGCTGCGCCCGTTGGTGACCCTGGCGCCGGGCAGCGACCTCGATCAAGCCAGGGCGCTGCACCACACCGCGCATGAAAAGTGCTTCATCGCCCGCTCGATGAATTTCCCGGTCGGCCACGAACCCCAGCTGCAATTGGCCGAATCGACCTGAGCGGTGGGTTGCTCAAGGCTGTAGCGGTTCCTGTCGAGGGTAGATGCCCAACGCCGACCACAGCGTTTGCAGCGCGACACCGGTGCCGGCCAGATGTTCGAGCAGCTCGTGCAGTGGCAGACGCCCCCATTGCACGCCGTGCCGTCGCAGGGTCGGCACTGGCCGGCGGGGATCGGCATGCCTGGCTCGCGCATTGCCGCCTTTGCGCGATGCAGACACCTCACTGCCGGCTGCCGGGGCGTTTTGTCGGTCGCGCTTAACCCCACGGCATCGCGTTCAGGCGCACAATGCAACGGACACACGGGGCGTGTATCATCCGCAGCCATCTTTTCATCCGAATTAAGGGATATAAGCCTGATGTCCAGCTACCTGTTCACCTCCGAATCGGTCTCCGAAGGCCATCCGGACAAGATCGCCGACCAGATCTCCGACGCCGTGCTCGACGCCATCCTGGCCCAGGACAAGCGTGCCCGCGTGGCCTGCGAGACCATGGTCAAGACCGGTGTTGCGATCGTTGCCGGCGAAGTGACCACCAGCGCCTGGATCGACCTGGAAGCGCTGACCCGCAAGGTGATCCTGGACATCGGCTACAACAGCTCCGACGTCGGCTTCGACGGCGAGACCTGTGGCGTGCTCAACCTGATCGGCAAGCAGTCGCCGGACATCAACCAGGGCGTGGACCGCAAGAAGCCCGAAGAACAGGGTGCTGGCGACCAGGGCCTGATGTTCGGCTATGCCACCAACGAGACCGACAGCTACATGCCGGCGGCGATCCACCTGGCACACCGTCTGGTCGAGCAGCAGGCCAAGATCCGCAAGAAGAAGAACTCGGCGCTGTCCTGGCTGCGTCCGGATGCCAAGTCGCAGGTCACCCTGCGCTATGAAGACGGCGTGGCGACTGCGATCGACGCAGTGGTGCTGTCGACCCAGCACGACCCGGGCGTCAAGCAGAAAGACCTGATCGAAGCGGTGCGCGAGGAAATCCTCAAGCCGGTGCTGCCGGCCAAGTGGCTGCACAAGGGCACCAAGTTCCACATCAACCCGACCGGCAAGTTCGTGATCGGTGGCCCGGTGGGCGATTGCGGCCTGACCGGTCGCAAGATCATCGTCGACACCTACGGCGGCTGGGCCCGTCACGGTGGCGGCGCGTTCTCGGGCAAGGATCCGTCCAAGGTCGACCGCTCGGCTGCTTATGCCGCACGCTATGTGGCCAAGAACGTGGTGGCCGCCGGTCTGGCCGACCGTTGCGAAGTGCAGGTCTCCTACGCCATCGGCGTGGCCGAGCCGACCTCGATTTCGGTCACCACCTTCGGCACCGGCAAGATCGCCGACGAGCAGATCGAAAAGCTGATCCGCAAGCACTTCGACCTGCGTCCGTTCGGCATCCTCCAGATGCTCGACCTGATCCACCCGATGTACCAGCAGACCGCGTCTTACGGCCACTTCGGCCGCAAGCCGAAGGACTTCACCTACACCGACGGTGCCGGCGTGCAGCATTCCGCCACCTCGTTCTCGTGGGAAAAGACCGACCGCGCCGACGCCCTGCGCGCCGATGCGAAGCTGAAGTAAGCCGCCAAGCGCTTCGGAGCTTGAGTGTGTGTCGCAATGGGCCGCTGACGCGGCCCATTGCGTTTTAACGCCTGGCGCCAGCATCCGCCCATGCGGGGGCCGTCTCCCGGAGGGAGAGAGGATTCAAAGATCTTCTCCCCCCGGGAGAAGGGTTGGGTTGAGGGTACTGAGCGAAGCCGCGCTGCACGTTCATGAGGCTGCGCACGTCCCCTCATCCGCCCCTCCGGGGCACCTTCTCCCGAGGGGAGAAGGGATCAAAGCCCCTCTTCCTGCGGGAGAGGGGTTGGGGTGAGGGTGCGAGGCGAAGACCTCCTGTGCGGCATCGGTTGCTTCAGGCAGGAAGACGCGCTTCAAGCAGACGTCGCACTACCGCACCTACGGATCCAGCTTCAGCTGTTGCTCCAGCGCCTTTGCAAACGCCGGCAACGGGCATGCCATGCGCTGTTCGGAGGCGCAGACATCCAGGGTCAGCTCCTGTTGCAGCGGTGGGTGTGCCAGGTCCAGCGGTGCCAGGGTGCGCAGTTGATCCAGCGATTGCGCCAGGTAGCGGGCACGCACCACGCGCGTTCCGTCGGGTTGCCGCCACAGGCCGAGCAGCAACGCACCGCCCGGTGGTGGGTCGTCGGCGCCATAGCCGGGCAGATGGAAGTGCACGCCGAGCAGACTGCTCAGCGCGGCGATATGCGTGTCGCTGCCGACAAACAGCGACAGCGTGGGCGCGCGCGCATCATCAAAGCGTTGCAGCACTTCGCGTGCCAGCGGGGCGCCGGAGCGCTGGGCCATGTAGTGCGGGCGCGCGTAGATATCGAACAGCAGCGCGTGCAGGCGCGAGACCTGCGCCAGGCGTTCGGGGGTGGCGCGGCCCCAGCCGACCTGCGACAGCGGCAGGCCGTCGGCGTACTGCAGCAACAGCACCTCGCCGGTGCCGGAGGTCAGATCGATCGGCCCGCCTAGGGCTAGTCCACGCCCATTGGCCGATGGCGCCAGCGTGGACGGCATGCGCGCAAAGTCGCAGGGCGTGCGCGTGCAGCCCAGGATCTGCTGCATCGCCTGCAACTCGGCCGCATGGCCGTGCATCACTGCCGCAGGGCCGCCGGTCTGCTGCTGGATCGATGCCACTGCGGCTGCCGCATCGAATGGCACCGCGCCGGCTTCGATCGGCCGGAACAACGGGTCGTTGCTGCCCGCCTCGCGATGCCCGGCGACGATGCCGCAGCCGGGCGCCAGTGCATCGGCCAGCAAGGCACCGCTGTCGATGGTGCGCTGATCGGTATTGGCCCAGACCGACACACTCCCTGGCGCTGGGCATCCCGTGCGCGGCAGCAGGGCCTGCTGCGTCAACCATTGACGCAGATACGCGCCGCTCAATCGCACGGCCTTGCGCCCGCGCGGGGTGAGCAGGCTGGCCGGGGTGGACCACTGCGGCCAGCGTTGGTCGGCATACTGCGCCGCGGCCGCTTCGCCTTGCAGCGGCGCACGCACGCCGTGGCGGAACACTACGACCATGCGTTCCAGCTGCTCGCTCTGCCGATCTGCGGCGCTAGCGTGGCCGTGGACGCCAGTCTGCGATCGATCAGGCGCACTCCCTGGCGATGCGCTAAGCGACGGCGATGCGCAGCCACCCAACCCTGCCGCAAGCGCCAGCAACAAGCAGACACCTGTGATCGCAGGCGCGCGACCGCGACGCGGCCCCTGCGCTGCGCGCTGCGGAGGCGACGCGATCCCCATCGCATCGCCTCCGGCCTGTCCAGATGGCGCAGACATTGGCGGCGCCGTGTCGCCAGCCAACGTCACGCAGCGCAATGCGCCCTGCTTGGCGCTGTCGATCTGTCCCGCAGCGACGTTCTCGTGCCGCTGCACAGCCGCCGATACGCACCACCCTGCACGATCAGACTCAGAACACATATTTGGCGGTCACCAGGCTGGTCATACCCGAATCGACGATGTCGGAAATCGCCGTGGTGTCGTGCCCCACATGCGCCCAATAACTGTGCTGCTTGGTGAGGTTGGCAACCGACAGATCCACGCGCAGGTGATCGCTCGGCGCGTAGCCCAGATGCAGGTCCACGCGGGTGATCGGCTTGATCCACAGGTTGTCCCAGCGCGCGCCCTGGTTGAGATAGTCGTATACCGACACGTATTCGCCAGAGTAGTGGTAGCTCAGATTGACCGACCACGGCCCCTTTTCGTAGAAGACTTCGGCGTTGGCGAGCAGGTTCGGTGCATTCTGGATGCGTTCGTGCGCAAAGCCTGCTTCGCCCAGATCCACGCGCGTGGTCTGGCGGGTGACATTGGCGCCGATGCCGACGCCATCCAGCGGTGCGGGCAAGCCCTGGAAGGTCTGCCGCACGGCGGCTTCCATGCCCAGCACGCGGCCGTCGCCGCCGTTTTGCGGACGCACGAAGCGGGTGCTGGCACTGCCGCTTTCGCCGGCATTGGCCGCGTTGGAACCGCTCTCGTAGATGTAGTCGATCAGGCGCTTGTAATAGCCTGCCAGCATCGCATGGCCGCCCGCGTCGTTCTGCCATTCGCCGGACAGATCCACGTTGAGCGACTTGATCGGTTTCAGATCCGGGTTGCCTTCGGTGATGATGGTCTGGCCGTCGCTTGAAATATCCGTGGAGCGGCCACCGCCCAGCTGCACGAACGCTGGACGGGTGTAACTGGTCCACACCGAGCCGCGATACACCGCGCTGTCGCCCGCGGGCCGGTAGTTCACGAACACGCTCGGCAAGACCACGTTGTAACGCGTGTGGTTGTTGGCGAATGCGCCGACCTGCTCGGCCCCGTTGACGGCCGCCGGCTGCGCCCAGAACGTATTGGTGATTGCGGTATGTTCGAAGCGCACCCCCGGCAGGATTTCCCAATCGCCGGTACGCAGTGTCGCCATCGCATAGGCTGCGCTGACTGCCTCGGTGGCGCGCATGGTGTTGCAGTTGAGGTTGTTGACCGCCAGCTGCCCGCAACTATCGAAGCTGGCCGGCGTCAGCGTGCGTGCGATCAGGTCGTTGAGCGCGGCGTTGCTCAAGCGCACCGTGGGCAGTGCGTATTGCCCCGGATACACCGCATCGTAGCGCTGCGCGATCAACCCGGTGTCGCGCAACAAGGTGCCGTCGGTGTACTTGGCATTGGTCCAGTCGCGATCGGTGAAGCTGCGCGAGCTGTCGACATACTTCACGCCGAAGGCGATGCGGCTGAGCAGGCCGTCATCGAAATCGTAGCCCACATCGAACTTGCCGCCGCCCTTGTCCTGGCCGCTGTACTGTTTGGAAAGTTGACCGGTGCGGCGCGCGAACAGGCTTCCCACATCGGACGCCTGCGCCTGCATCGCCGGGGTCAGCAACGGGATCGGGAAGCCGTCGCCGTCGTAACTGATGAAGCGGTTGGCGCCGTAGGCGAAGTTGGTCGAGCTGTATTGATCGTTGCGTGCGGAAATTTCCACGTGATCCGGGCGATCGTTGTTGCCGGTGCCGTAGAAGATGTTCGGCGCGAACGTCCAATGCCCCAGCTGTTTTTCCGCACCCAGCTGGATGGTGGCAAGGTCTGCTTCTTCCGGGTTGGTTTCGTACCAGTAGCGCACTGCGACGCGATTGATCTGCGGCTGATACACACCACTGGTGCCGATCTGGGTGAAGCTGACATTGGCCGGCACGAACTGCGTGTACCCGGTGTTCTGCTCGGTCTTGGCGAAGGCGTAGGTCATGCGCGCATACAGATGCAGGCTGGGGTCCACACGCCAATCGAAGGCGGCATTGCCACCGTAGCGGCGGGTGTCGCCTTGCGAATACCCGATGTTGATGCCCGTGCTCTGCAGCACCTGCTGCGGGTCGCTCCCTGCGGCCAGATTGCCGCTGGCATCGGCACGCGCGAATTCCCAGGACCCATCGTTGCGCGCCGCCGAGGCGCCGGCCACTTCGCTGTTGACGAAATGACGTTCGTCGTAATACGCGCTGACCGCTACACCGAACTGCCCGGCATCGCCAAAACGTGCATGCCAATCGCCGGCGGCACCGCTTCCCAGTCCGGAATCGCCGTAATCGCGTGCGCGGCTTTCCATGCGTCCGCTCAGGGTCACGCTGCCGCCCTGGCGATCGGACGAGTCGAAGGCGCTGGGCGTGCGGTAGTCGATGGTGCCGCCGATCGCATCGCCATCCATGTCGGCGGTGGAGGTCTTGTTCAACACGATGGTCTGCAGCCCCGATGGCGGCAACAGACTCAATTGCACGCCACGGCTATACGGCATGCCCTGTGCCACGTTGATGCCATTGATCAGGTTGACGTTGTATTCGGCATTGAGACCGCGCACCGATGAAAACATGCCTTCGCCACGCGCCGCGCCATCGATGCCGCCGAAATACGACTGCCCGGTGTTGATCACATTGACGCCCGGCATCAGACCCAATGCTTCGGCCACGTTGTGCACCGCCGTGGTCTTGAGATCGTCGGCGGACAACACATTGACGGTGTTGGTTGCGGCCATCTGCATGTCGGTCGCGTTGTAACGGGTGGCGGCGACGGTGACCTTGTCCAACGTGGCCATTTCGCCTTGCGCAGGGGTTGCGGCAGCCTGTGCGGATTGCGCGGCAGCATGGCCGCAAAAAATCGACAACGACACGCACAAGGCCTGCGACAAGCGCGAAGGACGCAGCAACGAACAACGAGCGATCATGATCAAATCCGATGGGTGCAGCAACGCGCCATGGACTCAAGCCACAGCGGCGGCGCCACGATGTGTGAGAGAGCGACGTGGCCTGTGGCAGCGGACCTGCGTCACACCTGCAAGCAGGCGCCGCGCATGGTGGTGACGGCATATTTCAAAACCATGACGCACGCTACAGACATGACAAATGCGCGCAGCAAGCGCGCAAGTCGGCATAGTCGCTGGCGTATGGAAGCGCGGATCGCTGCCGGCATGCGCATACGGCTACTGGCGCGGGTGCACAGCCATCTTCGTAAAACGCGACATGACAGCGCATGCTGCCGAGGCGTCATGAATTGTCAGCGACGCCTGGCGCAGCAAGGCGCCTGCCGTGTTTGCAGACAGCGCCCGAAACGCGGTTGAAGGTGTCTGTGGGCAAAAGCGATCACGTCACGTGCTGGGTCGCGGCCGACACGACGATGACGTTACGACCACCCTGCGCGGCAGTGCGCGAAACCAGCATCGAGTGGCCGATGCCGATGCCGATGCCGATGCAACGCGCACGCCTAGCCGATATCGCTTACCTGATGCTGCAAGCCTCATTCACGAGCGTAAGAAGATTTCGACCCGCCGATTGAGCTGACGCCCCCCAGGATTGTCCTGCCCGTTGACGGTGTTGGGCGCCACCGGTTGCGATTCGCCATAGCCCTTTGCGCCGGCGCCCTGTGCGGCGCCGCGCGTGCGCAACGCGGCCAGTACCGCATTGGCCCGGCGCTCGGACAGCGCCTGGTTGTAGGCGTCATCGCCCTTGGCATCGGTGTGCCCGCGCACTTCCATCTCTTGGGTCGTCACCTTGCCGAGCGCGGCGGCCAGCGTGTCGAGCACGCGCGCGGCATCGGGCCGGATATCGGACTTGTCGAAGTCGAACAGGATGCGGTCGTTCAAGGTGATCAGATAGCCGCACGCTGCGCCGGGCGGGGCGAACTTTTGCAGCGGCGGAAAGCGGCCGGCCGGCGGTACTTTCGGCAGCGGCGGCATGCGCACTTCGCGCGGCGGGGTGCCGACCGTGCCGGTGCCGTCGCCGCGGTTCTGCACCAGACCATCCGGTCCGTTCCAGGTGCCGGAGCCATCGGCGTTGATGGTGACCAGGCCACGCGGGCCATTCCAGGTACCGCTGCCATCGCCGTGATTGTCGATCAGGCCGCTCTTGTCGCTGTTCCAGGTGCCTGCGCCCTTGCCATTCAAGCTGATCAAGCCGGCCGGGCCGTTGTAGGTGCCGCCGCCGTTGGACTGCACGTCGATGAGGGCGTCGTCGCCACCCTGCCCGGACGCGTTGATGGTGCCGCTGCCATCGGCATTGACATTGACCAGTCCGCCATCGAAGTTGGCGGTACCACTGCCGTCGGCCTTGAGGTTGAACAGGCCGCCGTCGCCGTTGCGCAGCAGGTTGCCGTTGGCGTCGACGCTGGTGATGCCGGCATCGTTGATCAGCGTGCCGCCATCGCCGCAGCGCGCAGGTGCGACGCTGATGCCTTCGATCGGGTCGAGGATGTCCTGCAGCGAAGCCTCCAGCGCGCGTTGCGCCGGAGTCACGCCGACGATCTCGGGGATGACGATGGTGGGGATGGCCGGAAACTCCGGCACGCTGTCATCCGCTGCTGCCGGCGCATCCGGCGCGCTCTTGGCCTGCGTCGACTGAGCTGCCGCTGGCGCAGGATCGGCAGCAGCGGCTGCATCCTTCGGACCTTCGGCACGGCCGCAACCGACCAATAACAGGGGCACCCACAGCACTGCCGACAGCTTGCGCATCGCCGCTTCCTTGTTCGAACCTGTACGAGACGTGCCTGATAGCACGAGCACGGTCAACAAGACGCCAAGGCTGGTACGGACGCTTGCCGAGGTAGCGGCGGCGCCAACGGCGAGTGCTTGCGCACGATTGCTGCGCCACCGAAGAGAGACCGACCGGGCAGTGGCACGGCAGCGCGACGAGCGACGACACAAGGATGTTGTCAGCGGGCTATCTGCTGGATGCAAGGCGGGCCGCAACCATCAAGCGTCAGTTGCGTCCGTCGCGCCCGTCACCAGGCACGGCGCGCGCATCTGCACTGCTGCTCCACTGCGTTTATCGGCGACTACCCGCAACGTGCAGCGATCACGCGTGTCGCAGCCTTACAACATCGCAGGTGTCGCCGCAGGCACGGACGATGAAACCTGCGCAGGCGCCTCGCCGGCCTCGGCCTGCAATTGCGCATGCAGGATGCGGCGAATCTCCAGAATCGCCTGCGGGGTTTCCTGCACGCTGTGCCAGGAAGTCACCACCAATTCGGACGCAGCGCCGTCCAGATGCGCGCTGCGATAGGGCACCAGTCCATCGTCGGACTCGGCCAGCGGCACCTGCGGTTTTTCGCGGCCGATGATGGTGTGGTACCGCACCTGTGGCGAGATCGGCAGATCCATCGTGGCGCGCACGAACGGGTCGGTATCGCGCAGGTTGTCGATGCTGGTGGGCGGCAGCAGGCGCCCCTTGTGCCGGTGCTCGCCGCCGTGCTCCGCACGCTCGCTGTTGGCCAGATCCTGCAGCACATCGCCGAAGTGATCCAGCAAGGCAACCGGCAGCCGCACCAGGCGGCCGAGGAAGCGTCCAAGCCCACCCTCGGCCAGTGGCGTGCCGCGATGCGGTGCAGCGATGAAGATGGCGCGGTCGATCTGCGGCATTGGCGAAAAATGCAGCAATGGCGACAATTTCGCGCGCACCCGTGCGCCGCGCTCGCCTTCCAGCCGATAGTCCTGCAGCAGTGCGTTCCACAGCTGGTCGCCGGACGCAGACACCAACAGGCGCCCGATCACCCCGCCCATGCTGTGGCCGATCAACACCATGTCCTGCGAGGCGATCGCGGTGCCGGACGGGTCGAAGTGGCGCAGGCTGCGCTCCACCAATGCCTGGATTTCCGCACGATTGACCGCAATCGGTGCGTTGGTCGGGTAATACACCTGCCAGATCTGATAGCGCTGACGCAGGGTTTCATCGCCCATCACTTCATTGGCCACGTTGACCCACGCCTCCGGGCTGCTGGCCAGCCCGTGCAGCATCAGCAGCACGCGGCGATTGGGGTCGTAGGGCTGCATCAGATACAGATGCGGGCGGTCGATGCCGCGCGCGCTGCCCAGCATCGAGCGCAGCGATTGCGCCGCGAAGCCCGACTTGGCCAGCCACAGCCCGTAGGCAGCGGTGAAGTTGGCCGCCAGCGGTACATGCTGACCATGCAACACCACTTCATTCTGGCGATACGGGTCGTACGGCACCACGGTCACCGCATCGGTCCGCAGCACTGCATCCAGGGTGTCGCCATCGAAGCGCAACAGCAGCGTTGCCGGTGCATACGGCATCTCGCTGAAGGTCGGCATGGGGCGTTCGGGCGGCGCACTTGCAGCGGCTGCTTGCTGCAAGGCCAGCCCGGCCGGGTCGCCGACGACCTGGGGGTCCACTTCGGCCACCAGTTCGGCACCGAAGCCATCGCGTCGGTAGGTGCTACGCAATCCATTGAAGCGCAGCGCCGAAGCGGCAAAGATCGCACGCGGCGTATTGCCGCCACCGGGCAACCGGTACGCGGACATATCGACGGCCACCTGCCAACGGCCCACCTGCGTCGGTGTGGGCACGGTGTCGCCGGCCTGCTGGGCGCGCGCAAACAAACGCTCGACCACCTGTTGCACGGCGTAGTTGTAGTAGTCGCGCACCTGCGTCTGGCGGTTTTCGAATGCGCGCGCGCTCGGCGCACGCGCAGTAAAGAACAGATAGGCATAGGCGTGGCGCGCGGCTTCCAGCCAGGCCTGCATCGCTGCGTCGCTCATCTGCGCCGGGTGGCGGCCGCTCAGGTCGATCGCGTGCGCGGTCCACAATTCGGCTTGCGTGGCAAGGCGGCGCTCATCGCCGATACCCGCCACATTCGTGAGCTGCTGCACGCAAGGCAGCGGCTGCGTGCGGCAGGCCTTGGGTTGCAGCCCGGCCACCTGCAAGGTCTCGCTGCCGGCCTGACTGAGCGCGCCGGTGCTGAGCACATCGCCACGCGTCTGCGCGATGTAGTCGCCGCTGTTGCGCGATTGCACCGTGACCATCGCGCAGCCGCTCAGCCACGTACACGCGAGGAGCGCCGCCAACCCCATGGCGGCGCGACGCAGACGCCTGTGCAGCGTCACCGCGCTGCACTCGTCGACGCGCCGGGCGCTGGCGCCTGCGGCATGCCGGCGCGGATGCGTTCGGAGAAATCCGCTGCGGTGTCGGCGGCGATGGCACGCGCGGTGAAATGCCCGCGTTGCTTCAACGTCGCAAAGTCATAGCCCGGCATCAGGCCATGATGGTCGTACGCATATTCATCGGCGTAGCCGGACAGCAGCAAGCGGTGATCCAGCGGCAAGGTGGGCTGCAGCTGGCGCACCAGGGCGAACACGATCGTGGTGCAATTGCTGGTCAGCGTGTTGTAGAAGGCCGGCTTGCGATTCAAATCGTTGGCCAGCCCCACGTAGCCCATGAACATGCGGCGCAGGCCGGCCTTGGGAATGGCCAGGCGATACAGATACATGTCTTCGCCGCGCGCATTGGTGCGCACGCGCAGGATGTCGCGCTCGTCGGCGGCCACCAGGGTTTCTTCGAAGCTGCGAAAGAACCCGCCCACCGCAGAAAACGATTCGCCGCGTTCCTTGCGGATTTCCAGCGAAAACACCACGTGCGAGCCATCGTCGAAGCCGAACGACACCAGCGTGTGCGCAATCGCCGGGCCCATCCAGTACGACAACGCCAGGTCGGCGCTGACCAGGCGATCCAGATCGTACTGGCGGGTTTCCCAGCGCGGGACGTAGTTGGTTTCGCTACGCCAATCGAAATTGCGCACGTTGTGCAGGGTGACGATGTTGCCGTGCACCTCCGGTTGCAGACGCTGGGCGACATCATCGGCCCAGTCGCGGTCCTGGCTGGGCTGCATGAAGCCCCACGACACCGCCAGCACCACGAACGCGGCACCGAAGATACCCACCAGCGCCCAGTTCTCGCGGCCACGGCGCAAACCCCACAACGCAGCCAGCGCCATCGCGCACCACGATGCCACCCAACCGCCACGCACGACGGCATTTCCGGTGAGCGCGAAATAGATCGCCAGGCCGCCCCACAGCGCCGCCAGTACCAGCGCCACGCGCAGCGCCCAGCGGCCGATCACCGCGCGGGTAGCCGGTGTCATCGAGTGCCGCCTTCCGGCACGTGCATGCCCAGCGCGTGCATCAGCAGGTCTGCCGAGCGATGGGCAAGACGTTTGCGCTCGGCTTCGTCGTGACCGCGCAGGCAACTGCCCAGCATGTCGATCACCAGCAGCAGTTGCTCGTCGTCGACATCGGCCCGGCACAGGCGGGCGTCGCGGGCGCGCTGCACGAACGGCAAAAAGATCGCCACCGCGCGCCGGTCGGCCGCTTCCACCGCCGGGTGTGCACGTTCCATCGAGCGCCAGAAATCCACCAGCGGCGCAGACTGGGCGATGTGCTCGGCCACGTCGTGCAGCAACACGGCCAACCCATCCGGGCGGTCGGCCAGATCGGCGGCCAGCCGCTCCAGGCCATCCAGCCCGCGCGCCATCAAGGCGGTCATCAGTGCCTCGCGGTCCGGGAAATTGCGGTACAGGGTGGCGCGGCCAAGGCCGGCACGCTCCACCACCAGTTCCAACGGGGCATTGACGCCGTGTTCGCTGAACACTTCGTCGGCGGCATCGAGAATCTGCCGGCGGCGCAGCGCGGCATCAGGGCGGGGAGTCGTCATCCCGGCATTATCGGACAGATTTGTCCGTTAACGCCAGAGTCCGCTTGACGATTCCGCCCCCTGTCCGACCAACGGTCGGATCAGCCGGTGTTCTGCACGCCTTGCGAGACGCCGTTGACGCAGGCGACCAGCGCGCGCAGCAAGTCGTCGTCTTCGCCATCGGTGGCACGCCAACGTTGCAGCAGGTCGACCTGCAACACGCTGATCGGGTCGATGTAGGGGTTGCGCAGGCGGATCGACAACGCCAGCCGCGGGTCATGCTGCAGCAACGATTGCTGTTGCAGCAGCGCCTTGACCCAGCGCTTGGTCAGCGCCAGTTCGTCGCGAATCTGCGGGAAAAACCGCGTATGCAGGTCGCCCGATAGACGCGAGAACAGTTCGGCGATGTTGAGGTCGCCCTTGGACAGCACCATGGCGATGTCGTCCAGGAAGGTGCGGAAGAACGGCCAGTCCTGCGCCATCTCGCGCAAGCTGTCTTCATGCCCGGCATCCACCGCCGCCTGCAAGCCGCTGCCCACGCCGTACCAACCCGGAATCACTGCACGCGCCTGGCTCCAGGCAAACACCCACGGAATCGCGCGCAGATTCGACAATGCCGCGTCCTGGCCCAGCCGGCGCGATGGACGCGAGCCCAGCGTCATGCGTTCGATCACATCGATCGGCGTGGCCAGGCGGAAGTACTGCATGAAATCCGGCGCACCGACGAAGGCGCGATACGCCACCGTGCTGCGTTCGGCAACCAGATCCATCACCGGCCGCCAGTTGTCCTCGCGCGGCTCGGGTGCGCGCGGACGCAGGCTGGACAGCAATACCGCGCCGGTCATCTGCTCCAGCGAGCGCAATGCCAGCGCACGAATGCCGTACTTGCGATGGATCACCTCGCCCTGCTCGGTGACGCGCAAACGACCATCGACGCTGCCGCGCGGCGCGGCATCCAGCGCGCGGCTGGTCTTGCCGCCGCCACGGGCGATCGAGCCGCCGCGGCCATGGAAAAATGTGAGCCGCACGCCGAGCTCGGCGGCTGCTTCCAGCAGCTCGACCTGCGCGCGCTGCAGACCCCAGCGCGAAGCCGCGATGCCGCCGTCCTTGCCGCTGTCCGAATAGCCCAGCATCACCATCTGCGTGTCGCCACGCGCGGCCAAATGCTGGCGATACACCGGGTCGGCCAACAGGTCCTGCACGGTGCCGGTGCCGCCACGCAGATCGTCCACGGTTTCGAACAGCGGCACGATATCCAGCGGCACCGCACCGGCGTCATCGACCAGGCCACCACGCCGCGCCAGGGCGAGCACGGTGAGCACATCGGCGCGGTTATGCGCCATCGAGATGATGTAACTGCCCAGCGCATCGGCACCGTGGCGCGTGCGTGCATCGGCAAGTGCGGCGAACACCGCATCCAGCCGCGCGTTGCCTTCATCGTCCACTTGCGGCAATGCCTGTTCGCCGGACGCGTATGGGCCCAGCAGCGCGGCGCGCTGTGTAGAGTCCTGCGCGTCCCAGTCATCCTGGCCCAAGGCATCGGCCACCGCGCGCGCATGCACGCTCGATTCCTGACGCACATCCAGCCGCGCCAGATGGAACCCGAAGCTGCGCACGCGCCACAACAGCCGGCGCACCGCAAACCACCCGGCGTGCAGACCCTGGTTGGCCTGCAGGCTGTCCAGGATCAGTTGCAGATCGTGTTCCAGCTCCGATGGTGCGCTGTAGGCGCCATCGGCATCGTCCAGCGTGGCCTGCAGACGCGCGCGCATCAGGTCGTTGAGCAGCCGGTACGGCATGTCGCCGTGGCGTGGGCGCGAGCGCGCAGCCGCGTCCGGCAGCAAGGCGCGGTAACGCTCCAGTTGCGCGTTCAACGCCGGGCTCACCGCCACCAACGTGGTCGACTGGCTGAGCAGGCTGGCCAGTTGCCAGAGTTCTTTCTGGTAGCGGTCCAGCACCGCGCGGCGCTGCGCATCCAGCGTCCCGGCGATGGTGGTGGCATCCACATTGGGATTGCCGTCCATGTCCCCGCCCACCCAGGTGCCGAAGCGCAGCAGGCGCGGCAGGGTCGGCACGCTGCCGTAGGTTTCTTCGATGGCGTGTTCGAGGGTTTCGTACATCACCGGGATAACGCGATAGAGCACCTGGGTGAGATAGAACCCAACGTGCTCGCGTTCGTCGTCCACGGTGGGACGCACCGGCGAGGAGTCGGCGGTCTGCCACGAAGCGGTCAGGGCCATGCGGAAACGCGCCGCATCGCTGGCGCGCTCGTTGGGCGTGCGCATGCCGTCGAGGTTGTCGACCAGGCTGGCGACCATCAGCTGTTCTTTTTCCAGCAGCGCGCGGCGTACCGCTTCGGTCGGGTGCGCGGTGAACACCGGCTCCACGTCGATGCGCGGTAGCCACTCGCTGAGTTCGTCCAGCGTCACGCCCTGCGCCTTGAGCCGGCGCAGAGCATCGTGCAGGCCATCGGGCTGCGGCGTATCGATGCCGCTGCGCTGGTACTCGCGGCGGCGGCGGATGCGATGCACGCGCTCGGCGATGTTGACCACCTGAAAATACGTGCTGAAGGCCCGTACCAGCGACTCGGCATCGCGCGGCTCACGCCCGGTCAACTGCTCGCTCAGCGTGGAGGGCGGCGCATCGCTCTCGCGCCGCGCAATGGCGGTGGTACGGACGCGTTCGATTTCATCGAGGAATTCCGCAGACACCTGCTCGGCGAGCAGATCGCCAACCAGTGCACCCAGGCGACGCACATCGTCGCGCAAGGGAAGATCGGGGGTAGCGAACACAAGACTGCTGCGGTACTCGTTCATCGGAAACGCACACCCTCATCAAAGCGCAAAGTCGTCGAAGACTAACCCAAAAGGATTAGAGGGTTGCGACAGGCGCGACGGTTTCAGCACGAACCATCGCACCCAGGCACGACGACTTGCGTAGCAGCGCACCCGGCCGCGATGAGGCGTGATCGACGCACTCTCCGATCGCGCACGCCGACGCCCGCGTGCAGCGCCCCTCCGCACTACACGCCACACACATCCTGCGACCACATAGGCAACACCACTCGTAGGAGCGCACCCGGGCGCGACGCGGCTTGACCGCCGCACTCTACGATCGCGCACGCCGACGCACGCATGCAGCGCCCCTCCGCACTGCACGCCACACACATCCTGCGACCACATAGGCAACACCACTCGTAGGAGCGCACCCGGGCGCGACACGGCTTTATCGGTAACACCTCATCGCGCGCAGCTCCGCACCCTCGATCAACGAGTACCCGGAGCGCCGGTCTCTTTCACCGGCTCGCCCAGATTGCTGTTCAACCACTGCTCGCTCTCGGCCAGCATCTGCAGGATCGATTGCCGCGCGCGATACGCATGCGATTCGTTGGGCAGCAGTACCAGCTTCGCGGTGCCGCCAAGGCCCTTGATCGCGGCGAACAGGCGCTCGCTCTGGATCGGGAAGGTACCGGTGTTGTTGTCGTCCTGGCCGTGGATCAGCAGCAGCGGGTCCTTGATCTTGTCGGCGTAGTTGAACGGCGACATCGCCTGATACACCGATTGCGCCTGCCAGTAGTTGCGTTCTTCGGCCTGGAAACCGAACGGGGTGAGCGTGCGGTTGTACGCGCCGCTGCGGGCGATGCCGGCTTTGAACAGGCGCGTATGCGCGAGCAGATTCGCGGTCATGAAGGCGCCATACGAATGCCCACCGATGGCGATGCGCGCGCGGTCGGTGACCCCGCGCCGCACCACTTCATCCACCGCCGCCTGCGCATCGGCGATCAGCTGCGGCACGTAAGTGTCGTTGGGTTCGGCATCGCCTTCGCCGACGATCGGCATGGTCGGGTTGTTGAGCACCACATAGCCGATCGCCAGAAATGCCTGCGGGCCCCAGTAGCTGATCGCATTGAAACGATACGGCGAGTCGGTGACCTGGCTGGCGGTGTCGGCGCTTTTGAACTCGCCCGGGTAGGCCCACATCAGCAGCGGCCGCGGGCCGTCGCGTTTGGGGTCGTAACCGGGCGGCAGCAACAGTGTGGCGGTGAGGTCCACGCCATCGGCACGCTTGTAGCGGATCTGCTCCTTCTGCACGCCACGCAACTGCGGCAATGGATGTGCGAACTGCGTCAACGCACGCGGTGCAGGCGCCGCATCGCCCAGTGCCTGCACGAAGTAGTTGGCCGGTTCTTCAGGCGATTCGCGGCTGAGCAGCAGTTGCGTGCCTTGCGCATCCAGCAGCGCCAGAGGCGCGGAATAGGTGGGCGCCTGCGAATGGAACAACCGCGTGGCGCGCTTGCTTTGCAGATCGAAGCGATCCACAAACGGGCGGTCGCCTTCCGGCGAGGCGCCCTTGCCGAGCAGGAACAGGCTATTGCCGTCGGCACTGGTCTGCAGCAGCGGACGGCCCTTGCCGTCGGCCACCGTCGCCGGGGTTCCCGGGTCGTTGTAGCGGTCCTGCGAGGAGCGGTCCCACAGCAGCTCGGGCGCTTGCTTGGGCTGATCGGGGGCGATGCGCCATTGTTTGATGCGGCGGGTCTTCCACCAGCTTTCGCTCAGGATCGCCAGATCGCCACGGCCCCACTGGATACCGTCGAATCGGCTTCCCAGCTGCGCCAGCGTCACCGGCGCACGCGTGAACGGCGCGGCCTGCATCCGCACCGCATCGCGGATCTTGCTCTCGCGTGCCGGGTCGCCGCCGTCCTGTGCCTCGGCCCACACCAGCGTGGCCGGCGCATCGGCGCGCCAGGCGATATCGCGCACGCCGGTGGGCACCGCGTCGTTGCCGGTCGGCAGGCCTTCCACCAAGGGCACCTGGGCGATCTGGCGCACCAGCCTGCCCTGCAGATCCAGCACCTCGATCCGTCGGGCGAAGTTGTCGACCGGCACCAGGTACGAGAACGGCCGCTCGCTGCGTTCGCTCAGGATGTAACGGCCATCCGGCGATACCGAGAGGTTGAGGTAGATACCGGGCGCGGCAATCGGGCGCACCTGCCCGCTCACCGTGACGATGATCGGCTGGCCGGTCGCGTAGTACTCGAACACGCGCGCATCGGCCTCGTTGCGCAGCAGGTCCTGATAGGTCGGCAGCGAGCGTACTCCGGCCGCGGCGCTGGTCTGCTGGATCGCCGGGCCGTCCGGTGTCGCATCGCGCGCCGGCGGTGCACCCTGCCCGTCCACTTGCCGTTGCAGCAGCAACCCGCTGCCATCGGGCAACCAGCGCAACGCGTCGTTGACGCTGGTGTTCAAGCCGGCCACCAGACGCCGCGCCTGCCCGGCGGCCACGTCCACCAGCCACAGCTCGTTGGCGCCGCTGGCGGCATCTTCGCGCCGGAACGCCAGGTAGCGCTGATCCGGCGACCAGCTCTGGTCCGCCAGCGACAACGGCGACGGCAGCCCGGCAATCTGGCGCTCGCTGCCGTCGGCCACCGCCAGCAGCCACAGCTTGCTGGCGAAGGAGAAGCGGCTGGCCGCGTGGGTCTTGGGGTGGATGCGCACGCCGGCCAGCTTGAGTTCGGGCTGGGCCACCTCGGCGATATCCGGCAACGCCGGCAACTGCAGCATCGCGGCCAGGTCGCGCTTGGGCGACAACTGCAGCAGCGGCGCGCGCGGCGCGTCCACCACCGCCTGCAGCGCCGGGGACGGCAGCCGATAACCGCTGCTGGCCGCTGCCGCCGGCGGGGATGCCGGCACGCCGGCCGCCGAGGCCAGCAGCGGCGCACCCAGGACCGTCAGCAACAGCGCACGCGCCAGTGCCCGGCCGGTCACCACAGCATCGAGCGGATGGCCGCCGGGCCTGGCAAGCGGCGACGCATCGAGCGCCGGCATACCGCGCCCTTCATCGCCGTGCCGGCACCCGTGGTGCGCTTTCCGTTTGGCCTGCATGTCCGTTCCCCGCTCTGGATCGACTCCGGACCATAGCAGCCGCTCGTCGGCTGCTCCCCCTGCCGTTGGTTGGGGTGAGCGGCAATTCATGCCGGACGGGGGTGCTGCCGATATAATCTGACCCTCGTCGAGGGGCGCTGCGACCGCTATGGCAGATCGATCTGCCAACTGCACCAACCGTGCAGACACATACGGCCAGGCTCGACAGGGATTTCTCGTTCAACGGCGCCCGGAATTGCAGACATTCGCCTGCCTACCGGAGCAATTGCATGAACGCTGTCGCAAAAACCGCTGCAAACGACGACTTCAAGGTCGCCGACCTCTCCCTGGCCGATTGGGGTCGCAAGGAGCTGGACATCGCCGAGCACGAGATGCCGGGCCTGATGTCGATCCGCCGCAAGCACGCACAGAGCAAGCCGCTGAAGAATGTGCGCATCACCGGCTCGCTGCACATGACCATCCAGACCGCGGTGCTGATCGAAACGCTCAAGGACATCGGCGCCAACGTGCGCTGGGCCTCGTGCAACATCTTCTCCACCCAGGATCACGCCGCCGCCGCCATCGCGGTCAGCGGTACGCCGGTGTTCGCCTGGAAGGGCGAGACGCTGGAAGAGTACTGGGACTGCACCCTGGACGCGCTGACCTTCACCCTGCCCGACGGCACCCTGACCGGCCCGGAGCTGGTGGTGGACGACGGCGGCGACGTCACCCTGCTGATCCACAAGGGCTATGAGCTCGAAAACGGCAGCACCTGGGTCGACGAGCCGGCGTCCTCGCACGAAGAAAGCGTGATCAAGGCGCTGCTCAAGCGCGTGGCCGTCGAGCGCCCGGGTTACTGGGCCCGCGTGGTCAAGGACTGGAAGGGCGTCTCCGAAGAGACCACCACCGGCGTGCACCGCCTGTACCAGATTGCCGAAGCCGGCAAGCTGCTGATCCCGGCCATCAACGTCAACGACTCGGTCACCAAGAGCAAGTTCGACAACCTCTACGGCTGCCGCGAGTCGCTGGCCGATGGCCTGAAGCGCGCGATGGACGTGATGCTGGCCGGCAAGGTCGCCGTGGTCTGCGGCTACGGCGACGTGGGCAAGGGCAGCGCCGCCTCGCTGCGTAACTATGGCGCCCGCGTCATCGTCACCGAGATCGACCCGATCTGCGCCCTGCAGGCGTCGATGGAAGGCTACGAGGTCAACACCATCGAATCCACCCTGGGCCGCGGCGACATCTATGTCACCACCACCGGCAACAAGGACATCATCACCGTCGAGCACCTGCAGGCGATGAAGGACCAGGCCATCGTGTGCAACATCGGCCACTTCGACAACGAGATCCAGGTCGATGCGCTGAATGCACTCAAGGGCGTGGAGAAGATCAACATCAAGCCGCAGGTGGACAAGTACGTGTTCCCCAACGGCAACGCGATCTTCCTGCTGGCCGACGGCCGCCTGGTGAACCTGGGCTGCGCCACCGGCCACCCGAGCTTCGTGATGTCCAACTCGTTCGCCAACCAGACCCTGGCGCAGATCGACCTGTGGGAAAAGCGCGACACCTACGAGAAGAAGGTCTACATCCTGCCCAAGCACCTGGACGAGGAAGTGGCCCGCCTGCACCTGGAAAAGATCGGCGTCAAGCTGACCACCTTGACCAAGGATCAGGCCGATTATCTCGGCGTGGACGTGGCCGGCCCGTACAAGCCGGACCATTACCGCTACTGAGTGATGGGGCGAGTGATCGCCCTTGCAACGATTTGAAACAGACGGGCGCCGCAAGGCGCCCGTTTTCGTTTGCGATGACCTAATCGGGCGTTCGATCGCGGCCACATTGCCCGCCACACTCGGCAAACGAATCCCTTGGGCGTGGGACGCGTGTGCCAGCAGCAAGCCATGCCTGGGCACGACAACAGCCTGTCGCATGCCGCCCATCGAACGTGCCGAACCTGTCCATCTGCAGCAGAGCCGATATCGCGCCTTGCACAAATGGAGCTGCGTCATTGAAAACATCCACCGAATATGTCGAGGCCATCATCGAAGACAGCATCCGCTGTTGTGTGTCCGCCGGGCCCGCTACCCAAGCAACTTCTCGTTGCAGGAATCCAGACAGGCCAGGGCATCTGTATCACCTACGACACGCAGGGCGCACTGTGCGAAGCACCGACATATCTTCAATCGCTGCAATTATCTTTCGCCGACGCGCTCGGTGGCTGGACGCCGGCTGACGTGTTCGCTCATCTACGTGACGAAGGACAGCTTCACGGGCCGATACGCACACGCACCTGGCGTGGGCAGGACCAACCGGAAATCGGGATTGGCTAGACCATGAGCAACACACACGCGTCCAGCGCCCGCAAAACGTCATGCTCCCATCCACTGGTCAGCCATGCCGTTGCGGCAGCATGCGTGCCACCCGCTCTGCCGTGATCTCAAGAACTGCGGTATCGGCGAGGTTGATAGACACTCGATAGGTCTGCACAAGCGCAGTTTCGCGTCATGCGCGATTGAATGGATCGGTCGAGATGCACGGCCGAACGCCCTTGCTTCATGTCTCATGGTGCGCGGTTGCGCACGTGCGCCGATCGCTAACAACTTTCCAAACTCCGCTCACTAGTCTCGCGCTGCCACGTTAGTGCCTCGCGCAGCGTGCATTCGTGCCTCCTTCAGCGTGATGACTCAATCAAGAGAACTTTTCATGAAAAACACCATGGTCGCGTTAGTCCTTTCGGTCCTGGCGTTGACAGCCGTGTCCGACGTCTCTGCACAGACCGCTCCCGGCAACGGATCGGGCTGGTTCGTCAACGGAGGCGTTGGCCGCACCTCGCTCAAGAGCGGGCCGTACGATGGCAGCGATACCGGTTACACCGTTTCCGCCGGCTATCGCTGGAACATGCTGTTTCCTTGGCTTTCCGTTGGCCTTGAAGCTGGCTACAACGATCTTGGCAATATCCAGGCCAAGAATCTGTTCAACAGTGGCGCAGTCGTGGAAGACGAGAGCCAACTGCGAGGGTGGACGGTCGGTGTGAATCAGCACTTCGCACTGGGCGACAAATGGTATGCCAGCATGCGCGGCGGGCTGTATGGCTGGAAGGGTCAAGGTTTGAGCAATGACACCGTGTCGGACCGCTCCGACCTGGACAAGCTATCGTGGTATGCAGGTGCCGGCGTTGGCTACAACCTGGGCGAGCATTTCAGCGTTGGCGTCAATTACGACCATTACAACGCCAAGAAATTCGACGTGGACCTGAGCACCGACATGGCCTCAATGAATGCCGAGTACCGGTTCTAGAAAAGCGCCGAACGACAAACAACGACTGTCGTCCTGACACAAACACACACAGCTCGGCGCCGCCCTTGAATACGCCCTGCGCAGGCGGCAATGCGGCGCCGCACAGCAGATACACGCCTGGACTCCCGGTCAGTCGACCTTTCATGCCGCGCGGGAAACCGCGCGGCGCAAGTCAAGGTAGGCGCTCGCTATGGCCTCCAATTCGCATTGCGCTCCCAGAACGCCACGCTGTGCCGATACGCGGCGCGGTCCAGCGGTACGCCCGAGCCGCCCTCTTCCACGCCGAGCGCATTGCGCAACATGGTGATCGGCGCCATCGGGATTTCGTCCGGCTCGGCGGTGTAGAGGCAACCGACCACGCCCCAGTCCGCATCGATGGGTGCGCCTTCTTTGGCCAGCTGATCGCGGCTGTACAGGATCGGCAGCATGTACTGCGCGACCGGCGGCTCGACACCTTCGAACCAGCGCACCAAGACCGGCAATTCCTGGGTGTTGCGCGCTTCGTAACCGGAGCGCAGCAGGTGCCGGTTGTCTGCGCTGATCGGTACCGTCAGGCAACGGGTGCTGGTCCAGTTGCGGTGCACATGCAGCTGGCAGAACGGCGCGTAGCCTTCGATCACGCGCAGCGGTGGCGTGTCGTTGAGATGCTGGATGAACTGCTCGGCGGTGCAGTCCTGGATCGCATTGCGACGGCCGTCGCGCGGAAACAAACGGGTGCGGGCAAACGGCGTGAGAACGATCGACATGGCAACGGGGTCGGCGGCAAAGAGCGCCAGGGTAACGCGCAGTGCTGCGCGCGACCACTTACCAGATCAGATCGTCGGGCACCTTGAACTGGCTGTAGTAATCGTCGTCGCTATCGCTCGATGGCGGCGCGGGGCTGCGGGCGTGATCCAGCACCACAGTGCCTGGATCGCGGCTGTAGACCTTGTCGGCAGCCACGCGCGGAATCAGCTCGAAACCGTCGCCGTGCCGCACGATCACCAATGCGCCACTGGCCAATTGGCTGCGCAACGCGGGACTAACCAGCACGCTGCGGATGACGCTGCCATCGTTGAAGCGATAGTCGATCTCGCCTTCGCGCTTGACCTTGCTGGTCTCCACGATCTGGCGCACCTGCGCCAGCACTTCCTGCTTGCGCAGCTGCGCGTTGCGTTCTTCGGCCAGCGCCCGATCGCGCTCGGCACGCTCGGCCTGCAAGCGCGCCGCATCCACCTTGTCGGCATCGGCAGGGGTGACCGCTCCACCCTTGGCGTGCCGTTGCTTGACCTGCTCGCGCGCAACCTTGTCCACCTGGGCTTTTTTGACCAGGCCAGCCTTGAGCAGCTGTTCTTGCAGTGGATTACGCATGGGCGACATCGACAGTGGACTAGCGGCTAGTTTAACGCGACCGGCGCCAGGCACCTGCGTGGCCGGTCCGGCCCGTCGCTATCCCCCGCCGCGAGGCGCCCGACAGGTGCGCGACCGGCTAAACAGCGCTTATGATGTACCACTTCCATATAGTTCAAGGACGAATGATGATCATCTGGGGATCGGGCGGCGACGTCATCGCACTCGGCGCCACCGACGGCGCGCATTGCGACCAATGCGCGCAACAGCGCAGTTTTCGCAATGTCCTGCATTACCGCTATGCGCACCTTTGGTACATCTTCAGCTGGGTCACCAAGAAGCAGTACCTGCGCGTGTGCGACGGCTGCAACCACAGCACCCTGCTGGACACCAAAACCTTCGAAGCGTCCCAGGGCAAGCCGCCGATTCCTGCCTACCGCAGGTTTGGCGGGCTGGTGCTGCTCGGGTTGATTGCGATCCTGGTGGTTTTTGGCGCCTACAGCGCCTCGCAGACATCCAAGCAGGACAACGCGCTGCTGGCGCAGCCTGCGGCGGGCGACTTGTACACCGTGGACCTGCAGACGGTGGTGCCCGGCGCCTACGATGGACACGCCTACGGTGTGGTGCGGGTGCAGAGCGTCAGTGGCGAAACCATCACCCTGGCCCTGCCGCAAAAGGGCTTCAGCAAGTGGAAGGGCGCCGAGCGCGATGCGGGCGGCAGCGCCGCCAAGCAGCCGGCGTATTACACCGACGAACACATCGAGCTACCGCTGAGCAAACTGCAGGATTTGCACACACGCGATGAGCTCCGCCACGTGTATCGCTGAGTACCGTTCGCCAGCCGGTGCAGAACGCACTGCACCGGCGCACTGCGCTGCAATACATGGTGTTTACGACGTTTCTGCCCAGTGTTGTTGCGTAGACCGCTCAAGGCAGCTTCAAATACGCTGCAACGTCGAGCGCAATCACGCTGCCTAGCGAACACCGCTAGCACTGACTGCAGCATCCCACGACTGCGATGGCCATCGTCGATGGCAATACGTCGCTAACCACCCGCATTAGCCGCGCAGACACCCCAGCGCGATGCAACGCGCACCAGCCGCAGCGGAAGGGACGCGTTTGTGCGACCAACCACGCTGTTGCCGTCGAACCCTGCGCCCAGTTTGGCGGTTCGCCGCATTGAATACGTATGCACAGCACCGATGCTGCGGCGCGATGCGCGCTTAGCATCACCGCGCGCTGCACGCCGTGCGCGCGCTTTCCGGAACAGGGGCCGGAGGCCTTGATGTGGGCATCGCGGACTGCGCGGATGCTCGCGCTTACCGACTGGAGAACCATCCGATGCGCAATACGCCTGCTCATGCTCCACCCTCGCTCATGCAGCGATGCGGCCGCCTGCTGCTGACAGCGCTGGTCTTGCTGCTGACCACCGCTAATGTGCAGGCCGATGTCATCCTGCATGCCTTCAACTGGCCATACGCCACCGTGGAAGCACGCGCCAAACAGATCGCCGATGCCGGCTATCGCAAGGTGCTGGTGGCCCCGGCCTATCGTTCGCAAGGCAGCGCGTGGTGGGCGCGCTATCAACCGCAGGATCTGCGCGTGATCGACGGCCCGCTGGGCGACACCGCTGCGTTTTCGCGCATGGTGCAGGCGCTGGCCAACAATGGCGTGGAAACCTATGCCGACGTGGTGCTCAACCACATGGCCAACGAAGCGGCGACGCGCTCGGACCTCAACTACCCCGGCAGTGCGGTGTTGTCGCAGTACGCAGCCAACCCGGGACGTTACGATGCGCTGCGCCTGTTCGGCACCTTGCAGTCGAACTTTCTGAGCGCCAGCGACTTTGGCCCGGCGCAGTGCATCACCAACTACAACGACGCCTTCCAGGTGCGCAATTACCGCATCTGCGGCGGCGGCAGCGACCCGGGCTTGCCGGATCTGGTCGGTAACGACTGGGTGGTGCAACAGCAGCGCGCCTATCTGCAGGCACTCAAGGGCCTGGGCGTGACCGGCTTCCGCGTGGATGCGGCCAAGCACATGACCTTCGATCATCTGAACCGCGTGTTCGATGCCGGCATCCGCTCCGGCGTCTATGTGTTCGGCGAAGTGATCACCGGCGGCGGCACCGGCAATGGCGATTACGATCAGTTTCTGGCGCCATATCTGCAATCCACGCCGCATGCAGCCTACGACTTTCCGTTGTTCAACGCAGTGCGCAATGCATTCGCGGTCGGTGCCAGCATGCAGCAGCTGGTGGACCCGGCCAGCAGCGGCCAGGCATTGCCGGGCAATCGCGCGGTGACTTTCGCCATCACTCACGACATTCCCAACAACGACGGCTTCCGTTACGCCATTCTCGACCCGGTCGACGAAACCCTGGCCTATGCGTATCTGATCGGCCGAAACGGCGGCATGCCGATGGTCTACACCGACAACAACGAGAGCGGCGACAACCGTTGGGTCAACGCCTACCAGCGCGACGATCTACGCCGCATGATCGGCTTCCACAATGGCGTGCAGGGCACCGACATGCAGGTGTTGTCGTCCAGTTCCTGCCACATCCTGTTCCGTCGCGGCAGCCTGGGCATCGTGGGCATCAACAAATGCGGCAACCCGGTCACCACCACCGTCGGCATGAACAACAGCGTGCTTTACTGGAATGCAGACTACGTGGACGCGCTGGGCTCGGGCAACGTGGTGCGCATCACCAGCGGCTCCTACACGTTTACCCTGCCGGCACGCGGCACGCGGATGTGGCGGCGCTAATCCCGACCGCAGAAATGCGCCGACCGGCGTTGCCTGCATGAGCAGGTGATGTACATCGCACCTGCGCACCAGTAAGTAACCAGATATCGCAAGCAGGCGACCAATAGGAGCGCTGCGTGATCGCCACGTGTTGTTGAACGCATCAACCAACCCCTGCGCCGCATTCCGCGTGCGCAGGGGTTGTGCGTTTGCAGGCAGCACGACCGCTTCGCATCGCGCAACGGCACTGCCCGCATGTCGCCGCGCTCGATGACGCGCAGGCATGACGCAACCGGTGCGATCGACACATTCTTGCTCAGCAGATGAATCGATCGATAAAAACAGCGTTCGCGTCGCAACGAAACGCCCGGCTCGCCGGACCTACTGGCAATCGGATGCATGCCGCCCCACCTGCCCACATGGCGTGCAATCGGTTGACCGCGAGCCGATGGCCTTGCCGCATGAGCAATGATCGACACAACGTCGCAAGCAACCGTCACATGGGCCGACGGCGCGAGGCACCGACGGATACGCGGCCACGCCGCATCCATCAGCGGTTGTCTGGCAGCTGCGCACGGGCTGTGTCGGCAACTCGTGTTGCAACGCTACCGGACTCACCCACCAGTGGTGCATTACCGGAGCCCAGCCGATGCCTTTGTACTTCGTCCGTCATGGCGAGTCACTCGCAAACGAACAGAACTATTTTGCAGGCGCGCAGAACTCGCCACTCACCCCGCTGGGCCGTCGCCAGGCGCGCCAGGCAGCCGATTACGTTCGTCGACGCGGGCTGCACTTCGATCAGGTCCACGTGTCCACGCTCGAACGCGCGCAGGTAACCGCGGCCATCATCCTGGAAGGCGTCACCGGGACACCGCAGGTGATCACCAGCGCTGCATTGGTAGAGCGCGACTTCGGCATCTTCGCCGGCAAAAACAAAACGCTGATCAAGAAGTCGATCGGCCACCGCCTCTACGACGCCTGCTTCCACGATGCCGACGGCGCGCCACCCGATGGCGAACACTGGATGGACATGTATGCCCGCTGCAAGCACTACTACGATACCGTGCTTGCGCCATTGGACAGGCAAGGCAAGCAGGTGCTGGTGGTGGCGCACAAATACATCGTCGAGGTGTTTGCGCTGATCGCCTCCGGCCTGCCACCTGCCGACTACATCGACTTCCGGCTGCCCAACTCCCGGCCGCTGTCGTGGGACGAGCTCAAGCAGATGACTGCGCGCAGTTCCTCACGCATGAACTATCTGGGCGAGCAAACCGAAATCCATCTCCTGCAATGGATGTTACTGGCCGCGCTAGGTGGCTTCGCGCTGTCGTGCGCAGGCGTGCGTGTGCTGCATATTGCCAGCACTACGGCCATCGTCGTCTTGCTGGCAGTCAATGCGTTTTTCCTGTCGGTACGCATCGAGGCCGGCGCCTTGCGGTTGACGCGAGGGCCGGAGAACATTGCGCTGTGCGTGATCAGCGTGGCACGCGCGCTCTGCGCCATGCTGTTGCTCACACAGTTCCAGAACGAATGGATCCATGTGATCGGCCTGCTATTGATCGTGCCGCCAGCGTTGTCGGTGCCGACCTTCTCGCTGGCGCGCGGCGGCGATTACTTCTTTGCAGCGCGCTATACGTTGGTGTTGTCGGTGCTGCTGCCGCTGCTGTTGCTGGTGTTGGTTGTGGATCACCGCGAGCTGCTGGGCAACGCGCATGCGCTGGAGCGGTTCTTCGTGGTGCTGCTGCTTGCCTTGGCGCTGCCCTCGCTGGCCGCACAGGGATGGCGGCGGGCGCGCCCGATCGCGGCCGGCAAGCTCGCAACCAACTGGGGCTGGGTGGGCGCATTGACGATGGTGCCGATGGCCTTGCTGGTCGGGCTGCGCACCGAAGGAACCGCACTTGTGCACGCATTGATGGATGGCGGTTGGCACGCCTGGGGAGCATTGCTGCTGCCGTTTACGCTATTGCTGGCGTGCCGCGTGGGCAGTGCCATGTACTTGCGCGCGCACCAGCGCGTGACCGGCAAGCAGATCGACGCCGGCATTGCGGCGGATATTCACCTGCTGCAGACCTCGCCCAATATCTTCCTGTGGCTCAGTCTGTTGTTACCTGGCACGTTTACGCATGCGCCCACGCTGGTCGCAGGCACCTTGCTGGGTTTCTTCGCGTTTGCGTTGCTCGATGAGACGTGGGTGGTCAGGCGCTTCCGCGCGCAGATCACCCCAGCGCTGCGCAAGCCGGCGAGTCCACCCATCGCGGTGGCGGGTGTCCGCAATGCCGATAACGTCGAGCAAGACGACGTGGCGCTGGAAAGCCGTTGATCGGCAGCGGCAGCAGCGGCGGCGTCCCTGCGCATGTGGCGCGATGGCATTGAAGTCACCGTGCAAATACCCGACCCCGACAAAACAACACCGACCAACGGCCGGTGTTGTTCATCCTTAGGTTCGCCGCGATAGCGCGATCGATTACCAGGCAAACGGCGCGGTGACCGTGCGTGCCCCGAGCAAAAACGCATCGGCCACATGCACGAACGGAGCGACATCCACCTCCGATTCGCCGGCACGCACCAACTGCACAAACCGCCGATACAGGCCGTCGTATTCGCTCGATGCGGGCACGGCCTGCGCCTGCCCGTCGATGTGCAGTTTGGCACCGCCTTCGCTGAGCATCAGTACGCTCTGGGTGGTTTCCACTTCGATATCCCAGCGTTGGTGGCCGGTCTGCAGGAAGTCGAATTCCGCCGTCACCGGCACGCCGGTGGTATCGACAAACGCGAGCCTGGCATACAGCGGCGCCTGACGGTTTTGCGGTGTGTGCAGCTCGGCCTCGCGCAATGCGAAGCTGCGCGGCAACAGGTGAGTGACGATGGACAACGCATTGATGCCGGGATCGAACACGCCCATGCCGCCGGGTTCGAGAATCCAGTCCTGACCCGGATGCCAGTGGCGGATGTCTTCCTTCCAGGTGATGTGGGCACGCACGATCTGCTTGTCGGCCAACCACGCGCGCGCAGGCTCCACGCCGGCCGCGCAACGCGAATGCCAACTGGTGAACAGGCTGCGCTGCGCCTGCTGCGCCACCTTGCGCAGGTCGTCGATCTCGGCAAGCGTGGCGGCCGGCGGCTTTTCCAGAAACACATGCCGGCCAGCGCTCAACGCTGCCTGCGCCAATGCATGCCGCCCCACCGGTGGCGTGCACAGGGCGACGGCTTCAAGCTCCGGATGCGCGGCGAACGCTTCATCCAGGGTGTGATACGCCGGGACGCCATCGACCGTGCCATGCCGGCTCACCGTGGCCACCAGCTGCACGTCCGGGCGCGTGGCGATGGTCGGCACGTGCTGGTCGCGGGCGATCTTGCCGATCCCGACAAGGGCAATGCGCAATGCGTCTGGATGCTTCATCGAAACCTTCGTGCTGATAGAGGAGGTGGACCCGCCGCGCTGTGCTGCCTGCGGCGAAGGGAGCGGGCCGACGCAACGTCTGGGCAGACCTCCTGCCACACGTGCGACGGCGCAGTGTACGACCCGGGCATAGCCCGCTGCGAGACATCGCTCCTGCTTGTTTTGCTATACCTGCGTGGCTGCCATGCAGCGGCTTCGTCAGTACTGCGCAGCTGCACCACCTGCTGAAAGATGCGATACACGCCGCCGCGCCGATTGCGGCACGCGTCTTGACGGCCCGCGGCCATTGCAGCGATTAACGCCCTGCATCCGTACGGATCGGGGTCGCCGGCCGGCACACAGGCGCCACTCATCGCAGGACTGCATCGATGCTGCATCACGTCTCCATTGATGTTGGCAACATCGCGGCATCGGCGTCCTTTTACGACGCCGTGCTTAGAGCACTCGGCTAGGTGCGGGTGTGGTCGGACCTGGAGCCGGGCACGCCGGATCAGGCCGTCGGCTACTGGAGTCCCGGTGGCGAGGACTGGCCGGCTGTGAAACAACAACAGGCAACGCAACGCGCACCGAGCCGCGGATTCCATCTCGCATTTGCGGCCAGCACCGCCACTGCGATAGACGCCTTCCATTTTGCCGCACTGGAGCACGGCGGTCGCAGCAACGGCGTGCCGGGTTTGCGTCCCGACTACGGCGACGCGTATTACGCCGCGTTCGCCATCGACCCCGATGGCCACCACATCGAAGCGGTAGTCGACAGCACCGGATAAGCGCCTGCCAGCGGTATCGGCTCGCATCGTCATGCTGCTGCGCTTGCGGTCGTCCGTTGTCTGCGGAACTCGCAGCGACGACCGAGTGCGGACTACATCTCCAGCACCACCTTGCCCAGATGGCTGCCCTGCTCCAGATAGCGATGCGCCGCAGCCGCCTCACCGAGCGGGAAGCGCTTGTCGATCAGCACGCGGATCTTGTCTTGTTCGATCCACGGCCACACCACGCGCTCGACCTCCGCGGCAAGGCGCGCCTTTTCGTCGGCATTGCGCGGACGCAGGGTCGAGCCGGTGAGGATGGCCTGCTTGCGCATCAGCTGCGGAATCGGCACCTCGATGGTCGAGCCGGCCTGCGAGGCGATGTAGACGATGCGCCCGCGCGGGTTGAGCGCTTCCAGCGTATCGGCAAAGACCGCAGCGCCCACCATGTCGAGCGCCACGTCCACGCCGCCATGCGCTTTGGCCACGTCCACAAACGATTCGCTGGTGGAATCGATCGCCACATCGGCGCCCAGCTCGCGCGCCTGCGCCGCCTTGCCGGCCGAGCGCGCAGTGGCCAACACGTGCGCACCGGCGGCCTTGGCCATCTGGATGGCGGTGACGCCAATCCCTGAAGTCGCACCATGCAGCAACAGCCATTCGCCGGCCGCCAAGCGGCCATGCTCGAACAGGTTGGTATAGGCAGTGAAGATGGTTTCCGGCAACGCGGCCGCCTGCACCAGATCCATGCCGGCAGGAATCGGCAGCACATGCCGCGCATCGACCGCCGCATATTGCGCATAGCCACCGCCGCCCAGCAGCGCACAGACACGCTCGCCCACCTTCCAGCGACCGGCCGGCTCCACGATCTCGCCGGCCACTTCCAGACCCAGCGTTTCCGGCGCGCCCGGCGGCGGTGGATAGTGCCCGGCGCGCTGCAGCAGATCCGGGCGGTTGATGCCCGCCGCATGTACGCGGATCAGCACCTGCCCCGGCGCCGGACGTGGGCGCGCCTGTTCGGTGGCATACAGCGCGTCGGCGTCGCCCTTGCCATCGCGGATGGCGATGGCGGTCATCGTGGTGTCGGACATCAAGGCGCTCCGTTAAAGGTGCGCCCAGTGTAGGCAGGCAGATGTCAATACGTGGCGTAGAGCATGCGATGCGGCTGCACACCAGGCCTGCATCGCGCGCGACTGCGTGCAGCGGACGCGCGTGGCGATGCTCACTCCTGGTCGGGAGCGACGCCCTGGTCGATGTACTGGCGGATCGCTTCGAACACCTTAGACGTACCGTCGTCCTGGCCTGAGGGCAGACGCGCCGCAAAGTCGCTCAGCAACTTGCTGCCATCCACACCGGGCTGTTAGAAGGCGAGCGCCAGATCGCCGACACTGCGCGCCAACGCCACCCAGATGCGGCCCAGCGATTCGGCGATAACGTCCATTTCCTGCTCTTGCATGTCGCGCTCCGATCAAGTGGCGCGGGGTACCCAAGCCTGCCGCGCACGCCACGTCATGCGGCGATCGCACGCAAGCAGACCCGACCATGCAACCGCTGCATTGCGCACCTGCATGCTTGCGATTGCAGCCAACCAATCGAGACATTCGCAACCAAATATGCATTCATCGCGATGAAGCGATATTATGCGGACACGATCCGCCGGACCCGCCGCGATGACGCATCTCAGCTTCGAGTTTTACCCGCCCAAGACCGACGACCAGCGCGCACAGCTGGACCGCACCGCGACCAAGTTGAAGGGCTATGCGCCCGAATATGTGTCGTGCACCTTCGGCGCCGGCGGCTCCACGCTCAGCTACACCTCCGAGACGGTGCGCCACCTCAAGCAGAAGCACGGCTTCGAAGCCGCGCCGCACCTGTCCTGTGTCGGCGGCAGCCGCCAGGAGATCCGCGAACTGCTCAAGCTGTATCGCGCCATCGGCTGTACCCGCATCGTCGCGCTGCGCGGCGATCTGCCCTCGGGGATGGGGCACCCTGGCGATTTGCGCTATGCCTCGGAACTGATCGCCTTCATCCGCGCCGAGCACGGCGATGCCTTCCGGATCGAAGTCGGCGCGTATCCGGAAACCCATCCGCAAGCGGTCGATGCCTTGAGCGACCTGCGCTACTTCAAGGCCAAGGTCGATGCCGGCGCCGATGCGGCAATCACCCAGTATTTCTACAACGCCGATGCCTACTTCCATTTTCGCGATGCGGTGCAGCGCATGGGCGTGGAGGTGCCGATTGTGCCCGGCATCATGCCGATCTCCAATTTCTCGCAGCTGCGGCGTTTTTCCGAGCAATGCGGTGCCGAGATCCCGCGCTGGATCGGCAAGAAGATGCAGTCCTACGGCGACGACGCCGATGCGGTGCGCGCCTTCGGTGCCGAAGTGGTGGCCAGTTTGTGCGAGCGCCTGATCGCCGGCGGCGCACCGGCGCTGCACTTCTATACGCTCAACCTGGCCAAGCCGACCACGCAGGTGCTGCAGTTGCTCGGGCGCTGAGGGCGGTCGCGCGCTATAACCACTTGCCGCAAACCGCCAGTAGAAATGCTTCAACGCACGCGGGCGCGGCCAGCTATGCCATACGCGCAGGCGTGCGCTCTTTCGCGTTCCTCGCCAGCTCACGCGCGCCCGGCTACGCTGCGCGGATGTCTCGCCTCCTGCCAGTGATGTTGTTGCTGCTTTGCCTGCCTGCCGCCAACCGCGTGCAGGCACAGGAGATCCGTCGCTGCGTCACGCCGGACGGGCAAACCATGTTCACCGACCGCCGTTGCGAAGACGTGGGCGCTGCAATGCGCGCCCCGCCAGCTGCGCACACGCAGGGCAACACCGGGCTGCACCGCTATGGCTGCCCACGCAAGCTGAGCGAGCTGGTGTCGCTCCTGCAAAGCGCCGTGGACAGTCGCGACGTCAATCGCCTGTCCAGTCTCTACCTGTGGAGCGGGCAATCCGACGCAGCGGCCAACCAGGTGCTGAGCCGGCTGGAAGCCATCGTGCAACGCCCGCTGCTGGACATCGCACCGATGTATCCGCAGACCGATACGCCCACCGGAGATGCAGACACCGCCGCGGCAACCCCGTCGCTGGACGGCAGCACGATCGATGCGCCACTGCCCGCGCCCACACGCCCACGCCCGTGGGGCCTGCGCCTGGAACAGAACCTCGCCAGCGGCACGCCTGCGCGCAGCGTGTTGCGCTTGCGCCGGCAATACAACTGCTTTTGGGTGACGTTTTAAGGCGGTTTACGAACACACTGCGTGCATCACACGGACGTTGCCCCGCATGCTCAGCATTGGCACGCGCTGCCGCAGTTCTTTGACCACGCTGCCTGCTCCGCCAAACGACACATCGCTGTTTTGTCAGCAGCCACACACTGGCAGCGAGGTTGGATCGGTCCATCACACACGTGGGTTGCAGCGCCAGACCGTCTCTACTGCGAACACCCTCACGCGGCTTTGCGTGCGCAGCGCTTCCCCGCGCGCCAGGATGCACGGGTGACCGGCAACGGATTCACGCAGTCGGCGACCACCACATGGTCTTGGCGTAGATTGGCCTGCGCAAGTGCGTAAGCGATCAGGTAGCCCGCCGGCCCGACCTCGGTCGCGAGTTCACCACTCTCGCGCAGTGCCTGCTCGATCGTATCGATGCGCAGATAAAACGCGGGGCATTGCATCAGCAAGGCCTGAGCGATGACGCTTTTGCCCACGCCCGACAATCCACCGAACACCACCAGCGTCGGTGGCGATTCGCTCACTGCGGCCACAGCGAGCGAATCGCCGCAATACCTTGCGCGCCATGCGAGCGTGCTTCGCGCAGGTCGGCCGCCTGCATGCCGCCGAGCGCGTAGATCGGCAACGACACCTGCTCGCGCAGGGTTTCGAAGCCGTCCCATCCCAGCGGTGTCGCACCCGGATGCGATGCGGTGGCCTGCACCGGGCCCAGCACCGCAAAATCGCAGCCAAGCCGCTGCGCATGGCGCAAATCCTCCACCCCATGGCACGAGGCGGCCACCAGGTGTTCGGCGGGCAGCGGGCGCTCCTGCAAACCGGCCAACTGCTCCGATCCCAGATGCACGCCGATACCAAGTTCCGCAGCCAGCGCGATATCGCGATTGAGCAGCAGCTGCGCGCGCGCACGACCGCGCAGGTTCATCACCTGCTGCAACAACGCCTGCCAACGCGCTGGCGCAACCTGCCGCCCGCGCAGCTGGATGCGGGTCACGCCGTCCTGCAGGGCGCGCTCCAGACTTTCCAGCCAGCGCGCATCGTCGTCTGGCTCGGGCGTGATCAGATAGCGGTCGGGCTGACGCAGCACACCCACCACCGGCACGTCGGCCGGCGGCATCGAATAACGCGCAAGTTTGTCGGCCGCCACCCAGGTCATGGCCTGGCCTTCGCGACCGCGCGGGCTGCCTTTCCAGGATGCGATGTGCCGCACTTCCAGGCGCAGGCGCTTGTCCGGATACAGCTGCGGCACGTCCATGACCCACTCGCCGACCTGGGCCTCGATACCGAGTTCTTCATTGAGCTCGCGCACCAGCGCCTGCTCGGAGGTTTCGCCGGGCTCGCGCTTGCCGCCGGGGAATTCCCACAGGCCGGGCATGTCGCGGGTTTCGGTACGCCGCGTCAGCAGGATGCGGCCGCGCGGGTCGGTGATCACGCCGGCAACGACGTGGATGGATCGAAGGGAATCGGGCATGCAACAAGAGTGCCGCGAGTCAGCGGTTCAGCGCAATCGCTTGAGGGCGGGGATTGCGAATTCGGGATTGGTCAAAGCGCAGCACGCGTGCTTCTGCCAATCCCGACTCCCCAATCTCCAATCCCGGCCTACAACGGCTGCCCGATCCGCCACAACACGCCACTGGGATCATGCAGGGTGAAATCGCGCGCGCCCCACGGTCGGTCTTCCAGCGCACTAAAGCTCACCCCGAACTGCTCGTCTACCCCCAAGTCATGCACGTGCTGCCACCACCCGTCAGCATCGTCCACCCACAGATGCAGCATCAGGTTTTCGGCCAGCTCGCGCAGATAGAGATCCTGCAGCAGGAACGCACAGTTCGCACCGTGTCGAAAGCAGGTCACGTTGCCCACCTCGTCCTCCTGCACGAAGCCCAGTGCGCGATAAAAGCGCTGCGACAACGCGTAGTCGCGCGCAGGCACGAACACCTTCAGTTGCTGGCTGGACAACGACATGACCGCACTCCACGCAGGACGTGGGCCTGAGCATACGCCCGCAGTCGCGCAGGCGGAAAAGCATGTCTACGGCGGGGACAATGAGTACCGCAACAAATACGGGAGCGTAGAGCGGACCTCGCCGTGCTGACACTCATCGGGAGAGCGCTCGCCAAGCGTGCTCTCCGTCCACACTCTAGTTTCTTGAAACCGCCGTCGACTCTCCGCGAGCACCGCCCCGGCAGGAGGCGCCAAAGGCGCGGGGCTCGGAAGCCAGGCCATGTCCCCGCCTCCGCCACACGTATCCGGCTTCCCAGGAAACCCACGGATACGCGTCGTCAGCAGAGCTCGCTTGGTAGAGGGCGCATGCCGAAGGCGCAAGCATCAAACGCGAAGACGCACCCCTGGGTACGCCATTCCGTCACCGGACTTTCGAAAACCCCCAAGAATCCCTTTCGTAGGTAGAGCCCCCTTGGTAAGGGGCGCGCGCCCAAGGCGCGGGGATCGGAAGCAATACCGTGAGCCCGCTATCCGCGTTGCGGATAGCGGGTGCGCAGCCCGCTTCGCGGGCTGCGCCACGGTCAGCTAAGCTCAGCTGAGCTGACCGTGGCAGTGCTTGTACTTCTTGCCGCTGCCGCACGGGCATGGATCGTTACGGCCCACCTTGGGTTCGTCGCGGGTGACCTGCGACACCGGTACCGGTGCGCTGCCACCCTGCATCTGCTCCACTTCCTCGTCGGCGCCGTAACCGCCTGCATCCTGGTGCTGGAACTGCGAGGCCATCAGGCGTGCTTGCGCCTGAAGACGTTCCTGCTCTTCCAGCTCGGCCACTTCCTCTTCGCTGCGGATGCGCACGCGCGCCAGCAGGTTGACCACTTCGCGCTTGACGTTCTCCAGCATTTCGGAGAACAGCTCGAAGGCTTCCTTCTTGTATTCCTGCTTGGGCTGCTTCTGCGCGTAACCACGCAGATAGATGCCTTGGCGCAGGTAATCCATCTTGGCCAGATGCTCCTTCCAGCCCTGGTCGAGCACCGTCAGCATCACGTGCTTTTCCAGCGCGCGCATGGTGTCGTTGCCCACCGCCGCTTCCTTCTCGGCAAAGTGCGCATCCACCGCAGTCTGCACCTTGGCGGCAATCTGCTCGGCGTCCAGTTCTTCCTGCGTGCGTGCCATTTCGCGCAACGCCATCGGCATGCCCAGCTCCGATTCCAGCGTGGCTTCCAGTCCCTGCAGGTCCCACTGTTCGTCCACCGAATTGGGCGGCACGAAGCGAGCCACCAGGTCATAGATCACATCGCCGCGGATGCCATCGACGTTGTCCTTCACCGACTCGGCGTCCAGCAACTCGTCGCGCTGCGCGTAGATCACCTTGCGCTGATCGTTGTTGACGTCGTCGAAGTCCAACAGGTTCTTGCGGATGTCGAAGTTATGCGCTTCCACCTTGCGCTGCGCCTTTTCGATCTGCCGGCTGACCAGGCGATCTTCGATGACGTCGTCTTCCTTCATGCCCATCATGCGCATCGCCTTCTGGACCCAGTCCGAGGCGAAGATGCGCATCAGATTGTCTTCCAGCGACAGATAGAAACGCGACGACCCCGGGTCACCCTGACGACCGGCACGGCCGCGCAACTGGTTGTCGATACGCCGCGATTCGTGGCGCTCGGTCCCGATGATGTGCAGGCCGCCGGCCGCCTTGACCGCGTCATGGCGACGCTGCCAATCGGTCTTGATCTTGAAGCGCGCGTCTTCGCTCGCATCCTCGCCCAGCGCGTGGTACTCCGACTCGAGCGAACCGCCCAGCACGATGTCGGTACCGCGACCGGCCATGTTGGTGGCGATGGTCACCGCGCCCGGCTGACCGGCGTTGGCCACGATGGTGGCTTCGCGCTCGTGCTGCTTGGCATTGAGCACTTCGTGCTGCACGCCGGCCTTGCGCAGATGCTCGGACAGCATCTCCGAGGTTTCGATCGAGGTGGTCCCCACCAGCACCGGCTGGCCGCGCTTGGCGCAGTCTTCGATGTCGGCCAGCACCGCGTTGAACTTGCCCTTGCGGTTGAGGAACACCTGGTCCGGATGGTCCTTGCGCACGGTCGGGCGGTTGGTCGGAATCACCACCACTTCCAGGCCGTAGATGCTCTGGAATTCGTAGGCTTCGGTGTCGGCCGTACCGGTCATGCCGGACAGCTTCTTGTACATGCGGAACAGGTTCTGGAAGGTGATGCTGGCCAGCGTCTGGTTCTCGCGCTGTACCGGTACGCCTTCCTTCGCTTCAACCGCCTGGTGCAGGCCGTCGGACCAGCGACGCCCGGACAGGGTGCGGCCGGTGAATTCGTCCACGATCACCACTTCGCCATCGCGCACGATGTAATCCACATCGCGCTGATAGATCGCATGCGCACGCAGCGCGGCGTTGAGGTGATGCACCACGCTCAGGTTCTGCGCGGCGTACAGGCCGTCTTCGGCATTTTCCAGGATGCCGGCCTGCATCAGCAGTTCTTCGGCGTGGCCCATGCCCGCCTCCGACAGATGCACCTGCTTGCCCTTCTCGTCGATCCAGTAATCGCCCTCGCCTTCCTCGCTTTCCTGCTTGGTCAGCTGCGGCACGATGCGGTTGACGCGGATGTACAGCTCCGGCGATTCGTCGGCCGGGCCGGAAATGATCAGCGGGGTGCGCGCTTCGTCGATCAGGATCGAGTCGACTTCGTCGACGATCGCGTAATGCAGATTGCGCTGATAGCGGTCCGCGCGCGACAGCGCCATGTTGTCGCGCAGATAATCGAAGCCGAACTCGTTATTGGTGCCGTAGGTGATGTCGCTGCCGTAGGCCTCGCGCTTGTCGCTATGCGGCATGCCCGGATACACCACGCCCACGCTCAGCCCCAGCCAGTTGTACAACTTGCCCATCTGCGCCGCGTCGCGACGCGCCAGGTAGTCGTTGACGGTGACCACATGCACGCCCTCGCCCTGCAGCGCGTTGAGGTACACCGGCAGGGTCGCCACCAGGGTCTTGCCTTCGCCGGTGCGCATCTCGGCGATCTTGCCCAGATGCAGCACCATGCCGCCGATCAGCTGCACGTCGTAGTGGCGCATGCCCAGCACGCGGCGGCTGGCCTCGCGACACACCGCAAACGCCTCGGGAAGGATCTTGTCCAGGGACTCGCCGGCGGCAAGCCGCTGCTTGAACTCCGGGGTCTTGGCTTGCAGCTCGGCGTCGGAGAGCTTCTCGATCGTCGGCTCCAGCGCATTGATCTGGGTGACGAGGCGGGTGAGCTGGCGCAGCTGGCGTTCGTTACGACTGCCAAAGACACGGGTAAGCAGACTGTTGATCATTGAAGAAACCGGTTGAAAAGGAACGGTTTGACCGACGCCGGTCCCCAAGACCCGACCGCCGTAAACGAAACAGGGCGCACTGCGCCCTGTCATGGCAACACCCTATTGTAGCTTGGGGCGAGCCTTCACGAATCAAGCACCTCCATCGGAGCGTGCCATGCCTTCGTCAACCGCGCCCTCGGCGCCCCACTGGTGTATTGGTGTCGCCCAGGAACTTGCGCGGATTGACCACGCGGCCATCGGCCCACACCTCGAAATGCACGTGCGCACCGGTGGAACGACCGCTGGAGCCGGCCCTGGCCACCTGCTGGCCGGCACGCACCAGATCGCCTACCTTCACCACCAGCCGCGAGTTGTGCGCGTAGCGGGTGACGTAACCGTTGCCGTGATCCACTTCGACCACATTGCCGTAGCCGCCACGCACACCGGCGTAGCTGACCACGCCGTCGGCGACCGACATCACCGGGTCGCCCACGTTGGCATGGAAGTCCACACCCTTGTGGAAGGCCGAACCGCCGTCGAACGGATCGGCGCGGCCGCCAAAGCCGGAGGTGATGTAGGTGTTGCGGATCGGCATCCGCGAGGGCACCGAATTCTGCTCGAGCTGATGATCGAACATCAGCGCCGCCAGTACGTTCAGTTGTTGGCCGGAGGCGGAGAACTGCTGTTCGACTTGCCCTAGCGTCTGCTTGAGCGATTCGACAGGCATATCGCTGACCGTCTCATCGCCGCCACCGACGCCGACCGGCTCGTCGAAGTCGAACTCGCCGTCCTTCAACTTGCCCATTTCGGTCAACCGCTCGCCCAACGCATTAAGGCGGGTAGCCTGCGCTTGCAGCTCGCCCATGCGTGCGGCCAGTGCATTGACCTGCGCCTGCGAGGCGCGCTGCGCCTGGGCCAGCTCGGCCTGCTGCTGCGCGACCTTGGCCTGCAGCGCGGAATTGGTCACCATGCCGGTAGCGGCGCTTGCACCGACGCCGATCAGCATGCCCAGGCCGAGCACGGCACCGAGCACCACCATCGGTCGGTCCGACGCAAAACCCTGGAACTGTCGAGCCACACGCTGGGCCCTGGTTTGCCGAGATTTGATTACAACTTTTTTTAACGCCATATGAGTGTCATGTCCAAGCCCAAGTCCAACGCACGCAACCCTTCCGCTCCGCAGCAGGCCATCGAGGCCGCGCTGGGTGAAAAGGCTGGCGACCCCTTGCGCCGCGCCTTGTGGCTCGATGCGCTGGACCGGCAGTTGCGCCCCCTGTTACCGCCCCATCTGGCCACCCGTTGCCGGTTGGCCAATGTCCGAGGCGAACAGCTCGTTTTTCTGGTTGATTCACCGATCTGGCATGCCAAGGTGCGGCTCGCCGAGACCCAACTTCTTGATGCCGCCCGGTCCATCGGGTTGAAGGCCACCGCAGTGACCGTCAAGACGGCAAGCACTCCACTGCATTCCCCAATGCAGCAGAACCGCGACCGTCCACGGCCGGTGTCCGAAGCCACGCACAAGGGTCTGCGCGAGGCACTGGCCTCCTTGCAGGACGTCTTGCCGACCAAGCGATGACGTCCTTGCCGCCATCTCCGGGCGGCCAGCAGTGCGTGAAAAGATTGCGAAGACCACGCACGACCCGACGCATCCTAGCGGTCATGGCGCCCGCAGGAGTTAGAGAAGTCTTAAAAAAGAGTTAAGAACGGGACCTAAATCCGAGCTGGTTCACGCTTTCGGTGCCGATTGCGGCATTCCCTGACACATAGCCGCGGGGTAGACACAGTCGGCGAACGGCCAGCGGCGGGGTGCGGGGGCGTTTAGCCGATCTCATGCAGCTACCCATCGCCATCGGGCAGAAGCCGCGCGAACCTGAAGGCGGCGCGGCGGGTCTTGCCTGTCTCAGGCGTAGACGGGGCTGGCGTAGGTCACCGGCGGTTGCTCGGTTCCTTCGGGGAAGCTGACCCATTCCCAGGCGGCCTGGTCCGCCAGCAGCGCGCGCACCAGCTTGTTGTTGAGCGCATGCCCGGATTTGAAGCCTTCGTAGGCGCCCAGAATGGCGCCGCCGGCCAGATAGAGGTCGCCGATGGCATCCAGGATTTTATGGCGCACGAATTCGTTGGTGTAGCGCAAGCCGTCTTCGTTGAGCACGCGGAACTCGTCCAGCACGATGGCGTTGTCCATCGAACCGCCCAGGCCCAGATTGCGCTCGCGCATGTACTCAAGGTCGCGCATGAAGCCGAAGGTGCGGGCGCGCGAGATTTCCTTGACGTAGGCCGAGGTGGAGAACTCGATTTCCTGGCGCGATTGCTTGGCCGGGATCATCGGGTGATTGAATTCGATGGTGAAGCCCAGCTTGTAGCCGTCGTACGGCTCGAAGCGCGCGACCTTGTCGCCCTCGCGCACTTCCACCGGCTGTTTGATGCGGATGAAGCGCTTGGCCTTGTTCTGCTCGACGATGCCTGCCGACTGCAGCAGGAACACGAACGGGCCGGACGAACCGTCCATGATCGGCAACTCGGCCGAGGACAGTTCGACGATGACGTTGTCCACACCCAGGCCGGCCAGTGCCGACATCAGGTGTTCGACGGTCTGGATCTTGGCGCCGTTGCAGGTCAGACCGGTACACAGCGTGGTCTCGGTGACCAGCTCGGCATCGGCGGGGACTTCGATGACCGGTTCCAGGTCCACACGCCGGAACACCACGCCGTGATCGACCGGGGCCGGTCGCAGCGTCATGTACACCTTGTCGCCGCTATGCAGGCCGACGCCGGTGGCGCGAATGGTGTTTTTAAGAGTGCGTTGCTGGGTCATATGCGAAGTCTGGAGGAACAATGCAGACAGACGCTGAACCGACTGTCTATTGGGTAAACATTATCCGAATTTTAACAAATTACGCGTGATGAGAGGTGTCATGCCACTGTCTTGCCATTGCAAAAGCTGCCGGATCGTGACCGATCCGGCAGAAAAGGACATGGCATTACAGCCCCGACAGCGGTCGGGTGGGGCGGGCTACGCCGCCGTGGCGACGCAGCCGACGCCCATCAGTCGGCCTGGCGGCGCAGGAACGCCGGGATATCCAGGTAATCGTTGGGCAGGTCTGCGGCCGGCGGTGCAGCATTGCCGGCACTGTGGCCGCTGCCGACCGAGTCGCTGCTCGGACGACGCAGGCCCAGGCCCATGCTGCCGCCGACGGCCTTGGACACCGCGTCGCCGCTGGTGGTGTCGAAGTCGCCGAATTCCGGTTGGCCGGTGGTGGCATTGCGCACCAGCTTGATCGGCGCGCGCTGGTCCGGACGCTGGGTCTGGCGGGCAACCGCACGGTTCAGGCCGGTGGCCACCACGGTCACGCGCACTTCGTCCTGCATGTCCGGGTCGAGCACGGTGCCGACGACCACAGTGGCATCTTCCGAGGCGAACGCTTCGATGGTGCGGCCGATCTCGTCGAACTCGGCCATGGTGAAGTCCGGGCCGGCGGTGATGTTGACCAGGATGCCGTTGGCACCGGCCAGGTTCACATCGTCCAGCAGCGGGTTCTGGATGGCGGCTTCGGCAGCGGCCTGCGCGCGATCGTCGCCGCGTGCCGAACCGGTGCCCATCATGGCCAGACCCATTTCCGACATCACGGTGCGCACGTCGGCAAAGTCGACGTTGATCAGACCCGGACGCACGATCAGATCGGCGATGCCCTGCACGGCGCCCTGCAGCACGTCGTTGGCAGCGCGGAAGGCCTGGATCATGGTGGCGTTACGGCCAAGCACGGTGATCAGCTTTTCGTTTGGAATGGTGATCAACGAATCGCAATGCTGGCTCAGTTCCTCGATGCCCTTGAGCGCTACCTGCATGCGGCGACGGCCTTCGAACGGGAACGGCTTGGTGACCACGGCCACGGTCAGGATGCCCATCTCCTTGGCCAGCTGCGCAACCACGGGGGCCGCGCCGGTACCGGTGCCGCCGCCCATACCGGCGGTGATGAATACCATGTCCGCACCCTGTAAGGCGTCCATGATGCGCTCGCGATCTTCCAGCGCCGCCTGACGGCCGACTTCCGGATTGGCGCCTGCGCCCAGGCCCTTGGTCACGTTGGTGCCGAGCTGCAGCTGCAACTTGGCGCCGCAGTTCTTGATCGCCTGCGAGTCGGTGTTGGCGGTGATGAATTCCACGCCATCGACGTTGGTGTTGACCATGTGCGCAACCGCGTTACCGCCGCCGCCGCCCACGCCAACGACCTTGATGACCGCGTTGGGAGCCATCTTTTCGATCAGTTCAAAATGTGCCATGTCAGTGTCCTCTTGAGATGCCGTGAATGGGGAATCGGGAATGGGGAATCGGAGTGCTCCGTTCGCCAGCCCAACACCCGCATGTCGGCGAATGTTGTTGTTTGAATACCGGGAATGGGGGAGTCGGGAATGGGGAATCGCAGCAACGAATCACCTTCACGCCAACCACTGCCTCCTCGGCGGAACCACAAAAAAATTACGTCCTGCCCGCTCTCACCGCTCTCCACTCAAACCTTCCGCAACCGCTCTGCCTTTGCTTCAACCAATTCCCGAATCCCAAATCCCGATTCGTCAGAATTCGCCGCGATACCAGTTCTTCAATTTCTTGAACAAGCTTCCTGCGCGGCCGGTCGGGATCGACGGGCGGCGCGGGTGTTCGATCTGGCTGCCCATCAGCAACAGGCCCACGCCGGAGGCGTGCACCGGGTTGCCGACGACTTCGCCCAGGCCGGTGACGTGCTGCGGAATGCCCACGCGCACCGGCATCTGCAACATTTCTTCGGCCAGTTCGACCACGCCTTCCATCTTCGACGCGCCACCGGTGAGCACCATGCCGGCGCGCACCATTTCTTCGAATCCGGAGCGGCGTAGTTCGGCCTGCACCATTTCAAAAATTTCTTCGTAACGGCCCTGCACGGCCTGCGCGAGCGCATGACGCGGCATGCGGCGCGGCGGGCGGTCGCCCACCGACGGCACCTGGATGCTTTCTTCGGCGGTGGCCAGCTGCGCCAGGGCGCACGCGTAACGCACCTTGATCTGCTCGGCCTCTGGTGTGGGCGTACGCAGCATGTGCGCGATGTCGTTGGTGACGTGGTCGCCGGCGATCGGCAGCGACGCGGTGTGGCAGATCGCGCCTTGCACGTACACCGCCAGATCGGTGGTGCCGGCGCCGATATCCACCAGCACCACGCCCAGTTCGCGCTCGTCGGCGGTCAGTACGGCAACCGACGAGGCCAGCGAGGACAGCACCAGATCGTCCACCTGCAGGCCGCATTTCTGCACGCATTTGGTGATGTTGGCCGCAGCCGATTGCGCGCACACAACCAGATGCGCATGCACCTCCAGGCGCACGCCGGTCATGCCGACCGGGTTGCGGATGCCTTCCTGCGAATCGTCCAGCACGTACTCTCGCGGGATCGCATGCAGGATGCGTTGGTCGGCAGGAATGGCCACGGCCTTGGCGGCGTCGAGCACGCGCTCCAGGTCGCTCCAGGTCACTTCGCCATCGCGGATCGGCACGATGCCGGGCGAGTTCTTGCACTGCACGTGGTTACCGGAGATCGATGCGTACACCGAGCGGATTTCGCAGCCGGCCATCAGCTCGGCTTCTTCGACTGCGCGCTGGATCGACTGCACGGTGGATTCGATATCCACCACCACGCCGCGCTTGAGACCGCGCGACTCATGCGAACCGATGCCGATCACTTCGATCGGATTGCCGGGCGAGTACTCGCCGACCAGCGCGACGACCTTGGAGGTGCCGATGTCCAGTCCAACGATGAGGGATTTGTCGCCTTTGCGATTCATGTATGCAGACTGCGTTGAAGAGTGAATGACGGAAGCGCAGAGGCCAGACGATCGATCAGGCGATGCGGAAAGCGCGCGGCGATGGGATGTACCTCGGCCGGCGGCGCGCCGGGTGTTACCGGCGCAGTGGTCTTGGATTTTTTGGCGTCGTGCGGGGTCTCGCCCGGTGCACGTTCGACCGTAAAGCCGTTGGTGTAACGCAGGTCGGCACGCGCGATCGGGCGCTGCGGGTCGGCCAGCTGCGGCAGCACGCGCGCGAACCGTTGCAGACGTGCGCGCGCATCGTCACGTCCGATCATGATCTGCAGACCATTGCTCAGCCCCAGCGACCAGCTGCCACGCGCGTCCATCTCCAGACGTTCCACATCCAGGCCGGTCGGCGCAAACAAGGCGCGCGATTCGTTGTACAGCGCGACCACATCCTGGGTCTTGCTGTCCGGCCCGCCGAGCTGGGGCAACTTGAAATCCTTCAACAACGGTGGAGTGCGGAATAACCGGCCCTGTTCGGACAGCATGCGGTCGGTGCCCCAGCGCGCGAACGGCTTGTGTTCGGTCACGCGCACTTCCAGCACGTCCGGCCAACGCTTGCGCACCTGCGCACTTTCCACCCACGGCAACTGCGCAATGGCGTCTTGCGCCTGCTGCAGCTTCACCGCAAAGAAGCCGGCGCGCGCGTACGGCAGCACCACCGCGCGCAATTGTTCGGCCGGCACCCGTTTGAAATCGCCGGATACCCGCAACTTCGCCAACGGCCAGCGCTCGGCACCCACCCACCCATTGAGCACGGCCACCACCGGCAACGCGACCAGCGCCACCGCAATCAACCAGGCCAGGATGCGCAGGGTGGCGTTCATTGGCACGCTCCGCGCGCTGCGGGACCGGGGACCGGGGACCGGGGACCCGTAAAAGCCCGAGCAAACGCGCGGATGCTTTTGTTGTTCCCGGGTCCCGGGTCCCGGGTCCCCTGTCCCGGATTCATAGCGTCTGCTCCAGCACGCGCCAGACCAGTTCTTCGAAGTCGATGCCGAGCTGACGCGCGGCCTTGGGGACCAGCGAGTGGCTGGTCATGCCCGGAGCGGTGTTCACTTCGAGCAGATACAGCTGGCCGCTGCTGCGATCGCGCATGACATCGACGCGGCCCCAGCCGCGTGCGCCGGCAGCGCGAAAAGCGTCCAGTGCCAGCTGACCGATCTGCGCTTCGGCATCGCCTTCCAGACCCGGGCACAGGTACTGGGTGTCGTCGGCCACGTACTTGGCGTTGTAGTCGTACCACTGGCCCTTGGGCACGATGCGGATCGACGGCAGCGCGGTCTCGCCCAGAATGGCCACGGTGAGTTCGTCGCCTTCGATCAGTTGCTCCATCAACAGCGCACCGTCGTAGCGCGCAGCCAGCAGCACCGCTTCTTCGAGCTGGGCCTGATCGAACACGCGGCTGATACCGACGCTGGAGCCTTCGTTGGCCGGCTTGACGATCACCGGCAAGCCGATCTGCTTTGCAACAGCATGAATTTGATCGCCGCTGGCGCCGGCAGCCAGACGCGCGTAACGCGGCGTCGGCAGATCCAGCGACAACCACACCTGCTTGGTGCGGATCTTGTCCATGCTCAACGCCGAGCCGAGCACGTTGGAGCCGGTGTACGGGATGCCGAAGGCTTCCATCAAGCCCTGCACGATGCCGTCTTCGCCGCCGCCGTTATGGCCATGCAGCACGTTGAACACACGGTCGAAGCGCTGCGCGACCAGCGCCTGCGCCAAGGCGGGAATGCCGTCCACCGGCTGCGCATCGACACCGCGCGCGCGCAGCGCGTCCAGCACGTTGCTGCCGGAATTCAACGACACTTCGCGCTCGGACGAGGTGCCGCCAAGCAGCACGGCGACGCGCCCGAACGCGGCGGGGTCGCTGGTTCGCGACGGTGCGGGACCGGGGACCCGGGACCCGGGACCCGTAACAGCAGAAGACGCGGGCTGCACGATCTGCTCTTCACCGGTCCCGGTTCCCGGGTCCCGGGTCCCGATAGAGGACGCGCTCATGCCTGCTCTCCGACAAAGCCGTGATGGATGATGTGCTGGGCCACATAACCGATGTCGCCGGCCCCCATCATCAACAGCAGATCGCCGTCCTGCAGCACGTCCGGCAACACTTCGGCCAGGCCGGCAATCTGCCCGACCACGACCGGCTCGCTACGGCCGCGCGCACGGATGGCACGCGCCAGGGCACGCGAGTCTGCACCGGGAATCGGCGCTTCGCCGGCCGGATAGACTTCGCTCAACACCAATGCATCGACGGTGCTGAGCACGGCGGCGAATGCGTCGAACTGATCGCGGGTACGGCTGTAGCGGTGCGGCTGGAATGCGACGACCAGGCGCTTATCCGGCCAGCCACCGCGTGCGGCGGCGAACACCGCTTCCAGCTCGCGGGGATGGTGGCCGTAATCGTCGACCACCCGCACGCGCGCACCGGTGCTGGTGGTGACTTCGCCCAGATCGTTGAAACGCCGGCCGATGCCCGCAAAGTTTTCCAACGCGCGCGCAATGGTCTGCGGCTCCACACCGAGCTGCCAACCGATCGCGGCAGCGGCCAATGCGTTGAGCACGTTGTGACGGCCCGGCAAGGCCAGCGTCACCGGCGTGGTGGAGCCTTCGGGCAGGCGCAAGGTGAAGCGCATGCGCGGGCCGTCCTGCACCACATCTTCGGCGCGCACGTCGGCGTTTTCGCTCATGCCGTAGCTCATCACGTGGCGCGGCGTCTTGCCGGCCAGCGCGGCCACTTCCGGGTCGTCGATGCACAGCAGGGCCAGGCCGTAGAACGGCAGGCGCTGCAGGAATTCTGCGAATGCCGCCTGGATGCGCGAGAAATCGTTGCCGTAGTTTTCCAGGTGATCCGAGTCGATGTTGGTGATCACCGCCATCAACGGATTCAGACGCAGGAAGCTGCCATCGCTTTCATCGGCTTCAGCCACCAGCCACTGGCCGCCGCCGAGCTTGGCATTGGCGCCGGCCGCCAGCAGTTGCCCGCCGATGACGAAGGTCGGGTCCAGGCCACCTTCGCTCAGCACGGCCGCGGCCAGGCTGGTGGTGGTGGTCTTGCCGTGCGTGCCAGCGACTGCAATGCCGCGGCGGAAGCGCATCAGCTCGGCCAGCATCGCCGCACGCGGCATGATCGGAATGCGCTGGCTGCGCGCTTCCATCAGCTCGGGGTTGTCTTCGCGGATCGCGCTGGACACCACAACGCAATCGGTGCCGAGCACGTTGGCGGCCGAGTGGCCGCGCATTACGCGCGCGCCGAGCTTGGCCAGGCGGCGGGTAGCCGCATTGTCGGCGTTGTCCGAGCCGGAGACTTCATAGCCCAGCGTCAGCATGACCTCGGCAATGCCGCTCATGCCGGTGCCGCCGATGCCGACGAAATGCACGCGCGGAAATGCGCGCACCAGATCGCCACTGTCCTGCAGACGGCGGATCACCGGGCAGCTCCAATGGAGGTGGCGGGACCGGGGACCCGGGACCGGGGACCCGGGAAGAGCGAAGCAGCGCCAGCGCGTTGCGCCTGCCCATAATGATTATCTGCGTGCATACCTGTCTGCTGTGGATTCTGTTCTTCACGCCCCCCGCGTTGCGGATCGCGGGTCCCGGTACTTCCATGCCGTTGATCGTGCTTGCCACCGGTCCCCGGTCCCCGGTCCCCGGTCCCGGCTTCATACAAAACAATGTCGGCGATACGCTCGGCGGCATCCGGCTTGGCCAGGGTGCGGGCGGCTTGCGCCATCGACAGGCGGCGTGCAGGGTCGGTGAGCAGGGTCTGCAAGACCTGCTGCAGGCGCACGGGCAAGGTGTCGTCCTGCTTGAGCAGCACGGCGGCGTCGGCGCCGACCAGGTATTCGGCATTGCGGGTCTGGTGATCGTCGACGGCGGCGGCAAAGGGCACCAGCACGCTGCCGACACCGGCAGCACACAGCTCTGCCAGGGTGGAGGCGCCGGCGCGGCACACCACCAGATCGGCCCAGGCGTAGGCGGCGGCCATGTCGGCGATGAACGGTTCGACGCTGGCATTCACTCCGGCCTGCGCGTAGGAAGCCTCGGCTTCGGCGCGCAGTTTTTCGCCGCACTGGTGGCGCACTTCGACATCCGGATGCCCGAGCGCGGCCAGTGCCGACGGCACGGCTTGATTCAATGCGCGTGCGCCCTGGCTGCCGCCGAGCACCAACATGCGTACCGGGCCACCCCGCCCAACCAGGCGTGCGGCCGGTGCAGGAAGCGCGGCGATTTCTGCGCGCACCGGATTACCCACCGCTTCTTCGCCAGCGAAACTGCCGGGGAAACCGGTCAGTACGCGGCGCGCAAAACGCGACAACACCTTATTGGTCATGCCAGGCGCGCGATTTTGTTCGTGCACGAGCAAGGGCACGCCGAGCAGGCGGGCAGCCAGGCCGCCTGGGCCGGCCGCAAAGCCGCCGAAGCTGACCACCGCGCGCGGCTGCCGCTTGCGCAACACAAAGCCGGCAGCGCGTACCGCGCGCATCACCCGCACCGGTGCGCCAAGCAACTTGATCACGCCCTTGCCGCGCAGGCCGCTGATGGCCAGCGTGTCGATCTGGATATCGTGCTGCGGCACCAGCCGCGTTTCCATCGCACCGTCGGCGCCCAGCCAGGTCACCGGCACGCCGCGCGCGCGCAGCACCTTGGCCACGGCCAGACCCGGGAAAATATGCCCACCTGTGCCGCCTGCAAGGATCATTACAGGTTGAATTCCCGCAGATGGATGCACGGGTTTTTGCGAGGGATTCGCGTCATGCACGCTCATGCAATCCTCCCGAAGGTCGGTTCCACACGCGGCTGCATGCGGCTGGTGCCACGCAGGATGGCCGATGCCGGCACCACCGACGGTGCTGCCGTTGACGTCGCTGCCACCGGTGCAGGCGCAGCAGCGGTCTCGCGCTGCGGCTTGCGTCCCGCTGTATAAGCAGGCGGCACCGGATCGACCACCGGCTCAGCCGGCTCGACCGCCGCAGTGCCCGCGCCCTGCGGCGACAACTTGCTGCGCAGGCGCTCGGCGCGATCCATTTCATAGGACACGCGTAGCAGCAGGCCCATCGCCACGCAGGTCATCAGCACCGACGAACCGCCGGACGAGATCAGCGGCAGGGTCAGGCCCTTGGTCGGCAGAATCCCTAGGTTCACGCCAATCGACACGAAGCTCTGCATCGCCACCCACAGCCCGATGCCGAAGGCCACGTAACCGGAGAAATGGCGCTTCATTTCCACGCAGCGCATGCCCACCCAGAACGCGCGGCCGACCAGCAGCGCGTACAGGGACACGACACCGCAGACGCCGATGAAGCCGAGTTCTTCGGCGATCACCGAGAAGATGAAGTCGGTATGCGCTTCTGGCAGATAGTTGAGCTTCTGCACCGAGGCGCCCAGGCCCACACCGGTCCACTCGCCACGGCCGATCGCCATGAGCGCATTGGACAGCTGGTACCCCGAGCCGAGCTGATCGACCCACGGGTCCATGAAGGAGGTCACGCGCCGCATGCGGTACGGCTCGAATATCACCAGCGCCACCAGTGCCGGCAGCAGCAGCAGGATGGGCAGGATGATGCGCCCGATCGGGGCGCCGCCGAGCACCAGCATGCAGGCAGTGACACTCAACAGCAGCATCGACGAACCGAAGTCCGGTTGCAGCAACAGCAGTGCCACCAGAAATCCGACCACGAACACCGGCTTGAGCATTGCCTGCCAGGTTGCATTGACCTCGTCGCGGAAGCGCACCAGGTAACTGGCCAGCCAGATGATGTAGAGCACCTTGACCGCTTCGACGACCTGAAACTTCGACACGCCCAGGTTGATCCAGCGCCTGGCGCCGTTGACGCTGCTGCCCAGGCCCGGCACGAACACCACGATCAGCATCACAAAACAGCCCAGCAACAGCATCTGGTTGTGCTGCTCGATGGTCTTGAGTTCGGTGCGCATGGCCCAGAACGCCAACCCGATACCGACGCCCAGAAACAGCAGGTGGCGGGTGAGGTAATAGAACGGGCTCTCCGACAGTTCGATCGAACTGGATGCCACCATCACCACGCCCAGCGAGGCGAGCGTGGCCGCCGCGCCGAGCAGCCACGGGTCGTAACGGCCGCCGATGGCGTCCAGTCGTGTGGCCTGGCGGGACATGTCGTTCATCAGCGCACCTTCAACGTGGCAAGGCCGATCAGCACCAGCACCACCGAAATGATCCAGAAGCGCACGATCACGCGCGGTTCCGGCCAACCTTTGAGTTCGAAGTGGTGATGGATCGGCGCCATGCGGAACACGCGCTTGCCGGTCATCTTGAAACTGGCCACCTGGATCATTACCGACAGCGTTTCGATCACGAACACGCCACCCATGATCACCAGCACCATTTCCTGGCGCACGATCACCGCGATGGTGCCCAGCACCGCGCCCAACGACAACGCGCCGATGTCGCCCATGAACACCATGGCCGGGTAGGTGTTGAACCACAGAAAGCCCAGCCCTGCCCCGGCGATCGCCGAACAGATGATGATCAGCTCGCCGGCGCCGGGAATCAGCGGGATTTTCAGGTATTCGGCAAACACCACGTTACCCGAGGCATACGCAAATACGCCCAGTGCGCAGGCCACCAGCACGGTGGGCATGATCGCCAGACCATCCAGACCGTCGGTGAGGTTGACCGCGTTGGAGAAGCCGACGATCCAGAAATAAGCGATCACCACGAAGCTCACGCCGGCCAGCGGCAGCGCGATCGACTTGAACATCGGAATGTAGAAGGTGATCGCCGCCGGTACGTCGGCGGTATAGAACAGGAACAGGCCGGCGGCCAGGCCGAAGATCGACTGCAGCAGATACTTCCAGCGCGACTTCAGACCATTGGGATCGCGGCGAACGATCTTGATCCAGTCGTCGTACCAGCCGATCGCACCGAAGCAGAGCATCACCGCCAGCACCAGCCACACGTAACGGTTGCGCAAGTCGCCCCACAGCAACACCGACAAGGTGACGGTGAGCAGGATCAGCGAGCCGCCCATGGTCGGGGTGCCGGCCTTGGAGAAATGCGTCTGCGGGCCGTCCTGACGGATCGGCTGGCCACCCTTGAACTGGGCCAGCTTGCGGATCACCGCAGGGCCCATCCACAACGACAGGAACAACGACGTCAGCGCCGCCAGAATGCCGCGGAAGGTCAGATAGTTGAACAGCCCGAACAGGCTCTCCAGTTGCTGCAGCCAGCGGGCCAACTCAAGCAGCATGGGAGGCATCCTCCGACGGTGCGAGCAGCGCGGCGACGATGCGGTCCATGGCGCTGCCGCGGGAGCCTTTTACCAGAAGGGTGGTGGAGCCGGGACCGGGGACCGGGGACCGGGGACCCGGGAGGGCATCCATAGACTGCGATTGCTGATCGTGAATCAAAACATTTCCCTGCATATTTTCTGGTGCGTGCTGTTGCTTTTCCCCGGCCCCGGCTACACCCAGGTCCGCGTGCAATGCATCGATCAATTCCGCATGTGTGGCAAACACGCGACCGCCCTCGCCGAACGCCTGCGCGGCAGCGGCACTGAGCTCGCCCAACGCGTACAGACGCTGCAACTTGGCCGCGCGTGCGCGACGTCCGGCCGCGGCATGCAGCGCCGCACCTTCGGCGCCGAGTTCGCGCATGTCGCCCAGCACCAGCCAGCCAGCGCCAGGCGCGGCGGCCAGTGCATCGATGGCCGCATCCAACGAGCCGGGGTTGGCGTTGTAACTGTCGTCGATCAGCACTGCGCCACCGGGCAAACGATGGGCGATCTGCCGGCCAGCCACTGGACGCGCCCGCGCCAGGCCAGCGGCGATGATCGGCAGCCCGATCCCGGCGCCCATCGCCAATCCGGTCGCAGCCAATGCGTTGAGCACGTTGTGGCGGCCCGGCAATGGCAGCGCAATCTGCGCCTCGCCCTGCGGGGTTGCCAGCGTGAACCGTGCGCCATCGGCCTGCAGTTGCAGATGACGTGCGGTGATATCGGCGCTGGCCTGCAGGCCATAGCGCAACACGCGACGGCCCTGCACCGGCTGCGCGTGCAGTTGCTGCTCGAACCAGGCGCCGAAGGCATCGTCGGCATTGATCACCGCCACGCCATCGGAGGGCAGCGCGGCGTAGATCGCACCCTTGGTCTGTGCGACGCCGAGCAGGCTGCCCAGGCGCTCCAGGTGCGCCGGCGCGATGTTGTTGACCAGCGCAACATGCGGCCGCGCGACGTCGGTGAGGTAGGCGATATCGCCCGGCTTGCCGGCACCCATTTCGTAGATCGCAACATCTGCGTCGTCCGGTGCGGCGATCACCGCCAGCGGCAAGCCGATTTCGTTATTGCGATTGCCCGGCGTGGCATAGACGGTGGTGTCATCGACACGCCCTGCTTCGGTCAGGATGGCCAGCAGCAGTGCCTTGACGCTGGTCTTGCCGTTGGAACCGGTCAACGCGATCACGCGGGTGGCGCGATCGCGCTGCATGCCGGCGGCAATGCGTGCCAGCGCCAGCTCGGTGTTCTGCACCAGCACCTGCGGCACGCTCAACGTCGGCAGTAGATGATCCACCAGCAAACCGCTGGCACCCTGCGCGAGCGCATCGGCAGCGAAGTCGTGCCCGTCGAACCGCTCGCCGCGCAGCGCCACATACAGGCTGCCGTTGGACAGCGTGCGCGTGTCGTTGCCGACCGCATCGATCATGGCATCGTCGCCGTGCAGCTCGCCGCCAGCCCAATGCGCGATCAACGACAGCGGGGTGAGCTTCATGCGCGCACTCCCAGCACGGTGCGCGGCAGCAAGGCCTGCGCCGCCACCGCTGCATCGTCGAAGGCATGCTGCACGCCGGCCACTTCCTGGTAGGGCTCGTGGCCCTTGCCGGCGATCAGCACGATGTCCGACGCGCTGGCCATGGCGATGGCCTGATGGATCGCGGCGGCGCGGTCGCGCTGCACGATGGCCGCATCCGGGCGCGCAAAACCGCGCACGATATCGGCAACGATGACATCGCCGTCTTCGCCGCGCGGGTTGTCGTCGGTGACGATCGCCACATCGGCATTGAGTTCGGCAATGGCGGCCATCTGCGGGCGCTTGCCGGTGTCGCGTTCGCCGCCGCAACCGAACACGCAGATCAGCCGGTCCTGCGCATGCGAGCGCAGGCTGGCCAGTGCCTGTTCCAGCGCGTCGGGCGTGTGTGCGTAATCGACCACCACCAGCGGTGCGCCGTGCGCGCCGCCGAGACGATTCATGCGGCCGTGGATCGGCTGCAGCTGGCCCAGCACCTGGGCGATCTGCGCCGGCGCATGGTCCAGCGCGTGCAAGGCACCGGCGACCGCCAGCAGGTTGTCCACGTTGAAGCGACCCAGCAAGGACGAATGCACGGCGTGGACGCTGGCATCGATCCGCAGCGCGAAGCTGATGCCGTTGTGATCCAGTTGCAGTGCGTCGGCGCGCACCGTGGCGCCAGCCTGCCCGCGCGAACTCACGCCGATCGCGCGCAGCGCAGGATCGAGCGAGGCCAGCAGCGTGCGGCCGAATGCGTCGTCCAGATTCACCACCGCAGTCTGCAACCCAGCGCGCGTGAACAGCTTGGCCTTGGCCGCGCCGTACTGCGCCATATCGCCGTGATAATCGAGATGATCGCGAGTGAGATTGGTGAACACAGCCACGTCGAAATGCACCGCATCCACGCGGCCCTGATCGAGCGCGTGCGAGCTGACTTCCATCGCTGCGGCTTGCGCGCCTTCATCGCGCAGCTGTGCCAGCAACGCGTGCGTGGACAGCACCAGCGGCGTGGTGAAACCGGTCGGGACGGCGCTGCCATACAGGCCGACGCCCAGCGTACCGAGCGTGCCAGTGGGCGTGCCGAGCAAGGTCAGCGCCTGCGCCAGCAACTGCACGGTGGAGGTCTTGCCGTTGGTGCCGGTGACGCCCACCATCCGCAATGTGTGCGACGGATGACCATGAAACTGATCGGCCATGCTGCCAAGCCGCGCACGCAAGCCGGGCACGGCGATGGCGTCGGCAGGCGCCGGCAGATCGGCAGGCGCGGGCGGCTCGAACAACACCGCTACCGCACCATTGGCGCGCGCCTGCTCGACGAAGCCCAGCCCATGCGCGCCGAAGCCTGCGATCGCCACGAACGCATCGCCTGGGCGCACTGCACGGCTATCCATCACCAGGCCGGACACCTGCACATCGCGCGCAAGGGTCAGGTCCGGCAGCAGCTGCGACAGCGGCATGGCGCGGCTCACTGACGGCTCTCCTGCAACGGCGCAGGCTGCGCAGGCGCTGGCGGCGGTGCGATCGCGGTCGGAATGCCGGCCGATACTTCGTCCACAGGGTCCGGTACCAGCGCCGGGTCCAGATCTGCCGGTTGCGGCTTGACGATCGGTTGACCGGTCTTGCCGGCGGCCTGCGCGGCCAGCCACGACTGGATATCGTCCGGCGGCACGTCCATCAACCGCAGCGCACCTTCCATCACCTTGTGGAACACCGGTGCCGACACCAGGCCGCCGTAATACACCTTGCCCTGCGGATCGTTGATGACGATGACGGTGGCAAAGCGCGGGCGCGTGGCCGGCACCAGACCGGCGAACAGCGCGTTGTAATGCCCGCGCTCATAGCCGTTGGCGCCGTTCTTGCGCGCGGTACCGGTCTTGCCGGCCACGTGATAGCCCAGGATCGCCGCGCCCTTGGCACCGCCCTGGGTGACCACGGTTTCCATCATGTCGATGACCTCACGCGCCACCTCGGGGGTGACCACCTGACGGGTCTCGTTGTGCTGGCCACGCACGAAGGTGGGCGGCGTCAGCTTGCCGCCGTTGCCCAGCGTGGCGTACGCCTGCGCAATCTGCAGCGGCGTCACCGACAGGCCGTAGCCGTACGACATCGTGGTCTTGGACGGGCCGCTCCAGCGCGCCGGCTGCAGCACCACACCGGCCGATTCTCCCGGAAACCCGCTATGCGGCGCGCTGCCGTAACCGAAGTTGCGGATCGACTGATAGAACGTCTGGTCCGGCACCTTGGCCGCGATCTTGGCCGCACCGATGTTGGAGCTGCGGGTGATCACGCCGGTGACGTTGAGTACGCCGTTGTTGCGCGGCACATCGCGAATGGTGAAGCGTCCCACCGACATATAGCCGGGGTTGGTATCGATGACGGTGTCCTTGGTCACCACGCCGGCAGTCAGTGCCGTGGCCACGGTCAGCGGCTTCATCGTCGAACCCGGCTCGACCAGATCGGTGACCGCGCGATTGCGCCGCGCCGACGGATTGATGCCGGTCACCGAGTTGGGGTTGTAGGTCGGCAGGTTGACCATCGCCAGCACTTCGCCGGTGGCGACATCCATCACCACCATCGACCCGCCAGCGGCATTGTTTTCGACCAGCGCGTTGCGCAGTTCCTTGTAGGCCAGGAACTGGATGCGGCGGTCGATGCTCAGCGTCAGGTCCTTGCCCGGCTGCGCCGGACGCACCAGATCCACGCTCTCCACGATGGCGCCGCGCGCATCGCGCACCACCTTCTTGGAGCCGGGCTTGCCGCGCAGCCATTCGTCGAAGGCCAGCTCCAGCCCTTCCTGGCCGCGGTCGTCGATATTGGTGAAGCCCAGCACGTGGGCCATCGCTTCGCCTTGCGGATAGAAGCGACGGAACTCGCGCTGCGAAAACACGCCCGGGATCTTCAACTCGACGATCGCATGCGCCTTGTCCGGGTTGATCCGGCGCTGCAGGTACATGAATTCCTTGCCGGCCTTCTGCGCCAGCTTGGCATTCAACTCGTCCAGCGGCTGGCCGAGCGCCTTGGCCAACTCGGGAATGCGGTCGGGGTTGCGCAGCAGTTCCTGCGGATTGACCCAGATCGATTCCACCGGCGTGGACACCGCCAACGGCTCGCCATTGCGGTCGGTGATCATGCCGCGCGAGGTGGCGATCGGCAGCTCACGCAGATAGCGCGCTTCGCCCTGGCGCTGATAGAAATCGCGGTTGACCAGCTGCACGAATGCGGCGCGCCCGATCAACGTCACCGAACACAGGCCCAGCGCGATACCGACCAGGGTCAGCCGGCCGCGCAGGTTGAAGTTGCTGCGGGGGCGGTTGCGACCGGCTTTCATGGCGCACCTCCGTGTGCGCGGAGTGCCCGTGCAAAACGGCTGTCGTGCCGTTGTGTCATGGGCGAAGATGCATGTGCGCCACCCTGCGGGCAGCTTGCCCGTACACAACGGCTGCTGTGCGACTTGGTCATGGGCGCACCACCACGATGTCGTTGGTCTCCGGGAACTTCATCCCGATGCGCGCACGCGCGACCTGATCGACACGGTTGCTTTCCGCCCAGGTGGCCTGCTCCAGCTGCAGCCGGCCGAATTCGATGTTCAACTCGTCACGCGTGTGTTCGAGCTTGGACAACTGCACGAACAGCTTGCGGTGCATGTGGCGCATGTACACCACCCCGATCGCCGAGGCGATGCTGCAGGCCAGCAGCACGATCAGCAGCAGGCGGCTCATTGGACGTCTCCGTTCGGAGACGCCGGGAATCGGGAATCGGGATTTGGGAATCGGGGAGCAGCGCTGTCGCCGTTATCCATTCCCGATTCCCGATTCCCCATTCCCAGCTTCTCGGCCAAGCGCAACACCGCGCTGCGAGCGCGGGGGTTGATGTTCAACTCGGCGTCGTCGGCCTTGACCGCGCCGCTGATCAGCTGCAGCGTCGGCACGAACGGCTGCGCTTCGGGCAGGCGGCGATTGCTCGGCGGGGCCTTCGCGTAGCGGGCCATGAACTGCTTGACGATGCGGTCTTCCAGCGAGTGGAAGCTGATCACCGCCAGCCGGCCGCCCGGCTTGAGCGCGCCCAAAGCGGCCTCCAGCCCAGCTTCCAGATCGGCCAGCTCGCGGTTGATGTGGATGCGGATGGCCTGGAAGCTGCGTGTGGCCGGATGGGTCTTGCTGTCGCCGCGCGGCATCACCGAGGCGATCAGGTCGGCCAGCTGCGCGGTGCGCAGCAGCGGTTGCTCGGTACGGCGCGCCACGATGGCGCGCGCGATGCGGCGGCTCTGGCGCTCTTCGCCATAGGTCCACAACACATCGGCGATCTCGCGGTCGCTGGCGTGGGCCAGCCACTGCGCAGCGCTCTGGCCGCTGTCCGGATCCATGCGCATGTCCAGCGGGCCGTCCTTGCCGAAACTGAAACCGCGGCCGGCCACGTCCAGCTGCGGCGAGGACACGCCCAGGTCGAGCAGGATGCCGTCGACGGTCGCAGCGGCGACCACCTGACCGAGCCCGGCGAAGCTGCCGCGATGGATGGACACGCGCGCATCGCCGCCGAACGTCTGTTCGGCCACCGCGATCGCTTCAGGGTCCTTATCCATCACCAGCAGTCGACCTCCCGGGCCAAGGTGTTCCAGCACGCCGCGTGCGTGTCCGCCACGCCCGAACGTGCCATCGAGATAGGTTCCGCCTTCGGTCACCTGCAGGCCATCCAGAACCTGCGTGTACAGCACCGGCACATGGGCCGCCGGCGGCTGCGACACCGGGTGACCGGGCTGCGCTTCACCGCGCATCCGGGCACCCCGGCTCACAACCTGAGATCGAGCAATTCATCGCCCAGATCCCCGTCAGACAATGTCTGCTGGATCAGTGCGCGATGTGCCTGCTCGCTCCAGAGTTCGAATTTGTCGCCCATGCCAAGCAGCACGGCCTTCTTCTCGATGCCGACCGCGTTGCGGTGGCTGGCCGGAATGCTCAGACGGCCATTGGCGTCCAACTCAAGCACGGCAGAGGAACCCACCAGTTTTTGCTGCAGCGTGCGGACCACGCGCTGGGTGTTGGGCTTGGACATCACATCGTCGCGCACCCGCTCCCACTCCTTCTCCGCATACAGCCACAGGCAACCGGCTTCGAACGGGTTGTAGGTGAGCACCAGGCGGTTGCCGCTCACACGCGTGACCAGGTCGCGATACGCGGTTGGTACCGCCATGCGCCCTTTGTCGTCCACCGTGATGGCAGTCTCGCCCTGAAACACCGAATGCAACCTCGAATACCCGCTGGGGGATCATTGAACCACGAAAAACCACAAAACACCTGGTTTTCCCTCCGATGCCCACCTTAGCAGCGCGCCAAAGGTTGTCAACAGTTTTCAAGGTCGTAAATCGCCAGTCGCATCAATGAGTTGCAGCACTCTTTAGAGACTTGTTCAAAGCTTATCCACAAGTTGCTGTTTCGTCTCAGATTTTGAGATTGAACAAAAATTCAGGGGCGTGAAGGCCGCGTAAACTCGACCCGCGTCTCACTTCACACTGCGCCAGCAGCACCCTGCGACTGCGCAGACGGGCGACAATCGCCGGCATGTGCTTAGTCGCTCTTGCCTGGAAAACTCACCCGCGTTGGCGCCTGCTGCTGGTAGGCAACCGCGATGAATTCCACGAACGCCCCACCGCACCGCTCGCGCAGTGGGCGGCGCCTTCCGACAGCGTGCTGGCTGGGCGCGACCTGCGCTCGGGCGGAAGTTGGGTCGGACTGGGCAGCGACGGCCGAGTCGCCGTGGTCACCAACGTGCGCGACCCGATGGCCACCATGTCCGGGCGCTCGCGCGGTCATCTGATTGCCGACTATCTATCCGGCAGTTCCGACGCTACTGCCTATGCCCAGGAACTGGCCGCGGACGGACACGCGTTCCCACCGTTCAACCTGCTGCTGTGCGACGCCGAGCGCTGCGAACACCTCAGCAATCACCCGCCGCTGGCACGCACGCTGGCTCCCGGCATCCATGGAATGTCCAACGGCCCGCTGGACGCGCCCTGGCCCAAGACCGTTGCGCTAACTGCGGTCTTGCATGACTGGTGCGCCACAGGCAGCGAGGACCTGCAACCGCTGTGGACCGCCTTGGGTAACGCTGCCGTCGCTTCCGACGATGCCCTGCCTCACACCGGCGTCGATCTACCCACCGAACGCCTGCTCTCGGCCGCCTTCATCGCCGGCCAGAGCTACGGCACCCGCGCCAGCACCATCGTGGCGGTGGATCATGAAGGCAGCGGCTTCATCCACGAACGCCGCTTCGGCCCCGGTGGAACATTCCAGGGCGAAACACGGCTGGACATTTTCGGTACGCGTTGACACTGGGCAATCATGCGCATAGCGTGCGCATGAACGACAGGAGGCCGACCATGAGCCGTTACTACGACAGTTCCGCGCAAAAGAAACCGCTGAACCTGACCATCAACTCGGACCTGGCCGCACAGGCACGGGCGATGACCGGCAACCTGTCGGCAAAGGTCGAAGAACTGCTGGCCGACTACGTCACCAAAGAGCGCGACAGCCATAGCGCCAGAGCGATGGAGTTGCAGCGCGCCGCAAGCGAATGGAAGACCTTCACCGACACGCACGGCTCCTTTGCCGACGAGTTCTCCACCTTATGACCGACCAGTTCGATGTCTACGCAAACGTCGGACAGAACAAGAACATTCCCTACGTGGTCGTGGTCCAGTCGAAGATCTTCGACGCCGCCCCCCGTCGCGTCGTCGTGCCCTTGGTGATCAAATCCAAGCACTCGCCGACCCCGTCTCGCTTCACCCCGGAATTCACCGTCGCCGGCCAACGCGTCATCCTGCAACCCCTGGAAATGACCTCGGTGCCGCTCGCAGTGCTCAACAACCCTGCCGGCTCCCTCAAGGACCAAGGCCAGACCATCATCGACGCCCTGGACGAGCTGTTCACCCGCTCCTTCGGCTAGCCATCTCGCCAATACGGGCAAGCGAGCGCAGCGCGCAAGCGCCTCGACCAACTACCTAACTGCAAGCCCCCTTGAGTCAAGGGGGCGCGGCGACAGCCGCGGGGTTCTGGCATGCCCATCAAATCGCTGGACGCGCCATTCAACCAGTCACTCGGCTAACCATTCCGCAATTGGGGCAAGCGAGCGCATCGCGCCAGCGCCTCGACCAACCACCTAACTGCAAGCCCCCTTGAGTCAAGGGGGCGCGGCGACAGCCGCGGGGTTCTGGCATGCCCGGAGCGGGGCCCGCGTTTTGTACTGCCGCAGGCGGTACGAAACGTGGGTGTCTTCTTGGGGCGAACGCCCAAAGAAGGCAGCGACACAGCCGCGGGGTTCTGGCATGCCCGGAGCGGGGCCCGCGTGAGGCGGCGGAGCCGGCCGATAAGCCGGGTTCTGTCGTGGACAGTCATTCGTCTAGGCGCTACGTCACCGCAGCGCTCAAGCAACCTACCCGGATCCAGCGCGGGCCACGCCAATGGATCCCTATTTGGTCTTGCTCCAGGTGGGGTTTGCCGTGCCGGTCCGTTACCGGACTCGCGGTGCGCTCTTACCGCACCATTTCACCCTTACCACGCGCCTCTTGCGAGACCGTTCGGCGGTATCTCTCTGTTGCACTTTCCGTCGGCTTGCGCCGCCCAGGCGTTACCTGGCACCTTGCCCTATGGAGCCCGGACTTTCCTCGGCACCCTTGCGAGTGACGCGACTGTCTGGCCGACTCCGCCGGGGCGCATTCTACGCTATCGCCACAAGCCAGAACGGCGCAGCGTTTCCAACCTGCCATTGACCGTAGGAGCGCACCCGGGCGCGAGCAGCGTTACCGATAACGCGTCATCGCCGATCACAGTGCGCTCGCGACGACCACCCTAGCCGCCATACAACGCCTTGCGCGGCGCACCGGTCAGCTCGGCGGCGAGCTTGGCGGCGGTGGAGGGCGGCAGGTGTTCGGCGAGTTTGGCGTAGACACGGCGGCCTTCGGCGAGTTGGCCTTCGGCGGCGTCGGCGGCGCCCTGCACCATCACCACAAACTCGCCCTTGCGCTGGTTGTCGTCGGCTTCGACCTTGGCCTGCAACTCGGCCAGGCTGCCGTCGAGCACGGTTTCGAACAGTTTGGTCAGCTCGCGGGCGATCACCGCCGGGCGGTCCTCGCCGAAGGCCAAGCGCAGGTCGGCCAGCGAATCGACGATGCGGTGCGCCGATTCGTAAAACACCAGGGTGCGGGTCTCGCCAGCCAGGTGCGCCAGGCGCTCCCGGCGCGCAGCGCTCTTGGCCGGCAAAAACCCCTCGAAGCTGAAGCGGTCGCTGGGCAGACCGGCCACGCTGAGCGCGGCAATCGCCGCGCAGGCGCCCGGCACCGGGCTGACCTTGATGCCGGCGACGCGGGCGGCGCGCACCAGCTTGAAGCCGGGGTCGCTGACCAGCGGGGTGCCGGCGTCGCTGACGATGGCCAGCGACTCGCCCTCGCGCAGGCGCGCCACGATGCGCTCGGACATCGCCTCTTCGTTGTGGTCGTGCAGGGCCAACAGCGGGCGGTCGATGCCGAAATGGCTGAGCAATTGGCGGGTGTGGCGGGTGTCTTCGGCGCAGATCGCGGCCACGCCACGCAACACCTCCTGCGCGCGCGGCGACAGGTCGGCCAGATTGCCGATCGGCGTGGCGACCACGTGCAGGGTTCCAGGGGACATCATCAGCGGTCTTCCGGGGGCAAAGGGTAGAATCGTAGCGGTTTTCAACGGACCGCCCTGGCGGCCCCTGTCCAATGGATCTGAAATGAACAAGCGTGTTGCAAGGATCTCCGCCCTGTCGTTGCTGGTCATGCTGGCGGCCGGCTGCGCCACCAGCAGCATCACCCAAACTGCCTCGCCGACGCAGAGCGCGGCGCTGGCGTTGCTGGACCAGGGCAAGCCGCGCGAAGCGGCGCAGCAGCTGGAAGCCGAAGCCGCCGGTGCCAGCGGTGCGCAGCGCAGCCGTCTGCTGGCCGCGGCCGCATTCGGCTGGCACGACGCCGGCGACGATGCCCGTGCACGCACGCTGCTGGCGCAGGTCAACCCGCGCCATCTGAGCGGCGAAGAGCGCGCCCGCTTCGCGCTGCTCACCGGCGAGCTGGCGGTGATCGACAAGCAGGGTGCGCAGGCGCTGCAGGCGCTGGGCGACAGCCCGCAGGGGCTGACCCAGCCGCTGCAGACGCGCTGGCTGGTGGCACGCGCCGCCGCACTGGAAGCCACCGGCGACCTGTTCGGCGCCGCCGCCGACCGGGCACGCGCCGATGCCAGCCTGACCGGCACGCCGCGCAGCGACAACCAGCGCGCCATCGTGCGTCTGCTGGCGGCGCTGGACGATGCCACGCTCAAAGGCCGCACCGCCGCGCTACCGGCCGGCGACCCGCTGTACAACTTTGCCGGCCGCGCGTTGATCAGCCGCGGCCTGGCGTTGCCGCGCGCATTCGATCGCGATGCGCAATGGGGCTTCGACACCAGCAAGCGTCCGCCGGCCGAGCGCGACGGTTACCGCCCGCCGGTCAAACTCGCAGTGCTGTTGCCGCTCACCGGCAATCTGGCCACCGCCGCCGCGCCGGTGCGCGATGGGCTGCTGGCTGGCTACTACGCCGAAACCCGCCGCCGCCCGGAGGTGCAGTTCTTCGACACCGCCGGCACCGCTGCCGGTGCCAACGCCGCCTACGACAAAGCCGTGGGCGCCGGTGTCGATTACGTGGTCGGCCCGCTCGGTCGCGACGAAGTCAGCGCGTTGTTCGCGCGCGGCCAGCTCGCCGTGCCGGTGCTGGCGCTCAACCGCCCCACCGACAACAAGGCGCCGCCCGCTGGCAGCGCGGGTTTCTCGCTGGCGCCGGAAGACGACGGCATCATGGCCGCCGAATATCTGCTCTCGCGCGAACGCCGCAACGTGCTGATCGTGGGCACCGGCGACGACAACGGCAAGCGCACCATCAAGGCCTTCCGCGACCGCTTCACCGAGCGCGGCGGCAAGGTCGCCGGCAGCATCAGCGTGGCCGATGCACCGGGCGACATCGGTGCGCAGCTGCGCAACTACGGCACTGCCGATGCGGTGTTCCTGGCGGTGCGCGGCAATACCGCGCGCGCGCTGGCGCCGCAGCTGGCCTTGAGCGGGTTTGCCGGCAAGTCGCGCGTGGGCACCTCGCAGCTGGTGGCCGGCACCGGCAAGGTCGAAGACGACCTGGCGCTGGACGGCATCATCTACCCCAGCGAAACCTGGACCGCGCTCGGCGTCTCCGGCCTGCCGGCGGCCAGCCAGGTCGCCAGCACCCTGCCCAGCGCACGCGGCCCGGCCGCACGCCTGTTCGCGTTCGGCTACGACGCCTGGAAGATCAGCGCATACCTGGAAAAACTCGCCACCGGCACCGACGGCGGCCTGCGCGGCGCCACCGGCACCTTGCATCTGGACGGCTTCGGCAATGTGCTGCGCACGCCGGCATGGTCCACCTTCAACGGTGGCCGCCCGGTGCCGATCGCCGACGGTCGCTGAGCCATGCCGGCAGCGCGCCAGCAACGTGGTGCGGCAGTGGAAGCGGCCGCACGCGTGATGCTGGAGCAGGCCGGCTTGCGCCTGGTGGTGAGCAATGCCAACTACCGCGGCGGCGAGCTGGATCTGGTGATGCGCGACGGGCCGGCGCTGGTGTTCGTGGAAGTGCGTTACCGCCGCGACATCCGCTTCGGCGGCGGCGCGACTTCGGTGGATGTGCGCAAGCGCCGCAAGCTGGTGTTGGCGGCGCAGTTGTTTCTTGTCTCTCACCCCGCGCTGGCAGCGCTGCCGTGTCGCTTCGACGTGGTCGAGGCCAGCGGCGAACCACCGGTGCTGCACTGGATCCGCGACGCTTTCCGCGCCGACGATTGCTGATGCTTCAGAAGTTCGACTAACGACGTTCGATGCCGACCATCATGACCCACGCCGCAGTGCCGTTGGCACTTTGGTACGCCAGCGACCGCGGACGCATTTCGCCGCGTCTGCTCGGTGCCGGCATCGTGGCGGCGATGTTGCCCGACGCGGACGTGCTGGCGTTTGCGTTGCACGTTCCGTATGCCGATGCATTTGGTCACCGCGGTGCCAGCCATTCGTTATTGTTCGCCAGCGTCATCGCACTGCTAGGCGCGGTGGCACATCGCAGCCTGCGTGCGGATGTCGTGCAGGCAGCGGTGTGGCTGTTTGTCTGCAGCGCATCGCACCCGATCCTGGATGCGATGACCTCCGGCGGGCTCGGCGTGGTGTTGGCCTGGCCGTGGAGCGAAACGCGCTGGTTCGCGCCGTGGCGGCCGATTCGCGTCTCGCCGTTCGCCAACGGGTTTTTCAATGCGCGCGGCTTGAACACGCTGCTCTCCGAGCTGCGTTGGGTCTGGCTACCGCTCACCGTCGCCGCACTGGGGTTTCGATGCATCCAGCGCGCCGCACCACAGGATCACCCGCAATGACCGATGTACTTCCCACCGCGCTAGCCGAGCTGTTGGCCGCGCGACTTGGACCCGATGGCTGGTTGACCGGTGCTGATGCGCGCCGCCGTTATGGCGAAGACGATTCGCATCGCTGGGCACTGCCCGCCGCGGTGGCGTTGCCGCGCGATACCGACGATGTGGTGGCGATCGTGCAGGCATGCCGCGCGCATGGCGTGCCGATCGTGGCGCGCGGTGCGGGCACCGGCACCACCGGCGCGGCGGTGCCGTTTTCCGGCGGCGTGGTGGTGTCGATGGCGCGCATGAATCTCATCGTGGCATTGCGCCCGGAAGACCGCTGCGCCGTGGTGCAGCCTGGCGTGCTCAATGGCGATCTGCAGCAGGCCTTGCAGCCGCATGGTTTGTTCTGGCCGCCGGACCCGTCCAGCGCGGAGATCTGCAGCATCGGCGGAAATTTATCCACCAACGCCGGCGGACCGCGCGCGGTGAAGTACGGCGCCACCCGCGACAACGTGCTCGGACTGGTCGCGGTGACCGGCACCGGCGATGTCATCCGCTGCGGCGGTGCGTACACCAAGAACTCCACCGGCTACGACCTCACCCATTTACTGGTTGGCAGCGAAGGCACGCTGGCGATCATCGTCGAAGCGACCTTGAAGCTGACCCCGCGCGCAGTTGCGCAAGCCGGGCTGCGCGCGTTGTACCGCGATGCTGCCAGCGCTGCGGCCGCGGTGTCGCGGCTGATGGCGCAACCCACCACGCCGACCATGCTGGAATTCATGGATGCCAGTGCGATCGCGTTACTGCGCCGCAATGGCAGCGACGTGCCCGAGGCTGGCGCCATGTTGTTGATCGAAGCCGATGGCGATCACGACACGCTGCCTTACGCATTGCAGGCCTTGCACGATGCCGCCGATGGCGATGGCGTGCTCAGCCTGGACATCGCCGCCGATGGCAGCGCGCGCGACAAACTGTGGGCGGCACGCCGTGCGTTGTCTCCCGCATTGCGCACCATCAAGCCCGGCAAGATCAACGAAGACGTGGTGGTGCCGGTCTCGCGCATCCCGGAGCTGGTTGCAGGCGTGGAAGCGCTGGCGGCGGAATTCGCGCTGCCGATCGTCGCCTTCGGCCATGCCGGCAACGGCAACCTGCACGTCAACATCATGTACGACCCGGACGATGCCTACGAAGACGCGCGCGCGCATGCGGCATTACCGCGGGTCTTCGCGCTGGTGCTGTCGCTGGAAGGCACGCTCTCCGGCGAGCACGGTATTGGCGTGGCCAAGCGCGATTTCATGGCCCAGGCCTTCAGCGCACCGACGCTGGCGGCGATGCGCGCGATCAAGGCCGCGCTGGATCCGGATGGGATCTTGAATCCGGGCAAGGTGCTGCCGCCGGCCTAGTGCGGGTATTGCTTCAACGCGTCACACCGATAAAGCGCAGCCCCACACCCGGTTCGGTGACGATGTAATGCGGGTCGGCAGCGTCGTCGTGCAGTTTCTGGCGTAGCTTGCCGACCAGGATGCGCAGGTAGTGGGTGTCTTCTTCGTGGGTGGGTCCCCACACTTCGCGCAGCAATTGCGGTTGCGTCACCACGCGGCCGGCATGTTTGAGCAGCAACGCGAGCAAGGCGTATTCCTTGCGACTCAGCGGGATGGCTTCGCCATTGAGGGTGACTTCGCGCAGGCCCAGATGGATATGCAGGCGGCCATCGTCGAAGACGCTTTCTTCCACCGTGGTGCCGGCGCCGGCCTGACGCAACAGCGAGCGGATGCGCGCCATCAGTTCCTGCACGCCGAACGGTTTGGTGACGTAGTCGTTGGCGCCGGCATCGAGGGCGGCGACCTTTTCGGTTTCGCCGGCGCGCACGGTAAGCATGATCACCGGCACGTTGGACCATTGACGGATCTCGCGCAGCACTTCATGGCCGTCGCGATCGGGCAGGCCGATATCCAGCACCACCAGTTCGGCGCCCTGCCCGGCCAACAGCGCCAGCCCTTCTTCGCCGGTGCCGGCCTGCAGCACGCGGTATCCCTGCGCGCGCAGGCTGATATCGAGAAAACGGCGGATCTGCGGCTCGTCGTCGACGATCAGCACGCGGGCGGGCGGGATGGCAGGGGTGTCAGTCGGCATCGGGGCGAGGCGGCGCGGCAGGAACGAGCAACGGCAGCGTAATGCGGATCGTGGTGCCGTGACCATGTCCCCCGGCCAGCGCCTCGACGCTGCCACCGTGCGCGCCGATCATGCCTTGGCAGATGGTCAGCCCCAGGCCGGTGCCGTGACGGCCGCGGTCGCCGCGTTCGACGCTGTAAAACATGTCGAAGATGCGCGCGCGCTCGTCTTCGGGAATGCCCGGCCCCTGGTCGCCGATATCGATCTGCAAGGCGCCGCTGCGCAGCTGCGCCTGCACGGTGACGGCCATGCCCGGTGGCGAAAACTTCGCCGCATTTTCCAGCACGTTGAAGATGGCTTGTTCCACCAGCGCCGGGTGCACCCAGATCGCCGGCAGGTCGGCGGCCAGGTCCAGTTGCAGGCGCACATCCGGTTGGTAGCGCTGCAGGCGGCGGGTGGCCGAGCCGATCAACTCGTCCACGCCGATCCAGTCGCGATTCAAGGTCAGCCCGGTGTGGCCGAGCTTGGTCATGTCGAGCAGGTTCTGGATATAGCGATCCAGCCGCTCGCCTTCGAGCTGGATGGTGTCGAGCAAGGCATGGCGATCCTGCGCATCCATCGCATCGCCATAGCTGGCCAGGCTGCTGGCCGAACCGATCATCGAGGCCAGCGGCGAGCGCAGGTCGTGCGAGACGGACGACAGCAGCGCCGAGCGCAGGCGCTCGGTTTCGCCGCTCACGCGTGCGCCTTCCAGATCCGCGACCAGCCGCGTGCGCAGCGCGGCCTGGCCGATGTCGTCCACCATCGCTTCGGCCAGCCGACGTTGCTCCAGGCCAGGACGCTGCACGGCCTGCCGGAAGCGCAGCGCCGCCACACCCAGGCTGCCGCGCTCGTGGCGTACCGGCAGGCACCACCATTGCGCACCGGCCAGCGTATCGGTGAAGCGGCCCGCAGGTTGCCCATGCCGCTGCGTCCACTCCGCCGCGCTGCGGTCGAGTCCGCCGAAGCTGGCCGGTGCGTCGCTTTCGCGCTGCTCCAGGCGCAGCCAGACCTCGGCATCCAGTGCGGTGGTCAATGCACGGCGGCCGGCTTCCAACACCTGGCCAAGATCGGCGGCCGTGCTGAGCTGGCGGCCCAGCGCCTGCAGCGCGTTGGCATGCGCATTGGCCGCACGCAGCGCCAATACCTGGCTACGCAGCCGCGAGGCCAGGCGCCCGGCAACCAGTGCGGCAATCAGGAACAGACACACCGTTACCACGCCCTGGCGCGCACTGATGTGCAAGGTGAAGCGCGGTTCGATGAAGAAGAAGTTGTAGGCGACAAAACTCAGCAATGCCGCGATCACCGCAGCGGCCATGCGCGTGCGCGAGGCGACCAGCACCACGGCGACGATGAACACCATCGACAGATCGTCGATATCGGTCCAGCGCTGCAACAGCCACGCCACAGCCACCGCACCGGCGGCGGCGATGGCGGCAAAAGCCAGGTCGTAGCCCTGCAGCCAATGGCGTGGATTGCGCCAGCGCTGACGCGCACGTGCACGCGCATCGGCGGAGCTGACGATGACCAGTTCGTAATGCGCGCCACGTTGCAGCAATTGCTGGGTCAAGGTGCGGTTGAACATGCGCGCCAACGGACGCTCGCGGGTCCGCCCGAGCACCAGGGTCGAGATGCCGTTTTGCGATGCGAAATCCAGCAAGGCCTCGGCGACATTGGCGCCATGCAGCAACGCGGTGTCGCCACCCAGGCGACGCGTCAGTGCGAAGGCGCGGTCGATCTCCAACTGCCAGCCGGCATCGGCCACGGTGCGCGTCTGCACGGTGACCACGGTCCACGGTGCATCGCGGCGTTCGGACAATCGCCGCGCCACCCGCACCAGATACTCCGAGCTGCCACGCCCATCGATGGCCACCACCACACGGCGGCGCAGTGCGGCGGTACCGGGCAACCCACGCGCGGCCTGGGTATCGCGCAGATCGCTGTCGACGCGGTCGGCGGCGGTCTGCATCGCCAACTCGCGCAGTGCGGTCAGATTGGATGGCGAAAAAAACGCCTGCAAGGCCTGCGTCGCCTGTTCCGGCAAATAGACCTTGCCCTGCTGCAGGCGCTCGATCAGTTCGCGTGGCGGCAGATCCACCAGCACGATGTCGCGCAAGCGATCGAACACCGCATCGGGCACCGTTTCGGACACGCGCACGCCGGTGATGCGCAGCACGATGTCGTTGAGACTTTCCAGATGCTGGATGTTGACCGTGGTGTAGACATCGATGCCGGCATCCAGCAGCTCGACGATGTCCTGCCATCGCCGCTCGTGACGGCTGCCGGGCACGTTGCGATGGGCCAGCTCGTCGATCAGTGCCAGGCGCGGTTTGCGCGCCAGCAGCGCATCCAGATCGAGTTCTTCCAGTGTGCGGCCCTGGTAGCTCACGCGTGTGCGCGGTAGCAGCGGCAAGCCGTCCAGCAGCGCGGCGGTTTCGCTACGCCCGTGGGTTTCCACAATGCCGGCCACTACGTCCATTCCCTGCCGCAAGCGCTCGCGCGCCCGTGACAGCATGGCGTAGGTCTTGCCCACGCCGGGCGCCGCGCCCAAAAACACCGTCAGGCGCCCGCCGTGTTCGCGTTGCAGTTCGCCGATCAGCGCGTCGGCTTGTTGGGTGCGGGCGTCAATCATCGGGAATGGGGAATCGGGAATCGGGAATCGGGAATCGGGAATCGGGAATCGGGAATCGGGAATCGCAAAGCCTACAGTGGCCTGATGCGCTTAGCGCTTTTGCTTCACCCCATTCTCTATTCCCGTTTCTCCATTCCCAGCCTGATCCAACGCAAGATTCAACGCCAGCACATTCACCCGCGGCTGGCCAAGCAGACCGAACTGTGGCGCTTCGGTGGCGCTTTGCAGCAGTGCGGCGACGCGTTGCTCTGGCCAGCCGCGCGCGGCGGCGACGCGGCGCACCTGCACCTGCGCGCCCGCAGGGCTCAGATGCGGGTCCAGGCCGCTACCGGATTGGGTGAGCAACTCGCTCGGCACCGCATCCGGTGCAATCCCGTCGCGTGCGGCGACCTCCGCGCGCGTGGCGGCGATGCGTGCCTGCAGGTCGGGATTGGAGCGCGCCTGGTTGCTGCCGGCGGCCGCAGTGAGGTCGTACTTGGCGGCCGATGGACGCGGCTGGAAATAGCGCGCAGCGGTGAACGGCTGCGCGACCAAGGCCGAGCCGACCACGCGCGTGTCCTGGCGCAGCAACGAGCCGTGCGCCTGGGCCGGAAACAACGTGCCGGTGATGCCGGTGGCGATCAGCGAATACGACAGGCCCAAACCGAACAGGATGAACAGCGCGAGGATCACCGAGGCGCGTAACGCACCGTCGTCGCGCAACGGCAGCGCAGTGGAACGCGTATGAGTAGAAGACGTGGTCATGACTCAGGCACCCAGGGTGGCGACAAGCGCCAGATCGATCAATTTGATGGCGGCAAACGGCAGCACGATGCCGCCCAGCCCGTAGATCAGCATGTTTCGGCGCAACAAGGCGGTGGCGCTGGACGGACGAAACCGCACGCCGCGCAAGGCCAGCGGAATCAACGCCGGAATGATCAGCGCATTGAAGATCAGCGCCGCCAGCACCGCATGGCGCGGGCTGGACAACTGCATCACGTTGAGCGCGGCCATCGAGGGAATCGCCGCGGCAAACAACGCCGGCAGGATCGCGAAATACTTCGACACGTCGTTGGCCAACGAGAAAGTGGTCAACGCACCGCGCGTGATCAACTGCTGCTTACCCACTTCGACCACCGCCAGCAGCTTGGCCGGATCCGAATCCAGATCCACCATGTTGCCGGCTTCCTTGGCCGCCTGCGTCCCGGAGTTCATCGCCAGGCCCACATCGGCCTGCGCCAGCGCTGGAGCATCGTTGGTGCCGTCGCCCACCATCGCGACTAGCCGCCCGCCGGCTTGCTCGGCACGGATGCGTGCCAGCTTGTCTTCCGGGCGCGCCTGCGCGATGTAGTCGTCCACGCCGGCTTCTGCGGCAATGGCGGCAGCGGTGAGCGGGTTGTCGCCGGTGATCATCACCGTCTTGATGCCCATCGCGCGCAACTGCGCGAACTTTTCCTTGATGCCCTGCTTGACCACGTCGCTCAATTCGACCACGCCGAGCACATGCCGGCCTTCGGCGACCACCAGCGGTGTGGCGCCGCCGCGTGCCACTTCTTCGATACGCCCGTTCAACTCCGGCGACACCGTGGCGCCCTGTGCCTGCACATACGCCACGATTGCATCGCCGGCACCTTTACGAATTGCGCGACCGGCCAGATCGACCCCCGACATGCGCGTCTGCGCGGTGAAAGCGATGAAATGCGCAGCTTCCGGTTCGACGGCCACGGCACCTTGTTGGCGCGCGAGCTTGACGATGGATTTGCCTTCCGGCGTGGGGTCGGCCAGAGAGGCCAGCATCGCGGCATCGCGCAGCTGCGCACGATCGATACCGGCCAACGGATGAAACGCGGTGGCCTGGCGGTCGCCGTAGGTGATGGTGCCGGTCTTGTCGAGCAGCAGCACGTCCACATCGCCAGCCACTTCCACCGCCTTGCCGGATTTAGCCAGCACATTGGCCGACAACGCGCGGTTCATGCCGGCAATGCCGATCGCCGGCAACAGGCCGCCGATGGTGGTCGGGATCAGGCACACCAGCAATGCGATCAGCAGCAGCGGATCCAGCGTGACGCCGACAAAGCCTGCGATCGCCGGCAGCGACGCCACCACGATCAGGAAGGTCAATGTCATTGCGGCCAGCAACAAGGTCAGCGCGATTTCGTTCGGCGTCTTCTGTCGATTGGCGCCTTCCACCAGCGCGATCATGCGATCCAGAAAGCTGTGGCCGGGTTCGGCCGTGACCTTGAATACGATCTCGTCGGACAGCACCCGTGTGCCGCCGATCACGCCACTGCGATCGGTGCCGGCTTCGCGCAGCACCGGTGCCGATTCGCCGGTCACCGCCGCTTCGTTGATGGTGGCAAGGCCGCGCACGATCTCGCCATCGGCCGGGACGAATTCGCCTTCGGACACCATCACGTAATCGCCCGGACGCAGCTCGGCCGCCGGCACGCGGGTTTCGCGCCCACCCAATGCGGTTTCGACGCGGCGCGCGATCAGGTCCTTGCGCGCACGGCGCAACGATGCCGCCTGCCCACGGCCACGCGCTTCGGCAATGGCTTCGGCAAAATTGCCGAACAGCACGGTGACAAACAAGATCACCGTCACTGCCCAGCCAAAACCGGCATTGCCATAGCCACTGGCGGTGATCACCGCTGCCAGCAGCGTGCCGCCCATCACCACCGCCATCACCGGGCTACGCAGCAGATGCCGGGGCGAAAGCTTGATAAAGGCCGCACGCATCGCTGCGATCAGCACCGCAGCATCGAACAACGCTGCGTCACCGCGCTCGCGTTTTTCAGTTGTATCGATCGTAGACATGCTCATTCTCAGGACGCCGCCAGGGCGAGGTGTTCAGCGATGGGACCCAGCACCAGTGCCGGCATGAACTGCAGCACGGTCAGCACCAGCACGATCGCCATCAAGGTCAGCGCAAAGGTGGGTGTTTCCACCTGCAGGCTGCCGGCCGATTCGGGCGCGCGCCGCTTTGCCGCCATGCGCGCGGCCACCATCAACGGCAGGATCAAGGCCGGGTAGCGGCCCAATGCCAGCACCACCGAGCAACTCAGATTCCACCAATAGGTGGCATCGCCCAGCCCTTCAAAACCCGAGCCGTTGTTGGCGAAAGCCGAGGTGTACTCGTAGAACACCTGGCTGATGCCGTGGAAGCCCGGATTGGAATTACCGGTCAATGCCGGCACCGCAAATGCCACCGCGGTAAAGCCCAGTACCACCAGCGGCTGCAACAAAATCAGCAGTGCCAGCAACTGCACTTCGCGCGCTTCGATCTTGCGGCCGAACAATTCGGGCGTGCGCCCGGTCATCAAACCGGCCAGAAACACGCTCAATAACAGGTACACCACAAATTGCTGCAGGCCACAGCCGATGCCGCCCCAGATGGCGTTGATCAGCATATCCACCAACGTGACCAGACCACTCAGCGGCGCCAGCGAGTCGTGCATTGCATTGACCGAGCCATTGGACGTCTGCGTGGTCAACGCCGCCCAGAGCGCGGAAGCATCGGCGCCGATGCGTACTTCCTTGCCTTCCATCAGGGCTGGCGAGGCGGCACTTGCCGAATGCGCTTCGGACCACACCAACAAGGCCGTGGATGCCGCCGACATCGTCAGCATGGTGCCGAACACCAAGGCCGTGAGTCGCTTGCGCCCGGTCAGATAGCCGACCATGAACACCACGCTCATCGGCAGCAGCACCAGTGCCAGGGTTTCAAGCACGTTGCTCAATGGCGTGGGGTTTTCCAGCGCCACCGAACTATTGGGGCCATACCAGCCACCGCCATTGGTGCCGAGCTGCTTGACCGCCACCATCGCCGCCACCGGTCCCACCGGAATGGTCTGCGTGGTCATGCCGGCGCTGCTGTCCAGCGGTGCGGCAGTGGCCGCGCCTTGCAGCGTGGATGGCACGCCTTGCCAGCCGAGCAACAACGCCCACAGCAGAGACAGCGGTAACAGCACGCGCACGCTGGCACGGATGACGTCGGCCCAGTAGTTGCCGACGTCGGCCTCGGGTAGCGCCTCTGCGCTTGACGTTGGCGGGTGCCCTGCATGGCGCGCCAGCGCCGTCTCCAGCTCGTCCTGGCCGGCCACCAATGGCCGGGCGCTCGCCGTCGCGTCCGATAGCAACGCGGCATCGGACACGCGTGCAGCGGCGCGCCCACCGAACAACGCGCGCAAGGTCGCCACCGCCAACGCCAGACCCATCATCGGCGTTACCACCTGCAGGCCGACGATGCCGGTCATCTGCGCCAGATACGACAGCTGCGCCTGGCCGGAATAATGCTGTTGATTAGTATTGGTGAGGAACGACACCGTGGTGTGCAACGCGGTATCCCAACGCATGTTGGGGATGCCATCGGGATTGAACGGCAGCCACGCCTGAGTCATGAACACGCCCCAGGTCAACAGCCCGATCACCAGATTGCTGAGCAAAAACGCGATGGTGTAGCCGCGCCACGACATGCCCTGTTGCGGGCGGGTGCCGAGCAATGCGTACAACGGCCGTTCGACCCAGCCGAACAACGCATCGCCCCGCATCGGCGCACCACGCATCACCGCCGCCAGATAACGACCCAGGGGCCACGCCAGCACGATGGCCAGCGCATAAACAAGAAAGGTTTCACTCATTGGAGCGCACTCGCATCAGAAGTCTTCGGGCCGCAGCACCACGTACAGCAGGTAGGCGGCGGCAACGAGTACGGCCACGCCGCACAGCAGGGACAACCAGGCAGGCATGTCGGCTACTCCCCGTGGTGCGCACAAGGGCGCAAGGCCGCTGCGCTGCGCGAGGGCGCATGCGGCAGCTGCATGACAACAAGGCAAGGCGCTGCCGCACCGCGCGCGCAGCGCCGATGGAGCAGACAGGTCAAGGGATGCATCAGGATCGTCCACGGCGGAACCGCTCCGCCACTGCGCGCAGTCTCGTCCCGAGCTGCGTAAAGTCGCTATGGACGTGCCATGGGCGTCGCGTAAATTCCGCATAAAAGCGGTCGAGCGGTGGTTGGTCGATGCCTGGAGTGTTTGCTTGCCTTGGTGCGGTTACGGCTTGGAAGCTGGCGATTGGTTGGTTTGGCTGAGGGTGGGTGATCGAGCGGGGGTTAGTCGAGGCGGTTGGTCGAGGGCGCACTGCCCTGGCCGGTTCCGGGACACGCCGTGAATCCGTCCGTGGAGGCTCGGTGGCGGCATCCATGCCGCCACACGGTCCCGGAACCGGCCAGGGCAGTGCGCCTGTCGAGTTGGTTGCGTGCGGACGGAATGGCGTGCAGCGGTGAAGAAAGGTGAGGCTGGCGGATTCATCAAACTGGCACCACTGTAGTTCAAACAGCGCTATAGGCGGCGCCGTCTTTGCTTATGCGTAGCGTTATTCAATGACAAGAACGCGGTGAGTAAATTCATCTGCGCGCACAGCATCCACACGCGAACGATGCACTGCTTTTTAACCATGCATGCCTAGATCTCGAATGGCCCTTGCCCGCCCACCGTCGCAGGACCTTATGCGGCATGGATGCCGCATAAGAGCCTACAGGGACGTACTTGCGGCGTGTCCTGCGATGGTGGGCGGGCAAGGGCCCTGCAGCGACCGCACAGATCAGCGGCTTCTCGCCGTCGCTCATCGAACGCAACGACATGCAAAAGTGCGAGCACGCTTTGGCAGCATCTGAAAACCCAAGCCAGCGTGATCGCAGGGCGCGTTGCCCTACCCGCTTGCGAAGTACGCCATCAACCGATTACTCAGAGCTCCCTAGCGGCATCCATGCCGCATTAAGGCCAACGGGAAAATCCCACTTGTTCGCAATCTGCACAGCAGTCACGCAAGTGCAATGGCAAGGCGAACACAGGTCATGGCAATCATCCACCGCTGATGTAAGCAAACGAAGGCTCGGTATTTCCCTGATGCACTACCGCAGCGGTACGTTCAACACCGATGGCGTTGCCACCGGCGAGGTAAACGTCACCGTGCCGCCACCATCGCTTGCGTCGGTGTAGCGCGCATCGTGCGTATCGATGACCAGCACCAATCGCTGACCTGCTGGGATTTCGGCGGCGGCGGCCTGCAGCGACCAGTCCAGGGTCACCGCGCGGCCGGGCGTTGCATCGCGCAGCGAGTACGGCGCATGCGTGATCAACGAGGCAACGCCCAACGCGTCCATGCGGTACAGATACGCAAACAGGCTCACCTTCGATTGCGTGGGCACCACCGTGATGCGTAACGATGGACTGCCCGCCAGCTGACGCACACCGCTAGCCGGCGACCCGACCCACACCGCCGCGCCAGCGCGCGTGACCAGCGGAATCGAGGTGGTCACCGGCAAGCCGATGCCTTGCAACAGGCCGCTGACCAGCACCACGCCCGAGTCGGCCAGGGTCGGCACGTCGGTGGCAATGCGCGATTGCCACCCGCTGGCCGTGCCAGCGATCAATCCGCCGGTAGGGCTGAGCAGCCCGGCCGGTGCAGACAGACCCAGGCGCGTGGTGCCTTGCTGCACCGATGCCCAATCCGGATACGTCAGCCATTGCCCGGCGCGCGGCGATAGCCGCACCGGCGCTTCGGCATCCACGCCATTGCGCACTTGCTTCAGATAGCGATCGAACCAACGCGTGGCCGCGGTGTAAACCTCGTTGGGCAGGCCCAAAGCGCCGGGCAGTTCCGTGGTGGCGTGATCGCCCTGGCTCAGCAACAGTTGCTTGGGCCCGCGCAGCTGATTGAAGAAGGCAATGGTCTGATTCGGCGGGAACAAGCCGTCGTTGAAGGCATTACCCAGCAGCACTGCGGTGCCGCGCGCGTTGAGCGCGGCCACGTCGGTGACCGGGCTGCGCGAGGCCGCCTGCGGCAGGAAGCCCTGCACCGCACCATCGAAATCGCCCTGCGCCACCTTCGTACCGATCTGCGCCAGATCCGGGCCAGCGCGTCCGGTCAATGCGCCCGCCCCGACCAGCAACCCGACGCCCTGCTGGCTGACAGTGCGATTGGAATACAGCGAGGCCTCCAGATCGGCCCAGCCACTGAGCGCAGCCACTGCCTTGATGCGCGGGTCGCGTTCGGCGGCCAGCAGGCTGATGCCCGCGCCATAGGAGATGCCGGACGCGCCGATCGCATTCGGGTTGGCCGGCGTATGCGCCAGCGCCCAATCGATGACCGCACTGACGTCTTCCACGGTGTCCGGCCCGGCGATGTCGATCTGCCCGGCCGAATCCCAGAACCCGCGCGAGGTGTAACTGACGACAACGTAGCCATCGCTGGCCAGCTGAGTGGCGCGGCCCAGATATTCCAGATTGGGCAACGACCAACTGGCCGGCATCACGATCAGCGGAAACGGTCCGCTTCCCTGCCCCTGCGGCACCAGCACCAGCGCCCCCATCAGCGCGCCATCCCAGCCGGGGATGCGCTCATAGGTCTTGCTGAAGGCGCCTGCCACGGCCGATGCCGACGACACCAGCAACGCCACCGCGGCGATGCCACGGATCCAAACCTTGTTCATGCTGCCTCTCCCACGCAAGGCCGGGCTGGGATAGCCCAGCGGCAATTGCCATGCATCCGTGGTTCGGGGGGAGAACGCCGCGAACGTACCAGACGGTACGGTATGGGTTCAAGGTCGGGAGTCGGGAGTCGGCGGCTGGCGTTGAAAAACCGCGTACAGCGTCCAAGCACCAGTCGTCGAGGACCGTCAGCGCAGCAGCACCAGCCGCCACACCCTCAACCGACGAAGTGCTGATACCCACGCTGTGGGGGTTGCCAGGGATGGCCGTCGGCGTCGTGTACCACCACGCCCGGTGCGGCAACGATCTGGCCGATGCGCGTGGCAGCCACGCCGGCAAACGCCATCGCCTGCAGCACCGCATCGCGGTGCTGTGGGGCAGCGGTGAAACACAGTTCGTAGTCGTCGCCGCCGCCCAATTGCCAGCCGATGCACTGCAACGCGCTGATTCCGTCGCTGCACGGCATCCGCGGCAAGTCAGTCAACGTCAGGTGGCCGCCCACACCGCTGCGCTCGCACAGATGGCCAAGATCCGCTAGCAGGCCGTCGGAGACATCCACGCAGGCATGGGCAAGCCCACGCAGCCGCAATCCTGCCTGCACGCGTGGCTGCGGACGCAGCAGCCGGCCGCGCCATGCTTCATGCAGCGGATCCGCCGCCACATGCGTGACATCCAACGCGCCGGCCTGCCACAGCGACAACGCCGCCGCCGCTTCGCCCAGCTGGCCGGTCACCCACACGTCATCGCCCACGCGCGCGCCATCGCGTCGCAACGCAGCCCCCGGCGGCACGCTGCCGATCGCGGTGACCGCGCACGACAATGGCCCGCGCGTGGTGTCGCCGCCGACCAACGCGATGCCATGCGCATCGGCAAGCGCGAAGAATCCATCGGCAAATGCGTCCACCCACGCCAGATCGTCGTGCGGCAAGGACAGCGACAAGGTGCACCAGCGCGGCTGCGCGCCCATCGCGGCAAGGTCGGACAGGTTGACCGCCAGCGTCTTCCAGCCCAGATCGTCGGCGCGCGTTTCGTGCGGAAAATGCACACCGGCATTGAGCGTGTCGGCCGTGATGGCCAACTGCTCGCCAGCCGGCGGCTGCAGCAACGCCGCGTCGTCGCCGATGCCCAGCGGCACATCGGCACGCGCGGCGATGCGCGTGCGCAGACGCGCAATCAGATCGAATTCGGGCATGGCAACTGGAATCGGGAATGGAGAATGGAGAATCGCAAATGCGGCGGGTGGTCGCGAGCAGCGGGGCTCTTTACGATTCCCCATTCCCGACTCCCGATTCCCGCGGCGCTCAGGCGCCGCTGACGCCGCCCAACTCGACCTTGCGCCACTCCACTGCAGCGCGATCCAGCACGCCGTTGACGTAGGTGTGCCCGTGTTCGGAGCCAAAGCGCTTGGCGGTTTCGATCGCTTCGTTGATCACCACGCGGTATGGCACGTCCTGCCGATGCAGCAGCTCAAAGGCGGCCAGACGCAGCACCGCACGCTCGATCGCATCGACCTCTTCCACGCCGCGATCCAGATACGGCGTCAACGCAGTATCCAGCTCGGCGCGATGGGTGAGCACGCCTTCCACCAGGCTTTCGAAGTACGCCAGGTCGGCCACTTCGTGCGCCTGCTCATGCGCAAACTGGCCGATCACCTGCCTGGCGAAACCACCCGAGATCTGCCAGGCATACACCGCCTGCAAGGCGCGGCGGCGCGCGCGCGAGCGCAGCACCGGGTCGATGCCGTCGCGACGGCCGTGGCGGGCATGTCCACCGGACTTGCTCATGGCAACAACTCCATCAAATTCACCAGTTCCAGAGCGGCAAGCGCGCATTCCTCGCCCTTGTTGCCATGGCTGCCGCCGGCACGCGCCTCGGCATCTTCCACCCGCTCGACCGCCAGCACGCCATTGAGCACCGGCACGCCGGTCTGCAATTGCACGCTCATCAGGCCTTCGGCACACAGGTCGGCCACATGTTCGTAGTGGCGGGTATCGCCACGGATCACGCAGCCCAGCGCGATGATCGCGCCGTGCTGGCCGGACTGCGCCACGCGGTTGGCAGCGATCGGAATTTCCCAGGCGCCCGGCACGCGGATCACGTCGATGGCGTCCTCGCCGACGCCGTTGCCGGCCAGGCTCTGGCGCGCGCCGGCAACCAGCACGTCGGTGATACGGGCATTCCAGCGGCTGGCGATGATCGCAAAGCGCGCGGTGGTGGGGCGAAGATCGCCTTCGTAGTGGGTCATGCGGGTCGGCAACTCGAGGGGGCGGGAAGTTTAACAGCTGCCGGGCCCAGGCCCGGCCGACATCTGAGGCAGCGGCCCGCCGAAGCAGGCACTGCCGGGCGTCCTGGACGACAGGGCGCGCCACCTGCAGCGCGGTGTGCCATCGGCATGCGGTTGCCGATGAGCCACGGGAGACATCACCGCCGCCCGCTCCTTCGACGCCCGCACGCCCTGCAACCACGCGCTACCCGGACTGGATGCGCTACGGCACCGCTGTCGGCAGCACCGAATGCACTGCTTGGCCCGCGTGGCATTCCAGATACTCCACCACCTCCAGCCCGAAGCCGGCCAGGCCGACCTGGCGGCGCGGGGTTCCCAGCACGCGCAGCTTGCCCAGGCCCAGCTCGGCCAGGATCTGCGCGCCGGCGCCATTGCGACGCCACTGGCTGACGTCCTTGGCATTGGTGGCGGCCTCGGGCTGCTGGCGCAACCGCGCCAACAACGATTCGCTGTCGCGCGGTGCCGACAGCACCACCATCACGCCCTGCCCTTCGGCGGCGATCGCACGCAAGGCATCGGTGGCGGCCACGCCGAAATCATCGCGCTGCCAATGCAGCAGATCGGCCAACGGGTTTTCCACCTGCACACGCACCAGGGTAGGCGTGTGCGGCTCAGCGGCGCCGCGCACCAAGGCAAAGTGCAGATCGTGGGCGATGCGGTCGCGGTAGGTCACCAGTTTGAACGGGCCGAACTCGGTGGTGATCTCGCGCTCGTCCACACGCTCGACCGTGTGCTCGTTGGCCAACCGATAGGCGATCAGATCGGCGATCGAGCCCATCTTCAGCCCATGCTCGCGGGCGAACACTTCCAGCTGCGGGCGGCGCGCCATGCTGCCGTCCGGGTTGAGCACTTCCACCAGCACGCCGGCCGGTTCCAGCCCGGCCAGCATCGGCAGATCGCTGGCGGCTTCGGTGTGCCCGGCGCGGGTCAGCACGCCACCGGGCTGCGAAATCAGCGGGAAGATGTGACCCGGCTGACTCAGGTCCTGCGGCTTGGCATCCGGGCGCACCGCGGTCCGCACCGTGTGCGCACGGTCGTACGCCGAGATACCGGTGGTGACGCCCTCGGCCGCCTCGATGCTGACGGTGAAGTTGGTCTGAAACTGCGCGGTGTTATTGCGCACCATCGGCGCCAGGCCGAGTTGCGCGCACCGCTCGCGGGTCAGCGACAGGCACACCAGCCCGCGCGCGTGGGTCACCATAAAATTGATGTCCGACGGCTTGACCAGCTCGGCGGCCATAATCAGATCACCCTCGTTTTCGCGCTCTTCGTCATCGACGATCACCACCATGCGCCCGGCACGCAACTCTTCGATCAGCTCGGGAATCGGCGCGAAATTCATGCCGCACCCCGCGTGCCGAGCAGGCGTTCGACATAGCGCGCGACCAGATCGATTTCCAGATTCACCGCAGCGCCCACCGCAGTGGCCGCAAACGCGGTATTGGCGACCGTGTGCGGAATCAACGCCACTTCAAAGCCGACCAGGTCCACGTCGTTGACCGTGAGGCTGACACCATCCACGCAGATCGAGCCCTTCTTGGCCACGTAGCGCAACACCGCCGGTGGCGCCGCAAACCGCCAGCGCTGCGCACGCGCATCCTCGTGCACCGATTGCACCTGACCCAGCCCATCGACGTGGCCGCTGACGAGATGCCCGCCAAGGCGATCGGTCGGGCGCATCGCACGTTCCAGATTGATCACCGCGCCTTCCGGCAACGCGCCCAAGGTGGTCAGCGACAGGGTTTCGGTGGACGCATCGGCCTGAAAACTGGCCGCGTCGAACGCGATCACGGTCAGGCAGACACCGTTGACGGCGATACTTTCGCCGAGCTGCACCGCCTCGAACGGCAAGTTGCCGACAGCGAAGGTAAACCGCACATCGCCACCCTGCGGTTGGCGCGCCGCCAGACGGCCGACGCCTTCGATAATTCCGGTAAACATCAGCGCGCCCCCGTGTGCAGCAACGATCGGAGAGATTCAGCGCGGTAAAAGGTCGCGATGCAACGCGACAGGTGATGCAAAGACATAGTCGTTTCTCGCAGGAGTTGAGCGAAAAACGCCGCAAGGCAAAGCAAACAGGCGCGCGCACAGCCGCAAGGGCTGCGCGTTGGCCGTCTTCTTTCATCCGGACTATACCGTCGGCTCCGGCATCGGACCGGATCTGCTGACCTTCGCATCACGCCAGCAATGACATGCCGGACACCGCTGCGAAGCGCTCGCGGGCTCGCACGCTTGCACGTGCCTACCGCCGGTGGGGAATCGCACCCCGCCCTGAAGACGTTCGTAAGGACCGGCGAACCGGCCGGCGCAGTTTAACAGCGCGCATCGGCGACATTGCTGACCACCAGCTAAGGCCAACAGGACGCTGTGTCGTGTCAGGAATTTCCCCATAGCCAGTTTTGTGAAGAGTCTGTTAAATTGCGCGCCGCGGCGGGAGACGTCGCGCTTTTTTCCAGCCTGCAACAGGCCGGAAGACACGGACATCAATTCGGAGAGAACATCTAATGCGCACCACCCTGATTCTGGCTGCCCTGTTGGCCGCCACCCCGTTTGCAGTCGCTGCTGAAGGCCTGAGCTACAGCTACGTCGAAGGCGGCTGGAACCGCACTGAAATCAACGTCAACGGCGATTCCGACGACATTGATGGCGGCTACATTCGCGGCTCGTGGCAGATTGCCGAGCCGGTTTACCTGTTTGCGGGCTACCAGCGTGCGTCAAACGACTACGGCTTTCCAAACGACATCACTCTGGAAGCGACACTGCAACAGGCCAATTTGGGTATCGGCTACCGTCAGGAAATGACCGAGCGCGTCGATTTCATCGCAGATGCCAGTGTGCTACGTACGAAGATCGAAGCTGAAGCGAAACAGGCAGGCAGCCGCATCTACTCGGCTTCATCCGCCGACAGGAACTTCGGCATGGTCAGTGTTGGTCTACGCGGCAAGCCTTCGCCGCGCACGGAGGCATGGATCAAGGCTGGCTATATCGATGGCAATGATCTCGACCAAGGCGAATTTGCCGGCACCCTGGGCGGCCAGGTCAACTTCACCCCGACCTGGGGCCTGGTCGGCGAGGTCGAATTCATCGACGATGCCAACCAATATAAGGTCGGCGTGCGCGCAAGCTTCTGATCGATGCGCTGCAGCTCTAGAAAGGCTCCGCTTGCGGAGCCTTTTTTGTGTCCTCGACTGCTGGCGGGATCAGCTTGTCCCTTAAGGAAGGTCTGAACAATGAGGCCTGAGAGTGCGGGATGTCGCGTCGTTCCGGAGAGTCGCGTTTGGATCTTCGGAGTTTCGCCATTTCTGGCGCTTTCCGTGGGAATTCCACGGATCACAGGCGCACGCTCCCCATCGCAGGCAGTAATTGCTTTCGCTTCATCCACAGGTTTGACAGCGCAAACAAGGTCAGCACGTGTGCGGTGTTCTTGGCCAGGCCGCGATAGCGGACCTTGGTGTAACCGAACTGGCGCTTGATCACCCGGAATGGATGCTCCACCTTCGCGCGCACGCTGGCCTTGACGTGTTCCAAACGCTGTGCCCGAGCACGCTCGCGCTTCTTGCCGATGGCTTGGATCGTCCAGGGCCTGGCGGCGATGAAGAATGCAGCGTCGCACGCCTGCAGTTCGTCGCGTTTGTCCGCGCCGGTGTAACCGCTGTCGCCGAACACGCTGTCTTCTTTGCCATGCAGCAACGTGTGCATCACCGTGACATCGGCGACATTGGCCGCTGTGCAATGGACGTGGTGCACCAACCCGGAAAACTCATCCACGCCGATGTGCGCCTTCATCCCGAAATACCACTGATTGCCCTTCCTGGTCTGATGCATCTCAGGGTCGCGCGCATGGTCGGCATTCTTGGTCGAGCTGGGTGCAGCGATCAGGGTCGCATCGACGATCGTGCCGGAGCGCAGGCTCTGGCCCTTGCGCGCCAGATGTGCGTTGACCGCTTCCAGCATCCGTGCGGCAAGGCCATGGGTCTCCAGCAGGCGCCGAAAGTTGAGAATCGTGGTCTCATCCGGAATGTCGTCCAACCCACCGAGCTGGGCAAAGCGCCGCAAGGTCGGAATCTCGTGCAGCGCTTCTTCCATCGCCGGATCGCTCAACGCATACCACTGCTGCAGCAGATGAATCCGCAACATCGTCGCCAGTGCGTACGGCTGCCGACCTGGCCGTCCCGACACCGGATAGTGTGCAGCGATCAGACCGAGCAATTGCTGCCACGGAACGACCTGCTCCATCTCGGCCAGGAAGATCTCGCGCCGGGTCTGCTTGCGCTTGCCCAGGCCCTCAGCGTCACCGAACGTCAGTTGCATGGATGATTCCTCAACACGAGGCGGGTAGTGTCGCGCATCTGCCGTGCTTTGTTCAGAGGTTCCTTAAGGCAAAAGCGCTTCGCCACGCTAGATCCATACCGATAGCGTGCTGCCAGATGGGAACGCCGCTTGCGCACCGTTCGCAGCATGGCCAGCGCACCCCGAGGGAATTCCACAAATCAGGTTCGCAGCTGAAACAATCTCCGACACCTCAGCAGCAGCCTTATGTGCCAGTAGCTAACGAGCAGGACAGACACAGCAAATCAGAGGGCGCCAGGCCAAGTACACCATCCATCGACTTGCGGGAAGCGATTCAAAGCCAGCGGCGCACCGCCGCGCGGTACACCGCATACTGAGCCTGGAAGCGTGCCGACAGGCAGCGCTCCTCGGGCAGTATCTGAAAAACCGTTATGTAGCCGATAAACAGCGCAACTGCGAACAGGCCAAGCACCTGACCACGGCACATGACCCAGCCCAGCAATACCAGGGCATAGCCCAGGTACATCGGGTTACGCGAGTAGCGATACAGCCCGGATGTCACCAACGCAGAGGACCGTTCCGGGTGCAGTGGATTGACCGTGGTATGCGCAGACCGAAACATGACTTTCGACCATGCATTGATTGAAAGGCCAAGCGCAAGGCACAGCACGCCAACGGTAATGCACACACGCGAGTAGAACGCTCCGGGCAATAGCCACACCACGGCTGCAAGCACAACCAGCAGAATGGGCGATGGAAACCGCGTCTCTAGCGCCTGCAACATCGCACGCACGCCTGCTGCGATTTGCATCCAGAAACGTCCAGAAGCCGGAGCATGCCGCCGACCACGACACCACACCGCATCCTGCTATTGATTGAGCGTGGTTTCGATGACATCGACGATCTCACTGACGGGGATCGTGAAAACTCCAGCATTGCCCTCTTCAAAAGCAGTCCGCCAGGTTGTGTAGCCCTCCAGATACTCCGGGTTCACCGCGGCCTGGCCGACAAGCGTCGTCACCGAGCTTTCGAGTGTCGTTCTGGACACCGGAGAGTGCGGCAACTCCGTTGAGATGGCGTTGGGCGCACGCGCATTTTTTACCCGAACGTCGCGAATGCTGATATGGAACACTTCGCCAATCTTCGGTTCGATCTCGATCCTGTTGATCTGCAGCGTCGAACCTGGCTCTTCGGCCCTGTTGCGATACTCCCAGACTTGCCCTTCCGCAAACTGCCGGGCGTGTGCAGTGTCCATGGTCATAGTGAGAAATCCGATGACAAGAAGGGAAGTGAGCTTCATCTAAAGAGGCTTAAGAGCACGTGTCGGTCGGTAGTGTCTAACCGTCACCTGCATCGCTGGTCACTTCGGACCCGCCCTGCCCCGGCAGGCGATGCATTCGGTAAGGTCACCCTCAGGCCTCAAGGCTTACAGAACACGTGAGTTACAGAATCAGCAGCCTGCAACGTTCTCTTGTACCAAAGCCAGCGCTCATTCAACGGCACCAGGCAGATAGCGCAGCCGCAGGTCCTGGCCAAGTTGGCGCACATCGGCCAGATGCAGCGTGCGACGCTGCGCCATGGTGTCGATGCCAAGCCCGGCCAACAGCGGTCTGGCGGCATCGCCCAGCACCACCGGCGCCAGATAGACCAGCAGTTCATCGACCAGACCGGCTTGCAGCAGCGCACCGCTCAGGGTTGCGCCGGCTTCGGCGTGCACTTCGTTGATACCGCGCTCGGCCAGCAGCGCCAATACCGATCCCAGATCGGAGCGACCGTCGTGCAGTGGCATCCCGACGAACTCGGCGTTGTGCAGCGACGGCGCTGGTGCAGCGTTGCCATGTAGATAGAGCGTCGGTGCATCGCCCTGACGAATGTTCCCGCATTCCAGGGTGCGCAAGCGCACATCCAAGACGACCCGCAACGGCGGCTCAAAAGGTGTGTCATCGCCCAATCGCACGGTCATCGCCGGATCGTCGGCAAGCACCGTGCCGGCACCGGTCAGGATGGCACCGGCACGCGCGCGCCAGCGTTGCACGTCGGCACGTGCGTCTGCACCGGTGATCCACTTGGACTCGCCGCTGGCCAGCGCAGTGCGCCCATCCAGGCTGGCGCCCAGCTTGACCCGCAGCCACGGACGGCCACGCTCCACCCGCGCCAGAAATCCGCGATTGAGTTCGCGCGCCTGCGCCTGCAGCACGCCGCTGACCACCTCGATCCCCGCCTCGCGCAGCAGCGCGAAACCACCGCCGTTGACCTGCGGAAACGGGTCGGCCATCGCCGCGACCACGCGCGCCACGCCCGCCTCGATCAAGGCCAATGCGCACGGCGGCGTGCGCCCGTAATGCGCGCACGGCTCCAACGTGACGTACGCGGTCGCTGCGCGTGCACGCTCGCCGGCAGCGCGCAGTGCGAACACTTCGGCATGCGGGCCACCGGCGCGTTGATGGAAGCCTTCGCCCACGCACACGCCATCGCGCACGATCACGCAGCCCACCATTGGATTGGGGCGCGTGGTGTAGGCACCACGTTCTGCCAGGCGCAGTGCCTGCGCCATCCAGCGGTGGTCGTCGGCCGTCACGTTCATTGCGTTGCTCCTTGCGGCGCGATGGCCATCACCACGATCTGCATCGGGCCTAATAACAGCTCGGCATGCGCGTGCCAGCCAAGTCGCTGATAAAACGGCACCAGCGCCGGTTGGCAATACAGATACAGCAACGGCACCTTCAATTGCGCAGCCGCCCGCACGCAGTGCGCCACCAGTGCTTCGCCGATGCCCTGCCCGCGCGCCTGCGGCTGCACGTACAGCGATGCCAGCCAGGGCGACCATTGCCGGATGCGCCCATCGTCGTTCTCCAGCAGGCTGACCGACCCGAGCCAGTACGACTGATCGAGCGCGACCCAGGTGGTGGGAATCACGCCATCGCGGGTATGGCTGCGCAGTTCGCTCAACGCTTCGTCGATGTTCCAGTCCGGTAACAGACTGCAGAAGGCCTGCAGATGCGCCTGCGCGATGGCAGGCAAATGTTCTGGCGTGTCCGCTACGCAGGCGATGCGCATGCGCTCAGCGCTTGCCGGGTTTGCCAGCACGTTCCAGCGCCGCTTCCAGCAGCGGCAATTGCTCGCTGCCGACCGGGAGCTCGCGCTCGAGCTTTTCGATTTCTTCGCGGAAGTCGGCCACGTCCTGAAAACTACGATACACCGAGGCAAAGCGCACATAGCCCACATGGTCGAGTTTGCGCAGCTCGACCATCACATATTCGCCCACGCGCAGCGAGCCCACTTCACGCTCGCCGGACATGCGCAGCTGATGCACCACCGCGCGCACCGCCGCTTCTATCTGTTCCTCGGACACCGGGCGTTTCTGCAGCGCGCGGTCGAAGCTGGTGCGCAGCTTGCGCGCGTCGAACGCCTCGCGCCCGCCATCGCTCTTGACCACCGTCGGCAGTTTCAGTTCGATGGTTTCCAGCGTACTGAAACGCTCGCCGCACGCCTCGCACTCGCGGCGCCGACGAATCGTCGTACCGTCTTCGGACACCCGCGAATCGATCACGCGGGTGTCGTTGTGCTGGCAAAAGGGGCAGTGCATCAGCGGAGCCGGGACCGGGGACCCGGGACGCGGGACGCGGGGAAAAGCCAGGAGCGCCCGTTATCCAGTTGGACAGGCGCACGCGCAGACACGGGAAACACGGCTTTCCCGTGTCCCCAGTCCCCGGTCCCCGGTCCCGGCATCTCAGCCATACACCGGATACTTCTTGCACTGCGCGGTCACTGCATCGCGCACCTTGGCCAGCACTGCGTCGTCGGCCGGTGCATCCAGCACGTCGGCGATCCAGTTGGCCAGGTCGATGCTGTCCTGCTCCTTGTAACCGCGCGTGGTGATGGCCGGGGTGCCCAGGCGCAGGCCCGAGGTCACGAACGGCGAGCGCGGGTCGTTGGGCACCGAGTTCTTGTTGACGGTGATGTGCGCCTTGCCGAGCGCGGCCTCTGCATCCTTGCCGGAGACATCGCGGCCGATCATATCCACCAGCATCAGATGATTTTCGGTGCCGCCGGAGACGATCTTGTAGCCGCGCGCGATCAGCGTGTTGGCCATGGCCTGGGCGTTCTTGACCACCTGCTGCTGGTAGGTCTTGAAGGCCGGCTCCAACGCTTCCTTGAACGCAACCGCCTTGGCCGCGATCACGTGCATCAACGGGCCACCCTGGATGCCGGGGAACACGATCGACTGCAGCTTCTTCTGCAGCTCTTCGCTGGCACCCTTGGCGACGATGATGCCGCCGCGCGGGCCGCGCAGGGTCTTGTGGGTGGTCGAGGTCACCACATGCGCGTGCTCCATCGGGCTGGGGTACACCCCGGCGGCGACCAGGCCGGCGACATGCGCCATATCCACGAAGAGATACGCACCGACGCTGTCGGCGATGGCGCGGAAGCGCGCCCAGTCGATCTTCTGCGAATACGCCGAGAAGCCGGCGATAACCATCTTCGGCTTGTGCTCGGTGGCCAGGCGCTGGACCTCGTCGTAATCAATCAGACCCTGCTCGTCGACGCCGTACTGCACCGCGTTGAACAACTTGCCCGACGCGTTGACCTTGGCACCGTGGGTCAGGTGGCCACCATGGGCCAGACTCATGCCCAGGATGGTGTCGCCTGGCTGCAGCAGCGCCAGATAGACCGCCTGGTTGGCCTGCGAGCCGCTGTGCGGCTGCACGTTTGCATAGTCGGCGCCAAACACCTGCTTGATGCGGTCGATCGCCAGTTGCTCGGCAATGTCGACGAACTCGCAACCACCGTAATAGCGCTTGCCCGGATAGCCTTCGGCGTACTTGTTGGTCAGCTGGCTGCCCTGTGCCTCCATCACCAGCGCGCTGCAGTAGTTCTCGCTGGCGATCAGTTCGACGTGATCCTCCTGGCGGCCGACTTCAGCGGCGATGGCCTTGGCCAGTTCGGGGTCGTAGGTTTCCAGTCGGGCGTCGCGCGAGAACATTCGAAACTCCGGGGCAGCTGCAGCCAGTAGGGCCGCCGATTGTAAGCCCCCGCCGCACGGGTGACCAATCGCGCTGCTGTTGCGGGCAATGCGCCCGGTCGGCCGGCGCGCGGCGCAAACGACAAAGGCGCACCGACGTGCGCCTTTGTGTGATGACCGGCCCGATTGCTCGGCGAGCAACCCGGTGCCTGCTCAGTTGTTGAGAACCAGGTCGGCGATGACGCCGGTGGCAATGGCGACCAGCAGCAGATTGCCGGTGTTGTCGCGCTGCCAACGGTAGCCGTACGGCGGGCGACGCAGGTTGTAGCGGTCGTAGTCGTTCACAACATAGACCGGACCGTGGTAACGCTGGCCGCGGGCCCAGTACGGGCGCGGCGGCGGGCCAGCGCGGTAGTAGGTGGGGCGATCGTAGACATAGACCCGGCTGCGGTCGTAGCGACGGTCCTGGTAGCGGGCATCGCGATATCCCTCGCGGTAGCCGCTGCTGTAATAGCGGCGGTCGTCGCGACGGTCGTCGTGCCAGTCGCGGCGGTCGTTGCGCCAGTTGCCATGATCGCGGCCGCGGTCGTGGCGATCGTCGCGGTCGTGACCACCGCGATCGTGGCCGCGGCCCCAGTCGTCGGCAAACGCTGCCGGGGCCACGGAGCCCAGCGCCAGGATGGAAGAAAGCACAACAGTGACAATGCGTTTGCGGTTCATGACGAACTCCTGTTTGCGATGTCGCAATTTCATTAAGACGCTGCCTGCCTTAATGCATTCTTGCTGGAATCGATTACCAAAATGCCTATTCAGGTAATAGGTAGGCTGCCGTTTAGCTCCCTCCCCGCCCGGCGCGGCCCTGGGCACTTGCCCGTATAATCGGCGCAATCCCTTTTCCGCTGCCTCCGGCCTCGGCCGGCGGACTGCCTGCGTCCACGGAGCCCCCATGTCGCAATATATCTACACCATGAACCGCGTCAGCAAGGTGGTCCCGCCCAAGCGGCAGATCATCAAGGACATCTCGCTGAGCTTTTTCCCGGGCGCTAAGATCGGCCTGCTGGGCCTGAACGGCGCGGGCAAGTCCACGGTGCTGAAGATCATGGCCGGCGTGGACACCGATTTCGAGGGCGAAGCCCGCCCGCAGGCCGGCATCAAGGTCGGCTACCTGGCCCAGGAACCGCAGCTCAACCCTGAGCACACCGTGCGCGAAGCTGTGGAAGAAGGTGTGGGCGATGTGCTGCAGGCCCAGGCCGCGCTGGATGCGGTGTATCTGGCCTACGCCGAAGAAGGCGCCGATTTCGACGCGCTGGCCAAGGAACAGGAACGCCTGGAGGCGATTCTGGCCGCCGGCGATGCGCACACCCTGGAAAACCAGCTGGACGTGGCCGCCGATGCGCTGCGCCTGCCGCCCTGGGAAGCCATCGTGGGCAAGCTGTCCGGTGGTGAAAAGCGCCGCGTGGCGCTGTGCCGCCTGCTGCTGCAGAAGCCGGACATGCTGCTGCTCGACGAACCGACCAACCACTTGGACGCCGAATCGGTGGAGTGGCTGGAACAGTTCCTGGCGCGCTACACCGGCACCGTGGTGGCGGTGACGCATGATCGCTACTTCCTGGACAACGCCGCCGAGTGGATCCTGGAACTGGACCGCGGCCGCGGCATTCCGTGGAAGGGCAACTACACCGACTGGCTGACCCAGAAGGACGAGCGCCTCAAGCAGGAAGACAACCAGGAAAAGTCACGCCAGAAGGCGATCCAGAAGGAACTGGAATGGTCGCGACAGAACGCCAAGGGCGGCCGCACCAAGGGCAAGGCGCGTCTGGCCCGCCTGGAAGAACTGCAGTCGGTGGATTACCAGCGCCGCAACGAGACCAACGAGATCTTCATCCCGCCGGGCGAGCGCCTGGGCAACTCGGTGATGGAGTTCAAGAACGTGTCCAAGAAGTTCGGCGACCGTCTGCTGATCGACAACCTGTCGATGATCGTGCCGCCCGGCGCCATCGTCGGCATCATCGGCCCCAACGGTGCCGGTAAGTCGACCCTGTTCAAGATGATCACCGGCCAGGAAAAGCCCGATTCCGGCGAAATCGTGGTCGGCCCCACCGTGCAGCTGTCCTACGTGGACCAGAGCCGCGATGCGCTGGAGGGCAACCACAACGTGTTCCAGGAAATCGCTGGCGGCCTGGATATCCTCAACATCAACGGTGTGGAGATTCAGTCGCGCGCCTACATCGGCCGCTTCAACTTCAAGGGCCAGGACCAGCAGAAGATGGTCGGGGCGCTCTCCGGTGGTGAGCGCGGCCGTCTGCACATGGCCAAGACGCTACTGCAGGGCGGCAACGTGCTGCTGCTCGACGAACCGTCCAACGATCTGGACATCGAAACGCTGCGTGCGCTGGAAGATGCGTTGCTGGAGTTCCCGGGCAACACCTTCGTGATTTCGCATGACCGCTGGTTCCTCGACCGTATCGCCACGCACATCCTGTCGTTCGAAGGCGACTCGCATGTGGAGTTCTTCCAGGGCAACTACCGCGAGTACGAAGAAGACAAGCGTCGCCGCATGGGCGATGACGCGGGCCCGAAGCGTCTGCGCTTCAAGGCGTTGAAGTAAGAGGTTTTACGTGTTCACGATCAGGGCGCCGCTAGGCGCCCTTTTTGTTTGTGGGGTTGGGGGCGGCGGGTGTGGATGAGTCGCATGGCGTGTGGCGTGTGGATGCGGTATGCGTTAGTGCACGCAACGTTTGGGGGTTACGGCGCGTCTGGGCGATTGAAGGTGCGTTCGCTATGATTGGGGCATCACTGGTGGTCGAGGGCGCGATGCCCTTGCCGCTTCCGGGACACGCCGTGAATCCGTCCGTGGAGGCTCGGTGGCGGCATCCATGCCGCCACACGGTCCCGAAACCGGCAAGCGCATCGTGCCTGTCGCGTCGGTCTAGGACTGGTCGAATCGAGTTGCGCAGCGCGACCAAAGGCCGCGGTGCGCGATGAGTATCTGCGCACTACGTTGGCGAAGCATAGCGATGCATGCGCTACACAACGTGCGTTAGCCACAGAACTACGCCTGGTCAACGCTGAGCAGGCAGCGGGCGTTGCCGCGCGTCATACGCGCGATCACTTCGGTCCGGCAGCGCCTACGTAGGTGCCCGCGCACGAATGACCCAACGCGCTACAGATCGTAGGACAACACGTCTTCGAAGCCGAAGGTGTCGAAGTTTTCGATACGCGAGGGATACAGGCGACCAACCAGGTGGTCGTATTCGTGCTGCACGACGCGTGCGTGGAAGCCTTCGGCCTCGCGTTCGATCGGGCTGCCGTCGGGGGCGAAGCCGCGGTAACGGATGTGGCGGTAACGCGGGATCACCGCGCGCAGGCCGGGAATCGACAGGCACCCTTCCCAGCCGTTTTCCATCTCGTCCGACAGTGGCTCGATCTGCGCATTCGCCAAGGCCGTGCGCGGTACCATGGGCGCGTCCGGATACCGCTCGCTGACTTCGAAGCCGAACACCATCAGTTGCAGGTCCACCGCGATCTGCGGAGCGGCCAGACCGACGCCGCGCGCGTCGTCCATGGTCTCGAACATGTCGGTCACCAAGGCATGCAACTCGGCACTGCCCAGGTTGGTCACCGGTGGCGCCACGCGCAGCAGGCGCTTGTCGCCCATGCGGATAATTTCGCGAATCATGTCGATGCTCCTCAAAACGATACGGCGATCTTAGAACGGCCAACACACGCTAGCGAGCCACCGTCAGTCAGGTATGGAAGGCGCTCACCCGAGGTTACGAGTGCCACGTGTCGCTTACTGGCACCGGCTGCGCCTGGCTGTGGTCAAACAGGCGCGTTGTTGGTCGCTCTCAGTACGGCAGACGCAGTGCGGGCAGCACTGCAGCATGACCACGATCGCTGTAGCGCCAAGGTGCCAATCCGACAGACCTGGTGGTCGCGCAACTGTTCATTGCATGTTTATTAGTGCGTGCTCTCAGCGCGGCAGGCGTGGTGCGGAAGCGGTGCGGTGCATGAGGGCGATCGCTGCGGCACTCAGGCACAGATCCGCCGACCGGTCTCGTCCAGCACGGCTTCGCCGTCTTCCTTGGCGAACGCACTGGTGGCCGGAGGCAACAGGTCGAGCACCTGCTCGGATGGGCGGCACAAGCGCGTCCCCAGCGGCGTCTGCACGAACGGGCGATTGATCAGATCGGGTGCGCAAGCATCGCGCTCAACAGTGCAGCGTCCTCCAGCGCGGGATTGTCCAATCCCAGTTCCAGATACGGCATGCCCTTCTGACGCATGGCATCGCGCACCGACAGGCCGGCATCGGCAATCAGCGATTGCAACGTCTGCCGGCTGGGCGGGTGCTGCAGGTAGTCGACGATCTGCGGTTCGATGCCGACATGCCGGATCAGCGCCAGCGTGTTGCGCGACGTGCCGCAGGCGGGGTTGTGATAGATGACGGCGTGCATGCGTGACCTGCTCGGTTCGATGGATGCGTGTTTCGCTGCGATCATTGACGATCGTAGCGCTGTGCAGGACGCGCAGTGTACGAGTGGACGTGTCGAGCCCGCACACGCACGCCTGCGCTTTCATGCGGGCCTGTCTGCTTGCCCGCTTCGGCCTATCGCGGTGCTGGCTGTTGGTTTCTCACTGCTGGTCGGTGGCTGCTGCTTGCCGCTCGCAGGCATTGGGTCGGCGGTGTCGACTGCGTCGTCGCGGCGAAATCCTGACCCACTCCCACGGAGCAGGAACGTACGGCGCGCGCGACTGACGCGACTTGCCTTGGTACGTCCGCGCCACCCGCACGGCCGAGGCGAGGAGCGAGATGGAGCTGCGCGCGCAACCATCTTGGTGAAGCGAGGTCCAGGAGGCGCGGCCCGCCCCTGCCCCCTCCCGGCCGCTTTCTCCCTGGGAAACAGGGAGCTCGGCGATCTGCCGCACACCGTCGCCAGGGCGTCAGATTTCTGGCCAAAACGTCCCAGGACCGCCACAGATTTCCGAAAAGCATCGTGACGCAAGCACGAGGCTGACGTTTTCAGGACATCTGTTCGCATTCAGCGCGCCAACTGTCAAAAGATTGACACACATCACGGATTCATGTTTCAGTCATGAACAGACTGAAACGGAAGTATCTCCCGAACTCCGGTGTGTCGCACGGCGTTCTTTCTGCGGTTGGACCCAAGGAAATCCCAACGATGATGAGCTTTCGCAAGCCCGGATGGATGCTGTCCGGTGTGCTGTGTGTTGCCTGCCTGCCGGCTGCTGCGGGGGCGCAGGACGTCGCCGCCAGCTCCAAGGTCGGCATCGATCCCGTCACCGGAAAGCTGCGCCCGCTGACTGACGCCGAGAGTGCGGCGCTGGACCAGCAGGCCGGCTCCGCCGCCCGCAGTGCGGCGACCCGCACGACCGTGCCGCAGACCGAGGCGGCCGCACGCGCCACCGAGCGTCGCCTGCCCAACGGCACCGTGGCGCGCAAGTTGCCGGCCACGCAAATGAGCTCGCTGACCGCGACCCGCCAGGCCGACGGCCGCATCGTGATCGAGCACAGCGACGACGCAGACACCCAACCCGCCCACGCCGAGCACGGAGCGCTGCCGCATGAATAAGCCCTTGTTGCTGTTATCCCTGGCCGTGGGCGCGGCGCTGGCGCCGCTGCATGCATCCGCTGCCAACGTCACGCTGATCAATGGCGATGCCGGCACCGTGGTCGGGTTGAACGACCCCACCGCCGCCGCCCCATTGGGTGGCAATCCCGGGCGGTCGGTCGGCGAACAACGTCGCATCGCCTACCAATACGCCATGGACCTGTGGGGCGCGGTGCTGCAGAGCAACGTCGAAATCAAGGTGTATGCCTCGTTCGCACGGCTGACCTGCACCGCCACCGGCGGCACCCTGGGGCAGGCCGGCCCGAACTGGATCGTCAACAACTTCCCCGGCGCCAAGGCAAATACGCTGTATCCGTCCGCGCTGGGCGATGCGATCGCCGGGCAGGACCTGGTGCCCGATCCGGCCGATCCGGCCGACGTGTTTTCGCAGTTCAACGGCGATCTGGGCAAGGACGACTGCCTGGCCGGTTCGGGCTGGTATCTGGGCCTGGACGGCAAAACCCCGGAAGGCCAGATCAACTTCCTCAACGTGGTGATGCACGAGATCGGCCACGGGCTGGGCGCTGCGGGCTTCCTCAACAAGACCACCGGCGTGCTCGGTTCGGGCAGCGGCCTGACCGACGTCTACACCTCGCAGGCCTTCGATAACGTGCAGAACAAGCGGTTCGACGACCCGACCATGACTGATGCCTTGCGCGCCGAAGCGATGCGCACGCCAGGCCGCACGGTGTGGGCCGGCACGCGCGTCAACCGCGAGGCGGCGTTGATCCTGGACCCGCGTACGCTGCTGCAGGTCAGCGCGCCAGCCGCTGCGGCTGGAAAGTTCGAAGTAGGTTTTGCCAGCTTCGGGCCGTTGGCCAGCGCCGGCAACTTCCCGGCGCGCGCAGTGGTGACGGTCAATGACGGCGTTGCCGCCGCATCGGCCACCGATGGCTGCGAAACCCCGTTCGTCAATGCGGCCGAGGTGGCCGGCAAGGTGGCGCTGATCGACCGCGGCACCTGCGCCTTCGCCATCAAGGTCAAGAACGCCCAGCTCAACGGTGCGGTGGGCGTGATCGTGGCCAACAACGCCGCCGGCGTGCAGACCATGGGCAATGCCGCGCCGCCGATCACCGACATCACCATTCCGGCGATCATGGTGTCGCAGGCCGATGGCGCACGACTCAAGGGCGCCACTGCGGTGGTGGCCGGCCTGTACGAAGACCCGGACCTGCTGCAAGGCACCGACAGCGCCGGCCGCACACGGTTGTATGCGCCCAGCGTGGTGGCCGGGGGGTCGACGTTCTCGCACTTCGACACCGATCTGCAGCCCAACGCGTTGATGGAACCGTTCGATACGCCGGAAGTGCAGGCGCATCTGAACGTCGACCTGACCCCGGCGCTGTTTGCCGATATCGGTTGGACCGTGAACCGTGGCCTGACCCGGCTGGGCAACTGCAGCACGCTGGTGCCGACGGTGGAAACCGGCGGTCTGATCGTCGGTGCGAACCTGACCGCCGAGAGCAGCCTGTGCAAGACGCAAAATGCCGGTAACCGCTTCGGTTATCTGACCTGCATGAACGATCACATCCGCGAACTGGAAGACCAGGGTGCGATCAGTCGCCTGCAGCAGGCCGCCACGTTTATCTGCGCGACCAAGGTACGCCCGTAATCCAGGCGTAGACGATCAGATGTCATGCGAACGGCGCCGCGAGGCGCCGTTCGTTTATGCGTAATCAGCTGTGTACTGGATGCAGCAATGTGCGTCGATGCAGTGCGCGCCATCGCACCTCGACGTGGCGCAGAGCGATGCACTGCGTCTGCGCAACGGCTACAGCCACTGGCCTCGTTAGGGAGGCTCTGCACAACGCGTCCGCGTGTTTTCGATCAACACCGTTGGCAATTTTCACTACGCGCACGTGTTAGATGTTCAGCAGGGAAGGCCGCCGCGTTTGAGCGACATCCCAGGCCTCGTCATGCCGCGCATTGTTCAGCCCTTCCTTCGCTCACACCACGCGTTGCCGTGCCTCACCGATCTGCGGCATACGGCGAGGTCAGCACCTGCGGGGCGCGGCCCAACGCGGCGCCCAGGCGATCCATCACAAAGCGCAGATAGAGATTGCTGCTGAACTGGTTGTAGTCGCGCGCATTGTTGAAGGTCATGCGCCCGCCCAGGAACAACTGCGGGGCCACCTGCCATTCGGCTGCGCCACTGAGGTTGTAGGACACGCCAGTGCGGCTTTCGCCGGCATACACCGGATCGGTGTAGCGGTCGACCAGGCCGAGCAGCGCCGCCAGCGATGCGGCATCGTAGGCGGCCTGTTGCAGGGTCGGGTCGGTGGGGAAATACGGCGTGGGGTCGGTCTTGAAATGCTGCACGCCGACGCTGGCATCGACCTTCCAGTTGACGCTCTGCCCGGCGCTGCGCCCGCTCCAATGCACCGGGAAACCGAGGTCCACATAGTCCTGCGGGCTGAAGTAACCGCCGTGGCCGTACGTAAATCCACTGAGGTTCTTGTCGTACTGCATGGCGGTCAGATTGACGCCGGCGGTCAGCGACTGATGCTGGGTTTCCAACGCATGTACGTAGAAGCCCAGGTCGGCCTGGCGGTGGTCGTTGTCGGCCACGTTGTTACCGATCAAGCGGTGCGCGGCAAGGTTGGCATACCCACCGAGCAGGCCGTTGTCGGCGGTGGCCGAGAGCACGATGCCGTTGCTGGTGACGCCGCCCCATTCGCGGCCGCTGCGCGCATCCTGCGCACCGGCGAACGACAGCACGCTGTCGGTGACCGCGCGCCGCGAGGCATCGGCCGACCAGCTCACCGTGTCGCCGATCTCGCCGCGATAGCCGACGCCACCGACGACGTTCTGCTCCTGGAACCCGATCGGCGTGCTGCCCACATCGGCGCTGAAACCACCATTGCGATAGCGCACGCCGACACCCACGCCGGTATCGTCCTGGCTGAGCCGGCGCGCACCGTTGCCGGTGGCGGCCATGCTGTTGAGCGTGGCGGCCAGCGAAGTGGGCGTCTGCTGCGCGGCAGCGGTGCTGCTGGCCAATGCCTGCAACGCGGCACCGTCGCCGGCGGCCAGCTGTTCGCTGATGGCGGTGTTGCTGAGGATGTCGCGCGCCAGCTGCGCGATCGGCGTGTTGGACGCGTTGACGCTGAGCAGATATGCCGGCAGCGGCTCGTTGGCCAGCGCGGCCAATGCCGCCGGCGTGCTGTTGTTGTTTTCGGTCAGCAGCTCGCCGAACAAGCCGGTATTCAAGGCATAACGGCGCAGGCGTTCGCGTGTGGCGACATTGTCGCCCTGGGTGGCGAGCAACTGATACACCGACGAGTTGGTCAGCGTGTCGATCGGGCTGCGGTCGGCGGCAAGCGCGTCGTTGACTGCCGTCTGCGGGCCGGCGCCGAAGCGGCTGGCGGTGGCGTAATCGGTGGTCAGCGTGCCGGCATCCACCACGGTGGGCGTCAGCGTGACGCCGAGCTTGCCTTCGCCCACCGCGAAATCGGCCTGTACCGGCATTTCGATGTCGTCCAGCCGGCCAAGGCCGTCCTCGCCATCGCGCGAACGATACAACGCGCCACCGGCGAGGTTGTCGCTGTTTTCCGATTGCACGGCGCGCAGTTCGTCGAGCACGCTGTTGCCGCTGCTGGGCGCGCGCGTTTCTTGCGCGGCAACGCTACGCGAAGGAGCGGTGTTGTCCGGCACGAACGCGGGAGCGCTGCGTGTGGGCAGGCGGGTGCGGCTGTTGGGCGCCGGCAACAACGAGGGTGCGGCGCTGGCGCTTACCGGCTGCGGCAGCGTATCGACCGGGTTGCCGGTGTAGGCATCGACGGCTGCGGCGGTGGCGAAGCGTGCAGTTGCCGGTTGGGTGGCGGCCGGCGAGTCGAGTGCGACATCGGCAAATGCGTTACCCGCCGGCATGCGCTCGGACAGCACCGCCGGCGAGCGCGGCATGGCGCCGGTCATGCCGGAGAACGGATTGAGCGGCCGGCCGGCCGAGGCGACTACCGCCGGGCCACGTGCGCCCGGCAGGCCGTTGTCGAGCTGACCGGCCTGGCGCTGCTGCGCGGCCAGCGATGCGCGGAAATACTGCTCGGCCTTGCGGTTCTTGCCTGCGCTGCGATACACGCGGCCGGCGGCGGCGAGCACGTCCGGCGATTCCGGCGCCTGCGCCAGCGCGCGCTGCAGATAACTCTCGGCGTTACGCAGATCCGATTGCGCGGCGGCGCTGTTAGCCGCGGCGGTGAGTGTGTCCAGATCGTTGGGGTGGCGCTGCAGGATCTGCTGATAGATCGCCAGCGCCTGGCGCTGATCGCCGGCGGCGGCATACAGCCGTGCCAATGCCGCCTGGGCGTCGCGGTTGTCCGGTTGCTGGGCCAGGATCGGCGACAACGCGTCGTAGGCACCTTCCAGATTGCCGAGCTCGCGCAAGGCATCCACCTGGCGCAGCGTGTAGGCGCTGCGCAAGTTTTGATAGCGACGCAATTGTTCCGGCGTCATGGTGGTGGATTGCAGCTGGCGCAGCACCGCCGACAACTCGGCGTCCTGACGCGCACGCAGTAGCACACCGGCATATTGCAGGCGGTCTTCGGTGCGCGGATTGGCGCCGGTGACCAGCCGCTGCGCCAGCACCAGCGCGCGCGAGGCATTGCCGGCGTCGGCATGCGCGCCGGCCAGGGCGGCCAGCAATTGCGGATCGTCGAGTTGGTTGCCCAGGGCGGTTTCGGTACGTGCGAGCAACTGCTGCGCCTCGCCCACCCTGCCCTGCTCCAACAGCAACCGCGCCTGACGCGCCTGCAGTTCGATCCAGGCGTTGGTGCGCAGCTGGGTCATCTCCGGCGTACGCGCTGCGGCAGGGATCCGATCCAGACTGTCGTACGCGACCTGCCAGTCGCCGCTTTCTTGTGCGAGCAAGGCGTTGGCGTGCAGCGCTTCGGGTTGGTCGCCGTGCACGGCAAGCAGGCCATCCATGACGCTGCGCGCCTGATCGGGGCGGCCGGCCTGTTGGTACAGGCGGGCCAGATCCAGGCGAATCCAGGCATCGCCGGGGCGTTCGACCATGGCCGCTTCCAGCTCGGCCTGCGCGCTGACCGTATCGCCGGCCTCCAGCGATTGCCGCGCGCGGGCGCGCTGCACATTGGAACGCAACAAGGCTTCGCCACCGGATTTGGCGCGCTCGGCGGCCGGCAGGCGATTGAACAATTCGCTGGCTTCGGACATGCGGCCCTGACGGCTGTATAGCCCGACCAGACCCTGCAAGGCGCCGGCATTATCGGCATCGCGCGACAGCGCCTTGCGATAACTGGCTTCGGCCGCAACCGGGTCGCTGGCGCTTTGCAGACCGCCCAGCGCGGCATGGCCGGCCGGCTCGTTGGGCAACAACTGCACCGACTGCTCCACCAGCTGGCGTGCCTGCGCGATGTCACCGCGTGCGCGTGCGGCCTCGGCCTGCTGCAGCTGTTGCCAGTAGCGCGCGCTGTCCAGCGCACCTTTCCATTTGCCATTGCTGGCAGCGGCCGGGCGCAGCAGTTCCTGCGCTTCGGCAAAGCGTTGCTGACGCAGCCGCACCGAGCCCAGGCCGCCTAATGCGTCCGGGTCGCGCGCACGGGCGCGCAGTACCTGTGTGAAGCGCTGTTCGGCCGCGCTCAGAGTGCCGGCATTGAGCGCGCGAAAGCCCTCGGCCAGCGCGATGCCGTTGGGATCGGCGGGCGCAGCGGCAGCGGCCGTGCGTTGTTCGCGCAATTGAGCGAGTTTGGCGGTCACTTCCGCATCGGCGGGGGTACCGGCCAGAAATGCCTGATACAGCGGTGCATCGGCGGTGCTGGCGTTGAGCCACAGCAGCGCCTGGCGCCAGCTGGTGCGCGCCGGGCCGCCCACATCGGCGCGTTGGGCCAGCGTGCGCAATTGCGCGATGCCTTCGCGACGGGTGGGTTCGCGATAGCTCAACACCTGGGCCAGCGCCAGCTGCACGGACGGGTTGGCCGGGTCGCTGGCCTGCAGCGTGCGCAGACCATCGCGCGCACGCTCCCAACCGGTCGGCGTGCCGGCCAGCGATTGGTAGTACTCCAGCGCAAGCGTCGGCGGCGGCGCCTTGCCGGCAAACACGGCCTCGTAGCTGCGCGCAGCTTCCACATAACGCCCGGCCGCGGCGGAGCGGCGTGCGTTGCGCAGGTTGGGATCTTCGCCGGCAGTGGCGCTGCCGCGCGCACCGATCGCCACGCGCAGGCGCTGCGCCTGCGGCGATTGCGGATGTGCGGCTTCGAGCTGCTGCAGACGCTTGCGCGCCTCCGACTGACGGCCCTGCGCCAGATCGATCTGCGCCAGGCCAAGCAAGGCGTCGGGCTGGTCCGGGTCGATGCCGAGCAGCTTTTTCCAGGTGTCGGCGGCCAGATCGTCGCGTCCCTGGTCGTGCCAGTAATTGCCCTGCCCGACCAGTTGCTGGGTCGCGCTGGTCTGCGCGTGCACCGGTGAGACGAGCAGGCACAGGTCGATCATGCCGGCGAGGTAGAGCGGGGTCAGGTTTTTGCGGAGCATGCAGGCGTTCTCCAGGCGGGCAGCAGGCGCCCGTCTGCGGCAAAGCGGTAGCGGTTCTCAAGCCAGCCCTGTCCGAACAGGGCCAGCGTGCGTTCGAAATACGGCAGCGCGGCGGCAGCCGGTGTGGCGGCGAGTGGAATCCGCTGCGCCTGCGCCTTGAGCAGCGCGGGCTGCCGCAGCGCGCTCAGGTACGGCAACAACGCGGCGGAAAAGCCCACCGGCACGGCGCCGGTGCCCACGCCGCGCGCGGTGTCGATCTTTTCGGCAAAGCCGGTGCCCGCGGCGAGCAGGTCGGACGGGCCGGACAAATCCTGCAGCAACTTGGCGCGCAGCGGCTCGCCGGCGTCCAGCATGCCGGCCCACAGATACACGCGGATGGCATCGTAACTGCCGAGATTGCCGCGCTTTGGATCGGCGCCGAAGGCCTTGCCGTCCCACAGCGTCCAATCCGGCGCAAAGCCGACCGGCGCACTGTCGTGCAGCACGCGCGCGGCGTTGGCGGCGATCGCCGCCCACGGCCCCTTAGGGTCGGCGTTGGCACAGCGCCGCAACACCTGGATCGGCAGATAACTGGGATTGAGCGTCCAGCGGCCCGGCTCGACAAATCCGCTGCGGCCGGGCAACAACATCGGCCCCAGGCCGGGCAGCGCCGCCACTTCCTGCGTGCGCATCAGTTGCAGGATCTGCTGGCCGGCCTTGCCGTAACCGGGGCGGTTCCACAGCCGGCCGGCTTCCAGCAAGGCGTAGGCGATCCACAGCTCGCCATCGCTGGCGGTGTTGGCATCGAGCACGCGCCACTCGCCGCTGCCATCGCGGCCCCACAACCAGGCCGGCAAATTGAGATCCGGGCGGCCGCCGCACAGGTTGTGCCTGGTCCAGCCCAGCACCTTGTCGAACAGCACCTGGTCGTTGGCCACCAGCGCGAAAAACAGCGCGTACGACTGGCCTTCGGAGGTGGAGCGTTGATCGGCGTTGAGGAAGTCCACCACCCGGCCATCGGGCTGGATGTGCTTGGACACGAACGCATTCCACAGCGGCCAGGCGCCGCACTGTGCCGGCGCTGCCGTCGCGCCGGCCGGCAACAGCGCGGCCAGCGATGCCAGTGCGCCTGCGCGCAGCAGGCGGCGGCGCGTCATGCCATTGCCGCGCGCGCGCGCGTTCATGCGCCGTGGCCGTCGTTGAGGCGCTCGGCGGTGTGCCGGCGCAACAGCACGCGCGCGGCCAGGGCCAGCAGCAATGCCAGCAGCACCACGGTCAGGGCCAGCCACACCGGGTGATGCGAGAAGTACCAGCGCAGCCAGGTCGGCAGCGGCAAGTGGCCCACGTAATAGGTCTGGTTACCGACCAGGCTGGTGACCTTCTTCTGCTGCAGCAACACCACGCTGCCCTGGAAATCCTTGAGCAAGGCCGGGTCGAACCAGGCATTGAACAGGCGATTCATGTTGGCCGGGTCTTCGGTCTGAAACGCGACCACGCTGCGGCCGGATTTCAACGGCGATTCGAAGCCCATCAGCAGCACGTCGTCGGGCTGCGGCTGCAACGCGATGTCGGTGGTGGTCGGCAGGTCGGTACGGCGCGCGTCGAAGGACAGGAAGCCGGGCAGTTTTCCGAACAGCCAATCGGTCAGGCCGATGCGGCGGTTCTGCCCATCCTGGCCCACCGGCAGCTGCGCACGCCATTGCTTGAACAGCGGCTGCGACTCGGCGCTGCCCAGCAGCAACAGATCGCGATCGGCGTGTTGCTGCACCGCGCTGGCGGCGATGATCTGCGCATGCAACGCCGGGTAGCCGGTGGACGCACCGAACCGGCCGAGCAAGGTCAGCACATTGCCCAGATCCTGGTCGCCTGGATTATTGGGCAGCACGATCGCCGATTCGGACAGATCGGCCAGCCGCGTGAACGGGTAGCCGGCATTGGCGAACGCAGCCAGATTCGGCATCGCCATGTAGTGGTCGAAACCGCTCAGGTCGATGGTGGAATCGGCATCGATGGCGCCGGACACATCCGGGAAGGTGTTCTTGCAGGCCTCGCCTTGCGGGCGATCGAAAAAGAAGTGGAAGCGCAGCTGGCTATTGGCCGAAAACGCGCCCACCGGCAGTTTCAGATCCTGATGCACCGGCATGCTGCCGCGCGTGCCCAGGCTGTTCCACCAGCGCATCGGCGTGGACTCGGCGAACGGGCGGCCGGTCAGCGGCAAGGTGGTCACGAACGATTCGTTGATGCTGACGTTGAGCGCGGACTTGTTGTCCTCTTCCGGCAGCGTATAGCGGTATTTCAGCGCCACCGGAATGCCGTCGCGCTCCCACACGAACAGGTCCGGCGGCAGCTGCAGACCGACCCGGATCAGGTCCGGGTGATAACCGGTGACGTTGAGCGCGCCGGCCTGGGTGACCAGGTCGCCGAAACGCACCGGATGCTCGCTGGAAATCCATTTGGGCGCGTCGTAGGGCCGACGCGGCGTCGGCGCGGACATCTCGCCGATCCGCGCCACCGCACCGGTCAGCGGCGCGCGCAGCGCCAGCGCGGTGGCCGCGCGTTGCAGATCGTCGGTGTTGCGGCCGAGCACCAGCAGCAGCTTGCCGTTGGGATCGGTCGGGTTGACCACCACCGCAACCGTCGGCCCGCGGATATCGGCCACGCCGCTGTCGGCAGTGGCGAACTGCGCAGGCAAGGTAGTGGGCGTGGCGAACACCACGGCATTGCCGGTCGCCGGCAAGCTGCTGGTCGAGGCAGGGAACACCGCGCCGCGATAGCCGGCCAGGGTGCCAAACCACGACGCCACCGTGCCGGCCGCCTGCAACGTGGCCATGTCCGGCTGCTGCGGGAAATAGAACGGCAGCTCCAGCCGCCGCGTATCGCGCACATCGAAAAACGGCACCGGCAGCAGCGCCAGGTTATTGGCCAGCGCCAGCGGCGTGGTGGTCAACGACAGGCTGGTGGCCGCATCCACATTCGCCCACAGGCTGCTGTGGTCAGGGTCTTCGCACTCGCGCGTGTAATGCCCGATGAGTTGCAGGTTGAGCTGGTTGTAGTCGGTGATCAGCCGCGGGTCGACCGGCAGATCGGCCGACAACAACTTGCCGGCGTTGGCTTTGTCGGTGGGCAAGGTCGCAACGGTCACGCCGTTGATGGTGACTTTGACGTGCGACAGGTCCGGCAGCAGCGACGGCGAGTAGCTGTATTTCAGATTGAGCGTGGCAGCGGTGACGATCTCGTCGCTGCGCACACTGAAGGGCACGCCGGCACTGCCCTGCACGCCGCGCAAGGTGATTTCGTAATCGATCCCCAGATCGCGCAGCGTGGCCACGCGCGCACTGCCAGCCGGCAGCGGTGCGGGCGTGGCAGGTGCCATTGCGGTTGCAGCGGCGTCGGCAGGCGCGGCGGGCGCGGTCTGTTGCGCCTGCGCCAGACCGGCCAGAAGCGTGAGCGCGCAGGTCAACACGGCCGGGGACATTCGCATCAGTTGCTTCTTGGCAGAGAAAAGGGAAACACCATGCATCACGCTCACGACTCCAGATCCACCGCGCGCGCCGGGCGGAAGCCCTGGCGCGTGCTGTCCACCATATGCCGACCCAGGCGCCCGAATCCGCGCGCACTGGCGGCCAGCACCTGGCCCATCGAGCGCCAGAACGAATCGCGATCGTGCTGGCCCCATTGCGACAACCAGATATCGGCACGCGCAAAGGTGGACGCCACCAGCCAGCGTTCCTGTTCCATCGACATCTGCGTGAACTGGATGCTGACCTGACCATCGCGGTCCTGCCGCACCACGGCCGGCAAGGTCTGCTCCACACCGCGATGACTGAGCCCGATCTGCACCGCCGAGCCGGGTTCGATCGGCTGCGGTTGCGCGAGCTTGATCGCCATGCCGCCGGTGGAAAAATTCACCGAGCGGCAGGCCAGCGCGCCGCCGTCGGGCAGGTACAGAGTGACCGGGACATCCAGCGGCACCCGGTGCGCGCTGCGCACCTGGCGGGTTTCGCTGGCGGTGGCGATCGTGGCGCCCAGCAGCACCATGTTGTAGAGCGTCCAGGCCAGGTTGAACCAGATCGTCTGCTGCTCGCCGCTGCCGCCGACATAGACCAGCCGCAGCACGCCGGCCACCACGCCGGCCACGTTGAGTAGCAGCAGGAACAGATACGGCTTGGCGATCTGCGCATCGAAATAACTGCGCGCCACCAGCCCGCCCTTGGGCGTAACGTTGAACTTGCCGAGCTTGGGATTGAGCAAGGCCACCAGCGTCGGGCGGAAGATGTACCAGGCCAGCGTGGTCTCGTAGACCTCGTTCCACAGCAAATGCCGGAAGCGGCTCTGCACACGCAGATTGGTCAGATTGGCCTGCAGGATGTGCGGCAGCGCGTAGGCCAGGATCATCAATGCCGACGCCTGGATCACATGCGCGCCGAAGAACAGATACGCCAGCGGTGCGGTGAGATAGATGATGCGCGGCAAGCCGTAGAAGAAATGCAGCATCGCGTTGAGATAGCACAGCCGCTGCGACAGCTTGAGCCCGCGGCCGAGCAACGGATTGTCGATGCGCGCGATCTGCGCCATGCCGCGCGCCCAGCGGATGCGCTGCGCCACATGCCCGGACAGGCTCTCGGTGGCCAGACCCGCTGCCTGCGGCACTGCCAGATATGCGGTGCGATAGCCGCGACGCTGCAACTTGAGCGCGGTGTGCGCATCTTCGGTGACGGTTTCCACCGCCACCCCGCCAACCTCTTCCAGCGCGGTGCGCTTGATCACCGCGCACGAACCGCAGAAGAACGTGGCATTCCATTGGTCGTTGCCATCCTGCAACAGGCCGTAGAACAGCTCGCCTTCGTTGGGCACCTTGCCATGCGTATCGAGGTTGCGCTCGAACGGGTCCGGCGAAAAGAAATAGTGCGGCATCTGCACCAGCGCCAGCTTGGTATCGCGCAAAAACCAGCCCATCGCCACCTGCAGGAACGAGCGGGTCGGGATGTGGTCGCAATCGAAGATGGCCACGTATTCGCCGCTGCATTTTTTCAAGGCGGCGTTGATGTTGCCGGCCTTGGCGTGCGCGTTGTTGGTGCGGGTGACGTAGTTGATGCCGACCTCTGCACAGAACTCGCGAAACTCGTCGCGGCGGCCGTCATCGAGCAGATGGATGGTGATCTTGCCGGCCGGCCAATCGATCACGCTGGCGGCCAGCACGGTGGTGCGCACCACCGACAACGGCTCGTTGTAGGTGGGAATGAACACGTCCACGCTCGGCCACAGGCTCTGATCGGCTGGCAACGGCACCGGCTTGCGATTGAGCGGCCACAGCACCTGAAAATAGCCCAGTACCAGGATCACGAACGCATACAGCTCCGCACCGAGCAGGCCCAGGCCGAGGATGAAATCCACCGCGCTGCCCACGCCCATGGTCTGGGTCATGCGCCACCAGATGTAGCGGCACGACACTGCCAGCGACATCCCCATCATCATCAGGATGACCACCCGCCCGCCACGGTTGCGCACCGCCAGCGCCACTGCGAACAGCACGCCGGAGAACACCAGCTGCTGGGTGACATCCATCGGCACTGCCACCACGAACACCAGCAGCAACGCGCCCAGCAACCACAGCGCCCAGGTTGCCAGCGTGGGCAATGGTGATGCGGAACGAAGGCGGGAAGTGGTCATCGGGCAATCCTGGGAACGTGGCAGACGTGCGGCAACGCAGCGGCAAACGCATCACGCGCTTGCCGGGCCTCACGGAAGGGAGCGCTCAACGCGAGCGCAGGCGCTGCAGCGGGCTGTGCGCAGCGCTGCGCGCGTCGGCCTGCAGCAGGCGCTGGAACAGCTGTTCCAGCGGCGTCTGCGCCGGCCGCTCCAGCGACGGCAGCCCGCGCGTGCCAGGCTCATCGCGCTGGCGCAATTTGCGTAGCGGCGCCAGCGCATCGTCGAGCGATACGTTCGCTGTCTGGTCGGTAAGCGCTGCTGCGTGCATGGCGGACGACGGCTGGGCAGCAGACGACGCGCCTGATGTGGCCGCTGCAGCTGACGTTGCTATTGCTGAGGTTGCTGCCACTGCCACTACCTGCACCGGCGCGACCACAGCCTCCAGCGCAACCGGCGCGGTCTGCAGCGTTGCCGGCGCCTCGGCGGGCGTCACGCCCGGTTGGCGCGGCGGCAGCTGGGTGTAGGCAAAATCGTGATATCCCTCGCTCGCCTGCGTCCCCAGACGCGCGAACAGGCCCGAGACATCGTCGTGCCCCGGCGCGTTCTTGGTGTTCTTCGGTGCCATCACACTCCCCTTGCCCGATCGCACATGGTCATGCCGTCCGCGCCAAGACAAACAGGCGCAGATCGACGGTATCGGCCGGCGCGGTCTGCACCGCCAGGCCTGCCAGCATCCCCAATTGCTGGAACCACCCTTCGTAGACCCCTTGCAGGAACCCGTCGCTCCAGGCAGCCCCGTCCAGCGCCAGACTCAACGGCGCACCGCCGTGCCGGATCTGCACATGGTCGGCGTGTTCGTCCATCGTGCACTGGCCCCAGTCGCAGCTATCCCAGATCGCATTGGCGGCCTGTTGCACCTCGTCCAGCGCGGTGCAGGACGTCAGCCTGTGCTCGCGCGCGAAGCGGCGGCCGATCCGGGCCATCAAGGTGGCCAGGTCGTGCTCGGGCAGCTCGGCGCCGAACTCCTCGGCCATCGCCCGCACAAAACCCAGCCACTGCCGGGAGCAGCTCCGCGTGCGGTACAGCGACAAGGGGTCCAGTGCAGGCATTCAACAGGCTTCGCGAGAGAGGGACGTCACAGACGACGGTTGCACTAAAAGTGATGCAAGCGTGATGCCAATGTTAACGTTTGCCAACTAGCGATTGAGCGATGTCTCTCACTTTTCCGGGCATTCCCTGACAGCTGCCCGCACTTTTCGGCAGCTACTGCCGGCCTGCGTCAATCACTACCGCCACCGGTCACGCGCCTTCAGGCATCGGCGGCAGACCGAACACATCGCGCAGATAACGCAGGTAGCCGACGTCCTCGCACATGCTCTTGCCCGGCGAATCGCTGAGCTTGGCCACCGGCTGGCCGTTGCAGCGGACCATCTTGATGACGATCTGCAGCGGCGTCGGCCCCAGATCGTTGGTGAGGCTGGTGCCCACCCCGAAGGCCAGCCGGCAGCGGGTGTGGAAGTGCGCGTACAGGCGCATCACCTTGTCGATGTTGAGGCCGTCGCTGAAGACCAGCACCTTGGTCCTGGGATCGATGCGGTGGGCTTCCAGATGCGCGATCACCCGCTCGCCCCATTCGAACGGGTCGCCGGAGTCGTGCCGCATGCCGTCGAACAGCTTGCAGAAATACAGGTCGAAATCGCGCAGGAATGCGTCCAGTCCCACGATGTCCGATAGCGCAATGCCCAGATCGCCGCGGTATTCGCGCGCCCACGATTCCAGCGCGGCGACCTGGCTGTCGCGCAGCCGCGGCCCCAGCGCCTGGAACGCCTGCAGGTATTCGTGCGCCATGGTGCCGAGCGGGGTCAGCCCGTAGTGCTTGGCGAAATACACGTTGCTGGTGCCCACGAATTGGTCGCCCAGGCCATCGCGCAGCAGCGGCAGCAGCTCGCCATGCCAGTGCCGCGAATAGCGGCGACGGGTGCCGTAGTCGGCGATCTTGCAGCCGGCCGGCATGTCGCGCAGGCTGCTCACCTTGGCGTGCAGACGGCTGCGGCCCTCTTCGAAATCCGGCTCGGAAGTATTGCGGAACCACACCTCGTTGATGATCGCCAGCAGCGGCACTTCGAACAGGATGGTGTGTAGCCACGGGCCGCGGATGGTCAGCTCGATCTCGCCCGGTTGGGTGGTCGATGCCGACAGCTGGACGTACTTGCGGTCCAGATGGAACAGCCCCAGAAAGTCGGCGAAGTCCGGTTTGATGAAACGCAGGCTGCGCAGATAGTCCACCTCGTCCTCGCGCAAGCGCAGCCGGCACAGGGCATCGATCTCGCGCGAGATCTCATCGATGAACTGCGCCAGATCCACGCCGGGCGTGCGGCACTTGAAGCGGTAATCGACCTGCGCGGCCGGGTGCTGATGCAGCACCGCCTGCATCATGGTGAATTTGTACAGGTCGGTGTCGAGCAGGGAATGGATGATCATGCCGCCGGATTATGCCCGCAGCGGCAGTGGCCGCGCGTGCAAGTGGGCGTGACCCGGCCGCCGGCCGCGGCTCTGGCCCTGCGCTCAAGCGCGGGGGCCTCGTCGAATTTTTGCGGGCATCTGCAGTGGCCGCAACGCCGCAGAGCGCAGATCCCCGACCACAGATGCAACACCTGAGCACACGCAACGAGTGGTGACCACCCACACAACGGCCGTGCTGCCATGGCGCCGAGCACGGCCGCACGGCCACGCGTCAGCGCATCAACGCGCCAGCACCTGCTGTGCCGGCTTGCCCTGCACGGTGAAGTCGCTATCGCCCGGGCCACCGGCGGCGGGGTCGGTGTACCAGCACCACAGCCCGATGCCGTCCACGCCGTGCGCCTGTAACACCTTTCGCCACTGCTGCAGCACCTGCAGCTGCAGGCGGGTATCCACCGCGGCGGTGCGTTGCTCCGGGCTTTCCCACGGTGCGGCCAGGCTGCCGCGTGCCGAGCGCAGGCCCAGCTCGGCCACCCACACCGGCTTGCCCACGCGCTGCCCCAGGTCCTGCAGACGTTGCGCGGCGGCATTCATCTCGGTCGCGCGCGCGCCGGCAGCGTCGGACAGACGCGGGTACAGGCTGGTGCCGACCCCATCGAACAGCGACCAGTAATGGAAGGTTTCTGCATGCTCCATCCCATCGGCCACATACAACAGCTTGCCGCGATAGACCTTACGCACCGCCGCGACCAACGCAGGCCATTGCGGCGCGTCCTGCAGCTTGCGCAGTTCGGTACCGACCACCAACGCTTCGGCGTGTTCGTCTTCCGCCAGCTGTGCCAACGGCAGCAGCGCTTTTTGATATGCGGCAAACCAGGCTGCCTGGTCGGCGGGCGCCACCTCGCCGGCCCAGTGGCCAGGCACCCACACATGCACCTTGAGCGTGGGCTGCAGGCCGGACCGATGGCTCTGACGCAGCGCAGCGCGCATGGCCTCCAGGCTGCTGTCGCTGCCCAGCACCGGGTCGTTCGATTGCGGGTTCGCCTGCCAGACGAAGGCCACCAGCAGCGCCTTGCGCGCACCGGTGCCGGCCAACGCATCAAGCGACTGCGCAGCAGCAGCGCTTTCCCATGGCGCATTGGCCGAGACCTTGACGTTGGCACCCATCCACATCGGCGCGGCCGCGTTGCATCCGTTGGCCAGCAGGCACACGGCAAGCAACGCTGCGAGGATTAGAACGCGTTTGCACATGCGCCAGACACCTCGGTGGTCGACGCTGCCGTGCCCTGCACGCAGGTGCCGGTACGCAGCGCTGCGTTAGCCACGTCCGGCTGCAGCGCGGTCGCGGTTGCAGAGCCGGTTGACGTGGCGGCGGCGCGCATCTGCGCGGGCACGTGCGTCTTGATCGCGGCATCCGCCTCAACAAACGGCGTCAGCGTATCCGCCGCCGCAGGGGTCGCCACACGCGCGACCGGCAGCGACACCGGTGCGGCCATGACCACCGCGTCGCCCTGCAGCAGCGACTGCGCATCGGCAGGCGCTGTACGCATCCAGCTACCCCAGCCCTGCGGTTGTACCCAGGCCGCGCCGATCAGGCCGAGCAGCAACAACCCGGCTGCCTGGCTGCGCTGGTCGGCCTGCAAGGCGCGCAGCAACAAGGCTGCCGGCACCCACAGCAGCAGCAAGGCATCGAAGCCCGCCCAGCCGAACGCAAACGACAGCGCGGCCGCGCAGATCACCGTGCCGACGCTGGCCACCACGCCACGCGCCAGCGCACCGTTGCGCGCACGCATCACCAACGCCAACACCGGGAAGCAGGCCAGCGCCGCCACGCTCCAACGCACCGCCGGCAACCAGCCTTCGGCCTGTGCGGCCAGCGGCAACGGCAGCGGACTGGCCCCTTGCGAGATGCTCGACAGGGTCGGCCACGGCGCATTGAACACGGTCAGATTGACGTAGGCCCACATGCCGACCAGAAACGCGAACGGCAGATAGCACACCAGGTAGAACGAGCCCGGCGCCTTGCGCAACATCTGCGGCGGCATCACCAGCAGCAGCCACGGCGCGACCATGGTCGACAACGCCAATGTCTGCAGATCCAGGCACAGCAAGATGCACAACCACCCGGCGATACGCAGATAGGTGAAGGCCTCCACCGGCGCCTGCAGGCGGCGCAGCGTGCGGCACAAGCCGTAGAACGCCAGCAGGCCCACCGCCTGGCTGCCGCCGGCGGCGATCGGCAGCAGGAACAGCGGGTTGCAGCCCACCAGCAGGGTCAGCCCGCTGGCCCAGCCACGCCCGAACACGCCGGCCAGATCGCGCCATAGCAGCGACAGGAACAAGGCGTTGGCAGCCACCGCCAAAAACGGCCACACCTGAAACGGCAGATCCCAACGGTGCAACGCCAGATCGACGGCCCAGGCCAGCAGGCCGCTGGCCGGCACACCGACGCCGGGCGCGCTGGTCGGTGCAACACCGCCCATCGACTGCACCAACAACGGCTGGCTCAGCAGCGACAGCGCCACCACGGCCACCAGAAACGCCGGCAAGCCGCTGTCGCGACGCGCGACCGGCTCACTCTTCGAGTGCGGCGCGGCGTTCGTTTTCCGAATGCTTGCTGATGCCATGCGTGGTCTTCTCCCAATAGAACGGATTGTGGATCAGCTGCCAGAGACCCTTGTAGGCGGCGATCGATTGCAACGCCCAGTAAAACGGCACCGTCAGCGCGTACGGCGCCAACTTGAAGTAGTCGCGTTTGAACGCGGCCACCAGCGTGATGTAGATGAAGAACGCATTGGCCAGCAGCAGATTGACCAGCGAGACCGCGGCAAGCCACGGCGGGAAGAACCGTTCGAACATGGTGGTACCGGTGACCATCCACACCGCATACAGCGCCCACAAGACCGGCACGCCCAGCGCGGTGAAAAATCCGCCGCCGATAAAGAACTGAAAGCCCCAGAACCCCTTGAACCCGGTGCTGCGATACAGATGCACCGGGTCGCGCATATGCACCAGCCAGGTCTGCATGTAGCCCTTGAGCCAGCGCGAGCGCTGCCGGATCCAGTTGGGAATGCTGACGTTGGCTTCTTCGAACGTGGTGGAATTGACCACGTTGACGCGGTAGCCGTTCTGGATCAGCCGCACGCCCAGGTCGGCGTCTTCGGTGACGTTGTACGGGTCCCACGCGCGCACTTGGCGCAACACGTCCAGACGGAAGTGATTGGAGGTACCGCCCAGCGGAATCGGGATGCGCAGGTATTCCAGCGCCGGCAGGTAGAAGTCGAACCAGAGCGTGTACTCCAGCGTGAACATCCGCGTCAGCCAGTTTTCGTCGGCGTTGTAGTAGTTCAGCCGCGCCTGGATGCACACCACATCCTTTTCCGCCTTGCGGAAGGCGGCCACCACGCGCTTGAGCTGATCCGGCTCGGGCTTGTCTTCGGCGTCGTAGATGGTGAGCAGTTCGCCGCGCGCGAAATGCAGCGCGTAGTTGCAGGCCTTGGGCTTGGTCTTGGGCTGCGACGGCGGCACCCGAATGATTTCGAAGAACGCTTCCAGGCCGAGTTTCTTGGCCGCGTCGATGGTCTCGAAGTCGTCGGCTTCCAGCACCAGCTTCACGTCGAGCTTGCTGATCGGGTAATCCAGCTTGCGTAGCGCGTTGGCCAGGATCGGCAACACCTCCGGTTCCTTGTACATCGGCACCAGCACGGTGTAGACCGGCAAGTCGTCGTCGCGCAGCGCGGCTACTTCGTCTTCGGTCACCTTGATGTCGATGCGGTGGCGCGAACCGAACCACACCAGCAACAGCTTCAAACCGAACGTCGCCAAAAAGCCGAGCGCCACCAGCACGTTGACGGTGATCAGCGCAGGCACCGGGAACAGCACCATCGCGATCAGCAACACCGCCGCGATCGCCCACAAGGTGAACTTCTGCCCACGCGTGACCACCTGGCGCGCCGAGTAGGTCGGTGCGTGCGAGGCGAGCAGGTTCAGCGCGTTGTCGGTGAGCTGCTCGTCGGCGTAGCGCTGCAGGCTCCAGATCACATCGAACTTGGCGGTGCCGACAAAGCGCACGTCTTCGCCGTAGTGCGCGCGCGCCCAGGCGAACACCGCCGGGTCGGGATCGGCCACCGCCAGTACCAGCACACCGTCCTCGCGACGCCACGGCAGCAGCAGACGCTGCGCGTAGCTATCGAGATCGCCGGCGGTGAGCAGCTCGGCGTCCGGCGGCTGTTGCACCAGATCGATGAACTCCAGCCCGAAGTGCGCGGCAACGATGGCGTAGAAGCGCTGCGCCGGCACGCCGCGCTGGGCCAGGATCACATCGCCCAGACGCGAATTCCAGCGCTGCTGCAACGCCAGCGCCGAGCGCAGCTGTTCGTCGCTGATGACGCCTGCCGTCACCAGCGCGCGACCCAACAGACCGCGTTCGCGGCCGATGTCCGGCGCCCGTCCCAGCGCGTCCATTTCGTCGCAGGTGACCGTCATTGTCGTGGCGTCCTCAGAACCGCCACCAGGCGGCCACGAACGGCCCGCCTGCGGCACCGGTGTTGCGGCCCATCACCGGCTGCTGGTATCCCAGCTGCCACTGGCTGCCGCCCGGCGCGGTGTACAGCGTCGACAGCTGCAGCTTGGTGAGGTCGTAGTTGGTGCCGGTGGCGACGAAGCCAACGCCGCCAGCAGAGCCGGGGACATCAAAGTTGCTACGTCCGTTGCCCAGGCCCTGGATCACGTTGAGCTCGCCCAGCAGCAGCCAGCTCGGAGTCAGGCTCAGACCGGTGGACGCATCCACCCGCACTTCGTCGGAGGCAGCACTGCCGCGCAGGCGCACTGCGCCGCCCAGATCGACGTAGCCGTTGCGCCCGCCCAGCGTGTAACCGCGGCCGCGGCTGTAACGCAGCTCCAGGCCATAGTCGCCCAGGCCAAGCGCAGGATCGGAATTCGCCTCGGGATTATTCGGGTGATAGGTCTTGCTGCGGCCATACGCCGGGATGCTGACCAGCGCCTGCACCGAGCTGCGCCACACATCGTGCTGCGCGCTCGGCAGCGCATAGCGCAGGCCGATTTCCTGATCGGCAAAGCCGGTGGTCGTGGTCCGCTGCCGACCGTTGACGGCATCGTGGTTGCTGAAACCGATGTCGTTGAAATAGAAATTGCCGATGACGCTGAGCTTATCGGTCAGGCCATGCTCGACATAGACGTTGAGCTGGTCCTGGCGACTGCGACCGTTGCCATCGAATTGCTGGCCGTCGCCGAAGGTCGTGCGGTGGTGACTGTCGTCGAACCAGCCACGCCCATCGCTATGCAGCGCCTTGACGATCACTAACGTATCGCCCTGCGGCTGGGTCCAGGCACCGGCGATGGCGCTCCCCGGCAACGCGGCCAGCGCGCAACTCAAGGCGAGTGCAGACACCGCGGCCACCGACAGGCGGCGGGTGTTAGGGGGCGGAATAGACGATGTGGCAACCGGGCTGGACTGCACGCAGGTAAGGCACGACGGACGTACCCGCGAGCGCGGGTCGTTCTGTAAAGACATTTGTACGATTCCTGATGGGGGACCCGTTAGGGACAGGAAGCACGGACTAGGTCACACTTCGCGGCGAAACGTATCACAGTTTCGGCCGCTTCCCCATCACCGATTTATCACTAATTTAACGCCAGTCATTTCATTTCTGTCGTAACAATCGCGGCACCTGAGCGGCGGCGTGGGTCCAGATCGCCAGCCACACCCCGAGCTGGGTCAACGGCCCGCGCTGGCCGGCCTCGAACTTGCGAAAATACCGCCACAACCCGCGGTGCTTGTGCCATTCCACGAAGAACGGCCGCGAGCGGCTGGACACGCCGCGCACATGCACCACCTGCAGATCGTTGGCCACCGCGACCAGCGCACCGGCCTGGCGCGCGCGCCGGCACAGGTCCAGGTCCTCGGCGTGCAGACGGTAGCTGCCGTCCCAGCCGTCCAGGCGATCGAACAGGCTGCGCTGCATCAGCATCAAGGCACCGGAGATCGCATCCACCGGCTGCAGGGCAAGCGACGGATTGGCGGGCACCGCCAGCTGGGCAGCGGCCCGCGGGGCGCGCAGCATCGCGGCGAAGTCAGGGTCGCGGCGACGCACGGCTGCATCCGGCCGGCCGTGTTCGTCCACCTGCTCCACTCCCAGCAGCACCGCGGCATGCCCGGTGGCGCGCGCGCGCAGCTGCACCAGGGTGTCGGCTTCGACCATCAGATCCGGGTTGATGAAGACCAGCCAGGGCGCCTGCGAGTCGCGCGCGCCTTGATTGCAGGCAGTAGCAAAGCCGGGGTTGTCCGGGTTGGCGATGAAGTGCACCCGGGCATCGGCCAGCGCATGCCGTTGCACCACATCCAGGGTGTCGTCGCTGGATGCGTTGTCGACCACCCGGATCTCGCTGATGCCCTCGGCCGCACGCAGCCGCGACAGGCAGGCATCGATGGTGCTGCTGCTCTGATAGGTGACGACGACGGCGGCGATCTGGACTGGAGTCATCCGCCCATTATCCGGTGCCGGGACCACGCAGCGCCATTGCAGCGACGGCCCGGCATGGCGGCCGACGGCGGCACGGGGCATACTGCGCGCCCGACGGCCGCCACGCGGCGTGGTTCGGCGCCGCTTGCGGCACTCCCACATTTGATCTTGAGATGACGGCCAGCGAACTTTCGGTTTCGCGCTGCCCTTCCACTCCATGTCGCGCGACCGCCTGATGGCGCCAGCGCGACAACGACGGCCCGGCAGCGCCGTCCGTGTTGTTGCCGGTCTGCGTGCCGGCCCCGTTGGATCGGCTTCGCGCAATTGGTCTATACCACTCACCCTCTGCTCGGCATGTCTGCAGAGGGTGTGCGCATGAGCGCGACCCATCAAGTGCATGGCATGAGCCTGGAATTGGCCCTGCCCGACTGGCCGGCACTGACCGTGGATGAAATCCGCCAGGTGCTGCAGCGGTTCTCCGGGCTCGGGGCTGACGAAGGCGTGCGTTGGCACAGCGCGCGTCCGTTCTCCGCCGCTGCCTGCGTGCAGACCGCATCCGGCGCGGTCATCGTGAAGCGCCATCACTGCAGCGTGCGCAGTGTCGCTGCCTTGCGCGAAGAGCACAGCTTCATGGCCCATCTGCGCTGGGCTGGCGCGCCGGTGGTGGAGGTGCTGTACGCGGCTGACGGCCAGACCGCACTCGCGCAGGACCAGTGGGTCTACGAGGTGCAACGCGTCGGCGCGGGGCGCGACCTGTATCGCGATGCCTTGTCGTGGACACCGTTTACCAACGTTGCGCACGCACAGGCCGCAGGGGCTGCGCTCGCGCGGCTGCATCACGCCGCGCAGGGCTTCGATGCACCACCGCGCTCCACCACCGTGTTGGTCGCCAATCTACGGCTGTTTGCACAGCAAGACCCTGTGCAGGCGCTGCAGCGCGCGTTACCCGCGCGGCCGCATCTGGCCGCAGCGTTGCAGGAGTTTTCCTGGCAGCACGATCTGGCCACCCACGTACTGCCCTGGCATGCGCGCGCCTGGCCGTTGCTGTCTGCGCCAGGTGCGATGCCGCCGCTGTGGACGCATGGCGACTGGCATGCGTCCAATCTGCTGTGGAACACCGATCACGGCCACACCGACGTCAGCGCGATCTTCGATTTCGGATTGAGCGATCGCAGCAGCGCCTTGTTCGATCTGGCCACCGCCATCGAACGCAACCTGATCCCGTGGCTGCAGCTGGATACCGGCGCGCGTGCGCCAGCGGACCTGCAACAACTCGATGCCTTGCTGGATGGCTATGCGCTGCATCGCCCAATCAGCGCCACACAGCTGCGCTGCCTGGCCGCCCTGTTGCCGATCGTGCATGCCGATTTCGCCTTGAGCGAGATCGAGTACTTCGCCGGCATCACGCGTTCGCCCGACAACGTGGACATCGCCTATCACCGCTATCTGCTGGGTCATGCGGACTGGTTTGCCAGCACCGATGGTCAAGCGCTGCTTGCGCATCTGCATGCGCGCGCAGCGCTACTGCGATGAGCGGCAACCCCGTTTCTTTCCTCTCTATTCTTTGCGAGTTCCGTGCATGTCCCGTCTGTCGCTAGCCGCACTTCCCCGTCGCCCGCTGACGCTCGCCCTGGCGCTAGGTCTGGCCACGCCTGCGTTGGCGCAACAGCAGCAACCCGGCGAGTCAGCGGTGCAACTGGATACGGTCAACGTGCTGGGCGAGCGCAGCGATAGCAGCACGGCGCTGACCGGCTTCGGCGCAACGCCCCTGCTCGATGCGCCGGCCTCCATCGCGGTGATCGAGCGCCAGCAATTGCTCGATCGCCAGGCGCGCGTGCTCAGCGAGGTGTTGCGCGCCGATGCCTCCGCCGGCGATGCGTATGCACCGATTGGCTATTACGAAAACTTCGTGGTGCGCGGCTATTCGCTCAACGCCGCCAACAGCTATCGCATCAACGGGCTGAGCGCGGTGGGCGAGCAGTCGATTGCGCTGGAAAACAAGCAGCAGGTGCAGATCCTAAAGGGCCTGGCCGGGCTGCAGTCGGGCGTCAACGAACCGGCCGGGTTGATCGACTACCGCACCAAACGCCCCGAGCATGTGCGCAGCGTGACCCTGGGTACCGACGAGCAGGGCTCGCGCTATGTCGCCGCCGACCTGGGCGACTGGTTCGGTGCCGAGCGCACGCTGGGCCTGCGCGTGAATGCCGCACGCGAAGACATCGACAGCTATGTCGATCACGCCGACGGCTACCGCAATTTTCTGTCGCTGGCCGGTGACTGGAAGATCAGTGCGCAATCGTTGTTGCAGCTGGATGTGGAATATCAGCATCGGCAACAACGCTCGGTGCCCGGCTACCAATTGCTCGGTGGCACGCATGTGCCGCGCGACATCGATGTGCACCGCCTGCTCGGTTATCAGCCGTGGGCGCGGCCGGTGGAAATGGACTCGCTCAACGCGCAGCTGCGCTATGCGTATCAGTTCAACGACGATTGGCGCGCCACTGCCGAGGCGTCGCGCAGCCGTTCGGTGATCAACGATTTCTCCGCATTCGCCTGGGGCTGCTACGGCGCGGCAAGCTGTGCCGACATCGCCACGCCCAACGTCTTCAGCGCGCAAGGCGAGTACGACGTCTACGACTACCGCAGCCCCGACGACACCCGCGTGCACGATCAACTGCGCGCCACCCTCGAAGGCCACGTGGTCACCGGCGCGCTGGAGCATCACCTGAGCATCGGCGGCGACTGGCTACGCCGCACCATCGACCGCTTTGGCTCGGTCAACGAGTTCGTCGGCAGCGGCAGCATCGATCGCGACCCGGAGGTTTTCGCACAGACCGATGTGGCGCTGGACCCCAAGCAACGCCGCCTGGATAGCCGTCAACGTGCGTTGGTGCTGGCCGACCGCATCGGCCTGGGCGCGCAGTGGGAACTGGCGTTCGGCGCACGCGCTGTCCGCTTGGACGAGCGCGCCTTCGACCGCGATGGGCTGCTGGAACGACGCACCCGCAAGGATGCGGTGTTGCCGCAGGCCGCGCTGTTGTTCAAGCCGCAGCAAAACGTGTCGCTGTATGCCAGCTACGCCAAGAGTCTTGCCGCCGGTGGCACTGCACCGTGGTTTGCCGACAACGCCGATGAAGTCCTGCCGCCGACCAAGGCCTACCAGCTGGAAACCGGCGCCAAGCTCGAACTGGATGGCCTGCGCCTGGGCGCGGCGCTGTTCGACATCCGCCAGGCCTATCAATTCACCCAACCGCAGGCCGATGGAGGTTTGCTGTTCGTGCAACAAGGCCGGCTGCACAACCGCGGGCTGGAACTCTCCGCCGACGGCGCAGCTACCGAGCAACTGCGCCTGTTCGTCAGCGTCGCCGCCATCCGCGCACGCGCCGAAGAGACCGACATTGCCGACTACGAAGGCCATCAGGCGATCAATGTGCCCAAGCTGCGTGCCAGCGTGCAGGCCGACTACAGCGTGCCTGGCGTCGATGGCCTGGCGGTGTTGGCAGGCGTGCAATACAGCGGGCGCAAGTTCGCCGACCGGCTCGGCAATGCCAGCGTGCCGGCGTACACCGTGGCCAACCTGGGTGCGCGTTACGCCACTGCACTGGGCGGCCTGGCGACCACCTGGCGTTTGAACGTGGACAACGTGTTCGACAAACGCTACTGGCGCGATTCCGGCGAATACCAGGGCGATGCGTATCTGTTTCCGGGTGCGCCGCGCACGGCGCGTCTGAGCGTGCAGGTGGATTTTTGAGGTTTGCCGCCCCCATCCGCCCTTCGGGCACCTTCCCCCGCAGGCGGGGGGAAGGATGTCGGAGCGTCCGCAGGCGGGGAAAGGACATCGAAGCGTCCGCGAGCGGGGGAAGGACGTCGAAGCGAAAGCACCTGTGCGTTTGCGTGTTTCAGGCACTGACTGAAGGCCGCAGGCACCAGCTGAAGGCAGGGGCTCAGCGGTGCAGGCGCTGACGCGCTTGCAGTGCACGTCGGTACGGGGCATGGCGCAGCATCCACTTCCAACTGCACCACTGTTTTGCACCGGTTGCGTCTCTCCCACCGCCCTCCACTTTCCATCAGGCCTTGCATGTCTTTGCTCGAATCCATCGCCGTTGTGATCAACCTGCTGGGCGTGTGGCTGACCGCACAGCGCATCCGCTGGTGCTGGCCGGTCGGCATCGTGGCCGTCGCGCTGTATGCGTGGCTGTTCTATCAGTGGAAGCTGTACTCGGACATGCTGCTGCAAGGCGTGTATGTGCTGACCCAACTCTACGGGTGGTGGCAGTGGCAACGCGGCAACACCGTGGACACGCGTATCCGCCCCGTACCGATGCCGCAGCCGGAGCTATGGATGTCCATAGGCATCGGCGCGGCGTTCGCAGCTGCGCTGGGTGCGTACATGCATCACCGCACCGATGCCGCACTGCCCTGGCTGGATGCAGCACTGGCCAGCTTCAGCCTGGTCGCCAGCGTGTGGGCCGCGCGCAAGCGCATCGCCAACTGGGTGTTGTGGATCGTGCTCGACTGCATTTACGTCGGCGTGTTCGTCAGCAAGGAGTTGTATCCCACTGCCCTGCTTTACGCCGGCTTCGTGGCATTGGCGGTCTACGGCTGGCGCAGCTGGAAACCCCAACAGAACCGGAACCTGACCACGGCACGCTAAGCACAGCGCAGTTTGTGTGCGCGTTCTTCTTTACCATCGCGGCATGCACGATCTTCCTCTCATTGTCTCGCCCATGGCCCGCATCTTCGAGTGGCGGTGCGCCGCATGACCGCGTCGCGCCAACACGTCATCACCGAAATCATCGCCGCGCAGATCGCCACGGGCGAATGGGGACCGGACCAGCGCCTGCCGGTAGAGCGCGCGCTTGCCGAGCGCTTCGGCTGCACCCGCATCACCCTGCGCGAAGCCTTGCAGCACCTTGAAGCCGAAGGCCGCATCTACCGCGAGAACCGCCGCGGCTGGTTCGTCAGCGCGCCTCGCGTGCGCTACGACCCCACCAGCATCGCCGGCTTCATGCAGTACGTGGCCGCGCAAGGACGCAAGCCACGCACCGAGCTATTGAGCGCCACCCGCCAGCCCGCAGGCGCTGCGGTTGCGGCCGCGTTGCGTCTGGATACCCCGTACGAAGACGTCTTTGTGCTGCAACGCCGGCGCTGGATCGACCGCCGCGCCGTGCTGCTGGAAACCAACGTGGTGCTGGCGGCGTGGGCACCGGGCCTGCTCGAACACGACCTGGCCGGCTCGCTGTCGAGCGTGTTCAACCAAAAGTTGGGTCTATTCCTGAGCCGCGCGCAGGTGTCGATGCATCCGGCCGGGCTGGATGCGACGCAGGCCATGCTGCTGCAGTCCACCACCGGCACGCCGTGCTTCCGCCTGCAGCGGATCAGCTTTGCCGAAGACGGCCGCGCGGTGGAACTGGATATCGAATCCTGGCGTCACGACGCACTGGACGTGGTGGTGCGCACCGATGCGCCGACGCGGTCGGCTTCTTGAGGGGCTAACAAAACTAAGTCACGCCAGTCTATTGCAGGCCGGCTGATCTGCGGCCTGGCTGCAGGGCCCTTGCCCGCACACCCTCGCGGGACACGCTGCAAGTACGTCCTTGTCAGCGCTTACGCGGCATCCATGCCGCGTAAGGTCCCGCAAGGGTGGGCGGGCAAGGACCAGTCGAGATGGTCGGTGTGCGAGGCTTCAACAAAGCAACCAGCAACCTGTCTGGTGCGGTGTCCTCGCCGCTTGCGGGACCGTGTGGCGGCATGGATGCCGCCACCGAGACTCCATGGACGGATGCACGGCGTGTCCCTCGAGCGGTGAGGGCACCGCGCACTCGACCCACTCAGCGTTTGATCTGGACTTCCGACGGCATCCACCAGGATGCGGCCGACAACACCCCTGCACTCAGCGCACGGCGAGCAGTCGTCAGGTTGCAGGGGACAGCGCTCAAGGACCCGCACTGTACGCGTGCTACATGCCGCACCGAACACCGGCTGCGCCCGCCTAGCGATGCGCATGCTACTTGGCAGCTGCGCTACGCGTCGAACAGCATGCGTTGCGGGTCCGGCGGTGGCAGGTCGGCGAGCAGTTGGGTCAGTTGGTCGCGTTGCGCACGCAGCGGGTCGTGCATAAGGAAGTTGGCCAAACGCGCGTGCCAGGCCGGCCAGCGTGTGGCCAGGGCATCCATGTCGCCATCGGCCGGGCGGCCCTCGTGCGGGGAGGCGACGAAGGCGGTGTCGCACAACACGTTGCGCCATCCCAGCCCGCCCATGCGCAGGCTGAGGTCCACCAGCGCGGCATACCAGGAGCCATAACTGCTGGCATCCAGCCCGCCGGCCTTGCGCCGTGCGGCGCCACGCAACAACACCGCATGCCCGACCGCCGATGGCAGCTCCGGATGCAGTGGCGGCATGGCCGCACAGGCAGCGGCCAACCGCTCCGGCGCGTCCGGCAGTGGGTTGAGTTCGCCCAGCCGCGGCCAGCTGCAGGCTTCGCCCACATTGCTCCAGGGCGTGGCCGTGGCGATTGCCGCATCGCGCGCAAAACACGCGGTGAGCTGCCGCAACCAACCGCGCAGCGGACAGGCATCCACCCCCAGCACCACCACGTCGGCGTCGCCGCAGGCGGCGAGCATTTCATCCAGATGCGCCACCTCGCCGAGCATGCGCTGGCGGCGGGTGTGGTGTGCCTGCAGCTGGGTGCGCGCCAACCAGTGATCGATCACCGCGCGGCCGCGCGGGCCGGCCTGCGCATCGTCGGCCAGCCACACCCGCGTGCCCGCAGGCGTGGCCGCATCCAATGCGCCCAGGCACGCATCCAGCGCCTCGTCGTCGGTGCCGACCGGCACCAGCACGACGGGCAGTGCCGCACTCATTGCGGCTTCTGGCTGGGTTTCAGCGGCTCCATGGCCTTGAACTTCTGGCCGTATTCGTCGGTGAGATTGCGCGCTTCCTGCGGGTTGCGCACGATCGACGGGGTGATCAGCACGATGACTTCGCGACGCGTCGTGTCCCTCGTCTTCTGACCAAACAAGGCACCGATCACCGGCAACTTACTGAGGAACGGGACCCCTGAACTACCGTCGCTGGTGCTGTCATCGATCAGGCCAGCCAGCATCATGGTGTCACCACTTTGCACAGCAGCTTCGGTTTTGACACGGCGCGTATTGATATCGACGTTACAGGCAGCGCTGTTGACGGTAGTGGTGGTTGCCGCCGTGCACGCTGCGGGCCGTGCACCGGGCGTGCTTATTTCCTGAACGATATCCAGGAACACCATGCCGTCCTTGGTGACCCGCGGACGCACTTTCAGGATCACACCGGTATCGATGTATTGCACCGACGAGAAACTGCTGTCGCTGCCCAGTCCGGTGTTGATCGAGGTGGAGTTAATCGGAATGCGTGACCCCACATTGAGCGTGGCTTCGGCGTTGTTGCGCACAAAGACCGATGGCGTTTGCAGCAGGCGGATATTGGTGACCTGATCCAGCGCACTGATAACCGCAGCCGCATTTTTCCCCAGGAATGTCCAACCCACACCGTTGTTGGTGATGCTTCCTGCAATGTCGCCCCAGATATTGCGGCCCGCAGCCGATGGCAGTGCAGGACCGCCACCATTACCGTTGGCGTTGAACGGAGTCGTTACCGCATTTTCGAAATACCAGTTCACACCGTACTGCAGTTGGCCGGTCAAATTCACCTCAGCCACCTGCGCTTCGATATGCACCTGCATCGGCATCACGTCGAGCTTTTCGATGACGTCGCGGATGGAGGCCCACGATTGCGGTGTGGAACGCACCAGCAAGGTGTTGGTCTCTGCCACAGCCGACACGCCGACCTTGTCGCCTTCCACTTCCAGCGTCACTGCGCCGTTGCCGTTGCTGCGCGGTGAGAGCTGCAAGCTGCCGTTGCCCAGGCCACCGCTGCTGCCACTGCTTCCACCGACGCCGCTGCTGCCGCCGAAACTGCTGCCCGAGCCACTACCATCGCCGCTTTCGCCGACGCTGCCGCCGGTCATGCCCGAGCTGCCACCCATGCTGCTGTCGCGGTTGCCCAGCGCACCGCCAAGCACGCTGCTCTCGGCACCCGGCGCCAGCGAGGCGTTGGAATCGCCGCCACCGCTGCGCCCACCGAACACTTCCGACAACCGATCGGCCAGATCCTTGGCCTTGATGTACTTCAGCTCATACGAGAACAAGCGCACGCCGCCGCCGGCGCTGTCGATGCGGTCCAGCCACTGCTGGATCTGATCCAGATAGCGCGGTTGCGGAGTGATCACCAGCACCGCATTGGCGTTTTCCAGCGGCATGAAACGGAACATGCCGGCGCTGGGCGTCTTGCTCTGTTCGCCGAAGACCTTTTCCAGATCGGCACTGACCTTTTCGGCCTTGCCGGACTGGATCGGGAACACGCCCACCGACATGCCCGACAACCAGTCCACGTCGAAAATCTGCACGGTGCGCAAGTAGTTTTCGAGTTCGGCGCGGGTGCCGCCAAGGGTGATCACGTTGCGCGCGTTGTCGGTGCCGACGATGGCATTGGGCCGTGCGTACGGCTCCAGCACCTTCTTCATTTCGCTGGCGGAAATGAACTTCAACGGCACCACGCGCACTTCGAAACCGCGTGCGGCAGACGGCGATGCGGTGCTGGGCGCGACGGTGCCGGCCAGCGCCTGGTCGGCCGGCACGATGTTGTAGCGGCCACCGCTGAACACCATGCGCGCGTTGTTCCAGCCCAACACCATCTCCAGCAGGTTCAAGGCCTGCGCCGGCGAAACCGGATTGGGCGTGGCCAGGGTCACGGTGCCCTGCACGCCGGGCGCGATGACGTAGTTCTGGCCAAGCATGTCGCCCAGGATTGCCTTGACCACCGCCTGTACCGACTCGCCTTCGAAGTTGAAGGTGGCGCTGCCGCTGCTGGCCATGCCCAGCGTGGGCGACGGCGACGCCGCGGCGCTCTGGTTGATCATGGTGCCGCTGCCGCGCCGGATCACCGGGCTGGGCTTGGCGCTGGTAGCGGCATTGCCGTCGGTGCGTTGGTCGGCAGCGGTCTGGGTAGCGCCGGCAGCGCCGACTTGTGGGTCCAGGCGCGCGTCGCGGCGTACGTCCGGCGGCGGAGTGGTGGCGCAACCGGCCAGCAGGCCAATCAGCAGGGACACGGGAAACAGGCGCGGCGTCATGCGTTTACTCATTGGGTCTGACCGGGGGTAGAGCCGCTCTGGCGCTGCTGTTGCAGCTGGCGGCGTCGGGCTTCGATACGTTCGCGGATGGCACGCATCTGATCGTCGGAGGGGCGTGGAGCTTCCTGCGCGCCATCGCTGCGCTGCGGCGGCACCGTCGGCGGAGCTTGCCCGCCAGGCTGTTGCGCCGGCGGGGTGGCAGGCGGCGGCGGTTGCGGTTGCACGACCGCGGCGGCATCGGGCGATGGCGGCGGTAACGGCGGGAGCGCGCCCGCCGCACCACGCGCGGCGGCGTTGGCGGTCGGCGGTTGCCCGCCCTGGCCATTGAACACGTGCAGTTCCAGCGTCTGGGTGCCGCCGGGGCCTTCGATGGTGGCACTGCGCGGCTGCAGGGCCAGCAGGCGCCAGCCCTTGACCGCGTCGCCGCCGAGCTGCACGCGCACCGAATCCTGCGGGTCCAGGGTCAGCGTGGCCATCTTGAAGTTCTCGGTCAGCAGCACGCCGGTCAGGCGCACCGTCGAGGCCGCGCCACTTCCATCAGTGCCGGACAGGAAGAACGGATGCGGCAGGCGGTCTTCGGCGAATGCGGGATGCGCGGCGATCTCCGAATATTTTTCGAACGCCCCCAACCGCTCCGGCGCGGGCGCCGGCAGCGTGGGCAGGCGCTGCACCAGCGCCGGGTCGTCCGGCAGCAACTCCACCCGCTTGCCTAAGCCAGCCACTGCCAGGATGCATACCAGCAACGCCCAGCCGACCAAGGTGGCCAGCAACCAGGTGCGCAAACCGATCAGGTCAAGGCGCATTGCTGGCCTCCCCGGCGGCTGCGGCGGCGCGCGCGGCATCGGTGTTCAACGGCGCAGCGATGGCGCCGGGCCGCAGATAACCGGCCAGCTCGAAGGCGATGTCCAGGCCGTTGCCGCTTTCGTTGGGCGAGAGCTGGTAGCGCTGCGCCATCACGTTGAGGTTGTCCACGAACAGCCGCGGGGTACCGTTTTCCAGGCTGTACAACACCGAGGCCAGTTCCGGCGTGCCGCAACGCAGGCGCACCTGCACCGCCACGCGGGTGAAGCGGTCCTTGCTCTCCGGCTGCAGCGGCGAGCGGTTGCTGATGGCGCAGCTGCGGTTGCCGGGGCTGGCTTCCACCACCGCGCGTTCCAGCCGCTGCACCAGCCCGGCCGAGGCCAGCTCGGCGGAGGTTTCCGGCAAAAAGCCCGGGCGGCTTTCCAGCGTCTGCCGCGCCTGGCGCAGCCGCTGGGTGACCTGCGGCGCCTGCTGCAATTGCACACGTACGCGCAGCTCGCGCTCGCGCAGGGATTGCAGCTCGTCCTGCACGGCGATCATCGGCTGGGTGAACCACGGGTGCACCAGCACCAGATACGCCATGCCGAGCACCAGCAGCAGCAGACCCAAAGCGATCCAGCGATCGCGCTTAACGCTGCGTGGCATCGGCCGCCTCCTTCGCATCGGGGCCGGCCAGCTCGGCGGTGATGGTGAAACGGTCGACGTTGCGACCGGCATCGCTCTGCAGCACGCCAGTCAGCGACGGCGTACGCCACAGCGGCGAGCCTTCCAGACGACGCACCAGCGACGAGGCTTCGTTGCTCAAACCGATCAGCTGCAATTGCCCGCCTTCGACCGAGAATTTTTCCAGATAGGTGCCGCCCGGAAGACGCCGGCTCAACTCGTCCCAGATTTCCACCGAGGTCGGACGCGTGGCGCGTTGCTTCTGGAAGAAGGTGGCGCCTTCGACCAGATCCACCAGCTGCTGGCGTTCGGCAGCCACCTGGCGCGCGCGCGCGGCATTGGCCTGCACCTTGGCGCGCAGATCGTCGGCGGCCTGGCGGCGATTATCCAGCAGCAGCCAGCCGGCCACAGCCAGCAACACCACCGCGGTGGCGGCGAGCAGCAGGTTCCAGCGTTGCATCGGGTCGCTACGCCGCAGCCGGCGTGCCGGCGGCAGCAGGTTCACCCCCAACGGGGCGCCCTGCGCATCGGCCACATCGATGCCGGACAGCGCGTTGGCCCAGGCATCGGGCACACCGGCCGGGCCATCGATCATGCGCCGCGGCACGACGACCAATTCGGCATCGAGCTGGCCGTCTTCGCGCACATCGAGCACGCGTGCGTCGAAATACACCTGGTCGGCAGTGAACGGGGTTTGTCGGTCGATTTCGAAACGTGCCACGTCCTGCAGACGCGCAGCGGCCGCTGCCGGCAGCCGCAACGGCCGCCGCAACGCATGCGCCGACGGCAACAGCCAATGCCGCGGCAGGCCATCCAGCGCAGTCGGCAGCACGGCGTTGACTTCCTGCGGCTGCACCGGCCATGGCAGGCTGGCGATCGCCTCACGGCTCTGATCGCGTTGGCGCAGCAACTGCAAGGTGTCGCCATCGAGCTGCAACAACAGGCGCGCCTGCGACAGGCCCAATTGCCATTGCCAGCGCTGCGGCAGCCACGCCAGCAGCGATTGCTGCCACCAACGCCAGAAGCCTCCGGCTCCCGGCATGGCGCGCACGCCGATACGACCCAAGGTGTCCCGCCATGCGGTCATTGCACTGCTGCTCCCTCTTCCCAACGCAACACGGTGTAGGCCGATCCTGGAACTGCGGACGCGCTTGTCGACACGACCGCGCGCAACACAGCCTCGCGTCCCTGACTCAGTCGCGCCCGGCTCTCGATACTATAAGTGTCTGAGCCACCGACCGTCGCCTCGCTGCCCGGCAAACCCGGCGGCGCGTCACGCTGGGCCAGCAGTTGCCGCGCATCCAGGCCCATTGCGGTCAACACCGGACCGGGCGCAAAACGCGCTTCGGGCCGCGAGCGGCCGCTGTACAGGGTGATGTTCGGCAGCAACTTGCGATACAACGCGCTGTCCATGCCCAGCACCAGGCGCAGTTCGCCTAGGGTTTCGAACGGGCTGTCCTTTGCGCCATACGGCAAGCCGGCATCGGCGTAATCGCGGTCTTCTGCGCCACCGCCGGGCTGGCTCAGCGAGTCGCCATCGCGCCAATCGACGATGGCACCGGCAATGCGCGTCTCGCGGCCTTGTTCGCCGCCCACGGCGCGCACCAGCCCGGCCAACAGCGCCGGCTCGGCCATGTTCAGATCCACCTTGCCGCTTTCGTCAGTGATCCGGATCTCCACCGTGGCGTCGTCCATCTGCCAACGATAGCGTCGGCCGTCTGCACGCCAGCGTGCCTGGGTGTCGGCGCCCTGCAAGCGGGACAAGGCGTATTCCAGACCGGCGCGCGCATACTCCTGCGCCTGCGCGCCGTTGCGCAGCATCGTGCCTTGCAAGGCTTCCACGCGCGCGGTGAGCGCAAACGCACCGATCATCGCAGTGAGCAAGGCGATCAACCACAACACCAGCACCAAGGCAGCGCCACGGATCCGGCTCATTGCCCCGCTCCGGGGTTGCTGGACTGCGGCAGCGCCACCACCAACGAGGGCCATGCAGCGTCGCCGCTGCGGATATCGATCCGCACCAGCAGCGGCATGCGGTCGTGCCATTCCCACTGCGGCAACCATGCGCTCAGGCGGCCGTTCTGCGGATCCATGCCACGGTAACGAAAGCTCACCTGCTGCACGCCTTGCGCCAGCGGCTCCGGCGGCAATTTGCTGCCTTCTTCGATCGACTTGCCCGACTGCAGCATGGTCAACGCAATCTGCAAGGTGCGTTGCTCGCCATCGCCGACCACCGACAACTCGTGCAGATACGGGCCACCGCGTCCCAGGTAATCCGGCACATCGGCGGCAAAGCGCATGCGCTGCGGTTCGCCGACGAACAACATCGGCTGCTGGCTTTGCGGGTCGATACTCATTGCCAGCGGCAACGCAGCGGCCAACCGGCGGCGCAGGAATTCTTCCACCGCGCGTACGCGCTCGCTGCGCTGGGCAATCGCCTCGCCGCGCTGGCTCACCGCGCTGGCCGAGCGCAAGGTGGCAAAGGCCAATGCCAGACCGCCGACCAACAGCATCGTGGCCAGCAGCACTTCGATCAGGGTGAAGCCGGCGCTGCGCGAACGGATCACAGCGCGTTGTCCTGTGCGGTGGCGGCCACCAGGCGCAAGGTGCGCCATTGCAGCATTTGATTGGGCGCTTCGCCCCAACGTACCACCAGGGTCAGTTGCAGCAGTTTGTGCGCACCAGGAGCCACCGGCGCCTGCGGATTGCGCCGCGGTTCGTCGTAGGGGCGCACATCCATCGACCAACGGAAATGCCCGTCTTCGAACGTGCCTTGCTGTTGCTCGGGCACCAGTGGCTTGTCCATGCCTTGCAATGCCAGCAGCGATTGCGCATGCAGCGTGGCACGCGTGCTGTCGTCGGCCGCACGCACCTGACGTGCCGCACCGGACAACGAGCCCAGCAACAGACTCAATGCCAAGGCGAGCAGGGCAAAAGCGACGATTACCTCGATCAGGGTGTAACCGTGTTGCCGTTTCATGGCGCAGGCGTCCGCAGCGGGCCCGAACGCACTTCGCCGGTGATCCAGCCCACATCCACGCGCCAGCGCGCGTCCTTGACCTGCAGATCGATGCGACCGCCCGTGGAGGCCCCATCGGGGAAGAACTGGATGGCGCCCTGATCTTCCCGCGACTGCACCTGGCGTGCGCCGGTGAAGCGCACCTGCAGCGACGACGGCAGGTCGCCGTGATGGCCACCGGGCGCTTCCCAGCGGCGCTGCAGCGGGTCGATCAGAAAGCGTTGCGGCGTGCCGGTGGCGATCGCCTGGGTGCGCGTATAGCGCAGTTGCGAGGCGATCGCCTTGCCGGCGGTGCGCAGCCGCATGCCATCGATACCGCCGTTCAATGCGGCTGCGGCCAGCACACCGGCCATCGCGATCAACGCGATGACCAGCAGCATTTCAAGCAGCGAGGTGCCACGCGTGCGGGTACGGCCAGGACCGACTCCATGCGGATGACGCAACGGCTGACACGCAACGCGCATGGCGGAAGACTTATTGGTACTTGATGTCCGAGTCGTAGCTGCTGCCGCCAGGGCGACCATCCTTGCCCAGGCTGATCAGATCGAACGGCTGACCATCGCCCGGCGCGCGGTACTCGATGGTGTGGCCCCACGGGTCGTTGAGTTCCGCCGGCTTGGCGTACGGGCCCAGCCAACCGCTGCTGCCGCCGGGCTGGGTGACCAGGTCATCGAGCTTGCTCGGCAGCTTGCCGGTGTCGAGCTGGAAGTTTTCGATCTTGCCGGCCAGGGTCTGGATCTGCGACTTGGCCAGATTGGCCTTGCCGCGATCGGCGCCACCAAGCACGCGGCTGCCGACCAAGGTGAGCACCGCGCCGATCAGCACGATGACGATGATGATTTCCAGCAAGCTCATGCCGGCCTGGCCTGCGCGCGACGGACTACGGGTGATGGAACGCTTGATCATGAACGATTTCCTTGCACGTCGATGAAGGATGCTGCCGCTAGATGACACAGCGGCGATTGCATTGGTTCCCGCGTAGGTGTCGTGCGGTCACCGGAACGTTGTTGTGAAGACGCCGCCCGATTGAAAGCGCTGCGTACGGTTAAGCGAGTGTACGAGCGATGCGTGCCGATGCCGAGTCCCGCTTGCGCCCGCCTGACAGCGGCGCAGTCGCGTTGTCCACCGCTCTCAGCCGATCGCATTGGTGAGGTCATACAGCGGCACCAGCACCGAAATGATGACAAGCCCCACCACCGACGCCAGGACCAGCGTAATCAGCGGCACCAATGCAGCCAGCGCACGGTCGATGGCTTGCGCGGTTTCCAGCTCGAACGTATCGGCGGTCTTGAGCAACATCGTGTCCAACGCGCCGGATTCTTCGCCCACCTGGATCATCTGCAAGGCCAGCCGCGGAAAGCGCTTGCCGCGCGCCAGCGATATCGCCAGGCCATGCCCGTTCTTGACATCGTCGGCAGCGTTGGCCACGTCCTCGACCAACGCCAGATTGGACATCACGTTGCGCGCGATGCCGATCGCCGCCAGCAACGGTACGCCGTTGCGCAACAAGGTGCCCAAGGTGCGCGTCAGCCGTGCGGTTTCCAGCCGCGCAATCAGGCTGCCGACCACTTTTTGCCGCAGCAGCCATTCGTCCAGCGCTGCACGGAAAGCGGCGTTGCGCCGCTTGCGATCCAGCCACAGCCCGAGCACACCCGGCACCACGATCAGCACCAGCCACCAGTCGCGCACCAGCAAGCCCACGCTCAACACCGCCTGGGTGAACCACGGCAACGCGACATCCAGGCTTTCGTACATCTGCGCAAATTGCGGCACCACGTAACCCAGCAGAAACAACAGCGCGCAACCGACCACCGCCAGCAGGATCGCCGGATAGATCAAGGCGTTGATTACCTTGCCCTTGAGCGCGCGGCTGCGCTCCAGGTAATCGGCCAACCGTTGCAAGGTGTCCTGCATGCTACCGCCGGCTTCGCCGGCACGCACCATGTTGATGTACAGCTTGGAGAACAGCCCGTGCTGGCGTTCCAACGCGGACGACAGCGGCGCACCGCCGCGCACGGTGTCGCGGATGTCGCCGATGACGCGTCGGCTTTTTTCGTCTTCCGGCAAATCCATCAGGATCGACAACGCGCGATCCAACGGTTGCCCGGCGCCGATCAAGGTGGCCAGCTGCTGGGTGAATTGCACCAGCGCGGCATTGTCGAACGGCTTCTTGCGCAGCAGCATGCGCAGCGACGGCGAATCGCTTTCCCCGGTGGCCAGCCGCGTTTCTACCGGCAGATGGCCCTGTTCCTGCAGACGCAGCGCCACCTCGGCATCGCTGCCCGCTTCCATCTGGCCGTCGAGCATTTCGCCGTGGGCGTCGAGCGCTTTGTAGCGGTAGAGAGGCATCAGGAACGGCCGGGGCCGGGGGCCCGGGACAGGGGACCCGGGGAAAGCGGCGTACCGCAGCACTGGAATCCAGCAGCACGTCGGTCGGCGCATACGACAGCGACGACCAAGCACTTGCCTTGGCTGTTCCCGGGTCCCCGGCCCCGGGTCCCCGGTCCCGACCACCCGGTCACTTCACCGATCACGCATCCTCCGTCACGCGCAGGACTTCTTCGATGGTGGTTTCGCCGCGCAAGGCCTTGGACAGGCCGTCTTCGTACATGGTGCGCATGCCGGCCTGGCGGGCGAGTTGTTCGATCTCGCCCATGCCGGCACGGCGCATCACCGCGCGCCGCAATTCGTCGTTCATCACCAGGAATTCGACGATGGTGGTACGGCCCAGATAGCCGGTCGGCGCGGCCGCCGAGGCACGCGGGCGATACAGGAAGATCTCGCCCTCCGGCTGCAGGCGGCGCAGGTTGAAGCGTTCGATTTCTTCCGGCGATGCCAGGTAGCGTTCGGCGTTGGCCAGGTCGAGTTTGCGCACCAGGCGCTGCGCCAGAATGCCGTTGATGGTGGAGGTGAGCAGGTAATCCTCCACGCCCATGTCAAGCAAACGGGTGATGCCGCCGGCAGCGTTGTTGGTGTGCAGCGTGGACAGCACCAGATGGCCGGTGAGCGCAGACTGGATCGCGATGCGCGCGGTTTCCAGATCGCGCATTTCGCCGATCATGATGATGTCCGGGTCCTGACGCACGATGCTGCGCAGCGCATTGGCAAAATCCAGGCCGATCTGCGGCTTGGCCTGGATCTGGTTGATGCCTTCGATCTGGTATTCCACCGGGTCTTCGACGGTGATGATCTTGACGTCGGAGGTATTGAGCTGGCTCAGCGCGGTGTACAGCGTGGTGGTCTTGCCCGAGCCGGTGGGGCCGGTGACCAGCATGATGCCGTGCGGTTGCTCCAGCACCTTGCGGAACTGCGGCAGAAAGTCTTCGGTAAAGCCCAGCTTGTAGAAGTCGAACACCACCGTTTCACGATCGAGCAAACGCATCACCACGCTTTCGCCGTGCGCGGTGGGCACGGTGCTGACGCGCAGGTCCAGCTCCTTGCCCTGCACGCGCAACATGATGCGGCCGTCCTGCGGCAGGCGGCGCTCGGCGATATTGAGCTTGGCCATGATCTTGATGCGGCTGATCACCGCGGCGGTGAGTTTGGCCGGCGGGCTTTCGCCTTCCACCAGCACGCCATCGACGCGGTAACGCACCTTGAGGCGGCTTTCGAATGGTTCGATATGGATGTCCGATGCGCGCAATTCCACCGCATGCTGGATCACCAGATTGACCAGGCGAATCACTGGCGCTTCAGAGGCCAGATCGCGCAGCGCTTCGATGTCGTCGCTGCTGTTGGCATCGCCATCGGCGGTCTCGACGATGGTGCCCATCGCACTGCGGCCCTGGCCATACCAACGCTCGATCAGATCGTCGATTTCCGAGCGCAGGCCAACCTGCAGGAACAACGCGGAGCCGGTGGCAAGACGCACTGCATCGATGGCGTAATCGTCGTATGGATCGGCGATCCACAGATCCAGCCGGCCATCGCGTTCGCCCACCGGGCACAGATGAAATTGTTTGAGAAAGCGCAGCGACAGGCCCTGCACGTCGGGCAGCATTTCCGGTGGGGTATCGCCGAGTTGGCGTGCATCCACCAACGGCAGGCCGAGCACATCGGCGCATGTCTCTGCATGATCGCGTTCGGACACCAGGCCCAGACGGCCGAGCAGGGCCAGCAAGCCCATGCCGGATTCGGCCTGCAACTGGCGTGCGCGCAGCAGGTCGGAGTCCTTCAGACGACGGCGTTCAAGCAACGCTTCGACGATGCGCGTTTCCGCACTTCGATGCTCAATTGGATCGACGGCAACCGCGTTCACACTCGTCTCCACTGGTCCGGCGCCGACTGTAGCAGTTTGCCGCGACGATCAACCGCACACATCTGAATCGTCCTGAAAAACAATGCCCCCGGTGATTGGCCGGGGGCATTGGTCACACTATTTCACTACTTACTGTCGTGCAACGAGGGTCAGCTTCGCGTAATCGGATGCACCGACCAACTTGATGTAGTAAGTGCCTGCCTTCGGGGCCGTGAAGCGGACGGTTTCGCTGTTGCCCGGACGCGTGGACTTGGCATCGAAACTGGTGGCGCTGGGCTCGGCTTCATAGCTGACGTACACCGACACATCGCCGGTACCGCCGTAGGTCATGAAGCTCAGCACCGCACCGGCCTTGGCTTCGAAGCTGTACAGCGTGGAGCTGCCGTAGGCGCCGCTCAGGCCGGCCACCGGCGCCTTGTTGGTCAGCGCGATAGCAGTCGGTGCGCAGCTCTCGGTGGCCGGATCGCACGGCTCCACCAACACTGCTTCCAGCGCAGCCTTGGCGTCGACGATGCCGCTGCCGATCGGGGTGCTGGCCGGCGGGGTCACCGGGAAGCGGCGGCTGGTCTGCTTGAGTAACGCTTCGACCGCAGCCGGGGTCAGCGGGCCGTCGCCCAGACCGATCGCCGCGCTCTGCACCAGCGCCACGACGCCAGCCACATGCGGGGACGCCATCGAGGTTCCGCCCATGCCCATGTAGCTATAGCTACCGGAGGTCGGCGTGGTCGCACCGTCGTAGCCGGCCTGCCAGATATAGCCGCCCGGATTGCCGTCCACGCTGCCGCCGCCGCCCGGGCCGGACAAATCGACCTTGCTGCCGTAGTTGGAGTAGTAGGTGATGCCGCCGGTGATGCGGGTGGCACCGACGGTGATGGTGTTGTTGCAGCTGGCCGGCGAATGGTTGGCCGCGTCATCGCCATCGTTGCCGGCAGCGACCACCACGGTGGTGCCGCGCGCCACCGCACCGTTGATCGCCAGCTGGGTGGCCGAATCGCAAGCCCCACCGCCGCCCAGGCTCATGTTGATCACTTCGGCCGGGTTGGTGTTGGCGGGGACGCCTTCGACCGCGCCGCCGGATGCCCACACGATGGCGTCGGCGATGTCGGAGGTATAACCGCCGCAACGGCCGAGCACGCGCACCGGCAGGATGGTCGACTTGGGTGCGACGCCGGCCATGCCGATGCCGTTATTGGTCGCTTCGGCCACGGTGCCCGAGACATGGGTGCCGTGCCAGGAGCTTTCCTGCGCCACCGAGCCGGTGTAGCAGACGTTGTCGGCTTCTTCCCAGTCGCCGTAATCCAGTGCGCCGGGGACGCGGGCATCGGTCGGACGACGCGAGACTTCGGCATCGGTGATGAAGTCATAGCCCTGCAGCAGATTGCCGGCAAAATCCGGATGGCCCGGCAGGATGCCGGTGTCCAGCACCGCCACCACCACGCCAGCGCCTTGCGACAGATCCCATGCGCCCGGCGCATTGATACCGCCGTTGGGGTTGCTCAGGTGCCACTGGTACTGCGCATACAGCGGGTCGTTGGGAACCAGCTGCGGGCTCACATCGGTGGCCGCAACGCTTTTCTTGATCTCGACCGGACGCAGCATGCGATCGATCTGCACGTCGGCCACGGACGGATCGTTCTTCAGCTCGACCACCACCTTGTCCACCTGCGCGGCGGTCAGCGTGCTGGACAGCTTGATCAGGTCCGAGCCGATACCGAGCTTGCGCACATACGTCGCCTTGGCGGCGGCTGCGCTGCTACGTGCGCCGGTACTGGCGCCGACGCGGCCGACCGCGGCCTGCACGGCATTGAGCTTGCTGCTGCGATTGGTCGCAGCGGCAGTGTTGTCCTTGTAGCGCACGATCAGGCGGCTACTGAATTGGGCGCCGGCCGAAGCGGACTGGGTCGGTTCCTTGACCAGCAGTTTCGGTGCGGCAGCCAGGGTGCCGGATGCACCAAGGGCCATCATCAGGATGGCGCCGGTCAGCGGGGTGAGGCGGAAGGTCTTGTCGATCACGGTGAAATCCTCTTCGTGTTTTTCGTGAATCAGGCTTGGAACGGCGTCGACAACGCCGCGCAGCCGTGAACCGGCCTGCGGCAGTTGATCGATCGCTCCTGGTACGGCCATCACTCCATGCGAATCCGTTGGCTGGCCTAGCCACGGTCCTTGCCCGCCCCCTCAGGCCTTACCGCGGCGGCGCACATCGGCGCCGCCGCGTTTGATGCAACTGCGCACGCTGTTGCTAAGGGTTACCAGCCGAAACCGGCACCCACGCCGATCGAGCTGTCGTCGCCGCTCAGCGCACCGCCCACGGTCAACGTGGCGCGCGGACTGATCGCACGCTGGTAGCCCACCGACAACGCCGACTCGCCGTTCTGGAAACCGACACCGGCACCGACGCGGTTCTGCGAGGCGATACCGGCCACGCTGGCGGACATGTTCAACATCGCCGAGCTCATCGCGCCCTGACGATCCAGGCGACGGTTCTGCCGACGCAGGCGGTCTTCGATATCGCCCTGATAGCTTTCGAAGCTGTCGGCCATCGCGCTGTAACGGCTGTCGGTGTAGCTGTTGGCCGCGGCCACGCCGCTGTCCAACTGGCCCTTGTTCACCGCATCGGTGGCACGCGTACCGGCGGCCACATTGGCCACCTGGCGCTCGCCGCCAACGCTACCGACCGACACCGTGTTGGCGCGGTCGGCCACCGAGCCCTGGCCCAGTGCGACGGCACCCTGTGCACTGGCACGCGCGCCCTGGCCGATCGCGGTAGCGGACGCCGCGCTGACCTGCGCACCCTCGCCCATCGCCACCGCGTTGGTGGCCACGGCCGCAATCTGCGTGTTGGCACCCACCGCGGTGCTGCCGTCGGCATTGACGCGCGCATTGCTGCCGATGGCGGTGTCGTTGGGGCCGTGCGCGTAAGCGCTGCCACCAATCGCCGTGCCGGTGACGTGGTTAGCCACTGCCGCCGTGCCCACCGCCGTCGAGGTTGCCGCCGGGGTGATGCTGCCGACCACGGCTGCGGTTGGGGTGCCTTGCACGCCGGCAGTTGCGCTGGCGGTGTCCGTGCTGACGTTGCTTGCCGCATCGCTCGCAACAGCTGTAGCCACAGCCGGCACCGCGGCGGTACGCAGCGACACGCTACGTGCTGCCGTGCTGGCCGTTGCGGTGCCACCACGTGCATCCAGTTCGGTGACCTTGGTATCCAGCGCGGTCAATGCCGCGCCCACGTTGTTGTAGCTGGCGCCCTGAATCACGTAGGTCGGCGCAACGAACACGCCTTGCGCGCCGATCGCCGCACCGCCACCAAGGAAGCTGGCGGCATTGCTGAGCGACTGGAACAACTGACCGCCGTTGATGGCATCGGTGCTGGCATCGGCAATCGCGCCCGCGCCCACGTTGACGATGCGACGCGTTGCCGGACCACCGCGGCCATTGCCGCTACCCACCGACACCGTATTGGCCTCGTAGGTACGCGAACCCGAGCCCAACGCCACCGAATCGGCGCCGGTTGCACCGGCATTGGCGCCCAACGCCACGCTGTTGACCGCACTCTGGCGGACGAAGGAGTTGTAGCCCAGCGCCACGCTCTTTTCGCCGATGGCATTGGTCTGTTGACCCATCGCGGTGCTGTTCATGCCGCTGGCGCTGCTGTCCACGCCCACCGCACTGGCACCAGTGCCGGCGGCGCTGCTGCCGGAAGCAATGGCGACACTGCGTGCGCCACTGGCAGTGGCACCCGCACCTGCGGCGGTCGCGCGATCACCGGTTGCCACGGCTACGCCGGTGCCGGTGGTCTTGACCATGCCGCTGGTGGTCTGCACATCGGCCGCCAATGCATCCAGCTGCCCCTTGTTGACGGCATCGCTGGCGGTCTGGCCGTCGCTGACGTTGACGATGCGACGCGTTGCCGGACCACCGCGACCATTGCCGCTACCCACCGACACCGTATTGGCGTCGTAGGTGCGCGAGCCCGAGCCCAAGGCGACCGAATCGGCACCGCTGGCACCGGCATTCGCACCCAGGGCCACCGCATTGCTGCCGCTTTCGCGCACGAAGGAGTTGTAGCCCAGCGCCACACCATTTTCGCCGATGGAATTGGTCTGACGGCCCATCGCGGTGCTGTTCACGCCGCTGGCGCTGCTGTCCACACCCATCGCGCTGGCACCGGTCGCCGACGCGCTGCTGCCGGAGGCAATGGCAACACTGCGTGCACCCGTGGCAACAGCACCGGAGCCGGCAGCCGTGCTGCGCTCGCCGGTTGCGGCGGCCACCGCATCGCCGGTGGTCTTGAACTTGCTGCTGGTGGTCTGCACATCGGCCGACACCGCATCCAGCTGGCCCTTGTTGACCGCATCGGTCGCGGTCTGGCCATCGCTGACATTGACGATACGACGCGTCGCCGGACCACCGCGGCCGTTGCCGCTGCCGATCGACACCGTGTCGGCTTCATAGGTACGCGAACCCGAGCCCAATGCCACCGAATCGGCACCGGTGGCGCCGGCGTTGGCGCCCAGCGCCACACCGTTGACCGCGCTCTGGCGGACGAACGAGTTGTAGCCCACGGAGACCGCGTTTTCGCCGATCACATTGACCTGACGACCGACACCGGTGCTGTTGACGCCGGTGGCCGACGCATCCACGCCGATCACGCTGGCGCCGACCGCATCGGCGCGGCTATTGCCACCCAGTGCCAGCGTGTTGTTGGCTAACGCCGCAGCGCTTTGGCCTAGCGCGGTGGCATTGGTGCCGTCCGCATACGAGTTCCAGCCGATCGCGGTGGTGTAGTCCGCGGTTGCCCACGCACCCGCACCGAAGGCGGCCGCGCCGGTTCCCGAGGCACGCGCCGGGATGAAGCCGAAGAACGTGCTGCCACCGACCGCAACGCTTTCGTCGCCGGTGGCTTCGCTGAACTCACCCACGGCCACCGCGCTGGCGCCGGAGGCCAGCGATGCCGCACCGACGGCGGTGCTGTAATCGCTGGACGCCACCGCGCCGTAACCCAGTGCCGACGACAGCCGGCCGCTGGATTCGCTGTAGCCGCCAAATGCCGCGCTGCCGACGTTGGACGCCGCGCTGCGGAAGCCCGCAGCGGTGGCCTGGTTGTCGGATGCCACTGCCTCGCTGCCGAGCGCAGTGGTGTAGGTGGAGCTTGCCTGCGCGCCAGCGCCATTTGCGGTGGCGCCGATAGCGCTGGCCTGCGCATTGCTGCCGAATGCGCTGCTGTTTTCGGCCAACGCCTGCGCGTTGCTGCCGACCGCTGCGGCACTGGTGCCGCTCGCCAGCGCATTCAAGCCGACTGCGGTAGCCGCATCGGCCACTGCCTGCGCACCCGCGCCCAATGCGGTGGTGCCGGCGCCGGTGGCGTTGGCGCCCTCGCCTGCAGCCAATGCGTTATCGCCTTCGACGTACGCACCGGCATCGCTGTCGTCGCTGCCGCTGGCCTGGAAATACTTGCTGGTGGTTGCACTGGCTTCGGCAACTGCGTTGAGCTGATCCAGATTCACCGCATCGGTGCCCTGGGTGCCGGCCGCCACGTTGGTGATCTGACGCTCGTTGCCGGCGCTGCCGACCGACACCGCAAAGTCGCGATCAGCGACCGAATCGGCGCCCAATGCCACGCTGCTTTCGCCGGTGGATTCGGCAAAGTTGCCCAGCGCGGTGCTGTTGAGACCCGGTGCCCACGCGGCACCACCCACGGCGGTGGAGAAATCGCCGGAAGCTTCGGTCGGCAACAGGCCGAGCAAGGCGCCGCCAACCGACACGCTGTTGTAACCGCTGGCCACACTGCCCTGACCGGCTGCAACGCTGTAGGCGCCAGTGGCGGTGGCATCGCTGCCGACGGCGAGCGTGTTGGAGCCGCTGGCGGTGCTGAAGTTACCCAACGCAGTGCTGTTGAAACCGCTCGCGGTGGAGTACCCACCAACGGCGGTGGCGTAATTGGCCGTCGCCTGTGCGCCGAAGCCCAGTGCTGCGGCGGTGGTGCCGTCGGCGACGCTTTCTGCGCCGATTGCCGTGGCCGATTCGCCGCTGGCGCTGGCGAAGTAGCCCATCGCGGTGGATTCGCTGCCCTGTGCCTCGCTCAGCGCACCGACCGCCAGCGAGCCATCGCCATATGCGCCTGCCGCTGCACCGAGCGCGGTGCTCTGCGCGCCGGCTGCTTCGCTCTCGCCACCCACGGCCACGGCATAGTCGCCGCTGGCCTGGCTGAAGGCGCCGTTGGACACGCTGCCGAAGCCGCTGGCTGCTGCGTTGTAACCGGCGGCACTGGCGTACTGCGCCGTTGCGCTGGCGCCGCTGCCGATAGCCACTGCACCGATCGCGGTGGCATTGCTGCTGCCGCCGAACGCGCTGCTGTAATCGCCTTCGGCAGTGGCATTGGAACCGGCCGCCGTTGCATCTTCGCCCTGTGCGACGGCAGTGCCGTCGCCGGTGCCTGCATACAGGCGCGCGGTGGTTTCGGCGGTGCCGGCCACTGCGTTGAGCTGATCCAGATTCACCGCATCGGTGCCTTCGGTACCGGCAGCGACATTGGTGATCTGACGTTCGCCGCCAACGGTACCCACGGAAACCGTGTTGGCGCGATCGGCAACAGCGTTCACGCCAAGCGCAACGCTGTTGTTCACCGCAACTTGCGCACCATCGCCGATCGCAACGCTATCGGTGCCTTCGACGAAGGTGTTGGCACCCAGCGCAAGCGAACGATCGCCGTAAGCATTGGCCTGCGAGCCAATCGCAACTGCACGATTGCCGCCGGTGAACGTGGTATCGCCGATGGCAACCGAAGCATCGCCACCTGCGGCCGAGGCGATGCCAACTGCCACGCTGCCTGTGCCATACGCGGTGCTTTCCGCACCGATCGCGGTGCTGGTGTCGCCGAACGCAACGCTGGCAAACCCCAGCGCCGTGGATTCAAGCCCGTTGCCGATGCTTTCGAAACCGACCGCAGTCGCACCGCGGCCGAAGGCCACGCTGGTGCTGCCAAGTGCGGTGCCGTAGAAGCCCGACGCGGTGCTGTCTGCGCCCAGCGCAGTGGCATAACGGTCGCTGGCGATGCTGTTGAAACCTACCGCCGTGGCGTTGTTGAAGTTCGCAACTGCACCGCTGCCCACGGCAGTGGTATTGATGTCCGATGCAATGCTGCTGGAACCCAGCGCAGTGCTGTAATCGGCAAGCGCCGACGCATTGGAACCTGCCGCGACGCTGTCCACGCCTTCGGCAACTGCAGCGCCCTCACCGGTGGCGACGAACGTGCGCGCGGTGGTGGCGGCGACATCGGAGACGGCGGTGAGCTGGCCGAGATTCACCGCATCGGTGGCTTCGGTACCGGCAGCGACGCTGGTGATCTGACGCTCTGCGCCGGCCGCGCCGACCGACACGGTGTCGGCGCGCGTGGCGACCGAATTGGCGCCCAGCGCCACCGAGTTGGCGCCGCGTGCGGTGCTGTAATAGCCCAGCGCCGTGCTCAGCTCACCGCTGGCCCACGATTCCGGACCGACCGCGGTTGCGCCTTCGCCCGGTGCGTAGGCGAAGTAACCCACTGCCGTGGCTTCGGTGCCCGACGCCTCGCTCAACGTGCCGACAGCGGTGGTGTAGGTGCCCGATGCGATCGCACCGGCGCCGAGCGCAGTGGACGCGTCGCCACTGGCCTGGGTCTGCACGAAGAAGCCCAGTCCGGGAATCAGATCCACCGGGCCGCCCACGGCAGTGCTGCTGGTGCCGCTGGCGCTGGTCTGGGTGCCGACGGCAGTGGCGTAATCGCCACCGGCGTTGGCTACTGCACCGAATGCCGATGCCTGCGCACCGGCGGCATACGCGCCGACGCCGAACGAGGACGCCGCGAAACCGTCTGCATTGGCGCTGGCGCCGACCGCAGTTCCGCCAACGCCTGCGCTGGTGGCACCGGTGGTGACCGGCACACCGCCATTGGTGATCAACGGCTGGCCATCTTCGTTGACCGCAGCGCCGCCCACGGCCACGCTGGCCGGGCCATTGGCCTGCGCGTTATGGCCGAACGCTGCGCTGTTCTGGCCGGAGGCCAGTGCATTGGCGCCCACGGCCGTCGCGTTCTCGGCGATGGCATTGGCGCCGGTGCCGAGCGCGGTGGTGGCGGTACCGATCGCATTGGCGGCATCGCCTGCGGCCAGTGCGCTATCGCCTTCGACATAGGCGCCGACGCTGTCGTCGCCCGGGCTTGCCTTGAAGAACAGCGCGGTGCCTTCGGCCACATCGGCCACGTCGCGCAGCTGCGCCACGTTGACCGCATCGGTGGCGTTGATGCCGGCACCGACGTTGGTGATGCGACGCGTTGCCGGGCCGCCGCGACCATTGCCGCTACCGACCGACACCACGTCGTCTTCGTAGGTGCGCGAGCCTGCGCCCAGCGCCACCGAATTGGCACCGGTAACACCGGCATTGGCGCCCAGCGCCACGCCGTTTTCGCCGGCCTGGCGCACGAAACTGTTGTAGCCGATGGCCACCGCGTTTTCGCCGATGGCGTTGGTCTGGCGACCGATCGCGCTGCTATTCACACCGCTGGCGCTGCTGTCGGCACCGGTGGCGACTGCGCCGGTGGCGCTGGCGGTGCTGCCGGCACCGATGGCGGTCGCCTTGGCGGCAGGTGCGGAGGCACCGCGGCCGACTTCGACCGATTGCGCGCTGGCGGGCAGTGGCGTGATGAATCCGGCGCCGCCGAGCGCCAGGGTGATGGCGGCGGCCAATGCCAGGCTTTGGCGGCGGTCGATGAGCGAGGCTGGAGCAACGGCTCCGGTGCTGTCACCGGTGGCCAATTCCGAGGCCACGGCCCACACACCCAATGACTTGTTCCAGACCTTGCGATAAATCCGATTCATCGACGCACGACTCCTGAGTTGTTGGGACTGGTTTTTGGCGAGCGCCCACCCTCGGAAGGCCTTTCGGCCACGCGATTCCCCGTGGTTGTGCGCGCTATGGGCCTTGCGGCGGTGGGCGGCTCGCGCCTGCACCCTGGATAGTCAAAAAATGAACGCTACCCAACAATAGAACTGCGCAAAGTGTTAACAGCCGCCAAATCAGGCGTCAAGTTTTTGACAGAAAGCGAAGATAAGAGTGCTTTTCGTCACACTTCTGCTTGCTTTTATTAGATTTTTGATAATTCTTTGGAAAACAGCGACCTAGATCATGTCCCTCAAGACATTTGAAGGCTGAATAGCCATGTCCGTTGCGGACAAAAAAACCCCACTGGCGAGACGCCAGCGGGCTTGGTTGCGCAAAAACGCCGCAGGAATAGGTCAGTTGGCGGGTCAGCGTCTCGGGTGTCGGCACTGTCGCCTGGACGGCCCGCCAACATCGGCGCCAGATGCAGGCGCGCCAAGGAAATGACGATCACCCGGGCATCGGTGCCCGGCGTCGACGCATTGGCGCGCCAACCGGCTCACGCCATCGAAGCTGGCACCTCAAGCTTGAGTACGCAGGTACCTGTACGCGGCGCGGCGAAGCGCCCCGTCTGGCTGGTGCCGCTGCGCATGGAGACGGCATCGTTATCCTCGACGACGGGCACGCGGCACGCTGCCACGTATAGCGATGCCTGTCCGCTGCCACCAAAGCATGGAGGCACGTCGTTGTCGTCTTCGGCCGGCATTGCCGCGTTGGACGAGAGCGTCGACTCCACCGCACTGGCAACCGAACCCATCGACGCGTCAGCGACAGCGACAGCGGAGAACTGCGCGCACAGATGTGACCATCGACCACGCCCTACGGCGTCGCCGGACTACGCGCCTGTGCCATTGCAGTGAATGTGATGGCACTGTAATGACCCATCGGTTTCTGCACAGGTCAGGTGGTTAATGTAGCGGCATAGGCTTGGTCAGGCGTCATCATCTTCAGTGCCTGATGCGGCCGCTGCCGGTTGTAGAACCCAATCCAGTCGCCAATGACGCGTAGGGCGTGGGCCAGGCTCTCGAACCGGTGCCGATGGACGCACTGTTCCTTGAGTGTTCGGATGACGCGCTCGACCATCCCGTTCTGCTGCGGACAGTGTGGCGTGATGAACTCCTGCTTGAGGCCGTAGCCGGCGACCAGGCGGGTGTAGTCGCGGCTGGTGAAGACCAGGCCATTGTCCGAGCGCAGCAGGAACGGCTCCTTGACCTTGCCCAGCGTGCCGAAGCGGGTGATCAGCGCCTGCTCCAAGGCCGCCACGGCGGTGCTGGCCCTGCCTGTGCGCGAGAGCTGCCAGCCCAGCAATTGCCGGGTATGGCAATCGATCACCAGGGCCAGGCTCAGCCAGCCGTCCTTGCCGCCCCAGACCCGACACAGATCGGTGGCCCAGCGTTGATTCGGCGCGCTGGCCACCGAGGGCAAGGCCTCGATCCGCGGTCGCTTGCCCACGGCCCGCTTGCGCACCTGCCAGCCCTTGATCTGAAAGATCCGCTGCACCGTGTTCTTGTTCATCCCCAACAGTCCGGCCACCGTCCGATACCCGAACGACGGCTCGGCCTCGATCATGGCTTCGATCGGTGCGGCCAGCTCCGGCTTCACCTTCGGCACTGCCTTGCGCGGCGTGTAGTACACGCTGCGCCGGGCCACACCGAACCAGCGGCACAGCTTGACCATCGAGACGTCGAACCCGTCCTCCTTCAGGCCCTGCTGGATCGAGACCATCAGCTCTCGTCCTTGCCCAGCAGGGCTGACAACTTTTTTCGGGCGCGCAGTTCCAGCATGGCCTCGCCGTAGGCTTCCTGCAGGTCCTTGAGCTGGCGTGCGTACTGCTCGCGCACGTCTTCTGGTTTGGCCCGCAGCGCGTTCTCCAGCCCGCGCTTACCTTCCTCGACCCAGCCTTCGATCTCATTGGGCGTCAGGTCGAATTGCCGGCTGGCCAAGGCCACCGTCGTCTTCCCCTGGATGATCTCCAGCACCAGCGCCGACTTGCGCCGGGCCGTCCAGCGCTTGATCTGTTCTTCGTCCATCACTGCACTCATCGATGTCTCCTCTGAAAACTAACACCTGAGCAGAGTTTCAGTGGGTCTTTACAAAGATGCAACGCTGGGTAAATTTATTGAACACCCGAATAACTAAATTCAGAGCGCATCACGCACGCAAAAAATATTTTGGTGCGAATAACTAACAAATCTTACATTTGCTTGAAGAAATCTTTATTTTTTTACGGAACCTAGCCGTGACTGCACAGCCAAGTCGGCATGATCAGGCGCGACACATTGTCGATCGCCGAGTTGCTGCACAACACACCGGCCGCGTTGCCGCGGCGCACCTCCCGGGACGCACGGATGGATCGACCAGGACGCGCCTGCAGCCTGCTAAAACATACGGATTACACACCTCTTTCAGCGACAGCATCGCCGCACCGCTGCATGGTGATGCGCGATGCAACCCAATCCCTCCAGACCGTCGCGCAGCCACCTTGCGACGCGGTGGTATCAGACCGGGGGCCTAAACGAAAACGGCCGTGTGCATCGCTGCACACGGCCGTCAGGGAGACGCGTGACGCGCGCTTAGCGCACGCGGCTCCGGATCACCTCACTCAACCGCACCACACCCGCGCGTTACGGAACATGCGCAGCCACGGCGAGTCGTCGCCCCAGTCGGCCGGATGCCAACTCAGGTTTGCCGTGCGCGGCGTGCGCTCGGGATGCGGCATCAGGATGGTGGCGCGGCCATCGGTGCTGGTCAGCCCGGTGATGCCGTCCGGCGACCCGTTCGGGTTGAGCGGGTACTGCGATGCCACCGCGCCGTTGCCATCGATGAAACGCAGCGCCACGCGTGCGGCGGCCTGGTCCACGGCAGTGTCGAACTCCGCACGGCCTTCGCCATGCGCCACCGCCACCGGAATCCGCGAGCCCGCCATGCCGCGCAGGAAGATCGACGGCGACTCCACCACTTCCAGCAGCGCGGTGCGCGCTTCGAACTGCTCGCTGCGATTGCGCAGGAAACGCGGCCAATGCCCGGCGCCGGGAATGATGTCCTTGAGCTGGCTGAGCATCTGACAGCCGTTGCACACACCGAGCGCGAACGTATCGCTACGTGCGAAAAACGCGGCAAACGCATCGCGTAACGCGGTGCGCTCCAGGATCGAGGTGGCCCAGCCGCGGCCGGCGCCCAGCACATCGCCGTAGCTGAAACCGCCGCAGGCGGCGAAGCCGGAAAACTGCGCCAGATCCACGCGCCCTTCGATCAGGTCGCTCATGTGCACGTCGAATGCACTGAAGCCCGCACATTCGAAGTTGTAGGCCATTTCGATCTGCCCATTGACGCCCTGCTCGCGCAGGATCGCCACCTTGGGCCGCGCGCCGGTCGCCACGAACGGCGCGGCCACATCCTCGGACGGGTCGAACACCAACGTGGGACGCAGCCCAGGCGCCTGGAAATCGCGCGCCAGCGCGCGCTCTTCGTCGGCGCTGTCGGGGTTGTCGCGTAGCTTCTGCATGGCATGGGTCACCGACCACCACGCATCGAACAACTCCTCCCAACGCCATTCCGCCAGCACCCGCCCCTGCCCGCTCACCCGCACGCGCGGCGCGCCGGTGGGACGCGCGATACGCTGCGCGCACTCGGTCAGTGCATGGCGTTCGACCAGATCGGCAAACGCAGCGCGATCTTCGCTGGCGATCTGCACCACCGCACCGAGTTCTTCATTGAACAGGCTGCGGAACGCGTCGTCGCCCCAGGCATCCAGCGTGATATCCAGGCCCTGGCGCGAGGCAAAGGCCATCTCGCACAGCGCCGCAAACGCACCGCCATCGCTGCGATCGTGATACGCCAGCAACAGGCCGCTTTCGCGCGCATCGCGGATCAATTCGAAGAAACTACGCAGCCGTTGTGCGTCCTCCAGATCCGGCACGTCGCCGCCGAACGCCGGCAAGGCCGCATCGTCGGCATACACCTGCGCCAGCACCGACCCACCCAGGCGCTGCTTGCCGCCGCCCAGCCCGATCAACCACAGCTCGCTTTCTTCGTCGTTGCGCAACAACGGCGTCAGTTGCGTGCGCACATCGCCGACCGGTGCGAAGGCGCTGATGATCAGCGACACAGGTGAAACGCTTTTGTGGGTTTCACCGGGACCGGGGACCGGGGACCGGGGACCGGGGAAAGCGCCCTCTTCGGTGAGATCCAGCAAGGCGGCAGCTTGCTCTTCCCGGGTCCCCGGTCCCGGGTCCCCGGTCCCGGCCACAACCCACTGCGCCTGCATCGACAGCGAGTCCTTGCCCACCGGCACGCTCAGCTCCAGCGCCGGGCACAATTCCATGCCGATCGCACGTACCGCGTCGTACAGCAGCGCGTCTTCGCCAGCGTGGCCGGCGGCGGCCATCCAGTTGGCCGACAGCTTGATGCTGTCCAGCGACTGCACCGGAGCGGCACACAGATTGGTGATCGCCTCGCCCACCGCCATGCGCGCGGACGCGGCGGCGTTCAACAGCGCCAGCGGCGTGCGCTCGCCGATCGACATCGCCTCGCCGGAAAACGTCTCGAACCCGGCCAGGGTGATCGCGCAGTCGGCCAGCGGCAGCTGCCACGGGCCGATCATCTGTTCGCGCGCGGTCAAGCCACCCACGCTGCGGTCGCCGATGGTGACCAGAAAGCTCTTGGACGCGACTGTGGGATGCGCCAGCACGCGCAAACCGGCCTGCTGCAGATCCAGCGTTGCGGTCTGCAACACCGGCCACTGCGGCGCCGGCGGATGCACCGCATCGCGATGCATCTTCGGCGCCTTGCCGAAAAGCACGTCCATGGGGAGATTGATCGGGAGGTCGGGACCGGGGACCGGGGACCGGGGACCCGGAACAGCGCTGCCAAGTGCTGCATCAAACGTGCTCTGCGCGTTTGTGGCATCGCGCTCACGCTGTTGCACTTGCTCCTCACCGGTCCCCGGTCCCCGGTCCCCGGTCCCGCCATCCAGCGTCCCGTATCCCACCACCAGCCGCTCCTCGGCCGTAGCAACGCCGACGGCGGCAAACGGGCAGCGTTCGCGGGCGCAGATGGCAGCAAATTCCTGCAGACGCGCCTGCGGCACGCCCAGCACGTAGCGTTCCTGCGATTCGTTGCACCACAGTTCCAGCGGCGACAACGACGGGTCGTCGCTGAGCACGCGGCCCAGGTCGATGATGCCGCCCACGCCGGAGTCGTGCAGCAGTTCGGGAATCGCGTTGGACAGGCCGCCTGCACCCACGTCGTGGAACCAGCGGATCGGGTTGTCGATACCCAGCGCCACGCAGCGGTCGATGACCTCCTGGCAGCGGCGCTCCATTTCCGGGTTTTCGCGCTGCACGCTGGCAAAATCCAGCGCCTCGGCGCTGTCGCCGGCGGCCACCGAACTGGCCGCACCGCCGCCCAGGCCGATCAGCATCGCCGGGCCGCCCAGCACGATCACCGCATCGCCCGGCTGCAGGCGTAGCTTTTCGACCTGATTGCGATCGATCGCACCCAAGCCGCCGGCCAGCATGATCGGCTTGTCGTAAGCGCGGGTCAGGCCCGGGCCTTCGGCAAGTTCGAAGCTGCGGAAATACCCGAGCAGATTCGGCCGGCCGAATTCGTTGTTGAATGCGGCGCCGCCCAGCGGGCCGTCGAGCATGATGTCCAGGGCCGGAGCCATGCGCGGATTCAGCGCGCGCGGCGCTTCCCACGGCTGCGGCAGGGTCGGAATACGCAGGTGCGACACCGTGAAACCGGTCAGACCGGCCTTGGGCTTGCCGCCGCGGCCGGTGGCGCCTTCGTCGCGGATCTCGCCACCGGCACCGGTGGCCGCACCGGGAAACGGTGCGATCGCGGTCGGGTGATTATGTGTTTCCACCTTGATGGCGAATGCCGACGGCAGCACCGCTTCGCTGCGGTACTGGCCGGTGGCCGGATCCGGGCGATAGCGCGCGGCCGGCACGCCTTCCACCACCGCCGCATTGTCGCTGTAGGCCGACAAGGTGTTTTGCGGGGTCTGCTGGTGGGTGTGCTTGATCATGCGGAACAGCGAGCGTTCCTGCGGCTTGCCGTCGATGGTCCAGCTGGCGTTGAAGATCTTGTGCCGGCAGTGCTCGGAATTGGCCTGCGCAAACATCATCAACTCGACATCGGCCGGGTCGCGCCCAAGCTCGGCGAAGCGCTCGCGCAGGTAGTCGATCTCGTCCTGCGCCAGGGCCAGGCCGAGGTCACGGTTGGCCTGCTCCAGCCCATCCAGCGGCACGCGCTGCAGATGGCCCGGGTCGGGCACGTTGAACAGCGCCTCGGCGGCGGCCGCAGAACCAAGCAGCGATTGCGTCATCGGGTCGTGCAGCAGCTTGGCCACGGCGCCCCTGGTCGCTGCGTCGTCCGGCCAACCGACTAGATCGATGCGGGTGCCGCGCTCCACGCGCTGGATCGGCTGCCCGGCGCCGCGCACCAGTTCGGTGGCCTTGCTCGACCACGGCGACAGCGTGCCCAGACGCGGCACCACGTAGTGCGAGGACGCCTGTTCGTCGCGCGGCGCGGGGTCCGCTTGCGCCTGCAGGATCCGCTGCAAGGTGGCCGGATCGGGCGACTGCCCGGCCTCGGCGCGGATGAAATACACGTGCCAGGCGCCGGTGATGCGCAGCGCGGGGACGAGGGTTTGCAGGCGGGTTTCGAGCCGAGCGCGGCGGAACGGCGAAAGGGCGGAAGCGCCCTCGAGGACCATCATGTCCGGGGAACCGTGTCAGAAACGGGGCCGATCATTGTAGCGGAGGTTGGTCGGTGCAGGCCGGGATTGGGGATTGGGGATTGGAGGTCGGAGGTCGGCAATTAGCTTCGAGGTCGGAGGGGCTGCCTGGCATCGCGCCAGCCAGCCTCTGACCACTCTCTCCACACGGCAATCCCCCAAAACGACGAAGGGCCGGATGCCTACGCATCCAGCCCTTCCTCAACCGTATCCTGCCGTTGCGAAGCGCCTTACCCGCGCGCCACCGCTGCCAGGCTCACGTCTTCCCGCTTAGCGGCTGCCACCGGCGGTGGTGACGGCGCGCTTTTCCAACGCCTCGCGCAGCTGCGCCGGCGGGAGGTAGCCACCGAGCTGGGTGCCGTCCGGCGCAAAGATCGCCGGGGTGCCGTTGACGCCAAGACGCTGACCCAGTGTGTATTCCATCGACACCGGGTTCTTGCAGTCCTTGGAATTGACCGGCTGGCCCGACTTGGCCGCCGTCAAGGCCTGCTTGCGGTCGGCCGCGCACCACACGGCGATCATTTCCTTGTGGTCCTGGCTGCCCAGGCCCATGCGCGGGAAGGCCAGATATTCGACCGCGATGCCCTGCTTGTTGAGCTCGCCGATCTCGCTGTGCAGCTTGCGGCAGTAGCCGCATTCCACGTCGGTGAACACGGTCACGGTGTACTTGGGGTTGGCAGGAGCGAACACGATGCGGTCGGCCTTGGGCACGGTCTCCAGCTGCTTGCGACGATACGCCAGCAGGCCCGGGCTGGCCGCGAACTGCTTGTTCTGGATGTCGAACGGCTGCGCCTGGATCAGATAACGGCCGTCATCGCTGACGTACAGCACCTGCCCACCGACCACCACCTCGCGGAACCCGGGGAACGGCGCAGCGCCGATGTAGTCCGGCTTGAAGTCCGGGTCCAGCGCCTTGAGGGCGGTGCCGACGCGCTGATCCACATTGCCGGTCGCGGCGGGGGCGGCAGCGGCGGCTGGCTTGGCGCCGGCGTTGCTTGCCGCAGGCTGCGACGATTGTGCGCAGGCGGTAAGGCTGAGCGCGCCCAGCAGCGCGGCAATAGCAAGACGATACATTCACGCATCCAGTCGAATCGGGGTACCCTGATTCTCGCACAGGGTGGATGAAGCCTGGCAGCGGCCGCGACAGTTTATCGGTTGGCTTGCCGCTGGCTTGTTGGCGCTCCCAGTTCACAGGAGCGGATTGTTACGCCTGGCGCTGCCAAGACAGCGGTTGGAGCAGTGAAGCGGGATTGGGCGCGCAGGATTCCCGGCGATAGCCGTCGCGCCCCGGTGCGCTCCTACGTGTCTGATCCATGGTGCCGCGATGTCAGACGTAGGGATTGTGACGCCTGGTGCAGCCAAGTCAGCGTTGACGCATTGAAGCGAACTGGCTGCGGCGGGACTCCCGGTGACGGCCGTCGTACCCGCGTGCGCTCCTACGTGTGTGATCCGGCTGCAATTCGCATGGTGGCTTGCGTGCAGTCGCCCTGGCCAGGGAGCCGGCCATTACGCTGTGGGCAGCCTCAGGCGGCGCGTGCGACTGCCTTTGGGAGCGCCAAACCTTGGGCGTGCTACGGCAGGGCACGCACTGGCGATACGTGGCCGATCACCAATGTGGCGCATCGCAATCCATGCGGCACGTTCTATGCTGTGGCGATGTCAGCCAGCAGTCCCGCCGAACGTCGCCAACTCACCCAACAGCTGCCGCCGGTGCAGGCGGCCGATGCCGCCGTCATCGAGCGCTTTCTGGATCGCTTGTGGGCCGAGCAAGGCGTGGCGCGGCAGACGCTGGACAGTTACCGACGCGATCTGGAAGGGTTGGCACGCTGGCGCCATGGTGCCGGCGGCGGCTTGCTGGGCATCGATCGTTCGGTGTTGTTCGATTACCTGCGCTGGCGGACCGAGGCCCGATATTCGCCGCGCAGCAATGCCCGGCTGTTGTCGACCTTGCGGGCCTTCTACGGCCTGTGCCTGCGCGATGGCGTGCGCAGCGATGATCCCACCGCCCTGCTCGACCCGCCGCACTTGCCGCGCTCGCTGCCCAAGGCGCTGACCGAAACCCAGATCGAGGCCTTGCTGGCGGCGCCGGATATCCAGACACCGCTTGGCCTGCGCGACCGCGCCATGCTCGAGTTGATGTACGCCGCCGGGCTGCGCGTCAGCGAGTTGGTGAATCTGCCGGCGGTGGGCGTCAATCTGCGCCAGGGCGTGCTGCGCGTGACCGGCAAGGGCAGCAAGGAACGCCTGGTGCCGCTAGGCGAAGAGTCGCAGCATTGGCTGGAGCGCTATCTGCACGAAGCACGCCCGCTGTTGGCCGATCACAAGGCCGTGGCGGCGGTGGACGGCCAGGTGCCGCTGTTCATCGATGCGGCACACCAGCCGCCCAGCCGTCAGCACTTCTGGGCCTTGGTCAAACGCTATGCGGCGGTGGCCGGCATCGACCCGGCAACGGTCAGCCCGCACGGCCTGCGCCACAGTTTTGCGACCCACCTGCTCAACCACGGCGCAGACCTGCGCGCGCTGCAGATGCTGCTGGGCCACAGCTCGCTGTCGACCACCCAGATCTACACGCTGGTGGCCAGGCAGCACCTGCAGAAGCTGCATGCCACGCATCACCCGCGCGGTTAGCGCGCTTTGCCGGCAGACCTATCGCGCGCCCACGACCCAGCCATCCGCGCACATCAGACTCGTAGGAGCGCACCTGGGCGCGACGCCGTCGCCGAGAAGCCCGCCGCGCCCAAGCACGCCCCGAAACCCAGGCGCGACTTGGTAACGCGAGATGGGCCAATCCGTACATCAATTGCCGGAGAACCTCCACCGCATCGGCGGCAGCCTCCACGCCAACTCCGCGCACCGGCCGCAGCCACTTGGCGATTCGCACAGCCAGCGTCGGCCACGGCGTGTTCGATACGCCGTTACTGCAGCGCGGCGTTGCTGGATCGCTGGCGCCAGCTATGCTCGCGCCATGACGTCGATCGCCGCATCCGATTCCCCACGGCCAGCCGCCTTGTTGCACTGGCGGCTGCTGTCCATGTGCTACGACGCCTGGCCGGTGCTGGCGCTGTGGATGCTGATTTCCGCCGGCTTCACGCTGGGCTTTACCCTGGCCGGGCATCCGGCACGCGAAAACATCGCACCGTTCAGCGCCTGGCAGTGGCTGCTCTGGCTATGCTGCTGGGTCGCCGCCGGCGGGTACGCCACGCTGAGCTGGCGCCGCGGCGGCCAGACCCTGGGCATGCGTCCATGGCGGCTGCAGCTGGTCGGCCCGCAAGCCTCCTGGCGTGCGCTGTGGATCCGCTATGCGGTGGGCACGCTGTCGTTGGCCCTGGGCGGACTCGGATTCTGGTGGGCATGGGTCGATCGCGACCGGCTGACCTGGCACGACCGCGCCAGTGGGACGCGACTGCAGCGCAGTCACAAGCCAATCCGCACCCATTGATTACCCGCACGCCAGGCTGCCATTGCATGCTGCACAGCATCGGTGTGTCATGAAAATCTGCAGTGCAAGCAAAGATCCCGTACTCAGCTCCAGCCCGCCAGCCATCGACGCCCACACGCACGACACGCATCACCGCGTGCCTGCGACGCCCTCACTGCAGAGCTGACTACAGATCCACAGACGGGCGTTCAATCAATACCTGAATGCAATAGCCAAGCAAATACAACGCCGCCAGCATCGGCGGGAACAGCAGCGCGTAGGCGCCTGCCCATGAGAGCTCGCTCAAAATGTGGGTGCTCCCGAAGCCACGCAATAACTCGTACTGCGGCGTCAGCGGCAACTGCAACATGACGAAGCGACCCTTGGGATCGGCACCGGTGTTGGCAATCCATACGCAAAGCATGGTCAATGCGAGGTAGGGCAGACACAACAGAAGCCCACCGATGCTCAAGCGACGCATACGATTCCTTTCGCAGATACGGATCATTGGATGCCGCAGAAGTGCCGTCGGGTTAGAAAGTGGCACATGCGCAAGTTCCGACACACTACAGGGCGCCCTACGGCGTCCCGCGACATCGAATCTTTTGACCAGCGGCGCCTAACTACTGCGCCGCCGGAACAACCACGCGGACACGCCCAGCATCACCATCGGCGGCAGTGCGTAGGCGATGCGATAGTCCAGCTTTAGCGCGCCAGCCATACGGCCGAAGAACAGCTGCAGCAGCCAGAAGCCGAGGGCGAACAGGATGCCCAAAAACAGGCGCTTGCCCAGGCCGCCGCTGCGCAGCGAACCGAACGAGAACGGGATCGCCGCCATGCACAGCGCCAACACGTTGAGCGGGTAGAACCAGCGGCTCCAGTACTGGTCTTCGTAATCGCGCGCGTCCAGTCCGTTGCGGCGGCGATATTCGATGCTCTGCTGCAGTTCGTGTGCGGAGAGATTGCGCGGCTTGGCCAGGCCGGACGCCAATGCCGCCGGGCTCAGCTGCGATTGCCATGGTAGCTCGGGGAAGGTTTCGCGCTGCACCGAACGTTCCTGGAAGGTATCGCGACGCACCTGGCGCAAGGTCCAACGGCCGTCGCGGTGCTCGGCCACGGACGCGTAGGTCAGCTGCTGCAGCCTGCCGTTGGCATCCAGGTGATACAGCCGCACATCGTGCAGATCGAGCGCGGTGCCGCCGCCGTCGAGCAGCTTTTCTTCGCCGCTGAGCGCGTTGAGGAAGGTATCGCCTTCGCGTGCCCACAGACCCGAATAGCGCGAGGACGCCATGCTGTTGTTGTAGCGGGCGCTGGCCTTGAGGGTGTCGGCCTGGTTCTGCGCCCATGGCCCGACGGTTTCGCCGCTGATCACCATGCTGGCGGTCAACAGCGCCATCGCTGTCACCACCGAGGCGGACATGCGCTTGCGCGAGACGCCCAGCGCGCGCAAGGCGGTCAACTCGGATGTGGCCGCAAGCTGGCCCAGACCCATCAGCGCGCCGATCACCGCGGCGGTGGGGAACAAGGTGTAGGCGCGACGCGGCACAGTGTAGGCCACATAGGCCACCGCGTGACCGAAGCTGTAGCTGCCCTGGCCGATGTTCTTGGCCTCGCTGGCGAAGGCGTTGACCAGGTCCAGACCCAGCAGCACCGCCCAGGTCAGCAGCACGGTGAACAACACCACGCGACCGACGTACCAATCATGGACCCGCGGGGTCAGCCTCATGCGCCCGCCCTCGGCCGACGCACGCGGCCATCGCGCGCATACGCCCACACCGCCACCGCCAGCAGCGGCAGCGTCAGCCACCACAGGCCCAGCGCAGCCGGCGTCTTGCCGTTGGCGATCCACTGGGTCCCGACGATCATCAGATTGGTGCCCACCATGTACGCCAGGAAGGCCAGCATGATCCGGCCGTAGCGCTGCTGCCGTGGCGCGCTGCGCGACAGCGGCAGGGTCAGTAGCGCGAAGGCCAGCGCCAGCAAGGGCGGCGCCAGGCGCTCATGCAGCTGCGCGCGTGCGGCCGGGCGCGCATCGGACAGCAGCTGGGTGGTCCACATCACTTCCGGGTCGTTGGCGTCGTGGGTGCGGGTGCGGTCGGGCAAGGCCACGTCGTTGCTGGCGAACTTCATCAAACGGTAGTCCAGGGTGTCGCCGGCAGCCGGGCCTTCGATACGGTAGCCGTCCTCCAGACGCAGGTAACGGTCGGTCTTGCCTTCGAAGAACATCGCGCCGCGCTGGGCAGTGACCACATCGAGGCGGTCGTCCTTCTGGCGCTGCATGAAGACCTTGCCCAGGCCCTTGCCATCGGCGGAGATGGTGGTCAGATAGACCACGCCACCGCCGGACAGCGGGGTGAACTTGCCCGACTCCAGGCCGGCCATCAGCACGCTGCGGTTGGCGTCTTCCAGCATGGTTTCGGCGGTACGGCTGGCCCAAGGGCCCAGCCAAAGCGAGCACAGTCCGATGATGATCACCACCGGCACCACCAGCATCAGCATTGGCCGCAGCATGCGCTTGGGGCCGACGCCAATGGCGGTAATGACCGCCATTTCTGAATCGCGGTACAGCCGCGCCAGCGCCAATAACAGGCCCAGCATCAGCGCCAGCGGCAGGATGATCGGCAGATAGGCCACAAATTGCAGGCCTACCTGCGACAGCAGCAAGCGAGCCGGGATGCGGCCGTCGGCGATATTGCCGAGGATATCCACCAGGACACCGCCGACGCTGACGACCAGCAGCACGATCAAGGTGGCCAGGAAGCTCTGGGTGAAATCGCTAAGCAGATATCGATCGAGCTTCGGCATAGGGTGGGCTTGTTTTAAACTCTCGGATTCGTTCGCGGCGTCGCCAGCCTAGTCAGGTTGGCGTAAACAGCCCGCGATTGTACGGATTTGCCTACGGAATCTGATCAATGGCCCTGCAATTCACCCTGAACCAAGACGCGCCGGCAAGCGCCGCCGTCGACTGCATCGTGGTTGGCGTGTTCGCCGACAAGACCCTGTCGCCTGCCGCGCAGGCGCTGGACAGCGCCAGCCAGGGCCGCCTGACGGCCCTGGTGGCACGCGGCGACGTGGTTGCCAAGACCGGCAGCACCACCCTGGTCCACGACCTGCCGGGCGTGACCGCCCCGCGCGTGCTGGTGGTCGGGCTGGGCGAGACCGCCAGGTTCGGCGTCGCGCCCTACCTCAAGGCCATCGGCGATGCGACCCGCGCGCTGAAGACCGGCGCCGTCGGCACTGCCCTGCTCACCCTGACCGAATTGCCGATCAAGGCGCGCGATACCGCCTGGAATATCCGCCAGGCAGTCGTCGTCAGCGACCACGCCGCTTACCGCTACACCGCCACACTGGGCAAGAAGAAGGTCGACGAGACCGGCCTGACCACCCTGGCGATCGCCGGCGACGACGCGCGCGCGCTGGCGGTGGGCGTGGCGACCGCCGAGGGCGTGGAGTTCGCCCGCGAGCTGGGCAACCTGCCGCCGAACTACTGCACCCCGGCCTACCTGGCCGACACCGCGGCCGCATTTGCCGGCAAGTACGCCGGTGCCGAAGCGCAGATCCTGGACGAGGCGCAGATGGAGTCGCTGGGCATGGGCTCGCTGCTGTCGGTGGCGCGCGGCTCGGCCAACCGCCCGCGGCTGATCGTGCTGAAGTGGAACGGCGGCGGCGACGCGCGCCCGTACGTGCTGGTCGGCAAGGGCATCACCTTCGATACCGGCGGCGTCAATCTCAAGACGCAGGGCGGCATCGAGGAAATGAAGTACGACATGTGCGGTGGCGCCAACGTCATCGGCACCTTCGTGGCCACGGTCAAGGCCGAGCTGCCGATCAACCTGGTGGTGGTGGTGCCGGCGGTGGAAAACGCCATCGACGGCAATGCGTATCGTCCCTCGGACGTGATCACCAGCATGTCCGGCAAGACCATCGAAGTGGGCAATACCGATGCCGAAGGTCGCCTGATCCTGTGCGATGCGCTGACCTACGCCGAGCGCTTCAACCCCGAAGCGCTGGTGGACGTGGCCACGCTGACCGGCGCCTGCATGGTGGCCCTGGGCCACCAGACCGCCGGCCTGATGAGCAAGCACGACGACCTGGCCAACGAACTGCTGGCCGCTGGCGAGCACGTGTTCGACCGTGCCTGGCGCTTGCCCTTGTGGGACGAATACCAGGGCCTGCTGGATTCCACCTTTGCCGACGTCTACAACATCGGCGGTCGCTGGGGCGGTGCGATCACCGCGGGCTGCTTCCTGTCGCGCTTCACCGAAAACCAGCGCTGGGCGCATCTGGACATCGCCGGCGTGGCCAGCGACGAAGGCAAGCGCGGCATGGCCACCGGTCGCCCGGTGGGTCTGTTGACGCAGTGGTTGCTGGATCGCGCGGCCTGATGTCGCCACGCGCCGCGCTGGGGCTGATCGCCGGCTTCGCCGTCATCGACGGCGCCACCAGCGCGGTGCCGGGTTGGGCAGGCCTGGCCAGCGACCTGGTGCGGCTTGCGCTGTTGCTGGTGCTGATCTTCATCTGGCTGAGCGCTGACAGCCGCCGGCACGGTTATCGCCGCCATATGTGGCTCAACGTGGGGATCGTGCTGGCCTGGCTGTTGTTCATCCCCATCTATCTGTATCGCTCGCGGCCTGCGGGCAGGCGCCTGCGTGCAACAGGCGGGTTCCTGCTGGCGATCCTGGCGTATGGACTGCTGTTCGCTCTCGGCAGTTTCGTCGCCGACTCCGTTTTTCCTTCCGTTTCGTGACCTGCCCATGCCCCGTGCCGATTTCTACCTGATCGCCAAACCGCGCTTCCTCGACGAACCGCTGCGGCTGGTCTGCGAGCTGGCGCGCAAGGCCAACGACGCCAACCTGTCCACGCTGATCCTGGCACGCGATGCCGCGCAGGCCGAGGCGCTGGATGACCTGTTGTGGGCGTTCGACGACGAAGCCTATGTGCCGCACCAGATCGCCGGCACCGATGAGGAAGACGAACTGGCGCCGGTGCTGATCGCCACGCCGGAGTTCGCCGCGCCCTCGCGCCCCCTGGTGATCAACCTGCGCGACGACCCGTACCTGGGCGCCTGCGACCGCGTGCTGGAAGTGGTGCCCGCCGACCCCGCCGCCCGCGAACCGCTGCGCGAACGCTGGAAACAGTACAAGGCCCTGGGCCTGGAACTGACCAAATACGATATGTGAATCGGGAATGGGGAATCGAGAATCGAACGTCGACTACCCCGTAGACCTTCACCTTTCAACGCACCCGCTTTCCCTATTCCCTATTCCCGACTCTCCATTCCCTGCCTTATGACCACCCTCGCCTCCAGCTACGAACCCTCTTCCTTCGAATCGCGCCTGTACGCGCAATGGGAGGCGGCCGGTTACTTCGTGCCGTCCGGCAAGGGCGAGCCGTACACCGTGTTACTGCCGCCGCCGAACGTGACCGGTACGCTGCACATGGGCCACGCGTTTCAGCAGACGCTGATGGATGCGCTGGTGCGCTATCACCGCATGCGCGGCTTCGACACGCTGTGGCAGGTGGGCACCGACCACGCCGGCATCGCCACCGAAATGGTGGTGTCGCGCAATCTGGCGCTGGAAGGCAACGGTGAAACGCGCGACTCGCTCGGGCGCGAGGGTTTCATCGCCAAGGTGTGGGAATGGAAGGCCGAATCCGGCGACACCATCGAGCGCCAGATGCGTCGCCTGGGCACCTCCAGCGATTGGTCGCGCAGCACCTTCACCATGGACCCGCAACCCTCGGCAGCGGTCAACGACGCCTTCATGCGCTGGTACGAGCAGGGCCTGATCTATCGCGGCCAGCGGCTGGTCAACTGGGACCCGGTGCTGAAGACCGCCATCTCCGACCTGGAAGTGGAAAACGTCGAAGAAGACGGTTTTTTGTGGTCGATCCGCTACCCGCTGGCCGATGGCGTGACCTACGAACACGTCGAGCACGATGCCGACGGCGTCGAGACCCTGCGCGAAACCCGCGATTACTTGGTGGTGGCCACCACGCGCCCGGAAACCATGCTGGGCGACACCGCGGTGATGGTGCACCCGGACGATGCGCGCTACGCCACGCTGCATAACGCGCGCATCGTGCTGCCGCTGACCGGCCGGCACGTGCCGGTGATCACCGACGATTATGTCGACCGCGCCTTCGGTACCGGCGTGGTCAAAGTCACGCCTGCGCATGATTTCAACGATTACCAGGTGGGTGTGCGGCACGACCTGCCGTTGATCAACCTGTTCACCGTCACCGCTACCATCAACGACAACGCACCGGAGCGCTACCGCGGCCTGGATCGCTACGACGCACGCAAGCTGGTGCTGTCGGAGCTGGAAGAGTTGGGCGTGTTGGTGGAAACCAAGCCGCACAAACTGCAGGTGCCACGCGGCGACCGCACCGGTCAGGTGATCGAGCCGTACCTCACCGACCAGTGGTTCGTGAAGATGGACGCGCTGGCCAAGCGTGGCCTGGAGCTGGTTGAAAGTGGCCAGATCAAGTTCGTGCCGCCGAACTGGATCAACACCTATCGCCACTGGATGGAGAACATCCAGGATTGGTGCATCAGCCGTCAGCTGTGGTGGGGGCATCGCATTCCGGCGTGGTTCGACGACGCAGGCAAGTGCTATGTCGGCCACGACGAAACCGAGGTGCGCGCGAAGCACGGCCTGGGCGCAGAGATCGCGTTGCATCAGGACAGCGACGTGCTGGAAACCTGGTTCTCCTCGCAGCTGTGGCCATTCTCCACGCTGGGCTGGCCGGATGCCGATGCAATGGCCGAGCGCGGTTTCGAGCGCTATCTGCCCTCCAGCGTGCTGGTCACCGGCTTCGACATCATCTTCTTCTGGGTGGCCCGCATGATCATGGCCACCGACAGCTTCACCGGCCAGGTGCCGTTCCGTGATGTCTACATCACCGGCCTGATCCGCGATGCGCAGGGGCAGAAGATGTCCAAATCCAAGGGCAATGTGCTCGACCCGCTGGACATCATCGACGGCATCAGCATCGAGGACCTGGTCGCCAAGCGCACCAGCGGGCTGATGCAACCGCGGATGGCCGAGAAGATCGAAAAAGCCACGCGTCGCGAATTCCCGGACGGCATCATCGCCCACGGCGCCGATGCGCTGCGCTTCACCATCGCCGCACTCGCCACCCACGGCCGCGACATCAAGTTCGATCTGGGCCGCGCCGAGGGTTACAAGAATTTCTGCAACAAGCTGTGGAACGCCACGCGCTTTGTCCTGATGAACACTGAAGGCGCGCGCTTTGCTGGCGTACCGCAACCGCGTACCGAAGCGGAGAAGTGGATTCTGGCGCGGCTGGACAAGGTCACTGCGGAAACGCATGCGCATTACGCCAACTACCGCTTCGACCTGCTGACGCAGTCGTTGTACGAATTCGCCTGGAATGCGTTCTGCGATTGGTTCGTGGAGCTGGCAAAGCCTGCGCTCAACGGTGCCGTGCAGGACAACGACGCTGCCGCCAGCACGCGCCACACCCTGCTGTACGTGCTCGAATCGCTGCTGCGCCTGCTGCACCCGCTCACCCCGTTCGTCACCGAAGAGCTGTGGCAACAGGTCGCTCCGCGCCTGGGCATCACCACCGCGACGATCTCCCTGCAGACGTTCCCGCAGGTCGGCGATGTGGACACCAGCAGCTACGCCAGCGCAGACGCCGATGTCGAATGGTTGAAGTCGATGGTGTCGGCCTTGCGGCGCGTGCGCAGCGAGTTGAACGTGCCGCCGTCCAAGCAGGTGCAGCTGCTGCTGCAGGCCGGCACCGCCGACGACCGCACGCGCGTATCGCGCTTCGCATCGCAGCTGGCGTTCTTGCTCAAGCTCGAAGCCATCGACTGGCTGGACGCCGGCCAGGACACCCCGCCGGCCGCTGCTGCCATCGTGGGCGAACTCACCCTGCTGGTACCGCTGGAAGGCCTGGTCGACATGGAGGCCGAGCGCACCCGCCTGGACAAGGAGATCAAGCGCGTGGAAAGCGAAATCGGCAAGTGCAACGGCAAACTCGGCAATGCCACCTTCGTGCAGAACGCACCGGCGGCAGTCGTTGAGCAGGAGCGTGCGCGCTTGAACGATTGGACTGTGCAATTGACAGGTCTGCGGGAACAACGCGCCAAGATCTGACGCAGTGGAACGTCCAGATGCGCTGCAGCTGCACGGTCACGCGCCGTGCAAACGGCCACCGATTCGACGGCAGCAATTGACCTGGCACGTATCGCTCAGCTCGATGAAGCACGAATTGCGTTAACAGTGCACACCGACCATCGTGACGGCCCTTGCCCGCTCACCGTCGCGGGACCTTTGGCGGCATGGATGCCGCCAAAGCGCTGACATGGACGTACTTGCAGCGTGTCCCGCGATGGTGGGCGGGCAAGGGCCCTGCAGCGAACCGGCAGACCAGACGCCTTGCGCATCATCCATCTGCAGCAATCGCTTGCAGACGCCAAGATCTACGCGATACCCCCCCCGCCAGGCACCACATCCAAGCAAAACGCGACAGCGCACGCGGCAAGTTGTTTCGACGCGAGCACCGCATCGGGCATCATGGAGCGATGAAGATCTATCTCGTTGGCGGCGCAGTCCGCGATGCCTTGCTTGGCCAACCGGCCGGCGACCGCGACTGGGTGGTGGTGGGCGCCGACCAGGCGCAGATGCAGGCACAGGGTTTCAAACCGGTGGGCAAGGACTTCCCGGTATTTCTGCATCCGCGCAGCGGCGAGGAATATGCATTGGCCCGCACCGAGCGCAAATCCGGGCGCGGCTACCGCGGGTTCGTGGTGGATGCCGATCCGTCGGTGACGCTGGAAGAAGATCTGCTGCGCCGCGACTTCACCATCAACGCGATGGCGCGCGACGAAGACAGCGGCACCTTGGTGGATCCATACGGCGGTGCCCGCGATCTGCAAGCGCGCGTGCTGCGCCACGTGGGCCCGGCCTTTGTCGAAGACCCCGTGCGCGTCTTGCGTGCCGCGCGCTTCATGGCGCGGCTGGCGCCGCTGGGGTTCAGCATCGCACCGGACACTGCCGCATTGATGCGCGAGATGGCCGCCAGCGGCGAGCTGGACAGCCTGGTGCCCGAACGCGTGTGGCAGGAACTGCGCCGCGCGCTGACGTGCGCGCAGCCCTCTGCGTTTTTGCGCACGTTGCACGACACCGATGCGCTGCGCGTCATCCTGCCGGAACTCGATGCGCTGTATGGCGTCCCTCAACGTGCCGAATTTCATCCGGAAGTGGATACCGGCATCCATCAGGAAATGGTCAGCGACATGGCCGCGCAGCTGGCACCTGGCGATGCGCTGATCGGCTTTGCCGCATTGACCCACGACCTGGGCAAGGCGCTGACACCGCCGGACGAATGGCCGCGCCATGTGATGCACGAACAGCGCGGCGTTGCGCCGCTGCAGGCGCTGTGCGAACGGCTCAAGGTGCCGCAAGACTATCGCCAGCTCGCCGTCATCGCCTGCCGCGAGCACCTCAACGTGCATCGTCTGGCGGAACTGCGCGACCGCACGCTGCACGAGCTACTGGTGCGCTGTGATGCATTTCGTCGGCCGGAGCGTATCGCGCAACTGGCGTTGGTCTGCGAGGCGGACAAGCGTGGCAGGCTGGGCAGCGAAGACGCCGCATACCCGCAAGGCGCCGAACTCCAACGCCTGCATGCCGCCGCCCTGGCGATCAACGCACGCGACCTGGCCGCCGAAGGCTTGCAAGGCCCGCAGATCGGCGAGGCCCTGACAAAGGCGCGCATTGCCGCGATTGCGAACGCACGCAACCGCGACAAGCACAGCGGCAGCGAAGAGCCTTCTACACGCGCTTGATAAGCGGCTCTAGCGTGCGACGCGATATCCATGCGACTCAAGGGCACTGGCATGCAGCTGCGGCATCGCAGCAGTGCGTCCACACTTGCCATCTCTATCGAGCAAGATTGTGCGCGGTGTCGTTTGCGTTGCCGCGCTGCCCGTCGCCACCGACCTACACGTCATAGACGCCCAAGCGTGCCGAATCGTGACGCCCTGACCACCAAAAGCAACGGACCGCTCTAGAACGACGGACATCCTGTCGCAAGCGGTCGTCAGCTGGACGGCGCGGCGGAAACGTAAGGCAGGACGCGAACATGCCAACTTCGAGCACCGACCGGGCCAATCTGGCGGCCGCACTGTCGCTCGCTGCCCAGCCTTGGCCGTCGTCGACCAAAACCCTCCCATCAGCGAGCGGCTGCATCGCGCAGCCGCTCGGCATCCGTCACATCTTGAAATTCAGGCTCAGCATGAAGGAACGGCCGTTCTTGTAGATGTAGTACGGCTGGTTCTTGTTACCGATGTAGCTGAAGTAGGTTTCGTCCAGCAGGTTGGTGGCTTCCAGCGCCACGCGCAGCCGCTCGGTGGCCTGGTAGCCGAACGAGGCATCCACCTGGGTAAACGCATCGGTCATCTGCTGACCGTTGAGGCGACCGATCTGGGTGAAGTACTCCGAGCGCCAGCCAAGATTGACGCGCGCACTCCACTTGCCCTGCTCGTAGTACGGGCTGATGTTGTAGGCGTTGCGCGAGTTGTACGGCAGGCTGTAGTCGCCGTCGGTGTTGGAGTCGGAATACGTGTAGTTGGCGACCACGCCGAACCCGTTGCCGAAATTGTGCTGCAGATTGAGCGCCACGCCCTGCACCTTGGCGTCGCCGGCGTTGGTCGGTACCGAGGTCTGATACGTGCTCGACCCGCCGGTAGCGTTGTTGAAGAACACGCGGTCCTGCACGGTGGTCAGGATGTAGTTGGAGATATCGCGCGAGAAGAACTCGCCGCTGAGCAAGCTGCTGTCGGAGAAATACCACTCCACCGACGCACCGAGATTGGTCGACTCGTAAGGACTCAACCCGGGGTTGCCGGTGGACGCGGTCAACGTGGTGTCGTCGGTGGCAACGTACGGCGTCATGTTGGTGTAGCGCGGCCGCGCGATGACCTTGGAGGCGGCAAAGCGCAGCATCAGATCATCGCGTAGGTCGTAGGCGATATTGAAGGCCGGCAACCACTTGCCATAACTGCTGAGAAAGTTCACCGGCGTGTAGCTGCCGCCCGGCGCATAGCTGAAACCATCGGTGGAATCGCGCGTGTGCACGTAGCGCACGCCGATGTTGCCGCGATAGCGCTCGCCGGAGAAATTGCCTTGCAGAAACCAGGCGCGATTCTGTTCTTCGATGCTGTAGTTGCCGGCGTAGCTGATCGGCAAACCGTCATCGCCCTCCAGGCCACCGATGTACTGACCGATGGCACCACGATTGATGGTGGACCAGCGCTGCATGTCGGCGCTGGTCGATAACCCGCCCAGATAGCCGGACGGCGTGGTGCCCGGCGAGAAATCCGCCAGTGTGCTGCCGTCGTTCGGATTCCAGGTGCGGCTGTAAGACGATTGCCCGGTAGCATGATTGGTGAGCTTGATGCCGGTCATGATCTGCGTAAACGGGCCCCACTCCACCGCATGGTCGAAGTCCAGCTGCAGGTAACGCTCCTTGTCGTACTGCGGGCTATGGCTGGCCGAGGCGTTATTGAGCTGCATCGCCGCCGCATTGGTGGGGTCGGTGCTGTAGTCCATCGCGGTGCGGCGACCGTCGATGTTGTAGCTGTAGCCGGCAAGATTGCGGAACTGGATGCCGTAGATGCGCTCGGCACCGCCTTGCGAGCTGGTGTAGCCAACCTGGCTCGACGCATTCCAGCCATCGCCATGCCAGTCGGCACGCAAGTGGATGCTGCCGGTGGTGACGTCGCTGTTGCGCAGATAACCGTCCAGGAACGTGGTGGACTGATCGCCGAAGGTGCCCGAGGTGGCCACGCCGTTTTCGAAGCCCAATGCCTGCGCATCGCCAGGGTTGGAACCCCAATAGCCGTAACGGCTCTGGTTGTAGTTGTCGAAACTTTCCTTGACGTACAGGCCGGTCAGGTTGAGCTCGAAGTCGGCGTCGGGTTTCCACTGCAGCGCTGCACTGATGCCATCGCGTTTGCGCGTCTGCTGAAACAACGCAGTGTTGATCGAGGTGGGGAACACGCCGGTGTTGTTGCCAACCACTGCAGGCGGAAACGCCGCGCCGGCCACGTTGTCGTAACCGAAGATTTCCACACCATCGCGGCGCAGCACGCGCTGGGAATGCATCACCGAGGTGAGCACACCCAGGGTTTCGTCCTGGTTCTTCCAGCTGTACAGCGCCGATGCGTTGGGCTTGCCTTCCTCGGACCGGTCGTTGTAACCGTAGCTCACCGTGCCGGTCAGCGTATTGCGCTCCAGATCCAGCGGTTTGCGCGTATGCACGATCACCGTGCCGCCAATGGACCCTTCGTCGATGCGCGCTTCCGGCGTCTTGTAGACCTCCATCAGCCCCACGACTTCTGGCGCGAGCGTGCTGTAGTTGAACGAGCGGCTGTCCGGGTCGTTGGGATCGCCGCCCCAGCTTGTCGATGCAATGGTCTGGCCATTAAGCAACACGCGATTGAGTGCCGGGTCGGTACCAAGGATGCTGACCTTTTCGCCTTCGCCGAACTGGCGGTCGACGGTGATGCCGGACAACCGCGACAGCGATTCGGCGACGTTGGTATCCGGGAACTTGCCGATGTCTTCGGCGCTGATCGCATCGACGATGGCATCGGCATTGCGCTTGACGTTAAGCGCCTTGCCCAGGCTGGCCTGATAGCCCACCACCTTGACTTCGTCCAGCGTCGAGACCGACGGGTTGGCTGGAGCCTGCTCCTGCGACGGCGCAGCGACCGGCTGTTGTTGTGCGGGCGCAGGTTCGGATTGTTGCTGCGCAGACGCGGGAAGCGCCAGTACGCCGCTCATTGCGGCGCCACCAATCAGCAAGCCGCGCACCGCTGCACTCAATCGCGCGCGTCGCGGCCAATGCCTGGCTGCAGCAGTATTCAAGGAAGCGCTACGCGACTGCGCTGGATTGGCTTCCACAGCCTTGGTAAAGCGCGATTTAGAAGTGGCCTGCGACGCTGCGCAGAGACGACGGCGCACGTCGATTGATTGCGCGGTGGGTTGGCTTGTTGCGGAAACAGACAACGGGAACAGACGGGGAAACTGCATTACATTGACCTCGTGGCAGATACGTCAGGTCGCAACCGATGGGTTGCACTAAAGCGCGCTGCGCGCGCCATGCTGCGGTCCGTCCCCTGTGCCGGATCGCGAGCAGCGATCCGCGCGGCTCGATACAGCGCACGGATCGAAAGGCCAGGCCGATGCATGGCTGGCTGCAGTGATGTGATCGAGTGAAACAGGCTCCTGTTCGCTGACAACGTTATCAACGAAGGTGCCTTCCGCAAGTTGCACTGTCAACTTGCTGCGAACTGTGTCTGCTTTTATGCGGAATGCATTACGACTGACGCAGATAATGGAATGACGGCGTGACCGCAATCTCACTCTTGCTGACGCGCATGCAGACCACTGCGCCTTGCACTCAGATACTGCAAGGCTGCGCAGCAAAATGTTGCGATGCAGAGTGTGATGTCTCTGCGGAGTGGTGTAAGCGTACGGCCGTCATGCAAAGCGCGATGCGGTGCGACGGGCCTTGCATCCAACACGCAAGGCTTGCGCGCGATTCAACTGCCGGTGGATTGCTGCGTCAGTGCGACGCTGCCGAACGCACGCGAGCTCCGCATGGTGTAACGCGATGCGCAGTTTGACCTTGCATATGACGTCTCAATCAATGCATCGCATGTAGATTGGGATCAGCAGCGCCGTTGCCTCTGCGCGCTTCATAGCGCCTGTGTGTATCGCCGTATGCGGCGCCGCCGCGCTGCGGCGTCACTGGCGTCACTGGAGTGTCTGCGTGCCCAGCACTCCGTCCGGCTGCAACACCCTCCACGCGCTGTCCGTTGCGACCCTGCGAACGGCACTGCGCGTCGAACCGCAGCGCACAGACACTCACCTTTAGAGCAGCTGACAAACCCACCAGGCTCACCGCCAGGCGGGCGTGGACGGTGCTCGGTGCGGCATGTACCACGCATCCACTCCGGTTCTGAGCGCGTCGTCCACACCCAGCTGACCGCTGCTCGCTACGTTCTGTTAGCCGCTCTTAGACTGAAAACTTCAGCTGCGCTCGCGCGACCGCGAGCGCCGCCGCTTTCTTTGCCACAACGCCGCGTGATCGACGCGCCGATCCGTTGCTCGCGGCGCCCTCAATCGCGCTGCCCGCCAACCCAGGTGCCCAGCACTTGCACGTTCGTATCCACCAGCACCAGATCGGCCTGGTAGCCGGGTGCGATGCGTCCCAGGCGGTCGCCCAGACCGATGCATTGCGCGGGGTAGGTCGAGGCCATGCGTGCGGCTTCGGCCAGATCCACGCCCAGCCATTGCACGCTGTTGCGCACGGCGGTGGCCATGTCCAGGGCGGAGCCGGCAAGTGCGCCGTCGGCATTGCGCACCACGCCGTCGACGGCGGTGATGGTTTCGCCGTACAGATCGAAGCTGGGGCTGTCGGCGCCGACCATCGGCATGGCGTCGGTGACCAGCAGCAGCTTGCCGCGCGGTTTGGCTGCCAGCGCCACACGCAGGCTGGCCGGGTGCACGTGCACGCCATCGACGATGACGCCGCACCACACCTGCGGGTCTTCCAGTGCGGCGCCGACAGCGTTGGGCTCGCGACCGGCCAGTTGCGACATCGCGTTGTAGACGTGCGTAAAACCGCTCACGCCGGCGGCAATGCCATCGCGCGCCTGCTCGTAGGTGGCCGCGGTGTGCCCGGCGAATACGATCGCACCCCCGGCCACGAACGCGCGGATGTCATCCAGCGGCACGCGCTCGGGCGCGAGCGTGATCAGGGTGACGCCATTGTCCAGCGAGGTGTCGACGGCGATTTCGTGCGCGTCCGGCAGACGAAATTTGTGCGCATCGTGGGTGCCCTTGCGCGCGGGGCTCAGGTACGGGCCTTCCAGATGGATGCCGAGCACGCCGGGCACGCCTTGGGCGATGGCCGCACGGGTGGCCTCGATCGCTTCGGCCATCACCTGCGCGGTATCGCTGATCAGCGTCGGCAGCATGCCGGTGGTGCCGAAGCGGCGATGCGCTGCGGCAATCGTGGCCAGTGCCTGGGGGTCGCGCGCGTTGTTGAACAACACCCCGCCGCCGCCATTGACCTGGATGTCGATGAAGCCCGGCAACAAGGTGGCGCCGTTCAACTCCACGCGCGTGCGCGCCTGCGTAACGCGCACGTCGTCGGCCGGCACGATTGCCTGGATCTGCGCACCGTCCAGCAGCACGACCAGGCCCTCCTGCAGGCCGTCATCGGTGAGTACGCGTGCGTTGCACAATGCCTGAGTGCGGGAAGCATCCATGTTCAAACGGTTTCCGTCACCTTGTTCAAATGCGGCGGTAAATCGGGATTGTGGCCACGCTGCAGCGCCAGCGCATTGATGGCGCGATAGAAGCTCTGCACGGTCAGCAGCGGCGCGCACGCCGGGTGTGCGGCATCGGCAAGCGGCAGATCGCCATCGGGCGCAGCCAGCCACACCTGCGCGCCACGCGCACGGAATTCTTCTGCCAGTGCACGCGTGCCAGCACCGGTTTCGTCGGGCTGCGCGAAGACCAGCACCGGAAAGCCCGGGCCGACCAAGGCCATCGGCCCGTGTTTGACCTCGGCCGAGCTATAGGCTTCGGCATGCAGGCCGCAGGTTTCCTTGAACTTCAATGCCGCTTCCTGTGCCGCGCCCAGGCCCAGGCCGCGACCGAGCACGAACAGGTTGTGTGCAGGCGTCAAACCGGTGGTCAGTGCGGACCAGTCCGCCTGCCAGGCGCTGCGCAGTTGTTGCGGCAACGCATCCACTGCGGCGAGCAAAGCCGGGTCGTTCTTCCACACGGCGCCAAGGTGCAGCACCGCAGCGAGCGAGGCGAGATAGCTCTTGGTGGCGGCGACGCTTTTTTCCGGGCCGGCACCGAGCGGAATCACCACATCGGCCAGCTGCGCCAGCGGCGAATCTTCCACATTGACCAGAGCCACCACACGGGCACCGGCGGCCTTGGCCGCTTCGGCATTGCGCAGCAGATCTGGGCTTTTGCCCGATTGCGAAATCACGATGTACAGCGCGCCACGCAGTTGCAACGGCGCGGCGTACACCGAGCCCACCGATGGCGATGCGGAGGCGGTGACGATGCCCAGCTGCGTCTCGAACAGATACTTGGCATACGTCGCGGCGTGATCGGAGCTGCCGCGCGCGCAGGTCACCACGAACGGCGGCGGGTTGTCGCGCAACGACTGCGCAAGCGCAGCGATGGTGTCGGCGTTACGCGCGAACTGTGCGGCGACCACGTCGGCGGTTTGCGCCGCCTCGCGGAACATCAAGGTGTCGGTTTCCTGGGGGAGAGTCATCAGTGCTCAGGCGGATTCGGGGGGAAGGGATTTGGCGGCCGGCGTCTGCGCCGGCGCGGTGGAACCGCGCACCACCAGCTGTGGCACGAAGCCGCGGTTCTGCAATTGCGCCGGCTGGTCGTCGTAGGCATCGCTGCGCAGCTGGCTGATCAACAAGCGTGCCGCGTGCCGCGCGATGTCTTCGGTGGCCTGCTTTGCGGTGGTCAACGCCGGCCAGGACTGCCGCGAGAACGGGCTGTCTTCGAAGCCGGCGATCGACAATTGATACGGCACATTCATGCCGGTGGACTTGGCTGCGGCCAGCACGCCGGCGGCGATTTCGTCGTTGCTGCCGAAGATGGCAGTGGGCGGCTCGCGCAGCGACAGCAACCGGCGCGCACCACGGAAGCCATCGTCGAAGGTGTAATCGCCGGGAATCACCAAGTGCTTGTCCAGCGGGATGCCGTAGTCCTTCAACGCCGCTTCGTAGCCGGCGTAGCGCTCGCCGCTGGAGCGATGCTGCGGGCCGCCCCACAAGAAGCCGATGCGCTGATGACCGAGCTGGATCAGATGCTCGGTGATTTCATATGCGGCATCGCGGTCGTCGATATACACGCACGGGCCGTCGCCGGGATCTTCGGTGGACGCGATGATGCGCACGCTCTTGATGCCGCGCGCGGCCAGGCCGGCGAGCAGCTCGGGGCGTTCGGACATCGGCGCGGTCAACACCACCCCGGCCAGACGCGAGCGCTGCACCCACTCGGCCAGTTCTTCGGCCAGCAACGGCGAAGTGGAATCGCAGGGATGGATCTGCAGGCCAAAGCCGGTTTCGCGGCAGGCGGCCAGCACGCCGTTCTGGATGCCGATGATGTGATACGGGTTGGGATTGTCGTAGACCAGGCCGATCACGAACGGCGTGCCGCTACGCAGATTGCGTGCGGACGGATCGGGTTCGTAATCGAGATCGGCGATGGCGCGCAGCACGCGCGCACGCGTTGCCTGCATCACCGAGGGCTCGTTGTTGATCACCCGCGACACGGTCTTCAATGAGACCTTGGCGCGCTCGGCGACGTCTTTGATGGTGGGCCTGCGCATGGAAGTGCCTTGTTCGTCGGAACGCATCATGCCGCGTCGCTCACTTGGCCTGGGCCGGAAGGCCCACGCGATGACCGCGCAGCGAATAGAACAGGATGTACAGATAGCACGGCACCATCAGCGCAGCGAACACGCCCTGGAAGTCGTAGTGCTGTTTGAGAATGGCGAACAGCTGCGGAATGATCGCGCCGCCGGCAATGCCCATCACCAGCAGCGCCGAGCCGATCTCGGTAAAGCGGCCTAGCCCGCGAATGGCCAGCGGAAAGATCGCCGGCCACATCATGGCGTTGGCGAAGCCGAGTGCAGCCACAAAGGCCACCGACACGTAGCCATGGGTGAGCAACGCGCCCAGCGAGAACAGCACGCCCAGCACTGCCGAGACGCTCAGGTAACGCGCCTGCGAAATGACGGTCGGGATCAGCACCAGGCCGGCGATGTAGCCCAGCAGCATCGCGCCCAGCGTGTAGGAGGTGAACAGCTTGGTGCTGTCCAGCGGCAGGTTGAAGCCATGCCCGTAGGTGCCGATGGCATCGCCGGCCATCACTTCCACGCCCACGTAGACGAACAGGCACAGCACGCCCAGCCACAGATGCGGGAACTGGAAGATGCTGAATTTCTGCACGCCGGCAGCGCCGGGCGTTGCGTTGGCTTCGGAGGCCTTGAGTTCCGGCAACGGCGAGAACAGCACGCCGATGGCCAGCAACAACAGCACGCCGGACATCACCAGATACGGTGCGTGGATCTTGGCGGCGAACGCAGTGAGCAAGGTTTGCTTGGTCGCGGCATCGGCGCTGGCCACCTGAGCGGACAGGTCGCCGATCCCGTGCAGCACCAGCGAGCCGATCAGGATCGGCGCCAGGATGCCGGCGATCTTGTTGCAGATGCCCATCAGCGCGATGCGGCGTGCGGCGCTTTCGATCGGCCCCAGGATGCTGATGTACGGGTTGATCGCGGTCTGCAGCAAGGCCAGGCCGCTACCGATCACGAACAGCCCGCCCAGTGCGCCCGGATACCAGCGCTGGGTGGCGAACTGGCCGAACCCGGCCGCGCCCACCGCCATCACCACCAGGCTCAAGGCCAGGCCTTTCTTCATGCCGGTGCGCTTGAGAATCCACGACGACGGCAGCGCCAGAAAAAAGTACGACAGGTAGAACACCATCAGTACCAGAAACGCGTTGACCTCGTTGAGGTCGAACGCCAGCCGCACGAAGGTGATCAGCGGCCCGTTGATCCAGGTAAAAAAACCGATGATGAAAAACAGCACGCCGACGATGGCGATCGAGACAACGGGATTTGCGGGCCTGGCGGTAGTCATGGATCGGCTGGCTCTGAGGTTGTCGTAAGGAATGCCGTTGGCGTCAGCGGCGCAGTTCGGCGACGAAGTCGTAGAAGTCGTTATGGCAATAGGTATCGGTCAATTCGATTGCGCTGCCGTCGCGGGTGTAGCCCACGCGCACCACGTGCAGGATCGCCTCGCCGGTTTTCATGCGCAGATGTTCGGCCAGACGCGCCGGCAGATTGATCGCGCGGAAATACTGCAATGCGCGCACCACCGGCGTGCCCTGCGCATCCAGATAGCTGTAGAGCGAATCGCCCACCTGCTGCGGGTCGGCGACGATGCGTTGCGGCAGCACCGCGTGTTCGTAAGCCATGACGCGGTCGTCGGCGCTGCGCAGGCGCGTCAGCGAGGCCACAGCCGCATCCGGCGACAGGCCCAGCCGCAGGATTTCTTCGCCATGCGCCGGGCGCAGACGCCGCTCCAGCCAACGCGTGCCGGGCTCGTAGCCCTTGATCCGCAGCGTCTCGCTGAAACTGGTCAGACCACTGAGTTGGTGCTGGATCTGGGTGGTGACGAAGGTGCCGGCCCCCTGGCGACGCGAGACCAGGCCCTGTTCGACCAGTACATCGACTGCCTGCCGCAGGGTGACCCGCGAGATCTGCAGGCGCTCGCACAGCTGGCGCTCGGCCGGCAGCGCTTCGCCGGCCTTCCACTGACCGCCACGGATGGCATCGGTGAGCTTGCCGGCCAGCTGCAGATACAGCGGGGTTGGCGCGGACGCGTCCAGGTGCAGGTCGTCCAGTCGCTTGTCGGCGTCCGCCTTGGCCTTGGCCATTGGTTAGTCCCATCTGCCCGAATTCGATAGGTCCAATATAGTACCAATCGACGGCGACGCACCAGCCCTGTGCTGTGCCTCCACACGTGGACTGGTCTGGCGGGCATTGGGGTGGCCTGCGGGTGTATCTGCGGATTGGCCGATGCATGCCAGCACGGCGAGGACTGGTCCGCATCGGACGGGCCGTCCTATCGGCAGCGGCCCTGGCAAGACGTGGTGGCGACCGGCCGAGGTGTGGCCGGGTAGATCAGACCAATTTCGCCCGCGCCGAGGTCTCAGACAGGCAGCCAGCTGCCAGGTAAAAGCGCTGCGCCACGCGCACCTGAAACAATCCGCCCCGCTACCAGGCGTCTGCGCTACAGCTGCCCCTGATCGACACGCACCAGCCAACGCTCCGGCGTCTGCACGAAGCCGAGCAGTTGCAGGCCCAGCTGCAGCGCGGTGTCGTTGCCGGGCTCGACCTGGGTGCGCCACTGCCAGCGACCATCGCGCTGCAGGCGCAGCTCGGCGCTGAGGTCGACGCCTTCGGGCAGGCCACCATCGGGCGTCAGTGCCAGCACCACGGCATCGTCCATGCATCGCGGGCTACCGCGCAGACGCAACGGCAGCAGCCCGGCGGCTTCGCCACCGGCGTTGGGCAGCACCTGCACGGCCACATCGCCGCCGGCCTGCGTGCAGCGTGTGGCGTCGAACACCGCATGCACCTCGCGCAGGTCGATCGACAGGTCCAGCAAGGTCACCCCACCCGGCTTGCGCAGCAACAGGCGACCGTTGGCCTGCTGCACACCCTGCTGCGCACCCTGCAACGCCACCAGCTGCGCGGTGGCCGAACGCAGCTGCACCTGGCGTTGCCCGCGCAACAAGGGCAGCGGGCGCACACGCACACCGACATCGCCCACGTCCATGCTGGTCCAGGTCACGCCACGCAGGGTGCCATTCCAGATCGAGCCCTGTGCTTCCAGCGCGGCAAACGGCAGCGTGTCGATCGGCAACACCAGGCGCAGCGGCAAGGTGGCGATGACGCCGATGACCAGCAATACGCTGCCCAGCAACAACCAACGCACTGTCCTCATGGCGCGATGCCTGCGAACGTGCAGCGCACCTGCAGTTGCCCGTCGCGGCGGCTGATGCCAAGCGTCGAAGGCGTCAGGCCGTGGCGCTGGCGCAGCTGTTCCAGCCAGGCGAACAAGACGGGGCTGGTGACGGTGTCGATCTGCAATGCAAGTGTTCCCGTCGAACTGCGCTGTTGGCGGGTGATGGTGATCGTCGCATCGCGCGCGCTTTGCGCGATGCGCGCCAGCGGAATGGCGGCCACGGTAGCGCCGGGCTGCGATGCGCGTGCCATGAGCAGCGCCTGCGCAGCATGGTCATAGCGTGCCTGCGCGCTGCTGCGCCAGTGCCGCAGCGGCACCAGCAGCGCGTACCAGCCGATGAATGCAGCGATGGCAGCCACTATCACCGACAGCATGAGGCGCTCGCGTGGTGCGCGGGTCTGCCACCACACCGGCATGCGTTGCAGCGTACTCATTGCAGCGGCTCCAGTTCCAATGAAGTGGCGAGTCTGTCATCGCGGGGCTGGCCTGCGCCTGCGCGCACCTGCCAACCGGCGCGACTGAGCGGGGCAGTGACGTGTTGCAGTTGCGCGGCGTCGTTGTGCAGCAAGGTGACACGCAGCGGACCTTGCTGCTGGTAAGCGAGCGCGTCCAGTTCTGCACCAGGTACCGCTTCGACTGCCGCGAACAGTGCGGCCAGGTGCGGGGCGAATGCGTTCTGCGAGGCGGCAGTTTTCCGGGTTGTGTCTGCGCTGGGCGTCATCACCACCTTGTCCAGCAGCTGTGCGCTGCGCCGCTGCAGAAGCTGCGCGCCGATCTCGTAACGCAGGCTCTGCGCCACCAGCAGAAACACCGGCGACAGCACCAGCAGCGCAAGCAACCACGCAAGCGTGCGTGCGCTCAGCTGCGCACGCTGGCGCGTTGGCGCGGCGAAGCCTTGCTGGCGCAGATTGATCGGCACGCTGGCGGCATGCCGGGCAAACTGCGCGATGGCGGGCGTTGGATCCGGATCCGGCGGCAGTGCCGGTGCGACCGGGAGCGCTGCGATCAGCACCTGCGCAAGCTGCGGCTCCAGGCTGCAGGCGATGCGTGTACCACGCACCACCCAGCGGCCATCCCAGTGCAGCAGCGTCGGCGGTTGATCCGCCGCCGCGTCGGGCAGCAGCAGACAGTCGGGCACCACTGCATCGGGCACCATGCCCAGGGCTGCTGCACGGTCGAGCCACTGCCGCATCACCGACGCATCCACTGCGGCAACCAGGCGCATGCCATCGCTCTCTGCATGGTCGGCGATCACCACATGCAGCGCCTGGGCATCGCCCGCCAGATGCTCGGCCAGCTGCAGCCGCGCCGCAGCCAGCGACTGCGCGACGCTGCGCCCAGGCAAGGTCATCCAGCGCAGATGCACGTCCATGCCTGGCACCACCAGCACCGTCTGCGTTGTTTGCGCCGGGCGCTCATTCGACGCGTCCTGCGCCAGCACATGGCCGTGTGCATCTACGCGCACGGCGATGGGCTGCGTTGTGGCATCGGCCGGCAACAACACCAGGGTGCTACTCATTCGTCGGGGCTCCATTGGCGTGCCACCAGCCGCACACGGCCGGCAGGGTCCTGTTGCAGCAATGCCTCCAGCAGAACCTGCGCACCGGCATGGTCGACCTGGCTGTAGAGGGAAAAATAGGACGTGCGTAATGCGATCTGCTGAAACACCGCGTCGGGCAACTGCGCCTGCATCAGTGCAGGTTGCTTCCAGAACGCCGCCGGGTCCCGCCAACCGCCGACCGGCCGTGCGGCGATGATGCGGCGTGCCGCCGGCAACTCCACGGCGCCCTCGGTCAAGGCCACCAGCACCGCTGCATCGTCGGCGCGCAGCGTGTTGATGTTGATCGGCGACAACCGCCCTTCGGGCAATGCGCACACATAGGGCTTCAGCTGCGCGACGAGCGACGGCGTGTAACCGGCGATGGCGTGCAGCTCGCTGACGCCAGCCAGCAAGGTCGCCCCGGTGCGCAGCGGTACCGCTGCTTGCAGATAGCGGTCATCTTCGGCACCTTGCGCGCCCGGCTGTGCATCGCTATCGATCCAGTCCACCAGCGCATCGGTCAGGGCCTGCGACTGTTGCGGCGCGATGCCCAACGCGTCCAGCAAGGCCAGATACTGGTTGGCGCCATCGTCGCTACGTTGCCATTGCTCGGGTGCGCCCATCACCACGCTATTGAGGTTGAAGCAGCCGCCGCGATCGCGCAGCCGCACGCTCACCATCCCATCGTCCAACGGGAAGGTGACCGGCTGATCGTTCCAGCCGCCCTCCAGCGTGGTGCGCAACGGGTCGCGCTTGGCCAACGCCTGCAAGCGTTGCCGCGCGACGGTTTCGCTGCCCAGCGCATACCACTGCGCCTGCGTCATCGCCTCTGCATTACCGCTGCGGCGCAGGCCAAAGCGCAGGTCGTTCAAGACCGCCACCATCAGCAGCGTCATCACCGCCACCAGCAACAACACCGTCAGTAACGCGACACCGCGTTGTTGCGCAGGCGCCTGCAGCGTTTTCATGCGCGTCCCTCCGGCAGCAGGAACAGCTGACGCACGCGGCCCCAGTGTTCCAGATCCAGTTCCAGCGACAGCGCATCCGGCAGTGCTTCCAGCCCGCCGCTCCAACCATCGCTCCACTGCGCGCGGTAGTGAAACGCCACCTCGGCCGAACGCACCCCACGCAGCAGCACCTGCGGCGCCCCGGCCACCGCACCATCCAGCATCGGCCGCGCACTGCGCTCCAGGCGGCCATCGACGATGCGGTACTCGACATATTGCAGCGACGCACGCGGCGCCTGATCCGGATTGCTCCAGCCGCGCCGAACAAAGCCGAACAACGGCCCTTGCGTTCCGGGCGCACGCGCAACGAACGCAGTACGCGCGGCGCTGCCATCGCTGTTGCGGGTGCGGCGTACCGCAGCCTGTTGCAGATCGCTGCGCAGCAGGCCATGGGCCAGTTGAAGATCGCGCACCTGCTGCAGGCGCGCGCGCACCGCATCGCGCTGATCGATGCTTTGCCGCATCACCACCATTGCGGCGCTGGCCACCAGCGCGAAGACCGCCAGCGCCACCAGCAGTTCGATCAAGGTGAAGCCCTGCATGCGGCGCGTGCGGCTCATTGCACACTCCGTAACGTACTCAGGGTGGCGATCTGCTGCACTTGTCCTGCGGCGCGCACGCGCACCTCGATACGCACCATGCCAGCGCTTGCCGGCACCACCTGGCGCTGCCAGTCCCAACCACGGCCACCCAGTGTGTCCTGGCCTTGCGCAGGCGCCACTGCGGCGTTGGCCGGCGCCAGCATCGCCTCGATCGCCTGATTCTCTGCAACCAACGCGGCCAACATGCGTTCTTCCAGCACCACCGCGGTGCGCGTGCTCTCGCCCGACAGATTCAACAAGCCGACCACCGCCATGCCGAAGATGGCCAAGGCAACCATCAACTCAAGTAGCGAAAATCCGGCACAGGCGCGGTGATTATCGATGCGGCGCATCGACCTGCACCACACCGGCGGCATCCACCGTCACCTGTACCTGTTGCTGCCCATCGGCCAGCGCGATGCGTTGCGGCGTGGCCGCACCGGTCGGGTCGAAGCGAACGCTCAGCTGGGTGCCGCCAGCCGGAAACTGCGCCTGCACGCCGGCCGGCCAGCGCGTGGCGGCGAACGGCGTGTCGTCCAGTGCCACCCAGCGCTGTTGCGCCTGGCGACGGAACGCATAACCGCCCGCATCGATGGTGACTTCCACCATGCGCAGGCTCAGGATCGCTTCGTCGCGGGCATTGGCCAGCGCGCTGGCCAGCATGTCCGCCTGATCGTGCAGATCCTGACGCGTGTCCGGCAAGGTCATCACCACCAGGGTGCTGGCAAGCGCAGTGATCACCAGCACAGCCAACAGCTCGAGCAGGGTGAAACCGCGCATGCGTGCACGCCCACTGCGTAACGACGCGCGTTGCTCGCTGGGTGACGCAGTCAGCACAGCGGCACCTCAGCGCCAGTTGCCGATGTCGGCATTGTCGGCATCGCCACCTTCGGCGCCGTCGGCACCGAACGAGTAGACGTCGAAGCCGCCGTTTCGGCCCGGGCGACGGTACTGATACGCGTGGCCCCACGGGTCTTCCGGCAACCGGCGGATGTAACCGCCCTGCCGATAGCGCTCGGGCCGGGTCAGGCCGCTCGGCGGGTTGAGCAAGGCCTGCAAGCCCTGCTCGGTGGTCGGATAGGTCAGATTGTCCAGGCGGTAGGTTTCCAGCGCCTGCTCCAGCACCGCGACATCCGCGCGTGCCTTTTCGACCATGGCGCGGTCCTGGCTGGGCATCACGTTGATCATCACCACGGTGGCCAACAGGCCGATGATGACGATCACCACCATCAACTCGACCAGGGTAAAACCGCGCACGCCACTGCGCGAGACAGGCGAGCCGGCGAGTGCACGAGATTGGGTGGACTGCATGTGGATCTCCGAAGAAAGCGGCCGCGCTCAGCCAAGCGCGAGGGTGTTGAATTGCAGGATGGGCAACAGGATCGACAGCACGATCACCGCCACCACGCCGCCGAGCAGCACGATGATGGCCGGCTCCAGCAGGCTCATCGCCGCGGTGGTGAACGATTCAAACTCGCGCTCCAGATACTCGGCGGCGCGTTCCAGCATCGGCGCCAGGCGCCCGCTGTTTTCGCCGCTGGACGCCATGTACAGCAGCGTGGGCGGAAACACGCCGGCGCGCTTCATCGCCGCAGCCAGGCTGCCACCCTCGCGGATGGCGGTGACCATGTTGTCGGTGGCCAGCCGCAATGCGCGGTTGTCGACCGTACGTGCGGCGATCATCAGGCCTTCCATCAGCGGCAGGCCGCTGTTGACCATGATCGCCAAGGTGCGCGCCATGCGCGCGGCGTGCAGGTCGCGGATCAGCCGGCCAAGCAAGGGCACGCGCAGGACGGCACGATCCGCCGCCAGCCGCAACGCCGGACGTTTGAGCAACCGCAACGCGGCGATAACCGCGATCACCAGCGCAACCAGCAGCGGAATGCCGGCATGCAGCAGGAAGTTCGACACCGCGATCACCGCGCGCGTCAGCCATGGCAAGGCGCGGCCCATCGAATCGAACTGGTCCACCACCTTGGGCACGACAAAGGTCATCAACACGATCACCACCGCACCGGCCGTCAACGCCAACGCGGCCGGGTAGACCAAGGCGGACTGCAGCTTGCTGCGCACCTGCGCCTGCCGCTCGAGCAGATCGGCTAACCGCTCAAGCACCTGCGGCAACGCGCCAGCGCTTTCGCCTGCGGCCACCATGGCGCGATACAGCGGCGGAAATGCCTTGCCCTGGCGTGCCATCGCATCGGATAGGCGAAAGCCTTCGATCACCAAGCCATGCGTCTGGCTGGTCACGCGGCGCACGCCGCGACGTTCGGATTGCGTGCCGATGGTGCGCAAGGCTTCTTCCAACGGCGCGGTTTCCACCAGTGTCGACAGCTGGCGCGTGAACAACACCAGGTCCTTGCCGCTGAAGCGTGCCGCGTGCACGGCGGTCGAAACAGTTGCCGCGGCAGCGATCCGCACCGGTACCCATTGGCGCTGCTCCAGCTGCGCGCGCGCACTGTGCATGCTGTCGGCGCTAATCACGCCCTGGCGGCTGCGCCCATGCAGATCGAGCACGGTGTAATCAAACCGCGGCATGCGCATCGTCCTGCTGGCGAGTGACGCGCAAGGCTTCTTCCAGCGTGGTCAGCCCCTGCAGCACCGCAGCGCGTGCGGCATCGCCCAACCGCGTCGCGCGTGCGAACGCGACTGCCGCCAGCGCATCTTCGTCGGCGTTGTCGCCGATCAGGCGGCGCAGCGCATCGTCCACCGCAATGGCTTCGTAAATGCCCAGGCGCCCGGCATAGCCGCTGTGATGGCACACCGCGCAGCCCACCGCTGCATAAACGGTTGCACTGCCATCGTCGTTGATCGCAAGCAGCTGCCGCGTGGCTGCATCCAGTGGCCGCGGCGTGCAGCATTGCGGGCACAGCCGCCGCACCAGCCGCTGCGCCAGAATCAGGCGCAGGCTCGACGCCAGCAGAAACGGTTCGATGCCCATGTCGCGCAGGCGCGTGACCGCGCCCACCGCATCGTTGGTGTGCACGGTGGACAGCACCAGATGGCCGGTAAGGCTGGCCTGCACCGCGATCTGCGCGGTCTCGGCATCGCGGATCTCGCCGATCATCACCACGTCCGGGTCCTGCCGCAGGATGGCGCGCAAGCCGGCCGCGAAGGTCATGCCCACGCGCGCGTTGACCTGGGTCTGGCCGACCCCGTCGATGGCGTATTCCACCGGGTCTTCGACGGTGAGGATATTGCGCGAGCCATCGTTGAGCAGGCTCAACGCAGCGTACAAGGTGGTGGTCTTGCCCGAGCCGGTGGGGCCGGTCACCAGCACGATGCCGTTGGGCACCTGCAATGCGCGCTGCACGGTGTGCATCACCGCCGCCGGCATGCCCAACTGGGTCAACGACAAGCTGCCCTGCTCCTTGTCCAGGATGCGCAGCACCACGCGCTCGCTGTTGCGCGTGGGCAAGGTGGACACGCGTACGTCCAACGCCTTTGCGCCCATCACCAGCGACACCCGGCCGTCCTGCGGAACACGTTTTTCCGCGATATCCAGGCGGGCCATCACCTTGACGCGCGACACCAGCAGCGGTGCGATGCGTCCGGGCAACGTGGCCGCTTCGCGCATCACCCCATCCACGCGCATGCGCACCCGCAGCCGCGATTCGTAGGATTCCAGATGCACGTCGGACGCGCCCAGGCGCGCGGCCTCGGCGATGATGCCGTTGATCAGGCGAATGATCGGCGCATCGTCCTGGCTGTCGAGCAGATCGGCGGTGGGAATATCGTCGATCAACGCATCCAGGCTGCCATGCAGATCCAGCGCCTCGACCTGTACGCCCTGCTCCATGCCAGCATCGGCATAGATCTCCGACACATGCCGGTCGAATACCGCCGGCGCCAGCGTGCGCACCTGCAACGGCCTGCCCAGCGCACGACGCAACTCGATCAAGGCGTGCACATCGGCGCCATCGCGCAGCCCGATCTGTGCAACGTCGTCGGCGCCAAGCAGCACCACGCCGTGGCGCTTGGCGAATGCGTAGGAAATGCTGGCGCGCGCGGTGCTCATGGCATCAGCGCTGCACGGGGCGTGCGCTGGGTGCAGGCGTAGCTGCAGGTGCCGGCGCCACCGGCGATGGCCCGGCGGGCAACTGCGGCGGCTGCGCGCGCAGGTAGTCGCGCACCAGGGCATCGAGCGCCGCTTCCGGGTCGCCGTCGGCCAGCTGGCGGTCGCGCAGATAGCTGTAGCGTGGTGCGGTCATGCGCTGCGCATCGGCGGCATCGCGAATGATGGTGGGGCGGATGAAGACCATCAGGTTGGTCTTGTCGCGGTTACGCGACTTGTGCCGGAACAGTGCGCCCAGGCCCGGCACGTCGCCCAGCAGCGGCACCTTTTCCACGGTCTGGCGGTCGTTTTGATCCAGCAATCCACCGAGCGCAACGATGGCGCCGTTTTCCACCACCACCCGCGTTTCGATCTGACGTTTATTGAAGACCAGCTCCGAGGACTGCGCGCTCACCGGCCCGGCAATGGCCGAGACTTCCTGCTTGATCGCCAGCGTAATGCCGCCGGCGGTATTGATCTGCGGGCGCACTTCCAGCTCCACGCCCACGTCCTGACGCTGGATGGTGCGGAACGGGTTGTCGTTGGCCGCGCCCAGCACTTCGCCCGTGGTGATCGGCACTTCCTGGCCCACCAGAATGCGTGCCTGTTCGTTGTCCAACGTCATGATCGACGGCGTGGACAACAGATTGGAACCGGTATCGCTCTTGACCGCATCGATGATCATGCCGAACACCGCATCGTTGCTTTGCCCGGCCAGACCAATCAGGCCGCCGCTCAACCCCAGCAGCGATTGCGCGGCCACATTGCGCGCCTGTTCCAGCAACGAATCGTCGTCGTCATTGCCGCTGCGCGTACCGGCCGCTGCGGCGGCAAGCGGTACGATGCCCGGCGATGCACCGCTGTACTGCGTGGCGATCAACGGCACGGTGCCATTGCGACCGGCCAGCAGCAGCTGCACGCCCAAGCGCTTGGCCGCGGTGTCGGAAATCTCCACCACGATCGCCTCCACCAGCACCTGCTCGCGATGCACGTCCAGCTGGCGGATGACATCCATCAAGGCGCGCTGGGTTTCCGGATCGGCGTTGATGATCAAGGCATTGGAGCCGGGGTAGCGCACGATCACCGGGCGCTTGCCGGCGGCAGGCGCAATCACCTGGGTCTGTGCGGTGCCGGCGGCTGCCACATCCACGGCAGTGGAGCGCGTGTCCTGCCCGGCTTGCGCCTCATTGCCCGGCGTCTGCCCGACCAACTGTTGCAGCACCGGCAGCAATTGCTCGGCGCTGGCGTGTTGCAAGCGCACCACGCTGACATCGCCGCGACGCTCGGCGCGCCCATCCAGATCCATCGCGGTGCGCACCACGCGATGCACCAGCGCCGGGTCGCCACGCACGATCAACGAATTGCTGCTGTCCACCGGCAACACCGACAACACCGCGCTGCGTTCGCCTGCCTGGCCGAACAGCGAGGTCAATGTGCGTGCCAGCTCCTGCGCAGAACTATTGCGCAAGGTCACCGTGTCGATGGCCGCACGGTCGGTATCGATCTGCGCCACCAGCGCGCGAATGCGGCGCAGGTTGTCCGCGTAATCGGCAATCAGCAAGCTATTGCCCTGCGGCAGCGCCATGATCACGCCACCGCGCCCGATCAGCGGCTTGAGGATCTCTGCCGCACTGCGCGCATCCACGCGCTGCAGCGTGAACACCTGGGTGGCAAACCCCAGATTGGCGCTGGCAGCACTGCCCGGCTGTTGCGCGGCGGTGTCGTCGGGAATGATGCGATACGTCGACGGACCACTGGACACCGCAATCAAGCCATTGGCGCGCAACACCGCCAGCAGCATGCCGAGCAGATCGGCTTCGCTCATCGCCTGCGCGCGCGCCACGTTCACCGTTCCCTGCACGCGCGTGTCCACGATGAAGGTGATGCCGGTAGCGCGCGAGACGTCCTGGATGAAGGCACGCAGGTCCACGTCCTGCAGGCGCACGGCAGGCGCATCGGCGGCCTGCAGCGAGACCACCGGTGCGACGGCACACATGCACAGCAACGTGGCCGACAACAGCCATAAGGGGCGAACAGCGGTCATTGCGTGCGTTTCAAGGTCATGGTGTGGGTCTGGCCGTCGCGGCGATAGGTCAGCGTGGCCGCCTGGCCATCGCGTAGTTCGTCCTGCAACTCGCGCAGGTGTTCTGCATCGAGCGTGCGGCCGTTGATCTGGGTCAGCACATCGCCTGCTGCCAGCCCGGCCTGGCGCAACAGCGCGCCATCGCCACGCGGCATGATGGTGAAACCGCTGCCGTCCGCGCTTGCGCGCAGCCCGGCGCTGCTCAGCAGCTGCTGCGGGTCGACCGCGGTTGCGCTTGCTGCTGCCGTCGCATTGCCCACGTTGGACATCACGCCGGATGCGCTGCCTGCTGCCGCCGTGTTCGCTGACGATGGCGTTGTTGCAAGCGCCGCCACTGCCGCATCGCGCAGTGCCAGGCGGCGCACGCCGCTGCCGGTGCGCAACAGCACATGGTCGGCAGCGACCGCTTGCAACACCACGCCGGGCATCACCGTATCGCCAATGCGGTAGGCGCCTTGCCGGCCATCGCCAAGACTCAGGTAAGCCGCTGCCTGCGCAGCACCTGCGCGCACACCGTGCAGCACCACACCGTCGCTATTGCTATTGCTGTCGGCAACGCTGCGATAGAACACGTCGCGGCGTAATGCAGACAGGTCGGACGCCATGGCAGCGCTCGGCGGTGCATGACCCACCGGACCGACCGGCGTCAGCACCAACCACAGCAATCGCAGCCCTTGCAGTGCCAGCAACGCGACCAGCGCACAGACCAGTGCCGTGCGTGCGGCATGCGACGACATGACGGTGGTCAACGGGGGCAAGGCGCGGTGCAAAGCGGACATCCGTCTGGAGGATTTCGATCGGATGACAGAATGCGGCAGCAATGTGTCATTTCTAAGAAATCGATGACACAAGCCGACACACTCCGACATACGGCAAAACGCAAACGCCCGCCATGCGAAGCACAGCGGGCGTTTGCGTTTCTGCAGGCGTCTGAGGGATCAGAAACGCGCTGTCACACTGATGTCATAGCTGATGCCGGGCTGGTAGGTGTACAGATCCACCCGGTTGCTGCCCACGCGCTGGAACTCCTGGTATTTGGTCTTGAGCAGATTGCGTGCGGCAAAGTTCACCGACAGCGTATCGCCCGACCACACCAGGCCCTTCTTGATCACCAGATCCAGCGATGTACCCGGCTTGTCGATGTAGTCCGGCTGACCCGGACGACCGCGTGCAGAAATACGCTCGCCCACGTAGTTGGCGATCAAGGTCGCCTGGCTATGCGTGCTCTCGCTTTCCACACCGATCTGCAGGTTGGCGATATCGTCCGACTGCCCCTGCAGTGCCGACCCGTCGCGAATGAACAGGTTGGCCTGCACCGGTGCGCTGAAGCCGAACGGCTGCACGGTATCGCCGGCACTCGCGCTCACCTCGGACTTGGTGCGCGTGTAGTTGCCGGACACGAACAGGCGCTTGTCGCCCCACCAATCGGCTGCGACCGGCACGTCCAGATACTTCTTGGCTTCCAGCTCGATGCCGTACAGCGTGGCCTTGGGCGCATTGATGAAGCTCTGCACGATGCCGCCGCCGGGTGCATCGTTGACGATGGCTTCGATCGGCTTGTCGATGTTCTTGTAGAACGCGCCGACAGTGACGTACTGGCCCGGCTCGAAGAACCATTCGTAGCGCGCATCCAGATTGACCAGTTCGCTGTCGATCAGAAACGGGTTGCCGAAGAACTGGCGGTCGATATCCGGGTCCAGATACTGCTGCGGTGCCATTTCGCGGAATTGCGGCCGCGCAATCGTCTTGGACGCACCGAAGCGTAGTTGCTGGTTGTCGGCAAAGTTCCAGGTCACCGTGGCCGATGGCAACGCGTAGCTGTTCTGCAACGGCGCCACGCTGTCCTGGCGTGCGCCGCTGAAGATGTCGTACGGATGCACCGCCTGGGTGGCGTCTTCGTAACGCACGCCAACGGTGGCGCGCAGGGTCGGCACGATTTCGCCTTCGGCCTGCAGATAGGCTGCCTTGACCTTCAACGTCGCGTCGTACGCAGCCGCACCGAAGCTGCCGGTGGTTTCGCGTAGCCGCAGCAGATCGTTGCTGAGGTTGTAGTCGGAGATCAGATAATCCACGCGCTGATACTGGTTCAAGAACGGCAACGGGCCGTCCAGCGCCAGAAAGCGGAATTCGCGGCTCCAAGCAGTGCGGTCGTTATCCAGATAGGCCAAGCCGCCCTTGATGGTGAGGTCGTGTTCGATCGGCAGCCGCCAGGTCACATCCACGCCGCCGCTGGCGACTTTATCGTCGACCTTGCTGAAGCGTGTGTAGTTCTGCACGCGCGAGGCATCGTGCGCCCAGTAGCCATCGAGCAACTCGTAACGGATGCCGGTTTCGTACGGCACATCGCGGCTGGCGTTGGCCACCGCGGCACGCCACTCGATCTTGAGATCGTCGTATTCGCCGAACGCATGCGAGCCAAGCAGCTGGTTGTTGATCAACTGACGCACATACCACTCGGTGTTGTCGTCGCGCACATCGAACCCGGCCAGTTCATCGCGGCCGGCGCGGCTGCGCGCCACCTTCAGGGTGTCGTGGACATACAAGGTGGTCCAGCCGATCTTGTGGCGGCCATATTCCCAGCCCAGGCCGAGCATGCCGTTGGTGCGCACGTTGTTGCGTGTGGTCGCAAAGTCATAGTTGGAATTGAACTCCACGCTGTCGCCGACAAAGATGCCGTCCTGCTGCTTGCCGGTACGCGTGCGCCACTCGTTGTCGTAGCTGGCCACGGCCAGAATGCCCAGCTTGGCCTCGCCGATGTCCATGCTGTAGCCGGCGCTGCCGCCGACATTGACGTCCGGGTCGATGCTGTCCTTCTCCTGCAGCACATACAGGTTGGCGTCGTTCATGCTGCGGCCGATGCGGCGGATGTCCTCGCGCGAAAAACTGCCCAGGTCTACACGGCGCCCGGTGCGGATCGCATCGCGCAACGCGGCAGGCTGCTTGCGCGTGCCATCGTCTTCGCCCCACTCGTCATCGCCGGAACCGTAGTACGTCAGGCCCTTCTCGCCGGTACTGACGCTATTGGCGCCGCCGCCCACGGTGAGCGACAGAAACGGTTTGTCCGGCACCGTCATCGATTGCAGATCGATCACGCCGCCGCCGAATTCGCCCGGATAGTCGGCCGAATACGTCTTTTGCACGGTCACGCTTTGCAGCACATCGCTGGGAAACAGATCCAGCGGCACCACGCGCTGCATCGGCTCCGGGCTGGGCAGTGGCGAGCCGTTGAACAAGGCCGACGAATAGCGCTCGCCCAGGCCGCGTACGTACACGTATTTGCCACGCGACAGGCTCAGCCCGGTAACACGCGTCAGCGCCACCGCAGCGCTGCTGTCGCCGGTGCGCTCCATGTCCTCGCGGGTGATGAACGAGGCCACTTCGGAGGTTTGCAGCATCGGTTCGGGAATGTATTCGCCGCGCACCACGACCTGGTCGAGTTGCTTGGGCGCAATGGCAGCAGCGCTGGCACTGCTGCTACCGCCAGCGGCATCGCTGCTGGTCGACTGCGCCATGGCGGCGCCGGACAGCAGCAAGGTGGAAATGGAAAGAGACAGGCCCGTCCGCGAAAGACGGGCAACAGCGAAGGTTCGCATCGTGGGAGCCCTGACAACAGAAAGATGAAGCTGGACGCATCACACGGCGACGCGATGGCCGCCGTGCGATGCCGCGCCTCAGCAGGGGCGATCGGCGGTCAGCCCGCAGGTCCAGCCCTGCCACCAGGTGTCGTTGGCATCACGCACGCCACCGATGTAGTTCACCTGCTGAAAGAAGCTGCTCACGCCGTTCAAGCCCTGGAACGCCGGCACTGCAGTTTCGTTGGCGCCATTGATGAAGGTGTTCTGCAGCGTGGACACGCCGTTGGCCACATTGTTGGTGCCGGCGGCGAACTGGCTGGTCGCACGCGGGTCGCTGCCGAACGCGGTCGGGCAGGCGAAGAACACCGAGTTGAACGTCCCCACGGTATCGGTATCGGCCAGGTTGAAGCACACCAGACCATCGCCGGTGCCACCGGCCGGACGGGTGAACACCGAGTTGTAGAACGCGGCCTGCGTGCCCTGGTTGAGCATGATCGCCGCACCCGTGCGGGCATTGCCCACGTAAGTGAAGTTGGCCACCTTCGGGCGCGAATACGGCTGACGACGCAGGCTGCTCCACTCGTTCATGCGGTCGCCGCCGCCAGCACGCTGGACCACGATGCCGAACTGCAATGCGCCGCTCCAACCGGCATCGGTATCCAGCGAATCGTCGTCGGCGCCGGTGATGACCACGTGGCTACCGTTGACCGTACCGCCGAACCATTCGATACCGTCGTCGGAGCTGTTGTGGATCTGTACGTAGTCCAGACGCGTGCCGCTGCCCACGCCGGCCAGGGTGATGCCCTGCAGCTCGTTGTTGGGCGAGATTTCGAAACCCGAATACATCACGCGCAGGTAGCGCATCGAGCCGCTGTTATCGGTGGCGCTATTGCCGCCGTAGAACGCGTTGGTGCCTTCGACCTGCGCCTGACATTCCGGCGTGCCCGACACGGTGGCGCCCGGGCAGTTGTTGATCGCTGCACGACCCAGCACCACGATGCCGCCCCACAGGCCGATGGTGTTGGCGCTGACCGTGCCATCCAGCGCCTGACGCGCAGTGAAGACGATCGGCGCAGTCGCGCTGCCTTCGGCAAAAATCTGCGAACCGCGATTGACCACGATGTAGTCGCTACCCGCCGAGCCATACAAGGTGACGCCCGGCTCGATGGTCAACACGCCCTGCGTGCTGCCGGCCGCCGGCGCGATGGCGTTGCCGCCGCGATCGGTACCGACGTTGACGCGGCCGCTGATCGAATACGCGGTACCGGCGCGCGCGGGCACCACCAGATTGCCGTTGATGGTGTCCGGCAGCTGGCAAGCGCGCAGCGTGTTGTTGGCGATAGTGCCCACGTTGGAAAACCCGGTCGGGCAATCCGCAGCCGGGCCGCTCGGGGTCGGTGTCGGAGCCGGGGTTGGTGCAGGCGTGGGCGCCGGGGTCGGTGCCGGGGCGGGCGGAAACGCGCCTTCGCCGGGCGAAGCGACACGGTCGGCACCGCCACCGCAGGCAGACAAGGCCAGTGCGGTGCTAAAGGTCATGAGAAGTGTCTTGCTGCTGTTGCGAACGGACATACGGCTGATCTCCAGGTCAAAGGGTCCGGTATGAAGAGGAGTCGTCAAGAATTGGTTGCGTTCCGCTCACTGCAGTGGCGAGCACGTTCAAGATCCCCGTCACCTTTATAGGGGCCGTCTGTTGCATTTGTCTTACCACGACACATTTGACACATAGATGCCACACGTTGGCATGCACTGTAGCGGGATGACACTCACCGATATCCCCAGCGCCCTGGCCGACTGGATCGTGGCGCAGGCCTTGGCCGGCCAACCGCCCGAGCACGCGCTGCAACCGCTGCTGGATCTTGGCTGGAACATGCAGGACGCCATCGATGCAGTCGAAGCGCTGGTGCGTGCGCACATTCAGCAGCACGCGCAGACACATGGATTGCCGATGCCGGTGCGCGTGCCGGCGCTGCTGCAAGACAGCGATGCATCGCTGCTGGATCTGGGCGATCGCCAGGTGCGCGTGTTGATGCGCATGCAGTTGCCGCGCGTGATGGTGCTGGGTCTTAGGTATCCCCACGTTTTTAAGGTACCAGGGTCATCTGCTCGCGCACTGCGTCGGGCAGTGAGCGCAAGCGTTCTAGCCAGCGTGAGACAGGTTCCATGGGCCAACGTCGGATCAACGCCTCGCGGCCGACACGCAGTGTCGAGTAGAGCTTGCGCTGACTGTTGCGGGGCGACAGCCAGTGCGCGATGCCGGTGGCTTCGCAGCCCAGTCCTGCCAGCCAGCTGGCGAAGGTGGCCAGCGTATTGAGCAACAACAGGATCTGCAAGCGCTCACCGCGACGGGTCAGGCTGTCTTCCATCGCCTGACCGTAGCGATGCGACTTCAGATCCCGAAATGCCAGCTCGATCTGCATCCTTCGTGCGTACAGGTTGACCAACTGCTTTGCGCTGGGCGCTTGCAGTTGTGGGGAGGCGACGATCAGCCACGGCTCGCGCTCACGCGCTGCTGCTTTCAAACTTGATGATGCGCGCGAGACCTTGGCAGGTGAGCGTCGATTGCGTTGCTGACGTCCCTGCGGTGTCTTGGCATAGAGCACCAGACGGCAATCGAGTGGATCGCTGCGATTGGCCTGCATCGGTGGCAATGCGTGTGCACGGTTGGACGCCAGCCCATGCAAGCGTCGGCTATCGATCCATTGCGCTGCATCATCGGGCACGTCTTGCGGCTTGACCTGCGTGCGTCCGCGCAGACGCCCGACCCAATCCCAGCCCATCGCCGAGACCGCGCGAAACCACGGCGTGCGGAATCCGGCATCCGTGACCAGGATTGGACGCACATCGTCTGGAATCAGTTCCTTGAGGTGTTGCAGAAAACGCTTCTCCGCACCAGGCGAGCCTTGCTGTTTCCCAGCAACCACCATGTCCAGCAACGTGAGCGTGCGCCCACCGATCGGCACGGCTGCGCGCAGCAGACACCATGACTTGTCCGGCTTTAGATCGCTCCAGTCGATGACGATCACCGGCTGCGCGCCGCGCAGCAGCCAATGCGCCATGTCCCGCTCGATCACGGATCGTTCGCCCTGCAACGTGCGATTGCGCAGCAGGCGGTCGCATGCCTTGAGGGGCGCACGTACCCGCCTCGCGCCTGGCCATGCGCGTGCAATGTCGATCAAGGTCAGCCGGCCTCCGTGCAACAGCGCCTCAACCGCGCCAAGCAAGGCGCGTCGACGTAATGCATGCATGCCAGAGAGTGAGTGAGACAGGCACTTCTGCAATACTTCGCTGGCGCGCATGGTCGGCACTCTTCTCTGGCTTAGTCACCTTGAAGCGTGCACCATGCGCGCACCTTCTTCCACATCCTGATCCAGCAAGTACTTGATCTCGCAGGAAGAAATGTGGGGAAACCTCAGGTGCTGGGTGGTTTTTTATCCGATGCCGAATGCGATGCAGTGATCGCCCTCGCGCAGCCGCGCCTTGCGCGCTCGCGCACGGTGGACAACGCCAACGGCGCACATGTGGTGCACGCCGCACGCACCAGCGACAGCATGTGTTTGCAACTCGGGCAGGATGCGCTCTGCCAACGCATCGAAGCACGCATCGCCCGTCTGCTCGACTGGCCGGTGGATCACGGCGAAGGCTTGCAGGTCTTGCGCTACACCACCGGCGCCGAATATCGGCCGCACTACGATTACTTCGACCCCGACGCAGCCGGCACCCCGGTGTTGCTGCAAGCCGGCGGGCAACGCGTCGCCTCGTTGGTGATGTACCTCAACACGCCCGACCGCGGCGGCGCCACGCGCTTTCCCGATGTGCATCTGGACATTGCCGCGATCAAGGGCAACGCGGTGTTCTTCAGCTACGACCGCCCGCACCCGATGACGCGCAGCCTGCATGCCGGCTCCCCGGTCCTGGCCGGCGAAAAGTGGGTGGCGACCAAGTGGCTGCGCGAGCGCGCGGCGTGCCTGCCGGACTGATCGAGCAAAGCGCCCAACAGCCAGCTTCGTCGCCCGACGCATCGCCCAGCGCGCCCATTGCGGTGCGCACCGCGTCCCGTCATGCCACCCGCTCCAGCGCGCCGCGAGGGGTATGCTTATCGTATGTTATAATATTTCATTAGCTGACACATGGGGTGATCAGCTCCTTTTCGCATCGGTGTCGTTCGATCCATGAAGATCCATATTCTCGTGGCGGCAGTGGCTGCCGTCCTGTTTGCCACCGAAGCGCGTGCGCAATCGTCCGATTCGGCGCTGACGCTCGGCAAGGTCGATGTCCACCAGCAGGGCGAAGGCCAACTCACCGCGCATCAGGTGCTGACCTCGGTGGACGTGCTGGGCGCCGACCAGATCGAAGACAAGAACGTGTCCTACAGCTGGGAGCTGCTTGGGCAGATGCCCGGCATCCAGCTCACCGAAACCCGGCAAGGCGCCGAATCGGGCAAGGTCAGCTTTCGCGCATTCAATGGCGAGGGCTACCTCAATGCGATCAAGACGCTGATCGACGGAATCCCCAGCAACGTCAACAGCGGCAACCAGCGCTTCATCGACATGCTGTTCCCGCTGGAAATCAGCTACATCGAGGTGGTGCGCGGCACCAACGATCCGCGCTACGGCTTGCACAATATCGGGGGCAACATCAATTTCGGCACGCGTCAGGGCGGCAATGACACCGATGTGCGCCTGACCTACGGCAGCTTCAATACCCGCGATGCACAGCTAGCCGTGGGCCGCGAGCGCGACGGCTTTGCGCAGAACTATTTCATCGGTGTGCAGGCCTCCGATGGCTACCGCGACCACGACACCTCCAGCAAATACTCGCTGGGCGGCAAATGGTTCTACGGCAACCTCGACGACGGCATGCGCATCGGCCTGACCGCCCGCATCTACCACAACCAGGCCGACGAACCCGGCTTCATGACCGCTGCGGAAATGCAGGCAGACCGTCGCAGCTCGGACCTGCGCAACCGCAACGACGGCGACGACCGCGACATGCGCCAGCTCGGCGTGCACATGGACCTGAAGCTGGCCGAGCACCTGTTCCTGGGCACCAAGCTGTACTACAACAGGTACGAAGACGACCGCAAGGTGACCTTCAGTGACCTACCCACCGGCAACGCACCACGCCAGCGCCGCAGTTGGGACGAAACCCAGGTCGGCATGCTCAACACGCTGACCTGGCGCAGCAGCGACACACTCACCATGGAAGGCGGCGTCAACTACGAGCATCAGGACAACGCCTACCGACGCGAACGCTTCCGCTATGCCGAGCCCACCAACTTCAACGCCACGCCGGCACGCATCCAGAACGACGACCGCCATACATTCGACAACTGGGGCGCCTATGTGCAGGCGATCTATCAGCCGATCGAGGCGCTGAAGATCGTGCCGGCCTACCGCGTGGATCGCTTCGATGGCGACACCCAACTGCCAGGCGGCGTGCGTGCACCGCTGCAGCGCTACGGCACCATCGAGCAGCCCAAACTGAGCCTGGTCTACGCCTTCACCCCGACCACCAACGTCTATGCCAACTGGGGTCGTACTTTCCAGGTACTGACCGGGTCCACCGCACCGGCCTACCTCACCGCCGGGCAACCGGACGTGCGCCCGTCCACCAATACCGGTATGGAGCTGGGCATGAAATTCGGCCCGTTCCACGGAAGCCAGGCGCGCATCGCGGTGTGGCAGCAGGACGCGGCCAACGAAGTTTCCAACATGCCCGCCACTGGCACCACCGTCACCCTGGGCAAGACACGCCGGCGCGGCGTGGACGCGCAGATCAATGCGCAGCTGGGCGACAAGTGGACGCTATGGGCATCGCACGCGTATCAGGAAGCGAAGATCGAACGCGACGACCGCGATGCCAGCGTGTCGCTGGTCGGCCGTGAGGTAGCGGCAACGCCGCGTTACATCAGCAACATCGGTGCCGAGTACCGGCCAACCGATGCGCTGCGCTTAGGCCTGCAGGGCCGTGCGCAAGGCGATTATTATCTGGAGGAACGCAATATAGCCGGCAAATACGGCGGTTTCGCCACCCTGGATCTCACCGCCAGGTACACCATCAACCCCGCCTGGAGCGTGGACCTGCAGGTCCGCAACGCCACCGGCCGCGAGTATGCCTACGTGTGGTACGACAGCTTCTTCTGGAGCCAGGCGCAGCCGATGTTTTCGCCAGCGGCAGGACGCCAGCTCTATCTCGGCTTGAACATGAAGCTGTAACTCGCAGATCCAACGGCTGGGACCAGCGCCGCATCCGATGATGGTGGCATGGCTGCTGCGCAACGCAGCAGCCATGCACCGGATCTGAGAGTTGAAATATGCACTCGGCTGCTACAGCGATTCGGTGCGCGCTACCAACGCGTCAATGCGCCATCGCCCGCACATCAACCCGATAGCGATAATGCTTCACGCACGCGAGCGTTCGTACACGCAGGCGCACACGCAACTCAACGCCGCGCAAACAAGCGTTGATCGATCCGCAACATCACAAAGCGCAGCGGCGTCCATGTCAGGCACAGGCCAGCAACGATACCTAGCGTATCGGCCAGCGCATCGTATGGGTCGGCGCTTCGATTGGTCGTCAGTGCGCCCTGCGCGATCTCGATGCCGATCCCCAACCCCACCAGGCCGATGGCCGCAACGAGCTGCGCGCGACGCGTGGCAAACAACTGCACCGCGCCCCAGCACAACAAGGCAAATGTCAAAAAGTGCTCGCCCTTGTCGCTGTTATCCGGCAGCTCCGGAATCACCGGCGGCGGCCCCAGGCAGACCGCAATCACCACCACGATCGCAGCGATCCACAACCCCACCCACAACAGCGGCCGATGAAACGGGCGCAGCGCCCGCGTTACAGCCGCCATGTAAGATCGCCGGCCAAAAATGCGGGCGCAATATCCACATCGCGCGCGAAGCCCATCACCTGGAACCGCTCGCCCATTTCGCTGGGCAAGGTCAGCCGCTTGATCTGCTCGCGCAGGCGCATGCGCCCCACTTCATCGGTGCGCGTATCGGCCTGCGTCAGCAACGCATCCAGGCCGTTGCCCAGCAGGAAACTGGCCTGCGTGCAGTAACCCGCCAGCTCGAAACCGGCACCGGTACCGGCCTCCGCCAGCGCGGTGAAATCCACCGACGCGGTCAGGTCCTGCAGGCCGGGCCAGCGGTACAGGTCCTCATGCATGCGATGGCGATAGAACGCACGCAAGGTGCCGTCCTCGCGCTGCGCGCGATAGAACTCGCCGCGCGGATAGCCGTAGTCGACAAACACCATCGCACCGCGCTTCAAACCGCCGGCCACCGCCTGGATCCAGTACGGCAGCTGCGGCAACAATTCGGAGCGATAACCATCGGCGAAGGGCTGCTCCAGATAGCGCTCCAGATGCCGCACCGCCGCGCTCAACAATGCATCGGCCGGCTGCTCGCCACGCGCAAATTGCTGCTGCGCATCGAGCACCACGGTTTCTTCGTAGACCTCGCCCTCGCGGATCGCAAAGCGCGGCGTGGGCAATGCATCGATCACCTCGTTGGCGAACAGCACGCCGTCCCAATCGTCAGGAAACGGGCCATCCAGCCATTCGACCAGATCGAACACCGGCGGGATCAGGCTGCGCCCCAGGCGCTCGCGCTGACGCTCGCGCAGGTCCGCACTGGGTTCGAGAATCGCGTAGCGCTCGGGCAGCGCATCCAGCTCCAGCAGCCGCTTGAGCGTGACTTCGGCAAATGCGCCGCTGCCGCCACCCACTTCCAGCATGCGCGCCTGCGGCCCAAGCTGCTGCAATACCGGCGCCAGCGCACCGGACACGGTGGCGGCAAACAACGGACCCAGCTCGGGCGCGGTGACGAAGTCGCCGGCCTCGCCAAACTTGCTCGACCCGGCGCTGTAATAGCCAAGACCCGGCGCATACAACGCCAGCTCCATGAAACGCGAAAACGGGATCGCACCGCCGGCGGCCTGGATTTCGGCGCGCACATGCGCAGCCAGTCGCTCGCTGTGCGCCAGCGCGTCCGAATCGGGGGTGGGAAGGTCGGCGTGCATGCGGGCACCGGTTGCGGGGACAATGCACAGGATAGCCGAGCCCTTTGCAACGCCGAGCGAGTACGCCATGACAGACAGTTCCAAGGTGGTGTTGATCACCGGCGCAGGCCGCCGCATCGGCGCGCAGATCGCCACCACGCTGCACGCCGCCGGCTACCGGGTTGCCCTGCATGCGCATCAGTCCGCCGACGCGCTTCGCGCACGCGTGGCCGAGCTGTGTGCGCAACGCGCAGGCAGCGCGCAGGCCTTGCACGCGGATCTGCGCCTGCCGCACGCACCGGCGCAACTGGTCGCCGCGTGCATCGACGCATTCGGCCGCCTGGATGGCGTGGTCAACAACGCCTCGGCGTTTTATCCCACCGCAGTGGGCGAAGCCACGCCGGCGCAGTGGGACGAGCTGTTCGCGGTCAATGCACGCGCACCATTCTTCATTGCCCAGGCCGCTGCTGCGCAGCTGCGTCAGCACCGCGGCGCCATCGTCAATCTCACCGACCTGCATGCACAGCAGCCGATGCGCAACCACCCGCTATACGGCGCTTCCAAGAGCGCGCTGGAGATGCTGACCCGCTCACTGGCGCTGGAGCTGGCACCGCAGGTGCGCGTCAATGCTGTCGCGCCCGGCGCCATCCTGTGGCCGGAGGAAGGCAAATCATCCGACGCCAAGCAGGCGCTGCTCGCCCGCACGCCGCTGGCGCGCATCGGCACGCCGGAAGAAATCGCCGAGGCGGTGCGCTGGTTGCTGGACGACGCCAGCTTTATCACCGGCCAGACCTTGCATGTGGATGGCGGCCGTCAACTCAGTTAAGAGCCGCTGATAGCACGACCACGCGCACCGTCAGGCGGGCGCAGCCGGTGCGCGGTGCGCGACGTAACATCCGTAGATTCCGATCCTGAGTGCGCTAGCCACATCCAGCTGGCGACTGCCCGCGATGTTTCGTTAGACGCTCTGACACGAACATCGTACGAACGCACGCGTGTGCGGCATGCTTCGTCAGTGATCGGCATACGCATGCGTACAAGCCGATCCGCGCCGAACATGACGTCACTTTCGCGACGGTCATGCAGCACCGCCAGCTGCACCACACACCGGCACTACTGCGCAGCACTCAGCGCAGGCGCATCCAGCTCCACCGTGGTGAACGCACTGCCGTAGTGCGGATGCGCCTGCCAAAGCGCAGCCAGCGTCCGTCCGCTCAGCGGGTCGACGAAGTCCGGCGCGATGTCGGCCAGCGGCTTGAGCACGAAGGCATGCTTGAGCTCGGGACGCGGGATGCGCAGATGGCCGGGCCCTTCGACGATGCAATCGCCGAAGAACACCACGTCCACATCCAGGGTACGGTCGCTGAAACGCGGCCCGCTGCGATCGCGCCCGTGCGCATCTTCCAGCGCATGCAACCACTGGTCGAGTGTCTGCAGGTCCAGATCGGTCTGCAAGGCCACGGCGTTATTGACGAAGTCCGGCCCATCGAAGCCCACCGCCGGCGTGCGATACGCCGGGGAGACGTCGAGCTGGCCAAAGCGCGCGCGCAAGGCGGCGACGGCCAGGCGCAGGTAGTGGGTCGGCTGGACATTGCTGCCGAGGCTGAGAAGCACGGTGGTCATGCGGTATTCGCGCATGCGGCCGGCCTCAGCGTCAACTGTTGCTGCGCGCTGCAGGCGCATCGCTGCACGCGCAGCTTACATGCGTGGCCTCAGGCCACTTCCAGCGCGTGCGCCACCGCGCGAAACACACGGCGCATTTCCAGCGGTTTGCGCAACACGTGCACCGGGATGTCGGGCGGAAAATGCGCACGCTGCAACGGCGCGCCGACATCTTCCAGTACGATCGCCGGCCCCTGGTAGCCCAGCTCCTGCATGCTCAGCAGCACGCTCACCGCCGACAGCAGAATGATGTCGCTGTCGATGATCACCAGATCCGGCATTGCGTGCTGCTGCACCAGTTGCAGCGCAGCGGCGCCGTCGGTGGCCAGTTGCGGCTGATAGCCCTGGCTGGACAAGGCATTGCCCAGCAACGACAGCCGGGTGGCCTCGCCGTCCACCAGCAGGATGCGCTGCCCATGGCCCAGCGCCAGCGGCGGCTCGCTATCGGCAACTACCGTGGGTGCCCCACGCATCGGTACGATCATGTCGAAGCGCGTGCCTTCACCCAGCCGGCTGTCGACCTGGATGTTGCCACCGTAGCTTTCCACGATGCGCTTGCACGAAATCAGGCCCAATCCGGTGCCATCGGCCTTGGTGGTAAAGAAGGGGCTGAACAGACGTGCGCGCGTTTCATCGGTCATGCCCACGCCGGTGTCGGCCACGCTCATGCGCACGCGCGTGGCATCAAAGCGATCGGCCGACAGCACCAGGGTGCCGCCACCCGGCATCGCCTGGATCGCGTTCAAACCGAGGTTGAGCAGGCACTGCTGCAATTCGGTGTAGTTGGCTTCGATGGTCAGATCCGAGGCGATCGTGTCCATCTGCAACCGCACGCCATCGGGCAGGCTGCTCCGCAGCAGCATCTGCACCGCCTGGAACAGATTGGCGATGGACACCTGCTCGCGCGGCTTGTTGGAGCCACGCACGAACGACAACATCGACTCGGCCATCTCGTGCCCGCGCCGGCCGCATTCGGCCACCACGTTGGCCAGTTGACGCAGCTGCGGGTCGTCGGTGCGCCCAGCCAGCAGGTCGGGCACGATCAGCAACGGCTGCAGGATATTGCGTAAATCGTGGCTCAGGCCGGCTGCCAGCATCGCCAGGCTTTCCAGCCGCTGCGCACGCATCAGCTCGCTCTCCACACGCTGGCGTTCGAGCTCGGCACGCGCCTCGCGGATGGCGCGCATCACCGCGCTCGGTAGCCGCGTGGGGTTGTGCTTGATGATGTAGTCGTTGGCGCCGTCCTGCAGCGCCTTGACCGCAGTCTCCTCCCCCATGGTGCCGGAGACGAAGATGAAGGGGGTGGCGCCGTTCTGACGCACCAGGCGCAACGCCTGATAGCCGGAAAATCCGGGCATGCTCAGATCCGACAGCACGATGTCCGGGTGAAACGTCTCCAGCGCGCCGCGCAGCGACGGCTCGCTGTCCACGCGCTCGAATGCCGCATCGATGCCGGCATCGAGCAACTGATCGGACAACAGCTCGGCATCTTCCGGTGAATCTTCCACCAGAAGGATCTTCAGCTGCTCCAGTTTGCCACCCTCATGCGGCATGGGTCAGTCCAGCTCCGGTGCCTGATTGATCACCGCCCAGAACGTGCCGAGCGTCTTGACCGCAGTAAAGAACTGATCGACATCCACCGGCTTGACCACATAGGCGTTGACGCCCAGGTCCCAGCTGCGGGCAAGATCGCTCTCTTCGCGCGACGACGACAGGATCACCACCGGAAGGCGCTTGAGTGCCTCATCGCTACGCACCTGCTTGAGCACTTCCAGCCCATCCAGGCGCGGCATCTTGATGTCCAGCAGCAGCACCGCCGGCAGGCCTTCCTCGCGGTCGGCATACGCGCCACGGCGCAATAGGTAGTCCATGGCTTCCACGCCGTCTTCGACGTGCACGATCGGGTTGGCCAGCCGGGCGTCACGCAGGGCGTCGACCGCCATCTCCGCATCGGCCGGGCTGTCTTCTGCCAGAAGAATGGTACGAATGGCGGTCATACAGTGAACTCTTTGTTGGGCGCTTCAAGCGCAGGAGGAAGCTCGAAATAAAACGTGGCGCCTTCATCGACGACGCCTTCAGCCCAGATGCGGCCACCGTGACGCGTCAACACGCGCCGCACGCTGGCCAGACCGATGCCGGTGCCAGCGTATTCGCTGGCCTTGTGCAACCGCTGGAACACGCCAAACAGCTTGCCGCTGTACTCCATGTCGAAGCCTGCGCCGTTGTCGCGCACGCTGAACTGATGGCCGCCGTCGGCCATCGGCGTGTAGCTGACCTCGATCCTGGCCACCTCGCGCTTAGCGCTGTACTTGACCGCATTGCCCAGCAGATTCATCCACAGCTGGCGCATCATGTTTTCGTCGGCCACCAGCACCGGCAGCGGCGCGATCTGCCAGTCCACACGGTGGCCGGTATTTTCGCTCTGCACGTTCGAATCCAGGATCGCACGCGTCTCGGCCACCAGCGATTGCATGTCCACCGCCTGCAAGCGCAGCGCGCTGCGTCCCAGGCGCGAATACACCAGCAGGTCGTCGATCAGCGACGCCATGCGCCGCGCCGAGGAGCTGATCACTTCCATGTAGTGCCGCGATTTTTCGTCCGCCGCATCACCCAGGTGACGCGCCAGCTTGTCCGAAAAACCGGCCACGTGGCGCAGCGGCGCGCGCAGGTCGTGCGATACCGAATAGCTGAAGGCTTCCAGCTCGCGGTTGACCTCCGACACCTGCTCCACCTTGCCCTCCATCTGCCGGTTGAGCTCCTGGATGCGCAGTTGCGAGGCCTTTTGCAGGCTGATGTCGCTGACCGTCATCAGCACCACGTCTTCGTCGACGGTATCCGGCAACGGCATGCGGCGGGCGTTGATCAGCATGGTGCGCAACACGCCATCGGCGGCGCGCTGCTCATGCTCGAAGTCCCACAGCTCGCGGCCGCGCAGCAACACGTCGGCCAGGCGCTGATGGAACAGCGGATCGCGCCAGACCCCGTGGCCCACATCTTCCAACGCCATCAATTCGTTGCCGCGCTCCTCCAGGCCGTACAACTCGGCAAAAGCCGGGTTGTGCAGCACGATGCGTTGATTGGCATCCAGCAGCACGATCGGCTCGCGCACGGTCTGCAACACCGAACTGGCACGGCCGTTGGCGCGCAGATATTCCTGCTCGGCGGCAAGACGGCGGCGGATTTGCCGCTGCAGCAACCAGATGACGGTCGCCAGCAACAGCAGCTGCACCGCCAGTGCGGCCCAGCTCAACACCGCGTAGTGCAGGCGCTCGGTGTCTGCACGCCCGTTGCGCAGGGCCAGCAACCGGCCCTCGGCGCCTTGCAACTCGTCGATCAGCACGCGGATCGGGTTGTTCACGGTCATATCGTCGATCAACGCGCGGATCTGATCCTGCCCGGTGGTCACCGCGATGCGCTCGGCCAGCAACAGCCGGCGCTCGATGGTGCTCTGGATACGCCCCATGCGCACCTGCTGCGCAGGGTTGTCCTTGGTCAGTTCGATCAGCCGATCCACCGCGGCCAGCGACTCGCGCCGGCCACGCCGCATGCGTTCCAGCAAGGCCGGGCGCTCCACGCCATGCGAGCGCATCAACGCGGCCGATTCGGTGTCGCGCATCGCCGCTTCCAGCCGTTGCGCGGTCTCCTGCACTTCCTGGCTATGCGACACCCACACCGCGGCCTGATTGGCGTTGCGCGCCATCTGCTGCAGCAGCAACGACGGCACCACCACAATCAGGCACACGGCAACCGCCAACGAGGGCAGGCGCCAGCGATCCCATTTGTCTGCTTGGATCGTTGTCTGCATTGCTAGGTCTGTATCCGCTCGCTGCACGTGCCCAGGACGAGTCGGCATTGTCTCCGATCACACCCCGAGCGAGATTAATGGTTCAGACATGCCGTGATCGCCATGACATAGCTGAATGGGCATATCATAAGTGCAGCAACGGTGAAAATGGCGCGAGAAACCCGCCGTTTGTCGGCGTCGTGGCGAGCGATAGGCCCTGAGCGAGCCCAGCGGCCCGGACAAATCGACACGCCCCGTTGCAGCCAGACTACGCCTACACCACAACTGAGCACCTGCACACCTGGCTGTCTCCGATCCTGCGCGCCGCCACGCATAGGCGCTCACCCGATACGATCGCGCGTCGATAGGTAGGTGAGTCGACAGGTACGTGATACGAAGCGATCCCCGCCAGTACCGAAGACATCCTTGCAGATCACGCCGATGGCGCGGTCGTCTTGGACGATCCGAGTCACGGCATGGCCTGATACCCAACCACTGCATCGCTGTAGACCGTAACCGCCGCGTCGATGTCCGTCACCGACAAACAAATCACCGCACGACGACAAGCCGCGTCGCTGATCCGAGCGGCCAGCACCAGGTCGCGGGCAGGGGCTGGGCGTCGCATCGCATCAGCGCCTGCCGGCAACGCACGGCAAGCCATCTTCCACCGCTGATCGCGCAAGCGCGCCGAGTAAAACGCGCCAATAAAAAAGGCGCACTCCGTAGAGTGCGCCTGGTGCTCGGTTCAGCCGCCTCGCCGCAGCTGGCCCGGCATTCGCAGCAGCTGCGCTTACTTCTTCGCAGCGACCACCTTCAGGCCGGTCGACTTGACGCTCTTGACGCCTTCGATGCCCTTGGCGACAGCCACGGCCTTGTCGTGCTCAGCCTGGGTCGCAACCGAACCGGTCAACATCACGATGCCGTTCTTGGTCTCCACCTTGACGTCGGTGCCGGACACATTGTCGGTGGCCAGCAGATCGGCCTTGACCTTGGTGGTGATCCAGGTATCGGTAACCGGCTTCTTGGATTCATTCATGCCGGCGGCGTGATCTTTGTGCGCGCCCATGTCCTGCGGTGCGGCGAATGCCTGCGAAGCACCCAGGGTCAGGCCGAGCGACAACGCCAGCGCCAACAGCTTACGTGCATGCATCATGTTCTTCATTCGAATCGCTCCTGTTGAATGTGGCTGCAGCTTGCGGTGGTGGTCGTCGCGTACACGTGACCGTTGCATGCAGAGGTTGTGAACCCTGCGCACACGGGTGTGTGCAATACCATGCAGACTCCTTCGTTCGTTGCGATGAACCGTTTTCAATGGCTAAACCGTTCAATCTGGCTGTCGTCGGCTACGGCTATGTCGGCCACACCTTCCATGCGCCGCTGATCGCCAGCACGCCAGGGCTGCGCTTGCACAGCGTGGTCTCTTCCAAATCGCAGCAGGTACAAGCCGATTTCCCCGAGGTCACCGTCGTTGCCGACCTCGACAGTGCGTTGGCCGACCCCGCGCTAGACGCGGTGGTGCTTGCCACGCCCAATCAAACGCACGCGCCCTTCGCGTTGCAGGCGCTGGCCGCGGGCAAGCATGTGCTGGTCGACAAACCCTTCGCACTGGACGCCGCGCAAGCGCGCGCCATGGTCGACGCTGCAGCGGCTGCCGGGCGCGTCATCAGCGTGTTCCAGAACCGACGCTGGGATGCCGACTTTCTCACCGTGCGCCGCCTGATCGACGAAGGTCAACTCGGCGAGGTAGTGGAATTTCATTCGCACTTCGACCGCTATCGGCCACAGGTCCGCGACCGCTGGCGCGAAAGCGACATCCCCGGTGCCGGCCTGTGGTACGACCTGGGGCCGCATCTGCTGGACCAGGCGTTGCAACTGTTCGGCGCACCGCAGGCGATCGCTGCGGATTTACAGCGCCAGCGCAGCCAGGCGCGCAGCGACGATTATTTCCACGTCACCCTGCACTACCCGCGGCTGCGCGCGATCCTGCATGCCGGCTCGCTGGTCGCCGACAACCGCCTGCGGTTTGCCGTGCATGGCACACGCGGCAGTTATCTCAAGCACGGCCTGGACACCCAGGAAGACCAGCTGCGCGCCGGGCGACGCCCGGGCACGGTGGGCTGGGGCGTGGATCCGTTGCCGGGCACGCTCACCCGCGTGGATGAAGAAGGCCGCGTACACACCCATCAACCCGAGAATCAGGCCGGCGATTACCGGCAGTGCTATGCGGCCTTCCGCGATGCGTTGGCAGGCACCGGCCCGGCACCGGTCGATGGCGCAGACGCGGTACAACTCATGCACTTGCTGGAATTGGCGCGGCACAGCGCCGCGACCGGACAGGTGCAATGGCTGGATGGTACGCGCGCGCCTTGATGCGCCACGAGCATCGGCTGCAGACGCAAGTTGCGCATGCAGCCGATGCATGATGACGATGCTTGACAATCAGAACTGCTGAATCGACTCCACGCAACGCGCATAGCGTAGCGTGTCCGCGGCAACGTTGTTCGCTCGTGCAATGTCTTACTTCTTGTGTAGGCCTGACGCGCGCCACGCCACGAACTAAGAGCAGCTAACAAAACTACTGTGCAGCCGCCAGGCGGGCGCGGGCGGTGCTCGGAATCGGCATGTACCACTCGTACACTCCGGTTCCTCCGCGCCGTCCGCATCCACCTGACGACTGCTCGCTACGTTTTGTTAGTCGCTCTAAGACTCGGTATACAACGACCGTGGCGCCAGCGAGCGAAACACATCGCGAGCAGCCATCGGCACCCCGTAAAACGCGCACCCGAATCGACTGCATTCAAGCCGCGCAACGACCGCGATGCCGGTCGGCAATCGCGGCCATCTGTGCGACGCGCTTACGCGTCCTTGCTGCCGATCGTCGGCGCTGCAGCGGTGGTGGTCTTCACTGCATGGCCGCCGAACTGGTTGCGCATGGCCGCCAGCAATTTGTCGGTAAACGAATCCTTGTCGCGCGAACGCAGCCGCTCCATCAGCGACAACGTGATGATCGGCGCGGACACTTCCAGGTCGATCGCCTCGGCCACCGTCCAGCGACCCTCGCCCGAGTCGGCTACGAACGGCGCGATACCGTCCATGGTCGGGTTGTGTTGCAGCGCATCGGCGGTCAGGTCCAGCAACCACGAACGCACCACGCTACCGTCGCGCCAGATCTCCGAGACCTGGTGCAGATCCAGCGCAAAATCGGTCTTGTGCTGCATCAGTGCGAAGCCTTCGGCGTAGGCCTGCATCATTCCGTACTCGATGCCGTTGTGGACCATCTTGGTGAAGTGGCCGGCACCGCTCGGGCCCACCCGCCCCCAGCCCTTGTCCGGCGCAGGCGCCAGCGTGGCCAGGATCGGATGCAGCGTGGTCACTGCAGACTCTTGCCCGCCCACCATCAGGCTATAGCCTTCTTTCAAGCCCCAGACGCCACCGCTGGTGCCGCAGTCGACGAACGCGATACCGCTTTCCTGCAGTTGCGCCGCGCGGCGTTGCGAATCCTTGTAATACGAATTGCCGCCATCGATGACGATGTCGCCGGCCTGCAACAACGGCAGCAGTTGCGCCAGCGTGTCGTCGACGATCTTGCCTGCCGGCACCATCAACCACACCACGCGCGGGCTCGGCAGCGCAGACACCAGCGCTGCCAGCGCATCGGCAGTGACAATGCCCTTGGCCTGTGCGCTGCTACGCGCGCTATCGCCGGGATCGTAGCCATGCACACGATGCCCGCCGTGCACCAGACGCTCGGCCATGTTGGCGCCCATGCGGCCCAAACCCACCATACCCAGTTCCATAACCACTCCTCAATGATCTGATCAGTGCAGGGTGCCACGCCGGGCGTACGCCGGCGTGGCGGAATTTTCAATGGATTGTTCCGTGACGGTGCTGGCGCCGCACTGTTGCAGCTGCCAATCGATCCATCGCCAGTACAAGGTGGTGCGCAGAGTGTGCAAGGTCAGGTCGATCGCATATGGCGTGCGCGGGTTGCGATCGAGCAGGCGCGCGACGTGATAACCGATCGGCTTGGTGCCTTTGGGGTGCACGTACACCAGAAAGCCTTGATAGAACGGGTCGTCCAGCAACGTCTGCAGTTCCTGCAAGCGCGCCTGTTGCTGCGGGTCCAGCGTTGCCCGCAACGCCGCGTCGCGCTCGTACAGCAACCGCTCGAACCGTCGCTTGCCGGGCCCATGCAGCTGCCTGGAGAGTTCCCAAATCTGCCGGTTGAGCGCATCGTAATACGCAAAGCCGCCGTGCTGCGCCAACGCCTGCGCTGCCGCATCGCTGACATCCACCACCACGAAGTTTTCGGCCTGGTTATGGATATCGTCCAGATACGCCTTGTCGAATACATGCGCGATGAAGCCCGGCGCACCGACAAAGGCCTGGCGCCCCAGTTGCGCTGTCTTCACCGCTTTACCGTCGGCAAAAAATTCGCCGGCATGTGCGCCGAGCAGGATGCTGTCGGTGTCGTGCAGGGTCAAAAATGTACCGATCGACAGTTCGCCTGGGGTGAATACCTGATCGAATCCGGCATCGCCATACAGCTCGCGCTGCGTGGCGAGCTGGGCGACCTGCCGCCCCACGCCGCATTCGGAACGCACCTGTCCGCGATAGAACGCGTCCAGCGCCTGCGCATTGCTGCCGCGTGGCTGATAGCCGCGGCCGAAGCTCTTGAATCCACTCCAGCCCTGCGCAGCGGCGCCACGCCAGCCGAAGCCGATCCAGCCCAGTTGCAGCGCAGAAAACCGGTAATGCGGATTGTCTTGCAACTGGGCGACGGCGCGCCGTGTGGCAGCGCCAACGTCGAATCCGTAGGCGCATTGGCTGGCGGTATCGTCCAGCAATGCCGTCAGCGCTGCGCCGCGTTGCTGCATGTCCCAGCCGGCCGGCAGTGTGATCTGCAGATCGCCTGCTGCGTGCGCCTGCGCAAGGGAGGCTCGCGTGCAAGGTGCGCCGCGCTGGATCATTGGCGCGCTGACCGCCGCACTGTTGATGCTCCACCCCAATCGCCGCAACAGCGCTTCCACGCAATCGGGTGCGGCCGCGCTGGCCGTTTGACTTGGCGCAGCAGCGGCCACTTGCGACAGCTGCAGACCGCACAGCGCCACGGCACAGAGCAGCACGGTCATGCGGCGGCCTGCCGCCTGCGGCTCACGCACTGCGCGCGCCGGTCGCGGCAGCCATCGTCTGCTCTGCACCCGGGATGCACTCATTGATCGGAGAGGTGGATCGGCAGCACGGCGCTGCTCCTGCAATACAAGAAAGCCCCGGCAGGGCCGGGGCTCGTAGCGTCACTTCATCAAGCTCAGCGGCGTTCGCAGACGCGCTCGACCTGACGATTGCCATTGGCCTGCTGACGATTGCCCTGGATGGTGCGGCCTGCCGCGCCACCAGCCACCGCGCCTGCCACGGTAGCGAGCTTCTTGCCGTTACCGCCACCAACTTGGTTACCCAGCAGACCGCCGATGGCCGCACCTGCAAGCGTGCCACCAATGCGATTCGGGTCGGTGGAGTTCTTTTGCACCTCGACGTTCTTGCAGCGCACGCGGGTGCCGTCATTGAACCTGCGGCCTTCGTCTGCCGTCGTATAGCGGTGCTGCGAGTAGTTCTGCGCTTGCGCGAAGGTGCTCGTCGCCATCAGAGCGATCAGGGACATACCCATCAGGGAATTGCGCATTTTCATCGTACGTCTCCATCGTTCTCGCCGATTCGGCGAGCCATGGCTGCACTCTGGCCAGTCGGTCGAGAACACAACGTGAAGCGCAAACCCCTCTATTCAGGCTTTGGACCGGTGCGTGAATCGCGCGTCACGGCTGCGTGGCAGGTTCCTGCGGTACGTTGGCCGGCGCCGGCGGCGGGTCCTGCGCTTCGACCGGCAACGGAGCGACCGGCGGCTGCTCGACGGTGGTTGGGCTCGGTGCTGCAGCGGCTGGCGTAACAGGCGCGCTGACCGCCGGTGTCGGCGCAGCGGCGGGCGATGCGGCTGGTGCCGCCGCCGGCGGGTGCGGCGCTGCCGGTACCGGCGCAGGCATCGCGGTTGCGGCAGCAGGCGCCGCTTCGGTCACCTTGGGAAGATACGAATTCAGCCGTTCGAAAAAACGCTTGTAGAAGGCCGCGTCCTGCACCGTGGTGCTGGACACGCGCACGAGCGAGTCGCCGCTGCTGCCCACCGGCAACGACAACGAGCCGAGCACGCCGACACCGACGCTGGCCGAGGTCGAGCTCTTCTTCAATGCGTATCGATCCTGCAGCGCGCTGACGAAGATCTGCGCCTTGCCGCCATCCTGTGCCGCGCAGGAAATGCGCAGATTGAGCTGCTCGCTCTGGTCGGCTTCCTTCAGCTGGAAGTTCTTGCTGCCTTCCACCGCCGCAGCGTCGGCACGCGTCACGGCGTAGCCCTGGCTCAACAGCACGCGTCGTGCGGCTTCGCAGGCTTGCGGCGAACTGGCCGCCACGCTGCGCGAATAGGTGTCGTCGGAGTTGAACGACTCGCGCATCAGCATGCTGTCGCCCTTGCTGCCGCCGCAGCCGACCAGGGTTGCCAACGCGGCAAGCAGCGCGCCGCGCGCGATCAGGGAAGTACACGACATGGGAAGACTCCCGCATCCAAAACCGGCCAAAGCATAGCCGCAACCGATGTGCGCGCGACGTCGCGTTACCGGCTCAGGGCATCGGCGGTTCATCCGTTGGCAGTTGCAGGTCGACCTGCAGGTGGCTGCCATCGGCGCCAATGCGCTCGGCGCGCAGGTAGTGATGCGCGCGCACCGCCGCCAGCGCCACTGGCGCGCGGCAAGGCTCGCCCCACAGGCTCAGGCTGAAGCCCTGCGCCTGCAACCAAGCGGTCAGGCGGTCCCACAGCGGCTGCTCGGCGCGCAGCATCAGATCCAGATCCGCCGGGCCTTGCGGCACCAGCGCAGGCGATTGCAGCCACCGCGCGTAACTGCCGTGCATCACCACCGGCACGCCAAGCGCCTGCATGGCCTGCAGCAGCTGCGCCGCCTGCTGCACATCCAACCGGGCGCGGCAGTGCTGAAAAATCAGTGCGTATTCGTGGCTACGATTGCTGTCGGTGCCTGCAGGTGCCAATCCAGCGGCAGCACGCGGGTAACACAGCACCCGCTCGTCGTGCAGGGTGAACAGGCTGCCGAGTATCCGGCCCAGATCCCAGGCCTGCGGGATCACGCGCCCGCCCACACGGACATTTTCGACCATGGCCACGCCGAACGCGCCCGGACGCAACTGCCGCCGCAGCGCGTGAAACACCGCGCGCATGCCGGCCAGATACCCCGCGTAGTCCGCGCTGGCATACAGTTGCTCCGCCACCGTCGCACCGCGCCACTGGCAACCGAAATACGGCACGTTGGTCAAGCACAGATCGATCGGCGCAGCGGGTGCGGTGTGCACCAGGCTGCCGACCACGATTGGCGTATCCACGCCGTGCCGCTGCAACCGCGTACGCGCCAGCTGTGCACGCGCCGCATCGATCTCCATGCCATGGGCGTTGCGGCCTTCGAGGGACGCGGCCAGCAACGTACTGCCGAATCCGCAGAACGGGTCGAACACCTGCTCGCCCGGCTGGCTGAAATGGCGCACGAACGGCCGCATCTGATTGACCCAGCCACAGTCGCGTCCGTTGAGTGGGTCGCGCGCACGCAGGTCGTCGGGCAGTGCCCAGGCCGCGTCGTCGGGTGCCGGCGTCCACCAGCTGCGCTGATCGAACTCATCCATCTGCTGCGTCCCACAGCACATCGGCATCCGGGTCCCACCCCGCGCACAACCGACCATTGGCGAAGAACACCAGCTTGTACACATCGCCGGTGGCATGGCGCGCGTGCATCGCCGCGTAGTCGGCGCTTTCGAACACCACCTGCATGCCATCGTCGCTGCGCATCCGCACATTCCAGAAGTAATACCCTTCCGTCATGCCGTCCAGCTGCCAACGCGACCACCACGGCTGCTGCATGCACTCGGCCAGCAGGTGCTCCACACCGATGCGGTGCTGCTCGATGTAACGCAACGTGCCGTTGTTGCGATACGCATCATCCAGCCGCGACAACTCGCGGAAGATCACCTGGCCTGCATCACAGCTGCGCGCCCACGCGATGTATCGCGCGATCTCCTCTGCGCTGCACACCCCATCCCGTTGCACGATGCACACCAGCCGCACCGGCAGACGCGCAGCGATGCGACGTGCGGTCTGTACGAACGTCGTGGCATCGGCGATGGGCTCGCCCGCACGGAAGCGCATGATCGCGTCGTTGCGCGCCTGCAACGGGTGGTGACGCGACAGCTCGATCCAGGACACGCCGAAATCGACCAGCGCATCGAGCAGACGCTCAGCGTGCGCACGCGCCAGGCCTGCACCATTGCTATACAGCACGCGCTGCTCGACGCGCGGGCCATTGGCGGTAGTGGCCAAGGTGTGCAGCAAGGTCAGCAGCCACTGCGCGTCGTCGGTCATTTCCAGGCCCGACAACGAATACGACAACGGCACCGCATGCAGCAGCTGCAGTGCGCTGCGCAACTGCGCGAAATAGTCCGGGCCCGGACGCAGCATCGCCCCCGCCAGACCGCCCGCGTGCTGCCGCAGATTCTCCGAACAAAACCCGCAGCGCGCCGAACAGGGCCGCACCGAGGCGTACGGCGTCAACGTGATCGGCAATGCAACCCGATAGCGGCGTGCGCCGATCTGCAACGCATGCCATCGATTGCTGTCGCCCTGTAGCGGCACGCGCCGCTGCAGGTTGGGTGCCGTGGCGCGCAACTGCGCCAACAGCGGTGAGGCAGGTAGCAGCGGCACAGCGTCGATGGAAGCGGGCATGGGCATGCCTGCGTGCAACCCGTCAGCGCCGGGCGGCATCGGCACGCTCGCGTACCTGCTGCAACGTCCATTCCTGCTGCATCGCGCCGTTTTCCCACACCGTCACCAACGCATCTTCGCTGTCGGTGCTGGCGGCTACCTCGTCGAGCAACGCACTGCGATAACTGCCATCGCGACGGTCGCGCAGCAGGGTTAGTCGGCCGCGCTTGCTCTGCTTGCCCTGGTCGGTGATCGGGTCCTTGTAGACGTCGATCCACTGACCATCTACACGCACTGCCGAGCACTTCAACGCAAACTTCTGCGTATCGCGGTCCACCTTCTGCAGCAATGCACCACCCATACCGAAGGCGACGTTGTCGGCGGCATAACCGGCTGCAGTGATGCGCTCCAGAATGGCGCGCAACGACTGCGGATTGATGCCGTCGCCCTGGATCACGCGCACATGGTTGAGCACCTTGTAGCCCTTGCCGTTGACCTGATGCCCGAAGGCCTCGTCCAGCAATAGCAGGCACTGTTCGACCACATCCACCGGGTCGCCGGAATCGGGGCGGATCACCACCGTCGCGCCGGAGGCGATGATCTCTTCGCGCAAGGTGGTGCCCCAATGCTCGCGAATGGCGCGATAGATGTCGTAGCTGTCGGACACCACGGCCACGATGGAACCCGGCCGCGCGAATTGCGTGAGCATGTTGCGGTAGGCATCCACCTCGCGCTCGCGGCCCCAACTGGTGATGGTGCTGTGCTCGGCGGCGGGAATCGAAAACCCCGCTACCGGCGTGTGGTAATGCGCGCGTGCCAGCAGCAAGGCAGACAACGTATCGGTGCCGAGGAAGTTCACCAGATGCGCGGCGCCACCGAGGGCTGCCGAGCCCAGACTGGACACACCGCGCGCACCAAAGTCGTGCAGCTTGAAGGGCAACTGGCCTTCCGGATCGTCGCTGGTGCGCTCCAGGTAATCGCGCACGATCTGCTTCACCTGCCAGCTCACCGTGGCCACCGTTACCGGGTACCACACGCGCAGCAACAAGGTTTCCAGATACGACGGCACCCAGAACGCCTTGGCGTCGGTGGATTCGATGGTCATCAACACGTTGTGCGTGGGCACCACCGCACCTTCGGGCACCGCACGGATACGGATCGGCAACTGTCCGCCAAGGCGGTCGACGATATCGCGCCAGCCGGCTTCGTTGAACGGCTCGCCATGCGCGGCCAGCAAGGCCTTGGCATCGTCGATGTCGGCGTGGGTCACCGGACGGTTGATGGCTTCTTTCAGGATCGACTGCAGACCGAAGAACACGGTCTGGTCGTACACGCCGCCGCGCGATTCGACATAGAAGAACGAGGCATCGGTGCCGGGCGGATACTGCAGCCAGTGGCTGGCCTTGTAGCTGTCGGTATTGAGTAGCAGGTTATCGAGGTAATGCATGACGGAAGCTCCTTCGCGTCGGGAAAACCAGCGGTCTGTCCGCCAGTGGGAGGTCGTGATTCAAGCAAGACGCATCGACGTGACCGACGCCGGTCGGCAGCGGCACGCAGGCGATGACGTCGCGCTCAGCCACGACCCAGGAAGAATTCAAGAATATGCAGGTGGTCTTCGTACAGCCGCGGGCCCATCGCCATGACTTCGGCAATCGGAATCCAGCGCGCCTTGTCGGCATCGTCGCCGCCGCGCACCGCGGGCAGCTCACCGGCCGGAAATTCGAAATGGAATGCATGGGTGATGGTGCGACCGCGCAGGCTGCGCTCGGGATGATCGAAGACCTGGCGTCCGCGCAACGAGCCCTTGAGCACCGGCACCGGGACCTTGAGCCGTGTTTCTTCGCGCAGCTCGCGCAGGCAGCTGTCCAGCAGCCCCTCTTCCTGGGCAACGAAACCGCCCGGCAGCGCCCACAACCCCTTGCCCGGCTCGGCGCGCCGCCGCACCAGCAGCACGTGCCCGGAATGCACCACCACCGCATCGGTGGTCACGAAGGTCGGTGCGTACGGCGCATCCTTCCAGGCCGCGCGGTACTGCTCGATGAAGCGGTACTCGGCCACCAGTTGCGCGTAGCTCGGCGAATTGCGGCGGAACGCTTCCAGCATCTCGTACACCGGCGCCGGCACGTTACCGCGCAGCATCAGTAACCCGCCATGAAAACCGATGTCGCCAGCCTCGAACAGATAACGGCGCAACTCGGTGGCCGACAACGTGGCGGTATGTTGCACGTCTTCCAGCGGCCACTGCGGAAACTCGCGCAGGTAATAACTGCTGGCGTCCTTGTCCATGCCGATCAGGCCGATGCGCGCATCGAGCGTGCCACCATCGGCTTTCACCACTTCGGCAACCTGGCGCTGCACTTCGGCAATCCACAGGCTTTCGTTGTAAAGATGGTCGCGCAACGGACGCAGGATCAAACGCTCGCTCTCGCCCGGCAATGCGGACTCGATCATCACTGCGCGTTCGGCGACGGTCCAGGGGTTGCGGATGGTGCGTGGTGTGTCGGCCGAGCCGATCAACACAATGAGCTTGTTCGCTTTGCCCAGGGCATGGCGGGCGACGGCAGCGTGGCCGTTATGAAAGGGCTCGAAACGCCCGATAAACACAAGATAGTCGTACTGTGCTGCCATGAGAATCCCTCACGGTTGAGTGGTCAGTCAGCGGTCTCTCCGCTGGCTTGCTGCAAATGCTACGCCGATAGATGGCCACGTCAAGCGTGTTTGTTCAATCGCGCGCCGACACAATATGTCATGCACGCGGACTAGACTTGGCGGCTGGCCATTCCGGAATCCATCGCATGCCACAGCAGTCCCTTCGCGCTGTCTCTCGGCCATTGCTCGCTGTCATCGCCGTGCTGTGCATGACGCTGCCTGCATGGGGGGCTGCACCTGCACCTGCACCTGCACCTGCACCTGCACCTGCGCCATTGCGGGTGATGTCGTTCAACGTGCGCGTGCCGGTGGACACCGACGGCGACAAACGTTGGTCGGTGCGACGCACGGCCATGGTCGAGCTCATCAAGCACACCCATCCCGATGTCTTCGGCACCCAGGAGTTGGTGCAGGAGCAGGCGCAGTATCTGGCGTCGCAGTTGCCTGCTTACCGCTGGTTCGGCAAGGGCCGCCGCGCCGATGGCAGCGATGAGCATATGGGCGTGTTCTACGATAGCCACGCGCTGTCGGTCGTGGAATCGGGCGATTTCTGGCTGTCCGACACCCCCGACGTGCCCGGCAGCAGCAGCTGGAACACCGACCTGCCGCGCATGGTCACCTGGGCCTTGTTCGAGCGCCGCAGCGACAAGCGCCGCTTTTATTTGTTGAACACCCATCTGCCGCACCGCGACCAGGACGAGGCAGCGCGCGAACAGGGTGCGCGCGTGATCCTGTCGCGTATCGCAAGCTTGCCGGCAGATGTTCCGGTGGTACTGACTGGCGATTTCAACAGCGATCCCGATCAGGGCACCTACCGCACGCTCACCGCAACGCTTAAGGACGCACGCGCCAACGTGGCGACGCCGCAAGGTCCCGAAAAAACCTTTCAGGACTTCAGCACCCGCCCGACCCGCCGTATCGACTGGATCCTGTTCCGCGGTCTGACACCCACGCGTTTCTCTACGCTGGATATGCGCCCTGGCGGCATCCTGCCGTCGGACCATTACCCGGTGCTGGCCGAATTCGACTGGCCGCGCTGAGACCGCCAGGCGGCATCCGTACACGCCCGCAAGCAACGGGGCACGTAAACACCTCATTCGCATCTCGACGCATCTTTCGCACAAAAAAAGCCACCGAATGCGGTGGCTTTTTGGTTTTGCAGTCTTGCTGTGATCAGTCAGCCCAACGTCCAGGCGCTGTGGACTGCGGCAACACCTGCGCCGACAGCGGCTGATCCTGCGCAAGCAGGCTCAGCGCATCGGCCAGAATCGCGGCCGATTCGTGCAGCAGCGGATCGGGACGCTTTTCCGCCGCCTTCTCGCGTGCCGTGTCCTTGACGATGTCACGCTCGTTGCCGGTCAGGCCGTCGTCGCTGTCATCGGCAAGCGGGTCCAGCGGCAAGCCCAGCTGCTTGCGCACCTGCTGGCGGTCCTTGCGCTGCTGGTCCTGCTTCTGACGCTCGGCCACGCGCTCGGCTTCGTTCAACGAGATGTACTTCTTGGCCTTCTCGTCGCGGAACTGCTTGACGTCCTCTTCCCACCACTGGAACTCCTTGTCGGCAGCGATGCGCGCAGTGTGCAGCGTCTGCAACTTGGGCAGCAGCGGTGCGAAGTTGCCGTACTGGGTGTGCGGCGCGGCAGCGATACGCGTCCACGGCAGCGCGTTGTCGTAGGTGCTTTCGCCAAACTCGGTGGCATCCACGCTGGCCGGGAACGCGATATCCGGCACCACGCCCTTGTGCTGCGTGCTGGAGCCGCTGACACGGAAGAACTGCGCAATCGTCAGCTTGACCTGACCATAGCGCTGGCCTTCGGCAGCCGGCCAACGGTCCAGATCCACGATGTTCTGCACGGTCCCCTTGCCGAAGCTGGTTTCACCGATCACCAGGCCGCGGCCGTAATCCTGGATCGCACCGGCAAAGATTTCCGACGCCGAGGCCGAGCCACGGTTGATCAACACGCCCAGCGGACCATCCCAGGCGACCTTGGGATTGCTGTCGCCGTTGACGGTCACGCGGCCACCGGATTCGCGCACCTGCACCACCGGACCCTGCTCGATGAACAGACCGGTGAGCTCGATCGCTTCGTCCAACGAACCGCCACCGTTGTTGCGCAGATCCAGTACCACGCCGTCGACCTTGTCGGTCTTGAAGCCAGCCAGCAGCTTGGCGACATCGCGCGTTGCGGACGCGTAATCGGTCGCATTGCGGCGACGGCCTTCGAAGTCCTGGTAAAAGCCCGGCAGCTTGATGATGCCGATACGGCGTTCCGGCTCGCTGCCCTTGGCCGGCAGGGTGATCGTCTCGCCCTTGGCCGCCTGTTCGGCCAGACGCACCTTCTGACGGGTCAGGGTCACCGTGCGGTGCTTGCCGTCGATGCCCGACTCGGCCGGGATGTACTCCAAGCGCACCTGGGTGTCCTTGCTGCCGCGGATCTTGGCCACCACATCGTCGATGCGCCAGCCGATCACATCTTCGATGGCGCCGTTCTTGGCCTGCCCCACGCCGACGATGCGATCGCCCGGCTTGAGCGTGCCATCCACCGCTGCCGGACCACCCGGGATCACCTCGCGGATCACCACCATGTCGTCCTGCTTCTGCAGTTGCGCGCCGATGCCTTCCAGCGACAGCGACATCTGCTGGTTGAACGTTTCGGCGGTGCGCGGGGTGAAGTAATCGGTATGCGGGTCGACGGCGTTGGTGTACGCGTTGACGAAGAACTGGAACACATCCTCGCCCTTGAGCTGCTTCACCGAATCGGCGAGCGCGGCGTAGCGCTTGTCCAGCGTCTTGCGAATGTCGCCGGGCTTCTTGCCGGCCAGCTTCAGGCGCAACCAGTCGTTCATCACCGACTGCCGCCACAACACATCCAGCTGTTTGTCGTCCGATGCCCACGGCACGTCCTTGCGGTCGTACTCGAACTTGTCGCTGCCGGTGAAATCGAAATCCTGTTTGAGCAGGTCGCGCGCGTATTTGACGCGCTGATCGACGCGCTTCTTGTAGATCGCAAACACCTGGAACGCGGGCTCCAGGTTGCCGCCGCGCAGCGCATCGCCCACACCGGACTGCAGCGGCGCGAAGCCGTCGATGTCGGCCTGGGTGAAGAATTGTTTGCCGCCGTCCAGCGTTTCCAGATAACGCTTGAAGACGTCCTTGGACATCGCCTCGTCCAGCGTCCGCGGACGGTAGGCATAGCGGCTGTCGGACAGCAGGCCGTAGACAAGTTTGGTCGCCGTCGCCTGGTCCGGCGTGGCGGCCGCCGGCAGCGCTGTGTCGGCGCGTGCGAGCAAGGCCATCGGAGTGGTCAACACCAGCGCCAGCAGGCCGGCCTTCATGGACGCAGAAACGTTGTAGGTCATCGAATGGCTCTCGGCACAAGGCCGACGAAAGAAAGGCGGTGAACGGATCAGACAGCATGACAGTGCCCAAAGTTGCTGGCGTTGTCATCCGCTGGCTGAATCAGCCTAGCGCCGGGCCTGTATCGGATTGTGAACGCGACCGTACCTTGCGCCGGCAGCACGGCAACCGGAGACGACACGGCCCCGTGCACTGCACAGGGCCGGCAATGAAACGGAGGGTTTGGCGACGCCGTCGCAATGGGGCGTCATGCGGACTTTGCAGCCGCGCGCGGCGTTGGCCACCGCGTGCCGCTGCTGCAGGGCGCGTGGAGCGCCGGGCCTGGCTCAGGCAGCGACGCCCGCGCCAGCGGCCTGGCGATCGGCGTGATACGACGAGCGCACCATCGGGCCGGAGGCCACGTGGCTGAAGCCCAGCGCGTTGCCGTAGTCTTCCAGCGCCTTGTATTCCTCCGGGGTCCAGTAACGCATCACCGGGTGATGGTGCGGCGTAGGCTGCAGGTACTGGCCGATCGTGATCATGTCCACATCGTGCGCGCGCAGATCGCGCAAGGTGGCCTGCACCTGCTCCATCGTTTCGCCCAGGCCGAGCATGATGCCGGACTTGGTGGCGATGGACGGATGCTGCGCCTTGAAGCGCTGCAGCAGTGTCAGCGACCACTGGTAATCCGCACCGGGGCGCACGTTCGGGTACAGGTCCGGCACGGTTTCGATGTTGTGGTTGAACACGTCCGGCGGGCTCAGCGCCAGAATCTCCAGCGCACGGTCCATGCGGCCCTTGCCGCGAAAATCCGGGGTCAGGATCTCGATACGGGTCTTGGGCGAACTGGCACGGATGGCCGCGATGCAGTCCACAAAGTGCTGGGCACCGCCGTCGCGCAGGTCGTCGCGGTCCACGCTGGTCACCACCACGTACTTCAGACCCATGTCGGCCACGGTGGTGGCCAGGCTGGCCGGCTCGTTCGCATCCGGCGGCTTGGGCCGTCCATGCGCCACATCGCAGAACGAGCAGCGCCGCGTGCACACCTCACCCAGGATCATGAAGGTGGCGGTGCCGTGGCTGAAGCACTCGTGGATGTTCGGGCAGCTGGCCTCTTCGCACACCGTGACCAGGCGGTTTTCGCGCAACTTGGCCTTGAGGTTCTGCACCGCGTTGCCGGACGGAATCCGCACGCGGATCCACGACGGTTTGCGCAGCACCGGCGCATCGACAAACTGCACCGGCGAGCGGTTGATCTTGTCGCCACCGATCTGCTTGACGCCGGTCTGCAGCGGCGCAGGTGCGGCGGCGTCGCCGGAGACGACCTGCAAGGGGATGGAACGGGCGATAGGCTGGGTCATGGCGGTACGGGCGCTCAGGCCGGAAGCGAAAGGTCGGGCATTGCGGAGGCGGGGTGCAGCGTCAGGCCGAACTGGCGGGCCAGCTGATCGAGCAGTACTGCCTTGACGGCATCCATCCCGGAGGGGCCACCCAAGTCTAGCACCGAGGTCACCCGCAGGCCCTCGTAGCCGCACGGGTTGATGCGGTGGAACGGTTCCAGGTCCATGGCCACGTTGAACGACAAGCCATGGAAGGTGCAGCCCCGGCGCACGCGGATGCCGAGCGCGGCGATCTTGGCGTCGCCGACATACACGCCCGGCGCGCCTTCGCGACGTTCGGCCACGATATTCCACTCGTCCAGTGTGTCGATCAGCGCCTGCTCGATCTTGCAGACGTAATCGCGCACGCCGATCTTGAGCCGGCGCAGATCCAGTAACGGGTAGACCACCAGCTGGCCGGGGCCGTGGTAGGTCACCTGACCGCCGCGATCCACCTGCAACACCGGGATATCGCCCGGGGCGAGTACGTGCTCGGGCTTGCCTGCCTGGCCCAGCGTAAACACCGGCGCATGCTCGACCATCCACACCTCATCGGCGGTCTGCTCGTCGCGTGCATCGGTGAAACGCTGCATTGCACGCCACACCGGTGCATAGTCTTGCTGGCCGAGGTCGCGCAGCTGCGCGGGCGCAATCGCAACCACCGCGGATTCGGCCGCTACAGCGTCCACTTCACTTCCGGATGGTCGCGCAGCGCCTGATGCGCGGCGTCGAACTGCTCCCGGCTCTCGGCACGGAAGCCGATCTTGACCGAGACATATTTGCCGTTGGACGAATGCTTCCAGCTGACGCTTTCCTGCAGCAGCTCCACGCCGATGGCAGCGAGCAGGCGCGGCAATTCGGTTTCCAGGCCACGCTCGGCCGCGCCCATGGCGCTGAGCTCGAAGGTACCGGGAAACTGGAAGCCGTGATCGGGGTTGTCGGTGCTGATATCCATGGCCCCATTATCGGGCCGGTGGTGCGCAAACCCAAGTCTTGCCTCGCACCCTCCGTGCGCATGGTTCCTCCTAGCCCGGGGGGCATCCTTGATTGCGGCACTTAGCCAAACACACCTACGTGGGAACGACGATTCTGCACAGACCGGCCTGGACTGAAAATGAGATTGCGCTTAGGCGCACGTTCACGCGGCGCAGCCGCAGGCGCAGGCACCTTTGCCCATCCCGTCCCTCCTTACTCCCCCAGGCCTTCCATGCTCCGACCGCGCGCGCTGTCTGCTGCCTTGCTGTTCTCTCTCACCGGACTTTCGATGCCGGCCATCGCGGCGGATCAGTGCGATTCCAGCCGGCTGGGTCAAACGCCGCCGGCGGTCAACTTCCGGGTCGACAACGACTTGTTCGGTGGGGAGGACCAGGATCAGGGATATTCCAACGGTGCGGTGCTGACCCTGGTTTCGCCCAATCTGGTCGACTACACCGACGACCCGTGCCTGCCGCGCACCGCACGCTGGGTCAACAGCTATCTGGAGCGGCTGCATCCAGGCGAGTTCGACCAGCAGAACATGGTGTTTTCGATCGGCCAGGCGATCTTTACGCCCACCGATTACACCCGTCGCGACGTGATCCCGAAGGACCGTCCGTATGCAGGCATCCTGCTGGCAAGCTTCGGCTACAACGCGCGTAACGAAGCGCACCTGCGGACCACCCAGCTGCAGGTGGGTGTGGTTGGCCCGTGGTCGTTCGCACAGGAAGCGCAGGATGCGATTCACGACGTACTGGGCGACGAGAAATTCCAGGGGTGGGACAACCAGCTGCATAACGAGCCGCTGATTAACCTGGTGCACGAACGTATGCGCCGGTGGCCGGCCGATGCCAGCGGCAATGCCGATGGATTCGGTTGGGATTTCATCTCGCACTGGGGTGGAGCGGTGGGCAACATGGCCACGCATCTGAACGCCGGTGGCGAAGCGCGTTTTGGCTGGAAACTGCCGGACGACTTCGGTAGCACCCCCACCCGCCCGGCGGGCGAAAACACCGCCCCGAGCCGGTTGGGACGTGCCAATGGCTGGTCGGGTCATCTGTTCGTGACCACCGACGCGCGCTGGGTGATCCGCGACATCACCCTGGATGGCAACACCTTCCGCAGCAGCCACAGCGTGGATAAACGCCCGTTCGTGGGCGATGTGGGCTATGGCCTGGCGGTGATGTACGGCCGCTGGAAGTTCGCCCTCGCCCGCTACCACCGCACCCGCGAATTCGAAACCCAGCGCGAAACCCCGGTGTACGGCAGCTTCACGATCAGTCGGATGCTTTGAGGGCTGGGATTGGGGAGTTGGGATTGGGGATTCGCAAGAGCGGGCTGCTGGGGATTTGCACCTGCTTTTGCTCTTGCCAACCTCGAATCCCTAATCCCCACCACCAAAAAGCCGGCTTCTTTTGGTTGCACCATTCGGATTGCTGCCGCATCCACATAGCCAGCTTCCCGTTTAAGCAGATGCGTCTGGGTCGGGATTGGGATTCGTCAGAGCGGCTGCGGGTGCGTTGCACCTGCTCTGGCTGTTGCGAATGCCAAATCCCCCATCCCCAATCCCACAAACAAAAAGCCGGCTTTCGCCGGCTTTTTGCTGCACTTATTCCGATTCCCACCACATCCAGAACGCATCCCAGAGGCGCTTGAAGAAACCGCCCTCCTCCACTGCGTTGATGGCGACCAGTGGGGCCTGGGCGATGATCTTGCCGTCGAGGCTGACCTTCACGGTGCCGACCTGCTGGCCCTTCTTGATGGGCGCTTCCAGGTTCTTGGCCACGTCCATGCTGGGCTTGAGGTCGTTGTAGCGGCCGCGCTGCAGGCTGACCTGCAGCGGCTGCGCCACCCCCAGCTGCACTTCGTCCTGCGCACCCTTCCAGACCTTCTGCTTGGTCACGACCTTGCCGGGCGCGTACAGGCTGTGGGTTTCGAAGAAGCGGAACCCCCAGTTGAGCAGGGCCAGGCTGTCGGTGGCGCGTTGTTCTTCGGAGCTGTCGCCCATCACCACCGCGATCAGGCGCTGGTCGCCGCGCTTGGCCGAGCTCAGCAGGCAGTAGCCGGCCTCGGAGGTGTGGCCGGTCTTGATGCCGTCCACCGCCGGGTCGCGCCACAGCAGCCGGTTACGGTTGCTCTGCTTGATGGTGCCGACCTGGAATTCCTTGATCTTGTTGTAGGCGTAGGTTTCCGGGTAATCGCGCACCATCGCACGGCCCAGCATGGCCAGGTCGTAGGCGGTGGAATGATGGCCTTCGGCACTCAACCCATGCGCGTTGACGAAGTACGAATTCTTCATGCCGATCTTGGCGGCATAGCTGTTCATCAGCGAGGCGAAGGCTTCTTCGCTACCGGCCACATGCTCGGCCAGCGCAATCGCCGCGTCGTTGCCGGACTGGATCGCCATGCCCTTTTCCATGTCTTCCAGACGCGCGGTCTGGTTGACCGGGAAGCCGCTATAGCTGCCGTCGGTGCCGGCACCGCCCTCGCGCCAGGCGCGCTCGCTCATCATGACCTGGTCGTCGCGCTTGACCTTGCCGTTCTTGATTTCCGCAGCCACTACGTAGGAGGTCATCACCTTGGTGATGCTGGCCGGTGCCAACTGCTGATGGATGTTTTCGCCGGCGAGCACCTGCCCGGTGGCGTAATCCATCAGGATCCAGGATTTGGACACGGCCGGCGCGGGTGCGGGCGGAACCGGCAGTGCAGCCGGCGCGGCAGCCACAGCGGGAGTCGGCTGCGGCGCAGGTGTCTGGGCGCAGACCAAGCCGAAGGCGAACGTGGCCAAGGCAGCGGCGGCGAAGCGGAATTTCATTGAAGAACGACTCCTGACGGGCCCGAAGGCTGGGTAATACGAAATTGTAAGGCGCGATGAAGATTCAGGCGACGCGCGCCGGGACGGACGCGCCTGCGCAGTTCAGTGTTGCGGTCGGCTGATCGGGCGTGTGACGCCTCAAGCCGCCGACTGCGGCCCGCACTTCAAAGCGGTCGGTAGCGCCGGCGCCGCGCATCGGGTCGCTGACCTCGATGGCGGCGCATGACGGCACGACGGTTTGCGCTCAGTTGGCAACGATCTGCGGACGTCCAAAACCCAGGCCGGCGATGCGCTGGGCAATCTCCGATGCATTGGCATGGTCGCGTGCGTTGACGCGCAGGCGCCACAGGGTGCGGCCACCGCTGACGATGTCGCTGACGCTGGCACCGGCGATGCCAGCCGAGGCCAGCTGCGACAGCGCGCGGTTGGCGTTTTCGCGGCTGGCAAAGCTGGCGACCTGCAACAGGATGTCGCCAAGCGCAGCCTCGGCCACGCTCGGCGCCTTGGCCGGCATCGGGTCCGGCGTGAGCGGACGCGCAGCCACGCTTTCTGGTGCCTTGACCACGGCAACGGCCACCGGGGCTGTTGTCGCGCTTGCCGGTCGCTGCTGCACGGCAGCGGCGGGCTTGCCGGTGGCCACACGCACGCCCTGCGTCTTCATCCAGGCATCGAAGTTGTCGGCATTGCCAGGCTGGCGGGAATCGGCCACGCGGTAGCGCCAACGCTCGCCGGCCGCAGTGACCGGTGCTGCGGCAGTTGCTACTGCAGCCGTGGCAACCGCTGTGCCCGCACCTGTCGCCACCGGGCGCGGCGGAACCGGGCGCGTGGGCAGACGCTGCACCAGACCATCGATCTGGCTGCTACCCGACGCCGGCCGCGCGGTGGCAACCGCCGAAGTGGCCGGCACCTGGCCACGATTGCGCTTGGCCAGCAGGTTGCCGTTATCGGCTTCGGTCAGCCCGCGCACTTCGACATTGCCGGTGCCTTTGCCGGTGATGCCCAGCTTGACCGCGGCGGCGTAGCTCAGATCAATCACGCGGCCATCGTGAAACGGGCCACGGTCGTTGACGCGCACCACCACCGAATCGCCGGTGTCGGTATTGGTCACCAGCGCGAAACTGGGCAGCGGCAGCGTCTTGTGCGCGGCGGTGAAGGCGTACATGTCGTAGACCTCCTTGTTGGAGGTCAGGCGGCCGTGGAATTTGCTGCCGTAATACGAAGCGGTGCCGCGTTCGACATAGTCGCCCGGGTTGTCCATCACCACGTAGCGCTTGCCCAGCACTTCATAGGGCGAGCGATTGCCGACTGCCGAGCGCGGCTCGTCGGTGACCAGCGGTTCGGGGATGCAGGCCACATTGGGGACGTGGTCGGGCGTGGCGTCCTTGACGCCGGGTTTGTACAGGCCGCCGGCGGTGTAGTCGCCGCGCGTGGACGGGTCTTCCTTGGCGGCCGCATACGGCGAGGTCGACGGGCATCCGGTGGCGACGTACGCCGGTCCCTTGCCGTCAACCTTGACGCCCTTGATGGCGCCGCCACCCTTGGCACCGACGTTTTTCTTCGGAGCGCTGCTACAGGCCGCCAGGCCGAGCATCAGCGCCATCGGGATCAGCCACTTGGGGCCTGTCATGCTGTTCATGCCGGGGGTAACTCCTTACCGGCGATGGCCTCGGACAACTGGAACACGGCCATCGCATACATTTTGGAAATGTTGTATCGGGTGATCGCGTAGAAGTTCTGGAAGCCCAGCCAGTACTGCTTGCCGTTGGCGTCGTCCAGGCTGATCGGCGTGGCGGTGCTGCCGGCCACCACCGGCGCGCTGGGGTGATACCCGCGCGCGGACAGATCGGCCAGCGTGTATACCGGCGACCAGTCGGTGGGATTGAATTCTTCTTGGCCGGCAGTCAGCGTGGCTGGTACGGCGACCTGACCGCCGCGCACCCAGCCGCCCTTCTTGACGAAGTAATTGGCGATCGAGGCGAACACGTCGTTGTAATCGGTGAACAGATTGCGCTTACCATCCGCATCGCCATCGACACCGAACTGGCGGTAGCTGGAAGGCATGAACTGGCCCATGCCCATCGCGCCGGCGTAGCTGCCGATCAGGCTGGTGACATCGAGTTGCTCTTCCTTGCCGAGCGCGAACAATTGGCCGAGTTCGTCGCGGAAAAACAGCTCGCGGCGCACTTCGCGCTCGAGCTTGGCCGGGTCGCCGCTGCGCGGGTAGCGGAACGCCAGCGTGTACAACGCATCCAGCACGCGGTACTTGCCGGCATTGCTGCCGTAACTGGTTTCCACCCCGATGATGGCCACGATCACCTGCGCCGGCACGCCGGTAGCGGCTTCGACCTTGCTCAGCTCGGCGCGATGCTGGGCCAGGAAGCTGCGGCCGCCATCGATGCGCGCCTGGGTGATGAACATCGGCCGGTATTCGTTCCACGGTTTGACCCGCTCGGCCGGCCGCGACATGGCAGTGACGATGGCATCCTTGAATTGCGCCTGCGCCAGCACCGCTTCGATCTGTGCGGCGTCGATGCCGTATTTGGCGGCGGTGTCGCGCACGAAGTTGGCGCGTGCGATCTCGAACGGGACCGGCGTCAGGTCGACCGGCGGTAACGCGGGCGCCTCGGCGGCGGCACTTACAGGCGCGATGGGAGCCACTGGCGGCTTGGCCGGAGGCGCGCTGGCGGCCGGCGGCGGGGACGGAGGGCTGGGCTGGGTCGCGCAGGCGACAAGGCCGAGGGTGAGCAGGCAGGTCAGGGTGCGTCGAATCATCGGCCGAGGGTAACAGACATCAGATGAACTTCTGGCAATAAGACCATGAAACGAAAAGACTTTAGCCAAAGTCAAGGTCTGCCGCAGCAGGTGGGGGCAGTTTGCTGGCTGAGGCATCGGGATTGGGGCCGACGGCTGGCAGCAGCCGCCTCGCGGCGACACGGCGCGGTAGCACGATGACCGCCACTGGCATGCCGGCGTTGCGCGAAGACACTGGATGCTCGACGGTGATTGCGATCAGCTGATCGCGAGCGATATCGCCGCGCCGGCGTCAGTGCCGCGAAGGCGGCCGTCGCCACCTTGGAAAGTGCCAGGCCAGCTAGCCGGCTTGGCAGCTCATGGAATATCGAAGCCAGTTGCCAACGGCCGCATCGACTGAGCAGCCGTGGCAACAAACCAGGCGCGGCCGCTAGGGTCAGCCGCGCCTGTCGTCTCACAGCGCCGGGAAGCGCGGCGCGCCCGAGCAGGTCGGTATCGCGCCGCCCAGTTGTAGCTGTGCAGTAGTGACGCCGGTACCGGTCGGTGTCAGCGCGCTGTTGCTCAGACCGATCTGCGCGTTGCTCGCATTGACCGATGTGTTGCCGGTCACCACGTTGGCCAGCACCAGATCAAGACGGGTCTGCGCATCGTAGCCACGCAGGATCCAGCCCTTGCCGCCGGCATCGTTCGTACTACGCAGCCCGTCGACGACGATTTCGCTGAAGGTCGGCTTGGTGCCGCTGCTACCGCCGGCATAGAACGGGTTGATCACCAGCGGGCTGGTCACGCCGTACAGGCAGGTGTGATACGTGACCTGGCTCACCGCCCCACCCTTGACGATGCTGGTCTTGATGCGCAACCCGTTGTTGTCGGTACTGCGATTGCCTGCGTCGTCGGTAGACACCAGCGCGTTGTTGTCGACCAGTACATTGCTGACGCCGGACATCACTTCGCTGCCGATGGAGATGCCATGCGTGCCATAGCAGCGCGTATTGCGCACGGTGATGTTGGCCGACTTGGAAGCGATGGTCTTGATCGCCACGCAATCGTCGCCGCCCATCACATCGTTGTCGTGGAGGGTGGCATTGACCACGCTGTCCAGATCCAGGCCGTCGGTATTGGGACTGGTGGCGGGCGACTTCACCCGCACGCCCCAGATGGTCAGGCCATCGACGATATGCGCGAAGAAATGGAAGTACGCCGCGTTGATCAGGTTGATGTCGTACAGCGTAAATTCCGTTGAGTTCTGCACCTTGATCAGGTCCGGGGTGTTCTGCACCTGGCCGGCCGCCTTGGCGTCTTCGCCCAATTGCCACCAGGTGGTGCTCTTGCCCAGCATGGTCAGATCGCCGCGGCCATCGATGGTGCCCTGACGCCCGCCGGTGCGGATGCCCATGACGCCCGACTTGGCGCCCTTGACGCTGATCAGCGGCGCGCAGCCGCCGCTCTTGGGACCTGCCACGCCGCAGCTGCCGCCGTAGTCGACCGGATTGCGTGAGCCGTACAAGGTGACGCCCTGGTCGACCACCAGCGTGACACCCGTGGGAATGGTCAGCGGTCCGGTCAGAAACGCGTCACCGCTGCCGCTGGTCAACAGCACACTGCCGTTTTTGCAGGCATTGAGCGCGGCCTGGATGGTCTTGGTGTCGGGCGGCGAGCGCTCCAACGCATCATCGAATTGACGCCCGGTCGGGGTCAACCCAGCTTTCAAGGACGGCGCACACGTGGCTGGAGGTGCGGGTTGCGCGACAGCGCGGGTATCGCCGGTGGCGAAAGTGACGGCACTGGCCTGCGCGGCAAGCAGCAGACAGACACCGCCGATGGCGGCGGTTAGAAATTTCATGGAAAGAGGCACCAGAAAGAGGAATGGCGCGCACCTGCAGAGGCAACGCGACGCGGCCGCTATCACTGCGGCAGCATGGCGAACTCTACGGAGCGCGGCCATCACATGCAGAACGCGAGCGAACCCGATGCCGCGCGCGCGAAGCCGGCCTGCTTCGCTGTGCCGTCATTGCAATGCAGCGCGCAAAACGCGGCGTTATTTGTGCTTTGTCAGCGCGCTGACACACGCGTGTCGCATCCATCAGGGTTGCACTGCCACGCATGCCGCTGGCGCGTCACGTGCGACGATGCAATGCGCCGCTGCGACACCGCCACGCCTCAATACCCATGGACCGGTCGGTGCGTCTTTACTGCCATCACCAGGCCCAATCCGGCCAGCAACGACACCGCCGAGGTGCCGCCGTAACTCATCAAGGGCATGGGCACGCCGACCACCGGCAGCAGGCCGGAGATCATGCCGCCGTTGACCAGCACGTAGACGAAGAACGCCAGACCGGTGGCACCGGCGACCAGGCGCGAATAGGTGTCGCGCGCCTGCGAGGCGATCCACAGGCAGCGGCCGATGACGATGAGATAGAGCGTGAGCACGGTGGCCACGCCGATCCAGCCGAATTCTTCGCTGAGCACCGAAAACGCAAAGTCAGTGGTCTGTTCGGGAATGAAGTTCAGATGCGATTGCGAGCCCAACCCCCAGCCCTTGCCATCCAACCCGCCGGAGCCGATCGCGATCTTGGACTGGATGATGTTCCAGCCGGCGCCGAGCGCGTCGTTCTCGGGGTTGAGGAACATCATGATGCGGTCCTTCTGGTACGGCCGCAGCAGCCAGAACCAGGCGATCGGCGCCGCCGCCGCCACACCGCCCAGACCCACGGCCACCCACCACCACGGCAGACCGGCCAGCAGCAGCACGAACACGCCGCTGGCGGCGATCAGCACGCCGGTGCCGAAGTCCGGCTGCAACATGATCAACGCGGTAGGCACGCCGATGATCATGCAGGTGACCAACACGGTGGAGATGCGCGGCGGTAACGGCATGCGATGCAGATACCAGGCCGCCATCATCGGCAGGCTGATCTTGAGCAGCTCGGCCGGCTGCAGATAGAACACTTTCAGATCCAGCCACTGCCGGCCGTATTTGCCGGTGCCCAGCGCAAACACCGCCAGCAACGGCAGCATCGACAAGCCATACACCCACGGGGTCCAGGCGCGCAGGCGCAGCACCGACATGCGCGAGATGCCCCACATCGCGGCCACGCCGATGACGAAGCGGATGCCTTGCGCCATCACCAGATGATCGCCGTTGGCCGTGCCGCCGGCACTCTTGAGCACCGACAGGCCGATCACCATCAAGCCGCCCAGCGCCAGGCACAGCACCCAGTCCAGGCTGCGCGTAAAACGCGCGGCCATGTCCGCCAACCAGCGCAGGATGTCACTCAATGATCGGTCTCCTGCACCGCATCCGGCACATCCGGTACCACCGGCTGCGCGGGCGTGCTGGGATCCAGCGCAACGGCGGTCTGGCCGATCACCACCGGCAATTCTTCCAGCGTGGCGGCGGCCGCATCACCGGCCGCACGTGCATCGGTGGCACCGGCTTCGAACTGGTTGATGCCCACGGCGGTCATGCCGAGTTCGCTGTCCAGCGGCAGGATGCCCGCAGGCATCTTGCCCAGCAGCCAGGCGTCGAAGATCTTGCGTGCGATCGGCGCTGCCGAGCTGGTACCGAAGCCACCGCCCTCCACCGCCACCGCCACCGCGATGACCGGGTTGTCGGCCGGCGCAAAGCCGACGAACAGGCCGCGGTGGCGCAGGTGCATCGGCAGACTGCGCGGGTCCACGGCGGCCACGCCCTTGCGGCTGACCACCTGCGCGGTGCCGGTCTTGCCGGCCATCTGATACGGCGCGCCGGGCGTGATGGCGTAGCCGGTACCGCCGGGGCGCATGGTGTCCATCATGCCCTCGCGCACCACTTGCAGATGCGCCGGATTCGGGCTGATCGGCTTGCCCGGCGGCTGGATCATCGGCTGCCAGGGGTGATCGAAGCCGGTGCGTTCTTCCAGCACCAGATGCGGGCGCAGCAGCAGGCCGCTGGCGATCGCCGAGATGCCGCGCACCAATTGCAACGGCGTCACTTTCCAGTCGCCCTGGCCGATGGCGATGTTGACGGTGTCGCCGGGGTACCAGCGCTCCTTGCGGGTCTTGTACTTGTAGGCCGGCGACGGCAGGATGCCGCCGATTTCGCCCAGCAGATCCAGCCCGGTGGGCGCGCCGAAGCCGTACCCGCCCATGTAGTGGTCGAAGCGCTCGATGCCCATGTCCACCGCCAGGCGGTAGTAGTAGGTATTGACCGACTGGGCGATGGATTTGCGCAGATCGGTCCAGCCGTGGCCGCCACGGTGCGAGTCGCCCCAGCCGCGGCTGACGCCGGGCAGATAGAACATGCCGGTGGACAACACCCGGTCTTCCGGCCGGCGCAGGCCGCTATCCAGGCCGGCCAAGGCGATCAGCGGCTTGAGCGTGGAGCCCGGCGCCACGCCACCGAGCACCAGCCGGTTGAACTGCGGCCGCGACGGATTGTCGTTGAGCATCTTGAAGTCGGTATGCGAGATGCCATTGACGAACAGATTGGGGTCGTAGCTGGGCAGGCTGACCATGCCCAGGATCTCGCCGGTGCGCGGATCCATCGCAATGGCCGCACCTTCGTGTTCGCCGAACGCCGCCACCATTGCGCGCTGCAGATCGGCATCCACCGACAGCCGCAGATCCGCACCCGACTGCGGCGCGACGCGGCCGACGGTACGGATCGCCCGCCCCTGCACGTTGGTCTCGACCTGCTCGTAGCCCACCTGCCCGCGCAGGTCCTGTTCGTAATAGCGCTCCAGGCCGGACTTACCCATATGGGTGAGCGCGGCGTTGCCCTCGCCCAGCACCGCGAGGTCTTTTTCGTCGATGCGGCCGACGTAGCCGATGATGTGCGCGAACAGCGGCCCGTAGGGGTAGCGCCGGGTCAGATACGGCTCCAGCTCCACGCCAGGGAAGCGCCAGCGCTCCACCGCAAAGCGCGCCATCTCTTCGTCGCTCATGCGCAGCTTGAGGGTGACCGGCAGGAAGCTGCGGCGCGCGCGGCGCTCACGGTTGAAGCGTTCCAGATCCTCCGGCGCGATCGGGATCACCTTGCCCAGCGCGGCCAGCATGGCGTCCATGTCGGCGACCTTGTCCGGGGTCACGTCCAGCCGGAACGCCGGCACGTTTTCGGCCAGCAACCGGCCGGTGCGGTCGTAGATCATGCCGCGCCCGGGTACCACCGGTTTGGGCTTGATGCGATTGGCTTCCGAGCGCGTGGCGTAGACCTCGTGGTCGAGCACCTGCAGCTTGAAATACCAGCCGCCCAGGCCGACCAGGCAGATCACCACCATCACAAACCCCAGCACCGCCCGGCGGCGGAACTGCTCGGCCTCGGCATGCGGATTCTTGGGTTGGCGCCGACCGTGCATGGACTACTTCTTGCTCCGCTTGCCCAGGCGCACCGCATCCAGCAACACGAACAGCGGCGGCCACAGCGCCATGCCCAGCAGCGGCGCCCACCAGTAACTCCACGGCAGGGTCGGCTCGCCGACCGCCAGATGCACCGCCGAAGACACGATGCGGTCGTTCAGCAGCAGCCCGCCGATCGCCAGCGCCTGCTGCGACACCGGGAAAAACCGCATCCGCGCGCGGAAGCGCTGCAGGATGAAGGTCATGATCACCAGCCGCAGCGCCTGCTCGCCCAGCAGCCCGCCGTACAGCAGATCGGCCAGCACGCCGGCCACGAAGGCCACACCCAAGCCCACCCGATCCGGCTCCTCGATCACCCAGTAGGCCAGCACCAGCGCCACCCAGTACGGGCGCAGCGGCTGCACCACCTCCGGCAACGGCAGCAGACCCAGCACCAGCGCGATGAGCAGGCTCACCGGCAGGATCCAGGTGTTGCGCATGCGGGTCATTGGTCCGTCTCCGGTGGAGCCGGGACCGGGGACTGGGGACCGGGGACCCGGGAAGAAGCGCTGGACGTCGCGGCTGGCGCGGCATTCTGGGGAGCCGGGACCGGGGACCGGGGACCGGGGACCCGGGAAGAAGCGCTGGACGTCGCGGCTGGCGCGGCATTCTGGGGAGCCGGGACCGGGGACCGGGGACCGGGGACCCGGGAAGAAGCGTGGGGCTCGGGACTGCTACCCGCCGCCGCTCCATTACCGTCCTCGCTGCCGTTGCCGCTGCCGCTGCTGTTGCCGTTGCTATTCCCGGGTCCCCGGTCCCCGGTCCCCGGTCCCGACTCGGGTCCCGACTCCGGTCCCGGCACCACCCGCAGCGGCTTGCCGGCGCGCAACAACAGCACGTCGCGGCCGCGGTCGAGTTTGGCGGCCGGGGTCAGCTCGCCGACCAGGAAGGCGTGGGTATCGTCGGGATGCAGCTCGGAGACCTTGCCCACCGGGAAGCCGGCAGGGAAACGGCCGCCCAGGCCGGAGGTGACGATTTCATCGCCCACCTGCACGCCGGCGCTCAGCGGGATGTCGCGCAATTCGAGGCGGTCGCCGCGGCCGTAGACGATCAGGCGCACGCCGTTGCGCGCCACGCTGACCGGCACCGCGTGGTCTGGGTCGGTCAGCAGCAAGACGGTCGAATGCAGCGGGGTCACTTCGATCACCTGGCCCATCAGGCCGCCGGCATCGATCACGGCCTGGCCCATCAGCACGCCATCGCGGCTGCCGGCGTCCAGCAGCAAGCGCTGGCGGGTCGGGTCCAGGTCGATATCCAGGATCGGCGCCAGCTGCACGTCCAGGCCACGGCGCTCGGCCACGTTGAGCAGCTCGCGCAACTGGGCGTTATCCAGCGCAGCGGTCTGCAGCCGGGTCAGGCGGGCGTTGGCGACCAGCAGCTGATTGCGCAGGTCGCGGGTTTCTTCCACCAGTTGCGCGTGCGTGGCGGCGTTGTCGCGCACCTGCGACCCGATGCGCCCTGGCAACCCGGCCACTGCCCAGATCGGCTGGATCAGCAGATTGGCCTGCATTCGCACCTGGCTCAGCCAGCTGCCGCGGCTATCGAGCGCAATCAACGTGATCGCCAGCACCAGATAGACCAGCAGCCGCAGCGTGGAGGTGACTTCGCCCGGACGGGAGGCGACGGGAGGACCGGCGTAGGAGGGCACTTTCAGGGCCGGGAATGGGGAATCGGGAATGGGGAATCGGAGAGCACTTGGCTGCCCGCGAGACGGCTGAGGCGAAAACTCACTTTAGCGGGACCGCGTCGCAACCGCGCAGGAGCATCGGCAGGGAATGCTTTTGCGATTCCCAAATCCCGATTCCCGATTCCCGAACGCATCACTCCGGCGCGAAGAACTCGTTGCCGTGCATGTCCACCAGCTCCAGCGCGCGGCCGCCGCCGCGGGCCACACAGGTGAGCGGATCGTCGGCCACCTGCACGTGCAGGCCGGTTTCTTCGGAGATCAGACGGTCCAGGTCGCGCAGCAGCGCGCCGCCACCGGTGAGCACGATGCCGCGCTCGGCGACGTCGGCGCACAGTTCCGGCGGGGTCTGCTCCAGCGCCAGCTTCACCGCCGACACGATGCCCGACAGCGGCTCGTGCAGCGCTTCGAGCACTTCGTTGGAGTTGATCTTGATCATCTTCGGCACGCCTTCGGCGAGGTTGCGGCCGGAGATTTCCATCTCCTGCACCTCGTCCTGCGGGTAAGCGCAGCCGATCTGCAACTTGATGCGCTCGGCCGTAGCTTCGCCGATCAACATGCCGTGGTTGCGACGCACGTAGTTGGTGATCGACTCATCGAAGCGGTCGCCGCCCACGCGCACCGACTGCGAGTAGACGATGCCGTTGAGCGAGATCACCGCCACTTCGGTGGTGCCGCCGCCGATGTCGATGACCATCGAGCCACGCGCTTCGGTCACCGGCATGCCGGCACCGATGGCAGCGGCCATGGGTTCTTCGATCAGGTACACGTCGCGCGCACCGGCCTCTTCCGCAGATTCCTTGATCGCGCGGCGCTCCACCTGGGTGGAACCGGCCGGCACGCACACCAGCACGCGTGGGCTGGGGCGCAGGAAGCGCGACTTGTGCACCTTCTTGATGAAGTGCTTCAGCATTGCTTCGGTGTAGGTGAAATCGGCGATGACGCCGTCTTTCATCGGGCGGATCGTGGTGATGTGTCCGGGGGTACGACCAAGCATCTGCTTGGCCTCCGCGCCGACGGCAGCCACCGAGCGCGTCCCGCCGATTGCACGGTCCTGACGCACCGCAACCACCGATGGCTCGTTCAGCACGATGCCCTGTCCGCGCACGTAGATCAGCGTATTGGCCGTGCCCAGATCGATGGACAGGTCGTTGGAGAACATGCCGCGCAGTTTCTTGAACATCGAGGGAGTTGTTCCTGGGTAAGTCGCGTGCCCACCGCCAGAGTGGCGAAATTTTGGGCAGAAAACGAAGTCCACTAGCCTAGCAATCCCCCCCGGTGCGAGCAAGGAAAAATCGGTTCTCCCGGCCGGATTTTCATGTGACGGTCACGCCGGGCATGGCACGCGGTTGTGGCCCTGATCGATCACAGCCGTTACCCTTTGCGCCGCGGCGTTGGCGCCGTCCCGCCGCCATGCCGGCAACTGGCGGGTATTTCCTTACGCAAAGGCCTGACTCGATGTCCGCACTGATCTGTGGTTCCCTCGCCTACGACACCATCATGGTGTTCCCGGACCAGTTCAAGAATCACATCCTGCCGGACAAGGTGCACATCCTGAATGTGTCGTTCCTGGTGCCGCGCATGCGCCGCGAGTTCGGCGGCTGCGCCGGCAACATCGCCTACAACCTGCATCTGCTCGGCGGTGCGCCGATTCCGATGGGCACGGTGGGCCAGGATTTCGGCCCGTACCGCGAACATTTCGAAACGCTGGGCATCGACCTGTCGCGCGTGAAGATCATCGACGACCTGTTTACCCCGCAGGCGTTCATCACCACCGACCACGACAACAACCAGATCACCGCCTTCCATCCGGGGGCGATGATGCGCAGCTACGAGAATCACGTGCGCGACGTGCCGGGCGTGACGCTGGGCCTGGTCGGCCCGGACGGCCGCGAAGGCATGATCCAGAACGCGGAAGAGTTCGCTGCCGGCGGCATTCCTTTCATCTTCGATGCTGGCCAGGCGATGCCGTTGTTCAACGGCCCCGAGCTGCGTGAATTCATCGAGCAGGCCGATTACGTGGTGGTCAACGACTACGAGTCCAACCTGTTGCAGGAACGCACCGGCTGGAACGAGAAGGACATCGTCTCGCGCGTGCAGGCCTACATCACCACGCAGGGCCCGAAGGGCGCGCTGGTACACACGCCCGAAAAGACCTACGACATCCCGCCGGCGCACGAACGCCGCGTGGTCGACCCCACCGGCTGCGGCGATGCGTTCCGCGCCGGCCTGATCTACGGCATCCAGCACAACTACGACTGGCTGACGATCGGGCGCATGGGCAATCTGATGGGCGCGCTGAAGGTGGAACACCCCGGCACCCAGAATCAGCGCTTCGATTTCGCCGAATTCAACGATCAGTTCAAGCAACAGTTCGGCTACGCGCTCTGAGGCTGTGCTGAGCGGCAGCGCAGCTGCGCACCGTACGCGCAACGCCACCCGTGCGCCTTGCCTGGCCCGCGCTGGTGACGCGGGCTCTCGCGAGCGATGCACCCTGTTCCTTCTCCCGTCGGCAGAAGGTGCCCCGCATTGACGGATGAGGGGACGCGCGTAGCGGCACCGCACAAGCGCGTCGAAATGCCCCTCCGCATCAGCCCACGCGCCGCCCGCGCCTGCTTTTTGCTCCACCGGCGCTCACGCCAACCGCCGAGCTCGCCTTCTCACACAGCCAAGAGAAGGGCATGTCAGCCGCGCTGGAAACTGCGCGCGCAGCAACCGCTACCGTCCCGGACACGCTCTGGCCGCCGGCCATTAAAGACCCCGCATGACGCGACGCGCGACGCAGTTTGCTGCAATGCAGTTTGAGCATACGGCCGGTTTGTGCCTCTACTGACGTCTCGCGCCCACTGAGGAACGCTGGCCCATGTCCGAGCCAAGCGTTGTCGCCGCTCCCTCCATCGCCTTGCCGGAGATCGAACCGGATGTACTCCGGCAGATCAGACGGCTGCGCGACATTGCGCCATTGGCGGCGCCGCTGGCGCGGTCGTGGCGGCGTTGTCTTGAGGACTACGCGCTGCTGCCCGAGGCGACGCCCGAACCGCTAGTGCACGACGCCCTGCACGTGCGTGAGCGCCAGCAGCGCCTTGGCGAGGTGCTGCGCATCGCCAAGGTGGAAATGGAAAACCTGTACGAGCAGATCGCCGGCAGCGGCTACGCGGTGATCTTTGGCGACGCCGATGCCACCGTGCTGCACAGCGTGCACGACTCCACCCTGCTGCGCGAGTTCCGCCAGGCGGGGCTGTTCTGTGGCGCCAGCTGGGCCGAATGCCATCAGGGCACCAACGGCCTGGGCACCTGCGCGGCCGAGCGCACGGCGGTCAGCGTGCATCGCGGCGAACACTATCTGACCCGACACCTGCCGCTGTCGTGCAGCGGTGCGCCGATCCTGGACCCGCACGGCGGGCTACTGGCGGTGCTGGATGCGTCCACACCCAACGCACAGGACAGCAAACAGATCCAGCGCCATACCGTGGCCCTGGTGAGCATGTCGGCCGCACAGATTTCGCGCTCGCATTTCCTCAATCAGTTCGGTCATGCCTTCATCCTGCGCTTTCACAGCCGACCGGAATTTGCCGGGTTGTTGCACGAGGCATTGATCGCCATCGGTGCCGATGGCCGCGTGCTGGCGGTCAACGAAGCGGTGCTGGAGCAGTTGGGCAAGATCGATCGCAGCCAGCTCGTAGGCCGCGACATCTCGCAGGTGATGCAGCTGGACTTCGACACCATCGAACACCGTGCAGGCAGCGACGCCGGCACCCTGTGGTCGATCCGCTGCGCCTGCCACGGGCGGCGCTTCTATGCGCTGGTGCGCCCGCCACGCGCCCGCCCGGCGCTACCGGCGGTGGGCGGGCCGGCGCAGGCCGCACCGGATTCGGACCTGCAGCCAGGCGAGCACGTCGGCTCGGACCCGCGCATGCGCCACAACCTGGCCAATGCGCTGAAACTGGCCGCGCACCGCGTCTCGATCCTGCTGCGTGGCGACACCGGCACCGGCAAGGAGGAATTCGCCAAGGCGGTGCACCGTGGCTCGCCCTGGGCCAGCGGTGCGTTTGTCGCGATCAATTGCGCCGCCATTCCCGAGGCGCTGATCGAAAGCGAGTTGTTCGGTTATGCGCGCGGTGCCTTCACCGATGCCGCACGCGAAGGGCGGCATGGCAAATTGCTGCAAGCCAGCGGCGGTACGCTGTTTCTGGATGAAATCGGCGACATGCCGTTGCCACTGCAAAGCCGCCTGCTGCGCGTGCTGGAAGAACAATGCGTCACCCCGCTGGGGAGCGAACGTGCGGTGCCGCTGGAGCTGCACGTCATCAGCGCAAGCCATCGCGACCTGGCGCAACGCGTAGCCGCAGGCGAGTTTCGCGAGGACTTGTATTACCGGCTAAACGGTGTGGTGTTGCATCTGCCCCCACTGCGCGAGCGCAGCGACAAAGCCGAGTTGATCCGCACCCTGATGCGCGAAGAAAACGCAGAGCACAGCGTACGCATCAGCGAAGAGGCAATGCACAAACTGCTCAGCTACGCCTGGCCAGGCAACCTGCGCCAACTGCGCAATGTGCTGCGTACCGCGGCAGTGCTGTGCAGCGACGGCGTGATCCGCCTGCCCAACCTGCCGCAGGAAATCGTCGATGCCGGCAGCGCGCCGTGCCTGGTCGATGGCCGTGCCGTGGCCGCCGACGACATGCCTGGCCGGGTGGCGCTGGATCAGGCCGAACGCCTGGTATTGCAACAACAACTCGAACGCCATCGCTGGAATGTCAGCCGTACCGCCGACGCACTGGGCATCAGCCGCAATACGCTGTATCGCAAGCTGCGCAAGCATGGCTTGGATACGGGCTGAGCGCTGCACTGCCTGTGGCTAATCGCTGCATCCTGCAGGCAAATGCAGGTGTTGGCCCGAGTGATCACTCGCTGCGATCGGACGTATCGCTCGACATCTGCGTCCTGCGCACTGATTGCGCCATTTCGATACGCATGCTTGGGTTAGCGCCGCGTTGCTGCGCTCTTGAAGACATCCTGGGGCTGGCTTGGATCGACATGATCCCGATCCGCTCGGGTCGCTTATGCGAAACCTCACCAGCGCGCCCGGAATGATGTCATCGACTGGCAAATAACAATGACCACCAATTTCAATTGGGTTGTCAATCCAAAAAAAATCTAGACCCTAGTCGCAATAGAGAGATTCTCGCGCGATTTGACTATTTTTCTGTTGACAGTTAGGTGACAGAAGAATTATCAATAACTCATCGAGCACATCCATACGGCACCAACAGAATCTGAACAGATCAGGACGATGGACAAGAGCAAAGACCGCCTTTTGAATAAAAGCACTTGCAAGAGTGCCATCGGTTTCTGCTGATATCGGCACCCGTATACACAGGATATTTCCGTGCAACTCCTGATTCCACTGTGGTCGAGTCGAAACGCCATGAAAATATTCACAATGGCCTTCAGCGATGCGCGTACAGCAATGCACGCTCGACATCGACATCGACATCGACATCGACACAATTATTAGGATGTGTGTGCAACTTTGCGCATGCGATGTCTGAGAGTGGACAGAGACTGCAAGGCACGTGGCGTTTTGACCAGCCGTTCCACATACAGGCGCTCGGCCTCCATACCCTAAAAGTCGCCTTCATTTTCTCCTGAACTACAAAAACGCTCCATTGAGCGTGAATGATTCGGTCCAGGCAACCTCCTGACCGAGCCGGGCGAATGCGTTTGCACCACGCATAGCGGCAGATCCGTATCACTACGCCATTCAAACGGCAATCGTGACAACTCGCACTGATTTTAATTCGCCATTGATACGTTTTTATTTATTCAATTATTCAAATTTTTAGGCAAAAAAAGATGCAACATAAATCACGAAATTTTTAGTTGCGCAGCCGATGGCGCTCACCGCCATTATTTCAGCGACCCGTAAAATCCTGAAAGAACCTGATTGACCTCCCCTTTGATGCCCTTCGCCAATGCGACAAGTGGCGTGGGAGGTTTTCCCCACGGCCTGCATATATAACAAACATAACCAATAAACATATGGAGTTCACTCCTTGAACACCTCAACTCAAAAAATCGATGGACGTCATCGCGACGCATACCTGGCTTCGAAGCTGCGCAGTCTGCTCACCGGACAGAGCACTTCGTTCCTGATGGAAGCGCATAACGGCTTATCTGCGCGCATCGTTGCCGAAGCCGGCTTCGAGGGGATATGGGCATCGGGCCTGTCCATCTCAGCCTCGTTGGGCGTGCGCGACGCCAACGAAGCCTCCTGGACGCAGACATTGGAAGTGGTCGAGTTCATGACCGACAGCACCGATCTGCCGATCCTGCTGGATGGAGATACCGGCTATGGCAACTTCAACAGCGTGCGCAGGCTTGTCCAAAAACTCTGCCAACGCAACGTCGCCGGAGTCTGCCTCGAAGACAAGCTGTTCCCCAAGACCAACTCTTTCATCGGCGACGATCAGGAACTGGCGGACCCTTCCGAGTTCGCGGGCAAGATCAAGGCAGCCAAGGATAGCCAGAGCAACGACGCATTCTGCGTCGTTGCGCGGGTCGAGGCACTGATCGCCGGCCGTGGGCTCACCGAAGCGTTGAGCAGGGCCGAGCAATGCCACGCCGCTGGAGCCGATGCGATCCTGATCCACTCCAAGAAAAGCGACGGGGCGGAGATCCTGAAATTTGCCGAACACTGGCAGGACCGCTGTCCCCTGGTGATCGTGCCGACCACGTATTACGCGGTGCCGACTCAAGCATTCATCGACGCAAAGATCTCCAGCATCATCTGGGCCAACCACAACCTGCGCGCATCCGTGGCCAGCATGCGCAAGATCTGCGCGACCATTCACCGGGAGCGTTCGTTAAGCGGCATCGAGAAGGAACTACCACGAGTGAAGGAGATATTCGACCTGGTCGATCAGGATGAACTGACACAGGCCGAAAGCATCTATCTCCCCAAGAAGGAGAAAGTCGCCGTCCTGGCGGACAACAGCTATGACGCAGGAGCTGCACGATGATCAACGGCAAGGAATTTGTCGCGACGGCGTCGCGGCTGGGGTTCGATTTCTACACAAGCGTGCCTTGCTCCTATCTGACACCCCTGCTCAATGGAGTCCTCAGCGACCCGCATATACATCATGTCACCGCAGCCAGCGAAGGCGAGGCCATTGGCATCGCGGCCGGCGCCTATCTTGCGGGGCGACTGCCAGTAGTGATGTTGCAGAACTCGGGCTTGGGTAACGCTGTCAATCCATTGACCTCGCTCAACCACGTGTTTCAGATTCCCTGTCTGTTGATCTGCAGCTGGCGTGGCTCCCCCGGTGTCGCAGACGAGCCTCAGCACGCTGTCATGGGCGAGATCACCCAGAGTCTGCTCGATGTGTTGCGCATTCCGCACGCACGCTTCCCGTCCGAACCGGATCAGATCGCATCCACGCTACGGGCGGCCCATGCCTGCATCCAGCAGACACGTTTGCCGTACGCCCTGATCGTGGAACCCAACGTCCTCGAAGACGAGCATCTGCTGGCGCAGGCGGTGATCCGAGCCCCGGCAGCGACGCGGTCGCAGTTCGGGCGATCCGAATTGCCGCTGCCCAGCAGGGAGGACGCGCTGCGCACCGTGGTCTCCATGACACCGAATAACACTGCCCTCATCGCAACCACGGGCAAGACCGGGCGGGAACTCTTCTGCGTCAGCGACGATGCGCGCAATCTCTACCTGGTGGGATCGATGGGATGCGCCAGTGCGCTAGGTCTGGGGGCTGCGCTCAACACCGATTATCCCGTGATAGTGCTCGATGGCGATGGCGCTGCGCTGATGAAGCTCGGCAACCTCTCCACCATCGGCCGCTATCAACCGGCCAGGTTCATTCATGTGCTGCTGGACAATGGCGTGCATGACAGTACGGGAGGTCAGCCGACCAATTCGGGAAACATCGATTTCCCCAGCATCGCTGCAGCCTGCGGCTATCGGGCCACCTACGCCTGCCACGGAGATGCAGCGCTGAAACAAGCACTGGGTATCGCTTTACACAGTGCCGGGCCGCACTTCATCCATTTGCGCATACGACCCGGCTCCATGCATCCGTTACCGCGCCCCACCGTTTCGCCAAGCGAAGTCGGCAGACGATTTGCAGCGCACCTACAGCAGCGCAAGGTGTCCACATCCGACGCGACCGCCCACCCTGCCGTTGCACGCGCCAACACAACCGAGCGGTCGGCGGCGTTATGAACTACCCAATGCCGTTCAAAGAATGGGCACGCTACGCGAAGGTGCGCGGCCCGCTACCGATGTACGCACCCGCCGCCAATGACTGGCAAAACGGATTGCTTTTCACACCCGAGCTGGTGTCGTGTCATCGCCATCCTCTTGTGCAGGCGCAGGGTCCGGATGCCTTGCGCTGGCTGTTGGCGCAGGCGCTGTACAACAACCTTGAGTTCACGCAGGTGTTGGAGCATCAGGTGATCAACACAGCGGTATATCGGATCGCGCGCGGCGACAGCGGATTCGAACTTCCGCAGGACATGGTCATCGACGCCTGGAACATTCTGGTGGACGAGTCCTACCACGGCAAACTCACCGCCGATCTGGCACGCCTGGTGCGGGCCCACACCGCAATCCCCGCCACATCGGCCAAGATTCCTGCGTTCTATCAACGCCTGCAACGCGAGTTCGCGCGCGCCGATCCCTCCACCGCCGAGCTGCTGCCACTGTTCTTCTGCTCGATTTCCGAAACACTGATCACCAGGAATCTGGTCGAAATCCCTCGCGATCCGCGGGTGATCGACGCAGTACGTCAAGTCATGAAAGACCATGCGGAAGACGAGAGTAGACACCACCGTTTCTTTGCGAGCTTCATCGCCCAGGTCTGGCCGCAGTTGAGCGAGCGACTCAAGCGTCGCATCGGCCCGCTGTTACCCTCGTTCATTGCAATCTTCACCGATCCCGACCTGGTCGCCGTGCGAGGTCAGTTGCACGATATCGGCTTGAGCGAAGCGCAAACCGATGAGGTGATCAACGACTGCTACTCGCCGCAGCAGTTGGCGCAGGTCCGGCGCGAGGCGGCAAGGGCCTGCATCGGCACGCTACGCAAGGTCGGCATCCTGGAAAATGCGCAGGTCCAGGACGAATGTGCGCGCCTGGGCTTGCTGGACCTTCTTCCTGAGGAGACGTTGCCATGAGGGCGATCATCCTGGCCGCTGGGACAGGCAGCCGGCTCAGAGCGCATACCGAGCTGCCCAAGTGCCTGCTGACACTGGGAGACAAGCACCTGATCCAGCATCAGATCGATGCGCTCGTAACGCTTGGCGTCGATGACATCCACGTGATCCTCGGCTACCGCAGCGACGACGTGGCCCGGGTACTGCCATCGCATGTTCACCGTCACGTGTATCCCGACTTTGCGGACACCAACAACCTGTGGACCCTGGCCGCCTTCGCATCATTGCTTTCCGGCACATGCGTGATTCTGTTCGCCGATGTCTGGGTCGACAGCGATGCGCTGCGCGATCTGGTCAACACCGAGGCGGAGATCGCTGTGCTGGCCGATGGGCGCGCCTGCCTTGAAGGCACGATGCGGGTGCTGGCACAGGGCGAGCGACTCGTCGACCTGGGTAGCCATATCGCAGTGGAGCAGGGCGATGGCAATTTCATCGGCATCGCCCGCTTCAGTGCGCGCGCCGCGTCCGCGCTGAGCGAACGCATCGTCGACCGCGTCCGTCGGGGTGAGTTACAGCAGTCGTATTACACCAGCGTCATCCCCCAACTGCCGATGGCATCTCCTGCGCTAATCGTGTGGATGGGCGGTCGTCGCTGGGTCGAAATCGACTGTGAGGACGACCTGCGCAAGGCCAATCGGCTTCCCATCGCATCCTCCACGCCTGCGCCTGCAGTGCCTGCTTAAAGGAAACACCATGTGCGGATTCGTAGGCATCTTCCATCGTGACGGTGCACGTTTCGAGCAACACGACATGCTGCATGCGATGAACCAGACCATCGTGCACCGTGGTCCGGACGACGCAGGCATCCATCTCTCCGGCCCGGTCGGTCTGGGCTTCCGGCGGCTCAGCGTGATCGACGTACCGGGCGGCCATCAGCCCATGATCGACGAGCACACCGGCGTGGCGCTGGTGTTCAACGGCGAGATCTACAACTACAAGCAATTGCGCCAACAACTCGAAGCGCTGGGCGCGCAGTTCCGGACGCATTCGGATACCGAGGTGTTACTGCGCAGCTTCATTCAGTGGGGTGCACAGTGCGTGGAGCGGTTGTCGGGCATGTTCGCATTCGCCGCCTGGGATCCGCGCACCTGCACACTGACACTCGCGCGCGACCGGCTGGGCGTCAAGCCGCTGTACTGGACACAGATCGGCTCGGATTTCGTGTTCGCCTCGGAGGTCAAGGCATTCTTCCAGCATCACGGATTCGAACGGCGTGCCGATCTGGACGGCATTTCGAGTTACCTGAGCTTCCGTCAGCCGGTGTGGGACAACACCTATTTCGAAGGCGTCCACAAGCTGCTGCCGGGCGAGATGCTGGTAGTGACGCTGGCACAGCTGCACCGGCACCGGTATTGGGCGCTGCCAACGCCCATGCCGGAGCAACGCAGGAGTGAAGCCGATTGGCTGGAGACGCTCTCCGAGAAGCTCGACGCGGCAGTGCGGCGATGCCTGGTATCGGATGTTCCACTCGGCGCCTACCTGAGCGGCGGGTTGGATTCCAACATCATGGTGGCGCTCATGGCCCGCCATATGACATCGCCGCCACAGACCTTCTCGGTCGGCTATGGCACGCATGGCTACGACGAAGGCGCTTATGCGGCCGAGGCCGCCGCCGCGGTCGGCGCCGAACACACGCATCTGGTGATCGACCGGAAGGAATACATCGACGGCATGGCGCCACTGATCGTGCAATGCGATGCACCACTGATGATTCCGCAGATGGTGGCCGGACTGAAGCTGTCGAAGGAGATTCGTCGCCACGTCAAAGTCGCCCTTAGTGGCGATGGCGCGGACGAACTTTTCGGTGGCTATGGGCGAGTCATGCGCTCGCCATTCGACTGGAAGAAGATTGAAGCGGCGCAGCGCGTACTGGGCCCGGCTGCGCAATGGTTGAGCAAGCTGGGCCGCGACCCGTACGGCCCCGTCAGCAACCTCGGTTGCGCACGGCAGATAGAGCACTTTTTCAACGTTTACCACTGGATGCCGTTGGACGAGAAGATGGCACTGTTCTCGCCTGACGTACGCAGCCGTCTGAACGGCGACCGCAAGACGCTGGCCCCGTTCGAAGAAGCCTTCGAGCAGACTCGCGATTGCGATCCGCACGACAGGGTGCTGCACGTGTTCCAGAAAATCCATCTGGGATGCGTGCTGGACAAGGTGGACACCATCGGCATGCTCGCGTCGTTGGAAGGACGCGTACCTTTTGTCGATCATGAGCTAGTGGAGACGTTCGTCCATATGCCGCATCGTCTGAAGATGAAATGGCGCTCCCCGCTCGCGCTGATCCGCGCCCTGGGCACTTCGGCCTTCAACGCCTCCGAGGTGCTGGACCAGAACAAGTATCTGCTGCGCACATCCGCCCAACGCCTGTTGCCGCCGCATCTTGCGCAGCGCAAGAAGATGGGATTCCCAACTCCGCTGGACGACTGGCTGAAGGCCGGCATGCTCGACGACGCGAAGGCGATCCTGCTCGATCGGCGCTCTCGCGAGCGCGGCCTATTCGATGCCAGGCGGCTGGAGCATTTCCTGTCGCATCCGCAATCGTTGGACTACGACTTCTACGGCAAGAAGGTGTGGATGCTGATGAACGTGGAGCTGTGGTTCCGGGGCGTGGTCGAAGCCGTGCCGGCTGCAAGCGCCGCGTCGCCGCTGCACACAGCGCCGATCACTGCTGATGCAGATGCCCACAGCGCCCATATGCAGATGCATTGACCGAGACGAAGGAGCCGACGTGGGCAAGATGCAATTGCGACATGAGCAATGGCGCATCGCCGGTGCACGGGTGGATGGCGCTACCGATCGGCTGGAGGTGCGCTTCCCGTACGACCGGACGCTGGTCGGAACGGTACCGCTGGCGCAGGCCGAAGACGTGCGCTATGCGCTCGCGCAGGCATACGCTTACCGTCCGACGCTCACCCGCCATCAGCGGCATACGATCCTGTTGACCGCGCGCGATCTGTTGATCGCACGCACCGCTGCGTTCGTGCAGTCGATCGTGGCCGAGAGCGGGTTATGCGTGCGCGATGCCAGCTACGAAGTCGGCCGTGCCGCAGAGGTGCTGCGCACGGCCGCGCATCAGGTGCTGATCGACGATAGCGACATCTACGCGTGCGACATCACCCAGAGTGGACAGCAACGACGCGTCTATACACAGCGCGATCCGTTGCTCGGTGTGATCGTGGCGATCACCCCGTTCAACCACCCGCTCAACCAAGTGGCACACAAGATCGCGCCGTCCATCGCGACCAACAACAGGATGATCCTCAAGCCAAGTGAGAAGACTCCGCTGACCGCCTTGCTGTTTGCCGATCTGCTGACAGATGCGGGACTTCCCGGACCGATGCTGACGGTCATCACCGGCAAACCGGCGGTCATCGGGGACACGCTGCTGACCAGCGAACAGGTGGATCTGGTGACCTTCACCGGCAGCGTCGCCGCAGGCAAGCAGATCGCTGCCCGCTGCGTCTACAAACGACAGATACTGGAGCTCGGGGGCAACGACCCGATGATCGTGATGGAAGATGCCGATCTCGACGAAGCTGTCTCGCTGGCAGTGGCCGGCGCCTATCGCAACAGCGGGCAACGCTGCACCGCGATCAAGCGATTACTGGTTCATCGGCAGGTCGCAGACGCGTTCGTAGAGCGCCTGGTGGAGGCCACGCGGCGACTGAAGGTGGGTAATCCGTTCGATCCACAGATGGATATGGGTACCGTGATCGACGATGCGGCAGCCGCGCAGATCGAACGCCGTGTCGATGCAGCGGCAGCTGCTGGCGCCCAGGTCCTGTGCGGACATCGGCGCAACGGCGCGCAGTACCTGCCCACGGTCGTCGACCACGTCACGCCGAGCATGGAGCTGGTGCAGCAGGAGACGTTCGGACCGGTGGCACCGATCATTCGCATCGATTCGATCAACGATGCAATCCGGATCGCCAATGCCAGCGACTTTGGACTGTCGTCGGCACTGTGCAGCAACCGCTGGGACTACATACAGCGCTGCGTGGCCGAGTTGCAGACCGGATCGGTGAATATCCGCGAGGTGCCAGGCTTTCGACTCGAGTCCACGCCGTTTGGCGGCATCAAGAACTCCGGGCTGGGCTATAAGGAAGGGGTTCTGGAAGCCATGTCCGCCTACACCAACGTCAAGACCTATTCGCTTCCATGGGGCGAAAGGACGGTGGCGTGATGGACGGCATGGACTGGATCTACCCGCTATTGATTATGACCGGCATGCTGTCTGGATTCCTCTCCGGCCTGCTGGGCGTGGGAGGCGGTTTTCTGATGGTGCCGGTCTTCATTGTGCTGTTACCGCTGCGGTTCCGGATAGACATCGCCGTACTGCCACAGGTGGCAGTGGCCACTGCATTGGCAGCCACCATTCCAGCCACAGCCAGTGCCGTGATCGCACAATATCGACGCGGCGCGCTTCCCATCGGCTGGGCGGTACGCCTGGCACCGGCTGCCGGCGCCGGTGCCGCCATCGGCGCGATCATCGCAGGCCGCATCCACGGCGTCTGGGTAGCGGCGATCTTCAGTGCGTATGCCGCCTATTTCGGCCTACGCATGATCCGTGGCGCGGGAATACAAGCACCGTCGCCTGCCAACCCGCCGATACACACGCTCGCCACGCGCGTGCCGGTGCGCCTGATCGGTGGTTTGATCGGGTTGTTCAGCGCGACAGCCGGTGTCGGCGGCGCCAGCCTCACCGTACCGTATGTGCTCGCCCAGCACGACCGCCTGGAGATGCGTAACGCGGTCGCGGTGGGAAGTGCGGTCGGGCTGGCCATCTCCCTGATCGGCGCTCTCACCTTCGTCCTTGGTCCGTTGCCTGCCATGGGGGACAGCCGGGGGTTGGTCGGGCTTGTGTGTTGGACGGCCGCCATTGCGGTGGCGTTGCCTGCCACCCTGCTGGCGCCCACAGGCGTCTCCGCCGCCCACCGCTGGCCCACACGCAAGCTCAAACGGGCCTTCGGCCTAGTCATGTTGTCCGCCTCACTGGTGACGCTATGGAAGGTGTTCTGCTGATGCCTGTCGTCCGCCCCCGGTGCCTGCAACTATCGCGAATCGACTCCCCTGGCCTCACCATCGAGCGACAGCAGACAGTGCTCACCAGCTCAGCGGTGGTGCATATCGCCAGTACGCCTGCGGGGCAGCATTGGACCGCATGGGTGAGCGGAATAGTGGGCCGCGACGCTCCGCCTGCAGCGCAGATGCAGGCGTTGTCGCACTTGCTTGGCGGCGAGCTGTGCTACGACGCGTTATCCGATGGCATCGTCTATCGTCGCCAGTTCAGCGCAGAACAGCTTCAGCAGCGCGGCGACGCGGCGATGCCGCAGTTCCTGCAGGCGCATGCGCAGGCCCGCGCCGCGCTGATGGCCGATGATCCACAAACTGGCGACGCCCAAGCGCGCTTGACCGCGCTGGCACACGCGTTGAGCCACGTTGCGCCCGCCGCGCTCAGCGTGCGCAACGGCGATGCCGATGCACTGGCCGCAGGGCTGTTAAACACTGTCAATGCAGCAATATTCGATTTCCGCCTGGCACGCCCGCTGCACACCACCGAAGCCGACGCGCTCGCCACCCTGCTCGCCTGGGTGGAGGGTACGCTTGGCGCTGCGCCTTGCGTTTTGAGCATCCGCAATGCCGTCCGTATGCAGGCCGAAATCGTGGCATCACGGGACAAGCTTCCGGACACCTGGCGACTGGCGCATCACGATGCTGCCATCCCCTATCTGTTCATGGATGGCGAATGCCATGAATCGTCATGGGGGAAATACCATTTCGAAAACGAGTTGGGCTACATGGTCGGCTGCCTGCGCGCCTTCGGTGCTCTGATGCAAGCGCATGATCGGATCCTGGATGCGCACCTGCTCTGCCAGCTGCACGACCTTGCGGTGGGCGATGTCTTCAAACGCAGCTCGGCTCCGCTGCGTGAGCGGTTCCAGTCAGGCTACCGCGCGCAGTCGGTGGAATTTGCGCTGAGCTTGGGGCGCAACTGCACGGCGCAGGGACTGGCCGAGTTTCACCGCTCCGCGGCCGCTAACAACGGCTGGATCGAGGTCGAACCGCCAACGCACGGGCAATCCGGACGACTGCTCGCACCAACGCGTAGTCCCGCCCGGTGCTTCGACAAGGCGCAGGAAATCCTATCGCACTATGTCGCTCAGGTGCCCCCGCCCTCGAACTGCCGCATGCGTGCCGAGCTGGACGATGCAACGGTGCACGCCATCGCGCAGTGCTGTCAGCAACTTAACCAGCACCACCTATTCGCCGAAGCCAACATTCGCACGATTGGCTTTCTGTGCTTGAACAAGCTCCTGCTCGATCAGGGCGCAGCACCAACGATCCTGGAGTACCCCAAGGTACTGGATATGTGCTCGACCACCGATGTCATCGCAGCTATCCGCCAGGGCCAGCATCGTTTCCAGGCATTGCAGGTGGCCTGACGGTATCAGGCTACCCGCTGCTGCCATCGCCACATCCCACAACCAGGAACACATCATGACGCAATGGCAATCGGTACTAATCGAACAACAACGTTACTATGACGACCGAGCAGCCGAATACGACGACTGGTGGTTCCGTCGCGGGCCCTTCGATGAGGGTGACGCATCCAATGTCCTGTGGCGCGAGGAGGCCGCACGCGTGCAGGACGCACTGGATGCCGCTGCGCTGGAGGGCGATATCCTGGAGCTGGCGGCCGGCACCGGCATCTGGAGCGTCCAGTTGCTGCCAAAGGCACGCACACTGACCCTGGTCGATGGATCGGCGCAGATGCTGAAGTTCAATCCGGCAACCTGTGACCCGCGGGTGCGTACGGTGCAGGCAGATCTCTTCCAATGGCAAGCCACGCGGACCTACGACGCAGTGGTATTCGCGTTCTGGATCTCGCACGTACCACGCGAGTTGTTGTCGCAGTTCCTGCACCAGGTGGCATCCGCGCTGGATGTGGGCGGAAGGTTTTTCTTCGTCGACAATCTTCCCAAGCCCGAAGCCCTTTCGCCGCATGTCGTAGGCGTGGAAGGCCAGTTGATGCAGCGCCGCCTGCACAATGGCAACATCAGTACGATCGTCAAGAACTACTACACGACTAGCGAACTGCAGGCCGCGTGCAGCGCAGCGGGACTGGACGTGGTGGTAGGCCAGACACCCACGTTCTTTCAGTACGGGCTCGGATATCGTCGCTGACGTCTTGGGCGATCAGCCGGCTGGGCAGGCACGCGATGTGCCTCTCTGGAGCCGACGGCCCATGCCGCAGGCATGCAATGCGCTATAGATTCCAGCGCAATCCGATCAGATACTGCCGGGGCACGCCTGGCGCCAGGAAGCGTGCCGGTCCTGTTTCCACTGGCGCGTCCTGCGGGCGGGCGAGTTCGCCATCGGGAAACACATCTTCGGCCACCGCAGCATAAGTGGCGTACTGGCGATCGAACACATTGTCGATGCGCGCGAAGACCGACACGCGCGTGGTGATAGCCCATCGCGCCTGCAGGTCGACCAGCGCATAGCCGGCGGTGCCGATATCGATGCGCTGCGGTGCGGGCTCGCCCGCTTCGGCATTGTCGACCTGCCCATCTTCGTTGCCGCTGGCCACGCGCCCGGACACCGCGCGCATGCCGGCACCCAACGTCAGCGCATCGCGCTGCCACTCCACGCCGAGCTTGAGGTTATGCCGGGGTAGCGAGGCGATCCGCAAGCCGGGCCGCAACGTGATCACGCGCTCGCCGGACAGCAATTCGCCGTCGCTGCGATAGCTCGCGTCCAGATAGCTGTAACCGGCAGACCATTGCCAATCGCCGCTGCGCAGGTGCAGCGCAGCGTCGACGCCCTGATAGCGAGTGCGACCGACGTTATCGAAGTAGCCCAGCTGCGTATCCGGCGCACGCAAAAACAAGATGTCGTCGCGATTGTCGGCGCGGTACACCGACACGGTGGCGTTGCTGTCGGCCCACGGCGACCAGCGCGCGCCCAGCTCATAGGTTCGCGACACGATCTGCTCCAGGCGCGGGTCGGCCTGCAGGCCGGTCGGCAGCCGGCACGGCTGGGTGGGGTCGGCGCACCCCAGCTCGATCGCTGTGGGCGCGCGCGTGTTCTGCGCCACCGAGCCGTACACGGTGAGGCCGGAGTCGAGCCGATGGGTGAGCCCCAACGATGGATTGGCCTTGGCGTAGACGAAGCGCTCGCGCGGGCGGTCGCCGTCCTCGGCGGTGGACAGGATGTTGTCGACCACCACCCGGTTCCAACGCACTGCGGCGGTGAGATGGGTGGCGGCGTCCAGCTCCCAAGTGTCTGCGACAAAGGCGCCCAGCGTCTTGGTGCTGCCGCGCACGCCAGAGAAGAACGCACGCTCGACATCGGGATCTGCCAGCACCGACCGGTCCGGCTGCACCCAACCATCGCGGGCGAATTGCCGGTAACGCACATGGCCGCGGTCGAAGGTGACACCGGCACTGAGCGCATGCGCTCCCCATTGCTTGCTCAGGTTGATCGCAAGTCCCTGTGCGTCCTGGCGCATCTGGGTGGTATTGAGGGCGCCGGTGTGCAGCGCATCGGCATCGGCGCGCGCCACCTCGCAATCGGCATCCAGCGCACTGCCGTCGGCGGCGTAGCCGGAGGCGCATTCTTCGACGAATTCTTCGTAGTCCTCGCCGATATCGCCATTGACGGTGTCGCGCCGGCCAACCCGCGAATACGCCAGCGCATGCAGCGCAGTGTCCGCATCGAAACGGTGGTCCAGCTGCGCGGTCAGCAGCGTATTGCGATTGCGGGTGAGATCGGGCGAGGTATACACCGCACGGCGGTCGGCACGGTACAGGCCTGGCTCGGGCCCCTCGTCGGTGTAGCGGGTATCGGGCAACAGTCCATTGCCGATCAGGCGGCTGCGCCCGTGCAGCAGCGACAAACTCCAGTCGGTGTCATCGCCTTGCCTGCCGAGCTTGCCGAACACCGTGCCCAGACGTCCTTCGGAGGCGTCGCGCCAGCCGTTTTCGTCGAAGCCGGTGACCGCGATAAAGCCATGCCAGCCATCGCCGCCAGCCACGCCGTAACTGGCGTCCAGCCGCTTGCGCGCGCCGCTGCCGATGGTCAGTTCGCCTTGCAATCCGGGCGCAGTGAGCCCGGATGCGGTGGACAGCACCACCGCGCCGCCGAGCGTGTTCGGCCCGAATAACGGATTGGAGCCGGGCATCAGGGTGACGGCGGTGATGGCCGATTCGGGCAGCATGTCCCAGCTGACGATATCGGCGAACGGTTCGTTGACGCGGACGCCATCCAGATACACCGACACGCCTTGCGAGGCGCCCGGCAAGGCCGATGCGCGAAAGCCATGGAAGGTGAGATCGTTCTGAAATGCGCTGCCCTGCACATCGTTGCCATCCACACCGACAAAGCGCCGTTGCAGCAGATCGCTGAGGTTGTTGCTGCGCCCGCGCGACAACTCCGTATTGGTTGCCGATTGCACCATGTACGGCAGCTGCGCCGCATCGATGGTGGTGCCGGGGATGGGCGTGGCGGTGACTTCGATACGATCCAGCCAGGTGACTTGCGGGGTGTCGTCGGCCATTGCCGGGCCAATCGTGCCAGCGCACAGCAGCGCCGCGCAGGCGTAGGCGAGCCGATGGCGTTGCAGTGCATCGGATCCAGGGCGAGCGGTGCGAAGCGGCGGGGTACTGCGGTGGCCCAGCAAGTAATGCGTCGACGTCATGTCGTCTCCTTCAATACCGCACGATCGATTTGATGCCGCGCGCCGCACGCAGATCCGCCAGCGCCTGATTGATGTCGTCCAATGCGAGAGTGCGGGTGATCAGCGGCGCCAGCTGGATGTCGCCCTGCAGATAGCGCTCCACGTAGCCGGGCAACTCGCTGCGCCCCTTCACCCCGCCGAACGCGCTGCCACGCCACACCCGGCCGGTGACCAATTGAAACGGCCGCGTGCTGATCTCTTGCGCATCGTCGGCCACGCCGAGAATGACGCTCTCACCCCAACCCTTGTGGCAGCACTCCAGTGCCGCACGCATCGCGCCGACATCGCCCACGCATTCGAAACTGTGGTCGGCGCCGCCGTCGGTGAGGTCCACGATCACCTGCTGGATCGGTGCGCCGTAATCGCGCGGGTCCAGGCAATCGGTGGCACCCAGGGCGCGCGCCAATGCGAACTTGCCCGGGTCGATATCCACCGCGATGATGCGCCCGGCCTTTGCCAGTACCGCGCCCTGCACCACCGACAGACCGATCCCGCCCAGCCCGAACACCGCCACGCAATCGCCCTGGCGCACATGCGTGCTGTTGAGCACCGCGCCAACGCCGGTGGTGACCGTGCAGCCGAGCAGGCAGGCCTGGTCGAGCGCGGCATCGGGATGGATGCGCGCCACCGCAATCTCCGGCAACACGGTGTATTCGGAAAACGTACTGGTGCCCATGTGGTGCAGGATCGGTTGCCCGTTCAACGAAAACCGGCTGCTGCCGTCGGGCATCAGGCCGCGCTCCTGACTGTTGCGGATCGCCTGGCACAGATTGGTGCGGCCGGAGCGGCAGAACTTGCAGACGCCGCATTCGGGCATGTACAGCGGGATGACGTGATCGCCGGCACGCACGCTGGTCACGCCAATGCCGACGTCTTCGACGATGCCTGCGCCTTCCTGCCCCAGGATCGCCGGAAAACTGCTCGCATGCCCGTGCGCCAGCGCATGCGCATCGCCGTGGCAGATGCCGGTGGCAACCAGCCGCACCAGCACTTCGCCGGGGCGCGGCGGCTGCAGGTCCACCTCTTCGATGGTCAGCGGCTGATGCGGGCCCCAGGCCACCGCAGCGCGTGTCTTCATCCCGCCTCCCCGGCGCGTATCGGCATGGCCGGCACTCAGCGCGCGATGACCACGCCCCACGGCAGTTCGCCGACGGGGATCTGTTTGAGTTCGCGCAAGCTGGCGGTATCGATCACGCTCACCGTGTTGGAACGCCCATTGGCCACATACAACTTGTCGCCGGCCGGCGTGAGCGCCGGATTCCAGGGCCGTAATCCGACCGGAATCTCGGCCAGGCTGCGTGCGGTGCCGGTATCGATCACGCTGACCGTGCCGGCACCGCCGTTGGACGCGTACAGCCGCGTGCCGTCGGCCGAAAGCGTCACGCCGGCGGTGCGCACGCCGGCCGGCAGACTGGCACGGCGCGTGCGGGTCTGCAGGTCGATCACATCCACCACGTTGGCGGTTTCCTGCGCGATATAGACGCTGCGGCCGTCCGGTGCGAACGCCATGCCACGCGGATGGCCGCTGGTGGCGACCACGCCGCGCGACTGACGCGTGGCCAGCTCGATCATGTCCATGTCGTTGGAACCTTCGTTGCTGGTGAGCAGCCACTTACCATCAGGCGTGTATGCGCAATGCTCCGGCGCCTGACCACGCGTGGCGATGACCTGCTGCACGCGGAACTGCGCCGCGTCGATCAGCATCACCTGGTTTTGCCCTTCCACACACACCGCGAACTGCTTGCCATCGGGCGACACCGCGATACCTTCGGCGTTTTCGCCGATGTCCACCTGCCGCAACAGCGCGTCCTTGGCGGTGTCCAGTTCGATCAAGCGGTGGTGCTCGGCATCGATCAGATACAACTGCCCCTGCGGGCCGAGCAACACCTGCTGCAGACGCTTGCCGAGCTGGCCTTGCGCACTGAGGGTACGCACTACCGTATCGGTACCGGTGTCGATCACCGACACCGTGCCGCTGCGTTGATTAGGGACGTACGCCAACACCGAGGGCGCTGACGGCGCCGGTGCTGCGCTGCTGGACGTAGCCGGCGATGCAGACGCTGCGGCTGCGGCTGCCGGTGAAGCAGCATCGCGCTGGCAACCGGCGACCAACAGCAGCGCACCCGATGCAATCACCGCACAGGCGCGCTTCCAGCTCCCGATTGCCGATCGCAGTACCCCTTGCGTCATTGCGCCTTGCCCGCGGTCTTGTTGATCGAGTGGATGAAGGCCAGCAGTTTTTCGGTATCGCCCGGCTTGAGCACCGGCGCGAACGGCGGCATCTGCCCCACCACTTTTTCATGACCGATACGGGTCTTGCCGTGCGTGATCATGGCCGCGGTGCCTTCACTGATCAGCGTGCGCAGAGTGTCGTCGTCGCTGCCGTAGACCCAGATGTCGTTGGTCAGCGGCGGGCACATGCCGCCGCCGCCGGTGCCGCCGTGGCAGGCGTTGCAGCCGGCAGAGAAATAGATCTTCTTGCCTTCGGCGATCAGCTCGGGAGTGACCTTGACCTCCGGCCCCTTCGGAATCGGCGTCACCGTGGCCGGAGCTGCGGCGGGCGTGGCCGGATCGGGCGCAGGCCCTGCGGCCGGATTGGGCATCGCCGCGGCCCCAGCTGCAGGCGGCGGTGCCGCGGCGTCGGCTGCCGGCGCGCTGGCGGTGGACGGTGGCGCCGCGTCGGGCGCCGGTGCCGGCGGAGCGTCTTTTCCGCATGCAACCAGCAGTGTGCTCAGCAACAACGCGCACAGCGGCGCGCGCATGGAACGATCGATATAACCCATGGTGGACTTGCGCATGAACGAACCTTTCTGATCGGAGGGAACACCGCGCACCCCGTGCACGCGGTGGATGAAACAGTCAGCGTCTGGCAGGGCGCCTGGTCTCGCCGAGCAGTGCAGCCAATGCGGCATCGCCGCGGTCCTGCGCCAAGGTCGCGGCGGTCTTGCCATCGCGATTGCGCGCCGCCGGGTCGGCACCGGCTGCCAGCAGACGCTTGGCAACGTCCTCGCGTCCGGCTGCCGCGGCCAGCATCAAGGCAGTGACACCGGCCTGATTGGCGTGTCCCACGTCGGCGCCGCGCGCGAGCAGCGCATCGAGAATGGCCGGATCGTCGCGCGCCACTGCGAACATCACCGGGGTAAATCCGGTGGCATTGGCACGCTTTACATTCGCCCCCGCGGCCAGCAGTGCCTGCACCACGCTGGCGTCGGCATACGAGACCGCCAGATCCAATGCGCTCCAGCCATCACCGGACACCGTATCGACCGGCGCGTTTTTGCCGATTAGCCGGGTCACGCTATCGGCATCGTTGGCCCATGCGGCTTTCATCAGCGCGGTCCAACCGCTGGCATCGCGCGCATCCAGGCGCGCGCCGGCATCCAGCAATAGCCCGACCAGATCCGGTTCCTGATTGCGGATGGCCTGATGCAAGGGCGGCTCACCGAGCAGGTTGGGCGTGTTGGCATCGGCGCCATGCCGCAACAACCAGGCCGCACGCACTGCGTCGCCGGCATCCAGCGCATGCGCCAGCTCCTGGTTGGGGTCGGCACCCTCGGCGATGCGCAACTGCAACTGCGCCAGCTCCTGCGACGAGGCGGCAGGACTGGGTGCAGTCGATGCTGAGGTTGGTGTGGTGTAGGGCCCATGCGATGGCAGATCGCCAGCCACGACGCAGTCGCTGCATCGCACCAGCGGCACGTGATAGCTGCGCAGGATCTCGGCGATCTTTGCCGCGTTGTCTTGCAGCGCGGTATTCAGCGCATCGCGCAATGCGGCGTTTTTGCGCGATACCGCCCACGCCATCGAATACTCCAGCACGGCATCGTCGATGGTGTTCAACGGCACCATGCCCAGATTGCTGCGCGCGGCATAATAACCGGCTACCGGGCCCCAGGATTCGGCCGCATCCAGTTCATTGGCGGCCACACGCTCCACCAGCTTGCCCGGATGTTCTTCCGGTGCGGTGGCCGAGTCGTAGAACAGGTATTGCACTTCGCCACTGATGCCGTGCTCGTACAGCGCTTGGCGCGCGGGCGAACTCTGGAACACGCCCAGCCGCAGCTTTTTCAACGCCGGATCATCCAGCGATGTGGGCACCAGATTCAGGCCCTTGCGCGTGACCAGCACGTAGGCCGAGCGATACACCGGGCGTGTGGTCAGGCCCTGTTCGAAGTCGCTGTTGAGATCCATCAGCAGATCGCAGCGGCCGGCGTTGATGGTGCTGCGCGCCAGCCCGCGCTGGTAATAGGTGCGCCATTCGTATTCCAGGCGACGGCCCATCGCATCGGCGACGACTTGTGCAATCTTGTTCTGGAAGCCTTCGCCAGCCTTGTTGGACAACGGCATGTTGCCCGGGTCGGCACACACGCGCAGCACCGTGGGATCAGGCGCTGGTGGCGGCGTGTTGGCCGGCGTTTGCGCGGAGGCTGGCGCTGCAGTGGATGCAGGCGCCGCTGTCGGCGCCGCATCGGAATCAGAAGCGCGAGCCGTCGGTGAAGACGGCTCGCGTGTGCAACCTGCGGCGACGAGTCCGAGGCTGCAAACCACCAGCACCTTGCGCAGGTGCCGGGTCATGCCGCACACGCCGGCAAACCTCTGCCGACGTGCGCGTCCAACGCCTTGCGTGGATCTCATCGTGCCGTCTTCGCTGCTGCGTTGGCGGTGCCGCCGCCTGCGGCCGCAGTGGCGGTTGCCGTGGCGGTCACCGTCTTGCCGGCCCCATCGAGACGGAAGGTGTGCACCATGCCGCCGAGCGGGATCTTGTCGAAGCCGGCGCCAAACGCCAGCCCGGCAGCACCCAGCGCGCCGTACGGATCAGCCGGATCCAGACCGGCAGCCACCGGCAGACCGATCCAGCCACCGATGCCGGAGAACACCGCCACGTACTGGTGACCATTGGCCTTGTAGGCGATCGGGTTGCCGATGATGCCGGAGGGCAACTTCATCTCCCACAGCTTCTTGCCGGTGTCCTTGTCCACCGCACGGAACCAGCCGTCCAGCGTGCCGTAGAACACCAGCCCGCCATCGGTGACCAGGGTGCCGCTCCACACCGGGAACTTTTCCTTGATCTCCCACTTGGACTTGCCTTCCACCACATCGAACGCCTTGACGATGCCCAGTGCGCCGGGCTCGTTGGGCTTCATCATCACGTTGGCGAACACATACGGCAGGCCCATCATGGTGTTGCCGCGTTCCTGCGGTTCCAGTTCCATGTGCCAGTTGTTGGTGCCGCAGAAGAACACCGCCGAATTGGCCGGATCCACCGAGCACGGCTGCTGATCCTTGCCGCCCATTGCCGACGGGAATGCCTGGACCTTCTTGCCGCGTTCCAGCGGCGAATGCGCTGCCACTTTCACCGGGCGACCGGTCTTCATGTCGATGCGTTCGGCCCAGTTGGCCGGCACGAACTTGTTCGCGCGCAGCAGCGTGCCGTCGCGGCGATCGAGTACGTAGGCAAAGCCGTTGCGGTCGAATTGCACCACCGATGGAACTTGCTTGCCGTCGATGGTCAGATCCACCAGGATCGGCTCGTTGATGCCGTCGTAATCCCATTGGTCGAACGGGGTCTTTTGATAGCCCCACACCGCTTCGCCGGTATCGATCTTGCGTGCGAACAGCGTCATCGACCACTTGTTGTCGTGCTCGCCGTTGTTGCACTCCTCATGCGAGGTCTTGCCGCAGCGATACGAGGGGCTCCACAGGCCGGGATTGCCGGTGCCGTAATAGACCAGCTTCAACTTCGGGTCGTAGCTATACCAGCCCCAGGCCGCGCCGCCGCCACGCTTCCATTCGTCGTTGGGGAAGGTCTTGACCCCCAGGTCGCCGAGCTGGCCGTGCTGCGGATTGGCCTTGTTGAAGTCCGGGCCCAGGCAGATCGCCTTGTCGGTACCAGCCGCATCGCAGGACCACGCCTGCTTGCCATCGGACAGATTGTAGGCGGCCACGCGCCCAAGCACGCCGAACTCGTTACCGCTGATGCCGGCCACCACTTTGCCGTCGGCAATGATCGGCGCCATGGTGATGGTTTCGCCCTTGTCAGGGTGGGCGAGCTTCTGCTTCCACACTTCCTTGCCGGTCTTGGCATCGAGCGCAATCACATCGCCGCTCAGGCTGCCGAACACCAGCTTGCCATCGGCATACGACGCACCGCGGTTGACGGTATCGCAGCAGGCCACCGCCACCGAGCGTTCGTCCTGTTGCGGGGTGTATTTCCACAACACCTTGCCGCCGTCGTCCTGCGCGGCCAGGTCGATCGCGAACACATTGTTCGGATACGCGCTGACCATGTACATGATGCTGCCGATCACCAGCGGCTGGCCTTCGTGGCCGCGCGTGGCGTCGGTCTTCATTTCCCACGACATCTTCAGGTTCTTGACGTTGTCGCGGTTGATCTCGGCCAGCGGGCTGTGCCGGGTGAGTGCGAAATCGCGACCCACGCCGCCCCAGTTGTCCGCGTTGCTGGCGTTGGCGGTGAATTCGCTATCGGTATCGACCATGGCAGCGGCGGGCGGCGCAGCGGCGGGTGCGGCTGCAGGTGCGGGCGCTGCGGTTTCGGCCGGTGTGTCTTTCTTGCAGCCGGCCAGTACCGCGCTCAGCGCAAGCATCAGCAGCGCGCCGCTGCGGACGCTGCGACAGGAAGATTGGTGCATATGCGTCTACCCCTCTCGGTGAACAATCCATTCGAACGAACAGCCACTGGCGTTTGAGGCACGTAACGGCGGCGCAAACGGGTGGGTACCGCGGAAGAACACAGCACAGCGCGTGCCAGCGCGCTGTTGCGCCGCAGCACCTTGCTGCGTCAGGGCGTTGTGTGGACGCAGTGACGGCCGCGCGCGAGATGTATCGGATTTGGCACACTTTGCGCCGAGCGTGCTGTCGCAGCGATGGAACAGATTGGGCGGTGGACGCTTCTTTGGGACGTGGCCGAACCACCTGGGCGGTATGACGCCAGATGTTTTCCTGAGTCGATGGTTTTTGGAGATGGCAGCGCATGAGAGGGCGGCGCTGCGGCGACGCTGCTGCCCACCAGCAACCACAACGAGCCGAGCACGCCGATACCTGCGTTTTTTCCATTGCAGGGATGCGCCCGAGGGGGCAGACGAGGGGTGCCCCGCTGCCGCCGTCGATGCGTTTGCCGTCGTGCGTGTTTGAAGCGAGATACTGGGGCTGATGGACTGCAGTTGGTCCGTCCCCTCACGCCAACCCCTATCCCGGGTGGGAGGGGCTAGAGCGCGGCGCCAGGCGTCTGTTCCTTGTCCCCTCGGGAGAAGGTGCCCCGAAGGGGCGGATGAGGGTACGGGCGTAGCCCCATGCAACTGAAGCGGCAGCAGGACTTCGCCTCCGTACCCTCACCCCTCTCCCCCGGGGAAGGAAGAAGGACAGTTGATGCGTCGAGGTGTGCGACGCCGTGATGCGTCATCGTTCTGCGGTCGCAGAGACGCGACCGATGCAACGTCAGCCGTCTACGCGGGACTGCCAGCGCTGTAACAGTTCGCTGCAATCGCGCAGGCGCCAGTCGGCCAGGCCGGGCCAAGGGTCGCCAGGGGTATTGACCAGGACGGTGCCTGCACCGGCGGCGCGGCCGCAGGCCAGGTCGTTGTGGTGGTCGCCAATCATGAGCAATGCAGCGGCGCTCACCGCCCACCGCTGCTGGAAATACTGCAGACCGTCGGGCGCGGGTTTGGGCGCGGCTTCGTCGCGGCCGACGATGTCGTCCCAGGCGAAAGCATCGTCCAGGCCGATCGCCTCCAGCGTTATCTGCGCCAGGCTGCGGGCGTTGCGGGTCAACACGCCGAGACGGCAGCCGTCGGCATACAGCGCGCGCACCACTTCTTGCGCGCCGGGCGCGGGCTGCGCCGCTTCAGCCAGGGCGCGCTCATGCTCCAGCAACCAGGCGTGCTTGGCCTGCGCCTGATCGGCAGGCAATGCCGCCAGGTGATGCAGGATGTCGTCTTCGGGCGGGATCTCCAACGCGCGCCGGATCAACGCGAAATCGTGCACCGGCACAGTGAGCGTGCCATCCATGTCGAACACCCAATGCCGGTAGGCAGACAGCGGCAATCGGGCAGCGTTTGCGCCATCCATGGATTATTTCCAGCCCGGCATCTGGGTGGTCTCCAGCCCGCCGACCTCGAACTCTGCGGTCCGCATGCCACCGGCCTTGACCGGGAAAGCGATGCTGATGCGCTTGGCATTGCGCACCACTTTCCACAGCGCCTTGTCGTCGTCGATGAACATGGCGATCGCCTCGTCGGTATCGGGGCGATGCGCGGCCATCGCGCGTGGTGCGCCGCCATCGGCGGAGACCTGCACCTTGCAGCCACCATAGCAATTGAAGTCGCCGGCCTTGAGCACAAGATAGCTGTGCCGCTTCCACTGCGGATGATCGCGGAACACCAGGCTCACCGGCTTGGGCCCGCTACCATCCACATCCACGCGCTCCTTGGCATCGATCATGGCCGAGCGCTGCGTGCCGCCCTTGGCCGGCACCTGCGAGTATTGCCAGAGCGCCTGCATGCGACGCAACTCGCGCGCCTGTTCGCCCTTGGCCTTGATGTCGGCATACCCGGGTTCGATGCGCGTTGCGGCAGCCGTACCGGCATAGCCTTCGAGCAAGGCGGCGCCATGCGCGCGCGCCATGTCCCAGTTCTGCGCCTTGACCGCTTCGTCGTACTGCTTGGCGAGCGCATCGGCCTGGGTTTCTTTCGCCTGCGCCTGCGCGGTTTCCTGCGCCTTGCGTTGCGCCTCGCGGTCGGTGCAGGCACTCAGGGCCGCGACGCACAAGAGCGCGCTCAACAGATACTTCATCGTCGACTCCGGAACAAATCCAGCGACAACGATACCAGCCTGTCCCTGCGCGATAACTCGACAGGGCGATAGGTCGCGCCGTGGTCGCAATCAGAGCGCACCACGTAGGAGCGCACCCGGGCGCGCGGGGCATTACCGGTGAAGCCCAATCGCGCCCAGGTGCGCTCCTACAGCCGGGTTTGTGCGCGACGGGAGGGCGTCCGCAACGCCCTCCCCTGCATCACGGCTGCGCAGGCGCTGCTGCCTTGGCCTTGGCAATCATCTCGGCCACCGAGGCGGTGGTGATCGGGTGATAGCTGGGCTTGGCTTTTTCGAAGGCCTGTTCGGCAAACGCGATGCCATCCGGGGTCTTCAACAGTTCGGCGTAGATCGGCAACACCAGCTTGCGGCGGCCCACCCGCTCGATGAACTCACCGGCGGCAGGACGTGCGTCGGTGTAACCGCTGCGGATCGCCAACGGATACCAGCGCATCGCGATCTCGCCGTTCGGTGTGCCGGTGAAGTGATAGGCATCGTCGAGCTGTTTAAGCTGTTCGGGCTTCAAGGTGGCGCCCATGCCGCTGAGGAAATGCACCCATTCCTGCGTGCCCCACTCGCTGGTGACCTGCTTGCTGGGCAGCGTGCCGCTACCGCTCCACGCGATACGCGCGGTGTCCACGATCGAGAAGCTGCGCGAGCGCGCCTTGGCCGCAAACGCCGGGATGCCCGGCTGCTTCAACCAGGCGTCCACTTCAGCGGCGCTCACCGTATTGGGATGCTTGGCCAGCAGATTCTTCTGCAGATAGTCGACGAACTGGTCGGTGGTCGCGCTCTGGAACGCGTGATCGTCGAACCAGCCACGCAGGAACGGGTCGAACACTTCGCGACCAAAACGCTGCTCCAGGAACTGCAGGAACCACGCGCCCTTGACGTAGGCCACCTGGCTCAAGGCTTCGTCCGGGTCGCGCTGCGCCAGCGGCGGCAGGGCCAGGGTCTGGTCGGCCGGCGGCATGTCCTTCACTTCGGCCAGCAGATCGCCCTGGTCGATCTCACGCTCCATCTCGGCCATCTCAGCGCCATACAACGCTTCGGTGATGCGGCCTTGCACGTAGGTGGTAAAGCCTTCGTTGAGCCAGATGTCCTTCCAGCTGGCGTTAGTCACCAGGTTGCCGGACCAGCTATGCGCCAGCTCATGCGCGACCAGCGACACCAGCGACTTGTCGCCGACGATTACCGTGGGCGTGGCGAAGGTCAGACGTGGATTCTCCATGCCGCCGAACGGGAACGACGGCGGCAGCACCAGCATGTCGTAACGGCCCCAGCGATACGGGCCGTAGAGTTTTTCGGCGGCACCAATCATCTTTTCGGTGTCTTCGAATTCCTTGGCGGCCTTGTCGGCCATCGCCGGCTCGGCCCACACGCCCGAGCGCGCGGAGATCGGCTTGAACACCACATCGCCGGCGGCAATGGCCAGCAGATACGACGGAATCGGCTCGGGCATCTTGAAGCTGTAATCGCCATCGCGCGCGGCTTTGGGGTCGTTGTCGGCGCTCATCAGCACCATCACGTCCGGGCGCGAGGTCACGTGCGCGCGATAGGTGAAGCGCACGCTCGGGGTGTCCTGCAGCGGCACCCAGCTGCGCGCGTGGATCGCCTGCGATTGGCTGAACATGAAAGGCAGCTGCTTGCCTTCGGTCATCGAGGGCTCCAGCCACTGCAGGCCCGACGCGGTCGGCGCAGTGTGATAGGTGATCACGACCTTGCCTGGCTGGTTCGGCGTTTCGATGGTGAGCTTGCTGCCGAAGGTCTTGTCGACCGGCGCCAGCGCGAACTGCAATGGCGACAGGCCGCCCTTGCCGTCGTCGGCCTGCACCTGCGCGATGCTCAGCTCGCGCGTGTCCAGCACCAGCTGTTTGGCAGCCTTGTTCTTCCACTCCAGCGTGTAGGTCGCGGTGCCGCCGATCTGCTTGCTGTCGAAATCCAGCTTCAGGTCCAGCGCCAGGTCCTTGATGACCACCTGGTCGGGCTGGGCGTAGGAACTTTCGTCGTGGTTGCGGGCGTCTGCTTTCACGGGGGCCTTGGCGGTGGCGGCCGGCGCAGCGGTGGTGGCAGCCGGCGATGTGGATTCGTTGGAACAGCCGGCCAGCGCAATGGACACGGCCAGGGACAGCGACAGGTACGGGAAGCGCATCGACGGCACCGCAGCAGGGGAATTGGTCATTTTAGCGCTCCGCGCCGATGCCTGCCCGTGCAATCGGTGAGGGACGCAAGCGACGGCCTGCAGCTTGCCTGCTGTGCCGCGCCGGCGGCGGTCAGGCCACCGGATGACTGCGCGGCGTGTCGTGCCCGTCGCGCACCAGGCGCCGGCCGCCGGAGAACTTGGCGCGATACATCGCCGCATCCGCACGTCGATACAGCTCGGTGGCGTCCAGCCCCTTCGCGCAGACCGCGCTGCCGGCGCTCACGTGCAACGGCGCCTCTTCGCCGTCTTCGCGTTCGAGCATCGATAGCCATTGATTGAGCTTGAGCGTGGCCTCGTCTTCGCTGGCGTGCACGCCGATCAGGAATTCGTCGCCACCCCAGCGTCCGATCCAGTCCTGTGCGCCCAGCCAGCCGTAGGCAGACTCCACCAGGCGCACCAGCACGCGGTCCCCCGCCAGGTGGCCGAAGCGGTCGTTGATGGGCTTGAGGTTGTCCATATCCAGCACGAACAACACGAACGGCCAGCCTTCGCGCTGGGAGGCGGTAACCGCATCGCGCATCGCCTGTTCGCAGCCGCGCCGGTTCAGCGCTTCGGTGAGCGGGTCGAACAGGGCGTGCTTCTTGAGATCGCGCATGCCGGCATCGATCCCGCGCAGGCTGCGATTGATCCCGCGCAGCAGGCGGCCCAGCTCATCGTCGCCATGCTCGGGCAGGCTGGGCAGGCGTTGGTCGGCGTAATAGGTGTCCAGCGCGTCGGCGGCGATACGCAACGGCGCCAGCAGGCGATACAGCGCAGAGAGCGTCAATGCAGTCCCCGCCAACGTAGCCAGCAAGGCGACGATGATCACCGACCACAACAGGCGCCCTTCCAGCTCGCTCTGCGATGCCAGCCACGCGATCAACAACAGCAGCGGCAGGTGGATCCCAACGAAGGTCACCGCCAGCAACTTGGCGCTGAAGGAACGGGGAAACACGCGCGAGAGCCCAGCGTATAAGCGCATCCAACTCTCCGACAAAAGAGCACCTAGTGTCGCCGACAGTTGGTGGAGCCAACGCGACGAAGGTCTCAGAAACTCGTTGGTCCGCACGCGCCTACGGGGAGCGGGGCCGCATCAAGCGAACACGAGCGATGGCCTTGATGCCAGATATGGCGCGTGATGCATGCGCCATATCGTCGACCGTGCGCTGCATTCAGATCTTGTAGCCGGAGTGGATCGCCACGATGCCACCAGTCAGATTCTTGTAGTGGCAGCGCGCAAATCCGGCCTCGCCCATCATGCCCTTGAGCGAATCCTGCGGCGGGTGCTTGCGGATGCTTTCGGCCAGATATTGGTAGCTGTCGGCATCGCGTGCGAACAACTGGCCCAGCTTGGGCAGAATCTTGAACGAGTGGAAGTCGTAGATCGGCTTGAACCACTCGGCGGTGACTTCGGAGAACTCCAGTACGCGCGCCTGGCCGCCCACCTTCAACACGCGATACATCTCGCGCAGTGCAGCGTCCTTGTCGGTGACATTGCGCAGGCCAAAGGAGATGGTCACCAGATCGAAGCTCTGATCCGGGAACGGCAGCGCTTCGGCGTTGCATTGCACGTAGTCGAAGCCCGCCACCAGGCCACGGTTGGTCAGGCGGTCGCGGCCCACCGACAACATGCCGGCGTTGATGTCGCCCAAGACCACGGCGCCTTCATCGCCCACGCGCTCCTTGAGCAGCACGGCGATATCGCCGGTGCCGCCGGCCAGATCCAGCACGCGGTCGCCCGGCTTCACCTGCGCGGTCGCCACGAAGTAGCGTTTCCATGCGCGGTGCACGCCCAGACTCATCAGATCGTTCATCAGGTCGTAGTTGCGCGCGACCGAGGTGAACACTTCGCCGACCAGCTTCTGCTTGTCCTTGGCAGCGACATCGCGAAAGCCGAAATGGGTGGTGCCGGAGGTATAGGGAGATTCGCTCATGCCTGGATTATCGCACTGCTGACGCCACCATGACCGCAACGGGACCACAATCGCGAACTCTTCCGCAACCGGCCCTGCGAGCATTGCGTGCCCGACAAGTACGCCCCACGCGACTGGCAGCCCCACGAAAAGCCCACCCTGCCGGGGTCGGCATCCACACCGCTGCACCCGACCCGGCGCCGCATTCAGTACGGTCTGGTCGGCCTGGTCGTGGCGCTGACCGGCGGGCTGAGCAACGCGTTGGTCACTGCCAACCTGCCTTATCTGCAGGGCAGCCTGGGCGCCTACGCCACCGAAATGGCCTGGCTGCCGGCGGCCTACGTGATGACCAATATGTCGGCCAATCTGTTGCTGGTGAAGTTTCGCCAGCAGTTCGGGCTGCGCCGTTTCACCGAGATCTTTCTGGCGCTGTATGCGGCCATCGCGCTGGGGCACTTGTTCGTGCACAGCCTGAGTTCGGCGATCACCGTGCGCGCGGCGCATGGGTTGGTCGGCGCGGCGCTCAGCTCGCTGGGCCTGTATTACGTGATCCAGGCATTCCCCAGCAAATATCGGCTCAAGGCGGTGGTGCTGGGCCTGGGCATGACCCAGTTGGCGTTGCCGCTGGCGCGGGTGTTCTCCACCGACCTGCTGGAATTCGGGCAGTGGCAGGGCTTGTACCTGTTCGAGTTCGGGTTGGCGATCTTTGCGCTGGCCTGCGTGCTGGCACTCAAGTTGCCGCCAAGCGACCGCTACCGGGTGTTCGAGCCGCTGGATTTCGTCACCTTCCCCCTGTTTGCGGCCGGCGCGGCCGGGCTGGCTGCGGTGCTGTCGCTGGGGCGGCTGCTGTGGTGGACCAGCACGCCGTGGCTGGGCGTGGTGCTGGCGCTTTCCATCGTGCTGCTGTGCATGGCGGCCTGGATCGAACACAACCGCCGCAACCCGATGATCAACACGCGTTGGCTGGCCAGCGCGGACATGCTGCGGCTGGGACTGGCGATTCTGCTGATTCGGCTGGTGCTTTCGGAACAAAGCACCGGTGCGATCGGCTTCTTCCAGACCCTGGGCCTGGCCAACGATCAACTGCAGACGTTGTTCGCGCTGATGTTGCTGGGGGCAGTCGCTGGAGTGGCCGCAAGCGCGTGGCTGATCAATCCGGCGCGCATCGCCGAGCATCTGATCATTGCGGTGGCGGCGATCTGTCTCGGCTGCTTCATGGATGCCGATGCCACCAGCCTCACCCGCCCGGAGCAGATGTACGTCAGCCAGTTTCTGCTCGCCTTCGGCAGCACGTTCTTCATCGGCCCGGCGATGGTGGCCGGGCTTGGCCGGGTGATTGCGCAGCCCGGCAATCTGATCAGCTTCATCGTGCTGTTCGGCATGGCGCAGAACATGGGTGGACTGCTCGGCAGCGCGCTGCTCGGCAGCGTGCAGATCCTGCGCGAGAAATACCATTCCAGTCAGTTGGTCGAGCATCTGGTCTTGACCGACCCGCAGGTGGCTGCGCGCGTGCAGGCGTATGCCAGCCTGTATGGCCGCAGCATCGGCGACCCGACACTACGCCAGGCGCAGGGCGTGCGTGCGCTCGGCAGCGTGGCCACGCGCGAAGCCAATGTGCTGGCCTATAACGATGTGTTCCTGCTGATCGGCTGTATCGCCATCGCCACCGGGGTGTGGATCCTGTCCGTGCTGGTGTGGCGACGCTATCTGCGTCCTCCCGTGTCACCCTCCCCTCCTGCTTCCACTGCGCGCCCATGAACACATCTACCGCTCCCACTGCCGCCTCCGAGCGCGCCCGTCGTCGTCGTCGCATCACCGGCGCGATAGGCTTTGGCGGGCTCGCCCTGATCGGCGTGGCGCTGGTGCTGTACGCATGGCGGCTGCCACCGTTCGTCAGCGCGACCGAGCGCACCGAAAACGCCATGGTGCACGGACAGATCACCGTGATTGCGCCCCAGGTCAGCGGCTATGTCACCGACGTCACGGTGCAGGACTTTGCGCATGTCACACGCGGCCAGCTGCTGGCCACCATCGATAACCGCATCTACGCCCAGCAGCTCGAACAGGCCAAGGCGCAGGTGCAGACCGCGCAGGCCAATCTCGCCAACTGGGAGCAGCAACGCCATAGCGCGGAGGCGAGCATTGCCGAACAACGCGCAGCGCTGAGCAGCAATCAGGCCCTGCGCGATCGCACCCGCTCGGCATATACGCGTACCCAACAGCTGGCCAACCAGAAACTGGTGTCCGAACAGGACCGCGACACCGCCTTTGCCGCGCGCGCGCAAGCCGATGCGGGCGTGGCGCAAGCGCGTGCGGCGGTGCAGGCGGCCGAAGAGAATGCACGCAGCGTCACCGTCAATCGCGCCGCGCTGGAAGCGGCCGTTGCCAATGCACAGGCGGCGGTGCAACTGGCGCAGATCAATCTGGACAACACGCGCATTGTCGCCCCGCGCGATGGTCAGCTCGGCCAGCTCGGCGTGCGTCAAGGTGCCTATGTCACCAACGGCACGCAGTTGATGTCGCTGGTGCCGGACACGCTGTGGATCGTGGCCAATTTCAAGGAAACCCAGATGGCGAAGATCCGCATCGGGCAGCGCGCCAGCTTTACCGTGGATGCGTTGGACAACGCACGTCTGCACGGCCGCGTGCAGGAAATTTCTCCGGCCGCCGGCTCGGAATTCAGCGTGCTGCCGGCCGACAACGCCACCGGCAACTTCGTCAAGATCGCCCAGCGCATTCCGCTGCGCATCAGCGTCGATCCCGGCCAATCGCTGGCGCCACGTCTGCGCCCGGGCATGTCGGTCGTGGTGGCGGTCGATACCGACAGCACGGCCGATTGAGCGCTGACTAGGTCATGCGCCACGAGCGGCTAACACACCGACTGCGCAACCTGCCAGCGGATGCGGGCGGTGCCAGCCGCGGCATGGGCCACTCGTACATTGCGATTCCGAGTGCGCCGTCCACCCCTGGCTGACGACTGCACGCTACGTTTTCAGGCGCTCCACGCGAACCGGGTGGCAGACGCGGACACCATTAAGGACGGCACTGTTTTGCCTGCGCGCTGAGGCCCCAATTCGTCAGGTGTGCTTCTCGTACGGATAGCGCTATCTGTCTGCCGCGCGCAAGCGATGCCGTTATGATGCGTCGATGTCCTCCACATCCACGCATCCCTTGCACTGGCAGCAGCTGCGCTTTACGCAGCTGAGCACAACGCAGTTGTACGCGTTGCTGCAATTGCGCACGGATGTGTTTGTGGTGGAACAGCAGTGCGCCTACCCGGAACTGGATGGCAAGGACACCGATCCCGGCGTGCTGCATGTGCTGGGCACTACCCACCCCACTGCGTTGACGGCCTACCTGCGCGTGCTGCCGCCGGGCCTGAGTTACGCCGAACCCAGCATCGGCCGTGTGGTGGTCGCTGTCGCGTATCGCGGTACCGGCTTGGCGCACGCGCTGTTGCGCGAAGGTATCCGGGTGGTGCACAACCACTGGCCCGGCAGCGCGATCCAGCTCGGTGCGCAGGCGCATCTGCAATCGTTCTACGCGGCGCATGGGTTTGCGCCGTCGTCCGCGCCGTATCTGGAAGACGGCATCCCGCATCTGGACATGCTGCGCCCTGCCGGCGCGGCCACGATGGAGTTCACATGATCACCACCCCCGACTACCGCGCATTGCTCGACACCGCCATCACCGAAGCCCGCCAGGGCCTGGCCGAAGGCGGCATCCCGATTGGTGCGGCGCTGTATCACAACGACGGGCGCCTGCTCGGCTGCGGCCACAACCGCCGCGTGCAGGAGAACGACCCGTCCGTGCATGGCGAAACCGATGCCTTTCGCAAGGCCGGTCGCCAGCGCCGTTACAAAGACACCATCATGGTCACCACGCTGGCGCCATGCTGGTACTGCAGCGGGCTGGTGCGCCAGTTCAACATCGGCACCGTGGTGGTGGGCGAGTCGGTCACCTTCCAGGGTGGCATCGCCTGGCTGCGCGATCACGGCGTCAACATCATCGACCTGCAGAGCCAGGAATGCATCGACCTGCTGGGCTGCTATATTTCCGCCAACCCGGATGTGTGGAACGAGGACATCGGCGAGGATTGAGCGCACTGCGCGGCGGCACGTGGTGGCAGACAGTGGGCAATCCAGCTGTCATGCCGAAGCGCACCTGGGCGCTGCGTTGATCCGTCGTTATCGCGCCAACCAGCGCCAAGGCGTACGTTGATCTCGGTGCACTGCTGGAAACAAAAGACCCGCCAACTGGCGGGTCTTTTCCATTTGGTACGTTCCATCCAGCGCGCAGGTTGCCGTGCGCTGCGATCAGAGGATGTAGCGACTCAGATCCGGGTCCTGCACCAACTCACCCAGCTGCGCATCCACATACGCCGCATCGACAGTCACGCTCTGCCCGTCGCGGTCCGGCGCTTCGTAACTCAGCACATCGAGCAGCCGCTCAAGCACGGTGTGCAGCCGGCGCGCGCCGATATTTTCCTGCCGCTCGTTGACCTGCGCCGCAATCTCGGCCAGGCGGTCAACCGCGTCCGCACCGAAGGTCAGCGTCACGCCTTCGGTCTGCAACAAGGCTTCGTACTGTTTGATCAGCGCGGCCTTGGGCTCGGTAAGAATGCGCACGAAATCGGCCTTGGTCAGCGCAGTCAATTCCACCCGGATCGGGAAGCGCCCCTGCAACTCCGGAATCAAGTCGCTGGGCTTTGCCAGATGAAACGCGCCGGAAGCGATGAACAGGATATGGTCGGTCTTGACCGTGCCGTACTTGGTCGACACGTTGGAACCTTCCACCAACGGCAGCAGATCGCGCTGCACGCCTTCGCGACTCACATCGCCGCCACTGGAGCCGGCTTCGCCGCGCTTGGCGACCTTGTCGATCTCATCGATGAACACGATACCGTGCTGCTCGCAAGCTTCGATCGCCGCTGCACGCACGTCGTCTTCGTTGACCAGCTTGCCGGCTTCTTCTTCGATCAGCAGCGGGCGCGCCGCCTTGATGGTGAGCTTGCGCTTTTGCGACTTGCCGCTGCCCAGATTGGAAAACATCTGGCGCAGCTGCTGGCCCATTTCTTCCATGCCCGGCGGGGTCATGATGTCCATGCTGGCGTTGATCGCGACATCCAGTTCAATTTCGCGCTCGTCCAGCTCGCCATTGCGCAGCATGCGGCGGAACTTGATGCGGGTTTCGTTATCTTGCGACGACGGCTCGTTGCGTGCGGCTTCCGGATCAAAGCCAATACCGGCTGCGCGGCGCGGCAGCAACGCATCCAGGATGCGATCTTCGGCACGCTCTTCGGCCTGGTGACGCACGCGCACCTTGGCCTGCTCGCGATACAACTTGACCGAGGTGTCGGCCAGATCGCGAATGATCTGCTCCACGTCCTTGCCGACGTAGCCCACTTCGGTAAAGCGCGTGGCTTCCACCTTGACGAACGGCGCGTTGGCCAGGGTTGCCAGACGTCGCGCGATCTCGGTCTTGCCGACGCCGGTGGGGCCGATCATCAGGATGTTCTTGGGCATTACTTCGTTGCGCAGTTCTTCGGGCAACTGCATGCGCCGCCAGCGGTTGCGCAGCGCAATGGCCACCGCGCGCTTGGCGTCGTGCTGGCCAACGATATGACGGTCGAGCTCCTGCACGATTTCGCGCGGAGTCATGGTTGAAGTATCGGAATTTGGCATTGGGGAATCGAGAATGGGGAATGGGGAATCGTGGGAGCGAAAAATCAAGAGCCTATGTCGTTGGAGTGGAGACCAAACCGCTGTTGCGATTTCCGATTCCCCACTCCCGATTCACAGCTCCTCGACCACCACATTGCGATTGGTGTAGATACAGATATCGCCAGCGATATTGATCGCCTCGGTGGCAATGGTCTTGGCATCCAGCTCGGTGTGCGCCAACAGCGCGCGTGCGGCCGACAAGGCATAGGAGCCGCCGGAACCGATCGCGATGATGCCGTCTTCCGGCTCGATCACATCGCCGGTGCCGCTGATGATCAGCGAGGTCTCTTTATCGGCCACGGCCAGCAATGCTTCGAGCTTGCCCAAGCGGCGCTCGGTGCGCCAATCCTTGGCCAGCTCCACGGCAGCGCGGGTCAACTGCCCATGCTTGTCGAGCTTGGCTTCGAACAGTTCGAACAGCGTAAACGCATCGGCCGCAGCACCGGCAAACCCGGCCAGGACCTGACCCTCGCGACCGAGCCGGCGCACCTTGCGCGCGTTGCCCTTCATGACGGTGTGGCCGAGTGTGACCTGGCCATCGCCGGCGACGGCGACATGCCCACCACGTCGAACCGAAATGATGGTGGTGGCGTGAACGATGTTGGGATTCTGGCTGGGGTCCATGGGTCCTCCGGGGGTTTCCAATGAGGTGGGGACGCCCCTGCCGGGTTCAAGCGAGCTGCGACGATGGGACGCAGCGATGAGAGTGGTGCAGATGGGAGTTGGTCATTGGGCCGCTGGGCGAACGGGCGAGGTGCGTAGTGCGTAGTGCACACACGATCCGGGCGGGATACACCGATCGCCGCACAACCTGGTGATCGGACGCCACCTGCCTTAGCCCCTCTCCCGCCGGGAGAGGGGTTGGGGTGAGGGTACGGCCGCCGCTGTTGATTGCACGCCACAGCGTCAACCCGCTCTGCATGCAGGAATGTCTCGGAGCATCGGCGCTTCGCGCAGCCGCCTTTGAAACGTCGCCGTGTTTAACCGCGGTTACCTCACCCACCGCTTTTGAAAGCTCACTTGGGCGTCCGCGAACTCTGACGCTCTCCAATACCCTTCCCAAGACGCCCAGCAGCATCTGCACAGGAACCCTCACCCCAACCCCTCTCCCGAGGGGAGAGGGGCTAGAGCCGCATTCCCACGAGTGACTTGCCATCTAGGCAACCAGCGCCTTAGCGCTGGACTGGCTTTATCGACTGTAGTGGCTTTACCAACTGCAATGACCTTATCAGCTGTAATGGCCTTATAAGCTGCAATGGTTTTACCAGCTGCAAGGACTCCACTGCACTCGCTTTATCAGCTGCAATGGCTGGACCAGCAGGACCAATACCTCGATTACATCAGTCAGAAACTTATGCAATCACGCTGATTACATCGCTCACACACACGCTCACTCGGCAGCCTTCTTGCGCTTTGCACGCGGATGCGCAGCGTCGTAGACCTTGGCCAGATGCTGGAAATCCAGGTGCGTGTAGATCTGCGTGGTGGCGATGTCCGAGTGACCGAGCAACTCCTGCACGCCGCGCAGGTCGCCTGACGATTCCAGGATATGGCTGGCAAAACTGTGCCGCAGCATGTGCGGGTGCACGTGCTTGAACATGCCTTGGCGCACGGCCAATTGCTTGATGCGGATCTGCACCGCACGCTGCGAAATCGCGCCGCCGGTACGGCCGGGGAAGACATGCGTTTCCGCACGCCCGCCACTGTCGCGCTGCCATTCGCGCAAGGCTGCAATCGCATGCGAGCCCACCGGCACCAGACGCTGTTTGCCGCCCTTGCCCAGCACCATCACCAAGCCGCTGGCCAGATCCAGATCGCGCCAGTGCAGCGCGCAGAGCTCGCTCAAGCGCAGCCCCGACGAATAGAACAGTTCCAGCAATGCGCGATCGCGCAACCCCAGCGGCGCATCGGTCGGCACCTCGACCAGGCGCACGGCCTCATCGGCATCGAGCACCTGCGGCAGCTTGCGCGGCGCCTTGGGCGCACGCAACGCCGCCGCGGGGCTGGCCGCGATACGGCCGTGCTTGAGCAACCAGGCGTAATAGCTGCGGCATGCAGACAAGCGCCGCTGCAGGCTCTTGGCAGACAGCCCGCGCCGGTGTTCCGACGCGACAAACTGGCGCAGCTGCGCGCTATCCAGCTGTGCGACATCCAGCGCAGTCGCAACACCCGCAGCATCCTTCTGCTCGGCCGCCCAGCTCAGCAGCGCGGCAAGATCGCGTCGATACGCATCCAGCGTGTGCGCCGACACCTGACGTTCGACCTGCAGATACGCCAGGAACCCTTCGACCGACGACATCTCAGCTGTCCTGCTGCGGTGGCACCCACGCTGCGGTGCGCAGCAGGCCGCGCACGGCATGGCCCGCCGCCATCATCACGCTGCGAAACGCTGCAGCGCCACGCCGAGCGACTCGCCCATCATGCGCAGGAACAAGGTGCCCATGCCCGGATAAAACCGGTTGGCATCGCTGCTGCCGACCGCAATCAAGCCAATCCCCGGCAATGGCAGCAACGCCGTCGACTGCACAACGTCGGCCTGATCGGCATATAGCAGCGCGTGTTTTTCAGCCTGCAGCCGGCCGCAGATCGGCTCGCCATCGCTCAAACAATCGCGGAACGGTGCCAGGCGCGCATCGTCGGCGGCAATCACCTGCAGCCAGTCGGCTTCCAGCCCGGCGACCGGTGCAAGCAATACCAGCCGCACCAGCTCTCCGTTGAAATCTTCCGCCAACGAGGCAGCCATCGCCTTGAGCGTGTCGGCAGCGGTGGTCTGGCGCATCAATGCCAGCGTGAGTTGATGGGTGCGCACCGCCAGCCGTTCATTGACATGCGCATTGCTGCCCAGCTCGTGCAGGCGCCGCGACAGCTCGCGGTTCTTGTCGCGCAATACTTCCAGCTGATAGGTCGCCAGCGACGCGGTAGGGCCGTCGTCGCGCGGCACCAACAGGCTCACCGCCAGATCGGGGAATTGCTTGAGAAAGGTGGGATGGCGACGCAACCAGGTTGCGACCTCGTGGGCACCGAACTTGTCCGTGTTGTCGCTCATCAGTTCCATTCTCCATCGAAGACGAACACCGCCGGGCCGGACATCACCACCTCCTGCGCCTCACCGGGCCAGCGGATCCGCAGCTCGCCACCGGGCAGCGACACGCGTACATCGCGCTCGACACGGCCGCGCTGCATCAGCACCACCGCCGCCGCGCACGCACCGCTACCGCAGGCCAGCGTTTCGCCGACACCGCGCTCGAACACGCGCAGACGCACATGCGTGGGGTCCACGACCTGCGCAAACCCCACATTGACCGAATTGGGGAAGGCGGCGTTTTGCTGCAACAAGGTGCCCACACGCTCCACCGGGGCGGCGTCGACACGCCCCACCTCCAGCACGGCATGCGGGTTGCCCATCGACACTGCGCCAAAGCGCACCGTCTCGCCGTGCACGGGCAGTGCGTATTCGTCGCGCGCGTGCGCGAACCCGGCCAGCGGAATCTGCGTGGGCTCGAATTGCGGCACGCCCATGGCCACCGAATAGGTTCCTGCATCCACCTGCTCCACCGCATGTGCGGTGACCGGGCTGTCGATGATGAAGCGCTCGCCCTGCGCGGTTCCGTCGCGCACCAGCCAGGCGGCGACGCAGCGTGCGCCGTTGCCGCATTGACGCGCGGCCGAGCCATCGGAATTCCAGATGCCATAGGCCGCCACAGCGCCTTCGCTGCGCGGGGCCTCGATGGTCAGGATCTGATCGCAGCCGACCCCGAAGTGCCGGTCGGCCAGACGTGCGGCCAGCGCAGCGTCCGGTGGAGGCGTACCGTCGCGCAGGTCCAGCACCACGAAATCGTTGCCGGCTCCATGCATTTTGGTGAAACGCAGACGCTCGCTGCGACCGTCAGCGCTCATTGCCGCTGCTAGCGGGCTGGTCGGTAGTGGATGCGGGCTTGGTGTCGGTCTCCACCGGCGCAGGCGCAGGTGTGGGCTCATCCGGCGGCTGCGACACGGGCTGGGCTTCCACCGGCACCGGTTTCTGCGGCATCACCAGCGGGCCCTTGTTACCGCAGGCGGCAAGCAGGACAAAGGTCGCACCAACCAGTGCGAGACGAACGGAAGGTCGGGACATGATGCTCATGGGCCGAAGTATAGCCAGAACCGCCTGACTGCCGTGCGCTCAGTGCGGCGCTTGCAGCGCGCGCGGCGGCGGCTCCGGACGCAGCCACAACCAGATCGCCACCACCGCCATGCTGCCGATCGACAGGCATTTCACCCAGAACACCGGCACGCACCACAGCATGATGCCGGCGCAGACGGTCATCGTCAGCGTCGCCATCCACTTGGCCTTGCGACTGACCGCCCGATAGGTCTGCCACTCCACGATCGCCGGCCCGAAGCGCGGATGCGACAGCAGCCACCCATGCAAGCGCTCGGACCCGCGCGACGCCGCCCAGGCCGAGATCAGGATGAACACGGTGGTCGGCAACCCCGGCACAAAGATTCCGACAATGCCGGTCGCCAGGCTGGCATACGCCAGCAACCACCAGGCCCAGCGAAATCGGTTCGGTCGCGTCATGCGCAAATGATACGACCAGAGCGGGGTAAGGTGGTCTGGACTGCGCGTTGCTAGTGCAGCACTGCGGGTGCGTTAGAGGCCTCGGTGACACAGCTGCACCGTTCCCCGGGAGCCGCGCCAGGCGAGGCACGACGCCAAACTCGCTGCACCCAGAAAAGGCTGCCTGTTCGGCCAAGCGTGCCTGCGGTGCTCAGCTTGCTTTCAAACGATCGGGGAGCAAGAGCAACAGCAACCAATCCAAGCGAAAGCAACGGCGGAAGGCGGAAGGCGGAAGGCGGAAGGCGGAAGGCGGAAGCACAGTACGGAGGGCGGAAACCGACCGCACCACCCCGACGCACTGCACCAACCACCAAACCCTCAGCCATCCGCTTTAACCAATCCCACCTCCCGACTCCCCAATCCCCGCCCCTCAGCTACTTGACGCCCAGCTGATCCAGCACAAACGCGTACGACTCCGCCAACTCGCGGTACCGGCGGAAACGGCCGGACTTGCCGCCATGCCCGGCTTCCATGTTGGTACGGAACACGATCGGGGCCTTGCCGGTGTTGTCGTCGCGCAGCTTGGCCACCCACTTGGCCGGCTCCCAATACTGCACCTGCGAATCCCACAGACCGGTGCCGACGAACATCGCCGGGTAGGCCTGCTTGCGCACGTTGTCGTAGGGCGAATACGACAGCATGTAGTCGTAATAATCCTTGGTTTCCGGGTTGCCCCACTCGTCGTATTCGTTGGTGGTCAACGGAATGCTGGCGTCCAGCATGGTGGTGACCACATCGACGAATGGCACCTGCGCCACCAGCACGCGATAGTCCTGCGGCGCCATGTTGGCCACCGCGCCCATCAACAAGCCACCTGCGCTGCCGCCGGACGCCGCCACACGGTCTTTCGCGGCGTAGCCCTGCGCGACCAGCCCGCGGGTGACGTCGACGAAATCGTTGAAGGTGTTTTTCTTGTGCAGCAGCTTGCCGTCGTCGTACCACTTGCGGCCCATTTCCTGGCCACCGCGGATGTGCGCGATGGCGTACACCACGCCACGGTCCAGCAGGCTAATCGCCGGCAGATTGAAGGCCGGGTCCATCGACATGCCGTAGCTGCCGTACGCGTACTGGAACAACGCGGCAGTGCCGTCCTTCTTGAAGCCTTTCTTGTAGACCAGCGACACCGGCACCTTGACGCCGTCGCGGGCCGTGACCCAGACGCGTTCGGTCACATACTTGCTCGCCTCGTACCCGATCACCGGCTGCTGCTTGAGCAACTTGCGCTCGCCGGTCTGGGTGTTGAGTTCGTAGGTCGTCGCCGGTGTGGTCAACGAGGTGTAGCTATAGCGTAGCCACGCGGTATCCGGTTCGGGATTGGTCGACAAGCCCATCGAATACGCCGGCTCGTCGGCCTTGACGTACTCGTGGCTGCCATCGCGCTTGAGCAGACGCACGCGCTCCAGCCCGCCGGAGCGCTCTTCGATGGCAGTGAACCCATCGAACAGCTCGAAGTTTTCGATGTAGACGTTGTCGTCGTGCGCCACCCAGTCGGTCCACTGCTTGCGCGTGGTGGCATCGGTGGGCGCGGTCACCAGCTTGAAGTTCTCGGCGCCATCGGCATTGGTGCGGATCACCCAACGCCCGTCGAAATGTTCTGCGCTGTACTCCACGTCGCGCTCGCGCTTGGCCAGCACCTTGAAGGTGTCCGGCTTGGCGGCCAGCGCATACCGCATCTCCGACGACACCGTGCTTTCCACGCCGATGACGATGTACTTGTCATCGCGAGTACGCCCAACGCCCATGTAGAAGCTGTCGTCCTTCTCTTCGTAGACCAGCGCATCGTCCTTGGACGCAGTACCCAGGACGTGCTTTTTGACGCGCACGGTGAGCAGCGTTTCCGGGTCGTTTTCGATGTAGAACACCGTTTTGTTGTCGTCGGCCCAGACCACGCTCGGGGAGACGCCCTCCACGGTGTCCGGATAGACCTCGCCAGTGTCCAGATTCTTGAAGCGGATCGTGTATTGGCGGCGGCCGATGGCATCGTCGGCCCAGGCAAGAATGCGGTTGTCCTGACTGACCTCCGCCTCGCCCACGTTGAAATAGCCCTTGCCCTGCGCCATCTGATTGACGTCCAGCAGGATTTCTTCCGGCGCCTCCATGCTGCCCTTGCGACGCGCCTGAATCGGGTAATCCTTGCCGGCTTCGAAGCGGGTGTAATACCAATAGCCGCGTTTGCGATACGGCACGCTGGCATCGTCCTGCTTGATGCGCCCGACGATCTCGTTGTAAAGCGTGTCTTCCAACGGCTTGAGCGGCGCCATCACCTGGTCGGTGTAGGCGTTTTCGGCGTTGAGATAGGCCAGCATCGCCTTGTCTTCGCGCTTGTCGTCGCGCAGCCAGTAGTAGTCGTCGTTGCGGGTGGCGCCAAACGGCGTCTTGACCACATGCGGGTGCTTGGCGACGTCTGGCGGCGACGGAAGAGCGGCAAAAGAAGGTGCGGATGTGGTCATCAGGCTGGCGATCAACAAGGTCAGGACAGGCTTCATCAGATTGGGGTCCGTTGGATGAACGCAATGCCATCCCAGTCTCCGAGTGTGGAAGAGCCCGCCGCCGGGCGTCATGTGTCCGAGGTCATGCTGGTCTATCATCTTCGTAATGGACTCATTGCTTTCGCCCGCGTCGGGCTACAGCCGCCGCAGCCAGGACATCGCGCCATTCCATGTGATGTCGCTGCTGGCCCGCGCCAATGCGCTCGAACAGGCCGGTCACGATGTGATCCACCTGGAAATCGGCGAACCCGATTTCACCACTGCCGCGCCGATCGTGGCTGCCGGGCAGGCCGCATTGGCCGCCGGCCATACCCACTACACCGCCGCACGCGGGCTGCCCGCACTGCGCGAGGCGATTGCCGGGTTTTACGCGCAACGCTATGGCCGCAGCGTCGACCCGGAGCGGATCCTGGTCACGCCCGGCGGCTCGGGCGCGTTGCTGTTGGCCAGCAGCCTGCTGGTGGACCCGGGCAAACACTGGCTGCTGGCCGACCCGGGGTATCCGTGCAACCGGCACTTCCTGCGCCTGGTCGAAGGGGCCGCACAGCTGGTGCCGGTCGGGCCGGACACCGACTATCAACTGACCCCGGCACTGGTGGACGCGTGCTGGAACGCCGACAGCGTCGGCGCCCTCGTAGCGTCGCCGGCCAACCCCACCGGCAGTGTGCTATCGCGCGCGCAACTGGCTGCGTTATCGCAGACCCTGCGTGCGCGCGGCGGGCATCTGGTGGTGGACGAGATCTACCACGGCCTGACCTATGGCCTGGACGCGCATAGCGTGCTGGAAGTCGACGACGGCGCGTTCGTCTTGAACAGTTTTTCCAAGTACTTCGGCATGACCGGCTGGCGCCTGGGCTGGCTGATCGCCCCGCCCGACGCGGTGCCCGAGCTGGAAAAACTCGCGCAGAATCTCTACATCAGCGCCTCGACCATCGCGCAGCACGCGGCGCTTGCGTGTTTCACGCCAGAGAGCATCTCCATCTTTGAAGCGCGCCGCGCGCAGTTCCAGCAACGCCGCGATTATCTACTGCCCGCGCTACGCCAGCTTGGCTTCGGCATCGCCGTCGAACCGCAAGGCGCGTTCTATCTCTACGCCGATATCAGCGCATTTTCGGATAACGCCCAAGCGTTCTGCGCGCATTTCCTGGAAACCGAGCACGTCGCCTTTACCCCCGGCATCGATTTCGGCTTCCACCGCGCCAACCAGCACGTGCGCATTGCCTACACCCAAAGCCTGCCGCGTCTGGAACAGGCAGTGGAGCGTATTGCGCGTGGGTTACGTCGTCTGTAGACGCCTCTTACATGACGCCACGAGCACTGCAATCCAGGAAACGTTGTGAGCGCGACCTCGCGGTCAATCGCCTCCTTGTAAGACGCTACGCTGAGAACCGCTATCACTGGCGTAGACCTTGCCGGCACAAATTTTCAAGGCGATAGAACTGATCGATCGCCGGCACCGTCAGTAACGCGATCTTCGGCAAGCTGCTGCGCTCGAACACCCTCGCGAGGTCTTTGCGTTTTCTGCGTTCGACGACCGCGATGTGGCGCAGCATCTCCCAACGCAGCTGCTCCCTGGCGCCATCCAGGCCGCCGCAACGGTGCTTCCCGAACCAGGTTCGGCGCAGATAGCGCACCAGGCTGGTCGTCATCGGGATGTCCAATAGAACAACGCCCGTTGCACGTGCCAGACGCTGCGACAGGCACCCCAGGTAATTGCCATCCATCACCCAATGCGCTGTGGCAATGGCCGCATCGTGAAGCGCGAAAAGTCCTGCCTGGGACGAGGTAGCCAGGCAGTGTTTGGGAAGTGATGCAGCTGATCCAGATGCACGCATGCGCATCCGCGCTTGCGCGCAATCGCCTGCGCCAAGGTCGATTTACCGCTGCTGGACGGTCCCAGAATGCAGATTCGCGGACCCAGATCGTCCAATTTCATTCCACCCCTTTCTGATATCGCTCGCGGCCAATCTCAGCGGCGAAGACTTGGCACCAACGTGCCGCACCGGCTTACTGCGTAGCGCAGCTGTCCAGATCGAAGAACTGCCGTGCAATCGCTTGCCGCTGGCCTGGCGCCCCTCGGTACCACAGCGCTTCACGCAAGTCGGGCAACAGGAAATGCGCAGGCGCCGGCATGCCGGCGCGGGGAATCTCATTCAGGACACGATAGGTCGCATCGGTGCCGATGTAGCCCACATCGCCCAAAGCACGCGGCCCGCCATCGGGATCCGGGGGCTGCCAACCCGGCGCGGTCACATCGGTGGTGGACGCCAGGTGCTGGCTGTCATCGCTGCCGCCGCTCCAGGGCAAAAACCATGCGTCCCCTCCGGTGCGCGACGAATGGAGCCGCAAGGCCACCTGCGCCGGCCAGTGCGGACCGCTGGCAACCGCCACAAAGTGGGCTTGCACATCGGCATCGTCGCGCAGCACGTAGCGTGCATTCTCGGCCGCGCACGCGCCGACCGCCAAGCTCATCATCACGCCCAACATCTATCACACTCCGCGTCGTCCACGTTTACGTTCGTTCGATCGCAAACGCCACCAGGCCGCTGCATCGTGCCGGCGGCCTGGTGTCGCGCTGCGCATCACGCAGCATATGCCAACCGATCAATCGGCCAAGCGCTCCCACAGGAAGCTATACGCCAGTGCCGACATATGCGCCGCCTGCGCGTTATTGGCTGCGCCGCCGTGGCCGCCTTCGATGTTCTCGTAGTAGGTCACGTCCTTGCCGGCTTCGATCATCTTGGCCGCCATCTTGCGCGCATGGCCCGGGTGCACGCGGTCGTCGCGCGTGGAGGTCAGGAAGATCACCGGCGGGTAGGTCTTGCCCGGGTCGAACAGGTGATACGGCGAGAAGGTCTGGATGAACTTCCAGTCGTCGGTATCCGGGTTGCCGTATTCGGCCATCCACGAGGCGCCCGCCAACAGATGGCTATAGCGCTTCATGTCCAGCAGCGGCACCTGCACCACCACCGCACCGAACAGCTCCGGATACTGGGTGAGCATGTTGCCGGTCATCAAGCCGCCGTTACTACCGCCCTGCACACCCAGGTGCTTGGTGGAGGTGATCTTGCGCGCGACCAGATCCTTGGCCACTGCGGCCATGTCTTCGTAAGCCTTGTGGCGGTTCTGCTTGAGCGCGGCCTGGTGCCAGCGCGGGCCGTATTCGCCACCGCCACGGATGTTGGCCACCACGTAGACGCCGCCCTTGTCCAGCCAGGCGCGGCCCAAGGCGCCGGAATAGTTCGGCGTCATCGAGATTTCAAACCCGCCGTAGCCATACAGCAGCGTCGGCGCGCTGCCATCGAGCTTGAGGTTCTTGGGGCGCACCAGGAAATACGGCACGCGGGTGCCGTCCTTGCTGATAACAAAGTGCTGTTCGATGCTGTCCTTGCCGGCATCGAAAAACGCCGGCATGGTCTTGAGCGGCTGCGGCGCGCTGCCCACCTCGACCCAGGCCAAGGTGGTGGGGGTCAGGTAATCGGTGACGGTCAGCCACAGCGCGTCGCTGTCGTCGCTGTCCACGGCGCTGACATCGACCGTGCCGAATGCAGGCGCACCGACAAACACACTCTTTTTCCAACCGTCTTGCGCCGGGGTGATGACGCTGAGCCGGTTCTTGACGTCTTCCAGCACGTTCAACACCAGGTGCGACTTGGTCCATGCCACGCCGGCCAGCGAGGTGGTGTCGGTGGGCTCGAACAGCACATCGAAGCTGCGCTTGCCAGCCATGAAGTCGTCAAAGCGCGTGGCCAGCAGCGAGCCGGCGGTGTAGGTCTTGCCACCTACCGTCCACGGCTCGCGCAGCTCCAGCGTCAGCCATTGCCGGTTGACCGACTTGCTGGCCGAATTGGGCACATCCACCTTGACCAGCTTGCCGTCGGCGCCCTTGAGATACAGCTCGTCGTTGTAGAAGGCCAGCGTACGGCTGACGAAATCGCGCTCGAACCCGGGGGTGTCATCGTGCATCGCCGCGATGTACATATCGGTCGGCTTGCCTTCGTAGACTACCGCAGCGGCGCTGAGCGGGGTGCCGCGCTTCCACTGCTTGGCAATGCGCGGGTAGCCGGAGCTGGTCATGCTGCCGGCACCGAAATCGGTGAAGACGTAGACGGTGTCCTGGTCGATCCAGCCCAGCCCGCCCTTGGATTCGGGCCGGAAGAAGCCGTCCTTGACCCACTGCTTGCCGGCCAGATCGAACTCGCGGGTGACGTCGGCATCGGCGCCGCCGCGCGACAGCGCGATCAGGCAGCGCTGGTAGTCCGGGCGCAGGCAGTCGGCGCCGTGCCAGACCCAGTTCTCGCCCTCGGCCTTGTTGAGCGCATCCAGGTCCAGCACCGTCTCCCACTTGGGCGAGGCCTTGCGGTATTCGTCCAGCGTGGTGCGCCGCCACAGGCCGCGCTCGTGCTGCTTGTCCTTCCAGAAGTTGTAATAGAACTCGCCGATCTTCTGCACGCCGGGAATCTTGGCGTCCGAATCCAGCACCTCACGGATGCTGGTTTCCATCTGCTTGAAGGCCGGCGTGGTGGCCAGGCGCGCCTCGGTCCTGGCGTTCTGGGCCTTGACCCAGTCCAGCGGCTTGGCGCCGGTGACATCTTCCAGCCAGGCGTGGGGGTCGTTGGACACAGCGGTTTCCTCTGCAGAGACGGCGCCAGCGGTGATCAGGCCGGCGACCAGGCAGATCGAGGCGAACTTGGACATGTATTTTTCCGGAAAAACCAATGCCGGAAAACCTAACACAGCCCTTTGCCTGGCCTCCCCTGCCGAAGGTCAGGCCGCCCGTGCCGGTGTCGTTGCCCGCGCGGCGGCACGCCGACGCTGCGCCTGCGGACCACGCCGACGCGGCAATGCCCGCCGCGCGCCCGGCCGGGTCAGCGTGGGCAGCGCGAAGCGGTGCAGGCTCCACCAGGCCAGCATCGGCATGCCCACCAGCCACAGCGGCAGCCAGCCGATCCACTCGCTGTACCCGCGCGCCGCCGGCCACACCAGCACCAGGGCAAGGCCGGCCAGGGCGATCTGCCGCACCGGGCGCAGCACCCGCGGATCGGGACGTTCGGAACGAGAAGAAGGACGATGCGACATGGCGGCACTCCGTGGCAGAAGGAATCAGGACAGGCCGGCAGAATTGCCTGTGTCCATCTCACCGATTGCGACCTGGCCGGCGAAAGGTTGAGCCGTGCCGGGTCCGGCGCTGCGGGATGTGCGTTGAGGCGGGGATTGGGGATTGGGGAGCGAGGGCTGAGAGTTAGCCGCGCCGGCTTTCAACCCTCTGCACCACCGCCTTGCGCCGCGCCGGCCGCGCCAGACCAACGTCCGTCGCCCTGCGGCCAGCAACGATCTCCTGCCGATGACCCTGTCGCCGACATCAGACCCGGCCGTTGACGCGAACTTGCCCCCTGCATGCGGTAGTGTGCTGCTCCTACTGCCCCTTTGTGATGTTGCGATGCGCCTGACTGTTACGATCGCCCTCGCCTTTTTGCTCGTCCTTGGCCTGCCTGTGGCACACGCCAAGGACACATCCACCACCGAGCCGGCGATCGATCTGTCCAAGATCATGGGCACCTGGTACGTGATTGCGCGCATGCCCAATCCGGTAGAGCGCGGGCACGTCACCAGCCGCGACGAGTACACCCTGGACGAAGACGGCAAGGTGGCGGTGCGCTATCTGTATCGCGATGGTTTCGGCGAGCCGGAAAAGGAAGTCAGCGCGCGTGCGTCGGTGGATGCGGAAAGCGGCAACCGCGACTGGCGGGTGTGGTTCTACAAGGTGGTCCCGGCCAAGCAGCGCATCCTGGAAATCGCACCGGATGGCTCGTGGATGCTGATTTCCTACCCGGGCCGCGACCTGGCCTGGATCTTCTCGCGCAAGCCGGACATGAGCCGCGAGCAGTACCGCACGCTGGTCAACAAGATGCGCGACGACTATTCCATCTACACCGACAAAATCAAGCGCGTGCCGCAGCTGCGCGAACAGGTGGACCGCCTGGGGTTTGAGGTACCGAATAAGCGTTAGGCATCTGGAAGCCCCCCATGCGAGTCTTCGCATCCTGCATGTCATGCCAGCAAGAGCTCGGACATCCCAGTTTCGAGCCAATCTTTGTGCCCTACTACGAGGACAGGCTAGCGCCCATCAGATGCTCTCGTGGGCACGATTCAATGCTAATGCTTCAGAGCCTCAAGTTTGAGGTGTTGCTTGAGTCTGGTGCTACCGCACTGGCGGCAGGTTTCACGCTGGAAGCAGCCGCGAGCTTCTCTGCAGCTTTAGAGCGATTCTTTGAGTTCTGCACGCGGACGATGCTTATCCATCAAGGGCTGCCAGCATCAGACATAGAAGCGGTATTTTCAGAGATGTCTCGCCAGTCTGAACGTCAGCTGGGTGCCTTTCTCACGATGCATCGTCTTGTACTTGGCACAGCCTACTCGCCGAGCAAGAAGATAGTTGAGTTTCGCAATGCCGTGATTCACAAAGGCAAGATTCCTACGCCCACCGAAGTAGACCACTTCTGTACCAAGGTTTACGCGGAGGTGCTACGCACTACAAAAGCACTCAAGGACCGCTGCGGCGCCGCAATTCAATCTGTTGTTTCAGAAGACATGAGCGCGCGGGCGTCTAAGCTTCCGCCTGGCACGAAGGTAGCCACGATGGCTGGTGGCTCTTTCTTCTCGCTAGTCTCAGATACTCATCCACCCGACTTCAAGTCTGCGTTTGAAGCCCACAAGAAGTGGACTGAGCTCCTTGCGCAGGCGCTAACGCACATGGAGCTACTCAACAAGTCGCTCCCGCCGCGCCCCGCAGATGCCTAACCCCCTACATCGAGAGGACCCGCCCCAGCAAGCCGGAGCGAGCTTCTCATGTCAAACGTTAGGCGTGTGGCTTCTTCTTCGGCACGACGCCGCCGCTTGCACCAACCAATCCGCCAGCTGACACTTGGCAGGTCTCCTCATCGGACGGTCGACGTGGCAAGCTCTGCATCGGACGCAGCACAAGACAATCAGCCTGCTGGCTCGCCAGCCCTGCCGGCTATCTTCGTTGGGCCGTCTCGGCCTAACCAGTCAATCAAGCCGACGCGCCTGCGGCACGCGGCTTTTTTCCAGCGTTAGCCACTACGAAGCCATGGGATATGAGGTCCACATTACCCGCAAATAAAATTGGTTCGATGAGGGGCCTGATATTGCCTTTGAGGAATGGCTTGAGTTTGTTCGGTCTGACTCAGAAATGCGCCTGGATGGTCACGCTGAAGCAACAGTTGGCGAAGGGGCTGTTCTGAGAATGGAAGATCCAAGCATGTCTGTGTGGGTCGGCTACTCCAAACACGGACAACAAGGGAATATGGCTTGGCTTTGGCATAACCTCGGCAACGTCATAGCAAAGAACCCGGATGAAGAGATTCTTAGAAAAATGAGCCTCATCGCCACGCAACTTTCTGCCAAAGTTCAGGGTGATGAAGGCGAGTTTTATGGGGAAGATGGCAACACGATTATAGGAGAGACTTCAAACCATTCCGACGCAAGTTCAAAGCCATGGTGGCGGTTTTGGTAGTCCCCGTGGCGAATAACTCCGTCGAGAGGGCCGATTTGCAAGCTGCGTTTGTAAATTCCCTACCCCGCCTCGCGGCTCCGGCCGCACCTTACGTCAAACGTTAGCGTCCAAGTGAAGCATCCTGCACCCGCACAACAAGAGATCGCTGAGGTAGAGGCAACGATTGGTTATCCGTTGCCACTTGAGCTCGTTGAGCTATATGCCGAACGTGGCAATGGAGGCTTCGGATCAGATTATGGGCTGCTCGGTCTGGGATCTGGGCACGTCACGGATCAAGGTGACACTGCGCTGAGCCTCTACCGCATCTTCAGTCAGTCAGACCCAGAAGATCCAGGATGGGCTTGGCCCAAGCACCTGCTTCCCATCCTCCACGTTGGCTGCGCCATCCACTACTGCATAGACTTGGCTACACACGGCAATCCCGTCGTTCAATTTGACCCCAATGGGTACGGGCCGGGGGACGATTGGCAGGGTGCGTTTTCGGTGGTGTTCCCAAAACTTGAGTCTTGGCTGGGTGGGCTCTGACAATTCATTCAAGCCGACGTCGCTTCGCAGGTCGGCTTAATTCAAGTGTTGGGCGTGATGGACCACATCCCCACGCACAACGACCCAACGGTCGGCCAAGCTCAGTCGTAATTGCTCAGCGCCAGCGACAGCAGTGCCTTGGTCTGCTCGCGCAGCGAGACGGGTTCGACGATTTCCGCGTCCGAGCCGTAATGCAGCACGTCCATCAGTAGCTCGCGCGAGTTGCTGTACGGCAATTTGAGTTCATAGCGGCCGTCGGGCAGAAAGCGGCCCTGCTGCTTGGAGTGCCAGTGTTCGTCGGCCACCCAGCGCGCGGCCTTGGCGCTGAACACGATGGTCGCCCAGCCCTTGGGTGCGCCCGAAAAGATGCCGTAGCTGGCGGCCAGCTGCTCATCCAGCTCGCTGTCGGGCACATCGCGCGGGGCGGTATCGAGCAGGCGCGCATGATTGATGCGGTCCACCGCAAAGCTGCGCACGCCATCGCGGCCATGGTCCCAGGCATCCAGGTACCAGTTGTCGCGGTAATGGGTGATGCGCTGCGGGGACACGGTGCGCTTGGTCGATTCGTCGGTGGAGCGCGCGCGGTAATCGAAGCTCAGCTGCTTGCGCTCCAGCACCCCGGAGGCCACGGTGCGGAAGCTGGCTTCGTCCAGCTTGCGGCCGCGATGCGGAATCACCCGCACCCGGTCCACCGGCCATTGCGAGACGCCGGCCTGCGCCGCCAGCAGCCCTTCGATGCGCTGCTGCAACGGTGCCAGCATCGAGGACAACACCCCGCCGCCGGTGCGCGCGAGCAATTGCTGGGACGCCAGCAGGGCGTGCAGTTCTTCCGAACTCAGCCACAGGCCGGGCAGCTCGAAGCGATCGCTTTCGCCGGACAGATAGCGAAAGCCCGATTCGCCATCGCCTTCCACCGGCGCCATCAGCGCATCGCGCAGAAATGCCAGGTCGCGATACACGGTGGCGCGGGAGCAGCTCAGCTCATCCTGCAGCCGCGCCACCGTAACCGGGTAGCGCGCCGACTTGAGCAGGCGATGCAGGGAGTTGATACGTTCATAGCGGTCCATGCGCCGATTATGTCCGGTTCTTCGCGCGACGGGGTGAGCGCCGCTATGCACTCTGGTGCAGAACACGGCCCGTCCCGGTTGATCGGGTTGCGCCGGTCGCGAGGACGCCGTGCACGGGGCTGCGCGTCACTCGAAACCGAACACGACAGCACGTCATCTGCCGTCAGCGCCAGAACCGCCAATGAAGCGCGGCGTTCACCGGGTCATGACGTGCCGCACAGTCCGTTATCATGAAATCGCTTTCACCCTCCCGCCCTGCCCTCAAGCGAGCTGCCCATGCCCCGCCGTGCCCCGTTGTCTGCCCTGCTGCCTTTGTTGTTGATCACGCCCACCGTCTGGGCCCAGGCAGTTGCACCGACGCCGGTGGACCCTGCCGCTGCGCTCATGCCGTCCCCCTGGGGCGGTAGCAGCGGCGAGCTGGGCTATGCCGCTGCCCACGGCAACAGCACCACCGACAGCCTCAACGGCCGTGTGCGCCTGCGCTACACCGACGGCGACTGGATCCACAGCCTGGATGCCACCGCGCTGCGTTCGAGCTCGGAGTACACCAATACCAACGACGACGGCAGCACCGAACGCGAGCGCCAGACCACCGCCGAGCGTTACACCGGCAGCGCCGGCAGCGCGTTGCAGTTGGGCGAGCACCGCCAGCTCACCGCCACCGGCCGCTACGAGCACGACGACTTCGCCACCTACGATCGGCTGGCCACCTTCGGTATCGGTTACGGCACGCGCTTGATCAATGCCGACCGGTTCTATCTGGACGCGCAGGTCGGCCCGGGTATCCGCCGCGCGCACAACAGCGACGAAGACCGCAACGAGACCGGCCTGATCGGGCGCGGCGTGTTCGATCTGAAGTACACCGTCACCGACAACACCGACCTGATCAACACGCTGCTGGTGGAATCTGGCGAATACAACACCTACGCGCAGAACGATTTCGGCGTGCAGGTCAGCATGAACTCGCACTTCGCGCTCAAGGCCGCCTGGCAGATGCGCCACAACAGCGAGGTCAGCGACGGCGACAAGAAGACCGACACGCTGACCACGGTGAACCTGGTGTACACGTTCAAGTAAGCGATTGGGCGGTTGAGCGGTTGTAGGGCGAGGGTGGTCACGGGAGCGGGTTTATCGATAAAGCCCTCGCGGCCGGGGCCGCTCCTACGATGCGGCCGCGAATCGGCGTTACAGCTCGGCCAATAGCTGGGCGGCGCCCTTGTCGAACAGGCCTTGCGCGACGCGGCGGCCCAGCGTTTCGGCGTCCTCGGGGCTGCCGTGCGCATCGGCATGGATCAGGCGTCCATCGCTGGCGCTGCCGACCATGCCCTGCAGGTACAGCCCCTCGCCTTCCCAGGTGGCGAACGCGGCCACCGGTACGTGGCAGCTGCCGTGCAGCGCGCGATTCATCGCCCGCTCGGCTTCCACGCAGACGCGGGTGGCGGGCGCATCCAGCACGGCCAGCAGCGCGTGGATGCGCGCATCGTCGCCGCGGCATTCCACCGCCACCGCGCCCTGGGCCGGTGCCGGCAACCATTGCGGCGCGTCCAGCCGCGCACTGATGCGCGCGTCCAGACCCAGCCGCTGCAGGCCGGCGCAGGCCAGCACGATGGCGTCGTAGCCGCCGTTGTCGAGTTTGGCCAGACGCGTGTTGACGTTGCCACGCAGGTCGATCAGTTCCAGGTCCGGGCGCGCGGCGCGCAACTGCGCCTGGCGCCGCAACGACGAGGTGCCCACCCGCGCGCCCAGCGGCAGTGCCTGCAGGCTGGCGTAGAGGTTGGACACCAGCGCATCGGCCGCATCGCCGCGGCCCAGGATCGCCGGCAGCACGAACGGATCGTCCAGTTCCATCGGCACGTCCTTGAGCGAATGCACCGCGCAATCGGCCTCGCCGCGCAGCATGGCCAGCTCCAGTTCCTTCAGAAACAGGCCCTTGCCGCCGATCGCCGCCAGCGAGCGGTCCAGTACTTCGTCGCCGCGGGTGCTCATCGGCACCAGCACCACCTCCAGACCGGGATGGTGCTGGCGCAGCGCGGCGGCGACGTGTTCGCTCTGCCAAAGGGCGAGCGGGCTTTTGCGGGTGGCGATGCGGAGCGTGGTCATCCGGCCATTATCGCGGACCGGACCGGTAACTCATACATGACGCAGTTGATCGCGCAGGCTGGCCACGCAGCGCCGGCTCACTTCCAGGGTCTGCGGCACGTTGCGCAGCACGGCGTGCACCTGGCCATCGCCGCTGCGGCGCAGTTCCACCAGTTCGTCGCGGGCGACCAGGCAATTGCGATGGATGCGCACCAGCCGTTCGGCGAATTCGTCTTCCAGCGATTTGAGCGACTCTTCGATCAAGTCCTCGCCACGGGTGTGGTGGACGATGACGTACTTCTCTTCGGCCTGCAGGTAGCGGATATCGCCAATGGCGATCAGCCGCAGACTGCCACGCAGGCGCGCGCACAGATGGGTGCGCAATGGCCGCGGTGCGGCGCCGGGTGCGCGCCCGGCCAGGAACGTGGCCACTTTTTCCAAGGCGGCGGCCAGGCGTTCCGGGCGCACCGGTTTCATCAGGTAATCCAGCGCGGCGGCGTCGAAGGCGGACAAGGCATGCTGGTCGTAGGCGGTGCAGAACACCACCGCCGGTGGCGGCTGGCTCTGGCGTAGCAGCCGCGCGGTTTCCAGGCCGTCGACGCCGGGCATGGCGATGTCCAACAACACCAGATCCGGGTGCAGGTGTTGGCACTGCTGCAGCACCTGCTGGCCGTTTTCGGCCTCGCCGATCACCTCGACCTGCGGATGCTCGCCCAGCAGCATGCGCAGGCGCTCGCGCGCCAGTGGCTCGTCATCGGCGATCAGCACCCGCACTTGCGTGGCCGTCATGGACATCCCCCTCGCTGCAGTAACTCCCCGTCACGGCAGCGGCAATGTGATCTCGCAGGCATAGTAGCCTTCAGCCCAGCTGGCCGCCATCCGTGCCCCGGCACCGAACTGAAACGCCAGCCGGTGCGAGATGCTGGCTTGCGCATGCCCGGCGCCGGCAAGCAGCGGCAGCTGGGTTCCCGGTTGCGGGGCCGGGTTGACGATGCGGATCTGCAACTGGCTGCCGCGCTGGCGCAGCGACAGATACAGCGTGCCGCCCTCGGGCATGCGCGAGACCCCGTGCAGCACCGCGTTTTCGACCAGCGGCTGCAGCACCAGGCGCGGCATCGGCAGCTGCCACGGCAATGGCTCCTGGCGGTGCCAGCGCACCTGCAGGCGCTCGCCCAAGCGCAAGGACTCGATGGCCAGATAGCGCTCGGCCAGCTCGCATTCGGCGCGCAAGGTGGACAGGCCTTCGCCGGCGCCCAGCGCGGCGCGAAACAGATCCGACAGATCCAGCACCGCCTGCTCGGCCACCACCGGGTCGCGCCGCAGCAGGCTGGCAATCAGGTTCATGCTGTTGAACAGAAAGTGCGGGCGGATGCGTGCCTGCAAGGCATCGGCCTCGGCACGCGCGTTGGCCTGCACCTGCGCTTCCCAGCGGTCGCTGACGTAGAAATAGCGCAGCGCCAGCGCGGTGATCAGCACCACCGTGGCCGCGCTGCCCAGGGTAAAGCGCCAGAAGCCGACCAATGGGCCAAGCGGCGCCTGCTCCAGTACGGCATACAGCGCGTGCACGATGCCGGCGCCCAGCATCGCCACCAGCGCGGCGATCAGCAGCGCGGCCAGCCCACCCAGCTTGGGCGGCAGCCGCGACAGCCCCGGCCGCAGCACGCACAGCAACACGGTGACCGCCAGCGCCAGCCATAACGCCAGGCCGCTGGCCGAGACGAAGCGCGACAAGGTGAGGCTGCGCGCGGCGCCGGCGTCGGGCACCAGGGTCACCACCAGCACCACCAGCTCGGCCAAGCCCAACATGGCGCCCAATCGCGGCAGCCGGCACAGGTCCGGCATCCAGGTGATCTGCGGGGCGCCGGTGGCCATGGGCTCAGGCGGCGGTGAAGCGCGCCTGCATCCAGTTGCGCAGCGCTTCGATTTCTTCCAGACAGACCTGATGGCCCATCGGGTAGGTCTGCCATTCCAGGGCAAAGCCGAGCGTGCGCAGGGCCTGCATGCTGGCCTGGCCGGCGGCGAACGGCACCACCGGGTCGGCGCTGCCATGCGCCATGAACACCGGTTGGCGGATGGCAGCCGGCTGCAACTGGCTGGCGGCCGCCGCCGGGTCCGGCAGGTAGGTCGACAGCGCGATCAGCCCGGCCAACGGCACGCTGCGCTGCAAGCCCGCGGCCAACGTCACCGCGCCGCCTTGCGAGAACCCGGCCAGCAGAATGCGCTCGGGCGGCGTGCCGCGGGCCTGCTCATGGGCGATCAAGGCTTCGACCTGGGCCACCGATTCGGCGATGCCCGCCTTGTCGGCGCGGCTGGCGAAATCCATGCCGACGATGTCGTACCAGCCGCGCATGCGCACGCCGTTGTTGATGGTGATCGGGCGGATCGGCGCATGCGGGAACACGAAGCGCAGCGCCGGCCACTGCGGGCGCACCAGTTCCGGCACCATCGGCGCGAAGTCGCTGCCATCGGCGCCCAGGCCGTGCAACCACAGCACGGTCCACTGCGGGTTGGGTCCGGTCTCGCGTTCGATCACTTCCAGCATCATCCAGCTCCGCTTGGGGGCCGGGCATTATGCCTTGCGCGCCGGTCACTTCCCGATCACCTGGACTCGAACGCGCCGATCACTCAGGGCGTGCGGCGAGTTGCCGGCCATGTGCTGCACGCGGGCCGCGCCCTGCGGCAATGCAGACGCTGCCGGTGCAGCGCCCGGTTGCGGCGACACCGCGTGGTTGGCGCGCAGCGGCCGCAGCGGGCTGGGTTCAACCGGCCCAGCAGGCGCCTACTCAGATCAGTGAGGGTTCCAGCGCGGCGGCGCGGCGCAGTTCCGACGCACGCACCAGCACCTTGGGCGGGTCGAGTTCTTCGGGGATGCAGAAGATGCCCGCACGGCGCAGCGCCAGACCGCTGCGACGCAGCGAAGTCAGCGCCACCACCGGGATCGACAACGCCATGCCCACGATCACCGGCGACATCCAGGCCGCCAGCGACGGCGAGACGGTGTACGCCACCGCGCCCATGAACAGGCCGAACACGGTCAGCCCGCCATAGCTGCGCAACAGCGCCGGCCACGACAGCTTGCCGTCGTCGCGCACCTGCGCATCCCAACCCGAATCCTTGCCGGCCAGCACTTCGAACACGCCGCGCGACTGCAGGTACATCACCACCGGCGCCATCAGCGCGGCCAGCACGGTTTCCAGCAGGATGCTCAGCAGCGCGCGGATGGCGCCGCCGCAGGCCTTCATCTCGCGCGGGTTGAGCAGCAACGCGATGTAGCCCAACAGCTTGGGCGCCAGCAGCACGAACATGGTGCAGATGAAGATCCAGATCGCATTGCCCTGGCTGCTGCCGTGCCAGTAGCGCGCAGGCGAGAACGGCAGGTCGCCGGCTAGGTCGATGCCGCCGCCGGCCAGCGGAATGCCAATGCCGATCAGCATCAACATGCCCCACATCGGCGCAGTGAAGTAATGGCCGATGCCGATCAGCATGTGCATGCGGCTGATCCAGTGCAGGCCCTTGGCGCTCACCACCTTGGCGTGCTGCAGGTTGCCCTGGCACCAGCGGCGGTCGCGGATCAGCAGGTCGGTGAGCGTGGGCGGGCCTTCTTCGTAGCTGCCCTGCAGGTACGGCACCATGTGCATGGCCCAGCCGCCGCGGCGCATCAGCGCCGCTTCCACAAAATCGTGGCTGAGCACATGCCCGCCAAACGGCTTGCGCCCGCGCAACGACGGCAGGCCGGCGTGATCGGCGAACGCCTGGGTGCGGATGATGGCGTTATGGCCCCAGTAATTGCTCTCGGCGCCATGCCACCAGGCCACCCCGAAGGCGATGATCGGCCCGTACACGCGGCCGCCGAACTGCTGCATGCGCGCGAACAGGGTCTGCCCGTTGACCACCGCCGGCAGGGTCTGGATCAGGCCCACGTCCGGGTTGTTTTCCATGCCGGCGACCAGCCGTACGATGGTGTCGCCGGTCATCACGCTGTCGGCGTCCAGGATCAGCATCTGCGGGTAGCTGCCACCGAAGCGGCGCACCCAGTCGGCCACGTTACCGGCCTTGCGCGCGGCATTGTCGGCGCGGCGGCGGTAGAAGATGCGGCCATGCCCGTCGACGCGGTCGCACAGCTCGTTGTAGACCAGTTCTTCGGCGCGCCCGATGTGATCGCGGGTGGTGTCGCTGAGCACGAAGAAGTCGAAGTGCTCCAGCTGGCCGGTTTCGGCCACCGATTCGTAGATGGCCTGCAGGCCGGCCAGCAGGCGGCGCGGGTCTTCGTTGTAGGTGGGCATCAACAACGCGGTACGCGAACTTAGCGTGGGCAGCGGTTGCTCGGGGTCGATGCCGAGCTTGCGCCCGGCGCGCGCCACCACGGTGATGAAACCGGCCACGGCGCTGGCAAAGGACATCGCGATCCACGCGAACAGCAGCACGAACAGGCCAAGCAGGCAGCCTTCCAGCACGCTGACGCCGTCGGGCCACAGCACGCTGAGCATCACCCACACCGCGATGGCGGTGGTGGCGAAGGTGCCGCCGATCAAATAGAAACGGCGCACGCCGATACCGACCGGCGAGGTGCGCTGATGGGGCACCTGCAGGCTGCCTTGGCGCAGGTTCTGTTCGGGCATCGCCAACGGCGCTTCCGGCGGCAGCGTGGGCTGGCCGGCGTCGAGGGCGGAGGTGGGGGGGAGTGCGGTTGGTGCGGGGGGAAGGGTCACGGTGCCGTCCATCAAGGCTGCCCGTCGCACGCGTGCGACAGTGCGGACTGCAGCGGGAGGTCCATCCCCGCCACGCGTAGCGATCTTGCAAAGCGCATCGCACGGGCAAGGTGCCCGGCGGCGTGCGACCAGGTCGCGGTATTGGCAGCTATGAAACCACTCCGATGCACAAACTCTCCTGGCGGCGACGCGACGTCGCGGCTCATCCTAAAGAATCGACCGTTAAAGGAAACGAAGGCCATCGTGCAGTCTTCGCCCCTCCCGACGAGGACCGCGCGGCAGACTACGCGGTAACGACCGAACGCAACCCCAACAGATTGCAGCCTGAGAGGCGCGCTGTCACGGGCAGCGTGCCCCGCTTTAAAGTCAGGCAACTGCAAATGATGTGCCAGGAAATGCAATCGGTTGCAGCGCCACTGTACTGGCGCTGGAGTTCATGGCAATGACGCTGACCGAAATGCAAAGGCACGGCCACCTCATGGTCGATGGGAATAAGCGATACGGCTCCTGCAGCGACGTCGTGCAGGCTGTGAACGCTGCGTCCTGCGCACTTCAAGTGTTTTGAGACAACCGGATTTTGAGGCGGTGCGACGTTCAGATGCGATCGAACGCTTGGTGATTCGAGTGCGCGGCGCCCTCACCGCTCGCGGGACACGCCGTAAACCCGTCCATGGGGGCTCGATGGCGGCATCCATGCCGCCAACGGTCCCGCAAGCGGTCAGGACACCGCACCAGAAAATTTGTCGGTAGTTTTGTTGAAGAACGAAACCATCGCGTCGCGCTATTTCGAGGATTGCTGGTTGCTGTGCCGAAACCCTGGACACCGATCAACGCGACTGGCCCTTGCCCGCTGACCGTCGCGGGACCCTTGGCGGCATGGATGCCGCCGAGAGCGCCCACAACGCCGCCTGACCGCCACGACGGAGTTTGGCTAGCCGTTGTTACTTGCGCGCTGCTTCGCTGGCATCGCGGGTGGCGCGGAATTCCGAATCGCCGCTCCAGTTCGGCCACTGGCGCGAATCGGCCAACTGCTGGCCCAGCGTGTAGAGCACGCCCAGATCGCGCGCGGCACCGGCGAAGGTCCAATCCGGCTTCCACTCATCGCCTTGCTGGTGATAGCGCTTGGCGGTGTAGTCGTCCGACGCCGCCTTGCCTGCAGCAATGCCGCCCACTTCCCAATCCTGCCCGGCCGCGTACGACAGCGCCGGCACACCGCGCTTGGCGAAGGAGAAATGATCGGAGCGGAAAAAATAGCCCGCCTGCGGCTTGGGGTCGGGCGTGTAGCTCAGCTTGGATTGCGCCGCCACGGTCTTGAGCTGATCGAGCAATTCAAGCTTGGCGGTGCCATAGATGCCGAAATCGCGCGAAGGCACGAACGGGCTCATGCCGTCCATGTTGATCACCGCCACCGTGGTGTCCAGCGGATACAGCGGTTTGGAGGCGTAGAACTCCGAGCCCAGCAGGCCCTTTTCTTCGGCCGTGACGGCCAGGAACACCACCGAGCGCTCCGGCTTGGGCCCGCTGGCAAACCCGCGCGCCAGTTCCAGCAACGCCGCCGTGCCGCTGGCGTTATCCAGCGCGCCGTTGAAGATGGTGTCGCCACGCGCGTCCGGCTTGCCCACGCCGATATGGTCCCAGTGCGCGCTGTAAATCAGCGTCTCATCGGGGCGTTTGCTGCCTTCCAGGCGCGCGACCACGTTGTGCGAGGTGATCACGTCGGACTTGACCTGGTAGCTGGCGCTCAGGCCCTGGCCCTTGAGCTCGACCGGCTTGAAGCCGCGGGTCTGCGCCTGCTTCTTCAACGCATCGAAATCCAGCCCGGCGCGCTTGAACATCGCGGTGGCCAGATCGCGCTGGATCCAGCCTTCCACGGTGGCATGCGCGGCGCGCGGCTTGTCGCGCACCACGTCGAACATGCTGTTGGTATTGGAGCTGGCCACGGTGTCCCAACCATAGGAGGCCGGCGCGGTTTCGTGCACCACCAGCACGCCGAGCGCGCCCTGACGTGCGCCTTCTTCGTACTTGTAGGTCCAACGACCGTAATAGGTCATGCCGGCGCCATCGAAGGCGCCCTTGCCGGTGTCGAAGTCCGGGTCGTTGATCAGCACTACCGCGATCTTGCCTTTCAGATCCACGCCCTTGAAGTCGTCCCAATCGCGCTCCGGCGCCTTGACCCCATAGCCGACGAACACCAGCGGCGCGTTGGCGATGTCGACCTTGGACGAACCATCCAGCGCGGCGCGGATGGCGATCTCCTTGCCTTGCGTCAGCGCCTGCGGCTTGCCGGCATTGGTCAGCGCAAGCGTCGGCGTACCGACGATAGCGGCGCGGCGCAACGGCACTGCCTGGGTCCACAGGCGCTTGCCATCGTTGAGATCGCCGCCGGGCTGCAGGCCCGCGTCGGCGAACTGCTTGCTCAGATAGGCGATGGTTTTTTCTTCGCCGGCAGTGGCCGGGCCGCGGCCTTCGTAGGCATCGGAGGCCAGCTCCTTGACGTCGCGCGAGATGCGCGCGCCATCGAAGGTCGGCGCCTGCGCCATCAGCGCGGTCGAGACCGCCATTGCCAAGAGTCCCACGGCAAGTCGCTTCATTGCATACCCCAGATATCAGACCGCCCTGGAGTGTAGCCACCCGCGCGTGCAGGCGGCGGCATGTCGCGGGATGGCCGCCTGCGATGGCCGCGCTGGGCTGCAGCAGCTGTCGGCACGTCTACACGCGGTAGTGCGAGCGCGATGCGCGCTTAAAACAGGTCCACGCTGCCGGTCTGTTGCGTGGTCTGCAGCAATTGCCCGCTGGCGATCAGTTCGGCGTACACCACGGCGCGATTGCGGCCGTGCTGCTTGGCCCAGTACAGCGCCTTGTCCGCCTCATCCAGCAATTGACTGATCATGCGCCCGCCGGTCAGCTCCACGATACCGGTGCTGAGCGTGACCTGCCCGACCTGCGGGAACACATGCTCGGCAACGGCCAGGCGGAAGCGCTCGAACAGGCTGACCGCAACATCGCGCTCCACGCCACGCAGCACGATCACGAATTCTTCGCCGCCGAATCGGAACAGCAGATCGTCCTGGCGGAACGCGCGCTGCATCAACTGCGCCACCAGCAGCAACACTTCATCGCCATACAGATGGCCGAAGGTGTCGTTGACACGCTTGAAGTGATCGATATCCACGATGCCCAGCCAGCTGCTGTCGTTGGCCGGCACATCTGCCCCGCCTGCAAACAGCCGCAGGATCACATCGTCGAAGGTCTTGCGGTTGCGCAGGCCGGTCAAGGCGTCGCGCTGCGCGTCGTCGAGCAGGCTGCGGTAATTCTGGAAGAAGCGCGCAAAGCCCTGCAGCATCGCCTGTTCTGCAACACCGGGCGCGCGTGCACCGCCCACCCGCAGGCAGGTGCGGATACCGCGCGCTTCCATCATCGGATAGACCAATAGCGCCTGGCCATCCTGGTGCAGGTGCAGCACGTCGCCGGGGCCATGCACGTCGGCCAGCTGGGCACGCATCTGCGCGTCCTTGAGCTCGGCTACCGTCAACGACAAGCGGCCGTCGTCGTGCAGGCGGGTTTCGGCCATGGTGCGGCCATCCGGGGCGATGCGCAGCAGCGACAATTCTTCGGCAGCGCAGAGCTCGCGCATGGTGCGCAACAGGCTCAGATCGAGCAGATCGGCATCGCGGATGGCGGTCATATCCACCATCCGTTCCAGCAACGGCGTGGCGCTCATTGATCGCGCAGCCGGTACGCAGGCGCAGGAACGCCTTGCCGCACACGGCGGGCTGGCGGACAACTGGTGTGGCAACGCGCAGGCTTCACGACAACGACCGACAGTCACGATACCGGTGCATCGGCGCCCCAACCGCAAACTTGAGGTCGGGTGGCCGGCCACGCTCAGCGCGCGGGCAGCCGCCGCTGGCAGCAGACACAAACGCCCGCGACGCCCGCGGGGACGGCTGTCCTTGATTGCTCAGGGCAGCGCGGATTCCAGCGCGTCCTCGCCCAGTGCATGCCGCTGCATCAGCCGGCGGCTGCCGGCATTCAGGCCCTTGACCTGCACGTCCAGATCGTGATGCCGCAACCGCTGCACCACCTTGTCCAGCGCCGCCACGGCGGTGATATCCCAGAAATGCGCGCGGCTCACGTCGATCACCACGCCGCGGCCGGGCACCTCGCGCGCGTCGAAGGCGTCGATGAACACATCGGCCGAGGCGAAGAACACCTGCCCGCGCACGTTGTAGGTGCGCACGTCATCTGCGCCATCGGTGTGGGCGATCTGCAGCAGCCCGGCCACCTTGAAGGTAAAGAACACCCCGCTCAGCACCACGCCCACCGCCACGCCGGCAGCAAGATTGTGGGTCACCAGGGTCACCGCCACCGTGGCCAGCATCACCACGCTGGAGGTGCGCGGGTGAGTGATGACGGTGCGCAGCGAGCGCCAGTCGAAGGTCTCGGCCGACACCATGACCATGATGGCCACCAAGGCCACCACCGGCACCTGCGATACCCACGGCTTCAGCAACACCATCAGGATCAGCAGGAACACGCCGGCGAACAAGGTCGACAGCCGGCCACGGCCGCCGTACTTCACGTTGCCAACGGTCTGGCCGATCATGCCGCAGCCGGCAATGCCGCCGAACAGGCTGGCGGCCGTATTGGCGATGCCCAGCCCGGTGCATTCGCGGTTCTTGTTGCTGGGGGTATCGGTAAGTTCGTCGACCACCCGCGCGGTCATCAGCGATTCGAGCAGGCCCACCATGGCGATGGCCAATGCGGGCAAGGCGATGATGCGCAACGTTTCCAGCGTCATCGGCACCGCCGGCCATTGCAGGAACGGCAGCGCATTGGGCAGTTTGCCCAGATCGGCCACGGTCTTCAGCGGCAGGTGCAGGGCGCTGCCGGCGATGGTCAGCAACAAGATGCACAGCAGCGGCGAGGGAATCGCCGACAGGCCGGGCACGCGCAAGCGCGGCAGCCCGTAGATGATCGCCAGACCCACACCGAGCATGGCCCAGGTGGTGAGGTTGGCGCCCAGCAGATGCGGCAGCTGCGCGGCGAAGATCAGCACCGCCAGCGCATTGACGAACCCGGTGCGCACCGAACTGCTGACAAAGCGCATCAACACGCCCAACCGCAGCAGCCCGAACAGGATCTGCACCGCGCCGGCCAGCAGCCCGGCCGCCAGCAGATACGGCAACCCGTGCGCCGCCACCAGCGGTGCGGCCACCAGCGCCACCGATCCGGCCGCAGCAGAAATCATCGCCGGGCGTCCGCCGCAAAACGCAATCACGATGCCGATAACGAATGAGGCGAACAGCCCGACCTGCGGATCGACGCCCGCCACGAAGGCGAACGCAATCACTTCGGGAATCAAGGCAAATGTGGCGACCGCACCGGCCATCAGTTCGCGCGCGGGAGAAGCGCGCCATTGCGCCAGTTCGGCACGCAGCAAAGACATTGGGGGACACTCCGGGGACAAGAAGGACAGCCTGCGGACAGTGCGCAGCGGCAATAGTGTGCGGGAAAGCGACCGCGCCCGCAGCCCGCCTGTGATCCGTGCGCCAATGCGCCTTTCTGTGGCTGCGATCACGCCGCGCGACGCGGGCGCAGACCAAGATGCCCCCCTCACCGCGCTCGGGTGTCGAGCTCGGTTATCTAGGGAGATCACCATGTCCATTTTCAGGACCGCAAGTACACTCGCACTTGCCACCGCGCTGGCCCTGGCCGCCGCGCCGGCATTCAGCTATTCCATCAGCAACAACAAGATCGTCGACGACAGCGGCAAGGTCGTGCAGCTCAAGGGCGTCAACGTGTTCGGCTTTGAGACCGGCAACCATGTCATGCATGGCCTGTGGGCGCGCAACTGGAAGGAGATGATCAACCAGATGCAGGGCCTGGGCTTCAATGCCGTGCGCCTGCCGTTCTGCCCGGCCACGCTGCGCAGCGACACCATGCCCAGCAGCATCGACTACAGCCGTAACGCCGACCTGCAGGGCCTGACCTCGCTTCAGATCCTCGACAAGGTGATCAACGAATTCAACGCACGCGGCATGTACGTGCTGCTGGATCACCACACCCCCGATTGCGCCGGCATTTCCGAGCTCTGGTACACCGGTTCCTACACCGAAGCACAGTGGCTGGCCGATCTGCGCTTTGTCGCCAACCGCTACAAGAACGTGCCGTATGTGCTCGGCCTGGATCTGAAGAACGAGCCGCACGGCGCCGCCACCTGGGGCACCGGCAACGCCGCCACCGACTGGAACAAGGCCGCCGAGCGCGGTTCGGCCGCCGTGCTGGCGGTGGCGCCGAAGTGGATCATCGCGGTGGAAGGCATCACCGATAACCCGGTGTGCTCCACCAACGGCGGCATCTACTGGGGCGGCAACCTGCAACCGCTGGCCTGCACCCCGTTGAACATTCCGGCCAACCGTCTGCTGCTGGCGCCGCACGTGTACGGCCCGGACGTCTACGTGCAGTCGTACTTCAACGACAGCAACTTCCCCAACAACATGCCGGCCATCTGGGACCGTCACTTCGGCCAGTTCGCCGGCAAGTACGCGTTGCTGCTCGGCGAGTTCGGCGGCAAGTACGGCGAAGGCGATGCACGCGACAAGGTGTGGCAGGACGCGCTGGTGAAGTACCTGCGCAGCAAGGGCATCAACGACGGCTTCTACTGGTCGTGGAACCCTAACAGCGGCGATACCGGCGGCATCCTGCGCGACGACTGGACCACCGTGCGCCAGGACAAGATGACGCTGCTGCGCACGTTGTGGGGCACCGTGGGCACTACCACGCCCACGCCCACGCCCACGCCTACCCCGACGCCGACGCCCACACCAACGCCAGCGCCGACACCCACTCCGACACCTACGCCTACGCCGACCCCGGGCACCGGCACCTTCAGCACCAAGGTCATCGTGGACAGCAGCTGGAGCGGCGGCGCGTGCAACCGCGTGCAGGTCACCAACACCGGTACCGGCAGCGGCACCTGGTCGGTGACGGTGCCGGTCGCCGGCACGGTCAACAACGCGTGGAATGTGGTGTGGTCGCAGAGCGGCAGCACCCTGCGCGCAAGTGGCGTGGATTTCAACCGCACGCTGGCCGCCGGTGCAACGGCCGAGTTCGGCTTCTGCGCAGCAAGCTGATGTGAAAGGCGGGTACGCACTGCGTGCCCGCCGTCGTATCGCGCGATCGAACGTCTGGATGTTCAGGAGATGGCGGCACGTCGCGATTGATCGACCAAGCAAGTTGATTGATGTGTTTGGCCTGCGATCTGTCTAACGACAGCACGCCCTTGTAGGAGCGCACCCGGGCGCGATGCGGCCTTTATCGGTAACGCCGCATCGCGCCCGGGTGCGCTCCTACGTTGCATTGGCATTGCGTCTTTATAAGCAGACGCTGCCGCAATCAGTATTCAACCCGCATGTGAATCAGCCGCTATCCATGACATAGCGCCCTGCGCGGCGCGTTCTGGATACCGTTGCCATGCCCGTTGTCTCCCTGTTGCGTCGCCATGTTGCCAATCTCCCGCTGACCCGCAAATTCATCCTGTTGTGCACGCTACTCACTGTGGGCGTGATCCTGCTCGCAGTCGCCGCGGCACGTCTGCAATATCTGGATCTGGTCGAGGCGCGCAAACTCAGCGTCAGGACCGAGGTCGAGATGGGCCTGACGGTGATGCAGCACTACGCCGACAAGGTCAAAAGCGGCGAGCTGACCGCCGATCAGGCAAAGGACGCGGCGCGCACCACGCTGGCCGACATGCGCACCAACGATGGCGTGGATTACTTTTTCATTGTCGACCCGCAGATGCGCATCCTGATGCATCCCAAGCGCCCGGTCGGCACCGACATGTCCGATTACAAGAGCGATGCCGGGCAGTATGTGTATCGCGACATCAAGACCGCCATCGACAGCGGCGATGGCTTCAGCTATTACGACGCGCCCAAGCCAGGCAAGAAAGAACAACTGCCCAAGATCAGCTATGCCAAGACGTTTCCGGCCTGGAACTGGGTGCTGGTGATGGGCGTGTACGCCGAAGACATCCAGGTGCAGGCGTGGGGCTTTACGCGCACACTGACCTTGATCGGCGGCGCACTGGTTGCGATGGTGATCGGCCTGTGCTGGTTGATCGCCTCGGCGATGGCCGCACCGTTACGCGCCGCCTCACGCACCGCCGAGGCGATTGCCTCTGGCCGGTTCGACAACGACATCCGGGTGGAATCGCGCGATGAAACCGGCCAGTTGATGCACAGCATGCAGCAGATGCAAAACCAGCTGCAACGCTTCAACGGCGAGATGCAGACCATGATTCGCCTGCAGCAGGGCGAGAACATCGCGCACCGCATTCCGGAGGATTTTCCCGGCGATTACGGCAGCCTGGCGCATGGCGTGAACACGGTGGTGTTCGAACATCTGGACGCGATCAACGAAGCGATGGATGTGATGAGCGAATACGGCCGCGGCGATCTACGCCGCGACATGCGCCGCCTGCCCGGCCAGCGCGCGGCATTGCACGAAGCGCTGGATACCGTGAAGAGCAACCTGTCGGCGATCAACAGCGACATCGCGCGCTTGGCCGATGCCGCCGCGCGTGGCGACTTCTCCGCACGCGGCGAGCAGTCGCGCTATCAGTTTGCGTTTGCGGAAATGGTGCAGGCCTTGAACCGCCTGATGCAGCAGGCCGATGCCGGTCTGGACGATGTCGGCCGCATCATGGCCGCCATTGCCGACGGCGATCTGTCGCAGCGGGTGGAATCCCATTACGAAGGTGCCTTCGGCCGCCTGGCCGATGCCGCCAACCGCACCGCAATCCAGCTGACCAGCATCGTGCAGGGCATCCAGCATTCGGCCGAGATGATCAATACCGCCGCCGGTGAGATCGCCAGCGGCAACACCGACCTGTCCACACGTACCGAACATCAGGCCGCGAACCTGGAAGAAACCGCCGCATCGATGGAAGAATTGACCTCTACCGTGCGTCAGAATGCAGACAACGCGCGCCAGGCCAATCAACTGGTCAAAGGCACCGGCGATGTCGCCGAAAGCGGCGGCCGTGTGGTGCAGCAAGTGGTCGTCACCATGCAGGCGATCACGCAATCGTCGGCACGTATTTCCGACATCATCGGCGTCATCGATGGCATTGCCTTCCAGACCAATATCCTGGCCTTGAATGCCGCAGTGGAAGCCGCGCGCGCCGGCGAACAGGGCCGCGGCTTTGCGGTGGTCGCAACCGAAGTCCGTGCATTGGCGCAGCGCTCGGCCGGTGCGGCCAAGGAAATCAAACAACTGATTTCCGATTCGGTGGAAAAGGTGGAGCAAGGCTCGGCGCTGGTGCAGCAGGCCGGCAGCACCATGACCGAGGTGGTCAGCTCGGTGAAACGCGTGACCGACATCATGGCCGAGATCACCTCCGCCAGCACCGAGCAGAGCGCTGGTATCGAGCAGGTCAGCACCACGGTGATGCAGCTGGATGAAATGACCCAGCAGAACGCGGCGCTGGTGGAAGAAGCCACCGCGGCGGCGCGCAGCCTGGAAGATCAGGCAGCGGATCTGACGCGCGCAGTGGCCGTGTTCCAACTGGCACCGGCGCAGCCTGCGTCGATGCAGCGCCATCGCGTCGAGCAGGCTGCGTAGTAGTAGTAGAGCAACACTACTGCAGGTAGGCCAAGTCTTGATGCGACAGCACCACGTGGAGCGAGCCACGTCGTGCTGTCGCATCACGTCGAACAAGCTGGGTGGTAAGCGGGATGGCTTGCGGTTGCGCTTCGCGCGGACGCACCCTCATCCGCCCTTCGGGCACCTTCTCCCGAGGGGAGAAGGAACCGCGCGCACTTCGCTGTTCAAGCCCCTCTCCCGCTGGGAGAGGGGTTGGGATGATGGTGCCCCGTCGGCCAATATGCGGCGACAAGCCAAGATACGCATTGCCAATGCCGCTTGTCTCAACGCGCAGCGTCGCGGCGGTTCATGGCTGCGTCCTTGCTGCAGCGCGCGTTCTTTGCGGCGTACATCGCTTCGTCTGCGGCATGCATCAGGCTTGCCGCTTCGGCCTGGTCGCCGTGTTGCCAGGCGATGCCGATGCTGGGTTGGATCGGTAGCCGCTGCCCGCCGAACAGGGCGCCAGCGGAAGCCGCATGGCGGATGCGCTCGGCAACCCGCGCGCAGTCGGCGTCGGGCGTCTGCAGATTGTCCAGCAGCACCACGAATTCGTCGCCGGCCAGACGTGCCACCAGGTAACGGCCTTCCACCGCGCGCTGCAGGCAATGGCCGAACTCCACCAGTACCGCATCGCCGGCGCGGTGGCCGTAGGTGTCGTTGATGCGTTTGAAGCCATCCAGATCCAGAAACATCACCGCCACCGCGCGCTGCAACCGATGCGCCTGCAGCACGGCGGTCTGCAATGCCTCGGTCCAGGCATGGCGGTTGGGCAGGCCGGTCAGCGCATCGCGGGTGGCGCGCTCGTGCATCAGGCGGTGCAAGGTCTTGTGGGCGGTAACGTCCTGCGCCATCAGGAAGAACCCTTGCGCACCGCCCAGCAGGCGTCGGGTTCCTGGCACCAGGGTGATCTCCATATCGCGTGCGTTGCCACCCACGCGCAACACGTGCTCGAAACTGGCGCGCTGCCCGTCGGCCACCTGCGCCAATGCAGTGCGCGCAGTCGCGCTGAGCGGCGCGCCCAGCAGATGCGTGATCGGCGCACCGACCAGGCTGGCCGGCTCCACGCCCAGCCAATCTCGGTGCGCTTCGTTGGCGAACAGGCAGCGCTGGCTGGCATCGAACTGGCTGACCAGCGCCGGGGTGGCATCGCTGATTGCGCGCAAGCGCGCTTCGCTCTCGGCCAGCCGTTCGGCGGCCACATGGCGCTCGGTGACGTCCTGGATCTGCGACACAAAATGCACCGGGGCACCACTGCCGTCGCGCACCAGCGACACCGACAACTGCGCCCAGATCACCGCGCCTTGCTGGCTGATGTAGCGCTTGGCCAGGCTGTAGCTGTCGCGCTTGCCGGCGATCAATTCCTGCACCAGTTGCAGATCCATTTGCAGATCGTCCGGGTGGGTGATCTGCTGGAAGGTCGTGCGCAGCAATTGCTCGCGCGGGTAGCCGAGAATGCTGCACAAGGACGGATTGACGTCGCGCCAGGCGCCCTCCAGCGAAACGATCGCCATGCCTTGCGGTGCGGTTTCGAAGGCGCCGGTGAAGCGTTCGGCGGCCAGCTGCGCGGCGGCCTGCGCCTGCAGCTCCGCAGTGACATCGATGGCCATGGCCAGATACCCGGCAAGCCCTTGTTGCGCATCGTGGATGACGTTGAAGCACAGCCGCACCCGGCGCAACTCGCCGTCCTTGCGCACCAGCGTCCACAGTTCTTCGGTCAGCACATTGCCGGCGGCCGCCGCCGCCAGTTCCACATACGCCGGCGGCGACAACGCCAACGTGGCCATGTGGCGCTCCAGCTCGGCCTGCAGATGGAACCGCGACGGGCAGCTGCCCAGCACTTCGTCGGCCGCGTAGCCCAGCAGTTGTTCGGCACCGGGATTGAACAACTCGATGCGCCCCTGCGGGTCGAAGGCGATGATCGCCACGTCCTGCGAGGCATCCACCAGCGCCTGCAGCCGCGCGCGCTCGGCAGACAAGGCCGCCGACGCATCCCGCAGCTGGGTGATGTCGTGCATCACGCATACCGCGCCCAACGCAGTACCCTTGTCGCCGACCACCGGATCTGCATTGCACAGCACGCTGCGCGGAGGCTGCCCGTTGGCACGGATCACCAGTTCGGCATTGCGCACGTGCTCGCCGCGCCAGGCACGCAGCAGCGGGATGGCCTCGGTGGGCAGCAGAGCGTTGCCGTCTGCGCTGTACAGATCGAAATGCTGCGCCCATTGCGCCGGTGGCAGCACGCGCGGGTCGGTGCCATGCCATTGCCGCGCGGCGTTGTTGAACTCGCGCAGCAGGCCGTCGGTGCCGCAGGCCACCACGCCGTCGGGCATGGCTTCCAGCAACATGCTCAAGGTTTGCCGTTGCGCCTGCGCATCGCGCCGATCGCGACGCGCTTCCAGCTGGCCGACCGCCTGCCGCGCCAGACGGATCAGCGCCTGTTTCTGATGGTCCTCGAGCACGCGCGATTGGGTGCTGAGCGTGCACAGGGTACCGTAGGCATAGCCTTCGCGGCCGATCAGCGGCACGCCGACGTAGGAACGCACCCCGGGTGCGGCGATCACCAATGGGTTGTTGACGAAGCGTGGGTCGGCCTCGGCATCGGGGATCTCCATCAACTCGGTGCCCATCACCGCGTAGGAGCAGAACGACACGCTACGCTGTGTGCCTTCCAGGTCGGTGCCGCAACGCGCCTTGAACCATTGCCGGTCGGCATCCAGCAACGACACCAGTGCCATCGGCGCGCCGCTGACATGCGCCGCCAGCCACGCGATATCGTCGAACTCGGGCTCGGCTTCGGTGTCCAGCACGCCCAGACGGCGGACCGCGTCCACGCGCAAAGCATCGTTGGCGGGAATCGGCACGGGCGGCAACAGGACGGTCATGGCGTGATCGGCGGGCGGCGTGTGGGCAAGGTAGGTCGCACCAGGTAACGGCGAGGCGACGATCAACTTGAGTGCACCCAGCCGTGGCTGCTTTGGGGCCTATCCCACCCCCCATGCCGAACAGCATTTGCGGCCTCGCCAAGCAGCCACTACCCTCGGCCGATTGTCCTGCTCTGGAGTGTCACATGCTGCGTCCGTTGTCCTTGTTGATCGCCGGCGTGCTCGGCGTCGCTGCCGGTACCGTTCCGCCCGTCGCACAGGCCGCCCCGGCCAGCCTGTCCAAGACCGCGGACAGCAGCGCCATTCCCGACATCGCCTACACCCGCTTCACCCTGCCCAACGGCCTGACCGTGGTGGTGCACGAGGACCACAAGGCGCCGGTGGTGGCGGTGAGCATCTGGTACCACATCGGTTCCGGCGACGAGCCGGCCGGCAAGACCGGCTTTGCGCATCTGTTCGAGCATCTGATGTTCTCCGGCTCGGAAAACAACAAGGGCAGCTTCTTTGCGCCGCTGGAACAGGTCGGCACCACCGACATGAACGGCACCACCTGGTTCGACCGCACCAACTACTTCGAAACCGTACCGACCACCGCGCTGGATACCGCGCTCTGGCTGGAATCGGACCGCATGGGCCACCTGCTCGGCGCCATCGGCCAGGAAGAACTCGACACCCAGCGCGGCGTGGTGCAGAACGAAAAGCGCCAGGGCGAAAACCGCCCCTATGGCCGGGTGGACCAGAACATCCTGTCCAACCTGTTCCCGGCCAACCACCCGTACCAGCACGACACCATCGGCTCGATGGAAGATCTGGACGCGGCCTCGCTGGGCGACGTCAAACAGTGGTTCAACGACAACTACGGCGCCGCCAACACCACCCTGGTGCTGGCCGGCGACATCACCGTGGCGCAGGCGCGCGCCAAGGCACTGCAGTACTTCGGCGATATCCCGTCCGGCAAGCCGGTGGCGCGTCAGCAGCCGTGGGTCACCCCGCTGGCCGCGCAGAAGCGCGGCGTGCAGCACGACCATGTCTCGCAGCCGCGCATCTACCGCACCTGGGCCGCGCCGCAGCTGGGCACCGACGACATGATCCAACTGGATCTGGCCACCACCGTGCTGGGTGGCGGCAAGACCTCGCGGCTGTATCAGCGCCTGGTCTATCAGGACAAGCTGGTCGATGACGTGTCCGCCTCGGTGCAGCCGTTTGCGCTGTCCAGCCAGATGCAGATCCAGGCCGACGTCAAGGACGGCGTGGACCCGGCCAAGGTCGAGGCGGTGATCGACGAAGAACTCAAGAAATTCATCGCACAAGGCCCGACTGCCGACGAGTTGCAGCGCGCGCAGGTGGCCTACCGCGCCGGCTTCGTGCGCGGGCTGGAAAAGGTCGGTGGCTTCACCGGCAAGGCGGTGCTCCTGGCCGAGGGCCAGGTCTATCGCGGCGACCCGGGTGCCTACAAGAAAGATCTGCAGCGCGGCCAGGCCGCCACCGTGGACAGCGTCAAGCAGGCCTCCGCCACCTGGTTCGGCAAGGGCGACTATCTGCTCACCGTACTGCCGGCCGGCAAGGATTTCGACCCGGCTGCCGAAGACAAGGCGGTGGTCGCGCGCGCCGCCGAACCGGGCAAGCCGGTGCCCAAGCTGCCCGCCGCGGGTAAATACACCGTCACCGCTTCGAACGTGAATCGCAGCACCGGCGTGCCCAAGACCACCCAGTTCCCTGACCTGAGCTTCCCCAAACTGCAGCGCGGCAAGCTGAAGAACGGCATCGAAGTGGTACTGGCCGAGCGCCACACCATCCCGGTTACCCAGGTCGAGTTGCTGTTCGACGCCGGTTACGCCGCCGACCAGGGTAAGAAGCTCGGCACCGCCAGCTTCAGCGCCGCCCTGATGAACGAGAGCACCGCGTCGCTGGATTCGGTGGAAGTGGCCCAGCGCAAGCAGCGCCTGGGCGCGATCACCGGCGTCGGCTGCGATCTGGATAGCTGCAGCGCCTCGCTCAATGCCCTCAACGACCAATTGCAGCCATCGCTGCAGTTGTTCTCCGACATCGTGCGCAACCCGGCGTTCAAACCGTCGGACATCGAACGCATCCGTGGCCAGTGGCTGGCCGGCATCGCGCAGGAAAAGACCAAACCCACCAGCCTGGGCCTGCGTGCGCTGCCGCCGCTGCTGTACGGCGACAAGCATCCGTACGGGATCCCGCTCACCGGCAGCGGCACCGAGGCGGCGATCAAGAGCCTCAATGCCAAGGACCTGCAAGCCTTCCATGGCCAGTGGCTGCGCCCGGACAACCTGCGCATCCTGGTCGCCGGCGACACCACGCTGGCGCAGATCATCCCGCAACTGGATGCGGCATTCGGCGACTGGAAGGCCCCGGACAGCCCGCTGCCGAAGAAGAACCTGGTCGACGTGGCCGTGCAGCCCAAACCACGTGTGTACCTGATCAACCGCCCGGATGCGCCGCAGTCGGTGATCCTGGCCGGCCTGCTCGCACCGTCGACCAAGACCCAGGACAACCTGGCCATCGGCGTGGCCGACGATGCCTTCGGCGGCACCTTCACTTCGCGGTTGAACATGAACCTGCGCGAGAACAAGCGCTGGGCCTACGGTGCCGGCACCCGGCTGATGGATGCCCAGGGCCAGCGGCCGTATCTGTTCTCCGCACCGGTGCAGACCGACAAGACCGCCGAGTCGGCCAACGAGATCCTCAAGGAAGCCCGGGCCATCGTCGGCGACAAGCCGCTGACCGACGAGGAGATCGAAAAGATCAAGAACCAGAGCATCCGCGCCCTGCCCGGCAGCTACGAAACCACCACCGCCGTGCTCGGCGCGATCGAGGGCATCGTGCAGTTCGACCGCCCGGACGACTACGTGCAGACGCTCAAGCCGCGCCTGGAAGCGATCGACCAACCGGCCGCGCAGAAGGCCATCGCACAGATCATCAAGCCCGACGCAATGACCTGGGTGATCGTGGGCGACCTGAAGAAGATCGAAGCCCCGGTGCGCGCGCTCAAGCTGGGCGAAGTGCAGGTACTGGACGCCGACGGCAAGCCGGTCAAGCGCTGACTCGGTGCCTGTGCCCCCGCCCGTTTGCCAGATGCAGACGGGCGGGGGCAGTGATGGGTTGGTTCGGCATGGATGGTTTAGGTGATTCGTCGGTCGGTTGGCCGGTCGATCGATCAATTGGTCGCTAGGTTGTTCGATTGGTTGGTTGGCCGACCGTGGATTGGCCGCCTGTTCGCTTGTTTGGCCGGTTGTGGAGTAGCCCGTTGAGCAATGACCGAGCCAGTGGTCAGCCGGGCATTGGATTGCCCGGCTGTTCGCGTGGTCGATCGACTGGTCGGCTAGTCGTGCGCCGTTTGCAATCGGCCCGTTACGCTATCCGCACCACACCGCCGCCCGACTATGTTTGGGCCAGCGGCTATTTGATTGCTCGATCGCTCGCTCGACTGTTTCGTTGATTGACTGCTGGCGGCTGGCAATCAGCAGTAGCCGCAGCTGGACCATCGGCACTTGGCATTGCGGCCCGCTCAAGCTGAGCCGTACGCCACACCCCACGCATCCGTGCAGCACTTCGATTTCCAGCGGCGGCAACTGCTGGAGCGAACGACAAAACGACCGCGCTCACCGCCGGGCGGGCGCGGCCGGTCTACGTTACGGCATCCACCGCTCATACAGTGCGGTTCTAAGTGCGCCGCCCATACGCAGCTGACAACCGCTCGCCGCCTCTTAGCCGCCCTAAATATCGACGCCATGTTATCGGCCGCTCCGGTAAGGTTGGCGGCTGTCCTCGACAAGTAATTGGCCGATTCGATGAAAGAGATGCCGACGGTAGATGAAGCCTCCCGCCAGCAGGTCCTCGATGGGTATCGCATCGTCGACAGCCTGCCGGAAGAGACGTATCAGGACATCGTTCGGGTGGCCGCATCGCTGTGCGATACGCCCATTGCGCTGATGTCGCTGGTGGATCGCGACCGCCAATGGTTCAAGGCCCAACTGGGTCTGGGGCTGCAACAGACCGATCGCAGCCAGGCGGTGTGCGACCACGCCATTCGCGACCCGAGCCACCTGTTGGAAGTGCCGGACCTGACCAAGGACCCGCGGTTTCGCGATATTTCCGTGGTCACCGGCGACACCGGCGCACGCTTCTACGCAGGCATGCCGTTGGTGACGACCGAAGGCGTGGCGCTGGGCACCGTGTGCGTGCTCGATATCGAACCGCGCACGCTCAACGACCTGCAGCGCACCGGCTTGCAGGCGCTGGCTCGCGTCACCATGAACTTGCTGGACGCACGCCAGGAAGCGCTGCACCAGGAGCGCGCGGCCATCCTGCAGCCGGCCGCCGCCGCCGCGGCAACTGCGCTGGATGCCGAAGCGCCGTACCGGCTGGTGATTCTGGAAGTGCAGGAGCTGGCCGCCCTGGCCGAACGCCAGAGCGAACGGCTGCTTGGCCGCAGCTTGCAACAGCTCGACCAGGCATTTGCCGCACTCGTGCAGGGGCCGGGCAATAGCATCGACCGGGTCACCGAGAGCGCGGAATTCATCGCCGTCCTGCGTGGCCCCGATGCCGATCGCACGCTGCAACAGCTGCGCGACGTCGCGCACTTGCAACATGCACTCGGGCTGACGGTCTTACTCGGCGAAGCACAAGCCACCCGCGCCGACGAACCGATCGGCCAGGTCTTTTTACGCGCGGAAATTGCGCTGAGCGCAGAGAAGGATCGTTACCGGCAGAGTCTGGCGTAGGCGGCTTCGCCGCTGCCGTACCACCCCGTACGAACGCCCTGCCTTTGAGCCAAATTTACAGCGCACCGTAAATGCCCCACCTACCCCACCGCGCACTGCTTCAATTGCCGGTCGGCATACCACAGCGCGCGGCGGGCCAGGTCGTAGGCGCTGTCTGCCTGACGTGGCAACAGCTGTGCAGCCATCACCGGATCGGCGCCGTTGTTGAGCGCGTGTTCGGCGCGCTCCAGGTCGGACAAATGCGTGCGGACCGGCGACAACAACGATTTGCGCTTGGACGCATCGCAGCGGGCACTGCGTTGTTCCAGCGCTACCAATGCCTCGCGGATGCGGCGGCTGGCTTCGCCCTTGAGGTCGGGTAAGGTTTCGTGCGCGATCGGCGCGGCCTTGTACGCATCGCCGGTGGCTTCGCTGCCCATTTCGGCCTGATTTCCAGCCAATGCAGGATTGAAGCGCACATCCGGCGGCGGCCGCGCCTTGGCCACCTGCGTCTGCGGCCCGTTGAGCATGTCGTTGAACTTCTTCATGCCGCGATTCATTTCCTGCATCGCCACATCGCCCAACGTGCCGTCGCTCTTCCAATCCTTGGCAAAGCGCGTGTCCTGGTACTGCACCGGGTTGACCCGTTCCATCACATTGCGTGCCTTGGCCTGCGCCCGCGCGTCGGTCATGCCCGGCGGCACTGCGTCGCCTTGCGCCATCGGGTCGACCTTGGTGTCGAGCGGCATGCGCAGACGGCCCTCGCGGGTATAGAGCTGCGCTGCCATCGATGCATCGGCCGGCGCGTTGGCGGCGGCGACCTGGCGTTGCGGCGGCGGGGTGCGCGTGGGCGGTGGCGCGCGGCGGGCAGCCGATGCGGAAGCGGCGGTGGCGCGTTGTTGCCGCTTGGGCTGCTCCTGCGGCGGCGGCTCGGTCGGCGCCGGCTGCGTCACTTGCGGACGCGGCAGGAAATACACCTGCAGGCTCTCGTCTTGTTGTGCAGTCGGGCGCGGAGCCGGCATATACAGCAACAGGCACGCAAGAAAAAACAGGATCGCGCCCGTGCATGCGGCTGCAGCAACATGCGGGACAAGCGCTTCCTTCCTGCGGGTAGTCACAATGCGGGAGACCGATAAGGTGAGAGACGGGCACCGCACCACCAACCCCGATGCGGAACGCGCAAATCTAGCGGCAGCGACGCTTACGCGCGTTTGAAATTCGTTGTCTGCCCGAAAGGGACCAGCCGCCATTCACATTGAGCGCACGCTTTGGCTGAACCGTTCGCCTCATCGGCCGACGTGCGCAATGTTCGGTACCCGATGACCTGCCGGCAGGCCAGGCCCGCTCACTGCATGACACGAGCGCACCTCGGCACGTCTGGGCGCGCCAGCTTCTGTATATCGGCCGGCACCGGCAGACGATCGGCTAACAGAACGATGGGACTCGTCGCCAGGCGTGCGCAGTGCGCCGCGTCGCACCCATACATTCCGGTTCTGAGTGCGCCGTCCTCACCCATCCGACGACCGCTCGCCCCGCTCTGTTCGCCGCTTTACGTTCGATACCATCCACGTGCATGCGCTGCGCTGGATGATGCAGGGAACCTCATCGCACAATCGCCTGCAGTTCGGGCGGCTTTAGAGCGGCTAACAAAACGTAGCGAGCAGTCGTCAGGTGGGTGTGGACGGCGCGGAGGAACCGGAGTGTACGGGTGGTACATGAGGATTCCGAGCACCGGCCGCGCCCGCCTGGCGGCTGCACAGTAGTTTTGTTAGCGGCTCTTAATAGCGATGATGCCAACGCGCAATCACCTGCCGATGTCCGCGACCGGCTCGCTGAGAGTTCGCCTGGACATGCAGTGCTGACATACACCTGATCCAGACCCTCTCGCAGCCGCGCACCAAGGAGTGCATCTACGCAGCAATCGGCAAGCGAACCGACTGCGCCTATGCGTCCTCTGCCCGGTACAGCCGCTGACACACCTCGCAGAAAAATGCGCGTCGTCCGGCCTTGCCCAGATGTTTTCGATACTGCAGGGGCGCGCCGTCGCGCGGGCAGCTGGTCTTGGTGTGTACCTGGTAGTGCTGCTTCAGCACAAAGGCTTTCTTCCAGGTGTAGAAATCGAAACTGTACGCGCGCGCCTGGGTCACCAGCTCGCCGAGCTTGCGCGCCGGCAACCCACCCACTGCGCTTTGCGGATGCACACGGATGCGGTGCAACACCTCGTTCTTGATGATGTTGCCGACCCCGGCAAAAATCGTCTGGTCCAGCAAGGCATCGGCTGCAAGCATGCCGGGTGCGGCACGTAATTTACGCCGTGCCTGCGCCGCATCCCACAGCGGATTCATCACATCTGCGGTCCAGTCGTAGACCTCATCCAGTGGGCGTTCGATGAACTGCACCGAGCATGCATAAAAATTCAGGCGCTCACCCTTGGAAAATTCCAGACTCAGCCGCGGCACCGCATTGGGCTTGTCTTCGTTGATGCGATAACTGCCGAACAACAAAAAGTGGATGCGCACGCTGAACTGCGCGCATTCGATCAGCAAGTGCTTGCCCCAACTGCGCAGGGCCAGCACTTTTTGTTGATCCAGGCGCGCGATGTCCAGCTTGCTGTTTCCGCTCACGTGCAGGATTTTGCGGCCGACAAACGCGGCAGTGTCTTCGCGCAGGATGACGAGTGTGGGACCTTCTGGCATGCGTCCAGTATCGAAGGCGATCGTGAGTTGGCCGTGATCGCGACGCACACGCAATGCTGACAGGCGGACCTGCATAGAGGGCTGCCGCACAGCGCATTCCCTGTCATGCCCGCTCGCTTTCCGATCGCCGATACACGTGTGCGTTGCGGCTGCGCAGGCTGGTCGATTCCCGCCGTAGGCCGCGCGCGCTTCGGCACAGGCGCCACGGTGCTGCAACCTTACGCAACGCGCTTTGACGCGGTGGAAATCAACTCTTCGTTCTATCGCCCGCATCGCGCCAGCACCTACGCGCGTTGGGCCGACAGCGTGCCTGAAGATTTCCGTTTTTCGGTCAAGCTGCCGCGCAGCATCAGCCACGATGCGCGCCTGCGCGGTACCGGCCCGTTGCTCGACGCGTTTTTGGCGCAAGCCGGCGCGCTGGGCACGCGACTCGGGTGCCTGCTGGTGCAACTGCCGCCCAGCGCCGCCTTCGATGCACGGGTGGCGGCCAGGTTCTTCGCACTGCGGCGGCGGCGCTGGCAGGGCGCTGTGGTCTGCGAGCCGCGCCACGCCAGCTGGTTGCTGCCAGCGGCGGTGGCGGTGGCGCTGCCGACGCGCCACCGCATCGCGCGCTGCGCCGCCGACCCTGCGCCGGTACCCCGGGCAGCAACACCGGACGCGAGCGTCGCCCCGCCCTACTGGCGCTGGCATGGCAGCGCGCGCGTCTATTACAGCAGCGACGACGAGCGCGCGCTGCAGGCGCTGGCCGATGCAGTGCGCGCCACGCCACACGTTGCGCGGCAGCCGCCAGCCGAACGCGGGGTGATCTTCGACAACACCGCCGCCGGCCTGGCCGTGCCCAACGCGCGCAGGCTGCAGGCGATGCTGTGGGTCGAACGCGGGGTGTAGGCCTGCGACAGCGCCCGCTGCACGCGGTTGCGCCATTGCCCGCCGACGCTTGCACGTCGACACGCCGGTCCCAGCTGTACAGGCCGGCGCGTCAGGGACACCAATGCCCAGGCCCTACATGCGCCAGGTCGCCGGTGCCACGCAAAGCGCTACGCGGCAGATGACCCCAGTGCCTCCATCGACGCCGTCCCGAGCCGGCGCAGCAGCGCTGGCCGCCCGCCTGCCCTGGCGCACTTCTTGCGGCGATGACACCCGACGCAGTGCGCCGTCGCTGCGCTCAAGCTGCCTGGATCGGCGCCGATACGCTTAGATTGGCGCACGTTGCGGCAGCGCGCCGGATCACCTTGCTGAATCCCGTTGTCACTGCGCGAAGTCTGCCGGCGTTGCGGCAGCGCACGCGGTCCCGCCTGCCACTTCGGTCGTTTACCATGCCCTACGCCACTGCCCGTTCTGGAGATGCCATGAGTTCTGCCGCGCCCCCGTGCTGCACGTCGCTGCTTGGCCTGTCGCTGAGCATGTTCGTTGCGCCGTGCACGCTGACTGCCGCGCCGCTGGATACTCCGGTCGTCAACGCGCCTGCGTCCACGCCGCCGACGCCCGATGTGGCCTACCCGGAACTGTTCCAGGCGGTGCAGAGCGGCGAGCTGTTCGACGACCAGAAGCATTTCGTCGACTTTTTGCCGCTGCGCGACCCGGCCCTGATCAACGCCGACTATCTGGCGCAGCACGATCACACGGGCTTTGACCTGCGCAAGTTCGTGGATGCCAATTTCGAAGAATCGCCGCCGGTGCAGACCGACGCCATCCGCCAGGACACCGCGCTGCGCGAGCATATCGACCTGCTGTGGCCGAAGCTGGTGCGCAGCCAGACCCACGTGCCGCCGCACAGCAGCCTGCTGGCGCTGCCGCATCCGTATGTGGTGCCGGGCGGGCGTTTCCGCGAGGTGTATTACTGGGATTCCTACTTCACCATGCTTGGCCTGGTGAAGAGCGGCGAGACCACGCTCAGCCGCCAGATGCTGGACAACTTCGCCTACCTGATCGACACCTACGGGCATATCCCCAACGGTAACCGCACCTACTACCTCAGCCGTTCGCAGCCGCCGTTCTTCTCCTACATGGTGGAATTGCAGGCCGGCGTGGAAGGCGAGGCGGTGTATCAGCGGTACCTGCCGCAGCTGCAAAAGGAATACGCGTACTGGATGCAGGGCAGCGACGGACTCAAGCCCGGCGAGGCCGCGCGCCATGTGGTGCGCCTGGCCGACGGCAGCGTGCTCAACCGCTACTGGGACGAGCGCGACACGCCGCGCCCGGAAGCCTGGCTGCACGACACCCGCACCGCTGCCGAAGTGAAGGACCGCCCGGCCGCCGAGGTCTACCGCGACCTGCGTGCCGGTGCCGAAAGTGGTTGGGATTACACCAGCCGCTGGCTGGCCGACGGACAAAACCTGCGCACCATCCGCACCACCGCCATCATCCCGATCGATCTCAACAGCCTGCTGTATCACCTGGAGCGCACCCTGGCCCAGGCCTGCACGCAGCCGGGCGCCGAGTGCACGCTCGATTACGCGGCACTGGCGCAGCAGCGCAAGCAGGCCATCGACGCGCATCTGTGGAACGCGGCCGGCTACTACGCCGACTACGACTGGCAGACCCGCACGCTGAGCGACCAGGTCACTGCCGCCGCGCTGTACCCGCTGTTTGCCGGCCTGGCGTCGGACGCGCATGCCAAGCGCACCGCCACCGTGGTGCGCGCGCGTCTGCTGCGCCCCGGCGGCCTGGCCACCACCGCGGTAAAGACCGGGCAGCAATGGGATGAGCCCAATGGCTGGGCGCCGCTGCAATGGGTGGCGGTGGACGGCCTGCGCCGCTACGGCGAAGACGCGCTCGCGCGCACCATCGGCGAGCGTTTCCTCACCCAGGTGCAGGCGCTGTTCGCACGCGAGCACAAGCTGGTCGAAAAATACGGCCTGGATGCCGATGCCGCCGGTGGCGGCGGCGGCGAATACGCATTGCAGGACGGTTTCGGATGGACCAATGGCGTGACCTTGATGCTGTTGAATCTGTATCCGGGCACCGACAGCAAGACCGCGCCTGCAAAGCGCGTGCGCAAGACCGAAGCGACGGCGCGCTGAGTGTCGCGCCGTGACGCCGGGCAATACTCGGGCATCACGGTGATCGGTTTTGCACCGCCAGCAAGCCAGCAGGTGGTTGCCGCAACGCGTGCGCACGCGCGGCTGCTATCGTCTTGATGCGGCGACATCGCTTGAAACGGCGATTGCACTTCGCGTCCGTCAGCATATGCAGGCGCTGACGAGACATCAGAGACGGGTTTGAGGAGCTGCGACATCTCGCATCGGCTGTCGTCGGCATGCATCCCGCGCCGGCCGCATTCGCGCCACGTATTTCTCACGGTGCGCTGTTCAACGCAGCATCTGCGCCCGTCAGCAACCTGTGCCACTGGGCACGCGACCAAGCGCACAGGCTGCTGCATCATCGAGGCGGCACCAGAACGAGGCGAGACATCAGCGCACTGCACCGCACCGTACTCAAACGATTCCGCCCTGCCATCAATCACCGCCGCCATCGCCGCGGATCATTCCACCCGCACGCGCAGATCGCGGTTGGTCGTCGCTGTATTGCCGCTGTAATCGCGTGCGGTAATGCGCAGCGTGTAGTCGCCCGGCGCCAACGCACCGGCCTGCCACTGCTCGTTGCCGAGACGGCCATCGCGCACCGTGTTGGTGACCAGATAGCGGAACCGCGTCACCGCGCTGCCGTGCACGGTGATGCCGCTGTCCGGCGCATAGGCGGTCAAGACGGCATCCGGGTCGCTGGGCATGCGGTCGAACACGATCGTCATGCGCGGCGTGGCCTCGCCCGGCAATGCCACGCCCTGCGCGTCCAGCACCTGGTAGCCCAGCGCGTACAGCCCCAGCCGGCGCCGCGGCAGATTGCGATCCACCTGATCCCAGGCCTCCACCACGATCTGCACCGCCGCCGCGCGCGGCACCTGCACCACGCCCTTGGTCACCGGCAATGGCTGACCCGCAGCATCGAGCAGGCTCACCTTGTCGATGCGCGGCGCCACATGATCTGCGTAGCCTACAAACCCCAGCTGCACCGCATTGCGCTCGAAGCCGTTGGCGCCAACGCTCAGATGCACATGCGCCATGCCATTGAGCGTGCCGAGCGCATCGCCGGCGCGAAATCGCGTGCCGCGCACTACGCGCATGCGTTCGGGCTTGCCTTCCGCATCCGTCAGCAGATGGAAGCGTTGCGGGTCCAGCGGCTTGCCTTGCGCGGTACGACCCACGCGCAGATGGAGGTAGCCGATTGTGTCCAGCGCCATCCCTTCGCTCAATTGCCCAAGCCCCCAACTGGCATTGGGGCTGGATACCTTGGCATCGGCAATCGCAAAGACCGTCTGACCGACATCGCCGCGGATATCCAGGCCCGCATGCAGATGATCGCGGCTGAGTCCCTGGTAGTTGCCGCGCACTTCGCCGAGCGTGCCGACCACCTCGTGCCAGCTGGTCTGCGGTTGCAACGGCCAGCGGCCTTGGGTGACAGGCAGGGGCTGCGCGTCGGCCGGCCCGACCACGGGCGTGTCGTCAACGTTCGTCGCCGTTGCCGGCACCAGCCGATGCACGCGTGCGCTTCCCGCATCGCTGACATACACCGCGCCCTGCGCATCCACCGCAATCCCCGCCGGGCGCGACAGGCGTTGCATCACATTCTCGCCGCTCATCGTCACCACGTGCCCGGCGCGCGTCACCTGCAACACGCGTCCGCTTGCATCGCCCACGTACATCACGCCGTCGTGGGTGATGGCGAGTGTCATTGGGCGATACAACAGCGGGCTGCGGTCGGCAGGATCGCCGCCGACCAAAGTACTGACGCTACCATCGGCGGCGATACGGCGAATCGCATCGTTGCGCATGTCCGCCACCCACACCACACCGTGTGCATCCACCTTGAGATCGGTCGGGGTGTCGAAGCGCGCCTGCTCGCCGACGCCATCGGCCATGCCGGGCAGGGCGCCGCCGGCTAAGGTGCGCACCTGTCCATCACGATCGATCACGCGAATGCGGTCGTTGTAGGTGTCGGCGACATACACGCGCCCGCGCGCATCCACCGCCACGCCGATCGGCCCATTGAAGCGCGCCTGCGCCGCCGCACCATCGCGAAACCCCGCACTGCCGTCGCCAGCGAGGGTGGTCACCACGCCTTGCGGCGTGCGCTTGCGGATCGCGTGATTGCCGGTGTCGGCGATATACAGATTGCCGGCCGTGTCGAAGGCGATCCCCGAAGGCGTATGAAACGTTGCGGCCGCGCCGATGCCATCGGCAAAGCCTTCCCTCCCGCCAGCAAGGGTCTGCACGTTGCCGTTGAGTACGGTGCGGAGACGGTTGTTGTCGCCACCATCGGCGATGTACAGCGTGCCGTGCGCATCGATCGCCAGGCCATAGGGGTCGGCAAATTGCGCGTCGGCCGCGCGGCCATCCTGCGCGCCACGCACACCGTTGCCGGCCACCCACTGCAGTTGCGCCGACCAACCCAATGGGGTTGCAGCCGGACCCTGTGCCTGCGGCACTGCCGTTGGCGCGGGCACCCACCACCAGGTCGCCAGCACTGCGGTCGCGGTTGCTAGCAGCACTGCGCAGATCCACAGCTTGCCTCGTGTTGCCATGCCAGTCGCGTGTATGGGAGGAACCGCACTTTAAACGCGTTCGGCAACGTGGAGCGTTGAGCGCAGCGCCACGCGTGCGCCGAGGCACCGCACTCAACGCTGCGTCGACCTGCGGCAACCGCAAGCAGCAGGCGTGCGCACGCAGGCGCTGCCGACACGCAGGCCGCGTATCATGCGCACTCTTTCACGTACTAGGGATGGACCCATGGCCGTACGCTCGCTCAACGAATTTCTCGCCCACTCCAAGGAAAAGGACGTCAGCCCCGATCCGTTCGAGCTGGAAAACCCGCATCTGCTGGAAGTGCGTCTGGATGGCATGGTGTGGTCCAAGGCAGGCGCCATGGTCGCGCGCACCGGCAACGTCAAGTTCACCCGCGAGGGCTTGCTGGAACAGGGCCTGGGTAACCTGCTGAAAAAAGCGGTCAGCGGCGAAGGCATGCAGCTGATGAAGGCCGAAGGCCAGGGCCGCGTGTATCTGGCCGACCTCGGCAAGCTGGTCACGCTGCTACGTTTGAATGGCGAGGCGATCTTCGTCAACGGCAACGATGTGCTGGCATTCGAGCCCGGCGTCGAACACAAGATCACGATGATGCGCAAAGTGGCCGGCATGCTCTCCGGCGGCCTGTTCAACGTGCGCCTGAGCGGCCACGGTATCGTGGCGATCACCTCGCATTACGAACCGCTGACCCTGCCGGTGACTGCCGCCAGCGGCCCGGTGTTCACCGACCCGAATGCCACGGTGGCGTGGTCGGGCACGTTGACGCCGGAGCTGGTGACCGATGTGTCGATCGGCACGCTGTTCGGCCGCGGCTCGGGCGAAAGCCTGCAGATGCGCTTCGCCGGCGAAGGCTGGGTGGTGGTGCAGCCGTACGAAGAAGCCAGTTTTCAGGCCAAGGGCTGATGTCGGAGTGCCCAGCGGCATGATGCGTGGCTGGGCACTTCATCTGCATACGCAGTGCGTTATTGGCGCATGTCGTGTGGAAGCGCGTTGGACGCGATGTGGGTTTATCGCGACCGCCCTCGCGCCCGGGTGCGCTCCGACGCGGTAGCGGCGTGCATCACACCCAGCCGCGCTTGCGGAACCATGCCAGCGGAATCACCACGCTCAGTGCGATGACGCCCAGCGCCCAGAAATACGCATCGTGCCCCTTGAGCTCGGGCATATAGGCGAAGTTCATGCCCCAGATGCCGACCAGCACAGTGGGCGGAATGCCGACCACCGATGCCACCGCCATCACCTTCATCACGTTGTTCTGGTCCATGTTGATCATGCCCAGCACGCTGTCGAGCAGGAACTCGATGCGGTCGTCCATGTGCTGCTGAAATTCGCTCAAGGTGGTCAGGTCCTTGTGCAGCATTCCGATGCGCTTGGCCGCATCGGCGGCGAACCAGTCCGGCGCGGCGCCGTCCAGATAGGTGATCAAGCGCAGCATGCCCTGCCCGGCGTTGTGCAGCCCGCCCAGCTGGCGGCCCATACCGCCCACCTGGTGCAGCATGCGCTCCAGATCCTTGGTGGTGTGCGGGTTGTCGAACACCTGCTGCGTGGTCTCGGTGACCTGGGCCTCGAGCGCTTCCAGGCGGTCTGCCAGGCGCCCGACCAATTGATCGAACATGCGCAGCAGCAAGTCGTCGGAACTGTGGCAGGGCTCGCGCTCCAGCCGCGCAACCAACGCGTCCAGCGAGCCGATGCGCTGCTCGCGTATGGTCACCAGCATGCTCGGCGACAGCGCAAACCCCAGCGGCGCGGTCGGGCCATCGTCGTCCTGGAAGCGCGGCACATTGAGAAACAGCACATCGCCCTGGCGGCGCACCCGGCTGCTGAATTCGATCTCGCCGATGGCCGCACGGTCGGGCAGCGCAAACCCCACCCGCTTGGCGGTGTCGGCCAACTCCTGCGGACTCGGCTGGCACAGGTCGACCCAGTAACCTTGTGCGTGGTGGGTTCCGGCAATCGGATGGATCGTGAGCATGCGGCAGGCCGTGGCAGTGGATGGCCGCGAGCATCCGGCCCCGCTTCATCGGCGTCAACGCCAACGCACCGGCACGCTCAGCTGACAGTGGCCTTCATCGCGGCGACGTGTAGCCACTCAAGCAATGGAATCGCATTGCGAATGCCTGCCTTGCGGCACAGATCGAGCGAGCCAACCAGATTGGCTGCCTGCGGGGCGGTGCGCGGCCTCACAGTGCAGTGCAGTGCAGTGCCGCGCAGACCAAGCCGGCACGTCACGCCGTGCCAGCGATGCCATGCTTATCTGTCAGACACGGATCTGCCGCTGCTTCACCGCATAGCCGACCGCCAGGATCAGGAACCACACCGGGCTGGCCAGCAGGGCCTGGCGCGTATCGGCCTGCAAGGTCAGCAACACCAGAACGAACGCAAAGAACGCCAGACACACGTAGCACATCAGCACACCGCCAGGCATTTTGAACGCCGAGACGGCATGCTGCTCCGGGCGCTTGCGCCGGTACGCGATGTAGGCGCACAGGATCAGCGACCACACGAACATGAAGAGCACCGCCGACAAGGTGGTAACCAGCGTAAATGCGGTGACCAGGTTGGGGATCAGATACACCAGCATCGCCCCCAGCAACAGGCACACGCAGGAGAACAGCAGACCGCGCGCCGGCACCGCCGCACGCGAGAGCTTGGCGAACCCCTTCGGCGCATGCCGTTCTTCGGCCAGACCGTAGAGCATGCGGCTGGTGGAAAAGATGCCGCTATTGGCCGACGAGGTGGCCGAGGTCAACACCACGAAGTTGATCAGGCTCGCTGCCGCCGGCACACCGGCCAGCACGAACAACTCCACGAACGGGCTCTTGTCGGCCACCACCTGCCGCCACGGCGTGACCGCCATGATCGCGATCAGCGCCAGCACATAGAAGATCAAAATGCGCACCGGAATCGAGTTGATCGCCTTGGGCAGATTGCGCTGCGGGTCGGCGGTTTCTGCAGCGGTGGTGCCCACCAGTTCGATACCGACGAAGGCGAACACCGCGATCTGAAACCCGGCGAAAAACCCGCCGATGCCCATCGGGAACATACCGCCGTCGTTCCACAGATTACTCAGCGAAGCCACGTTGCCGGACGGCGAGCGGAAGCCCCACACCACCAGACCTGCGCCGGTGACGATCAACGCGCAGATGGCGACGATCTTGATCAGCGCAAACCAGAATTCCATCTCGCCAAACAGCTTCACCGTCACCAGATTCAACGTCAGCAGCAACAGCACGCACGCAATCGCCGGAATCCACGGCGCCAATCCCGGAAACCAGAATTGCGCATACGCGGCAATGGCAATCACATCGGCGATGGCGGTGATGATCCAGCAGAACCAGTAGGTCCATCCGCAGAAAAATCCGGCCCATGGGCCGAGCAGATCGGTGGAGAAATCGATGAACGACTTGTAGTCCAGGTTGGACAGCAGCAACTCGCCCATCGCACGCATCACGAAAAACAGCATCGCGCCGATGATCAGATAGACGAACAGGATCGATGGACCGGCCAGACTGATCGTCTTGCCCGAGCCCATGAACAACCCGGTGCCGATCGCCCCGCCGATCGCAATCAACTGCAGGTGGCGATTGGACAGGCTGCGTTGCAACTGGTCGGGTGCGGACGGATCGGACATGGGGACGGCACCAGCAAGTGAACAAGCCGTCAAAAATACGAGATCGCGCCGGCTGGCACCAGCGTCTGATGCGCACTCCGTTCGCATGAACGAAGCAGGCACACAATGCAGCGGCCCGCTTCAACATGCTGCGGTGGTGGTCTCTGATACGCAGCGCAACGGCCGATAGCCATCTGCTAGCGCATCGATTGGTGAGGCCCCTCCGTTGCATTTGCCAGCGGCACGCTTCGATGTCAGCGTGGAAGACTTCGACGCCCCTGGCATTGCCATGCGCCGCCGCTGCACGACGCTGCCGGTCCACATGCCCACCGACTGTCATCCATCCATTACAGCGTGTGGCTGTCATGCAAGCAGCCAGTCTCACGCTCGCCATCTGAGACGACTATGCAGAGCCAGATGACAGTCGTGCGGCATTTCGCACAAACAGCGACCCCCATCCCAGTGCGGCCGTCTGCTCACGGTGCTGCGCACACTCCAGCCCGCTTCCTTGACTGCGCGCACGGACCGCACGCGGCAATCGCTGGTCTGCTGCATCGCTGGCCTCCAGGAGACTTCCATGCAAACACTTACCCATCTATTACTCGCGCTCGCACTGCTCGCCCCTGTGACCGCACTGGCCGTGGAGGTCGATCCGCAGGGCCGACTTGTCGATGCGCAAGGCCAGGCACTGCAGATTCGCGGGGTGACCTGGCCCGGCTTTGATCGCACTGCATTGGCGGCTGTCGGTTTGCGCGACAGCACGCTGGCGCAGGTGCTGGATCAGATGCAGGCCGCCGACATCAATGCCGTGCGCGTGCCCATCTGCGCGGCAGCGCTGCAGGGCACCCCAGTGGCGGCGGCAGAGGTTGCCGGCGACCCGGCATTGCGTGGGCTGGATGCATCGCAACTGCTCGATGCGGTGGTGCATGCCGCCAGCCAACGCGGCATGCAGGTGATGTTTGCGTTTGCCGATGGCCGCTGCGATGACAGTGCACCGCAACTGGGCACACAGCAGCAGGCATGGATGCGCGGCCTGACCGGCCTGGCGCGTCGCTACCGCGACGCCACCGGTGTGATCGGCATCGATCTTGGCAGTAGCGGGTATCGCAATGCCAACTGGGCAGGCAATACCGCAGAGGCGGACTGGAATCGCGTCGCATCGCATGCGGCTACCGCCGTGCTGGCGCAGGCGCCGCGCTGGGTGGTCGGCGTGGAAGGTGTCGGCAGCAACGCGCTGTGTAGCGATTCCGCACGCAAGGCCGCTGGCAGCAATCTGCAGCCGTTGGCCTGCGCGCCGCTGCACATTGCACCGCAACGCCTGGTGTTGATGCCCAAGCTGGCCGGCCCGGATCGCGATGCGGCCACTGCATTTGCTGCGCCGGATTTTGCACAGGCATTGCCTGCCACCTGGCAGCGCGACTTCGGGCAATTTGCGCGCAACCACGCCGTAGTCCCGGTCAGTCTTGGCGGTGGTCTGGGCGATGGCGATCCGCGCGACCCGACATGGCAAACCGCACTCAGCACCTACCTGACCAACAGCGGATTGCGCAGCGCGTTTCTCGGCAGCTGGGAAGTAGGCAATGCCAACAACGGCGGCCTGCTGGCGCACGATGGCAGCCCGCGCGCAGACAAGCTGCAGGTCTTGCACCAGGCCTGGGGCATCGCGCCGGCAGCGTCTGTCGCCGCATCGGCGAAACGTGCTGCCGCAAAGAACGCCAGCAAGGCTACGCCCTGGAACAGCACCTTCACCGGCACCGCAACGTACACCGGTTCTGGTTATTCCGGCGGTGCACTGCTGCTGGATCCGATCCCGAGCACCGCGTTCATCACCGCACTCAACCCGACACAGCTGAACTTCGGCGGCATCAAAGCGGCGATGGCCGGCGCCTATCTGGAAGTGACCGGCCCCAAGGGCAAGACCACCGTGTACGTCACCGACCTGTATCCGGAAGGCGCCTCCGGCGGTCTGGACCTGTCGCATAACGCCTTCGCGGCGATCGGCGACATGGTGGACGGGCACATCCCGATCAGCTGGAAGGTGATCCGCGCACCGGTCACCGGCAATGTGCAGTACCGCATCAAGGAAGGCAGCTCACGCTGGTGGGCCGCGATCCAGGTGCGCAACCATGCCTACCCGGTGGTCAAGTTCGAGGTGAAACAAGGCACCACCTGGAAGAGCCTGCAGAAGATGGATTACAACCATTTCCTTGGCGAACAACTGGGCAATCAACCGCTGTCCATCCGCATCACCGATATCCGCGGCAAGGCGATCCTCGACACGATTCCCGCGCTCTACGAAGACGGCAGCCACCCGGCATATTTCAAGCCTGGCAGTGTGCAGTTTCCGTGATTGGGGAGTCGGGATTTGGGATCGGTCGTGACGTAATTGATATCTAACTTGGTGCACGCTTCTGGTCGCGTGCAAATGCGTGACTCAGCGTAGCTTCGCCATGCAACCTACGCGCGGCGCAGCGATCGACGCCCCTCTCCAGGCGAGGCGAGGTGCACTGCTTGCACCGCTGGCTTGCAAACCTTGGAGCGCCCGCGCCACACGCGGGCCGGGGACCCACGCGGGGGTGCAGTAAAAGTCAGGGCGAAGCATCTGCACTTTCGTCGTTGACTGAAGTCGTCTCTGCTCACTTCAGTCGTCTTTGCTCGCTTCGCAAAGGCACCTTCCACGCAAAACCTTTGATCTGGCGACCTCACAGCAAGCGCCGCATCAAGAACACAACCAGCCCGGCAGAGCAGAACTAACCCGCTTCAATCTGCCATCAGCATGGCTGCGCAGCTTGCCGTCAAGCCCTCACCCACCAGCAAGGCCACCGCCAACACGTCCGGGCAGCGCGTTGCTGTCATCCTCTTCGAGATTGCCCACCTCCTCGCGCAAGCCGCCTTGTTGCGGCGCCTGCTCTTCGACCGGGATCTCGTCCCCGTTCGTCTCCGGATCGGGGGTGCCGTGGACCAACATGCCTGCCGTGAAGGTGGTCATCGGGCGTGCAGTCCGTGGAGTGAGGTGCATGGGTGGCTCCGTGCGTTCGGGTGATGCATCGACGCTAGGCCGCGCGACGCTACCGGGTTGTGAGACAGACGCCGGTGGCCGTAACGCCGTGTTGACGTGTCGCAGCAACAAGGCGCGACGGCCACGGACAACGCAGGCAGCGATGCATTGGCCTAGCGTCGCTGTGGATACCGCAATGACCGACCGCAAGCAGCGCTCAGGCTCAGGCGCAGACACACCACATGCCACCGGCTGCGTCGCAAGGATCCAGCATGCTGCCCGGCCGACCACCGCTATCATGCGTGCTCATCTTCGAGGCCATGCCATGCGCTATCGCATCCTGCTCGCACTGCTGCTGACCTGCGGTATCGCGTCCGCTGCTCCGCGGGGCTCGCGGCTGGATGCAGTGCTGCACGCCGGCGTGTTGCGTGTGTGCACCACCGGCGACTATCGCCCCTACACCTTGTTGCGCGCCGACGGCAGCTTCGAAGGCAGCGATATCGCGCTGGCGCACTCGCTGGCCGATAGCCTGGGCGTACGGGCTGGCTTTGTGCGCACCAGCTGGCCGCAACTGCTACCGGACCTGCTGGCCGACCGATGCGACATTGCGGTTGGCGGCATTTCGGTGACCTTGCAACGGCAGCGCCAGGCCAGCTTCAGCGCGGTGCTGGATGTGGACGGCAAGATCCCGCTGGTGCGCTGCGCCGACCAGGCACGCTATCGCAGCGTTGCGCAACTCAATCGCCCCGAGGTGCGCGTGGTCGAACCGCCAGGCGGCACCAACGAAGCCTTTGCCCGGCGCGAATTGCCGCGCGCGCAGCTGCGGCTGTTTGCCGACAACACCACCATCTTTCAGGAGCTGCTGGACCAGCGTGCCGACGTCATGATCACCGACGCGTCCGAAGCGCTCTACCAGCAGGCACGGCTCCCCGGCCTATGCGCCGTGGCTCCGGAGCAACCGCTGCAATACAGCGAAAAAGCCTTCCTGCTTCCACGCGACGACAGCGCATGGAAAGCCTATGTGGACCAGTGGCTGCATCTGAGCAAGGCCAGCGGCGAGTATGTTCGTCTTGTCGAGGCCTGGCGGAGGCCTTGAATCGGGAATCGGGAATCGCAAGAGCAAGCTTAAGCTCACCAGAATTTGCGCAGCAACGCCGTTACGATTCCCGATTCCCGACTCCCCATTCCCGCGGCGCACCGCGCCGCCCTCAAACAATCTTGGTCCGCCGCCACCAGCGCGATACCTGTTCTTCGCGGAACAAGGTAAACAGGCCGGCACCTAGAATCAGTGCGATGCCCACGCCCATCGGCCAGTCCAGATGGTCGTGGAACAGAAAGTAGCCGAATGCGATCGCCCACAACATCTGGCTGTATTGCGTGGGCGCCACCACGCTGACCGGCGCCAGCCGCGTGGCGTACATCATGCAAATGGCAGCCAGCCCCGCGAGCAGGCCGTAGCCGGCCAGCAGGCCCCACTGATACAGCGACGGCCATACGAAACTCGGCAGCATCAGGATGCCGCCCATCACCAACGGCCCGATCACGCCGGCCCCGTAGAGCGTCAAGCGCTTTTCGCCATGTCCGGCCATGCGCAGGGCGATCACCGAGATCGCCCCGACCAGGCCGCACACGATCGCCGCCACATGGCCGTGGGTGAGATGCCGAAAGCCGGGGCGCAGCACGATCAGCACGCCGATGAAACCGACGATCACCGCCGTCCAGCGCCGCCAACGCACTTCTTCCTTGAGAAACACCACCGACAACACGGTGACGAAGATCGGCATCAAGAAGATCAGCGCAAACGCCTCGGCCATCGGTAAGGTGGTGAAGGCGATCACCGAGGTGAGATTGCCGATGGCGCCGGTGAGCGCGCGCAGCAGCCACAATGCCGGTTGCTTGGCCATGACCAGTTCGCGCAGCTGGTCGTCGGGCTTCTTCAGGAACGGCACCGCCAGCAGCATCAGCAAGGCGCCAAGAAACAGCACCTCGTAGACCGGCAGCGTGCCTTCGAGCAGCTTGACGAAGGCATCGCTGATCGAATACGCCGCATAACATGCAAAACCGAGCAGCACACCTTTGAGCATCACGCGCCTCTTGAATTCGATGACACCCCTCGCGTAAGGAGCGCGGGGAACCGAGCCATTATGCAGGGTGCGTGCGGCCTGTTGGCCGGATGATCTCGCTACCCGGCCCCAAGGCATCCACGCTGGATTGTGCGAGGAGTGCCGACCCAAGCGTCTGGCCGCGCACCCTGACCAGGCGTGCACCACGCACCCGCCAGACCGTGCATCACCGAACTTCCGTGGAGTTCGCGCAAGGGCTCGGCAGTCGCGGGACGTGGGCACAACTGCCGTCATCGAAGACCAGACCCGCCCCCCCCTTGGGCACGCACCGCGCTCACGTATCGCCGTTCCCGGGCCAGCGCTTGCAACCGCCGCGATGCATCGCGCATGCATCACCACGTTTTTAAGTCGTCGCCGCGTCGGGTACGATGCCGCGAAGTTCTTCCTTTGCGACCACGTGACCCATTACTCCGGACCGTTGCTCACCCTTCCCGATGCCCAGGCGCTGCTGGCAGCACGCAGCGCCGGCCTTGCCACGTGGACCGGGTCGCTGGATCTGGGCCGCAGCAGCGATAGCGTGCAGCTCGATGCACAGACCTGGCAGTGGCGCGGCATGGGCTTCCCCTATCCGGGCAAGCTCAAGGACCGCACGGTGTATTTCTGGGGAGGCGACGACTTCGCGCCGATCTCGCGCTTTGGCAGTGCGCTGATCAAACTGGTGCCCACCGAATGGGGGGCGCCCACCTTCGAGATCGATGGCATCAAGATGCTGCCGTCTGCGCAGATCTCGCCGTTCGAGGATGCGCGGCGCAAGGTGGCGCTGGTAAACCCGCGCGGCAAGATCGTACTGGACACCTGCGGCGGGCTTGGATACTTCGCGGCCTGCGCGCTGGAAGACGGCGTGGCGCAGTTGCTTTCCTTCGAAAAGAACGCCGACGTGTTGTGGTTACGCACCCTCAACCCGTGGTCGCCCAATCCGGAGGCGACCGATGCCGACGGGCGCCTGCAGCTTGCGCATGCCGACATATCGCAGCACATCGCCACGCTGGCGGACGATTCGGTCGACGCCATCCTGCATGACCCACCGCGGTTCGGCATCGCCGGCGAGCTGTATTCGCAGGTGTTCTACGATCACCTGGCGCGCGTGCTGCGCCGTGGCGGGCGGCTGTTTCATTACACCGGTGCACCCAACAAACTCACCAGCGGGCGCGATGTGCCCAATGAAGTGGCCAAGCGCCTGACCAAGGCCGGCTTCGCCGCCCAACTCGCGCTGGATGGCGTGCTCGCCACCCTGCCTGTGCGGCGCTAGTCTCCTCGCTCGGCAATGCCGCCGTGCGGATCTGCGATACTGCACCGCCCTCGACACGGACGTTGCATGCGCATTCACCTCGGTACTTTCTCTTTGGCCGCGTTGTTGATGGCGCTGTGCGCGCCGGCCTACGCGCAGACTGCACCGGCACAGCCCATGTCGGACGTCACCACGCGGTATCCGGTGACCACCGCAACGTTGGCGGGGCGACTGATCCGGCTGGGCGAGCGCGATGGCAAATGCGCCGTGTTGCGCGATGACGAGGCGCTGCCACTGGGCGTGCATGCCCCGTGCTACTTCAGCATCAACCGCGAGCACGGCGCGCAGGTCCACCACTTCAATGGCAGCGACATCGTGCTGGTGCAGCATGCGCGCCCGACCGCACGCGCGGATTGGGACGTCGCACGCGATGGGCCCATCTGCGCATTCGAGTCGCAAGCGGTGCGCGAGGTCGATGGGGTGCTGGAGCCGGGCATCGTTGCCAACTCGTGGCATTGCGATCCCACCGCTGGCGCCGACCAGAAGCAATTTGTCTACAGCTACGACACCTGGCCCAACCGCGACGCGCAACAGCCTGCGCGCAGGCAACGCAGGCCTTAAGGGCGGCGGCATGCACACGTGCGCTGCGGCAACGCACCTGCCGCGTTCGCACGCCGCGTTGGTTGCCACCGCCAACAGATGCGTGCATCCCTGCAACACCTCACTGCATCCGATACGTCACGCGCAGGCGGGTGCTGGCGGGACGATCACCGCGCTCGCCGGCGTTGACGACGTCGACGGCGATGCGACTTCCAGCCGGCATAAGCGAACCAGACGATGACGGCCAACAGCGTGCAGGTCAGCGCGGCATCCCAGCCGATGGAGATCCAGAATCGCTGCGGGTCGCTGTCGGCATAAAAGATCCTGGTCGGGCGACCGCGGATGACGCTGACATAGCGCTGCTTGAAGACCGCATCCAGCAGCAGCCAGAGCCGTCCAACACAAGCGATCGCCACCGCCAGCACCACTGCGCGCACCAGCCATGTCTGGATGGTCGATTCCGCACGCGTGGGCGCCGGTTGCGAGACAGTGCGACGCTTTTTCACCTTGATTCCAGACCGTTGCGGGGCGCGCAGTGTACGTGGGGCAGCGCAGGCGACGCGTGCGTTGACGGTTGTCTATGCGTGTTGGCAGCGATACGCGCCGCCACTGACCTGTCGTTGCAACGTGCATGCACACGGTGTGCGGCTATACTGCCCGCGCAGCGTACGCAGCCGCGTGCATGGAGCGCTCCACGCTGCATTCGTCTCAAGGAAGATGGCCTGCAACACCGCGCTGCCGATGTCCGGACGCTTCCTTGAGTTCCTGCGGGTTTGCCACTGCATGGCAACCGCGTTGTATCAAGGATCTCCCTTTGAAGACGTTCACCACCCTTTTGCTTGTCTCTCTCGGCCTGCTGCTTTCGGCGTGCGGCGGCGGCGCCACCTCCGGCGCCTCCAAGCTCTCTTCCAGCGATTACCTGCTGCACAACGTGTCGGTCTGGAACGGCGCCGTGACCATCATCGACCCGTGGGTGTCCGGCGATCGCGGGCAGAGCCTGATCACCGATGCCGTCGCGCACAAGCCGCTGGACAGCTACAAGACCGCACTGGGCAGCCAGCGCAAGGCATTGGCTGCCAATGCGCAGGCCAATACCGCCATGGCTTCGGGCGTGCCGGACAACGCCAAGGACCTGGACACCAAACTGTCGGCGTATCTCAAGAGCGCCGACGCGATGATGGCCGCGCTGGAGCGCGTCGCCTCGTTGCCCAATGGCTACACCAACGCCGAACTGGAGCCGTTGGCCAAGGATCTGGAAGCGGTCTCCACCCAGCTCAACACCGATATGGACGCCTTGAATACCGCCCAGCGCGCGTATTCCACCGAGCACAAGATTCCGCTGCGCGAATCCCGCTAACAACACCTGCGGCCATCGGTCGCCCGCACAGGTCAGCATGGCCTGCGCGGGCGAGCGATGCGCACGCACAGATCAGCAACTCAAACCGATTTCAACGTAATGATTGCGACACCGGCCACTGCATCGCTTGCGATCGCACACGCCATCGACGCCGCCGAGCTGGCGATATCGTCGCAGACAACGACATTCGGCACGGTCGTGGCCTGGATCAGATCCACGGCAAGATAGTTGCCCAAGGGCTCATCGCGGCCGCTAAGAGCAGCTAACAAAACGACTGTGCAGCCGCCAGGCGGGCGCGGCCGGTGCTCGGAATCGGCATGTACCACCCGTACACTCCGGTTCCTCCGCGCCGTCCACACCCACCTGACGACTGCTCGCTACGGTTTGTTAGCCGCTCTAAATCCACGCCGTTCCAGCACCGGGCCGATCTCGGTCCGTGGGGTGATGCGCATGCCGTCCCGCCCGGATGCCTGCCGCTCGTGCAGCACCCACCGAGCGTATCGGCTCGCCTTACAGCGCTCTCGACGCGCCAGTCACTCGTTGCACGCCGCGCCGCAAGCTCAGCACACCGCCCATTGGTCGCGTCCGGCGGTCTTGGCGGCATACAGCGCCAGATCGGCCTGGCTCAACAGCACGTCCAATCCTGCCGCCGGGGTCACGCTCACCGCGCCCATGCAGAAGCGCACCGGCTGTTCTGCGGGCAAGCCAGGGATCTGGATCGCCGCCACCGCATTGCGCAAGCGCGCGAACACCGCCGGAATTTCGTCCGCGCCGCAGCCCGGCAGTACCAGCAGGAATTCTTCGCCGCCCAGCCGGCCCAGGCGATCCTGGGCGCGCAACGCCAGCAGCGAGGCGCTGGCCAGCGCGGTGAGCACCGCATCGCCGCTGGCATGGCCGTGCACATCGTTGATCAGCTTGAAGTGATCCAGGTCGATCAGCGCCAGCATGCAGGGCGTTTGGGTGCGCAGGGCATGGTCGATCTGTTGCTGCGCCTCGGCGCGGATGGCACGTCGGTTCGGCAGGCCGGTGAGTTCATCGCGCATGGCCAGCCGCGAGAGTTGTCGGCGATGGCGTGCGACAAACGCCAGCACGATCAACGCGCCCACCAGCAGCAGGCACGCGGCACACAGCGCGATCCACAAGGCGCGCTGACCGGCTTCGCGCGCCTGCAATGCCAGCTGCGCGGTTTCGCTGCGTCGGCGCAACTCGGCATTTTCCGCCTCGCGACGGGCGTCTTCATAGCGGGCCTGCAGCCGTAGCATCACCGTGTCGCGCTGGCGATCCAGGTTCTGCGCGCGCAGCGCGTTGGCGCGCTGCAGCTCCTGGTAGGCCTCGGCATGGCGCCCTTCCGCCGCCAGCGCCTGGGCGATGGCATCGACCAGCTCCGCACGCCCGCTCAAGGTCAGGTTCGGGTCGTCGGCCGCCTTGGCCGCGATGATCGCGCTGCCCAGGCTGGGCGACTTCAGCGCGGTCAAGGCCTGCAACAGGATCGCGTGGCAGGCGGCCACCCGGCCGATATTGCCCTGCGCCTGCATCAGCGGCAGCGCCTCGCGCGCCATCGCCAGCGCCGCTGCGGCATCGCCGGTCTTGATCAAGGCTTCGCTGGCGCTGGTCAGCGCTGCCGCCACGCCGGCCTGATCGCCCAGCGCACGGCTAAGCGCCAGCGCGCGCCAGAAGTGCAGCAATGCGGCGGCCGGTTGCTGCAGTGCCAGCGTGGCACCGTATTCGTATTCGATCAGGCTGCGCTGAAAGCGCGCCGGCTGGTCGTGCAGGCGCGCCAGGGCGCGCTGCAGGTAATCCTGCGCATCGTTGTCGTCGGCTACGCGGCCTGCGACGCGGCTGGCCAACGACCCCAGCTGGGTCAGGCCATCCAGCTCAACGCTGAGCAGGTGTTCACGCGCGGCGCATTGGTAGCTGGTCTGCGCGGCGCTCCAGGCTTCGTCGCTGCTGCCGGAGGCCAGCATGCTCCACATGTCGACCGCTTCGATTTCGCACAACAGATCGCTGCGCCGCAACGCGCGCGCCTGCTGACGTAAGCCGTTCAGCCGCGCCACCATGCTGCGGTTGGGGTTTTCGCGCACGTCGCTGAGCGCCTGCACGATGTCCAGCCATAGCCGCGCCTGCGCCGCATTGCCATGCAATTGGTCCAGCAGGCCGTGGGCCTGGGTGAGCGCAGCCTGGCGCGCCTCGCTGTCTTCCAGCGAGATCAACACGCGCGACTGCGCCAACAGCGCCCAGAACTGCGCATCGCGGTCGCCATCGACGCGCGCCTGTTGCAGCGCACGCTGGGACATCTGCAACGCCCGCATCGGGTCGTCGAGCGTGGCCAATTCAATGGTTTTCCAGGGTTGCGGCTGCGCCCAGGCCACAACGCCGACCGACAACGACAAGCACGCAGCGAGCAGGCGGCGCCAGACCATCGCAGGCATGCTCATTGGCGTATCACGGGGAGGGTGGACCACACTGCATGCGCACGCTCTCCACGGCACGGCACCTGAGCTGGCCGGGGCTAGCTGTTTGCTGCGGCATCTGAAGGCACTCCCGTGGTCGGACAGCGGTGGAATCGCGTGAGCTGCGCGGCAATGCGCGCGCTCGATGTCGTACGGCTGCAAGGGTGACCGGCGAACACGGCAGACGCCGTGATCGCTTTTGATGGTCGAGCCCGTTATCGGCCAGGATGCGCAAGTCTTGAATCCGGTCGATGACGCGGTTGGGCGCGCGCGGTGCCCGGCAGGCCGAGCGAGCAGGCGTTCGGCGCCCGGGATGCAACGGCGTTGCGAGTGGGCGCGGTAGGGTTGCGACGCGCACTCCCAGGTCGCCGCCCTGCCAGCGCTGCGTGCCTGCAAGCGCTGCGTGGGCCGCAGTGGATGCGGGACGAGCGCTTGGGATCGATACGGGCTTGCTACCGCACGCGATGCCGATGCCACACCCGGCGCCACGATCGGGCGGCCACGGTCTGACGACAATGGCCACGCCACAGCGCGCGGCCATTGTCGCTTGGCAGCCACATGACGGACGCCACGGCGCGGCCACGTAAACTCCGGCACGGCAGCTGCCGCCCCTGATCGTCTGGAGACGCCGTGACCTTGCCCCTGCCCCGTCTGCTCACCCTGATCGCCATCGCGCTGCTGTCGGCCTGCGCCACCCAGGCACCGCGTGCGCCGCAGCGCTCGCCGGAGGCGGTCAAGGCCGACATCGCACGGCGCCTGCCAGCCAACCTGCCCGATCGCAGCGGCTGGGCCAACGATGTGTATGTCGCGCTGTCGTCGCAGGCGCTGGACGCCAGCGCCGAGCACATCTGCGCCGTGCTGGCAGTGACCGAGCAGGAATCGACCTACCAGGCCAATCCCGCGGTGCCCAACCTGGGCAAGATCTCGCGCGCGGAGATCGACCGCCGCGCCAGTGCGCACCACATCCCGGCGTTCATGGTCGATGCCGCACTGCGCATCCCCTCGCCGGATGGCCGCAGTTACGCCACCCGTATCGCCGCGGCGCGTACCGAGCAGGAACTGAGCCGCATCTTCGAAGACTTCACCGGCAGCGTGCCGCTGGGCGCGCGCCTGTTCGACGGGCTCAATCCGGTGCATACCGCCGGGCCGATGCAGGTGAGCATCGCCTTTGCCGAACAACATGCCGCGCGCTACCCGTATCCGCCCGACAGCTCGGTCCGCCACGAGGTGTTCAGCCGCCGTGGCGGGCTGTGGTTCGGCACCACCCATCTGCTGGGCTACCCCACGACCTACGATGCGCTGCTGTATCGCTTTGCCGACTTCAACGCCGGTTGGTATGCCAGCCGCAATGCCGCGTTTCAGGCCGCACTGAGCAAGGCCAGCGGCATTGCGCTCGCACTGGACGGGGACCTGCTCACGCCCGGCGCCAGCCTGGAGTCACCCGGCGGCACCGAGCGCGCGGTGCGCTCGCTGGGCAGCCAGCTGGCGATGAGCGACCGCCAGATCCGCAGTGCGCTGGAAGCCGGCAACACGCTGGAGTTCGAACAAAGCGCGCTGTATCGCCAGGTGTTCGCGCTGGCCGAGCGCAGCGCCGGCAAGGCGTTGCCGCGCGCGGTGCTGCCGGGCATCACCCTGGATAGCCCCAAGATCACCCGCACGCTGACCACTGCCTGGTTTGCGCAGCGGGTCAATGAGCGCTGGACGCGCTGCATGAGCAAGTAAGCGACTGGCTTGGCAGCGCTGCGAGCACGGCCTGCGCAGCGCACCGGGATCTCATTCCCCGCTCAGGCGACTGGTCAACACATCGCCGACAACAGGACCCTGTTCCAGCTTGCCATCGCGACCGCGTTGATAGTTGATGCCGACCCGACAGGCTGCAGGGTGCATCTCCCAGACCCAGCCATACAGGCCACGCCCCGTGTCTGGCGGCGAGCGCAGCGGCATGTTCATGCGCAGCCCATCGTCTTGGCCTCGGTCCAGTGTGCACATGACGGTGCCGGCGCCGTCGTCTTCAGCGTCGGGGTCGACGTCGTCCACATGGGTGATGGTGGCGATGATCGCTTCGGCATTCACCCGTTGCTGTAACGCGCGTGGAAGATCGGCAAGCGGCGGCGCAGTGCGTCCATCGGATGGCTCCTCGACAAATGCATCGCTCAACCTCACCTTGCGAAAGTAATACTCGCTGCGGCCCAGCGTGTTCGCACCGTCCATGGCCGTTGCCATGTCTGCCAGTTCGTCGCTACGCAACAGAAACATGTCGGTACCCGAGCGCATGACCACCAGCTGCGCATCGTTGGCATCGCTACCACTGGAGTCGGGCCGCAACCGGATGTCCAGCGTCACCTGTTCGTCGCCCATCTCGGTATGCGTCACCGCATAGCGGCCCGCATACGCACGCACATTGGTGCGTGCAAGACTGCGATGATCGATTTTCCAGAACAGCAGGCGATACTGGCCGTTGGGCTCGAGCGCCAGCATGCGATGCCAATCGATATACGACGACAGGTACACGCCGTGCAGGTCGTTGCCGGACTGTGTCTCGTTGAAGATGTCCTCGAACATGGAGCGCTGCTCTGCTGGCAATGCGTCGCCATTGGTCGTCGGTGCATCGGCGACGGTTGCAGGGCCGTCGACAGCATCGCGAAGCCGGCTGTGCAGCGCCAACGCATCGACCTTGTTGACCCGCAACATCTGCATCGAAAACAGCATCTGATCGATCTCGTAGACCTCGCCCGCAGCCAGTGCGCCGCACTCTTTGCGCGCGGCGGCGAGCAGGGCCGATGGGATCAGGGAGTCGCAGAATTCCGCCTCGCACAGGGACTGGTTGAAGAAGTCGTCCAGGCTCCAGCTCAGGTCAGCGGCGGCTTTGGAGACCGGGTCCAGGTAGACCACGTCTTCGTCGGTGGCGGTCAGCTTGCGGTAGTACAGCAGCGCGCCGAAGGGGGTGAGCGCAATCGGAATACGCCGCACCGCATCGGGTGGCGAGACGATCCAGCGATCCAGCACCGGTTGCCATTGCCGGGGGTCGATCAGCGCGAGTTGCATGTCGCCATGGTGCCCCAGTCCTTTTTGGCGCCAGAGTTCAAGCAGGCTGGCAGGCAGCACCGGCGCATAGGCGGCAATCAGGTCCGCCGGGGCAGGCTGCGTCTTGCGCGGCGGGTGTGCCTTGATAAAGGGGGACAGTGCCAAGCGGCGGAACCATGACATCAGACGGCCTCCAGTCAACGTTGCGTGCGTTCAGTAAACCCAAATCGTGCCGCATGCTCCTGTGTGGACGCCGAGAAACTTATTGCATAGCGTGACATTCCCGTCGTCAGTGGCTGGCCGATCACGCAGCGCGCGTGCGGTCCACGGGTGTGATCTCCCTCGATGGGCATCGCGCTCGACGAACCTCATCGGTCACGCTGTGGCTGTGGCTGTGGCGGTGCCGGGCCGGGCGATCCGCTCGGCAACCGCTCGATCACAGGTCCGCCCCGCGTCGGCCACGCTCACTCGGTCGCCCAAACGCGTGCGGCCTGCCACCGTCGAAAACGGCGCAGACACGACTTCTGGCAGAGGCACCCGGCCCACGTGGCAGGTAGCATCGGACGGTCGCGCCGGCCGCATTGCGCGCTCCTTTCGTCCCGGAGAGTCTTTCATGCCCACCCCGTTTCCGATGCGGCAGCTGTTCGCCGCCCTCGCCCTGGCCGTCCTGCCGGTCATCGCCAGTGCGCAGCCGCCCAGCGTCACCGAGGCCGACTATGCGCGCGCCGAGCGTCTGATCAGCTACCTCACCCAGCCATTGGTCGATCACACCGCCTCACGCATCGACTGGCTGGACGCCACCCACCTGGTCTATGTCGACCACGATGCCAAGGGCGATAGGCTGCTGCAGCTGGATACCGCCACCGGCAAGACCGCACCGATCTTCAAACAGTCCGCGCTGGTCGCTTCGCTTAACACGCTATTGAAGACCGGCGACAAACCGCTCAAGGCCGACACCTTCGCGCCGGTGGTCAAGGTCACCGCCGATGGTCGTTACCGCTTCGATGTGCGCGATACCGCCGTGGTCTGCGATGCGCGTGCGCGTTGTAGCAAGCTGTACGCCAAGGACAAACCGGAACCTGGCGTCTTGTCGCCGGACAAGCGCAGTGAGGCCTTCATTCGCGACTGGAACCTGTGGGTACGCGATCTGGCCAGCGGCCAGGAAACCCAGCTCACCCGCGATGGCGTGGAAAATTTCGGCTACGCCACCGACAACGCCGGCTGGCAGCACAGCGATCGCGCCATCGTGGCGTGGTCGCCGGACTCGCGCAAAATAGCGACATTCCAGCAGGACCAGCGCAAGACCGGCGACATGTACCTGGTCAGTACCAAGCTCGGTCACCCCGAGCTGCAGGCATGGAAATACCCGCTGGCCGGCGACAAGGACGTGACCATGATCGAGCGCGTCATCATCGATGTGCCATCGCGCAGCGTGGTGCGGTTGAAGATGCCGCCGGACCAACACCGCTCCACCTTGTGCGATGACGTCAGCTGCGGCAACGATGGCGCATGGGACGATGCAAAGTGGTCGCCCGACGGCAAGACGCTGGCATTCGCCTCCACCTCGCGCTTTCACAAGCAGACCTGGTTCCGCATCGCCGATGCCGCCACCGGCGAGGTCCGCACCGCGTTCGACGAAACCGCCAAGACCTATTACGAAAGTGGGCAGGTGGCCGCCAATTGGGCGTATCTGCCGGGCAGCGATGAAGCGGTGTGGTTTTCCGAACGCAGCGATTGGGGTCAGCTGTTTCTCTACGACCTGCGCACCGGCAAGCCCAAGCACGCCATCACCACTGGCGAAGGCAACGTCACCGAGCTGTTGCGCGTAGACCCGGCGACACGCACCGCCTGGTTCATGGCAGTCGGCCGCTCGCCGGGCGTGGACCCGTATTACCAGCAGCTGTGGAAGGTGAGCCTGGATGGCGGCGCGCCGGTATTGCTGACGCCGGAAGTGGCCGACCACAGCGTCGTGCTATCGCCCGATGGCGCGCGCTTTGTCGATACCTATTCCACCTCGCTGACGCCACCGGTCACGCTGCTGCGCGACGCCGCCGACGGCCGCAGCATCAGCACGATAGCCACTGCCGACATCACCCGCCTCAAGGCCGCCGGCTGGGTGCCGCCGGAGCCGATCACGGTCAAGGCGCGCGATGGCAAGACCACGCTGTACGGGTTGATGTTCAAGCCCAGCAACTTCGACGCCAGCCGCACGTATCCGGTCATCGATTACATCTACCCCGGCCCGCAGACCGGCTCGGTCCGCGGCCGCGGCTTCTATGCCGGCCATGGCGACAATCAATCGCTGGCCGAACTCGGTTTCATTGTCATCGCCATCGACGGCATGGGCACGCCGTGGCGCTCCAAGGCCTTCCACGACACCTGGTACGGCGACATGGGCGACAACACCTTGCCCGACCAGGTCGCCGGACTGAAGGAACTGGGGCAGCGCTACCCGTGGATGGACCTTACCCGTGTCGGCATCTGGGGGCATTCCGGCGGCGGCAACGCCTCCACCGGCGCAATGCTGCGCTACCCCGACTTCTTCAAGGTGGCGTGGTCGGAAAGCGGCAACCACGACAACCGCGGCTACGAAGACGACTGGGCAGAGAAGTACCACGGCGAGCACATCGTCAACAAAGACGGCACCTCCAACTACGACGACCAGGCCAACGCCACGCACGCCAGCAAGCTCAAAGGCAGGCTGATGCTGGTGCACGGCACGCTGGACGACAACGTGCCGCCGTATCTCACCCTGCTGGTGGCCGATGCGCTGATCAAGGCCAACAAGAACTTCGACATGCTGATGCTGCCCAACGCCAAACACGGCTACGGCGAGATGACCCCGTATGTCACCCGCCGCCGCTGGGATTATTTCGTGCAATACCTGCTCGGTGCCACGCCGCCGGCGCAGTATCAAATGAAGCCTGTGCCGGAGAGGTGAGTGATGCTGGACACGGCATCGTCGACCATCGACGGTGCCGTGCTGCCAGAGCAATTAAAGGGGGGAAGTGCACAGGAAAGCGGTGATGCAGCTGGCCTGCTCCGTCGTGCAGCAGCTGTCTAATGCGCAACATGAGATTCGCAATGCACCCGAGCATCGCTCGCACAAACCTGCAAAGCCCCAAAAACCGTAGGAGCGGCGCCGGCCGCGATGCCTTACCTGTAGACCCGTAGCCCCCCAACACAGCAACCCAGCAACCCAGCAACGCGAAAAAATGCAGGCGCAATGCGCAATGCAGCTAGCGCATCAAGCTTCACGCACCACCACAGCAAGCGCTCTCGATAACGCGCCCCATCAGGCAACACCTGATGGGACGCCAACCGATTACTTCGCCGTCGCACCACCCAGCTGCTTGCTCAAGAACGCCAGCAAGCGCGTGTAGTACTCTCGTCGATGCGCTTCGGTGTAGAAGCCGTGACCCTCGTTGGGGAAGTACAGCGACTCCACCGGCACGCCGGCGCCCTTCAACGCGCGCTCCATGGCCTTGGTATGTTCGATCGGCGCGCGCTCGTCCTTGCCGCCGGCCGCCAGAAACACCGGTACATTGATCTGCCGTGCCAAGGTCACCGGCGAGCGCGCAGCCAAGGTGTCGCGTGCGCCCAGCCAATCGACCGTCCAGTTCTTGGCCCAACGCGCGGAGCGCCCGGTATCGCGCGCCATCATGTCCAGATCGTAGACGCCCACATAACCGGCCGCGCAGCGATACAGCGCCGGCTCCTTGGCCACGCCCATCAGCGCTGCATAGCCGCCGTAGCTGGCACCATAGATGCAGATGCGCGATGCGTCGGCAATACCGGCGCCGATGGCCCAGCGGGTGGCATCGGTGACATCGTCCTGCATGCGTCCGCCCCACTCCTTGGCACCGGCCTGGGTAAACGCGTCGCCATAGTTGGCCGAGCCGCGGTAGTTGACGCGCAGCACCGCGTAACCGGCTGCCGCCAGCAACTGAGTATCGTCATCGAACTCCCATTTATCGAAGATCCCGAACGGGCCGCCATGCGGCATCACGATCAACGGTAGCGGCGTGCCGGCTTGCGCATGCAATGGCTGGGTCAGGTAGCCATGCAGCACCAGGCCATCGCGCGCCTTGAAGCTCACCTGCCTGGTCGCCGGCACTCCATCGGGCGGAAACCATTCGCGACGGCTGAACACGCGGTCGGCCTTCTTGCTGACCGTGTCGAACAGATAGTAATCGCCGTTGTTGCGATCGCTCCACACATACACCAGCACCAGACGGCGATCGCTGGTGGCCGAGGTGATATAGACCGCGTTGCCGTCGAAGGCTTTTTCCAGGCTGCGATACAACTTGGCGGTGGGCGCTGTTTCGTCGAAGAAGCGATTGCGCACGCGATCGCTCATATACGACGCACCGATCGGCGTGGTGCCGTCCAGATCGCGCAGGATGCGGTACGGGTCCACGGTATCGTCGTGCAAGAGCGGTGTTGCCTTGCTGGTTGCCGGGTCCCACGCCACCAGCACGTCGGTGCCGGCGGCCTGCTCCACCTGCAGATAAGCGCGGCTGCCATCGGCGGAAAAACCCAGCGGAAACTCACGCCGTTTGCTGGTGGCCGCATCGTTGATCAGCCGCCACGGCGCGTCGTCGTTGTCGTTGTCGCGGTAATACAGCTTGCTGACGTTGCTGATGTCCAGGCCGTTGGCAAAGCGAATACGTCCTTGCTGGTCGGTCACAAACCCTGCCCGACGGACCGGCGAGGTCGCCACGGTCGTGCGCCGGCCGGTCTGGATATCCAGCTTGTCGATGCGGACGTTGGGATCGCCCACGAACGGAACCGCCGATACCAGGATGTTGCGCGTGTCGCCCGGCAAGGTGTCCAGCATGTAGGTCGCCGGGTCCAGGTCCATCTTCAACTGCGCGCCGTTGATGTCCGGATTGGTCCCGTACGGGCTGGCCAACAGCCGGCCATTCTTGCCGTCGGCATCGATGGCATGCAGCTGGCCGATGGCCACCGGCTCGTCGCGCGAGCCCAGCCGCTGCGCCATCGACACCACGATGCGCTCATCGCTGGCCCACCAGAAATCGTCCACCACGCTGTTGACGCCGCCGGTGACCTTGGCCGTGGCCACCTTGTCCTGCCGCCGCACGATGCCCAGCACGGTGCGATCTTCCAGCGGCATGGTCAGTGCGAAATACGCACCGGACGGTGAGATCTTGATCCGCTCGAACTGGTCGCTCTTGAGATACGGCGCCAGATCCACGGTTTCCGACGCGCTCTGCGCATATCCCGGGCTTACGACCGCCCACGCCAGCACACTCAGCACGCCTATCGTCCAACCACGCATAGTGCCACCACGACCTGTCCTTGAGAGTCGCATGGTGGCAAACGACTGCCGCCGCGTCCATGCCCCATCAGCGCAATCGGTGATGCTGCAAACCTGCGACTGGCTGGCCTACTGCGCCCGAACCTACTGCGGGCGATGCCGCAAGCGGCCTAAACGCATGCTCCGCATCAACCGACAGACGGCGGCCGCTGGCCAAGCAAGCCGATGCGCCGGAACCACATCTCCAACGGCACCGTCACCAACGGCGGCAGCGCGGCCAGTAGGCTCAGCGCCCAGGCCCACCAAGGCCAGCGCAGCCGCGTGGCGGCGAGCAGGCTTACAACCACGTAGAACAGAAAGGCGCCGCCGTGCAGGCGACCGAACAGCCACACCACCACCTCGGTGGTTTGTGTGCCGTACTTGAGCACCATGCCGAGCAACAGCCCGGCCCAGGTCACGCCTTCGATCAAGGCGGCAACCGCAAACAGGCGACCCATCGGCGACAACGCAGCAGCAGAACGCATGCAACACTCCAGTGGACACTCAAGGATTGCCGCGACGCGATGGCGGCGGCGACGCCCGCTGGCAGCAGCAGTTTACAGGCAAGGCCAAGTGAACCGGCACGTGGCGCTGCCAGTACACGTCCCGCGCTTGCTGGTGGTCGCGACACGCACGCAGCGTCCTACGGCTGGGCGCATCCAAGCGCATCCCGGCGATAATGCCGGCACTGCCGTCCTGAAGCCTCACACAATGCGTATCGCTCTGCTGTTGTTACTGTTGCTCGCGTTACTTCCCGCGACGGCACTGGCGCGAAAGGTGCACGATGGCGACCTGCTATTCGTCACCGCGGCGCGCACCGGCCTGAGCGGCGCCATCGACGACGCCACCGCCACGCAGGGTGAACCCAGCTTCGACCATGTCGCGCTGGTGGCACATGCCGGCAATACCGGGGTGGTACTGCATTCCGACGAACAAGGCTCGCGCGAGCAACCGCTGCAGTCATTCATCGATGAGGCCACCGCCAAGCAGCGGCAGATCGTCGTATACCGGCTCACCCCCGCGCATCGCCCCGCCATTGCCGACGCCATCGCGCAGGCGCGGCGCATGCTCGGCAAACCGTACAACCAGACCTACGTGCAGGACGACAACCGTTACTACTGCTCGGACTTCATCGAGCGCGCCTTCCGTGCACATCAGGTGTTTGCGCTGCAACCGATGAACTTCAAAAACCTGCAGACCGGCAACGTGTCGCCGTACTGGACCGACTTCTATCGCAGCAGAGGCATGGCCGTGCCACAGGGCTTGCCCGGCACCAATCCGAACGATATGGCCAAGGCAGCGGCGTTGCGCATAGTTGGTCCGTTGAACTGAAGGCATGTGTTCCCGCGGTTTTAGCTGGTTGGAAGCGCTACGCCGTTCGATCATCGAAGACTTTGGACCCACATGTGTTGTGCGGCGCCAGGTGCCTATTGCTTCTTTCAGGTCGACTGACATCATCGGTGTCTATATGCGTCCAACGCGACAGAGCTGGTGCGCGCGGTTCGCTGTGCACCCTCGTCTAGATGTCATCTGCACTACTGCAACAACATTGCGCTCTAGCGCCACGCAGGAGGCTGTCTTGAATAAGCTGTCATCAACAGGATTGGGAATATTGCTTCTGGCTGGCTGCGGCAAGGCACCAGCTCCGCCGCCAACACCGGCTACAGCAGCGACGCCACAGCCAACGGTGTCAGCGCGTACGCCCGCTCACGCACCCGGTAGCCAGCGTGGCGAGGGCCAACCGTATGAACTCGCCGACACGCAGGTCTGGGACGTGCCCGATCCGGCGACAGGTCGCACCTACCAGGTCTTCGTCGCCCTGCCACGTGGCTATGCGGACAATCCACAGCGCCGCTACCCGGTGCTGTATGCCACCGATGGCGACTATGCGTTTCCACTGGTCAAGCAGATCGCGCGTCGCTTGAACGGCGAAGGGCCAGCCATCGAGGACTTCATTCTGGTTGGGTTGTCCTACGCACTCGGCGACGAGCCCATGCCGAGCCGCAGACGCGATTACACGCCCACACCGGAAGATGGCCCAACCGCAGCGCCCGTTGCCACCCACGGCAAGAGCGCCGACTACATCCGCTACCTGCGCGATCGCGTGCTGCCGTTCGTTGCCAACCGCTACCGAACCGACGAACAGCGCCGCCTGTATCTGGGGCATTCGTACGGTGGCCTGCTGGGCACGCAGATCCTGTTGAGCACACCGGAGATGTTTGCCGGCTACATCCTGGGCAGCCCATCGTACTGGTACGGCGAGCACGGGATGGTGGCGCAGGAAAAAAGCTTTGCCGCCTCGCATACCGACCTGCCGGCACAGGTGTACATGTACGTCGGCGAGTACGAGCAGGTGCGCTATCACCAGAATTACGACATGGTCATCGACGCACAGCACATGGCACAGGCACTGCGCGCGCGACACTATCCGTCGTTGCAGGTCGAGCTGGACGTTCTCAATGACGAGGACCACCTGACCATCGGGCCACGCGGCGCCACCCACGGCTTGAAGGCCTTGCTCGGGATGAAGACTCCTGATCGGAGCGAGCGGTGAAACATCGGGTGCTGGCTGGATGCAAGGTCCCGATGTCGCTACGGGCAATTGCGCTGCTGGCACTCGCAGCGTGTTCGCTGATGGCCGCAGCGCCGACACTGCCGGGCGCAGGGTTCGAGGTCGAGCGCTATCACGTGCAACTCCGCTCGGATCTCTCCACCACCGCACTCTCCGGAACACAGCGCATCAGCCTACGCAGCACCTCCGACCAACTCACCCAGCTGACCTTGATGCCCCCCACTTCCGGCACATGGCGTAAATGCAACAGCGCTTATACATTTGATTCATGAGCGCAGCATCTCCGACCCTAGGCACCCTGGTCCGTCACCTGATCGAGCTGCTTGATGGCGATCTGGAAGCGGTCTATGCCGCTGCAGGGCTGGACTGGCGGCCGCGCTACACACCCGTCCTGCGCGTTCTGCTGCGATCCGGGCCGCTGCCTATCAAGGCTCTAGCGCAGGAGATCGGCATCACCCACTCCGCTGCCAGCCAGACCGTGGCGCAGATGACCCGACAACGGCTCACCGTGTTGAGGCCAGGGGCCGATGCGCGCGAACGCATCGTGGCACTGACGCCGAAGGCAAAAAAGATGGTGCCTGCGTTGCAACAGCAATGGGCCGCGACCAACGCAGCCGCCGCACAGCTCGATCGGGAGCTGTCCGTTGCGCTCTCCGCTGTCCTTGCTGAAGCCATCGCCGCCTTGCAGCACCGCTCATTCGCGACTCGTATCGCAGCCGCCTCAGACGCCTCATTCCGCTCAACCACCCGCTAGCAACCACCCCACAGGACGTCCCCAATGCACGCACCCACGCCATCGGTTGCCAATAGCGCACTGGCCACGCACAGCCACACGCCCCACCGGATCGCGCTGGGCGAGCGCAAATTTCTGCATCCCGGCCGCCTACGCTGGCTGCGGGCGATGGGTTGGGCCGTCCTGCTGCTGGTGGTGGTCGCAACGCTGGCGCCCATGGCCGGCAGAGGCATCGGCAGCCTGCTGCCCAAGGACTCCGGCCCCCTGCAACTGGTCGCGAGCCTGATCGGCATCGCGGTTGGATTGGCGGTCTACGTGTTGGCGGTGCACCTGGCCGAAGGGCGACGCGCCAGCGAGCTTGCGCTGCGCCCGATGCTGCCGCAGCTGACCATTGGCCTAGTTGTTGGCACGACCATGTTCGCCGCGGTCATGGGCAGCATGGCGTTGTTCGGGCTGTACGACATTCAAGCACTCGGCCCGGCACCGGCCTGGACAGCGGTGCGCAAGGCCTTGCAGGCCGGGGTGGTCGAAGAGCTGCTGTTCCGCGCCATCTTTCTGCGCCTGGTATGGCGCGCGTTCGGCCCGTGGGTGGCGTTCGCCGCCTCTGCCGCACTGTTCGGCTTCGGCCATATCGCCAACCCGCATGCAACAACGTTTGCGGCGATCTGCATCGCACTGGAAGCGGGCGTCCTGCTGGGCGCGTTCTACGCCCTGACCGGCCGCATCTGGATGTCGATCGGCGTGCATATCGCCTGGAACTTCACCCAGGGCTATTTGTTTGGTGCAGCGGTTTCCGGAACCGACATGGGGCCGGCCATCGCCCGCAGCACGGCCCGTCCCGGATTTACCGAGTGGCTCACCGGCGGTGCCTTCGGCCCGGAAGCCTCGCTGCCCGGCGTGCTGATCTGCCTGGCGGTCGGTCTGACCGTGTTGTGGATGGCGTGGCGCGCGGGCAGCTTTGCAAAGCAACCCTGACCGGTCTTGGCGATGGCAACGCGCTGTCGCGTCTGCAGGGTCGGGCAGCGTCAAGACGCAATGTGGCATGGCCGCCGCCGCTGCCACATTGCGCACGACCACACAGGCACTTATCGCTCGCACGTGATGCCACGCGTCAAGCGAGCGCGTCATGTCGTTACGCAAGCACACATCACACTGGCACCGCCTTGCCATCGCGCAGACATCCGGCCTCCTAGGCTCTGAGCACCAACAACCTGATGCGCGCCTGCTGGCTCCACGTGGGAGTCCGTCGGCGCGCCCTTGCAGAGGTGCACATGGCATTGATCCACTCCATTTTGATGAGCGCCGTCGCCGGCATGCGCTCGATGACCCCACTGGCTGCAGTGGCCAACGCGGCACGCACCGGCAAACTTCCCGCCGACAATGGCGCGCCGGCGTTGCTCGCCAATCCCCTGGCATCGGCCGGCATGCTGGCACTGGCTGGCGGCGAGCTCGCCGGCGACAAGATGAAAACCGCCCCGGACCGCATCGTGCTGCCCGGCATGCTTGCCCGCATCGCCACAGGCGTCATCGTCGGTACTGCATTGGCACCGCGCGAGCAACGCGGCATCGCGGCATTGCTCGGCGCCACCACCGCGGTCGCAGCGGCCTATCTCACCTTCAATGCGCGCATGCGTGCGATCGAGCGCTACGGCCAGACCAGCACCGGCGTTGTCGAAGACGCCATCTCGGTGGGTGCGGCGACGTTGATCATTCGGGATGCGGCCAAGCGTTAGTCCAACCGGCCGGCTGTGTCTCAACCACCGCGCCCATGCGCTGCGTGCAGATCCAGCACCGGCCCCATCGGCACGATAGCGGTCGGGTTGATGCTGTCGTGACTTTGGTAGTAGTGGCCCTTGATGTGCTGAAAGTTCACGGTGTCTGCAATACCGGGCATCTGATAGAGCTCGCGCAGAAATCCCGACAACTGCGGATAGTCGGCAATCCTTCGCAGATTGCATTTGAAGTGACCGACATACACCGCATCGAACCGGATCAACGTCGTGAACAGCCGCCAATCTGCTTCCGTGAGCGTGGCGCCGCAGAGATAGCGTTGCTCACCCAGGTGCGTCTCCAGCCAATCCAGCGTCTCGAACAGCGGCGCTACCGCTGCTTCGTAGGCAGGCTGCGTGGTGGCAAAGCCCGCCTTGTAAACGCCGTTATTCACGGTGTCGTAGATGCGCGCGTTGAGCGCATCGATCTGCTCGCGCAACGGGGCCGGATAGAAATCGCCTTCGGCCGCACCAACTTCATCGAAGGCGTTATTGAACATGCGGATGATATCGGCTGACTCGTTGCTCACCACCGTGTTGCGCTCGCGATCCCACAACACCGGCACGGTCACGCGTCCGGAGTAATGCGGGTCGGCCTTGAGATACACCTCGTACAGGCGCGTGGCGTGGTGAATCGGATCGGCTACCACACCCGGGCCGGGATCGAACGTCCAGCCCTGGTCGCGCATCAACCAATTCACTACCGACACATCGATCAGCGGCTCCAACCCCTTGAGGCGGCGAAAGATCAAGGCGCGATGCGCCCACGGGCACGCCAACGACACATACAGGTGATAACGCCCCGCTGCCGCCTGAAATCCACCATCCCCATGCGGCCCCGCTGCGCCGTCGCGCGTCACCCAATTGCAAAATTGCGCTTGCGAACGTTCAAAGCGCCCATCGCTCTTATCGGTGTCGTACCAACGGTCTTGCCACTTGCCATCGACCAGCAGGCCCATGGTGTTTCCTTGCACTGCAGAACAGGCAAGCACCGTAGCCCAGCCATGTTGGAAAACACGTGAGCGGGCCTGCAATCAGAGCGCGTGCTTACCGCAAAAGTCGCTTCAGCAGGTCGCAGCGCGCTCCCTGATGCGCTGCCTGCTAGCGCGCGATCACGGGACGGCTGCAGGTGGCCACTGTTGCGCTTGGCGACGCTTGACGCGAGCAGATGGCTTTGGCAACAGAACTCTCGCAGAGCACACGCATCAGGTATCCGGGGCACCTGGCACCCCCTCCCACCCGTCGATTGGCGCCGCGGCCCCACAATCGGCGAAAATGCCCGAGTTGCGGCCGATCGCTTGCCGCCAGCCGGCAGCCCGCTGTCGTCCTCACCTGCGTCCCTTTGTGCATTCCCGGCTGCCGGCCGTCCCCGCCACGCCCCTGTACCGCTTCTTTCCGGATCTCCCTTGAACACCACTGCCCCACCCCCGCCCGCCAACGACGACCTGCCGCTCACCGACCGCCTGCGCGCCGCGCTGGATCTTCTGGAGGCGATCGAGGCCGACCGCAGCGTGCTCGACGCGTTGCCCGAGGCCGACCGCGTGCGCCTGCACCAGGTGGTGGCCAAGGTCTATCACCCCGAGCCCAAGGCGCGGCGGCAGTTGCTCAAGCAGCGCGAGCGCGAGCGGCATCAGGAGAAGGTGCGTAAGGCCGAGGCGCTGCTCGAACAACGTGGTATCCGTGCGTTGCGGCGCAAGCCGGTGTTCAGCACGCCGAACGTTTTCCCGCCGCACGCCGCTGGCCTGCACGACGCCCACAACGGCGAGAACGCACCCGAAGCGCCGGAGCCGATGCATTCGCCCGAACTGCGTCACTGCTATGTGTGCAAGCAGAAGTTCACCCAGCTGCATCACTTCTACGATCAGATGTGCCCGGCCTGCGCCGAGCTGAACTTCTTCAAGCGCACCGAAACCGCCGACCTGCGCGGCCGCGTGGCGCTGCTCACCGGCGGGCGGGTCAAGATCGGGTATCAGGCCGGCTTGAAGCTGTTGCGCGCCGGCGCCGAGCTGATCGTCACCACGCGTTTCCCGCGCGATTCGGCCGCGCGCTACGCGGAAGAACCGGATTTTGCGCAGTGGGGTCATCGCCTGCAGGTGTTCGGCCTGGATCTGCGCCACACGCCCAGCGTCGAGGCGTTCTGCAGCCAGTTGCTGGCCACACGCGAGCGGCTGGACTTCATCATCAACAACGCCTGTCAGACGGTGCGCCGCCCGCCGCAGTTCTACGCGCACATGATGGCCAACGAAACCGCCGCACTGGATGCACTGCCGGACGCCGTCCAAAAGCTCGTTGGCCATTACGAAGGCCTGCGCACGCCCGAGCTGTTGCGCGAAGCCTCGGCTACCGCGCTGCCGGCCGTGCATGGACGCGGCCTGGCCGATGCCGATGGCCTCACCCGCGCCGCCGAGCTGTCGCAGGTGGCACTGCTGGACGACGAGCTGGTCGGGCAGGAGCACCTGTTCCCCGAAGGCCGTCTCGATCAGGATCTGCAGCAGGTCGACTTGCGCGGACGCAACTCCTGGCGCCTGCTGATGGCCGAAGTGCCGTCGGTCGAGCTGCTGGAAACACAATTGGTCAACGCCATCGCGCCCTTCATCATCAACGCGCGACTCAAGCCGCTGATGCTGCGCACGCCCGAGCGCGACAAGCACATCGTCAATGTCTCGGCGATGGAAGGGCAGTTCTACCGCAACTTCAAGACCACCCGTCACCCGCATACCAACATGGCCAAGGCCGCGTTGAACATGATGACGCGCACCTCGGCGGCCGATTATCAAAACGACGGCATCCACATGAACAGCGTGGACACTGGCTGGGTCACCGACGAAGATCCGGCCGACATCGCTGCGCTCAAGGTGCAGCAGGAACGCTTCCACCCGCCGCTGGACATCGTCGACGGCGCCGCCCGCATCGTCGACCCGATCATCCACGGCTTCAACACCGGCGAGCACGTGTGGGGGCAGTTCTTGAAGGATTACGCGCCGACGGATTGGTGAGTGGTGATACTGGGCCACGCATCCAGGACAGATGCCCGGCCCATGCTCGCAACACGTATGCGCCACACGTGACAGTGATCAGCACGCAGGATGGCGTGGTGCATCAGCGCCGACGCGACGGTTCGCATCCCACGCCATCATGGTCGCGATCCAGATGTGGGCCATATCCTGGATCGCCACGCCGCACCGGTGCAGCACCCGCTGCGCGTGCTTCTGCGCAATTGCGGAAGACCGCCCCGGTCGATGGGATCCACGGGGACCGATCAAGCAGCTCGGCCGCGGCCGTCGGTTTGCCTTCGCCATTGGCGGAGCGGTGACAGTGGTAGCCACCGTTCTTGTGATCGTTGTGGCAGCCCTGCCTGTTCAATCCACCCGGATGCGCGACAGCCGCAGGGGTTACCCAGGCAATTGCCGCGATACACGTCGCCAGCACTAACGGGCGTGAGGGGATTCGATCAAGCATTCGTAAATTGCCACGGCCAATCGTGCAGCGCTTGTGCTGCACCTGTTTTGTTTCTGCTGCGCCGATGTGCTGCAAGTTACTTGCAGTCTTTTGCAACCGGCGCAACATCCACCGGACTGACCTGACCGTTCGCATCCACACGATTGACCGCCAGCGTGCAAACCGAGCTACGAAAATCCAGGTTCAAGGCTACCTCGTAATCTGCGCCAGGTTCCGGAACAAACGTAGAAGCAAGCAATGCGCCGCAGCTCCAGCCAATGTGGTACCCAGGCGACTGACTCCAATGCGCCGGCGAGCTCGCACCCGCCTCCACAACGACCGGCTTACCAGGCTCGATCGCGTATTCCTTGTAGAACGGCTTGGAACCGATCATCTTCCGGTCGCGCAGATGACGCGTATTTTCTGTCTCCGGGATGCCGATCGACTCATTCTTCACCGAGCCCATCAACGACCCGAAAGCGCTTTTCAGCGAACCGGATGCGCGTACCTTCTCGCCATACGTGGCCGTGCACACCGCATCCTTGTACAGCACGATACCAATGCCATTTTGACCAAACATCCGGATGCGCGCGCCGGCACCATCGGTGGGCGAGGACGCAGGCTCCGCGGCCATGGCGGGCACCGCAGACGCCAGAGACAAGACAAGCAATCGAGTCAATTTGTTAAACACATTCTCCACGATCGCAATCCAGCGATTCCATTGAGCTGGTAATAGCGGCGCGACGTGACAGTTCTTGATAACAGACGACGCCCTGATATGGAAAGTGCGCAACAGCGCACCAACAGGCACGCTGATCCGCGCCAAGCGCCAGGAGTTCCCCCCCCTGCGACTCCCGCTCACCCGGTTGCCCACCCCGCTGGCATGATGATGCGTGGATGTTTACCGTTGACGCAAAGGACGCCCGGATGTCACAACACGCTATCGAGGAGTTGGTCGAGCGCTGCATCCATTTGGTCGATCGCAGCACCTTGCGTCGCACGCACAAGGCAGCGCTCATGCGTAGCCTGCTTCGGCTGCAGGCGCGCTACGACACCGGCCTGACCTGGTTCCGGCTGCACGCCGAGTTACTGCGTCATGGCGTGCTGGTGCGTACAGCGGCCGAGGAGATCGACGACGCGACCTTGCGCGCGCAGGCCCTGGCCGCCGAGGCACCGGGTTGGCTGGAGGACGCGCATGGCGAGGTCTATCTGCACTGGCAAGACCAGGCACGCGTGGTCTACCGCCAACCAGACATCGGCCAAACGCTGCCGCTGGCAACTGTGTTCGGTGATCTTTTGATGCTCGCCGACCAGGCCGATGACACCGCGTTGTTCACCGACTGCTATGGCCTGTTGGTCAACGGCTGGCTGGACGAGACCTTCGACGTCGAAGACGGTATCCCGCCCACCCTGGATGGATTGCTCGCCTCCGACACACTGCACTCCCTGCGCGCGCTGGCCGCACGCCGTGGACTCAAGCCTCGGCGTGGCGCGCCCGAAGACCTGGCCCTGCCGCGGCCGGACGACAACGCGGTACTCGGCGAGATCGATCGCGTGATCGGCTTGCGTTTTTTCCTGCAACCCAAGCGCACACCAACAGCGCTGCGCGCAGCGCGCGACAAGGCCCAGCGTCAGCAGGCACGTGCCCGCGAGTTGCTCCCGCTGCTGGTCGAACAACGCCTGGGCGCACCGCTGCAAGCCGCTGGCTGGTCGCCTGTGCCGGTTGAACAGGAGCATCGCTGGCAATGGATCCGCGACCGCGGTGGCAGCCGTCAGTGTCTGTGGACCATCTACGAACCGGATCTGGGTGAGCTGATCGTCCAGGTGGGGATGCAGCATGCACGCCTGCTGGTCTGGCAGCAGCGTGCGGCGACCACGCAGCTGCACGACCTGCATGTTGTCGATACCGCAACCGCCTTCCTGGGCAAGGACATCCTGGACAGCGCGGACGTGGGCGCCTACGGCGGCTGGGCGCTGAAACCGGCCCACAGCGACGCGGCGCTAAGCGCCGGGCTGGACCGCCTGGCGGCTGCGCTGCCCGAGCTGGATGCGCGCTATTTCGGCGTCATTGACGAACAACTGGCTGGGCCCTGGTTCCAGCAGTCCGCCGACACCTGGCTGCAACGGATGGAAGGCGACGAAAACGGCGTGGTTCCGCCTGAGGTGTTGTTCGCCAGCCCCGAGAGCGTGCTGCTGGCGTTCGTGTTTTACCACCTGGAGTGCGGTGAACAGCCACGCGCGCAGGCACTGGTCGAACAGTTGCGCGCACGGCAAACCGAACGCAGCCAGCGAAGTGTCTGGTATCGCCTGGTGCTGACGCCGTTTTTTCAGCAGTGGGAACAGGGGCTGCGCAAGCTGCCGATGCCACCGGTGCTGCACCCGCTACTGCTCGCTCACCTGCGCGCACAAGACAGCGCCTGATTGCAACGCTGCGGCACGTCTGCGGGCGCGCAGGCGAGTGAAACCATGCAGCGCGATCCACCACCAAGGTGAGCACATCGGCGCGGCGCATCAAGCACGGCGACGCATGCTGCCGCTTGGTCAGCTCACAAGCTCTGCGGCGCGCAGGCGTTTTGCGCAGCGGATCAATAGCGCAGCGCCTCCGCCGTGGGTGCAACCGGCGCAAACCGCGCATTGCTGAAGTCATGCAGCAGCCGAACCACCTGCTCGCCGTCCTCCGGATAGCGCCGAAACTCGCTTTTGCACAGCCGATACAGGCAGCCGCCACGCGCAAACACCAGGTCGCCGCCATCCCAATCGGCCCAATCGGTGCCGGGCAACTCCACCAACACAGCACCATCGCGATCCAGCACGCGGTGATCCAGCGCATACCATGCATCGTTCTGACGCCCCACGGCATGCAGCAGCGATTGCAGCCGACGCCCGCCACCGCCGTCCTTCTCCCACACGCGCGGGCGCGTGAAGCGGTAGAGCACCCCGCTCCGCAGGCCGCCCCGCTCCCCCTCACCGGCGTCGATCACACGCCAACCATCGCGCTGCCGCAGCACGCTGTCGATCGGCTCGTCTTCGCCACCGCCAGACCACTGCCCGAATGGCCGCACCGTCATCATGTGCTTCAGCTGAAAGCCTGTCGGTAGCGGAAACGGCTCGCGACCTGCCTGCGGGCGATGATTCAACAGCAACGTCTGCTCATCTTCGAACGCACCGCCGCCGCCCCAGGCATCGCCCTTGGGCCAAAGCGCCAACGCGGTCAGAAACGGCGGGCGCGACAATGCCGTCCAGGTGCCGAAATCGCCTTTGTGCTTGGCCGCGAAATACACCAGCAAACGCCCCGACGGCGACAGATCGCAACGCCGCTCGTAGATACGGCCCTTGAACCACTGCCCGTGTTCGAAAGTGTCGGTGGCGCGATCCCAGCGGATGAGCTGCACCTGCTTGCTGGGCCCACGCCGAAAGATCACGCCGGTGCGCGCCTGCCGCGCCAACAGCCCGTAGAGCCGTGTGAGCGAAGCCAGGCGATCCTGGTGGTGGGATGTCGGGTCCATGCGAGTACCTCCGTACTGCCTATCCTACGCAACCGTGCGACACCTGCGCCGCCCCTGCTCCACCCGCGGCCAGGGATCGCCCAGGGATCCAGCGCAACGCAGCACCTGCAGCGGCCGCCTGGCCGACATCCCCACCCGCGCCCGCAGCCGATGCGGCAAGGCCTTGTCGCGCGTTTAGCATTGCTGCGTGCATCCTTGCTCGCAGACGCCTCGCCCCGTCGCCAGACGCAAGGAACTGCTTCTGATCACGCTCTCACGCCGCAAGCTTCTCGAGGCCGGCCTCATGGCCCTGGCCACCTCCACATTGCTCGGCGCCTGCACACCGCAGGACACCGACCTGCAGACACGCTGGACCCTGTGGCAGGCGAAATGGCGCTGGATGGAAGCCATCGCCCGCAAGCGCGACTGGCAGGTGACGCCGCTGCGGATCGCCCCGCCTGCGACCGAACGTCAGCTGCTGTCGCTCGAACGCCGTCACCACCTGCCGATCCCGACACAGCTGCGTCGCGTGCTGCGCGAGCTGTCGGCAGCGGTGACCTTCGGCTGGTACGTGCCCTCGCACCTGCGCGCGATGGAGCAGCAAGACCTGCCGTCCATGAGCTGCAACCGCGACGCGGTGTGGAGCCTGACCCACATCGACACGATGGCCCTGCCCGTGTTTCTGGACTGGAAGCAGGAGCTGGCCACGCGCGACCTGTCCGAGGCACCCAACAGCCCTGCACTGTGGGAACACCAGTTTGCCTTCTACACCCTCATCAACGGCGACTGGCTGACCATCGACACCACGCACCCGGATCCCACCAGGCAACCGGTGCGCTATTTTTCGCACGAACTGGAAATGCTGCACGGCCTGGCGCTGGCCCCGGATTTCTTCAGCTTCATCACCCAGATGTCGGCGTTGGGCATGGCCGGCACCGAATGGGCCTCGTGGATGCGCTTCGGCAATGGCCAGAAAAACGACACCTTCTACCTGGATGCCAGCAGCGAGGGCGCCAAGGCGTGGCTTGCCTGGCTGGAGCGCGACCCCGCACAGCCCGACAACGACACACCGCCAGTGCCGGTAGTGGAGCGCAGTGCGGCCGATCGCGCATTGCTGGACGCCGCACGCGCCAATTCGCTCGCCGGTATCGAGGCGGCATTGCTGGCAGGCGCCGTGCCCGATTGCACGCCGGACAGCGACTGGCTGAGCGAGCACATCGCGTCCGATCAGGAATTTTCCACCGCCATCAACTACGCCACCCGGCACGACAACACGGCCATGATCGCGCGCCTACTCACGGCCGGCGCAACGCTCAACACACGGTTGCTACCGCTCAATACGGCGGTCAAACACAGCACGCTGGCCACCGTGCGCTGGCTCATCGCCAACGGCGCACGCGTCAACGGCTGGGCCAATCAGCGCTATTGGCCGCTGCACGATCTGGTGGTCACCCGCGGGCCCATCGCCGCAATGACCCTCGCCCAATACCGTCAGCACCTGATCGACAGCATCAGCATCGGCAGCCTCGACGCGCTGGATGCCATGATCGCCCACGCCAAGGATGCACAGACCCGCGAGCGCTATCGCGCCGCCAAGCATGCCCTGCAGCAAGCCAGCAAGGAGGCGGTGAAAGACGTCGACAGCAAGCTGCACAACCACCTCAGCCTGCAGGACTATCTGGACATGCTGGAGGCACTGCTGGACGCCGGCGCCGACCCCGACGCACGCTGGGACAACGGCACCACCATGCTCGACTGGGGCTGCGTCGCCACCGCACGCGTGCTGCTGGCGCACGGCGCCGATCCCAACGCGCGCGACATCCACGGCACCACCCCGCTGCACACCGCCAGCACCGGCGAGAAAGTGCGTGTGCTGGTTGCCGGCGGCGCCGACATCAACGCGCAGGCCATCGCACAGAACCCCGACGACTCGCTGCACTACACGCCGCTGCAATCGGCCCTGCTGTCCCACACGCTCGACGGCGACAGCCCCATCACCGCGCTGCTGGAACTGGGTGCGGACGCCACCCGCAATGCAGCCGATGGGCGTTCGTCGCTGGCCTATTGTTTCCAGCCAGACCTGGTCCGCCTGATCATGGCCAAGGGGCTGGACCCGCTCGCCCTGCAACCGGGCCGGCAAACCCTGTTGCATAACCTCACCGCCCGTCACTGGCTACCGCGCCACACATTCCCGAAGGAAGTGGCCTTTCTCGATTTTCTGCTGAGCCTGGGCATCGACATCAACGCGCGCGACGTGCGGGGCCGCACCCTGCTGCACTACGCCGCCGAACAGGAAAGCAATGACGAGAGCGCGCCCAATTACGCGCTCGTGGTGGCCAGGGGTGCCGACAAGACCATCAAGGACAACGACGGCAAGCGCGCCGTCGACCTGTTTGCCGCCTCGTTGCAGACGGTGCGGGCGGCATTGCGGTGATGCGCATCAAGGGTGATGCTGATATCCATCGCTCCATCACTTCCGGGACGCCACAGCAGACGCATGGACAGGAAAAACAAGATCAGCCTTCTGACAATGACATGCCTTGCATCTACGGCATTTGCCACCGCCATCTGCCTCTCGTAGCCGCCTGACGGCGCGCCCGAACCCGCAGCGATCCTGGATCACCCCGTAGCAAGCCTCGCTCTTGTGCCCGGCGAATACATCACCGAAAAGGGATGGGGGCATCTGCGACTGACCAGGCACAAGCAATCGCTACGATTTTCTTTGGAAAGCACTACTGGCCAAGCCATGTGCTTTCTGGAAGGCGCGATTGATGGAAACCAAGGCATCGCCACAAGCGAGATGGGTCCCACAGATTGCAAAGTGCAGTTTGCGGGCAACGCCGAAGATATCGACGTGACCACCACTACACCGGTCGAATGCAAGTCTTTGTGCGGCTATAACGGCGATTTCGAGGCCCCGTACCTGCGGGCCATAGACGGCTGCAGCGGCAACTCCCTAGCGCGCATGTAATGACCCACTGAAACTCTGCTCAGGTGTTAGTTTTCAGAGGAGACATCGATGAGTGCAGTGATGGACGAAGAACAGATCAAGCGCTGGACGGCCCGGCGCAAGTCGGCGCTGGTGCTGGAGATCATCCAGGGGAAGACGACGGTGGCCTTGGCCAGCCGGCAATTCGACCTGACGCCCAATGAGATCGAAGGCTGGGTCGAGGAAGGTAAGCGCGGGCTGGAGAACGCGCTGCGGGCCAAACCAGAAGACGTGCGCGAGCAGTACGCACGCCAGCTCAAGGACCTGCAGGAAGCCTACGGCGAGGCCATGCTGGAACTGCGCGCCCGAAAAAAGTTGTCAGCCCTGCTGGGCAAGGACGAGAGCTGATGGTCTCGATCCAGCAGGGCCTGAAGGAGGACGGGTTCGACGTCTCGATGGTCAAGCTGTGCCGCTGGTTCGGTGTGGCCCGGCGCAGCGTGTACTACACGCCGCGCAAGGCAGCGCCGAAGGTGAAGCCGGAGCTGGCCGCACCGATCGAAGCCATGATCGAGGCCGAGCCGTCGTTCGGGTATCGGACGGTGGCCGGACTGTTGGGGATGAACAAGAACACGGTGCAGCGGATCTTTCAGATCAAGGGCTGGCAGGTGCGCAAGCGGGCCGTGGGCAAGCGACCGCGGATCGAGGCCTTGCCCTCGGTGGCCAGCGCGCCGAATCAACGCTGGGCCACCGATCTGTGTCGGGTCTGGGGCGGCAAGGACGGCTGGCTGAGCCTGGCCCTGGTGATCGATTGCCATACCCGGCAATTGCTGGGCTGGCAGCTCTCGCGCACAGGCAGGGCCAGCACCGCCGTGGCGGCCTTGGAGCAGGCGCTGATCACCCGCTTCGGCACGCTGGGCAAGGTCAAGGAGCCGTTCCTGCTGCGCTCGGACAATGGCCTGGTCTTCACCAGCCGCGACTACACCCGCCTGGTCGCCGGCTACGGCCTGAAGCAGGAGTTCATCACGCCACACTGTCCGCAGCAGAACGGGATGGTCGAGCGCGTCATCCGAACACTCAAGGAACAGTGCGTCCATCGGCACCGGTTCGAGAGCCTGGCCCACGCCCTACGCGTCATTGGCGACTGGATTGGGTTCTACAACCGGCAGCGGCCGCATCAGGCACTGAAGATGATGACGCCCGACCAAGCCTATGCCGCTACATTAACCACCTGACCTGTGCAGAAACCGATGGGTCATTACATCGATGCAGGCCAATCGCAGCGATCCACTCGATTGCCGGTTAGTGGTTTACGCCAAGACACGGCAAGGGCGCAAACAGTGCAATCGCCGCTCACCCGCCAAAGCCTCGCGTGCGTCATCGAGTCTGAAGGCCGCGGCGCGTGAGCGCGAGCCATGGTTGATCGTTGCATCCCCGCAGCTGCAGGCACCCAGCGCAAAGCAGTTGGTTAATGTGTACGCACGACGGATGCAGATCGAACTGGCATTTCGCGATCTGAAATCACATCGCGACGGTCAGGCGCTGGAAGACAGTTTGACCCGACGCGGCGAGCGACTGCAGATCCTGCTGCTGATCAATACGTTGGCTGCATTCGCCAGCTGGTTGGCAGGGCTGGGATGCGAAGCTACCGGTATCGCCCAGTGGCTGTCTCCATGCAACAGCACACGCAAGCTTTACTCCACGCTACGCATTGGCCGAGAAGCCTTGATCAGGCACTGGCCGATGGAGCCCGTCTCACGGTGGATAGAGCACTTGCGCGCACTGCCTGCGGCAGTGCGCGAGCAGATGATGCTTACGGTGTAAAACGTGGGGATACCTTAGAACCTGACCCCGTTATTCAGCCCCGTTACTCATGAAGCCCTATCCGACGAACTGCTCGCCAGCACCCGCCTTCATCTATAGCAGTAACGAGCCTTGGGCTATGATGCCTTTCGTGCGATGGTCGAAGACAAAAACCGCGTCTTTGCAAGTGTTAGGCTCGCGAATTGGTCACGCAAGCCGAGCGCCGTCGATTGGTAAGTGAACCTACCCCGCTATAGGCTCGCATTGCCGGCATTACCGACCTATCCGCCATTTCATTTAAATAATTTTATTTATTATCCCTCATACATAATCAACTGGTTGCAAATCTATACTGAATGACACGACTACTCCTGACGGCCTATGGTCATTTTCAGGAATGTCACTATCGCCAGTCGCGTGCCATACTCCTAATTGGTCGCGGACTGCAGAGATAATGAGACTCATGGCAAAAAAAATCTTTGGACCAAACGGCAAGATAAGAGGATTTGAATGAAAACATTGATCGTCAACTAAAGCCCCGAGGGAAGTAATCGTTTCCACGGGTCTATTCACATCATAAAAAATCAACATTCCCTGGCGACTAGCCTTATCAATAATTTGCTGATTATTTTCTCTTACTGCTTTATCGTAATTTTCTATCGGAGACCGAGGCACAAAGATCCAATTTTCTGCCGAGTCAAAGTACTCACATGCTCCATCGGCCTTGCCTCTTTCGTAACCAAGCCCCACTATTAAGCTAGTTGGGGATATTGCATCAGCAGGCCATCCAGCAAATAGAGGAGTTACTGGCTTTATGTCCTCATTAAAAGTGAGCGCGAGGGGAGGCTCACTGTACTCGGCAAGAACATACGCAACAGTGATGCAGATCGGCACACATTTTAATGATGGACGTTTAAGAAGAGCACCAAATAGCGCTCCCATGTCGGTCCTCGTCATACAGGTAACATCTATGAGAATTCTTACAGCCTCATTTCTTCCCTCCATAAAATTTGAAATGGCCTCTTCAATAACATTCTCTCGAAGAACAGTGAAGCCAGGATACCTTATTAAATTCCCATACTTATCTTGCTCATATGGAAGATTATTATTTTTTTTGGCAAAAACCCAAACTTCCTTTGACATGTTTGATACCAAGTCTGGAATTACCCATCCTCTGGTCTCCCCAGTGACAGAACAGATTGCAATATCATACGAAATCTCGCCACCCAAGTCGCAATCATATATGTCGGAAATCTTATACTTCATAAAAGCTTTCCTTGAAGATAGACGTTCTCCTGCCCTGCGCTTGACGACAATTCTGCATCAGCAAATTGCTTAGCGACAAGAATTCCCTCGTGAATGAGACCGCCAGAATCAAGCGCACCACTCAGGGACCTCTGCTTAGTTGATCGAAGTGGCAGCCGGAATCGTGGCGCCAGCCTGTAGCTAATTCGAACCCTTGCACCTAATAACGAACTACTGCCACGAGACTGGGCTAAAGGCGCGACAGAGCCTCTTTTTAGAAAAACGAGAGCGCCCAGATCAATACAAAGCCTAATGTAGTCCTCATATTGCGAAAGAGCTTTTGCATCAATCGTAAACGACAGCGCCGGATCTCCATCAAACTTAGAATCATACAAAGCCTGATTGAGCGTTGCTCCGAGTTCGTCGACAAACTTCATCAAGGTCCAATTCCTACCGCCGGATTGTCCTGTCGGATAGACTGTAAGCTTGGAAACAAATTGATCAACATAATCACTCAAGCTTCCGGACTGAACTCCTTTACTACCAATCTTCTGTTCTTGAAGGCGACTTCTAGATTGAAGGAGATCCACCAGCGTAAGAACCCAACGTGGATTACCTTCGGTAAGATCAATGAGATTCGGATATCCAACGTATGCGTCCGTGCTCTTTCTGCCACCTTTTTTGATCGAGCCGTGACTATATGTATAAGACTCAATTTCACGCTCCCTCATACATACTAAAGGAGTTATTTTCCTGACAAATGTTCCACTCGGGCTTTTATCCGAGAGCTGAGGATTGCTTGGAATAATGCCTTTTTTATCCAAAATATCCCGGAAAGACTCATCCTTTCTATAAAGCCTCTCAAATGCCGCAATTCGATCCCTGCGTACATTTACAGTAATAGGCGTAGCACTTAGATCCTCGTCGTCCGAAGACCCACCGATCCAATTAACACCGAGCACCTCTCCCAGATCTAAAGTGGTGGAAAGACCAGACCTCAGAAGTTCTTCAAGAAGAAGGCGCTCTGAAAACATGCGCGCATCCTCTCTGTGTTCGTACCAGAGTGGAATTGGTCGATAGTCGTTACCAGGGGTTGGCGCCGTACTATCTCCTGACATTATTAGGTCAGTACCAGTGGGGCTGAGAGCCAATTTAAACTTTATCTGAGGGGATGTAGAGCGCAGTGCCTGAACTATGCTATTCAGTATTTCCGAGGGAACTATTTCCAGCTCATCTAATAGAATTGCCCATCGTTGATCCAACCGACCGAGCATTTCATTGATTATAGAAATCGCCGAAGAAAGATTATCTAGCCACGAACTCGAAATAAACTGATTTTCTGCAACGACATCGGAAAGTTTTCCCCCGCAAATCAGCAGGGTCGAGATGTGCCCGATATCGTGCTGACGAACCCTCAGAGATAGCTTAATGCCCTCGAATGAGGGTACGTCCACATTTATCTTCCACACTTTACTCAAGGATCGGACTATTTTTGCCTCCATCTCTCTTTCAAGCGTAAAAAAAATTTCAGGGTAACTATTTTTAAATTCTTCACTTTGTGAAGAGCAACACTCAATAGTTTCTATCAAGGAAAGAGAGGTTGCTACGGAAAAAGCCGATTGCATTAAAAGATCTTTTGATTTCCCATCCAGCCCACCAAGGCGAGAGGTCAGCTGCTTAGCCCATCTAACGTCAGCTGGTACGAATACGCCGACAAAATCTATACGAGCCCCCTGATTTTTCTCCCACTTCGAAAATGCGTCTGGCGTTAGCATCCTTAGAAGTGTCGTTTTCCCGCTACCGCGCGGCCCCTCTAAGACACAGTTATAATCTCCTAAAAGACTAGGAAATACCGATGGCGCGATAAAGCGCTTTGCGACGTCAAGCGACTTCATATCTCTTGCGTTAAATACATTCGTACTCAGGGGAGATGTAATACGAGTCATGGCTGTACTCCCGTCAAGAGCGAAAGGTCAGAAGGCAAACCTGCTCCAGGCCTCCAAGTTGCTTTTATTCCTGCTTTTTGAAAGGCACTCCTTATTGCATCCATTTGCTTGGGCATTAAAAGCTTCAGTTGAGGAATACTATCTACAAGCTCACCCCATTTCACAAATGATTGACCTGAGTTCTTTATATGGTCTTGGACGCTGCGCACTAAATTAGAGAGATCGACTGGAGGAGAGGAAAAACCACATCGATCTGGAATTCCGTGATTAACATCAGTGGCGTATTTCCATGAGTTATCGATCCACGATAATGCACGCACGTGTCCTTGAAGAATTGGCAGAACCGATGTATCTGGATCTGGGACAATTAGCTCGATTAGATATGCTTGGAGTCGCGTCGTTAGTCCATGCGTGCCTTTCATCAGAGCCCCGGCACTACCCGCTGCGAATACGACCGGTTGACAGACCTCCCCCTGCGCAAGAATTAGACGACCATGATGCTTATGCCCGTGGATGACCAGCCATGGAACCTGTGACTCCTCCAAAACCTCCACAAGTTTCGACCCGTTAGTCATATCGATCCGACCAAGCTCAACGTCGAGGCTTTCGTGATTCACAGGCGGATGGTGTAGCAATGCAACAAAAGCTTTAATTCCATCTTGCTTTACGCGCGAAGCAATTTCTTTCCTAAGCATATCGACAATATGAGTCCCTATCCGTCCTCTTTCATACTCGTTTTCACGTGTAGTTGAGTGGTAATGGCTAGAGTTGATCAAAAGAAATAGAACACCTGAAACTTGTATAAATTCATACCCCCTCCCCCAGTACACCCACCGCCTATCTTCACCATTCCAGATACTACTTGGGTAGTCATCCGTTTCCTGTAGAGCTCTTATCGGATCAAGTTCGATCTCGACATGACCGGAGGTGTCGTGTGAGGACTCCGCGCGAGAATCAACCTCGTGATTTCCAGTGCTTGCTATTAAATGCTGTGCGCGAAGCGCGGTTTTCAAGCTTTTAAGCTTTCCCCATCCAGTGAGAAAACCCTTCTTTGATGCACGATCAGTAATGTCCCCCGGACAAAGAAGGAAATCAGCCTTCCACTCGTCCTCAGTCCCCTCGCAACCCTCAACATATTTTATCAAAGCGGCGATGGGGTCATAACCTGTTCCGCCTTGCGACGTAGCTGGCCTACATTCTTCCCCGACAGAGTACTCCCGATAATGCATATCGGAGACAATTGCGAGCTTTATAGAAGTGCACTCCGTTGCCACTTAGTCACCTATAGTTTCTTATCAATAGTTCTTTGGCAGACATTCTACCGCGAGCGAACCCACTAACATTCCGCGCGACACTAATACCTTGAATCGTCCAATCACTAAAGGATTCACGCACAATAGGAAGATCGGCATATGAAACTAAAACTTTTGCGCCTCGTACTGCTGCCGATTCAACTGCCTCGCGAAATCGATAAAAGTCATCGAATTTGAACGCATTTGAACCGTATTCACCCCTATCCCGAACATCCCTACCTACATAAGGCGGATCCAAGTAAATAAAATCGCCACTTCGTGCAGCATTTAGGACTTTCTCGAAATCAACGCATTGCAACTCAACATCCTTAAGAAGTCGACCAAACATAACGAGGTCCTCTTCAGAAGGCAGAGAACCCGTATGGGTTCCACGTGGCACGTTAAAATTTCCGAGTTTATTTGTTCGATACACACCATTGAAGCAGTATCGATTCAAGTAAAGAAAACGCGCTGCTCGCTCCTCTGCAGTTAAGTCAGCAGTATCATGAGCACGAATAGCATAATAATCAGCATCGCCATTAGGAAGAGAGTGTGCGAGTTTCGCCACCACCCTTGGTCTCCAGCGAACCATTCGGTAGAAGTGTATTAGCCCTTGATTTATATCACCAACAAGCGCCTGAGTCGGACGAAGAGCTGCAAGCAAGCACATTGATCCACAAAATGGCTCAACGTAACGTTCATATGATTTCGGTGACTGATTTACCAGCAATGGTAACAATCTACGTTTGCTGCCGGCCCATCGAATCGGCGACCGCATAGGCTCCTTCAATTCCATAGGCCCTCTACTCTTTAAAAAACTTTGCCGAGGCATCTTTCGAAGGCCGCAGCAAAGTCAGTTAGACCTACTTGTACAGGCAGACCCTGGAGCCATCAAACCCCAACAGGATTAGCCTTCTCAGGATCAATCTTGTACTGCTTGATCGCCCGAGCCACGTCCTTGCCGGTCATCTTGCCATCCTTCGCCAGCGCGGCAATGGCCGCATGCGCGATGTAGTAACGGTCGACCTCGAAGAACCGACGCAGGTTGGCACGCGTGTCCGAGCGACCGAAGCCATCCGTGCCGAGCACGGTGTAGGTCATCGGGACGAAGGCGCGGATCTGGTCGGCAAAGGCGCGCACGTAGTCGGTAGCGGCGATCGCCGGGCCCTGGCGGCCTTCCAGCAGCTGGGTGACGTACGGCTTGCGCTGTTCGGCTTCCGGGTGCAGGCGGTTCCAGCGTTCGGCGTCGAAGCCGTCGCGGCGGACTTCGTTGAAGCTGGGGCAGGACCAGATGTCGGCAGTGACGCCGAAGTCCTTGTTGAGCAGTTCGGCCGCGGCAATGGCTTCGCGCAGGATGGTGCCGCTGCCCAGCAGCTGCACGCGCAGTTCGCCCTTCTTGGGCTTGCCGGCGTCGGTGAGCAGGTACATGCCCTTGATGATGCCTTCGGCTGCGCCGTCCGGCATGCCGGGGTGGGCGTAGTTCTCGTTCATCAGGGTGATGTAGTAGTACTCGTCGATCTGGTCTTCCATCATCGACTTCATGCCGTGCTGCATGATGACGGTGACTTCGAAGCCGAAGGTCGGGTCGTAGCTACGCACGTTCGGGATCGAGCCGGCGATGACCTGGCTGAAGCCGTCTTCGTGCTGCAGGCCTTCGCCATTGAGCGTGGTGCGGCCGGCGGTGCCGCCGAGCAGGAAGCCACGCGTGCGCATGTCTGCTGCCTGCCAGGCAATGTCGCCCACGCGCTGGAAGCCGAACATGGAGTAGTAGATGTAGAACGGCAGCATCGGCACGTCGGACACCGAGTAGCTGGTGCCGGCGGCCATCCACGAGGCAATCGCACCCGGTTCGCTGATGCCCTGCTGCAGCACCTGGCCGGTCTGGTCTTCGCGGTAGTACATCAGCTGGTCGGCGTCGACCGGCTTGTACTTCTGGCCGAACGGGGCGTAGATGCCGATCTGGCGGAACATGCCTTCCATCCCGAAGGTGCGCGCTTCATCGGCCACGATCGGCACGATGCGCGGGCCCAGTTCCTTGTCGCGCAGGGCAATGTTGAGGCTCTGCACGAAGGACATGGTGGTGGAATAGCTGCGCTCGCCGCTGTCCTTGAGCAGGCGCTCGAACTTGTCGAGCGTGGGCGCGACGAAGGACTTGCTGGCCTTGGGACGGCGTGCGGGCAGGAAGCCGCCCAGCACGTTGCGGCGGTCCTTGAGGTACTGCACTTCCGGGGAATCGTCGCCGGGGTGGTAGAACGGCACCTGGCCGTCTTCCAGCTGGGCGTCGGTCACCGGAATGTTGAAGCGGTCGCGGAAGTGCTTGACCGCCGCGTCGTCCAGCTTCTTGGTCTGGTGGGTGGGGTTGAGCGCTTCACCGGCCGAGCCCATGCCGTAGCCCTTGACCGTCTTGGCCAGGATCACGGTGGGCATGCCCTTGGTGTTCACGGCCTGGTGGTAGGCGGCGTACACCTTGTGCGGGTCGTGGCCGCCACGGTTGAGGCGCCAGATGTCGTCGTCGGACAGGCCGGCCACCATGGCCGCGGTCTCCGGGTACTTGCCGAAGAAATTCTCGCGGGTGTAGGCGCCGCCGAAGGCCTTGCAGTTCTGGTATTCGCCGTCGACGGTTTCCATCATCAGCTTCTTGAGGACGCCGTCGGTGTCCTTGGCCAGCAGGGCATCCCAGTAACCGCCCCACAGCAGCTTGATGACGTTCCAGCCGCCGCCACGGAACACGCCTTCCAGTTCCTGGATGATCTTGCCGTTGCCGCGCACCGGGCCATCCAGGCGCTGCAGGTTGCAGTTGACCACGAAGATGAGGTTGTCCAGGCCTTCGCGGCCGGCCAGCGCGATGGCGCCGAGGGTTTCCGGCTCGTCCGACTCGCCGTCGCCGATGAAGCACCACACCTTGCGGTCGGACTTCTCGATGAGGCCGCGGTTTTCCAGGTAGCGCATGAACTGCGCCTGGTAGATGGCGGCCAGCGGGCCCAGGCCCATCGACACGGTGGGGGTCTGCCAGAACTCGGGCATCAGCCACGGGTGCGGGTAGGAGGAGATGCCCTGGCCGTCCACTTCCATGCGGAAGTTGTCCAGCTGGGCCTGGCTGATGCGGCCTTCCAGGAAGGCGCGGGCGTAGATGCCCGGCGCGCTATGGCCCTGGACGAACAGCAGGTCGCCCGGGTGGCTGTCGGAGGGCGCACGCCAGAAGTGGTTGAAGCCCACGTCGTACAGCGTGGCGCTGGAGGCGAACGAGGCGATGTGGCCGCCCAGGTCGCCCGGCTTGCGGTTGGCCCGCACGACGGTGGCCATGGCGTTCCAGCGGATGATCGAGCGGATCTTCCACTCCAGCGCGGAGTCGCCGGGGTTCTTGGCCTCGTTGGCCGGAGAGATGGTATTGACGTACTCGGTGGTGGGCGAGAACGGCAGGTAAGCGCCGGCGCGGCGGGTCTGTTCGACCATGCCTTCCAGCAGCTGATGGGCGCGCTCCGGGCCTTCGACGTCGATGACGGCCTTGATCGATTCGAGCCACTCCTGCGTCTCTAGCGGGTTCGGATCGTTGTGCAGCACTTCGTTCAACCAGTTCATTAGCGCTCCCGGGGGGACACACCCCGCGGGTGTGTCGACATCGTGAATTCGTGAACCCGCAAGTGTACCGCACGCACCTGTTGCCATTCCTCGCTACGGTGGCGTATGGAATGGGACGGTGTGTGCATGGACGGTGTGTGCATGGACGGTGTGTGCGTGGGCGGGGGGATGACGGGCGCTGTGCACGCGGGCGCGGCCGGTGTACGACCAAAGGATGAGGGGCGTGGGCGGGTGATGCGTACGCGGCCGTTGCCGCTCGGGTCCAGGCGGAATGCACCCACACACGCGCACGTGTTTGTAGGAGCGCACCTGGGCGCGATCGGGCTTTACCGGTAAGACCCGTCGCGCCCGGGTGCGCTCCTACGGGTGTGCGGGATGGCCGCGGTCTGCTGGTGCGGCAGGCTGGCGTCGGTAGGACGTCAAGCCATCGGCGTTGGTGGGCAGGTCTCGACACGCGTGCAGGACCGACCATCCCGTAGGAGCGCACCTGGGCGCGATGGGGCCTTCCCGGTAACGCCACAGTCGCGCCCGGGTGCGCTCCTACGATAGGTGGGGTTTGGCGGGGCTGGAGGGCCCCGCCGTGTTTGCTGGGGTTGCCGGTCAGAACGCCTGCAGCGCTTCGGTGAGTTGGCCGTTGTTGTTGACCGCGCCCATGGTGTAACCCTGCCAGCCCGGGTAGGCGTTGGGTTCCCAGTAGAAGACGCCGAGCATGCGTGAGCCGATGGCATTGCTGCGGTTGAGCAGGTCGGTGAGCATGGAATGGGTGGTGGTTGCCTGCTGCCAGTCCATGCCGACCTCGGCCACCACCACGTCGGTGCCGTAGCGTTTGATCATGTCGCGCATGTTGGTGTCCAGCCGGGTGTTGTAGTCCTGCCAGCTGCCCACCGGCGGATAGTGCGACATGCCGATGACGTCCCATTTGCCGCCGGCCGAGCGCAGGTTGTCGAAGAACCAGCGGAAGTTGGCGTTGTCGTAGCCGTTGGCCAGATGCACGATGACCTTGGCATTGGGATACACCGCCTTGGTCGCGTTGTAGCCGCTGTTGATGAACTGCCCCAGGTTGGCGAAGTTGGGCGTCTTGCCCTGGTCCCACAGCATGCCGCTGTTGATCTCGTTGCCCACCTGCACCCAGGTGACGGTGATGCCGTTGTCCTTGAGATATTTGAGGATGCCCTGGGTGTGGTTGTAGACGTCGGTATTGAGCTGGGCCACGGAATGCCCTGCCCAGGCAGCCGGTTTGTTCTGCTTGCCAGGGTCGGCCCAGCTGTCGCTGTAATGGAAGTCGATCATGATGCGCATGCCCTGCGCAGTGGCGCGCTTGGCCTTGTCGAGCGTGTCGCGGCCGTCGTTCCAGCCATCTTTCGGGTTGACCCACACGCGCAGGCGAATGGCGTTGCCGCCGACATCCTTGAACAGCTTGATGAAGTCGGTGGTCTTGTTGGAGGCATCGCGGAAGACCTGCGGCGGATTGTTGGCTGCCTGCTGATTGAGCCAGCTGACATCGGCGCCTTTGGCGATGCCCTGCGCGCCGGCGCTCATGCAGACCAACGACAGCAGCAACACCAACAACAGGCGGCCGTAACGCGTACTCAACACACTCATGAACCCTCTCCCTTGATCGATCGATATCGCGCCAGATGGCGCCGTGCCTGATCCCCTGATTGCGATCCGCGTGGTGTGGCGTGACAGACGATTCAAGTCACGACCAGCGACACTGCGAAACGCTGGCGATTCAACCACCCGCGTTTCGATTGGTCGAGGTCGCTATAGCTCAGCTGTGATGTCGGAATATCTCCGGGCGCAAAGTGCTTGAATTTGCGAGTGCGCCCGATGTGCGAGAGAGTTTTGTTGTGCGCTTGCAGCAGAAAAGTGGTGTCTGGTTGCGCAAGACACAACAAACGCCGGGCAGGCCGGCGCGTATGCTGGAGCGTTATAGAACGTCGCGAGCGTTTTTCAGTGGGGTGCGTACACCGCACACCGATCGACGTACGTGCGTTGCACATGCGATAGCGACACCGACTGCGCCCGCCTGGCGGTGAGCGCAGGTGGTCTGTGAGCTGCACTCAGCTCATTGCACGCGCGCCCTGCTGTTGCTGCTGGGTCTGCGCCTGCTGCTGTTCCAATGCCACCGACTGCCGCGCAGCGTTGTCGGCCACGCGTTGGCTGCTCTGTTCGAGCGGCGTGTTCATGGCGGTCATGGTGTCCACACTCACGCGCAGCTGCGCCGGGTCGTCCGCGCGGCCCTGCACCGCAAACGTGCGCGCGGCATCCGGGCTCATCATCACCGCATCGATGCGCTGGCCGCCGGCCGCGTGCATTTCCGAAGCGAGCGAGCCAGACAACTGCGCACTCTGATGATCGGGGCTGCGCCCTGCACGTGCGTCCTGTAGATGCACGCCGCGTTGCGCATCCTGGAACAAGGGGTTGCCCACGTGCCCAGGTTGATCGATACGCAACGAGGTGTGGTCGTTGCCATGCTCGCGCGCATCGCGCTTGGCCGGCTCGCCTGGAGCGAGGGGGCCGCGGATGGCGTCGACCACATCCTGCCCAAGGCCTGGTGCACCACGCGTCAGGATGGTGGTACCGGTACGCAACCCGTTCACGTCGCTGCGGTATTCCTCAATCATCCGCGCGTTCTTTTCGGCGAGCGGACGTGCGTTGGGATCGGTGAGCGCGGAATGCTCTCCTAAAAAATTGCCAAGTTTGTGCGCACCCAACGAGGCCGTAGCTGCCATCAGCGGATCGTCGGGAATCAGGAAGTTGGCCTTGCTGTTGCTATAACCGCTCGCGCTCAAGGCGAGCATTTCAGTGGGCTTGGCATAAATGCGCACCTGACCGAAATGCGGTGAGGCCGCACTGACCGGGTCGGAGGCCATGACGTGATTGACCACGCTGTTGCCGCCTTCCGGGATGCGATAGCTCAGGCTGGCGGCACCGTACGCGTTGAAGGTTTCGCCCTTGAGGTCGTAATGGTGCGCGGAGATCTGTGCGAGTGCGCCGCCGAGCGAGTGACCGGTGACGGTGACTTGGGGTGTCCGCCCTTCTTCCTTGCCGATTTCCTTTGCGTAATCCAAGGCATGTTTGGTCAATGCCAATGCATCGGCAGCCTGCGGATTGGTCCGCGAGGTGACCATGGTCGCATCGGTGAGGATGTCATTGGCTGCACCCTCGGTACCGCGGTGCGCAACCACGATCTCGCCAGTGCCCTGGCGTTGATAGATCGTGCCCTGGTAGCCATTCGACTTGTTATTGACGTGTTCCAGAACAGCGTAGCGCTGCCCTTCGATCGTGACGATCTCTTCGTGTCCAGGGGCGCGACGGCCTACTGCACGATCCTTGTAGACGTCGTCGGAGAGACCGGCATATTGCGGAGACGGGATGGTCATGGCGCAACTTCCTTGGCGGCCAGCGTGATGGTGAAGAGCTTGTCGCGAATCTCTGGCTTGAATTCCTCGGCAGCGTGCTTGCCCATGTCCGGGAAGTTGCTCATTTCAGAGCGCGGATAACGCTCGCTCCAGTAATACTCCGTTGACGCCTGCTGCGCCGTCACCGTTTTGGCTTCGATAAACGACAGGAAGCGCGTCTCTTCTTCCGCGCCAGTCGCCTTGAGCATCACGCTGGCGCCGCTGAATTCCCAATGGCAGACGCCGCGACCGTAATAGTCTTCGTCCTGCATCAGGTCCAGATAGACGGTGCCGCGATATTCGGTATCGGACACCTTCTTCAGCGCGACGTCTTCCTGGCTGGTGATGCGGCCGGCGGTGCCGGTCTCCGGCTGGATCTTGCCGCACTCGGCTTCGTTGCTGACGTCGTACTGCGCCGCGGCCTGCACCAGGCCGAACGCGCCAGGCGCGTTGTTCAGGGTGAGCGTGACCTCGAACGCCTTGCGCGGACCGGGATTGACCTTGGCAAGGCCGCGGCCGCCCGCCTCGACGTTGGCTTCTGCAGCGGCCTCGGTGGCGGGGGATTGGGTCTGGGTCATGCTGGTCTCCGGGGCGGTACAGGCCGTAAGCAATAGGGCCAGCAGGCTTGGGGTCAGAATCTGGCGCAAGGCCGGCCTCCGTGGCAGTTGGGTAGCCAATCTAGTCCGCTTGCGTTCGGGGGGTCAATCGCGGCGGCGTGAGGATGAGGCCGCTGCCGGCGATTGTGGATGGGCGCAAAGCTGCCATGATCGCGCACAGCCATCGCCAGGGAGTGCGCGCCATCGTTACCCGCCCACCAGCGCCCGCGCCTCCCGCAGCAGCGGCCCCGCGCGTGCACTGGCGCAACAGCTTGCGGATGCGGGTGATGCTGGCGGCAACGGCGGTGCTGGTGGCGTTGCTGGCAGCCCTGGGGACGGTGTTCTACCTGGGCGCACGTGCGGAGTTGGTGGGCGCAGCGCGGACCGAGGTGGACGGGTTGACCGAGCAGACCGCGCGCAGCCTGGCGGCGACGCTGGATTCGGTGCAGGTGAGCGGGCGCACGCTGGCGGCGAGCAGTGGCGCGGTGGGATTGCAGCCGTTCAACCTGCGCGCGTTGTTGCTGGCTACGCTCAGTGGCGACCCGGATATCGGTGCGGCGCGGTTGATCATCGAGCCGCGAACGCAAAAAGCGGGCGATACGGGCTTTGTCTGGTACGTGCATCGCGACGGCACGCGCACCGTTGAAAAGTCGGTGAACGAGCTGGGCTACGACTATCGCGCGATGCCGTGGTACCTGCGCACGCAGCGCGAAGGCCGTGCGTGGTGGTCCGAGCCTTACCTCAACAGCAATGGCGGCAGTGCGCTGTACACCAGCTACAACCTGCCGCTGCGGCGGCCGGGCGATGCGCCCGACGCGGCGCCCGTGGGCATGGTGAGCGTGGATCTGCCGCTGCAGCATCTGCGCCAGATCATCGACCAATTGCCGCGCGATATCGGTATCCAGCCGATGCTGTTGTCGCCGGAAGGCCTGCTGGTGTTCAGCCCCGACCCGGCGCTCAACCTGCATCACACGCTGGACGCTTATGTGACGCGCTCGCGGCCGGATCTGCGGCCATTGCAGCGGGCCGTTGCGGCCGGCCAGCCGATTTCGTTCTCGCACACTGCGCCGGATGGCGAGCGCTTTCTGACCCATAGCGCGGCCGTGGGGCACAGTGGTTGGACATTTGTGCTGTCTGCTTCGGAAGGCTATGTGTTGTCTGGTCTGAATTGGCTGGCGGCATGGGTGGCCGCAGCCGCATTGGTGGGTGCATGCGTGTGGTGGTGGTTGATGGGGCGGATCACGCGCAAATTGACGCGGCCGATCGAGGAGTTGACCGACACCGCCGAGCATTTCCGCCGTGGCGAATTCGAATACCCGCTGCGGCACATCGAGCGCGATGACGAGGTGGGGGTGATGGCGCGCGCGTTCGACAGCGCACGCGATGCGATCCGTCACCATATCGCCGAGATTGGCGAGATGACCGCCGCGCGCGAACGCATGCAGAGCGAGCTGCAGATTGCGCGCGAGATCCAGCAGGCGATGCTGCCGTCCGGGCGCACCTTCGACCGTGCAAGTTCGCATCTGGAAACCTGCGCCTGGCTGGAGCCGGCCAAGGCGGTGGGCGGCGATTTCTACCACTTTGTCGAAACCGAACCCGGGCTGCTGTGGTTTGTGGTCGGCGATGTGTCCGACAAGGGCGTGCCGGCAGCGTTGTTCATGGCGCGTGCGGTGAGCGTGCTGGAGATCGCCGCGCGCCGGCACACGCGCCCGGACGGCATTCTGATCGCCGCCTCCACGCGGCTGGCCGAGAACAACGACACCTGCATGTTCGCCACCGTGCTGTGCGGCCTGATCAATGTGGTGAGCGGCGATTACTGGCTGGCCAGCGCCGGGCACGAGCCACCGCTGTTGATCGACATCGACGGCACGACGCATGCGCTGCCGCTGGAAACCGGCCCGCCGCTGGGGATCGAACCGCAGACCTCGTTCCCCGTGCTGCAGGGCCGGATGACCGCAGGGCAGACCTTGTTGGGGTACACCGACGGGGTGACCGAGGCGATGGACGAGCACGGCGCAAGTTATGGGCTGGAGCGGCTGCTGGCCACGCTGCACCCGCGCCGCAGTGCGGCGGCGCAGTGCAAGGCGGTGATTGCCAATATCGCCCGCTTCACCGGCAACGCCGATCCGTACGACGACATCACCCTGCTGGCGATCCGGCTGCGCCAGGAGCATGCTGGACGGGTCGCAGAGACCGGCCGGGGCGTTCCCGGAGAGGCAACCAGCCCATGAAGTTCGATCTGGCCATTGCACCGTCGCTGGCCCAGCTGGCCGGCGCCAACGACGCGCTGGAAGACTCGCTCACCCGTGAGGGCCTGCACGCCGAGCGCATCGGCCAGATCCGGCTGATCGTGGAGGAGCTGGGCTGCAATGCGCTCACACACGGGCAGTGCGCCGAACAGCCGCTGCGGTTGCAGCTGCAACTGGACCAACAGGCCCTGGTGCTGGAAATGCACGACCCCGGCAGCGCATTCGACCCGTGCGCTGCGCCCATGCCCGATGTGACAAGCGAGCTCGACGATCGCCAGATCGGCGGTTTAGGCTTGTTTCTGGTGCATCAGTTCGCCGATCACATCGACTACCGCCGCGATGGTGCATACAACATCGTGCGCGTCACCCTGCTCCACCCGTACGCCCCTGTCCCCGAGGCTTTGTCATGACCACGCTCGCCATCCAGATCGACCCGCCGCAAGACACCCGCCAACGCGTCATCCTGACCGGGCGGCTGGACACCCACACCTACCAGGACCTGGACACGGCGCTGTCGCCGTTGCTGGGCACCCGCATCACCACGCTGGTGCTGGACCTGTCCGCGCTGGAATACATTTCCAGCGCCGGCATCCGCTGCATCTTCAAGGCGCGCAAGGCGCTGGCCACGCACCATGGCAAGGTGCTGGTGACCAACCCGCAACCGCAGATCCGCAAGGTCTTCGACATGGTCAAGGCGGTGCCGCTGAGCGATGTGTTCGCCTCCACCGAAGAACTGGACGCCTACCTGGCCGCAATGCAGCGCAAGGTCATCGAACAAAGCGCGCAGGGCGATGCGCCCATCGTGTCGCATTTCGCCGAAGCGTAAGCCGCATCGCCTGCGCGCACACGTGGGGACGTGTGTGCGTGCGGCGTGCGTGCGCGCTTGCTTAGGCTATGACGCCCCATTCGCTGCGCCGCAATGCCTGCACTGATCATTTTCGATTTCGATGGCACCCTGGCCGATTCGTTCGGCTTCTTCTTGAGCACACAGCGCGCACTAGCCGCGCGGCATGGCTTCCGTGCGGCAGAAGCGCATGAAGTGGACGCCGCGCGACGGCTGACCACGCGCGAGCTGCTCAAACAATCGGGTCTGCCCGCCTGGCGGGTGCCGCTGGTCGCAGCCGACTTCATCCGCCTGATGCGCAACGCGCCACCGGCTGCGTTATTTCCCGGCATTGCACAGACTGTGAGCGCGCTGCATGCAGGTGGCACGCGCCTGGCGGTGGTGTCGTCAAACGCGGTGGACAACGTACAACGCGCCCTGGGCGAAGAACTGAGCGCCAAATTCGCCATCATCGAAGGCGGCGCGCATCTGCTGGGCAAACAACGCGCACTGCGCCGGGTCTTGCGCGCGACCTCACACACCCCAGCGCAGGCAGTCTATGTGGGCGACCAGGTCGCCGACTGGGAAGCGGCGCAGGTCCTCGGCCTGCCGTTTGCCGCCGTCGCCTGGGGCTACGCCCACCCGGACGTGTTTGCCGGGCTGGCCGGAACCTCGCTGATCGAACGGGTGGACGATTTGCTGGCGTTGGGGATGCGTTAGCGACGGCAAAGCGCAGCAGCGCTTCGGGCGCCTTCTCACACAGATGGGGACGTAGCACCTGCTTGCGCTGAACGGCGATCGGCACACTGGCACCTCCTTCCCCGGCCCAACTCTGGGCGCTCGCTGATATTGGTGTTTGCGTAGCGAGCAGGCGCTGTCCTCAGCCCTTGCTGTTGCTGTTGCTGTTGCTGTTGCTGTTGCTGTTGCTGTTGCTGTTGCTGTTGCTGTTGTTGTTGCTGTTGCTGTTGCTGTTGCTGTTGCTGTTGCTGTTGCTGTTGCTGTTGCTTCACCCACGTCGCCTTAAAGCAAGCCGAGCACCGCAGTCACGCGTGGCCGAAGAGGCGCCCTTGTTTGAGCGAAGCGAGTTTGGGCGCCGTGCCGCGCATGACGAGGAGCGCAGGGGACCGGCGCGACCGTATCGCGCCGGATTGCGTCAGGCGACAGCGGTTTTGGTGACTTTTGCCAAGACAAAAGTCACCCGCGCCCGGAGGGCGCGGAAGCCTTTGACTTCGCTGTGGCTTGAGCGCTGTGGCTTGAGCGCAGACGCTTGAAAGCTGTGCTTCAAATTCCTGCATGGTCTACAGGTGCACCTGTTGGAGATCACCGGCAACCGTACCCTCATCCGCCCTTCGGGCACCTTCTCCCGGAGGGAGAAGGATGAGCATGCAGCGAGCTTTTAGCCGTACTGCGCGTGGCACGGAGGGAAACGGTTGAACACTGCAACGTGCGCCGCATGACATCCGGAAACCACGCGCGAACGCCTATACCCCACCGGAACTCGGCAACGGCGCCGGCACGTTCAACATCCCGCCCGCCGCCACGTAGGCCGCCAGAGCCTGGCCCTGGCTCAACAGATGCCCGTGCATGGTCCGCTCCGCACCTTCTGCATCGCCGCGCCGCACGCAGTCCATCAACTGCCGATGCTCGGCCAGCGACTGCGCCATCCGTCCCGGCGTCAACAACTGCCGGCCGCGGTGCATCTTCAAGATGCGATGCAAATCGTGCGTCACCCGGATCAACCAAGGATTGCCTGCGTAATGCTGCACCGTTTCGTGGATCAGGTAATTGTTGCGGTAATACTCGGCCAGATCGCCGGAAGTGGCAGACGCTTCCATCGCCGCATGCAGCTCTTCCAGCCGCTGCACGCCGGCCGCATCCAGACGCTTGACCGCGTCATGCGCGCAGCGGCCTTCCAGCATCGCCATCACCGGGAACAGCTGGTTGAGATCTTCCAGCGTCAGCCGCGTGACTCGGCTGCCGCGGCCTGCATCCAGTTGTACCAGGCCTTCGGCCGCAAGCAGCTTGAGACTTTCGCGCAGCGGCGTGCGGCTGATGCCGAGTTCCTCGGCCAATGCCGGCTCGTCGATCCATTCGCCCGGCGGCAACGCGTAGTCGTAGATTTTCTGGCGCAGGCGCTCGGCCACTTCCTCGTAGAGCGGTACGCGCTTTTTGGCAGTGCGCGAATCAGGGGCGAGGGTCATGGCGGGCAGGTCGTCGGCAGTGGATCGGGGGCGCCCATTCTACGGGCGCGCCCGCCGACCCTGCCCAACAGCGCCATCCTCACAGCCAACCCGGCACCACGAACAGCAGCCACGCCGCCAGCGGCCCCAACAGCACCACCAGCCCGCTATAGACCAGAAAACGGCGGAACAGCCCATCGCGTTCTTCCTTGGCCGCCGAGGCCACCACCAGCGCGCCGTTGGTGGAAAACGGGCTGACATCCACGATGGTGGACGACACCGCCAACGCGCAGATCACCCCGGCCGCACCCAGCTGGCCCTGCATCAGGAACGGCACCGCCAGCGGAATGGTGGCGCCCAGCACGGCCGCCGACGACGCGAACGCAGACACGATGCCGCCCACGTAGCACACCAGCAACGCGCCCAGTAACGGCATGCCGATATGCGACACGCCGGTGCCGATGTAGTCCACCGCGCCGGCCTTTTCCAACACCGCGACATAGGTGACCACGCCGCTGATCAGCAGCACCGTGGACCAGCTGATGCCATCCACCGCGCCCTTTTGTGCATTGGGCGAGATCAATGCCAGCGCCACGGCGACGGTGATCGAGACCAGGCCGACGTTGAGGTTGTAGACCAGCGCCGCAACGCCCAGCCCCAGCAGGCCGACCAGCGTGATCACGCGATCGCGGGTGATGGACACGGCCTCCAGCGCCAGCGGGTCGGTGGACAAGGTGCCGCCGCCGGCCGCCACCAGTGCGCCATGGCCTTCGATGGAGAAGCGTCGCTGCGATGCTTGATCGCCACTGACCGGCACGTACTGCGCATCGGCCAGCGACACCTCCTGCCGACGCATCAGCTTGAGCCCGCCGAAGGCGCAGAAGCAGATGATCGCCATCATCAGGTTGAATCCCAGGCTGGTGAGAAACACCGCCATCTCGGTGACGTCCAGCCCGGCCTTTTCCACCACCTTGTTGGTGATGCCCCCATACACGCTGATCGGCGAAAACCCGCCGCCCTGCGCGCCATGGATGACCAGCAAGCCCATCATCAGCGGGTTGATGCGGTACTGCTTGGCAAAGCGCAACGCCACCGGGCCGATGATGGCCACCGCCGCCGGGCCCAGCGCACCGAAGGCGGTGAGCAGGCCGGTGATGATGAACATCACCCACGGGATCGCCACGATGTGCCCGCGTACCGCACGTACTGCCCAATGCACCAAGAGATCGATGGTGCCGTTTTTCTGCGCGATGGCGAACAGATAAGTGATGCCGACCAGGGTCAGGAACAGGTCGCCGGGAAAGCCGGCCAGTACCTCCTTGCCGTCCAGTCCCACCCACACGCCACCGACGATGAACGCCAGCGCGAAAGCCACCGCGCCCATGTTGATGGGCAATGCGGTGGCGACGATGAACATGATCACCAAGCCAAGAATCGTTGCAATTTGCGGGGTCATGCGCCCTCCCAGACACCTGATACGCGTACAGCACGGATGGCCACCCGCCATCCAAGGGTCACGCCGTGTACGACACCTGCCTGATGGTCATGCCGCGCGTTCGCACGCGGCGTTGACCCACTCCACCACCCCTTGGGTGCTGTGGAAATCGTCGACCGACCGCGCTTCGCAGCCCGGTACGATCTCGCGCGCCATGCGCGCCAATGCGCTGCCGGGGCCGAGTTCGAGAAATACACGCGCACCGCGTTCGGCGGCCTGCACCAGCAGGTCGTGCCAGCGCACGGTCTGCGCGATCTGTGCAGCCAGGCTGTCGATCACCTGCGGCGGCGTGGCGACGGCACGTGCGTCGATGCCGGCAAGCACGCGCAGCGTGGGGGCGCGAATGGCCACCGTGTTCAACGCGGCGGCGAAGGCATCGGCGGCCGCGCGCAGCCACGGCGTATGCGCAGGCACGCTGACCGGCAGCAGGGTGACGCGTGCGCCGCGCGATTGCGCGTCATCGCCAAGCCGCGCCAATGCCGTGCGCGGCCCACCAAGCACGGCATGGTCGTCGCCGTTGATGATGGCCACTGCTGCACCATGCGTGTTGCAGAGCGATTCCAGCGTGGGCAGCGGTAGGCCGATCACCGCTATCAACCCGGCATCCTCGGGGCTGGCCGCATCCATCGCGCGCGCACGGGTGGTCGCAAGGTGCAGGCAGGTCTGGATGTCGATGCTGCCGGCCACCGCGTGCGCGGCCAGCTCGCCGACGCTATACCCCAGCACCAGCAGCGGCGTCGGCAGATGCTCGCGCAGCACCTGCCATTGCGCCAAGGTGCCTGCGCAGACCAGCGGCTGGGCGACGGCATTGGCGTAGCGGCCAGCATCTGCGGCGAGGGTTTGCGGAGCGGCGCCAAGCACCTGGCCGGCTGCCGCGAGCACCGCTGCCGCAGCGGGCGCATCGGCAATGCGGGCGAACATGTCGGCGTGCTGGCCGCCTTGGCCTGGGCAGAGGATGGTCAGGGTCATGGCGTTGGCCGCGTGCATGCGCTGGCGCGACTGCTGCAGGAACTGTACGTCTGCGCGCTATGGGCAACGTGTCCTGGTGCAGCGTGCAATACCGCAGCCGCTGCTGTGCGAAGTGAGGCACAGATGCGTTGCGTGCACGCGCAACGTGCTTCTGCAGCCACAGTGACACTGGGCGCGCGCCTGCTCACAACGTCTCCTGGCAATGCAGGAACCACGCACACGCCAGCAGGTCCGCGCTTCCGCCGGGACTGAGCCGACGCGCCACGAATTGTTTGCCGATCGACGACAGCCGATCGCGCCAGTGGGGTTGCGCAATACCGCCGTCATCGAGAAAGCGCCGCGCCTGCGCTTTGGCATACGCCAGACCGTCTGAGCCGCCACGATGCAGCAGATTGAGATCGTCGACATGCGCGACCAGTTGCATCAAGGTCTGCGCGAGTGCAGCGTCCTGCGTGGCGCCAGTGCCCAACGCGACGCGCAGGCTCGGCAGCGCGATCTCGCGCAGTAGCGGGTAGCCGGCTGCGGCCTGCTCGCGAACGCCAGCCACCTTGTACTGCGCGCGCATGCGCTGGCCGTTGCTGCTTGGGTCCAGCGGCGCAGCGCGCAACGCCGCGCCCCACACTTGCACCCCGTTGCAGACCGCGTCGGCAGATGGCCGCTGGCCGTGCGCGGCGCGCAGACGTGCGGCCTGTGCGGTGAGCAGACCAAGGCTGAAGATCGCACCCCGGTGGGTATTGATGCCGCCGGTGGCGCGCAGCATGGCCGCCTCGGCCGCGATGCCCAGATCGCGCAGCCGTGCAAAGGGCGCGTTGTCGCTGCCGGCCTGCGCGATGGCGATAAAATAGCCGCGCAATGCGAACAAACTGCGCAAGAACGTGGAGGCATCCATGTCGCTGTGGCTACCGCTGTCGAACGGCGTCACCAGCCCGGGCTTGGGCGCGCAGGCCAGCTCCGCATGGAGCGCGCCAACGGCGAGCCGGCCGAGCCGGTGCGCAACGTCGCGCGGCACTGCGGGCACATCCACATGATGCAGGTGTTGGACCTGCGCGCTCATGCCGCGCTCCTTAACTGAAACAACGCAGCGCGCGGCAACAAGCAGCAGCCGTTGCCGGATTTCACCAGCACGTGCTGCGCGTCACTGGCGTACTCGCGCCAATTCACCGCGATGTCGTTGGGCAGCAGCAACTCGCCATCGGCACGCATGCCGTGGCGCCGCTCCCAGCGCTGCAACAAGGCAACCACTGTTTGTGCCTGCTCGGGCGTATCAATGGACCACAGCAGATCCAGATCCGATTGCGCGTGCACATAGGTCAAGCCCGTCAACGCTTGCCACGCGAAGCTACCGAACACGCGCGGCTGCAGTGCATCAGCCTGCGCGTGCGCGCGCAATACCTGCAGCGCGGGCTGCAACTCGCCGGGTGCGTGCGCGATGACGGCATCCAACGACAGTGGCTCACTGCAGCGTGCGATTTCCACGACATCGGCATGCAATGCCAGACGCTGCTTGCATTCGCCGGGCGGCAACGGCACACCCAGGCGCACGCTGCCCGGCGCCTCGCTGCCGTCGCCACGCGCCACCACTGCCGGCAAGCCGGCGGCAAACCACTGCTGCAAGCGTGGCTGCGCACCTGGCGTGTGCGCCTGCCATTGCGCATCGTCGCGTAACCACACCAGGGCGTGGCGGCCGGCCATTCTCAGGCCTCGCCCGCTGCCACGGCGGCAGCAACATCGCGCGCCAGCGTGCGGCCGCCGCATTGCGCGCCGAGTGCGCGACGCTGGTCGCCATCGACGGGCGCGGCCAATGCATCGAGCAGCGCCTGCGCCAGATCGCCGTCCCACAGCGATTCCACCGCGCCCATGCGCACATAGTTTTCCACGCCCGGCGCAAATACCGGCGAACTTTTGCTGAGCGCCTGCAAGGTGTCCACCGATTGCTTGGTGACACGGGCCATGGCACGCAGATCCATCACGCGCACCTGCGCATCCGGCAATGCATGGATGCGGTCGGCCATCAAGCCGAACGACAGAAATCCGCCGCTCACCGCTTCGCCATACACCAGTGTGACCAGCCGCGCGCCGCGCCTGCGCGCCAGATCCAGCGCACGCGCCAGATGCGCGAAGTAGCCATTGATGCCGAGCAATTCATCGCGACGTGCCAGGCGTTGCCCGGCGGTGTCGGCCAGCATCACGATCGGCCGCTGCGGATGCGCGCGGGTGCTGGCCAGCACAGTGGCGGCCAGGGCCAACGCGTGGTCCACGCCCACTTCCAGCTTGTTAGCGGTGCCGATCACCGTGACCTCGCCTGAGGCCGTGGTCGCGCTGCCGGTGAGCACATCATCATTGCGCGCGATGGCGTGGCCGAGCGGAAACAGCTGGTCGAGCAGTTGGCTCAGCTCCATGGTGTGCTCCGATCTGCAGTGGCCGCGAGGAAGGCGTCGGTGTCCAGCAGCGGCAGCCGCTGCGGATCGGCGATGCCTTGCCGCGCCCAGATGTCCAGACCGTCGCGGCAATCGCCATAGGCCTCGATGCGCGCAGACAGTTGCTGATGCGCCTGCTCCAGGGCCTGCAGCGCGGCATCGCTTTCGGGTTCGACAAGTGTGTCCAGCGTGACGGCCGCTGCATCGGCAAACGCGGCGGTGCGGTCGGCCACAAAAGTCTGCGCGTCGCCCAGCAGATAGCGGTGTTTGCCGCCGGTCACGCGCCAGACCAGAGCGCGGTCGCGGGCGTCGAACTCTTCCACCCCGCGTACGGTTTCGATCACGTCCGGACCGGACAACGACAAGCGGCCTTCTTCGGACATGATCACCGCGCTGCAGCAGCGCGCCACGATGCCCATGCCGCCGAATGCGCCATTGCCGCTACCGATCAACGCCAACACCGGCACGCCGGACGCGCGCGTATCCAGCGTGGCACGCATGACTTCGGAAATGGCGATCAGGCCGGCATTGGCTTCGTGCAAGCGCACGCCGCCAGTGTCGAGCAATAACAGCACTGCTGCCGGATGCGTGGCTGCCGCGCGCTCGAGCAAACCGGTGAGCTTGGCACCGTGCACTTCACCCACGCCGCCACCCATAAAGGCGCCCTGCTGGGCAGCGATCAACACGCTGCGGCCACGCAACGTACCCTCGCCCACAACGATGCCGTCGTCGAAGGCGCCCGGCACGTCGAGCTGCGCCAGATGCGGGCTGGCCAGGCGCCGGCGCGGGCCGACGAATTCGCGGAAGCTGCCGGCGTCCAGCAGCCCGTCGATACGCTCGCGGGCATCGGCTTCGTAATAGCTGCGCTCGGCCATGGGAATGGTGGTGCTCATGCGCGCCTCCGGATTTGTGCTGTAGGAGCGCACCTGGGCGCGACCGCGGCGTTACCGGGAACACCCGTCGCGCCCGGGTGCGCTCCTACGCAGGTGTCTGTGTCTGTGCGATGCAAAAGGCTCATGCCGCATCTCCTTGCAGGACATCGATCGCCTGTTCCAGACGCAGACTCACCACTGCCGGCGTTGCGCCAACATCGTTAATGCTGATGCGCACATCGCGCAGCGGGTGGCGCGCGGCGAAGTCGCCCAGCACCGCCTGCCAGATCGTGCCGAAGCCGCGGGCCGCGGTGAGGATCTCGATTTCCATAGCGCCGTCGAGCGGCACGCGCTCGACCAGCACTTCCAGGTTGCCGGAGGCGACCACGCCGACCAGCGCATGCTCCAGACCGGTACGCGCACCGTGCTGGCCGTCAAAGCGATATCGCAGGGTTTCCATGCTGAGCCCTTACCAATTGCGGAAACGTTTCGGCGGGTCGTACAACCCACCGGACCAACGCACCAAGTCCTTGACCGTGCGTGCGGCAAGCAGATCGCGCGTGGCATTGCGCGGACGGATGCCCAGATCTTCCGGCCGCTTGATCACCCCGCGATCGCGCAGGTTTTCCACCATGCGTTTGTCACGTCCGAGACCCACGGCGGTGTAACCGGACACGCCGCGAATCGCCTGCTCGCGCTCTTCCGGCGTGCGGCACAACAACAGATTGGCGATGCCTTCTTCGGTCAGCACATGGCTGACGTCATCGCCGTAAATCATCACCGGCGGCAGCGGCATGTTGGCGCGCTCGGCCAGTTCCCAGGCATCGAGCTTGTCGACGAACGCCGGCGCCATATGCTCGCGGAAGGTTTCCACCATCTGCACCACCAGCTTGCGCCCGCGCGGCATCTCACCCGGTCGTGCGGCTTCGTGTCCTGCCTTGAGCCAGGCAGCGCTGGCATGGCGGCGGCCGCGAGCATCCGAGCCCATGTTGGGCGCGCCACCAAAGCCGGCGATGCGGTCGCGCGTGGCGGTGGAGCTATTGCCCTGCAAATCGATCTGCAGGGTGGAGCCGATAAACATGTCGCAGGCGTATAAACCGGCGGTCTGCGACAGCGCGCGGTTGGACCGCATGCTGCCGTCGGCGCCGGTGAAGAACACATCCGGGCGCGCGGCGATGTAGTTTTCCATACCCAGCTCGGAGCCGAACGAATGCACCGACTGCACAAAGCCCGATTCGATCGCCGGGATCAGCGCCGGATGCGGATTCAGCGCCCAATGCCGGCAGATCTTGCCTTTCAATCCCAGCGATTCGGCGTAGGTGGGCAACAGCAATTCGATGGCGGCGGTGTCGAAGCCGATGCCGTGATTGAGCCGGTCCACACCGTACTCGGCGTAGATGCCCTTGATCGCCATCATCGCCATCAACACCTGGATCTCGGAGATCAACGCCGGGTCGCGGGTAAATAAGGGTTCGATGTAGTTGGGCTTGGGTGCCTCGGTCACGAAGTCCACCCAATCGGCCGGAATATCCACGCGCGGCAAGGTGTCGAGGATTTCGTTGACCTGCGCGATCACGATGCCGCCCTTGAACGCGGTGGCCTCCACAATCACCGGCGTATCTTCGGTGTTGGGGCCGGTGTAGAGATTGCCGTGGCGGTCGGCGGCCTGCGCGGTGATCAACGCGATGCGCGGAGTGAGGTCGATGAAATAGCGGCCGAACAATTCCAGATAGGTGTGGATGGCGCCGATCTCGATGCGGCCTTCGCTCACCAAACCAGCCAGACGCGCGGCCTGCGGGCCGGAGAACGAAAAATCCAGACGTTTGGCGATGCCGCGCTCGAACACATCCAGGTGCGAGGCCAGCGACAGCACCGACTGCACCATGTGCAGGTCGTGCACGCGCGCGGGGTCCACCTCGGTGAGGCAGCGCGCCAGGAAATCGGCCTGCTTTTGATTGTTGCCCTCCAGACACACGCGGTCGCCGGGCTCGATCACCGCCTCCAGCAGCGCCACCACATCGGTGGCGGCCACCACGCGGCCCTGCGGCGCCAGCGCGGCGGCACGCTGCAAGCGCCTGCGCCGGCCTTCGGCCTGGGTGTCCCACTGTCGACTCATCGCATTGCCTCACCGGGTCGAGCCCGTAATGTCGAAGTAATTACATCGTAATTATGGAAAGAGGTGCTGTCTAGACGCATTGCAGCATCGGTGGATGACGTGGCGACGGACGGTCAGCAATGCGACAGCCAAGTGCTTGCGGCCGCCCGCACTTCGATATATCGTTTTTGCATGCTTCGATATATCGAATGAAACCGAACACCCGCCATCATGCGGTCTTGGCCGATCTGGATGCAGCCGACGGCAACGTCTCCGGGCGCGGCAGTGCGCGCATCCGGCCGCTGGGGCATGGCGATCTGCGCCTGCTGGTGCTGGCCTTGATCGAACAGCACCCACGCCACGGCTACGAGTTGATGCGGCAGATCACCGCGCTGTTCAAAGGCCTGTACACGCCCAGCGCCGGCGCGATCTACCCGGCGCTGGCGCAGCTGGAAGCCGACGGCTGGGTGCAGACCGATCTGGAACAGGGCCGCAAGCAGTATCGGATCACCGACGCCGGCCGCAGCTACGCCGGCGATCAGCGCGACGCCCTGGATGCCGCACTGGCGCGCACCCATCGCCGCGCACGCGAGCTGATCAAGGCGCAGACACCGCCACCCATCCGCGAGGCAATCCACCGCATCAAGCACGGCTTGTTTGCACGCCACGGCCAATGGAGCGAAGCAGACATTGAACGGATTGCCGCACTGCTCAACGCCGCCGCCGACGGCATGGAGCAGGACGAGCACTGAGGGGTGTTGCAGCGTCGACGACAGCCGTTGGCCGTTGTTGCGTTGTTGCGTTGTTGCGTTGTTGCGTTGTTGCGTTGTTGCGTTGTTGCGACAGCGAGTCTGCTGGCCGGTTCTGTTGATCGGTCGTTCTGTTGAGTTGATTGGCTGCTCTGTTGATCGGAAGTTCCGTTGGGTGTTCGTTCCGTCGCCCGATGTTGCGAGCGTTGCTAAAGCCCCTCTCCCCTCGGGAGAGGGGTTGGAGTGAGGGTACGGCGCGAAGCTTCACGAACATTCCAACCACACAAACATGTCGCTCAACCTCCTCCACCCACAACTACGCGTCACTTGTTCCACCTGCAGGAAGAAACACCTCGAAGCGGGAAGAAAAACAGCGGTGTCTTGGCACTCAGCAAGTTTTAGAGCCGTAAAAACCAGCAACCAATCGTCAACTAGACATGGACAGCGCACCCAGAACCAGAGCCTACGAGGAGCACATACCACACCGAGCACCTGCGGCGCCCGCCTGGCACTGAGCACAGCCGTCTTGTTAGCCACTCCTAACTATCCATCGTGTCACCGCCGTACCTGCTCCCCCCCCCACGCCGCGCCTCTGTGCGCGACACCATCAGGAATCGCACCCCCATGGCTGCACACACCAATACCCAACTTCGTCGCGACTCGCGCCTGCGCTCCGTGCACGTGGTCCGTTGCGAATCGATCACTCCGCAGATGCGCCGCATTGTCTTTGGCGGCAGCGAACTGGCCGGCTTTCAAAGCGAAGCGCCGGACGACCACGTCAAACTGTTTTTCCCCAATGCCGATGGCGCCTTCGTGCTGCCGACCATGACCCCGGAAGGACCGCGTTACGCCGAAGGCGCATTGCCCTCCCCCGGCCGCGATTACACCCCGCGCGCGTTCGACCCGCAGAGCAGCGAGCTGAGTATCGATTTCGTGCTGCATGGCGACGGCGTGGCATCCAGTTGGGCCGCACAGGCGCAGCCCGGAAATGCGCTGAAGATCGGCGGCCCACGCGGCTCGTTTCTGGTGGCCGACGACTTCGACCATTACGTGCTGATCGGCGATGAAACCGCGCTGCCCGCGATCAGTCGCTGGCTGGAGTCGATGCCGGCCGACATGCAGGCAGAAGTCTTTATCGAAGTGGCCGATGCAGACGAGCGGCAGGAGTTGATCAGCGCCGCCGATGTCGCTGTGTATTGGCTGGAGCGCAATGGCTTCGCTGCGGCCAGCAGTACCTTGCTGGAAGACAGCCTGCGCGATTACGAGCCGCACGACGGCGACACGTTTTACTGGATCGGCGCCGAATCGATGCGCGCACGGGCCATGCGCAAGTTTGTGGAAGAGCACATGGGCGTGGACAAGGAGTGGATCCGCGCGAAGGGGTATTGGAAAGCGGATCCGGCCGGGGAGTGAGGCCAAATGTTCCCGCCTCTGGCGATCAATCGAGGGCAGCCAAAAACTAATTCGCATCTGGCGAGCTGTCGACGGTCGGAGTCAGAGACCTCAAGGCATAAGTACTGGGCTGACTTGGGAGAACCGCCTTGATCGCGGCGGTTCTGACGTATCACCGCCTTCAAAGACGTGGTACGGCGCATGCACCTTGATATGACCTGGGATGGTTCCGCACCTGGTTTGGCAGCATGGCCTCCGGATGACATCTCGCGCGGTTGCGCACCGCTCCACGGTGAGGCTTTCAAGACTGGTAACGCATCGATGCTCAGTCGCGACCGGCTCAAGCTGTTCAAACGTATTCGGGCATGACGTGTGGGCTTGATACGTACGAACGCGGCTTGGAAGACGGCATGAGATGCAAAGAACACCGGTCAGCACGATTATCAAAAGTGCGTAGTTACATTCGACCACAACGTCAAGCAGGCGAACACAACAGCCATTGACAGTCATAAGTGCGCTTGCTAGAACGCAAGCGTCAGGACCCCATAGACATTTATCTGATAGGTGCTTGTCACCGGATGGACCTACTCAATCGAGAGGCTTCCCATGAAAGATATGAAGGCAGATCAACGTCGCCGCTATTTAAGAGTGGCCGTCGGCATCGTGCTTTCTGCAGCATCGCCTATCGCTGCTTACTCGGCTCAGCAAGAAGACACCACCGCCCTTCATCGGGCAATACCGAAGAAGCAGATATTAGAGGTGAAGGTTCGAGGTGATTTGAGCGGAAGAGACGTTGACCTTGAGCTAAGTCCTGGCGAAATTTCGCCCGTCCTGGTTCTACCCGACAACAGAAAATACCGCGTAAAAAGCATCAATGATCCGTACCGACCCACGATTTGGGGACATCTACGCACTTGTTCTGGCAGACGCAAAAGGGAAAACCCTCGCGGAAATGAATATTGCAGGAAACACGACTGCGACGTTCGGCGATCACAGCGTTCAGATCTATCTGCTTCCAATCGAGCAAGCCATCTGATCAGAGGCGACTCTCTCAAAGCTTAGACACTTGAAATTTGCCCGAAAAAATTAGGGCCCGCCAATGGCGGGCCCTAATGCGAGCAACCGCTTAATTACTTCGCAGCAGCGTCGCCGGCCTTGGCCTGCAGGGCTTCGGTGGTGATGCGGATCTTGACCTCGTCGCTGACGTTCGGGGCGTACTGGCCCACGCCGAAGTCGCTGCGCTTGATCGTGGTGGTGGCGTCGAAACCGGCTGCGGCCACCTTCTTCATCGGGTGCTCGCCAGCACCGTTGAGGGTGACGTCCAGCACGACCGGCTTGGTCTGATCCTTGATGGTCAGGTCGCCGGTGACGGTCAGCTTGTTGGCGCCGGCCGATTCGACCTTGGTGCTCTTGAAGGTGGCGGTCGGGAACTTGGCCGCGTCGAAGAAGTCACCGCTCTTCAGATGCTCGTCGAACTTGGCGGTGAAGCTGTTCAAGCCGGACAGCGGCAGGGTCACCTGCACGGTGGACTTGGTCACGTCGGCCGCGTCGTACACCAGGGTGCCGTCGACATTGCCGAAATGCGCGCTCGGGTTGGAGAAGCCGAAGTGGCTCCACTGCGCCAGCACGTCGGTGTGGCTCGGGTCCAGGGTGTAGGTGCCCGAGGCCACTTCCACGGCCGGGGCGGTCGCGGCAGCCGGCGTCGCAGCCGGGGCCGGAGTGGTGGCAGCGGCATCGGCCGGCGCGGTGGCGGCCGGGGTTTCGGCAGCCGGTGCGGCGGCGTTGTCGGCCGGCTTGGAGCAGGCGGCGATGGCCAGGGTCAGGGCGAGCGGCAGCAGCAGCTTGTGGGTGGTTTTCATTGGAACTCCATGTGATGAGAGACGCGTTGGATCAACGCGGATGGGACGAAACGCAGACGGACGAGGACTGCAGGAAAGTGGAAACGGCAAACCTATCTTGCACCGCAGTGGTCAGACGGCGAAGGACGGCAGGCTCAGAACGCGCAGTGGACAGGTGACATCCACCGCTTCCGGGCATCGGCCGCGCTCACTTGCGCGTGAGCACGGCCGCTTGATCGACGAAACACAGCGATGCAGCAAACCATAGCGCGCCCCACACCGGGCGGCGCCAATGACGACGCACAGCGATTGCCGGGCAGACACGCTGCAGCGTTGATGTCACACCGGATGCGTCACACGCGGTGCCGCTCACTGCGGACGATTATTCAAAGCGCGCCGCTTCATCGAAGCTCAGGCGCGGCGAACGCGGGAACAACCCGGCCGGGTCGCCGTAGCCAAGATTGATCAGGAAGTTGGACTTGATCGGCGTGCCGGCGAAAAACGCCGCATCCACCTTGGCGTTGTCGAAGCCCGACATCGGGCCGGCATCCAGACCCAGTGCGCGCGCAGCCAGGATCAGATAGGCACCCTGCAGCGAGCCGTTACGGAACGCCGATTCGGTGCGGCCTTCGCGCGGGCCGTCGAACCAGCTCTTGGCATCGGCATGCGGGAACAGGTACGGCAGCTTTTCGTGGAAGTCTTCGTCGTGCGCCACGATCACCGTGACCGGCGCGGCCAGCGTCTTGGCCGCATTGCCTTCGGACAGCGCCGGCTTGAGCTTGGCCTTGCCCTCGGCGCTGGTCACGAACACAAAGCGCGCCGGCGAGCTATTGGCGGCGGTGGGTCCCCACTTCACCAGCTCATAGAGCTCACGCAGCACGTCCTGGCTGACCGGCGTGTCGGCAAACGCGTTTTGCGTGCGGGCGGTACGGAACAGCTGATCCAGTGCGGCGGCGTTGAGCGAGTCGGACATGAGCACTCCAGAAGAGGGGGTGGCGCGACGGTAAGCTGCGGCGTCGGCACCAGTGTGAAGACCCGCAGTGTAGAGTGGCGCGATTGCCGCCACACGCGTTCAATCTGAAACAAATCTATGTCGGATCTGAAACGATGGCGGTGACCTGGGCGCTGAGCGACGGCCGCGCCGGCAATGCGCGCCAGGCCGAAGCGCTGGCGCGGGCACTGCAACCTGAGACCTTCCAGCCGATCCATCTGCACACGCAGCCGCCCTGGCGCTGGACGGCGCCGCGTCTGCTACCCGGCGCACAACGCGCATTTGGCGCAGCGTTTGCCCAGCAACTGCAGCAGCCCCCCGCCCTGGCCATCGGCTGTGGCCGCCAGGCAGCGCTGGCCACCCGGCTGCTGCGCGCGCGCGGCAGCCGTAGCGTGCAGATCCTGGACCCGCGCCTGGATGCCCACCACTGGGATCTGCTGATCGTGCCCGAGCACGACGCGCTACGCGGCAGTAATGTGCTCACCCTGCTCGGCAGCCTGCATCCGGTGGACGATGACTGGCTGGCGGCCGGGCGCGCCGCGTTCCCGGCACTGGGCCGCCTGCCCGGCCCGCGGCTGGCGCTACTGGTCGGCGGACCCACCGCGCAGGTGCCATGGACAACGCAGGAACTGACCGCGCTGTGCACGCCACTGCGCGAGCAACTGCACGCCGCCGGCGGCAGCCTGCTGGTCACCGTCTCACGCCGCACGCCGGCGGAGGCAATCGCACCGTTGCGTGCGATCTGCAGCGGCTTACCGCACCTGCTGTGGTGCGACGACCGCGACGGCCCCAACCCGTACGCCGGGCTGCTGGGCTGGGCCGATGCGATCGTGGCCAGCGCCGACTCGGTCAACCTGCTCTCCGAAGCCTGCGCCACGCGGGTACCGGTGACGGCGGCGTTTGCCGAACAGGCGCAAGGCCGGGTTGCCACGTACGTGCGGGCACTGCAGTCGCATGGCCGTTTATGCGATGCAGCGGATGTCTTCGCAACGCCGTCGCACCTTCAACCGCTGCGCGAAACCCAGCGCATCGCCGCGCTGGTGCGCGAGCGCCTGCACGTATGATGGTGTCGCCGTGGCTGCCACGGGGCAACCACACGGACGATCAACCCCCATGCAATTCGAACTTAAGCAGCGCAGGTGGCTTGCAACGGCGTCGTTACTCATCGCCTTGACATGCGCACTGCCCGCCGTTGCCGCACCGATCTGCACCCCGCACTATCCAACCCCCGCCACGCTGGCGGCGATGTTCGACATGGCCAAATCCACCCAGCAGACGCTGGACGCCGTGGACGGCGCGCAGGTGGTGCTGCTGGCACGCGGCGGCCAGGATCTGAGCCGCTATGGGTTGAAACACAGCCATCTGGCCTTCGCACTCCGCGAGGACGACGGCACATGGCGGGTGAAGCACCTGCTCAATCACTGCAAATCGGACAACTCCGCGCTGTATCACGAAGGTCTGAGCAACTTCATCGGCGAAACTGCCCTCAGTGCAGATCTGCGCGTCGGCGTGCTGGCACCGGCACTGCAGCGGCAGCTACGCATCTTGCTGCAGGACCCGGCCACACTGGCGCATGCGCTACATGAGGCGCGCTACAGCATGATTGCCTATCCGTTCTCCACCGATTACCAGAACTCCAACCAATGGGTGCTCGAGGTGCTGGCGGCGGCAATGGCGGCAACCACGGCAGCAGATGCGACACCTGCGCCGGTGAGCGATCGACACAGCGCGCAAGCCTGGCTCAAGCACAACGGGTACCAACCCACCCGCTTGCATCTGGATCTGAGCAAGCGCATTGGCGCACGCTTTTTCGTCGCCAATGCGGCGGTGACCGACCATCCTGCCAGCGAACGTCTCTCCGGCAATTATTCGGTGATCACGGTCGAGTCCGTGTTCGATTTCCTGCAGCAACAACAGGTGCTGCAGCAGGACCAGTCCATTCCACATCGCGTCGCCACGCACGGAGCGTCTCCATGAACATCCCTTCTCAATTTACCTTCCTCGGGCTGTTGCTCGCCGTCTCGTTCGGTCAACCGATGCCGGCGAATGCAGGCTTGACCACGATCACCCGCGGCGATGCCTCTGCGATGTCGGCGATTCTGGTGATCTCCGCACCGTACTTCGTGTCGTTGGCGCTGGGCCATAGTGCGATAGCAGGCTCGGAAGCACTCGATCACGCATCGAACAAGGCCTCCGCAGGGCCGTTGCCGCCGATGCGGGTCAAGTCGGTGGAAAAAACCACCGACGGCGGCTGCGAAGTGCAGTTGCAGGATCCAGAAAAAGCCGACAACACCGCCCTGCTGCGCTGGCCGGCGCGCGAGGACGACCCGGCTGCGGGCTTTCGCGTTGGCGAGACGGTGACCTTCCAGCCAAGCCCGGCCGGCGCCGGCTGGACGGTGCAGTCGCCACAAGGCCAGGCGCTGGCGTTCGTGCCGACCGCAGAATCCGCTGCGCAGAACAGCAGCAAGACCTGGTGATGCCGGCAAGCTGCTTGTAGATGCTGTCGTCGGCCAGGATGGGGCGTTACTGACGCCTCCCGTCTGCGGATACGGTGCTAAGCGCGGCGCACGCAGACACATCTTCCACCGTCTGCCGAACTACCTGCGCGAAGACGTGTTGATGGTCACCGATGCGTACGGCGTGCGCAGTTGCAGACCCGTAGCGCACGATGCCTGGCATGTGCGCAGTTGCCAGCGTGCCAATCACGCTGCAGGTGGCATCGGTGTGTCCGCGGATTGGCGATGTCTCGGCGGCGTGTGCATGCGGGCGTTGCTGGTACTGGTGGCACGCCGCATGCGGTCAAACGACAGCGCAGCGGCACGGTGGATCGATCAGGCATCGCGGTCGCGCGAACGCAAGCGACTCACACGACGTCACTCCACCGTGCTGGGTCCATCCCCTCATCACCACGCCGTTTCAATCTGCAGCAGCCGCCGTGGATTCTACGTGCGGCTCTGCGCACTGGTCCGCCTGCGTCAACGCGCGGATAATCCGTATTTTTCTGTCATTGCCGCACTGCCATGTCCAGCACCTCGCCGACGCCGTACACCCCACTCACTGCGCGCGCATTGGCGTGGGCGGTGTTGGCCATGGGCGCGGTGGTGCTGCTGTCCAACATCCTGGTGCAGTACCCGATCAACGACTGGCTGACTTGGGGCGCGTTTTCATACCCATTGGCGTTTCTGGTCAGCAATCTGATCAATCGCCGCTTCGGCCCACGCGCAGCACGCACGGTGGCCTGGTGCGGGTTCGCACTGGCGGTGCTGTTGTCGATCTGGCTGGCGACACCGCGCATTGCGGCGGCCTCGTGCACGGCCTTTATCGCGGCGCAGTTGCTGGATATCACCGTGTTCGACCGGCTGCGCAACGGCAGCTGGTGGCGCGCGCCGATCGTGGCCACCACCTGCAGCGCCACGCTGGATACCGTACTGTTCTGGAGCATCGCCTTTGCCGGTGCATCGCTGCCGTGGGTGAGCTGGGCCGCTGGCGATCTGGCGGTGAAGCTGGGCATGGGCGTGTTCTTGCTCGGGCCGTTCCGCGCGTTGCTCTGGCGCAGCGCACCTCGGGCGACCAGCTGACTCACGATTGCGCTCTCGCAGCCTGCGCATGGGCATCTGCGCTGTAAACGATTTGCCAATGCCACAGACACGCAGTCTGCGCATGCGTCAGCACCCACCACCTGCATGGCGCCAAGGCGCCCCACGTTGTCATGCGCACGGCACATCACAGCACTTATGAAACACGCACATGAAGGCATGCGCGTGGCGCTAATGCTCTAGCGCATCGCTTGACCTACATTAGGCCACCGCAAGATGCACCACGGCGGCAGCAACGCCCACCCGCTGCAGCAGGTAGGCCAGCAAACGCGCAATAAACAACCAATGGCGCGACGCTGCATGCATTGCGGCGCCGATCGCCCACGGTGATGCACTGCGGTCATCGGCGACATCGCAAGGGGCATTGCTGCAGCCATGCCACTGCCCACACGGCGTCGCCCGTTGGCCGCACACGTCATCTCGTCATCCACCGGCAAACGCAACCGCAGCGGCACACAGCTGCGGGCGGCGTGCACCCTTCATGAGAGCCACACCATGCAACTGCGCATCCTCCTTCTGGTGCTCTTGCTCGTTTCATTCACTACGCTAGGAGCAGACATGTCCCACGGTGCCGATAATTTCTACACCAGCGAGGCGGTGACCATGCAAAAGGTCACCTTCAAGAATCAGTACCAGATGACCGTGGCCGGCACCCTGTTCGTCCCCAAGGGTCTGGACACCGGCAAGCGGCATCCAGCCATTGTGGTCGGGCATCCAATGGGTGCGGTCAAGGAACAAAGCGCCAATCTCTACGCCACCAAACTTGCCGAACAGGGCTTTGTGACGCTGTCCCTGGACCTGTCGTTCTGGGGCGAAAGCGAAGGGCAACCGCGCAACGCGGTGTCGCCGGACATCTATGCCGAAGACTTCAGTGCGGCAGTGGATTTCTTGGAAACGCAGACGTTTGTCGATCGCGAGCAGATCGGTGCGCTGGGTATCTGCGGCAGTGGCAGCTTCGTGATCAGCGCGGCCAAGATCGACCCACGCATGCACGCGATCGCCACGGTGAGCATGTACGACATGGGCGCGGCCAACCGCAACGGCCTGCGTCATGGGCTCAGCCTGGCGCAGCGCAAGCAGATCATCGCCGCGGCCGCAAAACAGCGCTCAGTCGAATTCAGCGGCGGGCCGGTGGAATACACCGGCGGCACGGTCCTGGCGCTGACGCCGGAATCCAACCCGATCGAACGCGAGTTCTACGATTTCTATCGGACACCGCGCGGGCAGTACACGCCCAAGGGCCAGTCGCCCGAGCACACCACACGGCCGACGCTGACCAGCAACGTCAAGTTCATGAATTTCTACCCGTTCAACGACATCGAGACCATCTCGCCGCGGCCGATGCTGTTCATTACCGGCGAGAAGGCACATTCACGCGAGTTCAGCGAAGAGGCCTACCGTCTGGCTGGCCAGCCCAAGCAATTGGTGATCGTGCCGGACGCAGGACACGTGGACTTGTACGATCGCGTGGAGCTGATTCCGTTCGACACGCTCACCGCGTTCTTCCGCAAGCACCTGCAGTAACCCACGAGGACAGCGCCGATGCCGATCCTTCGCCCCAGCGCCTGCCTACACACCCTATTACTGGGGTGCGCCTTCCTGGTCACCGCCTGCTCGGCTGCAACGCCACCGGCGGTGACCACCCCACATACACCGGAGCGCACAATGCGCATCACCCTGACCATCGGCGATGACGTCGTCGAAGCGGAGCTGGTCGATCACTCGGCCACGCGCGACCTGTTCGCGCGGCTGCCGATGACTGTGTCGTTCGAAGACTTCCATGCGAGCGAAAAGATCAGCTACCTGCCGACCAAGCTCGACCTGAGCGCAGTCGGCCCTGCCGGCCCGGCGCAGGTGGGCGACCTGATGTATTACGTGCCCTGGGGCAACCTGGCGGTGTTCTACCGCGGCTACACGCCATCGCGCGATCTGGTGCGACTGGGGCGGATCGTGTCCAACCCACAGGCGCTGACACGCTCGGCCAGCTTCACCGCCACCATCGCACGTGCGGCCCCCGCGGCTGCGGCACCGCCGCCGCACTGAGGCGGGCGACCACAACAGGCATCAACTCCGCTGCGCATGGCGTGCTGCCGTTGCTGCAGACCTTGCCGGCCCCGTTCGCCGACGCGGGCCTCGATCTCCTGCTGAGCCACTCCTGCGCCTGGCGTCCTGTGCCAGCGGCAGCACGCAGGCGGCGCTGTGAATCACCTGCACATCACCGCGTAATGCCTCCTCACCCACGCGGTGCGTCCCTGCCGCGCGGGAACGCCAGGCCTTGCGCCTGCGCAATCGCAAAGATGCTGCCGGTGGCCTGCTGGATGGCGGCAGTTGGCGTGATCAGGCGCGGGCGCCGGTCCAGCGTGCAGGCCAGCCCGGCATCCACCAGCGTGGCATGTGCATCGTGCAGCGCCTGCGCGGCAGTGCCGGGCAACCACTGCGCCTGCACCAGTGCATCGATCAGTGCGGGCGTGTCGCAGACCTGCAGCAACGGCGGATGCTGCGCCGCCTGGCCCAGCACACCGGCCTGCAGCAGGAATTCCAGATCGACCAGACCGCCGGCGCCCTGCTTGAGATCCAGCCGGCCGGCATCGCTGCGATCGAGTTCGGCGCGCATGCGTGCGCGCATCTTGCGCACGTCTTCGTGCAGCAGCGCAGTGTCGCGCACGCGCGCCAGCGTCTCGCGGCGTACCTGTGCAAACGCCTCGCACAGCGCGGGATCGCCTGCGACCGCGCGTGCGCGCACCAGCGCCTGATGCTCCCAGGTCCAGGCGCGTTCGCGCTGGTACTCGCGGTAGCTGGCCAGCGACGACACCAGCGCACCCTTGCCGCCGTCCGGACGCAGCCGCACGTCGATGTCGTAGAGCCGGCCGGCGCCGGTTTCGGCAGACAGCAATGCCATCACCTTCTGCGCAAACCGTGCGAACCAGCGCCCGGCTTCCAGCGGCCGCTTGCCGTCGGAGCTTTCCACCGCACGCGGATGATCGTAGAGAAACACCAGGTCCAGATCCGAGCCGAAGCCCAGTTCCAGCCCACCCAGGCTGCCGTAGCCGATGATGGCAAAGCTGCCGCCGGGTACCTGCCCGTGCGCGGCGACCAGTTCGACCCGCGCCAGCTGCAATACGGTCTGCACCACCGCCTCGGCAAGCCAGGCCAGTTGCCGGGTGCTGTCCACCGCGAGTTGGCGGCCATCGAGCGTGGCCAGCGCGATGCGAAAACTCAGCGCCAATCGGCGCTCGTTGAGTTCGCGCAAGGCCGCTTCGGTATCGTCGATCTGCAGCGTGTCGGCACATGCCGCATGCAGGGCCGCGCGATCCGGCAAGGGCCCGCTGATGCGGGTGTCGAGCAACTCGTCCAACAGCAGCGGATACGCGGCCAGGCGTTCGGCCAGCAACGCGCTGCGCGAGAGCACATCGACCAGGCGTGCGAGCGCGCTGGGTTGCTCGTCCAGCAACGCCAGATAGCTGGTGCGGCGCAAGGTGGCCTGCAACAGGCCCAGCATGCGCCGCACCGCCGCATCGGGCTGGCTGGCGCGCGTGGCCGCGTGCAGCAGCGCCGGCATGACCCGATCGAGCCGCACCCGCGCGGTATCGGACAGTGCGTGCACGCCGGACGACTGCGCAAAATCGCTCAATACCTGATGCGCGTTGGCGGGATCGTGCAAGCCGATGCCCAGCAACGGCGCTGCATCGCCCTCGGGCAATGCGCGCCAGTAATCGGCCAGCGCATCCGGCGCGGTGGCGCGCACGCGCGGCGCCAGCAACTCGGCAAACTCCGCCGCCACCCGACTGCGATGCGGGGCCAGCGCGTCCAGCAGCGCAGTCCAGCCCGCGTAGCCCAGGCCCAACGCAATCCGCTCGCGGTCCAGCGGCGACTGCGGCAACGCATGGGTCTGCGCGTCGCGCAACATCTGCAGGCGGTTTTCCAGACGGCGCAAAAAGCGATACGCCTCGGTCAATGCGGCACCGTTGTCCGCTTCGATCTGGCCTGCGGCAACCAGCGCCTGCAACGCAGGCAACAGCCGCCGCTCGCGCAGCGCGGGCTCGCGTCCGGCGCGGATCAGCTGCAGCGATTGCGCGAGAAATTCGATCTCGCGAATGCCGCCGGGCCCGCGCTTGATGTCGTCCAGCCGGTCGTGCCGCGCCACTTCGGCAGTGATGGCGGCCTTCATGTCGCGCAGGCCGTCCAGTGCAGTGAAATCCAGATAGCGCCGGTAGACGAACGGCCGCAGCGTTTCCAGCCAGGCCTCGCCGGCAGCGATGTCGCCGGCCACTGCACGCGCCTTCAGCCAGGCATAGCGCTCCCAATCGCGGCCTTCGCGCTGGAAATACTGATCCATGCCGGTGAACGACAACGCCACGCGGCCGGCGGTGCCGAACGGGCGCAGGCGCAGGTCCACGCGGTGACTGAACCCATCGGCGGTGGTTTCGTCGAGCAACTTGGCCAGTTGCTGGCCCAATCGCGCGAAGTATTCCTCGGCCGCCAACGGGCGCGCGCCGGTGGACTGCCCGCCCTGCGGGTAGGCGTAGACCAGATCCACATCCGAAGAAAAATTCAGCTCGCCGCCGCCGAGTTTGCCCAGCCCGAACACCACCAGCCGCTGCACGCTGCCGTCTTCGGCCATCACCTGCCCATGGCGGCTGTCGAACTGCTGCTCCAGCGCCTGCAGCGCGCAGTGCAGGCAGGCTTCTGCCAACCGGGTCGCACCGGCAAGGGTGGCGTCCACGCTGTCCAGGCCCAGCACGTCGCGCCACACCAGGCGGGTGGATTCAGCGGCGCGGTAGCGCCGTAACTGCGCCGCCCAGGCCTGCGGCTGTGCCGGGTCCAGCGTTGGCACCGGCAGCGGTGGTGGGTCGGCCTGGGCCAGGTGCAGCAGCAGTGCCGGCTGGCGGGCCAGGGTTTCCAGCGCGAAGTCGCTGGCAAGCGCAACCCGTTCAAGCGTTGGCACAAGATCGCCGCCGGGCCAGGGTTGCTCGGCTGGGACGGCCTGGCGGACACGCGCCACGGCCCGCTCGATCAGAGCGGTGAGCGCAGGAGAAGCGGAGGAGATGGGCAGCGACATGCGCCGATTCTGGCATCCCGCCACGACAGTGGCATGTAGGCGCGCGCTCCCTTGCCCGGCAACCGCATGCAGCTGTCGCTCTCGCCTGCACGATGCGCGATGCAGGCCAAGCGCAGCGAGATGGCGGCACACTGCGCTGTCGATCAAGCCCGCGACCGGGGCTACGCCGTGCCTGGGCACCGAAACATACAGGCCGCATCGCAGGCGCAGCGTCGATTCGACCTTGAAGCGCAGCACACCGATGTCAGCGATGAACTCGACACGCTCGGGCAAGCACCAGACCAAGCGTCAACACGGTCAGCGCGAGGGCTGCAGGCTGCAGCGCGTCAACGAACGCTCACTCCATACAACGCGGGTAGACAGACAGATATCGCACTCGGCTCAGCGATTGGAGCAGTCGCGGGTAAAGCAGTCGCGCGATTTCCAAGCAGTGAACATTCTGCTGACGGAGCCCTGACGACGGCCGTGCTGCACTGCGGTTTTTGCACGAGGCTCCGCCATGTCCGCCACGCTGTTGCCCGACGCGCTGCTGCCGTCCCGGATTCCGCTGGACAACGACGGCACCGATCTGACCTCACCGCCCAGCCTGCCGTTCTTGCATCTGTGGACCGGGCCGGATGGCGCCAGCCGGCTCAACCTTTCGCAATTGCCGGGTTTCGGCAGCAAGAGCGTGGGCGGTGGGGCCGCGCCGCAGTGGCTGCGGCCGTTCCCGGGTGAGGTGCTCGGCATCCAGTTTGCGGTGTTGCCGGTGGGCTGGGTCGGCGATTGGCACGAGAGCCCGCATCCGCAGTGGGTGATTCCGCTGCGCGGCCGCTGGTTCATCGAAACCGGCGACGGCACGCGGGTGGAAATGGGCCCTGGCGATATCCATTTCGGCCAGGACCAGGGCACCACCGATGCGCGTGGTCACCGTTCCGGCCAGCTCGGCGATGCGCCGTGCTTTCAGATGCTGGTGCAGTTTGCGCAATCGCCCGGCGCGGCGGTGGCGCATCCGTTCGGTCACCAGGCGCCGCGTTGATGGACAGCCATTGCCGCGTGCGTCCGGCCGGGGCGCCACCGCCAACCGAGTGCGCACCGCCAAGCACGCAGCACCCCGCACTGGCCGCACGGCTGGGCAACGCGCGCCTGCACACGCTGTACCACCAGGCGACCTGGAGCGAAGGCCCGGTGTGGTGGGAGGCCCGGCGCACGCTGGTGTGGAGCGACGTGGTGGGCCGCCGCGTGCTCGGGTGGCGCGAGGACGGCGCGGTGGACGTATTGCTGGACGCCACCGCCTTCACCAACGGCAATGCGGTGGATGCGCAACAACGGCTGGTGCATTGCGAGCATGGCCGCCGCGCGATCACCCGCAGCGATGCAGCTGGACGTGCGCATCTGCTGGTCGGGCGTTTCGCCGGCAAGCGGCTGAATTCGCCCAACGATCTGATCGTGGCCGGCGACGGCGCGATCTGGTTCACCGACCCACCGTTCGGCCTGCTCAAGCCCAGCCAGGGCTGCCCCGGCCCGCAGGAACTGGACTATCACGGCGTCTACCGGCTACCGCCCGACGGTGGCGCGTTGCAGTGCATGGCCAGGCTGGATCACCCCAATGGACTGGCGTTTTCGCCCGAGGAGCGCGTGCTGTACGTGTCGCAAACCCCGGAAACCGGCCCGTGCGAGCCGGAGATCACCGCACTGGACTGGCGCGATGGTGCACTGCACGATCCACGCCGCTTTGCAGTGGTGCCCCAAGGCCTGGCCGACGGCTTTTGCGTTGACCGGCAGGGCTGGGTGTGGAGCAGTTCCGGCGCCGGCGTGTGCATCTTCGATCCGGAGGGGCACCTGTTGGGGCTGGTCCCGACCCCGCACACCGCATCCAATTGCAGCTTCGACCAGGAGCAGAAGCGGCTGTTCATCACCGGCGGCAGCGCGCTGTGGATGCTGGAATTGGCGTAAATTCAGGGCCTTACGGTGCTGAACACGCTTGACTGGCCAAACGTCAGGCAATAAAAAAGCCCGCTTGCAGCGAACTGCCAGCGGGCTTTGCTCCCTCCCCCACGTCGGGATGCAGGATCATAGTGCGCGCCCCGAATCCGACTTGCACGCTGCACTGCAAAACAACACCAGACGGTACAGAACTGACCCAGTTTTCTTCACATAGCGCAGGCGGGCCGGGCGTCACCGGATGAGATCCGGCTGCGCCTGATACCACTCCGGCGCACGGCGCAGGTGCCACTCGGGGGTGTCGTTGCGCAGGCCGACGGCCGCACTCACGACACCCCAGCGCGCGAGCAGGCTGCCGCTGCGCTGGCTGCCTTGCAGACGCAAGCGCGCATCGACCTGGAAACGATCGTTGCGCGCCTGCAGTCGATCGACGATGACGGTATCGCCTTGCCAATGCACACGACCGGTCACCTGCGCCTGCCCTGCATCCACCAGGCGCAGCATCCAGCCGGGGATGGAACGGTCGCGCGCGTACAGCGCCATCAAGAACGCCAGGTCGCGCATCTGGATGCGCACGCGTCCATCCACACCGATCGGCTGCCGCCATTGCATGCGCGTGTCGTCCAGCACGATACGCGCCCACCAGCCATCGCGGCGCTGTCCGTCCGGACCGGTGAACCCGACATTGCGCAGCTGCACCGTGCTTGCATCGAGGCGAAAATTTTCTGCACGCAAATCGCCACGCTGCAGGCGCAGATCGGCATCCACGTCGCCACGCAAGGCGAGCCCGGCAAACTGCAGGCGCGCCGCGCGTGCGCCGACACGCAAGCCGCCCTTGCCGATACGCCCGCCGGGCTCGATCTGCAGATCGCCGCTGAGCACACCGTTGCCGCCATCGAAGCGCAGCTGCTGTTGCGGCAGATAGCGGTTATACGCACGCAGATCCGGCACACGCGCATTGGCAAAGGTCAGATGCGCACGCGTGGCATCGCGCAAGCTGGTCAGGTTGCGTGCGTCGGCGCGCGTCTGCAGCTCCAGACGCAGATCGCGGCCTTGCACGAACGGACGCGCGAGTGCGTCGCTGTGCGCGATCGAAAACTGCTGCATCTGCAGTGCGAGCGCGGGCAACAGCTGGCCGTTGGCATCGGCATCCACGCGCAGATCGGCGCTGGCCTGGCCATCGATGGCGTGCCCCATCACGCCGACGTGCGCGCGCACATGCGGCACCTGCAGCCGGCTGCCCGCACCGAGCTGGCCACGCGCAATGCGCAGGTCCGCATCGACGAGGCCATCGCCTTCCAGGGTGAGCCAGTCCACATCCGGAAACAGTGCGGGAATCCAGCTGAGCGAAGCCAGCTGCCAATGCAGCCGTGCATGCCCGGAGGTGCGCGGCAGCAGGTCGCGCAGAGAGTGCAGCGGCAACTGCCGGCCCTGCACGCGCAGGTCGGCATCCAGCGTCAGCCCCGCATCGGCAGGCTCGGGCATGCTCACGGTCAGGCGCATGTTGTCGTCCACCTGCAATTGCGCTGCCAGCTCGCCCAACAACGCGGCAGGCGTGCGCGTGCTGTCGTGCAGCGGCGCACGCCAATGCAGCTGACTGCCCGGTTGCAACGCACCGCGCGTCCAGCGCAACTCGCCATCCGCACGCCCTTTGCCCGGCCGGGTGACCACTGTGTGGCGGCCCTGCGCGGTGCGGGTGACATCCAGCGCCGCAGTGTCGCCGTGCACGGCCACCAGCGCATCGGTCAGCTGCAGCAAGGCAAGCCCGCGCGCCTGGTCGGGCGCATGCCGCGCAATACTCGCTTCCATGCGCAGCTGCCCGTTGCGCAGCGCCTCACTCTTGCCCCAGTGCACACGTACGTTGTCGAACACGGCACGCGATGGAAACAATTCCATCGGCCCACCACGCAACTGCTTGAACAGACCGAGCTGCAGCTGGCCGTCGCCTTCGATCCGCAATTGATGCAGCGACAGCGCGTGGACCTGCGCGGCATCGATGCGGTCGAACTGCAGTGTCCAGGCGGGTGTGGCTGGCTTGGGGTTTGCGGGGACATTAGCGGCTGGCGGATTGTGTGCCCGATCTGATGGAGATGTTGCTGGTGGTGTCGGCTTCGCACGTGCTGCGGCTGTCGCTGTTGTTGCTGTCGAAGGCGCTGCTGTCGCGCGCGTTGCATTCGCTGCGGCTTGCTCGGGTGCAGCGGTCGTGGATGCATTCGATGTTGCGTCCATCGTCGTGGTTGCTGTGGGCGCACCCACCGCGTTGGCAACGGGAGCTGCGCCCACGGCATCCGCTACGGACGGTACCGACTGCAGGCCGGCACGCACACCCTGCACATGCAGTTCCGGCACCAGCAGTTGCCGATGCAGCAAGGGCAATATCCGGATCTGTCCGCTCATGCGCTGCGCGCTGACGCTCCAGCGGTTGCGTACTGAGCTGCCGTGCAGATCGACATCCCACAACATCATCCGTCCCGGCCACCAGGTCAGCCCAGGGCCCCACTGCATGGCGAAGGTGTCCGGCTTGCGATTGAGCGCTGCCGGCCCGAGCGGCGTGTTGAGCAGCAGGTTGCCCAGCAGCAGGTAGCTGGCATACAGCGCGATCACTGCCGATAACGGCCAACGCAGCGCGCGAGGCACTGCGCGCCAGCGGGCGCGAACGGGCATCGTCATGACGGCAGGCTCCTTACAAGACCGCGCAGGCGGCGCCGCGCAGTGTGCCAAGCCGGCCGTGAGTGCGGTGCGTATCGGGCGACATTGCTGCGCATGCGCATAGCGAAGGCGAAGGCGAAGGCGATGATTGCCGCGCGGCATGGCGTTTGGTGTGGATGCTTCGCATCGAACGCTCGGCGCAATGCTCCATCAGGCGACCGGGTGATGCAACACGTTGCCGGCACCTAGCAGGCAGTCGTCAGGTGGATATGGACGGCACACAGCACATGCAGTGAACGAGTGGGCCGTGCCGAATCCGAGCACTGGCCGCGCTCGTCTGACGGCTTGGCAGTCGTTGTGTTAGCCGTTTTTAGCCGTTTGATGCATCCGCCGCGCTGCCTGCAACGCGCGCCGAGACGGCATTGCACCGATGCATGCCTAACGCATCACTACGCCACGCCATCACGAACCATCAAGCACTGACTTCTGCTTGGATACCGGCTACTTATGCTTGGACACCGGCGGCAGCAAGCCCGGCTGTTTGTCGTACCACTCGCGCGCGCCGGCCAGATGCCATTGACGCTGCTTGCCATCGAGTTCGATGCCGGCGCCGAGCACGCCCCAACGCAGATACAGATTGCCGCGCCGCGTGTCGTCGTCCAGCGCCAGGCGCGCGCGCAACGAAAGCCGCGCGTTTTCCGCCTGCAGGTCGTCGACCGTCAGTTGCTGTTTGCGCCAACGCACGCGGCCGGTGGCATCGAGCTCGCCCGAATCCAGCAAGCCCACCACCCAGCGCGGATAGTCGGCTCGCTGCGCGAACACCGACAACAGCGGCGCGGCATCGCGCATGCGCAGCGCCGCGTCGGCGTCCAGCTGGAACGGCGCACTGGCCTGGATGGTGCCCGCCCCGACCTGTAGCTCGCCCCACCAATTGGTATCGCCAGTGTCATCGCCCACGCGCATGTTGCGCAGACGCACGCGTGTCCCGCTGAGGTCGAAGAACTTGTTCTTGAAGTCGGCGCGTTGCAGCTGCGCCTGCAGTTCGGCATCGCCGCGCATTTGCACGCCGGCCAGCGCCAGATGCGCGCCCTGCCCGCGCAGATGCGCATGCCCGCTGCCGACATCGCCGGCTGCGTTAAGCGCGACATCGCCGGTCAGGCTGCCGCTGCCGCCGAGCAGACGCACGGCCTTACCGGACAGATAGCGGTTGTAGACGGTCAGGTCGGGCACCTGCGCATCGCTGAAACGCAGCTGCGCCTTGAGCGTATCGCGCAGGCGCGCCAGTTCCGCATCGCCATGCATGGCCAGCTGCAGGTCGCGGCCATCCAGCAGGATCTGCTTGGGCGCATCGCGCGGCGCGGCGCGGAACGTGGGAATGCTCACGTCCAGATGCGCCTGCGCGGTGGCGGCATCGTCGATACGGCCGCGCGCCCTGGCAATCCCGCTAAGTCGCGTGTCGAACACTTGCGCCACTGCCTCCACACGTGGAATCTCCAGGCTGCTGCCGCTGGTCAGCCGGCCTTGCGCCAGGCGTAGATCGGCTTCCACCAGGCCACCGCCTTGCAGCTCAAACCACGGCTTGCGCACAAATAGCTCGGCGATCCAGTTCAAGGATTCGAACTCCCAGCGCCCCTGCACCTGGCCCGACAACCGCGGCAGGATCTGCGCAGGCTCCTGGAAGGGAATGCTACGTCCGGCAATGCGCAGATCGGCATGCACTTCGCTGCCGGTGTCTGCATCGCGCGGCAACCGCGCCTGCACGCGGATGTCCTGCGCTACGTCCAGCTGTAGCGCCAGCATGCCGCGGTCGGTGGCCCCGACACCGGCCATCAATGGCAGCCGCCACACCGCGTGGCTGCCCGGCTGCAGCGCGCCGCGGTCCAGCGTGATGTCAGCCTCCACGCGCGCGGCCGATGGCCCGCTGCGGATGTCCACGTGCGGGGCACCGGTATCGATCTTCAACGCCACCGTACTGGCCTTCAACTGCAGGCGCGCATGGGTGATGCCGAGCTTGCGCAGACCAGGCGCTTCATCGCGGTAGTGAAGCGGAAACTGAAACTGCGCATCCAATTGCGCGCCATTGAACACCTGCACGCCATCGAAGCTGACCACCGCATCGGTAAAGCCGGCCTCGGACGGAAACAGCTCCGATGGCCCGCCCTTGAGCTGTTTCAGAAAGCCGACCGTGCCGTGGCCGTTGCCGGCGATCAGCAATTTGCCGAGCCGCGCGCTGCGGATGCTCTTGCTGCTGATCGCATCGAAGCGCAGCGTCCAGCCCTGGTCGCCGCGCGGCGGTGGCGGGATCGGCGTGTCGGAGGTTTCCACTTCCGCGCTCAGGCCGGTGGCATGCAGCCACGGCAGACGGACCTCACGCCGGAACAGCGGCAGCAGCGCGATGCGTGCATGCGCACGATCGGCATGGAAGACATACACGGTGCGGTTGGCCTGCCCGCGCATGCGCACATTCCAGGCCATCACCTCGCCCGGGAACAGCGTCAGTGCCGGGCCGGTCTGCATGGTGAACTTGTGCGGCTGCCGGTTGGTCGTGGCATCGAACAACGGCGTGTTGAGAAACACATTGCCGGCCAACAGATACAGCGCGTACAGCGCCAACAGCACAAGCACTGCGAGCCGCCACGGCCGGGGCCAGCGCTGAAAGCGTTCGCGAAGAGAGGGCATGGGCGCAGGCAAGGACGGGTCGGCCACCACTATCGCGGGTGCGCCGACGGCGAGGCGTGAATGCTGAGCGCGCACGACACGGTGGAGGCGCTGTAAGGTGGATGCTGGAATGCGCGCTGTCGCCTCTGCATGCGCGACACGCATCCAGGCGTCGACGCGGTGCGGCCGCGTTCGGCTGACGCCGGGCGCAGCGATTGCAGATGGCGCCCTCACTGGCAGCAGACGCCAGTGACCATTGCACCAAGGTCGCACGCAGCCAGATGCCGGCTGCGGCCATAATGGCGCTGCCCCGTTGCCGCGGTGCCCGCCATATCCGAGCAACGCGTCATGTACGCGCTGCTGCGCGACCGAAGGGTGTCTGCCGAGCGGCAGCCGCGCCGACCCAACCGGACCAGACCGTGGCGACGAGCGGCTTCATCGGCTCCGGCTATCCCAAGGCGGCTCCGATGGCGCTGGCGCAGCGCATCAAAGCGGCGAACCTGCAGGGCAAGCAGTGGCCAATCTGCGTGTGCTCACACCCAATCAGCACGTGTGCCAGTCGCTCGACCATTGCGTGTCCCCGCGCTATCGCAATGCACTGGAACACCAGGTGGCACGCGCCAATCACGACAGCGATGGCACGCACACTCCGCAGACGCTGACTGAGTCATTGGCGCGGCGCCAGCGCTGGCTCGACCCTGGCGACATGCTGGGCTGACGTTGCGTGCATGCACAGGTTATTGGGTTGCGTGGTCATGCGTGCAGCGATGTACGCAAGTGAAGCACCGCCGCGGTACTGCTTAACTCTTTCGAAACTTCATGTCTGCCTGCGCCACGCAGCGACATGCGCAGGCCAAGCGCACGGGCGATAACGTCTCTACCCGCTCGCTGGCGGTGCAGAACGTCTCTCCCCCCCTAGCCACCGCAGCGACGGGTCACCAGTGGGTGGTGTTGTTCAATCCGCCGGACCGGCTCCCTGCGCCGGTCCGGCGGTTTTCTTTGGCCGCCCGTGTGGTGCTTCAGGCGATGGATGGGTTTTTCCGTCGCACCATCGCCCCAAACCTCTCCCGCCAGCACGGCGGCTTTGGTTTTCTCGGACGAAAGACGCTTTCATCATGTCGATGCGCGCTGCTTTCATCCTGTCCGAAGAAACGACGCTCTCGGCCTTCTCCCATCGGGAGAAGGTGGCGCATCGCGCCGGATGCGGGTCAGGGCGACACCTGATGCCGCATCCGCAAACCGACCAATCCGCAAGCTCAAAATCAGTCAACGAACGCGATGCCGCACGCTTACGCAGCCTCGGCAATCCGCCGCGCGCGCCGGGCGCGCACTGCAGTGGCCAGGCGATCCAGTACCTGCACCGACGTGTCCCAGTCCAGGCAGCCGTCGGTGATGCTCTGGCCGTAGGTCAGCTCGCAACCTGCGACGAGTTCCTGGCGGCCGCCGACCAGATGGCTCTCGACCATCACGCCGACGATGCGCGTCTCGCCGCCTTCCAGCTGCCGCGCGATATCGTCGATCACCTTGGGCTGGTTGTCGGGATTCTTGCCGCTGTTGGCGTGGCTGGCGTCGATCATCAGCCGTGCCGGCAGACCGGAGGTGTTGAGCAACTGGCTGGCCGATTCGACACTGGCCGCATCGAAGTTGGGCACCTTGCCGCCGCGCAGGATCACATGGCAATCCGGATTGCCCGCCGTGGCTGCCACCGCGGTCTGGCCGTCCTTGGTCACGGCCAGGAAATGATGCGGATGCGAGGCCGCGCCCACCGCGTCCACCGCAATCTTGACGTCGCCACCGGTGCCGTTCTTGAACCCCACCGGGCACGACAGGCCAGAGGCCATTTCGCGATGCACCTGGCTTTCGGTGGTGCGTGCGCCGATTGCGCCCCAGGCCACCAGGTCGGCGATGTATTGCGGCGAAATGATGTCGAGAAACTCCACACCGGCCGGCAATCCAAGGTTGTTGATGTCGCGCAGCAGGCCGCGCGCCACGCGCAACCCCTTGTTGATCTGGAAGCTGCCATCCAGGTCCGGATCGTTGATCAGGCCCTTCCAGCCGATGGTGGTGCGCGGCTTTTCGAAGTACACCCGCATCACGACCTCCAGCGCATCGCCGAACTGCTCGCGCAGTGGGCGCAGCCGGTGCGCGTACTCCATCGCCGCGACCGGGTCGTGGATCGAGCAGGGCCCGATCACCACCGCCAGGCGGTCGTCGCGCCCATGCAGGATCTCGTGCAGCGCGGCGCGCGAGTTGGTGACGGTTTCGGAGGCGCGCTCATCGCAGGGCAGCAGCGACAGCAGCTGCGAAGGCGGTGCGAGGGCTTCGATCTTGCGGATACGCAGGTCATCGGTTACGGGCGGCATAACAGTGTCTCGGGTCGGCGGTTGCATCGGGGAGCCAGGCGAGGCGGCAACAAAAAAGCCGCCAGTGTGCGCTGGCGGCTTTTCGGGAATGCTGCTGAAGTTTCCTTCAGGGTGAACGCACTCCTTCCTCCGCCAGCGGCATCGGAAAACCGTAGTACCAAAAATAAAACTGGCTGCGGGGTGCGTTCATTGGATGCATTGATACCACGCGTATTTGCGCGTTGCCACAGTTTCATCGGCAACGGAACGTTGCAGCGGTGCCCATGCAGGGTGCCTGCAAGCCGCATGTGCCGCGCCAGCCGCCACATCGCACGACAAGCTGGGCGAACCGATGCGTGGCATCGCCACGCGCGCGCTGGCAAGCCGGGATCGAGTACGGCTTGCCTCGACGATGCATCGCACGCCACGGCGCTGTGCCGTGGCGTGCGATGCGGCCGCCTTCACTCAAAACGTAAACACATACTCCGCTGCCACTTCGCGGCCGATCGGGTTGAACAAGGTGGTGTTGTAGAACCCGTAGCCGTAGAAGCGCTCCTTGTTTTCGTAGCCCACTTCGTTGAACACGTTGTTGACGTAGAAATTGACCTTGGCGTGGTCGGTGATCTTGTAGCCGGTACTGAGGTTCCAGTAGATCGCCGGGCCCACGCGGCCGAAGTAACGCTTGCTGCTCTCGCCCAGATGCACGTTGGCGGTGTCGGTGACCAGGCATTGGTCCGATGCACTGGGTTGGTAGCCATCGTCGAAGCGCGCGCAGGTGCCCCAGTTGACCGCACGCATCGAGCCGAGCCGGCGGAAGTACACCGTCCAGTCCCAGGCGCCGCCGTTGTCCCAATGCACGCTGCCGCGCACCCGGCTGCGCACCCGTTCGTCGCGGCGGTTTTCGTCGCTGTCGGTGCGGTAGATCTGTTCGCGATAGGCGATCAGGGTGTTGTAATCCAGCGACAGCTGGAAGTTGCCCCAGCCCGCGGTGGCAAGGCGATATTTCAGCGATGCATCGATGCCGGAGGTTTCCATCTGCGCCAGGTTGATCGGGCCGCGCTCGATGCTGGCGATGGTGCCGTCGGCATTGCGCACCACCCGCGAGGTGATGGTGTCGCAATAGCCCGCACCGCCGGGATTGTTCCAGGCGCCGCCGCTGACGGTGGTGCCGGTGCGGCAGCCGGCTTCGGCCGACAGGATCTCGTCGCGGTCCAGATCCTTGATCATTTCCTCCAGCTGGATGCGGTAGTAATCCACGCTCAGCGACACCCCTTGCGCGATGTCCCACACCACGCCACCGGTGAACGAGCGGCCGGTTTCCGAGCGTAGATCCGGGGTGCCGCGCCGATTCACATCCACGGTGTAGTAGATATCGTTGTTTTCGTCGTTGCAGCCGCCGGTGAGGTAGGCGCCAGAGGAAATGCAGCGGTATTGATCGATCACGGTCTGGTTGGTGGAGCTGGGTTCGCCCAGCACGTAGTGCATGTCCGGCGCGCGGAAGCTGGTGGCCAGCGTGCTACGCAACAACAGGCTCTCGACCGGGCGCCATTCCAGCCCCGCACTCCAGGTGGTATCGCTTTGCGTGCCGACATCGGTGGCGATGGCGGCCGACGACCGGTAACTGCCATAGCGGTCGTAGCGACCGGCCACATTCGCGCTCAACGTGGACAGCAACGGGATCTGGAATTCCAGGCCGGCCGAGCTGCGCACGCGTTCGCCGCCGCCGCTATCGACCACATCCACCGGGTAGCACGCGTTGGCGCACGGGTCCGGCGACAGTTGATAGCCCTGCTTGGCCACTTCGGCCACGGTGGCGAAGCGGATCGGCCCGGCCCAGCCCTGCACCAGATCGCCGCTGAGGCTGAAACTGGCCTGATTCACCCAGGAATACGCAGCGTTGTGCGATTTGGCGACCAGGTCGTCGTACTGGTCCGACGACAGCGGTGCGTACAGGCGCGCTTCGTTGATTGCATAGATGGGCGAGCCATCGGCCGCGGTGCCGGTGGGGCTGCCCAGAAAGTACTCGGTGGCACGCGCGGTATCCACGGTGCGGATGTATTCGTCCACGGTGTAGCGCGAGCGGCCCACGCTCAACTCCCAATCGAAGCGGTCGGCCCAGACCCCGCGCAGGCCGGCGCTGAGATCCCACGACTGTTCCTTGTTGTAGTTGGCCAGCCGGTCCCAGCCGCCGGCTTCGCGCCGGGTGAGCTGACGGATCAGGTTCAACGAGCGCCCGGTGGCCGCGTCCTGGAATGGGCCCAGATACGCGTAGGGCGGGTCGTAGGTCCAGCGCCCGATGCTGCGGTTGGCCGACAGCGTGGCCCAGGCCTCGGTGGCCTCGCCGAACTTCCAGGTGCCGTAGAGATACGCCGAATAATCTTCGCTGCCGGTGACCAGGCCCCAGTCGCCGTAATCGCGCGCCACGCCGCAATAGTTGCCGGCATTGGTGAGCGCGCCGCTGTTCTGGTCGTAGCTCAGCCGCTGCGCATCGACGAACTCGCCGCCGAAGCGCGCGCAGGTGCCCGCAGGCGGGGCGAGACGCTGGTTGGTGTTGGCATCGACCAGGCTCAGGCCAGTGAATGGATTGAAGCCGTACAGGCGGTTCTGGCCGGTCCAGTTGGAATAGGACATGTCGTCCGAGTCGTCCATTTCGGGGCGATCGCGGCCGCTCAAGGGGTCGCGCCGCGTGGCCTGCAGGGCGTAGGTCACGCTCCAGTTTTCGCCGGTGCGCCCGCCCGCCCACGACACATCGAAACTGTCGCGCCCGCCTTCGGTGGCGGTGCCGCCACGCAGGCGCACCTGGTCGCCCTGGTAGTCGCGCTTGAGGATCACGTTGACCACGCCGGCCACCGCATCCGAGCCATAGATCGCCGAGGCGCCGCCGGTGAGGATCTCGATGCGCTCCACCGCCGCGGACGGGATATTGCTGTAGTTGGAAAAGTTGCTTTCGCCGCCGTAAGGCAGCGGGTAATCGGCGACGCGGTGGCCGTTGACCAGCAGCAGGGTGCGCCCCGGCCCCAGGTCGCGCAGATTGATCGGAGAGGCGTTGGGCGTGTGCGAGCCCCATTGCGTATCGGCTTCTACCGAGCCCTGCTGATTCATGCTGTTGAGCACGTCGTAGACGGTGGCGAAGCCTTCCTGCTGGATCTGCTGCGCGGAGATGGTGACCACCGGCTGCGCGCCTTCGACCTGCGCGCGCTTGATGCGCGAGCCGGTGACGCTGACCGCATCCAGGGTGGACGTGGCGCGCGGTGTGTCCGGCTCGGTTTGCTGGGCCATGAGCGGCGGCGCAGCGGCGGCCGTCAGTGCAAGGGACACGGAAATCGACAAGGCAAGACGGTGACTGCGGCAGTTCATAAGATCCCCGGGAGAAGCCGGACGCGGCCGGCGTGGCAGTGCGCTGCAACGACGTCTGCCAGCGATGCATGCACCGCCGCCCCTTGTCCGATGGCCCCCCGACCACGCGGCGCAAACGCCTGCCCAGCGACGCTAGAGCTGCGATGACATCGGTGTCAAGACCAGCCAAAATAATGTGATGCGCATCGTCATTTTGGCGACTTGGGCCGTCGTCGCGGCAGTTAACAAGGCGCGAGCGCACTCGACCGTGCGCTAGGGAACCTCTGAACAACTCGTGGCGTTGCGAGCGAACTCGGGATTTCGCCTGATCGCGGCGGTCGCTCATGCTGGAAATCAATGGATTGCGAGTGACGGAGACTGCCCCAGGTACTGATCGGAAGCTGGCGAAAGAGTTGTTCAGAGGTTCCCTAGTAGCAACATGCCGCGCGATCCTAAGTTGCCGTGGCCTTGTTCCAACGGTTCTTCCTTAAGTGCAGCATTTCGCATCGCGCTGCACAGGCCGGCATTCTTTTTTCGGATGATTCATGCGCGCCATAGATGGCGAGCTGACCATTTCCCCATCAAGGAAACCACCATGGAGATCAAGAAGCCGCCAGTTGCAGGACCCTTTTCTCTCGCTCCATCGCAAGACCTCCATACGGACTCCACACCCGTCGCAGACGGTGCCTCCCCCGCATCGCCGGTGCAGGCGCCGGTGAACCCCAACTTGTCGGCGCTCACTCCGCGCAGCCGTTCGAGCGCGTCCACCTCCAGCTCCATGCGCAGCTCTTCGCCGACTGGATCGCACGCCCCTGAAATGCAGCCGCATTCACCGGAACGCACCTCCGGCACATCCACTGCTGCAACACTGGCCGGACGCGCAAACGCTGCTTTGGCAAGCGGCGTTCGGCACGCCTCTGCTGCGGTATCTAGGGCCGCGTCTAATCTCTGGTCGCTCTCCGACCTGCGTACGATGCTGCAGATGCATGCGGGCGATCCGGCATTTCTGGCAGTTCTGAAAGGGGAGGATCCGGAACAACTGACGCCGCATACCTTGTCGTCCTGTCGCCAGCAAATCCAGGACCTCGGCGAACTCATCAACACTGCACAAGGGCTGAGTCCACATCAGCGCAAGCAGTTGCTGAGCGATATCAAGTCGGTGCAGAACGCATTGCAGCCGCTTGATCACGCCATGCCGGTCTCCTCGAGGGTGTTCAAATCGATCGCCAACCTGATCAATTTTTGGCCGATCGTGGTCCCTAGCCCCCTAATGGGCAAACAAGCAAAAACCTTCGCCTTCACGATGTCCACTGCCACCAAGGGTGTGCTGGCGATGTCGGCCTCGGCGTTGCGTCCCAGCGCCGACGGCCTGCCGTTTCCGTTCGCCGGCGGTCAACTAGGCCGCGACGCGAACGAAATGCATCTCTACAATGTACTGATAAATACGCTATTCCTCACCACCGAACTTCCGAAGAAATTCGGCAATCCAACGTTGCGCAAGGAAGCAGAAGCGGTCAGCCAAAACATAGGCTACGCCGCAGGCCTTTCGGTGAGCTTCACGGCGATAATGCTCACACCGTTCCTGTGGAGCAGTCTTAACAAACTCGGCAACAAGATGCTGGACAAAACGGCACGCCTGGGTGCGGCCGCAGCCGAGGCGGCGGGCCTGAACAACCAGGCGCAACAACTGCGTGCTCGCCTGACGCCTGCCAGCATCAATGACGCGCTGCGCGCTCAGCTGGAGGACATCCGGGGCCAACTGGACGCCTCCTGCGATTCCTTTCAGCAGGCGCGCTGCATCTTCGTCGGTCAGGACGGAGGGCGGGAACTCACCAGAACGGTGAATGCACAATGCACGCATCTGCTAGAAACGCTGGACACGTGCAGCAAACGGCTCGCCAGCGTGCTGCAGCTCGATGGCCACCAGCAGAGTGTGCCACGCGAAATGCGCAACCAAGATGTCGCCTCCAAGGTAGCATTGACGATATTGGCCACTGCGGTGACGGGCTCGACCATCTACCTGGTCCAACCGGATCGGTTAGGCACGATCAATCTGCTCAGCGACACATGCATCGTGACAGCGGTGATGGCGCAATCGACGTTGAACAAGCAGGCCACCCGGCAGGACGCGATGGACCGCTTCAAGGCCATGTGCGGCGGCAGTATGGTCATCGCTCTTGCACTGGGCGCAGAGAAATTGTCCAAGACGCTCACTGACAAGAGCCTGATCGAGTCCTCGCCCAACGCACAGTTCTATGCCGGTGCCATCATGTCGCTGATGGCGGTGACGATGCCGGGCCCGATCGCACGTGGCGCGGAGTTGGCGATGAACGTGGCTGGAAGCAGCCTGATGCGTCTATTCACCGGCCCCGACGGAACCGAGCTTGCGACACGGATGCCTTCCTCTTTTGAGGAAATGCAGGAGCAGATTCAGGCCACCGCCGAATATGTGGAAGGCCTCGACCCAGAGGATCTCGAAAGATACGCAGACATAGTCGGCGAGACCGTTGCGCAGGCGATTGACGCAGCCGCCACCCAAGCACATCCGCAGGTGCCTCGAAGAGGTGTGACCATCACCGAGATAGACGAAACTCCTGCCGCAGCGACGCATTAGCAGTCCTCGGTCGGTCAGCGACGCTGGCCGAGCGCGCTCCGATTAATTAAGTGCATCCAGGTTGCAGTCGATCCGTACCGCAGGCACGCAAGACGGCGTTGCAACGCAACATTTCACATCCGCAGCATGGGCCGACGGCGTGCATCCGGATCATGGTTCGCGCACCACGCGCTGTCTGCTCGCCCCTACATCGAGGACACCACGCTATGGAGATCAGAAACACCCCCGTCACCACACCGTCTTCCTCCGCCCCAGCCTCCGACCATCCCCCCAACGACGCAAACGACCCGGCAGCGCGCCCGTCCGCATCACCGGCAACCACCCCCATCGATCCAGCGCTGACTGCGCTGGCTCCGCTACAACGCACCAACACGCCGTCCCGCACCAGGCAGTCAGCGGCGCCCACCGACGCACCATCGCTGCGCGCGCGCGCGCAGTCGGCGCTGACCAGAGGCGCGCAGCAAGTGTCGGCAACGGCATCCAGCGCTGCGTCCAATCTCTGGTCGCTGGTAGACCTACGCAGCATGCTGCAGATACATGCCGACGATCCGGCCTTCTTGCGCGTGGTACGCAGCCTGGGTTCGGAGAGCGGCGGGCCCGCCAGCCTGGAGATGTGCCGCCAGTCCGTCTCGGAATTGCGCGACGTCGTGGCCGACCGCGAAAATGGACTGGAGAATCGTCTCCGACAGCAGTTACTCGGCGATATCAAGGCCGTGGAAGACGCGTTGCACCCGCTGGAACACGGCACACCTGCGCTCGGGCGCACGCTGAAGTCGCTGGCCAACCTGGTCAATCTGTGGCCATTGGCCGTACCGAGCCCGCTGCTCGGCAATCAGGCCAAGACCTTTGCCTACTCCATTGCCGCAGCGACCCGCGGTGTAATGACGCTGTCGGCATCGGCACTGCGGCCAACCGCCGATGGCTTGCCGTTTCCACTGATGGGAGGCCAGTTAGGGCGCGACGCCAACGAGATGCACCTGTACTCCATCCTGCTCAATGGCATGTTTCTCGGCACGGAACTGCCCAAGAAGTTCGGCAATCCGTCCACCCGGCATCAGGCCGAAGCGGTGGAAAATAACCTGGGATTTGCCGCAGCCGCATCGGCCGCCTGTGCCGCGCTGGTGCTCACGCCGTTCTTCTGGCACAGCATCAATGCGCTCGGCAATCGGCTGTATCAACGGGCCTCGCACATGGGGGCGAACCTGGCGCAACGCGCAGGCTTGCCAGCACACGCCGAGCGGATGCGTACCGCCCTGACCCCCGGCCAGATCACCACGCAGCTGCGTACGCAGCTCGACGAGATCGGCCAGGCGATACTGTCCGGCAGAGACGCATTCCAACAGGCGCGCCGCGATTTCAGTGGCGAGGAAGACGGCGGCGAACTCACCCGCACGCTCAATGCGCAGTGCACGCACCTGCTGGAAACGCTGGATCGATGCAGCAAGCGATTGAGTGCGGCACTGCATGCCGATCAGGACCAACCGGCAGCGATTCCCCGCCAGATCGACAATCACGATTTCTCGTCCAAACTGACCTTGGCACTGCTGGGCGGGGGCGTGACCGGGCTGACCGTCTATCTGATCCAACCGGACCGGATCGGCACGGTCGACCTCATCGCCGACTCGATCGTGGTGACGACGGCGATGTTGCAGTCGACGTTCAATGCGAACGCCAATCGCCAGGATGCGATGGAGCGTTTCAAGGCCATGTGTTCCAGCAGCATGGTCATGGCACTGGCGCTTGGCGCGGAGAAGCTATCCAAGACCTTCGCCGACAAGAGCTTGATCGAAGCATCGTCCGCATCGCCGTATTACGCCGGCGCCATCATGTCGTTGATGGCGGTGACCATGCCAGGCCCGATGGCACGCGGCTCGGAATTGGCGATGAACTGGGGTGGACGCCAGATCACGCGGGGACGCCAGCAGATCATGCGGATGTTCAAGGGGCCAGACGGCACGCCACTGGCCACCGGTCTTCCCGGCACGCAGCAGGAGCTGCAGGAAAGGACGCGCAGTACCTTGGCGTATTTCCTGAGTCTGAAGCAGGAGGATCAGCAGGCCTATGGGCAACTGGTCGCAGAGGCCGCGCTGCAGGCAGTTCAGGACGCCGGCGCCACAGCGCCGACCCGGCCAAGCAGCGTCGTCATCACCGAGATCGAGGAGGGCAGCGAGGGTGCCGAACCGCCGGTTGCGCCGACAACGGCCGACGGCACTGCCGGGCCGTCGACAATCCAGACCGCCACTACCGGCGTCAAAGGCGGGGTGGACGGCGCCACCGAGAGCGAGATCGACGACCACGCCGGTGGTTCCGCCACCCCCACGTCAACCGAGCACACGGTGGCGCCGGAGGCTGGGACCGACCCTCACGCCAGTGCCAGCAGTTCGTCTCCTGTGCACTGACCAGGCAAGATCGGCACGCGCCACCCATGCCACACCGCTGCTGCGATAACGCAAGAACCCCGCCTCACGGCGGGGTTCTTGTTCAAACGGGCAACCGATGGGACTGGATCAGAAATCCATGCAGCCGATGCTACCCATGCCAGCGCCGGCCGGCATTGCCAACTCGTCCTTCTTCGGCCTTAACCACGCGCCGTGCCATCTTCGATGGACGGAGTCACCCCACAGCTCTCACGCGCCACCACCAGAAGGCCTGACGGTGCGAGCGCCCACGTTCAACGACATAGACGTCCCCGGATCGGCTGCGTTGTCCGCCAAGCGAACGCTGTAGGTGCCTTCCGAAATCGCCCACCGACGCGCTGCGCTGTCGAACCTGGCGAAGAATCTTGGATCGATCGCAAGCTCCAACGTTTTGCTCTCGCCCGGCGCAAGCGCGACGCGCGCGAAGGCACCAAGCCGTTTTGGAAATTTAATCGCGCCCTCGCCCGCCACATACACCTGCGCCACATACGCTCCGGCACGGTCGCCGCAATTGCTGACAACAAAGCGAGCGACGAACCTGCCACCTTCGTCACTCACGTGAAAGTCATGGGTTTCAAAGCGCGTATACGACAACCCGTATCCGAACGGGAACAGCGGTGTTAGCGAGCGCGCGTCGAACCAGCGATACCCTACGTCCGCGCCCTCGACGTTGTAATCCATGCAGAAGATCTCGCCCTTGATCGGCTCCCCCGGATTGGACGTCGTGGTCGACGGATCTCGCTGCTCAGGATGCGGCAACTGTTCGACGCTCTGTGGGAACGTGATGGGCAGGCGCCCGGACGGGTTGACGCGGCCAAACAAGATGCCAGCGATGGCGTCTGCGCCGCCCAGGCCAGGATAGAACGCTGCGACCACGCCAACGACGTCGTCCAACCAGGGCATCGTGACCGGGCCACCTGAGATCAGCACGACCACGGTGTTTGCGTTGGCCTTGGCCACGGCAGTGATCAATGCATCCTGACCATCGGGCAAGGAGAGACCTTGGGCATCTTGACCTTCCGAACGCCATTCTTCGGCAACGACGATGACCGCATCGGCACCATGCGCCGCTGCGACGGCTGCGGCCGCGTCGTTCGCGCTCACATAAGCGACCTGCGCCGCGCAGGCTTCGGCCCTGATGGCGTTCAAGACCGAGCTGGGATGGTAGACCTTCTCCATCATCGTGCCCATGAACTCGAAGCCCGGCTTGGTCACGCTGCCGATCGGAGTGACGGCAGACGAGCCGCCCCCTGCCACGACGCCGATGTCCGCCTGCGTGCCGATGACGACGATGCGGTTAGCGCCCCTCGAAAGCGGCAGGACATCGGCCTGGTTCTTGAGCAATACGATGCCTTGCTCGGCAGACCGCTGCGCCAACAGGCGATGCGCGGCGTAGTCGATCGCGGCGCCTGGCTTGGGCGGATTATCGATAACGCCGACGGCAAACAGGCTACGCAGCTGACGATGCACCATGTCGTCGATACGCGATTGGGGGACCAAGCCCTTGCTGACGGCGGTTCGCAGCGGTTCGGCGAAATAAGGCTCAGGGTCCAGGTTCGCTCCGGATTGAACGTCCAGCCCGGCAAGTGCGGCCTTCTCCACCGAGTGTGTCGCCCCCCAGTCGGACATCACCCAACCCGGATAGCCCCATTCCCCCTTCAATACGGTGTTAATGAGGTAGGTATTTTCGCTGGCCCACTCTCCGTTGACCAGGTTGTAGCCGGGCATCACGGCGCCCGGTTCGCCAATCTCAATCGCGATTTTGAATGCGAGCAGATCCGACTCGTGGAGCGCCTGATCGGCGATGTGCGAGTTCACCACCACGCGCCCGGTTTCTTGCGGGTTGAGCGCAAAGTGTTTGACAGTCGAAACCACGCCTTGCGACTGAATACCAGCAACGGAGTTGCCAGCGATCACACCAGTGAGCAGCGGGTCTTCGGAGACATATTCGAAGTTGCGTCCACCACGTGGCTCACGTACCAGATTCGCCCCGCCCGCCAACTGCACATTGAACCCTTTGGCCCTGGCTTCCTGCCCAACCATCGCGCCCGTTTCGCGCGCCATGATTGGATTAAAGGTCGCCCCCAGCAACAACGACGACGGCAGCGCTGTGGCGTTGTCGCCAGGACGCACATTGGCCAGATTGCCTACACCCAGGCTTGCATCGGTTTGCTGTTGCGCAGGAATGCCCAAACGCGGCACTGCCGGGTAGTAGGCCGCTGATCCGAGCGCACCTTCCGGCTTGTCACTGCCTGCAATCGGAATTGCCATTGGCCCGGACAACCATGCAAATTTCTCGTCCTCGGTCATCGCCTGAACCACCAGCCACGCACGCACCTCTGCTGGCAGGCTTGCATCAGACCAAGGGAATTGCTGCGCGTCCGCAGCAGCCGATCGAGCATGGCCCTCACCGACAATGCGAGCGTTGTCCGTGTCTTTCGGCGTATCGCTGCGAGATGGGCTGTGCAAGACAGAACTCCTGAAAAGTTTCTGGAAAGATAAATGTTTGAAAGTGTCGAGGCGATGAAGCGCTGCGCTCGAATGGGTGCGTCGCGCGAGCAGCGGATCGCTTGTCACCGAGGCGAAGCTTTCGTGCTTGGCATTCAATGAAAGATCGATGACTCAGACATCGCATAACAGCGGATGGTGAAGATGATTGGCCACTCAGCGTCACGCCGGCTTGCCAGCAACCTCCTATCCAACGCCGCTGTGCGACCGGCTTTTTCGCCGATAGTAGTGTGTTCAAACAGCAGCATCAGTCGGTTGCAAGCCTGCCGCTTCTGTGAGGTCATCCCGACAGCGTCAGCTCGAGGTCTTTTCGAGCTGCGCATTCAAGAATCGCACTGAGCTTGCAAGTGCTTGGCGAGCCTCGGGAAGTGCGTTTGCAAAAAAGTGCCACGCATGGAACATGCCCGGCCAGACTTCAAGATCGACGCGGACACGGTTGTCGCCCAGATGCGTCGCCAGGCGCATCGCGTCGCTCAACATCAACTCGTTCTCGCCGATCTGAATCTGGATCGGTGGCAGGCCAGTGACATCGGCAAACACAGGAGATGCCATCGGATGATTCGGCAATGCATCGCCCAAGAAAGTGCGAGCCAAGAAGCGCAATCCCGCTCCGGTATTCAGCGGATCGAGTCCTTCGCGATTGGCGACCGATGCCCCGGTGTGCTCCAGATTTGCCCAAGGCGAAATCGCAGTGCCGGCTGCAGGAAGAGGCAAGCCTGCGTTGCGCGCTGCCACCATGACGGAAACCACCATCGCGCCACCAGCCGATTCGCCGGCGAACACGATTTTTTGCGCTGGGATGCCTAACGCAAGAAGTCCCTTGTAGGCCGCTAGCGTGTCGTCAATCGGCGTAGGAAAAGGATACTCGGGAGCAAGCCTGTAATCGGGAATGTAGACCCGTGCACCCAGCATCTGCGCGTAATTGCCGCCTATTCCGTGATATCCATCGGGCGCACCGACGATATAGGCCCCGCCGTGAATATAAAACAGGACGGCATCGGTGTTCTGCGTTGCCGGAGTCACCCGCGTGGCGGGCACGCCGTTCAGATCGATCTTCTCGAAACTCACGTCCGCTGGCGGCAGCTGCTTGGCCAGCATGGCGACGTAGCTGTCGCGAATGTCTTTCATCGTGAGTGTTTTATTTTCCCCGGTCACTACCGGGGCAAGCTCTGCCAGGCTCTGAGCCCACGCTTTGACGCTTGCCTTGACGTTCTTGTTCACAGAAGTTGCCTCAGTGGATCATTGGTTCTTGAAAACCGGTATGCCAAGATTAGGCGCACGATTGGGGAATGTGGTTCCCCACTGATCCGGTGATCAATCCCTAGAGGCCTCGATGGAACTCACGAACATCAACGACATTGTCGCGTTCGTTACGGTCGTTGACAGCGGCAATTACACGCTGGCCGCCAAACGTCTGGGGTTGACGCGCTCGGCCGTTGGCAAGCGCGTCGTTCGTCTGGAGGAAAGACTGGGGATGCGTCTGTTGAACCGGACGACCAGGAGCTTGAGCCTGACGGATGATGGGCACGTTCTGTATGCGAGAAGCGCTCTGATCCTTGAGGATCTGAAGGAAACAGAGACCGCGATGGCGCTGCGTTCGGAAGCTCCCTATGGCCGCCTCGCCATCAGTGTTCCTGTGACACTGGGAGTGAGGTATGTGCTTCCGCTAGTGGAGCAGTTCATCGACACCTGGCCAAACGTCGGCGCAGTTGTGCAGTATTCCGATCGCTTTGTGGATCTGATTGAAGATGGTATCGACATTGCAGTGCGCACCGGACCTGCACGCGAGGACTCTCGCATCTTCAGTCGAACCGTCACGCACCAACGCATGGTGGCGTGTGCATCGCCCAGTTACCTAGCGAAGCACAACGCGCCACAAACTCCATCCGACCTGGCTCAGCATCATTGCTGTTTCTTTCTAGACGAAGGACGCCCAAGACCATGGACGTTTCGAACTGAAAAAGGCGATGCATCCTTTTCGACTGCAAGCAGACTTGTCATGGACAGTGGGGAAGCCTTGCAACATGCAGCCTGCGCCGGGGTAGGCATTGCCCAACTTCCCGACTATCTCATCCGCGATGACCTCGCATTGGGAACATTGGTGAGGATCTTGGAAACATTCGAGCCCGCTCCGGAGCCCATCCGTGTCGTCTATCCGAGCAAGCGTCACCTGTCGCCCAAGATCCGTCGGTTTATCGACCTACTGAGCGACGCATGGAGCGCTGATCCACCGGGCGGAAACAGTCAGTGAGCGGCTGACCACGGCTCCTGCGCCTGGCGGTAGGTGCGCTGCTGAGAGCGCATCGTCATGCAAGCGCAATGACCGTCGCGGTGCACGCAAAAAAAGAGCCCCGCATCGCTGCGGGGCTCCTTCTGACTGCGGTGTTGCGTGTCGGCGTGAGCCGGCTGGATCAGAAATCCATGCCGCCCATGCCGCCCATGCCACCGCCGCCGGGCATTGCCGGCTCGTCCTTCTTCGGCGTATCGGCCACCATGGCTTCGGTGGTGATCATCAGGCCGGCGATCGAGGCTGCGTTCTGCAGCGCCGAACGGGTGACCTTGGTCGGGTCCAGGATGCCGAATTCGACCATGTCGCCGAACTCGCCGTTGGCGGCGTTGTAGCCGTAGTTGCCGGTACCTTCCTTGACCTTGTTCAGGATCACGGACGGCTCTTCGCCGGCATTGGCCACGATCTCGCGCAGCGGTGCTTCCATGGCGCGCAGGGCGATCTGGATACCGTGGGTCTGGTCTTCGTTGGCACCGGTCAGGTTACCGACGGCCACCAGCGCACGCACCAGGGCCACACCGCCGCCCGGGACCACGCCTTCTTCGACGGCTGCACGGGTAGCGTGCAGGGCGTCTTCGACGCGCGCCTTCTTTTCCTTCATTTCGATTTCGGTCGATGCGCCGACCTTGATCACTGCAACGCCACCGGCCAGCTTGGCCACGCGTTCCTGCAGCTTCTCACGGTCGTAATCGGACGAGGTGTCTTCGATCTGGGTCTTGATCTGGCCGACGCGCGACTCGATCGCGGCCGAATCGCCAGCGCCGTCGATGATGATGGTGTTCTCCTTGGAGACCTGCACCTTCTTCGCACGGCCCAGGTCCTTGATCGTGGCCTTCTCCAGCGCCAGACCCACTTCCTCGGAGATCACGGTACCGCCGGTCAGCACGGCCATGTCTTCCAGCATCGCCTTGCGACGGTCGCCGAAGCCCGGTGCCTTGACGGCCACGACCTTGACGATGCCGCGGATGGTGTTGACCACCAGGGTCGCCAGCGCTTCGCCTTCGACTTCTTCAGCGACGATCAGCAACGGCTTGCCGGCCTTGGCCACGCCTTCCAGCACGGGCAGCAGGTCGCGGACGTTGGAGATCTTCTTGTCGTGCAGCAGGATGAACGGGTCGTCCAGATCGGCCGACTGGCTCTGCTGGTTGTTGATGAAGTACGGGGAGAGGTAGCCGCGATCGAACTGCATGCCCTCGACCACGTCCAGCTCGTTTTCCAGGCCCGAGCCTTCTTCAACCGTGATCACGCCTTCCTTGCCGACCTTCTTCATCGCTTCGGCAATGATGTTGCCGATCGATTCGTCCGAGTTGGCCGAGATGGTGCCGACCTGGGCAATTGCCTTGTCGTCGGTGGTGGGCTTGGACAGGTTCTTCAGCTCGACGACCGCAGCCTTGACGGCCTGGTCGATACCGCGCTTGAGATCCATCGGGTTCATGCCGGCAGCCACGGCCTTGACGCCTTCGCGGATCAGGGCCTGAGCCAGCACGGTGGCGGTGGTGGTGCCGTCGCCCGCGTTGTCGTTGGTGCGCGAGGCGACTTCCTTCACCATCTGCGCGCCCATGTTCTCGAACTTGTCGGCCAGTTCGATTTCCTTGGCGACGGAGACGCCGTCCTTGGTGATGGTCGGGGCGCCGAAGCTCTTCTCGAGCACGACGTTGCGGCCCTTCGGGCCCAGGGTCGCCTTGACGGCATTGGCAAGAACGTTGACGCCACGCACCATGCGGTTGCGTGCATCTTCACCGAAACGAATGTCTTTAGCAGCCATTTGTATGTAACTCCGGAAATAGGAAATAGGGAATGGGGAATCGGTAGATCAACAGCGTGAATCGGGGCGGGGTGGGATGGCGAAGGGCGTTAGCCGCTTTGCCAATTCCCGATTCCCAACTCCCGATTCCCGGCGCATAGCGCCTGATCAGCCGATGACCGCCAGGATGTCGTCTTCGCGCAGCACCTTGTACTCGACGCCTTCGGACTTGTAGCTGCTGCCGGCGTACTGGCCGTAGATGACCTTGTCGCCGACCTTGACCACCGGCGCGCGCAGGCTGCCGTTGTCCAGGGGCTTGCCGGCGCCGATGGCGACGACTTCACCCTTGGTGGACTTTTCCTTGGCGGAGTCCGGGATCACGATGCCGCCGGCAGAAACTTCGTCGGCTTCGATCGGCTTGACTACAACGCGGTCGTGAAGCGGCTTGATGCTCATAGATAAGACCCTCTTAAGTGATTGATTGGTCTGGAAATTATCGGCGATGTTAGCACTCGTATGTGACGACTGCCAGCATAGCGCGCGGAAAAAACCCGACAGAGCGGGTGCGGGCCAGAGATTGTGCTGGGCGAGCGGGTTTCAAGGGCCGGGCGCAAAATTTTTTCGTCGGCCGGTCTCGTTCGGAGGCCGGGCAGCGACAACAAAACGCAGCGAACCGTCATCGGGTGGAGTGGGTGTGCGCAGAAAGCCGGACGCCGCGCGCGGTTGCCGTCGCTCGCTTCAGGCAACCGCCCACTTACCGCTTCGAAGTTCGAAAGTAGCCGCCCGCCCGGCCATGCGGGCCGTGTGCCAGCCGCTCTAAAAATGGAACCAGGTTCCATCGTTTGTCATGCGCAGGCTCTACAGTCCGGACAGCATTCCCCGATCACAAGGAGCTGTCGATGAGGTTGCCGTTCCGTCGTCTTCCACTGGCCTGCGCCATTGTCCTGGCCGTCCCCACCGCCCACGCCGCGGTGTTCATCAACGAACTGCATTACGACGACGCGGGCGCCTCCGGCGACACCGGCGAAGGCGTGGAAGTGGTGGCCACCGCCGGCGAATCGCTGAGCGGCTACCGGATCTATCTGTACAACGGCAGTGCGCCCAGCGCAGCGGTGAGCTACGCCAACACGGCGGTACCGGCCGGCAGCCTGGTCAGCTGCGGCAGCCAGGTGCGCATTGCCACCGTCAGCTACGCCAGCAACGGCGTGCAGAACGGGCCCAACGACGGCGTGGCATTGGTGGACCCCAGCGGCCAGCTGGTGCAGTTCCTCAGCTACGAAGGCGCCATCACCGGTAGCGGCGGCCCGGCAGCCGGCGTTACCAGCCAGAACCTGCCGGTCAGCGAGAGCAACAGCAGCGCAGTCGGCAGTTCGCTGCAACTCACCGGCACTGGCAGTGCGGCAGCCAACTTCAGCTGGGCGGGTTCGGCGGCGCAGACCTTCGGCGCCTGCAACCGCGGCCAGACCTTCAACGGCAGCGGCGGCGGTGGCGGCACCACTGGCGCACCGACGATCACCAGCACCACGCCGACCCAGGGCGCGAGCGGCTTCCCGGCGGCCGGCGATCTGGCGGTGGGCTTCAGCGAGGCGGTGACGCTCAGCAGCGGCGCCTTTGCGCTCAGTTGCGCCAGTTCCGGCACGGTGGCCTTGAGCTACCCGACCAGCGGCACCCGCTTCACCCTGTCCACCAACACAGCACTGGTCGGCGGCGAGCGCTGCACCCTGGCGATCACCGCCAGCGCCATCCGCGATGCCAGCGGGCTGAGCCCGGCGGCCAATCAGTCGATCGCCTTCACGGTGGCGACGGCCGGCGGCGGCGGCACCGGCTACTACTCGCGGGTCAACACCACCAGCCCCAGCCAGCTGCGCTGCTCGCTCAATGCCACCATTCGCGGCCACACGGTCTACCCCTACAGCGGGACCGGCACCAGCACCTGGACCATCCTGGAGATGGCCGACGAGGACCCCAACAACAGCGGCCGCATCCTGGACGCCTACCGCAACCGCAGCTACGCCAAGGTCAGCGACCGGGCCGGCACCGGCAGCGGCCTGACCTACAACCGCGAGCACACCTGGCCCAACTCGCTGGGTTTCGGCAGCGCCACCGGCGACCGCGGCCTGCCGTACGCGCCCTACACCGATACCCACATGCTGTATCTGACCGACACCACCTTCAACGCCGACCGTGGCAACAAGCCCTACGCCACCTGCACCAGCAGCTGCGGCGAGCGGGTGACCGAGGTCAACGACGGCAGTGGCGGCGGCAGCGGGCGCTATCCGGGCAATTCCAACTGGGTACGCACGCCCGACGGCAACGGCGGTACCTTCGAGGTGTGGGGCCGGCGCAAGGGCGACATGGCACGCGCAGTGATGTACATGGCGATCCGCTACGAAGGCGGCCTTGATGCGGCCACCGGCCAGTCCGAACCGGATCTGGAGCTCACCGACGACCGCAGCCGGATCGTGCAGACCTCGTCTTCGCCCGCCTACATGGGCCTGCTGTCCACGCTGCTGGCCTGGCACCAGGCCGACCCGCCGGACGATGCCGAACGTGCGCGCAACCAGGTGGTCTTCAGCTTCCAGGGCAACCGCAATCCGTTCGTCGACCATCCCGAATGGGCCACCGCCGGCCTGTTCAATTCGGCCAAGCCGGCCAGCTGCCAGCTGGCCAACTGAGAGCCATCGGGCCGGCGTGCGGTGGGTGCGGGACGCCAATGGCGGCGATAGCCGACCGGTGGCATGTCGCCAATCGCATTGCGGGGTGCCGCACTGCGTTGCGGGGTGGCAGATGGTGCGTGCGGCGGGAATACCGGCGTCGGCACCAGGCGGTCATGCACCCGCAAGCCCGACCCATCGCCATGCCGGGCGGGGGAAACGGGTCCCGCCGGCAGCGCCAATCCAGCGAAGTTGACGCCCTGTTGCGGAACGCGCAGTCGATCCCCCGCAGGTCAGGGGATTACACTGCCGGGTCGAATGAACGCCTCTTCCCTCCATTTGTTGTTCAGCACCTGCCCGGATGCCGACAGCGCCGACCGCATCGCGCATGCCTTGCTCGACGAACGGCTGGCCGCCTGCGTCACCCAGCTGCCCGGCGCGCAATCGCTGTATCGCTGGAACGGGGAGATCGCGCGCAGCACCGAGGTGCAGTTGCTGATCAAGACCTGGGAAGACCGCCTGCCCGACGCCATCGCGCGGCTGCGGGCGCTGCATCCGTATGAACTGCCGGAGGCGGTCGCTGTCCAAGCCAGCGCCGGGTTGCCGGCATATCTCGATTGGGTCCGGGCCGACACCCGCAAGGAATCCTGACGTCCATGAAGTTTTTGTCCCGCTGGATCGCCCGCTGCGCACTGTTGTCCGCCCCGGTCATCGCCGCCTCGCTCGCACTGGTGGCACCGGCCGCGCAGGCGGTCAGCGAGGCCGACCTGCTGCCGGTGGACCAGGCCTTCGTGCTCAGTGCCCAGGCCGAGGGCCGCGACAGCATCGGCCTGACCTGGAAGATCGCGCCGGGCTATTACCTGTACCGGCACCGCATCAGCGTCAAATCCGGGCAGGGCTTTTCTGCCGGCGACCTGGCGCTGCCGGAGGGCGAGAGCAAGCACGACGAGTTCTTCGGCCAGGTGCAGACCTACCGCAAGCAACTGCAGGCCACCCTGGCCGGCAAGGCCGATCCGGCGCTGCAAACCGCGGTATTGCAGGTGCAATACCAGGGCTGCGCCGACGCCGGGGTGTGCTACCCGCCACAGCGGCGCGAGATCCGCGTGGCCCTGCCCGGCGCGCAAGCGGCTGGTGCAGCTACGCCCACGCCCACGCCGCAACGCGAGAATCTGGGCGCACTGGTGCCACGCACCGCGCCCGGCCCGCGCCTGTTCGGGGCGCCCGGCCAGACCGCCGGCGTGGATGCGCTGCCGCTGCCGGCCGAGCAGGCCTTTACCTTCGAAGCCATCGTCGGCGACGGCAACAGCCTGCTGCTGCGCTTCACTCCGGCACCCGGCTATTACCTCTACCGCGACCGCACCTCGCTGGCGGTGGAAGGCAGCGGCGGCGTGCGCACCGGGCTGCCGCGCTGGCCGCAGGGCAAGACCCATCGCGATGAACATTTCGGCGATGTGGTGGTGTATTTCGACCAGGCCGAAGTCACCTTGCCGTTGCTGCGCGAGCATCCCGACCCGGCGCGCGTGACCCTGGTGGCCACCTTCCAGGGCTGCCAGACCGATGGCATCTGCTACCCGCCGATGACCCGCCGCGTGACGCTGGACCTGCCGGCCGGCACGGTATCGCCGCAGAACCAGGCGCAAGCCGCCCCGCTGATGATCTCGCCGCTGGCCGCCGGGCAGGCGCCGCCCGAGGCACCTGCAACGGCACCGGACAGCACAACGCAGCCCGCCCCGACGGCGGCAGCCGACAACTCGCAGCGCACCCAGCCGCCGCACACCGACAAGGGCCTGCTGGCGATGCTGGCGCTGGCGCTGCTCGGCGGGCTGGTGCTGAACCTGATGCCGTGCGTGCTGCCGATCCTGTCGCTGAAGGTGCTGGGCCTGGCGCATAGCGGCGAGAGCCGCAGCCACGCGCGCAGCCATGCCATCTGGTATTCGCTGGGCGTGCTGGTGTCCTTCGCCGCCATCGGCGGGCTGGTGATCGCCCTGCGTGCGGCCGGCCAGGCGGCCGGTTGGGGCTTCCAGCTGCAGCAGCCGTGGTTTGTGGCGGCGCTGGCGTATCTGATGTTTGCGGTGGGCCTGAGCCTGTCGGGCGTGTTCACGCTGGGCAGCAATCTGGGCGGCATCGGCCAGTCGCTGGCCGCGCGTAATGGCCCGTTGGGCGACTTTTTCACCGGCGTGCTGGCCTGCGTGGTCGCCAGCCCCTGTATCGCCCCGTTCATGGGCACCGCGCTGGCCTATGCCTTCACTGCGCCTGCGCCGCTGGCGATGCTGGTGTTTCTGGCGCTGGGCCTGGGCCTGGCGCTGCCGTTCCTGCTGATCGGCTTCATCCCGTCGCTGGCGCGGCGCCTGCCCACGCCCGGCGCGTGGATGGAAACGCTCAAGCAGGTGCTGGCGTTCCCGATGTATCTCACCGCGATCTGGCTGCTGTGGGTGTTGGGCAAGCAACGCGGTGTGGATGCGTTGGCGCTGATGTTGGTCGGCGCCACCCTGCTGGCGTTGGGCCTGTGGTGTTTCGAGCGCAGCCGCTGGAACAGCAACCGCACGGGCATGCGCCTGGCCGCAGTGATGCTGGTGCTGGCCATCGTGCCGGTGGTGGGCGTCACCCGCCTGCGCCTGCCGGCCGCCACCGCCGCCAGCGAAGGGGCGGTCGCATTTTCGCCGCAACTGCTGGATCGCCTGCGCGCCGACAACCGCGTGGTGTTCGTCAACATGACCGCCGACTGGTGCGTGACCTGCAAGGCCAACGAAAAGAACGTGCTGGGCGGCGCCGAATTCCGCGACGCGCTGCGCCGCGTCGATGCGGTCTACATGAAGGGCGACTGGACCAATGTCGACCCAGCCATCAGCACCTTCCTCGACCAGCACCAGGCGGTCGGCGTGCCGCTCTACGTGGTCTACGGCCCCGGCGCCCCGCCGGCGATCCTGCCCACGGTGCTGACCAATGCGATCACCGAGGATGCGTTGTTGCGCGCGGCGCGGTGAGTCGCGTTTCGAGAAGCGGGCAAGGATGTGGTGGTCTACGAAAGCATCCAGGGCGGCACACCAATCCCGGCAACGACTCCCAGGCTGCGCAGAGCGCTGCACTGACATAGGCTGAGAGGCCATTACGGAGCGCAAGCAGATCCGGCGACCGACGGCGAGCATCCGCTTGCCGTTGGTGGTCCCGCAGACATGCCAGCAGCGACCAGCGGCCTTGCTGGCGGTGGGACTTTCGACACCCCACCCAGCCCACTGCCGCAGCATGCCGCCCTGACGATCGACCATCGCGGGAGGCAGCGCGCGCAGACCCGAACCACGAATTGCTGCCGCCGGCACAGAACCCTGACGCGCGGCCATGGAGGATGCAGGCATGCAGACCGGCAGAGCTGCAGTCTTGGCCACATCGTCCAATTGCCGCACACCAGCGCGTCGCGCCTGAATACCTGACGATGCGCAGCGACTGCACACAGGGCAGGCGGCAGATCTTCGAACCGGACCTGTTCGGCCCGGATGCCCGCCAGCACTCGCACTGGCCGCAACCACCGGGCACTTTCAATCAATCGTTTAAAACACGCATAACTTCTGCTATCTGGACAGCATCGCCCACATCGCGCAGACTTCTGGCCTTTCCGCTCTGCTGGATCTCATGGCCCACCTGCTGCTGCTGCATGGCCCCAACCTCAACCTGCTCGGTACCCGCGAGCCGGAGGTCTACGGGCGCACCACGCTGGCGCAGATCGATGCGGCCCTGGTGGACCGCGCGCAGGCGGCCGGACACACGTTGGCCTGCCTGCAGTCCAACGCCGAGCATGTGCTGGTGGAGCGGATTCACGCCGCCCGCGAGGACGGCACCGCCTACATCCTGATCAACCCGGCCGCCTTCACCCACACCTCGGTGGCGCTGCGCGACGCGCTGCTTGGCGTGGGCCTGCCGTTCGTGGAGATCCATCTGTCCAATCCGCATGCGCGCGAGCCGTTTCGCCACCACAGCTATCTCAGCGACAAGGCCGACGGCGTGATCTGCGGCTTCGGCGCAGACAGCTACCGGCTGGCGCTGGAAGCAGCGATCGCGCGCCTGGAGCGCGACGTATGACACCTGCAGCAACGACCACGGCGCCCACGCCGACGGTCTGACTCCATTCCGCCGGCACCCCGCCGACACTCTCCACCGATTCACCTCAAGAGGCCCTTATGGATCTCCGCAAAATCAAGAAACTGATCGACCTGCTCGAAGAATCCAATCTCGCCGAAATCGAGATCAAGGAAGGCGAAGAAAGCGTGCGTCTGGCGCGTGTGCCCAAGGGCACCCAGGTGGTGAGCGCGCCGATGCAGCAGTACGCACCGGCCCCCGCCGCGCCGCCGCAAGCGGCCTCCATGCCGATGCAATCGCCCACCGAAGCCTCCACCGGCGGCGCAAAGCAGGTTGCCGCGTTGCCGGAAGGCCATGTGCTGCGCGCGCCGATGGTCGGCACGTTCTACACCTCGCCCTCCCCCGACAAACCGGCCTTCGTCACCGTGGGCCAGGCGGTCAAGGCCGGCGACACCCTGGCGATCATCGAGGCGATGAAGATGTTCAACCCGATCGAAGCCGACGTCTCCGGCACCATCGTCGCCATCCTCGGCGAAACCGGTCAGCCGGTGGAATTCGATCAGCCGCTGTTTGTGATTGGCTGAGCGGCCGGGAATCGGGAGTGGAGAATCGGGAATCGGCAAAGCGGCCTCACGAACGTCTTGAGGCGTGGCGCGATTCCATGGAGCTTGTCGAAATGATCCATCGGTTCACCGAGTTCTTTCCCGAGCAGGAACGCTACGGCCTGATAGCGCAATTGCGCCGTGCGGCCGTCAGCGTTCCGTCGAATATCGCCGAAGGTGCGGCGAGACGCTCCACCCCCGATTACGCGCGGTTTCTCTCGATTGCGCGCGGCTCGCTCTCCGAACTGGATACACAGGTCCAGATCGCCGGACGACTGGGCTATAGCAACATCGAAGACGAAGACATCGTCAGCCAGCAGGTCGACCAGGTCTTCGCCAAGCTCACCGCATTGATGAATGCCTTACGCAGACGTGGAGCCGCACCATGATGCCCGCATCTACCCATTCCCCATTCCCGACTCCCTATTCCCATGCTAGATAAAGTCGTCATTGCCAACCGAGGCGAAATCGCGCTGCGCATCCTGCGCGCGTGCCATACGCTCGGCATCCGCACGGTCGCGGTGCATTCCACGGTCGACCGCAACCTCAAGCACGTGGCCATGGCCGATGAGTCGGTGTGCATCGGCCCGGCCGCGTCCAGCGACAGTTACCTCAATATCCCGGCGTTGATCGCTGCGGCCGAGGTCACCGATGCGCAGGCCATCCATCCCGGCTACGGCTTCCTGTCGGAAAACGCCGATTTTGCCGAGCGCGTAGAAGAATCCGGTTTCATCTTCATCGGCCCCAGGGCCGACACCATTCGCCTGATGGGCGACAAGGTGGAAGCGATCCGTGCGATGAAGGCCGCCGGCGTGCCGTGCGTGCCTGGCTCGGGCGGCCCGCTGGGCGATGACATCGTGGCCAACACCAAGGTGGCGCGCGAGATCGGCTACCCGGTGATCATCAAAGCTGCCGGTGGCGGCGGTGGGCGCGGCATGCGCGTGGTGCATTCGGAAGCGGCGTTGAAGGCGGCGATCGAAACCACCAAGTCCGAAGCCAAGGCCGCTTTCAGCAACGATCAGGTCTACATGGAGAAGTTCCTGGAAAATCCGCGTCACGTGGAAATCCAGGTGCTCGCCGATGGCCAGGGCGGTGCGATCCATCTGGGCGAACGCGATTGTTCGATGCAGCGCCGCCATCAAAAAGTGGTGGAAGAAGCGCCGGCACCGGGCATCACCGAAGAACTGCGCGCTGAAATCGGCAAGGTCTGCGTGGATGCCTGCATCCGCATCGGTTATCGCGGCGCGGGCACCTTCGAATTCCTGTTCGAAGGTGGGCGTTTCTACTTCATCGAAATGAACACCCGTATCCAGGTGGAGCACCCGGTCACCGAGCGCATCACCGGTATCGATCTGGTGTGCGAGCAGCTGCGCATCGCCGCCGGCCACAAGCTCAGCATCAAGCAGAGCGACATCGTGCTGCGCGGGCATGCGATCGAGTGCCGCATCAATGCCGAAGACCCGGAAACCTTCATGCCCAACCCGGGCCTGATCACCGCCTTCCATCCGCCAGGTGGCCCGGGTGTGCGCGTGGATACGCACATCTATGCCGGCTACAAGGTGCCGCCGAACTACGACTCGATGATCGGCAAGTTGATCGTGCACGGGCCCGACCGCGAAACCGCGATCGCGCGCATGCGCGTGGCGCTGAGCGAGATGGTGGTGGACGGCATCAAGACCAACATCCCGTTGCAGCAGCGCATCATGCGCGACAAGGGCTTCCAGGCCGGTGGGCAGAACATCCACTACCTGGAAAAACGCCTGGCCGAGCGCAAGAACAAGTCGATTGCGCTGACCTGATCGCAAGCGTCATCGATGGCAATAAAAAAGCCCGGGAAACCGGGCTTTTTTGCTATGTCTGCACGATCGCTGCATTAGCGGTGTTGCGACAGTGCTGTGTAGACCAAGACGTGATTGGAAGCGTGTGTGGCATGCGCTGCCTGCAAGCGGAGCTGTTTGGCGTTGGCATGCCACGCAAACGCACGGGCATCGGCAGAGTCAGCGTCGTGGAAAACCGATCATCCCCAGCGATGCGCGCGGTGCCGCCACGATAACGCAGCGATCGAACCACCGTGCTGTCGGCAACACCATTCAACGCGGCGGCGCAGGCGCCTGCTGGCTGCCCGGCACCGGCACGATGCCGCTGGACGATGACGGATCCACCACCATCATGGTTTCGGTAGAGCCATCCGGCCAGACCACTTGAAACGTCGAGCCCGCCGACAAGGTGGAGAACGGCATCGCGCTGCTGGCGCGATATACCGCGGCCACCTGGCTGGCGCCATGCCGTCGCTGCTGCTCGTCGGCACCGACCGTGGTCGATTTGATCGACAGCGACTGGTAGCGGTGATCGGCGGTATCGATCATCACGATGCCCACCGCCGCGGCCGAATACGCCACGAACAATGCCACCCAGAACCAGAACTTGGCGCCATGCGCCAACCGACGGTAATTCATGACTGCGCTCCCGGATCGGACACCAATCGATCGACCATCTCATCCACGCTGTCTGCTCCCTGCCGCGATACCGCGGCGTCGAATACGAACGACACAAAATCCTGCGCGCCCTCGCGCGAGCAGATGCCCGCATTGGCGCAATAACTGGTGACCAACGTGCTATCGGCACTGCAGTCCAGGCCCAGGCGGCATGCGGCCACCTGCCAGGCGAGTTCGGCGAACTGATCGCCGGCCACATACCCTTGCAGACTGTCATCGCCGATGGCACGCGCACCCATCGCCGGCGCCAGGGCCAGATAGGCCTCCGGGTCGCGCGAGGCCAGCACACGGCGCACCAGCGCGCGCTTGTAGGTGGGCGTTGCCTGCAACGGTTCGCCCAGGGCCAGCAACGCGGCTTCGGCGGCCAGGCTACCGCCGCGCGCCGCGCTCAGCCGCTGCTGCGCAACCAGGCGCGGACCCAGCCCATCGCCGGGGGCAAAGCCGACGCAGCGCTGCGCCACCCGGTCGCGCGCGGCATGCATCGCCGCCACGCCCGGGGTCTGGTGCGCGGCGATCCACTCGCTATCGGCGGCGTAACCGGCCGGGCTGGACGCATACGGCGCGCAGTAATCGTAGACGCGGCTCAACCGCCAGCCGGCCTGCGCATCGCCGGCACGCACCTGTTGCTGCAACTGCTGTGCGTAGCGATACAGATCCCGCTGCGCATCCACCGCATCGCGATACGGCAGCTGCAGCGCGTTGCCGCGTTCGGAAGAGGCGTGGCGCACTGGCGTTGCAACAGCCACGCGCGCGGAAGTGGCGCTGACGGCAGGCACGGCAGTGGCGAGCGCCGTCGGTTGCGCGCGCAGCTGCCACCAGGCTCCCGCCGCGAGCGCGACGGGAGCGAGCAACAGCCAGAGATGGCGGGCACGGACAAGCGGCATGACGGCGGCAACCCAGCTGCGGAAGACGCCCGCAGCGACGGCGCGGAGTCTAGCACCCGGCTGTGCAGGCAGCGGCTGGCGAGCGAGCGCGGCCGGTGCGTGCGGTACCGACAGGCAATGCCAGCAGTGATGGCGAGCGCGACCGATAAAAACGACTACGGGACCACCAAACGGGCGCGACCAGTGCTGGTGCGGCAGGCACAACGCGTACACGCCGGTGTCTGCGCGGCGCCCAGATCCGCCTGTCAGCCGCTCGCTGCGCTTCTTGGCGCTCTTCGTGCAATGCGCCTGTTGCGTGCGCGCTGCGGATGTCTGGCCGCATCGCGATTCTGGTCCTGGTCCTGGTCCTGGTCCTGGTCCTGGTCGTGGTGGGTGTGCGTGTGCGTGTGCAGCGTACGTATTGCATGTGGACACGTCGCGATGGCGCCGCACTCGCGGGTTTCTACCTGACAAACCGAATGCGTGGCAGCCGGTGCGCGAGCGCGCTCAGTGCGATGTGTCTGCTGCTCGCGCTGAGTGCATCTGGTCGCATCGCGATCCGGATGCCGCATCCAGCACGCGTCTCGCCTGTGGATACATCACGATACCGGCGCGCTCGCGGGTTTCTACCTGATACATGGACCGCCACCTTCCACCAAACCGTGCGCCCCGCCTGGGGCACCGTGTCAGCCCGCCGGCACGAATCGTCTACGATGCACGCCTTGACGATTGCCGACTGCCACGATGCCGTTCCTTGAACTGACCCTGCCCTGCTCCGATACCACCCAGCCCCGCTTCCAGACCGCGCTGGAGGAGGTCGGCGCACTGGCGGTGACCCTGCTCGATGCCGATGCCGATACCAGCAACGAGCGCGCCATCCTGGAGCCCGGCGTGGGCGAGATGCCGCTCTGGAATGCGCTGGTGCTCACCGCGCTGTTCGATGGCGAGAGCGACGCGCTGGAGGTGCTTGCGGCGCTGGACGCGTTCGACCCGGAGCTGGACTGGAGCCAGGTGGCGCTGCGCATGGTCGAGGACAGCGACTGGGAACGTGCCTGGATGGATCTGTTCAAGCCGATGCAGTTCGGTGCGCGCACCTTCATCGTGCCGTGGAATCACGACCTGCCCGAGGAGGCCAACATGCCGGAGGCCGCCGTGGTGCGGCTGGATCCGGGCCTGGCGTTCGGGTCGGGCACGCACCAGACCACCGCGCTGTGCCTGCGCTGGCTGGACAGCCTGGCCGGCAGCGGCGAGCTGCAAGGCCGCAGCGTGCTCGACTTCGGCTGCGGTTCGGGCATTTTGGCGGTCGCCGCGCTGAAACTGGGCGCGGCCAGCGCCGTCGGGGTGGACCACGACCCGCAGGCGCTGTTGGCAACGGCCGACAATGCCGAGCGCAATGCCGTGGCCACGCAGCTGGCGGTGTATCTACCGCAGGACGAACCGGTGCAGAGCTACCCGGTGGTGGTCGCGAACATCCTTGCCTCGGCGCTGGATGCGCTGGCCGACACCCTGGCCGCGCGCGTGGCGCCGGGCGGCCGCATTGCCCTGTCGGGCATCCTGCACGGCCAGGAAGACGACCTACTGCAGCGCTACGCGCCCTGGTTCGATCAACTGCGTTGCGAACGCGACGAAGACTGGATGCGCATCGAGGGCGTTCGCCGCAGCTGATCGTGGTTTGCTCACCGCTGCGGGCGACCGGCGCGGATCTGCGCAGTGGTCACCGCATCGGCCACGCTGATCGCACGCAGGCGGGTCACCGCCTGCCAGCCGGCACGCTGTAACGCCGCATTACGCCAGCGCCCGGCCTGCCGGGCCGCACCCACGCGCAACCCCAACTCGGCCAGCAACAGCGCCATCCAGGCGCCCGCCGACCACGTGTGCGCGCCGGCCAACGCCACGCCTGCGGCAACACCAGCGAGCGTCGCCCCCACCCCCAGCAACGGCCAGTGCCGATAACGCAACGCCCAGACCCGCGGCGCCAGCGCGGCCGACCAGTGCACGCCTTCGACGATGGCGACCCAGTCCTGCTCGCGTCGCCAGACCTGATAGCAGGGCGCTCCGCGAAACCGCGCGACCGCCGGATCCAGCGGCGAATGGGCGGGCCACGGCGCGCGCGGCGGCGGTGTGTGGCCACGATGGCCAGGTTTTGGAGTGACAGGCTCGACCATGAACATCCTCCTTGAGTTCGCTGCGATCACATCCTCGACGTCGTTGCGACAGTATCGCAAACATATGCCGATATGAAAGACATACGAACTATCTCCAAGCGCTGCTAGGGCTATATCTCCCGGCCCTGCCTGCCTCCCATCCGGTGCCGTGTGAGCAAGCTGTACGAACGAGTACGCGAAGCCCGCAGCTTCACCAAGCTGACCCAGGAAGCTCTGGCCGGCGAGTTGGGCGTTACCCGCAGCGCGGTGGCGCAGTGGGAAATGGCCGAAGGCACCGCCCCGTCGGTGGAGAACCTGATCGGCCTGGCCAAGCGCAGCGGCATGGCGTTCGAATACCTGGCCACCGGCCGTGGCGAGCGCGTGTTCGGCCCGCCGGTGTCGGCCATTGCCGAGGAACCGGCCCAGTACCGCCGCCTGGACGACCAGCAACGCGTACTGCTGGCCCGCTTCGACACCCTGGCACCGCGTCAGCGCAGCGGGTTGCTGGATCTGTTGCTGGCCGAGGGCAAGACGCGGCGCAGGCGGTGAGGCTGGGAATCGGGAGTGGGGAATCGGGAATCGCAACAGCGGGTTTGCTGCGCTGTGACGTGAGCTGCGGTGGTGTTGGCGCTTCGCTTGGGCGTACGGCCACTTCCGTGGATCTAGTCCTCGGTAACGTCGCCGCATCGTTGCCAAGGCGCTGCGCCAGTGAGTACGCGTCGCACTTCCCCGTCCGGACATTCGCCCATCGCTGCGCACGTGGTTGAATAGCGGTCTTCCCGCTGCACGCCTGCCGATGTCAGAGACTCCGCCACCGCGCCGCCCCCTTGCCACCTTTCTGCGGGCCACGCCGCCTGCACCGACGTTGATTCAAGCGCCGGTGCTGCCGGCTACCGCGCCTGCAGAGCCGGTAGTGCCGATGCCCGCGGCTGAAACGCCAGCTGCGCCCGTGCTGCACCCGGTGCCGGCGCCGTCTGCGCCCGAGGTCGCTGCACCGAGCGCGCCGGTCGTGGTCGCACCGCACGCCGCGCTGCCGCAGACGACGCCACTGACCAGCGAACATGGCAGAGCTGCTGCAGACGACGCAGAGCTGCAGGAAACCGCGCCCGATGAACGCGAGGCGCCGCAGCTGCCGGTGGAGCGGCAGGCGGCAGACGAGGCGTCATACGCGTCCGCTGCCAACACCGCATCAGACATCGAACGCGACGCCGCAGACCGGCAGGACAGTGAGGCGCTCGATACCGGCGGCAACGCCACGTCCGCTACCGACATCGCAGCCCACGCGCAGCGCCACACCGCCGCCAGCGAGGCGCGCGCCCACGCCGCGCAATTGCATCCCTTGCCCGTGCCCGCGGTGGCAGCGCCTGCCTTCGCGCGCCGCGGGCTCAGCCGCCCGCGGCTGCGCGCCAGCGGGCGGCAGTGGGCGCTGTTGTTCGGGCTGGCCGGGTTGCTGGGTCTGCAGATCGTCATCGCCGACCGTGCGCATCTGGCCGGCGACGCACGCTGGCGGCCGCTGGTGGCCAGCGCCTGTGCGGTGGTGCGCTGCACGCTGCCGGCGTGGCGCGAACCGGCCGCGCTGACCCTGCTCAATCGCGATGTGCGCCCGCTGCCGGGCGTGTCCGGCGTGCTGCAGATCCAGGCCAGCTTCCGCAACGATGCGCCCTGGGCGCAGGCCTGGCCCTGGTTGCAGCTGTCGCTGTCCGATGCCGATGGGCGGGTGATCGGCACCCGGGTGCTGTCGCCGCAGGAGTATCTGGGCCAGGCGCCAGCCGAGCACGACACGCTGGCGCCGGGTCAGGCCGTGCAGGTGGCGTTTCGGGTACGCGAACCGGCTGCCAGTACCGCTGCCTTCAGTTTCGACTTCCGCTAAGCGGACACAACCTCGTCCGATAGCCACGTGGGCGTGGCGAGCGGTGAGGTCACGCGCTAGACTCACTCCCCCTCGCCGGCCCGCGCCCCGGCCTCGTGACACTGGGAACTTTCTTTGAACGCAGCCCCCTCTCGTCCTGACACCAGTCGTGGCGCCCCGAAGTCGCCGCTGCGCGAACACGTGGCCCAGTCCGTTCGCCGTTACCTACGCGATCTGGACGGCAGCGACGCGGACGATGTGTACGAAATCGTGCTGCGCGAAATGGAGATCCCGTTGTTCGTCGAAGTGCTCAATCACTGCGAAGGCAACCAGAGCCGCGCCGCGGCGATGCTGGGCATCCACCGGGCTACCTTGCGCAAGAAGCTGAAAGAGTACGGGCTGACGTAGATCGGCAATCGGGATTGGGGAATCGCAAGAACGGTGCAGCGTCGCTGACCTGCGACATGAGCCATGTCTTTGGGCAGCGTTATGCCCAGCCGTAGCGGATCAGATGGAAGAACACCGGTGCGGCAAAGCACACCGAGTCCAGCCGATCCAGCACGCCGCCGTGGCCTTCGATCATGTGGCCCCAGTCCTTGATGCCGCGATCGCGTTTGATCGCCGACATCACCAGGCCGCCAAAGAACCCCATCAGATTGGCCACCAGCGCCAGCGCGAACGCGTGCCACGGCGCGAACGGGGTGATCCACCACAGCGCCATGCCGAGCAGGCTGGCCGACAGCACGCCGCCAATGAAGCCTTCCACCGTTTTGGACGGCGACAATTTCGGCGCGATCAGATGGCGGCCGGCCAACTTGCCCCAGACGTACTGCAACACGTCCGACGACTGCACCACGATCACCAGGAACGCGATCAACAACAGATTGCGCCCGGCATATCCGGGGATTTCCAGATTCAGCAATGCGGGCACGTGCGAGATACAGAACACGCTGATCATCAAGCCCCACTGCACCTTGGCAGTGCGTTCCAGATAGCGCGTGGTATCGCCGCCGATGGTGGCCAGGATCGGCAACACCAAGAATGCGTAGACCGGAATCAGCAGCGTGTACATGCCGTACCAGCCGGTCCACACCAGCCCGTATTGCCACGGCAGCACGATGTAGAACGCGGCCAACAACGCGTAGTAATCGCCGCGCCGCGTCGGTGTCAGGGTGATGAACTCGCGCAGCGCGAACAACGACACCAGTGCGAACAAGCCGATGACACCGGCGCGCCCGAACACGAACGCGATGCCGACCACCCCCGCCATGACCCACCACGCACGGATCCGCGCCACCAGGTTGTCCAGCACCGCGCTCGGGCGTTCGCGCGCACGCCAACGCAGCGTTTCGGAAATCAGCGTGGCGATGATCAGCACCAGTGCGATACCGCTGAATAACCACAGCGTCTGCTGATGCATCGAGGACTGCTGCAACTGCCCGCTGAAGGCATACGGATTCATGCGCGCGCCTCCAGTTGGTCCGGCGACAACGCCAGCAGCGCCGCGCGTGCGCGCGCCAGGAACGCGTCCTTGTCTTCATCGGCATCCAGCCGCAACGGTGCGCCAAACGTGGTGGTGCACAACAACGGCAGCGGCAACCACTTGCCCTTGGGCATCACGCGTTTGAGGTTGTCGATCCACACCGGCACGAACTCCAGTTCCGGGCGTTGCCGCGCCAGGTGATACAGCCCGCTCTTGAACGGCAGCAGGCCTTCGTCCGGGTTACGCGTGCCTTCGGGAAACAGGATCAGCGAATCGCCGGCATCCACCGCGTCGCACAGGCATTGGATCGGGTCGCGGGTGCGTTGCGCCGGGTTGCGTTCGACCAGCACGCCATTGAACACCGCATGGATCAGATAGCGCCGCAACGCGGTGCGTTGCCAGTAATCGGCCGCGGCCACCGGGCGCACTTCGTGGCGCAGGCTGGCCGGCAACGAGGACCAGATCAGCACGAAATCGCCATGGCTGGCGTGGTTGCCGTAATACACGCGGCGCTCATTGGACGGTGCACAGCCGCGCCACAAGGCGCGCGCGCCGGTCAAGGTACGGATGGCGCCGCTGCAGGCGCGCGCGATCAAACGGGCAATCATGTCCACTCCAATGTGCGCACGATCATGCGCAGCCGCAGCACCACCGTCAGCACCGCACCGGCGATCAACACCGCCAGCGCGCCGATCAACACCCAGGCCGCGCTGCGCGGCTGGCCCATCCACTGCAGCGGCATCGCCAGCACGGTCATCAGCGACAACCAGTGCATGCGCTGCACGCGCGCCATCGGCCCCTGCCGTGGCTCGGCGGTGCCACAGGCCAGGCCGAGCATGCGCACGTAGGCGGTGGCCACACAGCACACTGCCGCCGCCCAGCCCAGTTGCGCGGCCCACGGCACGCTGGCCTGCAAGCCGTAGCCCAGCCCGACGCAGACCAGCACATCCGACAGCCGGTCCGGCGCATCGTTGTAGACCTCGCCGGCGCGCGACACCAGCCGCGCCTGTCGCGCCAGCACGCCATCCAGGCGGTTGCACCACAGCCGCCCCTGCAGGCCGAGCAAGGCCAGCAGCAGGGGGGCGGCGCCTTCGCGCGCCGGTGCGCTCAAGGCGATGTAGAACATCACCGCGGCCAGCGCGGCGAAGGCGATGCCGGCCCACGACACGCCATTGGGTGTGGCGCCGCGTCCGCGCAAGGCGCGTGCCCAGCGCTGGCGTCGTTGCAACAGGGTCTGCTTGCGTTGCATCAGTCGCCTCCTCCACCGCAACCACCACATCCACCGCCACCGTCTCCCCCACTATCGCCGCCACCGCCGCAACTGCTGCCGCTGCTGTCGGTGGTGCTGGTCGTTGGCGCGCGCAGCGTGTGGTAGCTCACCCAGGGCGTGCCAACCAAGGCGACGGTGCCGTACAACGCCACCGCTTCGCCGGGGTCGTTGCCAGTGCGCGCCGCATCGGGCCGGACTTTCGACCTGCGCTCGCGCAGGCGAGCGTCGCCGGCCCCGCTGCGGCGCACCGGCACCAGTAAAAACCCCAGCAGCACCATGCTGACCAGCACCATCAACGCCAGCAGATAGCCCACCGGATACCCCCCTTGCAGCCCGATCACCAGCTTGCACGCGCCCAGGGTCCACAGTGCGGCCACCGGCACGGCGCTTATCCCGCGCACCAGCAGCGCCATACGCCGATCCAGCAGCAAGCCCTTGTCGATCAGCCGCTGCTGCACCGGTGCGGCCAGCGTGCGTAGCGTCTGCCATGCCAGCACCGGATCCTCTCCATCGCGCACGCACTGCAGTGCCGGTTGCAGCGCCGCCGGCACTGCAACGGTGGGGTCGCAATGCAGCCACTTGCGCGCCTGCGCATCTTCATCGCGCTGCAGATGCACCGCATCGCAGGCCAGCAAGCGGGCAAACAGCAGATCGGCCACACGCCCGGCGCCACCGCTCAGGCAGGCCAGTTCCATCGTATCGACCGCGTGCACCGGCGAGGTGCGTCCGATGCTGCGCAACTGGCGGCGCAACCACGCCGAAGCCGACCAGGCCAGGCCGATGCCCACCACAAACACCGCCAGAAAACTGCTGCCGCGCCAGTGCAGCGGCGAGGCAGCCTCCCCGTTGCCGGCAACCACGCCAATCACCAGCGTCGCCACGGCCCACACCAGCAGCGTGCCGAGGCCGGCACCGCGCCGCGCGCGCATCGGCTCGCCGCGCAGGGCGCGCAAGCTGGCTTCGGCATCGTGCTGCTGCGCCGGCGTGGCTGCAGGCTGCGGCGGTGGCCAGACCTGCGTCGGCGGCGCGCCGAAGTGCGTGCTGTACCGCTCCAGGGTCTGCCAATACTGCGTCTGGAAACGCGCAGCGTCATCGCTGTCGCCACGTCCGGGCTGATGATGCAGCGTGGTCTGCAACACCTGCGGGCAGAACTGCTGCCAGTACTCGCGGGTGTCGGTGAGATGGGTGTGCCAGACCTGATCGACCAAGGGGCTGGGCGTGACATCGTGGGTGTCGCTGCAGGCCAGAAAACAGAACCGTCGGTATTCGTCCACCGCCAGCTGCGCCTGCGCCACGCTGCAGTGGGCCTGCTTGGCGACACGCCGCACGAACGCCGGCAACGCATCGGCATCGCTGCCGAAACGATACGCCTGCAAGCGCTGCCACAGCGCCAACTGCGCCGCGGTGGCCTGCATCGGTTCGGGCTGACCGGAGGCGTGCGCGTTGCTCATCCGAACACCCGCAGTGCCAGTGCTGCGACCATCCACAGCAACTGCGCCGCCACGCTCACCAGTTGCCAGCGCAGCAAGCGGCGCATGCCGCTCCAGCGCGCCGACCAATCGCGGGTGGGCGGCAGCGTCGCGCGCAGGCCGATGGCATGCAGGGCCGTGTCGAGTTGTTGCGCAGCCTGTGTCTCGTCGTTGCCGCGTGCGATCTGCGCGATCACGGCTTCCAGCAGGTCGACATCCAGGCCGACGCGGAATGCCCAATAGCGTTGCATCAGCCCGGCCGCTGCACTGAGCGCAAAGCTCAGTTGTATCGATGGCGGCGCTTCGGCAACACCCAGCAAGGCAATCGCGGCGGCCAGCAGCAGCAACGAGAACCGGTCCAGTGCCGCGCCCTGGCGCAACACCGCGCGCATGGCTGCCAAGGTCATCGGGGAGGTATTCATTGGAGGCTCCGCATGGCCACGCCGTCGTTCTCTAGCTGACCCGTGCACGCCGCCACAATGGCAGCGCGATGCTGTGCGCCCAGCACGATCGAAGCGCGCGCGGTACGCAGTTGCGCGATGGCCGCGTCCACATCGTTACTGCGGCCACTGCGCACCAACCAGGTCGCAACGCTGGCGGCGCTGCGCGAGTAGCCCAGTGCGCAGCACACCAGCAGCGGGCCATGCACGCGCGCGGCCTCGATCGCGTCGGCGGCGGCGCGTAGCTGCGCGGGCGTGGGCGCCACCAGATCCAGCATCGGCAGCGTGCGGTCGTGCGCACACGCTGCGTACAAGGACAACTCCGCACTGACGTCCACCACTACGGCGAATGCAGCGCGCTGGCCGGGCAGCGGAATGCGGCCCAGCCACACGCCATCGCAGACCACGCGCGGCAGCGGGTCGCGGCGCGTCCATCGCCGCGAGTTGCACCAGGCCGCCAGCAGATACGGCGCATACAACCAACGCGCGGCCAGGCTCAAGCCACCATCGGCGCGTTTCTGAAAGCCGAGCGCACCAAGCAGTGCATAGTTCAGCGCGACTAGGCCCAGCGACAGGCTCACCCACAGCATCCACAACCCGACGCCGCCGATGTACACCGCCGCCACGGCGCTGGCGACTGCACCGACCAGGTACAACGCGGCCAAACGCCAACGCCGCGGATCGCGCGCCAGGTGCGCCTGCGCAAACGGTGCGGCGATCCGCTCCGGCCACAGCCACACGCACAGCCAACCCGCGGCAAGGCCGGTGGGAATATCCAGAAAATGGTGTTGATAGGTGGTCAACACCGACACGCCGATCAAGCCGAACCAACCGTGCAACAGCCAGCGCCACACACCGGACAGATGCTGCGCGTAACGCACCCACAGCACCACCAGCAACACGATGTGCAGCGACGGCGCCTGATTGAACGGCTTATCGAAGCCCAGCAGCACGGCGAACAACCAGCCGAACACACCGTCCGTGTCCGGGCGCACGAAGCTATACCGCAACGGCCACAGCACAAAACAGGCCACGCACAGCACTTGCGCGCTGAGCAAACGCAGCGCATGCGTATCCAGTTCGCGGCGGGTCCGGCAGACGAAGAACGAGGCGGCGTAGAACAGATCGATCGTCCAATACGGCACGATGGTCCACGGCCAGAACGGCATACCGTGTTCCCAGCCGAACACCACCGACGGCACCTGTACCGCACGCCCGGCCAGCGTATTGGCCAGGCCATAACTGAGGAAGAAAAACGGCCCCAGGAGCGCCAACCACAGCGCGGCACGACCGCTCGGACGCGCGCCGTGCGTCATGCGTCGATCCGCTGCGCCATCGATACGGTGAAGATGCCGAATGCATCGATCCGCTGCGCCACCTTGCGAAAGCCTGCCGCCTCCACCAGCGCATCCATCTCCTGCTGGCTGCGTCGGCGCATCACCCAGGCCACGCCATCGCGGTGACTGGTGAGCGCGCGCGCGATGAATTCCAGCTGCGGATGCCACGGCTGGCCGGTGTAGAGCAGATAGCCGCCTGGCAGCACCGCAGCGGCCAGGCCGGCCAGCGAGCGCGCCACCTGGTCGTTGTCGGCAAACAGTTCGTACAACCCCGACACCACCGCCAGGGTGGGCGCCGGCTGCACCGCGGCCAAGGCGGCCGGGTCGAACGCATCGCCTTGTTCGAAGCGGGCAATGTCGCCGGCGCCGAGCGTGCCAATCAGCGCACCGCCCTGGGTGATGTTGAGCGGGCTGAAATCGCGCAGCACGATGGCATCGGCACGTTGCGTACCGCTGCCCAGTGCTTCCAGCACGTAACGGCCATGGCCCGCGGCCACATCGAGCACGCGCACCGGCAGGCCGGCCTGGCGCAAGCGGCCTGCCGCATCGCGCAGCAGTTCGCCCAGATGCGCGCCACGGATGCGGATGCCACGCCAGCCGATCGCATCGAGATAATTGCGGTCGATCATGCGCCCCAGCGGGCCACGTCCACGCGCCTGGTTACGGTAGATGTAATCCAGCGTGCTACCGGAATCGAAGCCGGTCTGCAGGCCCAAGGCAATGCCCTCGGACAACGTGCCGCCCAGACGCAACCCGGCACGCACGCCGCGCCAGCGCAGGTCCTGCAGGCTGTTGCGTTGCGGCGGCCAGGCCAGCCGTTCGGCTTCTTCGAAGCTGGGTCCGGCGCGATGCGCATCGCGCAAGTCCGCACGCACTGGCGGCTGTGCGAAACGCGCTTCGATAAAGCTGCGAATGGGCGCGATGGCCAGCGCGCGGTCGCGCTCGCCCAGGGTGTCGTGGAAGAAACCGGGCAGCCAATGCCGCTGCTTGATCGGCGAGCGCAGGTTCTCGTAAAACCGATCCTGCGGGCCGCGATGCACCACAAAGTCCGAGCCGGACACCAGCAGTTGCGTCGGCACGGTGATCGCCTGCGCATCGGCCACCACACGGTCGGCTGCTGCATACAGACCCAGCAGCACGCGCACCGAGATCGGACGGGTGATCAGCGGGTCGGTGCGGTAGCTTTCCACGCGTTGCGCATCGTGGGTGAGCCACTGCGGCTTGACGTAGCTGTTGACGAAGAAATTGCCGCGCAACGCATGCATCAGCGCCAGCCCGGCCCGTGCGAACGGCACGTACAACTTGACCTTGAACGCCGGCGAGGCCAGCACCAACGCGCGCAGCGGCGGGGCGTAATCGTGCACCCAGGTGGCCGCAACCACCGCGCCCACGCTCTGCGCGATCACCGCGATGTCCTGCACCGCGATGCCGTGCGTGGTGCCCAGATGCGCGATGAAGCTGTCCAGATCGCGCACCAGTGCATCGAAGCCCGTTGCATCGCCGCGCACGCCCGGCGAGCGGCCATTGCCGCGCGCGTCCCAGGCAAAGAATTGCGCATCGGGCAGATTCAATTCTTCGGCCAGATGCATCACCCGGCCGGAGTGCTCATGCCCGCGATGCAGCAGCACCACCGCCTTGGGTGCAGCACCTGCCAGCTGCGCCGGCCAGTGCCGATAAAACAGCTGCGCACCGTCGAAACTGGCGAATTCGCGCTCTACGACATCACGCATCGGATCATCCTGAAATCAGTGAGAAAAAGTGAAGGCCGTGCAGCGCCAATGAGACGCGGCAGCGCACGGCGCGTCGCGATGTCGGTCAGCGCGCCGCTGCCTCGGCCAGCCCGGCGCGCACCCGCCGCCACACCGTGGCACTGCAGGCAAGACTCAAGGCAATGGCGACCCAGGTGACGCCGCGCGCGCCCAGCAGCCCGCAGGCCAGGCCGACCCCCACCACGCCGATCACGAAGGCGCGGTCGCTCTTGCCCATCGGCCCGTCGTAACGGCGACTGGCACCGACCATCAGCCCGAGCACGCCGGTGTATTCGGTCAGCGCAGCCAGCAGCGCAAAGATCCATAGCCAGTGCGCGCCCACGCCGGGCACGCCGAGCAGACTCAAGTACAGCGCCGCATCGGCCACCACATCGCACAGCTCGTTGAGGTAGGCGCCCAGGCGCGACTGCTGGCCGAACTCGCGCGCCAACATGCCATCCACTGCATTGAGCGCCATGCGCAGCAGCATCCACAGCGGCAGCAACAGATACAGCAGCGGCCAGCTGGCGCCGGCGCGGTAGACCACCGCGGCCACCATCACCGACACCGCTGCGGCGATGAGCGTCACCTGGTTGGCGCTGATGCCGCGGCGGTACAGCGCGCCGACCATGGGCCGCAGCAGGTCCTGGAAGCGTCCTTTCAGAGCATAGATCGAGGCCATACCAGTGGTTGAGTCCATTCGAGCGCTGGCGCAGCCTACAATATCGGCTGCCCCGCAACGACTGTTCCCTCACTCATGGCCTCCGATTTCCTGCCCGTGCGCCGGGCCCTGCTCTCCGTTTCCGACAAGACCGGCCTGGTCGACCTGGCCCGCGCGCTGGTGGCGCGCAAGGTCGAGCTGCTGTCCACCGGCGGCACCGCCAAGGCGATCCGCGACGCCGGCCTGCCGGTCAAGGACGTCGCCGACCTGACCGGTTTCCCGGAAATGATGGACGGCCGCGTCAAGACCCTGCATCCGCTGGTGCATGGCGGCCTGCTCGGCCGCGCCGGCATCGATGAGGCGGTGATGGCCGAACACGGCATCGCGCCGATCGATCTACTGGTGCTCAACCTGTATCCGTTCGAGTCGGTCACCGCCAAGGCCGATTGCACACTGGCCGACGCGGTGGAAAACATCGACATCGGCGGGCCGGCGATGCTGCGCAGCGCAGCCAAGAATTTCGCCCGCGTGGCGGTGGCCTCCGACCCGGCGCAATACGCCGAGCTGCTCGCCGAGCTGGAGGCCAACGACGGCCAGCTGTCGGCCGCCAAGCGCTTTGCGCTGTCGGTGGCTGCGTTCAACCGCGTGGCGCAATACGACGCGGCGATCAGCAACTATCTGTCGGCAGTGGCCGACAGTGCGGACAACATCCCCACACGCAGCCCGTTCCCGGCGCAGATCAATTCCAACTTCATCAAGGTCATGGACCTGCGCTACGGCGAAAACCCGCACCAGTCCGGTGCGTTTTACCGCGATCTGTATCCGGTGCCGGGCACCTTGGCCACCTTCCAGCAGTTGCAGGGCAAGGAGCTGAGCTACAACAACCTGGCCGATGCCGATGCGGCGTGGGAATGCGTGCGTCAGTTCGATGCGCCGGCTTGCGTGATCGTCAAGCACGCCAACCCCTGCGGCGTGGCCGTAGGCGTGGCCTGCGGCGATGCCTATGAGCTGGCCTACGCTACCGACCCGACCAGCGCGTTCGGCGGCATCCTGGCCTTCAACAAGACCCTGGATGCGGCGACCGCCAAGGCCATTTTGGATCGCCAGTTCGTCGAGGTGCTGATCGCCCCCGACTACGAGGCCGGCGCGCTCGAATACGCCACCAAAAAGGCCAATGTGCGCGTGCTCAAGATTCCGCACGGCGCCGGCCTCAACAACTACGATACCAAGCGGATCGGCTCTGGCCTGCTGATGCAGTCGGCCGACAACCGCGGCATGTCGCTGGGTGAATTGAGCGTGGTCACCCAGCGCGCGCCCAGCGATGCGGAGCTGGGCGATCTGCTGTTCGCCTGGCGCGTGGCCAAGTACGTCAAATCCAACGCGATTGTCTATGCCAAGGACAGCCGCACCATTGGTGTGGGCGCCGGGCAGATGAGCCGCGTGGTCAGCGCCAAGATCGCCGCGCTCAAGGCCGAGGAAGCCAAGCTGGAAGTGGCCGGCTCGGTGATGGCATCGGATGCGTTCTTTCCGTTCCGCGACGGCATCGACGCCGCCGCGGCTGCCGGCATCAAGGCGGTGATCCAGCCGGGCGGTTCGATGCGCGATGGCGAAGTGATCGCTGCCGCCGACGAACACGGCATCGCAATGGTGTTTACCGGCGTACGCCATTTCCGTCACTGAGCCGAACGACAAGGACAGGTCCATGGACCGATTACGCGCTCTCGCCGCCCTGGTGGCTGCTGCCGGCTTGCTCGGTGGATGCAAGCAGGATCCCGCGCCTGCAGCGGCGCCCGCCGCCGCAGCGCCCACGCCTGCTGCGGCCACCACCACGCAGCTGAGCCGCACCGAGCGCCTGGACGGGTTTTTGCGCACGCGCTATGGCGTCAAGGCCGGCCTGGCTACGCAATGGAGCGGCGAGGCCGATGGCTTCAAGGCCGACAGCCAGGTCTGCGCCGAGCAGCCGGTGGTGGTCGGCGAGCAGGTACAGCAGCTGCTGGCGGTGTGCCACAGCCTCAGCGATGGCGGCCACGGCAATCCCGGGCTGATCGACTTCTTCGTGCTGCGCAGCGACGGCGACACGTTCAAGGTGGTGGCCGAAAAACTGTCCGACACCTTCGGCAGCGATGGCAATCCCGGCAGCGTGGACGTGCTGCGGCTGGGCAGCGATTTTTACGGTTTCATCGTGCACAGTTTCTGGATGGGCCAGGGCCTGATGCTGGAATCGCAGGATCTGGTGGTGCCCGGCCCCAAGGGGCTGGTCGGCGCCGGCTCGCTGCGCGCGCATATCGACAACAGCGGCGCGCTGGCCTGCGACGACGACGCCCGCGAGCCGGATCAAACCCAGGCGCAATGCATGGCCGAAGCGTTCGATGTGGACTTCACCCTGGACGTGGACAGCAGCAACGCACAGGCACGCATCTGGCCGCTGCGCATCCACGAACACGGCAGCGATTGCGGGCAGACGCTGGACACCACGCATGTATTCGCACTCGACCCCAAGACCTGGACCTACCCCTTCCCCAACGCTCTGCAGCGCGAAGGCTGCAAGTAGCGCGCCCTTTCCCCCGTCCTAGCGAGCAGCTCTCTTGAAAATCCTTGTCATCGGCTCCGGCGGCCGCGAACACGCCCTGGCCTGGAAGATCGCGCAATCGGCGCGCGTGAGCGAGGTGCTTGTGGCGCCAGGCAATGCCGGCACCGCCACCGAGGCCAAGTGCCGCAATGTCGCGATCAAGGTCGACGACCTCGATGGCCTGCTCGCACTGGCGCAGCGCGAAGCCGTCGCGCTCACCGTGGTCGGCCCGGAAGTGCCGTTGGTACTCGGCGTGGTCGACCGCTTCCACGCCGCTGGCTTGCGCATCTTCGGGCCCACCGCCAAGGCCGCGCAGCTGGAAGGCAGCAAGGCCTTCGCCAAGGATTTCCTGGCCCGCCACGGCATCCCCACCGCGTACTACGCCGTGCATACCGAGGTGGACGCCGCACTCGCCTACGTGCGCGAGAAAGGCGCGCCGATCGTGGTCAAGGCCGATGGTCTGGCCGCCGGCAAGGGCGTGATCGTGGCGATGACGCTGAGCGAGGCCGAAGACGCGGTGCGCGACATGCTCTCGGGCAATGCGTTCGGCGATGCCGGCGCGCGCGTGGTGATCGAAGAATTCCTCGATGGCGAAGAGGCCAGCTTCATCTCCATGGTCGACGGCACCCACGCCTTGCCGATGGCTACCAGCCAGGACCACAAGCGCGTCGGCGATGGCGACACCGGCCCCAACACCGGCGGCATGGGCGCGTACTCGCCGGCCCCGGTGGTGACGCCCGAGGTGCATGCGCGGGTGATGCGCGAAGTGGTCGAGCCGACCGTGCAGGGCATGATCGCCGACGGCGTACCGTTCACCGGCTTTCTGTATGCCGGGCTGATGATCGACGCGCACGGCGCGCCGAAGGTGATCGAATTCAACGTGCGCTTCGGCGACCCGGAAACCCAACCGGTGATGCTGCGGCTGCAGTCGGATCTGGTGGAGCTGCTCGAAGCGGCCATCGATGGCGAACTCGCCACCGCGCAGGCGCAGTGGGACCCGCGCCCCGCGCTGGGTGTGGTGATCGCCGCCAAGCCCTATCCGGAAACCCCGGTCACCGGCGAGGTCATCACCGGCCTGGACCAGGTACCGGCCAGCGCCAAGGTCTTCCATGCCGGCACCGCATTGAATGCCGCAGGGCAGGTGATCAGCGCCGGTGGCCGCGTGCTGTGCGTTGCCGCATTGGGCGACAGCGTGCTGGATGCGCAGCGCACCGCGTATGCCGGCCTGCAGCCGATCCACTGGCCCAATGCCTTCCAGCGCAGCGATATCGGCTGGCGTGCGATCGCCCGCGAGCGGCAGGCGCAGGGCTAAGCCGCGTCCTTCCCCCGCCGGCGGGGGAAGGTGCCCGAAGGGCGGATGGGGGCAAGCATGGACATCCGCTGGTTGTCGGCCGAACAGAGCAACAGCTCGCTGGTGGTCGCCGACAAGGCGGTGTTCAAACTCGCAACCACAGGTTGCAAGGTCGCCAAGCGCGGTAGACGGCCGTGCAGCGGGGGCGGCGGCGCAATCGCGCACTCCGCTCCAGTCCGCACACATGCCGGCTACTGACAAAGAACTAGCCGTTCTCCACACCGGTGGCGCGTGCCTGCGGCAATAATGCCCGGGCACGCTTGCCCATCAGAGACCGTGGCCACCACTTCTTTCGAATCCCGCCTCAGCCGCCTGTGGGCCCATGAAAAGGCCAGTTACGGCCTACGTGTGTTCATCGCGCTGGCGGTCGCCATGGGCGTGTGCTGGTACTGGCAGCAACTCACGGCGGTACCGGCGTTGTTCCTGGGCGCGATTGCCAGCGCCATCGCCGAGACCGACGATAACTGGCTGGGCCGCATCAAGTCGGTGCTGCTCTCCTTGCAGTGTTTTGCCGCAGCGGCGGCGGCAGTGACGCTACTGTTTGCGTACCCGCTGGCGTTCGTGATCGGCATGGCGGTGGCCACCTTTTCGCTGACCTTGCTGGGCGCACTGGGCGAGCGCTACGCCTCCATCGCGCAGGCCACGGTGGCGTTGTCGATCTACGCCATGATCGGCATGGACCAGCACGGCAGCCACGATCCGCTGGTGGCCTGGCATGGCGCGGCGTTGCTGTTGATCGGCGCCACCTGGTACGGCGTGCTGTCGATCCTGTGGACCATCCTGTTCGCCAATCGCCCGGTACGCGAGCGGCTGTCGCGCTTGTTCTTCGAGCTGGGCCTCTATCTCAAGCGCAAGGCCGACCTGTTCGAACCGGTACGGCAAAGCGACCTGCATGCGCGCCGGCTGGCGCTGGCCGAACAGAACGCCAAGGTCGTCGGCGCACTCAATGCCGCCAAGACCGCGATCATCAGCCGCTTCGGGCGCTCGGGGCGGCCGGGCGTGCAATCGGGCCTGTATTTCCGGCTGTATTACATGGCGCAGGAATTCCACGAACGCGCCAGTTCGTCGCACTATCCCTACGAAGCGCTGACCGATGCGTTCTTCCACAGCGATGTGCTGTACCGCTGCCAGCGCCTGCTCGCACTGCAGGGCAAGGCCTGCGCTGCGTTGGGCGAGGCGATCCGGCTGCGGCAGCCGTTCGACTATGGCGACAACAGTCGCCTGGCCACCGAAGACCTGCGCCAGTCGCTGCATTATCTGCATGCGCGCGCCGACCCCGCACTGGCCCGCCTGCTCGGCGCGCTGGAACTGCTGGTCACCAATCTGCAGACCATCGAACGCAAGCTCTCCGAAGCGGCGCAATCCGATTCCACCAGCGACAACCTCGACACCCGCCTGCGCGATTCCTCGCCGCACACCTTGCGCGAAATGGCCGCGCGGCTCGGCCAGCAACTCACGCCCGGCTCGGTGCTGTTCCGGCATGGCCTGCGCATGGCCATCGCGCTGGTGGCCGGCTATGCGGTGATGCAATCCATCCATGCCGATAACGGCTACTGGATCCTGCTCACCACCGCGTTCGTGTGCCGGCCCAACTACGGTGCCACCCGCCTGCGGCTGGTGCAGCGTATCGCCGGCACCTTGATCGGCCTGGTCGCCACCTGGGCACTGATGCAGCTATTCCCCGGCACCGAGGTGCAGCTGCTGCTGGCCTTGGTCGCCGCGCTGGTGTTCTTCATTACCCGCACCGATCGCTACATGCTGGCCACCGCCGGCATCACGGTCATGGCGCTGTTCTGCTTCAACCTGCTCGGCGATGGTTTCGTGTTGATCTGGCCGCGCCTGATCGACACCGTGATCGGCTGCGTCATCGCCGCGGCGGCCTCGTTCCTGATCCTGCCCGACTGGCAGGGCCGTCGCCTCAACCAGGTGATGGCCACGGTGCTGGCCAGCTGCGCGCGCTATCTCACCCAGGTGCTGGAGCAATATGCGAGCGGCATGCGCGACGATCTGCCCTACCGTATCGCACGCCGCGACATGCACAACGCCGATGCGGCGTTGTCGGTGGCACTGTCCAACATGCTGCGCGAGCCGGGCCGCTTTCGACGCAATCTGGATGCGGGTTTCCGCTTCCTGGCGCTGTCCAACACCTTGCTGGGCTACCTGTCGGCGCTAGGCGCGCACCGCGCCGCGCTCGATAGCGAACACGACCCCACCATCGCCCGGGCCGGCGACTATCTGCAGCGCGCGCTTGGCGACATCGCTACCGCATTGAGCCAACGCCAGCCACTGCCGGCGCATGACGAAACCGAAGAGTTGGCCATGGCCGATGCGCTGGAACAGCACGCCGTGCAGTTGCCGCCCAAGCAGCGTCTGGTGCGCGACCAACTCGCACTCACCTTGCGCCTGCTGCCCAAGCTGCGCGCCGCTGCGGTGGCGGTGACCGATGCGCCAGCCGAGGGTGCGGCGCGTCTGGCGGTAAGCAAACACTAGCGGCGCTTGAGGACAGTGCGGGCTGCGGCCGGTCATCGACCACGCCGCGCAGCCCGGCGGCGTTGGCGCAACACTTGTGCGCAACACCGCAAAAGCCAAGCGCTTCAGATGCGCGCATCCGTGCAGCGTGCGGGGACGCCTCACCGCGTGTCGGCAGCGCGTGGAGCGGCTAACACACCGTCGCGAGCCGCCGTCAGGTGCGTGCGGACGACGCACGCAGAACCGGAATCTACGGGTGGTACCTACCGCACCGAGCCCCGGCGACGCCCGCCTGACGGTGGGCGCAGTCGTTGTGTTAGCCGCTGCTACTTCCAGGTGTTGCGCGACACGCTCCAGCCCACCCAGCCCAATGCCGCCACCGCCAGCAGCGCACCGCCGATCACCACACCGCTCCAGCCGGCCTGCGCGTAGGCCGCCGTGCTCAAGGTCGACCCCAGCGCGCCGCCGATGAAGTAGCAGGTGATGTAGGCCGAGGTGATGCGGTTGCGCGCCTGCGGATTGCGTTGATAGATCACGCTCTGATTGGCGATGTGCACGCCCTGCACTGCGATATCCAGCAGCAGCACGCCCACGATCAGCAACGCCATCGAGTGCGGCGCAAACGCCAGCAGCCCCCACGACACCAGCAACATCAGCAGCCCACCCCAACTCACGCGGTCGCCGTGGCCGTGGTCGGACCAATGCCCGGAACGATTGGCCGCCAACGCACCGGCCGCACCGATCAAGCCAAACAGCCCGATCACCGCGGTGCCATAACCATAATTCGGACCGGACAACAGAAACGCCAGCGTGGTCCAGAACATGCTGAAGCCGGCAAAGATCAACCCACCCAGCACCGAGCGCGCGCGCAGCACCGCATCGTCGCGCAGCAGCGTCACCACCGACCCCACCAACTGCGGATACGACAACTGCGCATTACCCGGATGCCGCGGCAGCCCGCGCCATAGCAGCGCGGCGGTGATCAGCAGCAAGCCGGCAGCAATCCAGTACACCGTGTGCCAGCCGCCCACGCCGGCCAGCAGCCCGGCGGCGGTGCGCGCCAGCAGGATGCCCAGCAGCAAGCCGCTCATCACTGTGCCGATCACCCGGCCCCGCTCGTGCGGTGCCGCCAGCGTGGCCGCGAATGGCACCAGGATCTGCGCCGCCACCGAACTGGCGCCAGTGACAATGGTGCCGACCAGCAACATCGCAAAGCTGTGCGAGCTGGCACTGATCAGCAGGCCCAGTGCGCTGAGCACGAACAGGCCCACGATCAGGCTGCGCCGCTCCAGCCGATCGCCCAATGGCACCAGCAACAGCACGCCGGCCGCGTACGCCAGCTGCGCCGCGGTCACCACCGCCCCGGCGCTGCGCACCTGGATGCCGAAGGTCTGCGCCAGCGTTTCCAGCAGCGGCTGGGCGTAGTAGTTGCTTGCCACCGCCAACCCGGTAGCGGCGGCCATCAACAGCACCAGGCGGCGCGGCAAGGGCGGATGGGCGGCGGGGTCGACGGTCATGGCAGAGGCCTGTGGAAGGAATGGAAGCAGTGTGGGCGGCGGCAATGCATCTTTCCAATGTATTGTTTTCACTGTGTCCATCTTGTTTCGAGATCGCATGCTCACCCTGCGCCAGCTGGAATTTGCCGTGGCCGTAGCCGACGAAGGCGGCTTCACCGCGGCCGCACGCCGCTGCAACACGGTGCAATCGGCGCTCAGCCATCAGGTGGCCAAGATCGAAGAGACGCTTGGCGCGCGGCTGTTCGAGCGCGGCACCCGCCGGGTACGCCCCACCGCGGCCGGCGAAGTCTTCCTACACAACGCCCGCGAAACCCTGCGCGCGGCCGAACGCCTGCACGAAGAAATGGCCCAGGCACTGGGCACCGTGCGCGGCCGGCTCACGCTGGGGCAGATCTCCTCGCTGAGCACGGTGCAGGTGCCGCAGCTCCTGCGCCAGTTCCGCACCGCACATGCGCGGGTAGACGTGCATCTGCGCACCGCCATGAGCGAGGCCTTGCTGCACGATCTGGGCGAAGGCCGGCTGGATGTGGCCCTGGTCGGCGTCGGCCCGCAGGTCGCGGTACCGGAGCAGCGCCTGCTCCTGCACGAAGAATCGCTCGCCTTGATCGTCGCCCCCGGCCATCGCTTTGCCGCGCGCAAGCGGGTGGCCCTGGCCGAGCTGGAGGACGAACCGATGGCCGGGCTGATCCCCGGTGCCGGGGTACGCGGCATCATCGATGCGGCCTTCGAGCAGGCCGGGCTACGGCAGCGCCAGCAATACGAAGTCACCCACGCCGACCTGATGCGCGAACTGGTCGCCGCCGACCTGGGCGTGGGCATCGTGCCGCACACCATGGCCAGCGCCATGCGCGAGGTGGCGACGGTCGCGCTCAAGGAGCGCTTCCGCTTTTTGACCTACGCGGTGTGGCGGCCGGACCCCACCCCGGCCGCACGCGCGTTCGTGGCGCTGCTGCGTGACCAGGCGGCGCAGCGTGCACCATCGACTGGCCGGTCGCGCTAAGCGCACCGGCCCTCCACCAGCACCGTAGAAGCCTGCTAGGCTGCGCGCGTTCGCAAAGGAAACTGCATGTCCGGTCACAGTCAGTTCGCCCTGCTCAGGCAGCGCCGCTTCTTGCCGTTCTTCGCTGTCCAGGCGCTGGGCGCGTTCAACGACAACGTCTATCGGCAGGCCATCATCGGCTTGCTGTTTTATCTCGGCATCGATGCGGCGCAGCGCACGCTCTACACCAATCTGGCGCCGGCGCTGTTCATCCTGCCGTACTTCCTGTTCTCCGCGCTGGCCGGCCAGATCGCCGAAAAAATGGAGAAGCAGAAGCTCATCGTGATCACCACCACGATGGAGATCGCCATCATGTCGCTGGCCGCGGTGGGCTTCATCACCGAGAACATGGTGATCCTGCTGATCGCGCTGTTCTGCACCGGCCTGCAATCCACGCTGTTCGGGCCGGTGAAGTATTCGATCCTGCCCTCGGTGCTCAAACCCGAAGAACTCACCGGCGGCAACGGCCTGGTCGAGATGGGCACCTCGATCTCGATCCTGTGCGGCATGATCTTCGGCGGGCTGATCTTCCAGATCGCCGGCAGCCATGGCCCGGTCGCCGCAGCCACCGCGGTGATCGCCATCGCCGTCACCGGCAACCTGGTGGCGCGGCTGGTGCCCAAGGTCGATGCCGGCGCGCCGGAGCTGAAGATCAACTGGAACCCCATCCCCGAATCGCGCGCCATCATGCGCCTGACCCGGCGCACACCGGCCGTGCGCAACTCGGTGCTGGGCGTGTCGTGGTTCTGGTTCGTCGGCACCGTGCTCACCGCGCAGTTGCCCACCTACGCGCAGCTCAATCTCGGCGGCCAGCAAGACCTGTACGTGTTTGCGCTGGCGCTGTTTTCGATCGGCACCGGCGTGGGCTCGCTGCTGTGCGAACGACTGTCCGGGCGCACGGTGGAAATCGGCCTGGTGCCGCTGGGTGCGTTCGGCATCAGCGCGTTCCTGCTGGACCTGTATTTCACCCGCCCCGGTGCCGCGCCGGTGAGCGATCTGTCGATCGGCCAGTTCGTGCGGCAGGCCGGCAGCGTGCGGCTGATCATCGACCTGGTCGGCATCGGCCTGTTCACCGGTCTGTTCGTGGTGCCGTTGTTCGCGCTGATCCAGAGCCGCACGCCCAAGGCCGAACTCTCGCGCGTCATCGCCGGGCTCAACATCCAGAATTCGCTCTTCATCGTGGCCGCCGCCGTCATCGGCATTGCGCTGCAACTGCAGCAGGTGGTGCTGTTCGGCATGCGCATTCCGATGCCGGGGCTGAGCATTCCGCAGATGTTTCTGGCGCTGGCCATCGCCAACACGCTGGTGGCGCTGTGGATCTTCACCCTGGTGCCCGAGTTCCTAATGCGCTTTCTCAGCTGGGTGCTGGTGAGCGTGTTGTACCGGCTGCGCGCACGCGACATCGACACCCACGTGCCCGACGATGGCGCCGCCTTGCTGGTGTGCAACCACGTCAGCTACATGGACGCGCTGATCCTGTCGGCGGTAATTCCGCGCCCGGTGCGTTTTGTCATGTACTACAAGATCTTCCGCATCCCGGTGATGCGCTGGATCTTCCGCACCGCCAAGGCCATTCCGATCGCCGGCGCGCGCGAAGACCCTGCGCTGATGCAGCAGGCGTTCGACCGCATCGATGCCGCGCTGGCCGATGGCGAGCTGGTGTGCATCTTCCCGGAGGGTGCGTTGACCAAGGACGGTGAGATTGCCGCGTTCAAGTCCGGTGTCGAAAAGATTCTGGAGCGCCGCACCGTGCCGGTGATTCCGATGGCGCTGCGTGGCATGTGGTCGAGCATGTGGAGCCGCCGCGATACCCGCCTGGGTCGCATGCGCGTGCCGCGCCGGATGCGGGCGCAGATCGAAGTGGTCGCCGGCCCCGTCGTTGCCGGCGACCGGGCCAGCGCCGCATTGCTCGAACAGCAGGTCCGCGCACTGCGCCAGCACCAACCGTGAGCAGCCTTGGTGCGGGCTTTGCGTCCGTCGCGCACCGCGAGTAGCCTGTGCGCCACTGCACGCTTTGGCGCCGCGTTCGCCAAGCGGGCGCGGCAGGTCGTACCGGGGGACGTCGTCGTGCGCAATCTCGTGTCTGAGGCATCTGCCGCAACCGGCAGCCGTCGCGCCTGTCGGCGACCTGCGGTTGCAGTACTGCACCGCGGCCCTGCGGGCACGACGCACGCTGCCATCCGTCGCGCTGCGACCGTCATCACCCTCCCCATGCACCCGATCCGTTTGTTGTCGTTTACCACCCAAGGAGCTTCACCATGAGTGCCATCCCACCGCCGATCCATCCCTCGTCCAGCGCGGCCCCCGGCCCGGTGCCCAATCACCTGATCTGGGCGATCGTCTCCACCGTGCTCGGCTTCTGCCTGTGCTGCCCGGCCCTGATCAGCGGCATCGTGGCGATCGTGTTCTCCAGCAAGGTCAACGGCCTGCTCAACCAGGGCGATATCGACGGCGCGCGTCGCGCCTCCAACACCGCCAAGACCTGGTGCATCGTGACCAGCGTGCTGGCCGCGATCGGCTTGCTGATCAATATCGGCATGGTCGCCACCGGCGGCATGCAGGGCTACATGGATTACATGCAGCAGCTGCAGCACATGCAGTAATGGAACTGCGTCCACGCCATTGGCTTGGACTGGGGGCAGCCACCAGCGTGGCCGCCTTTGGCGTATCGCTGCTCTATCGCTTCGATCCGAACGCGAGCAACAGCCCGTTCCCGCCCTGCATTTTTAGCGCCGTCACCGGCTGCTACTGCCCCGGTTGCGGCATGACCCGCGCGTTGTATGCGCTGGTACATTTCGATCTTCCTGGCGCCTTCGCCATGAATCCGGCCGCCGTGCTCGGCCTGTTCACCCTGCCCGGCCTGATCGCCTGGAAAGCCGGCTGGCGCGCGCGCTGGTTCGCACCGGTGGTGAGCGTGATGTCCGAACCGAAATTCTGGTTATGGGCACTCCCCACATACTGGATTGCGCGAAATCTGCCGTGGTACCCGTTTACGCTGCTGGCGCCGGGTTAGGAAACAGCAAACATTCCGTAGCGTAAGAAATCCAACGATTTCACCGAATTCATATCCGCAACTTACAAGGCCAGCATGGACTTCAGGGTCGGTATTGAATTCCAAGTGATTGGGATAGGAATTATCGTCCTGTTCTTCTTCGTAACCGGAGCTGTGAATTATCTTGCCGTCAGAATGGCGAATGACCCTTCGAGCAAAAGCAGAAACATGGGAGTGGTCTTTGCATGCGTCGGAATGATACTGATGGACCTGGTGTTGTCCTGGCCTTTAATCAGCTTTCTCTATTCCTTCACTGACCCTCTATCCGGCGTGGCGAATCTGCCACCGTCTTCAATGACTTGCGGAATGTTTTGCACATTGGGATCCGCCTCCATGCTTATCGTTTCTGCATTCAAAAAGAAGCAATGAGGCTTAACGATCGCTCAATCCAAACTCACCTCAAAAAATCTATAAGTAGCTAGCCTCAGTAATGAGCAACTGGCCGCCGCGTGACCACAGGTCGGCTGATGAAATTAGACGTCAAGCGACAAAGCCACGTTCGAAGATGTCATTTCTACCCAAAATTGCACCTTAAAGGCATGCCCAAGCATCCGCATTGCCCAGTATCACCGCACCCAACCCGCAATCACCAGCAACGCCAGCACCACCATCCACAGCAGCAGCACGCGCCACACCAGGCTCATTGCATCGCGCACTTCCGGCAGCCGGCGCCAGATCGGCACCAGGCCCGAATCGGTGTAGTCGTGCGCTTCTTCGCGCAGCTCGGCACTGACACTGGCACGCGCGACGGCACCGAGAAAATGCGGCTCCAGCGACCAGCGGTTGCCATGCGCTTGCCGCCACGCGCGGAACACCGTGTCGAAGTTGCCGACCAATGCCATCGACACCGTGATCAGCTGCGCTACCGGCCATTCCAGCACCGCCAGCAGCCAGCGCGCGCCGGCAAGATTGCGCGGCGGCAGCAGCACCGCCAGCGGGCTTTCCACCGCCAGCGCCGTCAGGCGATACAACACCGCGCCGAATGGCCCCAGCAACAGAAACCACCACAGCACCGCAAACCAGCGCCGCAGGCCATTGACCACCACCGCCTCGACCAGCGACGGCGCATCCTCGTGCACGCTGCCGCCGGCGGCCTGCAACTGCGAGATCGCATCGCGCCGCGCGCTCGGTTCGTCGGCATCGATCACCGCCTCGACATCGCGATCCAGATCGCGCGGCCCCCAGGTCCAGGCCAGCACCGCCACGCCGAACAGCAGCGACAGGAACCCGTGCCAGACATCGTCCAGCAGCCACTGCAGCACGAGCACTTTAAACAGGGCCGGAAATAGCGCCAGCAGCACCCCATAGCGGCCCTGCCAGGCGCCACGTCCGGCGGCATAACTGTCCAGCCGGCGCAGCCAATGACCAAACCATTCAAAACGCCGCAGCCTGGCCACCTGCGCCGGCACCAGATGGCCCAGCGTGAGTGCGACGACGACGGCAACCAGGGTGGTGAACATGGGTATCCCTCTTCAGCCGAGTCTAGCCGAGCGGGCACAACCGCCCTGTAACGCGTTTCGCGTGCCGATACAGTGCTTACCGGAAAGGGGCGCAAGCGCACTTGCCAGCTGCGAGCACTTGCAGTCGGCGCCCTCAGCCATGCGTGCGATACCACTGCTCGATCAGCGCGCGCGCAATCGAAATGGCAGGCGGCAGCCCAATCCCTTCCTCGCCGCCTTGCCCGGCCAGCGCGGCGCCGACCTCGGCATGACTCACCCAGCGCGCGTCTTCCAGCTCACCGGTCACCTGCGGCACTTCGCTCGCCGCCGCATGCGCAGTAAAGCCCAGCATCAGCGCACCCGGGAATGGCCACGGCTGCGCGCCGGCATAGCTGCAGTGCGCGATCCGCACCCGGGTCTCTTCGTGCACCTCGCGCGCCACCGTCTGTTCCAGCGACTCGCCCGGCTCCACGAATCCGGCGATCACCGAATAACGCCGCGGCGCCCAGCTGGCCTGGCGGCCCAACAGCAAACGTTGCCCGTCGCTGACCGCGACAATGATCGCCGGGTCCACGCGCGGATAGTGCTCGGTCTGGCACTGCGTGCACTGCGCGATGAAGCCGGCACGGCGCAACACGATCGCCCCGCCGCAAACGCCGCAAAAGCGCGTGCGCGATTGCCAGTGCAGCATGGCCCGCGCATACGACACCGCGGTGGCGATCTCCACCGGCCACTCGGCCGCGGCCTGGCGCAGATCGACGCGCTGTGGCGCCTTGATGTCCAGCGGGTCGGCCGACAGGCAGAACCAGCCTTGGCCATCGCGCACGCCCAGAAAGATTGCCGCCTCCGGCCCATCGGCAAGCGCGGAGCCCTGCAGCAGCAACGGTTGCCCCTGCGCATCGGCCAGCGCGGTGCCCTTGGCATCGATCAGCAGCACGTTGCCTTGCGGCCACAGGTGCGCCAACGCAGCGGGATCGTCACGCAACGCATCGCCACGATCGAGCGGCGCGTGGGTGAAGGCAAAACCGGACAACGGAAAAGTAGATTCTGGCATCGGCGCAAGCCTGCCGATAATTGGCGACACCCGCAACCAGCAGTGCATGACGATCGACACGGTGCAGGCGCGCGTAGTGGGCTGACACTCATGGCAGGGCCGCTGAAGATGACAACCAGTCGACGATGCTGGTGCGCTGCCCACGCAGCGGGGGCCTATCGCAGCGCGTTTGCGCCATCTGTATCGATCATCGCAGCGATGCTCGCGCGCTGCGCTCGATCAGGCCACGTCGGCTGGCCCGTGCTGCACGACACCCGTCAGCGCAGCCAATGCCCCCATCAAACGATCACGACAGCGCAACCGAAGCCCACCGAGCAGGCTCAGACGCTGAAGCTGCTACCGCACCCGCAAGTGGTCTTGGCATTAGGGTTACGGATCACGAACTGCGCACCGGTCAGGCTTTCGGTGTAATCCACCTCGGCGCCCATCAGGTATTGCAAGCTCAGCGGGTCGACCAACAGCGTCACCCCATCGGTGGCCACGGCCAGATCGTCTTCGGCGCGGTTCTCGTCGAACTCGAAACCGTACTGGAAGCCGGAACACCCGCCTCCCTGGATATACACGCGCAACGCCAGCTCGGCGTTGCCCTCTTCCTGGATCAGCTCGCGCACCTTGGCGGCGGCAGCTCCAGAAAAGTTCAGCGGCCGGTCGATGGACTGGTAGTCCGGGGCCGGGGCGGCAGTGGGAAGCGAAACGAGCGTACTCATGGCGTCAGCATGGGGGCCAAGCGGCCCCACTTCAAGTTGATCGTGCCCGCAAGGCGCCCGCGCTTCAGCCGCGTGCCCGCTCAGGCCTCGGCGGTTTCGGCCCGCAGGGCCTTGACCGGCTCGGTACGGCTGCCTTCCGGGGCCGGCAGTGTGGCGGTCGCACCCGCCGTGGCGGCATGGATCAACCGCCCGGTGAGCTGCGCACCGGCGCTCATTTCCACCACTTGATAGTGCACGTTGCCCTGTACCCGCGCATTGGCGGCCAGCTCGACCCGCTCGGCCGCATGCACGTCGCCGGTCAGCTGACCATTGATGATCACCACCGGCGCACGCACTTCGCCCTCGATGCTGCCCTGCTCGGCCACGGTCAGGATCGCGCTGGCGCCGTCTTCGGCAATCACCTTGCCCAGGATGCGGCCTTCCACATAAAGGCCACCGCTGAAGGTCAGGTCGCCGCGGATCACCACCTGCGGCCCGATCAAGGTATCGACCACGGTCTGCGCACCACGGTTGGACTTGTTTCCGAACATGAGCTACTCCCCCGCGCCATTGCCGGCGACTTTCCAATCGAATGTCTGATTGACCGGCGCCCCGTCGCCGCTCAGGGAGATTTTGACACGTTGCGGAGTGAAATCCTTCGGCAGGATCACGCTGCCGTCCAACTGCTGGAAATAGCGGAACGAATACGGCTGCGCGGCGGCATCGGGCTTCTGGTGCAGCTCGTTCCAGCTCACCGTCACCAGCTTGCCGGCGCGCACGCCTTCCACCGCAAAGCGCAGCTGGCCCTGGCTGATCGCGCCACGGTTGAGGTTCTGGGTCAGCACCACGCTGTAATTCCAGGTCCCGCCGGCTTCGGCGGTGAACTGCACCGAATGCGCATTGAGCCCCTTGCGCTGCGCGGTGGAGCCCACCAGCCGCTCGTAGAAGGCCACATCGGCGCGCAGCGCGGCGATCTGCTCGTCGCGCTCGGCCAGCGAGGCCTGCACTTCGGTATTGGCGGCGCGGCTGATCTTGTCGGACATCGCCAGATTGACCTGGCGCTGCTGCAATTGTTCGATCAGCCGGAGCTGCTGGGCCTGGCTACGCTGGGCCTGCTGCAAGGCCGCCTCGGCCTCGACCAGGCGTGGCGCCGCGGTGCGACTGGCCATCCACCACACAGCGCCCAGCGAGGCCAGCCAGAGCAGGACGACCACGATCCACAGCCAGCGGCCGCTGGAAGGGCCAGCGCCCGACTCCCGTTGGACGATGTGAACGCGTGCGGCTGGTCTCATGGGCATCGGGTCCGGACAGGCCGGCGCTGTGGCGGCGGCGTAGTGTGCCAGAGCCTCGCCGGCCGTCGCGCTGGCGCTGAGCCGCCCGTTATCCGATAGTTCCGCATTGTTCGCAGGAAGCAACGCCATGAGCGAAGCCCATCTGTTCGTGATCGGCATCCTGCTGGCCTGGCTGGCCGGCATCCGCGTCTACCTCACCGTATTCGGCGTCGGCCTGGCCGGCCTGCTCGGCTGGATCGAGCTGCCGCCGGCCTTGCATCCGGCGCAATCGTGGTGGGTGCTGGGCACTTCCGGCGCGCTGGCGGTGGCCGAATTCTTTGCCGACAAGATCCCCGGCGTGGATTCGGGCTGGGATCTGCTGCAAACCCTGGCGCGGGTGCCGGCCGGCGCGTTTCTGGCCGCCGCCACGCTGTCGCCGGATGGCGACCTGGGCGCGGGCGCGCTGGCAGCCGGCGCTGGCGTGGCGTTGACCAGCCACACGCTCAAGGCCGGTACCCGTGCACTGCTCAATACTTCGCCGGAACCGGCCAGCAATTGGGTCGCGTCGCTGGCCGAAGACACCATCGCCACCACTGCGCTGGCCCTGGCCTTGGCGCATCCGTGGTTGGCATTGAGTCTGGCAGTGGGGTCCAGCGTGTTGGTCGCACTAGTGGTGTGGTGGGTGTGGCGATTGTTGTGGCGTGGTATGCGCCGGCTGGCCGCGCCAATGCGCGCTTCGAGCACGCCGGCTGCACGCCGCTCCCCGCTATCGTGAAGTTCATCGCATAATCATCGCGACTGCAGGGAGTATCGATGGCCGCCCGAGATCCGGTTCCTTTCACCACCCGTGACGACACCGCCACGCGTAATCGCCCGCTGCGCGCCGAGACGCCGCCGGCCGACTATTGGCGTCGCTGGGCCGACGAGGCTGCCAGCGCGGCCGACGACAGCGCGCCGGTGAGTGCGGCCATCATTCCCGCGCCCGCCGCGGCCAATCTTCCCAGCCATGCGGCATCCATTGCACCGGCGCGTGCTACGGCCAATGCCGGCGCCACGCGTGTTGCGACGGCGCCTTCCTCCGCGGCGCCCGCAGTCAACACCGATGGCGGCGACACTGTCGCGGCCGATGCGCCGTATCGGGTCTTGATCGTCGAAGACGACCGCTCGCAGGCCTTGTTCGCACAGAGCGTGCTGCATGGCGCCGGCATGCACGCGCAGGTCGAAATGACCGCCGCCAGCGTGCCGCAGGCGATCCAGGACTATCACCCGGATCTGATCCTGATGGACCTGCACATGCCCGAGCTGGACGGCATCCGCCTGACCACCTTGATCCGCCAGCAGCCGGGTCAGCAGCTGCTGCCGATCGTGTTCCTCACCGGCGACCCCGACCCGGAGCGTCAGTTCGAAGTGCTCGACAGCGGCGCCGACGATTTCCTCACCAAACCGATCCGCCCGCGCCACCTGATCGCCGCGGTGTCCAACCGCATCCGCCGCGCGCGCCAACAGGCGCTGCAGCTGGCCGGCGAGCAGGTCAGCGTGCGCAGCAACCCGGAAACCGGTTTGCCCACGCGCGGCCATGTGATGGAACTGCTCGCCGATGCGCTGGAGCGCAAACAATCCGGCGGCCTGTTCTTCATCGAGATCGCCAGCGCACTCGGCCTGCGCGAACGCTACGGCTACGCCGCCTACGAACGCCTGATGACCCAAGCCGGGCATCGTCTGGCCAGTGCCGCCCAGCCGTATCCGCTGGCGCGCTTGAACGACAACAGCTTCCTGCTGCTGGCCGTGGAGATGGACGAGGCCAGTCTGGAACAACGCGCGCTGGACATCCGCGAGCGGCTTTCGGCCAACGCCTTCCCGGTGCGCGAAGAAGAATCGGTGCATGTGCGCTGCGCCATCGGCGCCGCGCCGCTGGGGCTGGGCTTCGACGACACCGGCAGCGCGCTGGAAGCGGTCGAGCGCACCGCGCTGCAGGCACGCCTGCGCAGCGACGGCGTGCAGACCTACCTGGCGCCCAGCCAGGCCGAGCAACAGGAGCAACTGCGCCTGGTCGAAGGCCAGCTCGAATTGGCTTATCAGCCCATCGTGGCAGTGGCCGGCGGCGACACCGCGCAATACCAGGTGCTGCTGCGGCTGCGCCAGGCCGACGGCACGCTGCTGTCGGCCGGCCAGGTGATCCCTGCCGCCGAAGCAGCCGGACGCATCGCCGACCTGGATCAGCAGGTCATGGATCATGCGCTGGGTCTGCTGCATCTGTACCAGCACGCCAGCCCGCCGCTGCGCCTGTTCGTTTCGCAATCGCCGCGCACGCTGGCGCGCGATGCGTTTGCCGACTGGTTGCTCGAGGCATTGGTCGAACGCGGCGTGGCCGGGCAATCGCTGATCGTGGACCTGCGGCTGGACGACGCCCTGATCCACGCGGTCACCGTGCAGCAGTTCTGCGCCAAGCTGATGCCGGCCGGCGTGCAGTTTTGCCTGAGCCAGTTCGAACCCGGCGACGAAGCCAACGCGCTGCTTAGCCAGTTGCCGCTGAGTTTCGTGCGCATGGCCAACCGCTTTGCCGATGCGCATGGCAATGCCGCAGTGCGCGACGAACTGCGCAGCGTCATCGATATCGCCCATCAGCGTGGCCTGTTGATCATCGGCCAGCGCATCGAAGACCCGCAGGCGGCCGCTGCGATGTGGATGAGCGGCGTGGATTTCATCCAGGGCAACCTGGTGCAGACCGTCGGCAAGGAACTGGATTTCGACTTCACGAACGCGGTGCTCTAAATGACGGCGCAGGCAGGAGGCCTTCGCGCCTGGAGCGCTTTGGCCACGGTGACCGCACTCACCGCAGCGGTGGGCGCAGGCCTGCAGTGGAGCGACATCCAGGGGCCGTGGCGCGCGCTCACCGCCATCGCTGCGGCACTGGCCGTGGTGTCTGCCCTGTGCGCGGCAGTCGCCGCCCAACGCAGCGCCCGCGCCCAGCAAGGCCTGGCGCAGCGCCTGGACGAGGCGGAAGTTGCCCGCGAACGCCTGCAACAGGAACTGCAACGCCACGGCGAACTCGAACAGGAGCTGCTGCGCGCCAAACAGGCAGCCGAAGCCGCGACCTTGGCCAAGGGCGAATTTCTGGCCACCATGAGCCACGAGATCCGCACCCCGCTCAACGGCATCATTCCGATGCTGGAGCTCATCTCCAGCGGCCAGCTCAGCCTGGACCAGCGCGACATGCTGCAGACCGCCACCGGCAGTTCGCTGCAGCTGCTGCGCATCGTCGACGACATCCTCGACTACTCCAAGCTCGAAGCGAACAAGCTCGAACTGGAGATCACCACCTTCAACCTGCGCGAGTTGCTCGACGGTGTGGTGCAGCTGCTGCAACGCACCGCCGAAAGCCGCCAACTGCGCCTGGGCCTGGACATCGAACCGTCGGTGCGCCTGCTGGTGCGCGGCGACCCGATCCGCCTGCGCCAGGTGCTGGGCAACCTGATCGGTAATGCGATCAAGTTCACCGAGCGTGGCAGCATCGATATCCAGCTGCGCCGCCTGGGCGAAACCCGCGCCCAGCACCTGCTGCGGTTCCAGGTGCGCGACACCGGCATCGGCATCGCACCGGATCAGCAGGCCCGTCTGTTCCGCTCCTTCGCCCAGGCCGACGCCTCCACCACTCGCCTGTACGGCGGCACCGGGCTGGGCCTGGCGATCTGCAAGCGCATCATCGATCTGATGGGCGGGCGCATCGGCGTGGAATCCGAACCCGGGCGCGGTGCCACGTTCTGGTTCGAGATCCCGCTGCTCAAGGTCATCGGCGACCTGCAGCAGAGCACCGGCGCCGATGCGGCACGGGTGATGGTGATCAGCTCCGACGCACGACTGTCGCAGCGGCTCAAGCGCCTGCTCGACAGCTGGGGCGTATCGCACGTGCTGATGGAAACCACCCAGGAAGCGCTGGAACGCGTGCGCCGCCACAGCGATGGGGAAGGCTTCCGCTGCGTCATCGCCGACCACGACACGCTGCGCTACAGCGCGCGCGCCGTGCATCGCGCGCTGGCCCACCCGGAGGATGCCAGCGGCTCCAAGCTGATCTGGCTCTACGGCGACGAACCGGTGCCGTCCGAACTGCAGGACAACGCCACCCTGGTGCCGCGTCAGAGCCCGGACGAGGTACTGCGGACGCTGGTGCTGCCGCCCGATGCCAAGCCCGTGCATGCGCTGGCCGCAGCGATGATCCCCGAACCGCTGCCGGCCCCGATGGCCAATGCGCGCGAGGTACGCATCCTGCTGGTCGAGGACAACCCGGTGAACCTGCTGGTCGCGCAGAAGCTGCTGGCGGTGCTGGGCTTCGAGGCCGACACCGCCACCGACGGCGAGGCCGCGCTGAGCAGCATGGAATCCACCCGCTACGACATGGTCTTCATGGATTGCCAGATGCCGGTGCTGGACGGTTATGCCGCCACCCGCCGCTGGCGCGCGATGGAAACCGAAAGCGGCGGCCGCCCGATCCCGATCGTGGCGATGACCGCCAACGCCATGGCCGGCGACCGCGAACGCTGCCTGGCCGCCGGCATGGACGACTACCTCTCCAAGCCAGTCGCCCGCGAACAGCTCGATGCCTGCCTGCAGCGCTGGCTGCCGCGTCAGCCGCTATTGCCCGGCCCGACCAGCGGCGCAGCCCCGGTCGATCCCGAAAGCGCCAGCGCAGTCGCCCATGCACGCGCCCTGCCGATCCTGGACAGCAGCGTGATCGACGAGTTGTACGAAGTGGCCGGCGCCGACACCATCACCATCCTGCAGCTGTTCCTGGACGATGCCCCTGGCATCATCGAGCGACTCGAAGCAGCGGCCGCCAACCGCGACAGCATGCAGCTGCGCGACCTGGCCCACACGCTCAAATCGTCCAGCGCCAACGTCGGCGCCCAGGCCGTGTCCAACGCTGCGCGGCGCATCGAACTGGCCGCCCGCACCGGCACCATCGAACGCCCCTCGGTGATGGTGGCCCTGGTCATCGCCGAATACGCCCGCGCGCGCCTGGCCCTGCTAGGCCAGGTCGCCCGCCTGCAAGCGGCAACCCGCGCAGCCGGCTGAGCCGAGCAAGCCAAGCCCCGGCGACAAGAACCGACTAGGCAATGCAGTCAAAGAAATCCCGCACCGGAAGAAAAATCTGGCCCCTCTCGGGCCTGGAGAGGGGTTGGGGTGCGGGTACGCGCGAAGCCATATGCAGCCAAGCAGCTGCAGCACAACACGCACCCATCGCCCGCCGCGCTTGCATGCTCACCAGCATTGCATGCGCTAGCTAACCCACCATCTGCGCTGTTCCCGACACAACGCCGACCAGCACCGCGCCGAGCGCGATCAGTCGTCTAGCTTGGTCAGCAGGTAATTGGGCTCGCCGATACGCGCCACCAGATCCAGCTGGGTTTCCAACCAGTCGATGTGCTCTTCTTCCGACTCCAGGATGTCCACCAGCAACTGGCGGCTGACGTAGTCGTTGACGGTTTCCGTATACGCCACCGCTTCGCGCAACACCGCGACCGCTTCGCGCTCCAGCGTCAGGTCGCAGCGGAACATCTCGGTCGGGTTTTCGCCGATACGCAGCTTGCCCAGCGCCTGAAAATTGGGCAGCCCTTCGAGAAAAAGAATGCGGTCGGACAACTTGTCCGCATGCTTCATCTCGTCGATGGATTCTTTGTACTCATGCTCGGCCAGTTCTTTCAGGCCCCAGTTCTTCAGCATCTTGGCGTGCAGAAAATACTGGTTGATCGCAGTGAGTTCGTTGTAGAGCACCTTGTTGAGGTACTCGATGACTTTGGTATCGCCCTTCATGCGATGTCTCCGAGACAGTGAGCCGGCCGCACTCTAACGCGTTGGCGCGGCGCATGAAGGAACGCGAATCGTGATCAGTTGCGTGCTGCCGCCGGGGCATGCGGCAAAGCCGCACATGCCGTATCGCGGGTGACTGAGAGGTGCGGGACGAGCCAGGGCACTGCTCGACGCAACACTTGCGTCCCAACAGTGGCTCAAGCCACCAGCGCACTCAGAGACGCATTACCTGTTGGAGGCGCGCAAGGCGCACCCCCACCAATCAAGCGGCGCTTGCCAGACCCAGCAACGGCAGCTGCAACGCACGGGTTGCGTGCGCCTTGCTCAGCAGGTCGCCGGCCATCTCAAGGCATGAGCCGCAGTTGGAGCCACAGCCCGTGCGCATGGTCAGCTCGGCCAAACTGGCGCAGCCGTTTTCGGCCGCTTCGCGGATCTGGTGGTCGGTGACCCCATTACAGATGCAGACGTACACGGTATCGGTCGGGTGCTGGCGATCCGGAGAGGACCGGTGCTGATTGCACCGCAAACGAGAATAGGTGTCAATTCCAAACGTTAATCATTATTAATCCGCACGTGCGAAGGCCCGCCGCGCTTGCGTGGACGCTTGCGCGGACTGTCGTGGCCGGCCGCACTGCTACCCGGCAGCCACGCTTCCAGCGCACGCTCGGGCATCGCACCGACCGCCGCAGGGCCTGCCAGATTCTGCGCAAGCGGCGCCAGATGCCGCAGCGCCCGCGCATAGACACCACGCTTGAAGATCACCACGTGCTCGACCGGATACCAGAAATCCACCCAGCGCCAATGGTCGAACTCGGGGGTATCGGTGTGGTCGAGCTTGAGATGAGACTCGTCGCCAGTGAACTGCAGCAGAAACCACACCTGCTTCTGGCCGATACACACCTGCCGCTCATTGCGGCGGACCGCCCGGCTCGGCAGGCGATAGCGTAGCCATCCAGGTGTGGCGCCGAGCAATTCCACATGCTCGGGCAACAACCCGGTTTCTTCGCGCAACTCGCGGTACATGGCTTCGACGGGCGTCTCATCGGTGTTCATGCCACCTTGCGGGAACTGCCAGCCGTCCCTGCGCACACGTCGTGCCCAGAACACCTGACCGTCCTTCCGCATCAGCACAATGCCAACGTTTGGCCGGAAGCCGTCCGGATCGATCACGATGCGGACTCCTGAAAATCTACTGTCACCGACTCTGCCACGGCGACGCCCGGCTCACAAGCTGAAAACGAAATACTTGACAACACCCAGGCGCATCGCGAGAATTGCCGGCTCCCTAGGCTATGTAGCTCAGCCGGTTAGAGCACAGCACTCATAATGCTGGGGTCGGTGGTTCGAGTCCACCCATAGCCACCACGGTATTCAGGCCTGCACAGGCATGCGATACTCTGGGACAACACGTTTTTATTGCCCCGTCGCCAAGCGGTAAGGCACCTGACTCTGACTCAGGCATTCGGTGGTTCGAATCCATCCGGGGCAGCCAAACACGAAAGGTCCGATCGAAAGATCGGGCCTTTTTTGTTGCCTGCGCCATATGCAGATGATCCGAATCTCGACACAGCATTTGGCTCACACGCAGATGCCGCGCGCTGTATTCGGCCATTGCCTACCGGGGAATGCACAACTCCTAAAGCCCTTGTCACCTGAGTGACATCGGGCACGGTCGCGCATCGGAGCCTACGATGGACGTAACGGGCCGGGATGGAATCTTCGTCATCGGCGCGCACGCGCGTGAATGCACATCACCTGCCAGGCACCGCCCACGACCCCGGCGCACCGAACCACCGAGACCCGTGCCATCCAATGACCCCGGCGGACCGGGACCAACATCAAAGCAGTCGCCTCGCTGCCTTCAAACAGTCCAATCGACACACGCCAAAACGACAAAAGCCCGGCAATGCCGGGCTTTTGAAGCAGTCGTCCCAGCAAGCCGGGACGCAGCAAACGCAATGAATTAGCGCTTGGAGAACTGGGTCGCGCGACGGGCCTTGTGCAGACCGACCTTCTTACGCTCGACTTCACGGGCGTCGCGAGTCATGAATCCAGCCTTGCGCAGCTCGGACTTCAGGGTTTCGTCGTACTCGACCAGCGCACGGGAAATGCCAAGACGAATCGCACCGGCCTGACCGGTGGTGCCGCCGCCGGAGGCGGTGACCAGAATGTCGAAGCTTTCGGTATTCTTGGTGAGCTCAAGCGGCTGACGCACGATCATGCGCGCCGTCTCACGGCCGAAGAACTCATCCAGCGGACGGTCGTTGACGGTGATCTTGCCGGTACCCTTGCGCAGGAACACGCGAGCGGTGGAGGACTTGCGGCGGCCAGTGCCGTAGTTTTGCGTGATAGCCATGATTAGATATCCAGAACTTGCGGCTGCTGGGCGGCGTGCGGATGCTCGGCACCCGAATACACCTTGAGCTTGCGGTACATGGTGCGGCCCAGGGGGCCCTTCGGCAACATGCCCTTGACGGCGATTTCGATCACGCGCTCCGGGTGGCGCTGCAGCGCCTGCTCCAGGCTCTCGGTCTTCAAATTACCGATGTAGCCGGTGAAGCGGTGATACTTCTTGTCTTTCAGCTTGTTGCCCGTGACCACGATCTTTTCGGCATTGATCACCACGAGGTAATCGCCAGTATCGACGTGAGGGGTATAGATCGGCTTGTGCTTACCGCGCAGGCGGCTAGCCAGTTCGGTGCAGAGACGGCCAAGCGTCTTGCCGGCGGCGTCAACGAGATACCAGTCGCGCTGGACGGTCTCGGACTTGGCGGTGAACGTAGTCATGAGGAAGCTCTTGAGTAGTCGGGCGGATTGCAGCGGCGATGACCGCTGGAACTTTGCCACGCGTTGTGAAGGCGAAACATAAGAGCCGGGATTGTACGCGTCAGCCCGCAGCGGCGCAAGTCGCGCGCCTGTCGGGGTCAAGCCGGTTGGCAGCGGATCGGCCGGGCGCCAGAATCGCGCCATGACCAAGACCTCCCCTACCCGACTGCACAGCCCGCTCGATCGACTCTTGGTCGAAGCCCAGCGCGCGCTGGAGACCGTCTTCGGCAACCCGCCCGCCGAGCGCCCCAACCCCGCTGCCGACACCTCCGATGTCGCGCTGCAACCGGAGCAGCGCCGCCATGCTGCCGGGCTGATGCGCATCAACCATGTCGGCGAGGTCTGCGCGCAAGGCCTGTACTTCGGCCAGGCGGCAGTCGCCCGCGACGCGCACACTCAGCATCACCTGCTGGAAGCCGCGCAGGAAGAAACCGACCATCTGGCCTGGTGCGCGGATCGCCTGCGTGAGCTGGACAGCCGCCCCAGCCTGCTCAACCCGGTCTGGTATACCGGCAGCTACGCGTTAGGCGCCCTGGCCGGGCTGCGCGGCGACGACTGGAGCCTGGGCTTCGTGGTCGAGACCGAGCGCCAGGTGGAAGCCCATCTGGACGAACACCTGGAGACCCTGCCGGAGATCGACCAACGCAGCCGCGCGATCCTGCGCGTAATGAAGATCGACGAAGCCCGCCACGCCGACCAGGCCGAACAAGCCGGCGCCCGCATCCTCCCGCCCCCCATCCCCACCGCCATGGCTTTGGCCTCCAAGCTGATGAAGACGGTTGCTTATCGGTTTTAGGAGATTTGGCATTCGCGGCTGGCGGCTGGCGGCTGGCGGCTGGCGGCTGGCGAGCAGGTTCCGGCCTGCAGTGACGCGCGCACCGTAGAGTGAGAAACACCGCTGCAACGCGAGCCGAAAGTCATCGCGAAATTAAGCCTGCGGTCCAAGCAACCTCTTCGAAAACAGCACCCACTCAGCACAACATGGCTGCGCCCAACCAGCAGCAAGAAGCAGCGACGGAGTCGAAATCCCTAGCAGCAATCGCAGCGAAAGCAGGCCATAAAGAGCAACACGAGACTCGTCGCCTGCTAAAACATCGCATCACGCCCCGCAGCACCCAACTGGGGCAAAGCCCCCTTTGTTAAGCGGCGCGCTGATAAGCGCGGGGATAGGCAGCCACGGAGTCGGGGCCTAAAGATTTGCGAAGCAACCTTGGGGGTCAGGCCCGCGAAGCGGGCATGGCCACGGCCGAGGGCGCGGGGATAGGTAGCAGCGAAGTCGGGGCCCAAGATTTGCGAAGCAAACCTTGGGGAGCAGGCCCGCGTAGCGGGGCTGACTAACCGAACAACTTCAATCCGACCACACCGGCGACGATCAGCCCGATGCAAGCCAGACGCGACCACGATGCGCTGTCGCCGAACAATGCGATGCCGGCAATGGTCACACCCAGTGCACCGATACCGGTCCAGATCGCGTAGCCGGTGCCGACCGGAATGGTCTTCAGCGCCTGGGTCAAGAACCACAGGCTGGTGCCGGCCAAGCCGATCGTCAGCACGGTTGGCCACAGCCGCGTGAAGCCGTCGCTGTATTTCAGACCCATGGCGAAGCCGATTTCGAACAGGCCGGCCAGTACGAGATAGATCCAGGGCATTGCAGTACTCCTCAACAGAAAAAACGGACAAAAAAAGCGACCCAGTGTCTGCACACTGGGCCGCCGTCGGCTGTGGAACGCGAGGTCATCGCGTGGCGGGCCGTCCCGCCTTGAGTCGTTGTCGCACCTGCGAACGGGCGCGCAACCGGTCGTTCTTGACGATTACTCGCTCAGGTTACGCCCGTGGAAAAGCTCTTCGATCTCGCGCTTGAGCAGCGTTTCGATCTTCATGCGCTCCTTGAACGAGAGGTTCTTGGCACGCTCTTCGAACAGGTACTGGTCCAGGTCGAAATCCTTCAGGTGCATCTTCGTGTGGAAGATATTTTCCTGATAGACGTTGACGTCGAACATCTCGTAGCGCGACTTCACGTTCTTGGCGAGGAAGTGCTGGATCGAGTTGATCTTGTGATCGATGTAGTGCTTTTTACCCTTCACATCGCGCGTGAAGCCGCGCACGCGGTAATCCATGATCACGATGTCCGATTCCAGACTCTCGATCAGGTAGTTCAGCGCCTTCAGCGGAGAGATGACGCCACAGGTGGCGACGTCGATGTCGGCGCGGAAGGTGGCGATACCTTCCTGCGGATGCGTCTCCGGATATGTATGGACAGTGATATGGCTCTTGTCCATATGGGCAACCACAGCGTCGGAGATGAGCTCCTTGCCGGCCTGCTTCTTGTCGATCACCGGCTCTTCCGAGATCAGGATCGTCACCGATGCGCCCTGTGGATCGTAGTCCTGACGTGCGATATTGAGGATGTTGGCGCCAATGATCTCGGCCACATCGGTCAGGATCTGCGTCAGACGATCGGCGTCGTACTGCTCATCGATATACTCGATGTAGCGCTGACGCTCCTCTTCGGTACGCGCATAACAGACGTCGTAGATGTTGAAGCTCAACGCCTTGGTGAGGTTGTTGAACCCCTGTAGCCTCAGGCGAGGCAACGGCTTGACCACGTCGGTCTGTCCTTATGGAAAGCGGGAAAGGAGTCAATTATGAGCCAAAGATCCCAGCAACGAAATGCCGATGTTAAGAATGGTTTACCTTGCATGACTCATGCCGTTAAGCTTCAGGAATTACACGCGGAACTACCATGAGCCCAGGAAACACGACGGTTGTCACCACGACGGTACGTAACGCTACCCCCTTACTGGCGCTGGACGCGGGCACCATTGAGCGTTTTTTGGCGCACAGCCACCGCAGGCGCTATCCGACCCGGACCGATGTGTTCAGGCCAGGAGACCCGGCCGGCACCCTCTACTACGTCATCAGCGGCTCGGTAAGCATCATTGCCGAGGAAGATGACGATCGTGAGTTGGTGCTGGGCTACTTCGGTAGCGGCGAGTTCGTCGGCGAGATGGGGTTGTTCATCGAGTCCGATACGCGCGAAGTGATCCTGCGCACCCGCACCCAGTGCGAGTTGGCAGAGATCAGCTACGAGCGCCTGCAGCAGCTGTTTCAGACCAGCTTGTCGCCGGATGCCCCCCGCATCCTGTACGCGCTGGGGGTTCAGCTTTCGAAACGACTGCTCGACACCACAAGGAAAGCCAGCCGCCTGGCGTTCCTGGATGTGACCGACCGCATCGTGCGCACCTTGCACGATCTGTCCAAGGAGCCGGAGGCGATGAGTCACCCGCAGGGCACGCAGCTGCGTGTGTCGCGGCAGGAGTTGGCGCGCCTGGTCGGTTGCTCGCGCGAGATGGCCGGACGTGTGCTCAAGAAGCTGCAGGCCGATGGCTTGCTGCATGCACGCGGCAAGACTGTCGTGTTGTACGGCACGCGCTAAGCACACGGTGCAGCCAGTGCCTGGTGCACTGGCTGCATGCCGAGACGGCAAAATCAGGGCAGTGCCTGATGTGCTTTTGCGCTCGCTTGGTATGTCGCAGCGATGCAGTTTTGCGCGATACCACTTATAAGACTGTTTTCAACCGATCAGGCCGCACGGTCTGCACCGCGACTGCATCACAGTCCTGACGATCCGTTGATTGCAGCGAGCTCATGTGCGTGCCGACTAATCACTTACGAGTCTGGTAGCCGGTAGCCGGTAGCCGGACTGGGCGCGATGTCTTTGCCGTTTGCACACAGTCCGCCACATAGAGGCTTGCGCCTGTCTCAGAGCGCCTTGCCACCACGGTCGCGGCAACCCCAGTTGAGGATCGGCGTGCCGGCGGGCAGCACCTGACGGAACAGGTCTTCGCGATTGGCCTTGGGATTGACCACCACAGGTGCGCGTGCGGCCTTCAACAACGGCAAGTCTGCGGTGCTGTCCGAATACGCGATGGCGATATCGGCATAGCCGCGTTCGCGCAACATGCGCATCTTTTCTTCGTTGTGGCAGTGACGCCGCGCAGTGACTGCGCCCAGCCGCGGCCCCACCAGGCTGCCGATCACCGGCACGTCCTGATGGGCGACGAATCCGAGAATCGCGCGCGCAAGCTCGGGCGGCGCGCCGGTGGCGACCACCACGCGATCGCCGGCAGCGCGATGGTCGGTGAAGACTTTCAAAGCATGCGGAAGCAGACGCTGCCGGATCTGCGCTTCGTGCTTGAGCACGTAAGCGTCGATGAAGCGATTGAACTCGCGCGCACGATGCAGGCCGAAGGTGGCGATCCAGACGTAGCCGGACACGCCGCGGCGGCGGGTGGGCAGCATCGCCACCATGGGTCCGAGAATCGGCGAGGCCAATACCGCGACCAGCAGCCGCAGCGGATTGCGCTTGATCAACCAGGCAAACAGATGGCTGCCGGAATCGCCGTCGTACAAGGTGTGGTCGAAATCGAAGACCACCAGCGGCGCATCGTCGCGCGGTGCGGGAAACGACTCAGTCATGCGCGAAGAATAGCTGACGCAGGGACTCGCCGGGTTCGGGTGCGCGCATGAAGGTCTCGCCGACCAGAAACGCGTTCACACCATGGCTGCGCATCAGCTGGACGTCGGCTTGGGTCACGATGCCGCTTTCGGTGACCAGGATGCGGTCGCGTGGCACCGCGGCGCGCATGTCCAGCGTGGTCTGCAGCGACACCTCGAAGGTGCGCAGATTGCGGTTGTTGATGCCGATCAGCGGCACCGGCACCTGCACCGCGCGCTCGAGCTCGTCGATGTCGTGCACTTCCACCAGCACGTCCAGCCCCAGCTGCATCGCCAACCCAGACAGATCGGCCAGCTGCGCGTCTTCCAGCGCCGAGACGATCAACAGAATGCAGTCGGCACCCAACACGCGCGCTTCGTAGACCTGATAGGGGTCGACGGTGAAATCCTTGCGCAAGACCGGCAGCGTGCAGGCGTCGCGCGCCTGGCGCAGGTAGGCATCGGCGCCCTGGAAGAAATCCACATCGGTCAGCACCGACAGGCAACTGGCACCGCCGAATTCATAGCTGACCGCGATGTCGGCTGGGTGAAAATCGGGGCGGATCACGCCCTTGGACGGGCTGGCCTTCTTCACTTCAGCGATCACGGCCGGGTCGCCGGCAGCGATGCTGGCCTGCATGGCCGCGGCGAAACCGCGCGTGAGCGGCAGGTCCGCACTGCGTGCGATCAGCTCGGCCAGCGGCACGCGCGCACTGCGCTCGGCGACTTCGTCGGCCTTGCGGGCGAGGATGGTGTTGAGGATATCGCTCATCGTATCGGGTCCTGGCGGGCGGGCATTATCGGTCAAGATGGCCACAACGGGCCGCAGCTGCACGCAAACGTGCGCAGCATGTCAGTAGAAGGGTGAGGATGCCGCCGCGTGATTGCCGCAACGTGGCGGGATGCCTGGTCAGTGCGATGCGCCGACCTGGCGCGTAAAGGCGACATACGCGTCCAGTCGGGCGCGCGCCGAGCCGTCGGCCAGCACGGCGCGGGCGCGCACAACGCCCTCGGCGATGCTGTCGGCAACGCCGGCGACGTACAGTGCAGCGCCAGCGTTGAGCGCAACGATATCCAGAGCCGGGCCGGGCACGTTCTCCAGCACCTGCAGCAGCATCGCGCGCGACTCGGCGGCATCGGCCACCTTGAGGTTGCGGCTGGCCGACATGGCAATGCCGAAATCTTCCGGATGCACTTCGTATTCGCGCACCTGGCCGTCGCGCAATTCGCCCACCAGGGTGCCGGCACCGAGCGAGAGTTCGTCCATGCCGTCGCGCCCCCACACAACCAAGGCGCGTTCGGCGCCCAACTCTTGCAACACGCGCGCCTGGATGCCGACCAGATCCGGATGGAACACGCCCATCAGGATGTTGGGCGAACCGGCCGGATTGGTGAGCGGGCCCAGGATGTTGAAGATGGTGCGCACGCCCATTTCGCGGCGCACCGGTGCCACCACCTTCATGGCCGGGTGATGCACCGGCGCGTACATGAAGCCGATGCCGGTCTGCGCCAGCGATGCGGCGACCTGCTCGGGCTGCAGTTCGATCACCGCGCCGAGGGCTTCCAGCGCGTCGGCGCTGCCGGATTTGGATGAGACGCTGCGGTTGCCGTGCTTGGCCACCCTGGCACCGCCGGCGGCGGCCACGAACATCGCGCAGGTGGAGATGTTGAACGTATGCGACCCATCGCCGCCGGTACCGACGATGTCGACCATGTGCTGGCGATCGCTCACCTCCACGCGGCGCGAGAACTCGCGCATCACGGTAGCGGCGCCGGCAATCTCGCCGATGGTTTCCTTCTTGACCCGCAGCCCGGTGAGGATGGCAGCGACCATCGTGTCGGAGACTTCGCCGCGCATGATCTGCCGCATCAGATCCACCATTTCATCGTGGAAGATTTCGCGGTGTTCGATGGTGCGTTGCAGGGCTTCTTGGGGCGTGATGGGCATGGGAACGGCCATAAACAGAAGAAAAACGGCTGCAAGCGGGGCCTGCAGTGTGTCGCGCCGTGATCACCGCGCAGGGCTGGCAGAGGCAGCCAGGTGCGCAGGACCGAATCGACGCGGTCAGCCGGTCATTGGCCGGGCCGACGCATGCGGAAGCGCGCCTGCGGCTGCACTTCGAAATAATCGGCCGGGCCACCGGCACGCAGAATGGTCTGCACCTTGGCCGGGTCGTAGACGCCGTCATCGAGCGCGGCATGCGCAAGATGCACGCCCACCACTTCGCCAAGCACCAGCCAGGTTTCCACGGCCTGACCGCTTGCACTGTGCAGCTGCAGCAGTTGACTCAACCGACATTCGAAACTGACCGGACTTGCCGCCACACGCGGCGCATCGATCAAACGCGACGGCGCCATCTGCAAGCCGGCAAGCGCGAACTCGTCGACCTCCGACGGCACCATCGCCGCGCTCGCGTTCATTGCTTCGGCGAGCGGACGCGTGGCCAGATTCCAGGTGAACTGACCGGTCGCTTCGATATTGCGCAAGCTGTCCTTGCGGCCGATGCTGGCAAAACCGACGATCGGCGGGGTGTAGTTGAAGGCGTTGAAGAAGCTATACGGCGCCAGATTGGCGATGCCCTCGGCGCTGCGCGAGCCAATCCAGCCGATCGGGCGCGGGCCGACGATGGCATTGAACGGGTCGTGCGGCAGCCCGTGGCCGTGCGCCGGTTCGTAGAAATGCATGCTGTCGTTGGACATGTTCATCATGAAGCGGCCTTGGGGAGTTGCGCAGCGTGCAGGCCTTGCTCAGCGCCGGCTTCGCTGTCTGTGTACTGCAGCGAAGCGGTCAGCGATCCACTCCGTATTGCGCCGTAGGCAAGCGTGCCGACGCGGGAGTGCCATGCGGATGCATCGCTGCCCAGACGAACTGCACCGCCAGCGGCAACACGCGTAGCGCCCATCGCGATCACCGCTCCAGAAAGTTTTTCAGCAGGGCATGACCGTGCTGGGTCAGGATCGACTCGGGATGGAATTGCACGCCTTCCACCGGAAACTGACGGTGGCGCAGGCCCATGATCTCTTCCACCGAGCCATCCGGGTTCTCGGTCCACGCGGTGACTTCCAGCGCATCCGGCAGGGTGGTCTTGTCCACCACCAGCGAGTGATAGCGCGTGGCCTGGTAACTGTCCGGCAGGCCGGCGAACACGCCCTTGCCCTCATGGCGGATCGGCGAGGTCTTGCCGTGCATGATGTTGCCGGCGCGGATCACATCGCCGCCATACACCTGGCCGATGCTCTGGTGACCCAGGCACACGCCGAGGATGGGCGTGGTCTGACCGAGCTGCTCGATCAATTGCAGCGAGATACCGGCCTCGTTGGGCGTACAAGGGCCAGGCGAGATCACGATGCGCTCGGGCTTGAGCGCGGCGATCTGATCGACGCGCATCGCATCGTTGCGCACCACCGTGACCTCGGCACCCAGCGCCTGCAGGTACTGCACAAGGTTGTAGGTGAAGCTGTCGTAGTTGTCGAGCATCAGCAGCATGGCAAGGGACTCATTGCGCGATCAGGAAGACCGCATAGATGTATTCGGTATAGGTGATGGTGCCGGTCAGCAGGCTTTCACCAAGACCTTGGGCACCCGCGCCTGGAGCAGGTGGCGGCGGAGGGGGCGGTGCCGGTGGCGAAGGCGGCGATACCACCGAGCCCGGCCTGGGCACTGCGGGGGAAGACCAGGTACCTGCTTCGACGCCATAGGCAAAACTGGGGGCGACATCGGAGATGCTGTAGATCCCGCCAAGTCGAACACCGTAGGCAGCGGCCAGACCCTGGGCAGATTCGCGTGACTGCGTGGCCGCTTCGCGCTTGAGTGCTGCACGCAATGCGGCCGCATCGGCGAACGCTGTCTGCATCGACAGCACCTGGACATTCTCGTTGGCATCCAGTCCGCCGAGGAAGGCACGCACATCCTTCAAGGATGTGAAGGTGCCGCGAATCTTGCGCTCCACCTGGGTTCCCTGGAAGGCCAGCTTGCCGTTCTCATAGCGAGATTGCGGAGAGATCGACAGTGCTGAGGCGTAGAGCGAATCCTTCATCACGTGATTGCGCTGAAGCCCCTGCAAGACCTGCTTGGCGCGCTCTTCGACGAACTGCCGTGCCAGATCCGGCTGCAGGTCGATTTTGCTGATCTTGAGATCGACGATGAAACGATCCGGATCGACGGTACGAAATGCCTGCCCCTTCACCAGCAAGTGCGGCTGCGAAGGCAGGGTGTTGATCTGTGCCGATGCCATCACGGGCAACATCAGGGCACCAGCGAGCATCCAACCTGCGAGTCTTTTCATCGTCATCATCCCTGTGTCCTAGGAACGGTCCTGAAATGTGGGATTTTGCAGAAGCGCAGCAACATCCGCACACAACCGATCGACTGCATCGGCCGTGGTGGCCCACGAGGTCACGAAGCGAATGACCAGCCGTCCATCGCCGCGCGTTTCCCAACGTTCGAAGTCGTAGCGCTGCGCGAGTTGTTCGGCCTGCTGCGCGGTGACGGCGATGAATTGCTGATTGGTTGGCGAGTCGCTGGTGAATTCCACGCCTGCTGCCAGCAGGCCGGCGCGCAGACGTTGCGCCATGGCGTTGGCGTGCGCGGCCAGCGCGAAGAACAAGCCATCTTCGAACAAGGTGGCGAACTGCGCGCCGAGCACCATGCCCTTGGCCAGCAACGCGCCGCGTTGCTTGATCAGATAGCGCAGATCGGCCTGCAAGGCAGGATGGATCACGACCAAGGCTTCGCCGAGCAGCGCACCGTTCTTGGTGCCGCCGATATAGAACGCATCGGTGAGCGCGGCAATCGTCGGCAGATCCAGATCGTTGCCGTTGGCGGTGAGTGCCGCCCCTAGCCGCGCGCCGTCGAGATACAGCAACAGATCGTGTGCGCGACAGAAGCGCGATAGCGCGTCGAGTTCGGCACGGGTATAGATGGTGCCGCTTTCGGTGCTATTGGAGATGTAGACCAGCCGCGGCTGCACCATGTGCTCGTTGCTGTTCACCTGCAGCACTGGCGCGATCAATGCCGGTGTCAGCTTGTCGTGTAGCGCCGGCGCCGTGAGCACCTTGTGCCCGGTCGCTTCGATGGCGCCGGTTTCGTGCGTGGCGATATGCCCCGCTTCGACCGCAATCACTGCCTGATGCGGGCGCAAAAACGCACTGATTGCGATCAGGTTGGTCTGCGTGCCGCCCACCAGCAACTGCACGGCAGCCTGCGGTTGCGCGATGGCAGTGCGAATCAATGCCGCAGCACGTTCGCTATGCCGATCGGTGCCATAGCCGCCGTTCTGCTCGGCACTGGCCTGCGCCAATGCCTGTAAGACGCGTGGATGCGCGCCTTCGCTGTAATCGTTGCGAAAGCTGATGCGCGCGGCGCTGCCCTGCCCGTCCATCACAGCCCCTTTGCGGCCTGGGCGACGGCGCGAAACAGCGCGCGCCCCTTGTTCATCGTCTCCTGCCATTCCAGGTCGGGGTCGGAGTCGTAGACCACGCCGCCGCCGGCCTGCACATACAAGTAGCCGTCCTGGATGACCGCGGTGCGGATGGCGATGGCGGTATCGGCATCGCCGTGCCAGCCGATGTAGCCGACTGCACCGGAGTAGACGTTGCGCTTGACCGGCTCCAGCTCGCGAATGATTTCCAGCGCGCGGATTTTCGGCGCGCCGCTGACGGTACCTGCGGGGAACGTGGCGCGCAGCACGTCGCTGTAATTGAGGCCGGCCTTGAGCGTGCCGGTGACCTCGCTGACGATGTGCATGACATGGCTATAGCGTTCGATCACGAACTGCTCGCCCACCTTGACCGTGCCCGGTTCGGCAACGCGGCCGACATCGTTACGCCCCAGATCGATCAGCATCACGTGCTCGGCGCGCTCTTTCGGGTCGGCCAGCAATTCTTCTTCCAGCGCTTTATCCAGCGCCGGCGTTGCGCCACGCGGACGGGTGCCGGCGATCGGGCGCACGGTGACCACGCCATCGCGCAGCCGCGCCAGGATTTCTGGCGACGAGCCAACGACTTGGGTGCCGCCGACATCCAGAAAGTACATGTACGGCGAGGGATTGAGCGCACGCAGCGCGCGATACACATCCACCGGGCGCGCACGGAACGGCACACGCAAGCGCTGCGATGGCACCACCTGGAAGATATCGCCGGCGCGCACGTATTCCTGCGCCTTGCGCACCACCGCGTGGTACTCCTCACGGGTGAACGAGGAATGGAAATCCGATTCGTCGATGGCATCGGAGATCTGTGCCTGCGGATACCCGGCGCCGCCCTGACGCAGGCGATGCGCCAGCTCGTCCAGTCGGCGGTTTGCGCGCACATACGCCTGCGGCTGACGCGGGTCGGCATGCACGATCAGATACAGCCGACCCTTGAGATTGTCGAACACCGCCAGCTCTTCGGAGAGCATCAGCAGGATGTCGGGCGTGCCCAGTTCGTCGGGTTTGTCGCCGCTGCCCAGGCGCGGCTCGATGTACTGGATGCATTCGAAGCCGAACCAGCCCACCAGCCCGCCGGTGAAGCCGGGCAGGCCATCGAGTTGCGGCACCGAATGCTCGGCACGCAGCGCGTCGACTTCGGCCAACGGGTCGGCGACGTCGCGGGTGTCGATGACTTCGCCGTGTTCGCTGACTTCCAGCGTGTGGCCGCGGAAGCTGTACACGCGCCGCGCCGGCAGGCCGATGATGGAATAGCGGCCGAAGCGCTCACCGCCTTCGACCGATTCGAACAGATAGGTGTAGGCGCCGTCGGCGAGCTTCAGATAGACCGAGAGCGGCGTGTCCAGGTCGGACAGCACTTCGCGGACAACGGGGATACGGGTGTGACCTTCAGCGGCTTGGCGCTGGAACTGCTCTGCAGTGATCAAGACGACTTTCCTTCCGGGACTCTGTGGCGGGGCGGACGACGGCAACGGGCCACCATCGCCACCAGCGGCGAGCGGAAGAGAAGGAGCGTGGGGTCGTCAGGCGGGACACGTGACTACTGTAGCGCAAGTGCCGCTTCAGGGCAGCAGGTGCGCGGGCGAATGCGGTGCGAATTGCGAAGGCGCTTTGGGTTGGTTTGGGTGTTGTCGGGCAGAGTCTGTCAACTCGGACTGGTATCTCTTCCGGGCAACGCGAGCCTATCGTTGCGCGCCCGGTTCGCTGTTGGCAGCCACTGCCCTAAGTCGTTTCAGGACGGGATGCTTCTAGTGTCGGCATGGGTGTTGGCGCAGGGACCCTCACCCCAACCCCGCTCCCGGGGGGAGAGGGGCTCTGAGCGGCGCGCACTGCAGGATCAGGTTTTCCAAATCCCACATTCGACTTCCCAATTCCCAATCCCGACTCCCCAATCCCCAATCCCCGCGCTCACGCGCTCAGCAACGGGCAATCCAGCGGCAAATGCATCCGCAGCCGCGCCGGGACGCAGTCGATATGGAAATGCAGCGAGGTTTCCGGTTCGCCATCCAGGTTCAGCGTGAGCGGCTGATGCGAGACGATTTCCAGCCAGGGCAGCCGCGCGCGCACGGCGACGCGTTCCAACGCCGCCTGCTTGCCGCTGGTGACCAGGGTGCCGAGGGTGGCGGCCACCTCGCCGTTGAGCGCGGGCACGATGGTGACGTCGATCAAGCCATCGTCGATCACCGCTTCCGGGCATAGCGCCTGACCGCCGCCGGCCTGGCGCCCGTTGCCTAAACCCAATGCGATGAACTCGCCCTCCCAGCTGAAATCCGGACCTGAAAAGCGGGCACTGATCGGGTCGATCCGGCCCAGCCGCGCCATGCCGGTGATCAGGTAGGCCAGGCCGCCGAGCATCTTTTTCAGGCCATCGTCGGTTTCCACCGTGACCTGGGTCCCAAAGCCGCCGCTGGCGACATTGGCGCACCAGTGGGGGCCGTGTGCGGTGTCGATGCGCAGCAGGTCGATCGCTTGCGCGGAGCGTTCGGCAATCAGGTTCAGCGCATCGAGCGGTTCGATCGGAATGTTGGCGGCCGTGGCGAAATCATTGGCGGTGCCCAACGGAACCAGGCCCAGCGACGGCAGGCTGGCGGCATCGGCCTCCTGGTGCGCAAGCGCGGCGGCCACTTCGCTCAAGGTGCCGTCGCCACCGGCAGCCACCACCGTATGCACACCATCGGCAACCGCTTCGGCGACATAACGCTCGGCGTCGCCCTCTTCCCAGGTGACGCGCACCTCGAGCTGCACGCCGCGGTTGCGCAACTCCCCCACCGCCTCACGCAGGTCCAGATTATCGGTGGACTTGCCGTTGAGGATCAGACGCCAGTGGGACGGGGCCATGCGCGCTGCCGGTGCTGTGAGTGTGGTGGGTGCAGGCTAGCAGTGCGCCAATGGGTGGATCGTGAATACGTAATGCCATCGGGCTGTCATTGGCATGTCATCGATGACCCGGAGAGTAGGAGTCCATAGCAGGGACGACGGGCGGAGGCAGGATCAGCCTCCATTAAATTATTTTAATTGATTGATTTTAAAGATATTTTTTCTTATCATTTCGATTAAATACCCCCATCAGCACCCCAATGTCGGCGATGCCTTGATAGCCTTGACATGACGAGCTGCAGCAAGCTCTGCTGCCTAGCTCCCGACTGAACATGCAGATGGAAGCGTGCTGTCACTGTTCTGGCATGAGCAAGTCGTTCGTCAACACGAACTCGCAGAAGCAGCAGAAGTGTTCAAGCTGATAGATGGCCTTATCTAGCCACCTCTCTGTCCACGGCAGAATATGATCCGGAAAACCACCGATCCTTTCGGTCAATTCGTGTTCTGCGAGCAGGGCATGTGCCACGTGATTACGGTCATCAACGACTGCCTGCAATCCCAAGGTGAAGTCTGGCCTTACACCCTTTTGCTCGAACAACACCCGCGCAGCGCCAAGGGTTCTTCTTTCGAGCGAATCGCTGTCTTGATCGAATTGAGACACTAGCACTGCTTTCAGGCGGATCTCTAGCAGCTGCACTGTTCCCATATACACCCCAAACCTTTCAAGCATGTTCAGCGCCTGGTATCTTTCAAGCCGCCGCGCAAACTCCTCCTTGACGGTCGATGGCATTTCGTCGCTCATAGCAACTCTCCGCTATTTGGCAGATCGATCAAACGCACTTGCAAGTCTTCAAGCATTAAAAAACTTGACCTACCAGGCGAACGCGTGCAATTTCCCACATCTCACAGGGTACTGGCAAGAAATCCAAGACCCCTAAACACGGCCGAAAAATTCTAAGTTATAGGTGTAATAAATGGAAGTTTACTGCAAAGGCCAAGCCGAAATCCGACACGCAAAAAGTCGTAAAATTTACAAAATTGATTGTACTGACCTCGATTGGGATCAAGTAGGCGCTGAAGAGAGAAGCATGGGCTCGGAAATACACTACGAAGCCATGCTTGAACATTCCGAGCTAGGCACTCTTGCATGGGGCATTTGGGAGTACCCTGTCGGCGTCGAAAACTATCAAAGCACTGACGTAGGCGACCATGAAGTCATGAAAGACTTCGATTATGGCCTTGAGCATACTCCTTCCGAAGCAGATGAATACGATTGGCTCAATCAAGATGCACCAAGCGATCCATACATTGTTTTTATAAATTCCCACCGTCAGGCCAGCGATTTACTTACCAAGCACGGGGAAACTCAAGGCACTAGCCTTCTGAATAGAATGATTTTCTCAAATCAGATAACAGCCCTTGAAGCCTACCTATGCGACACCTTGATAAACGAAGTCAAGATCAGTGACGGCTCATTGGAGCGATTGATCGCAAAGGCGAATGAGCTTGCAGATGCAAAATTCACGCTTTCAGAGATTTATAAGTCCCCAACACTTGTGTCAGACACTGCTATAGAGTATCTCCGCTCAGTCTTATATCACAACCTTGCTAAAGTTGACGTTCTTTATAAGATCGCTCTAGGGTTTAATATCCTCAGCCTTTCTGATGACATCAGCAGTCTATTTAAAGCTGTCAGCCTACGCCATGACTGCGTGCACAGGAACGGATTCAAGAAAGACGGCAACCAACACACTGCTTTTACAAAAACATATGTTGAAGCGACGGGCGATTTAATCTTTAAATTTGTAGAAAAAATTCAACGAAATTTACCGACAACTCTTGGCGGAACATCTCTTTAAATAAACCAACTACCTACCCGACAGGATCATGGATATTGCAGGTCTTGTCAAAAATTTGAGCATCCCGATTTGTCAAGCAAAGCCGTGAGGCCATAAGCATGGCTTGGCCCGCATGCTCTAGCGCGCGCAATCGTCGCCCCGCCACGCCTGCGCACTTCATACGGTGCTTTTCCTGCACCACCTGCACGCATAGAGACGCAACCGCAGCAACGCTGTGGACGGTACAGCAGGGGCGACAGTCTCCCTGCGGATCCCTGCACGACAGGGCACGCGGAACATCTGGTCTAGCTAACAAATGGAAGTCAGATGAGGCAACAGTGTGGCGGGGATAAAACACCAATCCGAGCGCGTCCAACAAGGAAAAAGCTTCGCTTCTTGCTGAGTTTGAGGAACGCCATGAATGCAGGATCGGTAGCACTATTGCGGTAACGCACGCTCAACGATCAGGCCGGCTGAGCTGTGGTGAAAATCATGGCTAGCCACTACTACACATGCCATCGCTGACGGCCCTCACCTCCTAGCAATGAGTCCTGTACCTGACACGCTGCTGTGCTGGTAACACAGGTAACGCCTGTAACCGGATGGCGGAAATCTTTTACTATCAAGGATCTACGCTGGTCACCCACGTCTAAACCTCCATGTAACTAGCTGTAACGTTGGTAACGAAGCGCCTAAGATGGAGGTGCATGGCGCCTAGCTGGTCCCCGGCTTCACAGACAGGCCGCCCGTTGCCATAGAATCGCGGGAAGCAAGGGAATCAGCTGCGATCTGCAGCGCAACCGTCCACGATGGAAATCAGCATGAACGATGAGGCAGGAATCCCCGTCACTGTCGCGAGCGACTCCCATTTAGGGGAGTTTTTTGTCCTCCGGCCGAGCTTCCGGGGAAATGGGAAGAGCGCGGGCTTGAAGATTGCCAACGAAGAACTGCTTCTGCCCCCTGGAATGAACACCATGGATCCCCCCAATGGTGATCCAAGCCAGTATCCGGTGAGGCCACACCTAGTGCAGGTGCCGGGACAGCAAGAAATGCCGCGTGATTTCGAGAAGCTCGCGGGCATCTGGACCGTTTCGGAAGCATTAAAACACGTGTTCGATGCCGTTGATCCGGAAGGCTTCGCCTTTGCGGCTTGCGACTTCACTCTTGCCGATGGCATGCAGGGTCCTCAGTACTACCTCTGCAGCGTGACGCGTTGGCTTGATGCGCTTGATGAGAGTGAGTCGCGGGTCCAGATCGAGGTCGAACACGACTACGAGACCGGAGAGGACCTCAACTTCTATAGCGTATCCGGGGGTGCAAGCCTTATCTTCAAGCAAGACGTCGTTGGTAACGCCCACATCTTCCGTCAATCACGCCTAGGAACCGAGGTCATTTGTGATCGCGTTCTGTTCAACGCCTTGAGCGCGGGCCAGCTTGACGGAATTTTGCTACGAGACGCCGCAGACTTCTAAATGACCCAGCGAAGCAATAAGCTTTTATTTTCCACATATCAGCACACGTGATGGAAGCCTACATGAATGAGCAAGCTGCAATTCCGGTCATCATTGCCGGCGATTCTCATAAAGGGGATTTTTTTGTCCTTGAGCCCAGTTTCTGGGGAAATGGGAAAATGCCTGGCGTAAAAATCGACAATGAAAAAAAGCTCAGGCTTCCTGGGAGCTTTATCGTTGAGCCGCCCAATGGCGATCCAGGGCAGTATTCTGAAAAACCCCATTTAGTCCAGCTGCCTGAATTGGGCGGCATGCCACGCGATTTTGAAAATCTATTTGGCATGTGGATTGTCTCTGAAACATTGAAACGTGTTTTCGAATCAGTTGATCCAGAGGGCTTTGCGTTTGCGGCTTGTGACTTCACGCTCGCCGATGGCACGTCTGGGCCTCAGTACTACTTGTGCGAAGTGGTGCGTTCGCTAGATGCACTGGATGAGGATTTGTCCCAAGTAAAGATTGAGTTCGAACGAGATCATCAAACAGGAGAAGATCTAAAGTTCTACAGCGTTTCCGGTGGAGCCAGCCTTGTTTTCAAGAAAGAAGTCGTAGGGAGTGCCCATATTTTCCGACAGCCCAGACTCGGTATCAACGCCATTTGCGACCGTGTTCTAGCTGAAGCACTCAATACTGCGAATCTGGACGGCATCGAACTAACCGACGCGTCGGAGTTTTGATTCGTAAAACCTAGCTCATGCATTATTGCGCGGGAATATTGAAATGGCAGACACTCCGGTCTTTCAAGGTCATCATGTCATCGAACAAGCTGCCTATGGCCGCAGCAAATTATTAAACACCTTGTCAGAGCGCGGCCTATTCAATATTGATGGTCCCAGCAGCATGCTCAACCTACCAGCTGACAAGGCTTTAGCGGCTAAGATGGGATTGTCGCCTCATCCAGGCGGACCACTTGGTGCTTATAACAAAGAACTCGTAATTAAGCTGCAGCGCTTGGAGATATCACCTGACGGCCAGGCGATGCTCCGTGGTGACGAAGCCGCTACGCAGCGCATCGTGGCTAGGGTCAATAATCTGACCGCCACGCTCAAGGCGGGATTGGTCAACGGCGACCTTGTGACTAACGCGCCTCAAGGCATGACGCCGGAGCAAGCCAACGCAAAAATTAGAACATTCTTCGGCGACATCGAGGGCTACCAGCGGAACCATGCCACTCAGATTGCCGAACTCGGCAAGATGTCAGCAGCAGAGGCGCGATGGGCCGCCGTTACGCAGTCAGAAGGCAACATCAAACTGGCACTGGATGCGATCGATCAGCCCGGTGTCTCTGCCGTAAGTGATCGCTGGGGCGGCCGGCAGTCTCTCGGCACCGCAATCGCCGATGCCAATCAAGCCGGCCGCTTGCCGCTCACCGAACCAGTGGGAGCGCGTCTGCGCCTCGCCTTTGCTCAGGAGATGCCCCCGGTTCTCACACGGCCACCGGCTGGGCCGCGGATTCCCGGCGCCCCAGGTGAAGGCGGTATTGTGCCCGGCGAAGGGCTTGCAGCGGAGGCTGCCGGAGCACGCGGGCTTTCTGGTGCTCGTGTCGCTGGTGCTGCCGGCATTGCGTTGATGGCCTATGACTTCGCTGTGACCGGCCATCGCGTTGTCCAGCTAAACACGCAAGGCAACGATGCCGGCGCCGCGTCGGCAGCCACCCACTTCGTCGGCCGCAATGCAGGCGGCATCGTGGGCGGCTTCTTGGTTGGTGCAGGCTACGGCGTCGCCACAGGCTCGTGGACGGGGCCGGGCGCGCTGGCGACTGGCTTGGTCGGCGGAGTGGCCGGCGTCTACCTTGGCGAACGCTGGGCCGAGAAGCAAGACATCAACCGGATCTACACACAGCCAGATCGCAGTGGCAACGAGTGGACGCGCAACCCGGAGGATCCCCAAGGCACCTGGACGCGCACAGTGAGCGCACCGATGCCAAACGGCGGTTTTCAGGAAACGCGGCTGGTTGCTGCTGGCCGTCTTGCCGATGAACTGAATTACCGAGCGGCTAACGACTCGTATTCACTCGGGCTGGCAAATCCACCAAAGCCGCAGGATCCATACCGCCTGGATGCCAAGAACGAAACGCATCCGCCGCGCGAGCCGTTTGAAACTGGCCGCGACTATGTGCGCAATGAACAGACCGCGCAGTGGCAGCTTGAAATCCGAGAGAACATCGACGGCAAGATACCAGTCACACGCAATGTCCCGATCAGCACCGAGCGTGCGACTGCGTTGGAGAGTCAGTCGCAGACCATCATCGCGCAAAACGCTGCCAACACTCCGGAAGCAACAGCTGCCCGCTACCAGATCGCCTACAACCAGTTCGGCTGGAATGAGTTCGCCAATCGCGAACCGGTGCCCCAGGCCATCACGAACGCACGCACGCAACCGCAGCCATTACAGGCGTCAGACGGTAATTCCTACACCCGCGAAGCGAACGGCGAATGGAGCACGCCCGGCACGCTCTATGGCACCAATGCGGCCACCGGCAACACGCGTGAGGAATTGAACCGCACGTGGCAGAGCCAACAGGCCGGGCTTCAAGACATGGCGTCAATGGCGGAGGTCGCCCGAAGCAATCCAACGCCGACGCAGAGCGACTTGCACAGCCAAGTGGCCGGGATGTACGCCCGCGCCGGCATTGCACGCACTGATGCGCAGATCGATGCCGCCACGGCGGCAGTTGCACAAGACCATGCGCGCGATACGGGCAAGCAGATGCCCTTCTTCCTGCAGCTGCAGAAAGATGGCTCGATCGCCACGGTGGTTGGCCAGAACGACGACCGCATGGAGATCAGGGCGACCACGACGGCGGAAGAGATATCGCAAGCAGAGAGGCAGCAGGCAATGCCTGCAAACGCCCCCCAAGCCAATCCCCCTGGGCAGTCGCCTCAGACGCAACAGCCTGCAGCACCGCCCACGCAAGCCCCCGTACCCAGCGGGTCGTCGTCGCAGACAGCGCCGGGACGTTCATCTGCGCTGGATGACGACCACGTGCAAGGGCGTGCAGCGTCCACGAGCACGACCACAGCACAGGTCAGCGCGCCGGGAATGCAGATGGGTGCGCGCTCTGTTGCATCGCACGATCCTCGTGAGGACGAGCAGCCATCTGTGAATCGTCAGAGCGCCGTTGGCCCGAAGCCGCAGGATGCTGCATTGGTGGAGCAACTACGCTCGTCCATTGCCAAGCTCGATGAGAGCGCCAACAAACCATGGGATGAGCGCAGCGATCGCATGGTTGCGAGCGCCTACAAAATGGCTGTGGAGGCGGGATTCAAGCCCGGCGACAAGGTCGACGTCGCACTGAACGTACCGACCGACAAGCTACCAGGCGGGGTGACGATGTTCGTGATGCGCTCAGGCCCGGGCGCGTCCCCGGATCCGTATGCCAACCGCGCGCACATGCCAACCAGCGAGGCATTGGCGGCGGCTCCCGAACAACAGTATCTGGCGGCGAACCAGGCACGCGACACGCAAGAGCAAACGCGACTGCAAGAACTCGCACAGGCGCGTGACCACACCCAGGACGACCCGAGCAGGACAGGACCGAGAATGTCATAGCAGGGTTGATCTTATGATTGGAAGAAATGCGAGGCTGTGGTGATGACGCCACTCACCCGCCATCTGAAACGCCGTTTAGCTGTGGGCATTGCCACTAATTGGATTGGACAGCGGCTGCGGCCAGGTGGAAGCGAAGCCGGTTTGGAAGCAGTACCTGTGAGTGGTCGCCGGTCGTAGACGTCCAAGTGCGAACGTTGGCTAACCTACAAATTAAGCCGAGGCGCAGAGTCGCTTCCGCCCGAGGAGCGTAGGCGGAGCGTTAAACAACCCGAACGTGTAGTACAGGCATTGCCAAGCCAAAACGCCACGCATGCTATGTTCGGGCTAGATACTGGGAAACTACTTCGATGGCAAAGCCTGCTAAGCGTGTATTCGTCGACGCCAACACTTGGATCTCCTGGGGATATAAGTTCGGCAGAGCTGAAGCATCCACACTCCAAGACCTGGTTGAACACGGCCTGGTCCGCGTGCTGGTCACCGATCTGACCATCACGGAAATCGCGAAGCGATTCACGAAAATCGAGTTCGACAAAGTGGAGCCACTCACTAAGGCGGAGCTTCGTACTGCAGCGAAGCGATATTTAGAGATCGAAGTTCCTGAGATGGATCGAGACACGTTGAGGCGTTCAATCTTCAATCACCAGCTGGAAGCGGTAACCGACGCATTAAAAGAGCGCTTCAGGGTTGATGTTAGGGGCATCGACACAGTCAAGCCTTCAACGGTGCTGAACGATTACACACATGGCATTGGTTTGTTTGGGCCTTCAGCAAAGAAGGATCAGTTCCCTGACGCCTTCATCTTCGCGGCCATTGCAGCCACGGCTTCGATAGATGTTCCAGTGATCGTTCTGTCACAAGATGGTGACTTCACCGAGGCCTGCATCAAGCACGAGCACATCACTCGGGTCAGCACCATGCCCGGTCTGCTCGAGGTACTTGGCCTGCAGCCTGAGGACAAAGCATTGATGGCCGTGGTGGAGGCGGAAGTGGAGCTGTTCGAAGAATCGATGACCGACGCACTCGCTGACCACACGCTTGATGCAGACGACGTCGAAGATGCGGAGGTCGAACTTCTGGAACTTCTGCGCATCGAAGACTTGGAAGTGCGATCACTCTACCGAATCATTGAGGGTGAAAACACTTACATCGGGTTCGGGCACTGCTCAACAGAGTTGGAGGTCAGTTACTCGCATCCAGACTGGGACAATGCAATCTGGGATAGTGAGGACAAGCGCCTTATCCCCATCGATACTGTGGAAGGGAAGACGAGCGCATCGACCAGAAATTTTGCCTTCAGCTTCTTAGTCGACATGGAAGATGGAAAGCCAGTTAGCGTATACGACTGCGAGGTGCGCGAAACCTGGGGTGTCTATCTGAGCATTCAGCCCTATGACCCATATCAGTAGCGTCAGCTTCCTCGTTGCGGTTGCTAGCAAGCATTGCTCTGCCGCAAGTGGCCCGAAAGTGTCACGTTGAATGCCTCTTGGCGTTCAATCCATGGCATCGGCTACCGAAACTGCTAGATGTGGGCCAGCATACTAATCCTAAGGCAATGCAACACAAGTTACAGCGCGTTACAGGCCCGCCTAGGCCTTCGGAGCACGAACTAAGCGATTGAAAAAATTCAATTAATTGACCAACGTTACGCGCGTTACAGCTGTTACGCCAAAAAAGGAGTCAGAAAGAAATGAGAAATGAAAGGAAGCAAGAGGTCTAGGCGGAGGCCCTAAGAGGGTCCAGATGGTCGGCCCATGCCTGCATCATGCGTCGGCGTTCTGGGAGATATTCGGCTAGGTTGTAAACGCCGCGAACGCCCTTATGACGATGAGCCAGTTGGCGTTCAATCGCGTCAGCCCCCCAGCCCTGCTCATTGAGCAGCGTTGAAGCCATATGGCGGAAACCATGACCGACGATTTCGTTCTTGCCGAAGCCTAGGCGACGCAGCGCAATGTTCACGCTGCACTCGCCCATGGGCCGCTTCAAACTTCGGATGCTTGGAAGCAAAAACTCGCTGCCGCTTGTCATTGGTATCAGCCGTTCAATTACTGCCATTGCCTGTGTCGAGAGAGGAACAACGTGACCAGCGTTGTACGTGTCCAGCTTCTCCGCATAGCGCAATTTCAGCCGGGCGGCAGGTATCCGCCACTCCGACGCTTCCAGATTGATCTCTTCCCACCGCGCACCCCGCAGCTCCCCAGGCCGAACAAAAAGTAATGGGAGCAGCTGCAGGGCGGCGCGCACAACCAGGTTCCCCTCATATGAATCGATAGCGCGGAGCAGCACGCTAATCTTGGATGGGTCAGTTGTGGTCGCATATCGACGCGCGATTGCGGGCCTCAGTGCACCACGTAGATCACCAGCGGGATCACGCTCCGCTCTCCCGGTAGCGATGGCATATCGAAAGACGAGGCTCATGCACTGACGTATACGATGCGCGGTGGCTTGCGCGCCGCGCTTCTCTACTCTGACGAGGATTGGCAGCAGATCCTGTGGCTTTAAATCGGCGATGGGCACACGACCCAACCAAGGGTAGACGTCGTTTTCTAATCGCATCTTCACCATGCGGGTGTGCTAATGAGCCCAGTTAGGGGAGAAGCGTTCTATCCATTCCATCGCCACCGATTGGAACGTCGTCGCCATTTCGATACCGCGCGTGAGCTTTTCCTGCCGCCGCAGTGCGGCTGGGTCAACTCCCTTGTCCAAGAGCGCCTTCACTTCGCCGCGGCGTACACGTGCCTGAGCACTGGTCACGTCGGGATAGCTGCCGATGGACATTAGCTGCTCTTTCCCCGCAAAGCGGTACTTCAGACGCCAGAGCCTTGCCCCACTGGGCCGCAGCTCCAAATACAAACCGTCACCGTCAAAAAGCCGGTTGCCTTTTCCGTCAGGGTTGTAGCGACTTTTGCGGAAAACTAGCTCTGCGAGAGGGGTGGTGCGTTTGGCCATTGGGCATTCAATCGTCTTGTACGGCGCAAACTCAGCCATCAACACCAGCTGCAGCCTAACGGCCGAGGTATTGCGGCTTCTGCACCTGGGGGTATCAGGGCAACTAGGATACCCCCAAACATCATCAGATTGAATCGGACCGCTTAGGACGGATAAGTACAAATCCCTTAGTGATCATATAGATGCAATCGCTTGATTAGGTCACTGTAAGACACTATGGGACGACTATACCCAGGCAGGATCAGCCTCCAATTTTCTTGAAGGCCGCTCCGGGTGGAGCGGCCTTCTTTTTGTCTGCGGTTTGTCTGCGATGCGGCGCTTGGAGCGATCAACAATGACCGCACGCAGCATCAGGCGAACATGGCATTGCTCGAAACGGCATGAGCCAAGCGCACATTCCGGCTCCAAGCACCCCGGCCGCATCCAGCTGTCGACTGCTCGCGACGGTCTATCAGCTCTTAACCGCCCGTGGCAAATGCGGCCAGGCGCTCGCCATCGAGCCGGTACACCGTCCAGCCGTCCATCGGGCGGGCGCCGACGGCTTGGTAGAAGTCGATGGCCGGTTGATTCCAGTCCAGCACCGACCATTCGACGCGCCCGCAGCCGCGCTGCACCGCCAACTGCGCCAGATGACGCAGCAGCGCCAGACCGGCGCCCTTGCCGCGCGCTTCCGGGCGCACGAACAGGTCTTCCAGATACAGGCCGTTGCGGCCCAGCCAGGTCGAGTAGTTGAAGAAATACACCGCAAAGCCCAATGCCTGGCCATCGTGCTCGCAGATCAGCGCATGCGCGGTGGCGCCCTCGCCGAACAGGCTGGCACGCAGATCGTCGGGGCTGGCCTTGACCGCATCGGGCTCGCGCTCGTACACCGCCAGCGCGGTGATCAACGCATGCAGCAGCGGCACGTCATCGGGCGTGGCGCTGCGGATCTGCAATGCCTGCGCGCTCATCGCACCGCATCCACCGCTGCGCGCATCTGCGCGATCACCTGCGCATAGTCGGGCGCATTGAAGATCGCCGAGCCGGCCACGAAGGTATCGGCGCCGGCGGCGGCAATTGCGCCGATGTTGTCGGCCTTGACCCCGCCATCGATCTCCAGGCGGATCGGCTTGCCCAGCGCGTCGATCTTGCTGCGGATGGCACGCAATTTATCCAGTGCCGACGGAATGAACGCCTGCCCGCCGAAGCCGGGATTGACCGACATCACCAGCACCAGATCCAGCTCCGGCAGCACCCAATCGAGAATATCCACCGGGGTGGCCGGATTGAGCACCAGCCCGGCCTGGCAGCCGTGCGATTTGATCAGCTGGATGGTGCGGTGCACGTGGCGACTGGCTTCGGGATGGAAGCTGATCGTGGTGGCGCCAGCTTGCGCGAAGTCCGGCACGATGCGGTCCACCGGCTCCACCATCAGGTGCACGTCGATCGGCGCGGTGATGCCGTGCTTGCGTAGCGCCTGGCACACCATCGGGCCGATGGTCAGATTGGGCACGTAATGGTTATCCATCACGTCGAAGTGCACCCAGTCGGCGCCAGCGGTGAGGACGTTGTTCACTTCTTCGCCAAGACGGGCGAAATCGGCGGACAGGATGGACGGGGCGATCGCCGTCGATTGCATGAGCAGCTCGTAGGAAGACGGAAACCCCATTGTCGCAACCCCTGCCCGACGAGGAAAGGCGTGCATCCGTGGTGGACCCAGCTGCGTATGCACTTGACCGGCGTACTGCGCCCGACTTGAGGAGATTCCATGAAAACCACCCCGCTCGCCTCCGCCGCCATGGTGTTGCTGGCCCTCGCTCCCTCCGCCTGGGCACAAACCGGCCCGGCCGACTGGTCCGGTTTCTCCATTGGCGCCAATGTGGGCGGTGCCGATCCTGCCGGCGTGTCCGGCGGCCGTTTCGGCTTCGATACCAACCTGGATGGCCGCGACGGCGACCAGGTCAGCACTACCACCGGCGCCAATGCGTTTTCGCCGGGCTTTTGCGGTGGCGCGGCCGCCGGGCGCACGCCGGCCAGCGGCTGCAGCAAGGACAAGGGCGGCGCCGAATACGGAGCGCGGCTGGGCTACGACTGGCAGGCCGGCAACTGGGTCTATGGCGTGGTGGCCGAGTACACCCGCAACGATATCCGCGACAGCGTCAGCGCCTTCAGCACCACGCCTGCGCTGTACACCTTCACCCGCCAGCTCAACCGTACCGCTGCGCTGCGCGGCCGGATCGGCTATGCGTTCGGTGCGCAGGGCGATTACCTGGCGTACTTCACCGCCGGCGTGGCGCGCGGCGAGTTCGACCACAGCTTTACCAGCAGCAACACCGCCAACAGTTTCACAGGCAGCGGCGGCGACAGCGCCGACGGCTACCAGGCCGGCGTCGGGCTACAGCGTCGCTTGAGCGACCATGTCTCGGTGGGCGTGGAATATCTGTTCACCCGCCTGCAGGACGAAGACACCCGCGTGCGCGTCGGGCCGGGCACCGCGCCGGCCACCAACCCCTTCTTGCTGGTCAATCCAGCCGGTACCGACCTGCGTCGCACCGACACCGACTTTTCGACCAATGCAGTGCGGCTGACGGCGACGTATCGCTTCTGATACAGGGCTAACGGCAGCGCCACCTGGGCTCGGCCTGGGTGGCGCTGTTTCTGTTTGGGATGGGCAGCGGCCCTGCTTACTGCGACCTGCTGAACGCGCAATGCGTTCACCTCATCCACTCAGCGCTTGCGCAGCCGCTGGATCCGGTCGTACGCGGCGTTGATCTGGCTGGCCTTTTTCTCTGCCTGACGGCGCGCTTCCGGCTCGGCGTTGGCCACCTTGTCCGGGTGGTAGCGCGACATCAGCCGGCGATAGGCCAGATCGATCTCGGCCGTGGTGGCGTCCGGCTCCAGCCCCAAGGCTTCATAGGGGTTTTCCTCGCGCCGCTTGAACCAGCCGGCATCCACTGCATGCCCGATGGCCAGGCCGATCATCAGCCCCACAAATGGCGCGCCGCGGAACAGCAAGGCGCCGGCCAATGCGCCGAGCAGTTTTCCGTACCAGGACATGAGCAATGGGGGGCGGCAAGGCGGGCTGGCGATCTTACCCGAACGCCCGCCCGGCTTGGCTGACGCGCCCTCCACAGCCTGTGCACGGCGGTGCCCAATAAATCCAGCGGGCCGCGCCGAAGCGCCGTACACTACGCGGCCCGCTGCCCACCCGCGGGCCCGCCGGGTCCCGGGGACAGCGTCATAGCGACGTCCTTAGGAGTGCCTGTGTCGACCACGCTGTTGCAATCCGATCTGCCCGGCCTGCCGTTGCGTCATCGTGGCAAGGTCCGCGATGTCTTCGATATTCCCCGCGACCGCCTGCCCGCCAACGCACCGCCCGGCGACTATCTGTTGATAGTGGCCACCGACCGCCTGTCCGCGTTCGATGTGGTGTTGCCGGACCCGATTCCCGGCAAGGGCGAGATGCTGTGCCAGGTCTCCAATTTCTGGTTCCACAAGACCGAACACCTGATGCCCAACCACCTGGTCAACATCGCGGTGGAGCAGGTGCTGCCCGAGGGTGTGGACCCGGCGCTGTACGCCAAACGTGCGGTGGTCACGCGCAAGCTCAAGCCGGTACCGGTGGAAGCGATCGCGCGTGGCTATCTGATCGGCAGCGGCTGGAAGGACTATCAGCGCACCGGCAAGGTCAGCGGCATCGAATTGCCCGACGGCCTGCGTCAGGCCGAGAAACTGCCCGAGCCGATCTTTACCCCGTCGACCAAGGCCGCCGTGGGCGACCATGACGAAAACATCGACTTCGATGCGATGGTCAAAACCGTGGGCGCCGAACTGGCCGAACGCGTGCGCGATGCCACCTTGCGCATCTACCGCTTCGCTGCGGATTTTGCCGCCGAACGCGGCATTTTGCTGGCCGACACCAAGTTCGAATTCGGCACCGACGCCGATGGCCGCCTGTACATCATGGACGAGATGCTGACCCCGGATTCGTCGCGCTACTGGCCGGCCGATCAGTACGAAGTGGGCACCAGCCCGCCAAGCTACGACAAGCAGTTTGTGCGCGATTATCTGGAGACGCTGGACTGGGGCAAGACCGTACCGGGCCCGAGCCTGCCGGCCGATGTCATCGACCGCACACGTGCCAAATATGCCGAAGCGCTACAGCGGCTGGCGGGTATTTCAGTCGATTGATGCGTTGAAGCCCCGAGTGCGGGGCTTTGGTTTTTTGCGGTCGTCGATTATCGGAGTCGGCGCTGGAGAGACCGGTAATGCATCGATCGGTAATGCGCGCTTGAAACACGACATGGCGCGCGTTTGATGATGTGTGAGAGTTCTCCCAGCGGCCTGTTGCAATAGTGATCACATCCAGCAGCCAGGTTTTGACGATGCCGCATCCCTCGAACAACCGACTCACGCCATTGCCTTGCGTCATGCTGCCTGCGCTGTTGTTCGCAGCGATGGCATGCAGCGCTGACGAGCCGATTGCTACGCAGGCCGCAGCACGCGCCTTACCCGCAGCACCTGCAGCGGTGACTGCTGTCGGTCAGCCATTCGCAGCGATGATCAAGGCAAGCGGCGTAACGTGTGCCAATCCACTCTCCGGCACGGCTGCACGGCAGGCAATATCGATGCAGGCGATTTTTATGATGTGGAGCTGTTACCGGACTGCGGTGACATAGGATTCTTCGCAGGCGTCGCACTTGCAACGGGCGCAGACATACTTGATACCGTTCCAGCCATGGGCAGCACCGCAACCGCCACTGCCCGCCTGACGCAAGGTCAACTCGTCTGCGTCCAGGGCATCGCCCGCACCGGGCAGAATCTGCGCTATTACTATGTGATCGCGATCCCGGCGAGCAGTGTCGCTGCGTGCAAGAACGCGACGCTGTGTGACACGTATGGCGACAGGCCGATCAAACGTTTGAAGCCAACGGGCGGCGCGGCCTGTCGACCCGCTGCGCAGGGCCGCTATGTCGGCGACTGTGCACAGGGCTGGGTCGATGCAGATGCGCTGGACGTTTTTTCGAACGGGATTTAGGGCGGTTTATGAAACGTAGCGCGTCGTCGTCAGGCGGGTGTGGACGGCGCGCCCAACACCGGAATAGCCGCGTGGTACACGCTGCACCGAGCAGCGGCCGCGCTCGCCTGGTGGTAAGCACAGGAGGTTTGTCAGCCGCTCTAAGTTACGTTCCGCACATCGGGGATGCTGAGAGAACCGCAATGCGCACGTGCGCCGACAGATGGTCCCGGTGACGCACTGGTTCGATCAGCGGAGCCTGCGCGCCGTGTCGGAACGGCCGCATCCCTTGAAACCACGCCTGCGTGCTCGCGGCGTTGCGCAGCCTCTTCACTGGCGCCGATGCTCCGACTGCAGGATTTTCACACACGACAACCGCGCCGCCGATAGACTCTCGCCGCGCGCATGCTGCCCCGACACGATCAGGAGGATCCCATTGGCTAGTGACCGTACTACCCTGACCGCTCTGGTAGTGAGCTTGGCGCTTGCGGCCTGCTCCGCACAGGCGCCGCCGGCGGCCTCAGGCTCGCCACCAGCCGCCGCGCCCGCGACCACCGTCGCAGCCACCGCGCCGGCGCCGGCAGCGAGTTGCCCGGAGGCCGACTTCTCCGCGTTCTTGAAGCGCTTCAGTGCGGAGATCGCTGTGCAGGAGAAGGCCACCGCCGATCCGCTCAGCATGGTCCAGCTAGACCCGGAGGCGCAGCCCGAGCCGGCACCGGTGACGCGCGAGGTCCCGCTCGCAAAGGTCGAGTGGCCGGTCATCCCCAACCTGGACGCTGTCCGCAACGGCGGCCGCGAAGTCGTCGTGTCCGAGGACGCTGGCGGTCGCCAGGTGATGGTTCGCACCCCGAACACCGACGATCAGCAGGTCTACCATTTCGCGCAGCGCCCGTGCTGGACGCTGGTCAAGGTGGACGACCAGTCGCTGTAACTCGGCAGGCCGGTAGAACCCACGCGGCGGACGTCACAGACGGACGCGTTGACGCGACTTCCGACGCGACGTCAACCGCCGGCAGGCGTTCCGATGGAATGGGCACAGGGGCGAGATACTTTGATGAGACCTCCAAGGAGGCCAACCGATGCGACGTGACATGTTTCTGTTCCCTGTGCTGGCTGCGACGCTGTGCCTGTCCGCCTGCGGCGACAAACCGATGTCCGCAACGAGTGCCCCAAGCGCGCCAGCGGCGGCGTCGCCCACTCCCCAACCTGCTGTTTCAGCGGACGCGGTCCGACCAGGACAAAACGACATGATCAAGGAATGCCGAGGCATGCGTCTGCAATTGACCGCACTGCCTTCACAAGACGCAACGTCCACCAAGACACGGGTGGACATGGAACGCGAGGGCCAACGCCAGACCTTGGCGGTACCTGCGGAGATGGCGGAATACACGCCGGTCGGGATCGGCTGTGCGGAAGATGGCAAGGGAACCGCCTACGCTGTCGTCCAGTATGGCGAGCTGCCCTATGGTTGCGAATTCTGCGAGTGGTTCTTCCTCTACGACGCCACAGGGAAACTGCTCAATCACGCCACCCCGCCGCTTCTCGAACAGGACGGCCAGCAGAGTCCGAACAACGACGAGTACGAACACATGCTTGAACAGCTGGGGCTGAAGCACCCCGAGCTATTACCGTTCCAGTCTTGATTGGAGCAACCGATGCGCATGCACCGTCACGGATGTGGTGCATCGCCAATGAAGTACGCAGTACATGGAGCAACACCCCCGACACGGAAGAATCTGTCTCATAGAAAGGAACGCACATCATGACCGACGATACGATCTACACCGATATGGTCCAGCCCCGCGGCGCTGGATACAGCAGCGACAGAATCAAAGCCTGGAGCCATTATCGCGAGCCCATCGACAGCACCGATGGCCGGCTGCACGGCGAGTCCCGGCGCTGGGGCGATGCCAGTCCACAGACCCAATCCAGAGTGATCGACAGCCTGATCGATTCCTCGCGGGATGCCGGGCTTTCCGCGCGCGAGACCGCTTACGTGCTTGCCATCGCCCGCGTTGAATCAGGCTTCAATCCGGATGCCGCTGCGGGCACGACCTCTGCCTCGGGCCTGGGTCAGTTCATTGACCGCACTGGCGCGCATTATGGCGTCAACGCGTCCAACCGCTTCGACGTGCAAACGCAGTCGCAGGCATTGGTGCAACATTTCGTCGATAACCGCGACCTTGCGCGCAGCCGCGGCCAGGGTGAGGATTACATCTACAAATATCACCACGATGGTCCCAGCAAGGATTATGGTGGCCTTGCGCTGTCGCGGCGCGAGATTGCCCCGCATCTGGACAACTACACCCAGTTTGTCGAACAGCGCCTTGCCCAGACGCAGGGCAATGCGGTGGACCGGCCGGCACCGGCACCAGCGATGCACCAGGCCGAACCCAGCCATGGCGCCCGCAGCAATTTTCAGCAAACGATGGAGCGCATGCTGCCTGGTCAAGGCCGTACCGATCCGCATATCACTGGTCATTATGGCGAGCACCGCGGCAGCCACGGGCCGCACGGCGGGACCGACTTCAACTACCAGGGTGGCCAGACAGGCCGCAATTTGCAGCATCCGACCGTGCATGCGCCGGTCTCCGGGACCGTCACCTTCGCAGGCGGCAACTACGGCACCGTCAAGATTCGCGATGCGCAGGGTAACTCGCACGAGATCCTGCATCTGGACGCACTCAAGGTGAAAGAAGGTCAGACGCTGTCCGCGGGCGATGCCATCGGCACGATGGGTGGACGCGGCCCGAACGGTAACAGCCAGTACGCGCAGCATGTGCATTACCAACTGCGCGATGCCAACGGCAAGCTGACCAGTCCTGAGACGTTCTGGAATCAGGGCCATCAGCAGGAGTCCGGCGCTCGTCAATCCCAGCCAGCCACACCGGCCGGCAATGGCACGCTGCGTCACGGCGAGCAGGGTGGCGATGTCGGCAAGCTGCAGCAGGATCTCAACCGCCTTGGCGTACGCGATGCGCAGGGTAATCGGCTTGCCGAGGATGGTCGCTTTGGCGACAACACGCGCGAGGCGGTGATGGCATTCCAGAAGCAGCATGGGCTGCAGCAGGACGGTGTCGTCGGCCGCGATACGCGGGCTGCGTTGTCGGTGCCTGCGGCGCAGATTGCGGCCAAAGCGGCTGAAGCTCCAGTTGCAGCGCCGAAAGGTCCGTCGCTCAACGATGCATCGCATCCGGACCATGCGTTGCACAACGCGATTCGCAGCAAGCTGCCGAGCATGATCTCCAACGAGACCGCGGCCAACGTCACCTTGCAGGCCAAGCAGAACGGCATCGACAGCGCAGACAAACTGCAAAGCGTGACGGTGCAGGACGGCAAAGCGTTCGTGATGGGGACCACGCCAGGGTTCCGTGCAGCGGTGGATCTGAACCAGCCTGCCCCGCCGTTGGAGCAGACCAGCGCGCAGTTGCTGTCCGGGCAGTCGCAGCAGCAACAGGCGCACGAAGAGCAGCAGAAGGTTGCCATCGGCGGCCGCTGAGTTCGCGCTGCACGAAAAAGCCGGCCGGCCTGTATGGCCGGCTTTTTTTGTATCTGCCTTCTACCTGCACAACGGTTTATGCACTCGGGTAGAAGTGAGATCTCATGCCTTTGACTGCTGACTTCATGCGGTCGCGTCATTCACCGTGATTGTCTGCCGCACAACCCGCATGTCGGCGCATCAATCCACGGAATCTGCTGAGCACGACAGAGAGATTGCGCGGACGCAAGGCTGCGGGAGCTCTGCGTGCAATGGGCCAAGCACATCTCTGCGATGCGGGCCGCAGCGCAAAGTGGCCGGGCGCACAAAACGCAATACATCCGTAATTTTTACTACTGTCCAATTCGAGACTGTGCAAGCGTAGCTGCCGGCACCCAAGGTGCCATCGGCGACCGGCTGTCGGGGGGGGGGTGCCGCCGGTCTTTGCATTGCACGTTTTCTGGAGAGAGTCGTCATGCAATTCCATGTACTGGGCGCGGCAATCTGCTGCGCGCTATCGTTTTCTGCTGTCGCTAGGGCTGCGGATTTATCAACTACTGCGGCGGTATCGCGCGCGCAGTCCCTGCTGGGGAACAACGCCGCAGCGCTGGCCAATCGTGCACCGGCCGATGCCTTTATCGCGCGCGACAGCATCGTCGATGCCGATGGCACCGAGCATGTGCGCTTCGATCGCACCTATCAGGGCTTGCCGATCATCGGCGGCGATGTGGTGGTGCATTCGCGGCGCGGCGTGATGCGGCAGTTGAGCCAAACCATGGACACCAACCTACGTCCGAGCCTGCTGCCGGGCATCGATGCGGCCACCGCATTGCGCGTGGCAGGTGTGCAGTTCGATGTGCCGCCAGTTGCCGCGCCACACGCCAGCCTTGCGCTGTACGCGCGGCAAGGCGCACCGCGATTGGTGTATGAGGTGATCTACAGCGGCATCAAACCCGATCAGACGCCCACCGAAATGCATTACATCGTCGATGCGGCCGATCAACGCATCCTCGAATCCTGGGACACGGTGCATACCGCATGCGCAGGCGGCACCAGTGCGGCCGGCACCGGGCGCTCGCTGTATGCGGGCAGCGTTGCTTTGTCGACCACACGCTGCAGCAGCGGGTATGAGCTGACCGATCTGAGCCGCGGTGGTGGTGCGACTTACAATCTACGCAACAGCACCTCCGGCAACGGCACGCTGGTCACCGATGCCGACAACGCCTGGGGCAGCGGCGCCAGCAGCGATACAGTGACGGCAGCGGTGGATGCGCATTACGGCGTGGCGTTGACCTGGGACTACTTCCGCACCACGCATGCGCGTAGCGGCATCGCCAACGATGGCGCAGGTGCGCGCAGCCGTGTGCACTACGGGAGTCGTTTCAACAACGCGTTCTGGCAGGACAGCTGCTTCTGCATGACCTTCGGCGATGGCGACGGCAGCACATTCACGCCACTGGTGTCGGTGGATGTGGCCGGCCACGAGATGACCCATGGCGTGACCAGCCGCTCGGCACGGCTGGTGTATTCGGGCGAATCCGGTGGCTTGAACGAAGCCACCTCCGACATCATGGGCAGCATGGTGGAGTACTACGCCAACAACCCGGCCGAGCCTGGCAATTACCTGATCGGCGAGAAGATCATCCCCGGCAACAGCAGCGGCACACTGGCATTGCGCTATATGTTCAAGCCGAGCCTGGATGGCGATTCGCCGGACTGCTACCGCAGCGGCATCGGCTCGCTCAACGTGCATTACAGCTCCGGTGTGGCCAACCACTTCTACTATCTGTTGGCGGAAGGCGCAGTAGTGCCGAGTGGTTTCGGCGCAGGCACCAGCTACAACGTGACCCCGACCGGGCTGGTCTGCAACGGCAATACCGCATTGACGGCGATCGGCCGGGCCGCGGCCAGCCGTATCTGGTATCGCGCGCTCACGGTCTACATGACCTCCTCCAGCAACTATGCGGCCGCACGTCGGGCGACGTTGAGTGCGGCCACCGATCTGTATGGCGGCACCTCCACCCAGTACCGCGCGGTGGCCGCCGCCTGGAGTGCGGTGTCGGTCAACTGATGCTGTCCGTGCCTCCCCACGCCATTGGGGCGTGGTGGGGTCCGGTGACCGGCGTAGTGCCACTGCGGCCGTTCGCACGCGTATGCTTGGGTCATTCCTGGGAGGGAACATGACCGAACGCACCACGACCGCGCGACCGATCGAGCGCTATTTCGCCAGCTATTCCGACGATCACCGCAACGACACCAATCAGCTGATCCACGTGGTCGCGGTACCGGCAATCCTGTGGTCGGTGGTGGGCCTGCTGTGGTGCATTCCGGTGGGCGGCACCTGGTTCAGCAGTGGCGTATGGGCGGCGCTGTCGATGTTTGCGGCGTGGTCGTATTACAACCGCCTGTCGCGCCCGCTCGGGCTGGGCATGCTGGGCATCTTCTTTTTCTTCGGCTGCCTGTGCCGGTTGATCGAAGGCCGGGTCGGGCTGAGCGGATTGTTCGCCATCGCATTGTCGGTGTTCGTGCTGGCATGGATCGGGCAATTTGTGGGCCACAAGATCGAAGGCCGCAAGCCGAGTTTTCTGACCGACCTGACCTATTTGCTGATCGGGCCGATCTGGGTGTTGGCCAAGGTGTATCGGCAGTTGGGGTGGCGCTACTGAGTGCGGCGACGGCTCGCTTTGCGAATCTCAGGTGCACCTAGGGGTCTGATGTAGGCGCACACATTTAGGCGTGCACATCCAGCCCTGCTGCGCCCTGCCCCGACGCGCACACGCACGCCCTGCCTTACTCGCCGATACCGAGCTCTTCCGGCAACGGGCGAAACGCACGCGGGGCGTATCCAAAATCGCGACGTGCCGGCTCCAGGTCGAATACCAGATCGTCGCGCATGCGTTGCAGCGCCGCGGCGTTCATGCCACGCAGGCGGCCCAGGCGCTGCGCTGCGGTGAGCGCCAACCCGAACAGACTCGGTGGCACCTGATACAGCCGCGCCGGCCGTGGCAGCGCCTCCAGCACCCGTTCCACCATCTGCGTGTAGGCCAGCACTTCGCCACCGCCCACTGCGTAGCTGCGTTGCTGGGTCGCCGCTTGGCCGACCACCGCCAGCGCCGCGCTGGCCAGATCGTCCACATGCACCGGCTGACGCAAACCAGTGGCATTGGCGGGCAGCACGAAGGCGCCGGTGCGCTGCGCCAGGCCGGCAATCTGGGTGAGTGTCTTGTCGCGTCCGGCACCGTAGACCAGGGTCGGGCGCAGCACGGTGGCGGTAGCGCCACGCGCCATGGCTGCAGAAAACAGCGCCTGTTCGGCATGCGCCAGCCGCTGCGCCACGTCGCGCTCGGCCGCATCGATCGAATGCTCCTTGACCTCCACGCTGGTGGAGCCGAACGCCACGATGCACGGTGCGGCCACCGGGTTTTCGGCATACCAGCGGGCGAAGTGGTCCAGCGGTCCACAGCTGAAGATCACCTCGAACGCCTCGCCCGCGGCTGCCGGCACGGCCAGATCGCCTTGCCGCCAGATCAACCCGGAGCGCGCCGCGCGCGGCTGCCGCGACCATGCCGTCACCTGCCAGCCGCGGCTCAACAGCCGGGTCAACAGGCGCTCGCCAATCTGCCCGCTGCCGCCAAAAACCAGGGCGCGCGGCGCAGAGACAGCGGTGGATGGAGCGGGATGGGCGGCAGTCACGGGGCAACGACCTGGATGTAGATGACCGCAGCATACCCAGTCCCTCACACCGATGCCCGCGCCGTTTGGCCCGGGCTTGCTTGCCTGCGCAGTCCCGGCGTTGACACGGGCGTCAGTCAACGTTTTGTTAAACTCTCGGGCCTGCTCGCGAATCTTGTGTTCCCTGCATGCCTTTTCCGTTGGAAATTCTGCTGGCGCTGCCGTTCCTGATGGCCGCCGCCGCTGCGCTGTTCGCGCATGCGCCACGTTCGATCACTGCGTGGTTGGCCGCGGCCGCGCCGTTGGCCGGCTTGCTGGTGCTTGCCACGTTGACGCCGGCAGTGCTGCGCGGCGAGGTGATCCGTAGCGAACATGCGTGGTTGCCGCAGATCGGGTTGGTGTTCTCGCTGCGGCTCGATGGGCTGGCCTGGATGTTCGCGCTGCTGGTGCTGGGCATCGGCGCGCTGGTGGTGATGTATGCGCATTACTACCTGAGCGCACGCGACAGCGCGTCACGCTTCTTCGCGTATCTGTTGCTGTTTATGGGCGCGATGCTCGGCATGGTGCTGTCGGGCAATCTGCTGTTGCTGATGGTGTTCTGGGAACTCACCAGCATCAGTTCGTTCCTGCTGATCGGGTTCTGGTCGCACCGCAAGGATGCGCGCGAAGGCGCGCGCATGGCGTTTGTGCTGACCGCCGGCGGTGGACTCGCACTGCTGGGCGGCGTGCTGCTGCTCGGGCGCATCGTCGGCAGTTTTCAGCTGGATGCGGTGCTGGCCGCAGGCGACGTGATCCGCGCCAGCCCGCTGTATCCGTACGCATTGGGATTGGTACTGCTGGGTATCTTTACCAAGAGCGCGCAGTTTCCGTTCCACTTCTGGTTGCCGCAGGCGATGGCCGCGCCCACGCCGGTGTCGGCGTACCTGCACTCGGCCACGATGGTGAAGGCCGGGGTGTTTTTGCTGGCGCGCCTGCATCCGGCACTGGCCGGCACAGATCTGTTTTTTTACACCGTCACCAGCATCGGTGCGATCACGTTGTTGCTGGGTGCGTGGTACGCGATCTTCCAGCACGACCTCAAGGGCGTGCTGGCCTACTCCACCATCTCGCACCTTGGTCTGATCACGATGCTGTTCGGCCTGTCGACACCGATGGCCGTGGTGGCGGGCGTGTTCCACATCCTCAACCACGCGGTGTTCAAGGCGTCGTTGTTCATGGCCGCGGGCATCATCGACCACGAGACCGGCACGCGCGACATGCGCCGGCTGGGCAATCTGCGCCGCTTGATGCCGTTCACCAGTACGTTGGCAATCATCGCATCGCTGGCGATGGCAGGCATTCCGCTGCTCAACGGCTTCCTGTCCAAGGAAATGTTCTTTGCGGTAGCGCTGGACACGCAAGCGCCGCAGCTGATGCGCATACTGGCGAGTATTGCGGCCTTGCTGGCCGGCCTGCTCGGCGTGGCCTATAGCCTGCGGTTTGTGCACGACACCTTCTTCGGCGACGGCCCGCGCGCGCTGGAGACCATGCCGCACGAGCCGCCGCGCTGGATGAAGATCCCGGTGGACGTGCTGGTGCTGATCTGCCTGGCGGTCGGCATCGTGCCGGCATGGACGGTGGCGCCAGTGCTGCGCGCCGGTGCCAGCGCGATTCTTGGCGACCGCGTGCCCGATTACAGTCTGGCGCTGTGGCACGGCTTCAACTGGCCGCTGGCCATGAGCGTCGCCGGCATGATCGGCGGCACGCTGCTGTACATGGCGATCCGCCGCATGCTGGATCTGTATGCGGTGCAGAACCGCTCGCCCGGCAAGGCCGTGTTCCACTGGAATCTGCGTGCGCTGTTTGCCGCCACCACGCACATGACCGACGCGATCACCAACGGCAGCCTGCAACGCATGCTGATGTTGCTGGTGCTGAGTGCGGTGGTGGTGGCGCTGGTGCCGTTCCTGCAGGGCGGCGCGCTGCCGGCCTGGCCGGCGCCCACGCCGATGCCGTTGCTGGGCTGGATGGTCTGGCTGCTGTTGATCGCCTGTGCGCTGGGCAGCCTGTTCTTGTACCGGCAGCGCCTGCTGGCTGTGCTGGTGCTCGGCGGCACCGGGCTGGCGGTCAGCCTGACCTTCGTGTTCCTGTCTGCGCCGGATCTGGCACTGACGCAACTGCTGGTGGAGATGGTGACGCTGGTGCTGATGCTGCTGGCGATGAATTACCTGCCCGAACAGTCGCTCCCCGAGCGCGCGCGGCTGCGCAAGATCCGCGATACCTGCATTGCGGTCGTGGGCGGCGCCGGCTTGGCCGCGGTGTCGTACACCCTGCTGACGCAATCCAGCCACACCGTTGCCGGCGAACTGCTGCAGCGCGCCTTGCCCGAGGCGTATGGCCGCAACGTGGTCAACGTGATCCTGGTGGATTTCCGCGGTTTCGACACCTTTGGCGAGATCACCGTGTTCGCCATCGCCGGGCTGGTGGTGCATGCGCTGTTGCGGCGCGCGCGTATGGCGCCGGAGCGCCGCATGCCCGGGCCGGCGATCCGCTTGCCGGTGCCGGCGGATCTGGCGCAGATCATGTTTCCGCTGACCTTGACGGTGTCGCTGTTCCTGTTCCTGCGCGGGCACAACGCACCCGGCGGCGGCTTCATCGCCGGGTTGGTGCTGGCGGTGCCGTTGCTGATGCAGTACGTGATCCAGGGCGCCGCATCGGTGGAGTCGCGCTTCGGCTTCGACTACATCCGGTTGATCGGCATCGGCCTGGTGTGCGCGCTGCTCAGCGGTGCCGGCTCGCTGGTCTTCGGGTTGCCGTTCTTGAGCAGCGGCCATGTCAACATCCCGTTGCCGTTGCTGGGCGAACTGGAACTTGCCAGCGCGCTGGGCTTCGATATCGGGGTGTACCTGGTGGTGTTCGGTGCGGCGATGTTGATGCTGTCGATGATGGGCACGATCAAACCGTCGCGCACGCGCAGTTCGCAGCGCGGCGAGATCGACCCCACCCAACGTTCGACACGCACTGCGGAGCAGCATTGATGGAATTGGCAGTGGCAAGCGCAATCGGCGTCCTCACCGCATTGGCGATCTATCTGCTGCTGCGTGCGCGCAGCTTCGATGTGATCCTGGGGATGACCTTCCTGTCGTATGCGACCAACCTGCTGATCTTCGCCGGTGGGCGGCTGCGCAGCGGCCAGCCACCGGTGCTGCGCGACGGCGTGCCGGTGGACCTGCAGCACTACACCGATCCGTTGCCGCAAGCGCTGGTGCTGACCGCCATCGTGATTGCCTTTGCGATGACGGCGGTGAGCCTGGTGCTGGCGATCCGCAGCCGCAGCGATAACGGTAGCGATCACGTGGATGCGCATGAAGATGCCGCCACCGGTGTGGATACGCGGCAGGCGCGGCGATGAATCATCTGTTGATCCTGCCGATTCTGATCCCGATGCTGGGGGCGTGCGCATCGCTGTTCGTCGAGCACCGCCGCTACGGGCCGCGCGTACGACGCAGCGTGGCGTGGGTAAGCATGGCCGTGCTGGCGGCCGCGGTGATTGCATTGTTCGCACGTGCCGCCGATGGCGGCGTGCTGGTGTATCTGCTCGGCGACTGGCCGGCGCGGTTCGGCATCGTGCTGATGGGCGACCGGCTCTGCGCATGGATGTTGTTGACCACCTTGATCCTGGCCTCGGCCTGCCTGCTGCATGCCTGCGCCGGCTGGGACCGGCGCGCGCCGCACTTCCATGCCCTGTTCCAGTTCCAGCTGATGGGGTTGAACGGCGCGTTTTTGACCGGCGATATCTTCAACCTGTTCGTGTTCTTCGAAGTGATGCTGATCGCCTCCTACGGGCTGCTGCTCAGTGGCGGGCGCGGTTTGCAGATGCGCATCGGCCTGCATTACGTGGTGTTCAACGTGTGTGCGTCGACGCTGTTTTTGATTGCGCTGGGCCTGCTGTTTGGCGTGTTCGGCACGCTCAACATGGCCGAGCTGTCGCAGCGCATTGCCGAGCTACCGGCGCAGGACGTGCCACTGGCCAAGGCCGCGTTGGGCCTGTTGCTGTTGGTGTTCTGCAGCAAGGCCGCATTGCTGCCGCTGTACCTGTGGCTGCCGGAAACCTACTCGCGTGCGCCGGCCGCGGTGGCTGCGCTGTTCGCGATCATGACCAAGGTCGGGCTGTACGCAACCTTGCGCGTGTCGTCGCTGTGGTTTGGCGCCGGTGCCGGCGCGCTGCATGGCTTTGGCCGGCATGCGCTGCTGTGGCTGGGCATTGCGACGCTGCTGATGGCCGCCTTCGGAGTGATGGCCGCATCGCGGCTGCGGGTGATGGTGTCGTATCTGGTGGTGTTTTCGGCAGCGACCTTGTTCATCGCCTTCTCGCTCGATGATGCGGGCGCGTTGGGCGCGGGTCTGTACTACCTGCCGCACAGCAGCTTTGTGGCCGCGGCCTTGTTCCTGGTGTCGGACCTGATCCGGCGTCGTCGTGGTACCGCCAGCGACCGCAAGGAAGTGGTGGCGCCGCTGCCGGGGCGGGCGATCCCCGGCGCGATGTTCCTGATCGCTGCAATTGCAGTGGCTGGCCTGCCGCCGTTGTCCGGATTTCTCGCCAAGGCCGCCTTGTTGCAGCATGTGCCCGCGGGACTGGTCGGGCCGGTCTGGGGCGCGATTCTCGGCAGCAGCCTGCTGGTGGTGATCGGCTTGACCCGCGCCGGCGTGCGGCTGTTCTGGCGCGTGCCGGAGGCGGTGGAAGACACCCCCGCGCTGCAACCGCAGCGCCGCGGCCGCATGCGGCCGGTGGAGACCGCCGCCACGGTCCTGCTGCTGACCGGGCTGGTGGCTATGACGGTCGGTGCCGACCCGCTGATGCGCTACACCGATGCCGCCGCCGCGCAGCTGCGCGATCCCGGTGCCTACGTGGATCAGGTGCGCGCGACCACGCCGCAGCGGAGGCAGCCATGACCGCACAAGTTTCGTGGCAACGCCGGCTGTTTCCATCGGCGCCGCTGAGCGTGATGGTCTTCGTGTTCTGGCTGCTGCTCAGCGACAGCTTCGGGCCGCAGCAGTGGGTGCTGGGCGCGCTGTTGGGCGTGGTGGTGCCGATCTTCGCTGCACGGCTGGACCGCGAATTCGCCCGCATCGGCTCGTTGCGCTCGGTACCGCGCATGTTGCTGGTGGTGGCCGCCGACATCGTGCGTTCCAACATCAAGGTGGCCATCCAGGTGCTGGGCCCGGAATCGCGCATCCATCCCGGGTTTATCTGGGTGCCGCTGGATATCGCCAATATCCATGGCATTGCCGCGCTGACCAGCATGATCACGCTCACGCCGGGCACGGTGTCGGCGGCGTTGTCGGACGACCGCAAATACCTGCTGGTGCACGTGCTGCATCTGGACGACCCGGACGCGTTGATCGCCGAGATCAAGACCCGCTACGAAAAGCCTCTGATGGAGATCTTTCCATGACCGGTCATATGTTCATCGAATCGACCATCGTCATCTGCATGCACACGGTGGGCCTGGCCATCCTGATGGCGCTATGGCGGCTGCTACGCGGGCCGACGGTGCCCGACCGCATTTTGGCGCTGGACACGCTGTCCATCACCGCCATCGCCGAACTGATGCTGCTGGGCATGTATCTGGATTCGCCGATCTATTTCGAGGCGGCGCTGGTGATTGCGATGCTGGGCTTCGGTAGCACCGTGGTGCTGAGCAAGTACGTGCTGCGTCGGGATATCGTCGAATGATCGCACTCACCGAATATCTGCTGAGCGCGCTGCTGCTGGTCGGTACCTTCTTCATCCTGATCGGTGCGTTCGGGCTGGTCAAACTGTCGGACTTCTTCAAACGGCTGCATGCGCCGACCAAGGCCAGCACGCTGGGCGTGGGCTGTGTGCTGCTGGGCTCGGTGGGGTATCACCTGTTCCTGGGCGTGGACCCGCAACCGCGCGAGCTGCTGATCACCGTGTTTCTGTTCATCACCGCGCCGATCAGCGCGCACATGATGGCCAAGGCTGCGTTGTCGTTGATGATGGAAGACCGCCCGGAAGTACCCAATCACGGCGATATGGAAAAAGAAGGCCTGCCAACGCCGGCCACCGAAGGTGATGTAGGCGGGAACGCAGAGACCGCCAAGCAACATGAGCGGCCTGCATCTAAGCGGTGATCTCGCGCGGCACCGGTGACGCGAGTGCGCGATTTTGCTCAGTACGCAATACGCAATCTGACAGTGACGCTGCGGCAGCCGCGATAGATGCAACGCTACTTCAGGGGTTGCGATACAGCGTCTGTGCGGAGCGCAGAAAACCGTGCGTTGAGTGTGTGTTGATAGCGCTCCGGTAAACCTCGACCACGGTCCCCTTTACATCGTTCATCCGCGGCGCCCGTCGGCGGTTGAACCAGCAGGGCACGGCCGATCCATGGTCAGTAGCGCTGCTGGCGCCAGCAGCACCCATCTACCCCAGCGTGATATTCCGCCGTGGCTGCAGCGGCTGCATCTGCAGCGACACGCACACACCGGCATACGATGTGGCGCGCAGCTCAGCCGCAGCCTTCCACATAATCGACTTGCGGTGCCTGCCCAACCCGCCAGCTGCTGACCGTACCCTCGGCATCGGTCTCGAAGACCAACGCAGACTGCGTCGCAGCATCGGCATGGCGCAGCGTCTGCGCACCGGGCAGGTATTTGTGCGGCTGTGCGTCCAAGCCATCGGGATACAGCGCGCGCAGCTGCGCCACCGTCATGCCGACCTTGCCGCCGCCGGGCGCGATTTCCTTCGGCTCGTTGGTTTGGTAACGCACCAGGTGATCGCCTTCGAACATGAAACCGAATCGACGCGCGTCATCGGCCCACTGCGGGCGTAGGAAGTAACACCCTCCGTCGGTGGCGGCATCGCCGCGCAATTCGCCACCCCAGGCCGCGCGCGCCTGCGCAGCGTCCATGCCTAACCGCAGGTCGCCATAGCCATCCAGCCGCGCAAGCGTGGTGGGTTCCTGGCGCAGATGCGGCGGAAACGTGCCGGGCGGAGCGGTTGCCGGCGGCACCGCGTCTGCGGGCTGATCGTTGGCAGACACGACCGCTGCATGCGCGGTATCGGCCGGCGCTTGCGCAGCAGGCACATCGTCGCCGCGATGACAGCCGGCCACCACCAGCACCACACCTATCCAACCAAGCAGTCTGCGTGTCATCAATGCGCTCCATTAGGCCTTGTCCCAGCCTACACAGCCGGCATCGCGGCGATGTGCAGGCCGCAGCTACCTGCCGTCGCACCGATGTCATCGGCGCTTCATTGGCAGCGGTCACGCTGTCGGCTTCGCAGGACTGCCGCCATGACCCCACGCAAGACCGAACTCGCCCTGACGGCACTGCAATCGCACCGCAGCCCACTAACGTTACTGCAGCGCCGTGCGTTGATCCTGGCCGATGGGCAGCGCAATCTGGCGACACTGGCGCTGTTGCTGGGCGATAACGCAGCCGCATTGGTGCAGACACTTTGCGCGATGGGATATCTGACCCACGTTGAAGATGCGCCAGCCAGTGCATCGCGCTCGACCGCTCCGATGGTTGCGGTGATGCCGATTGCCGCAGTGTCTGCGGCGGTCCAGGCGCCGCCAGTCACTACGCCCACCGAAGAAGACCTGCAACGCCTGCGCCGTCGCGCTGCCACCAACGCGCGCCTGTACCTGCTCGACATCCTGCAGTTGCAGCGCAACCCGGTCGCGGTGGTTTTGCACCGGCAGTTGCAGGCCGCACGCGCGGAACCGGAGATCGGCATCGCCATCAATACGGCGCTGCGTGAACTTCCGCAATTCACCTCGGCTTCGTATACGCAACGCGTGCGCGCCCGGATCGAAGAGCTACTGCCGGATGCGTTGCAGGCTGCGTGATGCCGGCCGGCACGCGGATGCGATTTTGGAGCGCAGCACGCGAATGTCGGCGATGAACTCCAAGCACTCGGTCATTTCCTGGCGATCGCCGAGACCAACGCTGCCTGGTATTGTCGCAGTCCGTCGCAGTCCGTCGCAGCGGCGATGCGAAGCCAATGGCGAAGAGCACGCCAGCACCTGCGTTGCGCTGAATGTACGTGAGCGTGCAATGGGTGCCGGTGAGGCGACGGCACGGCAGTGTCCGCGTTGGAAACGTTGGCCCCGATTGCACGCCATTGGAGGCGGCGCAAACCGGTTTGATCGGCGCGCTTAGAGCGGCTATGGAGACTTAGCGAGCAGTCGTCGGGCCTGTGTGGAAGGCGCACTCAGAACCAGAGTGCACGCGTGGTCCATGCCGCACCGAGCACCGGCCGCGCCCGCTTGGCGGTGAGCGCAGCCGTTTTGCTAGCCGCGCTTAGTCCACCGAGCCAGATGTCGGTGCCTTGAACCCTGCACGCAAGCCGGACCAGCATTGCTGGTAGTCGCCTTGTCGATGGGAGGCCAGTAGCGCCTGCTGGGTAGGGCGTAATACCGCGCGGGTTTCGAACATGAAGGCCATGGTCTCGGCGATGACGTCCGGGCGCGACAGATCCGCCTGCGAGGCCTTGTCGAAGGTTGCCGCATCCGGGCCGTGCCCGCTCATGCAGTTGTGCAGCGACGCGCCGCCGGGTGCGAAGCCCTCGGCCTTGGCGTCGTACACGCCATGCACCAATCCCATGAACTCGCTGGCCACATTGCGGTGGAACCACGGTGGGCGGAAGGTGTGCTGCGCCACCAGCCAGCGCGGCGGGAAGATCGCAAAATCCATATTGGCCGTGCCGTGCGTGTCGCTGGGCGAGGTCAGCACGGTGAAGATGCTGGGGTCGGGGTGATCGAAACTGATCGAGCCGATGGTGTTGAAGCGGCGCAGATCGTAGCGATACGGCGCGTAATTGCCGTGCCAGGCCACCACATCCAAGGGCGAATGCCCGATGTCCGCACGCCATAGATGGCCCTGAAATTTAGCCACCAGCTCGAACGCGCCTTCGCGCTGCTCGAAGGCGGCGTGCGGGGTCTGGAAGTCGCGCGGATTGGCCAGGCCGTTCGCACCGATCGGGCCCAGGTCGGGCAGGCGCAACAAGCCACCGAAGTTTTCGCAGACATAGCCGCGCGCGGTGTCGTCGCGCAGCTCGACACGGAAGCGCACGCCACGCGGAATCACCCCGATCTGCTGCGGCTCCAGCTCCAGCACGCCAAGCTCGGTGTGCACCCGTAGCCGGCCCAGCTGCGGCACCAGCAGCAACTCGCCATCGGCGTTATAGAAAAAGCGATCGTGCATGGAGGCGTTGGCCGCATACAGGTGCACGGCCACCCCGGTCATCGCCTCGGGGCCGCCATTGCCGGCCATGGTGTAGAGGCCATCGATGAAATCTGTGGGCGCGGTCGGCAGCGGCAACGGACTCCAGCGTAGTTGATCCGGCGGCACCGGCCCGCTGCCGAACGCGTTGTGGAGCTGCGACTGCTCGATCAGGGAGAAGCTGCCATGCACGGCCGCCGGGCGAATGCGGTACAGCCAACTGCGCCGGTTCTCGCCGCGCGGTGCGGTGAACGCGGTGCCCGACAACTGCTCCGCATACAGCCCGTGCGCCACGCGCTGCGGCGAGTTCTGCCCGACCGGCAGGCTGCCCGGCACCGCTTCGGTAGCGAACTCGTTGCCGAAGCCGGTCATGTAATGCTGCTGGTTGTGCATGGTGGCGCGTCCGGATGTTGCCCCTCCTCCTCGACCGCAGAAGGCTGGGCTTGGGGTGAATCAAGACCCTCTCCCGTCGGGAGAGGGGTTGGGGTGAGGGTACGGTGCAGCGGCCATCTTGAAGATCGTCTCCACCACCGCATCCAGCGAAAGCAACACATCGTTGTTCCAGAAGCGCAGCACTGTCCATCCCTTGGACTGCAACCACCGCGTCCTTGCCTGATCGCTGAATGCTGGGTGCTGCGATCCATCCAGTTCAACAATCAACATTAGTTCGATGCAACAAAAATCTGCGATGTAAGGCGGAATCGGATGCTGACGCCTGAATTTGCAACCTTGTAGCTGATTGCTGCGGAGACAGCGCCAAAGCGCATGCTCTGCTTCTGTCATCCCTGCCCGTAACGCACGCGCGTTGGTGAGCGCAACGGTGGGTAATGGCGGTTTGATTTTCATCGCTCCACCGTACCCTCACCCCAACCCCTCTCCCGCAGGGAGAGGGGCTTTAACCACGCGCGTCTTCGTTGCCCTGTGTTGTCAGAAAAACACCTTGCCTGGGCGTACTCGATTGCGGCCACTTGCCTAACGCTTCGTCTCATAAGCACCGGAACTACATTCGACCTGACGGGCAGACAGGCGCGACACCGCAACAATCAGCACCACTTCAAACCCGCGCCGACGCAGCTAATGGCACCGACCACAAATCCCGAACGGCGAATCACCAATCCCCGCCCTCAAAGCACCCCGCGCTTGATCTGGTCGCGCTCGATGCTCTCGAACAGCGCCTGGAAATTGCCTTCGCCAAAGCCTTCATTGCCCTTGCGCTGGATGATCTCGAAGAAGATCGGGCCGATGCTGTTGGTGGTGAAGATCTGCAGCAATTTGCGCTGCTTGGTGTCCACGTCCGCATCGATCAGGATCTTGTTGCGGCGCAGACGCGCGACGTCTTCGCCGTGATCGGGGATGCGCAGGTCCACCACGTCGAAATAGGTGTCCGGCGTATCCAGAAAGCTCACGCCGGCGGCGCGCATCTTTTCCACGCTGGCGTAGATGTCGTCGGTGAAGCAGGCGATGTGCTGGATGCCTTCGCCCTGATAGGCGTCCAGATATTCGTTGATCTGGCTCTTGGGGTCGGACGATTCGTTGAGCGGAATGCGCACGATGCCATCGGGCGCGGTCATCGCTTTGGACACCAGGCCGGTCTTGGCGCCCTTGATGTCGAAGTAGCGGATTTCGCGGAAGTTGAACAAGCGTTCGTAGTAATCCGACCAACGCTGCATGTTGCCGAAATACAGGTTGTGGGTGAGGTGGTCGATGAAGGTCAGGCCGAAGCCGGCCGGGTGTTGGTCGGCGCCTTCGATGGGCTCGAAGTCGGCGTCGTAGATGCTGCCGGCATCGCCATAGCGGTCCACCAGATACAGCATGCAATCGCCGATGCCCTTGACCACCGGTGCCGGCACCGCGCGCGTCTGGGGCTTGTTCTGCACCGCTTCGCCGCCGTTGCCCAGCACCGTCTGCAGCACGGTGTCGGCCGGGGTGCGGAAGCGGATGGCAAAGCCGCAGGCGCAGGGGCCGTGGGCGGCCGCAAAATCGGCGGCAAACGCGTCGGGGTCTTCGTTGAGCAGGAAATTGACCCCGCCCTGGCGATAGACGGTAATGGCGCGGCTACGGTGGCGCAGCACCGCGCTGAAGCCCATCTTGCGGAAATACTCGTGCAGTTGTGCGGCCTGGCCGGCGGGTGCGGCGAATTCGACGAATTCGAACCCGTCGATTCCCATCGGATTGTCGAAGGTGGTGACCTGCATCCCCGGATCGGGGCGGGCTACAGTGGTGTTCGGTTGTGCGCTCATCGTCGTTTCTCCACGCTAGGCGGCCCGCGGGGCTATGCGGGGTGGCAGAAGACCCGCGAGAATGCGCAGGCCACCCCTCGTTTGTAGTTGCAAATGAAACCAAAATCAAGACACAGTGCAACATGAGCGATCACGACATCTCCAACCCGCCGCAACATCCCGTGCTGCTCAACCTTGAGCAGTTCCTGCCGTATCGCCTCAGCGTGCTGTCCAACCGCATCAGCGCCAACATCGCCAAGGTCTACGGCGACCGCTACGGCATGGCCATTCCCGAGTGGCGGGTGATCACCATCCTGGCGCTGTATCCGGGCTCGTCGGCCAGCGAGGTCTCCGACCGCACCGCGATGGACAAAGTTGCCGTGAGTCGCGCGGTGGCGCGGCTGCTGGAACGGGGCTTCATCCGCCGCGAGACCCACGGCGACGACCGCCGCCGCTCGATGCTGGCGCTGTCGCCGGCCGGGCGCCAGGTGTACGAAACCGTCGCACCGCTGGTCAACGAAATGGAACAACGGCTGATGTCGGTGTTCAGTGATGAAGAACAGCAAACGCTGGAACGGCTGATCGACCGGCTGGCCAAGGATGGGCTACCGCGCATGGCCGGCAAGGACTGAGCTTCGCTTTGCAGGACGGCAGCTGGCGTTCGTGCAGCGCTGCGTTGATCGGGTTGGGCGCGGGTACGCCGCGCTGCAAGGCACGCGGCTGACGCCGACGTCGCCGAGTGTGTTGCGCGATCGCTGCGGGCACTGCGTTATTGCAGGCGGCGATGCCCAACCCGCTCGCGTCAGCGGGCATCGCATGCAAAGGTCCATGCACATCTGCGTGGTCTTCGGACACCGCGCCTGGACAGATATCCACAAAAAACCCCGCAGCAGTGCGGGGTTTTTGTATGACGCATTCGCAGGAGATCAGGCTTCCGGCGGCGCCCACTGCTTGAGGAAGTCGAACAGCTTCTTGCGATCGAAGCCCTCGCCCTTGCGCAGCTCCGGGCTGGTCTGCGTGGTCAGCAGCTTGCCGTCGTTGTCCAACACCAACAGCGACGGGTAGTCGTTGAGTTGAGCAAACTGCGACAGGAACGCGGCGTTTTCGTTGGCCGCATCGCGATTGACCTTGACCACCACAAAATGCGCATCGCGGAAGCTGCGCAGCTCTGCATCGCCGCCCATCAGCTCGTCCAGCGTCTTGCACGGCTCGCAGGCGGCGTTGCCCACGTTGAGTACGATGCGCTTGCCGCCGCGCTTGGCCTCGACCTTGGCCGTTTCCAGATCGGCAGCCGGATCGCGCGACGGGTCGTACTGCGCATTGAGCGCGGCCGCCGCCGCGATGTCGGCTGCGGTGGGCGTATTGCCCGAGGACACCGGCTGGCTGGGGTCGGCACTGGGTGGCTTCTGCATCGACGTATCCAGCGGCCGTGGCGCCTCCTGTTGCTCGGCGTGCTGCCCGCAGGCACTCAACAGACCGGCCAGCAGCAGGCCACAGACAATGGGTTTGATCGGCATCGCTTTTCTCCTCACTTCACACCATGCATCAGCTTGTTGACCAATGGGGCAATCAGCAGCAGCAACACCCCCGCAGCGATCAACGACCAGAAGCCAAAAGTGTAGCCCTTCAATGCAGACGCGACGGTCATGCCGGTCTCGCCGCTTACCGCGGAAGCGAAGATTCCGGAGAGATTGTTACCAATCGCGGTCGACAGGAACCAGCCTCCCATGGCCAAACCGACCACTTTGGCCGGCGCCAGCTTGGTTGTCATCGACAAGCCGATCGGAGACAAGCACAGCTCGCCGACGGTCTGGATGACATAGACCATGAACAACGTCCAGAAGGGAATCTTGCCGGCATCGTCGACCAGGGCCGACAAGGCGTACATCAGCAGTGCAAAGGCCAGACCGTTGAAGATCAGACCCAAGCCGAACTTGCGCGGGATTGACGGGTTGGCCGATTTCAGCGCGACCCACAGCCACACGAACACCGGGCCAAGCACCAGAATTGCCAACGTATTGACCGATTGGAACCAACCCACCGGGAACATCCAGCCGCCCAGGTCGCGCTCGACGATGTTCTGGGCAAGGAAATTGAACGAACTGCCCGCCTGCTCGAAGAACATGAAGAACATCACGTTGAACACGAAGACGATCAGCATGGCGACAGCGCGATCGCGTTGTACCTTGCCTTCACGGATGCCTTCGAACAGGATCAGTCCGCACAGGGCAAGGAACAGAATGGTCAGGATCCAACCAAGGATGCTGGCATCGATCAGCAGCAGCCCGTAGGCGACCGGAATGGCAACAATCGTGCCCACCAGGACCGCCAGCGTTCGGCCCATGCCTTCTCCGCCAACCGGCGGCAAACCGACCGGTCCGAGTTGGCGACGCCCCATCCAGAACCAGACCAGACTGATCAACATGCCCACGCCGGAGGCGATGAACACGTACTTGTAAGCCGGCATCGCTTCAGTGCCGAACAGCTTGTCGGCAAGCAGGCCGGTCAGGATCGGCGCAACGAAGCCGCCCGCATTGATGCCCATGTAGAAAATCGTGAATCCCGAATCCCGACGTGGGTCATTGAGCGGATACAGCTTACCGACCATGGTCGAGACATTCGGCTTGAACAGGCCGTTGCCGGCGATGATGGTCGCCAGGCCGATCTTGAACACTTGGTCGTTCGGCACCGCGATCAGGAACAGACCGACCGACATGACGACTGCACCGATCAACAGTGAGCGTTGGTAGCCGATCAATCGATCCGCGACGAAGCCCCCAAACAGTGCCGAGGCGTAGACCAGCGCCAGATAGGCGCCGTAGAGCCGGTTGGCCGGCGCCTCGCCGACGCCAGACCCGTTGTAGAACTCGGCCACGATATAGAGCGTCAGCGCCCAGCGAATGCCGTAGAACGCAAAGCGTTCCCAGAACTCGGTCATGAACAGCATCCACAGCGGCCGGGGGTGGCCAAGCAGTGTGGGGAACTCGGGAGGCGCAGGCGGCTGCGGCGGGGTGGAAGCGGATGTCGGCGCAGTTGCGTCAACGCTCATGTGGTGTCCCTTGCGTATTCAGTAATGGCTGGGTGCCCCAGGGCGGAACCCTGGGCGACGCGCGAGGATCACTTAGACGTCATGTACGCGTCAAATTCGCCGGAGTCGGCGACCTGATGGCGGTGGGCGGGACGTGCGGGACTCGGCCTTGGCGACCTGCTCGGCGTTTCGCCTTGATCAGCCCTTGGCAGCGTCCGCACCCCCCTGCGGCGCCCGGCTTTGCACACCCACCGAGGTGCGGACGTCGAACAGTTCCGGGAAGAACGTCAGCGCCAGTGCCTGCTGTAAAAATCCCACGCCGCTGGAGCCGCCGGTGCCGCGCTTGAAGCCGATCACCCGCATCACGGTGCGCATGTGGCGAAAGCGCCAGAGCTGGAATTGGGTTTCCACATCCACCAGGTCCTCGCACAGCGCGTATTCGCGCCAGTAGCGGTCGGTGTTTTCGTAGATGCGCTCGAACACCGGGCGCAGGGCGTCGTCGGCAACATGCGCGGCGGTCCAGTCGCGGGCTTGATACTGCTGCGGGATCGCATGGCCGAAGCGAGCCAGGTAACGCAGGAATTCTTCGTACAGGCTGGGCGCTTCGAGCACCTCGCGCAGGCGCTCCTGGCCCTGTCGGTCATAAGCGAACACCTGCAGCATCTGCGGGTTTTTGTTGCCCAGCAGAAACTCGATATAGCGGTATTGCAGCGACTGGAACCCCGACGAGGGGCCGAGCACATCGCGAAAACCCATGTACTCGCTGGGGGTCAGCGTCTCCAGCACCGACCATTGCTCGGTGAGCTGGCGCAACACCTGCTTGCTGCGCGCCAGCACCTTGCGGCACTGCCAGACCTCGTTGCGCTGCAGGTGCACGATCGCCGCACGCAACTCGTGCGCCAGCAGCTTCAGCCAGAGCTCGGAGGTCTGGTGCTGAATGATGAACAGCATCTCGTCGTGGTGCGCCGGCTCGGACAGCGGCTGCTGCGCGGACAACAGCTGATCCAGCCGCAGATAGCCGCCGTAGGTCAGCCGCCCCTCCAGGTCGGTGTGGATGCCGGGTTCCAGGTCACGCAGGTTCTTGTCGACGGGCATGGCAGTGCAGATGGATCGGGCCGGTCAGGGTAGCTCAGCGGCGGGGATTGGGTTTGGCGGTTTGCGGTTGAGTCATGCCGCGCAGACCCGGCGACTCATCGAGCGCCACACGTCCAGGCGTGCTCGACGCCGGGACTTATTTCGCTTCTGAACCACCCGGCCAGCCGCCAGTGCAGTCTCAGCCAGTGCACCGCTGTCACAGTATCGTCAACCAAGGTCTGCAAATTCATGCAGAATCGAACGGCGCTGCCGGCCAGGGACGTGGCCGGACCAGGGGAGCGTTTCACGTCTCAAGGATCAGGGGACTCTCATCTCATGCATGTGTTGCAGTGTCGTGCAGCCGTATTTCTCTGTGCGCTGGCCGTTGCCGGCCACGCCAATGCCCAGGTCGTCATCAGCCAGGTCTATGGCGGTGGCGGCAATAGCGGCGCCACCCTCCGCAGCGATTTCATCGAGCTGCACAACATCGGCAGTACCGCGGTCAGCCTCGACGGCTGGTCGGTGCAGTACGCCTCGGCCGCCGGCAGCAGCTGGCAGGCCACCCCGTTGGCAGGCAGCGTGCCGGCCGGCGGCTATTACCTGGTCAAGCAGGCCGATGGCAGCGGCGGCAGCGTTGCGCTGCCCACGCCCGATGCCACCGGCACCCTGGCCCTGAGCGGTACCGCCGGCAAGGTGGCGCTGAGCACCACCGCGTCCGCACTGAACGGCGCCTGCCCCACCGGCAACGCCGATCTGGTCGGCTATGGCAGCAATGCCAGCTGCGCCGAAGGCAATGCGCCCACGCCGGCCCCCAGCAACACGCTGGCGGTGCTGCGCGGTGGCGATGGCTGCAGCGATACCGACAACAACGCGGCCGATTTCGCCACCGGCGCACCCATGCCGCGCAATAGCGCCAGCGCTGCGCGCCTATGCAGCGGCGGCGGCCAGCCGATCGCCACGTTGGACGATGTCAGCCAGGCCGAAGGCAATAGCGGCAGCCGCAGCGTCGTGTTCACGCTGAGCCTGAGCCAGCCAGCCGGTGCCGGCGGGGTGAGCTTCACCGCCGCCACGCGCGATGGCACGGCCACCGCCGGCAGCGACTACATCGCCCTGCCCGCGACCACCGTGCGCATTGCCGCAGGCGACCGCACGGCCACCATTTCGGTGGATGTGCTCGGCGACACCCTCTCCGAGCCGGACGAGCGTTTCAGCCTGCAGATCAGCGGCCTCACCGGCGCGCTGCCGGCCACGCTCAGTGCCACCGGCACCATCGTCAACGACGACTTCAATCTGTTGCCAATCCACAGCATCCAGGGCAAGGGCGCACGCTCGCCGCTGGACGGCCAGGTGGTGGCCACCTCCGGTATCGTGACCGCACGCCGCAGCGCCGGCTTCTTCCTGCAGGCACCGGATACCGAGGGCGACGGCGACCCGGCCACCTCCGAAGGCGTCTACGTCTACACCGGCAGCGCCCCGCCGGAAGCGGCCGCCATCGGCAACCGTGTGCGCGTGCAGGGCACGGTGATCGAATACGTGCCCACCGCCGACCCGACCCAGCCGCCACTGACCGAAATCGGCGGCAGCGTCACCGTGCTGGCCGATTCCACCGGCAACCCGCTGCCGTCGCCGGTGCTGTTGCGCCCGGACTTCCCCAGCCCCACCGGCGCCTTCGATCAGCTCGAAGCGCTGGAAGGCATGCGCGTGAACGCGCCCAGCCTCACCGTCAATGCGCCCACCGGCGGCAGCGTCAACGAGACCAACGCCACGGCCACCAGCAATGGCGTGTTCCATGCGGTGGTCACCGGCGTGCCGCGCGCCTTCCGCGAACCCGGCGTGCAGTTGCCCGACCCGCTGCCGGCCGCCGCGCCTGTCGGCGTGCCGCGCTGGAACACCAACCCGGAAGTGATCGCCGTCGGCAGTGCCGGCGTCGGCGCCGAGCGGCTGGATCTGGCCGCTGGTTGCCAGGTGCTCAATGTGGTCGGCCCGCTGGATTACAGCTTCCGCCGCTACACGCTGTACCCCGAGCGCACCCCGCAGGTGAGTTGCAACGATGCGGATAAACCGCGTCCGGCACCGATGCCGCAGGCCGACGATGTGTCCGTGGTCACCTACAACATGGAACGTTTCTTCGACGACCAGAATGACCCGGCCATCGGCGAACCGGTGCTCACCCCGGCCGCGTTCCAGGCGCGCCTCAACAAGGCTTCGCTGGCGATCCGCCGTTATCTGCATCTGCCCGACATCCTGGGTACGGTGGAAGTGGAAAACCTCAGCGTGTTGCAGGCATTGGCGGCACGCATCAATGCCGATACGGCAGGCTCCGGCCAACCGAATCCGCAATACGTGGCCTACCTGCAGGAAGGCAACGACGTGGGCGGTATCGACGTCGGCTTCCTGGTCAAGACCGCCGACGTTGCCGCCGGTGTGCCACGCGTGGAAGTGCTTTCCATCGCGCAGGAAGGCAAGACCACCACCTGGACGGAGCCGGCCGGCGCTGTCAGCCTGCTCAACGATCGCCCACCGCTGGTGCTCACGGCCAACGTGCATCAGGCCGACGGCCGCGTACTGCCGCTGACCGCCATCGTGGTGCATCAGCGCTCGCTCAACGGCGCCGAGACCGACGATGCGGCCGGTACCCGCATCCGCGCCAAGCGCCAGGCCCAGGCCGAGTATCTGGCGCGCCTGCTGCAGACGCGTCAGCAACTCAATCCGGCGGAAAACGTGCTGGTAATGGGCGACTTCAACGCCTTCGAGTTCAACGACGGCTATGTGGATGCGATGGGCACCGTCACCGGCAAACCGGCGCCGGATGTGCAGACCGTGGTCGGCGGCGATGGCGTGGATCTGGTCGACCCGGACTACACCGATCTGACCTGGTTCAACACGCCCGACCAGAGCTACTCGTACGCCTTCGATGGCAACGTGCAGTCGCTGGATCACATCCTGGCCAACGCGGCGCTGATGCGCGCACCCAACATCGCCTCGCTGTCGGTGGGCCATGCCCGCATCAATGCCGATTTCCCCGGCACCGCGCGCAACGATGCCAACACGCCCACCCGTCTTTCGGATCACGATCCCACCGTGGTGCTGTTGCGCATGACTCCGCAAGTCAACGCGGACCTGGGCGTGGCAGTCAGTGCCGCACAGGCGCAGGTCACCGAAGGCGAGCGCATCGACTTCCGTGTGGATGTGGAAAACCGTGGACCCGACAGTGCAGCGTTTGCAGCAGTGGCATTTGCCTTCGATGCAGCGGTCAGCCCACGGCTAACTGCGGCACCGGGTTGGAGCTGCCTACCGCCGGAAACCGGCACCCAGACTGTGGTCACCTGCACCATCGCCTCGCTGGCATCCGGCAACGCACAAAGCTTCGCCGCGCAGGTCGAAGCTAGCTCGCAACTGGCCGGACGCACCCTCACCCTGGCCGCCTCGGTGGCCTCGCAATCGCCCGACCCGCAGCCGGACAACAACACCGACACCGCGGCAGTCGTGGTGCAGGCACGGCCGCAGCCGCGTAGCGACCTGGCGGTGCGGTTCGATGGCCCGGCCAGTCTGCCGACCACCGCGTTCAACGCCAGCTACCGCGTGCTGCTGGACAACGTCGGTGCCGCGCCGGCGCAGCGTCCTAGCCTGGTGATCGAAGGCAATACGGTGTCTGCGTTGTCGCAGCTGGTGCCGCCGCAGGGCTGGCGCTGCGACAAGCAGGTGCAGTCGCTGCGCAGTGCCCGCTTCGTGTGCAGCAGTGCGGGCGTCGTGCTGCCGGGCGCGCAGCTGGCCTTCCAGCTGACCGTGGCGGCCAAGCCGATCCCGGTCGACGGTGCCATCCGCGTGCAGGCAAGTGCCACGTCGGCATCGCCGGATGCCAACCCGGCCAACGATTCGGCGCTGATCGTCACCCCGATCGGCGGAGGCGCCGGCCGCCGCTGATCGCAGTGCACCACGTCGCAGTTTCTTACTGCGACAAAGGGCGCGGCCTGGTCCGCGCCCTTTTTTTTGTGCATGCCAGCATCATTATGTGTTGCGGTGCAGGACAGCGTTTTGCTTCGCCGTCCTTAACATGGCAACTCATATCATTTGAAACTTCTTGATGAAGGTGTCGCCGCAATGAGCGTAGCCGCGCAGTTCCAGATCGACTATCTGCAATACATGGACGCGGACGGCAACTTCGTCCGCGACGACCTGCCGGCCGACGCCGCCAACCCGCAAACCCTGCTCGCCCTGTTCAAGCGCATGCTGTTCGTGCGTACCTTCGACAGCAAGTCGGTGGCCCTGCAGCGCACCGGCAAGCTCGGCACCTACGCTGCCAGCCTGGGCCACGAAGCCACGCATGTGGGCATCGGTGCATCGATGCGCAGCGGCGATGTGTTCGCGCCCAGCTACCGCGAGTACGGCACCATGTTCGAGCGCGGCGTACGTCCGCGCGATGTGCTGCTGTACTGGGGCGGCGACGAGCGCGGCAGCGATTATCCGCGCGATGCCGATGCGGCCATCGACTTCCCGATCTGCGTGCCGATTTCCACCCAATGCCTGCATGCGGCCGGCGCGGCGCTGTCGTTCAAACTGCAGAACAAGCCGCAGGTGGCGGTGGCCTGCTGCGGCGATGGCGGCAGCTCCAAGACCGACTTCTATGCCGCACTCAATTCGGCCGGCGCCTACAAGCTGCCGCTGATCCTGTGCGTGATCAACAACGGCTGGGCGATCTCGGTGCCGCGTTCGGCGCAAACCGGTGCGCAGACGCTGGCGCAAAAGGGCTTGGCCGGCGGCCTGCATTGCCTGCAGGTGGACGGCAACGACCTGATCGCGGTGCTCGAGGCGATGCGTCAGGCACGCGTGCGTGCGCTGGCCGGCGACGGCGGCACGGTGATCGAGTTCATGACCTATCGCCTTACCGACCACACCACCGCCGACGATGCGCGCCGCTATCGCGGCGAAGACGAGGTCAAACAGGCATGGACGCGCGAACCGCTGCTGCGTCTGCGGACCTATCTCACCGCGCAAGGTCTGTGGGACCAGGCGCAGGAAGACGCCTGGAAGACCGAATGCGGCGCGCGTATCGACGAAGAGGTCAACGCCTACCTCAATACCCCGGTGCAGCCGGTGGAGGCCATGTTCGATTACCTCTATGGCGACCCGCCGGCGCAGTTGCTGGCGCAGCGTGCCGAAGTGATGGCCCTGGAGGCACGTCATGGATGAGCTCAAGCAGGTGCACGCGGAAACCTCGCACCACGCCAGTGCCCCCTACAACGCCGCAGCCACGCGCGGAGACAGTGCCATGAGTTCGCCCATCACCTTGATCGAAGCCATCACCCAGGCGCTGGCCTGGGAGCTGGAGCACGACCCCGCAGTGCTGGTGCTGGGCGAGGACGTGGGCGTCAACGGCGGCGTGTTCCGCGCCACCGCCGGCCTGCAGCAGCGCTTCGGCAGCGAGCGCGTGCTCGATACCCCGCTGGATGAAACCACCATCGCCGGCCTCAGCGTCGGCCTGGCCGCACAAGGCATGAAGCCAGTGGCCGAAGCGCAGTTCGACGGCTTCGTGTATCCCATGGTCGATCACCTGATCTGCCACGCCGCACGCCTGCGCAACCGCACCCGTGGCCGCCTGCATTGCCCGATGGTGCTGCGCGTGCCGTGGGGCGGCGGCATCCGTGCGCCGGAACATCACAGCGAAGCCAACGAAGCCATCTTCACCAACGTGCCTGGTTTGCGCGTGGTGCTGCCGTCCTCGCCGCAGCGCGCGTACGGCCTGTTGCTGGCCGCGATCCGCGACCCGGATCCGGTGATCTACATGGAGCCCAAGCGCATCTATCGGCAGTACAAGGAAGTGGTCGCCAACGATGGCGAAGCCTTGCCGCTGGATGTGTGCTTCGTGCTGCGCGACGGCACCGACGTCACCCTGGTCACCTGGGGCGCGCAGGTCAAAGAAGCGCTGGAAGCGGCCGACAAACTCGCTGGCGAAGGCATCAGCGCCGAAGTCATCGACGTGGCCACGCTGCGCCCGCTGGACTTCGACACCATTGCCGAATCGGTGGCCAAGACCGGCCGCTGCGTGATCGTGCAGGAGGCACCGCGCACCGCCGGCTTCGGTGCCGAGATCGCCGCACAGCTCGCCGAAAAATCGATGTACGACCTGCTTGCGCCGGTTGAACGCGTCACCGGTTACGACACGCATATCCCGCTGTTCCGGCTGGAAATGAAGTATCTGCCGAGCGTGGAGCGGATCGTCACGGCAGCGCGCCGTGCGGTGGCTGCGGGCTGACATGCGCGCCCGTCTGCTTTGCGCACATCGCGCCGCCTACGCCAACCCGGTCCGCTTTGAGGCGGGCCGGCAGGTGAGCGTGGGCGTACGCGATGAAGAATGGCCAGCGTTTGCCTGGGTCACCACCGACGACGGCCGCGCCGGCTGGGCGCCGCTGGCCTGGCTGCGTCCGCTCGGTGACGGCCTGGCCGAAGCCCTGCGCGATTACGACGCGCGCGAACTCGATGCCCGTCAGGGCGAGGACGTGTTGCTGCACTACGAACACGGTGGTTGGTGGTGGTCCGAGCGTGCCGATGGCGCGCAGGGCTGGCTGCCGGCGGCCGACCTGGAACTCCTCGACGACACCACGCCGCAGCTGTCTGCGGTGCAAGAGAATCTGCCATGAGCGAAGCGAAGAATTTTCATCTACCCGATCTGGGCGAAGGCCTGCCCGATGCCACCATCGTCGAGTGGTTCGTCAAGGAGGGCGACACGGTGCGCCTGGACGACCCGCTGGTGTCGATGGAAACCGCCAAGGCGGTGGTCGAGGTGCCGTCGCCGTTTTCCGGCACCGTGGTCAAGCTGGCCGGTGCGGCCGGCGATGTGATCGTGACCGGCTCCATGCTGGCGCAGTTCGCACTGGATGCCTCGCAGCCACAACGCGCCGATGGCCAGGATACCGGTCATGGGCATGGTCACGGCGGCAGCGCGCAGGCGGCCACGCAGAGCACCGGACAGAGCGCGGCGGGCCCCACCGAACGCGTGGTCGCCTCCGACAACGGTGGCGAAATCGCCGATGCCGACGCACATGCAGCTTCCGATGCGGCAGGCGAGCGCGATGACGCCGGCACCGTGGTCGGTGCGATGCAGAGCTCCAACACCGTGCAAAGCGAACAGGCTATTGCGGTCGGCGGCGTCCGCGCCATGCCGGTGGTGCGCGCGCTCGCGCGCAAGCTGCGCGTGGATCTGACGCAGGTGCGTGCCACCGGCCCGGACGGCACGGTAACGCTGGCCGACGTGAAGCAGGCTGCCGCGGCCGGGACCGCGCAGCCCTCACCCGGCACGCAGGGCGCGCCGACCTCTCCCGCCAGCGGGAGAGGGGGTTCGTTCGCTGGTGGTCCGATCGCTGAAGGTGGCAGAGCCAATGGGATCGCTGCCGACGGCAGCGATCGACCGGCAACGGCGACCCTTCTGCCGTCTGCGGGAGAAGGTGCCCGCAGGGCGGATGAGGGCCAGCACCGCTCCGCACTCTCCACCAGCGGCAAACCCATGCGCACCCAGCCGCCGGGCGTGGTCGTCAAAGGCCAGCCCGAACAGCTCAAGGGCGTGCGACGCAACATGGCGCGCGTGATGGCCGATGCGCACAGCAAGGTGGTGCCGACCACCCTCAACGACGACGCCGACCTGCACGCCTGGCAGCCCGGCAACGATGTCACCGTGCGGCTGGTGCGCGCCATCGTGCGTGCCTGCCAGGCCGTGCCCGCGCTCAACGCCTGGTTCGACGGCGATGCGCTTAGCCGCACCCTGCACAATCAGGTCGATATCGGCATTGCGGTGGATACCGAAGAAGGCCTGTTCGTGCCGGCGCTGCGCAATGCCGACATGCTGGATGCGTACGGCATCCGCGAGGGCGTGAATCGGCTGCGCCAGCAGGTGGAAACCCGCAGCATCGCCGCCTCCGAATTGAGCGGCTACACCATCTCGCTGTCCAACTTCGGCATGTTCGCCGGCCGCTACGCCACCCCGGTGGTGGTGCCGCCGTGCGTGGCCATCGTCGCTGCCGGGCGCGCGCGCTACCAGCTCACCCCGGTGATGGGCGGGGTGGAAACGCACAAGGTGATGCCGCTGTCGCTGACCTTCGATCACCGCGCCGCCACCGGCGGTGAAGCCGCACGCTTCCTGCGCGCCATGCTGGACGATCTGGCACTGGCGCAGTAATCGCCCTGGCCCATCCACCGGCGGCGTTGCGCCTGCAACGCTGCCGGTGAAGCGAAAGCCGCCGTGGGCACGCACTGGCTGCACGGTACGCAACGCCGCCCGAGATGGGCGGCTTTTTTGTGGTCATGCAGGTGGACTGACGCCATCATGTTGGCGCCACGTCCGCATCAACATGACGAGGGTCTGCGGCGTTGCAGTGAAGCAGCATGGCACGCGTTTGTTTTGTGCACAGCACTTCCGAGAGCGCTGCGTGCAGCGTCTTCACGCAACACGGGTTGGTTTGCCGATTGGCCGCGATGCCGATCCACCCCCATCCGACCCACAGTACCCAGTGCGCACGCGCCATCGCCAATCCTGGATAATCGGCGGCATGTCATTTGCTCATCTCTCGCTGTCGCCGCAGCTGCAGCCGTTCTTCGACACCGCGCTGAGCAAGGCCGGTCATCGCACGCCCACACCGATCCAGCAGCAGGCGATCCCGCCGATGCTGGCCGGGCGCGACCTGATTGCGATGGCGCAGACCGGCTCGGGCAAGACGCTGGCCTATGCGTTGCCGCTGCTGCAGCAGCGCTGCCTGGCCCCGGACACAGCGCCGCGCGTGCTCGGTGCGCTGGTGTTGGTGCCCACGCGCGAACTCGCCGCACAGGTGGACGACACGCTACGTCAGCTGGCCGCGCATCTGCCGCGCTGCTTGAAGACGGTGGTCGCCACCGGCGGCAGTTCGATCAACCCGCAGCTGTTGGCGCTGCGCGGCGGTGCCGACATCGTGGTGGCCACACCTGGCCGGTTGCTGGATCTGGTCGAGCACAACGCACTGCACCTGGGCGAGGTGACTACGCTGGTGCTGGACGAAGCCGACCGCCTGCTGGAGCTGGGCTTCGGCGCCGAGCTCGATCGCATCCTGGCGTTGCTGCCGGCGCAACGGCAGAGCGTACTGTTTTCTGCCACATACCCGCCGGCCATCGCCGCGCTGGCCAAACGCCGGCTGCGCGACCCACTGCGCATCACCATCGAAGCCACGCCCGAGCAGGCCCCGGCGATCGAACAGCGCGCCATCGCGGTGGATGCCGGCCAACGCACGCAACTGCTGCGGCACCTGCTGACCGAGCACGGCTGGTCGCATGTGCTGGTGTTCGTCGCCAGCCGCCACACCGCCGACAAGGTCGCCGAAAAACTCACCAAGACCGGCATCAACGCCCAGCCGCTGCACGGCGAGTTGAGTCAGGGCCGCCGCGAGCGCACCTTGCACGCATTCAAGCAGCACGCGGTGCAAGTGCTGGTGGCCACCGATCTGGCCGGGCGCGGCATCGATATCGATGCCTTGCCGGCAGTGGTCAACTACGACTTGCCCCGCTCCACCGTGGACTACACCCACCGCATCGGCCGCACCGCGCGCGCCGGCACCAGCGGGCTGGCGATCAGCTTCATCACTGCCGACAACGCACCGCAATGGCGCCTGATCGAAAAACGTCAGGGCCTGCGCGTACCGACCAGCGTGATCGAAGGCTTCGAGCCGACCCCGGTCGAGGCCGCCGCACAAAACACGCCATCCGCTGACGCGCGCGCAGCGGACGATAACGGCGGCATCAAAGGCAAGCGGCCGAGCAAAAAAGACAAGCTCCGGGCCGTGGCACAGGCGCAGTTCGACACGCCGGGCTGAGAGCGGCCGACACGCCGCAGCGAGCAGTTGTGACCTGATCTGCATAGCCACTCGAATGGCTAAGAGTGGCAAACAAAACGTAGCGAGCAGTCGTCAGCTGGGTCTGAACGGCGCGCTCAGAACCGTAGTGTACGCGTCCGATTCCTAGCACCAGCCGCGCCCGCTTGGCGGTCGCACAGTCGTTTTGTTAGCCGCTCTCAACGCGAGCGGCAGATGCCGCTACTTATCACCAGCAGGAGGCAATCGTCCATCAGCCACCCGAAAGCGCTCGCTGGAGCACTGCAACCTTCGTGTGAGCCGTGCCGATTGGCATCCGGAAGACGGTACGCGGAATGCATTCGATCCGGCGCCGGTCACAACGCGACAGGGATTGGTCGTCCCGCAGCGGTGCGCCGCCACGGGAGGAGAGCGAAGACCTCAGTCCTGCTCGAAATCCAGCTCGCCACCGGTCAGCGCATCGCCATCGGCACGCGGAACGCGCTTGCCCGGCTTGCGCAGGATCTCAACGAAATATTGGTCGCCGCCTTCGCCGGTCAGCGCATTGATCGCGCGGATCAACTCGGCTGGCGGCAGCGGCGCGGCGCTGGACTCGTCCACCCCGAAGCGCATGTCGAAGTCCCAATAGTCCGCACCTTCGGGCAGGTCCTTGCGGCGCTCGCGGCGGATGTACTTGCGGATATCGTTCTTGCTGGCTTCCAGCAGACGGTCGCGGTTCTTGCCTTCGAGGTTGAGCTGGTAGGTCTTGCGCATGGGGACATCGTTCCGGAACTGGCCGCCTATTGTGAGGCCACGCGAGCGTTGTGGGTGAATCGCCGGCCTCCGCGCCTGCTACGCGACCGATCCATGCCCCTGCGGCGCGCAGGCGACCGCGCCGCCATCGCCGATGCGGCGCTGACCCGCATCGATCTCGCCCAAAAACCTGAGCCGTCAGCGCAGCCGAACGCTGCCGTTGTCCCGGCGCGCTGCCCTGCCAGCCTGAACTAGATCCGATCACTGCATGGCTGCTCGCCAGATTGCGTGCCGGCGCAGCCTCTGCAGGAACCTGGGTTGGTTCGAGTCGCTTTTCGGCTGCAAGCACTTCGTCGGCGTGATCCGGGCACCAATACAGCAATGCAAGCAGCGGTGCTTACAGGGTATCGCCCAACGCGGTTCGCTGATGGTGCCAGCCCACTGGCGAGGATGAAATCACTTACCTGCTAGTGCAACCCAAGTTGCTTGCGCAGGCTCGAATCCACCGCACCGGCCGGCATGAAGCGCCGCAACTTGCTCAACAGCGATGCCTTCCCCGCTGGCGTGCGACGCATGCGCCATGCCCCCAGCGCGGCTTCCACGACCGTGCTGGCCACACTGTCAGCGGAAGGCGCGGTATCGATGCTCTGCATCACTGCACGCGTGACCAGACCGCGCTCGCGCTCGTAATCGCCGATCGCGGTCTGGGTCAGCGGCGAATTGCTGCCCAGGCCGGTCCTGGTATACGACGGCTGCACCAGGCTCACGCGTACACCAAACTGGCGCAGCTCATGGTCCAGCGTTTCCGACAGGCCTTCCACCGCATGCTTGGACGCGGCATATACGCCCATGTACGGCGCCGGCAAAAATCCCAGCACGGAGCTGACGTTGACGATGCGTCCCTTGCGCCTGGCACGCATGAAGGGGGCCACTGCACGAATGGTACGCAGGATGCCGAGCACATTGGTATCGAACAACGCGGCAGCTTCCTCGGTAGTGGTTTCTTCCACTGCACCCACCAGGTTGGCCCCGGCGTTGTTGACCAGCACGTCGATATAGCCTTCCGTTTCGATGATGCCGGCCACGGCGCGGTTCACCGAGTCGGCGCTGCGCACATCCATCTCGACCAGTTGCACACCGGCCAGCGGCGTGGCGGTGGCCAGCGTGCGAACGCTGCCGTACACCGCGCAACCGCGTGCGGCAAAACCCGCCGCTGCGGCGCGGCCGATACCTGAGGACACACCGGTGATGAGGACCACTGTCTGCTGTTGCATTGCATTTCCTTCAAAAGAGGGGAGATAAGCGGGTGTGGCGTTGCGGCCGACAGGCGCCCTGTCTCGACCGCGCGCTCAGCGGGTGTGCGTCTGTGGTGAACGCAACGACGGTAGCCGTGCCGTCGTGCGGTGGGTCAGGCCGCCGCCGTTGGGGTGCGGTCGGTGTCGGGGCGGATCTTGAACCAGATCGAATACATCGCCGGCAGGAACACCAAGGTCAGGATGGTGCCGGCCAGGGTGCCGCCGATCAGCGTGTATGCCAGCGTGCCCCAGAACACCGAATGGGTGAGCGGGATGAAGGCCAGAATCGCGGCCAGTGCGGTCAGGATCACCGGACGCGCACGTTGCACGGTGGCTTCCACCAGCGCGTGGAACGGACCGAGCCCTTCGACTTCGTTCTGATGGATCTGCCCGATCAGGATCAGCGTGTTACGCATCAGGATGCCCGACAACGCAATCAACCCCACCAGCGCATTGATGCCGAATGGTTGCTGGAACACGATCAACGTAGGCACCACGCCGATCAAGCCGAGCGGGCTGGTCAGAAACACCATCACCATCGCCGAGATCGACCGCACCTGCAGGACGATGATCAACAAGGTGGCGGCCAGCATGATCGGGAACAATGGCAGCATCGCAGCGGTGGCCTTGCCGGATTCTTCGATGGAACCGGCCTCGATGATGCGATAGCCGCTGGGCAGTTGTTCGATGATCGGCTGCAACTGTTTGGTGATCGCGGCCGAGACATCCGGCGGCTGCAGTTTGTCGTCGACATCGCCGCCCACGGTGATCGTCGGCACGCGATCGCGGCGGCGCATGATCGGCTCTTCCATGCGCACATCCACCTTGCCCACCTGCGACAGCGGCACGCGCTGGCCGTTGGCGCCTGCCAGGGTGAAGTCGGCAATGCGTGCCGGATCAAAGCGCGTGTCGCCGGCCGAACGGGCCACCACCTGCACGCTGCGGATATCCTCGCGCACCAGCGTGATCGGCACGCCACTGAGCAGGAACTGCAACTGTTGTGCGACGGCGGTGGAAGTCAGCCCCACTGCCTGCAGACGGTCCTGATCCAGGCTGAAATGCAGCGTGGGCGTGCGCGTGCCCCAATCGGTGTTGACGGTCCGCATCATCGGGCTGTTCTGCATGACCTGCTTGACCTGCGCGGCGATGCCACGCAGCACCTGCGGGTCGGCACCGCTGACCCGGTAGGCCGCCGGAAATTGCGAGTACGGGCCGAAAGTGAGTTGGGTCACGCGCACACGCGCTTCCGGCGCCAGACCTTCGGCAACGGCCTGACGCAAGCGCAGCTTCAATGCATCGCGCTGCTTCTGGTCGTCGGTGCGGATCACGATCTTGGCGAAGGACGGGTCCGGCAGTTCCGGGCCCATCGCCAGGTAGAAGCGCGGCGCGCCCTGGCCGATATACGCGGTGACGATCTTCGCCTCGTCCTGCTTGGCCAGCCAGGCTTCCACTTTGGCCGCAGCGGCGCTGGTCTGGTTGATCGAGGTGCCGTACGGCAGCTGCACTTCGACCAACACCTCGGGACGATCGGAGATCGGGAAAAACTGCTTCTTGACGATGCCCATGCCCAGGATCGCCACCACGAACAGCCCCACCACCGCGCCGGCCACCAGCCACTTGCGCGCAATCACGCGCGACAGCGCCGCACGGAAGCGGTTGTAGCGCGGTGTGTCGTACATCGCGGCGTGGCCGCCTTCGACCTTCTTCAGGTCCGGCAGCATCTTGACGCCCAGGTAAGGCGTAAACACCACCGCCACCACCCACGACACGATCAACGCGATGCCCACGATCCAGAACATGTTGCTGGTGTATTCGCCGGCGCTGGAAGCGGCAAACCCGTTCGGCATGAAGCCGACTGCGGTGACCAGGGTGCCGGACAACATCGGCGCGGCGGTGTGGCTCCATGCATACGCCGAGGCGGCGACGCGGCTATAGCCTTCCTCCATTTTCACCACCATCATTTCGATGGCGATAATAGCGTCGTCCACCAACAACCCCAGCGCCAGGATCAACGAGCCCAGCGTGATGCGGTCGAAGTTCTTGCCGGTGGCCAGCATCACCACGAACACCGCTGCCAGCGTCAGCGGCACTGCTGCCGCCACCACGATGCCCACGCGCCAGCCCATGCTGACGAAGCACACCAGCATCACCACCAGCAGTGCGACGAAGAACTTGGTCATGAATTCGCCGACCGACGCGTCGATGTTGACCGCCTGGTCGGTGACCTTGCTCAGGCGCATGCCCAGCGGCAACTCGGCATTGATTGCGCCCACTTCGCTGTCCAGCGATTTGCCCAGATCCAGACCGTTCCAGCCGTCGCGCATGATGATGCCGAGCAGCAACGCTTGCTCGCCGCCGCTGCGGATCATGAAGGTGGACGGATCTTCGTAACCGCGTTTGACCGTGGCGATATCCGATAACTTCAGCGTGCGGCCCTGCACCACCAACGGGGTATCGCGAATCTTCTGCAGGTTATCCAGCGCGCCATCCAGGCGGATGAATACCTGCGGGCCGCGCGTTTCCACCGAGCCGGCCGCATTCAACGCATTTTGCGTATTGAGCGCGGCAAACACGTCCTGCGGGCTCACGCCCAAGGTGGCCAGACGTTCGTGCGAGAACTCGACGAAGATGCGTTCGGGCTGCTCGCCGAGGATGTTGACCTTCTTGACGCCCGGCACGTGCAGGATGCGCTGGCGCAGCGTTTCTGCATCGCGCGCAAGCAGGCGTTGCGGCTCGCCACGAGCCTTGAGCGCGAACAGCGCAAAGGTGACGTCGGCATATTCGTCGTTTATCATCGGCCCGATCACCCCGGCCGGCAGATTGCCCACTTCATCGCCGGCTTTCTTGCGTGCCTGATAGAACTGCTCCTGCACCTGGTCGGGCGGTGTGCTATCCAGCAAGGTCAAGGTGGTGAATGCAAGACCGGGGCGCGTGTAGGTTTCGGTGCGGTCGTACCAGCGCAGTTCCTGCATGCGCTTTTCGAGTTTTTCGGCAACCTGGTCCTGCATTTCCTGCGGCGTGGCGCCGGGCCAGGCGGTGATGATCGTCATCACCTTGACCGTGAATGCCGGGTCTTCCGCACGGCCGAGTTTGAGAAACGCGACCAGGCCGGCCAGCGAAATCAGCACGAGCAAAAACAGCGTGATCGAGCGTTCGCGGACGGCGAGTGCGGAGAGGTTGAATCGACCCTCGCTCACGGCTGCGCTCCTGCCGCGGTGGCGGTCTTGGACGCGGTCGTCGCGGTGGTGCCGGCAGCTTTGGCGCCGGCAATGCGTACCTGCTCGCCTTCGCGCAACAAGTGCGCGCCCAGCGCCACGATGCGCTCGCCGCGTGCCAGCGTGCCGGCGACGTTGGCGTGGTCGTCGTCCAGCCCCAGCACCGTCACCGGCCGCCAGCTCACCTTGGCCGGTTGACCGGCAATCACCCACACGCCCGGCCCCTTTCCGGCATCGAACACTGCGGCTAGCGGCACCTGCAGGCCGGTTTGCGTGCCGGTGGCCGTGCCATCGGCAATGCGGATGCTCACTGTGGTGCCCAACGGCGCCTGCGCAAGCGCACCGTCGAGCACGTAACGCGCCTCGAAGGTGCGGGTGAGCCGGTCGGCGCTTTCGGACAGCTGACGCAAGGTGGCGGGAACGCTCACGGCGGCATTGCCGAACAAGGTGGCCTGCGCGATGGAACCGACCTGCGGGCGCAACGTTTCCGGCAACTGGATCACCGCCTCGCGCGGGCCGGCATGCGCCAGACGCACCACCGGCTGCCCGGCGGCGACCACCTGGCCGGGCTCGACCAGCGTCTCCATCACCACGCCGTCGGCATCGGCCAGCAGATCGGTGTAGCGGTTGGCGTTGCGCGCCACATTGGCCTGGGCCTGGGCAGCGCTCAGCTGCGCCTTGGCCGCGTCGGCGGCGGCCTTGATCTGGTCGTAGGCAGAGGCCGAGATGGCGCCGGTGCCGCGCAGATCGCGGTAACGCGCTTCATCGTCGGCGGTCTGCTGGGCACGGGCCCTGGCGGCGGCCACCGCGTCCTGCTGCGCCTTTGCAGCCAGTTGTAGGTCGATCGGGTCGATCCGCAGCAGCGGTTGCCCGCGCTTGACGCGCTGGCCGGCATCGACCAGCCGCTCGGACACCTTGCCGGCGACCCGGAAGCCCAGATCGCTCTGGACCCGGGCCGCGACGGTGCCGGAGAAACTGCGTGCCGCGCTGCTGGCGTCGGCCACCGTGGCGGCCCGCACCAGCGGCGTGGCGGTGCGTGGATCGGGCTGCGCCTTGCCGCCGCAGGCAATCAGTGCCAGCGGCAGGACACACAGGACGGTGGAGGTGACAAGGCGGCGCCGAAGCATGGGAATCCCGAAGCAAGCTGATGAAGGCTCGCATCTTGGGACTTGTGACCATATCAGTCAATGGTCACGAACAAATTTTATGGAGCCAGGCTCCTGAGCACCAGCCCCGACAGCAACGCCGGCACTTCGCCGACGTGCTCCAGGCTGTGCTGCAGCAGCAACGGATTGATATAGGGCCGCATCACCAGATAGACCGCCTGCACCATCTCGTCCAGCGGCGTCTTGCGCTCGAAATCCCCGTTTTGCCGCCCCTGCAGCAGGATGTCCTGCAGCAGCGCCTGGACGTGCGTTTCATAGGCGATCACCGGCGGCCAGCGCTCGGTCGCCGCGGAGGTGGCAATCTCATACAACTTGCGATCACGCGAGTACAACCGCAGGCTGGCCTCGATAATCACCTTGAAAAGACTGCGTAATTTCTCCGGTGGCGCCGCAGCGGCAGCTACCGCCGCCAGTACTTCGGCCTCGATCTCGCGCAGGCAGTGGCTGCAGATCATCTCGCCGATGGCCTGCTTGGACTCGAAGAACTTGTAGATATACGCCTTGGAAAAGCCGACGGCCTTGGCCAGGTCGGACACGGCGGTCTTCTCGTAGCCGTAGCGGCTGAAATGCTCGGTGGCGGCGATCACGATCTGGTCGCGCACCTCGTGATCGGCCGGCCCGCGGCCCGAAACAGGGTAACTGGATGCTTGGTTCATTCCGACAGCTTAGCGCCGTCGCCCACGACTTACAAAAGTGACTATTTCGTATTATAGTCACTCACCGTCTCGCCACTCCGGTCCCGTCATGCCCTCACTGCGCCTCCTTGCCGTGCTCATTGCCACCAGTCTTGCCGCAGGTTGCGCGGTAGGCCCCAACTACGCCCGTCCGGATGCACCGTTGCCCGACCACTACCTGGGTCAGGCCGCGCTGGCTGATCGCCACGCCACCACGCAGGCGGAGCTGGCCAACTGGTGGGCGGGCTTCAACGACCCGGACCTGAGCCGCTACGTCGGCGCCGCGCTGGCGCAGAACCTGGATCTGGCCCAGGCCACCGCGCGGGTCACCCAGGCCCGCGCCGGGCTGACCGCCGCCACCGCTGCGCTGCTGCCGTCCGGCAACCTCAGCGGCAGCGCCACCCGCGCCTACCAATCGCTGGAGACTCCGCTGGGACAGGTCCTCAACAGCACCCCCGACTTCGACCGCTACGCCAGCGTCTACGAGGCCAATCTGGGCGCCAGCTGGGAGCTGGATCTGTTCGGCGGGCTGCGCCGTGGGCGCCAGGCCGCCGTAGCTGACTACCAGGCCACCGAGGCCGGCGCCGCGGCCACCCGGCTGGCGGTGGCCGCGCAGACCGCCGACATCTACATCAGCATCCGCGGCCTGCAGGCGCGGCTGGACGTGGCACAGCGCCAGGTCGCGGCCCAGCAAGGGCTGGTGGCGATGGTGACGCTATTACACGACAAGGGCCTGGCCGCCGAACTGCAAGTGCAGCAGGCCCAGGGCGCGCTGTCCCAGGCACAGGCGACCGTCCCCGGCCTGGAAGCGGGCCTGGTCGCGGCAATGAACGCGCTGGACGTGATGCTGGGCGTGTCGCCCGGCACCCACCGCGCCGAGCTGGCCGCCAGCAAACCCATCCCGCTGGCGCCGCAGATCGCCGACAGCGACTCGCCGGCCGACCTGTTGCGGCGCCGGCCCGACCTGATCGCCGCCGAGCGCCGGCTGGCTGCCTCCAATGCACGCATCGGCGTGGCAATGGCCGAGTACTACCCCAAGTTCTCGCTGAGCGGCCTGCTGGGTAGCGCCACCGCCCTCTCCGGCGCCAACCTGTTTACCGGCGATGCCGCACAGGCGTCCGGCGTGCTGGGGCTGCGCTGGCGGCTATTCGACTTCGGCCGCATCAATGCGCAGATCGCGCAGGCCAAGGGGCAGGAGGCCGAGCAGTTGGCCGCCTACCGCCTGGCAGTCTTGCGCGCCACCGAAGATGTCGAAAACGCCTTCACCGCGCTGGTCAAACGCGAGCAACAAGCTGCCGTGCTGACGCAAGGTGTGGACGCGTTGGGCAAGGCGCGTGGCGCATCGGCGCTGGCGTATGAAAAAGGCACCGTCAGCCTGATCGAAGTGCTCAATGCCGACGACAGCCTGCTGCGTGCCTCCGATGCACAGGTGCAGGCGCGCACCGAAGCGGCACGCAGCGCGGTTGCCGCCTTCAAGGCGTTGGGCGGCGGCTGCCAACGCGGCGATACCGCAGTCGCGGTGCAGCAGCGGTAGACCCAGGGGAGCACTGCTGCACCCGGAGCTGCAGTTGATCTGCAGCGACCTGGATCAGACGCCGCTTCCACAGCTGACGGGTGGTCGCGCCGGAGTCTGCTCGGCGCGTGTTGCAATGAGGCTATGGCCTGGCTTGGCAGTTCGATTCGGCATCCGATGCCCTGCAAGGATCCGCTCGATGCCACCCTCCGCGTGGCATCGTGCCCTGCAAGCAACGCCTTGTAGAGCGGCTAATAAACTTAACAAGCAGGTGTCAGGTGGGTGTGGACGGCGCGCTCAGAACTGGAGTGTACGAGGTGATACATGCGCCGCACCGAGTACCTGCCGCGCGCGCTTGGCGGTGAGCACAGTCGTTTTGTTAGCAGCTCTTAATCGGCGTGGAAACGGATGCCCTGGTCGAGCGTGCATTGATACGCCAGCAGGGGGCCGCGCTGCTGCAGGCTCGGCAACTCGTACATAGACGTGGTCAGCCGCACGCGATTGTCCGGAGCCACCTGGTAACGCTGAAATTGCTGAAACGGCCGGCCATCGCTGCTGGCGGCAATGAACTGCGTGTCGGAAAACGACAGCGTTCCATCGTCGGTCAGACGGTAGGCACCGATACGCACACCGCCGCGGCTGCGGCTGGCCGTGGTGCCGGCCTCCGGCGCGCAACGCGACAGGTCGACCGATACCGCAACCTCATGACCGGACTCCAGCGTGGCGATCAGATCTGCAGACGAAGAGATGCGTTGCTTGGCCAATGCCGGTGAGATCGTCGCGCAAACGGCGACAGCAACCACTGCAAGACGGCAGCTCAACATGACGATTTTCCTGGTGATGCGCGCACGCCTGAAGGAGCAGGTATATGCGCGCCGGGTGATTGTTGGCGGTGCGTCCGACGCATGCGGTGCAGACTCCGCATGACTGGCACACCGGTAGTGCACGGATGCAGCCGCATGGCCGTGGTGTTGTACAGCTCCCGCGCTGGCCCGGCGTTACATCGCACCGGTCAGCGGGGATTACGCAATCGCTTTGTCGGTGGCTCTCAATCGGCGTGGAAGCGGATGCCCTGATTGATCGTGCACACATACCCTAGCATCGGCCCGCGCTGTTGCAGCGACGGCAGGTCGTACATGTAGGTGGTGAACCGCACGCTGCCATCCGGACGCAGCTGATACCGCATGAACTGCTGGATCGGCTTGCCATCGTTGGCGACAGTGAAATGCGACCCCGCAAATGCGACGGTGCCGTCTTCGGTGATGCGATAGGCATCGATATGGCGACCACCGCGGGTCCGAGTGGTCGGTGTGCCTTCTTCGGGTGTGCAGAGACTGAGATCGGTGGACAGACTGACGTCGTAACCGGCATCCAGCGCGGCGATGACATCGGCACGCGTATTGAGCGTTTCGCTGGCGACGGCAGGTAGCGCGGACGCGCACAGCGCAGCGGCTAGAGCAATGGGAGCAAGACGGGGCATGGGGAACTCCAGGCAGGCAAGGGGGATGTAGCGACCTGGACTTTAGATAGCCCAGGACGCACAACATGACCCACTCCTGTCCGCATGCGTGCACTGCGCTACGCATCACGCTGCATGTTTGCGCTGTGTGGCGCAGCGGTGCGCATGCGCACAGTTTTTGGCTATGCCTGCGCGCGCAGAGATCGGTAAAAACGCGATAGACGCATCGTCACGTCGCGATCAAACAAGCGCAGCAGCGCTGGCACGACGCAACGACCCACGCGATGCGCAAACGCCAGATTCCCGCAGTTCCAACAAAGGCAGCACGCGATCAGCCACAGAGCCCCTCTTCCACCGGAAGGGGGTTGGGGCGAGGGTGCGAAGCAAAGCGACGCATTCGACTCAAACGAACGCCGCAAGCACCTGCGCTCCGCACACCATCTCGTTCCCGAGCAAACACATCAAGCACCTCATGCAAACAGCGCATCAACTACCCACATCTACCGCCCATTGACCTCGCGCGACACCGGCCCCCGCTCCGGCTGTGACGCCGGCGTCGCACCCAGCAGGAGGCGCTCTGCCAACGCACGGGTCGCCACGCGCAGTTCCGGCACGGCGGTAATCTCCCAGTACCGCCCGCGTAGCAGCGGCCCAACGCAATAAAGCCCCTGCACGATCTGCCCGGCGCCGTCGCGCACGCGCAGTTGCGCATCGGTGTCCACACCCAGGCCCAATGGATCGGCGCGCAACAGGCCGGCTTCGCGCATGCCGGCAATCAATGGGTCGCTGGTGCGGTCGATATCGGTATCCAGGCCGGTGGCGCGGATCACCGCATCGAAGCGATGCGTCTGCGCATCGGCAGCGGCACGCGGGCGGATCACCGCTTCCACACCATCGGGCACCCAACGCGCACGCAGCAGCCGCGCCGCAACGATCTGCAACTGGCCGGATGCCTGCAACTGCTGCAAGTGCTCCGCCGCACCCGGCGCGACGCGATGCCGCGCCACTTCCCAGTAGGGGCGCAGATGCCGCAGGAAACGCGCACGCTGGGCCAGCGTGAGGCGCTGCCACAGCGGCTGCAGATGCGGGCGCAATGCATCCACCACGCGGCGCCAATCGTCCACCACCGCACTGAGCTGACGTACACCGCGCAGCAGCCCGCGCAGATCGGCATCCTTGAGCGCACGTTGCAGATGCGGCGGCAGGTCCAGTGGCGCACCGGGCTGACGCAGATGCGCCTGCGGGGCCAATCCGCGCCGCGAGATCGCCAGCATGCGGCCGCGGTGCCCGCGTGCGTGCAGGGTCAATGCCACATCCACCATGGTCAGCCCGGTGCCCACGATCAGCACGTCATCGTCGGGCGCCAGCCGCGACAACGCATCGCCCTGCCACGGCCAGCCGATGTAGCGCGCATGCACGCTCAACCGCGGGCCGATGCCGGCCAACGCCTGCGGCTGCAGCGCACCGACCGCCAGCACCACGCGGTCGCTGTGGAAGGCATCGCCATTGGCAAGAAACACCCGGAAACCGCGACGCGCGCGCTCCACCGCCACCGCCTCCTGCGACAGCCGCATCACCGATGCCTGCGCACCACTGACCGCCGCATCCAGCTCGCTACGCAAGTAATCGCCGTAGGCCAGCCGCGGCAGGAATTCCAGCCGCCCGCTCTCGCCCAGATGCAAGGTATCGGCGAAGGCGCCGGGCGCCTGCGCATCGATGCCCAGATCCTTGGCGCGCACGTTGAGCAGATGCTCCGGTCGCGCCGCGCCATACGCGATGCCGCTGCCAAACGTGTCGGCAACACCGACCAGGGTGATGCGCACCTGCGCATCGGCCGTCTGCGCCAGCGCACGGACCAGCGCGGTGCCGCAGAAGCCGGCACCGATGACGGTGATATGGGTTTCCATGTACAACTCCCACTGAATGACCCGCACGTTGTGCCCGCAGCGCCGCGCGGTTGTGTAAACAAATGGTTAGCGGCGAGCAACCGGAAAGGCATGAGCTGATCGCCAGCCGTGATGAGGCTTACGGCGCAGGCTGCGCGTGCTGCAGATGGCAGTGAGATGACAGCGGCCGCCGCTGCAATCAGTGCTGCCGATGCGGGGTGCAGATGATGGGTTTGGCCTGTGCTGCGCAATGCACGCCGGGTCGCCTACGGGCTGGCGAAGTGCCTTGTCGAGGTGCAGCTGCGTGGAGGTTTGAGGTTTGAGGTTTGAGGTTTGAGGTTTGAGGTTTGAGGTTTGAGGTTTGAGGTTTGGTGTTGGTTTTGGTTTTGGTTTTGGTTTTGGTGTTGGTGCTGGGTGTTGGGTGTTGGGTGTTGGGAGCTGGTACTGGGAGCTGGTGCTGGGTGCTGGGTGCTGGGTGCTGGGTGCTGGGTGCTGGGTGCTGGTGTGATCGTGGAGATGGTGGCGACTCTGTGCCAGCGCTGATGTCGCGCCGGCGACCGTGTTTTATGTCAGGGCGTCTGTATCCGAACCAAGAGCGGCTGACAAAACGTAGCGAGCAGTCGTCAGGTGAGTGCGGAAAGCGCACAAGAACCGAAGTAGACGAGTGGTACATGCCGCACCGGGCACCGGGCACCGGGCACCGAGCACCGGCTGCGCCCGCCTGACGGCTGCGCAGTCCTCCTGTTAGCTGCTCTAAGCGCAGTATCAGGTGTTGTCGAACGACTTCAATCGACGTGGGCAGCGCTGTGCAGACTGTTGCAGCGCTTTATGCGATGACGCCTTACACCTGGACAGCACAATGGCCAGCGCACGCAGCGGCCATGTCGGCACCAAGCTGTTCGATAATGCGGGTTTTCCGCAATGAGTAACGCCATGCCTCTTTCTGCACACCGTGCGCAACGCGTGCTGATCGCCGGGGGTAGCCGCGGCATCGGCCTGGCGATCGCCGAGGCGTTCGTGCGCAGCGGCGCTCACGTATCGATCTGCGCGCGCAGTGCAGACGGCCTGACCCAGGCGGCGCAGACACTGGAAGCCTACGGCACGCCGGTACATACCCTGCCCTGCGATCTTGCCGACGCAGCGCAGATCGAGGCGTATGTGCAGGCCGCAGCGCAGGCGCTGGGCGGCCTGGACGTGGTGATCAACAACGCCTCCGGCTACGGGCATGGCAACGACGACGCCAGTTGGCAGGCAGGGCTGGACGTCGACCTGATGGCGGCCGTGCGCTGCAACCGCGCCGCGCTGCCGCATCTGCGCACCAGCGCCGCAGCGGTGATCCTCAACATCAGCTCGATCAACGCGCAGCGCCCCACACCGCGCGCGATCGCCTATTCCACCGCCAAGGCCGCGCTCAATTACTACACCACCACACTGGCCGCCGAACTTGCGCGCGACCGCATCCGCGTCAATGCGATCGCACCGGGCTCCATCGAGTTCCCGGATGGACTCTGGGACAAGCGGCGTCGCGACGAACCGGAACTCTACGCACGCATCCGCGACAGCATTCCATTCGGCGGCTTCGGGCAGGTGCAGCACATCGCCGATGCCGCACTGTTCCTCGCATCGCCGCAGGCGCGCTGGATCACCGGGCAGATGCTGGCGGTGGATGGCGGGCAGTCGTTGGGGGTGTGATCAGCGCAGGCTTGGTGCAGGAATGCCAGTGCGCAACGCTTGGCGGGAGCGCGCTGTTGCGCGATGAGGCCATCTCGGTAATGCCGCGTCGCGCACAGGCACGCTCCTACAAACGCAGTCGTTGCGCTCTGCATTCGCAGCAACCTGTCTCCATTCGCTGCCACCGCCTGGCACCGCTGCATGGCGGTGGCAACGCTCAGCCAGCCAACTCCGCCGCCTCGACACTATGCTCGCCACGTGCCGGTGCTAGCGCAGCGGCGACCATCGCGGCGGCAATGCGCTCGGCTGGATTGATGCGGAAGCGCCGTGGCAGGATCGGGCCGAGTGCGCCCAGCACCACGCTGCCGAGGTGTTCGCCGGTGCGGCGTTCTTCGCGCTCACCGCCGATCAGCCCGGGGCGTACGAAGGTCAGCGAGGGAAAGCCGATCGTGCGTAGATCGCGCTCCAGTTCGCCCTTGACGCGGTTGTAGAAGATGCGCGATTGCGCGTCTGCGCCGGCCGCCGAGTTCAGCACGAACACCGAGGTGCCCTGCGCGCAGGCAGCGCGCGCCAGAGCCAGCGGGTAGTCGTGGTCGATGCGGTAGAAGGCCTCGCGCGAACCGGCCTGTTTCATGGTGCTGCCCAGCGCACAGATGGCCGCTTCCATGCGCGGCGCGGTCCAGTGGTCCAGGCGCTCGAAGTCGATCACCTGGTTGCGCAGTTTGGGATGAATCTGCGTCAACGGGCGACGCGTCAGCGCCACCACACCCGTGCAGCGCGCATCGGCGAGCAACTGCTGCAACACCTGTTTGCCGACCAGACCGGTCGCCCCTGCCAACAACACATCCATCAGGCCACTCCGCTCATCAACGCCCACCTTCGGAGACGATGCGCGCACTGCTGATCACGCGGTCGCGCTCCACTGCCAGCAAGGTGAGCGAATGCGCGGGCGCCTTCCACTCGCTGCCGCCGGCCACCACGCGGCCGCCGTGACGTGCGGTATCGACCAGCACGCGCCAGTGTTCGTCGTGCATGGCCGGCAGCGTGAACGACACAGTGGTGGAGGCGGCATTGATCAGCATCAGCAAGGTGACGTTGGCGGCGATCTCGCGCAAGCCGGTGGTCGGCGAGCGGCCGTCCAGGCGCAGCATCAATGCGCGCGCTTCCGGGTCGTGCCAGCCGGCTTCGTCCATCTCGGTGCCGTTGGGCGCCAGCCAGGTGAGATCCCGCAAGCCCAGCGCTTCGTCGAACTTGCCGTCGAAAAAGCGTGCGCGATGCAGCAATGGGTAACGCTGACGGATGCGAATCAAGCGGCGCACGAACGCGGCCTGATCGGCAGCGGCAGCCTTGGTGGCGGCCGTCCAGTCGATCCAGCTGAGCTCGTTGTCCTGGCAATAGGCGTTGTTGTTGCCGTTCTGGCTATGGCCGAATTCATCGCCGGCCAGCAGCATCGGTGTGCCTTGCGACAGCAGCAAGGTGGCGAGCAGGTTGCGCATCTGCTGACGGCGCAGCTGCTTGATCGCCGGGTCGTTGGTGTCGCCTTCGACACCGTAATTGGCGGAGATATTGTGATCGCTGCCGTCCCTGCCGTCTTCGCCGTTGGCGAGGTTGTGCTTGCCCTCGTAACTGACCAGATCGCGCAAGGTAAACCCATCGTGCGCGGTGACGAAGTTGACCGACGCAGTCGGGCGGCGGCCGCTGTGATCGAACAGATCGGCAGAGCCGGTCAGGCGCGTAGCCAGCTCGGCCAGTTGCCCGCCATCGCCGCGCCAGAACGCACGCACGTTGTCGCGGAACTTGTCGTTCCACTCCACCCAACCCGGCGGGAAATTACCGACCTGGTAACCACCAGGGCCGATATCCCAGGGCTCGGCGATCAACTTGGTCTGGCTCAGCACCGGGTCCTGCCGCACCGCATCCAGAAAGCTGCCCGACGGATCGAAGCCATAACGCTCGCGGCCGAGGATGCTGGCCAGATCGAAGCGGAAGCCGTCCACGTGCATTTCCTGCACCCAATAGCGCAGCGAATCCATCACCATGCGCAGCGCGCCGACGTTGGTCAGGTCGAAGGTGTTGCCGGTGCCGGTGTCGTTGATATAAAAGCGGCGATCGTCGGCCAGGCGGTAGTAACTGGCGTTGTCGATGCCCTTGAACGACAGCGTCGGCCCCAGCTCGTTGCCTTCGGCGGTGTGGTTGTAGACCACGTCCAGCAGCACTTCCAGGCCGGCGTGGTGCAGCCGCGCCACCATCTGCTTGAACTCGGCCACGGTACGCGTGGACATGTAGCGGCCCTGCGGCGCAAAGAACCCGAGCGTGTTGTAGCCCCAGTAATTGCGCAGGCCTTTTTCCAGCAGGTATTGGTCGTCGACGAAGGCGTGAACGGGGAGCAGTTCCACCGCAGTGACGCCGAGCGAGCTGATATGGTCGATCAGTTCGTCTGTCTTCAAGGCCGAGAAGGTGCCGCGTTCTTCCGGCGGTACCGCCGGGTGCAGCATGCTCAACCCGCGCACGTGCGCTTCGTAGATCACCGTGCGGTTCCAGGGCGTCTGCGGCGGGCGGTCCTGGCCCCAGGTAAAGGCCGGGTCGATGACCGCGGATTTGGGCATGAAGGCCGCGCTGTCGCGGCGATCGAAGCTCAGGTCCTTGTCGCGATGCCCGATGGTGTAGCCGAACAGGTGCGGCGCCCATTTGAGTTCGCCGACGATCTGCTTGGCATACGGATCCAGCAGCAGCTTGTTGTGGTTGAAGCGATGACCGGCCTCGGGGGCATAGGGCCCATGCACGCGGTAGCCGTACAGCTGGCCCGGGCGGGCATCGGGCAGATAGCCGTGCCAGACTTCGTCGGTGTATTCGGGCAGCGCCAAGCGCTCCTGCTCGCGGCCGCGCTCGTCGAACAGGCACAACTCCACGCGCGTGGCGTTACGCGAATACAGCGCAAAGTTGACGCCCAGACCATCCCAGGTGGCGCCGAGGGGGTTGGGACGGCCTTCGCGGATGCGCGAGCGCTGAGTGAACTTGCGAGTGGCCATCGGTAACTCCTTAGAACGGTGAACTCAAGACAGTGCGCGGTGTGCGGCTGCGGCGGGCTGTGCGCGCGCATATGAGCACGCAGCACAACCCGTGCAAGGTGGCAGACACCGCGTTACTGGCGCGCAGTGATCGGCGTGGCCGCGTGCTCGGCGGCCTGCTCGGCCGCGCGTTCTTCGGCATCCACCAGCCGCTCGGCCATGGCCCAGTGGCGGTCCGCATGCCCGTCCGGGCGGCCTTCGGCCTCCCAGATCTCCTGTGCCAACTGGCGAAGCCGCGCTTGCCGTTCCGTGTCATTCATTGCGTACAGTTGCCTCAAGGTCGATTACGGGGTCAACAACACTGCCACTGGCGCACGTGCAAACACCGTGGATAGCGCCACGCGGCCGCGCTGCGGCTGCAGCGTGCTGCCGTCGAGCACATTACGGTATGTGGCGTCCGGCAATGCCAACGACGCCTGACCCCAATTGGCCGGCGGCACCAGCAACGGCAGATCGCCGTCGCTGTGGGCGCCTGCGCCCAGCCGGGTGACCGCCACCACCAACGACTGGCCGCGATACTGACGACGGAACGCCAGCACCTGCGCAGCGCCGCTGACAGCAACGTTCACTGGCTGGTAGTCGCCCTTCGCAAATAGCGCCGGATGTTCGCGACGTAGTTGTAGCAACAAAGCGGTGAGGCGCGCCTTGGCTGCGCCATCGCGCCAGCTGCGCAGCAAGGTATTGAAGTCGCGCGCCTGCTGCAGCCACTGCTGCCGCTGTGTGTAATCCACCGGGCGGCGGTTGTCCGGGTCCACCAGCGACAGATCCCAGCCTTCGGTGCCCTGATACAGGTCGGGCACACCGGGCACGGTCAGGCGCAAGGTGGTTTGCACCAGCGAATTACGCGCACCGGCGGCGGCGATATGGTTGCTGGCGCGTAGCAGCGCGCGGCGCAGCGGCAGCCCGGCGCGGCTGATCAGCACCTGCTCCACCGTCGCCTGCACGGCCTGTTCGTAGTCGGCAGAGCCGTCGGTCCAGCTGGTATGCAACTTGGCTTCGCGCACCGCCTTGAGCAGCCACTGCGCCACGCGCTCGGCATAGGCGGCGAGCGGCTCGGCCTGATCGGCGCCCAGCCCGATGGGCCAGGCCGCCACCAGCGTCTGCCACAGCATTTGCTGGTCGCCACCGGCCAGCGCCGGCGAATCCAGCGTTTCGGCCAGGGCGTCGAACTGGGCGCTCTGCTCGACCCACCACTTCGGCTGCTCGGACAGCACCGCCAACCGCATGCGCAGGTCTTCGCCGCGCTTGTGATCGTGGGTGGCAGTGGCCAGCAGCGCGCGCGGATAGTGCTTGGCGCGCTGCTGATTCTGCGCGTGGAACTCGGCGGCCTCGTTGGCGAAGTGGGTCGGATGGCTGCCGACCTCGTTGCGCGACAACAGCACGCCGTGCCGGTAGAACGCGGTGTCTTCCACGGCCTTGGCATTGAGCGGTGCGGACAGCTGCTCCACGCGGCGGCGCAGGATGCGCCGCAAGGCGATCTGCGCGCGGTCGGCACCGGCATCGTCCAGCAACCAGCGCTCGATGGCGTCGACCGCTGCAACGATCGACTCCGGCATGCCCTCGCGAGCACGCGCAGCGGTGGTGCGCAGCCGCTCTGCCTCGCTGCCGGTAACGCCCTTGGCACTTGCATAGGTGCGGTACACCGGGAACCAGCGCAGCAGCACGCACAGACCGCGTGCCAGCATCTGCGGGCTGAACTCGCGCGTGGGCGGGTCCAGGCGTGCCAGCGCCGACAACGCACCCACGGTGCGATTGAATTCGGTCTGCAGCGGACCACGCAGGATTTCATCGCGGGCCGCGCGTTCTTCCTGCGCGAAGTCGCCACTGCGTCCGCTCACGCGTTGCCAGGCACGCGCCAATGGTTTGAAGCCGGCCGCGTCGTGCAACACGCCGCCGACCTGGTCCATGAAGTCGTAACCGGTGGTGCCATCGCAGGGCCAGTCGGCCGGTAGATGCTCGCCGGGGGCGAGGATCTTTTCCAGATACAGGCCCAGCGTGCCGGGCTTGAGCCCGCGCGTGCGCCCGGCTGCATCGAGCCGGCTGCGCAGCTTGCGCACGTAGCCGGTGGGGTCGGTGAGCCCGTCCACATGGTCGATGCGCAGGCCGTCCAGGTGCCCTTCGGCCACCAACCGCAGCGGCAGCGCATGCACCGCATCGAACACTGCCGGCAGCTCGACCCGCAACGCCACCAGCGAGGTGATGTCGAAGAAACGGCGGTAATTGAGCATGTCGTTGCCCACCCGCCACCAGTTCAATCGATACGGCTGGCGTTCGATCACCTTGTGCAAGCGGCCATCGCCACGTTTGGCACCGTCGTTGTAGTCGCGCAGCCACTGCGCCCGTGCGGATGGTTCCGGGATCTCCAGCGTCTGCGGACGGATCGGGTAACGTTGGTCGTAATGCGCCAGCGCGGCACTGCCGTCGTCCTGGATCACCAGCGTGATCAAGCCGTCGGCCAGCGCGGTGGCGTACGGGCGGTCCAGCACTGCCAGCCACACCTTTCCATCGCGGCCCGGCGCACGCCAATCGATATCGAACCAGTCGGCATGCTTGGCGCTGCGGCCGTTGCGCAACACATCCCACCACCAGGCGTTTTGCGCGTGGGTGGCCATGTGGTTGGGCACGATGTCGGCGATCAGACCCATGCCGTGTTCGCGCGCCGCCTGCGACAACGCGATCAACGCCGCTTCGCCACCGAGTTCCGGGTTGACCACGGACGGGTCGATATTGTCGTAGCCGTGCGTGGAGCCCGGCACCGCGGTACCGATCGGCGACAGGTACAGATGGCTGATGCCAAGGCCGGCGTAGTACGGCACTTGCGCAAGCGCATCGTGCAAGGTGAAGCCGGCATGCAGCTGCAGGCGGGCGGTGGCGCGAAGATCGATCATGACTGTGGTTCCGAAACGGCCGCGACGCGACGCGCCTCGGCAAAGCCCTGCAGCGCCGTGGTCAGGCGCGCATGCGGCAAGGGATCGGGCAGGCGTCGACGCCAGTTGGGATGGACTTCGACGGTGCCCGGCAGATTGGGTTGTTCGTCCAGCGCCAGTGCGTCTTCGGCCGGCAGCAAGGCCAGCGGCGACACGCTGCTGGCGGTAAACCTCAGCGCACCCAGCAGCGCATCGTCGCTGGACAGGCCGACGTGCTCCACCGCTGCATCCAGCCGCGCGACATCCTTGGTGCGGTGGTTTGCGTCGTCGCTGGCTTGCTCAGGCTTGATCAGCGCGAGCTTGCGTCGCCAGTCGATATCGCGGCCAGCGCGCCAGCCGGTGAGCGTGGGCAGATCGTGCGTGGTGGTGGTGGCCACCGCATCCGGGCGCCACAAGCCGGGCGCAATGAATGCACCATCTTCGTCGCGGGTGAACATCAGCACATCGATGCCCATCACGCCGCGGCGCGAGAGTTCTTCGCGGATGCCCGGCGGCACCACGCCCAGATCTTCGCCGATCACAATGGCGCGATGGCGCCACGATTCCAGCGCCAGCAGATTGAGCAGATCGTGCAGCGGGTATGCCAGATACGCGCCTTCGTTGGAGCCGGCACCCTCGGGCACCACCCACAACCGCAACAGGCCAAGAATGTGATCGATGCGGATGCCGCCGCGATCGCGCAGCACCGCGCGTAGCAGCGCGATGTACGGCGCAAACCCGCTGCGTCGCAAGGCGGTGGGCGAATACGCACCGATGCCCCAGTGCTGGCCATCGGCATTGAAGGCATCCGGCGGCGCGCCCAGCACCAGGCCACGCAACACCGTCTCGGCGGCGGCAGCGGCTTCGGCACCGTTGGGGTCGAAGCCCACCGCCAGATCGGCGATCAGTCCGATCTTCATGCCGCGCTCGTGCGCTTCGCGCTGCGCATCGGACCAACTGCGCGCTGCCAGCCATTGGGTGAACACATGCAGCTGCGGATCGTTGTCGCCGTAATCCTGCGCGGCGAAGCGTGCGAATCCGTCCAGCGCTGCACCGCCCGCGTTACGGAAGGCGAGCAGATCGGCATGACCCGGCGCCACGCGCGCGTGCAGATGGCGCAACAGCTCCCACTTGGCCTGCGCCGAGGCGGGCCAGTCGATCAATGCATTGGTGTGCAGCGTATCGAAGCGCTGGCGCAGGCCTGCGATCTCGTCGATCGCCTCCAGCGCCAGTTCGCCCAACACGCGGACCGGTGCGGCATGCAAGGGATCGAAAAAGCGTCGGTCACTGGGCGAATACGGGCTGTAACCACCGGTGATCGGGCGCGAGGCATGCACCGGGCTCAGTGCCAGCGCATCGGCCCCAGCCAGCGCTGCGTACCGTAGCCACTCGACAGCGCCGGCAGCATCGCCGATGCCGCCATCATCGAGACTGCAGGCCGAATACACCTGCAGCGCCATGCCCCAGGCACGCGGCGACGGCTGGCCGCAGGCATCGGCCACGCTGAAACAGCGTTGCGGCGCGACTGCCACCTGCTGGGTCAGAGTACCGATCTGCAGCGTCCAATAACCAAAACGCTGCGGTGCAAGCAATTGCCCCTGCGCATCCGCACGTGCTTCTTCGTTGCTGCCGCTGTCATCGGTCCAGCGGCCACTCGCATTGGCGGCAACGCGCAACGGCAACGGCGCGCCCACCTGCACGGTGAGCAGCACTGCCGGCTCATCTGCCTGCGCCTTGCAGCGGCGCAGGCTGTCTTCGCGTTGTGCGGCAGTGGCCGATGGCAATTCGAGAGCGGTCAATACCGCCTGCACCGACTGCTCAGACACCTGTCGCGGTTGGTCGCTGGCGTCCACCCACTCCACCATCACCCCGGCCGCGGCGGCCAGGGTGTGCAAGGTGTTCGTGCTCATGTGCGGTCCTCATGCCAGGCGATGAAACTGTCGACCGGCAACTGCTGCGCGGACGTCTCCACTTTTTCGGCAAATGCGACGCGTCCACGCAGCGGCGGCAACGGCACGGCCGCGCGGCCGACGTTGAAGGCGATATGCCACAGCCCGCCCGGCAGCTCCCAGGTGGCGGTGAGCGCGCCATCGGCCAGCACGCTGGCGCTTACCGCACGCGCGTCGGCAAGACCGGGCACCAACCACTGGCGACGCACGGCGAGCAGCGCAGTGAACCACGCTGCCCACTGCGCACCGTCGCCGTGCGCCGCATCGCCGATCGGCGAGCGCGAGGCGGCGAAGGTGGCATGGCTGTTGGGGTCGGGAATGGTGGCGCGCTGCGCCTCGTCGGCGAACGCGGCAAAGTGCGCGAACTCGCGACGGCGCCCTTCGCGCACCGCCTCATCCAGCGGCGGACCGAAGTCGGTGAAGAACAGGAACGGTTGCGTCGCACCCCAGGGCTCGCCCATGAAAAACAGCGGAATCATCGGCGTCAAGGCGGTCAACGCCAACGCTGCGCGCAAGCGCGGTTGCGATACCAGCACGGTCAGCCGCTCGCCACGCGCACGGTTGCCGATTTGGTCGTGATTCTGCGCAAACACCACAAACTTGTAAGGCGGCAACGCACCACTGGGCTCGCCACGCACGTGACCACGCGGGTCCGGCTCGCCCTGATATGCAAAGCCTTCGCCGAGCACACGCGCCAGATGCTCGGTGGGCTTGTCGGCGAAGGCGGCGTAATAGCCTTCGGCCTCGCCGGTCAGCAACACATGCAGTGCGTTGTGGAAATCGTCGTCCCACTGCGCGGTATAGCCGCGTTGCAGTTGCGAAGCCTGGTTGGCCTCGTTTTCCAGCACCAGATGCACGTGGCGGCCAGACGGCAGGCTGGTCTCCACGGTCTGGCGCAAAGTGTCCAGAAACGCATTGGGCGTGATCGCATGCACCGCATCAAGGCGCAAGCCATCGAAACGGTATTCGTGCAACCACATCAATGCGTTATCGAGAAAATAGCGCTGCACCGGCGGCTTGTGGAAGTCGATCGCCGCGCCCCACGGAGTGGGCTTGTCTGCATTGAAGAACGCGCCGGCATAGCTGTGCAGGTAATTGCCGTCCGGGCCGAAGTGGTTGTAGACCACGTCCAGCAACACCATCAGGCTGTGGCCGTGCGCGGCATCGATCAACGCCTTGAGGTCGTCCGGTGTGCCATAGGCGTCGGCCGGCGCATACGGCAGCACGCCGTCGTAGCCCCAGTTGTGCGCACCGGGGAAGGCGCTCAACGGCATCAGCTCGATGGCGGTGATGCCCATCGCGGCCAGCTGCGGCAACTGTGCCTGCACGCCGGCATAGCCGCCGCAGGTGCCCACGTGCAGCTCGTAGATCACCGCCTCGTCCCACGGACGGCCCTGCCACTGGGTGTTGCGCCAGCGGTAGCCGTCGGTGGGCTGCACGGCGCTGGGGCCGTGCACGCCATCGGGCTGCCAGCGCGAGGCCGGGTCCGGCACCGGCGCGCCGCCATCGACGCTGTAGCGATAGCGCGCAGTTGCCGCGCAGGCCAGGGTGGCGGTGAAGAACCCGTCCTGCCCGGCCTGCAGCGCGCTGCGCGTACCGTCGTCGAAGACCACTTCCACGCGCGTTGCGTCCGGTGCCCAGAGCGCGAAGCGCACCTGTCCCTCACCCGCTGGCCATGCGCCCCAGGCCGGGATGATGTCGTTGCGCTGGTTCATTGTTATTTCTCCGCTTGCAGGTAGATCGTGGCCAGCGGCGGCAGGGTCAGGCGCAGACGTTGCGTATGCCCATGCATGCCCATCGGCTCGGTCGCAAGAGGACCGCTGTTGCCGAGGTTGCTGCCGCCGTAGTGGGCACTGTCGGTATTGAGGATTTCGCGCCAGATGCCGGCACGCGGCACTCCCACGCGGTAGTCGTGCTGCGGTTGCGGGGTGAGGTTGCTCACCGCCAGCAACGGCGGCGCACCGCCTTCGGGATCGTGACGAATGAAGGCCAGCACGCTGTTGCGTGCGTCGTCGGCCACGCTCCAATCGAACCCCTCGGCGCGATGCGTGCCGCGATACAGCGCCGGCACGCGGCGCAAGGTGGCATTGAGATCGCCCACCAGTTGCTGCACGCCGCGATGCGGCGCGCCGTCGAGCAGATGCCAGTCCAACGACTGGTCGTGATTCCAGTCGCGCCACTGGCCGAATTCGGCGCCCATGAAAAGCAGTTTGTCGCCCGGATGCGCCCACATCAGCGCCAGGTAGGCGCGCAGGTTGGCGAAGCGGCGCCAGTCGTCGCCCGGCATCTGCCCAAGCAGGCCGCCGGTGCGATGCACCACTTCGTCGTGCGAGAGCGGCAGCACGAAGCGTTCGGAGAACGCGTACACCAGGCCGAAGGTGAGCTGGCTGTGGTGCTGCGCACGCTCGGCCGGATCGCGCTGCATGTAGCTCAGCGTGTCGTGCATCCAGCCCATGTTCCATTTGTGGGTAAAGCCCAGACCGCCATCGCTGATCGGCGCGGTCACGCCAGGCCAGGCGGTGGATTCTTCGGCAATGGTCAGCACGCCCGGATGGCGCGCGGCAATCTCACGGTTGAGCTGGCGCAGGAACGCCACCGCCTCCAGATTCTCGCGGCCGCCGTGCGCGTTGGGCACCCACTCGCCTTCGGCACGGCCGTAATCGCGGTAGAGCATCGAGGCCACCGCATCCACGCGCAGGCCGTCGAGGTGGTAATGGTCGATCCACTCCAGCGCGCTGCCCAACAGGTAGGCGGTCACTTCCGGGCGGCCGTAGTTGTAGATCAGCGTATTCCAGTCGCGATGCATGCCTTCGCGCGGGTCGGCATGCTCGTACAGCGCGGCGCCATCGAACTGCGCCAGGCCGTGCGCATCGTCGGGGAAGTGCGCGCTGACCCAATCCAGGATCACGCCGATGCCGGCACGGTGGCAGGCATCGACGAACTGCGCAAAGCCATCCGGGCTGCCGTGCCGCGCAGTCGGCGCATACAGGCCCAGCGGCTGGTAGCCCCACGATCCGCCAAACGGGTGCTCGGTGATCGGCAGCAACTCGAGATGGGTGAAGCCCAGTTCCTGCACGTAGGGGATCAGCTGCTCGGCCAGGGTGGTCCAGTCCAGCGGCTGGTTGTGGCCATCGCGGCGCCACGAGGCGGCGTGCACCTCGTAGATGGACATCGGCGCCGGCAATGCCTGCACCGCACGCTTGCCCATCCACTCTGCATCGGTCCACGCAAACGCAGCGCCGCCGGGCACCACCGAGGCGGTGGCCGGCGGCAGCTCGCTCTGGCGTGCGACCGGATCGGCCTTGAGCAGCACACGGCCGTCGTCGGCGGTGATCGCGTATTTGTAGCGGGCGCCCGCTTCCACGCGCGGCAGGAACAGCTCCCAGAAGCCGCCCAGACGCTGACGCATGGGATGCCGCCGCGCCTCCCAGCCATTGAAGTCGCCCACCACCGCCACGCGCTGGGCGTGTGGCGCCCAGACCGCAAAGCGCACGCCCGGCACATCGCCGCAGCGCAGATGCTGTGCGCCCAGCGCGCTGCGCAACGCCTGCCCGTCGCCGGCGGCGATCTGCAGCAGCAGCGACTCGTCCAGGGTGGGGGCGAACGCGTACGGGTCTTCGATCTCCTGCACCACGTCCGGCCAGACGATGCGCAGCCGATACGGGCCATCGACCGCCAGCTCGCCTTCGAATACGCCATCGACCGCGCCGGCCTGCATGCGCGCCAGCAACTTGCCGCGTGGATCGATCAGGCCCATCGCCTCGGCGCCAGGTGCCAGCACCCGAACACGGCGGCGGCCATCGGCCTGCAGATGCGGGCCCAGCACCGCGAACGCGTCGGTGGGCGCTCCGTCGGCCAGCGCCTGCAAGGCAAGCGCGCTATCAGACACTCCTTCCGTGGTCACAGCCTCGCCTTCCGTTCCCTGCCCTTGCACGCCCAACCGTTCGCTCATGACACCGTCGCAAGCGCAGGTGCGGTTGCGGCGGTGCGTTCGTAAAGGGACAGATACTTCTTGCCGGCCACATCCCAGCCGCTGGGCCGCAGCATGGCCGCGCGGCGCATCGCCGACAGCAGGCTGGGCAAGCGGAACGTGCGGAACGCGCGTTCCAGGCAGCGGCGCAGGGCCTCCACGCTGGCGTGCTGGAACAGGAAGCCGGTCACGCCGTCGTCCACGGTGTCGATCAGCCCGCCGGTGGCGTGTGCGATCGGCAGGCAGCCGAAGCGCTGCGCGTACATCTGGCTCAGCCCGCAAGGCTCGAAGCGCGACGGCATCAGCAGGAAGTCCGCACCGGCGAACATGCGCCGCGCCAGGCCTTCCTGGAAGCCGATGAAGGCACCGACCTGGCCGGGATACCGGCGGGTCAGCTCGGCCACCTGTTGTTCGATCTCCGGCTCGCCACCGCCGATCACGGCGATCTGGCCGCCGGCCGCCACGATCTGCGGGGCCACCTCGCAGATCAGGTCCAGGCCCTTCTGATGCACCAGCCGCGACACCACCGCAAACAACGGCCCGGTGCTGTCGCGCAGCCCGAAGGCCTTGCGCACCTGGGCGGCATTGGCCTGCCGGCCCTGCCACTGGTTCACGCTGAAGTGCGCATCCAGGTGGGCGTCGGTGCGCGGGTCCCAGCTGGCGTCGATGCCGTTGACGATGCCGGTCAGCGCGCCCTTGGCGGCGCGGCCGGCCAGCAGCCGGTCCAGCCCGCAGCCTTGCGCCGGGCCGGTGATCTGCTTGGCATAGCTGATGCTGACGGTGTTGACGTGGTCGGCATTGACGATGCCGCCACGCAGGAACGACATCTGCCCGTAGAACTCCAGCTCGGCCACCCGCTCGGCCGGGATGCCCAGTGCCGAGGCCATCGAATACGGCACCAGGCCCTGGTAGGCCAGGTTGTGGATGGTCAACAGGCACGGGGTGGTGCCGCCGGACCAGCGCACGTAGCCGGCTGCCAGCGCGCACGGCCAGTCGTTGAGATGCAGCAGGCGCGGCTTCCAGCCCAGGCCGGCATGACCGGCGGCAATCTGCGCGGCGGCATGCGACAAGGTGGCGAAGCGGATCGCGTTGTCTTCGAACTCCGAACCGCTGGTGCTCACATACGGCGAGCCGTCGCGCTCGAACAGTTCCTTGGACAGCAGGATGTAGATCGGCAGGCCATCGGACTGCACGATGCGGCCAATGTCGCAGGCCGGCAGCGCGGCATGCGCCAACACGCGGCCCACGATCTCCACCTTGCCGGCGCGCTCGAGCACCGCCCGATACCCGGGGATCAACACACGCACGTCGTAGCGGTGGCGCAGCGCGCGCGGCAATGCCGCCGCGACATCGCCCAGACCGCCGGCCTTGATGAAGTCGGCCATCTCCGACACCACGAACAATGCACCGCGCGTATCGGCCAGCGACACCGGCAATCGCTCGTGATGGCGAATGAACCGCCCGCGTGCATCACGCGGCCGCCCGCTCTTCTTCAGCGTGGGGATCATCGTGCTGCGCTCTAGGCGTGCAGTGTTGGCGTGAAGCGGCATCGTGGCAACCATCTAAACGTCCGTCGTAAAGTGGGTGGAGACGGAAAACGGCGAAGCGAAAACCATCGTCTGCCGATGTGGCCAGACGACATGCTGCGAATGAGGAGCTAGAACGACGCGCGTACTCCACGTCGTCCTTGGTGATGAATCTACACCCCGTACAAATAAAATATGCGTGAACATGTCCTGACTTTTCTGCGACAGCCCACATTCCTTTACGCACAATTGCGCATGTCTACAGGCATAAGCGATGCATTGCAGTGCGATGACATCCCCGCATCGGTGCATTGGCACTGAGATGCACCGAATGCGGGAGAGTGCGGCTGCGTTCGTTGTCATCTGTGTAACTTGTTCATGACAGCATTCGTGTGCTGTCGCGCAGCGTGACGGCGCGATTGGATGCATGCTGTGGAGTGCGCCATACGGTCCGGTCTGCTCAAGCGACCCGTGCGCGCGCCGATAACCAGCGATAGCACGTCGACCTTTCGAGACCTGGCATGACCGACCAGCCTGACCTTCCAAGCCGCCCGCGTGGCGGGCTGCGCCGTCTGTTGCCCTGGGGCGGCACGGACACCGCGCGCCCGGTCGCTGCGCTGCCGAGCGTGCGCGGCAGTGCGCATGCCGCGCCGGGGCTGGCGGCACATCAGCTGGTTCCCGCCAAGACCAAGTCCGGCGCGCACGATCCGGCGGCCGCCACCGCGCTGCTCATTCGCTTGTTTTCGCATGCCGCGCATCCCGAAGCGCTGTTGCTGGCGTTCGCCGAAGGCATCGCCAGCCTGCATGGCGAGCTCGGCGACATGGGCGTGCGCCTGAGCGCGGCCTACGCGGCCGGCGACTGGCCAGGCTACGGCCGCACCCTGCGCCAGCTGATCGACAAATACATCCGCACCATCGATATCGGCGACTCGATCGCCGAAGGCCGCACCGAAGCCGAACAGTTACGCGACCTGCTGCGGCATTCGCTGGGCAACGCCCTGGCCACCTTGCTGCAACGCAGCCCCGAACTGGCTGAAGAAGCCCAGACCCTGGCATCGGCACTGCGCCACTGGCGCCCCGGGCATGAGCTGATCACGCTGGAGCAGCGGCTGCGCGAGCTCAGCCATCAGATCGGTCTGCGCGCCGACGATGCCAGCGAACAACAGAACCTGTTGCTGGGTTTGTTCGACCTATTACTGGAGAACGTCGGCGAACTCCTGGACGATCGCAGCTGGTTGCAGGGCCAGATCTCGGTGGTACGGCAGCTGTTGGCCGGGCCGCTGGACGTGGAATCGATCGAACAGGCGCGCGGCACCCTGCGCGAGGTGATCTACAAGCAGGGCCTGCTCAAGCAGGGCATTGCCGATTCCAAAAGCGCCATGCGCGAAATGATGGTGTCCTTCGTCGACCGGCTCGACGGCATGGCCACCAGCACCGGCGAATACCACGACCGCGTTGCCGGCTATTCGCAGGCGATCGGCGAGGCTCGCAGCATTCCCGACCTCAATCGCCTGCTGCAGGACGTGCTGCAGGACACCGCCGGGGTCCAGGCCCAGGCGCTGGCCGCGCGCGACGAACTGCTGTCCGCACGCCGCCAGGTCGAAGACGCCGAACAACGCATCGCCTCGCTCGAACAGGAACTCAACGCAGTCGCCGGACTGGTGCGCGAAGACCAGCTGACCGGCGCGCTCAACCGACGCGGCTTCGAAGAACTGTTCCAGCGCGAAGCGGTGCGCACCCAACGCAGCGGCCAGCCGCTGTGCGTGGCAATGCTGGACCTGGACGACTTCCGTCGCCTCAACGAGGAGCACGGCCACGCCGGCGGCGACGCCGCGCTGCGCCACACCGTCGAGGTGGCCAAGGCGGTGTTGCGCACCACCGATGCCATTGCCCGCTTCGGCGGCGAGGAATTCGTGCTGCTGCTGCCGGACTCAACCATCTTCGAAGCCAGCGCGGCGGTCATCCGACTGCAACGCGCCCTGGCGCAGCGCTCCTTGCTGCACGAGGACGTACGGATCTTCATCAGCTTCAGCGCAGGCGTGGCGCTGCGCCATACCGACGAAACCCAGGACGAGCTGGTCCGCCGCGCCGACCGCGCTATGTACGACGCCAAGGCCGCGGGCAAGAATCGGGTGGTCAGCGCCGATTAGAGCCGCTGACAGAACGCCCGTGCTCACCGCCAGCTCAGTGCGAGCATGGTCCACGCGTAGACGCCGGTTCTGAGCGCGACGTCCACACCCGGCCGACAACTGCTCGCTACGTTTTGTGGGCCGCTCTTAGCCCCCTTGCCACCGCAGCTTCAGGTAATCCACGACCTGCGCGGTCTGGGGCATGGCAAGGAATCCGTGGCGAAACAGCATGCATCCGCGTATCTGCGGCAAGGCAGCGTTGAGGTCCAACTGGCGGGCGATCTCAGGGACACCGCCTGCAACGGCCCAGTCCGGCTCCAATGCATTGGCGAGACCCACCTTGTATAACGCCATGCCGATGTAGAGCTGCACACGCCCGTTGCCCACGGTGTCGGCCCACCACCGCGCAATGGTGTCGTAACGCACGATTTGCCGTGCAAACGGCCAATAGATCTGCGGCACGATGTAATCGACGAGTTCTTCGCGCACCCAGCGTCGGGTATCGGCGTAAGCGACATCGAACGAGGGCGCGCCTGCCTGCGTGTCCGAGCCCAGCGGATCGTCCTGCCGATTGCGCCACACGCCTGCCGGGCTGACCCCGAAGGCCACGCGCGGCCGGATCGCACGAATGGTCCTGCCCACATCGCGCATCAATCGATAGGTGTTGTTGCGCCGCCAATCGCCCTTGTCTGCGAAGCCTGCTCCATGGCGCGCGTAGGTCTGTGCGTCGTCCAGTGGCGACTGGGCGGTTTCGCTGTAGAAATAATCGTCGAACTGCACACCATCCACGTCGTAACGGACAATCAGTTCCGCAACAACGGCACAGATCCAGCGGCGGACGGCGGGAATGCCTGGATCAAGCACCAGCCGGTTGGCGGCCACGCCCACCCACTCGGGACGATGCGCATACACGCTGGGCGGGGAATCGCCCGATGGAGTGGTCAACATCTCCAGTGTGGCCTGACTGATGTCGGTCGACACCCGGTAAGGATTGAGCCAGGCATGGACCTGGATGCCACGTGCGTGTGCGTGGTGGAGCAGGAACGCCAATGGATCGAAACCGGGGTCTTTCCCGAGCACGCCCGTCAGCACCGGCGACCACGGCAGAATCGCCGATCGGTAAAGCGCATCGGCACATGGCTTGACCTGGAAGACCAGCGTATTGAGATGCAGCGCTTCGGCTTGGTCGAGAATCGTCAGCAATTCCTGCTGCTGGACCATGACACGCGCAACCGGATCAGTCATCCGGGAGGACGCCGCACTTGGCCAATCGAGATTGAGCACACTCGCCACCCAGGTGGCCCGCATCGGCCCGCGTGTGGGCAGCGCGGCGTGCACCGGTGCGCCGGCCATGCTCGCCGCGATTGCCGCAGCTCCCAACCCCAGGAAGCGTCTGCGCCCGATTGCCGAGCACGCGCTGATTGATGCAACGTGCGCGTAGTCGTCCACCTGCACTGCGTCTACCTGCGTGGCTGCGGGCGAAGAACCGCCTGCACTGCCGAGACCCTCGATCATCTTCTGCATGCTGCGCTCCCACCTGATGTCTGCCAGTACGCGCCGGCCAGGCCGGCCAGGCTGCCGTCAGTGCCACCGCAGGCAGCGACGCAACCTGCACCTCGCACCCACGGCGTTCAAGCAGGTTAGCAAGCGTCACGCGCCAGGCGCAGGCGTGTGATCGCCAGCGTGCACGCCAGTTCGCTTGTCGCCTCAGCGACCAAGAGCGGCTAACAAAACCACTGTGCTCACCGCCCGGTGGATGCGGCCGGTACTCGGTGCGGCATGGTCCACGCGTACCCTCCGGTTCTGAGCACGCCGTCCACACCCACCTGACGATTGCTCGCTACGGTTTGTTCGCCGCTCCAGGGCAAGATCAGTGCGCGGCCTTGTTCCCGCGCAGCTTCTGGAACCCGGTGACCGCTCCCAGCACCACCGCACCGGCGACCACGCCGACCACCATGTTGCCCAGCGCGTCGACCAGCCAGCCCAGGCTCCAGCTCGTCCAGCCTTCGGTTCCTTCGCTGATCAACAGCCTGCGACGGTTGTATTGGTAGGTGTTGACCACCGTCTTGCCGCCACCGTCGGTAGTGGTGGTCTCGATCTGGGCGGGCAGGCCGTCGGGCGTGTAGGTCCAGCGCTGATCGCCGTTCTTGTCGGGAAGGACAGCCAGGACAAGCGGTTGCGCGCATCGTAGGTCCGCAGCACCACACGTCCGGAGGCCACTGCCTCTTCGCGGTTGCAGGCCTGCGCATCCGGCAACGGCTACCTGCTGGCAGTACAGAGTAGTCCAGAATTTTCATTCCTCACAACTTTGTGAGTGCCGTCTTATTACTCATATACCATTTCCTTTCGCCACATCCAATCCTTCAACTTTATCTACTATAAAAACAACACCTCCACCCTGGGCTCGATGATCAACCAAAACCCCAGATACATTAGCCCTTATCTCAACATTACTTCCCGGGGGCCACTGCCTGTATCCCGATTCGACCAAATTTTTTCCATTTTCTGAGTCACGGACTTTTTCTGGAATTTCAACGGAAAGCATTTCCGCCGAATCATCACAGTCATAAAGTGAAATACCATGCCTATCACTTCCAATACAAGCATCAAAAAAATCCGTCTTCCCATACTGCGATCTGGATTTTTTTTCACGTTGGCCACCCGACTAGTTCGCCCTAGATTGTCGCAACCAGAAATCAGAATAGTGGCCATAATTAAACTTGCTTGGATAGACTTTAAATTCATGGCACACATCTCCCCGAAGCACAGGTTGCATTTACTGACTGCATCGTCTGATTTTCAATTTCAGCATCATTAGTTCCGCCACTTATAGACCATAGGCCACACGGGGAATTAGCACTTAAGTAATTATAAAATGCATCGCTATTCACATCTTATACCCATAACTACAGAGTTTATGTAACGATCACGGATTGTCTGCTGACTTTGGACTAGGGCGAGTAATTCAGCCACCTCACTGACCGCCTGCTTCCCGGCAGTGGAGGCATATATAAACATAGCTGGCTCATAATATCTCAATTTACGGCGCATCAGCCCATAACACTCTTCAATATCGAATTTTTCACCCAATTCGGCCCACGCAATGTACTTCGCCCAAAATTGAAATTCCGGCTCATCATAAAAATTTGACAATGAGCCATTCAACATCTCTGCCAGCCTATTTCCTGCAACACGCACAAAATCCGGTGACAATCCATTTGAGGAGGAAAAACCATAGTCAGTTGACTGCCAGTACAGGACTAAAAGATTAATGTATGCATTTAAATTTCCCGAACACTCTTTCAGGATTATCTCATAGGAATCAGCAGCCTTGACAACCTCATTGGCACGCTCAAACTCCATCACTTCATTAAGCGTCATTTTACTGCTCCTGCTGCGTTAACACCCGCGCTCATGATTTCACCGTTACGAACGGTGACCCATATTTGCCGCCCACTTCGAGCACTGAATGTGTATGCTGAAACACCAGCATCAGCAGCCTGCTGAGTTATTATACCTGCTTGGACAGCATCGACTCGAAGGTAACTGGGATTTGAAGATACCGCTCTGAAAATTTGAGAAAATCTCCCTGAGACGAGATGGTCGTAGGGTTAACATGCCCGGCTGCAAATCTAAAAATATGCCCTGCTCGGGCCCAGTTGAAAGCAGCGCCTGCAGGAACAGGTAAAAACTTTAATCCTGCTGCAAAAGCTCCGCCTTGAGGAGAATTAAGAAGAGGAATACCTATATCATGAGCAATAGCCCTAAAGTCGGTAACACTACCTGCACCTGAGGTTTCCCCACATTTCTTCCTGCGAGATCAAGTACTTGCTGGATCAGGATGTGGAAGAAGGTGCGCGCATGGTGCACGCTTCAAGGTGACTAAGCCAGAGAAGAGTGCCGACCATGCGCGCCAGCGAAGTATTGCAGAAGTGCCTGTCTCACTCACTCTCTGGCATGCATGCATTACGTCGACGCGCCTTGCTTGGCGCGGTTGAGGCGCTGTTGCACGGAGGCCGGCTGACCTTGATCGACATTGCACGCGCATGGCCAGGCGCGAGGCGGGTACGTGCGCCCCTCAAGGCATGCGACCGCCTGCTGCGCAATCGCACGTTGCAGGGCGAACGATCCGTGATCGAGCGGGACATGGCGCATTGGCTGCTGCGCGGCGCGCAGCCGGTGATCGTCATCGACTGGAGCGATCTAAAGCCGGACAAGTCATGGTGTCTGCTGCGCGCAGCCGTGCCGATCGGTGGGCGCACGCTCACGTTGCTGGACATGGTGGTTGCTGGGAAACAGCAAGGCTCGCCTGGTGCGGAGAAGCGTTTTCTGCAACACCTCAAGGAACTGATTCCAGACGATGTGCGTCCAATCCTGGTCACGGATGCCGGATTCCGCACGCCGTGGTTTCGCGCGGTCTCGGCGATGGGCTGGGATTGGGTCGGGCGTCTGCGCGGACGCACGCAGGTCAAGCCGCAAGACGTGCCCGATGATGCAGCGCAATGGATCGATAGCCGACGCTTGCATGGGCTGGCGTCCAACCGTGCACACGCATTGCCACCGATGCAGGCCAATCGCAGCGATCCACTCGATTGCCGTCTGGTGCTCTATGCCAAGACACCGCAGGGACGTCAGCAACGCAATCGACGCTCACCTGCCAAGGTCTCGCGCGCATCATCAAGTTTGAAAGCAGCAGCGCGTGAGCGCGAGCCGTGGCTGATCGTCGCCTCCCCACAACTGCAAGCGCCCAGCGCAAAGCAGTTGGTCAACCTGTACGCACGAAGGATGCAGATCGAGCTGGCATTTCGGGATCTGAAGTCGCATCGCTACGGTCAGGCGATGGAAGACAGCCTGACCCGTCGCGGTGAGCGCTTGCAGATCCTGTTGTTGCTCAATACGCTGGCCACCTTCGCCAGCTGGCTGGCAGGACTGGGCTGCGAAGCCACCGGCATCGCGCACTGGCTGTCGCCCCGCAACAGTCAGCGCAAGCTCTACTCGACACTGCGTGTCGGCCGCGAGGCGTTGATCCGACGTTGGCCCATGGAACCTGTCTCACGCTGGCTAGAACGCTTGCGCTCACTGCCCGACGCAGTGCGCGAGCAGATGACCCTGGTACCTTAAAAACGTGGGGATACCTAAGTACCTGCACCCGTAAACCAATTTCTTTCACCAACATTCCGATCAAACCACGTTCTTTCGCTAACTTGATTGGGAGCCGACGCTGCGGCCCCGTACGAGGTGCTTGGCGCAGCTGGAACAGCGGGTGAACGCGCTGACGTCGACTTAGTTGTCAGCCCGCCTGTACTTTTACATGTCCCTTCACTACCTGCTATACGCGAGCCGGTGCACCGTCCATCGGGATCAAAAAATCGGCAAGGATTATTTGCAGCGTACATGTATCGTTTAAACAACGCACCATTGTCCATGTCCGCATCTACCGGATCAACGCTCAGGAATCTTCCGGCATTTGCATCATAATACCGCTGCTGCATATAAATCAGCCCGGTCCCGCCATCCATCGCATGACCGGTGTAACCCATGCCATCCACGGTCTTACCGATCGCCACGCCGTAGGGTTCGTACTGGGTGCGCTCGACGACCTGGCCTGCCGCGTTGGTCATTGCCACCGGACTGCCCAGCGCATCGGTGTGCTGGTAGGTCACCGTCTCGACGCCGCCCGCGGCCTGGCGGGCGCGCAAGGCCACAACGCCGCCGGCCAGGTAGATGTAGTCGGTGTTGATGCCTTTCCTAGCGTCTTGCGTGTAGATTAGCACTCGTTCGAAAAGGGCCGGCGGCGTCTTCCGGTCTCGGTGCTGCCGATAGCGGCCGCATCGAAGAAGCGCGGGCCACAGAAGAAGCTGCGCAAGCCGCTTGAACGAATCGAAGCGCTACCGCTCGCCAGGCAACGCGCTATCACCCAAGTGCTCGACTAGGTAATGACCGGACATAAGTTAGCCGGGTTTGTCTAGTTGAAAATCATGGGATGAAATCTGGCAATGACGGTGCCGCCGCGGAACAAGCCGTAATAGTATTGATCGCCCACCTTGTTTGATCCCAGGCAATTGACCAAGCGAATCTGATCGCCAGGCCGGATTGCGGTGGCCATTGCCATCCATTCATTGTTTTCTTCGGGATTGGGATTGCCACTCAGCTTCGAGTTTTCAACCACTTCAGCCCGGCTTAGAGGTACCGAGATGGTACAGCCTGCGTACCCTAGGCGAGCAGCAACTCCTCCGGGCTCAGACTTCAATCCGGCGGGAGCAGACGCGCAGCTAACCACCGCAAAACAGAGCGCGGCGAAGGAAATCCCTCGGAATGCCTGAGAGCCCCGGCGCTTATCACTATTTGATGTCATTGGATGCCTGGTCAAAAGGTGCTTGGTGCTGTAGTTGGAAATTTGGATTAGCCCATCCGCGATTTGGTAAAGAAGCGCCCGAGTAGATCGTATGAAGGATTTCATGCCCGAACGTCTGGCCTACATCGGTCCCACTACCGTCGCTCCAGAATCTCATCGGACCATTAGAGGGGGAACCATCAGCGGTCGCAGGCACTCCGCCAACCACCGTATAGCCTGGCTCGGAATCAGGGGACGCACTTTCAGAAGCGATGACCTTGATCGATTGCATGCGACCAACGAGAGCCGCGCCACCTACTTTTTGATCAGGTATGCCAAGCCCTTCGTTTCCTTTGATCGTGACGTCGCCACCCTTGGCAGCTATCGCTTTCGCAGCGGAATACTTCGTCGTCATAGCAGCTTCGGCACGAAGGATTCGACCTCCCCGGCCAAAGACTTGGGATACCTTCCCCCCCAGTGCCGCTTCTCTGGTGACCTCTTTCCCCTTCCTGTCTCTAAGAGCCGCTAACAAAACTACTATGCAGCCGCCAGGCGGGCGCGGCCGGTGCTCGGAATCCTCATCTACCACCCGTACACTCCGGTTCCTCCGCGCCGTCCACACTCACCTGACGACTGCTCGCTACGTTTTGTTAGCCGCTCTAAATTCATCAAACGTACAACTGTCCTTCCCGTCCGCTGTTGCGCACTTCCGACCATCGGGGTCTTTGAACCGGCACGGGTTCGTGTTTGCGTACCAATAGCGATTGAAATTCGCTCCGGTACCGTTGTTCGCTGTCACCGGGTCCACGCTCAGGAACCGCCCGATCGCCGGATCATAATACCGCTGCTGCATATAAATCAGCCCGGTCCCGCCATCCATCGCATGGCCGGTATAGCCCACGCCATCCACGGTCTTACCGATCGCCGCGCCGTAGGGTTCGTACTGGGTGCGCTCGACGACCTGGCCTGCCGCGTTGGTCGTTGCCACCGGGCTACCCAGCGCATCGGTGTGCTGGTAGGTCACGGTCTCGGCGCCGCCCGCGGCCGGGCGGGCGCGTAGGGCCACCACGCTGCCGGCCAGGTAGATATAGTCGGTGCTGATGCCTTTTCTGGCGCCTTGTGAGTAGAGCAGCTGGCCCAGCTGGCTGTACAGCTGATAGTTGCAGGCCGCGCTGCCGCAGGCGATCACCCGTCGGCCGTAGGCGTACCAGTCCTTATCCATCAGATTGGTCAGGTGTTTGGCGCAGAAGCACTATTTAGACGCGGGAATGGCTTTTTGATGCCTTTCGAGGCGCCGGAAGGTCTTGATCTGCTTGCCCAGATCGGGATCGTCTCGCAACTCAAGCAGCGTCATCTTTGCCTTGGGCGATTTGGACCGGATTAGGGCGATTAAAAGCGGCGCGCGATCCATTCCGAGACTCTTGTCGCCGAGCAACCGAATCACATCGTCCAGCACCGTATCGTCCGCCGCACCACTCAAGGCAAGCGCTGCCACATACCTGATCTTCGGGGATAAATTAAGGCTGTTCTTTTCGAATATCTCTAAGAGCTGGCCCCAATCGTTGCGCGCGTGGGGCGTTGCCAATTTCCGGAGCATCTCCTCTTTGATACTGTCTGAATAATCGTGCGCCAATTGTTCGATCAATACCGGAATTGCTTTTTTGTCGAATTTACCGTCTTCCCCCAGTTCCCATATCGCATTTACTTCGACACCCGCCAAATTAAGCGCAGCCACGACAGGAGCAGACTCTTTAGCGTAGTCCTCTATCAGTTTCTTATGAGCCTCATCCTTAGCTGCCCTCATTGCAAGATAATCCTCCCACTTACCATCAGCCTTAAGTTGCGCATGATGTTCCTCGAGAGTCATCCACCCGTTTTTATTTTTATTCATGGAATTCTCCTAATTACAACATCACCTGCTACCTCTGCCTCCAGAAGCGGCTTCGAAAGATTAGCTCCAGGCCTAACATAAAGATTAAACTGGAGCCCCTGCGACTTGGCAAAGTCAACGTAGTCACGCAATTGTCTAGTATAGCTTAAAGATTGCGTATTTTTCACTTCACTTAGAGTTTTCAGGCCTCTATTTAAACCATCAGCTATTCTAAGCCTACCGTTTACAAAGAAAAACTCTTTTCCTTCAATATTATAGGAAGCACGAACCGCATCTTCGCCCATCCTACCAAGTCTGATTGCCATCAGCCCGCTTCCCGCCAACTTAAATCCGGCTCCTTCTGGCATGTCCAGCAAGGGGTACATGACGTCATGTGCGATGGCGCCGAAGTCCGTGATACTTCCGTCACCAGTCAGCCAGTTCCTGTCGGAAAAAGCAGAAACAAATCCGTTACCAGATGAAGAGGCTGCGGATGATTCGCTGCTCAAGGCATTGTTTGCATTAACAGCTCTTTTGCTCCCAATTGGAACACCTCGAATGGCCGGCCCCAGGGACCCGCCACCAGCACAGATGTTTGACCCAGTAGTCTTTTCACATCGGCCATCCGGGTCGATAAACTTGTAGGGATTGTTGGCTGCATACCAATACCGATTGATGTTCCCTCCGGTGGCCGTATCGACTGCGATCGGGTCAACGGACAAGAATCGCGGGATCGTCGGATCATAATACCGCTGCTGCATATAAATCAGCCCGGTCCCGCCATCCATCGCATGGCCGGTGTAACCCACGCCATCCACGGTCTTGCCGATCGCCGCGCCGTAGGGTTCGTACTGGGTGCGCTCGACGACCTGGCCTGCGGCGTTGGTCGTTGCCACCGGGCTACCCAGCGCATCGGTGTGCTGGTAGGTCACGGTCTCGGCGCCGCCCGCGGCCGGGCGGGCGCGCAAGGCCACGACGCTGCCGGCCAGGTAGATGTAGTCGGTGTTGATGCCTTTCCTGGCGTCTTGCGTGTAGAGCAGCTGGCCCAGCTGGCTGTACAGCTGATAGTTGCAGGCCGCACTGCCGCAGGCGATCACCCGTCGGCCGTAGCCGTCGTAGGCGTACCACTCCTTGTTCGCCACCGAGCGCAGCCGGTTGCCCTGCGAGAACGTGTAGGCCTGGCCGTTCTTGTTGGACAGGTTGCCCTGCACGTCGTAGCTCAGCCCCACTACACTGGCGCCGGTGGCGACGTTCATCAGATTGGTCAGGCGGTTGGCACCGTCGTAGTAGTACTCGTAGCTGGTATCCCCGGTGACGTGCGTGCGTAGATTGTCCTGCGCGTCGTAGGTGTAGCGATGCGCACCGGTGCCGCCGAAACTGGCCGACGCCGCCACCCGCAACCGGTCGCGTGCGTCGTACTCCATGGTGCGGCTATAACCATCGCCACGGGTCTGGTCCAGGATGGCGCTGACGTTGCCGTTGGGATCGTATTGGTACTGATACTGCTGCGCACCCGAGTCCACAACCATCGCCGGCAGCTGCCGCGCGTTCATGGCCATGCTGTGTACGACCCCGTTGCCATAAGTGAAGCGCGCAATCGCGCCATTGGGGTGATAGCCGACTCCAGTGGCATAGCCACCGACCCGCGTCGGCTGCCCGAGCGCATTCGGGGCGTAGTCCACCGATAAGCCACTTGGATACACCTGGCTGGCCAAGGCGCCGTTGGCGTCGTAGCCATAGCCCACGCTCCAGCTCGTCCAGCCTTCGGTTCCTTCGCTGATCAACAGCCTGCGACGGTTGTACTGGTAGGTGTTGACCACCGTCTTGCCGCCACCGTCGGTGGTGGTGGTCTCGATCCTGGCGGGCAGGCCGTCGGGCGTGTAGGTCCAGCGCTGATCGCCGTTCTTGTCGGGGAAGGACAGCCAGGACAAGCGATTGCGCGCATCGTAGGTGCGCAGCACCACGCGCCCGGAAGCCAAGGCCTCTTCGCGGTTGCAGGTCTGCGCATCCTGTAGCGATAGGCCGCTGGCGGTCCAGCTAATGTTGCCGGCAGCGTCGTAGTCGACCACCGTGGCGCCTGTCTCAGGTTCGATGGTCTTGCACAGCCGCTGGTACTCGTCATACACGTAGCGCCGCGCGATCGACACGGGAGGCGGCACGCGGAACGCGCCGGAATTGGCGATCAGGTTGTTTGCCGCACCGACGGGCGAAATTCCGTGGATGTAGATCAATTGGTTGGCGTAGCGCTGGCGTGCTGCCGCATCCAGCGGAATCGAAAAACGGTACGCGCCACCTTGTGCGCGGCATGCGCTGGCGACTCCGGCTTCACTCGCTTGGTTAGCAGACACAGCTGCAAAGAAAGTACCGCTGCCCGCCGGACCGCCGAGGTAGGCATGCACATCGATCGAGGCGTTGCGTCCGGTCGAGCACGCCCAGCCCATGATGGTGTAGGTATTGCCTTGACCTGCCCCCACCCCATCGATATTGCCGGTGACGACAGATTGTTCGACGTTGACCGTCAATGGCGCGGAGGTAGTCTGCTTGCCGTTGTTGTCGGTCGCACGCGCGATGATGCTGTGGTTTCCTACCGGCGCCCCTGTCCATGCGATTGCGTAAGGCGCAGTACCACTGCTTCCGATGGCAGCGCCATTGGCGAAGTAGTCGACCTGGGTAACATTGCCATCGCTATCGGAGGCATTGGCGGAAAGACCGACTGTGGCCGGCGCGAAAAACGGTGCGCCGGTCGCGGCATTCAAGGCGATGCTCGGTGGTTTCTCTCCCGCAGGCACCACGGTAACCGCAGTGGTGGGGCTTGTTTGAGCACCGCCAAGATTACTGGTTGCACGCGCGGAGAACTGGTGTGTCCCGGCCTGCACTCCGTTGACGACAAACGAAATTGCTTCCTGGTTATTCACGCGCGCGATGACAACGCCATTTTGGTAAAGCGTGATGCTGGAAACGCTTACGCCATCATCGATGGTACCGGCGGAGGCACTGACCGCAATACTGGCCGGCGCCGTCAGCATCATGCCTGGCGCTGGAGCATTCAATTGCACCCAGACGTAGGGATTTGCTTTTTGCGCATACACGGCCGAGGACAGCAGCATCCCGCCGCACCACATAATGAGAAAACGCAACATTCGGCTCGCCTTCAAAGTTTGGCTAACGCGTGCCGTAACGCCTCTCAAGGCCTAACGGCATCCTGATTCACGATTTCGCTCGGCTAACGGCCAGGCCCAGAGCGCACCAGCTCCAGCGGCTTACCGAAGACATCGCGGCTGATCGTGGTCGAAACGCCTTCCGGCTCGTCGATCCCTACAGGCGCTGCGTAGCTGGGCTGATCGAAGACCTGGAAGCGCTCGGTCGTCGCGTAGCCGCGAGGATTGATGGTTCTGCGCTGAAATCCGGTCAGGTACGCGGTGGTACTTGCCAGCACACCGCCCTCGGCGTCGTACTCAACACGCATGGCCCGCCCCAATGCGTCGTATTGGGTTCGCGTTCCAGGGACGGACTGGTTGTACGCAGAGATCCCACGTTGCGGATAGGACTGAAATGCCAGGCGCCCTGCTCGGTCGTAACGCTTGATGACCTGCACCACCGTCCCACCCGGATCGGCCTGATCGACTGTTTCTTCCAGTACCGGGCGCCAAAGCGCATCGAGATGACTGGTGACCCGCTTGTTTCCCTGGGTCGTGATGACACGCCAGTGCCCGGCAGGAAGGCCAACCTCAGCGCTGTTGACGATGCGAAAGTCAGAGACCGCTGGATTCCAGGCGATGCTATCGCCTGCGGGATAGCCCAGACGCGTCAGCCGCCCCATCGCGTCATAGCCATATGAGGCCGAATAGCCATTTTCATCGCTGGTGGCGTTGATCCAGCCCATGTCGTCGACCACCGCTGATTCAACAGCACCGTCGGCGTAGCGAATGGACTCGGGGATACCGCGTTTCCACGATGGAATCGCCGTGGTGTTGCCTGCACCGTCGGCCACGCTCGCGACCATGCCGTTGGCATGGTAAGTAAGTGTCTGCTGGAGCTTGCCGAAGGCATACTGTCGCAGCGGGAGCGCGGTGGCAGCATCGTACTCCGTATTACTAACGACCCTTCCGGTGGTGTTGTTGAGCTGGCGTAGCTCTTGCCCCATCACCCAAAGCGCCGGCTGGTCATGATAGGTCACTATGTCCTGGCGACTGAATCCCAGGCTGCTCCATTTGGTCGTCGTCAGCGGGCGAGCCATGGCATCGAACGCATCCACCCTGCGATTGAAGACGACGCCATCCAGAGAAACGCTGGTTGCACTTTCAGGTCGCAGGTACTCGGACGAAAAGCCGTCGCCCCGGTCCTGCTGCGTGCTGCCGATCTTGGCAGCGAATGGCTGGCCGTCGAACGGCCACAGGTAGTTGGTGGTCTCGACCTGCTGGATGGCAGCGGGACCCGAGCCGCGCTCCACCTTGAGAAGTTTTCCTTCGTTGTAGCGGTAGCTATTGCCGAAGGTGTAGCGGACCCAGATGCCTTCAGGCTCGGTGACTTCAGTCACCTGGGTGCCTGAACAGCTCTCGGACTTGCACACCACCGCCGCACAATCGCCACTTGTACAGGTGGGACCAGTACCCGGGGCAAACGAGGCGACACCGCCATAGGCATAGTTCCATTCCGCCGGATCGATACCAGGGCCGGACAGGCGCTTTCGGGTAAGCGCGAAACTGTCGTAGGTCATCGCGTAGCGCGAGATGTCGTCGTTGGGATTATTGTTCGGGGTGGTGTAGTTGTTGCAGACACGCGGAACGTTCGAACGCCCCCGACCAATCACAGACACCGTGAACTCGCCCACCGCCCCGGAGGGATGAGTGATCGACCCGCTTGCATTTTGGGGGGCTGACGATGAAACCAGGGTAGCCGCACGTACGGACAATATCTTCTGGCGACACCGCCTGTTCATAGACGATTGCTGCCGCCCCCAATGCAGCCAGATCAAACGACCAGCGACTGCCATCGGGCAGATCGACTGCGGTCAGATAGCCAAGTTGGGTTGAGGGGTAGGTGTAGCTGTAAGTCCATGTCTGTGTCCCGCTGGTGATGCGGGAGATATGTCCACGCTGATTGTAGGTCAGCGCAACGGATCGGCCATCGCTACTGGAAATGGAATTGAGCCGCGCGGGTGCAGTTGCGGCATTGCTGTAGCTGTAAGTGATCCAGTTTCCGAAACGGTCTTCGACACGGGTCGCGTAAAGAACGGCCTGGCGCCGCCCCAGATCGCTGGTGCCACCGCTTGTGGGACGCTGGAGCGTAGGCTCCATGTATTGCGCCTGCCAGTCGAACCAATACTTCACACCGTCCGGACTGATCGCCAGGAATCCTTCGCCAGATGCGTTTTTCTGCTTGGGAATACAGGAAAAATATGTGAAATCGGGAGTGACCCAGGTGTAAGGACCGCCGCTCGTCGGCTTGGGCAGACTGGCGTTGTTGGCAACAAGCATGTCTTGGCGCCCGCGGCCAGGGATGATGAGCTGATTGCCATGCCAATACTCGCTGGCCAGGAACATTGCCCCTCTTGCCGATGGAGCATTGGGAGGCTGACCATTCCCATTGTGCGTGCAGGCACTGGCCCAACCAGTAGTACTGGCAAACACGCCAGACAGGCGTGGCACTTCCAGGTCCCAATCGGCGAAGGAAAGATCGGTGAGAATATAGCCCTGCCGGTTGGTAACCGTCAGGCTACGGCCTACGCTTATCGCTAGCGCATTGCCTGGGACATTCACATCGACATTCGAAAAACTCAACGCACCGCTGTAAAGATCAACCTGGTCACCAAATAGCGTTGGCCCCAGCGCCGTCAATGCCTGTCGGTTGTGAATTAGGGAAGGTCTGAACAATGAGGCCTGAGAGTGCGGAATGTCCGCATCGTTCCGGAGAATCGCGTTTGGATCTTCGGAGTTTCGCCATTTCTGGCGCTTTCCGTGGGAATTCCACGGATCACAGGCGCACGCCCCCCATCGCAGGCAGTAACTGCTTTCGCTTCATCCACAGGTTTGACAGCGCAAACAAGGTCAGCACGTGTGCCGTGTTCTTGGCCAGGCCGCGATAGCGGACCTTGGTGTAGCCGAACTGGCGCTTGATCACCCGGAATGGATGCTCCACCTTCGCGCGCACGCTGGCCTTGACGTGTTCCCAACGCTGTGCCCGAGCACGCTCGCGCTTGTTGCCGATGGCGTGGATCGTCCAGGGCCTGGCGGCGATGAAGAATGCAGCGTCGCACGCCTGCAGTTCGTCGCGTTTGTCCGCGCCGGTGTAGCCGCTGTCGCCGAACACGCTGTCTTCCTTGCCATGCAGCAACGTGTGCATCACCGTGACATCGGCGACATTGGCCGCTGTGCAATGGACGTGGTGCACCAGCCCGGAAAACTCATCCACGCCGATGTGCGCCTTCATCCCGAAATACCACTGATTGCCCTTCCTGGTCTGATGCATCTCAGGGTCGCGCGCATGGTCGGCATTCTTGGTCGAGCTGGGTGCAGCGATCAGCGTCGCATCGACGATCGTGCCGGAGCGCAAGCTCTGGCCCTTGCGCGCCAGATGTGCGTTGACCGCTTCCAGCATCCGTGCGGCAAGGCCATGGGTCTCCAGCAGGCGCCGAAAGTTGAGAATCGTGGTCTCATCCGGAATGTCGTCCAACCCACCGAGCTGGGCAAAGCGCCGCAAGGTCGGAATCTCGTGCAGCGCTTCTTCCATCGCCGGATCGCTCAACGCATACCACTGCTGCAGCAGATGAATCCGCAACATCGTCGCCAGTGCGTACGGCTGCCGACCTGGCCGTCCCGACACCGGGTAGTGTGCAGCGATCAGACCGAGCAATTGCTGCCACGGAACGACCTGCTCCATCTCGGCCAGAAAGATCTCGCGCCGGGTCTGCTTGCGCTTGCCCAGGCCCTCAGCGTCGCCGAACGTCAGTTGCATGGATGACTCCTCAACACGAGGCGGGTAGTGTCGCGCATCTGCCGTGCTTTGTTCAGAGGTTCCTTAGCTTGTCGTACTCCTCCCAAGGCGCTTTGACATTGGATTGAGCGCTTGCCAAGCCACAAAAAAATAGTCCTACGAACAGCGCAATCCCTGCACGGCAGATGCTCATTGCATGCCTCTGAGGCGTCCTTGATTTTGCGATCATTCAAGTAGATCGTGACGCTTGTCAAGGATTATCACGCGTCCTTACCCCCTAAAATGCACGCTTGTCAAAGCCGTGCAATTCCAGGTGGCACGTTTCGGCTTTTAGTGCGCGGCCGCGTTCCCGCGCAGCTTCTGGAACCCGGTGACCGCTCCCAGCACCACCGCACCGGCAACCACGCCGACCACCATGTTGCCCAGCGCGTCGACCAGCCAGCCCATGGCGCCGGCCGACTTGGTCAGATCCTGCACGATGTGATGCAACGCGGGGATGTTGTGGACCAGGATGCCGCCGCCGACCAGGAACATCGCCAGCGTGCCGGCTACCGACAGGAACTTCATCAGCCACGGCGCGGCCACCAGGATGCCGCGGCCGAGCGCCGCCAGCGACGCACCCTTCCGGGTCAGGTACAGGCCCAGATCGTCCAGCTTCACGATCGCCGCGACCAGGCCGTACACGCCAACGGTCATCGCCAACGCAATCGCCACCAGCACCGTCACCTGCTGCCCGAACGACACGCCTGCGACCACGCCCAGCGACAGCACGATGATCTCCGCCGACAGGATGAAGTCGGTGCGGATCGCGCCCTTGACCTTGTCCTTTTCCAGCGCCACCACATCGACCTGTTCGTCGGCCAGCGCGCGGGTGCGCTCGGCATGCCGCTGCGCTTCTGCGTCGGCGTCGTGCAGGAACTTGTGCGCCAGCTTCTCTACGCCTTCGAAGCACAGGTAAGCGCCGCCGATCATCATCAGCGGCATCACCAACGGCACGTTGTAGCCGCGTCCGCGCAACCAGGCTTCCAGCGCGCTGATCGCCAACGCTGCCGGCACCAGGATCACCTTGTTGACCAACGAGCCCTTGGCCACCGCCCACACCACCGGTAACTCGCGGTCGGCGCTGACACCGGTCACCTGCTGCGCGTTGAGCGCCAGATCGTCGCCCAGCACGCCGGCGGTCTTCTTGGCCGCAACCTTGGTCAGGATGGAAACGTCGTCCAGCAGGGTGGCGATGTCGTCGAGCAGGGTGAACAGGCTGGCACCGGCCATGCGGAGGTCCTTCGAGGGTGGTCGTGCGTGAGTGAGCGTGAATTCTCGCCGATCCCGCGCCCGGATTGGGTGATGGCAGGCCATTGCGCGGTCGTTGCGTGCCGTTGTCGGGCGATTGCCGGTATTGCCCACCCCTGGCCAGACACGCGCCAGCGCAGGCACCGGCAGCGCCCGCAACGCTGCCACGGCGCACCCGGATTCACCGGCTGACGACCCCGCGCTGGCCACACTCGCTGCTCGCATGACGCCCCGGAGATGGCCTTGAGTCCGAATGACCCGCACCGCGCACCGGCCCCGGCGACGCACTCGGCCGACCAGGCCGTGGTGGGCGGCATGAGCCGGCGTACGCAGATCCTGCGCCTGCTGCTGCGGTACCGCGGGTCGGGGGTGTTTGCCGGCATGAACCTGGACCCGGCCGCCATCAACGCGTACGAGGTACCGGCAGAAGGCACCCCGGACCAGTTCGTCTCCGACCTGGAATCGCTAGGCCCCACCTTCGTCAAACTCGGCCAGATGTTGTCCACCCGCCCGGACATCGTGCCGCCGGAGTTCGCCTCCGCGCTGGAGCGCATGCAGGAAAACACCAGCTCGGTGCCGGTGGAACGCATCCGCCAGATCATCGAAGAAGAACTCGGCGTGTCGGTCAATAAGGCGTTCTCGTTCTTCGACCCAGTGCCGCTGGGCTGCGCCTCGCTGGCGCAGGTACATCGGGCCGCGTTGCGCGACGGCACACCGGTGGCGATCAAGGTGCAAAAGCCCGAAGTCGCCGCACAAGTGCGCTCGGACCTGGATGTCCTCAAGAGCTTTGCCACCGCCGCCGACCGGCTCACCGGCATCGGCCGCCGCGTGCGCTTTGCCGACTGGCTGGGCGAATTCGGCAAGACCCTGCGCGCCGAGCTCAATTACGAAGACGAAGCCGAAACCCTGGTGCGCTTCGGCAAGCATCTCAAGCCGTTTCCGTTGTTGTGGATACCGCAACCGATCTGGGACCTGAGCAGCCGCAAGGTACTGACCATGCAGCTGGCCGAAGGCGTGCGCGTGGACAAGATCTCCGGCCTGCGTCGCACCGAGCAGCCGATGGATAATTTGGCGGCGGAGCTGGTCAAGGGCTATCTGGATCAGATGTTCGTGCATGGCGAAATCCATGCCGACCCGCATCCGGGCAACCTGCGTGTGTTGCAGGACGGGCGGCTGGCCATCTTCGACCTGGGCATGGTGGCGCACGTACCGCCTCGTCTGCGCGAGCGGCTGCTCAAGCTGCTGTTTGCCGCCGTCGACGGGCGCGGCGAAGAAGTGGCCGAGGAGACCATCGCGCTCAGCACGCGCCTTGAGGATTACGACGAAGACCGCTACCAGCGCGAAACCGGGCAGATGATCGCGCGCTATGCCGCGCACGACACCACCTCCGAAGGCCGCGTGGTACTGGATCTGGTGCGTATCGCCACCGCGAACGGACTGCGCACGCCACCGGAACTGAGCCTGCTCGGCAAGACCCTGCTGAATCTGGAAGGCGTGTGCCGCGCGTTGTCGCCCACCCTGGACACGCGCCGCATCGTCGAACGCCACCTGCAGCATGTGATGCGCGCGCGGCTGAAAAAATCGCTGTCCGCCGCCAACCTGGCCAGCGAGGCGATGGAACTGCAGCATCTGGTGCGCGAAGGTCCGCGCCGCATGTCCGAGATCCTGTCGCTGGCCGCGGAAAACCGCCTGCAGATGCGCGTCACCGGGCTGGAAGAATCGCATCTGATGGAAAGCCTGCAGAAGATCGCCAACCGCGTTGCGGCAGGCATCGTCACCGCGGCGCTGATCATGGCCTCGGCGCAGATGATGCGCATCGAAACCGGCCTGAAACTGTGGGGCTATCCGGCCATTGCGATGGTGCTGTTTCTGCTCGGCGTCGTGCTGGGCCTTGGCATCGTGCTCAGCGCACTGCTATTCGACCGCCGCGTACGCGCACGCGAAGAGCGCGGGCACAGATAGCGGCCGCCGAGTCAGCGCGCTCCTATTCGACAAAGCCCCTCTCCCACCGGGAGAGGGGTTGGGGTGAGTGTACGTGGCGAAGCCGCTCATCGAGCTCACGCATCAAGCCTCGACGGCGTGACGCAAACCCCGCATCGCCCTCAACGACGCACTGACGCAAACAGACGCAAACGCTGCCGCTAACGGTATGACCGATTGCATCGATCAGTGAAGACCGAATCCGGCGTAATCGCCCGATCTCGATCACCCGCCGCCAGTCGTGGCCACGCACAGCAGATATGTCACGCACAGCGCATTGCCAAATTATCTTGCCAGCACCCACTGCGACTGCCGTGAATCAACACCGCACGCACCGCCCCATAGCACACCCAAACAACACTCCATGCGGATGCACACACCCGCATCGAACAACGCATTAAGAGCGGCTAACAAAACCACTGTACTCACCACCAGGCGGGCGCGGCCTGCGCTCGGTGCGGCAACTATTCCTGTGCGCCGTCCACACCCACCTGACGACTGCTCGCGACGTATTGTTTGCCGCTCTAAACCCACACCCCAAACGCAACAAACATTTCAGTCAGCTTGAGCGCGGCATAGTCCGTCACCCGGGTGTCACATTGCAGGTGGCGCACAGGACATGGCGAGCAAGGCGTCCGGAACGCGCTCGCATCATTCCCCCACGGACGTTGCGCATGCATTGGATGTTGGTGTTCTCGTTGTTGCTATTGCTGTGGCTGTTGGTCGCCTCACCGCGTCTGGCGTGGCTCAAGGCAGGCCTACTTTCGCTATTGTTGCTGCTGCTCAGCGCCTGGGGTTTGATCGACCGGCTCAGCGGCGACGGCATCAATGCGGCCACGCTGTATCACTTGCGCGCAGACATGGATGGCGCCGGGGTCAGCGACTTTTCCGGCTATATCGCCGTGTTCATCGGCATGCTGCTGCTGTCGTTAAGCCCGCACATCCTGGTCAGGGTGCGCCGTTTCCGCCGCCCGCGCGGCGGCGGTGTGGTGTTCGGATCGTTCGTGGCCATGTTGTTGGTCAGCATCGTGGTGAGCCCGCTGTATCGCGATGGCAAACGCCTGTACTACCAGTTGCGCCCGGTCGATTACGCCACGGTGGTGCCGGAATATCAGCTGCCGCAGCAACCGCTGCAAAAGCGCAAGAACATCGTCTGGATCTACGGCGAGAGCCTGGAGCGCACCTACTTCGATGAGTCGGTGTTTCCGGGCCTGATGCCCAACCTGCGCGCGCTGGCCACCGAAGCGGTGGACGTACGCAATCTCAGTTCCACCGAAGGCAGCGGGTGGACCATCGCCGGCATGGTGGCCTCGATGTGCGGCGTGCCGCTGACCACCGCGCCGGGCGATGAAAACAGCATGGATCGCATGGGCATGTTCCTGCCCGAAGCGCGCTGTCTGGGCGACTATCTCAAGGATCAGGGCTACCGCAATCACTACGTGGGCGGTGCCGATGCCAGCTTTGCCGGCAAGGGCCGTTTCCTGTCCAGCCATGGCTTCGACGTGGTGGATGACGTGCAGCATTTCCGCGATAAAGGCGTGGCGCCCAAGCACTTTTCCGCATGGGGCGTGCACGACGACGTGTTGCTGGACGATGCCTGGGACAGCTTCCAGACCCTGTCGCGCGCCGGCCAACCGTTCATGCTGACCACGCTGACCATGGACACCCATCACCCGGCCGGCCACCTGCCGCTGGCGTGCAAGGGCCAGCGCTACGACAGCGCGCTGGGCGACATCGGTCTGTTGCATGCGATCAAGTGCAGCGACCGCCTGATCGGCGAGCTGGTGGCGCGTATCCGCAACAGCCGCTACGGCAACAACACCATCATTGTGATCGCCTCCGATCATCTGGCCATGCCGAACGATCTGAGCGATGTGCTGGCCAAACAGAAGCGCGAAAACCTGCTGTTGTTTCTCGGCAAGGGCATCGCGCCGCAACAGGTGCTCACGCGCGCAGGCAGCACGCTCGATTCCGGTGCCACGCTACTGCAATTGCTGGAGCCGGGCATGCGCAGCCTGGGCTTTGGGCGCTCGCTGCTTGCCAGCGATGCACCGCCCAGCGCCAGCGTCGCCGCCAGTCGCGACAGCGGCAAGGACTACCCGCGCTATCTCGCCTTTGCACGCACGCTGTGGACCGGGCAACGCACCCGCATGCTGCGCGTCAACGGCAATGGCGATGTGGTGGTGGGCGTGCAACAGGTGCGCCCGCCGGTGCTGCTCGAATACGACGAAGACACCCATCTGAAAACCGTGTACCTGGAAAACACCTCGCGCCAGTTCGACCGCACCCACAGCAAGGGCACGCTGGCCTATGTGGACCGCTGCACCGCATTCGAGGACGGCTCGGCCGACGGCGACTGGTGCGCGCTGGTCGTCGATCATCGGCAACGCATGAAGCTCTACCGCGACCCGGACCTGACCCGCGGCATCGCCGTCGACGCGCCACTGGATGCCACACCGCAAGGCCCGCGCCCGCGCGTGCGTCAGCCGATCATGCTCACCCAGTCCGCGCGCAAGACTGCTGCAGGCCGCTACATGCTCGAGCTCTACGCCAAGCGTCGCCCCACCCGCGCGTTCTGGGTGGAAGCGGTGTCGTCCGAACGCAAGCTGGTGCTGGCCCAGCAATGGGTAGTGCCCGATGCCGCCGGACGCATCCGCATGCCGGTGGGCCTGGAGCATGCGGTGGAGGATCTGGAAATTCGCGCCTGGCTCGACTACACCGAAGAGGTCAGCGTCGACGACCTGGCACTGGTCAAGGACACCCCGGTGGCCGACCGTTCGTAAGCCAGCATTGCTGCCAAACGCGTTGGCCTCGCAGGAGCGCGCTGGCATGCGCTGCAGGCTTACCGGCGATATCCAACACGCGCCGGCGCACTCCTACGTCACGCACGTTAGGCGGGGCGCACACGCCGTATCACTGCTGCTCTGACAACGCGTCCTCGCCACTGTCGCGCGCCACCGCCACCCCGGCACGACTGAAACGGATTTCCTGCGGCGACTGCAGCGCGACGCCTGCACGCTCCATCCGCTGCAGCAACGCAAAGAACAACTCGCTGCGCACGCCATACGAATCGCGCGGACTGCTGACATAGGCGAACGAATTGAAGTTGACGTGCCCACCGGCCAGCGAGTCGATGAACACCGATGGCGCCGGTTCCGCCAACACCTTGGCATGCTCGGCAAACAAGCCCAGCAACATGTCGCGCACCTTCGCCACATCGGTTTCCAACGGCACCGAGAACTGCAGCTGCACCCGCCCCATCGGATTGGACAGCGTCATGTTGCGCACGCTCTTGGTGATCAACTCCGAATTGGGCACGATCAGGGTCGAACGGTCGCCCACCTGGATTTCGGTCGCACGTACGCTGATCTTGCGCACGTCGCCCTCCTGATCGCCGATACGCACCCAGTCGCCGATCTTGACCGGCCGCTCGGCCAGCAGGATCAACCCGGACACGAAGTTCTGCGTGATCGCCTGCAGACCGAAACCGATACCCACCGACAACGCGCTCAACACCAGCGCCAAGCGCTTCAGGTCCAGACCCAGCGCGGTCAGCCCCCACACCACCACCACCAACCAACCCAGATACCGCGCCACCGTGCTGATCGAGTTGCGCGCGCCGGCATCGAGCTCGGTCTTGGGCAGATAGGTGTTGAGCAGCCACTGCTGCACCACCTGCACCACGCCCAGACCCAGGACGAACACCAGCAACGCGCGCAAGGCCGCCGCCGGTGTGATGGTGAGCTCGTCGCTGAGATAGATACCGTGCGAGACATTCTCGGCCCAGCCGGTGACCGCCGAGAGATTGGCGCCATACGGCGTGATCAGCGCCGCGATTCCCAGCAGGATCAACACGACACGTACTACCGCGGACAGCAGCAGGCCCAACTGCACCAGCCGTCCGCTGCCCATGCCCGAGGCATGCGACAACGCGCGACTGAAGCGCCCTTCCGGATTGAAAACCCATGTGAGCAGGTCGTCGGCAAACACCACCAGCAAGCCGAGCAGACTGCAGATCAGCGTGATCCAGATGATCTGGCGCGCGATGAACAGCGACAGATTGAGATAGCCGAACAGTGCCGCCAGCAGCGACACGAGCACCGCCACATGCCCCAGCAGGCGGATCAGTACGATGACGCCGCCGCCACGCGAGACCACCGGTGGCGGCTCGCTGCTATCGGCGCTGGCGGCGCCGGCGCTGGCGGCGCGCGCGCGCAACGACAGGCTCAGGCCGGCCAGTGCCGAGAGGATCAGGCCGGCATACAACAATGCGGCCACCGCGTCGGTGGCGGTGGCGGCGGCGGCACTGGTGCGCGCCACCTCGTTGAGCTTCATCGCCATGCCGCTGAACCAGCTCACCGCGGCGGTGGCCAGGCAATGCACGCGCAGCCGATCGACGGTGGCATCGTCCAGCGGGAACAACCGCCAGGTGGGTTGGTGCTTCATCAGCAGACTGGCGCTGAGCGAGCCGACGAAGGCCGCGATGAAGCTGATGAAGACAAACGCACCCAGCAACTCGTCCAGATCGGCCGGCACCTGGGCAATCGCACGCACGCTTTCGGCCAGCACCCATGCGGCCATGCCCAGACTGAGCGTGCCGACCAGCAGAAACCACAGCGCCAGACCGGACCGTCGCAACCGCCCGCCCGGGGCACGCGACGCTGCGTAGCGCCGCCCCAGATGGCGCAGAAAGATGCGCAACGGGAAGGCCAGCAGCAGCGCGATCGCCACACCCGTCACCAGGCCGCCAACGCCGTTGGCAGCCGTGCCGGCACGCACCGCCTGGTCTGTATCGTCGTACACGCCGCGCAGACGGGTACGGTCATCCGGCCATTGCTGCGCGATCTGCGCCCACAGTGCCGGCGACAGCGGTGAGGCAGCGCGCGTGGACAGCTGCACGCTGAAGAGCTGCGCGCGTTTTTGTTCCAGGCGGTCGGCAAGCTCGCGGGCTTGGGAATCGAGGAGATTGGCGCGTTTGAATTCTGCATCCAACGCGTTTTTTTCTTTCTTTAACGCTTCGCGCTGTTTTTTAAGGTCGGGCGCTTCGCCGTTCTGCACATCACCCAGACCGGCCAGCTGCGAACTGATTTGCTTGAGCGGTGGATCCAGCTGACGTGCAATCTCCTGCGCCTGCCGTTGGACGCCGACCACTGAGTCGGTCAGCTTGCGTAGACGGTCGGTATCGGCCTTTTCCAGCCCGGCCTCGCCCTGGTCAAGCACCTTCTGCGCGGTGTCCAGCTGCGTCTGGGCGCTCTTCAGCAATGTGTCCTGGTCCTGGGCGAACACGCCCCCGGCCAAGGCCAGCCACAACGCATAGCACAGCAGCAGGCGCAACAACACGCTGGAACGGGCAGACGGCACAAAACGCAATCGGGACACAGGCAGGCATCGGACAGGCGCAGAACCGCGCGGTGCCGGCATCTTAAGCCACCGCCCCCACCGTGCCGCCCGCCGCCGGGCCGGCAATTCATGCGGACGCAAGCGTAGCGTCCGGGAGGGTGCGACCACCCAGCCGACCAGTGCATGAACATCTGGCGGCTTGTCACCTTGCGGCAACACCGGGCTGTCGCAGAATCGGGTCACCGCTGCGGCAGACGCAGCGGATGACCGCGAAGGAGAACTCCATGCAGATTCAGATCCAGACCGACAAGCACGTGCCGCATGACCCGTCCGTCGTGCAACATGTCGAGAAAACCTGCACCGCCCAGCTGGCGCATTTTGCCAACGACATTACCCGCGTCGAAGTGCATTTGCGCGACGAGAACGGCCAACGCGGCGGCGCAGCGGATCGAACCTGCAGTATCGAAGCGCATGTCGCAGGTCTGCCGCCGATCGCCGCCACCAACAGCGCCGAAACCACTGCCTCTGCCGTCACCGGCGCCGCCCGCAAGCTGCGCACCGCCATCGAGCACGCGCGCGGCAAGCAGCACGCCAGGGCCACTGCGCCGGCACCGGACAGCCTCTGACCGCTTCCTGGGCAGGGCGACGCGCCCTGCCCTTGAGCGAGTCCAGCGTCGAGGCCTGTTCGGCACACCACGTTCCTCGATACCGATGACGTGGGAGCGACTCGCCACAGGCTTGAGCGCAGTCCGCAACGGACGCGCCGCGTGGCGCACTGGCGCAATCAGTGCGGGCTGTCAGCGCTCGCACCCCATGATATGACGGACACCGGCGCTGCGGCATCGACGCCCGGCTCCAACGCAGTGCATCAGCGTTGCCGGCATCGAACGACGCGGACATTCGACACCAGCGCTGGCGGGCATGCAGCGCCAGCGGCGACGCAGAGGCACCATCGGGATCAGCGCTAAGGCCAGGCAATCAGCGCGCCTCCAGGGTGAGGTGCCACCGTAGTTTGTGGCTTCTGGCAGGATCTCGCGCCGCTCCCCTGTCCCCAGAAGAGACAATGGCCTGGCATGATCCGAGCGACCTCAGCGTTTCCAAGCTGGCGCGGCGGCGAGAGATGCGGATCACTCGCGTGTGCTTCTTTTTAGCCGCAACGCGCTGCCGAGGCGCCGTTGACGAGTGGTCTGGCAGCGCCAAGTCGAGCAACGTCCAACCTACAAGCGCTGCGGTGCAGTTTCTTGAAGAGTCGCTGCTGCGGCTCCCACGTCCAACCAGCGGTAATGGCCAAAGTTGCTGCGGCAAGCGCGCTATGCAGTGAGGTCACCACGCAGTTGAGGACTGGTGCCCTCCCCTGCGCAGCCCACGGCAACGCTCCGTTGTCTCGTGGGCGCACCCAGGGGCAAGCCTGTCTTACCTCGACGGCAGCTCGAACGCTTTCCGACTGCGCGCATTTTCTTGCGCTTTTTTCGCCAAAATAGTTCATCCGCGCATGCATCCCGTAGCGAGAGTGGCAACATTTGTGCTCGCCGCATGAGACATGCCGTGTGATCGTATGAGCATGTACTCATATGCAGCCGCTCTGTCCTGCTTTGTCACTGCGAGGCCGCATATATGTCGCTCAACACGCTTTCGACCGGGAGTAACGCCGGTCCGCTTCCACCGCCAACGGATGACACGTCGTGCCCGGAGTTGCTCGGATCCGAGTCGGGCATGAACGACTCCGATCTGTTGCTTGCGATCGACAACATGTTCTTGCAGCAGATTTACCGGCTGATTGCCGCCACCTACCGCAATGCCCCAATCAATGGGCCAGACTGCGAGATTCCGGGCAGTCAGCCAGATAGCGGCGGCATTCCGGAGTCCACGCCTTCAGCTGACGACATGCAAGCCAGCCAGCCGATCGAAAAACGCACCTCCTGGCCAACGCTATCGACCGCGTTCGATGCCAAGGACATCAAGGGATCCAAGCTGCCGCCTGCGGTAGAGGGATCGTCGGTGACCTGGGACGGCGGCACGCTCACCCCATCGGAACTTCAGATTGTTTCCACACTCAATCAGCACAAGGACAAGATGCCGATTGAGTTCAAAAAACTCGACGACAAGATCAATGATCCATCCACGCCTCCCGATCTGAAGAGCGCGCTGCAAGGCTTGCAGAAAGACCCGCGTCTGTTCTTCGCCATCGGCTCGCAGGGAGACGGCAAATGCGGCGGCAAGATCAAGGCAGATGATTTGTGGGATTTTGCGGACCATCATCAACAGGTGACCGACCTGGGCGGGAAGAATGCCGAATTCAATCCCAAGAATATGAAGGGATCCACGCCGCCTCCTGCCGCAGAAGGTTCATCGGTGACCTGGGACGGCGGCACGCTCACCCAGTCCCAGCTCGATATCGTCTCCACGCTCAATGCGCATCGCGACATGACGCCGATCGAGTTCGCCAAGCTCGATGAAAAGATCAACGACCCGGCCACCCCGCCGGACCTGAAGAAAGCGCTGCAAGGCCTGCAGCAGGACCCTGGCCTGTTCTTCGCGCTGGCATCGCAGGGACACGGCAAACACCACAAAGACGATCAGGGCAAGTGCAACGGCAAGCTTATTGCCGCCAACCTCTACGACTTTGCCGACCGCCATCCGCAGGTGACGGAGCTGGGTGGAAAGAACGCGACCTATAATCCCGAAAAAATGAAGGGAAGCGAACTGCCACCTGCGGTGGACGGCTCGTCGGTCACATGGAAAGACGGGACGCTTACGCAGAACGAATTGGAGATCGTCACTACGCTCGATCGCCACAAGGACCAATTGCCGGTCGCGTGGGCCGATCTCGATGCGAAGATCAACGATCCCGCGACCCCGCCGGATCTGAAGAAGGCCTTGACGGAACTGCAGAAAGACCCGCGGCTGTTCTTTGCCATCGGCTCGCAGGGCGATGGCAAGTGTGGCGGCAAGATCAAGGCCGGCGATCTCAGCAAGTTCTCGGCCGGCCACGCGCAGGTAGCGGAGTACGCCACCAAGCAAGCAAAGGGCTACACGCAAAACTATGTAGCGTCGGACAGCCCGGATAAGACCCAGGCGACGGTCATGACCGAAAGCGATGCGATGCGCGAGTTCTATCGCTACTCGGACTATCTACCGAAGGATCTGAACCAGGACGCGTTCAAGCAATTGGTCGAAGGCGACAGCAACACCAAGAAGTCCCCACCGCAGGTCATTGCCGCCGCACAGTACTTCCGCGAGCACCCCGATCAGTGGAAGACCTTGGCGGGAGACTCTGGTTCGATGAGTACACCGGATTTCCTGCAGAAATCCGCATCGCAGATGCACCTGACCGCACCCGAACTCAACACGCTGGACACCATCAACAGCCACCAGGACGCGTTCTTCGGCGATGGCAAAGAGGTGACCCGCGACAAGCTCGATACGATCATCAAAGACGATAAAGCGGACCCCGCAGTTCGCGACGCCGCCAAGCAGCTATCGGAGGACCCGCTACTATTTGCCCTGTTGAACAACTCGATCACCGGCTACAAGAAGCCCCACAGCTTCTTTGGTGGCGGCCACACCGTCGACTCAGGCAAGATCAGCCAGAAGGACTTTCACCAGTTCTACGATCATATGAGTGCGGACAACAAGACCGTGGAGACATCGCCTACGCACGAAGCCACATCGCCGGAACAGAAAAAGGCTGTCGATGACATGTTGATGGGCAAGGCCGATCAACCCGATATCAAGAAGAAGAAAAAGGATATCGGCACCGTTGGTAAGGGATTACACGAGTTCCTCAAGTGGGACAGCAAGATCATGGACTGGGCCTCTGTCGGGCTAAGTGCACTGAACGGCATCCCCATCATCGGTGAGGTGGCCGACGCAGCCGCGCTGGCATTGGAGAGCGAAGCGCAGGCAGCGCAGGTGATCGACACCGCAATGCAAGGTGGCAACATGTCGCTCGCGTGGAAACTCGCCGGCATCAACATGGCTGGGGCGGTAGTGGGCGCTGTCGGTGGGCCCACGGCCAGGCTCGCGGCCAAGGGGGTAGCCAAAGGGGTTACCGAGGGCGCAGCCAAGGTGGCAAGCGAGAGCGCGACCAAGGGGGCAACTAAGGGGGCAACCGAGGGCGCGACCGAGGGCGCAACAAAGGGTGTCACTAAGGGTGCAACCGAAGGTGCGACCAAGGGGACAACCAAGGGCTCGACCGAGGGTGCAACCGAAGGTGCGACCAAGGGGGCAACCAAGGGCTCGACCGGGGGTGTAACCAAGGGAGGAGGCAAGGGGGCAGCAGAGCGGCAAAAGCCCATTGATGGAGTCAAAGGTTATTTAGTAGGTAGCAGTATTAGTAAATCGGTTGAAATGCTGAAAATTCCTGTTTTGGCAGGCTTGCATTATGAAGAGATCCAACTGGATAAACAGAGGAAAGATGGCGACATCCGCCAGAATCTCGAAAATGCAGGCGGAGTACCGTTAGGAAAACAGAATATTCCAAGGGGAATCGCCGACAACTTCGAGGCGGATACCAAGGAAAATCTCAAGGGCTTGAGGGGTGGGCGCCGTCGATAGTGGTCGCTCTCGGACGATGACGGTGCGCCAGTAACTTACAATCGCGAGGATCGTTCGATTCGCCAAGTAGGTGTTGCCAGAGAACTTTTCCACCTTTGGCACGACTCACAGAACGTGGCAAGTAGTTGTCATCGGAGGTATGTACGGCGCATTCGGAACCTGCGGTACATGCCCCGCCGAGCATCGGCTGCGCCCGCCTGGCGGTGAGCGCAGTCGGCTTGTCTGCTGCTGTAGGGCAACGCTAGTCACGTCGCCAGGTCGTTGTGAATGACTGGTCTGGAACAGTGGCGTCGTTTTGCGCGCGTAATCGCGATATTAGCGGCGCCCGTTCGGTGAGTTTATGGTCGACTTTTGAGACTTCGGCGTCGTGCGGCTGTCTTTATGCCGGCAGTCGACCGCACTCCAGAGACAGGTGTCGCCCCCCAGCGCCACGAAGCTGCTGCGGTTGGCATCCTCTCCCATTCCCGGGTGAAGCGGCGCACAACAGGACTGCGTTCTGCGTCAGGCGGGCGCGGCCCTTGCTCGGGTTCTGAGCGCCCCGTCCATACCCACCTGACGACTGCTCGCCAGGTTTTTTAGCCGCTCCTGGCACGCTCGCGTAGCAATCCCTCCATGCAATGATGGAAGACACTTAGAGCCGCTAACAAAACTACTGTGCAGCCGCCAGGCGGGCGCGGCCGGTGCTCGGAATCCTCATGTACCACCCGTACACTCCGGTTCCTCCGCGCCGTCCACACCCACCTGACGACTGCTCGCTACGTTTTGTTAGCCGCTCTTAATTATCGACCCTTCCGCTAATTTTGGCTGTCTCCCGACGTCGGATATTTCTCAACCAAAAGCCTTGGCGTGTCGATGAATGCCTTTGCGTCATGCCGTATATCGCCTTGGACGGCTTCATATACCACCTTAACTACTGGCTCTCCACCGACAAGACGCTTGATAATATTCTGTAGCCGTCTTGCAGTCTCTTCTTGCGCTAGATTCATGGCAGTCTCGAAGCCAGCCCGCATGTTCGAAGCGAGCGCCGCCTCAGATTTGCTTATCGATGGCGTCGCGGCGTTCAACGGTGATGCGGAAGGTGGCGTCGGGCGCGGTGACCGGGCGGGACGATGCCTGAGCACGTGCCGCGTGGATTGGTCCAGCGTGGGTGTGCGTGGCAATCGATCGTTGCGGCGGCGTCTGCGGTGCATGCATCTGCGCCTGCTCAGCGTGTGGCGTAGATGTGCGAGGAGCGCCTGGCCACCCCGCGAAAAGATGCGCATCATCAAAGCGCCAGAACGATAGAAAATAATAAATGGAGCAGACGGCATTTTGGCACTCTGCCAGGGTAGGCGATTGGTTAATGCACTAGCGGAAGGAGCGACGCCTGCGCCCAAGCGACGGTCGCCTTGCCACAAAATTGCCTGCCGTTTTCGATACAGGTCACCCGGACACTGGCTACTACTACTGCGCACCAGCCCGGCCAGCACGCGCCTCATACTTCGGCCCAAGATCGGAAGCCTGGATTAACTGACTGTCGTTGGCCTGCGGGCCCATGCAGACCACTGGCACGCACATTCTGTTACGACTGCTTCTAGGGCCAACCATTTACGTTGGCGCCTAGGTGCAGGAGGTATGACACAGGTCTCGGTTGCGCTCTTTCCAGCCGGCCAACTTCGTGTGCAGCGCGATTGGTTCGCTGCACCTTGCTCGGGTGTTTATCCGGAGAAAGACACTGTTTGCTAATGAAGTGACGCATTGGCAACGCAGTCCATTTTCTACCGGAGTTTTTCAGATGACGTTGGAATCAGACAGTCACCACAGCGCGAACACCGCGTTCTTCATCGGTCTTGGCGCCCATCTCGGATTGCCCGGCGAGCTTGCGCAGCGACTCGGTGAAGGCGAAACCATCCTTGGGCCCGCAGGCATGCTGTGCCGCGTTCATACGCAGATGCAGCAGGGCGAGCTGACGGCGTTTCCGGAAGTGATCCTGCCACTGGCCGCACGCGAACTCGATCGCGATGAGGTGGTAACCCTGTTGGCGCTGCAGGAACAACTGCTGACGCACTACGGCTGGCGGCTCACGCTCTCCGATCTTGGTCTGCTATGTGTCTGTCCGTTGCTGCTCGAGCGCACGCCCGACGCTGTGGCCGCCGCGCTGGACCGCGGGCAAGTGGTCGCCCGCGTGGTGCTGGACGCACTGGTGTCACAGACCGGCAGTGCGGCCGAGGTGGCCTCATGAAGCTCACGCGCGATAGCACCGCTTCAGATGTCCGCCAGGCGTCTGCCGCTCACGCACATCAACCGCACGTAGAAGAACCCACCGTATCGCAACAGGCACGGTTGCCATCGGGGCCGCTGGAAGGCCTGTCCTCGCCAGGCGCTGGGCTACGCGGCCGTCGCGCTGCGCTTTCCCGTCGCACGCCGGCCGACACAATCCGCACCGAGACGTCCCTTGACGCGTCACAGCGCTCGGACATCTCTGATGCCACGTTCTATAGCGCTCGCATGACGCTGGCCTCGCTCGACGACGCGTCATCGGTCACGTCCGCTGCCGATGCGACCTACGCCGAGCGCAGCGCACTGGCGGTCGACCGTATAAAGACACAGATACGTATGCGCCTGGGTGCACTGCCGTTTGCAGATCCCTCCCAGGAGCAGGAAACCCTGGAGGCCGCATATCTTGAATGGGCTGATGCACGCGTGCAGGAACGCGTCGCTGCGTTCGGCCCGGATAGCGGCTACCAGGTCGTCGGCGATATGAAGGCGGCAGGCGCAGAGGCATCGCTGCCGATCGCTTACGAATGCCTCAAGGCCTTCATCGTGGGCGCGATGCGCAGCCCGGTCGGTCTCGCGGCAGGCGCGGTCTATGACGGCACGCGTGCGCCTGGATCGGAGACGCTGAGCAATGCGACCCTTTCCGGTGCGGTGGCGGGTCTGGCGTCCTACACCAGCGATACGCTACTGATCCCGGCAATGGATCGGCGCGCACGCGTCGCCAACTTGCCGCGTTTCCAGGCAATCGATCCCAAGATCCTGGTGCCCGATCCGCCGCCGGTCTTGCTGGAAATCACCGCCGAAGGCAAGCGGTTCACGCGCCCCGGCGAGGGCAACACCGCAACGCTCCCCGAGCTCAAGGCGCACACCTACGACCTGCGTGCCGGCGTCACCCAATGGCAATCGACCCTGGACGACAAGTCCCTGGACACCTTGTTGCTCAAGCCCACGATCAACGCCGGATTCAATGCAGCGCGACGGACCTCCGACGACCCGGGCACACGCACCCCGGCCGGCCAACTGGGGTTGAGCATGCTTGCCGTTGGCGGGGCCGGGGTCGTGCAGAAGGCGATGCTCGAAACCGGCAAGGCCGTTGCGCGTACCGGGCAGATGAGCGTGCCCGACTTGCTTGGCGGACAGCAGCGGTTGAACCTGTTTGCGCTGGCATTGCCGGACAACGAGCGTCGGCCTGCGCAATGGTCCAGCGCCGTGCGTTTCCCCAACTATTTGCTGGAGACCGCAGTGGAAGGCCTGGCGTTGGCCAAACAGGCCTTGAGCACCACGAACGCGATGACCACTGCGGTACGCGATCTGTTGAGCCGCCATATGCTCAGTAACGTGATGGGCAATATTGCCTCGCTTGGCGCCAGCCGCCTGATCGCTGCACCCTTGCGTGGTGGAAACGAAAGCGGGGCGGTTGCCGGCGAAGCCGCCAACTCCAACGCAACGGTCTTGCAACAGGCGGCGCAGACCCTGTTCAACGATACGGTCTGGAATGCGCTGAAGGCCAAGAACGGTGCCAACACCACCCAGGCGACACGACTGGATCAGGAACGTGCCGTCGCAGCAACCAAGTATCGACGCACCATCGCACGCACGCTTCAGGCGCTGGCCGAACCCATTGATGAAGCGATCACGATGTTTTCAGGGCCGACACCGGCAGCAATTACGCGCGCCATGGAGGAAGGGGAGCAGCTTGCGCTTGCATCAGGGCCGCTGGCCCAGAGCGTGTTGCGTGACGCCTTGGAGATATTGCGCACGGAGATCCAGACGCAGTCCATCTCGACGGCGACCATCGACACCGTGCTCGATCACCTGCACGCTGGGCAGGCGGCGATGCTCGGCGGCGTGCCGCGCAACGACCTGACCCGCACACTGGAGACCGAGTTAAAGACGCTCAGGCGCGCATTGCACGAGAGCGAGGAACTTCGCCAATGGGAAAGCGGCCGGCCGTGAGCGATGGGGCTGGTAGTTGATCGACTGGCGCATGGCGCGCCGCAACGACAGACGCAGACGCCGCTGCGTCTGTCGCTTGCTGGCGCTCCCCGTGCGCGCCAGGCGCCCGCTGCAGCCGGTGATGTGTTTGCGTGGTCGCGCGTTACAGGTCGATGTCATCGTGCAAAGGAACGCGCACGATCAGCATGATGACCACCGCATCGTCCAATCCGAGTTGCGCCTGGTCCTGCGCGTACACCGACAGATTGGGCTCGCGCAACAGCCGAAGAACCATCAAGCTCGGTCCGGTAGCAGCAACGTCGTAGCAGATGCGCAGGTGGATTGTGTCTTCTTCCAGCGCCTGCGGTGCGTCGCGGCCGGTCTGGGCTTGGGGCACGAGCAGATAGGCTTCACCCAGCACGGCTCAGCTGAGCACCGCCTGCGCACCCGGTAGGTTCAATGATTCGCACATCTGCCGGGCGATCATTTCGGATCGGGTGTTGCTTATCTGCCGTGCAACACGCGCAGGGCGATGGACTTACCCTGCATCATGTCAAAGGCAGTTACTGACCGACCAGGCATTTTGCGTTGTCGCCGGCCTTGCCGATGAACTTGTTGAGCGATACGTTGAAATCGAGGTCGTTCTTGAGCATGGTGATCCTGTTGTTCATGCGCTTCTGATCCGCATCGGAGGTGCCGAGATCGCCGAGCAACGAATCGAGCTGCTGGTGTGCCACATGCGTTGCAGCGGCACCGGGAAATCGCCCATGGTCGTTGATCTGCTGCAGCGCATGTTGCTCCACAGAGGGGTATTCTCCAATTCGCAGCGTCTCATCTTGCTCCACGAATGGAAATTCGCCCATTGACGAGGTCTGATATTGCTCCACAGTTGGATATTCGCCCATCCGCAACGGCTGATGCTGCAGAGATGGGTCTCCGTCTGGTTGCACCATCTCATACCGATCGAAAAATGAATCTCCGCCTCTTTGCAGGATCTCGTGGTCTCCAACGGATGGATCGCCGCCCCTGTTTCGAGGCCTGCCGGGACGCGCCCCCAAGGATGCCCTCAGCCCTGATAGCTCCGGCGATTGCGGCATGGCCATGCTTGCAAAGCTGGGCGCAGTGGAAGGTTCAGATGACTGGCCTCTGTCATGTATGTCACCTGATTCAGACGCGGCAGGTTGCGTCGGCCCGGATAATTCGGAGAGGGGAATTCTCATGTCTATTCACCTGCCGTCCAAAATACGCAGTGTGGCCAGCGTAAAAAAAAGGGAGGTTATCCACCCCACCCGCTTACTTTTCACCCGCTTACCGCTAGTGATGATGCGGATCTGGAAGATTTCGACATTCATCCGAAGCAATATAGTGGTACCGCGATCTGCTGGCCGGAAGGAATTGAAGCGAACTCGCCGGCCGGAAGCAGGCCGTGAAAATTCTTTGCTCACAGCACGTTGGCTTGCTTGGGTTTTGTCCCCAGTCCCTGTCGACTCCCGACCTGGGTGCACTTTTGACAGGACTGCGAACAGGCTAGCGAAAAGCGGGCTAGCGAACATTTGTTGGGTTACGGCGCACGGCACAAGCCAGTCGGCGGATGCTGCAATCAAACACAGCATCCGCCGGGCAAACGACGCGCAGCGCGGGTAACTCCGGCGTCAGCCGCTGTAGGCCTTATGGCCAATACGTGTCGCTCCGATGGCCTGGGACGCGTTGGGGGCAATCACCTCGTCGGGCGCATCGGTCTTCAGGTTTGCCAGCGTCACCGTCGCGCCGGGCGCGTCGGTACGGAACACCGCCTCCTTGACCTGATTGAACTCGCAATTCTCGACCTGAAGATGCGAGTCGATATCGGTATGCCCACCATTGGTACGGAACACCTTGCCGGCGCCGTTGACGGTGTCGCCCGACATCACCACGTCGGCAGCGCCGTTGTCCTGCACGACCTTGTCGGCGGCATTGTTGAACGTGCAATTGATGATCTCGACTTTCGGACGTCCGTTGACCTCCGGGCTGCAACCGGCGATGCCCGCATCATGCGCACGGTTGCCCTGCCCATCGATGGTGACCGCATCTTCGCTGACATCTTCGTTGACGCAATTGACCATCTTGCCGCTGCCCAAGAAATGCACGCCGTCGCCACCGCCTTTCATGCGGACATTGCACAGGCTGCCACCGTCCTCGACGATGAACTGCGGTTTCTGGTGCTCGTCTTGATTACCCTTGCCCATGCAGGGCCCACCGATGTAAGTCTGGCCCTTGCCGTCGAATACCTCGCCCTTGTGCACTACGATGGTGTCGTTCTGCACTCCGGCTGGCGCAGTGACGACCTTGCCGGGAGGAAGTGGCGCCTGCGGACCGGTTGGCCCGGGCGTCACCGGCTGGCCGTCGGTAGGCGAGGTTCCCGGTTGACTCGGCTTTGTGGTGGGCGATGCACCGTTGCCCACTCCCGTGCCGGAGGTGCCGCCGTTGCCTGTGTTATTGCCGCCGCTGCCATTGCCAGTACCGCTGCCGTGTTGTTGTCCGCCGGCATTGGTCGAAGAGGGCGGATTCGATGGCGGCATCGATGGTGTTGGAGTGGGGTTGCCCTGTGGCTGACCGTCATTGGACGGCTGATCCTGTGGCTGCATCATGTCCATGAACATGCGTTGCATGCAGTACGCCAGCATGCTCATGATGACCGCGGTCAAGACCTGCTGTTGCGACAGGGAGAATGAGGACGGTTGTAAGCTTGCAGTGGTATGTGAGGGGATGGCGAGACTCATTGGCAAGTGTCCTTGCGAGAGATGAATGGCGGACGAAGAACTGCGATGGGCAATCACGGCGCATCCGTTGCGATGTACTATCGCGCAACGGATGCGCAAGGCTTCAACACCGTACTGCGCAGTAGTGCATTTCTCTGAGTCGGCATGCATGCAAGGCCGATCACCTCACGCACGTAGCCAAAGATAATTTCCCGTCGCGATTCCTTCGAACATTTCGTCGTGTGCAATGAAGATGTTGTTGTTCCAATACCGGCCATGCTCGGCATAGTGGGCGAGCAGATCGCAGATCCATGCACCGTCGACATCGTCGTCCAGGGGAACCCGCACCACCAGAACGATCACGCCGGCGTCGTTCAATCCCAGTTGCGCCTGGTCCTGTGCGTACACCGATAAATTGGCTTCCAGCAACAGCCTGAAGACCGTCAAGGTCCGTCCCGCAGGAGCAAGGCCGTAGGAGATGCGCAGGTACAATGCTTCTTCTTCCGGCACTTGCTGTGCGTCATCGTCGGCCGGCGCGGCAGGCGTGTGCAGATAGACTTCAAACCCTTCTACCCAGAGCACACGACTGCTCAGCACCGCCTGCACATCCGGCAGGTCCAGTGCTTCGCACATCTGGTGAACGATCCCTTCGAATCGGGTGCTGCTCATCTGTCGTACGACATGCGCAGGGCCATCCACCGGCCCTGCGTCATGTCAGGGCCTATTAATTGCCAACCAGCTGCTTCGCGTTGTCGCCTGCCTTGCCGATGAATTTATTGAGCGCCACGTTGAAGTCAAGTTCGTTCTTCTTCGCGGTCAGATAGTTGTTCATGCGCTCCTGTGCTGCCGCTGAACTGCCAACGCCACCCATCAGACTATCCATCTGATTTTCCGAAGTCTGGGTGGTGGCGTGATTGTCCCACCGGCTTGAGAGGTCTGATTTAAACAGATCCCCGCCCTGGCCAAGTCGCGGCCCTATCGATTGTAAATCAGTCGTCATGTAAATACTCCTTAGCTAAAGAGAAGTAACGTGGAGCGCCTGCAGGCGCGTTTTACCTGGTCGGAACGACCAAGAAATCGATGGTCAAGGCATTCCCGCAACGTGCGCGACGATCTCGCGCGCGGCATTGATGCCGTCGTGCAAGACGGTGAAATCGTTGCGCGTGGCCTGATCGCTCGCTGCGGACCAGTGCACACGCAGTTGTTGCGCTGTCGTGTGCAGCGCTGCCTCGATGTCGCGTAGTCGCTCACCGGAGACATCCAGCGCCTTTGTCTGCAGGAGCTTGTTCATATCCTGGGTGACCGTATCGGTCATGGCATCGAACATGGTGCGGTTCTCATGGCGCCGCTTGCTGCGGCAGGGAAGTCAGGTGCTTGGTGCCGTCCGGTGTCTCCACGTAATTCAGGCCTTCGACCAACAGGGCGGCGTCGTAGTTCGAAGGCGGTTTTACCGACGGGTCCTGCTGGGTGATGTCCACATGCAGCTTGCGGATCTCCGGGCCCAGATCGCTACGCAGGTCGGCGATCCTGCCGATTGCGCGCTCCGCGTTGTCGCTGCTGCCGGCGATAGAAAACACCCCTTGCCCGTCGTAGCGCACGCTCAGATCGCGGTCGGCCAAGGTGTCGCGCAAGGTCGCCAGCACCTCATCCACCACCACCACATCGACCGTGGCCGCATGTTGGTAGCGGTGCAGCTGTGCGCGCAGGCGTGCCGCATCTGCGCTGCTCGGCACCAGCCCCTCGACGCGCACGTGCGTGCCGACCTGCTCTACACGGGCTTCACGCAGGCCCAGCCGTTTCAGCACGGAGGCGACCTGGTGGAGCTGGTTGTCCTGGCTGGGCGTGGGAGCGGCATGGGAGAGAAACGCCGGCAGCAGGGACGGCAGCAACGCTGCGGCGGCCAGCGCTAGCATGGCGCCCACCACTGCGCGCATCGCAGTGCGCCTGGACTTGCGGGCCGGAGGCGCGTCAGGCGCGGCGACGGGGGACAGCAACCTCTCCAGCAGCGCGACGTCGTCCGGCCACTCGGCCGCAGCGTCGCCGATGCAGAGCACCAGCGGACCAAAACGTACTGGATGCAACCCAACAAACGGAGCCGTTGGCAACGCGTCACTGCGATAATGAGCTTGACCATCTGCATCCACCTCGATGATAAGCGAGCAACCAGGCCAGTCTTCTATCCGGATCTCGGCTTGGGAATCGGCGCCTAACGTATAGCTGCCTGGCTGCAAATCTAATCGTGCGCCGGCGTGTATTCCCGTCAGTATGCGAAGTTGCATGGTCATGCGCGAATCCCCTGGGCAGTTCCATCGTGGTGTTCCATCAGCAGCGCGTTCAAACATGTGATGCCGCGTGCGCAATCAGCGGGTTTGCGCGGTTTTCCAGCGCTGATCAGCATGAGCGGCAGCAGCAAATAATAGCTACGCAGCGCCGGTGCGCATTCGGGTTGCGCGCGCACCATGTCCACCAGGCGTTTGCGCAATGTTTCCATGCCTTCGGCCAAGGTATCGGTCCGGCCCGCTTGCAGGTGCTCGCGCATCAACATCCAGACCATGGTGGTCAGCGGTGCGGCGGCCGGATGGGCAGCGCCGATTTCGCCCAACTCCACGAACGCAGCGGTGAGGGCGTGTTGTCTAACCGTCTGGTCGGCGGCGCGCGTTGCCGCATACCGATCGATGACTGCCTGGACATCCGCACGCACAGTGTCGTCCACGCGTACCGGCGAGGCGCTTGCCCGTGGCATCGCGTGCGGATCGCCGGCATAGGCGTGACCGCCATCGCCGTGCTGATTGTCCTGGCTTTGCCCCTGGCCTTGCGACTGCGGGACGGCGATGCTGACGCGGCCGCGCAGCGCCGAGATGCGTGCCGCTTCGGCTTCTTCCAGCTCGGTGGCGTCGAGTTCGTCGTCCTGCCCTTCCAGCGCCCGCATGCCCCGCCGCCGCCGGCGTGGCGGAGCCGCGCGCAGACGCGGTGCATGCGGTGCCGCATCCGCCAGCGGCTGCACGGCAGTGCCAGCGTGCGACCCATCGGCGTGGTGGTGCGATGCGCCGTGCGCGGTGGGCAACGACGGCGGCACAGCGCCTGACGAGATGCGCCGGATCATGGGAACGCCGCCTGCATCAGCGCCTGGCCGAACTGCATGATTGCCGACGCGCCCCAGGGCGCGGTGACCGCAATGGCGGCCACCACCACCACCAGCTTGAGCGCGAACGAAATCGACGCATCCTGCAGCGACATCACTGCCTGGATGAAGGCGATCAGCAGCCCAGCCAGCGCAGCGACACCGACCACCGGCAACGACACCTTGAGGCAGAGCAGCAAGGCTTCGGAAGTGAATCGCACCAGATCGTCATGGTCCATGGCGTCACCGATAACTCAAGACCAGCCCGTGGATCAGCATGGACCAACCATCCAGCGCCACGAACAACAACAGTTTGAACGGAATGGCCACATTGGTCGGCGTCACCTGCGACAGACCCATTGCCATCAACGCATTGGCCACCACCAGATCGATCACGATGAACACCAGATACAGCAGAAATCCGATACGGAATGCCTCGGTCAGCTCACTGAGCGTGAATGCCGGCGCCAGCACGAGAAGATCGTCGGGCTTGAGCGTATCGGCCTTGTCCTTGGGCCAGATCTGCTGCGCCGAGCGAATGAAAAACGCCTTCTCGCGCTCGCGCGTGTGCTTGAGCAGGAACTGCCGAAACGGTTCTCGGCAGGCGTCGAGCAACACCACCACGCGGCTGTTGTCGGCACCGGGACTGTAGTTCTGCGCAGCCTTGAACGCCTCCATGCCCACCGGCGCCATCACGAAGCACGACACCAGCAACGCGACACCGTTGAGGACCATGTTCGGCGGCACCTGCTGCACACCGATGGCATTGCGCAGCAAGCCGAGCACGACCACGATCTTGGTGTAGGAGGTGACCACCATCGCTGCGAAGGGCAGCAGCCCCAGCATGATGACCACCAGCAGCAGCGAGCCGACATCAGGCATCTGCATTTGGAGTCTCCGACATGCTGAGGATCTGCACGCCGAGATGTTCGCCCACCGCCAGCAGCCTGCCGATGCCGATGGTCTGGCCGTAGACGACCAGACGGATGTCGGCCTGGTCCACCGGCACCGACAGTTCGAGGATCTGGCCAGGCTGCAAGCCCGACAGGACCGACAGGGACAGCGCAAGTTGATCCACTTCCAGTTGGACGGGTAGTTCCAGTGCCGCCACATCGGTGGTGGACGCGGAGGTATCGGACTCGGACGTATCGTGCTGCATGGTGGGGGCGGTCTCCAGAATCATCTGTTGCAGGTTCAGGCGTACCGGCGCGCGCAACACCGCACCTCCCGGCATGCCCCACCGCAGCTCGCCGCTGCGGACGGGAGCCGGGGCAAGCGCATGCAGCAGCACATCGCCGGGGCGCAGCGATTGCAGCAGCGTCGCCGTTACCGTGCGTTGGCCGATGCGCAGGCGCGTACTCAGCCGCAATGCGCTCAGCCAGGCCGGCAGTGGCGATGGTGTCGCCAGCGCAGCGGTCGCGGTTTGCAGCGCGGCAAGCAAGAGCGGGCTGGCGGTCTGCGCGATCGCGTCGATGCCGCCCAGCGTGATGCCGATCTCCAAGCAATCGGCTACCTGCGCACAGCGTTCGAAGGCGACGACCTCGGCAGTCCCCAGTCCGAGCGCTGCGAAGGCATGCAGCGTATCGCCCAACAGCACACCGGCGATCGCAGCACGCAGGGCGTCGTCGGCTTCGTTCAACAGCTGCGCCAGGCCGTCGCGTGCGGCGATCCGCAACTCCAGGCTGCCGCACTCGAACTGCAGCTGTAGCCGCGCGGCTTCCGCAGCCCGGATGCCGCGACGTTGCGTGGTGAAGCCGCAATGCCGGGCAGTACGCGGGTCGCACAGCAGTCTGCTGAGCTGCGCGCGCGCGGCAGGCACGTGGGTCAACGCTTGCGACAAGTCGCGTGCCGTTGGCGTAGGGCTCGGCTCGGTTGACAAAGCGGGTTACCTCGATATGGCTGTTCTACCGCCTGTGGGGCGCTAAACGACCTCGATGCTGATCTGGAGCGTGTCGCTAAGCGCAGTTTTCAATGCGGTATCCAAGCGTTTTCTTCCATTGCAAAGTACCTCGCGCGTCTCGGGCGAGCCGCTGTCAAAGCGAAGCGATAGCTGGTCTGGCGAAAGCCGCAAGGACAACGTTGTCTACGGCAGGATGGCGCAATTGACTCCAGAGATGCTTCCCAGCTCCCTGAGCCGCGCACAGGCGTGGCATTTGTGCGGCGTGGGCGGCGCTAAACGACCTCGATGCTGATCTGGAGCGTGTCGCTAAGCGCAGTCTTCAATGCGGTATCCAAGCGTTTTCTTCCATTGCAAAGTACCTCGCGCGTCTCGGGCGAGCCGCTGTCAAAGCGAAGCGATAGCTGGTCTGGCGAAAGCCGCAAGAACAAGGTGGTCTGCGGCAGAATGTCGTGATTGATCTCCAGCCACGCCTCCCAGATCCCTGCCCCGCGCACCGGCGTGGCATTGCAAAACTCGGCCACCCGCAGCGCGATGTGATGGATGGCCATCTGCGCGCGTTGGGTGCGGATCCACTCGGTGGCGATCTGCCGGCCCAATGCATCGCTGTCATCACCTCGAGCGATCTGTCGACGATTGCCGTCATCCGGGCGGAGTTGTGCGCTTGGCAGCGGCGCGGGGTCTGGCCTGTCGCTTGCGGCATCCTCCGCTTCGGGCATCGGCAGATCGTCGTCGCCATCCTCCGGCGAGACCATGTCCGGCAATCCGGGCAGCACGCTGCTCAGGCGTCGGCGCAGTTGTACAAAGCTGACACGCTGCGCCGTACGCACCGGTGTGGGCGCTGCATGCGGCTGCAGCGGTACACCGGCGATCGGCAGGATACGCACGTGGCGGACCGGTGGCTTGCGCATCATCAGGCCACCACTCTACCGATCGGCTGCAGCTGCACGTCTGCGCCCAGTTCCTGGAACGAATAGACCTCCAGCCAGTTCAGCCGGGCCTCGATCATGCGACGGACATAACGCCGCACATCCATCGATGCGACCACTGCCAATGGATGCCGCGCCTGATCTTCGACGATGCGTTCCACCTGCTCGACCAGCTGATTGGCCTGCTCCGGTGGCAGGGCCAGAAAATTGCCTGCCGGAGTGGCGCGAATCGACTGCCGGATCAACTGTTCCACCGCGTGGTCGAGCATCACCGCAGGCAGCTGCCCGGTGCCTGCGGTCGCGGTGTGCGCCAGATAGCGGCCAAGATCGCAGCGCACGTATTCGGTCAACATCAGCAGATCCTTCTCCTTCGGTCCCCACACCACCAGGCTCTCCAGGATGCTCTTGATGTTGCGCACCGGGATGCGCTCTTCCAGCAGCCGTCGCAATACGTCGGCGATGCGCTGGGCGGGCATGGCCTTGTTGACCTCTGCAACCAGCCCGGGATAGTCCGCGCTCACCTGTTCCAGCATCCACTGAGTCTCCTGGATGCCGACGAATAGGTGCGCACGTGCGTGCAGCGGCGCGATGGCCTGCTGGGCCAGCGCTTTCTGCAGGTCCGCGGTGTCGCTCAACGCGCTGCGGGTTTCCGGCACGTCGTGGATCAAGACTTCGTACTGCAGGTCCTGCAGGGATTCGCTCTGCCAGATCGCAATGCCCGGAAACGGCAGGCCCAGCAGTTCCACCAGCTGCCGGCGCTCGCTCTCGATCGCCTGATCCAGCAGCGCCGGGTCCAGCCGCGCAGCCAGTTGCGGCGACAGGCGCATCGACAACGGCGAGGCGAAATCCGGCGCGCTCTTGCGGATGTGCGGTGCATCGCCCTTGGCGCCCTTGCGGCTGGTCGATGGCAGCTTGGGCCGGTCGGTGCCGCTGACGTCGCGTTGCTTGCGCCAGATCGTATAGCCGCCGGCGCCCACCGCAGCCGACAGCAGCAGGAACAGCACCGCCGGGAATCCCGGGACAAACGCAAAACAGGCCAGCAACACGCTGGCCGCCATCAAGGCGCGCGCGTTGCTGGTGAGCTGACGGCCGATGTCGAGCCCCAGCGAACTGATCTTGGTCTCGTTCTCGTTGGCGACGCGGGTGATCATGACGCCGGCCGCCACCGAGATCAGCAGCGAGGCGATCTGCGACACCATCGCATCGCCGACCGACAGGATCGCAAAGCGGTTTGCCGCCTCGCCTGCGCTCATGCCGTGGTAGGTCACGCCCACCACGATGCCGGCCAGGATGTTCACCATGGTGATCACCAGGCCGGCGATGGCGTCGCCCTTGACGAACTTCATGGCGCCATCCATGCCGCCGTGCAGTTGACTCTCGATGGCCAGCCGCGCGCGTTTGCTGCGTGCTTCGTCTGCGCTCAGATTGCCGCCGCGCAGGTCGGCATCGATGCTCATCTGCTTGCCGGGCATCGCATCCAGCGTGAAACGCGCGCCAACTTCGGCAACGCGCTCGGAGCCCTTGGCGATCACGATGAACTGCACCGTGGTGATGATCAGGAACACCACCAGGCCCACCACCAGGTTGCCGCCGACCACCAGCTCGCCGAAGCTCTCGATGATGTGGCCCGCCTCGGCATGCAGCAGGATCGATTTTGTCGAGGCGATGTTCAACGACAGCCGCAGCAGCGTGGTGAACAGCAGCAACGAGGGAAACGACGACAGCGAGATCGAGTCGGGCACATACATCGTGACCATCAGCAACACCACGCTCAGGGTGATGTTGATGCCCAGCAGCGTGTCGATGAGCGGGGTGGGCAGCGGCAGGATCATCAAGCCGATCACCGCCACCACCAAGGCGGCGATCGCCACTTCACCGGTGTACGCGAAATACCGTGTCAGGCGCATGCGATCTCCTAGCATGGCAGCGGACCGCTGCCGTCATCGTTGTCGCGGCCCAGCTCGTCGACCCAGCGCAGCACCACTGCCACCGTTTCGAACAGCGATTCGGGCACCGCGTCGCCCAGTTCGACCGCGTGCAGCGCACGCGCCAACGGCGGATTGGCCACGATCGGAATGCCCTGGTTGTGCGCGTAGGCACGCAGTTCCAGCGCACCATCGTCCACGCCCTTGGCAACCACTTGCGGCAGACCGAAACCGTCCGCTTCGTAGGCCAGCGCGACGGCGTAATGGGTCGGGTTGACCACCAGTACCTTGGCCTTGGCGACGCGCTCGCGCGGGTCGCCGAAAACCAGTTCCTTGGCGATTTCCTTGCGCTTTCCCTTCAATTCCGGATCGCCTTCGCTTTCCTTGTGTTCGCGCTTCTGCTCATCCTTGCTCTGGCGTTTGTCGCGAATGAACAGCCAGTGCTGCACGCTCCAGTCCGCTGCACCGATCAGCATGAACACCAGTACCGCCAAGGCGCACAAAATGCCCAGCGCCCGCCAGCCGATCTGGGCGATGTCAGGCGTCGGCTGGTAGGCGAGCCCGATGATCGCCGGCATCAGTGCACGCAAGCCGTACCACAGCACCACACCGATCAAAAGGGCCTTGACGCCGAGCTTGAGCAGGTTGATGAGACTTCGTAACGAAAAGAGTTTCTTGACGCCGTTCACAGGATTGAGCGAATCGAACTTGGGCGCCACCGGTTTGAGCGAGGCATTCATACCCGTCTGCAGAAAGGTGCCGAGCAATCCGGCGGCCAGGCACGCCACCAGGAAAGGCAGCGTCAGCAACACAGCCTGGATGCCGATGCGACCGAGCGCCCGGTGCATGGCCGTTGCATCGCGCGTATTGGCGTTGAAATCGAAACCGATCGACATCAATGCCTGCATGTGTTCCACGAAATAGCTGCCTGCCAGTTTGATCACCAACAGCGCGGCCAACAGCACTGCGGCGGCAGTGACGTCCGGGCTGATCGGGATTTCCCCATCCCTGCGCGCATCCTTCAGTTTCTTTTCGGTCGGCTTCTCGGTCTTCTCATCCGACATGGCGATCTCCGGCCGCTGGTGCTGCAGGCCAATTCTGGTTGAGGCGTCGCCAGCCGATCCGCTTCCAAGGCGAACGTGTGCATGGGTGCACGAAGCCGAGTGTGTTTGTTCGCGATGGCATTCCGATGTTCGCTTCTGAAAAGTTTTGATCGGCACGCACGCGTAGCGTTACCCACGCATGCTGTCCACAGCCATTGAATGACGAGGTGCGGTATGGAAAAGATTGAATGTCCCGGTCCGGTCGTGAGTGGGCTGATCGAACTGATCACGGTGGGGCTGACCCACGAAAAACTCGAAGAGGCCACAGCGGTGCTGGCCGCAGTGCGGGTGTTGCGGCCGGAGCTGAAGGCGCTGGATACCTTCGATGCCTGGATTGCGATCAAGCGCGGTAGTTATATGGAGGGTGCGCGCCTGCTGCGTGAGCTTGAGGCCGATGCCGGCTCCAAGCCGTTGTGCAAGGCCTTGTATGCGTGCTGCCTGTTTGCGGTGGGCGACCCGTCATGGCATGGCATTGCAGACGGTCTGATCGAAGAGGACGCCGATGCCGACGCCGTTGGCCTGGTCAAGGCGCTGTCAGGGCGCTACACCCCGGCACCCACGCAATCGGAATCGACGACCGAATCCGCCGCGCCAATGGAAGTTCCCAACGCGCAGTATCTGCGCGCCTGACCCAGCTGTTGCCCCGCCTGAGGAACATGTCATGACGCTCATTCCTCCTGTTGCACCGATCACTGCCAGTACCGGCCTATCCACGCCCGCGGTATCGCCGACGGCGGCACCGAGCCAGGCACTCGTCAACCGCTTCCAGGCGTTGATGCAGTCCTCCAGCCCGCTGCCGCCAGCCATGCAGCGCGTGGGAGAGCCGAGCATGATGAGCCGGATGGTCGACGTGCAGAACGATGGCGTGCGAACCATCACCGAGCATATTGATGCCTTCAGCATGCAGGCGCCGACCATGGGTCTGCAGGAAATGGCGTCGCAACAAATGAAGCTGATGCACGAGCTGACGATGGTCGGCTTCAACCTCAATGTCAGCGTCGGCGTGGCGCAATCGGGCAAGAACGCCGTGCAGACACTGTTCAAGAACCAATAGCATGCGAAAGCTCAGATATCTGGTGGTGTTGCTGCTTGCACTGCTGCTGTCTGGCTGCGACCAGCAGCTCTATTCCGGGCTGACCGAGAACGACGCCAACGAAATGCTCGCCGTGCTGCTCACCGCCGGTGTGGATGCGGACAAGGTCACGCCCGATAACGGCAAGACCTGGGCGATCAACGCGCCGCACGATCAGGTGTCGTATTCGTTGCAAGTGCTGCGCGCGCATGGCATGCCGCACGAGCGGCATGCCAATCTCGGCGAGATGTTCAAGAAGGACGGCTTGATCTCCACACCCACCGAAGAACGCGTGCGTTTCATCTACGGGGTGTCGCAGCAGTTGTCGCAGACCTTGTCGAATATCGATGGCGTGATCGCCGCCGATGTGGAGATCGTGCTTCCCAACAACGACCCGCTGGCCGCCTCGGTCAAACCCTCCAGCGCTGCGGTATTCATCAAGTTTCGCATCGGTAGCGATCTGACCAGCCTGGTGCCCAGCATCAAGACGCTGGTGATGCACAGCGTAGAAGGGCTGACCTACGAAAACGTCAGCGTCACGCTGGTGCCAGGTGGGGCGGACAGCGATACCCAGCTCTCGGACTTGGCGCCTCCGCATGCCCGGGCGTGGCCATGGCTGGCCGGATGCGCGCTGGCCTTGTGCGTAGCGCTCGGTGCGGCAGCGCTGTACTGGTGGCCGAACGCCAATGCCCGCCGCTGGGGTGGCTGGCAGCGCCTGCGCGAGTTATCCAGAAAACACGCTGGGTGAGGGCGGCCTATGGACCACGCACGCATCGACAACGCGGCACTGTGGCTGCAACGATGGACAGCGGCCATGTCCGCCCTGGCGCAATCGCTGGATGCGGACCGGGTGGCCCACTGGCTGGGTCCGGTCGCTGCGGCCGGCTGGGCAGGCGCACCTGCGCAGCGTCGTGTGCGCGTGATCCAGGCTTGGTCGGGATGCTCGCGCATGCAGCTCTGTGCGCTGGATCCGCTGGCCAATCGGCTGGTCGCACTCGCGCCCGATCTGCTCGCCAAGGTGCTGATGAGCCGCGCGTTGTTTTCGCGCGCGGTGGCGCTGCGCCGCTGCATCGAGCGCGAGCGCCTGATCTGGTTCGAGCAGCGGGTAGGCCCAGCGGTGCTTGACGCTGTGCGCCATCGCGCAGGCACCGGCACGACAGCGCCGCTGTTGCCCCGCGACGCCGACCAGGCGGCATGGGTCGGCGATGGCTGGCGGCGCATGCAGGCAGATGGTGTGTGGCCCGACCCCTGCATCGCCAACGTGATGGCGCTGTCCTTGCCGTTGGACGCGGCGCACGTGGCGCCCATCGCTGCAGATGGCGCGAGCGCTGCGTTCCTGCAGGCGCTTCCCACCTTGTTGCCGGAGCTGCCATGCGTCTATGGCTGAGGTCTACACCGGAGGCGGTGGGCCTGGACTGCGACGTCATCCCCCGCGAAGCACTGGCCTGCGTGCTTGAGCTGGACGCGGCGGCTGCGCAGGTGCACGCGCGTTGCGCACAGACACTGGGCGACGCCCGGACGCAGGCGCAGGCGCTGATCAACGATGCCCAACAGCAGGCCGAGGCGATCCTCCAGGACGCCCAGGAGAAAGCCGAGCGCAGCGCACGCTTGGGCTATGCCGCCGGGCTGCGCCGTCAGCTCGACGCGTGGAACGAACGCGGCCTGCGGCATGCCTTCGCAGCAGAGGACGCCGCACAGCGCGCACGCGCCCGCCTGGCAGAGATCGTCGCGCACGCCTGCGCACAGGTCCTGTACGGGCACGACCCCGCTGCGCTGTACGCGCGCGCCGCACAGGCGCTGGACGGCGCCCTGGACGAGGCCAAGGCCTTGCGGGTGAGCGTGCATCCGGATGCGGTGGACGACGCCCGACGCGCCTTCGATGCGGCCGCGGCCGCCGCAGGCTGGAGCATGCCGGTGGACCTGTGCGGCGACGCGGATCTGGCCTTGGGTGCCTGCGTGTGCGAATGGGATACCGGCGTGTTCGAGACCGATCTGCGCGATCAGCTACGCAGCATCCAGCGGGTGATCCGCCGCGTCCTGGCCGCGCCGCAGGCGGTGTTGGATGACCACTGAGCTACCGATGTTGGAAACAACGCTCGAGCGCGAATTGGCTGCGCTGGCCTTCGGTCGTCGCTACGGCAAGGTGGTCGAGGTGATCGGCACCATGCTCAAGGTCGCCGGGGTGCAGGTCAGCCTGGGCGAGGTGTGCGAGTTGCGCCAGCGCGATGGCTCGCTGTTGCAGCGCGCCGAGGTGGTGGGCTTCAGCCGCCATCTCGCCTTGCTGGCGCCATTCGGCGAACTGGTCGGGTTGTCGCGCGAGACGCGCGTGGTCGGATCCGGGCGCGCACTGGCGGTGCCGGTCGGCCCGGCGCTGCTGGGACGTGTGCTCGATGGCCTGGGCGAGCCAGCCGACGGCCAGGGGCCGGTCGCAGGCGTGGACTGGGTGCAGATCCAGGCGCAGGCGCCGGACCCGATGCGCCGACGCCTGATCGAACAGCCGATGCCGACCGGTGTGCGCATCGTCGATGGCCTGATGACGCTGGGCGAAGGCCAGCGCATGGGCATCTTCGCCGCTGCCGGCGTCGGCAAGAGCACCTTGATGGGGATGTTCGCGCGCGGTACGCAGTGCGACGTCAACGTGATCGTGCTGATCGGCGAGCGCGGACGTGAAGTGCGCGAGTTCATCGAACTGATTCTTGGCGAAGACGGCCTGGCGCGCAGCGTGGTGGTGTGTGCGACCTCCGACCGCTCCTCCATCGAGCGTGCCAAGGCCGCCTATGTCGGTACCGCCATCGCCGAATATTTTCGCGATCGCGGCATGCGCGTTTTGCTGATGATGGACTCGCTGACGCGCTTTGCCCGCGCGCAACGCGAGATCGGCCTGGCCGCCGGCGAGCCCCCTACACGTCGCGGCTTCCCGCCGTCGGTGTTTGCCGAGCTACCGCGCCTGCTCGAACGTGCCGGCATGGGCGAGACGGGTTCGATCACCGCGTTCTACACCGTGCTGGCCGAGGACGACACCGGCAGCGATCCGATCGCCGAAGAAGTGCGCGGCATCCTGGATGGCCATCTGATTCTTTCGCGCGAGATCGCCGCCAAAAACCAGTACCCGGCCATCGATGTGCTGGGAAGCCTGAGCCGGGTGATGAGCCAGATCGTGTCTGCCGAGCAACGCCAGTACGCCGGCCAGCTACGGCGTCTGCTGGCCAAACACAACGAGGTGGAAACCTTGCTGCAGGTCGGTGAATACCGCCAGGGCAGCGACGCGGTCGCCGACGAGGCGATCGCCAGGATCGATGCGATTCGCGACTTCCTCAGCCAACCCACCGATGAGCTCAGCGACTATGACACTACCCTGGAACAGCTTGCCGGCGTGATCGACGATGCGTGAGCGTGCGAGCACCTGGGCGACGTTGCAGCAGCTGAAGACGCGCCGTCACGAGCGAATGCAGGACCGCCTGAACGACTGCAGGCGTGCGCTGGAACAGTGCGACCGCGAGCGTGCCAGTTGCAGTCAGGAGGCGAACGCCTGCACCACGCGTCTGGCCGCGTTCGATGCCACGCTGACCGACAGGGCCGGCGCGGGCGAGTCGATCGGCATCGACGCGATCCTGCAGCATCAGCGCTTCCGTGCAGTACTGGAAGAGCGCTGCCGCGCCGCACAGCAGGCGCTGGTCGCAGCGACGCAGGCAGTGCAGAGCGCACGCGACGAAGTCGCAACGGTGCAACAGACGGTGAGCAGGCTGCAGGCACAGGCGCAGGTGTATGCGGAAAAGGCCGCCAGCGCGCAACGCGCCTGGCAAGCCCAACGCGAAACCGCCGAGGAAGAAGATGCGATCGAAGCCTTGATCGGGCTGCGTCTGCATCGTGCCGCGCGTGGAGTGCAGCCATGAGCGACATCGCAAATGCATTGCTGGCGCTTTCATCCCAGGGCGTCTCGCTGCTGGCCTTGCTGGCGCTGTGCGGGGTGCGCGTGTTCGTGATGTTCTTCGTGCTGCCGGCCACGGCGCAGGACAGTCTCCCCGGAATCGCGCGCAATGGCGTGATCTATGTGCTGAGCTCGTTCATCGCCTACGGACAACCGGCCGATGCGCTGGCCAGGATCGAAGCGACCGGCCTGGTGGGGCTGGTGTTCAAGGAAGCCTTCATCGGCCTGCTGATCGGGTTTGCCGCCTCCACGGTGTTCTGGGTTGCCGAGAGCGTGGGCCTGCTGATCGACGATGTGTCCGGCTACAACAACGTCCAGATGACCAACCCGCTGAGCGGCGAGCAGAGCACGCCGGTGTCCACGGTATTGATGCAGTTGGCGATCGTGTCCTTCTACGCGCTGGGCGGCATGCTGATGCTGCTCGGTGCGCTGTTCGAATCGTTTCGTTGGTGGCCGCTGAGCCAGCTCACCCCGGACATGGGCGCGGTCGCCGAGTCCTTCGTCATCCAGCAGACCGACGACATGATGACCGCAATCGTCAAACTGTCCGCGCCGCTGATGCTGGTACTGGTGCTGGTGGATCTGGCCATCGGCTTTGTGGCGCGCGCCGCGGACAAGCTGGAACCTTCGAATCTGAGTCAACCGATCCGCGGCGTACTGGCGCTGCTGCTGCTCGCGCTGTTAACCAGCGTGTTCATTACGCAATCCGGTGACGCACTCGGCTTCCTCCATTTCCAGCAGCAGTTGCACGATGCCGCGAACATCGGCGGCAAAGGAGGTGCATCGCATTGATCATTGTTGAGACATCGACTGCCGTGCGCTCCCTACACTGACCGCACGCGCCTGCGATGTGCTGCCCGACGCCGTGTCCGCAGCCCGGCTGCACGCGGCACGCATCCCCCGGCCGACGCCTGCGTGCCAGGCGCCGGCCTATCGACTTCTTTCACTTGCCTCGCAGAGGGAACGCCATGGCATACGCCTGTCCTCCAGTTCACCGCCATCGACGTGCACCGCTGGTCGCCGCGTTGCTGCTCGGCCTGCTGCCGCTGTTGCCGCCGCAAGCCGCTGCCACCCAGGTGCCGTGGCATTCGCGCAGCTTCAAATACGTCGCCGACCACAAGGATCTCAAGGAGGTACTGCGCGACCTGTCCGCCAGCCAATCCATCACCACCTGGATTTCGCCGGAAGTGACTGGCACGCTCAGCGGCAAGTTCGAGGCCAGCCCGCAAAAATTTCTCGACGATTTGTCTGCGACGTTCGGCTTCGTCTGGTATTACGACGGTGCCGTGCTCAGAATCTGGGGCGCCAACGAAACCAAGAATGCGACCTTGAATCTGGGCGCCGCGTCGACGCGTGCGCTGCGCGATGCGCTTGCCCGCATGCGGCTGGACGATCCGCGCTTCCCCGTCCGTTACGACGAGGCCGCGCACGTGGCGGTGGTGTCCGGCCCGCCGGGATACGTGGATACCGTGGCCGCGATCGCCAAGCAGGTCGAGCAAGGCGCACGCCAGCGCGATGCCACTGAAGTGCAGGTGTTTCAGCTGCATTATGCGCAGGCGGCCGATCACAGCACCCGCATCGGTGGGCAGGACGTGCAGGTCCCCGGCATGGCCAGCCTGTTGCGCGGCATGTACGGCGCACGTGGCGCGCCCGCTGCCGCGCTGCCCGGGCCAGGCGCCAATTTCGGGCGGCTGCAGCCGATCGGCGGTGGCTCGTCCAATACCTTCGGCAATGCCGCGCAAGGCCAGGCTGGCGGCAGCGGCACCAGCAATACCGGCATCCTCGGCTTGCCTGCGTCATGGTTCGGCGGTGGCTCGCCGTCCGACCGGGCGCCGCTCAGCCCGCCCTTGCCGGGCAGTGGCGCCAACGCACCGGCCAATGTCTGGCCGGAAATGAGCCAGGCCCGCCGCGATGCGCCGCTGTCGATGGATGCCGGCAGCGGCGGCGAGCTGGCGTCCGACGCACCGGTGATCGAAGCCGACCCACGCACCAACGCCATTCTCATTCGCGACCGCCCGGAGCGGATGGCTGCCTATGGCACCTTGATCCAGCAGCTCGACAATCGCCCCAAGCTGCTGCAGATCGATGCCACCATCATCGAGATCCGCGACGGCGCCATGCAGGATCTTGGCGTGGACTGGCGCTTCCACAGCCGGCGCGTCGATGTGCAGACCGGCGACGGGCGTGGCGGTCAGCTTGGCTACGATGGCGCATTGAGCGGTGCGGCGGCGGCAGGCGCCAGCACTCCGTTGGGCGGCACCCTGACGGCGGTGCTGGGTGATGCGGGACGTTACCTGATGACGCGCGTATCGGCGCTGGAGCAGACCAACAAGGCCAAGATCGTCTCCACCCCGCAGGTGGCGACGCTGGACAATGTGGAAGCGGTGATGGATCACAAGCAGCAGGCATTCGTACGTGTCAGCGGCTATGCCTCCGCAGACCTCTACAACCTGTCCGCGGGGGTGTCGCTCCGCGTGTTGCCGAGTGTGGTGCCCGGTTCGCCCAACGGGCAGATGCGCCTGGATGTGCGGATCGAAGACGGGCAGTTGGGCGCCAATACCGTCGATGGCATTCCCGTCATCACCTCCAGCGAGATCACCACCCAGGCGTTCGTCAACGAAGGCCAGAGCCTGCTGATCGCCGGTTATGCGTCCGACAGCGATCAGACCGATCTGAACAAGGTGCCCGGGTTGTCCAAGATTCCACTGGTCGGCAACCTGTTCAAGCATCGCCAGCAAAGTGGCTCGCGGCTGCAGCGGTTGTTCTTGCTGACCCCGCATATCGTCTCGCCCTGAGCAGCGCATCGGCGTGCAGCCGATGCGCTGACACCGTACAGGCTGCCGCGTAGACCGGCAGCCTGTACGCATTGCGCATCAGGCTTGGGCGGTGATGGGCGACAGCTTGACATTGAAACCCCGCCCAAGCCGGTGCCGAACGAAGCCCTACTGCCCATGCCGGCGCCGCCCCGGTTCTGCATCAGCCGGTCGGGGCCAAGAAGGCCGTCGCCGGCAGACATACTGCGCGCGGCCGGCCAGCGTGCCGCCAGTAGTTTCCTACTTGGAGTCGCAGTTGACCGGCTAGTTGCGTGTATTCGCGTGGCGGTCCCGTCGCAGCTGCATGAGCCTGTCGAGCATCTGCTGCTGATGGTCGTGCGCAGCGCCCAAGTTAGCGGTGAACTCGGCTGTCTGCCGCCTCAAACTTTCCACGGCATCGGCGCCTGCGTTCGCGTAAGGCACACCAGTGTCCCATGTTTGATGACGTGGCGCGGAGCCTTGCCACCTGCTACCGGTGCCTGGATGTTGGACGTTGCCCGGATACGGGCGCATCTGCGGTGTGCCGGTCTGCGCTGGAAAGACGGGCGCGTTTTGCATGTTCTGCTGATAGTGGCTTGCCGCACCGATTTGATTGAGAAAGTCGTTTGTCTGTTGCATAAAAGCCCCCACCGCATCGGCGCCTGCGTTTGAGTAGGGACGTTCGCCATACGGGCGTGTCTGCGAGGTTCCGGTCTGCGGACCGTGGAAAGCCTCGTTGCGCATGCGCAGGCGCCGCTCCTGTTCGCGGCCCGGGTCGAAGTTAGCCATCATTCGGTCCAGATGGTTCTGCGGGGCTGCGGGGGCGTGCACATTCGAGCTGGAATGAAAATGCCCGTGCGAGCGATGTGGTGACGTGCCGGGCAATCCACCACCACCTCTCGATTGATACTCGGAGTTGCGCGGGTAATTGCTCGACTGGGTGCCCCGCCGCTGCTGCGCCAACCTGGCTGCAGCAAGCGCGTGCCGCGTATTTTCAGACACTGCTTGGAGATCGCCAAGAAATCCATTCATCTGCTGCTGCGCGTTATGAACGGCCTCGGCGTTGGCGTCCTCGCTCGGGGGACGACGGTCGTGGTGGTCCGGATCTATACCGTAGTGAGGATCGTAAAAAGGACTGTCTGGACGTATTTGCATGATCGCAACGCTCCTTGAAGTAATGAGAGACGCAAGGGTGCGCCTGGCGAGTGGATTGACCTTGTCAAAACGACTAGGAAAGTGCTTGACTCGCCGATGCCGCCGCGATGACGCAACAAAGTTGCGTGCGGTCTGTTCGGCCACCGCGCCACCACCCACCAAACCACCCAATGGTGACAGGCATTGCCACGCGGACATGATGCAACCGAGTTGCCTAGCAACGATCGCACTGCGGGCGAACTTGCAGTGTCATTAGCGAGCTGGACAAAACGTGGGTTCGGATGCGTGATGGAGTGCAGGATTCGGCCCGCTGGCGACGTTTACCCATTGCGCAGCAGATGCGACGAGGTCATCGCGCAAGACCGCCTTACCGCGATCGCAAACACGCCAAGCTCGGTCGCGGATCGGGCGCGCGCCATCGTCTTTTCCCCAAGCTCACCCACCTGCTGCCGCGCGCGGGACGCAGTGTATCCATCGCCGGACAGCGCAGCTGCTGTCATGTGCGTGGGGAGTTACGCAATGGCACCGCACTGGGCGGCGTCAAGAATTCAAATGAAACACCTGCAAACATCAAATGCTGGCGCGACACTTGGAAGTGCAAGCTCGTCTGTCTTGACTGAAGTGACGTTACGTCAGCAAGCGCCTTGACAGAAACGCGGGTTCGAAGTGAAAGAGTGTTGCACTTGGAGCGCGAGTCGACCCAGCGTCTCGGCAGCAAGATCGCCTGCATGGCCGTACCATCTCCGGTCGCTGTCGCAGCGTGCAGGCTGCCGTGGTACCTGGCAACCTGCACGCATTGCCCATCAGGCTTGGCCGGTGAAGCTCGACATGTTGGGATTGAAGCCGCCACCCGTGTTGTCGGCAACCTTGCTGTCGCCAAAAGAACCGCCACCGCCCATGCCGCCGCCACCCTGGCTCTGCATCAGCTGCATCACGATCTGCATCAGCATCTGCGTCAACGAACTCATGCCGCCCTGCTGGTCGTTCTGCGGTTGTTCGTCTCCGCAGCCCTGATTGGCATCGCTGCCCTGGCTCTGCTGGCTCTGCTGGAGCATCATCATGATGAACATGGCGAGCAGCTGATCCAGCTGCTGCTCGGAGGCAGCCGGCGACGAGCTCTGACCGGACTGCTGAGTTTGCTGGGGCCCGATGCCCATTGTCTGAAAGTTACTGAAGTTGGTGGGGTTATTTCCGATAGAGGCCATGGTGATTCCCGTCTTATGTGGTTGACTGGGTACATCGCGGATTGCCGGAAAGCTGCAACGGCAATATCACAAGGGGGACGCTGCACCGCCCCCGTCAGTAAGGTAGAAGAGCCGACCGCAGTACATTTACCAGGACGCGAAAGCGCGCCTTTGCTTGCGAACATGAGAACAGAAAAAACCACGAACGCGCCAAAAAACCGTGCATTGCAACGATACATGTATGGTTTCGCTTATGTGGTAGATGCTTCGTCCAGTATGTGCCTGCGTGTGCACAGCGCCGTTATGGTGACCTGATCGAGCGGAGCGTCGGATCAACCGGGGATGCGTATCCACTCCGCTGCGTTGCTGAAATCAACGACGATCAGGTGACAGACATGACAGAGACCGATACGCCGATCACGTGTGCGTCTGCGCACGGCACAAGCATATGGCGCCCACAGCATTGGGCTGCGCTCTCCAGGAACATGCCGGCGGATGCGCAGTGGTACGGGCTCCAGCCCAGGCGTGATGGCTCGTCTCGGCGGCGCCTGTGGATTGCGGCGGCGTTGCTGTGCGCCGCACCGCTCGCACGCGCAGATTGTTTTGAAGAAGCCGCCGGCTATCAGCATGTCAATCCGTGGGTGCTACGCGCCATTGCGTGGCAGGAATCCCGCGGCCGTGCCGACGCGATCCACCGCAACAATAACGGCACCATCGACTACGGAAAAATGCAGATCAATTCGATCCACCTGCGTCGCCTTTCCAGTTACGGCATCTCCAGGGACGCATTGATGCAGCCGTGCGTCAGCGTGTATGTGGCGGCCTGGCGGCTGCGCGAGATGACCAATAAGTACGGAAATACCTGGGCCGCTGTGGGGGCTTATCATTCCGAAACGCCGATGGAGCGCGACAAGTATGCGCATGCCATCCATTCCATCCTGATCAGGCGCGGCGTGGTTGCGGAGTAACGCTGCTGCGGCCGCAGCAGCGCGCAGGGTGCGGCACTTGGTCTGTCAAACGTTTCGGCAGGACGCGTAGTCGCTGCGCTAACGCCGGCTGCACCATGCGCAGCAGCTGAAGCGATCGGTGCGTGCGCATGCGTCACCGCATAGACGGCGCTTGAAGTGGTGGATCGTCTCGCCAGCAGTCGTGCGTAATGCCGACCGCGTGCATGAAGGAATCGCTCCGCTGCAGTGCAAAGAGATGCCGGCTGACCCGCACTACCTGTCCACGTTGCTTGTACTTACCGGGCAAAAGCCGCGCCTGCCGGTTGTCGAGCACGGCGGTTTGATCGCTGCGTACAAGAGCAGCTAACAAAACGACTGTGTTCGCCGCCAGGCGGGCGCGTCTGTTGTCCTGAGACGAAATGTAACGTCGATAAACGTCGGTTCTAAGTGCGCCAATCGCACCTGCGTGACGCCCCCCGCGATGTTTGCAGGCCGCTCTCTTACTCAGCCTGCGAACGAAGCGCCTCAGCCTCGCGAACGGCCGCCTCTGCCTGCCAGGTCGCACCGATGGTCTTGTACTGCATGCCGGCGGCAACCCCGGATACCGTATTGGAGAGCAACGCGCTGCGTGTAGGCGATAACCCGACCCAAGCGCCGATCATATTGATGGCGGTGCCGAGTGCGATATTGGAGTTGATTGCAGCGGTGCGTGTGATCGACTGGTCCATGACACGCGCGTAGTCCTCGCGCTTGCCCTTGAGTGCGGGGTCCAGGAATTGCTGTGTGCCGGCCTCATCGGCTTCATGCTGGGTCACATTGAGCCAATCCAGCGTTTCCATGGCGAGATTCAATGCTGCCGATACTGCGGATTGACGCACGATCACATTGGTCGCCCGGCCCTTGTTGAAAGGCGAATTCAGGCCTGCCCAGCGTTGCCGTGCGGTTGCAAGGTCTGGCGAAGACAGTTCGTTGGCCGTCAGATTGGTCAGCACGTTGGCCATGCCGTAGAACCTTCCGGCACTGGTGATATGCGGATCGCTGATGCCACCGTTGGTGGGGCCGCGCATTCCCACCATGCGGAATGTTGCCTGGATCGTATCGCGCGCTGCGGCATACGCGGCAATCTTCACGTCGCTGGCCAGCAGTCTGGCAGCCATCTCCGGCTGGCCGGCCGACTTGCCGGCCGCACCCACTGCGATGTTGCTCAGGATGCCGCCCAATGCCAGACGGGTGACCAGCTCCGAGTAATGCTTTTGCTCAGCTCTCTTGTTGGCCTGTTCGTCGCTGGATAAGGCATTCCACTGTTCCAGACTGAGATTGTGGAAACCTCGCGCAGCCGCGTCTGGATTGCGGTTCTCGCGGTTGGCTCGCAGCGTATGCAGCGCCATCTGCAGCGTGCCCGACACCGCCTGCAGCGCAACGACCGCTTCGGGTGGGAGTTGACGGAAGGCGGCGAACAATCCTTCGCCCAGCAATTCGCGCGCGAAGGTGGTCGTTCCAACGGACGTCGCCTGATGCACCAGATGCCCCATCGCAGCGCCCAGGTACTGTTTGTCGAAATTGATCAGGTGTACGCCACGTGCAGCGGACGCCACTGCCGCTGCGGTCGGTCCAAGTGCGGTGCGCACGCCACGCACCGCTCCGGTTCCGACCGATGCGGCCAGCGCGGCCAGACGCTCGGCAGTTGTGGTTGCACCGGTTGCTGCCGCAGGTGCAATGGTCGTCGCGGGCGGGTGCAACGCCACGACGGGCGGGTCGGCTTGTTCGTGAGAGACAGGGCGTGTTTCCGATGGTTCCGGGAACTCTCTGGCGCTGTGGAAGATCTCGATTTCCTCCTCTTCGCTATGCAAGATCGACCCGGCCGTGTGATGGAGCAGGGGGCTTTGGCCGGAGTGCTTGTCTGTGTCGACGGCGCTGCCAGACCCATTGCCGCCTTCCGAGGTGTTGCGTCTTCCGGGGGGCCTGCGAACCAAGCCAGACAGTGCAGGGTTCGCTGAGAATGACTGCGTCTGGTTGGGCTGCTGCGGCGGCGGCATTTCGATCACCACGTCTGAGCGGTTTACTTGCACTGGCTGGGAAGCGCTGGTTGAAGTGGTCTTCGTCACGGCATGTCCTCGCTGTGGTGGGAAGAGCGGCGTGCTGCCGCCCGGGCTTGCGGGCTGCTGACGTGCGGCAGTGGCAGCCGGCACATCATTTGACGGACGCATGACGGTACCAACCTCGCTTGCAGCGTCGGAGTCGCTGTTGGCCGTGTGACGCGCGATTGAGGCGACACCACGGCCGACGTGCGGCAGACAGACACGGTCTGGCGCACGTGCCCCCATCAACGATCCGGGCAATGACGGAGCGAACTTATCAGCGTGCAAGCGAGGTGCTTGGATGCACCCAGAGGCATCCACGTTCGCCTTTCGGCATACATCATCGTCGTCAGTGACTCGAAAATGACATCAAGCCCGAGATCTGCGATGCATCAATTGCGAAATGATTATTCCGTAACGGAATATCGCATTCTGTGTAGCGATGAAATGTGCCTGCCGTCGACCGTGTCTTCGCCTCCCCGTCCACACCGTCGCGCTTGCAGCGACAATCACCGTCGATATACCGACGTTTTGATCCGATTGGCGTACCCACGTCGGATCCAGCATCCAGGCAATGACAACGACATTGTCGTCGTGCGACAGCAAACCGGGATGGCGCTGGGCGAGCTGCGCCACGATGGCGCCGGTTTCGAACAACGCCAACCCGTCCTGCTCGACGGTGGAGATCTGGAAGAACCGGTGGTTGACCAGCTGCGCGGGATCCTGAAATCGCCCGCAGCGGCAGCGGGCGCACCGCCTAAGGTTGGTCCATCTCCTTCAGCACCCAACGCGCACAGGTGTCACGCAGCAGCCCCTTGCCGCCATCGGGCAAACGATCGAACGCGATGAGGACGATCGTCTTGGTCGAAAGACGCTGCGTGGTCGCCGGCTGGTGGCAGAGCGCCCAGCCGGGTGGTGCGGCGGCATGCCGGCAACGTACTTGGCGCAGCAGCGCTTGGCCAATCTCACTGCTCGGGTTCGATCTGTTCGGCCTGCGCGTTGAGATAGTGGCTCACCGGTGCGCCGCGATACTGCGCGTTCAGTCGCCCCAGCGATTCGGCGCGGGCATCGACCGCGCGCCGTGCGGCGGGATCGTGCTGGAGTTCTACGCTACGGTCCAGGACGCGACCTTCGCGCACTGCCGCCACCAGGGCCGGGTCGGCCGGCTTGGATGCGGCGCGGAATTCGCTGCTGCGCTGCTGCACGATCTGCGCATCGCGCGCGCTGTCGATGGGGGTCTCCGGCGGCAGATCCAGTTCCATGCCGGTATGGCCACGCGCCAGCGTGCGGTTTTCCAGCAGGGCCAGGAGTTCTTCTTCCGGCTGGTCGGTCAGCAGGCTCTCGCCGGCATCGCGAAAGGCACCGGCCGTGGTGCGCTGGATCCCGAAGGCTTCGTTGCTGAGCTTCTGCATCTCGCCGAAATTGCGCCAGACGTAGTAATCCTTTTCGTGGTTGGCGCGCGGCAGGGAGAAATCCTCGTAACGGTAGCCGGACGAAAATGCCGCTTGCGCGTAAGCCGAGTCGGGCTGGCGCAGGCGTGTGCGTGTCAATTCCATGGCCTTGCCCGCATCGGTGTCCGCATTGGTGGCCACCGCCTCCACGATGACCGGGCGCATCCTGTTCCAGCTTTCCAGCCATTGCACTGCCGTGTCGGCCAACCCTTCCGGCCCGGTGTCCTTGCCGGGGAAGAAATCGCGCAGCTGCTGGTCGGCCAGCATGCCCTGGCTGAAGACCGGCAACACATTGATCTTGGACAGCAGGCGATCGAGCGCGGCACGACGTGGCGCATCCTGCGAGTGCAGCGGATTGATCTGGTAGTGCGTGTACAGATTGGCCACAAATTGATCGAAACCGCCGGTGTAGTACTTGGCATACAGCTTGATCGCCGCGGCCTTGCGCAGCTCCGGCCGACGCATCAGCAGCATCGCTACCGGCTCGGCGGTGTCTTCCTTGCAATCGAGTGCGACCGACATGGCCTCGGGCTTTTGCAACACGTGCTCCAGCGCCTGCTCCACGGCAGCAATGGTTTGGTCGGTCTTGACGAAGTTGCCATCGACCGGGTTGCGGATCACCAGCGGCATCTGACGCAATTGCGCGAACGGCACCTGCGATACCAGCCGGTTCTGCGGGTCGTCGGTCATGCGGCCGATGCTGAAGTCGTGCATCAGCACCGGCACGCCGTCGGCGCTGACTTCGACATCCAGCTCCAGATTGCGATAACCCTGTTCGTAGGCGCGATCGATGGCGGCAAGCGAGTTCTCCGGAATGCCGGCATGGTTGTCGAACAAGCCCCGGTGCACCATCACGTCCTTGCCCAGCGCGCGCGTGCTGGGCGCCTGGAAATAGTTCTCGTGGATCAGCTCCTTGCGGTGCTTGTGCAGCAACGCCTGCTTACCGGCCACCAGATGATGGTCGTTGGCTTTGAAGAAGGCCGCGCCGCCATCCTGCGCCGGCACCTCGTGGCCGTGGTACTGCGCGGCCTGCTGCAACTTGCGACGCGGCGGTGCGGATGATCCCGGCTGTAGCCAGTCCGGCGTGGCCAGTCCAAGACCAGGCAGATCCAGCGCCTTGCGCAATGCGCTGAGCGCTGGATCGCTGAAGTTGTCGCCAGTGGTAAACGCGCGCTTCAGATCGAAGATGATGCGCCCGTGCTCCGCATCCACCAGCACCGGGCCTGCCGCTGCGCGTGCGCGCCCGGACAGGCCGCGCGCCATGGCAGTGAACGCGGCGCTATCCAGGTAGACCGGCTGCAGCGTTCCGGCGGCAAAGCGTTCCGCGATGCTGTCCCGGTTCCGGGCCGTGCCCGCCTGCGCGAGATACTTGGAAAGCGTGCTTTGCGCGGCCTGCACGGTGATCTGCCTGGCCTGCACTTCGACCAGGCGCTGCTCGGAAAACTCCCCATCGATCGCCACCAGCGCCTGCGCGCCGGTCATCGCGCTGTCGGGCAAGGGCACCAGCGGCGGCACGTTGGCGCCGCGGCGACGCGGGCGCGTCCCCGGCGGCTGGTTGCCGCCGGGCAGGTGCGGCACGTTCGCTGGCGTGCTTGGAGTGGCGTGCGTGGGCGTTGCCAACGCGGCGGCGGGCGGGACGGACAGTTGCGAAGGACTAATACGCATGATGCGCTCCGGAGCACTGGTGGCGGCCAGTAGACCGAATGCCATATGACAATGCCCGACCGGGGCGAAATCTGCCATCGCAATGCGAAACGATGCCGCACGCCCAACGCTGTCGTCCCTGCAGGCAAGCGGCATCGTCTGCGCTAGAACAGGGTTTCCTTGAACGGCAACATGGCCGCGCCCAGCACCGTGGCCTGTGCCTGCACCTGCCCCACCAGCAAGGATGGATACGGCGATGCAACGCCACGCCGCGGCGCCGATTCGAAGGCGATGCGGGCGATCAGCCGCTGCGCCAGATCGGCCGGCAGGCGCGCGCCGAAGACGACCGTCGGCGGGTCGATCAACGCGATGATGGCGGCCACCGCCAGGGTCACGGTCGGTTGCACCAGATCCAGCCAGGCGTCGATCTGCGGCCACCCAGCATCGTAGTGCTGCAGCATGGCGTGCAGGTCCGGCAGCACATGGCCGTCGGCGACCAGCGCCTGACGCAGGCTTTCCAGGGTGGGCCGCGGCATGCCGGTGATGGCGGAGATGCGGCCGAGTTCGCCCGCATTCGCATGCGCCCCGCGGCGCACGCTGCCCGCCGCGATCACGCCCGCGGCAAAGCCATCGGCGATGTACAGATAGACCAGATCCGGCGATTGCCGCCCTACCCCGTACACCGCTTCGGCCAGCGCGGCGCAGTGGGCATCGTTGTCCATCCAGACCGGCAGCTGCAGGCAGTCGGCGACCAACCGGTCCAGCTCGACCTGCATCCATTCCGCTGCCAGCGACAGCGGCGGATTGACCCGGGTTCCATCGCCGATCCGCGGCCCGGTCATGCTCAGACCGACGCCGAACACACGCTGCCGGTCCACGCCGGCCGCCTGCAGCACCGCCTCCACCAGCACAGGCAAGTGCGCGCGCACCACCTCCAGGGTCAGCGGGAAGGCGGTGTACTGGTGTTGGCCACGCAGCTGCCCGGCGAAGTCGATCAACACCACCGCGATGCCATCGACCATCAACGACACCCCGATGCTGTACGCATAGCCGGGCACCAGACTCACCTGCGCGCTGGGCTGGCCGCGGCCACGCCGCAGCGACGGCCCCAGCTGCAGCAGGCCATGGGCCACCAGCGGGTCGATGATGCCCTTGGTGCCGGGCACGCTGAGCCCGCTGGCACGCGGCAGATCGGCGCGCGCTACCTGGCCGTCACGGCGAATCAGGTCCAGCAGCAGGCGCTCGCTGGCGCCAGCGGCATGGCCATCGCCACGGCGACGGTAATGCGCACGGATGGCCGCGTTTGCGAAGAAGGAAGGCATGCGCGGCGAAAGCTCCGTCGTTGTCATAATCGTTTTAATTAAGAAGCTTAATTTAATCCGCCTGCGGCGCCACCTCGGGGCCGCCCGACGTCGGATCGTGCCATGCGCCCGTTGCAACCTCATTCCCACCCCCATTGCTCCCCACCGCCTTGCCCGCAGCCCCGGCATGCGTTGTCGCTGGCGTTGGGGCTGGCCTTGATCGGCTGGCTTCCCGGGCCGGCCAGCGCAGCCCAGACGCCGGTCGAGGCCGACGCGCCAGTCCTGGATGACGCGCACACCCTGGATACGGTGCAGGTCCGTACCTCGTTCCAGTCGCAAAACACCCGTGCCATCGCCACCAAGCAGGCCGCGCCGACCATCGTGGATTCGGTGGCCGCCGACAGCATCGGGCAATTGCCGGATTTCAACGTCGGCGACGCGTTGCGCCGCGTCACCGGCGTGAGCACCGTGGAATACCAGGGCGAACCGCGCTACGTGACCGTGCGCGGCCTCAACGGCAACTACAACAGCATGCTGATCGACGGCTTTGCGTTCGCCAGCAACGACATCGGCAGCCGCCAGGCCATGATGGATGTGCTGCCGGCCAACTTCGTCGACCGCATCGATGTGGTGAAGTCGCTGCTGCCGGAAAACGACGGCGGCGCGATCGGCGGGGTCACCAACCTGGTCACCGCCACCGGCTTCGGCCGCCCGGACGGCCTGCTGACCGGCTCGGCCAAGGGCGGCGCCAACCTGATGGGGCAACGCTATGGCGGCCGCACCCCGGTGGGCGAAGGCGAGCTCAAATGGGGCAAGCGCTTCGGCCGCGACGATGCGTTTGCGTTTCTGGGGGCGGTCAGCCTCTGGCGCCGGGTGATCTCCGTTCCACAGCAGGAAAACGGGGGCGCCTTGAACTGGTACAACGCCGACGGCACGCGCGCTCCGGTGCCCTATGGCGGAGTCGGCGACGCGGTGCCCAGCGAACGGCGCTGGTACAACTACGACAACACCCGCGAGCGCCGCAGCGTGAGCATGCGCGTGGATTGGCAGCCCGACGGCCCACTCAGCGGCCATGTGTCCGGGTATGCGTTCCGCCAGCGCGAGGCCTCCGACCGCGCCACCCAGGCCGCGCAGGTACAAAGCAGCGCGCGCCTGACCCGCACCGGCCCGCAAAGCGGCACGCTGGACAACCTCAACCAGCTCGTCGAGCTGGGGCAGTTGCGTTGGAAGCGCGGCCTGACCGGCGTCAACGGCGAACTGCTGGCCGAGCTGCCGGCGCAGTGGCGCGGCGCGCTGCGCGCAAGCACCTCGCGCGCCACGGTGGACAACCCGCAGACCTGGGATCGCTTCCAGCAAAACCGCCTGGCCTATGCCTTCGACTGGAGCGGCGAACTGTCCGCATTCGCGCCCCTGAACCCCGCGCTGGCCGACGACCCGACCCGCTACACCAACCTCAACCACCAGCAGGAGCGCACGAGCTACGCCGAGCGAGTGAGCGACCTGCAACTGGAGTTCCGTCGCAACATGGACGAAGACAGCCAGGGACTGGGCCTGGCCTGGGGCCTGCGACAGGTCCGCACGCATATGCAGACCGCGTTCCAGCGCACCACCTGGAGCGGGTTGCCGTATTCGCTGGCCGATGTGCTGGGCAGCCCCACCTGCGCGCTGGGCTGCAACATGCCGATGCTCACCATCGCCCCGGCGCTGGCCGACGCACGCTGGGATGCGGTTGCCGGTCAGGCGCGTGGGGTGGTGGACACCACCGCACAGAACAGCGGCAGTTACACCGTCGACGAGCAGGTGCGCGCCGGCTTCGCCCAGGCGCAGTGGCGCGGCGAACGCTGGCGCCTGGCCGGTGGCGTGCGCCTGGAACAGACCCGCTTCGGCAGCACCGGCCAGCAACTGAGCGGTAACGTGTGGACCGCGGTCGGCGCGCAACGGACCTACCGCAACTGGCTGCCGTCGCTGGCCGGCCAGTGGCAGACCAGCGCCAACGGCACCTTGCGCGTTGGCGCCTCGCGCTCGATCGGGCGGCCGCGGCTGGACCAGATGGCGCTCAACGGCGGCGTGCTCACGTTGGGCAGCACCCCGCCGACGCTCAACCAGGGCAACCCGGACCTGCAACCGCGCCGCTCGCAGAATCTGGACCTTGGCCACGACTGGACCTTCGACGACGGCGGCAGCCTGCTGTCGATCGCCCTGTTCCGCAAGACCATCGACAACGAGATCTTCCGCTACGGCCAGCTGCAGGACATCGACGGCCAGCAGGTGCTGGTCACCCAGCCGCGCAACACCGACCGCCCGGTGCGCATGCGCGGTGCCGAACTCGGCGCGATCAAGGAACTCGGCCCGTGGCTACCCGCGCTTGCCGGGCTGTCGGTCGGCGCCAATGTGACGTTCCTGCACGTGGACTACCCGGTGGTGCTCGGCGATGGCACCCGCACCACGCTGGACGTGCTGCCGCAGCAGCCCAGGCAGTTGTGGAACCTGACCCTGAATTACGCCCGCGGGCCGCTGCGCAGCACGCTGGCCTGGAGCCGCACCGGCGAGCTGTGGGACGACCGCTACCCCAACTACAGCAGCCAGCAGGAGTTCTATCGCAACCGCTACCAGCAGCCGCTGGACCGTCTGGACCTGAAACTGGCCTGGGACGTGTCGCCCACGCTGGCGGTGAGCCTGGACGTGCTCAATCTGGCCGGCCAGGGCTATCAGTACCGCATCGGCCGCGATCAGGAATACGTGCAATCGGCCTGGAAGATGGCCCCCACCGTGATGCTCGGCGTCAACGTCAAACTCTGAGGAGCTCCCCATGTCGTCGTTTCTGGACACCCCCATCAGCCGCCGCCATCTGATGGCCGCCGCAGCCGGCGCCACGCTGCTGACCAGCGGCCTGCCCGCGCTGGCCAGCACACCGCCGCCGGATGTGGGGCGCAAGTTCCTGCGCTCACGTCGGCCGATGGCATTTGCCGGCAATACCTTCGTGGGCCACCTCGAACAACAGGGCGAGAGCTACGACAGCTTCGACCGCGTGCTGGACATCTACCGCGAACTGCCCGAGCACCGCTTCGCGAGCAAGTTCGCGCTGCTGCCACCCAGCAGTTATCACGTGACCCTGCTGGGCGGGGTCAACGAGATCGACCGCGCCAGCGGGCCATGGCCAAGCGATCTGACGCGCGATGTGGCGTTGAACGAGATCAATGCCGATTTTCTTTCGCGGCTGGCGCAACGCACGGCCGCGCCGTTGGGTGCGTGCAGCTTTGTGGTGAATCCGTCTGCGGCAAAGACCGGCAGCAACGACAATCTGCTCATCCCGCTGCAACCTGCCGATGCACAGACCGCGCAGCGCCTGGAAGCCGCGCGTCAGGCACTGATGACGCTGACCCGCCTGCAGCGCCCGGACTACATCAACTTCCAGTTTCATATCTCGCTGGCCTACCTGTGCGAAACGCTCGATCGCGCAGAACAGGCTGCCTATCGCGCCGCAGTGGGCGGCTGGCTCAAGCGGCTTGCGGCAGCGGGCCCCATCACGATCCCGCGTTTTCACTTTTGCACGTTTGCCGATATGGATGCGTTCCGGACGGTGCGCGAGGTGTGAGGTGGAGATTTGGGACTGGAGTAAGGTGTGCGATCTCGCCACTCCTCCGCAGGCGATACCTAAATAGCGACTGAGATACCTAACTAGCGGCTGATAAAACGTAGCGAGCAGTCGTCAGGTGGGTGTGCACGGCGCGCTTGGAACTGGGTGTGCGGCCGGTACATTCCGCACCGAGCACCGGCCGGCTGACGGTGAGCATCGTCGTTTTGTTAGCGGCTCTTGGCGACATGGGGCATCCGTACTCGTATTGGGAGGCTGCTGCTGCCCCCATCCATGCCCCGCCGATCAGCCTGGATGGCAACCGATCACGATGGATCCAGGAGGACCTGCGGGCAATAAAAACCCCCGATTTCTCGGGGGTTTTGGACTTTCTTGGATGTCCCTGAAGGGAGTCATCTGGTGCGCCCGGAGGGATTCGAACCCCCGACCAATGGCTTCGGAAGCCACTACTCTATCCGGCTGAGCTACGAGCGCCTGGCCGCGCATTATGCCAGAACCTGCGCCAGCCGCGTGATGCCTTGGGCCGCTGGCGTCCGTCGGCCGTCTGGCGGGAGATGTCCAATGTGCTCCGCACACTCCCTCATGCGGAGCGCGCGCGCTCGCCGGAGCAGCCGACACCCGGCCCGGCCACCGAGCCCCACGCACGCGTTGCTTCGCCAAGTTCCGACCGCAGACGCATATCCGCGTGTCGACCGGAGTTCTTGCAGCCAGCACGTGCATGGCCGCACCCGGATGGCCGCATCCAGGGCGCGCTGCTACCCTTTGCAGCATGAGCAAGCATGGTTTCGAACAGGCACCCGCAGCGCCCGCGCTGACGTGGTCCGAGCGGCTGGGGCAATACTGGAAGTTAGTGCGTGGCGACCGCCCGATCGGCAGCTTGCTGCTGCTCTGGCCCACCTGGTGGGCACTGTGGCTGGCCGCCGACGGCATGCCACCGCTATGGACGCTGTTCGTGTTCACCGCAGGGGTCTGGCTGACCCGCTCGGCCGGTTGCGTGATCAACGACTACGCCGACCGCTGGCTGGACCCGCATGTAGAGCGCACCAAGTCGCGCCCGCTCGCCACCGGCGCGGTGTCCGGGCGCGAAGCGCTGTGGGTATTCGTGGTGCTGATGCTGGTGGCGTTCGCATTGGTGCTCAGCCTCAACTGGCTCACCGTGGCACTGAGCGTGCCCGGCGTGTTCCTGGCCGCGAGCTACCCGTATTTGAAGCGTCACACTCACCTGCCGCAGGTCTATCTGGGCATGGCGTTCGGCTGGGGCATCCCGATGGGCTTTGCGGCCGTGCAAGGCAGCGTGCCGTTGCTGGGCTGGTTGTTGTATGCGGCCAATATCCTGTGGGCGACCGCGTACGACACCTGGTACGCCATGGTCGATCGCGACGACGACATCCGCATGGGCAGCAAGTCCACCGCCATCCTGTTCGGCAAGTACGACCTGCTGGCGCAAGGCGCGCTCTACGCGGCGATGTTTGCGACCCTGGCAGCCGTCGGACTGCGCGCCGGCCTGGATGCAGCCTACTGGGCGGGCCTGAGCGTGGCGGCAGCGCTGGTGCTCTACGAATTCCGCATCGCCCGCCACCGCGAACGCGGACCCTGCTTTCGCGCCTTCCTGCATAACAATTGGGTGGGTTTGGCGATCTTTGTCGGGATCGCGGTGGCAGTGCGTTAGGAGCGGGGATTGGGGATTCGTAGTTTGGGATTCGGGGTGTGGGAGACGCTAAAGGCTGTGCGCCAGGCTTTCCGAGCAGATGATCTCTTTCCACAACCGCGCTGATAGAACCCGCACCGACCTCTCCAGATAACGCCCAGAGTGCTGAGGGCCAATCCGCAGGCGACAAGCCCCTCTCCTGCGGGAGAGGGGTTGGGGTGAGGGGACGGGCCGATGCAACAAGCCCGCACTCGCATCAGCATCTGCTTTTAGCCTCGGCGCACTTCGCCCCTGTTTTAAGCGTTTTAAGCGTCTTAAGCACGACAGCAGCCCACCGACACTCGCGTCTTCGCCTGTGATCGCGCTCACCGAGTGACAAGACCGCCTGCCTGCTACCCGAGAACCCGGGGCAGCGTCGCGATAAACGAACAGCACCCACCTGACCACCAAACCCGAGCCGAAGCGAGAAACGCGTAACGCGCTGATCAGCCGCACAGAGCGGCAAAGCCCCGCCGGCCCGACCCCGTCGTTGACCTAGCTTGCCATCACTTACGGCAGCCTTGCCTCAGCCCCGGCCATCTCAACCACAGACCGCTCCCACCCACACCATCACGGTACCCGCGCGCACACCCAGGCATCGACCCGTTGCACGCCAGCGCGTCGCAAGGCCTGCGCTGCCGCGTGCAGCGTGGCACCGGTGGTCATCACGTCGTCCACCAGCGCCACATGGGCGGGCAAGGCGCCGCGTGCGATGAACGCATCGCGCAGATTGCGTTGGCGCTCGACGGCATCCAGCTCGGATTGCGGCGCCGTCGCACGAACGCGGCGCAGCAACGGCAAACACGGCAACCGCAGCGCGCGGCCCAGCGGTCTGGCCAGCTCAAGCGCCTGGTCGTAACCGCGCTGGCGCAAGCGCTGCCGGTGCAGGCTCACCGGCACCAGGGCCTGCGGCCGCGGCAACCGTGCGCAGCGCCTGGCCATCAATTCGCTGAGCAGGCGCCCTGCCGCCAGGTCCTGATGGAACTTGAAGCGCCGCAGCAATCCGTCCACCGGCCAACGATAGGTGAAGCACGCATGCACGCGCTGCAGGGGCGGGGTCTGCTGCAGGCACTGCCCGCACAATGCCACCCCATCGGAGGCGAACAGCTGGGTGGCGCAGCACAGGCACGCATGGCCGTGCTCCGGCAGCGTGGCCCGGCACGACGGGCACAGATCGCAATCGGCCATGCCCGCTTCCGCGCAGACCAGGCACAGGCTCGGCAACAGCAGGCGCAACACCCGTTGCGGCCATCTGTAAACCGACCCCACCTCTTCAAAGTTGACAGCCTCTTCCATGCTCACCAGACTGCCTGGCTTCCAAGCCGCTGACTGTCAGGAAACTCCGATGTCTGTTGTCGTACGCCATGACTGGGATCGCAAAGAGCTGCAGGCGTTGTTCGATCTGCCGTTCCCCGAGTTGCTGCATCACGCGGCCAGCGTGCACCGCGCACAGTTCGATCCGGCGCAGGTGCAGGTCTCCACGCTGCTGTCGGTCAAGACCGGCGGTTGCCCGGAAGATTGCGCGTACTGCCCGCAAGCGCAGCGCTACGACACCGGCGTAGCCGCGCAAAAGCTCATGGAAACCGAAGAAGTGGTCGCCAAGGCGCGCCAGGCCAAGGCCGCCGGCGCCTCGCGGTTCTGCATGGGCGCGGCGTGGCGCTCGCCGAAGGAGCGCGACATCCCCAAGGTGGCCGCGATGATCCGCGAGGTCAAAGCCATGGGCCTGGAAACCTGCGCCACGCTCGGCATGCTCGACGCCGGCCAGGCGCGCGCGCTCAAGGACGCCGGGCTGGACTACTACAACCACAATCTGGACACCGCGCCGGATTACTACGATTCCATCATCCACACCCGCCAGTACCAGGACCGCCTGAACACCCTGGAGCACGTGCGCGATGTGGGCCTGAAGACCTGCTGCGGCGGCATCGTCGGCATGGGCGAGACCCGCGAGCACCGCATTGGCCTGCTGCTGGCGCTGGCCACCTTGCCGGCGCATCCGGACTCGGTGCCGATCAATCAGCTGGTGCAGGTCCCCGGCACGCCGCTGCACGGCACCCAGCAACTGGATCCGTTCGAGTTTGTGCGCATGATCGCGGTGGCCCGCATCGTCATGCCCAAGTCGATGGTGCGCCTGTCCGCCGGCCGCGAGGCGATGAGCGACGAGCTGCAGGCGCTGTGCTTCCTGGCCGGCGCCAACTCGATCTTCTACGGCGAAAAACTGCTGACCACCGGTAACCCGGACACCGAGCGCGACCAGGCCCTGTTCCAACGCCTGGGCCTGCGCCCGATGCAGATCACCGTCGACGCCGCCGACCACGACCACCCCGGCACGGTGCATGCGGACATCACCCGCGGCGCGGCCTGCGAGCACGCAGCGTGACGACGGCGCACGCCATCCAAGGATGAGCCTGCACTGCGCCCGGCCCTGCTGACCGCAGTAGGGCCAGGCGCGGCAGTAAACCGTTATGACTGGCAGCCCAAGCTCACCGGGCAGCCAACCCGCCCCACCGGCCGTCGGTGCCGGCTGGGCGATGTGGCCGCGGCACGCTACGCTAGCGGCCCTTATCCGTTGTCGAACTCCCTCATGGCTCGCCCCGATCTGCACGAACGGATTTCGTCGCTGCGCAAGTTGCGCGTCGCCCAGGAACGGGTGCGGGTGCGCCGCCAGGTCGGCCGCCGCGATGGCGTGCGGCTGGAGATCGACGGCCGCTGGCTGACCGGTTTCTGTTCCAACGACTATCTGGGCCTGTCGCAACAGTTCGAAGTGGTTGCCGCCCTGCAGGACGCCGCCGCGCGCGATGGCGCCGGTGCGACCGCCTCGCATCTGATCTGCGGCCACCACACCGCACACGAAACGCTCGAGCGCGAAATCGCCGAGTGGTTGGGCTACCCGTCGGCGCTGCTGTTCGGAAGCGGCTTCATCGCCAATCTGGCCGTGCAGCAAGCCTTGCTCAGCGAAGAGGACGATGTCTGCGTGCAGGACCGGCTCAATCACGCCAGCCTGCTCGACGCCACGCGTCTGGCCGGCTGCCGGCTGCGGCGGTATCCACATCTGGATGTGGAAGGCGCGATGCGCCAGCTCAAGGGCGCCCCCGAGGGCGCGGCGATGCTGGCCAGCGACGGCGTTTTCAGCATGGATGGCGATGTGGCGCCGCTGCGTGCATTGAGCCTGGTGGCGCGCATGCAGGAAGCCTTGTTCTATGTCGACGATGCGCACGGCGTGGGCGTGGTCGGCCCGCAGGGGCGCGGCTGCGTCGCCGATGCTGGCCTGGGCGTTGCCGAAGTGCCGCTGCAGTTGGTGACGCTGGGCAAGGCGCTCGGCGGCTACGGCGCGGTCGTGGTCGGCGAAGAAGCGCTGATCCGCCATCTGGCCGAAACCGCACGCCCGTACATCTACACCACCGCCCTGCCGCCGGCGCAGGTAGCCGCCACCCTGGCCGCGGTGCGGCTGGCGCGCCGCGACGATTGGCGGCGTGCGCGCCTGGTCGAACTGATCGGCAGCTTCCGCGATGGCGCGCGCCGGCATGGGTTCGAGCTGATGGCCTCCGACACGCCGATCCAGCCGCTGCTATGCGGCGAAGAAGCAACGGTGATGGCGATGTCGGCCGCACTCGAACAGGCCGGTTTCATGGTTGGCGCGATCCGGCCGCCCAGCGTGCCCGAAGGCAAGGCGCGCCTGCGCGTGACCTTGTCGGCGCTGCATACGCCGCAGCAGGTGCAGGCATTGATCGAGGCGATCGTGCAGGCACGTGACGTGGTCAGCCGGCAGCCGCTGCGCGCGTCCGCTTAAGAGCGGCCAACACAACGTCGCGAGCAGTCGTCAGGTCGGTGTGGGCGGCGCAGAGGAACCGGAGTGTACGCGTGGTACATGCCGCATCGAGCACCGCCCACGCCCGCCTGGCGGTGAGCACAGTCGTTGTGTTCGCTGTTCTAAACCGTTGCCGGCAGCGCGCTCGTGCACAACGCCGGACCGGCGCGGCCGGCGCCCGGACGCTCGATGTATCGCGCGAATGGTTCGATGCGTGCGCACCGTCCAAGCGCACCTGCCGACTGCATGCAAACCTGCGTTGGCGGCATTGGGCGCACGTCACATCACCGCCCCCCGTCATGCGCGAACAAAACAACCGCACGCCCGATCAACCCACTGCGGCAGCGCTTCCGCTCGAACGCAGTCACCCGAGCGTCGGCAGCTCCTCGCCGATACCGCAGCATCCACGCCGGCAGTCACTGGGAACAGGTCCGCTGACATGGCAATGACCGCGCCCGAGACGCCAACCGCCACGGCTGCGCAACGCCGCGTCTGGGAGGCGCTGTCGCTGCTGTATCTGGATAGCGCGTGCGATGGCGACCACGCGCATATTGCCCGGATCCTGGCTGCATCGCCGTTTACGTTGCCGCAACTGCGCACGATGCTGCTGCACGAGGTGCACCCGGTGCTGATCGGCAATCTGCGCAGCGTGGCCGGCGTGTGGGAGGGCTTCGATCACGACTGGCTAGCGGCGGCGATCGCCACACAGCGCGCGCGTCGCTGGCGTTGGCCGGACCGTTGGTGCTGGCGCCGGTATGCACGCCAGCAATGGGCAGTGCTGGCGCCTGCGATCAGCGCAGTGCGCACACACGCTGCACGCTGAGCGCGCGCCAATCGGCGACAATCCACGCATGCATATCGATGTCATCGGCCACGGGCCCGCGCTGGTTCTTCTGCACGGTTGGGCGTTGCATGGCGGCGTGTTTGCGCCGCTGGTGGAGCGGCTGTCGTCGCACTACCAACTGCATCTGGTCGATCTGCCCGGGCACGGTTTCAGTCGCGACGACACCACGCCGTTGGCCTTGCCGTACGTGGTCGCCGCGATTGCCGCGGCCACGCCGCCGGCAGTGTGGGTGGGCTGGTCGCTGGGCGGCCTGTTTGCCTTACATGCCGCCGCCACCCAACCGCAGGTGCGTGGGCTGGCGATGATCGCGGCAACGCCGCGCTTTGTGCGGGGTGCCGACTGGGCCGATGCGGTCGAGCGCGACGTGTTCGTGCAATTTGGCCAAGACCTGGCGCGCGATTACCGCGGCACCCTGGAGCGGTTTCTGGCGTTGGATACCCTGGGCTCGGCGCATGCGCGCGCCGAGCTGCGCAGCCTGCGCGAAACGCTCACCGTACGCGGCGAGCCGGCGGCCGACGCCCTGCAACACGGCTTGCGCCTGCTCGAACGTACCGACCTGCGCCGCGCATTGCCGCAGCTGGCGCGCCCCAGCCTGTGGATTGCCGGGCAACGCGATCGGCTGGTGCCGGCCGCCGGCATGCACGCCGCCGCCGCGCTTGCGCCACACGCGCAGGCACTCACCATCGCCGGCGGCGGCCACGCACCGTTTCTCGGCCATGCCGATCAGGTGGCCGAGGCGTTGCAACGCTTCGTTGCGTCCGTGCCGTGAGCAGATCGCCGATCATGCGACTTCGCTGATCGGGGACACATCGCATGGATCTGGGAATCGCCGGGCGCTGGGCATTGGTCTGCGCTGCCAGCAAAGGGTTGGGCCTGGGCTGCGCCCGCGCGTTGGCGCGCGAAGGCGTCAACGTGGTGATCGCCGCACGCGGCCGCGCTGCACTGGACGCGGCCGCCGATGCATTGCGCGCACTGCCCGGCGCCGGAGACGTGCGCAGTGTCGTGGCCGATATCGCGACACCGGAAGGACGCGCCGCCGCGCTCGCGGCCTGCCCGCAGGTCGACATCCTGATCAATAACGCAGGCGGCCCGCCGCCGGGCGATTTCCGGCAGTGGGAACGCGCAGACTGGCTGCGCGCGCTGGACGCCAACATGCTGGCGCCGATCGAACTGATCCGCGCCACCGTCGATGCCATGCGTGCGCGTCGCTTCGGCCGCATCGTCAACATCACCTCCAGCGCGGTGAAGGCACCGATCGACATCCTGGGCCTGTCCAACGGCGCACGTGCCGGCCTCACCGGCTTCGTTGCCGGGCTGGCGCGCAGCACCGTGGCCGACAACGTCACGCTCAACAATCTGCTGCCCGGCCAGTTCGCCACCGACCGCCTGCGCGGCAACTTCGCCGCCGTCGCGCAACAGCAAGGCAGCACCGCCGAAGCGGTCGCCGCGCGCAAGCAGGCCGCCATCCCGGCCGGGCGCTTCGGCGAGCCGGACGAATTCGGCGCGGCCTGCGCGTTTCTGTGCAGCGCGCAGGCCGGCTATATCACCGGGCAAAACCTGTTGATCGACGGCGGCAGTTATCCGGGCACGTTCTAGAGCGCGTCGGCCATGCGGAGGTTGTGGCAACCGCGGACGACGTCGCGGTTGTTTTCGGCAACGACTCGGCTTGTCGAAACACATTGCTAGTTCATTGCGGTCGCCACGCAGTCGCTGGCAGAGCGACCGCTCGCAGAGTTCTCCAGGCCGATTGCCACGCCACACCACGCATCGATTCCCTCCGCCGCGCCCACGGGCGACAATAGCGTCGCAATGAACAGCACTTTCGATCCCCGCCACGTCCGCCGCGCCTTTGCGCGGGCCGCCAACAGTTATGCCGCCGCCGCCGCGTTGCAGCGCGAAGTGGAAACGCGCCTGCTCGAATCGCTCGATTACCTGGGCGAGCAAGTGCCCAAGGTGGTGCTGGATGTCGGCGCCGGCCCCGGCCACGCCAGCGGCGCGATCAAGAAGCGCTGGCCCAAGGCGCAGGTGATCGCGCTCGACCAGGCCATGCCGATGCTGCGCCAGGCGCGTAAGGCCGCCGGTTGGTGGAAGCCGTTCGCACAGGTCTGCGCCGATGCGCGCGCGCTGCCGGTGGCCGACGGCAGCGTGGATGTGATCTTCAGCAATCTGTGCCTGCAGTGGGTGGAAGACCTGCCGGCGGTATTCGCCGGGTTCCGCCGCGCGCTGCGGCCGGGCGGGCTGCTGCTGTGCTCCACCTTCGGGCCGGAAACCCTGATCGAGTTGCGCGACGCCTTCGCCCAGGCCGACACCGCCCCGCACGTCAGCCGCTTCCCGCCGATCGCGCAATTCGGCGATGCGCTGCTGATGTCCGGCTTCCGCGACCCGGTGCTGGACCGCGATCTGTTCACGCTCACCTACAACGATCTGCCCGCGTTGATGCGCGAGTTGCGTGCGATGGGCGCCACCAATGCGCTCAGCAACCGCCGCGCCACGCTGACCGGCCGTGGCCGCTTTGCCGCCGCCAGCGCCGCCTACGAACCGCTACGGCGGCCGGACGGCACCCTGCCCAGCTCCTGGGAAGTGATCTATGCGCACGCCTGGGCGCCGGCGCCGGGCGCGCCCATTCGCGAGCGCGGTCAGGACGTGGCCAGCGTGCCGGTGTCCTCCATCCCGATCCGCCGCCGTATCGACTGACCCCGCAGCGGCGCACATCGGCCGCCCCGGCGCGCTCGTGCCGGTGATACACAGCATTGCGCCGGCACCGATGCCGCGCCGTCAGGTGTGGCAGCGACTGCCGGTAGAATTCACTTATAACGCGCCGCGATCCTGTCCCGGCGCACCGCTTCGGGTTTGTGCCCCCAGCGGCCCTGCCCCCAAACGGTTTCCCCCATGTTGAAGTGGCTTCTCATCGCGCTGTTCATCGCATCGGCGCTGTATATCCATTACCGCGGTCGCGTGCGCCACCGGCTCAGCCGGCAGCTGCTCGACCATTCCACCTTCATGGCGCCGATCAACACGCTGATGTATCTGTGTTCGCGCGTGCCGACCACACCGTTTATCGATCCGGGCAAGGAATTCCCCGAGCTGGCGCCGCTACGCGCCAACTGGCCGGTGATCCGCGATGAAGCGGTGGCGTTGCAGCAGATGCAGAAGATCCGCGCCGCCGACGGCTATACCGATATCGGCTTCAACTCGTTTTTCCGGCGTGGCTGGAAGCGCTTCTATCTGAAGTGGTACGGCACCGCGCACCCGTCTGCGGCCGAGTTGTGCCCGCAGACCACCGCGTTGCTCAAATCCATCCCCACGGTGAAGGCAGCGATGTTTGCCGAACTGCCGCCGGGGAGCGAGCTGCGCCCGCACCGCGACCCGTTCGCCGGGTCCATGCGCCTGCACCTGGGCCTGGCCACGCCCAACGACGACCGCTGCTTCATCGATGTCGACGGCCAGCGCCATAGCTGGCGCGACGGCGAGTGGACCATGTTCGACGAGACCTATATCCACCACGCGCGCAACGACACCGACCAGGACCGCATCATCCTGTTCTGCGATATCGAACGCCCGATGCGCTGGCGCTGGGCGGCGGCGCTGAATCGCTTCGTCGGCCGCAGCCTGCTGTCGGCCGGCGCCTCGCCCAATCAGGAAGGCGACAAGACCGGTGGCATCAACCGCGTGTTCCGTTACTTCTACGCGGCGCGCCTGAAGGCCAAGGCGCTGAAAGAGCGCAACAACCCGCTGTACCAGGTGCTCAAGTGGAGCATCTTCGTGCTGGTGGTGGTCGGCATCGTGCGGCTGTAACACCCCGACCACCTCCGTAGGAGCGCACCCGGGCGCGACGGGGCATTCACGGTAACGCTTCATGGCGCCCTGGTGCGCTCCTTACACAGGTCTAGCGCATGCCGATCGACGCACTCAGCGCGAGACCTGCGCGATCCATTCCTGCAGGTTGTAGTAGTTGGTGACGCGGGTAATCGTGCCGGCATGCACATCGAAGAACGCACCGCCCGGCAGCACATAGGTCTGCCCGTTGGCTTCCGGCAGGCCTTCGTCGGTGGTGTGGTAGACCCCGTGCACCACGTACTCGGCACCCACGCGCGTGCCGTCGTCGTTGGCGGTGATCACGATGTCGCGTAACTGCTCGCGGTAGCTGTCATTCATGCGCTGCAGAAAGGCCGCGAAGTCCGCACGGCCGATCTCGCGCGCACCTTGATTGAGGTCGTGCGCCACATCGTCGGCCAGGAACGCCAGCATGGCGTCCCAATCGCCGCGATTGAAGGCGTCGTAATAGGCCTGGACCAGGCCGATGGCGCGTTGCCGATTGCTCTCGCTCATGCTCGAACCTGCCGCTTGGAAAGCCGCATCATAGAGCGGGTTTGGCACGCGTGCTGGGACGCAGTCAGCGTCCACTCCCTCGCACGCGTTTCCCATCCTCGACGGGCCACGCCGTTGTGCAGTGCACACACTCACATCACTGCGGCCAGAGATCGATCCGTCGGTGCGAGGCGCCCGAGCACCTCCACATGCCTATGCACATGCCACCTGGCCCTGCCGGCTCGATGCACCCAGCTACCACGGCAGCCGTTTCAGCTCCCCTGCACCACCAGATCGCGGTGGAAGAAGTAAACCTCCTGCAGCAGGAAGCGCCAGCTGGTGTGGAAGCTGCGAAAGCGCGTACTGGGCGTGGATGAGGCCAGCGCATCCACGCCCAGTTCCTGGCACAGCCGCAGCGCGCGCGCCATGTGCAACGGGTCGCTGACGATGATCGCCCGGTGCATGCCGTGCCGCTCCATCAGCGCCCGCGCCTGCAGCAGGTTCTGGCGGGTGGTGCGCGAGCTGGTCTCGATCACGATCGCTTCCGGCGGCACGCCATGGCGCAGCGCGTAGCGCCGTGCCACCTGCGACTCGGCAAAGCGCGCGCCATTGCCGAAGCCGCCAGTGAACAACAACCGCGGCGCATAGCCTTGGTCGTACAGATCAAGCGCATGCCGGATCCGTTCTTCGAACACCGGCGACGGGCGCGCGTCGTAAGCGGCCGCGCCCAGCACGATGATCACGTCCGCCGGCGCGGCCTGATCGCGGTCGCCCACCCAGACGATCCAGCCGGCCACCGCCACCAGCCAGATCAGCGCCAGCATGCATAACCGCCAGCCCCAGCCCCACAGACCGAGCCCGCGCCCACGCCTGCTCACGCGGCGGCCCACGGCAGTGCATCCAGATCGACATTGCCGCCGGACAGGATCAGCCCGACCCTGCGCCCGGCAAACCGCGCCGGCTCGGCCAGCACCGCCGCCAGCGTGATCGCCGAAGACGGCTCCACTACCTGCTTGAGCACCTGCCAGATCAGCCGCATCGCCTGCACCACGGCCGCGTCGTCCACCGTGATCACCTGCGCGCCGCCGGCTTGCAGCAGCGTAAAGTTCGGCGCGCCCAGGGTGCCGCGCAGACCATCGCAGACGGTATCGGGCACGAAGTCGACCAAGCGCTGCCCGGCCGCCAGCGAGCGCGCGGTGTCGGCCGCCCCGCTCGGCTCGGCCAGCACCAGCGCACAGCCCGTCGCAGACCGCAGCGCCAACGCCGCACCGGCCGCCAACCCGCCGCCGCCGACCGGTGCCAGCAGGACATCCAGCCCGCCAGTTTGATGCAGCAACTCCAAGGTGGCCGTGCCCTGGCCGGCGATCACGGCCGGATCGGTGTACGGATGCACCAGGTTCGCGCCACTGGTGGCCTGGACCTGGGCACACAGCTGCTCGCGTGCCGCGATGGTCGGCGCACAGCGCCACAGCGTGGCGCCATGCCGGGAGATATTGGCAAGCTTGGCCGCCACGGCGCCTTCGGGCACCACCACATGGCAACCGATCCCGCGCGTGCGGGCGGCCAGCGCCAACGCCGCACCATGGTTACCGGACGAGTGGGTGACCACGCCGCGCGGCGCCAGCTCATCAGGCAACGACCACACCGCATTGCAGGCGCCACGAAACTTGAACGCGCCGCTGCGCTGCAGGTGCTCGGCCTTGAAGAACAGCTGCGCGCCGCACAGCGCATCCAACTGGTGTGAGGTCAGCAACGGTGTCGTCGCGCAGTGCGGCGCAATGCGCGCGGCGGCCTGCAGGACATCTGAATGGGCAAGAGGGACCGTGTCGATCATGCCTGCAAGATTAACGTATCGCCCCACTCTTCACGGCTCGCACCCACAGTGCCTGCGCATGCTGAATCGATGAAAAAACGCCACATTGCCGCACAGTTAAGGACCGATTCAATGCAACGGTTCGAAAGTGAGATCATGGTTGCAGGAGGGCACCATCCATGAAATTCCGTCTGATCTTCGCCGCCGGGCTCCTGGCCCTGAGCGGCTGCGCAACCTACGACTACACCGGAGGTCGATCGGGCGGCTATTACCGCGGCGCCCCTGCCGTGCAGTATCGCTATCCACCGGGATACTCGCCTTACTACTACGGCAGCCCTTACGGTGCCCCGTACGGCGCCGGTGCGATCGGGCTGTACGACTACCCGGTGTATCCGGTCTATCGCGGCGGTGGCTACTACTACCGGCCGTACGATCGCCGCCCGCAGTACCGCCCGCCGCGTCCGAACGGATCGTTCAACAACGGCCCGCGCCCGAATGGCCCACGTCCGCAGCGACCGAATTCGCCACCGGCCACGGGCGCGCCACCGGCGCGGCCACCGGCACGGATCGGCGCACCGCCGCGCGTGATTCGCGAAATCCAGCGTCAGACCGCGCCACGCAACACCCGTGAGCAAATTCCATGACAAGCTGACTGCGACGGCCCCCACAAATGGCAACATTGGGGGCTTGCGTTCAGCCGGCACTTGGTCGCAAGCTAGGTGCTCTGTGTGACCCGCCACGTCATGTTATGACCCGGCCCGCCTCACTGACAGACTTATGTCGATGTCCGACAGGGAAATCTGGATCCCCCCTGTTCCGGCCCTGTCGGATATCGGCGCCTCCAATGCATAAAGCCCCGGCATGCCGGGGCTTTATGCATTGGTAGATCGAGGATCGCAGGAGCATCAGGACATATAGCGCCTGCAGCCGCGCAATGATCGAGAAAGCATGCAGGCGTTGCAGGAATCGCAGAAAAAAATAAGGGTCGGCAGTCCCCCGACTACCGACCCTTACGCTACCCCATCGCGCGCGCGGCTGGCCCCTGTTCCAATTCCAGCCTTTGCGCCCATGTCGCAATGCCACGATAGGTGCAGTAGGGATATCCGCACGGAACGTGCCAACTTGAGGGTCACTATCTTAAAATGTGACTCTCATCACATATTTAACGATTTAGTGACCATCGCGGCGCTTCAGTCGATACTTCTGCGGCCGTTTTCCTTCTCTCTGCTGATCAGTCCACGCCCATGTCCGACTCTTTCTATCGCTTCGACGTCATCGTGATCGGCGGCGGCCATGCCGGCACCGAGGCCGCGCTGGCGTCTGCGCGCGCAGGTGCCCGCACCTTGCTGCTGACTCACAACATCGAGACGGTGGGCGCGATGAGCTGCAACCCGGCCATCGGCGGGATCGGCAAAGGGCACCTGGTCAAGGAGATCGACGCGCTGGGCGGGGCGATGGCACGCGCGGCGGATCTGGCCGGCATCCAGTGGCGCACCCTCAATGCCTCCAAGGGGCCGGCAGTCCGCGCCACCCGCTGCCAGGCCGACCGCAACCTCTACCGCAACGCCATCCGTTGCATCGTCGAGGCGCAGCCCAACCTGACCGTGTTCCAGGCGGCGGTGGACGATCTGATCATCCACAACGGCGCCGCCGAAGGCGACAGCGTGCGCGGAGTCATCACCCAGACCGGGTTGCGCTTTGAGGCGCCGGCGGTGGTGCTGACCGCCGGCACCTTCCTGGCCGGCAAGATCCATGTCGGCGAAACCCAGTACGCGGCCGGGCGCATGGGCGACCCGCCGGCCACCACGCTGGCCGCGCGTCTGCGCGAGCGGCCGTTCGCGATCGACCGCCTCAAGACCGGTACCCCGCCGCGCATCGACGGGCGCACGCTCGACTACAGCGTCATGGCCGAACAACCCGGCGACGACCCGCTGCCGGTGATGTCGTTCATGGGCCAGGTCAGCGACCACCCACGCCAGGTCAGCTGCTGGATCACTCACACCACCGAGCAGACCCACGACATCATCCGCGGCGCACTGCACCGCTCGCCGCTGTATTCGGGGCAGATCGAAGGCATCGGCCCGCGCTACTGCCCGTCGATCGAAGACAAGGTGGTGCGCTTTGCCGACAAGACCAGCCACCAGATCTTCGTCGAACCCGAAGGCCTGGAGGTGACCGAGATCTATCCCAACGGCATCTCCACCTCGCTGCCGTTCGATGTACAGCTGGCGCTGGTGCGTTCGATCCACGGCTTTGCGCAGGCGCATATCACCCGCCCCGGCTATGCGATCGAATACGACTTCTTCGACCCGCGCGGACTCAAGGCCTCGCTGGAAACCAAGGCGGTCGGCGGGCTGTTCTTTGCCGGGCAGATCAACGGCACCACCGGTTACGAAGAAGCCGCCGCGCAAGGCCTGCTGGCCGGCCTCAATGCCGCCCGCCATGTGCAGGGGCTGCCGGCCTGGTCGCCGCGTCGCGACGAGGCCTACCTGGGCGTGCTGGTGGACGATCTGATCACCCACGGCACCACCGAGCCGTATCGCATGTTCACCAGCCGCGCGGAATACCGGCTGCAGCTGCGCGAGGACAATGCCGATGCGCGCCTGACCGGCGTTGGCCGCGCGATGGGCCTGGTCGATGAGGCGCGCTGGGCGCGGTTTTCGGCCAAGCAGGAGGCCGTGCAACGCGAGACCGCCCGCCTGTCGGCGCTGTGGGCGACGCCGGGCAATGCGCTGGGCCGCGAAGTGGCGCAGACGCTGGGCGTGTCGCTCAGCCGCGAAACCAATGTGCTGGACCTGATCAAGCGCCCGGAACTCAACTACGCCACGCTGATGCGGGTGCCGACATTGGGGCCGGGCGTGGACGATACGCAGGTGGCCGAACAGGTGGAAATCAGCGTCAAGTACGCCGGTTATCTGGATCGCCAGCGCGACGATATCGCACGCCAGCAACGCCAGGAAACCACGCCGATCCCGGAAGACTTCGACTACGCCGGCGTGCGCGGTCTGTCGATCGAGGTAAAGCAGAAACTCGAACGCGTGCGCCCGCAACACATCGGTCAGGCACAACGCATTCCCGGCATGACCCCGGCAGCGATCTCGCTGCTGCTGGTGCATCTGGAACGCGCGCGGCGCAGCAAGGTGGCATAGCCCTGGCCGTGTGCCAGGCTGCATCTGCGTGAGCTGGTTATGATTGGGGCACGTCATGCACAAGGACAGCGACCCCATGGACATCCATCCCATCGCAGCGGACAAACGCGAGGCAGTGCTGGCGGCGTTGCGCGAGATCGAGCAGCAACATGAGGTCCGCATTCTGCTGGCGTGCGAATCGGGCAGCCGCGGCTGGGGATTTTCCTCGCCCGACAGCGATTACGACGCACGCTTTGTCTACGTCCATCGGCGCAACTGGTATCTGAGCGTCAACGAAAGCACCGGCCCCGGCGAGCCGCAGCGCGACGTGATCGAGCTGCCGCTCTCCGACGATCTGGATGTCAGCGGCTGGGACCTGCGCAAGGCATTGCGGTTGGTCTCCAAGTCCAATCCGACGCTGCTGGAATGGCTGCATTCGCCGGTGGTGTATCGGCAAGATACGGTTGCTGTCGAGCAGTTGCGGGCGATCGCAGCGCACTTCTATTCACCGCTTGGCACCTGGTGGCATTACTTCAACATGGCCAAGAGCAACTATCGCGGCTACCTGCGCGGTGAGCGGATTCGCACCAAGAAATATTTGTACGTTTTGCGCCCAGTGCTGGCTTGCCAATGGATCGAGCGCAGGCAGGACATGCCGCCGATGGCGTTCGAACTATTGCTGGACGAATTGTTGCCGCATGGCGAACTGCGCAACGCGGTGGATCGCTTGCTGGCGCTCAAGCGCATCTCCACAGAAGTGGAAGATGGACCACGGATTGCGGTGATCAGCGACTTTCTCGAAGCAGAACTCGACCGCATGGGCGCGGCGCAGCCACGGCTGCCGGCCGGCAGCGGGCGTGCGGATGCTCTGGACACCTTGTTTCGGCAAATGCTCTCCAGCGACGCTGCATCGCCCTGACGCATTGGGATGCCCTGTCGGCCTGGTTATCGACCGCAAGTCACTGCAGCGCAGCGCAGAGCTGCCTATGTCGGCATCGAGCTGGTCAAGCAGAAGACAACAGATACGCCACCGGGCGGAGACCTGCACACCTTGCCAGCGGATGCACGAAAGCGAAGCTGTGTCGCGATTAGCGAAGATGCAGCCGAACAGAGGCGCTACGGGCCGACCAGACGGTCGATGGAAGCACGATAGATGTTGCTATGATTTGCCAACGCCGACACATTTCACTAAATGAACGCATTTGGCACGCTACGGACCGCAACGTTTCGCATCGCCGGTCCTGTTCTGTTTTTGCTGCTGGGCAGTATCTCCACGGCCCATGCCAATACCGAAGAAGATGGCCGGTATTGGTTGAGTATCTACGCCCAGGGCAAATTGCCGGTCGAGAACCTTTACTGGAGCATGGATATTCATCCGCGCTGGCGCGAGGAGGGCGAGCAGTTCGATCAATTGATCCTGCGCCCTGCGGTGTTTTACCGGCTCAACCCCAAAGCCAGCGTCTGGATGGGCTATGACACCATCATCAGCCATCCGGCCGGTCAGCCGTCCAACCGCGAAAATCGCTGGTGGGGACAGTTTCAGTATCAGTTCGATCCGATCGCCGAGATCAGCATCACCAGCCGCACCCGTCTGGAGCAGCGCCACCGCGAAGACTTCAGCGACGAGGGCTACCGCGTGCGGCAAATGATCCGCGCCACCCGCCCGAGCGGATTCAGTCCGCAACTGTCCTGGGTGCTGTTCAACGAGCTGTTCGTCAATCTCGATCAGACGCAATGGGGCGCACGCCGCGGCATCGACCAGAACCGCGTCTTTGTCGGCATCAACTGGAAATTCAACGCCATCTCCAATATGGACATCGGTTATCTCAACCAGTTCGTCAATACGCGCGCAGTGGACCGCGAAAACCACGTATTGATGACCACGTTCCGCTTCAACTTCTAAACGCCGCGGTAGCGCACCGGCATCCAGTGCCGGATCGCGCCGGAGTTTCTTCGCGTGGACCGAAGCGGCAGCGCGTTTGCATCCGCACCGTGCGCCAACCCGCCACGATGCTGCGCGTATTGCCGACACCTCGGCACTACGCCGGATTACACCGGCAACAGCCGCTGTCGCAGCATTTCGGCAAACAGGTCCACGCTCTTGTCGGCTGCCTGGATGATGCTGGCCATATGGATGAAGCCGTGCACCATGCCGGGAAAGGTGTGCACGCTGACCTCGACACCGGCTGCGCGCAGGCGCTCGGCATAGCGCAGGCCTTCGTCGTGCAGGATGTCGCGCTCGGCCAGCACGATCAGCGCCGGCGCAACGCCACTCAGATCCGGAGCAAGCAGCGGCGAGACGCGCCAATCCAGGCTGATGGCCGGGTCCTTGATGAAATGCTGGTTGAAGAACTGCGTGGCCTGCCGCGTCAGCGGCGGGATGTCGGCATTGATCGTGCGGGACGGATGCTCGCCGTTGTCTTCGCGTGCGTCTGTCAGCGGATACAGCAACAGCTGGCAGCGCAGCGCAATGCCGGCATCGCGGGCGGCGATTGCAGCGGCGGCAGCCATCGCACCGCCGATGCTGTCGCCGGCCACCGCCAACCGCTGTGGATCTGCGCCGACCTGCCCGGGATGTGCGGCCAGCCACTGCACCGTGGCGATGACGTCCTCCACCCCGGCCGGCGCGGGGTGCTCGGGAGCCAGCCGGTAGTCGACGGCCAGCACCTGGCAACCGGCGCGTGCCGCGAGCTGCCGGCACACATCGTCATGCGAGTCCAGATCGCCCACCACGCCACCGCCACCGTGCACGAACACGCAGGTTGGGGCGGGCGCGTCGCTCAGGCCCGGCGGCCGATACAACCGTAGCGGCACGTTGCCAACAGCGGTGTCGGCCTGCACGACGCGCACCTGCGCCATCTCCAGCACCGGAAAGCCGAGCTGCGCTCCCAGCCCACGCATCATTGCGCGTGCGTCTGCCAGGGGCAGCGTTTCCATCGGCGGCTGGGCGGCTTGCTGGAGAACAGCGAACAGGCGAACGACATCGGGATCGAACATGACGGTCTCATTGGCAGTGGACGACTACCGAGTTTGCCTGATACTTATTTTAAATAACCATTAAATGAAATAACTACCTGCCCGGATGATGCGCGATCGCTTGGGCAGGCCGGTGCTGGCTTGATACAGAAGGGTTCCGACCTGCAACGCGTTACATCTTGCGGACATGCACGCGACCACCTGCAACGCCGATTGCTGCGTTGCATCGCGTGGATGCGCAACCGCATGACGCGTGCGCAGACCTGCAAGTGCAGACCGTGCGGGATGAAGCGGCAGCGCGCCTCTTCCCCGTGCCCTCTTTTAGACGCACCGTGGCTCGCGTCGCTTCAATCCCATCAGTGCGCAAGCAACATGGTCGCGTCCGGACAGGTGACGCCCGTGCAACGGCAAGCCCCGTGCCGGCGGCGGCGGCCGGGCAAGGCAATGCGCCGTGTGGCGCACGCAGCGATCAGTCGTCGTCTTCGGCAGCGGCTTCGCGGCCTTGCTGGCGGATGAGGTTTTCCTGCCGCGCATCTTCGATGGAAGCGCGGATGGCGCGCACATCGGCGCGCTTGGTGTCGAACTTGAAGCGGCCGGTGAGCGCGCTGTCCGGGCGCAACTCACCCTTTTCGTAAAGCGCCCACATTTCTTCGCCGTAGTGGGTGTCGAGCAGATCCGGAGCGAAGCGGCCCAGGCAGTCGCGCAGGTTGTGCACATCGCGCAGCAGCATGTCGCGCGCGGCATTGTTGCCGGCGGCGCTGACCACCTGCGGAAAATCGATCACCACCGGGCCGTCGGGCGAGACCAGCACGTTGTATTCGGACAGATCGCCGTGCACCAGACCCAGCGACAGCATCTTGACCACATCGCCGATCAGGCTGATGTGGAATGCGCGCGCCTGCTCCGGCTCCAGCTCCACTTCGCCCAGGCGTGGTGCGCTGTGACCGGCGGCATCGGTGACCAGATCCATCAGCAGCACGCCATGGAAATAGCCGCGCGGTTTGGGGACGTGCACGCCGGCATCCACCAGCTGGTAGAGCGCATCGGCTTCGGTGTTCTTCCATGCGGTCTCGGCTTCGCGGCGACCGAACTTGGTGGCCTTGCCCATCGCGCGCGCCTGGCGGCTGCCGCGTACCTTGCGGCCCTCCTGATATTGCACGCGCGCCTGGAAGCTGCGCTGCGCCATGTCCTTGTAGACCTTGGCGCACAGAATGTCTTCGCCGGCGCTGACCACGTAGACGGAGGCTTCCTTGCCGCTCTTCAGTGGTCGCAACACTTCGTCGATGACACCGTCGTCGATCAGCGGCTGCAGGCCCTTGGGGGTTTTCATGGACGAGGGGGACCGATCCGAAACAAGTCAGTAGCGATTATGCGGCAAGCAGGATGAAGTGCTTACATGCGACGCACACACTGCGACCGGAGGCAGGCATTGCCGCGAGCGCTTACCATGCGTGGACCTGCCTGACCCGCGATCCGATGCCCGAGCCCACCGCCAGCCGCCGCAAACGTCCCGCCGCCATTGCCGCGACCGGGAGCGAGCGCGGCCTGCCGCACGAGTTGATGCAGCAGATTGCCGCCGCCCAGGGCGACCCGGACTTCATGACCTCGCTGGGGCGCGGGCTGGTGGTGTTGAGCGTGTTCGCCCAGCATCCGCGCGAGGTGACGATGTCGCAGATCAGCCTGGAAACCGGCATTTCACGCGCGGCAGTGCGCCGCGTGCTGCACACGCTGGCCAAGCTGGGCTATGTCGGCGAGCAGGGCCGTGGCTATGTGCTGTTGCCGCGCGTGCTGGGCATTGGCGGCGCGTATGCGGCGTCTTCGGCGATGACCGCAGCCGCGCAGCCGGTGCTGGACGGGCTGCGCGACCACCTGCACGAATCCTGCTCGCTGGGCGTGCTGGATGGCGACGACCTGCTGTACGTGGCGCGCGCGGAGACGGTGCGGATCATGTCGATCGGGCTACGCCCGGGCACGCGGCTGCCGGCGTATTGCACCTCGATGGGCCGGGTGCTGCTGGCCGCCCTGCCCGCCGACACCTTGCAGGCCTACCTGGAGCGCACCACGCTGCGCCCGCGCACCGACCGCACGGTGACCCAGGCCTCGGCGCTGCTGGAGATCCTGGCGCGTGCGCGCCGCGAAGGCATGTGCCTGACCGATCAGGAGCTGGAAATCGGCCTGCGTTCGATCGCGGTGCCGGTGCGCAACCTGCGTGGCGAGGTGATTGCCGCGCTCAACATCGGTGCGCAGGCCGGGCGCGTCAGCCTGCAGACCATGCAGACGCAGTTGCTGGAGCCGTTGAAGCTGGCGGCGCAGCGCCTGGGTGCGTTGTTGAGTTAGCGCGTGCGGCGCGTCCTGGGTGATGAAGCAACTCCAATCCTGAGCGAAGCGGCCGAGATCCTTGGGCGGCGCGTGGCTGGGTCCCGCGCACGTGTGGCCTGCGTCTCGCGTATAGCCGCATGTCGTTGCGTTGCATGCAGCCAGCAGCGCGTTCGTCGCCTGCTCCCGCGGCTTTCTGCTTCACTTGCGTCACCCGCCGAAGGGCTCAACGCGGCCGACGCAGAAACCCACCACCGTCTCCACCCAGGCCGCGTGGGTGTCTTCTACATGCGCCACATGATCGGCGTGCGGCAATGTGACCCAGCTGCGATCTTCGCTATGCAAACGTGCAAATAGATGCGCGTTGTCGGCCTGCGTGGCGATGGGATCGTCGACGCCCCGCAGCAGCAGCACCGGCAACGTCGTGACCTGCTCGGGATGGAACGCGAACTGCGCCATCGCGCGCCAGTCCGTACGCACCGGATCGGCGGCCACTGCCTGCGCTTCATAAGCCGCGCGCACACCCGGCGGCGCGGCATTGGCAGTGATGAAATCCTCGCCGGCCGCGGCGATGGTGGTGCGTGCGCGCAAGGGCTGGGCCGGCGTTGGCGTGTCGGTGGGCGGCGCATCGACATCGTCGGGGAAGCCGTACAGCACCAGCGCGGACACCGCCTGCGGCTGTTGCTGGCCGACCAGCAGCGCCACCCGCGCGCCGTTGGAATAGCCGATCAAGGCCGGCGGCGGCAGGTCCGGATGTTGCCGGGCGACCCAGGCCAGCACCTGGGCGACATCGCGCACCGCGCGGTCGGGCGTGTTCCATCCGCTGCGATCGCGCGCACTGCCGCCGTAGCCGCGCAGGTCCACCGCGTAGGCGGCAAGTCCGGCGCGCGCCAAGGCGGCCAGCACCGAGCGCGAATCGGCCGCTTCGCCCGGCACCTGCAGGTCGAAGTTGGGCAGCGAACTCCAGGTGCGGCCATGCACCAGCAGCACCGTGCCGCGCGGCTGCGCCGGCACGCGCGACCACACCGCCAGTGTCTGGCCATCGTCGGCGCGCACCTGCGCCAGCTGGGTGCCCGGCCCGGGCTGCGGTTGTGCGCCGGCAGCCAGCGAGAGCAACAGCAGCAGGACCAGGTAGACGGGGCGGACCGTCATGCGGCATCTCGTGATGGGCGCGGTGGACTGGCTACGCTGCGCGGCACGGCAGGCGGACGCGAAAGCGCAAGCGATGAGGCGAGCCGGATCAGGTCTCGGCAGCCTGTTCTTCCAGGATTGGTTTGGCCAGCGCAAAGGCGTGGTTGGCCGCCGGGACACCGCAATAGATGGCCGCCTGCAGCAGCACTTCCTTGATCTGCTCCGGGGTGACGCCGTTGTTGCGCGCGGCGCGCACATGCAGCTTGAATTCTTCGTCGTGGCCCAACGCGACCATCATCGACAAGGTGATCAACGAGCGGGTATGCGCAGGCAGGCCGTCGCGGGTCCAGATGGTGCCCCAGGCATACCGGGTGATCAGGTCCTGAAACTCGGTGGTGAGCTCGGTGCGCGCGGCCAGCGAGCGCTCCACATGCGCATCGCCCAGCACGCGGCGGCGTTCGCGCAGGCCGGTTTGATAGCGTTCGTCTTCGTGCATGGGGCGTCCTCGTCATACGGAAAAGATCAGTCGGCTTGCAGGAACCCCAGCACCGCGTCGTTGAACGCGGCCGGCGATTCCAGATTGCAGATATGGCGGCCCGGTACCTGGGCGTAATGCCCATCGGGCGCGGCGTAGGCGATCTCGCGCAGGTCCGGCGGCGGGCACACCGGGTCGTCGTCGCCGGCCAGGGCCAGCAGCGGCAGGCTCAGCCCATCCAGCGCGCCGCGGAAATCCGCTTCGGCCACCGCCTGGCAGCAGGCGATGTACCCGTCCGGGGAGGTGGAGACGAAGGCGGCGGCGATCATGTCCAGGCGCTGCGCGTGGCTGATGGAAAATTCCGGGGTGAACCAGCGCTGTAGCGTGGCATCGATCAGCATCGGCAGGCCTTCGCTGCGCACCTGCTCGATGCGGGTTTCCCAGGTGGCGGTACTGCCGATCTTTTGCGCGGTGGCGCAGACCACCAGCCGGCGCAACCGCTGCGCGGCATGCAGCCCCAGCCACTGCCCGGTCAGCCCGCCGATCGACAGCCCGCAGAAATCGCTGCGCTCGATCTGCAAGGCATCCCACAGCGCCAGCACGTCCTGCCCCAGGTCGGCCACGCTGTACGGGCCGGGCGGCGAGTCCGAATAGCCATGGCCGCGGCGGTCGTAGCGCAGGATGCGGTAGTACGGGGCGAAGGCTTCGATCTGCACGTCCCACATGTGCAGGTCGGTGCCGAGCGAATTGCAGAAGGTCAGCCAGGGCCGCCCGTCGGTGCCATCCAGACGGTAATGCAGACGATGCGTGGGCAATTGCAGATAAGCCATCGAAGCACCGTCAACGGGAGGAAGAGGCGGCCAGCACGCGATCGATCCAGACCGAGGACATGCCGCGCCAGCTGTCGCTATCGAACACCGCCTGCAGTTGCGCGTGCGTGAGTACCGCGCCCACTTGCGCGTCCTCTGCCAAGACCTCGCGCAGATGCCGCTGCTGCGCCTGCGCGCGCGCCACCGCCTGTTCGACCAGCGCGTGCGCCTGCGGCTTGCCGAGCTGCGCGGCCAGCGCGAACACCGCCGCCTCGGCGTAGAGCACGCCGCCATGGCTGTCCAGGTGCTGGCGCATGCGGCTGCGGTCCAGTTCCAGTTCGGCCAGGCAGGCCTGCATCTGCGCCAGGCTGCCGGCGGTCAGGCACACGATCTGCGGCAAGGTGTCCCATTCGGCATGCCATTGCCCGGCGGCGCGCTCATGCGGCTGCGCCATCGCACTGAACAAGGTGGCGATCAGCCCGGGTACGCGGGTGGCCGCGGCCACCGCCGCCACGCTGGAAACCGGATTGCGCTTGTGCGGCATCGCCGATGAGCCGCCCTTGCCGGCCGCCGCGGGCTCGAACGCCTCACCGACCTCCGATTGCATCAGCAGCACCACATCGCCGCCGATCTTGCCCAGCGTGCCGGCGAGCAGGCCGAACGCGCAGCCGACCTCGACGATGCGGTCGCGCGCGGTGTGCCAGGGCAACGCAGGCAGCGGCAGCGCCAAGCTGGTGGCCAACGCTTGCGCCACGTCCAGGCCGCGCTCCTGCAAGGAAGCCAAGGTGCCCGCCGCGCCACCGAACTGCAGCACCAGCGCCTCGTGCCGCAACGCGTGCAGGCGCCGATGCGCGCGCTGCAAGGCGTCCAGCCAGCCGGCCACCTTGAGCCCGAAGGTCACCGGCACGGCCTGCTGCAACAAGGTGCGCCCGGGCAAGCCGGTATCGCGCTCGCGTGCGGCCAACGCGGCCAGGGTGTCGCACAGCTGCTGCAGACGCGGCAGCAGCAGATCGAGCGCGGTGCGCAGTTGCAACACGCTGCCGGTATCGATGACGTCCTGGCTGGTGGCTCCCCAGTGCACCCAGCGCGCGGCCGCAGCATCGTGCGCGGCGACGCGCGCGGTCAGCGCCTTGACCAGCGGAATGGCAGGGTTGCCGGCGAGCGCGGTGGCCTGCGCCAAGGCAGCCATGTCGTAGTGCTGCACATCGCAGGCCGCTGCAATCGATGCGGCTGCCTCGGCAGGAATGACACCGCACTGCGCCTGCGCGCGGGCAAGCGCGGATTCGACGTGCAACATGGCCTGCACACGCGCCGCATCGTTGAACAATGCGTCGCACGCAGGCTCGCCAAACAAGGATCCCAACAGCAAAGACGTCGCACTCATGCATCGCATCTCTTGGCGTGCCGGCAGCATGGCACCGAAGCACGGGGGTGCCAACTAGACGTTAGGGCAATACGCGCAGCGAGGCCGCGGCGGGCGAAGGTGACGGCATAATCGCCTGGTGTGTATCCGCGCCTTGGAGACGGCGGTGCGCGCTTGCGGGCTGTCATCGTGATCGACGGCGGTGCGTGGCGTGCTGGACGTGCAGGCCGCAGGGTCAGGCTCACGGGGCGCATGGCAACACCGGCTGCGTGCAGCGCTGCCGACGATTTGCGCATCAATACCGAAAAAACACAGTCTCCATCTCGCCCTGCATATGGATATCCCAGGCATACGCGCCATTGCCCGCTGGCCGGGCCAGCAAGGTGGCGCGGCGCGCGGCCGGCACCAGCGCCAGGATCGGGTCGTTGCCCAGCTGCGGGTCATCGGCGAAGTACAGGCGCGTCGATACGCCGCGTAACAGCCCGCGCATGAACACCAGCACGCTCAAATGCGCGGCCTGCGTCCTGCCCTGCGGCCCGGCGACGGCACCCGGCTTGACCGTGCTGAAGCTAAAACGCCCCTGCGCATCGGTCGGCACCCGGCCCCAGCCATCGAAGCTGGCGTCGTGCGCCTGGTAGCGGCTGTCGGCAGCATGTGCGTAGATACCGGCGGCATCGGCTTGCCACAGTTCCAGCACCGCGTCGGCCACCGGGACGCCGGCACCATCGAAGACGCAGCCGCTGATCTGCACGTGCGTGCCGGCGGCCTGCGCCGGTGCGAGCTGGTCGCGATACAGCGGCTCCAGCCCAAGCCGGTAATACGGGCCGACGGTTTGCGAAGGGGTTGCGTGCAGGCTCATCGATTCACTCCCAGACCGTTTGCTTGCGGCCGCGCAGCACGATGTCGAAGCGGTAGGCCAGGGCATATTCGCTGATGGCGTTTTCCCAGTCGAAACTGGACACCATGCGCTCGCGCGCCAGCGCATCGTCGACGCAGTTGTAGATGGGGTCGTGCGCCAGCAGCGGGTCGCCCGGGAAATACATCTGGGTGATCAGCCGTTGCCCGATGCCATCGCCGTGCAGCGAAAAATGGATATGCGCCGGCCGCCAGGCGTTGTAGTGATTGCGCCACGGATACGCGCCCGGCTTGATGGTCTTGAAGACGTAGCGGCCATGCTCATCGGTGAGCACCTGGCCGGTGCCGCGGAAGTTGGGGTCCAGCGGTGCGTCGTGGCGATCGCCGGCATGCTGGTAACGGCCGGCGGCGTTGCATTGCCACACTTCCACCACGCTGTTGCGCACCGGCTTGCCGTTTTCGTCGAGCACGCGGCCGGAGACGATGATGCGCTCGCCCAGCGGCTCGCCACTGAACCCTGCGGTGAGATCGGCCGCTTGCTCGCCCAGGGTAAGCCGATCAAGGCGCGGGCCGGTGACTTCCGACAGCGTGGCCGGGATATCGATGGGCGCGTGCGTCGGCCCGCGCAGGGCGGTGGAGGCATAAGCCGGATGCAGATAGGCCGGCTGCGTGCCGGGTCGGGTGCGGCGGTAGCCGAGCAGCGGGTCTGCAAGTGTCGAATCATCGGGGGCATCGCGCATCGTGAGATCTCCCTGCGCCGCACTGCGGCATGGTCGAGCGGGTAGGTATGCGGTGGCGGCGCAGTGGTTGCAGTGGGCTGGCTCACAGGCGCTCGATCGCCAGAGCCACGCCCTGCCCCACCCCGACGCACATGCTGGCCAGCCCAAGCCGGCCGTTGCTGGCTTCCAGCTGGCGCAGCAAGGTGAGTACCAGCCGCGCGCCGCTCATGCCCAACGGATGACCGAGTGCGATGGCGCCGCCGTTGGCGTTGACATGCGCGGCATCGTCGGGCAACCCGAATGCGCGCGTGCACGCCAACGCCTGCGCGGCGAAGGCTTCGTTGAGCTCGATCGCATCGAACTGCTCGATACGCAGGTTCAGCCGCGCCAACAGACGCTGCGTGGCCGGCACCGGGCCCATGCCCATGTAGGCCGGCTCGACACCTGCCGACGCAAAACCCAGCACGCGTGCGCGCGGGGTCAACCGATGCGTCTGCACGGCCTGCGCGGAGGCCAGCAACAACGCGGCCGCACCATCGTTGATGCCGGACGCATTGCCGGCCGTCACGCTGCCGGGCTGGCGGAACACCGGCTTGAGTTTGGCCAGCATCTCGGCGGTGGTATTCGGGCGCGGGGCTTCGTCGTATTCGACGGTGACGGCATCGCCGCCCTTGCGTGCGGCCACCGGCACCGAGGTGATCTCTGCATCGAAGAAACCGGCGGCCTGGGCGGTAGCCACACGCTGCTGGCTGCGCAGTGCGAAAGCGTCCTGATCCTCGCGCGTGATGGCATGGCGCTGCGCGATGTTTTCGGCGGTTTCGCCCATCAACTCGGTGCCGTAGGCGGCTTGCAGGCGCGGGTTGATGAAGCGCCAGCCCATGGTGGTGTCTTCCAGTTGCTGGGTGCGGGCGAAGGCGCTTTCGGCCTTGCCCATCACCCAGGGCGCGCGCGACATCGATTCGACACCGCCGGCGATCGCCAGCCCCAGTTCCTCGGCGCGGATGCCGCGCGCCACCGTGCCGATCGCATCCAACCCGGAGCCGCACAGGCGATTGAGCGTGCTGCCGGGGACCGAACTCGGCAGGCCTGCCAGCAACAGGCTCATCCGCGCAACATTGCGATTGTCTTCGCCGGCCTGGTTGGCGCAGCCCAGATACACATCGTCGATGGCGGCCGGGTCCAGCTGCGGATGACGGGCCAGCAACGCGGCAATCGGTAGCGCGCCCAGGTCGTCGGCACGCACGCTGGACAGCGCACCGCCATAGCGACCGATCGGTGTGCGGATGCCGTCGATCAGATAGACCTCGCTCATGCCTCCGCTCCTGCCGATTGGGTGCCATGTGCGGCGTCGGTCCGTGCCTGCAACGCGCGCAATGCCTGCAGTTCCGTGATGCTGGGCGGTGCGGTGTGCGCAAGATCGTCGGCAAAGCGGATCGGCCAGCCGGTCGCCGCGCTGACCTGCTCGCGGCTGATCCCCGGGTGCAGCGACGTGACGGTGAGTTCGCGGGTTACCGCATCGGGTTCCATCACGCACAGGTCGGTGACCACCACGGTGGGGCCGGCGCCGGGCAGGCCGGCGCGCGCGCGCGCATCGCCACCGTCCAGATGCCCGACTGTGGTGATGAAGTCCAGCACCGACACGAAGCTGCGCTTGGACTGCCGCATGATGATGAACACCTGCTTGGCGCTGGCCGCGATTTCCGGCGCGCCACCGGCGCCGGGCAACCGCGTCTTCGGCGCGGCGTAATCGCCGATCACGGTGGTGTTGAGGTTGGCGTGTCGATCGATCTGCGCCGCGCCCAGGAAACCGACATCCACCCGCCCGCCCTGCAACCAGTAGCGAAAAATCTCCGGCGTGGAGACCACGGTGTCGGCAGTTTCGGCCAGCTCGCCGTCGCCGATCGAGAGCGGCAGCACGTCCGGGCGTGCGCCGATCGGGCCGGATTCGTAGATCAGGGTGACATCCGGCGCATGCGTGAGCCGGGCCAGATTGGCCGCGGTGGACGGCAGACCGATGCCGACGAAACACACCGCTTCATCAGGCAGGCGACGCGCCGCGGCGACGGTCATCATTTCATTGGTGCTGTAAGCGCTCATGCGGCCACCTGCTGCTGCGAGTGCGCATACACGCGCATGAATGCGGCGAAGTCGTCGGTGTCCAGAATATGTGCCTGGATCCACGCCTGGAAGCGCGCGCGGTCGCGCGCAATCGCGTCCCAGGCCAGATAAAACCGGTTGTCGCGGGCGTAGTAGCCATGCGCGTACGACGGCGCGGCGCCACCAGGCACATGGCACACCGCATCGACCACCCAGCGCGGCAGGATGCAGGCGTTGGGTGGCGCATCGAGCGTGTCGACGATTTCCTCAACCGTCACGATCACCTTGCGCGCCGCCAGTGCCGCCTCTTTCTGCACGCCAAGAATGCCCCACAGCAACACGTTGCCGCGGCGGTCGGCCTGCTGTGCGTGGATCACGGTGACATCGGGGTTCACCGCCGGCGTGGTGGCCAGCGTTTCGCCGGTATAGGGACATTGCAGGAACTTGATGCTGTCGTTGACGCGCGGCAGGTCAGAGCCGACATAGCCGCGCAGCACCGCGAATGGCAGACCCGACGCACCGGCCACGTAGGCGTTGGCCATGTCGGCATGGCTATGTTCGCGGATCTGCAGGGGCTGCGGCCAGGCGTGTTCCACCGCATCGCGCAGCCGGTGCAGCGAGCCGACCCCCGGATTGCCGCCCCACGAAAACCGCAACGCCGATGCGCAGCCGGCGCCGATCAGCTGGTCGTAGATCAGGTCCGGGGTCATGCGCACCAGGCGCAGCTCGCGTTTGCGCTGGCGGATCACCTCATGGCCGGCCGCATGCGGGATCAGATGGGTGAAGCCTTCCATCGCCACGCAATCGCCGTCGGCGATCAGGTTAGACACCGCATCTGATAAAGCGACGATTTCAGCCATGAGCAAGGCACCGCTGCGAATGTGCAGCCACGGTAGAGCCGGCTGAACAGCCTGGTCAATACGATTATCGGTAATTGAATTCGATAATCGCACAACTTCCGCTGCACAGTCATGTTCCCACATTGTCTCCGGTGTATACATAACTTCGCCTGCAAGCAGACGCCAGCGCTGACATGCGCGTCAACTGCTTGCACGCCGGCGCAGTGCGTCGATTCGTACCCCAGGTTGTATACAAAACCCCAGGAGTCACGGTCATGTCCGAGTCCCAGTCCAAGCCGCTGTTTCCCCTCAACGCGTGGTATGCCGTCGCCTGGGACCACGAAATCAAGCACGCCCTGACGCCGCGCAAGGTCTGCAACCTCGAAGTGGTGGTCTACCGCACCACGGCCGGCGCGGTGGTCGCGCTGGAAGATGCCTGCTGGCACCGGCTGGTGCCGCTGTCGATGGGCAAGCTGCGCGGCGACGATGTGGTGTGCGGCTATCACGGCCTGGTCTACAACACCCAGGGCCGCTGCGTGCACATGCCCTCGCAGGAGACCATCAACCCGTCGGCGTGCGTGCGCAGTTTTCCGGTGGCCGAGAAGCACCGCTATGTGTGGATCTGGCCGGGCGACCCGGCCAAGGCCGACACCGCGTTGATTCCCGACCTGCATTGGGCGCACGACCCGGCCTGGGCCGGCGATGGCCGCACCATCTACGCCAAGTGCGACTACCGGCTGGTGCTGGACAACCTGATGGACCTGACCCACGAGACCTTCGTGCATGGTTCGAGCATCGGCCAGGACGAGATCGCCGAAGCGCCGTTCGATGTCGTGCATGGCGATCGCTCGGTGGTGGTGTCGCGCTGGATGCGCAACATCGACCCGCCGCCGTTCTGGGCCGGCCAGATCGCGCGGCATCTGGATTACCACGGCAAGGTCGACCGCTGGCAGATCATCCGTTTCGAAGCGCCCGGCACCATCGCCATCGATGTCGGTGTGGCCATCGCCGGCACCGGCGCGCCGGAGGGCGACCGCAGCCAGGGCGTCAACGGCTACGTGCTCAACACCATTACGCCGGAGACCGATACCACCTGCCACTACTTCTGGGCGTTCATGCGCAACTACGCGCTGCACGATCAGTCGTTGACCACGCTCACCCGCGCCGGCGTCACCGGTGTGTTCGGCGAGGACGAGGCGATTCTGGAAGCGCAGCAACGCGCCATCGACGCGCATCCGGATCACACCTTCTACAACCTCAACGTCGATGCCGGCGGCATGTGGGCGCGGCGGGTGATCGACCGCCTGATCGCGCACGAACAGCGCGCGCAGGATCTGTCGCTGCGCATGGTGGGCTGAGCGCAACGCGCAGGAGACCCCCATGCCACCGACCACACCGTTCCACAGCAGCGCGGCGCAGACCACGCGCGCGCTGCTCTCGCTGCGTGAGCTGATCCTCGACGGTACCTTGCCCGCCGGCGCGCGATTGTCCGAAGTAGCAGTCGTGCAGCGGCTGGGCATGTCGCGCACGCCCGTGCGCGCGGCCTTGCAGCGCCTGTGCGAAGAAGGCCTGGCCAGCGCCTTGCCGGGCGGCGGCTACGCGGTGCAGGCCTTCAGCGAGCACGACGTGCACGACGCCATCGAACTGCGCGGCACGCTCGAAGGGCTGGCCGCACGCATGGCCGCCGAGCGCGGGGCGACTGCCGCGCAGCTGGGTCAGGCGCATCAGCTGCTGGAGACGCTCGATGGCATCGTCGGCGTGCCGCAGGGTGCCATCGACTTCGCCGCCTATGTCCAGGCCAACGCGCTGTTCCATGCGTTGCTGGTGGCGATGGCCGGCAGCGATGTGCTCGGCCGCGAGCTCACCCGCGTGCTGCAGCTGCCATTCGCCTCGCCCAACAGCCTGGTCATGGCCCAGACCAGTGCTGCCGATGCGCAGGTGCTCCTGACCGTGGCGCAGGACCAGCATCGCGAAGTGATTGCCGCCATCGCGCAGCGCCAGGGCAGCCGCGCCGAAGCGCTGATGCGCGAGCACGCCCGTCTGGCGCACCGCAATCTGCGCCACATCCTGCAAACCCCCGCGGCCATCGCCCAGGTGCGCGGTGGCGCCCTGCTCGGCCGCGCCCATGCATCCACCGCCGGCGTTGCCCGGCACGCTCTTCTGCCTGGAGTTCCCCATGCGTAAAGACACCCAATGGCATCGCGCCCATGTCGTCAGCATTGCCGACGCCTGCGAGGGGGTGCGCGAAATCGTGCTCGACCCAGGCACGGCAGCGCGTGCGTTCGAGGTGGGCAGCCACCTGGATTTTCGTCTGCAATTGAACGGCCGCAGCGATGTGCGCTCTTACTCGCTGGTGGGCGAGCCACGCGCGGACGGGTATTACCAGATCGCGGTCCGGCAGATGCCCGACAGCCGCGGCGGCTCGCTGCATATGTGGACGCTGCAGCCGGGCGATGTGGTGGAAATGTCGCCCCCCAGCAACAACTTCGCGCTGGACGAGAGCGGCGAAGAAATCCTGTTGATTGCCGGCGGTATCGGCATCACGCCGATCCTGGGCATGGCGCAGCGGCTGGCGCAGCGGCATCAGGCCTTTCGCCTGCTGTATGTCGGGCGCTCGCGCAGCGCGATGGCCTACGTGGACCCGTTGGAAGCGCTGCTCGGCGCGCGCCTGCAGCTGCATTGCGACGACACCGACGGCCCGCCCGATCTTGCCGCCGAACTGGCACGCCTGTCGCCCAATGCCGAGGTCTATGTGTGCGGCCCGCTGGGCATGCTGGAAGCGGTGCGCCAGCACTGGCATGCCGCCGGCCGCCCGCGCGCACGGCTGCATTTTGAAACCTTCGGCAATAGCGGCCGGGTGCCGGCGCAGGCGTTCGTGGTCAAGCTGCCCGGGCTCGGTCTGGAAGTGCCGGTGGCCGAAAACGAATCGATGCTCGATGCGCTGGCCGATGCCGGGGTCGAATTAATCGCCGAATGCCGTCGTGGCGAATGCGGCTTGTGCGCGGTGGAGGTGCTCGACAGCGCCGCCGATATCGATCACCGCGATGTGTTCTTCAGCGACGAGCAACGCCGCGAAAATCGCAAGCTGTGCGCCTGCGTGTCGCGTGCGGTGGGCGGCAGCATCAGCATCGACACCGGCTACCGCGGCGAGCTGGGCTGAACGTCGTCGTCATGCGCACCGCGCTCGCTGTCGGGCGGGCGCGGCGCTGCTGAAGTCGCCATACGCTATGCGGCGGCGTGAACTGATACGTCCACACGACTGACAACCGCACGCAACCGCTGTGTTTGCATCCTCACGCGCATGCGCGATCATCAGCGCATGGAGTCAACTCACTACAGGACTGTCCCGGCGCCGGCATTGAACCCGCGCCAGGAGCAATTGGTGGCGCTGGTGCGGCAGCAGGGCTTTGCCGATGTCGAAGGCCTGGCCACGCGCTTTGAGGTCACCCCGCAAACCATTCGGCGCGATCTGACCCTGCTGTGCGATGCCGGCGTACTGCGCCGCTACCATGGCGGCGTCAGCATGCCCTCCAGTGTGGAAAACCTGGCCTACACCGCGCGCAAGGCGCTGCAGGCACGCGAAAAGCAGCACATCGCCACGCACGTCGCGCGCTTCATTCCCGACGATGCCTCGCTGTTCATCAACCTCGGCACCACCAACGAAGAGGTCGCGCGCGCATTGCTGCAGCATCGCGGCCTGCGCGTGATCACCAACAACCTCAACGTGGCGGTGATGCTCAGCGCCAACCCCAGTTTCGAGGTGATCGTGGCCGGCGGCGTGGTGCGCGGGCGCGACCAGGGCGTGACCGGCGAGGCCACGGTGGAGCTGATCCGTCAGTTCAAGGTGGACTTCGGGGTGATCGGCATTTCCGGGATCGATCTGGACGGCACCTTGCTGGATTTCGACTACCAGGAAGTACGGGTGGCCCAGGCCATCATCGAACACTCGCGCCAGGTGGTGCTGGCGGCCGATCACAGCAAGTTCGGGCGCAATGCGATGGTGCGGCTGGGCGCGATCGCGCAGGTGCACGACTGGTTCACCGACCGACCGCCGCCGCAGGAACTGGCCAGCGTGCTGGCCGAGGCCGGCACCCGGGTGCACCTGGCGGACGCTAGCGACAGCGACTGAATTTGTTCGTTTAAGTACTTTTTTGATGCGCAGACCCGTGATAGCTGCCAGGATCGATTTACGTACCGAATCGAATCTCGGGTTTTGATTGCTTTTACAATCGAAACAACCACTTACTGAGAGGCAAGCCGCGTCTTCACGCCCCGAAAAGGTTTGATGTTCGAATATGTTCGAACATGACAACTTAGGTTCGCTCGCAGCGCACCTGGACGGAGGCACCGATGGGCGAGACATACGATCTTCTGGTGGTAGGCGGCGGCATCAACGGGGTCGGCATCGCCCGCGATGCGGCCGGGCGTGGCCTGTCGGTGTGCCTATGCGAGCAGGACGATCTGGCCGCGCATACCAGCAGCGCCAGCACCAAGCTGATCCACGGCGGGCTGCGCTATCTGGAGCAGTACGAGTTCGCGCTGGTCGGCAAGGCATTGGCCGAGCGTGAAGTGCTGTTGCGCCTGGCCCCGCACATCATCTGGCCGCTACGCTTTCTGTTGCCGCATCAGCCGCATTTGCGTCCGGCCTGGATGATCCGCGCAGGCCTGTTCCTGTACGACCATCTTGGCGGCAGCAAGCGCAGCCTGCCGCGCTCGCGTCGGCTGTCGCTGCGCACCCACCCGGTCGGGCAGCCGTTGCAGGAATCGCTGCGCACCGGCTTCGTGTATTCCGATGCCTGGGTGCAGGACGCGCGGTTGGTGGTGCTCAACGCGATGGATGCCGCCAAGCGCGGCGCCAAGATCCACACCCGCACACGCTGCGTCGGTGCCTGGCGCGATGCCGGATTCTGGTACGCCGAGCTCGAAGACCGCGACGGCCGCCGCCGCACCGTGCAGGCGCGCGCACTGGCCAATGCGGCAGGGCCTTGGGCGGTGTCGTTCCTGGACAAGGTCGCTGCGGTGCCGCATCAGCACGCGCTGCGCCTGGTCAAGGGCAGCCATATCGTGGTGCCCAAGCTGTTCGATCACGACCACGCCTACATCTTCCAGCAACCGGACCGGCGCATCGTGTTCGCCATTCCGTACGAGCACGATTTCACCTTGATCGGCACCACCGACGTCGATTACGAGGCCGACCCCGCCGCACCCAAGATCGATGCAGCCGAGGTGCAATACCTGTGCGATGCGGTGAACCTGTATTTCCAGCAGCAGATCAGCCCCGAAGACGTGGTGTGGAATTACAGCGGCGTGCGGCCGTTGCTGGACGATGCCGAAGACAACGCCGCCGAAGTGACCCGCGACTATCAACTGGAAGTCATCAACGACGGCGCGCCGTTGCTCAACGTGTTCGGCGGCAAGTTGACCACCTACCGCAAGCTCGCCGAAGAGGCGGTCGACCGGCTCACCCATGCGCTGGGCGCACGCAAGCCGGCATGGACGGCGCGCGGCGACGCGCTGCCGGGCGGCGAACAACGCGATATCGCCAGCCTGCTCGAACGGGTGCGCACCGCGCGCCCCTGGCTGCCCGCAGCCACCGCGCAGCGGCTGGTACGCAATTACGGCACCTGTGCAGAACAGCTGTTGGGAGATGCGCAGGATGTGGCCGGCCTGGGCACGCACTTCGGTGCAGACCTGTATCAGGCCGAGGTGGACTACCTGCGACAACACGAATGGGCGCAGACCGCCGACGATATCCTGTGGCGTCGCAGCAAACTCGGGCTGCGGCTTGATGCGGCCGGACGTGCGCGGCTGGAAGACTATCTGCAGACGCCGGCGCTCCAACCAGCCGAAATCGCGACCGTTTGAACACACCGCGTTGCCGACGAGGACGGGTCGTCGGCAACGTATCCTGGCGCACTGCCTGCATCACCCTGTGGAGGGCACCCCCGATGAGCACGACCCACTCCCCCTGCGCGCCAACGCGCGCGTCGCAATCCCCTGTTCGTTGCAATGACCTGCTCGCGGGCCTGCGCGCATGAACCGTCAACTCGTGGGTGAGTTGATTTCCGAGGCGATCGCGATGTTCATCATCATTGCGCTCGGCGATTCGGTCGCGGCGATGTACATCCTCTACGACCCCAGTCCTTATCAGAACGCCTATTGGGGCGTGTGTATCGCCTGGGGCCTGGCGGTGACGCTGGCGATCTATGTGACCGGCTCGGTGTCGGGCACGCATGCCAACCCGGCAGTGACCCTGGCGCTGGCGCTATTTCGCGATTTTTCGTGGAAAAAGGTGGTGCCGTACTGGATTGCCCAGGTCATCGGCGCCTTCCTGGGCGCGGCCATCGTCTACCAGCTGTACGGGCCGGTGATCGACCATTTCAATCAGGTGCAGCAGCTCACCCGCGAAGCCGGCGGCGCGGCCGGTGTGTTCTTCACCGCGCCCGGTCTTGCGGTCACCCCAATGCATGCGCTGGTCGACCAGATCATCATCACCGCGTTCCTGATCTTCGGCATCTTCGCCATCACCGAGCGCTTCAACGAAGCCGCGCCGGGCGCCAATTCCGGCGCGTTGATGATCGGCCTGCTGGTGGCAACGCTGGGTGCGTCGATGGGCTATCTGGAAGCGTGGGCGATGAACCCGGCGCGCGATTTCGGCCCGCGTCTGTTCGCGTATTTCGCCGGCTGGGGCGAGGCGGCGTTGCCGGCCAAGGACAATTACTGGTGGATCCCGATCGTCGGCCCGTTGATTGGCGGTCCGATCGGCGCACTGGCCTACCAGTGGCTGATCCTGCCGTTCCTGCCGGCGCGCGTGCGCCATCTGCAGGGCGACACTGCGCCGCTGGATCCGCGCTAGTCGCCGCGCAGTGAATCGACCACCACGACGATGCGCGGGCCGCCGCTAAACGGCAGCCCGCGCATCGCTCCCAGGCTGCACCGACCACTCTCGCCGCGCGCCAATGCCGGCATTGTTCGAGGAATCTTCGATGGAAAAGCAATACGTCCTTGCGATCGATCAGGGCACCACCAGCTCGCGCGCGATGTTGTTCGATCGCCAGGGCAAGGTGGCCGGCGTGGCGCAGCGCGAATTCGGGCAGATCTTCCCGCAGCCGGGCTGGGTGGAACACAACCCGCGCGAGATCATGACCAGCGTGTACACCACCATTACCGAGCTACTCAACAATGCGCAGATCGATGCGCGCTCGATCGCCGGCATCGGCATCACCAACCAACGCGAAACCGCGGTGGTGTGGGACAAGGCCACTGGCCAGCCGATCTACAACGCCATCGTGTGGCAATCGCGGCAGACCAAGGACATCTGCACCCAGCTCAAGGAAGCCGGCCATGAGCAGATGGTGCGCGACAAGACCGGGCTGCTGATCGATGCGTATTTTTCCGGCACCAAGGTCAAGTGGATTCTCGATCACGTGGAAGGCGCACGCGAGCGTGCACGCAACGGCGAACTGGCCTTCGGCACCATCGACAGCTGGCTGATCTGGAACCTCACCGGCGGCAAGGTGCACGTGACCGATTACACCAACGCCTCGCGCACCATGATGTTCAACATCCACACCCTGGAATGGGATGCGCAGTTGCTGGAGATGCTGGACGTACCGGCGCAGATGCTGCCGGAGGTGCGCTCCTCCAGTGAGGTCTATGGCATGACCCAGACCCAGTATTTCTACGGCGAGCAGGTGCCCATCGCGGGCATCGCCGGCGACCAGCAGGCGGCGTTGTTCGGCCAGGCGTGTTTCGAGCCGGGCATGGCGAAAAACACCTATGGCACCGGCTGTTTCATGCTGATGAATACCGGCGACAAGGCGGTGATCTCCAAGGCCGGCCTGTTGACCACGATTGCCTGGGGCATCGATGGCAAGGTCGAGTACGCGCTGGAAGGCGCGATCTTCGTCGCCGGCTCGGTGGTGCAGTGGCTACGCGACGGCTTGCGCATGCTGGGCAAGGCCAGCGACTCGCAGGCCTATGCCGAACGCGCTGGCGATAACGATGGCGTCTACCTGGTGCCGGCCTTCGTCGGCCTGGGTGCGCCGTATTGGCGCAGCGATATCCGTGGTGCGGTGTTCGGCCTGACTCGTGGCACCAGCAAGGAACACTTCGTGCGCGCGGCGGTCGAATCCATGGCGTATCAGACCCGCGACGTGCTCACCGCGATGCAGAGCGATTCGGGCATCGAGTTGAAGGAGCTGCGTGCCGACGGCGGCGCGATCGCCAACGACTTCATGGCGCAATTCCAGAGCGACATTCTCAACGTGCCGGTGCTGCGCCCGGAAGTGGCCGAAACCACCGCGCTCGGTGCGGCGTATCTGGCAGGTCTTGCAACCGGCTTCTGGAGCAGCCGCGAAGAAATCGCCAAGCAATGGGCGGTGGATCGACGCTTCGAACCGGCCATGGCCGAAGACAAACGCGAGCAACTGTATGCCGGTTGGCAGCAGGCGGTGGAAGCGACGATGGGCTTCCGGATCAGCTAAACGTCAGAATCTGACGGCGGCTGCCGGCGTACTTCCTGCTGCAGTGTTTGCCGATTATCCAACCCATCTATTGCCGGCCTGCATGGTGCAGGCCGGCGATACGTCAGATGATTACTGGCCGCTGGTGTTTGCGCGGCCGGCAATGGTGTCCGGGTCCCAATGTTCCTTGATCAGACCTTTTTCGATACGGAACATGTCGAACCAGGTGGTGGTGTAAGTCTTGCCCGGGTGACGCGGGTCCGGCAGCGTGCGGACCGACACCAGCGTGACCAGATCGCCATCGGCGGTGATGGCCACCAACGGCAACTGCACGCGCGGTTGCACCGGGGTCGGCTTGACGAAGGCGGTCAAAAACGCAATGAACGCATCGCGCCCGTTGGCCACATTCGGGTTGTGCTGGATGTAGTTCTTGTCCATGTACATCGGCGCGTACTGCACCTGCCCCGCTTCGAACACGATACGCCAGAAGTCGTAGACCAGGCGCTTGTTGGCGGTTTCGTACCAATTGGAACCGAGCAACAATTTCTGGTGATTGGTATTTTCAGTGACGGCGGTCTGCGCGAACGCCGCCATCGGTGCGACCAGCATGAGCAACAACAAGGCGCGGGAAACAATCTTTTTCATGGGGATCTCCTGGAAGGAAACGGGCCGTGCGCTCACGGGGGAGTTGGCACACGGCGCGATTGGGGCAATGACGCGTCCTTGCACAGACAGCAACCGCCACGCGTCCACGCCACCCTACCGAGCACATCCACTGCCGCGCTAGCCACCGCGAGGTGCACCAGGGAACCTTGAAACTGCCTGGTGATAAAAAAATCACCTTTTAACCGGCTGCCTCAGACTTCCGCCAGCTCCACCAGCGGCAGCCCCGCATAGTTTTCTGCGATGGTCGCGCGGCCGGCCTGGCTGCCGAGCAGATACTCCAGCTCGGCCCGGCGGATGCGTGCAGTAAAGGCATCTTCGTCGTCGAAGGTATGCAGCAGCGTGGTCATCCACCACGAAAACCGCTCGGCCTTCCACACCCGCTGCAGCGCCAGCGCCGAGTACTGCTGCAATACATCGGCATCGCCGGATGCCTTCCAGCGTATGAACAACTGCGCAAGCAGGCCGACATCGGCCAACGCAAGGTTCAGTCCCTTTGCACCGGTCGGCGGCACGATATGCGCCGCATCGCCGGCCAGAAACAGGCGGCCGTACTGCATCGGTTCGGCGACGAAGCTGCGCAGCGGCGCGATGCTCTTTTCGATCGATGGGCCGGTGACCAGTTGCTCGGCCAACGCTTCCGGCAGGCGTGCGCGCAACGCATCCCAAAACGCCGCATCGCTCCAGGCGTCCACACGGGCGTCGGCGGGCACCTGCACGTAGTAGCGCGTGCGGGTGGGCGAGCGCATCGAGCACAATGCAAAGCCAAGCCGATGACGCGCATAGATCAGCTCCTCGTGCACGGGCGGCGTGTCGGCCAGTACACCCAACCAGCCGAACGGATAGACACGCTCGAACACGCGCATGCGCTCGGCCGGGATGCTGGCGCGGCTGACCCCATGAAAGCCGTCGCAGCCGACGACGTAGTTGCAGGCAACGCGCAGGCGGCTGCCCTCATGCGTGAATTCCACGCTGGGCGTCGCGCTATCCAGCGCGTGCAGGGTGACGTCGTGTGCGTCGTAGTAGGTCGGCGCACCGCTACGCTGACGCGCCTGCATCAGATCGGCAGTGACTTCGGTCTGGCCATACACCGTGACCCCGCGGCCGCAACTGCGCAGCAGATCGATGCGCTCACGCTGGCCATCGAGCGACAGTTCGAAGCCGTGATGCGGCAGGCCTTCACGCTGCAGGCGCTCACCCACACCGGCGCGTTGCAGCAACTCCACACTGCCCTGCTCCAGCACCCCGGCGCGGATGCGCCCCACCACGTGTTCAGGCGTCTGCCGTTCGACGATGAGGGTGTCGATACCGGCCCGCAGTAACAACTCGCCCAGCAGCAGCCCGGATGGCCCGGCACCGATGATTGCAACCTGCGTCCGCATGGGGCGCTCCTGCTTTCAGTGATCAGGCCTGCAGTGTCGGTAGCCAAGCACGACCATTGAAGGGATGATTGCGCGCAGTGCTTGGACTTTTCGACGATGCCCACTCGCGCGCACCCCACTGCTGCCATCGCTGCTGTTCCCGCCTTCGGCCTGTATGGCGAGCGGCACGCCGATGCACCGGAGTTATTGCATTGGGAGTCGATCGCCGCGCGCAGCCGGCTGCACGACTGGCGCATCACCCCGCACCGGCATGAGGATCTGGCGCAGCTGCTGTATGTGCAGCGCGGGCCGGCAACCCTGCAACTGGATGGACGCACCCAGCGTCTGCGGGGTGCCACCGTGGTATGGCTGCCGCCGCTGTGCGTGCACGGGTTTGCGTTCGACCCGCAGGTGCGCGGGCACATCATCACCTTGTGCATGCCGCTGGTGCGCAGCGCACTGAGCGCTGCACCGCTGCTGCAATCCGGCCTGGCGATGCCGGCGGTGTTGCCGGTCAAGGCATCGCAACGCCTGCTCGATGTGCTGTTCGACAGCATCGCCGACGACCATGCGCATCAGCGCGTGGGGCACGAGGCCGCACTGCAGGCCGCAGCAACGCAACTGGTGATCTGGACTGCACGTGCTGCGCTACAAGGCCTGCAGGACGCGGCCGTGGCCAACGCGCAAGCCAATCCGGCGCTGCGGCATCTGCGCGCGTATCAAACCTTGATCGACCAGCACTACCGCGCACACTGGCCGATCTCCCGCTACGCCGATCAGCTTGGTCTGACGCCGGGCCATCTCAATGCGGTGTGCCGACGGCTTGCCGATGCCTCGGCCCTGGAACTGCTACAGCGCCGGATCATGCTCGAAGCACGTCGCACCCTGCGCTACACCAGCCTGAGCGTGCAGCAGATTGCCGCGGCCCTTGGATTTTTCGACGCTGCGTACTTCAGCCGCTACTTTGCGCGGCAGGCAGGCTGCTCGCCGACGCGTTTCCGCACCGGCGAGTGACTCGATAAAGCGCTGCCGAGCCGGGGCACGACGACGTCGCAACAAGCTCGGCACTGACACAGCAACGCAGCCCGCCATGCCTTGGACTTGCGTCGGGACCAGCTAGCCGATCCCGGCGCCTGCCGTCAGAACGGGTACTGCGGCACCTCGTTCTTGATCGTCAGCCACTGCCAGTGCGTGTATTGCTCCCAATCGGCCGGGCCACCGACGCTGGTGCCATTGCCGGATGCGCCGGTGCCGCCGAACGGGTTGATCACCTCATCCAATACAGTCTGGTCGTTGATGTGCAACAGACCCGGATGCAGGCGTTCGCCCAGCGCCAGCGCCCGCGAGACCGAGGCCGACATAATGCCGGCGGCCAGGCCGTATTCGCCATGGTTGGCCATCTGCGCGGCTTCTTCGTCGGTGTCGAACACGCTGACATTGATTACCGGCCCGAACACTTCCTCATCGAACACGCGCATGCCCGGACGCACGTTGGACAGCACGGTGGCCGCGTAGAACAGCCCCTCGTTGGTTGCGCCGGCTTCCACCACCGCGCCGGCGGCGACACTGTCGGTGACGATATCGATCACCCGCTGCAGCTGGCGCTGGTCGATGATCGGCCCCAGTGCCACGGTGCCGCTGACCGGGTCGCCCACTGGCAGATGGCGCGCCTTTTCCGCCAGACGCTGGGTCAGCGCATCGGCCACGCTCCGCTGTACCAGCACCCGTCCGGTGGCCATGCAGATCTGGCCTTGGTGCATGTACGCACCGAAGGCAATCGCCGAGGCGGCGCGATCCAGATCCGCATCGTCGAGCACGATCACCGCGTTGTTGCCGCCCAGTTCCAGCGCCACCTTTTTCAGATGTCGTCCGGCAATTTCGCCGATGCGGCGGCCGGCCGCAGTGGAACCGGTGAAGGCGATCATCGGGATATCCGGCGCTTCCACCAGCGCCTGGCCAATTTGCGCATCGCCGTGCAGCACGTGCAGCAAGCCCTTGGGCAGGCCGGCTTCTTCCAGCACCTGCGCAATGATCACCCCGCCGGTGTACGGCGTGCGCGGGTCGGGTTTGAGGATGACCGCATTGCCCATCGCCAATGCCGGCCCCACCGAACGCAGCGACAGGATCAACGGAAAGTTGAACGGGGAGATCACCGCCACCACGCCCAATGGCATGTGACGGGCCAGGCTGAGCTGGCCGGCACCGGTCGGCAGCACCTGCCCCATCGCCTGCAACGGCAGGCCGGCAGCGTGCTGGTAGAACGCCACCGCTTCATCGACCTCGCGCTGCGCCTTGGGCAGGATGCCGCCGGTTTCGCGTGCGATCAGCAACGCGGCTTCGGCACTGCGTGCCTGCATCACCTGCGCGGCGCGGTGAAAGACCGCAGCGCGTTCGCGCGGCGCGGTGGCGGCCCAGGCGCGCTGCGCGTGTTTGGCTTGTGCCACGGCAGCGGCAACATCGGCCAGATCGGCCTTGCTCACCTCGTGCAACAAACCGCCGGTGGCCGGCTCATAGATCGGCAAGGCGCCGCCGTGACCTGGCACCCACTCGCCATTGAAGATGCAGCCGTGCCACGCGGGTGTGGCGGTCGCAGCGATCGCTGCGCTGGGAAGAGCATTCATGGTCTAGCCTCCTGCTAAAACAGTGGGGAATTACAGCGTGGTGGATGCCAGGCCGCCATCGACCGGCAAGGTAATGCCGTTGATCCAGCGCGCGGCATCGGATGCGAGGAACACGATGGCCTCGGCCACTTCGTCGGCATACGCAGGCCGCGTCATGCGCTTGGCATCTTCCTTGACGCGCTCCTCGCCCAGCATGGCGGCGAAATCGCCAAGGATCGGCGTAAACACCGGCCCGGGTGAGACGTTGTTGACGCGCACGCCGCGCTCGGCAAACCACGGCCGCGATTGCAGCAAGGTCCACACGATCAGGGCTTCCTTGAAGTATTGATAGCAGGTGTCGTGCGCCACCGGATGCGCGGCCAGCCAGGCGGTACCGGCGTCGAAACTGTCGGTAGCGGCCAGCTGCTTGTGCAGGTCCAGCCGCTGCGGCCATTCGGCGCCCAGGATCGAGGCGACATTGATGATGCTGCCGCCGGCCGCGATGCGCGGCAACAGCGCCTGGCTCAGATGCCGCAGGCCCAGGTAATTGACGCGCGCCACCACATCCAGCGGCGCGGTGCCCGGCACGCCGGCCACGTTGGCCAGCGCATCGATCTGCTGCGGCAGCGCGCGCACCAGCGCGTCGATGGAGGCCGCATCGCCCAGGTCGGCCTGATGGAAGCCATGCAGGGTCATCTGCACCGGTGTGCGGTCGACACCGATCACCGTGGCGCCATGGAACCGCGCAAGCCGTGCGACCTCTGCGCCGATGCCCGACGCCACACCGGTCACCACGATCGTCTTGTTTTGCAAATTCATTGCCACCCTCCGTAGGAGCCAGCTGCGCCGGCGCTAGAACACATGGACGTACTGCAGGTTGACGTTGTTGCCGGAAGCCGCGTTTCTGACTTCCACCGGCAGGTAAAGATTGGCGAACAGGATGTTGTTGGCATCGAACCGCCACACACCGCCCGGGCCGGCGTAGAACACGCGCTGGCGGCTGTCGGACACGCGCTGGCCATTGGTGCGGTTATCGCGAAATTGGGTGAGGTAATACGCGTTGATGCCGAATCGCACATCCGGCACCACTTCCCAGGAAGTGGCGAAATTGATCCAGCCCGCGTCGCCGGCCTGGCCGTTGCGGAAGGCAAACCCGTCGGGCAGGTTGGGCCGGCGCTCGCTGCGAAAGTTGTAGACGTAGTTGAGGCGTGCGCTGATTTCCCACTTGGGCGTGGGCAGCACCGTCACTGCGTAATTGGGGATCAGCGACCAATAGCCCGAGCCCTGGTTGAGATCGCGGTCGCGGTCGAACTTGCCGATCGGTGCCACCGCGTTGAATTCGAACCGCTGCGAGAACACCGGCCGCCCGTCGCGCATCACCGGCAGCATCTGCAGATACGGGCCGAAGGTCAGATCGCCCACCCCGGCGCCGTTGTCGCGCAAGGTGGCAATGCTGTTGCGACCGAACGAGGCATCCAGATTCACCAGCGGCAGTAGCGTGTTGAAGCCCACTACGCCACCGAACAATTTGTAAGGCGTGACGTACGCGATCTGCGTCAGCAGCAGCGTCGAGTCGATGCGCGGGTTGTCGAACACCGGCACATCGTCGCCGCGTGCATCCTTCACCGAATCCAGCGAGGTCTGGCGCAGGTAGGTGACCACGGCCCAGCCAGGCGTGGTGCGGGTAAAGCCATCCAGAAAACTCGTCCCGCCGGTATTGAGGCCGTTGGTCAACGCCATGCTCTGGGGCACGCCCTGCGCCAGCGCCGCCCCACTCGCAAGCAGCCCCACGAGGCCGAGCGCTGCACGCACCCGCCACGCCGCCTTTACAGCCACGCCACGCACCACCGAGGATCGAATCACGACGCACATCTCCAGCGTTGGAAGGAAACAGCGGGCGTGCCACCTGGCACGCGATCAGGCAGGGGCGATCCCCGCGCTGCGTACGGCACGTGTCATCAAGACATTGGTGAGATCACGCTGGCCGGCAGAGGGCCGGCGCAGTGGGCTTACAGCGTGTCGAGCCGATCCAGGCGATCGAGCGCGCGCAGCAGCGGCGCCTCGCTGGTGCCGAGCACCGCACTGAGCTGCTGTTCCATGCGCAGCACTTCGGCTTCGGCATCGGTCAGCAGGGTCATGCCGGCCGGCGTCAACGACAGATGCTGCATGCGCCGGTCCTGACGCCCGCGTACCTGCCGTAGCAGACGACGCTTGACCAGCCGCGCCACCACGATGGCCAGGTTCGGCGGCGAAACATGCAGCACGTCGCCGATCTGGCGCTGGTTGATGCCCGGATTGCCGTCCACCAGCATCAGCAGAGAGAAATCGACCGGCTTCAGATCGAAGGCGGCAACGCAGTCCTGAAACATGCGCCTCACCAGTAGCTCGGTGCGGGTGATGCGGTAGCCCAGCAGTCGCAGCAGACGCGCCTGGTCCACCACAGTGATGGCATCGGGCAACGGTGCAGCAGTGGCAGTAGCGGGCATGACGGTTCTCGCGACAAAGGCAGCGGGCGGAGCGGTACGCACCATGCGCCCGGTCCGCAACGCCGATCCCCGGCGTGCAGCGCATTGTAGACGCGGCCAGGCCTGCCGATGTGGACACGCCGGCTGTCGATACGTGCCGTGTCCCTGCGCGTGCCGCTGCCGCACCGCCCTTCCACGCACGCGCATGGTCGCGATGCAGCGCTGCGGTGTGCGGGGGACGGTGGTGATCCAGGCACGGCTTGGACATGAGATCCGGTCGGCAAGTGTTTGCGTTTCGGAATAGTTATTTATCATAACTACATTTGCCAAGCTGCAGCGCAGCATGGTCGCGCTCGCTAGTTCATGGACGGGTGCCGGGCAGACGGGAAGGCGGGCGCCCATTGTTCAGGTACTTGAGCCATCGCTCTTTGCGCGTGTCCAAGCCGTCCGGCAGCATCGAGGCCGCCATCCCTGATGCGCAGAAACGCGCTGCGGTGTGTGGGCGAGCGACGCACGCACGCGTCGCGCAAGCAGCATCCCGCAACGCCTGCATGCGCAGCGCGCTTACGGCAGCCAGAGTTTCTCGAGATCGCGGAAGCCCCAGTCGGTCGGGCTTTCCATCTGCGCGATACGGTCCTGACAATCGGGCCGCGACAGGTCGATGTCCTGCACCAGCACGTGGCTGCGCAACTTGGCCGAATAGAACACGCGCACCTTGGGCTTGAGTAGCGCGTCCTGGGTCTGTTCGATCACCACGGCCAATTTTTGCGATTCCAGACGCACCAGCGAGCCGACTGGATAGATGCCCAGCCGGCGCACAAACGCCTGAAAGATCGTGGGGTCGAAGTGACCTTTCCACGACGCCATCTGCTTGAGCGATTCGGCCGGGTCCCAGGCGCGTTTGTACGGGCGATCGGAACTGATGGCGTCGTACACATCGCACACCGCGCCCATCCGCGACATCAGCGAGATGTCTTCGCCGACCAGGCGGTTGGGGTATCCGCTGCCGTCCATCTTTTCGTGATGATGCAGCGCAATTTCCAGCACCACCGCGTTCTGCACGCCGCCGGCCACCAGCAGGCGATGTCCATCCAGCGGATGCTGGCGCATCACATCCATTTCTTCATCGGTGAGCCGGCCGGGCTTGTTGAGAATCTCCAGCGGCGTCACCGCCTTGCCCATGTCGTGCAGCAGGCCGCCCATCGCCGCTTCCACCACCTGCGCCTCGGGCAGACCGAGCTGCCGCGCCAGCCCGCTCATCAGCCCGGCCACAGCCATCGAATGCAGATAGGTATAGTCGTCGGCGGTCTTGAGCCGCGCCACGCTGATCAGGGCCTGCGGATGACGCAGCACCGAATCGTTGATGGCTTCCACCAACGGCATGGCCGCCTCGGTGTCGACAGTGCGCCCCAGCCGCACATCGCGAAACATCGCTTCCACCGTGTCGCGGCCGTCTTCAAAAATGCGCCGCGCCCGCACCACTTCGGCTTCGATCCCGACCTGCGCGGTGACGCTGTTGGTCCGTGCACTGCGCACGGTGGACGCCGGCTCCGGCGGTTCGGGCTCCGGTTCCGGCGTGGGCGGCGACGCTGGCGCATCGCCCGCAGCCTGCTCGCCGACCGCCGCGCCGGTCTCCACATCCAGGCCGCGGGCGGTGTCGATCACCAGTTGCTCGATCCGACTGCCGTGAATCTTGTCCACGTCGTCGGAATCGACCAGAAACGACGTTTTCCAGAACGGATGGTGCACCCACGCGCCCAGCAGCTTGTAGACATACATGCCGGGACGGAGTTGGTCGGAGTCGATGGTTCTGAGCATGCCGGCGCTGGTCTGCACAATGTCCACGGAAGAGTCCGCCACGGGCTTGGCGGTCTTCGGAGTTATCGGCACCGGTCTGGATTTCTTTGGTCTGCGAACGCAACCGCAGCAGCGCGGTCAGCGGTTTCGGGCACCCCCGGCGGAGCGGTTCAGCGCTCCGGCAAGCGCATCGCCACCACCGCAGCAGCGGCGAACAGCAACGGCACGCCACAGGCCAGATACAACATGGCCGGCGACCAACCGGCATCCAGCAGCACCCCCGCGCACAGCGGCGAGGCAATGGCGCCCAGCCGCCCAATCCCGATCGACCAGCCCATGCCGGTGGAGCGCACCGCCGCGGTAAAGACCACCGGCGCCACCGCGTATAGCCCCCCCATCGCCGCCGTCAGGGCCGCACCGGTCAGCAACGCGGTGACAAATGCCCAACTCAGCACCGTGCTGCTCAAGCCGAACGCGACCATCCCGATCGTCACCAGCACCAGTGCGCCGGCGGTGAGCCGCGACAAGCGCCCGCGCAGGGCCAGCCAACTGAATAGCGTACCGCCAACGATGCCGCCCAGGTTCAGCAGCACCCCGCCGGTAAGGCCCTCGGCCGCCGACAGGCCGGCGGTCACCAGCAGCTTGGGCGTCCAGCTGAGCACGAAGTAGAACGCGAACATCAGCAGGAAGAACGCCAGCGCGATCAGCAGCGATTGCCGCCGCAGCTTACCCACGAACAAGGCCGCATACCCCTGCGCCTGCCCTGCCGCCTGCGCAGGTGGCAGCGGCAACTGCGGATGCGGCGCCATCCCCATGCGTGCCAGCACCGCATTGAAGCGCGCATGCGCGTGAGGCGGCCGGCGGGCGATCAAAAAGTCCAGCGATTCGGGCAAGAAGGCCAGCACCAGCGGCACGCAGAGCAGCGAGCCGAGCGCACCGAGCCAGAACACCGATGGCCAGGACCAGTGCTGCACCAGCAGCGCCGCGATCGCGCCCCCGATCGTTGCCCCGACCGGGTAGCCGGTGGCCTGCAGCACCGTCGCCGTAGTGCGCCAGCGTGCGGTGGAATATTCGGCAGCGGTCACCGCCACGCAGGCCAGCATGCCGCCGATCCCGACCCCGGTGAGCGCCCGCAGCGCGCCCAACTGCCACACATCGCCTGCCAGTGCGGATGCGCCCATGCCGACGGTCAGGATGGTCAGACACACCAGGATCAGCGCACGGCGACCGATGCGGTCTGCCAACGGCGCCAGCAACAGCGAGCCGACCGCCATGCCGACCAGCCCGGCACTGAAAAGCGCACCCAGCAGCTTGCCCGACAGCTGCCAGTCCGCCGACACATGCGGAGCGGTGAATGCCATCGCCATCACGTCGAAGCCGTCGAGCATCGTCAGCAGCACGCACACCGCCACGGCCCTCCACTGGAACGGCGTCATGCGCTCCAGGACAAACTGCGTGGACTTGGCGTGTTTTGGAGCATTGGCGTGTCCTGTGAGGGAGCTGATGTGGCGCAGCGTTAGCGCTGGTGCATTCACGCTGCGGCATGGGACCCCGCGCGGACGCACACCTGAAGACCTGGCACGTGCGGCAGAGGCGACCGACACGTGGCAACGGCCTGCACGCTAGGCCGATTGCCGGTGCCATTCAAGGCCGATTACCGCAGTGTTGTGCGCTTATCGGATGCAGACCCGATGGGCTTCGCTTGCGCAGCGCTGGGTTCGGATGTGGGGTCTGCGTTGGCGGTTGCGCCTCCAGGCACAGGGCACGACTGGCGATCAGATCCTGCGCGGTTGCCTTGTTCGTAGGCGCATCGTTCACGCGTTAGCTGCGCGAAGTCGCCTTCAAACGCGAATGTGCGGTGCTTGTCCGGAGTGTCGCGCCACCTTTCGCAAGGCACTTCGTCGGCGAATATCACGGCGACAACGATCTTGCGGCTTGGGGTGGCTGACAGAACGTGGCGAGCAGCTGCCAGGTGGCTATGGACTGCGCGCTCAGAATCGGAGAGTTACGAATGGCTCATACCGATTCCGAACAACCGCCGCGCCTGCCTGGTGGTCGCGCAGCAGTGTGGTCAGGCACTCCTGGTCGCGCCTGCATCGTGATTAACGCACGCGCTGCATCTGTGTCAGATCGCCGGATACACCGCATGTGCACGCAACAGCACCGCAGGCGACCTCGAATCGCGTCACTCACATGCAGCGATAAACCACGGCCTCACCCAACACGCATCGATACGCGCTTCCACCAAAGCATCCACAACGCGCATCCATCATGCCATCTGCCATCGCGCAGCACTGACGCTACCGCAGCAACACACACCGCACAGGTATCATTCACCTGTGTCCGCAGTTGGCGGCACGCTGACTTGCAGGAGAGTGCCGTGACCCCGATCCGCCCATTTCTGGACCACACCCCACAGCTGGGCGCACGCGTCTATGTCGACCCGGCCTGCACCATCATCGGCAAGGTGAGCCTGGGCGACGATGTGTCGGTGTGGCCAGGCACGGTGATCCGCGGCGACGTCAATCACGTGCAGATCGGCGCACGCACCAACGTGCAGGACGGCACCATCATTCACGTCAGCCACCACAGCCCGTTCAACAAGGCCGGCTATCCAACCATCATCGGCGCCGACGTGACCGTCGGCCACGGCACCATCCTGCACGCCTGCACCATCGAAGACCTGTGCCTGATCGGCATGGGCGCCTGCGTGCTGGATGGGGCCACCATCAAACGCTACGGGTTTGTCGGCGCCGGTGCGGTGGTAGGGCCCGGCAAGGTGGTTGGCGAAGCGGAATTGTGGCTGGGCAATCCGGCGCGGCTGGCGCGCGCGCTCAGCGACAAGGAAATCGAAAGCCTGCATTACTCCGCGCAACATTATGTGCGGCTCAAGGATCAGTATCTGAGTGGGCCGGCGGGCGACTGAGCAGGCGCGTGGCCGACTGCTGAATCGCGTCGACGCACCGGCGCGTTGCTGGTTTTTCAGGGCTGCGTGGCGCGCTCCAACGCCGTCAGCATCGTCAACGCCTGTTCGCGCGATGTGCCGCACATCTCCAGCGACGGCCGCAAGTTGCCGCACACTGCCGGGCGCTGCGGCAACCCGAACAACCGGCAGCCCAGCTGTGCGTCCAGTTGCACGCACGCCACCCCCGCCGGCTTGCCGTTGGGCATGCCGGGAATCGGCGAACTGATCGAGGGCGCGATGCAGCACGCGGCACAGCCGGCGCGGCACGACATGGCAGGGGTCATGCGCGCAGTTTAGAGCGGCTAGCAAAACGTAGCGAGCGAAGGTCAGATACGTATGGGCGAGGCACCCGGCCCCGCGATTCGCATGGTTGGCGACGACGCTGCGACCCGAATGCCCCCCCTGACGGTGAGCGCTGTGGTTGTCGTGGCCGCCCCCGAACCCGCGCGCATGCGCGCAGCCTGGAAAACGCGTGTATCGCGCCGCATCGATGAACCGTTTGGGGTGGCCGCAACCCCTGTCTGCCCGCGCGCGCGCCGCATTCGTACTCGTCTGCCGCCGCGCTCGTGCCTGGCGGCTGCGTGCTACCGTGCCCGATCGCCAGAACGCGCCGCGACGGTTGCAGCAGCAACAGTCGCGACGCGCTCTAATTGCCAGCCACCGCTCGCTGATCAGCCGTCGAATCGCCATGCCCGAGTATCGCTCCAAGACCTCCACCCACGGCCGCAACATGGCCGGCGCGCGCGCACTCTGGCGCGCCACCGGCATGCAGGATGGCGACTTCCACAAGCCCATCATCGCCATCGCCAATTCCTTCACGCAGTTCGTGCCCGGGCACGTCCACCTGAAGGATCTTGGTCAGCTGGTCGCGCGCGAGATCGAGCGCGTCGGTGGCGTGGCCAAGGAGTTCGACACCATCGCCGTGGACGACGGCATCGCGATGGGCCATGACGGCATGCTGTATTCGCTGCCTAGCCGCGAGATCATCGCCGACTCGGTCGAATACATGGTCAATGCGCATTGCGCCGACGCGCTGGTGTGCATTTCCAACTGCGACAAGATCACCCCGGGCATGTTGATGGCCGCGTTGCGGCTGAATATTCCGACCGTGTTCGTCTCCGGCGGCCCGATGGAAGCCGGCAAGACCAAGTTGTCCGAACATAAACTCGATCTGATCGACGCCATGGTGATCGCTGCCGACGACAGCGCATCGGACGAGAAAGTCGCCGAATTCGAACGCAGCGCCTGCCCCACCTGCGGCTCGTGCTCGGGCATGTTCACCGCCAACTCGATGAACTGCCTGACCGAAGCGCTGGGACTGTCGTTGCCGGGCAACGGTACCGTGGTGGCCACGCATGCCGACCGCGAGCAATTGTTTCTGCGTGCCGGGCGCGTGGCGGTGGAACTTTGCCACCGCTGGTATGGCGGCGAAGATCCCACCGCACTGCCGCGCGGCATTGCCACCTTCGAAGCGTTCGAAAATGCGATGACGTTGGACATCGCCATGGGCGGCTCGACCAATACCATCCTGCATCTGCTCGCCGCCGCGCAGGAAGGCGAAGTACCATTCGGCATGCGCGACATCGACCGCCTGTCAAAGCGCGTGCCGCAGCTATGCAAGGTGGCGCCGAATACGCCCAAGTACCACATCGAAGACGTGCATCGTGCTGGCGGCATCATGGCCATCCTGGGCGAGCTGGCACGTGGCGGCCTGCTGCACACCAACGCGGCCACGGTGCATGCACGCACCCTGGCCGACGCCATCGCGCAATGGGATGTCACCCAGACCGACGCGGAGACCGTGCACACGTTCTACAAGGCCGGACCGGGCGGCATCCCCACGCAGATCGCCTTCAGCCAGGCCACGCGCTGGGACACGCTGGATACCGACCGCAGCGAGGGCTGCATTCGCGATGTCGCGCACGCGTTTTCGCAGGAAGGCGGCCTCGCCGTGCTGTACGGCAACATCGCCCGCGACGGCTGCGTGGTCAAAACCGCTGGCGTGGACGAATCCATCCACGTGTTCGAAGGCAACGCCCGCGTCTACGAAAGCCAGGATTCGGCGGTCAAGGGCATTCTTGCCGACGAAGTCAAAGCCGGCGACATCGTGGTGATCCGCTACGAAGGCCCCAAGGGCGGCCCAGGCATGCAGGAAATGCTGTACCCCACCAGCTATCTCAAATCCAAGGGCCTGGGCAAGCAGTGCGCCCTGCTCACCGACGGCCGCTTCTCCGGCGGCACCTCGGGCCTGTCGATCGGCCACGCCTCCCCGGAAGCCGCTGCAGGCGGTGCGATCGGTTTGGTGCGCGATGGCGACAAGATCCTGATCGACATTCCCAATCGCTCGATCAATCTGCTGGTCTCCGACGAAGAGCTTGCTAGTCGTCGCGCCGAGCAGGACGCCAAGGGCTGGAAGCCAGTAGAGGTACGCCCACGCAAGGTCACCACGGCGTTGAAGGCGTATGCGTTGCTGGCGACCAGCGCGGACAAGGGCGCGGTGCGGGACAAGGCGTTGTTGGACGGCTGAGATATCTCCGAGCCAGGCCCATGCCGTCCGTCCCCGCAACCGCGGCCATGACCAACTGCACTCCCTGACTTGCGAAGACTTAAGGAACCTCTGAACAAAGCACGGCAGATGCGCGACACTATCCGCCTCGTGTTGAGGAATCATCCATGCAACTGACGTTCGGTGACGCTGAGGGCCTGGGCAAGCGCAAGCAGACCCGGCGCGAGATCTTTCTGGCCGAGATGGAGCAGGTCGTTCCGTGGCAGCAATTGCTCGGTCTGATCGCTGCACACTATCCGGTGTCGGGACGGCCAGGTCGGCAGCCGTACGCACTGGCGACGATGTTGCGGATTCATCTGCTGCAGCAGTGGTATGCGTTGAGCGATCCGGCGATGGAAGAAGCGCTGCACGAGATTCCGACCTTGCGGCGCTTTGCCCAGCTCGGTGGGTTGGACGACATTCCGGATGAGACCACGATTCTCAACTTTCGGCGCCTGCTGGAGACCCATGGCCTTGCCGCACGGATGCTGGAAGCGGTCAACGCACATCTGGCGCGCAAGGGCCAGAGCCTGCGCTCCGGCACGATCGTCGATGCGACCCTGATCGCTGCACCCAGCTCGACCAAGAATGCCGACCATGCGCGCGACCCTGAGATGCATCAGACCAGGAAGGGCAATCAGTGGTATTTCGGGATGAAGGCGCACATCGGCGTGGATGAGTTTTCCGGGTTGGTGCACCACGTCCATTGCACAGCGGCCAATGTCGCCGATGTCACGGTGATGCACACGTTGCTGCATGGCAAAGAAGACAGCGTGTTCGGCGACAGCGGTTACACCGGCGCGGACAAACGCGACGAACTGCAGGCGTGCGACGCTGCATTCTTCATCGCCGCCAGGCCCTGGACGATCCAAGCCATCGGCAAGAAGCGCGAGCGTGCTCGGGCACAGCGTTTGGAACACGTCAAGGCCAGCGTGCGCGCGAAGGTGGAGCATCCATTCCGGGTGATCAAGCGCCAGTTCGGTTACACCAAGGTCCGCTATCGCGGCCTGGCCAAGAACACCGCACACGTGCTGACCTTGTTTGCGCTGTCAAACCTGTGGATGAAGCGAAAGCAATTACTGCCTGCGATGGGGAGCGTGCGCCTGTGATCCGTGGAATTCCCACGGAAAGCGCCAGAAATGGCGAAACTCCGAAGATCCAAACGCGATTCTCCGGAACGATGCGGACATTCTGCCCTCTTAGGCCTCGTTGTTCAGACCTTCCTTAAGGAAAAACCACCCTGCGCCCTTCCCCCGCCTGCGGGGGAAGGTGCCCGAAGGGCGGATGGGGGCAGCCACGCGATCACGCGACAATGCCGACGAACCTAAACCGCGCCCACTGCAAAGCACCCTGCAGAACTTCCCTGTAAGCGTGACGCCGGCCAATCCAGCGGATGCCTGGATCCACCGACTGACGCGGCGACCGAACGGATATTGCCAACCATGGCGCGGCGTCGGCTTGGGGACACTTCCGCGCTACTGCATGCGACAGCACCACCCACCAGGCACAGGTCATCACTTCCCCGCACGGAGCAGCAGCATCCGCTCGCATTGCTGCATCATCGCCGCGCGCAGACTGAGCGCCAGTGGCAACAACCCGTCGCTAACAATCTCGCCGTCGCGCACCACGATCTCCCTGCGCGCGGCATCCACATCCTTGATGCGTAGACGCACGCATTCCATCAAACGCATGCCGCCGCTGTAGAGCATTGCCGCCATTAGTGCGTGACACCCTTCTATCTGCGCCAGCACCGCCATGACCTCCGCCTCACTCAAGACCGTAGGCAACCGCCGCGGCCGCTTGGCCCGCTCAATCACGTCCATCCATGGTAGATCGCGTCCCAACACCTCGCGATACAGAAACAGCAAAGCAGCCAGCGCGTGATTCTGCGTCGAAGGCGCCACATGATCGCGCGCCGCCAGCAGAGTCAGGAACGCTTCCAAGTCGCGCACTCTCATCGTCTCTGGATGGCGTTTGCCGTTGGCCAGGCTGAAGCGCCGAATCTAACCAACATAGGCATCCTCGGTGCGCTTGGCACGGCCCAGCCGCCCCAACCGATCGAGGACGCGATCCAGCAACCGAGCCGGTCGTCGCCCGGTAGGCGCTGCCGAAGACGGCTACCTGGCGCCCGATGCAGACCAGGAGATTGAAGCCGTTCGGTCGGAATGATACGGTCGCATTCATGATGAGTCGGTCAAGGGGAATGCGACATGCTGACGCATCGTAGTCACGCACCACGATCGGCATACCGCGTTGATACGACTGGGGTTGCACTGGGTGGGGAGGTCAGAAATTACGTACTACACCCCGGTGCTACGCACCTTTTTGACTTCGAATAGTTGTTAGGCATCAGAGCGAGGGCTGCTAGTGGTCGACCGTCCTCAGGGCACAGTGATCCTGGATCTCCAGCTATCTGATCGAGAAATGTTTCTGATCGGAATGATCGTTGCCCATTGGGGAACGATCGAGCATGAAATCTTCATGCAGACTTTTGTCACGTTTGATGACGCTCAAACTAAGGCCTCTGATTTTCCAAAAGCAATGAACAACCTCCAGTTCACGCAGGTCCTTGCCTTATGGAAAGAACGTGTCGTAGAAAAATCTGAAGGCAAGCGGGCTACGGTCCTGCGAGATGTACATGGCCAACTGCTTGACCTTAAAGAGCCTCGGGACGCGCTAATCCACGGCATGTGGCAGTGGTCGCCGGAACATCTCCATCGGATTAGTACTGTGCGAGTCAGGAAGTGTGAGATAAAGACTAGCCATTTTGACGTGGAGTACTTGCAGGATCTCGCGATGCGCCTCGCAGAGCTCAACTTTTCGGTCCATTATCCTCGTGGAACAGTTGATCTCGTCGCGTCCAGGAAGGATGCAGGCTTTTACATCAGTCGCAAGGGATTTCAGTTGATGTCCGATCTGTCTAAAGCAAAGGATGCACCAGATGAGTAGGCTGATGCCTAACAATTCATTCAAGCCGAACTTGCTTCGCAAGTCGGCTTAATTCAGGTGTTAGGTGCGTACAGGAGGCCGCGATGGAACATAACTTCGAACGATTGAAAGCCCACATACTTCCCCTGTCGCAATCGGGAGTATTCGAGGTAGCCCGCATTGAGTGGGATTTGGTAAGTGTTGAGATCACGGAAGAATTCGATAGCTGCCCCTGCGGGCAAGAGATCAAAGAACATTGCTACATAACAAATCGCATCACCGGACAGTCGACGCATGTCGGAAATGTCTGCATCAATCGCTTCATTGGCATTGACACGGGCACCTTGTTCGAAGGCCTGAAGCGAATTGCAAAAGACCCATATGCCAACGCTAACCTCGACGTCATTGAGCATGGACGCAAGATGGGATACATCTATGACATTGAATATGCGTTCTTGGTCAGCACACGCCTCAAGCGCAAGCTTTCGGACAAGCAGCTTGAATGGAAGCGAAAGATCAATCGTCGCATTGCACAGCAAATTTCTGTGCAACGTCGCACACGCACCTAACAATTAATCCAAGCCGAACTGGCTTCGCCGGTCGGCTTATTTCGGGCGTTAGAGCCCACGAAGGGCACAAGGGGGACTGAAATGGCAAGAAACGAGATTTGTTCTAATTGCGGCTATACGGGAAATTCCAAAAGCATTACAAAGGGCAGCATTCTCATTGAGCTGGTCCTTTGGCTTTTCTTCATTATTCCAGGCTTGATTTATTCGCTTTGGCGTCTTACTACTCGTCATCCTGCTTGCCCGCAATGTGGTGCAACCAACATGGTTCCGCTAGATTCGCCACGCGGCAAAAAGCTTCAAGCAGAGCTGAGTCAGTAGGTGGGCTCTAACAATTCAATCAAGCCGAACCTGCTTGGCAGGTAGCCTTATTTTAGGCGTTAGGTGCCACAGGGAGATTCATGACGATCCAACGAGAAGCCGCGTATCACGAGGCAGCGCACGCCGTCCTGGCGCACATTTCTAATTACCACGCGATCGTGGGGAATATAAATCTGCTCAGCTACGGCGCTGGAGATTCCTACATGTCACTCAGCAGGTCAAAGTGCGCCGCTGGCGGGAAGCCCCAAGATGCTTCTGCGCAAGGGGACAAAGAGGTGGCTCGAGACTTCGCCATCGTCCTTTGCGCAGGTCTGGTCGGAGAGCAGATTGCTTCAGAACTAGACAGCTCCTTGACGCCAAACCCGGCGTGTGCCGAGCCCGATCATGCTCTTGCGGAGCGGCAATTGCGCATTGCGGGCTTGAGCAAAAAGTGCGATCTATACCAGTCACAAGCACGCGACCTGTTGCAGCAAAACTGGGATACTGTTGAAAGGCTAGCCACGTACTTGTTCGCAAATCACTCGGTAAGTCCCCACCAGGTGGTCGCCATCATCGATGGTACCTAACAATTCATTCAAGCCGAACTTGCTTCGTTACGGCAACGACATGGCCAAAAAGCTCGCCACGTTCTTGCCTCCACTACACAACTCGGCTTAATTCGGACGTTAGGCCTCACATCGACCAATGGAGTTAGCCATGCAAATCCAGCGATACTCGAAAGATCAGCCCTTCGTTGATTGGCAACAAGGCGCAAACGGCTTCAAACGAGCCTGGATTCAGTGCAAGCCCGGAACAGACAAGGACTGGGCAAGTGCCAAAGATGGCCGTTATCTCAATGTCGTGCGCGTGGAGAGGCGTGGCGCAGGTCCAGCGGGCAACGCCACAGACTTCCCTATCTTCTCGGATCTCTCAGACGAACAGATTTTGGTCGCTTTTGTCACTGCTGTCTCTGCGATCACTGGCTGCAAACTTGAGCCAACTGGCAGTGAGGCCTAACAATTCGTCAAGCCGGAACCACATCGTGGCGTCGACCACGTGCCTACGCTACGCTAGATGTGGTCGCCACCCCGCTGCGGGGCGGCCTAACTCAGGCGGTGGGCCACATGACAGAATCCCCGGCTTTGCCGCTCTCAACCTGGCTTCTCCAAGCCGTACCATCCAGCACTCCCGATGGAGTGGTGGCTTACAATTTCAATTTGGCGGAATGTGGCGACTGGATCGTAGAGTTGATCGGAGCCGGCACCTACGACCAAGATGATTCTGAGTGGGCTTGTCCGGCGGAGTTATGGTCATCTCAGCCACTTGAGCTTACGCTTGAGCGCTCTGTTGCGGGCGCCGGGTGGGAACAAGCGCTGACGTACGTGACTGCAGAGGTAAGATCTTTTATCGAGAACTCACCTACCTTGCAGGCAAGTGTGCTTCGCGACGCTACGGCGGTATGTGTCGGCTTTGTCGACGGTGAATTGGTCGAAGTTTGGCCCGCAAATACGGCTGACAGGTAATTGGCGCAGAGCCATTTTCACAGGTCGGCTTAGTTCAGGCCTTGGCGACCTGGAACGGTATGCGCGCACTCGTCATTCTTTGCCTTGCTTCGATCGTTGCTATGGCGGGATGCACCTCCATTCCGCTTGCAACGGCGCTTAGTCTTTCGTCGATGAGCCCGCGTTCGTTGGCCCAACTAGACCCAGCGAAGCTGTTGGTCCGCGTTTCCGTTCCGGTCGGCTTTGAGCTCAACGTCGCGGCAACGCGCCTCGACCTTCAACTGAAGGCCTCTGGCACCAGTAAAGCTGCCGCTATGGGTCTGACCGCAGTCACGGTCTCGCGCGCCGTGCGCTCAGGCGGCCTCTTCAACCCGGATGTACCGGTGTCGACATATCTTCTGCGGCTGACGCCGGAGGGAAGCCGGCAGCTTCATGAATTACAGCGCTTTATCCTCGCAAACGATGCGAAGCAGTTTGAATTTGTCCTGCATGTGCCCTTTGCTACCGTGCCCGCCTCGGCGCGCGAAGCGATCTTCTGGGCCGATCTCAAACTTTCACAGTCCGAGCCGTTCAAGCCTTTGGTCGATGGTGCAACCATCAAGTTTACAATTGAGCAGGATGGTGGTTGAGAATGTCATTCAAAAGGTTCGCCGTCCGACGTCTACCCGTCAGCGCGTAATCTCCTTCACCTGCCCATCGACGTTGCAGAGCAAGTTTGCAGTTTGCATAGCGACATCATCGAGAAGACATCCCGGTGTTGCAGAACTGCAGTTGCCTTCATCGAACCGCTACGCTTGGATCTTTAGGCTCACAGACTACGCACCAACGGTGTCGGCTCCTCCGATGTCCCGCGCCAGATGCGTTTGGCCACCCTGGCCCACGGCTGCATGCCTGGTTGCCTGCACCTGCGCCCCGAAGGCGAGCATCAAACATCGAGTTCGACGCGAATGCAGTAGGCCAATGAGCGCGTCGCCGGCTCCGTGACAGGTTGGCAAGACGATGCCGCGTCAGGCATGGTGAGCGCCCTGTGTCTGCGCGCCGCTCCATCACGCGTGCACTCGGCGCCCTGCCCTGCCACCCACACGTTGTTGCCAAGGACCGCATGTTCTCCATCTTCAAGAAGAAAGCCACAGCGTTGTTGATCGTTCGAGCCGATGGAAATGAGTTGTGTCGCGTGACAGAACAAGATCTCCCTTGCGAAATGACGCCTTCAGTGCAGTTGAAGTCTGGCAGCGTGCTGGAATGTGTGGATTCGGCAGGAGACGTGCGCACGCATGAGCTCGGCAGTGCGTCTGGATGGTTCCATTTTTCCGTGCGCGTCCATGCCAATCTGGGATGCCAGGTGGATTGCGTCATTTCCGAGGAGCAGCAGCTCGCTTCGGATGCGTTTGCGACCGGCAAGGCATCCGGGATCAGGTTTCAGCCATTCTTTTTGCCGGACGCAGCCATCAGCAACTCCGCGCTTGCAGGCAAGGGGCTGTTTGCGCGGGGACTGCACTACGGTGGCACGGTCACCAGTGGCAATGTGGTGCTGTCCTGTGTGTGCGACCACTGCCAGCGTTCATTCCTGATCCGCTCCTATCACGCAGGGTTTAGTAACGCGGGCTACTTCTATTCGGCATCCGGCGCGTACACCATGACGGTCGACAGCCATCTGCCTGGCAGCCCAGCAGCGTTGTCCGAGCCCGATGCTGAGGCACTTGCTGCGTTGGAAAGCGCATTGCCTCTGGCGCCGGATGGGTCGAGCTATAGCTACCTCAACCCTTTCCGCTGCCCGCATTGCTCCGCGCCGTATATCGATTTCATCGCCAATCCCGGCTTGCGGCAGAGCGAGTACTACGGCAACTATTTTGATGGCTCCACGCTGCTGCGCTATGTCCCGGCAGATGCCTAGCGTTCGCCCTTGATACGTGCAGGGCTGGATTGGTGCCGTTAGCCGGACGCGGCGCCGTGGCGCATAGTGCGCGCTGCGCCATGCAATGCCGATACCCGCACTATCTTGCAAGAGCGACGCTTCCAACCGTCTTGCACCATGAAGTGTGCCGTGCTCTTGATTGACGGTAGACAACCCTCGCCGCCACCGGCTCTTCTAGCGGCCAACAGGGTGGCGTCCTGCGCTACCATGCGGTCATGAACACTAAATTTCTTCTTGTTGCACTACTGCTGTGTGCCTCTGCTTCTGCACAAGGTGTTTCGCCCACCACTACGCGGGAGGTGAACCAGCTTTTCAAAGTACTTGAGCAATCCAACTGCGAATTTTCCCGCAACGGGTCGTGGTACGCAGCGCCGAAAGCCAGCGAACACCTGCAGCGTAAATACGAGTACCTGCAGAAAAAGGCATTGGTAACGTCTACCGAGTCTTTCATTGAACTCGCCGCGACCAAGAGCAGCATGTCGGGCAAGCCGTATCAGGTGCGCTGCGGGAACGCTGCGCCGGTATCGAGCCAGTCGTGGTTCATCGGCAAACTGCGGGAGTTGCGCAAGCGCGCTTCCAATAACGACGCCACGTCCGGCTAAACCGTGCGGGCGGATGTTGATCGGCCGATCAACATCCGGCGATCGATGAGCCTGAAGACGGCATGCGCCATCAGGCGACCAGCCGCTGCCTCGGCAACGTGGTGCCACGTGCCTGCGCATCGGCCACAAAGGCACTCACCGCATCTTCCAGCTGCGCGGCGTGATCGCCCATCGCGCGTGCGGCAGCACTGGCGTCCTGCATGCGGGTGACGCCGTCGCGCATGTCGGTATCCACGTCGTTAAGGGTGTGATGTACCTGCGCGATGCTGCCAGCTTCCTGTTGCGAGGCGATGGCAATCTTGCTGAGCGTGCTGCTGACCTGACCGATGGTGGTCACGATGTGCTGCATGCCTTCGCCAGCGTGGCGCACCTGCTGCACGCCTGCCTGCATGTGCGTGACCGACTCGCCGATCAGCGTCTTGATCTGGCTGGCGGCGGTGGACGAGCGTAGCGCCAGCGCGCGCACTTCGCTGGCGACCACTGCAAAACCACGGCCTTCGTCGCCAGCGCGCGCGGCTTCGACTGCGGCGTTCAAGGCCAGGATATTGGTCTGGAACGCAAGGCCGTCGATCACCGAGATGATGTCCTGGATGCGACGCGATGCGTGCTCCATCTGCTGCATGGTGCCCATCGCCTGTTGCATGGTGTCGCCGCCACTGCGTGCGGCCTCCGATGCGGCGGCAGTGAGTTTGTCCGCATCCGCTGCCTGCGCGGTGTGTTGCTGCATGGTGCCGAGCACCGCCTGCATCTGGGCAGCGGTGCGGCCCAACGTGGCCGACTGGCGCTGCACCTGCTGCTCCAACGCATCGTTGCGGGTGAGGATGTGGCCGGCCGCATGATTGATCGCGCTGCTTGAGCTGCGGATCTGCGCAATGATGCGGGCCAGTTCATCGGCGGTGGCATTGGCATCGCGCTTCATCTGCTCGAACACGCCTTCGCACGGGCGATCGATGCGTTGCGACAGGTCGCCGCGCGACATCGCGGCCAGCATCTTGCGCATGTCCTGCAGGCTGCCGTCGGTGATGGCGAGAAAGCGGTTGACGCCGTCGGCCAGCTGGCCGAGCGTGCCGCCGTTGGCGTGCCCGTGCAGGCGCGCCCCCAGTTCGCCGCGCGTGGCCTGGGCGACGACCGTCGCCAGCTGCTCTTCCAGCATCAGATCCTGGGTGCGGTCCTGCCACTCCACCACCACGCCCAGCGAACTGCCGTCATGATCGTGCACAGGCGTGATGTTTTCCTGCAGCTGCAGCGCAGCGAGGGCGCGCGTTCTGCTGGTGCCGGTGGCATTCCCCAGCTGCACTGCATCGGCCAGCGCGGTCTCCAGCGCATCGGCATCGACATGCGTGCTCAGTTGCTGGAACGACTGATTGCGGTAGATGGCAGCGCCCTGCCCGTCGACGATGGCCACCGCCATCGCCGAGGCATCCAACGCCAGACGGATGCGGCGGTTTTCCAGCAGTAACTGTTGTTGCTGCGCGATGCGTTCTTCCACCTGCACGCTCATCCGCACCAGCGCTTGCGCCAGCGACCCGCTGCGGAAGGTCTGCTGCATGATCGCCGGCGGCAAGGTGGCACCGGTCGCCAGGGTGTCGGCCAGTTCCGCCAATGCATCGGCTTCGTGATCCAACGCATCCACCTGTCGCCGCAGTTGGATAGCCATCACGCAGACGAAGGCGGTTTCCACGATCACGTAGCCGGCGTGCAACAGCACGATGCCGAAACCGCTGCCGGCGGTGAAGGCCTGCACCGGCATCCCGCGCGATTGCAGCCAATAGAACGCAAGATGGTGCACGGCGATGGCGCCAGCGGCGACGACCACTGGAAGCCAGTCGCGGTAATACAGCAACAACGCCAGGATCACGAACACGCCGAAGTGCATTTCCACCAGGCCATGCGCTTGCTGGATGGTGGCGGCGACCAGTGCCATCAGCACCAGCGCGTTGGTGATGCGGGTCAGGCGCGTGCCGGGGTTTGCATGCACTTGCCAGGCCATCAATAGCAGGCTGGGCAGCGTGACCGCAAGAAAGGTGGTCCATTGGCCCTGGCTCCAGGCCAACGCCAGCGAGCCGGCGCTCTGCAGCACCGCCAGCCGCAGGAATAGCCGGTCGGCCTTGATGGCCAGACGCGTGGCGTAGTTGGAGGTCGGCGGCGCCGATGCGGACAGTTCCATCATGACAGCGACTCCATGGCACACGGACAAGGGGACGCCACTGCGGCACTTGCCGCGCGGCTCAGGACATCGGGTAACCAACGCGACCACGCCGCTGCGCCGGCAGTGCCGCACACCGCGCCACCGTCTGCGGGGCCGGCATAGCGCGGCTGACCATCGGCGCCGAGCAGCCACACGGCGTAACCGCTGCCCTGCAGTGCCGGGCTGTCGAGCAGCCGCACCTGGCCGCCGCGGGCGCGCACGGCGGCGCTGAGCTCAGCCCAGGCGCGATCCGATGCGAGATCGGTGCAGGCGCAGGCGTCGACGACGCCGATCAACATCGGCGCCGGCTGCGCGGCCGGCAGGCTCGCCTGGACCTGTGCCCAGGCACTACCCAGATCACCTGCTTGCGCGCGTGGAGTTGTCCAGGCCACGGCAATCCAGCCGCACCACAGTGCGAGCAGTGCGATGCCCAGGGTACGTCGCGATGCACAAGACAGGCTGCCGAACACAGGCATGGAGGGTTGGCTTCGCGAGATAAGGTGAGCCCTTATCGGACGCGCTTGCGTGCGCTTGAGCCGGCTTGCGATTGAAGTTTGCGATGGGTGCGATAGCCAAAGGCATCGCCATTGCGCTGCAAGGGTTTGCTATCGAATTTGCCCATGCAGCGGCAATCAGGCATTTAGCTGAAGCGGGATTTTGTGAGCACGTGTTCACATCATTGCAGCTGCCCGCAGCAGCTCGTCAACGCCGCCGATTACGGGCGAGGCGGCATCGCCATGCCTCCGTGACTTGCCGGATCACCACAGCTCGGCCGTCGGGAGCGCATCGGCGCAACACTCCCGACCGCATCCTGCCGTGCGCCACCGGACGTCAGCGGTGGCAATACGGCGGGCAAATCGGAGCACGCCGGCGTGCCTGTGCAACCACACGGCCACTGGTGTGGTGGCAACCATCGTTTCCAAGCTGCGGACACCGCCCAGGCCGTCCGCGCTGGTTGACCGCGTTACGCCTGCGCCATCGCTTCGTCGGCATCCAGCGCGACCAGCGGCTGCTGCGCACGATCGAAGCGCTCGCGTGCGGCGCGGATACCGGCGTGGTTCTCGCCTGCCCAGTTGAGCAATTGCGAGACCGGGCCGAGCAGGGCGACACCGAGCTTGGACAGTGCGTATTCCACGCTGGGCGGCTTGGTGGCGTAGACCTTGCGGGTGATCATGCCGTTGCGCTCGAGGTTGCGCAGGGTCTGGGTCAGCATCCGCTTGGAGATGTCCGGCACGGCGCGCTGGATGGCGCTGAAGCGGGACGGGCCGGGGATCAGCGTCAACAGGATCAGCAAGGTCCACTTGTCGCCGATTTGATCGAGCACATCGCGCACGGGGCACTTGGTAGCATCGAAGGGGCCTTCCAGGGAGGGCGGCGGTGGGAACAAGGCAATCGCATTCACGGGGGGTATCTCACAGTAACCAGGGGGAGTAAAACTGCCTCCTTGCGAAGGACCGGGCGGTCCTGACAATAGGCTCGCTGACCACAAGGTCTAGATACTAGACCAAACCTCTTCTCTAAACCTATTGGAGCACCACATGGCACATGCCTCCCCCCTGATCCTTGTCACCGGCGCCAGCGGGCAGCTGGGCGCGCTGGTCGTCGACGCACTGCTGAACCATGTGCCTGCCAGCCGCATCGTAGCAACGGCCCGTGATACTGCGTCACTCGCGGAGTTCGCAAAACGCGACATCACGGTGCGTCAGGCCGACTACGCCGACCCGCACAGCCTGGACCTGGCCTTTGCGGGCGTCGGCCGGGTGTTGCTGGTGTCGTCCAACGCGGTGGGCGCACGCGTGGAGCAGCACCGCAATGTGATCGACGCGGCCAAGCGCGCCGGGGTGGAGTTGCTCGCCTACACCAGCATCCTGCGCGCCGAGACCAGCACGCTGTCGCTGGCCGAAGAGCATCTGCTCACCGAGGCGCTGCTGCGCGAGAGCGGCCTACCGCATGTGCTGCTGCGCAATGGCTGGTACACCGAAAACTACACCGGCTCGATCGCGGCCGAAGTGGCGCACGGTGGGGCGATGGGCAGCTCGGGCGAGGGCAAGCTCAGCACCGCCACACGTGCCGACTATGCGGCGGCCGCCGCGGCGGTGCTGGCCTCGGATGCACCGCAGGCCGGGCAGGTCTATGAGCTGGCCGGCGATACCGCCTTCACGATGGCCGAGTACGCAGCCGCGCTATCGCAGTTGGCGGGCAAGCCGGTGGTGTACCACGACCTCCCGGAAGCCGACTACGCCGCAGCGCTGGTGCAGGTTGGCGTGCCGGCCGGGTTTGCGCAGGTGTTGGCGCAGTGCTCGGCGTCCTCGCGCGGCGGCAGTCTGTTCGACGACAGCCACACCCTGAGTCGTTTGATCGGCCGCCCCACCACGCCATGGCGCGACACCGTGGCGGCGGCGCTGGCGGCGGCACAGCCGGCAGCCTGAGCCAGGGGGCCGGGCAGGCCGCGAGACGCAGCGATGCGTGTGGCGGCCGGTGGCCAAATCAAGCAACGCCATGCCCGGCGGGTGTGGCGTTTTAAGCGCTTACGCGGCATCCGTGCCGCGTCAGGTCCCGCGACGGTGCGCAGGCAAGGATCTGTGGAGAGTGTCGGTACGCATGGCTTTCAACACAACAGCCATCACACTGTCTGGCGCGGTGTTCTCGCCGATTGCGGGACCGTGTGGCGGCATGGATGCCATCACCGAGCCCCCAGGGACGCGTTCACGACGTGTCCCGCGAGCGGTGCGGGCGCCGCACATTCGACCCTGCACTCACTGACAGGCGCTCGCTCGGTTTTGTTAGCCGCTCTTAACTGGCGAGGTGCCACCAGCCCCGCTCGACGAGCGCATTCCTCAATCTGGCCGACTGTTCGACCGTCACGGTCAACGTGCGTGCCAGGCGTATCGCTGCACGTAGCGCCTGCTCAGGCGGGTGGGCCACGCAAGGATCAGTGCAGACGTTACGGCCGCCAGGGCCCCCGCCGTCGCAAGGCCACCACCGCTTCTCGACACAGCTCGCATCGCCGGACTGACATCTACCGGACACGTGGCTGACACAGTCGCCGGTCGAATCGCGGCGCGGATGTCACCAAACTGACATCAAACCTAAATATAACTGCACCCTATCGCTGCTACGGCAGCAGTGCGGAGCGCCATGACGGTGCCCGGCGTCTGGCCGCACGCGCCCCTGCAAGGGCGCCCTGACTGGCCACGCCACCGCCGCCCAGTTTCCCTTGCCGAGCCGTGTCCATGAAAAAACGCAATCTCGCCACCGTCCTGTGCGCCCTCAGCGCGACCGCCAGCGGCAGCACTCTGGCCGCCGAGCTGGAGTTGTACGTCGACCGCAAGACCAAGCAGATCTTTGCCGAGCCGGCACCCGGGCGCGACAAGCTGGGCACCTTCGTGCAGGTGGACGAAAACGGCAAGCTGCCCGCCTCGGCGATGCCTGCCGCGCCGACACAGGCCCTGCCACCGGCACCTGGCGCAACCGTGCCGGCCGACACTGCCATCGCACAGGCCGCCCCTGCACCGGCGCCAGCCGCCGCACCGGCCAAGGCCGGCGATGTCGGCAAGAAGTGGTACGACAAGCTGAGCCTGCGCGGCTACACCCAGATCCGCTACAACCAGGGCATTGGCGGCGATGCGCAAGACTTGCGTGCGCCGGGCGATCGCTTCATCGGCAACGACCAGAGCCTGGGCATCCGGCGTGCGCGCCTGGTGCTGAGCGGCGATCTCAACGAACACGTGTCGCTGTATTTCCAGCCGGATTTCGCCAGTACCCCGACTGGTTCGACCACCTCCAACTTTGCGCAGCTGCGCGATGCGTACGCCGATATCTTTTTCGACAAGAAGCGCGAATACCGCGTGCGTGTGGGCCAGTCGAAGATGCCGTACGGCTGGGAAAACCTGCAGTCCAGCCAGAACCGCCTCACCCTGGATCGCGCCGATGCGCTCAACTCCGGCCTGCGCGACGAACGCGATATCGGTGCGGTGTTCTATTACAGCCCCACCGTGGCCAAGGGCCGCTTCCAGGACCTGGTCAAATCCGGTCTGAAGGGCTCGGGCGATTACGGTGTATTGGGCGCAGGCGTGTACAACGGCCAGGGCGCCAACCGCGCCGAGCGTAACGACGGCATGCATGCGGTGGTGCATGCCACCTACCCGTTCAAGTTCGCCAACGGCCAGTATCTGGAAGTGGGCGCCGATGCCTACAGCGGGCGCTTCGTGCCGACCGCTGCGGCGGTGAATATCGGCGGCCGCAGTTTCACCCCGGCGATCACCGACCCCAATGGCTATACCGACCAGCGCGTTGCTGCGCACGTCATCTACTACCCGCAGCCGTTCGGCTTGCAGGCCGAGTGGACGGTGGGCCGCGGCCCGGAGCTGGATGTGGCGCAGCGCCGCATCCGCACCCGCTCGCTGAGCGGCGGGTATGTGCAGGCGATGTTCAAGCACGACTTCACCTACGGCACCTTGCTGCCGTACCTGAAATGGCAGACCTACCGCGGCGGCTCCAAGTTCGACACCAATGCGCCGCGCATGCGTCTGGACGAAGTGGAAGCCGGCGTCGAATGGCAGCCGATGGACGCGCTGGAACTGGTGTTTGCGTATTCGAAGATGAAGCGCACCGACGTCACCACGGCGCCGTATCCGGTGGTGGAAGGCGATCTGCTGCGTCTGCAGTTACAGGTCAACTACTGAGGCACGCCACGCGGCCTGCATCGCGCGCAACACCGCAGCAGTGGGCGTGATGCAACGCTGCAGTACTACGACTGCAAACGCCCCGCCCTGTGCGGGGCGTTTGCATGACGACGCTGCGTGTTGTACGCCCCTGCAATGCGATGCCTGCACAACGTTGAGGGCAGTGGCGGTTGCTGCACGTCAAGGTATCGCGCTGCGCGCCCCTTCGTGCAGCAATGACAAGTCCATGCCACGGTGTAAGCCCTGTATTACTTTCGGCTGTCCGTTTCTGCCAGGCTGGTGCAAGCGCGGATCGTGCGCCATTGCATGCGCTGCGATGCCCGGCCGTCAAGGCATCGCGGCGTGCCTGTCTGCCACTGAGCTGCGCATCGCAGCCACGCCCTGTCGCCTATCGCCGGATCAGCAGCTACGCGGTCTCGCGGTCGAAGGTTTCCCGTGCTTTGGCGATGGCACGCTGATTGTCGAGCGTCCAGGCGCATAGCAATTGGATTGGCTCTTTCAGACGCAGGCCGAGCGGGGTGATGCGGTATTCCACCGCGATCGGCGAGCGCACGATCACCGTGCGCACGATGATGCCGTTGCGCTCCAGCCGACGCAGGCACTGGGTCAAGGCTTTTTGCGACACGCCTTCGAGATTGCGCTTGATCGCGTTGAAACGCAGCGGCGTCACCAGCAGGCAGGCCAACACCATCACCGACCATTTGTCCGCCAGTTGCTCCAACGTCTCACGGCCCGGGCAGTCGAATTTGAAGGCGGGTTGCGGCATCGCTGTGTGCATTGCAAGTGTCTCGCGGGATACCTAGTGGATGAGTGGTGCCTGATTGACATCAGGTTTACAGAATATACCTTGTGATGCGTCCCGCGACGACCGGCTGCACAGCCTCTCCCAGGGACAACATCTCCTGCCGACACTCTGGTTGCGGCAGGCGTCTCCGGCCACTCGGCCCCCTGACCCAGCGAGCATGCATCATGAAGGCAGTACGGTTTCACCAGCACGGCGGCACCGACGTGCTGGTCTATGAAGACGTTCCGCAGCCGCAGCCCGGCAATGGCGAAGTGCTGATCAAGATCGAAGCGGTCGGCCTGAACTTTGCCGACGTCATGCGTCGGCGCGGCGATTACATCGAGGCGTCGCCCCTGCCGTACACCCTCGGGATCGAGGTGGCCGGTACGATCGCCGCGCTCGGCGAAGGCGTCACCGGGCTGGAGGTGGGCATGGCGGTGCTGGCCACGCCGGGCGTGGGCGGCTATGCGCAATACATCGCCTTCCCCGTCGCGCTGGTGGTGCCGTTGCCGCCGGGCGTGAGCGCGGTGCAGGCCGCCGCAGTGGTCGCGCACGGGCTCACTGCCGGTATCGCGTTGCGGCATGCCGCGCGGCTGGCACCGGGCGAGACGGTGTTGATCGAAGCGGCGGCCGGCGGTGTGGGTTCGTTCGCGGTGCAACTGGCCAAACTCTATGGCGCCGGCAAGGTCATCGCCGCGGCCAGCTCGCCGGAAAAACGCGCACTGGCCGAACGCCTGGGCGCCGATGCCTCGGTGGACTACACCGCACCCGGCTGGTCCGAGCAGGTGCTGGCATTGACCGATGGACGCGGCGTGGATCTCATTCTGGAAAGTGCCGGCGGCGACAATGTCGGCGAAGGGCTGGCGGCACTGGCACCGTTCGGGCGCATGGTGTTTCTGGGCCAGTCCAGCGGCAAGACCGCATTGATCGACCCGTGGCAGCTCACGCTGAAGAACCACACGGTGACCAGCTTCTACATCGGCGGCTATCAGACCCAGCCCAGGCTGATGCAGGAGGTGCTGGGCGAGATCATGGGCTTCATCATGACCGGCAAGCTGGCCCCGCAGATCGGCACGGTGTTGCCGCTGGCGCAGGCCGCGCAGGCGCACCAATTGCTGGAAAGCCGCCAGACCACCGGCAAGGTCGTGCTGGAGCCCTGGGCCGAGTAACCGCGACAGACAAAACGACCGCCCCGGCAATCGGGCGCGGTCGGCGTCGGCGAGGTCCATGCACCGGGCTGCGTGGCGAGGCCCGCAACCGGGCTTCAAACCCATCGCGAGATTGGATGGATTTGAAGGCATGCACGGCATCACTGCTGGTCACACCACACAACACCCGCAGCGGCCATCGAATCGGCGGTCACTGCGGGTGTTGCACGTTGCGCGTTTCAAAAATACACGTCTGTATGCCGCACTGCGCGATGGCGCTGCGGTCAGTGCTGGATCGTTGCGCTGCGGCCGGCCATACCGGGCGCACTTGGCATCAGCGCCAGCACCTCGTTTGCGGTTAGCCCACGAAGACGCGGGTAAGAACCCGTGCAGCACGCCACAAGGACGCACGCATAGATCGGTTGGCAAGCCACCGACATGCGCACGCGTTGGCGTACGGCGCATCGCGCTTCTGGTGGTTTCTATCTTCCGTAACGGAAAAAACCACTGGCCTGCAGATGTGGTTGCATCAGCGCTGTACCAAGCGAAGTCTGCGCATCGTGGGGGACTAACAATGCATGCAAGCAGACGCAACTAAGAGCAGCTAACAAAAGGACTGTGCTCACCATCAGGTGGGCGCGGCCGATACTCGATGCGGCATGGACCACGCGTACACTCCGGTTTTGAACGCGCCGTCCACACCCACCTGACAACTGCTCGCTATGTTTTGTTAGCCGCTCTTAGCGGGTCGAGATGAATTCGGATGTTCTGCAGCCCTCAGACGCGTGACAGGTGAAATCATGAGCAAGGTATTCGTCAGCATCGGCCTTAGCCTTGATGGCTACATGGCGCCGGAAGGGATGACCATGGACGATCCCGAGCACAAGAACTGGGGAGCCAAATGGGGTGCGATGATGGGCTGGCTGATCACATCGCAGTATTTCCGCGAGAACGTGCTCAAGCTCGCATCGGGTGGTACTACCGGCCCGGTCAACGACCTGGTCCGCAGCACCTTCGCGCGCATCGGCGCCAACATCATGGGCAAGCGGATGTTCGACCAAGGCGAGGTTGCCTGGCCAGAGGAGGCTCCGTTCCACACACCGGTCTACGTGCTGACCCACGAAAAACGCGAGCCCTGGGTGCGTCCCGGCGGCACGACCTTCCACTTCATCAACGACGGGCCGGAGCATGCGCTGGAACTGGCTCGCGAATCGGCTGGCAGCCGCGATGTTCGGATTGCCGGTGGCGCAGATCTGATCCAGCAGTATCTGAGCTTGGGCGTTGTCGACGAGCTGGAGATTGCGTTGGCACCGGTATTGTTCGGCGGCGGACGACGTCTGTTCGAACACCTTGGCGAGCCCCCGACACAATTTCGTATCGACAGGGTGTTTGATGGGCCTGCGGCCACCCACCTGCGCTATGTGCGGCAGTGAGCCGAGGCCTGGCTCATACACTTAGGTGCGAGGCGCCCAAGTCACTTATTGCAAACGCTCACTTCGCCTGGAGCGCATACGCAAACGGGGTGGGTACCCTGCCCACCCCGTTATCGTTTTCGAAGCACGGCCTTATCGCTGTCAACGATAAGGCAACATCACGCGATCGCCGCTGCTACAGCGTGACCACGACCTTGCCTTTGACGCGGCCGCTGTCGACATGCGCCAGTGCTTCTTGCGCACGTGCGAGCGGATATACCGTATCGATCACCGGGCGTAGCACGCCGCTGTCGAGCAAGCCCGCCAACGTGCGCAGCTGCGGGCCATCGCCGCGCATGAACAGGAAGGTGTACGACACCTGCCGCTGCCTGGCCTGCGCGCGCACCTTGCGGCTGAGCAGGCGCATTACCAGCCTGAGCGGGAACGCTAGGCCGAGTTGCTGCGCAAATGCCGGCGTGGGCGGGCCGGTCAGCGAAATCAGTACACCGCCGGGCTTGAGCAGTTGCAGCGACTTGAGCAGCGTCGGCGTGTCCAGGTTGTGCAGCACCACATCGTAATCGCGCACCAGCGTCTGGAAATCCTGCTGTTTGTAGTCGATCACCAGATCGGCCCCCAGCGACCTGACCAGCTCCACATTGGCAGTACTGGTGGTGGCGGCCACGTACGCTCCCAGATGCTTGGCCAGCTGGATCGCGATGGTGCCCACGCCGCCGGAGCCGGCATGGATCAACACCTTCTGCCCCGGCTTGAGCGCAGCGGTTTCCACCAGCGCCTGCCAGGCGGTCAGGCCGACCAGCGGAAATGACGCGGCGTCTTCCATGCTCAGGCTGGCCGGTTTGGGTGCGACTACTGCCGCATCGATCGCCACATACTCGGCCAGGGTGCCGATGCGGCCCGGTTCGATCTTGGCGAACACCGCATCGCCAACCGCGATGTCGCGCACTGCGGTGCCGACCTGTGTCACCACACCGGCCACGTCGTTACCCAGCACGAATGGCGTCTTGAACGGCAGCAGCATCTTGAATTCGCCATCGCGCACCTTGGCGTCCAATGGATTCAGGCTGGCGGCGCTGACCTTGATCAACACATCGTTGGGGCGCAGCTGCGGCATCGGCATCTCGCCGATGCGCACCGGGCCATGTTTCTTGTACTGGTCGACAATGACGGCTTTCATGCGTGTCCCCAACAGGCGCGTACCGCTATCTTGGCATCGGTGCGATCAATCCTGTGCATCATGCGCGTGCTCCGGCAACATTCGAGCCGCGGGCTGGCGATGCGACCTGATCCAGCTTGAATTCCTTGCGCAGCGCATTGCCGAGCATGCGGTTGGGCAACAGGCGACGCAGCAGGCTCATCTGTTTGGCCACCTTGCCGGCGGTGTAGCGCGCCTTCGGTTGCGGATCCTGCGCTGCTTTGAGCACGACCTCGGCCACCACGCTGGGCGCATCGGCCTTTTGCATCACCTGCGCGACGTGCGCGGCTAGATGCGCGCGCATATCACGGTAGATCTCCAACGGTGCGTCGGGCTGCAGCGCATTGGCGTCGAACGGCGTCCTGGTGTAGGCCGGCTCGATTACCGAGACCCGGATACCCCAATCGCGCAGTTCGTGATCCAGCGATTCGCTGTAACCCTCAACGGCATGCTTGCTGGCCACATACAGCGCGGTGTACGGAACCGGCACCAGGCCCAACACCGAGCCGATATTGAGGATGCGTCCACCGCCTTGCTTGCGCATCTGGCCGATCACCGCATTGGTCATGCGCACGGTGCCGAAGAAGTTGGTGTCGAACACTGACTGCGCCTGCGCGATGGAGCTTTCTTCTGCCGCGGCAGGCGCGACGCTGAAGCCGGCATTGTTGACCAACAGATCCAGGCGACCTTCCTTGCGCAGCAGGGTATCGATGGCGGCGGCCACCGACGCGTCGCTGGTGACGTCCAGCGACAGCATCTGCACGCCGGGCGTGCTGGAGCGGCCACCGCGGCGGCTGGTGCCATAGACGGTGTAGCCGGCCTTGGCCAGGTGGGCGGCGGTGGCTTCGCCGATGCCGGAGGAGGCTCCGGTCACGAGTGCGATCTTGCTGTTCATAGGTGCCTCTTTCTCGGGTAGTGGGTGGCGGCAAGCCATTGAAGTGCTGCCGTCGCACGCGGTGATGGTGGAGAGCCGCGGCTGCGGCGGACTGCGATCTGTACGTCTAAAATATTACGATCATCATATTTTTGAACAACGATCAACTTGTGCGTTTTGCTCAGGCTGCGCCGAAGTGGTCGAGTGCCGCCTCACGCATCGCGGCCGACAGTGCGGGGTCGTCCACGGCACGCGCCAGCATCAAGGTGCCGGCCATGGCACAGACCGTCACCAGTGCCCGCGCATGCGCCTGCGGCGTTCCCCAGTCCGGCGATTGGCGGGCGGCCAGGTCGATCATTTCCTTGATGCGACGTGTTGCCGCCTGGCGCACCGCCGGTGCCTGACGCGGCATCTCCGAGCCTAGCGCAGCAATCGGGCAGCCGGATTCGACGTTGTTGACGTGCCCATCGGACAGATACGCCCGCATCAGTGCCTGCGCCGCCTGCTCCGGCGGCACGGCGGCCGCAATCTGCGCGGAGTTGGCCACCGTCTGCGCACCGGCATGGTCGGCAGCCTCGGCCAGCAACGCATCGCGCGATGAGAAGTGTGCGTAGAAGCCGCCGTGGGTCAGCCCGGCCTCTTTCATGATGTCGGCCACGCCGGTGCCGTCGTAGCCGGTGCGCCGGATCGCGCGCGCCGCGACTTCGACGATGCGTGCATGGCTGTCGGCCTTGCGGCCTGAGGATGCGCGAGAGCGTGGCGAGGTGTTTTTCATGATGGTCATCATACATAAGATCGGTTGCGATGGAAGCCGCATTGGCTGCTGTCCGACGAGCGGTAGGGCACGGCGCACCGCCTGCTTTCAGAACCCAGCGGCACCGCGACAGCACAGACAAGGGCACGGCAAGGGCAGTCGCATGCTTTCCACGACGCGATTGCCGTGCGGCACGCGGCTGTCTGATGGACCGAATGGCAAGGCTGGGTCCGCGCGTCGCGCTGCGCGGGCATGTCGTGCCATCACACAGTGCCGGCGCTGGCTACGGCTATTGCGCATCAGCGGCGTGATGCAATGGTGCCAGAATCTGTCACCACCGCTTCCTACACTGGGCACCCAACACGAGGAATGTCCTAGTGATCATCTTCACCCGCTCCCGCATGACCGCACCTGCAACCTCGCGCGCGTTCGATGCCCACGCGCCCACACGGATGCTCTGGCAGACAGCAACGCGCACGCTCTTCCGCGCTGGCCGGCCTCTCGTCGGTCGCAGAACCGAGTCTGCCGCCAAGCCCGGCAGCGCAGTCGACCGACTGCACGTGCTTCCCGCTTGCCAGGTCGCCTCCGCACCTGCCGTTGCCATCGGAGCACCGCGCCAATGAAGCGCCTTCAATACAACCGCTATGGCGGCCAGGACGTCATGCAGCTGGCCGAGTTCACGCTTGCTGCGCCGGCAAAGGGCCAGGTCGCGGTAAAGGTGAAGTACGCCGCGATCAATCCGGTCGACTGGAAGATGCGCAACGGCGTCATGAAGATCGTGACCGGGCGGACGTTTCCGCGTGCGATGGGCATGGATCTGTCGGGCGTGGTGCTCGCGGTGGGCGAAGGCGTCACCCGCTTCAAGCCCGGCGATGCGGTGTTCGGTCTGGCGCGCTTCAAGGAGTGCGGCGCACTGGCCGAGGCGGTGATCACCACCGAAGAGAATCTGTTCAAAAAACCCGATAACGTCTCCTACGAAAACGCCGCGTGCCTGGGCACGCCCGGGGTCACCGCGTGGAATGGTCTGGTCGACAAGGCGGCGCTGAAGAAAGGCCAGCATGTGTTCGTCAACGGCTGCGCCGGCGCGGTGGGCGAAGCGGCGGTGCAGCTGGCGCAGCGTTTGGGCGCAACCGTGTCCGGGAGTTGTAGCGCGGGATCGATGGAGCGGGCCAGATCGCTGGGCCTGAAACAGGTCTACGATTACAGGGTGACCCGACCGGAAGACATCCATGAGCGCTTCGACGTCATCTTCGACACCTCGGCGGTCATGAAAGCTGCTACGGGATTGGCGTTGTTGCGCGACAAGCGCGGCAGCTTCCTGGATCTGGAACCTGACCTGGGAAAGTTCGTCCGCGCCGTGGTGGACCGCCGCTTCAAGCTGGTGATCGGCAAGCCGTCCAGTGCCATCCTGGCTTACCTCGCCAGCGCTGCGGAAGCGGGAACCTTCGGCCTGCCGATCGGCGAGATCGTTCCGCTGGAAGGTGCCATCGGCTTGATGAATACCCTTGAATCCGGCCAGAAGCGTCCGGGCAAGGGCCTGGTCAGAATGGACTGACATGTCGCGTAGCCAGCGCCTGTTCGATCTCTTGCAAGTGTTGCGTCGACACCGGGGAACCGTGTCCGGCAGCACGCTCGCACAAGAGCTTGGCGTCTCGTTGCGCACGATCCGGCGCGACATTGCGACCTTGCAGGCAATGGGTGCCGATGTCGAAGGCGAAGCGGGCGTGGGCTACATCCTGAGACCAGGCTTTGTGCTTCCGCCGCTCTCCTTCACCGAGGAAGAAATTCGCGCACTGGTCACCGGCGCGCAATGGGTCAGCAGCCAGAGCGACGATGCAATGACGCAGGCAGTGCAGAACGCACTGGCAAAACTCGACGGGGTGATCTCGCAGGAGGTGCGCCTGGCACTGGACGACAATGTTATGTACATCAGCCGGGCGCGGCGGCCAGAAGCAATCGTCGACCTTGGAAAAATCCGCAAGGCGCTGCATGCGCAACACAAGCTGGGAATCGGCTATACAAGCAAGACCGGCGTGGTGTCGGAGCGCACGATCTGGCCGATCATGCTGGGCCTGGTCGACGCGCGCTGGAAGATCGCCGCATGGTGCGAAGCGTGCGGCGATTTCCGCATCTTCCGCGCAGAGGCCATCGACAGGATCGAATATCTGCAGGAGCAGTATCAGCGCAATCGCCGCCAACTAGTGAAGCAGTGGCGCGCCAGCGATAGCCATCCATGCAAGCAGGGCGATTGCTGAGCGCTTGAACGTCAGCGGCCACACTGGTCGCTATCGTCGCCAGGACGTCGCTGGTGGCGTTGTGCAACATGCAACCACCACCAGCGACACTACCCCAACAACCTAGCGGTGATTCATCCGCTCGAACAAGGCTTCACCCAAACGACGCGTCTCGGCCGAAATGCCGATCAGCACCTCGTCCTTGCCGGCCTCCAGCTGGGCAATGGCCTCTTGCGCAAACTGCTCGGCAGACATCATGTTGCGCGTTGCGGTCCCTGCACTGCGCGTGCCGCCGCCTAGCCCGGTATCGACGATTGGCGGGGCGATCTCGATCACGCGCACGGTACTGCCTTTCAACTGGTGACGCAGACTCAGGGTGAATGAGTGCAGCGCCGCCTTGCTGGCGCAGTACACCGGCACATCGGCCATCGGCGAGAACGCCAGCCCCGAGGTGATGTTGATGATGGCCGCGTGCTGTTGCTGCTGCAGCAACGGCAGCAGCTCGGCAATCAGCTGGATCGGCGCGGTCAGGTTGATGGCAATTTCCTGATCGAGATTGGCCACAGCATCGCTGCCGGTGAAGTCGCGATGCTGTTGCACGCCCGCGTTGTTGATCAGGACGTTGCAGTGCGGATGGTGTGCCCGCAACCAATTCACCAGTGCATGGCGACTTGCCTTGTCGATGATATCGCAGACCTGGGTGATCAACGCAGGCAGCGTGTCCTTGGCCTGGCGTAACGCCGCGGCGTTGCGCCCGCAGATGATGACGGTGTTGCCCTGCTCCACCAGCGCGCGTGCGAGCGCAAAGCCAATACCGGTGGCACCGCCGGTGATCAAGATCGTGTTTGAGGTGAGATGCATGCGCAATATCCTTCCAGGGTTAGTGGAGGCGCGCCGATGATGGGTCGTGAGAGATCACCGGGCACACCTCGTTCCGGCAATGCCGGTCTCGGTGTCGCGGATACCCTCAACGGGAGAGCTTGCCACCCGGATTGGATGGATGACCGGGCTACCATCCGGCCTGCACTCTTTCGACTCCGCAACTGTAGCGAGGCCACGCGACAGAGGCAATTGCAAACGCCCGGCGAGACGTACGCAGGTTCAGCATCAGCGCTGCGTCGGCTGCACCGGAGGGCAGTGCGAACGCCTGAAACTGACGCGCACGATGTGCACCGTGTTCGTCGGCCCGCTACAACGCCCTGCGAGTGATGCCACCAAGTGAGACAGCAGCGCTGCTGTCTCAAGGATGCGGCTATGCCCAACGGTGGAGTTGTGTGCGATCAGGGCGCGCTACGAAACCGCGCATGCGAAGCCTCGGTTCTCGAGATCGCCCAAAGGAGCCTTCGAGCAACTGCATGCTTGGAAATCCATGCCAACGCGCCGGTTCATTGTGTGCATATCGGGTCGCCGCACCTCCATTGCGATGCCGAGCAGACAGCACCGATGTTCCGCTCACGCAGGTGGATAGAGATCACCCCCACTGCAGTTGAGTGCAACGTCATCGGCGACGTCCATCCCGGCCTGCACCACATCACCTAAGCCCCGCTCCGGGTGCAGCACGGAACGTTCGAGCATCGTCGCATCTGCCGCAGGCGCGGCTGCGATCACATCCTTCACCGTCCCCGCTTGACCTGCACCCCACAGCCCCCTACTCTGCGCACGCCACGGTTTCCATCGCTTCATTCGGATGAAGCGATGGAATTAAACGGGAATCCGGTGAAAGGTGCGATCTGCACCTCATTCCGGAGCTGCCCCGCAGCGGTGAATGGAAACGACCTCCGTCAACAGCACTGGGCCGGCAACGGCCTGGGAAGCGACGGACAGTAGGCACCCGTGCGTTTGCACGGCACGTCCATCAGCCCGAATACCGGCCCTGGCCGAAGGACACGACCGTCCTTCGTTTCGACCTGGCGCTCCGCGGGGAGCTGTCGGATCCGTGCGCTGCTTGAGCAGGAGCGTGCGTGTCTGTCGTTGCCCGTGGATTGCCGGCTCGCCCGCGGGGGCGAAGGTCGCTGGTGTGGCGGGCCTGCGTGCAAGCGTGGGGACGTTGCACGGTTCCTTCGTTCCTCAATGCCATCCATGCAATGAGGACATGCAACATGACCATCGTGACCAATCTCGGGTTTCCGCGCATCGGCGCGCGCCGCGAGCTGAAACAGGCACTCGAACGCCATTGGCGTGGCGACAGCGACGCCGCCGAGCTGCAGGACACCGCACGCACGCTGCGTGCACGCCACTGGCAGCTGCAACGCGATGCCGGGGTGGACGTACCGCCCAGCAACGACTTCAGCCTGTACGACCACGTGCTGGATACCGCGTTCCTGTTCGATGCGATTCCGCAGCGCTACCGCGCCTTGACCGAGCGCGATCCGTTGGCCGGCTATTTTGCGATGGCACGCGGCCATCAGGCCGACGGCGTGGACGTACACGCGCTGGAAATGACCAAGTGGTTCGATACCAACTACCACTACATCGTACCGGAGCTGCATGCAGGGCAGCATTTCGCGTTGCGCGGCGACAAGCCGGTGGCCGAGTTCCGCGAAGCACTGGCGCAAGGCATCACCACCCGCCCGGTGCTGCTCGGCCCGGTGAGCCTGCTGCTGCTGTCCAAGACCACCGATGGCAGCGACAGGCTGGCCTTGCTCGAAGGTCTCCTGCCGGTCTACGCGCAGCTGCTGCGCCAGTTGCACGATGCCGGTGCCGAATGGGTGCAGATCGACGAACCGGCGCTGGTGCTGGATCTGGATGCCGCCGCGCAGGACGCCTATCTCAGCGCGTACGCGGCGCTGGCCACTGGCCCGCGCCCCAAACTGCTGTTGACCACCTACTTCGGCGCGCTGGGCGACAACCTGCGCCTGGCCGCTGCACTGCAGGTGGACGGCCTGCATATCGATCTGGTGCGCGGCCTGGAACAACTCGATGCGGTGCTCGGTGCATTGCCCAGCGAGCGCGTGTTGTCGCTCGGCCTGGTCAACGGCCGCAATGTGTGGCGCACGCCACTGGACAACGCCCTGACGCTGGCGCGCTACGCGCAAGGACACGTGGGGGCGGACAAGCTGTGGTTGGCGCCGTCGTGCTCGTTGCTGCATGTACCGGTGGATCTGGATGCGGAGAAAACCCTCGATGCCGACCTGCGCAGCTGGCTGTCGTTTGCCAAACAAAAACTCGGTGAACTGCGTACGCTGGCCGATGCGCTGGATGACAAACCGCATGCCGACGCCGCGTTGGAGCAAGCACGCACCGCCGTGGATGCACGCCGGTCCTCGCCCAAGGTGCATCGTCCCGACGTAAGCAAGCGGTTGGCTGCGCTGGATGCCGACAGCGCACGGCGCGCATCGCCGTATGCGCAGCGGCGCGGCGCGCAGCAACAGGCATTGCACCTGCCGGCCTACCCCACCACCACCATTGGCTCCTTCCCGCAGACGCATGAGGTGCGCGAAGCACGCGCACGCTACAAATCCGGCAAATTGTCGCAAGCCGACTACGATGCCTTCCTGCGTGCGCAGACCGAAGCCTGCGTGCGTTTTCAGGAAAGCATCGGGCTGGACGTACTGGTGCACGGCGAGTTCGAACGTAACGACATGGTGGAATATTTCGGCGAACAGCTGGAAGGCTTCGCCTTCACCAAGCTGGGCTGGGTGCAGAGCTACGGCTCGCGCTGCGTGAAGCCGCCGATCATCTACGGCGATGTGGCACGCCCGGCACCGATGACGGTGTACTGGTCGCAGTACGCACAATCGCTGACCGATCGGCCGATGAAGGGCATGCTCACCGGCCCGGTGACGGTGCTGCAATGGTCGTTCGTGCGCGACGACCAGGAGCGTGCACAAACCTGCCGGCAAATCGCACTGGCCTTGCGCGATGAAGTGCGCGATCTGGAAGCGGCCGGCATCGGCGTGATCCAGATCGACGAGCCGGCCATCCGCGAAGGCCTGCCATTGCGGCGTGGCGAGTGGGCGGCATACCTGGACTGGGCGGTGGAAAGCTTCCGCATTTCCTCGTGCGGTGTGCGCGATGCCACGCAGATCCACACCCACATGTGCTACTCCGAATTCAACGACATCATCGCCGCGGTGGCAGCGATGGATGCGGACGTGATCTCGATCGAGACTTCACGTTCGCGCATGGAATTGCTGGATGCATTCGTGAAGTTCCAGTATCCCAACGAGATCGGGCCGGGCGTGTACGACATCCATTCGCCGCGTGTGCCGGACGCACGCGAGATGGTGCAGCTGCTGGAAAAGGCACGCGCGGTAATCCCACCCGCACAACTTTGGGTGAATCCCGATTGCGGCCTGAAGACGCGCGGCTGGGACGAAACGCGCGCGGCATTGCAGGCAATGGTGGATGCGGCACGCACGCTGCGCAGCGCGTTGGCCAAGGCGGCCTGACCGCCGAACGCATAGCTCTGAAGGTATAGGCGACATGGCAGCGCATGCGTGCGCTGCCTTTTTTATTGCCTGAAACTCTGCTCGTCCGCGATACGCATCACACTCTTGGACATGCACGGCACGCGAAGTATGTGTCGCGTGTGAGGTGTTGCAGCGCACAGCAGCCTTGTCATACGCGCGAGGTATAACCATCGGCGAATCGCGGCGAGGGGGCGCTGCATCCGATGCCGCTGCCCTGCGCGGCGGCATTGCATCCGCAACGTCCAAGGAGAGATGTCGCCATGCCCAAGCCGTCGTTGTTATCGCTGATGTGCAGCCTGTCGCTCGTGTCCCTGCCGCTGGCCGCGGCCGAGTTGCAGCCCAAATTGCTTGCCGGCCCACCGGAGGAGTTCGCGCAGATGCGCGTGCCCGACCCGGCCGAGTCGGCGATCCTGTCAAAGAGTGCACTGCTGCCGGTGGAGCTGACGCCAACAGGCACTGCGGCGCGCTGGCACGGCACGCTGCCGGTGGAAAACGGCCAGCTGCGTTTCATGGTGCTGGCGGGCGAGCAGGCGTGGGATGCGGCGGTGAGCGCGCCACGCGTTGCCGGCGCACGCGCTGCTGCCGCACCCCAGGTGCAGGCACAACGCACGGTATTGGGCAGCGCAGAAAGCGGCACCAGCGGCATGCGCTATGCCGTGGATACTGCACAAAACGGCGATTGGTCGCTGACACTGCAATCGGCATCGCCGGTGGCGCAGCGTGGCTATGTGCTGATGGAAGGCGATGCGCGCACGCAGCTGGCTTCGTATCCGCGCGACCGCCAGCAACTGGTGGGCAAATCGCTCACGCTCAACGCCATGCTGAGTGGCAGTGACGCGCGTGGTGCGACCTTGCTGGCCGGCCAGGCCGGACAGATCGACCAAGCCAGCCTGCGCGTGATCGACCCGCAAGGCGGCGTGCGCATTCTGCCGATGGCCGACGATGGTGCGCACAACGATGGCGCCGCAGGCGACGGTGTGTATGGCGGCAACTTCCAGCCAACGCGCGAGGGCACCTGGATCGCGCAGGTGATCGTGCGTGGCCACGACCAGGCCGGGCAGGCGTTTGTCCGTACCAGCGAACACGTGCTGCCGGTGCTGGATACCGCGTTGCGATTGCTCGGCAATGCGCTCAGCGCACGTGCTGCCGAAGGCACGCGACTGACCGTGGCACTGCCGGTGGCCGCACGCGGCAATGCGCCGTCGCACTATCGCGTGTTCGGCCAGGTGTGGGGCACCGATGCCAAGGGCAAGGACGTGCCGGTAGCGTGGATCGGCGGCATGCTGACGCCGCAGCAGGGGCAGTTGCCACTGAGCCTGGACGAACGTTGGATCGCGCGTGCCGGCGCGCGTGCACCGTTCACGCTGCGTGGGTTGCGTATCGAAGACCCGGACCACTACATCCCGTTGGTGCAGGCAGATACGCTGCCCTTGCAGGTGCCCGCATTGCGACGCGCCAGCATTGCGCGGTCCAGCGCCGTAATAGACGAAAGCATGCGCATGGGTCCGCGCCCGTCGACGCTGGCCACCGCGATGGCACAGCCGCAGGCGGCTGGCTCGCAACTGGTGCTGGTGCACGGCTATTGCTCCAACGGCGTGTGGCCGCAGGCGCAGTTCACCAATGCCTCGACGTTTCTCGATGCCAAGCAGAATCGCAGCAACGACCAGTTCGCACAGCGCATCGCACAGTTCGCCAGCCAGTGGTCGTCGTTTTCCACCGTGGCGCACAGCCAGGGCGGCATGGCCGCATTGCATCTGTATGCGTATTACTGGAGCGGCCTGGATAACGCCACCGGTGGGCGCGTGATGCAGTCGGTGGGCACGCCCTACCAGGGCACCAATCTGTCGGGCGTGCTTGCTGCGGTGGGCTCGTGGTTCGGCGTGGGCTGCGGCACCAACACCGACCTCACCTACGATGGCGCCAAGGCCTGGTTGGCCGGTATTCCCGCCGACGCGCGCGCCAAGGTCAACTACTACACCACCTCGTTCGCCAAGACCAACTGGTACACCAACGACTATTGCAACGCCGCATCCGACCTGGTCTTGAACGACCCCGAAGACGGCACCGTGGAGCAGGTCAATGCGCAGCTGCCGGGCGGCGTGAACCGCGGCCACACCACCGGGCAATGCCACACCACCGGTATGCGCGACCCCGCGCAGTATCTTGATGCAAACCGCAATGCGGTGATGAACGCTAACGCGGCGCGGTGAGGCGTAACTGATGCGATCCGTGCAGCATTGGTAAGGGAGCCGGCCAGTGCTGCACGGGCGCTAGCTGATTGAATCGCTCAGTGCGCTAGGCGAATTGCTATTGCATGCCTATCGAAGCGCTGTATCAAAGCAGTGTGCGGCAAGACTCTTGCGTTGCTGTACATGCCTTGCCCGACGTCGCCGGGTTGAGTAGCTCGCCGGAAGCTCATTCGACATGCAGGGTCTCGACGATGCCGTCGCTGACGCGGCGTACATTGCCAAAGTTGGATAGATACCTCGAGCATCGCCCACGCGCACGCGCGCCCTCCCGTGCAGATGCCGGAGCAATGCACTCACCCTCGCACTGGGTGGAATCGGTACACCTGCGGCCTGAATTAGCGGCCTGAATCAGCGGCCTTCAGATCGCACACCTTCGGATTGTCCGGAGCCGGCAAGCCAAGCATTGTCCAGGCACCACCTCGGGCAATGTATTCGCTTTCCGTCTGAGGAATCATCGGCTTGACTGCCGCAACCGCTGAACATGCGCAGCCTGCCAACGCCAAACAGAGGGTTAGCTGCCGCAATTGCTTCCAGGTGTACATAGGGTGAGACCCAATCCTTGTTGTATTCGAACCGTCAGCATCCAGATCCACGACTGACTGCATTACCGGTGAGGGAATAGCACTCGTAAATCTCCCTCTGCTGAACATCGAACTTCCCGGTAAATACAAGAAAACTTGTTCTGCCATCCGGCTGCAGATGTATTTGACTAGGTGCTCCAGGAAGGCGATTGACCAGCTGCGCTCCGACAACACCGTGTGTATCACGTTTGACCGCATAGAGCGCACCCTCGTTGAGACCCACGTGGAGCAGGCCGGTGAACACAAAGATTCCTTGTTCGTTCTTGACAATATCGAGCACGTTTTCTTCAAGAAGCGAGTGGGTTTTTCCAGCAGCATCGGTGAATTGGAGACGGCCGATCCACTCCCCGCGATCAGTACCGGTCAGCAAGCCGCCAAACGCGGCCACGGCATACTCCGGCTTAGGCGCCTGTGCAAACACGACGGATGTACCGATCGCCGCCAGGGTGACAGCCAATATCCAGTTGAAAATGGATTTCATCCGAGCCTCAAAATGCGTTGATCCTGCATGCAGAGATCCTGACACGGACCAACGATGCTAGGTGGCATCGTTGTGGGGCCCAAACCCCACAAGCGATAAGCAAGCCGCTACAACACCTGCAAGGATCTACATGGACCGGACCAATGCGTAGCCCACTTCATCCATACAGCCACTGCCTCTCAGCGAAACACCACCGTGCGATGGCCGTTGAGCACGATGCGATGCTCGACATGGCGTCGCACCGCACGCGCCAGCACCAGCGATTCGGTGTCGCTGCCCAGGCGCACCAGATCGCGCGGGGTCATGGCGTGATCCACGCGAGCGACGTCCTGTTCGATGATCGGGCCTTCGTCCAGATCTTCGGTAACGTAATGCGCGGTGGCGCCGATGATCTTGACCCCGCGCGCATGCGCTTGGTGGTACGGCTGCGCGCCCTTGAAGCTGGGCAGGAAGCTGTGATGGATATTGATCGCGCGTCCGGCCAGCGCGCGGCACAGGCCGGGCGAAAGAATTTGCATGTAGCGCGCCAGCACCACCAGATCGATATGCAGGTCCTCGACCAGCGCGAGCAGCTGCGCTTCCTGCTCGGCGCGCGTTTCTGCAGTCACAGGCAGATGATGAAAGTCGACGCCGTAGGACGCGGCCAGCGGTGCGAAATCGGCGTGGTTGGAGACCACCGCGACGATATCCACCGGCAGTTGCCGGCTATGGGTGCGGAACAGCAGGTCGTTGAGGCAATGACCCTGCTTGCTCACCAGCACCAGCAGCCGCGCGCGACGGCGCGCGTCGTGCAACTGCCAGTCCATCTCAAACGCGTTGGCCAACACCGAAAACTGCTGCTCCAGGGTGGCGATGTCGGTTGATGGCGGTTTGTCGAAATGGACGCGCAAGAAAAAGCGGCCGCTTTCGTCGTCACCGAATTGCTGGGCGTCGAGGATGTTGCAGGCCAGATCGAACAGCAGCCCGGTGACGCGGTACACGATACCGGTGCGGTCGGGGCAGGACAGCGTAAGAATGTAGTCGGAGCGCATCGGCGCAATGATAGCCAATGGATGACACCGCTGGCGCAGTGCTTGCGTCGGTAACTTTTACGCTGCGACGCGCTGCAAACGTTGAGCCAGCGGCACTGCAGCTGTGCGCGATGGCATGGAGCCTGCGTTGCGTGCAGATCGGCCGATCAGCGCACTGCAGGCGTTGCGCTGGTGGCATGCCTCGCCAGACGCGATGCGCATGCCGCTCCCGATGAAGGTCAGCGCGGCGGCAGCCGTAACATCAGTCGCCGATTGATCTCGTCCAGTTGCGCCATCGAGGCCTCCACCGAGGTCTCCATCGCTTCCTGGGTGGTGATGTGCGCACGCAGATGCGCGGGGTCGGAGAGTTCGCCACGCACCAGAAACACGTTCTCGCCCACCTCGCCGACGTGCCGGCTGAGCACCACGTAATCCACCTGATCGAAGCCATGCTGCTTGGCCAGCGGCAGCAAGCGTGCGGCCATGCGGACGCTGGCCTCGTCGGTGGGTTTGTTCAACTCGGCATCGAGCACGCCCACCGCTTCGCGGATCTGCGCGAACAGATAGTGGTCCGGATGTTCGGGATGGTCCGGACCCACCGGGCCCTGGTTGACGACCGGCTCGGCGGTCATCGTGTGCCACCGGCGCAGGTCAGTGCGCGCGTTGTGCGCTCGGTCGAACCGAGCGTGATATGCAGGTGTCGCATCGCATCCTCCCTGGAGCGGCGGCTGTAACGAGCCGCCATTTTAGAAGGTCTGCTGCATGTTGAGGTGAGCAAGACGCGCCGCGCCGCGCTTTCAAGCGAAGCGCGCGACACGCGCGCGCCTCTGCGTGGCCATCAGGCCTGCCCTGCCCGCCGCGCCGACACCTCTGCCAGCACGGCCCAGTCTGCATTGCCATCGCCATGCGCGATGGCGTCGTCCAGGCTGGCGCGCAGCAGTTCGCCCAACGGCATCGGCACCTGTTTGTCGGCGCCGGCCTGGATGGCCAGGTCCACATCCTTGCGCCCCAGCGTGGCGGTGAAGCCGGCCGGTGTGTATTGGCGCTGCATGATCAGCTTGCCGTAGCCCTGGTACGCGGGTGCGGCAAACAAGGTAGTGGTAAGCATACCCAGGAATTGGGTGGCGTCCACGCCGTGCCCGCGTGCCAGTGCGCTGGCCTCGGCCATGGCGCCGATGGCGCTGGCAAGGCAGAAGTTGGCCGCCAGTTTCACCGCGTTGGCCTGCTCCGGGGCATTACCGATGTGCCAGGTCTTTTGCCCCAGCACATCGAACATCGGCTGCACCCGCGCCAGCGCGGCAGCGTCGCCGGCCGCCAGGATATTGAGCTTGCCTGCCTCGGCCACGTCGACGCGGCCAAGCACCGGTGCGGCAACATAGGCGATGCCGCGCTCGGCGTGCAGTGCGGTCAGCTCGTGCGCCAGCGCCACCGAGATGGTGGCCATGTTGACGTGCACGCTGCCTGCCGGCAGTGCGTCCAGCACGCCGCCGTCCAGCACGGTCTGACGGACCGCGGTGTCGTCTGCAAGCATCGAGAACAACAGCGGGCCGTGTGCGGCGCCCACCGGCGCATCCACCACCGTTGCCCCGGCATCACGCAAGGTCTGCGCGCGCTCTGGCGAGCGGTTCCAGACGCTCACTTCGAAGCCGCCGCGCAGCAGGTTGTGCGCCATCGGCAGGCCCATCGTGCCCAGCCCCAGAAATCCTATCGGCATGCGTGTGCTTCCTCTTCGGTATGACGTCGGTGGCGTGGGTCAGCTGGCGAACACGCCGCGTGCCTCGCGCGGTTCGCAGCGCAGATATTGCGGCGCCGGTGTGACCGATGCACCCAGCGCAGCGGCGGCATGCCACGGCCAGCGCGGGTCGTACAGGATGCCGCGTGCGAGCGCGATTGCGTCGGCCTGGCCGTCTTGCACAATCGCCTCGGCCTGCGCCGGCTCGGTGATCAGGCCCACGCCGATCACCGGCATCGTGACCTGCGCACGGATCTCCTGCGCAAACGGAATCTGATAGCCGGCCTGCACCGGAATCTGCTGACGCGGGTCCAGCCCGCCACTGGAGACATGGATGTACTGCGCGCCAAGTGCATCCAGCGCCTTGGACAAGGCGATGCTCTGCTCCAGATCCCAGCCGCCTTCCACCCAATCGGTGGCCGAAATGCGCACGCCGACCGCGATGCGCTCGGACACTGCCGCACGTACCGCCTCGAAGATGCGCAGCGTCAGGCGCATGCGGTTTTCCAGCGAGCCGCCATACGCGTCGCTGCGCTGATTGCTCAGCGGCGACAGGAACTGATGCATCAGATAGCCATGCGCGGCATGCAGTTCGATCAGCTCCAGACCCAGGCGTTCGGCGCGGGTGGCCGCGGTGACGAACGCGGCAACCACCGCATCGATCCCGGCCTCGTCCAACGCCTGCGGCGACGGTTTGCCCGGATTGAACGGCTGCGCCGAGGCAGACACGGTCTGCCAGCCATGCGCGTGATCGGGGGCGATGGCCTCGCTACCCTTCCACGGCAGATCGGTGGAGGCCTTGCGACCGGCATGCGCCAGCTGGATGCCCACCGGCATCGGCGACCAGCGTCGCACCGACTGCAGCACCTCATCCAGCGCTTGCTCGGTGGCGTCGTCGTACAAACCCAGATCGGCGTAACTGATGCGCCCTTCCGGCAGCACCGCAGCGGCCTCCAGGATCAACAGCCCCGCACCCGATTGCGACAGCGTACCCAGATGGATGCGGTGCCAATCGCTGGCGCGGCCGTCCTGTGCGGAGTACTGGCACATCGGTGCGATGACGATACGGTTGGCGAGCGCGAGCGGGCCGAAGGCGATGGGGGTGAACAACTGGCTCAAGGCAACATCCAGACGCGACATGGGGACACCCATTGCACTGCGCCAGGCGTCGCCGCACAACCGCTGCAATGGATCACTGCGTCATGCAGAGCGCGCACTGTCGTACCTGGCCGACGCGCTGTGCAGCGGGTCCGGTGGCTGCTGCAGGAAAGCCAGCGCCTGCGCGCACGACTGCTCCACCTTCAGGCTGAGCAAGTCGTCGGCGCGGGTACGCCCGAAGTTCAGCGCGGCAATCGGCAGGCCGTTGCGCGCGGCAGTCTGCACGAAGCGAAAGCCCGAATACACCATCAGCGACGAGCCCACCACCAGCACCGCATCGGCGGCCTGCAAATGCGCAAACGCACGCTCCACACGCTCGCGCGGCACGTTCTCGCCGAAGAACACCACATCCGGCTTGAGCACGCCGCCACACTCCGGGCACGGCGGCACCACGAAGGTCTCGAAGGCGACATCGTCCAGATCCGCATCGCCATCAGGCGCCTGCGCCGCGTCCAGCGTGGCCCATCCGGGATTGTCACGCTCCAGCAGCAGCTGAAACTCGATGCGCGGCATGCGCCGCTCGCAGCCCATGCACCGCACCACATCGAGCCGGCCGTGCAGGTCGATCACCGCGGCGCTGCCGGCGGCCTGATGCAGGCGGTCCACGTTCTGGGTGAGCAACACTTCCAGTTGCCCGCGCGCTTCCAACGCGGCCAATGCGTGATGGGTGGCATTGGGTTGTGCCAGCCCGAAGCGCGGCCAGCCCACCAGGCTGCGCGCCCAATAGCGTTGCCGCGTGGACAGCTCGCCCATGAAGGCCTGAAACGTCACCGGTTGCGGACGCTTCCAGCCGCCCTGCAGATCGCGGTAATCGGGAATGCCCGAGTCGGTGCTGCAACCGGCGCCGGTGAGCACGAACAGGCGCTGGTGGCGCTCGATGAACGCCTGCAGCGCATCGCCGGTGTGGTCGGTCAGGCCCGTCATCATGCAACTCCGTTAGCGGTGAGATCACTGTGCAACACCTTGGCGTGACACGCTTGCAGCGGTGCAACATGTTCAGCCGGTGCACTGCGGGCAGTGGGCGTCGTGCAAGACGCGCGCAGCATGCCATCGTGGTGTCTGCAGCACAGGGTACGACTGGTCGGTTGCGGTGGATGCAGATGCAGGTGCATCGGCAGGCAACACGCGGGTCTGTCGCACACGATGGGGCCGTGCAGGCCAATTCCAAGCCGACGCCTGCGGCGGACTCAGGCGCAGCATCTGCGACAAGGCAGTATGAAGGTGCGGGTTTGCGCTGTCGCTCGTCGTGTGCCTGCAGGCAGGGGACCGCGCGTGTACAGCGTGGCCCGGTGCTTACGCGCAGCGCCATCTGGCGGTGGCACTGCGACACCAACGCTTAGCACGTGCGGGTGAGCGATGGCCATCGCGTCAAGGCCCTCGGCATCGCGAAGAACCGCAGCATCGCGCACAGACGCACAGTCCGCAGATGCGGCAGCAATCCGCCGTTACAGCAAGCTGCTGACCTCGATCAGGTCGCCACCCGGGTCGCGGCGAAGATCGACAACACCGCGCAGGTTGCGTCGCTGCGCTGGATCGGGCCCTGCTCGATGGTGACGCCAGCAGCGACGATGTGGTCCTGCGCCTGCTGCTGCAGCGCAGTTGCGATGATCAGGCCCAGATCGGCCGATTCGGGCGCTGGACCCCGCAGCTTGGGTGCGAAGGCACGCCTGGCGGCATGCAGATTGATCTTCTGCTGCCCGAAGGCCAGCGCAGGCCAGCCTTCGCCAAACTCACCACCTGCATACCGGGCACGCGCGCATCAAAGTCGCAGGTGGCATGCACGTCGGCAACGGTGAGCAACAAGTGGTCGAGCTGCTCGATCCGCCTGTCATTCGCCACGCGCAGGATGCGGCGCAAAGCGGCCATACGGGCGTGCGTCGTCCGCGCGTTGGCGCAACACATGCGCGGCGGCAAACGCCAGCACCAGCAACGTCAGGCACATGCCGACCAACCCGGCCCAACCGCCGTGCTGCCAGAACCAGCCGCCGAGCGCGCCGATCACGCTGGAGCCGGCGTAATACGCCAGCAGATACAGCGACGCAGCATGACTGCGGTGCGCGCCGCCGAGCCGGCTCACCCAGGCGCTGGCCGCCGAATGGGCGATAAAAAAACCGATCGTCAGCAACACGATGCCGCCCACCACCAGCGCCAGCGCATGCGCCAGCGTCAGCGCCACGCCGAGCACGCACAGCACGATGCCGGCACTGACCACCGGCCCGCGACCGAACCGATCCGACGCCGCCCCTGCCACCGACGAGCTGACGATGCCGAACACGTAGGCACTGAAGATCATGCCGATCTGGCTCTGGCTCAAGCCGAATTCCGGCCCGCCCAACCGGAACCCGGCGTAGTTGTAGAGACTGACGAACACGCCCATCAACAGGAACGGCAACGCAAACAACCACGGCAGATTGCGATCGCGCAGATGCCCGGCCCAGGCACGCAGATGGAACTGCAGGTTGACCCCATGCCGACGCACGAAATGCCGCGACGGCGGCAGCAACCACACAAACGCGACGGCACACAGCAGGTCGAACCCACTCAACAGCGCCAGCGCGGTGCGCCAGTCGGTGTGGTCGGTCAGTACGCTCATCATGATGCGCCCGCTCATGCCGCCGAATGCATTGCCGGCCACATACAGGCCGGTGGCCGCGCCAAGTTTGTTGGCCGGCAGTTCTTCGCCCAGATACACCATCGCTACCGCCGGCACGCCGCCCAACGCGATGCCGGACAGGGTACGTACTGCCACCAGCGCGCCCCAGTGCGGCAGGAACGCTGCGATGAGGTTCAGCACCGCGGCCAGCGCGATGGAAGCGAACATCAGCCCGCGCCGGCCCAGGTTTTCCGAAACCGCACCGGCGCAGAAGATCGCCACGGCCAGCCCGCCGGTGGCCAGCGACAGCGGCAGCGAGGCGGTGGCCGCATCCACACCGAAGGCGCGTGCGAACTCGGGCAGCACCGGCTGCACGCTGTAAAGCAGCGAGAAGGTGGCAAAGCCGGCCAGGAACAATGCCAGCCGGATGCGGCCAGTGGCGGGCGCCGCGATCTGGGGGACGGCGGCACTGGCCGGTAGGGCGCTGGAGCGAGAATCGGGAGCAGGCACGGGTATCTGGATGAGACCGGGGACGGGGAGTATTCGCCCGCCACCACCCCCTGTCCAATATATGATGCTGGCAGTTGCCATATATGAAACAGATACCATGGAGCTGCGTCACCTGCGCTATTTCCTGGCGGTTGCCGAGGAAGGCAACTTCACCCGCGCTGCGGCACGGGTCGGCATCGGCCAGCCGCCGCTGAGCCAGCAGATCCAGACACTGGAGCGCGAGCTGGGCACGCCGCTGTTCCGCCGCACGCACAGCGGCGCGGAACTGACGCCGGCCGGCGAGGCCTTTCTCGGCGAAGTGCGCCGGGTACTGGCCGATGTGGAGCGCGCCGCCGAAACCGCCCGGCGTGTGGCGCGCGGCGAATCCGGCCGGCTGCGCATGGGCTTCACCGCCTCGGCCGCCTTCAGCCCCGTGGTGCCGCGCCTGATCCGCGACTTCCGCCGGCAATGGCCGCAGGTCGAACTGCTGCTGGAAGAAACCAACACCGCCAGCCTGCTGGTAGGCCTGGCCGATGGCCGCCTGGATGCGGCGTTCGTCCGCTACGGGCTGAGCACGCCACCGGACCTGCAGCTACTGCGCTTTGCCGATGAGCCGATGAAGATCGCGGTGCCGGCCGCGCATCCGCTGGCCGCCCACCACAGCGCGCCGTTGGCGGCGTTGGCCGGCGAGCCGTTCATTCTGTTTCCGCGCAGCTTCGGCTCGAGCCTGTACGACGAAATCCTCGCCGCCTGCCGCGAGTCCGGCGTGACCTTGCGCATCACCCAGGAGGCGCCGCAGATGTCATCGATCATCAACCTGGTCGCCGCCGAACTGGGCGTGTCGGTGGTGCCCGCCTCCACCGCGCAACTGCAGCGTCCCGGGGTGCGCTACCTGGATATCGAAGGGCGCATGCCGCTGGCGCGCCTGGCCCTGGCGGTTGCACCGGGCGCGCTGGACAGCGCTCCGCTGGTGCGCCATCTATGGGCGCTGGCAGAACTGCTTTGAGCGATGGCCTCGGGCGCAGCTTGCGTCAGCCTGGGGAGCGAGGATCAACGTCGTGCTCGAACAGACGTGAGCGCTCCTCGCCTGTGCCCGACATCAACTGCGACAGATCACCTTCAGACCTGGTCAGATTCAGCGTCGGACACGGGGTTCACCTAACCTCAAGGTGGCAAGCAATGCCGGGCGTATCGAATCAAAGCCTCCGGGATTCTTATTTTCAAACATTCTCTTAAGCGTATCCGCTTGCATTTGCATGAGTTCCAGCTCCTCTTCCCATCTTTCAGAACTCGGATCGGCAGTGAGGTTGGGATCCATCTCGCGAATCAACTCCTTTTGAATTTGCTCCAGGCGTGGCTGCTTTTCTTCAAATTTACGTGCCAGCTCCGCATCTCCTCTCTGCAACAAGGCACTTTGCAGTTCCCCCCAACGACTGATAAGCAAAGTTGCGTCCTCCTTCAGCTCGCCCAGCCGTTTATGTTCCTTTTGCCGCATCCGCTCCAGCCGCTCTCTTGCCGTGGCGATGGCTGGAGTAGACGGGCTGGATCGCCTAGATACGGGGGGGCGACGCAACGCTACGAACCGGTGATCCGCCTCTACGCTACCGTCGGCACCAGAGGACACGGTTGAGCTGCCGCCAGGAATCTCCAGTGGCGGGTTTGTACGTGCTGAAGAGGCAGGCTTTATGGAATTTTCCATCTCGATTCTCCGCAATGACCTTGGGGAAAATAGATGTTTTCCGGCGACCCTCGCGTCCCACCCTGGAAGACGCGTTTACACGAGCGAACTCACCATAGCCTTTGCGTGCCTGCATTTTCGTCCGTCGGCATTGCGCTCCATCTTGCTTGGAGCGGTCGCCGGAGACCCTTTCACATTGCACAAGCGGGCTCGATCACCCGTCTGGATTGGGTGCCAAGGCCTCGCGCATCGGCCAGGTGCATCGCGGTTAAGGCGTTTCTGAGCGCCGCGGCTCGGAAGCCGGGCATCGTCATGTCTGGCGCATCGAATGCTTGACCTCAACTGCGATTGAGGTTGTTCAATGCAGTCCTCTTCCATCGATCTGAGTGCCATGCATCTCCGTCATCTCTTGCTGCCCTGTCTGGACCCCGCACTGACCCGGCGCTTTTATCGCGATGTGCTGCAGCTTCCGCTGCAGGGCAACACCGTGCACATCGGCTGGACCACGCTGGACTGCGTGCAGGCACACCATCCGGTCGGCAGCGTGCATCTGGCTTTCAACGTCGCGCCGGCGCGCTTCGAGGCCGCAGCGCAATGGATCGGCGCGCGCAGCACGCTGCTTGCCGACCCACAAGGTCGCCAGCGCTTTGCGCTGGACGGGGTGTGGCAATCGCAATCGGTGTACTTCGCCGGCCCCGATGGTGCGGTGCTGGAGCTGATCGCGCGCGATGCGCTGCAGGATGTGGCCACCGGCGAGGGCGAGTTCCACGGCGAAGAATTGCTGTGCCTGAGCGAGATCGGCTTGCCCAGCAACAATGTCGAGGCAGTGACCAGCAGCGTGGCTCATCATTTTGGCGTGCAGCCGTTTGCGCCGGCCGTGGAAGGCTTTGTCGCGCTAGGCGACGATCAAGGTTTATTGATCGTGGTGGACCAGCGCCGGCGCTGGTTCCCGCAACAGCGCCAACTGCCGTGGGCCGACGGCTTGCGCGTCAGTGTGGATGCGCCACAGCCGGGCCTGCGCCTGCGCGATGCGCAGGGCTGGGAATTGCTGGCCGCATGAGCCAATGACTCATGCGGTGGCAGCAGGCACAGGCAAACGGAAAAACGCACGCGCCGCAGCAGTGCTGTTGGCAGCGGTGACGGCCACATCTTCGCCACGGTCGCGCGCCAGCTCTTCAACGATATGCGACAGAAACATCGGCTCGTTGCGGCGGTCCTTGGGCATGGGCTTGAGCGTGCGCGGCAACAGGTAGGGCGCGTCGGTTTCGATCATCAGGCGGTTGGCCGGGATGTTGCGTACCAGCTCGCGCAGATGCGCGCCACGGCGCTCGTCGCACAGCCAACCGGTGATGCCGATGTAATAGTCGCGGTCCAGATAGGCGAACAGCTCTTCGCGCGTGCCGGTGAAGCAATGCACCACGGCCGCACCCAGCTTGCCGTCGAAGCTGCGCATGATGGACAGGAAGTCGTCGTGCGCATCGCGCTGATGCAGAAACAGCGGCTTGCCATTGTTGGCGGCCAGTTGCAGCTGCCGCTCGAAGGCCTTGTGCTGGGCCGGGCGCGGTGCGAAATCGCGGAAGTAATCCAGCCCGCACTCGCCCACCGCCACCACCTGCGGATGCGCCTGCAGCGTGCGCATTTCGGCCTCGCATTCGGCAGTGAATTCCACGGCGTGATGCGGGTGGACGCCGGCGGTGGCGTACAAGACTCCGGGATGTTGCTGCGCCAGTTGCAGGGCCAACGGCGAATGCTCGCGGCTGGCGCCGGTAATCACCAGCTGCGCCAAGCCCGCCTCGCGTGCACGTTGCAGCACGGCGTCGCGGTCGCGGTCGAAGGAATCGTGGGTGAGGTTGGCGCCGATATCGATCAACTGCATGGTGCGGGTGTGGCCTGAAAGAGCAGATGCGATTGTACTGGGTGAGCGTTGCCCTCATCCGCCCTGCGGGCACCTTCTCCCGCAGGCGGGAGAAGCGACGCACTGCGGCATCTGCATGCCATCAGCCCTTACAAACGCGTTGCCGTTCCCCTCTCCCGCCTGCGGGAGAGGGGCAGGGGTGAGGGCCGCTTGCGCAACACGCTCACCCCACCACGGGTACCGCCATCGCATCGATCTTCGCCGCCAGCGCCTGGATCGCCAGCTGCGCCGAGCGCGAGAGCTGTCGCTGCGGGGCCACGCACAAGGCCAGCGTCATCGGCTTGGTCAGGTGCTGGCGGAACGGCACGAACGCCAGTCGCCCGTCGGCCACATCGGGGGCGGCGTCCAGCCACGACATCAGACCCACGCCCGCACCCGCGCGCACCAGTCCACGCAGGGTGCGCACATCGTTGCAGTGGGTGAGCCGCTTCACGTCGATGTGCTGGCGCTGGTACAGCACCTTGGCGTGCTCGCCCACGATCAGCGGCGCGGCCGGCAGCAACAACCGGTGCTCCAGCGTCTCGCTCAGCTGCAGCTCGGTGCGCGTGCTCAACGGGTGCCCGACCGGCATCGCAATGCCCAACGGGATATCCGCAAACGCGCGCACCTCCAGGTCCACGCTGCTCACCGGGTCCAGCAACAGGCCGATATCCACGTCGGCGGAGGTCACCATTTCCATCACCCGCTGGTTGCGCGCAGTGGACAGGTTGAAGGTGATGCCCGGATAGTCCTGCACCAGCGCGGCCACCGCTGCCGGCACCACGCCTTCGCTGAGCGCGTCGATCATGGCGATCTCCACATGCCCGCGGCGCAGCCCCTTGAGCTCGTCGAAGCGCTCCAGGGTGCGCGCGTAGGCCTTCTCCCAGCCGCGTACATCCACCAGCAGCAGCTCGCCGGCGGCGGTCAGCCGCAACCGGCCCGGCAGGCGTTCGAACAGCTGCGCGCCCAGCTCTTCCTCGGCCTTGAGGATCTGCCGGTCGATCGCCGAGGCGGACACGTGCAACACGTCGGACGCCTTGCGGATGCTGCCGCAGCGGGCCACTTCGATGAAGTAACGGGTGAAGCGGGAGAAGGTCAGCATGCGGCGGGGCTCGGTTGGCGTTGCATTTTTTGCAATGGCTTGGCGGAAAAACGATGTTTGATCACACACCCCCGGCTTCCTAGAGTCAATCGGGCACCGCTCCCGCCTCACGCCAGAGACCGCCCCATGGATGTCGCCGTCCCCGCCCTGCCGCTGCACTGCACCTTCGACGCCGCCGACTGGCAGCGCCTGGCCCAGCATTGGCACGCGGTGGCGCTGAGCAGCGAGGTGGGGCAGGCGCCGTTCAAGGCCACCCTGCTGGACGAGCCGCTGGTGCTGTACCGGCTGGGCGAGGAGCTGGTGGCCGCGCGCGATGTCTGCCCGCACCGCGGCGTGCCGCTGAGCATGGGCACCGCCGACGGCGGCGGCGTGGTCTGCGCGTACCACGGTCTGCGCTTCGGCGCGGACGGGCGCTGCAATCACATCCCGGCCAGCCCAAACCAGAACATCCCGGCCAAGATGCGCCTGCACACCTATGCGGTGGCCGAGCGCTACGGCTTGATCTGGGTGTGCCTGGCCAAACCGGCCGACGTGAGCGCGGCCGAGGTGCAGATCCCGCCGATGCCGGGTTGGGACGAGGATGGCTTCCAGCAGATCGTGTGCCCGGCGTTCGACATCGGCGGCAGCGCCGCGCGGCAACTGGAAGGCTTCATCGACGTGGCGCATTTCGCCTTCGTGCACACCGCTACCTTCGCCCAGCCGGACAAGCGCGAGGTACCGGCCTACACCACCACCGAAACGCCGACCGGTTTCAACGCCGATTACCTCAGCAGCGTGGCCAATTATTCGGTGGACATGCCGCTGCCGGAGGTGGACCCCAGCTTCCAGTGGCTGCGGCACTTCGAAATCCATCTGCCGTTTACCGCCACGCTCACCATCCACTTCCCGGTGCCGGGCAAGCGGCTGGTAATCATGAATGCCGCCAGCCCGGTGTCCAAGCACAAGACGCGTCTGCTGGTGCCGATCGCGCGCAACTTCGACACCCATTTGCCGGTGGAAGACGTGCACGCCTTCAACCTGCGCGTATTCGAAGAGGACCGCGCCATGGTCGAGGCGCAGCGCCCCGAATACCTGCCGCTGGACCCGCTGCTGGAGGTGCACATCCCGGCCGACCGCAGTTCGATCGCCTATCGCCGTGGCCTGCGCAGCCAGGGCTATAGCGACTTTTTTCTGCGTTGACCGCCGAGGATCACGCCATGCAACTGCACGAGGTCCGCGTCGCCGACGTCTTCGACCAGGGCCATCGCCAACGCGCGATCCGGCTGGAGCCGATCGACGCCGAACTGCCTGCTTTCGAGGCCGGCGCGCACGTGGATCTGCATCTGCCGGATGGGTTGATCCGCCAGTATTCGATTGCCAGCGCACCGCATGCGCGCGATCACTATTTGCTGTGCGTCAAATTGGCCGACGCCTCGCGCGGCGGCTCGCGGCATCTGTGCGAGCAGCTCAGCGCCGGCGACCGCCTGCAGATTTCCAGCCCGCGCAATCTGTTCCCGCTGCATCCGGGCGAGCGGCATGTGCTGCTGGCCGCCGGTATCGGCATCACCCCGCTGCTGTCGATGGCCGAAGCACTGGAAGTGCGTGGCGAGCCGTTCGTGCTGCATTACTACGCGCGCCGGCATGCCGATGTGGCCTTCGTGCAGCGGCTGCAACAGGGCTTCACCCATGGGCAGGTGCACGTGCATCTGAGCGATGGCGGGCAAAGCCCGCGCGTGCATGTGCCCGACGCAATCGTGCAGGCAGGCGCGCACGATCAGCTGTATCTGTGCGGGCCGGCCGCGTTCATGGACCACTTCACCCAACTTGCCAGGACGTATGGATGGACGGCGGCGCAGTTGCATCGCGAACACTTCGCCGCTGCCGAAACCAGCCTGGCGCACGATGCCGACAGCGCCTTCGAAGTGGAACTGGCCGCCAGTGGCCGCGTGGTGCAGGTGCCGGCCGATTGCAGCATCGCCAGCGCCTTGCTCGATGCCGGTATCGCGGTGCCGCTGTCTTGCGAACAAGGCATGTGCGGTGCCTGCCTGACTGGCGTCATCGCCGGCACGCCGGATCACCGCGACAGCGTGCTCAGCGACGGCGAACATGCCGCCAATACCCAGATCACGCTGTGCTGCTCGCGCAGCCGCTCGCCACGCCTGGTGCTGGATCTTTGAGCGCTTTGTGTGTCATGCGTTTGCGCAGACGTGACGACAGCGATAGCGCAGGTGGCTGACGACGTTCACGCTGCAGCGCAAAGCAGCCGCAAAGGTTGCAGGACACCTGTGGATGGAGGTGCGCCCCGCGTCGTCTTGCACGGTGCGATTGATCGTTGCACAAGACAACGCCGGCGCAGAGACAGACAACTGCCTGCGGTTATGTCATTGCACTGCGCAACACGCAGTGCACTTGCAGTGCATTCCGTGTCCAAGGTCCGTGGCAATCGTCCTGCCACGGTGCAAGATATTCGGCCCGCGCGTGCCCCCCCTGTGTCGATGAGATGTCTGCCGATGGTTGTTTGTGTGATCGCCTTCGCCCGCCCTTGCAGAGGTGCATGCTGATGCGCTGGCCCGGATTTGCGCTGGCCGCCAATGGCAGCAGCGTGCGCACGGAGGTCCTGGCCGGCGCCACCACCTTCCTGACGATGGCTTACATCGTCTTCGTCAACCCCGACATTCTGGCCACCACTGGCATGGACCACGGCGCGGTGTTCGTCGCGACCTGTCTGGCCGCCGCGCTTGGCTCGCTGCTGATGGGCGTGCTGGCCAACTATCCCATCGGCATGGCGCCGGGCATGGGCTTGAATGCGTTTTTTGCCTTCTCGGTGGTGGGCACGCTGGGCTACAGCTGGCAGCAGACGTTGGGGCTGGTGTTCGTCTCCGGCTGCGTGTTCCTGCTGCTCAGCGTCACCGGCGCGCGGCGCTGGCTGGTGGATGGCATCCCGCCCGCGTTGCGCAGTGCGATTGCGGCAGGTATTGGCCTGTTTTTGGCATTGATCGGCCTGCAAAAAGCCAGGCTGGTGGTGGCGCATCCGCAGACGCTGGTGACCCTGGGCGATCTGCATCGTCCCGAACCACTGCTTGCGCTGGCGGGGCTGCTGCTGATCGGCGTACTGGAAGTCCGCCGCGTGCGTGGGGCGATGTTGCTGGGCATCCTGGCGGTCACTGTGGCGGCGCTGGCGCTGGGTCTGGTGCACTACCAGGGCGTGCTGTCGCTGCCGCCGAGCCTGGCGCCTACCCTGCTGCAGCTCGATATTGCCGGCGCCTTGCAAGGCCATGGCGGCAGCGGCGCATTGACCGCCGTGCTGCACGTGGTGCTGGTGTTCGTGCTGGTGGAAATGTTCGATGCCACCGGCACCTTGATGGGCGTGGCCGAGCGCGCCGGCCTGTTGCATACCCCGGCGCACCGTCGTCAGTTCGACCGCGCCCTGCTCGCCGACAGCACCGCCATCCTGGCCGGCTCGCTGCTTGGCACCTCCAGCACCACCGCCTACGTGGAAAGCGCTGCCGGCGTGCAGGCAGGCGGGCGCACCGGCCTCACCGCGCTGGTGGTGGCAGCGCTGTTTCTGCTGGCGCTGTTGTTTTCGCCATTGGCGGCGATGGTGCCGGCGTATGCCACCGCACCGGCGCTGATCTACCTGGCATCGGTGATGCTGCGCGAATGCACGCAGATCCAGTGGGACGATGTCGGCGACGCGCTACCGGCCGCGATCTGCATGCTGGCGATGCCGCTCACCTACTCCATCGCCACCGGTCTGGCCTTCGGCTTCATCACCTACGCAGCACTCAAGCTGGGCAGTGGCCGCTGGCGCGCGGTGCATCCGGCTACTTGGGTAATCGCCAGCCTGTTCGTGCTGCGCTATGCGTTGGAATGAGCGGATCGCCACGGCTGTTTCATCTCACGCCCCACTGGTCACCCGCCGCGTCGCGCGGCAAGCTGCAGCGCAATCGGCAGCGCCACAGCATTGCCGCCTCTTTCCCAGAGCTCACCGCATGCCACCTCGTTCTCGCTGTCTGATCCTTGCCTTGTGCGCCTTGTTACCGGGCATGACGCTCGCACGTCCCGCGCAAGCGCCCGCGCAGCACCGCGAGCAGCAGGTGGCGCAGCTGTTTCACGACGCGGCCGCGCACCCTGCGCAATTGCGCGCGTGGCTGCAGGCCATGCCCAAGGGCGGCGACCTGCACAACCATCTCTCCGGTTCGGTGTATGCCGAGGACTATCTGCAATGGGCCAGCGAAGACGGTGCCTGCGTGCAACTGGACGACCTGAGCCTGCGCGCTGCGCCGTGCGGTCAGGGTCAGGAGCCCGCACGTGGTCTGGCCGCGCGCAATGCGGCGCTGTACGGGCGGGTGGTCGATGCATTGTCGATGCGCAAGTTTCTCCCCGATGTTGCCCAGCCCAGCGGGCACGACCAGTTTTTCAGCACCTTCGGCAAGTTCGACGCGGTAGTGCGAGCGCGCGTGGCAGACACCGTCGCTGCGGTGCTCGACCAGGCCGCGCGCGACCGCGTGCCATATGTGGAGATCATCGCCAACCCGCCGCAGATGGAGCAGGCCGCACAGCGTATGCAGTCGCTGCCGTGGAGCGGCGATGACGATGCCGCCAACCTGCGCGCGCTGCAGGGTGACTTGCCGCCGCTGGTGCAGGCCGCGCAACGCGCGCTGGCGGCCACCGACGCGCAGGTGCGCAGCGTGCTGCGTTGCGACCAGGCCGATGCACGCCCCGGCTGCCAGGTGAGCTACCGCTACGTGCCCTATGTGCTGCGCGTGTTGCCGCAACCGATGGTGTTCGGGCAGATGGCGCTGGCGCATGCCCTGATCGCGGCCGGCGGCAGTCGCGCGGTGGCGCTGAATATAGTCGCGCCCGAAGACCACCCGGTGGCATTGGCCGATTACACCCGGCATATGGCGATGTTCCGCTTCTTCGCTACCCGCTATCCGGGGGTGCCGCTGTCCTTGCATGCCGGCGAGCTGACGCTGGGGTTGGTGCCGCCGGCGCAGCTGCGCTCGCATATCCGCCAGGCCGTGGAGGCCGGTGCGCAGCGCATCGGCCATGGGGTGGACCTGCCCTACGAAGACGATGCCAACGGGCTGCTGCAACAGATGCGCAGCAAACAGGTTGCGGTGGAGATCAACCTCACCAGCAACGATGTGATTCTGGGCGTCAAAGGCGCCGCGCACCCACTGGCGATGTATCTGCGCGCCGGTGTTCCGGTGGTGCTGTCCACCGACGATGCCGGCGTCTCGCGCGCGGACATGACCCACGAATATCAGCGTGCCATGCAGGAGCAAGCCATCGATTACCCGACCCTCAAGCAACTGGCACGCAATGGCCTGAGCTACAGCTTTCTGCCCGGTGCCAGCCTGTGGACCGACGACGGCGCCGCCGTGCCGGCCTGTGCGGCAGCGGTGCAGCGCGACACCGACGATGCGGCCTGCGCCGAGTTCCGCAAGGCCAGCGAGAAGGCACGCTTGCAATGGCAGCTGGAAACCGACCTGGCGCAGTACGAGCGCACGTTGCTGGCAGAACGAAAATAGGGCTGAGACCACCCATATGAAACGCACCACTCAGGCACGCGGTCGCATGCGATGCACTTCATCGACACAGCGTCATCGCACGCAGGCACGCTCCTACGCATGGGAGGTCCGCTCCATCGTCGCCGCACTGCCGTCCTTTTCCCCGCCCCAAGCGCAATGACCCACTTGCGCGCTACCAGTGCCCCACGCATCCCCAACCTATCGGGCACCATCACCTAACGCATCACCCGCAGAAAGGGGCTAGCGTCCAGAGCGCAACACGCTGAGACAAAACCACCGCACTTTCCCGCCGCATCGTGCTTTGATCGCGCATCCACAGCGTCGCCTGGCACCACAGCCGCAGGCGCCGTGGTCCGGCAACGCACCACACACCCGCACCACTCCCAGCAACCCAAGGTGACCCATGCAACTCCCAGCGCAGTGGCAGGTCGGCATCGATCGCAATAGCGAGGTCCTGCGCGGCCACGCGCAGCTCCTGGCCACCTTCATCGCTCCGCGTCCCGCATCGCCGGACACAGCCACCCCGCGCGGCCAGATCGCCGCGATCGTCAGCACCACGCGTAGTCAGCCCACGCTGGCCGCACGGCATGCCACCCAGACGCTGACGCGCATCAACCAGGCTAACGACCGCCTGTGTGCGATCACCCGCCTGCTGCCCGCACGCGCCGCTGCCGATGCTGCGCGCGTGCAGGCCGCGCTGGCCGGCGGCAGCGATGGCGGTGCGTTGGCCGGGGTGCCGTTCGTGGTCAAGGATCTGTTCGACGTCGCCGGCCAGGTCACCACCGCTGGCGCCGTGGTCCGCGCGCAGTGCGCGCCCGCCAGCCGCGATGCGGCGGTGGTGCAACGCCTGTGCGATGCCGGTGCGGTGCTGGTGGGCACCGCCAACATGGACGAATTCGCCTACGGCTTTGCCACCGTCAACGCGCATTACGGCACCACCGCCAATCCGCACGATCACCGGCATCTGGCCGGTGGTTCGTCCGGCGGCTCGGCGGCAGCGGTGGCGGCCGGGCTGGTGCCGTTTGCACTCGGCTCGGACACCAACGGTTCCATCCGCGTGCCGGCCGCGTTATGCGGTGTGTACGGCCTGCGCCCCACTCACGGCACGTTGCAGCTGGAGGGCGTGTTCCCATTCGTCGATGCACTGGATGTGGTCGGCCCGTTCGCTAACTCGGTGGCCGATCTGCGCCGCGTGTACGAGGTCATGCACGGCCATGCGCTGCGCAGCTGCAACGTCGCCAACCTGCGTATCGCCCGGCTCGGCGGCTGGTTTCAACGCAATCTCGATCCCGAGCTGGATGCTGGCATCGGCGCATTGCTGACCGCGTGCAACAGCAGCACGCTCGTCGAATTGCCGGAAGCAGAGCGCGCCCGCGCCGCTGCCTTCGTACTCACCGCGGCCGAGGGCGGCCACCGCCATCGCGCAGCACTCAGCACGCACGGCGATCAGTTCGACCCGGCCACGCGCGACCGCCTGTTCGCCGGTCTGCAGCTGCCGGCCAGCGCGGTGGCCGATGCACACCGCTTCGCGCACTGGTTTGGCGCAGCCATGCAACAGCTGTGGGACGACGTGGATGTACTGATCGCCCCGGCTACGCCCTGCGTTGCGCCGCGCATCGATCAGGACACCATCGTGATCGATGGCCTGCCCGTGTCTGCACGCGCCAACCTCGGCATCTTCACCCAACCGCTCGGCCTGGCCGCCTGCCCGGTGCTGGCCGCGCCGTTGTCGCGCCCGGGGCGGCTGCCGCTGGGGGTGCAATTGATCGCCGCACCCGGCCGCGAAGACCGCCTGTTCGCACTCGCCGCACAACTCGAGCGCGACGGCTTGCTCGCCTTCAGCGCGCCGCCGGAGACACCCTGATGCTGCATACCTTGCGCGCACGTCGCGGCATGGTCGTCGCCCCGCACCATCTGGCTGCACAGGCCGGGCGCGACATCCTGCGCGCCGGCGGCAACGCCATCGAAGCGGCCGTCGCCACCGCCGCCTGCCTGGCCGTGGTGTATCCGCACATGACCGGCATCGGCGGCGATGGCTTCTGGCTGATCCATGAGCCCGACGGCCGCGTACACGCCATCGATGCCTGCGGCCGCGCCGCGCAGGCGGCCACGCTGGACTTCTATCGCGGCCACGCGCAGATCCCCTGGCGCGGCCCCGGCGCAGCCAACACCGTGGCCGGCACCGTCTCCGGCTGGGCGCTGGCGCTGCAACAAGCCGGTGGCGCACTGCCCTTGCCGCAGCTGCTGCAAGAGGCCATCCATCACGCCGACGCAGGCGTGGCCATCACCCTCGGCGGTGCGCAGGTCGCCGCCAGCAAGGGCGATGCACTGCGCTGCCTGCCCGGCGCGTATGCGCGCATCTTCGAGCCGCGTGGCGCGCCCCTGCACGAAGGCGCAGTGCTGCAGCAGCCGCAACTCGCCCGCACCCTGCAGCGGCTGGCAAACGATGGGCTGGACAGCTTCTACCGCGGCGCCCTGGCCGACGATATCGCTGCCGATCTGCACACGCTCGGCAGCCCGCTGAAGGCCGACGACCTGGCCGCACATACCGCCGAAGTCAGCGTGCCGCTGTCGGTCGCCATTGCCGGCGCGCGCTTGTACAACCATGCACCGCCCACGCAAGGATTGGCGTCGCTGCTGATCCTGGCCTTGTTCGATCGCCTGCATGCCGACCAGCCGGATAGCTACGCGCATCTGCACGGCCTGATCGAAGCCACCAAACAGGCCTTCCTGATCCGCGATGCGCACATCGGCGACCCGGCCTGGATGTCGCTCGACGCACAGGCGCTGCTCGACGATAGCGCCGCGCTCGACGCATTGGCCGCACGCATCGACATGACCACCGCATTGCCGTGGCCGCAACCCTCGCAGGCTGGCGACACTGTCTGGTTCGGCGCCATCGACACGCACGGCCGCGCGGTAAGCTGCATCCAGTCCACCTATTTCGAATTCGGCTCAGGCCTGGTCCTGCCACGCACCGGCATCACCTGGCAAAACCGCGGCTGCAGCTTTCGTCTCGCACCCGATGGCTGGAACGCCCTCGCCCCAGGGCGCAAACCTTTCCACACGCTCAACCCCGCGCTGGCCACCTTCGACGACGGCCGCGTCATGACCTACGGCACCATGGGCGGCGAAGGCCAACCGCAAACCCAGGCGGCGATGTTCTCGCGCTACGCCCGCTACGGCATGCCGCTGCAACAGGCCATCACCGCACCGCGCTGGCTGCTCGGCCGCACCTGGGGCGAAGACAGCACCTCGCTGAAGCTGGAAGACCGCTTCGATCCGGCCGTGGTGCAAGCACTGTGCGACGCCGGACATGCAGTGGAACTATTGCCCGCCTATACCTCGGTGATGGGCCATGCCGGCGCATTGGTGCGCGAGGTGGATGGCGTGATCAGCGGCGCCAGTGACCCGCGCTCCGATGGCGCAGTGGCTGGGTGGTGAGGGTTAGGGCGTGTTCGCCGCCGGTTATCTACGCGCTTCAAAAAAGTCGTGGCGTATCTGGGCCAATCCGACCTCCTTCGATTACCGGCCTTGATCGTGTCATCGATATGCACTAGCAATTTACTATTTTTCTGCCCTTTTTGGCAGTATGTGACTAAGAGCGGCTAAAAAACGTAACGAGCGCTCGCCAGGCAGATATGGATAGCGCGATAGCGCGCTGGAACCTGAGCCCACGAGTAGTGCATGTCGATTCCGAGCACCGGCCGCGCCCGTCTGGGCTGGCGCAGTATTTTTTAGCTTCTGCCTGAAAGTGCATAAGATTTTCTAATATTTTATATGCCGGAAAATAATATTATATTTACCATGCGAAAGCGGAATGCTAATTTTACTATTTTTTGTAAAATTTAGATTTACATCACTTTTTTTAGAAGAATTTTCGAAAAAATTTTGTGTGCGGATCATCCCGCAAAACGAGAGAAGGAAGATAGAGTGAACAGAATTCACTATAAAGGATTACTCGTACCGATGGTTGTTTCGATGGCGATATTATCGACAGGCTGCTCTGCCACTTTCACAAAAGCAAGAGTTTATGGCGAGTGCTCAAATAGAGCTGGCGGTGGAGGAGAATGCAAAGTTGGCGCAGAAGCAACATGGGAGCGAGGTGGCCCCATGTTTGCAGCTGCGCTGGAAGCCATGAATATCAGCGCCGATGCTCAAAGTTATGAGTTGGACACATCGGGATCCACCATCCCATATCCCGCCCAGGGAGATTTCGTTGTCACTTTATCCGACTCTGCAACAGGCACGGTACAAGCAGCTCGGACCTTCCGTTGGGTAAAGGTGGGTACGGTATTGAAGGCAGCAGACCCAAATGCAATAAATGAATGGGCATATGCCAACTCTGGTAGCTCAGACAAAATCACTTACGAGGTAGTGAAATTTCGCTCCAGTTATTCGTCTGGGCAGCAAGTGATTGCAGGGCAATCGAGGTATGAAGGGAATACTCAAGCCACGTATTCTGTTGCATTCGATGGAACCTCCTGCCCACGTGTTCCAACGCCTACGCCCTGCAATCCCAACTGAGCCTGGATCCACACACGATATGGAAATGATGCCACCGCGGAAGAGATCGAGAGCATTTTTGTCACGGCCTTGGACTGCATGCTTTTACACGCTGGTGCTTGCACCAGTTATTTCCCTGTTGGGCTGCGCATCATTGAGAGAAGTGCCACAAGGCGTCAGTCCCGAGGGCATGAATCTGATCTCCATAAGACGTTTTTCCGCTTTCACTTATGTCGTGAGCGATATGTATCTACCGGAGGAGAAGAAAATGGAGCGCCGTCGAGGCGCTCCACATCTTCAGCGCCTGCGGTGCCCTGATACCCGCATGAGTATCACCCTACTGACCGTCAGAGAGACCGAGGATGTCGGGAAATACTGCGCGGCAGTCGAAGGCGCACTCGGACAGGTCATGGGCGTCTACAGAAAGACTGCGATCGGCATCAATCTTTACCTGCTTCCCCCCGGATCCGGCTTCCATAAGCGAACGGCCTCACTAGGACTCAATGATGCCACTCTTAACCTGGCGGCCCCATTATTTGCGGACAATCCGAGGACGCTGGGAAATCTCGTTGATCTCGTCTCTCATGAGAGCTTCCATCTAGCGGGATACCTGGCAGGGGATAGCCGGGCAGCTGATGAGCATTCCGCCTATTGGATGGGGCTGTGTTCTCAACTCACGGTGCTCGGCCTAGTGCGCGGCGACAATTTGCCAGGCGGCATCATCCGCACTGGGAACGAGGCCATTGCAGAGTCCTCTGAGCAAGCCTTTGCCGTCAGGCGTGATGTTCAGGCCTACATGATAGACGGAGAAATCCGGATAGATAGTGTGGGAGGCAAGGCCATGCTTGAGACCTGCCGAAACACATTTCCCGCCGTTGACGCCGCAAATACACCAGGCCACTGACGAAACCTCGTTTTTCGAACGCTACCGCCATACAAAAAGCCGGCTACGTTGCGCTTCTCGCTGTCTTACGTGCAGCTCGAGCGATTTCCAGATGGAAGTAACAGGCAACCCACCACGGCCATTGATTGCTTCGGCACCTGTCAAAGGCTGGGCACGCCGAAAGTACGGTAGCCGCCTGGCAACTGGGTACCTGCGGAGCGCATGGACATGACGAACCACCATGACAAGCCGCCTCGCGGGAGTTAAGGAAGGCAGGCGTGGTCGCGACTGGACGTCGGATCAATCATCTGAGGCAGGACGGTTCAAGGTAAGGAACATGCCATAGACTCACCCCATGCTCTTCCACGTGGCACTGGCGGCCCCAACCGCAGCGATCACCTGACAGAACGCACCCGCGTTCTTGGGCATGCAAGGCGATGCGTAGGCAGGTCGCCGCGCTGATTCCGACACACATCACACCTTCAATCAGGGAGAGCCACATGACAGATCAAGAAGACAATCAACCGAGCCTGGAAGACGTCAAGCTGGCGTTCGACGGCCAGAGCCTGGATTGGTATCTGCAGAAGCTGGTCGCGACCGTCAACACCTCGAACGTGCAGTTCGGCATCACGCTGTTTGTGGAAGGCATCATTGTTTCCGGCCAGCTGGTTAGCGGGAAGCAGTACTTCGAAGCGTTTGCGCAGGAATTCTCCGCTGCCTATCCCGGCGATGCCGAGGAAAAAGAGGATATCCGCCGCGCGTTCGCCAGCCATGCCAGCATCTACGACACCGAGGACGATGCGCAGCAAAGCAGCAGGCCGCCGCAGTTCATTCACCTGATCGAGTCACGTTGCTTCTCGCCCGGTGGACAGCCGCTGCCCAGCAACCGCGGCGTGCTCTGGCGCGGCAAGGTCAATGCCGTGTCCGGCTTTACGCTGGGATCGCTGTCGGCGGATTAAGCCCGATAGGCTCGGTGTTGGTGTGAGGTGCTCGCCACCTCACACCGCACGGTTGGACAGATCGCCAAGCGTGCTAAAGCGCTGCGCAACAGCGAAAGCCACTTGCGTTGCGGCCTTCGTTACAACCAGCGCCAGGAGTACCTGATTTACCGCGCGGGCTTGTTGGCCGTCTCACGCGGCGGCGCGTTTTTCACGTAGCGGTCGAACCAGTCCAGCATCTCGGCGACCACATCCTCAGTGGATTCGCGTGCGGTATACCAGTGCGGTTCGAACGGCAGCAGCACCAGCCGTGCGGTGCCGCCGTTGCCGCGGATGGCCTGAAACAAGCGCGGTGCCTGGGTGGTTTCGGTGCCGGGATTGGCGTCGTCCATGCCGTGCACGATCAACAACGGCTCGTTGATCTTGTCGGCGTGGAAGAACGCCGACGCCTGCGCGTAGACCTCCGGTGCGGCCCAGAACGAACGGCGCTCGCTCTGGAAACCGAACGGCGTCAGCGTCTTGTTGTAACTGCCGCTGGTGGCGGCGCCGGCGCGGAACAGGTCGGTGTGGGCCAACAGGTTGGCGGTCATCAGCGCGCCGTGGCTATGCCCGGTGACGCCGATACGTTGGCGATCGACCACGCCCAGCTCCACTGCCTTGTCCACCGCGGCGGTGGCATCGTCCACCAGCTGCTGCAGGTAGGTGTCGTACGCGGTCTTGGGGTCGCCGACGATGGGGAAGGCGGCATCGTCGATGATCGCGTAACCGGCCAACAGCAGCACTTGGTAGTAGCTGAGGCGGGTGAAGTCGCGCTCGCTGGCGCCGCTGACCTGGCCGGCCTTGGAGGGGTCGGCATAGTCGAGCGGGTAGGCGTACAGGATCGCCGGTACGCGCGTGCCTTCCTTATATCCGGGCGGCGTGTACAGGGTGAACGACAGCTCCACGCCGTCCTTGCGCTTGTAGGTCACCAGGCGCTTGTTGATCTGCCGCACCAGCGGGGTCGGATCCGGGAAATGGGTGACCGGCGTGGCAGTGGAGGCAAGGATCGCCTCACCTGTTGCCGCCGTCGGCAATGGCTGACCCAACGTGCGCAGATACACGTTGGGCGGGTCGGTCGGCGACTGGTGCCAGGTCAGCAGGCGCGACACGTCGTCGCCGGCAAAGCCGAAGAACAGTTCGTCCACACTGGCGTCGCTGCGGAACAGTCGCTGGGTCGTGCCGCTGGCCAGCGCATAGCGATCCAGGAACGGCCGATCGCCCGCGGGGGAAGCGCCCTGCCCGCTCAGGAACAACGCACCCTGTTCTTCGCGCAGCACGGCCTGGCCGTTGGCCAGCAGACGCGTTTCCGGCACGCCGGGATCGGCATACAGGTCGTCGGTGGACAAGTCGAACAACACCCGCCCGGCAGTACCGGGGCGGTCGGCATCCAGCAGCGTGGTACGACGCCAATGACGGTTTTCGTCGTCCTCGTCCAACAGTGCCTGGCCGCCTTCGGCAAACCACGACAGGCCGGCATAGCGCTGCTGTACGCGCGTGAGTTCACGCGGCTTGGCGGTGAACGGTGCAGCCAGCGTCATCAGCTTGTCGCGCGCGGGCACGCTGGTTTTCCAGTCGCCCCCATCCAGCGCCTCGGCCCAGACCAGCGTGGCCGGTTGGTTGGCGCGCCAGGAATAGGCGCGTGGGCCGATCGCAACCCCTTGCACCGGCACCCGGTCGGCAACGGGCAGATCGGCCAGCCTGCGCTCGCTGCCGCTGGACAGATCCAGCACCGCCACCTCGTGGGCGAAGCGCGCATAAGTAGTGACGTAGGAATACGGCTGCTTCGCCCGCTCCACCAGCACGTGGCGGCCATCGGGCGCGCCATCCACGGTGGTGTAGACCGCAGGCGTGCCGAGCTTGCGCTGCTTGCCGGTGGCCGCATCCACCGTGAGCAGCTGGGAGGTGGCGTAGTAGCTAAACAAGGCCTCGTCTTCTGGACTGGAGAGTGTGTCGCGCGCCTCGTAGGTGCTGCTTTCGCCCTTGCCCTGGATGGTTTCCTTGACCTCCGGGCCCGGCGGCACCGCCGCCTTGCGCGGCGCGGCACCCAGCTCGTGCGGCACCGTCTTCAGCAGCAAGGTGTCGCTGCCGCCCAACCACTGGATTTCGCCACCCAGCACCGGGTTGAGTTGCACACCGTCGATCTTGCGCACGCTGCCGGTGGCCACCTCGCCCACCCAGAGCTCGACGCGATCGGTGGCCGTGTTGTTGAAGGCGAAGCGGCGCCCGTCCGGCGACCACACCGGCGCTGCCGGGCAGGCCCCTGCCGGCAGGGTCACCGCGGTCTGCTTGCCGGTGGCGACCTCGACCAGGCTGAAGCCTTCCAGGCAGGAACGAATGCCGTAGCCGCTGGACATGTCGTGACGGCTATGCGTGCGCGGCTCCACCCGCACGCCGGCCAGCTTCAGGTACGGCTCGGCCACGCGCGCGATCGGTGGATACTGCGTGCGCTGCACCAACAACAGGGTCTTGCCGGTGGGATCCAGACGCGGCGATGGATTGAGCGGCGCGCGCAACACGCTCAAGAGCGGCTCCGGCGGCTGCCGGTAACCGCCCTCAGGCGTACCGGCAAGGGCAGACGCCGGCAACAGGCTGGCAAGCACCAGCCACCCGCTCCATCGGTACGCGCTGAGCATCTCGGCAATCTCTGGGGGAGTGATCGCAGCAAATTAACATGCGCCTGCAGCCTCCACCCGCAGGCGGACGCAGCCCTGTCGCCGCGCCCGCAATCCCCGCGTTAACGCAGCAACGACGTCGACGCTGCAAGCGTCCGCTGCAGGAACTCACCGATGTACTGCGCGATCTCTGGCGCATGCGTTTCCAGCGCGAAGTGACCCGTGTCCAGCAGATGGATTTCGGCCTTCGGCAGGTCCTTGGCATACGCCTGCGCGCCCGCCGGAATAAATGCCGGATCGTGCTTGCCCCACACCGCCAGCAACGGCGGCTGATGTTTGCGGAAATACGCGTGGAATGCCGGATAGGCCGCCACATTGCTGCGGTAATCCAGGATCAGATCCAGCTGGATGTCTTCCGCACCTGGGCGCGCCATGTACGCGATGTCCAACGTGTAGCCATCGGGCGAGAGCCTGCTCGGGTCGGCACCGGTACCGTATTGCCAGTCGCGGATGGTCTGCGGCGACAGCGAGGCGCGGCACGCCTGGCGATTGGCGTCAGTCGGCTCGCGCCAATACGCTTGCCACGCACCCCACTGGTCGCTGAAGCCGTCCAGGTACGCATTGCCGTTCTGGCTGATGATGGCGCTCACCTTGTGCGGGTTTGCCGCAGCCAGGCGAAACCCGACCGGCGCGCCGTAATCGAACACATACAAAGCGTAACGGCGCAGTTCCAGTGCTTCGGTAAAGCCCTCGATCACCTTGTAAAGCTGTTCGAAGGTGTACTCGAACTGCCCGCGTGGCGGCGCCGTGGTATTGCCGAAGCCCGGCAGGTCCGGTGCAATCAAGCGGTACTGGCGTGCCAGCAACGGCATCAGATCGCGGAACATGTGGCTGGCGCTGGGGAAGCCATGCAGCAACAGCAACACAGGCGCATCCGCGCGCCCGGCTTCGCGATAGAACACCTCGACATCGCCGACGCGTTGGGTCTTGTAGGTCACGTTGATGCTTGGATCATGGGACATAGCGGCTCCTTTAGTGGTCTGCGTGTTGCCGGGACGTTCGCCCGCACGCAACCCACAAGCGCCCAGCGCGAATGCCGTTGCGATGCATGAGGCAAGCATCTGTCGGCGGCCGGGTTCATTGGCGTGATCGGCGTTGAGCGCGACGGGTGAATCGGACTGCGTCATGGCACATCGAAGATCGGATGAAGTGATCGACATGCTAGGCGTCGCGTCGCACCAGCAGAACCACCGCGCCCATCAATTGACCATTGCGGCGCTCGCAATGCTGCGGCGCTCCCTGCACACGCCCTGCCCCGCACCGTGCATCGGCGGCGCACTGCTACTCTGTGGCGATAACCAAGCGTGAGGCGCCGGTGGACCGCATCCAGGAAATGACGCTGTTTGCCGCACTTGCAGAGCAAGCGAGCTTTGCCGGCGTCGCGCGCCGCCTTGGCATTTCCACCGCCACGGTGACACGCACCATCGCACAGCTGGAAGAACGCCTCGGCGTACTGTTGGTGGTGCGCACCACCCGCACCATGCGGCTCACCGAGGCTGGACAGCAGTACGCCATCGACTGCCGACGGCTGCTGGCCGACCTGGAGGATGTCGAAAACACAGCAGCCGGGTTGCACGCACTCCCCAGCGGATCGCTGACGGTGACGGCTCCGCAGATGTTCGGCGCGTTGCATGTCATGCCGGTGTTGACGCGCTTTCTCAGTCGTTATCCAAAGGTCACCGCACGCGCCATTCTGGCCGACCGCGTGCTACCACTGCTGGACGAGGGCATCGACGTCGCGGTGCGCATCGGCGCACTCCCCGATTCATCGTTGACCGCGATCCCGGTGGGCAGCGTGCGTCGCATGGTCTGCGCGTCGCCGGGCTATCTGGCAGAACACGGCATTGCGCAGCACCCAGACGATCTATCGCAGCACCGCACCCTCTCGGTGGCATCTTCGGAGCGCGCACCCAAGTGGCCGTTTCGCATCGATGGGCGTGAGTCTGTGGTCGAGGTTGGCTCACGCCTCAGCGTAACTTCGTCCAAGGCCGCCATCGGTGCCGCAGTGCAGGGCTGGGGACTGACGCAAGTGCCGTCTTACCAGATCCGCGAACACCTCCAGAACGGCACACTCACGTGCATCCTCGAGATGTTCGAGATCGCACCGGAACCGGTACATGTGGTCTATGTGGAAGGCCGTCGGGGCTCATCCAAGGTGCGCACGTTTGTCGATGACTGCGTGGATGCCCTGCGGCAGGATCTGATTTCTGCAGCATCGCTGAGCTAGACGTTTCGCCGCCACTGTTTTCGGGTTGTTCCCTCATGCAGCGGCTAGCCAGTCAGACCATGTCGACGGGATTGCTGCATTGCGCCTGCTCGATGAGTGCACTGGAATCACGGCCCAACAGTGCTGGCTTAGCCGGCCGCGACTGCATTGCCGAGACAGCCGATGCCCGGCGATGTAGGCGTGGCATGCGCACGCAGGACGCGCATGCCAAGGCGTTAAACAGCGCCCGTCACCGATCACGTTGACGCAGCGGACTTCGCAAGTCCCCAGGCAGCCGTTCGGATTGTCGATGCAACGCCAGTCTGGCTAACGCGCTGCACGGGGTTCCACCGCGCCCACCCAATAACACCCTGCCCGGCCGATTGCCCGAGCACGCGCGGCGCCCATCCAGCCAGTCCTTGGCAGGACCCGATATCGAGCATCAGCAAACGCTTGCTTTTTTAGATTATGATAATCATCATAAATTCCATCTCAACCCGAAGACCTGTCATGACCACGCGTCCCACTGTTCTGATCACCGGCGCTTCCAGTGGCATTGGCGCCATCCCGCCGCTGCACGCGGCCGAACGCTGGGACGCACTGGACGGCGCCCGCCAGGGCCTGCTGTCGAACCTGCGCCAGGCGCATGCGGCCGAGCGGTATCACACCAGCACCTAAGCGCAATCCACAACACGGCTGCGCGGGCGAGGCGACACAGTCCTGCACGCCGCGCGTCAGCCGGCTGCACAGCCACACAGACGCGCATTACCGCACGCTCCACGTGTGGCAACGCGTTTCTTCTTCGCCGTGACCATCGAGAATATTCCATGACATCCAAGCATCCCGTGGCGCTGGTCACCGGCGCATCTTCAGGTATCGGCCTTGCCGCAGCCACGCAACTGGCCGCTGCCGGCTACACCGTCTATGGCACCAGCCGCCGCGGCGCCGATGCAGGGCAGCGCGGCTTTCCGTTGCTGGCGCTGGACGTCACCGACGATGCGTCGGTGCAGGCCGCCATCGCCACGCTACAGACGCGCGAAGGACGCATCGACCTGTTGGTCAACAACGCCGGCATCGGCATCACCGGAGCCGCCGAGGAAAGCTCGATCGAGCAGGTGCGTGCGCTGTTCGACACCAACGTGCATGGTGTGGTGCGGGTGACCAACGCGGTGCTGCCGATCATGCGTGCGCAACGCAGCGGACGCATCCTCAACGTGGGCTCGGGTCTGGGCTTGCTGCCGGCACCCTTCAGTGCGTACTACTCGGCCACCAAGCACGCGCTGGAAGGCTATTCCGAATCGCTCGATCATGAAGTGCGCGGCTTCGGTATTCGCGTGGCGGTCATCGAGCCGGGCGCCACCAAGACCGGTTTCGAGTCGGGCACCGCAACGGCGGACCGCCTGCTGCCAGCCTACGATGCGCTACGCGCCAGCTACCAGCGCGCCTACGACACGGCGATGGCAGTTGCCGACAGCGCCGACAGCGTGGCCGAGACCATCGTGCGGGCGGCCCGCGACCAGCACCCCAAGCTGCGCTATCCCTCGGGTAAATCGGCACGGCAAGGCGCATTCGCCCGGCGCTTTTTGCCACGCGCGTTGCTGGACAAGGTGCTGCACAAGCAATTCGGCATGGGCTGATTCCAGCCCTGGCTTACCCGCCGCGCTACGCGGCGCTTAAGGCAACGCGCATTGCGCGTTGCTGCGTCCGTGCCGGCGAGGGCGCTGGCATCACGGCTGTAGCCGCGCGCCGTTGCTTGCCACCAGCGACGACGCCAGCAACAACAGGCTTGCACCAATGAACGTGGCGCCGATCGACAAGTGATCCAGCAACACACCGCCCAGCGCGCCACCGAGCATGATGGACAGCTGGATCGCAGCCACCATCAGGCCGCCGCCGCTTTCCGGCGCATCCTTGATGCAGCGGCTCAGCCAGGTGGACCACGCCACCGGAATTGCCGCGTTGAGCGTGCCCCAGGCGATCATTGCCACCGCCACCGCCCACAGCACGTGGCCGCCCAGCAACATGCCAAGCGTGACGACGCCCAGTGCGGCCGGCAACACGCTGAGCAGGCCGAACAGCCGCTTGGCGACCAGCGCGGTGGCCGCATAGGTGCCAACGAAGCCGGCAAGGCCCAGGCCAAGCAACAGCAATGACAGCTGCGACACATCGACCTGCGCGACGGTTTCCAGGAACGGGCGGAAGTAGGTGAATGCAGAGAATGCGCCAGCAAAGCCAAGCATCACCGCGAGCATCGCGCGAGCGACGTAGCGGCGCTTCAACAAGCGAGCGATATCGCGCAGCGAACTGGCACCTTGCGCCGGCATCGACGGCAGGCTGCGCCATTGCCAGGCAATGGCGAGCACCACCAACGGCACCATGCCCCAGAACACACCACGCCAGCCGATGATGGCGCCGAGGTAACTGCCCAGCGGTGCGGCAAAGGCAGTCGCAACGGCATTGCCGATAAATACGATGCCCAATGCCTTGGGCACGGCATGCTCGGGCATGATGCGCATTACCGTGGCGGTGGACAGCGCCCAGAACCCACCGATGGTGATGCCGAGCAAGGCACGCGCGACCATCAACATGCCAAAGCTGTGCGCGCTGGCAATCAACAACAACGACAGCAACATCACCGCGCTCAGACCCAGCAATACATGGCGCCGGTTCAAACGCGACGACAGCGGCGCGATCAGCAGGCTGGCAATCACTGCAAACAGGCCGGAGATGGAGATCGCCTGCCCGGCCATGCCGGCGCTTGCGTGCAGGTCCGCAGCAATCGGCGTCAGCAGGCTCACCGGCATGAATTCCGATGCGATCAGCAGCGCAACGCACAGCGACATCGAGCCGACCGCGCTCCAGGTCTGGCGGGTCGCAACGACGGTATCGGGTTGGGCTGTGTCGGTGGTCAAGGTGTTGGCTGGCATGGGGAAGCCTTAGGTAGGAGACAAGACACAGGGCGCATCGCGAGGGCGCGATGCGCGTGTGCTGTTCGGGATGGAAGCGCCACGGGCGGCGATGGACCGCATCGGCCCGCGCCTGCTTCGGCCGCACGACAAACGTGATGCAGCGCATGATTGCGGCGCAGGCATGCGCGTGTCTGGAGGTTGCGCAGGTTACGTGGTCTGCCTGCGCCGAGTAAGACACCTGCGCAGCACGGGCTTATGAGGTGCACTCATGAGCGTGGCCGCAGGCTGATCGTGGCGCGGCGCGCGATGCGCTGCAGTTCGACGGCGCAATTATGCGGGTACAGATCGGAATACCGGATGCGCATGAGGGTGGCGCATCCGTGCAGACATCATCTTGTAGACGCTATCCGCCGGCGGGAGCTTTTTTGGGGTCTGCGCGCTGTTCGTAGCACGGGGTGCGACTCATCTCAGCAACGCCTCGCCGATCCAAGCAGGCCCAACCATTCGCACGACAACTGCGCACGTTCAACCACCACGCATACCCATCAGCCTTTGTAACGCAATGCATCCAGCACCAGATTGAAGGCTGGCGAAGAATGCCTGCGGCTGGGATAGAACGCATGCAGGCCCGGCCAGGTGGGCGACCAATCCTTCATGATCCAGCGCAGGCGTCCGGCCTTGATATGTGGGCGGGCAAGATCCTCCTGCACGAACGCGATGCCGAAACCATCGACGGCCGCGTCCACCGCTTCATAGGTGCCGTTGAAGGTCAGCTGGCCCTGCACGCGCACGATGACTTCGCGGCCGTCCTTCTCCAGCTCCCAGGCATAGATGCCACCGGCGGTTTTCATACGCAGGTTGATGCAGCGATGCGCGGTGAGGTCCTGCGGCGTTTTTGGCAGCGGCCGGCGCGCCAGGTACGACGGCGATGCAACAAGCGCCATGCGCATGTCCGGCGCGATGCGCGCGGCGATCATGTCCTTTTCGACCTGGTCGCCCAGACGTACGCCAAGATCGTAGCGATCGGCAACGATGTCGGTCAGTCCATTGTCGATCACCATTTCAACGTTGATGTCGGGATATTGCTGCAGCAGCTTGGACAGCTTGGGCCACAGGATCGCGCGCGCGGCATAGTCGGTGGCGGTGATGCGCACGTTGCCTGCAGGGGTATCGCGCATTTCGCTCAGCGCCGACAGCGCGTCTTCGATCTCCGTAAATCGCGGCGCCACCGTCTGAATCAGACGCTCGCCCGCCTCGGTGGGCGCCACGCTGCGGGTGGTGCGCGTCAGCAGGCGCAAGCCGAGGGTGGCTTCCAGCCCGCGGATGGTATGGCTCAACGCCGACTGCGAGACGCCCAGCGTGGCTGCGGCCCGGGTGAAGCTGCCTTCGCGGACGATGGCGATCAGCGCCAACAAATCCTTGAAATTGTCGCGCGCCATTGGTGAATCTCTTTCATGGAATGCGCCGACTGTAGCAGCCGTTTGGATTCGAGGCGTCGCAGTGATTGTCCTTCTCCCGCGGGGCTCCAAGGTACGGCGTGCGCGCCACTGGCGTGCGTGCATTGGTGCGCCCGCGCCGCAAGTGTGGGCCGGGGCGCGGAGCGGGGGTTGGGGAAGGAGGGCTTGGCGAAGCAGGCGGTGCCTCGCTTCTATAGACGCGTGGCGAGGCGTTTGTCTTTGCAGGGACTGACAGCTCTCTGCGGCGTCCCCTCATCCGCCCTTCGGGCCCCTTCTCCCGATGGGAGAGGGGACGCATGGCCACGGTGCCTGTCGCATTTTTTGCAACGCGTGACCCTAAAAAAACCGCTTTGGGGTGACGGGGGTGGTTCGTATAGTCGATCTCAATGCGCTGCCCGCTCGGTAAGCGCCTGTCGCCACGCCATCGTCCGGGCACGCCATCGCCCGGCGATGCCTCGCCCTTCCCTACCGCCTGCGGAGGCTCCATGCATCAGTCGCTATGGCATCGCGGTCCGTACAGCGCCTGTGGATCGGCTCACCCGCACCACGCCCTATGCTGAGCACCCAGCGCCTCTCACCGGACAGCGGCTCCGGCGCACGTGCGGTGGCGCGTTGCGATGCGCTGGGCGTCGCGCCCTACAGCGACACACCCCAGGGACTGTTCCGCGCCTGGCTCAGCCCGGCGCACCGCGCTGCCATCGCGCAGGTGAGCACGTGGATGCGCCAGGCCGGCATGCAGGTGCGCCTGGACGCGGCGGCAAACCTGATCGGCCGCTACGACGGCACGCAGGCCGACGCACCCGCGCTGCTGATCGGCAGCCATCTGGACAGCGTGCGCGATGCCGGCCGCTATGACGGCCCGCTCGGCATCCTGCTCGGCATCGAATGCGTCGCCGCACTGCACGCGCAAGCGCGGCGCCTGCCATTCGCCATCGAAGTGATCGCGTTCGGCGACGAAGAAGGCTCGCGCTTTCCGGCCTCGATGTTCTGCAGCCGTGCGGTGGCCGGCACGCTCGACCCGACCACGTTGGCGGTGACCGACGCCGCCGGCATCGACGTCGCCACCGCATTGGCAGACTGGGACATGGATATCGCGCACATCCAGCACGCCGCACGCACGCCGGGCAGCGTGCTGGCGTATCTGGAAACCCATATCGAACAAGGCCCGGTGCTCGAAGCCGACGGCCTGCCGGTGGGCATCGTCACCGCGATCGCCGCGCAACGCCGCTTCGCGCTGCGCTTCGACGGCCGCGCCGGGCATGCCGGCACCACCACGATGGCGCTGCGTCGCGATGCTTTGAGCGCTGCGGCCGAGGCGCTGCTGGCGATCGAGCGCATCGCGCGCGATGGCAGCAACGATCTGGTCGCCACCGTCGGCAAGCTGCAGCTCGCACCCGGCGCCGTCAACGTGGTGCCCGGCCGCGTGGACTGCACGCTGGACGTGCGCGCCGGCGACGACGCCACTCGCGATGCCGCGGTGCGCGCCATCGAACAGGCACTGGCGCGTATCGGCGCAGCGCGCGGCATCGCCATCGCCATCGACCCGCTGCAAACCCTCGCCGCCAGCCCATGCGCACCGACGCTGATGACCCGGCTCGACCACGCTGTCGCCGCGCAAGGCATCGCCCCGCGGCGTTTGGTCTCCGGTGCCGGCCACGACGCGATGACGATGGCCGCACTCTGCCCAACCGCGATGCTATTCGTGCGCTGCGCCGGCGGCATCAGCCATCATCCGGACGAACACGTCGACCCGGCCGATGCCGAGGTCGCCCTGGCGGTCATGCGCCACTTCATCGAACACCTGGGAGACCCCCTTGTCACCTGATCTGCGCCACCTGCATACCTTTGGCGAACTCGACCCACCACAACGCCTGTTGATGGGCCCCGGCCCGGTCAATGCGCATCCACGCGTGCTGCGTGCGATGGCGGCCGATCTGTTGGGCCAGTTCGACCCGGAAATGACCACCTACATGAACGAGGTGATGGCGCTGTACCGGCCATTGTTCGGCACCGAAAACCGCTGGACGTTTCTGGTCGACGGCACCGCGCGTGCCGGCATCGAAGCGGCGCTGGTATCGCTGGTGCAACCGGGCGACCGCGTGCTGGTAATCAACTTCGGCCGCTTCGGCTTGTTGCTTACCGAAATCCTGCAGCGCCTCGGAGCCGACGTGCACAGCGTGGATGCACCATGGGGCGAGGTGGTGCCGCTGGCCGCCATTGCCGAGGCGATCGAACGGGTGGCGCCCAAACTGGTGGCCACCGTGCACGGCGACACCTCCACCACCATGGCGCAGCCGCTCGATGGCCTGGGCGCACTGTGCCGCGCGGCCGGCGCGCTGAGTTACGTGGATGCAACCGCCACCATCGGCGGCATGGAGATCGCCAGCGACCGCTGGGGCGTGGACGTGGTCACCGGCGGCCTGCAGAAATGCCTGGGCGGGCCGTCCGGCTCGGCACCGATCACCGTGTCCGAGCGCGCGGCCGAAGCGATCTTTGCGCGCCGGCATGTCGAACGCGGCATCGTGCGCAACGACATCGTCAACGGCACCGGGCCACGCATCGCATCGAATTATTTCGATCTGGCGATGATCATGGATTACTGGTCGGACAAGCGCCTCAACCACCACACCGAAGCCACCACCATGTTGTACGGCGCACGCGAATGCGCACGCGTCGCGCTGCAGGAAGGCCTGCCCGCGCGGTTCGCGCGCCACACCGCCGCCGGCCGTGCGGTGAGCGCCGGCATCACCGCGATGGGTCTGGAGGTGTTCGGCGACGCGGCGCATCGCATGACCAACGTGACCGGTGTGGTGATCCCGGCGGGTATCGACAACGACGGGGTGCGGCGGCGTATGCGCGAGGATTTCGAGATCGAGATCGGCACCGCCTTCGGCCCGCTGCAAGGCAAGATCTGGCGCATCGGCGCGATGGGCTACAACGCGATGAAGCACAAGGTGCTGCTCACCCTGGCCGCGCTGGAGGCGGTGCTGCGTGCCGAAGGCTACGCCTGCACGCCCGGCCTGGCAGTGGAAGCCGCCTTGGCGGCCTGGCATGCGGAGCCCGCTGCATGAGCGCGGCGCGCGACCTGGTCGGCTACGGCGCCACCCCGCCAGCTGCGCAGTGGCCGGGTGGCGCGCGCATCGCCGTGCAGTTCGTCATCAATTACGAAGAAGGCGCAGAAAACTGCGTGCTCAACGGCGATGCGGCATCCGAAGCATTTCTGTCGGAAATGGTCGGCGCACACGCCCAAACCGGCGCACGCGCCATGGCCATGGAAAGCCTGTACGAATACGGCAGCCGCGCCGGGTTCTGGCGGCTGTATCGGCTGTTCACTGCGCGCGCGGTGCCGGTGACCGTGTTCGGCGTGGCGAACGCACTGGCCGCCAATCCAGACGCAGTGGCCGCGATGCAGGCCGCCGACTGGGAAATCGCCAGCCACGGGCTGCGCTGGATCGACTACCAACACATCGACGAAGCCACCGAGCGCGCGCATATCGCGCAGGCGATCGCGGTGCACACCCGCGTCACCGGCAGCCGTCCGCTGGGTTGGTACCAGGGCCGCACCAGCCCCAACACCGCGCGCCTGGTTGTCGAAGAAGGCGGCTTTGTCTACGACGCCGACAGCTATGCCGACGATGTGCCGTATTACGACACCCGCCACGGCCGCGCGCAGTTGATCGTGCCGTACACGCTGGATGCCAATGACATGAAGTTCGTCGCCTACAACGGGTTTGCCGATGGCGAACCGTTCTTTCGCTATCTGCGCGACAGCTTCGAGCAGTTGCGCAGCGAAGGCGGGCGCATGCTCTCGATCGGTCTGCACGGGCGCGTCGTCGGCAAGCCCGCACGCGCGGCCGCACTGGCGCGCTTTGTCGATCACGTGCTGGCCAGCGGCGATGCCTGGGTGGCGCGGCGCATCGATATCGCGCACCACTGGCTGCAGGTGCATCCGGCATGAGCATTGTCACTGCCGACATCGATCTGCCCGAGGTGATCGCGCAGGTGACCGCCGCCTTCCACGCTTACGAAAGCGCATTGATGCGCGATGACATCGCCGCGATGGATGCGCTGTTTCATGCAGCGCCCAGCACCGTGCGGTATGGCGTGGGCGAGGTGCTGTACGGCATCGACGCGATCCGCGCGTTTCGCAGCGGCCGCGGCGGCTCGCCGCAACGCCAGCTCATGCACGTGGAAGTGCACAGCTATGGCCAGGACTGCGCGACCACGCATGCCGAATTCGTCCGCGAGGGCAGCAGCGCGCGCGGTCGCCAGAGTCAGAGCTGGGTGCGCTTTGCCGATGGCTGGAAAGTGGTGGCCGCGCACGTGTCGCTGCAAGGGACTCACGCATGAACGCGCTCGACGACCGTATGCTGGACGATGCCGCCTTCGTCGCGCGGTATCGCGAGGTGTTCGAACATTCGCCGTGGGTGGTGGAGCGCGCCGCGCGCCGTCGCCCGTTCGAGGATGTGTATCGCGGCTTGATGCAGGTGGTGTTCGATGCATCGCCGCAAGATCAGGTCGCGTTGATTCGCGCGCATCCGGAGCTGGCCGGCAAGGCGGCCATCGACCGCACGCTCACCGCCGCCTCGGCGGCCGAGCAGGCCTCGGCCGGTCTTGATCGGTTGAGCGAGGACGAATTCACCCGCTTCCATGCGCTTAATCAGGCCTATCGCCAGCGCTTCGGTTTCCCGTTCGTGATCTGCGTGCGGCTGCACGACAAGGCCGGCATTCTGGCCGCGCTGGAGCAGCGCCTGGATGCCTCGCGCGACGCCGAGATCGCCACCGCCCTCGCCGAGATCGGCAAGATCGTCCACTTGCGCCTGGAGGTACTGCCATGAGCCTGGCCCAACTCGAACGCGAGCTCGCCCGCGACCTACAACGTCTGGCCCACGGCGGCGATGCCTGGGTGCAACCGCGCGTGCATCCGGCCGGGCATGTCTACGACGTGGTGATTGTGGGCGCCGGCCAGAGCGGTCTGGGCGCGGCGTTCGCACTGCAACGCGAGCGCGTGCACAACGTGCTGGTCATCGACGAAAACCCCGCCGGCCAGGAAGGCCCCTGGGTGACCTATGCACGTATGCAAACCTTGCGCACACCCAAGCAGATCACCTCGATCGACCTCGGCGTGCCGTCGCTGACCTTCCGCGCCTGGTGGGAGGCGCAACACGGCAGCGCCGCCTGGGACACGCTGGACAAGATTCCGCGCGCCCGCTGGATGGACTACCTGCGCTGGTACCGCGCGGCGCTGCGGCTGCCGGTGCGCAACGCCACGCAACTGGCGCGCGTCGAACCGGAGGTCGCGCCCGGCATCCACCGGCTGCATCTGACAATGGGCGCGCCGCTGCTGACGCGCAAGCTGATCCTGGCCACCGGCATCCAGGGCGGCGGCCAGTGGGTGGTGCCGGACTGGATCGGCCGTGCCCTGCCCAGCCACCGCTACGCACACACCTCCAGCCACATCGACTTCGCCGCGCTTGCCGGCAAGCGCGTGGGCATTCTCGGCGGCGGCGCATCGGCATTCGACAACGCCTGTTTTGCGCTGGACCAAGGCGTCGCCACGGCCGAAGTGTTCGTGCGCCGCAGTGAATTGCCGCGCATCAACCCGTTCCGCCACATGGAGCAGGCCGGCATCATTCCGCGGTTTCTGACCCTGCCCGATGCGGACAAGTACCGGATGATGGCCAGCTTCTTCGCACACAACCAACCGCCCACAAACGACACCTTCCGGCGCGCCTGCGCGCACCCTGGCTTTGCGCTGCACCTGGGCGCGCCGTGGCTGGAGGTGGCCGAGCGCGATGGCGCGGTGGTGGTGCGTACCCCGCACGGCGAACACCGCTTCGATTTCCTGGCCGTGGCCACTGGCCTGGTCACCGACCCGCAGCTGCGCCCGGAGCTGGCCGCGCTATCCGGCCGCATTGCCTGTTGGGCAGACCGCTATCAAGCACCGCCGGGCCAGGCCAACCCGGTGCTCGATGCACACCCGTACCTGGGGCCGGGCTTCGAACTGCTGCCACGCACGCCGGACGACGCCGCACTACTGCACGGGTTGTTCGCCTTCAACTATTCGGCGCTGATCAACCACGGCCCCTCGGCCGCAGCGCTGTCCGGGCTCAAGGTCGCCTTGCCGCGGCTGGCCCGCGCGGTGGCAGACCAGCTGTTCCTGGACGACCGCCAGGCCATCGTCGACAGCTATCTGGCCTACGACCAACCCGAATTCCTCGGCCAGTGGCCGCAACCGACCCAGGCAGTGGCATGAGCAGCCTGTCCACCCATGTGCTCGACACCGCCAATGGCCGGCCTGCCGCTGGCGTCCCGCTGCGCCTGTTCGCCGGCGACACACTGCAGCTGGAAGCGGTCACCGACCAGGACGGGCGTTGCCCGGCGCTGGCCGCCCTGACCCTGCCCCCCGGCCGCTACCGGCTGGAATTCGACGTGGCCGGCTACTGGCGCGCCACCGGCACGGCACTGGCCGCCCCCCCGTTCCTTGAACAGGTGCCCATCGCCTTCGGCATTGCCGACGACGGCCATTACCATGTGCCGCTGCTGCTGTCGCCGTACGGGTATTCCACTTATCGCGGCAGCTGAGGAGCGCTCAGACCAACTGCGCTCCCCCGCCAGGCGGCGCGATCGGTCCGTGGGCCGGCGATACCGCTCGACCTGCAACTGCCGCGCACCGACCGCTTGCATACAACGACTGCTCGCAAGGCCTTGTCAGCCGCTTCCGAGCAGCCTCGGAGCGGCGCGACACACGCCGCGTTCCGTCCCGGCCCCGTAGAATGACGCCTTTCCGGCGACAGGCCGGGGCTCCGGAATTGTCATGATCCACAACGATGTACTGCGCAGCATCCGCTACATGCTCGACCTCAGCGACGACAAGGTGGTGGAAATCACTCACCTGGCCGACCCCGAGTTCGCGCTCGACAAGCCGCAGGTACAGGCCTGGCTGAAGAAGGAAGACGAGCCCGGTTTCGAGCCCTGCACCGATGCGATGCTGGCGCGCTTTCTCGATGGCCTGGTGCTGCGCTTCCGCGGCCGCGACGAAAGCCAGCCGGTCCGCCCGCTGGAAACTCGCGTCGGCAACAACCTGGTGCTGAAAAAACTGCGTGTGGCCTTCGAACTGAAGGATGTGGACATGCACGCCATCTTCGCCGGCGCCGGCTTCCCGTTGTCCAAGCCGGAGTTGTCGGCCCTGTTCCGCCAGCCCGGCCACAAGAACTTCCGCCCGTGCGGCGACCAACTGTTGCGCGCCTTCCTCAAAGGCCTCACCGCCCGGGTACGCGAAGCGGGGTGATCTTCAGCGCACGGGCTTGGCCGCTGGCGCTTGTCCAGCGGATGCTCGTTGTCGGCACAAGAGTACTGTCGAGAACGGCATGCACGACCTGCCTCACCACTACGGTGCGGATGACCATGCGCCATCCGTCCCGTAGTGGTCAGATCACGCGTGAGCGCGCCGAAAACGCAGCAGGTGCGATCAGCTGAAACGTCTGTGGCGGATCTGCTCGCGTTCTTGTTCGGTCAAATCATCCATGTGGATGTAGTGGACGCCTTGTCCGCGCGGGGCACTGAGAAGCTGCGACTCGACGTCCTCCTGGCCGCCGTCGGGCGAGGAGATCAGACCCACGATGTTGCCGTGCGGGGCAACCCGCCATAGCGCCACACGTTGGAAGACGCGCACCTCGTTGGTATCGGTCACTTGGGGATAGGTGGCGTACCAACCATCGGCAGGCAGGTAGCGATAAGAACCGTAGTCGTTCATAGCGTCTCTGGATTGGCGGAGTGGCCTGCTGATTGTGGAGAGACGCTGACCGAAGTGGGATGCGGGGATTTCTGATTTAGCGCTGCGATTACGCATCTCGCACCCGACGCTTCGCTGCGGCGTGGAGCGTTTCGTGCGCTGTATGCGATAAGCCAGAACGCAGCGGGCTGCCGACAGTCGCGCACAGGTCTCTGTCGCACTCCATGCAGCAGAAACGTCTCCTTGCCGCGCATGACCGAGCCTGCCTTCCCCATCGCCCCGCTGCGGCCGCAGATCCGCGATAGCCTTGCCGCCCATCCGCGTCTCACGCCGGTGATCGCCGCACGCAGCCAGCGCCTGCTCACGCCGCCGGATGCATTGCCGGTGGACACCACGCGCTTCAACCAGGCCTGGGCACCGGATGGTGGCGAAGTGCAGCAGACCTGGGCCTTCCGCTCCGGCGTGGCGCGCGCAGCGTTATCCATGACCGGGGCCTTACGCCAGCCCTGCAACCAGCGCGAGCGCGATCAACGCCTGGAAAAATGCTTCGGCAGGCAGTACCCGGGCGATGTGGAGCCGCCCGCATCGCCAGGCCGCTGAAACAGGCGACGCAGCTGCGGCGATCCATCGCCACTACCGCGCCATGATGCAACCCACACCACCCAGCAAGCCGTGATCAGGCGGCAATGCGCGGCGCGCAGAAACCGGCGTGCAGACGTCGCCCTTCTTGCCGGCACCGCAACCCCACCGCGCACCTGTCGGCGACGCAGCGGCTGTGCGCCGCCCTCATGCAGCCGCCACCAACCGCGGCTTGCGTGCATCCAGGCGGAATACCGACACCGCTTCGCTCAGCTCCACTGCCTGTTCTTCCATCGCACGTGCAGCGGCCGAGGCTTCTTCCACCAGCGCGGCATTGCGCTGGGTGGTTTCGTCCATGTCGTTGACGGTGCGCGCCACCTGTTCGATGCCCGACGATTGCTCGCGCGAGGCAGCGGAAATCTCGGCGATCAGCGTGGTGACCTGCTGCACCGATTGCACGATGTCCTGCATCGTGCGTCCGGCCTGATCCACGCGTGCGCTCCCGCGCGCCACGCTCTCCACCGATGCATCGATCAACTGCTTGACCTCCTTGGCGGCCCCGGCCGAGCGCTGCGCCAGCGCGCGCACTTCCGAAGCAACTACGGCAAAGCCGCGGCCCTGTTCGCCGGCGCGCGCCGCTTCCACCGCCGCGTTCAACGCCAGGATATTGGTCTGGAACGCGATGCCGTCGATGACGCTGATGATCTCGGCGATCTTCCTGGACGACACTTCGATCTCGCCCATGGTATCGACCACGCTGGCGACCATCTCGCCGCCACGGCCGGCGATCTCGGCAGCGGCCTGCGCACCCCGGCTGGCCTGCTGCGCGGTGTCGGAGTTCTGGCGCACGGTCGAGGTGAGCTCTTCCATCGAGGCGGCGGTTTCTTCCAGATTCGCGGCCTGTTGTTCGGTGCGTTGCGCCAGATCGCTGTTGCCGGCGGCGATTTCTGCCGAGGCGGTGCGGATGGTCTGCGCGGCCAGCGTGATATCGCCAACGATATCGGTGAGGCGTTGCACGGTGGCGTTGGCATCGTCGCGCATCCGCGCGAACACGCCCTGCTGGTTGCCGCGCATGCGCGCGGTCAGATCGCCATCGGCAATGGCCTTGAGCAGCTGCGACAACTCGCCCAGATTCTGGTCCACGTTCTGCATCAGGCCATTGAGGCCCTCGACCATGCCGCGGAATTCGAACTTGTAGGCAGCGGCATTGCCGCGGGTGGCAAAATCGCCGGCCGCAGCGGCGTCCACCAGGCCACGAATTTCGCCATTGATGGCAGCCAGGTTGCGCTTGGTGGTGTCCATCGCATCGGTGATCTGCGCCTTTTCGCCGGGCAGGCGCGGCATGTCCACCGACATGTCGCCCACCGCGTAATGCTGCATCACCTGCAGCATGGTGCCGATCAGGCCCACTTGCGCGCCGATCAACCCGTTGGTGTCATCGACCATGCGGCCGTAAGCGCCGGGAAACGCCTGCGCGTCCATGCGGTAGCTCATCTGCCCGGCGTCGTGGCGCTGCGCCATGTCCGCCTGCGCACTGGAGACATCGGTGAGCGTGTTGACCACCTGCCCCATTGCCTGGCCGAGCAGGCCGATTTCATCGCGGTTGCTGACCGCAGCGTGCGCGGATAGATCGCCGACCGCCACCAGGCGTGCCGCACGCGCGACGTTTTCGATGGGCCGCACGATCGAGCGCCGGATCCACCACCCCAACACCGCCACAAGACAGAGTGCGGCGGCAATGGTGGCCAGTGCCGAATACACCAGCATGCGCTGCGCCGATTGCGAACTTGCCAGCACGGCCGCATCGGCCAACGCCTTACTGCGCGCGACCAACGCCTCCAGCGTCTGGCTGGGCGCGCGGTCCTTGCCCTTGACCAGCTGATCGCCCACCTGGGTGTCGTAACCGGACTCGGCAAACTTGCCCAACGCCGCTTCGTAGCTGGCCTGCAGTTCCAGGTGCGCCTTGGCAAAGTCCTGCGCCAGCGCACGCGCCTGCGGATCGGCCAGCGCGCCTGCCAGTGAGGCGACCGTGCCCTGCACGCTCTTGCCCTTGTCGCGGAAGGCAGTCAGATGTTTTTCGAGCTGTGCGGGGTCGCGGCCACGGATCAGCACGTTCTTCCATTCCTGCACCTGCAGGCGGAAATCGCGGGTGAGTGCTTCGCTGGCCGAAGCCTGCGCCACTTCCACCGGCACCTTGCCGGACAGGCTCAGCCAGGCAGAGCCCAGGCCGCCGAGTGCGCATAACAGGATGATCGACAGGCCAAGCGCAAGGGCGCCCAACAGCTTGCTTTGCAGACTGACAAAACGCGGGGAGGGGGTGGACATGGTCGATCCAGTGACGGGTTCAACCGGGTTATCGACGCCGGCCATGCACTCTGAAGCAGAAAAGCCCCCTGCATTTGCACGCGTCCGGCCCACCGCGCAGCAGACCGAGCGGACGCTGCCGGAGCGGCTAAATGGCGCACATCTTTGTGCACGCAAGGCTCTTGGTCCGCCGCACGTTGCCGGGCAGCGAGCGCTGGCGGCAAGCCCAAACAGTTGCGTTGCCGACAGGTCCTACGCCACTCCCTGACAGGCTTCACCTGCCTCCCCGACCATCGCACCGGCGCGAGCAGGCCCGTATCCTTGCCGCGCATGACCGAACCTGCCTTCCCCATCGCCCCGCTGCTGCCGCAAATCCGCGATAGCCTTGCCGCCCATCCGCGGTTGGTGCTCGAAGCCCCGCCCGGTGCCGGCAAGACCACCCAGGTGCCGTTGGCGTTACTGGATGCGCCATGGCTGGCCGGCCGCCGCATCGTGATGCTGGAGCCGCGCCGGGTGGCCGCACGTAGCGCTGCGCTGTTCATGGCACGCCAGGTGGGCGAGCCGGTCGGCGAAACGGTGGGTTACCGCATCCGCTTCGAAAACAAGACTTCCGCGCGTACCCGGATCGAAGTGGTCACCGAAGGCATCCTGACCCGGATGATCCAGGACGACCCGATGCTGGAACGCGTGGGCGCGCTGCTGTTCGACGAATTCCACGAACGCCATCTGGCCGGCGACCTCGGCCTGGCATTGGCGCTGGACGTGCAGGCACAGGTACGCGAGGACCTGCGCATCGTGGCGATGTCGGCCACGTTGGATGGCGAGCGGCTGGCCGGCTTTCTGGATGCGCCGCGCCTGAGCAGCGCCGGGCGCAGTTTTCCGGTGGAGATCGCACATTTCCCCGCGCGCCGCGACGAAGCGCTGGAACCACAGACGCGGCGCGCCGTGGAGCATGCCCTGCTCACCCATCCCGGCGATGTGCTGGTGTTTTTGCCCGGCCAACGCGAGATCGCGCGCGTGCAAGGCGCCTTGCAGGACGCACTGGACCCGGCCATCCAGGTATTGCCGCTGCACGGCGAGTTGTCGGTGGAGGCGCAAAGCCAGGTGCTGCAGCCGGATGCGCAGGGCCGCCGCCGCGTGGTGCTGGCCACCAACGTGGCCGAGTCGTCGGTGACCTTGCCCGGCGTGCGCGCGGTGATCGACAGCGGCCAGGCGCGCGAGCCGCACTACGACCCCAACAGCGGCTTTTCGCGGCTGGATGTAGCCACCATTTCGCAGGCATCGGCCGACCAGCGCGCCGGCCGTGCCGGACGCGTGGCCAGCGGCTGGGCTTACCGGCTGTGGCCGCAATCGCAGCGCCTGGAACCGCAACGGCGCGCCGAGATCACCCAGGTGGAACTGGCCGGCCTGGCCCTGGAACTGGCCGCCTGGGGCAGCGATGCGCTGCGCTTTGTCGATGCCCCGCCCACCGGCGCGCTGGCGGCCGCGCGCGAATTGCTGCAACGGCTGGGCGCGCTCAGCGACAGCGGCGGCATCACCGCGCTGGGCCGCCGCATGCTGGCGCTGGGCACGCATCCGCGTCTGGCCGCGATGCTGGCGCAGGCCGGCGCTGCATCGCGCCTGGCACTGGCCTGCGACCTGGCCGCGTTGCTGGAAGCGCGCGACCCGCTGCGGCAGGGCGGCGATGGATTGGCCGCACGCTGGCGCGCATTGGCGGCATTTCGCCAGGGCCGTAGCGCGCCCGATGCCAACCGCGGTGGCCTGGCCGCGATCGACAGCGCCGCCAAACAATGGCGCCGCCGACTGCGCTGCGACACCGCCCCACCCACCAGCGTGGAGGCGCACGCGCTGGGCGACCTGCTCGCGCATGCCTTCCCCGACCGCATCGCCGCACGCCACCCCACCGACCCGTTGCGCTATCTGCTCGCCAACGGCCGCAGCGCGCGTTTGTTTGACCACAGCGACCTGCGCGGCGAACCGTGGCTGGTCGCCAGCGAACTACGCTACGAGGCCAGGGACGCCCTGCTGCTGCGCGCCGCTCCGGTCGACGAGGCGTATCTGCGCCGCAGCCTGCCCGAGCGCTTCGTGCAGCAGGACGTGGTGCAGTGGGACGCCGACAAACGCGCCTTGGTCGCGCGCCGGCAATCCAGCTTCGACCGCATCGTGCTCGATAGCCGCCCCGCCGGCCGCGTCGATCCCGCGCAGGCGGCCGGCGCCCTGACCGAGGCGGTGCGCCAGCTCGGCCTGGATGCCCTGCCCTGGACCGAGACCCTGCAGCAATGGCGCGCGCGTGTGTTGTCGCTGCGGGTGTGGATGCCCGAGCTGGAGCTGCCCGATCTCTCCGATGCCGCACTGCTCGCCTCGTTGGACCGTTGGCTGCGTCCGGCCTTGGCCGGCAAGACCCGGCTCGACGCGCTGGATGAGTCCAGCCTGGGCGAAGCGCTCAAGGCCGCACTGCCGTGGGAACGCCGCCAGGCCATCGACCGCCACGCTCCCACCCGCATCAGCGTGCCGTCGGGCATGGAACGCCAGATCAGCTACGCAGTCGACCACACCCAGCAACCGCTGCCGCCGGTGCTGGCGGTCAAGCTGCAGGAACTGTTCGGCCTGGCCGAAACCCCGCGCATTGCCGATGGCCGCATCCCGCTGACCCTGCACCTGCTCTCGCCCGGCGGACGCCCACTGCAGGTCACCCAGGATCTGAAAAGCTTCTGGGCCACCACCTATCCGGACGTCAAAAAAGAAATGAAGGGGCGGTATCCCAGGCATCCATGGCCAGACGACCCCTGGACAGCCGCCGCAACCCATCGCGCAAAACCCCGCGGCACCTGATCCGCCTTGCTGTAGCCCCTCGCCCGCCAGGAGAGCGGCTGGGGTGAGGGGACGGCCGCGCGTTGGTCGTGCAATGCGAAGCGGCATCTCTCTTGCACGCAGGCAACAGCGCTTTTTAACCGTTAGCCAAACGGCGCTTACTGCCGCTAACGCCGCCTATACGCCATTGGCCACAGACTGCAGGTCACGTACTCGGAAAGGAAACGCCTTCAATGAGCAAGCTGACTGTGATCACCGAACGCGCCCTGGAGCGTGCCCTGGAACTGGCCGGCACCGCCGGCGACCAACTGCGTCATGCCGCATCCACTGCGGGCGACCAGGCACGTAGCGCCGGCAGCAGCCTGCGTCATTTCGGTCCGGGCGCCAGCGAATGGCTGAAGACCGGCGTGGCCCTGGGCGCAGTGCGCAGCGGCGGCAAGGCGGCCAGCAAGCTGGTCAAGCGCAACCCGGCCATCACCGTGGCAGCGGCCGTCGCCGGCCTTGGCCTGATCGGCTATGCGGTGTATCGCAAGCGTCAGCGTGGTCAGCAGGTGCTGGGTGGCAACGTGCATCGTCTGGATCGCGAACACGCCAGCAATGCCAATGCACGTCGCGCCGCCTACCAGCGCCGCGCTGCAGTGACGCCGAGCGACGGCGTCGAATAAGACACCGAGTCCGCCGAACAGGCGGATTGCACTCCAGAACGCCACGGCCTCTCGCCGTGGCGTTTTCGTTTGTGGGCAGGCATTGCACAGCGCCGTGTGGCACGCAGCCGCACAGCAACCCACTGCGTTGCCGGATCGCTACGCCGCTTTAGAGCAGCTAAGAAAACGACTGCGCCCATCGTCAGGCGGGCGCGGCCGGTGCTCGGTGCTCGGTGCTCGGTGCAGCATGGACTACCCGTGCACGTACACGCCGGATCCGAGTGCGGCATCCACACCCACGTGAGAGCTGCTCGCTACGTGTCGTCAGCCGCTCGTTGAACGAGGCATGCAATCGCCGCAGTTCGATCGCAGCACTGGCGATTGCAGCCATCGCGCCATCGAGGTGATCGCAACAGCCCAGCGCTATCTACGCGACCCACGCCCCTGTCGCGGGCCAGGCGTGTCATCCACACGCCACTGGCCAGGCGCGAGCGCATCCAGTCTCCAGTCGCCGATCGCCACCCGCACCAGACGCAAGGTGGGCAGACCGACCGATGCGGTCATCCGACGCACCTGACGGTTGCGGCCTTCGGTGATCTGCAGTTCCAGCCAGGCATCGGGCACGGTCTTGCGCGCACGCACCGGGGGATTGCGCGGCCACAGCTCCGGCGCGGGGTCGAGCTTGCGCACGGTTGCAGGCCGGGTCGGGCCATCGTTGAGCAGCACGCCATCGCGCAGGGCTTGCAGCTGTGTCTCCTGCGGCTCGCCTTCCACCTGCACCCAGTACGTCTTGGGCTGCTTGTGCCGCGGGTCGGTGAGCCGATGCGCCAATGCACCATCGTCGGTAAGCAACAACAGTCCTTCGCTATCGTGATCCAGGCGGCCCGCCGCGTACACGTCCGGCGGCAGGCCGAACTCGCCCAATGTGCGCTTGGGTGGCTGCGAGCGGTCGCTGAATTGCGACAGCACGCCATAGGGTTTGTTCAACAGCACCAACATGGACAGCCCTGTGACAAGGAGAGCGCTGCGCATGGCGATCGCCGCGCGTGGCTGTGTAGCGTAGGCAAGATGCGCGCAGCCAGCAGTGCGATCGCTGGCGTGCCATGACAGGGAAAGAACAGGTCTCTCAGATGTGCACATCGACCATGATCAGCGGCAACGGTTTGCCACGCATCGGGGACCGGATTTTTGAAAACCGCGCAAGAGACCTGCGTTGCGTTCTTGCGCAGCCGGTCATGCATACGTAACCGCAAGCCACAGACAGCTGTTATGCGTAGCAACCACTGCATGCCGGCCACCTCGCCGGCATGCAGACACGTGCTTACTGCTTGACGAACTTCAACGTCATGCGGTCGCTCTCGCCGATGGCCTTGTACTTGGCATCGTCGGCCTTGTCGTGGCTGTTGCTTGGCGGCAACGTCCATACGCCACCGGCGTAGTCCTTGGTATCGCGCGGGTTGGCGTTGAGCTCGCTTTTGCCTGCCAGCTTGAAGCCCGCCGCTTCGGCCATCGCGATCACCTGCGCCTGACCGACATAGCCGCTCTTGTCGTCGGCCGGCACGTCGGTCTTGGCGCGGTGCTCGACCACGCCCAGCACGCCACCGGGCTTGAGCACCTTGTAGAAGCCGGCGAACATCGCCTCGGCACTGCCGGCCATGCGCCAGTTGTGCACGTTACGGAAGGTCAGCACCAGGTCGGCCGAGTTGTCCACGCCGAACGACGGCGACTTGGGCACATACGACACGAACGCCGGCTTGCCATACACCTCGGGCTTGGCCTTGAACTTCTTTTCCAGATCGTCGCGCGCACGCTGGGCGTAATCGCGGTTACGGCCTTCGGGCGCCGACGCCGGGTCGACCACCGCTGCCACGTACTTGCCCTTCTCGCGCAGATACGGCGCCAGGATTTCCGAATACCAACCGCCGCCGGGCGTGATCTCGATAACGGTCTGGGTCGGCTTGATGCCGAAGAACGCCAGCGTCTGGCCCGGGTGACGGTACTGATCGCGCTGCACGTACACACGGTCGCGCCAGTTGCCGTTGATGGCCGCCTGCAACGCAGCATCGGGCGCCGGCAGGCTTGCGCTGTCGGCCGGCTTCATGGCCATCGCCAGCGGCGCACTCATCGCCACCATGACACTCATCACACACGCACAGGCCAGCTTGTTGCGGATCATCGCAGCGCCCTCTTCCGGGTAAAAGTAGCGCGAGCCTAGCACGCGGCCCGGGGCCTGCCATGTGCCCGAATCGCTGCGCTCAGCTGTGGTTCGTATCGCTGTGCATACGCGAGATGTTCATATCCTGTGAGCCGATGCACACGATCGGCGGAACGCTGAATCCACATCGATGTCACACGCATGATCGGTGCGCATGACTATCCTGTCGGCAGTTCGCATCAGGAGCTTGAACGATGACTCACCCCCGCGCACTGGGCCGCTCCGGCCTGCAGGTTCAACCGATCGTCTTTGGCGGCAATGTGTTCGGCTGGAGCGCCGATGAGGCGACCTCGTTCGCCTTGCTGGATGCATTCGTCGATGCCGGCTTCAATCTGATCGACACCGCCGATGCGTACTCCGGCTGGGTGCCAGGCAATCGCGGCGGCGAGTCGGAAACCATCATCGGGCGTTGGCTTGCACGCAGCGGCAAGCGCGACAAGGTGCTGATTGCGACCAAGGTCGCCAAGTGGAGCGAACATCCCGGCCTGTCGCCGGAGAACATCGCAGCGGCGGTGGAAGATTCGCTGACGCGTCTGCAGACCGATGTGATCGATCTGTACCAGGCGCACGAAGACGATGAGTCGGTTCCGCTGGAAGCCACGCTGGCCGCGTTCGGCCGTTTGATCGAACAAGGCAAGGTGCGCGCGATCGGCGCGTCCAATTACAGCGCGTCGCGCCTGCGCGATGCGCTGGATACTTCCGAGCAGTACTCGCTGCCGCGCTACGAAAGCCTGCAGCCCGAATACAACCTCTACGACCGCGCCGGCTATGAAGCCGAGCTGGAACCGCTGGTGCGCGAGCGCGGCCTGGGCGTGATCAGTTACTACTCGCTGGCCAGCGGCTTTCTGACCGGCAAGTACCGCAGCAATGAGGATGCCGGCAAGAGCAGCGCGCGCGGCGCCTCGGTGGTCAAGCAATACGTCAACCCGCGTGGCCTGCGCATTTTGCAGGCGCTGGACGACCTGGCCGCCACCCACAAGGCAACGCCGGCGCAGATCGCGCTGGCCTGGTTGATCGCACGCCCCGGCCTCACTGCGCCGATCGTCAGCGCCACCAGCGTGACCCAGCTGCACGATGTGCTGGCTGCGGCGCAGCTGTCGCTGAGCGCCGAGCAGATTGCGCAACTGGACGCGGCAAGCGCGCCGGAACCGGCTGCCGCGTAACGCCGCCGCAGCGCGAGATCGGCCTGTTTATTCATTCGCGCAGCCACTGCGGTGGCTGTGCTCCCTCGGCCGCGCACGCGCGGCTCCCCTGCGAGGATCTTCCGCATGACATCGATCACCAACCGCCGCATCGTGCTGGCGTCGCGCCCGCACGGCGAACCCAACGCAGGCAACTTCCGTCTCGAAGAAGTCGCCCTGCCGCCCACCGGACACGAGCAGATTCTGGTGCGCAACCGCTTCCTGTCGCTCGACCCGTACATGCGTGGCCGCATGGACGATGGCCCGTCGTATGCGGCGCCCGTGGCGATCGATGCGGTGATGGAAGGCGGCACCATCGGCGAAGTGGTCGAGTCGCATCATGCCGACTATCAGCCCGGCGACCTGCTGGTGCTGCACGGCGGTTGGCAGACCTATAGCCTGCTCACCCCGACAACACCGCTGCGCAAACTGCCCAAGGACGACAGCCTGCCGCTGAGCACCGCGCTAGGCGTCTACGGCATGCCCGGCTTTACCGCCTACGCCGGCCTGCACGAGATCGGCAAGCCGCAGCCCGGCGAGACGCTGGTGGTGGCCGCCGCCAGCGGGCCGGTTGGCGCCACGGTGGCGCAGTTGGCGCGCCTGCAAGGCTTGCGTGTGGTGGGCATTGCCGGTGGCGAAGAAAAGGTGCGCTACCTGCACGAGTCGTTGCAGGTGGATGTGGCACTGGATCACCGTGCCGACGACTTTGCCGCGCAGTTGCGCGCCGCCACGCCCGACGGCATCGATATCTATTTCGAAAATGTCGGCGGCAAGGTGTTCGATGCGGTGCTGCCGCAACTCAACGACTTTGCGCGCATTCCGGTCTGCGGCGTGATCGCCACCTACAACAGCCGTGGTCAGGTACTACCAGGGCCCGATCGCCTGCCGGACTTCATGGGCCAGGTGCTGCGCAAGCGGCTGACCGTGCGCGGCTTCATCCAGCACGATTTCATCCGCCTGATGCCAGCATTTCTGCGCGAAATGGGCCAGTGGCTACGCGAAGGCCGCATCCAGTACCGCGAGCATGTGCTGCATGGCCTGGATGCCGCACCGCAGGGGCTGATCAGCCTGTTGCGTGGCGAAAACTTCGGCAAAGCGGTCGTCGCACTCGACTGATCAATGCGCAGCGCTCTACCGGCTCTTACGATTCCCCATTCCCCATTCCCAAAAGGAACACAATGACTGTCCCCGCATTCGGCCTCGGCACCTTCCGTCTCAAGGATCAGGTCGTCATCGACTCGGTGCGCAACGCGCTGGCGTTGGGATATCGCGCGATCGATACCGCACAGATCTACGACAACGAAGCCCAGGTTGGTCAGGCGATCAGCGAATCCGGCGTGCCGCGCGACCAGCTGTACGTGACCACCAAGATCTGGGTCGACCGATTCAGCCGCGACACGCTGCAGCCCAGCCTGCAGGAAAGCCTGCGCAAACTCGGCACCGACCATGTCGACCTCACCCTGATCCATTGGCCATCGCCAAAGGATCAGGTACCGATGCGCGAGTATCTGGAAGCCTTGGCGCAGGCCAAGCAGCAGGGCCTGACACGTGCGATTGGCGTGTCCAACTTCACCATTGCCCTGATCAAGCAGGCGATCGAGATCCTGGGCGCCGAGGCGATTGCCACCAACCAGATCGAGGTGCACCCGTACCTGCAGAACCGCACGTTGATCGCCTTCTTGCGCGAGCAAGGCATCCACGTCACCTCTTACATGACGCTGGCGGTGGGCGAGGTGCTGAAAGATCCGGTGATCCTGGCCATTGCCGCGCGCCACGACGCCACCCCGGCGCAAGTCACGCTGGCCTGGGCACTGCAACAGGGATATTCGGTGATTCCATCGTCGACCAAGCGGGCGAATCTGGAAAGCAATCTCAAAGCGCAGGACCTGCGCCTGAGCGAGCAGGACATGGGCGAAATCGCCACGCTCGACCGCGGGCAGCGGCTGGCCAACCCGCACGCCATCGCGCCCGACTGGGATTGATGCCGCACCGACGCATGCAGCGGGCTGAGAGCGGCTGACAAAACCGCTGCGCTCGCCGCCAGGCGGGCGCAGCCGGTGCTCGGTGTGGCGGCTACCACGCGTCCACGCCGATCTGCGTGCGCCGTCCACACCTACCTGGTGACTGCTCGCCATGTTCTAGCCACGCCTATCGCTGCACGCCTGACCAGCCCCGCGACGACCGCTCGTCGTCGCGGGCTGGTGAGCGACAGGCGGCGCTGCTACGGTGCCCGCACAGGGGGGTAGCCCGGTCACGGAGTTCTACCCATGCACAGCGCAGCCGTTCTGACCCGCAGCACCGTCAATGTCGACGCAGAGATCGCCTACTGGCGCGACGTCCATGCCGAAGGGCATCTGGGCGGCTATGCGTTTGCCGATTACGCCCGCGTGCTGATGCTGGGTTACGACATCTACCTGGCGTATCCGCGCGCCACCGAAGCGCAGCTGTACCGGGTACTGCAGGATGCGTACTACCAGGACCAACCGCTACTGTCGGTGCCGTGGGACCAGGCGCGCTGGATCGTGCGACATGCCTGGCAACATCTGCAGGATACGAGCGTGCTGCACTGAAGGTACCGGTGCTTCGGCACATCACGAGAATTTTGCGGGCTGGACGGTCAGCGTGTTTCCTGGACGGTCAGCGTGTTTCGATCAAGAAGCGCGTGCTGCGTGTTGTGCTTGAGCGCCATGTGCCCGCGATGAACTGCACACCGCCACGTTGTTTGATTTGGAAAAAGATATTCTTCGCGAGCCGCATCAAATCAGGCCGGGCCCGTAAGCGCGAATCAGCCGCCGTTTTAAGCGCGCGTGACGCTACAAAACATCGAACACACGCTGGCGCGATAAGGCTGCTGACCACACCAATCGCACGCACCACACGGTGACACAGACGCACGGCCTGGCCCAGCGCACTACTCCGCAGCGTCATCAACCCGGTGACAGCTGGCCGCGCAGCAGCGCGCGGCATCTTGGGCAGCGATCAGTTCAACTGCCCCATCGCCATCGCCTGCCGATCGATACGGTGCTTTTCGGCCAACGCCTGCATGCCTTGCAGCGTCGAGGCGATCAGGCTTGCGTAACGCAGCCGCCACAGGTTGGCGCGGTCGTTGTCGTCCTGTGTGCTGCCCAGCCCATCCAGCACCTGCGGCAAGCGGCGGTCTGCCAAGGCGGACGCGGCCAGATAAGGCTTCGGCGGTGCGATCACATCCACCGGCGCGCGCCAGTCGTTGGCGACGTGGCGGGCGATGCCGGCCAGGTGCGACAACTGATGCATGCCGATCAGGGTTTCGTGCAGCATCTCGCGGCACGCCCATTGCCACAGCGCCACCTTTTCCGATGGGTCCTGGGCGATTTCGGTCAGCGCCAGGTCAACCTTTTCGATACGTGTGTCGAGCATTGCCGAGCTCCGATGCTGCTATGCAACATAATTCACACCATACGCCGTGAGAATCAAGTGAGCCAGTCGTTTGGATACCGTCATCGCGCCGATGCTCGACCCGGTTCACGCTTTGCGACGACCGCCGGTCGGAGCGGCACCGCCGGCACCCTGACTTCCTGCCCATGCAGCTCACGCGCCGCTGCGGGATGCTGCAAACCCCAGCCAGCGGTCACTCCCATGCGCCTTGCCATCCTTGTGCCGCTGCTTGTGTTGGCGACCTGCGCTGCGCAGGCCGAGACCGCCAAGCCGCAACTGTCTTCGCGGCAATGCGAGGTCAGCACCTCCTACGACGTGCTGGCCGACAGCGGCGGCATCTGGCTGCGTCGCAAGCAGGGCGCGCCACGCGAAATTTTCTTTCACGGTGGCGAGCTCAATGTCGACCGTCAGGCGCAACCGGTCAGCACAGCCGATGCGCAACGGCTGCGCGAGCTCGAACAACGCACCCGCGCGATGATGCCGGCGGTGACCTCCATCGCCCACTCGGTGGTCGACATCACCTTCGATGCGCTCGGCGGTGTGGTGCATGTGCTGTCCGGAAGCGCACGTCAGCAACGCAAGGTCGAGCAATTGCGCACCGGCGCACTGGCGCAGGTGGATGGCAGCCTGGGGCGTGGGCGCTGGGAGCAGCAACTCTATTCGACGAGCGCTTCGAGGCCAGCGTCGAAGCCGCAGCCGAGGATCTGGCCGGCAGCCTCACCCGCAGCGTGATGTGGACGGTGATGACCGGCCGCGCTGCGCAGCTGGAACGCCGTGGCGCGGAACTGGATGCGCGGCTGGAGCAGACCATGCAACAGCGCAATCAGGTGCTTGAGACACAGGCCCAGGCGGTGTGCGTGCATGCGCAGGCGCTGTATGCCATCCAGCAGGCGCTGGAATACCGCTTCCAGGGCGAACAGTTGCAGATGCTGGAACTCAACACGCCCGCGCCCAAGGACGACGCACCGGTCTCTGTCAGCGTGGTTGCCACCGCGGCGCATTGAACGCGTCACCCGTGTGCTGGGTTTGCTCGTCCAGGACCATCGCCTGATGCGCCGTGTCTTCATTCGGAAGAGTCACGCGCTAGCGGAAAGTCGCGTGGCGATCGACCGCGTTTGACCCATTGCTGCCTGGCGCAGAAGCCAGTTGCGTCACGCATCCGACACCGCCTGCGGCTGTTCCAGCTCCAGCACGGCACGCAAGACGACGCACACACATACGCCCGATGCGGCCGCACCGGGCGTATCTGCTGTGGCAATCCACACTCACACGAGGGCACCGAGCCGCGGGCACACACCTCCACCCGGCTCACCGTGAAGTGACCGCGGCAGTTCTCTTTAAGGGTGTACTTTCGGCTGCCGAACGCGCCGTCAACAGGGGCTGACGAACACCGAGCGGTCAACGACCACGGTTACTTGGCCAGATGCTGCTGCAACTCATCGCCCGCCTGACGGATGGCGGTGCGCACTGCCGGCACCTCGCTGAGCGCGTTGAGCAGGCCGTAATCGTGGATCAAGCCGTTGTAGCGGGTCACGGTGACGTCCACACCGGCCTGGTCCAGCTTGCGGCCGTAGGCTTCGCCTTCATCCCGCAACACATCCAGCTCGGCGGTCTGGATCAAGGTCGGCGGCAAGCCCTTGAGCTGCTCCACGCTGGCCTGCAACGGCGAGGCATAGATCTCGCGGCGCTGCTTCGGGTCGGTGGTGTAGCTGTCCCAGAACCAACGCATCATGTTGCGGCTGAGGAAATAGCCCTGCTGATACTGCTGGTAGGAGCCGTTGTCGAACGCGGCATCGGTCACCGGCCACAGCAGCACCTGGTAGCGGAGTGCCGGCGTGCCGGCCGCCTTGGCCTGCAAGGCCACCGAGGTCGCCATGTTGCCACCCACGCTGTTGCCGACCACCGCCAGGCGCGTGCCGTCCACGCCAAGCTCGGCGCCGTGCTCGGCGACCCACTTGGTGGCCGCATAAGCCTGGTGGATGGCGACCGGATAACGCGCTTCCGGCGACGGGCTGTAGTCCACGTAGACCGCTGCCGCGCCCGAGGCGCGCGCCAGATCGCGGATCAGCCGCTCATGGGTGGGGAAATCTCCCAATACCCAGCCGCCGCCGTGGAAGAACATGAACACCGGCAAGGTCTTGCCGGCGCTGCCCGGCGGCTTGACCACCACCAGGCCGAGCGGCTTGCCGTCGACGGTGATGGTCTTGCGGGTGACCTCGGCGGCCGGCAGCGTGGCGCCGGCCTGCGCGTCCACCAGTATCTTGCGGGCCTGCTGCGGGGTGAGCTGCTCCATCGGCTTGCCGCCGGAGGAGTTGAGCGCGTCCAGGAAGGCCTGGACCTTGGGTGAGGCGGCCGGTGCGCTGGAATCGGTCGGCGCGGCAAGCGCGCCGCCGATTGCCGACGCCAACGTGCCAACCAACAGCAACGATGCGTAGGGTTTCATGGGGATGTCCGGGGTGGAATCAGGCCAACGTCAGGGTGACGTCGATGTTGCCGCGGGTGGCATTGGAGTACGGGCAGACCTGGTGGGCCTTGTCGACCAACGCCTGCAGTTCGGCCTTGTCCATGCCCGGCACGGCAACGCGCAGTTCGACCGCGATGCCGAAGCCGCCAGGAATCTGGCCGATGCCGACGCTGCTGTCGATGCTGACTTCGCCCGGCAGCTTGAGCTTGTCCTGCGCGGCCACGGCCTTCATCGCACCGATGAAGCAGGCGGCGTAACCGGCAGCGAACAGCTGCTCCGGGTTGGTGCCGTCGCCGCCAGCGCCGCCGAGTTCGCGCGGGGTGGACAGCTTGGCGTCCAGTGCATTGTCCGAAGACACGGCACGGCCTTCGCGGCCGCCGGTGGCAGTGGCGTGGGCGGTGTAGAGGATCTTTTCGGGTGAGGCCATGGTGGTTCTCCTGAGTGAGCGCAGTGCGCGGTTAACAAATTGTTAGCGATTAAATAGTGTGCTATTTAACGAATCAAGCGATTGGATGCGAGGACAGGCTTATCCCGCACCCAGGCTGGAGCGTAGCTTTTCCAGTTCCTGCTTGAGTTGACGCAGTTCGTCCAACGAGCAGGCCGAGGCGCAAAACACCTGCTCCGGCACGCGGCCGGCCTTGCTGCGCAGCGCGCGCCCGGCATCGGTCAGCGCAATGATGACCTGGCGCTCGTCGCTGACGGCGCGCGTACGGGTGACCAGGCCCGCGCTCTGTAGCCGCTTGAGCAGCGGCGTCAGCGTGGCCGAATCCAGATACAGCCGCTCGCCAATTTCCGACACGCTGCGGCTATCGGTCTCCCACAGCACCAGCATCACCAGGTACTGCGGATAGGTCAGGTCCAGATCCTTCAGCAGCCCGCGGTAGAGCTTGTGCATCGCCAGGTTGGCCGAATACAGCGCGAAGCACAGCTGGTTATCCAGCTGCAGCAGGGCATTGGTGCGGTCGTTGGTGGCGGTGACAGTGTCCATGGGCTGCAATTTACATAGCGCACCATTTAATTGCAAGCGATTTTTTGAAATTAGTTTGCCATGGATTGCTGGAGCCTTGTCGCCATACGTTCGTCTGGCCCCTACCGGCGCCTGTCGACACCGGCAGGCCAGGTCTTGCCATGGCTCGACGCGATGGCGTGGCGTTCGTTCTGCCGATGGATGGCGAACGTGCCCAGCGCAACCTGGCTGTCGCCGTCGTCGCGCCGTTCGATCGCTGCAGACAGCGTCACGGCCATGCCGTCATGCAGCCAGTGGCTGGCAGGAACAGGTCATCCGGCATGACAGGCGGCAGCATCGGCTGGCGGGTCACAGGTCACGGGTCACGGGTCACGGGTCACGGGTAGATAGGCAACCATGGCATCTCGTTCAACAACGCGCCGCCGCCAAACTGGCTCTACCCGCGCACTTCTTCGATGGCGCCGATCTTGTAGCGCCCCGGCGCAGGACGCGCGCGTGCGCTCACGCCCGATGCGCAGTGGCCAGATACTCGGCGCTCTGCATTTCGATCAAACGCGAGGCGGTGCGCTCGAAGGCACCGGCCAGGCGCTGGCCGCTGTACAACGCTGGCGGTGCATCCTGCGCGGTGCAGACCAGATTGACGTGGCGGTCGTATAGCTCGTCGATCAGGTTGACGAAGCGCCGCGCGGCATCCTCGTTCATGCGATCGAAATGCGGAATGCCACCCAGCAACACGGTGGTGAATTCGCGGGCGATCTCGATGTAATCGGCCGGGCCGCGCGGGCCTTCGCACAGCGCAGCAAAGTCGAACCAGGCGATGCTCTTGCCGCGCGCGCGCACCGGGATCTTGCGCGCTTCGATTTCGATATTGCCGCCGCGTGCCTCGGCATTGCCGCTCAACTCGCTCCAGCGCTGCAGCAGCCAGTCGTCGGCCTGCACATCCAGCGGCGCGCGATACACCGGTGAGCGCGTGAGTGCGCGCATGCGGTAATCCTCGGTGCCTTCGGCGTAGAGCTCCACGCAGAATTTCTGCAGCAGCCCGATCGCCGGCATGAAGCTGTCGCGCTGCAGGCCGTTGGCGTAGAGGTTTTCCGGTGCGGTGTTGGAGGTGGTCACCAGGGTCACGCCTTCGGCGAACAGGCGCTCCAGCAGGCGCGCCAGCAACATCGCATCGCCGATGTCGGTGACGAAGAATTCGTCCAGCACCAGCACGCGCAGATTCTCGCGCCATTGCTGGGCGATCTTGGCCAATGGATCGCTTTGCCCGGCGTGTTCGCGTAACTGCTCGTGCACGCCGCGCATGAAACGGTGGAAGTGGGTGCGGTACTTCTGCTTGATCGGCAGGCCGTCGTAGAACAGATCGACCAGGAAGGTCTTGCCGCGCCCCACGCCACCCCAGAAATACAGGCCGCGCACCGGCTCGGGCTTTTTCCAGAACGCCGACAGCCGGTCCAGCCAGCCGTCCTGCGCGCTGTCCACCAAGGCCTCGTGGATCCGGTCCAGCTCCGCCAGTGCCGCCTGCTGCGCAGGATCGGCGCGCCAGTCGCCGCGTTGTACGCCGGCGGCGTAGCGCTGCGACGGGGTCATCTCACTCATTACCTTCTCCGCGGGCCGGCTGCTGCCCTGCCCGCTCAACGGCGCATCGCCAGGCGATACGCGTGGTCCATGCCGCGGTCAGATAGCGGCCGGCAACCAGCGCCGGACACCATGCTGGATCGCACCGCGCAGGTCGATCAATTTGCGGTGGAAGAAGTGGCTGGTGTCGGGCATGCGCACCAGCTCGGGCTGCTGCTCCAGGGTGTCCAGCCAGGCGTACACCGCCTGCGGGTCGACGATTTCGTCGGCATCGCCCTGCACCACCAACCACTGCGCCGGCGGTTGCACGTCGCTGAAATCCCAGCGTCCGGCCGGCGGTGCGATCGAGATCAGCACCTGCGGCGCCAGCGCGCGGGCAGCACGCAACGACACATACGCACCGAAGCTGAAGCCGCCCAGCCAGAGCGTGTCGCCGGGCCGCTGCGCACGCACCCAATCGGCCACCGCGCGCAGATCGTCCTGCTCGCCGTCGCCGTGATCGAAGCTGCCGGCCGAGGTGCCCACGCTGCGGAAATTGAAACGCACCACGGCGATGCCAAGCTCGCGCAGCGCGCGCGCGGCCATGGTGACGACCTTGTTGTGCATGCTGCCGCCCTCGGTGGAGAGCGGGTGGCAGAAAATAGCGGTGACCGGCTGGGCGACAACGTCCGGCTCGGGCAGGTCGACCGCGACATCGAGCGGACCGACCGGGCCGTCCAGCGTCAACGCTGCCGATTCGGTGGGGAATGGAGGATTGGACATGCCCTCATAATAGCCGCCCCGCCGGCCGCGTTCATCGCCCTGCCTGCACACTTCGTTGCGTTGCCCATGCATTTTCTGCTGTTTGCCGTTGTCTGCAGTGTTTTGGTGTCGGTGGTTCTCAAGCTGCTGCCGCACTATCGCGTGGACGCTGCGCAGGCGATCACCTGGAACTACGCCACCGCCGCGCTGCTGGCATGGCTGACCCTGCATCCGGCACTGGACACGCTGCGCGCCCCGACCACGCCCTGGCTGGCATTGTTTGCATTGGCGGGGGCATTGCCTTCGATTTTCATGCTGCTGGCACGCGCGGTGGCCACCGCCGGCATCGTACGTACCGATATTGCACAACGGCTGTCGCTCCTGCTCTCGCTGGCAGCGGCTTTCACCCTGTTTGGCGAGCCGGTCAACGGCTGGAAGCTGGCTGGACTGGGCCTTGGACTGCTGGCCATCGTCTGCATCCTGCAACGGCCACGTCACGGCGGCGGTGCAGATGCGGCGCCGCCGTCGATCGGCTGGCCGTGGCTGGCGGGGGTGTGGATGGGCTTTGCCCTCATCGATCTGCTGCTCAAGCACATCGCACAGGCCGGTACGCCGTCGTTGACGTCATTGACGCTGTGCTTTGCGCTGGCATTTGTGCTGATGCTTGGCGTTCAATGCATCCGCCGCGATCGTGTTGCGCGTCTGAGCTTTCGAAACCTGCTCGCCGGCGTACTCATCGGCGCGCTCAATTTCGGCAACATCCTGTGTTACGTGCGCGCCCATCAGCTGCTGCCGCATAGCCCGGCCACCGTCTTCGCCAGCATGAATCTGGGCGTGGTCATCCTGGGAGCGCTCGTGGGCAACTTGGGGTTTGGCGAGCGGATCGGCCGGCGTGGGTGGATGGGGCTGCTGTTGGCGGCCCCGGCGATTGCTGCCATTGCCTGGGGGATGCATTTGAGCTGATAAGCGCTTTCGGCTGGCGCGACGCTGGTTCGCAACTCGCCTCTGCGGGAGGTTGCAGCACTGGCTATTCTGAGAGCAGGTCCAGCAAAGGGAGTGTGTGATGCGCGTGAATCCATTCTCGAGCAGCCGTTATCGAGTCGCCCCTGAACCGCACGGCCCAGCCTCACCCGATACGCCAACGTCAAAGGCCAGCACGTCCCCCAAGCACGCGCTCTCTCAAGCCCCCAAGTCCGCAGCAGCGCAAGGCGTATCGAAATCTCAACGCGGCATGCTCGCCTCAGCGCGTAAATCGCTGACATTGCTACGCAAGCAGCTGTCTCTGACATGCATGGGCTCCCCGACACTTGAAACAGCAGAGAGTCCGTCACCGCGCACCACCCCCATGTCGCCCAACGCAATGCCCGGTCGCACCAAGCAGATGCAGGGGCGGCAAGACCGCGTCGATGAACGTTTTCAATCACCCATCCCCGAAACAATGCGCCGCGACAAGGAGCAACCGCCGCCGCAGCGCATGCCAGCATCGCATTCGATGCCGATCACGCCCAAGCCGTCGTCGGCGCCTTCGTCAGCCCTGCCGCCCAATCGGCAGCCCTCACTGCGCAGCCTGGATCGGGAGCTGGCAGAGATCACCCAGCACTGCCACGCAATTAGAAATCAGCTGCTACAGGAAGGCCGGAGGGCAACGCCGCACGAGCGGCAGCTGCTCGATAAGCGTCAGGCCCTGATCGCCCAGCGCAAGGAGGTCAGCGATAGTCAGCTCAATGCAATGTTGGTAGCGCTCGCACCGATGGAAGATATCCGTGCACCGCGAGCCACGACCAGCGGTCACTCCAGGGTCCAGATGGACGTCATGCAGCACAATCGACGCGAGTTACGCAAGATAAGAGAAAAATTCAGCGACAAAGAAGAAAGAAGCGTCGTGGACAGAAACTATGCGCGCGCACAACGGCGGCTGGAGTCTCTGAAGAAAGGCAACGCACCCCACGACCAGATAGCGCGGCTGGAACGCATGATGCAAGGCTATGAAAACATGCTTGCGCTGGAACGGATGGCTGAAAGCACCGACAATCAGCTGGAGCAAGCCCCACCTACAAGACATTCCTTGGCGATTCCACCCAAGCCAGCGCCGATGCCTTCTCCGGCCCCACAGCTCAGTCGGCAACGCTCGCTGCGCAGCCTGGATCGGCAGTTGCTAGAGATCAACCAGCACTGCAGAGCAGTTAAAAATCAGCTGCTGAAGGAACGCCGGAAGGCAACTCCAGAAGAGCAGCAGCTGCTCGTTGAGTTTGCGACCCTGATCGCCGAGCGCAATGAAGTCCGCAAGAGTCAGCTCGATGCATTGTTGGTCGGGCTTGCACCGATGCAAGACATCCGTGCACCGCGAACCACGACCAGCGGTTATTCCATGGTCCAGGGGGACGTCATGCAGCACAATCGACGCGAATTAATCAAACTGCGACAAATGTTCGCCGACAATAAAATCGAAAGAAGCGTCTTGGACGCAAACTACGCGCTCGCAGAACGCCGACTGGAGTCTCTGAAGAAAGGAAACACAGACGACCACCAGATAGAGCGTCTGGAACGCATGATGCACGGCTACCAAAACATGCTTGCGTTGGAACAGATCGTCAAAAGCACAGACGATCAACTGGAAAGGCTGGGAGCGCCACGCCTGATGGCAAGCATCCCAACCACTGCCGAAGAGCGTCGACAGGCCCTCGAGAAAGAAAGAGATGCCCATCAGGAGGCACTCGACAACGGCTACTACTGAAGATCCAAACGTCGGTTCAGCGCAAATTCACCCCGCCCGGATGCCGCACATCCGGCATCCGACACCACGGCACGTGGCGGCGCATTCCGCACGCCACGCCGGGAGCCGCCAGCCCGCGTCCGGGCGACGAGCACACAGATGGCGATGGCGTGATTGACGCCGCCATCAACGCTCCCACTGCGGGAACGGATCCTCCAGCAGTTGCCATTGCGCCGGGCCCTGGCGCAGTTCGTGATCGCTGAGCAGGCACGCGTCCAGCGCAGCGCGCGTGCGCGTCGTATCCATCTCCACACCGATCACGGCGAGCTCCTGGCGACGATCTCCCCATAGCGGGTGCCAGAGCCGCTGCATGGCGACGTACTCGATGGCATCGCCCACTTCATGCAGCTGCGGCAGCGGCGCGGTCCAGCATTGGGTCTGCTGCCGCTGCCAACCGATGTCGGTGTACGGCAGCGGCGTGATGCTGGTCTGCAGCCGCTCGCCGATCGATTGCGCATCCACGCGATGACGTGCGGCAAACCAGAAGCCGGCGGCATTGGTCTGGGTGGCGCCACCCACGCTGGACAACTCGCCTACCCAATCCATGCGGCTGGCCAACCAGAAAAATCCCTTGCTGCGGATCACCTGCGGCAGCCCGTTGTGCACCATGCGCGCAAACCGCTGCGGGTGGAACGGCCGACGTGCGCGATACACGAAACTGCTGATGCCGTATTCCTCGGTCTCCGGCGTGTGCTCACCGCGCAGTTCCTGCATCCAGCCCGGCGCCAGCTGCGCACGGGTGAAATCGAACCGCTTGGTATCGAGCAACTGATGCAAGGGCACATCCCCGTGCGCCGCATCCACCATCGCCGCCTCGCGATTGAGCGCACGCAGCACCGCGCGCAGACGTTGCAGCTGCGATGCATCGATACGGTCGCACTTGCTGATCACCAGCACATCGGCGAACTCGACTTGTTCGCCCAGCAGTTGGACAACGCCGCGCGTATCGTCCGGCCCGGCTTGCTGACCCAGCTCGGCCAGCGTGGCGGCCGAGCCAAAATCCTCCAAGAACCGGCTGCCGTCCACCACCGTCACCATGGTGTCCAGGCGCGCGACATCCGACAGGCTGAAGCCGTCCGCATCGCGTACTGCAAAGGTGGCCGCCACCGGCATCGGTTCGGCGATGCCGGTCGATTCGATCAGCAGATAGTCGTAGCGGCGCTGCTCGGCCAGCCTGCGCACTTCCTGCAGCAGGTCGTCGCGCAGCGTGCAGCAGATGCAGCCGTTACTGAACTCCACCAGCGTCTCTTCGGTCCGCCGCAATGCGGCGCCGCCGTCGCGCACCAGCTGCGCATCGATGTTGATCTCGCTCATGTCGTTGACGATCACCGCCACCCGCAGGCCCTGTCGGTTGTGGAGGATGCGGTTGAGCAAGGTGGTCTTGCCGGCACCCAGAAAACCGGACAACACGGTGACGGGAAGACGCGGATCGCGGGCGGGGGACAGGGACATCCGGACAACCTCGGGAGAGTGAAGTGTTACTATATAACAATTACTCAACGAGACCGTGTCCATGCGTGCAACCGCTTCGTTACTGGATACCTCGGCCATCGCCTTGTCCGGCCTGTGCCTGCTGCATTGCCTGGCACTGCCTCTGCTGGCCGTTGCGCTGCCACTGCTGGGTGCCTGGAGCCGGGCCGAATGGGTGCACGTGGTGTTTGCCGCTGCGGCGGTGCCGCTGAGCGGTTTCGCGCTGTGGAGCACGCATCGACGCCACGCGCTACCGGCGCCGGTGTGGGCGTTGGCGGGACTTGGACTGGCCGGCCTGGCGTTGGGCGCCAGCGGCATTGCAGGCGGTACCCTGGAAACCCCCATCACGGTCACCGGCAGCCTGCTGCTGGCCAGCGCGCATCTGCTCAATCTGCGGCTGCGCCGCCGCGTGGGGCGGTGTGAGAGCTAAACCTGCTGCGGCCCGGCCCGGCCTAGACAGCGTTGTAGACGATGGCGTTCAAACTGCGCGCAGGCGGTGCAATCACACGCGCTGATGGCCGTTTTGGCGAAGACTCGCCGCTGCGATCGCTGCACCGGCTATCGGCGCGATGGCGTTTGCCGGCGTCGCTGCTGCACACGCGCCTGATCGCAGGCATCGGCGACAACATGCCTTCGTGATCCGGCAACACGGCGACGTATGTAGTTGGCCGCTGCATGCGCGCACCAGCACCGCTGCGATCACCGCGCCCCGGCGTCGCCTACAACGAAAAGCCCAACAACACCGGGTCGTGATCGGAGCTGCGCCACGGGCCGGGAAGGTTGCGCTTGGCGTAGCCGGCGGCGTCCATCGCATCGGCATTGACGTGCCATTCCACTGCGCCGCGCAGTTGCTTGGCCATCGCCGGGCTGAGCAGCGCATGGTCCAGGCGCCCGCTCATGCCGTCGTAGACGTAGCTGTAGGGCTGCTTCACCCCAGCCACCGCAAAGGCGTCCTGCCAGCCGCTGGCGCGCAGGCTGCGCATCGGCGTTTCCATTGCGTAGGCGTTGAAGTCGCCCAGCAACACGGCCAGCTTGGTCTGCGCGCCGGTCGGGTCGGTCTGCAGCCATTGGTGCAGGCGCTTGGCCGATTCGGTGCGCGTGGCATTCCAGCACGCTTGGCCGTCCTGCTGGTCGGCATCGGCGCCGCTGGCGTTGCCGCAGCCCTTGGACTTGAAGTGGTTGGCGACCACCACGAAGGTGGCGCCGCGGCTGCTGCGGAACGCCTGCGCCAGCGGCACACGGCTGTGGTTGTCGAACGGCCCGCCGGTTAGCGTGGCCGGCTTGCCCACCGGGGTAACCTGCGAGCTGCGATAGAGCATGCCGACCCGGATCGCGTCTTCGCCCGGGCCGCTGGCGGTATCGACAAACTGCCAGTCCTTGTCCTTGCCGGCGGCGTTGAGCGCGGCCACCAGCTGCGCGATGGCCGCGTCGGGGCCGTTGCCGTCGTTTTCCAGCTCCATCAGCGCAGCCACGTCGGCCTGCAGCGGCACGATGGTGGCAACCAGCTTGGCCAGCTGGGCCTGGAATTGCTCATGCGTGCGCGCGCCGCGCTTGGTCGGGAAACCGCCGCCGCGGCCATTGCCGTTGAAGAAGTTCTCCAGATTGAATGAGGCAATGCGCAGATCGCCGCCGACCTGCGGCGCCACCGCCGTCGGCATGGCCGGCAGCGTGAGCGAGTTCAGCACCTGGATGCGGTATTGGCCGTCGTAGCGCTGGTCGACGATGCCGTCGACCGACTTGAGCAGGCTGCCGCTGCGCAGCACCGCCTCGGGTTGCAGATATGACACCGTCTTGGGGCTGCGTCCATTGCGCGCATCGTCCAGCAGCACGCGGCGGCGCGCGTTCTCGGTTTCGACCTGGGCAAAGGCCGGGGTGCCGGCGGCGGCCACTTCGCTCGGCTGCCACAGCCGCCCGCCGAATGCGGCGACCAGCTCGCCGTAGGTGTCAAGACGGTCGCTGCCGTTGAGCGTCAGCGCGGCGATGCGCACGTGCTCGCCTTCCAGCGCTTCCCAATTGGATGGCGGCCCGCTGAGCATCCGCACCGGCACCGGCTGGCCGCTGGCGAGCCGTTCGATGCTGCTGGCATCCACCGACGTCAGACTCGCCTCGCCGCCTGCCGAGACCTCGCGCACTGTGCCGACGATGCGGACGCGATCGCCCACCGCCACCTCGGCATTGCCGGCACCGGTGACGAACAGCCCATGCGAGCGCCGCGGCTCGAAGCCGGGCTGCTGCACGAACAGGCCGGCCAGCCCGGCACGCGTATCGGCGGTGACGATGCCTTCCACGTCGACCACGCGGCCGTCGTAAGGACTGCGGGTGTCCTCGCCCTGTACATCGGCAATCGACAAACGCTGCGGCGCGCTATCTGCCGCGCTGCATAGCAGCGGCGCCAGCACACCGATCACACCGAGCACAAGCAGCGGGCAACGCGACATCGAAACACTCCAGAAAATGGATCAAACGCAAACGCCGCCCCAAAGGCGGCGCGTGATGGCAGGGGCGCAGAGGCAGGCTAACAAACCGCAGTGAAGTGCCGCCAGATCATCCGTCGGCAGATGATGCAGAACAGATGGTGCAAACCAATGGCCGCGGGTGAGCGCGGTTGTCGTGCGGCGCTGACTGGCCGACCGTGCAACGAAGCGCAATCGACCCGACAAGCCGCCTCAGCAGACGCCCCCACCGCAGTGGACACGGGCCGGCCTTCAGCCAGGCCCGATCCCGCAACGACTTGAAGCGGTTAGCAAAACGTAGCGAACAGTCGTCAGCTGGGTGTGGACGGCGCGGAGGAACCGGAGTGGACGCGTGGACCATGCCGCACCCAGCACCGGCCGCGCTCGCCTGGCGGTGAGTACAGTCGGTTTGTTAGCTGCTCTTATTTCAGATTGCCCAGCATCCAGTCGACAGTGGCGCGCACCTGTTCTTCGGTCAGCCCCGGGTTGCCACCCTTGGGCGGCATGATGCCGCCATCCGGGCCGGTGTAGCCCTCGATCGCGTGCTTGTACAAGGTGTCCTTGCCCTGGGCGATACGCGCGTCCCAATGCGAATGGTCCAGCGTCGGCGCCTTGCCCACGCCGGTGGTGTGGCAGGCGGTGCACAGGTTGTTGAAGATGGTCTTGCCGTCGGTGGTGCCACCGTAGGCGGACTGCGAGGATGCCTTGGCCAGCGCGGCCGCCTGGGCCGCAGCCTGTGCGGCTGCACCGGTGGTGCCGGCATACACCGCGCCAGCCGGTGCGATGCGCTGCTGTACGCGCTTGGCGGCAGTCGGCGAGACATCATCGGGAATGGCACGTTGCAAATAGGCTGCCAGGGCGATCAAGCCCAGGGTGATCACCACCAGTAAACCGATCACCATCGAGAATTTTTTCAGGAACTCGAGGTCGTAATTCCGCACGCGCTCACCCCTGGCTGTTGGTCGAAGACCTCTGCTAGCGCCGGAGTATAGAGCACAGTTCATGCCAGTCTGACCAGCGTGCATGACAGTTTTTGCCGCGATGTGCGCTGCGCCCTGACGGGCTGTCGCTCCCGTGCGCGGCCACGCTCGCGCCCGCCGACGAATTGCCGCAATGCCGCATGACACGTTGGTCTCTGCGAAGGGAATTGCGTATCATTCCCATCAACCCACGGTGACGCGCCTGCTGCCTCGCCCGGTCCCGTCTACGAGGAGTCGCCGCCATGAAGTCCTTCCTGCTGTCCTGCCTGGCTTTGGCCAGCATCAGTGTGTCCGCCCAGGCCCACGAAATCTGGATCGAACGCGATGGCAGCGGCCCGGTCCGCATCTTCTTCGGCGAGCCCGCGCAGGAGACCCTCGACCACGGCCAGGACGAGATCAAGCGCGTGGTCAAGCCGAGCGTGTTCGGCACCGCCGGCAAGGCTGGCGCCCTGACGCGCGGCAACGACGTCCTGACCGCGCCGCTGGCTGGCGCCGGCGATGCATGGCTGCGCGATGACAGCGTGTTCGAGCCGTGGAAGGGCGAAGCCGGCGGGTTCGAGACGGTGAGCTATTACGCTCGTGCCGGGCGCAGCACGCCGGCGGGCAAGCTCGATCTGGAGCTAGTGCCCACCGCCGCCAACGGCAGCACGCTGACCGTGCTCTATCGCAACAAGCCGCTGCCCAAGGCCGAGGTCACCGTGATCGACCCGCAGAAGTGGCAAAAGACCCTGACCTCCGACGACAACGGCCAGGTCACCCTGCCCGCGCTGCGCGCCGGTCGCCACATCCTGGTGGTCAACAACAAGGAGCCGGTGACGCGTGAGATCGCCGGCAAGCAGGTGTCGATGGTGCATCACATCAGCACACTCACCTTCGTCGCCGAATAAGCATCGCTCCCGCTCATCCACGTCTGCCGCCCGCCTGATGTCCAGCGCATCGCCCCTGTCGCTTCCGTGGTTCCGGCGCCCGTGGCTGGGCGTGCTTGCGCGCACGCTGGCGGCGATTTTCGGCGGCTACGCGCTGGCCAGCGCGACTAATCTCTTGCTTGCACTGGTCTTGCCGTTGCCGCGTAGCGAAGCGGTGCTGACCAGCATGCTGGTGGGCATTGTGGTGTGTGCGTGCGCGCCGCTGTGGGCATTCGCCACCGCCAACGTCTGGCGTGCCTGGGCCGGCATTGCAGTGCCGGCAGCGCTGATGTTTGCGCTGGCGGGCTGGCTGCAACGGGGTATGGCATGAAGCAGGGATTCCGTCAGTCGATGGCTTGGTTGCATACCTGGACCGGGCTGCTGGTCGGCTGGGTGTTGCTGCTGATCTTCATGGGCGGCACGGCCAGTTATTACCGCGACGAAATCAGCCGCTGGATGCGCCCGGAGCTGCCCACCACCACGGTGAGCACAGAGATCGCACTGCGCAGCGCCGAACGCTATCTGCAAACGCATGCGGCCGATGCGTTGAGCTGGAACATCACCTTGCCGGAAACGCGCAACCCGGTGGTGAGCATGTACTGGCAAAACCCTGCGCCCGCCGACGGCAAACCGGCAGGCCGTGGGCAGCTGTACGGCAATGCCATCATCGACCCGACCACCGGCCAGGAGATCGCCGCGCGCGACACGCTCGGCGGCGAATTCTTCTACCGGCTGCATTTCGATCTGCATTATCTGCCGGTGCTGTGGGCGCGCTATATCGTGGGGTTCTGCGCGATGTTCATGCTGGTGGCGATCATCAGCGGCGTGATCACGCACAAGAAGATCTTCAAGGACTTCTTTACCTTCCGCCCGGGCAAAGGCCTGCGCTCGTGGCTGGATTTCCATAACGTCAGCGCGGTGACCGCGTTGCCTTACCACGCGATGATCACCTATACCGGCATCGTGACCTTGATGTTCATGTACCTGCCGTGGGGCATCAAGGCACGCTACGCCGACGACGAGATGCGCTTCTACGACGAGTCGGCCAACCGCGTAGCAGACACGCGGCAAGCGGCCGGTACGCGGGCGCCAATGCTGCCGTTGGGGCAGTTTGTGGAGCGTGCGCGCCGCGATCTGCATGGGGCCGACATCGGCAACGTGGCGGTGTCGCTGCCCAACGATGCGCATGCCGCCGTTGGCGTGAGCCAGTTGGCAGCCAAGCTGTCCACCACCGCGCCGTCGATGCTGTACGACGCGGTCAGCGGCGAGCGCTTGCAACGCAGTCGCGTGCCCGGTGGCGCGAGCGAAACACGCGGCGTGATGGTCGGCCTGCATATCGCGCACTTCGCCGGCCCCTGGTTACGCGTGCTGTTTTTCAGTTCCGGACTGCTGGGCTGTTTGATGGTGGCCAGCGGCGTGGTGATGTGGGCGGTGAAAGAACGGCCCAAGCATCTGAAGGCCGGCCGTATCGGGTTTGGATTGCGCCTGGTCGATGCACTCAATATCGGCACGGTAGCCGGCTTGCCGATCGCCTTTGCCAGTTTCTTCTGGGCCAACCGACTGTTGCCGGTGACGCTGGAATCGCGCGCGGCGATGGAAGCGAACCTGTTCTTCGCCGCCTGGGGCACTGCGTTGCTGGCCGCCTTTGTGTGGCCGCGTCGCGCGATGTGGAGCTGGCAGCTGTACATAGGCGCCGCCTTGTTCGCGCTGGTGCCGCTAGTCAACGCACTGACCACCGACGTGCATCTGGGCGTGACGCTGCCGGCCGGGCAATGGGCGCTGGCCGGTGTCGATCTGGTCTGCCTGGGCCTGGGCGTGTGCCTGGGTATCGCCGGCTGGCGCCTGCAACGGTGGAAGGCGCCGCAATCGGCAGCCGCGCGCCGCGCACGCACCAAGACTGCGACTGCGGTGCAAAACAACGTCCCCGTGCAGGAAGGCGCATGAGCGTGCTGCTGTTGCTGACGCTGAATTTTTCCGGATTCGCCGCGCTATGCCTGTCCATGGAAAAACATAAGCACGAGGTGCGCGGCCGCAACCTGGACGCGGCCCGCACGCGGCAGCTGCGCATCGTTGGTTGGGTGCTGTTGCTGTGCACGTTTGGCCTCGCGGTGCGTGCGCAGGGCTGGGGCATCGGGCCGGTGCTGTGGCTGGGGACATTGACCGCTGCAGCGGCACCGTTATCGCTGTGGCTGCTGCCGTATCGACGTGGAGCGATCCTGCCTGCCGCGCTCGTCGCACCAATGCTGGCCGGCATGGCACAGCTGCTGGCTGGTTGAAGTAGGGCGCGATGTGGTCGCGGTGGCAGTACGCTGATTCGTGATGGTTGCCGATGCCATTCGCGCACCCGGCATTGCTGCATCCGTGTGCAATACCAGGCAATCTGCAGGACATTGATGGGCCGCGTATTCGCAGCAGCGCAACCACAAGTACACCCGGTGAGCTCGATGCAGGGTCTGCACCTGCCGCGCATCTCGCCGCTACGCCGATGTAGGCGGGTCGCCCCAACTGCGGCCATCGCGCGGCAGGCGCCCATCGTCGAGCACGCGCAGCACCTCATCGGGCTGCAGCATGTCCAGGAACAGCACCACGTTGACGCCGTTGGGCGCCGCCATGCTGGGGAAGATCACGCCGGGAATCAGCGCCTCGCGCAGCATGTCGCCAAGCACCCAGCTGACCGGCTCGACCTTGTTGACCAGGGCCTTGCGCCAGTCGTCGGTCCAGTCGGCCCATAGCGCGTCCCAGCTTGCGTCGAGCAGGCGCAGGTCGGCCAGCGCAGGCAACGCGGCCGCATAACTGACCAGCGTAAACGGCGGCAGAAACGGCGCCGCCTGCGCATATTCGGCAGCGGCGGTGTCCAGTTCCATGGCCAGATACAGCGCCGGCTGACCGAAGCGGTTGAAGCGCCCGCCGGATCGCGCGGCGCCCGCACCACTCAGCGGTTCGGCGGCCCAGCGCGGAGTGAAGGCGCGATACAGCGTGCAGTGCGCCGGGGCGCTCAGCCTCAACCCGCGGCCCCGGCGGCGACGGTGCGCAGATACGTCAGCGCGTCGTCGGTGCGGCCCTGCTTGACCACTTCCAGCAGCGTGGCGAATTCGAACGCCGGGATCGGCGTGTTTTTGAGATGGAACACCACTTGGTGCTCGTCCGGCTGGATCTGTGCCATCGCCACCAACAGGCGCGACAGGTTGCGCAGCAGATCCTGCACGCGCGGACTCTCCGGGTGCACGCGCAGGCTGTTGCGATGCACGCCGGCAAGCTCGGCCAGCTCCTGCTGCGACAACTCCAGCAGGCCTGCCATGGCCGACGGCGAGAGGATGGTGCGATCGGGCGCGCGTAGCCGCTCGGTCAGGGACAGCGGATTGAGGACGGCGACCATGATATGTGCTTCGATAAGGAGTGCGCACAGTATATGCACAGTAATCCGCCTCCATCCAGCACAGCCGGACACATGGTCAGTGCATGCTCAGGCGGGCGCGGCTGCGCCCACGGCGCGCAGGCAGAAGCCGCAGATCGCCTCCACCAAGTGCTCGCCCTGCTGCGGGTCGCCCCGGCTGGGGGCAATCGGCCCGACCAGGGCTTCGGTAAAGGCGCCGACGATGCAGGCCGCGGCCGCATCCAGCGACTGCTCGGGGAACTCTCCGGCTGCCACGCCTTCGGCGAGCAGCTGACGAAACACCTCGCCAAACAGGCGACGGCCACGGATACGTTCGGCATCCACCTCGCTCTCCACCGGCTCGGCGATGAAGGCGTACGCGAGCGCCGGGCCGGCCAGCGCACGTCGCACAAAGGTGGCGATGGCGCTGCGCAGGCGCTCGGCCGCGCTGGCATCGGTGGTGGCGATGGCGCGCAGGATGGCCATCTCGCGCTGCACCGCCGCGTCGAGAACTTCGACGAAAAGCTCGGCTTTGGATGGGAAATGCCGATAAATCTGCCCGGTCGAGACCCCGGCGGCGGCGGCGACCGCAGTGATCGGGGCATTGCGATAGCCGCCTTCGGCGATCAGGGCGCGGGCCGCGTGCAGGATGCGTTCGCGATTGCCGGCCAGGCGTTCTTCCATCAGGGCGGAGCGTCGATAAGCCATGGTGTGATTCTGGGTTCAATAGTTGAATTTTAGTTCACTTTTTTGTCGCGGACCGCTAGGCTGCCCCACATACGCCGTGCGGCTCGCCCGCTCCCACCCGGCACGTCCCGATCCTTGTGGAGTCGCTCCATGCATGTGCCGTCCTTGAACTTCGAGCTTGGCGAAGAGATCGATCTGCTGCGCGAAAGCGTCGCGGCGTTCGCCAGCCACCATATCGCCCCGCTCGCCGCCGCGGCCGATCACGACAATGTGTTTCCGTCGCAGCTATGGCGCCTGTTCGGCGAACAGGGCCTGCTCGGGCTCACCGTGGAAGAAGCATACGGCGGCAGCGGCATGGGCTACTTGGCGCATGTGGTGGCGATGGAAGAAATCTCGCGCGCCGGCGGCGCCATCGGGCTGTCCTACGGCGCGCATTCAAACCTGTGCCTCAACCAGCTGCGCAAGAACGCCAGTGACGAACAGAAGCAGCGCTACCTGCCCAAGTTGTGCACTGGCGAACACGTGGGCGCGCTGGCGATGAGCGAGGCCGGCTCCGGCTCGGACGTGGTGTCGATGAAGCTGCGCGCCGACGCGCGCGGCGACCGCTTCGTGCTCAACGGCAGCAAGATGTGGATCACCAACGGCCCCGATGCCGATGTGCTGGTGGTGTACGCCAAGACCGACCCGGATGCAGGCGCACGCGGCATCACCGCGTTCATCGTCGAAAAGGGCATGCCCGGGTTTTCGACCGCGCAGAAACTCGACAAGTTGGGCATGCGTGGCTCCAACACTTGCGAATTGGTGTTCACCGACTGCGAGGTGCCCGCCGAAAACGTGCTGGGCACGCTCAACGGTGGCGTGCGCGTGCTGATGTCCGGGCTGGATTTCGAACGCGTGGTGCTGGCCGGTGGCCCGCTTGGACTGATGGCCGCCGCGATGGATGTGGTGTTTCCGTATGTGCATGAGCGCAAGCAGTTCGGCGAGCCGATCGGTACCTTCCAGTTGATGCAGGCCAAGCTGGCCGACATGTACGTCGGGCTCAATGCCTGCCGCGCGTACGTGTATGCGGTGGCGCGCGCCTGCGATGCGGGGCGCACGACGCGCCAGGATGCAGCCGGGGCGATCTTGTACGCTGCCGAAAAGGCGACCTGGCTCACCGGCCAGGCAATCCAGGTGCTGGGCGGCAACGGCTACATCAACGACTACCCCACCGGGCGCTTGTGGCGCGATGCGAAACTGTACGAGATCGGCGCGGGCACCTCGGAGATCCGCCGTATGTTGATCGGCCGCGAGCTGTTCGAACGCACCGCCTGACGGAGCCACCATGAGCGTGATCACCAGCCAGCTGCAGATCAGCAGCGACAGCTTTCAGGCCAATGCCGCTGCGATGCGCGTCGTCGTGGATGACTTACGCCGCACCTTGGCGCACACAGCGCTCGGCGGCAGCGAGGCCGCGCGTGAAAAGCATGTCGCACGCGGCAAGCTGCTGGTGCGCGCACGCATCGACGCGCTGCTCGACCCCGGCAGCGCCCTGCTGGAAATCGCGCCCTTGGCGGCGCATGGACTGTACGACGATCAGGTGCCGTGTGCGGGCGTGGTGGCCGGCATTGGCCGCGTCTCCGGCGTGGAATGCGTGATCGTGGCCAACGATGCCACCGTCAAGGGCGGAACGTATTACCCGATGACGGTAAAAAAGCATCTGCGCGCGCAGGAAATCGCGCAACAGAATCGCCTGCCTTGCATCTATCTGGTCGATTCCGGCGGCGCATTCTTGCCACTGCAGGATGAAGTGTTCCCCGATCGCGATCACTTCGGGCGCATCTTCTACAACCAGGCCAACCTGTCGGCGCAGGGCATCCCGCAGATCGCCTGCGTGATGGGGTCATGCACCGCCGGCGGTGCGTATGTGCCGGCCATGAGCGATGAAACAGTGATCGTCCGCGAACAGGGCACGATCTTTCTCGGTGGCCCGCCGTTGGTCAAGGCCGCCACCGGCGAAGAAGTCAGCGCCGAAGAGTTGGGCGGCGCCGATGTGCACACGCGCATCTCCGGGGTGGCCGACCATTTTGCCGACAACGATCTGCAGGCGCTGGCGCGCGTGCGCGCGATCATTGCGCAGCTCAACTGGCGCAAACCGGCTGCATCGTTGGCGCTGCAGCCGCCATTGCCGCCGCGGCATGCCGCCGACGAGTTGTATGGCGTGATCCCCGCCGATACGCGCAAGCCGTTCGATGTGCGCGAAGTGATCGCGCGCATCGTCGACGACTCGCAGTTCGACGAATTCAAACCGCGCTATGGCAGCACTATGGTCACCGGCTTTGCGCACCTGCACGGCTACCCGGTGGGCATCATCGCCAACAACGGCATCCTGTTTTCCGAGTCCGCGTTGAAGGGCGCACACTTCATCGAGTTGTGCACGCAACGTGGCATTCCGCTGGTATTCCTGCAGAACATCACCGGCTTCATGGTGGGCCGCAAATACGAACATGGCGGCATCGCCAAAGACGGCGCCAAGCTGGTGATGGCGGTCGCCTGCGCCAAGGTGCCCAAGTTCACCGTGGTGATCGGCGGCTCGTTCGGTGCCGGCAATTACGGCATGTGCGGCCGCGCATATTCGCCCAATTTCCTGTGGATGTGGCCGAACGCGCGCATCGGCGTGATGGGTGGCGAGCAGGCCGCAAGCGTGTTGGCCACGGTGCGCCGCGACGGCATCGAAGCAAAGGGTGGCGCGTGGTCGGGCGACGACGAAGATGCCTTCAAGGCGCCGATCCGCGCGCAGTTCGAGCAGCAGGGCCATCCGTACTACGCTAGCGCTCGGCTGTGGGACGACGGCATCATCGATCCGGCCGATACACGCCGTGTGCTGGGCCTGGGCTTGTCGGCGGCGTTGAATGCGCCGATCGAGCCAACGCGTTTTGGCGTATTTCGCATGTAAGCGGCAGCGTGTGCTGGCAGGCACTGCAGGTGTTGCCGGCTGCGCGCTGCGCTTGCTCCATCGCCAGACAGGTAGCGTGTTCGACCAGATGTCAGCGTCACCCGTCCGTCTCCAACGCATGCATCGCACCTGCTGTCTTCGCACAACGACACATCCGCGCTTTTAATCGCACGACTTTAATCGCACGACTGCCGGCCACGCTGGCGATGTGCAGAGACCGACCCGATGACACAGCACGACTCCATCGCCACAGCACCGCAGCGGCCGTTCGACAAGATCCTGATCGCCAATCGCGGCGAGATCGCGTGCCGGATCATGGCGACCTGCCGCAAGCTCGGTATTGCCACGGTGGCGGTGTATTCGGACGCCGACCGCGATGCGCGGCATGTGCGTCTGGCCGACGAAGCGATCCATCTCGGCCCGGCACCGGCGCAACAGAGCTATCTGCGCGGCGATGCGATTATCGATGCGGCACGCGTCAGCGGTGCCCAGGCGATTCACCCCGGTTACGGATTTCTTTCTGAAAACGCCGCGTTTGCCGAGGCCTGCGCGCGGGCCGGCATTGTGTTCATCGGCCCGCCTGCGAGCGCGATTCGTGCGATGGGCGACAAGAGCGCCGCCAAGGCCTTGATGGAACGTGCGGGCGTGCCGTTGACGCCGGGCTATCACGGCGACGAACAAGCGCCTGCGTTTTTGCGTGCGCAAGCCGATGCCATCGGCTACCCGGTGTTGATCAAGGCCAGCGCCGGCGGTGGCGGCAAGGGCATGCGGCGGGTCGATACCAGCGCCGCGTTCGACGAGGCATTGGCCAGCTGCCAGCGTGAGGCGCAATCGGCGTTCGGCAATGCGCACGTGCTGGTGGAGAAATATGTCGAGCGTCCGCGGCATATCGAGATCCAGGTGTTCGGCGATACGCAGGGCGAGGTGGTGTATCTGTTCGAACGCGATTGCTCGGTGCAACGCCGGCACCAGAAGGTGCTGGAAGAAGCACCGGCACCCGGCATGACCGAAGATCGCCGCGCGGCGATGGGCAAGGCAGCGGTGGATGCGGCGCGCGCGGTGGGATACGTCGGCGCAGGCACGGTGGAATTCATCGCCGGGCCGGATGGCGATTTTTACTTCATGGAAATGAATACCCGGCTGCAGGTGGAACACCCGGTGACCGAGTTGATCACCGGCACCGATCTGGTCGAATGGCAACTGCGCGTGGCCGCAGGCGGGCCACTACCGCAACGCCAGGATGCGCTGCGTATCCACGGCCATGCATTGGAAGCGCGTCTGTATGCCGAAGATGCCGACCGCGGTTTTCTGCCGTCCACCGGTACCCTGCGCCAGCTGGAGTTGCCGGCTGCCAGCGCGCATGTGCGCATCGATGCAGGCGTGGAGCAAGGCGACACCATCAGCCCGTATTACGACCCGATGATCGCCAAACTCATTGTCTGGGATGTCGACCGCCCCGCCGCACTGGCGCGTATGCGCGAGGCGCTGGCACAGGTGCATGCAGTGGGCGTCACCACCAACAGCGCGTTCCTTGCGCGTCTGGTCGGCACCCACGCGTTTGCGACGGCCGATCTGGATACCGCGCTGATCGAACGCGAGCAGGCGGCGCTGTTTCCGCAGGTAACCGCACCGCAGCTTGCATGGTGGTGCCTGGCAGCGGTGTTGTTTGCCGAACACGCGCCAGTCGCCAGCACTGATCCGGCCGACCCTTACTCGCCGTGGCAGGCCCGCGACGGATGGCGCATCGGCCTGCAGGCTGCACGCAGCGTGACACTAGAGGCCGCCGGCGAGCGCCGCGTGCTTGCATTGCGCCCAACCGCCGATGCCTGGCAGGTCACGCACGCAGGCGCCACACACACGCTGCGCTACCACGCACACGACAGCGCGCTGCGCGTGGAGCTGGACGGCCGGCAATGGCGCGTAGAAGCGCTGCACGACGGCTCCGCGGTGACCTTGCGCGATGCCACGCGCAGTGCGCTCTTCCGTCATCACGATGCCCTGGTCGAGGCCGATCAACCGGCGCACGCCGGAGGTGGCCTGACTGCGCCAATGCCCGGCCGCATCGTGTCGCTGACCGCACCGGTAGGCGAACCGGTGACGCGTGGGCAGGCACTCGTGGTCATGGAGGCGATGAAGATGGAGCACACCTTGCACGCCCCCAGCGACGGCACGGTGCAGGCCTACCTGGTGACCGAAGGCGATCTGGTCGCCGATGGCACCTTGCTGGTGGAATTCGTGTCCGCGAAAGCGTAGCCCCACCCGGCAGGGTGACCAACGGCACGTCCGCGCGCGTCGGTCCTGGTCTTAGCGTGGCAGTATCGGCTGGATTGGCCGCGATCCCCACCGGAGACTTTCATGCAACGCCTGCTTCTTGTTTCCAGCATGCTGCTGGCCTTGTCCGCCTGCAGCGACAAGACCGCACCGGCCGACAGCACTGCGGCGACCCCGACGCCGGCTGCCACGCCTGCACCAGCGGCGGCGCCGGAACTGATCACCCGCGACGCGCTGTTCGGCAATCCCGAGCGCGCAAACGTGAGCATCAGTCCGGATGGCAAATACCTCAGCTGGGTGGCTCCGCTGAACGGCGTGCTTAACGTCTGGGTCGCGCCGGTGGATGCACCGGATCAGGCACGCGCCATTACCAAAGACACCGCGCGCGGCATCCGCAGCTATTTCTGGACCCATCACACCGACACCTTGTTGTACCTGCGCGACAACGGCGGCGACGAGGATTTCCATCTGTTCTCGGTCAACCTGAGCGATGGCAGCAGCAAGGATCTCACCCCGTTCCAGAAAACCAATGCCGAGGTGTTCGGGGTCAGCGCGCATCACCCGGAATCGATCATGGTCGGCATGAACGACCGCGACGCCAAGTGGCATGACCTATATCGGGTCGATCTGGCATCGGGGAAGCGCACCCTGGTACAGAAGAATACCGACAATCTGGACACCTATCTGCTCGACGGCGATTACCAGCTGCGCTACGCAACCCGTGCCACCGACGATGCCGGCAGGGAGTTGCTGGTGGCCGATGGCAAGGCGTGGAAGAGCGTGGATCGCATTCCGTTCGAGGATGTCACCAACACCTCCCCGCAAGGACTGACCGACGACGGCAAGACGCTGTACATGCAGGATTCGCGCAACCGCGATACGTCCGCGTTGTACGCCATCGACACCGCCAGCAATGCACGCACGCTACTGTTCGAGAACGCGAAGGTCGACGTCGGCAGTACCTTGAGCGACCCCAAGACCGGCGTGGTACAGGCGGTGTCTACCGATTATCTGCGCGAAGAATGGAAGGCGCTGGACACCGGGATCGCTGCCGACCTGCAGAAACTCAAATCGCTCGGACCCGGCGATGCCGCCGTGGCCGCACGCACGCTCGACGATCGCACCTGGATCGTCGCCTACTCGGCCGCGGAAACGCCGACGACTTATTACCGCTACGACCGTGGCGACGGCGGCAAGCTGAGCAAGCTGTTCTCCGCCCGCCCCGCGCTCGAGGGCAAGCCGCTGGTGCCGATGTGGCCGCAGGCACTGACCGCGCGCGATGGTCTCACCCTGGTCAGCTACCTCACTCTCCCCGCCGAAGCCGACGCCAACCACGACGGCAAGGCCGACAAACCGGTGCCGTTGGTGCTGTTCGTGCATGGCGGGCCTTGGGCGCGCGACAGCTATGGCTACGGTCCTTACGAACAATGGCTGGCCAATCGCGGCTACGCGGTGCTGTCGGTGAATTTCCGCGGCTCCACCGGCTTCGGCAAGGCCTTTACCAACGCCGGTAACGGCGAGTGGGCCGCCAAGATGCACGACGACCTGCTCGACGCGGTGCAGTGGGCGGTCAAGCAGGGCGTCACCAAGCCCGACCAGGTCGCCATCATGGGCGGCAGCTACGGCGGCTACGCCACACTGGTGGGCATGACCTTCACGCCGGACGCATTCAAGTGCGGCGTGGATATCGTCGGGCCTGCCAACCTCAATACCCTGCTCGGCACCGTGCCACCGTACTGGGCCAGCTTCTACAAACAGCTGACCAAGCGCATGGGCGACCCCGCCACCGAAGCCGGCAAACAATGGCTGACCGAACGCTCACCGCTGACCCATGTCGAGAAGATCAGCAAGCCGTTGCTGATCGGCCAGGGCGCCAACGACCCACGCGTCAAACAGGCCGAGAGCGACCAGATCGTCAACGCGATGAAGGCCAAGAATATCCCGGTGACCTACGTGCTGTTCCCCGACGAAGGCCACGGCTTCAGGCGCCCGGAAAACAGCAAGGCCTTTAACGCGGTGACCGAAGCGTTCCTGAGCCAATGCCTGGGCGGCCGCGCGCAACCGATCGGCGCCGACTTCGAAGGCTCCAGCATCACCGTCCCGGAAGGCGCCGACAAGGTCACCGGCCTGAGCGACGCGTTGAAGACGCATACGCAGGCGATTCGGAAGTAGGCCGGAACGTCACTCTTACGTCACGCTTTGCATCTGTGAGAGCGCTCGCCTGTCCGGCGGGCGCCGATCGCAGTCTCCGGCAGAACCGGTGAATCATGGCCCGAATTGCGTGATCGTCGAATGGAACATCAACAGGCGATCCCGGCAGCACATGCATGTGAAAGACGACCAGCTCAAAGCCTTGCGCTGTCACCGCCCGCCATGTCGATGCCCTGCAGATCAACCCTCCGTTTGATCGCGACTGGTCGACCAAACCACACCAGCGGGATCCAGCTCGGTGTGCTTCATCTGCTCGGTGCGCCAACCGAATCCACAGATGGCCAACGGGCCATCTTGCAGCCCATCCAAGCCAAGCGCCTGTTCGATGTCCACTTCGTTGATTGCCGAGGTGACAAATGCGCCAAGTCCCAGATCGGTCGCGCTTAAATAGAGTGTTTGTGCGATGTGGCCGACATCCAGAATCATTGCGCGATACGCCTTGGCGTGATTTCGATATTTCCAGAAGCTACGTAGAAAACGCGGCGCAAGAATTAGCAGGACCGGCGCATCGGCAAACCAGTGCTGCCCAGACAGCGCTTGGCGTGCGATATCTGCCAGTGGCTGCGAAGGCAACGGCAGTGGCTGCAATGCATGCTCCATCGGACGGTAGTGATAGAGGCCACTCGCAACGCCCTCGACACGCTGTACCAGCAAATAGGTTTCGGTGGGATGCAGACTCCCTCCCGAAGGCACCGGCTTCTTCAAGAATGCGGTGCCGTGCCCAACCTCGACTCGTCCACTCGCCATGACGCTACGTTCGAGCATCTGCGCCAATAAGGCACGCGACAGTGAGCGATCGACATCGAAATTACGGCACGTGACGCGGCGGGACAGCAGGTCATCGAACACACCGGGAACCGCGCGCGGCAGCATAATGCGCGCTTGCATGCCTCCCTCACCGCGATCGATCACCTCCGCCGGCGGCGCTCCCAGCCGCTCGGCCATGCCTTCTGCTGTCGTCAGGCCCTGCGCCTCCATCGTTGCGACGCTGTCTTCGCCTTTCCAGCGTGCGAACCGGTGCCACAGCGCAGCCAAAGGCCACCATCGCTGTTGCTTGACCTGCTCGTCATTCTCGCGATGCAACGCGTGCTCTGGCTGATCGCTGATGACAAGGCCCTGCTCGATCAGACGATCGAGCCAAGCCGGTGGCGGCTGCGCCTGATCGATGGATTGCCAATGTGTTGGACTCAGCTCGCTCAGCCACTCGCGCTCAGCGCTTGCCACACCCACTTCTGCATCAAGATGAGGTGCAAGTGCCAACCATCGTGTACGTCGGTTCAAGCCGTCGCCGCCGACAAGCAATTTCGCTAGATCAAACACTGCATCGTCGCGAAGTTCAAAGAACAGCGTGCTACACCGACGGATCTGCATGGAACATCTCAAGGACGGATGAGTACGGTCGATATTGTGTCAGTTCACCTGTCACATCACATTCCCTCACTTCGCAGACAAGACAGACCATGACCGTTTCAGCCGACAATGCCCACCCCTCGTTTGATGCATCGACTGCCGACAGACTTCTGGAGCTATTGTCTACCGATGACGATTTCCGCGATTGTTTTCAGTGCAATCCGGCACAGGCGCTCGCCCAGATTGGTGCAGCTGGAGCAAGTGCCGACAACGCCGTGCCCGCTGCTGGAGACGCTTATTACTGCATGACCACCAATCAGCTTGCTTCGAAGGAAGACATTGCATTGGCGCGCACAGAGTTACAGAGCTATCTGACCGAGAAAACCAATCACACCGTGGTTTTCGCCTTAGACTCTGACAGTATCCGCTCTACCCTGCTACGCAGATAAGCGGGCAGGCGCGAAAGAGGCCACGCGCGAACAAACGTTTGCGCGTGCTCGCGCGCCTCGTTGCTGCGCCCCAATGCGTATAACGATTCGGCCACCCAAAGCTGGGCAAGACGTGTATCTGCGACGTTTAGCGGCTGCAGTGTCTGAGATGCATTTGCCTCGATATAGGCGCGCCCTCTATGAAGAGATAGCCAGCGTGCTTGCTCGATCGCTTCAGCATGCCGCCCAGCACCGCTCAGCAGGTGGTACAGCGCGACCCGCTTTTGAAACAGGTCGCCGTTGTTGGGTGATAGGCGCGCCACCGCCGCCGCGCGATCCCCCGACAACGCTAGGTGCTGGGCTTCGACAATGGCTCGCAGATCCGCGAGCACAGGCGTTTCGTGCTTGAGCGCTGGCGCAATTGCCTTCAGTGCCCGCACAGTCAGGCTGTCGTCTCCATTGCGCTGCGCCTGGCTGGCGATGATCAAGATCATCGCAGCACTATCTTGCAGGTTTGCAATCGCCGCGCCGTCGGGCGCAAGCGATGAAATCAACCGGTCCAACACTGGCTGCAACATCGCTGCCGTCGATCTGGAAGGATCGCTCAACGCTTGCGTCGTTGCTGCAATGACGGCGAACTGACGAAGGTTGAAGTCATCGCCCTGCTTGCTGCGCTCAAGACCCTGGGCGATCGCAGCATGCATGGCAGTCCAATCGGCGCGATCGATCGCGATACTGGTACGGTCGATCAACGGCACGACATCGTCGTTGGTGTAGCCATTTGGCACGATCCTGTCGAGCGCCTGCTGCGCTTCGGCATAACGGTTCAACACCGCGAGCGCATTCGCTTGCCGTCGTAACGGACCCGCACGATCGGCATCGCCGGACCTTGCAAAAAACTGCAAGGCGGCCTGGGGATTTTCTTGCGCAAGCATAATGCGCCCTACCCGATCGGTAGCAATCGAGCGTAGTGGGTCCTGTGCGACATCGGCTGCCTGTGCATAGGGCAAGGCATCGGCAAAACGATTGGCCACGAATAGATGCCAGGATGCATTGGCAGTTCCGGCGAAGTTATCCGGATACAGCGAGGCCAAGGTTCTCCAGAGCGGTAGCGCCTTGTCGGGCGCAAGCAATTCGGCGGACCAAGCGTCCAGATAAAGCTGGTCGCGCTCTGGTAGACGCTGGCGGAATTGAACGGCTTTCTCAAGATAGGGAAGCGCACCGCTGCGGTCGGAGATCGCCACCTTGATCCGCGCCGCCCCCAGATAGGCGAGCGCAAATTCCGGATCGATGCGCACAGCGCGTTCGAACAACTCCAGACCTTCTCGCCATTGGCCTTTCACAGTGGCATCCACGCCCAGGGCGTAGGCACGCAGCGCATCCAGGCTCGCTGTGGTAACGGAGGGAAGTGGCGCCGAATGCTTGTCGATCGAGGCCACCACCTCGCCTAATCCACGACGCAAATTGCGAGTGATCTGATCCACCGAAGACAGCGCGGACGGCAAACCATCGCCCTGGACGAATTCCGAATAGACCGTCGTCTGAGTCCGCGGATCCACCAACTCGACGCTGAAACGCAGCTTGCCACCGATTTCTGCCACGGTCGGGAGCAACACGACAGAAGCACCGTCGCGCAGGGCAACCTCCGAGGCGATTGCACGATCGACAACGACCCGATCGGGATTCCGTTTCATACGCTTGACGGTGTCACGCACTTTCATGTCGCTCAGCACATTCACGTACCGCGACTGCTCCAGGCTGATGCGCAGCGCTTGCTCCAGAGAATTATCGAGCAGCGTATTGCCGGTGAGATTTCGCAGATCTCCCATGACGACCCAGCCGCGTTCCGCGAACGCGATCGCTGGTTCGGAACGGGTGAAGAACCATAACGAAAGACAGGCAACGGCAATCAGCAGCGACTCCGCCAGTAACGCCGCCGGCCGACGCCACAACGGCACATCGCGCCACGCCTTGGCCGAGTTTTTCGGGGTGCGCAGCGGGGTCAGGCCGACTTCGCCGACTTCGTAGATTTCCATCGGCGTGGGCACGCCTTTGAAGCGCCAGCGGCCGTGGGATTTCCACAGGATGCGCTCGACCCGGTCGCCCAGTTCGCGCGCGGCGCGGTGGGTCAACGATTCGGCCACGGCCGAGATCAGGATCTGCCCGGGCCGTGCCATCGACATGAGGCGTGCGGCCGTCGGTTTGGCCAGGCCTTCGACTTCCAGCGGTTTGGCGCCGATGCTCACCGCCTCGTCGCTGTTGCGCCAGGTCAGCACTTCGCCGACGTGCAGGCCTTGGCGCGCACACAGGGTGAGCGCATGGGCATCGCTCATCGTCTTGAGCCCGCGCGCGTAATCCAGTGCAAACCCCAGCCCGTCGATCGGGCGGTCGAACAACAGCAGCAAACCGTCGGAGCGGTCGATCAGGCGGCCGCGCCACTGCTGCTGCAGCTTGACCACCAAGCGGTCGTGTTCGCGAAACAGCGCGGCGGCGGCGTTGTCGCCGATGCGTTCGACCAGTGCGGTCGAATCGCACAGGTCGGTGAGCAACAGGGTCCGCAGACGGGGCGCCTGCATCGCTTCCGACGACGCGTCCTTGCGTGCGTGGGTGCGGGCGCTCATGCCTCAGCGATGCTCCGGTGCAGGCGGGGCGGCAGAGGGCGGCGGGGCGAGCGCTTCATGCATCGCTAACACATTGCCGCCCTGGCGCTTGGCTTCGTACAGCGCGCTGTCGGCGAGCGTGTACCAATCGTTCCACGCGGCATCGGCATCGATCATGCACAGACCAACACTGACCGAGCAGCCCTGCTCGCTCTGGCCGTTGCACAGGCGGGCCTCCACCGCGCGCACGATGCACTCGCCGATGTGGTGCACCAGTTCCGGGGTGCCTTGTGCGACCAGCACGCAGAATTCGTCACCGCCGAGACGGCAGGCAAGGTCACCTTCGGCGATGACCGAACGCAACGCATGCGCCACGTTCTGCAACACGCGGTCGCCGGCAAGATGACCGAACTCGTCGTTGATGCGCTTGAAGCGGTCGCAGTCGATCAGGATCAGGCCAACGCCCGGCACGTTGCCGGCACGTCGGCATTCCTGCAGGTACAGCGTCAGACCGCGCCGGTTGTGCAACCCGGTCAGCTCGTCGGTACGGCTGAGTTCTTCGGTGTGGTTGAGTTGATGCGAGGTGACGTAGAGATTGTCCAGCGCCGCTTCCAGATCGTGGTTGCGACGGCGCAGCTGGCGGATCAGCAACTGCTCGTTGTTGACCACACGCACGATGGAGCGGCGCAGAAAATGCGCCACCATCGAAGGATCGTGGTCGACCAGGCGCTGAAAATCGTCGTGCGCCAGTTCGATCAGGCGGCTGTCCATGGATGCGCTGGCACCGGCACTGCGCGCGTGATCGCCGATCAGCAGCCCGAGTTCGCCAAAAAATTCGCCCGGGCCCAGATGCTTGAGCATCAGATCCTCGCCGAAATCCAGGTCGATCTGGCCGCTGACCACGATGAACATCTGCGTGCCGATCGCACCGCGCTCGAACAGCGCCTGGCCGGCGGCAAGCGCACGGGCACGGCCAAAACGGGCGAAAAACGCCAGTTCGTCAGCGGTCATCAACGCATGCAGCCCGTCCGAGAGCGTCTTGGCAACGCTTCCCGTTGGCTCGACTGCGCCTGCGGTGTTGTGGCAAGTCATCCTGTTTCCTTAGGCCGGCCTGCAACATTAGCCCATGGATAAATCCTACAGGACCCCCTTGTTCAGTACCAGGTCACACTGTTTCTCATGGATAAAGAGACGAAATGTCGGGTCTTGCCGCGAAAAAAAGGGCCCGGTTTCCCGAGCCCTCTCCCCCTCCCGGGGTGGCGAAACGTGGGCAGCCCGCTGCAGGCTAGGCCGCCTTCTCGCCGTGAAACTGTTCTTCTTCGGTAGAGCCGCGCAGCGCGGTGGTGGACGACTGCCCCTGCTGGATCGCCTGCGTCACCGCATCGAAGTAGCCGGTGCCCACTTCGCGTTGATGCTTGACCGCGGTGAAGCCCATTTCCGCCGCCTCGAATTCGGCTTGCTGCAATTCGACGAAGGCGCTCATCTGGCGGCGCGCATAGCCGTGCGCCAGATGGAACATGCCGTAGTTGAGCGCGTGGAAACCGGCCAGGGTGATGAACTGGAATTTGTAGCCATAGCTCGCCAGCTCGGTCTGGAATGTGGCAATGGTGGCATCGTCGAGATTCTTCTTCCAGTTGAAGCTGGGCGAGCAGTTATAGGCCAGCAACTTGCCTGGAAACTTGGCATGGATGGCCTGTGCAAATGCACGCGCGAATTCCAGATCCGGCTTGCCGGTTTCGCACCAGATCAGATCCGCATACGGTGCGTACGCCAGCCCGCGGCTGATGGCTTGATCCAGCCCGTTGCGGGTCTTGAAGAAACCTTCGACCGTGCGCTCGCCGGTGGTGAATGGCTGATCGTTGGCATCCACGTCGCTGGTGATCAGATCGGCCGCTTCGGCGTCGGTGCGCGCAATCAGCAGCGTCGGCACACCCAGGACATCGGCGGCCAGGCGCGCGGCGTTCAATTTTTCGATGGCTTCGCGCGTGGGCACCAGTACCTTGCCACCCATGTGGCCGCACTTCTTGACCGATGCCAGCTGATCTTCGAAATGCACGCCGGCAGCGCCAGCTTCGATCATCGCCTTCATCAGTTCGAACGCATTGAGCACGCCGCCAAAACCGGCTTCTGCATCGGCCACGATGGGCTGCAGGAAGTCGATGGCGTCGTTGCCTTCGGCATGATGCAGTTGATCGGCGCGCAGCAAGGTGTTGTTGATGCGCTTGACCACCGCAGGCACCGAATCGGCCGGGTACAACGACTGATCCGGATACATCTGCCCGGCCAGGTTGGCATCGGCTGCCACCTGCCAGCCGCTCAGATAGATCGCCTTCAAGCCGGCCTTGACCTGCTGCATCGCCTGGTTGCCGGTCAATGCGCCCAGGGCGTTGACGAACGGAGTGGCGTGCAACGAGGTCCATAACTTGTCCGCGCCCAGGCGCGCCAGCGAGTGCTCGACATGCACGGTGCCGCGCAGGCGCACCACATCGGCGGCGGTGTAGTTGCGGGTGATGCCGGCCCAGCGCGGGTTGCTGGTCCAGTCCTGCTGCAGTTGTTCGGCGCTTTGCAGTGCGGTGCTCATCTTGCGTTCTCCTGAAGAGGGACGACGGATGGAACGAGGAAACAAGGCCGTGCATGACACGGCATGCGGCATGGCGAGGCCGTCGTTGCGCATGCGCGCAACGGGCGGTGTGCTGCGTGGAGGTGAGGCGTGCAGCGACCCGTGCGAGGTGTCGCTGCAACGCGGTGATTAATCGATCAGCTGGTACGCCGGCACGGTAAGAAAGTCCGCCAGTTCATCGGCGCGGCTGAGTTCTTCCAGCAATGCAATGGCTTCATCGATTCGCGCTGCGCCGGGGAGCGCCGTGGTTGTGCCCAAGCGTGCCGGCAATGCGCGCAAGGTTGCCTGCAGCAGCTGTTGATCGATGGCGGTGCCGTCGTCCAGATGCTGGCCGTGATGCAGCCACTGCCACAGCTGCGCGCGGCTGATTTCGGCGGTGGCGGCGTCTTCCATCAGGTTGTGGATCGGCACGCAACCGTTGCCGTCCAGCCAGGCGGCCAGATACCGCACGCAGACTTCGACATTGCCTTCGAAGCCGGCGCGGGTAACGCTGCCGGCGGACGGTGCGATCAACATGTCGCGCGTTACCTGCACATCGTTGCGCAACACATGCTGCTGATGCGCGGTGGGCATGTGTTCGTCGAACAGTTTCATCGCCACCGGAATCAAGGCCGGATGCGCCACCCAGGTGCCATCGTGGCCGGCGGTGACCTCGCGCAGCTTGTCGGCGCGCACGCGGGCCATGGCCTGCTCGTTGGCGGCCTCGTCGTGGTTGATCGGAATCTGTGCGGCCATCCCGCCCATCGCATGCGCGCCGCGGCGGTGGCAGGTCTTGATCAGCAGTTCCGAATACGCCTTCAAAAACGGCTGGGTCATGGTGACTTGGCCACGCTCCGGCAACACGCGGTCGCGGTGCGCGCGAAAGGTCTTGAGATACGAAAAGATGTAGTCCCAGCGCCCGCAATTGAGCCCGACGATGCGCTCGCGCAGCGCGTGCAAAATCTCGTCCATCTCGAACACCGCCGGCAGCGTTTCGATCAGTACGGTGACCTTGATCTGGCCATGCGGCAGACCCAGCATCGCTTCGATATGCGCCAGCGCGGTGTCCCACAGCGCGGCCTCTTCCATGCTCTGCAACTTGGGCAGATACAGGTACGGGCCGCGGTCCTTGGCCAGCAGTGCGCGGCCGTTATGAAAGGCGAACAGTGCCGCATCGAACAGGCCGCCGCCCAGCGGCTGGCCATCGATGTGGACGTGTTTTTCGTCCAGGTGCCAGCCGCGCGGGCGGACGATCAGCACCGCACGCTCGGCTTCCGGACGCAGCGCGTAGTGCTTGCCAGTGGGCGCATCGAAGCTGAGATCGCCGCGCACGGCGGCGGCCAGGGTGCGCTGGCCGGCCAGCAGGTTGCGCCAGGTCGGCGCGGTGGAATCCTCGAAGTCGGCCATGAACACCTTGGCGCCGGAGTTCAGTGCGTTGATCACCATCTTCGGATCGGTCGGGCCGGTGATCTCGACACGACGGTCCTGCAAGGCGGCCGGCAACGCAGCCACCCGCCAGTCGCCCTCGCGGATGGCGCGGGTGTCGGCACGGAAGTCCGGCAGCTGGCCGGCGTCGAAGGCGGCCTGGCGGGCACGTCGCTGGGCCAGCCGCTGCTGGCGGCCGGGCTCGATCGCCCGATGCAGCGACACCAGCAGCGCCAGCGCGGCCGGCGGCAGCAGCTCCGCCTGCCCTGCGACCTGGGTGGTCAGCGACAGACCGGGCGTGGCGTGGGCGGTGGGACGTGAAGCGAAAGCGGTGGCAGACATGTGGAGGTCCTTGTGCATCCGGACCTGCACCGTGCGCCCCCACCAACTATTTGACAAAGCAGTTTTATCAATGCTGTAAATAAGCTGGACTTATACTCATGCTGGAAGCCTGCTCGACGTGGCGCCAACCCCTCGATTTTCCTACAAATCCGATCGCCTCAAGCCGCTGCGGGCGTTCTGTCAGACGGTCCGTCTGGGCTCGGTCTCACGGGCTGCTGAGGCGCTATACGTCAGCCAGCCGGCGGTGACGCTGCAATTGCAGGCGCTGGAGCGCGACCTGGGGGTGGCCTTGTTCGAGCGCTCCGGGCGACGCCTGGCGCCCAGCCGCGAGGGCCAGTTGCTCTACGACATGGCACTGCCGCTGGTGGAAAGCCTGGACGGCCTGGAAGCGAGCTTTCGCGAGAAGGTGCGCGGGCTGGATGCCGGCGAGCTCAACATCGCCGCCAACAGCTCCACCATCCTGTATCTGCTGCCGCGCATCGTGGCGAACTTTCGCGCGCGCCATCCGGACGTGCGGCTGACCCTGCACAACGCGATCAGCGCCGACGGCACCGACCTGTTGCGCGAGGATGCGGTGGACCTGGCGGTCGGCTCGATGCTGGACGTGCCGGCCGACCTCAACTACGCGCCGGTGTATCGCTTCGAACAGTTGTTGATCACCCCACCCGATCACCCGCTGGCGCACAAGGCCACGGTGTCGCTGCAGGATCTCTCGCCCTATCCGCTGATCCTGCCACCACGTCGGCAGGTGACCTATCGCCTGGTCGATCTGATTTTTCAGCAGGCGCGCGTGCCGTACACGGTTGCGCTGGAAGTGGGCGGCTGGGAAGTGATCAAGCAGTACGTGGCGATGGGCATGGGCATTTCCATCGTCACCGCGATCTGCGTGACCGAGGCCGATCGCGACAAGCTGGCAACACGCTCGCTCAAGGAATATTTCCCCACCCGCAGCTATGGCGTGGTGGTGCGCAAGGGCAAGTATCTGTCGCCGCAGGCACGCGCCTTTATCGAATTGATCCAGCCGGATCTGTTTACGCCGCGCGGATATGACGAGAGCGGCGATTCGGAGCGCTAGCAACATCGCTCTCGCAGCGAGCGATGTTGCTAGCGATAACTGCTTTAGCGGCCCCCTGCGCACCGTCGCCTTCGCACCGTGCCGGACGCTGAGATACTGCCCAGTAGCGTGACAACAACGCCTGCCCGTGGCCACAGGCCCAGCTGAAGGTCAACAACTAGAGCGCGTTGGTCAGATGCGCGCGGACAGCGCGAATGAACTGCCGTGTGCGGGCAGCAGTGCCGATTGCAGGCACCGCCCACGCCGCCCGATGAACGCTACGCCGTGCTGCCACAGCGCTTACTCGCGCCCGTAAAGCCCCAGAAACATCTCCACCGCCGAGGCGGCCACCTGCGCCTGCTGGGCAGGCGACAGCGGCGGTTGGCCCATCGCCAACTGCGGCCAGAATGCGAACCCCTTCACCAGCGCCTGCAGCTGTTGCGAGGCGAAGTCCGGATCGACCTCGGCCAGGCGACCATCGGCCAGCGCGGCGCGCAGCCAGGTGGTGGTGCCCTCTTCCTTGCTACCCAGCTGCGCCAGCAGCGCACGGGCGCGTTCGGGCGAGTGGATGCCTTCGGCAATCGCCACGCGCGACAGATCGATAAAAGCCGCATCGTCGAGCAGCCGCAGTTTTTGCTGCAGCAATTGCGTCAACTGCACGCGCAATGATTGGTCGGGGCGATAGGGCAGACTCACCGCCTCGGCACTGCGTTGCCACAACCGGCGCAGGATCTCACCGAACAATGCGTCCTTGCTGGGGAAATGGTTGTAGACGGTGCGCTTGGACACGCCCGCCGTGGCGGCCACGCGGTCCATGCTGGTGGCATCGAAACCGTGCTGGCGGAACTCGGCGATGGCCGCTTCGAGAATGGCGTGGCGCTTGCGGTCGGTCAGCCGCTGCTGCACCGGCGGCGCGTCGGATGAACTGAGCATGGCGCAATGTTACACCGTCCAGTTTACATTCCCCAAGATAAAACTACACTGTGCAGTGTAACTACAGCGCCGGCGCAGCCGGTTCGCCCTGCCCACAACGATGGATAGCGTCGTGCTCACCCAGTTCCGCCACCTGCCACCTACCGCTTCGCATGCCGCCTCGCCGCAGTTCCGTCACGGCCGGTTTCGCAACGCACTGCCCACCAACTTGAGTCAGCCCGGCGTGTTGGGTGGGTTGCGCCTGTTGTGGGAGGTGCTGTTCAACAAGCCCGCGAACACGGTGCCGTCGCAGGCGCTGCCGGTGCTGCCATTGAGTGCGGCGCAGCTGCGCGACGCCCCTGACCGCAGCCTGTTCCGGCTGGGTCATTCCACGGTGCTGATGAAACTGCGGGGCGGCCTGTGGCTGACCGACCCGGTGTTCTCCAAGCGCGCCTCGCCGTTCGCGTTTGCAGGGCCCAAACGCTTCCATGCGCCGCCGATCGCGCTGGACGAGCTGCCGCCCCTGGCCGGCGTCCTGCTGTCGCACAACCATTACGACCACCTGGACCGCGCCACCATCCGCGCCCTGGCCGACCGCGTCGGCGTATTCGTCGCGCCACTGGGCGTGGGCGATCTGCTGGTGCGCTGGGGCGTGGACCCGGGCAAGGTGCGGCAGTTGGATTGGTGGCAATCGGTGGACGTGGCTGGCCTCACCCTCACCGCCACCCCGTCGCGGCACTTTTCCGGCCGCGGCCTGTTCGACCGCGACCGCACGCTGTGGTGCTCGTGGGCGATCCAGGACGCCGATCTGCGGGTGTTCTTCAGCGGCGACGGCGGCTATGGCCCGCACTTCAAGACGATCGGCCAACGTCTGGGTCCGTTCGATGTAGCGCTGATCGAAAACGGCGCCTACGACCAGATGTGGCCGGACGTGCACATGCAACCGGAGCAGAGCCTGCAGGCGTTTATCGATGTCGGCGGCCGCACCTTGCTGCCGATCCACAACGGCACCTTCGATCTGGCCATGCACGCGTGGCAGGAACCGCTGGACCGGATCGTCGCCCTGGCCGATAGCGCCAACGTCGCTTTGGCCACGCCGTGCATGGGCGAGCGTGTGGCGTTGACTGCGCCTGGAAATCAGGTGCGCTGGTGGCGGGACACGGCAGTCACGGCGCCGAACGCATGGGTGGCGTCGCCGTAACTGGCTTAGAGCGGCTAACAAAACAGAGCGAGCAGCCGTCAGGTGGGTGTGGACAGCGCACTCACAACCGAGTGTACGCGTGGTACATGCCGCACCGATCACCTGCCGCGCCCGCCTGGCGGCTGCGCAGCAGTGTTGTCAGCCGCTCTGAAGGCATGCCGCCGCGTGCCATCGTGTTGGGGGCGCGCACGCGGATGCGCGCGACACCCTTGCTGTGTGACGACCTCACCCGCCCGGCGATCGGCGAGCAGCGCGCACGACCTCGGTACAGGCAACCCACGGGGCCGCTTCGGGTACGGCGACATCGGTTCTGCTGTCCAGCAGAGATGCTGCGCCCACGCTGATTCAATCCATGCGCAATGGGGCATGCGGTTGGATCTTTTCTCTCGCCAACGGCTGCGTCGCGTGCTTGAACTCGATGTTCCCTTGTACTGATCGCCACCGCGCCGTCCGTCGACACTGCACACAGTGCCGGACTGCGTGGCGATCGCGTTCTTCTCTCACCAGACATTGATCGACGACGCCACTTCATACAGCTCCAGGAGCTACCTAATGAAGACTGCCGCATCCGCCAGCCAACTCAATCGCAGTGCGTCGAGCTCAAGCCCGACTATCCACGAGATAGAAGAGGAGGCGTCGCCGAACGCCTCACCCAGCCATTCCGATGCACCACCCGATGACGCATTGACCGGGCTATCGCGTCGCCCGAGCAAGCGCGGCAAACAGACCGAAAGCGCCACGGCACTGACGCCTCAGACGGCCAGCCATCTGGATGCGGTCGATCTGCAGGTGTCGCAGCCTGCAGTGTCATGGAGCCCTAACAAGGAGCGGCTGACGCGACTCAAGCAGAAACTGGCTGCTGACAAACTGCGCACGGTAGATCCGCAACTGGCCGCCGACCTTATCAACAAGATCAGGCCGATGAAATTGCAGGGCAGCGCTGACGAGAAGGAACGCGCGGCAACGCAGGCAGATCTGTTGAGCCGCATCGGCGAAACAGAGGCGATAGATTGGTACAAGGCGCAGGGATTGAGCGAAGGCGAGGTTTCAAGCTTGCGACGCAGTGCACTGCTGTCCGGCATGCTTAACCCCACCGGCAGTTTTATCAACAATGCCATGCAGTACATCGCCTCGCCCTGGATCAACTACGCGACCCGTCAGCCGTGGGCAGGCGCGGGATTCGGCGTTGCGACGGCAGCGATCGGCGCGCCGATGAATGCGTTCCAGCAGTCGGCGGTGGTCAGCCTGTGCGACTCGATCCGCGAGCATGGCGGTCACGTCATCGTGCCGGACAAGAATCAGATCAACGACAAGCATTGGCTGCCCGACCTTGCGAAGGCGTTGGAACGTCACATCACGGAATTTAGCGGGTGCTGCGACGGGTTCCGCGAACTCAAGAACGCCGCAGACCAGAACCCCGCGGCAGCGCCAAGCGCCGAGCTCACCACTGCTGCCCACCAATTACTGCAAGCCGAAAAGCGCCTGCATCAAGCGCAGCACGACTTCGTCATGACCCAGGGCGCGCACGAGCGGCAATGGATGGGCAATCGCTGGCAGGCCGTCCCACGCATCCTGCGTTCGCCATTTGCGGGCACGCTGGGCCTGCTCAGCAAGACCGGTGCAATGCGGGCGCTGTCGCCGACAGCGCAGACCGTCTGCGCCATGATGATGACGGCTGCGCAGCATGTCGCCGCCGGCTTCGACGAACAGGCAAAACAGGATTACAACAACAAGCTCAATCTGTTGTACGCCGATATAGTCACCGAGACAGGTAAGTCGAAACTTGCAGTTGGCGAGCCGATCGCGGCAGATGAGATCGATCAGAGCAAGCTCCGCAAACTGATCCAATCCCCCACGCAGGCCCTGGTGAAACGCGTCACCAACGCACTGGAGGAGATGGAGAAAGCGCTTAGGGCGGAAGTGGCCGCATCGCCCTTGCCGCAGGGTGCGGCAGATGCCGACGACCTGGATCTGGAGTCGGGCCACGGCGCCGGCCCTGCGAAGGCCCTGAACCTGCTGAGTCAGGACATAAAAGCATTAAGTGACGGCAAATTGGACCACATTGACCCCAACGGTGCCGCTGCGGCATTACTGCTCGGCGCAGAAAAGTCGGTGGTGTCGTATCAACTGATCAAAGATATCGCCAAGAAGTACACCTCGCGCGAGTTCTCCGCACAGACCGCACAACGCATTGGCCAGATGTTCCACCTAGGCGTACTGGGCAGTGCGGTGTCCTCGGTGATGGGCAAGGCCACCTCGGCAGCGCAGGGCGGAACGCGCAACGTGCCGACCGCGCAGACGTTGGCGATCTCCGCCCTGTCGGGAGCCATGGCGACGGTCGGCGCGCTGAATCAGCACATTGCCATCACCGTCAAGAACAATCGCCGCGAAGGCGACACCGACATCGGATTCAAGCAGCAAGTCTTGCGTGGCGTGATGGGGGGAGCCAACGAAGCGCTGTCCCAGCGTCGCGCGACCAAGGCGAGTCGAACGATCAACACGCTTCTGCAGAACAACGATGTGGAGCAGTTGCTGGGTCGGGCCAAGGAGCTCACCCTCGGTGCCACGTCCTCGGCAGCGCCGGACGCGCCGTCGCTGACCCTGCCACAGGCGGTGGAACAGCTGCGTCCGGGCGTGGCGTCAGCATCGCAGTCGCACGAGGTGATCGTGCAGATCGGAGACGATCAGGCGCCGCGACCGGCATGATGCCAACCGAGCAATGCAACGATAAAGGATGGCCGCAAGGCCATCCGGTTTCGATGATTGCAATCATCCGCGCGCCTCATGCGCGCGGTTGCCTCACTCCGTCAACCCCCGGTCTTTCAGCAGCGCCTTGACGCTGGGATCCCTGCCACGAAAATCGCGATACAGCTTGGTCACATCCACCGAATTGCCAGGCGCGAGAATTCTGGCGCGGAACAGATCCCCGTTCTTCCGGGTCAAACCGCCGTTCTCGCTGATCCAGTCGAACGCGTCATCGTCGATGACCTCCGACCAAAAGTATGCGTAGTAACTTGCCGCATACCCACGGCTCCAGATATGGTCGAAATAACTGGCGCCATAGCGGGGCGGAACCTCGGGCAGGTCCACCTTGAAGCGTTTCAGTGTGTCGGCCTGCAATGCATCCACGTCCTGCAATGGCGCCGTCGCCGGTTGACCATGCAAGGCAAGGTCCACGATCTGCGCCGAGAGCGATTCGGTCATCAGATAGCCGCTGTTGAAGGTCTTTGCCTCCTTCAGCTTCTTGACCAGTGCCTCAGGCATCCTCGCGCCGGTCTTGTAGTGCCTTGCGTAGTGCGCGAAAACCGCTGGATCGGTCGCCCAGTGCTCATTGAACTGCGAGGGGAATTCGGCAAAATCCCGTGGCGTATAGGCGCTGTCCAACGAGGGATACTTCACCGTCGACAACATGTAGTGCAGGGCATGCCCGAACTCGTGGAACATGGCGGTGACTTCTTCCATGCTCAGCAGCGCGGGCTCCCCGTTGGCCGGCTTGGTGAAGTTGCACACGTTGTAGACCACCGACTTGGTGCCAGTGGACCCGTTACGCTGGACCAGGGAGCCCGCCCACGAACCACCGGACTTGCTCTCCCGCTGAAAGTAGTCCGTATAGAACAACGCCAGTGAGGTGCCGTCTACGTCGAAGACCTCATAGACCTTCACGTCGGGGTGATAGGTGGGGATGTCGGTGCGCTGCTTGAAGGTGATCCCATACAGCTGCGTGGCCGCGTAGAAGACGCCATCAGTGAGGACGGTGTCCAGAGCAAAGTACGGCTTGATCTGCGATGCATCCAGATCGTATTTGGCCTTGCGCACCTGCTCGGCGTAAAAATCCCAATCCGATGCAGCCAGCTTGAAGCCGCCATGCTGCGCATCGATCAAGGCCTGGATCTGTGCCGCTTCGCGGCGTGCCTGGGCGGTGGCAGCAGGTACGGTGTCGGTCAGCAGTTTCAGTGCCGCCTGCGGCGTTGCGGCCATCTGGTTGCGCAGACTGTAGGCCGCATAGCTGTCGTAACCAAGCAGCTTGGCATGGTCCGCACGCACCTGCAGCAAGCGCTTGATGGTGTCGCGGGTGTCATTGGCATCGCCCTGCTCGGCACGGTGTTCCGAGGCCTGCAAGATCTGCGCACGCAATGCGCGATCCTTGAGCGAGGCCAGCATCGGTTGCTGGGTGGTGCTTTGCAGACTGAGCAGATACTTGCCATCAAGCTTGCGCGCCTTGGCGGCAGCGGCGGCGGCGGCGATATCGCCCTCGCTCATGCCATCGAGCCTTGCCTTATCGTCGACGACCACCGCAGCCGCCAACGCCGCAGCCGTCAATTTCTTGTGGTACTGCGTGGTGAGGTTGGTCTCTTCCAGATTGAGTTTGCGCAAGGTGGCTTTGTCGGCATCGGACAGTTGCGCGCCGGCCTTGATGAAGCTGTCGTAGCTGCGCTCGAGCAGGCGACGCTGTTCCGGCGTCAGTGCGAGCGTATCGCGCTTGTCGTAAATGGCTTTGAAACGCGCAAACAGCGTTGCATCCAGTGCGATCTCATCGACAAGTGCGGCCAGCTTGGGGCCGATGTCCTCTTCGATTTTCTGCCGCGCATCGTTGGTATCGGCAGTCGAAATGCCGAAGAAGATGTTGGAGACGTAGCCGAGCGTTGCGCCGCTGCGCTCCAGCGCCTCAACCGTGTTCTCAAAGGTGGGTGGCGCCGGGTTGTCGGTAATGGTGTGCACCTCGTCCCGGGCCTGACGAATGCCTTCTTCAAAGGCCGGCAGATAATCGCTGTCCCGAATCTTGTCGAATGGCGGCGCATGAAATGGCAGCGTGCTGGGCACAAGCAGCGGATTGGACGCAAGATCCGCAGGTATGTTGGCTGCTGTCGAGGTCCCTGCAACGGCGGAGGGGCTGCGCGGGGAATTCTTTTCCGAACATGCGGCCAGCGCGAAGGTGACCGCAGCAGCCAGAACAAGTGAACGTCGCATGGTGTCTTGATCCTGCAGAACATGTAACCGGACACAGGACCGATGCCTCGACGTCCGGCATCGGGCCCTGAATGAAGAGAGCGCCACAGCTGCGCTACCGCGCGTTAGCGGTCGCCGAGTATCTGGGCGATGCCTGCATGAGATCCGGCGGGAACGGAATCAGCGGCCGCAAAAACGAAACGGGATGGCACTGCCATCCCGTTTCGTTCACCGATTAAAGATTGCCGGTCACTCGGTCAAACCGCGATTTTCCAACAGCGCCTTGACGCTTGGGTCCTTGCCGCGGAAGTCGCGGTACAACGTGGCCAGATCGACCGTGTTGCCGCGCGAGAGGATCTTGGCGCGGAAGGTGTCGCCGTTCTTGCGGCTCAGGCCGCCGTTTTCCTTGAACCATTCGAAGGCGTCGTCGTCGAGCACTTCCGACCAGAAATAGGCGTAGTAACCGGCCGAATAGCCGCCGCCCCAGATGTGATCGAAATAGCTGCTGCGGTAACGCGGCGGCACTTCGGCCAGGTCCACCTTGAAGCGCTTGAGCGCATCGGCTTCGAATTTGCTCACGTCCTGCAACGGCGCATCCGCCGGCTGGGTGTGCCAGGCCAGATCCAGCAGTGCCGCCGACAGATATTCGGTAGTGGCGTAGCCGCTGTTGAAGGTCTTGGCCTTCTTGATCTTTTCCACCAGTTCGGCCGGCATCGCCGCGCCGGTCTGGTAGTGCTTGGCGTAGTTGGCGAAGACCTTCGGATCCGAGGCCCAGTGCTCGTTGAACTGCGACGGGAACTCGACAAAATCGCGCGAGGTACTGGTGCCTGCGATCGAGGGGTATTTCACCTTGGAGAACATGCCGTGCAGCGCGTGGCCGAACTCATGGAACAGCGTGGTGACATCGTCGAAGCTCAGCAACGCCGGCTGGCCGGCAGCGGGCTTGGTGAAGTTGCAGACGTTGTAGACCACCGGCTTGGTGCCGGTGAGGCCATCCTGTTCGACGAACACGTCCATCCACGCGCCACCGGACTTGCTGTCGCGCTTGAAGTAGTCGGTGTAGAACAGCGCCATCGAGGTGCCGTCGGCATCGAAGACTTCGTACACCTTCATGTCGGCGTGGTAGGTCGGGATGTCGGTGCGCTGCTTGAAGGTGATGCCGTACAGCTGCGTGGCCGCGTAGAAAACGCCATTCTGCAGCACATTATCCAGTTCGAAATACGGCTTGATCTGCGATTCGTCCAGATCGTACTTGGCCTTGCGCACCTGCTCGGCGTAAAAGTCCCAATCGGAGGCGGCAAGCTTGAAATCGCCGCTCTTTGCATCGGCACGTTGCGCGTCGATGACCTTCTGCATCTCGCCCACTTCGCGGCGCGCCTTGGCGGTGGCCGCCGGCACGGTGTCGGTCAGCAGTTTCAGCGCCGCCTCCGGAGTCTTGGCCATCTGGTCGCCCAGGCTATAGGCGGCGTAATTGTCGAAGCCGAGCAACTTGGCTTTTTGCGCACGCAGCTGCGCCAGACGCTGGATGGTCTGACGGGTATCGTTGGCATCGCCCTTTTCTGCGCGGGTTTCGGAAGCCTTCAACACCTCGGCGCGCAGCGCGCGATCCTTCAACGACGCCAGTACCGGCTGCTGGGTGGTGTTCTGCAAGGTCAGAAGATACTTGCCATCGAGCTTGCGTGCCTTGGCGGCATCGGCGGCGGCGGCAATGTCGCCTTCGCTCAGGCCGTCGAGTTTGGCCTTGTCATCCACCACCACTGCACCGGCAGCGGAGGCTGCAACCAGGCGCGTATGGAACTGGGTGGACAGCGTGGTTTCTTCCACGTTGAGCTTGCGCAGGCTGTCCTTGTCGGCATCGGAGAGCTGCGCGCCGGCGCGCACCAGGTCTTCGTAATCGTGCTCGACCAGACGCTTTTGTTCCGGCTCCAGGTTCAGCGTGTCGCGCTGGTCGTACAGGGTTTTGACGCGCGCGAACAGCTTCGGGTCGAGGTTGATCTCGTCCTTGTGCGCGGCCAGCTTGGGCGCGATCTCTTCCTGGATTTTCTGGCGTGCGTCGCTGGTATCGGCCTGCACCAGCCCGAAGAAGATGCGCGACACGCGCGTCAGCGTTTCGCCGCTGCGCTCCATCGCTTCAATGGTGTTGTCGAAGGTGGGCGCTTCGGTGTTGTCGGCGATCTTGCGCACGTCGGCCAGATGCAGGCGCATGCCTTCTTCGAACGCGGGGAGGTAATCGCTGTCCTTGATCTTGTCGAACGGCGGCGCCTGGAACGGCAGGGTGCTCGCGCTCAACAACGGATTCGGCGCCGCGTCGGCGGCCGGCATGGTGGTCTTTTCGGGCACGGTGGTGGGCTCCTTACCGGATGGCTCTTTTCCAGAACATGCGGCCAATGCCAGGGTGATGGCGGCGGCCAGAACGACGGTACGCGACATGGCGTGTGATTCCTGAGTGGGTGCGGCAGCCGATCACGCTAGCGGGTTTGCGTGATGCTGGCATGTGCCGTTGGATTGGGTGGATGCAGCGGTTTGGGGATGGTGCAGGCAAGCGCGCAGCCGCAGGCTCGGCGCACCTGGCCGGTGTGAGCGACACGGTGCAGCATTGGGTTTACGGCTTTTCTGTGTTCGATCGCGAGGCAGCGCTCAGTCGAAACGGTTAGCGGGTCCGGGACCCGGCCGACCCCGTCCGTCAGAGCGTCTCGTCCTTGAAGATGGCCACATGCGGGCTGCCGTCGACGCCGATCCAGCCGCGGTACATGCCTTCGGTATTGAACGGGAAGGCGATGTTGCCTTGCGCATCCAGCGCGATGGCACCGCCATCGCCGCCGGCCTTGGGAATCTGCTGATCGATGACCGCCTCGGCCGCCTGTTGCAGCGATTGACCGGCGTATTTCATGCGCGCACAGATGTCGTAGGCCGCCACCGCACGGATATAGAACTCGCCCCAGCCAGTGCCGGACACCGCGCACTGCGCATTGGCATAGGTGCCGGCGCCGATGATGGGCGCATCGCCGACGCGGCCGTAGCGCTTGTTGGTCATGCCGCCGGTGGACGTGCCGGCAGCCAGATGGCCGTCGCGATCCACCGCGAGCGCGCCGACGGTGCCGAAGTGCTTGGCGGTTTCCAGGTCGAGCGCGGCCTGGGCCTGGCGGTCGCCGCTTTCGGCCTTGAGCGCTTTTTGCAGCTGTTGCCAACGCTTGTCGGTACGGAAATAGCTGGGCTCGACCAAGGTGACGCCCTGCTCGCGCGCAAACTGCTCGGCACCGTCGCCGACCAGCATCACGTGCTTGGAGCGGTCCATGACGCTGCGCGCCAGCAGAATCGGGTTCTTGACCGTGTGCACGCCGGCAATCGCGCCGGCCTTGCCGCTGGCGCCATCCATGATCGCCGCATCCAACTCGTTCTTGCCGTCGTGAGTGAACACCGCACCGCGCCCGGCGTTGAACTGCGGCGCGTCCTCCAGCACGGTGATGGTGGCGGCCACCGCATCCACCGCGCTGCCGCCGCGCGTCAACACCGCATGGCCGGCACGCAGCGCGCGTTGCATCGCCTCACGTGCCTGCGCTTGTTCGTCGGGCGAAAGACTGGATTTTTCCACGCCCGCACCCCCATGGATCACCAGCATCGGCGTGGCGGCCAGCGCCGGGCCGGTACAGAGCAGTAGTGAGAGGCATAGCGCGCGGGCGGACGAAGCGATCATGGTGTTTCCTCACTGCAAGTTGATGGAGTGACCGGCGGTGTTGGGCAAGCGGCGAAGACGGCAGGTTCGCCGCAGGCAATGCACGACCTCGGCTACATCCGCGCCAGTGGGTCGCCATGCCGGGTACTGATCTACTGCCCGCATCAGCTAAGCGTCGCCAACATCCGGCGTGATGGTGTCAGGCATCATCGCGCGTTGCTTCGGCAAGACGACGCTGGAAGTCTGTTCCGAGCATCTTATCCACCACCCCAAGTCTGACGACAACGCTGTCAGGATCGAATACGCCGCCGCGCAGCACTGTCTCGGCCTCGTTGTGCATCGCGTACGCCAGGTGCGCAGCGGCACGGATGGAAAGAGGCGACTCGTTCTGGCTTCCGAGGTGCCCAGCCAGCAGGCAGCGAATCTCGTAGAGCGCGAAGGCGAACAGCTGCTCCTGTGTCGCGGTCATTCAGGCACTCCTCCAATGACGCCTAAGTCCGATCCACCGATGCGAGCCGCAGCATGCCTAAACAGCGCGGCGCAGCGCATCGTTAGGCTCACCATGCATGTTCAAGGCACGCGGTCGCCTAGCTACAACGTATCGCGATGCTTACCGCGCCATGGCCGGTACCAGGTGCGGATGGCGGCGATGTCGGCGGCCATGTCGGTGCCGGTCCAGAACGGTTCGCCGATGCCCACGGTCTTGCTGGGGTAGTCGAAATACACCGGCAGGATCGGCACCTTGGCATCGGAAGCGATCTTCCAGAAACCGGCCTTCCACTGCTCCACACGCTTGCGCGTGCCTTCGGGGGTGATCACGTACCACATCTGTTCGGAGTTGCGGATCAACCGCACCGCCTGGCCGATGGTGCCCTGCGGCGAGCTGCGATCCAGCGGAATGGCGCCCAGCTTGCGCAGCAGCGGCCCCAGCGGCCACCAGAACAGCTGCGCCTTGCCCAGCACACGCACATCGAAGCCGAGCGCGAACTTGGCGGCAAAGCCCACAAAGCCATCCCAGTTGGACGAGTGAGGCGCCACGATCATTACCAACTTGGGCTCGTCGGGCAGCCGCCCGAGCAGCCGCCAGCCGGTCAGGCGCAGGGCGGTACGGCCCAGCCAGCGGCCGAAGCGACCGTGCGCACGCGGCATTCTGGGCGGGGTTGACTGCAGCAGGATGTTGGCCTGTGTGACCGGCGGCAACGACGGGTCGGCTTGACTCACGCTTACTCCCAGTGGGACGCAGAGCGTCCACGCTTGATATGGCTGCGCTCACGCTTGGCATCCAGCCGCCGCAGCTTGGCACCGTGACTCGGTTTGGTGGCGACCCGCCGCTTGGGCACCGACAGGCATGCACTGATGATCTCGGCCAGCCGCTCGCGCGCATCGTCGCGGTTGCGGTCCTGGGTGCGAAAGCGCTGCGCGTCGATCACCAGCACGCCCTCGGCGGTCATGCGGCGGTCGCGGCGCGACAGCAGCCGCGCGCGCAACGGCTCGGGCAGCGAGGGCGAGCCGGCCACGTCGAAACGCAGTTCCACCGCGGTGGACACCTTGTTGACGTTCTGCCCGCCCGCGCCGCTGGCGCGCACGAAGCGTTCGACGAGTTCGCTGGGCGGAATCGTCAGGCTGGGGGTGATCTGGATCGGGTCGCTGGCCATTAGCCCGCGATTGTATCGGCAGCGGCGTGGACGCGCGCGCGAACGCCTGCTTCCCGTATCCTGCGGCCGGTTCCCCGATCGCAGGATGCTCCGATGACACCTCATTCGTTCGCCGCCGCAGGCGCGCTTGCCCGCCGCCTGCTACTGCTCGCCCTGCTGGCAGTGGCCGCCCCGGCCGCGCTGGCGCAGGCACCCACCGATGCCGACGTCAACCGTCTGCTGGCCGCCTCGCGCGCGCAGACCATGCTCGACACCATGCTGCCGCAGATCGAAGCGATGCAGCAGCAGCAATTCGCCCAGCTCACCGCACAGCGCCAGTTCGACGCCGATCAGCAGGCGCAGCTGCAACGCATCCAGGAACGCACCCGCCAGACCGTGCGCAAGGCGCTGTCGTGGTCGGAGCTGCGCCCGATGTACGTGGACATCTACAAGCGCTCGTTCTCGCGCGAGGACGTGCTGGCGATGGCCGAGTTCTACGAGAGCTCGGCCGGCCAGAGCCTGCTGGACAAGACCCCGGCGCTGACCCAGAACCTGATGGGCGCCATCCAGCAGAAGATGCTGCCGCTGTTTGCCGATCTGCAAAAGGATCTGGAGAAGATCGTCAACGAGCCTGCTGCAGCCAAGAAACCCTGAAGGGACGGCAGCCGGGAATGAGGAGTGGAAATTGGTCGGTGCGCGATTCCTGCAACGGTTGCCGATGCGGGTGGCGTGCGTTGCCGGTTACGGGAGTGCTTCACCTTTTCAGCTGGTGGAAGACGACTGTCTTAGCGCTTCTGCCGCCGGAGGAACTGCTGTCTTGAGCCAGCAGCGGCGAGCGTACCCCCATCCGCCCTTCGGGCACCTTCCCCCGCAGGCGGGAGAAGGAAGCAACGCAGAAAAGGAAGCAACGTGGGGAAGCAAGCAGCGCCGGGAAGGCGAACATTGCGCGTCGCGCTTGAGCCCCTCTCCCGCCTGCGGGAGAGGGGTTGGGGTGAGGGGACGCTTGCGCAGATGTCTTGCAGGCTGAGTGGACGTTTCGACCTCTCTTGGCGCTTCTGCCGCCGGAGGAACTGCTGTCTTGAGCCAGCAGTGGCGAGGGTGCCCCCATCCGCCCTTCGGGCACCTTCCCCCGCAGGCGGGAGAAGGAAGCAACACAGAAAAGGAAGCAACGTGGGGAAGCAAGCAGCGCCGGGAAGGCGAACATTGCGCGTCGCGCTTGAGCGCCTCTCCCGCCTGCGGGAGAGGGGTTGGGGTGAGGGGACGCTTGCGCGGATGTCTTGCAGGCTGAGTGGACGTTTCGAGCTCTGACCCAGGCACACCAACATCACGCCGTCTGCATTGCTCCCAACCCCGCCATTTCCCAGCCAAACAACGCACACGCCTTGGCAAATTCCACATCCAGCGGCGCGGTGACGCTGATGCGCCTGCCATCGGCCGGATGCGGAAATTCCAGCCGTTCGGCGTGCAACAACATGCGGTGGATGCCGAGCATGCGGAAACTGCGATTGTGGCGTCCATCGCCATGACTGGTGTCGCCGATCATGTGATGCGACAGATGCTTCATGTGGCGGCGAATCTGCCGGAAGCGCCCGGTCTGCGGTTGGCAGCGCAGCAACGCATAGCGTGACGTGGCAAAGCCGGTGGACGGGATCTCCAGCTCGCCGGTCGCCAGCCGCTGGAAGTGCGTCACCGCCGGTTTCTTGACCGGTTTGCCGGGGCCGCCGTCCAGGTCGTGATCGACGATGAACCGATCCTCGGCCGGCCAGCCGCGGCACACGGTCAGATAATTTTTATCTACCTCGCCGGCCATCAAGGCCTTGCCCAGCGCGCTGGCGCTGTCGCGGTCGAACGCCAGCAGCAGGCAGCCGCTGGTGGCGCGGTCGAGCCGGTGGACCAGGAAGATCGGCTTGCCCAACTGCTCGCGCAGGCGGTCGGCCAGAAAGTCGTCCTCCCCGCGCGCCAGCTTGCTGTCATGGACCATCAGGCCCGCGGGTTTGTCGACAACGGCCAGAACATCGTCCTGGTAGAGAATCTGCAGATGCTTTGGGGATGTGCTCACCGGCGGATTATCCGCATCGCTGACACCGCATGCCACTGCGCGCTCTGCCCACCGCGCGTTGACCCCATCACGCGGCTGGCACAGCATGCGGGTTCCCCTTGATGGAGCGTCCCCCATGCGCACCTTGCTGCTGCTTTGCCTGCTGGCGGTCGCACCGCTGGCACAGTCTTCGACCCTGCCGTACGACGACCATGCCGACGCCGGCACCCAGCTGCGCGATGCGTTGGTCGCCGGCAAGAAAACCCACAAACCCACGCTGGTGATTTTCGGCGCCAACTGGTGCCACGACTGCCGCGCGCTGGATACCTCGCTGCACAGCGCAAAGAACGCGCCGCTGATCGCTCGCTCGTTCGTCGTGGTCAAGGTGGACGTGGGTAACTTCGACCACAACCTGGACATCAGCCAGCGCTACGGTGACCCGATCCAGAACGGCATCCCGGCTGCGGTGGTGGTATCGCCGGCCGGCACGCTGCTCTACACCACGCATGCCGGCGAGCTGGCCAACGCACGCAAGATGAGCGACGACGGCATCTATCAGTTCTTCGACCAAGTGGCGCACGCCCACCGCGCGCCCTGAGGTGCGGGTGTGCACGGTTGGCGGTGCGGGCTCACACCAGGGCGCGAACCGCCAGCCGTTCGCGCAAGCCGGGCAACATCGCGCTGCATGTCACGGCCGCGGTGTGCAGCGATGCGCTGCACGCGGGCAGTGCAGCAGCGTGCACGCGCGGATTGTCGCGCAGCCAGTTGCCTAACGACGCAGCCACGCGACCAGCAACGCGACCGACCCGGCGCCGCCGCTGATCCAGCTCCACACCGGCACCGTGCCCAGGTACCAGCCATCCGGATGTAGGCCGTACAACACGGCCGCCACCACCAGCAACCCGCTACCGGTGATGGCCGTGACCACGCGGGTCTGCAGCTTGCGCAGGCTGATGTCCAGCGCGCGCAATTCGCTCGAACGGATGTCCAGCTGATGCCGGCCTTCCACCTGCTGTTTCAACCAGCTGTGCACCAGGCGCGGCATGTCCGGCGCATGGGTCATGATTTCCGGTAGCCGCTTGCTCAACTCGCCCAGCATGCGACGCGGGCTGTAGCGCTCGCGCAGGATGCGCTCCAGCACCGGTCGCGCCACCGCCCAGATATCCAGCTTGGGATCGAGCTGACGGCCGACGCCTTCGATGTTGAGCAGCGTCTTCTGCAGCAGGATCAACTGCGGCTGCAAGGTCAACTCGTAGCGCTGCGCAACGCGGAACAACTTGATCAGCACCTGCGCCAACGAAATTTCCGACAGCGGCCGGGTGAAGTACGGCTCGCACACCGAGCGCGCGGCCGCTTCCAGCTCGTCGATGCGCACGTTGGACGGCATCCAGCCCGCCTCCACGTGCAGCTCGGCCATGCGGCGATAATCCTTGTGGAAGATCGCCATGAAGTTCTCGGCCAGGTAGTACTGATCTTCCTGCGAGAGCTGGCCCATGATGCCGAAATCCAGCGCGATGAAACGCGGATTGAGGCGGCGCTCCGGGTCCGAATCGACCCAGATGTTGCCGGCGTGCGCGTCGGCATGGAAGAAGTTGTCGCGGAATACCTGCGTGTAGAACACGCGCACGCCCTTGGCCGCCAGCGCCTTGCGGTCGATGCCGGCGGCATCGAGCTTGGCGATGTCGTCGGACGGAATGCCGTACACGCGCTCCAGCGTGAGCGCGCGCTCGGCGGTGTGCGACCAGATCACTTCCGGCACGTACAGATCGTCCGAGCCTTCCCAGAACCGGCGCAGCACGCTGGCATTGGCGCCTTCGCGCTGCAGGTCGAGTTCGGCCGACAAGGTGCCTTCGATCTCGGCCACCACTTCGCGCGGACGGATCTTGTCGGCGCGCGGATGGGTGCGTTCGACCAGCGTGGCCAGCGAATGCAGCAGCGCGATATCGGCGTCGATCTGACGCTCGATGTCCGGGCGCAGCACCTTGACCACCACTTCGCGGCGCACGCCGTTGGCGTCCGGCGGCAAGGTGGCCGCATGCACCTGCGCGATCGAGGCCGATGCCAGCGGCACGGTGTCGAAGGAAGCGAATGCCACGCTGACCGGCAGGCCCAGCGCGCCTTCCACGATCAGGCGCGCAGCCTCGCCGTCGAACGGCTTGACCCGGTCCTGCAGCAAGGTGAGTTCTTCGGCCACATCGGCGGGAATCAGGTCGCGACGGGTCGACAGGATCTGCCCGAACTTGACGAAGATCGGGCCGAGTTCCTGCAACGCCAACCGCAACCGTGCACCGCGCGATTGCGCGGCGATTTCGGCACTGGCACGCGGCACGAACGGCTTGGCCACACGCAGCCAGCGTTCGGCAGCGGTGCCTTGCAGCAGGTCGTCCAGGCGGTAGCGCAGGATCACCCGGCCGATGCGGCTGGCCCGCAAAATCGCCTTCATGCCGCGCCTCCGGCGGCACGCAGGCGGCTCACGCGCGCGGCCATCCGCTCCACGTCGTCGCGCAGCTCGTCCACGTCATCGTGGAAGGCCTCGAGCTCGGCACGCGGCACCACATCGCGCGATTCTTCGGTGACGAATTCGGCCGCGCTCTGCGCCAGATCCGAGGCGCTGCGACGCGCCTGCTGCAACGCTGCACGCACCGCGCCGGCGATCTGCACGCCCAGGATCTCGCCGAACACCGCCACGAACGGCAACTGCCAATCCGGGTCGAAGCGGCCGGCCAGTTGCTGCAGCTGACGCGCCAGTTCCGCATCGCCGGAGACCTTGAGCCGCCTCGCCGGTGCGCCGCTGTGGCGCGCGTTGGCCAGAAACGGCAGCTGCCCCAGCAAACCGGCCAGGCTGCTGCGCACCGCCAGATCCGGCTCGTGTGTCTGATCCACCGGGCCGACCAGCAGCCGGCGCTCCTGCACGCGGATCTGCAGCGCCACCGCGGGCGCGTCCAGGGTCAGCGCGATGCGCTGGCCTTCCAACGGCAACAGGGCGTCGCGGGTATCCGGGTCCAGCGCCAGTGCGCGATTGAGCGCGGCCTGCAGGGCCTGGCCGGCGAGCGGCTTGAGAGAGTTGAAAAGTGATCCGGGCATGGGCGCATTCTACCGCCCCTGCATGTCGCAGCTGACTGACGATGGTGGGCGCTGCGCGCCGGAGGCTGCCGCAGTGGCCATGGCAGGCGCTTGCCTGGCGGTGGAGCGATCGATGCAGGGGTCGCTACCTGGATTGCCTGGCCGGCAGGCGCAGCACTGGGGCTCGCCGGGATGCGGCGCTGTGCAGGCGGCACGTCATGGGCCATCGCGCCCTGCGACGATGAGCGCGGCGTCCGTGCACAGCTGCCGACTTCCTTCGGCCGGCCGGTCACGGGCATGCTGGCGCCCTTCTCGAACAGTTGGCAGGAGCAGGCGATGGGCAAGATCCGGGTCGGTCTCATCTTTGGCGGCAAATCCGCCGAGCACGAGGTTTCGCTGCAATCGGCGCGCAACCTCCTGGACGCGCTCGACCCGCAGCGCTTCGAGCCGGTGCTGATCGGCATCGACAAGCAGGGCCAGTGGCATCTGAGCGCGCCGGACGGCTTTCTGCACGATGCCGACGACCCGGGCCGGATCGCCCTGCACCGCAGCGGCCGCTCGGTGGCGGTGCTGCCCGGCGCCGAGCAGGCGCAGCTGCGGCCGGTGGATACCGAGCAGGCACTGGCGCAGATCGATGTGGTGTTTCCGATCGTGCACGGCACCCTGGGCGAGGACGGCTCGCTGCAGGGCTTGTTGCGCATGGCCAACCTGCCCTTTGTTGGCTCCGGCGTGCTCGGCTCGGCGGTGGCGATGGACAAGGACATGGCCAAGCGCGTACTGCGCGATGCCGGCCTGGCGGTGGCGCCGTTTGTCTGCTTCAACCGCCACACCGCCGCGCAGGCCGATGTGGATGCGCTGATCGCCCAGTTGGGGTTGCCGCTGTTCGTCAAACCGGCCAACCAGGGCTCGTCGGTCGGCGTCAGCCAGGTGCGCAGCGCGGATGCGTTTGCCGCCGCGCTCGCCTTGGCGTTGTCCTACGACCACAAGGTGCTGGTGGAAGCGGCCATTATCGGTCGCGAGATCGAATGCGCGGTGCTGGGCAATGCCACGCCACAGGCCAGCGTGTGCGGCGAAGTGGTGGTGCACGATGCGTTTTATTCGTACGACACAAAATACATCAGCGCAGATGGCGCCGACATCGTGATCCCCGCCGATCTCGATGCGCAGACGCAGCAGCGCATCCAGCAACTTGCGGTGCAGGCCTATCAAGCGCTGGACTGCGCCGGCATGGCGCGCGTGGATGTGTTCCTGTGCGCAGACGGACGCATCGTGATCAACGAAGTCAACACGCTGCCGGGCTTCACCCGCATCAGCATGTATCCAAAGTTATGGCAGGCAAGCGGGCTGGACTATCGCACCTTGATCACGCAGTTGATCGAGCTGGCCTTGCAACGGCATGCAGACGATCAACTGCTGCGCAGCGCGGTGGACGCGCGCGCATGAGTGCGGCGCAGTTGCGCGCAGTGCAAGCGCACGACCATGCGGCACTGCTCGCACTCAACAATACGCACGCCACCGCACTGTCGTTGCTCGATGCCGATGGGCTCACCGCGTTATTGCAGATGGCCTGGCATGCACGGCTCGTCTCACCGGCCGACGGCCTGCTGATCGCACTGGATCAGAGCGCTGCCTATGCCAATGCGAACTTTGCATGGCTGGCGGAGCGCTTCGCACGCTTTGTGTACGTGGACCGCATCGTGATCGCCGCCCATGCGCAGCGACGCGGCCTTGCTGTGCAGTTGTACGACGACCTCATCCGCAGTGCGCGTGCAGCAGCGCAACCGCGCGTGGTGTGCGAAGTGAATCTGAGCCCGCCCAACCCGGCCTCCCTCGCATTGCATCGACACCTGGGATTCGTACCGATCGGCGATGCGGTGCTGGCCAATGGCAAGCAGGTGCAATATCTGGAAAAGCTGCTGTGAGATGCAAAAACCCCGCTGAAAACCGCCACAACGCACATGGCCCGCCTCCTTGCGGAAGCGGGCCATGTGAGCGCCGACCGGCAGCGCCGCTGCCGGGACGTACCGCGGTGAGGCGTTAGACCTTGCCGCGACGGAACATCGAGATCACTGCCAGGATCAGGAACACCACAAACAGGATCCAGGCGATGTTGGTCGCCGCACCGGCGATACCGCTGAAGCCCAGCACAGCGGCGATGATGGCGATGACGAAAAAGATGATGGCGTAATGCAGCATGGCAAGGGTTCCAGAAATTGTCGTGCCGAATCGGCGCAGACGTATCCTGATCAGATGGCGGTCTTTATCGAGTGATGGCAATGTCGTTGGAAGATGAGGATCGCAGCCGATTCAGGCCTTCTTCGATGCTGATACGCGGCACATAGCCGAAGTCGCGGCGCGCTGGTTCCATGCTGTACCAATGCGGCGTACACAACTGTTCGACCAAGAACCGCGTCAACGGTACTTCGCCTGGCAGACGCAACAGTGGCCATAAGGTTTCGCACACCGCACCGATGCGATACGCGGTCTTGAACGACAACGAGCGCGTCACTGCCGGCGCGTCCACGGCCGCAAGCAAGCGATTGAGCAGCTCGCGCATCGGCAATGGTTGGCCGTTGGAAATGAAGTACGCCTTGCCCGCGCAGGCAGCACCCTGCGCAAGATGGTCGAACGCATCGAAATGCGCTTGCGCGGCGTTGTCGATGTAGGTGCTGTCCACCAGGTTGCTGCCATCGCCCACCATGCGCAGGCGACCGGCGCGCGCGCGCGCGGCCAGACGCGGCAACAGATGGTTGTCGCCCGGCCCCCAGATCAACCGCGGACGCAACGCCACCGTGGCCAGCTGCGCATCGTTGGCCGCCAAGACCGCACGCTCGGCGATCGCCTTGGTCGCTGCGTACGCGGCGCGCAGGTCTTCGCCATACGGCACCTCGTCGGCGCCCAGGCCCTCCACCGGATGGGTGGCGCGATGGGTGACGCTGGGTGTGGAGGTGTAGATCAGCCGCGGCACGCCATTGGCGCGGCATGCGTCGAGCACGTTCTGCGTGCCCACCACATTGGCCTGGTGATAGCTGTCGTAGCTGCCCCAGGCGCCGGCCTTGGCGGCGTTGTGAAACACCGCATCGATGCCGCTGAAGGCATGCCGCACAGCCTGCGGGTCGGCCAGGTCGCCACGGATCTGGCCCACGCCCAGCGTCTGCAGCACCGGGTAATCGCCGCGCTGGAAACTCACCACCTCGTGCCCACGCGCACGCAAGCCGCGGCACAACGCCTGGCCAAGAAATCCACCACCGCCGGTCACCAGCACTTTCATTACGCCACACCCATCGCTCCTGCAGGGCGCACACAATAGCCGGACAGGACCGTCAGGGCGACGCGGCGTGCGTTTCTTCTCGCGAGCGGCGTGGCTAACCCATTGATCGCAAAGACCTTCATAAATCTTCATTGCGGCATCAGGTAGTTCATTCGCGGCGCAGGCGTCATGGCCGGACCCTCGATCGCTGGAGTTGCCATGACCCGCCTGTCACTGCTGTTGCTGCCCCTGCTTTACGTCTCCGCGCTGCACGCCGCGGCGCCAGTTGCCGCCTCGACAGCAGCAACGCCCGCGCCGCCAGCCGCCACACCGCTGGCCCTCGACGACGGCTGGCCGGTCGCCAACGCTGCCGCCAAGGGCTGGAACCTTCCAGTGCTGGCGCAGATGGAGCAGGCGCTCGCCGCCGATCTGGCCCCCTCCACCACCAGCCTGGTGATCGCCCGCGACGGCGCATTGGTCTACGAGCGCTACCTGGGCGACGCCGATCGACAGACCTTGCACGACACCCGCTCGTTGACCAAGAGCGTGACCGGGCTGCTGGTCGGGGCGGCCATCGCGCGCAAGCTGATCCCCGACGTGCAGACCAAGGTCTATGACGCTTTTGGCGAGCGGCACTGGCAAAACGCCGATCCGCGCAAGCGTGCGATCACCGTCGAAGACCTGCTGACAATGAGCTCGCAGCTGGAATGCAACGACGAAAATGAATTTTCGGCCGGCAACGAAGAACGCATGTACGTGAGTGCGGACTGGACGCAGTTCGCGCTGGATCTGCCGATCCGCGGCTATGCGCCGTGGACGCCGCGGCCCGCACAGAGCCCGCACGGCCGCGCGTTTTCGTATTGCACCGCCGGCTCCTTCCTGCTGGGTGCGATGCTGGAAAAAGTCGCCGGCAAGCCGCTGCAGGCCTTTTCGGCGCAGGTGCTGGAAACACCGCTGGGCATCGAGCGGGCGCAGTGGAACCTGTCGTCCGAAGGCGTGGGCATGGGCGGTGGCGGCACCCGCTATCGCAGCCGCGACCTGGCAAAGCTCGGCCAACTGCTGCTGGCGCACGGCCGCTGGCAAGGCCGCCAGGTGATTCCCGCCGACTGGGTGCAGGCGATGACCAGCGTGCATGCGCAGGCACGCGAGGATGCCGATTACGGCTATCTGATCTGGCACTTCCGGTTTCCGGTGCGCGGTGTGCAACGCGATACCTGGGCGATGTCCGGCAATGGCGGCAACTACGTGTTCGTCGTGCCTGACGAACGCCTGGTGGTGGTGCTCACGCGCAGCGCGTACAACACGCGGCAGATGCACCAACAGTCGCAGCGCTTGCTGACCGACTATGTGCTCAAGGCGCTGCCCGAGCACTGAGAGCGGGTAAGACAACGTCGCGAGCAGTCCTCAGGTGGGTGTGGACGGCGCGCTCTGACTCGGCATGTCCGCGTGGCACATGCCGGACCGAGCACCGGTCGCATCTGTCTGGCGGTGACTGCAGCTGTCAGTTAGTCGCTCCAAGCATTGGCTGGCATGCATCGCGTGTTCGCCACCCGGACCTGGCAACCGATGCGCTACCACACCGACGCGCCGCAGGGCGCGGCCGGTGCCTGGTGCGGCGCAGATCTCGATGGCTCACTCTGGATCTGGCCTCACCGTCTGAGCATGCAGTCGGACCGTCCTGACCACGCTCACCCAAGTGTCAATCGCCGTTGGATGTTGCCTGCGCACGCAGCACATCGGCACGCCGCAACTGCCCACGCTGGGCAGCAAGATCGGCATCGATACGTGCCAGCAACGCGGCAAACTCCGGCGAGCCGCGCAATGGCTGCAGTAGCGGCGATTGACGCAGATAGCCGGCGTTGCGGTAGCCGGCGGCGTCGGCGCGTTGCAGGGCGCGCATCGCCGCGTCGGGCGCATCCGCACCCAGCAACAACACGGCGGCATCGACTGCATCGAACGGGTCGCCGCCACGCGCGACGCTGCCGAGCAACTCCTGCGCATGCGCGTGCAGCGTGGCGGCTGACGGCGGCGGCTCGGCGTGCAGCGCCCACACCACCGTCTGCGCAAAGCTGCCCTGTGGACGCAGCTGCAAGGCCCGCCGCGCCGCGCTGCGTGCCAGCGCGGTGTCGCCACGCGACCACGCCAGCTGCGCCTGCAACAAGGACAGCCCGGCATAGTCGGTGCCGCGGCCCAATGCCTCGTTCAATGCCGTCTGCGCCTCTGCCGCACGGCCATGCTCGAACAGAAACGTGGGCCAAGCCAGATTGGAAAACGCATCGTCCGGGTACAGCTGAAAGTTTTGCCGATAGCGCGCTTCGGCGGCACTCGCATAGCCGAGCAGGCTCAGGTTGCTGGCAATCTGGATCGGTAGAAAGCGCACGCGTTTTGGCTCGCGCACGGCCAGGTTGGCCGACAGCGCCTGCACCAGTTTGCCCTGTCGCTCGTACAGGTAGGCGGCCGAGCCGCGCACGGCATCGGCCGCCGGATCCAGCTGCAACGCCTGCTCGTAGGCGGCCAGTGCAGCGCCATTGCGGCCCTGGCAATCCAGCGCGTAACCACGCGCGGCGTAGGCCGCCGCAAGACGCGGTTGCGCCTTGATCACCGCATCGGCCAGGTGCTGGGCCTGCTGTGCAAATCCGCCATCGCCATCGTATTGGCACACGCGTGCGGCGTAGGCACGACTGAGCCCGAGCTGGGCCTGGCGGTCGTCCGGCGCTTGCTGCAGACGTTGCCGATACAGACCGATTGCGCGGTCGTTGTCGTCGCGCTGGCCGATGCCGGCGTAGTAGTCGGCACGTTGCAACAACGCCGCCTTCGCCGGTGGTGCGTCGCTGCGCTGCACCCACCAGGCCGCAGCGCCGCCCACCACGACCAGCATCGTCACGGCAGCGGCGATCCACACGCCATGCCGCCGTGGCGCGGGCACAGGCGGCGCCTGTTCCTGCTGCACCGGCACGCACAGTTGATACCCCTGCCCCCGTACCGAGCGCAGATAGCGCGGCTGCCGCGAGTCGTCGCCCAAGGCCTGCCGTAGCAGCCGCACACGTTGGGTGACGGTTTCTTCGTTGACCAGCGCCGGTGCCCACACGTTCTGGATCAACGCGTCGAAATCCACCACGCGTTGGCCCTGCTGCAGCAGGTAGTGCAGCAGGCGAAAACTCAGCCCACCCACCTCAAGCGCCACGCCGTCGCGCTCCACGCGCTGCCGCGCCACATCGATGCGCAGATCATCCAGGCGATAATGCGCGGACATCGTGGACGTCAGGAGCGCTGCGCCGCCGCCCAGACCGCCAGTTTTTCGCGGCCGATCTTGGCGTTGTGGCGAATGTCGACCGGAAAGCCGGGATGCCGCAGAAAACGCGCAATACCGGCGGTATGCGGATGCGCCGCGCCCAGCGCACGCAATGCGGTTTGCACGTCCGCAAAGGCCGATGCCGACACGCCCGGCTGCAACTCCACACACAGCACCGGTTGCTGTTGCCCGGGCGCGCCCACACCGACCAAGGCGGTGCGCCGCACCTGTGGATGCACGTTGAACACCGGCTCCACCTGTTCGGTATACAGCGGGCCGCTGGCCGTTTCCACGCGATGGGTCTTGCGCCCGCAAAACCACAAGCGTCCTTCGGCATCGAAATAGCCGACATCGCCCATGCGGTGCACGATGCGCTCGCTGCCATCGTCGCTGCGCTCACGGATCTTGGCGATGCGTGTGGCCGCATCGCGATTGAAGTAGGTATCGGTGGTGGTGGGGCCGGCGACAGTGATCTCACCGACGTCGCCCACGGCCAGCACGCGCGCGCCGCTCCAATCGGCAATGGCCGCATCGTCGATGGCGATGATGCGCACCTCATTTGGCGCGACGACCTGCCCCACGCAGGTGCCGGCCCCGGCTTCGGTGGCGGCGCGGGTCGCGTCCAGGGTGCGGCCTTCGATCGCCGCTACCGGCAGACATTCGGTGGCGCCGTATGGCGTCCAGAATTGCGCATCGGCCGGCAGCAGCGCGCGGATGGTGGCCACCACATCCGGCGGCACCGGTGCGCCTGCCGACGTCGCCAGGCGCACGTTGGGCAGCGGCTGCCCATAGTCGGCCAGCACGCGCATCAACGCCGGCGAGCCGAACAACTGCGTCACTCCGAAGCGGTTGAGCGCATCGTGCAGCTTGCGCGGGTCGGCGGTGGCCGGACGGGTCGGGTCCATATCCGGGATCACCGAGGTCAACCCCAGTGCGGGATCGAACAAGGCAAACGGTGGAAACGTCGGCAGATCCACACCACCGGGCTGCATGCCGAAGGCGTTGCGCAGCAGCTCGATCTGCCCGACAAAATGCCGGTGCCGGTACACCACGCCCTTGGGCACGCCGGTGGAGCCGCTGGTGAACAGGATCGCCGCCACATCGTTCGGTGCGGTATCGGCCAGTTGGCTGCCAGCGCCGGCGCCATCGCGCTCCACCCGTGCCAGCGTCACCCCACCCCAGCCGTAGCGTCCACCGACGCTGACGATCTGCTTGGCAGAGCGCGCCCAGCGCAGCAACCGGCGCGCCAGCTGCGCGAGCGGAATGCCGATAAACGCCTGCGGCTGCGCTTCGTCCAAGCACTGTTTGAGCGCGCGTTTGTCGATGCCCGGGTCGACCAGCACCGGCACCGCACCGGCCTTGAACAACGCAAACATCAGCAGGAAGAACTCCGGCGACGGCCGCACCATCACCACCGCGCGCGCGCCACGGCCGATGCCGTGCAGCGCCAGGCCGGCCGCAATCGCATCGCTGCGTGCATCCAGTTCGGCATAGCTCAAGGTCACGTCGTAGGCCGCAAACCCGTTGGCGGCGCGGCGGCCGGGGCAGCGGATGGCGATCTGATCGGGGCGCTCGCGCGCCAGCTGCGGCAAGGTGGCAGCGATATTGCAGAGAGTAGTCATCGCCGTATTATCACCCATGCACTTACGGTGCCGGCTGCTTGTTTCTCTCTCCAGGATCAGGCGTGCACTTAAGAGCAGCCAACAAAACGACTGTGCAGCCGCCAGGCGGGCGCGGCCGGTGCTCGGTGCGACATGTACCACCAGTACACTCCGGTTCCTCCGCGCCGTCCACGCCCACCTGACGACTGCTCGCTACGTTTTGTTAGCCGCTCTAAGTTCCTGCAGGGATCGCGCACGCCGTACGCCGCGCCCGAACTGATCGAACCGAAGCAGACGTACGGATGCGGCGCATGGTTGGCGCTGTACGCCTAACCACCGCGCAATGCATGCATGCTCTTCGCCGGTCCTGATCGGTCCAGGCAGACGAATCGCTGACCTGCACGCCACCACGCCTCTTGTATCGCAGCACGGTTCGGTCAGAATGCCGCGCTCCCCACGCGATTTCGCCGCGCCAGGCCCGGCATTCCATGGCACATCCCTGCCTTACCTGCGGCGCTTGCTGCGCCTATTTCCGCGTCAGTTTCCACTGGAGCGAAGCCGACCCCGCATTGGGCGGCAGGGTGCCGATCGAACTGACCGACTCCTTGCGCACGCACGAGCGCGTGATGCGCGGCACCTCGCAATCGCAGCCGCGCTGCATCGCGCTGGATGCGGACATCGGCCGCTACAGCCGCTGCAGCATCCACGACCGCCGCCCGTCCTCCTGCGCCGCCGTCCCGGCCTCGCTGGAATTCGGCGAGCGCAGTGCGCAATGCGACAAGTCGCGCCTGGCGCATGGGCTGCATGCGCTGACCGAGGCTGACTGGTCAGACGTACGTGAGAGCGAAAAGAATCCATTGCCGGATATGTAAAGCACTAGAGTTCAAACTGTAGTTTCAGGCTTTTGCCGCAAATGCGAGCAGTCGAGAGACATTCGTCATAAAAATTTTTTTGGGATCAATGGAGGGTTGACCCGCCTCCATGAACTCCATGTATTGATGATAGACCTGGAAATCGATCTCACGCCCATCCTCTCCCAGCCTGTAGAGGAACCATGCGTGGTTGAACGATAGCCTCCTCCACAAGGAAAGATGAGGCCGAAAAGCCTCTACGGCCTGCTCCAGCTTCGGATAAACGGACCGAAGCCTTGCGTCAACGTTAGAAGGCCAGTTCGACGGTGTCGGATACATGCCTGAGAACGCCTCAAGCAGGGCTAGCCTAAATATATCCGACGCACGCTTGGCGCTAGCGCGATGCTGAAGAAAGGCACCGCTGAGCGCTCCTGTTAAGAAGCTTGAAAGGGCAATCCCTATCGTCAGGGGACGCAGATCTGACAGGCCCGCTAGCAAGTCGCCCATGCAAATCAGCCCTCAAGCGGATGCGTGTCCAGAAACGTGCGGATCGCCGGCACCAACACGTCGTGCTTGTCTTCGAGCACGTAGTGATTGGCATCCTCGAATGCAGTCACTTCCGCATTCGGCAATGCGCGGCGAAAACCGGCGAGAAAGTGCTTGTCGAAGCAGATATCGCGCAGGCCCCAGGCGATAAACGCAGGACGGTCGGCAAACGACGGCAAGGCCTGTGCGGAACGCTCCAGCAACGACCAGCCCTTGTCGGCCGGCGACAGCGGAATGTCCTGCATGAAACGGATCGTGGAGATGCGGTTGCGCCAAGTGTTGTAGGGCGCCACATAGGCGCGCCGCACGGCCGAGGGCATGCGCTTTGATACGCCGAACCATGAGGCGCCGGACGAAAACGCATTGAAAGTGCGGATAAACCATTCGCCCGGCCGCCAATGGCGCCCCATCGCGATCTGCCATGGCATCGGCTTTTCCGGCGGCAGCGGGAATGCGGCGGTATTGGTGATCACCAATCGCTTGACCTGCGCATGATGCGACAACGCCCAGCCGAACCCGATCATGCCGCCCCAGTCGTGCACCGCCAGCGTGACCGGGCCGGTGATGCCCAGGTGCCGCAACAAGGTATCCAGATCGTCCACGCGCGACTGCAAGGTGTAGTCATAGCGCGGCTGCGCATCGGGTGCATCGTCCGGCTTGTCGGACAAGCCCATGCCGATATGGTCGGGCACGATGCAGCGGTAGCGATCGGACAGCCCGCTGACCAGATGCCGCCACAGATAGCTCCACGACGGATTGCCGTGCAGCATCACGACCACCTCGCCATCGCGCGGACCCTCGTCCAGATACGACATCGCAACGCCTGGCCGCACATCGAGGCGCTTGGGGATGAAGGGGTAGCCTGGGTAGTTCATGCCAAAGGGATCCGGTTTGTTTCAAGAAGAGCTACATCGCGCTGGCGTTGGCCCGAGCGATGCAGATAAAAATCCTGCAGCGATCGCATGCTGCGCCCTATCAGACGGCAGCACTGGATGCATAAAGTGGCAGCAGTCTTAGAAATCATGGAGTTTCTTGCGGACTTTCTCGGTAAGGCGGCAGTTGATGACCGTCAGCGGAGAGTAGTTGCAGGAAGGCCGGATGCAGGAACAACTTCTCCTTGCCCAGACGCTGCTCCTTGAGCACGCCGATATCCACCAGTTCCTTGAGATGACGCGCTGCGGTCTGGCGCGTCACGCCGAGCGCATCCACCACGTTTTGAATGCGGCAGCACGGCTGGTTGAAAATCACATCGACAAGCTCCCGGCTATACGCCTTGGGTGCAAGGCGGCGAACGTGATCACGCGCCTGCGTCTCCAGGCCACGGATTGCCTGAATTTTCGCGGTTGTCCAGGCAGCGGTCTCCGCGACCGCAGCGAGCATGTAATGAATCCACTCGGCCCAGTCCCCATGCCGCGTCACGTCCAGCAGCAGGCGGTAGTAATCGCTGCGATGGCGAATGATGTAGCGCGACAGATACAGCACCGGCACATCCAGCAGACCCTGTTCGATCAGCATCAACAGATTCAGCACCCGGCCCGTGCGACCGTTGCCGTCGGTAAACGGGTGGATCGCTTCGAATTGGTAGTGCGCCACCGCCATCCGGATCAGTGGATCGACGTCGGTGTGCTCATGGATGAAGCGCTCCCAGTTCGCGAGCTTGTGGCGCAGCAGCGTTTCGCCAACCGGCGGGGTGTAGATGATCTGCTGCGTTTGGTCGTTGGCCAGCGCAGTGCCCGGCACGCGACGAATCTGCATCCGCACCGCTTTGATGCGGCTACACACCACAACAGCGGTGTCGGTACACAGCGGCCGCTGCTGGAGCGATTGAAACCCCTCGTACAGCGCACTGCGGTAACGCAGCACTTCTTTGGTCGCGGGATGTTGCGCGCGCTCCTGATCGTCTGCGTAACGAAACAACTCGTCTGTGGTGGTGACGATGTTTTCGATCTCCGAACTGGCCTGCGCCTCCAGGATCGGAATCGTATTGATCAGCACGGTCGGATTAGGCAGCAGCGCGGTGGCCTGCTTCAGCTCGGCCAACGCGGTGCGGGCAACGATGCAGGCCTTGAGCAGGCTGCGGGTTTCGATATCTCCCGCCGGCGGTAGCGGCGGGAGAGCGTTGTGCGGCTTGGTCGGATCGAAATTGGTTGGATCGAAAACGGAGGTGTCGTCCATGTCACCTACTTATGTTGCGAAAGCGAACATGATGCAGCGACGCGTTCTAAAAATCCATTTTTTTTAACACATCCTCGTAGCACTCACCAAACCACTTCCGCCATCGAGCAGTTCAGCCCCGAGCCGATTCCCAGCAGCGCGATCCGGTCGCCCTTCTTCAGACGGCCCAGTTCCTTGAGCTTGCTCAGCACGATCGGCACCGAGGCCGGGCCGATGTTGCCGTGTTCGCCGAAGATGGTCATGACCTTGGCCGGGTCGATGCCGAACGATTTGACGAATGCGGCCGTGTGCGGGCGGCTGACCTGGTGGATCACGAACTGGTCCAGCTCATCGACCGCCCAGCCCAGCACCTGACGGGCCGCCAGGAAGGTCTTTTGTGCCAGCTTGATGCCTTCGATCAGCAGCAAGCGGGTGTCGGTGACCATGCGGTCCAGGTTGCCGCGGCACAGCTTGTTCCACTCGGTAGCCGAGCGGGTCACGCCACCCTTGTAGCGCGGCGCGTCGGGCACCAGCTCGGTGCGTGCCATCACCATCGCGGCAGCGCCGCAGCCCAGGGTCAGCGCGGCGAGTTCGTTGCGGAACTCCTCCTCGGTGACGTCCGGGGAGGTCATGCGCTCCAGGGTCTTTTCATAGACCAGGTTGGCGGTCTCGCCATCGACGACCAAGGCGTAGTCGATCTCGCCGCGCTCCAGCATGCGCGCGGCGATGTCCATGCCGTTGATGAAGGCAAGGCAGGCGTTGGTCACATCGAAGGTCACGCAATGGTCGCTGACCCCGAGGTTGCCGGACACGATGGACGCCGTGGACGGCTCCAGGTAGTCGCGGCTCACCGAGGTGTTGACCAGCAGGCCGATCTTCTCGATGCCGATGCCGGCATCGATCAGCGCCTTGCGCGCGGCCTGGGTAGCGGCGTCGGATGCCTGAACATCCTGGTCCCACAAGCGCCGTGCATGGATACCGGCAACGTCGCCCAACACGTCGGTCTTGATCCCGAGGCGGTCGTAGGTCGGTTGCAGGCGCTCGTTGATTTCCTTGGAAGTCAGCGTGTGCGGCGCATCAATATGCGCCAGTCCCGCGATGGAGACATTCTGGAAGAGCATCGAAGTAGCGCCATGGCGTCAGGCGAGGGGGCGCTAGTCTAGCCGCTGGCTGGTTTTACCGCATCTTTACATTTGAACCGCCCGCGCCCAAGCCCAACGGTTCAGCGCGGCGGGCAGCGGAAGGCGTTGAAGCGCTGGCTTCCGTCGGCCGGCTGGCCTTGTGCCTGCACGGTGTTGGCGTTGGCGCCCGGCGCCTCGTTGCGCGCCAGGGTTTCCAGTTCTTCCTGCACGCGTAGCGGGTTGCGGTTGTAGAAGCCGACCTTGCTCTTGACCGTCACCACGACCTCGCCCTGCTGCTGACAGCCAGCCGGCACAGGGCCTGCGGGCAAGACCTGCACGCTCTTGCCGCTTTGTTCGATCGGCACCCAGGTGCACGCCGCAGTGGTGGTGGCAACCAGAACAGACAGCATCAGCACGCGCATAAGTCATCCACACCGAAGGGCAAAGCCGGATTGTGCCGCAGTTGTCCGGTGGTCAAACGCGTGCCCGGCATGTGCCATACGCCTCATTCAGCACACCGGAACCTGCCGCCAGCTGCCCATTGCCAGCGGCGGCGGCGCTGTCCACTGCCCGCAAACGCGTCCGGGTGTCCGGACGCGGACACCCGCGGATTCAAACAACTCCTTTCAAAACAATGCATTCGAGATGGCACGCGGTTTGCTCTATCCACCAGGCAACCGAAGTCGAGAACGCAAAGCTGACTTTTTGCTGAACAAATAAATCAGCCCTCCGAAAGTTCTTGCACGTACCGAAACGGTGTACTACCTTACTACCACACCACTGATCACCCACACCAAGAGACCTCGCCATGAAGACCCAGACCCTGCGCATCGCCCTCTCCGCCGCCCTGCTGGCCGGCACCACCTTCGCCGGTTTTGCCCAGGCCGCCAGCCTGACCACACTGGACACCGTCCAGGTTCGCCCGGCCGCCGACCAGATCGCCCAACAGACGCTGGAACGCAGCAGCGACATCCGCACCCTGACTGCGGTGCAAGTGCGCCCGTCCGCCGAACAGCTGGCTGCCTTCGCTGCCGAACAGGCCGGCCCGCGCGTTGTCACCCTTGCCGCAGTGCAGGTCCGTCCGTCGGCCGAACAGCGCGCCGAGCTGGTGGTCCGCAGCAGCGCCGCCACTGCCCAGAGCGCCTCCGGCCAGACCGCCGCCGCCATCGGTGCGTTGATGGGTCAGGTCATGGTCAATCTGCCGGTGCCGCAGCTGCAGCCGTCGCCGGCCGAACTGGAAGCGCTGGTCAGCGCCGCCATCAGCCTTTAAGCACGCGCGCAGCTACACTTGCGCGCATGTCAGCACCCGTCCTCGATGTCATCCTGTTTCAACCGGAAATTCCGCCCAACACGGGCAATGTGATTCGCTTGTGCGCCAACACCGGCGCGCGCCTGCACCTGATCGAGCCGCTCGGCTTCGACCTCAGCGACAAGCAGCTCAAGCGCGCGGGCCTGGACTACCACGAATACGCGACCCTGCACGTGCACGCCGACCTGCCAACTGCATTGGCTGCCATCGCGCCCACGCGTGTGTTTGCCCTGAGTACGCGCAGCACGGTGCGCTACGACACACCGCAGTTCGCCGACGGCGATGCGTTTTTGTTCGGCCCGGAAACCCGCGGCCTGCCGGCCGAGGTGCTGGAGTCGATCCCGCCGCAGCACCGGCTGCGTCTGCCGATGCGCCCGGACAATCGCAGCCTCAATCTGTCCAACACCGTGGCGGTGATGGTGTTCGAAGCCTGGCGGCAGTGGAACTTCGCTGGCGGTCAGTAAGCGCGACGCAGCGCAATCGCCAAACACTGCGGCTCTGCTCCCGGCAATCGGCAATCGGCATGGACCACTGCAAACTCAGTGCTCGAGCGAAATGCGCCCGCGTCTACCGATCAGGTGCTGCAGTTGTTGGCCAGGCGTGATCGAACGCCACACACCCAGCACTGCCCACAACTCACAGCACGCTCGTGATTGCCGTGTTGCCTGCCTGCGCACTACGCGTCTTCCGTCCTTGCATCAAAGCGTGCGATCTTCGACGACACAGCGCAATTGCACACCACGCACCGCTGGCGATGGACGTCACTACACACGCGCTTTCTTGCACGCACCTGCGCCGCCACTACGACGCGGTCTGCACGTCGGCCGCTGCCTGCAACAGGCCGCGGCAGCCGGCCCATAACGCCACTGCCAGCAAGGCGATGGCGCCCAGGCTCAAAAACGCGATGCGGTAGCCGAAGGCGTGCGCGAGCCAGCCGCCAAACGCCGGGCTAAGCGCCGCGCCAACCCCCTGCACCGTCATCACCGCGCCCTGGCCGACGTTGACCCGGCCGGTGCCGTGCAGCAAGCGCGCCACCAATGCCGGCACCACCACGCTTTGCAGACCGGCGCCGAGCCCATCGAGGATCTGCACCGGAAATACGCCCCAGCCGTGAATCACCGAGGCCGCCACCAGCGCGCGCAGCGGCAAGGCCATGAAGGCCAGCAGCAACACCCCCCAATGCCCGTGCACGCGGATCCAGCGCATCGCCAGCAACGCAACCACCACCATCGTGGCTTGGGCAACCACAATCGTGGTGGCGGTCAGCGCGCTCGGGTCGCCGGCATGCGCGGCCACGATCGCCATGCCGTACAACGGCAGCATCGCCGCGTTGCCCAGATGAAACAGCCCCAGCGTGACCGCCAGCAATGCAAGCGACCGGCAGGTCAGCAACACCCGCCAGGCGCTCAATGCGTCTGCACCATCGGCATGCCCCAGGCCGCGTGCAGCGCGATGGTCGATGGCGGTTGCCGGAATCGACAGCACGGCCGTCAGCGCCAACACGCCGAACACCGCCGTGAGCGCGAAGATCGCGCCAAACCCGTAGCGCCATCCCAACCAGCCGGCCAGCACCGCCGCCAGCATGTTGCCGGCATGATTGGCGACCTGGTTGCGCGCCAGTTGATGATCGAACCCGCGCGCGCGCACCAGGCCCAACGTGATGCCGGTCAGCGCCGGGCCGATGCCGGCCGCCGCCAGCGCCGATGCGATCTGCGCGGCGACCACGCCGGAAGGCGTCGGGCTTAGCCAGATCAACGCGGTGGCGAGCAGGATCGCCAGACAGCCGACCACCACCACGGCGCGCTTGCGCCGGGTGACATCGACCAATGCGCCAGCCGGCGTGGTGGCGAGCATGCCGGCAATGCCGCCCACGCTCATCACCGTGCCGATCACGCCCACCGACCAGCCCTTGGACTGCAAAAACACGCTCAAAAACGGCCCCAGCCCGTCCTGGACATCGGCCACGCTGAAATGCAGCGCTTCCAGCGCGCGCGTGCCACGCGGTCGGGTCGACGTGCTCATGCGCATCGCCCTGCTGCGTGTTGCCCTGCACGGCCTGCCTGCAGGGCAACACCGATGACGCCTGTCTCATTGCAGCGCAGCGGGCACATTGCGGCGCCTAGTGCTTGGGCTTGGGCTTGTGCGCGCCCGGGCCATGCGGCGGACGGTCGATCTGCTTCAACGCAGCAGCCTTGCTGCCCAGCGCATGCGCGTGGATCAACACGCCATGCGGTGTGGCCTTGGTGTCGCCTTCGACCACCAACGGCTTGCCGACCACCAGCTGCTTGGCCAAGTCGGCGCCGGCATGCGGCGGAAACCGCACCGTTACCCCGTCGTCGAACAGCACGCCATGCACCTGCCCGTGCGGGCCATGCAGCAGCCGCGCGATGGTGCCGACGTGCTGGGTGAGCTGCGGCTTGGGCGGCTTGCCGGCCGGCGGTTTGGGCTTGGGCTTGGCATGCGGCCCATGCGGGCCTTCGTCGAGGATGCGCTTACCGCCGTCCGGGTCGATCGCCAGGGCCACCAGCATGTCCACATCGCGTGGCTTGAGGCCGCGCACGGTCAATGCGCTGCCGGGCTTGAGCGCCTTGAGCAAGGCCGCCGACAGATGCGGCGGCGTGTGTACTTCGGTGCCATCGGTGAGCAGCAGGCCGTCGATATCGGCCTTGGGATTGAGCAGAAAACGCGCCAGGGTGCCGCGGGTTTCAGGGAGGAAATCAGGATCGACCCAATGCATTGTGGACTCCAACTAGGTAGGACCGGCCAACGCCGGCAAGCCGCGCCCGCCGCCACGCGGGTGGCATGGCGGAGGCGCGTAAACGAAGGTCTGGGTGGGCGCCGCCGTCGCGTTCGCGGCGGCGGCTTGCTTCAGCGCGGTGTGGGTGGGGCCGCTGGCGGCACGGGCGGCCCGGGTGGTGCCTGCGGTGGTGGCGGTGGCGGTGGCGGTGGCGGTGGCAGCGGGCCATCCGGGCGCGGAGGAACGAACAACGCACGCTGCGACGCGCGGTCACGCCCCACCTCGGTGGCTTCGATCGCGCGCCCGGCCGCGGTGGCGACACCGAACCCGCGCACGCTCAGCGGTGCACCGGTGCGCAGCAGGTCACGCAACTGCAATGCCAGATGCGGCGGCATCCGCACCACAGTGCCGTCGCTCAGCAACGCACCGTTGGTTTCGCCGCCCGGGCCGTAGACCAGGCGCTCGATGCGTCCGTCTGCGGTTAAAGGCGTGAGTGCGGCAGGCGCGGGCAGCGGCATGTCGCCGGCCAACGGCGGGCGGTCCACCACCTCACGCTTGCTGCGCGTGGAGCGGATGCTGCTGGCACGCAGTACCGGCAAGTCGCCCAGGCGATAGCCTTGCACGCTCACCGCATCGCCGCGGCGCACGGCTGCCTGCAGGTCAGCGGACAGATGCGGTGCAAACGCCACCTGGGTGCCGTCGCGCAACCACAGCCCGTCCACGTCGCCGTTGGGATTGAGCATGAAACGCTCGACGGTGCCGCCGACCCGCACCGGCGTGGCGGCCACCGGTGCCGGCGGCGCAGGCGGCATGGGCGGCGGTGGGGGCGGCGTGCCCACCGGCGGACGCGGTGCGACCGGCGCGGCAGGCGGCGGCGGAACCTGCGCCGCCGCGGTAGCCACGCTGCAGGCCAATGCAACAGCAAGTGCGGTCTGACGAAGCATGTGATGTCTCCAGCGCGGCAGGAGCGCCGCTCGCAATGCGTACAACGCAGACATCGTGCCAACTCGGGAAGCCTTGTTTTTCAAGGCTGATGGACTTGAACAGGGCACCTAAGATGTCTGCATTTCATCCAGCGTTGTCCGTTTTGCAGACACGTGCGCTGCGGTGTCCCCTGTCCGGGCAGCATCGGAGGCCGGCGTTCGCGATTGCAGGCTGTGGCTGTGGCTGTGGCTGGCTGCACGGCTAATGCTAACGCTGGTCCATTGCCGCCTGTCGATGCACTGGCGATGGGATGCCTCTGTTTGCAACGTCCTGCCGGCAATCGGGCTGGGCGGGCGAACCACTCGATCGGCACCGGTTCGTCACCCATCCGCACAGCCTCGCATGCGCCAGCCCGCGCGCCTACTGCAAGCCGTAGTCGTCGAGCTTGCGATACAGCAGCTGCCGATGAATGCCGAGCCGGCGTGCGGCCTCGGCACGATTGCCGCCGCTGTGTGACAGCGCATCCTGGATCATCTGTTTCTCCAGCCGCGCCACCGCTTCGGGGAGCTGCATTTCCGGAGCCGCCGGCGGCGCCTGCGGCGGCGCGAGGTCGCCGAGCGCCTCGTCCAGATCGTCCGCCTCGATGCTGCGCCCGCGCACCAGCACCTGGCTACGCTGCATGACATTGCGCAGCTCGCGCACATTGCCCGGCCACGGGTAGGCCAGCACGCGCGCCTGCGCGGCCGGCGACAGCGCGCGTGCACTGCCCTGCCCTGTACGTAGAAAGTAGTCGGCCAGCAGCACGATGTCCTGCCCACGCTCGCGCAGCGGCGGCAGCTCGATCGGCACCACGTTCAAGCGGTAACGCAGGTCGCTGCGGAACTGCCCGGCGGCCACCCACGCGGCCAGATCGCGATGAGTGGCCGCCAGCACGCGCACGTCCACCTTCTGCGCACCGCGGCCGCCCAGCGGCGTCACTTCGCCTTCCTGCAGGAAGCGCAGCAGCTTGGCCTGCATCGGCAACGGCATGTCGCCGATTTCATCCAGAAACAAGGTGCCGCCATCGGCCTCGCGGATCAGGCCGATGCGGTCGCTGGTCGCACCGGAAAAGGCGCCCTTGCGATGACCGAACAACTCGCTCTCCATCAACTCCAACGGAATGGCCGCGCAATTGACCGCGACAAACGCCGCATTCGCACGCGCACTGGCGCGATGCAATGCACGCGCGGCCAACTCCTTGCCGGTGCCGGTCTCGCCGGTGATCAGCACAGGCAAGTCCGATGCGGCCGCCAGGCCGATGCGCTTGTGCACGGTGCGCATCGCCGGGCTGTGGCCGACCAGCGCATCGTCTTCTTCGGGCAGCGGGATCGGCGGCTCGTCGGCTGCAGCATCGGCGCGGCTCAGCAACGCACGTTCCACCACATCGACGATATCGGCACGCCCCACCGGCTTGACCAGATGATCGAACGCACCCAGCGTCATCGCCTCGATGGTGTTGCCGCTGGACACATGGGCGGTAAGCATCACCAGCGGCACCTGGGCCGCCTGTGCATCGCCCGCCCGCGCGCGCAACACCTCGATCCCGTCCATGCCAGGCATGCGGAAATCCACAAACGCCAGATCGACACCGCCTTCGCGCAACTGCGCCAGTCCTTGCGCTCCGTCGCTTGCGGCAATCACGCTGTGCCCGAGCGAGCGCAGCGTCGCCTGCAAGGTGGCGAGAAACGCTGCGTCGTCGTCGATGATCAGGATGCGCGCCATGGCAGCTCCACATTGAAATGGGTCATGCCATCGGCATGGGTGTACTGCGCCTGGCCGCCGTGCGCGCGCGCGATCTCGCGCACCAGTGCCAGCCCCAGCCCATTGCCGTCGCTGCGGCCGCTGACGAACGGTTCGAACAGCTGCGCCGCAATCGGCTCGGGTACGGGCGCACCGTGATTGCTCACTTGCAAATGCAACATGCCTTGGCGCTGCTCCGCACACATAACAATCTGCGTGCCTGGGTCGGCGTGCTGCAACGCATTGCGCAGCAGATTGTGCAATGCGCGCCCCAGTTGCTGCGGATCCAGTGACCACTGCAGCGGCGCATCCGGCACCTGCAGCTGCAATTGATGCGCGGTGTGCGGCAACGGTGTGGGATCCAGCAGCTCCTTCAGCCAGTCCTGCACCACCACTGTCTCCAGTTGCAGGCGGATCGGCTGCACCATGCCGAGCAGGCTTTCGACCACGCCATCCAGGCGCCGGATCTGCGCCAGCATCAGCGCGCCATGCGCGGCATCGTCGGGAGTGACATCGCGGCGGGCGATCTCGTTTTCCACCGCAAGCCGCATGGTGGCGATGGGGTTGCGGATTTCATGCGCCACCGTTGCAGTCATGCGCCCGAGCGCGGCAAGCCGCTCGTGCCGCGACAGCTCGTCGGCCAGCTTGCGTGTCTGCGCCAGCGCCTGCGCAGTGCGCTGCGCGTAACCCGTCACCGCAGCGCCAAGTCGATCGAGTTCGGGCGCGCCCGTGTGCGGAATCTGCGGCATCTCTGTATCGGCCGCCAATGCGTGTTGAATCTTCTGCAGACGCTGACTCCAGCGCCGCACCACCACGCCCAGCGCAATCGCCGGCACCGCGACCATCGCAAAGATCAACACCATGCCGACCACCAGCGGCCGCCACGCATCCGCACTGCTCGCCGGCACCCGCGACATGGTCCACGCCGCGGTGCCGGCCGCCAACGGGCAGGCGCTGATCAGCAGCACCTCGCGACTGCCATCGCGGCGGAACTGCACGGGCTTGTGTCCCTGCGCGCTTTGCCGCGCGGTGCCCACGATGGTTGTCCACTCGGCTGCGGGGATATCGGTCTTGTGATCGCTGCCGTCATAGGTGGGGTAGGCATAGGCGATGAAGCCCTTGTCCACATTCCACACGCCGCCTTCCACGCCCGGCGCATCGGCCAACACCAATTGCACCACCACCGCAGCCAAGCCGGCGCCGTTGTCGCCGCTGCGCGCGGCCTCGCTTGCGCCGGCATAGCGCTGCACGATGCGCATGCACTGGCCGCTCAACTGTTGCCGAGCGTCTTCCAGCCGCACACCTTCGGTCTGGCGATACAGGCCATACAACATCGTGGCCACGCCCAGGCAGGCGGCCACGATCACCACCCAGATCAGCAACAATTGCCGCAGTAGCGAACGTGGCATGCAAGCGATCCGGGCAAGGGCGGCCGATGATAGAACTGGTCGCGTTAGCGCAGGTTGGTCTTGACCAGCTCGATCACCTCATCGCCCCGCCCGCTCATCACCGCCTTGAGCAGGTACAGGCCCATGCCCTTGGCCTGTTCGAGCTTGATCGCCGGCGGTACCGCCAACTCCTGCGTGGCGATGCGCACATCCACCAGCGCCGGACCGGAATGCGCAAAGGCCTGCCGTAACGCACGCTCCAGCTGCGACGATTCGTCCACGCGGATGCCCAGGATGCCCATCGCATTGCTCATCGCGGCAAAATCCGGGTTGCGCAACTCGGTGCCGGTATCCAGATAACCGGCAGCCTTCATTTCCATCGCCACAAAGCCCAGCGAGGCATTGTTGAACACCACGATCTTCACTGGCAGGTTCAACTGCGCCAATGAAATGAAATCGCCCATCAACATCGCAAAGCCGCCATCGCCCGATAGCGCAATCACCTGCCGCCCGGGGAACGCCGCCTGCGCACCCAGCGCCTGCGGCATCGCATTGGCCATCGAGCCATGGTTGAACGACCCCAGCAAACGGCGCTTGCCATTCATGCGCAAATAGCGCGCCGCCCACACCGTGGGCGTGCCGACATCGCAAGTGAACACCGCATCCTGATCGGCAATCTGGCTGATCAGCCGGGTCACGAACTGCGGATGCAACGGCTCACCAGGATCGGCCGGCACTGCCAGGTCATCCAGCCCTTCGCGCGCCTTGCGGTAGTGCTCCAGCGATTTTTCCAGGAAGCGGCGGTCTTCGCGCCGCTGCAACTGCGGCAGCAAGGCCGCGATGGTTTCGCCCACATCCGCCGCAATGCCCAGCTGCAGCGGCGTGCGCCGGCCCAATGCACCCGGATCGCGGTCCACCTGCACGATGGTGGCGTCCTTGGGATAGAACTGCCGATACGGGAAATCCGTGCCCAACATGATCAAGGTGTCGCAGTTGAGCATTGCGTGGTAGCCGGAACTGAAGCCGATCAAGCCGGTCATACCGACATCGAACGGGTTCTCCCACTCCACGTACTCTTTGCCACGTAGCGCGTGCACGATCGGCGCGCCCAGCCTCTCTGCCAGCGCCACCACCGCATCGTGTGCGCCTGCGCACCCGCTGCCGCACAACAAGGTCACCGCCTTGCTCTGCTGCAACAGCTCGGCCAACTGCTGCACATCCTCGGCCGCAGGCAGCACGCGCGGCGCGCGCAGGGCCGGCCATGCGCTGGACAGATGCTTGTCCACCTCCAGCAACGCGATATCGCCGGGAATCACCACCACCGCCACGCCTTGCTGCAGGATGGCCGTGCGCATCGCACGATGCAGCACTTCCGGCAGCTGCGCCGGATTGGTCACCAGCTCCACAAAGTGGCTGCACTCGCGGAACAGCTCTTGTGGGTGGGTTTCCTGAAAATAGTTCAGACCGATCTCGGACGACGGAATATGCGCGGCGATCGCCAGCACCGGCTGCCGGCTGCGATGGCAGTCGAACAAGCCGTTGATCAAGTGCAGATTGCCCGGCCCACAACTTCCGGCGCACACCGCCAGCGTGCCGGTCACCGCGGCCTCGGCGCCTGCGGCAAATGCGGCAACTTCTTCGTGGCGCACATGCATCCACTCGATGGTCTGCATCTCGCGCAGTGCATCGGTCAAGCCATTGAGGCTGTCGCCGGTCACGCCCCAGATCCGCTCCACACCCGCGCTCTGCAGCGTCTCGGCCAGAAACCGCGCCACCGTCTTCTTCTTCGCCACGATGCAGCTCCGCTACTAGTCGACAAGCGTGCAATGCTCCCAGCGGCGATGTCAGTGCAATGTGCTCATGCACGAAAAATGCAGGAAAACCCGATGATTTCTGGACGTGTGCGCACGCGTCTCATCTTGCGGGCGCGCAATGAATGCCGCGTCACGTTTTACATGTGCGTTACGCGCATCCGCTGGGGACCACAAGAAAGCGCAGCTGAATCTGGCGCGATGATTCATTCACTGCTCAGTTCAAAATTCATGTCGCGTTCCATCGAATAACGGAGAATTTACATCTCGGCAGCGAACGGCATCCGCCTCAGCGCCGGCCCAAACCATAAGTACAGGTATTGATCATGAAGACTTCACTGCTGGCCCTCGGCCTCCTCGCAGCCCTGCCGTTTGCGGCCTCCGCTGCTGAAAACCTCTCCTACAATTTCGTCGAAGGCGACTACGTGCGCACCCCGACCGAAGGTCGCGATGCAGATGGTTGGGGCCTGAAGGCTTCTTACGCCGTTGCTCCGAACTTCCACGTGTTCGGTGATTACAGCAAGCAGAACGCTGACGACAACGACAGCGTGTTCGAAAGCTCCAACTCCGACTTCCAGCAGTGGGGCGTCGGTGTGGGCTACAACCACGAGATCGCCACCAGCACCGACTTCGTTGCCCGCGTTGCTTACCGCAAGCTGGACCTGGACAGCCCGAACATCAGCTTCGACGGCTACAGCGTGGAAGCCGGCCTGCGTAACGCCTTCGGCGAGCACTTCGAAGTCTATGCCCTGGCTGGCTACGAAGACTTCTCCAAGAAGCGCGGCATCGACATCGGCGACAACTTCTACGGCCGCCTTGGCGCCCAGGTGAAGTTGAACCAGAACTGGGGCATCAACGGCGACATCCGTATGGATGGCGACGGCAACAAGGAATGGTCGGTCGGCCCGCGCTTCAGCTGGTAAGCCGCACGTTTGACTGCAACGCGACTCTCTCCCGCGTTGCATTGGAAGCCCGGTCCCCCGACCGGGCTTCTTTCTTTTGCGCGATGGATACACAAGCGCGTGCAGAAACGGCAGCAAGGCGATGCGACGCATGTGGCCTTCAAAGAGGCAATGCGCTTGATCGGCTGCAATACGCCCCTGAGGGGTGCGATCGTCAGCCAACAAAAAGCCCGGCATTGCCGGGCTCTGTTGATGCCATGTGGCGCGCAAGCACGCGACGCTGCGATCAGGTAAACAAGGTCTGCGGGTACTCGGGCTTGCGCTCGCGGGCCAACAGCCCCTTCAACCCGGCTTCCGGGGTGATCTCGCCATGCAGGACCGCACGCACGGCGTTGGAGATCGGCAACTCGATGCCGTGCTGTTCGGCCTGGCGCATGACTTCGTCGGCGGTTTGTACCGACTCGACCACCTGACCGATTTCGCGGATCGCATCGTTCAAGCTCTGCCCGCGACCCAACGCCAACCCCAGCCGGCGGTTGCGCGACAGATCACCGGTACAGGTAAGCACCAGATCGCCCAACCCGGCCAGGCCCATCAACGTTTCCGGGCGCGCACCGATCACTGCAGCCAGGCGCAACATCTCGTTCAAACCGCGCGTGATCAGACCGGCGCGGGCATTGAGGCCAAGCTGCATGCCGTCGGCCACTCCGGTGGCCACCGCCAGCACGTTCTTCATTGCGCCACCGAGTTCGGCACCCACCATGTCATCGCCGGTGTAGGCGCGGAAGGTGGGGCCATGCATCGCATCGGCCACGACTTGCGCAAACGCCGCATCGTCGCCGTGCACGGTGATGGCCGTGGGCAAGCCGAGCGTGACTTCCTTGGCGAACGACGGCCCGGTCACCACCGCCAGCGGAACGCTGGGGCCGAGCAGATCGCGCGCCACTTCATGCAGAAAGCGCCCGGAACCGGGTTCGAATCCCTTGGTCGCCCATGCCACGCCAGCGTTGGCCGGACGCAACGGAGCGATCACGCGGATCGTTTCGGTGAATGCATGCGAGGGCACCACGACCAGAATCCAGCTTGCATCGGCCATGGCCGCCTGCAGGTCGGTGGTGGCACGCAAGGTCTCCGGCAGCGGAATGCCGGGCAGGTAACGCACGTTCTCGTGGGTGCGGTCGATGGCATCCACCATCGCCGCATCGCGTCCCCAGAGCACGGTCGAGTGACCGTGTCTGGCGAGCAGCGCGGCCAGGGCCGTACCCCAGGAGCCGGCGCCAAGAACGGCGATCTTGTGGGTCGAATCGCTCATCGGCGCAGACGGTGCTTAGGCGTTGCCAGCCGGCTCGGAATCGGCCAGCGAGGTGCCTTCGCCCTGCGAGCGCTGACGCAGGGTTTCGGCGTACAGCGCTTCGAAGTTGATCGGCTGCAGGTAGAACGGCGGGAAGCCGCCGGCCTGGATCAGGTCGCTGACCAGGGTGCGCACGTACGGGAACAGGATGTTCGGGCACTGGGTGCCCAGCAGCACGTCGATCGCCTGCGGGTCCAGGCCGACCAGGCCGAACACGCCAGCCTGCTGCACTTCGGCCACGTAAGCGGTCTTGCCACCGGCGGTGCAGGTCAGGGTCACGGCCAGCACGACTTCGAAGGCGTTGTCGTTGAGGCGCTGGACCTTCTGATTGAGGTTCAGCTGCAGCTCGGGCTGGTTGGCGTCATTGAAGACGGCCGGCGCATTCGGCGATTCGAAAGAAACGTCCTTGACGTAAATCTTTTCGATGGTGAAAGCGGGGCCAGCAGCGGCGTCGGCCGGCGCGGCGGCGCCGTTGAGGATTTCGTCGGACATTCCTAACTCCAAAAGCGGTTCGGTGGGTGCAGCGTTGAGTGATGCAGACGTGAAAACGCGAGTATCTCACGCAAGCAATGGGGGCTTGCGAGCTGCCGCACAAGGCGGATCAGCGGCCCTTGATCAGTGGCAACTCGGCCATTTGCCAGGCGGCGATGCCACCTTCGAGCCAGTACACCTTTTCGAAGCCGGCTTTCTTCAGCGTCTTGGCCGCACCTGCGGAGGTGTTGCCGCTACGGCAGACCACCACCACCGGCGATGCCTTGGCGTTGGCCAGCAGCTTGCTGGCCGGGTCGAACTTGGCCAGGGCCACGCTGCGGCTACCGGCGATATGGCCTTTTTCGAAATCGGCGGTGGGCGACAGATCGATCACCAGCGCGTCTTCGCTGTTGATCAAACGGGTCAGCTCGGACGGCTTGAGTGCGCGATACCCGCGGAACAGGCGCGCAACCTCGGTGACGATCAGGGCAATGGTCAGGCCCACCAGGGCCAGCGACAACATGGGGTTGCGGCCGACAAAGGCCTGCAGCTCTTCGAAATTCACGGGGTCAGGGTCAGTCGAGCGGGCGGGAATTGTCGCACAGCTGGCGCGCGCGACGGCCAGCAGGCAGAGGCCGGGCTACTGGCCCTTCCACAGATCGGGCAGGCCGCTGACCAGCCACCAGCGCTTCTGTTCCGGATTCCAGTGCCAGATCTCGCTGCTGCGCACCAGCCGTTCGGCCTGGGTATTGCGGTTGATCACGCGCAGCTCGACTTCCCGGCGCAGGTCGCCATTGGGCTCTTCGCCCACGCGCAACTCGCGGTAGCCGGAGATCTGCACCTGCTCATAGCGCGAGCGTTCCAGGTCGCTGAGCGGATGGGCCTGGGCGTAGGTCGGTTCGACAAACCCCTGCGCGGCATCGAAATCGCTCCAGCGCACCGCCGCCGTATAGGCGGCCTGGGTGGCTTCCAGCGCGCGCGCCTGGGCACGACTGCCGGCAGTGGCCACCCCGCTCAGCATCGCCAGCCCCAGCAGGACCACCGCTCCCATCAGTGCACGCATGCGCATTCCCCCCTTGATCCAGCCCGCATCCTACCGTTTTGGAAACGCTACGAAACGCCCGCTCAGTGTGGCCGCCGCTGCGCCCGAGCCCAGCGCGATCTGCGCGCGCATGCCGATGCGCGCCTTGCCGCGCTGACGGAAGGTCGCCAGAAAGGCGTCCCAGCCGCCCGACTCGGCAGGCCCGGCATCGGCCACCAGGTCTTCGTACACCGGCGCGACATAGCGCAGCTGGCTGTCGGCGACATACACGTCGGCTTCGTGGCCGGCCAATTGCAGTTGCAGCGTCAGCCACCCCCAGCTGGCCAGCGTCATCAACGAGGCCAGGCTGCCGCCGAACGCATTGGCTTTGTCGTTGACGTTGGCCTGCAGCGGCGCGCGCAGGCGCAGCGCGCCATCGTGCAAGCCATCCACGGCAATGCCCATCGACAGCACCGGCGGCATGGCGATGAACTGCGACTGCAGCGACTGCAGGGCGGAGACGAGCGTGCACGAAGGAGTCATCGGAAGGCTGGCAGACGGCGAAGGGCGGCATCATGCCGCAATGTCCGGCGAGCGTCTTGTGCATATGGATGACATGCGGTACCGCATGGTGAACGCGTGCAGGATCGGGCGATCGCACGCGCTGGTATTACGTCGTCAAACCGGTGGATCCCTCGGCATCAACTGCTGCGGGCTGCGCGCGCAACGGCGGCGTGCGAATGCGCACCTGCAAGGCCTGCGATCAGCGGCGCCACCGTGTCGATCACTTTTTACGGTGCGAACACAACCTTGCGATAGCCCTGCGCCACCCGTAACAGCGTGGTTGCCTTGGCTTTCCAGCGCGCGCTGCGTTGCTTTTGCGCGCGCGTCAGCGGCGCATCGATGGTGCTGGTGAACACGATCTGCTCCGGCGCTGCGTGGAAGAACTTGTCCTGGATGCAGGCGGCCGGCGAGAGCTGATAAGTGGACAGCTGCTGCGCCACCGGCGATTCGTTCCAGCCGAACAGAAAGATATCGGCCATGGTGTGCCAGCGCGCGTCGGCGGCCAGCAGCAGTCGCGCCGCCTCGCGGCTGATGATCAGCGCGCCGGCGCACACCGGCCAGCAATGTTGATAAGTCGATGGACGCACCAGCCGCAGCTGGCGCCCGGCGATGTCGGCGACCTTGGCATCGAGCTTGATCCGGTTGTAGGACGGCTCCAGGCGCACGATGCTGCTGCCCGACGGGAGCCAGTCGGTGCTGCGCAACAGCGCCGGCAGCGCATCGGACAGGTGCATGTCGTCTTCGAAGATGGCGGTGTACGCAGCGTCGGACTCGGCCGCGATGCGCCAGGCCGCCTGATGGCTGAGGAAGCAGCCGATGTTGGACGCTGTCCATTTGCGCGGGCCGGTGCTGAACGCATCGCCGGAGTTTTCCAACGGGCGCTCACGCACGAAATCGGCGATCTGCGCAGGCGTGAGCGTGGCACCATCGACGGCGGGAAGGCGCTCGAACGGGATCCCCAATGCCTGGAACCGCGCCGCCATCGCCTGCAGGCGATCGCCGCTGCGCTGCATGTTGATGAGGTAGGACTTGATCACGCTGCCACTCCGGCTCGATTGTCGTGGCGGATCGTGGGCGGAGGCGGCAATCGGCACAGACCCCAACACGAGGTTCTGGCCGCAGAAACGCAGGCATCACGCTGCGCGGCACACAACGCACGACGGGGCGCATCAAAACGACTGCGCCACCACCAAACTGGCGTGGCCTGTGCCGGGAATCGGCGTTTACCAGGCGTACGTTCCAGCTTCAGTAAGCCGTCGGAAACCGCCTGGCAGCGGCTCGCTACGGTTTTGGGGCGACTCTAAGTCCTCGTCCGCACCGATACCGCACGCAATACCCACCCCGAGACGACAGCGCTCTCGCATAATCGCCAGATGACCCGCCCTCGCCTGCTCGCCGATCCCTGGACCCTGCTCTCGCTGCGTCCCAGCGGTGAGCACGCGCCGTTGCGGCGGGCGGTGGCACGGCATGGCGGCCGGCTGCTTGCATTGTCGCCGTGGCGCCTGCAGACCAACGACACCGCGCAGGCGCGCGCCGCTTTACAGCGCGCGCTGGAAGCGCCCATCGCGGTGTTCACCAGCCCGGCAGCCGTGCGCGCCGCGCATCAACTGCGGCCCTTGCAGCGGCCACCCCAGGCGCAGTGGGTGAGCGTGGGCGAGGGCACCGCGCGCGCGCTGCAGGCCTGTGGCATCGACGCGGTCGTGCGCCCTGCGCGCATGGACAGCGAAGGCCTGCTCGCCTTGCCGCTGTTCGCAGCGCCGTTGCAGCGTGTCGGCCTGATCACCGCGCCGGGTGGACGCGGCATGCTGGCCCCTGCCCTGGAACAACGCGGTGCGCGCATCCTGCGCGCGGATGTGTATCAACGCGTGCCGCTGCGCTTGCGCCCGTCGGCGCTGCACGCCTTGACCGATGCACTGCCGCGCAGCGTGCTGGCCATGAGCAGTGCCGAGGCGCTGACGCTGGTGCTGCAGCAGTTGCCCGCCGCGCTGAGCGAGGCAGTGCGGCAACGCCCGTTGGTGGCCTCCAGCGAACGCCTATGCGACGCCGCGCAAGCGACGGGCTTCTGCCACGTCGTTCGCGCGGCAGGGCCGTTGCCGGAGCAATTGGTCGCTGCCGCTGCAGCGATCGTGACACCATCGCGACCTTGCTGAACTGCGAACTCAAACACAGCTTGCGGCGCTCTGCCGGCGCACGCCATGCTGTGCCAGATGACTGCGGCGCCTGCGCCGGTCGTGACCGCCCGAGGATGTTCGAATGACCGAAATGCCCGCCACCACGCGACGGTTTCCCTGGGCCTGGCTGCTGCTTGTGCTGGCCGTTGCCGCCGTGGGCGTGGCGCTGTTTCTTGGCTGGCGTGCGTGGCACAACTATCACGACGCGCAAGTGCAGGCCGCGCAGGCGCAGCAGCAACGCTGGGACGGCACCCAGCAATTGCTGGAAACACTGCGACGCGATCAACGCCTGGCCAATGAGCGGCTGCAAGACGCAGCGGCGACCAATCGCGTGCTGCGCGATGAAATGCTGGGCCTGAGCCAGCGCAGCGCCTTGCTCGAAGACACCGTGCAGAAGCTTGCCGACCCGAACCGGCATGGCGCGCAGGCGCTGCGTCTGGACGAAGTGGAACTGCTGCTGCGGCTTGGCCAGCAGCGGCTGAGCATCGCCGGCGACGCCGATGGCGCCCGACGCGCCTACGCACTGGCCAACGGCGCACTCAACGGCATCGATGATCCTGGCTATCTCAATCTGCGCCAGGCACTGGTGCAGGAGCGCGATGCGCTGGACCGCCTCGGCGCCGGCCCGCAGGCACAGGCGGCGCAGGCGCTCGACCAGTTGGCCATCGATCTGCAGCGCCTGCCGGAACAATCCTCACAAACCACCGAAGCGGTGCGGCCGTGGTGGCAGAAAGTGCTGGCACCGTTGGTGGACATTCGCCCCAGCCGTGGCGACGCTTTGCTGACCGCTGGCGACCGCCACGCCGCCAGCGATGCCTTGCAGATCGAAATCAGCCTTGCGCGCGCCGCCGCAGAACGCGGCGATCCGCAGGGCTTTGCACAATCGCTGCGCCGAGTGGAGACCTGGGCCACGCGGTTGTGGCCGGACTCGCCGCAACGTCGTCAGGTGCGTACGCGCCTGCGCACACTGCAACAAACGCCACTGCGTCCGCAATTGCCGGAACTGGGCACCACCCTGCTGCAACTGCAGGCCATGCGTGAAGGGAGATCCACCCAATGAAAGTGTTGCGTACCGTCTTGATCCTGTTGGTGGCCGTGGCGCTGGGCGTGCTCGGTGCGCAGTGGCTGTCGCATCAGAACAGCTACGACCTGGGCAACGTGGTGGTGAGCGTGGGCGGCAACGACTACCGCGCCGCAATGCCGCAGGCGGCGCTGATCCTGATCATCGCGCTGCTGGTGATCTGGCTGCTGTGGACGCTGATCAGCCTGCCGTTCCGCGTGTGGGGCAAGTACCGCCGCAAGAAGGGCCGCGCGCGCCTGATCGAAGGCCTGCGCGCGGCCGACCACGGCCAGTGGCAACGCGCCGAGCGCCTGCTGGTCACTGCCAGCGAAGACGACGACGTCAGCGGCATTGCGCTCGCCAGCGCGGTGCGCGTGGCCGATGCACGCGGCGACGAGGCATCGGCCACTGCGCTCGCACAGCAGTTGGCCGAGCGCGACCCCACCGCGTACGCGCTGTTGCAGGGTGAGCGGCATCTGGCGCGGCAACGGCCGGTCGAGGCGATCAACGCGCTCGATGCTGCCAATGCCCAACCGCTGCCGGCACGCGGCCTGTTGCTGCGCACGCATGCGTTGACGCAGATCGGCCGTGCCGATGAAGCCTACGGCCAGCTCGGCGCCTTGCGTCAACAGGCGGTGCTGGCACCGGAGGCCTACAGCGCGCTGGAGGCAACGCTGGCCGAACAGACCCTGTTGCAGGCCGGCGATGCCAATGCGCTGGCCGAGCGCTGGGAGGCACTGCCCAAGCCGCTGCGCACCTACCCGGCCGTGGTCGGTGCCTACGCGCAACGTGCCGCGGTGCTGCATTGGGACGATGCCGCCGTGCACAGCCTGGAACAGGCGCTGGATACGCAGTGGGACGAATCGCTGGTGCGCCTGTACGGCGTGTTGCCGCTGGAGAAATACGATTCGCGCCGGGCCAGTGCGCAGCGCTGGCTGACCCAGTCTCCGGACAGCCCCGGCCTGCTGTTGACGCTGGCGCGGCTGGCACGCCATCAGCAGCAGTGGTCGCAGGCCGAAGAGTTCCTGCACCGCGCGCTTGCCAATGGCGCCGGTAGCGAAGCCTGGGAAGAGTTGGGCCATGGATTTGCCGCCGCTGGCGACCTGCTTTCTGCGCAGCATTGCTACGCCAATGCATTGCGCGCCGCACGCGGCGAGCCGGTGCATGAGCCCATGCCACAGCAGTCGCTGCGCGGGCCGATCGTGTCGACGGGTCCGACGCCTGCGGCCGAGCCAATCGCCCCGGACGATCGCACCCTGTAATCGCTGCGGTTGTTCGATCTTGCAGCGGCGCACACCACAGGTGCGCCGCGTTGCATCAACGCTGGCGCGATGCCTGTGGCGGTGGCGGCAAATCGCTCAGGAATGCATCGCAGGCACCCAGATACCGTGACTGCGCATGGTCGACCTGCGTCGGCGACAACACGCGCGAGCCCAGGCGGCCGATCAACAGCATCGCTGCCATCACGCCGGCACCGATCACCCAGCGTAACGGGCTGTCGATCGACAGCCCGCACACCAGCAATGCCAACACCGATGCCATCGCCACCGCGACGTAACGCACGCGGCGGCGCTCGTGTTGCGCGCACAAGCTGAGCACATGCGCGCTGCGTTTGCGTAGCGCAATGGCCAGGATCACGTACGGCAACACGCCCAGCAATAGCGCGGCGTAAATCACCGGGTGGTGCCAATGAAAGATGTAGCGACGTGGCGGCATGTCGGCCGGCGCATTGCACTTGACGCACCGCGGCGGCAGGTTGGCGCCCGCAGTACACACCAGCACATCACCCTCGCGCCACACATCGCCGTTCGCCGGCGGTAGATACAGGCTGGGCGGCACGCGAAACGCGTCATTCGACATCCATGCGTCCTTGCTGGTTTGGGAGTGGGGATTGGGGAGTAGAGATTCGGGATTAGTAGAAGCCGGATTTCTCTAGCGAATCTCCAATCCCGGTGCGCAGCAGCCTAGCGCTCGACGATCGCCACCACGCCCATGCCGCCGGCGGTGCAGATCGAAATCAGCGCGCGGCCGCCGCCGCGTTCTTCCAGTTGCTTGGCGGCGGTGGCTACCACGCGCGCGCCGGTGGCGGCGAACGGGTGGCCGGTGGCCAGCGACGAACCCAATGGGTTGATCTTGTCCGGGTCGATGCGGCCCAGCGGCGCGTCCAGGCCCAGGCGATTGCGGCAGTAATCCTCGCTCTCCCACGCGCGCAGCGTACACAGCACCTGCGCGGCAAAGGCTTCGTGGATTTCGTAGATGTCGAAGTCCTGCAGGGTCAGACCCTGGCGCGCCAACATCTGCGGTACCGCGATGGTCGGCGCCATCAGCAGGCCTTCGCCATGCACGAAATCCACCGCCGCCACCTGCGCATCGCGCAGGTACGCCATCGGCGTGTGGCCATGCGCCAGCGCCCAGGCCTCGCTGGACAGCAGCACCGCGGCGGCGCCATCGGTCAGCGGGGTGGAATTGGCGGCAGTCAACGTGCCACGGCCGGAGGTCTTGTCGAACGCCGGGCGCAGGGTGGCCAACTTTTCCAGCGAGGTGTCGGCGCGCAGGATGTTGTCGCGCGACACCCCACGGAACGGGGCGATCAGCGCATCGAAGAAGCCGCGCTCATACGCAGCGGCCAGCTTGTGGTGCGAGGCCACCGCCCATTCGTCCTGCGAATCGCGCGAGATATTCCATTCCTTGGCCATGTCCTCGCAATGGTCGCCCATGCTCTTGCCGGTGCGCGGCTCGGCCACGCCGGGAAACTCGGGCTTGAGCTCGCTCAGCTTGAAGCCGCGCAGCAATGCCTTGAGTTTGTCGCCAGTGGCCTTGGCGCGGTTGGCGGCCATCAGGCGCGCGCGCAACTTCTTGCCGTAGACGATCGGCACTTCGGAGGTGGTATCCGAGCCGCCGCCGATGCCCGAATCGATCTGCCCCAGCGCGATCTTGTTGGCGATGGTGATCACCGAATCCAGGCTGGTGCCGCAGGCGCGCTGCAAGGTGATGCCCGGCGTCAGCGGCGACAGGCCCGACGACAGCGCGGCCTCGCGGGCCAGGTTCCAGTCCGAGGAGTGCTTGATCACCGCCCCCATCGCCACTTCGCCCAATTGCTGGCCGTGCAGGCCGAAGCGTTCGACCAGCGCACCCAGCGTGCGCACCGACATGCCCAGGTTGCCCACGTCCGCGTATGCGGTGTTCTGACGACAGAACGGGATACGAACGCCGCCCAGAATGGCGACGGGACGGGCTGCGGGCATCGGTTGACCTGGCATGAAGGACTCGGGGACATGGCCTGCACAGGGCCGGCAGGCATAATGGCCGCAGTGTAGCTTCGACCCCGTGATGGGCCAACCGCGAATCATGAGCAAGACCGAACACGGCGTGACCGCCATGGGTGTAATGGCGCTGGAGTTGACGGGCGGCACCGCCCCCGAGCGCGGCGCTCTGGCGCCGGAGCAGGCCGGCATGCTGGCCGAACGCATCGGCCGCGACCTGGCGCAGTGGATCCCGGAGATCCGCGCCCTGGAGCTGAGCGTGGCGATGGCGCATTTCGACCCGGCCGAAGTGCTGCGGCCGGGCTGGCCGCTGCATCGCCGGCTGGAAGAACTGCATGCCCGCGCGCCGGGCCGCGACCAGGGCCCGCGAGTGCTGGCCTTCGGTGCCGATGCGCACGGCGAGATTCCGCTACCGTTCCAGGCCGATGCCCAGTTGACCGGCGGCGGACTGCGCGTGCTGCCGTTCCTGCTGTCGGGCGACCCGCAGATCGTGGCGAACGTCGCCGATGCGATGGAAGAAGTGCTGCTGGCCCAGGGCATGGCCCAGGCCGATACCGCGCTGCTGGCGCAGGAGAGCTTCGGCGCGCGCATCGAGCACGCCCGCTATCTCACCGCGCACGATCTGGCGGCGATGATTTCGATGCAGTACGACAACCAGGGCCTGGCACCACTGTGGCCGCTGATCGAAGCCGCCCTGCTCGCTCCCGACAGCGAAGAATGGCTGCAGCAAGCGCCCGAGCCGGTGCTGCGCTATGTCGATGGCGAAGTGCGCATCGCATTGTTCGACCCGGCCGGCTGGTGCGATTACTACACGCACGACCGCGAGAATTGCGAGCGCCTGCGCGGTGTCTACGAACAATTCCTCTCGCGTCAGCGGCAGATGGCTGCCGTACTGGAAGCGCACGGATTGCCGGTGCTGTACGTGCATGTGGAGCCGGGCCAGGATCCGCGACAGGCGCTGGCTGCATAAGCCGCCGACCGGCTCCACGGCTCCCGCAGTTGCGGGGATCCTGGAGACGCGGCTGTATGGGCCGGTCTCGAACGTATCTGTGCGTTCAATGACCCCGATCGGCACCTGAGTCGCACTGGCGATGTCTGGGCTCTGGCCGAACGACTGAGCGTGCACGTCATCGGTTGACGGTTACATCGCGCGTTGCAGCGCTGGCTGCTCAGCATCCCGCATCTGTCCGTGATGCCCGGAAGCATGGCCAGGACATTGCCCGCCGACAGGAGGCGCCACCGCGACCGCGGCGGGTGGCCCTTCGAATGCTGACAGCGGTGCAACCAGTGCTCTGCAACTGCATTCCAATTGGGATGCCGCGCGCGTGTCCACGACCACCCGCAGCGCACGTCGACGCGGGCCGACGTTAGAGCGGCTCACAAACCGCAGCGAGCAACCGCCAGGTGGCTATAGACGGAACGCTCAGCAACGGAGTGCACGCGTAGTAATACATGCCGATTCCGGGCAACTGCCACGCTCGCCTGGCGATGAGCGCAGTCGTTTTGCTAGCCGCTCCTGGACGTCGAACGACTTCCTGATCGGGCAATGCCCACCCTGATCGTCGATCACGCTACCTGCAGCGTTGGTCAATATCACGCCGGAAGTGTTTATGACCAACTGCGGCACCATCGCTCAACCGGATGCAACACATGCGCTTCCGCGCACTTGCTCGTTTATGACATAACGTCTTCGCGGTCGAAATGGATGCGCGCTTAGGCATCAGGCACAGTGTCGCGCGATTGGACGGAAGCAGCACGCATGCTCTCACGCTCAAACTCCGGCTACTGCCATTACGACCGCGCGCAGTATCGACCTTGCCGGCCGACAACCCAGTGCGCATCGGTTGCAGCCGTCCGCAGTGGCGCGCGCAGCCAAATACATGGCGTAACCGCAGGCCGATTTGCGCCCACTCTCCCGCTGATTACCCAGCGCGAATAAAAACGTCATCGGGAACGCGTAACCACTCAGCGCAGCACGCAGCGACTCGACCAACTGCCTTCCGCTCCAACGCTTCGCCGAGCTTCGACTCAACTGGTACAGCTGATCTCCATCCTGCACTTGAGAGAACACATCCATGCGCACAAAGCCCACACAACCCTTGGCCACCATGCAGCGGCTTCTTGCCTCCAACCGCTCGCAGGCGCATTCCCCGTGTGCGTCGCCGTCCACAGCGTCTGGCACCACCGAGACGAGCGGCTTGCTGGGGGCCTTGCCCGCGCGAAAAGCCAGGCAAGCAGCGCAAGAAGGCACACACCAGGAAAACGTCGGCCGCGGCGCACACTGGGCCTCTCGAGCCGCCAAATACGCGCTGGGAGTTGCCGGCGCCGGTTATGTCGCAGACAATTTTTTCTTGTCCACGACCTCGCTGGTGGATGGCAAAGCCGGATTTACCAGCAATGATCGGTTGGAGAAAGCATGTGCGAAAGCGGAGAAATATCACGCTCGCTACCGCAGCGCCACCGAAGACGAACGCGCATCCCATAGCCGCCCTTTCGTACCGATCAAGACATGCGGGTCCAACCAGTTCGCCACCATGAGCGACTACCGCGCGGCCACCAAGGTCCATCTCGGCCATCTCTTCGATACCAGAACCGCACGGGAATCGCTGCTCACCAACCTCGCCTGTCTCAAGGGCGAGCGGATCAAGCAGGAATGCATCGCCAAGTATTCGCCTGCGAAGGTCCCGGCCGATCCGGACCTGAGCAAGAGCCAGATCTACGACAAGAAAAACAAGTACTCGTTGACTGGCGTACCCAATACCCACACCGGAGCAAGCGGATATACCTCGCGCTCCATCACCCAACCCTTCATCAACCGCGGCATGCAACATTTCAAAGAGGCTTCCCAGAGCGACAAGGCACTGTCTCTCAAACAATGCATGGAATCGCTTGAACGCGCATTGTCCGGCAATGACACGCTCAGCACGCAAGCACAGCACGCCGCCGGCCAGGCAATCCTGAATTTCCGGCAGGTCTATGCTGCAGACGAGCATTGGGGTCACCCAGAAAAAGTCATCATGAAGACCCTGATCGCCAACGGACTGCTGTCGCAGGAGCAAACCGACAAGATCGATGCAACCTTGATGTTCGAGGATCCATCCATCAGCGTCTTGAAGAGAAACACCAGTATCGCCGGGCCGTTATTGCAAAAACTGGAAACGAAGATGCAATCCAGGCGCCTGCAGGATCAACCGGAAGCGCTCGCCGATTTCATGGAGATGGCAAAGCAGAAGAATATGGAAGGCCTGCCAATCGCGCACTTCAAACTCAACGCGGAAGGCACCGGCTTTGAAGATTGCTCTGGCCTGGGCGACTCGTTCACCAGTGCAAATGCCGTTGCATGCATCAACCACGCACGTTTGATGAGCGGTGAGCCGCGCCTTTCGAAACAGGATGTCGCGGTGGTGGTGGCATGCCTCAATGCCGTCTACGACGATGCCAGCAGCATCCGGCATTCGCTGCATGAAATCGCACGCGGATGCTTCGTGGGAGCCGGCTACTTCACCGAGGACGCCGATGCCTTCTATGAGGAGATCTGCCAGGACGCTGCACAGGCGTTCTATGCAGGGAGGTCCATGATCAACAGCAACTAGGGCGGTTTTTTAATCGCCTCTTGCCCACCTCATACGCGCCGGAGACAACACGGCGCCGGGTAAACATTGCGCACTCGCGATGGATGCGACTGCAGCCTTGCGCCGCGGTGTGGGCCGCGGCGCAAGGCATGCGCTTACTTGGTTGCCGCCTGCGCGTTGTCGGTGGTGATCACGCCGCAGGCCAGACGGCCGCCGGCGTTGCCGGTGGGCTGGGTTTTGTAGTCGTCGGCATCGGCATGCACGATCACCGCGTGGCCTGCGATGTCGAACTGATCGGCCTTGCCCAGGTTGACGTTGCTGGAGACCGGGCCGTCGATGCTGGCATTGCCCTGCGCGTCGGACTTGATGTTGGGCATGTCGCCGCCGTGATGCGGGTCGGCACCGACGTTGCCGTGGTCGGACTGGGCCGGGTTGAAGTGGCCGCCGGCGCTGCTGCCGTCCGGGGCGCTGCAATCGCCCTTTTCGTGGATATGGAAGCCGTGTTCGGTGTTGGGCTTGAGCCCACTGAGCTGACCGGTCACGCGCAGCGCGCCGTCGACGGTCTTGAAGGTCACCGTGCCCTTGACCTCACTGTCCTTGGTCGGCTTGAGCTCGGCGGTCGCCGTGGTGGTGGCGGCCGCCCCGGTCACCATGGCGGCGGCATGCTCGCCACTGTGCGCCGCATCGGCTGGCGTGCTGGCGGTCGGTGCGGGCGTGGGCTCGGCCGGTGCGGGCTCATCGCGCTTGCACGCGGTCAGCACCAGAGCGGTTGCCAGGAACAGGGTGGTGGGAAGAATACGCATGGGAAAACTCCTGTAGAGACCGCAGTTGCGGCCATTGATGCCCAAATTCAGGGCTGCGAAGGGGGTGTACGCCACTGGGTGACGCGGATGACGCCGCAGGCCAGACGGGCGCCTGCATTGCCGCTGGGCTGGCTGCGATAGTCGTCGGCGTCGGCATGCACGATCAGCGCCTTGCCGATCACATCGCTGGGCGCGCCGTCGCCCAGGCTGATGCCAGACAGGATCATGTCCAGATGCGCGACGCCCTCGGCGTCGGCACGCAGGTTGTCCATATCGCCTAGATGATGGGTGCCGCTGCCGGCGCGGCCGTGCGACGCGCCGGTCGGGTTGAAATGCGCGCCCGCGCTGCTGGCATCGGCCGCGCTGCAATCGCCGCGTTCGTGCACATGGAAGCCCGCCACGCCGCCTGGGCGCAAGCCACCGACCGTGCCGGTGATGCGGATGCCCTGCAACGCCGGCACCAGCACGACCCGGCCGCTGACCAGGCTGCCCGACGCCGAAGCTAATGCGGCCTCGGCCTGCTGCACCGGACGCGTGGGCACCACACGTGCTGCTGGCGGGGGTGGCGGTGGAGGCGGCGGCGTACTGCTGCAAGCGGCAAGCGCCAGAGCGGTGAGGGCAACGATCGTGGACGACCGATAACGCATCGAGCTGTTCTCCTGATCAGGCTGAAACCTATGCGGGCGCATGTTCACGTGTCATGAAATGCGTTTGGGGCAGCCCAGGAGTTTACGGGGTTGGTGTGGATCGCCGGGTTGTTTGCGTGCCCGCTGTGCGGCATGCGGTGCGGGGAGCCTTGCAAGGCACGCGCGCCCGAGGCGCGCAAGCCGTGCCTTCTCGCCCCGCAGGCGGGAGAGGGAATTCATCGCAGCGATCTTATGGCTTCATCACGGCGATCGGGGCTTCATCAAACCGATCATGGGGGTTCATCGCAGCGCTTGAGGGCTTCATCGCAGCGATCGGCAGGGTTTGCCGCAGGCATCACCTGACTGCCTTCTCCCGCCTGCGGGGGAAGGTGTCCGAAGGGCGGATGGGGGCATCGTTCGACACCGGGAGACCAAAGCAGTTGCGCGCACGCAAGCGCAAAAACGCCCACGCATGCACCCAGGCATGATGCCGATCCCGCCCGGGTAGCCACCGGAGCGCTCAGCGACGCTTGCGGCCCGGGCCGAGTTTGCGGGTGACGGTATTGCGGCCCAGGCCCAGGCGGGCGGCGGCTTCGGCACGGCGGCCCTGGGTGAGTTGCAGGGCGGCTTCGAGCAGGGTCCTGTCCAGGCGTTCGCGGGCTTCGGCATGCAGGCCCTGGGCGCCTTCGCTGAGGCGTTGCGCGGCCCAGCTGGACAGCATGTCGTCCCATTGCCCGACGCTGCTACGGCCGGTGCGCTGGCGGCCGCGTGCCAGGGCAGCGTCCACGTCGACCACATCGATGATGTCGGCGGTGGCCAGGGCGGCCAGGCGCCAGCAGACGTTTTCCAGTTCGCGCACGTTGCCGGGCCAGTCGTATTGGCGCAGGTCTTCCAGTGCGGCCGACGACAGCCGCTTGGGCAGCATGTCGAGCTTGCGCCCGGCCATGGCCAGGAAATTTTCCGCCAGTTGCGCGATGTCGCCACGGCGTTCGCGCAGCGGCGGCAATTGCAGGCGCACCACATCCAGGCGATGCAGCAGGTCGGCACGGAAGCGGCCTTGTTCGACCAGCGCTTCCAGGTCCTGGTGGGTGGCGGCGATCACCCGCACATCAACCCGGATCAACTCGCGCCCACCGACGCGAAAGAATTCGTTCTCTGCCAGCACGCGCAACAGGCGCGTCTGCAATGGCAGCGGCATGTCGCCGATTTCGTCCAGGAACAACGTGCCGCCATCGGCTTGTTCGAAGCGGCCGATGTGCCGTTTGGTGGCGCCGGTAAACGCGCCGGTTTCGTGGCCGAACAACTCGCTTTCCAGCAACTCGGCAGGAATGGCGGCAGTGTTGAGCGCGACGAAGGGTTTGCGCGCGCGCGGCGATTCGTTGTGCAGCGCGCGCGCGACCAACTCCTTGCCGGTGCCGGTTTCGCCGTTGATCAGCACCGACAGCGGCGCCTGCGCCAGCCGGCCGATCGCGCGGAACAAGGCCTGCATCGCCGGGGTGTCGCCGATCAGCGCAGCCGAGCCTTCGGCCAGCGGGGTGCCGATGATCTTGTCGACACCGGCATCGGCGTCGGGCAGCGCGCGTGCGGCCAGCGCCACCGCATCATCCAGATCGAACGGTTTGGACAGGAATTCGTGCGCGCCACCGCGAAAGGCGCCGGCGGTGCTGGCGACATCGGTATAGGCCGACATCACGATCACCGGCAGCTGCGGGTGCTTGGATTTGAGCTTGTCGAGCAGGCTCAGGCCGTCTTCGCCGGGCATGCGCACGTCGGTGAACAACAGGTCCGGCATCGGCCGCATCGACAGAGCCTGCAGCGCGGCGGCGGCGCTGTCGAAGCCATCGACGGCGTAGCCGGCGTCGCGCAAGGCCGTGGACAGCACGAAGCGGACCGAACGGTCGTCGTCGACCACCCAGATGTGGTGGGATGCGGCGGCGGCCTCAGCCATGCAGATGCTCCTTGTCGTGATCGCCGGCCAGCTCGGGCAGCAGCAGGGTGAAAACGGTATGGCCCGGACGCGAGCGGTAGGTCAGGGTGCCGTGGTGTTCGCGCGAGACCTGCTGGGCCAGCGCCAGGCCCAGCCCACTGCCTTCGGCGCGGCCGCTGACCAGCGGCAGGAACAGGTGCTCGGCCAGTTCTTCCGGCACGCCGCCGCCGTCGTCGATGATTTCCAGCCGCAGCGACATCGCATGCACACGGTCGCGGATGCGCTGGCCGTGCTCGACGCGGGTGCGCAAGGTCACGCGGGTGGCGCCGGCCTGGAAGGCGTTGCGCACCAGGTTCCACACCGCCTGGGTGAGCCGGTCCACATCGCCCAGGATGTCGGGAATGCTGGGGTCGTAATCGCGTTGCACCTGCACCGACCAGCCGCCCTCGGCTTCGGCCAGGCGCAGCACGCGCTCGAGCACCACGTGGATGTTGAGGCGATCGTGCGGACGCAGCGGCGATGGCGAGAGCAGGCGCTCGAGCAAGGTGTTGAGGCGCTCGATCTCGGTGCCGATCAACTCGATCAGCTCACGCTCGTCTTCATCGCGGCCGGCCGAGCGGCGCGCCAGCAACTGCGCGGCGCCCTTCAAACCGGCCAATGGGTTGCGCAGTTCGTGCGCCAGGCCCTTGAGCGCGGCGCTCAAGGCATTGGGCAGCGCGTGGGTGGGATCCAGCGCGGGGAATTCGTCGACCGGGTGGGTTTCCAGCAACCAGCCGCCATCGTCCAGCCGCGACAGCCAACCTTCGGCAAAGCGTGGCGCGTCGTTGGGCAGGCCCAGCGCCAGCCGATGCAGGCGCAGCACATCGCGCTCGTCGTTGAGCAGGAAGCGCGCCAGCGCGTCGCCCTGTACTTCCAGCGCGGCCAGCGGTTGGTCGACCAGCCGCCGTGCGCTGACGCCGAGCCAGCGCGCGAACGCCGGGTTGACCCCCAGCACGCGACCGTCGCGGTCGGCCCAGGCCACCGGGGTGCCCAGGCTGTCGAGCGACGGGGTGGAGGTCGTCATCCGCATTGCACCAATTTAGTGCAAGCAGCATCGGCGTGCGCGGATGGCGCGCCAAACGCAGCGTGCATCGAAGTGTTTCGGGCCGGGTCGCAATGGCGTGGCCAGACCTGGCTCGCATCCGCGCCGACAACGACGGGCGTGGGGCTGGTCATGCAGGCACCTCGGCAATAAGGCCGCGCCGGCATCGGCCGCGGCAGAAACCAACCCGGCGCGGGCAGCGCCGGCCGGGTCGTTGCGCCACCCGCGGAGATCTCGCCGCGGGTGTGCATGCTCAGGACTCGTATGCGGCTTCGCCGTGCGAGGTGATGTCCAACCCCTCGCGCTCGGCTTCTTCGGTGACGCGCAGGCCGAACACCAGCTTGGCGACCAGGAAGCCCACCACCGACACCACACCGATCCAGCCCACGGTGATGCCCACGCCCAGGGCCTGGATACCGACCTGATGCAGCATGTCGTAATCGCCGCCCTTCTGGCCGCCCAGCGAAGCCGCCGAGAACACGCCGGTCAGGATCGCGCCGATGATGCCGCCCAGGCCATGCACGCCGAACACGTCCAGGCTGTCGTCGGCACCGAGCAGGCGCTTCAGACCGGTGACGCCCCACACGCACAGCACGCCGGCCGCCAGGCCGATCACGATGGCGCCGAACGGACCCACGGTGCCGCAGGCCGGGGTGATGCCGACCAGACCGGCAACCATGCCCGACGCCACACCCAGGGCGGACGACTTGCCCTTGATGATCTTCTCGGTGAGCGACCAGCCCAGGATGGCGGCTGCGGTGGCCAGCAAGGTGTTGAGGAAGGCCAGCGCCGCACCGGCATTGGCTTCCAGGTTGGAGCCGGCATTGAAGCCGAACCAGCCCACCCACAGCAGCGAGGCGCCGACGAAGGTCAGGGTCACGTTGTGCGGCTTGATCGCCTCACGCCCCAACCCGGCCCGCTTGCCGACGAAGTAGGCACCCACCAGACCGGCGATACCGGCATTGATGTGCACCACGGTGCCGCCGGCAAAATCCAGCGCGCCCAGCGCAAACAGATAGCCGCCGGTTGCCCAGACCATATGCGCCAGCGGCAGATAGCCGAAGGTGAACCAGATCACCGAGAACAGCAGCACCGCGGCGAACTTGGCGCGTTCGGCGAAGGCACCGACGATCAGCGCGCCGGTGATGCCGGCAAAGGTCGCCTGGAACGCGACGAACACGTATTCCGGCAGGCTCACGCCCTTGGTGAAGGTGGCCGACAGGCTCTCGATGGTCACACCCTTGAGCAGTGCTTTATCCAGATTGCCGATCCACGGGCCTTCGCCGGAAAACGCCAGGCTGTAGCCGTACAGCACCCACAGGATGGTGAGCAGCGAGAACACCGTTGCGACCTGGATCAGCACCGACAACACGTTCTTGGCGCGCACCATGCCGCCGTAGAACAACGCCAGGCCCGGCACCACCATCATCAGCACCAGCAGCGTGGACGTCAGCATCCAGGCGACGTCGCCCTTGTCGACCACCGGCGCGGCTTCGGCGGCAGCAACCGGCGCGGCGGCCGGCTGCGCGGACGGCAGCGGTTCGGTGGTGACCGGCTCGGTCGGCAACGGGGTGACCTGCGGGGTGGACTGCGCTTGCGCGCTGCCCATGCCGCCCACCACCAGCGCGCTGAACAGCATCAGCATGCACACGCTATAGAACCGGGCTTTCCACCCGGCAAACAGAGCTGTCTTCATACGACCTCCAGAGGTGGGGGACTCAGAGCGCATCGGCGCCGATTTCGCCGGTGCGGATCCGCACCACTTGCTCGATCGCAGTCACAAAGATCTTGCCGTCGCCGATCTTCCCGGTGCCGGCCGCGTTCTGGATCGCTTCGACAACGGCGTCCAACCGGTCGTCGGTCACCACCGTTTCGATCTTGATCTTGGGCAGGAAGTCCACGACGTACTCGGCGCCGCGATACAGCTCGGTGTGGCCTTTCTGCCGCCCGAAGCCCTTGACCTCGGTAACGGTGATACCCGACACGCCAGCGGCGGACAGGGCCTCGCGGACCTCGTCGAGCTTGAACGGCCGGATGATGGCGGTGATCAATTTCATGCGCATACCCCGAAAGGTGGAAGGAACCGGCCGGCATTGCGCCGCCCGGCGGTGTCAGTCACCTGGATGCCAACCCCGGCATCCAATCGTTCGCGGATCGCGCAGACCCCGACGGATGCCATGCATCCGCCTCGTGGGAGAGGTCAGGCCCGCGCGTTGCGAACGGTGTGCTCTCTCGTACCCCTGGGCTCCCTGGCGGTGCCAGGGAGCCATCGAACATGTGCGGCGATGGCGGAGGTGGGAGGGGGGGCCTCCGCCATCACCGCGGTGGAACTCAGTTGCCGTAGTACAGCTGGTACTCCAACGGATGGGTCGCAGCGCGGAACTTGGTGACTTCCTGCATCTTCAGTGCGATGTAGCCGTCGATGAAGTCGTCGCTCATCACGCCGCCGGCCTTGAGGAACTCGCGATCCTTGTCCAGCGCTTCCAGTGCCTGGTCCAGGCTGGAGCAGACCTGGGGGATCAACTTCTCTTCTTCCGGCGGCAGGTCGTACAGATCCTTGTCGCTGGGCGCGCCCGGGTCGATCTGGTTCTTGATGCCGTCCAGGCCGGCCATCATCAGCGCGGTGAAGGTCAGGTAGCCGGACTGCAACGGATCGGGGAAGCGCATTTCGATGCGGCGCGCCTTGGGGTTGGTGACCCACGGAATGCGGCACGAGGCCGAGCGGTTACGCGCCGAATAGGCCAGCATCACCGGCGCTTCGAAGCCCGGGACCAGGCGCTTGTAGCTGTTGGTGCCGGAGTTGGCGAAGGCATTGATCGCGCGGGCGTGCTTGAAGATGCCGCCGATGTACCACAGCGCCAGCTGCGACAGGCCGCCGTAGCCGTCGCCGGAGAACAGGTTGCTGCCGCCCTTGGCCAGCGACTGGTGCACATGCATGCCGCTGCCGTTGTCGCCGACGATCGGCTTGGGCATGAAGGTGGCGGTCTTGCCGTTACGGTAGGCGACGTTCTTGATGATGTACTTCATCGTCAGCAGTTCGTCGGCCTTCTGCACCAGCGAGCTGAACTTGGTGCCGATCTCGCACTGGCCGGCGGTGGCCACTTCGTGGTGGTGCACTTCGGTTTCGATGCCGACCTGTTCCAGCGTCTTGATCATTTCCGCACGCAGGTCGTGCAGGGTGTCGGTCGGCGGAACCGGGAAGTAGCCGCCCTTCACGCCCGGACGGTAGCCGCTGTTGCCGCCGTCGTACTTTTCACCGGTGTTCCAGGCCGCTTCTTCCGAGCCCACCTGGAAGAAGGTGTGGCCCATGTCGTTGGCAAAGCGCACCGAATCGAAGATGAAGAATTCCGGCTCCGGGCCGAAGAACGCCTGGTCGGCGATGCCGGACGACTTCAGGTAGGCCTCGGCGCGCTTGGCGATGCCGCGCGGGTCGCGCTCATAGCTCTGCATGGTGGCCGGGTCGAGGATGTCGCAGGTCAGCACGATGGTCGGATCGGCGAAGAACGGATCCAGGTACGCGGTGCCGGCGTCGGGCAGCAACACCATGTCCGACTCGTTGATGCCCTTCCAACCCGCGATCGAGCTGCCATCGAACATCTTGCCTTCTTCGAACAACGCCGGCTCGATGATGCTGGCCGGGAAGGTGATGTGCTGCTGTACACCACGCATATCGACGAAGCGCAGGTCGACAAACTCGACCTTGTTGTCCTTGATCAGCTTTTCAACGTTTTCCACGGACATCGGAAGAAACCTCGGATTGGAGTGAAGTGGCTCGTGGGCGGGACTACAGCAGGGACCATGCCAAATCACTAACGTTTACAAGTCGTTGATTTTGCTTGCATCGCTTGAGACCGCTCACGGTTTGATAGCACTAAATTGGTGCTACCTGTGCTGAGCATGCACCGATGTGGTGCATGCCGCAATGCACTATCCTGACGCCTCCCCCCCAACCCTCCCCTCCCGTCCGATGTCCGATCTGATTTCCGCCCTGCTACTGGGCATTCTCGAAGGCTTGACCGAATTTCTGCCGATCTCCAGCACCGGCCACCTGTTGATCGCCGAACAATGGCTCGGACGCCGTTCTGACTTCTTCAATATCGTCATCCAGGCCGGCGCCATCCTGGCCATCTGCCTGGCGCTGCGGCAAAAGCTGTGGACCCTGGCCACCGGCCTGGGCGAGCGCGCCAACCGCGACTACGTACTCAAGATCGGTGTGGCCTTCATGGTCACTGCCGTGGTCGGGCTGATCGTGCGCAAGGCCGGCTGGCAACTACCGGAAACCGTGCATCCGGTAGCCTGGGCGCTGCTGATCGGCGGTCTGTGGATGCTGGTGGCCGAGCACTTTGCCGGCAAGCTGCCCGAGCACGACGTGGTCACCTGGAAGGTCGCCATTGCGGTGGGCCTGGCGCAGGTGGTGGCCGGCGTGTTCCCCGGCACCTCGCGCTCGGCCTCGGCGATTTTCCTGGCCATGCTGCTGGGCCTGAGCAAGCGCTCGGCAGCAGCGGACTTCGTGTTCATGGTCGGCATCCCCACCATGTTCGCGGCCAGCGGTTACGCGCTGCTGGAGATGTACAAGGAAGGCGGGTTCGGCAGCGAGAACTGGACCGATGTGGCGGTGGCCTTCGTGGCAGCGACCATCACCGGTTTTGTGGTGGTGAAGTGGCTGCTGGGCTACATCAAGAAGCACCGCTTCACGGTGTTTGCGGTGTATCGCATCGTGCTCGGCGCCGCCCTGCTGTTGTGGTTGCCGGTCGCGGCCTGAACCGCAACACGCACCTGCCCTGCCCGTCGCCGTAGATGCGATCGGCAGGGCAATTGCGCGGGCAGTGACGCCGGTCATTGCCGCCGCCGCACGCTGGCGGTATCACTGAGGCCTTGATCGCCTGGAGCCGCCGATGCGTGCCGTGTTCTTTGCCCCAGCCCTGCTGGCGGCGGGCGTGACGGCCTGCGGCTCGGGCGCGACATCCGGTGCCGACGGCGCCGCGCCAGGCACAACTGCCGCCTCGACCGCAGCGGCCGCGCCGGCGCGCGACAACGTCCCGTTACGCGCCGCCTTGCAAGCGCAGCACTGGCAGCTGCAGCAGGCCAGCGATGCGCACGGCACCGCTCTGCGTAGCCTGTTCGTGGCCGGCAGCGCGCCGCTGCAACTGGACTTTGCCGATCAACGCATCCAGGTCAGCCAGACCTGCAACGCGCTCGGTGCCAACTACAGCGTGGCCGAGACGCAACTGCAGATCGGCCGCGTGGTATCGAGCAAGCGGCTGTGTGCGCAGCCGCGAAAAATGTCCCAGGAACGCGCCGCCAGCGACCTGTTGTCCGGCCGCTTTGCGGTGACGCTGGACACCGCACAAGCCGCGCCGCGGCTGACCTTGACCCGCAGCGATGGCACCCGCCTACTGTTCAACGGCGTGCCCACGGCAACCACCCGCTACGGCGGGCCGGGGCAAACGCTGCTGATCGAAGTGGCCGCCGACACCGTGCCCTGCGACAACGACCGGCCGCGCGCCTGCCTGCAACTGCGCGAGCGCACCGATGCACAGCCGGCGACCGCATCCTGGCAACCCTTCGACGGCAGGATCGAAGGCTTCAACCACGAAGCCGGCATCCGCACCCTGCTGCGCGTCACCCGCTATCGGCCAGCCGCCGGTCAGGGGGGTGCACCGGTGTATGTGCTGGAGCAGATGATCGAGGCGAGCGGCTAGCGTTGGGAGTTGGGAGTTGGGAGTTGGGAGTTGGGAGTTGGGAGTTGGGAATCGGGAATCGGAAATCGGAAATCGTCGAGCGTTGCGCGATTGGTGATGCGATTGGCGCATCGACAGCGTTGACGCGCTCGGCGCTGCAATGCGCGTGACGGTCGGCCAGCTGGGTGCCGTCACAGCAGCGGCCCGGTCATCGTGGCCTGGTGCAGACGCCATGCCGGATGCGCTCTTTGGCTTGCGCGTCGCACGGCATCAAGACCAGGTCGCCGGCACCCCGGCCCGCCGCAAAGAACTTACCGGCTGAGCACATCCGCGCATACCACGCGTGTGCGGGGGATCGGCTTGCGTCCAGGATGATGCGCAGTGGCCAGTCAACGCATGCATCAGATCGATACGCGCTGTTGTTGCGCTTGACGGGCATCTACGCACCTTTTCCGGGAGCGCTCCGCTAGACGGAAGTGGATCATTGCGCGCGTCCACGCGGGCTTTGCGCAACCGCACGTCGGCCGGATTGCCCGGACAGAACGTGCGGATGCGGCGCTTGCAGCTTCCTTGGATACTCGTTGCCGCCCTGACCGCGCAGCCTGGCGGCCATGCGGTCCTCAGCGCAGCGATGGATTCAGCGTGTAGGTGCCGTGCAGCGCCGCTTCGGCCAGGACGTGACCCTGGATGGCCGACAGCACATCGGCTGCAGTGAAGCTGGCGGGCAGGCTGAGCGTGGCCACATCCAGCGCGAACACGCGGAAGAAATAGCGGTGCAGCCGCAGGTCGTTGAACGGCGGGTACGGGCCGTCGTAGCCCAGATAGTCGCCGGCCATGTCGGGGTTGCCGGCAAACCACTGCGTGTAGGAGTTCAGGCCCTGGCGTGCGCCTGCCGGACCAGCCGGCAGCTGCTTGCCCTTGGGAACAAAGCCGTCGCTGCAGCTGCCTGCGGCAATCTCGTGCACGTCGGCGGGGATGTCGGCCATCGCCCAATGCACGAAATCGGCGCGTGGCTGCTCGACCGGAATCTGCACATCCTGGCGCCCCACCGTTTCCGGCACCGTCGGCACATCCGGGTCCAGGCACAGCAGCGCGAACGAGCGCGTGCCTTGCGGAACATCGCTCCAGGCCAGATGCGGGTTGCGGTTGGGCGCGAAGCCATCCGGCGTGCCGGCGGCAAATTCCACCGCGATGGGCTTACCGTTTTCGATGCTGGTGCTGGTCAGACGCATGCAAAGTCTCCGTGGATCCAAGCGCCCAGCCTGCCTGGATTGGCGCGGCAACGGAAGCCGCTGCAGTGGAACCTTGTGTGGCGCGGCTGGCGCGGTTGCGTGCACGTGTCGTCAGGCGCGCTTAAGTTGTGCACAGCGGCCAGTGCCGCGTGAGCGAGCAATGGGACAACCGTTGGCATGCCACTTCGCCGGGCAGGGATCGCTGGAATCGTTATCCGCCCCCGGCATCCGTGCGCGCCGCGCCATCCGGATACCTGGATATCCGGACATCCGTAGGAGCGGACCTGGCCGCGACGGGCTTCACCGCTATCGATACCGCCTCGTCGCGGCCGGGTCCGCTCCTACGACAGCACTGCGGCTGGGAGATGTAAGCGGCAGGCCGTGCGCTGGTCAGTGCTCCAGATCTTCCGTCGATGCCATGGCGAGCGGCGGCGCCGCAGCAAGCACCGCACCAGCTGTACCTATGTCACCGCTACTGTCACCGCTACAGCGCGGATCGCTGCCATCGTTATCTGTAGCCCGCTTTATCTCGCCTGCCATCCACGCGCACTGCGCCATCCGAACATCCGTAGGAGCGGACCTGGCCGCGATGGGCTTCACCGCTATCGGTAACGCCTCGTCGCGGCCGGGTCCGCTCCTACGACAGCCTTGCGCTGCGAGATGTACGCCGCAGGCGGTGCCTCAGTCCTGCGGGTATCCGAAGCGCACTGCGATCAAGGTGAGCAGGTCGAACTGGGCGCCGAGTACGCCGCGATAACTGCGCCAGCGACCGGACGCCAGGCGGGCCGGGCCGCGCGGTTCGACCAGCGGGAAATTCAGCCCGAACGCCTGCTCCAGTGCGGTGGAAATGCCCTGCGGGTCGCTTTCGATGCCATCCAGGCGGATGATCCGGTGCGGGTACAGATCGCGTTCGTGCAGCACGGCCAGCTGTTCCAGCGCCGCCAACAACCAGTCGGTGGCCTGCTGCGGCGACTGCACCGCCAGCGGCGAGGATGCGCCGGCCGAGAGCCAGTCCAGCAGCATGTCGCGCGGGTCGCGCAGCGCAATCGCCAGGCGCCCCTCGGGCAGATGCGGGCGTAGCGCGGTGAGCAAGGTGTTGTCCCACCACAGCAGCCAGTCGATGACATTGCCATCGTCGATGCCGCGGCGCAGCAGCTGTGCTTTCCAGCCTTCCACCAAGGCCATCGGCGCCAGTTGCCCGGATGCCAATTGCTCGACGCTGCGGTAGCTCTGCAACGCATCGGACGGCGGCGTGGCGCCGTAACGGTCGCCGCGCACCAGCGGGGTGGCGGCGTCCATCACCGCGATCAGGCGTTCGACATGCGAGCCCGGGGTGCCCCAGACAAACAGCGGACGCGCGGTAACGGTGTCAGGAATGCTGCCCAGCGCCGGCCACTGCATCGGTTGTTTGGCAGCCTGCGGCGGCAACGGCAGTCGGTGCTGGGCCTGTTCGCGATGGAACTGCATCCAGGTGGCTAGCGCGGCGTCGGGCTGGCCGGCACGGTCCTGCACATGACCCAACCACGGCCGCAGCACGGTCTGCTGCGGTGCGGGCAACGACTCGATCAAGGATTCGACACAGGCGATCGCCGCCGGCGGGTCGCGCTCCAGCAGCGCTTCGACGATGCGCTGTTCGCCGCTGATGCGGCCCGGCTCCACCGCCACGATCTGCCGCGCCACCATTTCCGCGTCCTCGGCGTGGCCCTGCATGTCGTGCACGCGCATCAGCGCTTCCAGCGCGGGCAGATGCTCGGGCATGCCCAGCAGCCAGCGCTCGATCACCGCCTGCGCCTGCGGCCCGCCGACCGGCTCCACCGCCAGCCGCGCCAGCCATAGATCGTGCGCATTGCTGGAGGTGGCCAGCGCCGCATCCAGCGTGTCGCGCGCATCGTCCACCGCGCCCAGACGCTCCCAGGCGGTGAGCAAGGCATGCAAGGTGCGCCGGTCTGCCGGCCAGTGGGCCAGCGCCAGACGCAGATGCGCGGCCGCCTGATCGGGGCGACCGGCCTGCAATTCCATCTCGCCGGCCAGCCGGCGCATCGCCGGGATGTCGCCATCGGGCTGGGCCAGCACGCCCTGCATCGCGGTCAGCGCATCGTCCAGGCGGCCCTGGCGCTGGGCCAGCTGGGCAATGAACGCGCGCAGCGCAGTGCCCGGCGGATTGAGCTCGACCACGCGCTCGAAGGCGCGCTCGGCGAACGCGAAGTGTTCCTTCTGCAGATACGCAAAGCCCAGCGCGAACATCACCCGCGGGTCGTCCGGCAACTGCTCTGCAGCGCGGGTCAGCAGCGACAGCGCGCGGTCGCTCTGGCCACGACGCATCTCCACCACGCCATCGACCGCCAGCAGCTGCGGGTGGTCCGGCGCCAGGCGTGCGGCGGTACGGCTCAGCCGCTCGGCGTCGTCCAGATCGCCGCGCCCCACCGCCAGATGCGCCTGCATCACATAGGCGTTGAACTGGTTCGGGTCCAACGCGGTACTGCGCGACAACGCGGCATCGGCCGCCGACAAATTGCGCGTGGCCAGCAGCAGCCCGGCGTGCAGCAGGTGAAGATCGGCGTCTTCCGGGGTCAGCGTCAGCGCGGTTTCGATACTGGTCAGCGCCAGCGCCGGTTGGCCTTGCTGCTGCAAGGACAGCCCGAGCCAGCGGTGCGCGGCCGCGTTATCCGGCGCGGTGGTCGCCCACTCGCGGGCCAGCACCACCGCATCGTCGGCCGCATTGCGGCGCAGGGCTTGAAGAATGGCGTCTTGCATGGCGGCGGCGTGTCCCGGACAAACCGCTATTGTAACGATGCGCGCTGCGGCGCCGACCTACGTGTGCGCCGCCAGCCGCTCGGCCACCCAGCGTTCGGCAAAGCCGTCGCCGCGGGCGTTTTCCAGAAAGCCGCAATGCCCGCCCCAACGCGCGATTTCCAGGTGCGCGTGCGCCGGCAGTTTCCAGCCGGCGAAGTCCTCGAACGGAATCACCGGGTCGTCTTCGGCCATCAGGATGTCCGAGGGCACCTGCAGTCCGGCCAGGCGTTCGCCGGCGATCGAATAGCTGTCGAAATACGCTTCCAGCGAGCCGTGGCCGGTGTGCTGCACCGCCAGCCAGGCCATCAGCTCGCGCATGTCCAGCGCCAGGGTGGCGTCGTCGTAGCCGTGCTGGTCCGGGAACAGCTTGCGCTTGCGCAGCAGCGATTCGCGCCATTTGCGGCGGAAGTACCAGTCGTAGAACTGCGGGCCTTTTTCCAGCTGGGCCATGGTGGCGGCTGGGTCCAGCAACGGACACACCGCCGCCACCCGCGCCAGCGGCAGGCCCGCTGCCGGTGCCCGCAAGGCCAGCCGCAGCGCGAAGTTGCCGCCCAGCGAATACCCGGCCGCCAGCAGCTGCGGCGCGGGAAAGCGCCGCCACAGATCGCCGGCCGCGTTGACCACCTCGTCGATGCGATCAGAGTGGAACAGGTCCACATTGAGATGGTGGGTGTCGCCGTGATCGCGGAAGTTCAGCCGGAACACCTGGTAGCCCAGGCCGAGCAGGCGCGCGGCGGTCAGCCGCATGTAATTGGAATCGGCGCTGCCTTCCCAACCGTGCAGCAGCAGCACGGTACCGCGCACCGGCGCATCACCGGGCGGTACGCTCATCCAGCCCTGCAGCCGTACGCCGTCGCCGCCGTCGAGAATATGTTCGCTGGTGACCGCGCCGCTGGCGCTTAGCAACTGGCGGCTGCGCAACCGGCGCAAGCCGCTGCTGGCCAGCACCGATTGCACATGAGGATTGCGCAGCCAGCGCGGCGGCTGAAAGTCGGAGGCGTTCATGCGCGCATCGGGCCAGGTACGAGGACGCCAGCCGCTGGGTGGATGAGCGCGTGCATCGCCGGCTCAGGACTCCATCGCGGCGATGATGCGTTGACGCGAGGTGTCGGCCAGGCGGCGACGTCCTTCGATATCGAACGCGCCGATCGGCTCCAGGAAATGGAGTTCGGCCAGGCGCGACGGCTCGCCGAGCAGGCGCACGATGTTGGCGAAGAAACTCTCGCGCTCGCCAAAGGCCACCACCGCCTGTGCATTGCCGCGCACGCCGTAGCGCAGCGCCACCGGCTGCACCGGCACACCGGCTTCCACCGCCGCCTGGAAGATGCGCGCATGGAACGGACCCACTTCGGTACCGCCGCGGGTGCGCCCTTCCGGAAACACGCCGACCGGCTTGCCACTGCGCAAACGCTGCAGCATTTCCAGCAGCACCCCGCCCAGCGATTCGGTGTTGCCGCGTTGATGAAAAATGGTCTGGCCCTTGGCCGCCAGCCAGCCCACCAGCGGCCAGCCGGCGATTTCGCGCTTGGCCACAAAGCCCATCACCCGCTGGCTATGCAGCATGGAGATATCGACCCAGCTGACGTGATTGGCCACGAACAAGGTGGCGCCCGACAGCGGCGTGCCGAAGCGGCGCAGACGAAACCCGAAGATACGCATCAGGTTGCCCTGCCACCAGCGGATCATCAGTTCGTCCAGGGTGTCCTGGGGGCCGGTGCGGATGCGCGCCAGCGGCGGCGTCACCACGCACAGCATGGTGATCGGCAGAAACACACACAGATGCAGCAGCAGCAGCGGCACCCGATACAGGTACCGGAACCAACGCAGCGGGCCGCCAGCGTCGCGCGTGGCGTCCAGGGATGACTCGCTCATTCGACGAACGGGACCGGTAACGGGGGAAGGAGGCACGGCTATTGTGACAGCAGCTCGGCCGCGGCGCAGTGCCGGCAGCGGATGGCGCTGTTCCACCCATGCAGCTGCCAGGCGTGTTCAGCCATTGGTGCGCGCCACCACCGCCAACGTCAGACGCGAGACGCAGACGCGCTTGGCGGCCGGATTTTCGATGACGATGTCCCAGACATGCGTGCTGCGCCCCACATGCACCGCGCGCGCGGTGCCGGTGACCAGTCCCTCGGTGGCCGCGCGCAGATGGTTGGCGTTGATCTCCAGCCCCACGCACATCTGGGTGCTCATCTCCACGCACAGATTGCCGGCGCTGCTGCCCAGGGTTTCGGCCAGCACCACCGAGGCGCCGCCATGCAGCAGGCCATACGGCTGCTTGGTGCGCGCATCCACCGGCATGGTGGCGCGCAGCCAGTCGTCGCCAGCGTCGGTGAACACGATGCCCAGCTGTTCGATCAGGGTGTTGCGGCTGGAGGCGTTGAGGGCGGCGAGATCGACGGGAGCGCGGAAGGTCATGGGCTGGGGATTGGGGATTGGGGATTGGGGATTGGGGATCGGGAATCGGGAATCGGGAATCGGGAATCGGGAATCGCAACAGCATCTGCGAGATTGCGGCTGGTGCAACGCCTGCCGCTGTCTGGTGGATTCAAGGCTACTGCAATCGTCGGTGTCGCTGCTTGCCCCGGATTGGCGGGAGTGGTCGCGCCGGCGGGTGCCAGGGTGGTTTTACCAGCTCCCGGCAGCGCACGCCGCTTGTTGCTGTCGAACGATTGCAGCCCTAGAGCGGCTAAAAACCGCAGCGAGCAGTTGTCACGTGGGTGTGGACCGCGCGCTCAGAGCCGGAGTGTACGGGTGGTAGATGCCGCACCGAGCGCAGGCCGCGCCTGGCTGGCGGCGAGCACAGTAGGTTTTGTCAGCTGCGCTTAGCTGTCGATTACAGAATCGGCACCAGGCCGGCGCCGAATGCGGTCAGCATGCGCACCAGCAACCATTTCGGGCCGACGTTGACCTCGGGGAAGTCGCCCACCGCCACATAGCACTTCCGGAACTGCGGGTCCTGCCGCTTGAGCGGGAACGGGCAGTCGGGGCCGGGCTGGAACTCGTAATTGGTCGCGTAGCGCCACGGCCAGAAGTCCAGAACCGGCAACGCTTCGGACACCTTGCCCACGCTGTAGTTCAATCCGCTCAACACCGGCGGTTTTTCGCGCGGGGCCACCGTCCAGGCATTTTCCGGGTTCATGTCGCGCTCGATGCTGGCCGCCAGCGCCTGCGCAAAGCGCGCATCGTCGATCACCACCGCCGCTTCGGTGTTGTAGTTCTCGCTGCGCGGATCGAAGTTGTGCGTGCCGATCACGCCGATGCGGCGATCCACCACCAGCGATTTAGCGTGCAACCCCATGCGCGCACCGGCGCGGGTCACCGGCAGCGGTTTGTTGACCGCGCGGGTGCCCAGAAACGACGGCCGGGTTTCGGTACGTAACACGCGGCGATCGACCTCGCTGCCGCCGGGCGCACGGCCGGCGCCACTGCTGCCGCGAATCACGCTGCCGCCAGTACCGCGGGTGTCTGCACCGCGGCTGCCACGCATCGCATTGCCGGCCGCACTGCCGCCGATCAAACGAGTGTCGCGGCTGTCTTCGTTGATGTCGGAGGCGGGATTGAGCGGGTCCGGCACCAGATTGGCGTAATCCACCGGCGCGTCCAGCGGAAACGGCTTGAACTCGTACAGATTGAAGCCCAGCTCGCGCATGTTGCGGCGTTTGAACTTGTACGACAGCGCATACACGATGGGGTTGTCGGTGGCTGCCAGGCTGTTGGTCGACACCACGATGCGCGGCGGCTGCGGGCGTTTGCGCAGCGCGCGGAAGATCGCCTGGGCCTCGTCGGACAACACCAGATACGGCGTTTGCAGCAGCACTTCCTGCTGCGCGCCGGCGATCAGGCCGTCCAGTTCCGGCGCCGTCGATACCGCCTTGGCGGCGTGTTCCCTGCGATGCTTCTGTGGCAGGTCGGCCACATAGAGCACGCGCTGCACCGGTATCGCCGGGGTGACAAAGACATCGCGCACGAACTGCGGATCGCGCGCTTCCTGGTCCACCCGCGCCACCCGATCCGGGCGCCGGAACTGTGCGGGCGGCATCTGCGGCGCGCCCTGCTCCAGCAGCAGCCGGCCCACATCGTTCAGGCGCTCGGCCGGCACGCTGCGCCGCGCGCGCCAGAACGCATCGAAGTTGGCCGCCATCGCGCGCACTTCCGGGCCGGCCACAATCACGTCGCGGTCGCGGAAGTTGTATTCGCTGTCCCAGTCGTAATAGTCGTCCTGGTAATTGCGCCCGCCGACCACGCCCAGCACATCGTCCACCACCAGCAACTTGTTGTGCATGCGCTGGTTGAAGCGCCGGAAACAGCACACCACGCTGCCGGCGTAATCGAAGTAATTGAGTTTGACCTTGCCGAAGGTGGGGTTGTAGACGCGCAGCTGCAGGTTTTCGTGGGTGCTGGCCAGCGCGCCGAGAATCTGCAGATCGGCGATTGCCGACAGCTGATCGATCAGGATCCGCACCTTGACCCCGCGCTGGGCTGCGTCGGTCAGCGCGTCCAGAATCATGCGCGCGCTGTCGTCCTTGTCGAAGATATAGGTTTGCAGGTCGATGCTGCGGGTGGCGCTGCGGATCAGGTTGAGCCGCGCCACCAGCGATTCTTCGCCGTGGTCGACAATGGTGGCGTAATGCCGCGGCGCGGCCGGTGTTGAGGCAGTGATGGCCTCGCCGCCCAGCGTGCGCAGCGGCGAGGGCTGGGCGCAGTGATTGGCCTGGGTGCAGCTGACCACGGTGCTGCGCGCCGCAGCGGCAACGCCGACAGCACGATGACGTTCGGTTTGCGACAGGCCGGCGCATCCGGTGCCGAGCAACAGAGTTGCCAGCACAAGCAGCCTCAGCAGGAACCTCACGGGCGCCGCGCCTCCAGCAACCGCCCACGCAGAATGAATGTCACCCTGTCGCCCAGGGCCATCTGCCACGCATTCATTCCGTAACGTCCACGCAGGACCGTACCTCGACTGATCACGTCGCAATCATAGCCCGGCCGCGCGCATTCAGCCGGTGCGACATGCAGGGTCTCGATGTGGGTGATTCCGCGGATGGTCAGGTTGCCGGTGATGTCGCCGCCGCCTTTGACCACTTCTTCGGCGTAAGGCAGCGACTCGAATTCCACCACCGGGTAGCGCGCCACGTCGAAAAAATCCTCGCCGCGCATCCAGCTGGTGTAGCGGTCCTTGCCCGGAATCTCCACCTGGGAGGCGTCCAGCCGGAAGCGCACCTGCATGCGCCGGTCCGGCAATTCCACCAGTTCACCGCGAAAACGCGGGAAGAACCCCTCGATCTTCATGCCGAAGCGGGTCTTGATCTCGAACCCGAAGCGCGACTGCACCGGATCGATGACGTGCACTTTCTGCTGCGCAAGGCAGGGGAGCGCGACCCAGAGCGCGAGCCAGGCGAACCAGCGCAGCGACGATGACACGGATCAAGGCCACCAGAAGGCGGTCAGGCGGGCGATCCCTGGCTCGATGCTAGCGTCCAGCGGCAGCGCCAGCAGGGCGATCGAGGCGGTAGGCATACCGCGGTAGTCGCCGGTCTGCCCGCTATGCATCAGCGCAGCCAACCGCTCCAGGCCCGGGTTGTGACCGACCAGCAGCAGGCGCTCGGCCTCGCGATGTTCGTCCACCAGGCTGGCCAGGGTGCCCGGGGTCGCTTCGTAGATGCGTTCGTCCAGGCGTTGTTCGATATAGCCAGTGAGCTCGAGCACTGCCTCCAGGGTCTCGCGGGAACGCCGCGCCGGCGAGCACAGCACCCGGTCGGGGACCAGCCGCTGTTCGCGCAACCAACGCCCGGCAGATTCCGCCTCGGCGATGCCGTGCGGGGACAGCGGGCGGTCGAAGTCGGCCTGGCCGGTATCGGCCGGCTCGGCATGGGCGTGTCGCAACAAGATCAATTCGCGCATAAGAACTTTCCGGTTCTAGGACTTCTTGAGCCACTTCAACAGCGGCTCCCAGTCCTGTTGATGGTCGCGCACCTGCGCCGAGCGGTAATCGAACAAGCTGCGCCCCAGCCCGGCCATGACCACGTAGGCCTGGGTGTCGCGCAATTGGGTCACCAGCGGATAAGGCCAGGTCCCGATCATCTCGGCGGCCTGCTGGGCGGTCTGGGTCCAGGGGCGGGCGCGGTTGAGCACCAGGCCGACCGGGAGCTTGCGCTGATGCACGCGCGGCACCTTGGCCAGCGTGTTGAGAAAGCCCACCACCGCTTCGATGTCCAGGGCCGAGGACAGCACCGGCACCACGATGGCGTCGACGTGGTCCAGAAAGCCGCTCAGGTCGTCGGCCATCGCACCGGCCGGCGCGTCGATGATCAGCTGGTCGGTGCCATCGGGGACTGCCGCCTGCCAGTTGCGGCGCTTGGTGGCGTCGATCGGCAGTACCGCACTGTCGAGGCTGGCGCGTCGCTGCGCCCAGCGTGTGGACGAGCCCTGCGGATCGGCATCTGCCAGCACGGTGCGCTGGCCTTGCAAGGCCGCGTATGCGGCCAGATTGGTGGCGATCGTGGTCTTGCCGACGCCGCCTTTGGAAGCGGCCACCAGGACTGTCTTCATGCACGCCTCGCTTCCGGGAGCAAGCCGGCAGCGTACACCGCGGCAAGGTGAGGGAGTAGTCGAAACGCGTTAAACGCGATGCGTGCGTTCGTCATCGCAGTGCAGCAAACGCGCACGGTTCAGCCGCGCACATTTGCTGCGCACCTTGTGTCTCAGCGAATTGCGGCGACGGGATGCCAGCCCGCCGGTGGCAAGGCGGTAACGCCGCTGCGTTGCAAGGACGCGCGCAATGCGGGGATTTCACCTTGCGTCAAAGTGATCTCAACCTCAGCAGTGGCAGTGGCAGTGGCAGTGGCAACACTGGGCGTGCGGCGATGTTGATGCTGCTGCAACCACCGCAACTCGCGTACCCGCGCGTGCCAATACGCAGCATCGCGGCCGGTGCTCAGCGCTGCCATGCGCTCGGAGCCGATCAACGCCGTTACCAGCATTGCGTCGTCGTTGCCCAGGTTGCCGAGGATGACCATGCACTCATCGCGCAATGCAGGTGCGGCGATGGGCGGGGTGCATCGGCGCGTGACCTCAACCAGCGACGGAAGTGCGTGCGCCGCCCAGGCGCCCATCACGTAGCCCATCGCCATCTCCGCACCAGTGGACGGCAGACCTTGTGCCTGCAATTGCGCGCGCAGCTGCGACGATTGCAGGTGTGGCCATTGCATCCCGGCATAGGCCGCGTGCAAGGCCTGCCCCAGCGCAACCGCGCCGCTGTCGAAATGGTCCGCGCGTGCGGCGGCCTGCCAGGCGGATTCGGCGGCGAGCCGATCGCCGCGTCGCTGCGCGGCGCTGAAGGCCCGCAACGGCGCATCGGCGTTGCCGGCATCGGCCTGTTCCAGAAAAACCACTGCGCCGGCCGGGTCGCAACGCAGCTCCGCCGGGCAGTCGTTGGCCTCTACACGCGCGACCAGCAGATCGCGGGGCCGTGCATCCAGCGCGCCTTGCAGCACTGCCCGCTGGGCTGGCGCATCGCCGGTGGCGGCGGCCTGCGTATCAGTCTGCGCGTCATCGCTGAGCCACAGCAGGCCTGCAACATAACGCTGACGCGGCTGTTCGCTGGCGGCCAGGGTCTGCAGCCGCGCCTGCATGGCCTGGCCAACTTGCTGTGCCCACTGCTGCACCTCGGGTGCATTGGCGGGATCGGGTGTGGCAGGCGCTGTTGCCGCAGAGGCCGACAGGCTGGTGCCAAGGCACAGCAGCGCAACTGCGATCTGACGATATCCCTGCATGTGCTTGTCTTCCGTGTGAGCGCGGCACCATGCCGCAGGCCAGCATTTCATGCCGCTGCGGGCGTATCAAGCCACCAGGCGCGCCAGCAACCAGGACCAGGCGGGCAAGGTCAGCAGCGAGAGCAGGATGCTGTAGCCGACCATGGCGGCCGCCAGCCTGGGGGCCAGCCGATGCGAGATCGCCAGCGCGGCGGCGGTGATCATGGTGGGCATGGCCGATTCGAGCACGGTGGTCTGCAGCATCAGCCCGCGCAGGCCGAGCGCCCAGGACAGCGGCAGCGCCAGGATCGGCATCACCGCCAGCTTGAAGATCAGCCCCACCGCCAGCGGCTTGAGTTCGTCGGCGGGCAGACGCAACTGCAGCGAAAAGCCCACCGCCAGCATCACCAGCGGCAACATCGCATCGGCCAGGCTCTTGAGGCCTGCGCCGATCCAGGCCGGCGGCTGCGCGGGCATCAACGTCAGCGCAAACAGCAGCGCCCACAGCGGCGGGAACTTGAGGACACGGGTCAGTATGATTTTTGCGGTGGGCGGCGTATCGCCGCTGTAGCGCGCCAGCACGTACAGGCCGAAGGTGGACAACAGCACGAAGGTGCCGAACTGGTCGTACACCACCGCGTACGGCAGGGCCTGGTCGCCCAGCAGCGCGCGCACCATCGGAAACCCGATGAAGCTGGAGTTGGTGAACACCACGCACATCAGCAGCGCGGCGTACTCGGCACGGCCGAAGCGCAACACGTGGCTGCAGCCCCACAGCAGCGGCACGATGATGGCGGTCAGCAGCCATGGCGTGGCGATCACCCCGCCCAGCGAGGCGTCCAGATGCAGGCGCGGCACGTAGGTCAGCACCGAGGCAGGCAGGCAGATGTACAACACGATGCGATTGAGCACATCGGCGCTGTTGTCGGGCAGCACCTTGAGCCGCGCGAATACCAGGCCAAGCCCCAGCATCGCCAGGATCAACGCAAATGCATCCACCGCCATGGCTGATCGTGTCTGTTGGAGAGCGATGCACAGGATCGCACAGCGCCGGGCCCAGGCATTGGAGGAAGGCTGGCTTGGCGTCGCGCTCGCGCGAAGAGCGCGTCGGCCCGATGGCCAAGCACTTTACGGCGCAACAGATCGAGCCGGAACAAGCGGTCGCGCGCGCCATTGGATCCCTGCACGAAGAGGGCGCGCCATCGGTGCGCAGCGAGACTTCCCTCGTTTGCCTATTCCGAAGCCAGTCTGTGGAGGGCGCGGTGCCCTCGCCGCTCGCAGGACACGCCGTGACCCCGTCCCTGGGGGCTCGATGGCGGTATCACGCCGCCAACGGTCCTGCAATCGGCGAGGACACCGCAGCAGACAGGTTGCCGGCTGCGTGATTGAACCCTGTGCGCAACGACCATCGCGACTGTCATTGCTCGCTCACCTTCGCGGGACCTGACGCGCCGTGAATGCCGTGCAAGAGCTGGTATGGACGTCCTTGCAGCGTGTCCCGCGATGGTCGGCGGGCAGGACCCTGCAGCAAACCTGCAGACCACTGCACGGCATGCGCTGCAGGCAATCCCTGCAGCGCGGCGTACCGCTTACGGAAACGCTGGCGGGTTGGCCTGCCATGCCGCAAAGACCTCGGCCAGGCTGGTGCGCTCAGCCTCGCGCCAATCCGGCAGCAGGCTGGCGTAATTGGCAGTGCTGCCCCAACGATCGGGCCAGGTGCGCACCGCGGCGGCATACCACTCGGTAGCCTCCTGCTTGCGACCTGCCCGCCACAACGTCAAGGCGGCGGTGGTGGGCAACCATTCCGGCGTGGCCGGGCGACCATTGGCCAGGTTGGCCCACTGCTGCAACGCCTTGTCGGGCTTGTCGGCGCGCAGCAGGTCCCAGCCGTAGTTCCAGCTGATGGCCCGATATTGCTGGCTGCCATTGGAGACCAGTGCCAACGCCCCCTGGTACAGCTCATCGCCCAGTTGCGTGCGTCCGCCGGCATAGGCCAGCGAGGCCAGCTGGGCGCGCGGCTCGGCGGCGCGTGCGTCCCGCTGCACCATCGCGGCCAGACGGTCGACCACGGCATCGCCCTGCCCCGGCACCGCGACCACCGCCTTGGTGGTGCTGCGGTCTTCGTCGAAATAGAACTCCTTGGGCTTGGGCAGGCTCTGTGCCTGCGCCAGCGACCACACGCCTCCAAGCAGGACCAAGGCGGCCCATGCGTATTTCCTTTTCACTGTGTTTTCCCCTGAACAGCAAACGACCCTTCCCGTCCCCATCCTACCCGCAGCGCGACGGCGGCGCATCCGCATGCGAACGGGCGCGTGAAGGCTGACTGTTACACTTTGCACCGCCGTTTTGGAATCCGTCGGGCGCGTCATTGGTTTCAGATGACACGCACCGGGTCCCAGCCACCCTTTCCGGGCACGCCATGACCAGTACCGCTGCACTCTCTTCTCCCGACTCTGCCAACACGCCGGAGCTCGGCCGGGTGGATGCGGACTACACGCTGGACCACAAATACACGCGCACCGATGGGCGCATCTATCTGTCCGGCGTGCAGGCCCTGGTGCGGCTGCCGTTGCTGCAGCGCCTGCGCGACGACGCGGCCGGCCTGGACACCGCCGGCTTCATCAGCGGCTACCGCGGCAGCCCCTTGGGCGGGCTCGATCTGGAACTGTGGCGCGCGCGCAAGCATCTGGATGCCGCCAGGGTGACCTTCACCCCGGGCCTCAACGAGGACCTGGCCGCCACCATGGTGTGGGGCACCCAGCAGACCAACCTGTTCCCCGGCGCCAAGGTGCAGGGCGTGTACGGCATGTGGTACGGCAAGGGCCCGGGTGTGGACCGCAGCGGCGATGTGTTCAAGCACGGCAATGCTGCCGGCACTTCGCCGTTTGGCGGCGTGCTGGCGCTGGCCGCCGACGACCATGCCTGCCGCAGCTCGACGCTGCCGCATGGGTCGGAAGACGAATTCGTCAGCGCGATGATGCCCATCCTCAACCCGGCCGGGGTGCAGGACATCCTGGACATGGGTTTGCTGGGCTGGGCGATGAGCCGCTACACCGGGCGCTGGATCGGCTTCAAGACCATCGCCGAGACGGTGGAATCGTCCGCGTCGGTGCAGGTGGACCCATTCGCGCGCAGCATCGTGCTGCCGGAGGATTTCGCGCTGCCGCCGGGCGGTTTGAGCATCCGTTGGCCGGACCCGCCGGTGGATCAGGAAATGCGCCTGCATCGCTATGCGGTGGCGGCCGCGCAGGCATTTGCGCGGGCAAACCAGATCGACCGGATCGTGCTGGATTCGCCGCGCGCGCGGCTGGGCATCGTCACCACCGGCAAGAGCTATCTGGACGTCTTGCAGGCGCTGGAATACCTGGGCCTGGATGCGCAGGCCTGCGCGCAGATCGGTATCCGCGTGTACAAGGTCGGCATGACCTGGCCGCTGGAACCGGTGGGCATCAGCGCGTTCGCGCAGGGTCTCGACGACATTGTGGTGGTGGAAGAAAAGAAGGCCTTCATCGAGCGCCAGATGAAGGAGCTGTTCTACAACTGGCCGGCCAATGCCGGTGCGCGGCCCAGCATCGTCGGCAAATACGACGAACACGGCGCATGGATTTTGCCGTCGACCGGCGAGCTGACCCCGGCCACGATCGCCGCGGTAATCGGCAAGCGCATCCAGCGCTTTTTCACTGCCGATTCGATCGAGCAGCGGTTGCGCTGGATGGAGACCAAGGAAGCGGAAATGGCCTTGCCGCGCGCGCAGTTCCCGCGCGTGCCGCATTACTGCTCGGGCTGCCCGCACAACACTTCCACGGTGGTGCCGGAAGGCTCGCGCGCGCTGGGCGGCATCGGGTGCCATTACATGGTGACCTGGATGAACCGCTCCACCGACACCTTCACCCACATGGGCGGCGAAGGCGTGACGTGGTCGGGGCAGGCGCCGTTTACCGACACACCGCACGTGTTTCAGAACCTGGGCGATGGCACGTATTTCCACAGCGGCTCGTTGGCGATTCGCCAATCGGTCGCCACCGGCGTCAACATCACCTACAAGATTCTCTACAACGATGCGGTGGCCATGACCGGCGGCCAGCCGGTGGACGGCACGCTCACCGTGCCGGACATCGCCCATCAGCTGCGCGCCGAAGGCATCCACGAGATTGCGATCGTCAGCGACGACATCGGCAAGTGGACGCGGCGGCGCGATCTGTTTCCCGCCGATGTGGCATTTCATGATCGTGGCGAGCTGGATGCAGTGCAACAGCACCTACGCACGGTCAAGGGGGTGTCGATCCTGATCTTCGATCAGACCTGCGCCACCGAAAAGCGTCGGCGCCGCAAACGCGGCAAGCTGGTCGACCCGCCCAAGCGCGTCATGATCAATTCGCTGGTCTGCGAAGGCTGCGGCGATTGCGGCGAGAAAAGTTTTTGCGTGTCGGTGCTGCCGAAGGAAACCGAATTCGGGCGCAAGCGGCAGATCGATCAATCCAATTGCAACAAGGATTATTCCTGCGTCTCCGGGTTCTGCCCGAGCTTTGTCACCGTGCATGGCGGTGCGCCGCGCAAGGGCAAACAACGCGATGCCAGCGCATTGCTGGATAACCTGCCCGCACCGCCGCAGCGCACCACGTTGGAGCAGCCCTGGAACATCCTGATCACCGGCGTCGGCGGCACTGGCGTGGTGACCATCGGTGCGCTGCTGGGCATGGCCGGGCACCTTGAAGGCAAGGGCGCCACGGTGCTGGACCAGACCGGCCTGGCGCAAAAAGGTGGCGCGGTCACCACGCATATCCGCATCGCGCGCACGCCCGGCGATATCCATGCGGTGCGCATTGCCGCCGGCGAAGCCGACCTGGTGGTGGGCTGCGACATGGTGGTGGTCAACGATTATTGGGCGCTGTCCAAGGTACGCGATGGCCGCACCCAGGTGGTGCTCAACACCTATGAGGCGATGCCGGGCAGCTTCACCACGCAGCCGGATCTGCAGTTCCCGGCTGACGAGATCATTGCCGGCGTGCGTACCGCGCTTGGCGGACAGGAGCCGTTATTGCTGGATGCCACGCAACTGGCCACTGCATTGCTGGGCGATGCGATCGCCAGCAATCTGTTCGTGCTGGGTTATGCCTGGCAGCACGGACTGGTGCCGTTGTCGCATGCGGCATTGATGCGCGCGATCGAACTCAATGGCGCAGCGGTGGCGATGAATCAGCAGGCCTTCGCCTGGGGCCGGCTGGCGGCGGTGGATCTGCCGGCGGTGCAACGCGCTGCAGGTCTGGCCAACGCTGACGCGTCTGCACATCGACACGGTGACACACCCGCCGCACGTGCGCCCGGTAGCTGGGAAGACCACACTCTCAGCGGACAAAACGCACCGCGTGCGTTGGCGCAAACCGATGGCAGCACACTGCATGGCGATGTGGATGCACCGGTGCATCCACTCGACGATGAGCAGCTGGCGCAGTCGCTGGACGAAGCGATTACCCGCCGCATCGCGTTTCTCACCGACTACCAGGACGCTGCCTACGCGCAGCGCTATCGCGCGCTGGTGGAACGCGTGCGTGGACACGAGGCCCAACGCGTCCCCGGCAGCACGGCGTTGATCGAAGCGGTGGCGCGCTACGCCTTCAAGCTGATGGCCTACAAGGACGAATATGAAGTTGCGCGGTTATACACGCGTGGCGATTTCCAGCGCCGGCTGCAGCAGCAGTTCGAAGGCGACTACACGGTCCGCTTCCACCTGGCACCACCGCTGCTGGCCAAGAAGGATGCACACGGCCATGCGATCAAGCGCGAATACGGGCCGTGGATGTTCAGCGCTTTCAAGCTGCTGGCACGGCTGAAATTCCTGCGCGGCGGCAAGCTCGATGTGTTCGGCTACACCGCAGAGCGCCGCAGCGAGCGGCAGCTGATTGTCGATTATCTCGCCACCGTGGACGGGCTGCTGGAGCGTCTGGATGCCGACAACGTGGGCCTGGCCGCGCAGATCGCCAGCATCCCCGAACACATCCGCGGCTATGGGCACGTCAAGGAGGCGCATCTGCGTGAGGCCAAGGCGCGCGAAGCGACCTTGCTGGCGCAGTGGCGCAATCCCAAGGTGCTGCATGTGGTGCAGGCCGCCTGATGTCGCCGAACGATGACATTTTTTTCATGTCATCGCTCGACGACATTTTATTGGAGACATTGGGTGGTTCGGCGCGATTGGCCTTTCGAATGTAAGCGATCGTCGACATTGCGCCAATGTCGCCGATCGCTTACATTGCAGCCATGGATACTGTCCGTACACCTTCCGATATCGGTAACATCATCCGCGCCAGGCGCAAGCGCCTGGGCTGGGATCAGGCTCGCCTGGCCAACGACATCGGTGTGAGCCGGCAATGGGTCGTCGATATCGAGAAAGGCAAGCCGCGTGCGGAACTGCAATTGATCCTGAGAGCGCTGCAGGCGTTGGGACTGGAGTTGATGCTGGGCCCAGGCGTTGCTCAGGTTCCGCAGGCGAGCGTGCCCGATCGCGGCACCGTGACGCCGATCAATCTCGATGCGATCGTTGAACATAACCGGTCCAATCCGCCATTGGGAACCAACGCTCTCAATGCGTTCAACAACACTATCCAGACTCAATTCTCGTCGCTCGATAGGCTGAAAAACGCTGGCTTGCACAGACCATTTCCGGCATTGGATGCTCTAAAACAGTCTCCGGCGCAGGCAGCATTAGCTGCAGCACTGAATAAATATCCCTCGCTGATCGATGCACCGAATGAAAAACATGGAGTGAATGAAGTCTTGCAGAACCAGGTCTCCGCACGTGATCGTTCGAAGGTTGGCAAGGCAGCGAAAATTTCCAACGTCATATCGGCATCTTCTAAAAAGAAGGGCGATCCGTGAGACTGCTCGCACTGATCGAACACCAGGTGATCGGTCATCTTGCGTCCGACCCGCATGGGCTTCCACGATTTACCTACACGCCGGACTGGCAGCATTCGAATAGTGCGATACCGCTGTCGTTGAATCTTCCGCTTAGCAAGGAGGATCACCGCACAGAGGCGGTCGACGCAGTGCTGTGGGGCCTGCTGCCAGACAACGAAGCCACACTGCAACGCTGGGCCTCCAGGTTCCAGGTCTCTCCGCGCAACCCGCTCGCCCTGTTGTCGCACGTCGGCGAGGATTGCGCTGGTGCAGTGCAGTTCGTCACCGAAGCCCGACTTGAGGATGTGCTGTCCGGCGCCAGCGACGCCATCGAACCGCTCACCGATGGCGAACTGGAAGCACGCTTGCGCAGGCTGCGCCAGGATGTGGGTGCAGCACGCCAGGTCGATGACGTCGGTCAATTCAGCCTGGCCGGCGCGCAGGCCAAGATCGCGTTGCTGCACGACGGGCAGCAGTGGGCCATCCCGGCCGGACGCATCCCGACCACGCATATCCTCAAACCACCGAGCGGGGAATACGACGGGTTCGTCGAGAACGAGCTGTTCTGCCTGCGCCTGGCGCGCAGCATCGGCCTGCCGACCGCCGCCGCCCAGGCGCTGCGCTTCGGCGATGAAACCGCCATTTGCGTCGAACGTTACGACCGCATCGGCAGCGACGGCAGGCTGCTGCGCATCCACCAGGAAGACGTCTGCCAAGCGCTGGGGGTGATGCCGCAGATCAAATACCAGAACCAGGGTGGCCCGGGACCGGCTGCGTTGTCGCAGCTGTTGTGGACGCACTCCTCACGGGCGCGGCAGGACGTCGAAACCCTGTTCCAGGCGTTGGTCTTCAATCACCTGATCGGCGGCACCGATGCGCACGCGAAGAACTATTCGCTGCTGCTCGGCCAACACCGGCAGGTACGGCTGGCACCGTTGTACGACATCTCCAGCGCCCTGCCGTATCCGCAACTGCAACAGCGCAAAATCAAGATGGCAATGAAAGTCGGCAGCCACTATCGCTGGTGGGACATTGGTCCAGGCGACTGGCGGCAATTGGCCGAAACGCTGCGCCTGGACGCCATGACCTGCCTCGCCTGGATGGAGATGGCCGCAAGCGACCTGCCCGATCAGGCGCGTGATCTTGCCGTCGTGCTTCGACAGGAAGGCGTCGCGCATCCGGTCCTGGATGCGCTAGTGGATGCCATCGCCGCGTCGTGCCAACGCATGCGCACCCTGTTGCAATCGAACTGATCGTTGGTTGGAACCGTATCGCCAGGCCGCACTCGGCCATGGTGGCCATCCGGTTCGCTTACACCGGGCGCAGCAAGCGCAGCCCGAACCAATCCTTCGCATCGTTCCAGCCGTGCGTGACCTTGAGCCCGGCGGCTGCGGCCAGTTCGGCAAAACGCGCATCGGTGTATTTGTAGCTATATTCGACCTGCATGGCTTCGCCTTCGGCAAAGGCGAATTCCTTTCCGCCCACGTGCACGCGTTGGTCGCGCTGACTGATCAAAAAGGTTTCGATGCGGCCGCGTTCGCGCGCATACACCGCGTGGTGACGGAAGCAGTCCAGATCGAAATCGCTGCCGATCTCGCGATTGAGTCGCGCCAACAGGTTCAAGGTGAACTCGGCAGTGACGCCGGCCACATCGTTGTAGGCGGCTTCGATCAGGCCGGCGTCCTTGTCCAGATCGATACCGATCAACGCGCAGCCATCGCTGCCCATGGTCTGGCGCATCGCATCCATCAAGGCGATGGCGGCGGTGTCGGTGAAGTTGCCTAGCGTGGAACCGGGGAAGAACATCACGTGGCGACGCGAAGGACGCTGCCCATCGGGCAGGCGCAACGGCTTGGTGAAGTCGGTACAGACCGGTAGCATCTGGATCTGCGGAAATTGCTGGGTCAACCGCGCTGTGCTTTCCAGCAATGCGGTGCGCGAAATTTCCAGCGGCGTGTACGCCACCACATCGCGCAGGCCTTGCAGCAGCAGCTCGGTCTTGCGGCCACTGCCGCTGCCGTATTCGACCACATGCACGTCGGGGCCAATCGCCTGTGCGATCGCCGGCATGCTGGCTTCCAGCAACGTCAATTCTGTGCCGGTGAGGTAGTACTCCGGCTGCCGGGTGATGGCTTCGAACAGCTGCGAGCCACGGGCATCGTAGAAGTATTTGGACGGCAGGGTCTTGGGTGTTTGCGACAGGCCGGCCAGTGCATCGGCGGTGATGTCGTCCGGCTGCGGACGCAGGTCGGTCAACGCGGCATGGGCGCGTTGCATGGCATGGGCGGCGGCGTTCAAGGCAGATCCTTGGCAAGGCGCACGCCGGCAAACTGCCAACGCGCATCGGAGGGGAAAAAGTTGCGGTAACTGGCGCGGATGTGACTAGCCGGCGTGGCGCAGCTGCCACCGCGCAGCACCCATTGCGCATTCATGAATTTGCCGTTGTATTCGCCCAACGAACCGGGCCACGGCGCAAAACCGGGATACGGCAGATAGGCGCTGCCGGTCCATTCCCAGACATCGCCAAACAGCTGCTGCATGCCGGTATCCACGGCCTGCGCAGCGCGCGGATGCAGTGCGTCGGTATCGACGAAATTGCCCTGCACCGGCACCCCGGCGGCCGCCTGTTCCCACTCGGCTTCGGTGGGCAGACGCGCACCGGCCCAGCGGGCGAACGCATCGGCTTCGAACAGGCTCAGGTGACAGACCGGCGCGTGCGCATCGCGCGAGCGCCAGCCATCCAGGGTGAATTCGCGTCCATCTGCATCCCAGTACAGCGGATGCTGCCAGCCCTGCGCCTGCACCATCGCCCAGCCATCGCTCAGCCAGGCACCGGCGCTGCGGTAGCCGCCGGCGTCGATGAACTCCTGGAACTCGGCATTGGTGACGACACGGTTGGCCAAGGCATGCGCCCCGATCAGCACGCGGTGACGCGGGGACTCGTTGTCGTAGGCAAACGTGTCGCACTGCGGCCATGCGGCTGCACCGATCTGCGCAATCTGTTCATCGCGCGCATGCCACCGCAGTGCACTCGGCAATGCAGCTTCGGGGGCGGGCGCATCACGGTAGGCCGGCTGCAGCGGATTGCTCCACAGCGCGTGCTTGATGTCGGTCAGCAACAATTCCTGGTGCTGCTGCTCGTGCTGGATGCCCAGTTGCACGATGGTGCACGCCTGCGCGTCGAGCGCGCCATCGTGCAGGCGCTGCTGCATATGGGTGTCGACGGCCGCGCGATAGTCGCGCACCTGCTGCAGCGATGGCCGGGACAACACCCCGCGACGTGTGCGCGCATGCATCGGGCCCACACTTTGATAGTAACTATTGAACAAGAAGTCCCACGCCGGGTCGAAGACGCGGTACGCAGGGTCGGCCTGCAACACGAAGCGTTCGAAAAACCAGGTGGTGTGCGCCAGATGCCATTTGCTGGGGCTGGCATCGGGCATGCTCTGCACCATCGCGTCTTCCGCGCTCAGGGGTGCGGCAAGGCGGTCGCTCAACGCGCGGGTCTGCGCGTAGCGTTGCAGCAGCGTCAGCTGCTGTTGCTGGCGGTCGACCGCCAGGGGGGAGAGTGCAGACATCCCCATATGCTTGGGGAGCGTCCGTGAACGCGCCGTGTCGGCGGCATGGCAGCCAGCGGTAAGCTGTTGGCATGCCATCGTCTTCGCTGCCCAGTTCGCTCCCCACCCCTGTCGCCTGGGAACACCGGCACCGCGCATTTGCGCTACCCGATGAGGTCATCTATCTGGACGCTGCTTCGCGCGGGCCGTTGCTGACTGCGGTGCAAGCCGTGGCGCATCAGGCGGTCGATGCGATGGCCGCGCCGTGGCGGTTGCCGTTCGATGCATGGCTGCACGACATCGAGCAGCTGCGCCGCTTGGCCGCAGGTCTGTTCGACCACGATGTCGATGCGGTGGCGTTGCTGCCGTCGGCCGCGCATGGGCTGGCCACGGCTGCACGCAATCTGCCACTGCATGGCGGCGATGCGGTGCTGCTGCTGGACGGGCAATTCCCGTCCAACCTGCTGATCTGGCAACGGCGCTGCACGGAGGTCGGTGCACACCTTGTGGCGGTGCCGACCACTGCCGGCACAGTGCTGACCGATGCGGTGCTGGAGGCGGTTGAACACACGCCTGCGCTGCGCATCGTCAGCCTGCCGCATGCGTACTGGCTGGACGGGCGGCAGCTGGACCTGGAACGGATCAGCGCGGCGGTGCATGCGCGCGGTGCGGCGCTGGTGCTGGATCTGAGCCAGAGCCTGGGCGTCATGCCGACCGACCTGCCGCGCTGGAAGCCGGAGTTCGTGGTCAGTGTCGGCCATAAATGGTTGCTGGGGCCGATGGGCCTGGCCTGGCTATGGGTGGCGCCGCAGTGGCGCACGCGGGGCGTGCCGATCGAAGAACACTGGATCGGCCGGGATGCCGGCAGCAGTTGGGAGTTTCCGGTGGCGAAGGCGCCGCAGTATCGCGAAGGGGCACGGCGGTTCGATGCCGGCGGCGTTGCCGACCCGTTGCGGATTGCGATGGCAACGGCCGCCCTGCAGCAGGTGACGGCCTGGCAACCTGCGCGTATCGCTGCGGCGCTCGGCGCACTGACCGCGCAGTGGGATGCGGCGTTATCCGCGCGCGGGCTCGAGCATTGGTTCACGCCTGGTCATGCGCCGCATCTGACCGCGCTGCAGCCGCCGGCCACCCAATTGGATGCGGTGGCAAAGACGCTCGGCGAGCAGGGGGCGATCTGCACGCGGCGGCATGGACGTTTACGTATCGCACCGCACCTGAGTGTCGCCGACGATGCCCTCCTACGCTTGATTGCTGCGCTGCCGGGCGAATGACGCGGTACCCCAGCGCATGTAGGAGCGGACCTGGCCGCGACGGGGCGTGATCCGAGTAAGGCGGTGTCGCGGCCGGGTCCGCACCTACGAGTTCATGGAGGATTATTTGTCCGCTGCTCAACCGCGCCGACTGAGCCGCAGGCCGCGTGGGGTTGCCCAACGCTCCAGCCCTTCGAATGCCGCCTGTACCAGCAGGGCGAGGACGGCGGCAGGGATCGCGCCTTCCAGAATCAAGCCGATATCGTCCAGACGGATGCCGGTGAGAATTGGCTGGCCATACCCACCTGCGCCGATCAGCGCACCCAAGGTGGCGGTGCCCACGTTGATGACCGCAGCGGTCTGGATACCGGCCACGATGGTGCGGCAGGCCAGCGGCAATTCCACGCGCCACAATCGCGTCCAGGCCGGCAACCCGATCGCTTCGGCGGTCTGGCGTAACTCGCGCGGAATCGACGTGAGCCCGGCATGGGTATTGCGCACGATCGGCAGCAGGCTATACAGGAACAACGCGGCAATTGCCGGCTTTGCGCCGATGCCGAACAGCGGAATCATGAAGACGAACACAGCCAAGGAAGGCAGCGTCTGCAACACACCGGTCAACGACAACACCACCTGGCCCAGCCGCGGCCGCCGCGCTGCGAGCACACCCAAGGGCAGCGCGATCAGCAACGCGAAGCCCAGCGAGATGCCGACCAGCGCCAGATGCTCGCGGGTGTGACGCAGCAACCGGCCGATGCGCGAGTCCGCCTGCGCCGTGGCCGCAACGCCCAGCCATTGCGCGGCCACCGCCGCCTCGGACTGCCGCTCCAATTTCACCTGCGCATTGAGCCGCTGCATGGTGGCTTCGTCGATCCGTCCCTGCAGACCTTGCAAAGCCTTGAGCATTGCCGGTGCGCGCTGCGCCAGATCCTTGCGATACAGAAATACCGCCTGGTACTCCGGGAAGTACTGGCGGTCGTCGCGCAGCACCTGCAGCTGGTAATACGGAATCTCCGCATCGGTGCTGTATAGATCGGTGACCTCGATCGCCCCGCTTTGCAGCGCGCGATAGGCCAGATCGTGATCCAGCCCGGTGGCGGTTTGCGGCAAGCCGTACGCCGCACGCACGCCGGGCCAGCCGTCGGCGCGCTGCATGAATTCATTGCTCAAACCGATCTTCAGTGCCGGGTGGCGGGCCAGATCCGAGAGCGATGCGATGCCCAGCGCCTGCGCACGCGCACGGCGCATGCCAAACGCATAGGTGTCCTGAAACCCCAGCGACGCGGTCATCGCCAGACCGCGCGCGTCCAGCGCCGCGCGTAGCTCGGCGTGGCTGGCCTTGGGCAACTGCAGCAATTCCTGCGCCAGGGTGCCGGTGTATTCGGCATAGGCATCGATCTGGCCGGTTTCCAGCGCGCGCCACAGGATGCGCGTGCCGCCAAGCTGGGCGCGGTGTTGCACGTCCACGCCATCGCGCCGACCGGCCGCAGTGGCGATTTCGCCCAGGATCACTGCCTCGGTGAAGTTCTTCGAGCCGACCGTCACCGGCGCGGCCTGCGCGCCGAGGCTGCAGATCAGCAGCAGCATTGCCGCAAAGAGGCGCGCCATCATACGGCGTCGCCGATGCTGCGTTGTGCGGTGAGAAACCGCTGCACGAACGCGTCGGCCGGCTGCTCAAGCAGCTCGCGTGCACTGCCCTGCTGCACCACGCGGCCAGCGCGCATCAGCACCAGGGTGTCGGCCAGATACGCCGCTTCGGCGACATCGTGGGTGACCAGCACCACGGTCTTGCCGAGCTGCGCAAACAGCGCGCGCATCTGCGCCTGCAGGTCGTAACGCACGATCGGGTCGAGCGCGCCCAGCGGTTCGTCCAGCAGCAGCGCGGGCGGGTCCAGCATCAAGGCACGGATCAAGCCCACGCGTTGGCGCTGCCCACCGGAGAGTTCGGCCGGATAGCGCGCCAGCAACTGCGGTGGCAACTGGCACAACGTGCACAGGCTATCCAAGCGCGCATCGATGCGTTGTCGCGTCCAGCCAAGGGTCTGCGCCAGCAGCACCACATTGCTGCGCGCGTCCAGGTGGGGAAACAGCCCACCTTCCTGAATGACGTAGCCAATGCGTTGGCGTTGCGCCTGCAGGCTGGCGCGTTGCAGCGGCATGCCGTCGAAGGCGACCGTGCCGCTGTCAGGCCATTCCAGCCCCACCAGCATGCGCAACACGGTGGACTTGCCGGCGCCGCTGGGGCCGATCAACGCCGTCGTAACGCCGCTGGCAAAGCCCAGCGTGACCGTGTCGAGTGCAATGGCCTGGCCGTAGCGGCGGCTGACCTGGTGGAGAGTGAACATGCGTGCGAGCTTGCCGAACGCGACGTCAGACACGCGCGAAGGTGCGCATCAGCGCGGCGGCGCCAGCAGTTCGCGCGCGCTCAGAGTGCCATCGCCGTTAGCGTCCTGGCGTGCGAAGCGCTCGATCAAGCTGGCGCGATGCGCAGCGCGGGTGATCGGCTTGCCGCGCCGGCCCGGCAGTTCGTCGCCTTGCAGCACACCGTCGTGATCGACATCGCGCTGATCGAAGGCGTAGCTCATCCAGGCCAGATATTCATCGCGGCTGACGCGGCCATCGCCATCGGTGTCCATGCGTTTGAGATAGTCCTGGCTGTCCTGCACCTGGGCGTGCGCCGCAGACGCGCACGCACAGACGATGCAGGCCATCAGCAACGCGCGCCTCACCGAACACTTCCACCCACGTGCGCCCACCGCAGCACGCGTGCCGCTGCGCTCACGCGCCACTCAGCGCATAACCCTTGAGCCGCGCCGCGTATGCCTGCAGCGCGGCGTTGCCACTGGCTTCGGCCTCATGGCACCACTGCTGCAACTGCTTGAGACGCTCGGACGCATCATGGCTACGCGCTTCCAGCACCGCGGTCAGGCGCGCGCGGTACTCGACCAACGTGCGCATGCGCGGACGCTGCGCCACCCAGGCCTGCAACTGCGCGCGCGCATCCGGCTTGAGCCAGCGCCCGTCATCGACCAGGCCCTTGCGCAAACGCCGCGGCAACAACTCGCGCAGCTTGGCGCCGGTGGCGGCGGCTTCCTCGCGCAAGGCCGGCTTGAGCACGTTGCGCTGGTAATCGGTCATGGCCTGAAAGCGATGCGACAACAGCGCTTTCAGCGTATCGGCATCGGGCACGGCGATATTGGGGCGGATATCCAGCGACGGGGCAACACGCAGCACCTTGGCCAGCCCCATGGCCTGCAACCCACGAATCGCGATCCAGCCGATATCCAGTTCCCAACGCCGCATCGAAAACCGTGCCGAACTCGGGAACGCGTGATGGTTGTTGTGCAGTTCTTCGCCACCGATCCACAGCGCCCACGGCGTGAGGTTGGTGGAGGTGTCGGCGGATTCGAAATTGCGATACCCCCACCAATGGCCCAGGCCATTGACCACACCCGCCGCCCAGAACGGAATCCACGCCATCTGGATCGCCCATAGCGCAATGCCGGGCAAGCCGAACAACACGCCGTTGAGCACCAGCAGCGCGATCGGGCCAGCATTGGCGTGCGGGGTGTACAGATGCCGCTCGATCCAGTCGCTGGGCGCGCCCTTGCCGTACTGCTCGATGTCGGCGCGTTGCGTGCGCGCCTCGCGGTACAGCTCCACGCCGCGCCAGAACACCTGCTTGATGCCCTTGATCTGCGGGCTGTGCGGGTCGTCCTCGGTTTCGACCTTGGCGTGGTGCTTGCGATGGATGGCTACCCATTCGCGGGTGATCATCGAGGTGGTGAGCCAGGTCCAGAAGCGGAAGAAGTGCGCCACCACCGGATGGAAATCCACGCCGCGGTGCGCCTGGCTGCGATGCAGGTACAAGGTCACCGCAAAGATGGTGAGCTGGGTGAACACCAGCAGTACTGCCAGCATGCCCCACACACCCAGCCCGGCGACGCCGGCGGTCAGGAAGTCGATGATCGGATCGGACAGCATCGGCAGTTCCACGGCAGCGGTTTCTCGTTGGTCGATGCAGACATGATGGGGGCGATCGCGGCAAACTTCACCCTTCGGATGCGTAGGGTGATGCCTGCTTTTCTAAAACGGTTCACTCCTGCTCTTCTCCTACTGCCTGATGTCTTGCGTATGACTGTTTCCACCGATGTTGCCGATACGTTTGCCGATGCGCCTGCGCTGATCGAACTCGACCAGGCAAGTGTGATGCGCGGCCAGGTCCGTGTGTTGCACGCGTTGCGTTTGCGCATTGCGCTTGGTCAGCACACCGCCATCCTCGGCCCCAACGGCTGCGGCAAATCCTCGTTCATCAAGCTCATCACGCGCGAGCTGTATCCGTTGGCGCGTGGCGATGGCCAGCCTGCGGTGAAGGTGCTGGGGCAGGCGCGCTGGCAGGTGGAGCGGTTGCGCTCGCAACTGGGGATCGTCAGCGGCGATCTGAGCGTCAACCTGGCCGACATGCCGGGGCTGGATGTCGAAAGCGCGGTGTTGTCCGGCTTGTTCGCCAGCTACGTGGTGCCACCGCATCACGAGGTCAGCGACGACATGCGCGCGCACGCACGTGAGGCCTTGGCGCTGGCGCGCGCCTTGCCGTTGCTGGATCGACCGTTTGCCGAGTTGTCGGCCGGCGAGACCCGCCGCGTGCTGATCGCACGCGCCCTGGTCAACCGCCCGCAGGCGCTGTTGCTGGACGAGCCATCCACCGGCCTGGACCTGGTGGCGCGCCAGCACCTGCTCGACACCTTGCGCGACCTTGCACGGCAAGGCATCACGCTGGTGCTTGTGACCCATCACATCGAAGAGATCGTGCCGGAAATTGCGCGGGTGATTCTGCTGCGCGCCGGCACGGTGATCGCCGATGGTCCGCGCGATGCGCTGCTGACCGATGCCAGCCTGTCGGCAGCGTTCGACGGCCCGGTGCGTGTGCACCGCGATGGCGAGCGCTATTGGGCGACGGTGGGGGAATAAGCGCGGCTGACACAACGTGGCGAGCTGTCGCCGGGTAGGTGCGGGCGGCACACTCAGCACCGGAGTGGACGCGTGGACCATGCCGCACCGAGCACCGGCCGCGCCCGCTTGGCGGTAAGTGAGCACAGTCGTTTTGGGAGCTGCTCTAAGCCGGCGGCGCCAATGCTGCAGTCAACGTGACGCCGTTTCCGGATGCAAGCGCTCGCTACTGCGGCCTACTTCAGCGCAACCGCCTGACCACGACCGCCTCGGCAGCATGCCGGCCCGATGGCACGCGTGGGGTGTCTAGCGGCCGCAACCCCGCCTGACCGCCTTGCACGGCATGACCTTGGACACGGGACGCGGTGGCCGTTGCTGCGGCTAGACTCGCCGCACACACCGACAGGAGTCGTCCCGATGGCCCAGTGGTATTTCCATATTCCCGGACAGGCCGACCGTATCGGCCCGCTCGACGATGCCAGCGCCCGCGCGTATGCCCAGCGCCAACCCGATGCGCTGGCCTGGCGCGATGGACTCGATGGCTGGACGCCGGCCCGTCAGCTGGTCGACCTGCAGGGCGCTGGCAGCGCACCGCCACCGCTTGGCAGCATCGCCAGCGCCGGGCGCGCCGATGAGATCGACTACCGCATCGTCGGCAACGACATGCAGTTTGTCGAAGTGGAACTGGACCCGGGCGAGAGCGCCATCGCCGAAGCCGGCGCGCTGATGTACAAGGATGCGGCGGTACAGATGGACACCGTGTTCGGCGACGGCTCGCATGATGGTCAGGGCGGCAGCAGCGGCGGGCTGATGGGCAAATTGCTTTCCGCCGGCAAACGCGTGGTCACCGGCGAAAGCATGTTCACTACCGTGTTCACCCATACCGGCAGCGGCAAGGCCAAGGTGGCCTTCGCCGCGCCCTACCCCGGCACGGTGCTGGCGCTGCGGCTGTCCGAGCACGGCGGGCGCCTGATCTGCCAGAAAGACAGCTTCCTGGCCGGCGCGCGCGGTGTGTCGTTGGGCATCGCCTTCCAGAAGAAAATCCTCACCGGCTTGTTCGGCGGCGAGGGCTTCATCATGCAGAAACTCGAAGGCGACGGCTGGGTGTTCGTGCACGCCGGCGGCACCGTGGTCGAACGCGACCTCGGCCCCGGCGAGCGCATCGACGTGGACACCGGCTGCGTGGTCGCCTATCACGCCGGCGTGGACATGGACGTGCGTCGCGTGGCCGGATTGAAGAGCATGTTCTTCGGCGGCGAAGGCGTGTTCCTGGCCACCCTCACCGGCCCCGGCAAGGTGTGGCTGCAATCGCTGCCGTTCTCGCGCATGGCCGGGCGCATGCTGCAGGCCGCCCCGCAAGCCGGCGGCCAGCAACGCGGCGAAGGCTCGGTGCTCGGCGGCCTGGGACGGCTGCTGGATGGCGATAACCGGTTTTGATGGTTGGCGCGGCGAGGCCGTGTCGATGTTCGCGGCTTTTTGCGGCCCGGCCAGTGTGGTGGCCGGTGTGGAGCACCGCATACATGCCGGAGACGCCCCACTGCGGCAGGTCCAGGTCCGGCGCGCTTCGGGAGCACGCCTGTCTTGATCGACTGCCGGCGATTCCCCCCATCCGCCCTACGGGTCCCTTCCCCCGCACGCGGGAGAAGGGACGTCGCGCGCAAGTCGGGACGTTGCTCCGGGGAATCGGGATGTCGCACTCCGGCGTAGGAACGTCGCCATCGCACGCGCACTAGCCCCTCTCCCTCGTGCGGGAGAAGGGGGGTGAGGGGACGACGCGAAGCCACACCTGCAATGGCATGACACCAGGTTTCGCGCACCCTCATCCGGCGCTGCGCGCCAGCGTTTTCCCGCCAATAGAAAGTGCAGCAGAGGCTTGCACCACCAACAGCCTGTGCAAGTTCTCGATCACCTCCACCATCGACCACCCCGCAGCACAGCAGCGACCGTGACGGCACGCGTGTATTCTCCCTCGCCTTTCCCATCGACGTTTTCCCCATGACCGCGCTCCGCCGCCCCCGCTCGCTTACCCTGTTGTCCATGCTCGGTCTGCTCTCGGCCTGCGGTGGCGAGCCGCGCCCGGCAACGCCGGCGCCGGTGGTGCAGGCGCCTTCGGCCGCTGCGGCCAAACCGGTGAAGATCGGCATCGCGCTTGGCGGCGGCGCAGTCAAAGGCTTTGCGCATATCGGCGTGATCAAGATGCTCGAAGCCAACGGGTTTGCGCCTGTGGTGGTGTCCGGTACCAGCGCCGGCAGCGTGGTCGGCGCGCTGTATGCCAGCGGCATGGACGCGTTCGAAATGCAGGAAAAAGCGGTGGCGCTCGACCAGACCAGCATCCGCGATGTGCGGCTGTTTTCCGGTGGCCTGGTGCAGGGCCAGAAGCTGCAGGACTACGTCAACGAGCAACTCGGCGGCAAGCCTATCGAGAAGTTGCGCAAGCCGTTTGCGGTGGTGGCCACGCGCCTGGAAGACGGCGAGCGCACCGTGTTCGTGCGCGGCAACGCCGGCCAGGCGGTGCGTGCGTCCAGCAGCATTCCCGGCGTGTTCGAGCCGGTGACCATCGGCAAATACCATTTCGTCGACGGCGGTGTGGTCAGCCCGGTGCCAGTGGATGCCGCGCGTCAGCTCGGCGCCGAATTCGTGGTGGCGGTGGATATCTCCAGCAAGGCCAGCGGCAAGAATCCGGGCGATCTGCTGGGCACGGTGAACCAGTCGATCTCGATCATGGGGCAGCGTCTTGGCGAAGCCGAGCTAAAGCGTGCAGATGTGGTGGTGCGCCCCAAGGTCAACGATATCGGCTCGGCCGATTTCAATCAGCGCAGTGTCGCCATCCTGGAAGGCGAACGCGCGGCGATGGCCGTGATGCCGCAGATCCGCGCCAAGATCGCGCAGCTGCAGGCCGCGCGCAGCAGTGCCACGCGTAACGCCGCCGACCAGGCCGCGTCGGCAAAGCAGCAGGCCTATCAGCGCTGCCTGGAACAACGGTCGCGCTGGCAAAAACTGCGCGGCAAGGACGAGGAATGCGTGGCACCGTAAAGCGGTTGTGGTGCGGCGCGATCTGCGTTGCGCACGACGCTTTGTTGGATTGGAGGTGCAGGGTGATTGCGGGGCTTGCATGTGGCAGGCAGGTGCTGCGGTTCTACTGCTCACGGTAAGCCGCGGTCCGCAAGGTCAAGCAAGAAACCGAGCGCCTGCATGTGGCGGGGTGTGTGCAATGGAGAGTTGCATGTGCTCACTTGGGCGCGGATGAGCGGGTTCTTCTGTTGTTGTGTAAAACGTTTTTTGCGCATCGGCGCTATCGGGACGGCGTCGCGGCCAGGTCCGCTCCTACGAAATGCGGCATCTCGCTCGCTTGATTTACCGCCTTCTGCGCGTTTTCCGCTCGCATGGGTTACGAGGTTATCTGCCTGCCGTTCGCACATTGCACGCTGTGGCGTGCGAGGCGTTGATCCAGGCGAATGAACTCTTTTGCGTTGCTCGATGCCTGCTGCGGAAGTACCGATGCTGTGTCGGGACGGCGTCGCGGCCAGGTCCGCTCCTACGCAACGGCAGATACGTTGGATGCTGCCGTAGGACCTTGGTTGCGATGCCGGGCCGACCATCGTGGCGCATGCACTGCGAGGTGATCGGCCGGCATCGCTGTTTCCTCAGTACCGCCAGCGCAGGGACACGCTGACAAAGCGTGGTTCGCCGTAGTTCTGGTAATCCAGGTTGGCCCAGTAGGTCTTGTCGAACGCGTTGCGTACCGCCAGCGTGGCGGTCCACTGGTCGCTGATGCGGTAGTTGGCGTTGAAGTGCACCAACGCATACGGGTTCTGCACCACGGTGACCGGTGTGGTGGCGCCGCTGCCATCGCCGGTGGGGCGTGCGATGTTGAAGCCGCGCACCGCGCTTTGCCAACTCACGCCACCACCGATGCTCAGGCGATCCCACGCGCCGGGCAGGCGTACCTGGGTGGACAGCTGCAGATAGTCTTCCGGCAGGTTGGCGTAGATCGCATCGGTGGGTGCGCGCGTGACCTTGACGTGGGTGTAGCCGGCATTGACCGTCCAACCCGGCAGCATCTCGCCGTTGATATCCATCTCCCAACCGCGACTCTTGGTACCGTTCACGCCGATATACGCCGAGGTTCCATCGGGCAGCGACGATTCGGGCTGGGTCATGTCGCGCACCGCGTAGTTGTCCTGCTTTGCTTCGAACACGGCGGCGGTGGCCATGGCGCGGCCACCGAGTAATTGCGCCTTGACGCCGGCTTCCAGATTGGAGCCTTCCACCGGTGCGAGCAGGTTGTTGTCCTTGTCGCGGTAGTTCTGCGGATTGAAGATTTCGGTGTAGCTGGCGTACACCGACACATCCGGCACGATGTCGTAGACCAGGCCCACGTACGGGGTGACTTCATCGCTCACCTTGTAGCGGCCGGTGGTGCCGGTGTAGCCGCCGCTGACGTTGAAGCCCTGGGTGCGCGTCTGCCAGGTGCTCAGGCGCGCGCCAGCGATCAGCGACAGCGGGTCGGCCAGGCGCAGACGTGTGGAGGCGTACACGCCGCGCTGGGTGGTGCGCGCTTCGCGGCGGGATCCGGTGCGGCGATAGGTCACCTCGGGGGCATCGCCATCCCAGTTGCGGATGTCGGGAATCCGATAGCAGCGCTCGGACCCACCGCTTTCGTTGATGCACGATCCCCAGCCGCTGGGGTACTGCTGGGTAATGCCGTAGGTGGTCGATTGCAGATCCTGCCAGCTGCCACCCAGCACCACGTCGTGGCGGCGGCCGAACAGCGAGAACCCGCCCGACAGATACACATCCACGCCATCGCGGGTGTCGCTGGTTTCGCCGGTGCCGGTGCGCAGGAACACGCCACTGCCATCGGCGGCCGGGTAACCGGTGCCGTAGACGCGAATGCTTTGCACATCGCCCTTGGTGTGCGCGGTGTTGACGCGCAGCAACCAGTCCTCGCCGAAGCGTTGTTCCAGATTGGCGAATGCCGTGCTGGTTTCGCGCTGCCAGCGTGTCCATTCCGGTGCCATGTTGGTCGAGCGCGACAGATTGGCAAAGCTGCCATCGGCCGCAAAGAACGGCACCGTGCCCCAGGTCGAACCGACCGGGCTGTTGTCCTGACGTTGATACCCAACGGTGAGCGTGGTGCTGTCGGTCAGATCGCCCTCCAGCACCGCCATGCCGGACATCTTGTTGTCGTGGTAACGGTCGTAGTAGTAGTCGCGGTCCTGCCAGGCCGCGACCACGCGGCTGCGGAAACGACCATCGTCGGTGAGCGGTGCATTGACGTCGGCCTGGGTGCGGCGGAAGTCCCAGGTGCCGGCGCTTGCGGCAACCGAGGCGTCGAACGTCTTGCCCGGGCGCTTGCGCAACAGGTTCACCGTGGCCGAGGGAATGCCCGCACCGGTCAGCAGGCCGTTGGCGCCGCGGATCACTTCGATGCGGTCGTAAAACACCGTGTCGTATTCCTGATTGGTCGCACCGCTATAGGTGGGCAAGCCATCGACCTGGAAGTCGGTGATCTGGAAACCGCGCGCAAAATACAGCGGCCGCTGGGTGTCGTAGAACGACACGTTGACGCCGGTGACGTTGCGCATCACGTCATCGATGCTGAAAAGCGACTCGTCCTCCAGGCGCTGCAATCCGATCACGCTCACCGACTGCGGCGTCTCCTGCAGGGTCAGCGGCAGGCGCGTGGTGGTGGCCGGCTGCGCGCGGCTCACCGTGCCGTTGACGGTGACCTGGTCCAGCGTCTTGGCATCGGCCAGGTCGGCTGCGTGCGCAGCGGCAGGCCAGGTCAATGCGCAAAACAGGGCGACAGACAGGGTGGTCAGTGGGTGGGTCAGTGCAGGCATCGGTCTCTCATCGATCGTGGGCGCACGCTAGGGCGTGGCGACAGGAAGCAGGCAGGCGTCGGCGTGCTGCTCGGGCGACGAGCTGGCTGGCCTGGCAAGGCTGGCGGATCGACGAACAGGACATGGCCGGAGCCGGCCAGACGTTACGTAAATGTAAATCGTTATCGTTTGGCGAGCAAGTGCGGTCTACCTGGGAGCGTCTGCTCCTGCCGGCGCGATCCGCGCGACGGCGCCCGCTGCCGGACCTCGCAGGTCAGCCAGATCAGTTGATCGCAACAGGCTGTACGCGCGACCGGGTGCGCCCGATTCCGCCGGCAGAACGCGTTTCGCAGCCGGCCCAGGCGACTGACGCCTCACGCCAGATGCGACAGCGGCAGGCCTTCGGGCGTCTTGACCGTGCGCAGGACGAAACTGGAATTGACGTCGGACACGCCGGTAGCATTGAGCAAGCGATCCAGCAGAAACCGCGAAAAATGCTCCAGATCGCGCACCTGCACCTGCAACAGATAATCCATGTCGCCGGTCAGCGCCCAGCACGCCACCACTTCGTCCCAACCGCGCACACCGTCGGCGAACAGCGCGATATCGGCCTGACCGTGCTGCTCCAGCTGCACCCGCACGAAAGCCTGCAGCCCCAGCCCCAGCGCGCGCGCATCCAGGCGCGCACCGTAGCCGGCGATGATGCCGACGGCCTCCAGCCGTTGCGTGCGCCGCAGGCAGGCCGACGCGGACAGATTCACCTGCACGGCGAGCTCGGCGTTGCTGGTGCGCCCCTGCGTCTGCAACAGGGCGAGTAACCGCAGATCGGTGCGGTCCAGGGCGATTGGTTGGTCCATATGTTGCGCAGCATCAGATTAAGACGCACAAATCTTGCGCGTAAGTGCCGGCACTGCGCAAGATTCGCAATCCTGTTGCGCGGCGATCCGGCTAAGGTGAATCCTTGGTCGCTACGGAAGTCCTGCCGCATGAACACTGCCCCGCGCCGCGTCGAAAACCAGCTTACCGACAAGGGGTATGTGCCGGTCTACACCACGGCCGTGGTCGACCAGCCGTGGGACGGCTATAGCAGCGACGACCATGCCACCTGGGGCACGCTGTATCGCCGCCAGCGTGCGTTGCTGGTGGGCCGCGCCTGCGATGAGTTCCTGCAGGCGCAGGACGCCATGGGCATGGACGACGGCCAGATCCCGCGCTTCGACGCGCTCAACGCGGTGCTGCAGGCGGCCACCGGCTGGACGTTGGTGGGCGTGGAAGGCCTGCTGCCGGAACTGGATTTTTTCGATCACCTGGCCAACAAGCGTTTTCCGGTGACCTGGTGGATCCGCCGCCCCGATCAGATCGATTACATCGCCGAGCCGGACCTGTTCCATGACCTGTTCGGGCATGTGCCGCTGCTGATGAACCCGTTGTTTGCCGACTTCATGCAGGCCTATGGCCGTGGCGGGGTCAAGGCGCACGGCATCGGCCCGGACGCGCTGCAGAACCTCACCCGGCTGTATTGGTATACGGTGGAATTCGGCCTGATCACCACGCCGCAAGGTCTGCGCATCTACGGCGCCGGCATCGTGTCGTCGAAAGGCGAATCGCTGTATTCGCTGGACTCGCCCGCACCCAACCGCATCGGCTTCGATCTGCAGCGCATCATGCGCACCCGCTACCGCATCGACAGTTTTCAGAAGACCTATTTCGTCATCGGCAGCTTTGCGCAGTTGATGGACGCGACCAGCCCGGACTTCACGCCGATCTACGCTGCACTGGCGCAACACGCGCAGGTGCCGGCCGGCGATGTGCTGAGCAGCGATGCAGTGATCCAGCGCGGCAGTGGCGAAGGCTGGAGCCGCGACGGCGACGTGTAAAGCAGCCACGTTGCGCTGCCCGCCGCGTTGCACGCAGCGGCCAACGCGGTTAACGCCGCGAAGGACTGTACGTCCGTGTGGCCTGCGCTGCGTGTCGGACACCGTGAGGTGCAAGGCTGAAAGTAGCGCGCCGTGGTACTTCGCTGCATTGCGCTGCCCTGTTGTGCCTTGGCCAGACGGCGGCGTCGCGCTGGCAAGGCGATGCGACGCACGTGCAGTTCGCGCTGCGGGACAGCGAAGTGTGCAGCGACTCGACACCACTGCCAGCGCGGACTATGGTCGAGACTCCCCATATCGTCTTCGCTCAATGGAACTGACGCATCTGTGCATCCGGCGCCTGGAGCTGGACGACACCCGCCTGCTGTTCACCCTGGCCAACGGCATCCGCATCGACGAGCCCATCCAGGCGCATCGCTTGTTGCTCAAGGCGACCCCGCCGCAGCGCGCGCACTGGCAGATCACCGAGGACGGCCATGGCGTGAACTGGCCCGCGATCGTACCGCCCACAGCGGAAGGGCTGCTCAACATGCCCGAGCTGCTGTGGCGCCGTCGCACCGCACGCGCGCAGGCAAAACTGGTCACCTTGCGTGGGCATCTGGACGCGCTATCGCCGGGCGAACGCGAGCTGGTCGCGCTCGCGCGGCTGGATGCGGACATGCTTGAGAGCGGCTACGCCCGCTACTTCGACCGCTGGGATGCGGCCACCCGCAGCGACGCAGTGCGCGGTCTGGCGGCCATGGGCGCAGCGCAGACCCGGCAGGCCATCGAAGGCCTGGGCGCGGTGTTCGAACGGCTGGAAGAAGACCCCGACCTGCTCAGCATCGAAGACATCCTGGATGCCATGAACGAGGCCGACCGCCAACGCGTGCAAGGCTGGGAAGAAGTCTATTACCGCCGCTCCAGCGACCTGGCGCGGCTGGGCCTGGTGCATTACGGGGTGGATAAGGCCTGAGCTTTCATTCATGCGCTGCCGCCGCAGATGCCACTGGCCACGCAAGGTTGCAGACGAACGCGCCGCGACCGCGGGATGCGAATGCAATCCCCGTCGCGCATGCGGGCACCTCAGCAACGCAGTGATCCGGCAGCGGAACCGATAGCTGCACGTGCGCAACGGCGCACCGGATGGCCGGGTGCCTATCCGCAGACAGGCACGCCTGCGCGCATCAGCGCCGGCTCACAGCCGGCATTGCGCATCGTCCGCCCCAGGCACGCGCTCCCATTGCCAGGCGTCCACCTGCTCGCCGCGTGGCAGATAGTCCACATCGAACTCCTTGCCGTCGCGGCGCAGGCGCAACTGCAGGCGCTCGGTCTGATTGCCCTGGATACCGTCCTGCGGCACCGGACGCACGATCTCATCGCCATCGCGCACTCCTGCCTGCGCGGCCGCCGACGCTGCCATCAGCCCGCGCACGACGCGCTTGGGTTCGGCCAGCACCGCCGGCTCGAATCCCAGCACATACCGCCGCAGCGGCTTGCTGGTCCTGCGAAAGCACGGCCCGAACGCGTCCGACGCCGGCAGCGGCGGCGTGCCGGCCAGGAAGGCATGAAAGTCCTGCACCGCCGCCGCGCCCAGCTCTGCCTTCAACAAGGCCTCCCAATCGGCCTGCGTCGCCTCGCGCTGCTGCCCGATCGCCAGCAGCGCACGCAGCAGGTCGTCCAGCGAACGCTGGCCCTGCGATCGCTTGCGTAGCGCATCGTTCACCGTGGCCAGATACAACATGCCGCGGTCGTAGGCGAGCGTGCGGATGCGGGTGTCCTTCCAGAATCCCTCATCGATGCGTGCGTTGGGCAGATTTCCCAGCGCATTGGTGTAGTAACGCGCCGCGGTCATGTTGAGCGAATCCAGAAACTGCTGTGGGGTGAGCAGCCCGAATCGCAACGGCAGCAACGCCTCGTAGAACACCGCCGAGCCTTCGCTGAACCAGGTCGTGGACTCGGGCCCGTGCCCGGAAAGGCGCGGCTGATAGGTATGGAACATTTCATGCGACAAGGTGAGCTTGATCAGGTTCACGTCGGCGCCGCCCCCTGCGCCATAGGTGGTGACGAAGGACTGGTTCAGTGCGGTGCCGCCGCCCGCGTTGACCGGGTTGTAGCGCAGGAAGATCGTGTAGGGCCTGGACGCGGGCTGCGGAAACGCCAGCTCGAACTGCTCGTGCAGCTTGCCCACCCACGCGGATAACGCATTGGCATCGAAGGGCGGTTGCCCCTGCCAGGCGACCGAAAACCCGTCCGCACGCGGCACGCTCGGCCAATGTCCGACCCGCCCGGCCATGAAGAACAGGCCGGACAAACCGCCGCTATCGATCTCATCGACCCGCACATCGCCCTCGCCGAACGAACTCACGCCCTTGGCGCCGTCGGGCAGATGCGACAGGTCCCAATCGATGTTGAGTACGTAGGTCTGCCGTTTCGGTGGCACCACCAAAAACACACTGGCCGCCGCAGAAAATGCCTGGTCATCGTTGCGGAAGGCGATCGGCGGTGCCGGGCCGCGCGGAGGCCGCGTCGCATTCGCAGGTACCCGGTAGCGCAAGGTCAGCGGGCCGCTGAGCGCGCGTGGCGCAGTCCAGACGCGCAACGGCTGATCCTCGCTTTCTTCCGCGGTGGAGTCGCGTGCTGCAAGTTGTACCTTGCCCTGCGCATCGCTCGCTTCGATCGAGGCAATGTTTTCGGCAGCGGTATCGACGTTGCCCGCCATCATCGGCAGGTACACGACGATCTCGTCGCGCGCGATCGCCGCCTTCGCAAAGCGCAGGCGCACTTCCAGCGTCTTCACCTCGCCCTTGTCCGCATAGGGAACAAGTTGCAGATCCAGGGCGACCGGTGCAGGGACATCCGGCGCCGGGCTGGCCAGTGCGCCAGGCGCCAGCGCGATGAACACACACAGAAGCAGCCAGGGAGTTTTCATACGCGCCGAGCGGTTTGGGATCGTCGATCATGCCGCCGGTCGAGGCCGCCTGCCAGCATGCCGAAGGTCATGCGGCGCAATGCACGGCGATGGCTGCAGGCCTGGATCGAATGCCACCGGGGTTGCAGCGCTGGGTCGGCGGGCATCGCTTGGGTGGCGCGTCTGCGGCGCCCATACCTGCGCTGCATTGCGCCGACGGTTCACCCTGCCGGCGCTGGCAGGTAGGCCAACAACAGCACCAATGGTGCGTCGCCAGCTTGCTGCAATGCATGGGTGCTGCCCGGGCGCGTCAGCAGTGCATCGCCCGCTGCGACGTCGTACTGCTTGCCATCCAGCGCATACAGGCCGCGGCCGCTGACGATGTAATAGATCTCGTCCTTGTCGTGCAGATGCAGGCCGATGCCGGCACCTTTGTGCAGCACGCGTTTGCGCAACACGAACTTCAACTCCGGCGCGTCTGCGAAAAAGGGATGCGCCGTGGTGGGGCCGGCGCCGCCGTGCGGGCCGGGTTGTTCGCGGGCGAGATCGCGCTCGTGCACAACCAGCGACGGATGCGCCTGTGTGGCGCGTTGCGTAGCGGTATCGGGCGCTGCGCCGCAATCGGCGTCGCGACGCAGCTGGGGTTTTAACTCAGGCTGTAGCTGCACCCAGCCGTGCACGACCAGGCAGGCCACTGCGGTGGCGCCGGCACGGCTGAAATGGGTGCCATCTGCCTTGTTCTGCTCGGGCACGAACAGGAAATACGGCTTGGCGGCTTGCTCGCCGAGTGCGCGAATCCAGTCGCTGGAACTGGCGTTGAGATCGATCAGGCCGACGTGTTGGTCGGCCGCCAGTTGCTGCATGGCCAGGGTGTAGCGGCCGTGCGTATCGAGCAATGCGCCGAAATCGTAGAGCAGGCGCGCGGCCGGGGTGATCAGGATCGGCGTGGCGCCCTTCTCGCGCGCGGTGGCGATGTATTGGCGCAGGAACCGCACGTAGTCGCCTTGCGGGTCGGTATAGCGCGTGGGGTCTTCGCGTTTGGCATCGTTGTGCCCGAACTGGATCAGCAGGATGTCGCCACGTTGCAACTCCTTGGCAATGGCGTCCAGGCGCCCTTCGGCGATGAAACTGCGGGTACTGCGGCCGCCTTTGGCGTGGTTGTGCACTTGCCACTGCGCGGGGTCGAACCACGCTTGCAACATCTGGCCCCAGCCGGCTTGCGGTGCACGATCGGCGCCGTACTCGGCCGCAGTGGAATCGCCGGCGATAAAGATGCGATGGGGCGCAGCATGGGCGTGGGCGATGCCGGTGCAGAGCAGCAGCATGGCGATGAGCAGTCGACGCATGTGGAGCTCCTGGTGAGTGCGGTGTTTGTTGTTGTTGCTTTTGGATCTGGTCTTGCTGCTATCTGCAGTGCGGTACCGACGTATAGCTGCACGCTTGATGCATGATTTCGATGCGACTGGCATCCGTACTTCGCGCGTTGGCTGGATCCAGAACGGGTGGCGTGATGCTTCGGCGGGTCATCGACAACATCGGCAGTTGCTGGTTATTGAGCGGGTCCGATGCCTGCGCTTGACTGCCGGTTGGCTGTCTTCCTCCGTACCCTCACCCCAACCCTCGCTCCGCGTCCCGACCCGCGCTTGCGGCGCGGGCGCTCCAAGGCATGCGCGCCCATGGCGCGTAAGCCGTGCCTTCTCGCCTCGGTGGGAGAGGGGCTCGATGCACGCGCGCTTTCGGTTAAATGCACGAGTGCTTCTGGACGAATGCACATGTGTTTCTGCTCGCGTCCACGCACGCTCTCTATTCGCAGCGGATGCACCCACGCTTTTGGGGCGCCGGCATCGGAGTCAGTCACGGCAGGGTGTGCAGTGACTGTCACCTACTGTTGTATCAGCAGTGGGTGACGCCGTGCGATGCCTGACGCGTCAGCGACGTCTCACGCACTCGCCTTGCTGACGCATGCCTGCTCCCGGTGCAGAGCAACACAGGCATGCGCATGCGGATGCACTCAGGCAGCAGCGGCTTCGCTCTTGCCCAGCAGGCCGGCGACGAAGTTGCGAATCTCCGCATCCTGCGCATTGTCGAAGAAGCACTGCTGGAAGCGCTCGCCGCCGATGGCCTGCTTGATCAGTTCCGCATCGATGGCGCGCAGGCCGTCGAGGTAGGACTTGGCGGTGGCCTGCTTGACCTGGGTCAGGATGCCGGCGTTGGCGGCCTGCGATTCGCGACGCTCGGCCGGATAGCCCAGGCCGCGCTCGCCGCTGAAGGCTTTTTCGAAGATGTAGCGCACGTTGATTTCCGCGCCCCAGCCGTAGCCCTTGGCGAATGCCAGCGACAGCGCGTTGCCGTTGTTGACCTGGGCGAACAGGTAGGCGTCGGTCGGCTCGATGCAGTAGCCGCAGAACACGCCCGGGTGGGCGTTGAGCGACATCATCGCGCCCTGGCCGGTGCCGCAGCCGGCGACGACGAAGTCGACCGCCTTGGAGTTCAGCAGCAGGCTGGCGACGATGCCCAGGTGGATGTAGGTCAGGCGGTGATCGTTGTCGCCGTCCATGCCGACATTGAACACGCTGTGGCCTTGTTCGCCGGCGACGTCGTTGAGCTGCTGCAGGATCACCGGGTTCTTGGCGGCCTGACTAAACTCATTCATGAGTGCAATTTTCATGGGAATGCTCCGATTGGTTGGGGAAGAGTGGTTCGGAAAAGGATGGAGGCTAGGGACTGCCGCGTGGTGCGTTCGATTGCGGTCCCCATCCGGGGCTTCGGCACGAAACGAACAAGCAGTGACCAAGACTCTGCGCACCCCTTGATGACGGTCCCGGACGAGTTGCTGCCCTCATCCGCCCTGCGGGCACCTTCTCCCGCTCGCGGGAGAAGGACGTGGTATCGCGGGACACCAGGAGCGGCTGCGCGCCTCTGACAGTACGCGCCATCGCCATGCGATCTGGATCAGCGCGCCAGCCAGCCGCCATCGACCGGGATGATGGCGCCGTTGACGTAGTCCGAGGCGCTACTGGCCAGGAACACCGCGGTGCCGCCGAGATCGGCCGGCACGCCCCAACGCGCGGCCGGGATGCGATCCAGGATCGACTTGTTGCGGTCTTCATCGGCACGCAGCTGCGCGGTGTTGTTGGTGGCCATGTAGCCCGGCGCGATGGCGTTGGTGGTCACGCCCTTGCTGGCCCATTCGTTGGCCAGCAGACGGGTGATGCCGGCGATGCCCGACTTGCTGGCGGTGTACGAGGGCACGCGGATGCCGCCCTGGAACGACAGCATCGAGGCGATGTTGATGATCTTGCCGCGGCCCTGGGCGATGAAATGACGGCCGGCGGCCTGCGCCATGAAGAACGCCGACTTCAGGTTGACGTTGAGCACGTCGTCCCAATCCTGCTCGCTGAAATCGACCGCGTCGGTGCGACGGATCAGGCCGGCGTTGTTGACCAGGATGTCCAACCCGCCCAGGCCGGCGATGGTGGCCTCGACGATGCGCTGCACCGGCTCGATGCTGATCAGGTTGGCTTCGATGGCGATAAAACGGCGGCCCAGCGCCTTGACCTTTTCTTCGGTCTCGGTGGGCGCCTGGATGCCGGCGGCGGCGATGTCCGCGCCCGCTTCGGCCAATGCCAGCGCGATGCCCTGGCCCAGGCCGGTGTTGGCACCGGTGACCAATGCGACCTTGCCTTCGAGACTGAACGGATTGCTCATTACCTTATCGCTCCTGCTGGATGTGCCATGGTGTGATGAGTGAACCGCGCAGTGCGCGGCAGAGTGCGTTTGCATTGTTTGAACTGGTGCTTCGCCAACGCCGCGTCGGGGCGCGCTGACGTTGCCGGCGCTCGCCTGGAAAGACGGCGTCACTGGAGCGAACAATGGATCGAAACCGGGCTTACTTGAGCTGGCAGATATCCAGCACGTGCATGTCGGTGTAATCCAGGTTTTCGCCGCCCATCGCCCAGATGAAGGCGTAGTTGCTGGTGCCGGCGCCCATGTGGATGGACCACGGCGGCGACACCACCGCTTCGTTGTTCTGGATCACGATGTGACGCTGTGCTTCGGGCTCGCCCATGAAGTGATAGACGCGGTCGTTGGCGCCGAGGTCGAAATAGAAATACACCTCGCTGCGACGGTCGTGCAGATGCGGCGGCATGGTGTTCCAGACGCTGCCCGGCTTGAGCACGGTCAAGCCCAGCAGCAACTGCGAGGACTGGCAGGTGGCCGGCACGATGTACTGGTAGATGGTGCGCTCGTTGCTGGTTTCCAGCGTGCCACGGTCCAGCGCCACCGCATCCTTGATCGACAGCTGCTTGGTCTCGAAGCGCGCATGCGCCGGTGTCGAGGCCAGATAGAACTTGGCAGGGTTGGCGGCATCGTCCGAGGCGAAGCTGACATCGGTGCTGCCCATCGCCACGTACAGGCCGTCCTTGGGGCCGAGCGTGTAGGCGGTGCCATCCACGGTCACGGTGCCGGTGCCGGCGCCGACGTTGATGACGCCCAGCTCGCGGCGCTCCAGGAACGGGTGACCGGCGGCGGCGGCCGGCTCGGTCTGCTTGGGCAGTTCCAGCGCGGTGCCCAGCGGTGCGGCGCCCCCGAGCACGAAGCGCTCGTAATGGGTGTATTTGAGCGTCACCGCACCGTCGACGAACAGGCCGTCGAGCAGATACAGCGCGCGCAGGTCGTCGTTGCTGGCGCCCTTGATGGCATCCGGGTGGGTGGCGTAGTGGGTCTTGCAGTACAGGGACATGCGCGATCTCCGTGGCAAGCGGGGGGAAGAGGGCTTGCTCCGTGGGTAGTCTACCGGCTCTGGTTAACCGGTGTCATTGCGCAGTGCACGATAGTGCCTGACGGCGCGGGAATCCCTTCTGCCCTCGGGAGAAGGTGGCGCGCAGCGCCGGATGAGGGTGCGAGGCAACGCGCGGCGTTTAGAGCAGCTGACAAAACTACTGTGCAGCCGCAAGGCGGGCGCGGCCAGTGCTCGGCACGGCCTGTACCCCTCGTACACTCCGGTTCCTCCGCGCCGTCCGTACCCACCTGACGACTGCTCGCTACGTTTTGTTAGCCACTCTTAGTGCGGGGTTTGATGGGTCGGGTAGAGGCTTGTGAGCCCCGTACCTCAGCTAACGGCTGAGCTTTCAGATGGCTGTCTGCCGCCGTGCCCTCACCCCAAGCCCCCGCTCCGCGCCCTGGCCCGCGCTTGCGGCGCGGGCGCTCCAAGGCGGTCGCTCCAAGGCACGCCGCAAGCCGTGCCTTCTCGCCCCGCAAGCGGGAGAGGGCGTCACCGCAGCGATCGGCGCACTCCCTTCCCCCGCCTGCGGGGGAAGGTGCCCGAAGGGCGGATGGGGGCCAGCCGTTGGCCGATCGAGGCAGCTGTTCTCACCTTGACCGGCACAACGTCCTGCAAGGTGGAGCGGAAGGCCCGCGCCGCTTGGGGTCGCGGCGCGCGGTGCTCAATCTTCCGGCGGTTGGCAGGAGTCGCGCACGATCAGGTGCGGGCGCACGCTGGCGGTGGGCAGTTGCGGGGCGTTGTCGGGCTGGATCAGCATGGCCGCGGCGGTGCGACCGGTGTCGCGGGTGTGGCGACGCACCGAGGTCAGCGGCGGCCACAGGCGCGAGGCCAGCGAGCTGTCGTCGTAGCCGATCACCGACAGCTGGCGCGGGATGTTGATGCCGGCGCGCAGGGCGACCTTGTAGATACCGGCGGCCATTTCATCGTTACCGGTGAAGATGGCGGTGGGGCGCTTCTTGCCCAGCAGCAGCTTTTCGGCGGCAGCCACGCCGGATTCGAAGGTGTAGCCGGCTTCGACGATACGCTCGGACGGCAGTTCGATGCCGCGCCGGGTCAGCGCGTCGGCAAATCCCGAGGTGCGTTCGATCGAGGAGCGGTAGGCGCTGGGGCCGGTGACCAGGGCGATGTCGCGGTGGCCGAGTGAGAGCAGGTAGTCGGCCGCCTCGGCGGCGCCGTCGCGGTCGTGGGTGATCACCGTTTGCGAGGTGGTATCCAGCGCGACCGAGGCGATACGGGTGTAGCGGCAGCCGATCTCGGCCAGCATATCGGCAAGCGCCTGATCTTCGGACGCGCGCGGCACCAGGATCACCCCGTGCAGCTTCTGCGCCTGGGCGAAACGCCGCACGCCTTCGATGTAGCCCGGGCTACGGCTGTCGCAGGGGTGCACCACCAGCTCGAAACTGGAGCCGCGCAGCGCGTCCAGCGCGCCGTATTGCATGTCCACGATGTATTGCGCGGTGGGGTTGTCGTAGACCATGCCGATCAGGAACGAGCGCCGGAACGCCAGCCCGCGCGCGAGCGGGTCGGGCGAGTAGCCAACCTCGCGCATCAACGTCTCGACCTTCTCGCGGGTGTCCTGGCGCACCAGCGGCGAGTTGTTGATGATCCGCGACACGGTCTTCTTGGACACGCCCGACATCCGCGCGATGTCGTTGATCGTGGCTACCTTGCCCTTCGGCAGGCCGGGCATTCCCTCTTCAGGCATCTTGCGGGCGGGCATAGCGGTCAACCAGTGAAGTTGATTGGATTCTACCGGCCAGACGGCCGGCAGACCTGAGCGAAGCCTGCCGCCACCCCGGACCCGCCGCGCAAGGCACGCCGCAGCGGCCATCGCGGCGGCATGCCCGGCGATGCAGAACGGTCAGTCCAGGGCGCGGTAGCGGAAGTTGCGGAACTCCACCTGGCCTGGGCCGGCGGCATACAGCGCCGGCTTCAATGCCAGGAACTTGCCGGCCACGTTGTGGTGGTAACCGGACACTTCCATCTGCACCGGGTACTTGGTCCACGTCTTGCCGTCGGTACTGCTGTGGATGGTGACGATGTGGCGGTTGTTGGTGACCCGCAGCCACAAGGTGCCACCGGTAGCACTGGGGGCCAGCGTGCCGGGGCGTTCTTCGCCGTAGCGGTGCATGACGAAGTGTTCGCCATTGCTGCCCACGCCGGCGTAGAGCTTGTCGCTGTAGAACAGCAGCGCCCCGCCCTGCCCGCCCGGTGCCACGGTCATCTGCACCTCGAACTGGTAGGCCTGGTCGGTGGCGATCACCGTCAGCGGCGAGGCGTTGCGCGGGGCGGTGCCCTTGCCCTGCAGGCGCAACACGCCATCGCCCACCTGCAGGCGCTTGGCTTCGTCGGCCGCCGGGTTGAAGAACGCCCACTGCGGGCCGAGCGTGCTGGCGCGGAAGTCGTCCGACAACGCCAGGCCGTGGGCCAGCGCCTGGCCGCTGGGTTTTTTCAGCGGGGTGCCCAGATCGCCGCCCTTGGCGACGAACCAGCCGTCCGGGGTCCACTCGATCGGGTCCAGCAAGGCCTGCCGGCCCAGCGTCCAGAAGCCGTGTTCGTAACCGTGGTACAGCATCCACCAGCGTTTGTCGGTGCCTTCCACCAGGGTGGCGTGGCCACGCGACCACCACGGCTCGTCGGCGCTCTTGGTGCGGGTGATCGGGTTGTTGGGCGCGTTCTGCCACGGACCATGGATGGAGCGCGAGCGCGCGGTGATCACCATGTGCCCGGTCGGCGGGCCGGCGGTGCCGCCCACGGCGGTGGTCATGTAGTACCAGCCGTTGTGGCGGGTGATCTTGGGGCCTTCCTGCGCGTAGCCTTCCACGTCCCAGCTTTCCGGGTACTTCCAGCCGTCGTAGACGTGCTTGGGCGTGCCGACCACGGTCAGGCCGTCGTCGGAGAGCTGCACGTAATCGCCGCCGCTGAGGAACAGATAACGCTTGCCGTCTTCGCCCACCGCATGACCGGGGTCGATGTACTTGCCCAGGCCGATGTCGATCGGCGTGCTCCACGGGCCGGTGATGTCATCGGCCCACACCACGAAGTTGCTGCGCTCGCCCTGGTCGCCGCGCCGGGCCGGGAAGTAGATGTAATAGCGCTTGCCGTGCTTGATCAGGTCCGGCGCCCAGATCGCACCGACGTTTTGAGTGATGGCGTGGCCCAGCGGCTGCCAGTTGACCAGATCGCGCGAATGCCAGATCGGCAGGCCCGGATACGCGTCGAACGAGGACAGCGTGAGGTAGTAATCGTCGCCGTCCTTGAGCACCGACGGGTCGGGGTGATCGCCGGCCAGGACCGGGTTGAGGAAGGTGCCGTTGCCCTGGTCGGCGATGCGCTGATGTTCGATACCGCGCTTCCAGTCGGCCGCGCCACTCAGGCCGGCGCACAGCAGCAATCCGGCGGCAACCAACCAGCGCAGACGGGGCGAAGTGATACGGACACGCATGCTGTCTCCTAGGCCCCGGGAGTGGGGCGATGCGGTCACCGGCAGGCAATGCCACCGGTTAACCGAATGAGGCGGAAACCTCCCGCCAGCAGCAACGTCCTGCACGCTCGGCAAGGCGTCGCACGCGCCCGGCAGGTGAGGCGATCGACGCGGCATCGCCTGCCGCATCCATCACACCCGTCCACCAGGCACCGGATCGCTCAGTGCGTCATGCCCTCACGCGCGCAGCGCGCGTGGCAGCCACAACGACAGCTCCGGGAAAAACGCCACGATCAACAGCACGCACAGTGCCGCCAGCCAGAACGGCCAGATGGTGCGCATGCTCTGGGCAACGGTGATTTGCCCGATGGAGGTGCCGATGAACAGCACCGAGCCGATCGGCGGCGTGATCAGGCCGATGCCGCCGGCCAGCACCATCACCAGACCGAAGTGGATCGGGTCGATGCCGTAGGCCTTGACCACCGGCAGAAAGATCGGCGTGCAGATCAGGATCTTCGGTGCCAGGTCCATGAACATGCCCAGCAACAGCAGCATCACCACGATCATCAGCAGCACGGTGTTCTTGCTGTCGGCGATGGCCTGCAGGAACTTCACTGCCGCTGCCGGCACCTGCAAATAGGCCAGCAACCAGCCGAACACCGCCGCGGTGGCGATCACGAACAGGATCACGCCGGTGGTACGCGCGGCATGGGTGACGGCGGCGAAGAACTCGGCCCAGCGCAACTGGCGATACAGCAGCGCGGTGACGATCAACGCATAGACCACAGCGATGGCGGCGCTTTCCACCGCGGTGAAAATGCCGGCGCGGATCCCGATGAAGATCAACGCCACCAGGCCCAGGCCCGGCAATGCGCCGAACAGGCGCAAGGCCACCGCACGCCAGCCCGGGAACGGCTCGGTGCCGTAGCCGCGATGGCGCGCCACCGCATAGCCGGTGACCATCATCGCGGCGGTCATCAGCAGCGCGGGCACGATGCCGGCCGCGAACAGATCGGCAATCGACAGGCCGCCACCGGCCGCTGCCGAAAACAGGATCAGGTTGTGCGAGGGCGGCACCAGCAACGCCACCAGTGCGGCGGTCATGCTCACGTTCACCGCGTAATCGCGGTCGTACCCGCGCTTGATCATCTGCGGAATCATGGTGCCGCCCACCGCCGACACGTCGGCGATCGCCGAGCCGGACACGCCACCGAAGAACAGCGACGACAGCACGCTGACCTGCCCCAGGCCACCGCGCACGCGCCCCACCAACGACGACGCCAGCGCGATCAAGCGCTCGGAAATGCCGCCGCGCAACATCAGCTCGCCGGCAAAGATGAACAGCGGAATCGCAATCAACGATGCCGAGCCGCTACCGGCGGAAATCTGCTGCACCAGCACCACGGTGGGCAGGTCCAGGTACAACAACGTGGCCAGTGCGGCCGCGCCCAAAGCGTAGGCCACCGGCACGCCGATCAGCAGCAGCACCACAAAGGTTCCCAACAACATGGCGATGCCCATCAGCGCACTCCTCCGGTGTGGATCGGGCGCAGCACACGCCACAACTTGTACAAGGCAAACACCACCATCAGCGCACCGCCAACCGACAACGGCAGGTAGTTGATGCTCTGTGGCATCTGCGCGCCGGCCATCTTGATGTCCAGGCCATCGATCAGCAGCGCCGCGCTCCACCGCGCCAACACCGCGCCGATGGCCATGATCATCAGCGGGCGAATCAGATCGAACACTTTGCGCACCAGCGGCGGTACGTGTTCGCCCAGCAGATAGAAGCCGAAGTGGCGATTGGTGTGCACACCGGCGGCCGCGCCCAGACTCAGCGCGGTACTCAGCAGCAACAGCGTCACCGGCTCGGTCCAGCTGGGCGAGTCGTTGAGCACGTAGCGGGTGAATACCTGCCAGCCCTGCACGACCACCAGGCCCAGCAGCGCCAGCGACGCCACGCCAATGGCAATATCGGAAACGCGGTCCAGCGCGCGCTGCAACGGCGCGACCGGGACGGCGACGGTCTCGGGTTCGGTCATCGGGATACCTCTATGCGAAATCGCGGATGCGGCGGTACAGCGCTTCGATCTCCGGCTGCTTGCGGTATTCGGCCAGCAGCGGGGCGGCGGCGGCGCGGAACGCCGGCATGTCGACCTGGTTGAGCTTCACGCCGTAATCGATCACCTGCTTGCGCGCGACCGTTTCCGACGCATCCCACAACTCGCGCATCACCGGCACCGACGCGCGCGCCAGTTCCACCACCAGGCCGCGGTCGGCCGGGCTGAGCGATTCGAAACTCTTGCGCGACATCACCAGAATGTCCGGCGCGTAGGAATGCTCGCTCTGCGACCAGTATTGCGCCGCTTCGAAATGACGGCTGGACTGGAAGCTGCGCATATTGTTTTCCGCACCGTCGATCATGTGCGTTTCCATCGCCGAAAACGTCTCGCCCAGCGACATCGGTGTGGGGTTGGCGCCCAGCATGCGCATCAGTTTGAGAAAGATGTCCGACGAGGCCACACGCAGTTTCAGGCCCTTGAGATCTTCCGGGCGATGCAGCGGATGCTTGGTGTTGTAGAAGCAGCGCGCGCCCGAATCGTAGATCGCCAGCCCCACCAGATCGCGCTGCTCGAAGCTGCGCAGGATGCTGTCGCCGACATGGCCGTCGATGACGCGGCGCAGATGCGGCACCGAGTCGAACACATACGGCAGGCACAGCGCCTGGGTCAGCGGAAAGGTGTTGTTCAACGCACCCGAATACACGCGGGTGATGTCGATGGCGCCGAAGCGCGCCATGTCGATCGCCTCCGACTCGCGGCCCAGCTGGCCGGAGTGGTACTGGCGCAGTTTGAGCCGGCCGTTGGTGCGTGCTTCGAGCTGTTTGCCGAACCACCGCACCGCCTCCACGGTGGGGTAGTCGCCGACGTGCACGTCGGTGGCGGTGAGCAATTGCCCGCCCGGAATCGGCGTGGTGGCGCCGGCACCCAGCCAGGGCGCGGCCGCGGCGGCGCCGAGCCCGGCACCGAGAAAATGTCTGCGTGTGATCATTGGCGCCCTCCCAAGCGTCTGGTCACGGGGTCCACCGTTAGTTGGCGGACACGGCCGTACAGGAAATGTCGCCGATGCCGGCGAAGCGAATCAGGGCACGCTGTCCCACTTCGATGTCATGGATACCGGTGGCATTGCCCGTGGCAATGAGATCACCGCGCTTGAGCGGACGCCCGCGCTGGGCAGAACGGCTGAGCGCAAATGCGTAGGCCGCGCGCAACCCGCCAGGCAGCGTGGTGGCGCCGCCGGTGCCCACTACCTGGTCGTCGATCAGGGTTTCGGCGCTCAGCGCAGCTTCGTCGCGGCCCAGCCAGTCGCTCACTTCCGGGCCCAGAATCAGCCCGTTGTTGTTGCCGAAATCGGAAATCACCACGCGCGGGCCCAGCTTGTTGATGGTCGCCAGCGGGCTGCTGGCAATCTCCACGCCGATGAACAGCGTCGCCGGCAGGGCCGCGGCCTGCTCCGGGGTGAAGTGACTCTGGTCGGCCGGCGCGTCGGCGTCCAGGCGCAACACGTACTCGGCTTCGACTGCACCGAAGCCGCCTTCATAGATCGGAAACTCGGTTGTTCCACCGGTAGCATTCCAGAGCTTCTGAGAGAAGATCGGGCCGAGCAGACGCTCGTCGCCGGAGGCGTCGCGGCGCTCGGCGGCGATATAACCCACCTTCCAGCCGACCACGTGGTCGTGCCACTGACTGATGGCAATATCCTGCACCTGATAGGCGGTGACCAGATCATCGGGGATTTGCCCGGGAAAGTCGGGAAGCGAGGCCCCTGCACGGCGTGCCTCCACAAAGCGCTGGGCGATGTCGGACAGCGTGGATGTGGACGTTGGCGGGGTGGCGGCGTCGTTGCTCAAGGGTGTCTCCCTGATAGGTGTTTTGTTGCACTGCCAATCGACAGCGGCACGGTGTGCTGTATATGGTAAACCGGTGTCATTGGCAATGTGCAGTGCGACATTGTGACCGCGATACCGAAGTGGCCCTGGGAGGGGTAGATGCAGCAGACACGCCAAAAACCTTGTGGAAACCGGGCATTGCGGGCCCTGCGCCGCTGCCTGGCAGTGACCGTCGCCACCTTTGTACTGGCCAGTGTGCCGGCCTGGTCGGCAGAACGCCCCAGCACCGATACCGCCGCCGAGCAGGCCAGCCGGATCGCCCTGTGGCCGCAGGCGATGGCACCGGGAGACAAGGCGTTGCCGCAGCCGCAGCGCATTGTGGACCGCAGCAGCGATGCCGCCCTGCCCGACCGCTATATCCAGAACATCAGCCAGCCCTATCTGGTGGTCTACCGCCCCAAGCGGCCCAACGGCACCGCGCTGCTGGTCACGCCCGGCGGCGGCTATCAACGCATCGTGCTGGACAACGAAGGCAGCGCGCTGGTGCCAGGCTTCGTCGACCAGGCCGGCATCACCTTGTTCGTGCTGCGCTACCGGCTGCCCGGCGAAGGCCACCCCAATGGCGCCGACGTGCCGCTGGCCGATGCGCAACGCGCGCTGCGGCTGATCCGCGCCAATGCGGGCCGCTATGGCATCGATGCGCAGCGGGTCGGGGTGATGGGGTTTTCGGCCGGCGGCCACGTCGCCGCCAGCCTGGACACGCGCTACGCCGCGCAGGTGTACCCGGCGCAGGACGCCGCCGATGCGCTGAGCGCGCGGCCGGACTTCGCATTGCTGATCTACCCGGTGATCGACATGGACAGCGCCAATGCGCACATGGGCTCGCGCGAGCGCCTGCTCGGCAAGACGCCCAGTGCTGCGCAGGTCAGTGCGTATTCGCCGCAGTTGCACGTGGACGCGCGCACCCCGCCGACATTCTTGCTGCACGCTCAGGACGACACCGTGGTATCGGTGCGTAATAGCCTGCTGATGCACGACGCATTGCTGCGCGCCGGCGTGCCCAGCGAACTGCATGTTTTTCCGCAGGGCGGGCATGGTTTCGGCATCGCCGCCGCCAGCGGGTTGACCGTGGCGGTGTGGCCGCAGCTGGCGCAGGCGTGGATTGCGCACGTCAGCAAGCCATCGGCTGCCGCGCAGGACGCGGCGCGATGACGGCGCCATCCACGCCCGACGCGCGCCGACGCACGCTGCTGCGCAGTGGATTGCTCGCCAGTGCCGCCGTCGCGTTACCCGCTGTCGCCGCGGCCGTGGCGCCACCGCCGCGCGAGGACAGCGCACCGCTGGCACAGGTGCGTAGCGGTGCGTTGCGCGGGTATCGCGAGCAGGGCATCTGCGTGTTCAAGGGCATTCCGTACGGCGGCGACACCGCCGCACGGCGCTTCCAGGCGCCCGTGGCGGAGACCGCGTGGAGCGGCGTGCGCGATGCCAGTGCCTTCGGTGCCGCCGCCCCGCAACCCAAGGCCAGCGAACCCACCAGCGAGGACTGCCTGTTCCTCAATGTCTGGACGCCCGGCCTGCGCGATGGCGGCAGGCGGCCGATCCTGGTCTATATCCACGGCGGCGGCTACACCACCGGCTCCGGCAGCGACCCGCTCTACGACGGCGTGCGCCTGTGCCGGCGCGGCGATGTGGTGGTGGTCACCGTCAATCACCGGCTCAACCTGTTCGGCTATCTGTCGCTGGCCCAGCTGGGCGATGCCAGCGTTGCCGATTCGGGCAATGCCGGGCAGCTGGATCTGATCCAGGCGCTGCACTGGGTGCGCCAGCACGCGGCCGAATTCGGTGGCGATGCCGGCAATGTCACCGTGTTCGGGCAATCCGGCGGCGGCGCCAAGATCGCCACGCTGATGGCCATGCCCGCCGCGCGCGGCCTGTTCCATCGCGCCTGGACCATGAGCGGGCAGCAGGTCACTGCGGCCGGGCCGCGCGCGGCCACCCAGCGCGCGCAATTGCTGCTGGAGGCGCTGAAGATTGCGCCGGCCGATCTCGCGCGCCTGCGCAGCGTGCCGGTGGCGCAGCTGCTGGCGGCCGCACAGGTGCGCGACCCGTCGCGGGTGGAAAACAGCGCGTTGTATTTCGGCCCGGTGCTGGATGCGCGCAACCTGCCGGTGCATCCGTTCTGGCCGAGCGCACCGCTGCAGTCGGCGACGATTCCGATGGTGATCGGCAATACCCGCGACGAGACGCGCGCGTTTCTCGGCAACGATGCGGCCAACTTCGCGCTGACCTGGGACACGCTGCCGGCCAAGCTGGAAGCGCAGCAATACGTGGACCTGTTGCCGCAGGTGGTGATTGCCGAATACCGCCGGCTGTATCCGCACTATTCGCCATCGGAGGTGTTCTTTGCCGCCACCACCGCCGGCCGCTCGTGGCGCGGCGCAGTGGAAGAAGCCGAAGCGCGCGCACGCCAGGGCGCACCGACCTGGGTGTATCAACTGGACTGGGGCTCGCCGCTGGACGGCGGCAAGTTCGGCGCCTTCCACACGCTGGATATTCCGCTGGTGTTCGACACCATCGGCCAGCCCGGTTCGCGGACCGGCGACAGCGCCGATGCGCAGCGCATGGCCGACCAGATGAGCGCTGCGTTGATCGCGTTCGCGCGGCACGGCGACCCCACGCATCGTGGTGCCCCGCGCTGGCGGCAGTATTCGTTGCAGCGCCGCGACACCCTGCTGTTCGATGTGCCGAGCCGGATGGAAAACGATCCGCGCGGTGGCGAACGTCGGCTGTATCAGCAAGCGCCGTTTATTCAACGTGGCACGTTCTGAGCGCTTGTTCTAGTGAGCGACGAACAGCACGTGGCAGGCAGTCGCCATTCGGATTCTTATGGCGCGCTCGCTACACCGGGTTCCGAGCGCTACAGACCGACTCGGGCACCGCCCGCACGCTTGCTGCGATCGCGCAGCAGTCTTTACAGCGGCTAAAAAACGTCGCGAGCAGGTGTCAGGTGGGTGTGGACGGCGCGCAGGAACCGGAGTGTCCGAGTGGTCATGCGCACCGCGCACCAGCTGCGCCCGTCTGGCGGTGAGCACAGTCGGTTTGTTAGCTGCACTTATTCGATCTTGAGGTGATCCATGCGTAGGTATTGCTTTGCCCCATCCATGCTGCTGACTGCGCTGGCAGTTGCCTGCATTCCGTTCGCTGATGCCACCGCTGCCGCCCTGGTCGACACGCCACTCGCCTCCACGGCATCCGCGACCAACACCTTAAGCAGCAACGCGCCGGCCACCACACCTGCGTTTGCGGCCAGCAAGATCGTGCTGGTGGGCGACTCCACCACGGCCGTGCAAGGCGGCTGGGGGCCGAGCTTCTGCGCGCAGCATGTGACCTCGTTTCTGAGCTGCCTCAACCTGGCACGCGGGGGACGCAGCACCTCGAACTATCGCGCCGAAGGCTCGTGGGAGATCGCGCTGAAGGAGCTGCGCAGTGGCGGCTATCGGCAGGTGGTTGTGTTGATCCAGTTCGGTCACAACGATCAACCCGGCAAGCCGGGGCGCTCTACCGACCTGGCCAGCGAATTCCCGGCCAACCTGCGCCGCTACGTGGCCGAAGCGCGCGCCGCCGGCGCGGTGCCGGTACTGGTGACGCCGTTGACGCGGCGGCAGTTCGAGGCCGGCCAATTGGTGGATGACCTGGGCCCCTGGGCGCAGGCCACGCGTGCGGTCGCGCGCGAGCTGCAGGTGCCGCTGGTGGATCTGCATGCGCGCAGCCGCGCCCTGGTGCAGGGCATGGGGCCGGTACTGGCGATGCGGCTGGCGCAGCGCCCCGCCGAGCCGGCACAGATCGTCGCCGCGCAATCGGGCACCACCATCGGCAAAACACCGGCGCAGACGGTTGCGCCATCTCCGGCGTCAGCGTCAGCGTCGAAGAACACAGCCACGACCAACCCCGTTGCCACGGCCCAGGACAACGCCAGCGCCGAGCCGATGGGCCAGGCCAAGCTCGCGTTCGACTACACCCATCTCGGCCCGGACGGCGCGGATCTATTTGCCGCCATCGTGGCCGACGAACTGGCGCAGCAGCTGCCTGCGCTGCGGCCGTTATTGATTCCCTGAGGGCCACAAACCAGCGAGGGGCGAACCGACATCTGCACGCCGATGCCGGACCCAGTGTGACGTTCAACCGGTACGGCCTTCGCGATACCAGAACAGCGCCGAGCCGAGTGCTTCGCCGGTCAGACGTCCCACCACGATGCCATGGGCGACACCCTGGCCGTTGAAGTGAGCCACCAGCGCAGCGATCGCCATGCATGGCAACGACATCCTCGCCACCCAAGGGCGTTGGGCAAGGCTGCGCGCCTGCGCGGCACGCATGTGTTTGCGCTGCAGCCGCGCGCGCGTCTCCGGCAGCATGATGGCTTCGGCGATGGCATCGGCCTGCGTGCGGTGCACATGACGCGTGTCCTCAAGGTCGATCATGACGCCCGCCGCGATGGCGGACTCTTACGTGAAGCGTCGGTGGCTCCGACTTGCTGCACAAGCAAACAGGAGAGCAAGGTGCGCATGGCGATCGATACGCTGGCGAAGCGATCAAGATTGCTTTTGTAGATCAGGGCTATACCGGCCAGGAGCAGGCACAGAATGCAGCAACGCTCTCTCAACAGTCGTAACACGCTCCAGGAAAGATCTGAGCAGCGCTTCCGTGAGATTTCAGCCGACAACCGAGACAATCTCCATCGAGCACAGTGTTGGTTTGTCAGCAAGTCGATGGCGGAGGTGCCTGATCGCGGCGCCTGCTGGGGCTTCACGTGGGAAACCGATGATTTTTCTTCGAAAAATCCATCGTCGCGGCCAATCCTCTCCAGCCGGGGAATGGACCCCACACCTGCGGCGGCGCTACGGAAAACCGGAGAAACGCTGGTACACCCAGTAAAGCCTTGACGTCTCGGTGTCGTAGGCCATGACGTTAATTGCATTCAAAGAAGATGGCAAGTTCGGACCAGCATAATCCGCTGGGTTCGACACCCAGGCGAAGAAAAAGCGTGAGGAATTTATTTCAGGGGGTTTCGGACATCCCTGCAAGTCATCGAACGGCATTTCAAATTTAAATAGATAAAATTCGTCATACTTGTCAAGGCCTCGGAACCAAATCCCGCGCGCCGCGTGACTTTCCCAGAACGTGTCTGGAATGCTCGCCACATCGACAGCGTAGAAGTAGTACATGTCTCCGAAAAAGTAATCGGTTTTCCCGCAGACTTGCGGTATCCCGCGCAAGGACGTGACCTGCCCGAGTCCACTGCGCTGCAACTGTTCGTGCATGCTGACGATGGCATCAAGGCGTTGCTGTAGTCCTAATACCATTTACAGATGCACGCCCGCTGCTGCGACGACCCCACATGCCAGCACAAGACGCTTCAATAGTTTGATCAGAATGCACATTGATCATCCCGAGAACCGATGGTATTACCATCGCATGGCGGCGCCCGCCACGCTAGCAGCCGGGCTTTGAGCAGCATCGAATTGTCTGGGCGGTTGCGCTTGCGTCGCAGACCATTGTTTGTGCCTGCGCAAGCGCATCATCTTCGGATAGCACAGCAGCAGACCGGTTGAGCATGCGCGTGCTGCCATGGCTGGCCAATCCGCCACTCGTTGCAGTCGGCCATAGAGTCAATGCGATTCGAACACCTGCAATGCCGCGCGCGGCGGTCCGTTGCCCAACCACAACGTTGCCACACTGATCGGCAACTTGAAACGACGCGGACCGGCACTGCCCGGATTGATATACAGCACGCCATCGCGCGTCTGGATCGAGGGCTTGTGCGAATGCCCGCTGATGACGATATCTGCCGCCACGCCCGGTGCCAGCGTTTTCAGATCGTGCAGCACATGGAGGCGCATGCCATCGATCAGCAGATCCAGCGTCTGCGGCAAACCCGCGGCCCACGGCTTGTCGTCGATATTGCCTGCGATGACATGCAGCGATGCCAATGCCCACAACGCCTCGAGCACCTCCGGTTTGCCCACATCGCCGGCATGGATGATTTGGTTGCAGCCATCGAGCGCGGCAAGCGCTTCGGGCCGCAACAGCCCATGCGTGTCTGAGATCACACCGATCCGCGTGCCAGTCCCCATCTCGCCATGACCTCCTTTGAGCACAACCAGCTGGATGACTTACTGCAATAGTCTCGATCTGGGGACATCAACGTCGTCACGGTCAATCGCGACATCGGTATGCAGTCGATGCCGCCGCATCACCCACCTTGCAAACGATGACCTGATGCATGAATTAGAGCGGCTAACAAACCGTAGCGAGCAGTCGTCAGGTGGGTGTGGACGGCGCGGAGGAACCGGAGTGTACGGGTGGTACATGCCGCACCGAGCACCGGCCGCGCCCGCCTGGCGGCTGCACAGTCGTTTTGTTCGCTGCTCTTAGCTGCGGCATACCACCGGGCCAACTGCCCGGTGGTATGCGCAGGACGCATCAACCGTGCGGTGTGAGCACGATGACGCCCAGGGGCGGCAACAGCAGCGGCAACGACTGGGCGTGGCCGTGCATGGATTGTTGTTCGGCGGTCACCACGCCACCGTTGCCCAGGTTGGCACCGCCATAGATGCCGGCATCGCTGTTGAACACTTCGCGCCACTGGCCGCCCTGCGGCACGCCGATGCGATAGCCGTGCTGCACGATTGGGGTGAAGTTGATCACCACCAGCACCGGCGCATCGCCGCGTTTGCCCTTGCGCAAAAACGCCACCACGCTGTTGGCCGCATCATCGCCAACCACCCAAGTGAAGCCGGCCGGGTCGTCGTCGTGCACGTGCAGCGCCGGGTACTCGGCGTACATCCGGTTCAGATCGCGCACCAGTGTCTGCACACCGCGATGGCGCGGGTCGTCGAGCAAGTGCCACGGAATGCCGCCGTCGTGATTCCATTCGGTGGGCTGGCCGAACTCGCAGCCCATGAACAGCAACTTGCGCCCGGGGTGGGTGAACATGAAACCCAGGTACGCGCGCAGATTGGCGAACCGCTGCCAGTCGTCGCCCGGCATGCGGCCCAGCAACGAGCCCTTGCCGTGCACCACTTCGTCGTGCGAGATCGGCAGCACGAAGCGCTCCGAATACGCATAGACCATGCTGAAAGTCAGCTCGCCGTGGTGGTAGCGGCGGTAGATCGGGTCCAGCCCCGCGTAGTGCAGGGTGTCGTGCATCCAGCCCATGTTCCACTTGTAGTGAAAGCCCAGGCCACCATGCGCGACATCGGCGGTGACGCCGGGAAACGCGGTGGATTCTTCGGCAATCATCACCGCGCCCGGGGTGTGCTCACGCACCACTTGGTTGAGCCGGCGCAGGAAGGCGATGGTTTCGTAGTTTTCGCGGCCGCCATGGATATTGGGCACCCATTCGCCGGCATTGCGGCTGTAATCGCGATACAGCATCGAGGCCACCGCATCCACGCGCAGGCCGTCGACGTGGAAGCGCTGCAGGAACTCCAGCGCGCTGGCGATCAAAAACCCGGAGACCTCGCGGCGGCCGTGGTTGTAGATCAGCGTATTCCAGTCGCGATGGAAGCCTTCGCGCGGGTCGGCGTGTTCGTACAGCGCGGTGCCGTCGAAATGCGCCAGGCCGTGCGCGTCGGTGGGAAAGTGCGCCGGCACCCAATCGACGATGACGCCGATGCCTTCGCGGTGGCAGCGATCGACAAAGCGCGCAAAGCCATCGGGCGAGCCGAAGCGCGCGGTCGGTGCGAACAAGCCCAAGGGTTGATAGCCCCACGAGCCGCCGAACGGATGCTCGGTCACCGGCATCAGTTCGACATGGGTGAAACCCATATCTGCCACATACGGAATCAAGCGGTCGGCCAGGCCATCCCAGTCCAGGTCCACGCCTTCTTCGCGCAGCCAGGACCCGGCATGGATCTCGTAGATGCTCATCGGCGCGTCGTGCGCCTGGCGGCGCGCGCGCGTGGCCATCCAGCCGTCGTCGCTCCACTGGTGCGGCGTGGGGTCGGCCACGATCGAGGCGGTGCCCGGCGCAAGCTCGGCGCGACGCGCGACCGGGTCGGCCTTGGCCGGCAGCTCGTGGCCGTGTGGGCCGCGCAGCTGGTATTTGTAATGCGCGCCGGGGCCGACATCGGGCACGAACAGCTCCCACACGCCGGACTGGTGACGCAGCCGCATCGGGTGACGGCGCGCGTCCCAGCTATTGAAGTCGCCCACCACCGCCACGCGCGAGGCATTGGGTGCCCACACCGCAAAGCGCGTGCCGCGCACGCCGTCCACCTCGACCACGTTGGCGCCCAGCGCATCGGCCAATTGCAGATGGTGGCCTTCGCTGATCAGGTGCAGGTCGAAGTCGCTGAGCTGCGGACCGAACGCGTACGGGTCGGCCGTCTCCTGCTCGCCGCCGGGCCAGCCGATGCGCAGCCGATACGCGCCTTGTGCCGGCAACTCACCGGCAAACAGGCCGGCTTCCGGGCCGGCCTCCAGGGCAATCGTCTGCCCGTCATCCAGCACGGCGCTGACACGCTCGGCGCCCGGCAGGTAGGTGCGCAACAAGCGCCCTGCGTCGGTCGGGTGCGCGCCCAACACGGCGAAGGCATCGCCGTGGCGCGCGTCGGCCAGGGCGCGTACCACGCCGGGATCCCATCGATTGGTCACTGCTGTCATCACTCCACTCATCATGTGTCTCCTGCACCGACGCGTGCACGTTGCAGGATGCGGCGCAAGCCTTCGACCGGCACCATCAACCAGCCCGGGCGATTGGCCGCTTCGTAACGCACTTCGTAACAGGCCTTCTCCACCAGGAACAGCAAGGTGGCGGCGTTGAACGCCGCCGGCGCAATCCACGGATGGGCGCTGGCGTCGAGCACCGCATGGTAAGCGTCCAGGAAGGCTTGCGTGGAGCGGCGGCGGAACTGCGCCAGAAATTCATCCAGATGCGTGTCCACACCCACACCCGCACGTGCGGCGGTGCCTTCTTCGCCACGTGCCGAAACCTCGCTGGCGTAATCGAGCGAGCGCAGGAAACCGGCCACATCGCGCAACGGGCTGGCCTTGGCGCGACGTTCGTCCAGCGGCTTGGCCGGCTCGCCTTCGAAGTCGATCAACACCACATCGTCGAAGGCCACCAGGATCTGGCCCAGGTGGAAATCGCCGTGCACGCGGGTCAGCAGCGAATCGGCCAGCACGCTCGGCGCCTTGGCCAGCAGGCTGTCCAGCTGCGGGCGCTCGGCGAGCACCGCTTCCAGTGCTTCGCGCTCGGCTGCATCTTCGCTGCCGGACAAGCGCGCATTGACCATCTCCCACATCTCTTCGACCTGCCGCGCCACACCGGCCACCACATCGTTGGCGGTGGGCAGATCGATTCGCTGCGGCGCGAAGTTGGTATCGTCGGTCTGCCGCGACAGCGCTTCGTGCAACTCGGCCAGGCGCTTGCCGACCACGGCCGCAAACGCGTCGTAGCCGGCAATGGCTTCGGCGCGCGACTCGTCGGTTTGCGCGGTGGCGTATTCGTCGAAACTGCGCGCCAGATGGTCCAGCGTCCAGCGCCAGGCATCGCCCTGATTACGGATAAAGCCCTGCAGCAACGCGATGGTGGTGGTGGTGCCCTGCCCGTCGACGCGGCTGACGCTGCCCAGCAGCGGCGCCGCATTGGCGTAGCCCAGCTCGGTCAGGCGGCGGCCGATTTCGATTTCCGGATTCGCACCGATCGCCACATGCCGCAGCAGCTTGAACACCGCCTTGTCGGCGACCACCAGCGAGCTGTTGCTCTGTTCGGCCGACAACCAGCGGATATCCGGATCGGCAGGGATCTCCAGCTTGGCCAGCGCCGGCGTCGCTTCGAAGCGCACCTGGCCCTGCTGCGAAGGATCATCGCCATCGCAGAAGTCCAGCGTCGCATTGGTCCGCAAGGCATCGATCACGCCGCGCACCATCGGCTTGAGCGCGAACGCATCGGTGAGATAGCCCACCTCGCGCCCTTGGCGCACGCGCGCCAACGCGAGTTGTTCGGCCAGGGTACTGGGCTGGTCGCGCTCCCACACGATGCCGATCGGCAGCATGTAGGACGCGTGGTGGCCGTCTTCCAGCTCCACGTCCAGCTCCAGCAGGCTCATCGGCTCATCGCCCGGCAATGGCGTGCGGCGCGAGATGCGCACGCTGCGCAGTGCCTGATCCTTGGCCGAGAACCAGCGCCGCGCCGACAGCCACGCCGGCAGGATTTCGCCTTCCAGGGTGGGCAGATGCGGCAGCAGCGCGTTGCTTTCGTCGGTGTCGCTGCGCAGCACCAGCGTGCGGTAATCCGGCAGGGGCACCGGGCTGGGCACATGCCAGTCCGGCAAGGTGCCTTCGCTGACCAGCTGAAACGCGTAGAAGCCGAACGGCGGCACGGTGAGCAGATAGGTCAGCCGGCCGATCGGTGGGAAGCTGCCGCCACCGATGATGTCCACCGGCACGCGGCCTTCGAACTCGGACAGATCCAGTTCCACCGCCTGCAGTGTGTGCGACAGGTTGGCCACGCACAGCACGGTTTCGTCCTGATAGCAGCGCAGATACGCCAGCATGCGGCGGTTGCCCGGATACAAAAAGCGCAGCACGCCGCGTCCGAACGCCTGATAGCGCTTGCGCACGCTGAGCACGCGGCGGGTCCAGGTCAACAGCGAATGCTGGTCGCGGATCTGCGCTTCCACATTCACCGCCTGAAAACCGTACAGCGGGTCCATCACCGGCGGCAGCACCAGCTGTGCCGGGTCGGCGCGCGAGAAACCGCCATTGCGGTCGATCGACCACTGCATCGGGGTGCGCACGCCATCGCGGTCGCCCAGATGGATGTTGTCGCCCATGCCGATCTCATCGCCGTAATACAGCACCGGCGTGCCGGGCATGGTCAGCAGCAACGAGGTCATCAATTCGATCCGGCGGCGGTCGCGCTCCAGCAGCGGCGCCAGGCGGCGACGGATGCCCAGATTGATGCGTGCGCGGCGATCGGAGGCATAGGTCTGCCACAGATAGTCGCGCTCCGAATCGGTGACCATTTCCAGTGTCAGTTCATCGTGGTTGCGCAGGAAGATCGCCCACTGGCAGCTCTCCGGAATCTCCGGGGTCTGGCGCATGATGTCGGTGATGGGGAAGCGGTCTTCGCGCGCGATCGCCATGTACATGCGCGGCATCAGCGGGAAGTGGAATGCCATATGGCATTCGTCTGCGTTCTGGCCGAAGTATTGCTGGGTGTCTTCCGGCCACATGTTGGCTTCGGCCAGCAGCATGCGGTCCGGGTATTCGGCATCCAGGGTGGCGCGGATCTTGCGCAGGATGGCGTGGGTCTCGGGCAGGTTTTCGTTGGAGGTGCCGGAGCGCTCGATCAGGTACGGCACCGCGTCCAGACGCAGGCCATCCACACCGCGGTCCAGCCAGAAGCGCATCACTTCCAGCACCGCTTCCAGCACGGCGGGGTTGTCGAAATTCAGGTCCGGCTGATGCGAATAGAACCGATGCCAGAAGTATTGGCCGGCCACCGGGTCCCAGGTCCAGTTGGACTTTTCGGTATCGCAAAAAATGATGCGCGTGCCTTCGTATTCCTGATCGGTGTCCGACCACACGTAGAAGTCGCGCTCCGGCGAGCCGGCCGGCGCGTTGCGTGCACGCTGGAACCACGCATGCTGATCGGAGGTGTGGTTGATCACCAGCTCGGTGACCACGCGAATGCCGCGCGCATGCGCCTGCGCCACCAATTGCTCGAAGTCGGCGATGGTGCCGTAGTCCGGATGCACCGCCATGTATTCGGCGATGTCGTAACCGTCGTCGCGGCGCGGGCTGGGATAGAACGGCAGCAACCAGATGGTGTCCACGCCCAGTTCGGCGATGTAGTCCAGCTTGGAGATCAACCCCGGAAAATCGCCGATGCCATCGTCGTTGGAGTCGAAAAACGACTTGACGTGCACCTGGTAGATGATCGCGTCCTTGTACCAAAGCTGATCTGCGACCACCGCCGATTGTTCTGCGTCGGCCTGTAAAGCGGGAACTGCATTCATGCGACCTCTCCTGCGCGGATGCGCCATAACGCGAACGGTCGCGCTGCCTCTACACGGATGTGCTGATATTTGCCTTGCCACTCGAAGCGGTGCCCATCCCACAGATCTTCCACGGCAACAGTGGCGTGATCGGGCAGGCCCAGCTCCCACAACGGGATTTCGATATCCGCCTCCTGGCCGGCATGCGGGTCAAGGTTGATCGCCACCAGCACCATGCTGCGGCTGCGCGACAGATACCCGGCATCCAGGAACTTGCCGAAATACAGCACCTGGTCGTTATGCGCCTGATAGAAGCGCGTGCCCAGATGCGACTGCAATTCCGGGTGCATGCGCCGCAGCTGATTGAAGCGGGTGATCTCATCGACGATGTCGCCGGGCGCGCGCTCGGGCCAGGCGCGCAGCTGGAATTTCTCCGAGTCCAGATACTCTTCCTTGCCCGGTGCCAGCGGCGTGGCCTCGCACAGTTCAAAGCCCTGGTACATGCCCCACAGGCCCGACAACGTCGTCGCCAATGCAGCGCGGATCAGATGCCCGTTGCGCCCGCTGGTTTGCAGGAACAGCGGATTGATGTCCGGCGTATTGACGAAGAAGTGCGGGCGGAAGCACTCGCGCGGCACGCCTTCGTTCAACTCTTCCACATAGTCCTGCAGCTCGTGCTTGTGGTTACGCCAGGTGAAATAGGTATACGACTGCGAAAAGCCGCACTTGGCCAGGCGGTACATCATCTTCGGGCGGGTAAAGGCTTCGGACAAAAACACCACATCCGGGCGACGCCCACGCACATCGGCAATCAACCACTCCCAGAACGGGAACGGCTTGGTGTGCGGGTTGTCCACGCGAAACAGGGTGATGCCTTCGTTGACCCAGAACAGCACTGCATCGCGCAGCGTGTTCCACAGGTCCGGCACCGCGCCGCTGGCGTAGAAATCGACATTGACGATGTCCTGGTATTTCTTCGGCGGATTTTCCGCATACGGGATGGAGCCATCCGCGCGCCAGGTAAACCAATCCTTGTGATCGCGCAACCACGGATGGTCCGGCGCGCACTGGATCGCAAAGTCCAGCGCCACTTCCAGGCCATGCGCATGCGCGGCCTGGATCAAGCGACGGAAGCCCTCCAGCCCACCCAGCTCGGCATGCACCTCGGTGTGGCCGCCATCGGTGGCACCGATCGCGTACGGGCTGCCCGGCTCGCCATCGACGGCGGTGACCGAGTTGTTGCGGCCCTTGCGGTTTTTCGCCCCGATCGGATGAATCGGCGGCATGTACAGCACATCGAAGTGCATCGCGCGGATGTGCGCTAGCCGCCCGATCACATCGTCGAAGGTGCCGTGCCGTGCCACATCGCCGCTTTGCGAGCGCGGGAACAGCTCGTACCAACTGGCAAAATGCGCCGCGCGACGTTCCGATTCCACCCGGTAGGTCACCGGGGTCTCGGAGCGGAACGGCTTGTCGTCGGCCAATGCCATCGCCTGCGCGGTGTCCGGCTCCAGCACGATGGCCAGCTGCTGCAGCGGCTCGCTCTGCGCACCGATGCGGGTGAGGATGGCCTGCAAGCGCTCGGCCAACGCACCGGTGCTACGCGCATGCGCGGCCTGCACCACGGCCACCGCTTCCTGCACATCGACCGGTAATACCGTGTTGGCCGCGCGCTTCTTTTCCAGATCCGCATGCAAGGTGGCAAAGACATCGCGCCAGCCTTCCACACGGAATTCATAGGTACCGATGCGCTCGAGCGGAAACTCCGCGCGCCAACGGTCGTTGCCCAGCGCACGCATCGGCGCACTGGACCAGGTCTTGGCATCGGCCGGCCGCCACAGCACCGCCACCGCGATGCGGTCGTGCCCGTCGCAGAAGGCATCGGCTTCCACGCAGATGCGGTCGCCTACCGTGCGCTTGACCGGGAAGCGGCCGTTGTCGACCGAGGGCGTCACCGATTCGATGCACACCCGTGGCCAAGTGGCCGCCGTCTGCGCACGCGGGCGCATGCGCGGCACCGCCAGCACGTGTCGCGCCGGCACGCTGCGGTACACGCGCACTTCGCCCGGTTCCAAGGCGTCGAGCGTTGCGCCGGACAAGGTGCGGCCATCCTCGGCCACCAACGCCTCGGCATCGCCCAGCAGCCGCAACAGATCCGATGCCGGCACCGGCACCACATGCCGCGTGTCGCCATTGATCAATAGCAGGGCGGGCAGACCGCCCAACGGTTCCACCGCAATGGCGGTCAAGCCGGTGGATTCGCGCAGCAGCGGGCGCAGCCGCAGGCCGGCATTGCTGGTCGGCGCGCCGTCGGTCGCGCGTATCGACGGCGGCACCGCTTCCAGCTGCGTATCGTCCAGCAACCAGGCACCGCCCAAGGCCAACGCCAGTTGCCCGTGCTGCTCGGGCGAGGCCGCACGCTTGCCATCGGGCGCATCGAGCACCGCGATGACCTGCGACGCCAACGCACGCAGCGCCGTGTCTTCATCGAAGAACCAACTGCCGCGCCCGTCCCACCACGCCAGCGATGAAAACGCTGCATCGAAGCCGGCACCGGACAATTGCTGCAAGGCTTCCAGGCCCAGCCCCGGCGTCCACGCCGCAAACACCACCTCCGGTGCCTGCGCGTGCACGCGCGCGATCAACTCACGCCAGCGCTGCGCCGGCACCTGTTGCGGCTGCAACAACCGGAAACCGCCAACGCCCTGCCCCACCCACTCCAGTAGGCGCGCGCTCCACCACTCCACCAGCGCGGCACCTTCCTGCGCATAGGTAAAGCGCGCCTCGGCCACCTCCGGCGTGGCGCGCGGCTGGCGCGGGTCCGGCACCGCGGTGCTGCGCGCACGAAACCATTGCGGGTTGTCACGCACCACCGCGCTGGCACCGCCGACTTCATCCAGACGCACGTCGATCAGCAGCTTCACACCCGCCTGGCGCGCCGCCCGCACCGCCTCGCGCAGACGGCCGTCCCGCGCGTCGGCACCGGCCGCCGGCTCGATCAACCGCCCTTCCGCATCGCGTGCGAACGGCGCCGCCATCACCACGTAGTCGCAGCCCGCCTCACGGGCCGCCACACAACGCTGCTCCAGCCCGGCAGACCAAGACGCCTCATTGAGAACACAGATCCGCATGGCGCCCCCTCAGCAGACAGCGGCGCGCGAACGCACCGTGACGATGGAAGCAACCCGGGCCGCCCGGGTCTGCAGGCCTACCAGCGCGCGTCTAAGGCGCACCAGTCCGACTACCGTCCAGATCGGCCCCTGCCCACCCGATGCCTGGCCGACTTTTCCTACCGTGACTGCACTCATGCGCAACTCCGCAACGATTCTTGACCCTTGCAGTCAAGCACTTCCATTGCGAATACCGTGTGTCGGTGGAATTGACGAAAATCAAACAAGCGCGGCCGCGGTGATGCACCCGCGTGAGGGTCCGTCTATCAACGGATGCGTGTCCGCCACGCGCGGAGTGGCCAGTGCTGCCACTGTGTCCGCCCGGGACGCGCACCGACTTGAGTCGTCAGATCAAGGGCTCGCACCAACATTAGGCGTGAAAAAGAACACATGTTGCCTGTACGTAAGAGCCTACCGGGACTGCTTGCACACGACCGCGACGCCAGTGTCCACTTGCGCCTCGCCTGCAGCCCGTAACCACCGGACGAATGCGCTGGCGCATCGAAACGGCAGCGCATTCGTTGGCATCAATCCGTGCCGTACCTTGGGTTGTACGGGCCGTACAACAGTCCACCGGAATGGCCGGTCGAGAGCAGACGCTGGCTTGCGACATTGCCGATCTGGTGGCTCCGATCGGTGACCTGATTGATCACCTGGTTGACCGCTGCGGTAACCAGCATGCCGATCAAACCCCCGCCATTGTTCTGATTCTCACCGCTCGATGCCTGTGCCTGTCCCTGCCACAGGGTTGTCCCGGTACGCAGATCGACGAGCTTCGCCTTGGCCGACACAATCACCACGCTGTTGATCACCTGGTATACCGAACCATACTTGTCAACGGTGATATACAGCGCAGCATCGGCACCGAAGATCTCCCGCAACTTATCGGTCGACACATTCTGCGCGTCGTCGGCTACAGTGATGCCGTTCTGTTTGAACGTCTCATACACCGGCGCCACCGGCATCACGTAATACCCTGCCTCTGCCAGCGGCAACGTCGTCACCGACAGCACGCTCAAGCTCGCATCCACATCAGGCGCATTGCTCACAGGCGGCAGCACAAGAATAGAGCGTGGCTTGCTGGCTCTGTACGCGGTGTAGTCGCGTGATACAGGCTGGGTTGCACATGCAGCCATCACCAGGGAAACCGCTGCCACAGCTGCTAATTTCAGCATTTTCTTCATCGCGACTGTCCTTCGTGTTGGAACTTCTTCATCAAAAGATCGACGTATGTCGCAGACTCGGGATACTGCGCTTTCTCGGCGATCAGATTCTCCTGTGCCTTGCTGTCATTGCCAGTCTCCGCATACAGCATGCCCAAATGGACGCGCAGTCCCGGCGGCGTGCTCTTGTTGGAGGACTGCATTACCTGCATGTCCTTCTCCAGTGCCTGAATTTGTTGCTCAGGACTCCCACCCTTGAAGTGACTGTAGACCTGATCCTGGTAACTTCCCCATTGATACAGCGACGCCGACTGGTGGGCACACGCCGTCAATGCCAGTAGCGCACAGACGCTCAGACACCGCCTTGCATAAGACATCTTCTTCATGACTGTTTTATTCCCTGATTACTTGGCCGGCTTCCATGCGCCGGAGTCGATGGCAGCGGTCAGACTATTGACCGCTTCGCGGATAGCCAGGTCCAGTACCTTGCCGTTGAGTGTGGAGTCGTAGCTCGACGTGCCGCCGAAGCCGACAACCTCACGCGTCGACAGCGAGTATTCGCCGGCGCCCTGGACCGAATACACCACTTCGGACGTCGTGCTATCGACCACGTTCAAGCTGACTTTTGCATACGCCACTTGCTGCTTGCCACGCCCGAGGATGCCGAACAGTTGCGTATCACCCACTTCTTTGCGACCAAACTCGGTGACATCGCCCGTCAGCACGTAGTCGGCACCCTTGAGTTGCTGCGCCTGTTGCTTGATCTGCGCTTCCTGCTTGATCTCGCCCATGTTGTCGCGGTCGAGAACACGAAACCGATTGGTCTGCTGCAGATGCGTGACAAGAATGGTCTTGGCCTGGCTACCGAGACGATCGGCACCGTCGGCAAACAGACCGCGCATGAAGGACGACCGGTTATCGAACTTGCCCACCGCGATCGGAGCGCGAACGCCCGAATATGACGTCCCTGCGGTAGCCACGGTTTGCGGCCTGATGTTCTGGTGGCTTTCCGTCGCGCAGCCAGCCAGTCCGGCAAGCAAAACGGATGACACGCACAAACTCAGTACGACATGCCTCATTATTTTTCCTTTAAATGATCGAAAGACAAGATTTTCGGCTTCGGCAGAGCCATTCCATATGTCACTTTTCCAAGCCTGACTCAGATTTTTAAATCACAAAAACTGCATCGGCTTCGGATACCTCATGTAAACCCGCAACTGCACCCGCCGGATTTCGCAAGCATGAAATTCGACGCTGCGTGATTTTCTTGAGAGATGCCCACTGTAGTTCGCCGAGCCGCCGTAGCACCTTTGCAGTTGCGAAAGCGATGTCTGTCCATGAAAGCCCTCACAACAGATATAGAGTGGCAGCTCAAGACAGGCGAGCCGCACCAGGCAAGAAATCAAGGAAAACATGCTCGGCATGCCCTTATCGGCACCGCCGGTAGAAAATTTAGAAAAAATTTTCTACCGGCGGTGCGCACGGGTGGCTCACGGAGTTTTCCCACTTGGGGCTTGGCCTCCCCAGATTCACTCTAATTGAGCTGGCAGTTGCGCCTTATTTTTAAGAGAAAATTAAAATATATATATAAAATATTTCGGTATGCGGCTATTAAACAACAGATATGCCATTGCTTGGCAGTGCACCCCTCTCTATAAGCGCAGATGCAGTTCCCCAGATATCTCTTTGCTTCTTGCCATGCCCCAAGCCGTACAAGTTCCCGAAAAAAGGCTTACTTTGAGTCTGCTCTTTATCGTAGCCGGTTTAAATTTTTCAGATTGATAGCCAGTTATATGGCGCCCACGCAATACGTCAGGATTTTTCCTACAGGCAAGCTCTTCCGTTTGCATTAAAATACCGTTAGGGGCGGCGCGGAGGCGTCAGTACGTCGTTATCGAGTTGGGCGGTCATCTGCACATGGATTCAGGCAAAAAGGGAAGGGCACGCATGCGTGCCACGTGGTGTATTGCGCTTTTTGCGGGCACGGCAGCCCAGGTCTCTGCGCAACAGATCGTCGATCCCGCCGCGCAGGAGTTGTTGCGGCAGCAGGAGCGCGAACGCGTTCTGCGCGAGCAACAGGAAGCGCGGCCGGATGTTCGCCTGAAACGCGCCCCGGACGATGGCGTCGAGCGTCTTCCAACCAATGAATCGCCGTGCTTTCGGATCGAGCGCATCGTGCTCGATGGGCAGGCTGCGGATGAATTCCGTTGGTCATTGAAAGCTGCCAACCCTCGGCAAGACCCCGCCATTGGTCGCTGCCTGGGCACCGACGGCATCAACCTGGTGATGAAGCGTGTGCAGAACGCGGTCATTGCACGCGGCTATGTGACCACGCGCGTGCTAGCCGCGCCGCAGGATCTCACCGGCGGCACCTTGACGTTGTCGCTGGTCCCCGGGCGTGTGCATGCCGCCCGCTTCAGCGACCCGACATCCGCACGTGCAGCGATCGCCAATGCTGTGCCTGCACGTCGCGGCGATCTGCTGAATCTGCGCGACATCGAGCAGGGCCTGGAGAATTTTCAGCGTGTGCCGACCGTGGTTGCCGACATCCAGATCGCTCCTGCCGAAGGCCAGGGAACCGGCCCGGGAGAGAGCGACCTGGCCATTGCGTGGCAACAGCGGTCACGTGTGCGTGCCAGCCTGAGCCTGGACGATGCCGGCAGCGACGCCACCGGCAAACTGCAGGCAAACGGAACACTGTCGCTCGACAATCCCCTGGGCCTCAACGAGTTGTTCTACGTCAGCCTCGGCAAGGGCGTGTTCAATGGTGCCGGCAAGGACACCGATAGCTGGACGGTGCACTACGACGTGCCCTACGACTACTGGCTGTTTGGCGTCACCGCCAGCGCATACGACTACAGCCAGGCAGTGGCCGGCGCGATCGAGACCTATGATTACAGCGGGCGCAGTCGCACTGCCGAAGCGCGCATCGATCGCCTGCTATTTCGCAATGCCACGATCAAGTTCGGGGCGTATGGGCGCGGTTGGTGGCGACAGTCCACCAGCGCCATCGACGACACCGAAATCGAAGTGCAACGGCGGCGCACCGCCGGCTGGGAAGTTGGCCTGAACCACCGCCAGTTCCTTGGCAAAGTCACCCTGGATGCAAGCGTTGCGTATCGACGCGGCACCGGTGCGTTCGATGCATTGCGCGCTCCGGAAGAACTTGCGCGCGCGTTCGACCCGTCGATTCCGCTCGAAGGCACCTCGCGCATGAAACTCATCGTCGCCGATGCCCAGCTGACGGTGCCGTTCCAACTTGGCTCTCAACGTCTGCGTTACAGCGCCTCCTGGCGCGCGCAGTGGAACCGCACGCCATTGGCGCCGCAGGACCGCTTTGCGATCGGTGGGCGCTTCACCGTGCGCGGGTTCGATGGCGAATTGACGCTCAGCGGCGACCGTGGCTGGTCGCTACGCAATGACCTCAGCCTGGCACTCGGTGGCGGGCTAGAAACGTATCTGGGCGCCGATTACGGCCACATCGGTGGGCAGTCCGCGCGCTTTCAGAGCGGCGACCATCTGGCCGGCATGAGCCTGGGCCTGCGCGGAGGATGGCAACACGTCTCCCTAGACGGGTTCGTCGGCGCCGCGTTGGAAAAACCCGCGAACTTCCCGACTGACTACACCACGTTCGGCTTCAGCCTGTCCTGGCGCTACTAAACATTCCACAAGGATTAGTGACATGAATCGCGTCTACCGTCTGGTCTTCAACCGCGCGCTGCGCGTGTGGCAAGTGGCATCCGAGTTGGTCCGTGCACCGGGTGGCAGCACGGGTGTTGCCGCTACGCGCGCGCACAGGCTCACGATGGAGCCACTGCAGTTTGCGATGTTGTGCGCGCTAGGCTTGGTCGGTGTCATCGACCTTGCTCAGGCACAGTCGGCTGGCCGTATCGTGGCCGATCCAGCCGCGCCAGGTGGCGAGCGCCCGACGGTCCTGACCGCTCCCAATGGCGTGCCGATGGTCAACATCACCACGCCGTCGGCCGCAGGCGTGTCGCGCAATCGCTATTCGCAGTTCGACGTCGGCCGCGAAGGCGCCATCCTCAACAATGCCCGTGGACAGACACAGACCCAAATGGGCGGCTGGGTGCAGGGCAACCCGTGGTTGGCCACGGGCAGCGCCAGGGTGATTCTCAATGAGGTCAACGGGCCGGCGAGCCGGCTCAATGGCTACGTGGAAGTCGCCGGGCCTCGCGCAGAAGTGATTATTGCCAATCCAGCCGGCATCCAGGTCGACGGTGGCGGGTTCCTCAACGCCAGCCGGGTGACGCTGACCACCGGCACACCCATCCTCTCCGGCGGGGCGCTGGAAGGCTACCGTGTGACCGGCGGCGCCATCCAGGTGGGCGGTGCGGGCCTGGATACCAGCGGCGCGGATTACACCGATCTGATCACCCGCTCGCTGCAGGTCAACGCCGGCATCTGGGCAAATCAGCTGCAGGCCAGCCTGGGCAACAACGTGGTCAGTGCCGACCAGGCACGCATCGCGCCGCAGGCCGCCACCGGTCAGGCACCCACCTTCGCACTGGACGTCGGCGCGCTGGGCGGCATGTTTGCCAACAAGATCTGGCTGGTCGGCAACGAACGCGGCGTCGGCGTGCGCAATGCCGGCAACATCGGTGCGCAAGCCGGCGAACTGGTCGTCACGGTAGATGGCCGGCTGGAAAACACCGGTGCCTTGCAATCGCGGCAAGACACGCGCATCACCGCAACTGGCGGTATCGCCAATGCCGGCACGCTGAGCGCCACGCGCGAATTGCGCGCGTCCACAGTGGCCGATCTGGACAACAGCGGTGGCGTGCTCAATGCGCAACGGCTACAGATCGATGCGGCTGCATTACGTAACCAGAACGGCACTATCGAGCAGACCGGCGTGCAGGCACTGGCATTGAATGCCGGCAGTGTGCGTAACCGTGCCGATGGCAGCATCGGCGCAATCGCCGCCGTCGCGCCAAGCGACGGTGCAACGCCCGGCACCGGTGGCGACAACAGCGGCAACGGCAACAATGGCAGCACCGACGGTGGAAACGGCGGTACACCGCCTCCCGTCAGCGTGCCGACGCCTGGCATCGTGCCGCTTGCCGCAGGCGCGCTGACCGTCTCCGGCCTGATGGACAACGATGGTGGCCGCATCAACGGAGGCGGCTTGGTGTCGCTGTCTGCTGCAAATGGGCTGGACAACAGTGGCGGGCGGTTGGGCGTGTCCGCACTCAGCGCACGCGGCGACCTGAGCAATCGCGCCGGCACGCTCGCCGTCTATGGCGATGCCGATCTGCAGCTTGGCGCCTTGGTCAACGACCAGGGCCGCCTCACGGTGGCCAATACACTCGGTCTGGACACACAGGCGCTGAGCAATCGAGGCGGTGAACTGCGTCATGCCGGCGGTGCGGCGACCGCCTGGCAGGTGCGCGGGCTGCTGGACAACCAGGGCGGCGTAATTTCCAGTAATGCGGCAGCGCTGCAACTCAGCGCACAGGCAGTGGTCAATGCGCAGGGCCGCATCGAACACGCCGGAACGCAAGGTCTGACGTTGTCGGCGCAGGACTGGTCCGGTGCCGGCGGCAGCATCGCCACACCGGGCGCGCTCACCTGGCGCGCAGGTGCGGTGGATCACCGCAATGCCACGGTAAGCACCACACAGCTCGACCTGCAGGCAACCAGCGTCGATAACCGTGGTGGCGCGCTGCTCTCGACCGGCATTCAACCGGCGACGTTGCAAGTCCGTGACCGCCTCGACAACGGCGATGGCGGCACCATTGCCAGCAATGGCGATCTGCGTCTTGGCGCTGGCACGTTGGGCAACGCGGGTGGCCAGATTCAGCAGGCCGGTAGCGGCATGCTGACCATCGATACCACCGCACTCGAGGGCCGCGCAGGACGCCTGATCAGCAACGGTGGGCTGGCGATCAATGGCGGGCGCATCGATCTTGCGCAGGGCGTCACGTCCGCCCAGCAGATTGGCATCGCTGCGGACACGCTCAGTACCGCGGGCGGCCGCCTGACATCGCTGGGCGATCAGGCGCTGCGACTGACCGTGCGCGACAGCCTGGACAACCGCGATGGCAATCTTGCCAGCAATGCAGGCATCAACATCGTTGCAGGCTCCGTCGATAACCAGCGTGGCGCGATCCTGGCGGCAGGCAGCGAACAGGCCGCCCTGGTCGTGGGCGGCACATTGGACAACAGCGCCGGAACGATTTCCGGCAATGGCGCGGTGCAGCTGCAAGCCGGCAGCGTGATCAATCGCGGCGGCACGGTCGTTGCGGCCAATGGCGCTGCATTGCAGGTCACTGCAAGCAATCTGCTGGACAACAGCCAGGGCGGCCGCCTCGCCGCCAGTGGCAACCTCACCGCACGTGCCTCCACGCTGGACAACCGTGGCGGCGCCATCGAACACGCCGGTACCGGCACCTTGAACGTCGACGCCGATACGCTCCAGGGCGCAGGCGGTAAATTGCTCAGCCTGGGGACGCTGCAGCTGGACGGCGGCGACCTCGCTCTTGGCGCCGGCAGCACCACCCAGGCCGAGCGCATCGTTGTCGATGCCGGCAACCTCAGCACCGCAGGCGGCCAGCTGAGTGCCACCGGTACCGATGCGTTGCGCCTCACCCTGACCGGTGCGCTCAACAACGATGGCGGCGCTATTGCCGGCAACGGCGCGTTCGCCGTGCAGGCAGCGGCACTGTCCAACCGCGGCGGAACCCTGGTGGCCGCTGGCAGCGCCGGCGGCCGTCTCGACATCGGCGGGCAACTGGACAATGCAAACGGCCGCATTGCCAGCAACGGCAATACCCTGCACATCGGTGCAGATCGGCTGATCAATCAGGACGGAACGCTCAGCCACTCCGGTACCGGTGGTCTGGAGATCGCCGTCACACGGCTGGACGGCAGCAAGGGCACCATCGTGACCGGCGGCGCGCTGTCGGTGGCAGCAACCGCGATCGATCACCGTGACGCAACCATCGGTGCAGACAGCGTGGAGCTGCAGGCACAGACCCTGGACAACCGCGGCGGACGCATCGTCGCCAGTGGCAGCACGGCAAGCACTCTCCGCGCCAATGTAGTGAACAATGCCGGCGGCACCATTGCAGGCAATGGCGACCTGTCGCTGACCAGCGATGTGCTGGACAACACACAGGGCACGATCCAGCACGCAGGCAGCGGCCAACTGCAGATCGATGCACAGACACTTGCCGGCAACGCGGGCAAGCTGATCAGCAACGGCAGCCTGCACGTGACCGGCCAGAGCACCGATCTGCGCAATGCCACCACCTCTGCACGCACCATTGCAGTGGACACCGGCAACCTCACCACCGCAGGCGGCCAACTGTCGGCAAGCGGCAACCAGCAGCTGCGGCTGAGCGTTGGCAACACGCTGGACAACACCGGCGGCACCATCGGAGGCAACGGTGTGCTGGCAATCGGCGCACAGACGCTCATCAATACCCAGGGGACGCTGCAGGCCGCAGGTGCGGGGCAGTCCATGCTGAACATCGACCACGCCTTGCACAACCAGCGGGGCAAGATCCTGCTGGCCGGTGACGGGCGTGTCGCCGCTGCAAGCATCGACAACCAGGCCGGTACCTTGCACGCAGCCGGCGGCATGTTGCAGTTGGACGTGGACGGATTGCTCGACAATCGCAGCCAGGGTGTGGTGTCCAGTGCAGCTCAACTCGTCCTGGATGCCGGCACCCTCGATAACGCGGCCGGCAACGTCGTCGCCGGTACCGACCTCACGCTCGTCACCGATAACGCCATGGGCAACAACGGCGGCGCCATCCAGGCGACCAACGCACTGCGCCTGGAAGCGGCCGGTCTTTCCAACCGCGCCGGCAACATCATCGGCGGCAGCGCGGCGGTCGATACGCGGGCGCAACTGCTGGACAACGTCGGCGGCACCATCGGCAGCCAGGTCGGCACGCTGGAGATTCGCAGCGGCGCACTCAACAACGCCGGTGGTCGACTGCAGTCGCAAGCAGCCTTGTTGCTGCAAACCAATGGCCAAGCGATTACCAATACCGGCTCCGGCAGCAATGGCGGCATTCTCGCCAGCGGCCGTCTGCAGGTAGATGGCGGTGCATTGGATAACCGTGGCGGTGCGGTGTTTGCGCAAGGCGATGCACGCCTGACGGTCGCCAGCGTCGATAACAGCGCCGCTGGGGCCTTGAGCGCCGCAGGCAATTTCGCGCTCACCAGCACGAGCATGAATAACGTCGGTGGCCGACTGCAGGCGGGGCAGAACGTCGACCTGACCTTGAACGGTGCGCTCGATAACCAAGCGGGCCTGGTCGCTGCAGGCAACGTACTGACCTTGCATGCGTCCACCGTGGATAACCGCACCACGCGCGGCACCGGCGCACTGGGTCTGCAGGCCGGGCAGTTGCAGCTGCAGGCGCAATCGCTGGATAACCGCCAAGGACAAGTCATCACCGACGCTGCAGGCAACCTGCAACTGACGTCATCGCTCAACAATGCAGGCGGCCAGATTTCCTCTGGCGGCAGCCTGGACATGCGTGCCGATGCAGTCGCCAACAGCGCCGGCCTGCTGCGGTCGGACGGCAACCAGAGCGTGACCGCACGCAACCTGAGCGGCGACGGGCAACTGCAGTCGCAGAGCAATCTCACCCTCAGCTTGCGCGAAGGCCTGACCAACACCGGCGAGATGAGCGCCAACGGCACCCTGGCCATCCAGACCGATGGCGACTTGTCCAATCAAGGCATCCTGCGTGCAGGCAATCTCGACCTGGCTGCGCGCAACGTCGACAACGCCGCCAATGGCGAGATCAGCAGCCAGGGCATCACGCACATCAAGACCGGCGGCCAGCTGGTCAACCGCGGGCTGATCGATGGTGCGGTGACCCACCTGGAAGCCGCCACGCTGGACAACGTCGGCACCGGACGCGTGTATGGCGACCACGTCGCAATCGCCGCCGGTCTGCTGCAGAACCGTGCCGAAACCATTGCCGGCGTCACCCGCGTGGCCACGGTGGCCGCACGCGAGCGCCTGGACCTGGGCGTGGGTCAACTGACCAATACCGATCGTGGCCTGATCTATAGCGATGGCGATGCCGCCATTGGCGGCAGCCTGGATGGCAATCGCCTGGCCACCGGCGTGGCACGGCAGATCGACAACCTGGGCGCTGTGATCGACGTAGCCGGCGATCTCGATCTGCAAGCGACCACAGTCAACAATATTCGCCAGAACGTGGTGGTGACTCAAACCACTACCACCCTGGCGCCGGTGCGCCTGGATCAGCCGACCTGGCGTAACAACGGCGAGAACGACACGTCCAATATTCGTTCGACCAGCAATTACGCGGCCCTCGAGATCTACTATCTCAGTCCTGACGATATTCTTGAGGACACGCCCTACACCACCCCGGACGGCTACCAGGTGCGTCGCGCGGTCATCCGCGTCACGCCACAGACCAGCGCTTATTTCTTCGCACGCGGCGGCATGTATCAAGCCACGGGCGAACGATCGCGCCTGAATTCGCAATCGGGCACGCTGACCATCTACTACACCGGCCGCCAGGACAACCAGGTCAATCCGGACCAGGTGACCGCGGGCGCGGACGACCCGTTCCGAGAGCTGTCGCAGATCCAGCCCGGCTCGCCGGCGTTTCGCTATAACAGCGACACCTTGCAGTACTCCAACGCCTACGGCAACTGCACCACCAATTGCGTGCAGCTATGGGCGCAGTTCGCCTATACCGATCCCGATCACATCCTGATGAATCCGCAGGGCACCGGTGGCGGCAGGCTCAATGACAACGAGCGTTATCGCATGGCCACCCGTACCGTGGTCGAAGATGTATTGCAGCCGGGTGCAGGACCAGAGGCGGTCATCCAGGCCGGCGGCACCCTGCGGATCGGCACCGATGCGTTACGCAACGAATACGCACGCATCGCCGCTGGCGGCGATCTGGCGATCACCGGGCTGACGCGTACCGCCAGTATCACCAACCTCGCCTACACCCTGTTCCGCACACATAGCTTCAGCAACGTCACCACCGCCTACAACGGCACCACCCGGAGCTGGAGCAATCCCTCCATCTCCGAGCAGATTGGCCAGATCGGGAGCCAGCTCACCAGCGGCGGCACGCTGAGCATCGATGTCGGCGATGTGAGCAACCTCAACCAGGGGCGCGACGCACCCAACGTGCGCGATGGCGCAGCAGTTGCCAACCTCAATATTCGCGGGTCGCAAGCAGCGCCCACCGGCACCGGCATGGGTGGCATTGCCGGCCCGGGTGGCGTGGCGACCAATGCCGCCGACCGCGCGCTGGCGGCGGCAACGCAGACCGCAGGACAGAGCGGCGCCGGCAACGTCGGCGGCGTCGGGAGCAGCGGCCCGGTGACGGGCGCACGCGTGGTCGATGCGGCCGGCGGCTCGCCGGACCGTATCGCAATGGGCACGCCCGATACCCGCGCACCCAGCGGCAGCCTGTTCACGCTCAGGCCCGCCAGCGGCAACTATCTGGTCGAAACCGACCCGCAGTTCGCCGATTACCGCAGCTGGCTGGGCTCGGACTATCTGCTCAATCAGATGGGGTATTCCGCCGATGCGGTGCAAAAGCGCCTGGGCGATGGCTTCTACGAACAAAAGCTGGTGCGCGAGCAGATCGGCCAACTCACTGGCCGGCGTTTTCTGGAAGGCTACAAGAGCGACGAAGCCCAGTACCAGGCATTGCTGGATGCCGGCGCCACCGTCGGCAAGGCCTGGAACCTGCGTCCGGGCGTAGCACTGACCGACGCGCAGATGGCCCAGCTCACCAGCGACATCGTCTGGCTGGTGGAGCAGACCGTCACCCTGCCCGACGGCAGCACCACCACCGCCCTCGTACCGCAGGTCTACCTGCGGTTGCGCCCCGGCGACCTGGACGCCGGCGGCGCGCTGCTAGCCGGTGCCAACGTCGACGTCACCCTGGCCGGCGGCCTGAAAAACACCGGCACCATTGCCGGCCGTCAGCTGGTGTCCATCGACGCCGGCCGCATCGAGCACCTGGGCGGCAGCATCAGCGGCGACCAGGTAGGGCTGCGCTCGGCCAGCGACATCCGCATCGAAGGCGCCAGCGTCAGTGCAGTGGATGCGCTGAGCGTTCAGGCGGTCGGCGACATCACCGTTGCCTCCACCGTGGAAACACTCAGCGGCGGCGGCTATCACCAATACACCACCACCCAACTTGAGCGTGTGGCCGGCCTGTACGTCACCGGTGCCAACGGCAACGGCGTGTTGTCGGTCGTGGCAGGCCGCGACGTCAACCTGCAGGCGGCGCAGATTCGCAACGCCGGCACCGACGGCGTCACCCAACTGGTGGCAGGCAACAACCTCACCCTCAGCACGCAGACGCTCTCCAATAGTACAGACACCACCGCCAACGGCCGTAACTTCCAGCGCAGCAGCGAGACCACCCACCTCGGCACCACCGTGCAGGGCGCGGGCAGCGTGGTGCTGGCCGCCGGCAACGATCTCACTCTGACCGCAGCGCAGGTCGGTGCCGGCAAGGTCCTGGCTCTGCAGGCCGGGCGCGACATCAACAGCGTCGCGGCCGTGGACAGCAGCTCGCGCGATCGCAGCACGGTCACCAAGAGCAACTCGCTGGCCACCTCGACCTACGACGAAACCGTGCGCGGCACCCAGCTCGGTGCCGGCGGCGATATCGTCATGCAGGCCGGCCGCGACCTCACCCTGGCCTCCACCGCAGCGGCCAGCCAGACCGGCGGCATCGCGCTGGCGGCCGGCAACGACATCACGCTACTCGCCACGCAGGAGCAGCATGATGCGGTGGTGGAGAAGGAGGTCCGCAAGAAGCAAGCCCTGTCTGGTAAGACTGTCACGACACATGATGAGAGCCATGACAGCCTGGCGATGACCAGCTCGCTCAGCGGCGAGCGGATCTCCGTCGCGGCAGGCAATGATCTGCTGTCGCAAGGTACGCAGATCGTCGGCACCGGCGACGTCGTCCTGGCGGCAGGCAACAACCTGACCCTGGAAACAGCACAGAGCACGCATAGCGAAGCGCATGACAAAAAGACGGTGAAAACCGGCCTGTTCGGTAGCGGCGGCATCGGCTTCACCATCGGCAAGCAAACCGTCAAGACCGAGGCCGACATCGCCGATGTCAGCCACACCGGCACCACGGTCGGTAGCCTGGAGGGCAACGTCACCCTGGTCGCCGGCAACACACTGGCGATCACAGGTAGCGATGTGATGGCGCTGCAGGGCGACATCACCGCCAAGGCCAAGGACATCGCCATCACCGAGGTGCATGACACCTCAAGCAGCGAACAGCGTACCGAGTTCAAGCAAGGCGGTTTGTCGGTGACGTTGAGTGCAGCCGCGCTCAATCTCGCCCAGGCAGCAGTGAACGGTGGCGAGGCTGGCAAGAAGGCCGAAGGCGACTCGCGCATGCAGGCGTTAGCGGGCGCTTCGGCAGCCTACAGCGCCTATGGCGCAAGCCAGGCCGCCAGCAGTGTCATGAACGCCGACACCGCCAAGGGCGCCGCACAAGCGGCCAATGTCAGCATCTCGGTCACGGTGGGCGGCAGCCAGAGCGAGAGCGAGACCAAGCAGCGTAGCTCTACTTCCAAGGGCTCGACGCTGCAGGCCGGCGGCAACGTCAACCTGATCGCCACCGGCGGTGGCCAAGACAGCAACCTCCTGGTGCGCGGCAGCGACATCAAAGCCGGCAACACCCTGCTGCTGGCCGCCGACAACAACATCACCCTGGAGGCAGCGCAGGACACCTTCGAGCAGCACAGCACCAGCAAGAGCAAGAGCGCGGCGATCGGCGTGGCGGTCACTTACGGCCCAGACGGGATGGCCGCCGGTATTACCGCCAGTGCCAGCGGCTCGCGTGGCAAGGCGGACGGCGAAGACATGACCCAGCGCAACAGCCATCTGTCGGCGGGCAAGACCGCAACGATCATCAGCGGCAACGACACCACCCTGAAGGGCGCGGTGCTATCCGCCGACACGGTGCTGGCCGACATCGGTGGCGACCTCACCATCGAGAGCCTGCAGGACACCAGCACCTATGCCAGCAAGGACAAGGCGATCGGCGGCAGCGTGACTTTCGGTCTTGGCTTCAGTGCCAGCGCCAGCTATAGCAGCAACAAGGTCAATGGCGACTTCGCCAGCGTCACCGAGCAAAGCGGCATCCAGGCCGGCGATGGCGGCTTCAACATCCGCGTGGGCGGCAATACAGACCTGAAGGGCGGCGTGATCGCCAGCACCCAGGCGGCCGTAGACGTCGGCGTCAACCGCCTGCAGACCGGTACGCTCACGGTGAGCGACATCACCAACACCAGTCGCTATGAGGCCAAGGGCATCAGCCTCTCGGGTGGATACAGCTCTGACGGCAAAAAAGGCAACGACAAAGAGACACATCCCGGGAGTCAGACTCCCTCTACTGTCGACAAGGGAAGTACGTGGGCAGTCCAGAACTTTGGCGATGACACTAGCCTGGGGGCACCTGGCTTTGCCAGCGAGAAAGGAAGCGAAACAAGCGTGACAAGCAGTGGCATCAGTGGAGGGGCACTAACCATCACCGATACCAACTCGCAACTCGCGCTGACGGGCGCAGGTGTCGAATCAGTCCTTGCAGGACTGAATCGCGATGTATTGACCGGGGACAGCGCAGCAGCTCTGACAAAGAATTGGGATCCTGTTGCCTTGGCAGAAAAAGTACGTAACGAGGCACAGATCACTGCGACCTTCACTGAACAGGCCCGCGGTGCCGTGAACAGTTATGTAGGCTCTAAAAAGGATGCGTTGAGCAAACGTGAGCAGCAAGCGAAGACCCCTGAAGAAGTTGCAGCAATTGCGACTGAGCTGGATGAAATCGAGACGCAAGAAAAGATGCTGAATATCCTGATTGGCGCGGTGACAGGATCGACGACTGGAGCTATCTCTAAAGAAGGGTTAAGCTCTGCCGCAGACTGGATGCGTGAAAAAATGAAAGAGAGTTCTTCGACGTTTGCAGGCGTCATAGATCCCGGTGCTGCAGTCGTCGATCCCACGTCAAAAGACCCGAATGTACTTAACAATGAGAATGGCCCAAGTGTGGGCGTTGATAATGATAGGTATAAATTGGGAGGCACCCGAATCGACTTGGATGCGCTGTGCGGGCCTGATAATGGGCGTTGCTTGAAAAATCCGGATGGTTCATTGGCAATCGTCGACGGTTATGTTCAATGGGACGCCAAGACAGCTGGCAAGTCTCTTTCAGAATTCCTGAATAGTAAAGAAGGTAAGAAGTTGGGCGGACTCACCGGAGGTATTCAAGGAATACAGGGGACCTTGGTAGGCAAGCCATACGCTGCAGGTTCGTGGCAGGATAAACTGATAGAACAGTTTGCCGGTCCGCACGACATGATAGGCGGCCAATTGGCTGGCTTATACGATTCCCAGGGAAACGCGCTTCGCGATAGACCTGCAGCTGTAAAAATATTTCACGAGGCATGGACGGTAGCAGCTATTCCGGTAGCAGCACCATTTGCCATGGCCAAAGCACTTCCGCCTGATGTCTGGAATGCAATTTCAAAGCTTGTATCGGGGTCTCTGTGATCATAGTTCGCTCAATCTTTATTTTACTAATCCTGCAGATTTCCGGTTGCGTTATTGGAAACGGACGCATATGTGGACCACAGACACCACTTGCGCTGTGCGACAAGGAGGCGGAGAAGGCTTTGTATCACGCGACTCCCCTCAGAGATTACTGGAGCAATACTGAGATGCAAGCCGGCGATCTGAAGAACGCTTGGTTAGAGTGCGGTGGAGATGAGCGCGGAGGCTACATCAACGCTCAACGCAGAGCTAACGAAAGCAATTCTAGCTTTATGGAAAGAAATAACGAGGCGTTTGATTCTTTACAACGATGCATGATGGAAAAAAAATATCGTTACGATGGACCATGCGAGCCACCAGCTTGGCGAGCTGCACCTGCGTGTCAGGCGCGGTTATCTGGCACTCAATAAACTTTTCTCTAACAGGAAATCAGGTTCTTATGTGGTGATCGACTAAGCTCCGTATCACTGTAACTTTGCGCACGCGTGCGCAGGCATCTGTGGTTTGCCTTCAGCATTCCGTGCACAACGGTACCAAAATATGTGTACCAGAAATTCCACAGCTGCGATCTTTTCGGTCCGGCGAGTCAGTCATGCATCATCATTATCGGGACGCTATTGATATATGAACGAAATTCTTGACCGTCGACTACGCGCCCAGCGAATCCGAACGCTTTAGCGGTCAACCAGATGGTCTAAGAGTATCGGGCACTGCGAGGGTCTCAGAGGCTTCCTAGCTGCACTCGTACTACAACGATATCCACTGCCCCGAACGCGACGCGTTTCCTCCCGATCGCACCTGGTTTGGGCTTGGACATCGCGGCGGCGAACGCACCGTAGGCTTGTACCTGTGCTGGGCGTCGTGGCGAGGCAAATCCGCCAGCCGCGCGATCAGCAATTATCTGCGCCGCAAGCTGAGTGCGCTGCCGATCTGAGATGGGCAGGTAGCAATCGTCGTCTGCAAGATCGTAAGTTGGTTGCTGCAAAGGTTGCGCACATCCTTGAGGTTGTTGCCGAGTACGACAACGGCCTGTGCACGAGCACACGATGTACAACGCACACCGGCGTTAGGCCACACTAGTGCTCCACCTGATGAGTGATCGCGATGCACAAGGCCTGGTTATGGTTCTGTTGGCTGTCTCGGCGATCGCGCACGCCGCGCCCAGCGATGCCGACGCGGCAGTGTGCCGCAACGGCTTATTCACCAGCAGCCCGTCAGCATTTTCACTCGCAAAGGTTGTGGTGCCACGTCTATACCTGCTCAACGACAGCGATGGCTGCCCCGGCAAGGGCGAGGCGGCATGTAGGCAACGCAGCTACGTGGTGAAGGGCGATGTGGTGGTGCTGGCGCAGCACCGTGTTGGATGGTGCAACCATTCTCCCCAACACTGGCGCCTTGACTGAGTGTGCCACAGCTTGCTGGATGAAGCTTGCCCAGCGACGCAGCGTTGCGTGGTGACGCCGAAGACAAGCGCGATGAGCGAAGCCCGGCAATAACGTAATAAGGGGAAAGCACGAAATTTACCGCAACTTGCAACGGTGATGACTACTGCCGGTTGCCGACCATCTACATGCCAGCGAACCGCCCCAACGCACTGCAGATTGTTGCGGAAGTTAATCATGGCAATTAGTCAAACCATGCTCCGCTCTGCATCACACAGGTCATAGGGGGTGGCTGGAATCTCCAGGCGCGTACAGAGGCGAGTAGAACCTCCTCGTACTCGCCTTGAGGCAAGGCATCTTCGCCCTGGAAATGGATGTTAGAGAACGAGATACGGGGATTTACAACTTTTCCATCTCCAGTGACTTCAAAAACCAGGTCAACTCGACCGCGGTACTTTTTCGATGAGTGCGGCAACTCAAGTGGCGATACGTCACCTAAACGCCTCAACCCAGGATCGCATGAGGGAAAATCTGCATCTCTTACGCAAGCGGCGATAAGTACCGTTGAAAATAAAATTAAGTGCAGCTTTCGAACTAACCTCATAAGCCTACGTCCTTGATTCTCTGGCCGCGCCATCGGCTCGCACTATCCATCAAGATATTAATGCCAGCCCCATAGCACGGAAGTACGTAAGATTTTTAGACACCCATCAGTAGCACGCCACGCCGAGCTAGCGCGAGTATCAGGAAGGTCAGTGTCACTAAGGATATCCTATCTCCCGCGCCTGCTCGCACGTAAAATCGATGTCCGCCTCTGGATTGAGCCTCAGGATGATGGCCTCACTGAGAGGCTGATGAGCAAATAACGCCTTCACTGCATCAAGCGCTACCGGAACCTCAAAGTAGTCTTCAGCCCACTCTTTGTAACCGGGGGGCCCGGAGACAAGCAACCACAGCATTTCATCGGCTCCGTCATCATCAAGACTGCCGAGAACTTTGCTCCAGGCACTGTCCTCTGCTCTACGCCAATAGCAGAACGTGGCGTGTTGCATTGAGAACGCGGACTCATTGAGAAAAGACGAAAACTCGGCCGGAACTTGGGCTCGAATTTCCTGTGGAATGATAGAGCCGCCTGCAACTTCATGGGCAAAGCCCTTGATGGCTGCGCCCGTCTGGTCCAGGAGCAAGAACCACTCATCGCCAGACCCGTTGCGCATTGATGCCATTTCCGCTTTCGCCGCCCATGCGCTATTGAAGCTGTGGTAGCGGCAATCCCATTCCGGGCTAAGAATCGCATCAAGCATGGCGAGTGATTGCGTCACGCGACGCAACTCCGGGATAGGCGGCAGATCGATTGATTCTTGCATGTGCTTAAACTTCTCAATGGAACTTTGAGTTTAACCCGCCACTGAAATCGGAGCAGGCACTTAGGTATCCCCACGTTTTTAAGGTACCAGGGTCATCTGCTCGCGCACTGCGTCGGGCAGTGAGCGCAAGCGTTCTAGCCAGCGTGAGACAGGTTCCATGGGCCAACGTCGGATCAACGCCTCGCGGCCGACACGCAGTGTCGAGTAGAGCTTGCGCTGACTGTTGCGGGGCGACAGCCAGTGCGCGATGCCGGTGGCTTCGCAGCCCAGTCCTGCCAGCCAGCTGGCGAAGGTGGCCAGCGTATTGAGCAACAACAGGATCTGCAAGCGCTCACCGCGACGGGTCAGGCTGTCTTCCATCGCCTGACCGTAGCGATGCGACTTCAGATCCCGAAATGCCAGCTCGATCTGCATCCTTCGTGCGTACAGGTTGACCAACTGCTTTGCGCTGGGCGCTTGCAGTTGTGGGGAGGCGACGATCAGCCACGGCTCGCGCTCACGCGCTGCTGCTTTCAAACTTGATGATGCGCGCGAGACCTTGGCAGGTGAGCGTCGATTGCGTTGCTGACGTCCCTGCGGTGTCTTGGCATAGAGCACCAGACGGCAATCGAGTGGATCGCTGCGATTGGCCTGCATCGGTGGCAATGCGTGTGCACGGTTGGACGCCAGCCCATGCAAGCGTCGGCTATCGATCCATTGCGCTGCATCATCGGGCACGTCTTGCGGCTTGACCTGCGTGCGTCCGCGCAGACGCCCGACCCAATCCCAGCCCATCGCCGAGACCGCGCGAAACCACGGCGTGCGGAATCCGGCATCCGTGACCAGGATTGGACGCACATCGTCTGGAATCAGTTCCTTGAGGTGTTGCAGAAAACGCTTCTCCGCACCAGGCGAGCCTTGCTGTTTCCCAGCAACCACCATGTCCAGCAACGTGAGCGTGCGCCCACCGATCGGCACGGCTGCGCGCAGCAGACACCATGACTTGTCCGGCTTTAGATCGCTCCAGTCGATGACGATCACCGGCTGCGCGCCGCGCAGCAGCCAATGCGCCATGTCCCGCTCGATCACGGATCGTTCGCCCTGCAACGTGCGATTGCGCAGCAGGCGGTCGCATGCCTTGAGGGGCGCACGTACCCGCCTCGCGCCTGGCCATGCGCGTGCAATGTCGATCAAGGTCAGCCGGCCTCCGTGCAACAGCGCCTCAACCGCGCCAAGCAAGGCGCGTCGACGTAATGCATGCATGCCAGAGAGTGAGTGAGACAGGCATTTCTGCAATACTTCGCTGGCGCGCATGGTCGGCACTCTTCTCTGGCTTAGTCACCTTGAAGCGTGCACCATGCGCGCACCTTCTTCCACATCCTGATCCAGCAAGTACTTGATCTCGCAGGAAGAAATGTGGGGAAACCTCAGGGTCGGGTTCACTAATGAAGTCAACCCGACTCGCTCCACCAAAACCTCAACCTGCTCCCGTTATTCTCCGATCCTTCCACGGCACCACCTGATCCATCTCGCACAGGAAAACCTCGCGCCGCATCTGCTTGAGCTTGACGCCGTGCTCCGCGTCGCCGAGAGTCAGCTGCATCGAAATCATCCCCTCGGTTAGTTGATCGATCGTTGCAGATCAGTCTAATTTGTCCCGATCTTCCTTAAATGAAGCTTCCCGCCGCTCTTGGTCAACGTCCTTCTTAAGAAAATCCTACCTTAGGATTTCATTTTTTACCTAGAATTCTTTCCTCTATTTCCTTGATCTCATCATCAAACCACACAGTAGTGACCCGACCATTCTCCGCGAGCGATGCATCTATTTGCGCCCTCTTAAGTTTTATACTTACAATTGCGTTAAGACGCTCAAGTTCAAGTATTTCTCTTTGCAATAGTAAATTTTTCGATTGCGCCACATCTGCCGTGGCAAGTCCTTTACGAGTCTCAGCAAGCTCAACCGACTGGAGATGCACTGCAATTGCTGCGGCACAAAGAGCAAGCCCGGTGAATATCGCATTTGATGCACCGAAAAGATCGCCTAGCACCCCCTTTTCGGGATTATTTTTAAGTAACCAGAAATTGGCGGTGAAAACCAATATTACAAATGCTGGAGCCAGCCAGTACAAAATAGGTACATTTAGACGCTTCATATAATTTACGTATCTATAGATAATTTTTTTAAATTCTAGAAGAAGTCCAGGATAACTTATAAATTCAACTTAGCCCTGTTTTTCGGTTATCGCACCTCCTTCACCCTGACTAAAATATTCGTCAGCATTTCCGGAACCATGCCTCCGGAACGAAGTGTTGCTGCTCGGTAAGCGAGCTGATTTTTTGAAAGATTTAGCCCTGTCTCTGCCTCGACGCTAATGCAAGCAGCTGCCCACTCCGGCCAACTAAAATGCAAAAATCCTTCGAGGTGATCTTCAAATATTGCGACCAAATCAGAGTTAACCGCATCAGGAAAATCCTCTTCAGGAAGTTGGAAGTAGCGCAGCAATTTACGGTTTTCTACTGCGTGATTTCTTCTTTCCTTATCTATGTCAATTTGACTTTTATTATTTTCTTTGGCTCGATCTTCAAATCCCTTATCGGCATCAAAAAGCGCATAAACTGGCACTCCAACTGATTTCAAAATCGCATGAGCAAGCGGAATCGATGCTTTACTACCGACAGAAACAATAGAAATTCCTGCTGCCTCAAGACTCCCGGGAAAGTTTCTATCCCCAATGCCGTAAAATACAGCTGATTCGGTTGTTCCCTCCACGAGAAATGCTCGATTCGCAAACAGAGCTATGGAAAGTTGATCAGCTACATTATGGTCAAGTCTGCGATCAACTACGCCACCATCTACTATGCCATCCAGCTTTTCTTTCACGCCCTCGATAGTAGCAAAATGAACCGTTACAACCGGCACCGCATCTGTCGATCTAGTCAGCCGCCTGACTTGGTGGAAATAGCGCGCTTCTAAAAAGTAAGGACTATGCGTCGCGTAGGCTACCTGAATGCGCTTAGTCGAATCGTCTGCAAGCGATCTTAATACCTTTGCAAAAGTCTGTGCCTGGATAGGATGCTGGAAGAGCTCTGGCTCCTCAATTGCCAGACATATCACTCCCTCGGCTGAGGCTGCACCCGACTGCGCCAAAAGTTGTAGAGCGGAGATCAGTAGCGTGCGTTGAAAGCCGTGTCCTTGACGTTCCACTGCTGTTTCCGTGGTGCCATCGAGTACTGCCACATCAAATGTTGTGCGGGGTGCCCTGAGTTCGACTTCAGCCGGACAAACAGTAATTGTCCGGCCTGGCGCATAAGTTGTAACGACTTCGTTGAGCTGCGTTGTGATAGCCCCAAGCTGCTCTCTGAATTTATCTTGATAGAACTGCTGCTGCTTCGCGCGCGCATCTGCGACGATTTCTGCTATCGCTTCATCAGCAGCAGTGCGATCAATCGAACGCTCAAGAATTCGCCCAATGATACTTGCCTTCCCGTCGATTGACTCTTCGCTTGCACGAAGGTCTGCTGTTACCAGAACGAAGTCGAAGAGTCCGCCCATCTTGCCGCCACTATTGAAGCCAAAGAAGTTGGTCTGCAATGCCTCGGGCGCATCCAAAAGCTGAGCGGTGTGGGCTGCCTCCCAAGTTGTCATCGCTTGATCGACAGCCTGGCCAGTATTTGCTGCTGGAAGCTCAAGCTCAGGACGCTCACGTCGGAGATTCGCGTACAGTTCCTTCTTGGCCGTGGCGCTGCTTGCTCCCTTAATTGGATTAAAATCAAGAAAACCTTTGGCATTGGCGGAAAGCACGTCGATACAATCAGGCGATCGGCGCTTCCACGCAGTGAACGAAGTAACGCCGTCTGGCGCATACTTCCCGAGCGCCTCCCTATCTTTTTCCGTGAGGTCTTCGAAGGTAACTTGAACCTCAATGTCTTCGTCAGCTGCTCCAAAGGAGCAATCATTCGCTGTCAGCGAACCAGGCTTGCCATTGAAGAACCAGTCGAGCGCTCGGAGTACGGTGGACTTGCCAGTACCGTTTGGTCCAATCAAAGTCGTTACGCAATCAAAAGGAATCGTTACGTTTTTTAACGCACGGAAATTTTTGATGCCAACGGATCGGATCTTCATTTCGGACTGTTATCCCTGGTAAATTACGTCATCTTCTTACTTAACCATTGACAAAATCCACTTCCCGACTTTCGAAATTATTTAATCAGCATTGGTATCGATCCCGAATGTGTTCATTGTAGTAGCGACCTTTAGAATTTGCGATGAAAAGCCCTTGGAATATATGTGCTGGCACACCACAGAAGTCGTACGTATCTCCCTGCACAAACTGGATCTTCATACGTAGAGTAGCCGGGTCGTAGCCAATGGCGCTGATGGCTGACGAGGTGACACGAATCATATTCATCGATTTTCCTAGTACTTGAATTGAGTGGCACCACGTCGTGGCAGCTGTTCGAATCAATTGTCGGTACTAAGCTTCGTCATCTTGCGACGGCGAGCCAAGAGCAAGCGGAACATCAGAAGCATCGGAAACGCAAGTACAGCGACTCGCAGCTGAGGCGTCGGTATCACACCCTCTTTCGGCCAAAATGAAAGCCAGATCGCGAGTGCCGCGAGGCAGCACAGTGTCAGCATCAGCAATCGCTTGGCTGCGCGGATAGAAAACGGCGTTGCTAGCGCAGGCGCGGCCACCAAGAGAAATCCGATACCGCTGATCAGGGTACCGGTTTCACCCTCGCGCACTTTTCCAGCCAAAACCAGCGCTATCAGCAGTGCGCCTGCAGCCGCGAGCATGACACCGGCGAGGCCAGCCAGCAGTTTCAGGAGTTTTTGATAGCGCATTCTTCGCGTCCTAGTTCTTGCATTACGCTGCACTTCCGAGTGGCGTTGGCTTGAGGCCTGCTAGGACTTGTGACGCCGATAGTGGTTGTTGGTACTTGTGCTGCGGTAGCTGCCACCCTTATGCGAGGCGCCGTGGCCTGCGCTGTAGTGACCGCCGTGACTGGTGGTGTGGTGCGTGCCGGCGGCCCTGACGCGCGCTTGCGCTGTTGGGGTAAACACACCGAGTGCGGCCACAATCAGTGCCACGATGCTCCATGCCTTGCTCAACATTGTTTCTTCCCCCTGAAGAAATGTGTGGCTTTGCGGCTGCGTTACATGCTGCGTGTTTTGATCCTCGCCGAGTTTTTGGATTGCGTCAATGCGCTTGCGCGAGTGATCGTTGGCTTTATCGGCTTTGCCCTCATCCGCCCTTCGGGCACCTTCTCCCGCGTGCGGGAGAAGGGATTGGTGTGTTGGTTTATGGGCTGTGTTTTGTCGTTGGTGCTGTGGTTGGGGTTGGTAGAGGCAGCGTATTGTTGAGGTCGGTAATCTCTGCGACGTTGCCATCGGTGATGACGCGTAGTTGTGCGGCTTTTAGATTTGTCGCGTTGGGCAGCGGCAGGCGTACCTGCGTGGTGATTGGCTGCAGATCGCGTGGTGCTGCGAGCGCCTGGAACGCGGCTCTTGCCAGCTCCTTCCCACGCCCATCCGCCAACACCACAAACCCGGCCGGCGCATCCGCGTGGCCGAGGCTGTGCACGGTCACTTCGATGGCGTCTGCAGTCATGCGTACGTCGCCGTGGCCGATGCCCAGGTCCGGGCGCAGTTCGACCGGGGTGGTGGCTGCGATGCGTTCGAGCTGCAGGACGGTGGTGCGGGCTGCGGGGAAGTCGATGTCGATGGCCGCGCTTTTTTCGAACGCCACTTCGCGCGTTTTGGCTGGGCTGTCGAGCTTGCCGTCGCCATCGCGGTCCACGCCTTGGGTGACGCGCCATTGGCCTGGGGCGACGTTCCAGCCGGTCATGCTGGCACGCTGAGGTTTACTGGAGGTGTTGTAGGCGATGACGGTGAAGCGGTCTTGCTGCGGTGCGGGGATGGCGATGGCCACTTGCGTGGCGGCCTCTGGATCGGCGAAGCGCCAGCTGACGGTGTGGCCGGGATAAGTCTGATTACGTTTGAGGGCGACGCCGCCCAGGCGGGCGCGTTGCAGGTTGACGGTGGGGGATTCGACGCGGTCGCTCCACCAGTGGCCTTCGGTGTTCATGTAGAAGTTTTGCAGTTTCTCTCTTGCCTCGCTGCGGTAAATGGCGGCGAGATAATCGAGGTTGCCGGTTTGCTCCCAGGCAACAAAGTGCGGGAAGTCCGGGGCGCTGCCGTCGTCTTTATTTGCTGCATCCAGTAGCTTGCCGCTCCAGTCGCTGCGTTTGCCCATGACGTCTAGGAAGTTTTCGTTGAGCAGCGAGAGGCCATTGGGGCCGCTGTTGGCGACGCGGTAGTTGATCGGTTTGAGATAACGCTCGTCGCCGGTGAAGCGGTAGGCGGCCCAGAAGGTGTGCAAGGTGTCGGCGCCGCCGCTGCCTTCGAACAGTTCGCCGCCGCGGGTTTTGCCGGTTTGCCAGTTGATCTCGTTGGGCAGGGCCCAGTTGCCCTTGGCATTGGTGTAGGCATGGGCGAGATAGCCGTCTGCCAGGCCGGTGACGATGCGGCGGCTGTTGGGGTCGGCATTAAAGCCGCCCAGGATGATGGCCGGGTGCACGATGGGGAAGGAATACGGCTTTTGCCATTGCCAGTTGGGCTCGCGGTAGACCTTGCGGCCGCCGAACCAGTTGCTGGCGAACAACAGGTGGCCTTGCGGGTTGACCTGGATGATGGTGTCGAAGGCTTTCACCGTTTCCATCAGGCGCTCGACGGTGCGCGGGTCGCCCCAGTTGAGATACAGCAGGGCGCTGTTGAGGTTGATGCCCTCCTCGTAGGAATGCAGCTCGTCGGTTTCGATGGTGGACAGGCCGTTGGTGAACATGCCGTCGCGGTAGTTGGCATCGGACAGCGCCAGCATGGAGGCGTTGAGGATGTCCGGGTCCACGCCCATCAGGGCGACGCCGGGCCACTGCTGCACCAGGTCCGAGTCGTCGGAGATGCCGCCGCCGAAATCGCCGTAGGCCACCTGGCGCTGGTCGATCCACCAGTGGATGTAGCGGCGGGTAGCGCTGAGGTCTTGCAGCTGCCAGAACGCCCAGGCCGGCACGCCCTTGGGCACTGCCGGCATCTCGACAGGCAGCGTGCCCTGGTTGGCATAGCTGATGTCGTTCCAGTACTGGCGACCGAGGGCGTGGTCCGGGTCGGCGCGCAGCAGGTCGGTGATGTCGGCGTCCAGCCGCTTGTAGAGCAGTTGGCGCTTGGAAGTGGTGTGTTCTTCGACCAAGAAGCCCCAGTTGTCCTTGACCTGATTGAAGCGGTCGGCGACGTGCTCGGTGATGGCCTCGGCGCGTGGTTTGAACACCAGCTGCAACTGGGTGCCGTCGAGTGCGTTGGCATCGAAGCCGTGCGCGGCGGCGGCGATGCTGAGCATCAGGCTGTCGTTGCTCAGGATGCGGTCGCGCAGGTCCAGCCACAGCGTGCGCGGCTGGCCGGGGGTGACCGCGACCGAGACATCGATCATGTCGCGTGCGGGCCAGATGGGGTCTTTGATGCGGATGTTGAGCGGGATGCTGCCGTTGTGGGTGGCCGGCAGGTTCAGCGCCGGCAGGGTGATGGCGATGCCGTCCAGGCCGTCGTGCATGTTTTCCCAGCCGTACGACCAGCTGCGCATCAGCGCCTGGTCCGGCGGCGGGTCGCCCAGGCTGGACGGCACCAGGATGTGCACGATGGGGTGCTGCGCGCCTGCAACGGTCTTGTCGCTGGGGCGCTTGCGGGCCGGTGCCTTGGTGGGCAACGCGATAACGGTCTGCCGCTCGCTCAAGGGGTAGCGGCCGGCGATGTAGTCGCGCAGCGAGGCGAGGTTGTCGTAGTCGGGCTGGATGTCGCTGCGCACGGTGTAGCTGAGTTGCGCGCTGCCTTTGGGCACCTCGCCCGGTTGCACGTTGTAGGCCCAGATTTCCTGGATAGGGGTTTCCTGCGCGGTGTTGGCAAAGCGCAGCGTGCCGCCACGGCGCGGCGCGAACTGGTCCACGCTGCGCACCACCCCTTGCTTGCGCTCGAACAGCGGCTGCGCTGGGGCGTTGGGCGCGGCATAGCTGGCCTGGCCGTAGGCGGCGCCGCGCAGCTCGATGCGGTTGACCGGCTCGTCCGGCAGGGTGAGGTCCAGCGCCTTGCCGCCTTCGACGTAGGTGTTCCAGTCGGGCAGTTGGAAATAGTCGTTGCGCCCCGGCAGACGCGAGCGGTTGTAGACGCCGGGCCAGGTGGTTTCGGCGATGCCGTCGGTGGCCTTCCACATCCATTGCTTGAGGTCGCGCGCGTCGGTGAATTCCACCTTGCGGATGCTGGTGACCGGTGCGTCCAGCACGGGCGGTGCATGGCCGTTGTCCCAACCGAAGCGATGCAGGAAGGCGGCGCTCTGCGCGGCCTGGGTGGGCGGCTCGGCGGTGCTGGGCTCTTGCAGGCGCGCCAGTGCGGCGGCACCGTTGGCATCGAGCATGCGGTCGTAGATGCGGATCTCATCGAAATCGCTGCCGCGCAAAAAGTTGTAGCGGCTTTGCACCTGATGCGGCGACATGACGCGGCCGGCGAGGCCGAATTGGTCGAGTGCGGCATCAAAGTCGAGCGCACCGCCGTTGGCGCAGGGCGCACCGCACTCCACGCGTGCGGCCTCTTTGCCGTCCACGTACAGGCGCACGCCGCGGGTTTCGTCCCAGGCGAAGGCGATGTGGGTCCAGTCGCTGGCAGCGGGATTTTTATCCAGCTTGAAGGAGACGCGGGTGCGCACAAGGTTGGCATCGGTGACGAAGGCATCGAAGCCGTGGCCATTCCAGTCGATGCGCAGCCAGGCCATGTCCCAGCTGGTGTGGTCGGCGTAGCCGACGCGGAAGATCACGAAGGGCGCTTCGCCCACCGGGTAACGCGAGCGCCAGAAGAAACTCAGCGTGCCGCGCTGGGTGTAGAGGTTGCCGGGCGCGTTCCACGACAGCACGCCGTCGTCGGCCCATTCGATGGCATTGCCGCGTTTGCCGGTGGGCACCAGCGCGATCTTGTCGCGGAAGTTGGGCACGCGATCGCCGCGGGCCACATCGGCCTCCAGGCTGCGATCGGCCGAGACCCGGAACAGCAACTCCGGAGCCGTGGAAGTGGCCGCACTTGCCGGCAGCGCGATCAGACACAACACACCCATCCAAACCTTCAGCACACGCACCTCGTCTGTTTCAAAACCACTGCCGCACCGCATGGGCGACAGACACTGCAACGTGGCACCGCAACGCGGCACGCGGCGCATGCTTGGCGGCGAGCACGCGGGCCGGCACGTACGAGAGTACATGCCGTGCCTGCGTGCTGCGCGCGCCAGCGTGCGCCGCGTGCGGAGTTGCGATCGCTGCGTCCACTACAGCCCGTTTGCGGCCTTCCACTTGGGAATCTCGTCCTTCAACAACTTGTCCGGCCAGGTGCCATGCCAGGCATAGCCCACGCGGCGTTCGTTGGGCACCTGCATGTAGTCGGTCAAGGCCTTGCCGTCGCGGTTGGCATACAGGGGGCGTTGATTCTGCAGGTCGTAGAAGCGTGACCATAACGAGGCACCGGGTTGCGCGACCAAGATCACGTCCTTGCCGGTTTCCTGGTTGGGGTCGTCGATTTTCTTGGTGGCCAGATCGCGCATGCGGTGGGTGTCGAACCAGACACCGGCCGATTGCACGGCGGTCTTGATCTTGGCCGACGGGTTGGGCTGGCGCATCAAGAACCGCACGATGCTCACCGACTCGCTGGACGACAACGAGGCCAGCTCGTACGCGCGTGCCTTGGCCGGCTTGAGCGTGACCTCGTCGTACTGCGCGCCCCACACGGTGAGCGTGCTGCCGATCTTGACCTGGGTGGCGAGCACGCATTCCAGGCCTTTGGTCACCGCCTGCACTGCGCGTGCGCCGTGGCTGCTGCGCAATTGCGCGCCGGTGTCGCCCTTGCCCTCGCCGATGTCCTGCAGCAGGTTCAGCACGCGCACCATCGCATCGTCGTTGTAGGTGATCTGATGGTGGTAGGACGACAGGTCCGGATAGAACTGCGGCCAGCCGCCGTTGGCGTACTGCGCCTTGAGCAGATAGTCCACGCCACGGCGTGCGGCAGCGATGTACTTGGCGTTCTTTTCGTTCTTGAAGGCGGTGGACAGGTACGTGATTTCGTACGTGGTGGCCTTGTTGTCGATGGTGGCGTCGTCCTTGCGCCCGGGCTGTTGCAGCTCGGCGATTTCGGCGGCGGTAAAGGTGCGCGTGTAGTCCACCGCCACGCCCTTGTACTGCTTGGACCAACCACCGGAGGCGGTCTGCAGCAGCAACATGTTGTCGGCGATCTTGTCGGCCATGGCCGACAGCGGAGCCAGCAGCAACGCGGTCGTGAATGCGAGTGTCGATAAGCGCATCATCAGAACGGCCTCCAGCTGCCCAGGATGGTGTTGCGGTCCAGCGCGGCGGCCTGCGCAGCGGTGAGTTGGCGCGACCACTTCACGCGGCGCGACGGGTTGGCGCCGTTGCCGCTGCTCTGGTATTCGCTGTAGCGGGCAGTGGCCTCGTTGGCGGTGTTGCCCCAGTTGTTCCAGCCTTCGGGCAGGATGTGTGCGCCGAGCTGGCTGCTGATGAAGCTGACGCTGGCATACGGCCGCCACGGGCGCCCGAGGTGCACGCGCGACACACCGCTGGCCGCGGTGACGCGGGCATTGCGGAACACGAAGCCGCGCGCGCTTTCCTGCGGGGTGGAGGCGGCAGTGAGATAGCCATCGCCCAGCGAATGCAGTTGCACGTTTTCGAACAGCGCGGTGCCGGCGCCGAACACGAAGTCCACGGTGCCTTCGACGTAGCAGTCGAGGAAATACGACAGCTTGGCGCCGCGCAGGTACAGCGTGTCCTGGTAACCGAGGAAGCGCACGTTGCGGAACGCAGCGCGATCGCCATCCACACGCACCGCCACTGCCTGCCCGACCGGGCCGGCGTGATTGCCCAAGGCGAGTTTTTCGGCGGTGAAGTCGTTGCCGGCGATGATGACGCTGGACGAGCCGGAGGTGCCGTATTCGGTGCCGGTGGCCGGATTGATGCGCGAGGCGTAGTTGTCGTAGGTGATGATGGTCTGGGTGGGGCCGGCGCCGATGAGCTTGAGCGCCGGTGCGTTGGACGGCACTACGATCAGTTCCTGGTAGGTGCCCGCGCCGATGTTGATTTGCGCGCGTTTGCCGCCCTGTACGGCGGCGTCGATGGCGGCCTGTACGGTGCGGTAGCCGGCGCTGCCCTGCTTGGCCACGGTGTAGACGGGGTCGGCGGCCAGGGCCAGCGTGCTGCAGAGCGACAGCCCCGCCAGCATGGCGGTGGCGGCGAGGTTGCGTAACACGATCCTGCGATGCAATTGCATTGCTGTGCTCCTGTTAGAACTTGTAGCGCGCGCCGACGTAGTACTGGCGTCCGGTGACGGTGTATTTGTCCGGCAGTTCCAGCGTGGAATCGACGTAGCGACGGTCGGGGGTGTCGAGCAGGTTGATCGCCTCGAAGGTCAGCGATAGGTGATCGTTGAGCTTGTAGGACATGTTGAAATCGACGTTTTCAACGCTGTATTTGCCGGTGACATCGGCGGTGACCAGACGCTTGCCGTCCAGGTCGTAGACGTCCTCCTGGGCGAGGATGTTGTTGATGTAGCCATCGCGATAACTGGTGGACACGCGCGCACTGAAGCGGCCGTCGTCGTAATAGACAGTGGCGTTGTAGGAGTGTGGCGAGAGATTGAGCAGGTCGCGCTCGGTGGTGGTGGTGGTGATGCTGGTATTGCTGTTGCCGGCGGTGCTGAACAGGTAATTGATCGTGGAATCGACCTGGGTGTAGTTGAGCTGCACGCCGAAGTTGCGCCAGAAGCCGGGCAGGAAATCGAAGGCCTGCTGATACGTCAGCTCGAAGCCCTTGAGCGGGCCGCCGGGCGTGTTGAAGTAGCTCTGCACATTGAAGATGGTGTCCGGGGTGAAGCCTGCGGGCAGCAGATCCAGCGAGTAGCCCATCGCTTCCCAGGTGGTGAGCACGCGGGTGCGCTGCACGTAACTCTGGATGTCCTTGTAGAACACCGCCGCCGACAGCAGCGAGCCTTCGCGGAAATACCATTCGGCGCTGAGGTCGTAGTTGGTGGAGCGGAACGGGTCGAGCTTGGGATTGCCCAGATTGATCGAGAAAAAGCGCCCGTCATCGAAGAACTGGGTGGGGCCGCCGCTGACGCTGGGCGACAGGTAGGCCAGCGTGGGGCGTGCCATGGTCTTGGCCGCACCGAAGCGCAGCACGACCTCATCGCTGACGTCCCATGACAGGTTCAACGACGGCAACACATCGCGGTAGTTGTGATTGACGGTGGTGGGCACCAGCAGGCGCTCGCCGGGGTTGGCGGTGGCGCTGGCCACGCCGAAGAACGACTCGCAGTTGGGCGAGATGGCACCGGATGCGGTGGCCGTGCACGGTGCATAGCCGCTGGCGGCGATCTGCGTCTGCACGTAGCGCACGCCCAGGTTGCCGCGCAGCGCGCGACCCCACAGGTCGGTATTGAAATCCAGCTGCAGATACGTGCCCAGGCTCTTTTCGTTGACCGCGAAATTGTTGTTGGACGAGCCGAAATGGCCGACATCGGCCAGGCGGTAATCGCCACCGGGCACGCCGGTATCGCAGTTGCAATTGATGTTGAGCAGGTCGGCGACTTTCTGGAAATCCGGAATGACCCAGGTGGTGGGAAAATTGCCGTTCAAGCTGCGGCCGAAGCCATCCAGATTGGTGCTCAGCTCGTTGACACCCACACCTGCGGGCAAGGCCTGCGCCAGGCGGCCGTAGGAGATGTGCCGCGACTCCGACGTGTCCATGTCGTAGTTCTTGTAGGCCAGCCCGGTGCGAAAGGTGAAGGTGGAATTGATGTTGAATTCCAGATCCAGCTTGGCGGTATCGAAGGTGTTGCTGACCGACTGCGGGTTGAGCCGCACTTCGCTGATGTTGGTGCCGCGCGCGGTGCCGTTGCTGTTGACCGGCACCGCGCCGTAGCCCAGCCATTGCCAGTTGTTGGTATTGCCCGCATCGAACGGGAACGTCATGCTGGGGTAGTCGCCGCCGTTACGCCGGTCGAGCACGAAGCCGTCGAGGTTGGTGTTGTCGAAGCTGACCAGCGAAAACACCGGGCGCTCGTAATCGGAGGTCGAGTGGCCCACCAATGCGTTGAGGCGCACCTGGTCGTTGAAGCGGTGCGCCAGGTCCAGGTTGAACTGCTTGAACTCGGTGGATTCTTCGATGGTGCTGGATTCGGTGCGGAAATCGACGTTGTCGAACACGCCGTAGGTGAGGCGGTTCTGCTCGTCCACCTGCGCTTCGCGCACCGCAATCTGGGTCTTGCCGCCGAAGTTGGCAGTGCGGTGCAGGTTGGCGCCAACCGAATCTTCGCGCTGGTCCTTGTCCAACTTGGAGTACAGCAGGTCGACATTGAGCAGCGTGTCGTCGCTGAATTTGAATTGCAGTGCGCCAGTAACACCGAGCCGCTTGATCTCGTGATCGGTGCGGATATAGCGCGGGTAACGCGGAATCCACGCATCGGTGGCCGTTTCGTAAGCCTGGATGTTTTCCGGCGTGTTGGCCGGGCGCGGGATGCCGGTGCCGCAGGTGGTGGCGCTGATGCCGTAACTGCCCCAGCCGTTGTTGCGGTCCTGGTTGGCCTGCGAACCCACGCCGGCGCGCGTTTCATTCGACAACGGGTTGCGCGGGGTTTGCGGGTTGTAGCCCACTGGCGAGCAGAACCCGTAGGTGCCGTTGTTGGTGGCGGTGCTCTGGTTGGAGTTGCGGTAGTTGCCGTGCTCCCAGCGCACCGGGTTGTAGCCTTCTTCGCGCAGATGGCGCTCGCTGTAGGACACCGACATCAACGCGCCGACGCGACCATCGGCCCAGATGTTGCTGATCAGGCCGGAGAAGCGCGGGTCTTTTTCGCGCGAGAGATCGTTGTAGCCGTATTGCGTGGACGCGGCGGCTTCGAAGCCGTCGAAGTCGAACGGGCGCGAGCCACGCAAATCGACGGTGGCACCCAATGAGCCTTCGTCCATCTGCGCCGACTGGGTCTTGCTGATGGTGACGCGGCTGAACAACTCGGAGGCAAAGGTATTGAAGTCGAAACCACGGCTACGGTTGACGCCATCGCTGCCGCTGCCGGCGGTGGCCAGCGCTTCCAGCCCGTTGATGCGCACGCGGGTGAAATCCGAGCCCAGGCCGCGCACGGAGATCTGCTTGCCCTCGCCGCCTTCGCGGTCGATGGAGACACCGGCGATGCGCTGCATCGATTCGGCCAGATTCAGATCGGGAAACTTGCCGATATCTTCGGCATAGATCGCATCCACCTGCTCCACGCTGTAACGCTTGGCGTCCAGCGATTGCTGCAGGCTTTCGCGGTAGGTGGCCTTGACCTGCACCCGGTCCAGATCCACCGGATCGGTGGGCGTGGTGGGCGAACCGACGGTTTGCGCGGCAGCGCCGACACCGTGCAAGGCCAGCACAATGGCCACCGACAGACGCGCGACGGACAGGCGGGCGCCTGCCGCGTGGGCAGGACGACACGAACGGGCTTGCATGATGCGGCTCTCTCCCTGGCACTGGCTGCAAAGACGCGCTCAGCCCCCCAAGGCCATCGGCGTCGCACGAAACATCCCGCCCACCGCGTTGCATGCGCGCCCGAAAAACCGGGCGCAGGACGTCATCGCGATCAGGCGTTGGAATCAGGCCCGCTGCGCGTGTGCGCAGCGGGCGGACACGCTTTTAGAACTTGTAGCGGGCGCCGAGCAGGAACTGGCGACCGGTTTCACCGTATTGCAGCGGCAACTGGCCGGTGCGCGGCGAGGACACCCACTCGTCGGAGGCTTCGTTGGTGAGATTGATGCCTTCCAGGCTCAACTCCAGCTGCTTGCTGATCTTGTAGCGCAGCGAGGCGTCGATCATGGTGGTGCCGGTCATGCCGTGCACGCCATCGACGTTGAAGCCGGCTTCCGAACCCGGTGCCTGGGTCAGGTAGTCGTCGCGGTTGGTGGCCGACACGCGCCCTGCGAAGGATTCGCCTTCGTAGAACAAGGTGGCATTCCACGACGAGCGCGACAGCCCGAGCAGATCGTTCTTCATCACCGGCGCGCCGCTGCTGGCCAGGTACTGGATCTGCGAATCGACCCAGGTGTAGTTGAGCTGCACGCCCAGGTTGGCCCACTTGCCCGGCAGGAAGGTGAAGGGCTGGGTGTAGTTGGCTTCCACGCCCTTCAATTCGCCGCCCGGGGTATTGAGCGGGATGCTGAAGGCGAAGTCGTCGTTGACGGTGGCGCCGGTGCCGGCCAGCAATTCGGCCGGCAGGCCGCTGCTGGAGTACGGGCGCACTTCGCGCGCGGTCTGGATGAAGCTTTCGATGTCCTTGTAGAACAGGCCGACACCGACCATGGCGCCTTCGTTGAAGTACCACTCCAGGCCGAGGTCGACGTTGGTGGCTTCGATCGGGTCCAGATCCGGGTTGCCGCCGGCCACGGTGCGCGAGCCGCCGGCCACCGCCACGGTGACGCCGGGGGTGAGGCTGCCCAGGCCGGGACGGCTCATGACCTTGGCCGCACCCAGGCGCAGCAGCAGGTCGGGCATCAGCTCGGCAACCAGGTTGAACGAGGGCAGCGTGTTGTTGTATTTGCGGCCCACGGTGGTCAGCGCCGGTGCGTTGTTGATCAACGCATAGCCGGTGGACTCCTGCTCGGTACGCACGTAACGCACGCCGAAGTTACCTGACAGCGGGATGGACCCCAGGTCGGTGGAGAACTCGCCCATCAACCACACGCCGCGGTCCTTTTCTTCGACGCTGCGGCTGTTGTTGACGCGCGGGGCCACTGCAAAGGTGCCGCTGTTGCTGTAGATGCCGAACTGATCGGCCACCGCATCCAGGTTGGGCACGACCCAGGCATTGGGGCTGCCGTTGATGCCCTTGAGCCCGGCCTGTTCGGTCAGGTCTGCCGGCACGATGGTGGTGCCGTTGGCGAAGGTGGGCACGGACAGCTCGTTGGCGCGGCGCAGTTCGACGGTGCTGAAGGTGTAGTTCTTGGCCAGCACGCCGCCCTTGAGACGGAAGCCGGGGCTGATGTTCCAGTTGAAGTCGATCTGCCCGGTGTCGAAGTCGTTATCCACCGACTGCGGGCGCAAACGGATTTCGGCCAGCTCCCAGCCATTGGGATTGGTCGGGTCGATCCCGTAGTTCAGCACCGGCGCGCGGTTGTTGCCGCGGTAGTCGTAGCTGTACCCGTCGACGTCGTACTTGTCCATGATGATGGTGGTCTGGATCGGGTTCTCGTGCGCAGAGCGCGAGGTACCGACCCGGGCATTGACGCTGAAGGCATCGTTGAAACGATGCTCCATGTCGAAGCTGATCTGCTTGAACTCGGTGTTCCACTCGTCGTGGCGGTTTTCGGTACGGATGTCGACGTTGTCGAATTCGCCGTAGACCAGCGCGTTGTTGCGGATCTCGCCGTTGCGCACGATGGTGGCCGGCTTGCCGTCGCGCACTGCACGACGCGGGGTGAGCCCGTCGCGGTTGCGGCTGAAGGAGATCGCTTCGATGTAGTGCTCGTCGCGCTTGGCGTCGATCTTGGAATACAGCATGTCCAGCGACAGCGTGGTGCGGTCGGACGGCTTCCACTGCAGCGAGCCGGTGATGCCCAGGCGCTGCTGGTCGTGGATCTGCTGGGTGTAGCGCGGGAAACGCGGGTGGTAGACATCGGCCGAGCGCGCGGCGGCGAACGGCGAGGTGGCGCTGAAACCGCCGTTGCTGGGGCCATTGGCCCAGCGGCCGGTGTTGGAACCTTCTTCCAGCACTTCGCGCTCGGTGTAGGCCACCGACAGCAAGGCGCCGAAGGTGTTGTCGGCCCAGGTATTGGCGATCAAGCCGGCCACCCGCGGGTTGGCCTTTTCGGCCATCGCGTTGTAAGCGGCCTGGGTGCTGGCAGCGAAGGTGAAGCCGTTGTAGTCGAACGGACGCGCGGTGCGCAGGTCGACGGTGGCGCCCAACGAGCCTTCTTCCACGTCGGCCGAGGCGGTCTTGCGCGCGATCAGCTGCGAGAACAGATCCGAGGCGAACACGTTGAAGTCGAAGCCGCGGCCGCGGTTGGTGCCACCGCTCTGGTCGCCGGCGCCCACGGTGGTGAGCGCTTCCATGCCGTTGATGCGCACGCGGGTGAACTCCGGGCCCAGACCACGCACCGAAATGGCGCGGCCTTCGCCGGCCTCACGGGTGATCACCACGCCGGGGATGCGCTGCAGCGACTCGGCCAGGTTGAGGTCGGGGAACTTGCCGATGTCTTCAGCGACAATCGCATCGACCACGCCGGCTTCGCCGCGCTTGATGTCCAGGGCTTTTTCCACCGAGGCGCGATAGCCGGTCACCGTGACGGTGTCCAGGTCCACGGCCGGTTCTGCAGGCGCTTGGGTGGTTTCTTGTGCTGCCAGGTGGCCGCTCAGCGCCAGGCCGATCGATAACGCCAGCAAGGTAACCGGTGTCTTCCGGTTGGTGGTCCGAAATTGCATGTCCTCCCCTCCCAAGGGTCCATGAACAATGTGAAATGCGGGGGTGTGAGCGGCAATGACACCGCTGGTCAAAACGACGTTACCAGCTGAATCGTCGTTCAACATCTTGCAGCGCAGCAGAAATGGGCAGTGAATTCGCCTAAATGGGGCACAAGCCGTCACGCCGTGTCGCATAGTGGGGCTCGTCGGCGCTCTTGCGGGAAGGCTAGAATGACACCGATGGTCATCGTAACGCGCCACCGGTCCCCCGCCCCGTGACGCACCACACAGCCGAGGTACTGCCGCATGAGTCGAGCCCGCATCCTGTGTTTTGGAGAGTTGTTGCTGCGTCTGGGGGCGCCTGGTCATGAGCTGCTGTTGCAGCAGCCGCGACTGGACGTGCATTGCGGTGGTGCAGAAGCCAACGTCGGCGTGTCGCTGGCGCATTTCGGCCACGACGTGGCCATGGTCAGCACCGTGGCCGACAACCCGCTGGGCGCCGCGGTACTCGGCGAGCTGCGCCGGCACGAGGTCGATACCCGCCATGTGCGGCGGGTGGACGGCCGCATGGGCCTGTACTTTTTGACCACCGGCGCGATCCATCGCCCCAGCGAAGTGGTCTACGACCGCGCCGATTCGGCGTTTGCGCTGGCGTCCGCCGATGCCTACGACTGGCCGGCCCTGCTTGAGGGTGCGCAATGGCTGCATCTGTCCGGGGTGAGCCCGGCGCTGGGCGCCGAGGTGGCGCAGGCCACACTGGCGGCAGCGCGCGCCGCGCGGGCGGCCGGCGTCAAGGTGTCGTTCGACGGCAACTACCGGCCCAAGTTGTGGCAGCGCTGGCAGGGCGATGCGCGCGGCATCCTGCATCAGCTGTTCGACTGCGCCGATGTGGTGTTTGCCGACTACCGCGATATCGGTGTGGTGCTCGGTGGCGAGTTCCCGCAGGACACGCTGGAAGCGCGCGTGGAAGCAGCCGCGCAGCAGGCGTTTGCCGCATTCCCGCAGCTGCAGTTGATGGCCTGCACGCAGCGCGTCGCGCATCACGTGGACCACCACAGCCTGGGCGCGATGCTGGTGCCGCGCGAGGGCGCGGTGGCGCGCGCGCCCAGCGAAGAACTCACCCCCATCATCGACCGCATCGGCGGTGGCGATGCGTTTGCCGCCGGCGTGCTGCACGGCCTGATCGCAGGCTGGTCGTTGGACGACACGGTGCGCTTCGGCCTGGCTGCCGGTTGTTTGAAGCACTCGATTCCAGGCGATTTCAATCCGCTCTCGGTGGCCGATGTGCAGGCCTGTGTGGGCGATGCGCGGTTCGATGTGAAGCGGTGAATCGGGAGTGGGGAATGGGGAATGGGGAATGGGGAATGGGGAATCGTAAGAGCTGAAGCTGGTCGCCTCATCGGTTGAAACGCTGCAGCGCATGAAGCGCGCCGCGGTGCGAACCGACCAGGAGCGACTAACGAAACTGCTGGGCGGCCATGAGGCCGGCCGCTGCATCTGTTCCCCGCTCCACTTCAGATCGGTGCCACACGCCTAGCGCGTGCGCGGCGCTTGTTCGCGAGCCATGCCATGGCGGCGCTCACCACCACCACACACACCGATGCCGGAACGCTAAAAAACGCCGCGATCGGCAGTGCGTTCTGCCAGGGAGGCGCGGAGCCGTCCTGCATCACTACGACGCACACCGCGACTGTGGTGATTAGAAGATTGATGACGGCTTTCAGCGCGCTGTGCAACCGACTAAAGCGCAACAGCACAGCGCAGACGACACTGACGACAAACGCCAGGACGAGATGGGCGATGAGTTTGTCCATTGGGTGCCGGGATTAGGGAGTGATCGTTCGGAAGTGGTGGCGGTATCACTGAAGCAATGCTGCGTGTCTCTGGAAGCGATGAGCAACACGCGGACTGATTCTTTCCCTGCTGGCTCGGGAGAAGCTGGAACACGCTGCCCGAAGGGCGGATGAGGAGACGGTGGCTCGACGTTGCGCCATCCACCGGGTTGGCAATGAAGGCGTCACCGAGCGCGTCGAATCAGTCGCCGGGAGCCGCGCTGCAACACCGCAGCAGCGCGCCGCATCAATGCGCGGCGATAGCACATCCCGCCGCAGGGCCGCGCAACACCACCACGGCCGGCCTCGCGTAAAACGGCCGGCATGACCTGCAGGCCGTTTTCAAAGGCAACGGACCGGGAATTCCAAGCGCGCAGCTACCGCTCTTGCGAATCCCCATTCCCGATTCCCGATTCCCGATTCACCCCAGCTCGATGCAATCGAAGCTCACGTCCGTCGCCACATCGGCGTCGTAATCCACGTCGTCGCGCTCGAAGCCGAACAGCTTGAGGAACTCGTGCTTGTAGCCGGCGTAGTCGGTGAGCGCGAACAGGTTCTCGGTGGTGACCTGCGGCCACAACGCCTTGCAGGCGTCCTGCACGTCGTCGCGCAGTTCCCAGTCGTCCAGGCGCAGGCGGTTTTCGTCATCCAGCTCGGCCGGCTGGCCGTCTTCGCGGTACAGGCGTTCGCGGAACAGGCGGTCCAGCTGGTCGATGGTGCCTTCGTGCAAGCCCTTGTCCTTCATGATCTTGTAGACCATGGAGATGTACAGCGGCATCACCGGAATCGCCGCGCTGGCCTGGGTCACCACCGACTTGAGCACCGCCACATTGGCGCTGCCGCCGCGGGCGGCCAGGCGCGCGTTCAAGCGTTGCGCGGTGTGGTCCAGGTCGACCTTGGCCTTGCCGAGCGCGCCGTGCCAGTAGATCGGCCAGGTGATTTCGGTGCCGATATAGCTGAACGCCACGCTGCGTGCGCCATCGGCGAGCACGCCGGCGCCTTCCAGCGCGTCGATCCACAGCTCCCAATCCTGCCCGCCCATCACGGTGATGGTGTCGTCGATTTCCTGCTCGGTCGCCGGCTCGATCGAGGCCTGGATGATGGCGTCTTTGTTGGTGTCGATGGCCGTGGCGGTGTAGGTGTTGCCGATCGGCTTGAGCGCCGAGCGCTTCACTTCGCCGCTGCCCGGCAGCTTGCGCACCGGCGAGGCCAGCGAATACACCACCAGATCGACGCTGCCGCCCATCTCGGTCTTGATCAGTTCGATCACTTTTTCGCGTGCCGCATCCGAAAACGCATCGCCATTGATCGACTTGCTGTACAGGCCCGCAGCCTTGGCGTGTTTGTCGAAAGCCGCGGAGTTGTACCAGCCGGCGGTGCCGGCCTTGGTGGCGGTGCCGGGTTTTTCGAAGAACACGCCCAGCGTGTCCGCGCCAAACCCGAACGCGGCAGTGATGCGCGAGGCCAGGCCGTAGCCGCTGGACGCGCCGATCACCAAGACTTTCTTCGGGCCGTCGTTGCGCACGCCGCGCGTGCGCGTTGCGGCGATCTGCTCGAGCACATTGCGCTCGCAGCCAAGCGGATGCGTGGTGGTGCAGATGAAGCCGCGCACTTTGGGATGGATGATCAACGTGGACTCCTGGTCAGCAAGATGCTGGCGGCATCTTAATCGGTGCACCGCATGCGAAACAGCCTGATGCGCAACACACGCTGCTGTATGGAAGTCAGCGCACCCCGCGCGCGGCAACCGGCCGGCACGCGCATCGCCCCACTTCCTACCATCGCGCCACGCTCCAACACGCCGCCTTGCGCGCACGCGCAGCCGTGTGGGAAGCGCGACATCGGGCCATTGCTGCCGCAACAGCTGTGCTATTTTCAGGGGCTGCCGTGCCGTGTCTGTTGGCGATTGTCCAGGCCCCTTCCAATTGTACGACCGGTATCCGAACGATGTCTCTTCGTAGCGAGCGCGTCACGCAGCTGAGCTCCGTTCCGCGGTTCCGCCTGGGCCCGCTGCTGGTCGAACCGGAGCGGCTGACGCTGATCGGCGACGGCCAGACCATCACGCTGGAACCGCGCATGATGGAAGTGCTGATCGCACTGGCCGAACGCGCCGGCGAAGTGATCAGCGCCGAGCAGCTGCTGATCGAGGTGTGGCATGGCAGCTTTTACGGCGATAACCCGGTACACAAGACCATCGCGCAGCTGCGCCGCAAGCTGGGCGACGACAGCCGCCAGCCGCGCTTTATCGAAACCATCCGCAAACGCGGCTATCGGTTACTGCCCAAGGTGGTGTTTCCGCAGGAGTATCGCGGCGCGGTGATCGGCACCGGGTCGTGGGCGCAGGGCAGCCCGTACGTGGGCCTGCAGGCGTTCGACCCGACGCATGCAGAAGTGTTTTTCGGCCGCAGCCACGCAATTGCACAAGTCGTTGCGGCGTTGCGCGCGCAGCTGCACAGCCAGCGCGGGCTGGTGCTGGTAAGCGGGGCCAGCGGCTGCGGCAAGACCTCGTTGTTGCGGGCCGGCGTGGTGCCGTTGCTGTCGCACGCCGGCGGGCTGGATGGGCTGGAAGCGGTGGCGGTGACGTACTGCAACCTGGCGCAATGCCGCGGCGGCGATGTGCACGACACGCTCGCGCGCGCACTCGGCGCGTGGTCAATCGCCGAGCGTGCGGTGTTCTCGCCCGCGCAACTGGCACGGCTTGCCGAGTGGCTGCAACACCCTGCCCCGCTGCATGCCGCAATCGGCGAAGCGCTCCGGTACAGCGCCCCGGTACGCGATAGCGCGCAGACCCAACGGCATCTGCTGCTGGTGATCGACCATGCCGAAGCCATGGTGGCCGCACCCGGCATCACCGATGCCGACCGCAATGCGCTGGCCGCTGTATTGCAAGCGCTGTGCAACAGCGCGCATGTGGCAGTGTTACTGCTGACCCGTAGCGACTTTTATCCGCGGCTGATCGATGCCTTGCCGGACATCGTCGACCTCAAACGCGGCGACGGGCATGTGGATCTGCTGCCGCCGCGCGATGGCGAGATCGGCCAGATCATTCGCGTGCCGGCAGCGATGGCCGGGCTGCGCTTCGAAGAAGAGCACGACAGCGTCAGCCGCCTGGACGATGTGCTGCGCGACGCCACCGCGCGCCAGCCCGATGCGTTGCCGTTGTTGCAGCATTTGTTGCATGCGCTGCACGCGCAGCGCAGCGAGGATGGCTTGCTGACGTTTGCGGCCTACCGCGCCTTGGGTGGACTGGAAGGCGCATTGGCGCATCACGCCGAAGCGACCTTTCGTGCGTTGCCGGCCGCCGCGCAGGCAGCACTGGGCGAGGTGCTGACACAGCTGAGCGTCATCCACCCCGACAGCGCTGCGGTGACCGCACGCCGTGCACCCTGGTCGGCATTGCCGGCCGACGGTGCGGCGCATGCGCTGGTCGATGCCTTCGTGCATGCGCGACTGTTCGTCAGCGAACTTGTGGCCGGCGAGCCGGGGTTCGCGGTAGCCCACGAAGCCTTGCTGCGGCAATGGCCACGCGCGGCCGAGTGGATCCACGAAAACCGCCGACTGCTGCAGGCACGCAAGCGCCTGCAACTGGCCGCACAGCGCTGGGCAAGCGAGGGCCGGCGCACCGATCACCTGCTCAACAGCGGGCGCCCGTTGAGCGAAGCGCGCGAAGCCGCACGGCGCATGCCACAGGATCTGGATGCGGTGGATGTGGCGTTCCTGCATGCCTGCGAGCGCTCGCAGCAACGCCGCCGCGGCCTGTATGCGACAGCCGCCACCTTGTTGGTGGTGCTGGCCAGCGCATCGCTGCTGCTCGGTTGGCAGGCGCGCCAGGCCCAGCAAGTGGCAGAAGAGCGCCGCGATCAGGCCCAGCAACTGGTGAGCTACATGCTGGGCGATCTGGCCGAGCAGTTGCGCACGGTGGGCAATCTCAAGCTGCTCGACAGCGTGGGCAGCCGCTCGCTGCGCTATCTGGAAGATCTGCCCAACGCCAGCATGCAACCGGGCGATCTGATCAACCACGCCCGCGCCCTGCGCACCACCGGCGAAGTGCTGATGAATCAGGGCAAGCTGGACGAAGCGCAGGCGGCGTTTACGCGTGCGGCCGCCACCGCCGAGCAGGCACGCCTGCGCGCACCCGACATGCTGGATGCACATGCGGAAACCGGCCAGGCGGCGTATTGGCTGGGGAATATGGCCTATCGCAAGAAGCAGTTCGCGCTGGCGCATACCCATTGGTCGCAATATCTGGCCGCGAGCGAGTGGCTGGTGCGCCGCGTGCCGGCCGATCCTCACTGGCAGCTGGAGCTGTCGTACGCGCTCAACAATCTCGGCATGCTCGCCAACGCGCAGGGCGATGTCGCAACGGCGATCGGGTTTTTCGCGCGCGACATCGCGCTCAAACGTGAACTGGTGATGCGCACCCCGGGCAACGCATCGCTGCGTTATGAATTGATCGACAGCTTGTCCGGGCTGAGCCTGGCGCAGGAAAACCAGGGCTTGCTGGCGCCTGCAGAGCAGGGATATCGCGAACAGATCGCAATGCTGCGCGTGCTGGTGGACAGCGACCCGCAGGCGCAGGCCTGGCAGCGTCGCCTGGCGGTGTCGTTGATCCGCGTCTCCAATCTGGCGTTGGTGCAGGGTCATCTGACCCAGGCGCAGCGCGACGCGCAGGACAGCGTACGCATCCTGCAGCCGCTGGTGGCCTTGCAGCCGGACAATCAGACCTGGCGCAGCGATCTGGGGCATGCCTATACCCAGGCCGGCTGGATCGCCGCATTGGACGGGCAGTCTGCGCAGGCCAGGCAGCAATTGGGTCAGGCGCATCACACCATGGCCAGCCTGTTGCAACAGGCGCAGCCGCTGCCCGACTGGGAATTGCTGGATGCCATCATCGCGCTGCGCTTGCACCACATCCAGGCCGCGCATGCGGGCAGCCTGGATCAGATCGTGGCGCGCGTGGATGCACTGCATCGCGCCAAACCCGACGATCTGTCAGCCATCTCGACGTTGGCACTTGCACTGGTCTGGCAGGGCGAACAACGCGCAGCAGCGGGCGATGACAATGGCGCCCGTGCGGCATGGCAGCGCGCGGTGACGCTGTTTGGCAAGGACATCGGCAACAGCCGCGACAAGAACCTGCTCGACCCCTGGATTCGCGCCCAAGTGCATCTGGGCCAGCGCACTGCTGTTACGCAACAGCTCGGATGGCTGTACCAGGCGGGCTACCGCCACCCGGGGTTTGTCTCCTTCTATGCCCCGCCTCTCAAGGAACAGGACAAGTCATGACGGACTTCAGCATCAAGCTCACGGTTGCACGGGTGGGATTCGGCGGGAATACGGGCGCTGGCGAATACTTCTACAGTTTTGCTCCGGATCTGCTGATTGTCGACAAGGACGACGGCATATCCACGTTGACGTATCACTTCGATGAAACCGTTGTTCCGAAGCATTTCAAGATCAAGAGTCTGCTGACGACCGACGCGTTCAAACAGATCAGTGAACCCGTGATTGCCGCTGGCGGCCGCAGCGTCGAGGTCATCAACGCCAATAGCGTCCCTACACTGATCTTTCTGACCCTCATCGTTGAAGACCCAACCCGCAAGGACAAGAAAGGAAATAAAGTCTGGTTCAGTTGCGATCCCCAGGTCGGCAACGATCCAAAGATCAACCCGCAGGAACGTCCGCCCGTCGATGAAAACGGCTAACAAGACCTAGCAAGCGGCTGCCAGGCGGGTGTGGACGGCGCACAGGGACCGGCATTCGAGAGCGTGGTACGTGCCCGATTCTGAGTACCGGCCGCGCGCGTCTGGGAGTCGCACAGTCATTTTTAGTCGCTCCCCATCTGCTGCTGCGCGCGGTCTGGCGGTTCGCTGCCAGGCGATGTGCCGCTCAGCTAGGTTGAACGGTCGAGCGGGAAGGGCAGCGCAATGCGTGCGACCGTCAGGGCACTGAGCCGTGATGCGCTCACTGCTGGCAAGTGTCGCTGCGAATCAGTCACACCGGCGGCGTTGGATGCCGAGGTGCCAGTCGGTCAGAAATGCGGTCGGCACCGGGAGCGCACTGTCGTGCCGATCGGCGTCTTTGGAAAAGACGGTATGGGCCCGCTGGTTCCCGGCAACCCAGACAGACCGCTGTTTGCCTGCCGGTGGTTGCTCGCTCCCTGCGTTGGTCATAACCAGGCCGGGGACGCGTCGGGGCCGAGCGGATTGCAGGCATCTTTGTCGCAGACGCGGGCTGCGGCGCGCTGCCTGTCCAGCTCGCCAGGACCGAAGACCATGCGCAGAACAGGGTCGACCGCCGACGGCTTGGTCAGCAACGCGGCCTGGGCCCAGGGTGCGGGAAGTTCGGCCTGCGTTGGACCCGACCAGCCCACCATGACGAATAGAACGAAGAGCACGGCAAGGGATCGGGTATGGCGCATGACGGACTCCGCAGCAGACCGGAGCGCGGCGCGTTTCCGGGCGGCGCCAGTGGCCGCCGGATCACCTTGGTGCGTGGCCGCTCGCCAGACCTGACGGCAACCTTACGGTTGCTGTTGGGGGCTGACGGACTTTTAAAACCCCTTTTCAAACAGTTAGATAGCGCGGGTGTATGGAGTGAGGGCTGGTTGACCCTCCAGCTCGCTTGATGTCTCTGCGTCCCTTCACCCGGACCCCGTGAGCTGAGGGAAAAGGGGCTTTTTGGTCACGCTGTTAGGTCAAGCCGGGGGCAACCCTGGAGCGACTGGTCGCTGGCGCCGAGCCATGCGGACTGGCTGCGGGCTGTTACTTCTCCCTTTGCGTGAAGCTGCTCCGCAGGGATGGGCGAGGTTGATGCGAAGCTCCGTGTCGTCAAATTCCACGGGTGGCTTCGCCCCATACCCTCACCCCAACCCCTCTCCCGCAGGAGAGGGGCTTTAGGCTCCCCCCTTATCTGCTCGACAGAAGAAGATTCTCTCCTCGACAGCAGAAGATTTCCCCATCGACATGCTGATCAGCCTTGGTCAACCGGAGGCAGACGACAGGCTTCCCGGTCGCCATGGAGCTCTCCCTTCTCCCATCGGGAGGGAGCTCTTCCTTCTCCCGTCGGGAGAAGGTGCCCCGCAGGGGCGGATGAGGGTACGGGCGAAGCCTCGTGCTCCCACCACGCCTGCGGTTTCGCCTGGCACTTGCCCCAACCCCCGCCCTCAGATCACCCGCAAGGTGATCGCCTTCAGCACCGCGCGGGTGCGGTCGCGGGTGCCGAGCTTTTCCAGGATGGTGGAGACGTAGTTCTTGACCGTGCCTTCGGCCAGGAACAGGGTGCGGGCGATTTCCTTGTTGGAATAGCCGCCGGCCAGCAGGCGCAGGATCGCCACCTCGCGTTCGCTGAAGGTCTCGCTCGGCGCCTGTTGGTCGCGGAACCGGTAACGCGCGCGCACCGGGTCGGTGCTGACCGGTTGCAGCAGGGTTTCGCCGGCGGCGACGCGGGCGATGGCATCGCGCAGGTCTTCCGGGGCGGCGTCCTTGAGCAGGAAGCCCTGCGCGCCGACTTCGGTGGCGCGCAGCAACAGGTCGCTGTCGTCGAAGGTGGTCAGCAGCAGCACGGGGGTGCGGTCGCCGCGGGCGCGCAGTTGCTCCAGCGCCTGGATGCCGTCGACGCCGGGCATGCGGATATCGCTGAGCACCACATCCACCGCGGTGACACTCAGCGCATCCAGCAATGCCTGGCCGTCGTCGGCCTCGCAGACCACCTCCACGCCTTGCTGCTGCAGCAAGGCGCGCAAGCCGGCGCGGACCAGGATCTGGTCGTCGGCCAGGGCGATTCGAAGTGCACTCATAGCGGAACTCTCGCAGTCAGATGCATGCCGCCCGTGGCGGTGAGGCCTAGATCGAGGTGGCCGTGCAGGACCGCCAGGCGTTCGCGCATGCCGGTGATGCCGTTGCCTTCGCGGATGCGCTCGGCGCGGCGGCCGTCGTCTTGAATGTCCACGCGCAGCTGCGCGTTCTCGCAGTGCAGATGCACCGCGACTTCATCGGCATCGGCATGCCGCACGGCGTTGGTCAGCGCCTCCTGCACCAGCCGCAGCAATAACTCCGCCACGCGAGCATCGGTGATGCGCACGTCCGGGTCGATGCGCAGGCGCAGCGCCGGGCGCGGGAACGGGGCGGCCAGCGCGCGCAACGCGGTCTGCAGGTCCAGGCCGCGGTCGTCGCGCATGGACTGCACCACGTTGCGGATGTCGGCCAGCAGTTCGGCAGACAGCTGCTCCAGCACCGCAATGTCGTCGCGCTGCGCCAACGCGGGGTCGGCGCTGAGCAGGCGCAGATTGATGCGCATGGCGGTGAGTTTGTGCCCGGCCACATCGTGCAGCTCGCGCGCCAGGCGCAGGCGTTCGGCGTCGCGTGCGCTGTCGGCCAGCAGCGCGCGTGTGGCCAGCAGGTCGGCGTTGACGTAGGCCAGCGCATCGCGCGCGCGCTCGGCGCTGCGCGCGTAGTTGGCGGTCAGCGCGGCAAAGGCCTGGAAGCTGGTGTAGATGGTCACCATCAGCAGTGGGCGCGGGAGATGCGCCTGCACGAAAATCGCATACATGGCCGCATTGATCACCAGCATCAGCGCCAGCACCTGCGGCGGTTGCCAGCGCATCGCCGCCTGCGCGACCACCAGCACCAGCAACACCGGCGAGGTCCCGGTGCGCGGCTCCAGCCAGACCAAGGCCACCGCCAGCAGTGCCTGCAGCAACAGGGCGCCCTGCTGCGGCAGCGGCCGTGGCGGCAGCAGGTAGCGCAACAGGAACACCAGGGTGAAACCCATCAAGGTGGCCCAGCGCCATCGCGCAGACGGTGAGAGTTCCGGACCGAACGACAGCATGACCGCCGCGATGGTGAGCATGCCGGCCAGGTTCAGCGGTTTGGTGATGTCGCGCAGGAGGGATGTCATGCGGCGATGCTGACCGCCGCGTGGCCGCTCGGCAATGGTGCGCCTGCAGAAAGTGACTTCCGGCAGGTGGGATCGATGACCTGCGGCCCCTGTGCCGGGCGCAGCGCCTGCGCACACTGGCATCACCAACCCACCCCATCGCCACGGAGTCACGCCATGTCTGCTTCCAGTCTGTTTCTCGCACTCAATCTGATCTGGGGCGGCTATGAAGTGCTGCTCAGCCGCCGTCGCCGCGCCAGCGATGGCGGCGCGCACGATCAGGGCACGCTGCAGCAGTTGTGGCGGGTGCTGTATGCGGCGGTGGCCATTGCGGTGGCGCTGGCCTACAGCGGGCTGGCGCACTGGCCGCAGAGCTGGCACGCGCCGCTGCAGTGGGCCGGCTGCGCCTTGATCGGCGGCGGGTTGGCGTTGCGGGTGTGGGCCATCCAGGTGCTGGCACGCTGGTTCACGGTGGATGTGACCATCCAGCCGGACCACCAACTGGTGCGCAGCGGGCCGTATCGTTTGCTGCGTCATCCGTCTTATACCGGCGCGCTGATGGCCTTCTACGGGCTGGCGCTGGGCATGGGCAATGCGTTGTCGGTGGCGGCGATCGTGGTGCCGGTGACGCTGGCGTTCCTGCATCGCATCCGGATCGAAGAAGCCGCACTGCAACGCGCCTTCCCGGTTGCCTACCCGGCCTATGCCGCGCAGAGCCGCCGCTTGCTGCCGCTGGTGTGGTGAGTTGGCAGCAGCGCCTGCAACGCTGCAGGGCTTCGCGCGCTCGCACACCGGTTCGGCCTGCGCCACATGCACGCGGGAGCAGTGCCGCACTGTCTGGTGTCGCTGCGCATCGGCCGATCTGCGACGGCCGCCACCGCTGCCGGGTTGGCGCGCTGCGTACCATCGGGCTGCGCGCGCCGCATCCCCCATCGTTGCCAGGAGAGTTGCATGCTTGCCCGCACTTACGCCGTTGTCGCCTTGGTCAGCCTGCTTGGCAGCGCTGCCGTCAACGCCGCCGATCTGGACGTGGGCATCAGCGGCCTGCGCTCGCAACAGGGCCAGTTACGGATTGCGGTGATCGCCACCGCCGCGCAACTGGACAACGCCCAACCCCCGGTGCAGGCGCAGACGGTGCCGATCACCAGCAGCGCACCGCATATCCAGTTCAAGAATCTGGCGCCCGGGCGCTACGCGGTGATGGTCAATCACGACGAAAACGCCAACGGCAAGCTGGACACCAACCTGATCGGCATGCCGGTGGAAGGCTACGGCTTCAGCAACAACCCCACCGGCATGCGTAAACCCGGCTTCGACGAGATCGTCTTCGACCTGCCGGCCAGCGGCAAACGCCTCAGCGTGCAGATGCGCTGAGGCCCACGCGCGAAAGGAGCCATGCATGCACCGCCGCCGCTTCCTGCAATCGTTACTGGCCGCCACCGGCAGCGCTGCGCTGGGCGGCTTTGCCTTGCGCAGCCTGCCCGCACACGCCGCAGAAGCGGCCGCGTTCCAGGCGCAGTTGCAGCGCACGCCGTGGCTGTTGGGCTGGCGTAGCGTCACCAGCCCCACCCTGGGGCCGGCCACCGCAACGCTGCAGGGCGCATTGCCCGAGGGATTGGCAGGCAGCCTGTATCGCAATGGCCCGGCCTGGACCGAGCGCGCCGGGTTCCGCTACGAACACTGGTTCGACGGCGACGGCATGGTGCACCGCTGGCGGCTGGGCGGCGGCCAGGTGCAGCACCGCGGGCGCATGGTGGCCACCCACAAGTTCACCCAGGAGCAGCAGGCCGGGCGCTTTCTGTATCGCGCGGCCGGCACCTCCGTGCCGAACATGCAGCCGGCGCGCAACAACGACGACGTCAACACCGCCAACATCTCGGTGACGATGCTCAACGGCCGCCTGTTCGCGCTATGGGAAGCCGGCTCGGCGATCGAACTGGACCCGGACGCGCTAAGCACCATCGGCCCGGTCACCTGGCGCGAAGATCTGGCTGCGATGCCGTTTTCTGCGCACCCATTGACCGACCACGATGGCAGCGTCTGGAATGTCGGTTCGATCAGCGTGGTGGGCTCCACCGGCGTGGTGCTCTGGCACCTGGGCGCCGATGCCACGTTGCGCAACGTGCAGCTGCTGCAGACCGACGCGCCCGCCTACATGCACAGCTTTGCGATGACCGATCGCCATCTGATCCTGGTCATGGCGCCGTATCGGCGGCTGGACGGCGACGGCGCGTTTTTCGAGCAAATGCGCTTCACCCCGGATGCGCCCTGCCGGATTGCGGTGGTGCCCAAGGATGCACTGGACCAACCGCGCTGGTTCGAGGCCGACTTTGCGGTGGCCTACCACTTTGCCGATGCCTACGCGCAGCACGACCGCATCGTGGTGCGCACCATCGTGCACACCGATCCGGAAGAAGCCCGCTCGCCGATGCGTGCGGCCATGCACGGCGACCCGAACGCCGCGCCGGCAGCGGTGCAGCTACGCAGCCTGCATCTGGATCTGGCCAGTGGCCGCGCGCACTGGCAGGTGCATCCGGTGGACAACCTGGAACTGCCGCTGTTCGACCACCGCACCCCACGCACGCAGGGCGCACGTCTGTACGCGCCGTGCATCGATGGCCCGAACCAGTCGCCGTTTCTCAACGCCGTGGCCGGCTACGACCTGGAACGCGACCGCCGCCAGGTGCACCGCTACGGCCCGCATGTGCTGGCCGAAGAACATGTGTTCGTCGCCAAGCCGGGCAGCACGCGCCCGGACCAGGGCTGGCTGGTGGGAACGGTGCTCGACACCCAGCGCGCGCGCACCGGGTTGATGGTGCTGGACACACAGCACATCGATGCCGGGCCGATCGCGCAGGCATGGCTGCCTTACGCGATTCCGCTGGGATTCCACGGGCATTTTGTGGCGGCTGCGTAGCGCGGCGGCGGACCTGGCCGCGCTTGTGCCCTATGACCGCTGACAACCTGATCTACCGAGCGACGCATGGCGCGTTGCGAACGACAAGGCCATCGCCACACTGACGAACAGCGTGGCCGTTGTAAGACACGCGTTGCTACCAACAGACGCGCCGCCCATCCCCGCAACACACCGATCGCCTTACACTCAACGGCTACCCCGCAGCTGTCGTCCGTCTTCGATGATCATCTCTGCCGCTTCCGATTACCGTGCCGCCGCGCAGGCGCGCTTGCCGCCGTTCCTGTTCCATTACATCGATGGTGGCGCCTACGCCGAGCACACGCTGCGGCGCAATGTCTCGGATCTGGCCGATATCGCGCTGCGCCAGCGGGTGCTGCGCAACATGTCCGACCTGAGCCTGAGCACCGAGCTGTTCGGCGAAACCCTGGCGATGCCGGTGGCTTTGGCACCGGTCGGGCTCACCGGCATGTATGCGCGGCGCGGCGAAGTGCAGGCCGCACGTGCGGCGGCCGCGCGCGGGATCCCGTTCACCCTCTCCACGGTGTCGGTGTGCCCGATCGAAGAAGTGGCGCCGGCCATCAGCCGGCCGATGTGGTTCCAGCTGTACGTGCTCAAGGACCGCGGCTTCATGCGCAACGCGCTGGAGCGCGCCAAGGCGGCCGGCGTCACCACATTGGTATTCACCGTGGACATGCCCACACCGGGCGCGCGCTACCGCGATGCGCACTCGGGCATGAGCGGGCCCAATGCATCGCTGCGGCGGATGCTACAAGCGGTGACGCATCCGCGCTGGGCGTGGGACGTGGGCCTGCTCGGCAAACCACATGATCTGGGCAATATCTCGGCCTATCGCGGCAGCCCCACCGGCTTGCAGGACTACATCGGCTGGCTCGGCGCCAACTTCGACCCGTCGATCGCCTGGAAAGACCTGGAATGGATCCGCGAGTTCTGGACCGGGCCGATGGTGATCAAGGGCATCCTGGACCCGGACGATGCGCGCGATGCGGTGCGCTTCGGCGCCGACGGCATCGTGGTGTCCAACCACGGCGGGCGCCAGCTCGATGGCGTGTTGTCCAGCGCACGCGCGTTGCCGGCCATTGCCGATGCAGTGAAGGGGCAGCTCAAGATCCTGGCCGACTCGGGCATCCGCAGTGGGCTGGATGTGGTGCGCATGCTCGCGCTCGGTGCCGATGCGGTGTTATTGGGCCGCGCATTCGTCTACGCGCTGGCGGCCGGCGGGCAGGCCGGCGTGGAAAATCTGCTGAGCTTGATCGAGAAGGAAATGCGCGTGGCGATGACGCTGACCGGCACGCATTCGATTGCCGAGATCAGCGGCGATGCGTTGAGCCGGGTGACGCGCGAGAACGCTGTGTCGCCTTGAATCGGGAATCGGGAATCGGTAAAAGCGCTTGGCCGCACTGGTTTTGCTGGGTGCATGCCGGGCAATAAGCAATGGCGGCGTTGTCTGCCATCGCTCTGCGCCTTTTCTCTCAGCCGGCTAGAGCGGCTGCAGTCTTTGCTTGAGCGGGCACGATGCTTCGACATCGGGAAGTACGCGTACTTCCTACGCCGCACTGCTTCTGCGTAGCGACTGCGCGCCATATCAATCGTTAGCGCTTGCCCTCGCCTGTCGGCAACCGTTGCTTCACTGCCAGCACCTCCGCCCACGGGTCCACACGCTGGCGCTTGGCACGTTGCACGGCCTTGTCGATCGGAAATGCATCCGGCCCGCTGATCTTGCCGAGCTCTTCCCAGTGCAGCGGTACCGCGACGGTGGCCTTGTCGCGCGCGCGCAGCGACCACGAACACACGCTGGTGTTGCCGCGGCCGTTGCGTAGCCAGTCGACAAAGATCACGCCATGGCGCTTGGCCTTGCTCATGGTGGCCACGTAACGCGCAGGCGCCTGCGTGGCCAGCGCCTGCGCGAATGCCTCGCAGAAATCGCGCGCCTGCTCCCAGCTGACATCGGGCACGACCGGCACGACGACATGCAGCCCCTTGCCGCCGGATAAGCGCACTGCGCTTTCCAGTCCCGCCGCGCGCAGCTTGGTGCGGATGTCGCGCGCGGCGGCCACCACGGCGGACCAGGCGACCTGTTCGCCCGGATCCAGGTCGAATACCAGGCGGTCCGGATGCTCCGGGTCGTCGACGCACGCCCCCCACGGATGCAGCTCCAGCGTGTTCATCTGCACCAGCTCGAGCAAGCCGGCCGCATCCTCGATATACAAATAATCCTCAGTGCCGCTTTTCTGCTTGAGCGCAATCGCCTCGATATGCGCGCCCAGTTGCCGGCCCTGGTGCTTCTGGAAGAAACAGTCGCCGCCCACGCCATCGGGGCAGCGCAGCAAGGACAGCGGCCGGCGCGCAACCTCCGGCAACACCAGCGGCGCCACGGCGCGGTAGTAGTCCGCCACCTCGCCCTTGCTGATGCCCAGCGCAGGAAACACCACGCGCTCGGGATGGGTGATGGTGACGCCGTCGGTGGACAGCGCCGCCGCTGTCTTCTTCGACGTGGCCGATGCAGTGGTGGTGACGCTCGATGCCACGGATGTCCTGCTCTTGGACGCCGCCTCGCCAGCGCGTGTGCGTGTGCTCGCAACGCTGCTCGTGGTCGTGGAGACTTTTTTGCTCGCGGTCTCCCGCGTCGCCACGCTCGATTTCGCTGCTGCAGCGCGTGTCTTGGTCGCGCGCTTGGTGGGTGCAGCGCGGTCGCCACCCAGATCGATCATCGGTTTGTCCTGCCGTAGCCGCTTGAACGCAGCCTGCCGCAACAACCCTTGCTTGGCCCAGCCACGGAATGCCACTTCGGCGATCAGCGCCGGCCGCACCCAGTGCACGTCGCGCGGACGGCCAGGCAGATGCGATGGCAGTTCCAACGTGGCGGTGTCGCTATGCAACGCACGCAGTTGCGTGGTGATCTTGTCCAGCAATGCGTCATCGAAACCGGTGCCCACGCGGCCCACGTAACGCAGCGCCTTGCCGTCCGGTTGTGCAAGCAGCAACGCACCGAAGCCACTGCGCGCGCCCTTGGGATCTGTGTATCCCACCACCACAAACTCGTCGCTGTCTTCGTGCTTGGTCTTGACCCAATCCGCACCGCGGCCGCCGCGATACGCCGCATCGCTACGCTTGCTGACGATGCCTTCCCAGCCCTTGTCGGCACTGGCCGCGAACACCTCCGGCCCGTGCCCGATCACATGGTCGCTGTAAGCCAACGTGCCCGGTGTGTTGCCTAGCAATGCGCGTAGCAGCTGTTTGCGCTGCAGCAGCGGCGTATCGCGTAGATCGACGCCGGCCACACCGAGCAGATCGAACACGAGATAGCGCAGGGGTTGCCGCGCGCTGCCATCCAGCCGCGCGTCGCGCACCGGCAACGCCTGCAGCGCGCTCACTACCTGCGGGAAGCGGTCGGTCCATGCCTGGTCGTTACGCGAGCGCAGTTGCACACGGCCATCGACCAGATCGGCCAGCAGGCGATACCCATCCCATTTGATTTCATGCAGCCATCCATCGCCGTCTGGGGCCTGCTCGCGCAACAGCGTGAGCTGCGCACGCACGTCGGTCGGACACCGCGCATCGCGTGCGCCATCCAACTTCAGTGCACGCGTACGCCAGGTAGCCTGCATGGGCCTGCGCTTGGTGGCGTGGTCGTGCCGGCCCATCGGCTAGCCGGCCTTGCGGCGCGGTGCGGTTTTTGCAGCGGTTTTCTTGGTCGCCTTGCTCGCCGTCTTCTTGGTGGCTTTCTTGGCGACCTTCTTGGTTGCGGCCTTCCTGGCCGGTGCTGCATTCGAGCCAGCGTTGCTGGTCTTCTTGGCCGGTGTGCGCGTATTGGCCTGCAGGCTTTTCTGCAGCAAGGACATGAAATCCACCACATTGGTGGTGGCGTCTTCATGCTGGGTGGGCTCCACATCCACCTGCGTGGTGCCACCCTTGTCCTGGATGCGCTTGCGCAGGATCTTCTCGAGCTTGCCGCGGAATTCGTCGTGATAGTCCTCCGGCTGCCAGGTGCCGGACATCGACTCGATCAGCTGCCTGGCCATCTGCTGTTCCTTGGGCGTGATGCGGTACTCGCCCACCGCACCGGCCGGCAATTTGAAGTCCTGCGGGTCCACCACTTCCTGTTGATAGCGCAGCAGCAACAGGATCAACGCATCGCCCTGCGGCATCACCGCGGCCAGGTATTCGCGGGTGCGGATCACCACCTTGGCAATACCCACTTTGCCGGTGTCGCGCAGCGTTTCGCGCAGCAGCACATAGCCTTTTTCGGCCTTCTTGCCTGGCACCAGAATGTAGGGCTTTTCGAAATAGCGCGGGTCGATGTCGGCCGCATCGACAAAGGTTTCCACCTCCACCGTCTCGTGGCTTTCCGGCGACGCCGAACGGATGTCCTGCTCTTCGACAATGACGTAGCTGCCCTTGTCGTACTCGAATGCCTTGACGATTTCCTTCCACGGCACTTCATCGCCGGTATCGGCGTTGACGCGCTCGAAGCGGATCGGCTTCTTGTCGCGCGAGTCGAGCATGCGAAAATGCGGGTCCACCTTGCGTTCGCCGGACATCAGCGACACCGGCACGTTGAGCAGGCCGAACGAGAGGGTTCCGGTCCAGATCGGTCGTGCCATCAGTGCGCCGCTCCGTGGATGGCTGCCTCGGGAATATGATCCAGCGCCAGCCACGCGTCTTCGACGATGGTGCGCGCATGCGGCCAGTCCAGGCGCGAGTTGCCGCGCATGCTGTCCCACTGCGCCGCCAGCGCCTGCTCGCAGTGCGCATCGTTGCCGCGCGGCCAGTCTGCAGCGTGGGTGAGGCGGGCGAACGCATAGGCCGGCGACAGATCGCGCCAGGTCGGCCCGCCCCGCCGGCGGCGGCGCTGGTAATCGGCCAGGCTGTAGCACTGGAAGTCCTGCGCCACGCCGACGGCATCGACCGGCGGTCGCTTGCGATGGGTCCGCTTGGGCGCTGCAGGCTCCACCTGTGCACTGAACAGGCGACGGTCGGGACGGCGGTGCTGGGGGCGCATGGTCTGCTCCACGGTGCAGCATTGAGGGCCCACATCAGTAGCGCCGCTGCCGTGATCCAGACGTGAGAAATCCGCTTATATCGTGCGATTTGCGTGCCCTTCACCGCGCACGCGCTGAACTGGCAGCCCATCCAGACACCAGGAGCGGCGCCATGTCCCGCGACCCCTTACGCGACCAACCCACCCAACCGGGCGAACAGCACGGCAAGCGCGATGCCGAGCAGTATGAGGATCGCGGTGCAGGCGATGCACCAGGCCGCTTGATCCCGGCCGATGACGATACCCCGACCAAGACCCCGGGCAGCACACCGGCACCCGAGCGCTGACACCGGCGCGGTCGCCGGGCGAGTCTGGCGACGCTAGGCCCGCCCCGCCGCTTGCAGACGGCGGAATTCGTCATCGCTGAAGAGCCGCGAGCGCACCAGAAAGCGCACGCCTTCGCCATTTTCCAGCGAGAACATGCCGCCACGGCCCGGCACCACATCGATGATCAGCTGGGTGTGCTTCCAGTACTCGAATTGCGGCGCGCTGATGTAGAACGATGCTCCGCCGATCTCGCCCAGCAGCACGTCGCGATCGCCAACGATGAAGTCGCCCACCGCAAAGCACATCGGCGACGAGCCATCGCAACACCCACCGGATTGATGGAACAGCAGATCGCCGTGCCGCGCACGCAGCGTATCGATCAACTGTAATGCTGGCAGCGTGGCCATGACTTGCAATGGCAAGTCGGTTTCGGCAGCAGCTTGCATGGTTTCTCTCCCATAATGACCTCGGGCCGCCATCCCGGGCGCAATGCGCCCCTCGATGAAACAGGGGCGCATGCACGCATGACACGGTTGGCGGCGTCCAACAATTCAGCAGCCTTCCTGCCGTGTTGCACGCGCCGTGTGTCGCGTACAGCTGACGCACAGGCAAGTCGCGCTGCCTGTGCGCCCGGATGGCTCAGAAGAACCCCAGTGCCTTCGGCGAATAGCTCACCAGCAGGTTCTTGGTCTGCTGGTAATGGTCGAGCATCATCTTGTGGTTTTCGCGGCCGATACCCGACTGCTTGTAGCCACCGAACGCGGCATGCGCGGGATAGGCGTGATAGCAGTTGGTCCACACCCGCCCGGCCTGGATCGCGCGGCCCATGCGGTACAACCGCGACGCATCGCGGCTCCACACACCAGCGCCCAGGCCGTAGAGCGTGTCGTTGGCAATCGCCAGCGCCTCGGCTTCGTCCTTGAAGGTGGTGACCGACACCACTGGGCCGAAGATTTCTTCCTGGAACACGCGCATCTTGTTGTGGCCCTTGAACACCGTGGGCTTGACGTAGAAGCCTTCGGCCAAGTCGCCATCGAGCGTATTGCGCTCGCCACCGATCAACACTTGCGCGCCTTCCTGCCTGCCGATGTCGATGTACGACAGGATCTTTTCCAGCTGCTCACTCGATGCCTGCGCGCCGACCATGGTGTTGGGATCGAGCGGATTGCCCTGCTTGATCGCGGCCACGCGCTTGAGCGCTTTTTCCATGAACGTATCGTAGATCGATTCCTGGATCAGCGCGCGCGAGGGGCAAGTGCACACCTCACCTTGATTGAAGGCAAACAGCACAAAACCTTCCACCGCCTTGTCGAGAAAATCATCGTCTTCGGCCATCACATCGGCAAAGAAGATGTTGGGCGATTTACCGCCCAGCTCCAGCGTCACCGGAATCAGGTTCTGGCTGGCGTACTGCATGATCAGCCGGCCGGTGGTGGTTTCGCCGGTGAAGGCGATCTTGGCGATGCGTGGGTTGCTGGCCAGCGGCTTGCCGGCCTCCAACCCAAACCCGTTGACCACGTTGAGCACGCCGGGCGGCAGCAGGTCGCCGATGACCTCCATCAATACCAGGATCGACGCCGGCGTCTGTTCGGCCGGCTTCATCACCACGCAGTTACCGGCGGCCAGTGCAGGTGCCAGTTTCCAGCACGCCATCAGCAACGGGAAATTCCACGGAATGATCTGCCCCACCACGCCGAGCGGCTCGTGGAAATGGTAGGCGATGGTGTCGCTGTCGATCTCGGAAATGCCGCCTTCCTGCGCACGAATCGCACCGGCAAAATAACGGAAGTGATCCACGCACAGCGGTACGTCGGCATTGAGTGTTTCGCGCACCGGTTTGCCGTTGTCCCAGGTTTCGGCATAGGCCAGCAATTCCAGATTCTGCTCGATGCGGTCGGCGATCTTGAGCAGCACATTGGAGCGATCGGTGGTGGAGGTCTTGCCCCAGGCCTCTTTTGCCGCGTGCGCAGCATCCAGCGCCGCTTCGATATCCGGCGCGGTGGAGCGCGCAATCGAGGTAAACACCTTGCCGCTGATCGGCGTGGTGTTGTCGAAATATTGGCCGCCATGCGGCGCAAGCCACGCGCCGCCGATGTAGTTGTCGTAACGCGATTTGAAGATGGACTGCGGGTCGGTATTGAGCGGTTTGGTTGCAGATTGCGCGTTCATCGTGGGCTCCTGCTGAGAGATCGATGCCACGTGTATACCTGCCACGGTGCTAGCGCAATGTGGGCGTAGAAACTGTTGCGCTGCGTCATCCGAAAAACGGTCAGCGAGAAACGCATTACCTTTGAAATACGCTGCAGCGCGTCATCGCACGAGTGATGGGACATCACCTGATGCCGTGTTGCAGTGGACGGCAAGCGGTCGCGGTTGGACGATACCGGCACATGGCAGGACGCCCCCACCTGCCGGCATCGGCGTGACTGACGTCGCCGCCAGATCGCGAGATCGCTGCCCGGTTTGGTCTGCACGCTACCTGTGGTGCGGTACGGCCATGCTCCTGGTGCCTGACCCGATGATTGTCAAGCCACTGCCGGGGAATCAGGGGGTCTTTGCAGCTGATGTGAGCGGCATCGCCGCATCCGGCGGTGCAGCACAGTCGGCAACGGTTTTCATCTGATAGGTGCGCAGCTGCCATGCGGCAGCCGGCGTCTGCTGCCACACATAGACCCAGCGATGCCGCTGACCGGCGTTGCAGGCATCGATAGTGACTTCATCGCGCGGGCGGCCTTGCGACGGCAAAGGCACTGCCGCGGTGGCTGCATCGATGCGTGTGCCCACGGGCCTGTCGAAAAGGACGGTGCTGACGCGAACAGTGCCCAAATCGGCAGCGGCTGGCGGCGGCATCTGCCTGGTTTGGCCGCTCGGCCTGGGTTGCTGCAGCAGCCAAGCATGGATCTGTGCGATGGCCGGGGCACCGGCGGGGTAGTCGTGCACGATGCGCATGTCCATATGGTCTGCCCTGGCCACATTGCAGGCCAGCACACACGCCACCGTCGCCGAAAACACCAAGGCTTGCTTCCAGGCCGTCATCGTTGCGCTCCATGCAGTGGTTGAGTGAACAACGCTATCACGCGTGTGGGGAGTGACGACAGCCTTCTTCGCTTAGCGCGACGCTGCGTCAAGCCGCCGCCGTACCGCCTGCGGCGCGCCATGCCTGCACTGCCGCAAGCACGCGGTTGCCATGCAGCGCGCTGCTATCGCGCACGGCATAGGCCTGTGGTCTGGCTTGTACCTGGGCCGCCAGTTGCGCGCAGGCGGCGTGCGCGTCTGCCAACACATCTGCGCGCTCTATTGCGTTCAACGACAGCAGGATCGAGAAGCCGGTGGCCGACATCGTGCAGTTGATGTCCAGCCAGTAATGGTTGTCCTCGCGCAGGAGAAACCAGTCTGCGGGGGCGTGATCGATGACGCGCATGGCGTGGCCTGGTGTGGTGGGCACAGGTGTGGCGTGTCGATGGCAACCCATGCGTTAGCGAGAGGGCTTCGTCGCGCCCGGGTGCGCTCCTACGGGGGAGCGGGCGCGTTGTTGGACGCGCGCCGCCTGCGGCCTGCTCAGCCGCCAAAATCCCACTGCAGCCCCACCGTATAGGTGCGGTCCGGCCCGGGTTCGTAATAGCGGCCGTTGCCGTCGTTGACGATCACCGAGCCCACGTACTGCCGGTCCAGCGCGTTGTCGATGCGCGCAAACGAGCGCAGCGCCCCGTGCGCAGTGGTCCAGCGGCGCGAGGCTTCCAGATTGACCAACGCATAGCCGGGCGCGCGTTCTGTGGCCAGATCGTTGGCCACGGTGGCGTCGGAGGCCACCGCTTCGGCGGCGAACTGCCACTGCGCCGGCTGCCACTGCCAACGCGCGAACAATTGCTGGCGCGGCACACCGGGCAGGCGCGAGCCGCTGGCTACCGGTGCGGTGGGCGTGGCGCAACCGCTGCTGGCGCAGGTGAGATAGCCATCGCGCACGGTGGCGTCGACAAACGTGTAAGCCAGCTGCACCTGCTGGGTATCGCCCAGCGGTTGCTGCCAACTCAGCTCCGCGCCCTGGCGGCGGGTGGCGCCGATGTTGCGGAAAGTGCTGCGGCCGTTGGTGTTGCTGGCCACCGCCAGTTCGTCGTCGGTGTCGGCGCGAAACAACGCCAGCTGCAGCGCCGCGCCGCTCTGCGCGCGCCACTTACTGCCGACTTCGTAATTGCGGCTCGTGGCCGAGCCCAGATCCAGCGCCAGGCCGGCGCCGCCATCGTTGCGATAGCCCAGCTCGTTGAAGGTAGGCGTTTCGAAGCCGCGTCCGGCCGAGGCGTAAAAACGCAGATCGTCGGTGGCGCGGAACACGATACCGCCCACCGGCGTGGTCGCCGAATAATCGCGCCGCCCGCTGTCGTCGGGATTGCGGCCCACGATGTAGTGATCGTCCGACTTGAAACGCACCTGGCTATGCCGCACGCCCAGCAATGCCGACCAGCGGTCGCTCCACTGCCACCAGGCTTGCGCGAACTGGTCCACGTTTTCGACCTGATCGCGCTGATTGCGGCGCAGCGCGCCCTGCACGCCCAGCGTGGCGCCAACGAAGTTTTCGTAGCCGGTGCGGTGCTGCCGTTGGCGATCGACGTTCGCGCCCACGGTGAGCTGCAGCGGCCGGCCCAGCGCCTGCCCCTGCCACGCCCAGCGCGCGTCGGCGCCTTCGTAATTGCTGTCCAGATCGATCACGCCACCGGCGTGCAGCGGGTTGCGCTGCACCGCCACCGGCACCGCCAGAAACTGCTCCACGCTGCGCTGGCCGCCATAGGCCATCAGCCGCAGCGTCTGGCTGTCCAATTGCTGGGTGAAGATCGCACCGGCCTGCGATTGGCGCACCGATTTGCGGGTATTGAATTGCGTGGCCACCGACGTGGCCTGGCGCGGGTCGGCGTTGAATTGCGCGCGGGTCAGGCCCAGCGGGTCCTGTGCATCGGGCGCGTCGAGATAATTGAGCACCAGATCCAGCCGGCTGCCGGGCGCCAGATCGAAACCGAGCTTTGCGTTGACCGAGTCGCGCTTGGCGCGGCTATGGTCGCGGAAGCCGTCGGTTTCAAAGTGATTGGCGGCCAGGTTGTAGTGCACCGCGCCCTGCTGGCCGAGCAACTGCGCGCCCACATTGACGGTGGCATTGCTGCCGTAGGTGGCACGCAGCCGCCATGGATCATCCGGCTTGCCGTCGGCGCTCCATAGCTGCAGCACGCCGCCGGAAGAGTTGCCGTACAGCGCCGAAAACGGCCCGCGCAGCACTTCCACCCGCTCGGCGCCCAGCACGTTGAAGTGCGACAACTGGCCCTGACCATCGGGCATGCTGGCCGGGATGCCGTCGACCAGCAGGCGCACGCCGCGTACGCCGAAGGTGGAGCGCGCACCGAAGCCGCGGATCGACAGCTGGGTGTCCTGCGCGTAGTTCTGGCGGTCGCGCGCCACCAGCCCGGGGATACCGTCCAGCAGCTCGGACACCTGCGCGCCGCGGCGGTTGTCGTCGTCGGCAGACACCACGGTGAACGAGGCAGGCAAGTCGAAGTCGTCCACCCCGTGCACGCGCGCGGCATCCACCTGCACGGCCGGCAGCAGCTGGGGGGTGGGCTCGGCGGCCAGGGCGGGCGCGACGGCGCTCGCAACGAGCAAGCCGCACGCGGCGGCCAACAAAGTGAGTCTGGGCATGTGCGTAGTGTCCCTCATCGATCCTGTGGCCGTATCGTTGCGTGCGGAACCAAGCATGCTACGCCCGCCACGCCCTGCTACGATGAAGTGGTTTGGCCCAGCAGCAGCCAACGATCCGGAAGTACCCCACTCTTTCGTCCTTCAGTGAGTCATGCCGTGTCCTTCTTTGCAAACGTAGAACAGGTTCCAGGCGACCCCATCCTGGGCCTGACCGAGGCCTACAACGCCGATAGCCGCCCCAACAAGGTCAATCTGGGTGTGGGCATCTATTACGACGAAAACGGGCGCATCCCGCTGTTGCGCGCCGTGCACAAGATCGAGCAACAGCTCGCGCAGGACGCCAAACCGCGCGGCTATCTGCCGATCGACGGCCTGGCTGCCTACGACAAGGCCACCCAGGAGCTGCTGTTCGGTGCCGAATCGGCGCTGGTGGCCTCCGGGCGCGTGGCGACCTCGCAGACCGTCGGCGGCAGCGGTGCGCTGCGCGTGGGCGCGGACCTGCTCAAGAAGCTGCTGCCCACCTCCACCATCGCCATCAGCAACCCGAGCTGGGAAAACCACCGCGCGGTATTCGGTGCGGCCGGCTTCGAGGTGGTGGATTACACCTACTTCGATGCGATGACCCACGGTCTGAATTTCGACGGCATGCTGGCCGATCTGGCAAAACTCGCACCGGGCACGGTGGTGCTGCTGCACGCCTGCTGCCACAACCCCACTGGCGCGGACCTGACCAAGGACCAGTGGAAGCAGGTCGCCGGCCTGCTGAAAGAGCGCAACCTGTTCCCGTTCGTGGACATCGCCTACCAGGGCTTCGACAAGGGCATCGAGGCCGATGCCTACGCGGTGCGCCTGCTCGCTGCCGAAGGCATCGACAACTATGTGGTGGCCAGCTCGTATTCCAAGTCGTTCTCGCTGTATGGCGAGCGCGTGGGCGCGCTGTCGGTGGTCTCGGCCACTGCGGCTGAAGCCAAGGCCGTGCAGTCGCAGGTCAAGCGCATCATCCGCACCATCTATTCCAGCCCGTCCACGCACGGCGCCGCCCTGGTGGCCGGCGTGCTGACCAGCCCGGAACTGCGCGATGTATGGGAGCAGGAATTGACCGAGATGCGCGAGCGCATCCATTCCCTGCGTGCCGGCCTGGTCGAGCGGCTGGCCACGCTGGGCTCGCCGGAATTTGAGTTCATCCAGCGCCAGGCCGGCATGTTCTCGTACTCGGGCCTGACCAAGTCGCAAGTGGATCGCCTGCGCGACGAGTTCGCCATCTACGCCGTGGGCACCGGCCGCATCTGCGTGGCCGCATTGAGCCAGCGCAATCTGGACTATGTGGCACAGGCTGTGGCCACCGTCAGCCGGATGTAAGCGGCCAACGATGCGGTTGACCGCATCGGTCATCCCGCACAAACCAAGCACCGGGAGCGCGCAAGCCTCCCGGTTTTTTTATGCCCGCGCAGCAGAGCCTTTGGCAGGCCTGCGGCCACACGACGCGCTCCACAGCCCACCACGGCCAATGCAGGTGACAGGGCGGCGACGCGTTCCAGGCCCGACGCCGTCGCTTGCCAAAGGCACAAGCAGCGAGCGCTGACAGGCGCTGCGCCCACCAGCCCCGCATGCACGGGAGCAGCCGCGGTATCGACGGGCGACGCGCACTGCCTGCTCCCTTCCCCCGCCCGCGGGGGAAGGTGCCCGAAGGGCGGATGGGGGCAAGCGCAGCAAGTGATCGAAATCTAACGGCGCAATGGCGACAATGGCGGCCCACTTCCTGCACAGGCTGCCCGCCCCCATGTCGCGCCCCTCGCTGACCCGCTTCCTGATCGAAGAACAACACGCCGGCCGTATCGATGCGGAATTGCGCCAGCTCATCACCATCGTCTCGCGCGCCTGCAAGCGCATTTCCATCGCCGTGAGCAAGGGCGCGCTGGGCGGCGTGCTCGGCGATGCCGGCACCGGCAACGTGCAGGGCGAGGCGCAGAAAAAGCTCGACGTGCTGAGCAACGACATCCTGCTCGAAGCCAATGCCTGGGGCGGCCATCTGGCCGCGTGCGCCTCCGAAGAAATGGACCACAGCCAGCCGGTGCCCGACCAATACCCCAGCGGCGATTTCCTGCTGCTGTTCGATCCGCTCGATGGCAGCTCCAACATCGACGTCAACGTCTCGGTCGGCACCATCTTCTCGGTGTTGCGCGCGCCCAAGGGCACCGAAAAGCCCGGCGACGAACACTTCCTGCAGCCGGGCACCCAGCAGGTTGCCGCCGGCTACTGTATCTACGGCCCCAGCACCATGCTGGTACTCACGCTCGGCCACGGCACCCACGCCTTCACCCTGGAGCGCGAAGAAGGCAGCTTCCTGCTGACCCAGGCCGATATGCGCGTGCCCGAAGACACCGCCGAATACGCCATCAACATGTCCAACCAGCGCCACTGGGAGCCGGCGATGCAGGCTTATGTGGGCGATTTGCTGGCCGGTAAGGACGGCACGCGCGGCAAGGACTTCAACATGCGCTGGATCGCCAGCATGGTCGCCGACGTGCACCGCATCCTTACCCGCGGCGGCATCTTCATCTACCCCTGGGACAAGAAGGACGCGTCCAAGCCCGGCAAGCTGCGCCTGATGTACGAAGCCAACCCGATGAGCATGCTGGTGGAACAAGCCGGCGGTGCGGCCACCACCGGGCGCGAACGCATCCTGGACATCCAGCCCACGCAACTGCATCAGCGCGTGCCGGTGTTCCTGGGCTCGAAGAATGAAGTGGCGCAGGCCACGCGGTATCACCTGGATGCGGATCAGGCGCAGGGCTGACGTTCCGGCCCAGGCCACAGGCAACACTGATCCATGCAAGACACCCGCCTCGTGCGGGTGTCTGCGTTTATGCCAACGGCAGATTGCGCAGCACATGATGAAACCGGAGATTTGCCAATCTCACGGCGGGCCTGCTGGCGTTTGCCCAGACCCTCGGCGTCACCGGATATCAGTGACGTTGCCCCTCAATACACGTCGGGGAGGTCGCGCAGTTCTGGTGGTTCGGTCGGGGAGCTTCCTGCGATTTCAAAGGTGTCGCTAAGCACGTCCGGTCTCCAGCTGACCAGCATCTTTGAGTAGCGCAAGCGCCCACTCCACACGGTCCGATGCGGTAGCGATCAGGCTGTCCGGGTGCTCGCCGAGCAGCGCGCGCAGTTGATGCGGGGCAAAGACCAGATCGACGAAGTGGCTTGCCAACGCAGACGGATTGGCAGGTTGATCCGGGCCGTCGAGGATCGCCAGATGCACGCGCCGCACCCCACCCTCCCAGCCAATCCGGTTGACGTCAGCGGCAAGCGCTGGCGCCCGAATGGAGGTGCCGACGACCAAACGCATCATGGCCACCGTCTGGGGGTGTAACGCATGCGCAAGCATCCCCTGGCCTGCGTGTCTCAGGCGCCCCTCCAGACCCATGGGCACACCGGCTGCGGCGGGCAGTGGCTGGGTGTCGACATCGCGACGGATGACCGCTTCAAAAATGGCGTCTTTATTGGCGTAGCGCGCGTAAAAGCTTGCCTTGCCCGCGCCTGCCAGTCGCGCGATGTCCTCACACGAGGTGTCCTCGAAGCCGCGCTCCAGGAACAGTGTCAGTGCCGCATCGAGTAAGCGCCGCTGGACATCGCCGGCCTTATCGAGCGGCGGCCGTCCGCCTTTTGATTTTTGCTTGACCGCGTTCATGGACGAAAAGTTACACGTCGCTTGCATTCCCATCAACTGAACGATATCGTTCAGTTATTCGCTGCATGGTCTGCCAAACAGGCGAATGGCGCAGGTGCTGCGTGACAGAAAGCCTTCTGCTTCTGTCGCAGTTTTCGTTGCCGTTGTTGGCGCAAAAAGACCCAAGCGAGAGGCAAATGGTGAAGACAGAGGTGACATCCCAAATCGTTGTTGCAGGCGCCACCGGCGACCTTGGTTGCCGCATCGCTTTTGCCCTGAAAGAACAGGGGGCCACTGTGGTTGCGCTTGTTCGGCAAGGTGCCGGGAAGGACCGTGTTGCGGCGTTGCAAGACAGGAACATCAAGGTTCAATACGTCGAGATAGACGACGCCAGCGCGTTACGAGAAGCGCTCGAGAATGCGGCGTGCGTTGTTTCTGCGCTCAACGGTCTGGAAGACGTCATGCTGGGTCAACAGGGAAAGCTGTTGCATGCAGCGGTCAGCGCAGGCGTCCCTCGCTTCATCCCGTCTGATTTCTCACTGGACTATACGAAGACACGGCCGGGCGATAATCGAAACCTGGATTTGCGGCGCCGGTTCAGAGACCAACTGGATGCCACACCGATCGCGGCCACCTCGGTGCTGTGCGGCGGTTTTCTGGAACTGCTTGAGGGCAGTGCGCGCCTCGTGGTACCGGGCCGTCGTGTCATGCATTTTGGCGACGCACACCAGCAGCTGGATTTCACCGCCAAAGATGACGTCGCCAGTTACACCGCAGCGGCCGCACTGGATTCCACTGCACCACGCGACCTGCGCATTGCCGGCAACAGCATTTCGCCGAACGACATCGCGCAACTGCTCACCCAACTCACCGGCGAGCGCTATCGCACGCTCAGACCCGGCGGGCTCGGGACGATGTCGGCAATCATTGGTGCGGTGCGTGCGCTCACGCCCGCCAGCGATGCTCCTTTCCCTCCCTGGCAGGGCATGCAGTATCTACGCGACATGATGAGCGGACGCGGCAAATTGGTCCCGTTGGATAACGATCGCTACGGTGCGCGCTCCTGGCAAACAGCCCGCCAGACACTGGCCAAAACGTATGTACGGGAGTCGTGAGATGAGCGATGTCATTGCACCGTTTCACATCCAGGTTGCCCAATCACAGCTGGATGACCTCACACAGCGCCTTGAGCAAACGCGTTGGCCAAGCAGGGAAACAGTCGAGGACCACAGCCAAGGCCCACAGAGCGAGCCCATCCGGCGCCTGGTGGAGCGCTGGCAGTCCGGCTACGACTGGCGTGCGACAGAGCGGTTATTGAACGGCTGGAACAGCAGCCGCACGACGATTGATGGGCTGGAGATCCAGTTCCTGCATGTGCGCTCGCCGGAGCCAAACGCGCTTCCTTTGCTCCTGACGCACGGGTGGCCAGGATCGGTGCTCGAATTCCGCGAGGTCATCGGCCCGTTGAGTGACCCGGTCGCCCATGGCGGGCAGGCGTCGGACGCCTTTCATCTCATCATCCCATCCTTGCCGGGTTTTGGTTTCTCCGCAAAGCCAACGACCCGTGGTTGGGGAGTCGGTCGCACGGCTGCGGCATGGGTCGAGCTGATGCGCCGTTTGGGTTATGGCGAGCGGTGGGCCGCACAGGGCGGCGATTGGGGCAGTGCGATCACCACAGCGCTTGGATTCATGCAGCCACCCGGCCTGGTGGGTATCCATCTGAACATGCTGATGTTCGCGCCTAGCGAGGAGGAGATCGCACACGCCACACCGGCTGAGCAGAAGATGCTCGACGACGCCAAACGCTACTACACCGAATTTTCCGGCTACATGACGCTGCAAAGCACCCGACCGCAGTCGGTAGGCTTCAGCTTGGCGGACTCTCCGGTGGGCCTGGCTGCATGGATCTATGCACTCTTCCAGGACGTCTCCCAAAGCGACGGCGAACCGGAGAACGTGTTCGCCTTGGACCACCTCATCGATGACATCATGCTGTATTGGCTCCCCAACGCAGGACCCAGCTCTGCACGTCTGTATTGGGAAGCCGCGCATGAAGCCAGGACGCAGATGCCTTCGCATCCAATGCCAACGCCGACTGGCATCAGCATGTTTGCGGGCGAGCAGGTGCGCGTTTCCCGGCGCTGGGCAGAGCGACGCTTTGCGGATCTACGCTTTTTCGGAGAAGCGGAGCGTGGCGGACATTTTGCTGCGATGGAGAACCCACTGGCCTTTATCGATCATCTGCAAACAACCTTTCGGTCTCTTCGGTAACGGCTACCGAGTCTCACATGCCCGCAACGCCTTGGTACCCCCGCCATGCTGACGGTGCCGGTGTATCCGCTTTGCATTGAGCGAGCGTTATCGCGGCCAGGGAAGGCCAGCAATGCACCCAACGTCTCACTTCCAACCTGCTGCGTATCAACGACCCACGACGTGATTGCGCACGATGCGATTTCTGCGGTTTTTTTAGTGGTCTTGGCTGCCGCCAGGCGGCATTGCCCGTAGGCCGGCGCCAAGAGCTGACGCACCCTCCATAGATTCGATGTCTCGTCGTTGTGGGGGTTGGTCACAAGCTCCGGAGAACGCCCTGGCACGCTCCCAACACCATGGGGTACGCGACGGACATGACGGCACTGCAGGTGAAGCTGCCAGGCGCGATGCCTGCACTGCCCCCTTGACCGCCAACGCCCCCAGCGGCCAGTCTCGTGGGCTGGCACGGCGGGGGTCGTGTCGCGCGCCTTCAATGGAGAACCGCCGTGGACCGTCGTACCTTCCTCACCCTGTCTAGCATCGGGGCCGCCGGGCTGCTGCTGCCGCATACGCGCCTGATCGCTGCCGAACAATTGCTCAGCCCGGTGGATGCGGCGCGCAACCGCCGCTTGTCCGATACCGCATTGACCAGCGCCAAGGCCGCCGGTGCCAGCTATTGCGATGTGCGCGTGGGCCGGTATCTGCGCCAGTTCGTGATCACGCGCGAGGCGCAGGTGGAGAACGTGGTCAACGCCGAATCCAGTGGCGTTGGCGTGCGCGTGCTGGCTGATGGCGCCTGGGGGTTTGCCGCGACCAACACACTGACCAGCGATGGTGTGGCCGCCGCCACGCGGCAAGCGGTGGCGATTGCCAAGGCCAATGCGCGGCTGGGCGGCACGCCGGTGCAGCTGGCGCCGGTGACGCCGGCCGGGCAGGTCAGTTGGAAGACGCCGATCAAGAAAAACGCGATGGAAGTGCCGCTGCAAGATAAGGTCGCGCTGCTGATGGACGTCAATGCGGCTGCGCTCAACGCCGGTGCCACCTTCGTGGCCTCGCGCATGTTCGCGATCAACGAGCAGAAGTATTTCGCCAGCAGCGATGGCTCTTATATCGATCAGGACGTGCACCGGCTGTGGCTGCCCTTCACCGTGACCGCCGTGGACAAGGCCAGCGGCAAATTCCGTACCCGCGACGGGCTGTCTTCGCCGATGGGCATGGGGTATGAGTATCTGGACGGCGATGCGCGCGAGAAGCACGCACTGCCTGGCGGACTGGTCGGTTATGGGAAAAGCTACGATGCGCGCGAAGACGCCATTGCCGCCGCAAAGCAGGCGCGCGCCAAGCTCACCGCGCCCTCGGTGAAGGCCGGCAAGTACGATCTGGTGATCGACCCGAGCAATCTGTTTCTCACCATCCACGAGTCGGTGGGCCACCCGCTCGAGCTCGATCGTGTGCTGGGCTATGAGGCCAATTACGCCGGCACCAGTTTCGCCACGCTGGACAAGCGCGATGCGAAGTTCCGTTGGGGCAGCGACGCGGTGACCTTTGTCGCCGACAAGACGCAGCCAGGCAGCCTGGGCGCAGTGGGCTACGACGATGAGGGCGTCAAGACCAAGCAATGGGACCTGGTGAAGGACGGCATCCTGGTCGATTACCAATGCACGCGCGATCAGGCGCATCTGCTCGGCAAGACCGCTTCCGACGGCTGCAGTTACGCCGATTCGTGGTCCAACGTGCAGTTCCAGCGCATGCCCAACGTGTCGCTGGCCGCAGGCAAGACGCCACTGGCAGTGGCGGACATGATCAAGAACGTCGAGCGCGGGCTCTACATCCATGGACGCGGTTCGTACTCGATCGATCAGCAGCGCTACAACGCGCAGTTCGGTGGACAGCTGTTCTACGAGATCGAAAACGGCCAGGTCACGCGGTTGGTGGAAGACGGTGCTTACCAAATCCGTACACCCGAATTCTGGAACGCCTGCAGCGCGATCTGCGACGCGCGCGACTTCCGTCTGGGCGGCTCGTTCTTCGATGGCAAGGGGCAACCGAGCCAGGTGTCGGCGGTATCACATGGTTCGGCCACCGCACGCTTCGATGGCATCAACGTGATCAATACCGCGCGTTCGTTGGGCTGAACGTGTGGGACTGAAAGCAGTTGACGGCACGGATTTTTTGTTGGGCTTGGTGTGCCGCCCTCAGATCTTACGAAACACGGCGTGCCTCCATCGCTCGATGGTTCCGTTGGGCACCCAAACCGACACAGTTCGTCGAGGGCGCGGTGCCCTCACCGCACGCGGGACACGCTGTAAATCCATCCTTGGACGCTCCGTGGTGGCATCCATGCCGCCATAGGGTCCCGCAAGCGGTAAGAACACCGCACCAGCACGGTGGTCGGTCGCTTGTTGAAAACCCAACACACCGACCCTCTTCACTGGTCCTTGCCCGTCTACCGTCGCGGGACCTTTGGCGGCATGGATGCCGCCAAAGAGCTTACATGGGCGTACTTGCAGCGTGTCCCGCGATGGTAGGCGGGCAAGGACCATGCAGCGAAACCGCAGCCGTAGCAGTGCGCGACTGAGACATTCACTGTGGTCACTAGGCTCAGAAGCACAGAGACGTCGAGACATACCGCATCTTGGATGCCGTCAAATGCCTGGTGCGTCGGGGATGCGGTGCCCTCACCGCTCGCGGGACACGCTGTAAATCCGTCCATGGACGCTCCGTAGCGGCATCCATGCCGCCACAGGGTCCCGCAAGCGGTAAGGACACCGCACCGGCACGTTGATCGATCGCTTGTTGAAAACCAACACACCGACCCTCTTCACTGGTCCTTGCCCGCCTACCGTCGCGGGACCTTTGGCGGCATGGATGCCGCCAAAGAGCTTACATGGACGTACTTGCAGCGTGTCCCGCGATGGTAGGCGGGCAAGGGCCCTGCAGCCAAAGCGCAGCCCTATCACTGCGCGACTGGAATACCCACTGCGTGTTCAAGCTGTTTGGAACATGTAAGACAACTACTGCGCACAACGCTGCGATCTTCACGGAAGGCGCGATCGTCAACAGGACAAACGCGTGCGGCATCGATCAACCGCGTGTCGCGGCGATGATGTAGCACGCATGTGCAGCCAGTCGTGTTCGCCACGTTTCAAGACAGATCCGCCGCGTCACTGACGTCATGTGGGACATCGCTTACCCACACCCCCCTGCCGAAAGTCATTTGACGCCGCATTCTTCGCCCGGCAAGAATCGGAGATACCGCGTGCAGAGCCGTCTGCGCGTCACCACACCACCTGCGCGCCGCGCGGGACTATTGGGGAGTTGCCGTGCAGCGACGTGATTTCCTGGCCCTGACCGGGCTGACCATGGGCGGGCTGATCGTGCCGGCCTACTTCGGCAAGGCGATTGCCGCCGAACAGTTGTTGACGCCCTTCGATGTGGGCCGCAAGAAGCGCCTGGCCGATGCCGGGCTCACTGCCGCGCGTCAGGCCGGGGCCAGTTATTGCGATGTGCGCATCGGCCGCTATCTGCGCCAGTTCGTGATCACCCGCGAAGACAAGGTGCAGAACGTGGTCAACACCGAATCCATCGGTGCCGGGATCCGCGTGATCTTGGGCGGTGCGTGGGGCTTTGCTGCCACCAACGATCTGACCGAGCAGGGCGTGGCCAAGGCCGCTGCGCAAGCGGCTGCCATCGCCAAGGCCAATGCCAAGGTGCAGGGCACGCCGGTGCAGCTGGCACCCACGCCCGGTGTTGGCGAGGTCAGCTGGAAGACGCCGATCACCAAGAACGCGATGGAGGTGCCGATCAAGGACAAGGTGGACCTGCTGTTGGGCGTGAATGCCGCCGCCACCGCGGCCGGCGCCAGCTTCGTCAACTCGATGCTGTTCGTGGTCAACGAACAAAAGTATTTTGCCAGTACCGATGGCTCCTACATCGACCAGGATGTGCATCGCATCTGGGCGCCGCTGACCGTCACCGCCATCGACAAGGCCAGCGGCAAGTTCCGCACCCGCGAGGGGCTGTCTGCACCGATGGGACTGGGCTACGAATATCTGGATGGCGCAGCCTCGGGCAAGTTCGTCTCGCCCAATGGCGTGGTGAACTACGGCCTGTCCTACGACATGAAGGAAGATGCCATCGCCGCCGCCAAGCAGGCGCAGGAAAAACTCAAGGCGCCGTCGGTGAAGCCGGGCAAGTACGACCTGGTGCTGGACCCGTCGCACACCTGGCTCACCATCCACGAATCGGTGGGCCACCCGCTGGAGCTGGACCGCGTGCTCGGCTACGAGGCCAACTACGCCGGCACCAGCTTCGCCACGCTGGACAAGCTCAAGGCCGGTTTCCAGTACGGCAGCGACAAGGTGCATATCCTCGCCGACAAGACCCAGCCCGGCAGCCTGGGCGCGGTGGGTTACGACGATGAAGGCGTCAAGACCAAGCAGTGGGATCTGATCCGCGACGGCAAGCTGGTGGACTACCAGGCCATCCGCGATCAGGCGCATATCCTCGGCAAGACCGCCTCCGATGGCTGCTGCTATGCCGACTCGTGGTCGAGCGTGCAGTTCCAGCGCATGGCCAATGTGTCGCTGGCTGCCGGCAAGACGCCGCTGAGCGTGAGCGATTTGATCAAGAACGTGGAAAACGGCATCTACATCATCGGCGATGGCTCGTTCTCCATCGACCAACAGCGCTACAACGCGCAGTTCGGGGGGCAGCTGTTCTACGAGATCAAGAACGGTGCCATCACCCGCATGCTCGAAGACGTGGCCTACCAGATCCGCACGCCAGAATTCTGGAATGCCTGCAGCGCGGTGGCCGATCAGCGCGACTACCGCCTGGGCGGTTCGTTCTTCGATGGCAAGGGCCAGCCCAGCCAGTCCTCGGCGGTCTCGCATGGTTCGTCCACCGCACGCTTCGATGGCATCAACGTCATCAGCACCGCCCGCTCGCTCGGCTGACAGGAGAAACCCACATGAGCATCCTTACCGAAGCGCAGGCCAAGGCCATCCTGGACAAGGTCATCAAATTGTCCAAGGCCGACGAGTGCACCGCCACGCTCACCGGCGCGATCGACGGCAATATCCGTTTTGCGCTCAACAACGTGTCCACCAGCGGCATTGTCGACAACACCGATCTGCAGGTGCAGGTGGCGTTCGGCAAGCGCGTGGGCATCGCCACCATCAACGAGTTCGACGATGCATCGCTGGAACGCGTAGTACGCCGCGCCGAAGATCTGGCAAAGCTGGCACCGGAAAACCCCGAGTTCATGCCGGCCGTCGACAAGCAGACCTACAAAGCCAGCCCCACCTTCAGCGAATCCACCGCCGCCATCGACCCGGCATTCCGCGCGCAGGTGGCCGCCGATTCGATCGCCCCGTGCAAGGGCAAGGGATTGATCGCCGCCGGCTTCCTGGAAGACGGCCAGAGCTTTACCGCGTTTGCCAACAGCAAGGGCAACTTCGGCTATCAGCGCGACGCACGCTTCGACTACACCTGCACCGTGCGCACCGAAGACGGCCGCGGCTCGGGCTGGGTGGGGCGCAATCTGAAAGACGCGTCCGACTTCAAGGCCGAGCAGGACGTCCGCATCGCGATGCGCAAGGCCAGCGACTCGGCCGAAGCCAAGGCGCTGGAACCGGGCAAATACACCGTGATTCTGGAGCCGGCAGCAGCGGCCGGCTTGATCTCGTTCATGATGCGCTACTTCGATGCGCGCATGGCCGACGAGGGCCGCAGCTTCCTGTCCAAGAAGGGCGGCGGCAACAAACTGGGCGAGCAGGTGTACGACCCGCGCGTCAACATCACCGCCGACCCGTGGGACGCGCGTGCCGCGGTGATGCCGTGGGACGAAGAAGGGCTGCCACGCGAGAAGATGTCCATCGTCGAAAACGGCAAGGTCGCCAACCTGCAGTATTCGCGCTACTGGGCGCAGAAGAACGGCAAGCGTGCGATCGGCGAGCCGGGCAATCTGCTGATGGCCGGCGGCGACAAGAACATCGCCGAGCTGGTGCGCGGCACCGGAAAGGGCATCCTGGTGACGCGCACCTGGTACATCCGCATGGTCGACCCGCAGACGGTGCTGCTGACCGGGCTGACCCGCGATGGCACCTTTTACATCGAGAACGGGCAGATCAAATACCCGGTGAAGAATTTCCGCTTCAACGAATCGCCGATCATCATGCTCAACAACATCGACGAACTGGGCAAGCCGGTGCGCGTGGCCGGCGATGAATCCAGCTACGTGATGATGATCCCGCCGATGCGGCTGCGCGATTTCACGTTTACCTCGTTGTCGGATGCGGTGTGAGTAGAAGCCGGGAATCGGGAGTCGGGAGTCGGGAATGGGAGAGCAAGAGCCGCTTCTCTCAACCTGAATGTTCACGAGCGCTTCCGGTTCCCGCTGCCCTCCCGGCTCCGACATCGCGCCGCCATTTCCTGCAGCTATTGCTTGGCAGCGCCGCCGGTTTGGCGCTGCCATGGCCGGCACGTGCCGCCGGCAACTACGACTTCTGGTTCACGCGGCTGCGCTACGACTCCGGCGATTGGGATGTGGATGCGCGCATGCCATCCAACCTGATCACCTCGTTGATCGACTACACGCAATTGCGGGTGGACCCGGAAGAACACGTCATCGACCTGGCCGATCCGCGCATGTTGCTGGCGCCCTTCTGCTATCTGGCCGGGCACAAGCTGGTGGAATTCAATCCGGCCGAACGGCGCAATTTCGAACAATACGTGCGCAACGGCGGCTTCGTGTTCGTGGACGACTGCAACCACGATATCGATGGCTTGTTCGCTACCTCGTTCGAGGCGCAGATGACCGCGCTGTTCGGCAAGAGCGCGTTGCAGAAATTACCGAAGAACCATCGCCTTTACAGCGCCTTCTTCAAGTTCCCGGACGGCCCGCCCGCCACTAGCTTCGAGCTCAATGGCTGGGGCGACGATCTGGTGCACGACTATCTCAAGGGCATCAGCATCGATGGAAGATTGGGTGTGCTCTACAGCAACAAGGATTACGGCTGCGAATGGGATTACGACTGGCGCAACAAACGTTTTCTGGCCGAAGACAACACCAAATTCGCGGTCAATATCGTGATGTATGCGTTGACTAACTGACATGCTGCACAGCGCACGATGCGGCCCACCGAAAAAGCGTCGCGCGCGGGCACGCTCCTACGCAAGGCATGTTCCGCCGTGAACCGTCATCGGCATGCAGGTACCAGCACTGCCTTGATGGAAGCGCACGCAATGCAGCTCCACCAGTAACACCGCAGCACGCGCCAAACCGCCGTCCGCACGCCGCCACATCACCAGAGACTCCGCATGACCTCCCCCGACGAAGACAGACTCACTGCACAGCTCTCGCAACTTGGCGCGCTGCGCGCCGCTTTGGCCCAGGCCGTGGTGGGCCAGGCCGCGGTGGTGGAGCAGCTATTGATCGGCCTGCTGTCTGGCGGCCACTGTCTGCTGGAAGGCGCGCCCGGGCTGGGCAAGACGCTGCTGGTGCGCTCGCTCGGCCAGGCATTGGAACTGCAATTCCGCCGCGTGCAGTTCACCCCCGATCTGATGCCCAGCGACATCCTGGGCACCGAGCTGCTGGAAGAAGACCACGGCACCGGGCACCGGCATTTCCGCTTTCAGCAGGGGCCGATCTTCACCAACCTGCTGCTCGCAGACGAACTCAATCGCACCCCGCCCAAGACCCAGGCCGCGCTGCTGGAAGCGATGAGCGAGCGTACCGTCAGCTATGCCGGCACCACCTATGCGTTGCCGGATCCATTCTTCGTGCTGGCCACGCAGAACCCGATCGAGCAGGCCGGCACCTACCCGCTGCCGGAAGCGCAGCTGGACCGCTTTTTACTGCATGTGCGCGTGGAGTACCCCAGCGAGCAGGAAGAGCGCGACATCCTCAGCCAGACCACCGGCAGCGCAAGCGCGCAGGTGCCCAGGGTGATGGATGCGGCCAGCGTGCAGGCGCTGCAGCGGCAAGTGCGGCAGGTGCATGTGGGCGCGGATCTGCTGACCTGGATCAATCGCCTGGTGCGGGCAAGCCGTCCCGGCCCGCAGGCCAGCGATGACGTGCGGCAATGGATCAAATGGGGCGCCGGCCCGCGTGCGGGGCAGTCGCTGGTGCTGGCGTCCAAGGCGCGCGCGTTGCTGCATGGCCGGCTGGCCGCCACGCGCGACGATGTGCTGGCGCTTGCGGCGCCGGTGATGCGGCATCGCTTGTTGCTGTCCTTCGCTGCCGAAGCCGAACAACGCAGTGCCGATGATGTGGTCGCCGCGCTGCTGGGCGCGGTGCCGTTCCCGAGCTGAGCGCAGCGCCATGCATCCACCGCTGCCGGCCCTGATTCCCGCCGATGTGCGCAGCCGTTTGCGCGGCTTGCAGCTGCGTGCGCGTCAGGCGCAGGGCGGGCACGGGATCGGCCAGCACGCCAGCCGCAGCCGCGGCGCCGGGCTGGAATTTGCGCAATACCGCGCCTACGAGCCGGGCGATGCGCTGCGCCAGATCGACTGGAAGCTCTACGCGCGCTCGGACCGGTTTTTCGTGCGCGAAGCCGAACGCGAAAGCCCGCTGACGCTCTGGTTGCTGCTCGATGCCACCGCGTCGGCCGGGCAGACCGACAGCGCGCGGCCGGAGCACACCCGCCTGCAGACGATGGCGACGCTTGCCGCCTGCGCGGCCGAAGTGGCGCTGCAGCAAGGCGACCGTGTCGGCCTGTATGCCTTGCATGGCGGCGGCCTGGTTGCGGTGCCGGCCGGTGTCGGCAGCCGTCAGCGCGACCGGCTGTGGCTGGCCCTGCACGGCCTGCGCGCCGGCGGCCGCTGGCCCGGACTGGAAGCGCTGCGGCCGTTGTGGGAACGCATCGCCGCGCACGATCTGCTGCTGTCCATCGGCGATGGGTTCGATGAAGAACTGGCGAGCGCATTGGAAAAATTCGCCGCCGCGCGCCGTGAAGTACTGCAGCTGCAGGTCCTCACCTGCGACGAACGCGATTTTCAATTCAGCGGTGGGCACCGCTTCCGCGACCCGGAAACCGGCGAAGAACTGCTCGGCGACGGCGCGGCGATGCGCGACGACTACCTGCAACGCTTCGCCGCGGCCCAGCGTGCACGGCAGGCGCGCTGGGCCGCGGCCGGCATCGCGCATGCCGTGCATTACCTGGACGCGCCGGCCGATGCCGCGCTGCGCCAGCTGTTCGGCCAGGGTACGGCTCGATGAGCGTGTGCCTGCGCGGGGCGACGACGGCGCATTCCAGCGCGCGATCGGTCTCGCTGTCGGCAGTGGCGGTACAGCAGCCACCACAGCGGCAAACGCGTCCTGCAGTCAGCGGGCAACGTACGCAGAGGCAGCCATGCGTGCCGGGTAGCATCGCGCGTGGCATGTCGATACCAGCGCGGCGTACAGCGCCATGCGCGATGTATCTGCATCACCCGGGCGACGCATGCACATGAGTGCAGTGCAGACCAACGTTGCGCATGCGCACGCCATGCAACTGCGCATGCCACCGCTGTTGCGATTGCAATCGCAGTTGTGGGGGCAGTTACCTAGGCGAGGTCTTTGCATGGATACAACGCTGACCAACGTCGAGCACGTGCACGCCATGCAACTCTGCATGCCACTGCAGTTGCACTTGCGGCCACAGTTGCCTAGGCAACGTCTTCGCACGAGTACAACGCCGACCACCGTCGCGCGCGCGTGCGGCTTGCAACTCTGGATGCGATTGCGATTGCGATTGCGATTGCGATTGCGGTTGGAGTTGGAGTTGGAGTCACGGCTACAACTGCTGTTGCCGCTGAGCCAGCAAACCCACCCTACCCACAGACACCCGCACACCGGCAGCACCATGCATGCGCTCGCACCCAGCGTCAGCGCAGAGGCAGGGGCATGAACCTGCTGTTGCTGTTCCCCGCCGGGCTCGCGGCATTGGCCGCGTTGCTGCTGCCGCTGCTGATCCATCTGGCGCGGCGTAGCGAGCACCGGCCCACCGATTTCGCGGCGCTGCGCTGGTTGCGTGCAGTGCCGCGCCCGCGCCACCGCGTGCGCCTGGACGAGCTGCCGTTGCTGCTGGTGCGCCTGCTCTTGCTCGCCGCGTTGGCGCTGCTGCTGGCAGAACCGGCGTTGCGTGCGCAGCAGGATTCACGCCCGCGTATCGCAGTGAGCCCGGGTGTGGACCTGGCCGCAGCACGCGCGCTGCCGCAGCCCAAGGATGCGCAATGGGTGTGGCTGGCGCCGGGCTTTGCACCGATCGATGCCAAGGCAGATGTCGCCACCAGCAATGGTGCGCAGGCCGACAGGCCACAACCGGTTAGCAGCCTGCTGCGCGAACTCGATGCCAGCTTGCCTGCAGACGCGCCGCTCAGCGTGATCGTACCCGCGCAGTGGGGCGTGGTGGATGCGCAACGGGTGCAGCTGTCGCGTGCGGTGCAGTGGCAGGTGCTGCCCGGTGCATCGCCGGTGGCCGCCACGCCTGCCAGCGTACCGCTGCGCGTGCAGGCAATTGCCGACGACAGCGCTGCACCGGCCCTGCGTTATCTACGCGCGGTGCATGCCGCCTGGGCACTGCCGGGCAGCTTGCCGGTGGGCACGCCCGCCGATGCCGTGCCGGCGCGCTGGGCACCCGGCACGGTGGTGGCATGGCTGTCGTCCACCGCCCCGCCCGCGCCGGTGCTGGACTGGGTGGCGGCTGGTGGCCAGTTGCTGCTGGATGCGCGCACGCCGGTGTCGCCGGTACTCGCCGCCGCGCTGCAACCTGCCCTTGAACTCCACGAGCAGCCGTTACTCGACGCCGCCGCATTCGGGCATGGACGCCTGCTGCGCTGGGCCGCTCCATTGCAACCGCAGCAGCTGCCGGCGCTGCTGGACGCCGAGTTCCCCACCCGTCTGCACGCCGCATTGCAGCCACCGGCCATCCCGCAACGCGCCCTGGCGCAGACCCTCCAGCCGCAGCGCGGCGGCGCGATCCGGCTGACCACACCACCGTGGCCGCTGGCACCGTGGCTGATCGGTGCGGTGTTGCTGCTGTTTGCGCTCGAGCGTTGGCTGGCCACCGCGCCACGCCGGAGCAGCGCGGCATGAGCATGCCCGCACTGCAGCGCGCCTGGCAGGCCGCACGCCGACGTCGCGCTGCCGGGGTGCTGGTGTTCGGGTGGCCGCTGGCGCTGCTGCCGGGCGCGGGTGCCTGGCGCATGGGCGCACACGCCGCGGTGCTGCCGCTGTTGCTGGTGGGCGTCGCGATGCTGGCCGCCGTCGCGCTGCACGCGGCGCGGCAGCTGGACCAGACCTGGCTGATCCGCCGGCTGGATCGCGAACCGGACCTGGACGACAGCAGCGACCTGCTGTTCGCGCCGGCTGCGCAACTGGGCCCGCTGCAGGCACTGCAACGTCAGCGGCTGGAGCAGCGCCTGCGCAGCACTCCGCGCGATCTGCGCCCGGCTTGGCCGTGGCGGCGCGCGTGGCCCTGGAGCCTGCTCGGCCTGGTCGCCTGCAGCGCGCTGCTGCTGTGGCCACAGCGGGCGCTGCCGCCGGCCGCCCCCGCCGACCGCGTGGCCGCTGCGCGTGCCAGCAGCGGCGCCGCGATGCTGCGTCAGGCGCAGCTGCGCAGCACACCGCCGGCTTACACCGGCCTGCCCGCCGCGCGGCTGCCCGGCCTGGATGCGCGCGTGCCCGCCGGCACCCGGCTGCACTGGCAACTGCAGGTCAGCCCGGCCCCGCGCAACGTGGCGTTGCGGCTCACCGACGGCCGCCTCATCCCGCTGACCCGGCAGGGCAGCAGCGACCAGTGGCAGGGCCAATGGATCGCCACGCGCGCCAACCTGTACCGCATTCTCATCGACGGCACGCCCGCCGACCGCCACCTGCACCGGCTGGACGTGCTGCCGGACCGCCCACCGCAGGTGCGCGTGCTCGCCCCCGAGCAGAGCCTGGTGCTGTGGACGCCGGCCAATGGCGCCTGGGCACTACGCTTCGAAGCCAGCGACGATTACGCCGTGGCCGCCAGCGCCGAGCTGCGCCTGACCCTGGCCCAGGGCAGCGGCGAGAACATCACCTTCAAGACCCAGCGACGCACGCTCACCGGCAGCGGCCAGGCCACCCGCCGCAACTTCGCCGCCACGCTGCAGCCGCAGGCGCTGGGCATGGCCGCTGGCGATGACCTGATCGCGCAGCTCATCGTGCACGACACCCGCCAGCCCGGCCCGCAGGAAGGCCGCAGCGCCAGCGTGATCCTGCGCTGGCCGCCGCCGGAACAGACCATGGCCGCCGGCCTGGAGGCGAGCGTCAAACAGAGCTTGCCGGCCTACTTCCGCAGCCAGCGCCAGATCATCATCGACGCCGAGGCGCTGCTGAAGGAAAAGCCGCGCCTGGACGCGGCCACCTTTCTCAAACGCGCCGACGCCATCGGCGTGGACCAGCGCCTGCTGCGCCTGCGCTACGGCCAGTTCCTGGGCGAAGAAAGCGAAGGCGCGCCAAAGGGCCCGCCGACCGCCGACGCACCGCCCACCAGCGATGCCCCGGCCGATGACCTGCCCACCGCCGACATGCCCACCGCCCATGCGCCAGCCCCGCCGGCCGACCACGCCCATGACGCCACCCAGCCACACGCCGATCACGTCCCCGCCCCCGCCAGCGGCGCCGCTGCCCTGGACGATCACGATCACGCAGATGGACGCCCCGCGCGCAGCGGCTTCGGCCAGGCGCAGGACGTGCTGACCGAATTCGGCCACACCCACGATCACGCCGAAGCGGCCACCTTATTGGACCCGCAAACCCGCGCCCTGCTGCGCGCCGCGCTGGACCAGATGTGGCAGTCCGAAGGCGAACTGCGCCAGGGTCACCCCGAGCGCGCGCTGCCGTTCGCAAACAAGGCGCTGGGCTTCATCAAGCAGGTGCAGCAGGCCGAGCGCATCTATCTGGCACGCGTCGGCACGCAACTGCCGCCGATCGACCCGAGCCGGCGCATGAGCGGCAAACGCGACGGACTGGGCGACCGCCCCGCGGCCCTGGACACCCGCCCGCCACCGGACGCGTCGGCGCTGGCGCTGTGGACCGCGCTGGGCGAAGACGGCGCAGTGCCCGAGGCTGTGCTGGATCGTTACAGCCGCTGGCTGCAGGGCGCCCAGGAGCTGGTGCCCGACCCGCTCAGCGTGGCTGCCGCAGTGGAAACCCTGCGCAGCGCCCCTGCCTGCCTGGGTTGCCGCACGCAGCTGCGCGCATTGATGTGGCCCACGCTCAGCGCGCCGCCAGCACCGGTGCAACGGCGCCCGGCCGCCGACGCGCGTGGTCAGCGCTACCTGGATGCCTTGCGTGAGGTCCCACCACCATGACCCTTGCACCGCCCTGGCTGGTGGCCGCCGTTCTGGCGCTGCTGGTGGTCATCGGCTGGATCCGGCTGCTGCGCGCGCATGCACACCAGCCGCGTGCGCGGGGCAGGCTGTGGTGGTTGCTGGCCGCCCAGCCGATGCTCGCGGCCCTGCTCTATCCGGTGCTGCTGCCGCCACCGCGGGCCGGCACTGCCGGCGTGCTGCAGGTGGCCACGGCAGGCACCCGCGCGGCGCAGATCCGCGCGGGCGCGCAATGGGTTGGGTTGCCGGAGGCTCCGCGCCTGCCCGGGGTGGCGCGCGTGCCGGATCTGGCCACTGCGCTGCGTCGCAACCCCGGCACTGCCAGCGTGTTGGTGCATGGCGACGGCCTGCCCGCGCGCGACCGCGATGGCCTGGCAGGCGTGGCAGTGCAGGCCGCGCTGGGCCCGCCCGTGCGCGGGTTGGTCGCGGCCTGGGCGCCGGCGGCCGTGGCGCCGGGCCAGCTGGTCGCCATCACCGCGCAGGTGCAGGGCATGGCCAATGCGCAGGTGGATCTGCTCGACCCGTCCGGCCAACGCGTCGATCGCGCCCGCCCGGACGCACGTGGCCAGGTGCGCCTGCGCGGCCTGGCGAATGCACCAGGGCAGGTGCTGTTCGCGCTGCAGCTGCGCGATGCCGCCGGCGGCGACCAGGGCCGCCTCAACGTGCCGGTGCAGATCGCCGCCGTGCCGCCGGCCCGGGTGGCGCTGCTGGCCGGTGCGCCGCAGCCGGAGTTCAAGTACCTGCGCCGCTGGGCCAGCGATGCGGGGCTGGCGGCGCGCAGCCAGGTCAGCGTCAGCGCCGGCCTGCAGCTCGGCGATGCGATCAGCCTGGACGCCGCCAGCCTGGACCGGCTGGACGTGCTGGTGCTGGACAGCCGGCGCCTGCTGGCCATGCCCACACCGCAACGGCAAGCGGTGAGCGCAGCGATCGCCCGCGGCCTGGGCGTGCTGGTGCAGGCGGCCGAGCCGGCCGATGCCGCCACCCGCACCGCGCTGGGCGCGCTCGGGCTAGTGGTGACCGGCGGCGACGCCAGCACCGCCGTGACCCTGGCACCGGCGGGCACGCCTGGCGATGCGCGTGCACAGACCGCCCCGCCGCCGCTGCAACGCCGCAACCTGCAGCCGCAAGGCAGCGATGCGGTGATCGCCGCGCGCGCCAGCGACGGCACGGCCCTGGGCTGGTGGCGCAGCGTCGGCCGCGGGCGCATCGGTGTGAGCGTGGTCCAGGACAGTTACACGCTGGTGCTGGCCGGCCAGCGCGCAGTGCATGCGCAGCTCTGGGCGCAATTGCTCGGCGCGGTGGCGCGCCCGGCAGGTGCGCCACCGTCGGCGGTGCAGGAGGGTTGGTCGGGACAACGCATGACCGTGTGCGATCTGACCGCCGACGCCTCTGTGGGCGCGCCCGATGGCAGCCGCCAGCCGCTGCTGGCCGAACGCACCGGCAACCCGGCGCACTGCGCCGGCTACTGGCCGGCAACCACCGGCTGGCATCGGCTGTACGGCGGGCCCAGCCCGCGCTGGATCTATGTGCGCGCGCCCGCCGACGCGCCGGCGCTGTACCGGCATCAACTGCGCGCGCACACATTGGCGCTGGCTGCGGCTGGCGTCTCCACGTCTGCAACAACGCACCCTGCGCCGCAGCCCGGACCGCGCTGGCCCTGGCTGCTGCTATGGCTGGCGGTGGCAACCGCCACGTGGTGGCTGGAACGCAGGCGCGGCTGAGCGGCTGAGCGCCGGCAAGCGTGCGGCTGTGCGTACTGCACTGATCCGCGCTGTCGTTTCGGCGTCACTGCCGTCGTTTCATGGGCCCTGGCATCGCGCGCAGGCAATCATGAGCAGCCACAGCGGTAAGACATCCGTGCTGCGGCGATGCGGTGCCCTTGCCAACCATCCTTTGGGCCGCGCTTACTCGGTTTGCGCGTCGCCGTGCTGCGCGCGTCTTGCCAGTGCCGCGCCCAACGCATCCAGGCCCTCGCGCGGGCGCAGCATCACCACCAATTCCACCAGCTTGCCGTCCGCATCGAAGCGCACCAGGTCGATCCCGAACAGCGTGCTGTCGCCGACGCGTGCGGTGAACTCCAGCGCATGCCCGTCTTCGCCAGCGAAACTGCGCAGATACGCAAAGCTGTCGAAGGCACTGAACACCAGGCGCAGCACGTCGGTCACCGCCTGCCTTCCGCGTAGCGGCTCCAGCTGTGCAGGGGTGTGGTAAGTCACTTGCGCATCCAGCAGTGCCGGCAGCGCGTCCCAGTCGCGCGCCAGCACGATGCGGTGCCAGTGTTGCGCGGGCGCAGGCAGCGCGTGCGGGTTGGTGTGGGTGATGGACGATGCTTCAGGGTGCATGACAACGCTCCGCAATTGCAGTGCACGGCGGTCGCCGCCGTGCACGCGAGAAAGAAAGGCGCCAGGCCATGAGCTGCCAGGCGCCACTGACATCAACCGCCGGCGACAACCACCAGCTTGCGATTGACGAACTCCTTGATGCCGACATCGCCCAGCTCACGCCCGAAACCGGAGCGTTTGATGCCACCGAACGGAAGCTCGGGGCGCGAGGTGGTCGGGGTGTTGATGAACACCATGCCGGTCTCGATCTGCGCTGCCAGTGCGCGCGCGCGCGCGATATCGCCGGAGTAGATCGACCCGCCCAGGCCGAACACCGAATCGTTGGCAAGTGCCGCAGCTGCCGCGTCGTCTTCGACCACGAACAACAGTGCCACCGGGCCAAAGAACTCCTCGTAGAAAGCAGGGTTTTGCGGCGTAACATCGGTCAGCACCGTCGGCGCATAGAAAAATCCGGGCCGATCGATGCGCTGGCCGCCGGTCAGCACGGTGGCGCCGTGGGCGACGGCGGCGTCCACTTGTTTGCTCAGCCCTTCCAGCCCTTCGCGCGAGGCCAGCGGCCCCAGCAGGGTCTGCGCATCCAGCGGGTCGCCCACCGGCGCCGACTGCATGGCATTGACGAACGCATCGGTAAACGCCTGCGCGATGGAGGCGTGGACGATGAAACGCTTCGCACCGGTGCAGACCTGCCCCGCATTGCCCAGCCGCCCGAAGATGGCGCCTTCCACGGCCTTGGGCAGATCGGCATCGTCGAGCACCACGAAGACATCGCTGCCGCCCAGCTCCATCGTCGCCTTCTTCAGCATCTCGCCCGCACGCGCGGCCACCTTGCTGCCGGCGCCTTCCGAGCCGGTCAAGGCCACGCCCTGGATGCGGTCGTCGCCGATCAACTCGGCCACCTTGGCGGCGGAAATATACAGATTGCTCACCGCGCCGTGCGGCGCGCCTGCACGGCGCACCAGCTCTTCAAACAACGCTGCACATTGCGGCACGATGCTGGCGTGCTTGTAGATGACCGGATTGCCCACGGCGATCGCCGGCACCACCACGCGCACCAACTGGTACAGCGGGAAATTCCACGGCTCCACCGCCAGCAGGACGCCGATCGGGTGCAACTCCACCGTTGCCTGCCCCACATCGGTGTGCAGCGGCTGCGGCTTGAGCAAGTCCTCACCCATGCGTGCGTAGTAGCGTGCGATGTCCGCGCACAGATCCGCTTCCATCAGCCCTTGCAGCAGCGGCTTGCCCATCTCTTCGGCCATGGTGCGCGCCAGCAGGTCGCGCTCGCTGGTGATCACCTCGGCCAGCGTGGCCAGGACCGCCAGACGTTGGCTGCGTTCCTGGCGACACCAACTGGAGCGGTACAGTGCGTCGGCCGCGGCCAGCGCGGTTTCCACCTGCGCATCGGTGTGCTCGGGAAAGACGCGAATCACTTGTTCGGTATAGGGGTTAAGCGTTCTGTACGTCATGTCTGATCCTTACGCGGAGGGATGGAACGGGAGACAGCTGGCAACGGCGACGCTGCAGCAACTGCGCTGCAGGCCGATGTGGAAGATTGAAAGACGGCGCTGGTGACAACTGCGCCTGGCGCGATCAACCGCGATAGCGTGCTGCGGGTTCTGCATGACTGAAGCCCTTGGCAAGGGTCATGCGGGCCTGCTCGAAGGCGTCCCAGTCGGCGGCATCGGGCAGCGGCGGGATCGTCACCAGTTCCTTGCGGTCGAAGCCGACCAGCGCGGCATCTACTAGCGCGTCCACTTCCATCACATCCGGGACACGGCTGATGTCCATGCCGGCGCGGGTGTAGATCTCGGTCCGCGTGGCGGCCGGCAACACCGCTTGCAGCTGGATACCCCGGTTGCCCACTTCCACGTGCAGGCTCTGCGACAGTGCCAGCACATACGCCTTGGTCGCGGCGTAGATGCCCGGCGAGTACTCCGGCAACAGCGCCAGTGCAGAAGCGATGTTGATAATCGCACCGTGACCGCGTTCAAGCATGCTCGGCAACGCGGCGCGTGCAAGCAAGGTGGGCACCAATGCATTGAGGCGCAGCAGCTGTTCGAGTGCGGCGGGATCTGCATGCACCAGTCCGCCGCTGAGGCTGGCACCGGCGTTGTTGACCAGGATGTCGATCGGGCCGTCGCTGATGCGCTGGGTCACGCTGTGCAGCTGGGCCGCATCGGTCAGGTCGGCGGTGATCACCTCGACGATGACCGCATGTTCGGCGCGCAGTTGCGCGGCGAGTGCGTCAAGCCTGTCGGTGGCGCGCGCCACCAGCACCAGATGGTGGCCGCGTGCCGCAAACCGGCGTGCGTAGACTGCGCCGATGCCACTGGAGGCGCCGGTTACGAGTGTGGTTGTCATGACAATGCCTTGGTTGCCGAGTGGCGGAGAGCGCTGCAGCAATGGCCGGATGCAATCGTGTTGACGGTCGCTGCTGGAGCGGCGAACAGTGCGTAATGCGCTGTCTTTAAACGGAGGTGGGCAACGTACGTATCGCATGCCGATCCTGAGCGGCGTGCGCGACCAGATGGTGGGGCGCAGCCGCGTGGTTGGCAGCGCCGAGAGCCGCTGGCAACCGGTCACGCGCAGTCGTCAGCTGGTGCGTACGACGCGCCCAGAACAGGAGTATGCGAGTGGCACATGCCGCACCCAACACCGGCCGCGCCCACCTGGCGGTGAGCACAGTCGTCTTGTCGGCTGCGTTTAGTCGCGTGACTTCAGATGCAGCATCGGGTAATGCTCGTAGTGACCGGCACCGTTGCGCACGATCGGGTCCTGCGCAGTGAAGTGCTCGATCTGCTGATCGTCGGCAATGCGGTACAGCGACACGCCATATCCACCAGCCGGGTCCATCACCGGCCCATGCGCCACGATGATGCCCTCGGCCAGCAAGCTGTCCAGAAACAGGCCATGCTGCGTCATCCAGCTCTTTTCGTCCGCGCTCATGGTCTGCAGAAACTCTGCGCGTGGCGGCATGTACTTGCAAAGATAATATTTCACTGCGGTGTCCTAGATCGAAGGTGGTGATACGCAAGGCCTCGCCGCTTACGCGGCGCCGGCAACGCTCTTGAGAATGGAGCTTTCAAACATCTTTGGCGCATAGCTCTGGAGGAACAGGAACATGCCTGTCATCTTGCCGACCGGGTTGCTGAACTTGGGTTGCGTGGCATCCACCAGCTCGGAGATTTTCTTGACCACCGCATCGGGCTGCTCCGCCTCGTCCAGGCCCTTCTGCGTGGCCGCCTGTGCCTTGCGACGATACGCATCGTAGGCGGCAATGCCGCCGCTGGCCGCCGCCACTGCGTTCTTGCCCAGGTTGGTCTTGAACCACACCGGCTCCACCATCGCCACCTGGATGTTGAAGGCGTTGAGCTCGAACCGCAGCGATTTGAAATAGCCTTCCACCGCATGCTTGGAAGCGGCGTAGAACGCCAGGTTCGGCGGGCCGATCAACGCGACGATGGAGCTGACGGTAATGATCTTGCCCGAGCGCTGCTCGCGCAGGTACGGCAGCAACGCATTGGTCACTTTCACCGTGCCCCAGAAATTGGTCTCGAACTGCTGGCGTGCCGCATCCAGCGGAGTTTCTTCGGCCAGGCCGGTGAGCATGTAGCCGGCGTTGTTGACCAGCACATCCAGCTTCTTGATCGAGCGGAACAACTCGCGCGGAAATTCCTCGATGGAGGCGTCGTCGTCGATGTCCAGGCGCAGCAACTTGAACGGCACCTTGGAAGCATGCCGCTCAGGATCGCGACTGGTGCCGACAACGGTGTGGCCTTGCTTGTGCAACATCGTGGCCAGCATCAAACCAAATCCGGACGAGGCGCCGGTGACCAGAATTGTCTTCTTCATTGCTCTCTCTCCGAACCCTAAGTCATGGTGATGAAAAAAGTGGGATCGCAACGGCGTGGTTCGACGCGGCTTTCAGGCAGTAGCCACGGCCGCTGCACAACGGTGCGTTACTTGTTTGTGTCGTCCTGCAATCGGCGGTTGCCTTCGCCGATGTAGTAGCCCATCCGGCTTTCCACGGTGGCCGGGCCGGCCTCCTGGATGAGCTTTCCGAATACCGGCATGCGCGCGCTCAGGCCCGGCCAGGACAACGAGCCGAGAAACGCCTGATTGGCCTCCAGACGTTCTGCTTCCGTAGGCAAGGCGATCGCATCGATGTGGCGCTTGGTTTCCACCAGTGCGGTCTTGTCGAAACTGGCGATGCGCGCGGCAAGTGTGCTGACGAACGGCTGCAGCGCCGCAGCAGGCAATGCGCGGGTCACCCAGCCGAACCGCTCAGCGGTTGCGGCGTCGTAGTCATCGCTGCTCAGGAACACTTCTAGCGTCCTGTCGCGTCCTGCCAGCCGCACCAGATGGTCGGGGCCACCGCCGCCGGGGAACAGGCCCAATCCCACTTCCGGCTGGTCGAACACCGCATCGGTGCTGGCGTAGCGCAGATCCATCGCCAGGGTGAGTTCGTTACCACCACCCTGGGTGCGCCCGTCGATCTGGGCGATGCTGATGAACGGCGCCTTTTGCAGATTGGAAATCAGCTCGACCCATAACGGCTTGGACGCGGCGCCGGTCTGGCTGGCAAAGCCGGCGAACTGGCTGGTGTCGAAGTGATTGATAAAAAAGCCCGGCGTGGTGCTCTTGAAGATCACCACCTTGACCTGTGCGTCCGCGCTCAACGTGGTCACCAGCGCATTCAATTCCACCAGCGTGCGCGGCTCGATCAGATTCAGCGGCGGATTGACATAAGCCACTTCGCGGATGGCAGGCGAGATCTGCCGCACTTGCCACAGCGGCATCGCCGCCTGGCTGGCGGCCGGGTGATGCGTAGTGGCCGCTGGCGCGCCCGGCAGCCCGGCCGCACTGGCCATTGCAACGCTGCCAAGGGTTGCGGCAGACAACACGATCATGCGTTTGAACAGATGCACGTGGATTCCTGAAAGTGACGTGGAGCGTTGCGTGATGGAGGGATAGTCAGGCCTGGCAGCGGGGTAAGCGGCGCTACCGGGGCGCACTATGCGCGGCAATCGGCGCCAACGCTCTAGCCAATCACGCCAAGCATCATGCCGATCGCGCCAACCTGTCGAGATCGGTTTTCGATGTGTTTTTCTGTTGCTTACGCTGCCTGCGACACCTAAGCTTTTTTGATGATTCCTCAAAAAACCTCACTATCCGCACGCCCCGGCTCGATCCTCGATTACGCGATCTGGCCAGGTTGGAGATTGCTGATGCAGGACGCGGGCCTGGCCACTGCGCCGGTCCTACGACGTGCGCAATTGCCGGGCGATCTGTTTTCGCGCGACAACGTGCGCCTGACTCCGGCGATGTTTTTCGACCTCTGGCTTGCCATCGAAGCCGAAGCGCGCTCCATAGATGCGCAACTTCCCGCGCCGCTGCGCATCGCGCGGGTGATGACCAGCGACTGGTTCGACCCGGAGCTGTTTGCCGCGTTATGCAGCGCCAATCTGGGTAACGCGCTCGATCGCATCGGCAGCTTCGTCAAACTCATCGCACCGATGGTGATCGGCGTGGAGCGCGGCAAGACGCAGGCCAATGTCACCATCGGCTTTCTGGACCAGACCAAGCCGCCACCCAATGTCTTTTTGGCCTTCAAACTGGTGTTTTTCGTGCAATTGGCACGCCTTGCCACGCGCACGCCGGTGGTGCCGCTGCAGGTAGGCTGGCCGCTATCCGACGACGACAGCGAGGCCGACAGAGCGTTGTATGCGGAATTTTTCGGCAGGCCGGTGAAGGTCACGGCCGCACCGCTGCTGGTGTTTTCGATGGCCGATATCGAGCGCCCGTTTCTCACCGAGAACCATAAACTCTGGGAGTTTTTCGAACCGTCGTTGCGTCAGCGCCTGGCCGATCTTGATCGCACCGCCAGCATGGTCGAACGCGTCAGGAGCGCTCTGCTCGAAGCCCTGCCCGCAGGCGAAGTGGCGATGCAGGCGGTGAGCAAGCGCCTGGGAGTGAGCAGCCGCACATTGCAGCGCCGCCTGCATGAGGAAGGCACCACGTTTCAACACACGCTGGACAAGGTGCGCGCGGCGCTGGCCGAGCATTATCTGCGCAAGACCATGATGTCCAGCGCAGAGATCGCCTTGCTGCTCGGGTTTGAAGACACCAACTCGTTCGTGCGCGCCTTCCGGCTCTGGACCGGCAAGACGCCGCAGGCGGTTCGCCGCGATCCACCGTAGGAATGAATTGAAGCGATGGCACCGCGTGCGACCTTGCGCGCCGTGCAATGCGGCCTTGACGACAACACGATAGTTGCCAACGGCAGCGCGACAGGTTCGCCGATGCGATGACTGTCGCTGCTGGCGTGGATGCGGTCATCGCCAGCCACTGCACGACCGGCGCGCATCAAGCGCCAACGCGCTCTAATCCCGACGCCACACCCGGCAGCAGTTGTTGGCCGGCATTTCCACATCGTCCACCAGCTGCAGGCCCACCTGCGCCGCCAACGCGTCCACGTCGGCGGCATCGCGAATACCCGATGCCGCATCGCGCGCGCGCAACATCGCATCGAAGTCGCGATTGCTGTCGCTGGTGAACTGACCATCGCGATTGAACGGCCCATACACCACCAGCACTGCCTGCGGTGCCATCACCGCAGGCAAGCCCGCAAACAAGGCCTGCACCTGCGGCCAACCCATGATGTGCAAGGTATTGGCGCTGTAGATCGCATCGAAACCACGCTCACCATCGGGCAGTGCGGGCAAGGCCGGCAGTGGCGCCAGACCAGGCGTGGGCGTCAGCACCGCCTGCATGGCGATCGGCGGCGGCGTGTTGGGCAGCGCGGCCTCATCCAGCCATTGCCGCATGCCCGGCAGATGATCGGCGTGATCGCTGGCCTGCCACTGCAACCACGGCATCGCTGCAGCGAAATGCACCGCATGCTGGCCGGTGCCCGCGCCGATTTCCAGCACGTGATGCCGGTCGGCAAAGTGCATGCGCAGCACCTCCAGGATCGGGGCGCGGTTGCGTGCAGAGGCGGACGAAAATGGCTTTGGCATCAAAAATATCCTGGTGACTTTTTGGTTATCCATCAAAATTGAAGTTGCTGCCGCCAGATGAGCGAAGCGACAATGACGAACGCCTGGAACAGCAGATCACGAAGGTGTGTCCAGAAGAACGAGGGAGCTGCGCAATGCCAAGTGCGGATGATCAGTATCTTCCCCCGCGACACGCACTTCCGCTGTCGACGCCATCTGTTGAGAATTGACCATGCCATTTCACTCGCTTGTGAATTTTAAAGCGCTTTGTGCCTTAGCGTTTCTTGCCGCTGCGCTTCCTGCAGCGCAACCTGCCCGGGCAGCAGCGCAAGTCACCAAGAGAATCAGCTTCGTTGCGCCCGTCGCCTCCAGGTCGCACCACGCACGCGCAGGGAAACCGACGCCCACGGAAGTGATCAATTCATTGAAGAACGCCGCTTTCTCCTATTGCAAAGGCAGCGGAGCATCTGTCACGACGGTTGAGTTGGTCAGTCTGAGGGCAATGAGCACGAACACCACAGGCGTGTGGCCCAAGGTCATGACAACGTGGAACTGCGTCGCCACGCGTTGATGTCTGGCGTTACGTCGACGTTGCCTGTTACCGGTTTGTCTTGACAGACAATGACGTTTGACGATGCATGCCTCTGCTGACGGCATGCAGTGTTGCCAGGGTCTTTGCCTATCCGCTTACACGCTGCCCGAGCTGACGGGCAGCGTCGGCGGATGCGCATCGCAGTCGTTCAACGCGGTGCAGGTAATGCGTCATACGCGCGCCGCACCGCCTCCTCGCCGAACTGCCGTTCCAGCCGACGCACGATGAAGTGCCCGCGTGCCATGGCCTGGAAGTGGCGGATAAAGACCGTGTTAAGGGTGGCGCCGCTCACCGCGCCCACCAAGGGCACCGCCTGCACGGCGAGTTTCTCGCCCACGTTGACCGAGAACTTGGCGGCGATGCGCGAGACCAGCGACACCAAGGCCGGCGCGCCCTTGCTGGCGAAGCCATGCGCAGCGACATGGCGGGCAGCGGCGCTGAGTTGCTGCGCCATGGCCGCCCGCACTGCGAAATAACCCGATTCGGCGCCATCGTCTACCACGCTGCGGCCGCCGTGCGCCAGCACTTCCAGGCAGGCCAGCGCGGTGTCGGGGCTTTGCAGCGATTCGCCTTCGGCGCGCGCGATGTCGGCGATGGAGCGCAGCATCACGGCGGTGGTCAGCGGCAGCTCCACCATCAGGCCCGGCAGGCCGAAGAAGCCGCCGGCACCACCGGCCACGGCCACCGCCAGGGTGTGCCGGGTGGTGGAAGCCGGCCGCAGCGGTTCGCGCTTGCCGCGCAGGCTCAGCAGCGCCGACGTCATGGCCACCTGCAGCGCGCGGCGAGTGAGGCCGTCGATGCTGCGGGTCACCATCTTGGGCAGCCGCTTGGTGATCAAGCTCTCGATCGGCGCGCCCAGCGCGTTGGCCAGCTGGGCTGCGACGCCAGGGTTTTCCAGCAGCGCGTGCGCCCTGGCCAGGTCGCGCTGCGCGGCCACATCCATCACCGGTATCGGAAGCGTCGTCATACCTGCTCTCGTCATAGGGTCTGCGTCGATGGTACCCAGCGCCGTGTGAGCGCCGGACGAGCGGCCGGCCGCAGATCGGCCAAAGCTGCAATTGGCTGGCAAAATGCGCGATCATCGGCGTCCACGCAGGCAATGCCCATCAGATGAACCGTGAGATCCGCCACAGCATCGTGATCGCCGCCGCACCGGAAGTGGTGTCCGCCGCGCTGTCCGAGCCCGTGCAGCTGGCGCGCTGGTGGACGCGCGAGGTGCAGCCGGCCGACGACTGCGTACGCCTGGACTGGAGCAGCCACGGCTGGCAGGTGGTCCTGCGCATCGACGAAGGCGCCGACCATCGGCTGGTGCGCTGGCGCTGCGAGCGCTCCAACATGCGCGACACCGCCGCCTGGGAGGGCACGGTGATGCGCTTCGATCTGATCTCCACCAGCGAGGGCACGCGTGTGGAGTTCGTGCAGTCCGGCTACCGCGACTCGCCATGTCTGGAGGCGTGCACCCAAGGCTGGCAGTACGTCCTGGGCAGCAGCCTCAAGCGCTATGTGGAAACCGGGCAGGGCATGCCCTACCCGGACATGCCCGACACCCGCAACCTCGCACTGGGCTGAGTGAGGCGCGGGTTCATGCGGTGTGCGGCTGGCCCACCGACGGCGCGCCGGGCAGCGGCAACTGCGCATCCACCGTGACCGGGCTATCGGCCTGCAGCAGCGCGCGCGCTTCCGCAGCGCTGGCCACCGCCGGCGGCGAGCCACGCAACGGCAGCCCGGCGGTTTCGCGCACGAACAGCATCGTCACCAGCCCGATCGCCGCCGCCCCCATCAGGTAATACGCCGGCACCAACGGGTCGCCGGTGCGCTCCACCAGCCAAGCAGTGACCAGCGGCGTGGTGCCGCCGAATAACGACACCGACACGTTGAAGCCGATCGACAGGGCGCTGTAGCGCACCGGCGTGTAGAACAGCGCCGGCAAGGTGGACGGCATCGAGCTGGTAAAGCACACCAGCGCCAAACCCAGCAGCATCAAGCCGAGGAAGATCAGCGCATCCGAGCCGCTGCCGATCAGCAGCAGGCACGGAATCGCCAGGGCAAAGAGAGCGATGCACGCGCCGATGATCATCGGCCGGCGCCCCAGTTTGTCGCTGAACATGCCGCCGACGATGTTGAGCGGCATCATCACCAGCATCACCAGGATGATCAGCAGTAGTCCCTTGCTCTCGGCATAGCCCATGGTGACGCTGAGGTAGCTGGGCATATAGGTCAGCAGCATGTAGTCGGTGACGTTGAACACCAGCACCAGGCCGACGCACTTGAGCAGTTGCGGCCAATGCAGGCGCAGCAGGGTCATCAGGCCCTGGCCGGCAGTCTCCCGTTCGCGCTGTTCGGATTGCTCGGTGTAGGCACGAAACGCCGGGGTTTCTTCCAGTTTCATGCGCATGTACAGGCCCAGCAGCCCAAGCGGGCCGGCGATCAAAAAGGGCACGCGCCAGCCCCAATCGAGCATCTGCGCCGGTGTCACGCTCATGTGCAACGCGGTCACCGTGGCGGCACCGGCGATATAGCCGCCCAGCGTGCCGAATTCCAGCCAGCTCCCCATCACACCGCGATTGCGGTCGGTGGCGTATTCGGCAATGAAGGTGGCCGCGCCGCCGTATTCGCCGCCGGTGGAAAAGCCTTGCAGCAAGCGCGCCAGCAACAGCAATGCCGGTGCCCACAAGCCGATACGTTCGTAGGAGGGAATCAGGCCGATGCTGAAGGTGCCCAAGGCCATCAGGATCATCGTCGCCGCCAGCACCTTCTGGCGCCCATAGCGGTCACCCAGCGGGCCGAACACCATGCCGCCGATGGGACGCACCAGAAAGGCGACGGTGAAGGTGGCGAAGGTAGCGATCAACTGCGCAGTGGGATTGCTCGCCGGGAAGAACACCTGCCCCAGCGTCACCGCCAGATAGCCGTACACACCGAAGTCGAACCACTCCATCGCGTTGCCCAGCGCTGCAGCGCTCACCGCGCGGCGCAGCATGCTGCGATCCACCACGGTGACGTCGTCGAGTTGCAGTTGGCGGCGGCGTTTGAACCAACCGAAGTGCGAACGGATCGCGCGCGTGTCGTGCATGTGTTTGGTCTCCAGGTGCGTTGCAGCTGCGGGCCATCGCTGCCCGCTCGTCCTGACAACACACAGGACGCGGCACATCACACACACACGGCAGGAGCACATGCACTGGAGAGGCCGGAGGCATTCCCGGACGGCCGCGTCGACTCAGCGGCGCTGCGGGACAGATGACCAAAGGGATGGGCGTGCGCCCAAGGGCTTGATCAGCGTGTCATGTTACTACAGCAGGCAATGGGCTGCAGACGCGACCGTGCGCGCTGCGGGATCTGCGCCGATTTCAGGCGTTTTACGTTATTTTTGCAATTGCATCGACGGCGGCAACGCCTGCTTCGCGATGACAATGACGAGATTTCGATGCAGTGGTAATGCACGTGTCATGGCACTGCACGCTTGAAGCAGCCAGCACAACGACTGTCCAGTTGCGAGGTGGATGCGGCAGGTGCTCAGTGCGGCATGTACCACTCGTACACTCCAGTTGTGAGTGCGCCATCCGCACCTACCTGACGACTGCTCACTACAGTTTGAGCCGCGCTCAGTTCGTTTATGCGCCGTGACACGCGATCGCGCCAACCGCAGCACATCTACCACCACGCATGCTGCAACAGCGGCGCATCAACCTTTGTCCAGCGCCGCCAGCAAATCTTGCAGATCTTCACGGGTCTGCGGGCGCACCGCGCGCGCGACTTCTTCGCCATCGCGCAGCAGAATCACCGTGGGCCACAGCTTGACGCGAAACGAGCGACCCAGCGGCCGCCCTTTTCCATCTTCGAATTTGCGGTACGCCATCGCGTCATAACCACCCAGCAGTTTCTGCAACAGCGGCTGCGCCGCAATGCAATGCCCACACCAGTCGGTGCCGAATTCCAGTAGCTGCAGCCCGGTCTGGGCATCGATCTCGCCACGCTCCGGTGCCTGTGTGGCGTACTCGCGAACAAACCCCATCGACACTGTCTCCATGACCATAAGTGACCGACACCCTACCGCACAGCCGACCGATCACTGCGCAAGGCGCGTCCGGCAGCGCGGTGCACGAACGCTATCTCCCAGATCCCGACCGCCGGCCGCGCGGGACGAACGGCGCTCGGTTCGATCGTTGCGCTTACGATAACGCGCGCTGGATGTCTTCCAACGGCAGGTTGGTCAGGTCCTTGGCCAGATCGCCGACCAGGCGCTGTTGGGTTTCCTTGTGCAGCAACGGACGGATGCGGCCCAGCGTGGTCGGGTCGGCCACCAGCACCAGATGCGCGTAGTCGTGCTTCAGCGCGCCATCGTTCAAGGCCTGCGAGAGCTGCTTGGCGAAGGTCATTTCATCCCGGTCTGCGGCGGTGAGATCCTGCGGCGCCTTGCCGGCCGGGCCATCGTCGTCGACGTTCTACACATCGGTGCGCGCATGCTGGCGCAGCACGACCTTGGCTTCGTTGCCGGCATTGGTGAACCAGCGCGCTTCGCCGCCGTCGGCCACTACCACCAAGGCTCCCTGAGGAATTTGCAGGCTCATCCGATTTCTCCTGTTTCGATGATCGGTGCGGCATGTGCCGCACCCAGTCGGCCTCAACCTAGGCGAGAAGATGTAAGCACTGTGCCTAGTCGGTGTCAGTGCCGCGTTAGCGTGGCGCGGCCGAGGCTGGCACCTGCAGCCCCAGATGTCGGCTGAAAAAGCGCGCGGTCACGCGCAGCGCCTGCTGGCTTTCCGGCAGCGTGTCGATGCGATGGAACCCGTGGCCCAACCCATCCCACACGTGCGTGCCTGGCGTTGGCAGTCGCGTACGTGCGCGATGGCGCCACACGTTGCATCCCTGCTGAAGACGATCGGCGGCAGGGATGCAGATGCGCATGCAGTGGCGCATCCATCAGACGCGCGCTGTGCACGCGCATCGGCGCTCGGCGTTGGTGCGCCTTTCCCTTCCCCGCACAGCGACTGCTGCATCGCCGGCACGCAGCGGAGCACTGCGTGCCAGCTGCTGTCGCCACGCTCAGCCCAGATACGGCCGCTCGTTGACGAACAGCAAGTTCCGCGCGCCGTCGCGCCATGCTTGCGGACAGCGCTGACCAAGCAACACCGCCGCCATCGCATACGCCACGCCGCGCCCGGTCAGGCTGACCCCCTTCAATGCCGCCTCGGCATCTTGCTGGCTGTTGCCGGCCTGCACCGCGGTAAAGAAACGCGAGATCGCCGTGGCGTCGTCGCCGAGATCGCGCAGGGTGGTGTCGCGCGCTGTCTGCACCGGCCAGCCCTGACGTGCGGCCAAGGCCCACGCAACGGGTGCGGTGAAATAATCGATCCCCGCCTCATCGCCGAGCGCGCGTGCCTGTTGCAGGAGTGCCGCTGGGGCACCCTCCGATGCTGCCGCCAGCCGCACCAGCCGTGCCTGGACCTCGGGGTCTGCCGCAGCGCCCGCCACCGCAGCGTCCAGTTGGCCGGCGGCCAATGCGTGATAGCCCTGGTATGGCGTGTCCTGCGTGCCCTCGCCGCTTGCCAGCGCAAGCATCGAGGCCAACGCCGGCGAGCGCTGCGCCATCGCCGCAAGATCCGGGGCCAAGCCACGGTAACGCTGCAGCCGCACCAGCTGCGGCACGATGTCATCGGCCATCGCCGGAACCTGTGCGACTTGTTCGTAAAGCGCCTGCGCTTCCGGCAAGCGGCCTTGTTCGGCATGCACAGCAGCGGCAGCGCGTTGCAGCCACGGATCGTTCGGCCAGCGCGTGTGTGCGTCGAGGAAGGCCCGATCGCGCGCCGCCGGGTCGCTGCCGCAACGGATCGCCGCGTACTGCAATGCCGGCGCGTCGGGGCGGGCCAGGGCCATCGCGGTGTGCTGTTTGCAGACCTGCGCCCGCTGCTGCGCAGTGGCGGTGTCCTGCTGGACGCGCAAGGCCACCACATCCAGCGGGTCGCGCTGCAGGCGCTCGGCCAGGATCGCCGGCACCGCCTGCGGCGCCGCGCCGTGCAGGCGATCCAGCCATTGCTCCAGATAGGCCGATTGCGCGCCATCCCAGCGTGCGTGCGCCTGCATCAGCGCCAGATCCTGCGCTGGTGTCAGCTCGCCCAGCAGTTGATGCGGTGGCCGATCGGACACCGCAGTCACCACATCGCGGTACTGGCTGCCCTTGCCACTGACCGTTTGCGGCGGCTCGCTGAAGACCGCCTGCGCGGTGGTGCGTTCCCAGCGTGCGTTGTCGAGATGGCGTGTGCTGTCTTCTGCAGCCGCGCCATAGCTGGCGCGCCAGTGCAGCAGCAGCGCGGCGCCGGCCACGTTGTAGGCAAACTGGCCGCCGTGCCCGCCGCTGGGCGCATCGAAGGTTTCGATCACCCCGCCCGCCGCCGAGCGCGTGCTGATGTGGTGGCTTGCCTGCTCTGCCAGCTGGAACACATGCCGACCGTTGGGCGGCAGCGAGGCGATCTGGTCGTCGATGCGCACCGTCACCGTCTGCTGCAAGCCGTTGTAGGCCACCACCTCGGCCAGGCCGACCGTGCCGCCGGCCCACAACACCCCGGCCACGATGGACGCGGCCACCGCAACGCGCGCGATGGAGGGAAACAGGCCGTCGGCGGCCAGAAAGCGCTGCCACAGGTTTTGTTTGAGGTTGCGCTGGCGCTCCTCGCCCGGCAGACGCACCGGATAGTCTGCAGGTGCCGCCGCCGGTGTATCGCTGGTGGGCGCAAGCGTGCCGTGGCGCACCTGCTCGGCCACCGCGTCTTCGGCGTGCAGCAACTGCTCCAGGCTGGCATCGCGCAACTCGCCCAGCGCGCTCATGGTGACCTGCACCCAGCCCTTGGCCGCGTCCATCCACGGGTTGATATTGGTTTCGTCGGCCTCGGACAGCCGGAACTCCGGCAGGCACTGCTGCCACTGTTCTTTGCCCAGGGCAGCGGCCAGAGGGGCATTCAAGCGCATGTGCGCGACCTGTTCGTACACCCGGTGCAGCACCCGTTGCAGCTCATTGCACGCGGCCACCAGCTGGCGCAGCTCCTTGGCCGACACCCGGCCATCGGCGATCACGCTGTGGAAGGTCTGCAGATACAGCAGATGCGCATCGTCCAGATCGGCGAGGGTGTGGTCGGTGTAATGCAGCACGGCCAGGTAGCCACGCAACAGCTCGGGCCAGCCGCCGCCGAGGGTGTGGGCTGCCGCCAGATGCACGCTGCGGCAGCGTCGGTCGTGGCCGCTGACCCGCGCACGCAACACCTGCAGTTCGTCATCGAGTGTTGCGATCACCGCAGGCAGCTGCGCGCGCGTCAGGCTGGTGCCTTTCCAGGTCACCACGCCGCCATTTGCACGCAGCCCGCCGTCCATCAAGGCCTGCAGGCTGGCGCGTTGCCGCTCGCGTTCGCGCAGTTGCTCGATGGCCTGGCCATCCTCAGGCAGGTACAGCCCATCCAGCGCCTGCAGCAGATCGCCCTGCGGCAGCGGATCGGCATACAGCTCGGCCACGGTTCGCGCAGCGCGGGTGCAGGAGCGGCCCAGGTACAGGCCTTGATAGCGCCGCGATAACGACAGGGCCGCAAACTCGCGTTCCAGCGCGGCCAGCGACACCTCGATGTCGACACAGGTGGGCGCCTGCCCGTTGAACAAGCCAAGCGAGACCTGCTCGCGCAGCGCGTGTGCGTTGCGCAGCACGTCCATCGCCGGGCGTGCGTCGATCGGGCAGGCGATGTAGTGACGCTTGAGGTTTTCTTCGCGCGCTGCGCTGGGCGGATGGGTGGCCCACATCTGCGAGGGTTGTGCGATGTCGTTCTGAAACAGCCGGTACGCGTGCGCCGCATCCTCGGGTACCGCCGGTACCACGCCGTGGCCGGGGTCGTTCAAGACCACGCGCATGTGTTCGATGATGCGCGACTGGATGGCGAACAGATCCTTGACTGGCCGGTCCTGCGCAAACTCGCGCCCGGCAAAGCGCAGCGCGCGCTGCCAGCCGTCGTCGGCCGCTTCCAGCTTGTGCAGCGCATGCACCAGCGCGTCGCTGCCGGTGAGCGAGGCGGCCACCAGATCGGCCTGATATTCCATCTCGCGCGATAGCGCACGCTGCGCCAGCACCACGCCGCGGAAGGTGATTTCGACCAGGGAGCGGATCGACCACACGATCAACGACAGGCCCCAGCCGATCCACGCCACGCGCAGGTCGATCCGCGACAGCGTTGCCAACAGCTTGTCCAGGGCATCGCGCTTGCCCACGATATGCGCGGCGATCTGCTGGGCGATGTAGACCCAGCGGCCGACCGCCATCGTGCGCTGCGCGAAGTGGCCGAATTCGTGCGCGAGCACGGCCTTCAATTCGCCCAGGTTCAGCACATTGATCAGGCCCAGGCCGATATCCAGGTTCTTGCGCGAGGGCAGCAGCAGGTTGAGCAGCGACAGGTCGTAGAACACGCCGGCGTTGACCTGTGCCGACAGGTACACCTTATGCGGACGCGGCGCGCCGGCTTCGTCGGCCAACCGATGCAGGAAGGCGAACAGCTCTGGTTGCTCGGCCGGGCGCAGTTCCAGCGCGCGGGTATCGCGTTCGGCACGCTTGTTGAACACCAATGCCTTGGCCATGAAGACGGCCAGAAACGCGGCGCCTGCGGCCACCAGCCACAGCCACACGGCCTGCTCGCCGCCGGAGCCCTGCAGCAGCCCGGACGCCAGCCGGTAGGCTGTCCAACCGAACCACCCCAGCAATCCCAGATACACGGCGATGAAGCCGCCCAGCCCGAGCATGGCCAGCCAGGCATTGCGTCGGTATTTGCTGCTGGGTGCGGTGAGCCGTTCCGGCACCACCGCCGGGCCTTGCGGATACAGCGATTCCATTCTTCGTCCCTGTAATGAGTAACCGGGCGCCACGCAGTCAATCGGCATCCCGGCCTGGTGATTCGATCTCCGGGCGCGATCTCCCCCGCCCCGGAAGCGCCGAAAATAGCGGACTGGCGCTGCAAAATCCATGCGTGCCTGCGGGTAGCCCGCAGGCACCACCACGTGTCAGGCGGGCTGTGGATCCTGTTCCGCCTGGACTTGCTGCACCGCCTGCCTTGCCGAGCGGGTCAGCGGCGTGGGCAGCGCGTCCAGGGCAAACCAGCCGATATCCAGCAGCACCTGCGGTTCGCGCAGTTCGGCGGTCTCGCTGCCTTCGATGGTGGCCAGATACACCGGCGCCACCCAATGCTGCGGCGGGTCCATGTCCGGCTCGAAGTGGCTGACCACGCACAGCACGCGCTGCGGATGCACCTGCAGGCCGGTTTCTTCCAGCACTTCGCGCACTACCGTGGCTTCCACCGTTTCCATCCAGTCCACCTTGCCGCCGGGCAGGCCCCAATGCCCCTGCTCGGGCGCCCGCCCGCGCAATACCAGCAGCAAGTGGCCATCGGCGCGTTGGATGAAGGCACCGCAGCCAACGCGGGCACGCAGATCGGAATGGGGCATGAGCTGTCTCGTGAGCGGGCCGGTAATTGTCCCAGATGTGGCGGTACGGGTAACGCGGTCGCGCGCGGGTTGGCACTGTTGCGGCGTGGGTGGCGTCCCCGTCCACCGCTCACGTCTTCCAGGTACAGCTCACCTGCATCGCGCCTGGGCGTCAGCGCGTGCCTTGCCGCGCAGCGCCACCGCCGCCTGACACTGGGCGCAACGTCCCTCGCACGCGCTAGTGGTCAGAAACCGCTGCGCGCGCGCCGGCCGCAAATCCGTGGGTGCGTGCGGACCATGCAATCGCCCATCCGATTGCCAGCAACACTGCCATGGCGGTCGGAAAGCTCTGCGCTCCCCAATGCTCCAGCAGCACTCCTCCCAACACGCCACCGCCGGCGATGACGCTGTTCCAGGCCACGACATTAAGCGACAGCGCGACATCGGCGCCGTCGCCTGCGCTATCGGCAAGCGCGGTTTGCAACAGGGTCGCCGCACCGCCGAAGGTCAGCCCCCAGACCGCGACGCACGCATACACGACCGGCTGCACTCCCTGCAGCAAGGCCAGCACCACCGACACCCCAAAGAACGTCGCCAACGACACCAGCACGGTGCTGCGCAGATGCTGTTCCACCAACTTGCCGGCGATACCGATGCCCACCAGGGCCGCCATGCCGAAGGTCAGCAGCAGCACGTCCACGCGATGGCCAAGGCCTGCACGTGCGGCGAACGGTGCCACGTAGGTGTAGAGAATGTTGTGCGCCAGCATCCAGGCCATCACCGTGGCAAGCACCGGGCGGACGCCGGGCGTGCCGAGCACCTTGCGCAACGGCACCCGTTGCGTGGCCGCCTGGCCGGGGTAGTCCGGCACCTTGAGCAACACCCAAACGATCAGCGCGACCGTTAGTGCCGACATGGCCGCGAACGCGGTGCGCCAGCCGATCAGCCCGCCCATCCAGGTTCCCAACGGCACGCCGAGCGACAGCGCAATCGGCGTGCCCACCATCGCAATCGCCATGGCCTTGCCCTGCTGTTCCGGTTGCACCATGCGCCGGGCGTACCCGGCAAGCAGGCTCCACGCCAAGCCCGCCGCTGCGCCAGCGAAGAACCGTGCCACCAGGGTCAGACCGTAATGGGTGGACAGCGCGGTGACGGAGTTGAACACCAGAAAGCCGACGATGGTGAGCAACAGGACGCGACGACGACGCCAGTGCTGGGTGGCGATAGTCAACGGGATCGCCGCCAGCAGCGAACCCACCGCATAGGCGGTCACGGTCTGCCCGGCGAGCGCGGGGGTCACTGCCAAGCCGTCGGAGATCTGCGGCAGCAAGCCAGCCGGCAGGGTTTCGGTCACGATGCAGATGAAGCCGGTCATGGCCAAGGCCAGCAGCGCGGCGATGGGTAGCGGAGCAGCACCGGCAGGTGCCGGCGAGGCAGTGGAAGAGGTCACAAGAGATCCTTGGTCATGAGCAATGAAATTCTTTATTTATATATCGATCGATACATATCTGAGAAAAAAAAGAGACCCGCTGTGCAGGCCTGTCGACATCGTCGTCTCGCGACGCCGCAAGATATGTATCGATAGATATAAATCTAGGTCGGCAGGACTTGGTTGTCAATGACATATGTATCGAATAGTATTTATCTAAGCGGCGGAGCGCGTTATGGCACAGATGGGCAGACCACGGACCTTCGATCGGGATGTCGCGGTGGAGGAGGCACTGCATTTGTTCTGGGAACAGGGTTACGAGTCGACGTCGCTCAGCCAGCTCAAGGCTGCGATCGGCGGCGGAATCACCGCGCCCAGCTTTTATGCAGCGTTCGGCTCCAAGGAAGCGCTCTACAAAGAATGCATGGAGCGCTATCTGGCGACTTACGCGCAGGTCACGCATTGTTTGTGGGATGCGTCGCTTGCGCCAAGACAGGCGCTGGAACTTGCGCTGCGGCGCTCGGCCAAGATGCAGTGCGAGCGCGGGCATCCAAAGGGCTGCATGGTTGCCTTAGGGGTCATGAGCGCGCCCTCCCCTGAACTGGCTGCGATCTCGACCCCGCTGACGCGGTCGCGCGCGCGGACACGTGCGGGCATCCGCGCCTGCGTGGAGCGGGCAATTGCCAGCGGAGAATTGGCAGCCGACCTCGATGCAGCCGCATTGACCTGCGTCTTCGACAGCTTCCTGCTTGGGCTTTCCACGCTCGCCAGGGATGGCGTGGGCTTCAAGCTGATGGATGCAGCCATCGCGCAGGTGCTGCAGCTGTGGGATCACAACAGCGCTGCATAGCCGATGCCTGGCAATCGTTCGGTGCGGCAGCGCGTATGCATCGCCCGACGCGCCGCATCCACGGCAGCGACAACACGTATCGCTGGATGGCGGCTCCCATCAGAGAACGGTGACACTGCATGGCGAGCGCTCCTCAGCGTGGGATGGACGGTGTCGTGCCCCGGCAGTGCTGCGCTCTGCTTACTGCCTCTGGTCGCTGACAGCGTTCTTCGTATCTGCAAACCTTGCCCGCTCGATCCATCGGAAGACTCGCACGCCTCTGCGCTGACATCGTCTTAGCGTCGCATTGGCGAGGATGATCGCCCTCGGCGCTGTGTCGGCGCGCATCGGTTGGAGTTGTGCATGTCTCGTATCCTCGTCATCGGTGCCCACGGCAAGGTGGCACGTTTACTCACCCCACTGCTGTTGAACGGCGGCCACCACGTCACCGCGCTGTTCCGCAATCCCGAGCACGAAGGCGATGTGATTGCCGATGGCGCCACGCCGGTGGTGTTCGACATCGAACACGCCGATACCGACGCCATCGCCGCGCAGCTGACCGGCCACGATGCGGTGGTGTGGTCGGCCGGTGCCGGTGGCGGCGATGCCGCGCGCACCTATGCGGTGGACCGCGACGCGGCCATCCGTTCGATGCATGCGGCCGAACAGGCCCGCGTGCGCCGCTACGTGATGGTGTCGTATCTCGGCGCCGGGCTGGAACACGGCATCGGCCCGGACGACGGGTTCTTCGCCTATGCGCAGGCCAAGGCCACGGCGGATGCGCATCTACGCAGCACCCATCTGGACTGGACCGTGCTCGGCCCCGGCCGGCTGACGCTTGATCCGCCGTCGGGCCGCATCACCCGCGACCCGGGCAGCGATGCCGACGGTGGCGTCTCGCGTGCCAACGTGGCCCAGGTGATCGCCGCAGCACTGGCAACGCCGGCCACCATCGGCAAGACGGTCGGCTTTATCGACGGGCAGACCCCGATCCAGGACGCCTTGTCGCAGCTGGACTGAACGCCAGGCCTGTCGCAACCCGCTGCACGGGCGCAACACGACCAGGCCTAACGTTTTCCTAAACCCGGCCTCGGCATAGTCGCGGGCGCACCCCACTGTGGAGTCCGCTGATGTCTGCGCCCCTCGCCCCGCGCCGTGCCGGCATCCTGCCGCCGTATCTGCTGGACCATATGGCACAGGCGGCGCCCGAACATGCACGCCATTGCGCGCAACTGTCCCGCCAGATCACCGCCCACCTGCGCCAGCAGCGCGCGCGTGGGCCACTGGCACGCGCACAGGCACTCGCAGCGGATGCCGCACCGGCCATGCAAGCGGTGCGGCGGCGTATCTACGATGCGCAACAGGGCACCGCATTGCCCGGCATCCTGGTCCGCGACGAGGGCGCTGCGGCCACCGATGATGTGGCAGTGACCGAGGCCTACGATTCTCTCGGTGCCACGCACGAGTTCTTCCAGACCGTCTACGGGCGCAATTCCATCGATGGCGCAGGCATGCCGTTGATCGGCAGCGTGCATTACGAGCGTAACTACGACAACGCGTTCTGGGATGGCGAGCAGATGGTGTTCGGCGATGGCGATGGCGAGGTCTTCAACCGCTTCACCATCGCCATCGATGTGGTGGGCCATGAGCTCGCTCACGGCGTCACCGAACGCACTGCCAACCTGATCTACCAGGGGCAATCGGGCGCATTGAACGAATCGGTGTCGGATGTGTTCGGGGTGCTGATCAAGCAGTACACGTTGCACCAAACCGCAAGCGAGGCCGACTGGATCATCGGCGCAGGCCTGCTGATGCCCGGCATCAACGGAGTGGGCCTGCGCTCGATGCGGGCGCCCGGCAGCGCGTACGATGACCCTGCACTGGGAAAAGACCCGCAACCGGCCACGATGGCCGACTACGTCAACACACAGGAGGACGATGGCGGCGTGCACTACAACTCGGGCATCCCCAATCACGCGTTCTATCGCGCTGCGGTCGCGATCGGTGGCGCTGCGTGGGAGACAACCGGCCGCATCTGGTACCGCACGTTCACCGGTGGCGAACTCGCCGCAACTGCGGATTTCGCCACCTTTGCCGCACGCACCGTCACTGTCGCCAGCACCGATTACGGCGCTGACAGCGCAGAGACACGCGCCGTGCAACAGGCCTGGCGCGACGTGGGCGTGCTCGCATGAGTGCACAGCGGCCGCCGGTGGAGTTGGGCGTGACGCTACGTCTTGCACGCGAGGGCGGCGTGGCGGCATTCCCGGCCATGCGCCGCGAGCGGCAACTGCCAATGGATGCGTTGGACGATGCGCAGCGGCTGCGCCTGCGCGCGTTGCTGGACCAATGCCTGGTGCATGCGTTGCCGCGCCCGCAGGCGGGTGGCGGCGACCGGCGCTATTTCAGCATCGCCTGGGACGGTGCCAGCGAACCGTTGCGCATTCCCGAAGAACATGCGCCGGCCGAAATCGTGCGGCTGTGGAAGCAGGGCACGCTGTAGCGCGGTGTGCTGAGCGTGCGCTTGGTGCGCCGCGCGCGCATACCGCACAAACGAAGACACCGTGCAGTGCACGGTGTCTGTCGAAGATGGTCCAACTGCGGATGCCTGCACCCTTTAAGCTGCCTAGATGCTCTAGAACTGCACAGCTGGTGACGCATGGTGGGGATCGGTGCGTTAGCGCAACGTGCAGCGCAGTGGTCAGCTTGAAGACACACCCATCATTGCTGCAGTGCAGCCATTGCAGCGACTATCGTCCCACCCCTTGCGGCAGTTGATACCGCGGTCGTTGCGCACGCTCAGCCTGCCTGTGCGCACGCCAACCACCAGATGCACGGGTGATAACTGCCCATGCGCAACACGGCTGCGCGCACGTCGCCAAGCGTCTCTCGTGCTGGCGCGCTCAGTGCTGCGGTTGCGCTTCCACCAGATGCGCCAGCAACGTCAACGAGTCCTGCCACCCCAAGTAGCAGGCGTATAGCGGAATCTGCTCGGGGATGCCTTGCTGCACGATGTGCACATCGGTGCCGCAGGGCAGCGCGTGCAGCTGTACGGTGGTCAGCATGGTGCCCGGCAACGCAGGGTCGTCGAATACATCGTTGTAGCGCAGCAAGGCGCTGGGCTGCAGCTCCAGATAGGTGCCGCCAAAGGCATGCCGCTGACCATTGGCGAAGTTGGTAAACGCCATCCGGAAGGTGCCGCCCACCTGCGCATCCAGGTGTTCGACGTTGCCGGTGAAGCCGGCCGGTGGCAGCCACTTGGCCAATGCATCGGCATCGAGGAAGGCGCGGTAGATGCGCTCGGGGCTGGCACGTACGACACGGTGGAGCGTCACTGTGGACATCGGGCACTCGCTTGGCTGGCAGAGGACACCCATCATGCTACCGATCGATGACGCTGGAGTGCAGCTGCAGCCCGGGTGAAGCAGGCGCTGGCGGGCGACGCGGCAGGCGCTGCGTGGCCCGCGATCGCACCGAATGCGTCGGGGATGGCGTGGCATGGCGCCTGCCAGGCCGCGCTTCTTGCCAGACATCCACGGTCACGCGGTGCACGCGCCACTGCGCGCGACATTGCCGCCGCGCTCGCCATCGCCGATAGTCGCGGCATTCATCAGACAACGACCTATGATGCTCGCGATTGTGTTGCTGCTTGTTGCCGGACTTGTCGCTGTAGCGATGATTGTCGGTGCCATCGTGTGGTGGATGCGCCAGCCCGAGCCCACTGCCCCGGCAGTCGGCGGTTCCGCCGCGCCTGACGCGCCGGCACCGATCGCGATGGACGAGCAAGCGCCGCCGCCAGCGCGTGCCGCGGCACAGCCCTTGCAGCCCGAGCCGCCGCCGATGCGTCCGCTCTTGCGCCGCATGTATGCCGCCGTGATGGCCAACCCGTCGCTGGCCGACGGCAGCCTGCCCAGCGACCCCGCACAGGTCGCCGTGCTGGAAGTGGCGACCGCCGCGCTCGACCATGTCGACCTGCGCCCGCAGCTGTTGCCGCGTCGCCCGCACCTGTTGCCGCAGCTGATGCGCGCGGTCAACGACCCGGACGCGTCCGGGCGCGGGATCGCCGCGATCATCGCGCAAGACCCCGCGCTGTCGGCCAACCTGCTGCGCATCGCCAACAGTGCGCTGTACCGCCCGCAAGGCGCGCCACTGGAAAGCCTGGAGCGCGCGGTGGTGCACATCGGCACCGAGGGCGTGCGCCAGATCGTTGCCGCTGCGGTGATGCAACCGGTGCTGAGCCTGGATGGCGGCCTGCACTCGCGGCTGCCCGCGGCGGTATGGGACTACGCGCTGCGCACCGCCACCGCGGCGGCCGCCTATATGCGCGAGCGCGGCGGCGACACCTTGTCGGCGCAGCTGGCCGGCCTGCTGCAGGGGCTGGGCGCGGTGGTGATCCTGCGCGTATTGCGCGACGCCTATGCCGAACGCCCCGGCCTGCCCTACAGCCTGGAGGTAGCCGCAGCCCTGGTCGAGCGCCACACCGCCGCAGTGGCCAAGACCATCGCCACCACCTGGGAGCTGCCGGCAGTGCTGGGCACCGCACTGGACGAACAGCGCCCCGAGCACGACAGCAGCTTGTTGGCCACCTCGCTGGGGCGCGCACTCCGCTACGGGCGCCTGGCCGCCGCGCTGGCCATGCTGGCTCGCCATGGCGCCGAGCAGCAAGACCATGCCCTCAGCGTGCTCGCCACGCTGGAACCGGACGACGCAGTCAATGCGGCGTTATGGCAACGGCTGGTGGCTGCCAGCGTGGAGTAGACCGGCAGCTGCCTGCCGTTGGCTCGCGCATCGCATGCATTGGCCGTCGTCCGCGCAAGCGTTGCGCTGCTGGCCTGCACCGATGCGCCGACCGGCTGATCACGCAGCCAGGCCGGACGCATCTGCCGGACCCGCTCCCCGCTCAACGCGCATCGCCTCGGCGCGCAGCCACGCGAACAATCCGACTGCCTGATCTGCCGGACGGTCTGGTGCCGCCATGGGGCGCGCGGGAGCGATGTCGAGTCGGTCACAACGCGTTGCACCGGCGCTGGCCAGCGCCGTTTCCACTTCGCTCGCCATGCCGTGGCTTCGCATCGCAGTCTCCGAGGCGGCCGGCAGGCTCCACAAGCTAAGCACCGGTCTGATCCGCTCGCTGCATCACGACCTTGGGATGACATGCCGGCTGCAACGCACGTGCGCAATGACCGTGCGCGGCGGGTGCGTGTGATCGCCACACCCTCGCAGCGCCTCCCTCTGCCACAGGTGCACCATGTCCCAGCGCAATGTCGGTACCGTGCGACATCCGCTTGTCCTGCTGTTTGGTCTCTTGCTGGCTGTGCCGCACTGCGTTGGCGCGCAGCAGCCGGTGCAGGCGGCCAGTGCCGACACCCCGTATATCGATCGCATCGCCTATTCGATCAAGGCCGATGCCGGGCTGGATGCCAGCGTCGCCAACGAACGCTCTGCGCTCATGCATTACCTGTGGCGCGGCAAGCAGGACACCGTGGCCTACAGCGTGCGTACCGGCCACCTGATTGCGCGCGACGCTGCCGGACAACCGCAAGCGACCTTGTCGTATGTGGCCTACACCGCGCCGGCGCGCAACGGCAAACCGCGGCCGCTGACATTTTTCTACAACGGTGGTCCTGGCTCGTCGGCCTCGCTGTTGCATCTGGCCTCGTTCGCACCCAAGCGCATGGCTACCGCAGCGCCAGGCTTCGGCAGCTGGCCCAATTACCCGATGGTGGACAATGCCGAGAGCCTGATCGCCAGCACCGACATGGTGTTTATCGACCCACCGGGTACCGGCCTGTCGCAGGCGATCTTGCCCAACACCAATGCCAGCTTCTGGGGCAGCGATGCCGATGTGCGGGTGATGCGCGACTTCATCCAGCGCTATGTGCAGGTCAATCGCCGTGCCAACGCGCCGCTGTATCTGTTCGGCGAATCCTATGGCACCACCCGCTCCGCCATGCTGGCGCTGGCGCTGGAATCGGCTGGGGTACGTTTGCGCGGCATCGTGCTGCAGTCGTCGTGCCTAAACTACTACGCCGACGCGATTCAGAGCGGCGGGCTGTATTACCCGGATTATGCAAAAGGCATGAAATACAGCGGCGACACCATCGGCGGCTATTTTCCCAGTTACGCCGCAGTCGCCGCATACCACAAGCAGACCGAGGTCAGCGCAAGCGATGAGTTCTATGCGCTGCAGATGCGCGCGTTCGTCAGCGTGGTGCACGCGGAGTTTCAGCGCTACGGGCCCACCTGGGTGCTCAGTCAGTACGGGTTTCCAACCATCCTGGGCAAACCGGTGCAACCCGGTGCAGCGGTGCTGACGCGGTGGCGGCCACTGTCCGGGCTGACCACGCAGGCCCTGCAAGGCTACTTCTCGTTGGCCTCGTTCAATCAAGGCCTGCTGCCCGGCACTACCATCGGCCGCTACGACGGGCGCGTTAGCCTGCCCAACAGCGACGGGCGGCTGAAGAACGATGGCGATCCGTCCAACATCCTGATCGAGCGCCCCCTGGCCAACGCACTGGCCCAGCAGTTCCCCACCTATCTGGGGTATAGCGCGCCCAACGCCACCTACACCTCGCTCAACATGGACATCATCAGCGTCTGGGACTTCCGCCATGCAGGCCGGCTGCTGCCCGATACCTTGCCGGACCTGCTCGGCGCGCTGCGCCTGAATCCGGCGCTCAAGGTATTTGCGGTCAGCGGTTATCACGATCTTGCAACGCCGTTCTACAGCAACGAAAAACAACTCGCGCGGCTGCGCACCATCCGCAATCTCGATGCCGATGTGCAGGTGGCCACTTACGCGGGCGGCCACATGACCTATCTCGACGACAACTCGCGCCCCAAGTTGCAGGCCGACCTCACCGCGTACTACGCCAACGCGCCGATCGCCGATGCCGTGCCGTTGGCCTTGCTGGATTCGCCATGGCCGGACAACCGCAACGTCAATGCCGCGACTGCTGCAACCGCAACGCCATGAGCGCGCTCCGCTCATCCATCGCGAGGAACTCCTGATGCGCCTGCTCCGCTGCCTCCGTTACGCCACCGCCATGCTTGCCGTGGTGGCCACCACCGTCAGTGCGCAAGCGCTGCCGCCGCAACGCGTCGCTTCCATCACATCCAACGCCCACCACGGAGGGATCGATGGCCCATTCATGCCCACCGCGCAGCTCGGCCTCGAAGCCGAGCGCGCGGACAGCACCGGCGACACGCTGGAAGACCAGGCGCAACAGCGCATCACCAGCACGCTCGGCGCCGACGGTGCACTGGCGCATCGCGATGCGCTCACCAAACAGCAGGCGCAAGCGCGCGGGCTGGGGTTTGTAGCCACGCACTTCGAGCAGATCGATCGCAGCGGCAGCGGTCGTGTCACGCTGCAGGACGTCGAGGCGTACTTGCGCGATCAACGTCGCGACAAGTGATGCAGACCACTGCAGCCGCCAGTGAACACCGCCTCTGCCATGGACGCATGGCGGCAGCAGGGTCGCGGCGCAGGCACTCGCCGCGAGGGCGAGTGCCTGCCAGCGCACTCACGCCTGCGCGGCGATCAGCTCCTTCACCCGGGCGGTCAGCACGCTCACGCTGAAAGGTTTGGTCAGCACCGCCATGCCCGCTTCCAGGTGGCGGTCGTCCAGCAAGGCGTTTTCGGCAAACCCGGTAATGAACAGCACCTTGAGCCCGGCGCGGTGGGCGCGGCCGGCGTCGGCCATCTGACGGCCGTTCATGCCGCCGGGCAGGCCCACGTCGCTGATCAGCAGATCGATGCGCGCGTCCGATTGCAGCAGGCCCAGGCCCGCCACGCTGTCGCCGGCTTCGATGACGGTATAGCCCAACTCCTGCAACACCTCGGCCAACAGCAGACGGATGGACGCCTCGTCGTCGACGATCAACACCGTCTCGCCGGCATCGGTGGGCGTGAGTTGTAGCGGGTCGGTATGGGCATCGGGCTGCATTGCATCGCCCAGGTGGCGCGGCAGATACAAACATACGCTGGAGCCCTTGCCCACTTCCGACTGGATCCGCACCTGCCCGCCGGATTGCTTGGCAAAGCCATAGATCATCGACAGCCCCAGCCCGGTGCCTTCGCCCAGCGGCTTGGTGGTGAAGAACGGGTCGAACGCGCGCGCCACCACGTCCGGCGGCATGCCGGTGCCGGTGTCGCCGACGCACAGCCACAGGTACGGGCCCTGGCGCATGCCCAGTTGCCGTGCCATGTCGTGGTCGATCCAGTGGTTGCCGGTCTCGATCCGCAGACAGCCGCCATTGGGCATGGCATCGCGCGCGTTGATGCACAGATTGAGCAGTGCGTTTTCCAGCTGCGAGGCGTCCACCAGCGCGGGCCACAGCGCGGCGTTGGGCGTGTACTCCACCTGGATGCCTGGGCCCACCGTGCGCTGTACCAACTCCAGGATATCGACGATCAACTGGCTGACATTGGTCGGCTTGGGCAACAAGGTCTGCCGCCGTGCAAACGCCAGCAAACGGTGCGTCAACGCCGCCGCGCGCGTGGTGGCGCTCTGCGCGATGCCCAGATAGCGCGGCAACTCCGCAAAGCGCTGCTGCTCCACGCGCAGCATCATCAATTCCAGTGCGCCGGAAATGCCGGCCAGCAGATTGTTGAAGTCGTGCGCCAGCCCCCCGGTGAGCTGACCCACCGCTTCCATCTTCTGCGCTTGGCGCAGCGCTTCTTCGGCCACCATCAGCTCGCGCGTGCGCGCGGTGACGCGCTGTTCCAGCGTCTGGCTCAGATCGCGCAGCGCGGCCAACGCACGGTCGCGTTCTTCGGACAAGGCGTGGCGTGCGTCGATATCCAGCAGCACGCCGGGAAATCGCAGCGGCGTGCCGTCCGGCGCATGTTCGACACGGCCGTTGGCTTCCAGCCAGTAGTAATTCCCATCGCGACGCTTGACCCGGTACTGGTGCGCATACGCACCGCCACGCGCAATCGCCTTGCTGATCGCCGCACGCAAGCCATCTCTGTCGTCCGGGTGCACCGTGGCGATGACCTGCTCCAACGGCAGGCCGGTGCGACTGCACGACGGATCGAAGCCGAAGGTGTCGGCGAAGGCTTCGTCCACCGAAAACGCATCGTTTGGCAGATCCCAGATCCAGGTGCCGATGATCGCCCCGGCGGCCAGTGCCAACTGCACGCGCTCGGCATTGCGGCGCGCAACGGTCTCCGCTTCCAGCGCGCGATCGCGCTCGCTGGTACGGCTCACCACTTCATGCACCAGATGCGTGTTCGCATTGCTCAGCATCGCGTTCTGAATCTCGCGATGACGCTCGGCCGCCACTTGCGCGGTGGTTTCGATGGCGATGTTCAACAGCCCCACGATGCTGCCGTCTTCTCCGCGGATGGGCGAGGCGGTGGAATTCCAGTACGTGGTTTCACGCACGCCGTTGCGCACCATCGGCAACGAAACAACACCCTGGCCGTAGCCGTCGCCGGTCCGCATCACCTGTGCAAAATCCTCGGCGATGGGCGCATAGGTTTCGCCCCAGACCTCGGCCACCGGTTGCCCCAGTGCGTACGGATGGCGGTCGCCCAACGATTGCAGATACACATCGTTGTAGAACAGGCGCAGTTGCGGCCCCCACAGCACTGCGCCCAACAACCTGGCGTTGAGCATCATCGATAACGCCGTGCGCAGCGATTGCGGCCAGGTGTGCGGGTCGCCCATCGGCGTGGCCGCCCAGTCGTGCGCACGGATCGCCGCCCCCATGACGCCACCGCCGGAGAGGAATTCCAGACCGCTCGGCTCGATGGCGGGGTGCGCTGTGCTCACGTGGTAGCGGCCGTGCCTGGTTGTGAAGTGGCCGCATTGTGGCACGCGCTCCTGCACGGAATGTGCAGTGGCTGTGCACTGCCGTCGGCGTCAGAACGGAGGTGGTTGCGCTGGCGCGTGCAATCGCGCCGTTAGCCGGCAGCGCCCCGCGGCAGCGATCCTGGCCGGCCAAGTCCGACATCGTATTCAGCGTGCTGCTGGCCAATGTGTGGCCACCAGCTAGCAAGTACCTCGCCGTGTTAGACCGATCGCCCGGGGACGCGACTGTGACGCCGCCAGTCGCAGCGTCATATTGGATGCATGAAGCGCGCGGCACTCGCAACAGGGCGGCCAAATGCGAGCGCACATCATGCTCACACCGGCCCAGAGAGACTGGCCGGGTTCCCAAACTACGAGAAACGTCCCATGGATAAGAACCGTATCGAAGGCACCGCCAAGCAGATCAAGGGCTCGGTCAAGGAAGCCGTCGGCCGCGTCACCGGCGACAAGAGCACCGAGCTGGAAGGCGCCGCCGAAAAGAATATCGGCAAGGTGCAGGCCATGGCCGGTGAAGTAGCCGACAAGGTGCGTAACGCTGCCAAGTAAGGGTTTGTGAGTTGGAAGAATGCGAGAAACTGGCGCAACGCGTTGACGGCAGTCACTGAAAAGCAACGCGTCGATGGCCTCGGTCAGGAGCAGTGTGATTGTGGCGGGCAGGAGCTTAGCCGGCCGAATCGAGCAGTCACTTGGTTGGCCGGATGAGGTGTCTGGACGGATGAAGTGCCTGCATTATCTGCTTGCTACGACAGATAATCCGCTCGCTACGATCCGCCCCGCTCATTAACTCGCATTAGACGGCGCTACAGCGCTCGATACTTGCACCCCAGAGTACCCAACAATCAACGACGCCCCGACTGAATCGGGGCGTCGTTGTTTTTATCGTATCCAGTCAAAAACCAAATGACCTGAGCAAGCGAAAACCAGCTAACGCACGTCCGGCAAGTCAACCAAAGCACGTGCAGCCATTCCCTTCTCCCCTCGGGAGAAGGTGGCCCGAAGGGCCGGATGAGGGTACGGGCAAAGCCTGATGTAACTGAGCCATCACGTGTGGCCGTACCCTCACCCCACCCCCTCTCCCGCGGGGAGAGGGGGTGGTCACCGCATATGTCCAGCAAGCGCTGTCACAGCGCCTTTTTTCCTGTGCCACGTGGTGCGCACCAATGATTGCTATCGCTGCAACCAATAGCGCGCGGCACTGTTTTTATCGTTCGCCCGATGCCAGCAACTGTGCACTGGAAGATGACGCCGACGCCCTTGCTCACACCGGCCGATACGTCTGCGCCATAAACCCGCTTGGAAAGGTCTTGGTGCCGATCAGCGTGAGTGGCAGTGGTGCGGGTAGACCATCGAAGATCGGCAAGCCCTTGCCCAGCACGATCGGGTACACGCCCAGCACGTACTCATCGACTAGCTTGTGCGCAATCAAACTGCGCGCAAACGCCGCACCGCCATGCGCGATGATCGGCTTGTCGCCGTGCGCCTTGAGCTTGGCCACTTCTTCAGCCAGATCGCCACTGACCACATACGCCTGCGACCAACTCTGCGCGCCATCCTGCAATGGTGCGCCTGCCGCGTTGGCCTGTGCCTGCGCAGCCTGGAGCGCGGTAACAGCCGCTTCCAATACTGCTGCGCCCTGCGCAGAGAACACCGCCTTGGGGATCTGATTCATCGGCGGCGCAAACGGGGAGGTGGCCGTTGGCCAGAAAGTCGCCATACCCTGAAAGACGTGGCTGCCCATGATGTGCAGGCTGGCCTCCCACGCAGTGGCAACCTTCCAGGCGATCGCCTCCTGGTCACCGCTGAACATCCAGTCCACCTCGCCGTCCGGCCCGCTGACAAAGCTGTCCAACGACACCGACATCATCAATTTCAGCTCGCGCATTGCAGTTTCCTCGTGCGCCCCGGCAGGAGCGAGACGGCGGTGGGCGGGATACCAGCCTTGCAACAACGACGAACGGACTGTACGAAATTCGACATGCGTGTGCACTGACTGCCTGCGGCTATACAGACCGTCCGGCAGCGAGCGCGACCTTGCTGCAGGGGTGGGACAGTCTTGGTCCCTGCTTCTGACGATCAAAGGAGCTTCGCTGGCATCTTTTGGGGTACTCCCGCGTCATATGTCCAGGCATACCTGATCGACTCGCGAGCGAGAGCAGCGGGCAGGCACCTGCAGTAAGCTCATCGTCACGACACGACCGCGTCTGATTGGGTCCCGTGCCATGCCAGCAGCCGTAGACACCAGGCATTACTCACCTTCAGCTCGGCGTCCGCGACCAATAGCGCGATACGCATCCGCAAGGCGCATCCGATGACACACGCCGTGCCAGCACCCATGCGACCCAGCACTGCGCTGGTGGTGATCATCGTGGCGCAGTTGCTCGGCACCTCGTTATGGTTTTCGGCCAATAGCGCGGCCGACGATGTGATGCGGCAGTGGGGCGTGGGTGCGGCGGCCATCGGGTTGCTGACCATGGCCACGCAGGTGGGTTTTATCCTGGGTACGTTGAGCTTTGCGCTGAGCGGGTTGGCCGACCGGTTCGCGGCCAGCCGCATCTTTGCCAGCTGCGCGGTAGCCGGGGCGGCGTGCAATCTGGGCTTTGCGGTGTTTGCCAGCGGTGTCGCCACGGGGATGGTGTGGCGCTTTGCGGTGGGACTGTGCCTGTCTGGCATCTACCCGATCGGGATGAAGCTGGTGGTGCAGTGGGCACCGCAACATGCGGGCAAGGCGCTGGCATGGCTGGTCGGCATGCTGACGCTGGGCACCGCGTTGCCGCAGGGCATCAAGGCAGTGGGTGGCGCGTTGCCGTGGCAGACACCGATGCTGGTGGCGTCGGTACTGGCGGTGATTGCCGCAGTGATGATCCTGCGACTGGGGCAAGCTGCGTCTGCGCCGCGACGGGCGGGCGGCAAGCTGGCGTTCGGTGCGGTATTGCAGGCATTTTCGCTGAAGGACTTTCGCGCGGCCACGTTTGGCTACTTCGGCCACATGTGGGAGTTGTATGCGATGTGGACGCTGACGCCGCTGTTGATCACCCGCGCCGGGTTGGCGCAGGCGCTTGGGGTGAGCACAGCCACGTTGGCGTTTGCGGTGATTGCCGCAGGCGCCGTCGGCTGCGTGCTGGGCGGGCAGTTGAGTACGCGCATCGGCAGCGCGCGCGTGGCAGCAGTGGCGTTGCTGATGTCGGCACTGTGTTGCCTGGCGTTTCCGTGGGTGGGTGCGCAGTCGGGCTATGCGGCACTGGCGTTGATGCTGGTGTGGGGCGCCAGTGTAGTGGCGGACTCGCCGCAGTTTTCAGCATTGGCCGCACGTGCGTGTCCGCCCGCCATCGTGGGCAGCGCGTTGTCGATGCAGAACGCGATCGGCTTTGCGATCACGGTGGTGGCGATCGGCGTGACCACGCGGTATGTGGACGCGCTGGGGCTGCACATCGCGTGGGTATTGCTACCTGGCCCGCTGCTTGGGTTGGTGGCGCTGATGCCGTTGTGGCGCAGGCGGCCAGCAACGTCAGCGTGATGTGATGCTAAACGCGAGCGCCACGCGGTGTGGTGCAGTGCCCTACCCGGCAGGGGGCATCGCAGTCGGCAGAAGTGGCGCTAGATGCCGCGCGCACAGTTGAGGTGGCCGATCTTTCGTAGCGGCCTGCTTGTGTCGTAGCGGCGATAGACGTCAGAGACGGACCTGAGCACTAAGCGAACTGAACCACCCGCGCATGCAACACGTGGGCTAGGATCGGTGCGGGCCGGGGGGAACACCATGGACAGGATCACCATCGCGCGCCGTGGCGCGCTGGCGCTGACAGCGCTGTGCATGCTCGCGTGCGCACAAGGCGCGCCGGCACAGAGCATGCGCTCAGCCACAGGCAAGGCGAACAGCAAGTACATCCCGCCAACGCGGCAACCGTACAACTCCATGGCCCGCGACACCACGCCGTTCAATTGCGACCAATACCGCGCGCACCCGCATCCGGGCATGGTGCGTTACTGCCAGAGCATCGAGAACATGATGCTGCGTAACGAGGCGCGCAACCAGGGGCGCCCCGCTCCGTCGGATTCCATCATTGCGCTGCCGGGCCTGGGCACAGCAGAAGCCAAACAGCTGGGTTATGCCTGCGTGGGCGGGCAAGCGATGAAGCGGCTGCGCAATGGTTGGGAGCAGGTATCGGCTGCTGCGGGTGAGTGGCAGCGGTGTCAGGGTGGATAAGTGAACCTATTCTCCGCCAGCTCTGAACAAGGCCAACATCCGCCAGGAAACAGCGGCGCTGATCAGAAATGAAATCCCCACCGCTAGCACCAGAGCGAGGCGCAGTGGCGTACGGCTAAACCCGCCCACTAGATGCCCACTTGGCCAGGAGGCACGGACATCCCGGCACAAAGGCGAAGTGTACGACGGGTTTCGTTCCGTGAAGACCAGTTCAAGGCAAATCTTGAGCACGTAGGCGGCAAGGCGCTGACCTGATCCCCATGCAGCTAGACCGCGCTGACGCCCACCAAAAATCGTGTCAGTAGCACAAAACCGATCATTGCCAGAGTTGCAAACACAAAACCATTGACAGTGAGGTGAGAGCGGTTGCCGTGGCTGTCAGGTGGGCGACCGCTCGCTACCTTTTGTTAGGCGCTTTTAATCCGGTTTCTTCCAGTTCGGATTATTCCCCAATGTTGGGTATCGCCTGACCAGCGTTTGCAGTGCGTCGGCCAATGCAACCGGGTCTTCGCGTCTCTCCCTGACAGTGCCTAAGACCCCTCGTGGCAGAGGCGCCATTTCCGTAAGATTTTTAAGAAGATTCACTATGCGTCTCCCATGGTCTTCGCTAGGCGCATCGTATGTCTCCTCGATCCCGGACACCATGTTCGCAACCTGCGCTGCCACGTCTTGCTTGAGGATCAGGCCCTCCTCTAGCTGCAAGAACTTTGTATCGCCGCCTGCCTTGGCCACCTGGATCTCGAGGTCCACATCCGCCGCGAGTTGCCGCATCTGTTTGAACATGTGGTGGCCTGCGTAGTGCTCGATGCCGTCGACAGGCGGCGCGGCTGCGTCTGGGTTCGCATAATGCGCCGCGATCCGGTTCTGGATCCGCTTAATTTTTTCAGCAATATCGTCGCTACCGCCAACCGCACTTTTCCCGAGTGCACAATCACTCATGCGCTTGAGTAACTTGTGTGCTGACGTGTGCACGGCATGGAGGGCTTCATTATTGAGAGTGGGGGCAATGGCATTAAGCAATGTGTGCGCCATCCCCTGCATCTCCAACAGAATGCGAGTTTCCAAGCCCGATCGCTGTGGCCGCGTTGGCTGTGACGTCGTTGGCCGCGATGGGGTTGGCTGTGACGTTGGCCGTGATGGGGTTGACGAGCGCGGCGGGCGACGCTGCAGTCCATGCAATGGCGAATGATTCGGCAAGGGTGCGGATGGCGCCGGCAGCTGCGGCGTCCCCTGGAGCGTGGGTTCGTGCTGCGTGTAGGTCACGTGCGCGTGGGTGCTACTGACATTGTTTCGAAGACAGTTTCCCATCGGGTTTTTCCACTACTTCAATCATGGGAGACGAGTACATCAGAGCGAATCCCGGCACTGCGCAAGCAAATGCGAATGAGCGGTTGTCGATCCGAAGCGACCCCCTGCTGGTCAGCAATGCACAAGAACCCCTTCGTTACAAAGCACGCGCCCAGCTGCCATAGGCGGGCAGGCGATGCAGCGACTGCGTAACGGGTGGGAGCAGGTGTCTGCGGGTGCAGGTGGATGACAGCGGTGTCAGCGTGGCTAGGTGGCTCAGGTTGGCAGGCGTGAGGGCTTGGTGCATCTGCCCGGCTGCTTGTGATGTGCCGCTAAGGCGCACAAGCCGTGTGCTCCACCAGTTGCTCAAGGATCTCGCGCACTGCGTTGGCGGCGTCGAAGATGGCCTGGCCCAAGGTTGGCGACGTCTGTGCGTGCAGGCACTGTGGGGCGCTCATGGCGATCACGTCACCGTGCGCGGCGATGGTGCGCATCAGGCGGTCGAGTTGGTCGATTTAGGGCCTGTTAACACATCCGAAGCCCATCAACACTAGGACGAAGCTGAGGAATCCAAGAAACATGACATCCAGCTTCTCGAAGCGCGAGAAAATCCGTCGGTAGCCTTTCAAGCGGCGGAACAGTCTCTCCACTTCGTTGCGCCGCTTGTACATCTCCCGGTTGTATTCCCAAGGCTCGACCCGATTGGATTTCGGCGGGACCACCGGCACGAAGCCAAGATCGAGCGCCAACTGGCGGGTTTCGTTGCCTTCGTAAGCACGGTCCATCAACAGCTGAATCGGCCGCTCCACTGGCCCCAAGTGTTCAAGCAACGCGCGGCCTGCAGGTGCGTCATGCACGTTACCAGGCGTCAATCCAAAGGTGATGGCTGTTCGAGCATCTGCGGCAACCATATGAATCCTGGTGTTCCATCCACCGCGGGACTTGCCGACGGCCTGCGGGCCGCTTTTTATAATGCACCCGTGCCATCGGGATGGACCTTGACGCTGGTGGAGTCCAGCGAGACTGCTTCGATTTTGATGCGCACGATCTGGGACTTCTGCAATTGGGTGAACATCCGGTCCAGCACACCCGCCTTGGCCCAACGGTTCACGCGTGTGTACACCGTGTGCCAGTTGCCAAAGCGCTTGGGTAGGCGACGTCCCCCCAATTTTGAGTAGCACCTCAGTTTGGAGTCCAATTCCCTATCCCGAGGAGATTGGATGTGAAGAAGCGTTTTTCCGAAGAGCAGATCATCGGCTTCCTGCGCGAGGCTGAAGCGGGCGTGGCCATCAAGGACCTTTGCCGGCGGCATGGCTTCAGTGAGGCCTCGTACTACCTGTGGCGCAGCAAGTTCGGCGGGATGAGCGTGCCCGATGCCAAGCGGCTCAAGGACCTTGAGGCCGAGAACACGCGACTGAAGAAGTTGCTGGCCGAGCAGCTATTCGAGAACGACCTGATCAAGGATGCGTTGCGAAAAAAGTGGTGAGCGCACCGGCACGTCGTACGCTGGTGTGCGAGTGGATCGGGCGTGGTGCCAGCGAGCGTCGTGCCTTGGCAGTGATCGGCATGAGCGCCAGCGCGCTGCGCTATTGCCCACGCCAAGACCGCAACGGCGAACTGCGCGAGCGCATTCTTGCGTTTGCGCATCGCCATCGCCGCTACGGCGTGGGGGTGATCTATCTCAAGCTGCGACAGGAAGGACGCCTGGTGAACTACAAGCGCGTGGAGCGGTTGTATCGCGAGCAGCAGCTACAAGTCCGGCGTCGCAAGCGCAAGAAGGTACCGGTTGGCGAGCGTCAGCCACTGCTGCGGCCAGCGCAGGCCAACCAGGTGTGATCGATGGACTTCGTCTTCGACCGCACCGCCGAAGGCCGGGTGATCAAGTGTCTGGTGATCGTGGACGACGCAACGCACGAAGCGGTCGCCATCGAGGTGGAGCGCGCGATCTCCGGGCACGGTGTTGCACGCGTGCTGGATCGGTTGGCAGAGAGTCGCGGCCTGCCGCAGGTGATCCGCACCGACAACGGCAAGGAGTTTTGCGGTAAGGCCATGGTCGTCTGGGCGCATGCCCGTGGCGTGCAGTTGCGGCTCATCCAGCCAGGCAAACCGAACCAGAACGCCTACGTCGAATCCTTCAACGGCCGGCTACGCGACGAATGCCTCAACGAGCACTGGTTCCCGACGTTGCTGCATGCGCGCACCGAGATCGAACGCTGGCGACGCGAATACAACGAGGACTGACCCAAGAAAGCAATTGGCGGCATGACGCCGTCCGCTTATGCCCAACATCTGGCAAACACCGATATCATCAACCCCGGACTCTAAACCCGATCGCTACTCAGGGCGGGGGGACGTCGTCGGAAAAACGCTTCTTCACATCCAATCTCCTCGGGATAGGGAATTGGACTCCAAACTGAGGTGCTACTCAAAATTGGGGGGACGTCGACAGTGCAATGACCTCCTCGTCGCGATCAGGACGACGCCGATAGCGCGCCGTCGAGCGAGCCACGCCAACGACCGCACAGGCCCGGCGCTCGCTCCAGCCATGTTGCTCGACGAGCCAGGCAAGAAGCGGGCGTTTATGCGCCGGGTCTACAGCTTTTTTGCGATGACATCCTTGAGTGCATGGTTTTCCATCGCAAGCTCGGCGTACATGCGTTTGAGCTTGCTGTGCTCGGTCTCCAGGTCGCGAAGGCGCTGCACATCAGCTACCTCCATGCCACCGTACTTGGACTTGCAGACGTAGTACGTCGCGTCGGAAATACCCAGCTCACGGCACACATCCTTGACCTGGCGGCCGCCCTCAACCTGCTTCAGCGTGGCGACAATCTGGCTTTCTGTGAACTTGCTCTTGCGCATCGTTGGTCTCCTCGGTGGCTAGTGTGCCCGGAGACCTGTAGTGATGGATGGATCAATTTTACGGGGAGTCGACAGTTGCGCTCGATCCCCTTGCGTGCAATCCGCGCACGGATGCCGCGCTGTTTGAGGAAGGTGCGACACCGTTGGATGTCGTCGGCCTTGTCGGCATGCAGCTTGCCGGGCCAGCGTCGCGGACGCCCTGGTTTTCCGCAGATGTGCGGCAAGGCGTCGACCAGCTCCTCAAACACCACCGAGTCGTGCCGATGAGCCCCGGTGACGCACACCGCCAAGGGGACGCCGTTGCGGTCGACGATCAGATGCCGTTTGCTGCCGAGTTTTCCACGATCGGTCGGGTTCGGGCCGGTGTAGGCGCCCCCCGGGGGGCGGCCACACTGGCCGCGTCCAGACTCGCTCGGCTCAGATCCAGCCGCTCGGCGCGACGTCGCTCGGCCAGCAGCACCTGATGCAGACGATGCCACACACCGGCAGCTTGCCAATCGCGCAACCGGCGCCAGCAGGTCATGCCGCTGCCATAGCCGAGTTCGATGGGTAGGTCTTCCCAGGGAATGCCCGTACGCAAGACATAGATGATGCCGTTGAGGGCTTGCTGATCACTGATACGCGGCCGTCCACCTTTGGGCGAACGCTTCACGTGCGGAATCAGTGGCTCGATGCGCTTCCACAGCGCAATGGGGATCTCTTTGCGACGTGTCATGTACGCAATTTTGTCATCGGCGAGGCAAGATTCAAGCGGTTTTGTTAGCCGCTCTAAGCAGGAGAGCTGACGCAACGAAAATCTTCATAGAAGCTCTACCGACCACCGCTAGACCAGCAAGGGTAAGCAACCTGGTCCCGATTCGTTGCCTGGAATAAGCTGTGCCGCAAGGCGGCGTCGGCAGGATTGAATTGTCAGCTACCGTAGTCGATCAGGCATGTGGCTTGCGGAAGTTCTGCAATGAACTGCGCTAACTGCTCGTTGCGAGAGGCCGACCGGATAGCAGCTGCCTCTTGTGCGCATGTCCGAATGAGGGCGTCCTTTTCTTCTGCCGATGAAGATTGCAGCTGTGCTGTCATCTCCTCCATCGCTCCAATTGCAGAGTCCGGATCAACGACGTCATCACCGGAAAACTCTAGGAAGACAAACGCAGCAATAAGGGATTTGCAGAGATTTTCCATAAAGATCGACGAGTTGGATTCCTGAGTGGACAAAGAATGACTCTACCTCTTTGTTTGCGGTAGCCATACAGTCGCACTGGCCGGTCAATCTGAACGTGGATCCTCAACTTTACTCACCTGCAACTGGCACACCCTGATACGTCGACTAAGCTGAGCGAGCGACTTCCTCGACTTATTGCGGCCCCTATGCCAATTCCAAAAAAAACCACGATCACGCTGGCCATTCTTATGGCGTTAACGGGCTGCAAGCAGGCCGGCGACCAAGCGATGACAGCCAAGCAAGCCACACCTTCGCCAGCCGCCAAACCGGCCGTGTCGGCGCTGGATCTCAACGAATTGGACACCGGTGTGGACCCGTGCCAGGACTTGAATGGGTTTGCCAACGGCAAGGCCTTGGCGAAGGGGATTCCGGCCAACGAGACCGGCATTGGCACCTCGTATGACATTTACAATGCAAGTTACAAGGATAAGCACGCTATTGCGGAGGGGGCGTTGCACTCGCACGCCGCCGACGGCGCGATCGAACAGCTGGTCGGCACGTTCTATGCCTCCGGCATGGATGAGGCGACGATTCAGACCTTGGGCCTGACACCGATCAAACAGCGACTGGACACGATCGATGCCTTGAGCAGCACACAGGACATCGTCGGTTTCATCACCGCACGTCACGCCCAGGGCGCAACACCGTTATTCCGTTTTGTTGCGCAGCCTGATAATCAGGACACGTCGAAGATGGTGGCTTATGTCTACGTAGAAGGCCTGACGTTGCCCTCGAAGGACTATTACAGCGATCCGCAGTATGCCGCTATCCGTCAGGCGTATCTTGCCTATATCACACAGTCGTTTGTGCTGGCGGGAACTCCAGCCGATCAAGCGTCCGTGCAGGCAGCACACGTCTTGCAGCTGGAGAGCCGGCTGGCCACCGCGTTACTGGCACCGTCCGAGCTGCGGGATCCGCACAAGATGTACCAGTGGCTCAGCGTCTCCGAGGCCAATGCGCTGACCCCGTATTTTCCCTGGGACACCTTCATGCAGGCGCAAGGCATCCAGCCACAGAAAGGGCTGGCGTTGTCGCAAGTGGCGTTCCTCAAGAACTTCGATTCACTTCTGCACACCGCACCGGTAGCGGAGTGGAAGTCGTACCTGCGCTTCCATGCCATCGATGATGCCGCCCCCGCACTGAGCAAGCCGTTTGCTGACAATCACTTCGCTTTCTATTCAAAGACCCTGGAAGGCCGGCAAACAGAACCGCCGCGCTGGAGAGAGGTGATCGATTCCATGGATGCAACGATTGGAGAAGCCATGGGGCAGCTCTACGTTGCCAGTAAATTTTCTGCTGCATCCAAGCAGCACGCACTCGAGCTGGTACAAAATCTGCAGGAAGCCATGCGCGCGCGCCTGGAACGTGCCGATTGGATGAGCGCCCCGACCAAGGCCGAGGCCTTGAAGAAGCTGGCCAACATGCTGCCCAAGATCGGATACCCCGATACATGGCGGGATTGGTCCGGGCTTCGGTTGGAGCGGGGCGCGTACCTTCGCAATATCGAGAGCGCCGCTGCGTTCAATCACAAGAACGAACTAGCGAAAATCGGCAAGCCTGCCAACCGACGCGGTTGGGGCGAAGTGCTGCCGCAGACGGTGAATGCGTACTACAACCCCACCGAAAACAGCATCGTCTTTCCTGCAGTGATCCTGCAGGCGCCGCTGTTCGACGTCCATGCCGACGATGCGCTGAATTATGGTGGGATCGGCGGCTTTATCGGGCACGAGATCAGTCATGGCTTCGATGACAAGGGCAGCCAGTTCGATGAAACCGGCGCGACGCGAAATTGGTGGCTGGCGGCAGATCGCAAGGCATTCGAAGCCCGCACCCGCAAGATCCTTGACCAGGTCAACGGCTACGTGCCGCTCAAGAGCAAGCCTGAGCTGCGCGTCAACGGGCAGCTCGTGCTCGGCGAAAGCATCGCAGACTTCACGGGCATCAACCTTGCGTACGATGCGCTCATGCTGGACCTGAAAAAACACCCGGAGCGCAACGTCGCCATCGACGGCTATACGCCCGAGCAGCGTTTCTTCATCAACTGGGCCCGGCTTTTCCGCAATGCGCGGCGAGAGGAAGCACAGGTGAAGGCACTCAATTCCGATCCACATCCGCCCAGCGTCATGCGCGTCAATGCGGGGCCTTCCAACATGCCGCAGTTTGCCAAGGCGTTTTCCTGCAAGCCGGGCGATGCGATGGCCCGCTCCGACCTGGAACGCGCCCAGGTCTGGTGATGCTGCGGTACGGCGGCAAGTGGCAGCGCGCGAAGGGCCAGACCCCGCTTCCAGGTCATTGTGCCAAACACCGGGCGTTTGCTGACGCAGCACAGGCATGGTCGCTGGGCTTGATGTATCGCGTCGGTCCAGCGGGCACCCGGTGTGAGAGAGCTCGACACTGGGCTTGTTTCAGCACGACCGCTCCGCAGGCAACCGGCATCGAACCGGCCGCCTGCGCAAACGGCGTGGGTGAGCGGCTGCTTGCCGGGCGCGTGCGTTGAAAACAGCAGATCGACGTACCGCGATCTGAGTCAGCTAAGCGATCGATGCCCACTGTGTCTGCCGTAGCAGCAGGTTATTCAAAAGGCCGTGGAGACGGCTGCCGGTTCTTGGCGTAGGTCTGGTACAGCCCTGCGGCGCGCTCGTCTGCAACGACGTTTTCGATGCTGCTCAGCCCCTTCGCGGCGATTGCCGTCGCGGACGACCGCCTACGCACGCCACGGCTGCTTTGCTGCGATGAAGATGCAGATTGTCGAAGGCATTTTCGATTTTTGCGGTGCGCCGGTGCGCACCACGGAGTTGCTGACAGTACCGGACCCCGCATTCCCGCAATCGCACCTTGCCACCGCGTGCGCGGTGGGTGAGCGGGTGTTTGCTACCAAGGCGTGAATAGGTCGCGTTGATACGACTTAAGGCCTTGTGGGTACGCCGGATGCCTTGCTGGGGGCTAGATACGCAGCATCTATGTGCACTGTGTTGGCAGTCGCTTGCTGCCAAGCTGCGCGTAGCGAATCGCGAGACGCATCCGCGAAGGCTGATCGTGGCCTGTTCAAATGCAGCACCGGGCTACGCAGGCTCACGGTGTAGGTTTGCCCAGGCGTGAGTCTATAGTTGCGTTGCAGGTCCACCGTGATGACCAGGCGCTGGCCTGGCGCGATGATGACGTAATCATCTTCCGGTGCATTTTCCAGATTGACGTAGATTCCGTAGTACTGCGCCTCGCTGCCGCTGGCATCGCGCAGGCTCAGCACGTTGTTCATCATCAAGCCCTGCCTGTTCAAGCGCGGGAAACTTTGATCGAGCAGCTCCACCGCCTGGTCGCCATCGTTCTGGACGACGATTTGCAGACGCATCGCTTGCTCGGGCAACTGAGCACTCTGTGCAGGTTGCTTGAGCTGCACGTGCAACCTGCCGGCTGCAATGACGGGGCTGCTGCAAAGTAGAGCGGTGGCAATCAGGAGTGCGGCCCAGGGCTTCATCGACGGTCCTTGTGCTTGGTGGGTGGCGCTTGGGTTGCTGTCTTGCGTGGCGTTTACGATGACGCCATTACGCGCCGCTCGAATTTGGTGCCTCACTCGGCTCATCTCCCGGTGAGAGCGTGGAGTCTGCGCATGCATCGGTGCCGTTGATCACCCACTATGTGACGGACGGGATGTCGGGCGATAACTAGTCACCTTTCTCTCGTTTCCGTCGCCGGGTTGATGACTCCTCATCTCCTCAACCTGCCCGCATCAAGGGATGCTTATTCAAACGGCCGCGGAGAAGGTTGCCGGTTCTTGGCGTAAGTCTGGTACAGCCCTGCGGCGCGCTCGTCTGCGACGACGTTTTCGATGCTGCTCAGCCCCTTCGCGGCGATGGCCGACGAGGCCTTGCCATCGCCCAATAGGTAGGCCAGGCGCAGATACGCCGCGCTATCCACCAGGTTCTTGTGCTCAGTGTCGCTGGCGTAGACCTCGGCCAGGCCGTAGTAGGCGTACAGGTTTCCGGTGGCTGCGGCCTTGCTCAAGATCGCCAGGCCTGAGTAGAAGCGGCCGCTCACTGCGGTCTTGGTGCCATAGAGCACCGTTGCGGCCTTGTTGCCTGCTTGCGATCCGGCCTTTAGCTGGGCCAGGTCCATGCGGTCCAGTCGCGCGCGTTCGGCGTGCGAAGGGTAGCCGTGGGTCAGCAGCCACTGCGCTTCTGCCCGCGAGTTGGCCACCAACGGGCTGCTGATTGAGCACGCGTGTGCGCCACGCTCGCACAGGTACTGCGCTGTGTCGGCGCCGGTTGCAGCTGGATGGGCAACCGCTGCTGGTGTTGGGTTGTTTGAAGCGGCAGTGCGGTTGGCCGTGGCTGCGTTGCGGCCGGGCGCACTGGCGGTTGATGCGGCATCGGCTTGGGTGTGTTGCTGTGCGCGTGCGCAGCCGGCCAAGGCCACTGCAACGATTGCCGCGAACAGGATGCCGGTCGGTCTCATCTCACTCTACCTTGTGGATGCGGTGACGACGGCAGTTATCCGTCATCGCCGCCATTGCGCGTTGCTGACGAATGCGCACCTTGGCGTGCAGCGATTGCGTGGTCAAGACCGATGCAACCACGCTGCTTGCGATCAGGCCGGTGCGCCACCGTCGCCATTGATCGCCCATTGCGCAGCAAACGCGCGTTGATACGCCGGCCGGCTTTCGCCACGCGCGACGTAGGCCTGCAGGTTGGGGAAGGAGTCCAGCAGGCCGGTGAGTTTGATGCGGATGAGCACGGAGATCATCAGCAGGTCGCCGGCGTTGAAGTCGCCTTCCAGCCAGGTGCTGTCGCGCAGATGGGCGCTCAGATGCTGCAGGCGGCGGTTGATGCGTTTTTGCAGCAGCGGCAAGCGCTCTGCCATCCACGGTTTGTCGGCTTCCAGTAGCAGGGCGTTGCCTAGTTCCAGCATCGGCGGCTCGACGGTGTTGAGGGCGGCAAACATCCAGGCGATGGCACGGGCACGGGCGTTGTGGTCGTGCGACAGCAAGCCAGCATGGTGCTGGGCGATGTGCAGCACGATGGCGCCGGTTTCGAACAAGGCCAAGCCATCCTGCTCGAAGGTGGGGATCTGGCCGAACGGGTGGATGGCCAGGTGCGCCGGTTCCTTGATCGCACGGAACGGCAGCAGGCGCACCGCATAAGGTTGGCCCACTTCTTCCAACGCCCAACGCACACGGGTGTCGCGGACCAGCCCCTTGCCGCCGTCGGGCGAGCGCTCGAACGCGGTGATGGTGATCGTCATGGTCGAAAGACTCCCTGTGGCCGGCGGCTGAGGACATAGCGTACGCCGGCGCCATACGTGGGGCGCTGCCGGCAATGACCCGGCTTCGATGGGGCGTCGATCGGTTGTCCGCCTCGCCTGCGCTGCCGCCACAAAGGTCGCGGCAAGCGCCGCATCCCTACGCATTGGTGTGGCGGTGGCAAATCTGGCGGCGGCAAGTACCCGACCAGCCAACGCGCTCACACCGCCGATCTCGGGCGCAGCACGGTCCGTCCAAAACCCTTTTGCACTGCACAACGGTAGCGGCCGGTTGCCCGGTTGGCACCCGGTTTTTAGGCGTAAAGCGCCTGTGCCTTTGCGTAATCAGGCCGATTGAGACGTTTTGCCATCTTCATCTCACTTCACCGTTATACCGTGCTCTACATCACACATTTGTGTGACGGAACGCACATTTATAGCCGAGAAGGAGAGCCGTCATGATCGATCAGGGACTGGGGTTGCAGACGCAGCCTATGGGGACGCGAAGCGCTGCAGGACAGGCGTGGGCCGGGTGTTTCCCCAGCTCGGCAACGCCACTTGCCAACACCCCGCCGGTGCGTCTGCCGCCCGCACCCGCGCCCCGCCCAGACGGGCTCACCCTCAAACGCCTGTTGCGTAAAAGCGCGCGCCGCCTGGTGCGGACGCTGCCCTGGCGGCATCAGGACCGGCTGTACTTCTTGAACACGTTCGGGCGGCTGCCCAATCTGTACCACCCCACCTGCTTCAACGAAAAAGTGCTGTACCGCAAATGCGTGCACGGCGATTACCCGCTGTATCAGCGGCTGGCGGACAAGGTGACGGTGCGGCCGTATGTGGCGGCGCGGATCGGCCAGGCGCATCTGATCCCGATGCTGCTGGACAGCGCCAACCCCGACGATCTGCTGCGCCTGCCGCGCTGGGAGCAGACAGTGATCAAGGCCAATCACGGCGCGAGCATGGTGGAAGTGGTGCGCGATGAGCCGGACGCGGCGCAGCGGCAGCGCATCGTGGCGCGCTGCAAGGACTGGCTGCGCACCGACTTTTCCGACATGGAGCGCGAGATCCATTACCACAACATCCCGCCGCGCATTCTGGTGGAGCAATACATCGGCGACGCGCAGCAGGTGCCGGTGGATTACAAGTTCCATATGTTCCGGCAGCCGGATGGCCGGTTTCAGTACGTGCTGCAGGTGATCTACGGCCGCTTCGATACGCCCAAGCTGTCGATGACGTTCTTTGTCGACAACCTGCACACGCCGTTCCACCGCATCCGCGACGACGGCCGCTCGCCGCCGTGCGCACCGGCGCTGCTGGAGCAGGCGCTGGAATTGAGCAAGGTGCTGGCGAGCGACTTCGATTACGTGCGCGTGGATTGGTACATCCAGCAGGGGCAGGTCTACTTCGGCGAACTCACCTTCACTCCCGGCGCAGGCATGGTCACCGGCCTGGACCGCGGGCTGGACCGGATGATGGGCGATATGTGGGTGCAGCGGCGCGCACCGGTGGAAGCGCGATTGCCGGCATATGGCATGGGTATGGGCATGCGGGTGCCGGTGCGGTGAGAGCTGCGCATGAACTTCCGTTTCCGGGTGAGTGGCACGCGCAGGTCTGCGTCCACGTGCGCAGACGCAGACCTGCGCGGGACGAGTGAGCCATCGCGCCATGATTGCGCTTGCCTACGCGTGACCTCGGCTGCGGCGTTCAATCACTGCGTGCCGCCACGCGCAATGCTGTCGCAGAGAGTCACGTGCCAACGCAGGCAGCCGTCACTTTCAATGTGACACGTGATGCGCACAGGCAGGCCGTGCTGCGCGTGCAAGATCGGCTAACGCTCGCGCTCGGTCGCTTGGCGCTTGAGTGTGGCAACGCGTTCGCCAGGCATGGTGAACCGTGAAACCTCACGCAGCATGCGGCCATCGCACCCCATCGATCGATGACGTGCGACGCCACTACGTCGCATCCACCACCGGGCGCAGGCACAGCCAGATCGCATACCAGTGCGACAGCGCGCCGCCCAACACGTGGGCATGCCAGATGGCGCGGTTGTAGACCATGGATTTGCGCACGTAGAACGTCACGCCCACGGTGTAGAACGCGCCGCCGGCGACGATGAGCCAGAGCACCGCGCTGTCCAGGCCGGCGATCATCTGGTCGACCACCACGATCCCGGCCCAGCCCAGCAACAGGTAAATCGCCACCCAGAAGCCCTTGGCGATGCCAGGCAAGCACAGTTTGGCGAACACGCCGAGCAAGGCCACGCACCAGACCGTCAGGATCATGGCCCAGCGCCAGCTGCCATCGAGCGCGACCAAGAAGAACGGCGTATACGAGCCGGCAATCATCACGAAGATGCCGGCGTGGTCGAACTTGCGCAGCATCGGCTGGCGCAGCGGCGGGGCGAAGTTGTACGCCGCCGAGCAGGCGAACATGGTCAGCAGGCCCAGCGCATACACGCAGGTGGCCAGCAACATGGTCTGGTTGGCGTGGGCGCGCCACACCATCCAGACGCCGCCGACGATGGACAGGAACAGGCCGGCGGTATGCACGATGACATCGGCACGGCGGGCAGCAGGGGTTTTGTAGTGCGGAGCAATGGCGCTGGGGGGCACGGGCACGGCGGGTCTTCGAGATGGGGGGCGCCCAGCAGCGTGCAGCGGCGGCGTGACGCGGTGGGGGCAACAGGATACCCGCTTGCTGAATCCGCTCAGTGAGGCAGGCTGGGCGGTTGCCCGCTGGTCTCATACCCTGAGACCTCTTTGATGTTTGATCTCCCGCTTTGGGAGCTATGCCGTATGCCTCCGTTTGCCCTCGCTCCCCGCACCGAAACCGCCGAACGCGCGCTGGCCACCACCGATGGCCGGCCCAGCCGCGATGGCGCACTGCTCACCGAACGCCTGGAACGCCGCTACCACGACCGCATCACCGGCAGCTTCACCCTGCCCGGGCGCGAAGGCAGCTACGCGCCGATCCCCGACGATGTGCCCAGCGCGCTGGCGGACGCCTTGCGCGCGCGCGGCATCAGCCAGCTCTACAGCCACCAGGCCGACGCCTGGGCGGCGACGCAGCGCGGCGAGCATGTGGCGATCGTGACGCCCACCGCGTCGGGCAAATCGCTGTGCTACACGCTACCCGTAGTGAGCGCGGCAATGACCGCCGGCGCCAAGGCGCTGTATCTGTTTCCCACCAAAGCGCTGGCGCAGGACCAGGTGGCCGAGCTGCTGGAGTTGAACCGCGCCGGCGAGCTGGGGGTCAAAGCCTTTACCTTCGACGGCGATACGCCCGGCGATGCGCGCCAGGCGATCCGCCTGCATGGCGACATCGTGGTGAGCAACCCGGACATGCTGCACCAGGCGATCCTGCCGCATCACACCAAGTGGGCGCAGTTCTTCGAGAACCTGCGCTATGTGGTGATCGATGAGATCCACACCTACCGCGGCGTATTCGGCAGCCATGTCACCAATGTGCTGCGCCGGCTCAAACGCATCTGCGCGTTCTATGGCGCCAACCCGCAGTTCATTTTGTGCTCGGCCACCATCGGCAACCCGCATGCGCACGCGCAGGCCCTGATCGAAGAACAGGTGCATGCGATCACCGAATCCGGCGCGCCCACCGGCGACAAGCACGTGCTGTTGTGGAACCCGCCGGTGGTCAATGCCGATCTTGGCCTGCGCGCGTCGGCACGCTCGCAGAGCAACCGCATTGCGCGCATTGCGATCAAGAGTGGGTTGAAGACGCTGGTGTTCGCGCAGACGCGCTTGATGGTAGAGGTGCTGACCAAATACCTCAAAGACATCTTCGACCACGACCCGCGCAAACCGGCGCGCATCCGTGCGTATCGCGGTGGGTATCTGCCCACCGAGCGGCGCGAGGTGGAGCGGGCAATGCGCGCGGGCAACATCGACGGCATCGTATCCACCTCTGCGCTGGAACTGGGCGTGGATATCGGCGCGCTGGACGTGGTGATCCTCAATGGCTACCCCGGCAGCGTGGCGGCCACCTGGCAGCGCTTCGGCCGCGCCGGGCGGCGCCAGCAACCGGCGCTGGGCGTACTGGTGGCCAGCTCGCAACCGCTGGATCAATACGTGGTGCGCCACCCGGATTTCTTTGCCGATGCCTCGCCCGAACATGCGCGTATCGCGCCGGATCAACCGCTGATCCTGTTCGATCACATCCGCTGCGCGGCGTTCGAATTGCCGTTCATTGCCAGCGAGCCGTTCGGGCCGATCGACCCGCTGGTGTTTCTGGAAGCATTGGCCGAGAGCGAAGTGATCCATCAGGAAGGCGACCGCTGGGAATGGATCGCCGACAGCTACCCGGCCAATGCGGTGAGCCTGCGCTCGGTGGCCGACGGCAACTTCGTGGTGGTGGACAAGACCGACGGCAAGCAGCAGATCATCGCCGAGGTGGATTATTCCGCCGCTGCGCTCACCCTGTACGAAGGCGCCATCCACATGGTGCAGAGCACCCCGTACCAGGTGGAACGGCTGGATTGGGAAGGCCGCAAGGCGTACGTGACGCGCACGCATGTGGACTACTACACCGACAGCATCGACTACACCAAGTTGAAGGTGCTGGACCGCTTCGACGGCGGCGTGGCCGGGCGCGGCGACTCGCACCATGGCGAAGTGCATGTGGTGCGGCGCGTGTCCGGCTACAAGAAGATCCGCTACTACACGCATGAAAACATCGGCTACGGCCCGGTCAATCTGCCCGACCAGGAATTGCACACCACTGCGGTGTGGTGGCAATTGCCGCAGGCCACGCTGGGCAAGGCGTTCGCGTCCAAGCAGGATGCGCTGGATGGATTTCTGGGTGCGGCGTATGCGCTGCATGTGGTGGCCACGGTGGCGGTGATGGCCGATGCGCGCGACCTGCAAAAGGCGGTGGGCAATGGCGACGGCGCGTGGTTTGCGGTGGCCGACCAAACCGGGCGCGGGCAACTGCGTGGGGTGGAAGAAGGCGAGCAAGGCGCGGTAGAACTGCAGCAGGCGTTCGTGCCCACGGTGTATCTGTATGACAACTTCCCCGGCGGCGTGGGCTTGAGCGAGCCGCTGTGGCTGCGTCAGGCCGAGCTGCTGCAGCGTGCGGACGAGCTGGTGCGCGGTTGCGATTGCACGGCCGGCTGCCCGGCCTGCGTGGGCCCGGTGCTGGCCGCGCATGAAGAAGGCAAAGGCGAGTCGCCCAAGTCGTTGGCATTGACGGTGTTGGCGCTGTTGTTCGATGCCGATGCGCCGTTGCCCCATGCCACCCAGGTGGACGACGACCTGGCGCTGGACGTGCTTGCATGAGGGTGAATGCAGACCGGCTGCGCGTGCTACGTCGGCAGGCGGGGCACGCGGATGTGCGCGAACCGGTGGCGGTTGCACATGCCGGTGCAGTGGACGATGCGGTCGGGTCGGCTGCGGTCGATGCAGCGGCCGATGCACACCCGCTGCACTCGGCAGTGGTCGGGCGAACCGCTGGTGATGCACTGGGTGCGGGTGGTGCAGTTGATGCGGCAGGCGATGCGCGCACGCGTGCCACAGGCGACCTGCCTGCGGCGGCGCAGCCGGCACGTGAGCCGGCAGGCCCGGTGTCTGGTAGCGATCCTGGGGTGAGCGCAGAACGTTTGCGCTTACTGCGCCGCCAGGTCGGCGGGCTAACGCCCACGGCACGCAAGGACGATGCGGTGATGCCGACACGTGCGCAACGCCAGCCTGCGTCGGGTCCTGCTGCGTCGGCCTCACGCGCTTCGCGCGAGGCCGTTGCGCGAAGCACGCAGCCCGGCAGCGCAGATGTTGTCGGTGCACCGCGTCCCCCGCACACCGCACCGGCCATGACGCGCCGCGCCTTGCAGGCGCCGGATGCCGCAGCACCTGCGCGCGATAGCTCGGCGTTTGCCTGGGTGGACCACGATGTGCGTCACAAGCCGGCAGGCGCGGCGGCCGATGCGGCAGCGCGCCTGCCGGCTGTGCGCGCGGCACCTGCGCTGCCCACATCCAACCCGGCACCGCAGCGACGCACCGACATCGCCGGCTTGCGCAAGATGATCGGCCTGCGCGAACGTGCGGTGTCGGCGCACACGCCGGTGCGCGCGCCGTCCACCGATCGGTATCTGCCCGGTAACGAGATCGCACCGGGATTGCATCTGATCGAAGCGTTCCTGCCGCAGCCGATTCCATGCGAACCGCTCTCGCTGGCCTTCGCCAAACGCGAGGATGCGCTGCAGCCAGAGCACGTGCTGTTCTTCGACACCGAAACCACCGGCCTGGCCGGCGGCACCGGCACACGCGCCTTCATGATCGGGGTTGCGCAGTGGTGCACCGATGCTACGCAAGGCGGCGGCTTGCGCGTGCGCCAGCTGATGATGTCCACCATGGCCGCCGAGAGCGCCATGCTGGAGTTGTTCTGCACCTGGCTCACGCCGCAGACGGTGCTGTGCAGCTACAACGGCCGCTGCTACGACGCGCCGCTGTTGAAGACGCGGTACCGGCTGGCGCGCCGCGGCGACCCGATTTCCGCATTGGATCATGTGGATCTGTTGTTCCCCACCCGCCGCCGGTATCGCGGCACCTGGGAGAACTGCAAGCTGTCCACCATCGAGCGGCAGCTGCTGCGCGTGGTGCGCGAAGACGACCTGCCTGGCTCCGAAGCGCCGGCAGCGTGGCTGAGCTACCTACGCGGCGGCAGCGCGCGCAACCTGCGCCGCGTGGCCGAGCACAACCACCAGGATGTGGTGACGTTGTCGCTATTGATGCAGCGGCTGGTGGCGGTGGAGGCGCAGGACAGAGAAGTGATTCCGTTGATGGAGTCGGTGTAGCGGTCTGGGGCGAGCGCGGGCGGTGTTGGTGGCGCGTCGGCATCTACACGCATGCGCGCGGATCTGTGCCGACTTCGCACGGCAGCACGCTGTCGCTACGATTCACGGTGTGGGGTGCAACCGCCCCCGTCCTGACGGACGCGTCTCCACCACGTCGGTGTGCATCTGCCAGGCGGCAAATTCCTGCTCGAAGTCGGCCAGGGTCAGCAGCCCCATGCAGGCGTGCGCGCCGCTGGGCAGCACCTGCCCTGCGGCGAGTTTGCGCACCAGCAGGATCGCAGCGAAGCAGGGGATTTCCGGGCCGTGCAACATCGCCGCGGTGAGGTCCCAACGCACGGTGAGCGGCTGTCCATCGCGCTCGCCGGCCAGCTCCACGCGCATGCCGCCCAGGTCGGTGCCGAAGCGGTCGAACCAGCGCCCTGCGCGTGCGAACGCTGGCGCCAGACGCGGTATCGGCACCGGGACACCGCGCTGGCGTAACCAGGCCAGCGCGGCCAGGCAGCGCTGCAGGAACGACACCTCCAGCGCGGCGCGAAACTGCACGCTACGCACGCCGGGGTAGCGCTGCGGCAGCAGGTCGTGGTCGGGCACATCGCAGGGCGATGCCAGCCGCGGTGCCAGCTGTGCAAACTGCACACGCTGCGGCGATGCCCAGCCCACCACGGTCTGCCAACGGCCCTCGCTCCACGACGTAAACGGCGTGCCGCAGTACGACAGCGCCGCACGCACGGTGGCCAGCCCCAGCGGCGTGCCCTGCGCGGGCGCGATCACCATGCCAATGGCGTGCAGGGTCGACAAGCGCGGCAGCAGTGCGTCGATCACTGCACTGGACAGTGCGGGTAAGGTGCTGGCACCGCTGATCGCCACGCGACCAGCGTGCTGTGCCAGGTCGTGCAATGCGGCCGGAAAATCGCGCACGAACGCGCGGCCGTCGGCCAGGTCGATGTAGTGCATGCCGGCCTGCAGACAGCTGCGCGCCACCGCATAGTCCTGGCCCTGGAATGGCCCGGCGGTGTGCACCACCACATCGGCGGCAGTGGCGGCCAGGCGCGTGGCGAAATCGTCGGCGGCACTATCCAGCCGGCATGCGGAAATACGGCCGGGCGCAGCTTCGGGCCAGGTCGCTGCGATCGCGCCGGGATGGCGCCCGGCAGCAATGACATGCAGGTGTGGCAAGGCGGCCAGCGCCCGCACGATGCGCGCACCGAAGTGCCCATAGCCACCCAACACCACCACCCGGTACGTCATCGCCTGCTCGCCCTTCCGCCAATGCCCTGCAGTATCGGCGAACCGTGGCCGCCGCGATCAACGCGATCAACGCGTCACAGGGCTTGCCAGGCCGTTGCGGATGGCCTCACGCATGACGTGCCGCGCCTGGTCGTCTGCACGCGCGCTGGCCGCGGCCTGTTGCGTGGCCAGATCGGCCTGCTGCGCAGCGAGCGCTTGCTGTTGCGTGGCCAATGCCTCGATCTGCTGCTGCGTGCTGCGTTGCCTGGCCGCGTTGGCCTGCTGCGTCGTGGACGTGGCCGGCCGCGCCGCAGCGGTGTCGCGCGTGAGCGAGGCACGTGCCTGCGCAACGGCAGCGGCCGCATCACGTGCCGCCACGGTGGCCATCTGCGTTCCCAACGCCGCTTGCTGCTCGCCCAGCCGGCCCTGCCGCTCGCCCAGCGCACCTTGGGCTTCGCCCAGCTGGCTGACCGGCGCGTACAGCACGCGGATGCGCTGCAGGGTGGCCGGATCGCGCACCACGTAGCTCTTGCCACCGTTACGAAACCACAGCAGTGCGCCCGTGTTGCCGGCCAGGCGACGTGCGCGGGCCAGATCCTCGGTGGAGCCATGCATCAGGGCCTCGCCGTCTTCAATCAGCACATACGCATCCTGATCGGGGCGATCCGACAGGGTGAGATGGCCATACGTGGTCACGTCGCCGGCCGGCGTGCGCGTGGGTGTCGCTGGTGGTGCCGGTGCGTGCGGTGCAGTGGGCATCGCGGTCGCGGCAACTGCAGCGAACGGGGCCAATGCAATGGCAGGTGTTTGCGTACCGAATGCCGGCGCAGTTTCTGGCTGACCGGCTGATCGCGCGGCCAGACATGGCGTCAGCACGCTGGTGAGCGCAAGCGCCAGGATGGCCGCCACGCCAGCGCGTGCCGATACAGGGGTGATGTGCCACATGGGAATTTCCTTGTGTGGATAAGCTTGGGAAAATCTGTCGTATCGATGCGCAAGTGCTACGCACGATCTCGTCTTGCAGTGCTACCGATTGCAGTGCGGCAGCGGCGAAGCGAACGCAGGTTTGGCGTTGCTTGCACATGTCGTTGCTAGGTGCTCGACAAGCACGGCTTGCGGTTGTTGGTGCTGTCTGACGAATGCCTCGCGTTGCAAGCGTGGTGCACTGGCCGCAGCAGCACGTTGTGCGCCGTTGAAGAGGCAGCCGTCACGGTAAGCCTGCGTCTACGCCGGTTCGCAGCTGCTGCTAGCTAGCCAGTCACCCGCGTCGCCCGGCCACTGGCAAGTGCTTCGCGCAGGACGCTCAGCGCCTGGCGGGTGGCCAGTCGCGTGGCGCCGGCCTGTTTTCTGGCGAGCACGGCCTGCTGTTGCGTCAACAGGCGCTGCTGCTCTTCCAGGGCCTGTGTGTCGTTGGCAGCGGCCTGCACCGGTTGCGCCGCTGTTGCCACAGACGCAGGCGTACCAGCGGCGGCGAGTTGCGCGGCAAGCGCTTGCTGACGCGCTTGCACACTGTCCTGGGCCGCGCGCAGTTGCAGGCTGCGCGCATAGCCAGTGCGCAGCCGATGCAGCAGGCCCGGATCGCGCACGACGTATTGCACACCGTTGGCCCGGAACCACAGCACCCAGCCATTGGCGTTGATATACCGACGTGCGGTCTGCAGATCGTCGGTGGTGCCGTGCATGAGATGGCGCTCGCCCTGCAGCAGCACATAGGCATCGCCATCGTCCTGGAGGTCCTGCGCGTTGCTGCCGCAAGCGGCTTTGGTCGATCGCGCGCCGGATGCGACGTGCCTGAGGCGTGGCATCGAAAGCGCAGGCGTTGGTGTGGGCATCACTGCGGGAGAGATCGGCGCAGCCGGGGGAGCCAGAGGCGCGTTTGGATGCGCGGGCTGTGCAGGCGCGACCGGTGCTGGCGTTGCCACGGACGTGGCGGAGGCCGATGGCGCCGAAGGGGCGACCGGCGCAGCAGCGGATGCGAAGGTCGAAGCAGCGCGCGGCGCAGCGTGATGGGCCGGCGCAGGCCCTGCGGACGGTAACGGCATCGCGGCTGCGTTGGCTGCGTTGGCTGCTACTACCGGTAATGTTGCTCTGGCTGGGTTTGTTGTTGCTGTTGTTGCTGTTGTTGCTGTTGTTGCTGTTGTTGCTGTTGTTGCTGTTGTTGCTGTTGTTGCTGTTGTTGCTGTTGTTGCTGTTGTTGCTGTTGTTGCTGTTGTTGCTGTTGTTGCTGCCGGTGCTGCCGGTGCTGCCGGTGCTGCCGGTGCTGCCGGTGCTGCCATCAGCATGGGCGCAGCGAGCGCGCCGAGAGCAAGCAGCAAGGCGCGGCGCAGACGCTGCTGTGGGAACGTAATCTGATGCATGTGCGATCTCCTTGGGGATGTGGGTGCCGCCCGCCGGTAGCGGTCAGGCGGATGGGGCAATAGCGAACACACGGCCACGGCGTTGCCGACGCTGGTTGCGTCGAGACGTGCTGAGTCGATGAGCGGGTACGTGGCTTAACCCGCGTGAGTGGAGTGCGGTGTCTGGTGCTGTGCGCGATCACTGCAGTGGTCGCGCTGGATAAAACGGTCGATCAGGTGGAGCGGTTACCGAACACCTGCACTGCCAGTGGACGAGCCAGCTACTGCCGCTTCTGTCATGCCCAGCGGCAAGCCGTGAGGTGCCTGCATGCCGGCCGCCGCCGGCGCAGAACAATCAGCGATCAGCCATCACCAGCGCCGTGTCTACCGGGCACGGCGCTGCCTACCTGGCGACTGCAGGCCATACCTCACGCCTGGCTGGTGCGCTACGCGTTGGATCTCCTGACGCGCACTGCCGTGGCAATGCGCGCTGTGCTGCGGCGCAGGTCGCTAGTTGTCTTGGTCCGTGCCGGCCGCGGAATGTTGGGCACGCGCGGCGTTGCGGCGGTCCTGGCGTGCGGCTTCCTTGTCCGCTTCGGCCTGATGGCGGCTCAACTCGGCTGCCTGGCGGGCGGCGGCAACATAGGCGTATTGCGCGTTGCGTTGTTGCAACGCCACCTCGCGGATCTGCTGCGCCGCTTCACGCACCTGCTGCTGCGCGTCCTGCTTGGCCTGCTCCAGCTCGGGGCCGAGCGACTCCAGTTGCTCGCGTGCTTCTACCAATGCGTCCTGCGCCGCCTGCAGCTCGTCCTGGCGCATCTGTGCATGCAGATCGCTCGCCTCGACGGCCTGCTGTGCGGCGGCCCGTGCCTCCACATCAGCGGCCTGCGCACTGCGCGTGGCCTCGTCGATGGCGTCGCGGACGTCTTGCTGTGCATCGGCATCCCAGCCGGTGGTCTCCATGTGCCAGCTGTCTTGCGCGCCCGGCGCATCCAGCACGCCCGCCAGCACGCCGTTTGCCGGTGACGCGGGAACTGCAGGAGCGGCCGGTGCCGCAGGCGCTGCCTGCAGCTGCAGTGGCGCAGCGCCATCGGCACTGCGCATGCCGTGCGACATCGCCGGCGATGCGCTGGCGGTGACCACGACCGGCTGCAGCGCAGGCGACGCCAGCGGCGCGGGCATGGCGACCAGACGCAGCGGTGCCACGCCCAGGACCGCCACCGCGACCAGCGCACGCGCGCCCCAGCCCGGTGTAGCGTTGGTGTTTTGCAACATGATCAAGCGGCGCTTGAGGCTCAGAAAACTCGGCGATGCGCTGGACACCCCGGCCACCGGCGCTGCAGACACCCCAAGGCTGACCAGCAGGCGGCCATAGTCGTGACGGCAGCGCACGTGACCGGCGACCACCGCCGCATCGCAGGCAGCTTCGCGGGCGATGGCGTATTCGCGCGCGGCCAGATGCAGCAGCGGATGGAAAAAGAACACGTGCTGCGCCAATGCCGGCAGCAGCCCCCACAACAGATCCTGCCGACGCAGATGCACCAGCTCGTGGGTCAGCGCCATGTCCAACTCATCGTCGCTGATGCTGGCCAGGCGACGGGACGGCAGCAACAACACTGGCCGCCACAGGCCGATGAGTTGTGGCGAATCGATCTGCGCGCTCAGGCGCAACGGCGGTGCGTGGCGCAAGCCGTGCGCATCGGCGGCCAGTTGCAGGGCCGCCAGCAGCGCTTGATCGGTGCACGGCTCGGTGGCCTGCACCTGGCGGCGGCTGATCCGCCACGCCACGGCGCTGCGCGCCAGCATCACCACCACACCGGCCAACCAGGCCGCCACCACCCAGCGGACCCACAGCGACGGCGATGCACTCGGCAGCGCCGTGACCGTGTCCCCAACCGCCTGCGCCACCGGTGCGGCGGCCGGCAACACCGCCAGCTCGACCGGCGCCACGAACAGGCCCAACACCGCCTGCAGCCCCACCATCCACCACAGCCAACACTGCGTGGATGCCGGCAGGCGCGGCATGGCTTTGCACAGCAGCCACACCACCGCCACCAGCGCGGCCGATTGCAGGCTGGTCATCGCCAGCCGCTGCACCACCACTTCGAACAGGCTCTGCATGACTCAGCTCTCCTTGCGCTGCGATTGCAGCTTGGCGACCAATGCTTCGAGTTCGGCCAGCTCGGTATCGCTGACCTCGTCGGCGCGCTGCGACATCCACGCCACAAACGGCGATACCGAGCCCTGCAGCGTCTTTTCCACGAACTGCCCCACCGCACCGCGCACCACGTCGTCCTGCCCGGCGGTGGCGCTGTAGCGGTACATGCCATCGACTTGCCTGCGCCGCAGGAAGCCCTTGGTACGCAAACGCTCCATCATGGTCAGCACGGTCGAGCGCGCCAGCCCGCGCGGCTCGCCGAACGCGGCCGCCACTTCGCCCACGCTGGCGTGGCGCTGTTCTTCGATGTATTGCAGCAGGGCCAGCTCCTGGTCCCCGATGGTCTTAGCGCTCATCTCGTGCCCCATGACTACAGATGTCGCTACCGTAGACATGACTACAGCTGTCGTCAATAGGTCGGATGGCAGGGGGTCGTACGGATGATGACTTCAAAAGCAGAGGCCGCTGATCGCTTTGATGCTGCCAATAAGGCGGATGTGGAAACACTGCCATAGGCCAAACGCTCCGATCAGTCGATGCGTACCGGGCATCGCAGTCGAAGCACTTGGGCTATCGCAGTGCCTTCAACACCCCATTGTCGTACGTGCCTTCCAAAGCGGTTGTCAGATCGCAGCGCCGCTGGTGACCCTTGGCACCCCAGGGGCGATGGCCTGACTGTGGCGAGCTGCGACGCAATCAACGGACCAAGGAACGTTGATCCAGGCGTTGTCGTTGAACCGATGACAGCGCCGCTTGAGCGGGTACCGGCATCAAGCGTCGATGCGCCTGGCATGTATCAAAGCCGGGATTAGACGTCCGCAGAGTCCTTGCAGAACCAGGCATCAGCTTTGCGGCCCGCAACGTCACTGTGCAACGGTGTCTGATGGGAACAGGGTTACCCGACGCAGGGACAACCACCACACAACATCGATTGAAGCGCCGCGTCGGAAACGTGCCGATGTCGCTTCAAACAGCGAGGCCTTTACTCATTGCCAGGAGTAAAGGCGTCTCGTGCCGCTTGCCCTTGAGCATCGCGTTTACTTGAATACCGGCGTCGTGCCGGAAGCAGTCGTGCGGTCGCCTGCTGCCTGCATCTGTTTCCCAAGCGTGCGGATGCGCTCTTCACCGATGGCGAGCGCGTGTGCAGTGGTGTGCACCGAGTAATAGCCAAGGTGCAGTGGGTGCGGATGTGGAATGGCCGAGCCGAGCACGAAGACTGCATCGCTGTTGCCAGGCGCCTGCAGCACGATGGGCGCGCCGTTATCGGCAAAGACCACCAGTTCGCCGCGTTGCAGCAGCTCACCGGCATCAAGGGTGCCACTGGCTACTGCCAACCACCCGACCAAATGACAGGCAGGCGGGTGGTAGGTCCAGCGTTCGCCGGGTTTCAAGGTGACCAATAGGTAATTGATGCCGTCAGGGGCATCGACCGGACTCTGCGCGCCCTCGTAGCGACCGATCACCACATGCGCGGGGCCGGTCTCGGCCATGTGCTGCGCTTCGATGTAATGGCTTTGCGGTTCCGCCAGCTCCACGGCTTCAGGCAGTGCCAGCCATAGTTGAAATCCCTGGATGCAGGAGGCGTCGGCTGGCGGAACCATTTCTTTGCCATGCCACACGCCGATTCCGGCACGCATCCATTCCACTCCGCCATAGGCAATCGTGCCGCGACCGGTTGTCTGGTCGTGGTAATGCATGCTGCCTTCGGTAAAGACCGTGACGGTGGCGATGCCCGAATGCGGATGCAGCGGCATGCCCGACATCGTGTGGATGACCGAACCCTGCGCATCGAAGATGTCGAGGAACACAAACGGCTTCAGCACCTGCCCAAGATCGGACGGGCTCATGAGCCGGGTGATGGGGCCGCCGGAGCTGTTGCCGCGTCTGCGGTGGACGATGGCGCGCGGCGCGGCAGCTGGCGCTTCTGTGGCGGGGAACGAAGGCTGCAATGAGAGAGTGCGCATGGCAGGCCCCGATCAAACCGAACGCGTTGCGCGCAGCACCGCGGCAATGCGGGCGCGATGCAACCAGGCGATTGTCGCGGTCACCGCCATCAGCAAGATCGCCGGCACCGGGCTGCCGCCGATAACGAACAGATGCACACCGGTCGCCACCAACATCATGGCCGCAAGCAGTGCACCGCTGAGCGCAAACGTTGTCGGTAGCAGCAATGCGATTGCCCCGATGATTTCGATCGCACCGGTCACGATGCGCAACCACTGACCGAGGCCGATGTGATCGAACACCTCGACCATCATCGGAACGCCGGCCAGCTTGACCGCACCCGCAGCGAAGAACGCCACGGCGGCGAACACGCGCAGGGTCCAGGAAAGGCCGCGAATGAATCGCCCGGCACTGGGCTGGTTGGGAATGGACGAGGTGTGCATGAGGTGTCTCTCGAGAAAGGATGTGGGCGAGGGGGCCGGGGTGGACGCGAATGGCGTTCCCGGTCAGAGCGTCTTGCCTGGCGCCCGTGAGCCCACTGTGGCGTTCCGAATACAGCTAAGCTAGCCGCGCGAAGCGACATGCCGTGTCGCAGAAACAGGGACGCCATGGAATTCGAAGACCTGCGGACGTTCGTCGAGGTGGCAGACGCGGGCGGGGTCTCGCCAGCAGCCAGGCGCCTGGGGGTTGCCAAGTCCATCGTCAGCCGCCGTCTCATTCGGCTCGAGGACGCTTTGGGGATCCAATTGCTCGCGCGCACCACGCGGGGCGCTGCCGTCACCGAGGCAGGCGCGACGTTTCGCGAGCATGCCGCGCGGATGGTTGCCGAGATGGACGTGGCGCGCGAGACCATCTTGCCCGCGGGCGATCTGCGTGGCCGCCTGCGTATCGCCGCGCCGCTGACGTTCGGCCCTACTCATTTGGCGCCGGTGCTTGCCGAACTGGCCAGCCGGCATCCGGCGTTGCAGATACATGCCTGCTACAGCGACCGCTTTATCGACATCGTCGCCGACGGTTTCGACTGTGCGATCCGGTTGGGATATCTCACCGATTCGAATCTGGTCGCGCGCCGCGTGGCGCCGATGCGCGGCAGCTTGATGGCCACTCCCGCGTACCTGCGCAAACATGGCGAACCTGATACGCCACAGGCGCTGCTGACGCACGAGGCGCTGCTGCAAGGCACGGAAAGCTGGCGGTTCATGGACGGCGACAAGCTGGTGACGATCCATCCACGCGGGCGCTTCAAGGCCGACAACGGCACTGCGATTGCGGCAGCGGCGCTTGCCGGACTCGGGATCGCGGCACTGCCGGATTTTCTCGTGGCCGAGCATCTTGCCTCCGGCGCGCTGGTTCGCGTCATGCCCAGGTACCCGTCTCCCGAGGCCGGGCTTTACGTCGTGCGGGCGCCTGCCGCGCATCCTGCGCGCAAGATCCGTGTTCTGACCGATCTGTTGATCGAACGCTTCGGTGGTGGTGTTTGAAGCACGGCGGCGCCATTTTGGGGTGATGCCGCCCCTCTCGCCTGGCCGCGACGTCGGCCGGCCGGCACGCACTGGCCCGCGCAGCCAGATGCAGCCGCCCTAGCCCTTCAGCACCAGCGATACATCGGGATATCTATCGCAGATGAAGTCCACGAAGGCACGCACCTTCGGCGCCGCCAACCGTCTGGACGTGTGCAATACCCACAATGCGGGCTCCACGCCGGAGACCGTGCCCCACTGCACCAGCTCACCGCAGGCGAGTTGATTCCATGCGATCGACTGCGGAATCAACGCCACGCCGCCACCTGCAAGCGCCGCATCGCGGACCATCAGGAACGAGGAAAACCTCAACCGTGGAATGGGCTCCAGGACCAGGCGCCCGTCATCCAGAGCCCATGTGGTCGGTTGGAAGCTCGACGTTACGACAGCGGCAATTGGCGCGACCGCGCTGCTGGTTGGCATGGCGATGCTGGGCGCGGCGACCACAACCAGCCGATCCTTGGCAAAACAGCGACCGACCAGGCTGCTGTCCGGGCTGGGGTTGATGCGGATGGCCACATCGAACTGTTCTTCCACCAGATCGACCGTGCGGTCCTCTGCCACCACCTCCAGCGTGATCTCCGGGTAAGCCGCACAAAACTCTGCGCCGATGCGCCCCATCGCCAATTGCGAGAACAGCACCGGAGACGCCACACGCAGACGGCCGCGCGGCGTTGAAAGCCCTTCGCGCGCAGCCGCCATGGCCTCGGCCACCTCGCTCAGCGGGACCTCGGTGCGCTCCATCAGCAACTGTCCGGCCTCTGTGAGCCGGAGGCCACGGGCGCTGCGCTCGACCAAGCGCACCCCCAGTTGCTCCTCGAGCTCGGCGATGCGACGGGACAGGGTCGCCTTCGACCGGCCACTGGCACGGCTGGCCTTTCCCAGGCCCTGGTTCGCTGCGACCAGGGCGAAATCGATCAATGCATTCAGATCCATGGTGTTCCAGATTTGAAACCAGGCGTCTATAGATTGGCGTCTTCGTATTACCTGCGCAACGCCATACAGTTTGTTCATCGCAACGCCAGACGAGCAACTGTCATGAGCACCACCCAACGCGCAGTCGTGATTCGGGCCTACGGCGGCGCCGATGCCGCCGAAGTGGCCACCACCGCAATGCCCCACGCCGGAGCCGGCCAGGTGCTGGTGCGCATCCGCGCCGCCGGCATCAACGGCATCGACTGGAAAGTCCGCGCAGGCTTGGTGCGGGAGGTCTTTACGCTGCCCTTGCCGGCCGTGCTGGGCGCCGAACTGGCCGGTGTGGTCGAGGCCGTCGGGCTCGGTGCCACGCGCTTTCAGGTCGGTGACCGGGTCATGGGCGCCATGGGCGCGCTCGGCGCATTTGCCGAGTTCATTGCGGTAGACCAGACCAAACTCGCACGCACTCCCGATGGCCTGGACGACGTGCATGCCGCTGCCATGCCGGTTGCTGCGGTGGCCGCCTGGAAGAGCCTGCACCACGCAGGCCCGCTCGCGGCAGGCCAGCGGATCCTGATCCATGGCGCAGCAGGCGGGCTGGGCGGCTATGCGGTGCAGTACGCCAAGCGCGCTGGGGCGCAGGTGGTCGCAAGCGCATCCACCGAGCACGTCGACTACGTGCGCAGCCTCGGCGCGGACCAAGTCATCGACTATCGATCGCAACGCTTTGAAGACCTCGTTGGCGACATCGACCTGGTGCTGGACTACGTCGGCGGCGATGTCCTGGACCGCTCGTGGCAAGTGCTCGCGCCGCACGGCGCGATCGTCGGCACCACCTCGCCGGACATCCTGGCCCGCACACCGCGTGGCCGCCGTGGCCTGTGGTTCATGAACACCCCGGACGTCGCGCTGCTGGAAACCCTGGCCGCACAAGTGGCCAGCGGCGCGCTGACATCCAAGGTCGGCGAGATCGTCGGTTTCGCCGAAATCCCGTCAGCAATCGAACGCAATCGCACCGCTTCGCGAGCCGGCAAGGTCGTGGCGGACATGTCGCACTAACTCACCCATCTACCCATCCACAGCAGGAGCGTCACATGAGCATTCTCGTTACCGGTGCCACCGGCACCATCGGTTCCCTCGTCGTCCAGGGCCTGGCCGACGCCGGCGCGCAGGTCCACGCACTGGTGCGCCAGACAGGCAAACGCGCATTTCCAGCCGGCGTCACCGAGGTTGTGGCAGACCTCACCGACGTTGCATCGATGCGCGCAGCACTGTCGTCGGCACGCACCTTGTTCCTGTTGAATGCGGTGACACCGGACGAAGTGACGCAGGCGCTGATCGCATTGAATCTTGCCCAGGAAGCAGGCATCGAACGCATCGTCTACCTATCGGTGATCCATGCCGACACATTCACCAACGTGCCGCACTTCACCGGCAAGCACACGGTCGAGCGCATGATCGAAAGCCTGAATATTCCTGCGACGATTCTGCGTCCGGCGTACTTCATGCAGAACGAGGCGATGATCCAGAAGACTATCGAAGGCTACGGCGTCTATCCGATGCCGATCGGCGCGACCGGTGTTGCCATGATCGATGCGCGCGACATTGCAGACATCGCGGTGATCGAGTTGCTGCGACGCGACCGCGCACCTGCAGCACTTGAGCGCGTCACGCTTGAGCTGGTGGGCCCGCATGCCGTGACCGGCGCTTCCGTCGCGAAGACCTGGAGTTCAGCACTCGGTCGCGAGATCGCCTACGCCGGCGACGACGTGGCGGCATTCGAAGCACAGATGGCTGCGTATGGCCCCTCCTGGCTGGCATACGACATGCGCCTGATGATGGCCGGCATCCAGACATTCGGCATGCAGGCAGCAGATGGCACGGTGGAAAAATTGCAGGCGATCCTGGGCCGCCCGCTGCGCTCCTATGAAGACTTCGTGCGCGAGTCAACCGCGCGGGTTTAAGCGCAGGGCACGCAGCAAGCGGGGTTAGTCCACGCTTGCTGCGCGTGTGCTGGTTCGGGTTCTGATTTCCGCTTGCAACATAGTGAGTGCGAGCGCCTGCGGAACGACGCAGGCGCTCGGGTGGAGTTAACGACGCAGGCTTTCTTCGGGCAATGGCTGCGCAGTCCACTGCTTGGACCTCGATGCCGCTTCAGGCCTTGGTCCCTGCATGCCAGATGCGCGTTGAAGGTCATCTGCGCTCTTCTTAGCCGACGGTCTGCTGCAGCCATCCACCGATCAGCGTGGCGTGGCCGGCACCAGATCGAACACTTGCTCGGTCGCCGCGTCGACCGCCGCACGCGTGTACAGCAACGGGAAATATTTGCCGTGCAGCCACAGTGGCGCCAGATCGCGGTAATGCGGGCTGGCCGGGTCGCCGGATTGGCCGGGGTAGTTCACCGCACGCGAATTGTCCCAGTCGCCCAGGTCGATGATCAAACGTGCGGACGGGCCGATGGTCTGGCGGAAATCTTTGGGGTCGTAGCTGGATTGATTGGGCGTGTACGGGCTGCCGCCCTTGGCGAATGGGCCGACATCCAGCCGCGCGCGTTCGCTGCCGAGCGCTGCGCTCATCGCATGGGTAACGGTGTTGGTGTGCAGCTTGCCCCACTGCCATTGCGCCGGATCCGGCCCTTGCCGGTCGACCAGCGATTGATAGGCGCTGCGCAGCGACTCCAGCAGCAACTGGTCGCGGCGTGCGGCGGGGGTTGGACCGAATGCGGCGCCCGGATGCTCCAGCGCATCCATCAGCACCGCGGCATCGGGCATGCCGAAGGTGGCCGCCTCTGCCGGCCGCAGGACCAGCGCTTTGTAAGCCGCGCCGAGATAGCTGCTGAACCACACTTCTTCCAGCGCGGCAGCGGCAGAAGTCGCACCGACCTCACCGTTCCACGGCCGCAGCAGTGCCAATGCCGCGTTGGTCGCCGGGTCCTGCGCGTGCAGCGGTTGCAGCAAGGCCACCAGCCGCTGTGCCAACAACGACACCTGGTCGTTCTGCAACTGCTGCGAATCCTGCAGGGTGACCTTGGGCAACCGCGCGAGTACCTGGGTGATGCGTGCGTGCCGCGCGTCGTTGGCCCATTCGAAGCCGATCTTGCGCGCCAGGGATGGATCGCCGGCCGGCAGATTCATCTCGTTGGACGTGGTGATGAAGCCGGAGGCGGGGTTCTTCGACGAGGGCAGCACATCGCTGTTCCAGAAGCCGTTCCACTCGTAGCGGCCATCGCCGGGAACCGGCAGCAACCCATCCGAACGTTCGCGGCGCGGGGTCATGCCGGCCGTCGCCCAACCGATGGTGCCGTGCACATCGGCATAGAGCTGATTCACCGACGGCGCGCCCCAGTGCGCGAGCGCGTCCTTGAACTGCTCGAACGATGCGCTGCGCAGATAACGCAGCGACCCCAGGTACGGCGCACTACCGGGTTGGCTCCAGACCGAGCGAATGGCGTAGGCCATGTGCTTGTCCGCATCGACATAGATCACCGGCCCATGCCGGGTGAATTGCAGCTCCACCGGTACCGATGCAGCGTCGCGCACCGCAATGGACTCGTGCTGCGTGCGCATCGGTTCCCAATGGCCCTGGTACCAATACGACGTGTGATCGGCCGGGTTCAGACGATAGACGTAGAGATCTTCCTGATCGATGTTGAAGATGGTCAGGCCGAAAGCGCTGGTGCGGTTGTGGCCGATCGCGATGCCCGGCGCGGTGGGCTCGCCGGCGCCGATGATGTCCAGCCCCGGGCTGTTGAGATGCACGAAGTAACGCAGGCTGGGCACGGTGTACGCGCGGTGCGGGTCGTCCGCCAACACTGCATGACCGGTGGCCGATTTGTGCGGGGCAATCACCCAGTTGTTGCTGCCTTCTGCAGCGGCTTCTTCTTCCGGACGGAGTGCTGCGATGTCTGCGATGGCGCTGCGCGGGTGGGTATCGGGGCTCAGCCTGGGGCTTTGCGTGGCCAGTTCGTAGACTTTCAACACCCCGTCCGGAACGCAGGGATCCAGTCCTTCGGGCACCTTCGTGGTCCAGGCCGGCTGCAGTTTCAGCCGGATCGCGTCGACGCGCAGCGCGGCCTTGCAGGCGACCTTGGCGCGGGCGACCTCGCTTTTGACGTTGCGGCTCAAACCGGTGGTGCGGATGCGCAATACGTCCTCGGGCGACCATGTCTGCGGCCGGTAGCCGAAGGTGCGGAATTCGTACGGCAACGCCTGTGGGTGCGCCTCCAGCCAGGCGATATAGGCATTGATGCCGGCAACGAATCGGCTGACGTCGCGCTGTGCATCGGGGCCGTAACTGGCCCATTCGGCGTGCATGTCGCCGCGATACAGAAACAGCCGCGACGCGCGGTCCTGTTCGACATAGGCCGGCCCGAACGCATCGGCCAGATGGCCCAGCCCTTTGCGGCGCAGCAGGTCGAGCTGAAACAGGCGGTCGCGCGCGACGTTGAATCCCTGTACGAAGAATGCGTCGTTATCGGTGCGGGCGTAAATGTGCGCTACGCCCCAGCGGTCGACGCGAATCTGCGCCGGCTGCTCCAGTCCGGCCACGGTCATGGACGATTGCGATGGCGCGGCGTTGCCGTGCAGGCTCAGGCTGCTCAGCAGCAGGCACAGTACCCACCGGTGTGTCGTGTGGAGCATGGATGACGCCTTGTGAATGCATGAAGGGAAGATGCCGCACGCCTGCGTGCGCGGAAACAGGCAGCGCTATAGCGTGCCGCATTGGCAGCGTGTGCTCACACCGAATGCAGAATGCCGGGCGCGCCAAGCGAATCATGCCGGCAACGACCTGCAGCGCGGGTGCAGTTCAAAGCATCGCGCTAAATGTGCACACGCGCACATGACTGTCGCGTCGGCTTGATCGCACGCTGCACGCCTGCGTTCGACGATGCCATCCACCGCCATCCACCGCCAACATCACCCGGCAGCGCGCGTTGCACATGCATCCCCGTTCACATGCCGCCTGACGCGAGCGCGCATGATCGTCGCTCTAGCGGCACCGATGCTGCACAGGCAATGTCTCCATGCCGCCAAAGCGGAAAGCGTCTGCGTTCTCTCTCTGGTGGCAATCGATTACCCAACCAGCAGTATCACTGCAAGCCCATCCGGTCCGTGATGCGGTCGCACCTGGCGTGGCCTTGCTCGGCGACGAGCAAATGGAAACGCTGGCGCGCACGCTGGCAACCTCGCACGCGCTCTATACCGGCCCGGCACGCGAGCTGTTGTTGTCGGGGCTCAAGTTCAACCAACGCGCGCTCGACGGTGCGGCGTCGCGCCTGACCGAGATGGTCGCCGCTGGCGTGCGGCTGCACCCTGCCGGCGACTGGTTGCTGGACAATTATTATCTGGTCGAAGAGCAGATGCGCCTGGCGCGCCAGCATCTTCCGCCGGGTTACAGCCGCCAGTTGCCGCGCCTGCGCACGCCAAGCTCGATCGGTCTGCCGCGGGTCTACGAGTTGGGTTTGCAAGTGGTGGCGCATGGCGACGGGCGCGTGGATGCAATCACGCTGAGCCGTTTCATTGCGGCCTATCAACAGGTGGCGCCGCTCAAACTGGGCGAACTGTGGGCCATTCCGATCATGTTGCGGCTGGCCTTGATCGACAACCTGCGCCGCATTGCCGACGGCATCATGCGCGACGGGCGCGACACTGCCCTGGCTGCGCAGTGGGCGGTCATGCTCAATGCCACCGCCGCCACGCAGCCCAAGGATGTGGTGGTGGTGGTGGCCGACATGGCGCGCTCGCAGCCGCCGGCCAGCGGCGCATTCGTTGCCGAACTGACCCGCGGCATCCAGGGCCGCGGCCCGGTGTTGTCGATGGCCAGCGCCTGGGTGGAACAGTGGCTGGCCAGCGAGGGCGACAGCGTCGAAGGGAGGGTGCATGCCGAAAGCCAGCGCCAGGCGGCCGAGCAGGTGTCGATCAGCAACAGCATCGGCAGCCTGCGCTTTCTCGATGAAATGGATTGGCGCGAATTCGTCGAAAGTATGAGCGTGGTCGAGCAGCGCCTGCGCAGCGATCCGGCCGATGTGTATGCGCGCATGGATTTCCAGACCCGCGATGCCTACCGGCATGTGGTGGAGCGCCTGGCTCAGCGCATGCAGTGCGACGAACCGGCGGTGGCCGACACCGTGCTGCGACTGGCCGCGCAAGCGCATGCGGCAGAGCCGGTGGCCGCACACGTGGGTTACTACCTGGTGGATGCGGGATTGCCGCTGTTGCGTGCCGCGCTGGGCGATCCATCCACGTCCGCGCGCCCCACGCCATTGCCGCGCGGGCGGCGCGCACGCCGCGTTGCGCTGCCGGTGTATCTGTTGCCGATCGCATTGATCGCCCTGCTCTGGACCGGCCTCTTGCTGCAGGGCGTGAGCGCACTGCCAGCGGCGCTGTGGTGGATCACCGCCGGTCTCGCGCTGCTGGCCGCCAGCGAGCTGGCCATCGCCCTGGTCAACTGGGTGGCGACGCTGTGGGTGCGCCCGCATCCGTTGCCGCGCATGGACCTCCGCCTGGGCATTCCACCGGATTGCCGCACGCTGGTGGTGATGCCGAGCATGCTGGCCGGTGCCGATGCCATCGATGAGCTGGTCGGCGCATTGGAGGTGCATTACCTGGCCAACCGCGACGCGCAGCTCTATTTCGCGCTGCTCACCGATTTTCTCGATGCCGCGCAGGCGCTGTTGCCGACGGACATGGCGCTGGTGGCGCATGCGGCGCAGCACATCGACCGGCTCAACGCGGCGTATGCCGACGCGCATGGCGATCGGTTCTTTCTGCTGCACCGCGCCCGCCAATGGAACGCGGGCGAAGGGTGCTGGATGGGCGCAGAGCGCAAGCGCGGCAAGCTCGAAGCGCTCAACCGCCTGCTCTGCGCCGACGATGCGCCGCTACAGGCAGCCAGCGACTTCCTGCAGGTGCAGGGCGATGTCGCCGCACTGGTGCAGGTGCGCTATGTGATCACGCTCGACAGCGACACCCATCTGCCCCGCGATGCGGCGCGCGCATTGGTCGGGGCGATGTCGCATCCGTTGAACATGCCGCGCAGGGATGCGTCCGGGCAGATCGTGCAAGCCGGTTACGGCATTCTGCAGCCTGGCCTGGGCACCGGCATGAGCGAGGGCGGCGAATCGCGCTTTGCGCGCATGTTCGGGATCGAACCGGGCATCGACCCGTACACGCGCGTGGTGTCGGACGTGTATCAGGACCTGTTCGGCGAAGGCTCGTTCATCGGCAAGGGCATCTATGCGGTGGCGACCTTCGAGCAGGTGCTGGCCGGCCGCTTCCCCGACAACCGCGTGCTCAGCCACGACCTGCTGGAAGGTTGCTATGTGCGCGCCGGTTTGCTCAGCGACGTGCGCCTGTACGAGCGTCATCCGCAGCGCTATGCCACCGATGCCAAGCGTCGCGCGCGCTGGGTGCGCGGCGACTGGCAGTTGTTGCCGTGGCTGCTGCCGTGGGTGCCCGACCGGGGTGGCCGGCACGCGCGCAATCCGCTGTCGTGGTTGTCGCGCGGCAAGCTGCTGGACAACCTGCGCCGCAGCCTGGTGGCACCGGCCGCCTTCGGCCTGTTGCTGATCGGCTGGCTGTGCTCGCCCACGCCGCTGCGCTGGACCGCGTGGCTGCTGGTGCTGTGGCTGCTGCCGGGGCTGTGTTCGGCGCTGTATGCGCTGGCGCACCCACCCGAAGGTCTGGGGTTGCGTCATCACGCGCGCCAGGTGGGCGCGGGGCTGCGTCAGACCCTGCTGCGCACCGGCGTGGTGCTAGCGTGCCTGCCGTTCGAGGCGGGACTGCAACTGGCGGCCATCGCCCGCACGCTGCTGCGGATGGCCATCACCCAGCGCCATCTGTTGCAGTGGGCACCGTCCAGCGAAGTGGAACGCAGCGCGCGCAGCGGCAATGCCGAGCATCGCCTGATGGCCGGCGCCGCCTGCGCCGCGGCGCTGGTGATCGCGGCGGTGGCGTGGTGGTCGCCGGCGGCGTTGTGGGCGGCACTGCCGCTTGGCGTGGTATGGATGGGCGCGCCTTGGCTGATGGCCTGGCTGGGCGAGCAGCCCGCCGCGCCGGTGGCGCAGCTGTCGCAGGAACAGCGCGATTTCCTGGGCAGGTTGTCGCGGCGCACCTGGGCGTTTTTCGAAACCCACTGCAGCGCGCAGCACCATTGGCTGCCGCCGGACAACGTGCAGGAATATCCGGTCACGGTGGTGGCAAACCGCACCTCGCCGACCAATATCGGCCTGGGCCTGCTGGCCAACCTGGCCGCCTACGATCTGGGCTACCTGCCCGTGGCCGGCGTCATGACCCGCGTGGCCGATACGCTGGCCACACTGGAATCGCTGCCGCGCCACCGCGGGCATTTCTACAACTGGTACGACACCGAAACGCTGGCGCCGCTGTTGCCGCGCTATGTCTCCACCGTCGACAGCGGCAACCTGGCCGGCCATCTGTTGACGCTGCGGCAAGGCTTGCTGGCGCTGGTGGATGCGCCAGCGGTATCGATGGCGGTGTTCGATGGGTTGGCCGACACGCTTGGCGTGCTGAGCATGCAAGCGACGCCGCGCAGCGATGCCGCCACTGCCGCACTGGGTGGGATGACGCAGCGCGTGCAGGCGATCCGCAACCAGCCCACGCCGACCCTGCACCAGGCCGATGCCGCCCTGCGGCTGCTGTTGGCACAGAGCCAATCGCTGCTGGCGTCGATGCCGAGCATCGGCGATGACGAAGAACCGTGGCCGCAGCGCTTGGTGGACTGTTGCAAGGCGACGTTGGACGAGTTGAGCCAGTGCACGCCGGCACTTGCCAGCCCGCCTCCGCACACAGCGGAAGCGCCCTCCCAGGCGATCGCCACGCTGCGGCAACTCGCCGACGGCAGCCAGCCGCCGCAGGTGCAGACCTGGGCCGCAGCCCGTGTGCAGGAGCTGCAGCGGCTTGCGCATGTGGCCGGGCAGTTGGCGCAGATGGACTACGATTTTCTCTACAACCGTGCCCAGCAGTTGATGTCGATCGGCTACAACGTCGACGACCGGCGCCTGGATAGCGGCCATTACGACCTGCTGGCCTCGGAGGCGCGCTTGGGGCTCTTCGTGGCCATCGCCCAGGGCAAGCTGCCGCAGGACAGCTGGTTCGCGCTCGGGCGCACGCTGACCGACACCGGCACCGAGCCGACGCTGCTGTCGTGGAGCGGCTCGATGTTCGAGTACCTGATGCCCGACCTGGTGATGCCCAGCTACCCGCAGACGCTGCTGAGCCGCTCGATGCGTGGCGCGGTGCAGGCGCAGATCCGCTACGGCGCGGCGCGCGATGTGCCGTGGGGCGTGTCCGAATCGGGCTACAACACGGTCGATACGCGGCGCAATTATCAATACCGCGCGTTCGGTGTGCCCGGGCTCGGACTCAAGCGCGGGCTGGGCCAGGATCTGGTGATCGCGCCCTATGCCAGCGCGATGGCGTTGATGGTCGAACCGGATGCGGCCTGCCGCAATCTGCAGCAACAGCAGGCGCTGGGCTTCGGCGGCCGCTTCGGTCTGTACGAGGCGATCGATTACACGCCCTCGCGGGTGCCGCGTGGCGAACAACACGCCGTGGTGCGCTCGTTCATGTCGCATCACCAGGGCATGGCGCTGCTGGCGCTGGATCACGTATTGCGCGATGCGCCGATGCAACAACGCTTTGTCGCCGATCCGCAATTCCAGGCCACGTTGTTGCTGTTGCAGGAGCGCGCACCGCGTGCCGGCGTCTACGTCAAAGGCCTGGTCGAAGCAGCCGAACGCCCGGTCGCCACCGAGGCGGGCATGGCGTTGCGTATCCATCGCGACCCCAACATGGCGCAGCCGGCGTTGCAACTGCTCTCCAACGGGCGTTACCACGGCATGTTGACCTCGGCCGGCGGTGGCTACAGCCGCGCGCGCGACATGGCGGTCACCCGCTGGCGCGAGGACGGCACCCGCGATCACTGGGGCACGTTCTGCTATCTGCGCGATGTGGACAGCGGCGCGGTGTGGTCGGCCGCGCATCAACCGACCTGCGTGCCGGTAGAGCGCTACGAAGCGATCTTTTCCGATGCAAAAGCCGAATTCAAGGGCAGCCACCAGCGCTACGACAGCCATCTGGAAATCGCCATTTCCGCCGAAGACGATGTGGAACTGCGCCGCTTGCGCATCCGCAACCGCTCGCGGCAGACGCGAGTCATCGAGATCACCACCTACGCCGAAGTGGTGCTGGCGCCGGCCGCCTCCGATGAGGCGCATCCGGCTTTCAGCAACCTGTTCGTGCAGACCGAGATCCTGGCCGACCGACAGGCCCTGTTGTGCACACGCCGCCCGCGCGGGCACGACGAGGCGCAACCGTGGATGCTGCATCTGGTGGCGGTACACGATGCCGATGTGGCGACGATCTCCTACGAGACCGACCGCGCCGCGTTCATCGGGCGCGGACGCAGCACCCGCAACCCGGCGGCCCTGAGCGAACAGACCGCGCTGTCGGGCGCGGCCGGCTCGGTGCTGGACCCGATCGTGGCGATCCGTTGCCGTCTTTCGCTGGCGCCCGATCAGCAGGCGCAGGTCGACATGGTCTATGGCGTGGGCACCCAACGCGCCGCTTGCACCGCGTTGATCGACAAGTACCGCGACCGCCGTCTGGCCGACCGGGTGTTCGATCTGGCGCTGACCCAGAGCCAGGTCACGCGCCGGCAGATCAATGCTTCGCTCGCCGATGCGATGCGCTACGAGCGGCTGGCCGCGCGCGTGCTGTTCGTCGACCCGCAACTGCGCGCCGACAACGAGGTGCTGCTGCACAACCACCGCGGCCAGTCGGCGCTGTGGAGTCACGCCATCTCCGGCGATCTGCCGATCGTGCTGTTGCGCATCACCGACCCGGACAATCTCGAACTGGCGCGCCAGCTGGTGCAGGCGCACGCGTATTGGCGCCTGAAAGGCCTGCGTGCGGATCTGGTGATCTGGAACGAAAGCCAGGCCGGCTATCGCCAGCAGTTGCAGGACGCCATCCTGGGCCTGATCGCCGCCGACCCCGAAGCCAATGTACTCGACCGCCCCGGCGGCATCTTCGTGCGCGCCATCGAACACATTTCGCAGGAAGACCGCGTGCTGTTGCAGACCGTGGCACGCGCGATCCTGAGCGATGCCAACGGCACCCTGGACGCGCAACTGCAGCGCCACCCCAGCGCACGTGCGCACCCGCCGCTGCTGGAGCCGATCCAGCAGCTGGACAGCGCCGAGGCGTTGGCCAGCACGCATGCCGCTTACCTGGACCACACCCTGCAGGCCGCAGCCGAAGAAGCGGTGCTGTTCGACAACGGCCTGGGCGCTTTTGCCGCCGACGGCCGCGAATACCGCATCACCCTGGACGAAGGCACCGCCACGCCGGCGCCGTGGTGCAACGTGATGGCCAATGCGCAGTTCGGCAGCGTGGTCAGCGACAGCAGCCCCGGTTACAGCTGGGCCGAGAACGCGCACGAATTCCGGCTCACGCCGTGGCATAACGACCCGGTCGGCGATGCCTCCAGCGAAGCGTTCTATCTGCGCGACGACGACACCGGGCAAGTGTGGTCGCCGATGGCGCTGCCATGCCGTGGCAGCGGGCGCTATACGGTGCGCCACGGCTTCGGCTACAGCGTCTGCAGCCATATCGAACACGGCATCGGCAGCGAGCTTTGGGTGTTCGTCGATGTGGAGCGGCCGATCAAGTTCAGCCATCTGCGGCTGAAGAATCTGTCCGGGCGTCCGCGCCGGCTCAGCGTCACCGGGTATGTGGAATGGGTGCTCGGCGACATCCGCGCACGCTCGCAACTGCATGTGGTCAGCGAGGTGGATCTGGGCAGCAGCGTGCTGACCGCGCGCAACCCGTACAACACCGAATTCGACGGGCGCGTGGCGTTCTTCGATGCCGATGCGCCCAGCCGCAGCATCACTGCCGACCGCAATGAGTTCCTCGGGCGCAACGGCAGCATGGCCGCCCCCGCCGCGCTCACTCGGCAGCGGCTGTCCGGGCGCGTCGGTGCCGGCCTGGACCCCTGCGCGGCGATCCAGATTCCAGTGACGCTGGCGGCCGAACAGAGCTTCGAAACGGTGTTCCGCCTGGGTGCGGCCGCCGATCGCGCCAGCGCACTGACGCTGGCACGTCAAAGCCGTGGCGTGGCCACCGCGCACACCGCCTTGCTGGCGGTGCGTGCGCATTGGCAGCAGACTCTGGGCACCGTGCAGGTGAGCACGCCCGATGCGGCGGTGGATCTGCTGGCCAATGGCTGGCTGCTCTACCAGACCATCGCCTGCCGGTTCCTGGCACGCAGCGGCTACTACCAGTCCGGTGGCGCGTTCGGCTTCCGCGACCAGTTGCAGGACAGCATGGCGATGGTGCACGCGCAGCCGGCGCTCACCCGGGCGCATCTGCTGCGCTGCGCCGCGCATCAGTTCGTACAGGGCGATGTGCAGCATTGGTGGCACCCGCCGCAGGATCGCGGCGTGCGCACGCAGTGTTCGGACGATTTTCTGTGGTTGCCGCAGGCGCTGTGCCGCTATCTGGACACCACCGCCGATACCAGCGTGCTGGATGAGCGCGTGGGCTTCATCGACGGGCGCGAACTCAAGCCCGACGAAGAATCCTATTACGACCTGCCGCAGCTCACCGGCAATAGGCAGTCGCTGTATGCGCATAGCGTGCTCGCGCTGCAACGTGGCATGGCGCGGCTGGGCGAGCGCGGCCTGCCGCTGATCGGCAGCGGCGACTGGAACGACGGCATGAACCGGGTCGGCAAGGATGGCAAGGGCGAGAGCGTGTGGCTGGGCTTTTTCCTCTACGACACGCTGCTGCGGTTCGCAGACGTGGCCGCGCAGCGCGACGATGCGGCATTCGCCGCCACCTGTCGCACGCATGCACAATCCTTGCGCGCGTCGCTGGAACAGCACGCCTGGGATGGTGGCTGGTATCGGCGTGCGTGGTTCGACGATGGCACTCCGCTGGGCGCAAGCGACTCGGACGAATGCCGTATCGATTCGTTGTCGCAGAGCTGGGCGGTGCTGTCCGGCGCGATGGACCCGGCGCGCATCGCACAGGCGATGGCCGCGATGCACCAGCATCTGGTCGACACCGACGCCGGCATCGTCAAGCTGCTGATGCCGCCGTTCGATCGCACCGAACACGACCCCGGCTATATCCGTGGCTACGTCCCCGGCGTGCGCGAAAACGGCGGCCAGTACACCCATGCAGCGGTGTGGGCGACGATGGCCTTCGCCCAGCTCGGCGACAGCGCGCGGGCCTGGCAACTGGCCGGTATGATCAACCCGATCCATCACGCCCGCGATGCTGCCGGCGCCCAGCGTTACAAGGCCGAACCCTATGTGCTGGCCGCCGATGTCTACGCGGTCGCGCCGCACGCCGGCCGCGGCGGCTGGAGCTGGTACACCGGCGCGGCCGGCTGGATGTACCGGCTGCTGACCGAATCGCTGCTGGGCCTGCAACGGCATGGCGAACGCATGCACATCGTGCCGTGCATCCCGGCCGGCTGGCCGGGCTACCAGCTGCGGTATCGCTTCGGCGCCAGCACCTACGTCATCGATGTCACCCAACGCCCAGGTGGCGCGGCGCGGCTGGAGCTCGACGGTGTGGTGCAGGCCGAGCTTGCTTTCACTCTCATCGACGACGGGGCGGTCCACGCTGTGGCGCTGGACTGGCCCGGAGATGCGACATGAGCTTGCGCACACGTACCCACACCAATCATCAGCTCTCCGAGCTGGGCAAGATGCTGTCGGTCTGGCCGCAGCGGGTGCGCGACCCCAGCCAGTTCTGGCCGCAGTTCGATGCACTGGCGCAGGATATTCTGGACGAAGCCGCCGACGCCGACCTGCAGCGGGTGCAGGACCGCCTGCAACAGTTGCTGCACCGTCATGGGCTCACGCGCACGCAATAAGCGTCCCGCAAGCGGCGAGAATGCCGCACCAGAAAGTTGGTCGGTTGCCGGGTAAAAAGCTGAGCGTCTTGCAAGTTGCATGGGCTTGGTGGTGCGGGTCGCAGAGCGACACGATAGCTAACCAATCAGAAGAACGTCCTGCATTGCCTGCACTATGCGCACCGACCATTTCGACTGGTCGTTGCCCGCTCACCATCGCGGGACTTTATGCGTCATGGATGCCGCAGAAGAGCTTACATCGGCGTACTTGCAGCGTGTCCCGCGACGGTGAGCAGGCAAGTGCACTGCAACCAAGCTGCAGATCACTCGCTTTGCATCTGATCTATCCGAAATATCTCATTCCATCGAGACACGCTGCAAAGGCAGCCAAGGATTCGAGTTGTAGAGGCGTTTAGATACCGTCACACGCTGAGTGAGTCGAGTGTGCGGTGCCCTCGCCGCTCGCGGGACACGCCGCAAGTACGTCCCTGTAGCAACTGTGTTGGTCAGGACCTCAATCCGCGACCTTTGATCAGTTTCCTTCGGGCGTGTTCATCGGTAGGTGCCGGCCGCTGGCTAGCACGCTTTTGCGTTTACTCACGGCCGCCGAGTGCGCTCAGGTGGGCTGCAGAGCGGCTCTTTGATCGCGCACGCGCGCATTGAGGATGACCAGCATCTTGCGCATCACCGCCACGAGGGCGACCTTGCCTTCCTTGCCGCGTGTGCGCAGCGATCTGTAAAAATCGCGCAGACCTGGCTCGTGCCGAGCCGAGGACATCGCCGCCATATACAGCGCCTGCCGGATATCGGCTCGGCCTCCGCCGATCCCCCGTTTACCACGCATCGCGCCGCTGTCGCGCGAGAGCGGGGCAACGCCAACCAATCGGGAGATTTGCTTTCCGCTGAGCGTCCCAAGCTCCGGTAACCGGGACACCAGCACGGCCAGCAGCACCGGACCGACCCCTTTGAGCGTCTTCAACGCGGCCAGGTGCGGTTGCTCGATGAGCAGCGTCTTCAGCTGCCCGGCGATCAGGTTGTCTAGCCGCGCCACGCTGCGCACAAGCTGGTTCACGTTGCCCTGCAGGATCTTTCGTAGCGCTTTTTCCGCAACCTGCAGCAACTGCTGCCTTGCTGCTTTCAGCAGTTCGACCAGTTGCCGACGGGCACGTACATGCTCGCCCAGATCGCGCTGCCAGGGTTCCAGTGGAACATACCGATGGAGTTCCATCTTCTCGGCCATGCAGGCCAACATGGCCGCGTCCAGCCGGTCAGTCTTGGCCAGTCCCAAACCGTTGGCCAGGTTGCGTGCCCGTTGTGCATTGACGCGCGCTACCGGCAGTGCGGCGTGATGCAAGGCATCCAGCGCTGCCAGCTCGTAGCCCCCGGTCGCCTCCAGCACCACCTGCCGCACCGACAGCGTCTTCAGCCAATCGACACGCTTCCGATGACCGCCTGCGGTGTTGGTGAACTGACGGGTTTGGCCTCGAAAAACGGCAACGTCCAGAAAGTGTTTGCACACATCGATCCCGATTCCGCTCATGGGAAATCTCCGCTAGGCTAAAAATGTCGAGAGCTCCCTCGCTTGCCCAGTCTTATCGTTTCGAGTGTCAGCTCGGGCAACTGTTCGGGCGAATCAAGGGAGAATCCGGCGTGGGTACCAAGCTACATGGCGATCGCTGAGATCCAGGCTCTGACGGCAGCCCACGCCGGCTCTCGACACCTAAACTGCCAGATTCCGAACAGATAAGGCTCGGTGGCGGCATCCATGCCGCCACACGGTCCCGCAAGCGGCGAGGACACCGCACCAGAACGTTGGTCGGCGGGCGCGTGAAAGCTGCTTGTAGCGCGTTGCACATCAAACGTTGCGCCGGCGCGTGATGATCCGACAACGCGCATCAAACACTGCTCCTACCGTGCACACCGACCATCTGCATGGTCCTTGGCCGCCCACCGTCGCGGGACCTGACGCGGCATGGATGCCGCGTAAGAGCTGACAAGGACGTACTTGCAGCGTATCCCGCGATGGTGGGCGGGCAACGGCCCCGCAGCAAGCACGCAGCACCAATGCTCTACGCATGCCTTACCACACCGTTCCACCACATCTGAGCAGGCAAGATTTTGCAACTTAGCTTCGTTAGACGCAGCGTCAAAATCTCAATCAACCGAGCGCGGGCAACAAGGCATGACGCGCTTTGCTGGCAGTGCATCTGATCCGCCGCATGCAGTGCCGTACGCCGCCATGATCGACTGCGCGCAGGCACCACGCTTAGACTCCGCGTTTACATGCGCCAAGGCTGCTGGTGATCGATCTCAATGACATCGCGCTGTACGTGCAGGTGGTGCGCAGCGGCAGCTTTGCCGAAGCCGCGCGCCGGCTCGGCACCGCCCCCAACAGCGTGAGCCGACGCGTGCAGCAGTTGGAAGCGCAGCTGGACACGCGCCTGATGCAGCGCTCCACCCGCAAGCTGACCTTGACCGATGCCGGGCAAGCCTTCTTCGAACGTTGCGCCGATGCGGTGGACGGGCTGACCTCGGCCGGGCAGAGCCTGGCGGCCGATGGCGACGAAGCCGCCGGGCTGGTGCGGGTGGCGGCACCCGCGGATTTTCTGGATGTTTTCCGTATCGAATGGGTCGGCGAATTTCTCGCAGCGCACCCGCGCGTGCGCCTGGAATTCGTGCTCAACGATGCCAAGGCCGATCTGATCGCCGAACGCATCGATGTGGCCTTCCGTGGCGGCACATTGCCGGACCTGGGGTATGTCGGCCGCCAGATCCTGGCCGACAACAGCGACCTGCTGGTCGCCAGCCCAGGCTATCTGCAGGCGCGCGGCAGACCGTTGCAGGTGGACGACTTGCGTCAGCACGACGGCATCGGCTTCCCGCACCCAAGCGGGCAGATGACCTGGACGCTGATCGGGCCGTCCGGGCTTGCCGAGCAGGTGCAGGTGCAGGCGCGTTTTGCTGCCACCACAGCGCGCGCCTTGCGCCTGGCGGCTGTGGCCGGGCTCGGCATCGCGCTACTGCCGCAGGCACTCGCGCGCCCGGACATCGAACAGGGCCGCCTGAGCGTGGTGCTGCCGGATTTCCAACGCCGCGGTCAGGGCCTGCACGCGCTCTACCCAAGCCGACGGCATCTGCCGCGTGCGGTCTCGGCGTTTATCCAGGCCGTGACCGTGCGATTGAATGCACTGTAGGCGCATGGGCAGTAGCAACGCCGCTCGCGGCGTCGCGCCAGCTCAGGCAGCCAGCCCATCGATCTGCTGATGGGCAACGGCAAGACCCGCTTCACGTCCCTCCTTGCCGGTGGCCAGACCCTCGGCAACGATGACCTCCGGATGATGCAGGCCGACGAAGCCCAGCGCGGTGCGCATGTAGGTTTCGGCATGCTCCAGCGACGCCAGCGGCGAGCCGGCAGCATAGAACCCACCGCGCGCCACCGCCAGGATCACCCGCTTGTCGCCGGCCAGCCCTTCGAGCACACCTTCGGACGTATAGCGGAAGGTCTTGCCGGCCACCAGCACGCGATCGATCCAGGCCTTGAGCTGGGTCGGCACGCTGAAGTTGTACAGCGCCACACCGATCACCACGGTGTCGGCATCCAGAAATTCCTGCAGCACCGCCGCACCATTGGCCAGGTCGGCGGCCAGTTCCGGCGTCTGATCGGCCGTGGGATTCTGCTGCGCAGCCAGGTGCGCGCCGGACAGATGCGCGATCGGGTTGGCGGCCAGATCGCGATGGGTAACGGTGACATCGCCGTTGCGCTGTTGCAGCTTGGCAACGATGCGTGCGCTGAGCTGACGGCTCGCCGAATGGTCGCCGAGGATGCTGGAATCGAGATGAAGCAGTTTCATTGGTAATGCCTTTGCTGGATAGGTGGCGGTGTAATGGGTCGGCGATGCATGGCGGGGGTGTGCGCGCATCGACGGTTGGGCGGTGCAGGCCATCGTTGAAGACCTGACGCCATGACTCGGGCGTGCGGGTTTGAAGGCGCGTTGCCTTCAGCACGATCGGCAGTGCGCTGTGTTGCCTGGCAAGCGCTGCGTGTTTGACGCCGCAGGTGCCGGGCAGCCATGTCTCGGCTGCCCGGCATGCGCGCGACTCAGGCCAGGCGGCCTTTGGCGCGCAATTGCGCGCCGATGCGGCGGATCTCCGCCTCGCCCTGCGCCAGTGCGGCGGTGCTGGTATGCACCGAGTAGTGGCCCATGACCAGGTCGTGCGGGTGCTTGACCGCCGAGCCCAGCACAAAGCTGGTCGCACCGACCGCCACCACATCGATGGCCTGCTCGGCATCCTTGAACACCGCCATCTCGCCGCTGCCGATGCTCTCGGCCGCTTCAAGTTGGCCGGTGTGCACCGCGATCCAGGCCACGCTGTGGCCGGCCGGCGGCACGTAACGCCAGCGCTCCCCGTCCTGCAGTTGCACGCTCAGGTAGGTCATGTCGGCCGGCGCCGGAATCTTGCTTTCCAACGCGCCGTAGCGACCCAGCAGCACACGCACCGGCCCGGCCACCGGCACATCGGCCGGCGACAGATACAGGCTTTGCGCCGGGGCGTTCTCTTCGGCTGCGGGCAATGCGACCCAAAGCTGGAAGCCCTTGGCCGAGGACTGGCCGACCGGCACACCGTCGTGCCACACGCCATTGCCGGCACGCATCCATTCCACACCGCCGGTAGGCAGCGTGCCCTGCTTGCCGGTGCTGTCCTCGTAGCCGACCTCGCCCTCCATCAGGTAGGTGAGCGTGGCAATGCCCGAATGCGGATGCATGCCCATCGGTGCTTCTCCCACGGACGGCTTGACGGTGAACAGGTCCAGGAACACGAACGGCTTGACCAGCTGGCCCAGATCGCCCGGGCTCATCAACCGGGTGATCGGGCCGCGGGTGCTGCCGCGGGTGCGAAACACCACCGGGCGCGGCGGCGCCTGCATGCTTGTCTCGCGCTGCGGCTGATCGGCGTAGGCGGTGGCCAGTTGTGCGTTCATGACAGATCTCTTTGCGGTGGTGGAGCCAGCTGCTCCGGTGATGCAAAGCGTAGAGATGCGCCTATTGATCGACTAGCCGGAAGATTGGGAGTGGAGTCGTCCAAAAATCGAAGTAATCCAGCCCACGTCAGGTCTCCTCGCGACGTGCGAACGCACCGGCGGTCGCCGCACCGCTTGCGCTGCATGCCCGATTAGGGCGGTCGCGCTGCCTGGATGGGTTCGCTCGGTGATCCAGATGCGCGTCGCCCACCCACCAGTCCACGCGCGCACAGCCTTGCGGTGCGGGCGCCGCGCCCCAGCGGGCGACCTTCATGCCATGCCAACAACGGATTCTTCACGCTTGCGCCATTCTTCCGCTGGAGATCTCCGATGATCCGCACCCTTGCCCCGCTCGCTGCCGTCCTGTTGCTCTCGGCCTGTGCCTCCAACCAGGTGGCGCAGGTGCAACCCATCGATGGCGCGATCTCCGGCCAGTGCCATATCGAAAAGGTCCGCGGCATCGTGGGTCTGGCCGCGGCGGCGCAGACCGTGGAGCGTGCACGCGTCGATAGCGACAGCCTGCAGGTCAGCGTGCGGCGCGGCGAACGCGCCACCGGCGGCACCACCGCCAGCGGCCTGGCCGACCCGGCGCAGGGCGCCAGCGAAAGCGGCGGCGATCAGCTGAGCATCGAAACCGGCCCGACCAACAACATCACCGCGGTGTATTGCGGCTGACGGCAAGGCGCGTGGCTGCGAAGCGCTTGCGTGCGATCGCGGCCGCCGCGCTTCGCCGTTTGAACTGCATCGCGCACCTGGGGTGGCTTTGAACTGCAAGGTGACGGCAGCTAGTGGTGCGTCGCTGTCACGTCTTGTTTACCGCGCTTAGTCCGCCGCACGCGCTTGGCCGCCCGGATCGTCATCCGCCCGCCCAAACGCGCCGCGCCAACGCCGATGCAGCCAGGTTTGGCCATCGTGGATGCAGCTGAAAACAGCGGGCACCACCACCAGGCACAGCAGGGTCGAACTGATCAATCCCCCGATCACCGCGATGGCCATCGGCTGGCGGAAACTGGCATCGGCACCGAAACCCAACGCAATCGGCAGCATGCCGGCGATCATAGCCACGGTGGTCATCACGATCGGGCGCGCGCGCTTGTGGCACGCATCCACCAACGCGGCGTCGACCGACGCGGCGCCATCGCGGATCGCGATCACCGCGTATTCCACCAACAGAATCGAGTTCTTGGTGACGATGCCCATCAGCATCACCAGGCCGATCATCGACGGCACATCGAGCTCGCTGCCGCACAGCAACAGCGCAATGAAGGCGCCGCCGAGCGAGAGCGGAATGGCCGACAGGATCGTCAGTGGCTGGAAAAAATCGTTGAACAGCAGGATCAGCACGCACAGCATGCACAAGGTGGCGATCGCGATCGCCAGCAGCAAGCCGGACGACAATTCCGCCGCCACTTCGGCATCGCCGGACTGGATCAGCGACACGTTCGCCGGCAGGTGCTGGATGGCAGGGCGCGTGGTGGCCAAGGCCAGCGCCTTGCTCAACGGCATGTCGCCCAGGTCGGCGCTCACCGTGACGTAGCGTTGGCGATCGTAGCGATTGATCTCGGTCGGCCCGCTCTCCATCGCCAACACCGCCACGCTGGACAACGGCACCAGCCCATTGCGCGATGGCACGCGCAGGTTGGACAACGCCTCCAGATCGGCACTGACCCGGTCGGGAACCTGCACGCGGATATTGATCTGCCGGTTGTCCAGATTGAGCTTGGCAAGTTGCGGTTCGAAATCGCCGCTGGTCGCAGTGCGCAGGGTCTGGCCGATATCGGCGCTGCTCACACCATAACGGGCGGTCTGGCGCTGGATCGGCCGCGCCACCAGTTCCGGGCGTTGCAGGCCTGCGGTGGTGCGCACACCCGACAGGCCGGCCGAGCGCAATTGGCTTGCGAACGCAGCGACGGTGGCATTGAGGGCATCTTCCGATTCGCTGGTGAGAATCATCGACAGGTGTTCGCCCGGCCCGCCGCCGCTCACGGTGACGCGTGCGCCGGTGATGTTGACCAGCACCCGCCGCACCGCGCGCTCGATCTGCGCCTGCGCCGCACGCGTCTTGCGCGGCGACAGCACCAGGGTCATCTCGGCCTTGCGCACCTCGGCCACCTGCGCATCGCGCCCGCCCGCAGTGCCGCCGATGCTGGTGAACACCGCGCCGACGCCGTCGATGCGGCCCACCGCCGCACGCACCCGCTCGGTGACCTGGCGGGTCTGCGCGATGTCGCTTTCCGGCCCCAGCTCGACGCTAACGGTGATGAAGCCGCGGTCGCTGGGCGGCACCAGGCCCTTGGACAGCAACGGCAACAACGCCAGCGACAACAGCAGAAACACGCCGGCGGCGCCCAACGTCGCCGCGCGATGCCGCAAGCTCCACTGCACCATCTGCAGATAGCGGGCGGTCAGCGCGCCGGTCGCCGGCTCGGATGGATCGCTATGCCGCGCGCGGAGAAAGGTGGCCGCCATGATCGGGGTGATCAGCCGCGCCACCATCAACGAGGCAACCACCGCAATCACCGCGGTCCAGCCGAACTGTTTGAAGAACAACCCCGGGATGCCGCCCATCAACGTGGTCGGCACAAACACCACCACCAGGGTGGCGGTGGTGGCCATGACCACCAGGGCGATTTCGTTGACCGCATCGGCGGTGGCCTGAAACGCGGATTTGCCCATCCGCCGATGGCGTTCGATGTTTTCGATCTCGACAATGGCGTCGTCGACCAGGATGCCGACCACCACTGCCAGGGCCAGCAAGGTCAGCGTATTGAGCGAGTAGTCCAGCCACCACATCACCGCAAACGCCGGCAGGATGGACAACGGCAGCGCCGATGCGGCGATCAGGGTCGCGCGCCAGTCGCGCAGGAACAGCCACACCACCAGCACCGCCAGCAGCGCGCCCTCGTACAGCATCGACATCGAGCCTTCGAATTGCTCCAGGGTATAGGCCACGCTGCCGGAGACCGGAGTGACGCGCAGCGAGGGGTCGCTGTGTTGCAACTGCTGCAGCGCCTGCGCAACGCCTTCGGCGATTTTGGTCTCGTCGAAGCCCTTGGTGCGATACAGGCTGAGCCCGATCACCGGCTTACCGTCGAGCAGCGCGGCCTGCCGACGGTCGGCGATGCCGTCGCGCACCCGCGCGATCTGCTCCAGGCGCACGCTGCCGCCGGTGGCGAGCGCAATCGACATGCCAGGCAATTGCGCGGCCTGCTGCACACCGGCCAGCGTGCGTACCGATTGCTCGGCGCCGCCCAGTTGCACGCGTCCGCCGGAGGAATCCTGCTGGGTCTGTTGCAGCGCGCGCGACACATCCGACGTGGTCACCCCCAGTGCGGTCATCTGCACCGGATCCACCTCCACCCGGATCTCGCGCTGCACACCGCCCAGGCGTTGCACGCGACCCACGCCAGGCACCTTCAGCAGCGCCTTGCTCATGCTGTCGTCGACATACCAGGACAACGCGGTCTCATCCAGCGTTGTCGATGTCACCGCATAGGTCAGGATCGGCGTGCCGGTTTCGGTTACTGCAATGATGGCCGGCTGCAGCAGTTCCGGCGGCAACGACGAACGCACCCGGTCGACCGCATCCTTGGTTTCGATCAACGCATCGGACAGCGATTTTTCCAGGTGGAATTCGGCCACGATCTGCACCTGTCCATCGCTGATGGTGGTGCGCAGATGGCGTAGGCCGCTGACGGTGGCGATGGAGTCTTCCACCTTGCGCGCCACCTCGGTTTCCAGCTGCGCCGGTGCCGCCCCCGGCTGCGTCAGCGCGACGGTGACGGTGGGCAGGTCCATATCCGGCAGCGCCTGGATGGAGAGATTGCGAAAGCCGTGCACGCCCGCCAGCGTCAGCAGGAAGAACAGCAACACCGCAGGAATGGGATTGCGCAGCGACCAGGTAGCGAAGTTCATCGTGGCGCACGTGGAATCAGTTGCATGCCGACCAGCGGGCCGGCCGGCGTGGTCTTGACCAACACCGTGTCGCCATCGGCAAGCAACCCGGCGCCCTGCGCCACGATGCGCTCGCCGCTGGCCCATGGCTGCAGCAATTCGACGTCGGTGCCGAGCCGCCGCCCTACCGTCACCGCTTGCGCGCGCACCCTGGACGCGGCGCCGCTGCCGACGATGCGGAACACCAGACTGCGGCCATCGCGCACCACCACACTCGACGCCGGCACCACCAGCGCGCGGCTGGGCGGCAACGCCACCGCGCCGTCGACGTACATCCCGCCGCGCAGCAGGCTGTCGGGCTGGATATCCGCATACACCACGCCAAGCCGGGAGCGCGCATCCAGCAGCGGCGCGATCTGGCGCACGCGTGCCACGGCGGCACTGCCGTCGGGCAGCCGCAGCCGGACGTCCTGGCCTACGGCGATCCGCGCGATCTGCTCGGGTGTGAACTCTCCACGCCATTCCAGGCGCCCCTGCCGCACCAGCCGAAACAGTTCCTGGCCGCTGCTGGCCACAGCGCCCAGCGTGGCGCTCTGCGCGCTGATCAACCCGTCGTCGGGGGCGGTGATGTCGGCTTGCTGCAGCTGCAGCCGGTTGGCATCCAGCTGCGCCTGCGCCACCGCGATCTGGGTGGTGGCGGTCACCGCTTCGGTCACGTAGCGCTGCACTTCCTGGTCGCTCATCGCCCCGGCCGCCTGCACGCGCACGGCACGTATGCGATTGGTATCGGCCTGGTGTGCAGCCGCCTGCGCCTTGGCCAGCTCCGCACGCAGTTCTGCACGTGCCGCCAGCAGGGTTGCGGTATCGAAACGCGCCAGCAGCTGCCCGCGCGTCACCACATCGCCGACCGCCACGTTGAGCGTCACCAGCCGTAGCCCGTTGCTTTGCGCACTGATCACCGCCTCCTGCCAGGGCGCCACGATCCCGGTCGCCGACAGCGTGCTTGGCCACTCCACCTGGCGTGGGGTGATCGCCGTGACCGACAACGCGCTGATCGGAAGCGCTTGGTTAAGCGGCTGCGCGCGCGTGGACCACCACCAGCCAGAGGCGATGGCGCCGCTGGCCAGCAGACACCACAGCAGCGGCATTGCGACGCGTCGCCGTCCGCGTTTGGATGCCGCAGCGGTGGAGCGCGCGCTGGACGTTGTGTCGGTTGGGGTCATGGTCGTTACGCGATCTGAGGCGAAGGGGGGACATCAAAACGCCGGACTCCCGTCGGACGCCTGGATGCGTGACCGCACCGCGGCATTGCGCTGAAGGGCAGCCGGGCTGACGCCACCTCTGGCGTCAGCCCGGCTGCCAAGGCGTTGGCGTTGGCAAGGTCGGCACTGCAACGTAGGCGACCAGCGGATCTCAAGCGCCAGCGAAGCGTGGCTGGGTGGCATCCTTTCAAACGGCCGTTAAAGAACTTTTAGTGCGTTGAAGAATTCTTTAAGCGCACCGGGGCGGCTGGGCGAAGCGTTCAGCCTCAGCCGCCAGCGCAGTCGCGCCGTGCTGCACTAGGTTGATGACGTGCAAGCTCCCATCGCCTACACCACGGCCGCCGCAGCGAAATGCACGACCCGCGCCTCGATCACGCGCATCAAGGCCCTGCACTCAATGCATGCCACAGACCAAAGGCACCTGCTCAGCCCTCGGCGCGGCCTGGAAAGACGATGCGCACACTGAACCCGCGCCCGCTCAGGCCAGGTCCGGTCTCGATACGGGCCTGGTGCAGATCCGCGATACCGGCGACCAACGACAGCCCGATGCCACTGCCGCGGACGGGGGTGCCGGCCACGCGGTGGAAGCGGACGAAGATCGCCTCGCGCTCCGACTCGGGGACACCGGGTCCATCGTCGGCGACCTGCAGATAGACATCGCCGACGGCATCTGCGCCGTCTTCACTCGTCGCATCGGCAACATAGCCGCAGCTGATCAGGATATTGCCGCCCTCTGACGTATAGCGCATCGCGTTATCAACCAGATTGCGTAGCAAGATGCCGATCTCGTCCACGTTGCACGCAACGACACAGCTATGGATGTCCAGATACAGCGCGCGCCCGTTCTGCGTCGCATGCACCTCGAATTCCTGTGCCACGTGATGCACCAGCACACTGAGTTCGGTCGGTTGATGCATCGATGCGCTGCGTCCCGCGTTCAACCGCGCCAGATCCAGTAATTGCTCGGACAAGCGCGTGCTGCGCTTGGCCACTTGCAGCAGCTTCAACAGCGCCTGATTCTTGCTTTGCGGATCTTGCGCGCCCAGCGCGATTTCGGCCTGCGCCTGCAATGCCGACAGCGGCGTGCGCAGCTCATGCGCGGCGTCGCCGATAAACCGGCGTTCGCCTTCGATCGCCGCATCCAGCCGTTCCAGCACATGATTGAACGACGCCACCAGCGCATGTATTTCGCGCGGGAGTCTGGACAACGGCAACGGGGTGAGGTCCAGCTGCTTGCGCCGCCGCAATGCCTTGCCCAGCGCTCTGACCGGCTGCAGCGAATGACGCACCACGCACCACATCACCACGCCCGCCACCACCACCAGAAAGGTGGCCAAGGCGAGCGCATGCAACGCTTCGTGGCGCAGGTCCGCATCCACCACGCTCTGCGGGTTGCCGACCTGCACGCTGACACGGCCGGTTCTGTCGGTGACCGAGTACACCCGCCAGTGTTCGCCCTGGATGAGGGTGGTGGCCGCCCCATCGGTAAACGATGGCTGCAGCGCCGAATCGGGCGCGCCAGGCGTGCGTGCCACCATCGTTGTGCGGTCGATCCAGACCTGGAACACCAACTGTTCGCGCGCACCGGTGAAGGTGTCCGGCAATTGCAGGCCCGGACCGGCCCTCTGGTCGAACCTGCTCTTGGCCGGAATGGTGATCAGCATCTGCGTGGCGATGGCTTCGAGCTTTTCGTCCCACGTACTCTTCAGATTGAGCGAGAGCAGCGTGAGCACCAGCGCGATGACCGCGACCCAGCACAAGGCAATGACGCTGACGATCACCATGAACAGCTGCGCAGTGATGGATTGGGGTCTCATCCGGTCGGCTGCCCCACCACGTAACCCAGGCCGTGCACGGTTCTGATCAGGTCCTCGCCCAGCTTGCGCCGCAACTGATGGATGAACACCGCAATGGTATTGCTCTCCAGCTCGCTGGTCGGCCCGTACACCAGGTCCTGCAGACGGTCGCGGGTCAGCACATGGCCGGGGCGTTCGATCAACGCCAGCAGCGTGCGGTATTCGTGTGCGCTCAACACCACATCGACACCGGCCCTGCTCACCGTGCGGCGGCTCCGGTCCACCTTCACGTCGCCGAAGCTGAAGATCGGCACCACGCTGCCCTGGCTGCGCCGAATGACCGACCGCACGCGCGCCCACAACTCGTCGAACTGGAACGGCTTGACCAGATAATCGTCCGCACCGGCGTCCAGACCGACGATGCGCTCACTCAGCTGCCCGCGTGCGGTCAGGATCAACACCGGAGTGGGGTCGCACCGGGCGCGCATGCCGCGCAGCACCGACAGCCCCGACTCGCCGGGAAGCCCCAGGTCCAGCAGCACTGCCGCATAGGGATGATCGATCAGCGCCACCTGCGCCGCAGCGGCATCCACGACATGGTCCACCTCCCACCCGCCCTGCTGTGCGCCATCGCAGATGGTGTCGCCCAACATGGCGTCGTCTTCGACAAGGAGCAGCTTCATTCGGTGCTGGTCGGTAGGCACTAGGGGGCCACAGCATCCTGGAGTGAGTTTAATTCTGCATTAAGCGGTCCGCGATGGCGGCCGGGTCCGCCAGTGTCGCGCGCGGGCTGGGCAGTTGCGTCCTGGCACTGTGCCTGTCGCAGTCAGTCGACAACCGACACGCTTGCGCCAGGAAAGCGGACATATGCAGGCAGGCAGGTAGGCGAAAACGCCGGCCGCAACCCGCCACTGCGGTCGATCGGCTGCACCGCCTTGCGCTCCAGTCCGCCATGCCCCCCCGCTCGCTGCAGGTACCAAGTCCTGCGGTAGGCTGGGGCGTCGCATGCCGGGACATGTTCACGACAGGTCGCGGGTGTAGAAGGACCGATCCATCGGGGCAGGAGCGCAACCATGAAGGTGCTTTTGATCGAGGACGAGCCCGAGATGGCGTCTGCCATCCGCGACGTCCTGGCAACGTACAACATGATCGTGGATCACGCCCCGACCTTGGCAGCGGCGGCCAGCGCGGCCGCACTGGGTGCGTTCGACGTGATGATTCTCGATCGGCAATTGCCCGACGGCGATGGCTTGCGGTTTCTCAAGACCCTGCGCGAGCAGGGCAATGTCACCCCCGTGCTGGTGCTCACCGCGCTGGCCGAGTTGTCCGAACGCGTGGTCGGCCTGGACATCGGCGCAGACGATTACCTTGCCAAGCCCTTCGCGGTGGAAGAACTGATGGCCCGGCTGCGCGCACTGGTCCGCCGGCCGGCGCATTTGCAGACCGATATTGTCACTGCCGGCAACCTGTCCTACGACTTCGTCAATCGCACCGCCAGCATCGGCGGCGAGGCGCTGGATCTCAAACGCAGGGAGTTGCTGGTGCTTGAAGCGTTACTCAAGCGCGTCGGACGCATGGTGCCGCGCGGCACGCTGATGCAGGCGGTGTTTTCGATGGACGACGACGTGCAACCGAATGCGCTGGACACCCACGTCTCGCGGTTGCGCCGCAAGCTGTCCGATGCGGGTAGCGCGCTTGCGATCAATGTGGTGCGCGGCGTCGGCTACATGTTGAGTGTAAGCGCATGACCTACAAGCCGCCGTCGTTGCGATGGCGTCTGGTGCGTGGCCTGGCCGCCGCGCAGACCGCCATGATCGCGCTGGCCGGAGTCGTCATCTTCGTCCTGGTCATCCAGGCCACGATGGAGTTTCCCAACGGCAACCTGACCTACGAGTTGCAGACCCTGGAAACGCTCACGCGGTCGATCGCGCACGACCGCGCGGGTCGGCTGTACATGCGCCCGAGCGCAGACATGTCCGAGCTACGTGCCAAGTCGACCACGTTGTGGTTCATCGTCACCGACAAACACGGGCAGCGCCTTACGGAGGGAACGCCGCCAGCGGGCATCCAGCCGGCGCTGTCCGCACTGCCGTTGGTGGAGTCCGCAAGCTTCGATGTGGGCGGTGCCAGCACCACCGACACGCGCGCAAGCGTGGCCTGGGTAGAGTCGGATGCCGGGCAGGTGCAGATCGCATTCTGGGCACGCGGACCGGTGAGCACGTGGGAACTGCTGCGGCTGGCCTTGCCGGTGCTGTGGCAAACCCTGTTGATCATTGCGCTGGTCTCGGTGTCCACCATGCTGGTGATGCCGCTTGCGGTGAAGCGCGGCCTCAAGGGGCTGGACAAGGCGGCGCAAGAGGCCAGATCGATCGATTTTCATCGCACCGGCATGCGCCTGGGCATTGACCAGGTACCAGCCGAAGTGGCGCCCTTCGTGCAGGCCATCAACGACGCCCTGGCGCGCCTGGACACTGCGTTGGCCAAGCACAAGCGGTTCATCGCCGATGCCGCGCACGAACTGCGCACCCCCGTGGCGATTCTGACCACGCGCCTGTCCGCGCTTCCGGCCAGCCCCTTGCGGACGCGGCTGATGGAAGATGCCGTCCGCCTCGGCGCACTGACCGGGCAGCTGCTGGATATCCAGCGGCTCGACTCCGACACCATCGTGTTTTCGCGTCTGAATCTGGCCACGATCGCCGAACGCGTGGTACTCGATCTGGCGCCGTTGGCATTCGCCGCAGGCTACCAAGTGACGTTCGAGACCGATGCTGCGGTGGTGCCCGTCGATGGCGATGAAGTGTCCATCGAGCGCGCACTCACCAACCTGATCCAGAATGCGATCAGCTATGGCGGGCGTCAGGGAACGATCACGATCCGGGTCTCGGCAACAGGCGCGGTGGATGTCGCCGACGAAGGATGCGGGGTCAAGGATTCCGAGCGCGAACGCATCTTCGAGGCGTTTCATCGTGACAGCAAGGACGGCCGTGGCGCCGGCCTGGGACTGGACCTGGTGCAAACCATCATGCGGCACCATGGCGGCAGCGTGTTGCTGGTCCCGGACAGCGCAGCGGGTGCCTGCTTCCGGCTGGTGTTTCCTGCGCCGGTGTAATGCCGGCATCCCTGCGCGGTCTTGCCTGGAGATGACCGCAGCGGGGCTTGTTCATCCACCTCACCGCAGCGTGCATCAGCTGCGTGCCAGCGCCTTGATCGGATCCAGGCGTGCCGCACGCCGCGCCGGCAGAAAACCAAACACCACGCCGATCGCTGTGGACACGGTGAACGCGCCGATGATCGACCACTGCGAGAACACCATTCCGAAACTCGGGCTCACCCAAGCGACGAGGACGCCCGCACCCAGTGCCAGCGCCACGCCCAGGGTGCCGCCGACCAGACAGACCAGCGTCGCTTCGATCAGGAACTGGCGCAGAATGTCGGACTGACGCGCACCCACCGCCATCCGCACGCCGATCTCCTGAATCCGCTCGGTCACCGACACCAGCATGATGTTCATCACCCCGATGCCGCCGACCAGCAACGAGATCAGCGCGATGGAGGAAATCAGCAACGTGATGGTGCGGGTGGTCTGTTCGACGGTCTTGCGCACGCTGTCGGAATTGGACAGAAAGAAATCCCGGCGCCCATGCCGTTGCAGCAGCAGTGTGTCGATACCACGCTCAGCCACCGCGCTTGGCACCTGGGTCGAGACACGCACCGTCAGGCTGCGCACGCGCGCATCGCCGGAGACGCGCGCCATCACCGTGGTGTAGGGCAGCCACACGTTGAGCGAGGTGTCGCCGGCAAACCCCGAGATCGGCCTGGCAGTGACGCCAACGACCCGCAGCGGCACCGCTCCCACCAGAATCACCTTGCCCAGCGCCGATGCGCTGCCCGGAAACAGCGCACGTTGGGTGGCCTGGTCGATGACCGCCTCCGGCGCCCTGGCCTGGATCGCATGCGCGTCGAACCCGCGCCCCTGCGCGAACGTGTAACCACGCACCCGGAAAAACTGATAGCCCACCCCGGTGATGCTGGCGGCGACGTCGTGGCGCCCATAGCGCAGGCCGGCGCTGGTGGAGATCGAGGGCGTGGCGCTGTCCACGTACTCCAGCCCGGCGATGGCGACCGCATCGTCGGCACTGAGCGTACGCACCGTATCGGCCGTACGATCGCCGATGCTCGCCCCCGGCATCACTTCGATCGTATTGGTGCCCAGCGCATCGATGTCGGACAGGATCGACCGCCGCGACCCTTCGCCGAGCGCAACCACCGACACCACCGACGAGATGCCGATGATGATGCCCAGCATGGTCAACAAGGTCCGCAGGCGATGGTTGAACATCGAACGCAGCGCCATCTGGCCGGCTTCGGCAAAGCGCCCCAGCAGGTCTGCCAGGCGCCCCGCCCTATCGGCGACCACGGTGTCCTTGAGCGCGGTGCGAGGGGTCGCCGGACGCAGCTGGCGGTCGGCCACGATCTGGCCGTCGCGGATCTCGATGATGCGTTGCGCATGCGCCGCCACCTCGGGGTCGTGCGTGACCAGGATGATGGTGTGACCTGCCGCGTGCAGCTCCTGCAGTACCGTCATGACCTCCTTGCCGCTGGCTTGATCCAGTGCGCCGGTCGGCTCGTCGGCCAGAATGACCTCGCCGCCATTCATCAGCGCGCGGGCGATCGACACGCGTTGTTGCTGCCCGCCGGACAGCTGCCCCGGCCGGTGGTGCAGCCGTGTGCCCAGTCCCAGACGCTCCAGCAAGGCCTGCGCGCGCGCGCGGCGCGCACTGGCCGCGGTCCCGTTGTAGATCGCAGGGATTTCGACATTGCCGATCGCATCCAGCTCCCCCAGCAGCTGATAGCGCTGGAAAATGAAGCCGAAGTGGGCACGCCGCAGACGCGCCAGGCTGTCCGGATCCAGTTGACCAATGTCCTGCCCGGCGACCTGGTAGCTCCCGTGCGTCGGGCGATCCAGGCAGCCCAGGATGTTCATCAAGGTGGATTTGCCCGAGCCCGATGGCCCCATGATGGCGACCATTTCCCCGGCGTGGATGCGCAGCGTGACATCGCGCAGGATCGCAACGCTGCCGTCGGCAGACGGAAACTCTTTGCAAAGCGCGCTCACTTGCAACAGTGCGGACATGACGCAGGCTCCAATGATGGATGTGGGCAGGCGGTGCATGAGCGCCTGCCCGTGACAACGCGACGACGCATCAAGGCGTCTGCGCAGGCAGATCGAGATCGCTGGTGATCACCCTCTCGCCCAGCTCAAGGCCTGCGATCACCTGTGCGTTGATGCGGTTATTGAGCCCCACACGGATGCGGCGCATCTGCCGCCCGCCATCGGCGGTCAGCACGTGGACCACATAGCTTCCATCGGCGGTGCGCTCGCCCAGCGCGCCACTCGGGATGAGGCGTGCACCGCGTGCGCGTGCCAACACGATCGTGGTCTGCGCGGTCATATCGATGCGCAGGGTGCGATGCGGATTGGGCACATCGAAGATGCCATTGAAGTACACCGCATTGGACGCGGCACTGGTCGCCTGGCCCGCCACGACGCCGGAGGCATCGCTGGCGATCGTGGTCGGACCCGGCTCCAATGCAGACAGCACCGCGCGATAGCGGGTGTCGGGCTCGCCCAGCAAGGTGAAATAGACGCCCATCCCGGCCGATACCCGGGTGACATCGGCTTCGGAGATCTGCGCCTTGACGGTCATGGTGTCCAGACGGGCGAGCTTGATGATGGTCGGTGCGCTCTGGTTGGCATTCACCGTTTGTCCCTGCTCGGTGACGATGGCCACCACTTCGCCATCCATTGGCGCCACCACGCGTGTGTAGCTCAGATTGAGCTCGGCGGTGCTTGCCGCGATCGTGGCTTGCTCCCGCTCCGCGCGTAATGCCTGGATGTCTGCGCGCACCGTCGCCAGCGTGGCTTCTGCCGCCTCGGCATCGACCCTGGCTACCGCATCCTCTGCCATCAATGCGCGCTGGCGACGGTCCGCCAGGGTGGCCTGGCGCAAGCTCGCCAACCGTGCCGTCAACCTGGCGTCGGCGCTGCGCACTTGCGCCTGTGCAGTGCGCAGCGCGTTCTGCTGCGGCAACGCGTCGATCTCGGCGATCGGCTGCCCTTTCTTGACCGAGTCTCCAAGTTTGACGTGCAGGGCCACTACCTGGCCGGTGACCTGCGCGCCAACGCTCACCAACTGCGAGGCGTTGATCCTGCCGGTCGCCAGCACGGTCTCTTCGATATCCCCCAGCACCACCGCCGAGCTGGCCACCTGCGGTGCAACCGGTGCAGGAAACAACTGCGCCTTCACCAGCCAGCCGACGAACAGCGACAGCACCACAATCGACCACCAACGGTAGCGCCCGAGGTGCTGCAACCACAGCATGGAGCGGCTCATGGCGCGCTGCCTCCCCGCGTGGGTGCCTGCATCCATTCGCCACCCAGCACGCGATAGGCGGTCACCAGGTTGCTGTCGCGTAACAGGGTGGTGTCCAGCAAGGCCTGCTGCGCCACATACAACGCACGCTCGGCATTCAGCAGGTCGACCAATCCGGTCTGCCCGCGCTCGTATCTGGCGGCGGCAATGCGCACCTGCCTGCTTGCGGCGTCGATCAGTTGCGTCTGCGCCTGCAGTCGCGCAGCGATGCTCCCCCCGATGGCCAACGCATCGGCCATATCGCGGAACGCGATCTGCAGCGTCTTCTGATACTGCGCCTGGGCGATTTGGGTATCGAGCTCGGTCACCTTCAGGTTGGCGCGGTTGGCGCCGTGATCGAACAGTGGCACCGCTGCGGAGGCGGCGATGTTCCAGCCACCTCCGCCAAGCAGCGTAGACAACGCCGTGCTGGTGTTGCCGTAGCTGCCGGTCAGGGCAATGCGGGGGAAGAATCGTGCGCGCGCAACCCCGATATCGGCATTGGCGCCGATCAGCGCATGCTCTGCGGCCATGACATCGGGGCGACGCAGCAGCAGTGACGACGGAACCCCTGCCGGCAACGGACCGTTGAGCGACAGTGCTGCATGACCACGCGCGTCGGCGTCGGGCAACAGCGTCTCGGGTACCTCGGCACCGACCAGCAAGGTCAGCGCATTGCGATCTTGCTGCAGCTGCGCTTCCAGGCCAGCCTGCTCGGTGCCGATCTGCGCCAACGCGGTGTCCGCCTGCGCCAACTCCAGCCCGCTGATCGCACCCTGGTTATAACGGGCCAGCGTCAACTCGTACACCCGTTGCAGATTACCCGCGGTCTTGTTCACCAACGCAAAGCGTTGCTGATCTGCATCCAGTCTCAGCCATGCAGTCGCCACTTCGGCGATCAGGCTGAGCGAGGCAGTGCGTCGATTCTCATCGCTCTGAAGAACATCCTGCAAGGCCGCTTCCTTGAGATTTTTCACGCGTCCAAAGAAGTCCAGCTCATAGCTGGCAAACCCGAGCGATACCGAAAGTTGACCTTGCTGACGACTGGCATCGACGCCGTTACCGTCCAGTGTCACTGTCGGCAGCGTCTCGGCGTCACGCAACCGGTAGCTCGCCCTGGCGCGCTGCACGTTGAGCATCGCAAGCGCCAGGTCCTGATTGCGCTCAAGTGCAAGCGCGACGGTATCGCGCAGGCGTGGGTTGGCGAACACCTCGCTCGGCGTTTTGATCGCAAAGTCATGTTCGAAGGTCGCTTGCTGTTGCGGGATCCGTGGCGACGGCCGCACGTACTGCGGCGCCAGGTTGGCGCAGCCACCCAGCGCCAGCAACGCCATCGCATAGGCGATGTTGGCTGAAAGTCTCATCGTGTTCTCAAACGTCGTTATGCAGCGGTAACGTGCATCGCATGTGGCGCGTATCGAGGCGGCAGTGCGACAGCACAGGCAGGAGTCGGTTGCCGCGCATGCTGGCAGCGCTCTCTGTCGATAGCCTGTCTGCTGCCGTGTTTAGTCCACCGTTACCCAGTGCATTCAGCCAACGGCAGCCATCGTCGGTCGCGCGAGGTGTTCTTTACCGCGCAAGGTTGCGACGATGCATCGCTGCCGAGCTGTAGTCGATACTGATGCGTGGCTGAACTTTCAATCACGGTTCGGCATCAACGACAGACTGCGGACAGATTGATGCCCTAGCCTTGTGATGCCGACTGCGTGTCGTCCATCGATCGGATGACTGTTGCGTTTCGCAGATTGGCCTAACTCTTTCAACGCTGTGAGGATAGATGGCACGTTCGTATATGGCTTCGTTTCTTCGCGAATGGATCACGGCCCCCTGTTCCGTTGCGGCAATCCTTCCTTCCGGACGTGCACTGTCCTCCATCATCACCTCCGAACTCTCGGAGCGTACCGGGCGTGTCCTGGAACTTGGTCCGGGTACCGGCGCGTTTACCCGGGCGATGATCGACAAGGGCGTGCGCGAAAAGAATCTCATTCTGCTCGAATACAACCAGAGGTTTGCATCGCTGCTCACGCAGCGCTTCCCGCACGCGTCAGTGCTGCAGATGGATGTCACCGATCTTGAATCGGTACCCCGCTTCGATGGAGCCTGCGTCGATGCAGTGGTATGCGGCCTTGGCTTCTTAAACATGCCCGCACATCAGGTGGCCGCCATCGTGCGTGGCGCCTTCCTGCATCTCAAGCCGGGCGGACGCATGTATCTGTTTACCTACGGCTTCAAATGCTCGGTGCCAGCGCACATTCTCGATGCGCTCGATCTGGAGGCCGTCAAGATCGGGCGCACGTATTGGAACGTCCCGCCAGCGACGACCTATCGTCTGCAGCGCCGCGCGTACACAGGCTAGGCCACCATGCAGACCAACGACGTATTGACGCTAGTGCTGAGCTTCGGCCTGCCAGGCGTGCTGGCGATGTCCTACCTCGAAAAATTCATCCCGGTGATCCCCTCCTATCTGATGCTGATGGTTGTCGGAATGACCGCCGAGAGCGTGCCGGCGCTGCTGGCGGTGTGGGCTATCAGCGTGGCCGGATCGGTACTGGCGACGGTCAGCTGGTATGAAATCGGCCGTGCGCTCGGTAACGATCACGTGCGCGCCCTGGTACGCAACTACGGCCGTTTCGTGTTTCTGCGCATCGCTACCTACGACCGCCTTGCGCTGTCGTACCGACGCAACGATTTCCGGGTCACGCTGGCCGGTCAGGCGATCCCGGTGGCACGGATCTATCTCGCCTTGCCGGCAGGCGTGATCCGGGTGCGCTTCTGGACCTTCCTGCTCGCCGCAGCGCTTGGAATTGCAGGCTACAACCTGTGCTTTCTGTTGGTCGGCTTCTGCCTGCGCGGAACCGGACATGATCCGCTGATCACCGGCATGGTCATCGCCGCAGCGCTGGTCGCATTGGAATGTGTGGTGTTCTTTTCGATACGCAAGAAATCGCGTGCCAAATCGTTGAACGTCTAGTCGGCTGGCGTGTTCCGCCGCGGTGATGACATCGAACCGCTTCGCTGGTTGCGCGCGGTGTCCTTGCATGCTCCGACATTGATGGCCATGCGTACTTAGGGTGCGATTGAGCGCTGCACAGCGCTCACGAGCACTGACGTGGATGGGCAAAGCGCATTGCAATGTATCGGCAGCACGCCGGACGAAGCGTATGAGGCCCATGCCGTGCAGTGATGCATGTCGTCCACCCGCATCGCTGCATGTCCAGCATGTGCTATCCGGGAAATCGAGGCGTATGCGCGATACCACGCCACGCGTTACCTGCCGCCTTTGTGCCGGAGCCGATCGAGTCGTCCGGTACACGCTCGCAGAAGGTATTCGTGAACGCATGCCTATCAATGGCAAGCGATCAAAAAACTCTTAAAACGTGATCCGCAGCGAATCCATAGGATCACTTCCAGCAACCTCGCTGCAGCACCGCCACCTCGCCATCGCATCCATCTGGCCGCTCGTCAGAGGCCGATGCGGTGTCGAGCGACTGCAGCCTCATCTCTTCGGAGCGCAGCATGATTTCCCAACGCCCCTCCACCGTTTCACGGCGGCCGTCGCCCACCAGCAATCGGCAGGCATGGCAGGACCTGCCAGATCTGCAGCATTACCACGCCAGGCGTCAGCGGCTGACGCAGCTGCGCTGGATGGCCGGCATTGCCGGCGGCGCAGTCGCCGTGTTGTGGGCCGGCCCGTTGCTGTGGTCGTGCATGTGCCGCCTGCTGACCTAGGGCGATCACGCAGCTGGTCGCGGTTGTGTCGTGCCCTTCTCCCTTGCATCACTTACCCCACAAGGACCCTGCAATGACGATTCCCCGTTACCTGGTGGCTGCCGGCACGCTGCTGTTGCTATCGGCCTGCGCGAGCCGCCCCGCCGCGCCGCAGACATCGATGCGGACCTCGATCGGCCCGGCGTCGACGGCAACATTGGTGATGCCGCCCGCTGCGCAGCCGCTGCCTGGCCCGTCCGATCAACAGCTGGTAGCGAGCGATCGCCCCATCGATAGCGATGCTGGCGACGCAGCGCCGGCATCGCCGGATGCAGCACTTGCAGCTCCCGCCGTGTCTGCAGCGGCCGCTCCCATTACCGCCGCCGAGCAGGATGCGCAAGCGCTCTACAGTGCCGCACCGGTGCGCGACCCGTGGGAGGGTTACAACCGCAAGATCCACGCATTCAACAACGGTGCCGACAAGGTGCTGTTCCGTCCCGTCGCAGTCGCCTACGACAAGGTCACACCCAAGCCGGTCAAGACCGGGATCAGGAACATGTTTTCCAATTTCGGTCAGCCGGGCACTGCGGTCAGTCAGGTGTTGCAGGGCCGCCCGGTCAAGGCAGCGCAGTCGCTTGGGCGCTTCGTGGTCAACAGTACCGTTGGGGTCGCCGGGCTGTTCGATCCGGCCAGCCGCTTCGGCATGCCCAAATATAACGAGGATGTCGGACAAGCATTTGCGACATGGGGCTGGGACAACTCGCGCTACTTCGTAATGCCGATCCTGGGGCCAGGCACGGTACGCGATACCTTTGGTCGCGTCGCCGACCAGCAGCTGACGCCGATCAACTACATGAACAATGCGCGCGTTGCCAATTCCCTGATCGGCCTGCAACTCACCGACGGCCGCGCCCGCATGCTGCCGATGGACGCGCTGCGACGCGATGCCGTGGACGATTACAGCTTCGTGCGCGATGCCTGGGCGCAGCGCCGTCAACAGCAGATTGCAGACGACTGATCGCAGCCAACACGCTGCGTGCGCGGTAACTCAGCGTACGCGTTCACGCGCTGGATCAGCAGCTTGCCAGTCACAGCAAGCAGCCTGTGGTTCCCAACGACCTCACCAGCGCTCTCGCAAAGATCCGCAGCATCACGCAGCACGCTTACGGCGGCTGGGCTTGGGATTAGGCTTCGGCGTAGCCGCCTTGCCCGACTTGGTGGCCTTGCGTTGCGTGCTGCGCGAGTCGGTCAGAAAGCGCAGCGTGGCCGCTTCCCACTGGCGCTCGCCGCGCACGCCGCTGGCTATCGCCTGCAGTTGCCCGGCGCGCCAGCCTTCGAACACGCAAGGGTCGATGTAGGCCTTGCGACACACCGATGGCGTGTTGCCCAGTGCATCGGCTACCTCGCGGATGACATCGTTCTGCACCTGCATGAGCGCGCGTTCGCTGCTGCGCTCGGGCAGCGGCAAACGCGCCAGGCGCTGCAATGCGGCCAGCGTGCCGCCCCAGGTGCGGAAATCCTTGGCGGTGAAATCCTCGCCCATCGCTTCGCGCAGATAGTCGTTGACCTCGCCCGAATCCACTGGCTGCAGCTGGCCGTCGTCGTCGCGATACTGAAACAGCGATTGCCCCGGCAGCTGCTGACATTGCCGGATCAGTTTGACCAGGTGCTTGTCGTCCACTTCGATGTCGTGATCCTGGCCGCTCTTGCCGCGGAATTTGAGCCGTGCCCGCCCGCCTTTCAAAAATTCCATGTGGCGATTGCGTAGCGTGGTCAGCCCGTACGAGCGATTGCTGCGCGCGTATTCGGCATTGCCCACGCGCACCAAGGTGTCGGCCAGCAGCGCGACCACAATCGCCAGCACCTTCTCACGCGGAAAGCCGGGCAGCGCCAGATCGCGTCGCAAGCGCCGCCGCAGTTTGGGCAGTGCCGTGCCGAAGGCGATTACCCGCTCGAACTTGCCTTCGCCACGCACCTGCGCCCAATCGGCGTGATAGCGGTACTGCTTGCGCCGCCGCGCGTCGCGCCCGGTGGCCTGCAGATGGCCGTTGGGTTTGGCGCAGATCCACACCTCTGTATAGGCCGGCGGAATGGCCAACGCGCGGATGCGCTGCAAGGTGTCGGCATCGGCGATGCGCTGCCCGTCGGCACTGCGGTAGCTGAAGCTCTTGCCCGCCTTGCGCCGGCTGATGCCTGGCTGCTGATCGTTGACATAGGTCAGCCCTGCCGCCCGCGCGGTGGCCTTGGCCTGTGCCACCGCGGCCACGGTGGCGACGGCGGCCGTTGCGACGACCGCACCGGTGGCGGCGGTGGCGAGCGTGCCGGCGGCACTGGCCGTGGCGGCGACATTGCGAACAACACGTTTGGCTTTCATTGCGTACAGGTCGAAGGACTGGCACCGATTGTTGGGCCGCGCAGCGCTAGGCCGCGTCAACGCAACGACAACGCCGTGTGGGCAAGCGATGCCCGCGGCGCAACTTTGTGCTTATGCTTGGGCATCCCCCTTTGCTGGAGTCATCGATGCGCGCTGTCCTGCCTATTGCCCGCCTGGCTTGCACCTTGGTCGTGCTGACTGCATTGACCGCCTGCAATAAACCGCAACCCGATGAGCAGGAAGCCGTCGCGGCCAACGCACAGCAGGCGGCCGAGCAAGCCTCCGCGCCGGTGCCGGATGCAGCGCCGGAAGCGCCGCCGATCGGCAGTTGCGACGCCACCCAGGTGCAGTCGCTGGTCGGCCAGCCCATCACCGATGCGGTGGGCGAGCAGGCCCGCAGCGACGCCGGCGCCAAGTCGGTGCGCGTGCTCAAACCCGGTCAGATGGTGACGATGGAATTCAACGGCGAACGGCTCAATTTCGAAGTGGACGCCAAGAACATCATCACCGCGGTGCGTTGCGGCTAAGAGCAGCTAACAACCCTGCTGTGTAGCCGCCAGGCGGGCGCTGCCGGTGCTCGGTGCGGCATGGTCCACGCGTCCACTCCGGTTCTGAGCGCGCCGTCCACACCCACCTGACGACTGCTCGCTACGTTTTGTTAGCCACTCCAGGGCTGCGCTGGCGCCTGTCGCCCGACAGGCGCCAAGCCAGCTGGCACAAGGGATTGCGACAGGCCTCGTTGCAGCTGTAACGGTGTATTGCGGCACCGCATCAACTGTGGTCTAGTCGATCATCCGGTGACCTCTTCGAAACGCTCCACGGATCGAGCGGTGCAACGTCGTCGCCGCTCTCCCAAGATCGCAAAGAGGCAGACATGGCCCCCCGCACTCGCCAAGGGCTCAACGACTACGGTCTCTACAACAGCGCGCGCGACGAACGCGACGCCTGTGGTTTTGGCATGGTCGCCCAGCTGGACGACCAACCTTCCCGTTCGCTGGTAGACACCGCGATTGCGGCGCTCTCGCGCATGACCCACCGCGGCGGTGTGGCCGCCGACGGGCTCACCGGCGATGGCTGCGGCCTGCTGATCCGCAAACCCGATGCCTTCCTGCGCGGGCTGGCCCGCGATGCCGGCATCCCGCTGGGCACGCGCTATGCGGCCGGTGTGGTGTTCCTGCCGCTGGACGAAGCCGAGGCAGCGCGCTGTCGCGCCGAACTGGAAGCGCAGCTGCACACTGCCGGCGTGCAGCTGCGCGGCTGGCGCGTGGTGCCCACCGACGACAGCGTGTGCGGCCAGCTGGCGCGCGACACCCTGCCGCGCATCGAACAAGTGTTTGTCGATGCCGGTCCCGAACAGACCGAAGACGGCTTCACCCTGGCGCTGTTTCTGGCGCGTCGGCGCGCCGAGCAGGCGCTGCGCGAGGTGGACAACTTCTACGTCACCACGCTCTCGCCCAATGGCATCAGCTACAAGGGCATGGTGCTGCCGGACAAGCTGAGCACGTTCTATCCGGACCTGCAGCGCAGCGATCTGTCGTCCAGCGCGATCGTGTTTCACCAGCGCTTTTCCACCAACACGCTGCCGCGCTGGCCGCTGGCGCATCCGTTCCGCCTGCTCGCGCACAACGGCGAAATCAACACCATCGAGGGCAACCGCCGCTGGGCGCAGGCGCGCAGCAAGGTGTGGCAGACCCCGCGCTTCGATATCGCCGAGTTCGATCCGGTGATCTCCATGCACGGTTCGGACTCGCAGAGCCTGGACAACATGCTGGAGCTGCTGATCGCCGGTGGCATGGACCTGCTGCAGGCGCTGCGCATCCTGGTGCCGCCGGCGACCCAGTCGCTGGAGTTCAAGGACGCCGATCTGGCTGCGTTCTACGAGTTCTACGGCCTCAACACCGAGCCGTGGGACGGCCCGGCCGGCATCGTGGCCTGCGACAGCCGCTATGCCGCCTGCATGCTCGATCGCAACGGCCTGCGCCCCGCGCGCTGGATGCTGACCTCCGACCGCCACTTCCTGGTGGCCTCCGAGGCCGGCGTATGGGAGCTGCCGGCCGAGCGCATCACCCGCAAGGGCAAGCTGGGCCCGGGCGAGATGATGGCGATCGATCTCAAGCGCGGCGACCTGCTCGATTCCGATGCCATCGACCGCATCAACCGGGCGCGTGCGCCGTACAAGCAATGGCTCCAGCAGGGCGTGACCTATCTGCAGACCGAGCTGATCGACCCCTCGCTGGTGGAAGAACCCTTCAGCGAGCAGACCCTGCGCAGCTACCACAAGCTGTTCCAGCTCAGCACCGAGGAAGTGGAGCAGATCCTGCGCCCGCTGGCCGAGACAGAGCAGGAAGCCACCGGCTCGATGGGCGACGACACCCCGATGGCGGTGCTCAGCCGCCAGACCCGGCCGCTGTACGACTACTTCCGCCAGGCGTTCGCGCAGGTCACCAACCCGCCGATCGACCCGCTGCGCGAAGGCATCGCGATGTCGCTCACCACCCAGCTCGGCAAGGAGACCAACATCTTCCACGCCGGTGCGGAGACGGTGAACCACGTCATCCTGAATTCGCCGGTGCTCAGCCAGCGCAAGCTGCGCCAGCTGCTGAAGATGGAGCAGTACGTCGCGCGCAATCGCCTGATCGACCTGTCCTACAGCGTCGAAGAAGGCCTGAAGGCCGGCCTGGAACGCATCTGCCAGGAAGTGGAAGCCGCCGCCCGCGACGGCGCGGTGATGCTGCTGCTGTCCGACCGTTACCCGGTGCCGGACCGGCCGATGGCGCATGCGCTGCTGGCCACCGGCGCGGTGCATCACCACCTGTGCAAGGTGGGCCTGCGCTGCGACGTCAACCTGATCATCGAAACCGGCACCGCGCGCGATGCGCACCACATGGCCTGCCTGCTCGGCTTCGGTGCCACCGCGGTGTACCCGTATCTGGCCTACCAGACCCTGTTCGATCTGGGCCGGCGCGGCATCCTGCAGCTGAGCAAGGGCGGCGAGCAGTCGCAGATCGGCCGCCGCTACCGCAAGGGCATCTACAAGGGCCTGTCCAAGATCATCTCCAAGATGGGCATCTGCACCATCGCCAGCTACCGTGGCGCGCAGCTGTTCGAGATCGTCGGGCTGGACCCGGACGTGGTGGAGCTGTGCTTTGCCGACACCCCCGCACGCATCGGTGGCGTCAATCTGGGGCGGCTGGACACCGAGGCGCGCGAGCTCACCGCACGCGCCTGGAACGACCAGCTCAAGCCGGAAGTGGGCGGCCTGCTCAAGTACGTGCACGGCGGCGAGTACCACATGTACAACCCGGACGTGGTCATGACGCTGCAGCGCGCCACCCGTACCGGCGATGCCGACGACTGGCAAAAATACGTGGACGCGGTGCACTCGCGCCCGGCCTCCACGCTGCGCGATCTGGTCCAGCTCAAGCGTGCCGACACCCCCACCCCGCTGGACGAGGTGGCCCCGGCCGAAGATGTGTTGCGCCGCTTCGACACCGCCGCGATCAGCCTGGGCGCGTTGTCGCCCGAAGCGCACGAGGCGCTGGCCATTGCGATGAACCGCCTGGGCGGGCGCAGCAATTCCGGCGAAGGCGGCGAAGACCCGGCCCGCTATGGCACCGAAAAGCGCTCCAAGATCAAGCAGGTGGCCTCCGGCCGCTTTGGCGTGACCCCGGAATACCTGGTCAACGCCGAAGTGCTGCAGATCAAGGTCGCCCAGGGCGCCAAGCCCGGCGAAGGCGGCCAGCTGCCCGGCCACAAGGTCAACGAGTTGATCGCCCGCCTGCGCTACGCCAAGCCTGGCATCGGCCTGATCAGCCCGCCGCCGCATCACGACATCTATTCGATCGAAGACCTGGCCCAGCTGATCTACGACCTCAAGCAGGTCAACCCGACCGCGCTGGTGTCGGTGAAGCTGGTCGCGCATGCCGGCGTCGGCACGATTGCCGCCGGCGTGGTCAAGGCCGGTGCCGATCTGATCACCGTGTCCGGCCATGACGGCGGCACCGGCGCCAGCCCGGTCAGCTCGATCCGCTATGCCGGCGTGCCGTGGGAACTGGGCGTGGCCGAGTCGCACCAGGCGCTGGTGGCCAACGACCTGCGCGAGCGCACCATCCTGCAGACCGATGGCGGCCTGAAGACCGGCCTGGACGTGGTCAAGGCCGCGCTGCTGGGCGCCGACAGCTTCGGCTTCGGCACCGCGCCGATGATCGTGCTGGGCTGCAAATACCTGCGCATCTGTCACCTCAACAACTGCGCCACCGGCGTGGCCACCCAGGACGAGCGCCTGCGTGCGAACTACTTCACCGGTCTGCCGGAGCGTGTGGAGCACTTCTTCCGCCTGCTGGCCGAAGAAGTGCGGCAGTGGTTGTCGTACCTGGGGGTGCGTTCGCTGGATGAAATCGTCGGCCGCACCGATCTGCTGGAACAGCTGGAGGTCTCCCCGCGCGCAGGCGTCAAGGTCGATCTGTCGCGCCTGCTCACCCATGCGCGCTACGACGGTAGGCATTGCGCCGCCCAACGCCTGTACGAATCACCGGACAGCCTGGCCACGCAGATGGACGGCCTGCTTGCCGATGCCATCGCCAACAAGACCGGCGGCGACCATCGCTTCTTGATCCACAACACCGACCGCTCGATCGGTGCGCGCCTGTCCGGCACCATCGCGCGCGCCCACGGCAACCACGGCATGAGCGATGCGCCGTTGAACCTGCGCTTCCGCGGCACCGCCGGGCAGAGCTTCGGCGCGTTCAACGCCGGTGGCCTGCAGCTGGAGCTGGAAGGCGAGGCCAACGACTACGTCGGCAAGGGCATGGCCGGCGGCCGGCTGGTGGTGCGTCCGCCGCGTGGCGCGCGCTTCGAGGCGCGCAGCACCCCGATCGTCGGCAACACCTGCCTGTACGGCGCCACCGGCGGCGAGCTGTTCGCCGCCGGCCGCGCGGGCGAGCGCTTTGCGGTGCGCAACTCCGGCGCGCTGGCGGTGGTGGAAGGCGCTGGGGACCATTGCTGCGAATACATGACCGACGGCGTGGTGCTGGTGCTGGGCAAGGTGGGCCTGAACTTCGGCGCCGGCTTCACCGGTGGCCTGGCCTACGTGCTGGATATCGAACGCGACTTCGTGGACCGCTACAACCACGAGCTGATCGACATCCACCGCGTCTCCGCCGAGGGCTTCGAGAACCATCGCCAGCATCTGCACACCCTGATCAGCCGCCACCGCGAGCTGACCGGCAGCATCTGGGCGCAGCAGATCCTGGACGAGTTCCGCGACTACATCGGCAAGTTCTGGCTGGTCAAACCCAAGGCCGCCAGCATCGAGTCGCTGACCGAGTCGCTGCGGCGCGCCGCCTGAGTTGTGCCCCCCTCTCCCGCCTGCGGGAGAGGGGGAATGGGGGTGAGGGCGCAGGCCCGCCAACCCTCATCCGCCCCTTCGGGGCACCTTCTCCCGCACGCGGGAGAAGGACAGCCGCAACCGCAATGCTGACAGCGCATCGTCAGAGTCATCGCAGTACTCCCCTCTCCCGCCTGCGGGAGAGGGGGCGGGGTGAGGGCTTGTGGCCCGCAACCCTCATCCGCCCTTTCGGGGCACCTTCTCCCGTAGACGGGAGAAGGTGCCGGCAATCGCAATGCTGACAGCGCATCGTCAGAATCATCGCAGTACTCCCCTCTCCCGCGCGCGGGAGAGGGGCCGGGGGTGAGGGCACAGGCCTCGCCGACCCTTATCCGCCCCTTGGGGCACCTTCTCCCTTACACGGTGGAAGGGAATCAGCCACGGATTTTCTTATGAGCCGCAAGCAAGCCTTCCAATTCCTCGACCTGCCGCGAACCATGCCCACCCGCATCCCGGTGGAGTTGCGCACGTCCGGCGACTGGGGCGAGTTGTACGGCAAGTTCGACAAGGCAGACGCGCAGTACCAGTCCGGCCGCTGTCTGGACTGCGGCAACCCCTACTGCAGCTGGAAGTGCCCGGTGCACAACGCCATCCCGCAGTGGCTGCAGCTGGTGCAGGAAAACCGCATCGAGGAAGCCGCCGCGCTGTGCCATTCCACCAATCCGCTGCCGGAAGTGTGCGGGCGCGTGTGTCCGCAAGACCGTCTGTGCGAAGGCAGCTGCACGCTGGAAGAATTCGGCGCGGTCACCATCGGCGCGGTGGAAAAGTACATCGTCGACACCGCCTTCAAGATGGGCTGGCGCCCGGATCTGGGCAACGTGCAGCCCACTGGCTGGCGCGTGGCGGTGATCGGGGCCGGCCCGGCCGGGCTGTCGTGTGCGGACAGGTTGGCGCGCGCCGGTATCGAAGCGGTGGTCTACGACCGCTACGAGCAGATCGGCGGGCTGCTGCAGTTCGGCATCCCTAGCTTCAAGCTGGACAAGTCGGTGATCGGCAAGCGTCGCCAGATCCTCGAAGGCATGGGCGTGCAGTTTCGCCTGGGCGTAGAGATCGGCCGCGACGTCAGCATCGAGCAGTTGCTGGGCGAATACGATGCCGTGTTCCTGGGCACCGGTGCCTACCGCTACACCGATGGCGGCCTGCCCGGGCAAGACCTGAAGAATGTGCTGCCGGCGCTGCCGTTCCTGGTGCAGAACAGCCGCATCGTCAGCGGCAACGACCCGCACGGCCGCCCGATCGCCGGCTGGGAAGACCAGATGGCCCTGCCCGACCTCAACGGCAAGCGCGTGGTGGTGCTGGGCGGCGGCGACACCGGCATGGACTGCGTGCGTAGCGCCATCCGCCTGGGCGCGGCCAAGGTCACCTGCGCCTACCGCCGCGACGAAGCCAGCATGCCCGGCTCGGCACGCGAAGTGGCCAACGCGCGCGAAGAAGGCGTGCGCTTCCTGTTCAACCGCCAGCCGCTGTCGATCGAATCCGGCGCCGACGACGAAGCCATCGGCGTCACCGTGGTCGAAACCCACCTCGGCGAACCCGATGCCAACGGCCGCCGCAACGCGGTGCCGGTCGAAGGCAGTGAATCGCTGCTGGAAGCGGACGTGGTGATCATTGCCTTCGGCTTCTCCCCGACCCTGCCCGACTGGTTGGCCTCGCAAGGCGTGGAAGCCGGCAGCAACGGCCGCATCTTCGCCCCGGCCGATGCCAACAACGGAGAGCGCCTGCCCTACCAGACCACCAACCCGCGCCTGTTCGCCGGCGGCGACTGCGTCCGCGGCGCCGACCTGGTCGTGACGGCCGTCGCCGAAGGCCGCGATGCGGCGGCAAGCATCGTGCAGCTGCTGGGCGTCAAAGCGCAGGTCAAGGAGCCGGCTGCGGCGTGATCATTGAGGTATTGCAGTGAGCCTTTCGACACTCTCGGCAGAAGAGATTGCAGGCAATCAGTTGCTTGCAGCAATTCGGCTATGGCAAACGAAAGATTATTTATCCTCGCTCACGCTTGCCGGCGCTGCAGAAGAAATTCTGGGTAAGCGCCTTCGCAAGCTCAATCAAGATCCTTCATTCGATCAGTTGCGTAGCCTCGTCGTGGCCGTCGCCCGCTCGGAAGGTGAAACCAATCCGGATCTAGAGAAGATCACTGGTAACATGCTCAACAACACCCGCAATACGCTCAAACATTATTGTGGAGATGACTCGCTCATGTTTGATCTCCGTTCTGATTGCCTTGAAATGCTTAAGCGTGCAATTGCGAACTATGAAGCTCTAACGGGTACATTTCTAGCTGAGGCAATGCTTGTGTGGGAGAGCGAGCGTGAGAACTAAGAACTTATTCAAGTATTAGCTCGCAAGAAAACCCAAATAGCGACTTGCAGTGGATTTGGCATCGCTCAGAAAATATCTACGCTTTCAGTAAGCTCGGCTATATGTCCGCGCAATGGCCGCAATCCAACAGGATCCAGTACGATCGCCTGTTGCTCAACAATTTAGATATGGTGGTCGTTCGTTTATTTATTGGCGAAGCACTGATAACGCTTGCGCCGAAGAACGACGCAAACGCTAGCATTAGAACCTGACGCAACAACCAATCAGGCCGCCTTATCCAGCGTGGCCATGTCGATCACGAAGCGGTACTTCACGTCGCTCTTGAGCATGCGCTCGTAGGCCTCGTTGATCTGGTCGGCGCGGATGGTTTCGATGTCCGAGACGATGTTGTGCTTGGCGCAGAAGTCCAGCATTTCCTGGGTCTGGCGGATGCCGCCGATCAGCGAGCCGGCCAGGGTGCGGCGCTTCATCACCAGGTTGAACACGGCCGGCGACGGGTGCGATTCCTCGGGCACGCCCACCAGCACCATGGCGCCGTCGCGCTTGAGTGCATTGATGAACGGGTCCAGGTTATGCGGGGCGGCCACGGTGTTGAGGATGAAATCCAGGGTGTTGTACTGCGCCGCCATCTGCGCTTCGTCCTTGGAGATCACCACTTCGCTGGCGCCCAGGCGCATCGCATCGGCGCGCTTGTTCTCTGAGGTGGTGAACAGCACCACGGTGGCGCCCATCGCCTTGGCGATCTTCACGCCCATGTGGCCCAGGCCACCCAGGCCGACCACGCCCACCTTCTGTCCCGGGCCCACCTTCCAGTGCGCCAGCGGCGAATAGGTGGTGATGCCGGCGCACAGCAGCGGCGCCACGGCAGCCAGATTGTCGGTGTGCGAGATGCGCAGCACGTACTTCTGGTCGACCACGATATGGTCGGAGTAACCGCCGTAGGTGTTCTCGCCGCCGCCGAACATCGGGCCGTTGTAGGTGCCGGTGAAACCGGCTTCGCAGTATTGCTCTTCGCCTTCCTGGCAGGAGGCGCAGCTGCGGCAGCTGTCGACCATGCAGCCGACGCCGGCCAGGTCGCCAACCTTGAAGCCGGTGACGGCATCACCGACGGCGGTCACACGGCCGACGATCTCGTGGCCCGGCACCGCCGGATACCGCGTGTTGTGCCATTCGTTGCGTGCGGTATGCAGGTCCGAATGGCACACGCCGCAATAGGCGATCTCGATCTGCACATCGTCGGGGCCGGGCGCGCGGCGTTCGAACACGAACGGGGCAAGCGGCTGGTCGGCGGCTTGGGCGGCAAAGGCGTGGGCTTGGCTCATGGGAGGCTCCGGGGCGTGATGTCGTTCGCACATGCGAACAACAGAAGAAAATCGAGTCGGTAGCTTAAGACAGCGACCCGTCGCGCTCCTGCGACAGTGCGTCTTGTGTGTCGTGTTGCGAACGCTACCGGAGCAACATCATGCGCTTCGCAGGTGTTCTATCCCGATCAAATCCATGTTGCAGGCGTGAATGGCACGCTAACGCGCGAGCTTCTAGGCTCATCAGCTACCCGATCGCCCTGCACCATTCCAGCTGGCCGTGCCCTCCCCCGCGGCCACCCACGTCGATGCCGAAGGAGGCTTCCATGTTCCGCGCTCCCCAAAAATTCCCGAGTTTACGTCGCGCCGCGCTCGCACTGACCTTGCTCGCTGCACTGCCGTTGGCGCACGCCAAAGAGCCCAATGGTCCGAACAAGGAGTCTGCCGGCTTGAAATATGTCGGCGTCAATCTGTCCGGCGCCGAGTTCAACTCGCGCAAGAAGCCCGGCACCTTGTTCAAGGATTACACCTACCCGGCCGCATCGGATTTCAGCTATTTCGCCGGCAAGGGCATGAATACGATCCGCCTGCCGTTTCTGTGGGAGCGCCTGCAACCTCAACTCAACGGCGAACTGGATAACGCGCAGCTTGGGCTGATCAAGAAATCGCTCGAAGCGGCCAAGGCGAACAAGCAGTTCCTGATCCTGGATCTGCACAACTACGCCAAATACAACGGCAAGCGCCTGGGCACCGACGAAGTGTCCGCTACCGCACTGGCCGATCTGTGGCGGCGGCTGGCGCTGGAGTTCAAGGACGACAAGTCGGTGATCTTCGGGCTGATGAATGAGCCCAACGGCATCTCCGCAACCGACTGGGCCACGGCGGCACAGGGTGCGATCAACGCGATCCGCAAGACCGGCGCCCGCAATCTGATCCTGGTGCCGGGCACGGCCTACACCGGCGCGCACAGCTGGCGCAGCAACAGTTACGGCGGCTCCAACGCCAAGGCGCTGACCATCCTCAAGGACCCCGGCAACAACCTGGCCTTCGAAGCGCACCAGTATCTGGACAACGACTACAGCGGCACCAAGCCCGAATGCACCAGCGACAGCGTGGGCGAAGAAAAGCTGCGTGGCTTTACCGACTGGCTGCGCGAGAACAAGCAGAAGGGCTTTCTGGGCGAATTCGGCACCGCCAACAATCCGGTCTGCGACAAGGCGCTGGAAGGCATGCTGACCTACATGGAAAACAACAGCGACGTGTGGCTGGGCTGGACTTGGTGGGCCGCAGGCGCCTGGTGGAAGCCGGATTACTTCTTCACCGTGCAGCCCGGCAAGGACGGCAGCGACAAGCCGCAGATCAAGATTCTGAGCAAGTACGCACGCCGCGCCAGCAAGCGCTGATGGCAGCGGTGTAAGCGGCAAAACGCGGGCGATGCTATGTGATCGCCCGCTTTTTTTGCGTCGCCTTGCAGTGTCCACGGTTCCGGGTGGATATCGGGCAGCACAGCAGCTGATCGATGGCAGCCAGGCGGTGGACGAAAGTTGGCGCGATGTGGACCTCGGCACGCCGATGCTGCAGGTCCGGTTTCGGTGGATGCAGCTGCCGTTGTCGCCGAGAGCGTTGCCATCTTGAAGATGGATGCACCGCCATCGACCAACATCATGGCGGTGCATCGCCCGCTAGGCGCGCAAAGCACAATCACCGCACCCGCGTGCTACGCGATTGCAGTGCTCGGCGCATGCAGGCACGTCTGCGCACGCGCGTTGCGTCGTGCGTGTCCGTGCACGCCAGCGTTGACGCAGTCTCTGTCATCGCTTCAACACCGATGCATTGATGCGACCAATACCATTGCGAAGTTGCAGCAGAGCCGCTGATTCAAGGCGTTCTCGCAACGTGCGCAGTGCATCGACAAAAACAGCTCGCAACTGCGAAGCACCGCACAGCTTGCTGCAGTGATACCTCGCATCCGTAGTTGCGCGCGGCAGATGCGCATAGGCTGAGGTCGATGCGTGTGCTTGCGAACAACTGCGATGCAGCGCATCTCCCCCCGTAGATGCTTCAGGAGTTCCCCATGTCCCCCTCCCCCACCTGGCCGCGCCAGCTGCTGTGCTGTGCGCTGGCCGTGCTGTTGCTGGCTGCGCTCCCCCGCGCGCAGGCGCAAGGCGGTGCGCTGCGTTATGCAGGCATCAATCTGTCCGGCGCAGAAATCGCCTCGGCAAAACGCCCCGGCGTCGTCACTGTCGATTATCGCTACCCAACTCCCGGCGAATACCAGCACTTCGCCAACACCGGCATGAACGTGGTGCGACTACCCGTGTTGTGGGAACGGCTGCAACCCAAGCCGCAAGGCGCACTGGACCCCGCACAGCTGGCGCTGATCCAGCAGGCCGTGGCCAACGCCAAGGCCGCGCACATGGTGTTGATCGTGGATATCCACAACTACGCCAAATATTACGGGCAGAAGATCGGCACCCAGCGCGTGCCGATCAGTACCTTCACCGACCTGTGGAAGCGGTTGGCGGTGGCCTTCAAGAACGATAACGCGGTGATCTTCGGGCTGATGAACGAGCCCTACGACATTGCGCCGCAGAACTGGGCCGCTGCCGCGCAGGCAGCGATCGACGGCATCCGCGCCACCGGCGCCAACAACCTGATCCTGGTGCCTGGGGCGCTGTGGTCCGGAGCGCACAGTTGGTATTCCACCGTCGCCGGGCAATCCAATGCTGTGGCACTGGCCACGATCCACGACCCGCTCAACCGCTACGCCGTCGAGGCGCACCAGTATCTGGATACCGACTCCAGCGGCACCAGCGCCGGCTGTGTGAGCGCTACCATCGGTGCGGAGCGCTTGCGCAGTTTTACCGCTTGGCTGCGTCTCCAGCGCAAGCGTGGATTCTTGGGTGAATTTGGCGCATCAACCAACCCGACCTGCATGCGCGCGCTCGATGGCATGCTGCGGTATCTGGAGGCCAACCGCGATGTCTGGCTGGGTTCCAGCGTGTGGGCGGCCGGCGCCTGGTGGCGTGCCGATTACCCCTTCAACCTGCAGCCCGATAGCAGCGGACGCGACAAACCGCAGATGTCCATCTTGAGTGCGCATGCGCGTCGCATCGCACGCTGATTCACGTCAGCCCGCTTGGAGCGATCCGTAAAACGTAACGAGCGATTGCCAAGCGGGTGGTGCTGGCGCATCGGAACCGGCGTGTCAGGGTGGGACACGCCGATTTCCGGCTCCGGCCGCGCCGGTTTGGTAGGCGCATCTTTGTTTCATGAGTCACTTTATCAGCGATGCCGTGCTCGCGACGGCATCGTGTTTATTGACATGCCGCATGGCCGCGCCGCTGCGATGGCGCCACACAACTGACGCATCGCCCAATAACGCCGGTATCTCGGCACATACCCCTACGTATCCGGCCAATACCGCAGGCTGGTGATAACCGGCATGCACGCATACACCGTTTTCTTGCGCATTCAGTGCGCAGTAGTTCGCATTTCGCGACTAAATGCCTGAAATGTCACGATTTGGCACACGTGATGCATTGCAACAGGCAGATGCAGCGCACCTCGCGCCGATCGCACGCCATTGGGGCGGCGATGCATCTACCCGCCAGGAGTTGCTTCATGTCACGTCCTTCTTTCTCACTACGCCACCTTGCCCTGTGCGCCTTGTGTTTCATGTTGCTGGCCGGGCTGTCGTCCGCGCATGCACAAACACATGCACTGACTTATGCCGGCGTCAATTTGTCCGGCGCCGAATTCGCATCCTCCAAAAAACCCGGCGTACTCAATAAGGACTATATGTACGCCTCGGCCGGCGATTACACGTATTTCGCCGGCGTCGGAATGAATACGATCCGCTTGCCCATCTTGTGGGAACGTCTGCAACCCAGCGCGCGCAGCGAACTGGATCCGGCGCAGCTGGCGCTGGTGCAACAGGCGGTGGCGCGCGCCAAGGCCGCAGGCATGTATCTGGTGATCGATATCCACAATTACGCCAAGTATTACGGTTACAGGATTGGCGGACCGGAAGTACCGGTGGCCACCTTTACCGACCTGTGGCGCCGTCTTGCGCTGGCATTCAATGGCGACAACACGGTGATCTTCGGGCTGATGAACGAGCCCAACAATATCTCGTCAAGCGAATGGGCCAGCACCGCGCAGGCCGCCATCGATGCGATTCGCAGGACAGGTGCCAATAATCTGATCCTGGTGCCCGGCGCCTTGTGGACCGGGGCGCACAGCTGGTATTCGCCCACCAGCGATGGCTACTCCAACGCCACCGCGCTGGCGGCCATCAAGGATCCGCTCAACCGCTACGCATTCGAAGTGCATCAGTATCTGGACGCCGATTCCAGCGGCACTAGCAGCGTGTGCGTCAGCTCCACTGTCGGCGCCGAGCGTTTGCGCAATTTCACCGCATGGCTGCGCACCAATGGCAAGCGCGGCTTTCTGGCCGAGTTCGGTACCGCCAATAACCAGGTCTGCAATGAGGCGCTGCGAGGCATGCTCGGCTACATGGAAAGCAATGCCGACGTGTGGTTGGGTTGGACGTGGTGGGCGGCCGGTTCGTGGTGGAACCTGTCCTACGCATACAACGTGCATCCGAACAAGGACGGCACCGACAAACCGCAGATGACGATCCTTTCGCCACAGGCCGCACGCGCAACCCGTGCACCCGGCACTGCCGCTGCACGTCTGGCTGCACCCGCACCTGCGGCGCGCACAACGCGCTGAACACGCGATATGACAAGCCGCCGCAAGGCGGCTTTTTTCATTGGATGACTTGAGCGGCGGTGGTCGACATCTGTCATGCGATGCCGACGCACTGAAACCGGAATGTCAATCCAGAGTGCAGGAGCGATGAAGAGCGACCGCGATTTTTCAGTTAACTGAATTTTTCTCACTGAATCGTCGATGTTTTCACCCCGCCACGATCCCGCGGCGGCCAGCATGGTCGCACTTCACAGTAGGAGCCTACCCATGGCACATCGCATGATGACCACCGCACTGATCGGCGCATTGACGCTTGTTTCGCAGGGTGCGTTTGCGCAAGACGCCGCAAAGCCGGCCAAGGCGCTCACCTCCAACGAGGTGACCAGCATGTTGACCGCCAAGGGCTACACCAAGGTGCACGACGTCAAGTTCGAGCACGGCGTGTGGACCGCCGATGCCCGTAGCGGCGATGGCAAGGATGTGGATGTGCACATCGATCCTGTCACTGGCCGCGTCTATGGCGACCAGACCACGTCGCGACTGAACGACGCCGACGTGCGTGCGGCACTGTCCACCGGCGGCTATGCGGACGTGCACGACCTCAAGTTCAAGGACGGCCTGTGGAAGACCGATGCAAAGCGCAACGGGCAGAAGGTTGAGTTGCACGTGGATCCCGACGACGGGCACGTGGTCAGCGTCGACAACGACTGAGTGTGTTTGAGCGCGGGTGCGTCGGGCGGGCAGGGCAGTGCGCTGGTTGCGCTGCTTGATGACCAGCAGTTGCAGCCCGCACCGTATCGATGCAGATTCTGGCGACGCCAGCGTGTGTGCCAGCCGGCGCTCCATTGCTAACCATTGCGCATCGCTAACCACCAAGCACGACTGAAAACAAAGGGCCTCCAATTGGAGGCCCTTTGTCTCGCGCGCCACTCGCTTCAGCTGCCAGCGCCTGCACCACAGCGCGCGCAGCATCCCTCACCGCGCAGGCGCGGCGTTCTTTGCATCTGCCTGCTTGGCATTGTTTGGCTTCGCATTCTTAGGATCGGTGTTGCCTGCGGCCGGCTGCGCTGCCGCGGCGCCTGCGCCCGGCTTGCCGGCCAGCATGCGGTCGCGTGCGGCCTTGAACGGGTTGCCGGGGTACCAATTGGGCCAGCTATCGCCAGCGGCGACTTGCTTGCCGACACCGTACACCGCTTGCAGATCTTCGATGGTGCCGTCGAGCTTCCAGGTGGCCGCATCGTACTCGTCGCCCGGCGCGTGATAGCGATTGCGGCCGTAATCCTGGGCGGCCGCACGTCCGGCTGCGGTGCCACCGTCGCGCAGGTCTTCGCCACCATCGGCATACAGCGCCGGCACGCCGGCCTTGGCGAAGTTGAAGTGGTCCGAGCGGAAGTACGAGCCGCTTTCCGGCGTGGCCTCGGCGTGCAGCGTGCGGCCCTGCATCGCGGCGATCGGCTTGAGAATGTCTTCCAGTTCCGAGCTGCCCATGCCCACCACGGTGACATCGCGTGCGCGCCCGGCCACCGACATCGCGTCCAGGTTGATCACCGCAGCGATCTTGTCCAAAGGGAAGCTCGGGTTGGCCACGTAGTACTTGGAGCCGAGCAAACCGGATTCTTCCAGCGTCACTGCCACAAACACCACCGAGCGCGCCGGCTTGGGGTCCTGATGCGCAAAGGCATCGGCGATTTCCAGGATGCCGGCCACGCCGGTGGCGTTGTCCACCGCGCCGTTGTAGATGTTGTCGCCGCTCTCGCCTGGATGTTTGCCCAGGTGATCCCAGTGCGCCATGTACAGCACCGCCTCGTCTGCGTGGCTGCTGCCGGGCAGCACACCGACCACGTTGCGCGAGGTCTTTTCGGCGATGCTGCTCTTCAGGTCCACCGACCAGTTGGCCTTCAGCGGCACCGGCTTGAAGCCGCGCTTGCTGGCGTCCTTGTAGGCCTGCGCCAGGTCCAGCCCGGCGTTGGCGAACAATTGCTTGGCGGTGTCGGCGCTGATCCAGCCCTGTACCGGCAGGCGCGGATCCGGGTCGTCCTTGGCCGGCAGATCGTATTGCGGGCCGGACCAGGAGTTTTTGACCACGTCCCAGCCGTAGCTGGCACCGGGCGTGTCGTGCACGATCAACGCCGCCGCTGCGCCCTTGCGCGCGGCCTCTTCGAATTTGTAGGTCCAGCGCCCGTAATAGGTCATGCGCTTGCCGTCGAACAACTTGGCATCGCCGGTATGGAAGCCCGGGTCGTTGACGAACATCACCACCGTCTTGCCTTTCCAGTCCTGGCCGGCGTAATCGTTCCATTGTTGCTCGGGCGCATCCACGCCGTAGCCGACGAAGACCAGCTCGCTATTGTCCAGCTTGACCTCGGGCTGGCCGGTGCGCGTGCCCACCACGATGTCGGTGCCGAAGGCGAGGGTGCGGGTCTGCTCGCCGCTGCGCAGGCTGGGCGCGGTGCCCGCATCGGCGGTGGTTTCCACCATCGGCACTTCCTGGAACCAGCTATCGCCATTGCCCGGCTGCAAGCCGATGCGCTGCATCTGGTCGCGGATATAGGTCACGGTCTTTTCTTCGCCGGGCGTACCCGGGCCGCGTCCTTCGAAGTCGTCCGACGCCAGCGTCTTGACCAGCTCGGCAAAGTCGCCGCTGGTCAGCTCCGGCGAGAACGCGTGCCGGCTGACCGGTGCGCTGGGCGTGGTATCGGCTGGCGCTTGCACGGCCGGTGCAGACGGCGTGTCGGCCGATTCGCGTTTGCAACCGGCCAGGGCCAGGGTCGCGGCCAGGCACAACAGGATCTTGCGGGGCATCGGAACTCCTCGTGCAGCGGAGTCCCGATCTTAGAACGTGCGCGTGGTGAGCGCGTCAGTCCTTGGGTGCCACGTCCGACTCGAAGCTGCGTGCGGTGGCACCGGTGACCGCGCCGATCTTGGCGGTGCGATGCACGTACAGATCTACATCGCGCTCGAAGTGGAGCGGCCCATCGACCACCGCCTTGGGGCCGATCACCACGCGCGGTTTGCGCGAGGGCTTGAAGGAAAAGCTGAAGTTCGGCTTGGTCACCTCGATGCCGCCATGCACATGCGAACCCACGCCCACGGTGATGTCGCCATTGACCGTCTCGATGTCCTTGCCGAGGTCGGTTTCGACCAGGCCGATACTGCCGTTGACCGTTTCCACGCCACCGCTGACCTGGCTGCCGCGCTCGACCAACACGCTGCCGTTGACAGTTTCCAGCCCACCGGAGACGGTGACCTTCTGGCCCAGCGAAATCGCGCCGTTGACCGTGGACACGCCGCCAGTGCGGGCACCATCGCCGATCGTGATTTTGCCGTTGACCGTTTCCACATCCCTGGTCTGCGCACCGGCGCCGATCTCGATGGAGCCGTTGACCGTTTCCAGGCCGCCGTAGGTCTTGCCGGCCTCGGCGCTGATGCTGCCGTTGACCTTGCTGATGCCCTCATCGGCCCAGGCGGTTGAGCCGGCCAGGGACAATGCCAGGAGGAGATACTGGAGCTTCATGCTGAACCTCGCGCGGTGGCGGCTGTCTTGGGCGTGGCGGCGATCACACCATGCTTGGCTACAATCGCGCACCTGCCTGAAGTCACTGGATCGTTCGTTGCCCCTTTCGCCCGCACCGCTGCCGCGTCCGCCGCTCGTCTCCGTCTCCGTCTCCGCCACCGGCGTCGGGCGCAGCTGGCTGGCCGCGAGCGTGCTGGCTTGCATGCTGCTCGGCAGCGCCGGCGCGGGCGCGCAAAACCAGCGCGAGACCGAGCGCAAGCTGCAGCAGCTGCGCGATGAGCTCAAGACCATCAGCGCCGACCGGCGCGAGCTGGAAGGCAAGCGCGGCACCGCCGCGCAGCAACTGCGCCAGGCCGACGAAAAGGTCGCCAAGACCTCGCGCGCCCTGAGCGAAACCGAAGCGGCGATGCGTGCACAGGAACAACATCTATCCACGTTGCAACAGGAGCGCGCGCAATTGCAGCGCGGCCTGCAGAACCAGCGCGCGCAGCTGGCCGCATTGTTGCGCGCCGCCGATCAGGTGGGCCGCAACGCGCCGTTGAAGGTGCTGCTGTCGCAGGACACGGTGGGCGATGCCAACCGCATGCTCGCCGATCACCGCTACGTGCAGAACGCACGTGCGCAGCGGATCCACGCGCTGACCACGCAGCTGGATGCGCTGACCAAGGTGGAACAGGACATCGCCACCCGGCGCCAGGCGCTGGACGCCGCGCGCGCGCAGCAAAAGGCGCAGGCTGCCACCTTGCAGAAGGACCGCTCGCAGCAGGCGGCCACCGTGGCGCAGCTGGACGATCGCTACAAACAACGTGCCGAGCGCGAAAAGGCGCTGGGCCAGGATGCCAAGTCGCTGGAGCAACTGCTCGCCAATTTGCGCGCGGCCGCGGCCAAGGCCGAAGCCGAACGCCGCGCCGCCGCCAAGCGCGCGGCCGCCGAAGCCGCCGCGCAGGCCAAACGCGGCAAGACCGATCGCCCGGAGCGTCCCGGCAAGACCCCGCCCAAGGTCATCGCCAGCGCGCCGGCGCCCAAGGTCGGTGGGCTCAGCTGGCCGGTGGCGGGCAATCTGCTGGCACGCTTCAACGCCACACTGCCCGACGGTCACACCAGCAAGGGCGTGCTGATCGGCGCGCCCAAGGGCAGCACGGTCACCGCGGTAGCCGACGGCACGGTGGTGTTTTCCGACTGGATGACCGGCTACGGCATGATCCTGATCGTGGACCACGGCAACGGCTACATGAGCCTGTACGCGCACAACGACACCTTGCTGCGCGATGCCGGTGCGGCGATCAAACGCGGCGAAGCGGTGGCCAAGGTCGGCAGTTCGGGCGGGCAGGGCGTGCCGGCGCTGTACTTCGAATTGCGGCGCAATGGGCAGCCTGTCGACCCGTCGAGTTGGTTGCAGCGGCGCTGATCGCTGCGTGCGTGCGCGTGTCCAGACACTGGGCATCGCACAGATCGCTCACGCACGGCCGGTCGTTGCCGTACTCGCTGATCAGCGTCGGTTCGGTGTCGCGTAGGGTCCGGTCATCGCATCGACCAGGCGCTGCTCGCCAGCGTGTTGGGGCGGCATCGCACCGATGCAGCGTGTTTGGCCGCTGCGCCATGCCACCAATCCCGCAGGATCTTGCAGCGCGGCGGTGTGCGGAGACGCACCGGGGCAGTGCCTGACACCGCGTTCTGTCGCCGACGGATAGATGCAGCCAGATCCCCATGCGCTGCACGCGGGCCGCACGCGGATGGCAGCGACCGGCCGGCGCCAAGGCCTGGCACCTCCACGTTTGTATGGCCTGCCCGCTGGCCGCAACCGAACGGCCCCTGCAACCTGCGCGCAATTCAACGCGGATTTACCGCTGCTTCGCGCATAATCCGCTCAGCTCCGTCGTGCGGGGCGTCTTATCTCTTTGTCGGAGTGCTTCATGCGCGTAGCCGTCCTGTCCGTTGCCCTGTCGCTGGCCTTGTTCGCGTCGCCTGGTTGGGCGCAGACCGCCCGTCCCGCCGCCGCCGCCCAGGCCACTGCGGACGATCCGGAAGCCAATGAAGCCGCCGTCTCCAAGGTGCCGCTCGACGAAATCCGCCGCTTCGTGGCGGTGTACAACGCGGTCAAGCAGGCCTACGTCGACCCGGTCGAAGACAAGAAGCTGATGCACGCTGCGGTGCGCGGCCTGCTCTCGGACCTGGACCCGCACAGCACCTACTTCGACAAGGAAGATGCCGAAGCCTTCGACGAACAGGCTACCGGCGCCTATGACGGCATCGGCGTGGAGCTGCTGCAGCAACAGGACAACACGCTCAAGGTAATCGCGCCGATCGACGACACCCCGGCTGCGCGTGCCGGCATTCGCGCAGGCGATGTGATCGTGGCCATCGACGGCAAGCCGATCGATGCCAGCAAGGCGATGGAACCGCTGCGCGGCGAATCCGGCAGCAAGGTCACCCTGACCATCGTGCGCGACAAGACGCCCAAGCCGTTCGATGTGACCCTGCAGCGCCAGACCATCCGCGTGGCCAGCGTGCGCAGCAAGCTGCTGGAGCCGGGCTACGGCTACATCCGTATCAGCACCTTCCAGGCCGATACCGGCGCCGATTTCCAGAAAAACCTCAAGCAGCTGCAGGCCGGCGGAAAACTGCGCGGGCTGGTACTGGATCTGCGCAGCAACCCGGGCGGTCTGCTGACCTCGGCCGTGCAGGTGGCCGACGATCTGCTCGACAAGGGCAACATCGTCAGCACCCGCGGGCGGATTTCGATCAGCGACGCCAAGTTCGATGCCACCCCGGGCGACCTGCTCGGCGGCGCACCGGTGGTGGTGCTGGTGGACGCCGGCTCGGCCAGCGCGTCGGAAGTGCTGGCCGGCGCGCTGCGCGACAACCAGCGCGCGCGCATCATCGGCAGCCGCACCTTCGGCAAGGGCTCGGTGCAGACCGTGCTGCCGCTGGACAACGGCGACTCGGTCAAGCTCACCACCGCGCGTTATTACACGCCCAGCGGCAAGTCGATCCAGGCCAGCGGCATCGTGCCGGAAGTGCAACTCATGCCCGAACCGCAGCCGGGCGACGCCGACGTGCCGGCCAGCCTGACCGACTACAGCGAAGCCACCTTGCCGGGGCACCTGCGCGGCGACGACGAAGGCGAAGAAGGCTATAGCGCCGGCGATGTGCTGCCGGGCGACGGCCCGATTGCTGCAGCGCTGTCCGAACTCAAGCAGCCCGGCTCGGCCGCCAAGGCGCAGGCCGCGCTCAAGGCAAAAGCCCAGGCCGCGCAAAAGGCGAGGGCAGCCACCAAGGCGGCCGCCGAGCCCAAGCCGGCAGCAGCGCATCCGGCGGCGACCGACAAGGCCAAGCCAACCGACCCAGCCAAGCCGGCAGCGCCAAAGGAAAAAAACACGCCAGCCACCCCAGCTGACCCGGCCAAGCCCGCAGCACCTGCCGAACCGGCCGCGCCTACGGATACGCCGGCACCGGTCGAACCGACCAAATAAGCGGCGCGAAAAGATGCGTGTGCGATCGGCGCTATGCAGATCGCACGCCTGCCACCGGCCGCGTGTGCGCCAGTGTGTGCAGCCCGTCCGATCAAACCTGGCGTCGCATTGCAGAACAGGCAGCGCGCTCTGCGGGTATCGCGTTTGACGCTGCATCGTTTGATGACTGCCGTAATGGCTGCAGTGCAGAACACGCGCACGACGCGGCGTATCCCGAATGTTCGTCATCGTGTGAGTGAGTGGCAGCGCCAGTCACTGGCGGAATGCTGCTTTTGCTAGAGGCGCTATCGCCATTCCGGACGGAATGTCGCTGCACGCTACGCGTGGATATTTGCGCGGAAACAATCGCGCGTTTGCGCGCCTGCTCGGCAGAAACAGCGCGTTCGATCCGGCGCATTCGTCGTTCAATCACTCGCTCAGAGCTGCATTGATCGCGCAATCGTCGCTCTTTGCAGGTCGACCGGTTGCATGGGCATGCCTGTGGCCTGCAGCACCGTGTCGGACGCTGGTTGAAGCCCGACCCAATCCAGCGCGCTTGCAACCCTGTCCATGCTTTCCTGTGCGCGTCGCTGCGCCTTCGCGTGCGTAGTTCTTAGCGGATGCATATTCGACTCACCAAGCAAAACGCGCTAGCGCGTCATCGCCAACACTTCAGGATTGACCAGATTGCGCGGGGTGCCGGCGGCAAAGGCAAGCACATTATCGAAGGCCGCTTCGAAATACAGTGCGTAGCTGTCGCGCTCCACATACCCCAGGTGCGGTGTGGCCAGCACGCGCGGGTGCTGCAGGAGCGGGTCGCGCGGGTCCACCGGCTCGCGCTCGAACACATCCACCGCCGCCTGCCCGGGCCGGCCGGCATCCAGTGCGGCCAGCAATGCACCGGGGGCGAGTAATTCGGCACGGCTGGTGTTGATCAGCAAGGCATCGGAGCGCATGCGGCCCAGGTCTTGCGCAGTCACCTGATAGCGCGTCTGCGCGGTGAGCCGGCGATGCAGCGACAGCACATCGCTGCGCTCGAACAGCTCCTGGCGACTGGCCGCAATCGCGTATCCATCGCGCGCCGCCTGCGCGCACGATGCTTCGCCGCCCCACACCAGCACCTGCATGCCGAACGCGCGCCCGAACCCGGCCACGCGTTGACCGATGCGCCCATAGCTCCAGATCCCCAGCGTGCGCCCATGCAGCGATCGGCCCAGGCCGGGGTCGCCAATCGCTTGCCAGCGGCCCTGGTGCAACGCGCGCTGATACTCGGTCAGGCGGCGGCTGGCCGACAGGATCAGCGCCCAGGTCAGCTCGGCCGGCGCCACCGGCGAACCGACACCTTCGGCCACCGCCACCCCGAACTCGGTGCACGCGGCCACATCCACATGCGTGCCCACGCGTCCGGTCTGACTGATCAGCTTGAGCCGCGGCAACCGCCGCAACAGCGTCGCATCCACGCGGGTGCGCTCGCGGATCAGCACCAGCGCATCGGCTTCGACCAGGCGCTCGGCCCATTCGTTGGGATCGGTGGCCAATGCACCGAGCACCTGCACATCGTGGCCCTGCAGCCGCTGCAGACAGGGCAGCTGACGCACTGCGCCCTGGTAATCGTCGGGCACCAGGATGCGCATCAACGTGGCTTGGTCGGCACCGGAAAGGCCACCACCTTGTCGCCGGTGGTGGCATCGCGGATCACCGACTGGCCTTTCTTTTCCACTTCTTCGATACGCACGATGCTCTGCATCGGCAGGTGCAGGGTCTTGGTATTGCCAAACTCTTCGCGCAGGCGTTCTTCGGTGGGATCCACCACCAGGCCGTCGTGCACGTCGAACACCAGCTCGCCGATCTGGTTGAAGCCCCACAGATGGCTGCCGGTCACTTCGTGCGCGTAGAGCTCGTACACCTTGCCGTGATTGAGAAAGGTGACTTTGTACAAGGGCTTGGACATGCGCCGATTATAGGCGCGCCATCGCGATGGACGCAGCGTACGCGCGTTGGCCTGCCACACGCGCACGCGTCGCCACACGTCCGCGTCCCCGATGCGTCGCTTGCCGCGCTAAAACCCGTGGCGCTTGCGCAAGCGTCGCGCGATGGCCGCACGCACGTACAGCCCGTAGACGATGCCGAACAGGAAGCCGGCGATGTGCGCCGACCACGCCACCATGCCGAACGCCGGGCCGATGTAGGCGAACACCACCTGCAGCAGTGCCCAGGCACCGATCAGCAACGGTGCCGGCACGCGGATGAATTCCAGAAAGACCCCCAGCGGCAGCACCACGCCCAGCTTGGCGCCGGGGAACAACGCCAGGTAGGTACCGATCAACGCCGACACCGCGCCGGAGGCGCCGATGATCACCCGGTCCGGCGTGCCGATCGCAAAGATCGCCGCCAGGTTGGAGGCCGCGCCGCCCACCAGAAACAGCAGCAGCAAGCGCCACGGCCCCAGGATGCGCTCGGCCGGCAGCCCGAAGATCAGCAGGAACACCAGGTTGCCGAGCAGATGCGACCAATCCGCGTGCAGGAACAACGCCGTGAACAGCCGCAGCACGCTGCCATCGCGCAAGGTCGCCCACCAGTCGCCCAGATTGGAGACGCCGCTGGACAGCGCGCCCCAGTCCAGCCACAGCGTATTGCGCGCTTCGCCCGGCCGGCTGATCGACCACAGATAGGCCAGCCACACCGTGGCGAACAACAGCGGCACCGCCCAGCGCGGGGTGGGTTTCTTGCGGGAGGGGAGGGAAACGAACATCGGAGACGCACAATAGCCGGTCCACGGGCCTGAACCCAGCCCCAACCCAACCGCGTGTTCAGGACGCAAGTCGTTATTGTTCGGTTAATCGTGGTGGGTATACTGCGTACGGCGTCGTATGTCGGGGGGGGGTCTCCGGCGCGCTCCAGGCACTGGATTGGTGCTGGGCGCGGGCGCTGAACCGACCATTGCAGTCTTTATCCGGAGAGCTACAACTCATGTCTACCGCTTCCACTCTGAGCCGCGCCACCCTGCTGGCTGTTGGTATCGCTGGCGTTCTGGCCGTTGGCCAGGCGCACGGCGCCGCATTCCAGCTCAAGGAAAACAGCGCCAAGGGCCTCGGCCGCGCATTCGCAGGTTCGGGCAGCGCCCCGGACGACGCCTCGATCATCGTCAACAACCCGGCCGGCATGCGCCAGCTGGACGGTCGCCTGTTCCAGGCCGACGTCAGCGCCATCCACTTCTCGGCCAAGTTCACGCCCGAGAGCGGCAACTACGCCAACGGCGCCCCGGTCTCCGGCGGCAACGGCGGCGACGCTGGCACCATCGCGCCGGTCCCGGCGATGTATTTCCACCTGCCGTTCGGCGAGAACAACAACATGCACCTGGGCACCTCGCTCACCGTGCCGTTCGGCTTCAAGACCGAATACGACCGTGACTGGGTGGGCCGCTACCACGGCACCAAGACCGAGCTGCAGGCGATCGACTTCAACGTCGCGTTCTCCTACGACGTGAACCCGTACGTGTCCTTCGGCGCCTCGGTGTTCGCCGAACGTCTGGATATCGATCTGGCCAATGCCGTGGACTTCGGCAGCATCCTTGCCGCGCGCCGCGTGCCGGGCTTTGCGCCGGGCAGCGCCGACGGCTACTCGCGCATCAAGGGCGACAGCACCGAAGTGGGCTTCACCCTCGGTGGCTTGTTCAGCATCGACGAGAACACCCACATCGGCTTCAGCTACCGCTCGGAAGTGGAGCACAAGATCACCGACGGCGATGCCGACTTCACCACGCCGGGCAATGCCGCTGCCGTGCTTGCCCGCGCCGCACCGGGCACCTTCATCGACACCAAGGGTCGCGCCACGGTCAAGCTGCCCGCCAGCGCCACCGCCAGCTTCACGCATAACGTGAACGAGCAGTGGTCGATCATGGCCGACGTCACCCGCACCGCCTGGAGCAAGTTCGACCAGGTGACCGTGGACTTCGCCTCCAACCAGCCCGACAGCGTGCTGGACTTCTCCTACCGCGACACCACCTTCGCCTCGATCGGTGCCGACTACCGCATGAGCGACACGCTGACTCTGCGTGGCGGCCTGGCCTACGACCAGACCCCGACCACCGCCGAGCACCGTGACGTGCGCGTGCCCGATTCCAGCCGCAAGTGGGTCTCGCTGGGTCTGAGCTGGCGTCCGTCGCAGCAGGCCGAATACAACTTCGGTTACACCCATCTGTTTGTCAGCGACCCCACCAGCGACACCCGCAGCGCCACCGGCGACCGCCTGGCGGGTAGCTACGATGTGCAGGGCAACATCCTGGCTGCCTCGATCAACTACAAGTTCTGATCGTCGCAAACCGCGTTGTGTGAAGAAAAACCCCGCTTCGGCGGGGTTTTTCTTTGGGGGCTGTGTGTTGGCATGGTGCGTGGGCACACTGGGCGGCTGGGCCGATAAGCTGCATCGACGGACGCGTTGCGCGGTGATCTTGTTGCTGGCCGTTTTGGGGCTACGTCATCTCCGCAATCACAGCGCGACGCCGCCGACCTAACAAAGCGACGGCGATCAGTGATGGGCGACATTCCGCCGACGCAGCACGGTGATCGAAGGCGCGCGGACTTCCGAGCGTCAATGCATGAGGCTCGACGCATTGGAAATCCTTTGATCACGCTGCTTACCGCAGCGCGTTTACATTGCTATGGTCGTGCGCATGAGCCAACCCGACTTTATCCAGATCACCGACAACGCCATCTCTGCCGCCGATTGCGCCGCGATCGTGCAGCGCATGCGCGACAGTCAGCAGCTGCATCCGGGCCGCATCGGTGGCGGCGTGTTTCCCGAACTCAAACACAGCCGCGATCTACGCATCAGCGGTGTGGCCGAGTGGGCCGAAGTGGAAAGCCGCCTGCAACAGGCGGTGTTCGACGGTGTGCTGACCTATCTGCGCCAGTATCCGCAGGCGCTGATCTCGCCGTTGATGCTGCAGGTCACCACCGCCGACGGTACACCGCATCGGCTGGTGGCCGAGGACATCGCGCAGATGAGCGACCAGGCGCTGGGCGATCTGGCGCGCACTTGCCTGCGTCCGGGCGCGATCAATCTGCAGTGGTACACCGCCGACCAGGGCGGCTACCCGTATTGGCATTGCGAGCTGTATCCACGCGATGCCAGCGCCGACACGCTGCATCGGCACCTGCTGTGGACGCTGTATCTCAACGAGGACTTCGAGCAGGGCGAAACCGAATTCCTGTTCCAGCAACGCAAGGCCCGCCCGCGCACCGGCAGCCTGTTGATCGCCCCCACTGCCTTCACCCACACCCACCGCGGCAACCGCCCGGTCGGCGGCGACAAGTTCATCGCCACCAGCTGGATCCTGTTCCAATCGGCGCAGGCGCTTTACGGCGGGGAATAGGGAATCGGGAGTGGGGAATCGCAACGGCAACAGCGGCGCGTCGTTGCTGTTGCCTGGCGGCTTTCATTCCTATGGCTGATTGCTACTGCCAGAACAGCCGTCTTGGGTTGATCCGCGTGTCTGCGCGAGTGACAACAGCACGTTCATCGCGATCAACCAGATCGCCCCAGACATTGCAGACGTTTCATATCAGCCAAGCGGAACTGATCGGTAGAAGCGCCACTGCCGTTGCGAATCCCAAATCCCAACTCCCCAATCCCGGCAGCTAAAACAACTGCCCCTGCGGCGAGTCGGGTACCGGCTTGGCCGGGGCGGCAGGGCGGCGGAAGGCGCTGCAGTCCAGTGCCGGCATCGCGCGCGTCTCGAATCCTGCGCGGCGATGCGCGAGCGCAAAGCGGCGCGCCAGCAGATCGGCATACACGCCTTGCCCACGCAAGCGGGTGCCGAAGCTGCTGGCGTAATCCTTGCCGCCGCGGAGCTGCTGGATGGTGCTCATCACATGCGCGGCGCGCTGCGGGTGATGGGTCTGCAGCCAGTCGCGGAACAAGGGCGCCACTTCGTGCGGCAGCCGCAGCAGCACATAGCCGGCACTGCTCGCACCCGCGTCGGCAGCGGCCTGCAGAATCGCTTCCAGCTCATGGTCGTTGATCCACGGGATCACCGGCGCGGCCATCACGCCCACCGGCACGCCGGCCTCGTGCAGGGTGCGCATCGCGCGCAGACGCGCATGCGGTGCGGAGGCACGCGGCTCCAGCTTGGCCGACACCTGCGGGTCCAGCGTGGTCACCGAAAAATACACGTTGACCAAATTCTCGCGCGCCAACGGTGCAAGCAGATCCAGATCGCGTGTCACCAACGCATTTTTGGTGATCAGCGTGAACGGGTGCCGCGTTTCCCACAGTACTTCGATCAATTGCCGCGTCAGTGCGCGCTTGCGCTCGATCGGCTGATACGCATCGGTGTTGATGCCCAGCGCGATCGGGCTGGGCACATAGCTTGGCCGCGCCAACTCGCGCCGCAGCAGGTCCGGCGCGTTGGTCTTGGCGAACAGCTTGGTCTCGAAATCCAGCCCGGGCGACAGATTGAGATACGCGTGCGAGGGCCGCGCAAAGCAGTAACTGCAGCCGTGCTCGCAGCCGCGATACGGGTTGACCGATTGCGAGAAGCCGATGTCCGGCGACTGGTTGCGGCTGATGATGCTGCGCGCGGTCTCCTCCGTGACCTGCGTGCGCAGCACGCCTGCAGCGAACTCCTCGCTGTCGTCCACGTGCCAGCCATCGTCCACAGCCTGCTCGGTGGTGACCTCGAACCGTCCGGGCAGATAACCGGTCGCACCCCGGCCCTTGATTGCGCTTGCCATCGACGCATCGTACGGCCGGCAGGTCTCATACGCCGCGACCAGGCGTTCGACACAATGAAGCTTTCAGGCCGGTGTCGATGCGCCACCGCATTGGCGCCACGGTCATCGCAGCAAGGCGCACGCGCCGTAGAATCCGCGCATGCTCGCATTTGCTCAGGGCGCGTGGGATTGGCTGGCCAACATTCCCCATCTCGAAGCGCTCCTCCTCGCCGCCTACGTGCTCTACCTGCTGTGGATCGCCAGCTGGATCGTGCTGCAGAAGCGCGAGCCGGTGGCCACGCTGAGTTGGGTGCTGTCGTTGGCCGCGTTGCCGTACCTGGGGCTGCTGATCTATTACTGGCTTGGCCCGCAAAAAGTGAAACGCCAGCGGCTGCGGCGCGGGCGCTCGCGTTCGGGGATGGAAAGCTACAGCAGCGTCTGCCCGCCGGATGCCGATTGCACCGAGCTGGCCAAGATCGCCCAGTCCACCACCGGGCTGGCGCCGAGCAGCGCCACCGAAGTGCATTGGCTAGTGGATGGCGCGGCGACCTATGCGGCCATCATCGAAGCGATCCGCAGCGCTCGCGACCACATCCATCTGGAGTACTACATCTTCCAGCCCGACCACAGCGGCACCGCGATCTGCGATGCGCTGATGGAACGCGCCCGCGCCGGGGTGAAGGTGCGCCTGTTGATGGACGCGATCGGCTCCTCGGCGATGACCCGGCGCGCGCTGCGCACGCTGCGCGATGCCGGTGTGGAAACCGCCTGGTTCCATCCGTCGCAGTTCCTCAAGCCCTTCAAGCGGCCATGGCTGAACCTGCGTACCCACCGCAAGCTGCTGGTGGTCGACGGCCGCATCGGCTTCACCGGTGGCATCAACGTCACCGACGAAGAGAACGAGCAGGTGCGTAGCGATGCCTACCGCGACCTGCATGTGCGCTTGCAGGGCCACGTGGTGCGCAGCCTGCAGCTGGTCTTCCTGGAAGACTGGCTGTATGCCACCCGGCAGAAGCGCGCCGCCTTCCACGGCCAGCAGCTCTGGCCAGAAGAGGTGCCCACGCGCGCGCAGGGCATGGTGGATGCACAGGTGCTGGTGTCCGGGCCGGATTCGTCGTGGGAAGCCATCCACCGCCTGATGGTCGCCGCCATCCACGAGGCCAAGCACCGGGTCTGGCTGGTCACGCCGTATTTCGTTCCCGGCGAGGCCGCGCGCATGGCGTTGACCTCGGCCGCGCTGGGCGGCCTGGACGTGCGCCTGCTGGTGCCGCGCGTCAGCGACTCGCGCCTGGTGACCTATGCCGCGCGCTCGTATTTCGACGAACTGCTCGAAGCCGGCGTGCGCATCTACGAGTACGGCCCGCGCATGCTGCACACCAAGGCGCTGCTGGCCGACGACGAGGTCTGCATCGTCGGTAGCGCCAATTTCGACAGCCGCAGCTTTCGGCTGAATTTCGAGCTGTCGATGCTGTTCCGCGACCAGGCGGTGGCCGCCGAGCTGGCCGGGATGATCGACACCGACATGCAACAGGCGCAGGAAGTGCGCTTTGTGCATCGCCGTCCGCTGTGGCGCTCGCGTCTGCCCGAAGCCTTCGCGCGGCTGCTGTCGCCGTTGCTCTGAGCCGCCCCCGGCCCACGTGGAACCAGAGCGGGCGCGGCGCTACACTGCCGCCACTCATTGGGGAGCTCGTCATGCACTGGCTGTTTCTGCTTATGGCACTGGGTGCGCTGGTGCTGGCTTTCAGCACGCCGCACGTGTGGTTGCTGGTGGTGTCGCTATTGGTGGCGTTGCTGTTGCTGCTGTTGTGGACCCGCGGCTGGTTCGCCGCGCGCATGGACGATACCCAGCGCGACACCAGCAGCATGATCGACCCGGCCGAACTGCGCCGGCTGCGCGAGCTGGCCGAGGCCCGCAAGGCCGCGGCGCTGGCAGCAACCCGCGACGGCGAGCCGCAAGCTTAGAGAACGATGTCGTGACCCAGCTCAGCGTCAACGTCAACAAGATCGCGGTAGTGCGCAACTCCCGCGGTGGGCACGACCCCGATGTGGTGCAGGCGGCACGCACCTGCATCGCCTCCGGCGCGCACGGCATTACCGTGCATCCGCGTCCGGACCAACGGCATATCCGCGCCGACGACGTGCTGGCGCTGAGCGCGCTCACGCGCGAGCACGGTGTCGAGTTCAATATCGAAGGCAATCCATTCGCACCGCCGCGCGCCGGCTATCCGGGGCTGCTGGAGCTGTGCCGTGCCACACGCCCGGAGCAGGTCACCTTGGTACCCGACGGCGATGGACAGCTGACCTCCGACCACGGTTTCGATTTTGCGCAGGACACCGCGCACCTGGGCGAACTGATCGCTGCGTTCAAGGCGCTCGGTAGCCGGGTCAGCCTGTTTGTGGATGCCGGCAATCCGCGTCTTGACCAGGCTGCCGCGCTGGGGGCGGACCGTATCGAGTTGTACACCGGTCCGTACGCGCACGCGCATGTCAGCGGGCAGCCGCAGACCGAACTGGCTCTGTTTGCCGACGCCGCACGGCGTGCCTCTGCCGCAGGCTTGGGAATCAACGCCGGGCATGATCTATCGCAAACCAACCTTGGCGATTTTCTCGCCACCGTGCCCGGCGTGCTGGAAGTGTCGATCGGCCACGCGCTGATCAGCGAGGCCTTGTATGCAGGCCTGGATGCGACCGTGCGGGCATATGTGCAGCTGCTGCGCGGCGTGGGTACGCACACGTAGGCCATCGCGTGTAGTTTTCGTAGCTGTGTTTTTCGTATTCGGTGTTTGGTTCGCCAAAGCTGCGCGGCGCACCGAGTGGCTGCGTTAGACGATGCGCCTTGCAGCGACGCTTGCGTGCACCTTCCAAAAACTGTCAAGAGAACGTAGTGAGCAGTGGGCAGGTGGGTGTACACAGCGCACTCAGAGCCGCAATGCATGCGTGGTACATGCCGAATCACGCACCAGCCGCGCCCGCCTGTTGGCTGCGTAGTAGGTCTATTTTCCGATCTAGTCTGTTAACCACTCAAGGTCTGCCAAATACTCTCTCTACGCCGTCCGGCCGGTTGGCCGCAGCCTGTTGGCCGCAGACAAGCAAGGCCAGAGAAGAACGCCGCTTGGCGCCAGGACGGGGATGCACACGCCGCGGCGCCTGAGGATCAACCCACACCGCAGACTGTAACGCTGCCAACGATGCGTCACGGCAAGCCAGTCGGATGGGCGAGCGGTGCTGCATTGTTTCCACATCCATCGCGACTGGCTCACGCAGCGTATCGAGCTACGCTGCGTGAGCCGGTCGGACGCCTGCACTGCACGCGCTGTCCCTTCGCGACTTATTGCACGAAAGCGATGCGCTCTACCTGCGCGTTCTTGGCTGCTGCCAGCACCTTGGCCAGAACCGCGTATTGGGCATCCTGATTGGCAGCGATACGTACCTCCGGCTGATTGCCGGCCGTCTGGCGCATCTGTTCGATCAAACGCGGCTGCAGGTCCTGCAAGCTCACCGGGCTGGCATTCCAGAACACCTGGCCGTCGGCATCGAGCCGCAAGGCGATCGGTGCAGGCGGCTCCAGCGGCACGCGCGGCTGGCGGGTGGACTGCGGCAGATCCAGCGTGATCGTGCGCGTCACCATCGGCGCGGTGACGATAAAGATGATCAACAACACCAACATGACATCCACCAGCGGCGTGACATTGATCTCCGCCAGTGGTCCCCGATTCCCTGTTGTACTGAAAGCCATGACTGCCTCCGGTGCCGTTGTGATCGTGGGTGTTGCATGGCCGAGCATACACCTGGAAACACGCCATGGAAGAGGCATCGAGTTTTGTAGCAGCATTGACGGCCGTGAACGTGGGAGCGGGGTGTTTCTGCGAAGAATCGCGCGCCCAAGCAGACGCATAGCTGATCGCATAAACGTTTGGATTCGTGGTCCGGCTGCATGCAATGTGTTGTGTAGCTAGCTGTTGTCTAACTCATCGCCCAAAAGTGTCGATCCACAATGTGTAAACATCCGACGTTGCTCTCTGATTGGTCTTTATGTGGCTCTACGCAACGCCAGGCGTTTGTACACACATATACCGCCTTGCCCGCGTCATTGGTAGTCGCCACCATTTCAGAGAGCGGTGCGGATTAAGCAAAGATAATCTCGAAGCGAGAAAGTCGCTTTCATTGACATTATCTGCAATGAGAAGTCTTCTGCATAAAGAACGGCCAACAGAACGTAGCGAGCAGTTGTCAAGCGGTGTGGATGGTGCGCTAAAAACCGGAGTGTACGAGTGGTGCATGCCGCTCCCGACCACCAGCCGCGTCCACGTGGCGGTGAGCACAGCCGTTTTGTTAGCTCTTCTAAATCGCTTCCGGCTATTCTCGGTATCTCGCGCCTGCAAGGAGAACAGTCCACCTGCTTTCTCATGTGATCAAGCAGATGAGATCGCAGATGCGCTGTCACCAACCCACATGTCGCAGGCAAAAAAAACGCCACCGTTGCCGGTGGCGTTGCAGTCGCGTCATGACTGTTGTGTTGCGGTATTGCAGATGCGTTTACTGCTGCATGAAACCGATTTTCTTCATCTGCGAGTTCTTCGCAGCGGCCAGTACCTTCGCCATCACTTCGTACTCCGCATCCTGATTTGCATCGATGCGCAGTTCCGGCTGATTGGTCGGATCGGCCTGGACCACTTCTTCCATCTTCTGCTGCAACTGATCAACCGGCGTCGGGCTGTTGTTCCAGAACACCTGGTTGCTCGCGTCGATCCGCAATTCGATCGGCGGCGGCGGCTCAGTCGTCTGCGGTGGCGGGTTGAGCACCCGCTGCGGCAGATCCACGGCGATCGGATACGTCATGATCGGCGCGGTCACAATGAAGATGATCAGCAGCACCAGCATCACGTCCACGAGGGGCGTGACGTTGATGTCGGCCATCGGCCCACGGCTTCCACCAGTACTAAATGCCATGGCTTACTGCCCCTTCACTTTGGTTGCAACGAAACCGACGTCCAGCATGCCCTGACCCTGCGCGATCTTGGTGATCTCGTTGATCGTACGCATTTTGGTCGTGCGGTCGCCGCGCAGGTTGAGCGGCGGCTGAGGGGTCTGCTGTGCTGCGGTGGACAGGCGCGACTCCAGGGCTTCCTTGGAAATCGGCTCGTCGTTCCAGTACAGCGACCCATCTTCCTTGACGGCCAGAGTGATCGGCGCGGCGCGTTTCTCCGCATCTTCCTTCTGGATCAAGTTGGCCTCTGGCAGCTCCACCTTGACCTTATGGGACATCAGCGGTGCCGTAATGATGAAGATGATCAGCAGCACCAGCATGACGTCCACCAGGGGCGTCACATTGATGTCGGCCATCGGGCCACCGCTGTTTCCACTACTGAAGGCCATAACGGGCTCCGTCTAAATCGTTGCGAAGGCGTTCTTTACGACCGGATTAGCGAACGCGCGAACCGGTGGCGAAGAAGTCGTGCAGGTCGTGAGCAAAGGTGTCGAACTTGGCGATCACCGAGCTGTTGACCTTGGAGAAGAAGTTGAACGCGAACACGGCCGGGATAGCGACGAACAGACCGATCGCGGTCATGATCAGCGCTTCACCCACCGGGCCGGCAACGGCGTCGATGGAGGCCGAACCGGTTGCACCGATCTTGATCAGCGCGCCATAGATGCCCCACACGGTACCGAGCAGACCGACGAACGGCGCGGTCGCACCGACGGTGGCCAGCAGGGTCATGCCCGACTGCAGCTTGGTGCTTTCGCGGGTCACGGCCTGACGCAGGGCGCGGTCGACGAACTCCGAACGGCTCAGGCTCTCGCCCAGACCACCGGTGCTGCCTTCGGCACGCTGGTGGTGAGCAGCAGCCTGGGCTGCGTCCAGCGCGATCTTCGAGAACGGCTCGGAAGCTGGCTGTTCTTCCATTGCGCGGATCGCGTCCTGGGCATTCGGGGCATCCCAGAATGCGGTGGTGACGCGGTCAGCCGCGCTCTTCAGGCGGGTGGCGCGGAAGATGTTGATGACAGTCCAGTACCAGGAGGCGGCGGACATAGCGATCAGGGTGATCAACACGACCCAAGACACGGCGAAGTCGCCGGGGCTGGAGGTCATTTCCGTGATCAAGTGCTCGAAGCCCATCTGCGACAGAGCGGCCGACGGATTGGAGCCCCCTGCAGCGGCGGCGATAAAGAATTCCTGCAGCATGACGCTTACCTTTGTTGTGTGTGGTGATGAAGGGTGGAGCGAAAGGAAGACAGGATCCTGGGCCGGCCGTAGCCGGCCCGTGGGATCAGTTCAGAGCAAAGTTGACCGGGACGCGGACACGTCCGGCGGCTTTCTGCCCGTTGACAGTGGAAGCGTTGAACTTCCACTTGCGTGCTGCGTCCATCGCGGCACGGTCAAGGTCGCGGTTGCGGCTGGACTTTTCGACCGACACATTGGTCACGTTGCCGCTCGCATCCACATCCACGATCAGGATGACCTCACCTTGGACGCCGGCACGGAACGCTGCTGGCGGGTACTTCGGCGGGTTCATGTTCTTGGACGAGATATCGACACTGGCGCCGATGTCACTCGGCGGTTGCGGCGGAGACGGCGGGCTCGGCGGCGTGACGATATCGCTAGGACGCGGTTCGGGAACATCGACCACCGGCGCTTCCGGCGGCGGCGGAACCGGTGACGGCTTCGGCGGCGACAGATTCTTGACCGGCGGTGGCGGCTTGTCTTCCGGCGGCGGCGGCGGCGGCGGCGGCGGGGGAGGAGGTGGTGCATCCACCAGGGTCACCATGGTGGTGCGCTCCTTCTCTGCCGGAGCCTTCGGCGCCACTGCAGGGATCAGCAACATCATCAGTGCAGTGAGGTGCAGGGCAATTACAAAAGCAATACCGATAATGCGGGCCCAGCTCAGACCCTGGTTCCCGGCATCATAGTCATGCCTGTGGATAACGAGTTGTTCCGTCATGCGCCAATGGCTCTTTCAGTGGGGGCCCGGATCACTGTGATGATCCCCAGGTTTTCGGACGGCTTTGACACCGCAGGAACTCCCAAGCTTATACCAATCCCGAGTCCTGTAACCACTAAAAACACAGGGATTTCGGGGGTTTATTTTCTTTTCTACTTCAGGTTGATGATCTTCTTGGCGTCTTCGGGTTTTTTGACGCCCTTAGCGATCGCCTGCTGCGCGGCCTGCTTGGCCTCCGGGATGCGACCTTCCGAATGCAGCACCTTGGCCAGATTCAGATAGGTCTCGCCGTCCTTGGAAAGCGGTGCGGCTTTCTGCCAGTTCTCGATCGCCTTCGGCACATCCTCGCTGTAGTAATAGGACTGTGCCAGCGCAAGGTATGTCTGATAATCGGGCTTGAGGATGCCTTTTTGCATACCTTCATTGATGACCGCGATGACGTCCTTTTCCTTGTTCTCGGTGTTGGCGTAGATGGAATACAACTGCTTGTATTCCTTTTCTTCGGTCAACTGGCCCGCGGCACGCAGCTTGTCCATCACGCCGGCAGCCTTGTCCATCTGATCGGCCTGCATGTACATGCTGGCCAGATTGAGTTGGGCCTTCTTGTCGTTGGGCGTCTTGGCGGCGAGTGCCTCGGCGGCGGCCACGGCTTCACCGGTCTGGCCAGCTTCGGCGTACGAGGCCATCAGCAACTGGTTCCAGGTGTCCTTCGGCTCGGGCGAGGCGGCGATGGCCTGCTTCAATACCGGAATCGCTTCCTTGTAGCGCTCAGCCTGGTACAGCGCCTGACCCTTGAGGATCAGGTCTTCCGGACGCTGCGACTTGCTCTCGTCCAGATACTTGTCCAGCGTGGCCAGACCTTCGGCCTGCTGATCGTCCTGCAGCTGCAGCTGCGCCAGCATCAACATCGACTGGAACTGGCCGTTGTTGTCCAGCGCATTCAGGCCGATGGCCTGTTGCAGATACTTCTTGGCGCCGGCGGTGTCGTCCAAGTTGTAGGCGGCCTGCGCGGCCAACTGGGCGGCCAGCGCCTTGTCGGCTTCGTTGGCGGCGCTGTTGGCCAGGATCTCGTCGGCCTGGCTGCGCACGCCCGGGTAATCTTCGCCCTTGTTGAAGGTTTCGATCAGCTTCTGCAGCTTGCTGCTCAACTTGGACGACGGCTTGATCGTCGGTGCCTGACGGGTCGACTGCGGATACAGTTCTTCGGCCTTGCCGTTGCCCTTGGACTTACGCGCGGCACGCTCGGAAGAGCGGTCCGACTGCGCGACCGCATCGGTCACCACAGCCCCGCCCAGGGACGCTGCGATGAACAGGGACAACAGGGCTTGCTTGCGGTTGAGCAGTTTCATGTTTCACCTCGGACGAGCCGCCGTTGGGCGGTGCGAAAAGCGGAATGGAAGCTGTACGAAAAATCTGAGCCGGCAAACTTAGCAGAAAGTCTCAGTTCCCGAAAACGGTTTCCATGTTGTGGTGCGGCAATCGGGACGTAGGGCATGCGCTTAGGGCGGCTAACGGTAAGGCATCGGAAGTGAGCGTGCGGTGGCGGCTGCGCGTCACTACGCGCCTGCAGCAGCAGGCAACTGGACGATCTTGGATACACGTCAGCATCGATGGCAGCGTCCCTTCGCCAAGCACCTAACCGCACCGTGGAGCGCGTCCGGCCTGCCGAGCCTGCTGGTACACCGGTTCGAGCTGATTGACGTCGGCCTGCAGCTCGCGAATGCGGTTGGTCGGGTCGGGGTGGGTGGACAGCCATTGCGGTTGGCGACTGCCGCTGGCAGCCATCATGTTCTGCCACAGCGTGACCGCCTGGGCCGGGTCGAAGCCGGCTTGCGCCATCAGGCGCTGACCGACCACGTCAGCTTCGCTTTCCTGGGTGCGCGAGCCGGGCAGCAGGAACACCGTCTGCGCGGTCATGCCGCCGACCTGGTTCACCGCACTGGCCGCGCCATCGCCATAGGCTGCGCCAGCAAGGGCGCCGATGATGCCCAGGCCGGTCTGTGCGCCGAGCTGGCGGGTGATGCGTTCTTCATGGTGGCGCGAAATCACGTGCCCGATTTCGTGCCCCAGCACGGCAGCCAGCTGGTCCTGCGTCCTGGCCACAGTGAAGATGCCGGTGTTGACCCCGACCTTGCCGCCAGGCAAGGCGAAGGCGTTGGCTTCGTCATCGACGAACAAAGCGGTTTCCCACTTGGTTTCGCGCCATTGCGGCGGCAATTGCGCCACCAGTGCATTGACCACGCACTGCACGTAGGCGTTCTGCTTGCCGTCGGTGCTGACTTTTTCCTTGGCCTTGGTCTGCGCGAACGACTGCGCGCCCAACTGGTCGAGCTGCTCCTGCGACACCCCACCCACCACCTGTCGGCGGCCGGTCGGCGAAGTTGTGGTGGCACATGCCGTCAACGCGAGCACGGCAACAACGATCAACAGCCTGGCTTTCATTCGATCCCCCTGACTCAGGCGACCATTTTGGCAGGCTCGTCTTAACTTTTCGTCAAGCGGCCTGGATCGGCCAGCAAAACGCAGCGATCAGCGATCAGATAGACGCTCATGGGGCGCTCGGTGTGGCGGCGAACGTGCCGGGCAGATGGATCACAAGCGCCGACTCCACTGGCCTGGAAGCACCAGTCGCGGGGCTGAGCCGGCTTAGCCGATCCCGAAAAAGTACAGCGCGGCCAGGGCGGTGGCGTTGTTGATACCGTGCGCGGCGATCGGCGCCCACAGCGTGCCGGTGCGCCAGTACAGCCAGGCGAATGCTGCGCCCATGCTGCCGTAGACCAGCCAGAGCTGCGCGATGGCGGCCGGGCCATTGCCGCTGATGCCTGGGACTTCATGCACCAGCGCAAACAGTGCGCCGCTCAGGACGACCCCCAGCCAGGGGCGGCCGGCGGCCAGCAGGCGACCGAACAACACACGCCGAAACAACAGTTCCTCGTAGGCCGGGGCAATCACCACCGCGAACAGCACCAGGGCCCACGGCCACTGCTGGATGGCTTCTTCCATCAGCGGCAGATTGGTCGGCACCGGTTTGATCCCCAGTGCCGAGGCGGCCACGCTGACCAAGTTGCTGAGCACAAAGACCGCAATGGCGATCAGCGCGGTCCAGCCCCAGGTGGACGCACGGCGTGCCGCTGCGCGCGAGGCCACCTGCTCAACGGGCGTGGCGCGGCGACGCCAGTAGTACAGCAGCACCGCCGGCGTGGCGGTGCTGACCAGGGCAGTGAGCAATTGCACCATCACCCCGGGTTGGCCGATGGCGGCCATGACCTCGGCAGGAGAGGGCGTCAGGCCCTGCGCCTTGGCGGTCTGCGCGTACCCGATGCCCCGTATCGCCCCCCAGATCGCAAAACCGGCCACGCTCAGGCTGAGCAACAGGCCGACAGCGATCAACACGTCGATCGCGAAACCGAGCAGCACGGGAGGCAGCGGGGGGCGGCCGGCAGCGGGGCGCGGTGCCGGGGAGAGCGGAAGGTCTGTGCTCATCGTCGTCCTGAAAACACCGGGTCGCCGGCACAACGCCGCAGCGTTGCGCCGGTAAGACACAGGCGGCTCAGATATCCAGGTTGGACACCTTCAGCGCGTTGTCCTCGATGAAGTCGCGCCGCGGCTCCACCACATCGCCCATCAAGGTGCTGAAGATCTGGTCCGCGGCCACCGCGTCCTCGATGCGCACCTGCAACAGCCGGCGTGTGTCCGGGTTGACCGTGGTTTCCCACAACTGCTCGGCATTCATTTCGCCCAGGCCCTTGAAGCGCTGCACCTGACGGCCGCGCTTGGCCTCTTCCAACAGCCAGGCGTGCGCCTGGGCGAAGCTGGTGATCGGGTGGGTCTTGTTGCCACGCACGATCTGCGCACCTTCGCGGATCAGGTCGTTCAGTGCCAGCGACACTTCGCGCAGCGGACGCAGCTCGCCGCTTTCGAACGCGCCCATGGGCAGCACCTGGGTGAACTCCTCACCCATGTGCCGGCGGATGGCGACCAGGGTTGCGGCGGTGTTTTCCGTCGCCGGATTGAAGCGCAACTGGTAACGCGCAGTGCCCAGGGTGCCGCGGTTGAGCACCGCCTGTAGCGCATCCAGGGTGGGATGCACATCGCCTTCGGCCTGCAGTTGCGCCACATCCAGCGGCGGCAGGTCGATCAGCGCGGTGAGCAGGGCCGGGTCGTAACGATGTGCGTTGCGGGCGATCGCCTCGTTGGCGCCGGTGTACAGCAACAGCAGCTTCTCCAGCGCTTCGCCGGTGATCGGCGGCTCGTCGGTGGCCGGAATCAAGGCTGCGCCTTCGACCGCGTTGCTGGCAAGGTACGCATTCAGCGCCGCGTCGTCCTTCAGATACAGCTCGCTCTTGCCCTGCTTGAGCTTGTACAGCGGCGGCAGGCCGATGTAGATGTAGCCGCGCTCGATCAGCTCCGGCATCTGCCGGTAGAAGAACGTCAGCAGCAGGGTGCGGATGTGCGAGCCGTCCACGTCGGCGTCGGTCATCAGGATGATGCGGTGGTAGCGCAGCTTGTCCGGGTTGTACTCGTCGCGGCCGATGCCGGTGCCGAGCGCGGTGATCAGTGTGCCGACCTGGTCGGAGGCCAGCATGCGGTCGAAGCGCGCACGCTCGACGTTGAGGATCTTGCCGCGCAGCGGCAGCACCGCCTGGTTCTTGCGGTTACGGCCTTGCTTGGCCGAGCCACCTGCCGAGTCACCCTCGACGATGAACAGTTCCGACAGCGCCGGATCTTTTTCCTGGCAGTCGGCCAGCTTGCCCGGCAGGCCGGCGATGTCCAGCGCGCCCTTGCGGCGGGTCAGATCGCGCGCCTTGCGGGCGGCTTCGCGCGCACGCGCGGCATCGACGATCTTGCCGGTGATGGCCTTGGCTTCGTTCGGATTCTCCTGCAGGAACTCCTGCAGGCGCGCACCGAAGGCATTTTCCACCGCCGGGCGCACGTCCGAGCTGACCAGCTTTTCCTTGGTCTGCGAAGAGAAGCTGGGGTCGGGCACCTTCACCGACAGCACCGCGATCATGCCTTCGCGCATGTCGTCGCCGGTCAGCGCGACCTTGGCCTGCTTGGCGATGCCGTTCTGCTCGATGTACTGGCTCAACACGCGCGTCAGCGCTGCACGGAAGCCGGCCAAGTGGGTGCCGCCATCCTTCTGTGGGATGTTGTTGGTGAAGCAGTACATGGTTTCCTGGTAGGCGTCGGTCCATTGCAGGGCCACGTCCACCACGATGCCGTTGTGCTCGCCGGTTACCGAGATCACGTTGGGGTGCAGCGGCGACTTGAGCTGTGCCAGATGCTCGACGAAGCTGCGGATGCCGCCTTCGTAATGGAAATCGTCGCGACGGCCTTCGCCGCGCTCGTCGATCAGCGCGATCTTGACGCCGGAATTGAGGAACGACAGTTCGCGCAGGCGGCGCGCCAGGATGTCGTAGTGAAACTCGACATCGCTGAAGATGGCCACGGCCGGCTTGAAGCGCAACGTGGTGCCGCGCTTGGTCGAGGCTTCCAGCTGCTTGAGCGGGTACTGGGGCTCGCCCAGCGCGTATTCCTGCTGGTAGTGGAACCCGTCGCGCCAGATGTCCAGCCACAGGTGCTCGGACAACGCGTTAACCACCGACACGCCCACGCCGTGCAGGCCGCCGGACACTTTGTAGCTGTTGTCATCGAACTTGCCACCGGCATGCAGCACGGTGAGGATCACCTCGGCCGCCGAGACGCCTTCTTCCTTGTGGATGTCGACCGGCACACCGCGCCCGTTGTCGGACACCGCCACCGAGCCATCGACCAGAATCTTCACCACGATGTCGTCGGCGTGGCCAGCCAAGGCTTCGTCGACGGAGTTGTCGACCACTTCGAACACCATGTGATGCAGGCCGGTGCCGTCATGGACGTCACCGATGTACATGCCGGGGCGCTTGCGGACGGCTTCCAGGCCGCGTAGCACGGTGATCTTGCTGGAGTCGTAAGTGCCGTTGGGTGTCGTCGGGGTGTTCTGTTCGTCGGTCATGCGCGTGCCGTTAACTCCACAACACGGGCGCCAACGGCAACACGCCGCTTCGCACCGTGGGAAAAGGGGGATAGCCCGTTAATTATACCAGTCGGCCCGCTCTGGCCGTGGGCTTGGCGCGTCTGTCAAAGGCACGTTCCCCGTGGCCAGGTTGGCGCGGCTGGGGTGTGGTGCGCCTGTCCTGCTCGTCCACTCCAGGCCTGAACGCGCCGTCCACCCGGCCTGACGGTGACTCGCTCCACTTGGCTAGGTGCCTTTAGTCAGCCGCGACCCCAGGGCTGACGTTGCCGTGTTCCACGTGGAACCGATGCAGAAGTTTGCCGGCCTCAGCCAGGCCGGGAGGCGTTTCCGTCGCAGTGATCAGCACTTGCGCTGGTGCGGCGGCAAGGCGCTGCAGCACGCTGGCCTGATGGTGCCGATCGAGCTCAGAGCCGAGGTCATCCAGCGCAATCACTGGCCACTCGCCGCGCTCGTGCGCGAAATCCTCGGCCTGAGCGAGCAGGCAGGCCAGGGCGGTCAGCTTGGCTTGGCCACGCGACAGCGCGTCCTTGCCGGGAAGCGCGTCAAAGCGGGGCGCCCAGTCGGCGCGATGCGGGCCTTGCGAGGTGTATCCGTTCTGGCGGTCGCGGTCGCGCGCCAGCAGGAGTGCGTCCGCCAGCGAGACCTCGTGGCGCTTCCAACCCGGCGCGAACTCCAGCGCAGACAGCCCAAGTGAGGGAGCAATCGCATTGGCGACCGGTACCAGGCGTTCCTGTAGCCGATCGAGGTAGCGCAAGCGTCTGGAGGTCAGCGTTTCCCCTGATTCGGCAAGCTCATGATCCCAGGCATCGAGCATCCGCGGCTGCGCTCCCTGTTTAAGCAGGGCATTGCGCTGCTTGAGTGCCCGCGCGTAACGACGCCAAAGCGCCAGAAAGTCAGGTTCCACGTGGAACAAACCCCAATCCAGGAACCGACGGCGCGGCTCACCGCCACCGCTGATGAGGACATGACTTCCCGGTTCGAACGTGACCACCGCCAGTGCGGCGCAAAGCGAGCCGAGTTGCGCAACGTCCTCCCCATCAAGCCGCCCCGTCCATTCCTGCCCACTGTGGCGTAAGCCTGCACGTCGTGTGCGTTCCCCGGCTTCTCCGATGCGTTCGCGCCATTCGACGAACACTTCCAGATCGGTGGCGCCTTGCTGGATCAGCCCATCGCGCACCCGCCCACGGAAACTGCGGCCATACGCCATCAAATGCAGTGCTTCAAGCACGCTGGTCTTGCCGGCGCCGTTGTCACCGGTCAACAAGTTCAGGCTGCTGGCGGGGTAGAGGTCGACTGTCTCGAAGCGACGAAGCCGATGGATGGACAACCGCACGACGTGCATCGATCAATCTGCTCCGGGCTGTGATCCGGATCCCCGGTCGGTGCGCAGGATACGTGATCGGCCCCAAATACGCGCGAGGACCAGGCGCAAGCTCGACCGGACAGCCTGGGGATAACCTGGGGACAAAATCAACGTTTGAAGAGGCCTTTCGGCTTATCCACAGGTTGCAAGTCCGTAATCAGGGGGTAAAACACAGGGTTTCGAGGCCATGAAGTTCAATTAAAACAAGAGCTTGACCTACTTCTACGCGAAATCTGGCCCTACCATCACCACCAAGCTCTTAAGTTATTTCTATTTTTAAAAGCAAAGCTCGATGTGCATAAGTCAAAAAAGTGCGTTCGAGCAGCACGAAAACAGACTTCGTGAAAACTGCCCGTTCTCCGAACTCCGCAGAACAAGTTCGGCGGTCAGCAAGGCGATCACATCGGAGAACGCATTTAGGGAAGAAATTCTCTGTATTCTCATTTAGCTTGAGACAAAGATTCTGAGGTTCACATGTAGCGCTTTGCCTCGGCGCAGTCGAAACGCGAGAGCGTCATGCTGTGCGTTGGCAAAACGGAGACAGCGTAGATTTCATGCGCAGCTGGTCGTTAATGCGACCAAAGTGACCCCACGCCTAGTCTCGACGCGCTTAGTCGGACGAAAGCCATGCGATGTGCACCGACTGCCCACTGACGCAGATACCCTTGCAACGCTTGTTGCGCCAGTGCGATTGCCGTCCCAGGGACCGCGCTGTGCGCTGATTCCAGCATACTTCGGCTAGGAAGATGACAAGACCGCTGAGGCGTACGAGTCATGCGGGCGTACGTAAAGCAACGTCAATTTTCCCATCAATCTGCAGCGAACAGCCTCTGCATGCGGAACGGATTCTTCCCACCCCCAAATCCCTTCGCTGTGGTCATTGCCGAAGCTCTTCAGCTCACGCGGGCGCTACCTGACACCCTGGACACAAAAAAGCCCGACTCTCGCCGGGCTTTCATGTTCCACGTGGAACGCAACGTCAGAGACGCAGCGGCATGACCACATGGCGGGACTTCTCGCTGCTTGCCTCGCGCACCAGGGCGGACGAATTCGCGTCTCTTAGCTGGATCACCACATGCTCGTCGCGCAATGCCGACAACGCATCCAGCAGGTAGTTCACGTTGAAGCCGATTGCCAGATCGTCGACCTTGGTATCAGCTTCGATTTCTTCCTGCGCCTCTTCCTGCTCGGGATTGTGCGCGCTGATCTTCAACTGGCCTGGAGATACCTCCACGCGAACGCCACGGTACTTCTCGTTCGACAGGATCGCCGCACGCTGCAACGACGCACGCAGCGCCTCGCGGTCGACCTTGACCTCACGGTCGGCGCCGATCGGAATCACCGCTTCGTAATCCGGAAAACGGCCATCGATGAGCTTGGAGGTGAAGGTCACATCGCCGCGCTTGACGCGGATATGACTGCGACCGACTTCCAGCTCGACCTCACGGTCGGCCGCTTCCAGCAACCGCAGCAACTCGGTCACGCCCTTGCGCGGCACGATGATCTGGCGCTTGGCGCCGCCGGCTTTTTCCAACTCGGTTTCGCACAGCGCCAGACGGTGACCGTCTGTGGCCACACAGCGCAGCAGGCCGTCGCGCAGATCGAACAACAAGCCATTGAGGTAATAGCGTACGTCCTGCTGGGCCATCGCAAACGCCGTACGTTCGATCAGCTCCTTCAACGCCGCTTCCGGCACGGCAACGCGTTCGGTCGCCTCGACTTCGTCCACCGAGGGGAAGTCGTTGGCCGGCAACGTCGCCAGGGTGAAGCGGCTGCGTCCGGCCTGCACGGTGACCTTGTCGCCGGTCTGCGAGATGGTGACGCGGCTGCCATCGGGCAGGGCGCGCAGGATGTCGAACAGTTTGCGCGCCGGGATCGTGGTTTCACCATCCTGCGCGTCTTCCACCATCGTGCGCGAGATCATTTCCACTTCCAGGTCCGTGCCCGTCAACGACACCTGGCCGTCCTTCACCTGCACCAGCAGGTTTGCCAGGACTGGCAGGGTTTGACGGCGTTCGACCACGTTGACCACCTGGGCCAACGGTTTGAGGAAGGCTTCGCGCTGCAGTGTAAAACGCATGTGGTTCCGTGCCCCTATGCTTTAAAAAATAATGGATAAATCAAAAGCTTGGTGGTGATGGTAGGGCCGTTTTCAGCGGATAACCACCATAACTCTCTGTTTCCAAAAGAATTTCAGCACCCAAAAGCCGTTGGACTAATGCCCCTGGTCTGCTAGGAAAACCTGTGGATAGTTTTCCGCCCGGATTGCAGGGCAACGTTATCCACAGATTCTCCCGCATTTGACCCCAACTCATCCACGCTTTTTTCCAAACGTGCCGGCAAGGGCAGCAATCCCTCACTCGCTGAGCTTGCGAATCAGCTTTTCCCAATCCTCGCGCAGCTTGCCATCGGCCTCCATCAGCGTGCGGATCTGCCGGCAGGCATGCAGCACGGTGGTGTGGTCACGCCCGGCAAACGCGTCGCCGATCTCGGGCAGGCTGTGTTCGGTCAGTTCCTTGGCCAGTGCCATCGCGACCTGGCGCGGGCGTGCCAGCGAACGGGTGCGCCGCTTGGAGAGCAGGTCCTTCATCTGCAGCCCGTAGTAGTCCGCCACGGTCTTCTGGATGTTGGGGATGCCGATCGCCTGCTGCTGGGCCCGCAGCAGGTCGCGCAGCGTCTCCTGGGCGAACTCCACGGTGATCGCACGGCCAGTGAAGTTGGCGCGTGCCACCAGCGTGTTGAGCGCGCCTTCCAGATCGCGCACGTTCGAGCGCATCTTCTTGGCGATCAAAAACGCCACGTCGTCGGGAATGTCGGCACCGCGCTCGCGCGCCTTGGCCAGCACGATCGCCGCGCGGGTTTCGAAATCCGGTGGATCGATCGCCACCGACAGGCCCCAGGCCAGACGCGACTTCAGCCGCGGCTCCAGGCCCTCGACTTCGCGCGGGTAGCGGTCGCAGGTCAGGATGATCTGTTGGCGGCCATCGAACAGCGCGTTGAAGGTGTGGAAGAACTCTTCCTGCGTGCGGTCCTTGCCGGCAAAAAACTGGATGTCGTCGATCAACAGCGCATCGATCTGCTGGAACTGGCGCTTGAATTGGTCCATCGCCTTGTCCTGCAGCGCCCGGATCATCGCGCTGAAGAACTGCTCCGAGCGCAGATACATCACCTTGGCGGCTGGATTGGCCTGGCGCAGTGCGTTGCCTGCGGCAAACATCAGGTGGGTCTTGCCCAACCCGGTGCTTCCGTACAGCAGCAGCGGGTTGTGCGCGCGATCGCCCGGCTTCTGCGCCGCCTGGATTGCCGCCGCCAGACCGAGCTGGTTGCTACGGCCTTCCACAAAATTGGCGAAGGTGTAGTGCGAATCCAGGTTGCCGGCAAACGGCACGATCGGCGCGGCGACCGGCGCACTGGGCGCGGCCATCGGTGCCGGTAACGGATCGGGCGCACGGGGGCGCGAGCCCACGGCCAGCGCCACTTCGCCATTGCCGGCGAAATACGCCAGCAATTCGCGGATCCGCGGCAGGTAGCGTTCACGGACCTGGTCGACGATGAAGGCGTTCGGCGCGTACAGCACGATGCTGTCGCCGCGGTCTTCGGCCTGCAGGGGTTTCAACCAGGTGTGGACATCTTCGGGCGGGAATTCAGCTTCAAGACGTTCCAGACAGCGGGGCCAAGCATCCAT